>NZ_CP191993.1:4800000-9350823 GCF_050946825.1 Actinosynnema sp. CA-299493
GACAGTCCGGCGGCCCGTGGCGCGCGCTTGTCAAGGCCGAATCCCATCACGATCGGGGACACCCCGCCGGGTGGGTCGCCCTGGCCAACCAGGTTACCGACCGGTAGGGTCCGGGTCGTGCGACTGGGACTGAACCTCGGGTACTGGGGCGCGGGCAACGACGCCGCGAACCTCGAACTGGCCAGGGAAGCCGACCGGCTCGGCTACTCGGTGGTGTGGGCCGCCGAGGCCTACGGCTCCGACGCGCCCACGGTCCTGGCGTGGGTGGCCGCGCAGACCACGCGCGTCGACGTGGGCAGCGCGATCCTGCAGATCCCCGCGCGGACGCCGGCGATGACCGCGATGACCGCCGCCACCCTGGACTCGCTGTCCGGCGGCCGGTTCCGGCTCGGCCTCGGCGTGTCCGGACCGCAGGTGTCGGAGGGCTGGCACGGCGTGCGGTTCGACAAGCCCCTGGGCCGCACCCGCGAGTACGTCGACATCGTCAACGCCGCCCTGCGCCGCGAGCGGCTGTCCTACGACGGCGAGCACTACACGCTGCCGCTTCCCGACGGCCCAGGCAAGGCCATCAAGCTGACCGTGCACCCCGTGCGCGAGCACATCCCGGTCTACCTGGCCGCCGTCGGCCCGAAGAACGTCGAGCTGGCCGGCGAGATCGCCGACGGCTGGCTCGCGCTGTTCTTCTCGCCCGAGCACTCCGGCGACGCGCTCGCCTCCCTCAAGGCCGGCCGCGAGAAGGCGGGCAAGACCCTCGACGGGTACGACATCGCCGCCACCGTGCCGATGGTCGTCGGCGAGGACTGGCGCGCCTGCGCCGACCGGATCCGGCCGTACGCGGCGCTCTACGTCGGCGGCATGGGCAGCCGGAAGAAGAACTTCTACAACGACAACGCCGCGCGCATGGGCTTCGCCGCCGAGGCCGCCGAGGTCCAGGACCGCTACCTCGCCCGCGACCACGACGGCGCCATGGCCGCCCTCCCGCTGGGCTTCCTCGACGGCACCTCCCTGCTCGGGACCAAGGAGCGCATCGCCGACCGGATGCGCGCCTACGCCGAAGCGGGGGTCACCACGCTCACCCTTTCGCCCATGCTGCAAGATCTCGAGCAGGGGATCGCCGCGCTCCGCACGGCGACCGAAGCTCTGGATCTGGCAGGAGTGGGTAGTTGAGCTGGTTGCAGGCCATCGTCCTCGGACTCGTCCAAGGACTCACGGAATTCCTGCCCATTTCCTCGTCGGGTCACATCAGGATCGTCTCCACGCTCTTCTTCGGCAACGACGCGGGCGCGTCGTTCACGGCGGTCATCCAGCTGGGCACCGAAGTGGCCGTGCTGATCTACTTCGCCAAGGACATCGGCAACTTCATCGGCGCCTGGTTCAAGGGCCTGTTCAGCAAGGCCGCCCGCGCGAGCGAGAACTACCGGATGGCCTGGTACGTGATCATCGGGTCCATCCCGATCAGCGTGCTGGGCTACCTGTTCAAGGACGAGATCCGGTCCTCGCTGCGCAACCTGTGGATCACCGCGACGATGCTGATCGTGTTCGGCCTGCTGCTCGGGCTGGCCGACCAGTTCGCCTCGCACGTGCGGGACAAGTTGCAGCTCAAGGACGCGGTGGGCATGGGTCTGGCGCAGGCCATGGCGCTGATCCCCGGCGTGTCCCGCTCCGGCGGCACGCTCACCGCGGGCCTGTTCCTCGGCCTGGACCGCGCCGCGGCGGCCCGATACTCGTTCCTGCTGGCCCTGCCCGCGGTGTTCGGCGCGGGCATCTTCAGCATCCCGGACGTGCTCGAACGCGCCGAACCCAACGCCGCCTCGGTCCCGCAGATGATCGTCGCCACGGTGATCTCGTTCGTCGTCGGCTACGCCACCATCGCCTGGCTGCTGCGCTACGTCTCCAAGCACAGCTACTCGGCGTTCGTGTGGTACCGGTTGCTGCTCGGCATCGTCCTGATGGGGCTGCTGTCGATGGGGCTCATCAACCCGACATAGGGTTGGCCCCGTGGCTACCGTGATCCTGCTGCGACACGCCCGCTCCACCGCCAACGGAGCGGGCGTCCTCGCGGGCCGCCAACCCGGTGTGGCGCTGTCGGACCGGGGCGTGGAGCAGGCTTCCGCACTGGTCGACCGACTCGCCGGCGTGCCCGTCGCCGCCGTGGTGACCTCGCCGCTGGAACGCTGCCGGCAGACCCTCGCGCCGCTGCTCGACCGGCTGGGCCTCGACGCCGTGGTCGAACCGGACCTCGCCGAGGTCGACTACGGCCAGTGGACCGGGCGCGAGATCAGGGAGCTGCTCGCCGAGCCCCTGTGGTCGGTCGTGCAGCAGCACCCGTCCGCCGCGGTGTTCCCCGACGGGGAGGGCCTCGCGACCGTGCAGGCACGTGCCGTGGCCGCGATCAGGGCGCACGACGCCCGCGTGACCGCCGAGCACGGACCCCGCGCCGTGTGGCTCGCGTGCAGCCACGGCGACGTCATCAAAGCCGTCCTCGCCGACGCGCTCGGCGTGCACCTCGACGGGTTCCAGCGCATCGTCGTCGACCCCGCGTCGGTGTCCGTCGTCCAGTACACCGAGACCCGGCCGTTCGTGCTGCGCGTGAACGACAACGGCGGCGACCTGTCCGTGCTGGCGCCGCCGCCGGAGAAGACCGAGGAGCCGCCGTCCTCCGATGCCGTCGTGGGCGGCGCGACCGGCGGCTGACACCGGTGCCGCGAGCAGCGCGTGGCCCCCGGACAGTGCAGGGTAGTCCGGGGGCCACGGTGCGCTTGGCCGGGGCGGTCGGCCTCGTGGGGACGATCGTATTGGCGTCAAAGCGCGGGTAAACGTCCTCTTGCGGGCTGGACGCCCGGCGACGCCACGCCCCTTGCGCAGGTCAGCCCGCCCGCCCGTGCCCTCGAAGCGACCATAATCGCAGCTCAACGCAGGTGGAAACACCGCGGAAACAAACCGCGCAAGCGGTCTGACGCCCTAACCCGCTGGGCCGTTCGGTTCCGCCCGGAAGGACCGGAGGTGTTAGAAGTTAATGACCCACCGTGCGCTCTTGATCACAGTCCGAGGCGGGTGACCGCGTTGTCCTCCAACGGGTTCGCGGTGCGGATGTAGCGGTGCACCGTGCGCGGGTTCGTCCAGCGGCCCTGCCGCATGATCTCCCGGTCGCTCGCGCCGCCCAGCGCCGCCTGCGTGGCGAAGCCCGCCCGCAACGAGTGCCCGCCGAACAGCGCCGGGTCCAGCCCGGCCCGCGCCACGTACCGCTTCACCACGTCCGACACCGCCCGGTCCGACATCGACCGGCCGCCCAACCGCCCGTGCCGGCTCACCGAGGGGAACAGCGGGCCCCGCGCCGGGCCGGGCCGGTAGGAGTGGCAGCGGTGCGTCGCCGACGGCTCGCCCTCGTCCTGCAACAACGCCCGCGGCTCCGGCACCGTCAGCACGTCCACCCAGTCCGCGTACGCGCACACCGGGCACGTCGGCCGCCGAGCGCCGCGGGGGAGCACCACGCGCTGCCGGTGCGCGCCGGTCTGGTCGGTCTTCGTCACGCCCAGCTCGACCAGGAGCAGCGGCTCGTGCGTGCGCGGGTCCACGTCCACCGTGACGTCCTGCAACGCCACCGCCGCCAGCTCGCTGCGCCGCAACGCGCCCGCGAACCCCACCAGCAGCAGCAGGGCGTCACGCCGTCGTGCCACCCCGGTGGGCCAGCCCGGCGGCGGCAGTTCCGCCAACAACGCCTCCAACGTGCCCAGCAGCACCGGCCGCTTGCGCTTCGGCTGCGCCTGCCGGGTGCGGCGGATGCCGCGCAACGTCAACCGCACGACGTCCGACCGGGTGGGGGAGGGCAGGCCGCCGGCCGCGTGCACCGCGGCGATCGCCGCCGCCTTGCGCTCCAGGGTGGACGGGCCGAACGCGGGGGAGCCGTCGGTTTTCGTCGTGTCCGCCGCCACCGCCAGGTACACCGCCACGTCCACCGGGTCCGCGGGCAGCGCCACCCGCCCCTCGGCTTCGCACCACGCCGCCCACCCCACCCAGTCCGAGCGGTAGGCCCGCAGGGTGTTGGCCGACTGGGCGGCGCGCAGGTAGCCCGACAAGGCGTCGGCCTGCTCCGCGTCGAAGCGGCGGCGCACCTGCTCCAAGGCGGCGAAGTCCACCAACGCCGCGTGCCGCACGCGGTCGAGTTCCGCGCGCACCGGCTCCGGCAAGGTCACGCGGTCATCCTAACACTGTTCATAACCTTAATATCTTCAGTGTGGACTAATAGACCACCTGTCCGAAGTCGGTACTATGCGAGACCGTGCGCGCTCTACAACACCCGGACGTGGAAGACATGCGTCTCGCGACCGTGCTCAGCGCGCTCGCGGATCCGGTCCGATTGCGGATCGTGGCCGAGTTGGCCCGGTCGGGCGGGATCGTGTGCGGGCAGTTCGACGTGCCGGTCGGCATGTCGACGCTGTCGCACCACTTGAAGGTGCTCCGCGAGGCCGGGGTGCTGCGCGTGACGCCGCAGGGCAGCTACCGCACCCACGAGCTGCGGCGCTCCGAGATGGAGCACCGGTTCCCCGGCGTCCTGGACTCCATCACCCGGGCGATCGGGCCGCCCTGACGCCGGACGGTCACCAGCCCTGGAGGAAGAGGCAGAACGGGTGGCCCGCCGGGTCGAGGTAGACGCGCACGCCTTCCTGCGGCTGGAAGTCGGCGAGCGTGGCGCCCGCCGCGACCGCCCGTGTCCCGGCTGCTTCGAGGTCGTCCACCTTGATGTCCAGGTGTGCCATCATCCGCTGGTCGCCGTCGGAGGCGGGCCAGGTGGGGCGGCGGTAGTCGGGCTCGGTCTGGAACGACAGCCCGGCGCCACCGTCGGACGGGCGCAGCGTGGCCCAGCCCGGCTCGTCGTCACGGAGGGGCCAGCCGAGCAGCTCGCCGTAGAAGCGGGCGAGGGACTGGGCGTCGGGCGCGTCGAGGACGGTCGCGGTCAGCTTCATCACGGTCTCGATCTTCCCCCGGCCGGGGGACCCGCGCACGTCCGGCCAAGACGGCGGTGGGGGCGGCCGGATGTCTCCGACCGCCCCCACCGTCACGCGCTCGCGGTCACTCGTCCGCGGAGCTGTGGTGCGGCAGTTCGCCCGGCTTGGGGCTGAACTGGGCCAGTTCGCGCAGCGCCAGGTGGTAGCGCGGGTCGTTCTTCGTGTAGCAGCCCTTGCCCAGGGTGTGGTTGTAGGCCGGGCAGTTGCCGTCGGTCTGCCTGGTCAGGTGGGAGGCGGTCGCCAGGATGCCGAGCGAGTTGTCGACGCGGGGCATGTAGCGGTCGCCGATGGAGGAGCCCGCGGAGGCCAGGAGCAGGAACACCGCCACGAGCGCGCCGAGGCCGAGCGAGGGTGAGGAGAGCGCGGTGCGGACGCGGTCGACGGTGTCGAAGCGGCGCACGCCGTAGTAGGCGGCGAAGCCGGTGAGCAGGAGCAGGCAGTAGAGGAGTTCGGCGGTGCTGCGGGGGTAGAGCTGCACGGCGTCGGCGGCGTACATCTGGGAGCCGAAGTGGAAGCGCAGCAGCCAGGCGCCGGCGAAGACGCAGGTGAGGGTGATGACGATGGTCCGGCTGCGTGCGACGGCGATCGCGGTGGCCAGGCCGACGAGGGCGAAGATGGTGAACAGTCCGACGCCGCCGATCTCGCCGGGTGGTGGCCAGGGGCCGGTGGTGCCGGGGAGGTCGGTGCGCCACATGGCGATGTAGGCGGGTTCGGACCAGGTGTCCCAGTAGAAGTAGCGGTCCTTGACCGAGCCGGAGGCGTTCAGGAGGCCGAAGAGGTGGCGGGAGGACACGGCGACGAAGACGCCGGTGGTGATGGCGAGGAGGGTGAGGCCCTTGGCCCAGCCGGTGCGCCAGGGGAACAGCACGAGCGCGGCGACCACGATGCCGGGTGCGGACCAGACGAACCAGCCGGAGTAGGTGAGGAAGATCAGGCCGAGGGCGAGTCCGAAGCCGATGGCGGGCAGGACGATGCCGCGCCAGGTGGTGTCGCCGGCGCGGCGGAGCCGGCGGAGCAGGGCGAGCAGGACGGGGACCATCACGACGAGCATGATCGTGGTGTAGGGCTTGTACGGCTCGATCAGCACGATGGCGGGGAGCACGCCGAGGGCGAGTGCCCACAGGGGGGACAGCAGCAGTCGCCAGGCCAGGTAGGCGACGGGGCCGAAGAGGGCGGTGCCGACGATCTGCAGGGGTTTGAGGGCGTTCTCGGGTGCGGTGTCGGTGAGTTCGGAGTACCAGGCGATCACGTGGATCCAGCCCGGTGGGTAGTCGGGTTTCATGGTGCCGGTGTCCATGAGGACGTGTGCCCAGTCGCTGAGGGTGCCGGCGTCGCCGTAGAGGGCGAACAGGCCCCATGAGGTGCCGCGCAGGGCGATGGTGATCGCGCCGGCGACGAGGCCGCTGAACAGGCCTGCGGCGGCGGCGGCGGCGAGTCGGCGGGCGGTGGGTGCGTGGGCGGCCCAGCGGACGCGGGTGGTGATGACGACGAGCGTCAGCAGCACGAGGGCGATGAGGGCGTAGCGGAGTTGGAGTCCGGCGAGGCCGCTGACCTGGCCGATCCGGTCGAGCGGGTTGACTTCGACGCGGCGGGCGAGCACCACCGTCAGCGCCGCGGCGGCCACGGACACGACGGCTTCGGCGGCGAAGAGCCGGCCTCGGCGGGGTTGTGCGGTGGTGGGCGGCGGTGGCGGGGTGGGCTCGGAGCTGGTCCGCGGCGGTTGTTCTGGCGCGGTCGACAGCACCGTAGATCACTTCCTCACGGGTTTGGTGGTTCCGAATGCGTGGCGGACGAGGAGTTTGGCGCTGGCGGTCTGCCTGGCGGTGACGGCGCCGGGCAGCATGAGCAGGGCGTGCAGGCGGGAGGACAGGTGCAGGCGGGCGGCTTTGGCGGCGCGGTGCCAGCCGATGTGCTCCATGTGCTGGGCGACGTCGAGGAAGAAGTCGTGTTCTTCGGTGAAGCGTCCGCCGAGGGTGGCCAGGGAGGAGGACACGCTGGCGTCGTGGCGGCGGTACTGGAAGCAGAGGTCGGGGACGACGACGAGTTGTCCGCCGCGTTCGAGGAGGTCGAGCATGAGGGCGAGGTCGAGCACGACGCTGAGGCCGGGGCGGAAGCCGAGGTCTTTGAGGGCTTCGCGGCGCCAGCACAGGGAGGGGAAGTAGGTCCAGTTGCCGCGCAGGAGGCTGACCACGAGGTCTTCGCCGCCCATCACCTTGGGGGTGGAGGTGTCGGGTGCGTAGAGGTTGCGCTTGACGCGGTCGGTGAGGGGTTTGACGACGTGGCCGTTGTTGTCGATGACTTCGACGCCGGCTTGGACGACGTCGGCGTGGGGGTAGCGCTGGGCGGTGCGGCGGATGGTGCTGACGTAGTTGGGCAGCAGGGCGTCGTCGGAGCCCATGACGACGAGGAAGTCGCGTTCGGCGAGGTCGAGGCACTGCTGGAAGTTGGCGTTGATGCCGAGGTTGCGGTCGTTGCGGCGGTAGCGGACGCGGTGGTCGCGCAGTGCGTCGAACCAGGTGGGGAGGTCGTTGTCGGTGACGCTGTCGTCGATGACGGTGAGGCGCCAGTTGTCGTCGTCCTGGGCGATGACGCTGCGCACGGCGGTCTTGAGGTAGGAGATGTCCCCGTAGTGGGGGAGCATGATGTCGATGCCGTTCATGGTTGCCTCGTGCGACCGGCGATCAGGCTTCTGCCGTGTGGTGCGCCCATCCCCTTGCCACGCCCTTCCCCTTGCGTGTTGGCCCCGCTGTGGTTCCACCCGTGCACCGGGGATTCCGGCTATCCAGAGGTGGCGACGACGCAGCCTACTGTGTGCGTGGTGAGGGCGGACATCTTGCCCCCGCGTGGGGTTGGGTGTGGTGGGGCGTGGTGTGTTGGTCGTGGGTGCGTGGGTTACGTGTTCGTGGCGGTCGTGGGTCATTCGTGGTCGGTGGTGGTGGGGTGAACGGCCTGGTGGGGTGGTGGGTCGTTCGTTTGAAAGGTGGTGGTGTTGTGCGTTGTGGTGGCGGTGTGGTGACTTTCGGCTGCGATTTACCCGGTGTGTGTTGCGGGTAATGCAACCTTGTCGGGTTATGCGGCGTCTTGGTCGTGGGGGATTCTTCGTTGTTCGCGGATGGTGTCGGTGTCCGAGGTGTGCGGTGTGCGGATTCCACCTCGTGGGTCATCTGATCGTGAAGGTTTCGCCGGGTCGTGCGACGGCGGCGCGGGCGCGTTCGGCGGCTTCGACGGTGCCGACGGTGTGGCCGACGTGGGTGAGCAGGAGGCGGCGGGCGCGGCGGCCGGCCGCGGCGGCGTCCTCGGGGGAGCAGTGGTGTGGTCCGCCGCCGTCGGCTTCGCACAGGAACAGGCCGGCGCCGTCGGCGAGGTCGTCGAGGGCGCGGCAGGGGCCGGTGTCGCCGGAGTAGGCGAACACGGCGTCGTCGTGGGTGGCGCGCAGGCCGAAGGCGGGCAGTCCGTGCTCGACGGCGCGGCTGGTGAGGGTGAGGTCGCCGATCTCGGCGCGGTGGCCGTCGTGGAGTTCGTGGACGTCGAACGCGGCGGAGGCGGGGTTGGGTGACGCGCCGGCGAGGAAGGTCTCGAGTCGGTCGGCGAGTCCGGGTGGGCCGTAGAGCGGGATGGGTGCGTGGGGTTGGTGGTCGGCGAACAGCAGCGCGTAGTAGTAGGGCAGCAGGTCGGCGGCGTGGTCGGCGTGGGTGTGGGAGATCCAGACCGCGTCGATGAGGTCGGGGCGGTGGTGGCGTTGCAGCTCGGCGAGCGTGCCGGGGCCGGCGTCGACCCACACGGCGGTGTGCTCGCTGCGCAGCAGGTAGCCGGAGCAGGGGTTGCCGGGGCGGGGGTAGGGCGTGGCGGTGCCCAGGACGGTGAGGCGGAAGGTCACGCGACAGTGTGACGCAGCGGGTGGGGGCGGGTCACGGGAGCGTGTGGCGCAGCACGTGCACGCCGGCCGCTGTTTTGAGGTAGGCCCAGGTGGTGGTGCCGGTGGTGGCGAGGCCGAGGTGGGAGGCGGAGGCGTCGGCGAGGTCGTCGGGCAGTGCGACGGGGGTCCAGCCGGTGTCGGTCCAGCGGTGGTAGGCGGGTCTGGTCTCGAAGGAGCCGCGGGTGGCGCGCACGCCCCAGGTCCAGCCGGCGGCGACGCCGTGCAGGCTGAGGCGGTCGGTGTCCTGGGGTGCGGGGATGCTGTTCCACTGCCGGCCGTCCCAGCGGTGCACGCGCAGTCCGTCGGTGTGGCGGGCTTGGCCGAGCCACACGTCGTCGGGTGCGGTGGCGGCGAGGCGGGCGACGTGGCCGCGTTCGAGGTGTGGTCCGGGGACTTCGGTCCAGGTGTCGCCGTCCCAGCGGACGAGCACGGGGTACTCGTAGGTGGCGGGTCCGGCGCCGGCGAGGCCGCCGCCGCCGGCCCACACGTGGTGTCGTCCGGCGGTGGTGATGGTGTGGAGGCTTTCGCGGGCGGAGGAGGCGGCGGCGCGTTGTCGCCAGCGGACGCCGTCGAAGTGCAGGGCGTCGCGGCCGGTGCCGACCACGTGCACGTCGTCGCTTCCGACGGCGGTGACGGCTTTGGCCCAGGTGATGTGCGGTGTGGGGACGACTTGCCAGGTCGTGCCGTCGTAGTGCAGCACGAGGGGGCGGCCGGCGCTGTTGCCGACCGCCCAGACGTCGTCGGGCGCGGCGGCCGAGACGCCGGACAGGCTCGCGGCGGCGGGCAGGTCGGGCAGGTGTTCTTCGCGCCAGGTCTCGCCGGTCCAGCTGAGCACGAGCGGTGTCGACGCCTGGCTGGTGAACACGCCGGTGGTGCCCGCCAGCCAGGCGTGGTGCTCGCCCGCGGTGGTCAGGTCGGCCAGTGCGGTGCTGGGCGGCAGCACGGGCACCGGCACGGGTAGGAACAAGCCGACTCCCCCTCGATGGGTCGTCCCCCGACTCATCGTGTGGTCCAGCTCATCGGCCGGGGTGCCGCCGCGCCAGCCGCCGAACGGCGGGTTGTGGTTGCGCTGCCGGGTGCCGTCAGCCGGGTCGGGCGCGTTCTTCTCGGGCGCGTTCTTCGAGGTAGCGGCGTTCGGGCAGGCTCAGCGTGGTGCGGGCGGCGCGGGCGTAGTGGGTGCGGGCGGTGTCGTGGTCGCCGGCCAGGTCCAGCAGGTGGGCGCGCACGGCGTCGACCCGGTGGTGTCCGGCCAGGGCGGGGTCGGTCGTCGCCGCGTCCAGCCGGTCGAGGCCGGTGGCGGGTCCGTGCACCATGGCGGTGGCGACGATGCGGTTGAGCGCCACCATCGGGCCGGGGGTGATCGAGTGCAGCAGGTCGTACAGGCCGAGGATCTGCTTCCAGTCGGTGTCGGTGGCGTGGCGGGCCTCGGCGTGCAGGGCGGCGATCGCGGCTTGCAGCTGGTAGGGGCCGATCGTGGTGGTGGTGAGGGCGTGGCGCACCAGTCGGGTGCCTTCGGCGATCAGGTCGGTGTTCCAGCGGGAGCGGTCCTGCTCGGCCAGCGGGACGAGTGAGCCGTCGGGTCGGGTGCGTGCGGGTCGGCGGGCGTCGGTGAGCAGCATCAGTGCCAGCAGGCCGGCCGTCTCGCCGTCGTCGGGCAGGCGGGTGGCGAGGTCGCGGGCGAGGCGGATGGCTTCGCCGGAGAGGTCCACGCGGTGCAGGTCGGTGCCGGAGCTGGCGGTGTGGCCTTCGGTGAACACCAGGTACAGCACGTGCCGCACGGCGTCGAGGCGGTCGTCGCGTTCGGCGTGGGGTGGCGGGTCGAAGCGGGCGCCGGCGGCTTTGATCCGCTGCTTGGCGCGGCTGATGCGCTGGGCGACGGTGGCTTCGGGCACGAGGAAGGCCCGTGCTATCTCCGCCGTGGTCAGTCCGCCCACCGCGCGCAGGGTGAGGGCCACCCGCGACGGTGGGGTCAGCGACGGGTGGCAGCACAGCACGAGCAGTGTCAGCGTGTCGTCCGCGTCGGGGGTGGGCTCCGGGTCGGGTGGGGTGAGCGCGAAGGCCGTTTCCTCGCGTCGTCGTCGTGCGGTGTCCGCCCGCCACAGTTCGATCCGCCGTCGTGACGCGACGGTGATCAGCCATCCGGCGGGGTTGTCCGGGACGCCGTCGACGGGCCAGCGGGTGGCGGCGGCGAGCAGTGCTTCCTGCACGGCGTCCTCGCACGCGTCGAAGCCGCCGTGGTGGCGTGTCACGGCGCTGAGCACGCGTGGGGCGAGTTCCCGCAGCAGCGGGCCGATCGGGGTCACCGGAGGAAGTCGTCCAGGCCCGACAGCGCCGGCCGCACCTGCACGAGGCCGAGTTCGGCTTCCGGGATGCGGGCGGCGATCTCCACCGCCCGATCGTGCGTGCCGACGTCGACGAGGTAGAAGCCGGCGAGCAGTTCCTTGGTCTCGGCGAAGGGCCCGTCGGTGGTGAGGGTCTGGCCGTCGCGGACGGTGATCCGCGTCGTGCGCGCGGGGTCGGCCAGCGCCTCGGAGACCACCAGTTCGCCGGAGGCGGCCAGTTCCTCGTCCAGCGCGGCGTAGGCGTCCAGGCCGGAGGTCCGGTCCTCGGCGGCCAGCCGTTCCCAGATCGCGC
Source organism: Actinosynnema sp. CA-299493 (assembly GCF_050946825.1). Lineage (NCBI taxonomy): Bacteria > Bacillati > Actinomycetota > Actinomycetes > Pseudonocardiales > Pseudonocardiaceae > Actinosynnema > Actinosynnema sp. CA-299493. The sequence continues at coordinate 4,811,557 of NZ_CP191993.1, forward strand.
GGGACTCCGGGTTGCTGTAGATCAGGACGAGGTACTTCACCAGAACCTCCGAAGAAGGGTCGTCCGGGGATGTCGAGAACGGGCGTCCAGCTTCTACGTCTCCCGTGACGGGCGCCCGACGGGGGTGCCCAACCGGAGGGGACCACCATGACCGAGCACACCGACATCGCCGACCTGCTCGACCGGCGGGCGGCCGCGATGCGCGCCGGCGACGCGGACCGACTGGTCGCCGACTACCTGCCCGACGTCGTCACCTTCACTCTCGCGCCGCCGCTCGCGCACACCGCGCCCGAGGTCGTCGACCCGGCGGCGATGCGCGCCTGGTTCGCCGGGTTCGACTCGGCCGTGGACTACGAGGTCCGCGACCTGGACATCACCGCGGCGGGCGATCTCGCGTTCTGCCGCAGCCTCAACCGGATGTCCGCCGTGCCGCGCGGTCACCAGGAGGCGTTCGACCTGTGGTTCCGCTCCACGGTGTGCCTGCGGCGGGTGGACGGCGCGTGGCGGATCGCGCACGAGCACACCTCGATCCCGTTCCACATGGACGGCGGTTTCAGGGCGGCGTCGGACCTGGAGCCGTGAGGGCGAGGGCGCGGGTTGTGCGGACCGGTGGGGCACGGTGGTCGAAGCCGGTGTTCCGGGTGGGCGGAACTGGCAGTATTGGCGCGGGTGATCATCGTGGTCACCACGCCGTACGGGGTCGGGGTCGCGGTGCGGCCGCGGCCCCTGTCGTGACGGGAGTCGACGTGACCAAGACCGATGTGTCCGAGGCGGCCAAGGTGCTGCGCGCGCTGCACGTGCCGGGCAGCCCGCTGGTGGTGCCCAACGCGTGGGACGTCTCGTCCGCGCGGGTCATCGCCGAGGCGGGGCACCCGGTGGTGGCGACCACCAGCGTCGCCGTGGCGGCCTCCCTGGGGTTCGAGGACGGGCACGACATGCCCGCCGACGTGGCCTTCGACGCCGCGCGCCGCATCGCCGCCGCGGTGGACGTGCCGGTGACCACCGACATCGAGCGCGGCTACGACCTGCCGCCCGCGCGGATCGGCGAGCGGCTGGCGGAGATCGGCGTGGCGGGCTGCAACCTGGAGGACTCCGACCCCCGTGCCAAGACGGTGGTCGGCCTCGCCGAGCAGGTGGACTTCCTGGCCGCCGTGCGCGCCGCCAACCCCGACCTGGTGATCAACGCCCGGATCGACGAGTACCTGTTCGGCGGGCAGTCGTTCGACGAGGCGGTGCGGCGTGCGCTGGCCTACTTCGAGGTGGGGGTGGACTGCGTCTTCCCGATCCGGCTGCCGGGCGACCGGGTGGCCGCGTTCGTCGAGGCCGTCGGGCGGCGCCCGGTGAACGTCGGCCACGGTCCGGGCACGCCCACGCCGAACGACCTGGCCCCGTTCGGCGTGGCGCGGGTCAGCTTCGGGCCCGGGCTGCACAACGTGCTGATGGGGAAGCAGCTCAAGAAGATGGCCACGGCCATGCTCGACGGCGGGAGCCCCTACACCGGCTGAGCTACCCGCCGGTAACGCCCATTGGGGTGATCCCCTGCACCAGTGGGACGCCGACACGCGGGTGGACGCGACGGGGGACGGGCGGTTCACCGCCCGCCTCACCGACCGGTGGGCCAGTGCCGGCGACCGGCCCGACGGCGGCTACCCCGTCGCGTTCTGCCTGCGGGCGCTCGGCGGGGTGCTGCCGCACCCCGACCCACCCGTCGTCGCGCACCACCTGCGCCCCGGCGTCACCGTCGCCGACCGCGTCGACCTGCGCGGCACCGAACCCCACGGCTGGGCCCGGGGCCGGCCGACCGGCACGCCGCGCGCCGAGTTCTGGATCCGCTCCGCCGACAGCCGCCCCGCCGACACCGCCGACACCGCCGACACCGCGAGCCTGGCCACCCTGGTCGGCACCGCCGCGCCCGCCGTCCTGGAGCTCGGCGTGCCCTGGCGGTTGGTCGCCCGGGCACGCCGACTCGCCGTGTCCGCCGGCCGATAACCCGATAATCGGCAGCCCCACTGGCCCACCCTCGATATCCTTGACCCAAATGAACCAGATGTCGCACGCTGACCTGCGCAAACGCCTGTCCGAACTGATGTCGCGGGACCAGCGGAGGCTGGCACGCAGGCTTGAGGGCGCCCGCAAGGTCCGCGACGACGCCGCCCGCGCCGCCGTGCTCGCCGAGGTCGAGGCCGAGCTGGAGGCCGCCGAGCTGCGCGTCGCCCTGCGCCGCGAGGCCGTGCCGAAGATCACGTACCCGGCCGAGCTGCCCGTCAGCGCCCGCAAGGACGACATCGCCGCGCTCATCCGCGACCACCAGGTCGTGATCGTCGCCGGCGAGACCGGGTCCGGCAAGACGACCCAGCTGCCCAAGATCTGCCTCGAACTCGGCCGCGGCGTGCTCGGCCAGATCGGGCACACCCAGCCCCGCCGCCTCGCCGCGCGCACCGTCGCCGAACGCGTCGCGCAGGAACTGGACACCAAGCTGGGCAGCGCCATCGGCTACAAGGTCAGGTTCAGCGACCAGTCCGGCGAGGACACCCTGGTCAAGCTCATGACCGACGGCATCCTGCTCGCCGAGATCCAGACCGACCGGATGCTGTCGCGCTACGACACGATCATCATCGACGAGGCGCACGAACGCAGCCTCAACGTCGACTTCCTGCTCGGCTACCTCAAGCAGCTGCTGCCCAAGCGGCCCGACCTCAAGGTCGTCATCACCTCCGCGACCATCGACCCCCAGCGGTTCTCGCGGCACTTCGGCGACGCGCCGGTCATCGAGGTCTCCGGCCGCACCTACCCCGTCGAGGTCCGCTACCGCCCGATCGTGGACCCCGACGACCCCGACGCCGACCCGGACCGCGACCAGACCCAGGCCGTCTGCGACGCCGTGCGCGAACTGCAGGCCGAAGGACCCGGCGACGTGCTGGTCTTCCTGTCCGGCGAACGCGAGATCCGCGACACCGCCGACGCCCTCGCCGCCCTGGAGCTGCGCAACACCGAGATCCTGCCGCTGTACGCGCGGCTGTCGTTCGGCGAGCAGCACCGCGTGTTCCAGCCGCACACCGCCCGCCGCGTCGTGCTCGCCACCAACGTCGCCGAGACCTCGCTGACCGTGCCCGGCATCAAGTACGTCGTCGACCCCGGCACCGCCCGCGTCTCCCGCTACAGCCACCGCCTCAAGGTGCAGCGGCTGCCCATCGAACCCGTCTCGCAGGCGTCGGCCAACCAGCGCAAGGGCCGCTGCGGACGCGTCTCCGAGGGCATCTGCGTCCGCCTCTACGGCGAGGACGACTTCGACGCGCGCCCGGAGTTCACCGACCCGGAGATCCTGCGCACCAACCTCGCCTCGGTCATCCTGCAGATGACCTCCATCGGCCTGGGCGACATCGCCGCGTTCCCGTTCATCGACCCGCCCGAGGCGCGCAACATCGCCGACGGCGTGCAGCTGCTGCAGGAGCTCGGCGCGATCCTGCCCGCCGAGCAGAAGCTCACCCCGCTGGGCCGCAAGCTCGCCCAGCTGCCCGTCGACCCCCGCCTGGCCCGCATGGTCATCGAGGCCGACCGCAACGGCTGCGTCCGCGAGGTCATGGTCATCGCCTCCGCCCTGTCCATCCAGGACCCCCGCGAACGCCCGTCGGACAAGCAGCAGGCCGCCGACGAGTTCCACGCCCGGTTCAAGGACCCGGACTCGGACTTCACCGCGTTCCTCAACCTGTGGCAGCACGTGCGCGACAAGCAGAAGGAGCTGTCGAGCAACCAGTTCCGCAGGCTGTGCCGCGCCGAGTTCCTCAACTACCTGCGCGTGCGCGAGTGGCAGGACATCTACCAGCAGCTGCGGCAGGTCGCGAAGACCCTCGGCGTGCACGTCAACGACGAGCCCGCCGACCCGCGCAACGTGCACCTCTCGCTGCTGTCGGGCCTGCTGTCCCACATCGGCGTCAAGGACGTCCCCAAGCGCCAACCCGGGAAGAACGAGCCGGGCAGGCGCGCCGCCACCGAGTACCTGGGCGCCCGCAACGCGAAGTTCGCGATCTTCCCCGGCTCCTCCCTGTTCCGCAAACCACCCCAGTGGGTGATGGCCGCCGAACTGGTGGAGACCTCCCGGCTGTGGGGCCGGACCGTGGCGAAGATCGAACCCGAGTGGGCCGAGAAGCTCGCCGGGCACCTGGTCAAGCGCACCTACAGCGAACCGCACTGGGAAGCCCGGCGCGGCTCCGTCGTCGCCCTGGAGCGGGTCACCCTCTACGGCGTGCCGATCGTCGCCTCCCGCAAGGTCGACTACGGGCGCATCGACCCCGGGCTGTCCCGCGAGCTGTTCATCCGGCACGCCCTGGTGCAGGGGGAGTGGACCACCCACCACACGTTCTTCCAGCACAACCGGGACCTGCTCGCCGAGGTCGAGGAACTGGAGAACCGGGCCCGCCGCCGCGACATCGTCGTGGACGAGGAGACCGTCTACGACTTCTACGACCGGCGCGTGCCCGCCGACGTCGTGTCCGTCCGGCACTTCGACACCTGGTGGAAGAAGACCCGCCACACCGAGCCCGACCTGCTCACCTTCGACAAGGCCATGCTGGTCAACGACCGCGCCGCGGTCACCCCCGACGCCTACCCCGACGAACTGCGCCGCGGCGGCCTCACCCTGCCGCTGACCTACCGGTTCGAACCCGGCACGGCCGTCGACGGCGTCACCGTCAAGCTGCCCCTGCCCGCGCTGACCGCCCTGCCCGACGACTCGCTGTCCTGGCAGATCCCCGGCCTGCGCACCGACCTCGTCGTCGCGCTCATCCGGTCGCTGCCCAAACCGGTGCGCCGCAACTTCGTGCCCGTGCCCGACGTGGCCGCCGCCGCCCTGACCGGCATCGACCCCGACGAACCCCTGCTGCCCGCCCTGGAACGCCAGCTGCGCACCCTCACCGGCGTCGTCGTGCCCCGCGAGGAGTGGCAGCTCGACCAGGTGCCCGAACACCTCAAGCTCACCTTCGAGATCGTCGACGAGGACGACCGCGAGCTCGCCCGCGGCAAGGACCTCGCCGCGCTCAAGGCCCAACTGCGGGGACAGCTGCGCGAAACCCTCGCCGCCGCCGCGAGCAACCTCGCCCGCACCGGCCTGACCACCTGGGACGTCGGCGACCTGCCGCGCACCGTGCAGCGGCAGCGCTCCGGCATCGTGGTCACCGCCTACCCCGCCCTGGTCGACAAGGGCGACACCGTCGCGGTGGAGATCCTCGACACCCCCGGACGGCAGCGGCAGGCCATGTGGCGCGGCACCCGCCGGCTGCTCCTGCTCACCACCCCGTCCCCGGTCAAGACCCTCCAGCGGGGCCTCACCAACGCCGAGAAGCTCGCGCTGACCCGCAACCCCCACGGCGGCGTGGCGCCGCTGCTGGCCGACTGCATCTCCGCCGCCGTCGACAAGCTCCTGCGCGACGCTGGCGGACCGGTGTGGACCCAGGCCGCGTTCGCCAAGCTCACCGAGCACGTCCGCCGCGGCGTCGGCGAGACCACGTTCGACGTCGTGCACAAGGTCCGCCGCGTCCTGGAAGCCGCCCAGGACGTCGAGCTGCGCCTCAACGGCGTGCGTGGCGCCGTGTTCGACGAGTCCGTGGCCGACGTCCGCGCTCAGTTCACCGGCCTGGTACACAAGGGGTTCGTCACCGAGGCCGGCGCCGACCGGCTCGGCGACGTGCACCGCTACCTGCAGGGCATCGCCCGCCGGCTGGAGAAGCTGCCCGAGAACGTCCGCCGCGACCAGGAGTGGATGGACCGCGTGCACGCCGTGCACGCCGAGTACCGCGAACTGCGCGCCGCCCTGCCCGCCGACGAACCGCACGAGGAGCTCGACGAGGTGCGGTGGATGATCGAGGAACTGCGGCTGAGCTACTTCGCCCAGACCATCGGCACCCGCTACACCGTCTCCGACAAGCGCATCTTCAAAGCCCTCGACGCCGTGCCCCGCTAGTCCTCCGCCGCCGGGACGACCGCTAGTCCGACACCGAGTTCCAGCCGAAGGCGCACATCGTGAAGCCGTAGCGGGTGGCGCCGTTGACGAACGCCGTCGTCGACGCCCGGTACCGCTCCAACTCCGCGTCGAACGCCGCGGAGTCGTGCGCCAGCAGGGCGTCGGCCATGTAGTTCCAGAACGTGCTCGCGTGGTGGAAGTCGTTCCACAGCTGCTGGATGCGGCTGTAGTTGCCCGCGTCGCGCGGCTCGACGACCACCGACCCCCAGTCCTGCGCCATCCGGTTGCGCGACTCCAGCACCGACATCATGTAGCCGTAGTCGAGCGTCGCCACCCGGGCGGGCCGGCTCTCGATCGCCGGCGCGCACGCCGCGTCGGCCTGCCTGATGTAGGCCTGGCGCAGCTCCTCCGGGGACGGCGTCTCCGTGGTCGTGGTCGTCTCGTCGGTGGTGGTCTCGTCGTCGGTCGTCGTCTCCTCGGCGGTGGCGCCGGCGACCTCCGGCAGCCCCGGCTGGGCCGCCGCCGGGATCGGCGGCGCGATCGGCGCGGTGGTCGTGGTGTGCGCGAACGGGATGGCCTTCTTGATGTCGTCGTCCCACCCCAGGAACACGGCGATCGCGATCAGCGACGACACCGCCGAGATCACCGTCCCGTACAGCTTGACCTTCTCGGGCCCGGCCTTCGACCCGTTCCCCTCGTCCGCCACGCTCCGCCCTCCGGAGATCGCCCGACTACCCTGTGTACACCACCAGCAGCCTCGGCGCGGCCGGATCAGGGGAACGGCGTTACTCGCACTGCTCCAGCAACGCCCGCAGCGCGTCGGCGACCACCGCCTTCGTGTCGTCGTCCAACGGCTCCAGCAGCCGCGCGTACTGCCGCATGTGCTCGGCCAGCATCCCGTCCACCAGCTCGCCGCCCCGGTCGGTCAGCTTGATCCGCACCAGCCGCCGGTCCGTGGCGTCGGGCACCCGCTCCACCAGGCCCTTGGCCTCCATCCGGTCGATCCGGTTGGTGATCGCGCCCGCCGTGACCAGCGACGCGGACAGGAACGCGCCCGCCGTCATGCCCTGCGTCGACCCCGCCCGCCGCAACGTGGTCAACACGTCGAACTCGCCCGGCTCCAGCTCGAACCGGCCCACGAACTCCCGCAACTCGCGTTCCAGCAGCCGCGCCAGCCGCGTCACCCGCGTCAGCACCGCCATCGGCGAGGTGTCCACGTCCGGGCGCTGCACCGACCACTGCGCCAGCACCCGGTCGACCGCGTCCGCCATCACCCCTCCTGACGCACCGGCCGCCGTCCCGCACGACCCGTCGCCCGCCCCACCCGACGCCACACCGGCGGCAGGCCCCCTTCGCTCCGCACGACACCCACCGTATTCGTGATCGACAACGCGCGCGGGCCCTCGGGCGAAAACCCGTGCGACGGCCCACCCCCGCCCGCGCGCCCGGCCCAGTCCCGGACTCCGGACGCCCGGGCCACCCTGCGCCGACTCACCGGTCACCGTTCGTCCCCATGCCGCGATCCGCCCCAGGAATCCGCCGGCAACACCGGCTCCGCCCCGGCGTTCGAGACTGGTGAGGTCGCGTATTCCACTGTCGCGGTGTCGGCATCGAGCTGACGGTGTGTGATCGCCGAGGGCGTGCCGGGTCCAGGTGGCACCGGTGTGCGTGGCGAACCGTGTGCGCTCGACGGGTAACGGTCGTTGCCCGGTCGGCGAGCTTGCAGAGGGAGGTGGACCGTTGCACAGCCATGACCGGCCGGAGCTCGGCGCGGCACGTGGGCGTGGCGTGCTCGAAGGCAGCTTCCGGCTCCTCGAGCTCCTCTCGCTCGCGGAGGGCGGGATGGGGTTGTCGCGACTGTCCCGCGAGTCCGGCCTGCCCAAGGCCACCGTGTACCGGCTGGTGGAACAACTGGTGGGGCTGGGCGCGGTGCAGCGGTACCGGGAGCGCTACTTCGTCGGGCACCTGCTGTCCCGCCTGGGCGGCGCCTGGCAGCCGATCCCCGGACTGCAGAACGCCGCGCGCGGACCGGTGCGGACGCTGTCGGCGCTGACGTCGACCGCCGTCGTGGTGACCGTGCTGCACGACGACCGCGTCCGGGTGGTCGTCGGCACCCGCGGTCTGGTGACGGACCTGCCCCGGATCCACCCGGCCGACGAGTTCCCCATCACCACGGCGACCGGCAAGGTGCTCCGGTTGGCCGGAACGCCGGCGGGCGACGCGCCCACCGGATTCACCCCCGGTGAGTGGCGCCGGGCGTGCGAGGAGTTCCGCCGCGCCGGATCGGTGGTCGTCGACCGGCACGAGGTCATCGCCGGGGTGTGCTGCGTGGCCGCGCCGGTCCGCCGCGCGGACGGCACGCTCGTCGCCGCGGTCGGCGCGATGGCGGTGACCGGGCACGTGCCGCAGGGGCTGGACCAGCTGGTGCGGCGGGCGGCCCTGGAGATCACCCGCAACCTCTCGATCGGGTGACCCGGTCCGTTCAGCGGACCGTCCGGTTCCCCCGGCACGGCGCTGCGACGGACCCTTCCGACACCCCTGGGTGAAGGGAGAACTCCGATGGCACACCGCGGGAACTACCCGTCGCTGTCCCTCCAGTCGTACAACTACCCGACCAGGTACATCCGCCACCGGGACTTCCTCGGCGAGCTGACCGAGATCTCGACCGACCTCGACAAGAGCGACGCCACGTTCTACGGAGGGCGCGGTGACCGCAACCCCGGCGTCGGTGAGGGCGTGGTGTTCCGGGCGTCCAACTGGCCGCAGTTCCGACTGCGGCACCAGGACTACGTCGTCAAGCTCCACGAGGACCACGTCGTCATCGACCCTGATCGGCCGCCGACCTACCTGAGCCCCGAGTCCGAACTGTTCCAGGCCGACGCCGCCTTCCACTTCGTTCCCGGCCTGGCGGACGCCTCCTGCGTGTCGATCCGATCGGTGAACCACCCGGACCTCCACATCCGCCACCGCGACTTCAAGCTCTACCTGGAACCCGCGCACGATGAACTGGCCCGCGCCGACGCGACGTTCCGCATCACCGACGGATGGGTCCCCGGACCGCCCCGCCCCGACATCCGGTGACCTCCCGACCGGCTGCGTGACCACCCCAGCGGCCCCGCAGCCGGTCGTGGCCGTGGTCGCCATGCCGATCCGGGAGGCGCGCAGGCGGGTGGTCACCCCACGCGGGTCGCCCCGGCGTCCGGGCCGCTCGAGCTAGGGCTGCCCGCCGTCCGAGCGGTGCAGGGTGATCGTGGTCCAGGCGCCCAGGTGGATTCGGTCGCCCGGCTCCAGCGGGTGCGGCCGGTGGGGTGGTAGCGGGGTGTCGGCTTCGTTGACCGTGGTCCCGTTCGTCGAGTCCAGGTCCACCACCGCCCACCCGTCGCCCGACGCCACCAGCACCGCGTGGTGGTGCGAGACGCCCGGGTCCTCCGGCGGGCCCACCAGGTCGATCCCCGGGAAGATGCCCCGCGACCGGCTCCGCCGCCCGATCGACACCTGTGGCCCCGCCAACCCGAACCGGCGCGGCGGGCAGAACTCCGGGAACGCCATCGCCCCCGCGTCCGGCCCGCCCGCCGCCACCACCCGCTCGAAGTACGCCCGGTCCGCCTCCACCGCCACGTGCCACGACACCGGCCGCACCGCCACCGGCTTCGACGCCACCGGGGCCAACGAGTCCTGCCCGCACTCCTCGCAGAACCGGCCCACCCGCACCGCGCCGCACGCCGCGCACGTCTCCTGCACGATCCGCGCCGGCGAAGACAGGGAGGACGGCCCGTGCCCGGACGGCATCGGCGTGCCGCACACGTCGCAGTAGTCGTCGGTCGCCGAGTCGTGGCCGGCCGGGCAGGTCGCCATCGCCCTAGCCCCGCCCGACCCGCTTGGTCACCGTCGAGCGGCTGTCCAGCGTCATCTCGTCCTCGTCGGCCACCCGCGGGCGCAGCTTGACCGTCCCCGTCCGCGGGTCCCGCACCTCCACCACCTTCGCCAGCAGCTTCGCCGTGTCGGTGTTGCCCGACTCGTGCGCCAGCCGCACCGCCCGGCCCAACCTCGCCGTCGCCCGACCCACGTCACCGGACTTGCGCGCCTCCAGGCCGTCCTGGATCGCCTCCGCCAGCTCCGCCTGCCCTGTGTAGTGGGCGACCTCGGTGCTGATCCGCGTCGACAGCGCCGAGTCCTCGGTCCACACCGCCATCACCCGGCCCTGCCCCAGCACGTCACCCGACGGACCCACCAGGCTCACCCGCGACGCCAGCATCCGGTCGCGCACGTCCGCCGGCCGCACCCGCACCCGCAGGTGGTAGTCACGGCTTTCCGCGCCACCCCACGCGCCCGTGGGGTAGTCACCCGTGCGCGGCCCCGACTCCACCCGCCGCCCCGTCAGGTCCCGCAACCCCGGCGCCACCTGCTTGATCGACAGCACCCGCGCGCCCTCCGGCGTCCACAGCCGCAGCGACACGTCCGCCAGCGCCTTGCCCATCGCCGCCGCCGCCATGGACCGGAAGTCCTCGGCCAACCCGTCCGGGTCGGCCACGATGTCCACCGTCCCCAACATCGCCTCGGCGATCCGGCGCAGCTCCGCCACCTGCCAGTTCGTGCCCACCCCGCGGCAGTCGCAGGTGAAGCGGCCCGCCACCTCGTGCAGCACCTCCGTCAACCGGCGCGGCGACTCGTGCTGGTTCTCGCCGTCGGTCAGCAGGATCGCGTGCCTCGGCCCGCCCTCGAACCCGGCGAACAGGTCGTCGGCCAACGCCAGCCACCGGCCCATCGCCGTGCCGCCGTCCGCCCGCAGCATCCGCACCGCCTGCTTCGCCGCGGCCCGCGACCGCGAGTCCGCCACCACCAGCTTCCGCGACCGGGGGTACACCACGCGCGCCGTGTCCGTGCCCGCCACCACCGCGAACGACACCCCGTCGCGCAACGCGTCGATCGCCGCCACCGTCGCCTGCTTCGCCGCCGCCAACTTCGACGGCGGGTAGGACATCGACGCCGACGTGTCCACGATGACCACCTCGGCCGCGTCGGTCGACACCACCTCCGCCGCCGGGCCCGTCGCGGTCACCGTGACGATCGCGTCGACGTCGGCGGCGCCCTCGGGCAGGTACTCGTTCTGGAACACCTCGACCGCGAACTCAAGCGCCATGCCCACCCCGCAACTGGACGACGACCACCGTGATGTTGTCGTGCCCGCCCGCCTTCAACGCGACCTCCACCAGCTCCCGCGCCACCTCGATCGGCGGCACGCCGCGCGGCAGCACCCCCAGCAGGTCCTCCGGCTCCGGCACGTAGTTCCACAACCCGTCGCTGCACAGCACCAGCAGCCCCGGCGTCTCCACCTTGAACGTCACCGTCTGCGGCGCCTCGACCCCGGAGTCCGCGCCCAACCACCGCGACAGCACGTGCGCCCGCCGGTCGGTCAACGCCTCCTCCTCGGTCAGCACGCCCTCCGCGACCAGCTGCGCGGCCCACGTGTCGTCCGTGGTCAGCCGCGCCGCGCCCGCCCCGGCCACCAGGTAGGCGCGGCTGTCGCCGACCCAGCCCACCGTCGCCGAGTCGTCGGTCACCACCGCCGACACGAACGTGCAGGACGGTGCCACCTCCGCCGCCTCCGGCCGCGCCAACCGGCCCACCGCGTCGTTCGCCGCCACCACCGAGTCCGTCGTCGACGACTCGGCGTCCATCCCCGCCTGCAAGCCCGTCAGCAGCACGTCCGCCGCCGTGTCCACCGCCGTCTGCGACGCCTGCTCGGCCCGCTCCGACGACGCCACCCCGTCGCACACCACCACCGCGACACCACGCCCGCGCACCCGGCCGAACGCCATCGAGTCCTCGTTGCGCCGCCGCCGCTTGCCCCGGTCGCTCACCCCGGCCACCCCGGGCAGCACGAACTCCACCCGGTCCCGCGCCGACGGCCGCGCCCGACCGCACCGCTCGCAGAACCCGTCCGCGTCGAACTCCTCGCCGCCGCACGCGCACATCGGCGGCCACTGCGACCCCGGACCACCCACCGGTGTCCGCTGCACCCGCAGGTTGCGCCCGCACGCCTCGCAGAAGCGGTCCTGCGCCGCCACCGGCGACGAGCACTCGGGACAGGATTCCATGATCACACCAACGTCCTGGGCCGGACCGCGTTCGCGCGGTCGACGAGAGCGATGCGTTCCTCCGGGGTGTCGGCCAGCCGCGCCAACTGCCGGTAGCAGCGCTCCAGGCCCGACCTCAGCCCCGACTCGCTCACCTCGCAGTCCAGCAGCGTCCCGCCGGGCGGCGCGCCGGCGCCCGGCAACGACTCCAACGCCACACCCAACAACTCCACGGTCAACCCGGCCCGCCTCGCCACGTCCAACTCCAACCCCGACAGCCTCGCACCGGCCGCCATCACCTCCGCCAACGCCTCCGCCCCGTGCCCCTGCGCGCACTCCCGCGCCGCGCCGAGCTGCGCCCGCACCGCCGCCACCTGCGCCGCCACGTGGTGCACCGACGTGTCCGGCACCGAGTGCAGCACACCCACCGCCGCCTCGCGGTCGCCCCGCGCCACCAGCACCCTGGCCAGCCCGAACGCCGCCGACACGAACGCGTGGTCGGTGCGCCACACCACCTCGTACCCGGCCGCCGCCGCGTCCGCGTCGCCCGAGGACTCCGCGCACACCGCCACCGCCAGCTTCGGCGCCGCCTCGCCCGGCAGCACCTCACGCACCCGCTCGAACGCCGCCCGCGCCTGCTCGGCCCGGGCCCGGTCGTCGCGGCCGTCCACCAACGCGGCCACACCCCGGTACCAGCCCGGCCGCCAGTCGTCCGGCGCGGTCGTCCGCGGGTCGTCCGGGTCGAACGGCGAGGCCAACGCGTCCAGCTCGCCGACCGCCTCCCGCACCCGGCCCGCCTCGATCAACGCCCGCACCACCTGCAACCGCACCTCCACCGTCTGCACCGGCGCGGCCCGCAACGCCGCCACCACCTGGTCCGGGTCACCCGTCGTCGCCGCCGTCGCCAGGAAGCCCGCCGCCGCGTCGGAGGTGTCCACCTGGGGCACCGGCAGGCCCCGCGCCGCCGCTCGCACGTCCAACCCGCCCTCCGTGCCGAACGCCCGCCGCTCCGGCGTGAACTGCCGCGACACACCCGGCCGCGGCGTGCCGTCCTGCTGCGCCAGCACCTCCCGCAGCACACCGGTCAACTGCTCGGCCATCTCCTCCGCCGTCGCGAACCGCTGCTCCGGGTCCCGGTCCGTGGCCCGCAGCAGGAACCGGTGCAACGAGTCGTGCCGGCGCAGCAACGGCTGCTCCGCCGGCTCCGGCAACGACTCCTTGTGCCGGCCGCGGAAGTCGAACTGGAAGCTCATCACCGCCAACGCCCGCCCCACCGTGTACAGGTCGGAGGCCACCGACGGGCCGTCCGTGCCGATCTCCGGCGCCTGGTAGCCGATCGTGCCGTAGATGGGGGAGTGCCGGTCGTCGATGCGCCGCACCGCGCCCAGGTCGATCAGCTTCAACTGCTCCTCGGTCTGGATCACGTTGTCCGGTTTGAAATCGCAGTACAGCAGGCCCACGTCGTGCAGGTAGCCCAACGCGGGCAGCACCTCCAGCGCGTACGCGATCGCCTGCGCCACCGGCAGCGACCCGGTGCCCGTGCCCGCCGCCCGCAACTGCTTGATCATGTCCTTGACCGAGGTGCCGCCCACGTACTCCATCACGATGTAGTCCACGAGCTCGCCGCTCACCCGGTCGGCGTGCCGCACGAAGTTGTGGATCTTGACGATAGTAGGGTGCTCCACCTCGGCCAGGAACCGGCGCTCCGCCATCGCCGCCGCCATCGCGTCCGCGTCACCGGAGTCCAACAGGCCCTTCAGCACCACCCACCGGTCGCTGACCGCGTGGTCGGCGGCCAGGTAGATCCAGCCGAGCCCGCCGTGCGCCAGGCACCCCAGCACCTCGTACTGCTCGTGCAGCACCTCGCCCGGCTCCAGCTTCGGCGTGAACGAGTAGTGGTGCCCGCAGTGCGCGCAGAACCCCTCCACCCGACCGGGCCCGCCGTCCCGGCCCCGCCCGACCTCCTTGCCGCAGCTGGAGCAGAACCGCTTCGCCTCCGGCACCTCCGGATCGGTCAGCACCGCGGTCTTCGGGTCCCGGTAGGGCACCCGGGGCACCTCGACCAGGCCCGCGCCCAACCGCCCCCGCCCGGACGACCGGGTGGACGCCGACGCCCGCCGCGAACGCCCCGCCGACGCCGTCGCCGGCGACCAGGGAGCCGTGCCCGGCCCCGTCGAGGGACCGGTCGCGCGGTACGCGCCCGTGGCGGGACCGCTGTCGGGACCGCTGTCGGGACCGCTGTCGGCACCCGGTCCGGGGTGCGCGCCGGTGGCCCGCCCGCTGCCCGCACCGACCCCGCCGGCCGATCCCGGCCCACCGGATCGACCGGTCGCCACACCGCCGGCACCCGCGCCCGTCGCACTGGTCGCACCGGCCCGTCGCCCGGCACGGCCGCCCGCACCCGCGTCACCGGACCCGGACCCCGGCGCGGCGACCGGCGCGGTGGGCGCGAGCACCGGAGCCTCCACACCGCACACGTCGCAGAAACCGTCGTCGTCGATCGCCCCGCCGCAGCCGGACCGCGGACACGTCCTCATCGGGCCTCCGTCCTGGCCAGCACCGCCCGCTGGTACCGCAGCACCGCCACCGTTCCCGCGTTCAGGTCGCACGGCGCCGCGGACAGCACGTCACGCGCCCGCCGGTGCAGCACCAGCAGCTCCGCGTCCTCGGCGAACCCGCGCCCGGCCGCCTTCGCCCGGTAGGCGTCCAACCGGCCGCGCAGCTCCGCGCGCCGGTCCAGCGACCCGGCCAGGTGCGCCGCCACCTCCCGCGCCCGGGCCGACGCCGCGCGCACCGCCGCCTCCACGTCCGCCAGGTCCGATTCCGCCACGTCCGGGAAACGTCCCCGCAGCCCGTCCAGTGCCCCGGCCACGTCCTCGACGGGCACCGGCGGGTGGTCACCGGCGATCTTCGCCACCACCTCCACCCGCACCTCCGCCGCCCGCGCCCGCACCGACTCCACCTCGACGACCAGCCGCGACAAGGCCGCCACCCGGGACGGGAACGTCCGGTGCAGCGCGCTCGCCGACGCCACCCGCGCGACCAGGTCCGCCACCGCCGGATCGGGCGTCAACGGGTCGGCCACCGCGCGGGCGTGCGCCCGCGCCACCTCCGCGCGCAGCCCCTCCGCCGCCGACGAGCCGATCCCCGCGACCTGCCCGGCCAACGGGTCCAGCACCGCCAACCGCCGCGCCCACGCCTCGTGCGCCTCCGCCAACACCGCCGTGACCCGCGCGTACTCCGACTTCATCCGCGCCACCAACGCGCGCAACGTCACCCGCCGCGCCACCGGCCCGGTCAACGTCCGCGCCGACGCCTCCGGCAGTTCGACCGCCGGTCCGCGCAGCAACCGCGCCAACTCCACCGGGTCGCGCGTGTCCGACGCCTGCCGCAGCAACGCCCGGTAGGCGTCGAACCACTCCCAGAGCCGCACCATCCCGGCGTTCGCCGCCTCCCACCGCCGCGCCGACGCTCCCGTCAGCACGGCGCCCCGCAGCAACCGGTGCCCGGGGTGGTCCTCCATCACCAGCAACGACTCGGCCACCCGGTCGCTCTCCCGCCGCAACGCCGCCAACTCCTCGTCCAGGGTGTCCACGTCAGTCCCGGTACACGGCGACGGGCGGAGCCGGGGGGTCGCCGAGCCACCGCTGGTGGATCCGCGCCCACGTGCCGTCCGCCCGCAGCCGCTCCAGCAGCGCGTTGACGAACCGCACGAAGTCCTCGTCGGCCTTGGGGAACGCCATCCCGTACGGCTCGGCGGCGAACTGCGGACCCACCACCTTCGTGTAGGGGTCCTGCGCGGCGAACCCGGCCAGGATCGTGTCGTCGGTGGAGATCGCGTCCACCTGGCCCTGCTGAAGCATCACCAGGCAGTCCGTCCAGTGCGCCACCGACACCGGCACCGGCCTCGACGCCGCGGTCGCCACGTTGGCCAGGGAACTGGACCCCTTCGTCGCGCACACCCGCTTGCCGCCGAGCGACCCGATGCCCTCGACGTCGGAGTTCGACGGCACCAGCACCCGCTGCCCCGCCTGCAGGTACACCGTGGAGAAGTTCACCTTCCGCCACCGCTCGCAGGTCGCCGTCATGGTCCGCACCACGATGTCGACCTCGGCCCGCTCCAACGCCGGCACCCGCTGCTCGGAGGTCACCACCTTGAACTGGATCGCGCCCGGGTCGCCGAAGATCGCCCGCGCGACCTCGCGCACCAGGTCGACGTCGAAGCCCTCCAACTCGCCGGAGACCGGGTTGCGGAACCCCATCAGGTACGTGTTCTGGTCCACGCCCGCGATCAGCCGCCCCCGCGCCCGGATCTCCGCCATGGTCGACCCGGCCGGGGCCTGTCCCGGCGGCGGCAGCGGACCGGTCGGGCGCAGGCTCGCCGTCGGGTCGCACGACGCCGGCGGCACGTCCGCCGTGCTGGGCGGCTCGGTCAGCTCCGCGGCCCCCGCCGGGCGCGGCGGCGCGGGCGAGCCACCGCCGATCGGCGGCGCGCCGCTGGGCACCGGGGCGCACGCCGCCAGCACCAGGACCAGCACCGCGAGCAGCCGTCTCATCGGTACTCCTTCAGCCGCTGCCACAACCCCGACACCGAGGCCGCCGCCGTCAGCAACGCCAGCACCACCACCGCGGGCACCACGCCGCCCAACGCGGCCCGCGCCCGCCCGATCGCGTCGGTCAACTCCGCCCGCGCCGTGCCGATCGCCCCCACCAGGTCCGAGTCCAGCGCGTCGAACGCCGTGGCCGCGCCCTGCGCGTCCTGACCCAGCGCCAGCTCCACCGCCGTCGTGAAGTCGCCGGCGTCGTCGGCCTCGCGGATCCTGCGGTGCGCCTCCTGCCACCGCGCGTGGTGCCGCACCGCCTCGGCCACCGGCGGCGCACCCTCCACCACCCGCGCCCGGCCCAGCAGGTCCTCCAGCACCTCGTCGGCCTCGACGTACTCCGCCTCGTAGGTCGAGCCGCTGCCGCGCGCCACCAGCGTCAACGTCTCGTCGCCGCGCGCGGTCAGCGTCGCGATCCGGGCCCGCGCGAGCAGGTCGACCAGCGTGGCCTCGTTCTTGCTGGCCGAGGCGTTGTAGACGACCAGCACGCTCGCCGCCAGCACCCACAGCAGCGAGATCGCGGTCAACGCGGTCGCCATCACCAGCCCCGGGTTGAGCACCCGGTTCGTCCGGCGGGTCAGGTACCGCTGCGCGAGCACCAGCACCAGCAGCGCGAGCACGCCCAGCAGGAACTCCAGCCACGGCAGCGAACCCGCGTCCTCCAGGTCGCGCACCACGCTCCCGGTCTCCACCCCGTACAGCGCGCGCGCCGCGGGCAGCAGCCGCGTCTGCATCAACGCCGACGCCTCGCGCAGGTACGCCGCGCCCACCGGGTTGCCCTGCCGGTTGTGCGCGCGGGCCGTCTCGACCAGACCCGTGTACACCGGCAGCTGCCCCGACAGCGTCGACAGCGCCTCGGTCAGCTCGGGGGAGCGGGTGAGCTCGCTGGTCGCCGCCGACAACGCCGCCGCGGCCTTCGCCACGTCCGCCTCGTACCGGCCGCGCAGCGTGGCCGACTCCACCCCGCCGGACAGGAACGCGCTCGACGCCGTGGCGTCCGCGTCCGCCATCGCCCGGTAGACCTCCTGGGCGGCGAACGCCAACGGCTCGCTGCCGTCGGCCAACGCCTCCAGCGCGGTCGACCGGCGCTGCACCGACGCCGCGGTCACCGCGCCGACCAGCAGGCTCATCACCACCAGCAGCAGGGCCAGCAGGCTCAGCCTGCCCGGCGTGCTGCGGGCAAGTCCCGTCACCCGGCGCAGGGCGCCGCGGTTCCGCTGAGCCTCGACCAGCACGACCGCCCCCTTCCCGAGGTGATCGGCGTCACTCGCCGCTCCGACAGCGTAGATCGAAAATCCACCTGTCGGGACGGGAACGGACCCGACCGGCGGCTACCGGTCCGCCGGTTCGAGCTCATCGGGTGACGCGGTCATTCCGGGCGGAGCCGTGCGCGCACCTCCATCAGGGCCTCGCCCAGCAGGTTGAGCCCCGCCCAGGACGCCGGGTCGGCCGCCCGCTCGTCGTCGGCGGCCAGCCCGATGCCCCACACCCGGTCCAGCGGACTGGCCTCCACCAGCACCCGGTCGCCGGTGGCCAGCAGGAACCCGCGCGCGTCGTCGTGCGCGCCGAACTTCGCCAGGTTGCCCCGCACCACGATGTCCAGCCGGTGCGCCACCCACTCGTCCTCGACGAACCCGCGCACCTGCCGGCCCAGCGCCTTCGCCTCACCGGGCGTGGGCGCCGCCAGGACCCGCTCCGCGGTGTCCGCGTCGCCGAACAGCAGCGCCTTGCCGCACATCATGAAGTGCTCGGCGGTCCGGTAGACGCGCCCGTCGACCGTGAACGGCGCCTCCCACCACTGACTCAGGCACTGCTTGCCGACCGGCGCGCCCGGCCGCGCCTCGTGCCCCCAGAAGAACAGGTACTTGGTCACGGCGCAGACCGTGCCACAACCCCGTCCGGGGAACGGCACGGTTTTCGGCGGCGGGCGACGCGGGCTAGCGCGACGGCAGGGGGAGCGGCAGCGCGGGCAGGCCGTCCATGCTGACCCCGACGAAGTCCTTCTTCTCGCAGTACGCCGCGAACTCCTCGTCCGTCTTGCGGGCGAAGTACTCCTCGTGCAGCGACCGCTCGTCGCGGTAGTCCATCAACGGCACGGCGAAGCCGCACGTGTCGCTGATCAGCTTCGCCGTCACCACCACGACCGCGCGCAGCGAGGGCCCGTCCGCCTCGCCGAACCCGGCCACCAACTCCGCGAACCTCGGGTCGTCCCGGAACACCGGCTCGCCCGTGCCGTGCACGCGCACGATGTTCGGCGGACCGTCGAACGCGCACCACATGAGCGTGATCCGCCCGTTCTCCCGCAGGTGGGCGATGGTCTCGGCGTGGCTGCCGCCGAAGTCCAGGTACGCCACCCGCCGCTCGTCGAGCACCCGCCACGTTCCCCGCCGGCCCTTCGGCGACACGTTCACGTGCCCGTCGGCGGCCAGCGGCGCGGTGGCCGTGAAGAACACCGGCTGCGCCTCGATGAACTCGCGCAGGCGTCCGTCGATCCGTTCATAGGTCTTCCCCATGGCCGCCAGTATCGCCGACGACCCGGTAGCGCCGGACGTCGCTGCCGACGAGACCGGTGAACGTGTGCACCCGCCGCCACGCCGCCGACCGGCCCACCGACCCGCCGCCGCGCGCCATCGCGTCCTCGTGCGCCTGCGCCGACGTCCACTCCGCGTAGTTCAGCACCCGCAGCCCGTCCACGCTCACGTGGAAGTGCGCCGAGATCCCGCCCGGGTGCGGCTCCTCCTCGGCGGCCAACGCGGAGAACACCAGGTCGACCCACTCCTCGGCGATCCCGGGCCGGTCGAACTCCACCGACACCAGCACCACGCACCCCACCGCCCGATCGACCCCGGCCTCGCGACCGGACCGGTACCGGCGGTAGGCGACCGCGCCGTCCGCCCGCACCGCGCGCGACCACTGCGAATAGGTCACCACGCCGCCGCCGTCCACGTGCTCCAGCCACCGCACGTCCACCAACCCGTCCGGCCGCGGGTCGAACGGCAGGCGACCGGGGTGGACGAGGACGAGTTCGGCGTCAGGTCGGGTCAGCTCCATGCCGGCGACGCTAGGCGCGGCGCGTCACCGCCCGAATCAGTCAGGCGACTGGAGAAGTTTGTTGCACATTACTTGCGACAACCCCCAGACTCACGCCATGACACTCGAGATCCGGCGTTCCCTGGTCCAGCACTCCCGGCTCCGCCGGGACCCGCACGCGGTGCTGCGCCGCCTGCTCGACCACGTCCGGCCCGGCCTCCGCCCGGACGAGCCGACCGAACAGCTGGAACGACGGATCGCCGACCTGCTGGGCAAACCCGCCGCCCTGTTCTTCCCCACCGGCACCATGGCGCAGCAGACCGCGATGCGCGTGCACGCCGAGCGCACCGGCCGCCGCACGTTCGCCGCCCACCCCCAGTGCCACCTCGCGGTCTGGGAGGAGGAGGGCTACAGCGCGGTGCACGGCCTGCGCCACCACGCCGTCGGCGACCGCGAGGGCCTGATCACCACGGACGACCTCGCCGAGGTCCGCGAACCGATCGCCGCCCTGCTCCTCGAACTGCCCCAACGCGACCTCGGCGGCCTGCTGCCCACCTGGGAGGACCTGGTCGCGCAGACGACGTGGGCCCGCGACCGCGGCGCCGCCGCGCACATGGACGGCGCCCGGCTGTGGGAGGCGCAGCCCTGCTACGACCGGCCGTTCGCCGAGATCGCGGACCTGTTCGACACCGTCTACGTGTCCCTCTACAAGAGCCTCGAAGGCGTGCGCGGCGCGGTCCTCGCCGGCGACCGGGAGACCATCGACGCCGCGTCGGTGTGGCGGCGCAGGCTCGGCGGCGCGACCCCCGACTCCTGGCCGGCCGCCGTCACCGCCCTGATGGGGCTGGACGAGGTGCTGCCCAGGATGGCCGAGTTCCGCGACCACGCGGTGGCCGTCGCCGCCGCGATCAACGCCGACGGCTACGCGACCACCCGCCCGCACGTGCCGCAGACACCGATGTTCCACGTCCACATCCCCGCGCCGAAGGACGTCGTCGCCGCCGCGGCCGAGCGGATCCTCGCCGAGACCGGCGTCGAACTCCCGCGGCGCCCCAGGTCCTCGCCCGACCCGACGCGGTGCAGCATCGAGCTGACCATCGGCGTCGTGTCCCTCGACTTCACCCCGCGGGAGGCGGCGGACCTGATCCGGCGACTGCGCTGAGCCCACGGCGCAACAGGTCGCGCTCGGCGTCGTTACCCGCCAGCTCCAACGCCCGCCGGTAGGCCCCCGCCGCCTCCGCACCCCGGCCCGAGCGGCGCAGCAGGTCCGCGCGCACGGCGTGGAACAGGTGGTAACCCGCCATCGACCCACCCGAGGCCAGGGCGTCCACCAGCGCCAACGCCGCCGCCGGCCCGTCGACCTCGGCCACCGCGACGGCCCGGTTCAACGCCACCACCGGGCTCGGCGTCAACGCCAGCAGGTGGTCGTAGAGCAGCACGACCTGCCGCCAGTCCGTCGGCGGCGGGTCGCTGTGCACCGCGTTGATCGCCGCCTGCACCTGGTACGGGCCGGGCCGGTCGCGACGCAGGCACCACCGCACCAGCTCCCGCCCCTCGGTCACCACCGCCCGGTCCCAGCGCGACCGGTCCTGGTCGGCCAACCGCACCAGGCCGCCGTCCTCGTCGGTGCGCGCCGGGCTCCGGCCGTGCAGCAGCAGCATCAACGCCAGCAGCCCGACGACCTCCGGCTCGTCGGGCATCAGCTCCACCAGCACCCGCCCGAGCCGCACCGCCTCCGCGCACAGCTCCCCGCGCACCAACGCGCCACCCGAACTGGCCGAATACCCCTCGTTGAACACCAGGTACACCACCGCCAGCACGGCGCGCAGCCGGTCCGGCAGCTCCGCCTCGCCCGGCACCCGGTACGGGATCCGCGCGTCCCGGATCTTCGCCTTCGCCCGCACCAACCGCTGCGCCATCGTCGGCTCCGGCACCAGGAACGCCCGCGCGATCTCCGCCGTGGACAACCCGCCGAGCAGCCGCAACGTCAACGCCACCCGCGCCGCCTGGTTCAACGCCGGGTGACAGCACGTGAAGATCAACCGCAGCCGGTCGTCGCCCACCGCGTCCACGTCCTCCCAGGGGTGCTCGTCACGGGCGTGCAGCGACGCGGCCTGGGCCTGCCGGGAGTCCCGCGTGGACTCCCGGCGCAGCCGGTCGATCGCCCGGTTGCGGGCCGTGGTGATGATCCAGCCCGCCGGGCTCGGCGGCACACCGGCCTCCGGCCACCTGCGCACGGCCTCGGCGAACGCGTCCTGGACCGCCTCCTCGGCGACGTCGATGTCACCGAAGACGCGGACCAGGACCGCCACCGACCGGCCGTACTCCGCCCGGAAGACCCGCTCGACCGCCGTCACGTCAGCCCGGGAAGTCCTGGAACGGCCGCACCTCGACCGGCAACGTGCACGCCACGCCCATCCGCCGCCCCCACTCCAGCGCCGCGTCCAGGTCCGGCACGTCGATGATGTTGAACCCGCCGATGTGCTCCTTGCTCTCGGTGAACGGCCCGTCGGTCACGACCAGTTCGCCGTTCGCGCCCGGGCGCAGCGTGGTCGCCGTGTCCGGTGCGTGCAGACCGCCCGCGAACACCCACACACCGGCCTGCCGCATGTCGGCGTCCACCGCCTGGACGTCCTTCTCGATCCGCTGCATGACCTCCGGCTCGGGGATGTCGTAACCGGCCGGCTCGATCACGCTGATCAGGTACTGGGTCATCTCGTGCTCCTCGGTTCGGGTTCCTCCGCACCCCCTACACGAACGGCGGAGCACCACATCGACACGACACCGGAAAAATCCTCAAGACCCACTCCCGGGCAGGACTCCCCAGAGCGGAACTCCTCCGGGCAGCAGCTCGGACCGGTTCACCCCGAACGCGCCCACCTTCACCCGCACCCACCCCGGCGAGGGCTGAGGCACCGGCAACTCCACCACGGCCAGGTTCTCCACCGGACCCGGCCCGCTCAACACGACCGCGCGCATCGACCCGGTCATCCCTGGTGCTCCAGGACCACGTTCAGCACCCGCACCAACTCCTCCCGCTCGGCCGCCGACAACGGGGCGAGCAACGACTCCTGAGCCTGCCCCAGCACGCGGTCCAGGTGCCGCAGGTGCGCCACCCCCGACGGGGTGACGGTCACGATGTTGCGCCGCTTGTCGTCCGGGTCCGGTCGGCGTTCCACGAAGCCCTTCTCCGCCAACTCGTTCACGGTGGCCACCACGTCGCTGCGGTCCAGCCCGCCCCGCCGCCCGAGCTCCGCCTGGCTGGCCGGTCCGAACTCCTCCAACGCGGCCAGCAGCGAGTAGTGGTAGCGCCTCGCGCCGACCGCGCCCAACGCCTCCGACACCAATCGTGCCGCGTGGGTCGTGGCCTGACCGAGCAGCCAGGTCGTCGTGCCGCGCAGCCGCTGGGGCGCGCCCGAGGTCTCCATGCGACCGCAGTCTACCGACTTGTTGGTCCGGCCAACGATGGCGGTCGTCGGACCCCGCACACGACGAAGGCGAGGAGGGAACGCACTCCTCGCCACTCCCAACGTATAGCGCACCGGGGGTCTTGCCACAAGACCCGGGTCGTGCCGCACACTCTCCCCTCGAAGCCGGGACCTGCGAAAACGCGAGGCGACCGGCCGAAAGCGACAGTGATCCACCAGGGGGTTCCATGATCGACGTGATCGTCGTCGGCGGCGGGCCGACCGGCCTGATGCTGGCCGGAGAACTGCGGCTGCACGACGTGCACGTGCTCGTGCTGGACAAGCAGACCAAGCCGACCGAGGTCGTCCGCGCGCTCGGCCTGCACGCCCGCAGCGTCGAGGTGATGGACCAGCGCGGCCTGCTGGAACGGTTCCTCGCCCACGGACGGCAGCACCCGATCGGCGGCTTCGCCGGCATCCCCCAGCCCCCACCTCGGCTCGACACCGCCCACCCGTACGTCCTCGGCATCCCGCAACCCACCACCGACCGCCTGCTCGCCGAACGCGCCACCGAACTCGGCGCCGAAATCCGACGCGGCGCCGAACTGGTCGGGCTGACCCAGGACGACGACGGCGTGACCGCCGACCTGGCCGACGGCGCCCGGCTGCGCGCCCGCTACCTCGTCGGCTGCGACGGAGGCCGCAGCACGGTGCGCAAGCTGCTCGGCGTCGCCTTCCCCGGCGAGCCCAGCCGGACCGAGACGCTGCTCGGCGAGATGGAGGTGACCGCGTCACCCGGGACGGTGACCGCCGTGGTGGCCGAAGTCCGCAAGACCCAGGTCCGGTTCGGCCTCATGCCCCTCGGTGACGGGCTGCACCGCGTCATCGCACCCGCCGAAGGCGTCTCCGAGGACCGCGTCCCGCCGACCCTGGAGGAGATCAAGCACCAGCTCAGGGCCTACGCCGGCACCGACTTCGGCGTGCACTCGCCGCGCTGGCTCTCCCGCTTCGGCGACGCCACCCGGCAGGCCGAGCGCTACCGGACCGGCCGGGTGCTGCTGGCAGGCGACGCGGCGCACGTGCACCCGCCGGTCGGCGGGCAGGGCCTCAACCTCGGCGTCCAGGACGCGTTCAACCTGGGCTGGAAACTGGCCGCCCAGGTCAACGGCTGGGCGCCGGACGCGCTGCTGGACAGCTACCACGCCGAACGGCACCCGGTGGCCGCCGCCGTGCTGGACAACACGCGCGCGCAGATGCAGCTCATGTCCCCCGAACCGGGGGCACGGGCGGTGCGCCGGCTGATCGCGGAACTGATGGAGTTCGACGAGGTGAACCGCCACCTCGCCGAGAAGATCACCGCGACCGCCGTCCGCTACGACTTCGGCGAGGGCCACGACCTGCTCGGCCGACGACTGCGCGACGTGCGGCTCGGGCACGGCCGCCGCCTCTACGGGCTGACGCACCAGGGACGCGGCCTGCTGCTCGACCAGACCGGCCGGCTCTCCGCCGCCGGCTGGGCGGACCGGGTCGACCACGTCGTCGACGTCAGCGAGGAACTCGACGCGCCCGCCGTGCTGCTGCGGCCGGACGGCCACGTGGCGTGGGTCGGCGAAGACCAGGACGACCTGACCGGCCACCTGCCCACGTGGTTCGGCGCCGCCGCCTGAGCACGCGGCCGTCGGGCAGGCGCGGTCTGCCCGACGGCCGGACGTCTCAGGCGTGCCCGCCGACCGACACCGTCCCGACGGTCAGCTCCGGCCGCCCCTCCAGGAACTCGCCGACCCGCGCCACCTCCCGGTCCAGCTCGGCCGAGTGCGCCCGGGACAACGCCGCGAACGGCTCCACCGTGACCACGATCCGCCGCCCCGACCGCTTCTGGTGCCACACCCCGGCCACCACGCCGTCCACCAGCAGCACCGGGAAGTTCCCCGCCTGCCCGCCCGACAGCGCCCGCTCGAACGCCCGACCCGGGAACACCACCTCACGCGGGTGGCTGCCCACCACGTACGCGTCGAAGTAGGGGAGCAGCCGCACCCCGGCCGGCGGCTCCTCCGGCCACGACGTGTCGCCGCGCACCACCCACCCGCCGTCCACCCGCTCCAGGTCCGCCCGCTCGAACAGCCCGTTCACCCATCGCTTCGGCGCGGCCAGCCACTTCGCGAAGTGCGCCTGCGTCGCCGGCCCGTAGGACCGCAGGTAGGCGTGCAGCAGCTCCACCGCCCCGTTCGCGGCCAGCGCGAAACCCGGTGACCACCGCTGCGGGCTCGTGTACGCCACCTTCCGGCCCTTGTTCGGCGCGAAGCACATCGCGCCCCGGTCCGACGCCACGCCCATCGCCTCCACCCACCGCGGCCACGGCGTCCCGCCGAACGCCTCCACCACCCGCTCGCCCGCCCACGCGCCGGTGCGCGCCACCACCGCCCCGGTCAACTCGTCACCGGTCAGCTCGTCGTCCCGCAACGCGTCCGCGATCGCCGCCACCACCTGCGCCGCCTGCTCCTCGGTGAGCAGCCGCAGCCGGTGCGGCAACTCCGCCAAGGCGCCCGTCCACATCGGCAGGTCGGCCGTCGGCAGCAGGTGCACCGTGCCACGCGGCCCTCGCGTCTTCACCAACGTCCGGTCCACCCACACCGCGTCCCGCACCTGCTGCCGGGTCAGCGTCGTGCGGAGCCCGATCGACAACTCCGCCGCCGACATCACCTGGGCGTGCGCGCCGCACATCGCCCGCACCACCGCCGCCGGGTCGGCCGACGGCTCCAGCAACGAGTGCCGGCGCAGCCGCCGGCCGATCACCCGGTTCACCGCACCTTCCCGAAGAACGCGCGCACCTCGTCCGCGAACAGCCCGGGCACCTCCAGCGCCACGAAGTGACCGCCCGGCTTGGCGTCCGGCCAGTGCACGATGTCGTTGTGCCGCTCGGCCAGCCGTCGGATCGCGGGCGGACCGCTGTAGACACCCGTCGGCACCAACTTCTGCCCCTCCGGCCACGCGAACCGCTCGGTGTCGTACATGAACCACGACGACGACCCCGCCGTCCCGGTCACCCAGTACAGGGTCGCGTTCACCAGCAGCAGGTCCCGGTCGATGGCCTGCTCCGGCGAGTCCACCGTGATGGTGAACTCCTGGAACTTCTGCACCAACCAGGCCAGCAACGCCACCGGCGAGTCGTGCCAGCCCAACGCGAAGGTCTGCGGCGCGGCGCGCAGCAGCGCGTGGTGGTCCACCCCGGCGCCCGCCCACTCCCGCATCCGCCAGTAGAACTCGCGCTCGTCCTCGGTCAGCACCGGCAGGTCCGCCTCGGTCGGGAACCCCAGACCACCGTTCACGAACACCCCGACCACGTGCTCCGGCGCCGCCTTCGCCACCTCCGGCGCGATGTACGCGCCCAGGTCACCTCCCTGCACCCCGTACCGCCCGTACCCCAGCCGCCCCATCAGCCCGGCGAACACCCGACCGGCCCGGGCGACGTCGAACGGCCCGGTCGGCTTCCCGGAGAACCCGAACCCCGGGATGCTCGGCACCACCACGTGGAAGTCCCGCAAGTGGCCGATCGCGTCCACGAACTCCACGAACGTGCTCGGCCACCCGTGCACCAGCAGCAACGGCAACGCGTCCGGGTTCTCGCTGCGGACGTGCAGGAAGTGCACGTCCACCCCGTCGACCTCGGTGACGAACTGCGGGAACGCGTTCAGCCGAGCTTCCTGCGCCCGCCAGTCGAACCCGCTGCGCCAGTACTCGGCCAGGTCGCGCAGGTAGTCCACCGGCACCCCCGCTGCCACCCGTCACCGGGCAGCGGCTCCACCCAGCGGGCCCGGGCGAGGCGGTCGGCGAGGTCGTCCAGGTCGGCCTGCGGCACGGCGATGCGGAACTCTTCGATCTCGGTCACGACACCGACCGTAGGAGCCGACTAGGTCAGATCCCGTCCTAGATCAATCCGGGATGCCCGAACTGGGCGATCCGCAGCCCGCCTTCGACCACCACCGTGTCCACCAACCGGAACCCCAGCCCTTCGTACAACGCGATGGCGGGCGCGTTCGCCGCACCCGTCGCCGCGATCGCCGGCCCACCCTCGGCCAGCACCTGCTCCACCAGCCGTCTGGCGAACCCGAGCCGGAAGTGGCTCGGCGCCACGCACAACCGGTCGATGTCCAGCACACCGTCCACCTTCGCGTAACCGACGAAGGCCACCATGTCGTTGTCGACGTACCCGCCCAGCCACCGCAACGGCGATCTGCGGATGTCCTCCACCGACTCGTTCAGCCCGGGAATCGCCGTGCTCCCGATCAACTCCGCCTCGACCGCGTACGACTGCGCCGCGATCCGGTGCACCGCCGCCACCGTCTCGTCGTCGGCCAGGTCCAAGGGCACGATCATGAGGCCATCCTTTCCCACGAGGTGATCCGCCGGTTACCCGTCCGGCCACCCGCGGAACCCACCAGGTCAGCCGAGCTCGGCCCGCTCCGATCTTCTCCACATCTCGCGCGTCCGGACCAGACCCTCGACGGGCGGGCCGAGGCACGTGGGGGAGGTGCGCGACCAGATCGAGGTGGTGTAACGCCCCCTCCAATCGGCGGGCATCGATCACGTCGAGGCGGCGGTGGGTTCCTTCCTCCACGCCCAGACCACGCTGAACCGGCACCGGGTGGATGCGGACGCGCCGCCGGTGCCGTTCGAGGCGCTAGTGGGGCTGACGCTGGAGTGGGTGCGGTGGTGGAACACCCGACACCGCATGCCGACGCTGGGCGGGCAGACCCCGGAGCAGGCGTGGTTGGACGATCCGACCCCGTCTACACCGATGTGCACGCCGCGCACGGCACTTCCGCGCCCGGGCCAAGATCACCTCCCACGTGGTGAGGGCACTGGTCCGGTTGGATCGCGACACCGTGGACCGGGAGGTCCTGCACTGGGTGTTCGGCAGACTCGGCGGCCGTCGTGGCTGACCAGGGCCCCGTCTCGGTCCCAGCGTGGCCGCGACGATGGCGTGGGTGCCGCACTCGGCCACCGCCACCACCCGCACCTGCGGAAACGTCAATGCGGCCAGCGCGGTGCGCAGGGTGTCGCGGATGACCCCGAGGTCGGTGATGCGGGCCTCGACGTCGGCCAACTTCGTCGTGACACGCTCGGTCAGCCCCGCCGGTGCGCGGTTGCCATGCCGGTGGCGGCCGGCCTCCAGCAGGTCGGCCACCTCGTCCAGGGTGAACCCCAGGCGCTGCGCGGCCTTGACCACCCGCAGCACAGTGACGCCTCCGGCGGGTACAGCCGGTGCCCGCCCAGGGTCCGTTCCGGCTCGGCGAGCAGTCCGATGCGCTCGTAGTAGCGCAGCGTCTGGGGGTTCACCCCCGCCGCGTCGGCCAACTGCCCGCTGCGCAGGCCGCTCACGCCGCCGGCCCGCCCGCCGCGGACACCCGGACGGCCAACGCGTCCAGCACCTCGACGTGGGCCGCCGGCACCGCGACGCTCAACTCCAGACCACCCCCGGCGGCCGTGAGAGTGAAGGCGAAAAACGAGCAGCACCCGTTCTCCCGGACCATCAGCTCCGCCACCCGCGCGGCCGTCTCCGCGGTGCGTTCCAGCTCCAACAGCAGCGTGGTGCGATCCCGCCGCTCCACCCTGGTCACCGCCGTGGCGAACAGGCCGTCGAACTCCGCAACCCGCGACGGCCGCTCCGCCGTGGGCAACGTGCACGCCTGCGGCACCCCCCGCCCCGGACTGTGGGGTTCATCGCAGGGTGGTGGTCCTGAAGGTGTCCACAGTCGCCTGCGGGGCTGATTGGGCCGGGTGGGGGTGGGGCACTCCGGCGGCGAGGACGTAGAGCGGGATGTGGCCGATGTTGTCCAGTCCGAGGCGTTGGGCGACGGGGGTGTCGCTGAAGGCGCCGGTCTGGGCCGGGCCCAGTCCCAGGGCGGTGGCGGTGAGGGCGAAGGTCTGGCCGAGGTGGCCGGCGTTGAGCAGGCAGACGCGGTAGCAGCGCGGGATGTGGTACTTGCTGCTCATCCGGTCGATGACGGCGGTGAGCACCACCAGGAACGCGGCGCCGCCGACCCACTCCTGGCCGGCGCCCAGCAGGACCGCCTCGTCGCGGTCGAGTCCGGGCGAGAGCAGTTCGAGTGAGTGTTCGCGCAGGTTGTAGTGGTACATGCCGGGCTCGACGCCGGCGACGTTGAGGATGCCGAGGTAGGCGTCGAGTTCCTGGCGCGCGCCGCCGGCGGGGCTGGTGCGGCGGAACAGCGCGCCCGAGCCGGAGTCGATGTAGCCGACCGGGCCGAACACCGTCGACAGCAGCGTGGCCAGGGTCGCCAGCGGCACCGGGTCGTCGGTGAAGTCGCGGTGGGTGCGGCGCGCGTAGAGCACCTGGTCGTAGGGCAGGCGCAGGTCGGCGTGCGGGCGGGGCAGCATCACGCGGTCGGCGTCGGGGTATTCGGTGAACATGGTGTGCCGCGGTCCGTCCTCGGCCGGCACCGCCGTGTCCGACTGCTCCACCGGGTCGGTCTTCCCACCGTCGCCGTGGACGTACCGGTTGTCCAGGGTGGCGTAGTGGAAGAACGACGCCTCGGGCGCCCACGTGCGCCACTGGCGGGCCACCTGCTCGTCGCGGGCGGCCTCGTCGCCGCCCTCGGCCAGCAACGCTCCCGCCTCGTGCAGAACCTGCACCGCCTCGGCGACGGTGTCCGGGGTGAGGTGGTCCAACTGCTCGGCGGCCTTGACGGGCTCGATCCAGTCGTCGAAGGCGGCCAGTATCTCCGCCGCCGCCGGGTGCAACGCCGTGGGCGTCCCGCCGGGATAGGGGTGCACGACGAACTCCCCCTCGAGCCAGTAGCAGGTCAGACAACTCGCACGACGCAGACGCACGACGACTCCAAAGGGGCGCGCGGAACAGGACTCCGGCGGGGACACGGTGCGAGCGCCACGCGATGAGGGGCCGGGCCCGCGTGCACGGGCCCGGCCCACCGGACTGGTCGACTCGACACCAGCCGTTACTTCCTCTTGAAGTTGAAATCGGCCCACGAGTGTGCACCAGTGACCCGTTCCGGGCGGACAACCGGACGGGCCTTCATCGAAATCCTGCGCACGATCCTCACCTCCCCCCTCGTCACATCGAAATCGAAGACGTGTACCGCAGGGATTCCCGCCGCCACCGACGACATCCCCACACCCACCCGACACAACCCGATCCAGTGACAACCGACGCCCGTCTCGACATGCCGGCACGGGGTAGGTCCTCGGTGAGGGCCTGGGACTTCCCCTTGCCGAAGGAAACCTCCCGCTGCGCCCTCGACCAGTTCACCGCGACCGCCGGCACCGCGACGACGTCGCCGGACACGAACCCTGAGCACGGCAACATGCATAACCGGGCGGAAGAAGACCAGCGGGCCACTGATATTCGGCCGGCACATCCGCTGACAGTTCGCGTGCGCACGCGCTGACACGTTGCTGCGTATGCCCAGCTCAGGCGCTGTCAGTTCCGCTGCGCGTCACACAAGTGCCGCGCGGCTTGAACCGGTCGCTCACCTCTGCCCGGATCCCAACTTCCGATAAGTGAACCTTATCGGAAGCCAGGGTCGAGCCGCCTTATAGCGTTGCGTTGCACCCTATAACGTTTGTTTCAACGTAATTCTGCTACGATATTGCCGTGACGACGACGGAAGCCTCGGCGCTGACCTGCAACTACCCCGGCTGCACGCGGTCGGTGTTGAGAGGTGGGGGGCCGGGGCGGCCTGCGGAGTACTGCGACCTGCCGGAACACACCCGGTGGCGGGCGTGGCGGGAGCGGCAGCGGCTCGCGCAGGCGGTGGAGGCCGAGCAGGAGGTCGTCACCGTGACGAAAGGGCCGCAGGGGATCACTGCGGGCAAGATCAGGGCCGAGGAACTGCTGGAGCGGTTCCGGGTGTTGGCCGAGCAGATGTCGACGACGTTGACCGGGGCCGTGGCGGAGCTGACCGCGATCGCCGACCCGAGCGTGGCCGAGAGCCAGGTGCAGGCGGTCGAGGCCGAGGCGGCACGACGGGTCGCCGAGGCGGAAGCGGCGGTCGCGAAGGCGGAACGGCGGCGGCGCGACGCCGAACAGGCACGTCAGGCCGCCGAAGCCACCACCGAGGACGCGGTGCGTGCCGCCGAACAAGCCGAACAGGACGCCGAGGCCGCCTACGGGCAACGTGACGCCGCACGCGCCGAAGCCGACGCCGCCGTCGCCCGGGCCGAGGACGAGATCGCCGCCATCCGCGTGGAAGCCGCGGCAGCCGTGGACGAGATCCGGCGGGACGCGCAGACCCAGGTCGAACAGGCGAAGGCCGACGCGGTCACCCACGCCGAACAGGCCCGGCGGCAGGCGGTGCGGGAAGTCGACCAAGTCCGCGCGGACGCCCAAGCCCAGATCGACCAAGCCCGGCACGACGCGCAGGCCCTGGTCGAACGCTCCCAAGCCGAAGCCCGAGCCCACGTCGACCAAGTGCGAGCGGACGCGCAGACCCGAGTCGAGCGGGCCGTCGCCGAAGCCAGGGCGAGCGTCGAACAGGCCCAGGCCGCCGCACGTGCCGAAGCCGACGCGGCGAACGAGGCGCGGATCAAGGCCGAACGCGCCGAGCAGTCCGCCCACGACGCCCGCACCGAACTGGACCGCGCCCGAGCCGAGCTGACCGACCAGCGCGACACCCACCGCGCCCAACTCGACCAGGTCGAACGCGCCGCCCGCGAACGCCTCGACGCCCTCGAGGAAGCCCGCGCCCAGACCCTGGTCCGAGCCGAACGAGCGGAAAACCAACTCGACCGGCTGCAAGCCGAACGCACCGCCGCGCCGCGGCCCGAGGTCAGTGGATGACGGCCCAGGCGCGGGTGGTCGGGTCCACGATCACCGGTCGCGAAGTCGCGGACGCCCGGGTGGCGGCGGCACAGGTGTGGTGGCTGCACCGGTGTTCGACGTCGAAGGTGGCGCCGTCCGGCAGCGGGACGCGCAGCACGATCTCGTAGACCACGTCGTCCGCACCCTCGACCCGTTCCGCCTCGACGACCTCCGCTCGGACGCGCGTCCCGACGGCTTCCAGCGCGGCGGTTCTCGTGGCGTCATCGGCGATGGAGGCCATCATGCCCACGACGACGAGACCCACGAGCCCGACGCTCACGCCGATGATCAGGGACAGCCACCAGGAGTCGCTCACCACGATCCCGTAGACGGCGATGCCGACCATGGACAGGACGGACAGCACGCCGACGAGTTTCGCGCCCGTGCCCGCCCTTCCGCTGGTCCACGACACCTCGGGCGTGGTCTCCGTCATCCCGTGATCGTAGGGCGGGTGGCGCGGCTCCGGTTCAGCCGAGCGTGACCGGCTTGCCGACCAGGGTCGTCGCCACCACCCGGTTCGCCCCGGGCAGGTTCGACAGCCTCATCGCCACCCGCCGGGCCCGCAGTCGCGACGGCGACGCGGGCAGGAACCAGCGCGCCCCCGACCGTGCCACCTGCTGCTTCGCCACCACGACCGGCCGCCACGCGTGTTCGTAGGCGGCCGGGTCGTCGAGGTGCCCGGCCAGCACCCACGCGCCGCCGATCCCGAGCGACGCGCCCTGCCCGGCCAGCAACGACACCGCGCCGCACGCGTCCCCGACCAGCACCACGCGCCCGGACGACCACCTCGGCAGCTCCACCTGCGCGACCTGGTCGTAGTAGATGTCCTCCGGGCACCGCGCCAACGCCCGCGGCACGACCCAGCCCAGCGACCCGTAAGCCCGGACGACTTCCGCACGCGGGTCGGCGGGCAGGTCCGCGGACGGCGTCCGGTGCACGGTGAACGCCGCCACCCGCCCGTCGCGCAGCCCGTAGAACCCGACCTGGCGGCCCGCGGTGTCGGTGACGCAGAACCGGTCGGCCACCAGCGCGTGCACCGACGGGTCGTCGAACGTGAACGCCGCCGTGTGGAACCCCAGGTACCGCACGTGTCCGTCGCCGAACACGAGCCTCCGCACCGCCGAGTGCACGCCGTCCGCGCCGACCAGCAGGTCACCGGACACCGTCGACCCGTCGGCCAACCGCACGTCCACCCCGGTCGGGCCGTCCTCGACGCCGACGACGCGGGCGCCGAACCGCAGCACCACCCCGACGGGCAGGTCCTCGCGGAACGCGCGTTCGAGGTCCGGCCGCATGATGCTCAGCAGCCGCCCGTTCACCGCCCGCGCCATCCGGTCGAACCGCAGCCCCGCCACCCGACGCCCCCGCGGGTCGACGTACACGGCCTCCGCCACCCGGTAGCCCAGTTCCAGCAGGTGCGGCAGCACGCCCATCCGCTCGGCCGCGTCGTAGCCCGGCCCGAAGAAGTCGATCATGTAGCCGGAGGTGCGCGGCCCGTCGGCCTGTTCCAGCACGACGACCTCGTGCCCGAGCGTCCCCAACCGGTGCGCGAGGGCCAGCCCGGCGATCCCCGCCCCGCTGATGAGCACCTTCACCGCAGCACCCGCCCCAGCACGGGCACGACGACGTCCGCCGGTAGATCCGGCGACAGGGCGCGGTGCAGCAGCACGCCGTCCACGGCCGCCGCCAGCACCGCGGCCGTCTCCGCCGGGGTGGGTACGTCGTGCGACTCCAGCCAGGAGGCGAGCGTGCGGCGGAATTCGACCAGCACCTCGCCGACGGCCTGTCGCAGCTCGTCGTTGCGGGTCGCGGCGAGGAACGTCTCGGTGAACAACTCCTGCCCGCCGTGCTCGTCCAACGCGCCCAGCAGCAGCGCCAACGCGTCCGTCGGCGTCGAAGCGCGCTCCAGCACCGGGGCGAGGCCGTCCACGGCGGTTCGCAGCGCGCCGACGGCGGCCTGCACCAGCACCGCCTGCGTGGAGTCGAAGTGGTAGTGCACGACGCCGGATCCGACGCCGGCGCGGTCGGCGAGCATCCGCGTGCTGACTGCGCCCCAGCCCTTCTCGGCGATGAGTTCCGCGGCCGCGCGCAGCAGTCGTTCTCGAACCGTCATTGGACGATCGTACTGGACGATCGTCCAAATCTAGAGCCGGACGTCGCCCTCCACGCCCGCGAACCGCAACAACCGGGTGCCTTCGGCCTCCACGTCGGCCTTCTGCGCACGGGTCAGCGGCCGGAACACCGCGACGTCCAGCCCGTCGCGGGCGATCTTCCAGGTGCCGTGCACGAAGCCGTCCACCAGCAGCGTCGGCTTGCCGCCGATGATGATCCCGCGCCGGTAGTCCTCGTCGGAGATGACGCGGGTGCGGTCGTCGTGGCCGAGCAGCACGTTGTCGAACTCGGGCAGGAACCGCGCCGGGGCGGGCGTGTCGGCGTCGGGCAACGGCGCGTCGGGCAGGTCGTACAGCGTCCGGCCGCGTTCGTCGGTGAAGACCCGCAGGTCCATCGCCTCCACCACGGCCTTGAGCCGGCTCATGCCCGCCCAGGTCTGCACGTCCTTCACCGACGCGGGGCCGAACGCGGCCAGGTAGCGGCGCACGAACTCCTCGATCGACGCGGCGGGGCCGGCCGGTCCGAGCCAGTGCGCGGCGGTGGTCCACGCCGCCGCGCCCGACCTTCCCCAGACCGCGCGCGGCGTGACCTGCACGGACGGCACGAGGAAGCTGCCCGCGTGACCCAAGGAGCCGGCGTCGCGGTCGGGCCACCGCGAGCCGAGGACGTCGCTGATCTCGCGCCGGGTGCGGGGCTTCTCCTCCAGCAGGGCGGTGACGGCCGCGGTGAACTCGTCGACGTCGAGGCCGTCCATGACGGAGCCGAACGGCGAGGACGCGAACCGGCGGTGCAGGAACGGCCGCAGC
This sequence comes from Actinosynnema sp. CA-299493, assembly GCF_050946825.1. NCBI lineage: Bacteria > Bacillati > Actinomycetota > Actinomycetes > Pseudonocardiales > Pseudonocardiaceae > Actinosynnema > Actinosynnema sp. CA-299493. The sequence goes on from NZ_CP191993.1 coordinate 4,846,382, forward strand.
AGCGGTTCGAACCGGGCGTGGTCGGCCGCGGTGACCAGGTGGATCGTGGCGCGGTGCAGCGACGCCCGGACCACGTGCCGGTCCAGCAGCAGCGATCCCAGCTCGTCGGCCTGGAACGACCGGATCCGCGACCACAGGCCGTAGTAGGGCGAGAACGGCTCCTGCGCCTGCATCCCGACCAGGTGCTCCACCACGTCGCGGGCGGTCCGGTCCGCCCGTTCGAGCAGGAACTGGCGGTGCAGGGTCGCCCGGTTCAAGGCCCGGGTCGTCAGCTTCTCGATCACCACGTCAGCCTAGGCGTCAACGAGGACCACTACGGTCCTCAATTGCCTCGGTCACGCGTCCTGAACAGCTCCGATCGACGGTCAGGTGGTCGCGTTGACCTCCCGGCGCAGCGCGACGGCGTCGGCCCGGACGCGCTCGGGCGGTTCGCGGTCGATCAGGGCGCGGCGGAGGAGGGCGGCGACGGCGGGCTGGTGCGCCGGGGTGAAACCGCGTCGGGTGATCTCCTGGGTGCCGATGCGCAGGCCGCGCAGCCCCTCGTCGATGCGCTGCCACGGCAGGCCGATGCCGCTGAGGTAGACGCCCGCCTCGCCGAGCAGCACGGCCGCCGCGTCGCCGCCGCCGAGGGTGAGGGCGTCGATCGCGAGGTGGTGGGAGCGGGTGAAGACGCCGTCGTGGCGGGCGACGTCGAAGCCGTTGTCGGCCAGCGCCGCGCCCAGCGCCTGGGCGTTGGCGATGCAGGCCCGCGCGTAGTCGGGGCCGTGTTCGGCCAGTTCGGCGGCGGTGACGGCGAGGGCGCCGAGGCGTCCGGCGTCGTAGTTGGCGAGCATGCCGGGGTAGGCGACGTTCGAGACGCGCTCGGCCAGCTCGGGGTCGCGGGTGACGACGCAGCCACCGGACGGGCCGCCGAAGGACTTGTAGGTGGAGAACGTCATCAGGTGCGCGCCCTCGTGCAGTGGCCGCTGGAACTCCTTGCCGGCGACGAGCCCGGCCATGTGGGAGGCGTCGTAGACGAGGATCGCGCCGACCTCGTCCGCCGCCGCGCGCACCGCGGCGACGTCGTGCGGGAACAGCATCAGGCTCGCGCCGATCACCACGATCCGCGGCCGGTGCACCCGCAGGAAGCCGGGCAGCTTCCCGTAGTCGAGGTCGAGCTCGTCGGGCAGGTAGGGCAGGTCGACCACGGTCAGGCCGCGGATCGCGGGCACGCCCTGGGCGTGGTGGCTGGCGTGGCCGCCGGCGAACTCGGGCAGCACCGCGATCTTGTCGCCGGCGCGGGCGAACGCGGTGTAGACGGCGAGGTTGGCCAGGGTCGCGCTCTGGAGCCGGACCTCGGCGAACCGGCCTTCCATGAGGGAGGCGACGAGCATCGGCGCGAGGACTTCGAGGGTGTCCAGGTGGTCGAGGCCGACCTGGTACTTCTCGCCGGGCCAGCCCATGCTCGGCCGGCTGGACACGGTGGCCCGCACGGCCTCGGCGGCGGTGGGGCTGAGCACGTTGGTGCCCGCGTAGAGCACGATCCCGTCGTCGTCGACCTGGGCGGTGTGCGCTTCGAGGGCCTTGCGGACGGTGCCCGCGACACCGGTCGCGGACAGGTCGGCGGAGACGGCGGCCTCGACCTCGGCGAGCCTGCGTTGCGCCTGCGGTGAGGCCCAGGGTGCGATCCTGCTGTTCGTCACGGTCGATCACGCTAGGGCGTCGGCGTCGGGTGGGGCGACCGTCCGGCGACTGGAGTTGTTCCTACAGTTGTCGGAATGCAGGAGCTGCTGGACGAGCTGTCCCGGGTGCTGGGGCGCGGGGTGTCGGTGGACGACGTGGCGGGCCGGGTGGTGGCGCACAGCGCCCAGACCGACGACGTGGACCGGGCGAGGGTGCGGGCGATCCTGACCCGGCGGGTGCCCGCGGACGTCGCGGCCTGGCAGGAGCAGCACGGCGTGGCGACCGCGACGGGGCCGGTGCGGGTGCCGGCGAACGCGGCGTTGGGGTTCCAGCAGCGGGTGGGTTTCCCGCTGCGGCACAACGGGGTGCTGGTCGGCTACCTGTGGGTGCTCGGCGACGTGCCGGAGCTGGACCTGGGTGAGCGGTTGGCGGCGTTGGCGGCGCAGGTGCCCGTCGGTGAGCGGGCGCCGGTGCGGGTGGTGGTGGCGGTGGAGCCCCGGGTGGTGCGCACGGTGCCGGCCGCGGACGCCCTGCCGGACCTGCCCGGTCACGTCGGGGTGAGCGACCCGCACCCGCCCGACCGGACCGGCGCGGCGTACCAGCAGGCGTTGGCGGCGGCGGAGCTGGCGCGGCTGGACCCGGCGTTGCCGGATCGGGTGCGGTGGTCCGAACTCGGCGCGTACCGGCTGCTGCTGGGCGCGTCGCCGGACGAGGTGCTGGCGGGGCTGTCGGAGGTGCTGCTGCGGACGCTGGAGGTGTACCTGGACTGCGGCTGCGAGGTGCGCGCCGCGGCGGAACGCCTGCACCTGCACCGCACCAGCCTGTACTACCGGTTGGGTCGGATCGCCGAGCTGACCGGCCGCGACCTGTCCGACGGCGGCGCCCGGCTGGAGCTGCACCTGGCGCTCAAGCTCGTCCGGTTGGCGCGGCGTCCGTAGGGTCGGTGTCGTGCTCCTGTGGATCAACGGCCCGTTCGGCGGCGGCAAGACCCAGACCGCGCACGAGCTCCGGCGGCGGTTGCCGGGCAGCTTCCTCAGCGATCCCGAGCACGTCGGGTTCGCCCTGCACCGGATGACGCCGCCCGCGCTGCGCGGCGACTTCCAGGACCTGGTGTCGTGGCGGCGGGGTGTGGTGGAGGTGCTGGACCGGGCGGCGACCGGGCACGACGGGGTGGTCGTGGTGCCGATGACGGTGGTGGAGCCCGCCTACTTCCGGGAGATCGTCGGCGGGTTGCGCGACCGGGGCCACGACGTGCGGCACTTCGCGTTGCTGGCCGAGCGGGAGACGGTGGTGCGGCGGCTGCGGGAACGCGTTCTCGGGCACGCCGCGCAGGTTGTGCTCGGCAAGGACGTGCCGCTGCGGCGGGAGAGCTTCGCGCTGCGGGTGCTGGACCACTGCCTGGAACGGCTGCGCGAGCCGGAGTTCGCCGAGCACGTGTGGACCGACCACATCACGGTGGCGCAGGTCGCGGACCGTGTCGCCGCGTCGGCCGGGCTCACGCTGGCGCCGAACACCGACGGCAGGCTGCGCGGCCGGGTGCGGCGGACGTGGACTTCGGTGAAGCACATCCGTTTCGACTAGCGGCGTCACCCGAGGGGCGCGACACGATAGGGTGATCGACTTCTCTGACCGATGTCAAGGAGTGACGTGCCCGACGACCTCGGCCTGTTGCTGTACCTGCCGCACCGCGAGCTCGAGAACCGGGTGTTCGCCGCCCTGGCGCGGGCGGGGTTCGACGACGTGACGCCCGCGCAGGCACGGGTGTTCCACCGCATCGACCGGCACGGGTCGCGGCTCACGGAGCTCGCGGAGGCCGCCCGGGTCACCAAGCAGACCGCCGGTTTCCTGGTCGACCAGCTCGAACGGGCCGGTTACGTGGAGCGCGGCCCGGATCCGACCGACGCGCGGGCCCGGCTGGTCCGGGTGGCCGCGCGCGGGCGCCGGGCGATCCCGGTGTGCCTGGACGCGATCGCCGAGGTGCAGCGGGAGTGGACCGCGCACCTGGGCAGGCCGCGGATGGTGGCGCTGCTCGACGCGCTGGCCAGGTTGCGCGAGATCACCGACCCGGACCGGTAGCGCCCGGGCAGTGCGGCGGGCGGGCCCGGTCGCCGCGGCCCAGTTCGACGCGGATGTCGTCGTTGTCGGCGAGCACGACCACGGTGCCGCGGTCGCGGGTCCAGCCGTCGGAGACGAGGAAGTACTTGGCGCCGACCTTGGCGAGCAGCCGCAGGCCCACGTGGCGGAACCGGTAGCGGGAGCCGTCGGCGGGCAGGGGCTCCTCGCAGGCGCCGGGCGCGGTGATGTGCAGTCGTTCCCGGGTGTAGACGACGACGGTGGTCTGCCGGTGCAGGTCCTCGGCGTAGTCGCGGGCCAGTTGGACGCCCCGGACCTCGGCGTAGTTGCCCGCCGACCAGAACAGCGAGAGCGACACGACGGCGAAGCCGAGCACCCTGGTCCACGCCGGGTGCGCGTCCGGTCGGCGCAGGCCGCTCGCGTGCAGCGACAGCAGGATCCCGCCGCCGACCGCGAGCGGGAACGCGTAGAAGCTGGTGACCGGGAACAGCAGCCCGAGGGCCACGGTCAGGGCCGGCAGGACCAGCCACGCCGCCGACAGCACCACCGAGAACGCCCGCGCGCGGTGGCCGGGCCGGTCGGTCGCCGCGCGGACGCGGGGTTCGAGCCACCGGCAGACCAGGGCGATCCCCACGACGACCGCCAGCAGCAGGAACACCGGTCCGACGCTGCGCAGCACGTAGTCCGTGGTGGACATGCCCAGCACGGCGCTGTCGATGCCCAGCTCGCGGGCCTGCACGTCGCTGCGCCGCCAGCCGAAGTAGACCAGCAGGCCGGTGAGCACCGTGACGTTGGCCAGCGCCTCGCCGACGCGTCGCACCGCGTCCGGCTCGTCGGAGCCCTTGCCTGGCGCGTCCCGGCCGGGCTGGGCGGTCATGCGGTGGTGGTCGTGGTCATCGTGCGAGTGGTGGTGGTCGTCTGAGGGGTCGTGGTGGTCGGGGCGGTGCGGGTGCGCGGGTCGACCTCCAGGGTGGACTGCGCCTGCGCGCAGGCTCGCGAGACCGACCACCGGTGCACGTCGTCCTCGGGGAAGCTCGGCGAATCCGGTCCCTCGGGGAGGAACCAGCCGTACCGATCCCCGGTCTTCGACCCTGTGGTGGTGTTCCCGCCCGACCCGGTGCCGGTGGTCGGGGCGGTGGTCGTCCGGTCGGTCCCGGTGTCACCGCCCGGGTGGTCGAACACCCCGCTCTCGCACGAGGTGACGCCCACGACGATCGCCACCGCCACTGCCCCCCTGGTGATTCGCGCCCACACGATCCGGCCTCCTTCACCATCACTCCCCGAGCTAGGAGGGTGTGGCGGAGGGTGGGGATACGCGGGCCGACCCACCCGATCGGGTGTTACGAGGACAGGAACCGGTCGAGCACGCGGGCGCCGAAGCGGAGCCCTTCCACGGGGACGCGCTCGTCCACGCCGTGCGGCATGGCGCGGTAGTCGTAGCCGGGCGGCAGGAACAGCGGGGCGAAGCCGTAGCAGTCGATGCCCAGCCGGCTGAACGCCTTGGCGTCCGTGCCGCCGCCCATGCAGTAGGGCACGACCACGGCCTCGGGGTCCTCCGCGCGCAGTGCCGCGGCCATGGCGTCGAACCACGGCGAGTCGATCGGCGCCTGCACGGGCGGTTCGTCGGCGATGGACTCGCGCCGCACGTCCGCGCCGAGGGCTTCGTCGATCGCGGCCAGCAGCTCGTCCACGGTGCCGGGCAGGGTGCGCACGTCCAGTTCGGCGGTGGCGCTGCCGGGGATCACGTTCACCTTGTACCCGGCGTCCAGCACGGTGGGCGTGACGCTGTTGCGGACGGTGTTCTCGACCAGCCTCGCGGCGGCGCCGAACCGGGCGATGGTGGCGTCGACGTCGGACAGGTCGACCGGCACGTCGAGCGCGGCTCCGACCCGTTCGATGAACGCCCGCACGGTGGGGGTCAGCCGCACCGGGTGCCGGAGGGCGGTGACGCGGGTGAGCGCGGCGAGGAGCTTGACCACGGCGTTGTCGTCGTTGCGGCGTGAGCCGTGCCCGGCGCGCCCGGTGGCGGTGAGCCGCAGGTGGGAGGTGCCGCGTTCGGCCGTGCCGATGGGGTAGACGCGCCGGTCGCCGACGGGGTAGGAGTAGCCGCCGGACTCGCCGATCGCGGTGGTGCAGCCGGCGAAGAAGTCGGCGTGGTGCTCGACGAGCCAGTGCGCGCCGAACTCGCCGCGGTCCTCCTCGTCGGCGACGAACGCGAGCACGATGTCGCGGCGCGGCCGGCGGCCCTCGCGGGACCAGTCGCCCAGCACGGCCAGGACCATCGCGATCATGTCCTTCATGTCGACCGCGCCGCGACCCCACAGGTAGCCGCCCTGCTGGATCCCGGCGAACGGCGGCACGCTCCACTCGGCGGCGTCGGCGGGCACCACGTCCAGGTGCGCCTGCACGAGCAGCGCGGGCAGGCCGGGGTCCGCGCCGGGCACGCGGGCCAGCACGTTGCCCCGGCGTGGCGCCGGTTCGAGCACGGTGGCGGGCACGCCGATGGCGTCCAGGTGCGCCGCGACGAACTCGGCGGCCTCCCGTTCGCCGGCGGACTCGCCGCCGCCGCGGTTGGTGGTGTCGAACCGCAGCAGCGCCGCGCACAGGTCGACGACATCCTCAGCCATATATCCCCTCAACTGCGGACGCCGCGATCGCGGTGACGACCTTGAACGCCTGCATCGCCAGCGTCATGGACGCCGCGTCGAACCCGACCCGGCGCGCTCCGACCTGCTCCACCGTAGGGACCACCGCCGCGGCGGCGGCCAGGTGGGTGGCGTCGAACTCCACTTCGACCCGGTGCGGCGCGACCGCGCCCGGCGCCCGGCCGGCACGGCTCATGGCCGCGCGGGCGGCCTCGGCGATCAGTTCGGAGGTCACCGAGGGGGGCGAGCAGACGGCGGCGTAGCGGCTGACGCACTCCTTGACGGCGACGAACCCGGCGCCCGGCGCGTAGTCGCGGGCGTCGTCGCAGGCCTTGTCGTCACCGGTCACGAGCAGCACGGGGACTCCGTGCTCGGCGGCCAGCGCGGCGTTGAGCCTGCCCTCGCTCGCGGGCACGCCGTCCAACCACACCCCGGTGATGGAGTTCTCCAGGTAGGTGTGGGCGAGGACGCCCTCCTGGCCCGCGCCCGCGTGGTAGCCGAGGAACACCACGCCGGCCACGCCGGAGTCGACGCCCTGCATCATCGACAGCGGCTTGTGCCGCCCGGTGAGCAGCCGGGCGCGGGTGTCGAGGTCCTCCAGCAGGAGGTTGCGCTGCGACGAGTGGGCCTCGTTGACGAGCACGTCGGTCGCGCCGCCCGCGTGCAGGCCCGCGACGCAGGCGTTGACGTCGCCGGTGAACAGCCGGCGGAACCGCTGCCACTGCTCGGTCTGCGGGACGACGTCGGCGGTCCAGGTGACCCCCGTCGCCCCTTCCATGTCCGCCGAGATCAAGATCCGCATGCGCTCACCGTACCGAGGTGATGTCGGTTCTTGACGTGTGCCACGGCGCAGTGGTTACTTCTTGACTTCCACTCACGGGCAGGAGGCGGTCACTGTGGGTATCCGACGATTCGGCGCGGTCACGGCGGCGATGACTTTGGTGGTTCTGCTCGCGCCGACCCCGGCGCAGGCGCAACAGGCGGTGACCTTGCGGGTGGCGATCACCCAGCAGGTGGATTCGCTCAACCCGTTCCTGTCGATCTTCCAGGCGGGCACCGAGGTCGGCAGGCTGATGTACGACTACCTGACCGCCTACGACGTGAGGGACCAGCGCCCGGTGGCGGGCCTGGCCGACCGGTGGGAGTCCTCCGAGGACCGGCTGACGTGGACGTTCCACGTGCCGGAGGGCAGGAAGTGGTCCGACGGGCAGCCGATCACCGCCGAGGACGTCGCGTTCACCTACGACCTGATGATGCGCGACGAGACCGCCGCCACCGCCAACGGCAGCTTCACCGCCGAGTTCGAGTCGGTGACCGCGACCGACGACCGCACGCTGGTGATCAGGACCAAGCAGCCGCAGGCGACCATGCTCGCGCTGGACGTGCCGATCGTGCCCGAGCACGTGTGGTCGCAGGTCGCCGACATCGGCGAGTACCGCAACGACCACACCCCCGTGGTGGGCAGCGGGCCGTTCGTCCTGACCGAGTACCGGGCCAACGAGTTCATCCGGTTCAAGGCGAACAAGGACTACTGGCGCGGCGCGCCCAAGTACGACGAGCTGACGTTCAGCTACTACAAGACCGCCGACGCCGCCGTGCAGGCGTTGGGCAAGGGCGAGGTCGACCTGGTCAACCGGATGGGGCCCGCCCAGTTCGACTCGCTCAAGGACGAGGACGGCATCACCCGCAACCAGGCGCAGGGCCGCCGCTTCAACGAGATCGTGATCAACTCGGGGGCGGCGACGCGCACCGGCGAGCCGATCGGCGACGGGCACCCGGCGTTGAAGGACGTCGTGGTGCGCCGGGCGATCGCCAAGTCGCTGGACCTGGACGCGATCATCGCCAAGGTCAACGGCGGCTACGCGCAGCGCGGCACCGGACCGATCCCGCCGGTGTTCCCCGACTACCACCTCAAGCCCGAACCGGTGCGCCCCCACGACCCGGCGGCGGCCAACGCCGACCTCGACCAGGCGGGCTACGCGCGCGGCGCCGACGGCATCCGCGTCTCGCCGCAGGGCAGGCGGATGGAACTGCGGCTGCTCGGGCACGCCGGCCGCGCCTACGACGAGCAGACCGGCGAGTTCGTCAAGCGGTCGCTGGCCGAGCTGGGCATCGTCGTCGACGTGCGGATCGTGTCGGACAACCAGCTCAACGAGGCCGGCACGGCCGGGACGTTCGACCTGCAGTTCTCCGGCTGGGGCACCAACCCCGACCCGGACTTCATCCTCTCGCTGCACACGTGCGGCCAGCGTCCCAACGCCGACGGCAAGGGCGGCACCACCGACACGTTCTTCTGCGACCCGGAGTACGACGCCCTGTACGCGCGGCAGCGCACCGAGTTCGACCCGGCCAAGCGGCGCGAGCTGGTGCTGAAGATGCAGCAGCGGTTCTACGACCAGGTGCCCGCCGTGGTCCTGGGCTACGACAACGCGCTGGAGGCCTACCGCAGCGACAAGTTCGCCTCGTTCCCCGTGCAGCCCGACCCGGGCGGCGTGATCATGGCCCAGAACGGCGTGTGGGGCTACTACGGCGCGACGCCCGTGACGGCGACGGGCGGCGACACCGGGTCCGGCACCGGGCTCGTGCTCGGCGTCGTCGGCGGCGCGTTGATCGTGCTGGTCGGCGGCGCGTGGCTGATGGGCCGGCGGCGCGGGCTGCGCGCGGAGGACCGCGAGTGATCCGGCACCTGGCGGGCAAGGTCGGCGGCGCGCTGGTCAGCCTGCTGTTCGTGGTGACGCTGGGGTTCCTGCTGTTCCGGGTGATCCCCGGCGACCCGGTGGTCGCGATGACGCGGGGCCGCCCGGTGACCGGCGACCAGCTCGCCGAGCTGCGCGCGCGGCTGGGCGTGGACGAACCGCTGGACGAGCAGTTCGTCGACTACCTCGCCGCGGCGCTGCGCGGCGACTTCGGCACCTCCTACGTCTACAGCAGGCCGGTGCTGGAGCTGATCGGCGAACGGCTGTGGCCCACCGTGCTGCTGACCGGCACGTCGACCGTGCTGGCCGTGACGATCGGGCTGTGGCTGGGCATCCGGGGCGCGTGGCGGCGCGGGTCGCGGTCGGACCGGGTCTCCACCGGGCTGGCGCTGGCGCAGTGGGCGATGCCGACGTTCTGGCTGGGCATGCTGCTGTCGCTGGCGACCGGCGACCTGTTCCCCAGCGGCGGGATGCGGTACCCGGACACGCCGCCGGACTTCCCGTCGCAGGCGTTGGACGTCGCCCACCACATGGTGCTGCCGTGCCTGACCATGATCGCGGTGGTCTACGCGCAGTACCTGCTGGTGATGCGGTCCTCGTTGCTGGAGGAGATGCACGCCGACTACCTGACCACGGCGCGGGCGAAGGGGCTGCGCGACGACCTGGTGCGTCGGCGGCACGCGGTGCCCAACGCGCTGCTGCCGACCGTGACGCTGGTGTTCCTGCACCTGGGGCTGGTGGTGTCGGGCGCGATCACGGTGGAGACGGTGTTCTCCTGGCCCGGGCTGGGGCTGTTGACCTACGAGGCGCTGACCGGGCCCGACCTGCCGCTGCTGCAGGGCACGTTCGTGGTGCTGGCGGGAGCGGTGATCGCCATGAACGTGGTCGCGGACCTGCTCTACCGGGTCCTGGACCCGCGGGTGCGTGCGTCGTGACGGCCATCGCGTGGCAGCGGCGACGGGCCGCGGCGCGGGCGACGTGGCGGGAGTTCGCCTCCCAGCGCGGCGGCCTGGTCGGGCTGATCGGGTTGGCGGTGATCGCGGCGCTGGCGGTGCTGGCCCCGCTGGTGACCGACACGTCGGGGCTGGACGTGACGCGGGTGACCGCCCGGCCGTGGCAGCCGCCGTCCCCGGAGCACTGGCTGGGCACGGACCACAACGGGCGCTCGGTGCTGCTGCTGACGTGGTGGGGCACCCGGATCTCGCTGGTCGTGGGACTCGCGGCCACGGTGTTGTCGGTGCTGATCGGCACCGTGGTCGGGATCGTGGCGGCGCACTTCGGCGGGTGGGTGTCGGCGGTGCTGATGCGGTTCACCGACTTCTTCCTGGTGCTGCCGTCGTTGGTGCTGGCGATCGCGCTGTCGACGGTCCTGCCGCGCGGGCTGGGCACGATCGTGCTGGCGATCGGGGTGACGTCGTGGCCGGCGACGGCGCGGCTGGTGCGGGCGCAGACCCTGGCGGTGGAGGCGCGCCCGTTCATCGAGCGGTCCCGCGCGCTGGGCGGCGGGCACGCGCACGTGATCGGGCGGCACGTGCTGCCCGCGGTGCTGCCGCTGGTGTTCGTGAACACGACGTTGACGGTGGCCAGCGCGATCGTGGCCGAGTCGACCCTGTCGTTCCTGGGGTTGGGCGACCCGACCCGGGTGTCGTGGGGGTCGCTGCTGCACGCGGCGAACATGCACGGCGCGGTGTCGCAGCGGGCGTGGTGGTTCCTGGTGCCGCCGGGGCTGGGCGTGGTGTGCGTGGTGCTGGCGTTCACGCTGTGCGGGCGGGCCCTGGAGACGGTGCTCAACCCGCGGCTGAAGGGGGAGCGGTGAGCAGCCTGCTGGAGTTGCGCGACCTGAGCGTGCACTACCGGACCGCGCGCGGCGAGGCCACCGCGGTGCGGTCGGTGTCGCTGGCGTTGCAGGCGGGGCGGACGCTGGGGCTGGCGGGGGAGTCGGGGTGCGGCAAGTCGACCGTGGCCATGTCGGTGCTGCGGTTGCTGCCGCGCAACGCCCGGGTCGAGGGTCAGGTGCTGCTCGACGGCGAGGACGTGCGGGACATGTCGTGGGGCCGGCTGCGGGCGGTGCGGTGGGCGGCGGCGTCGGTGGTGTTCCAGGGCGCGATGCACGCGTTGAACCCGGTGCACCGGGTGGGCGAGCAGATCGCCGAGCCGATGCGGCTGCACGGCGTGAGCGGGTCGGTGTCGGCGCTGCTGGAGCAGGTGGAGCTGCCCGCCCGGACGGCCCGGGCGTACCCGCACGAGTTGTCGGGTGGGCAGAAGCAGCGGGTGATGATCGCGATGGCGCTGGCGTGCGAACCGCGCCTGGTGATCGCGGACGAGCCGACCACGGCGCTGGACGTGGTGGTGCAGGCGCAGGTGCTCGACGTGCTCAAGCGGCTGGTGTCCGAGCGCGGGATCGGGCTGGTCATGATCAGCCACGACCTGTCCGTGCTGGCCTCGACGTGCGACCGGCTGGCCGTGATGCGGCACGGGCAGGTGGTGGAGGAGGGTCCGGCGCGGGAGGTGATCGCGTCGCCGGCCCACCCGCACACGCAGGCGTTGGCGGCGGCGTTCCCGACCGTGGGCGATCCGGCGTCGCGGCACGTCACGCCGTCGGAGGTCGCCCCGGACGGGCCGGTGCTGCTGCGGGCCGAGGGCGTGCGGGTGTCCTACGGCGCGACGGAGGCCGTGGCCGGGGTGGACCTGGAGGTGCGGGCGGGCGAGATCGTCGCGCTCGTCGGCCAGTCCGGTTCGGGCAAGACGACGCTGGCCCGCACGTTGCTGGGCCTACGGCGCCCCACTGCCGGGCGGGTGCTGTTCGACGGCGTCGAACTCCCCCGGTCGGCGTCGGGGCTGCGCGCGTACCGGCGGCAGGTGCAGCTGGTGCTGCAGGACCCGACCAGCGCGTTGAACCCGCGGCACTCGGTGTACGAGGCGGTCGCGGAGGGGCTGCGCATCCACCGGGTGCCCGGCGACGAGGCCGCGCGGGTCGCCGAGGCGTTGTCGCAGGCGGAACTGCGGCCGCCGGAGCTGTTCTTCCCGTCGTTGCCGCACGAGCTGTCGGGTGGTCAGCGCCAACGCGTGGTGATCGCGGGCGCGTTGGCGCTGGGCCCGCGGCTGCTGGTCGCCGACGAGCCGGTGGCGTCGCTGGACGCCTCCGTGCGCGGCGAGATCCTGGCGTTGCTGCTGCGGTTGCGCCGCGAGCTGGACCTGGCCGCCCTGGTGATCACCCACGACCTCGGCCTGGCGTGGACGATCGCCGACCGGGTCGCCGTCATGTACCGGGGCGAACTGGTGGAGCAGGGCACGGTGGAGCAGGTGCTGCTGTCGCCGCGGCACGACTACACGCGCACCCTGCTCGCGGCCGTGCCTCACGACCAGCGCAGCACCCGGCCGAACTGGACCAACTCGCCGTAGTGCTCCCGGCGGCGCGCCCCGAGCGCCAGGTCGAGCAGCCGTTCCGCCGCCTCGGCCGGTTCGGCCGCGCCGCTCATCCCGGCGAACCAGGGCCGTGAGGCGTCGGTGTCGACGAGACCGGGGCAGACGGCGGCGATCAGCGTGCCGGTGGCCGTGTCGGTGTCACGGCGACCGGCCGCGACCGCGCGCACGGCGGCGACCTGGCCGATCTTGGACGGGATGTTGATCCAGTCCGGCCAGCCCCGGTCGGTCGCCGTGCCGTCGAGGACGGCGTCGCGCCAGGCGAGCACCGTGGCGTCGACGTCGTCCAGAGACCGTGCGGCGAAGTGCTCGTGCAGGTGCGGGGGCAGGTGGCGGACGGTGCCGAAGGAACTGGCCACCACCAGCAACGCGCCGCCCGGGCGCAGCAGTGGCGTGAACGCGCGGAGCACGTGCGTGGTGCCCAGGTTGTTGACGGTGACGAAGGGGTCGACCTGGTCGCTCCACGGCGTGCCGGGGCTGAGCCGGGCGGCGGCGTTGGAGAACACCACGTCCACACCTCCGTGCCGTTCGCGCAGGTCGTCGGCGAAGGAGGCGACGGCCTGCCCGTCGCCGACGTCCAGCACGCGGGTCCGGACGGCGTCGTGGCCGAGACGTGCCGCGGCAGCCTCGACCCGCCCCTCGTCGCGACCGGTGAGGTAGACGAAGTCGGATGGGCCGGCTCGGCGGGCGAGCCCTTCGACGAGGGCGAACCCCAGGCCCTGGTTGGCTCCGGTGACGACGGAAACGCGACTCATGTCAGTCATGATCACGCAGGCCCAGGAACCAAACGGTTCCCACACCTCATCGCCCTGACCTGCGCCTTTCTTGACCACCGACTTCACGATCGAGTGATCCTGCATCCGACCATCAACGAAAACGGCGTTACCGTCGACCTGAAACGTCGGTTGAAACAACGAGGCCGGCAACCAACCCCTGCCTTGCCCCGACCTCCGCACCGATCCCGACCTGATCTGACCTGACCTCCAGGCCAGCAGCCGACCTATCCGGCAGCCCTCGACCCCGCTGCGTGCTGCCGGTCATCCCGCGGCCGAACTGTCGGCTCGCCCTGCGGCTGAGCCATGGGTCCGCCCTGCGGCCCGGCCTGACGCCCCGGATCGGGCACACCGGCGCCATCGAGCACGTCACCGCCATCGAGCACGTCGGGGTCCCGGCTGTCGGGGTCGCGCCTGGCGTCGAGCAGCTCGCCGGTGTGCTCCTCCGCCCACGCCGCGAGCGCGCGCACGGGCGTGAGCAGCGATCGGCCGAGACCGGTCAGCTCGTGGTACCCGTCCGCGCTCGTCAGCAGCCCGTTGCCGCGCAGCCGGGCCAGGGTCTGGGTGAGCATCTTGTTGCTGATGCCGCCGATCCGGTCCAGCAGCTCCCCGTACCGCAGCGGCCCGTCGCCGAGGGCGACGACGACCACCACCGACCAGGTGTGGCCGACGACTTCGAGGGTCGTGCGGGCGGGGCAGTCGGCGAGGAACACGTCGAAATCGCTCACCCCGTCACAGGTACCGCTTCAGCTCCCGCTTCGCCAACGACATCCGGTGCACCTCGTCCGGGCCGTCGGCCAGGCGCAGGGTCCGCGCCGCGGCCCACAGCTCGGCCAACGGGAAGTCCTGGCTCACGCCGCCCGCGCCGTGCGCCTGGATCGCCTTGTCCAGCACCCACTCGGCCATGAGCGGCGTGCCGATCTTGATGGCCTGGATCTCGGTGTGCGCGCCCTTGTTGCCGACGGTGTCCATCAGCCACGCCGTCTTGAGCACCAGCAGCCTGGCCTGCTCGATCCGCACCCGCGACTCGGCGATCCACTCCTGCACGACGCCCTGGCGCGCGATCGGTTGGCCGAACGCGACGCGCGAGATCGCGCGGCGGCACATGAGTTCCAGCGCGCGTTCGGCGATGCCGATCAGCCGCATGCAGTGGTGGATGCGGCCGGGGCCGAGGCGGGCCTGGGCGATCGCGAAGCCCTCGCCCTCGCCGGCGATCAGGTTGTCGGCGGGCACCCGGACGTTGTCGAAGACGATCTCGGCGTGCCCGCCGTGGGATGCGTCGGTGTAGCCGAACACGTGCATGCCGCGCTTGACGTGCACGCCCGGCGTGTCGCGCGGGACCAGGATCATCGCCTGCTGGCGGTGCCGTTCGGCGTCGGGGTCGGTCTTGCCCATCACGATGAAGATCGCGCAGTGGGGGTTCATCGCGCCCGACGACCACCACTTGGTGCCGTTGACGACGTACTCGTCGCCGTCGCGGGTGACGCTGGTGGCGATGTTGGTGGCGTCGGAGGACGCGACGTCCGGCTCGGTCATGCAGAACGCCGACCGGATCTCGCCGTCGAGCAGGGGCCGCAGCCACTGCTTCTTCTGCTGCTCGGTGCCGAACATCGCCAGCACCTCCATGTTCCCGGTGTCCGGCGCGGCGCAGTTGAGCGCTTCCGGCGCCAGGTGCGGGCTGCGGCCGGTGATCTCGGCCAGCGGCGCGTACTGCAGGTTCGTCAGGCCGCCGCCGTGCTCGGGGTCGGGCAGGAACAGGTTCCACAGCCCCTGCCTGCGCGCCTCGGCCTTCAGCTCCTCCAGCACCGCCGGGCGCGCCCACGGGTCCTCGGCGTCGGCCAACTGCCGTTCGGCGACCGGCTCGGCGGGGTAGACGAACTCGTCCATGAACCGCAGCAGCGTGGCACGCAGTTCCTCGGTCTTGGCGTCGTAGGCGAAGTCCATCAGTGCTCCCCTGAGCTCGCGGCGAGTCCCTGCCGGACCAGCGGCAGGGTGAGTTGGCCGATCTGGTCGAACCCCGCTCCCACGGTCTTGCCGTGGGTGAAGCGGAAGTGGATGCCTTCGAGGATCACGGCGAGCTTGAAGTAGGCGAACGCCGTGTACCAGGCCAGACCGCCGGTGTCGGCGCCGCTGCGCTCGGCGTAGCGGTGGACCAGCTCGTCGGTGCCGGCGAACCCGGGCAGCGTGGGCACGGTGCCGGTGATCGGGTCGTCGTCGCGCGCGCCGATGCCGTTCCAGTAGACGCACAGCAGGCCGACGTCGGCGAGCGGGTCGCCCAGCGTGGCCATCTCCCAGTCCAGCACCGCGCTGATGTCCAGCGGGTCCTCGGTGACCAGGACGTTGTCCAGCCGGTAGTCGCCGTGCACGATCGTGGCGCGGGCGGAGTCGGGCACGCTGTCGGCCAGCCGGTCGCGCAGCTCGTCGATACCGGGCAGCTCACGGCTGCGGGAGGCGTCGAGCTGCTTGCCCCAGCGGACGACCTGGCGCTTGAGGAAGCCGTCCGGTCGGCCGAAGTCGGTCAGGCCGACGTCCTCGGGGTCGACGGCGTGCAGGTCGGCGAGCACGTCGACCAGGCGTTCGGACAGGACGCGGGCCTTGTCCGGGCTGAGCCACGGGCACTGGTCGCGGTGCCGCAGCGCCACGCCGGGCACCTCTTCCATCAGGTAGAACGGCGCGCCGATGACGTCGGTGTCCTCGCAGAGCAGCTCCACCCTCGGCACCGGCACGGCGGTGTCGGCCAGGGCCTTGATCACCCGGTGTTCGCGGGACATGTCGTGCGCGGTGGCCAGCACGTGGCCCAGCGGCGGGCGGCGCAGCACCCAGCGCTCGCGGCCGTCGGTGACGCGGTAGGTCAGGTTGGACCGCCCGCCGGGGATCAGTTCGCCGGTCAACGGGCCGGTGCCGAGGTGCGTGGCGAGCCGGTCGAGGTCCAGGCCGGGTAGTTCGGTCATGCGGCGACTCCCCTGAGCTGGGCGATCACCGCGCGGGTCGTGTCGGCGTCGGTGTGCCGGTGGGCGTGCAGGCCGACCGCCTGCGCCGCTTCGACGTTGACCGGCGCGTCGTCGAAGAACACGCACCGGTGGGCGGGCAGGCCGATCTGGCCCAGAGTGTGCTGGAAGATGCGCGGGTCCGGCTTGCGCAGCCCGATCCGACCGCTGATCACGATCGTGTCGAACAGCTCGAGCAGCAGCTCTTCGGGATAGCCCTCGCCCCAGCTGTTGGACAGCAGCACGGTCCGCAGGCCGTCGGCGCGCAGTTCGCGGACCAGGTCGACCATCTCCGGGTCGGGGTGGGCGCTGCCGAACATGCGGCGCAGCAGGCCTTTCGACGCCACCTCGCGTCCGTCGAGGGTGATCAGCTCGGCGGCCAGGAGCGCCTCGAACTCGTCGGGGGTGAGCTCGCCGGTCTCCAGGCGTGCCACCGGGTTGTCGGGGACCGCGTCGCGGCCCATCCAGGTCCGGATGGTCCGGCCGTAGCGGTCCCGGTCGATGTTCTCCGAAGTCAGCCAGTCCTCGATGAAGGCAGGCACGGAGACCGTGAGCACGCCACCCCAGTCGAACACCACCGCGTCGATGCGCCGTTCGTCCACGTCGCGAGGGTACCGACCGGTCGGTATGTGGGCAACCCTGGTCCGCCCCCACTGCGGCGATCACGGCGACGGACCGGCACCGCTCGGGTCGGGCCAGATCGGTCAGGTCAGGCGGTTCAGGTCGGTTCGGGCAGGGCGTTGCGCAGGCGGATCCCGCTGAACCCGAGGGTGCTCGCGACCACCCGTCGCCAGAACGGCCACAGGTTGGGCATCAGCCGCAGTTCGATGCCGGCGGCCTCGTGCGACGCCAGCAGGTCGCCGGCCGGTTCGGGTGGGCCGAGCGGTTCGACCGGTTCGGTGGCCACGTGGGCGTTGGGCGGTTCGCCGAACGGCCGGAACGACCGCGCGTCGAACCGGTAGGCGTACAGGCGCGCGGCCTGCATCCGGCGCAGCCAGCCGAACTCGACCGCGTGGAGCCGCTCGACGCCCAGCCACGCCCGGTCTTCGGCGCTGGTGGTGGGCTCGACCCACGCCATCGCGCGTGGGCACTGGCGCGGGAACCAGTAGTCGGGCGCCCGTGCGTGGTCCACGGCCCACACGTACGCCTCGGGTTGTCGGGCCGTGGCGGCGACGTGCGGTTCGAACCGGGTGATCGTGGGGTCTTCGGAGAAGTGCAGCACTTCTCCCGGCGCCGGTCGCATGGTCGGCGATCCTGTCGGACGTCGACCGGCGCGCTCCACCCACTTCCGCTCGGTTCACGCCGGGTGCCGTCCGCGGTCGGCGGCGCGACGTTCGTGGACCGTCGTCGGTGGACCGTCGTCGGTGGAGCGGGTGCGGTGGGCACGACGTCGTGGTCGGTGGACGACGTGCACCGGGCCTACCTGCCGTAGACCCGGTGCACATCCGGTATCCGACGGCGTGGATGCGTCAGGCGTTGATCTCCTTCGGTGTGCCGTCGGTCTGGCCGATGGTGATCTTGCGCGGCTTCGCCTTCTCCGCGATCGGGATGCGCAGGGTCAGCACGCCGGAGTCGTAGTCGGCCTTGATCCGGTCGACGTCGAGCGAGTCGCCGAGGAACAACTGGCGCGAGAACACGCCGAGCGGCCGCTCGGACAGCTGCATCTCGACGTCGTCGGTGCGGTTGGGGCGGCGCTCGGCCTTGACCGTGAGCACGTTGCGCTCGACGTCGAGGTCGATGGCGTCCGGTGCGACACCGGGCAGGTCGAACTCCACCACGAACTCGTCCCCGGCGCGGTAGGCGTCCATCGGCATGGACGTGGGCCGCGACCAGGTGCCCGGTCCGGTGAAGAACTGCTGCGCCAGCCGGTCAAGCTCCCGGAACGGGTCCGTGCGCATCAACATCGGGAACACCTCCTGGTCTGTGTGGTCAATGCGCTGGTCATCGCGCTGTGCTTCAGTTCTACCATGTCGTCATCCGGTTGACAAGCTTTGATGTCATCGGTAAGTTGACGCCATGGCGATCGGGGATTACGAGACCGTCCGAGCGGCGGCGACCGGGGAAGAACTCAGTGCGGGGCAGGTGTTGTCCGCGCTGGTCCTCCTGCGGCGCTTGCGCGATGAGCTGGCCGGATGGGAACCACAGCTGATCGCCGCGGCACGTGAGCTGGGCACGAGCTGGGCCGAGCTGGCACCCGCCCTGGGGGTGGCCAGCAGACAGGCGGCGGAGCGCCGGTACCTGCGGCTGCGTCCGTCGGAGCTGGGCGCGACCGCCGAGGGCCGGGTGCGTGCCGAACGGGACAAGCGGGCGGCCGACCGCGCGGTGTCGCAGTGGGCGCGCGACAACGCCGCGTCACTGCGAAGCCTGGCCGGTCAGGTCGGTCGGATGGACGTCGTGGTGCGCGAGGCGTTGGCGGCGGACGACGCAGTGGCGCTGTTGGAGCCGTTGATGGCGGCGCTGGGCAAGATGCGGGCCAGTCACCCGCAGCTGGCCGAGGAGATCCAGGCCGTCGGCTACCAGGCGGAGGAGGTGCGACGCGACACCCAGACACTGCGGGACAACCAGACGCTCCGCGACAACCACTGACCACCACTGACCGGTCGCCCACGGCCTGATGGCGGGAGGCGCGGGCAGCTGCTCCGATGGCTCGGCCAACCCCGCCGAGCGCGCCAGGGAGCCTCGCGGGGTCGCGGGTCGCGCCCTTCGCCGGGCGACCTGATCGACTCGCCGGTCGGAGTCGTCGGTCCGGACGTCTCCGGTCCGACTGTCTTTGAACGTGGGTCAGGCGTGGGTCGGTTCGGTTGCCGGGGTCGGTGACGGGTCGGCTGTAGGCCCGGTCGTGGCCGACGGGATGGTGTGCGTGCCGGCAGGCGCGGTGACACGCGGGGCCGGCGGACGCGCGCGGCCTTCGGGTGGCCTATCCCAGGACGGTGACCACCCCGGAGTCGCCGTCGATCTCGACCGGCACGCCGAGTGGCACGGTGAGCTGGCCGTGGCAGTGCCCGAACCCGGCGTCGGCGACGATCGGCACGCCGAGCCCGCCCAGCCGGTCGGCGAGCACGGCGGACGGGTCGCCGCACCCCGTCCACGAGCCGAGGACGAGCCCGGCGACCTGGTCGAACCACCCGGATCGCAGCAGGCCGGTGAGCATCCGGTCGAGGCGGTAGGGCTCTTCGTTGACGTCTTCGAGCAGCACGACCGCACCGGGCGGTGGTGGTGGCGCGTCGAGGAGGCTGAGGTTGCCGCCGACGGCGACCCCGCGGGCGACACCGGGCGCCATGCCGACCCCTTGGTACGACGACACGCCGGTGAACAGGGCGGCGCGGAGCCGTTCGCGGGCCTCGGTGTCCTCGACGAACGCCCTGGTGCCGATCATCGGCCCGAACCAGGTGGGCACGCCGTGCGCCCAGAACCGCTCGTGCAGCACGGTGGTGTCGCTGGAGCCGAGGAACACCTTGCGACGCGCGCCACCGGCCGCAACGCCACCGCCGGCACCACCGGCCGGACCGACAGCGGCCGGACCGACGGCGACGGCCGCGATGGCGGTCCAGTCGACCAGGTCGACCATGCGCAGGCTGCCGTAGCCGCCCCGGGCGCACAGCACCCCGGCCACGGCCGGGTCCAGCCAGGCCCGTTCGAGCGAGTGGGCGCGGTCGGCGTCGTGGCCGGCGAGGTAGCCCAGCGTCGGGTGGACGTCCAGGGCGTGGGGGTCGATCCGCACGTCCAGGTCCCACGTGCGCAGCCACGCGGCGCCGGCGTCGAGGAGTTCGGCCGGGCACGGTCCGGCCGGGCTGACCACGACGACCCGGTCGCCCGGCCGCAGCAGCGCGGGTCCGGAGGCGGCGAGCCCGGAGACAACGTGCCCGGAGGCGGCGGCGTCCGGGGCGGAGGGCGTCACCGGCGCAGCTCCAGCACCGCGATCCCCTCGGGGGTGAAGCCGAACACCTGCCCGTAGAACGACAGCTCGGCCTCCAGCGCGGCGACGATGGTCTCGGCCTTGCGGAACCCGTGCTGCTCGCCCTCGAACGTGAGGTAGGCGTGCGGGATGCCGGTGCCGTCCAGCGCGGCGGCGAACCGGTCGGCCTGCTCGGGCGGGCAGATCTCGTCCTCCAGGCCTTGCAGCAGCAGCACCGGCCCGGCCAGCCGGTCGACGTGGTTGGCCGGCGACCGCTCGGCGTACCGGTCGGCCGCCGCGGGCCACGGCCCGACCAGGCCCTCGACGTAGCGGGACTCGAAGTCGTGGGTCTCCCCACCCTCGCCGGTCCACCCGGCCAGGTCCAGGATGGGGAACGCGACCATGCCGCACCGGTAGGTCTTCACCGAGGTCAGCGACGCGGCCGAGGTCCAGCCGCCGGCGCTGCCGCCGCGGATGGCGAGCCGGTCGCCGTCGGCGGCGCCGGAGTCGGCCAGGGCCTGGGCGACGGCGGCGCAGTCGTTGACGTCGACCACGCCCCACTGCTCGCGCAGCCGTTCGCGGAACGCCCGGCCGTAGCCGGTGGAGCCGCCGTAGTTGACCGCGACCACGCCGATGCCCCGGCTGGTCAGGTAGGCCAGCTCGGCGTCGAGCACGGGCGCCGACCGGCCGGTGGGCCCGCCGTGGACGTGCACGACGTAGGGCGGTTTCCCACCGTCGGGTCCGCTGAAGTCGGGGTTGCGGGGCGGGTAGACGTAGGCGGGGACATCGCCGTCGGGGCCGCGGAACACGCGTTTCTCGGGCACGGGCAGGTAGTCGACGGGCAACGGCGACTCGCCGGAGGTGTGCTCGGTGAGGACGCCGGTGGACAGGTCCAGCGACACCACGGCGGACTCGGCGAGCGGTCCGGCGGCACCGCTGACGACCACGCCGTCGTGCACGGCGAGGTGCGCGTGCCAGACGGGCAGGTCCACGTCGACGTCGGTGACGGTGCCGCTGCGCTCGTCGAGCACGGCCAGCGCGCCGGAGCGGAGCACGGCGTAGCGGCCGGGGCCGATGGCGGCGAACCAGCGGTTGCCCAGCCGCCACATCGGCCCGCCCAGCTCGGCGTCGCACGGCGCGAGGTTCTTGCGGGCGCCGTCCAGGCCGATGCGGAACAGGTTCCACCAGCCGTCGGGGTCGGTCAGCGCCAGCAGCGACGGCGGCCCGCCGTCCGCGGGCGTCTCCCACTCGACCTGGCACACGGCCTCGGTCACGCCGCCGGCCAGGACGCGGTGCTCCGCGGAGCCGACCTCGGCGACGCACAGCTCGGCGCCGTCCCACGGCAGGCGGGGGTGGTCCCAGCCGATCCAGGCGTAGTGGCGGCCGTCGGGCGAGAGCCGGGGCCCGGTCATGAAGTGGTGGCTCGCGGCGAGCACCCTGGGCTCGGAGCCGTCCAACGGCAGCGCGACCAGTTCGCGGCGGACGTCGGTGCGGGCGTCGCCGGTCACGGTCTCCCGCACGCACCACACCTCGGCGTGGTCCGGCCCGGCGGTGAGGTCGGCGTAGCGGTAGCCGTGCCGGCGCGGGGGCTCGGGGCTGAGCGGGACGGGCCGCGGGTCGTCGGGGTCGAACAGGTGGACGCGCTGGTCGTCCCAGTTGGTGAACGCCACGCGCGTCCCGTCGGGGGTGTCCAGCACGACCCACGGCCGGCCGCCGTACTCGTGGACGCGGTTGCGCGCGTTCCACGGCGGGGGCAGCAGGTCCTGCCCGTCGCGCACCAGCGCGACCCGGCCGCCCTCGGCGGGGCGTCCCTCGGCCCACCAGGGGCGACCGTCGTGCAGGTCGACCCAGTGCAGGCCCCCGCCGGCCGCGGCGGCGTCGGCCGCGTCGATGGGCGATGTCCACGTTCCGTACGGTGCGATCTTCACCACGCGGCGACCTTATCCGGGTGCGTGGTGGCCGGTCGGCGCCGATCGACCGGGAGTCGTGTTCGCCGGTCGTGGAAAAACGGGGGGCAGGGCTGCCGATCTTGCTCGCGTGGCCTAGGGTCGTCGTTGTCATGGCACGCGTCATCCACGTATTCCGCCAGCCCGACCGGTTCGTCGCCGGCACAGTCGGGCAGCCTGGCGAGCGCACGTTCTACCTGCAGGCCTCCGAGGAGGCCCGGCTGGTCAGCGTGGCGCTGGAGAAGCAACAGGTCGTCGTACTCGCCGAGCGCATCGGCTCGCTGCTGGAGGAGGTGCACCGGCGGTTCGGCGCGGAAGTGCCCGACGGTGTCCCCGAGGACCTCCGGGACACCGAACCCCTGGCGGTGCCGGTCGAGGAGGAGTTCAAGGTCGGCACGATGGGGCTGGGCTGGGACGCCGAGTCCAGCGCGGTGGTCATCGAACTGCTCGCGATCACCGAGGAGGAGGTCGACGAGGCGGTGGTGCTCGACGACACCGAGGAGGGTCCGGACGCGGTGAGGGTGTTCCTGAGCCCGGCGGAGGCGCGGGCGTTCGCCGAGCGCGCCGAGCGGGTGGTGCGCGCGGGCCGCAAGCCGTGTCCGCTGTGCGCCGAGCCGCTCGACCCCGAGGGGCACGTCTGCCCGCGGCAGAACGGCTACCGTCGTTCGGACGAGGGCTGAGCGCGGCGGTGGGTCCGGCTGACGACGGGGTGCTCGACTTACTGCGGCGTGGTCGCATCGAGGTCGAGGGCCGGCTGGTGGACGCGTCGAACGCGACGTTGTTCTGCGGCATCAGCCTCGACGGTGTGACCGCGCAGTGCGTGTACAAGCCGGTGCGCGGCGAGCGGCCGTTGTGGGACTTCCCCGACGGCACGCTGGCGGGCCGCGAGGTGGCCACCTACCTGGTGTCGGAGGCGTCCGGCGTGCACGTGGTGCCGCCGACGGTGCTGCGGGAGGGCCCGTTCGGGTCGGGCATGGTCCAGCTGTGGGTGGAGACCCGCGAGGACGACGACCTGGTGGACATCGTGCCGGTGGACGAGGTGCGGTCGGGGTGGCGTCCGGTGTTGCGGGCGCACGACCGGTACGGGGAGCCCGCGGTGCTGGCGCACGCCGACCACCCGCGGGTGCGGTTGATGGCGGCGTTCGACGTGGTGGTGAACAACGCCGACCGCAAGGGCGGTCACGTGCTGCACGCGCTGGACGGCGCGGTGTACGGGGTGGACCACGGGATCTGCCTGCACTCCGACGACAAGCTGCGCACGGTGTTGTGGGGCTGGTTGGGCGAGGAGCTGCCCGCGGAGGCGGTGGAGTCGCTGCGGCGGCTGCGGTCGCGGCTGGACGGGGAGCTGTCGGACCGGCTGCACGAGCACCTGACGCGCGCGGAGGTGCGGGCGTTGACCGAGCGGGTGGAGAAGCTGTTGGCGGCGGGGCTGTACCCGGCGCCGTCCGACGACTGGCCGGCGATCCCCTGGCCCGCGTTCTGACCTGGCCCGCGATCCCGTCGGGTGATCGCGCGGTGACCCTGGGCCGACCCGGTGGGCGGATCCGCGCCGGGACCTTCTGACGTCGCGGGTGCGTGCTGTCTACTTGCCGCGTGGACGTGGAACTGCGCGAGGTGACCGCTGCCGACGTGTTGGTGTTCTTCGATCACCAGCGCGATCCGGAGGCGGTGCGGATGGCCGCGTTCACCTCGGCGGACCCGTCGGACCGGGGGGCGTTCCTGGTGCGGTGGGCGCGGATCCTGGCCGACGACTCGGTGGCGGCGCGGACGGTGGTGTTCGGTGGCGACGTGGTGGGCCACGTGGGCAGGTTCCGCCGGTTCGGCGGGCCCGAGGTGACGTGCTGGATCGACCGCGAGCACTGGGGCAAGGGGTTGGCGACGGCGGCGTTGCGGCTGTTCCTGCTCGAGGAGCCGCTGCGTCCGCTGTACGCGCGGGCGGCGGTGGACAACCTGGGATCGCTGCGGGTGCTGGCGAAGTGCGGGTTCGTGGCGGTCGGCGAGGACGTGGGGTTCGCCGAGGGGCGTGGCGAGGACGTGGAGGAGTTCATCTTGAGGTTGGACGGCTGATGGCGTCGTTGCGGGAGCGCATGACGCGCCGCTTCGGCCCCGGTGTGGAGTCGTGGCTGGCCGGGGTGGACGGGCTGGTGGCGGGCTTGTGCCGGGACTGGAGCCTGGAGGTGGTGCGGCCGTTGTCCGGTGGCACGTCGCACGCGCTGCTGTGCACGCGCGGCGGGGAGCCGGTGGTGTTGAAGGTGACGCCGGAGCCGGCGATCGCGGCGCAGGAGCACGCGGCGCTGCGGGCGTGGGAGCCGTCGCCGAGGGTGGTGCGGGTGCTCCGGGCGGATCCGGCGCGGGGCGCGTTGCTGCTGGAAGGGCTGGTGCCGGGCACGCCCGCCTCGGACGGTCCGGGGTTGGTCGAGGTGCTGCGCGAGCTGCACGTCCCGCCGCGGGAGGGTTTCCCGCCGTTGAGCGAGCGGGTGGACTTCGTCTTCGGTGTGCTGCGCAGGCGGCACCCCGGCGATCACGACGCGGCGCACGCGCGGGCGGCGGAACTGGCCCGCGATCGGGTGACGGCGACGTTGCTGCACGGCGACCTGCACTTCCACAACGTGCTGGACGCGGGCGAGCGGGGGTTGGTGGCGATCGACCCGCGTCCGTGCGTGGGCGACCCGGCGTCGGACGCGGTGGATTTCGCCTACGCCTCGGACGACCTGCGCGCCGGTGTCGAGCGCTGGTCGGCGGTGGTGGACGGCGACCGGTTGGCGGCGTGGTGCGAGGTGTTCGCCGGGTTCTTCCCCGGGCACCCGTCGGTCCTCGGCACGGCGTAGCCGCGCCCGTCGGCGCCGGGAGGTAACGTCGCCGGCCGTGCGATCACACGACTACGGCCGCGACGTGCTGTCGGGCCGCAAGCGCAGGACGGTGCCCGAGGTGGTGGCCGAGGTCGGGCTGGTGGCGGAGGACCCCGCGTCGGGGTTCTGCGGCGCGGTGGTGCGGTTCGAGCACGGGCAGGTGGTGCTGGAGGACCGGCAGGGCCGGCGCCGGCTGTTCCCGCTGCGCCCGGCGGGGTTCCTGGTCGACGGGCAGCCGGTGACGCTGGTGCGGCCCGCCCCGGCCGCGGCGAGGCCCGCGCGGACGGCGTCGGGGTCGGTGAAGGTCGAGGGGCTGCGTGCCCGCACGGCCCGCGACAGCCGGATCTGGGTGGAGGGCCTGCACGACGCGGAGCTGGTGGAGCGGGTGTGGGGGCACGACCTGCGGGTGGAGGGCGTCGTGGTCGAGCCGCTGGACGGGGTGGACGTGCTGGCCGACCGGGTCGCGGAGTTCGGCACGGGGCCGGGCCGGCGGCTGGGTGTGCTGGTGGACCACCTGGTGGCGGGCAGCAAGGAGTCGCGGCTGGTCTCGGCGATCCGGGACGAGGCCGTGCTGGTCACCGGTCACCCGTACGTGGACGTGTGGCAGGCGGTGAAGCCCGCGTCGGTGGGGATCGCGGCGTGGCCGGTGGTGCCGCGCGGGGTGCCGTGGAAGGAGGGCGTGTGCGCCGCGCTCGGCTGGGGTGAGCCGTACGAGGGGTGGCGTCGGGTGTTGGCGGGGGTGTCGGGGTTCCGGGACCTGGAGACGCCGTTGATCGGCGCGGTGGAGCGGTTGATCGACTTCGTGACCGAGCCCGTGGCCTGAAAAGGGCACCCCGCGCACGCCGGAAGTGCGAGGATGGGGGTGTGGCCGCGCTGATCTGGTTGGTCCTCGGGGTCGTCCTGGTGGCGGCCGAGATCCTGTCGGGCGACTTCGTGCTGGTCATG
Organism: Actinosynnema sp. CA-299493; assembly: GCF_050946825.1. NCBI lineage: Bacteria > Bacillati > Actinomycetota > Actinomycetes > Pseudonocardiales > Pseudonocardiaceae > Actinosynnema > Actinosynnema sp. CA-299493. Next base: position 4,872,276 of record NZ_CP191993.1, read on the forward strand.
CTGGGTCTGGCCGCGTTCGGCGCGGCGGGGGCGTCGGCGTTGGGCGCGGATGTGGTGATCAGCGGGATCGTGTTCGGCCTGGTGTCGTTGGGGCTGGTGGTGGGCGCGCGGCCCGCGATCAGGCGCCGGATGGCGCTGGGCCAGGGGCACAGGTCGGGCGTCGAGGCGCTGGTGGGCAGCACGGCCGTCGTCGTGTCCACTGTGGACGCCCACGGCGGTAGGGTGCGGATCGGCGGCGAGGTGTGGTCGGCGCGGTCGTTGGACCGCGAGACGATCGAGCCGGGTGCCGAAGTCACTGTTGTCGAGATCTCGGGCGCGACCGCAGTGGTGCTGTCCGGGGCCTGAGTGGAGGCTGGGAGAGTTGACCACCACGTTGATCGTCATCGCGGTCCTGGTGCTGTTCGTGCTGGTAGTCACCGTGAAGTCGGTGCTGGTGATCCCGCAGGCCACGGCCGCGGTGATCGAGCGGCTGGGCCGGTACCGCACGACCGCCGCGCCGGGGTTGAACATCCTGGTGCCGTTCTTCGACCGGGTGCGGGCGCGGATCGACCTGCGCGAGCAGGTGGTGTCGTTCCCGCCGCAGCCGGTGATCACCCGGGACAACCTGACGGTGTCGATCGACACGGTGGTCTACTTCCAGGTGACCGATCCGCGCGCGGCGGTGTACGAGATCTCGAACTACATCGTGGGTGTGGAGCAGTTGGCGACCACGACGCTGCGCAACCTGGTGGGCGGGATGAGCCTGGAGGAGACGCTGACCTCCCGTGACCAGATCAACAACCAGTTGCGCGGTGTGCTGGACGAGGCGACGGGCCGTTGGGGCATCCGGGTGGCGCGGGTGGAGTTGAAGGCGGTCGACCCGCCGCCCTCGATCCGGGACTCGATGGAGAAGCAGATGCGCGCGGACCGGGAGAAGCGCGCGATGATCCTCAACGCGGAGGGTCAGCGGGAGGCGGCGATCAAGTCCGCGGAGGGGCAGAAGCAGGCCCAGATCCTGTCGGCGGAGGGCGCGAAGCAGGCCGCGATCCTGGGCGCGGAGGCGGAGCGGCAGGCGGCGATCCTGCGGGCGCAGGGTGAGCGGGCGGCGCGGTACCTGCAGGCGCAGGGCCAGGCGAAGGCGATCGAGAAGGTGTTCGCGGCGATCAAGGCGGGCAAGCCGACGCCGGAGGTGCTGGCCTACCAGTACCTGCAGACGTTGCCGCAGATGGCGCAGGGCGACGCGAACAAGGTGTGGCTGGTGCCGTCGGACTACGGCAAGGCGCTGGAGGGTTTCGCGAAGATGCTGGGCGCGCCGGGCGAGGACGGTGTGTTCCGCTACGAGCCGCCCGCCTACGAGCAGCCGGTGACGTCGTCGCCGGAGCAGGACGACGCGTCGGTGGCGGAGTGGTTCGACACGGCGCCGGACCCGGCGGTGGCCGAGGCGGTGCGCGCGGCGGAGGCGGTGGCGCGCAAGGAGGTGCCGGGTCCGTTGGAGCACGGCGCGGTGCAGCGCGGGGTGGAGCGCGGCACGCTGGGGTCGGGTCCGGTGGCGCGCGAGGTGGGGGCCGGGGAGCCGGGGCCGCTCGGGTGATCGGCTGTCGGTGATCGGCTGTCGGCGGGTCCGGGCGTGCCGGGTTCGGCCGTAGTGATCTTGGACGCAGTGGTGGGGCGTCGGCGGTGGTCGCTGGCGCCCCTTTCGCGTGGTCGGGGCGGGTGATCGCGCCGACGGCGGTGCGGGCGGGGTCTCGTCGGGCGGGTGGGTGTGCGGTTGGATGTCGCGGTGGACGCTTTACCCGGTCGTGCGGCGGCCGCGCTGGCCCGTGTCGACGTGCCGTGGCCGGCGCGGTGGGACGAGTTGGCGTCGGTGGTGGCGGAGCTGTCGGAGCTGGTGCGGGGTGGGCCGGGCGCGCGGGTGGTGGCGCGGGAGCTGGCCGAGGTGCTGGTGGGCGCCGCGCAGGGTGGTGCGCAGCGGGCGGCGTTGGCCGGGTTGGTGGATCGGGTGTTGGACCTGCACGCGGTGGCGTGCGCGGCCGAGCCGTCGGTGGACGGCCGGGAGTTGGCGGCGTGGTTGTTGTGGTTGCAGACGGGGTTCGCCGAGCCGCCGGAGGTGCGGTTGGCGGCGTACGCGTCGGCGTTGGGCGAGGACGGGTTGGCGTTCTACCGGGCGGAGGCGGTGGCGCGGTTCGAGCGGTTGCCGGTGATCGGGTTCGGGGAGACCGGCCGGTACGACCGGGAGCGGTGGGCGTTGCTGCGGGTGGTGGAGGAGTTGGCCGAGCACAGCGGTGACGTGGACCTGCAGGTGTTGGTGTTGTCGCGGGACCTGTCGTCGGGGTGGCACTACCTGCAGGTGGCGACCGTGCTGCGGGACGCGGGGCGGTCGGCGGAGGCGGTGGCGTGGGTGGAGCGGGGTCTGGCGGCGACGGGCGGGCGTGGCGCGGCGACCCGGTTGGTGGACCTGGGGGTGGACGAGTGCCTGCGCGCGGGGTGGGCGGAGCGGGCGGTGGGGTTGCGGCGGCGGGCGTTCCTGGCGCACCCGACGTGGGAGTCCTACACGCGGTTGCGGTCGGTGGCGTCGTCGTCGGGTGGGTGGCCGGCGGTGCGCGAGGAGGTGCTCGGGCTGGTGGCCGAGGCCGGGGACGACGTGCTGCGGCAGGTGGTGGCGGGTGAGTCGGCCGAGGTGTCCGGTGGTCCGGCGCCGGAGTGGCTGCGGCGGTTGCGGGCGGAGTTGGCGCGGCGGGAGCGGTGACCGGCATGTCCCGAGCGTTGAACTCGGGGTCCTGAACGTAGGACACGGTCGTTGCGAACGTAGGACACGCGGGCTCTGAACGTAGGACTCGCGCGGGGGTCAGGGGTGGGCCGGTGGGCGGCGGTCGGCCCAGGGGCGGGCGCGTTCGAGTTGGCCGGCGGCGGTGAGGATGGTGTGGTCGTCGTCGGTGGTGGCGACGAGCTGCACGGCCAGGGGCAGGCCGGTGCGGGTGTGGCCGGCGGGGACGGACGCGGCGGGATTGCCCGTGATGTTCCACAGGGGCAGGAACGTGGTCATGCGGGCGGCGGCGAGCAGCGCGGCGAGGGCGGGGCGGCGGCGCCACTCGCCCACGCGCAGGGGCGGCCGGGTGAGCACGGGGGTGAGCAGCAGGTCGTGGTGGTCGAAGAGCCGGTTGGCGTGGTCGGTGAGCTTCGCGGTCCGGGCGAGGGCGGCGCGCACGGCGGGCGCGGGCAGGGAGCGGCCGAGGGCGGCGACGGCGCGGGTGCGGGCGTCGAGCCGGTCGGGTCGGTCCAGGGCCTGTTCGGTGGTGGCGGCGCTGTGCAGGTAGCGGGCGGCGAGCACGGCGGGTCCGGTGACGTCGTGCAGGTCGGGGTCGACGCGGGTGACGTCGTGGCCGAGGTCGGCGAGCAGGCCGGCGGTGTCGAGGACGGCGTCGCGGACTTCGGGGTCCACGGGGATGCCGCGGCCCCAGGGGCGCAGGGACACGGCGACGCGCAGGGTCCGGGTGGCGGTGACGGCGGCGGTGTGGTCGTGGCCGGGCGCGAGGACGTCGAGGAGCAGGGCGGCGTCGGCGACGTGGCGGGTGATGGGTCCGGCGGCGACCAGGCCGTGCCAGACGTCGCGGTCGGGGGCGAGGGACACGTGGTCGCGTTGCGGTTTGAGGCCGAACAGCCCGGTGCAGGCGGCGGGGATGCGGATGGAGCCTGCGCCGTCGGTGCCGATGGCGGCGCCGACGAGGCCGGCGGCGACGGCGGCGGCCGATCCGCCGCTGGACCCGCCGGGTGAGTGCTCGGCCGACCAGGGGTTGCGGGTGGCGCCGGCCCAGGTGGACTCGGTGTAGGGCCACAGGCCGAGTTCGGGCATGCGGGTGCGGCCGACGATGACGGCGCCGGCGGCGCGCAGGCGGCGGACGATCTCGGAGTCGTCGGGCGCGGTGGTGTCGACGGCGGCGGTGCCCTTGGTGGTGGGCAGGCCGGCGATGGCGAGGTCTTCCTTGACCGCGACGGGCACGCCGAGCAGGGGCGCGTGCTCGCCTCGGGCGAGGCGGGCGTCGGCGTGGTCGGCGTCGGCGAGGGCGCGGTCGGTGAACACGAGCCGGAACGCGTTGAGGGTCCGGTCGTGCCGGTCGATGCGGCGCAGGCACTCGGCGACGAGGGCGCGTGAGGTGAGCGCGCCGGAGCGCAGCAGTTCGGCCTGTCGGGCGGCGCCCGCGAAGCACGCGTCGGTCAGGTCCATGAGCGGACTCTAGGGCAGGAGCGGGAGCAGGAGGATCGCCGGCCAGGGTCGGTCGGCGTCCCGCGGCCGGCGCGGGTGGTGCGGGGTGGGAGCCGGTGCGGGTGGCGCGTCGGGGGTCGGTTCCCGGTGTCCGATGCTCCGCTCGGGCGCGGGTCCCGGCGTCGGCCACGAAGCGGTGACGGGAAGTACGTCCGTGGACGTACGCGGGACGGGCATGATCGGGGTATGTCGTCGTGGCTGATGCCGGTGGCGGTGGCGGTGGTCATCGTCTGGATTGGCGTGCGTCATGTGCGCGCGTCGCGTTCGGAGACGTTGTTGGACGAGCACGCGCGACGGCGGGTGGGGCCGGAGGCGGGTGCGGTCCCGGCTCCGGTGTCGGTGTGGCGTGAGGCGAACCGGCTGTTCCGGGCCGGTGAGGAGGAGGGGTTGTTGCTGTTGGCCGAGATCGGCCGGCAGGCGCCGCGGCGGCGGCAGGCGGTGGTGACGTCGTGGTTGGCGGCGTTGCGCGGCGGGGTGAGCATGGGGTTGGACGCGCCGTGGCGCACGGCGGTGCAGCGGGAGCTGGTGTCGCACCTGCGGCCGGGCGCGGATTTCTGGCCGGGGATGGACGTGGTGGCGCCGGGGGCGATCCTGGTGGACTTCGACCTGTCGGGGTGCCGGGTGAACCGGGTGGACCTGGTGGGCGCGGTGTTCCTGGGCGACGCGCGGTTCGAGGCGATGACGGTGACGGGTGACGCGAACTTCGCGGGCGCGCGGTTCCTGCGGCACGCGGTGTTCACCGACGCGCTGTTCGCGAAGTCGGCGTCGTTCGGGTTGGCGGTGTTCGCGGGCAACGTGTCGTTGCGGTCGGCGCAGGTGGCCGACCAGTTGGTGTTCGCGCGGGCGAAGGTGTCGGGCCGGGCGGACCTGCGGCGGGCCGAGGTGTCGGGTCGGGCGGACTTCCGGCACGTGCGCTTCGGCGGGCGGGCGTTGTTCGGCGAGGTGGTGTTCCACCAGGACGCGTGGTTCCGGCACGCGTGGTTCCGGGGCCGCACGGACGTGGGGTCGGCGTTGATCGGCGAGGCGGCGGAGTTCGGCAACGCCCGCTTCGGCCGCCGCGTCCTGCACTGAGCGCGCTGACACCGGCCGCCCCGGACCAGGCGGGTCAGGTGCTGCGGGTGCGGTGCTCGGCCACGTGGACGCGGTTGGCGCAGCGGGTGGTGCAGAAGCGGCGGCGGCCGTTGCGGGAGGTGTCGACGTAGACGGTGCGGCAGCCGGGTCGCGCGCAGCGGCCGAGGCGTCCGGGGTCGTCGCAGACGACGTGGGCGAGGCCGGCGGCGGTGAACGCGCGCAGCCGTTCGGGCGTGGGCGCGTGTTCGGGGGCGAAGTGCAGGTGGGGCCGGCGGTCGTCGTGGGTGGAGATGTAGGGCTTGGCGGCGGCTTCGGCGAGCAGGTCGTTGACCAGGGCGACCTGGTCGGGGGTGTGGTCGAAGACGGGCGAGAGGCGGGCGGCCCAGGCGGCGAGTTCGCGGGCCTGGTGCTCGTCGAGGGCCCCGGCGGGTCTGTAGTCGTGCGCGCGCAGCAGGTCGAGCAGCTCGTCGGCGGTGCTGCGGGGGTCGGCGTTGACCAGGGCGGCGGCGAGTTCGGCCGCCGCCCCGCCGTAAGGGTTGAAATGCACTGAACCATGACATCACGCTGGTGGGGTGAACACCAGGTGTCCTTGTTGCGGGTGGCCCAGCGCCGAGCGTGTGTACCAGGTCTCGTCGCACGGCGCGGTGGACTACGTGCGCTGCGTGTGCGGGGTGTGGTTGGTGCTGGAGGCGGGCCGGGTGGTGGCGACGGCGGGCCGGCCGCGATCGGCTAGTGTCCCGTCCCCGTGACGAGCCGTCGGGACCTGCTGTGCGACTGTGCGATCTCGGTGTTGGCGGCGGAGGGTGGCCGCGGTCTGACGCACCGCGCGGTGGACCGGGCGGCGGGTGTGCCGGAAGGCACCACGAAGAACTACTTCCCGTCGCGGGACGCGCTGTTGGGTGCGGCGGCGGCGCGGATGACGGCGTTGCACGCGGCGGCGGTGCGGCGGCTGCGGGAGACGACGCCGGCGGGGATCTCGCCGGCGGAGGTGGCGCAGCTGTACCCGGCGCTGTTGCGCCGCGCGGTGGTGGAGGACCCGACGCAGCTGCTGGCGATGGTGGAGCTGTACCTGGAGGCGGTGCGCCGACCGGGGGTGCGGGAGGCGCTGGGCCGGATGGCGGTGTCCAACGCGCAGGCGGGCGCGGGGTTGCACGCGGCGGCAGGGTTGCCGAGCACGGCACGCGACGCGGGGTTGTTGGACGCCTACTTCCTGGGTGTGGCGGTGTCGTTGTTGGCGTTGCCGGCGGAGGCGTTGCGGGCGGTGGGCCTGGACGACGCGCACGCGGTGGGGCTGGGCCTGTTCCGCGCGGCGGTGCCGTCAGCCGACGGGGACCAGGCGGCGCACGGCGGTGGCGACGAGCCCGGTGGCCGGGGTGGGCACCGCGCCGCAGCTGGCGGGTCGGGCGGCCGGTAGGTCGACGTCGGCGACGGTGACGTGCCAGGCGCTGCCGTCGGCGTGGCGGACGGTGTCGCCGTGGACGGTGAGCACGTCGCGGCGCTCGCCGGTGAGGTCGCGGACGGCGAGTTCGGCGACCTGGCCGCGCGGCGCGTGGGTGGAGCGGCCCCGGCAGCGGTCGGTGACGACGTGGCCGCGGTCGGCGTGGTCGAGCAGACGGGCGGCGAAGTCGGTGTCGAGGCGGCCGTAGGTGTAGCCGGTGGGCAGCAGCACGCCGGTGGGCGCGAAGCGGTGGCCACCGGTGTGGGTGCACTCCCAGACGGTGTCCGGCCGTGCGGCGGCGAGAGCCTCGGCGAGGGGCCGGCCGCGCAGGGCGCAGCACACGTCGCGGCGGCTGTTGGCGCACACCAGCAGCACCGGCCCGGCGACGGGCGTGCCCAGGCCGGTGGGGTGACCGGCGGCGAGGGCGGCGAAGTCGAGGTCGAGCAGGGCCGCGGGGTCGGCGAGGTCGGCTCGTTCCAGCCGCGGCCGGCCGGGGGTGGTGGCGGCGAGGTACACGCGGCGGGGCGCGTCGTGGTGGGTGTCGGCGTGGCGGCCGGGGCGGCGGATGAGCAGGACGCGGACACCGGTGTCGGCGGCGCGGCGGGCGAGTTCGGCGCCGAGCGCGGGGTCCAGGCGGCTCTCGGTGAGGGCGTCGCGTCCCCAGGGCCCGGGTTGTTCGAGGCAGATCCAGGCGGCGGCGGTGGCGGCGGTGCCCGCCTGGGGTTCCTCGAGGTCCGCGGAGATCGCGGCACAACGCGGCTCGGTCACGTCCCCAGGGTGCCCTGGCGCGGCCGTTCGAGTGACACCGGGGTGCGGGTTCACGCGTTCGGGCGGCTTGCGGTCGCGGTGGGTGTGCGCTGTTCGCGATGGGTGGACGCCGTGCGGACCTGTCGGGACGTAGGTTCGGGGTCATGACGATCACGGGTGAGGCGGCGGGCGTGCGGTTCGTGGCGACGCCGCCGGCAGGGGGCTCCCGGCGGCTGGTGGTGGTGTGGCACCTGCTGGGCGAGCCGGGGACACCGGAGGCGATGACGCAGGCGTTGCCGTTGACGGGGGTGGACGCGTGGCGGCTGTACGCGGCGCTGCCCGCGTGGGGCGAGGGCCCGGACCAGGTGGTCGACGGGTACGCGGCGATGGTGCAGACGGCGGTGGCCGCGATGCCCGCGCTGGTCGCGGCGGCGCGGGCGGAGCTCGGGTGCGACGACGGGCCGGTGGACCTGGTCGGCGGTTCGGCGGGCGGGCACATCGCGCTGCTCACGGCGGCGCGGCGCGTGGTGCCGGTGCGGCGGGTGGCGGTGGTGAACCCGGCGGTGCGGGTGCAGGCGGTGGTGGAGGCGTCCATCGAGGTGGGCGCCGTCGACTCCTACACCTGGACGGACGCCTCGCGGGCGGCGGTGGAGCCGCTGGACGTGCTCGCCCGGGCCTCGGAGCTGGACGTTCCGCTGCTGGTGGTGCGGGGCGAGCAGGAGTACCCGGCGTTCCGGCCGGTGCAGGCGCGGTTGTGCGCGGCGGTGCCGGGCGCGCGGCTGGTGGACGTGCCCGGGTTGGCGCACATGCTGGTGACCGCGCGGGACGTGGTGGACGCGGAGGTGACGGCGTGGCTGGCCTGATCGTCGTCACGGGCGGGAGCCGGGGCATCGGCGCGGCCGTGGTGCGGCGGGTCGCCGCCGACGGGCACCGGGTCGTGATCGGCTACCGGGCCGCGGCGCAGCCGGCGGAGGCGTTGGCGCGGGAGGTGGGCGGCGTCGCGGTGCGGGCGGAGGTGTCCGACGCGGCGGACGTGGACGCCCTGTTCGACGCCGCCGCCGCGCTGGGGCAGGTGACCGGGGTGGTCATCAACGCCGGCATCACCAGCCCCGTGGGCCCGCTGGCGCGGCTGCGGGTCGAGGACCTGCGCCGGGTGGTCGACGTCAACGTGGTGGGCGCGTTGTTGTGCGCGCGGCGAGCGGCGCGGGACCTGGTGGCGGGCGGAGCGATCGTGTCGCTGTCCTCGGCCGCCGCCACGCTGGGATCACCGGGGGAGTACGTGCACTACGCGGCGAGCAAGGCGGCCGTGGACGCGATGACGGTGGGGTTGGCGAAGGAACTGGGTCCGCGGGGGATCCGGGTCAACGCGGTGGCGGCGGGCACGGTCCGCACGCGGATCCACGAGCTGTCCGGGGTGCCGGACCGGCCCGACCGGGTGGCCTCGGCCATCCCGCTGGGCCGACCCGGCGAGCCGGAGGAGGTCGCGGAGGCGGTGGCCTGGCTGTTGAGCGGGGCGGCGTCGTTCACGACCGGCGCGGTGCTGCGGGTCGCCGGAGGCCTGTGAGCACACCAGGCCCGCCCGTCCCCCGACCGCGAGGACCGGGCCGGCACTACTGTCACGGCATGCTGCGACGGCCGCCCACCCGGCACAGGACGTCGGCCAGGTGATCACCGGCCCGGTGGAGGACTTCGTCCGCTCGGTGACCAGCGCGCGTCCGGTGCCGCTGACACCGGACATCGTGCTGCGCACCGCGGACGACGTGACCGCGCTGTGGGAACGCACCGGCACCCCCGAGCCGCCGTTCTGGGCGTTCCCGTGGGCCGGCGGCCAGGCACTGGCCCGCCACGTGCTCGACCACCCCGAACTCGTGGCGGGCCGCCGGGTGCTGGACCTCGCGTCGGGCTCGGGACTGGTCGCGGTCGCAGCGGCCCGCGCCGGCGGCCTGGTCACCGCCAACGACATCGACCCCGTCGCGGTGGCGGCGATCGGCCTCAACGCCCGCGCCAACGACGTGACCGTCACGATCGCACCCGGCGACCTGCTCGACACCGAGCCGGACGTCGACGTGCTGCTGGCCGGCGACGTCTTCTACGACCGCGACATGGCCGCCCGGGTCGAGCCGTTCCTGCTCGCCGCCCACCACCGCGGCGTGCTCGTGCTCGTCGGCGACCCGCAGCGGTCGTTCCTGCCACGCGGCTGGACACGCGTCGACGCCTTCCCGGTCCCGGTGCCACCGGACCTGGAAGGCGTCGCGGTCAGGACGACCAGCGTCTGGCGCCCCTGACGGACCGCGCCACCTCGGCCGCGTGAGCACCCGGGCCGGACAGGGGGAGCACGCACCCGACCCGCCGCTAACGCCGGGCGAACCGGTCCGTCGCGGCCACCACCGCGTCCGCCATCCCCGGATCCGACAGGGCGTGCGACGCGCCCCGCACCACCACCAGCTCCGCGTCCGTCACCCGCCGCGGGAACAGCTGCGCGTACCGCAGGCCGAGCGTCGAACCCCACGACCCGCCGAACACCATCCACCGCTCGACACCCAGGTGCTCGCGCAGCCGCTCGACGTCGGCCACCAGGTGCGCCGTCGTGTTCACCGACAGGTCCGTCGAGTACTCGCTCGCGTGCGGCCGACTGCGCCCGCTGCCGCGCTGGTCCAGCAGCACGATCCGGTAGGCCTCCGGGTCGAACTGCCTGGTCATGCCGGGGGAGCAGCCCGTGCCCGGCCCGCCGTGCAGGCACACCACCGGCTTGCCCTCCGGGTTGCCGCACACCTCCCAGTACACGAGGTTGCCGTCACCGACGTCCAGCATCCCGTGCTCGTACGGCTCGATCTCCGGGTACATCCACCCCTCCTCACAAGTACAACAGCGCTGTTACATTAGGGGAGTGGATCACACACCCGCCGGCCATTACCTCGGCACCCGACTCCGCCACCTGCTCGACCTCCTCGAAGGCGACGTCGGCCGCGTCTACACCGACCTCGGCCTACCGGGCTTCCGGCCCCGCTACACCCCCGTCATCCACCTGGTCCACACCAGAGGACCGCTGTCCATCCGCGACCTCGCCGACACCATCGGCATCACCCACTCCGCCGTCAGCCAGACCGTCAACCAGATGCGCCGCGACGGCCTCGTCGACCTCAAACCCGGCGACGACGCCCGCAGGCGCATCGTCCACCTCACCGACCAGGCCCGCGCCATCCTCCCCACCCTCGACGCCGAGTGGACCGCCACCACCGCCGCCGCCCACGACCTCGACGCCGACCTGCCCTACCCCCTCACCGCCCTCGTCGACGCCACCCTGCGCGCACTGCGCGACAAGCCCATGAGGGACCGCATCCACGACCGGATGTGACACCACCCCCACATGACCACCCCGTGCCGCCACCCCCACCGGAACCCGCCTCGCCCTCGACCCCTGACCACCGGCCAGACCACCCCAGGACCCGACAACCCGGGGGAGCGGCGTCACCCCACCGCGTTACCCGCCACCAGCTCCGCACCCAACCGCGCCAACTCCGCCCGCACCGCCTCCGACTCCACCACCTCCACCAACCCACCCCACCCCGCCAACACCTGCGCCACCATCAACGCCGTGGTCGCCGACAACCGCAACCGCACCCGACCACCCACCTCCTCCAGCACCTCGCACTGCCGCCCGAACTGATCACGCAACACCGGCACGAATCGCGCCCGCACCGACACCACCGCCGACACCGACCCCCGCCGCCGCTCCACCTCCGACACCACCCGCTCCCACGCCACCGACAACTCGAACCCCTCCGGCCGCACGAACACCTCGTCCGTCACCCGCGCCGACACCACCCGATCCACCCGGAACGTCCGCTCACCCGCCCCCGTACCCGCCACCAAGTACCAAACCTCGTCCTTGTCCACCAACCCCCACGGCTCCACCACCCGCTCCGACCGCACCCGCCCACGCCCCTCGTACACCAACACCACCCGCCGACGCCCCACCACCGCCTCCTGCAACACACCCACCAACCCCGGCCGCACCCGACCGACACCACCCCACCCCGCCACATCCACCACCACCGCGTCCGCCGCCGCCAACGCACCCTCCCGGAACGTCTCCGGCAACGCCCGCACCAACTTCCGCAACGCCGCCCGCACCTCCGGCGACCCCGACGCCGCCGGACCCACCAACAAGAACAACGCCCGCGCCTCCGACGACGTCAACCCGCTCAGATCCGTCCGCGCACGCCCCACCAACCGCCACCCACCACCACGCCCCGGCTGCGGGTACACCGGCACACCCGCCGACGACAACGCCTCCAGATCCCGACGCGCCGTCGCCACCGACACCTCCAACTCACCCGCCAACTCCGCCGCCGTCACCCGCCCCCGCGCCTGCATCAACAACAGGACAGCCACCAACCGGTCCGCGCGCATGAACCCAGTCTCGCCCCCAAAGTGCTCACTCGGTGAGCACTTTGGGCACCAAGCTGGGGGACAAGCGACCACCACCGGAAGAGGACCCACCATGCTCCGCGGACTCACCACCACCAGCTTCTTCGCCGACGACCTCGACGCCGCCACCACCTGGTACACCGAACTGTTCGGCATCGAGCCCTACTTCACCGTCCCCGGCGGCTACGTCGAATTCCGCATCGGCGACTACGAACACGAATTCGGCATCGTCAAGAGCGACTACGCACCCCACGACACCCACATCGGCCCCGCCGGCGCCATCACCTACTGGGCCGTCGACGACCTCCGGGCAACCCTCGACCGCCTCACCGAACTCGGCGCCACACCCCACGACGACCCCAAGGTCCGCGGCGAGGGCTACGTCACCGCCAGCGTCGTCGACCCCTTCGGCAACGTCCTCGGCATCATGGCCAACGCCCACTACCACGCCACCCTCAAGCGCCTGACCACCTGACCGACCCCGAAGTGCGGGGGCTGTACCGATTCCGCCGACCCGATACAGTCCGCTCCTTCCCAGCGCCCGCCACCAGCGCCCCAAGGAGCCCGGATGCCGCCGCGCATCTCCGTCGTGATCCCCACCTACAACCGCGCCGAACTCCTCCGCCGCACCCTCGACAGCCTCGCCGACCAAACCCTCCCACCCGACGACTACCAGGTCATCGTCTCCGACGACGGCTCCGACGACCACACCGCCGACGTCGCCAAGACCTTCGAACACCGCCTCCGCCTGCACTACCACTACGAACCCGACCTCGGCCGCCGCGTCGCACACGCCCGCAACGCCGGCGCACGCCACGCCACCGCACCCGTCCTCGCCTTCCTCGACTGCGGCACCCTCGCCGGACCGGACTTCGCCCGCGCCCACGTCGACGCCCACACCGGCCACCCCACCCTCAACCTCGGCTACGTCCACGGCTACCGCCCCTGGGACCCCACACCCGGCCTCGCCGAAGCCATCACCACCCGAACCCCGAAGCAAGTCCACCAGGACTTCAAAGACCACCCCGGCTTCCGCGACATCCGCCACGAACCCCTCGCCGACGTCGACTTCGACCCCGACCGGCTCGCCTTCCCCTGGCTCTTCGCCTGGGGCATGAACCTCTCCCTGCGCACCACCGACTTCCACGCCGTCGGCGGCTTCGACGAACGCTTCGTCACCTGGGGCACCGAAGACATCGAACTCGGCTACCGCGCGCACAAGCACGGCCTCGCCACCCACTTCGACCTCACCGCCTGGGCCGTGGAACCACCGCACGAACGCGACACGGGGGAGATGCTCGCCAGCGCCAAGCGCACCATGCGCCAGTTCCTCGACAAGACCCACGAACCCGGCGTCGAACTCGTCTGGGCCTCCCTGGAACTCGACGACCCGCTCATCGCCGAGACCGAACACCGCACCCTGACCACGTGGACCGGCCAGGCACGCGACCTCGACGTCCGGGCCGAGATCGAACAGCACACCGCGGACGCCGGGGGACCGGTGTGCGTCGTCGGCTGCGGCGGCGACATCCCGGACACCCTGCCCGAGGGCAGCGTCCTGATCGACTTCGACGCGGAGCTCCTGGCGAAGGCGAGCGGCACGCACGCGCGCCACCACGCGATCGGCCTGCAGATCCCGCTGCCGGACGACGCGGTGCAGCGCGTCGTCGTCACGTCACGGCTCGACGGCATGTGGCGCACGTGGGGCGACGTCATCACCGCGGAGGCGAGGAGGGTGGGCAGGGAAGCGCCCCGGACGCCTTCCGAACGTTCTACTTAACATAATGTAGATTATCGGCGTTACGGACAGGCTGGTCAGCAGGGGTCATGGGCACCCGAAAGCCACAGGCCGGCCACGTCGATGCGACACGTCGTCCACATGCGACGGCCGCCCGCGCACGCCGTTCGCGTCGCGTCCGCCGCAGTCCGTCCGCCGTCGCCCATGCGGACGACGCGCGGCGGGGTGCGGCCTCGGCACGAGGACTCCCGAGACGGGAAGTCCGAGACGGCTCCGGGCCGCCGCGCACCGGACAACACCACCGTAGAAACGTCACAGTGACGGATCACCGGTGGTGTCAGCGGCTGCCGGACCGAAGCGCACGTCGACCGCACGCCGATCTGTTGATCATCGAGGGCCGAGCCCCAAGGGCGTCATCGGCCACCCACCGGAGGCTCACCGGGTCGACCGGGCGGCGCGTCACGTGTGCGCGTGCAGCACGCGCACACGTGCGTTCAAGGGACGGATCGGTCGACGGCGGAGCGTCCGAGAGAGGCATCCCCCATCCGGGGCCCGAACCCCTTCCGGACCCGCTTATGATGGATAATGGCAATTATCCATCAATTACCACCGCGCATCGCCCGGATGTGCGTTCCACGGCGTCGACCGGGGACGGCGACGTCGTCCTCCGGTCGGCTGGATCTCGGTCCCCCGCGCCCCGGGTCGTCCACGACGCCGTGGAGCGCACCTCGTGCGGCCCTTGCCGGTTCCACGTCGAAGTGACCTCCTCCCCCGGGTCGGCTCAGCTGTCGCGGAACGACGAGGCCGGAGTCGGGTGCTTCGCTGATGCGCGAGAGCGGCTCCATCGGGGTGGTCCGCTCCCCCGGTGCTCGGAAATTGTCGGTGGTGTGCGGTAGGAAGATCGACATGTTGGTGCTTGACGCTCAGGAGTCGTTCTTCCTCGCTCGTCGGCCGCGGAAGGATTCGCCGCACACGACGGCGGCGTACCGGCGGGACCTGGCGGGTGTGACGGCGTTGTTGTCGGAGGTGGCGGGCACTGTCCCGGAGCGGTTGGAGATGTCGGTGTTGACGACGCGGAACCTGCGGGAGGCGTTCGGGGTGTTCGCGGACTCGCACGCGAAGTCGTCGGTGTTGCGGGCGTGGTCGACGTGGAACCAGTTCTTGACGTTCTGCGTGGCGGAGGAGTTGGTGGCGGGTAATCCGATGGGGGCGGTGGCGCGGCCGAAGACGCCTCCGCTGGTGCCGAAGCCGTTGCGGGGCGAGGACACGCCGGAGCGGTTGTTGGCGGCTGCGGCGGAGGGCGCCCGGCAGGGTCGTGACCCGTGGCCGGAGCGTGATGTGCTGGTGTTGGCGTTGGGCCTGGTGGCGGGGTTGCGGTCGGCGGAGATGCGGACGTTGACGCACGCGTCGGTGGTGGGTCGGCCGGGTGAGCGGCGGTTGCACGTGGCGGGCAAGGGCAACCGGGATCGGTCGGTGCCGATCGAGCCGGCGATGGATCGGATCATCGAGCAGTACGTGGTGTCGTGCCGGCGGCGTTTTCCGCAGGGGCGGTTCGACCGGGGTTCGGCGTTGTTGCGCGATCGGCGTGGCGAGCCGATCGGGCGGGGTGGGTTGGAGTACTTGGTGCGGTCGTGCTTCCGGTGGGCGGGGTTGCACGACCGGGTGCCGTCGGGGGCGAACCTGCACGCGTTGCGGCACACGTTCGCGACGCGGTTGGCGGAGGACGGCGCGTCGGCGTCGGAGATCATGGCGTTGTTGGGGCACGCGTCGTTGGCGACGTCGCAGAACTACATCGAGGCGACGGCGCGGGAGCGGCGGGCGGCGGTGGCGGGTAGTCGGACGTACGTGTCGTTGGCGCGGTTGCCGCAGCGGGAGTAGTGGTGGTGTGGGCGGTTGGGCTGTGCGGGTGACTTGGGTGAGTCGATGTTCGCACGGGTGTACGCAGGTGTCATGAGGGCTTTGTGGCGTGGTTCGGTGTCGTTCGGGTTGGTGGTGTTCCCGGTGCGGTTGTTCGGGGCGACGCGGGATCGTGGGGTGCGGTTGCACGAGGTGCACCGGGTGGATGGTGGGCGGGTTCGGCATCGGCGGGTGTGTTCGGTGTGCGGTGCCGGGGTGGGGTCGGCGGAGGTGGCGAAGGGGTTCGTGCTGCCGGATGGCCGGTTGGTGGTGGTGGAGGCTGAGGAGCTGGCGGGGTTGTCGGCCGGGGTGGAGCGGACGATCGAGGTGGTGCGGTTCGTGGGTGCGGACGAGGTTGATCCGGTGTTGTGGGGTCGGTCTTATTTCGTGGAGCCGGAGCGGGTGGCGGTGGGGTCTTATGTGGTGTTGCGGGATGTGTTGGTGCGGTTGTCGCGGGTGGGGGTGGTGCGGGTGGGTTTGAGGGGGCGGGAGGTGTTGGGTGTGTTGCGGCCTCGGGGTGGGGGTTTGGTGTTGCAGACGTTGGTGTGGCCGGGTCAGGTGGTGGAGCCGGGTTTTGATTTCTCGGGTGTGGTGTCGGGTGGTGCGGAGTTGGCGGTGGCGGAGTCGTTGGTGGAGTCGATGACGGCGCCGTTCGACGGTTCGGTGTTCTCGGACGGGTATGGGGAGCGGTTGGCGGGGTTGATCGAGGCGAAGGCGGCGGGTGCGGTGGAGGTGCCGGTGGCGCGGGGGCCGGAGGAGACGGGTGGCGGGGTGGATTTGTTGGGTGCGTTGCGGCGGAGTGTGGAGCGGGTGCGGTCGGGGCGGTTGCGACGGGAGGGTGGTTGAGGGTTGCGGTGTTTGGTCGCCGGGCCTGGTGATTGTTAGCCCGTTCGAGTGATGCCCTGGTGCGGATCGTGCTGTTCGCGGGTAGTCACGTGGCATGAGGTCCGTGTGGCGTGGGGCGATTTCCTTCGGGTTGGTGACGATCGGTGTCCGGTTGTACACGGCCACGGAGGAGCACGACTTCCGGTTCCACCAGGTGCACCGGGAGGATGCCGGGCGCATCCGGTACAAGCGGGTGTGCCAGGTGTGCGGTGAGGAGGTGGCCTACGCCGATATCGCGAAGGGTTACGAGCTGGACGACGGTCGGGTCGTGGTGATGGATGCCGAGGACTTCGACAAGTTGCCGGTGAACACCGATCACGCGATCGAGGTGTTGGAGTTCGTGCCGGTCGCGGAAGTGGATCCGATCTATTTCCAGAAGACCTATTACCTGGAGCCGGACAAGGCGGCGACGCGTCCGTACGTGTTGCTCCGGACCGCTTTGGAGCGCAGTGGGCAGCTCGCGGTGGTGAAGATCACGATCCGTCAGCGGGAGACGTTGGCGATGGTGCGGGCGCGTGATGACCTGTTGGTGATGCACACGATGTTGTGGCCGGATGAGGTGCGGAAGCCGGATTTCGAGTTCTTGGATTCGGATGTGGAGGTCCGGCCGCAGGAGTTGAAGATGGCGTCGTCGTTGGTGGAGAGCATGGCGGGGTCGTTCGATCCGGGTGATTTCTCGGATGACTACACGGTGGCGATGCGGAAGGTGATCGAGGCGAAGGCGGAGGGTGCGGAGGTGCCGGATCGGCCGGAGGCGGAGGAGGCCGGTGAGGTGATCGACCTGATGACGGCGTTGGAGCGGAGTGTGGAGCAGGCGAAGTCGGCGCGGGGTGGGCGGTCGGCGGCGCGGAAGCCCGCGGCGAAGAAGACCGCGGCGTCCTCGTCCTCGTCCTCGTCGTCCGGGTCGTCGTCCGGGTCGTCGTCGCGGAAGGCTCCGGCGAAGAAGAAGGCGAAGCCCGCCTGAGGGCGTGGCGGCGGGGATGGGCGGGGATCTTTCGGAGTACCGGCGCAAGCGGGTTCCGGGGCGGACGCCGGAGCCGGTGCCGGGTGACGAGGCGGTGTTGCCCCGTGGTGGGGATGACACGTTCGTGATCCAGGAGCACCACGCGTCGCGGCTGCACTGGGACGTGCGGTTGGAGCGGGGTGGGGTGTTGGTGTCGTGGGCGGTGCCGAAGGGGTTGCCGCCGGAGCCGGGGACGATCCGGTTGGCGGTGCGGACCGAGGATCACCCGTTGGAGTACGCGTCGTTCTCGGGGGTGATCCCGAAGGGCGAGTACGGCGCGGGTGAGATGGTGATCTGGGACCGGGGTCGGTACGAGACGGTGAAGTGGTCCGACCGCGAGGTGGACGTGGTGTTGCACGGTTCGCGGGTCGAGGGTGAGTTCGTGTTCTTCCGCGGCGGGTCGGCCGGTGGGGGCGGGGACTGGATGGTGCGGCGGCGGCACGGTGCGGTGCGGGCGGACTGGGTGTCGTTGCCGGAGTCGCTGTCCCCCATGTTGGCGACGCCGGCGGTGGAGTTGCCGGGGCCGGGGGCGAAGTGGGCGTTCGAGTTCAAGTGGGACGGGGTGCGGGCGATCGCCCGGGTGGAGGGTGGTCGGGTGCGGTTGACGAGCCGGTTGGGCAATGACGTGACGGGCACGTACCCGGAGTTGCAGGGGTTGGGTGCGCAGCTGGGTGCGACGCAGGTGTTGTTGGACGGGGAGATCGTGGCGTTGGAGGGCGGGCGCCCGAGTTTCGGGGCGTTGCAGCGGCGGATGCACGCGTCGGCGGCGCAGGCGCGGCGGTTGGTGGCGGGGTCGCCGGTGACGTTCCTGGTGTTCGACGTGCTGCACCTGGACGGCTCCCCCACGGTGGACCTGCCGTATGCGCGGCGTCGTGAGTTGTTGGAGGGGTTGGGGGTGAAGGGGGCGCACTGGTTGACGCCGAAGGCGTTCCCGGGTCAGGGGGCGGCGGTGTTGGCGGCGAGTCGGGAGCAGGGGTTGGAGGGGGTGGTGGCGAAGCGGTTGGACTCGCGGTACGTGCCGGGTCAGCGGTCGCCGTCGTGGGTGAAGGTGACGGCGGTGGCGACGCAGGAGGTGGTGGTCGGGGGGTGGCGGCCGGGTGAGGGCAAGCGTCGGGGTCTGGTGGGCGCGTTGTTGCTGGGTGTCCCGGACGGTGAGGGCGGGTTGGTGTTCGCGGGGTCGGTGGGGACGGGGTTCGACCAGGCGGAGTTGGAGCGGTTGACGGCGCGGTTGGCGGAGTTGGGGGTGGCGGAGTCGCCGTTCGGGTCGGGGGTGCCGCGGGCGCGGGCGCGGGGTGCGCGGTGGGTGCGGCCGGAGTTGGTGGGCGAGGTGGCGTACCGGCAGTGGACGGCGGATGGCCGGTTGCGGTTCGCGACGTGGCGGGGGTTGCGGCCGGATCGGGCGCCCGGGGAGGTGCGGCGCGGTGACGGGTGACGCGGTGGTGCGGGTGGAGGGTCGTCTGGTGAAGCTGACGAACCTGGACAAGGTGCTGTACCCGGAGGTGGGGTTCACCAAGGCGGAGGTGATCGACTACTACACGCGGATCGCGCCGGTGTTGTTGCCGCACGTGGCGGGGCGGCCGATGACGGTGCGGCGGTATCCGAACGGGGTGGACGGGAAGTCGTTCTTCGAGAAGAACGCGCCGTCGCACGCGCCGGAGTGGGTGCGCACGGTGCGGGTGTCGACGCCGGGGTCGTCGCGGGGCGCGGCGTACGCGGACTTCGTGGTGGTGGACGATCTGGCGACGCTGGTGTGGTTGGCGAACCTGGCGGCGTTGGAGTTGCACGTGCCGCAGTGGGCGGTGGGTGCGCGGGGTGGGCGGCACTCCCCCGACCTGCTGGTGTTCGACCTGGATCCGGGTGAGCCGGCGACGGTGGTGCAGTGTTGCCGGGTGGCGTGCCGGGTGCGGGAGGTGTTGGAGGGTGACGGGTTGGCGCCGGTGGTGAAGACGTCGGGGTCGAAGGGGTTGCAGGTGTGCGCGGCGGTGTCGGTGTCCTCGCCGGAGGCGACGTCGGAGTACGCGAGGGGTGTGGCGCGGCGGTTGGCGGATGAGTGGCCGCGGGAGGTGGTGTGGCGGATGGCGAAGGCGCAGCGGACGGGGAAGGTGTTGATCGACTGGTCGCAGAACAACCCGGCGAAGACGACGGTGGCGCCGTACTCGTTGCGGGCGCGGTCGCGTCCGTCGGTGTCGACGCCGGTGTCGTGGGAGGAGGTGGAGGCGTGCCGGGTGGTGGAGGACCTGGTGTTCCTGGCGGACGAGGTGCGGGAGCGGGTGGACGCGGCGGGTGACCTGTTCGCGGTGGGAAAGCCGTCGACGCTGCCGCGGTGAGCGCTCCGGCCTGGTCGGCCGGTCGGGAGGAGGTGCGGGTGGTGGGGTCGTCGGAGGAGCGGATCCGGGCGGCGTACGTGGGTGTGCCGCCGCGGCGGGGTGGTCGGGTGGTGTTGGTGGAGTACGACCCGGCGTGGCCGGGGTTGTACGAGCGTGAGGCGGCGCGGATCCGGGGCGCGTTGGGCGCGGGGGTGGTGGGGTTGGCGCACGTGGGGTCGACGGCGGTGCCGGGGTTGGCGGCGAAGCCGGTCGTGGACGTGGTGGTGGCGGTGGCGGATTCGGCGGACGAGGCGTCGTACGTGCCGGCGTTGGAGTCGGTGGGGTACGTGCTGCGGTTGCGGGAGCCGGAGTGGTTCGAGCACCGCATGTTCAAGGGTCCGGACACGGACGTGAACGTGCACGTGTTCACGGCGGGCGAGCCGGAGGTGGCGCGGATGGTGGCGTTCCGGGACCGGTTGCGGGTGTCGGAGGCGGATCGGGTGTTGTACGAGCGGACGAAGCGGGAGCTGGCGGCCCGGGACTGGGTGTACGTGCAGCAGTACGCGGACGCGAAGGCGGACGTGGTGGCCGACGTCCTCGGCCGCGCCTGAACCTCTCCCGCCTGAACCCTCTTGGGCGTGTCCCTCTCCCCCGGTCCGGTGGTAGGCCGGGGTGGTGCCGTCGTGGGCGGTGGAGCGCGGCGTGGGGTGTCTTCTCCTAGGCTGGGTGGCATGCCGAGAATCGCCACCGCCGACCGCGTGTCCCGTGACGAGCTGGTCGGGTTCCTGCGGCCGCGCCACCGTGCCCTGCTGGTCACCGCGCGTGCCGACGGGCGTCCGCAGGTGTCCCCGGTGACGTGCGGGGTGGACGGCGAGGGCCGGGTGGTGGTGTCGACGTATCCGGGGCGGGCGAAGTCGCGCAACGCGCGTCGGGACGAGCGTGTGACGCTGTGCGTGTTGTCCGACGACTGGGACGGTCCGTACGTGCAGGTCGACGGGCGGGCCGAGGTGGTGGACCTGCCGGAGGCGGTGGAGCCGCTGGTGGACTACTACCGGTGCGTCGCCGGTGAGCACCCGGATTGGGACGAGTACCGCGACGCGATGCGCCGGCAGGGCAAGTCGTTGATCCGGGTCACGATCGACCGTTGGGGTCCGATCGCGACGGGTGGTTTCCCGCCGGAGCTGGTCGCGGGGGCGTAGTAGGCCCCGTCCAGGTCGTGGCGCGGGGGCGTGGGTGGTGTCCCCCGCTGTCGTGGTGCCCGATTCGTCGCGACGGTGTGATCGGGTCCGTTATATTCCGCCTGTGCCTGGACCTGCGCGAGGTGGTGCGGACTTCTCCGCCGGTGGTGGGCGGGCCGTGCCGTGACGGGTGGCGACGTCCCGGAGGCGGTGGGTCCGGTGACCCGCCCGACGGGCTGGTTCGAGCAGCCGGTGTGGACGCTGCTCGGGTTGCTGGTGGTGTGCGCCGGTCCGCTGGTCCTGCTGGCGGGTGTCGGCGGCTACGTCCCCGACGACGACCGGACGGCCGTGGTCGTGACCGGTCTGATCTGGACTCCTCTCACCGCGCTCGTGCTGGGGTTGGCGGTGGTCGGCACCGCGCGGGACCTGCGGGTGTGGCGTGAGCTGGACCGGGCCGGGGTGCGCGTGGCGGGTGAGGTCACGTCCGCGCAGCGCGTGTGGTGCGGCGAGGACGAGCGCTGCACCAGGATCCGGATGCTGGTGTCCGTGCCGGGACGCCCGCCGTTCACCACGACCCACCTCGTCGCCGGCGAGGAGGTCGTCGAGGTGGGGACGGGCATCCCGGTGGACGTGCACCCGACGCGCGACGTGTTCCGGCTGGCCGCCGACCCGTCGTCCCCGGGTGGGGTGTCCCGCTAGTCCCGGCGGCGGTCAGGCGTGTGCCCGGTGGGTGGCGCACCAGGCGCCGCCCCAGCCGGGCGGGTTCTCCAGCAGGGCGAACACGGTGCCGGCGGGGTCGGCGACGGCCGCGACGACGCCGGTGGGGACGGTTTTGGGTCCGATGAGGACGGTGCCGCCCATGTCGGTGGCCTCGGTGAGGGCCGCGGCGATGTCGGGGACGGCGAAGTAGCAGGTCCAGCCGCCCGGGGCGGTGAGGCGGCCCGCCACGGGGCGGCGGTCGTCGCCGGCGCCGGCGTCGTAGAGGGTGAACCCGTCGTCGGGGTCGCGGACCTGCCAGCCCAGTTCGCCGGCCCAGTAGTCGTCGTCGGCGGGACTGCCCATGAGTTCCACCCAGCACGGTTCGCCGGGGCGGGGCTGGGGTGCCCAGGGGCCGTGCAGGACGCGGCCGGAGTCGACGGCGGCGCCGAGGTCCAGGTCGCGGGGTCCGGCGCCGGCGAACACGACGCGCCAGGCGGGGTCGCCGGGGTGCACGCGGGCGGCGAGGCGGTCGCCGACCCAGCCGGTGAACGCGCCGTCGGGTTCGGCGATGAGCACCCAGCCGAGCAGGTGGGCGTAGAACTCGGCGATCGGTTCGGGGTGGGTGGTGCTCAGCTCGACGCGGCGGACACCGCGTGCGGGGCTGTCGGGGGTACCGGGCACGGAGGTGGCTTCCCATCGGGGGGCGGGGCGGCGGTGATCAGGAACGCGCCCCATCCTCCGCACCGGCCAGGCGTGGCGACAATGCGCCGTTCGGTGGCTGCGACTGGGCCGAGAGGACGTGCTCGAGGGGTTGGGGTCGGCCGAGGTGGAAGCCCTGGCCGATCCGGACGCCCAGGCGGGCGAGGGCGTCGACCTGGGCGGGGCGTTCGACCCACTCGGCGACGGCGGTGAGGCCGAGGCCTTGGGCGATCTGCACGATGCCGGCGACGAGGACGGCGTCGGTGGAGCGTTCGTCGATGCCGCGCACGAACTCGCCGTCGATCTTGATGCCGGTGATGGGCAGGTGTTTGAGGTGGACGAAGGAGCCGAAGCCGGAGCCGAAGTCGTCGAGGATGATGCGGCAGCCGAACGCGCGCAGTTGCAGCGCCAGGGCGCGGGCGGCGTCGAGGTTGGTGACGGCGGCGGTCTCGGTGATCTCCAGGCCGAGGCGGCCGGGTGCGACGCCGGCGGTGGCGAGCCGGTCCAGGACGAACCCGCCGAAGTCCTCGTCCTCGAGGGTGCGGCCGGAGATGTTGACGTTGAACCGCAGTCGCGGGTCGGGGTGGCCGACGAGGGTGTCGATCGCGGTGGACAGCACCCACCGGTCGATGTCGAGGACGAGGTCGGAGCGTTCGGCCTCGGGCAGGAACTCGGCGGGACCCAGGTAGGGGTCCTGTCCGTCCTCCAGGCGCAGCAGCAGTTCCTGGCCGAGGACGGTACCGGTGGCCAGCTGCACCATGGGCATGGCGTGCAGGGCGAGTCCGCCGTCGTCCAGCGCGGCGCGCAGCCGGTCCAGGACGGAGACGCGTTTCGCGGTGTCGGCGTAGTGGCCGGGTTCGTAGACGGTGACCCGGTTGCGGCCGGCGGCCTTGGAGGCGTAGAGGGCGAGGTCGGCGTTGGCGAGGACGAGTTCCCACGTGTCGCCGGGCCCGTACTCGGCGACACCGGTGGACACGGTGATGCTGCGGGCGGCGCCGACGAGCGGCATCGCGGCTACGGCATCGCGCAGTCCTTCGGCGACGCGGGCGGCGTCGGCGGAGGTCGCGCCGGGCAGCACGACGGCGAACTCGTCGCCGCCGAGGCGGCCGATCAGCTGCGCCGGCGACAGGCGTGACCGCAGGGTCGAGGCGAGGGCTTTCATCAGCCGGTCGCCCACGGCGTGGCCGCGCAGGTCGTTGACGTCCTTGAAGTTGTCCAGGTCCAGCAGCAGCATCGCGCCGGGGCCGCCGCCGGCGAGCTGCCGTTCCAGTTCGCGGGTGACGGCGCGGCGGTTCGCCAGGCCGGTGAGCGGGTCCTGCTCGGCCAGCGCGAGCAGTTCGTCGTGCACGCGGCGGGCGCGGGTGATGTCGTGGGCGGTGCCCAGCACGCGCAGCGGGGAGCCGTCCTCGTCGGCCACGACCTCGCCGAAGCACTCGAACCACCGCTCGACGCCGTCCGCGCCGAGCAGCATGCGGTGGGTGTAGGAGAACCCGGCGCCGGACCGCATGGCCTCGTCGAGGGTGGCCTGGATCATGGACAGGTCGTCGGGGTGCACGAGGGCGGCGTAGCCGTCGAAGTCCAGTTCGGTGCCCGGGCCGAACCCGAACATCTCCAGCAGCGTGTCCGACCACACGACGCGGTCCTCGGCGACGTGCCACTCCCACGTGCCCATGCGGCCCAGCACCTGGGCGCGGCGCAGCGCGTCGGCCTCGTGGGTGGCTTCCAGCTCGCGGTCGCGCCACGCGGTGACGTCCACGACCCGGTACAGCAGCCGCTCGGCGGTGTCGTGGTCGGTGGCGGGCAGGGTCTGGCAGGTGACCTCCAGCCAGCGGTGCCCCTTGCGGTAGGCGCTGGGTGTGAGCAGCGCCAGGCCGGCGCGGGGCCGTTCGGGCGCGCCGGGCAGCAGCGCGGGCAGCGACCGGCCGACCACGTGGTCGACGGCCACGCCGAGGATCTCCGCCAGCGCCGGGTTCACCCAGGCCAGCGTTCCGTTCGCGTCCGTCACACCGAAACCGACGTCGGCCCGGTCGAGCACCTCGTGGTGCAACGCGCCGTTGCCGTTCACGCGCCCCTCCTCGCCCACCCGCGCGTCATGATGGTCGAGACCACACGCGGGGGGCAAGCCGACACCGGTCAGCGCAACCGCTCCAGACCACGCGCGGTGTCCACCAGTTCCGCCGCCAGCCGCCGCAACTCGGCCGCGTCGGCGCCGTCCGCGGCGGCGGTGGCGACGTCCTCCGCGGCGCACCGCAGTTGGAACAGCCGGTCCTGCAGGTCGGCCAACTCCCCCGCGGACAGCACGACGGCGTCCTCGGGCAGGCCGCCGCGCTGCACGGCGGCACGGCGTTCGTAGGCGCGTTGGCGGCAGGGTTGCGCGCAGTAGCGGCGAGGCCGGCCGATCCGGCCGCTGTCGGGCAGGCGGCGTCCGCACCAGGCGCAGTGCCTGGCTTCCTCCCGGCGTGCCGCGACGGGCTCGGTCACCAGCTCCATGGCGGGCGACGGTATCCGGCTACCCACCGGTCACCGCCGCGCCACGCCGCCAGGGCAGACTCCGGGTGTGACCGCGACGCACCCGTACCTGTCCGGACCGCTCCCCCGCGCGTTCGCCCACCGGGGCTGGCACCTCGACGAGCTGTCGGGGATGGAGAACTCGCTGGCCGCGTTCCGCCGCGCCCGCCAGGAGGGCTACCGGTACCTGGAGACCGACGTGCACGCCACCTCCGACGGCGTGGTCGTGGTGCACCACGACGCGACGTTGGACCGCACGACCGACGGGACGGGCCCGGTGGCCGGGCAGCCGTGGTCGGCGGTGCGGCGGGCCAACGTGGGCGGGCGGGAACCGGTCACCAGGCTGGAGGACCTGCTGGAGGACCTGCCCGACGCGTGGGTGAACATCGACGTGAAGGCCGACTCGGCGGTGGTGCCGGTGCTGGAGGCGCTGCGCCGCACCGACTCGCTGCGCCGGGTGTGCCTGGCGTCGTTCTCGGAGAAGCGGCTGGCCCGGTTGCGGCGCCTGGGCGGCCCGGGGCTGCTGACGTCGATGGGGCCGCGGTCGGCGGGCGCGCTGTGGGCGGCGGGGCGGGTGCCGCTGGTGGGGCTGCCGGTGCGGGGCATGGTGGCGCAGGTGCCGGTGAGGCAGGGCCGGCTGCTGGTGGTGGACGGCCGGTTCGTGGCCGCCGCGCACCGCCGGAGCCTGGAGGTGCACGTGTGGACCGTCGACGACGGGGCGGAGATGCGGCGGCTGCTGGACCTGGGCGTGGACGGGCTGGTCACCGACCGGCCCGACCGGCTGCGGGACGTGCTGGTCGACCGGGGGGCCTGGGCGGACCGCTGACGGTGGCCGCCCTGCCGTGGCCGCCCTGCCGCCGACCGTGGAGGGCCGGGCACGCCGCGTGACGTGCGGACGGCCGGTTGGCAACAGCTTGGTGGTGATCACCACCAACGGGTGGCGGGCGATATACAGTCCGCCCCCATGAGCGTGGCCGACAGCACCGCACCCGCCGTGGACCGCAAGCGGGAACAGCGCGGGTGGACCTGGTACGACTGGGCGAACTCGGTGTTCCCCACCTCGGTGGTCACCGTGTTCCTCTCCGGCTACCTCACCGCCGTGGCCAAGGAGGCGGCCGTCGCCGACACCGCCCGCAACGGCCCGGACGCCTGCGCCGACGGGTCGCTGCGGCAGTGCGACATCTCCCTGTTCGGCGCCTACTTCCCGGCCGGGTCGCTGTGGGGCTACCTGCTGTCGATCGCGACCCTCGTGCAGGTCGTGGTGCTGCCGGTGATGGGCGCGATCGCCGACCGCACCCAGAACAAGCGGCGCATGCTCGGCGGGCTGGCGTTCACCGGCTCGGTCGCGACGGTCGCGCTGGCCGCGGTCGGCGGCGACAACTGGCACCTCGGCGTCGCGCTGTTCGTCCTGGGCAACATCTGCTACGGCGCGTCCGTCGTCGTGTACTACGCGTTCCTGCCGGAGATCGCCGCCCCCGACGAGCGCGACGCGGTGTCCACCCGCGGCTGGGCGTTCGGGTACCTCGGCGGCGGTCTGGCGCTGGCGGTGCAGCTGGCGCTGTTCGTCGGTCACGACGCGATCGGGTTGAGCGAGGGCGCGGCGGTCCGCGTCGGGTTCGTGTTCTCGGGCCTGTGGTGGGCGGGGTTCACGCTCATCCCGCTCAAGCGGCTCAAGCGGCACCAGCCGCCGCACGGCTCCGAGTCGGGCGCGTCGGTCGTCACCGCCGGGTTCGCCGAGCTGCGCCAGACGGTCAAGCAGGCCCGCCTGTTCCCGCTGACGCTGGCGTTCCTGGGCACCTACCTCATCTACACCGACGGCATCGCCACCGTCGCCAACGTCTCGGCCCAGTACGGGCGCGACGAGCTGCTGCTCGACGAGACGGTGCTGATCACCACGATCCTGATCGTGCAGTTCGTCGCGTTCCTGGGCGGCATGCTGCACGGGCGGGTGGCGAGGTCGTGGGGCGCGAAGCGCACGATCATGGTGAGCCTGTGCGTGTGGATCGTGGTGGTCGCGGCGGCGTTCTTCGTGCAGGCCGGGCAGCAGGTCCAGTTCTACGGGCTCGCGGTGGGCATCGGCCTGGTGCTGGGCGGCACGAACGCGTTGTCGCGGTCGCTGTTCAGCCAGATGATCCCGCCCGGCCGGGAGGCGCAGTACTTCTCGCTCTACGAGGTCGGCGAGCGGTCCACGTCGTGGCTGGGTCCGCTGGTGTTCGCCGGGGTCGGCCAGGCGACCGGGTCGTTCCGGCTGGCGATCGTGTCGCTGGTGGTGTTCTTCGTCGTCGGGTTCGTGCTGATGATCTTCGTGCCGGTGCGCAGGGCGATCGCCGCGTCCGGCAACCCGGTGCCCGCCAAGGTGTGACCGGGCCCCTCCCGCCCGGGTCCCCCGACCCGGGTGGGAGGGCCGTCACGCGGCGGGCACGGGCGTGCGGGCCCTCCAGGGCCGCGCCACCGCCACCACGACCGCGGTGATCAGCCACGCCACCAGCATCGTCCTGGTCGACAGCGCCGGGGCGGACACCACCGACGCCACGCCCGCGACCATCCCGACCGGTGCGACCGCCCACCACAGCCGCGGCGCCGGCGGCGCCTCCCGGTGGAACCCCGCCACCACCGCCGCGGCCGTCAGCAGCGCCGGGGCGTGCCACAGCGCCGCCACCCACGGCGGGAACCCGGCCGCCACCGTCCCCACCGCCGGCGCCAGCGACACCGCCCCCAGCAGCCCGCCCGCGACCCGGCCCCAGGCGCGACGGCCCGCGACCAGCGCCGCGAACGCCATCGCGGCCAGGGCGTCGTACCACCAGCCCGGCACGTCGCCGGCGACACCGACCCGGGCGGTCACCGTCCACGACTGCGACGCCGCCACCAGCTGCCCCAGCAGCCCGGCCAGCGCCAGCACCCTCAGCGCGGTGCCCGCCGCGCGCCGGTCGCCCAGCCGCACCCGCACGGCCAGCGCCAGCGTCGCGCCCGTCTCGCCCCACCCCGGCCAGCCGTGCTCCCGGTCCAGGTCGTCGGTGCGGTCGGCCAGGAAGATGCCGACCATCTCCTCCTCGCGCCCGGCCCGGTACCAGGCGGGCAGCACCCGCAGCAGCGCCCGGTAGCGGCGTTCCAGGTTCGAGCCCCCGGCGTCGGGTCCCCCGGCGTCCGACCTCACAGCGCACCCCTCGCCTGGAGCACCGACGACGCGGCGCGCACGTTCGCCGACAACCGGGCCACCTCCGCCGACAGCACCCGCACCCCGGCGTCGGTCAGCCGGTAGTAGCGGCGCAGCCGACCCTGGTGCACCTCCTCGCGGTCCCGCTCGGCCAGGCCCTCGGCGACCAGCCGGTCCAGCACCCCGTAGAGGGTGCCGACCCGCAGCCGCATCCGGCCCTCCGACAGCCCGTCGACCGCACGCACGATCGCGTAGCCGTGCAACGGCTCCTCCGCCAAGGCGGTGAGCACCAGGAACACCTGCTCCGACATAGCTCTCACACCGCAGGTTATACCGCTTCGCGATATATCTCGGCAACAATTCTGGATACTTGATGTCCAGGACACGCCGTCACCCTCATCGACGTCGTCACGGCCGTCGAGGGCGCCGACCCCGCGTTCCGGTGCACGGAGATCCGCGCGGGCCCCCCGGGGCAAGGCCGGGACACCGGCGGCCGGCGCCGCGCATTAGGGTGGCCCGCCGTGGAACCGATCATCACCTCCCCGGACCCGACCGACGCGCTGTCCTCCGTGCCCGCCGCCGGGGCCGGTCGCGGGCTGCCGCCCACGGGGCGGCTGCGGTTCTTCTTCGGGCCGATGGACTGCGGCAAGTCGACGCTGGCCCTGCAGATCGACCACAACCAGGCCCGGCAGGGCCGCCGGGGACTGCTGCTGGTGCGCCACGACCGCTCCGGCACGCCCACCATCTCCAGCCGCATGGGCCTGGTCCGCCACGCCCTGGAGGTCCACGAGGACATGGACCTGTGCGCGCTGGTGCGGGAGCACTGGTCGCGGGGCAGCCGGGTGGACTACGTGATCGTCGACGAGGCCCAGTTCCTCTCCGCCGAGCAGGTCGACCAGCTCGCCGAGCTCGCCGACGACGCCCACCTCGAGGTCTACTGCTTCGGCCTGGCCACCGACTTCCGCAGCGCCCTGTTCCCGGGCTCGCAGCGGCTGTTCGAGCTGGCCGACGAGCTCAACGCCATCCAGGTCGAGGTGCTGTGCTGGTGCGGCCGGCCGGGCCGGTTCAACGCCCGCGTGCACGACGGCGACGTGGTGCGCGCCGGGGACACGGTGCTGGTCGCCGACACTGTCGCCGCCGACACCGCGGAGGTCCGCTACCAGGTGCTGTGCCGCACCCACTACCGCACCGGCGACCTCGGGCCGCACCCGGTGGACGACCGGCAGCTCAGCCTCACCTGACCCGGCCGGACCGGACCCGGTCGGACGCGCCGGCCCGGCTGGACGCGCCGGCCCGGCTGGACACCCGCGACCCCGGCGTCCCACACTGGGCAATCCGAAGTTGCCGATTCCGGGACGGGACATGACCGACGCCGACGACCTGCCCGACATCCCCGCCGACGACCCGACCGACGAGGTGCTGGACAAGGTCGGCGAGCGGCTGCGCCACATCCGCACGAGCCGGGGCGCGACGCTGGCCGACCTGGCGGAGGCGACGGGGATCTCCAAGAGCACCCTGTCGCGCCTGGAGTCGGGGCAGCGGCGGCCGAGCCTGGAGCTGCTGCTGCCGATCGCGCGGGCGCACCGCGTGCCGCTCGACGAGCTGGTGGGCGCGCCGCCGGTCGGCGATCCGCGAATCCGGCCGGTGCCGGTCCGCCGCAACGGCATGACGGTGCTGCCGCTGACCCAGCAGCCGGGCGGCCTGCAGGCGTTCAAGATGATCATCCCGGACCGGGGCGAGCCGGATCCGCGCACGCACACCGGCTACGAGTGGCTCTACGTGCTGTCGGGGCGGCTGCGGCTGGTGCTGGCCGACCACGACGTGGTGCTGGCGGCCGGCGAGGCGGCGGAGTTCGACACGCGGCTGCCGCACTGGTTCGGCCCGGCGGGCCCGGAGCCGGTGGAGATCCTGAGCCTGTTCGGCAAGCAGGGCGAGCAGATCCACATGCGCACCCGGCGCCGGACGTGACGCGCCGGGGCCGTCACACTGTGCGCATGGGCACAGGGCGGGCGGGGACCGGACGTGTGGCGGGCGGGCGTGGGACGGGGTGTCGGGCGTGACGGGCGGGCGCAGCGCCGGGATCCTGTTGCACCGGGTGGTCGACGGGGAGCCGCAGGTGCTGCTGGGGCACATGGGCGGCCCGTTCTGGGCGCGCAAGGACGAGGGCGCGTGGTCGATCCCCAAGGGCGAGCCCGACGACGGGGAGGACCTGGAGGCGACCGCGCGGCGGGAGTTCGCCGAGGAGCTGGGGTTGCCGGTGCCCGAGGGCGAGCTGGTGCCGTTGGGCGAGGTCCGGCAGTCCGGCGGCAAGGTGGTGACCGCGTGGGCGCTGGAGGGCGACCTGGACCCCGGACGGGTGGTTCCGGGGACGTTCACCCTGGAGTGGCCGCGCGGGTCCGGGACGGTGCGGGAGTTCCCCGAGGTGGACCGGGTGGCCTGGTTTCCGCTGGCCCAGGCGCGGGTAAAAGTGGTGAAGGCCCAACGGGAGCTGCTCGACCGGCTCGCCGAGATGCACTCTTTCGGGTGACACTGACGTTATCGAACGGATAAAGCGTCCGAGTGGACGTTTGGGTGCGGTCCGGACGGGTGATTCATCCTCATGTCCGCCACCGAGCACACTCGCCCGGCCACCCTGAGTGGCGGGAAGCCGTTACACCCGCGAAATAACTTTGCGTGACCGTAACCATGACGGACGTCACTACCGGCCAGTTAAACCCGCCGTAACGTCGCCCTGTGTGGTCGGTCTAAGCTGTCGCAGCCGCACGTCTTCTGCCAGGACTGCTCCATCAGTGTGATGGGGTCGCCCGGCAGCTTGATAACGCGTCACGATCCGGCCGCGATTGCATCCCTTAGGAGGAAGCCTTCGTTGACGGGTGAAAGACGTCACTGTGGGCGACGATGACCGTGAAGCCGGGAACGAACGGAGCAGTCCGATCGTTGCACTCGGTGAGCAACAAGCCTGGGCCCCGGCCCTGAGCCGAGCGAAAGGACACCGCCATGGCCGACCGCGTTCTACGGGGTAGCCGGCTCGGAGCAGTCAGCTACGAGACCGACCGCAATCACGACCTCGCCCCGCGCCGGTCGGTGCGGTACGCCTGCCCCAAGGGCCACGACTTCGAGGTCCCGTTCTCCGACGACGCCGAGATCCCGCACACCTGGGAGTGCCGTCTCCACGGCCAGGAGTCGAAGATCATCGACGGCGCCGAGCCGGAGGCGAAGAAGATCAAGCCGCCGCGCACGCACTGGGACATGCTCCTGGAGCGGCGCACGATCCCGGAGCTCGAAGAGCTGCTGGACGAGCGGCTCGAGGAGCTGAAGGGGCGGCGCACCCGCACCGCCTGACCGCGTCGACGTGCGAGGGGCCCGCCGGAATCCGTTCCGGCGGGCCCCTCCGCGTTCGCGCGGGTCGTGCTCAGCGGCTGCTGGGGGTCTTGGCCTTCTTCGGGATGATCAGGTCCCGCAGCTGGGTGCCGCGGCGCCGCAGACCCCACTTGGTGACCCGGATGAGCGCCTCGCGGACGATGTCGCCGCTCATCTTGGACACGCCGATCTCACGCTCGGTGAACGTGATGGGCACTTCGACGACCCGGTAGCCCAGTTCGATCGTGCGCCAGCCGAGGTCGATCTGGAAGCAGTAGCCGGCCGAGGCGACGTTGTGCAGGTTGAGGTTGCGCAGCACGTCGGTGCGGTAGGCGCGGAAGCCCGCGGTGATGTCCTTGACCGACGCGCCCAGCGCGAGCCTGGAGTACAGGTTGGCGCCGCGGGAGAGGAACTCGCGCTTCTTGGGCCAGTTCACCACGGTGCCGCCGGGCACGTAGCGGGAGCCGATCACGAGGTCGGCGTCCCGCAGGGCGTCGAGCATGCGCGGCAGGTCCTCGGGGGCGTGGGAGCCGTCGGCGTCCATCTCCACGAGCACCTGGTAGCCGCGTTCCGTGCCCCAGCCGAACCCGGCGATGTAGGCCGCGCCGAGCCCTGCTTTCTCCGTGCGGTGCAGCACGTGCACGCGGTCGTCGGCGGCGGCCAGCTCGTCGGCCAGCTGTCCTGTGCCGTCGGGGCTGCCGTCGTCGACCACGAGGGCGTGCACGTCAGGCAGCGCGGTGTGCAGCCGCCGCACGATCTTCCCGATGTTGTCCCGCTCGTTGTAGGTCGGGATCACCACCAGCACCGGCCCGAGCTCGCGGTCAGGCTGCGCCTGCTGGTCCGCCATCCGTGTCCTCCTCGCCGACCCCCGCACCAGGGGTCGGACGCGTCCGTCGTCGTGTCGTTGTCAAGGCGATCGCCACGGCCATCAGGCCCAGAGCGGTCATCACCCACTCGGGCCATGCGCCGAGCCGGGTGGCCAGCGTAGCCTCCCCCCGCAGCGGGACGGTGGCCACCAGCGCGTCGGCGGTGAACATGCCGGTCCGCTGCGTGACGGCCCCGTCGGGCGCGACGATCGCGGACACGCCGCTCGTCGCGGACACGATCACCGCTTTGCCGTGTTCGACGGCGCGGACGCGGGACATGGCCAGCTGCTGGTAGGTCATCTCGGTGTAGCCGAAGGTGGCGTTGTTGGTGGGGATGGCGATGAGGTTCGCGCCCTCGGTGACGGAGTCGCGGACGACGCCGTCGAACGCGACTTCGTAGCAGGTGTCGATGGCGACCTTCGCGGGGCCCATGGTGAAGCCCTCGGGGTCGGTGCCGGGTTGGAAGGTGCCGGCGCGGTCGACGGCGTCGGTGAAGATCCGGAAGAACCCGCGGTAGGGCATGGTCTCGCCGAAGGGCTGCAACTGCCGCTTGGTGTAGGTGTCGGTGGGGCCGACGCCGGGTTCGTAGAGCACGACGGTGTTGCGGGGCAGCTTGTCGTCGGGGTCGATGACGACGGCGCCGACGGCGATGGGCGCGCGGATGGCCTCGGTGGCGCGTTGGATCTGGTTGGCGGCGTCGACGTTGCGGAAGGGGTCGATGTCGGAGGAGTTCTCCGGCCAGATGACCAGGTCGGGCTGCTCGGCGCGGCCGGCGCGGATGTCGTCGGCGAGCTTCAGGGTGCGGGCGACGTGGTTGTCGAGCACGGCGCGGCGTTGGGCGTTGAAGTCGAGGCCGGCGCGGGGCACGTTGCCCTGGACGGCGGCGACGGTGGCGACGCCCTGGTCGGGGTCGGTGTGCACGAGGGCGGTGGCCGCGAGACCGGCGGCGAGGGGCAGCACGAGCGCGGGCGCACCGACCCGCCAGTCGCGGACCAGGTGGGCGGCCCCGAGGCCGGTGAGGGCGACGGCGAACCCGATCAGGGGCGCTCCGCCGATCGAGGCCAGCGGCAGGTACCAGCCTTCGGGTTGGCCGAAGGCGATCTTGCCCCAGGGGAAGCCGCCGAAGGGCACGACGGCGCGCAGGGCCTCGTCGGCGACCCACACCAGCGCCATCCACAGCGGCGCGAGGGGCAGGCGGGACACCGCGGCCATCGCCGCGGTGCCGACGGCGACGAGCAGCGCGCACAGCAGGGCCAGGGGCAGCCAGGCGATGAGGCCGACGAACTCGCCGGTCCAGCGCAGCAGGGGCGCCATGAACGCCAGCCCCCACACCAGGCCGAGGCCGAACCCGGCGCGGGCGCGGCGTCCGTGCAGCAGCAGGCCGAGGACGGCGAAGCCGAGGGGCGCGAGCCACCAGGTCGTGCGCGGGGGGAAGCTGAGGAACACCGCGGCCCCGCCGGCGGCGGCGAGGAGCGTCCGCAGCAGCGTGCCGCGCACGTCCCGGCGGCGGGCGGGGGGCGTGTCGGCGACGGGTTGATCCGGCGTCACGGGGGCTGCGACCACCGGTTCAGCCTACGAGCCGCCGGTCGCGCCCCCACCGCCGACCCGTGCCGCCACCTCACCCGACGCGGTACCGGTAGGCGATGACCGTGAGGTCCTCCCCCCGCCGGCGACCAGGGGCGCGTGAGGTCGTGCTCGCCGTGCCCAGGTGTGTGCACGGACGGGTGACGGCGTGGTGGGGGTGGACGTGCGGGGCGGGGTGGGGTTGCCCTGGGGTTGGGTTGTGGCTGGTGGGGGTAGGAAATCAGGGTTCCCACCGATGTGGTGGTGTTCGGGCGCGGGGAAGGTGGAGGTATGACCACGTTGACCAGGCCGCAGGACCGGAAGATGATCGCGGGTGTGTGTGCGGGGCTGGCGGCCCGGTACGGGTGGAAGGCGAACACGGTGCGGTTGGTGTTCGTGCTGTCCTGCCTGCTGCCGGGGCCGCAGTTCCTGATCTACCTGGTGTTGTGGGTGATGATGCCCAAGCGCCCCTACTGACGGCTCTCGACGAGGGCCTGCACGCCGTCCAGGACGCGGTCCAGGCCGAAGGTGAACGCGTGGTCGCCGTCGTAGGCGGCGCCGTGGGTCTGGCCGGCGGCGGCGCCGACCCGGGTGGCCAGGGGGAACCGGGCCGGGTCGAGGACCCGGGCGAGCAGCGGCGCGGCGCTCTGCCACCACTGCTCGTCGGTGAGGCCGGTGCGGGCCCGGGTGCGGGCGGCGTCGACGGTGACGCGGGCGGCGGAGCGGACGTGGGCCAGGACCAGGGTGAGGACGGAGTCCATCTCCAGGTCGGTGAGGCCGATGCCGTCCACGGCGCGCAGCTCGTAGTCGTACTTGGCGATGACGTGGGGGCCCAGGACGGCCCGGTCGGCGGGGAGCTGCAACAGCCAGGGGTGGCGCAGGTGCAGGTCGCGGTTGTCGCGGGCGATGCGGGCGAGACGGCCACGCCACCCGCCGGGCACGTCGTCGGGGCGGGGTGTCTCGCCGTGCACGGCGTCGACCATGGCGTCGAGGAGCTCGGCCTTGCCCGGGACGTGGGTGTAGAGGGACATGGTGCCGACGCCGAGGGTGTCGGCGACACGGCGCATGGACAGCGCGGAGAGCCCCTCGGTGTCGGCGAGGTCGACGGCGGCGGTGACGATGCGGTCCACCCCGAGGTCCTTGCGGGCGGCACGGCCGCCGGTGCGCCACAGCACGGCGAGGGTGCGGGCGGGGTCGCCGTCGGGTTCGGTGGCCACGGGCCTCACCCTACGGGTGGTGGGTGTCGGTGAGGGCGGCGCGGACGATGTCGAGGGCTTCGTCGCCGGTGAGGCCTTGCTCGCGGGCGGTGGCGGCGTAGGCGCGGGCGGCGCGCAGGACCCGTTCGCGACCCCGTTGCCCGGCGGCGCTGACGACGGTGCCGGCGCGGCCGCGGGTTTCGATGAGGCCCGCTTCCTCGAGTTCGCGGTAGGCGCGGGCGACGGTGTTGACGGCGAGACCGAGGTCGGCGGCGAGGGCGCGCACGGTGGGCAGGCGGGTGCCGACGGCGAGGTCGCGGTCGGTGATCCGGCGGGCGAACTGGGACCGCACCTGCTCGTAGGGCGGCACGGGTGAGGCCGGGTCGATGCTGATCACGCGTCGATAGTGGCAGAGGACGGCGGGCGCGCGCGCCAGGACCCGGGGAGGTGACGTCGGGTCGCCGGTCGGGCACCGGGCGTGGCAGGGTGGTGGTCGTGTTCCGCCGATCGTTGCTGCTGACCGTGGCTTTGGCCCTGGTCACGGGCGTGGTCGCGGCGGTGGTGCTGTTCGCGCCGGGCCGCCGCGTCACGGGCACGCCCGTCCCGCACTGCACGGTGCTGCAGGTGTTGTCGGACAGCGACGCGCAGATGCGGCGGGTGGCGGAGGGGCTGCGCGGCGACCCTCGGGTGCGGGAGGTGCGCGACGAGCGGACGCAGGCAGACAACCACGCCCGGTTGACGCAGCAGCTGCGGGACTCCGGTCGTGACGACCTGGCCGACGCGGCGCGGGTGGAGCGGACGCCGGCGTCGTTGCGGGTGGTGGAGGCGTTCGGGGTGGACGTCTCGGAGCTGGCCGGGGAGCTGCGGCGGGAGCACCGGGTGAACCTGGAGGACGTGTGCGAGGACCCCGGGGACGGCTAGCGGCGCGGGGGTGCGACGACGGTGCCGCGGGCGCGGGTGACGACGAGGGGCGGGTCGAGGACGTCGGCGGCGGAAGGGCCCCGGTGGGGGGCGCTGCGGCACACGACGCGGGCCTCGAAGTCGATCTCGCGGGAGCGGGTGCCGACGCGGACGAGGGTGGCGGTGGCCTCCACGACGTCGCCGGCCTGCAGGGGTGCGAGGAACTCGACGGCGGAGTAGGCGGCGAAGAGACCTTCGTCGCCGTCGGTGCGGATGAGCAGTTCGGTGGCGACGTCGCCGAACAGGCCGAGCCCGTAGGCGCCGTCGACGAGGTCGCCGCCGTAGTGGGCGTGGGAGTGGGGCACGTAGCGGCGGTGGGTGACGGCGAATCCCTCGGTGAGGCTCACGCGTTCTCCTTGCGGGCGGCGGCGGTCCTGGTCCCGGTGGTCTTGGTTCCCGTTCCGGTGCCGGCGCCGGTCTTCCTGGCCTTGGCCTTGGTGGGCGTGGCGGGGTGGGTGGTGGCGCGGATGGCGTGGGTGAGGTAGCTGGCGACCTCGCCGGGGGTGGTGCCGCGGCCGAACACGCGGTCGACGCCGAGTTCGGCGGCCATGAGCGGGTCGAAGCGGGGTCCGCCGGCGATGAGCAGCGGCCGCCGCTCCCCCATGGCCTCGCGGAACGCGGCGGACATCTCCTGGGTGTTGAGGATGTGCGCGTCGCGTTGGGTGACGACCTGGGAGACCAGGACGGCGTCGGCTTTCTCCGCGCGGGCCCGGCGGACGAGTTCGGGGACGGAGACCTGCGCGCCGAGGTTCACGACGGTGAGCTCGCGGTAGTACTCCAGGCCCTTCTCGCCGGCGAAGCCCTTGATGTTGAGGATGGCGTCGATGCCGACGGTGTGGGCGTCGGTGCCGATGCAGGCGCCGACGACGACGAGTTTGCGGCGCAGCAGCTTCCGCACGGTGGTGTTGATCTCGGCCGGGGACAGCAGCGGGTAGTCGCGTTCGACGACGCGCACGTCGTCGAGGTCGACGAGGTGGCGGACGGAGCCGTAGACGACGAAGAAGGTGAAGTCGTCGCCGATGGGGTGGGAGTGCACGACCATGGCGGGGTCGATGCCCATCTTGTTGGCCAGTTGCTGGGCGGCCCCGTCGGCGTGGGGTCCGGCGGGGATCGGCAGGGTGAAGGAGGTCTGCACCATGCCGTCGCCGGTGGTGTCGCCGTAGGGGCGGACGTGGCGTGTCACGGGTGTGCCTCCAGCAGGTCCGCGGCGGGGTTGAGGTAGTCGTCGGCTTTCACCACGACGCCGTCGGCGCCCTTGCCGCCGGTGGCGGGGCGTTTCATGAGGCCGAAGGTGCCGTCGGCGATGGCGTCGAGCAGGCCGTCGTCGACGATGCGGGCGAGCAGGTCGACGGCTTCGCCGAGGACCTGGTGGGCGCGGGTGACGATGAGGCCGTCGGGCGCGGGCCGGAAGTCCTCGCGCAGGCCGCCGGCGGCGTCCAGGACGTAGCGGACGTTGCGCAGGGCCAGGTCGCGGTCGGACAGGAACGGGGTGACGACGGCTTCGGTCATCATGCCGACGAGCAGGATGGACTGGCCGGTGAGCAGACCGGCGAGGGTGAAGAACCCGTCGAGCAGGTAGCCGTGGAACACGTCGCCGGTCATGTGCTTGGTGGGCGGCATCCACTTGAGCGGCGCGTCGGGGAACAGCTCGCGGGCCAGCAGGGCGTGGGCGAGTTCCAGGCGGAACGACTCGGGCACGGCCGGGTTGATCTCGAAGGCGTGACCGAGGCCCAGGAGGTGGTCGGGCAGGCCGGCTTCGTGGGCGAAGTGCTCGTTGAGCAGTTGGGACACGGTGACGGTGTGCGCGGCGTCGACGGCGTCGGCGGTGGTGAGGTAGTTGTCCTCGCCGGTGTTGATGACGATGCCGGCGCGGGCGTGGACCTGCCGGGAGAAGCGCTGGTCGACGAACGTGCGGATCGGGTTGATGTCGCGGAACAGGATGCCGTACATGGAGTCGTTGAGCATCATGTCCAGGCGTTGCAGGCCGGCCAGGACGGCGATCTCGGGCATGCACAGCCCGGAGGCGTAGTTGGTGAGCCGCACGTACCGGCCGACCTCGTGGGACACCTCGTCCAGGGCGGCGCGCATGATGCGGAAGTTCTCCTGGGTGGCGTAGGTGCCGGCGAAGCCGTGGTGGGTGGCCCCCTCGGGGACGTAGTCGAGCAGGGACTGCCCGGTGGAGCGGATGACGGCGATGATGTCGGCCCCGGCGCGGGCGGCGTTGCGGGCCTGGACGACGTCCTCGTCGATGTCGCCGGTGGCCACGATGAGGTAGATCCAGGGTCGTCGGGGCGGGTCGCCGAGCTTGGCGACGAGCTTGTCGCGCCGGGCGCGGTTGCGGTCCACGGCGCGCAGACCCCTGGTGACGGCGGCCGTGCCGGCCCTGCGCGCCCGCTCCCGGTCGCGGCCGGTGGGCACGGTGTACCGGACCTGCCCGGCGGCGGTGGCCTCGGCCAACTCGGTGAGACCGGCCAGGTCGTGCTCGAGCAGGGCGTGGAAGACGGGCAGCGTGACGCCGTGCTCCAGGCCGCAGTGCTCGCGGACGGTGTCGACGACCCGGTTGACCCAGGGCACGTCGCCGGCGCGGTGGGTGGTGTCCGCGCCGGCGATGCCGGCCAGGCGGAGCGTGGCGCGCTCGACCGCCACCGTGGTGTGGGCCTTCGCGAGGGCCACCACCGGCTCGGCGGCCTTGGCGGCGAGCTCCCGCGCCGTGGCGACCACCTTCGGGTCGAGGTCGAGCAACGCCATCGGGTTCACTCCTGGTGCGTCGGGAAGCGGATGTCGGTGGTGTCGGTGCTGTCGGGCTCGCGGCGGCGGACGCGCGCCGGGCCCGCCTCGGCGTTCACGTCCCGGCCCGACCGCGGCGCGCGATCACCCGTCGCCGGACCGGGAGAGGGACCGTCACCCGAGGTCGCCCCGCTCGTAGACGATCCGGCCGCGCAGGACGGTGCGCAGGCACGTGGGAGCCGGGCCGTCCAGGGCGGGCAGGGCCGGGACGCGGGAACGCGGGTCGGTGGACCAGCGCTGCACGCGGCTGTCGGGGGCGGCGACCTCCAACTCCCCCGCCTCCCACACGGCGTAGGTGGCGGGCGCGCCGGGTTGCAGGGTGCCGGTGACACCGTCGTCGACGCCGGCGGCACGCCACCCGCCGCGGGTGTGGGCGTTGAACGCGGCGCGCGGCGAGATGCCGTGACCGTCGGTGCGGTGCCGGACGGCGGCCTTGACCGCGGCCCACGGGTCGATCGCGGTGACGGGGGCGTCGGAGCCCAGCGCGAGGATCATGCCCGCGGCGGCGAGGCGGGAGAACGGGTTGAGCGAGGTGCCCCTCGCGGCGCCGAGACGCCGGGAGTACATGCCGTCGGGGCCGCCCCACTCACGGTCGAAGAGGGGTTGCACGGAGGCGACGACACCCCAGGAACCCAGGCGCGCGGCCTGCTCGGACGTGATCATCTCCAGGTGCTCGAGCCGGTGCCGGCGGGCGGCCAGCGCGGGAGCGCCGACCACGTCGGCGGCACGGGCGAAGCCGTCGACGACCGCGGCGACGGCGGCGTCGCCGATCACGTGGAACCCGCCCTGGATCCCGGCCCGGGTGCAGGCGATCAGGTGCTCGGCGACGGCGTCGGCATCGAGGTAGAGGGCGCCGGTGGTGTCGGCGTCGGCATAGGGCTCGCACAGGGCGGCGGTGCGGGAACCCAACGCGCCGTCGACGAACAGGTCGCCCGCCAGACCCCGCACGGGCAGGTCGACCGGGTCGAGACCGCCCCAGTAACCGGCGACGTCGAGCAGGTCGGTGGCGAGCAGGTCGGCCAGGTCGTCGCGGCTGGAGATGTCGGGTCCCGCGCATTCGTGCACCGCCGCGATACCGCGCGACGCGGCGTGCTCCAGGAACGCCCGCTGGGCGGCGCGACGCCGGTCCACGGGGATCGCGTCCTTCGCGGCCCGCCGCACGTGGTGGTGCGCCGCGCGCGACAGCGGCCCGTCGGGCGTCCACCCGTCGGCGGCCCGGGCCTCCGGGGCGAGGTCGAGCAGCGCGGTCGACACCACAGCGGAGTGCACGTCGATGCGGGACAGGTAGACCCGCGCGCCCCGGGCCGCGTCGTCGAGTTCCGCGCGGGTCGGCGGCCGGTTCTCCGGCCACCGGGTCTCGTCCCACCCGTGGCCCCAGACCACCGGGCCCTCCGCGGCGCGCACGGCGTCGAGCAGCTCGGCCAGACAACGGCAACCGGTGAGGTCCAACCCGGTGAGCAGCAACCCCGCGGACGTGGCGTGCACGTGGGCGTCCACGAACGCGGGGGCGACGAACGCGCCGCGCAGGTCGGTCACCTCGGCGTCGGGGTGCAGGGCACGGCCGGCACCGTCCTGGCCCAGCCACACGACGGTGCCGCCGCTGATCGCCATGGCGGTGGCGTCGGGGGCGGTCGGGGAGTGGATGCGTCCCCCCACGAGCAGGCGCGTCGCCTCGGGGGCGCCGTTCACGGTAGTCACGCCTGCTGAGTCTGCCGGTGCTCGAACAACGCCCGCACGGCAGGTTCACCACGCAGCAGGTCCAGGGCGAACGCGGCGTGACCTGGCACGTAGCCGTTGCCGACGAGCATCTCCACATCCGCGGCGAGACCTTCGGCGCCCAGCGCGGCGGCCGGGAACGACGTCGCCATGGAGAAGAACACGACCGTGCCGCCATCGGCGGTGGCCAGGATCGCACCGTGCTCGCAGCCGGGCACGTCCACGCACACCACGGTCACGTCCACCCGCTCGCCGACCGCCTCGGCCACGGCGAGCGGATCGCGGGCGTCGGCGACGACCACGCTGTCCGCCAAACCCGCGGAGCGCACCGCGGCGGCCTCACCCCCGGTGGGCACCAACGCCACGAGCCGGGACGCCCCGGCACGACGCGCCGCGGCCAACGACAACGACCCCGACTTGCCCCCGCCGCCCAGCACCAGCACCGACGACGCGTGACGACGACGGACGACCCGATCGGTCAACGCGGGCGCGCCGCACACGTCCAACACCGACAAGGCGAGCTGCTCGGGCAGGTCGTCGGGCAGCACGGCGGCGATGGAACGGCCGAACAGCACCGCCGTCCCCTCGCACGGCACCTGCTCGTCCGCGCCGTCCCACGCGGCCAAACCGTCGGTGATGCGCAGCGGGGTGAGGGTGAGCGACACCAGGGTCGCCACCCGGTCGCCCACCCGCAGCCCCAGCGGCGAACGGGGCCCGACCTCGCGGACGGTGCCCAGCAGCATGCCGCCCGAACCCGTCACCGGGTTCTGCATCTTGCCGCGGTCGGCGACGATGTCCAGCACGGCCCGCCGGACACCGGCGACACCGTGCTCCTCGCGCAACTGCCGGTAGGACGCGGCGTCGAGGTTGAGCCGGGAGACGTCGACCAGGACCTCGTCCGGCCCGCACACCGCGGTCGCGTCCAACCGGCGGGCCTGCTGCGGCAGCACCCCGGCGGGTTCGAGGACGCGATGCAGACCGTACGGCGACGTCATGGAAATCCTCCGGTCGAAAGGCTCTGGACCGGGATATCTTCACGTGAACGGGCAAGATTCCGCAAGGGACGCACTACGAACGACGAAGGTGCCCGGCCCGGAAGATCACCCGGGCCGGGCACGAGGACGACCGGTCGAGCCGGTCGGACCCTGCGGCACCACCGACCGGCCCGACTGCGGCTACCGGCTCACCGCTACCAGTCACCGGCCCAGGACTACCGGCTCACCTGACGGAACCACCGACACCCGTACGGACCCAACTCCACCACCGCCGTGCCGTCCTTCTTCGGCGTCACCGTCCCGTCCACCAGCAGATCGGTCAGCACACCGTCCACCTTCGGCACCTCCACCACCACGTCCCGATCGGCGAAGTTGTGCACCGCCACCACCACACCACCGTCGATCTCACACCGGTGCGCGAACACCGACGGCTCCGCCGTGTCGATCGTCGAGAACGTCCCCCACGCCAACTCCGGACACTCCCGATAACGCTCCACCAACAACCGCGTCCACCCCAACAACGAGTCGGGATCCCGACGCTGCCCGTCCACCGCGTCCCACCACATCGGCGTCCGCACCGCCAACCGGCCCTCCAACGACAAGTCCTCGGTCATCCCGACCTCCTCGCCGTAGAACAACACCGGCGTACCCGGCAACGAGAACAACAAGCTGTACACCATCTTGATCCGACCCAGGTCCCCCTCCAACATCGACGGCAACCGCCGACGCAGACCCCGCCCGTACAGCTGCATGTCCTCCTCCGGACCGAACGCCGCGAACACCTCCTGCCGCTCCGGCTCCGTCAACTTGTCCAACGTCAACTCGTCGTGATTGCGCACGAACGTCGCCCAATGACAATCACGCGGCGGAGCCGGCCGCTCCTTCAACGCATGCGTCAGCGGACTCGCGTCCATCCGCGCCAACGACAAGTACATCTGCTGCATCCCGATGAAGTCGAAACACATGTGCAACTCGTCGCCCACACCATCGGACCCGCCGAAGAACGCCATCGCCTCCGTGTACGGCAGGTTCACCTCACCCAACAGGATCGCCTCACCGTTGCGCCGCGACAAGAACGCCCGCAGATCCGCCAGGTAGTCGTGCGGATCCGGCAACGCCTCCACCGGCGCCTCCAACAAGAACGGCACCGCGTCCACCCGGAACCCCGACAACCCCAACTCCATCCAGAACCCCATCACCCGCGCGATCTCATCCCGCACCGCCGGGTTCGCCACGTTCAGATCAGGCTGGTGCCGGTAGAACCGGTGCAGGTAGTACCGCTTCGCCTTCCGGTCGTAAGTCCACAGCGACGTCTCCTTGTCCGGGAACACCACACCCTCGTGCGCGTCCGCCGGCGGCTTGTCCGCCCACACGTACCAGTCGTGGAAATCACTCCCCGGATCACGCGCCGCCTGGAACCACGGGTGCTGATCCGACGTGTGGTTCACCACCAGGTCCGCGATCACCCGCATCCCCCGGTCCCGCGCCGTCCGCACGAACTCCGCGAAATCACCCAACGTCCCCAACCGCGGATCCACGTTGTAGAAATCCGTGATGTCATACCCGTCATCCCGATCCGGCGTCGGGAAGAACGGCATCAACCACAAACACGTCACACCCAACCGGTGCAAGTGGTCGATCTTGTCGATCAACCCCCGGAAATCACCGTGACCGTCACCGTTCGAATCGTGGAACGTCTCCACGTCCAAGCAGTACACCACAGCGTTCTTCCACCACAGGTCCGCCGTCCGGGTCAGCTTCACGCCCGCACCTCCGACAGAACCCGCTCACCGAACGCGTCCAGGAAACGCTCCTGCTCCTGACCCACGTGGTGCAGGTAGATCTCCTCGAACCCCAGATCCGCATAACCCCGGATCGTCTTCGCGTGCCACCCCAGATCCGACGACACGTTCACCACCTCCGCCACCCGCTCCACCCCCACGTGCTCCGACACCACGTCGAAGTGCTCCGCCGTGTCCAAGTCCCAGCACACCGGCGGCCCGAACACGTTGCTCCGCCACTGCTCGTGCGCGACCGCCCGCGCCTCCTCGTCCGTCCCCGCCCAGCTCAAGTGCACCTGGAGGTGCAACTTCCCCCGACCACCCGCGTCCCGGTAAGCCGCCACCATCCGCTCCAACCGCGCGGGCGGCGCGTTCACCGTGATCAACCCGTCCGCCCACCCCGCACACCACCGCGCCGTCTCCTCGCTGACCGCCGCGCCGATCAACAACGGAGGCTCAACCGGTCTCGTCCACAACCGCGCCCGATCCACCCGCACCAGACCGTCGTGACTGACCTCCTCCCCCGCCAACAACGCGCGGATCACCTCCACGCACTCCAACAACCGCGCGTTCCGCACCTCCTTGCGCGGCCACCCACCACCCGTGATGTGCTCGTTGCTCGCCTCACCACTGCCCAACGCCGCCCAGAACCGACCCGGGTACATCGCACCCAACGTCCCGATCGCCTGCGCGATGATCGCCGGGTGATACCGCTGACCAGGCGCGTTCACCACCCCGAACGGCAACCCCGTCGCCTCCAGCGCCGCACCCAACCACGACCACGCGAACGCGCTCTGCCCCTGCCTCGCACTCCACGGCGAGAAGTGGTCCGAACTCATCGCCGCGTCGAACCCCACCTCCTCCGCCCGCCGCACCGCCGCCAACAACGCGGAGGGGTGGACCTGCTCATGAGACGCGTGCACACCGATGACGGTCATGCCGTCTCACATACCCAGGCCACCCCCCGGCGACACCCCGACCGACCCGCTCAGCCCCCGCTCAACATCCGCGCACCCTTCACCGACGCGTCCTCAGCCGTGAAGAAACCCCGCACGTGCGCCTGGAACTCCGCCCGATCCACCCGACCATCGCCATCCACGTCCATCCCCGCGAACGCGATCGCCGCCACCTGCGGATCCGTCACACCCGAACCCCGATAGATCCCCGCGAACTCACTCCCGTCCAGCGCACCGTCACCATCACGATCCGCCAACTCGAAGTTCCGAGCCGACGCCACCAACCACCTCTCCACCAACTCACCCGCCGACAACCGCCCCGACTCGTGCGCCTCCCGGAACTCACCCCGGCTCACCACACCGTCCGCGTCCAGATCCGCCCCCGCGACGTACTCCCACACCTCCCGGTACGCCGCCACCAGATTCCTCACCTCCGGCGACTCCACCCCCAACCCGAAC
The DNA here is from genome assembly GCF_050946825.1 of Actinosynnema sp. CA-299493. Lineage (NCBI taxonomy): Bacteria > Bacillati > Actinomycetota > Actinomycetes > Pseudonocardiales > Pseudonocardiaceae > Actinosynnema > Actinosynnema sp. CA-299493. The sequence goes on from NZ_CP191993.1 coordinate 4,916,908, forward strand.
TCCCGACCCACCCCACGAGCCGTCGCCGAGAAGTCCTCCCAACCGACCACACCGTCACCGTCCACGTCGAACACCGCGAAAGCCCGGTCGACGTTGTCCATCCGCAGATCGCCCGACATGACCACACCTCTCCCTGGGAACGAAACCAGGGCGAAGCGTAGGAACCACCCCACCACCCGGCAGCGCGAAACCGCCGGCCACACCCGATCAGGTCAACTCCGGCCGATCCGACGACGACTCCGGCCGCACGTCCACCACATCACCGTCCACCACCACACCACCCGCCATCGGATGCTGCCCGTACCGCACGTTCAACACCATCGCCCGCTCGCGCTCCTCCGCACGCCGCGCGATCCGCCTGCTCAGCAACCGCCGCGTCGGCGTGAACAACAGGAACAACCCCACCACGTCGCTCACGAACCCCGGCAAGATGATCAAGAACGCCGCCGCCGCGATCAACACCCCGTCCGCGAGCTCCTGGTGCGGCGCCCGACGCGTCCGCACCGCCTCCGAGAACGCCGCCACCGCCCGCGCGCCCTCACGACGCATCAACACCAGACCCACCACCCCGCCCAGCAGCAGCAGACCCAGGGTCGGCAGCAGACCCCACGCCCCGAACGCCGCCACCAGGACCGTGACCTCCACGGCCAGACCGACCAGCAGTACCGCGAACACACGCATACCCATCCCAACGCACGAACACCCCGAAACGCTCCCCGCCGAAATATTTACGGCCAAGAGGTCATCTGGCAGCATATCTTCACGCCACTCGACCAACAGGGAGCATGGATGACTGCGCTGCACGAGGTCACCCCCACGCCACACCGGGCCGACCTCCAGCCCTACACCTACGTGCGCCAAGAGCTGGTCGAACCCGACTGGCGCCGCTTCCCCGGCTGGCGCGACACCACCGACGCCCAGTGGCGCGACGCCCAGTGGCAACGCGCCAACTGCGTCAAGAACCCCAAGCAGCTGCGCACCCTCATGGGCGACCTGCTCACCGACCGGTTCTACGACGAACTGGCCGCCGACCAGCAGCACTCCGCCACCATGTCCATGCTCCTGCCACCCCAGATGCTCAACACCACCGCACCGGACGCCCCACTCGACCCCGAGGCGTTCACCGAAGCCTTCTTCGCCGACCCCATCCGCCGCTACATGCTCCCCGTCCGATCCGACCGCGACCCCCACTGGCCCAGCCACCCCCACTCCGCCCGCGACTCCCTCCACGAAGCCGAGATGTGGGTCGTCGAAGGCCTCACCCACCGCTACCCCACCAAGGTCCTCGCCGAACTCGTCTCCACCTGCCCCCAGTACTGCGGCCACTGCACCCGCATGGACCTCGTCGGCAACTCCACCCCCCAGGTCCAGAAGCACAAGCTCGCGCTCAAACCCGTCGACCGCCAAGACCAGATGATCGACTACCTCAAGCGCACACCCGGCGTCCGCGACGTCGTCGTCTCCGGCGGCGACGTCGCCAACGTCCCCTGGCCCCAACTCGAGTCGTTCCTCATGCGACTGCTCGACATCGACACCGTCCGCGACGTCCGCCTCGCCACCAAAGCCCTCGCCGGACTACCCCAGCACTGGCTCCAGCCCAAGGTCGTCGAAGGCCTCGAACGCGTCGCCCGCACCGCCGGCCGCCGCGGCGTCAACCTCGCCATCCACACCCACGTCAACCACGTGCAGTCCGTGACACCCCTCGTCGCCGAAGCCGCCCGCACCGCCCTCGAAGTCGGCGTCCGCGACGTCCGCAACCAAGGCGTGCTCATGAAGGGCGTCAACGCCACCCCGGAAGACCTGCTCGACCTCTGCTTCGCGCTCCAGGGCGAGGCGAACATCCTGCCGTACTACTTCTACATGTGCGACATGATCCCCAACGCCGAGCACTGGCGCGTCGCCGTCTGGGAAGCGCAGGAGCTCCAGCACGCGATCATGGGCTACCTGCCCGGCTACGCCACGCCGCGCATCGTCTGCGACGTCCCCTACGTCGGCAAGAGGTGGGTCCACCAGCTCCACGAGTACGACCGCGAGCTCGGCATCTCCTACTGGACCAAGAACTACCGCACCGGCATCGAGCTCGAGGACCCCGAAGCCCTCGACCGCCGCTACCCCTACTACGACCCGATCTCCACCCTGCCCGACACCGGCCGCAACTGGTGGTCCGACCAGGCGTAGCCGGATGCTCGGCTCCTTGCTGTTTTTGGTGTGTCGCTGTCAGCGTGACATGATGTGTGATGGTTTGTTTTAGTCAACACTGAAGTTATTGAGATAAGAAAGATAGCCTGGTCGGCCGGTGGTCGCCGGCCGACCAGGCCTCGGGACAGACTGGCAGCCATGAGCGACTCAGCCGTTGCCGTCCAGTCCTACGACCTGTTCACCCCCGAGGCGGTGGCGGACCCGATGCCGCTGCTGCACCGCATCCGCGCCGAGAGCCCCGTCGGCCACCTCCCCCAGCTCGACGCCTACCTGCTCACCCGGCACGCCGACATCGTGGCCGCGCTCAAGGACCGCCGCCTCTCCCCCGCCAACATGGCCCAGGGCCTGTCCACGTTCAGCCAGGCCGAGCAGGACGAGCTGCTCCCGCTGCGCCAGTCCATGCACCTGTGGATGGGGCACACCGTCGAAGCCGACCACGTGCGGTTCCAGCAGCTGCTCAAGCGCTACTTCACCCCCGCCACCGTCAACGGCTTACGGCCCAGGATCCGCGAGCTCACCACCGAACTGCTCGACGCCGTGGCGCAACGCGGCCGGATGGACGTCGTCACCGACCTCGCGTACCCGTTGCCCGCCAACGTGATCGCCGAGATGCTGGGCATGCCCACCTCGGAACGCGAACAGCTCCAGGCCTGGTCGCGCGACATCGTGGCGATCTTCCAGCTCGCCGACTTCGACCGGCTCCGGCAGTCCCAGCGCAGCGTGCTGGAGATGGAGGAGTACGTCCGCGGCCTCGTCCGGCAACGCCGGGCCGAGCCGCGCGAGGACCTGATCAGCATGTTCGTCGGCGCCGAGCGCGAGGGCCTGGTCACCGAGGACGAGATCGTGGCCAACTGCGTGCTGCTGCTGTTCGCAGGCCACGAGACGACCGCCGGGCTCATCGCCAACGGCCTGGTGCTCCTGCTGGAGCACCCCGACGAGCTGGCCCGGCTCAAGGCCGACCCCGACCTCACCCCCGCCGCGATCGAGGAGATGCTGCGCTGCGACGGGCCGGCGTCCCTGATCGTCCGCGAGAGCACCGCGCCCGTCGAGGTCGGCGGCCACGACCTGCCCGCGGGCACGCGGTTCTACCTGGCGATGATGGCCGGCAACCGCGACCCCGAGGTGTTCGCCGACCCCGACCGGTTCGACATCACCCGCAGGCCCAACCGGCACACCGCGTTCGGGCTCGGCGCGTTCTACTGCCTCGGCGCGGCCCTGGCCCGGACCGAGGCCGACGAGTGCTTCCGGGTCCTGCTCGACCGCTTCCCCGACCTGCGCCCGGCGTACGACGCGCTCGACCGCTCCCCCGTCCCGCCGCTCGGGCACCGGCTGAACTCGCTGGACGTCGAGTTCTGACGTGGTGACGTCCCGTGCCCGACCGGTGATCGCGGTCGGGCACGGGACGGACTACCCCGCCGTGACCGACGCGGCCCGGGCCGCGCGGGTGAGACCTTCGACCCGGAGGTCGCGACCGGCGGCGGGGTCGGCGCGCTGGGCCCGGGCGACCGGGACGTTGACGCAGCCGGGCACGTCGGCCGCGGAACCGCAGTTGTCCGGCCGGTTCCCGGTCACCACGGTCCCGTCGACCACCGTGACGCGCGCGTCCAAGGTGTCGATGCCGCCGCCGGAGCCCGGCCAGGGGGACCACCCCGCGCCAGCCGCGCCCGCGGCGTTGGCGCTGACCCAGCTGCCGCCGAGGGTGAGCGTCTCGCTGTACACGGCGATCCCGCCGCCGCTGCCGCCGAACCCGGCCCGACCGGTGTAGCCGCCGGGCCCGGCGTCACCGCCCCGGCCCGCCCGGTTGGCCGTGATCCTGACGCCGGTGACGGCAGGGCTCAGCGACTGACCTGCCCGGCCACCGACGTCCACACCACCGCCGGTGCCACCCACGCCACCGTCGACGCCACCGGAACCACCCACGCCACCGTCGACGCCACCGGAACCACCCACGCCACCGTCGACGCCACCGGAACCACCCACGCCACCGTCGACGGCGGCGTTCCCGGTGACGGCGCCGCCGCTGATCCGCAGCGCGGTGCCGCCGAATATCGCGAAGCACATGAGGATCGCTCCTTATTTTCGGTCAACACTGAAGCTATAGAGATAGGTAAGACAGAACTTGCGGCGGGGCACTCCTCGTCGTTGGCCGGCTTGGTGATCACCGCGCACACTGGCGCGCATGCACAAGCCGAAGGTGTTCGTCGCGGGGCCGGTGTCGTGGAACCGGCTGGTCGCGCTCGACCGGTTGCCGCCGGCGCGGCCGCACACCGCGTTCGCCACCGGCCACCGCACGGCGGTCGGCGGCACGTCGGCGGGCAAGGCGCTGAACCTCGCCTCGCTCGGCGCGGACGTCACGCTGCGGACCGTCGTCGGTGACGACGAGGCCGGGCGGTCGGTGCTCGACGTGCTCGACCGGGCCGGGGTGCGGGTGATCGCCGAGGTGGTCGACACCCCCACCGAGCAGCACCTCAACCTGATGGACCCGCACGGCGGGCGGGTGTCGATCTACCTCGAACTCCCCCGGCTCCCCCGGGCCGGGCACGACGGACGCGCGCTGGCCGCGCTGGCGGCGGCCGACGTGGCGGTGATCGACCTCGCCGACCACGCCCGTCCCCTGCTCCCCGCCGCCCGCGCGGCCGGCGTGCCGGTGTGGTGTGACCTGCACGACTACGACGGCGTCGCCGAGTTCCACCGGGACTTCCTCGACGCGGCCGACCGCGTGTTCCTCAACGACGACGCCTTCACCGATCGCGACGCGCTGCTGGTGTTCCTCGAGTCGCTCGACAAGCCCGCGGTCGCCACGCTCGGTGCCGAGGGCGCGGTGGCCGTGGTCCACGGGGCCGTCCACCACGTGCCGGCCGTGCCGATCGAGGAGGTCGTGGACACCAACGGCGCCGGTGACGCCTTCTTCTCGGGCTTCCTGGTCGCCCACCTCGCGGGGGCCGACGTCGCCGGTGCGATGGCCGCCGGAGCCCGCCAGGCCGCCCTCTGCCTCGGTTCGGCGGGGTTGGCCCCCGAACCGTGACTGTCAAGGTCTTGCTGAAAGGCTTTGCAAGGACTTTCCTTCTTGTGCGCGTGCCGCCGCGACGGAAGGAACCCGCATGGAGGGCGTGACCGCCCGGTTGAGCGACATCGCCGCGCAGGCCGGGGTGAGCGAGGCGACCGTCAGCCGGGTCTTCAACGGCAAGTCCGGCGTGTCGGCGGCCACCCGCCAGGCGGTGGTGGCCGCGATGGACCTGCTCGGCTACGAACGACCACCGCGCTTGCGGCAGCGCAGCGCCGGGCTCATCGGGCTGATCACCCCCGAGCTGGGCAACCCGATCTTCCCCGCCCTCGCGCAGGTCGTGGAGCAGGTGCTGACCAGCGCGGGCTACACGCCGCTGCTGTGCACGCAGACGCCGGGCGGGTCGACCGAGGACCAGCTGACCGACATGCTGGTGGACCGGGGCGTGGCCGGCATCGTGTTCGTCTCCGGCCTGCACGCCGACTCCACCGCGGACATGGGCCGCTACACCAAGCTGGCCGGGCGCGGCATCCCGTTCGTCATGATCAACGGCTACACGGAGAAGATCTCCGCGCCGTTCATGTCGACCGACGACCGCGCGGCCATGCGGCTGGCGGTGTCGCACCTGGTGGAGCTGGGGCACGAGCGCATCGGCCTGGCCGTCGGGCCGCGCCGGTTCGTGCCGGTGCTGCGCAAGATCGAGGGTTTCGTGCAGCACGTGCGCACCGCGCTCCCCTACACCGCCGAGCAGGCCGAGGCGCTGGTGCAGCACTCGCTGTTCACCGTCGAGGGCGGGCAGTCCGCGGCGACGGCGTTGCTGGACAAGGGGTGCACGGCGATCGTGTGCGGCAGCGACCTGATGGCGTTCGGCGCGATCCGGGCGGCACGGCAGCGCGGGCTGAGCGTGCCCCAGGACGTGTCCGTGGTCGGGTTCGACGACTCGCCGCTGATCGTGTTCGCGGACCCGCCGCTGACCACGTTGCGCCAGCCCGTCGAGGCGATGGGCCAGGCCGCGGTCAACGCGTTGCTGGAGGAGATCGGCGGCACGCCCGCTCCGCACGCGGAGTTCGTCTTCCTGCCCGAGCTCGTGGTGCGCGGCTCGACGGGCGCGGGGCCGAGGTGACCGCCGGTCGGGCGAGGGCGCTGCGCATGCGGGCGCAGCGCCTGACGACCCCCGCCCGGTCGCTGCCCGACCTGCTGCGCGACGTGCTCGCCGTGCAGGCGCAGGACACCACGGCCGCGGGGCTCGCCGTGCGGGCCCGCACCACCGGCGTGACGCCCGCCGACCTGCGTGCCGCGCTCGACGCCGGTGACGTCGTGCGGACGTGCGCGATGCGGGGTGCGGTGCACCTGCTGCGCCGGGAGGACGCCGGCTGGCTGGTGGCGCTGCTCGGCCCGGTGAACGTGGCCCGGTCCCGGCGTCGGCGGCTGGAGCTCGGCCTGACCGACGACGTGTGCGCGCGGGCGCTGGACGCCTTGCGGGACGTGCTGACCGAACCGCTGACCAGGCCGCAGGTCGTCGCCCGGCTCGCCGGCGCCGGCGTGGCGCTCGACCCGGCCACCCCCGCGCCCGCCTACCTGCTGGCCTACGCCGCCAACATGGGCGTGGTCGGCGCGGGCGAGTCGACCTACCGGCTGCTCCCCCTCGCCGACGACGAGCCGCGCGGCGTCGCCGAGCTGGTCCGCCGCTACCTGCGCGCCTACGGCCCCGCGACGGTCGAGGACTTCACCGCGTGGAGCGGCCTGCCGGAGGTCGAGGTGCGCGCCGCGTTCCCCGCCGACGAGCTGGTGCAGGGCGAGCACGGCTGGCAGCTGCCGACCACCGACGCCGCCGACCTCGACGGCACGGTCCGCCTCCTCGGGCCGTTCGACACGTTCCTGCTCGGCTACTCCGACCGAACCCTGCTGCTCGACCCCCGGCACGCGCCCCTGGTGCGGACCGTGGGCCCGCACGTCGTCGTGGACGGCGAGGTGCGCGGCACGTGGCGGCGCCGTGATGGCCGGGTCGTGGTGGAGCAGTTCGGCCACATCCCGGTGTCCGAGCTCGACGTCGAGGTGGAGTCGGTGCTGGCCTGGGCCTGACCGGGGCCGCGGGGCACGGTGGCGGGGCGACGGGCCCGGAGCCGGCGGTGCGGAGCCCGGGGATGGCGCACGACGTGGCTCCGCCGGTGCACGACCGCGCCCGTCTCCGGGTTGCCCGGCAGGTCCAGCACGTAGACCCGCGCGTTGCCCTTCCCGCCCGGGTTCGCGGTCAGCGAGCCGGTGGTGACGGTCCTCGTGCCACCGGTGACCGCGTCGCGGTACGTGCCGTCGGGCACGCCGGTGAACGTCGCCGAACCCGAGATCGCGACCAGCGCGAAGCTGTCCACCGAGCCGGCTGGTAGTGGATCCGGGCCCCGGTCCAGGCGCGGGTCTTGGTGGAGTAGTAGACCTCCGTGTTGTTCGTCGGCTCGGGGGTCCGGGCCGGGATCGGGCCCGGGACCGCACGGGTCGCCGACGCCGACCACGCCGGCGGCGACCGTGACGTCACCCGTGCCGAGGCCGTAGTTCCGCCCGTCGTTGTTGTCCCGGGTGCCGGAGCCGTTGGTGAACACCGCGACCAGACCGGTGGCGTCGCCCAGCGGCACGGTTCGGCGCGCCCAGCCCGCGCACGCCGCCGGTGCCATGCGCTCGCCCGGCACGGCGGTCCACGGGCCGTTGCGCGGCTGGTAGTGCACGTTGGCGACCGGCCACCCCGAAGGCAGGCGGTAGAAGACCGTAGTGCTGCTCGCCGCCGTGGCGGCGGCCGGCGTGGTCGTCCCGCCCTCGGCGGAACTGCCCGGCGCGGTCCACGCCGCCCCGGTCAGGCCGAGGACCACGAGGAAGGCGGTCGGTCGTCGCGATCTCGCTCGCAATCACTGCTCCCGTCGCGCTTCGTTGCGCAAGGTCGTGCAATTGTCTGCAGGCCAGACCCGGCCGGAGGAGGGTGTAAACGGCTTGACGTGGCCGGATGTCGGGCGGCCTTTGCAAGTCTTTGCACAGCGGTTCGCCCGTACGTCGCTTCGTCGAGCTCACGGGACGCGCACACGCCGATGTCGTACGGTGTCCGGATGACCGAGCGGGCAGCGGGAGTCGGTGTGGTGCCGCGGGCGCTGAGTTCGTTCGTCGGCCGCAAGGATCTGCTGGCCGAGCTGCGCCGGCGGATGGGGCTCGCACCGCTCATCACGCTCACGGGCGTGGGCGGCGGCGGCAAGACCCGGCTGGCGCTGGAACTCGCGGCGCAGGTGCAGCGCGCGTACGACGACGGCGTCCGGGTGATCGAGCTGGCGTCCGCGCGCGGCGGCGACCCGGAGTTGTTGGCGCAGGTGGTGCTGAGCGCCGTCGGCGTGCCGGACCAGGCGACCACGACGCCGTTGGAGACGTTGGTCGACTACCTGCGGCCGCGGCAGGTGCTGCTCGTGCTGGACAACTGCGAGCACCTGGTCGAGCCGGTCGCGCGGCTGGTGCGCGCGGTGCTCGGCGCCGCGCCCGGCGTGCGGGTGCTCGCCACCAGCCGGGCCCGGCTGCGGGTGCCCGGCGAGGTGCTGGTGATGGTGCCGCCGCTGGACGTGCCCGCCGAGGACGCGCCGATGGACCTCGACCACGAGTCCGTGGCGTTGCTGGTGGACCGGGCCGAGGCGAGCGTGCCGGGCTGGCAGGTGACGCCGGAGAACTGGCCGGACGTGGTGCGCGTGCTGCGCCGCGTGTCGGGCATCCCGCTGGCCATCGAGCAGGCCGTGGTGCGGATGCGCTCCATGCCGGTGTCGTTGCTGGCCGACCGGCTCGACGACGTGATGCGCGTGCTCACCGCCAACGACACGACCGCGGTCGAGCACCACCAGACCATGGCCGCGCTCATCGACTGGAGCCACGCGCACTGCACGTCCGCCGAACGCCTGCTGTGGGCGCGGTTGTCGGTGTTCGAGGGAGGGTTCAGCCTGACCGCCGCGGAGGCCGTGTGCGCGGGCGACGGGCTGCCCGTCGACCAGGTCGCCGACGCGCTGGCCGGGCTGCTGGACAAGTCGATCGCGCTGCCGTCCGCCGACCGCAGCCGCTACCACCTGCTGGAGCCGTTGCGGCAGCACGGCGCGGCCCGGCTGCGCTCCGCCGGCGAGGTCGACGACGTGCGGCAGCGGCACCAGGACTACTTCCGGCGCGAGGCCGCCCGGCTGGCCGAGTCGTTCGCCGGGCACAACGAGGCCGCGCTGCTGGCGGCGGTCGACGCGGACATGGCCAACCACCGCGTGGTGCTCAACGACCTGATCCGCGACCCCGGCACCGCGCACGCCGGCCTGCTGATGAGCGTCGACCTGGCCCGCACCCGCTGGTACACCTACGCCGGTCGATTACCCGAAGAACGGCTGTGGCTGGGACGCGCGCTCGCCGCCACGCCGCCGACCGCGGACCCGTTGCGGGCCAGCGCCATCGCCCTCGACGCGTGGATCGCGCTGTGCCTCGGCGTGGAGCGGGAGCTCGTCGCGCGGCGGGTGGACGAGGCCGACGCCATGGCCCGCGAGGTGGGCGGGCCGGTGCCGGCGGTGACGTTCGTGCGCGGCGCGTACGCCGTGCTGGCGCTGGGCGCGGTCGACGGTGTCGAGTTGTTGCGGCAGGCGCACGAGGAGTTCGGCGCGCTCGGGCCCGCGTTCGCGGTGGACCACCACCTCGCGCACATCATGCTGACCGTGTCGCTGGTGCTGCTCGGTTCCCGCGAGCAGGCCGAGAACGCGGCCGAGGAGTTCCACGCCGAGTGCGAGCGGCTCGGCGCGCTGTGGGGCATCAGCTGGGCGCACTGGTGCCGCGGTGTGGTGCAGACGCGGTGGGGCGACCCGGTGGGCGCGCTGGACGTGCTGATGGAAGGCCTGCGGGTGCAGCGGGAGATCCGCGACAAGTGGGGTCCGCTGTGGTCGATCGAGGCGTTGGGGTGGGCGCACTCGCGGGCCGGCGACGGTTCCGCCGCCGCCCGGATGCTGGGGCTGGCGCACGGGTTGCACCGGGTGACCGGAGTCCGGGTGGACGGCCTGGTGCCGTTCGCGTGGGTCACCGCGCAGGCCGTGGCACGGGCCAAGGCGGTGCTCGGCGACGACGAGTACGCGCGGGCGTACGCGGGGCCGGCGGAGTCGGTGGAGCAGGCGCTGGCCGTCGTGCTCGACGAGGTGCCGACGCCGGAGCCCGACCGCCGTCCGGGCGGCCTGACCCCGGCCGAGTGGAACGTGGCCAAGCTGGTCGGCGACGGCCTGTCCAACCCGGAGGTGGCCACCAGGCTGGTGATCTCCCCCGCGACCGTGCACACGCACCTGACCCGGATCTACCGCAAGCTCGAGATCAGCAGCCGCCACCAGCTGATCTCACTGCTGGCGAGCATGGCCGACTAGCCCGGTCGGGGGATCTGGACGCCGGCCGCGCGGAGCTTCGCCTCGAACAGCGCGGTCAGCCGTGCCGCGGCCGGTGTCGGCTCCTCGCCGTGGTGGGCGATCAGCGCGTACCGGGTCGCGGCGTCGGTGCGGGCGCGCAGGCCGGTCACGGTCTTCAGCAACGCGGGGTCGGCGAGGTAGTGGTCGGCCACGGCGGTGGCGAGGTCGGCGATGCGGGGGTCGTCGGGCGCCCAGGTCGCGGCGTCGGCCGCACGCCTGGTCAGGTCGACCAGCCGGGTGTCGTCGAGGGCCTGCTCGAAATCGGTGAGGTAGTCGTCGAAGCCCTCCGGCACCAGGGCCCTGGCCAGCACCCAGCCCTCCCTGGTGGCCGCCACCTCCGCCTCGGGGAACCCGAGGCCGCCCATCCGCTCCAGCAGCGCCACCGCCCGGTCGGGCAGCAGCGCGCGGTCGCCGTCGGCGAGCCGGTGCACGGTGTCGCGCCGCGCGGTCAACTCCTCGATCCGCTCGGTGAGCTGCCGCTCGACGGCGACGAGCGCGGCGGCGAACACCGCGGCGTCGGCGTCGAGCAGGGGTCCGATCCCGGCCAGCGGCACCCCGGCGGCGGCCAGCGTCCGGACCTGCACCAGCCGCAGCAGCTCGGCCGACCCGTACCGCCGGTAGCCGGAGCCGTCCCGCGCCGGCTCCTCGACCAGGCCGAGCTTGTGGTAGTGCCGCACCGTCTTCACCGTGACGCCGACGAAGGCCGCCGCCTGCCCGATCGTGACCCTGCTCGTCATCCGCTCAGCCTGCCTGACGGCCCGGGTCGCTCTGCTCGCGGCCGAACACCTCGTCGACGAGCCGCCGCTGGGCGGTCCGGAACGCGGTCGCGATGGACAGCCGGTCGTCGTCCACGCAGTTCAGCGCGGCGGTCAGGGTCCTGCTGCCGTCGGGTGTGCCGTACATCAGCGCCGCGTGGCCGGCGGCGGCGCCGTTGTGGGAGATGACGGTGCCGTGGGCCGTGTCCAGCACGAACACGCCCAGGCCGTAGTCCATGTCGGGGATGCCGGTCGGGTGCGGCTCGCACATCTCGGCCAGCAGCGGGGCGGGCAGGAGATCGCCGCCCAGCAGCGCGGAGAGGAACTTCCGGAGGTCCCGGGTGGTCGAGATCATGTCGCCGCCGGCGGAGATCCAGGACGGGTTCTGGCGCGTGACGTCGACCGTCTTCGACTCGCCGGCGTCCTCGTACCGGTAGTAGGCGTGGGCGTGCGGCTCGGGGAGCTCCGGCGAGGCGCCCGGCAGCACGGTGCCCGACAGCCCGAGCGGACCCACGATCAGCCGGTGCGTCTCCTCCGCGATCGAACGGCCGGTGACGTTCTCGACCAGCAGCCGGGCCAGCACGTAGTTGGTGTTGGAGTAGCTCCAGCCCGCGCCCGGCTCGAACCGCGCAGGCTTGGCCAACGCCGACTCCACCAGCTCGTGCGGGTGGTAGGTCCGGAACCGGTTGTCCAGCCACTCCCCGCCGGTGGTGCCGTACGGGATGGCGATCCCCGGCACGATCGTCCCGTCGTCGTAGACCTCGCCGCTGAAGTTGAACAGCCCGCTGGTGTGCCGCAACAACATCCGCACCGTGATCCGCTCGTCCAGCCCGAAGCCGGGCAGGTAGTCAGCCGCCGGGCGGTCCAGCCCGACCCTGCCCTCGGCCACCAGCTCCAGCACCACGACCGCGGTGAAGGTCTTCGTGGTGCTGCCGATCCGGACGTGCCCTTCGGTCGAGGGCTTCGCGGCGCCGCCCAGCTCGGCCGCCCCGGCGCTGCCGACCCACTCGCCGCGCTCGTCGCGCACGCGCACCGACACCCCGACGAACCCGGACTCGACGATCTCCTCCATCGCCTTGCGCAACTCCGGGCGATCCTGCCCGGTGGTGGTCGGACCGTCCGAAGTGGTCACGGCCGGGCCGTCCGAAGTGGTCTCGTCGGCGGCGTCGTGCAGGGTGCTCGTGTCCTGACCGGACCGGGTGCCGGGCATGGTGGTCGCTCCTTCGCGTCGTGGTGGTGAACGGCGTCGTGCCGCTGCGGCGAGCCTGCACCCCGACCTCGGGTCAACCTCCACCATGATCCGGGTCACAGCAGTGCGCGCGGGCGGACCGCCTTGTCCCCCGCGCGAGCTACAAGCGGATGTCCACTGCGCGGTGACGATTCGACGACGCCACATCCGTAGCGTCCGTCCGGTGCGCGGCCGAACGGTCGCGCACCGGACGGAGGAGTCGTCATGCGCGTGGTACCGCAATTCTTGGCCGTCGCCGCGGTCGCCCTCGTCGGCAACCAGGCCGTCGCCGCCGGGCAGGGCAACCCCTGGCTCACGCTGGTGCTCGGGGTCGCGACGGCGGTGCTCGCCGTGCTCGTCTACGCGTGGGTGGTGCGGCGGACCGAGCACCGCGCGCCCTCGGAGGTGGGCCGGGACGGAGCCGCCGCCGCGACCGGTCGGGGGCTGCTGATCGGTGTCGTGATGTGCGGGTCCGTCATCGCCACCATCGCCGGGCTCGGCGGCTACTCGATCGCCGGCCTCGGCTCGGTGACGGGCATGGTGGGGTTGTTCGGCTTCATGGCCGCCGCCGCCGTGACCGAGGAGCTGCTGTTCCGGGGCGTCCTGTTCCGGGTCGTGGAGGAGCGCGTCGGCACGTGGATCGCGTTGGTGCTGACCGGCGTGGTGTTCGGCCTGGCGCACATCCCCAACCCGAACGCGACGCTCTGGGGCGCGACCGCCATCGCGATCGAGGCCGGCTTCATGCTCGCCGCCGCCTACGCCGCCACCCGCACCCTGTGGCTGCCGATCGGGCTGCACTTCGGCTGGAACTTCGCCCTCGGCGGCATCTTCGCCGCGGAGGTCTCGGGCAGCGGCACGACGGAAGGCCTGCTGGACTCGACGCTCTCGGGTCCGACCCTGCTCACCGGCGGCACCTTCGGTCCCGAGGCGAGCGGGTACGCGGTGGCGGCCGGCGCGGCGCTGACGGTCGTGTTCCTGTGGCTGGCCCACCGCCGCGGCCACCTCGTGCCGCGCCGCCGTCGCGCGGACCGCGCCCTCGCGACCGCTACGCTCGCCGGGTGATCGGCGTCCGCGGGGCTCAGGACCTGTGGCGGCGCTGCGACGTCGTGGTGCGGGACCTCCCGTTCGCCCTGCTGATCGCCGCCACGGCGTTCCTGCCGGGGCTGACCGACTACGGGACGCAGCTCGGCGCCCTGCCCCACCGCCCCTTCGACGCGCTGACCGTCGTGGTGATCGCGCTCGAATCCCTGCCGATCGCGGTGCGCCGGCGGTGGCCCGCGGTGTGCCTCGTCCTGGTGTCGGTCGGCTTCGCCGTCGACCAGCTCCGCGGCTACCACACCGTCGCCGGCACCGCGCTGCCCATCGCGCTGCTGAGCGCGGGCGCGCACCTGGAACGTCACCGGAGGACCACCGCGGTCCTGCTGTCCGCGGCGTACGTGCCGCTGGCGGTCGCGGTCGAACGGCTCGCGCCGGGCGAGGGCGTGCTCGGGTACGCGACGTTCTACCTCACGCTGGCCATCGTGTGGGGCGCCGGGTCGTGGCTGCGGATGTTCCGGGCGACCGAGGCCGAACGCCGCCGCCACGTCGCCGAGACCACCCGGGTCGCCGAGCGCACGCGCATCGCGCGCGAGCTGCACGACGTGGTGACCCACCACGTCACGGCCATGGTCGTCCAGGCGGAGGCCGCGCGCTACCTGACCGCCGCCCCCGAACGCCTCGACCAGGCCCTGACCGCCGTGACCGACACCGGCCGAAGGGCCATCGGCGACCTGCGGCACCTGCTCGACCTGCTCAACCCGGATCACGGCGTCGACCCGGGCACGGGCCCCGTCGGTGAGCTCGACGCCCTCGTCGAGCGGACCCGGCGGGCCGGTCAGCCGGTCGAGTTCAGCCGGGAGGGCGCTGCGCCCGAGACGACCGGCAGCGCCGAGGTCACGGCCTACCGGGTCGTGCAGGAGGCGCTGACGAACGCGCTCAAGCACGCCCGCGGCAGCCGCACCGCGGTCCACGTCCGGCACCACGAGGGGGAGATCGCCGTGGAGGTGACCACCGAGGGTCCGCGCACCACGTCACCGGGCGGGAGCGGGCGCGGGCTGATCGGCCTCCGCGAGCGGGTCGGCGTGCTCGGCGGCGAGTTCGACGCGGGCGGTCGACCCGGCGGCGGCTTCGTCGTGCGGGCCCGCATCCCCGCCGGCCGGACGTCGTGACGGCGCCGCTCCGGATCCTGGTCTGCGACGACCAGGCGCTCATCCGCACCGGCTTCGCGACGATCATCGACGCCCAGCCCGACCTCGAGGTGGTCGGCGAGTGCGGTGACGGGCGGGCCGCGGTCGACCTCGCCGGCCGGTTGCGCCCGGACGTGGTGGTGATGGACGTGCGGATGCCGGTCCTCGACGGCATCGAGGCCACCCGCCTGCTGGCCGGCGCGGGTGTGGCGGATCCGGTCAAGGTGCTCGTGGTGACGACGTTCAACCTGGACGAGTACGTGTACGAGGCGCTGCGCGCGGGAGCGGGCGGGTTCCTGCTGAAGGACGCGCCGCCCGCCCAGCTGCTGCACGGGATCCGCACCGTCGCCGCCGGCGCGGCGCTGCTGGACCCCGAGGTGACCCGGCAGCTCGTCGGCCGGTACGCCACCCGGATCCGGCCCGCCGAGGGCGCCCGCGGCGACGTGCCGCTGGCGCCGCGTGAGCTGGAGGTGCTCCGGCTGATCGCCGACGGCCGGTCCAACGGCGAGATCGCCGCCGCGCTGGTGATCAGCCACGAGACCGTCAAGACGTACGTGTCGCGCATCCTCACCAAGCTCGACCTGCGCGACCGCGTGCAGGCCGTGGTCTACGCCTACCGCCGGGGCCTGGTGGACTGAGGGGTCACGGCTCCAGCAGCGCGGGCACCGAGGCGAACGTGTTGGGCACGACCTTGTCGCCGCGCTCCAGCTCGGACGGGTCCACCACCAGCCGGGCCCGGGGCGCCCGCGTCCGCAGTGCCACCAGCGCGGCCCGTGCCTCGATCCGCGCCAGGAGGTGGCCCAGGCAGTAGTGCACGCCGTGCCCGAACGCCGCGTGCCCCAACGCCGCGTTGCCGCCGACCTGCGCCCGCGTCGGGTCGAACCGGTCCGCGGTCGGGCCGTGCACCAGCGGGTCGCGACCGGCCGTGCCGAGGCCGATCATCACCACCGCGCCCTCCGGGATCACGCCGCCGGGCAGCTCGATGTTCACCTTGGCGCGGTAGTGCGGCGTGACGCGGACCGGCGGGTCCCAGCGGGCCGCCTCCTCGACCGCGGCGGCGACGGTGTCCTCGTCCACCGCGTCCCACGCGCCCGGCGTGGCGAGCAGCGCGACAGCGGCGTTGCCGATGAGACCGGTGGTCGTCTCGTGCCCCGCGACGACCAGCAGGATCGCCGTGGTCAGCAGTTCCTCGGGCGTCAGCCGCTCGCCGTCGACCTGCGCCTGCACGAGGCCGCTGAGCAGCGCGTCGTCCGGCTGGTCCCGCTTGTACTCGATCAGGCCGGCCAGGTAGCCGAACATGGCGTCGGAGGCGGGCACCACGAGCTCGGGCCGTTCGGTCATCATCGCCGCGGTCCAGTGGTGCAGCTGGTCGCGGTCCTCGACGGGCACGCCGAGCAGGTCGCAGATCACCGCGAGCGGCAGCGGGAACGCCAGGCCCTCGATCAGGTCGGCGTCGTTCGGCAGGGCAGCGACCAGGTCCCGCGCGGTCTTCTCCACCACCGGCTGCAGGGCGGTGACGCGGCGCGGCGTGAACGCCTGCGACACCAGCGCGCGCAGCCTGCGGTGGTGCGGCGGGTCGGTGTTGAGCATCGACGGGCCGATGATCCGCGACAGGTCGGTCGGCCTGCCCTTGCGCGCCAACTGGTCCTGCATCGCGGCGCGCAGCCCGGCGGCGTCCTTGGCCAGCCGGTCGTCGCCCAGCAGCGCCCGGGTCGCCTCCAGGCCCATGGTGGTGACCAGGACTTCCAGCCCGTTGGGCAGCTCGGCGAGGTGCACGGGGCCGCGGCGGGCCAGCTCGTCCTCGTGGGCGTGGTGTTGCCATCCGCGCAGCGGGCCGCCGACGAGGGCCTGTCGGTCCGGGGCGAACTCCGCGGTCAGCTGCACGTCTTCTCCTCGTGGTGCGATCAGGTTCTGCGGCGTCCACTTTCGTGTGAGCGCCACCCGCCGCGCATCCACCGCTCTCCGTATTACCGGTGACAGCGTACGGAGATCGGTGGACATGATCACGCAATCGCGGATACGGAGGCACGTACGGAGGTTTGCCGATGCGGACTTCCGCACGTGTGCGCGAAGCTGAGAGGTGTTCGGCACCCCGACGACCGAACGCCGGGCGGGTCAGGCGGGTTGGCCGCCGCCCGGCATCCCGGGGGGGGGGACGACGGGGAGGGGCCGCACCCCCGAGCGGCTCCTCTCCTCCCGGCTCCGGAACGCGGCGGCGGTCTGCTCGGGCACGTTGGGCGGAGCCGCTGTGCCCACCCGCCAGTCGTTCGTGGACGAGGAGCACAGCTCAGTCTACTGTGGACTGACAGGCCCGACCTGGTGCCGTTACTCGGTGTGACACCACCCACTCGTGGTCACGACGGCGCGACGCACGCGTGAATCCCCGGTAAAGTCGCAGGTCGGCGTTTTCTTGGAGGACTTCACAGTGCGACTTCGCCCCATCGGTGCCCGTCGGTGACCATCGCCCCCGACACCGCATTCCCCACGCTGACCGACACGCCGGCGCTGTTCCGCGCCGGCACCGCCGCCCCCGAGCGCACCCTCGTCGCGATCCTGGCCGACACCGCGCGCCGGCACCCCCACTCCCCCGCGTTGGACGACGGCACGACGTCGCTGACCTACCGGGAGCTCCTGGACGAGGTCGACGCGCGGAGCCGGGAGCTGGCGGCGGCCGGCATCGGGACCGGCGACCGGGTCGGCATCAGGGTCCCGTCCGGGACCGCGGACCTGTACGTGGCGGTGCTGGCGGTCCTCACAGCCGGCGCGGCGTACGTGCCCGTCGACGCCGACGACCCGGACGAGCGCGCCGAACTCGTGTTCGCCGAAGCCGCCGTGTGCGCGGTCATCACCGGGGAGCTGGAGCTGCGCGGCACGCCGATGGGCCTCGTCGGCGCTCCCTCGCCGGACGACGACGCGTGGATCATCTTCACGTCCGGCTCCACGGGCAAGCCGAAGGGTGTCGCGGTCTCGCACCGGGCCGCCGCCGCGTTCGTGGACGCCGAGGCCCGACTGTTCCTCCCGGACGACCCGATCGGCCCGGACGACCGCGTGCTCGCGGGCCTGTCCGTCGCCTTCGACGCCTCGTGCGAGGAGATGTGGCTCGCCTGGCGCCACGGCGCGTGCCTGGTCCCCGCCCCGCGCGCCCTGGTCCGCACGGGTTTCGACCTGGGACCGTGGCTGGTCGAGCGCGAGGTCACGGTCGTGTCCACGGTGCCGACGCTGGCCGCGCTGTGGCCGGTGGACGCCCTGGACGACGTCCGCCTGCTCATCTTCGGCGGCGAGGCGTGCCCGCCGGAGCTGGCCGAACGGCTCGCCGTCGACGGCCGCGAGGTGTGGAACACCTACGGCCCGACCGAGGCGACCGTCGTGGCCTGCGCGGCACGGCTGACCGGTGACGGTCCGGTGCGGATCGGGCTGCCCCTGGACGGCTGGGAACTGGCCGTGGTGGACGCGACCGGCACGCCCGTGCCGATGGGTGGCTCCGGTGAGCTGGTCATCGGCGGCGTGGGCCTGGCCCGCTACCTCGACCCGGCCAAGGACGCCGAGAAGTTCGCGCCGCTGCCGGCGTTGGGCTGGGACCGCGCCTACCGCAGCGGCGACCTCGTCCGCGCGGAGCCCGCGGGCCTGCTGTTCCTCGGCCGGGCGGACGAGCAGGTCAAGCTGGGCGGCCGGCGGATCGAGCTCGGCGAGGTGGACGCGGCGCTCCAGGCGCTGCCGTCGGTCGCGGGCGCCGCCGCGGCCGTGCGCACCACCAAGGCGGGCAACCAGGTGCTGGTCGGGTACGTGGTCGCGGACGAGGACTTCGACCAGGCCGACGCGCTGGCCCGGTTGCGGACCGCGTTGCCCGCGGCGCTCGTGCCCCTGCTGGCCGCCGTCGGCACCCTGCCCACCCGCACGTCCGGCAAGGTGGACCGGGCCGCGCTGCCGTGGCCGCTGCCGGAGCTGGACGTCGCGGCGCCGGTCGGGAACCTCACCGGCACCGAGCGGTGGCTGGCCGAGCAGTGGTCGGAGCTCCTGGGCGCCCGGGTCGCCGGCCCCGACGCGGACTTCTTCGCCAACGGCGGCGGCAGCCTCGCCGCGGCCCAGCTGGTCTCCACGATCCGGACCCGCTACCCCAGCGGTTCGGTCAACGACGTCTACCAGCACCCCACGCTGCGCGCGCTGGCCGCGCGGCTGGACGAGCTGAGCGGCCACCAGGGCGTCACGCGCGAGGTCGCGCCGACGCCGCGGTGGACCGGTGTGCTCCAGTCGCTGCTGCTGGTGCCGTTGATGAGCCTGGTGGGCCTGCGGTGGTCGGTGGGGCTGGCCGCGGTCGGCAACGTCGTCGGCTTCACCACACCCGTGTCGTGGTGGTGGATCGCCGCCGGGTGGCTGGCGTTCGTCAGCCCGCCCGGCAAGGTAGTGATCGCGGCGGGTGGCGCGCGGCTGCTGCTGCGCGGCCTGCGTCCCGGCACCTACCCGCGCGGCGGCGGCGTGCACCTGCGGGTGTGGACCGCCGAACGGCTCGCCGAGTTCAGCGGCGCGACCAACCTGGCCGGGTCCTGGCTCACGCACTACGCCCGCGCGCTGGGCGTGCGGGTCGGGCCGGACGTGGACCTGCACTCCGCGCCGCCGGTGACCGGCCTGCTCAAGCTCGGCAAGGGCTGCGCGATCGAGCCCGAGGTGGACCTGTCCGGGCACTGGGTGGACGGCGACCGGCTGCACGTCGGCCGCCTCCGGGTCGGCGCGGGCGCGGTGGTCGGCGCCCGCAGCACCCTGTTCCCCGGCGCCCGGGTCGGCAAGCGGGCGGAGGTCGCGCCCGGTTCGGGCGTGCTCGGCTCGGTGCCGACGGGGCAGCGCTGGGCAGGCGTCCCGGCGCAGCGCCACGGCAAGGCGGCCCGACCGGGACCGCGTCCGCCCCGGTCGGCGTGGTGGAAGCTGGTCTACGCGGTGACGACGTCGGCGCTGGGCCTGCTGCCGGTGGCGGCGGCGGTGCTCCCGGTGCTGCTGGTCGTCCGCGAGCCGTTGACGCTCGGTTCGGCGCTGCTCGCGGTGCCGTTGGCGACGGTGGCGTGGCTGGGCTCCTACGCGCTGCTGGTGCTCGTGTCCGTGCGGCTGCTCGGCGTCGGGCTGCGGGCGGGCACGTACCCGGTGCACAGCCGGATCGCCTGGCAGGCGTGGACCACGGAACGGCTGATGAACACCGCCCGGGTCGTGCTGTTCCCGCTGTACGCGAGCCTGCTCACGCCGGTGTGGCTGCGCGCGCTCGGGATGAGGGTCGGTCGCCGGGTCGAGGCGTCGACCGTGCTCGCTCTGCCGAAGATGACCACCATCGGCGACGGCGCGTTCCTGGCCGACGACACCATGGTCGCCACCTACGAGCTGGGCGGCGGCTGGTTGCGCATCGCCGCCGCGCGGGTCGGCAAGCGCGCGTTCCTGGGCAACTCGGGCATGACCGCGCCGGGCCGTTCGGTGCCGAACCGCGGCCTCGTGGGCGTGCTGTCCTCGACGCCGAAGCACGCCAAGGCGGGCAGCTCGTACCTGGGCATGCCGCCGATGAGGCTGCCGCGCGCGGCGGAGCAGGGCGACCAGAGCCGCACGTTCGACCCGCCTCGACGGCTGGTGGTGGCGCGCGCGGTGGTCGAGCTGTGCCGGATCGTGCCGGTGATGTGCCACGTGGCGCTGGTCGTCGGCGTGCTGTTCGCGATCCGCGAGCTGGGACCGCTGCTCGCCGGGCCGGTGCTGCTGGCGGCGGGCGTGCTGGCGTGCGCGGTGTCGGCGGCGGCGAAGTGGCTGCTGGTGGGCCGGTTCCGGGCGCGGGAGCACCCGCTGTGGAGCGGGTTCGTGTGGCGCAACGAGCTGGCCGACACGTTCGTCGAGGTCCTGGCGGTGCCGTGGCTGGTCGGTCGGGCCGGCGGGTCGCCGGTGATGGCGGTCTGGCTGCGGTCGCTGGGCGCGCGGATCGGGCGCGGCACGTGGGTCGAGTCGTACTGGTTCCCGGAGTCCGACCTGGTCCGGCTGGGCGACGGCGCGACGGTGAACCGGGGGTGCGTGGTGCAGACCCACCTGTTCCACGACCGGATCCTCCGCATGGACCGGGTGGAGCTGGCGGACGGGGCGACCCTCGGCCCGCACGGGATCGTGCTGCCGGGCGCCACGGTCGGCGCGCACGCGACGGTCGGCCCGGCGTCGTTGGTGATGCGCGGCGAGCACGTGCCCGAGAGCACGCGCTGGCTGGGCAACCCGATCTCCGCCTGGCGATGACCGGCCAGTACCTGCCGGACCACGGCGACGGCGACTACCGGGTCGCGCACTACGACCTGGAACTGGACTACAAGCCGCACACCGGGCGGCTGGCCGGGCGGGCGACGCTGTCCGCCGTGGCGGCCGGCCCGTGCGCGCGGGTGGTGCTGGACTTCGGCACGCTGACCGTGAACCGGGTGCTGGTGGACGGCCGACCGGCCCGGCACGTGCACGGCGGCGGCAAGCTGCGCGTCCGGCCGGCACGCCCGGTGGACGGACCGTTCACCGTCGAGGTGCGGTACTCGGGCGTGGTCCGCCCGGTCCGCTCCCGGCACTGGGGCGAGCTCGGCTGGGACCAGCTCACCGACGGCGCTCTGGTGGCGAGCCAGCCCATCGGCGCGCCGTCCTGGTTCCCCTGCAACGACCTGGTGCGGGACAAGGCGACGTACCTGCTCTCCGTGACCGCGCCGTCGCCGTACGCGGTGCTGGCGAACGGGGTTCCGGTCGACCGCCGGACGGGTGGCAGCAGCACGACGTGGGTCTACGAGCAGGCCGAGCCGATGGCGACCTACCTGGCGTCGGTGCAGATCGGCCTCTACGAGCGGCTGCCGCTGGCCGAGGGCCAGGACGTGGCCGCGCCCGCACGGCTGCTGCGCGCCGCGAAGCACGACTTCGCCCGCCAGCCGCGGATGATGACCGTGTTCGAGGAGCTGTTCGGCCCCTACCCGTTCCGGACCTACCAGGTCGTGGTGACCGACGACGAGCTGGAGGTGCCGGTCGAGGCGCAGGGCATGTCGGTGTTCGGGGCCAACCACGTGGACGGGCGGCGCGGGCACGAGCGGCTGGTCGCGCACGAGTTGGCGCACCAGTGGTTCGGCAACAGCGTGGGCCTGGCCGACTGGCGCGACATCTGGCTGAACGAGGGCTTCGCCTGCTACGCGGAGTGGCTGTGGTCCGAGCGGTCGGGCGGCCCCACCGCCCAGGCGCACGCGGCACGCGCCCACGCCCGCCTCGCCCGGCTGCCGCAGGACCTCCGGATCGGCGACCCCGGCGTGGCGGACCTGTTCGACGACCGGGTCTACCAGCGGGGCGCGCTGACCGTGCACGGCGTGCGGACCCGCCTGGGCGACGCGGCGTTCTTCCGCGCCCTGCGCGAGTGGACCACGACCCACCGGCACGGCACCGCGACGACGAGCGACTTCGTGGCCCTCGCCCAACGCCACGCCCCCGAACCGCTGACCGCGTACTTCCGCGCCTGGCTCGCCGAGCCGCGGCTGCCGCCGGTGTGAAGCTCCGGCTGACGGCGTGGGCACGCACCGGCGCCGACCGTGGTTCGATCACGACGGAATCGGGTAGATGTCCGTTATGCCCGATCGAGTTGCGGTGTTCGCGCCGTCCCCTGAGTTGACCGTCACGGTGGAAGAGCTGGACGGCACGCCCGACATCCACATCCACGCCGGAGGGCAAGGGGTGTGGATGTCGCGCATGATCGAGTCCCTGGGTGCCGAGGTGGTGCTGTGCTCGGCGTTGGGCGGTGAGACCGGGCAGGTGCTGCGGCACCTGATCGGGGTCGAGCTGAAGGCTCGCGACGTCGCCGCCCGCAACGGCGGGTACGTGCACGACCGGCGTGACGGCGGGCGCGACCAGGTGGTGCGGATGCCCGCCGACGCGCTGTCCCGCCACGAGCTGGACGACCTGTACGAGATGACGCTGGTGGAGGCGCTGGACGCGGGCGTCGCCGTGCTCAGCGGACCCGCGGCGGAGGACACCCCGGTCCCCGACTCCGTCTACGAACGGCTCGCCAAGGACCTCGGCGGCAACGGCTGCCGCGTGGTCGTGGACCTGTCCGGCGACCGGCTGGCCGCCGCGCTCGCGGGCGGACCGGCGGTGGTGAAGGTCAGCCACGAGGAGTTGGTGTCCGACGGGCTCGCCGGGTCCGACTCGCTGCCCGACCTGGCCCAGGGCGCCCGGAAGGTCGCCGAGTGCGGCGCGAGCGCGGTCATCGTCTCCCGGGCCGCCGAGGAGACCCTGGCGTGGCTCGACGGCTCGTTCTACCTGGTGGAGGTGCCCGAGCTGAGCCCGGTCGACACGCGCGGCGGCGGCGACTCGATGACCGCCGGACTGGCCGCCGGGCTCGCCCTGGGCAAGTCCCTGGAGGACTCGCTGAAGTTGGGCGCGGCGGCGGGCACGGTCAACGTGACCAGGCACGGGCTCGGCACCGGCAGCGGTGACGTGGTGCGCGAGCTGGTCGAGCGGGTGCGGCTGCGGCCGTGGGAGGACTCATGAGGGTGCTCATCACCAACGACGACGGCATCGACTCCCCGGGGCTGGCCGCCCTGGCGCGCGGCGCGGTGGCGCACGGCTGGACGACCGTGGTCGCCGCGCCCGCGCGCGAGGCCAGCGGCACGAGCGCGGGCCTGACCGCCACCGGGGACGACCAGCGCGTCCAGATCGAGCGGCGTGAGCTGCCCGGCCTGCCGGACGTGCCCGCCTACGCCGTCTCCGCGCACCCCGGCTTCATCGCCCTGGTCGCGTCCCAGGGCGCGTTCGGCGACCCGCCGGACATCGTGCTCTCCGGCGTGAACCGCGGTGCGAACGTCGGCCGCGCCGTCCTGCACTCCGGCACCGTCGGCGCGGCCCTGACCGCGGGAATCAACGGTGCACGTGCCTTGGCGGTGTCCCTCGACGTGGGGCTCGACGCGGACGTGACGCACCACTGGGACACCGCGGTCGCGGTCGCTTCGAAGCTGTTCGACCGGGTCGCGGCCCTGCCCGCGGGCTCCGTGCTCAACTTGAACGTGCCCAACCGCCCCGAGGTGGGCGAGCCCGAACGGGCCGGGCTCGCGGAGTTCGGCGCGGTGCGCACCAGGATCAAGGACAGCGACGACGGCACCATCAGCCTCGTCGCCGTCCTGGTCGAGGACGAACTGGCACCCGGCACCGACGCGGCGCTGCTGGCCGGAGGCCGGCCGACCCTCACACCGCTCCACTCGGTCGCCGAGGACCCGGGGATCGAGGTCTAGTCGTCTTCCACGCGCTCCGCCGCGGGCTGCTCGGACTGCTCGCCATCCGACCGGCCCAGCGCGTCCTCCGCGCCGTTGACCAGGTCGGGACCGCCCCACTGACGGCCTTCGGCCTGGCCCAGTCTGTGCTTGCCCATGGTGTGACCTCCCTCGATCCCCGGACTAGTACCCGCTGAACGGACGATTCACACCCCCGAAACGCCGATGGCCTACCCCGGGTGAGGTAGGCCACGGCAGCGGAGCGTGATCAGCGGCTGGTCGTCAGCCGGCGTAGTGCACGTCCGGCCACGGCGGGGTGGCCATACCGCCGCCGATGTGGAAGCTCGGGTGCGGTGGCTGGTTGTAGGCGGTGTTCTGCCAGGCGATGGCGACCCGGTACTGGGTGTCGTGCATCAGCGTGGGGATGCGCCGGTCGGTCTGGCTGGGGGTGGAGTAGATGCGCAGTGCCCGGTTGTCGCTGGTGCGCCAGACGACCTCCTCGCGCCAGTCGCCGAACAGGTCGGCACTCAGCGCGGGCGTGGACTTGGTCCCGTTGTTGGACGCCACATCGGCCCCGGTGAGCAGCCGCGTGTCGCCGCTCGTGCCGTACTTGTCGACGTGGGTGCCGTCGAGCAGTTCGCGGCTCGGGTCGCCGTCCCACCAGAGCAGGAAGTTCATCGACGACGGCTTGCGGCCGACGTTCTGACCGGCCGGGTTGCGCAGGCTGCCGTCCTGGGCCGACCAGGACTCCGCGCCGGCGCTGCCCGCGTAGATGTCGCCCGCCACACCGCGCCCGTTGTCGCCACCGCTCGCGGTGGTCCACCGCCGGGCGCCGGTGCGGGCGTCCGCGAACCACGACCCCGGCTTGGAGCTGTCCTCGGACACCTTGAAGTACTCCAGGCCCGGCCGGGACGGATCGAAATCGCCCAGGTGGGCGGCGTCACCATGGCCGAGACCGGTGGTCCACAGACCGCGACCGTCGTCGTCGATGGTGGCCGCGCCGTAGACGATCTCGTCCCGGCCGTCCTGGTCGACGTCGCCGACGGTGAGCGAGTGGTTGCCCTGGCCGGCGTAGGTGCCGTTGCCGGAGGCGTTGGAGTCGAACGTCCAGCGCTTGGTGAGCGTGCCGTTGCGGAAGTCCCAGGCCGCGATCACCGCGCGCGTGTAGTAGCCGCGCGCCATGATCAGGCTGGGCCGGGCCCCGTCGAGGTAGGCGGTGCCCGCGAGGAACCGGTCGACGCGGTTGCCGTAGCTGTCGCCCCAGGAGGAGACGGTGCCGCGCGGCGGGTCGTAGTTCACCGTCGACATCGCCGCGCCGGTCTGGCCGTTGAACATGGTCAGGAACTCCGGCCCGGTCAGGACGTAGCCGCCGGAGTTGCGGTGGTCGGCGGAGGCGTTGCCGATCACCGTGCCACGACCGTCACGGGTGCCGTCGGCGGTCTTCATCGCGACCTCGGCCCTGCCGTCGCCGTCGTAGTCGTAGACCTGGAACTGGGTGTAGTGCGCACCCGCCCGGATGTTGCGACCCAGATCGATACGCCACAACCGGGTGCCGTCGAGCCGGTAGGCGTCGATGAAGACGTTCCCGGTCACACCCGACTGCGAGTTGTCCTTCGCGTTGTCCGGGTCCCACTTGAGGACGAACTCGTAATCGCCGTCGCCGTCCAGATCGCCCACGCTCGTGTCGTTCGCGACGTAGCCGGAGCCGGGCGACTGGATCGGCACGTCCCGGTAACCGGACCCGAACGCCAGCGACGCCGGAGACGATGCCTGCTCGGTCCCGTTCACCACGGCCCGCACGGTGTAGGAGGCGTCCGCCGCCGCACCACCGTCCAGGTAGTTCGTCGAAGCCGTGACCGGCGAGGCATTGACCTTCGTGCCACCCCGGTACACGTTGAACGCCACATTCTGCGGATCACCGGCCAGCAGACGCCAACTCACCAGGTTGCCCGACCCCGAACGCACGCTGACCACACCGCGGTCCAACCGCTCCACCTGCTTGCGACCCGTCGGATCACCCGGCTCCGACCCGGGATCGGTCGTGGTCGTTGTAGTAGTCGTCGTGGTGGTCGTGGTGCTTGTGGTGGTCGACGTCGTGGTGGTCGACGTGGGGTCGACACCGCCCGTGCACGTGGTGCCGTTGAGCGTGAACGTCGTCGGCACGCCGACCACGTCCCCGGTCATCGTGCCGTTGAAGCCGAACGACGCCGTGCCGCCGGTACCGATCTGCCGGTTGTAATCCACGTTCGAGGCCGTCACGCTCGCGCCGGAGGCCGCGAACGTCGCGTTCCACCCCTGGCCGAAGCGCTCCGAGCCGGGGAACGACCAGGCCAACGTCCACCCGTCGACCGGGTCGCCCAGGTTCTTGATCGTGACGTTCGCGGAGAAGCCGCCCTGCCACTTGTTCTGCACCGCGTAGTCGACCCCGCAGCCCGGGGCCGCCGAGGCCACACCGGCGACCAGCAGTCCTCCGGTCAGTGCGCTGATCGCAGTGGCGGCGGCGATCGCTCGCACCCTGAACGAGTTGATGAGCACCATTGCTCCTTCGTCGCTGATTCTGGGAGCGCTCCCAGAAGTGATCCGGGTAACGCCCTCGCCCGGCACATGACAGCACCACCACCGGCACGCCGTCAACCATGAAACGATTCATAACCGGCCCGACCCAGGCGATCCACCTGGCTGGCTCACCTGCTCAGAGACATTCTGAAAAGGTTCAACCAGTTCCCACTCAATCGAGGTGGAAGACCTCGGTCAGCGGCCTCATGGCCTCGTCGGGCTGCCTGCCGTCCAGCGCGGTGAAGAACTCGGCCATCTCCGCCTGCCACCGGTCGTTCACCTCGCGGTCGCGCATGCCCCGCTGGGCGGCGTCCCAGTCCGGGGTCTCCAGGTAGCCGACGAGCAGCCCGTCGTCGGCCAGGAAGAGGCTGTAGTTGCCCCACCCGGTCTCCCGCAACGCCTCCCGCATCTCCGGCCACACCTCGCGGTGCCGCTCCCGGTACTCCTCCAGCCGCTCCGGGCGCACCCGGAGCAGGAAGCAGACACGTCGCACGTCGACCTCCGAGATCGATGGTCCGGGCTGTTCGCCCAGGTCTGAACCGCTCACCGGGTGGACTGCTCACGGGTGACGCACACCGTCGTAGAACGCCACCCGCACGACGATCTCCCGCTCCTGCCCCGCCTCTATCACCACCGGCTCGTCCCAGGCGAGCGCCGAGCCGATGCCCTGGTACTGGCCGACCCGCACGAACCACGGGTCGGTCGGACCGGACACCACGGCCGTCCACGGGCGAACGGGATCACCGACCACGACCGCCAGCCACGGCGCGGCCCGGCCGTTGACCTCCGCCTCGCCCACGCCGTCGGGACCGTAGACCCGCACGGACAGCGGGTCGAGGTCGGGCAGCCGCCAGAACCAGCCGCCGTAGCCCGCGCCCTCCCGGCCCTTGCTGCCCGGGCTGTGCAGCACCACGTCGTCCGCCGCGGTGAGCACGCTGGTCCACTCCAGCTCCCAGCCGTCGGCGACCACGCGGCGGCGCACACGACGGCGTTCCCTCAGCAGGACCGCGCCCGCCGAGTCGCACCAAGCCAGCTCGCCGGGCCCGGTCTCCTCGACCCGGCCGAGCTCGCCCGGCACGTACCCCCGGCCGGGCACGTAGTTGCGCCCGCCCCACAGGTTGACCCCGTTGACGTCGGGCAGCGCGAGGCCGATGCCCCGGTGCCACGGGTGGTCGTCCGGGTGCTCGCCGGTGACGACCACCCCGCCGAGCGTGCGCACCGGGTGCAGCGCCGGCCGCGGCACGACCAGCGGCAGCCGCACGCCGTCCCAGCCGTACCGGGCCACGCGACCCAGCGGCGACCACGGCACTTCGAGCTCGGCGAACGTGCGCAGCTGCTCGGCGGCCTTGGCCACCACGTGGTCCACGCCGTCGACGTCCACCCGCTTGCCGTTGCGGCGCAACCACGCGGGGTCGATCGGCTCGGGGTCCGGCGCGGTGCGGACGGCCTCCAGCACCCGCGTGAACGCCCCGGTCGCGGCCAGGGGCGCCTGCAGCGGCACGGCCGGGTCCTCCAGGTGGTCCAGCAGGTTGCGCAGCGGCGAGTCGTGCCGGTGCCGCTCCTCGATGCCGTCGATCACCAGCCGGTGCTCGGTGTAGTGCAGCTCGGCGCGCTTGCGGCTGCCGTGCACGACGAGCACCGGTTCCCGGACCACCTCGGCGCACAGCGTCACCGCGACCACGACGGTGGTGCCGTTGCGGGTGCGCAGCCGCAGGCACGAGGTGTCGTCGGCCTCGATGTCGCGGGAGCGCAGCAGCTCCAGCTCGATGTCGTGCACGTCGTCCACGCCCGTGCTGCCGTCCAGCGCCAACGCGGTCGCGACGCCGTGCGCGAACGGGTTGGTCAGCGCGCCGTCCACCACCGGCACGCCGTCGAGCGTGCGGCGGCCGGCCCACGGCGCACGGGTGTAGTAGGTGTCGTCACGCGACCACGTGCCGCGCACGCCGATACCCCGGACCTCCCCCAGCGCGCCGGACCGCATCAGCAGCGCCAGCCTGCGCACCGCGTGCGAGCCGAGGCTCTGGAAGCCGACCTGGACCAGCCTGCCCGCGGACCGGTCGACCAGGTCGTGCCAGTCGGCCAAGGTCGGCGTGGGCGGTTTCTCCAGCAGGAGGTGCGCGCCCGCGTCCAGCACCTGGCGCGCCAACGGCACGTGCGTGTGCATGGGCGTGGACACGATGCCGATGTCCGCGTCGCGCAGCAGCTCCGACAGGTCGGCGTCCACCGGCCGGTCGCCGACGAGCCGCCGCGCCTCGCCGTCGAGCGGGTTCACCTCGCACACGCCGGTCAGCCGCACCCGACCCTCGGCTTCCAGCGCGGCGATCTCCCGCAGGTGCAGCCGCCCGTAGCCGGCCGCGCCGGCGAGCACGACCCGCGGCGTCACCGGCGCTCCAGGTCCGGATGAACGTGAAGATCGCCGCGGCGAGACACTCGTCCCATGACCCTCACCTTTGGATTGAATCGGTTCAACCACGCTAGGTGAGCGCCACCACGGCGTCAAGCTTGATTCTCCAGCGCCGCAACGTCAACGACATGAGGTCTACATCCGGCCGACCTCAGACCTTGCCTTTCCTGTTGAAACGGTTCATCGTGTGGCGTCGTCACGCACCTCGCGCAACGTCGCGCCCATTGGAGGCCGCAGATGACCCGCGTCAGACCCCTGCCCGCCGTACTGGCGGCCCTAGCGCTAGTCCTGAGCACGTCTTCCGTCTCCTCCCCCGCCTCGGCCACCCCCGACGGCCCGCGGCTCGAACGCCTCGACCGAGGCCTGGTCGCCGCGCGCACCGAGGCCGGGGTGTTCCTGAGCTGGCGGCTGCTGCGCCACGAGGTCACCGGCCACACCGCCACGGGCCTGGCCGGGCCGGCGTTCGCGGTCTACCGCGACGGCCGCCGCATCGCCACGGTCACCGACAGCACCAACTACCTCGACACCGAGGGCGGCTCGGAGTACCGGGTGGCGCCGGTGGTGCGCGGTCGGCAGGGCGAGGCGAGCGAGCCCGTGTCGCCGTGGGCGGGCGGGTCCCACGACCTGCCGCTGCGCAAGCCCGCCGACGGCGTGACGCCGGCCGGCGAGGCGTACACGTACCGGGCCAACGACGTCAGCGTCGGCGACGTGGACGGCGACGGCAGCTACGAGTACGTCGTGAAGTGGGACCCGTCCAACTCCAAGGACGTGTCCCAGGTGGGCTACACGGGCCCGACCTACGTCGACACCTACCGGTTCGACGGCACGTTGCTGCACCGCGTGGACCTGGGCGTGAACATCCGCTCCGGCGCGCACTACACGCAGTTCCTGGTCTACGACTTCGACGGCGACGGCCGCTCGGAGATGATGATGAAGACCGCGCCCGGCACGAAGGTGACGACGTACGACCGGCGCGGCAACGCGGTGTCCGAGCGGCACGTGACGATGCCGCGCGAGGACGTGCGCGCGGGCTACTCGCACAGCGACGACTACCGGCTCAGCGGCGCGGGCTACTACGAGCACGTGGTGAAGATGTTCCGGGGCTGGCACGCGCACCCCGAGGTGGTGGCGGGGCGGTGGCCGGCGACGTTGGAGCAGGCGTTCGGCATCCCGGTGCGACACACCTACCCGCTGTCCGACGCGGACGCGCGGGCGCTGGCCGACTACTTCGTCGACGTCTACGCGCCGGCCCGCAGCACGCGCAACGCCCTGCGGGCCTTCGCCGGGTTCATCGTGGACGGCCCCGAGTACCTGACCGTGTTCGACGGCAGGTCCGGCCGGGAGCTGGAGACGGTGCGGTACGAGCCGGGGCGGCACGACGACGGGCTCATGTGGGGCGACTACGCGTACTCCCGCATCGAGCCGGGCAACCGGGTGGACCGGTTCCTGGCCGGTGTCGCCTACCTGGACGGCAAGCGGCCGTCGGCGATCTTCGCCCGCGGCTACTACACCCGCACGACGCTGGCCGCGTACCGGTGGAACGGCCGCAAGCTGGTCAAGGACTGGTTGGTGGACAGCGGCTGGGTGCCGATGAGCAACCCGTTCAACTCCGCGGTGCACGGCAAGGACGGCACGTCACCGACGCACGGCGGCCTGGCCACGCAGGGTGCGCACTCGTTGAGCGCGGCGGACGTGGACGGCGACGGCAAGCAGGAGATCGTCTACGGCGCGTCGACCGTCGACCACGACGGCGACGTGCTCTACAACTCCTCGGCCGTGCTGCCGCCGGGCAGCGCGAACCCCGGCGTGGAGGCGCGGCTCGGGCACGGCGACGCGTTGCACGTGACCGACATCGACCCGGCCCGACCGGGCCTGGAGATCTACATGGTGCACGAGGGCGCGACGTCGGCGCCCTACGGCTACTCGCTGCGCGACGCGGCCACCGGCGAGGTGCTCTACGGCGGGTACACCGGCCGGGACACCGGGCGCGGCATGGTCGGCGACGTGCTGCCGGACGAGCCGGGGCTGGAGACGTGGGCGTCGTTGCCGGGTGGCGTGGACGCGGCGGGGCTGTGGTCGGCCGACGGGCGACCGCTGTCGACGACGATCCCGGGCACGAACGCGAGCATCCGCTGGGCGGCCGACCTGACCACCCAGGTGGTGGACGGCGCGATCGACGTGACGCCGACGATCCAGGACTGGCGGCGCGGGACGCTCCTGACCGCCGGGGGCACCCTGACCAACAACCACACCAAGGGCAACCCGTCGCTGGTGGCGGACGTGCTGGGCGACTGGCGGGAGGAGCTGGTGGTGCGCACGGCGGACAGCTCGGCGTTGCGGATCTACCTGAGCACGGAGGTCACCGGCCACAAGCTGTACTCGTTGATGCAGGACCCGCAGTACCGGGTGGACGTGGCCCGGCAGCAGACGGCCTACAACCAGCCCGCGTACACCAGCTTCTACCTGGGCTCGGACGTCGACTGGGCGAAGGTGCCGCGGCCGGGGCGGTGAGGTCCGTGCCGGGGGCGAGGTCGCTGACGGAGGCGGGGCCGTGACGGAGGCGGGGGCCGTCCGGGTTCGGTCGGGCGCGGTTCTCGTCGGGGTCGGGTTCGTTAGGGTCGGCGGGTGATCACGATCGCCGTAGCCCAGCCGCGTTGCACCCCTTACGACGTGGCCGCCAACGTGGCGGCCCACGTCGAGGCGGTGCGCGCGGCTGGGTCGCGGGTCGTGGTGTTCCCGGAGCTGTCGTTGACGGGGTACCACTTCGACGCGCCGGTGGTGCCGTTCGAGCTGGTGGAGCCGTTGGCGCGGGCCTGCGCCGAGACGGGGACCGTGGCGTTCGCGGGCGCGCCGGTCGGCGGGTCGTTCGGCGGGCGCGGTGGCGGCTCGGGTGGCGGATGGGCCGACGGGTCCGTCGGCGGGCCGGTGGGCGGGCCGAACATCGGCGTGCTGGAGGTGTCCGGCGCCGGTGTGCGGGTGGCGTACCGGAAGATGTGGCTCGGCGGTCGGGAGGCGCTGCGCTTCCGGCCCGGTGACGCGCCTGCGGTGGTCGAGGTGGACGGCGTGCGGCTCGGGTTGGCGGTGTGCAAGGACACCGGCGTTCCCCGGCACGCGGCGGACACCGTGGCGTTGGGCGTGGACGTGTACGTGGCCGGCGTGTTGGAGCACGCCTGGGATTCGGGTGTGGTGCGGGAGCGAGCGCGGCGGATCGCGGTCGGGCACGGTGTGTGGGTGGCGATCGCGAGTTTCGCGGGCTCGACCGGCGAGGGGTACGAGTCGGCGGCGGGTCGTTCGGCGGTGTGGGACCCGTCCGGTGGGATGATCACCTCCGCCGGCACCGACGTGGACGCCGTGGTGCGGGCGGTGGTCCCGGGCCGCGCCGCCGAGGGAGGGGCATGATCGACGCCGACTTACCCGGCTTCTCCCACGACGCCGAGAACGCGTCGCGGCGGGGGCAGCGGCTGTGGTTGGCCTCGCGGCCGGTGGAGAGCTGAGCGGGCCGGGACTGAGGACCGGGGCGTCGTAGGGCGGGGCCGTAGGGCGGGGTCGGTGCGGCCGACCGGGGCAGCGGCGGGTCACAGGTGTGAACCGAGCCGACCTCATCTTGTCCACAGTGGAATGAATGCGCGATCTTCTACGTCACCCGACCGATGTCTCCGCATCAATGCGGCCTCATCGTGGTGTCCATCGCACCGACGTCCGCACGACGCGTTGTGCGGCCTCACCGGAAGGTGCACCCCGATGATCCACTCAGCACCCGCCGAACACGCGGATGAGGCAGGCGCCCGGGCCGAGACCATGGCCAGGTTCCTGCGCGACGTACCCGTCCCCTTCACCCGCGTGCTGTCCCTGTGGGTGGGCTACCGCCTGCGCCGCGACCCCCGGCAACCCGACACCCGACACCACCTCACCCCCCGACAGGCCCACCTGCTCGGCTTACCCCCGCACACCGCAGTGACCCGGCGCGAGGGCTACCTAGTCCCCCACCTGGGCGGCCACGGTCCGCGCCTCGCCGCGATCACCGCGCTGGTGCACCAGCGCGGCCTCGAACTGGACGAACCCGGCCGCGACGAACTGGCCCGCGGTTACACCCCGCTCGGCATGCTGGTCACCGGCGCCCACCGGGCCACCCACTACGCGAGCACCACCCGTGCGCCCGACGACCCCGACTTCGCCGACCCGCTGCCCGACGACCCGGGCGACGTGCCCGCCCTGTGGTGCCAGGCCACCCTGCTCAGCGCGGGCAGACCGGTGGCCCTCGTGCGGGAGATCGTCTACCGGGTGGCGTTCACCGGCCGCCGCCCGCCCGACCTGACCGCCCACCTGACCCCGGCGCCGCCCCGACTGGTGTCCTGATGCGCGCCCGGACCGCCGCGCTCGCCGCGACGACGGTGGCGGCGGGATCCAGCGGGTACGTGGTCGCGGCGGTGCTGACCGAGGTCGCCGCCGACCACGGCGTCACCACCGCCGCGGCCGGTCAGACGATCACCGCGTTCGCCCTGGCCTACGCGGTCGGCTCGCCGGTGCTGGCGATGCTCACCGCGCGGTTCGAGCGGCGGGCGCTGCTGGTGGCCGCCCTGTCGGTCGCGGCGCTGGGCAACGTCGGCGCGGCGCTGGCGCCGACGTTGGACCTGCTGCTGGTCGCCCGCGTGCTCACGGCGTTCGGGGCGGCGCTGGCCACCCCGGCGGCCACGGCGGTCGCCGCCCAGCTGAATCCCGGGCACAAGGCCAAGGCGATGGCGGTGGTGACGGCGGGCCTGACCGCGGCCACGCTGCTGGGCGTGCCCGCCGGGCGGTTCGTCGCCGACCGGCACGGCTACCGGGCGGCGTTCGTGCTGGTGGCGGTGTTGTGCGTGGTCGCGGCGCTGGTGGTGCGGTCCGCCGTGCCGCCGGTGCGCCCGGGACCGGCGGTCGGGTTCCGGCAACGGCTCGCGCCGCTGGCCGACCCGCCGGTGCGGCGGCTGCTGGCCGTGTCGCTGCTGGCCTGCCTGGCCACGTTCAGCGTCTACGGCTACCTGGGTCCGATCACCGGCCACCCGCCCGACGGCGGGCACCTGCTCGCCTACGGCGTGGGCGGTGTGCTGGGCAACGCGGTCGGCGGCGTGGCGGCCGACCGCCACGGGACGCGCACGCCGTTGTTGGTGGCGCTGGGCGGCTGCGCGGCGGTGCTCGTGGTGCTGCCGACCATGGTGGCCGGGCCGATGGCGCACGTCGTGATGGCCGCGTGGGGCGCGTTGTTCTGGGCGTTCAACCCGCCCCTGTTCGCGGCGCTGGTGGCGGTGGACCCGGACCGGGCGAACCTGCTGCTGGCCCTGAACGCGTCCGCCATCTACACGGGCATCGCGGGCGCGGGTGTGCTCGGCGGCGCGATCGCCGCACCGGCCGTGCCGCTCGTGGGCGCCGCCGTCGCCGTCGCGGCCGTCGTGATCGCCGCCACGAACCGCGAGAGGAGGCTGGTGACGCGCTGATCGACGCGATCCGGGTTAGGTTTGCCCGCATGGCCGGAAAGGTGCCTTCGGTGGAACTGGAGGTCGGGGACCGCGTCGTGCGGATCTCGAACCCGGATCGCGTCTACTTTCCCGCCCGCGGGGAGACCAAGCTCGACCTCGCCCACTACTACCTCTCGGTCGGCGACGGCATCGTGCGCGCGTTGCGCGAGCGGCCGTGCATGATGCACCGCTTCCCGTCCGGGGTGGCCGGGGCGAAGGTGCACCAGAAGCGGCTGCCCGGCGGCGCGCCGCCGTGGGTGCGGACCGTGCGCGTGCACTTCCCCAGGTACGACCGGCATGCCGACGAGCTGTGCGTGACCGACGTGGCGGACGTGGTGTGGGCGGTGCAGATGTCGACGGTGGAGTTCCACCCGTGGAACTCGCGCAGCGCCGACACCGAGAAGCCCGACGAGTGGCGCATCGACCTCGACCCGATGCCGGACTGCCCGTTCGACCGGGTGCGGCGGGTCGCGCACGTGGCGCGCGAGGTGCTGGCCGAGTTGGGCGCGGTGGGCTGGCCGAAGACGTCGGGCGGGGCCGGGCTGCACGTCTACGTGCGGATCAAGCCGGAGTGGGGTTTCGCCGACGTGCGGCGGGCGGCGCTGGCGTTCGCCCGCGAGGTGGAGCGGCGCGCGCCCGACGATGTGACCACGGCGTGGTGGCGACGCGACCGTGACCCGCGCAGCCTGTTCGTCGACTATAACCAGAACGCGCGCGACCACACGATCGCCAGCGCGTACTCGGTGCGCGGCGTGCCGGAGGCGACCGTGTCCACGCCGGTGCGGTGGGACGAGATCGACTCGCTGGACCCGCGTGACTTCACCATCGCCACGGTCCCGGCGCGGTTCGCGGAGCTGGGCGACCTGCACGCCGGGATCGACGACGCGGTGTTCTCGCTGGAGCCGCTGCTGGCGTGGGCCGACCGCGACGGGCTGGAGGTGCCCGAGCCCTAGCGCAGCACGCGGGGCTGCCGGCGGCCCAGCGCGATGCCGTTCTCCACGTGGTGCAGTGCCTCGCGTCCGGTCCAGCCCTCGACGCCGTCGTGCCGCGCCGCGGCGGACAGCAGCACCGCCATCGCGGTGGCCTGGTCCAGCCAGCCCGCGCCGACCAGCTCGCCGAGCCGGCACGCGGCGGTGAACACGATGTGCGCGCGTGCGCCGGGACGTGCTTCGCGGACGCGTTCCGCCTCGCCTTCCACCACGGCGGCGCGGTAGGCGTCGACCCGGCGCGGCGAGGGCCGTTGGGCCGGGATCGGCAGGTCCTCCCGCGGCGGCGGGGTCAGCACGGCGACCAGCCACTCGGGCGCGGGCGCGACCGGCGCGTCCCGCACGACCCGGTACCGGTCGTGGCCGAGCAGGGAGCCGGCGGCGACCACGTACCCGCCGACGCCCCGCGTGTCGACGTGCGGCGCGAT
Source organism: Actinosynnema sp. CA-299493 (assembly GCF_050946825.1). Classification (NCBI taxonomy): domain Bacteria; kingdom Bacillati; phylum Actinomycetota; class Actinomycetes; order Pseudonocardiales; family Pseudonocardiaceae; genus Actinosynnema; species Actinosynnema sp. CA-299493. The sequence continues at coordinate 4,952,835 of NZ_CP191993.1, forward strand.
CCGGCCGGCGGTGTTGCCCAGCGGCACGTCCGGCGCGCGGAAGTAGCGGTGCTCTCCCCCGCTGGGCGTGGCCACCGTGTAGGTGTCGCGCGGGTCCTCGTCGCCGTGCTGCCAGGCGCGGCGGGCGAACGCCTCGCGGCCGTGCGGCACGTCGAGGTCGACCACGAGCAGCCCGGCCGGGCCGCACGAGATGCCGACGTTGTAGGCCCGCCGCGACCACCACCGCCTGATCCGGTCGGGGTCCAGGGTCGCCTCGTCGTCCCAGCCGCGCAGCGCGGGCGTCTTGCCGTGCGGGCGCAACGGCATCACGGGCCAGCCCCGCTCGGCGGCGGCCAGCGCCGCCCGGTACCTGGTCATGCGCGTTCCCCCTCGTGTCGGGCGAACGGGGGAAGCGTCGCCGGTCTCCAGTGTGCCGGGGTCGGGGCCGCCGGTACAGGGCCACCAGGACGGAAGTGCGCCGGTGCTCGGCAAGGTCGACGCGGCGGTCGCCGAGGGGACTCGCGATCGTCGCCGAGGAGATCCGTGATCATTGAGGCGGGTAAAACGGCATTCATCCCATCGGGTAATGGTAATGACGTCCCGGTGCCATAGCATGGATCCAGGGGGCGCGCTATGAATCGCATCGAGGTCATGGCAGGCGGTGACCTCGGTGAAAGATTCGCTCGCCGACTCCGGTTGTTCGATTCCAACGCCGACGGCATCGTGCGCCGGCGGGACGTGGTCGGGGTCGCCGAACGGCTGATTCACGCGTTCCGCGTCGACACCCACTCGATCGGGGCCGAACGGATCCGCGCCGCGTACGAGATGTTGTCGTTGGCGCTGCTGGCGGACTTCGGCGACCGTGCCCGGGACGAAGTCCCGCTGCCGGGGGTCACCGCGGCACTGGCGGCCGACCCCGCCCGGATGGCCGGCCTCGGCCGCCGGATCGCCCGCACCGACGCCGCCGCCGTGCGGGAGTGCCTCGCGCCCATCGGCGAGGTCGTGAAGGCCGAGCACGTCGCCGAGGTGGTCGTGGTGCTCGGCGCGCACCCCGGCCACCAGCCCGTGATCCAGCAGGCGCTGGAACGCGACGGCGCGCTGATCCGGCTGACCGCCACGATCCGCCCGTTCGCCGACCACTTCACCGGTTCCGGCTATCCGGGGCTCTACGGCGGGCGGTGAGGTCGCGGACATGGCGGAATCGGACGACCAGTACGACGCGCTCGGCGAGCTCTACGAGCGCACCAAGCACATCCCGACCGGGTTGGCCGAACGCGCCACGCTGCTGGCCGCGTTGCCCGACCTGCGCGGGAAGTCGGTGCTCGACGTCGCCTGCGGCACCGGTTTCTACCCGCGCGAGTTCCGCCGCCTCGGCGCGGACCGGGTCGTCGGCGTCGACTCGGCGAACGAGATGGTCGCCCACGCCCGCGAGGCGGAGAGCCGCGCGCCGCTCGGCATCACCTACCACCGGCACGACGCGGACGCACTGCCGGTGCTGGGCGTCTTCGACGTGGTGACCGCGATCTGGCTGCTCGGGTACGCCGAGGACGAGGCCGCGCTCGACCGGATGATCGGCAACCTGCGCGCCAACCTCGCGCCCGGCGGCACGCTCGCCGTGCTGGTGCCCAACCCGGATGCGGACTGGGACGCGCTCGCCGACTACGCCCGCTACGGCTACGAGGTGGTCCGCACCGGGCCGGCCGGCCCGCGGCAGCCGGTGGTGGTGCGGGTGCTCGGCGACCCGCCGTTCGACTTCGACTCCTTCTACTGGCTCGGCGACGTGATCGAGGCCGCGTTGACCCGCGCCGGGCTGCACGACGTGACCCGGCGAGCCGCGGTGGTCCCGGAGGACGGGCGCGGTGAGGAGTTCTGGGGTCCGCTGCGCCGCAGCCCGAGCTTCGCGCTCTTCACCGCTCGCGCCTGATCCGGCTCCGCACCTGCGACCCGCTCGCACCTGATCCGGGTCGCCACCGGATCCCGGTCCCGTTGTCGGACCCGGATGGCAGGATTTCCGCCGTGACCGTTCCCGCCGTGCTGCGCACGCTGGCCCGTCTCAGCGCCTCCGAGCAGCCGCAGCGGGTCCAGCTCGACCTGACCAGGACGGCCGGGCTGCTGTGGTTCGGCGCCGACGAGTCCGCGTGGCGGACCCTCACCCAGACCCTGGAACCGCCCACCTGGACGCCGGCGCCGTGGACGGCCCGGCCCGACCAGCGGGCGACCGTCGACCGGTTGGCCTCGTTCGACGCGTTGCACCAGGAAGAACGGCTGCTGAGGCTGGGCTGGGCCTTCCTGTGCGGACCCGCCACGGTGAACGGCCGGCGCAGGCGGGTGTGCCTGCCGCTGGTGTCGCGGCCGGTCCGGCTGCACCCGGCGGGGCGGCGCGGCCACGTGTTCCACGTCGCCGGCGACGTGGGCGTGTTCCCCCTGCTGACCGACTGGACCAAGGCGGCGGAGCTGGAGACGCGGCTGGCCAGGGGCGCGGAGTGGATCAGCGCGACGTTGACCGCGAGCGGGTTCGCCGACGTGCCGGTGCTCGGGCCGGACCACGACCCGCGCCGGTTGGTCGGCGGTGACGAGCTGGTCGTGGTGGCCGGGGCCGGGCTGCACGCGGGCGAGCCGGTGGTCAGCACCGAGCGGGGCGCCTCGCTCTACACGTGGGCGCGACGCGCCGGCGTGGAGCAGACCGCGCTGGCCGGGCTGTACTCGTCGACCGAGGACTCCCCGATCGACGACGACGACGTGGTGCACGGCCCGCTGCCGTTGAGCCCGAGCCAGCGGGCGGCGGTGCTGGCGGCCCGCGCCGCGCCGGTGACCGTGATCGGCGGGCCGCCGGGCAGCGGCAAGACGCACACCCTGGCCGCGGTGGCGCTGGACGCGGTGGCGTCGGGTCGGTCGGTGCTGCTGGCCGGCCGGACCCGCAACGCCGCCGATGTGCTCGGCGAGGCGTTGCGGCGCGCGGGTGGGCCGGTGCCGGTGCTGTTCGGCGACTCGGAGCTGCGGCAGGAGATGGCGCGCGAGCTCGGCTCCGGACTGACCGCCACCACCGCGAAAGGCGAGCTGGACCAGCTCGACCGGAACCGGCGCAGCGCCGTCGCGGCGGTGGCCCGGGTCGAACGCGCGGTGCGCGAGGCGTTGCGGGACGAGGAGCTGGTCGAGGCGGCGGTGCGGTTCGAGGCGCTGATGCCGGCGCACCGGGTCGTGGCGCCACGCGCGTTCGACGAAGGCGTGGACTTCGAGCGGCTGCACGGGCTGCTGCGCCCGCGTCACGGGCCGTTCGGCGGGTGGCGGACGCGGTGGGCGCTCCGGTCGGCACGGCGGACGACGGGCGCGGCGGGCGACGTGGCCGTGGCGGATCTGGAGGCGGCGGTGCGGGCCGCCGAGCAGTCCGCCGCGCAGGTCCGGGTCGCCGCGAACGGCGGCACGTCGCTGGACGCCCTGCGCGGGCTGCTGGCCGAGGAGGACGCGCGCGGCCACGCCGCGATCGCGGCGTGGCTGGCCACCTTGGCGGTGAGCCGTCGTGGCGCCGGGCCTCGGCGCGCGGTGGCGGCGTTGGCGACGGCGCTGAGGTCGGGCCGGGCCGCCCGGCGGCGGGCGTTGGCGGACATCTCGCCCTCCGACCTGGTGCGCGCCCTGCCGTTGTGGGTGGGGACGTTGGCCGACGTGGAGGACATCCTGCCCGCCGTGCCCGGCGCGTTCGACCTGGTCGTGATCGACGAGGCGAGCCACGTCGACCAGCCGTTGGCGGCGCCCGCGCTGCTGCGCGGCAGGCGGGTGGTGATCGGCGGCGACCCGCGCCAGCTGCGGCACGTGTCGTTCGTCGGCGAGCAGGCCGTGCGCGAGGCGGTGGCCGCGGAGGGCACGGAGTCGTTGGCCGACCGGCTGGACGTGCCGAAGGTCAGCCTGTTCGACGCGGGCGTGGCGGCGGCCGGCGTGCACTGGCTGACCGAGCACCACCGGTGCGCGCCGCACCTGATCGGGTTCGCCGCGACCCGGTTCTACGAGGGCCGGATCGCGCTGCTGACCACGCACCCGTCGATCGCGGACGTGGACTGCATCGACGTGGAGCACGTCGAGGGCGTCCGTGACGACAAGGGCGTCAACGAGGTCGAGGTGGACGCGGTGCTCGCGCACCTGCGCCGCCGCATCGCCGCCGGTGTCCGCTCGATCGGCGTCGTGACACCGTTCCGGGCGCAGGCCGACGCGGTGGAACAGGCCCTGCTCGACCGGCTCAGCCTGGACGAGATCACCACGGGCGGGGTGCGGGTGGGCACCGTGCACGGCGTGCAGGGCTCGGAGTTCGACGAGGTCGTGATCAGCCTGGCGTTGACCGACGCCGACCGGCCGGCCGCCTGGCGGTTCGCCAACGACCGCAACCTGCTCGCCGTGCTGACCACGCGGGCGCGACGGCTGGTGCACGTCATCACGTCGGCCGCCGAGCCGGTCGGGCTCATCGGCGAGTACCTGCGGCACGCCGAGGCGCCGCCGAACGAGACCGGGGGCGTCGCGCCGTCCGACGAGTGGACCTCGTGGTTGGCGGCGGAGCTGACCGGGCTCGGCCTGGCGGCGCGCACCGGCTACCCGGTCGGTCGGTGGCGGGTCGACCTGGTGGTCGGCGAACGCGGGTCGGCCGTCGCCCTGGACACCCGGCCGCACCCGGACGGCGCGGTGGCTCACCTGGCCCGGTGGCGTGCTCTGCGCGGCGCGGGCTGGCAGGTGCGCGACGCGTTCCCCAGCCGGTTCGGCGGTGACCCGGCGCGGGCCGCGGTGGAGCTGGCGCAGGAACTCGCGCAGGTCCCGACTGCGCCCGCTCACGCGGTCACGTCGACGGGGTCGAACCCCCACGGGTGACGTAGGCGAGGTCGTCGACGAACACCGCTCGATGGCCGGCGCGCCGGCGACGGCGGCAGAGGTGTCGGCCCACCCGCCGCGCTCGTCACGCGGAGCCGGTTCGCTACGCAGCGTGAATATTTCGTCGCCGAAAAAGTGGTGGAGATCGTGGTTTGAGACGTCCGTCAAACGGTTACCTCGTGCGTGCGCCTTGAGCAGACAGGGTGCCGAAGGAGCGTGCGATGAATACGGTGGACCTGCCTGACGACGGGCTCGACCTGGCGCTGGGCGGCGTCCAAGCATCCGACGCCATCACCGGTTGGGTGCGGCAGGTCGCTTACGAGTTGAACGGGAAACGCGTCGCCGAGCTCGCGTCGATAGCCACCGAACTGGTGGGCAACGCGCGGCGGCACGCGCAGGGGCCGTGGCGGATGCGGTTGCGGCGGGTGGACGACCGGCAGGTCGTGCGGGTGGAGGTGGAGGACCGCAGTCCCAGCCTGCTGCCCGTGCTGGGCAGACCGGACGACCCGACCGGGGGCAGCGGGTTGCTGCTGGTCAACCGGCTGTCCGTGCGCTGGGGTTTCGACCACCACGAGGACCGCAAGGTGGTGTGGGCGGAAGTGCCGATCGGGTGACGGCGCGGTGGTGCGGGGCCCGCGGCGCGTGCGGGCCCCGCACCACCGGTCAGCGGCCCACCTCCTGCGAGACCCAGGAGGAGACCGCCGAGTAGTAGTCCCGCGCGTTGGGCGCGAGGTTGATCGAGTGGCCGTAGCCGGGCAGCGCGTAGGCCCGCAGCGGGGCGCGGAAGTACGGCGCCTCGGCCGCGTGCAGCGTCTCCGACGTCGAGCAGTCCGTGGCGAGCAGGCCGCACACCGCCGGGTCGCGCGAGCCGACGGCGGTCATCACCGGCACGTCGATCAGCAGGCTGTACGGCAGGAGCACGGCCACGCCGAGCCCGTCGGCGGCCTCGGTCGGCGAGAAGACGTCCTTCGTGGCCTCCTCGATCTCCATGGTGTCCGGCACGAGTTCCCCCGGCGCGTGGAAGCCGGCGTACCGGGTGCCGGGCGCGGTGGTCAGGTAACCCGGCGGGTGGAGCAGGCCGAACTTCGGGTCCAGGTTGGCCGGGCGGAAGTTCGCGAACGCCGTCGCCACGCCGACCGGGTTCACCCGGTGCGTCATGCCGGTCAGCAGCACGCCGTCCACGTCGTGGTAGGTGCCCGCCTCCACCACGGCGATCGCCGCGCCGAGCGAGTGGCCGCCGATGACGACCCGGCTGAACCGCGGCCCGTGCGCGCCGGCCCGCAGGCCCGGCACGACCTGGTGCACGGCATCGGCCTGCGCGAACGCGGTCAGCGTCACGGCGGGGGGTCGCGAGCTGCGGCCGGTGCCGAGCCGGTCGACGGCGAAGGTGGCGACACCGGCGGCGTTCTGCGCGGCGCGGAACGAGTGCCTGCCGTCGGGGAAGTCCCAGTAGGAGCTGTTGTAGGTGGAGCCGGGGATGAGCAGGAGGAGGGTGGCGGCGCCGGTCGGCGCGCACAGCGTGCCGTGCACGACTTCGCGGTGACCCAGGACGGTCACCGGCACGTCGACGTCACGGCAGGTGGTGGAGGTCGAGGCGGACGCGGGGGTCGGCGACGACGCCATCACGAGCGCCACCAGGCAGGCGGCGAGTGGGTACCGCAAGAGGACGGCCTCCATCAGTGGGCGGAACGGGCGTGCCGAGCGGTCATCGGCGGCCGACTCCGGGATTTGTCCATCCCGGCAGGAATTCGCCGAATCGGCGTCCGGTGCGGTAATCGCCCCGGAACCGTGGGTGACTCGCTTTTACCGGCGTTACCGGCATTTGCGCGGGAGTTCATCGGCGTGCACTCTATGCGCCGTTCGGAGCCCAGCGGGATCGCGCATTGGAGTTAAATCGTCGAATCCACTGGTGCGTGCGTGGCACAAGGGGTTGGATGTCATGGTCCGCCCGTCCCCCCGACCTGTTCACGAAAGCCCGGAGCGCGCCATGAGCGACCTGGACTGGATTCCTGAAGGCGTCGACACCACGGTGCCGAGCGTGGCCAGGACCTACGACTACCTGCTCGGCGGCGCGCACAACCTCGCCGTGGACCGGGCGATGGGCGACGAGATGCTGAAGGTGCTGCCCGGCGCGCGCGACCTGGTCCGGCTGAACCGGTCGTTCCTGCGCCGCGCGGTCACGCACCTCGCCGAACGCGGCGTGCGGCAGTTCCTCGACATCGGCTCGGGCATACCCACCGCGGGCAACGTGCACGAGATCGCGCAGGAGGTGTCGCCGGACTGCCGGGTGGTCTACGTCGACAAGGACCCGGTCGCGATCGCGCACAGCCGACTGCTGCTGGCCGACAACGGGAACGCCGCGGCCGTGCAGGCGGACCTGCGTGAGCCGGTGGACGTGCTGAACCGGCCCGAGGTGACCGGCCTGCTGGACCTCGACGAGCCCGTGGCGCTGCTCCTGCTGCTGGTCGTGCACTTCGTGCGGCCGGAGGAGGAGCCGGGCAGGCTGCTCGCCCGGTACCGCGACCGGTTGGCCCCGGGCAGCTTCATGGTGATCTCGCACGCCACCGCCGACGACCGCGCGGAGACGATGCGACGCGCCGCGGCCGCGGTGCGCGAGAGCAGGTCGAAGGACAACCTGGTGTACCGCACGCACGCCGAGGTGACGGCGTTGTTCGACGGCTACGAGCTGGTCGAGCCGGGGGTGGTGGGGCACGCGCTGTGGCGGCCCGGCGGCGCGGGCGACATCGCCGACCAGGCCGAGGACAACAACCAGGTCTGGGCGGGTGTCGGCCGCAAACCGGGTCAAGAGCCGGTGGTCGGGGGCCGTTGATGACCGCTGCGCTCCCCCAGGACGCGGACGGGCCGCGGGTCCGGACGAAGCTCGCCAAGAAGTGGGCGTACCTGCTCAGCTCCCGCACGTTCGTCCCGCTCACCAACGTCGAGCTGGAACGGCAGCTGCTCGGGTTGGTCGAGAGGTTGTGCGCGGGCGTGGCGGGCGAGTCGCCGGCTCAGCGCGCCGGCCGCGAGGTCGGCGACGCGCTGGTCGACCTCAACTGCACCACCGCCGAGGCGCTCCAGGTCTCGGTGGAGGTCGTGAGCAAGGGTCTGCTCGGCATGCCCGCCCTCGCCCCGCCGGACAAGCTGCGCGAACGCGTGGTCGACGTGATCGCCGCGCTCTCCGCCGGTTTCGTCGACAAGGTCCGCGCCACCGTCCTGGCCCAGCAGGAGCAGCTCGGCCGCTCGCTCTACAAGGCGATGCGCGAGGCGCAGGTGGAACTCCAGTACGGCGAAGCCAGGTTCGAGCTGCTGGAGCACCACCTGTCCACCGGCATCGCGACCGCCGACCCGGACGGCAGGCTGGTGCGGTCCAACGGCGCGCTGGCCCGGATCGTGGACCGGCCGCCCGCCGAGCTGGCCGGGTTGTCGCTGTTCGAGCTGGCGCACCCGGACGAGCGGACGGCGTTGCGCGCGGACTTCGCGCAGCTCGCCGACAACGGCACGGCGTCGCTCACCCAGCCGCGCCGCCTCCTGCGCGGTGACGGCGAGCCGGCCTGGGTGGTGCTCACGCTGGCGCCGCTGCGCCGGGTCGAGGGCCGCGCCCAGGTGATCGTGCTCGCCGAGGACGCCACCGACGTCAACCTCCTGCAAGGCCAGCTCAACCACCAGGCGCTGCACGACGTGCTGACCCGGCTGCCCAACCGCCAGTACTTCACCAGCAGGCTGGAGCAGGCGCTGCGCACGGCCGACCCCGGCACGGGTGTCAGCGTGTTCCACCTCGACCTCGACGGCTTCTCCCGGATCACCGGCGGCCTCGGCCGCGAGGTCGGCGACCACGTGCTCAAGGTCGTCGCCGGACGGCTGCGGGCGGTGGTGGCCGAGGAGAATGCGATGGTGGCCAGGTTCGGGCACGACGAGTTCGCGATCCTGGTCGAGAACAGCCCGACCACGCCCGACGTGGTGACCACCATCCGGCGGATCAACAACCTGCTGTCGGCGCCGTTCCACGCCGACGGCAAGCGGGTGGCGGTGTCGGCCACGATCGGCGTGGTGCACCTTCCGTCGCGCGACTCGACGCCGTCGGACCTGCTCGACTCCGCCGACCTCGCCCTGCGGCGCGCCAGGGGCAACGGGCGCAGGCAGTGGGAGCCGGCCGACCCGGTGCGGGACGGCCGGGACCGGCGCGCGTTCAGCCTGGCCGCGACCATGCCCGGCGCGTGGGAGAACGGCGAGCTCCGAGTGCTGTACCGGCCGGTGGTACGGCTGGCGGACGGGCGGGTGGAGTCGGCCGAGGCGGTGCTGCGGTGGGACCACCCGACGTTGGGCCCGCTGCCGCACGAGCAGTGCCTCGCCCTGGCCGAGGACACCGGGCTGATCGTGCCGCTGGGCACGTGGGCGCTGCGGACGGCGTGCGCGCAGGCCCGGTCGTGGCGGCGGGAGACCGGCCGGGACCTGCCGGTGCGGTGGGCGTTGACGCCGAGCCAGGCGGCGGACCCGGAGCTGCACGGCGTGGTGCGCGAGGCGCTGTCCGGCGCCGGGTTGCCCGCGTCGTCGTTGCGGCTCGGCGTGCCCGGTCAGGCGTTGTTCGGTGAGCCCGGCGACGCGTTGCCCGGCGGGGCCTTGTCCGGTGGGGCATTGTCCGGCGAGGCGTTGTCCGACGAGCGCGGAGAGGCGGCCGACACGTTGAGGTACCTGGCCGAGGACGGGGTGGGCGTCGAGGTGGAGGACTTCACCGCCGCGCCGGGCGACTTGGCGCGCCTGCTCGACGGCGTGCCGGTGCGGGCGGTCCGGCTGGCGCAGTCGCCCGCGTCCCGGCCTGGGTCGGCGGTGGCGCGGGCGTTGGCCGGTGTGCTGGAGGTGGTGCGTGACGCCGGCGTCGGCGTGACCGCCGCCGACGTCACGACACCGGAACAAGCCCGGTGGTGGCGGGAGGTGGGTGCGGACACCGCGTCCGGTCCCCTGTTCGCTCCCGCCGGTCCACCGGACGTGATCACCCGATAGCGCAAGTCAAGGCAGGCGCTGTCGGGGAGCCACTGGCGAGGTAGCCGAAGGTGGTGCTCTCCCCCGGCTTGACGGCCGCGTTCCACGACAGGTTCTTCGCCGTCGCGGTCGTGCCGTCGGTGGCGATGGTCGCGCCCCAGACGTGCCGGATGCCCTGCCCCGCGGCGAGCGGCCAGGTCACCCGCCAGCCCGCGGACGGCGAGTTCTCCTGGTGCCGCAGGGTGATCTCGACGTGGTAGCCGGTGCCCCACTGCGTCACCACCCGCATGGTCGCGGCGCAGTCGCCCTGGGTCGTCTTGAAGTCGGGCAGCTCGTCGAGGGTGAGGACGTCGGGGTGGTCGTACACGCGTTGCACGAAGTCGCGCGGGTTGACCACGCCGTCCTGGATGAACGAGCCCGACCAGGTGACGAACCAGGACCAGCGGGCCTCGTAGGCGCGGACCAGGTCCGGGTCGGGGATGGAGCCGACCTCGCCCAGCGCCACCAGCTTGCGGTCACCACCGAGCTCGACCAGCTTCTCGTACGGGCCGATCACCGGGCCGTGGTCGCCCTGGGGCGGGTACGAGTCCATGCTGACCACGTCGACCACGTCGTCGCCGGGGTACCAGTCGGGTGAGACGGAGTTCCAGACCCAGATCAGGTTGTGCAGCCCGTGGTGGCCCACCAGGCGGTCGTGCAGCAGCCGGTACAGCTCCTTGGCCGGGCCGGGGCCCTTGGCGCCCCACCAGAACCAGCCGCCCTCGGCCTCGTGCAGAGGCCGCCACAGCACCGGCACCTTGGCGTCGGCGAGCCGCTTGAGCTGCACCGCGATGGCGTCCATGTCGCGGATCAGGAGCCGGTGGTCGGCGGAGGACGGGTCGGCCAGCGCGGCGGCGAGGTCGAACGTGGTCGCGTCGGTGTAGAAGCCGCGCCACCACTCCTTGCCGGGCTGGTCGATCAGGCCGGACGGCGCGTTCCAGTGCCAGGCCAGGGTGACCACGCCGCCGCGCCGGTCGTAGGCGATGGCGTGGTCGACGTCCCGGCCGACGGTGCCGCGCTCGACCCGGCTCGGCGAGTAGTCCATCAGGTCGTAGCCGCCGATGGCGGGCGCCTCGCCGATGTTCTGCTCGACCCAGTCGATGCTCGCCTGGTCCTGCTGGCCGGACAGGATGCGCTCGCCGTAGTTGTCGGCCAGGTAGCGCATCAGGCCCTTGGCCTCGGCGGTGGCGGCCGGGTCGGTCAACGCGCCGGTGACCTGGTGCGGACCTCGCGGCGCGCTGGGCGTCACCTTGATCGCGTCGATCAGGTACCAGCCCCAGTTGTTCGTGACGGTGACGGTGTTGTCGCCGGCGCGGAGGAGGACCTTGCCCGCCGGGATGGACGTGAAGGTGGGGTGCTCGGGGAACCGGACGTCGCCCAGGCCCGCGCCGTTGAGCGAGAGGGACGCCGTCTTCGCCCCGTGCGGGGTGGCGTAGAAGATCGTGAGGTCGTGCAGGCCGCCGGGGCTGTCCGGGATCGTGATGGTCACGTTGTCCGTGCCGGTGTCGAAGCCCGCCACGTAGCCGCGACCGGAGAACCCGGCCACGGCCGACTCGACGACGGTGCCGTTCAGCACGCCGTCCTCGGCTTCGTGGACGCCGGGCGCGGGAGGCGCGCTGGGGGTCACCTTGATCGCGTCGATCAGGTACCAGCCCCAGCCGGTGGTGAAGGTGACGGTGTTGTCGCCCTCGGCCAGCACCAGCTTCGCGCCGGTGGCCTCGGTGAAGCCGGGGTTCTCGGCCAGCGCCACGTCGCCGACGGAGGCGCCGTTGAGGGAGACGGCCGTCTGCTTCGGGCCGTGGGGCGCGGCGTAGCGGACGGTGAGGTCGTGCAGCCCGCCGGGGCTGTCCGGGATCGTGATGGTCACGTGGTCGGCGGCCTCGTCGAACCCGCCGACGTAGCCGGCGCCGGAGAAGCCCTCGACGGTCGTCTCGACCACGACGCCGGACAGGGCGCCGCCCTCCGCCTCGATCCACTCGCCCGGCGCCGCGGCCGCGGCGGGTGGGGCGAGGGTCAGGGCCATCAGCGAGACGAGCAGTAGCAACCTCACGTCGTTGGTCCCTTCACCGCCGTTGGCAGGGGCACGAGCAGGGGTACGGGCAGCGCGACGCTCTGGGAGCGCTCCCAGAATCATAGGGCGGCAACCGGCCAGGAGAAAGGGTCGAATGTTCTTGTCCGAACTTATGCATGAACCAGACAAAAGTCCGGTCAGGATCAGCGAAAGTACTGGACTAGACCACTGCCGTCGACCTACGGTTCCTCACGTTCCTCACGTTCCTCACGTTCCCCTGTGACCGGACACGGCTCTCCCTGTCTCACCCCGCCACGACGTGCGGACCCTGCAACCGTGCGACGACGACGTCGGACAACGCGTGGTCGTCCTTGCCCTCCTGGAGCATGGATCATGAGATGGACAGCACGACGGACAGCGCGACGAACAGCACGACGGGCGCGTGACTCCGCCCTCGGCTTGTCGGTGGCGGCCCTGCTGCTCAGCGGCCTGGGCCAACCGGCCACGGCCGATCCCGAGAGCGACGCCGTGCCACCCCAAGAGCCCGGCGTGACGTTGCGGGTCTTCGACGTCCAGGTGTCGTTGGACCGGCTCTGCGCGCTCAAGCCCGCCCAGACCCCCAACGTCGACAAGCTCATGCCCACCGTCGACTGGACGTCCACCGCCGACTTCGGTTTCGCCGACCGGTTCGTCGCCCAGGTCACCGGCAACATCAACGTCACGCAGGCGGGCAGCTACGCGTTCCGGCTGCTCAGCGACGACGGGTCGCGGTTGTCCGTGGACGGCAGCGTGGTCGTCGACCACGACGGGCTGCACGGGCCGGACCCCAAGGACGGCTCGATCACCCTGTCAACCGGGTACCACTCGCTGCTGATCGACCACTTCGAGCGCGACGGCGGGCAGCAGCTGACGTTGCAGTGGAAGCCGCCGGGCGCCACCGCCTTCGCGGTCGTGCCGAACTCGGCGCTCAGCACGGACAGCGGGGTGGTGCGGGTCACCGCGCCCGGTCGCAAGGACTGCGCGACCGGCGCCGACTCGCCCGGTGACGGGCTGCCGCTGAACGCCGTGCACCCGGACTACACGGTGACCAACCTGCGCCCGACCGGATTCCAGCCGCGGGTCAGCGCGATGGACTGGTTCCCCGACGGTCGCCTGGCCATCGCGACCTGGGACGGCAAGAGCACGAACACCGGCGAGGTGTGGGTGCTGGGCAACGTCACCGGGGCCACTTCGCCCGATCGGGTGACCACCAAGCGGATCGCGGCGAACCTGCGCGAGCCGATGGGCTTGAAGGTGCTCGACGGCAGGATCTACGTGTCGCAGAAGCACCAGCTCACCGAGCTGACCGACACCAACGGCGACGACGTGATCGACCAGTCGCGCGCGGTGGCGTCCTGGCCCTACGGCGGGAACTTCCACGAGTTCGCGTTCGGCCTGCTGTACCAGGACGGGGCGTTCTACCTCAGCCTGTCCGTCGCGATCAACGAGGGCGGCGCGACCACCAACCCGCAGCCCGCCGCCAACCGCGGCACGACGGTGCGGGTCGACCGCGCCACCGGGCAGGTCACCTACCTCGCGGGCGGCCTGCGCACGCCCAACGGGATCGGCTGGGGTCCCGAGGGCGGCATCTTCGTCAACGACAACCAGGGTGGCTACCTGCCCGCGTCGAAGATGGTGCACATCAAGCAGGACCGGTTCTTCAACCACTACACCACCCCGGCCGGCCCGTTCGACGAGCGGCCGGTCACCGCGCCCGTGCTGTGGTTGCCGCAGAACGAGATCGCCAACTCCCCCAGCACCCCCGTCCAGCTCACCCAGGGCGCCTACGCCGGGCAGATGGTCTTCGGCGACGTCACCTACGGCGGTCTCCAGCGCGCGTTCCTGGAGAAGGTCAACGGCGAGTTCCAGGGCGCGGTGTTCCGGATGACGCAGGGCCTGGAGGCGGGCGTCAACCGGATCACCCTCGGCCCCGACGGCGCGATCTACATCGGCGGCATCGGGGACGGCGGTAACTGGGGACAGAACGGCAAGCTGCTGCACGGCCTGCAGAAGCTCGCGCCCAACGGCGGCCGGACGTTCGACGTGCTGGCGATGCGGGCCATCGCGGGTGGGTTCGAGGTGGAGTACACCCAGCCGCTGTCGGCGGAGACGGCGGCCGGGTTGGCCGGTCGGTACCGGGCCACGCAGTGGCGGTACGCGGCGGCGCCGACGTACGGCGGGCCGAAGGTGGACCAGGAGAGCCTGACGGTCGCCTCGGCCGCGTTGTCGGCGGACGGGCGGAAGGTGACGTTGAAGCTCAACGGCCTGAAGGCCGGCCGGGTGGTGCACCTGCGCTCGCCGCGCCCGTTCTCCTCGAACACCGGTGTTCCGCTGTGGAACACCGAGGCCTGGTACACCCTCAACAACCTCGTCGGCAGCGCGCCGTCGGCCACCCAGTCGTTCGAGGCCGAGAGCGCGGCCCTGTCCGGCGGCACGGGGGTGAACACGGACCACACCGGCTACTCCGGCTCGGGGTTCGTCGACGGGTACGGCGCGGCGGGCGCGAGCACCCGGTTCGCGGTGAACGCGGCGGCGGCCGGGTCGCACAACGTGGGCCTGCGCTACAGCAACGGGCCCAACCCGTCGTCCGGGACCAAGACCGTGAGCGTGTACGTCAACGGCGCGAAGGTCAGGCAGGTGGCGTTGGCCGACACCGGGACCTGGGACACGTGGGCCACGCACACCGAGGCGTTGACGCTGCGGGCGGGTGCGAACACCATCGCGTACAAGGTGGACAGCGGGGACGTCGGGCACGTCAACCTCGACTCCTTGACGGTCACCCCGGCCCAGCGCGTCGTCCTCTACGGCGGTGGCGGCACGGAGAACTGGCGCAACGGCGACGGCAGCGCCCCGTCATGGCCGGTGTCGGGCGGGTCGGTGGAGGCGCTCGGCGGTGACATCCGCAGCAGGCAGGGGTTCGGGGACTTCAAGCTGCACCTGGAGTTCTGGCTGCCGAACCTGCCGTCGAGCGTGACGGGGCAGCAGCGGGCGAACAGCGGGGTGTACCTGCAGGACCGGTACGAGTTGCAGATCCTGGACAGCTACGGCAAGAACCCGCTGGGAGCGGATGACGCGGGGAGCATCTACCTGAAGCGGGCGGCTGCCGCCAACGCGGGCACCGCGCCGCAGACGTGGCAGGCGTACGACGTCACGTTCCGGGCGGCTCGCTTCGACAGCGCGGGGGTGAAGATCGCGAACGCGCGGGTCACGGTGGTGTGGAACGGGGTCACGGTCCACCAGGACCTCGTGGTCGACGGGCCGACGGGTGGCGGCGCGGCCGAAGGGCCGACCGCGGGGCCGTTGAGGTTGCAGGACCACGGTGATCCGGGTGAGAACGTGAGGTTCCGCAACATCTGGGTCGAACCGCTCGGTTGACGCGCGTCGCGCCGGGCCGCCCCCGAGGGGTGGCCCGGCGTGGGCGGTCATCGGAGAGGGAGGCCGCACAGTTCGTCGGCGGTGGACCACAGTTCCTCTTCGCGCTGGTCGTCGTAGGACTCCGGGGAGGACGGGATCACCTCGCCCTTGCTGATGTACGAGCCGCTCTCGCCGGGGCGGGGTCCCGCCATCGTCTCCGCCAGGAGTCGACCCGCCTTGGCCGAGGTGGTCGCGAACGGCATGGTGACCAGGACCTTGCCGACCGCGCGGAACGCGGCCCGACCGAACCGGCCGGCGTCGCGCGCCAACTCCGTGTCCGGGACCAGGCCCGGGTTGTAGGAGTAGACGTCCACGCCCTCGGGCAGCCTGCGCCGGAGCGCGTGGACGAGGTAGATCACGCCCAGCTTGCTGGTGGCGTACGCCCGCCTGCCCTCCTTGGCGGAGTCCTTGCCCGGCTTGACCAGCTCACGCGGGTGGTCCCAGCGCGGCGGCGGGATCAGGCCCATGGTGTTGAGGTCGGAGTCGTGCACGTCGCTGCCGACCACGACGATCCGCGCCGGGTTCGTGAAGCGCGGCAGCAGCAGGTTCAGCAGCAGGTGGTAGGCCAGCACGTTCACGCCGAAGGTCATCTCGAACCCGTCGGCGGTGAGCTTGCGGGTGGTCGCCATCTGCAGGCCCGCGTTGCCCAGGAAACCGTCCAGCGGTTCGTCCACCTCGGCGGCGGCACGGCGGATGTCGGCGAACGACGCCAGGTCGCAGACCACCTCGGAGACGTTGCGGTTGCCGGTGACCGCGGTCAGTTCGGCGGCCAGGCCGGGCTTGCGGTTGAAGACGAGCAGGCGCCGGTCCGGGTGGCGGCGGAGCAGGTGTTCGGCGGCCTCGCGGCCGAGGCCCCGGCTCGCGCCGGTCATCAAGGTCGTGCCCATGGTCCCCACGGTCGCTCCCGGTACGTAGTTCGAAGTGGTACTCAGTACCGTACCGCACTTCGTACCGGGCCGTTATGCTCGGCGCATGTCGGAACGGATGCCGCTGCGCGAGCGCAAGCAGCAGCGCGCGCGGGAGCAGATCGTGGCGGCGGCGTTCGAGCTGTTCGCCGAACGCGGGTTCGCCGCCGTGACGGTCACCGACATCGCCGAACGGGCCGAAGTGGGCCGCACGACGTTCTTCCGCTACTTCGGCGACAAGCAGGAAGTCGTCTTCTCGGACGAGCAGGCGATCGTCGAGGAGCTGACCGAACGCCACCGGGCGTTGCCGCCGGTCACCGACCTGGCGGGCGCGGTGGCGCAGCTGCGCGCGGTCGCGACGCGGCTGTGCCGGGAGCTGACGGCGGACGGTGAGCACTACCGCATGCACGAACGGCTGCTGCGCGAGAACCCGGAGCTGAAGGATCGCGCGGCGCGCAAGTTCGCCAGGTTGGCCGAGGTCTTTCGCGCCACCCTGCTCGAACGCGGCGCGTCGGCCGAGGTGGCGGCGCTCGCGCCGCAGCTGGCGCTGGCGTGCTACACGGCGGGGAACGCGTTGGCGGATGGGGATCCGGAGGTGTTGACGGAGGCGGTGGAGGGGGCGTTTGCGCGGTTGGGTGAGTTGGGTTAGGTGGGTGAGTTGGGTGTTTTTGAAGATTAAGAGAGTCCTCGCCGGACGGGCAGATCAGCAGGATGACGGGCTGGTGGGCGGTTCTGTGCCGGGTCCGTTGTGGGGCAGGGTTTCGTGTCATCCCACCGACCTCCCTACGGGCTACCACACGTATCAAGGGGGGCGGCCCGCAGTCGACGCCGTGGGTATCGGTGCACTCGCCCCCCTTGACACGCGCGGTAGGGCGGAGCCAGGTCGGCGGGATGACACGAAGCCCTTCCGTTGAAGGGAGGGGGTGAGAGGCGAGGAGTGAGAGGGGGTGGGGGTGAGGGGGTTGGGGGTGAGGGGGTCGCACAGGTGAGCGAAAGAGGGTGGGTGAGATCGCCTGAATGCCGGGACGGTGTCGGTGGGATGGGTTAGGTTTTAGCCGCTATGCGACTCATCGGACGTGATCATTCGGCTGGGGTGCTGCGCGCGGAGGTTGAGCGGGCGGTTGGTAGTCACGGTGGGTTGGTGTTGGTCGCTGGTGAGGCGGGGATCGGCAAGACGACGTTGGTGACCGGTGCGGCTGAGCAGGCGCGGCGGGTGGGGGCGTTGGTGCTCGGTGGGGCGTGTTGGGATTCCGACAGCGCGCCCGGGTACTGGCCGTGGGTGCAGGTGATCCGGGCGTTGCGGCGGGCGGCGACGGAGGTGGAGTGGGAGTCGGTGGACCGTGGTCCGCTGGCGGTGCTGCTCGGTGAGGCGCCGGCGGAGCACACGCCGGAGAGCTTTCCGCTCTACGACGCGGTGACGACGGCGTTGGTGGCGGTGTCGCAGCACCGGCCGGTGGTGGTCGTGCTGGAGGACCTGCACTGGGCCGACGCGGCGTCGGTGAAGTTGTTGGAGTTCGCCGCGCAGCACACGTGGTTCGAACGCGTGCTGCTGGTCGGCACGTATCGCGACAACGAGGTGGACGCCGAGGACCACGCGCTGCGGCCGTTGATGACGCCGCTGCTCAGTCGGGCGGCGACGGTGGCGTTGACCGGGCTGACGCCGGTCGAGGTCGGTGAGTTGATGGCGCGCACGGCGGGTCGTGAGCCGGAGCCGGAGTTGGTGGCCGAGGTGCACCTGCGGACCGGCGGCAACCCGTTCTTCGTCGAGCAGACCGCGCGGTTGTGGCACGGGGGTGGGCCGGTGACGGCGATCGCGCCCGGTGTGCGGGACGCGTTGCGGCGGCGGTTGTCGTTGTTGCCCGCGCAGGTCGGCGACCTGTTGACGACGGCCGCCGTGCTGGGGCACGAGTTCCACCGCAAGGTGGTGGCCGCCACGGCGTCGTTGCCGGTGCCCGTGGTGGACCGGTTGCTCGACCAGGCCGTGCAGGCGCGGTTGGTGCTGGGGCTGGGCGGTGGTCGGTTCTCGTTCGCGCACGACCTGGTGCGCGAGGCGCTGTACGGGTCGCTGTCCGATGTGGACGCGCGGCACGCGGCCGTGGTGCGGGCGTTGGACGGAGAGCCGGCCGGCCAGGTGGCCCCGGTGGAGCTGGCCCGGCACGCGCACCTGGCCGGTGACCGGTTGGCCGCGGACCGCGCGGTGGACCTGATCGTGGCGGCGGCGCGGGACGCGAGTCGTCGGATGGCGGTCGAGGAGGCCGCCGGGCACTACCGGCGGGCGTTGGAGCGGGCCGAGGGCGCCCGGCGGCGGATCGCGGTGGCGTTGGAGCTCGGCAACGAGCTGTACCACTGCGCGGAGCCCGTCGAGGCTCGTCGGGTCTTCCACGAGGCGGCGGGGTGGGCGCGGGAGCTGGCCGATCCGGCGCCGTTCGCCCTGGTCGCGCTGGCGGTGTACCGGTTCGCCGAGGAGGAGGGCCAGGCGTCGGCCGTGGTGCGGGAGGCGTACGCCCGGCTGATCGGGCCGCCGCCGGACGTGCCGACGGAGGTGCTGGCGCGGGAGATCAGCTTGCGCGCCACCGAGGCGGCGCGGGGTGGTGACGATGACGACGTGCTGGCCTCCGGTCTCTGGGCGGTGCACGACACGACGGTGGGGATCGGCAACGCGGAGCAGCGGCTGGCGTTGATCGACGAGCTGCTCACCGTGTCGCGGCGCAGCGGCGACCACAGCGTCGAGCACTTCGCCACCTCGTTCCGGTGGGTGGCGCTGGTGGAGCTCGGTGACCCGCGCTACGTGGACCAGGTGCACGCGTTCGTCGCGCTGTCGGAGCGGCTGGGCATGAGCCGGTTCAACTTCTCGGCCGCGATCGACCAGTCGATCATCGCCGTGATGCAGGGCCGGTTCGCCGAGGCGGAGGCGTTGCTGGCCAAGGCGATCGAGCTGGGCGCGAGCAGGCACACCGGGTTCCGGATGATGTACCTGCACCTGCGGTGGGCGTTGCTGCTGCCGCAGGGCAAGTTCGCCGAGCTGGACGAGTTGGCGCCCGAGATCCTCGCGAGCGACTACCCGGTCCCGGGGCTGCCGGCCGGTATCGCCGCCATCGAGCGCGGTGACGTGGCGACCGCCCGGGTCCACGTCGAGCAGGACGATCGGTCCCAGTCGTGGTTCGAACCGCTGTGGCTGCGGTTCCGGGCCCAGTACGCCCACGCGGCGGGTGACCGGGAGTTGGCCGCGCGGGTGCGCGAGGAGTTGGCGCCGCACCGGGGAAAGTGGCTGGTGTCGGTGTACGGGTGCGACATCAGCGGGCCGGTCGATCTGTGGCTCGGCCTGGTGGACTTGGCGCTGGGCCGGTGCGACGAGGCGGTGGAGGAGTTGACCGCGGCACGGCGGTCGGCCGAGCGGATGCGTGCCCGGCCGTGGGTGGCGCGGGCGCGGCGGCACCTGGAGGAGGCGTTGCGGGCGCAGGGCGTGCCGGGTGAGCGGACCGTGCGCGAGTTCCGGCGGGACGGCGAGGTGTGGGCGTTGTCGTACGACGGCGTCACCGTGCGGGTGCCGGACTCGAAGGGGCTGCGTGATCTGCACGTGCTGCTGAGCAGCCCGGGCGAGCCGGTGGCCGCGGTGGTGCTGCTCGCGCCGGAGGCGGTGGCGTCCGCGCGGCTGGGCGGTGACCCGGTGCTGGACGACGAGGCGAAGTCGCGCTACCGGCGTCGGCTGGCGGAACTGGACGACGAGATCGACCGGGCGTTCGACGACGACCGCGCCGCCGCCCTGGACCGCGAACGCGCCGCCCTGCTGGAGGAGCTGCGTGCCGCCGCCGGGCTGGCCGGCCGCACCCGCAGGCTGGGCGACGAAGCCGAACGGGCCCGCAAGACGGTCACCGCCCGCATCCGCGACGCGCTGCGCAAGCTGGACGCACGCCACCCCGGTCTCGCGGCCCACCTGCGGGAGACCGTCTCGACCGGGGCGACGTGCGTCTACTCGGGAGAGCAGAGCTTTCGCCTCTAGTCGCTACTTGCGGTTGTACAGGCGCATGGTCCAGGCGCCGAACACGACGGTGAAGACGACGCCGTAGCCGAGGGTCCAGAGCATCGCGTCGCTGTCGAAGCCGCCCGCCATGAGGGCGCGCACGGCCTCGACCAGCTTGCTGATCGGGTTGACGTTCACGAACGCCTGCAACCAGCCCGGCATCGTGGCCGGGTCGACGTAGACGTTGGACAGGAACGTGAGCGGGAACAGGAAGAGCATGCTCACGCCCATCACGGACTTCTCGCTGCGCATCAGCAGGCCGAACATCGTCCACACCCACGAGAACGCGAACGAGAACGCCACCAGCACCGCCACGCCGAGCACGACGCCGACGAACCCGCCGCCGGGCCGGAAGCCCAAGACCAGGCCGACCACCATGATCACGGTGGACGCCAGCACGTACCGCAGCAGGTCGCCCAGGATGTAGCCGACCATCGGCGCGGGCCGCCAGATCGGCAGCGTGCGGAACCGGTCGAAGACGCCCTTCTCGATGTCGGTGTTCACCGCGACGCCCGTGTACATGGTGATCATCACGACGCTGGTCACCGTCACGCCGGGCAGCAGGTACTGGATGTACTCCCCCGGCGAACCGGCCAGCGCGCCGCCGAACAGGTACGTGAACATCAAGATCATCATGATCGGGAACGCGGTGACGTCGAACAGCTGCTCGGGCACGTGCTTGATCTTGAGCACGGCGCGCCAGCCGAACGTGAGCGACGCCGACAGCGCACTCGGTCGGCGCGGCTGCACGGTCTCCAGCAGCACCGCCGCCAAGTCCTCCGCCTTGGGTGCGGGCAGGAGCTCTGCTTCCTTGGTGACGGTCACGCCGCCGCCTCCTTCTTGTCGGTGAGTGCCAGGAAGACCTCGTCCAGGCTGGGCTGGCCGAGGGAGAACGTGTCGACGGTGATGCCCTCGCGGGCGAGCTGGGCCAGTGCCTCGGCGGCCTGCTCGGTGGCCCGGCCGGACAGCCGGGCGGTCAGCGCGACCGGGTCGGGGTCGAGCAGCACGTCGATCTCCAGGGCGCGGGCCAGGACCTGCTGCGCCCGGGGGCGCTGGTCGGCGTCACGCAACCGCAGGTGCACCGCGCCGACGCCGACGGACGCCTTCAGCTCGCCCTTGGTGCCCTCGGCGATCACCTTGCCGCGGTCGATCACGGCGATGCGGGACGCGAGCTGGTCGGCCTCGTCCAGGTACTGCGTGGTCAACAGCACCGTGGTGCCGTGCGCGACGACCGCGCGGACGATGTCCCACACCTGGTTGCGGCTGCGCGGGTCCAGGCCGGTGGTCGGCTCGTCCAGGAACAGCAGCTTCGGCGTGTTGAGGATGCTGGCCGCGATGTCCAACCGGCGGCGCATGCCACCCGAGTAGTGCTTGACCTGCTTGGACGCCGCCTCGGTCAGGCCGAACGCCTCCAGCAGCTGCCCGGCCCGGGCGCGGGCGTGCGGGCGGGTGTGGCCGAGCAGCCTGCCCAGCAGGATCAGGTTCTCGGTGCCGGTCAGGTCCTCGTCGACGGAGGCGTACTGCCCGGTGAGGCTGACCAGTCGGCGCACCGCGTTCGGGTCGGCGCGCACGTCGTGACCGAACACCCGCGCCTCCCCTTCGTCCGGTCGTAGCAGGGTGGCCAGCATGCGGACCGTCGTGGTCTTGCCCGCGCCGTTCGGGCCGAGCAGGCCGTACACCGTCCCGGCGGGCACGGTGAGGTCGACGCCGTCCACCGCGCGGGTGTCGCCGAAGACCTTGACCAGGCCCGACGTTTCGATGGCGTTCATGGGATTCCCTTCTTGGTGGGACACGGCTAGGAGACGTAGGGGCGTCGGGTGCGGGCATCCTTGAGGGCCGACGCCCACCAGGTGAGCTGGTCGAACATCGCCTCCGCGGCACGGCGGCGGTGCTCGGTGTCGAGCGGTTCGTCGGCGAGCAGGTTCACGCTGACGCCCGTTCGCACTGTCATGACGTGCAACTCGGTGAATACTGTTCGGAGCTGCTCGACGGCGTGGAAGCCCTCCGAGCGGTAGCCGTAGGAGACGAACCCGGCGGGCTTGGCGTGCCACTCGTCGTAGGCGTAGTCGATCGCCTGCTTGAGGGAGGCCGGGAAGCTGCGGTTGTACTCGGGGGTGACGACGACGAACCCGTCCGCTTCGGCCACGTGCCCGGTGAACCGCCGGGTCTCGGGTGTCGGCCGGCCGGGGTAGCACGGCGGGAAGTCGTAGTCGGCCAGGTCGAGCACGACCGGCTCGACGTCGTCGCGCCGTGCCGCGACCTGGGCGACCCACCGGCCGATGCCGTCGCCGACACGTCCTTCGCGGGTGCTGCCGATGATCACGGCGATGCGCAGCGGCTCCATGCGCCACCTCCTCTCACCCAGGAGGCGCGAGACGGCCCGCTAGACCGGATCTAGCGGCACGCGAGAGTCCTACGCCCACGTCACGAGAGTCCTACGTCCGGAACGCGTGAGTTGAACGCTCGGAACGCGAAACTCCACGTTCCCCGGCGGGAACGTGGAGTCCGAGGTGTGCGCTTCGGCTAGATGCGGCAGGTGTCGAGGGAGCTGACCAGGATCGCGCGGGCGCCCACGCGCCACAGCTCGTCCATGATGAACGGCGCGTCGTCGCGCGGCACGAGCGAGCGGACGGCGACCCAGCCCTCGCGGGCCAGCGGGGAGACGGTGGGCGACTCGATGCCGGGCACCAGCTTGAAGGCCTCCTCCTGCGCCTCCGCCGGGCAGTCGAAGTCGAGGATCACGTAACGGCGGGCGATCAGCACGCCCTGGAGCCTGCGGTGCAGGATCTCGACGGCGCGCACCGCGTCCGGCGCGTCGGCGACCGTGTCGCCCTGGATCAGCACCGCCTCGGACTTGAGGATCGGCGAGCCGAACGTCTCCAGGCCGGAGGTCTTCAGCGTGATGCCGGTTTCGACCACGTCGGCGATCGCGTCGGCCACGCCGAGCTCCACGGCGGTCTCCACCGCGCCGTCGAGCCGCACGAGGTGCGCTTTCACGCCGAGGTCGGCCAGGTGGTGCTCGACCAGGTTCGGGTAGCTGGTCGCGATCCGCTTGCCCGCCAGGCCCGCGGCGTCGTGGATGCCGCCGGGCTTGGACGCGAAGTAGAACGACGCCCGACCGAAGCCGAGCGGCAGGATTTCCTTCGCCGACACGGTGGAATCGAGCAGCAGATCACGGCCGGTGATGCCGACGTCCAACGACCCCTCGCCCACGTACACCGCGATGTCGCGGGGACGCAGGAAAAAGAACTGCACATCATTCGCCGGGTCCGCCACGATCAGCTCACGGCCGGACCTGTTCACCCGGTAACCGGCTTCGGCCAGCATCTGCGCCGCGGGAGCACTCAACGAGCCCTTGTTGGGCAGGGCGAAGCGAAGAGGAGCCATGGCGCGAAGTCTCCCACACGCGGGAGCGCCCCCGTGTCCCGGGTATGCCCAGGTGTCCCACGGTGTGGAAACCACGCGGTGTCGCGCCGGCGTCACCCGTCCGGGGCTTCCCAGTAGGTGAACACGAGACCACCGGGGCATTGCTGATAACCCATTGAATGGCCACAGTCAAACGGATTGGAGAAAGCGACCCGACCGGGTTCGCGCGGTCAATAGCCGACCCGCCCCGAAGGACACCGCGATCGCGACCGCGGCCACCAGGAATGCTTTCAGCTCGGCCGCCACCGCCACCACGATGAGCGCCGACCCCTGGATGAAGAACGCGGCGAACGCGCCGCGCGAGAGCGCCGCCAACGGGCCGTCCCGGGTCAGCCGCCGTTG
Organism: Actinosynnema sp. CA-299493; assembly: GCF_050946825.1. Lineage (NCBI taxonomy): Bacteria > Bacillati > Actinomycetota > Actinomycetes > Pseudonocardiales > Pseudonocardiaceae > Actinosynnema > Actinosynnema sp. CA-299493. The sequence goes on from NZ_CP191993.1 coordinate 4,976,836, forward strand.
CGCCAGGCCGAGCAGCCACACCGACTCGCCGACCACGGCCTCCACGACGGCTCCGGGCCGGGAGGAGAGCGGCCGATCCGGCGTCACGCGGTCAGTCCGCGTTCGACCACCAGGTGGCCCGGGTGATGGTGGCGAAGCCCAGCGACTCGTACAGCGGCAGGCCCTGCTCGGTCGCGCTGAGGGTCATCGGCAGCGTCGGGAACTCGGTGAGCGCCGCGGCCAGCAACGCCCGGCCGACGCCGCGTGAGCGGTGCGCGGGCAGGGTCGCCACCCAGTACAGGCCGGCCGCGTCGTCCGTCTCGACGGTCAGGCACGCGCCGGCCGGCACGCCGTCGCGCCACGCCACGCGCACCCGGAAGCCCTCGCGGTCCTTCAACGCCAGGGGCAGCGCGTCGCCGGCCGGGAAGCCCGGCAACGGGAAGCCGTCGACCACGACCCGCTCGGCGACGGCCCACTCGGCGGCCGTGCGCGCGGGCTCGACCTCCAGCGCGGGACGTGGCGCGGGCGCGGGCGGGCGGATCATCACCGGCAGGTGGCGCGCGGTGAGCCCGAGCGCCGCACCGTCGACCGTGCCGAACGAGTCCTCGACCACGACCCGCGCCTCGGCCCGCTTGACCAGCAGCGCCAACTCGGCGACATCGGCCGGGTCGGGGTCCGGCCGCACCACGAGCACCCGCAGCAGGGTCGGCCCGCTCATCGCGAGGAACGCGTCACGGCTGGTCAAGACGTGTCCCCGGGTGTGGGCGAGGCCGGTCGTCAGGGCGGCGGCGTTGCGCACCGCGAGGCGCAGCGAGGCGGACATGGGCCGAATCTAGTCGGCGTCCCGACCGCGGTCAGGTCCACGTCCGCCTCGCTCGCGCCTGCTGCTCACCGCCCGGCGAGCAGTTGGTCGAAGGGCACGAACCCGGCGTCGGCGGGCTTGGCCGGCGCCCGGCCGACGAGCAGGTCGGCCAACTCGCCCGCGGCCCGGTCGACGCGGCCGGGCAGCCCTTCGGCGCCCCAGTCGGACGACGCGGCGTACACGCCGGTCGGCACCACGATCGCCCGCAGGTAGGCGAACAGCGGGCGCAGCGCGTGGTCGAGCACCAGCGAGTGCCGCTCGGTGCCACCGGTCGCGGCGATCAGCACCGGCTTGCCCGCCAACGACTCCGGCTCCAGCACGTCCACGAAGGACTTGAACAGCCCGCTGTAGGACGCGTTGAACGTCGGCGTCACGGCGATCACCGCGTCCGCGCCGACCACCGACTCGACCACGTCGCGCAGCCGCGCGCCGGGGAACCCGGTGACGAGGTTGTCCGCGATGTCGCGCGCCACGTCCCGCAGGTGCACGGTGCGCACCTCCAGGTCGGGCACGAGCCGTTGGGTGGCCTCGGCCAGCCGGGTCGCCAGCAACTGCGTGGACGACGGCGACCCGAGCCCGGCCTGCACCACCGCGACGGTCGGGTTCGTCATCGTGCGTTCGCCTCCGAGGTGGCCGCCTGGAGCATCGACCGGTGGGTGGGCGCGTCCGGCACGTCGGCCGGGCGGCCGACCGCGAACTCGCGGCGCAGCGTCGGCACGATCTCGCCGAGGAGGTCCAGCTGCTCCAGCACCGTCTTCAGCGGCAGGCCCGCGTGGTCCATGAGGAACAGCTGGCGCTGGTAGTCGCCGAAGTGCTCGCGGAAGGTCAGCGTCTTGTCGACGACCTCCTGCGGGCTGCCGACGGTCAGCGGGGTCTGCTCGGTGAACTCCTCCAGCGACGGGCCGTGCCCGTACACCGGCGCGTTGTCGAAGTAGGGCCGGAACTCGCGGACGGCGTCCTGCGAGTTGCGGCGCATGAACACCTGGCCGCCGAGTCCGACGATCGCCTGGTGCGCGGCGCCGTGCCCGTGGTGCTCGTAGCGCTCGCGGTAGAAGGTGATCAGCCGCTGGAAGTGCTCCTTCGGCCAGAAGATGTGGTTGGCGAAGAAGCCGTCGCCGTAGTACGCGGCCTGCTCGGCGATCTGCGGGCTGCGGATCGAGCCGTGCCACACGAACGGCGGCACGTCGTCGAGCGGGCGCGGGGTCGAGGTGAACGACTGCAGCGGCGTGCGGTGCTTGCCCTCCCAGTCCACCACGTCCTCCCGCCACAGCTTGCGCAGCAGGGCGTAGTTCTCGATGGCCAGGTCGATGCCGTCGCGGATGTCCTTGCCGAACCAGGGGTACACCGGGCCGGTGTTGCCCCGACCCATGATCAGGTCGACCCGGCCGTCGGCCAGGTGCTGGAGCATCGCGTAGTCCTCGGCGATCTTCACCGGGTCGTTGGTGGTGATCAGCGTGGTCGCGGTGGAGAGGATCAACCGCTCGGTGCGCGCCGCGACGTAGCCGAGCATGGTCGTCGGCGACGACGGGACGAACGGCGGGTTGTGGTGCTCGCCGGTCGCGAAGACGTCCAGGCCGACCTCTTCGGCCTTGAGCGCGATGGCGACCATGGCCTTGATGCGCTCGGCCTCGGTCGGCGTCCGCCCCGTCGTGGGGTCGGGCGTCACGTCGCCGACGGTGAAGACACCGAACTGCATGGCCACTCCTCGTTCATGTAGTTGCACTTTCAACTAACTGGCACAACGGTACCGGGTCGCCGGCTATTCCGGTGTTGTCTGGTGGCGCAGAGCACGCCAAGGTGTGTGTCACGGGTCACCGATGGGGGAGGCACGGCACGGTGGTGCACGGCACGGGGACGCACGGCTCTGAGCACGGCACGCGACGGCACGAACTGGTGCGACGCGCCGCGCGGGTCGTCCCCGTCCTGCGCGCCCACGCCGCCTGGGGCGACGAGCACCGCAGGCTGCACGAAGCCTCGTTGGAGGCGATGGCCGACGCGGGCGTGCTGCGACTGCGGGTGCCCGCCGCGCACGGCGGCCACGAAGCGGACCTGGCCACGGTGGTCGGGGTGATCGCCGAACTGGCGCGCGGCGACGGGTCGGCGGCGTGGACGGCGGCGGTGTGGGCCATCTCCACGTGGGTCGTCGGCCAGTTCCCCGAGGACGTGCGGCGCGAGGTGTTCGCCAAACCGGACGTGCGGGTGACCGGCATCCTCAGCCCCACCGCGACGGCCGAGCCGGTCGGCGGCGGGGTGCTGGTCAACGGGCGGTGGGCGTTCACCACCGGCGCGTCGCAGAGCCACTGGACCACCAACGCCGCGATGCTGCTGCCCGACCGGGCGCCGGTGGCGCTGGCGATCCCGCTGGTCGACTTGTCGGTCGTGGACGACTGGCACACCACCGGGCTGCGCGCGACCGGCAGCGTGACCACGGTGGCGAAGGACGTGTTCGTGCCCGCCGAACGGGTGCTGCGCCTCGACCCCGTGCTGCGGGCGCACCCGCACGCCGCCGCGCCGATGTTCCGCGCGCCGTTCGTGCCCGCGGCCTGCGCCACGGTCAGCGCGCCCGCGGTCGGCCTGGCCCGTGCGGCGGTGGACGCGGCCCGCGGGTCGGCGCCCGCGTCGGGGCTGCGGGAGGCGACGGTGCTCGCCGACGAGGCCGAGTTCCACGCCCGCCGCACCGCCGCCGTGGTCGACCTCAAGGCCGTCGACGGCGAGGAGTGGACGCCCGAGGACCGCGCCGGCGTGCGCCGCGACCTCGGCGAGGCGTGCTTGCGCGCCCGGGACGCGGTCGACGTGCTCGGCGGTGACAGCCCGACCCGGCAGCGCATCCAGCGCGACGTGCACGCGCTGAACCTGCACGCGATCCTGCACCCCAACGCCAACCTGGAGCGCTACGGCCCGGTGTTCCAGGGCAGCCGGCGGGAGGGCTGATGTCGCGGCTGCCGGCGGTTCCACGGCCGGCGGCTCGTCACGCGCCTCACCGAGGGCGGTACGGCAACCATCACCGCATACCGCCTGGGCTCATTGCGGAAACTGTGCGACCCGAGGGGATTCGTCATGCCACGTATCGCCAACACGCTCGCCGCGGTTCTGATCACCGTCGCGTCCACGGCCTTCATCGCGCCCGGCAACGCCGGTGCGGACGGGCTCGACCTCACGTGCACGCCACCCAGCAGCGCCGTCCTGCGGTACGCCCCGGCGGCGACGAACTCACCGCAGGACCTCACGGTCACGGCATCCAGGCAGTACGGTCCTTGCGCTTCCACCACGCACCCGGACATCACCTCCGGCACCTCCAAGGCCACCGGCACGTACCCGGGCGCCACCTGCTTGACGCTGTTCAGCGCGAATGCGATCACCATCCACGTCACCTGGAACAACGGGCAGACATCGGCCTTGTCCGGCAACACCGCCTCCAGCATGGCCGGCGCCACCCTGACGGTCGTGACGACCGGCACGGTCACCGCGGGGGTGTTCACCGGCGCGACATTCGTCCACACCGTCGTCTACCCCAGCACCGACGTCCTCCTGTGCAACCTCGGCCTCGGCACGGTGCCCGGCCTCTACGGCCAGGTCGTCCTGGAGGTCCTCACCCCCTGAGCCGGGGCCGTCACCGCGACGCCGCCCGGCCCGGCCTCGCGCGCAACGGCCGCGCGCCACGACGCGAGCGGGTGGAAGTCGGCCGGCTCGTCCCACCCGGTCGCGCGCGGCTCCGGCCGAGGTTGTCAGTCGCGTTCGACCAGGTGACCCACCACGTCCGGACCCGGGTGGGCGTGCCCCGAACCGTCGCGGCGCTCGTCGGCCGCCGGCAGCTCCACCGGCGACCCGTTCCGCGCCGCGCCCGCCGGCCTCGGCCCCACCCAGGCCAGCGCCAGCGCCGTCTCCCCCTTCAGGAACCGGTGCGCCCGCACACCACCCGTCGCCCGGCCCTTCGCCGGGTACGCCGCGAACGGCGTCACCTTCACGCTCTGCCCGGTCGACGTGACCACCATGGGCTCACCGTGCTCGTCGTCGTCCGTGCGCACCGCGCCGAAGAACACCACCCGCCCGTCCGACCCCACGTTGATGCCCGCCATGCCACCACCGCGCAAGCCCTGCGGCCGGACCAACGAGGCGGGGTACCGCAGCAGCGACGCCTCCGACGTCACGAACACCAACGTCTCGTCCCCGCCGGCCAACCACGTCGCGCCGACCACCTCGTCACCCTCCTTGAGGGTGATCACCTCGAACTCGTCCGACCGCACCGGCCACTCCGGCGCGCACACCTTCACCGTGCCCGACCGCGTGCCCAGCGCCAACCCCGGCGACTCGGTGTCGGTCAGCGGCGCGATGCCCACGACCTTCTCACCGGCCGTCAGCTCGACCAGCTCACCGGCCGCCATGCCACCGCTCAACGACACCGTGCCGCTCTGCTCCGGCAACACCGGCAACGGCAGCACGTCCGTCTTGAACGCCCGACCCCGGTTCGTCACCACCAGCACCTGGCCGCGCGCCGTCGTGTGCACGGTCGCCGCCACCGCGTCGTGCTTGATCCGCCCGTTGCGGCGACGCGCCTCCGACGACTCCTCCGACTCGGCCGCCGTCCGCGCCACCAGGCCCGTCGCGGACAGGATCACCTGGCACGGGTCGTCGGCCACCTCCAGCGGGCCGGCCGGCTTCGACGCCGCCAGCACCTCCTTCAGGTCACCGTCGAGCAGCACGGTCCGGCGCTCCTGCTGGAGGTCCTTGGCCACCTTCGCCAGCTCGGTGGACACGACCTTCTTCAACACCGCCGGGTCGTCCAGGATCTTGCTCAGCTCGGCGATCTCGTTGCGCAGCTTCTCCTGCTCCGCCTCCAGCTCCACCGAGTCGTAGCGGGTCAACCGGCGCAACGGCGTGTCCAGGATGTAGGTGGCCTGGACCTCGGAGAGCGTGAACTTCGCCATCAAGCCCTCCTTCGCGGCTGCGGCGTTGTCGCTGCCCCGGATGAGCTTGATCACCTTGTCGATGTCCAGCAGCGCCCTGAGCAGGCCCTCGACCAGGTGCAGCCGGTCCTCGCGCTTGCGCCGCCGGAACCGCGTGCGCCGGGTGACCACCTCGTAGCGGTGCTTGAGGAACACCTCCAGCAGCGCCTTGAGCCCCAACGTCCGCGGCTGGCCCTCCACCAGCACCAGGTTGTTGATGCCGAACGACTGCTCCATCGGCGTGAGCCGGTACAGGTCGGCCAGCAACGCCTGCGGGTTCACCCCGACCTTGCACTCGATCACCACGCGCGTGCCGTTCTCGCGGTCGGTGAGGTCCTTGACGTCGGAGATCCCGGTCAGCCGCTTGGACTTCGTCACCTCGTCGGTGATCTTCTCGATGATCTTCTCCGGGCCCACGCCGTAGGGCAGCTCGGTGACCGTGATCGCCTGCCTGCCCCGGCTGCCCTCCAACAACCCGGTCTCGACCTTGGCCCGCATCCGCACCACGCCGCGCCCGGTCTCGTACGCCTTGCGCACCTCGTCCAACCCGAGCAGCACGCCACCGGTCGGCAGGTCCGGGCCCGGGATGAATCCCATCAGCTCGTCCAGCGTCGCGTCCGGGTGCGTCACCAGGTGCCGCGCCGCCGCCACGACCTCGCCCAGGTTGTGCGGGATCATGTTCGTCGCCATCCCGACCGCGATCCCCGACGTGCCGTTGACGAGCAGGTTCGGGAACGCCGCCGGCAGCACCGTCGGCTCCTGCAACGAGCCGTCGTAGTTGGGCCGGAAGTCGACCGTGTCCTCGTCCAGCTCACCGACCAGCAACATCGCCGCCGGCGACATCCGGGCCTCGGTGTAGCGGCTCGCGGCCGGTCCGTCGTCTGGGGAACCGAAATTTCCGTGCCCGTCGACCAACGGGGTGTTCAGGGAGAAGTCCTGGGCCAGGCGGACCATCGCGTCGTAGATCGCGGTGTCGCCGTGGGGGTGGTACTTGCCCATGCAGTTGTGCACGACGAAGCCGCTCACCACGAACGCGTGCTCGGGGCTCGACACCTGGATGTCGTAGGTGGTGTCCGACGCGGCCGGTTCGACCGACACCACGTGCGGGAACGGCTTGTCGGCGGCGTGCCTGGCGTTGCGGATGACCTGGACCAGGGCGTCCTGGCGCGGGCCGACGCCGGTCCAGCGCAGCAGCGCCACGGCGAGCGCGGCGGCGTCACGGCCGGTGACCGTCAGGGTCGTCTCGTCACGGAGGGTGCGCAGGCCCGCGTCGGCCAGCACGGCGTGCTCGGCGTCGCCGCCGGGCAGGACGATGTCGCGGCCGTCGCGGACCCGACCGGACGCGATGAACAGGCCCGCGATGAACGGCGTCCACGCCGACCGGTCGCGCAGCACGGCGTCCAGCCGGCCGGTCGCCGCCGCTTCGAGCCCGGCGTGCCGGGCGAAGGTGAGGGTGAGCCGGTCGCCGTCCTTCTCCCGGGACACGGTGACGTCGTGCGCGATGGCCCAGCCGTGCGCGATGTCGACGGCGTCGACGTCCGCGGACTCCAGCCGCACCCGCCGGTCGGCGAGCACGTCACCGGACGCGGCCACCAGGCCGAGCACGAAACCGGACGCGTCGCCGTCGGCGAGCAGGTTCGCGTGCCGCTCGGAGCCGAAACCGGTCGTGCGGGAGCCGACGAGGTCGCGGGCGGCGGTCCAGTCGTCGTCGGCCCAGCCGTCGCCGGTGTGGAACCGCTGACCGGGCGTGACGAGCATCGAGTGGCCGTCGGACCAGGTGACGCGCACCAGCTCCGACACCGGGTTCTCGTAGACGGCGTCGACCGCGACCGGCTCGCCACGCCCGTCCAGGACGAGGTCGCCGACCTCCAGCTCCTCGATCGGCCGCAGCCCTTCCGGGGTGGAGACGAGCGCGCCGCGCACGAAGCAGTCCCCGACCACGCGGGACGACTTCACGTACGAGCTGGTCGGCCGGTAGCCCTGCTCGTTCATCGAGAACAGGATGCGGCGGTGCACCGGCTTGAGGCCGTCGCGCGCGTCGGGCAGGGCGCGGGAGTGGATCACCGAGTAGGCGTACTCCAGGTAGGAGTCCTCGATCTCGGTGGTCAGGGAGTTGTCGAAGACCTGGGCGCCCGCGCGGTCGAAGGCGGACGGGTCGACCCTGGTCGTGGGGGTCTTGCGGCGTGCCATGGTCGGTCGTTCCCTCGTGTGTCAGGCGGGTCAGATGTCGATCGCGGACTGGTCGACCCGGGCGGAGGACTCGACGAGCCACGCCCGGCGCGGCTCGACCTTCTCGCCCATCAGCAGCTCCAAGGCGGTCTCCGCGGCCTCCGCGTCGTGGATGGTGATGCGGCGCACGGAGCGGGTCGCGGGGTTCATCGTGGTGTCCCACAACTCGTCCGCGTCCATCTCGCCGAGGCCCTTGAACCGGGGCACGGGCTTGACCACCGTCTTGCCCGCCTTCTCCAGCCTGGCGACCTTCTGCTCCATCTCGCGCTGGCTGAAGGTGAAGTGGGTCTCCGGGTTGCGGCCCTTGGTCATCACCTTGTGCAGCGGCGGCATCGCCGCGTAGAGCCGCCCGTCCTCGATCACCGGCCGCATGTACTTGGCGAACAGGGTGATCAGCAACGTCCGGATGTGGGACCCGTCGACGTCCGCGTCGGCCATCAGGATCACCCGGCCGTAGCGCATGGTGGCGAGGTCGAACGTCCGCCCGGTGCCCGCGCCGAGAACCTGCACGATGCTGGCGATCTCGACGTTGCGCAGGGTGTCGGCGAGGCTGGCCTTCTGCACGTTGAGGATCTTGCCGCGCAGCGGCAGCAACGCCTGGTACTCCGACACGCGGGCCATTCGCGCCGAGCCGAGGGCGCTGTCGCCTTCCACGAGAAAAAGTTCGCTACGCGAAACACCTGTGGTGCGGCAGTCGACCAGTTTCGCGGGCATCGCGGCGCCTTCGAGGGCCGTCTTGCGGCGGGCGGCGTCCTTCTGCTGCTTCTGGGTCAGGCGGACGCGGGAGGCGTCGACGACCTTCTGCAGGACGACCTTGGCCTCGGCCTTGGTGCGGCGGTCCTCGGTCCACGCCTTGATGTGCTTCTCGACGAGGGCGAGCGCCACCTTGGTGATGCCGGCGGTGGAGAGCTCGTCCTTCGTCTGGGAGGTGAACTGCGGTTCCGGGATGCGGACGTGGACGACGGCGGTCATGCCTTCGAGGACGTCGTCCAGGGTCGGCGGGTCTTCCTTGGGCTTGAGCAGGCCCCTGGTCTTGCCGATGGCGTCCTGGACCGACTTGAGCACGGCGCGCTCGAAGCCCCGGCGGTGGGTGCCGCCGTGCACGTTGCGGATGGTGTTGGTGAAGCACTCGACGACGCGCTCGTAGCCGGTGCCCCAGCGCAATGCGATCTCGACCTCGGCCTGGCGCTCGACCTTGGACCGCATGACGCCGTTCTCGTCGGCCGCGTTCTCGTGGTAGACGCCGGTGCCGGTGATGAGCAGCGTGCCGGTGACCGGCTTGTCGCTGGAGGGCGCGAGGTGGTCGACCATGTCGACCAGGCCGCCCGGGTAGTGGAAGGTCTCCTCGCTGATCCCCTCGTCGGTGGCGACGCGCAGGGTGTAGGTCACGCCGGGCACGAGGAACGCGGTGTTGCGCAGCTTCGCGCGGACGGCCTCGACGTCGAGCGCGGAGCCGTTCTCGAAGTAGCGCGCGTCGTACCAGTAGCGGGTGGAGGTGCCGGTGCGCTTGGTGCGGCCGGTGACGCGCAGGCCGGACTGGCGGGTGAAGCCGGCCTGGGGCCCGGGGCCGTCGAACACGCCGGGGACGCCGTGCGCGAACGACATCTCGTGCGTCTTGCCCTCGCGGCGGACGGTGACGTCGTAGCGGAGCGAGAGGGCGTTGACGGCGGACGCGCCGACGCCGTGCAGGCCACCGGAGGTCTTGTAGCCGGAGCCGCCGAACTTGCCGCCGGCGTGCAGCCGGGTGAGGACGAGTTCGACGCCGGACAGGCCGGACTTGGCGTGGGTGCCGGTGGGGATGCCGCGGCCGTCGTCGTCGACCTGGACGCTGCCGTCGGCGTGCAGGGTGACGACGATCTTGGTGGCGTGGCCGGCCACGCCCTCGTCGGTGGAGTTGTCCACCACCTCGGTGAACAGGTGGTTGATGCCCCTGCTGTCGGTGGACCCGATGTACATGCCGGGGCGCTTGCGCACTGCCTCCAGACCCTCCAGGTGGGTCAGGTCGTCGGCCCCGTACAGGATCTCAGCGGTCACCGGGTCGTTCTCCCCAGGTCGTGGCGTGTGTCGAGCGGCGTTCACGGTAGCCGAGCGAGGCGGGCGATCCGCGCGGTCCCCGGTGACCGGATGCGGTCGGGCACGTCGTCGTGCGGTTCACCCGCGATCTTGTCATACTCGAACACAGGTTCGAACATGGAACCACACGGAGCAAGCGCGATCGAGAGGCTCCCGCCGTGCCGGGTACCCGATGCAGGTCCGGTCCACGCGCGGTGCGGGCGTGGGTGGTCGCGTCGGCGCTCAGCGGCGTGCCGTCGACCGTACACGCGCTGTGGACCGACGGTGACGTTCTGCGGTCGACGCGGGCGGCGGCGTCCTTGCTGGGCGGCACGGGTGTGATCCGCGGCGCGGTCGCCCACCTCGGCGTGTCGGCCTTCTGGACCGCCGTGCTGGCGGCCGTGGACCGGCGGTGGCCGCTGGACGCGCGCACGGGCGCGGTGGCGGGGGTGGTGATCGCGGTGGTGGACCTGGGGCTGCTCGGACGGCGGTTCCCGGCGGTCCGGGAGCTGCCGCGGGCGGCGCAGTGGGCGGACCACGTGGCGTTCGGCGCACTGGTCGGAGCCGTCCTGAGGTCCACAGTGGACGAGCGTGGGGCAACGCGCCGACACTCGATCGGGTGACATCCGCGTAGAGTGCGGACGTTCCCGCGCAGTCGTGCCTGGAGGTGATCGGGCGCCTTGATGTTCCGACGTGCCGCACCGAAGGAGCGTGCCCCGCAGGTGGAGCCGGTGGTCGAGCGAGAGCCCGTCGCGCCGCCACCGGCGCCCGCACCCGCGCCCGCGCAGTTCTCGGCCTCGTTCGCCGGGGCGACGCTGGTGGTCGGGCCGCCCGGTGGCGCGAGCCCCGCCGCGGTCGCGGTCGGCCGGAGCCTGCCGGTCGACCGCGGTCGCACGGTGGTCGTCGTCGAACCGCCCGGTGGTGACGAGACGTCGTTCTGGCCGGCCGTGGCCGCCGCGTTGCACGGCCGGGGGCCGGTGCGGCTGATGACGCCGCACTCCGGCTCGATGCGCCCGACGGCGCCCGCGCAGTGGCTGAGCGAGCAGTTGCAGGCGGAGGTGGTGGCGCCGGACGGCGCGGTCACCACGGTGCCGGGCGCGGCGTTCGTCGCGGGCAACGGCGGGTACGGCTGCTGGCTGCGGTTCCTGCCTGGCGCGTCGCCGGTGCCGATGGGCCGGCGGTTCCCGGTGCCGAACTGGGAGGCGGTCGACCCGAACACGCCCTGGCCGACGGGCGAGGTCGGCATCTCCGAGCCGATCCCGGCGGGGCTGTGGCTGCGGGCGCAGCGCGCGCAGTTCGACCCGCAGGCGCCGGACGCGCGGGCGGTGATCGGGCTGCCGTGCCGGGACAACGTGCTGACCGTCGTGGTCGGTGGTCCCGCCCAGCCGCCCATCCCGACCGACGAGGTGTGCCGCCTGCTGGGCGGGCTGCCGTCGGTGGCGCGGTCGCGGGTGCGGCTGGTCTGGTACGGCGGCGAGCACCAGGCGCAGGCGGTGGCGGACCAGCTCGGTGAGCCGATCTCGCTGTACACGGGGTTGCCGGTGGGTTCGCTGCGCAGCGGCGCGGCCGTGGTGGCGGTGAACCCGCGCGGTCAGCAGACGTGGCGGCCGTACGTGACCGAGGTCCGCTACGCGCCGGGTGGCACGCCGGTCGTCTCGGGGTACCGGATGCCGGTGCAGGGGCTGGTGGAGCGCACCCCGGGCATCTTCGACCTGGGTGGCGGCGTGGTGCTGGAGGTCGTGCCGTCCGGGCTGTGGGTGCGTGACGCGGAGGACAACGGGCCGGAGGTGCGGTCGCTGCCGGTGGACCCGGAGTGGGCCCGGCTGACCGTCGGCTCGCCCGGCCGCACGACGGCGGGCGCGGTCGCGGTGGCGGGCGCGTCGCTGGTGGAACGGCTGGAGCCGGAGGTGCGGCGGCTGCTGAAGGTCGTGTTCTGCGACCCGGCGCCGATGCCGCGACCGCCGGTGGCCGAGGAGCCGCCGCCGCCCGTGACGGTCGACGAGCCGGTGCCGCTGAGCGTGGACGGCCCGCTGGCGGACTCCCCCGCGCCGGTGTGGGGCGAGCAGGTGGGCGAGGAGGTCGTGCCGGTCGACCACCGCAGCACGGAGCCGGAGCGCGACGCGTTGCGGCGGATGCTGGGTGAGCGGTACGGCGAGCACGCGGCGGTGGCGTGCCGGCACATCGTCGAGCGGCCGGACGACCCGGAGGCGTTCGAGGCGGTGGTGACGGATCTCGCGGCGGTGTCGGCGTGCCTGCGGAACGACGAGGAGGTCCTGGTCGAGGCGCTGCGCAGCGGGAAGCTGGGCCGGTTGTGGCCGTACGCGGCGTCGGTGGTGTCGGGGTTGCGGCGGCTGCCGACGCACCAGGGCGTGACCGTGTGCTGGGGTGACGCGCGCCGGTTCCGCACGGGTGACGTGCTGGTGGAGCACGGTCTGCTCAACACCGTGGCGGGGCCGGAGGTGCCGGTCGACGGTCGGGTGGAGTTCCTGCTCTGGTCGGCGACGGGTCGGCGGGTGTCGGTGGTCGACTCGTTCGGCAGCGTGGTCCAGGAGCGGGTGCTGTTCGCGCCGGGCACGGCGTTCAAGGTGCTCGCGGTGGTGGAGGCGGAGGAGTCGGCGCCGATGCAGGTCATGGCGCAGGAGGTGGTGGGCCGGCACCACGAGCTGCCGCCGGGTGTGCTGGGCAGCCTGGAACGGGCCGCGATCGCCCTGCGCAACCACGCCCGCGCCACGGCGTGAGCGGAGGGCGCGTCCGAGGCGTCCGAAGTGCGGCTCGGCTGCGTCAAGGGGGCGGACCAGGCGCGACCCGGCCACCGGTGGCCCCGGCTCGACCGGCGGCGGACCGGGCGTGGGCAGCGGTGGCGGTGGCGTGGGTCGGCGGGCTCGGCTCAGTAAGCGACCGCCCGGTCGGCGAACCCGGGCGCGGGCGCGAGCCCGGCCGAGGCCGGGTAGGAGATGCGGTCGAGGACGCCGTCGGACGTGTAGCGCCGTGCCGGCGCGGCGGCCAGTTGGTCGAGCCACACCGCGGAGCCGTACCGGGCGTCCTCGCCGGTCGGGTCCTGTGAACGGATGCGTGGCGTGAGCGCCGGATCGAAGTCCGCCGCGTAGGGCGACGGCGCCGGGCCCGCGCCCACCATCAGCACGCACGCGTAGTCGTAGGACGTCCCCCCGGAGCCGCCGCGCCGGGCGAGCGCGCCGTTCGCCGGGATCGCGCCGAACGGCAGCGCGAGGCTCGACACCGGGTAGTCGGGCACGGCCCGCTGGATCTCCCGCTGCTCGGCCGCGATCGCCTCCTGCACTCCCCCGTCGTCGGCCGACGCCAGGTTGGTGTGGTCGCGGGTGTGGTTGCCGATCTCGAACCCGTGGTCGCGCAGCCAGCGCAGGGCCGCGCCGTCCGGCGACCCGAACGGCCCGGCGTTGACGTACAGGCTCGCCACCGGCCGGAAGCCGGGGTGCCGCGCGGCGACGTCCAGCAGGATGGCGATGGCCGTGCCGGCCGCGGGCTTCCCCTCGGCGTCCAGCGCGAACTGGGTCGCGTCGCCGTCGTCGAAGGTCAGCACGACGGGGTGCGCGCCGGCCGGGAGGTCGACGCGCCCGGTCGCGTACTCGGCGGTGGTCACCGGCACGTACCCCTCGGCGGCGAGCCGTTCCAGCTCGGCGCGGAACGCCGTCGGCGTCCGGTCGTAGACGGACGTGGGCTGCTCGACGAGCCGGTGGTACATCAGGATCGGCACCTGGCCGAGCTCGTTCGCGCCCACCGCCGCCGGGTCGGGCGGCGTGCTGGACGACGGAGGGGCGGACGAGGCGGGCGCGGGCAGCTGCGCGGCGGCACCGTCGGGCGCACCCGCGCCGGGGTGGCCGGCGCAGCCGCAGCACAGGGCCGCGACGAGCGCCACGACGGTCCGGACCGGGGTCCACGACGTGGTGTTCACGGTCGAATGGTTCCTTGCCGGAACCGGGTCGACACGGTCGTACACCCCATCGGATGACCTCCGGTTTGGCGCTCCGCCACCCGGTCAAGTCGCTGGTAACCGATGCCCCGCCCAGATCGGAGTCACTCGATGTCGGATTCGCCCCGGAAGCTCAAGCGCGTGCTGATCCCCGTCGTCGGCGTCGTGGTGCTGCTGCTGGTCGTCGGGGTCGTCACGACGATCGTGAACGGGCGCGGGGTGGGCCTCGCCGTGGCGGAGTTGGGCGACGGCACGGCTGTCACTCCTTCGGGTGTAGAGCGCGTGTCCATCACCACCGCGGAGGTCAGTGGGCTCGACCGTGTCACCGTGCACGTGGACGGACAGCCGGTGGAAGCGCGACGCGCCGACGGCCGCATGACGTTGACCGGGGTCAAGCTCGCCGAGGGCAGGCACACGCTGTCCGTGCGGGCGGCCAACCCGTTGCCCTGGATGCCCGACGTGGAGGTGCAACGCGAGTTCACGGTGGACGCCACGCCGCCCGCGCTGAAGGTGGACGTGGCGGAGGCCGGGTCGCCGCGCGGCCCGGTGACGGTGAAGGGCAGCGCGGACGGCGCGGACGTGGTGCTGGTGGGCGACCAGCGGGTGCCGGTGCGCGACGGGAAGTTCGAGGTCTCGCTGGCGTCGGCGGCCACCACCGTCCGGGTCGAGGCCAGTGACGCCGCCGGCAACGCGCAGCGCCAGGACGTCGCGATCAAGGTCACCCACCCCGGGATGCGGGGGGTGCACATGAGCGCCGCCGCGTGGGCCACGGCGTCGTTGCGCGACCCGGTGCTGGCGTTGGCGCGCGAGGGCCGCATCGACACCGTGCAGCTCGACATCAAGGACGAGAGCGGCGAGATCGGCTACGACTCGCAGGTGCCGCTGGCCAGGCAGATCGGGGCGACCCGCAACTACTACGACGCCCGCGCGGCGGTGCAGGAGCTGCACGGGCTGGGGCTGCGGGTGGTCGGCAGGCTGGTGGCGTTCCGCGACCCGGTGCTGGGCAAGGCGTCGTGGGACTCGGGCGCGCGTGACCGGGTGGCGCAGAACACGGCCGGCGCGCCCTGGTCGGCGCACTACGGCGAGTACGCGTTCACCAACTTCGCCAACCCCGACGTGCGGGCGTACAACATCGCCATCGCCGAGGAGGCCGCGTCGCTGGGCTTCGACGACATCCTCTACGACTACGTGCGGCGGCCGGACGGCCCGATCGGGCAGATGGTGTTCCCCGGCCTCGCCACCAGCCCCGAGCAGTCCATAGTGGACTTCCTCAAGGACAACCGGGCCGCGGTCCGGCCGCTGGGGGCGTACCTGGGCGCGTCGGTGTTCGGCATCGCCGCGCACAGCCCGGTGGACGTGGCGCAGGACATCCCGGCCATCGCGGCGCACGTGGACTACGTCGCGCCGATGGTCTACCCGTCGCACTGGGGTCCGGGCGAGTACGGCGTGGACAACCCGAACGCGAAGCCGTACGACATCGTGCGGGCGTCGGTCGCGGACTTCGTCCGGTTGACCGGGGACAGCGGCGCGACGGTGGTCCCGTGGTTGCAGGCGTTCTCGCTGGGTCACACCTACGGCCCGGCCGAGGTGCAGGCGCAGGTGCGTGCCACGGCGGAGGCGGGCGCGCCGTCGTTCCTGCTGTGGAACGCCGCCTGCGCGTACGGCTCGGCCGGTTTGGAGCCCGCGTGAAACCGGTCGCCGTGGTGCCCTACCTGGCCGGCGTCTGCCTGGCGGCGACGACGGTGGTGGCGTTGGACGTCGGGATGGAGGCCCGGCCCGCGACGGTGACGTGGCCGCAGTCCGGTGTCGTGCCGGCCGCGCCCACGCCCTCTTCGGAGCGCGGCGCGCCCTCGGTGGAGCGCAACGCCCCGCCGGTCGGCGCGTTGCGCTCCGGCGCGGACCTGCCGACCGGTCCGGCGTTCCCGGAGGAGGGCACGGGCACGTGGCACGTCGTGCCGCCGGCGGGCCCGGCCCGCACCGCCGGCACCGCGTACTCGGTCGAGGTCGAGGACGGGGTGGTGCTGCCGCACGGCGACGACTCGTTCGCCGCCGTCGTCGACCACGCGCTGCGGCACCCGCGCGGGTGGGCCGGCAGGCACCCGTTCCGGCGGGTGGGCGGTGACGTGGAGCCGGAGCTGCGGATCCGGTTGACCTCGCAGCGCACCGCGCGGTCGTTGTGCGGGTTCGAGCTGCCCTACGACACGTCGTGCCGGGTCGGGTCGACGGTGCACCTCAGCTCGGCGCGCTGGTTCCGGGGCGCCCACACCTACGGCGACGACCTGCGCGGTTACCGGGTCTACGCGGTCAACCACGAGGTCGGGCACTTCCTCGGCCTCGGCCACGAGGTGTGCCCGGCGGACGGCTCGCCGGCGCCGGTGATGATGCAGCAGACGCTGAGCGTGGACAACGACGGGCTGGCGTCGATCACGACCGGCAGCGACCAGGGTGTCGCGATCGTCCCGGACGGGAAGTCGTGCACGCCGAACCCGTGGCCGTGACGGTCGGGCCGCGGCGCGGGCAGGTGGTGGGAGTCGGGAGGGCGGGAACGGCTGCCGTCGCGCGGACGCGCCTGCGCGCGACGGCAGCCACGCGGGTCACCCCGCCGCGGCCGTCCTGGCGCGCTGCTCGGCGACCAGGTCGCGGTACCAGTGGTAGCTCGCCCGCGGCGTGCGGACCAAGGTCTCGTAGTCCACGTGCACCAGGCCGAACCGGTGCTTGTAGCCGTGCGCCCACTCGAAGTTGTCCAGGAACGACCAGACGAAGTACCCGCGCAGGTCGACACCGGCGGTGATGGCGTCGTTGGCCGCCGCGAGGTGCGTGCGCAGGTACTCGATGCGCTCCTGGTCGACGAAGCCGGGGTGGTCCGGGTACACGCACCCGTTCTCGGTGACGTACACCGGCGGCAGGTCGGGGTAGCGCTCCTTCAGCCCCACCAGCGTCCCGGTGAGCCCCTCGGGCTCGACCGGCCAGTTCATCGCCGTGCGGGGGACGTCCGGCAGGCGGGTCGTGTCGATGCCGATGTCGATCGACGTGCGGGTGGCCGGGTCCGGGTCGCGGTGCGGCGCGTCGGCCACGTGCTGCCGGTAGTAGTAGTTGATGCCCACGTAGTCGAGCGGCGTGGAGATCAGCTCCAGGTCCCCGTCCTGCCGGAACGACAGGTCGGTGACGCCCGCGAACGTCTCCTCGTAGTCGTCCGGGTAACGGCCCGCGAACAGCGGTTCGGTGAACTGGCGGCGCAGCAGCAGGTCGTGCCTGCGCGCCGCGGCGACGTCCGCGTCCGAGGAGGTGACCGGGGTCGACGGCGACTGGTTGAGCACGATCCCGAACTCGTGACCGGGCGTGCCGCGCATGGCCCGCACCGCGAGCCCGTGCGCCACCATCAGGTGGTGCGCGGCGGCGAGGGAGCCGTGGCCCTCCCGCGCGCCCGGCGCGTGCCTGCCTTCGCCGTAGCCGACGATCGAGGACACGTACGGCTCGTTGAACGTCGTCCACTTCGACACCCGGTCGCCCAGGGCGTCGTGCACGACCACGGCGTACTCGGCGAACCGCTCGGCGGTGTCCCGCGAACGCCAGCCGCCCAGTTCCTCCAGCGCCTGCGGCAGGTCCCAGTGGTAGAGGGTGAGGAACGGCTCGATGCCGCGTTCCAGCAGCCCGTCGACCAGCCTGCGGTAGAAGTCCAGCCCGCGCTGCTCGACCCGGCCCGCGCCGGTCGGCACGATCCGCGGCCACGCCACCGAGAACCGGTACGCGTCCACGCCGAGCTCGCCGAGCAGCGCCAGGTCCTCGGGCATCCGGTGGTAGTGGTCGCACGCGACCGCGCCGGTGTCGCCACCGGCGACCGCGCCCGGCACCGCGCCGAACGCGTCCCAGATCGACGGTCCTCTCCCGTCGGCGTCCACGGCCCCTTCGATCTGGTAGGCCGAAGTGGCGACGCCCCAGCGGAATCCTCGGGGGAAGTCGGTCAACTGAAACTCCTAGGCGCGCTGTCGATGTGTGGAAGGTGGGAGGAACTTGGTGAAGCGGGCGTTCAACCTGCTCACCGCGTGGCCTCGTGGGTGGAAGAACGGGAACCGCAGGGCGTGGGCCTGGTGGCACCCCGGCTTCGGGGTCGGGGGCGGACGTCGAGCGGGGAGCGCTCGAATCAGCCCTTGAGCGCCCCCTGCATGATTCCGCCGACGATCTGCCGGCCGAACAGGAGGAACACCGCGAGCACCGGCACGGTGCCGATGGTCGCCGCGGTGAGCACGAGGGTGTAGTCGGTCGTGTAGCCGCTGGCCAGGGTGGACAGGGCGGTCTGCACGGTGGGGTTCTCGGGGGTCAGCACGACCAGCGGCCAGAAGAAGTCGTTCCACGCCTGCATGAACGTGAACAGGCCGAGGACGGCGGCGGCCGGGCGGGCGGCGGGCAGCACCACGTGCCAGTACAGGCGCAGGGAGCTGCACCCGTCCATCCGGCCGGCTTCGAGCAGCTCGTCGGGCACGGCGCGTTCGAAGTACTGGCGCATGAAGAACACGCCGAACGCGGTGACCAGGCCGGGCACGATGACCGCGTGGATCTCCCCCGCCCAGCCGAAGTCGCTCATCATCATGTACAGCGGGATGACGCCGAGCTCGGTGGGCACGGCCTGGGTGGCGACGACGAGCAGCATGAGCGCCGACCGGCCGCGGAACTTCAGCTTGGCGAAGGCGAAGCCCGCCAGGGTGGAGAAGAACACCACCGACACGGTGATGGTCCCCGACACGATCAGCGAGTTCATCATCGCCAGCGCGAAGTCCGACTGGTCGAACACCCGCGCGATGTTGGCGAACAGGTGGCCGCCCGGCACCAGGACCGGCGGCACGCTGTCGACCTTGTCCGGTGTCTGCGACGACACGACGAGCGACCAGTACACCGGGAACGCCGACCCGGCGAGCACCGCGATCAACGCCGCGTAGGTCCACGGTCCGGGCATCCGCAACGCGCGGCGCCGCCGGGACGGCGCGGGCGAGGCCGGAGCCGGCCGTTCGAGCGTGGTGGTCATGTCCAGCCCTTCAGTCGGTCCGGATGCGGCGCGCGGCCAGGTAGCTCAACCCGGTGATGAGGACCGTCGCGATGACCAGCAGCCAGGCGATGGCCGACGCGTAGCCGAAGTCGAACTTCGAGAAGCCCTGCTCGTAGAGGTAGAGCGCGGCGGTCTGGAACTGGCGGTCCGAGCCGCCGGTCGCCGCGCCCGCGCCGGGGTTGAACAGCAGCGGCTCGGCCAGCAGCCGCATGTTGCCCGCGGTGGCGATCACCGTGGAGAAGATGATCTGCGGGCGCAGCATCGGCACGGTGATCCGCCAGAACTGCTGCCACGCGGACGCGCCGTCCAGCCGGGCCGCCTCGTACACGCTGGTCGGGATGGCCTGCATGGACGCCAGGAAGATCAGCGCGTGGTAGCCGGTCCAGCGCCACACCACCATCGCGGCGATGGCGGTGTGGGAGCTGCCGGTGCCGGCCTGCCAGTCGATCCGGCCGGCGCCGAACAGCTCCAACCCCCAGTTGATCAGCCCGAAGTCGCGGCCGAACAGCTGCGCGAAGATGATCGTGACCGCCGCCACCGAGGTGATGTTCGGCAGCAGCACGCCCATCCGGAAGAACGTCCGGCCGCGCAGCCGCCGGTTGAGCAGCTGCGCGATGCCGAGCGCCAGCAGGATCTGCGGGACGGTGGTGAGCAGCCACAGGCTCAGCGTGTTGCCCATCGCGTTCCAGAAGTACGGGTCCGCGGTGAGCAGTTGGACGTAGTTGTCCACGCCGATGAACGTGGCCGCGTCGCCGTCGAGCAGGTTGCGGTCCTGCAGCGACACCCACGCGGTGTAGAGCAGGGGGAACAGGCCGAACACCGCGAACAGCAGGAAGTACGGCGCGATGTAGGCGTACGGCGCGTACCGGATGTCCCACCGGTGGCGGCGTTCGCGCCAGTCCGTCTTCATCAGTCCTCAAGCCTCTTGACGTCGCCCACGAACTGGTTCCACGACTCGTCCGGGCTCTGCTTGCCCTGCTCGACGCGCTGCATGGCGTTGCCCAACTCGGTCTGCACGTCACCGGCCTTCGGGCCCTGGTACTGCGGCTTCAGCGCGCGGGCGGCGTCGGTGAAGACCTTGCCGACGGGAGCGTCGTTGAAGAACGGGTCCTGCTTCTTGGCCACCGACTCCTCGCTGTACAGCTTGGGCGTGGAGGGCAGCAGGCCGGCGCTGGCGAAGACCTTGGCCTGCTGCTCGGGCGCGGTCAGCCAGGCGGCGAGGGCGACGGCCTTGTCGACGTTCTTGCCCTGCTTGGGCACGGTCAGATAGGAGCCGCCCCAGTTGCCGCCGCCGCCGGGCACGGCCGCGAGGTCCCACTTGCCCGCGGTGTCGGGCGCCTGGTCCTTGATCTTGGCCATCATCCAGGCCGGGCAGGCGAGGGTGGCGAACTGGCCCTGCTTGAAGCCGGTGTTCCACTGGGGGGTGCTGTGCAGCAGCCCGGCGGACAGGCCGTCGGCGACGCCCTGCGCGACGAGGTTCCAGCCCTTCTTGATCTCGGCGTTGTCACCCACGACGATCTTGTCGCTCTTGTCGTAGTAGCCGGTCGGGGCCTGGCCCACGATCGCGTTGAGCACGGTGGGGCCGCCGTCGAAGAACTTCGCGCCGGCCGGGGCGTTCGCGGTGAACTGCTTGCCGGTCGCCATGAACTGCTCCCAGGTGGGCCACAGCGCGGAGACCTGGTCGCGGTCGGAGGGCAGGCCGGCGGCCTCGAACAGGTCGCGGCGGTAGCAGATGGCCAGGCCGCCGATGTCGGTGCCGTAGCCGATCTGCTTGCCGTCCTTGGACAGCGAGCCCTCCCACTTCCAGTCCAGCCAGCGGTCCTTGACGTCGGACTTCAGCTCGACGAACTGGCCGGGGTTGGCCTTGAACTGGTTGACGTAGCCGACGTCGACGGCCTCGATGTCCGCGGCGCCGTTGTTCGTGGCGAGGTGGGCGGCGAGGTTCTTGTGGTGGTCGGAGTAGGAGGCGGTGCGGTCGGTGATGTCGACGTCCGGGTGCGCCTTCTCGTACTCCTCGAACAGCTGCTGGTAGCCGAAGTTGCCGAACAGCCCGATGGTGATCCTGGTCTTGCCGTCGCTCGCGCCGCCGCTGCAGGCGGTGGCGACCAGGGCGGCGGCCAGCAGGCCGGCGCCGACCAGGGTCGGAGTTCGTTTCATGACGCGGCTCTCCCTCTCCATCACTAAGCGGGCCGATTTCGGGCACGCCGGACCCGCGCAGGGTCCATCCGGGGGTTTCCGGCGAATTCGACCGGGGGTCCGCGCCCGGCCGGTGTGGTGTACATGACAGCCCCGGGCCGCGACACCGTCAAGTAACGAAGCGATAACCTGCCTGTTTCCCAGCTTCGACGTTTCCGCAGGTGGTACCGTGTCCACCCTGGTCAGAAGGCACGGTCGGAGCGACTGAAACCGGTTACAAAGAAAGGGCGGGAGATGCCCACGATCCGTGAGATCGCCCAGCTGTGCGGGGTGTCGGTGGCGACGGTTTCGCGCGTTTTCAACCAGCCGCTGACGGTCAGCAAGGAAAAGCGCGAAGTGGTGGAGCGGGTCGCCCGCGAGCTCGACTACCGGCCCAACGAGTCGGCCCGCGCGCTGGCCACCAAGCGGTCCGGGCTGATCGGCCTGGTGTGGGACACCGACCACCGCCGGCCGGGCTGGCGGCACCCGTACCTGCAGGAGCTGCTGATCGGGTTGAAGTCGGCGCTGAGCGCGCACGGCTACCACCTGCTGATGCTCGCCACCAGCGGGTCGGCGGCGCTGCGGGCGGTCGGCGCGTCGCTGGCGGACCCGGTGGCGTACGTGAACATGACCCGGCGGCACCACCTCGGCGGGCTGGTGCTCATCGACAGCGGGTCGGACGCCTCGGCGTTCACCGCGTTCGCCCAGTCCGGGTTGCCGTGCGTGGCGGTGGACGTGGACGTCGACGGGCCGCGGGCGACCTACGTGACGTCGGACAACGTCGGCGGCGCGGCGATGGCGGTGCGGCACCTGGTCGGCGCGGGGCACCGCCGGATCGCCACGATCACCGGGCCGCGCGCCAACCGCCCGGCGGTGGACCGGCTGGACGGCTTCCGCGCGGCCATGGCCGAGGAGGGGCTGGCGGTGCCGCCGGAGTACGTGGTGGAGGGCGACTTCTACCGGCCGAGCGGCCAGGCGGCGATGCGGTCGCTGATCGCGTTGCCCGAGCCGCCGACGGCGGTGTTCTGCGCGAGCGACGAGATGGCGGTCGGCGCGTTGCTGGCGGCGCGGCACGCGGGGCTGCGGGTGCCGGAGGAGCTGGCGGTGGTGGGGTTCGACGACATCGAGCTGGCCGCCCTGGTCGACCCGCCGTTGACCACGTTGGCGCAGGACAAGGCCGGGATCGGGGTGGCCGCCGCGCGGGCCGTGCTGACCATGGTGCACGGCGGCGAGAAGCCGGCGCCCGCGTTCCTGCCGACCAAGCTGGTGGTGCGCTCCTCCAGCCGGTGAGCCGCCCTGGTCAGCAGGTCCGCGGCGGGGCGCTGTCCGGCGGGCCGAACTCCAGGCGGAGCGAGTCGGTGCGGGGCACGACGAACGCGGTGCCGGACGACGTCCGCCACGTCGCGGGCACGAACACGTACTGCCCGCCGGAGTGCAGGAGCAGCTTCAGGCCGTCGTAGCGGTACTTGTACGCACCGTCCGGCAGCCCGCACGCGACTTGGCGCACGCCCTCGCCGGTCAGGCCCAGGCCCTTCCCGCTGTAGACGACCACGCCGGGCATGTCCGGTATCCGGGCCTCGACCTCGAACCCGCGCCGCGTGCCGACCGCGGCCGAGTAGTCGCCAACGGCCCAGAACAGGCCGATGCTGACCAGCAGGAACGCGGCCACCGACTCCGCGACGCCGAACCCCGCACCCTTGCGGCCACGTCCCCCGGTGACGCTCCACCGCCGCCAGGCGAACGCCAGCAGGACGATGCCGACCGCGAACCCCAGGCCCGGCAGACCGGGGTGGGCGCGGGACGACTCGGGGCGGACGGTGATCGGCACGGTCACCGCGAGCAGCGCGAGGCCGAGCACCGCGGCGACCGGCGCGCAGACCCGCAGGACCGCCGCCCACCTCCGCGTGGACAGCCGCGAGCGCAGGTAGCGGGTCAGGAAGGTGACGGCCAGGACGGCGATCGCGGTGCCCGCCAGCGGCATGAACAGGCCGTCCGCGCCGCGCGCCAGGATCTCGTCGGAGGTCTGGCCGAGCAGCGTGTAGTGCACCCGGAAGTGGGCGAAGAACACCTGCGTGGCGACCAGGCCGAAGAAGTACAGCAGCGCGGTGAGCAGGGTCGTGTTGGCGACCACCGAGGCCAGGACCCGCAACGCCCTCGCCGGCCCGGTCCGCGGCTCGCCGGGGTCGGGCGCGGCCGACCGGCGCGGGCCGGCGGTGCTCATCCCCCGCTACCCGTCCTGGCGGTGGTCGGTCCGGCCGGTTCCTCGGGTCCCGGCTCCTCGGGCCCCGGCTCCTCCGGCGCGGGTTCCTCCGACGTGGACTCTTCCGGGACAGGTTCGTCCCGCTCGGGCTGGTCGCACTCGGTCCCGACGAACAGCGTGATGGTGTCGCCGGGGTACACGGTTCCGGGAGAGGCCGACCTGAAGCACTTCCCGTCGTCCTGCACCGAGAACACGAACTCGATCCCGCACAGGTCCGCCCGGCAGTGCGGCGGCAGTTCCGCCGCCAACCGCTCCCCGATCACCCTCTTGACCCGTTCGGGGTGCAGGCCCTGCAGGTTGGTGACGTCGTAGGTGATCGGACTGCCCGGCACGCCGGGCTGGTCGGTCTGGCGCGGTGGAACCGGGGGCGCCGGTCGCGTCCCCGGTTCCTGCGCGGGTTCCCCGACCGCTTCACCGGATGCGTGACCCGGCGCCACCGATTCCGCGGACCCGGTCGAGTCCGCCCGCGGCGAGGTCCGCTCTTCCGGCACGTCGCCACAACCGATCACCACCGCGCACGCCACGATCGTGGACAGTCCTCCGGTCAGCCACCTCATCGGGCCTCACCACCCCTGTGCTCCTTGTGGGTTCACTCATTAGGAGATTCGGGGCAGCGCCTGAATACACCGGGTGTGCTATCAGGGGCGGAAGACCGCGCGCACGCAGTCGTCCTCCTTGTCCTTGAACAGCTGGTAACCGCGCGCGCCTTCCTCCAACGGCAGGACGTGCGTCGCCAGGTGGGTGGTCGTCAGGTCGCCCGAGGCCATCCGGTCGAGCAGCATCGGGATGTAGCGCTGCCCGTGCTGCTGCGCGCCGCGCAGGGTGAGGCCCTTGTTCATCACGGCGCCGAGCGGGAACTTGTCGACCACGCCGCTGAACACGCCGAGCACGAAGACCGTGCCGCCCTTGCGGCAGTTGTGGATCGCCTCGCGCACCGCGATCGGACGGTCGGTCTCCAGCTTCAGCTTGCTCTTGACCTGGTCGTAGGCGTGCTGCGGGCCGTAGCTGTGGGCCTCGCAACCCACCGCCTCGATGCACACGTCCGGGCCGCGACCGCCGGTCATCTCGCGCAACGCGGCGCCGACGTCGACGTGCTGGTAGTTCAGGGTCTCCAAGCCGAACACGTTCTCCGCCTGGCGCAGCCGGTAGTCGAAGCGGTCGACCACGACGACCCGCTCCGCGCCGAGCAGCTGGGCCGAGCGGGCGGCCATCTGCCCGACCGCGCCGCTGCCCCACACCGCCACGACGTCACCCGGTCGCACGCCGCCGAGATCCGCGCCCATCCACCCGGTGGGCGCGGAGTCGGAGGCGAACACCGCGCTCAGGTCGTCCACGCCTTCGGGGATCGGGATGGCGTTGTAGTCGGCGAACGGCACGCGCACGTACTCGGCGTGGCTGCCCTTGAAGCCGCCCATCGCGTGCGAGTAGCCGAAGATCCCGCCCGGGTCGGCGCCCCACAGCGCCTGCGTGATCCCGGGGTTGGTGTTGGTGTTGTCGCACAGCGACCACAGGTCGTTGCGGCAGTAGTAGCACTGCCCGCAGCCGATGAACGAGGCCACGACCACCCGGTCGCCGGGCTTGTGGCGGGTGACGTCGGGGCCGACCTCGACCACCTCGCCCATGAACTCGTGCCCGATCACGTCACCGGCCTGCATGAACGGGATGTGGCCGGTGAGCAGGTGCAGGTCCGAGCCGCACGCGGTGCTCAGCCGCACCTTGAGGATGAGGTCGCCGTCGTTGAGGATCTTCGGGTCGGGCACGTCCTGCACCCGCACGTCGTTGACGCCCTCCCAGCACAACGCCCTCACAGCCGCCCCTCCCCCGCCGACTTGCCGATCACCGCGCGCAGCACCTTCCCCGCCGGGCCGGGGTGGGTGGTGGACGGTGTGTCCGGCCGGATCACCGTGCCGGTCTCGATCAGCGACTTCGTCTTCCGCAACGCCACGCGCAGGTCCTCTCTCGACACGTCGTCGTCCTTGGGCACGGCCAGCACCTCGGTCCCCCGGTCGCCGGGAGCCGGGCGGAAGCGCACGTCGACGCGCCCGCGCAGCTCACCCATGGGCCCGGGCAGCTCCTCCAGCCCCGCCACGGCGTCCAACGGCCGGTCGACGGTCACCGCGAGCCAGTGGTCGGACCGGCCGCGGTGGAGTTCGCGCCGACGGGCCGTCATCCGTCGGCCGACGGCCACCGCCGCGCCAACACCCGTGGCGGCGACGGCTTTCATGGCTCCGTTCATCGCTTCACCTCTCCTCGGAAGCCAGCGGGTACCCGTGACGCGGCGGGTCATCCCGGCAATGCGAGAACAGCTCACCGCGGGTACGCCACCAGCAGGGCCGCGCCGGTCGCCGCCAGCAACGCGCACGTGGCCAGGACGTGCGGGCTCGCCCGCTGCCACGCGGCGATGCGGCGGGCTGCGCGGGCCCCTCGCGGCTCGGCCGCCGACCACCGGCAGGCCAGCGCGAACACCCCGAGGCCCAGCAGCCACACCAGTCCCGTCCACAGCAGGAGCGTGCCGAGGGCGCCGCCGCTCACGGCCGACCGCCCAGCAGCGGCCCGACCAGGCGGCGGATCTCCGGTGACGGTTCCAAGCCCAGCTCGGCCCTCAGCCGCACGCGGTAACTGGTGTACTGCCGCACGGCCTGCGCCGGGTTGCCGTCGGCCAGGTGCAGCTCCACGAGCGTGCGGTGCGCGCTCTCCCGCAACGGGTCGGTCTGCACTGCCGCCAGCGCGGCCTGGTGCGCCCGGTACCGGTCCCCCGTCGACCGGAACCGCGCGCTCAACGTTTCCAGGGCGCGCAGCCTCGCCTGGTGCCACCAGTCCCGTTCGGCGAGCAGCCAGGACTGGTCCCAGCCCGGCAGGAGATCGGCCTTGAGCACGACGACGGCCCTCGGATCGGGCACGTGGTCGGGCGCGGCGACCGTCGCGGCGAGTCGGCACGCGCGGTGGAAGTCGACCTCGACCTGCGGCACGAGCCGCAGCACGTCGTCCGAGGACTCCACGAGGGGCCCGGCCGGGACGGCCAGTCTCCACAGCGTGGACCGCAGGCTCGCTGCCGCCCGGCGCGCCGTCGTGTCCGGCCACAACGACGCGGCCACGACGGTGCGGCTGACCGGCGCGTCCCGCAGCGCGAGCAGGGCCAGCAGCTTCCGCGCGACGGGTATGACGTGCACCTCCGCGTGGCCGCACGCCAGTGCGAAGCCGTCGAGCAGGCGGATGGTCGGCGTGGGCACGGGTCGTGCGTGGGTCACTGACATCGGCTACTACCCATCGGCTTCATGGCATCCAGGTCGCACGGGTGCCCGGGAATCCGCCCGGCACACCACCGGTCGCGTGTTTTTCCACCTCCCGACCAGCGGTGGTGACGGGACGGTGACACCGCTGTGCCGCGACCGCGGCGCCGCGGTCATGCGCGGTCCCTAACGTCGGGGTCCTCAGCCGACCGAGGAGGCGCGATGTTCCTGCACACCAGCAAGCTGCAGTTCGAAGCGAAGCCCGCGCAGCCGGACGCGCTGTTCGCCCGCAAGCTCCAAGAGCTCATCGGCGGCGCGTACGGCGAGATGACCGTGACGATGCAGTACCTGTTCCAGGGCTGGAACTGCCGGATGGAGGGCAAGTACAAGGACCTGATCATGGACGTGGCCACCGAGGAGATCGGCCACGTCGAGATGCTCGCGACGATGGTGGCGAGGTTGTTGGAGGGCGCGCCGTCGGAGGTGACCGCGACCGCGGTGCAGGACCCGGTGATCGCGGCCGTGGTCGGCGGCATGGACGTGCAGCAGGCCATCGTGAGCGGCGGCGGCCCGACGTTGTCCGACAGCAACGGGGTGCCGTGGAACGGCCGGTACATCGTGGCCAGCGGCAACCTCATGGCCGACTTCCGGGCCAACGTCGCGGCCGAGGCCCAGGGCAGGCTGCAGACCGCGCGGCTGTACAACATGACCGACGACCCGGGCGTGCGCGACATGCTCAAGTTCAACCTCGCCCGCGACACCGCGCACCAGAACATGTGGCTGGCCGCCATCGAGGAGTTGCAGGAGGACGGGCTGGAGGGCCCGATCAGCCCGAGCGCCCTGTTCGAGGAGGAGCACCAGGAGCACGCGGGCACGATCTGGCACAACTCCGACGGCACGGCCGGGCCCGAGGGCCGCTGGGCGGCGGGGACCGCACCGGACGGCGCGCACGAGTTCTCCTACGTGATGGACCCGGAGCCGCTGGGCGGGAAGGCGTCCGCACCCAAGCCCGACCCGCTGCTGTACGCGACCAGCCCGGCCAACCTCGGTCTGATCGAGCAGGCGATCCGCAAGCTCACCTGATCACCCGGCGTGGCGGTCACCCGATCGGGTGACCGCCACAGGATCGTCGAAGGGGCGGTGGAATGGTCGGCATCTCGTTGAGCGCGCCGGTGGTGGCGCGACTGCGCTCGGCCGCGGTGGTGATGGGTCCGGCGTTCGTGGTCGCGGTCGCCTACGTCGACCCCGGCAACTTCGCGACGAACATGGCCGGCGGCGCGGCGCACGGCTACCTGCTGCTGTGGGTCATCGTCGGCGCGAGCGCGCTGGCGATGTTCATCCAGTACCAGTCGGCCAAGCTCGGCGTGGTCACGGGCCGCAACCTGCCGCAGCTGTGCCGGGAGCACTACTCCCGGCCGGTGACCGGCCTGCTGTGGGCGCAGGCCGAACTGGTGGCGATGGCGACCGACCTGGCCGAGTTCGTCGGCGCCGCGGTGGCGTTGAACCTGCTGTTCGGGGTGCCGCTGCTGCCCGCCGCGCTGATCACCGCCGTGGTGTCGGCCGGGGTGCTGGCGCTCGCGCCGCTGCGCAGGCGCCGGTTCGAGTCGGTGATCATCGGGCTGCTCGCGATCGTGCTCGGCGGGTTCCTCTACCAGGCGCTCCAGCTGGGGCCGCCGACCGGTGCGGCGGCCGGGCTGGTGCCGGGCTTCGCCGGGGTGGACAGCGTCCTGCTGGCCACGGGGATGCTGGGCGCGACGGTCATGCCGCACGTCATCTACCTGCACTCGGCGTTGACCCAGCACCACCACACCGAGGACCCCGCGGCACGGCGGCGGACGCTGCGGGCCAGTCGCGTCGACATCGTCGCGGCGCTGGGGGTCGCCGGGCTGGTCAACGTCAGCATGCTGGTGGTGGCGGCGGGGGCGTTCCACGGCGGCGGCACGCCCCGGGAGTCGCTGGAGGACATGCACACCGGGCTGGGCGACCTGCTCGGTCCCGGCGCCGCGCTGGCGTTCGCACTGGCGCTGCTGGCCTCCGGCCTGGCCGCCTCCAGCGTGGGCACCTACTCCGGCCAGGTCGTCATGGAGGGCTTCCTGCGCCGGCGCATCCCGTTGGCGTTGCGCAGGCTGCTGACCATGGCCCCGGCGCTGGCCGTGCTCGCGCTGGGCGTCGACCCGACCCGGGCGCTGGTGCTCAGCCAGGTGGTGCTGTCGTTCGGCATCCCGTTCGCCCTGGTCCCGCTGGTGCTGCTCGGTCGGCGACACGACGTCATGGGCAGCGCGGTGAACCGGCGGGCCGCCACGCTGTTCGGCGCGGCGGGCGCGGTTGTCATCTCGGCGCTGAACGTGTTCCTGCTGGTCCGCACCGTGTGGGGCTGAGCGGTCACCCCGGCAGGGTGAACGACCGGCCCCGCTCGACGCAGGCGACGGTGACCGGCGGGCTGCGGCGCTCGACCTCGGCGACGAAGTCCGACAGCGGGGACTTCATCACGCTGTAGTCGTCGAAGTGCACCGGCACGGCTTGCCGGGGGCGCAGCAGCTCCAACAGGTCGACGCCCTGCGCGCCGTCCATGGTGAGCAGCACGCCGAGCACCTTGGTGCCGCCCAGGTGCAGCACCGCGACGTCGATGGACGGGTAGCGCTCCCGGATCTCCCGCAGGTCGTCGTGCACCAGCGTGTCACCGGAGACGTACAGGCGCAGCGGCGGCGCGGCGGGGGTGGCCCGGTACTCCACCATGCTCCCCATCACCGGCGGCAGCAAGCGGGCCAGCCTGCCGCGGGCGTGACGACCGGGCAGCGCCGTCACGGTCACGCTCGCCCCGCCCTTGGTCAGGCTGAGGTCCTCCCACGTCGACAGCGCGACCGGGGCGCGGAATCCCCGCTTTCCCAGCCTGCGGGCCGCGTGCGGGGTGGTGAGGACCGGCAGGTCGCGGTCCAGCTCGCGGGCGGCGATCCGGTCGAAGTGGTCGCCGTGGAAGTGCGAGAGCACCACGGCGTCCAACGGCGGCAGCTCGCCGATCCCGATGGCCGGGTCCTTGAGCCGCCGGGCCAGGACTCCCTGCCCGATGTGCGTCCACTGACCCCGGTGCAGGAAGTTGGGGTCGGTGAGCAGCGTGAACGGTCCCAACCGCAGCACGGTGGTCGCGTTGCCGACGAAGAACAGCGAATTCTGCCCGGTCATGGCGGCGGGGTAACCCACCCGCCGCCGTCCAACCGCCTCAGACGTTGCGCCGGTACTGGCCGCCCACCTCGAAGAACGCGTCGGTGATCTGGCCCAGCGTGCACACGCGGGCGGCGTCCATCAGCACCTCGAAGACGTTCTCCCCCGACGCCGCGGCCTCCTTCAACCGCCGCAACGCGGGCTCCGCCTCGGCCGCGTGGGCGGCGGCGAAGGCGCGGGTCCGCTCGACCTGCGACCGCTTCTCCTCCTCCGTCGCCCGCGCCAGCTCGATGGTCACGTCCTCGCGCTTGCCGTCGCCCGGCAGGAACGTGTTCACCCCGATCAGCGGCAGCGAGCCGTCGTGCTTGCGCTGCTCGTAGAGCATCGACTCGTCCTGGATCCGACCACGCTGGTAGCCGGTCTCCATCGCGCCCAGCACGCCGCCGCGCTCGGAGAGCCGGTCGAACTCCGCCAGCACCGCCTCCTCGACCAGGTCGGTCAGCTCCTCGATCACGAACGAGCCCTGCAACGGGTTCTCGTTCGCCGACAGGCCCCACTCCTTGTTGATGATGAGCTGGATGGCCATCGCCCGGCGCACCGACGACTCCGTCGGCGTGGTGACCGCCTCGTCGTAGGCGTTGGTGTGCAACGAGTTCGTGTTGTCGTAGAGCGCGCACAACGCCTGCAACGTCGTCCGGATGTCGTTGAAGTCCATCTCCTGCGCGTGCAGCGACCGGCCGGACGTCTGCACGTGGTACTTGAACTTCTGCGACCGCTCGTTGGCCCCGTACCGCTCGCGCATCGCGACCGCCCAGATCCGCCGCGCCACCCGGCCGATCACGCTGTACTCGGCGTCCATGCCGTTGGAGAAGAAGAACGACAGGTTCGGCGCGAAGTCGTCGATCGCCATCCCCCGCGCCAGGTACGACTCGACGTAGGTGAACCCGTTGGCCAGCGTGAACGCCAGCTGGCTGATGGGGTTCGCCCCGGCCTCGGCGATGTGGTAGCCCGAGATCGACACCGAGTAGAAGTTGCGCACCTTCCGCCGGATGAACCACTCCTGGATGTCGGCCATCATCCGCAGGGAGAACTCGGTGGAGAAGATGCAGGTGTTCTGCCCCTGGTCCTCCTTGAGGATGTCCGCCTGCACGGTGCCGCGCACGGTCGACAGCGCCGACGCGGCCAGCTCGTCCGCCTCCGCCCGGGACGGCTCGCGCCCGTGCTCGGCGCGGAACTCGTCGACCCGCTGGTCGACCACGGTGTTGAGGAAGAACGCCAGGATCGTCGGCGCCGGGCCGTTGATCGTCATCGACACCGACGTGGTGGGCGAGGTCAGGTCGAAGCCGTCGTAGAGCGCCTTCATGTCGTCCAGCGTCGCGATGGACACGCCGGACGTGCCGACCTTGCCGTAGACGTCCGGCGGGGTGTCGGGGTCGCGGCCGTACAGCGTCACCGAGTCGAACGCGGTCGACAGCCGGGTCGCCTCCGAGCCCTGCGACAGGTACTTGAACCGGCGGTTCGTGCGGAACGCGTCGCCCTCGCCCGCGAACATCCGCGCCGGGTCCTCGCCGTCCCGCTTGAACGGGAACACCCCCGCCGTGTACGGGAAGTGGCCGGGCAGGTTCTCCTCGCGCAGGAACCGCAGCAACGTGCCCTCGTCGTCGTAGCGCGGCAACGACACCCGCCGCACCTTGTTGCCCGACAACGTCTCGCGGGTCAGCTCGGTGCGGATCTCCCGGTCCCGCACCCGCACGACCATCTCGTCACCGCCGTAGTCCTCCACCACCCCGGGCCACGACGCCAGCAGCTCCGCGGACACCGCGTCGACCTGGCGCTCCGCCGACTCCAGCACCGACGTGATCGCCGCCGTGTCGTGCCCGGCGGCTTCCAGCTCCGCCCGCGCGGCCCGCAGGTGCGCGACCCGCCGCACCGCGTCCACGTGCGTCTCGGTGGCCCGGTGGTAGCCGCGCACCGTCTCGGCGATCTCGGCCAGGTAGCGCACCCGCGTGGGCGGCACCACGGTCGCCGCCGCCGTCGACACCTTCCCCGTCACCACCGGCAACGCGCCCTCGGCCACGTCCAGCCCGTGTCGGGCCAGCTCACCGCGCAGGTTCTGGTACAGGGCGGTCACGCCGTCGTCGTTGAACGTGGCCGCCGACGTGCCGTAGACCGGCATGTCCTCCCACGACGCGCCGAACGCCTCCCGGTTGCGCACCAGCTGGCGGGCCACGTCGCGGCGCGCGTCGTCCGCGCCCCGCCGCTCGAACTTGTTGATCGCCACCGCGTCCGCGAAGTCCAGCATGTCGATCTTCTCCAGCTGCGACGCGGCGCCGAACTCCGGCGTCATCACGTACAGCGAGAGGTCGACGAACGGCACGATCGCCGCGTCGCCCTGGCCGATGCCCGGCGTCTCCACCACGATCAGGTCGAACCCGGCCGCCTTGCACGCCAGGATCGCGTCACCCAGGCCGTCCGGCACCTCCGAGCCCGCCCGACGGGTCGCCAGCGAGCGGAAGAAGACGCGGTCGCCGTCCAGGCAGTTCATCCGGATCCGGTCACCGAGCAGCGCGCCGCCGCCGCGACGCCGGGTCGGGTCGACCGCCAGCACCGCCACGCGCAGCTTGTCCTGCTGGTCCAGCCGGAACCGGCGCACCAGCTCGTCGGTCAGCGACGACTTGCCCGAACCACCCGTGCCGGTGATCCCCAGCACCGGCACCGAGCGCTCGCCCGCGACGTGGACCATCCGGTCGCGCACGTCCGCGGGCAGCACACCCGCCTCGATCAGCGTGATCGCCCTGGCCAGCACGTCCTCGCCGCCGGTGAACAGGCCGTCCCACGACGACGGCGGGCGCTCGGCCAGCGACTCGTCGCACGCCGCCACCATCGTGTTGATCATGCGGGCCAGGCCGAGCTCCTGCCCGTCGGCCGGGGAGAAGATCCGCGCCACGCCGCGCGAGTGCAGCAGCTCGATCTCCTCCGGCACGATCACCCCGCCACCACCGCCGAAGACCTTGATGTGCTCCGCGCCGCGCTCGGCAAGCAGCTCGACCAGGTAGCTGAAGTACTCGACGTGCCCGCCCTGGTAGGCGCTGATGGCGATGCCCTGCACGTCCTCCTGCACGGCCGCGGCGACGACCTCGCGCACCGACCGGTTGTGGCCGAGGTGCACGACCTCGGCGCCCTGGGACTGCAGGATCCGACGCATGATGTTGATCGCGGCGTCGTGCCCGTCGAACAGGCTGGCCGCGGTCACGAAGCGGACCGGGTGCTCTGGGGTGTGCAGCGGACTGGCGGCGGTCACGACAGCTCCTCGGGCATCGGCGACTGCCACCAGATTACTAGGACATCCGTCTATCGGAAGTACTAGGGAGTTGTGCGCCGGGTCACCCCTCGGCGCCCAACGTGCGCAGGCACGCCTCCACGAACACGCGGACGGTCTCCCGGTGATCGCCCGTGCGCCACACGACGGCCAGCTCGCTGGGCGGGATGCCCGAGACGGGCAGGCAGACCACGTCGTCGCGGCGGTACACCTCCGCGTTGCCCGCCGAGAGCAGCACCACGCCCAGGCCGGACGCCACCGCCTCGAACGTCTCCTCGGCGGTGTCGGCCTCGGCCGCGACGCGCGCCGGCGTGCGGCGCTGCTCGACGGCGAGCCAGAAGTCCCGCCGGGCGCCCGCCGCCGACGGCAGGGCGATGAAGGGCTCGTCCACCAGGTCGTCGAACGACACCTCGTCCGCGCCCGCGAGCCGGTGCCCGACCGCCAGCGCCACCCACCGCTCCTCGGTGCTCACCACCCGCCAGGACAGCGTGCCGTCGTCGGGCACCGGTAACCAGGCGATGGCCACGTCCACGTCACCGCCCGCCAGCCCGACCGTGGGGTCGCCCCAGGAGACCTGCCGGAACTGGAGCCGCCAGCCCGGCATCACCTCGTCCAGCCGGGCGGTCACCCTGGGGATGAGCCCCCGGCCGATCCTGGTGTGGAAGCCGACCGTCAGCGTCATCTGGTGGGTGGCCACGACCTCGGCGACCGCCCGCGCCGCCGCGTCCCACCGCTCGACGATCTGCCGCGCCCTGGGCAGCAGCGCCCGGCCGGCCGGGGTCAGCGTGACCGTGCGCCGGTCGCGCTCCAGCAGCGTCGCCTTGAGCATCGACTCCAACTGCCGGATCTGCTTGCTGAGGGCGGGCTGGGAGACGAACAGCCGGTTCTTCGCCGCTCTCGTGAAGCTGAGCTCCTCGGCCACCGCGACGAAATAGCGCAACTCCCTGACGTGAACGTCCACAACCGTTGGTTATAACAGCGGGTCATGGACTGGAGACCCGTCGTGGCCCAGGATTACCCGTATGAGGTTCGGTGTTGCCCAGCCAAAACAGGCGATGACGTCACAGCGCTTGCGCGGAGCGGCTGCCGGCACCTACCTCTTCCCCGCGGACCCCGCCGGGCAGCAGCAACGCCACCAGCGCCTGGGCCTGCCGGGCCGGCCCCTGGTCGCCCAGCGCCTGCACCGAGGCGTAGACGCCCTCCATGACCAGCGCCAACTGGTCGGCGAGCGCGACCGGGTTCGTCACCCGCTCGACCGCGGCCAGGTCGTCCACGAGCGCGCCGAAGCGCGACCGCATCCACGCCTTGGTGGCCACCGCGGCGCGCGAGGCGGGCAGGTTGAGGTCCGGGAACTCGGACAGCACCATCAGGAACGGGCAGCCGCGGCAGTTCTCCGGCCTGACCTGCTCGGCCAACGCCTCGAAGCCGGCCAGGATGCGGTCGCGCGGGTGGCGACCGTCGTCGGCCGTGGCCTCGCTGAACCACTGCCGGTAACGGTCGCCCGCCCGCTCGGTGTACGCGGCGACCAGGTCGTCCTTGGAGGCGAAGAGCCGGTACAGGGTGGTCGGGCCGATGCCGGACTCGGCGGCCACCCGGTCCACGCCGATCGCGCGGATGCCGTTCCAGTAGAACAGCTCGTGCGCGACATCGAGCACGTGCTCCCGGGTTTCCGCCGACTTGCGACGCATGAGAACCCCCTTGCCCGGCGTGGCTGACCCCGTTTCCGGTCACCAGCGTACGTCGGGAACCCGTCGGGGTCTCGAAGCACCCGTTCGAGGTCGGGGTGGAACGACGTTGGTCCACCCGACGTCGGGATCAGGCGTAGGGACGCAGGCGCTCTTCGGTGAAGCCCTGCCGCTCCAGCTCACGCACGAGGTTGAACCCGTGCGCGGCCGACACCAGGGTCACGTGGTGGTGCCAACCCTGGAACGAGCGTCCCTCGAAGTGGCGGAGACCGACCTCCTCGGTGAGCCGGTTCACGTCCACCTCGACCTGCGCGCGGGCGCGCAGCAACCCGACCATCTCCCGGACACCGGTCGCGCCCAGGTTCGTCAGCCACACCGACCGCGGCCTGGCGTGCCCGACCGGCCACTCGGCCAGCACGTGCCGGACCCTCGGCAGGCCCCGCCCGTGCGGCCCGGCCACCGGCCCCGTGTGCCCGGGCATGGCGGTGACGACGAAGTCCGAGCCGACCAGCTCGCCGGTCTTCTCGTCGCGCCAGGACAGCTTCGTCCGCCCGCGCTTGGCGGCGGCGGCCACCAGCTCGCCGATCGTGCGCCCGCCGCCGGCCGAGCCGACGATGTTGACCGGGAGCGCCGGCATCGCCGCCGACACCTGGGCCAGGTACGGCAGCCGCCGTTCCTCCAGCCCACCCAGCAGCGGGAACGCGCCGGGATCGCTGCTCAGGTCGACCACCACCGGTGCGGCCGGCATGCCCCAGTCGCCGATCGTCTCGTCGAACAGGTCGAGCAGGTACTGCCAGGTCGGCTTCGACCTCTCCTGCTCGGGCAGCCGACTGCGCACCCGGCGCTCGGCGTCGTCGTCCCACGCCTTCGGCAGGACGAGCCGCCAGTTGACCGGCGTGCTGCCGTGGTCACCGGCGAGGAACACGCCGATGGCCCGCTGGCAGTTGAGCATCCGCCCGGCTACGGGCGCGTACTGCCGGGCGACCCCGACCGAGCTGCCGCCGTTCTTCGGGAACACCACCTCCCGCACCACCCAGGCCCGCGGGCGCATCGCCTGGGCGACCTGCTCGGCCAGGCTGCGCCGCACCTGGTTCCAGTCCCACGGGCTCTGGTTGACGAACTGCTGGAGCGACTGGTCGGCGTCACGGCCGACGACCTGCTCGGAAATCCGGCGGATGGACTTGCGGCCCGGCACGGTCAGCAGACCCCGCACGTAGACCTCCGCCCAGCGCCGTTGGTCGGAACGACCAAGAGAAGCGAACAGCTCATTGCAAAAATCGGACAGTTCGGACACGTCCGATGGTTCAACCCCCAGTTGAACTGCTTGCCACATACTCACTATCCCCCTCCAGCTTTCCTGGATAATCGCAAGTTGACCCTCCTGAGGCCGCGCGGCACGGCCGGCGCCTAGAACACGCGCCGGCCTGTATCGACGTACCCCTATTTCCGCTTCGACCCGTCGACGACCGCGGACCGCCGGGCCGCTATGGCCGTCGACCCGTCGAGCGGTGAGACGCGGTGGCTCCCCATAAGCCGACCCGCCTCAATCCAGCGAAATTACCTTCACTTCATGTCCCCATCCCCAGTCGGCCGGGCTTTCCGCCCGGCGCTCGACGTGACGCAGCGGCGTCAATCAAGCGAACACAGACTTTCAAGGTTTCCAGCCGGCTGTCTAGACCGGAGTTGTGGTGGCATCACCGGTTCCACCACCGGCGCACGGCCGTTCGCCACTCCGGACTCCCCCTTTCGGGCATGCCGCAGTACGTCGATCGGCCGACCGGGAATACGACCGGAACGCCGTCGACTTTCGTTAAAAACGCATAGCGACATACCGGTGAGCGATGACGTCGCCCACCGGGAAGTGATGTCGATCTCCCCTGCCCGCACACCGCGTCGCATTTGTCGAGGTAGCGCGACGGGCCGCCGCGTGGATACCGGCCGGGACCGTTTATCCCGGGGATCTCCCACGAGGGCGCGGCCCGCTCGACGTGCGGTGGACCGCGATACGCCGGAGCCGGGGCCAATACGTGGGACCTCTCACCGGACAGTCGACAGGCCGGTGACGTGGATCACACGCCATTGCCGACCCGGACTTGACGAAGTGCCGAACCCGCGAGTGCGGTGAGTGGGATTCACTGCGTGTGCACGAGGAACGTTGGGACACTCGAGCTCCCTTCACACCCGACTGGGCCACTCCGGTAACCGTCGCGACGCTACCCAAACTCGGTGACGCGGACACCGGGAAGGCCGCGGCGCACGATTGCGCGATAGCCGCGATACGGGTTGCCGATGGCTCGACGGCCCGCTGCGACGCCTCCGGGAGGGGGTGCGACCGCCGCGTCGGCGTGACGCCGGACGCACCCGGCGCGGTGGCGGCCGAGCGCGGCGAACCGGGCGGCGCGGAGGCGGTCGAGCGGGGCGGACCGGACGCCACGGAGGCGGTCGAGGGCAGCGGGCCGGGCGGCGCGGAGGCGCCGACGTCACGCACCGGGCACCGGCGTGTGGAAGACCAGCGTGACGGAGAACTCCGCCATCCGCGTCGGCACGAGCAACAGCGACCGCTCGCCCAGCCGGGGGTGCCGGAACCCGCGCACCCGCGACCGCGCCTCCCGGACGTCCCGCTCGCGCCACCACTGCGCGAAGCCGCCGCCGTCGCGCTCCAGCTCCGCCACCCGCCGTCGGAAGTCCTGGTCGTCGAGCCGGTGGGCGCTCTCGGCCCTCATCCGGGCCACCTGGTACCTGGCCTCGCTCTCCCAGTCCACCAGGCGTGACCTGGCCCGCGGCGAGGTGAGCGTCCAGCGCGGGAGGTTGCGCTCCGGCGCGGGCAGCGCACCCCAGTCGTCGTACCACTCGACCGCGGCGGGGTTCCACGCCGAGACGTCGGACCGCCAGTCCAGCGCGTACACCGGGTAGGGGCTGTCCTCGTGCAGCGCGACGACCTGCCGGACCACCTCGCCCGCCGACGCGTCGTCGTCCAGCGGCCTCGGGCCGATCACGTGGCCCAGCGCCAGGGTGTGCACGTAGCGGCGCTCGTCCTCGGTCAGGCACAGGGCCTCGGCGAGGCGGTCGAGCACGTCCGGCGACGGGCGGATCTCCCGCCCCTGCTCCAGGTACGTGTACCAGGTCGGGCTCACCCCGGCGAGGACCGCGACCTCCTCGCGCCGCAATCCCCGGGATCGGCGGCGCGGACCGGTGGGGAATCCCACCATCGCGGGCCGCAGTCGTTCCCGGCGGCTGCGCAGGAAACCCGCCAGCTCGCCCCTCCTGGTGCCATCGGCTTTCATCAACGAGCCCCTGTCGATCGACGAACGTTCCCTCTGAAACGCGAAGAACCCCGCGGCGGGTCCGATAGCGGACCCACCACGGGGCGTGTGCCTTCCGGCCGGAGCCGACGTGCCCGGCGCCTCAGCGCACGTTGTAGCGGTAAGTCGGGTCGCCGGGCCTGCCGTCCTGCACGAATTCGGTGGAGACGTCCGCGGCGGCGTGCACGTTGACCATTCGCGCGCGTCCCGGACCGACGTTGGTGAACGCGTGCGGAACGCCCGCGCGCACCACGCAGATCTCCTCGGGCGTCGCCTCGACGGTCTCGCCGTCGGCCTCCAACCGCACCGTGCCCTCGACCACGACGAAGATCTCGTCGTACGGGTGGGTGTGCAGGCCCGGACCGCGGCCGACCGGCACGTCCACGATGAACGCGGACGACTCCAGGTTGCCGTGCGAGCGCCCGTCGAAGATGTAGGCCGCGACCTCACCGTCCATCTGGATGGTGGGCAGCGTGCCCCTCTTGATGACCTCCATGAGCCAGGTTCCCTTCAGCGTGGTGGTTCAGAGCCGGAACAGGCCCGGGTCGTCGACGACGACGTCCAGCAGGACGGGGCCGTCGGCGCTGAGCGCGTCCTTGAGCGACGCGCGCAGGTGTTCCGGTGACTCGATGCGCTCGGCGCGGCAGCCGAAGCCGCGGGCGAGCTGGGCCATGTCGACGCCGCTGAGGTCCCAGCCGATCTGCCACGCCTTCTGGCTGGTGTCGTCCAGGTAGTACTTCAGCGACAGATAGCCGGCGTTGTCCGGGATCACGAACGTGATCGGCAGGTTGTGCTTGGCGGCGGTCCACAGCGCGTGCAGCGTGTACTGCGCCGAACCCTCGCCGACCACGACCACCGTGCGCTGGTCGGGCCGGGCGATCGCGTAGCCGACGGCCGCCGCGAACGGGAAGCCGAGGGCGCCGCTGGCGGTCGCGAAGTAGCCGTTGTCGGCGCCGAGCGGGATCTGCTCGTGGAAGTCGGCCCGGGCGATGGGCAGCTCCTCGAACAGCTGGGCGTCGGCGGGCAGCTCCTGTGACAGCAGGTGGAACAGGTACGCCTGGGTCAGCGGCTCGGACGGCTGCGGCACCGGCACGGGCTCGCGCAGGGCGGGCAGCGGCACGCGCTGCCGCTGCGGGAGCAGCGGCACCAGGTCGCGGGCGAACCGCGCGGGCGGCGCGACGAACGCGTGGCCCGCCGCCGACCACGCGGCCGCCTCGGGGTCGTCGGTCACGTGGTAGAACGCCGTGCCCTCGGGCAGGGCCGGCGAGTCGGTGCCGTCCAGCGGCGCGGGCGCGTTGCTGAACAGGTCCGCCGTGGTGAACAGGGTGAAGGCCGGGCTGCCCAGGATGACGACGACGTCGTGCTCGCCGAGGCGCTGGTTGATCAGCTCGGGCATCGGCGCGAGCACGCCGCCGAACAGCGGGTGGTTCTCCGGGAAGCTGCCCCGCGGCCACACCGGGCTGCCGTAGACCCGGGCGTTGAGCCGCTCGGCGAGCTTGATGAGGTCGCGCCGCGCGCCGCCGATCTCGACGCCCGGTCCCGCGACGATCGCGGGGCGCTCGGCCGAGTTCAGCGCGTCGGCGACGGTGGCCAGCACCTCCGGGTCCGGCACCACGGCGGACCGCACCGAGCGCACCTTGTGCGGGGTGGACTGCGCGGGACGGATCCAGTCGTCCTCCGGCACGCCGACGAACACCGGACCGGCCGGCGCCTGCTTGGCGATGTGGTAGGCCTTCTCGATCAGCGCGGGCACGTCCTGCGGACGGGCCGCCTCGCCCGCCCACTTGATGAAGGGCCGGGGCAGCGAGGTCGCCTCGGGCGCGTCGAGGAACGGCGCGCCCAGCTGGAGCTTGCGGGCCTGGAGCCCACCGATGATCACCATCGGCGTGTGCGCGCTGGCGGCGGTGTAGATGGAGCCCATCGCGTTGCCCACGCCGGGACCGCCGTTGATGATCACCAGCGACGGCTCGCCGGTGGCCTGGGCGTGGCCGTCCGCCATGCCGACGACGGTGGCCTCCTGCAGGCCCATGATGAAGCGGAAGTCGTCGGGCCATTCCTCGAAAAGCTTCATCTCGGTATGGCTGGGATTGCTGAAGATGGTCGTCATACCGAGCTGCCGGAACACTTCCAGCGTTTCTTCCCGGACAGTTCGGGAATTGGTTCCATCCGCGCTCACGGGGCACACACTCCTACGGTGGGTGGAAGGAAGAATTCGCCTGGTCTGACCGCAATGCTGCCCACGCGACAGGTCGCCGACAAGTCGGACGGAATTGCCGGAGGGCACTTCGTGAGCTACCCCGGGGAACATCACGCAGTCCCGTCACAGCGGTCTGGACGGCTTGCCGCCGGTGAGGTCCCGTGAACTACTGAATCGGCGGCCCGGCCACTACCGCGGCACGCCTGACAAGGCACTTCGTCATTCGGCGACGCCGGCCGCGAGGAAAGCGGAACACAACCAGCGAGGATGTGCGATGAGCAGTGAGCGGACCCGCGAGGTGGTGGAGAAGTACTTCGCCGACCTGGAGCGGGGCGATCTGGGGTCGGCGCTGTCGGCCCTGGCGCACGACATCGACTTCGAACTGCCGGTAGACCGGTGGAACGAGGTCATCCCGTACCTGGGCCGGCACCTGGGCATCGACGCGGTCAAGGCGGCGTTCGCGGTGCGCGGCGACACGACGGAGATCCTGGACTACGCGGTGCGCGACCTGCGGGCCGAGGGCAACACCGCCTACGCGGTGATCTACACCCGGGCCGCGCACACCCGCACCCGCCAGGAGTTCGAGATCGAGGACGTGCACAAGCTCGTCGTCGACGACGGCGGCCGGATCGTCACGTGGAAGGTCTACTTCGACCCCAACAGCGAGGTGGCCGCGTTCAACGCCGACCGCGAGGAGCGGCTGGTCCGGGCGTGCTGGGCCGGTGACCGGGAGACGGTGGCGGAACTGCTGCGCTTCGGCGCCGACGTCAACCACCGCGACCACGAGAGCGGCCTGACGCCGCTGCTGATCGCGGCCGGCCGGGCGGACGCCGACCTGACCCGCCAGCTCATCGCGGCGGGCGCCGACGTCCACGCGGTGGACAGCGGCGGTGGCGCGACCGCGCTGCACAAGGCCTGCCAGGGCGGTGACCTGGCGGTGGTGCGGGCGCTGGTCGAGGCGGGCGCGTTCATCGACGCGGTCACCCCGAACACCGGCCACACGCCGTTGATGGACGCGGTGTGGTTCAAGAACCCGGAGATCGCCAAGTACCTGCTCGACCGCGGCGCCGGGTTGAACCTGGGCACCCACTACGGCTTCTCGTTGCAGCAGCACTTCGAGTACGAGCTCAACGTCAACACGATGGGCAAGGACAAGATCCTGCTGGCGCACCAGTACATCCAGGAGCGTCAGGCGGCCGACGAGCGCCGTGCGGCCGACCAGCTGCTGATGGCCGCGGTGACCCAGGGCGACGTCGACGGCGTGCGCAAGCTGCTGGGCGACGGCGCCGAGGTCGACGAGCGGTTCCCGATCGTCAACGGCTTCAACGACGCGCACACGCCACTGCTGGTGGCCTCGCGCGACGGGCACACCGAGATCGCGCGGCTGCTGCTGGAGGCGGGCGCGGACGTCAACGCCGTCGAGCCGACGTTCGGCGCGGTGCCGCTGCACAAGTCCGTCTACAACGGACACGTCGAGCTGACCCGGCTGATCGCCAACTGGCCCGGCGTCGACCTCGACTTCCAGGGCGCCACCAACGGCTACACGCCGCTGCACGACGCCCTCTGGCACGGGTACGAGGAGTGCTCCCGCATCGTCATCGACGCCGGGGCGCGCCTGGACCTGGTCGGCCACGACGGCAAGACCCCGCTGGCGCTGGCGATCGAGGAGTTCGGCGCCGACCACCCCCTGACCGAGCTGATCCGCGCCAAGGTCAGCTGAGCGGCACGTCGGCCGAGCCGACAGTCGGAGGAGGAGACCCGCAATGCTGTTCTACGTCCAGATGAAGTGGAACCACGAGGGCCGCATCACGCTCGACGAGCTGTGGGAGATCGAGCAGGAGGAGGCGGAGCACGCCCAGGAGACCCTGGACTCCGGGTTCGCCGTCGGCCTGTGGAAGGTGGCCGCGCAGAAGCGGGTCATCGGCATCATCGACGCGCCCAACGCCGAGGAGCTGGACCGGACCGCGCTCGGCCGGCTGCCCATGCGCGAGTACCTGGAGTTCGAAGAGGTGTGGCCGCTGCGCGACTACCTCGGGTTCGCCGAAGACGTCATCAAGCGCTACAAGGTCTGAGGGGGGAAGGATGATCCACCAGCTCATCTTCGCCGCGCCCAAGCCGGGCATGACGGTCGAGGAGTTCCAGCGGTACTGGGTCGAGGTGCACGCGGTGCAGTACGCCTCGAAGATCCCCCAGATCCGCAAGTACATGATCGACACCACGTTCGACTTCGACCTGGGCAACGGCGACCCGAAGTGGCAGGGCGTCGCGGAGATCTGGCTGCGCCCCGAGGAGCAGATCGCCTCGTTGCAGACCGAGGAGTTCCTCCAGGGCGCGCGACTGGACGAGCCGAACTGGGCCGCGTTCTGGCAGTCCCTGGTGCTGGACACGACCGCGCACGAGCTGAAGTCGGGCCCGGCGCTGTTCAAGGGTCAGAACTGGGTCAAGCTGATGATCCTGGTCAAGCGCAAGGAAGGCGTGTCCCTGGAGGACTTCCGCGCCTACAGCCTGCACCAGCACGGTGAGCTCGGCCTGAAGC
This sequence comes from Actinosynnema sp. CA-299493, assembly GCF_050946825.1. NCBI lineage: Bacteria > Bacillati > Actinomycetota > Actinomycetes > Pseudonocardiales > Pseudonocardiaceae > Actinosynnema > Actinosynnema sp. CA-299493. The sequence continues at coordinate 5,019,754 of NZ_CP191993.1, forward strand.
TGCCCGGCCTGCGCCGGTACATCCAGGGCCACACCGTCGACGGCTGGTACGGCATCGGCGAGCCCACCCTGGACGCGGCCTACCAGCTCTGGTTCGACGACGTCGACCAGCTGCGCACGGCGCTGGAGTCCCCGGAGTACAAGCAGATGACCGAGGACTTCGACGCGTTCGTGAACACGCGGTACGTGCACCGCCTGGTCACCCGCGAGCACTGGATCATCGGCCCGCAGGCCCGCTGAGGCCCGCAGACGCGGACACGACCCCGTGGCGGGGTCGTGTCCGCCGACCACACAGGGAGAGCCAGATGGCCCGGTCCCAACCGCCGGAAGCCCAGCGACGCAACGTCGAGACGGTCCGCGCCTTCCTCCGCCTGCTGGAGGAGAAGGACATCGACGCGTGGATCGAGCTGTGGGCCGAGGGCGCCGACCACTTCTACCCCTTCGGAACCCGGATGTTCCCCGCCCACTTCATCGGCAAGACCGCGGTGTACGACCGATGGAAGGCGACCCCGGACCTGTTCGAGAGCTGGACGTTCCCGTTGGTCGAAACCTGGGCGGACGGGGACACGGTGCTCGCCCGGTTCGACGGCGACTGCGTGTTCGCCACCGGCAGGCGCTACCGGAACCACTACCTGTCGATCTTCAAGTTCACCGACGCGGGGCTGATCTACGAGTACCACGAGTACTTCGACCCGATCATCGCGGCCGAGGAGTTCGGCCTCGCCCGGATCACCTACCTCTGACCGAGTTCAGGAGCGAACCCATGACTTCCTCGACTCCCGGGGACCTGTCCGCCGCCGCGCGCCACCTGCGTTCGTCGTTGCGCGGCGGTGTTCTCGTGCCCGCGGACGAGCAGTACGACGGCGCGCGCCGGGTCTGGAACGGCGCGGTGGACCGCCGGCCGGGGCTCATCGTCCGCGCGGCCGACGAGCAGGACGTGCAGACGGCCGTGCGGGTGGCGCACGACCACGGGCTTCGGCTGTCGGTGCGCGGCGGCGGCCACGACTGGGGCGGCCGGGCGATGGCCGAGGGCGGCCTCGTCGTGGACATGTCCGCGCTGCGGCGGGTGAACGTCGACCCGATCCTGGGCACCGCGGACGTCCAGGGCGGCGCCACCTCCGGCGACCTGGCCGACGCCGCGGGACGGCACGGCCTCGCACCGGTGACCGGCACCGTGCAGGCGGTCGGCATCGCGGGCCTGACCCTGGGCGGCGGGTACGGCCTGCTGCTCGGCAAGCACGGCCTGGCCGCCGACAACCTGATCAGCGCCAGGGTGGTGCTGCCCGACGGCCGCCGCGTCATCGCCAGCGGCTCGGAGAACCCGGACCTGTTCTGGGCGCTGCGCGGCGGCGGCGGCAACTTCGGCGTCGTGACGAACCTGCGCTACCGGGTGCACGCCCTGCAGTCGCTGGCGGCCGGCCTGATCCTGTTCCCGGCCGCCGAGGCGGCGAGCGTGCTGCGCGGCTACCGCGAGCTGATCGCCGAGGCGCCCGACGAGCTGACCGTCATGTCCGGCTTCTTCGGCGGACCGGACGGCACCCCGATGCTGTTCATGCTGCCGACCTGGGTCGGCGCGCTGGGCGGCGCGCAGCGCCACGTCACCCGGCTGGAGTCGCTGGGCACGCCGATCATGTCGCAGGTCCGCCAGATGACCTTCCCGGAGCTGCACGGCATGTTCGCCGACTCGATCGTCGACGGCAGGCACGTGGAGATGCGCACCCGCTGGGTGCCGGAGGTCTCCGACGACATCGCGTCGGTGATCGCCGAGGGCATGGCGCGGATGACCTCGCCGTTCTCGGCGATGTTCCTGCACCACTTCCACGGCGCGGCCACCCGCGTCCCGGTCGCCGAGTCGGCGTTCGCCACCCGGCGCGAGCACGTGCTCGTGGAGATCGCCGCGCAGTGGCTGCCGACCGAGGACGCCGCGCCGCACCAGCGGTGGGCGCGGTCGCTGTCGGAGGAGCTCGCGCCGCACGCACTGCCGGGCGGCTACCCGAACTTCCTCGGCCCCGACGAGCAGGACCGGGTCCTGCTCGGCTACGGCCCGAACGCCGACCGGCTCGTCGAGCTCAAGCGGCGCTTCGACCCGGCGGGCGTGTTCACCGCCGTGCCCCAGATCGACGTGGCGGCGCACGAGGCCGCCGGACGAAAGGCGAACCAGATGACGGCCACCGTCGAGACCATCCGCTTCAAGCTGCGCCCGGGAGTCACCGACGCCGAGTTCCAGCAGCGCAACCTGAAGATGCAGCGCGAGTACATGGAGCTGCGGCCCGGCTTCGTCGCGCGCGAGACGTCCCGCAGCGAGGAGGGCGAGTACCTCGTCGTCGTGCACTGGTCGAACGCGGAGGACGCCGACGCGACCATCCAGGCGTTCTTCGGCGCGCCCGAGACCCAGGACTTCCTGGCCTCGGTGGACGTGACGACCGTGGCGTCGGGCCGCTACGAGGTCGTGAAGTACTAGACCTCGACCGGCGCCCGGCCGGTGCAGGCCAGCAGGATGCGCTCGGCGAGCAGCCTGCCCTGCCGGGCCGGACCGTGCGAGCCGAGGGCCTGCGCCGAGGCGTGGACGCCCTCGATGACCAGCGCGAGCTGGTCGGCCAGCGCCCTCGGGTCGTCGACCTCCGTGTCGGCGGCCAGGGCGGCGGTCAGCTCGCCGAGCGTGGCCCGCACCCAGGTCTTGGCGGCCACCGCGTTGCGGTGCGCCGGCAGGTCCGGGTTCGGGAACTCGGCCAGCGCCATCATGAACGCGCAGCCGCGGCAGTCGTGCTCGATGTGCTCGGCCACCGCGTCGAACAGGGCGAGGATGCGGCTGTGGGCGTCGCGCCCGTCGGCCTCGGTCGCCTTCCGGAACCACTCCCTGGTCTGCTGGTCGACGCGGTCGACGTACGCGGCGACCAGGTCGTCCTTCGAGGCGAACAGCCGGTAGAGAGTGGTCGGCGCGACGCCTGCCTCGGCGGCGACCTTGTCCACGCCGGTGGCTCGGATCCCGTGCCAGTAGAAGAGGTCGTGAGCCACCTGCAGCACGTGCTCGCGGGTCTCGGCGGCGGTTCGGGTCATAGCACCCCCCTTTGCTCCGTTGAAGTCGACTGTACTACGTCAGGAAAACGATAGGGATGGTTCCCTTTCGTTGTAGGGTCTGACCAGGACACCTCCTCGGTGCCCAGTCGGAACGACGTAGGGGTCGGCCGGAGCAGCAGCGCCCGGCGGTCGACCGCCGCGGCGCTTCCAGAAGATCCGCATTGGTAGAAGGGTGTAAGGGATGTCTTCCAACAACTCAGGACTGCTGCGCGGCAAGCGCGCACTGGTCACCGGTGGCACCAAGGGCATCGGTGCCGCCGTGGTCCGCAAGTTCGTCGAGGAGGGCGCCACGGTCGTCGCCTCGGCCCGCAACGCCGTCTCGGACCTCCCCGAGGGCGCCCGCGTCATCACCGCCGACCTCAGCTCGCAGGCCGGCGCCGAGGAGCTGGCCGAGAAGGTGCTCGACGCCCTCGGCGGCATCGACATCCTGGTGAACAACGCCGGTGGCGGGGCGCTGCCGAACCTGGAGGGCCCCACGGCCATCCCGGACGAGGTGTGGGTCAACGAGCTCAACCTCAACTTCCTCGCCGCCGTGCGCCTGGACCGCGTGCTGCTGCCGCACATGATCAAGCAGGGTTCCGGCGCGATCGTCCAGATCGGCTCGAACGCCGCACGCCGCCCGATCGCCCCGCTGCTGCCCTACACCGCGGCCAAGGCCGCGATGGCGAACTACGCCAAGGGCCTGGCCACGGACGTCGCGCCCAAGGGCGTCCGGGTCAACAGCGTGCTGCCCGGCCTGACCCTCACCCCGAGCTCCGAGGCGGTCATGTCCGGCATCGCGGCGGCCACCGGCATGAGCTTCGAGGAGGCCAAGGAGATGCTGATCGCCGGTGAGGCGATCCCGCTGGGCGGCCCCGGCCGTCCCGAGGACGTCGCCGAGCTGGTGGCGTTCCTGGCCTCCGACCGGGCGTCCCGGATCGTCGGCGCGGCCTACGTGATCGACGGTGGCGCGCTGCCGGAGGTCTGATCCGCGGGAGGGAGGGGCACGTCCGGGTGGTGGACACCCGGACGTGCCCCTTCGGCATGTCCGGGGCATCCGCGGCCCTGGTCCGGGCGGGTCGCGGGCTCGGTCCACGGCCTCGTTCAGCGAGCCGGCCCGCAGGGGAAACGGGCGGGCGGTGGGAGGACCAGGCCGGCGCGCGGGCGGAAGAGCCGGGTGGGTGGGCGGTCTGCGGGTGGAAGGGCCAGGTGGCGGCCCGCAGGGGGAAGGACCGGCGGCCTGCGGGCGAACGAACCGGGGCGGCGCACGGGTGGGAGGGGCTCGGGTGGGAGGGGCTCGGCGTGCGGTCTGCGGGTGGAGAGGGCCGGGTGCGGGGGTGGAAGAGCTCGGCGTGCGGTCCGCCGGTGGAAGGGCCGGGGGTGCGGGCGGGCAGGGCAGCGCGGGCCATCCCCTGTCCACAGTGGTCGGTTCGGCCCGGTGGGCGCACGAGGAACCCACCGGCCCGCCCGCCGCGCGAGCAGCTCGGTGGAGCACTCCCCCGGCGCGACCACCGGCACCGGGCAGCCAGGCGTCACCACCGCAGGTCACCACCGCGGTACGGCAAAGAACGAGGCCCGATCGCCCGGGGGGTGGCGATCGGGCCTCGACGGGCCGGCGGTACGGGGGGCGTTAGTTCGACGCCGGCACGCTGGGGGAAGCGGTCGTGTCGTCGTCCGAGGACGAGGACTCGGCCTCTCCGAAATCGGGCACCTTGAGGAACGAGATGGCCCAGACGCCCGGGAGGGCGATGGCGAAGGCGATCAGACCGGTGATCACCGCGGCGGGCGGGCCGTAGGCCTCCACGGCCAGACCGCCCACCAGGGCGCCGATGGCGATGCCCGCGGTGACCGCGGACTGCGGCAGCGTCGCGGCCAGGTCGCGACCCGGTCCGGCGAGCGTGACCACCCGGTGCTGCAGCGACGGCACCAGGCCGAAGCCCACCACGCCCCAGACGAACAGCGCGATGGCGACCATGACCGGAGCGTCGCCCATGAGCCACAGCAGGCCCAGCGCCAGGATCAGCACGATGTTCGCGATGATCAGCGTCCGGCTGGGGTTGCGGTCCGCGGCCCAGCCGCCGCCGAACGTGCCGATCGCGTTGGCGATGCCGTACGCCAGCAGGAACGCGCCGATCAGCGAGCCCGAGATGCCGGTGACCTCCTCGAGGAACGGCGTGATGTAGGTCAACGCGGCGTACTGGCCGCCCAGCAGCAGGAAGCCGACCGCGAGCACGGCGAGGACGCGGGGCGCCAACGCGTGCTTGGCCTGGGCCCCGATGCCGCCGGTGCCCGCGTTGGGCACCTGCGGGATGAAGGCCACCGCCGCGATCAGCGCGATGACGCCGAGGATGATGACCGCGACGAACGCGGCCTGCCAGCCGAAGCCCTGGCCGATCAGGTTGCCCAGGGGCAGACCGAGGGCGGTGGACACGGCGAAGCCGCCGAACACCACCGCGATGGCGCGGCCCATGCGCTCCGGCGGGACCAGCGCGCCCGCCACGGCGAACGCGACACCCATGAACAGGCCGTGCAGCGCGCCGGTGATGATGCGGGCGGTGACCAGCATGCCGAAGTTGACCGCGAAGGCCGCGGCGACGTTGCCCAGGACGTAGGCCAGGAACGACAGCCACAGCAGGAACCGGCGGCCGAACTTGATGGTGAGCGCCGCGAGGACCGGTCCACCGATCGAGATGCCCAGCGAGTAGGCCGTCACCAGGGTGCCGGCCGTGCTGATGGACACCCCCATGTCCTTCACGATGATGTTCAGCACGCCGACGACGACGAGTTCCGCGGTCCCGACGACGAACGCACCCAGGAACAAGGCGAGCATCGCCCAGTTGCTGCGCGCCTGGCTTAGCCCTGATCGCAGGGTCGTACTCATGTGCACCTTCCTCAGCTGATTTGGTTGTGAAGCGTCGATCCGGCCAGCCGTCCGGCCGCCCTCCCACCGGGTCCGGACGCGTCGGGTGAGACGTCCGGACCCGGTGGGTCGCGGGGCGACCGATCCCGCGTCGATCAGCGGTTATCCGCCGTCACCCGCGTGGGCGTTCAGCCGGCGACCGTGTCGCCGACGAGGGCCGCGAGGCCCGCGTTGGCGATGGGCTCGTCCTCGCCGCCCTGTCCTCCCGCGACGCCGACGGCGCCGACGACGACGCCGTCGACCACGATCGGCACGCCGCCCGGGACCACGGCGATCCCGGGCTGGGTGGACAGACCGGCCAACAGGACCGGGTTGCCCGACAGGAACTGGGCCAGGCCATCGGTGGGCAGCCCGAGACCGGCGGCGGTGACCGCCTTGCTCGTGGCCAACGTCGTCTGGAGGAACGACGCGCCGTCCATGCGGGCCAACGCCTTCACGTTGCCGCCTTGGTCGACCACCGCGACGCCGACGTTCACGCCGAGGTTCTCGGCGTGCTCGAGGGCCGCGTCGACCAGTCGTCGGGCGTTCCGGATAGAGATCGTCGGTGCAGTACTCACAATCACTCCACTCCGCTGAGTCTCGATCGCCGGTACGCCTTCAGCCAGGACTACGCGCCGCACCGGACAGGACATGTTGCGTCGTCCGTGCGTCACCATATCGAGGTCAGGGAACCATCCCTATCATGTGCGTAACGTAGTACAGGCCAGCTCGTCCCGGCAAGGGGGGTACTCCTTATTCCAGCCATCACGATCCGGTCGACCCCGCCGCGTCGTCCGGTGCGCCCTGCCTGCGCAGGGCGAGCATCGTGATGTCGTCCGACTGCTCGGCGCCGTCCACGTGGCCGCGCAGGGCCTCGTCCACGCCGTCGAGCAGGGCCGCCGCCGAACGGCCGGGCACGACGGCCGCCACCAGCGCCTCCCGGCCGAACTGCCTGCCGTAGAGGTCGCGGGCCTCCAGCACGCCGTCGGTGTAGGCGAGCAGGACGTCCCCGGGCAGCAGGACGTCGTGCCCCAGGTGGTACTCGCTGTCGGGCAGCAGCCCGATCGCGGGCCCGGTCGGCGGCAGCGACGTGCGGGAACCGTCCGCGCGCGCCAGCTCCGGCGGGAGGTGGCCGCAGTTGATGTAGAGTAGCGAGCCCGACCGCGGGTCGAGCACGCCGAAGAACATCGTGGCGAAGTAGCCCTGGCGCAGGTGGTTGCGCGCCAGGTAGCGGTTGGTGTCCACGACGGCGTGCACCAGCGGCCCGGCGCCGTCCTGCCACGGGTCGTCGGGGAAGCGCTCGGCGGTGTGCCGCACGAGGGTGCGGATGAGCGCCACGAACAACGCCGCGCTCAGGCCCTTGTCGCACACGTCGGCCACGACGAACCCCAGCCGGCCGTCCGGCAGCTCGAACGCGTCGTAGAAGTCGCCCGACACCAGCCGCGCGGGCCGCAGCCGGGCGGCCAGCTCCCAGCCGGGCGGGCGCGGCAGCGCCTCGGGCAGGAACCCGGCCTGGAGGTCGTGCGCCAGGGACAGGTCGCGCTCGTACTCGCGCACCGTCGACTCGACGGCCAGCAACTCGACCGCGCCGACCAGCTCGCGCCGCTCCCACGCGGCGGTCAGCCGGCTGCCCACCAGGCTGGGCGAGTACGGCGGCGCGACGTAGTCGAACCCGGCGCGCACGCACGTCTCCAACGCGGCCAGGTCGCCGTCGGCGAACACCAGCACGCTGCGCCGGGCGCTGGTCTCGGCCAGCCGCCTGCTCAGCAGCGCGACCCGGCGCAGGCCCAGCGACGCGGACAGCAGCACCACGTCGGGACGGCCGACCAGGGACTGGTCGGCCTCCAGGTCCGCGGCGGCCACCGACCGCACCCGCAGGCCCGCGCCGCGGACGGCGTGGACGAGGTCGGGCCGCACGTCAGCCGTGCGCCCGACCACCAGCGCCGTGGCCGGGACCACCGCCGCCTCCGTTCCGGCCGCGCCGAACAGCCATCGTGATGCGGTTGCGGTTGCCGACGCGCTCGTACTCGAACTCGTCCAACGACTCCAGCGCGAGCACCAGGCCGAGGCCGCCGGCCGCACGGGTGATCGGGTCCTGGGCCAGCAGCGGCCCGGGGTCGTGATCACGCGGGTCGAACGGCGGCGCCTCGTCCTCGGTGCGCACCCACACCCGGTCGGGCTCGACCCCGCCGCACAGGTCCAGCAGGCCGGGGCCGCGGTAGCCGTGCTGGAGGACGTTCGTGGCGATCTCGTCGGTGGCGAGCCTCAACCGGTACGCCTGCTCGCGGGTCAACCCGCCGTACTCGGCCAGGCCGCACACGAACTCGGCGACCCGCGAGCTCACCCCCTCCGGGGTGGACGCCTCGTCGGTCATGCCCCGGTCGGCTCCTGCATCACCACGCTGCGGTCGAACCCGGTGAGCCGGATCGTCTCGGCCACCTCGGGCCGGGCGCCGACCAGCACGATCTCCACGCCCCGGCCCAGCTTCTGGTGCGCGTACACCAGGCTGCGCAGCCCCGCCGACGACAGGTAGGTCAGCTGGTCCATCAGCAGCACCAGCCGCCGCAGCTCCTGGGTGGCCACCTCCTCGATCGCCCGGTTGAGCTGACCGGCGGACTTGGACTCCAGCTCGCCGCGCAACCGGATCGTGGCGATGCCGTCCCACACGTGGCTCTTGGCTTCGAAACTCATCGTCCCTCACTCCTGTAGCGTCGGACGGGAGGTCAGCACCACCACCGACCGCGGTCCCGCCCACAGCCGCGACCGGTCGGCCAACGGCGGTTCGTGCCCCGGTTCGGCCACCACGCCCGCGCCCGTGTCGGCGAACAGGCGCCAGTCGTGCCCCTCCGGCAGCGCCAGCTCCACGCCCTCCCAGTGCGCGTTCGCCGCCACGTACACGTGGTCGTCGCCCAAGCGCACGGACGCGGCGAGCAGCCTGCCGTCCGGCGACCAGTCGGGTTCGCCGACCCGGGCGCCGTGCCACGTGACGTCCTGCCCGCCGACCAGGTGCCCGCGCCTGCGCAGCGCCGGGTGCGCGGCGCGGAACGCGATCACCCGCCGGGTGAACTCGAACAGCTCCTCGTTGCGCTCGACCAGGTCCCAGTCGAACCACGACAGCTCGCTGTCGTGGCAGTAGGCGTTGTTGTTGCCGTGCTGGGTGCGGCCGACCTCGTCACCGGAGAGCAGCATCGGCACGCCCTGGCTGGTGAGCAGGAGCAGCAGCGCGTTGCGCACCTGCCGGTCGCGCAGCGCCAGGACCTCCGGGTCGTCGGTCGGCCCTTCGACGCCGCTGTTCCACGAGTTGTTGGCGGGGTCGCCGTCGCGCCCGTCCTCGCCGTTGGCCTCGTTGTGCTTGTCGTTGTAGGCGACCAGGTCGGCGAGGGTGAACCCGTCGTGCGAGGTGACGAAGTTGACCGACGCGGCGGGCTCGCGGTCGCCGTACAGGTCGGGCGAGCCGACGAACCGGGTGGCCATCTCCCCCACCACGTCGTCGTCGCCCTTGATGAACCGGCGCAGCGCGTCGCGGTAGCGGCCGTTCCACTCGGCGAACCGCCGGTAGCCGGGGAAGGTGCCGACCTGGTACAGGCCGGCGGCGTCCCACGCCTCCGCGATCAGCTTGCAGTCGCGCAGCACCGGGTCGCCCGCCAGCGCCTCGACCAGCGGCGGGTTGGCCAGCACCGAGCCGTCGGGGCCGCGGGACAGGATCGCGGCCAGGTCGAACCGGAACCCGTCGACGTGGAACTCCGAGGCCCAGTACCGCAGGCAGTCCAGCAGGAACCCGCGCACCACCGGGTCGTTGCAGTTGACCGTGTTCCCGGTGCCGCTGAAGTTGTGGTAGGCGCCGTCCGGGGTGAGCATGTAGAACGTGCGGTTGTCCAGCCCGCGGAACGAGATCGTCGGGCCCCACTCGTTGCCCTCGGCGGTGTGGTTGAACACCACGTCGAGCACGACCTCGATGCCCGCCCGGTGCAGCTCCTTGACCAGCGTCTTCAGCTCGTCCACGGCGGACGGTCCGGCGGCGAAGGACGCCTTGGGGGCGAAGAAGCCCACGGTGCTGTAGCCCCAGTAGTTGTACCACCAGGTGTCGGTCCCGGGGTCGTGCCGGGAGTTGGTGAACTCGTCGAACTCGAACACCGGCATCAGCTCGACGCAGTTGACGCCCAGCCGCTTGAGGTACGGGATCTTCTCCACCAGGCCCGCGTACGTGCCGGGCCGCGCGACCCCGGAGTTCGGGTGCCGGGTGAAGCCGCGCACGTGCGCCTCGTAGACGACCAGGTCCTCCTGCGCGATGCCGGGCCGTCGGTCGTCCTCCCAGTCGAAGTCGTCGCGCACGACGCGGGAGCGCCACGCGGTCTGCGCGTACCGCACCGGCCGCACGCCCCACTCCTCGGCGCCCGCCAACGCCTTCGCGTACGGGTCGGCGATCACCACCGTCGGGTCGAACCGGTGCCCGGCGTCCGGGTCGAACGGCCCGTCGACCCGGTAGCCGTAGTCGACGTCGTCGGCGTCCACGCCGAGCACGGTCATCGCCCACGCGCCGCCGACCCGGAAGTCCTCCGGGAACGGCAGCTCGGCCAGCACGTCGGCCGAGCCGCGCCGGAACAGCACCAGGGTCACCGCGGTGGCGTGGTTCGACGACACCGCGAAGTTCACGCCGCCGGGCACGGGGGTCGCGCCGAACGGCAGCTGCCGCCCGGCGCGCACCTCGAAGCCGGCGATCCACCGGGTGGACAGGTCCGCGGTCACCGCTCAGCCCTCGGCGGGCGCCAGGTGCGCCCGCACGGTGAGGTCGTGGTCGGAGTCGGGCAGGTTGACCGTCATCGCGACCGGGTCGAAGTCGGCGTAGGGCCGCCCGTCGACCTCCACCCACTCCAGCCGGGCGGAACCAGGGGGCAGCGCGTCCGGCGCGACCCGCAGCACGCGGTCCTTGAACCCGTCCGCGCGCGGCTTGAACCACAGCGACAGGGGCCCGCCGCCGAGCAGGAGCCGCCCGTAGACGGTGGACAGGAACGCCAGCTCGGCCGCGTGGTACATGGACATGGAGTGGCTGCCCTTGAGCCGCTCGGTGCCCAGCAGGTACGGGTGGCCGTCGGCGAGGACGTTGAAGTAGACGCCGCCCTCGTCGTGGTCGAGGAAGAACGCGTTGTAGAACGCCTGCGCCTCGCGGCCCTGCTTGAGGAACTCCGGGTCGCCGGTGGTGCCGGCCAGGATCTGGTAGGCCAGGATCGCCTGCTCCTGCTGCCACCAGGCCTTGCGGTCGTGCCACACCAGCCGGTGCCGGTCCTGGCCGACGCCCAGCACCCGCTGCACCACGTCGTACCAGCCGCCGCGCTGCCGGTCGGCGCCGTAGGCGGGCAGCGACCGGGCGATCCGGTCGGCCAGCACCGAGTACGAGTCCTTGGACTTGATCGCGTTCATCCTGGTCAGGTTCCAGGCGATCTTGAGGTTGTGGCCGACCACGGCGCGGTCCTGCTGCCAGCCGTGGGTGCGGTCGGGCGTCCAGTCGCCGTGGAAGCGCTCCTGCACGAACGGGCTGGTGGCGTCCGGAAAGTGGTCGACGATCAGGTCGAACGTCTCCTCCAGCATCCGCGCGTGCCGCTCCTCGCCGGTGGCCAGGTAGAGGTTGATCAGGTACGCGGGCGCGTGGTCGCCGATGGAGTTCCAGTTCTTCCGCGACCGGTTCGGGCCGAGCGACTCGTGGTGCGGGCTGAGCAGGATCGGGTCGATGTGCGAGTAGTAGCCGCCGCGCACCGGGTCCTTGAAGAACCGCTCGAACAGCCGCAGCGTGCCGTCGATGTCGGACGCGATCCGCGGGTCGCCGGTGATCCGGTACGTCTGCGTCGGCCCGACCAGGGCGTAGATCTGCTCGTAGGCCGGGATGGACTGCGAGTCGTCGCTGAACTCCGACGCGAAGCACCGCGACTGGATGCCGTCGCGCACGTCGATGCCGTGGTACCAGTACACGACGTTCTCGTCGCGGTCCACGAACCGCATGTTGTCGCGCAGGTACTCGGTGCCGCGCTCGGCGACGCCGAGGAAGTCCTCGTCGCCGGTGAGCATGTAGGCGCTGGCCATGCCGTACACCAGGCGGGAGACGGTGTCGGTCTCCTGGACGTGGTCGTCGGCCTTGTCGCCGCCCAGGCGCAGGATCGTGCGGTAGTCGGCGAAGTCGACCGGGTCGGCGGAGCCGAACTGGGCGTGCCGGTAGAACCGGGCCAGCTCGGCGAGCTGCCGGGGCCACCAGTCGGTCTCCTCGAACCGGTAGTTCTCGCCGGGCCCGACCAGCACGACCCGCTTGGCGTCGAAGGTGGTGGCGCCGCGCTCGGGGTAGAACAGGCCGTAGACGAACACGTGCCGTCCGGGCCGGAGCAGGTCGACCATCGGCTCCGACACGCCGACGGGGTGCTCGCCGAGGTTGCGGATCATCTCCGCGTAGGTGTCGCGGGTGATCTTCGCCCGCACCGGCCGGCCGTCGCTGGTGCGCAGGTCGAGCGCGCCCCGAGTGGGGTCGTACCCGACCACGTACCCGGCGACCAGGTCGGAGAACACGAAGTCCATCTGATTTTCAGCGACCATCGGTCGTAGTCCAATCGGCTCGAATCGGTTCGGGGGCAGCGCCGGTGGACCCCGGGGTGGACCAGGCGGTCCACCGGCGCGTCCCCCGCTACACGCGGTCTTCCGCGGCGTGGCGGGGCGAGGGCGCCATCCCGATCCCCCGCAGCATGCGCTGCCGGCTGCGCATGCTGCCGACCGGTGTGCGGGCGGCGATCAGGTCGATCAGGGTGCGCGCGAACAGGTGCGCGGCGTCGGCGCTGCGGCCGGTGACGAGGTCGCCGTCCACCACCACGTCCTGGTCGGTGTAGACCGCGCCCATGTTGCGCACGTCCCCGATCAGGTTGTTGTGGCAGGTGACCCGGCGACCGGCCACCACCTCGGGGATCGGCGCCACCAGCCACATGCCGTGGCAGATGATCCCCTTGAGCACGCTCGGCGTGGCGAACGCGCGTTCCAGCAGCCGCACCGCCGGGGCGTTGGTGGTGACGTCCTCGCTGTAGCGCAACCGGTCCGACACCATCCCCGAGGGCACGATGATCGCGTCGTAGCTCTTCAGCCGGGCGTCGTCCACCGCCTCCAGGTCGCCGCTGACGGTCATCGGCACCTGGTACTCGTGGCCGGTGAAGGTGATCGACTCCTGGCCCCACAGCCGGGTCAGGTACTCGATCGTCGCGCCCTCCTCGGCGAACCTCCGCTCGTAGTAGGCGATTTCCGGTTCGACGTAGTCGGTCTCCATCAGGATCGCGATGGTCCGGCCGGACAGCTGGCCGTTCTCGCGGCGGGGAAGGGTCGGCATCGGTCGCGCTCCCCCGCTACTTGGTGACCAGGTCGATCAGGAACGGACCGGTGGCGGTGAGCATGCGGCGCACCGCGCCCGCCACCTGGCTCGGCTTCTCCACCCGCATGCCGTCCACGCCCAGGGCGCGGGCCAGCTCGACGAACCCGATCTCCGGCTTGCCCAGGTCGAAACCGGACGGGTACTCGTGCCGGTCGATGCCGCGTTCGCGCCAGTACTGCTCGATGTTGAGGTCCAGCAGCTCGTAGCGGTGGTTGTTGCAGATGACGAACTTGGCGTTGACGCCTTCCCGGGCCGCGGTCCACAGCGCCTGGATGGTGTACATGCTGCCGCCGTCGCCGGTGAAGCCGATGACCTCGGCGTCCGGCCTGGCCATCTTGGCGCCGATGGCGCCGGGGATGCCGATGCCCAGCGAGCCGCCGCGGGTGGAGAAGTAGTTGCCGGCCACCCTCGGCGGCAGGTACTTGGTCAGCGCCGGCGAGGCGGTGAGCGCCTCGTCGAAGATGACCAGGTCGCTGCCGCCCTGCTCGGCGAGCTCGACCGCGAACAGCTCCATCATCGGCGCGTTGGGCCCCGGCCGCGGCCTGCGCCAGAGGGCGGAGGAGCGCGCGGTCGGCCTGCGGCCCGCGTCGAAGAGCCGCTCGGCCAGGACACCCAGGGTGTGCTTGGGATCGGCGGCCAGGGCCACGTCCACCGGGTGGTTCTTGGCGATCTCGTAGGTGTCCAGGTCGATGTGGACGATCTTGGCGTCGGCCCGGAACGGGTTGTGCAGGGAGGGGAACACCTCGGGGAACACGTAGGTGCCGACGATCAGCACGGCGTCCGCGTCGGCGACCTGCCGTTCGCTGTTGGCGCCGAACATGTGCCCCAGCTGCCCCTGCCACAGCGGGTGGGTGTTGTCCATGTTGAGCTCGGAGGAGTCCAGGCCCCACACCGGCGCGTCGAGCAGCTCCGCGACGCGGGTCAGCTCGTCCTGGGCACCGGAGACCGACACGCCGTCACCCAGGAGGATCACGGGGTGGTACGCGCCGGTCAGCGCGGCGGCCGCCCTGTCCAGGTCCTGCGGGACAGGGACGACCGCCTGGCTGGGGATGGTGCTGGGACGGGCCTCTTCGGTGTTCTCCGCGTCGAGCACGTCCATCGGCAGCGCGACGAAGACCGGGCCGCGTGGCGCGGTCATGGCGGTCTTCACCGCGCGGCGCAGGGTGCGCAGCAGCGACGACGGGTGGGTGACCCTGGTGGCCCACTTGGTCACCGGCTTCGCCATGGCGACGAGGTCGGTGGCCATCTGCGAGTCCATCGCGTCGTACTGCACCCCCGCCTCGCCCGCGATGACCACCAGCGGTGAATGACCGCGCATGGCCTGGTACAACATGCCGATGCCGTTGCCGAGCCCCACGCCGGTGTGCAGCTGGACCAGTGCGGGACCCGCCGTAGCCCTGGCGTAGCCGTCGGCCATCGCGATCGCGACGGTCTCCTGCAACGCCAGCACGTACTCGAAGCCCGGCACGCCCTCCAGGATGTCCAGGAAACCCTCTTCCACCGTTCCCGGATTTCCGAACATCCGGGTAAAGCCATCCGCGACGAACTGCTCGAAGATGGCTACCTTTCCCGGCCTTGCGGTCATGACCGATTTCCTTCCCGGTTCACAAGTGGTTAGCGGGTCACCAACCGGATCGGCGCAGACCCGATTCGAGGACTTCGACGAGCTTCTGGCCGGCGGGGAACGAGTCCGGCGTGGAACGGGCGGTGATGAACGGGTAGTCCACGATCACCGACACCTCCTTGCCCACGTTTCCGTGGTAGGCGCCGTCCGGGCCGGTGGCGTCGCGGAGGATGTACTCCAGCGGGTACGGCGGCGGCCCCATGTTGAAGTCGACGCCGATGAAGCCGGTGCCGTCCTTGTAGTCGTACTCCTTGCAGTGGCCGGTGACGTGCTTGCCCCAGATGATCGACTTGCGGTCCTCCCAGTCGCGGGCGAAGGCCAGCGGCGCGACGCCGTAGCACTCGCCGACGATGGGCTTGTCGGCGCGCACGAACGCGAGGATCAGCTCGTGCAGGCGCTCGTTGTTGGCCAGGTCCACGATCGGGCCGGAGCCGCCGACGATCACCAGCGCGTCGAACTGCCTGATGTCGTCTTCGAGGTTGCCCAGCTCGCGGTTGTAGGCCTCGATCTTGCGCAGGAAGTCCGGCTCGCTGAAGTACGGGCGGTCCGGGATCCACTCGGCCAGGCTGATGGGGTTGTCGAGCCGGGACGACTCGTCCAGCTCCTTGGCCGCGACCGCGACCTCCGGCGTGGTCACCGACCGGCCCAGGGGCGGGTCGATGTAACCGGGGTCCAGGCTCGGCGGCAGAGCGCGGGCCCGCGCGCCCGTGGGCGTCGCGAAGACCGACTGGTAGCCCTGCTCGTCGAACGTGGCGACCGGGCCGAGCAGTTCCTCGCCCCAGTAGCCGTATTCCGAGAGGACGATCAGAATCTTCTTCGTCATCGTTTCTCCGTCGCTGGTGTCGGCAGGCGTGGTTAATTCGTCTGCCGGGAGCAAGTTGACCAGCGCGCCCCGTTCGCAACAAGGCGCGGGCTGACCTGCGGCGGCACTCCGTGCAGTAGGCCCGGAAGTTAACGCGAAACCCCGGCCGGACGGCACGCGCGCACTTCGTCAGCTCACCACTGGACAACGGCATAGCCGCTGGTCACGAACTTTCCGAACCGATCGAGCAGAGCTTATCGCCGGTCAGGCGGTGCGGCATCCTTTTGTTTGATCCACGAGAAAGGACGGCAGCAATGTCCGGCCGAATCTATGTCGAAGATGTGATGCCGGTAGTCGCCGCAGGACGCTATCCCGCGAAAGCGGTGGTGGGGGAGCACGTGCCAGTCACCGCGGCGATCTGGCGCGAGGGGCACGACGCGGCGGGCGCGACCGTGGTGTGGCGGGGTCCGGGGGACCGGGCGGCGCGACGGTCCCGGATGGCGCTGGTCGACCCGGGCGCGGACCGCTGGGCGGCCTCGATAGCGCCGGACGCGCCCGGCGCGTGGACGTTCCGCGTGGACGCGTGGTCGGACCCGTGGGCCACCTGGACGCACGCGGTGCGGGCCAAGCTCGACGCGGGCCAGGGCGCGGCGGAACTGGCGAACGACCTGGCCGCGGGCGTGGACCTGCTGCGGCGGGCGACGCTGGTGAAGCGACCGCGCGAGGAGCGCACCGCGCTGCTGGACGCGGCGCGGGTGCTCGCCGACCCGTCGTTCCCGCCCGGCAGGCGGGTGGCGGCGGCGCTGGCGGACGGGGTGACGCGGGCGATGCGCGAGCACCCGGTGCGCGACCTGGTCAGCCGCGGCGAGACGCACGAGCTGTGGGTGGACCGGACCCGCGCGGTGTTCGGCTCCTGGTACGAGTTCTTCCCCCGCTCCACCGGGGGCCGGGACGCGGACGGCGAACCCGTGCACGGCACGCTCGCCACCGCCGCCGACGCGTTGGACCGCATCGCCCGGATGGGGTTCGACGTGGTCTACCTGCCGCCGATCCACCCGATCGGCGAGGTGAACCGCAAGGGCCGCAACAACACCCTGACCGCCGAGCCCGGTGACGTCGGCTCGCCGTGGGCGATCGGCTCCCGCCACGGCGGCCACGACGCCGTGCACCCCGACCTCGGCACGCTGATCGACTTCAAGGCGTTCGTGGACCGGGCGCAGGAGCTCGGTCTGGAGGTCGCCCTGGACCTGGCGCTGCAGTGCGCGCCGGACCACCCGTGGGTCACCGAGCACCCCGAGTGGTTCACCACCCTCGCCGACGGCACCATCGCCTACGCGGAGAACCCGCCCAAGAAGTACCAGGACATCTACCCGCTCAACTTCGACAACGACCCCGAGGGGCTGCGCGCCGAGGTCCTGCGGGTGGTGCTGCACTGGGTCGAGCACGGCGTGAAGATCTTCCGGGTCGACAACCCGCACACCAAGCCGCCGGACTTCTGGCACTGGCTGATCTGGCGGGTCAAGCACCAGCACCCGGACGTGCTGTTCCTGGCCGAGGCGTTCACCCGGCCCGCGCGCCTGTACGGGTTGGCGCGACTGGGTTTCGACCAGAGCTACACGTACTTCACCTGGCGCGACACCAAGGCCGAGCTGACCGAGTTCGGCGCCGAGATCGCCGCGCACGGCCACGAGGCCCGCCCCAACCTGTTCGTGACCACGCCGGACATCCTGCCGACGAGCCTTCAACTCGGTCTGCCCGCGATGTCCGCGCTGCGCGCGACCCTGGCCGCGACCCTCGCGCCGACGTGGGGCGTCTACTCCGGCTTCGAGCTGCACGAGCACGAGGCGCTGCGCGAGGGCGGCGAGGAGTTCCTCGACTCCGAGAAGTACGAGCTGCGCCCGCGCGACTTCGAGAGCGCTCTCCAGCAGGGCCGCTCCCTGGAGCCGTGGCTGACCAGGCTCAACGAGCTGCGCCGCGCCCACCCCGCGCTGCGCCAACTGCGCGAGCTGCGCTTCCACGACATCGACAACGACGCCCTGATCGCCTACTCCAAGACCGACCCGGCCACCGGCGACACCGTCGTGTGCGTCGTGACGCTCGACCCGCGCGAACCCCAAGAGGGCACGTTGCGGCTCGACCTGACCGCCCTCGGGCTCGAAGAGCAGTTCACCGCGCACGACGAGGTGACCGGGCAGACCTGGCGCTGGGGCCGGGAGAACTACGTCCGGCTCGACCCCGCCGCAGCCGTGGCCCACATCGTCGACGTCGGTCACCCCGCGCGTCGCACCGAAGGAGCGTGACCCCGTGACCCGCAACAACGACAGAGCCCTGACCGACCCCGGCGCCGCGGACTGGTTCAAGCGCGCGGTCTTCTACGAGGTGCTGGTCAGCGCCTTCTCCGACGCCAACGGCGACGGCATCGGCGACCTGGCCGGCCTCGAGTCCAAGCTGGACTACCTGGAGTGGCTGGGCGTGGACTGCGTCTGGCTGCCCCCGTTCTACGCCTCGCCCATGAACGACGGCGGCTACGACATCAGCGACTTCCGCGCCGTGCGCCCCGAGTTCGGCGAACTGGGCGACTTCGTCCGGCTGCTCGACTCCGCGCACCGCCGCGGCATGAAGGTCATCACCGACCTGGTCATGAACCACACCTCGTCGGCGCACCCGTGGTTCCAGGAGTCGCGCCGCGACCCCGAAGGGCCGTTCGGCGACTTCTACGTGTGGAGCGACACCGACCAGCGCTACGACGAGACCCGCATCATCTTCATCGACACCGAGAAGTCCAACTGGACCTGGGACACCGAGCGCGGCCAGTTCTACTGGCACCGCTTCTTCTCCCACCAGCCCGACCTCAACTACGACAACCCCGCCGTGCAGAGCGCCATGCTCGACGTGCTGCGGTTCTGGCTCGACCTGGGCATCGACGGCTTCCGCCTGGACGCCGTGCCCTACCTGTTCGAGCGCGACGGCACCAACAACGAGAACCTGCCCGAGACCCACGACTTCCTCAAGCTCGTCCGCAAGGTCGTCGACGACGAGTACCCCGGCCGGGTCCTGCTCGCCGAGGCCAACCAGTGGCCCGCCGACGTCGCCCACTACTTCGGCGACCCCGAGGTCGGCGGCGACGAGTGCCACATGGCGTTCCACTTCCCGCTCATGCCACGCCTGTTCATGGCGCTGCGCAAGGAATCCGCCCTGCCCGTGTCCGAGATCCTGGCCCGCACGCCGGACATCCCGACCGGGGCTCAGTGGGGCCTGTTCCTGCGCAACCACGACGAGCTCACCCTCGAGATGGTCACCGAAGAGGAACGCGACTACCTGTACGCCCAGTACGCCCCCGAACCCCGGATGAAGGCCAACGTCGGCATCCGCCGCCGCCTCGCTCCCCTGCTGGACAACGACCGCGCCCAGCACGAGCTGCTCACCGCCGTCCTGCTGTCCATGCCCGGCTCCCCCGTCCTGTACTACGGCGACGAGATCGGCATGGGCGACAACATCTGGCTGCCCGACCGCGACGGCGTGCGCACCCCGATGCAGTGGACCCCCGACCGCAACGCCGGGTTCTCCGCCGCCGACCCCGGCAAGCTGTACCTGCCCGCGGTCAGCGACACCGTCTACGGCTACCAGGCCGTCAACGTCGAGGCCCAGCGGCCCGTCCAGGCGTCCCTGCTCAACTGGACCCGCCGGATGCTCGCGGTGCGCCGCGAGCACGAGACGTTCGGCCTCGGCACGTTCGCCGAAGCCGACGTGTCCAACACCGCCGTGCTCGCCTACCTGCGCCGGCACGGCGACGAGACGCTGCTCTGCGTCTTCAACTTCTCCGGCCACCCGCAAGCGGTGGACGTCAAGCTGCCCGGCCTCGACGGCGCCGTCCCGGTCGAGCTCACCGGCGGCGCCCGGTTCCCCGCCGTCGGCGGCGAGCGCTACCAGCTCACCCTCCCCGGGCACGGCTTCTACTGGTTCCGACTCGAAGGCGGTGCGTCATGACGACCGCGGTGGACACCCTCGCCGGCGCGCTCACCGACTGGCTGCCCCGGCAGCGCTGGTACGCGGCCAAGGACCGGGCGCCGCGAGCCGTGCGCCTCGAACGCGTCACCCCGCTGCTGCACGGCGACCCGGCACTGCTGCACGCCCTCGTGTCCGTCGACGGCGAGCAGTACCAGGTGCTGCTGGGCAAGCGGCCGTCGTTGCCCGACGGCCTGGCCGACGCCGCCATCCTCGACACGCCCCACGGCGTCGTCTACGCGGCCACCCACGACGACGAGCTGATGTCCCGGCTCCTCGAACGCCTCCACGGCGCCACCGAAGGACCCGTGCTCGAAACCGAACCCGGCGCCCGCGTCGCGCTCGACCTGCCCGCCCGGCTCCTCCCCGTCGAGCAGAGCAACACCTCGCTGATCCTCGGCGACCGGTACATCCTCAAGCTGTTCCGCCGGGTGCTGCCCGGCCCGCACCCCGACGTCGAACTGCACCGCGCCCTGCACGCCGTCGGCGCCCACCACGTCGCGCGGATGCTCGGCGCCCTCACCACCGAGGTCGACGGCGTCCCCACCGCGCTCGGCATCCTGCAGGAGTTCCTGCCCGACGCCCAGGACGGCTGGACCCTCGCCACCACCGACCGCGCCGCGTTCGCCGGGGAGGCCGCCGAGCTGGGCCGGTCCGTCGCCACCGTGCACAGCGCCCTGGCCCGCGCGTTCCAACCGCGCAACATCGCCGTCGACGACCTCTCCGACACCGCCGACCGGCTGCACGCGCGGTTCGCCGCGCTCGCGGCCGGCATCCCGGAACTCGCGCCGCACGAGCAGGCGCTGCGCGAGGCGTTCGACCGCGTCCGCACCGCACGCGGGCCGTTCACCCTGCAACGCGTGCACGGTGACCTGCACCTGGGGCAGGTGCTGCGCGCGGGCGGGCGGTGGACCCTGATCGACTTCGAGGGCGAGCCGGGACAACCCCTCGCGGAGCGCAACGCGCTGCGCCACCCGCTCCAGGACGTCGCCACCATGCTGCGCTCGTTCGACTACGCCGCCCACCACGGCGGCGCGTCCGACGGGGAGTGGGCGCAGCGCATGCGCGACGCGTTCTGCGACGGCTACGCCGAGGTCCTCGACGACCCGCGCGACCACCCCGTGCTGCTGCACGCCCTCGAACTGGACAAAGCCGTCTACGAGGTCGCCTACGAGCGGGCGCACCGCCCTGACTGGGTCTCCATCCCCCTCGGCGCGATCACCCGCATCCTCGGAGCCGCGTCATGACCTCCGTCCTCCCGACCCTCGAAGAAGTCGACCGGCTCCTGGTCGGCGACCACCGCGACCCGCACGCCCTCCTCGGCGCGCACCCCGCCGGACCCGGCACCGTCGTCCGCACCCTGCAACCCGGCGCGCACACCGTCACCGTCGTCGCCGACGGCGTCCGCCACCCGCTCACCGACGTCTCGCACGGCCTGTTCTCCGGCCTGCTCCCCGGGCCGGTCACCGACTACCGGTTCGAAGTCGGGAACGACCGCGGCCTGCGCGTCGTCGAGGACCCCTACGCGCACCCGCCGACCGTGTCGCCCACCGACCTGGACCTCATCGCCCGCGGTGAGCACCCCAGGCTCTGGGACGTGCTCGGCGCGCACCCCCGTGACGACGGCGTCGCCTTCGCGGTGTGGGCGCCCAACGCCCGCGGCGTCCGCGTCACCGGCGACTTCGACGCGTGGGTGGGCCGCGGCACGCCCATGCGCCACCTCGGCGCGGGTGTCTGGGAGCTGTTCGTGCCCGGCGTGCGGCCCGGCTGCCGGTACAAGTTCCGGGTCCTCGGCGCCGACGGCGGCTGGCACGAGCACGCCGACCCCGTGGCCTTCGCCACCGAGGTCCCACCCGCCACCGCCTCCGTCGTGACCACCACCGACCACGAGTGGCACGACCACGACTGGGTCGCCCGCCGACGCGCCGTCGACTGGCGCCGCGCCCCGATCAGCGTGTACGAGGTGCACCTCGGTTCCTGGCGCGCCGGCCTCTCCTACCGCGAGCTGGCCGTCGAGCTCGGCGAGTACGCGCGGGAGATGGGCTTCACCCACGTCGAACTCCTCCCCGCCACCGAACACCCGTTCGGGGGATCCTGGGGCTACCAGGCCACCTCCTACTACGCGCCCACCGCCCGCTTCGGCACGCCCGACGACTTCCGGCACCTGGTCGACCACCTCCACTCCCTCGGCATCGGCGTCATCCTCGACTGGGTCCCCGCCCACTTCCCCCGCGACGCCTGGGCGCTGGCCCGCTTCGACGGCGCACCGCTCTACGAGCACCCCGACCCGCGCCGGGGCGAGCACCCCGACTGGGGCACCCTCGTGTTCGACCTGGGCCGTCCCGAAGTGCGGAACTTCCTCGTCTCCTCGGCCCTCTACTGGCTCACCGAGTTTCACCTGGACGGGTTACGGGTCGACGCGGTGGCCTCCATGCTCTACCTCGACTACTCCCGCCCGGACGGCCACTGGCTGCCCAACGAGCACGGCGGGCGGGAGAACCTGGAGGCCGTCGCGTTCCTGCGCGAGCTGAACGGGGCCGTGCCGGACGACGTGCTGGTCTTCGCCGAGGAGTCCACCGCCTGGCCCGGCGTCACCGACGACGACGGCCTCGCGTTCGACTTCAAGTGGAACATGGGCTGGATGCACGACGCGCTGCGCTACCTGCGCAACGACCCCATCCGGCGGGCGCACCACCACCACGAGATCATTCACTCGATCGAGTACGCGTGGAGCGAGCACTACCTCCTGCCCCTCTCCCACGACGAGGTCGTGCACGGCAAGGGCTCGCTGTGGCAGCGGATGCCCGGCGACGACGCGCGGAAGGCCGCCGGCGTCCGCGCCCTGCTCGCCTACCAGTGGGCCCACCCCGGCAAGCAACTGCTGTTCATGGGCGGCGAGTTCGGCCAGCCGTGGGAGTGGGACGCCGACGGCTCGCTGCCCTGGTGGCTGCTCGCCGAGCACGGCGGGATGAACTACCACCGCGGCATCCAGCGGATGGTCGCCGACCTCAACGAGGTCTACCGGCGGGAACCGGCCCTGCACACCCTCGACACCACTCCCGACGGGTTCTCCTGGATCCGCGCCGACGACGCGACGAACAACGTGATCGCGTTCCAGCGGCACGGCGCGGACGGCTCGGTGCTCGTCTGCGTGGTCAACTTCGCCGGCGTGGCCCACCACGACTACCGGTTGGGCCTGCCGCGCACCGGCCCCTGGCGGGAGGTGCTGAACACCGACCTGCCCGGGTACGGCGGATCCGGCGTGGTCAACGGCGTGGTGGCGGCGGTCGGCGAACCGCTGGACGACCTGCCCGCGTCGGCGGCGCTGCGGTTGCCGGCGGTCGGCGTGGTCTGGCTGACGCCGGCGTGACCTCGCGGGGGCCCGGCCCGGGATCTCCCCGCTCGGGCCGGGCCCCCACCCGTTCGCCGTCGATCGTTTCGCAACCCTGGCCGCGCCCCGCTCCGAACAGGCGTGTAACTTCCGTCCAAACGGGGTAGAGGATCTTCCATGAGCAGCACACCTATCTACGACGAGCTGGCCGCCATCCTGCTCGCCGACCACCCGGGGACCGCCGACGCGGCCGTCTCCGGGCAGCAGCAAGACGAGTCCACCGACGAGCCGTCGAAGCAGGTCCGCTCCGGTGGTCGTCGTCGCAAGCCCGAACCGGATGCCTAATTATTTTAGTCAGCACTGAAGCTATAGAGCGCGTTAGGGTCGAACGTGTGTTCGACCCTCGGGTTAAGCTGACCTCATGCAGGTGTCGCTGTTCGACGACGGCGCCGAGGCGCCCGCGCTGCGCCCGCTGACCGGCGCGCGGCGGTCCGAGCTGGGCGACGGCGCGTGGGTCGACGTGCTCCCCGGCTGGCTGACCGGCGCGGACGCGGTGTTCCGACGCCTGGTCGCCGAAGTGCCCTGGCGGGCCGAGCGCAGGCAGATGTACGAGCGCGTGGTCGACGTGCCGCGCCTGCTCTGCTTCTACGACGAGGACGCGCCGCTCCCCGATCCCGTGCTGACCGCGGCGCGGGACGAGTTGAGCGCCTGGTACGCCGACGAACTCGGTGAGCCGTTCCGCACCGCCGGCCTCTGCTACTACCGCGACGGCCGCGACTCCGTGGCCTGGAACGGTGACACGATCGGGCGAGGTTCCACTGAGGACACGATGGTGGCGATCGTGTCCGTCGGGACGCCGCGCGCGTTGGCGTTGCGCCCGCGTGGCGGCGGTGCGACCGTCCGGTACGCGCTCGGCCACGGCGACCTCATCGTGATGGGCGGGTCGTGCCAGCGGACGTGGGAGCACGCGGTGCCCAAAGCGGGCAAAGCGGTCGGCCCCCGCGTGAGCATCCAGTTCCGGCCGCGCGGCGTGCGCTGACCATCCCAAGGTCACCGGCGGGGTCGGACAGCTGATAGACGTCTGAAATGACCCGGGGTTCCGACACGCGGACGATCGTGGCGAAATCGTGCCGAATTACCGTGCCATCGACTCGGAATGGTCACGTTTTTTGCCCGAACTACAAAAACGGCGCGGCGTGGCGATATCTCCCAGAGAGGAGAAATGCCATGTCGCGATTAAACCGATCCATTGGCGCGCTGTTGCTGACGGTCGTCGCCTGGGCGGGGGCGTCGGCGGGACCGGCGTTCGGTGGCACGTCGGCTCCGACCGGGTCCACCACGGCCGGGTCCACCACCGCGCAACCCCCGGCAACCCAGCCCACCGAGACCGAACCGAGCACCGCGGACCCGACGGTCGAGCCCACCGTTCCCGGGGAGCCGTCAGCCCCCGAGGTGCCCGCCGACCCCGCGGAGGGATCGGTCGACCTGACGATCTCGGTCACCTTCGACAAGCCCTCCTTCGTCGCCGACGAGCACATCCGCGCGCGAGCCCGGGTGACCAACACGGGAACCGCCACCGCGACCGATGTCGAGGTCAGCTCGACCGCGATCGTGGACAGCAACTACTGGCACGGATTCAGCCGCGGCCTGTCGATCGAGCCCGGCCAGACGGTGGAGGGCACGCTCAGCGCGCGCCTGAACTCCCGGGTCGACCTGCTGGTCCTCGAAGTCACGACCCGGTCCGGGGAGCCGGACGCCGACCCGGCCGACAACACGGCCACGGTCACCGTCCCGATCACCTACGTCCGGGGCACCGTCAGCGGAACCGTGTACGCCGACTGGAACGGCAACGCGGCCAAGGACTCCGGGGA
The DNA here is from genome assembly GCF_050946825.1 of Actinosynnema sp. CA-299493. Classification (NCBI taxonomy): domain Bacteria; kingdom Bacillati; phylum Actinomycetota; class Actinomycetes; order Pseudonocardiales; family Pseudonocardiaceae; genus Actinosynnema; species Actinosynnema sp. CA-299493. The sequence goes on from NZ_CP191993.1 coordinate 5,044,735, forward strand.
GGAGTTCACGGGACTCACGGTCACCGCGACCGGGGGTCACGTGTCGCAAGGCACGTACGCCACGGTGACCGACTCGGCCGGGCGTTTCGCGTTCGGAGGACTGCCCCGCGGCGATTACCGGATCTCCTTCGCCGCGCAGGACTGGGCCTTCCCGGCGACTTCCGTCGAAGTGGACGGCGAGGACGACCCGGACCTCTTGTTCCGGGCCGCCCGCCTGCTGGACCCGGTGCTCACCGCTTCGGCGGCGTTCGACCGGCAGGGCTACCAGGTGAACGACACCGCCCTGCTGACGCTGACCCTCACCAACAGCGGTGCGGCGCCGATCCCCGGCATCACGGCGTCGTGCTCGACCTCGGTGTGGTCCACGCTCGAACTCGGGGAGCTGACGCCCGGCGGTCCGGGCGCCACCGTGCCCGCGAACGCCGGCCGTGCCTTCGGCGTGCGGATCCCGATCGACCAGCGGATGGCCGGTCAGGGATACCTGAAGGTCCAGTGCGAGTTCGGCGAACAGCACTACTCCAACGGTCACGTCGCCGCGAGCACGATCGCGCGGATCCCCGGAGCGACCGCGGAGAAGGTCTCCGGCCAGGTGACGTTGCCGCGGCAGGCGGGGCCCCCCGGGCCGTGGTGCGGTTGTTCCGGGCCGCACCCGGGCCTGCCCGTGCCCGACTTGAAGATCTACCTGAAGGACCAGTTCACCGGCGCGGTCCTCGCCCGTGCGACGACCGACACCTCGGGCAGGTTCGAGTTCCACCACATCCCGACCGGACTGCACACCCTCGGCGTGGTCGGACCGTGGAAGATCACCTCGGGTGGGCCGGAGTTCTCCGTCGTCGCCACTGAGGAGCGACCCCGCCTGGTGTACGTCGAACCGGGCCCGGACCAGGCGGACCCCGACCCGCCGCAAGCGGGCGGCCCACCCGCGCCCGCCCCCGGCGCCGGCGCGGGGCAACAACCCGTGGACCGACTCGCCTCGACGGGCGTGGACGCGACCTGGCTCGCGCTCGGTGGGCTGCTCACGTTGCTCGCCGGCGTCGGCCTGGTGTTCCACGCCCGACGGCGGGCGACCTGAGATGAAGCCGGGCACCCGGACGACGGGATTGTGAAGGCAGCGTCTTCCCGCTGCCCAGGGCGTGGCAGAAGGCGCGGCGGGTGCCCGGGGTTCTCCCGGACACCCGCCGCGCCACGCGTCGGATCAGTTCTTGAACGCGTCCTTGACCTTCTCGGCCGCCTGCTTGAGGTTGCCCTTGACCTGCTCACCCCGGCCCTCGGCCTCCAGGTCGGGATCGTCGGTCGCACGACCGGCCGCTTCCTTCGCCTTGCCCTTGAGTTCATCGGCCTTGGCGTCGAACTTGTCGTCGATACCCATGACGTCCGGGTACCCGTCCGGGACCTGGCCAAACCGAGCGAGGATCGTGATCATCGCTCGGCGGGGACCGTGCCGGGGCGGTCGCTCACCTGGCCGTCGCCGAGCTCCACCACCCACCACGTGCTGACCTCGGCGTAGGTGAACGACTCGAAGCGCCGCAGCACGACACCACCGGTCGCGTCGTCGTCGCGCAGCTCGGTGAAGCGGCGGGCGACGGCCCAGGCGGCGTCGGCGAGGTCGGGGATGTGGGCGGCTTCGTGCCAGTGGTGCTTCATCGACTTGGTGCAGTCGCGATCGACTTGGTGCAGTCGCGGAGGAATCAATCCTCTAGCGGTTCCTCGCCGTGACGTGACCGGCGGTCGGGTTCATCGCGGCTGCGGTCGCGGTGGTGCGTCGGCGCCGCTCGGCCGCCGGAACACCACGTCGGGCGCGACCTCCTGCTCGCAGCAGTCGCAGACCATCCGCGTGCGGACGACTCCGGTGCAGCCCGCGTGCTCGGCCACGGCGGGCGGTCCGGCCTCCGCGGGCATGTGGTCGTCGCCCCACGCCATGAGCGACAGCACCACCGGTGTCAGCTCACGCCCTCTGGCGGTGAGCCGGTACTCGTGGCGCGGCGGCCGGTCCTGGTAGAGCACCCGGTCCAGCACGCCGAACTCGACCAGGCTGTTGAGCCGGTCGCTGAGCACGTTGCGCGCGATGGGCAGTCGGTGGAGGAACCCGTCGAAGCGGGTGACCCCCGAGAGCGCGTCCCGCACGATCAACAGCGTCCAGCGCTCGCCGACGACCTCGAGGGCGCGCGCGATGGAGCAGACCTGGTCGTCGTATGTGCGTCGGAGCATCCGCGCATGATAACCGCGCTGTTCACGGCCAAATCCGATCGTCTGCGGGCCGATCGCGCGCCGTCACGGCGTGATCGCGGCCGGCGGCGCGGGCGAACCCGGACGTCATCGAGCTGGGAACGCTCTCACCATCCGGGGTCGCGCCGGCCGACCGCCGAAGGCGGCTCGCTGCGGCTTGCCGATGCCACCGCGAGCCGGGTGTTCAGCCGTGAACCCGCGTCCGGCCGTGACCCGCGTGCCGGACACGACGCCGCGCGTCCGGTCGCGAAGTCGGGTGGTCAGTCGCGGTCCGTCGGACGTGGCGGCTCCACGTCCGGCACGCGGTCCGGTTCGTCCGGTCGGTCCGGCACGGCCGGCTGCGCCGAGGTGCGTTGGTCGATGACCTCACCCAGGTAACGCAGCACGACCGCCACCGCGGCCACCACCGGCACGGCGAGGAACGCGCCCGCGATGCCGTAGAGGGTGCTGCCCGCCGTCACCGCGAGCAGGACGACGGCGGCGTGCAGGCGCAGGCTCCGCGACTGGAGCACCGGCTGGAGGACGTTGCCCTCCACCTGCTGCACCACCACGACGATCACCAGCATGATCAGCGCGGTGGTCGGTCCGTTGCTGACCAACGCGACGAGCACGGCCAGGGCGCCCGCGATGAACGCGCCGACGATCGGCACGAAACCGCCGAGGAACGTCAACGCCGCCAGCGGCACGGCCAGCGGCACGCCGAGCACGACCAGGCCGAGGCCGATCAGCACCGCGTCCACCAGGCTCACGATCGCCTGGGTGCGGATGAAGTCGCCCAACGTCGTCCAGACCCGGTCCAGCACGACGGTCACGTGGCCGCCGGCGCGCTCGCCGATCACGCCGCGCAGCCACGGCGTGAACCGCGGCCCGTCCTTGACGAACAGGAACGCCAGCAACAGCGCGACGATGCCGGTGACGAGGCCGGAGGTCACCGTGCCGACGCCGGTGAGCAGGCTGTTCGCGATCGACCCGACGCTGGACCGCAACTGGTCGATGCCCTGCTGCAACAACTGGTCGAGCTGGCTCTCGCCGATGTTGAGCGGCGGGCCGGCCGCCCAGTCGAGCGCCTGCTGCAGGGCGCGGGTCGAGCTGTCGGCGATCTCGGGCACGCCGGACGCGATCGACGTCGTGATCAGCGCCACCACACCGCCGAGCACGACCAGCCCGCCGAGCAGCACGATCGTCGCGGCCAGCGCGGCGGGCACACCGCGCGAGCGCAGCCACCGGGCGGGCGGCCAGAGCACGGTCGTGATCAGCAGGCCCAGCAGGACCGGCATCACCACGACCCACAGCCTGCCGATCAGCGTCCACAGCAACCAGAAGCCGATCGCGACCAGCGCCAGGCGGGCGCTCCACCGCGCCAGCCAGGTCACCCCGTGCCCGACGGCCTGACCGCGATCGGTCCAGCGGCGGTCCTCAGCGCTCACGTCTCCCCATCCCCTCCACCGCGTCGCGCCCTGCGGCGCCTGTGCGGCAGCCTGCCAGAACCAGCCACGCCGAGCGTGCCCCACGCCGTGCCGAGGCCCGCACCAGCCCAGAACCCGTCCACTCGACGACCTCGACCCGCTCGCACCCCGACAACGATGTCATCACTCCGCCACGTCACCACGGTCCGGCCAGGTACGCCGCCGTGACCACCCTTGCCCTGGACCCCGCGTGAGAGGCCGGGGACGGGAAGGCGACGTAGGCTCGGGAACGTGAGCGAGACTTCGACGGCCGGTGGGAAGCCCGAGCACCAGCGGGGTGGGACGTACTCCGTCAAGGGGAAGGAGTACACCCGCGACACGCGGTACATCACGACGCGGGTCACCGCCGATGGGCGTGACGGGTTTCCGGTCGTCCCGGGGCGGTACCGGTTGGTGGCGGCGCGGGCTTGTCCCTGGGCGAACCGGTCGATCATCGTGCGGCGGTTGTCGGGGTTGGAGGACGCGCTCTCGCTCGGGTTGCCCGGACCCACGCACGACGAGCGGTCGTGGACGTTCGACCTCGACCCCGGTGGGCGGGATCCCGTGTTGGGGATCGAGCGGTTGCAGGAGGCGTACTTCAAGCGCGACCCCGACTACCCGCGCGGGATCACGGTGCCGGCCATCGTGGACACGACGACCGGCGCGGTGGTGACCAACGACTTCGCGCAGATCACGCTCGACCTGTCCACCGAGTGGCGCGACCACCACCGCGACGGCGCGCCGGACCTGCTGCCGCGGCGGCACCGCGACGAGATCGAGGCCGTCAACCAGCGCGTCTTCACCGAGGTCAACAACGGCGTCTACCGGTGCGGGTTCGCGGGCACGCAGGAGGCGTACGACGACGCATACGGCCGGCTGTGGACCGCCCTGGACTGGCTTGAGGACCGATTGGGCGAGCAGCGGTACCTCGTCGGCGACACGATCACCGAAGCCGACGTGCGGCTGTTCACCACGTTGGTGCGCTTCGACCCCGTCTACCACGGCCACTTCAAGTGCAACCGGAACAAGCTGGCCGAGCTGCCGGCGCTGTGGGCCTACGCCCGCGACCTGTTCCAGACGCCCGGCTTCGGCGACACGGTCGACTTCGCCCAGATCAAGCGGCACTACTACGTCGTGCACAAGGACATCAACCCGAGCGGGATCGTGCCCGGCGGGCCGGACCTGTCCGGCTGGGTCACGCCGCACGGCCGTGAAGCGCTGGGCGGGCGGCCCTTCGGGGACGGCACGCCGCCGGGCCCCGTCCGCGACGGCGAACGGGTCGACCCGGCGCACACGCCACTGCGCTAGGGCCCGAGCGCCCACGCCCGCACCCATCCTGAACGGAGAACTCGGGGTACCCGGACGTTCGACTCGGGGGACCGGAAGGTTCGACTCGCGGGTCAGGGTGAGCGTGGTGGGCAGGTGCTCTCCCGCACCACGAGCTCGGTGGCGAGGTCTATGCGCTCGTTCGGCGGGCGTTCGCCACGCGCCAGGCTGAACACCATGTGCGCGGCCGTGGTCGCCATCTCGCGCAACGGCTGCCGCACGGTGGTCAGCGGAGGCCCTATCCACTCGGTCACCGAGAGGTCGTCGTAGCCGACGATCGACAGGTCGGCCGGCACGGACAGGCCGAGTTCCCGCGCCGCCCGCATCACGCCCAGCGCCTGGAAGTCGGAGCCCGCGAAGATCGCGGTCGGCGGGTCGGGCCTGCTGAGCAGCTCCATGCCGTGCCCGTACCCGCCCTGGACGTAGAAGTCGCCGTACCGCACGAAGTCCTGGTCCACGACGACGTCCGCGTCCTCCAACGCGCTGCGGTACCCGTCGACCCTGGCCCGGCTGCACAGCATGGTCGTCGGCCCGGAGATGACCGCGATCCGGCGGTGGCCGAGGCCCAGCAGGTGCCGGGTCGCGGCCAGACCGCCCGCCCAGTTCGCCGATCCCACCGTCGGCACGCCGGGCGGCGGCTCGCCCGCGGTGTCCACGAACACGAACGGGATGTTGCGCGTGGTGAGCTGGCGGCGCTGCTCGTCGTCCAACCCCGCCAGCACGAGGATCACGCCGAGCGGCCGGCGGGCCAGCAGGTCGTCGAACCACTCGCGACGCGGGCGGTGCTCGCCGCCGAGCTCGGACAGCACCACGGCGGCGCGCTCGTTCGCCGCGGCCAGCTCGACCCCCCGGATGATCTCGGTCGACCACGCCGAGTGCATCTCGTGGAACACGAGGTCGATGAGCGCGGGCCGGGACGACTGGCGCGCCCGCCGTCGCCGGTACCGGTGCTGCTCGATGATGCTCTCCACGCGGGCACGCGTGTCCGGCGCGACGTCCGGCCGTCCGTTGAGGACTTTCGAGACCGTCGGGATGGACACCCCCGCCTCGGCCGCGATCGACGAGATCGACGCCGCGGCCTTCACCGTCTTCCCCGGCACGGCGCCGGCGGCGTCCCGCTCGGTCGACGAACTCATGCTGCCCCCTGTCCGCGTCGCGGTCCGCGCACCGCACACCGGCTCTAAAGTTTCGACGGCCGAGCGTAAAGGTTCGACCTTCCGACCACCAGCATGACAGCTCCAGGCGTGGATCTTTGACGTAATCAGGCTGGTAACCGGGTGCAAATCTGCGGCGGTTCATACCTGTGAACTGCGAAGACACAGGAAGGACACGGACTGTTGACGTCGTGCGGAGATCCTCCTACGGTCTCCCCACCAGATCGGCATGTCGGAAAGTACTTCGATAGTTTCGGTCTTCACGAGGACGTGAGCGGGGGTACCTGGTCGATGATGAACAGGACGACGGAGGTCGTGACGACGCCGCCGGGCGACGCCGCCCCGACTGCCGCCGACCGGCCCGGCCCGACGTGGCGGGACACCTCCCGGCCCGTCCCCGAACGGGTGGACGCGCTCGTCGAGGCGATGACGCTCGACGAGAAGCTGGCGCAGCTCGTGGGTGTCTGGGTCGGCGCGGACCCCTCCGGCGCCGGCGTCGCACCGCACCAGCACGACCTGACCGGCGACCCGGTGATCTGGGCGGACGTCATCGCGCACGGCCTCGGCCAGCTCACCCGCCCGTTCGGCACCCGGCCGGTCGAACCGGTGGCGGGCGCCCGCTCGCTCGCCGCGTCGCAGCGGCAGGTGGCCGAAGCCAACCGGTTCGGCATCCCGGCGTTGGTCCACGAGGAGTGCCTCACCGGTTTCGCCGCCTGGCAGGCGACCGCCCACCCCGCCCCGTTGGCGTGGGGCGCGTCGTTCGACCCCGACCTGGTGGCCGAGATGTCGGGCCTCATCGGCGCCTCGATGCGCGCGGCGGGCGTGCACCAGGGGTTGGCGCCGGTCCTGGACGTCACCCGCGACTACCGCTGGGGCCGCACCGAGGAGACCATCGGCGAAGACCCGTACCTCGTCGGCACGGTCGCCACGGCGTACGTGCGCGGCCTGGAGCGATCCGGGATCGTCGCCACGCTCAAGCACTTCGCCGGCTACTCGGCCTCCCGCGCCGGTCGCAACCTCGCGCCGGTGGCCGTCGGACCGCGCGAGTTCGCCGACGTCATCCTGCCGCCGTTCGAGATGGCCGTGCGCGACGGCGGCGCGCGGTCGGTCATGCAGTCCTACACCGAGGTCGACGGCCTGCCGTCCGCGGCCGACGCCGGGCTGCTCACCACCCTGCTGCGCGACACCTGGGGCTTCGACGGCACGGTGGTCGCCGACTACTTCGCGGTCAAGTTCCTCCAGACCCTGCACGGCGTGGCCGAGGACGAGGCGCACGCCGCCGCGCTGGCCCTCGCCGCCGGTGTGGACGTGGAACTGCCGACCGTGCGCTGCTACGGCACGCCGTTGCGCGAGGCGGTCGAGCGCGGCGACGTGGACGAGGGCCTGGTCGACCGGGCGTTGCGCCGGGTGCTGCGCCAGAAGGTCGAACTCGGCCTGCTCGACCCGGACTGGTCTCCCCTGCCCGAGGACGTCGACGAGCTGCGGCTCGACTCACCGCAGGCGCAGGACGTCGCGCTCCGCCTCGCCCGCGAGTCCGCGGTGCTGCTGGCCAACGACGGCGTCCTGCCGCTGCGGCCGGACGTCCGGCTCGCCGTGGTCGGCCCGCTCGCCGACGACCCGATGGCGATGCTGGGCTGCTACTCGTTCCCGGCGCACATCGGCGTGCACCACCCGGACGCCGGGCTCGGCCTCGACATCCCGACCGTGCTCTCCGCCCTGCGCGACGCGGTGGGAGGCGACATCGCCCACGCGAAGGGCTGCGAGGTCTCCGCCGAGCCCGACGCCGACGACATCGCGGCCGCGGTGGCGGCGGCACGGGACGCGGACGTGTGCGTCGTCGCCGTCGGTGACCGGGCGGGGCTGTTCGGGCGCGGCACGTCGGGCGAGGGGTGCGACGCGACCGACCTGCGGCTGCCCGGCGCGCAGGCCGACCTGGTCCGCGCGGTCCTCGACACCGGCACGCCGGTCGTGCTGCTGCTGATCACCGGCCGGCCGTACGCGATCGGCGACCTGGCCGACGACGCGGCGGCGGTCGTGCAGGCCTTCTTCCCCGGGCAGCTCGGCGGCCGGGCCCTCGCGGACGTCCTGACCGGTGCGGTCACCCCGTCCGGCCGACTGCCGGTCGGCATCCCGAACGACCCGTCCGGGCAGCCCGGCACCTACCTGTCCGCGCCGCTCGGCCGGCGCACCGAGGTGTCGAACGTCGACCCGACGCACGCCTTCCCGTTCGGCCACGGCCTCGGCTACGACACGTTCACCTGGTCGGCCGTGCGGCTGACGTCCGGCGACGGGCCGTGGGCCACCGACGGCGAGGTCGAGGTGGAGCTGGACGTGCGCAACCCGGGCACGCGCGCCGGCGCGGACGTGGTGCAGCTGTACCTGCACGACCCCGTCGCGCAGGTGACCCGCCCGGTCGTGCGGCTCATCGGCTACGCGCGGGTGGAGCTGGCCGGCGGCGCGTCGGCACGCGTCGCGTTCCGGGTGCCGGCCGACGTCACGTCGTTCACCGGCCGGGACGGCAGACGGGTGGTGGAACCGGGCGCGGTGCAGCTGCGCGTGTCCCGGTCGAGCGCGGACGTGCACGAAGCGGTGGACCTCAGGCTCGTCGGCCCGCTGCGCGAAGCAGACCACACGCGGCGTTGGCTCACCGCCGTGTCGGTCACCCACGAGGAGGTGGACCGGACATGACCACCCGGATCGGCGAACCGGCGGCCGAGGCGGCGCCGGCCCCGCCCGGCAAGCCGCCCAGGACACCCCGGTACAAGTCCACGTGGCGCAAGGCGTGGAAGCGGGACTGGCAGCTCTACACGCTCGTCATCGTCCCGCTGCTGTTCTTCCTGGTCTTCCGCTACGCGCCGATGCTCGGCAACGTGATCGCGTTCCGCAAGTTCGTGCCGGGCGGCAGCATCTACGGCGAGACGTGGGTCGGCCTGCGCTACGTCAAGATGTTCGTCAACGACCCGAACTTCTGGGAGGTCTTCGGGAACACGATGGCGCTCGGCGCGCTGTCGCTGGTCTTCACCTTCCCGCTGCCGATCGTGCTCGCGCTGCTGCTCAACGAGGTCCGCTCGCGGTACTTCAAGCGGTTCGTGCAGACGGTGTCCTACCTGCCGCACTTCCTGTCGATCGTGATCGTGGCCGGCATGGTCATGCAGCTGGTGTCGCTGGAGGGCACGGTCAACCAGATCGTGCGCGCCCTCGGCGGCGACGCGGTCTCGTTCATCCAGGACCCGAGCTGGTTCCGCACGATCTACGTCTCCTCCGAGGTCTGGCAGACCGTCGGCTGGGGCACGATCCTCTACCTGGCCGCGCTGACCACGATCGACTCCCAGCTCTACGAGGCGGCCCGGATCGACGGCGCGAACCGCTGGCAGCAGACGTGGCACGTGACGCTGCCCGGCATCCGCCCGACCATGATCACGCTACTGATCCTCAACATCGGCACGTTCATGGCGGTCGGGTTCGAGAAGGTCCTGCTGCTGTACAACCCGCTGACCTACCCCACCGCGGACGTCGTGTCGACCTACCTCTACCGGGTCGGCCTGGTGTCCAACAACTTCAGCTACGCCGCCGCGATCGGCCTGTTCGAGTCGATCATCGGCCTGACGCTGGTCCTGTCCGCCAACGCGATCTCGCGCCGCACAGTGGGGACGAGCCTGTGGTGACCACCGACCCGACACGCCTCGCGCAGCGGCTGGAGCGGCCCGCCGGTCCCCGCCGCACCTCGCTGGACGACTCCCCCGGCTACCGGATCTTCCGCGTGGTCAACGCGGTCGTGCTGCTCGGCGTGGTCGCGGTGACGCTGTACCCGTTCGTCAACATCGTGGCGCAGTCGTTCAGCAGCGAGGTCTACATCCGCACCGGCCAGGTCAACCTGGTGCCGCGCGGGTTCAACCTCGACACCTACAAGCTCGTCGCGTCCGACCCGGCGTTCTGGAACAGCTACCTCAACACCGTCATCTACACCGTGACGGCCACCGCGATCTCGATCGTGCTCACCACGGTCTACGCGTACGTGCTGTCGAAGCACCGGCTCAAGGGCCGCGGCCTGCTGGTCGGCGTCGCGGTGTTCACCATGTTCTTCAACGGCGGCCTGATCCCGAACTACGTGCTGGTCAACGGGCTCGGCATGACCAACACGATCTGGGCGGTCGTGCTGCCGAACGCGATCAGCGTGTTCAACCTGCTGGTGATGAAGGCGTTCTTCGAGAGCCTGCCGGCGGAGCTGGAGGAGGCCGCCGCGATCGACGGCCTGAACACCTACGGCATCCTGCTGCGCATCGTGCTGCCGCTGTCGAAGGCCGTGCTCGCCACCATGATCCTGTTCTACGCGGTGGCGAACTGGAACTCCTGGTTCCAGGCGTTCCTCTACCTCGACCGGTCGGACCTGTTCCCGGTCACCGTGTACCTGCGGAACATGATCGCCGGCGCCACCTCGGCGACGTCGGTCGGCGCCGTCGAGACCAACGCGGTGGCCATCTCCGCGAACATCAAGGCGGTGACGATGGTGCTGACCGTGCTGCCCATCATCGCCGTCTACCCGTTCATCCAGCGCTACTTCGTGTCGGGCGTGATGCTCGGCGCGGTCAAGCAGTAGCGCATCCGCTCCAGTTGACGACGGCGTCAATCACTTGAGGAGACAAGCTCGATGCGAACCAGATGGAAGCGAACGCTCCTGACTGCCGTCGCCGGCAGCCTCGTGGTCAGCCTGGCCGCGTGCAGCGAGGAGGGCGGGGACGCGGGCAGCGGCGTCAACCTCGACGGCAAGAAGACCGCGTCGATGGCCGACTACAAGGCGGGCGCGCAGTTCAAGGCGAGCGAGCCGCTCGACGTCAGCCTGCTCTACCTCGACCAGTCGCACTACCCGATCAAGGACGACTGGCTGCTGTGGAAGGAGATCACGCAGCGGACCAACATCACGATCAAGCCGACGGTCGTGCCCTACAGCGACTACGACCAGAAGCGCGGTCTGCTGATCAGCTCGGGCGACGCGCCGACGATCATCTCCAAGACCTACCCGGGTCAGGAGGAGCAGTTCGTCTCCTCCGGCGCGATCCTGCCGGTGAGCGACTACATCGACCTGATGCCGAACTTCAAGGACAAGGTCGAGAAGTGGAAGCTCCAGCCTGAGCTGAACACGCTGCGCCAGGAGGACGGCAAGTTCTACGTGCTGCCCGGCATGCACGAGAAGATCTGGCAGGACTACACGCTGGCGTTCCGCACCGACGAGCTGAAGCGGCTGAACCTGAAGGCGCCGAAGGACTGGGACGAGGTCTACACCGTCCTCAAGGCGATCAAGGCCGCGAACCCGGACAGCTACCCGCTGTCGGACCGCTTCGAGGGCAAGTCCATCCTCAACTACGCCGGCCAGACCTTCGGCACGCAGGCCGGCTGGGGCTACGTCAAGAACACGATCTGGAACGAGTCCGGCCAGAAGTACGAGCTCACCGGCGCGACCCCGGAGTACAAGCAGCTCGTCGAGTACTTCCGCAAGCTCGTCGCGGAAGGGCTGATGGACCCGGAGAGCTTCACCCAGAAGGACGACGCGGCGATCCAGAAGTTCGCCAGCGGCAAGTCGTTCGCGATCAGCAGCAACGCGCAGAACATCGTGAACGACTACCGGCCGAACGTCTCCAAGATCCCCGGCGCGACCGTGGCGAAGATCCCGCTGCCCGCCGGGCCCAAGGGCGACGTCATCCGCGGCACGCGGCTGGAGAGCGGCCTGATGGTGTCGGCGAAGGCCGTCGAGAGCGACAAGTTCGTGGCGACCATGCAGTTCATCGACTGGCTCTGGTACTCCGACGAGGCGCAGGAGTTCACCAAGTGGGGCGTGAAGGGCGCGACCTACGACAAGGACGCGTCGGGTAAGCGGAAGCTCAAGCCCGAGGTGGCGTTCGGCGGCATGAACGTCGGCGCGCCGAAGAACCTCCAGCGCGACTTCGGCTTCCAGGGCGGTGTCTTCTACTACGGCGGCGCCACCGAGCTGCTCCAGTCGATGTTCACCGAGGAAGAGGTCGCCTTCCAGAAGACGATGGCGGACAAGAAGGTCGAGGCGCTGCCGCCGCCCGCGCCGCTGAACGAGGAGGAGCGCGAGCGCGCCGCCCTGCTGGAGAGCCCGCTCAAGGACTTCGTCACGCAGTCGACGCTGCAGTTCATCCTGGGCCAGCGCGACATGTCCACGTGGGACGCCTACGTCAAGGAGCTGGAGGCCAAGGGCTCGAACGACCTCGTCGAGCTGGTCAACGGCGCGCACAAGCGCTACAAGGAGAAGAACGGCTGAGTCGACCGCCGCGGTCCGGTCACGGCGTGACGTCGTGACCGGACCGCCGGTGTCGACCGCCGCCGCACCACGGGCGGCGGGCCGTTCGGTCTGGAGGGGTTTTGAACCGCGTCACCGTTCCCGGCGAGCCGATCGGCCGCCTGTCCGAGTCGTGGCGCCACTGCGTCGGCACCGGCCGGCTCAACCTCGCGCTGCGCGCCGACTACCAGGAGTCCCTGGCCCGCGTGCAGCGCGACATCGGTTTCCGCCACATCCGCGGCCACGGGCTGCTGTCCGACGACATGGGCGTGCACCGCCGGTCCGGCGACGGGGTGACCCGGTACTCGTTCACGTACGTGGACCAGGTGTTCGACCGGTTCCTGGAGCTGGGCATCCGGCCGTTCGTCGAGCTGGGGTTCATGCCGACCGCGCTCGCCTCGGGCGAGGACACGGTGTTCTGGTGGAGGGGCAACATCACCCCGCCGAACGACCGGGACGAGTGGGCCGCGCTGGTCCGCGCCGTCGTCCGGCACCTGGTCGACCGCTACGGCCTGGCCGAGGTGCGCACCTGGCCGATCGAGGTGTGGAACGAGCCGAACCTGGTCAACTTCTGGAAGGACGCCGACCAGGAGGCCTACTTCCGCCTGTACGAGCTCACCGCGCGCACGGTCAAGGACGTCGACGCCGGGCTCCAGGTGGGCGGCCCGGCGATCTCACCGGGCTCGGACGAGTGGTGGGAGCCGTTCGCCGAGTTCGTCACCCGCCGCGACGTGCCGATCGACTTCGTCAGCAGGCACGCCTACACGTCCGGCCCGGCGCAGCACGTCCCGTTCGGCACCTACCAGACGCTCGCCGCGCCCGGGTCGCTGCTGGAGCAGTTCGACGCGCCGCGCAAGCACCTGGCGGGCACCGCGCTGGCCGGGCTGCCGGTGCACATCACCGAGTTCAACAGCTCCTACCGGCCGGACAACCCGATCCACGACACGGCCTACCACGCCGCGTACCTGGCCCCGGTGCTCGCCGGCGGCACGGATCTGGTGGACTCGTACTCCTACTGGACGTTCTGCGACGTCTTCGAGGAGGAGAACGTGCCCACCTCGTTGTTCCACGGCGGGTTCGGCCTGCTCACGCACCGGCAGGTGCCGAAGCCGACCTACCACCTGTACGCGTTCATGGCCCGGATGGGCGCCCACGTGCTGGCCCGCGGCGAGGACCACCTGGTGTGCGCGACCGACGACGGCCGGATCACCGTGCTGGCCTGGCAGCCGGTCGGCGGCACCGACGGACCGGACGCGCCCGAGCGGCACGAGGTGCGGCTGTCGGTGCCCATGACCGGTCCGCGCGCGTTCGTCCGCCGGGAACGGGTCAACGAGCACGACGGCAACGCGTTCGGCGCGTGGCGTGAGCTGGGCCGGCCGCGCTCGCCCGACCCGCGGACGCTCGACGTGCTGCGCGACTGCGCGCGTCCCGCCCTGGAGCACCGGTCGACCCCGGTCGTGGCCGGGCGGGTCCCGCTCGACCTGGCGCTGGCACGGCACGAGGTCACGTTCGTCGAGCTCACGCCCGTGCACGCCGAGGAGCACGAGGGGCTGGACGACCGGCGGCTGCTCGGCGCCTCCGACGACCGGCTCGTGGCGCCGCACGAGAGGCACTGACCGTGGCGGTCGAACGACGGGGTGATCCCGCCGCCGAGATCGGGGCGGGCATCCTGTCGCGCGTCGCGTCCGTCGTGCACTGGTTCGTCGTCATCGAGGCCATGCTCGTGCTGACGACCGCGCCGGGGTTCCTCGCGCTGCTCTTCCTGGACCGCAGCGCGGGCAACGCGCCCCTGATCGGGCTGTGCTTCGCCCCCGCGGGCCCGGCGCTGTCGGCCGCCGTCTACGCCTGGCGGGTGTTCCTCGGCGACCGGGACCTCTCCCCCGCCCGGCACTTCCGCCGCGGCTACCGGCTCAACTGGCTCGACGTGCTGCGCTGGTGGCTGCCCGCGCTGGCGGTGCTCACCGTGATCGGCTTCAGCCTGGCGAACCTGGAGCTGGCCGGCGTGCCCGCCGGGTACGGCCTGGTGCTGGTCGTGGTCGCGGTGGCGGTGCTGGTGTGGTCGACCCAGGCGCTGGTGCTGTCGTCCACGCTGTCCCTGCGCACCCGTGACACCGCGCGCCTGGCGTCCTACTACCTCGCCGCCCGGCCGGCGAGCGCGCTCGGCGCGTTGTCGCTGCTCATCGCGGCCGGCGGGCTCGTCGTGCTCACGTCCGACTGGGTGCTCGCGCTGCTGGCCTCCCCGTTCACCCTCCTGCTCCTGCGCAACGCCGAGCCGGTGCTGCGCGACGCCACCGAGAGGTTCACCGCGTGACGTCACGGATCGTGCCCACGAGGATCGGTTACGGCGGCGACTACAACCCCGAGCAGTGGCCCCGCGAGGTCTGGGACCAGGACTACGCCGCGTTCAAGCTCGCCGGCATCGACACGGTCACGGTCGGCGTGTTCGCGTGGGCCCACCTGGAGCCCTCCGCGTTCCGCTACGACTTCTCGACGTTGGACGCGATCGTCGAGCGCGCCACGGCCGAGGGCGTGCGGATCGTGCTGGCCACCCCCAGCGGCGCGATGCCGCCGTGGCTGGCCCACCAGAACCCGGAGGTGTGCCGGGTCGATTTCGAGGGACGGCAGCACGTGTACGGGCAGCGGCACAACGCCTGCCCGTCGTCGTACGTCTTCCGCAACGCGGCCGTGGCACTGGCCCAGCGGCTGGCCAAGAGGTACGGCGACAACCCGGCGATCGTGGCGTGGCACATCGGCAACGAGTACGGCGGCGCGTGCTGGTGCTCGAACTGCGGCGAGGCGTTCCGCAAGTGGCTGCGCAAGCGCTACGGCTCGCTCGACCGGCTCAACGACGCGTGGAACACCACGTTCTGGTCGCACACGTTCACCAAGTGGAGGCAGATCCAGCCCCCGAACGCGTTGTCCGAGCACTGGCGCGGGCCCGACCACACCGCGTTCCAGGGCATCACGCTCGACTACAAGCGGTTCATGTCCGACGCCATGCTGGACGGGTTCCTGGCGGAGAAGGCCGCCATCCGCGAGCACTCGCCGGACACCCCCGTGACGACGAACATGATGGGCCTGTACCAGCCGATCGACTACCACCGGTGGGCGCCGCACCTGGACTTCGCGTCGTGGGACAACTACCCGCCGGAGGACCGGTCGTCGACGCGCACGGCCGCGCGGATGGCGTTGGCGCACCGGCTGATGCGCGGGTTGCGCGACGGCGAGCCGTTCTGGGTCATGGAGCAGACGCCGTCGGTGACCGCCTCGCGCGACGTGAACCCGGTCAAGCGGCCCGGTGTGCTGCGGCTGTGGTCGTGGCAGTCGGTCGCCAACGGCGCGGACGCGGTGCTGTACTTCCAGCTGCGGCAGTCGCGCGGCGCGTCCGAGAAGTACCACGGCGCGGTGCTCGACCACGCGGGCCGCACGGACACGCGGGTGTTCCGGGAGGTCGCCGAGCTGGGCGAGGAGTTCGCCCGCGTCGGTGACGCGCTGCTGGGCGGACGCACGCCCGCGCGGGCCGCGCTGCTGGTCGACTGGGACAGCTGGTGGGCGGTCGAGATGTCCGACGGCCCCAACCGCAACGTCCGCTACCTCGACGTGCTGACCGCCTACCACCGGGCGTTGTGGCAGGCGAACGTCCCGCTGGACGTGGTGCCGGTGACGGCCGACCTCTCCGGGTACGACGTGGTCGTCGCGCCGTTGCTGCACATGGTGAAGGGCGACTTGGCGGACCGGGTGACGGCGCTGGTCGAGCGCGGCGGCACGTTCGTCACCACGGCGTTGTCGGGTCGGGTGGACGAGGACGACAACGCGTTCCTGGCCGACGTGCCGGGGCCGTTCGCGTCGCTGCTCGGGCTGCGGGTCGAGGAGACCGACGCCCAGCAGCCCGACGTGGTGAACCCGGTGGCGTTGTTCGGCGAGGAGCACGAGGCCCGGCACGTGTTCGAGGTGGTCGTGCCGGACGACGCGGAGGTGCTCGGCACCTACGGCGCGGACTTCTACGCCGGGACACCCGCCGTGACGCGGGCGGCACGGGGGCGTGGGCACGCCTGGTACGTGGCGACGTTGCTGGACGACGACGGCGTGGCGGCCGTCGTGCGCACGGCGTTGGCGGAGCACGACCTGATCGGGCCGCTCGGGGACGTGCCGGACGTCGAGGTGACCGAGCGCGTCGCGCCGGACGGCACGCGGCACCTGTTCGTGCTGAACCACGGGCCCGCTCGTCGGGTGGAGTGCCCGGTCGACGGGACGAGCCTGCTGGACGGGCGGGTGCTGCGAGCCGGTGAGCCGCTGGAGCTGGCCGCGACGGCGGTGGTGGTGATCCGTCAGTAGATCCGGCGGCCACGGGCGTCGGGCACGCCCGACTTGCGCCAGAAGTACGTGTTCACCTGGTCGCGCCACTCCGTCGCGCACCGCAGCTGCTCCGACAGCAACCCGGTGACGCGGTCGAACACCTCCGGCGGCACGCCGCCTTCCAGCCGGGCCCACGAGGCGGCCATCCGCCGCACCTCGTCGTGACCGGTGAAGTGCGTGTCGTAGATGTGCTGGATCACGGTCGTCCCCGAGTGCAGGACGTGGCCGTAGGGCACGTGGTGGAAGAACAGCAGCAGCTCGTCCGGGCAGGTGTCGGTCGACTCGTACCGGTCGCGCCACGGCGCCGGGTACTGGCCGGCGAAGCCCGTGCCCGTGGCGCACGTGCGGTCGACGCCGACGCCGTCCCGGTCGGCGAAGTGGTAGGTGCCCCACCGGGAGTACTCGTAGCCGTCCACGTCGGGCCCGTAGTGCAGGCCCGGCCGCACCATGAAACCGACGCCCAGCGGCGCGGTGTACCGCTCGTAGGTCAGCCACGAGCCGTCCATCACCTCGTGCAACGCCTCGCGCACGGCCGGGGCTGCCGGGAACGTGAGGTCGATCCACTCGTCCAGCACCGCCTCCGGCGCGAGCCGCTCGTCCCACGCGAGCCGGCCGAAGCCGAACAGGTTGGCCTGCGCCAACGGGTGCCCGGTCCAGAACGGGTCCTCGCCGACGTTCGACACCGCGACCACGCCACCGGCCGGTGCGGCGGCCCGGCCCGCGGCGACGTCCGCGACCGTCGGCCCGCCCTCGCCCCACGGCTGGAAGCCGAGCATCTCGCGCCACTGCGGCACGAGGTGGCACACGTGCTTCTGGTGCCCGGTGTACTCCTGGGTCACCTGGAACTCGACCGCGAGCCTGGTGCGCGGCATGGCCGCGATCACCGGCGACAGCGGCTCGCGCGCCTGGAAGTCCATCGGACCTGCCTTGACCTGCACCACGACGTTCGGGTCGAACGCGCCGTCCAGCGGGGCGAAGTGGTCGTGGGCGGCCCGGGCGCGGTCGGTCGAGCGGTCGCGCCAGTCCTGGTGGTGGTCGTAGACGAACGCGCGCCAGAACACCGTGCCGCCGAACGGCGCGAGGGCGCGGGCCAGCACGTTCGCGCCGTCGGCGTGGTCGCGGCCGTAGGCGAACGGGCCGGGTTGCCCCTCGGAGTCGGCCTTGACCACGTACCCGCCGAAGTCGGGGATCGCCGCGTACACGTCGGCCGTCGTGCGCGCCCACCACTCGCGCACGGCCGGGTCGAGCGGGTCGGCCGTCGGCAGGCAGCCGAGGGTGACCGGCGCGGCGAAGCTCACCGACAGGTGCACCCTGATCCCGTGCGGACGGAACACCTCGGCCAGCCGCACCACGTCCGGCAGCAGGTCGGTCAGCAGCCGGGCCTCGGTGCGGCCCACGTTGACGTTGTTGAGCCCCACCCGGTTGACGCCGATCGAGCCGAGCAGCCGGGCGTAGGCACGGGCCCGGGAGAGGTCGGCGCGCACCACGCCGTCGTCGTAGAAGATCGAGCCGCCCGAGTAGCCGCGTTCGACCTGGCCCATCACCGGGTGCACGGCGACGTTGTCCCAGTGGTCGAGCATGCGGACCGGCTGGCGCGGCGCGTGCCGCTGTGGCCACGCCTCACCGGTGAACGCCGCTTCGGTGAACGCCGCTTCACCCTGCCGCACCAGGTGGTGGAAGCCGTAGAGCAGGCCGGCGCCGTCGATCGCGCGGACCGCGGTGGTGGCGCCGGCCCGGCCCACCACGAACGCCTCGGGGTCCGTCTCGCCGTCCTCCGGCGCGCAGACCAGCTCCAGGTCCGCCGGACCGTCGTCGACCAGCGCGCCACCGTGCTCGGCCACCGCCGTCGCGACCTCGGCGCGCACCGTGCCGACCACCGGGCCGTCCCCGATGACGCGGACCCGCCGTGAGCCGACCGACCGGAACGCGGAAGCCGGGAGCCACGCGGGGTGCACGTCGAGCATGGAGAAGTCCTCCTGGTCCGGGGATCGGTGACATCGCCAAACTATGTCGCCTCCGGTTCCCGGGCAAGGAAGACCACCCGTCCACTGTCGACTTTCACGTGGGTGAACCGCCGCGAAACTTTTGCGTGGCAACGGTTCCCGCGCCGGTCCGTCTCAACTGGACACGTTCACGAGCGCTGCTCGAACAGCTCCAGCGGCACGGCGTCCGCCAGCGCCTGGTAGCCGGCCGGTGTCAGGTGCAGGTGGTCGCCGTCGTCGTGGGCCGCGAGCAGGCGGCGGTGGTCGTGCGGGTCACGTGCCGCCGCGTCGAAGTCGAGCACCGCGTCGAACGCGCCCCGGGCGCGGATCCACTCGTTGACCGCCTGACGTGACGACTCGCGGTGGCCGTCCGGGTCGTCGTAGGCCTCGTTGCCGCCCAACGGCGCCAGTGTCGCCCCGCACACCGCGATGCCGTGGGCGTGCGCACGCACCACGATCTGCTCGTAAGCCGCGCACAGGTCCTCCACGACCCGCTCCTGCGCCTCGGCCGTCGCGTCGGTGGTGCAGATGTCGTTGATGCCCTCGAACACCACCAGCCACGCCACGCCGGTCTGCGCCAGCACGTCGCGGTCCAGGCGGGCCAGCGCGCTCGGGCCGATCCCCTCGCTGAGCACCCGGTTTCCGCCGGTGCCCTGGTTGAGCACGGCGACGTCCGCGGTGGCGGGGTGGGCGCGGAGCCGGGCCGACAGCCGGTCGGGCCAGCGGTCGTTGCCGTTGGTGGTGGAGCCCCGGCCGTCGGTCAGGGAGTCGCCCAACGCGACCAGCGCCGAGGCGGCGCGCTCCGACCACACCTCGACGCCGCTGAGGAAGTACCAGTGGTCGGTGGTCGTCGCGCCCGGCAGGTCGTCGGCCTCGACGTGCTCACCCGCCAGCAGGTGGGAGGTGGTGCGGGAGCCGGGGTGGGAGGTGACGAGGTCGGACGCCTGCCCGTCGGCCAGGAACACCGTCACGGTCAGGTTCGCCTCCGGCTCGACCGGGAAGTCCAGCGGGTCCGACACGACCTGCGCCCCGACCGGCACGGCGACGCCGGCCCGACCGCGGAACGTGACCGGGCGGACCGAGCCCGGCTCGACCGCGGCCACGCCGGCCCGCCCGCCCGCCGGGAGCGCCACGGTCACCGCGGTGATCGGCAGCACCGCGCCGCCGAACGCGTTCGAGAACCGCAGCCGGAGCCGGTCGCCGCCGATCGTGACGCGCGCGGTCTGCCGCAGCGTGGCGTCGGCCAGCACCACGCCCGGCCTGGTGAACGGCGCGGGCGGCAGGTTGTCCGGCTCGGCCGTCTGCGGTGCGGACACCCACGTGTGCACCCAACGACCGGACGGGCGGGGGTCGTCGGGCGACGCGTCGCGGCTCATGCGCCCGATTCTGGCGCAGCGGGCCGGCCGCGGTCAGTCCCCGGGTCTCAACTGGGACACCGCCGTCGACCGAAGGCATTCGGCGCGCGGGCGTAGCGAAACCGGGGGTCGGTGACGATCTCCCTGGCGGTAGGTCCGCACAATGCCCGAGGAGGGCGCATGCCCCGCTTATCCAGGTTGTTCGCGGCGGTCGCCGCCGCGACCCTGGTCCTGTCGTCCGGCACGGCTCACGCCCAGGACGACATCAGGCTGTACATCAACCACCCGACCCCCCACTCCGCCGCCGAGGTCGGTGTCCCGTTCCTGATCACCGGCGTCTCGACCGCTCCGGACACGGTCCCGGTCACCGCCACGGAGCTGACGTTCGACGGCGGGGTCACCTGGGTGACCGCCGAGGTCCTCCGCGACTTCTACCCGTCCCGGGTCGACTGGCGGTACGTCTACACACCCACCGCGGCCGGTGACGTCGGGGTGTCCGGGCGGGTCGTCACCGCCTCCGCCACCGGCCCGATCAGCGCGCCCATCGTCATCCACGTCGGTGGCGTGGCCGTCACCCAGCCGCTGGACTGCGCGACCCGGTGCGAGCTCGGCGTCTACCACAAGGACGAGTTCGACGATCCCGACCGGGAGCCGGTCGAGGTGGGCACCCGCGTCCAGGTCGACCGGCCGGGGCTCATGGTGGGCGCGTCCCTCGGGCGTGGCGCGTACCGGGGGCCGATCACCCTGCGGATGTGGTCGGACACGGGCGTGCTGCTCGCCGAGCGGCTCTGGGAACACCCCGGCCGGATGGCCGAGATCGACTTCCCGACGCCCGTCCCGGTCGAGCCGGGCCGCGACTACGTGGTCTCCTACTACACGCCCGAAGGCGGCTACCTGACCTCGGAGGACTTCTTCATCGGCACGCTGGTGAAGGCGCCGTTCATCGTGTCGCGGGGCGCGGGCGTCTACCACTACGGCGCCGGCGGCGGGTTCCCGACCGAGAGCTGGCACGACAGCACCTACTGGGTGCTGCCGGAGTTCCGCAGCTGACCGCTTGCGCCGACCCGGCGACCCACGTGTGAACCCGGGGCCGGGCGGGAACCGTCCCGGTGACGTCCGGCCCGGGGAGGCGGGCATGCGGTGGCTCCCGGTCGTGGTGGTGCTGGTGGTCTCCGGGTGCGGCGGGCTGGGATCGGACCACTCCGACGCGCTGGTCACCATGGGTTCGGCCTCCCGGACGAGCACGCCACCGCGCGCGTGGCGGTGTTCCGGGAGGCCAACCCCGGCGTCGACCTGCGGATCAGCGAGGGCGCGCTGGACGAGCAGCAGTTCCTGTCCGCCGTGGCCGCGGGCGACTCCCCGGACCTGGTCTGCGCCGAGCGCCGCAAGCTCGGCGGGTACGCGGCGCGCGGCGCGGTGCAGAGCCTGGACGCGTGCGCGCGCACGACGTCGACGTGACGATCACGCCGTTCACCGACGCGACGGGCGGGTGCTGACCGAGTCCGGCGGGCAGGCGTGGGCGAGACCCGAGGGCGCCCGGCACCCCGAGTCGGCGTACCGCTTCCTGGTCACGATGACCGGCACGCAGACCCGGGTCACGGCGGCGACCGCGCGGCGTGACGCGTTGGCCAAGGCCGGCCCTACGGCGGCACGTTCACCGGCAACCGGGCCGCCAACGAGCGGATCTTCCGCGAGGTGTTCGCCCCGCTGGGCAACCCGGTCCTGACCGAGGGCGTGCCGGTGGCGCTGTCGTTGCAGGACGAGGCGTTCGCACTGCCGCCGAGCCCCGCCACGAGCGACCTGGTGCGCGCCTGGGAGGGCGCGGTGAAGCGCGAGGCGGAACGGGCGCTCGATCGGGTGAGCGGGAGGTAGTGCCGTGACGGTGAGCGGGTGCGAGTCGCGGGCGGGGTTGCTGTTCCTGCTGCCGTGGGTGATCGGGTTCCTGGCGTTCACCGCCGGCCCCATGCTGTTCAGCCTCTGGCTGTCGCTGTGGACCACGGTGTTCTTCACCGGGCCGCTGCGGATGGGGTACGCGTCGGCGCGGTGCTCGACCGGTTCGGCGAGGGCGGCGAGGGCGGCGAGGAGCAGTGGGAGCTGGTGCTGGCCGCGAGCGTGGTCGCGACCGTGCCGATGGTCCTGCTGTTCCTGGTGGCGCAGCGGCACTTCGTGCGCGGCACCGTCACCCAGCACGTCGAGTGAGCAGCGGGTTCAGCGCCAGGCCCAGCACGTTCGCGGCGGTGGCGCCGGCCAGGGCGATGCCCCAGCCGACCGGGCCGAGCGGCGTGCAGCCGAAGAACTGGCTGACACCGGGTGTCTGGATCACCACGCCGAGCGCGACGGCCGACCCGAGGCTCGCGGCGAGCACCGACCGGTCCAGGCCGCCGGTCACCAGGGTCTGGCCGAGCTGGGTGCCCACCAGCGCGGCCAGCGCCACGGTGCCCGCCCGGCGGGAGCGGCCGGTGAGCCGGGCCGCCGTCCACGCCGCCGTGGCGCCGAGGGTGGTGGTGATCGCGCGGGCGGTGATGTCCTCGGTCAACGCGTGGCCCAGCGACGACGTCGGTCCCTCGCGCAGCAGGTCGGGCACGGACTCGCGGGCGGGGCGGCTCAACGCGATGGCCAGCGCGGGCGCGAGGTCGGTCAGCAGGTTCACCAGCAGCAGCTGCCGCGCGGTCAGCGGCGACCGGCCGGTCAGCGCCGAGCCGAGCACGCTGAACGCGATCTCGCCGAGGTTGCCGCCGAGCAGGATCGCCAGCGCCTCGCGCACCGACGCCCACATCGCGCGGCCCTCCACCAGCGCCGCGATGATCGTCTCCAGCCGGTCGTCGGTGACCACCAGGTCCGCGGCGGCGCGGGCGGCCGGCGTGCCGCGCCTGCCCAGCGCGATGCCGACGTCGGCGAGCCGGATCGCGGGCGCGTCGTTCGCGCCGTCGCCGGTCATCGCGACCACCCGGCCGAGCCGCTGGTAGGCCTCGATGATCCGCACCTTCTGCGCCGGCGTGCAGCGGGCGATCACGTCCGCGGTCGGCAGCAGGGCGTCCAGCTCGTCGTCGGTCAGCCCGTCGAGCCGGGCCCCGGTCACCACGGTCAGGTCGTCGCCGCCGCCGATCTCGCCGGCGATCGCCTCACCGGTGGCCGGGTGGTCGCCGGTGATCATCACGATCCGCACGCCGGCCTCGCGCAGCTTCGCGGCGGCCGGTGGCGCGCCGTCGCGCACGGGGTCGGCCAGCGCGACGAACCCCAGCAGGGTCAGGCCGCGGACGTCGTCGTCGGTCACCGTGTCGTGGTCGACGCCGGTGCGTTCGGCGACGGCCAGCACCCGGTGGCCTCTACCGGCCAGGCGCTCCACCCGCTCGCCGAGCCGCCGCAGCTCGCCCGGGTCGGCGACGCAGCGCGGCAGCACGGTCTCCGGCGCGCCCTTCACGCTCAGCACCAGCCGCTTCCCGACCTTGCCCACGGTCGCGTGGTAGCCGCGGGAGGGTTCGAACGGCAGCGCCTCGACCGGGGTCCAGCCACGGGCGCCGGTCGTGGGTCCGACCCGGGCCCGCCGCGCGCCCGTCAGCACGGCCCGGTCGGTCTGGTGCGCGAGGTCGTCCGGGTCGTCGGCCGCCAGCGTGGCGCGGACCGCGGCGGCCATGACCCGGCGCAGCTCGTCGGTCAGCTGGTCGAGGTCGGCGCCGCGCCGGCCGTTGTCGACGCGGCTGACGGTCAGCTTGCCCTCGGTCAGCGTGCCGGTCTTGTCGAAGCACAGCACGTCCACCCGGCCCAGCGCCTCGACGGTGCGCGGGTTGCGGACCAGCGCGCCGTGCTCGGCCAGCCGCCGCGCCGCGGCCAGTTGGGCGGCGTTGACCAGGAACGGCAGTCCTTCGGGCACCGAGGCGACGGCGAGGTTCACCGCCGCGCCCATGCTCTGCCGCAGCGGCACGCCCCGCAGCAGCCCCGCGCCGGTGACGGCCGCCGCCGAGCCGAGCGCGACGGGCAGCGTCTTGCGGGTCAGTTCGGCCAGCCGTGCCTCGACGCCCGTGGTCGGCGTGGTGCGGCGGGCCGCCGCCATGCTCCGGCCGACCTCCGTCGCGTCACCGGTCGCGACGACCACGGCCAGCGCCCGCCCGGCGGCGATCGTGGTGCCCTCGTAGAGCATGGACGCCCGGTCGGCCAGCTCCGCGGCCACCACCGGGGCGGGGTCCTTGGTCACCGGCAGGGACTCGCCGGTGACCGACGACTCGTCGGCCTCCAGCCCGTCGCCGTCGAGCAGGCGGCAGTCGGCGGGCACCACGTCACCGGCGGCCAGCCGCACCACGTCGCCCGGCACCAGCTCGTCCGCCGTCACCTCGCGGTCCCGGCCGTCGCGGACCACGGTGGCGCGCACCGCCGAGCGGCCGAGCAGGGTGGCCAGCGCCCGGTCCGTGACGACCTGCTGCGCGCTGCCGATCAGCGCCGACACGCCGATGACACCGGCCACCAGCGCGGCGTCGACCGGTGAGCCCACCGCCGCCGACACCGCCGCGCCACCCGCGAGCACCGGCGTCAGCGGGTTGGCCAGCTCGGCCAGGAAGGCGCTGCCGAGGCTCGTGCCGACGGCCCGCCGCCCGGCGGACGTGCGCTGCCTGCCGTGCGCCACGCGTTCGGACAAGCCGTCGCGGCCCGAGCCGAGCCGGTCCAGCGCGGTGGCCACCGGCATCAGGTGCCACGGCTGCGAGGTGGCCGGCGCGACGACGGCACGGCTACCGGGCAGCCGCTTGGCCCGCCACACCCCGTCCGCGAACGCGAGGGCGGACGCGGCCTCGACCGCACGCGCCGCGCTCCGGGCCGGGGCGGTGCCGCGCGTGCTCAACGCGCCGACCGCGCCGATGCCGCTCGCCGCCTGGGCGAGCATGATCGCGTCCCGGGTCAGCCGGCGCGCGGCCGGGACCGCCTCGACCAGCAGCACGGCCGCTTCCAGGTCGCGGACGACGATGTGCGCGCCCCACGGTGGCGGCGCGCCGTCCCGGTGCACGCCCACGCCGCAGTCCGCCGAGCCGAGCGCGCGGCGGTTGTCCGACACGAGCAGCACCACGTGCCCGTCGCCCTGGAGCTCGCGCACCGCGCCGACCAGCCCGGCGCCGGACGGGACGACGTGGTCGGCGAACCGGGCGGACCGGTGGTCGCGGTCCGTGGCCACGACCACCCGCAGCCCGGCCTCCCGGGCGGCCGACGCGATGGCGTCCACCGCGGGCGGTGTCTCGACGTCGACCGCCAGCACGGCTCGCAGCCGCCGGTCCTCGGTCAGGCCGAGCACCGCCGCGTGACCGGCCAGCCGGCGTTGTTCCCGCACGCCCTTGCGCCCCTTCGGTTGGAGGCGGTCGATCGGGCCGATGGCCCAGCCGCCTTCCTCGCGCACGGCGGTCGGGTCCTCGGGGTCGAACAGGGCGAACGCCCGCTCGGCCGCCTCCGCCGGCCCGGAGTTCACCGGCCCGGAGTTCGACAACCCGGTGTCCGGCAGCGGCACGAGGTCGCAGAGCACCGACCGGCCCGACCCGAGCGCGGTCTCGTCCAGCACCAGCACGTCGACCGCGTCCAGGCGGCGCAGGACCGAGCGCTCCATCACCAGCGCGTCGCGGGTGGCCAGGACGCGGCCCAGCTGCGCGGCGAACGCGGCCTGGCCCACCGACGGCGCTTTCGGCAAGCTCGCCACGCCCAGTGCGGCGGCGCGGCGCAGCCCGGTGAACGGGATCGCGCCCACCGTCGCCACCGCACCCGCCGCCAACGCCCGTCGCGCGTAGCGGTCGGCCGGCCCCTCCGGGAATGGGCGTGGCCGTTCGACCGCGATGGGCTCGGCCTCGGCGTCGTCCGGGCCGTGGATCAGGTCGGCCTCGGCGGCGCACCACGCCTGCTCGTGCGCCTTGACCTCACGCCACTGCTGCACCCGTTGGGCGATGTCCAGCAACGTGCCCTCGCCGCGTGACGCCAGGCCCTGCACCAGCGCGCCGACCACCGACGTGGCGGTGTCGGCCCGTTCCCGGCCCTGGAGCCGGCCGGCGGCGAGTTCGCGCAGCCCGGGGTGCAGGTCGACGGCGGCGATCAACGCGCCCAGCTCACCGGGGACCGGGGCCCACGGCGCGACCTTCGTGATGGCGGCCAACGCCAGGCCCGCGGCGTCGGCGGCGAGGGTGGGCAGCAGTCGGGTGCCCTTGAGCCCGTCCGCCGGGTGGTGCAGCTCGTCCTCGACCAGGCGCTCGTCGTCGGTGGCGGGCCCGGTCTCGGCCCGACGCACCAGCGCGACCAGGTCGTCCGTCGCCGGCGCGGGGTCCTCGACGGCGACGATCACCCGGGCGGACGGCGCGTTGACCCGGGCCCACGACACACCGGGATGACCCTCCAGTGCCCGTTCGATCCGCTCGGCGACCTGCTTGCCACGCGGCCCGTGCACGCCGTGCGCCTCGATGTGCAGGCGTCCCGGGCACGACCACACCTTGCGCCGGTCGCGGCGCAGGGTCTGCTCCAGCGGGGCGAGGGCGAGGCCGACCAGTCCCTTGGCGAGGCCGCCGGCGACGCGCACGGGATCGATGCCGAGGAGTTCCACCGTGCCTGTTTTCCCGATCGAGCCTGGCCTAAGCGCCACGATCGGGCGGTAGCCGGGTGCGGTCAGTCCTCGAAGACCGGTTCGACCCGCACCGTGGTGAACGCGCCCTGCGCGAGCACACCCACCGCGTCGTTGCCGGCCGTCACACCGATGAGCGTGCCACCACACCACTCGACCGCACCTGACGACTGCCTTGCGATCGCCGAGCGGTCTGCCCGGTGGACGTCGGGTGGGCCGAGGGACGCGGAGGGAGCCACGAGCCGTTACGGGACGAGGTCGCTTCGAACCCGGGACGTGTCCGAGCGATGTCCGAACGTCACTGGTGCCCTAGGGCTGACCTCGAAAAACGAGAGCTTGATAACATCGTGTCACGGCCACCGCGAGCCGTCCGCTCGACAAGGATGGCACCGTGACCAAGGCACAGAGAATCGCAGCGGCGTGGGCGGGCCTGCCCGCGCCGGAGTTGACCGACCAGGTACGCCTCCTGGTCAAGGCCCGTGACGCCGGCGCCCGCGCCGTCTGGTCGGCCGTGCGCGAGGACAACGTGATCGCCGCACGCGTGCGGGGCGCGTTGGCGGGTCTGAAGGCCGAGTACCGCGGTCACCGCGACGAGGCCATGTGGCTGATGTGGATCGGCCAGGCCCAGCAGCAGCTCGCCGTGCAGGCCGCCGCGCCGGTCGTGGAGACCGTGGTCGAGGACGTCACGCCCGAGCTGGAGCCGGTCGTCCCGCAGGAGTGGGCGCCCCGGCCGGAGCCGACCTCGCCGCGTCCGGCCAACGACGCGCCGCCCGTGCTGTTCCAGGAGCCGGCCTCGTCCTCGAAGTAGGCCGTCAGCTCCCGGACGCGGAGCGTCGCGCGCGGATGACGCCGACCACCGCCGACGCGACCGCCGCGCGGGAGTGACGTGGCGCACACCGATACGGGCCTCGCGGACGGCCGGGCCGGGCGCGATGATGCGGGTGGGGCCGGACGGGCTGGCCGGCGGGAGCGAGGCGGCGGTGGGTTCGACCGGCATCCGGCGGGTGGTGAGCCAGGACCAGGTGCTGCGCGGCGCCTGCCGGTTCTTCCTGCGGCACGGTCGGGTCGACATGGACGCGCTGGCGACGAGCCTCGCCATCAGCCGCGCCACGCTCTACCGGGTCGCGCACAGCCGGGACGGGCTGCTGGCCGACGTGCTGTGGGTGCTGGCCGACCGGCTGCTGGCCCGTGCCCGGCAGGAGCGCACGAACGGCGGCGTGGAGGGTGTCCTGGAGGTCACCCGGCGGTTCGTGGCGGAACTGCGCGCGGACGAGCCGTTCCGGGCGTTCCTGCGCGGTGAGCCGGAGACGGCGGCGCGGGTGCTGTTCAACGCGGCCGGCGGCGTGCACCGGCGGGCGGTGTCGGCGCAGAAGGAGATCCTGCTCGAAGTGGACGGCGGGCCGTGGTCGACCACCGCCCTGGACCAGGTGGCGTTCCTCTACGTGCGGATCGTGGAGTCCACCCTCTACGCCGAACTGCTCACGGGCGCACCGCTGGACCCCGACCTGGCCGAAACGGCGGCCCGCACCCTCCTCCTGCGCCACCGCTGAGATCGGCGACGGCCTTCCGCAACCGCCGGCCCGACCGCTCCGCGACGCCACCGCTGAGGTCGGCGACGTCCCTCCCCTCGCTGCGTGACGCCACCGCCGAGGCCGGCGATCCACCTCGCGCACCACCGCCGACCCGTGCTGCGACAGCGGTCTCACGATGGGCTCGCGTCCTGGTGCGGGCTGTGCGCGGCCGGCTACGGTCGGCGAGATCCCCATCCCCCATCGCTGTGGGAGCCGGTATGTCACCTTCCCCCTGGCGCCGCCTCGGCCTGGCCGCGGCCGTGCTCGGTCTGCTCCTCCCGACGTCCGTCCCCGCCTCCGCCGCGCCCGGTCCCCTGCCGCGCGTCGTCGGCCCGCTGCCCGGGACCGTGCCGGGTGACCGGCTGGCCGACCGGATCGAGGACACCTACCCGTTCTTCGCCACGCCCGACGACCTCGCCGCCGTCGGTTACGTCGAAGAGGAGTTCCACGTCTCCGGCACGGCCGACGGCTGGGCGGTCGACGGCACGAAGGTCGCCACCGGCGTCCCGTACACGACCCGGGTCGTCGTGCGACGGCCCGCGCACGCCCGGCAGTTCACCGGCACGACGCTGGTCGAGTGGCAGAACGTCACCGCCGGGTACGACCTCGACGCCTTGTGGAACGCCGAGTCCGTCGTCCGGGCGGGCCACGCGTGGGTCGGCGTGTCCGCCCAACGCGTCGGCGTCGACCAGCTCAAGACCTGGAGCCCGGCCCGGTACGGCACGCTGGACGTGACCGGCGGCGGCCGGTTCACCGCCGACGAGCTGTCCTACGACGTGTTCACGCAGGCGGGCCGCGCGGTCGAGGCCGGCGCGGTCATGGGCGGGCTGCGGACGAGGACGCTGCTGGCCATCGGCGCCTCGCAGTCCGCCGGCCGGATGACCGTGCTGTACGACCGGGTCCTGCCGCAGCAGCAGCCGGTGTTCGACGGCTACGGCTTCATCGTCGGCGCGGCACCGACCCGGGTCGGCGCGGAACCCGTCTTCCAGGTGCTGTCGGAGACCGACGTGCGGACCGCGCAACGCCCGGCCGACACCGACCGGTTCCGCCGCTGGGAGGTCGCCGGCGCGGCGCACTCCGGCCACGAGGGCCAGGTCTACCGCCGGCCGATCTCCGAACGCGACCTCGGCGGCGCGCCCCAGTACGACTGCGACCGGCCGCCCTTCAGCCGGATCCCGCTGCACCACGTCACCGCCGCCTCCTACGACCACCTGCGCCGCTGGGTCGAACGCGGCACGCCGCCGCCGACCGCCCGGCCGCTGGAGTTCGAACCGGACGGCGTCACCAAGAAGCGCGACGCGCTCGGCCTCGCCCTCGGCGGCATCCGGTTGTCGCAGCTGGCCGCGCCCCGGGCGCTGAACACCGGCGACAACTCCGGCGAGACGTTCTGCCGGCTGTTCGGCACGCACGTGCCGTTCGACGCGGCGACGTTGACCCGGCTCTACCCCTCGCGCGGCGACTACGTGCGGCAGGTGGTGACCACCGACGCCGCCAACGTGCGCGCCGGCCACCTCCAGCCCGCCGACGCGCGGCAGAACCTGGCGGACGCCCTGGGAGGCACGCAATGAGGATCCCGTTGGTGGCACTGGTCGTCGCACTGGCGGCGACCGTCGCGGCGGCGCCCGCCCAGGCCGACATGCCCACCCCGATCGTGTTCGTGCACGGCCAGCAGGGCTCGGCGCAGCAGTGGCAGTCCAACGCCAAGCGGTTCTCCGGCAACGGCTTCCCGGACGCGTTGCTCCACGCCTACGAGTACGACACGAGCATCCCGACCAACGACCACGCCATCGCCGGCCTGGAAGCCTTCATCGCGGGCGTCCGGGCCCGGACCGGCGCGGCCCAGGTCGACGTGATCGCGCACTCGCGCGGCACGACCGTCATGCACACCTACCTATCCGTCCCCGAACGGGCCGCGGCGGTGCGGAAGTACGTCAACGTGGACGGGCGGTCCAGCGCCGCGCTGCCCGGCGGCGTGCCGACGTTGGCGCTGTGGGGAAGCCTGCAACCCAACGGCTCCATCGGCGGCGCGACGAACGTCTACCTGACCACCCTGGGCCACACCGAGACCACCACGTCGGCCGACGGTTTCGCCCACGTGCACCGGTTCCTGCGCGGCAGGCCCGCGTTCACCACGCGGGTGGTGCCCGAACTGCCCGCGCTGGTCCGGATCGCGGGCCGGGCGACGTACTACCCGCAGAACGCGGGCGTCGAGGGCGTGGTGCAGGTCTGGGAGCTGGACAGCCGCACCGGCGCGCGGGTCGGCACGCCCCGGCACAGCGTCCGGACCGGCTCGGACGGCTCGTTCGGGCCGCTGCCCGTCAACGGCCGCAAGCACTACGAGCTGGTGGTCCTGCGCGACGGTCAACCACCGCACCACAACTACTTCGAGCCGTTCGAGCGCAGCGACCGGTTCCTGCGGCTCCAGGTGTCGCGCCCGGGCGGCATCACCGACAACATCGACCGCTGCCCGACGCACACCGCCCTCACCGTCATCCGCAACCGCGAGTGGTGGTCCGACCAGCCCGACCGCGACCGGCTCGAGCTGAACGGCGTCGACGTCCTCGAACCGGCCGTCTCGCCCCGGTTGCGGCAGGTGCTCGCCGCGTTCGCGTTCGACGACAACTGCGACCTGACGTCCACGCCGGGCGTCGCGCTGCCGCCGTTCGCCACGCTGCCGTTCCTGACCGGTGTCGACGCGTACCTGCCCGCGCGGGCCGACGGGGGCGGCACGATCCACGTCACCCAGACCGCGCGCGGCAGCGGTGGCGCGACGCGGACGATCGCGGTGCCGAACTGGCCGTCGGACGCGCACGCGGTGACCGTGCAGTTCAAGGATTACCTCGACGGTGGAACCGGGGGTCTCGGGCGAACGTCCCCCTGATCGGTGAAGGGGGTTCGATGGTCGGACGCACGTCGTGGTGGTGGTCGCCGTGGTGGACCGTGATCGCGTCCTCGGTGCCGGTGGCGCTGCTGTTCTGGGCGATCACCCCACCCGGCGGCTACCTCACGCTGTCGCTGCTCGCGCACCTGTCCGCGCTCGGGGTGGGCACGGCGTGGCTGGCCACGGGCGGGATCGCGGTGATCAGGCTGCCGCAGCCCCGGCTGCGGCACGCCGTGCGGCTGTGGCCGTTCCTCCTGGCGCCGGCGCTCCTGGTGGCGGCCGAGGTGGTGGCCGGCAGCGACGTGGTGCCGCGGGCGGTGTTCGACGCGCACCGGTCGGGGCTCGAAGCGCTGGTCGCGGAAGCGGCGCCGGGCCGGCGGATCGAGGACCGTCGGGTGGGGTTGTTCACCGTGGACGTCGGCGGCGACCGGCCGGACGGGTGCACCTTGATCACCGTGGCGGACGCGGGCGTGCTCACCACCACGGGATGGGCCCACTGCCCGGACCGCGTGCCGGTCAGCGCCACGGGGGACGGTTACCGGTTCACACCGTTCGACAGTCCCTGGTACGAATTCACCTTTGAGTGGTAATCGCCAGTGCCCGGACGCGGGTCATGCCCGGCTCGGTCCCCGCGGCGGGCTCAGGGCGGCGAGCGCGGCGTGGACCACGGTCCGCACGCTGGAGCATCGCGGTGCTCTCCGGGTCGTTGTCCACCACGGGCACGGCGCGGAGGTGGTCGAGCTCGAACCGGACGCCCGTGGGGCGCAGCAACGAGCCGACGATCTCCTGCGCCAACGCGGGCAGCCGGTCGTCGGCCGCCGGGGAACCGGCCGAGGTCGGCGGCAGGTCGCTCACGACAGGGGTCATGGTGGCTCGCCGTTCGTGCCAGGGCGTCAGGCCGCCCTGGGTGCGACACGCCGCTCGTGTCGGGACACGTCCTCGCCCACGCCACGTGCAAGATCCACTGCGCACCCGGCCCGGACGAAGACGTCACGGGAGGTGATCATGTCGCCCTGGCGGGTTCTTCGCCACGGCGTGCAACGGATCGGCGGGGTTCCCCGTTGAGGGGCGTGATCACAAGCCAAGTGGCCGATCGGGAGAGAGCCGATGGAGTTCGGTGAGTACGTGGTCGGGCGGCGTCCGGCGCTGATGCGGTTCGCCACGGTGCTGACCTGCCAGACCTGGCTGGCCGAGGACATCGTCAGCGACGTGCTCGGCCGCGCCTTCGAGCGGTGGGACCGGATCTCGGTGATGGCCGAGCCGCACGCCTACGTGCGGCGGATGGTCGTCAACGAGTACCTGTCCTGGCGACGGCGGCTGGCCCGCACCTCGCCGAGGGCCGAGGTCCGGCCGGACACGTCGCTCGGCGACGGCGCCGACGAACGGGCGCAGCGGGACGCGATGATCCGCCGGTTGGCCCGCCTGCCCCGGCGGCAGCGCGCGGCGGTCGTGCTGCGCTACTACGCCGGCCTGCCCGACGCCGAGATCGCCGTCGAGCTGGGCTGCCGGGAGACGACGGTGCGCAGCCAGATCTCCCGGGCGCTCGCGACCCTCCGCGTCGACCTGACCGCCAACCCCCACACCTACCAGGAGACGAGATGACCGACCTGCGCGCGCTCCACGACGCCTTCGAGGAGCTGGAACGACGGGCCGACGCCGTGACCGCGCGGATGCCGTTCGACGGGCCGAAGCGCGCGCGGGCCGAGGGACGCGGGACCGGCGCCCGGCTGGTGCCGATCGCCCTCGCGGCGGCCGTGGTGGTCGGTGTGGCGACCGGCGCGGTGCTGCTCGTGCCGGACGACGACCCCGGCACGCGGACCGCCCAGCCCGGCGCGTCCTCGACCCCGCCGCCGATCACCACCACGTCCACGCCACCTCCCGCGCACGAGAGCCCCGAGGTGCTCGCGGAGCGGTTCCGGGCCGTGCTCGGCGACCTGGCGACGTTCGAGGTGACCGGGACCGGACCCGGCGCGTCGATCATGACCCTGCCCGCGGGCCCGCTCACCGGCGCGCCGGGCGCCCACGACCCGGAGCCGCCCGTGCGGGTCGGCTCGTCGATCGTCGGCACGCTCACCGCAGCCGGCGTGACCGGCGGTTTCGACCTGCTGATGTACCCGGGCCGGGCCGGCGGGGAGGCCGGGTGCGACCTGCCCGACGAGCCGAGCTGCACCGTGCGCGACCTGCCCGACGGCTCGTCGCTGGCGACCAGCCAGTACGGGCTGGAGGGCTCCGGCGTGACCTACCAGCTCACGCTCATCCGCCCGGACGGCCTGGTGTTCGGCCTGCACGTCAGCAACCGGCAGTCACCGAAGGGCCTCGGCCCCGTGCTCGCCGACCACCCGCCGCTGACCGTCGAGCAGCTGGTGGCGATCGCCACCTCCGACCGCTGGTGACGGCCGTGGTGCCGATCGGCCGACGCTGAACGCCGGTGGGGACCGCGGACCGGGGAGGGGCGCGGTCCCCATCGGCGTTCTCAGGCCCTGAGGCGGATCGGGTCGGGTCGCTCAGATCGCGGAGCAGTCGGCCTTGTCGGTCCAGTCGGTGCCGCACCGGTAGAGCGCGAAGGGCGTGGTGTAGCCGTAACGGGCGCCCAGGGTGTTGTACTCGCCGACGTCGACCCGCTGTGCCACGTAGTGGTCCGTCGCGGTGGCGGTGACCGCGTCGGTGTACGGCGGGCGAACGGTCGTCGTGGTGGGGTTGGTCGGGCCGGCGCCGCCGCCGTCGATGCCCCAGAAGCGGGCCAGGTGGTAGGCGGCGCACACGTTGACGTCGAGCATGTACGCGGCGGTGCCGCCGCACTGGGTGGCGCCCGTGCCGGGGTCGACGGGCTGGCCGTGGTTCATGCCGGTGATCGAGTAGTGCTCGACCGTGCCGCCGTAGACGCGGTGCGGGTAGCCGGCCACGGTGTCGCTCACGTCCGGGGTCTGGTCGGTCCCGTTGACGTCGGTCCACTGCTCGACCAGCTCCGTGCCGTTGAGCGGTCGCACGGTGGTGTCCGCGGCGCCGTGCCAGATGGACACCTTGGGCCGCGGACCGGGGTGGGAGTACGCCGCGCGGACCTTGTCGCCCCACTGGGCGGGCGTGAGGTTCGTGCCGGGGTTCATGCAGCTGTACGCCGTCAGCACCGAGGTGGCGCACTGGTACGGCAGCCCGGCCACGATGCCGCCGCCGGAGAACACGTCCGGGTAGGTGGCGAGCATGACGGCGGTCATCGCGCCGCCCGCGGACAACCCGCTGGCGTACGCCGACGTGGCACCGTTGTCCTGCTTGGCCTTGTCCACCATCTGCTTGATCGACAGCGCCTCGCCCGAGCCCCGGCGGGTGTCGCCCGCCTCGAACCAGTTGAAGCAGGAGTTGGCGTTGTTCTGCGTCTTCTGCTGCGGCACCACGACGGTGAACTTCCAGCGGTCGGCCAGCTGCGGCCAGCCGGTGGCCGAGCCGTAAACCGCGGCGTTCTGCGTGCAGCCGTGCAGGGCGACGACGACCGGGCGTCCCGCGGGCAGCCCGACGGGCACGTAGCGGAACATCTGCAGGTTGCCCGGGTTGGTCCCGAAGCCCGTGACCTCCTGGAGGGTCGCGGCGGCGGCGGGTCGTGGTGAGGAGACGAGGTGGACCGCGGCGGCCAGCACCACGGCCAGCACGGCGACGAGTGTGGTGACGGGACCGTGAACGGCCGGGACAGGACGACGATCCGACATGGCGCATCCTCCACGTTGAGTGATGGCGTCTCGGGCGATACCCCGACGCTAGGAGTTCCGCCGACCGCTCGTCGCTGGTGGACCGCGCCACTGTTCACCCGGCGCCGGTGTGGCGCCGCCACATCCGTCGACCCGCGCCGGCCAGGACCACCCCCGCGACTTGGACCGCCACGTACTTCATCCGCTCCCCTCGCTCGTCGTGGCGCGAAGGGTGGCCGACATGCCCGACAGGTGGACCACGACCTCCATCACCGCCAGATCGCCGAGGCCGTGTGGCAGCCGACCACCGGTAGCGAGACCGATACTTTCGTAAGCCGCAGAAGCTAGTGCCACCGGCCGCCGTTTCGGCTCTACCTGCGCTCTTGCGTCTCTATAGGTGAAGTTCAATTCTTGACTCGGGCGATCATCCGCTTTAGTTTTCGAAAGCATCAACATGCTGTATCGCAACTTTCGGCCCGAATCCGGCGCAGTACCGGTCCGGTCGACCCCTTGGAGGAAGTGATGTCCAGAACTGCTGTCACCGCTGCCGGCAGGCCGGTGGCGCGAGGAGGGTCGCGACGCGTCGCGGCACTGGCCGGTGCGGTCGGGCTGATCGGCGCGTTGGCCGTCGTCCTGCCGAGCGTGGCCAGCGCCGGCACCACGTTGGGCGCGTCCGCCGCGGAGAGCGGTCGGTACTTCGGTACCGCCGTCGCGGCCAACAAGCTCGGTGACTCCACCTACGTCGGGATCCTCAACCGTGAGTTCGACATGGTCACGGCCGAGAACGAGATGAAGATGGACGCCACCGAACCCAACCAGAACCAGTTCAGCTACGGCAACGCCGACCGCATCGTCAACCAGGCCCGCGGCCAGGGCAAACGCGTCCGCGGCCACGCCCTCGCCTGGCACTCCCAGCAACCCGGCTGGATGCAGAACATGTCCGGCACCTCCCTGCGCAACGCCATGCTCAACCACGTCACCCAGGTCGCCACCTACTACCGCGGCAAGATCTACGCCTGGGACGTCGTCAACGAGGCCTACGCCGACGGCTCCGGCGGCGGACGACGCGACTCCAACCTCCAACGCACCGGCAACGACTGGATCGAAGCCGCCTTCCGCGCCGCCCGCGCCGCCGACCCCGCCGCCAAACTCTGCTACAACGACTACAACACCGACAACTGGTCCCACGCCAAGACCCAAGGCGTCTACCGCATGGTCCAGGACTTCAAGTCCCGCGGCGTCCCCATCGACTGCGTCGGCTTCCAAGCCCACTTCAACAGCGGCAACCCCGTCCCCTCCAACTACCACACCACCCTGCAGAACTTCGCCAACCTCGGCGTCGACGTCCAGATCACCGAACTCGACATCGAAGGCTCCGGCACCACCCAAGCCCAGCAATACCAAGGCGTCGTCCAAGCCTGCCTCGCCGTCACCCGCTGCACCGGCATCACCGTCTGGGGCATCCGCGACACCGACTCCTGGCGCGCCTCCGGCACCCCCCTGCTCTTCGACGGCTCCGGCAACAAAAAAGCCGCCTACACCTCCACGCTCAACGCCCTCAACGCCGGCGGCACGACCGGTCCGACCACGACTACTACTACGACCACGACGCCGCCGAACAACGCCAACTGCTCCAGCGGCTACGTCGCCCTGACCTACGACGACGGACCCAAGGCCGCCACCACCACCGCACTGCTCAACGCACTGCGCTCGGCCGGACTGCGCGCCACGTTCTTCAACCAGGGCAACAACGTCCAAGCCAACCAGGCCCTCACCCGCAGCCAACGCGACGCCGGCATGTGGGTCGAGAACCACAGCTGGTCCCACCCCCACATGACCCAACTCAGCCAAGCCCAGATGACCTCGGAGATCTCCCAGACCCAACAGGCCATCCAAACGGCCACCGGCGCCGCACCCAAGCTCTTCCGCCCGCCCTACGGCGAGACCAACAGCACCCTCAAAACCGTCGAAGCCCAGTTCGGCCTCACCGAAGTGCTCTGGAGCGTCGACTCACAGGACTGGAACAACGCCAGTACCGCCCAGATCGTGCAAGCCGCCTCCACCCTGCAAAACGGCGGCGTCATCCTCATGCACGACGGCTACCAGACCACCATCAACGCCATCCCGCAGATCGCCGCCAACCTCGCCTCCCGCAACCTCTGCGCCGGCATGATCTCCCCCTCCACCGGCCGGGCCGTCGCACCGACCGACACCCCGCCGACCAGCACCACCACCACGACCACCACCACGTCCCAGCCGGGCGGCGGCTCCTGCACCGCGACCTACCGCACGAGCCAGCAGTGGGGTGACCGCTTCAACGGCGAGGTGACGATCCGGGCCGGCGCCTCGGCGATCACCAGCTGGACCGCCACCGTCACCGTCACCTCCCCGCAGAAGATCTCGTCGACCTGGAGCGGCACGCCCAGCTGGGACTCCAGCGGCAACGTGATGACCATGAAGCCCAGCGGCAACGGCAACCTCGCCGCGGGCGCCTCCACCACGTTCGGCTTCACCGTGATGACGAACGGCCAGTCGGCCGCGCCGACCGTCAGCTGCCGGACCCCGTGACGCACGCCGGTGTGCCCCTCACAGCGAGGTGAGGGGCACACCGGTGTGCCTTCCCCCTCCGTCGCCGGCACGTTCACCGAAGTAAGCTGCCCGCGCTCTCTCGGAAAGAAGTTCGGCGGGCGTGTCGATCCACGACGTGGCCGTTCGACCTTGGCGTGACGGGGGCCGAGAGAGGGCCCGGACGAACGGCCAGGGAGACGGAACCATGAAGTACATGCTGATCATGCGCGCGACCGACGAGGCCTACGCCCAGATGGGCGACTTCGACTTCGACGAGATGTTGGAGACGGTCGGCAAGTTCAACGACGAGCTGATCCGGGCCGGCGTGCTGGTCGCCGCGGAAGGGCTCGCCGAGGCGGAGGAGGGCGTCGTGGTCGACTACTCGTCCGAGCCGCCCGTGGTCACCGACGGCCCGTACGGCGAGACGAAGGAGCTGTTCAACGGCTTCTACATCCTCAACGTGGCGTCGAAGGAGGAAGCCGTCGAGTGGGCCAAGCGGTCCCCGATCTCCGGGCCCGGTTTCAAGACCGAGATCCGCCGGGTCAGCTCGATCGACGAGTTCCCGCAGGACAACGAGTGGATCAAGAAGGAGCGGGCGTGGCGGGAAGCCACCGGCCAGCTCTGAGCGGGTCGACGACCGGCGACCCGACGGGTCGCGGGGCCGTCGCCGCCGTCTGGCGGATCGAGTCGGCGCGGATCGTCGGCGCGCTCGCGCGCTACACCGGCGATTTCGCGCTGGCCGAGGACCTGGCCCAGGAAGCGCTGGCCGAGGCGCTCGTGACGTGGCCGCGCGACGGCGTGCCGGACAAACCGGCGGCGTGGTTGCTCACCGTCGGCAGGCGGCGCGCGATCGACGCGTTCCGCCGGCGGTCCGCCCTCGACCAGAGGTACGCCGCCCTCGCGCACGACCTCGGCGAGGGCGGCGCGACCTCGGGCGGCGGTCCCGTCGACCCCGACGACGTGCCGTGGGACCCGGACCAGATCGACGACGACGTGCTGGCGCTGATGTTCATCTCCTGCCACCCCGTGCTGTCGCGGGAGGCGCGGGTGGCGTTGACGCTGCGCGTGGTCGGCGGCCTGACCAGCGACGAGATCGCGAAGGCGTGCCTGGTGCCGACCGCGACCGCGCAGGCCAGGATCACCCGGGCGAAGAAGACCCTCGGCGCGGCCGGCGTGCCGTTCGCGGTGCCGACGGCCGAGGAGCGGGCCGCGCGGCTCAACTCGGTGCTCAACGTGATCTACCTGATCTTCACCGAGGGTTCCACGGCCAGCTCCGGCGACGACCTGATCCGGTTCGACCTCGCGGGCGAGGCCCAGCGACTCGCCCGCGTGCTGAGCCGGTTGGTCCCCGACCAGCCCGAGGTGTTCGGCCTGCTGGCGTTGCTGGAGCTGACCGCGGCGCGCTTCCCCGCCCGCACGCGGCCGGACGGGGAGCCCGTGCTGCTGGAGCACCAGGACCGCCGCCGCTGGGACCGGGCCGCGATCCGGCGTGGACGTGCCGCGCTGGCCCGTGCCGAGGAGGTCGGCCGGGGTCTCGGCGCCTACGGCTTGCAGGCGGCCATCGCCGAGTGCCACGCCGTCGCGCCCTCGGTGGAGGAGACGAGCTGGGCGCGGATCGTGCTGCTGTACGAGGCGCTCGGCCGGCTGGCGCCGTCACCGGTGGTCGACCTCAACCGGGCGGTGGCGGTGTCCATGGCCAGCGGACCGGCCGCGGCGCTGCCGATCGTGGACGGGTTGGCGGGCTCGGACGCGCTGGCGAACTCGTACCTGCTGCCCAGCGTGCGCGGTGAGCTGCTCAGCAGGCTGGGACGTGCGGACGAGGCGCGGGTCGAGCTGGCACGGGCCGTGCGGTTGTGCGGCAACGAGCGGGAACGGGCGGTGTTGGAGCGCAAGCTCGGCGGGCTCAGGACATCTGGGTGAGGATCATCGAGTTCCACCAGTAGCCGAGCTGGTCGAGCGAGTCCGGGTCGAGTGCCGTCGAGGACCGCAGCTGGCCCGTGACCGAGGTCCGGGTGTCGACCCACCACACCTGGCCGACGCCGTCGGCCACGAAGCAGGTCACGTACTCGCCGGCGGCGGGACCGCTCTCGGACCGGTAGTACAGGGAGTAGTGCACGGGCTGGGTCAGGGGGCGGCAGCCGCCCTGGCTGTCGTCGCGCGGGATGCCGTTGGCGTCCACCACGGCTTTGAAGTGGGCGTCCTGCGCGGCGCGGTCGGTGAACAGGCGGAACACCGCCTGGTCCGGTGGCGGGAAGCGGAAGTGCACCGAGTTGGCCTTGGCGCACGTGACGGTCGCGACGACTCCCCCGCTCGACAGCGCGGGCGCGCAGGTCGGGTTGTCCCGGTAGACGGTGGGCAGCCGGCCGAGCAGGGCGACCACTTGGTGGTCGACGGTGGTGGCCGGGGTCGTCGTGGACGTCGTAGAGGTGGTCGCCTCGGACGTCGCGATGGTGGTGGTGGACGCCGTGGTGGTGGTCGTGGCCGAACTCGCGAGCCTGCCACCGCCCGTCCAGTCCGAGGCCCAGACCAGCACCACCGCCACGAGCACCAACGCCACCGCGCCGGCGACGATCGGGGCGACCGGCGCCTTGCGCCCGGACGTCCGCCGGACCGGACCCACCACCGGGGAGGACGCGAACGGCGCCGAACGCGGCACCGCGCCGTGTGGCGGGGAGGGCGGTGTCGGGGCGAGTGGCACGCGGACGCCCTGGGTCGGGGTCCGTGGCGCGGGTCCGGCTTGGGCGGGTGGTGCGGAAGGGCGGGCTTGGGCACGAGCAGGCGGGGCGGAAGGCCGGGTCTGGACAGGAGCCAGCGGGGGCGTAGACGGTGTCCTGGCACGAACGGGCGGGGTGGTGAGGGCTTCGGCCGCGGCCGAAGCCAGCGCGCCGGCGGTCGGGTAGCGGTGGGCCGGGTCCTTGGCCATGCCGCGCCGGATCACGTCGTCGAGCGCGCGTGGCACGGCCGGGTTGGTGGCCGAGGCGGCGGGCGGTGGTTGTTGGAGGTGGGCCCAGAGCAGGGCGGCGGCGCTGTCCGCCTCGAACGGCCGGTTGCCGGTGACGCACGCGTGCAGCACGCAGGCCAGGGCGTAGACGTCCGCGCGGCCGTCCACCTGCCCGTCGCCGAACCGCTCGGGCGCCAGGTAGTCCAGGGTGCCGATCACCGCGCCGGACGCGGTCAGGTGCGTGCCGGCGGGCAGGACGCTGCGGGCGATGCCGAAGTCGACCAGGTACACGAAGTCGTCCGGTGTGACGAGGATGTTCGACGGCTTGACGTCCCGGTGCACCAGGCCGTCCGCGTGGGCGGCGTCGAGCGCGCCGGCGACCTGGGCGACGAGCCGCACGGACCGCGCGGGGTCGAGCGGGCCGTCCGCGACGAGTTCCGCCAAGTCACGCCCCTCCACCAGGCGCATGTCCAGGTAGAGCCGGCCGTCGATCTCGCCGTAGGCGTGGATCGGGATGACGTGCGGCTCGCGCAGCCGTGCCGCGATCCGCGACTCCCGCCGGAACCGGGCGCGGAAGTCCTCGTCGTCGTTGTGCACGGCGGAGAGCCGCTTCAACGCCACCACGCGGTCGTGCGCCGTGTCGTGGGCCCGGTGCACCTCGCCCATGCCGCCGCGCCCCAACAGCTCGCCGACCCGATAAGGCCCGAACTCCTCCGCCATGACTCCCCCGGGTCCGCCACGTCACCACTGCAGGACCGACGCGGATCAACGCCGAAGGGTTCCACGAACGTGGTCGGATCCGGCGGAGAGGGGGTGCCGGCTCAGGGCTTGCCCTTCCCGTCCTTGCCGGCCGGCTTCGCCTTCCCGTCCTTGGCCTGACCGGGCGGGGGTCCCACCTGCGGACCGGCGGGCTGCTCCTCGACCACTGGCTGCTCCTCGACCACCGGCGGCGTGGTCGTGCCCGTGTCGGTCACCGGCTGGTTCGGCGTCGTCGTGCCGGTGTCCTGGACGACCGCTCGCGCCGAGGACTCCACGGGCGCGGACGTGGCCGGGGAAGAACCCGGCGACACCGCCCAGGCGATGCCGAGCGCACCCACCAGACCGGCCGCCGACGTGGCGAGCGCCATCAGCTGCCGGCGTGAGCGCGGCACGGCGGCGACCACGGTCGGGTCGTCGTCGGGCAGGTCCCGCAGCACGTGGGCGCAGCGGTGGGCGGTCGGCCGGCGGCGTGCCGACAGCGAGGTCGTCAACGACAGCAGGCGCACCAGGTCGTCGGGCAGGTCGTCGGGCACGACCGGCGGCCGGTGCAGCCGGGCCACGGCCGACTCGACGTCACCACCCGGGTACTCGCGGCGACCGGTCAGGCACTCCAGCAGCACCAGCCCGAACGAGTACACGTCGGCGGCCGGTCCGACCTCGCCGCCGCGCACCTGCTCCGGCGACAGGTAGGCGGCCGTGCCCACCATCTGGTTGGTGCGGGTGAACCGGGTGCTGTCGGCCAGGTGCGCCAGCCCGAAGTCGGCGAGGTAGGGCGTGCCGTCGTCGTCCAGCAGGATGTTCGACGGCTTGACGTCCCGGTGCACCACACCCTGCTCGTGCACGTAGGCCAACGCCTCGGCCAGCCGCGCGCCCAGGTCCCTCACCTCGGGCACCGACAGCGGTCCGTCGGCGATCCGATCGCGCAGCGTGCGGCCCTCGACCAGCCGCAGCACGACGAACGCCGTGCCGTCGCTGCGCCCGGCGTCGTACACGGAGACCAGCCCGGGGTGCGACAGCCGGGCGAGGGTCCGCGCCTCGTTGTCGAACCGCCGGCCCGCGTCGGCGTCCGCGGTGGCGTCGAACAACTTGACCGCGACGGCCCGCCGCAGCACCGTGTCCCACCCCCGGCGCACCTCGGCCATCCCGCCGGTCCCCAGCGTCCCGGCCAACTCGTACCGACCTGCCAAGAGCTCGCCACTGCCGGGAAGCGACACCACTACCACCCTCTGGAGGGAACACAGGACCTTCTCAAGTGCCCCGTCCCCGCCGATCACAAACACGCGGACTTCGTGGTCGGCGCCACCGAACCCGGCGTCCGCTCCCGTTCTCCTCCGTTCTCACCCGTTCGCCGGAAACGCCCGGGCGTTGCGCTGAGTAATTTTCACATCACGGTCCCTGCCGTTGATCGACCCACGAGGGGTGGAAGATCATGAACCGTGCCGTGAAACGCCTGGTCACCCTGGCGAGCGCGCCGGCCTTGTCGG
Source organism: Actinosynnema sp. CA-299493 (assembly GCF_050946825.1). NCBI lineage: Bacteria > Bacillati > Actinomycetota > Actinomycetes > Pseudonocardiales > Pseudonocardiaceae > Actinosynnema > Actinosynnema sp. CA-299493. The sequence goes on from NZ_CP191993.1 coordinate 5,087,335, forward strand.
TGATCACCGTCCCGGCGGCGCAGTCCGCCGCCGCGCCGTACAACGGCACGAAGCTCGTCCACTGCGGCGGTCGGACGTTCAACGCCTTCCTCAGCGACGGCATCGGCATGACCTGCAACATGACCGGCGGCGCCGGCGGCGGCTCCTGGTTCCGCGCGTTCTCCGAGGCGACCGGCGCCGGCACGGTCAACTCGGTGAACAGCTACAAGATCAACCTGTTCCCGAACTGGATGTTCGGCCCGCACTTCGGCGCCGACGCCCAGAACCTCCACACCCGGGCGCAGGCCGCCTGACGCCGGGGTCGACGGGCCGGGCCGCGCGCCCGGTCCGTCACCGGCCCCCTGTGGTGATCTTCATCCGGTCGGGTGACAAACTCCGAGCTCACCGGAACCCAGGGGGAACGCCCATGCTCTCGCAGGCGACGAACGTGCTGCACATGCACCAGAAGGTCACCTTGATGGTGAACCGCTACGAGGTCTTCGCCGACAACGGCGGCGAGCCCGGTGCGCTCGTGGCGTTCGTCGAGCAGAAGCGGATGGCCTTCAAGGAGCAGGTGACCATCTACACCGACTCGAGCAAGAGCCAGGTGCTCGCGGGGTTCCGCGCGCGCAAGGTGATCGACCTCGGCAGCGGCTACGACGTGCTCGACGGCGCCGGGCAGCCGATCGCCCTGTTCCGCAAGGACTTCGGCAAGTCGCTGACCAACTCCACCTGGCACCTCGACCAGCCGAACGCGCCGACCACGACGGGTCGCGAGCGCAACCAGGGCATCGCCATCCTGCGCCGCCTCTGGGGCTTCCTGCCGCTGGTCAACAACATCCCGTTCCCGTTCCGCTACCACTTCGACTTCGCCCGCGACGGTCAGCCGGTGTTCAGCGTGGACAAGAAGACGTGGGTCCGCGACCACTACCTGATCCAGATCGCCGACCCGTACGTCGACCGCCGCGCGGTGATCGCGCAGGCCGTCGCCGTGGACGCCCTCCAGTCCCGGTAGGCGACGGCCCGGCCCGCTGGTGCGGCTGCACTAGTGCACAGCGGGGCATGTGCCGTCACGGCGAGGGATCCGGCCGATCCCCCGCCTACGTTCGTCACATGAAGTACCTGGAAGGGCCTTTCGCCCCGGTCACCGAAGAGATCACCGCGCACGACCTCGCCGTCACCGGGCGGATCCCGGTCGAGCTCGACGGCCGCTACCTGCGCAACGGGCCCAACCCGTTGGGCGTCGAGGACCCCTCCGTGCACCTGTGGGGCATGGGACAGGGCATGGTGCACGGCGTGCGGCTGCGCGACGGCCGGGCCGAGTGGTACCGCAACCGCTTCGTCCGCGCACCGGGCTTCGCGCCCATGGTGCACGTGTTCGAGCACGCACGGCGGACGTTCGCCCTGGCCGAGGGCGGCCTGCCGCCCACCGAGCTGGACGCGGAGCTGAACACCGTCGGCGTGTGCGCCCTCGGCGCGACCGCGGAGGGCTTCACGGCGGGCGCGCACTCGAAGCACGACCCGCTCACCGGCGAACTGCACTCGCTGTCGTACGTGCCAGGCCACGAGTTCGTCCAGCACATCGTGCTCGACGCGGCCGGGAGCGTCGTGCAGACCACCACCGTCCCCCTCGACCGGACACCGTTCATGCACGACTTCGCGCTCACCGAGAACCACGTCGTCCTGTGGGACACGCCGATCGGCTTCGACGGTTTCGAGTGCCGCTGGCTCCCGGAGCACCCGACCAGGGTCGGCGTCATGCCCCGGACCGGCGGCGACGTGCGCTGGCTGGACATCGACCCGGTCCACGTCAGCCACACCCTCAACGCCTACGACGACGGCGGCGCGGTCGTGGTCGACCTCGTCACGGCCGAAGGTCCGTTCGACCCGGCCGACCCCGGCGCGATCCGGCCCGCGCTGGACCGCTGGACCATCACGCCCGACGCGGTCCACCAACGCCGCCTCGACGACCGGCCGCAGGACTTCCCACGCGTCAACGAGTCCCGAGCCACCCGCCCGCACCGGTACGGCTACTCCGCCGCGACCGCCCTGTACGGCGTCCCGTTCACCCCCGGGGGCACGCCGTCCGACGACGCCTTCACGAACGCCCTGGTCAAGCACGACCTCGATCGCGGCACGTCCGAGGTGCACGGGTTCGGCAGGCACGAGGCGGTCGGCGAGGCCGTGTTCGCCGCCGCGGGCCGGGACGAGGACGACGGGTACCTGCTCACCTACGTCCACAACCCCGAGCGGGGCGCGAGCGACCTCGTGATCCTCTCGGCCCAGGACTTCACCGGCGAACCCGTCGCCAGGGTGCACCTCCCGGCCAGGGTGCCGCTCGGCCTGCACGGCAACTGGCTGCCCGAGCGCTGAGGCCTGGCACGATGACGCCGTGAACGACCCGCAGCCGCCGCCGTACGCCCGGATCGTCGCCGACGTCGAACGCCGCATCGCCGACGGAGAGCTGCGGCCCGGCGACCCGGTACCCACCACCAGGGCGATCATGCGCGAGTGGGGCGTCGCCATGGCCACCGCCACCAAGGCGTTGGCAGCGCTCAAGCAGGCCGGCGCCATCGAGTCGACCTCCCGCGTCGGCGCCGTGGTGGCCCGTCGCAGGCTGCCGTCGCGGTCGACCGGCGGTCTCGACCGCGACCGCGTCGTCCGGGTGGCCATGGGCATCGCCGACGCCGACGGCTTGGCCGCGCTGTCCCCCCGGGCGGTCGCGGTCAGGCTCGGCGTCGCCACCGAGACCCTGCGCCGGCACCTGGACACCGACCTCGCCCAGCTCATCGCCGACGCCGCGTTCGCCGAGATCGACTACCCGCAGCCGCCGCCCGGCTGGCGTTCCCACCTGAGGGTCGCCGCCCGGCTCCAGTGGGAGGCCTACCAGCGCCACCCCTGGCTGCCGCGACTGGTGTCGATCGTCCGGCCGGCCACGCTGCCGGGACTGCTCGCGTACGCCGGGTGGACGTTGCGGGCGCTCGACGGCCTCGGGCTGGACCAGCGCACCCGCCTGCACGTCTACGCCGCGTTGGTCAACCACGTGCGCGGCACGGCGGTGAACATCGAGAACGAGGCCGGCGCGGAGCTGGACACCGGGATGACCAGCAAGCAGTGGATGACGGCTCGGCTCTCCGTCGACGGCCCGCTGGTCGCGCACATCGCGCGGGTCGCCGAACCGGGCGCGGAAGTCGACCTCGAGTCGCTGTTCGACTTCGGCCTGGAACGCCTCCTCGACGGCCTGACCACGGTCGTCACGCCGCGCAAGACCCACCGCTGACCAGCGGGCACCGGTCGCGGTGATCGAACCTGGCCTACATTGAGGCCATGAGTGGCGACGCACCGCTGTCCGCGGCCGAGAAGACGCTGAGCGTCCTGGAAGCGCTCGCCGACCACTCGCGCATCGCCGACATCGCCGACGCCTCCGGCCTGCCCAAGCCCACCGTGCACCGCATCCTGCAAACCCTCGTCCAGCGCGGTTTCGCGCGGGCCGACGGGCGGGGCGGCTACGTCGGCGGCCCGCGCATCCTCAGCCTCGCCGGCCGGTTCCTCCAGCGCCTCGACGTCGCCGAGCACGTCCGGCCGACGCTGCGCGACCTCCAGGAGCGGACCGGGTGGACGGTCCACTTCGCGCTGCTGTCCGGCGACGAGGCGGTGTACGTGGCCAAGGTGGAGGGCGCGCGGCCCTACCACCTGGCCTCCCGCGTCGGCATGAGCCTGCGCCTGCACTGCACGTCCATCGGCAAGGCGATCCTGGCCTCCCTGCCCGACGACGAGGTCCGGGCCCTGGCCCGGCGCACGGGCCTGCCCGCCCGCACCGGGCGCACCATCACCGACGAACGCGCCCTGCTCGCCGAGCTGGCCGCGGTCCGCGAACGCGGTTACGCCGAGGACCACGAGGAGAACGAGGCCGGCGTGCGGGCGGTCGGCGCGGCCGTGGTCAACCACACCGGCGAGGTGGTCGGCGGTCTGTCGGCGGCGTCCCTGGTCGACCTCGCCGAGGCGCCCGAGGACTTGCCGCGGCTGGTCGTGCGCGCGGCCGCCGAGGTCTCGCGCGCGCTGGGCGCCGACTGAACCGAATCACCCTGTGACTCGCTTCACAAGGCGGGTAGAGCCGTGACATGGTGGTGCCATGTCGATGGAACCCCATTCCGTCAGGCGGAACGCATGAAGGTCACGTCGAGCGAACTCGGGAAGCTCGCGGTCCGCATCCTGCTCGACGCCGGGACGAACCTCGTCGACGCCAAGGCGGTCGCCGGCTCGCTGGTGGAGTCGAACCTGACCGGCCACGACTCGCACGGCGTGCGCAGGCTCGTCGACTACGTGGCCCGCATCCGCACCGGCCGGATCGACCCGCGCGCCCGCCCCGGCGTGGACCACCCGCGCCCCGGCACGGTCGTGGTCCGCGGCAACCGCGCGCTCGGCCGCATCGCCGCCGGCGTCGCCACCCGCGAGCTGCGCGCCCTGACCCGCACGCACGGCAGCGGCGTCGCGGTGATCCAGGACTGCAACCACGTCGGCAGGCTCGGCGAGTACGTCGGCTTCCTGGCCGAGCACGACCTGGTCGCGCTCGCGTTCGGCAACGCCGACGCCACCGTCGCGCCCTACGGCGGCCGGGAACGGCGGCTGGGCACCAACCCGCTCGCCTGGGCCGCGCCACGCGCGGCGGACCGCCCGCCGATCGTGGTCGACTGGGCCACCTCCGGCGTGGCCGAGGGCAAGCTCGCGGTGGCCCGCGACCGCGGTGAACGCGTGCCGGAGGGCTTGGTGCTCGACCCGGACGGACGGCCGACCACCGACCCGGGCGACTTCTACGCGGGCGGGGCGCTGCTGCCGTTCGGCGGGCACAAGGGCTACGGCCTGAGCGTGCTGATCGAGGTGGTGGGCGGCCTGCTCACCGGCATGGGCATCGGCAGCCTCCCCGGCTACCGAGGCGGGTTCGGCACCGTGCTGGTGGCCGTCGACATCGGCTCGCTCACCCCCGTCGAGCGGTTCCGCGAGCAGGCGGAGCTGTTCTGCCGCGAGCTGGCCGGCACCCCGCCCGCCCAGGGCGGCGGCGAGGTGCTGGTGCCGGGCGAACCGGAGGCCCGCACCCGCCGCACCCGGTTGCGCGACGGGATCCCGATGCCCGAGGAGACCTGGCGCGAGCTGCACGGCCTGCTCAAGGCGAAGGAGGGAACGCCATGACCGGAGCCGCCGACCACACCGCGGCCGAGCACGCAGGCGCCGAGCACGCGGAAGCCGAGCACACGGCCACCGGTCGCACCGCCGCCGAGCACGACGCGGTGCGCGACGAACCCGCGAACGGCGAGCAGTTGCGCCGGGTCGTCGCCGCGTCCGTGGTCGGCACCGCGTTGGAGTGGTACGACTTCTTCATCTACGGCTTCGCCGTGACGCTGGTGTTCAACGAGCTGTTCTTCGTCACCGAGGACCCGGCGACCGGCGTGATCGTGGGGTTCGCGACGTTCGGCGTCGGCTTCGCGGTCCGGCCGCTGGGCGGCTTCGTGTTCGGCCACCTCGGCGACCGCATCGGCCGCCGGTCGACCCTCGTCATCACGACCCTGGTCATGGGCGTGTCGACCGGGTTGATCGGCCTGCTGCCCACCTACGCCTCCATCGGCGTCGCCGCGCCGATCCTGCTGACCGTGCTGCGGATGTGCCAGGGCCTCGGCGCGGGAGCGGAGTTCGGCGGCGCGTCCACGCTGCTGGCCGAGCACGCGCCGGCGCGCAGGCGCGGGTTCTTCACGTCGTTCGCGCAGACCGGCGTCCAGCTCGGCCTGCTGTCGGGCACGCTGGTGTTCCTGCTGGTCGAGACGCTGCCCCGGCAGAGCGTGCTGGACTGGGCGTGGCGCGTCCCGTTCCTGTTCAGCTTCGCGCTGATCGCGGTCGCGCTGTACGTTCGGCTGCGGGTCGCCGAGTCGCCCGTGTTCCAGCGCATGGCCAGGCAGCGGACCACGGTGGAGCTGCCCGTCTTCGACGCGCTGCGCCGCTACCCGCGCAACTTCCTGATCGGCATCGGCGCGCACATCTGCGACACCGCGGTCGTCTACATCTACGCCACCTACAGCCTCGCCTACGTCACCAAGTCGCTCGCGCTGCCCCGCTGGGTCGGGCTGACCGGCGTGGTGGCGTTCGGTGTGGTCGTGATCGTGCTGCAACCCGTGTACGGCGCGTTGTCCGACCGGATCGGGCGGCGACCGCTCAACCTGTTCAGCGTGGTGTTCACGGCGGCGTTCGCGTTCCCGTTCTTCCTGCTGCTCGACACGCGCGAGCCGGTGCTGATCTGGGTGGCGCTGGTGGTGGCGACGGCGTTCGGCCTGGCGCCGATGATCGCGGTGCAGCCCGCGTTCTACGCCGAGCTGTTCGGCGCGCGCGTCCGCTACACCGGGTTCGCCGCGTCCCGCGAGATCGGGGCGGCGCTGGCCGGGTTCTCGCCGCTGGTGGCCGCCGCGCTGGTCGCGCAGGCGGGCGGGAAGGGCTGGCCGGTCGCGCTGTGGATGATCGGCACGGCGATCGTGTCGTTCGTGGCGTTCCTGCTGTCGGCGGAGGGCAAGGACGTCGACATCGCCGCCGCCGACGCCCCGGGGGTGGCGCGGCGGTGACCCGACCCCGCCTGTCGGCGGCCCGGCTGCCCGGGTGGCTGGCGGCCGACCTGCCGAGCGCGCCGGTCGGCATCGTCCACATCGGACTCGGCGCGTTCCACCGGGCGCACCAGGCGGTGCTGACGCAGGAGGCCATGCGCGTGTCACCCGGGCCGTGGGGCATCTGCGCCGTGGCGCAGCGCAACGGACGGCTGGTCGACGCGCTGGTCGAGCAGGACCACCTGTTCACCGTGACCGAGCGGAGCGCCGCGGACGACCGGCTGCGCGTGGTCGGCAGCGTGCGCGAGGTGCTGCTGGCCTCGGAGCAGCCGGACCGGTTGGCGACGGTGCTGTCCGAACCGGACACCCGCGTGGTCACGCTGACCGTCACCGAGGCCGGCTACCGGCACGACCCGGTCACCGGTCGGTTGCGCGCCGGCGACCCGGACGTGGTGGCCGACCTCGCGGGCGGACCGCCGCGCACGCCCGTCGGGCAGCTGGTCGCCGGTCTCCGGCGCCGCCGTGACCGCGGGCACCCCGGGCTGACCGTCGTCTCCTGCGACAACCTGCCCGACAACGGTCGCCTGGTCGCGCGCCTGGTGGGCGAGTTCTGCGCCCGGCGCGGCGAGGGCGACCTCGCCGAGTGGGTCGACGAGCACGTGCGGTTCCCGTCCACCGTGGTGGACCAGATCGTGCCCGCCACCACGGCTGCCGACTTCGCCCGCGTGGCCGAGGTCCTCGGCTTGGCGGACCTGGCCGCGGTGGTCGGCGAACCGCACCGCCGGTGGGTGGTGGAGGACGACTTCGCCGCCGGGCGCCCGGCCTGGGACGAGGCAGGCGCGGAGCTGGTGGCGGACATCGCGCCGCACCAGGCCGCGAAGCTGCGGCTGGTCAACGGCACGCACTCGGCGCTGGCCCACCTCGGCCTGCTGGCCGGCTGCACGAGCACCGCCGACGCCCTGGGCCGTCCCGAGTTCGCGCGCTTCGCCGAACGGCTGCTGCGCGCCGAGACCGGCCCGTCGCTGCGCCGGTTCGACCGGTGCCCGGACGAGCGGGAGGTCGAGGCGTTGCTGACCCGGCTGGCCAACCCGCGGCTCACCCACCGGCTGGACCAGATCGCCGGCGACGCGCTGCGCAAGCTGCCCCAACGGCTGCTGGACCCGGCGGTCGACCTGCTGGTCATGGGCATCGAGCCACGCCTGATCTGCCTGGCCCTCGCCGGTTTCCTGCACCAGCAGGACTTCCCGGTGCTCACCTTGCCGCTGCCGCTGCGCGAGTCACGCGTGTTCCGCGCGCTGCTGGCCGACGCGGTGCGCCGGATCGACCAGGACGGGGTGACGGCCACCCTGCGCGACCTCGGGAAGAGCTGAACGGACCCGCACGTGCACGCCACCGCCACCGATGACCACACCGCTACCGGCCGCGCCACCACCCGGCCCCACGCATCCTCACCGCCCGCCGCCCGCCGCCTGTCCGCCCGTCACGCGCGACGACGCGCGCGTCAAGAACTGCGCGCGTCCCGCTCCGCCGCCTCGGCGATGCGCTTGATGGTCGCCAACCGCCGGTCCCAGTCGGCCGCCAACGAGGCCATCCACCGCGCCGTCGCGTCGAGCGCCGCCGGTCGCACCGAGTAGCGCACCTCACGCCCCACCCGGCCGCCGGAGACGAGCCCGGCGGCGTCCAGGACGGCGAGGTGCTTGACCACCGCCTGCCGCGTCACGGGGAGCTGTTCGGCCAGCTTCGTCGCGGTCGCCTCCCCCTGCGCCGCGAGCAGGTCGAGCAGCTGACGGCGCGTCGGATCGACCAGCGCGGTGAGCACGCTGTCGACCTCTCCGGCGGCATCACGGTCGTTCATCGCGCGCATATGATCGCACGACCGTTGCTCCGAACGCTCCTACAACACGTAGACCTGACCCGTCTGCGCACCTTCGACCGACCGGACGTAGGCCCGCGCGACCTTCGCCAGGTCGACCGCCTCCATGCCGGGGAAGAAGTCGCCGTAGTCGTCGAGGCTCTCGGTGAACACGGTCGGGCTCACGGCGTTCACGCGCTGTGGTGCGATCTCGATCGCCGCCGCCCGCACGAACGCCTCCACCGCGCCGTTCGCCATGGACGCCGCGCTGCCGGTCGGCACGGGCTCGCGCGCCAGGACACCGGTGATGAGCGTGAACGAGCCCCGCTCCGCGATCCGGCCCACGCCCTGCCGGACGAGTTCCAGCTGGCTCAGCACCTTCCCCCGGAACGCGTCCAGGTAGTCCTGCGCGGTCATCTCGGTGATCGGCTTCCACGGCACGTCGCCCGCCGCGCTCACCACCGCGTCGACGCGGCCCGCCCGCTCGTACAGCTCGGTGATCTGCGCCGGGTCGGTGAAGTCGTGGCGCAGGTCGCCGCCGGAGCGCCCGACGGTGAGGACCTCGTGGCCGCGCTCGGTCAGGGTCGTGTGGACGGCCGTGCCGAGCGTGCCGCCGGCACCGATGAGGAGGATCTTCATGACGATCACGCTAGAGCCGATCGCCACCATCCGTGAAATGCCGTCTGCGCAGCACTTATGCTCCACGGTCATGAATGTGGAGTTGCGGCACCTGCGGGCGTTCGCGGCGATCGGCAACGAGGGCACGATCACCGGTGCGGCGGCCGTGCTGCACATCAGCCAGCCCGCGCTGTCCCGCACGTTGGAGCAGTTGGAGAGCAGGCTGGGCACCCGCCTGGTCGAGCGCACCACCCGCAGCCTGGCGCTGACCGAGGCCGGCGCCAGGCTGCTGGCGCACGCCACCCGCATCCTCACCCAGGTGGACGACGCGCTGGCCGAGGTCGCGGCCGGGCAGCGGGCGCTGCGGGTCGGGTTCGCCTGGGCGGCGCTCGGCAGGCACACGGTGCCGTTGCTGCGCGGTTGGCGGCGCGCACGGCCCGACGCGGAGCTGCGGGTGTTCCGGCCGGACGACCCCGAAGGGGCGCTTCGGCGGGGTGAGATCGACGTGGCGTTCGTGCGCTCGCCGTCGGCGCCGGATCGTGAGCTGGCGTCCGCCGACCTCTACCTCGAACAGCGCGTGGCCGCCGTGCCCGAAGACCACCCGTTCGCGCGAGCACGCGTGGTCCGGTTGGACGACCTCGCCGACCGGCCCGTGGCGATCTGCGCCACCGCCTCCAGCACCAGCGTCGACCTGTGGCCGACCGCGCACCGCCCTGACGCGCTCGACGTCGCCAACGCCGACGAGTGGCTCACCGCGATCGCCACCGGTGACGCCATCGGGGTCACCACCGAGGCGACCGCGCACAGCCAGCCGCACCCCGGCGTCCGCTACGTGCCCATCGCCGACACCGGGCCCGTGGCGGTGCGGGTGGTCTGGCCACGCGATCCGACCCACCCCGCCACCGACGCCTTCCGCGAGCACGCGCGCGAACTGCTCCGGGCACGGCCCTGGGGATGACGTACGCGCATGACGTCGTCCGACGGTCGCCGGGGGCCGCACCGCGTTCCTAGTGTCGGTCCGGGCGCCGCGGTGAAGTCCGAGCACCGCGGTTCCCGACGCACGAACCTCCCGAGACCGCAGAGGAAGTCCGATGTCCGAAGTCACGTACACCGCAGTCGCCACGTCCACCGCGGAAGGCCGCAACGGGGGCCGTGCGTCCTCCGACGACGGCGTGCTCGACGTCGCCCTCGCCGTGCCGAAGGAGCTCGGCGGCGCGGGTGGCGCGACGAACCCCGAGCAGCTGTTCGCCGCCGGGTGGGCGTCCTGCTTCGTCGGCGCGGTGCGCCGGGTGGCGGCGGAGAAGGAGGTCCGCCCGACGGACCTCGCCGTCGTCGCCGAGATCACGCTGCACCACGACACCACCGCGGGCGAGTTCGAGCTCAGCGCGGTGCTCCTGCTTGAGGTGGCGGGCGTCGACCAGGCGACCGCCGAGGAGCTGGTCGACGGCGCGCACCAGGTCTGCCCGTACTCGAAGGCGACCCGCGGCAACATCGAGGTCACCCTCGCCGCCACCGCGGTCTGACCTCCGCCGTCGCACCACAGTGGACGCACGCGCCCGGCCGGGGATCGGGCGCGTGCGCCGGGGTGGGGCTCAGCCTCCGGCGGTAGTCGCGGACAGGGCGTCGAGCGCCTTGCCCAGGTCGACGCGGGAGGTCACGCCCAGCTTCGGGAAGATCCGGTGCAGGTGGGTGCCGACCGTCCGGTGCGACAGGAACAGCCGTTGCCCGATCTCCCGGTTGGTCAGGCCCTCGGCGGCCAGCCGCGCGATGCCCAGCTCGTGCGGTGTCAGCCTCTCCCGCGCGTCCGGGTCCCGGTTCGGGCTCGACTCCCCCGCGCCGCGCAACTCCCACCGGGCGCGTTCGCCCCACGGGGTCATGCCCAGCGCGTCGAAGGTGTCCCTGGCCGTGCGCAGGTGGGCCCGGGACTCGACCACCCGCCGTTGCCTGCGCAGCCACTCGCCGAACGCCAGGTGGACGCGGCCCCGTTCGGCGGGCCACCCGATCAGGTCCGCCCGCAACGCGAGCGCGAACAACGGCTCGGCCTCGTCGGTGGGCGCGAGCACGGCACGCGCGTACCGCAGCCCGATGTGCAGCGCCGGCGAGGGCGTCGCCGCGGCCGTCGGCTCCAGGTCGCGCACGACGTCCCGCACGGCGTCGGTCCGCCCGGCCCGTACGGCGGCCTCGGTCAGCTCGGGGAGGCAGTAGGCGCGCAGGGCCAGGTGGTAGGCCGGGTCGGCGGGGTCGTGCACCCGGCTCAGGTCCGCGAACGCGTCCTCGAAGCGGCCCTCGCCCAGCGCCGAGATCCCGGTCGCGAGCCGCACGGTGGCCAGCACCGGGCGTGCGCCCGCGGCGAGGCCGACCCGTTCCGCCTCGCCGGCCAGCTTCGCCGCGCGGGCGTGATCACCGCGCAACGCGGCGATCTCCGCCTGGACGGCCGTGGCCAACCCGTGCATGAACGGCTGCCGGGTTTCGCGGGCCAGGCTCGCCGCCTCGGCCGCGGCCGGCACGGCCGCGGTCAGGTCGCCGAGCCGCGTCCGGCACCACGCCTCCACCGCCAACGCCCGGGCCAGCACCCCCAGTCGGCCCTCGGCACGCAGCCCCGGCACCGCCGCCGAGGAGAAGCGTGCCGCCAGGTCGAACGCGCCGACCTGCAACGACGCACTGCCCAGGTACCGGTCGACCTCCGGGTCCGTGCCGGTGACGCCGACCAACGCGCGCAGCTCGGCCAGCACGGCGGCGCCTCGCTCGAACGGCGCGACGTACGCGGCGACGGCGACCGCGGCCGGCTCGGTCGGGCTGATCGGCAACCGGTCCACCACCTCCAGCAGCGAACGGCGTGCGTCGGGGCCCGGTTCCACCCAGAAGCACCGCATGGCGGCGCCCCAGAGGATTCGAGCGGCGGTGTCGACCTGTCCGTCATCGGCGACCGACGCGGCCAGCTCGCCCAGCTCCGCCACTCGCGAGACGTCTTCCCGGACGCCGTCCTCGAAGCCGCTGAGCACCCAGCCGGCGGTGGCCCGCAGGCGTGGGGTGAGGTCCAGGGCTCGCGCGTCGCGCACCAGCCGTTCGGCCGTGTCGCGCCGGCCCGCCTCGACCGCCAGTTCGGCGGCGCGCACCAGCCGGACCGCCTGCCGGGACCGCGACCCGCTCAGCCGGGCCGCCTGCTCCAGCGCGGCGATGGCGGCGGCCGGCCCGCCCCGACGACGGGCGCGTTCCGCCGTCTGCTCCAGCTCGGTCGCCACGTCCTCGTCGGGGCCGGAGGTCGCGGCGGCCCGGTGCCAGGCCCGGCGGTCCGGCTGGGCGGCGAGGGTCTCGGCGAGGGCCAGGTGCGCTTGCCGGCGTTCGGCGGCCGTCGCCGCCGCCGGCACGGCCGAGCGGATGAGCGGGTGCCGGAAGGTCGTCACCGCGTCGGAGACCTCGATCAACCGGGACTCGACGGCCGGCGCGAAGATGTCCGACCCGCAGGTGTCCAGCGCGTAGGTGTCCAGCGCCGAGGAGTCCGCCTCGACCGCCGAACCAGCAGCCGCCGAACCCGGAGCCGCCGGCCTCTCGGCACCCCGCGCGACCACCTCCGACCCGGCGGCAGCGCCCAGGACCAGGTCCGCGGCCGCCAGGGTCTCGGGCACCAGGTCGCCCTGGTTCAGCGCCGCCACCAGCAGCGCGACCCGGGTGGGGGCGGGCAGGGCGGCGACCCGCGCGGTGAACGCGCGTTGCAGCCGGTCGGTCAGCGGCAGCACCGGGTCCGGCCCGTCCGGTCCCACCACCGACGGCAGCTCGACCAGCGCCAGCGGGTTCCCCGCCGCCTGTGCCAACACCCGTTCCCGTGCCGCCGGCGCGAGGCCGGGTGCGACCGAGTCCACCAACCCGGCCGCGGCCTCGTGCGGCAGCCGACCGACGGCCATCGGCGACAGCCCGGCGTCCAGCAACGGCGACGGCTCGCCGTCGCGCAGGGTCGCGAGCAGCACGACCGGTTCGGACTCGATCCGGCGCGCCACGAACGCGAGCACGTCGAGGGTCGCGCGGTCGAGCCAGTGCACGTCCTCGGCCACGACCAGCAGCGGCCGGTCGGCGGACTCCTCGGCGAGCAGGGTCAACGCGGCGAGCCCGACGAGGTACGCGCCCGGTTGGCCGCCGTCGGCGAGCCCGAGTGCGGTGCGCAGCGCGTCCCGCTGCGGTCCGGGCAGCCCGGCCACCCCTGCCCGGATCGGGTGCAGCAGCTGGTGCAACCCGGCATAGGGCAGGTTCTGCTCGCCCTCCGCCCCCGTCGTCCCGAGCACCCGCAGCCCGGCGATCACCGCCGCGTCGACGGCTGCCGCCACGAGGGCGGACTTGCCGATGCCCGCTTCACCGCGCAGCAGGACACCGCCGCGTCCCACCGGACCGTCCACGAGCTCGGCCAGGGCCTTCAGCTCGGCGTCCCGCCCGAACAGCGGCATCACCCGGCCACCAGACGTGACGGGCGCAGCGGCGGGTTGCCGCGTCGCCGAGCGCGGTGCGCCAGCGCTTTCATGTTGTTGCCGCAGGAGGCCATCGCGCACCACTCCCGGCGGAAGCCGCGCGAGGAGTCGACGTAGACCTGCGTGCACCCCGGACGGCCGCACTCCTTGAGCAGGTCCGCCGCCGGGCCACCGATGACCCCGATCGCGTGCCGGGCCACGGAGGACAGCGCCTGCTCCGCCGTCGCCGTGAGCACCCGCCCGTTCGGCCCGAGCCCGGGCACCGCCGGGGGAAGGGCCGCCACCCGGTTGAGCAGGTCGACCGACGCGGGGTCGTCCCGCTCGCCGACGAGCCGGGCACGCACGAGCACGTAGATCGACTCGCGGAGAGCCACGGCAGCGGCGAGGTCCGACGCGTCACCACCCGGCGCCGCGTCGGCCACCCCGGACTCGACGAACCACGCGTCGAGGGCGCGCGGGGTGTTCAGCGCCTCTTGCGGCGCCGGGCTCCGCCGGGCCCGGAGGGTGCCCACGAAGTCCAGCGCGAGGTCCCCGCAGGGGAAGGCGTGCTCCACGCAACCAGTCTGCCAGGTGAGGAACGTCCCGCTGATTCATAACCGTCTTGACTGGTGATGAACAACTGCGCCACACCGCTGCGCACGTCCCCGACCCTCCGCCACCGCCCGTGCCGGCGAAGGGGACGCCGTTATTCGATCGCCGTCACCCGGTCCGGTGGGGCAACATCGACAACGCCAAGGTGCCCCCGAAAGGAGTCGGATGGCTGCGCCAAGGTCCGAAGAACCCGTCAACAAGCGCAGAACAGCGGTGCTGCTCGCCTTGCGCCTGTACGGGCGGGAGTTACGCCGGCACCGGTTGCTCGCGGTGGGCGCGCTCGTGCTGCCCGCGCTGGGCAACACCTGCCTGCTCTACCTGACGCCACTGGCGGTCGGCGCGCTCGCGGGTCGCCTCGCGGGGGACGGCGACGCCGGTCTCGCCACCGTGCTGCCGTACGTGCTGGTCTTCGCCGGGCTGATGCTCCTCGCGGAGCTGCTGTGGCGCATCGGCGTCCACTGCCTCAACCGCACCGACGGACGCGGGATCGAGCACCTGTCCACCTCCGGCATGGACGCGCTGCTCGGCAAGGACGCGGCGTTCTTCCACGACAACTTCGCCGGTTCGCTCACCAAGCGCGTGCTCAGCTTCGCGTCGCGGTTCGAGGAGTTCGTCGACACGGTGGCGTTCAAGATCGTCGCCAACGTCATCCCGCTCGGCTTCGCGTGCGTCGTGCTGTGGAGCTACCACCCGCTGCTCGTCGTGGTGCTGCTCGGCCTGATCCTCGTGACGGGATTCGTGGTCGCGCCGCTCATCCGCCGCCGCCAGCGCCTGGTCGCCGAGCGCGAGGCCGCTTACGCGCGGCTGTCCGGTCACGTGGCCGACACGCTGATGAACATGGAGACGGTGCGGGCGTTCGCCGCCGAGGAGCGCGAGAGCGCGGAGCACCGGAGCCGGGCCGCCGAGACGCGGGTGCTGGCGCTGCGGTCGTGGGACTACGGCAACCTGCGCATCGACACCGTGGTCGCGCCGCTGTCCGTGCTGACCAACGCGCTCGGCCTCGCGGTCGCCGTGGGGGTCAGCGGCGGGCTCGGCGTGGAGGCGATCGTGGTGACGTTCGCGTACTTCACCAACGCGACGCGGATCATGTTCGAGTTCAACCAAATATATCGGCGGTTCGAGAGCGCGCTCACCGAGGCCGCGCAGTTCACCGAACTGCTGCTCGACGATCCGACGGTGGTCGACCCGGAGGTCCCGGAGCCGTTGCGGGTCGAGGACTCCGGAGTGCGGTTCGACCGCGTGGAGTTCGCGCACGGCGGCGGCAAGCCGCTGTTCACCGGTCTCGACCTGGACATCCCGGCGGGCACCCGGATCGGGCTGGTCGGCCGCTCCGGTGGCGGCAAGACCACGCTCACCCGCTTGCTGCTGCGGCTGATGGACGTCGACCAGGGCCGCATCCTCATCGGCGGCCAGGACATCGCGCGCCTGCGCCAGGCCGACCTGCGCAGCCTGATCGCCTACGTGCCGCAGGACCCGGCCATGTTCCACCGGACGCTGCGGGAGAACATCGCCTTCGCCCGGCCGGGCGCGACCGACGCCGAGATCCGCCGCGCCGCCGACGCCGCCCACGTGACGGAGTTCGCGGACGCGCTGCCCGACGGGTTCGACACGATGGTCGGCGAACGCGGCATCAAGCTGTCCGGCGGGCAGCGGCAGCGGGTCGCGCTGGCCAGGGCGATCCTGCGCGACGCGCCGATCCTGCTGCTGGACGAGGCGACCAGCGCGTTGGACTCGGAGAGCGAGGTGCTGGTCCAGCAGGCGCTGTGGCGGCTGGTGGAAGGCCGCACCGCGCTCGTCGTCGCGCACCGGCTGAGCACGGTCGTGCGGATGGACCGGCTGATCGTGCTGGACCGGGGTGGGATCGTGGAGCAGGGCACGCACGCCGAACTGCTCGACGCGGACGGCTCCTACGCGAAGCTGTGGCGCCACCAGTCCGGCGGCTTCCTGGACGAGGCCGGCGAGCCGGACCCGGTGGGAGCGAAACCCTCCCCGGCCTGACCTGCCGCGCCGGTCGGCGTCCGATGTGGACGCCGACCGGCGCGGACCGGGCGTGGCACCCGATCAGGCGACGGCCTCCACGTGCCAGCCCTGGTTGGGTGGGTGCCGTCGCGGCCGGTGGGCCTCCGCCGTGACGGACCGGCCGTCGGCCGCTGTCGGATCGACGTGGCCGTCGAGGTGTCCCGCAGGACTTGAAGTTCCAGTCGCTGGAACGCCTAGCGTCACCGGACATGACGATCACGGTCCTGGACACCTACCCCGCCATGTGCGAGGTCCTGCGGTCGCCGCACGTCGAGCGGCCCGCGTTGCTGGAGGCGATGCTCGAACCGGCGGCGGGCATGTACCGGCACTTCCCCGGCGAGGTGGACCTCGTCGCGATGCACCGGCTGGGCTCCGGGTTCCCGCTCGACCGCGACGAGGCGCGGTGCCGCGAGGCGCTGGAGGCGCTGCACGACGCCGACGCGTGGCGCCGGGTCGAGCGCGCCCTGAACGACGCCCTGGCCGTGCAGCTCGCCGCGACGCCCGGCCTCACCGTGCCGGACATCACCGTGCTCATCGTCCTCGGCGATCCCGGTGACGCGCACTTCATGGGCCCGAACCTGGGCATGACGGCGAACGGCAGCGTGTCCGGGCACGTGTTCCTGAACTTCTGGCCCTACCCGGAGAACCTGGCGCGGGTGGAGGCGACGGCGGTCCACGAGCTCAACCACAACCTCCGCTACGGGCCCGGCGCCGTCGTGTGGGACCCGGCGACGGTCACCGTGGGCGAGCACGTGGTGTCCGAGGGGCTCGCCGACGCGTTCGCCCGCCAGTTGCACGGCGACGAGCTCGGGCACACCCGCATCGGCGTGCCGCACCTGCGCGACGACGCGGTGTTCGCCAAGGTCGTCACCGGCCTCGACGTCACCGGGATGCGGAACTTCACCGCGTGGGTGCACGGTGACGAGGCCGCCGCCCGCTACGGCGCGACTCCCGTCGGGCTGCCCACCGGCGCCGGGTACGCCGTCGGCAACCGGCTCGTGGACGCCTACCTGGCCACGACCGGCCGCACCGCGGCGGAAGCGCTGCTGGTGGACAGCCGTGAGGTCCTCGACACGGCGCTCAGCCGCCTCCGCTAGCCCTACCGGGTGGCCGCGAACTCCTCGTACAGCTCCGGGATGTAGGCGAGCAGGAGGTCCACGGTGCCGAACACCCCGTTGACCGGGTCGAGCCGCGCGTAGGCGTAGGCGATCTCGGACCCCTTGCGCGACGGCGCCGACTCGCGCACGTCGGTCAACCAGTCCAGGAACGGCACCCGCCGCACGACCAGCACGGGGTTGAGCAGCGCGGCGTAGACCAGCAGCAGGTCCAGCGCCGCCGGGCGGTTGCGCAGGGTCCACCGGTAGAACTCCGAGAACAGGAAGAACCGGCGCTCCACCGCCGTCGGCGCGATCCCGTGCACCCGCTCGGCCACCGCGGCGCCGTGTTCGGTCGAGGCCTGCTCCGCTTCGCTCCACGCCCGGTCGTGGACGTTGCGAACGCCCAGCTCGCCCCGGTGCAGCCGGGTCAGGTAGTCGGCCCACCGCGCCGAACCGGGGTTGCCGAAGTCGTCGGTCGACCGGCCCAGCGCGAGCGCGACACCGCGTTCGATGCCCTCCAGGATTCCCGCGTCGACGTGCGAGATCCACGTGCCGGGCGCGCCGAGCCCGTGGTCGAGGAAGAACGACAGCACGCCCTCGATGTTGCGCCAGCGGTCCGCCGCGCCCAGTCCCGCGGCGGGACCGCTCTGCAACAACCGGAGGAACTCCAGCCGGTCCGCCATGGCCATCCGGTCGATCTCGGCGGCCGTGCAGTCCAACGACGCCGCGCACTCCCCCGGCGTCCGCGCCACCGCCAGCGCCGGCACCGGCGTCACCAACCCGGCCACCAAGGCGAGCACGACTACCCAAACGGATCGCTTCACACGGGGAAACTTAACGTCCCCAGGCGGTCTCGGAGCCCTCGAACCACCCGTTCAGGTTGCGGACCCCCGCACCGACCTCCGGAGTGGTCCGCAGTCGGCCTCGGGCGAGCACGTTGGTGACTGGATCGGGCGTCCGGCCGGCCTGGCGCGGCCGAGCCGTCGTCGACGCGGTTCGAACGCGCATTCGTGCCCACCACCCGTCCGGGAATCGGGTGCGGCAGGATCATCGGCATGGTGAGCCCTGTCGCCGACGGCGAAGTACCGGACGGGAAGCCGGACGCCGTGGTGGCGTGCGCGATCTACGTCGACGGCGTGCGGCTGCCCGGTGACTGGTCGCCCGTCGACGCGGTCGCCGAGGTCCGGGCGCGCGGGGTCGGGTTCGTCTGGGTCGGGCTGTTCCAGCCGGACGAGGAACGCATCCGCGACGTCGCCGAGGCGTTCGGGCTGCACGAGCTCGCCGTCGAGGACGCCGTGCACGCCCACCAGCGCCCCAAGCTCGACCGCTACGACGACAACCTGTTCATGGTGTTCAAGACCCTGCGGTTCGTGGAGCACGAGTCGCCGACGACGGCGAACGAGATCGTGGAGTCCGGGGAGATCATGGTGTTCCTCGGCCGCGACTACGTGGTCACGGTCCGTCACGGCCACCACTCGGAGCTGGGTGACGTGCGCCGTCAGCTGGAGGCCGCGCCGCACCTCCTGACGGCGGGACCGGCGATGGTGCTGCACGAGATCGCCGACCGCGTGGTCGACGGCTACATCGAGGTGGTCGAGGCGTTCGGGGGCGACGTCGACCTGGTCGAGACCGCGGTGTTCGCGCCGCGCAGCGAGATCGGCGTCGAGCAGATGTACCTGGTCAAGCGGGAGATCATGGAGCTGCGGCGGGCGGTCATGCCGCTGGCGGCGCCGCTGCGCAAGCTCAGCGAGGGCGCGTGCGGCCCGCTCGTGCCGGACGTGGTGCGGTCCTACTTCCGCAACGTCGACGACCACCTCACCGCCGTCGCGGAACGGGTCGTCGCCTTCGACGAGATGCTGACCACCCTGGTCAACGCGACCTTGGCCAAGGTGTCGTTGCAGCAGAACAACGACATGCGCAGGATCTCCGCGTGGGTCGCGATCATCGCCGTGCCGACCCTGGTGGTGGGCGTCTACGGGATGAACTTCGACCACATGCCCGAACTGCGCTGGCAGTACGGCTACCCGCTGGTGCTGTCGATGACGCTGGGCGTGTGCTTGGTCCTGTACCGGCTGTTCAAGAGCAACCGGTGGCTGTGACGGACGCGGGGAGGCGGTGGCGGTGCGCCCCGGAGATCCGGTCCACGGCACCATGGACGGCATGATGCGGCAGCTCCCCGCGAAAGACCGACCGGGCAAGGACGCCTGGCTCGGACCGATCTCGCTGTGCCTCGCCCTGCTCAGCTGGCCGCTCCCGGCCGGTGGCACGGTCCTGGCGGTCGGCGCGGTGGCCTGCGGCGTGCTGTCGATGGCCACCAAGACCGAGTACCGGCTGGACTGGACCGCCGTCACGGGCACGTCCCTCGCCGTCCTGCAACTGCTGCTCTCGCTGATGCTGCTGGTCATGGAGGCCCGCGGCCACTAGGACGGCCCGCCACGCGGTGGTCCGGCCGCTCGGTGTCCTCCCCCGGGAACGCGGCGGGAGGCCCGGCAACCCGCGCCGGGCCTCCCCCGATCCTCGAACCGTCAGCCGGTGCGGCAGGTCAGGCCGGGCCAGTTCCAGTTCCCACCGTGCTGGACGGTGAAGCCGAACACGTTGCCGTTGCCGTTGGGACGTGCGGTCATCACGTTGCCGCCGCTGTCCCAGCTGGTGCTCGCGTTCCAGGTGGCGATGATCTTCTGCGGTGAGCTCACGGTCACCGTCACCACCCAGTCGTTCGTCCCCGAGACGGTCACCTGGCCGTTGAAGCGGTCACTCCACTTCGTGCCCTCCGCGTACGTCGCGGTGCAGCCGCCGGGCTGGTCGGTGGTCGTCGTGGTGCTGGTCGGGGTCGTCTGCGTGGTCGTGGTGGTGGAGGTCGGCACGACGCCGCCGTTGAGGGCGTTGAGCGTGGAGGTGTAGGCGGCCTTCTTGTTGCCCGAGCCGTCGAACAGCAGCGGGGTGCCCGAGGCGCGCCACGAGTCGGTGTCGCGGATGCCCCACACCGTGATGCCGGTGCAGCGCGTCACCGCGAGGCACGCCTTCGTCACGCGCTCGAAGTTCGACGCCTGCGCGGAGCCGGAGCCCTCGATGTCCAACTCGGTGATCTGCACGTCCACGCCCAGGGCCGCGAAGCTCGACAGCGTGGTCTGGTAGTTGCCGGGCACCGGGCTCTGGCTGTTGAAGTGCGACTGCAGACCGACGCAGTCGATCGGCACGCCACGCTGCTTGAAGTCCTGCACCAACCGGTAGACGGCCTGGGTCTTCGCGTGCGTCCAGTCGTCGGTGTTGTAGTCGTTGTAGCAGAGCTTCGCACCCGGGTCCGCCGCCCGCGCCGCCCGGAACGCCGCCTCGATCCAGTCGTTGCCGGTCCGCTGCAGGTTCGAGTCACGACGCGCACCCGAACTACCGTCCTGGAACGCCTCGTTCACCACGTCCCAGGCGTAGATCTTGCCCCGGTAGTAGGTGGCCACCTGCGTCACGTGGTTCAGCATCGCCGAACGCAACGCCGTACCCGACATGTTCTGCATCCAGCCGGGCTGCTGCGAGTGCCACGCCAGCGTGTGGCCGCGGACCCGCTTGCCCTGGCCGATGGCCTGGTTCACGATCCGGTCCCCGTTGGCGTAGCTGAACTGCCCCTGCGACGGCTCGGTCGCGTCGATCTTCATCTCGTTCTCGGCCGTGACCACGTCGAACTCGCGGTTCAGGATCCCGGTGTACGTCGAATCGCTCAGCTTGTTCGCCGCGACCGCGGTGCCGAAGTAACGACCGGTCCGGTTCGCCGCCGTGGCCAGGGTCGTGCCGGGGCCTGGCTGCTGCGACGTGGTGGTCGTGGTCGTGCTGGTGGTGGTGGTCGTGGTGGTGTCACCGGTGGTTGTGGTGGTCGTCGTCGTGCTGGTGGGGTTGTCGGTGAGGGTGGGGGTGGTCCAGTCGCGCCACTGGGACAGGTTGCCGGTGGCTTTGCTGTGCATCTGGATGACGCCGGTGTGGCTGCCGGTTTTGAGCAGGTGTTTCTGGATGGTCTGGGTGATGTGGGTGCGCCATTCGGTGCGGTTGGCGCAGTGGTTTCCGTCGGTGACGTTGGAGTGGTAGGTGATGTTGGCGCCGGCGCCCAGTGCCTTGTAGACCTCTGCGCCGCCGAGTGCGGCGACGCTGGCGGAGCGGGGGCCGAGGTTGGCGATGTGCGGGTTGTCCATGATGAGCAGGCCGCGTGGGGCGATCATGGCGACCAGGGAGTGGGTGTCGATGGGGGTGGTGTTGGGGTTGCCGGTGTAGGGGCTGAAGGCGTCGCCGAACCAGGGCTGTTCGCCGTAGGCGCTGGACAGGCTCTGGGCGCCTTCGCCGGCGATGCCCCGGTAGATCGGGACGCCTGCGGTGCCGGACTCGATGGGCATGGTCAACGCCACCCGCTGGTCGAAGACGCCGGCGGCGAAGGCGCCTTTGCCGAAGCGGGAGCAGCCGGTGACGCCGACGTCGGCGCGCAGGGTGGTGCCGCCGGAGGTTTCGATGACGTCGATGATGCGGGAGACGCCCCAGGCCCAGGCCATGAGCAGGCCGGTGGGGCTGGTGCTGCCGTAGAGGGTGTAGAACGCGCCCTGCTTGTTGTTGCGCGGGGTGCCTTCGCGGCCGACGGTGTAGGGGTCGAAGCTGATGATGGCGGCGCCGGCGGCGCGGATGGTGGCAGTGTCGCCGCCGAACCCGCCGTAGACGATCACCGCCGGGAACGGACCCGTGCCCGACGGCAGCTGCACGCCGGCGGAGAACGAGGCGCTGCGGCCGTTGGCGGACACGGTGACCGTGATGTTGCTGCCGGAGACGGTGCCGGTGACGGTGGGCTTGGCGGGCTTGTCGCCGTAGACGTGCCGCTCGGCCAGCTCCCGGATCTCGGCGCGGCGGCAGCGCCAGTCCGACTGCGACGTGATTCGCTGCCCGTTGAGCCTGGTGAACGGGTCCGGCAGGCGCGAGTTCGACGGGAACGAGCCGGGCGGGCTGACCGGGCAGTCCGCGCCGTCGTCCTCCACACCCGCCAACGCCACGACATCACCCGCGGCGCTCGCGGTCGTCGACCGCGCCACCGCCGTCAACGTCCCGACCAACGCCAACACCGCTACCACGAACACGAGCACGGCCGAACGCACTCTCACGCGGCCTGAACTGATGATCACCAGGGCTCTCCTTTGAGACAGGGTGGTGGAGCCGGCAACACCGAACGACGACCGGTACCGATCGCCTAAAGTTTCGATGCTCTCCACGAAACATGTCAATGCTCCGGATGTCCTGATTCCCGCAGCGGTCTCAGTTGGCAATTGCCGCAGACAGCACCGATATGGCGCAGGAGATGACTGAGGAAGTTGACGGGCGGAGGACGTGGAGCCGAAACGTTCGAGGCTCCACATCGACGGCCGACCGCAGCCGGACACGACGAAGCGCCGGGTCCTGTAGTGGACTCCGGCGCTCACTACCCTCTTCGGCACCACAGCCCGTCAACTTGAGCGATCCAGCGACGGTTCACCTGATCGGACCATCAGGGTCGGAATCGAGGCTCGTTCCCGTAACGGATTGGCCCGTTCGGCGCGGGGTATCCCACGGCTCCTGGGCCGAACAGCCACCGGAGGCCACGATGGGCAGTCTGGCGGGCGAGACGGCTCCGACGCTCGGAGTCGAAGAGGAGTTCCTGCTGGTCGACGCCCGGACCGGTGAACCCGTGCCGCACGGCGCCGAGGTGGTCGAGGCGGCCAGGCGGCGGTTCGGCGTCGAGCTCGACGTCGAGCTCATCCAGGCGCAGGTGGAGACCCGCACCCCGGTGTGCCACGACCTCGCCGACGTGCGGCGGCAGCTGAACGGGCTGCGGATGGTGGCCGTCGAGGTCGCCCACTCCCTGGGTCACCGGCTGCTGGCCGTGGGCACGCCGCCGGTGGGTGGAACGACCGGACCTACCACCGACCGCGACCGCTACCGCGGGCTCACCGAGGACTACCGGCTCCTCGCCGCCCAGCAGTCGATCTGCGGCTGCCACGTGCACGTCGCCGTGCCGGACCTGGAGACGGCGGTGCAGGTGTGCAACCACCTGCGGCCGTGGCTGCCGGTGCTCGGGGCGGTGACCGCGAACTCGCCCTTCGCCGACGGCGTGGACACCGGCTACGCGAGCTGGCGCTCCATGGTCTGGTCGCGCTGGCCCAACGCCGGTCCCCCGCCCTACTTCGAGTCGGCCGCGCACTACGAGTCCACCTGCGACGTGCTGGTCGCCGCCGGCTCGGCCCGGGACCGGCGGATGATCTACTGGGACGTCCGGCCGTCCGCGCACCTGCCGACCGTCGAGGTCCGGGTCGCCGACGTCGCGGCCACCGCGGACGAAGCGGTGCTGCTGGCCGCGTTGGTGCACGCCCTCGTCCGCACGGCGCTGGCCGACCTCCGGCGGGGTCTGCGGGCCTCGCCCGTGCCGACGGAGGTGTTGCGCGTCGCCACGTGGCGAGCCGCGCGCGACGGCCTCTCGGGTCTGTCCCTGGACGTCCTGTCCGGTCGCCTCGTGCCCACGCGCCTGCTGCTCGACCGGCTCGTGCACCGGGTCGAGGAGCAGTTCGACGACGTCGGCCTGGTCCGCCGGCTGCTGTCCACCCTGGACACCGACGGCGGCGGCGCGGATCGGCAGCGGCGCGCCTTCGCCCGTGCGGGTCGGATGTCGGACGTGCTCGAGCAACTGGCGCGCGACACCCTGTCCGGCGCGGAGACGTGGACCGGCGGGCCGTTCCGGCTGACCGCGTGATCAACTGCCGGTCGAGCCCGCCCGCGCGAGGCGGAACAACGCGGTGCGCCCGGCGAGCAGGAAGACGCGGGCGGCCTGGACGTCACCGCCGGCGGCCTGGGCGGCGGCGTCGCGCAGGAATCCCAGCGTGGTCGACACCGGGCCGTTCGGTGTCCGCTCCGCCAGTTCCAGCAGGCGGTCCCGCACCGGGGCGGTGGCGGCGGCGAACCCGGCGAGCACGCGGTCGATCTCCTGCCGGGCGTCGGCGTGGTGAGGGTCCAGGCGCAGCACCGCTTGCACGGCGGAGTCCACCGCCACGCGCAGCACCGCCACCGGGTCGTCCACCGGAACCGTGTCCTCTGTCACGGAAAGCAAGGGTAGATCACGATCCGTAGTGCGGCATGTGCTCGGCGCGCGGGCCGGGTGCGATGTGTGCGTGCCAGGACCACGGGGTATCCGGTCGGGCCGGGGCCGTTTCGAACAGGTGGGACGGCCTGAAGTACTGGGGGACGGTCACATGACCTCGTCGGAGAACGCGCTCGCCGCCAGAATCAGCGTCGACCTGACCACGCCGGTTCCGCCGCTGGCCCAGATCCGGCAGTGGCTGGCCGCCGTCCTGTCCGAGCTCGCCGAGGACGTCTTGCAGGACTTGATGCTGGTCTGCACCGAGCTGGTCACGAACGCCTATGACCACGCGTGCGCTCCGCGGCAGCTGCGCGTGCACCGATCGCGTGATCGCCACTCCCTGCGGGTCGAAGTGGACGACGGCAGCGCCGAGCACCTGCCGGTGGCCGGCACGTCCCGCCTCGGCGCGTGCCGCGGCCGGGGTCTGATCATGGTCGACCACCTGTCGCGACGCCGCTGGGGCACGCACCTCGGTGCCGAGGGCAAGACGGTGTGGGCGGAACTGCCGCTGTCGTGACGTCAGGTCGCGCGCAGGCTCCGCTGAGCGGACCGCGCGGCCAGGATCGGCAGGAAGTTGTGGAACTTGGCCTTGGCGGCGAGCCGCTGGTAGGCATCGGACACGGCCGCGCGCACGACCTGGTGGTCGACCTTGCCGCCGAGCCGCCTGCCGACCTCCTCCGCCGCTTGGTCCAGCTGCGCTTCGACGTCGGTGCGGAGCGTGCGCGGATCGCGGACCAGGTGACCTTCGAGCCGTTCAGCCGTCATGACGTTCCTCCGTCGCGGCACGGTGGTGTTCAGCCTACGAGAGGAGTCGGCCGCGGCCCCGGTCGCGAAACCCGGTTCGCGACCGGGGCCATGCGATTCGGTCATGACCACGGGTCTTGGACGCCGCCACGCCCAGCGCGACACGATCGGCGACCATGAGCGAGAAAGCAGCCGATCGACCGACCCGCCACTCCGCCCTGGCGAGCGCCTCGGTGGGTTCGGCGTTGTCGGACGGGCCGGCGGGCGGCGACACCGGCGCCCGGAGAACGCCGGGTCGCGGTCCGGCACGACCTGCTCCAGCCGTGGTCAGAAGCTGTCGGTCGCGGTCAGCTCGTGCTCGAACGCGTCGGCGGCGGCGACCAGCAGCATCAGCGGGCGTTCGAACTCCTCCCGCACGCTCAGGTCCTCCAGCGGCACGGTGTGCTTGAGCAGGGCGACGTCGCCCACCACGGCGGCGCCGCCGACGGCCGACGTGCCCGCGAGCACGAGCAGCCGCTTCAGGTCGATCGCGTCGGCCCGGCCGACGGGCGAGGAGATCTCGACCCACGCCACGCCGTCCGACTCCGGCACGTGGTGCACGGAGACCTGCTGGGTGCGGCTCTCACCCAGGTCGAGCCGGAAGCGCAGCCAGCTGTCGGTCTCCTCCAGCACCTCGTACCGCGTCCGGACGTAGTTGATCACGTCGATCCAGCTGGTCACCGTAGTTGCCCCTTGCCCTGCTCACGCCACGCCGCCCGGTCGTCCCACACGGTATCCGAACTCACCCGCGACGCCGGGGAACCGGTCGGGGAAGATCGGGCCGAGCGGTCCGGCGGTGACGGATCGAGGCCGCGGCCGGGTGGCCGCGACCTCGATCGGTGTCGTGCTGCCGTCGTTACCGCTGGGTGATGTCGGACGGGGAGTAGAAGCAGTTCACGCCGTCCGCGCCGGAGCCGATCTTGGTCGGCTCGCTGCCCTTCGGCACTCCCTTGTACTTGTCGCAGATGGACGTCGAGCCGTACACCGTGATGCGGGAGAAGCGGGCCGTGTCACCCCAGTTGGTGTTGATGCCCGCCAACGCGCCCGTCGACCGCGCCGTGACACCGTCCATGACCACGTGCCGCTGGTAGGACGTCGCGCAGTTGCCGCACGCCCGGTACAGCTTGCCCGCCCCGTTGACCTGGAAGTTCCGGATCGTCACCGTGCCCGCGCCGTTGTGCTGGAACACCTTGTCCGACGCCGACCTCGCCCCACCGCCGTCGACCAGGTACGTCGCCGAGGAACTGGAGGACTTGAACGTCGCCGCGTCCTCGCCCACGTCGTTCCACCACACGTTGCGGATCGTGCACGACCCCTCGCAGTGGATGCCGTCACCGGCCGGCGCGTCCAGGATCACGTTCTCGATCGTGCCCCCGTTCGCCACCACGAACATCGGGTCCTGGCTCTCACCCTGACCACCGTCACCGATGCCGTAGTACTTCTTCATCCCACCGTTGAAGTACGACCCCACACTCCGCGTCGTGGTCTGGTGCACACTGCCCGTATCGCTCGGCCACGGACCACTGCCATCCCCACCACCGGGAGTGGTGGTCGTGGTGCGCGTCGTGGTCGAAGTCGAAGTCGAAGTCGACGTGGAAGTCGAGGTCGAGGTCGGGCCACCGCTCGTCGGCGTGAACGTCCACTGCTTGGTGGCCACGCTGTCGCAGGAGTTCTGCTGGACCGGCGCGCCGGCGGCGGTGGAGTTGTCCTTGGTGTTCATGCACTTGCCGCCGTTGGCGTTGACCACGCGGTAGTTGCTGCCGCTCTCGGTCAACGACCAGGTCTGGCTGGCGGCGCCCGTGCACGACTGCTGCTGGATCGCCTTGCCCGCGCTCGTCGACGCGTCCTGGACGCCGACGCACAGGCCGTTGGCGACGGACGCGATCCTGAAGCCGCCGCTGACCGCCGTCAGCGTCCACTGCTGACTGCCGGCGCTGCCGCACGACGCCTGCTGGAGCTGGACGCCGCTGGACGCGCTCGCGCCCGGCACGTCGAGACACTGCCCGCTGCCCGCGTTCTTCACGGTGTAGGTGCCCGCGCCGACGGCCGCCTGCGCGGTCGTGGCGGTCGACCACATCGTGAAGGTGGCGGCCAGTGCCGTGGCCGCCACCGCGGCGGCCAAGCCCGTGCGCCACCTTGCGCCACGCGGTGGTGCGGGCCGCGTGGATCGACGGTGATCCGCTGTGCTCATCAACAACTCCACTTCTCACTTTCCGGGACGCCGAGGTCGGCGGTCAACCGATTTCGAAAGCACGTTTCCCCGAACCCGTTCACCAGTGTGAAGAATTCCGGTAACCGCTTTCCAGCGGGATGTTAGAGGCTGTTGAAGCGACCGGTCAATGACCGCTTTCCCAAGGTCCGGACACCGGGGTGTCGAATGCCGTCGAACGCCGAGGTGATCGCCGGTGCCACTGATCAACGCCACTGACCGGGCAAATACGGGCGATCATATTCGTGAACAGAATCGTCCGACCCGGGTCACACTCGTGAACAAAAGGACAGGCGATGAACCAATTGCGGACTCACCGCTCGCCGTCCCGATCCGGCATCTCCGCGCCGCACCGGGGGCACCGCGCGGGCACCGGCCCCTCGGCCAACGAGCCGCACTCCGGGCACACCCGGGACAACCAGCACACCGAGTCCCCGGCCGGCGCGGGCACGCCGTTCTCGTTCGACTCCACGAATGCCCCCGGCTGGTTCCGAGCTGAACAGGAATCGAGAATACCGCTTTTGCTACCGTCCAACCCATGCACCTCATCCGGTCCACGGACATCGCGCTGAGGGTGGTGATGCTCCTGGCCGCCGACGGCGGGCGGCTGACCGTCGACCGGCTCGCCGGCGCGCTCGACGTGCCGCGCCACCACATGGCCAAGGTCGTGCAGCGCTTGCAGCGGCACGGCTTCGTGGCCACCGCGCGCGGCCGGGCCGGCGGGGTCGGGGCGCCGGTGGCGGTGCTGGACACCTCGGTCGGCGCCGTCGTGCGCGCGTTGGAGGGCGACGGCGAGGTGGTGGACTGCGACGGACCGCCTTGCCCGTTGCGCGGCGGCTGCCACCTGCGCGACGCGTTGCGCGCGGCCCGACTGGCATTCCTCGCCGTGCTGGACGACGTGACCGTGCGGGCGCTGGTGGCCGAGCCGGTCGGCCCCGTGCTGCTCGACCTGGCGCCGCACCGCACGGGCGGCGCGCCGTGACGGCGGCCCGGGACCTGACCGGCCGGGAGGACGCGCTGGCGCTGGTGACCGAGTTCTACCGGCGGGCGTTCGACGACGGGCTGCTCGGTCCGGTCTTCCGCGACGTGGCCGGGCTCGACCTCGCGGCGCACCTGCCCGTGATCGCGGACTTCTGGGCCACGGTGCTGTTCCGCGCCGGCACGTACCGCCGGAACCTGCTGCGCGTGCACCTCGACCTGCACGAGCGCTCACCCCTGACGGCCGCCCACTTCGACCGGTGGCTGGCGTTGTGGGCCGACACGGTGGACGACCTGTTCGCGGGCGAGAAGGCGGACCTGGCGAAGGCGCAGGCGGAGCGGATCGCCTGGTCCATGATCCGCCGGCTGCGCCGCGAGGACGCGAGCGAACTGGTCACCATCCGGAGGCGGGACGAGGTCGAGGAGCGCTGACGCGGCCGGCGGTTACCGTGTGCTGTCGGCTCCGAACAGAGGTTTGCCCATGATCAGGTTGGACCGCCTGGTGAACGTGCTGGGTGGCTACGGCGTGCGGTTGGCGTGCTGCCCCGTGCCGCGGTCGACGGAGTTGCGCAGCGTGGTGATGCGCGAGGCCAGCGAGGAGCGGGCGGTCGGCGGTGACGTGTTCCTGGCGGTCGGCGCCGGGTCGGTGGCCCAGGCCGTGGGGTGGGCCGCGGCGGCGAAGGCGGCCGTGGTGCTGCTGCACGGTGACGCCGGAGGGGACGCCGGAGGGGACGCCGAGCGCGAGGCGGCCGCGATCGGCGAGGCGGGAGGCGTCGCGGTGATGCTGGTCGACCCGGCCGTGTCGTGGAGCCAGCTGGCCGGCGTGGTCTACGGGTTGGTGCTGGAGGGCCGGGAGACGGAGTCCGGTCGCGGCCCGACGGACCTGTTCGCGCTGGCCGACAGCCTCGCGGGCGCGGTCGGCGGTTCGGTGACCATCGAGGACCGGCTGTCCCACGTGCTGGCGTACTCCAGCTCGCAGCAGGGCGCCGACCCGGCCAGGCTGGAGACGATCCTGGGCCGTCAGGCGCCGCCACGGCTGCGGGAGGCGTTCGAGCGGCGAGGCGTGTTCGCCTACCTCGCCGCCTACGACGAGCCGCTGTTCGTCGAGGAGGACCCGGACCACGGCCTGACCGGGCGGATGGTCGTGGCCGTGCGCGCGGGCCGGGAGCTGCTGGGATCGGTGTGGGTGACGTGCGGCGTGCCGTTGACGGGGGTCCGCTGCACGGCGTTGGCCGACGGCGCGCGGACCGTGGCGTTGCACCTGCTGCGCTCGCGGGCCAGCGCCGACCTGGAGCGCCAGGTGGAGTCGGACCTGGTGATCCGGTTGCTGGAGGGCACGGCGGACGCCGCGACGGTGGTCAGCAGGCTCGGGTTGCCGCAGGGACCGTCGCGGGTCATCGCCGTGCGCGCCCACATCGCCGCCGAGCGGCACGCCGCGCTGCTGCTGGCCTTCGAACGCGCCACCACCGGTTTCGGCTGGTCACGGCCCGGTCGCAGCACCCTGTCGGGCACCACGCTCTACACCGTCCTGCCGGGCGAGCAGGTGACCGCGGCGCGCGAGTGGGTGGCCCTGCTGCGGGCCGCGCTGCCGACCCGGGTGACGGTGACCGCGGGCATCGGCGCGACCGCTTCGGCGGCCGACCTGCCCGCGAGCAGGCAGGAGGCCGACGAGTGCCTGGCGCTGCACGAGGCGCGCACCCCGGACGCCGTGCCACCGGCCTACGACGAGTCGTGGGACGACATCCTGCTGCAACGCCTGCGTGCCGCCGCACGGGCGGGCCGCACCCCGGCCCGGGGTCCGGTCGCCGAGCTGCGCCGCCACGACGGCGACCACGCCACCCACTACGTGCCGACCCTGCGCGCGTGGCTGGAGGCGCAGGGCGACCTCGCGCGGGCGGGCGAGCGGCTCGGCGTGCACCCCAACACCATCCGCTACCGGCTGCGCAAGATGGTCGAGGTGACACCGCTCGACCTGGACGACCCGCGCAAGCGCCTCGCCATGATCATCGACCTGGCCGCCACGGAGTAGCTGTCGGTTGCCGACAAGATCGCATGCCCTGATTGTCGGTTGCGGACAACGGCCTGGTGCGGCGTCCGGGGAATGCTGACCTCGACAGCAGTTCCGCTCGGGTGTGGAGGTGGTCATGGTCGACGTCGGGCGCAGTGACGGCGGACCGAGGTCCGCGGTCGTGGTCGGCGCGGGCATCGTCGGCCTGTCGACCGCGTGGTTCCTCCGGGAACGCGGCGTCGAGGTGACCGTGGTGGACCGCACCGGAGTGGCCGCGGGCGCGTCGTGGGGCAACGCCGGGTGGCTCTCGCCGGGCTTGACGATCCCGCTCAACGAGCCGTCCGTGCTGCGCTACGGCCTGCGGTCGTTGCTGAACCCGACCGCGCCGCTGCACATCCCGCTGTCCGTCGACCCAGGGCTGTGGTCGTTCCTGGCGCGGTTCGCGGCGAACTGCCGGTGGTCGTCCTGGACGCGGGCCGTGCGCGCGAACCGGCCCCTCAACGCCGAGTGCTTCGAGGCGTTCGACGTGCTGACCGCCAACGGCGTCGAGGCGCCCACGGTGGCCGCGCCGATCACCGCCGCGTTCGAGACCGCCCGGCAGGCCGACGCGCTGCGGCACGAGCTGAGCCGGATGGCGGACGCGGGCCAGCCGGTCGAGCACTCCACGCTGGACCGCGACCGGCTGCGCGAGCTCGTGCCGCCTGCGTCGCGAGCCCTGACCACGGGCGTGCGGATCGACGGCCAGCGGCACCTCGACCCCGGTGGCTTCGTGCACGCGCTGGCCCGATCGGTCGAGGCGCGCGGCGCGACGTTCCGCGTGCTGGAGACCGTCGACGTCCACTCCACCGGCAACGGCGTCGCGGTGCGCACCCGTGGCGGCGAGTCCCTGTCCGCCGACGTCGCGGTCGTGGCCACCGGCGCGTGGCTGTCCCGCCTCGCGTCCAAGTGGGGTGTGCGCGTCCCTGTGCGCGCCGGCCGCGGCTACTCGTTCACCGTGCCCGTCGACCGCCCGGTGCCCGGCCCCGTCTACCTGCCCGCCGCACGGGTGGCGTGCACCCCCTACCAGGGCGCGCTCCGGATCGCGGGCACCATGGAGTTCCGCGACCCGGACGCGCCCGGCGTGGTGGCCCGGCTGGACGCGATCACCGCCTCGGTCCGCCCGCTGCTCGACGGCGTGCGCTGGGAGGAGCGCCGTGACGTGTGGGTCGGCCCGCGCCCGGTCACGCCCGACGGTCGTCCGCTGATCGGCGAGGTGCTCGCGCGCGGGGTGTACGTGGCCGGCGGGCACGGCATGTGGGGGCTGGCGCACGGTCCGATCACCGGCAGGCTGCTCGCCGAGCAGATCACCACCGGCAAGCAGCCGGAAGCCCTGCGCGCGTTCGACCCCTTGCGCTGAGAGCCCCCGTGGACGGCACCCGCGACCCGCTCACCCGCGACGAGCGGGCCGAGCTGCACTGGCTGCGCGCGGAGAACGCGTTGCTGCGCGTGCGGCTCGACCTCCTCACCGACATCGCCACCGGCTACGCCCACGACGTCGACACGATCCTCCGCCTGCGCGCGGACGGCTGACCGACCCGAGCCAACCACCCCGTCCGAGGAGCCGGCGGCGCCACACCACCCGGCACCGCGGACACCACGCCGTCAGGGCGGCCCCACCCTCCCGCCGGCCGCCCTGACGGCACCCACCTCACGAAGGCCACCATGACCGACACCCAGCCCCGACGCACCTGGCTGACGCGGCACGCCCACGAGCGGCTCCGGACCGAACTGGCCGAGCTGAGCCGCACCGCGAGCCACGACGACGAGTCCACCGACCAGGACGACCTCGCCACGATCCGCCGCCAGCGGCAGGACCGCGTCCGCGAGATCCAGCACCTGCTCGGCAACGCGGTCGTCGGCGAGGACCCGCCCGACGACGGCATCGCCGAACCCGGCATGGTGCTCACCGTCCGGTACGACGACGCGGACGACACCGAGACGTTCCTGCTGGGCGCCCGGGCCGCCGAGCACGGCGACCTCGAGGTCTACTCCCCCGACTCGCCCCTCGGCACGGCCCTCACCGGCGCACGACGCGGCGAACGGCGCACCTACCGCGTCCCGGACGGCAGCACCACCGGCGTCACCCTGCTCGACGCCGTTCCCCACGGACGCCACCCCGCCGCGGGGCTCGGCGCGGCGGGACCGACCGGCGACCGGCCGTGACCGGTGGATCGCCGGTCGCGCCGCCGGGCCTCCCCCGGGACGCGCCGCGCCGGCGGCCGGGCCGCTACTCCGCGACGCACGAGATCCAGTACTTGCCGCCTTCGTGGTGCACGCCGTGCGTCTCGCTGGCGAAACCCGGGAACCGCTGGTCGAACGCCTCCAGCACGCGCAGGTACCGGGGCAGCGGGCCGTCGGGCGACCCGACGCGCTCGCCGGGCACCAGCACCGGGATGCCGGGCGGCGTGGTGGTGACCTGGGTGGCCACCACGCGGTCGGCCAGGTCGTCCAGGCCGACCAGCTCGGTCTCGCCGCGGATGAACCGCTGGTAGGCCTGGGCCGGTGTCATCACAGCGGTGGGCGGCGTGGGGCTGGTGAACGCCTCGTTCAGCAACCGCACGACCGAGCTGTCGGCGAGGCTGTGGTGCATCTCGTCGCACAGCTGCGGCAGCGTCAGCCGCCCGTACCGCTCGGGGTGCGCCTTCACCAGGTCCGGCAGCACCTCGGCCAGCGGCGCGTGCTCGTCGTGCAGCTGCTTGAAGTCGGTGAGCGCGTCGAGCAGCGTGCCCCACTTGCCCTTCGTGATGCCCATGGAGAACAGCACCAGGAACGTGTAGACGTCGGTCTTCTCCACCACGATCCGGCGGGTCTCCAGGTACGCGGTGACGACCCGGGCCGGGATGCCGAACTCCGACACGTCGCCCAGCGCGTCCACGCCGGGGCAGGTGATCGTCACCTTGACCGGGTCGAGCAGGCAGAAGCCGGGTTCGAGGTCCCGGAAGCCGTGCCACGGCGCGTCGGGCGCCAACGTCCAGCAGTCGGGTTCGCCGCGCAGCAGGTCGAGCGGCGCCTCGTGGAACGGCACCCGCTCGCCGGTGGCCGGGTCGGCGACCTCGGTCGGCTGCCAGACGCCGAAGAACCACGGCGGGCGGTCGCCGGCGTCGGCCAGCCGCCTGCCGAGCCGGATCATGGCCTGGCGGAACCGGATCGCCTCGGTGATCGCCTCGGTGGTCAGCCAGTTGCCGGCCGGGCCGTCCATCATGCCCGCCGCGACGTCGCAGGACGCGATCATCGGGTACAGCGGCGACGTCGTGCCGTGCATCATGTACGTCTCGTTGAACCGGGACCGGTCGAACGGCGCCTTGCCGCCGGACTTCACGTGCACCATCGCCGACTGGGACAGCGCGGCCAGCAGCTTGTGCGAGGAGTGCGTGGCGAACACGGTGGGGCTCTCGGCGGCCGGTGTCCCGCCGTCGCCGACGGCCATCCCGTAGCGGCGCGCGTAGAGCGGGTTGAACCGGCCGTAGGCGAACCACGCCTCGTCGAAGTGCAGGGTCCGGGTCGACGCGCCGAGCAGCTCGTTCACCCGGACGGTGTCGTAGCAGAGACCGTCGTAGGTGGAGTTCGTGATGACCGCGTACGCCGGGTCCTGGCTCACCGCGCCCTGGGCGATCGGCGTGCGTTCGACCTGGGCGCGCACCGCTTCGGCGGTCAGCCGGGCCGGCGGGATGGGCCCGGTGATCCCGTAGCCGTTGCGGGTGGGCACGAGGTAGACCGGGCGCGCGCCGGTGAGCGTGACGCCGTGGTTGATCGCCTTGTGGCAGTTACGGTCCAGCAGGGTGATCTCGTCGTTGGCCACCGCGCTGTGGATGATCATCCGGTTCGACGTGGACGTGCCGTGCAGCACGAAGTAGGTCTCGTCGGCGCCGAAGATGCGGGCGGCGTTGCGCTCGGCGGCGCCGACCGGGCCGGTGTGCTCGAACAGCGAGCCGAGCTCGGCGACGGACACGGAGATGTCGGTGCGGAACAGCCGTTCGCCGAAGTAGTCGAAGAACGCCCGCCCGACCGGCGACTTGAGGAACGCGATGCCGCCCGCGTGCGCCGGCGTGTGCCACGAATACGGGTGCGTGTCGTCGAACCGGCACAGCTCCCGGAAGAACGGCGGCAGGATGTGGTCGAGGTACTGGCGCGCGGCGAAGTCGATCCGGCCCGCGATGAAGTCCGGCGTGTCCTCCAGCAGC
Organism: Actinosynnema sp. CA-299493; assembly: GCF_050946825.1. NCBI lineage: Bacteria > Bacillati > Actinomycetota > Actinomycetes > Pseudonocardiales > Pseudonocardiaceae > Actinosynnema > Actinosynnema sp. CA-299493. Next base: position 5,121,853 of record NZ_CP191993.1, read on the forward strand.
CAGATCCAGCCGTTGATCACCTCGGAGACCCACAGCGGCGTCTCGTCGCTGTAGTCGCCGGTGGTCAGCAGGAACACGGGCAGCCGCGAGGAGAACCGGTCCAGCAGCATCCGCAGCACGCCGCCCTCGACGGCCGGGCCCGCGTCGGGTGGCCGCAGCGCCCCGCCGGCCAGCTCCCAGCTCACGACGGCGGCGGCGAGGTCCGCCTGGGCGGTGATCGCCGCCGCCGCGTCGGTGGCGGAGTGCACGACCATCACGTCGTGCCCGCACTCGCGCAGGTGCGCGCAGACCTGCTCGACCTTCGCCGCCGGCACGGTGTTGTCCGGGGCCGCCCGCTCCGCGACGATGAGGATGGTGGACCGGGTCACTGGATCATCAGCTCCTACTCGCCGGGTACGGGCCGAGCGTAGGAGCGGCGTGGCGGCGTGGCGGTTCCATCACCGGAACGTGGAGCCGGCCCACCCGACGGTGGAGGAAGCGCGTCGCTCAGTCGAGCGGGTAGTCCATCTCGACGCCGGCCAACGTCACACCATCGGGGAGCGGAACCCGCGTGCGGCCCACCTCCCGGAAGCCGAACGACCGGTACAGCGGCACGCCCGGCAGCGTGGCCATCAGCACCAGCGCCCGGAAGCCGGCGGCACGGGCGTCCCGCGCGCACGCGTCGAGGATCGCGCGGCCCAAGCCCCGGCGGGTCCAGTCGTCGCGGACGAACATCGCCCGGACCCGGGCGGGCTCCGAAGCCGGGTCGAGCAGGCGGCCGTCGGTGGGCCGGTCACCCGACCCGGTGTAGAGCTTGTCCCGCTTGCTCCACCCGCCGCAGGCCACGACCTCCCCCGCGACCTCGTGGACGTAGTAGGTGCCGTCGTCGACCAGCACCACGTCCGGTTCGGTGAGGTACCGCGCCGCGCTCGCGGTCTCGCGCTCGTCGTGGAAGTGCGGGAACAGCTCCAGCACCGACCGGCGCATCAACGCGGCGATCCCCGGCACGTCCGACCTCGCCGCTTCGCGCAGCACAGGTGAATCCCCCACGCGTTCCCTCCCCGCCGTCGGGGACGATCATCCCACCCGCGGCCGGCCGGAGGTCCGGGTCGGGTGCGGCGCGACGCCCGGTCCGCGGGTGAGCGGTGGTCAGGCCGACTCCGCGCGCGGCATCGGCACGAGCGCGGAGACGGCGTAGGGCGCGAGGCGGTCGGCCAGGTCGTCGGACCCGCCGGGGGTCGCCTCGAACCGCGCCGGCGTGCCGCGTTCACCGCGGAACAGGCCGCGCACCCACCGGGCGACGACTCTCGGCGGCGGTAGGAGCTCCGGGCCGAAGCGCGCCTGCACGAGGACGTCCTCACCGCTGTGGGTCTCGATCGCGGCCGACCACCCGTGCTCCTCGTCCCACAGCAGCGCCACGTCCCGGTCCGGCGCGCCGGGCAGCCGTCCGTCCAGGGCCAGATACGCGCCCGCCGGCCGCTCGGCCTGCACGTACGAGCACTCGCCGCTGAGACCCAGCTCCTCGGTGACCCGCCGCACGTAACCGCGCAGGCCCCACGTCACCGTGTCGTCGAAATCCAGTTCCATCACGCATCGCCGCCTTCATCCCGGACCCCCGGGTTGCCGATGCGCCGACTGTTTGACGCCCGGACGGAGTACCCCGATCGGATGAGCGGTGAAACCACTTGGTCCCGTGAGCGAGTTGACCATGGCCTCACGGGTCCCGCACAGTGACGGCGTGCAGAGGGCGCTGGGCATCTTGACCGTGGTCGCGTACGTGACGCTGCCACTCGGGTCGGAGAGCTTCGAGCAGCTGCTCGTGCCGACGCTGCTCGTCGGCCTGGCCTACGGCGCGCTGGCCGTCTTCGGCTTCCCGGTCGCGCAACGGCGGGGCCGGGCGTTCGCCGCGGCGTACGTCCTGGTGCAGCTGCCGCTGGGGTTCGTGCTGTTCTCGCTGTCCGGCGCGGCGGTCGGGGCGGTGCTGCTGCTGGTGGTGCTGGTCGCGCAGGGCGTGGTGCTGCTGCCGCTGCCGGCCGCCGCCGCGGTGGCCGCGGTCATCCCGCTGGTCCACGTGGGGATGGCGTGGCCCGACGGGCTGCGTGAAGGGCTGGGCACGGTGGCCGTCACCGCGTTCACGGTCGTCATCACCGAGTTGCTGGTGCGCGAGCAGCGCGCCCGCGCCGACCTCGCGACGGCCAACGAGCAGCTGCGCGGGTACGCCGCCCAGGCCGAGCAGCTCGCGACCACGCAGGAGCGCAACCGGGTCGCCCGCGACATCCACGACGGGCTGGGCCACCACCTGACCGTGGTGCAGATGCTGCTCCAAGCCGCCCGTGCGGTGATCGGCACCGCCGAGCCCGAGCGGCTGGACGCGATGCTGGCCAAGGCGCAGGACCAGTCGAAGCAGGCGCTGGCCGAGGTGCGCCGCTCGGTCGCCGCGCTGCGCGAACCCCGGTCCGAGTCGCTGGTGGACGCGTTGCGCGCGTTGGCCACCGACGTCACCGAGGCGGGTGTGCCGACCGGGTTCGAGGTGCGCGGCACGGCCCGCGCCACCCGCGCGGAGGTCGAGGAGTCGCTGTTCCGGGCCGCGCAGGAGGGGCTGACCAACATCCGCAAGCACGCCGACGCGACCGCCGCGACCGTCGTGCTCGACTACGCGCGCGGCGACCTGGTCCGGTTGGCGGTGCGCGACGACGGGCATGGGGTGCGCGACGGGTCCGGCGACGGGTTCGGGCTGGTCGGGATCGAAGAGCGGGTGGCCGGGCTCGGCGGCCGGGTGTCGGTCGACTCGGTCGCCGGGCGTGGCGTGACGCTGACCGTCGAGGTGCCGGCGTGAGCGCGCCGCAGCCGCCCGTCCGCGTCCTCGTCGTAGACGACCAGGCCCTGTTCCGGGAGGCGCTGGTGACGTTGCTGGAGGTCCAGCCGGAGATCGAGGTGGTCGGCGAGGCCGGTGACGGCGAGCGGGCCGTGCGGCTGTGCGCGGAGCTGCGGCCGGACGTGGTGCTGATGGACCTGCGGATGCCAGTGCTCGACGGCATCGCGGCCACGAACCGGCTGCGGGTCGAGCAGCCCGGGGTGCGGGTGCTGGCGCTGACCACGTTCGACGACGACGCGGACGTGTTCGCGGCGTTGCGCGCCGGCGCGCTGGGCTACCTGCTCAAGGACGTCTCGTCGGCCCGGCTGGTCGAGGCGCTGGTCGCGGCCCGGCGCGGCGAGTCGGTGCTCCAGCCGTCCGTGGCGGCGAAGCTCGTGGCGAGGGTGGCGCGGCTGCCGCGGGAGGGCGAACCGCCCCGGCCACCCGTGCCGCTGTCGGAGCGCGAGCTCGACGTCGTCCGGCTGCTCGCCGAGGGCCGCAGCAACCGCGAGATCGCCGGCAGCCTGTTCCTGGCCGAGGGCACGGTGAAGAACCTCGTCACCAGCGTGCTGTCCAAGCTCCAGGTGCGCGACCGCACGCAGGCCGCGCTGCGGGCCCGCGAACTCGGGCTCTGCTGAGGTCATGTGACCTCGGGCATGACCTTCGGCACCTGACCGCGCTCCCCTCGCGGCCCAGGATCTCCGTTGCGCACAGCCGATCGCAACGGAGGAACCGCCATGAGCCCGGAAGAGACGACCACCACCGAGGTCAGGAAGCCAGGGCGGACGGGCGCCGTCCCGCGCTTCGCCCGGCACGCGCTGGAGATGGCCGTCGCCATGGTGGTCGGCATGGTGGCGCTGGAGCCGGTCTGGTCGTTCGCCTGGCCGGGTCTGGCCGACCACGTGACCGCGCACGTGCTGGTGATGGCGACGGACATGTCGCTGGGCATGGCGCTGTGGATGCGGATCCGCCGGCACGGCTGGGCGGGCATCGCCGAGATGTGCGCCGCGATGTACGTGCCGTACGTCGTGCTGCTGCCGCTCCACTGGGCCGACGCCCTGTCCGGGTCGGCCCTGATGATGGCGGGGCACGTGCTGATGGTCCCGGCGATGCTGGTCGTGATGCTGCGCCGCCGCCACGAGCACGGGTGCTGACCGTCCCACGGGGTGGCGCACGACCCGGCGGAACCGACCGCCGTCGTCGTTCGGAAGACGGCGCTCGGCCTGACCCGGGCGGCTCGCGCGCGCCGATCGGTCAGGTCGACACCAGCCGCACCGCCGCGACCGCCTCGTCCACGGACGCGTGCAGCGGCAGCGCCCCGTCCACCTGGCTGATCCGCAACGGCCGCAGCACGGCCCGGGTGTTCGCCACGACGGCGAACGGGACGCGCAGCCGGTTCGCCCGGTGGTGGCAGTTGACCAGCATCGCGATGCCGACCGAGCCCATGAACTCGACCTCGCCCAGGTCGAGCACCACCCCGGGAGGGCCTGCCTCGAACACGGCGTCCAGCTCGGCGACCACCGGCTGGTGGGTGGCGGCGTCGAGCGCGCCGGACACGCTCACCAGCAGGATGCCGCGGTCCAGTTCCGTGGTGGTCAGGTGGTGGGCGGGCTCGGTCATGGCGGCGGCTCCTCGCGGTCGGGGACCACCGACACTGCTACCACCGGGCGCGGGCCGCAAAAGCTGGCCGGGGCGGGCTCACCCGGCCAGGGCGAGCAGGCTCCGGTTGCGCTCGGGGTCGCGCAGCAGCCGGATGGACTCCTTCTCCAGCTGCCGGACGCGCTCCCGGGTGAGGCCCAGCTCCTCGGACAGCTCCTGGAGGGTGCGGGGACGCCCGCCGGCCAGCCCGTAGCGCTCGGTGAGGATTCGCGCCTGCCGCTCGGGCAGCGTGGCCACCAGGGCGCGCAGCCCCTCGGCGAGCTCCTGCTGCTCGACCGCCTCCTGCGCGTCCACGGCCTCGACGTCCTCGATCAGGTCGGCCACGGACGCGCCGCCGTCGTCACCGATCGGGGTCTCCAGGCTCAGCGCGGCGCGGCTGGCGGCCATCAGCTCGACGACCCTGGCCAGCGGCATCCTCGCCGCCTCCGCGATCTCGTCCGGGGTGGGCTCGCGGTCGGTCTCGGACCGCAGCCGCTGCTCGGTCTTGCGCAGCTTGCCCACCTCCTCGTGGACGTGCATGGGCAGCCGGATCGTCCTGGTCTGCTCGGCCAGGCCGCGTTCGATGGCCTGGCGGACCCACCAGACCGCGTACGTGGAGAACTTGAAGCCCTTGGCGTAGTCCCACTTCTCCACCGCGCGGATCAGGCCCAAGTTGCCCTCCTGCACCACGTCCAGCAGCGGCAGGCCGCGGAACGAGTGCTTCTTGGCCACCGACACCACCAGCCGCAGGTTCGCCCGGATCATGTGGTCCTTGGCACGCCTGCCCTGGTCGGCCACGGTGCGCAGCGCCCGGTGACGTTCCGCGTCCAGCGGCGGGCCGTCGCCCTCGTCCGACCCGCGCACCAGTTCGGCCGCGTACACGCCCGCCTCGATGCGCTTGGCCAGCACGACCTCTTCATCGGCGGTGAGCAGGGGCGTGGCCGTGAGCTCGCGCAGGTAGCGGCCGACCAGGTCGGCGTCACGGGCGCCCTCGCGCGAGGCCGTGGCCGGGCGGGGCTCCCGGGTCGAACGGGTCGAACGGGTCTGGCGGGGCATCTGCACCGTCAACGACATGGTCGTCTCCTTGCCGGATCGCACCCGCGCGGGTGACGTGCGGGGTTTCCTGGGGATTTCGGGGGTCGTCCGCCGGTATGACGGGCTTCGGACGACTTCGCCCCGCGCACCTCGGGCAGGGCCGACACAGGCTTCAACGGAACGATTCCGGCTCGTATTCCAGGTGGATCGGCGGTGTGGGCACGGGCGTGACGGGGCACACCCCGGAGTGCCGTGACAAGTTCGACGACCGTTCAACGGAGGTGGCTGGTGGCCGAAGACACGACCGGTGACGACCTGGCCGCCAGGCTGAACCAGGTCGCCCGCGCGCTGCACCGGCAGGACAGCGCCCAGGAGACCCTGGACGAGATCGTGCGCGCGGCCGTGGGCACGATCCCCGGCGCCTGGCAGGCCGGGATCATGACGATCGTGGCCAAGCGCGAGATCCGGACCGTCGCGGCGACCGACGACGTGCCGCGCGACGTGGACCAGGCCCAGTTCGACACCGGCCAGGGACCGTGCCTGACGGCGCTCTACCAGGAGAAGATCGTCAGCGCGCCCGACCTGACCGAGGAGGAGCGGTGGCCGCTGTTCGCCAAGCGGGCGCTGGCGCTGGACGTGGCCAGCATGCTGTCGTTCCGGCTCTACGTGGAGGGCGACGACCTCGGGGCGCTCAACCTGTACTCACCGGACACGCGCGCGTTCGACGAGGAGTCCGAGCACGTGGGCCTGCTGTTCGCCGGGCACGCCGCCGTGGCGCTGGCCACGGCCCAGGAACGCGAGCACATGGCCGACGCGGTGCAGACGCGGGACCTGATCGGGCAGGCGAAGGGCATCCTGATGGAACGCCACCGGCTCAGCGCCGACCAGGCGTTCTCGGTGCTCGTGCGCGCCAGCCAGCAGACCAACGTGAAGTTGCGCGCGCTCGCCGAACATCTCACCCGGACGGGTGAACTGCCGTCCCGTTGAGCCTCGTGCTCGGCCCTCCTCCCCCGGCGTCCGCCGGTGTCGTCCGGCACGCGATCATGGTGACTCCCCTGGCGATCGGAGTCCCGTGGCCGACCTCCCCGTGCACCCGTCGGCCGACGACCTGCTCGCGGACCTGAACAGGACCAAGCGAGGGACGGCGGCGGGACTGGTGGCGCGCGTGGGGCTCGCCGATTTCGACGTGGTGGAGCGAGGGGTGCTGCTGGCCGCGGCGTCGTCGGAGGCCGAACGGCTCGGTGACGTGGTCGTGCGGCCGGAGCACGTGGTGCTGGGCTGGGTGCGCGCGGTCGAGGAGCGTGGCACGCGGCCGGCGGGTGTGCCGGCGTTGGAGGTCGTGCGCGAGCAGTTGCAGGCGTTGATGGCCGATCGCGCGCACGCCGAGTACGAGGCGCTGCGGCCGATCCCCCGCCCGGACGCCGTGCGGCGGCCACGGGCGGTCCTGCTGGCGGGTGTGCCGGGCACGGGCAAGAGCACGTTGGCCGAAGCCCTGGCCTGGCGGCTCACCGCGCCGGTGTTCTCGATGGACTGGCAGCTGGGCGCGTTGCTGCCGTTCGGCGGGCTGCGGACGGACAACACGACGCACCTGGCGGAGCTGAACCTGACCGCGTCGGTGGCGCGGCAGCTCCAGCTGGGGCTCGACGTGATCGTGGACGCCACCGGGCACCGCCGGGAGACGCGGCGGCGGTGGCGGTCGGTCACCGAGCGCCTGGGCGGTGTGTTCGTCGGCGTGGAGTGCGTGTGCTCCGACGAGGCGGTGCAGCGGAGCCGGGTCGAGGGCCGGGCGCGCGGTATCCCCGGTTGGCCGGCGACGGTGTCGTGGGAGCACGTGCGGCGGATGAAGGGCCTGTGGGAGAGCTGGGACGAACCGCACCTGGTGGTGGATTCCGCGACCGAACCGCCCGAGGTGGGCTTGCGCCGGGTGCTGGATCGCTGCGCGTCGCCGGAGTAGAGCACGAAAGCGGTAGTTCCCGCCCGGCCGGCTCACTACTTTCGGTGAAGTGACGTCGACGGCACGGGAGGCGACTCGTGGAGCTGGACATCACCGACCGGCGCTGGCAGGACGCGCGTGACGCCCTCGACGGCGCCGCCGAGCGGTTCAGCCGGATGCTCCTGGCCTGCCGGGCGCCGGAGCGCCGCGCGATCGGCGACTGGTCGGTGGCCCAGACCGCCGCGCACGTCGCCACCGTCGCCCGGCTCAACGCCGGCCTGATCGGCGGCGACCTGTCCCCGCTCGACGCACCCGACCTGGACCGGGGCTGGCAGGAGGCGGGGCTCGGCGGGTTCGCGCGGCTCAACGCCCTGACCCTGGACCACTTCCCCGAGCGGGCCCTGGACGTGGTGTCGAACACCCTGCTCGAAGAGGTCGACCTGCTGCTGACCAGGGCCAAGAACGTCGACCCGCGCGAGCTGCGCCCCTGGCTCGGCAGCGCCCGGCTCCCCGCCGCCTCGCACGTGGCGCACCAGCTCAACGAGATCCTGATCCACGGCCTGGACATCGCCCGCGCGCTGGACGTGCCCTGGCCCATCTCCGCCCACGAGGCCGCGCTCACGTTCGACCTGTTCCTCATGCCCATGCTCGGCGGCGAGTCGGGCCGGCTGCTGGCGGACGGCGGCGACCCGGGCCGCGTCACCCTCGAGTTCCGCTCGAAGCACACCACCCCGGTGGTGCTGACCGCCGAGGACGGCCGGCTGCGGGTCGAGCCGGCGGACGGCCGGAAGATCGACGCCCGGGTCACGTTCGACCCGGCCACGATGATGCTCACGATCTTCCGCCGCACCCGCCTCGCGCGCGCCGTCGCGACCGGGAAGGTCTTCGCCTTCGGCCGCCGGCCCTGGGCCGCCGTCGGCTACCTGCGCGGGATGCGCTCACCGTGAGCCTCGGGGTACTCGGCGTGGACGTCGCCGTCGAACAAGCGCCAGTAGAAGCCGTTCAGCCGCGCCGCGGCGGGCGCGTGCCGGGCCAGGACACCGGCCACGGCGGGCGGCACGTCGTCCGGGATGTCGCCGGCGGCGCACCGGCGGACGTAGGCGTTGCGCGCGGTGGGGACGCCACCCGGCGGCACGGTCACCCCGCACACGTCGGTCACCAGCCAGTTCACCAGTCGCATGGCGGCGTAACCCGCGTCGTGCCCGGCGTTGCGCCGGACGAACTCCCGTTCGGCGGCCGACAGCTCGAACCGCGGCGACGTGACGAGCCCGAAGTCGGTCAGGTGGATCCGCTCGCCGTCGGTGCGCATGTTGCCGAAATGCGCGTCCATGTGCAGCAGTTCCCGGTCGCGCAGGAACGCCGCGGTCTCCGCGAACTGCCGCTCGACCGTCTCCGCCTTGGCCGCGGGATCCTCGGCCAGCCAACCTTCGACCGGGTGCGGGACGTACTCGGAGAACAGCACGAGGCTGTGCGTCGCGGCGGCCAGCGCGTCCAGGCGGTCGCGCACGGCCGGGCTGCCGCCCATCCTGGCCACGACCCCGTCCACGTCGGCGTGCTCGGCGGCGACGGGCGCGCGACCGGGCAGCACGCGCCAGTGGTGCAGCAGCGGGAACGCCGCCGTCGCCCCCGCCGACACCGCGTCGGTCACGATCCGGTTCGCGGCCAGCTCGCGCCACGCGTTGAACGACGGGCCGCCGGTGCCGTACTGGCAGAACACCGGCAGGTCGAACAGGTTCGCGGTGGAGTGCGGCCGGGCGAGCTCCCGGTCGGTCAGCGGGACGCGTTTGACGAACACCGGTGTGCCGTCGACGTCGACCACCCCGGAACCACCGCCCACGCCGACGTTCTCGTGCGTGCCGACCAAGGCCGAGAGCTCCCGTTCGCCGCGTGAGGCGAGGAGGGCCGACAGTCGCTCGTGGCGGGCGGTGATCACGTCCCGATCATCCCGCGACCGACCGCCCTCGGGAATCCCGGTAAGTACCGGGCGCCGAGTGGTTACTGTGCACGTGACGTTCGAGGGGGCGACAGATGGGCGTATCCGTCACCGCACGCCGGACCTCCCGGTGGTGCCCGTGGTAGGCGTGGGTCAGCCGCTGGTGGTTCCGGTCCCGTGGCCGCAGGAGGCCTTGGTGCGGACGGCGCGGTTGCGGGTGGAGCCCGTGCGGGTCGCGCACGCCGAGGAGATGGCGGAGGTGTTGGGCGACCCCGCGCTCTACGCGATCACCGGCGGCGCGCCGCCCAGTGCCGCCGAGCTCGCGTCGCGGTACCTGCGCTGGGAGCGGCCCACGTCCGACGACGGCATCGAGGGCTGGCTGAACTGGGTCGTGCTGCGGGACGCGGACGACGTCGCGGTCGGCACCGTGCAGGCGACGACCGCGACCGGTGTGACCGGGCTGACCGCCGAGGTGGCGTGGGTGATCGGGGTGCCGTTCCAGGGTCACGGCTACGCCACCGAGGCCGCGGCGGCCGTGGTGGGGTGGCTGGTCGACGGGGGTGCGCGGGACGTGTGCGCCCACATCGCGCCCGACCACCCGGCCAGCGAGGCGGTCGCGCGGCGCATCGGGATGCGCGCCACCGGCGAGGTCCGCGACGACGGCGAGCAGCGGTGGCGGTGGCGGCCCGCCCAAGGCAACCGGACCACGACGTGACACCGGCCGTTGGTCTCGATCTCCGCACGACGGTGGTGGCCGAGTTGACCCCGCCCCCGCCACGGGTTATCCACGGTTGTGAGCGATGACCAGACCGGGCCGGCACCCCACCACGACCACGTGACCGCGCCCCAACCGGCCGGTTCACATCCCTCCCCACCACCGGCCGGGCCGCACTCCACCCCACCACCGGCCGCGCCGCACCCCTCCCCGGCGCCACCAGCCGAAGCGCGACCGGCCCCGCCGCCGGCCACGTCCCAGTCCTTCCCGCCACCGGCCGAGTCCCATCCCGCCCAGCCCGCCCCCACCCGGGAACTGCGAGCGGGGCTGTCCCTGGTCGGTGTGTTCCTCGCCGGGCAGCTGACGATGTTGCTGGTGTCCGTGGTCGTGCTGCTGTCCTACGGCTCGGGGGACGTGGCGCTGCTCGAGGACGGCCGACTGCTGGCGTTGCTGGTCGTGCCCACGTCCCTGGCCGCGGTCGTGGCGGTGGTCGGCACGGCTTGGCTGGGCGGTGGGCCGAGGCTCGGGCGGGCGGCGCGTGAGCTGGCGGTCCGCTGGAACGCCAAGGAGATCGCCATCGGCCTGGCGCTCGGCCTGGGAGGGTTGGCGCTGACGCTGCCCGCCGCCGCCGTGTGGGCCGCGTGGGTCGGTGAGGACCAGGCGAGCTCGGCGGTCGGTGACGCGTTCGCCGGGCGCGAGCTGGGACCGGCGGCGGCCGTGGTCGTGTTCCTGGCGGTGTGGCTGATCGCGCCGCTGGCCGAGGAGGTGCTGTTCCGAGGCGTGCTGTGGCGCGCGTTCGAGCACCTGGGCTGGAACCGCTGGGTCGTGTTCGTGGCGACCAGCCTCGTGTTCTCGATCGCGCACCTGGAACTGCTGCGCACCCCGCTGCTGCTGGTGCTGTCGATCCCGATCGGCCTGGCCCGCCTGCTCACCGGCAACCTGCTCGCGAGCGTGGTCGCCCACCAGATCAACAACCTCCTGCCGGCCATCGCCCTGCTCCTGGCCACCACCGGCAACCTGCCGTGACGGAGCAGCGGCAGGTCACACCTCGTGAGTCAGTCCTCGGACTTGCCGCTCCACCAGCCGAGCACGTGGCCGATGTGGTCGGTCAGCAGCGCTTCCGCGCCCCGCCCGTCCTTGGCCTCCAAGAGGTCGACGAGGCTGTGGTGCTCGGCCGCGGACCTGGCCAGTTCGGTCGTGCCGACCATGCCGGCCAGCCCGACCATGCGGGTCTGCTGGCGCAGGTCCTTCACGATGGCGATGAGCCTGCGATTGCCGTGCAGCTCCAGCAGCCGCAGGTGGAAGTCCAGGTCGGCGGCGAGGTAGGCGGCCAGGTCGGACGTCGCGGCGGCGTCCACGATGGCCTGGGCCTTGAACCTCAGCTCGGCCACGGTCGAGGGCTGCATCGTCCTGGCGATCTCGCGCATCGGCGGCCCTTCCAGCTGCTGGCGCAGCCGCACGATCTCCCACAGGTCCTGTTCGCTGACGTCGGTGATGCGGAAGCCCTTGTTGCGCACGACCTCGACGAACCCGCGTTTCTGCAGGTTGAGCATGGCCTCCCGGACCGGGGTCGCGGACACCCCGAAGCGGGCGGCCAGGGTCGGCGCGGTGACCAGGGTGCCCGGCGCCAGCTCACCGGAGACGATGGCCGCGGCGACCGCGTCCTCCACCGTGCCGCGCAGGCTCGCGGCCACGGCCACCGGGCTGATGGTTGACGGACTCACCTGGACGGCCTCCCGCGGTCGTGGGTGTGCGCACCGCGCACTGCAATGTCACACAACGCCGAGTATCGCACTGGCGCGCCTGCGAGACCCACGATCAGAACTCGAAACCCGCCGGGTAGGGATCGGTCGGGTCGAGCAGGTACTGCCCGAACCCGGTGACCCAGGCGCGCCCGGTGATGGTCGGCACCACCGCGGGCCGCCCGCCGACGGTCGTCTCCCCCACCAGGCGGCCGGTGAACCGGCTGCCGATGAACGACTCGTTGACGAAGTCCTGTCCCAGCGGCAGTTCGCCGCGCGCGTGCAGCTCGGCCATCCGCGCGGACGTGCCCGTCCCGCACGGCGAGCGGTCGAACCAGCCGGGGTGGATGGCCATCGCGTGCCGCGAGTGCCGCGCGTCCGAGCCGGGCGCGATGAACTCCACGTGGTGGCAGTGGTCGACGCCCTCGATCTCCGGGTGGCTGGGCGGTGCGGACGCGTTGACCGCGTCCATGATCGCCAGACCGGCGGCGAGGATCTCGTCCTTCCGCGCCCGGTCGAACGGCAGCCCGACCTCCCGGAGGTCGACCATCGCGTAGAAGTTGCCGCCGAACGCCAGGCTGTAGCGGATCGCGCCCAGCCCCGGCACGTCCACGACCTCGTCGAGCCGGTCGCAGTACGACGGGACGTTGCGCAGGGTCACGCTGTCGGCGTGCCCGTCGCGGACGGCCACCTCGACCACCACCAGCCCGGCCGGGGTGTCCAGCCGGATCGTGGTCACCGGCTCGGTCACCTCGACCATGCCGGTCTCGACCAGGACCGTGGCGACACCGATGGTGCCGTGCCCGCACATGGGCAGGCAGCCGGACACCTCGATGTAGAGCACGCCGAAGTCCGCGTCGGGGCGCGTGGGCGGTTGCAGGATCGCGCCGCTCATCGCCGAGTGGCCGCGCGGCTCGGTGACCAGCAGGCGCCTCAGGTGGTCGAGGTGCTCCACGAAGTGCAGCCGCCGCTCGTTCATGGTGGCGCCGGGGATGACCCCGAAGCCGCCGGTCACCACCCGGGTCGGCATGCCCTCGGTGTGCGAGTCGACCGCGGCGAACATCCGCGACGCGCGCACCTCAGACCACCTCGGCCGCGCGCAGGGCCTCGACCCCGGCGACGGCCCGGCTCACGTCCGCGCGCACCCGTGCGGCCTGCTCCCCGGTGAGCGGGCCGCGCGGCGGGCGGCACGGTCCGCCGTAGCGGCCGACTTCGTCCATGCCGAGCTTGACCGCTTGCACGAACTCGGTGCGCGAGTCCCAGCGGAACAGCCCGACGAGGTGCTTGTACCACTCCCTGGCCTCGGTGAGGCGGCCCGCGCGCAGGTGCTCGTAGAGGGCGACGCACTCGGCGGGCAGGGCGTTGGGGAATCCCGCGAACCAGCCGACGGCGCCGTCGGCCATCAGCTCGAAGAGCACGTCGTCGGCCCCCACGACCACGTCGACGTCGCACAGCTCGGCGATCTCGAAGAGCCTGCGCACGTCACCGCTGAACTCCTTGATCGCGGCGACGTTGGGCAGCTGGGCGATCTCGGCGACCAGGTCGGGCACCAGGTCGACCTTGGTGTCGATCGGGTTGTTGTAAACCATGATCGGCAGGCCGACCTCGTCGATCTTGGCGTAGTGCTCGACCACCTGCGCGCGGCCGGCCCGGTACATCGTGGGCGGCAGGGCGAGCACGCCGCCGGCGCCGTCCTCGGCGGCCAGCTCCGCCCAGTGCTTGGCCTGGTGCCAGCCGGGGCCGTGCACGCCGGCCACGACGACGCCGCGACCGCCGACCGCGTCGACGGCGACCCGGACCACCTCGCGGCGCTCGGCGTCGGTCAGCGAGGAGTACTCGCCGAGCGAGCCGTTGGGACCGACGCCGTGGCAGCCGTTGGCCATCAGCCAGTCGCAGTGCTCGGCGAAGCGGTCGTAGTCGACCTCCAGACCGGCGGGCGCGGAGGGGTTCTCCTTGAACGGCAGGGCGGTGGCGACGATGACCCCGCGCAGGGAAGTCGGTGCGGAACTCACGGGACGTCCTCTCGGTTGCCGGTGCGGCTGTGGTCGGCGAGCTCGCCCAGGCGCAGCGGCACGGCGATGGGGCGGTTGGCGGTGCGGCCGGGATCGAGCACACCGGCGAGCAGCTCCTCGACCGCCGGGCCGCAGGTGCGGCCCTGGCACAAGCCGAGTCCCGCGCGGGTGGTGAGCTTGAGTGAGCGCAGGCCCCTCGAACGGGTCAGCTCGGCGGCTCGGCGCAGGGCTCCGGCGGTGACGTCCTCGCAGCGGCAGACCACGGTGCCGTCGTCCACCCAGGACCGCCGGCCGGACCCGATGGCGTGGGCGGCGGCGAGCCGGGTCGCGAACTCGCGGAAGACCGCGCGACGGCGCAGGGCGGCGGGCGCGGGTGTTCCCCCGGCGGCTGCGGCGCCGGCGACCAGGCCCTCGGCGAGCGCCAGGTCGACGCCGCCGATGCCGGTCAGCTCACCAGCGGAGAGGACGCCGGGCACGGAGGTGCGTTGGTGGTCGTCGACCTCGACGGCGCCGTCCTCGCCGAGCGCGCAGCCGGCCGCGATGGCGAGTTCGGCGCGCGGGACGAAGCCGTGGCCCACGCAGACGGCGTCGACCTCGACGCGCCGCTCCGTGCCGGGGACCGGCGACCAGTCGGCGGTCAGCCGGGCGACGGTGACGGCCTCGACGCGCTCGGCGCCGTGCGCGGCGACGACGGCCGCGCCCACCCGGTAGGGGATGCGGTGGGCGGCGAGCACCCGCAGGTAGCCCGCCAGCTCGACGCCCTTGCCACGGGCGGCGGCCAGTCGCCACGGCTTGGCGCCCCAGCCCTTCGCGAGCCGCGCGGGGCCGGCTGCCTCGACCACGCCGACGACTCGTGCGCCGACGCGGACCAGGCTCGACACGGCGGGCAGCAGGAACGGGCCGGAGCCCGCGACGAGGACGCGACGGCCGACGGCCACCCGCTCGCCCTTGGCCAGCGCCTGCGCGGCGCCCGCCGTGACGACGCCGGGCAGGTCCCAGCCGGGGAACGGCAGGGTGCGCTCCTGCGCGCCGGTGGCGAGGACCAGGACCACGGGGTCGAAGGTGCGCGGGACGCGGGCCCGCCCGTCGACCTCGCCGACGAGGACGTGCACGAGCGGGGGCATGCCGTCGCGGCAGTCGACGGACCACACGTGGGCGTTCGTGACGACCTCGCAGCGGGGATCGCGCAGCAGGGCGGCGCGCAGGTCGAGGAAGCGCTGCCAGCCGTGGTGCCACTCCGCCTCGTCGGGGTCGGCGCGGTGGGCGGGCGGGTGGCGCCAGTACTGGCCGCCGACGTCGTCGCCGGCTTCGAGGAGGACGACGTGCTTCGCACCGTGTCGGCGGGCGGCGAGCGCGGCGGCCATCCCGGCGGGTCCGCCGCCGATCACGAGCACGTCAGGCACGGTCGTCCTCCTGCAGCTCGACGACGTCTCCGTCGGCGGCACGGCGTTGGCAGGCCCGCACGTCGCGCAGGCCGTTGACGGTGACGACGCAGTCGAAGCAGGTGCCGATGCCGCAGAACACGCCGCGCGGGCGGCCCGCGCGGGTGCGGCGCCAAGAGGTGCGGCCGGTGGCGAGCAGGAGCGCGGCGATGCTCTGACCCGCCGAGCCCTCGACCGCGATCCCGTCGACCTCGATGTGGACCCGCGTCATCAGGCAGCCCTGCCGAGGTGCGGGAGCAGGGTCGGGCGGTCCAGGCGGAACTCGGCGGCCGACGGGTCCTCGCCGTGCAGGACCTGGTCGCGCAGGACCTCGGCGGTGGCCAGGCTCAGGCCGATGCCCGCGCCCTCGTGACCGGTGGCGTGCCACAGACCGGGCAGCCGGTGGTCGGGGCCGATCACGGGCAGGTGGTCGGGGACGAACGGGCGGAAGCCGCCGTAGGCGCGGATGACCTGGGCGTCGGCGAGGAAGGGGAACAGCAGCAACGCCTTGGCGGCCAGCTCGGCGAGCACCCCGGCTTCGATCCGCTCGTCGAACCCGCGCCGCTCGCGGGAGGAGCCGATGAGCACGGTGCCCGCGGCCGTCGACTCGACCACGCCGGAGACCCGCAGGTCCGCCGTGCCGGAGCCGACCGCGCCCACGTAGTCGGCGTCGTAGACCTTGTGCCTCACCCGCCGGGGCATCCGGGAGGTCACCAGCACGGTGCCACGCCGGGGCGCGACCGGCAGCACGACCCCGAGGCGCTCGGCGACCGCGCCGGACCAGGGGCCGGCGGCGAGCACGACCGCGTCGGCGAGCAGCACGCCGCTGGTGGTCTCGACCCCGACGAGCCTGCCCCGGTCGACCACCGGCCCGGTGACCTCGACGCCCTGGCGCACCCGGGCACCGTGGCGGCGGGCGGCGGCGAGCAGCGCCTCGGTGGCGATGACGGGCTGCACCTGCATGTCCTCGGGGTAGAGCACGGCGGCGGTGCGGTGCGGGGTGAGGTCGGGTTCGAGCTCGCGGGCGCGGTCGTCGCCGACCGGCTCCGCCTGGACCCCGGCGGCGCGCTGGGCGTCGGCGAACTCCCGGAGCGCCACGGCACCCGCTTCGGTGGTGGCGACGACGAGGCCGCCCTTGCGCTCCAGTTCCAGGTCGGGGAAGCCCGGGGGCAGCTCGTCGCGCAACTCGTCCTCGATGCGCAGCCAGGAGGCGAGTGAGCGCTGTGCGAGTCGGAGTTCGGCGCCGGGCGCCTTGTCGGAGACGAGCAGGTTCCCCTCGCCACTGGCGGAGGCGCCGCCCGCCCCGGCGCCCCGGTCCACGACGGTGACCGCGCAGTCCTCGCGGGCCAGTGCCCGGGCGATCGCCGAGCCGACGATTCCCGCCCCCACCACGACCACTCGAAGAGAAGCGGACACCTCAGTACCATGTCACATGGCGCTTGGCTTGGGAAGGCGGCCAAGGCGGCGGCGGTAAGCACGAAGCCGGTGAGCTGACGACCCGGTCGCGCATCACCCGGTTCCGTGATCGGCACAAGCAACTCAAGGGGCCGAAAGCGTTTTCGGACACCGGGCACTGCGGGTGGGTAGAGGTTTTGGCGCGCTGCGCGTCCATCGCGCGCCGGGTCGCGGGCATGCCGGAACACCCCGAGCCCGATGGCTCGGGGTGCCCGTCGAAAACGGCCGGTCAGCGCGGCCGGGCGACCCCGGTGGACTCGCGCAGGACCAAGCGGGTCGGCTGGCGCACGACACCGCGCGACGGGTTGCCGTCCAGCGCGGCGAAGAGGTGGCGGACGGCGGACGCGCCGAGGCGCTCCAGGTTGACGTCCACCGTGGTCAGCGCCGGCCGGCTCTCGGCGGCGAACGCCTCCCAGTTGTCGTAGCCCACCACGGCGATGTCGTCCGGGATGTCCCGGCCCAGCTCGCGCAGCGCCTCGGTGACGCCGTAGGCGATCTGGTCGCTGCCGCAGAAGACGGCGTCCACGTCGGGGTGCGCGGCCAGCAGGCTGACCACGCCCTGCCTGCCCCACCGCTGCGACCACTGCCCGAACCTCGGGCCGCCCACCAGCGGCAGCCCCGCCTCGTCCAGGACCTGCCCGAACGCGGTCGCCCGGTCCTGGGCCGCCCGGTAGGCCGGGTCGCCGCTGATGTGCGCGATCCGGCGCCTGCCCAGCGAGATCAGGTGCTCGGCGGCCAGGCGGGCGCCGCCCGCGTCGTCGGCGAGGATCGACACGTCGTCCGGGTCGTCGGACTCGCAGTACACGTAGACCACCGGCACCGGGATCTCCTTGGACAGCGAGGGCCGGACCTCGTTGCCGTCGCCCAGCACGATGAAGCCGTCGACCCGCCGGGCGATGAGCGTCCGGATGTAGTGCCTGCGCCGGATCGCGTCGCCGCGCGCGTCGCAGAGCAGCACGCTCATCTGCTCGCTGCCCAGGGCGTTCTCCGCGCCCAGCAGGACCGGGATGGCGAACCGGGCGACCATCAGCTCGTCGGTCAGCAGGCCGACCGTGCGGGTCTGCCCCGAGATCAACCCCTGCGCCAGGACGTTGGGCTGGAACGACAGCTCCTCGGCCGCCTTCAGCACCCGCTCGCGGGTCGACGCGGCCACCTCGGCGCGGGCGTTGAGCGCCTTGGAGGCCGTCGCGAGCGACACCCCCGCCAGCTGCGCCACGTCCGCGAGTGTGACACCAGCATGCTGTCGAGCCACCGCTCTCCCCTTCCTGAAATCCCTTTCGGGAGGATACGCACAAGCTGGCGCACCCTCCCGTCGAACGCGGACGCGGACGCGGTGCGGTCGGTCAGATCACGGGCAACCAGACGCGCATCGTCGACGGCCCCCGGTTCGCCCACTCGTGGTAGGGCACCAGCGGCACGTCCTCGAACTCCCGCGCCCCGACCGGCGTCGGGTCGTGCCGGTACGGCCACCCGGGTTCCGGGAGGTCCACCCGGGCGCAGCGGACGACGACCCTCCCGTCGACCACCCTCGGCGGCGCGGCCGGGTCGACGCGCAGGCGGTCGACGACGTCGAGGCCGGGCACGTCCACCGACTCCACCGCGAGCACCAGCGGACCTCGTTCCACCGCCACGCACCCGCGCACCGCGTCGATCCTCGGGTCCGGGTGGGTGAACCGCGGCGCCATCGGCAGGCTCAGCACCACCTCGTCACCGCGCCGCCACGTCCGCCGCTCGGCGACCGTGCCGGGACCGACCGCCCTGGTCGTCCCGCCCGCGGTCAGCGTCGCGCCGTCGTGCGCCCAGCCGGGCACCCGCAGGGACAGGGTCCAGGGGCGCTCGTCATCGCTGTCCACGCGCACCCGGACCTCGCCGTCCGCCGGGTACCGCGTGGTCACGACCAGGCGGACGCCCCGACCGCCGGGGAGCCGCGCCTCGACGGCGCCCTCGGCGTACTGGTGCAGCTGGACGCCCTCGTCGTCCGACGTGGCCACGTAGGCGGCCAGCGAGGCGAGGGTGCGGGCGAGGTTGGTCGGGCAGCAGGACACCTCGAACCACGGCGCCCGCAGCGACGACGAGGCACGCGGGCTGGGCTCGTCCGCGGCGGGGACCTCGCCGAGCTCGCGGCGGTGCAGGGTGTTGGTGTAGAAGAACGCGCGCCCGTCGGCGGACGGCGAGGTCGAGACCACGTTGAACAGCGTCCGCTCGATGAGGTCGGCGTACGCCGGGTCGCCCTCGGCCAGCAGCAGCCGCCAGGCGAGCATCACCGAGCCGATGCCCGCGCACGTCTCGGAGTAGGCGCGGTCCGGTGGCAGCGCGAAGTCCTCGGCGAACGCCTCGTCCTGGTGCCGCGCCCCCATGCCGCCGGTGAGGTACGTGCGCGCGCCGACCGTGTGCCGCCACTGCCGGGCCACGGCGGCGAGCAGCGTGTCGTCGCCGGTCTCGTCGGCCACGTCCACCTGGCCGGCGGCCAGGTAGACCGCCCGCACGGCGTGCCCGCGGAACACGTGCGCGTCGCGGGCCGGGACGTCGTCCTGGAAGTACTCGCGGCCGAACTCGATCTCGTCGAGCACGTGGTGGCCGCGGCGCTCGACGAAGAGCCGGGCCTGCTCCAGGTACCGCCGCTCGCCGGTGACCCGGTACAGCTCCACCAGCGCGGGCTCGATCTCCGGGTGCCCGTCGACGGCGGCCCGCCCCGCCGGCCCGAACACCGCGCACACGAGGTCGGCGGCCCGGCGCGCGACCCGCACCAGCAGGTCGTCCGGGTGGCCGGTGCGGGCCCGCGCGACCGCGGCCTGGACCAGGTGCCCGACGCAGTACAGCTCGTGGCCCATCTCCAGGTCCGACCAGCGCGGACCTTGACCGGGTCGGCCGAACTCCGTGTTGAGGTAGCCGTCGGGTTCCTGGGCGGCGGCGACCCGGGCCACGATCCCGTGAAACCGGTCCTCCAGCGCCGGGTCGTGCTCCCGACCCAGCTCCCAGGCCATCGCCTCCAGGAGCTTGTAGACCTCGCTGTCGGAGAACTCGCGGCCGCGCCGGTCCGCGGGCAGCCGGCCCGCGCGGGCGGCGTCGAAGTTGCCCAGCCACCCGGTCCACTCGACCCAGTGCTCGACGTGCGGCAGGACCGCCCGCCGGTTGCGCTCCTGGAACTCGCCCCAGTGCCCGCCGGTGAGCCGGACGTCCCGGGTGCCGAGCGGCCTCAGCCGCGCGCGGCTCGGGACCACCGGGCGTCCCGCGGTCGGGGCGGCGTGCACCGGGGCGGCGTGCGCCCCGGCGTCGTGCCTGTGCGCCTCGTCGAGGCCAACGGTCTCAGAAGTCATCATCAGCCTTTGAACGCGCCGGACATGAACCCGCGGACGTACTGCCGCTGGAGGACCAGGAAGAGGAAGACGCAGGGCACCGCCAGCACGACCACGCCCGCCTCGGTGGCGCCGTAGTCGATGACACCCATCACCTGCTGGCGGAGGTTGGCGACCGCCAGCGGCAGCGGCACCTTGTCCGAGTCGCTGATCAGCACCAGCGGGGTGATGAAGTCGTTCCACGCCGCCAGGAAGGCGAACAGGCCCACCGTGACCAGCCCGGGCCGCACGGCCGGCAGCAGCACGCGGCGCAGGGCCGCGAAGGTGCCGCAACCGTCGACGAACGCGGCCT
The DNA here is from genome assembly GCF_050946825.1 of Actinosynnema sp. CA-299493. Lineage (NCBI taxonomy): Bacteria > Bacillati > Actinomycetota > Actinomycetes > Pseudonocardiales > Pseudonocardiaceae > Actinosynnema > Actinosynnema sp. CA-299493. The sequence continues at coordinate 5,142,218 of NZ_CP191993.1, forward strand.
CCTCCAGCTCCTTGGGCAGCGACTCGAAGGAGATGCGCATCATGAACGTCGCGAACGGCAGCTGGAACATGGTCAGCACCAGCGCCAGGCCGACCAGCGAGTTCTGCAGGCCCAGCTCGTTGAGCAGCACGTAGAGCGGGATGAGCAGGGTGGCGTAGGGGACCATGAGGATCGCCAGCGTCACCAGGAACAGCAGGTTCTTGCCGGGGAAGTCGAACCGGGCGAACGCGAAGCCGCCCAGCAGGGCGATCGTCACCGTGAAGAGCACCGTGAGCCCGGAGACGATCGCGCTGTTGAGCAGGTACTGCCAGATCCCCGCCTGGTAGTCCACGAGCGTGCCGTAGTTGGCGAAGCCCCAGCCGTCGGTCTGCGCCGTGCCCGCCTGCGGTGAGACGGACGCGACCGCCGCCCACACCATCGGGAACAGGAACAGCAGCGCCAGACCGCCGGTCATGACGTAGTACGGCGTGCGCACGACGAAGCCGGGCAGCGAGGTGCCCCGGCCGTCGCGCGTCGGCCGGACGGGGCGGGTGTCGAGCGTGGCGCCCATCAGGCGTCCCTCCCCCGCAGCCAGCGGAACTGCCCGAGGTTGAACACCAGCAGCACCACCAGCACGATGATCGACAGCGCGGCGGCGAGCCCGAGGTCGTTGCCGCCCTGGAAGGCGGCGTTGTAGATCAGCTGGACGATGGTCATCGTGCCGTTCTCCGGTCCGCCCTTGGTCAGGATGTAGAACTGGTCGAACGCCAGCAGCGACCCGGTGACGCACAGGATCGTGCACATCGCCAGCGACGACCGCAGCAGCGGCAGCGTGATCCTGGTGAACCGCTGCCACCGGTTGCAGCCGTCCAGCTCGGCGGCCTCGTAGATGTCGGTGGAGATGCCTTGCAGCGCCACGAGCAGCAGCAGCATGTAGAAACCCGCGAAGCGCCAGACGATCAGGCCGACCGTCGACCACAGCGCGGCGTCGGGCGTGCCCAGGAACGAGATCGGGCCGTCGGCCGGCCCGACGTCGCGCAGCACCTCGCCGAACGGCCCGCTCTGCGGCGAGTAGAGCGCGTAGAACAGCAGCGACGCGGAGGCCAGGCCCAGCGCGCTGGGCACCAGCACGGCCGTGCGCAGGAAACCCGTCCACCGGGTCGACTCCTGCACCAGCAGCGCCAGCCCGAGCGACAGTCCGATCAGGATGACGGTGGTGATCACCGTGTACTTCACGGTGAACCGGACCGCCGGCCAGAACAGCCGCAGGTCGACGGCGTCGACGAAGTTGTCCGGGAGGTTGACCCCCCGATTGCCCGCGAACAGGCCCCAGTCCGAGATCGACATCTGACCGACGAGCAGGACGGGCACGGCGAAGAACAGGGTCACGAACAGCGCGGTCGGCGCGGCGTAGGCCCAGCCGGTCAGCCGCCGGCGGGACTTGGCGGAACGGCCGCGCGACGGCGCGGGTGCGACCTGGTCCGGTGGACGGGCGGGCACTCGCTTGAGGGAGGTGGGCATCGCATCCTCGACTCTGTGGGGACGGCGGGAGGGCGCCTGCCGGGTCAGGCGCCACGTGCGCGGCCTACTGGCCCAGTGCCTCCGAGACCGCGGCGTTGTCCGCCGCCAGGCTGCCCTCGTCCCCGAACACCTGGTTGCGCAGCAGCGTCACCCAGGGGCTGCCGGCGGCGTTGAACGCCTGCTGGAAGTTCACCGCCATCGGCGTGCGGCTGTCCGCGGCCGCGGCGACCTCGTTGACGGCCAGCAGGCGGGGGTCCTCGCGGGTGTGCTCGTTGTTCGCGAGGTCGGATCGGGCGACCGAGCTGTTGTTGGCCGCCAGGACGCCGACCTGCGCCTCCTCCGACATCAGCCAGGCCAGGAAGTTCCACGCCTGCGCGGCCTTCTTCGAGTCCTTCGAGATGCCGATCCCGTCACCGCCGAGGAAGGTGGAGCCGCCGCCGTCGACACCGGGGATGGGCGCCACGCCCACGTCGACGGTCTTGTCCGCCGTGGCCAGCAGGGTCGCCGGGTACGGCATGACCCCGATCCTGCCCTGCTGGAACGCCGCCACCCAGGTGGCGCCCGTCTCGTCCCGGCCGGCCGGGTCGACCGCGCCGGAGGCCCACAGGTCGCGCCAGGTGCGGTAGAGCTGCTTGGCCGAGGGGTTGTCCAGGCCGCTCTTGGCGCCGCCGTCGAGCAGCGGGTCGTCGCCGGAGGCCCACATCGTGGGGAACCAGGTGAAGACGTTGCAGCCGCCGCAGTTGCCGCCGAAGGAGGTGCCGTAGACGCCTTCCTTGTCCAGCCGCTGCACGGCCTTGGCGTGCTCGGCGAACTCCGCGAGCGTCGCCGGGCCCTTCTCCGGGTCGAGGCCGGCCTCCTGGTAGAGCGCCTTGTTCCAGAACATCACCGACAGGTCGAGCACGAACGGCAGGACGTGCCGCTTGCCGTCGCGGGTGCCCGCGTCGAGGTGCCCCTTGTTGATCGCGTCGGCGTGCGGCAGCTGCTCGACCTGCTCGGTGACGTCGGCGAACAGCCCCGCCTCCGTCCAGTTCGGGACGTAGACGATGTCGGCGGCGAACAGGTCGGGCAGGTCGCCGCTGCCCGCGGCGGCGCCCACCCGGGAGACGTAGTCGTCGTTCGGGGTGATGGTCAGCTCGACCTTGTTCCGGTGCGTCTTGTTGTACGCCTCGACCAGCAGGTTGGCCTGGAACTCCAGCGGAGCCCGGGTCCACAGGGTCAGCGTGGCGCCGTCGTCGACCCCTTCGACGCCGCCCGCCGAGATCTCACTGGCGGGGCCGTCGTCGGAGCCGCCGCAGGCGGTGAGCGCGGCCGTGGTGACGATGGCCGTCGCGACGGCGACGAGACGCCGTTGTCGGCCGCGCGTTCGCGTCCTGATCATGGGTTGCTCTCCTGGTGTGTCGACTGTCTTCGGTGACTGTCGGGAAAGGTCCCGCCGGCGGGGAGCGTCCTTCAGGAGGACGCCGCTCGAAACCCTTTTCGGGGATGGTGGCAACTCGCCGCACCGATGTCAACGATGCGTTCTTGCAGGCCGAAGCGCTACGGCGGCACTGGCGGGTCTCACGCACTCGATCGTCGTGCCGAAAGTTTTCGACAGGGGCGCTGATCTGCGCATGAGCCTCGGCGGCCTGCGGTCGGATTTCGTGGCAGTGCTCAGCTCGGCCGAGCAGCGTCGGCGGTGAGGCGTTCGAGGGTGCGCCGGCCCATCCGGCTCAGGGACGGGTTGCTGTCGACGTAGTACCAGACGAGGCCCATCGCCTGCTGGAACGCCCACGCCTTGCCGCGCTCCCACTCCAGGTCGTCGCACCCGAGGTCGGCGCGGAACGCGTGGCGGGGGCCGGTGTCGAGCAGGTGCCAGGCGCCCACCAGGTCCAGGGCCGGGTCGGCCGGGCCCAGGCCGCCGACGTCGAGGATTCCCGCCAGCCGCCCGGCGGACACCAGCGCGTTGCCGGGGATCAGGTCGCCGTGGCACATCACGTCGCCGGTCGCGGGGCGGGGCAGGTTCCGCAGGTCGCCCCACACCCGGCGAAGTCGCGAGACGTCCAGTAGCCGCTCGCTGCGCGCGAAGCAGGTCTCCAGCCACCCGTCGTGCGTGCGGAGATCCCCTCCCCTGCCGTTCCCGCCGAACGTCCGGCCGCGGGTGTCGATCGCGCGCACGCCGGCGACGAACTCGGCCAGGTCGTGCCCGAACCCGACCGACCCGCCCGGGTCCTCGTCGGCGGCCACGACACCGGGCAGCCAGGTCTGCACCGACCACGGGAGCGGGTAGCCGGGGCCGGGCTCACCCGAGGCGACCGGCTCCGGGGTCGGGAAGCGCGTGCGGCCCAGCAGTTCGCGCGCCGCTGCCGCCTCCGACGCCAACCGGCGCCGCACCGACTCGACGTCTCCGGGCACCAGGGGGAAGCGGGCCGCGAACCGGTCGCCGATCCGGAAGATGGCGTTGACCGTGCCCGCGGAGGCGACGGCGGCGATCGGCGCGCTCCGCCACTCGGGGAACTGCTCGTCCACCAACCCGCGCACCACTTCCGGCGAGATGGTCAGCTGGTCCGTGTGCATGTCCACGCCCACAGCGTCACACTCGCGACCCGCTGGGCGAGCCGACGGGCAGCAGGTAGACCAACGTGTCGTCCACGCCGTCCAGCACGAAGACGTCGTGCGCGAGGTCGTCGTAGAACCCGCCGAGCACGCCCAGCGACAGCCCCGCCGACGCGGCGACCAGGGCCAGGTTCTGCGCCAGGTGCCCGGCTTCGGCGAACGCCAGCCTCGCCGCCCGCAGCCCGTAGGTCCGGCGCAGCGGGCCGAACCGCACGTACAGGCCCAGCAGCGCGGGCAGCCCGGCCACCTCCACCCCACCGGGCACGGCCTCCGCCGGGCCGAACCACATCGAGGTCGCCGCCAGCTCCGCCGTGGACGGCGCCGGCGCCACGACGACCAGCCGCCGACCCACCTCGTCGACGTCGTACACCCCGGCGTCGAGCCCCGTCACGTCCAACGCCACCAGCCGCAGCCGTGCGCTGTACCGGGCGCCCGCGCTCGGGTAGGGCCGGTGGCCGTCGTCGAACGCCCCCTGCGCGGTCCACAGCAGCGTGGCCAGCCGCCCGGCATCCAGCGGGCCGCCCAGCTCGGCGCCACGCCCGGTGCGCCGTACCCGCAACGCCTCCACCAGCGAGCCGGAAGGCGCGTCGCCGGGCGGCAGGTCGACGGTGCCCGACCAGAGCGGTGGCGCCTCGACCGCGGCGTCCTCGCGCGGCAGCTGGGAGGTCACGCCCGGCACGAACCTGCTGGCCTCCAGGTACCGGCGGTCCGCAGCGGTCACGCCGTCCTCGTGGAACGGCGCCAGGCCGTCCGGCGCGGCGGCGGTGGCCGCGACCAGCCAGCAGATGGTGCGCTCCTCGTCGGGGCCGATTCCCAGCCGGTTGAGCAGCATGTGCAGCTGCGAGGCCCACACGTACGGCGGCACGTCCGGTCGGACCTGCGCCATCCAGTAGGCCACCACGCCCGTCGCGCCGGTCGACAACCGGTCCCACCGGGCGCTCAGCCCCGCCGCCCACGCCTCGTGCAGGCGGCGCGCGGCGAAGTGGGACGCCGCGGTCGGCGGCGTGGACGGCTCGCGCGCCTGCCGCCACCCCGCGGCCAGCGCCCGCAGCCAGGCCGAGGCGGCGAGCCGGTCCAGCTTCATCGCGAGCGTCGTCGCCATCACCAGCTCCACCGCCGCGTTCACCTTCGCGGTCGGGGTGCGTGCCGTGCGCAGCACGGCCGCCGCGACCTCGGTGCCGCGGCAGAACACGTCCTCGGCCAGCGGCAGCAGTTCCGGACCGCCGTAGCGGTGCACCTCCGGCTCGTACTCGACCTCGCGGACGTCACCGTGCGGCAGCCAGGTGCCCGGTGGGGCGCCGAACGAAGCGTGGAACGCGTCCGGATCCGGCTCCACCACCGGGAAGCCCGCCGCCACGACCAGGTCCCGCAGCTCGGCGGCCAGGCCGACCCGCGCGTCCTTGACCCGCACCCGCAGGTGCGGCCCGGTCTGCCAGTACCGCAGGTAGAACCAGTCGGCGAGCCCACCGCCCGCCCGGTGCGCGTCCAACGCGGGCGCGAGCGCGTCGGCGATGAACGCGTCCACGTGCTCGACCGCCCACGACAACCGCACGTGCAGGCCGGTCCAGGTCATCGCGCCTCCAACGGCGTCAGGTCGTAGGAGAAGCCGGCCCCGCGCGGACGGCCTGCCAGGAGCAGGTAGAGCAGCACGTGCGAAGCGGGCGCGCGGACGGCGGCCTCCAGCGCGCCGTCCGCGGTGCTGCGGGCCGGGCGGCAGAACATCCCGACACCGGCCGCCGCCGTGCAGGCGTGCTGTGCCGCCGCGCCCGCCGCGCGCAGCAACGCCCGGTAGCCGTCCGGGCCGTCGGCGGCCACGGCCGCCGCCGGGTCGCCGGTGGTGACCAGCGCCAGGTTCATCGCGCCCACGTCGATCGTGCCGGGCGGGTGGCCGAACACCTCGCGCACCTGTTCCAGCGCCGCAGCGGCCCCGACCAGGCGCGGTCCGTCCAGCTCGTACCAGCCGTCGGTCACGCCCTCGACGTTGCGCACACCCAGCCGGTGTCGCACGTCGTGGCGCACCGGCGAGCCGGCGGGCGGACGGGTGATCGCCGTGACGAACGCGTGCAGGGCGCTCGTCGGCAGGGGGCGCGAGTCGGCGGAGATGCCCCGGGGGCCGAACCCGGAGCCGCGCACCGGCGACGGACCCGCCGGTAGACCGGTCTCCTGCCACGACGACACGACCACCGCCGTGCCGTCGACGTGAGCCCGCAAGCCCAGTCGTGGCGCGTGCTCGACCAGCGCCGCCGCGACGTGGCCCAGCTCCAGCTCCGTCAGGACGTCGCCGAACTCGCCGTAGCCCTCCGCCAGCCGGTCGCGCCGGCGCACCAGTTCCAGCCGCACCGACCCGCCGGGCACGGGCGGTTCGTCGCCGACCACGATCCGTCGGACCGGGTCCACCGGCCAGCGGCGGGAGCCCACCGCCAGCACGACGTCCACGGTGAACGCGGCGCGGGCCGAGGGGTGGCCGCGGTGGTCGTTGTACTGGTTCCACGGCTCCCACCGCAGCGGCGTCACCACGTCGGCCAGCAGGTGCGCCAGCGCGGACCCGAACCGGCCCTGCGCGGCCAGTGCCGCGAACGGCGTCCGCGGGCCCGGCATCGGCTCGGGACGCGGCGCGGGCCCGGTTTCCACCACCCGGCCGGGTCCGTGCCGGTAGGCGGCGGCCACCGCGTCGGCGGCCGTCACGGGATCGGGTGAGGCAGCAGGGGGCCGGTGCCGTGCGTGCGGGGGTCGAGCCCGCCGAACGTCCTCGGCAGCGTGCCGGGAACGATCACCTCGGCCGAGCGGAAGCCCGACCGGTCCGGCACCACCGGGTCGATCCGATCCACCGCGGTCACCTCCGATTCCAGCGCGGTCCACTCGCGCACGTGCACGCCTCGAAGAACCGCGCTCCCGTCCGGCCGGGCCAACCGCGAGTCCTCGGCGCCGATCCGCACCAGGTCGCCGAGCGCGTGACCGGTCAGCTCCACCACCTTCACCGGCCGACCTCCGGCACCGCGCGGCCCACCACGCCGGCCGCGTCGAGCACCGGTCCCAGGCCCACCGGCTTCACCTCGGCCACGCCCAGCAGACGCCGCAGGTCGTCCTGCAACCCCTCCTCGGCGTCGCGCACGTCCAACGGCCACCGCCGGTCGCGGTCGGTCCACGGCGCTTCGTCGTCGTCCGGCGCGGGCACCGGGGCCGCGCCGGACAGCACGACGGTGTCGGACAGCCCCGCCTGGGCACGGCCGGCGGCGGCCATCGCGGCGAACGCCACCGCGTCGGCCGCCGACGCCTCGACCGCCCACGACAACTCGTGGCCGTCGGCGTGGACGCGGGCGCGCACCACGCGCTCGGCCAGGCGGGTCACCTCGACGGACGCGGGCAGCGCGAAGCGCAGCACCACGGCCTTCCACCAGCGCCGCGCGGTGGGGTCGGTCAGCCACTCGTCCTCGGCCACCGGCGTCCCGCCCAGGCGGCGTGCGGCCGTGCGCAGGGCCAGTCCCTCGGCGTGCCGCCGGTCCGCGCCGAGCACCGCGCCGCCGGGCGCGAGCCGGTGCGCCGCGCGGATCACCGCGTCCAGCCGGGCGGCGCGGTCGGTCGTGCCGAACCCGACCACGTCCCCGGACGCCGCCAGCCGCACCGGCGACTGCGGCAGCGATCCCGGCTCCGGCGCGGCCACGGGTCCCAGTTCGGGGTCGCCCAGGACGCGCACCAGCGTGCCGTCGGGCTCACCGGGGCGCACGGCCGACAACCACGGGTGGTACTCGGCCCGCAACGGGTCCAGTCGCGCCACCAGCACCGGCTGGTGCGGCGGGTCGGGCGGCGGCGAGTCGGACCAGAGGTTCACCACCTCGGTGGACGGGTCCGGCAGCCCGCCCACCGCGCACACCAGCCGGTGCGCGGCGGCCGACCCGACCAGCGCGGCCAGCACCTCCGGCGGTGTGCCGGGCTCGCCGCCCAGCCGCGCGGCCACGGCGGCGGCATCGGCGAGCACGGCGGCGGTCGATCCGGGCCGCACCACGAAACCCACGTCCGCCGCGCACCCGGCGGCAACCGCGTGCCCGGCGGCGACCAGCAGCAGCGGCCCCTCTCCCGGCCGGATCTCGGCCGTCAGCCCGGTGGCCACCAGCGTCCGGTGCGCGGCGGCGGCCGGCGCGCCGGAGCCGACCACGGCGACGGGGGTGGCGCGCATCCGCCGCCACGCCGTCAGCGGCACGGGCGCGACGGACTCCAGCCAACTCGCGACGTCCGGCGGCGGCGCGGGGTCCGTCCCACCGCGGTCGCCCGACCGCACGGCCCACGACGCGGGCACTTCGACCAGCAGGTCGTGCTCGCGCAGTTGGCCGATGATCAGCTCCAGCGCCTTGGCCACCACCGGCGGGGCATCCGCCGGCACCGCCAACCGCGCCGGCGGCACCCCGTCGGTCAGCGGACCCGCCAAGCGCTGCCAGATCGCCCAGAGCCCCTTGCCGCCCCGCAGGGCGAAGGCGGCCCGCCAGCCCCGCACGTGCAGCCCGGTGGCGGTCGGCGTGACGTGCGCGATCGGGCGCAGGCGCAGCAGCACCTCGTCCACCGGGTCGTCCGCTGACTCGGTCGCCGGGATGGTCACCGGGGCGTTCACCGGGATCGTCACCGGGTGGCCTCCGCCATCCGCGCGATGTGCTCGGACCAGCCGACCCCGCTGATCCGCTGCGCGGCCTTCGCGACCAGGCTCGCGGCCAGGTAGCGCTCGACCGGCGTCACGTCGCACACCGAGAGCAGCTGGTAGAGCATGTTGGTGCCGAACCGGTAGACGGTGAACGGCCGCCGGTACAGCGGGTGCTCCAGGTCCACCGCCCGCAACTGCCGGTGGTACTCGCTGTGGTGCTCGCGGTGGTCGGGGTGCCACCGCCGGATGGCCTCCGGCTCCCCCAGCGCCAACGCGCGCTCGCCGTGGCGGGAGTGGTAGCCGCTGGGCAGGTCGCCGTTGTCGTAGACGACCTCGATCAGCTCACGGGCCGCGATCGTCCACGCGGCCCACGGCGTGGTCAGGCGGCCCTCGGCGACGGCCGCGACGGTCTCGGTGACCCCCTCGGCGTTGTCCGCCCACACCTGGTCGAACCGGGACCGCAGGCGGCCGTCCGGGTCGCTGTGCAGCAGGAAGTCCTCCAGGTGGGACTGGAACGAGTGGTAGCCGTGCTCCAGACCACCGGAGTAGCGGCTCGCGTGCGCGGCCATCGCGATCAGCACGGCCCGCACGCGCGTGGTGGCCGTGGTGTCGTCGGCGGCCACCACGTCCCGCACGGCGGGCACACCGAGGCGCAGCACGCGGGCCCGCAGGTCCACCAGGACGTCGGAGCCGAGCAGCTCGCGAATGCCCCGGTAGTCGGTCGGTTCGACCACCACGGTGTTGTCCGGGTGGATCGGCTCGTACGGCGGCGGGACCAGCTCGGCCACGCCGTAGCGGTGCGACCGGGCCAGCAGCTCGTCGTGCGGTGTCCCCGCCGTGGAGGGGTGCGCCACGAGGTGCTCGCGCAGCCGTTCGGCGACCAGGTCGGTCTCCCGGTCCAGGCGCACCCGCAGGTGCGGCCCGTGCAACCAGTGCCGCTCCACGTGGCCACGCGCGCCGGCGGCCTCGGCCTCCGCGAGCGCGGGCAGCACGGCGTCGCGGAGCAGGGGCGCCTTCACCACGTCGTGGTAGTAGCAGACGACATCGGTCACGAGGCCCTCCGATGGGTTTCCGCGATCAGCACGACCCCACCCGCCGCCGGGTGGTCCCGGGCCGGGGACGCCCTCGCGGACGTCCCCGGCGTCGGTGAACCGCGACCGGCCTCAGAAGGTCGGTTGGGGCAACTGCGGCTGGCAGCAACACGAACTGCCGCACGAGGCGCCGATCGACGCGCCGCCCTCGGGCAGCGCGACGGTGTCGCGCATCGTGGTGACGGCGAGGTCGTCGAGGACCAGGTCCTCGGCGTCGAACGTCAAGTCGAACTCGTTCATATCCACCTCCTTATGGGAACGACGAAGCTAAAGTTCGCCGATTCCGGCCAACAAGGGTTTGGCATTCGAGGCTGCGGTCCCGCTTCGGACGCGTGAGGCGCGGTGGTGGACTGCCGTCGAGAATTCCCGCACCCGTCGAATAATGGTGGAAGCCGCCCTCGGTCACACCGTTCACGCAGGTCGGGTGGACGATCCGAGCCGGCGTGGGCGCCCGTCCGCATCCGGGCGACCCCCGTTCGACCCGGTCGAGGCGCCACTGCGCGAGGTCGGCTCACCGCCGGTCGGCCGCAGCCGGTGCGCCACGCCCCCGCCGCGACGGTGCGGGCTGCCGAACCGCCGGCCCCGGTCACGCTCGCCTCCGCCGATTTCCAGGACCGGTGAACCACGCTTCGCCGCTCGGCGGGGTCGTCGACCTACCTGACCCGTCGGAGCGACTTCTCCCGGCGTTCGGCCACGCTCGACCCCGACTCCCGACGGGCCGTCCGGCGCAGCACGGCCGGCGCCAGGACCAGGCCGACGACCGCCCACGCGACCAGCACGCCGACGGTTTCCAGGTGCCGCCAGGACTGGCCGACCTCCACGGCCACGGCCGCGTCGGGCAGGAGCGCCGAGCGCATGCCGAGGCCGAGCCAGTAGACCGGGAACACCTGGGCGACCCACTGCACCCAGCCCGGCAGGACCGTGACCGGGTAGAAGACGCCCGAGATCGCGATCATGGCGAGGATCGGCAGGATGAGCAGGCCCTGGGCGCGTGCGCTGGAGAACACCGAGCCGAGCACCGCGCCGATGGGCAGGGCGGCGAGCACGCCGAGCACCAGCACCCAGGCCACGGTCAGCCACGCCTCGGCGCTGCCGGTGACCAGGCCGGACACGAGGAACGCGCCCGGGATCAGGAAGATCGACAGCTGCACGACGAGGCCGCCGGCCACGGACACGACCTTGCCGACCAGGTAGCCGAGCACCCCGTTCGGCGTGGCCTTGGCCCGCAGCAGCGTGCCGTCCTCGCGGTCGGCGGTGAGCAGTTGGCTCATGGTGACCATCGACATCGCGGCGTTCATGCCGAGGATGCCCGGCAGCGCGAGGGCGCCGACGGAGAACCCGGTCCGCCCGAACGACACGTCACGCAGGAAGAACGTGACCACGAGCATCAGCACGGGCCAGAACGCGTGGTTCCACAGGTCCGCGCCGTTGGTCAGCGACTGCCGCAGCTCGATCAGGCCCCGCTGCCTGCCCGCGCGCAACGCGGTGGTGATCGGGTTCACCGGGCCGCTCCTCCCGCCTCGACCCGGCGCACCAGCGACAGGTAGGTGTCCTCCAGCGAGGCCCGGCGGACCTCCAGGTCGGTGATCCCGTCACCGTGGCGGCGGAACAGGTCGTGCACGAACCCCGTGGACTCCCGCACGTGCCGCACGTGCCGCTGCCCGGCGTGGGTCCAGCGGACCTCGTCCTCGCCCGCGATGCGCTGCGCCAGCTCGTCGGCCGTGCCGTCGGCGACGACCCGGCCGCCGTCGAGGACGACGATGCGGTCGGCGAGCTTCTCGGCTTCGTCCAGGTCGTGCGTGGTGAGCAGGATCGTCGTCGACTCCCGGGCCGCGAGCCGGTGCACGAGCTCGTGGAACTCCCGCCGCGCGACCGGGTCGAACCCGGTGGTCGGCTCGTCCAGGAACAGCAGCTCGGGCCGGCCGACGATGCCGACGGCGACGTCCAGCCTGCGACGCTGGCCGCCGGACAGCGTGCGGATCTTCGCGTTCGCCCGCGAGGTCAGGCCGACGGCCGCGACCAGGTCGTCCGGGTCCCACGGTCGGGACACCTGGTCGGTGGCGTAGCACGAGTAGTAGACGCCGAGGTGCTGGAGCAGTTCGCGGACGCGCCACTTGCCGTGGTCGCGCCAGGACTGCAGGACGACGCCGACGCGGGCTCGCCACTCCTCGTCGGCGTGGGCCGGGTCGACGCCGAGCACCGACACCCGCCCCGCCGAGCGCATCCGGAACCCCTCCAGGATCTCGATCGTCGTGGTCTTGCCCGCGCCGTTCGGGCCGAGCAGCGCCAGCACCTCGCCGTGGCGGACCTGGAACGTGACGTCGTGCAGGACGTCGGTCGTGCCGTAGCGCATCCGCAGACCGTCGACGTCGAGCACGACTCGCTCGCTCGCCATTCCTCCCCCTGACTTCCGGTCGATCTTCACGAGGGAGCGAAAGCTACGTTGCCTTTTGTGCGCCGGCAATGTCCGAAGTGGCACTTCAAGGGTTTTACCTGGTATTCGAGTTCCGATCATTGCACCCGCCCTGGCGGTGAACGCAATGATCCGGCCGGGCTCGTTGCACCGTGCTGCCGGTGAACGCACACTGGCGTCAGCGACGAGAAGAGGACGGGCGATGCCGGGTGGCAGGCTGACCGACGAGGACCGCCGTGACATCGCGTCGGGGTTGACGCGCGGTCTGGGGTATGCCGAGATCGCGCGGCGGCTGGGCAGGCCGACGTCCACCGTCACCCGTGAGGTGGGCCGCAACGGCGGTCCCCGTGACTACCGGGCCGACCGCGCGCACCAGGCGGCGCGGCGACGTGCCCGCCGGCGCAGGTCCACCGTGCCCCACGAACAGCCCGCCGCCGTCGTCGGTGCGGAAGGCCGCGACCCGGCGGCGGTGCCGGCGTTCGTGGAGGAGTTCGCCGGGCTGATGGTGCTGATGGGGTTGCCGCGCATGGCCGCCCGCGTGCTGGCGAGCCTGGTCACGACCGACGCCGGCGCGCTGACCGCGGCCGAGTTGGCCGGCGGGCTGCGGGTCAGCCCGGCGTCGGTCTCCAAAGCGGTCGGCTACCTCGAAGGGCTGGAGATCCTGCGCCGCGAACGCGACGCCCGGCGGCGGGAGCGGTACTTCGTCGACGACGACGTGTGGTTGCGGACCTGGCTGACGAGCGCCCGGACCAACGCGATGCTCGCCGACACGGCCCGACGCGGGGTCGAGGTCCTCGATCCCGCCACGCCCGCCGGCGCTCGGATGGACCGGATGGGCCGGTTCTTCGCCCAGCTCGGCGACGACATGTCCGGCGGGCCCGGCTCGGTCTCCGGTGACGTGGTGACCGTGTTGGGCGCGCTCGTCCGCGCCGTCACCCCGGACCTCGCGGACCGCCTCGCCGACGGGCTGGGCTGGCCGCCGGACCGCGTCACCGAGGCGCTGCGCGACGCCGGGCAGGTGACGCGGTAGGGCGTTGATCTCTGCGGTTACGATGGCCGCATGGCCCTGATCCACCGAGCGACGGTGACCCCCGGCAAGGTCGAGCTGCTGGCCGGCTGGCTGCCCGGCCGCGACTGGCACACCGGGCCGACCGGCGAGGTGACGCGGGTGGCGAGCTACCGCTTCGACGACCCGGCCGGCGAGGTCGGGATCGAGACCCTGCTGGTGCGGGTCGGCGACGGGCCGGTGCTCCAAGTGCCCCTCACCTACCGCGACGCGCCGTTGGCCGGTGGCGACGAGTGGCTGATCGGCACCACCGAGCACTCGGTGCTGGGCAAGCGCTGGGTCTACGACGCGTTCGGCGACCCGGTGTACGTGGCGGCGCTCGCGGAGGCGATCCTCACCGGGGCCGGCCAGGTCGAGGAGTTCGTGCAGCTCGATGACCGGCTCGAACGCCGCGACCCCAACATGGGCATCGCCGTGACCGGGCACGGGCAGGGCGTGGCGCCCGCCGCGGGTGCGGTCGAGCGCGTGACCGAGGACGACCCGACGCTGGTCGTGACGGCGACCGTCGAGTTGGTCGTCCGCCGTCGCCTCGACACCGGCGGCGACCTCACCGGCGCCGTCCTGACCGGCACGTGGGCCGGCCAGGAGACACCGGTGCCGCTGGCCTCCGCGACGCCGCGCTGAGCCCGGTCAGTCCTTCCAGGGCATCTCGTCGCGCAGTCCTTCGTGGATCGCGTAGGCGTTCTTCACCGCCGCCTTGAGCGCGCCTTCCACCCACCGCCGGTGCCGCCGGTCGCACGCGTCGTTGGCGAACCACACCCGGTTCACCGGCCTGATCACGTCCTCGTAGAACGTCTCGCTCATCTCGAACGCCCGGAACAGCGGGCCGATGCCGCACGCGAACCAGTCGAGCGCCCAGTCCTTGTAGACGCCGAACTCGAACGTGTCACGGGCCTCCGGGTGGATCTTGACCAGGTCCTCCAACGCCTGCATCACGCTCTCCTCGCCGGCCAGCGGCGTGTACGGCATGCTGTCCTGCTCCCAGCAGTACGACGCGATCATCACGCCCTTGCGGTACCGGGTGTCCTGACCGGCCGGCGGGTAGACGATGTTGCGGATCGCCAGGTCGGTCACCGTGAGGCCGTGCGTGATGCCGTACGAGGTCTCCCACCACCGTTCGCTGAACTGCATGAACAGCTTGTGCGCCCGGCCGTAGTAGGTGTTGCGGATGGCGTACCACTTGTCCGGGTCGAGGCCCTCGATCTCCATGTGGCGCAGGCTCGCGAACGGCACCGTCACGATGCACTCGTCCGCCTCGACCGTCTGCGTGCGACGGCCGGCGCGGTAGTGCACCCGGACCCCGCTGTCGTCCTGGTCGACGCCGTGCACCAGAGCGCCGAGCCGGATGTCGTCCATCAGCAGCGACTCGTACGCGCGCGGCAGCGAGTCGGCGCCGTCGACGATGTAGACGAGGTGGCCGAAGACGTCCTCGTAGAAGTGGGAGAACCACTCGACCAGGGAGAAGTGGTAGCGGCCCTCCAGGTTGAACAGCGGCCCGAGCATGGACAGCGCGCCGTCGCTGAGGCCGCGCTCCTTGAGGTAGCCGAGCAGCGTGTACCGGTCGTAGTCGGTCAGCAGGCGGTGCCACGCCTTGGCCTCGTCCTCCTGCTCCATGATGTCGATCAGCGGCTGCACGGTGTGCCGCAGCAGGTCGTGCGGTGATCTCACCGCCTCGTCCGATCGCAGGTCGAACGAGAACTGGTCGGCGCTGAAGTCCCGCCGCCGGACGCCCTTCCCCTGGAGGTACACGAACGTGTCCTCGTCGTACATGGGGAACGGTTTGGTGGCGAGCTTGAACCTCTCCTCGATCAGCCACGACACGAGCGGGTGCTGCTGCGGGAACCGCATCGCGCCGAACTCGCCGTACATGTCCCCGGCGAAACCGCGGTGGGTGAGGATGCGCCCGCCCAACCGGTTCTGGCCTTCTAGGATCGTCACCTCGTGGCCGGCTTCCTTCAACAGCATGGCCGCGGTCAGCCCGGCCATTCCCGCACCGACGACGACGATGCGCCGCCGTGGCGCGGAACTGTCCGGCAAGCCTTGTTTGAGCAGTTCGAGAACGTCCAACGGCATCGGGACCCACCTACATCCGGTCGAACCGCGGTCGTGCCGCGGACTGTGTGACAGAAGAGGTGGCCATCCTCGGTAATCCGACCGTACTCGGCTCCAAACCCGTGGCCAACGCCCTGATGGGGTGAGGCAGAACGTCGCCGAATGCGCTGAATCCGGTGCTGGAAGCGCGGAATTGCAGGGTCGTGAGGTGTCGGGCTACGGCCGAATGGGGTGGTCCGGCCACTCTGTCGAGTGACTATTCCGACGAAGTGCGGAGCGCACATCACCCACCGCCTGCCACTCAGGTCCACATCGGACTCGCGGTGCCCGGGTGGGCCACCACGGCGGCGGCGGAGCAGACCGGGGGTCGAGCGACGCTTGCCACTTGACCCGAAGAGTTCTAGAGTTCTAGAAGTGTCAGTCGATGAGGTGCTGAGGACCGGCGGGATGCGCGCACCCGACGCGGCCGGTCGGTTCGGGAGGTTCGGCGGGCGTTACCTGCCGGAGGCGCTCGTGCCCGCCGCACGGGCGGTGGAGGCGGAGTTCCGCGAGGCGTGGGCCGATGCCGCGTTCACGGCGGAGTACCGGCGGTTGCTCACGACGTACGTGGGCCGGCCGACGCCGTTGACGGAGTGCTCGCGGCTGTCCGGGGCGCTGGGCGTGCGGGTCCTGCTGAAGCGCGAGGACCTGGCGCACACCGGGTCCCACAAGATCAACAACGTGCTCGGCCAGGCGTTGCTCGCCCGGCGGATGGGCAAGCGGAAGCTGATCGCGGAGACGGGGGCCGGGCAGCACGGCGTGGCCACGGCCACCGCGGCGGCGCTGCTGGGACTGGACTGCACCGTCTACATGGGACACACGGACGTCCGGCGGCAGGCGGCGAACGTGTTCCGGATGGAGCTGCTCGGCGCCGACGTGGTGCCGGTGACGTCGGCGAGCGGTGTCGGCACGTTGAAGGAGGCGACCAACGGTGCGTTGCGCGCGTGGGTGAACGAGACCGAGGACGCGCACTACTGCGTCGGCTCCACGATGGGCCCGCACCCGTACCCCTGGGTGGTGCGGGAGTTCCAGCGCGTCATCGGTGACGAGGCACGCGCCCAGTGCGCCGAACTGCTGCCCGCGGCGTTGCCGGACGTCGTGGTGGCGTGCGTGGGCGGTGGGTCGAACGCCGCGGGGACGTTCGCCGGGTTCGTGGACACGCCGGTCCGGCTGGTGGGCGTGGAGGCGGCGGGTGGCAGCGCGGTCGGGAAGGGGAAGCTCGGCGTGCTGCACGGGTTCATGTCGCACTTCCTGCAGGACGACGACAGCCAGGTGCTCGAAGCGGAGTCGATCTCGGCCGGGCTGGACTACCCCGGCGTCGGGCCGGAGCACGTGCACCTCGCGGAGACCGGGCGGGCGCACTACACGAGCGTGACCGACGAGCAGGCGCTGCGGGCGTTGAAGCTCGTGACCAGGACCGAGGGCATCCTCCCGGCGCTCGAATCGGCGCACGCCCTGGCGTGGGTGGTCGACGCCGCCGCGACCGGCGAGCTGGCGGCCGGGTCGACGGTGCTGGTCACGTTGTCCGGCCGTGGTGACAAGGACGTCCAGCAGATCAGGGAGCACCTGCGATGAGCGTGTTGGAACGGCGTTTGCGGGAGGCGCGCGGGCCGCTGTTGATCCCGTACGTGATGGCCGGTGTCGTGCCCGGTTGGCTCGACCTGGTGCGGGGCGCGGCGGAGGCGGGCGCGGACGCGGTCGAGATCGGCCTGCCGGTCTCCGACCCTATGCTGGACGGGCCGACGGTGCAGCGGGCGGCCGCCCTGTCGGCCGCTCGTGGTGGCCGGCCGAGGCCGTTGTTGGACGAGCTGGCCGAGCTGGACGTCGACGTGCCGCTGGTCGTCATGACCTACGCGAACGTGGCGATGACGTTGACCCCCGAACGTGGCGTGAGCGGGTTCCTCGACCACCTGGCGTCGGTCGGCGTGCGCGGGGTGATCGTGCCGGACCTACCGCTGGAGGAGTCGGCGGAGTACCGGGCGAGTGCGGCGCGGGCCGGGGTCGCGGCGGTGCTGCTGGCCGCGCCGTCGTGCGACGACGACCGGTGCCGTGAGATCGCACGGGCGTCGTCCGGGTTCGTGTACTGCATGAGCTCGATGCGGATCACCGGCGAACGCGCCGACCTCGCCACGACGGCGCGGCAGACCGCACGGCGGTTGAAGGGGATGACCGGGCTGCCGGTGGTGACCGGGTTCGGCATCTCGACGGTCGAGCACGCGCTGGAGGCCTGCGCGGACGCCGACGGTGTGGTGATCGGCTCGGTGCTGATGCGGATGCTGGTCGACGGCGCGCCGGTCGCCGACGTCGTGGACGAGGTGGCCGCGTACCGCCGGGCGCTATCCTCCGTCGGAGGTTGAGAGTCGGGGGTTCCCACCGGTGGACGACGGGCGGCGCACGGGCCGCGGGCACGGGCCGCGCGTGCCCAAGTACCTGGCGATCTACCGGGTGCTGGCCGACCGGATCGCGGACGGTCGGTACCCGGCGGACGCGCCGCTGCCCGCGCAGCGGGAGCTGGGCGAGGAGTTCGACGTCTCGTTGATGACGGTGCGGCAGGCCATCCAGGCGTTGGAGTCGGACGGGCTGCTCGAGACGCGGCACGGCGTCGGCACGTTCGCGCGGCGGCCCGCGTTCGCCTACGGCCTCACGGGGTTGCGGAGCCTGTCGCAGGACCTGGTCGAGCAGGGCATCGAGCTGGAGACCGAGGTGCTGGGCGCGCGGCTCGTCGTGCCGCCCGGTGACGTGGGCGCGCGGTTGGGCATCCAGGCGGAAGACCGGGTGCTGGCGGTCGAGAGGCTGCGCAGCACCCGGCCCTCCCCCGGCGCGTCCGTCCCGCTGCTGCTCCAGACGTCCTACCTGCCGGCAGGGGTCGTCGACGACGTGGAGACCCTGCGCCACCGGTCGCTGTACCGGCTCCTGGAGGAGTCGGGGCGACCGGTGCGGCAGGCCAGCGAGACGATCCAGGCGGTGGCGCTGACCGCCGAGCAGGCCCGGCTGCTCCGGCGCGAGCCCGGCTCACCGGCCCTGTTGAGCAGCCGGCTCAGCCGGGGCGAGGACGGCACGCCGTTGGTGGACGACCGCGCGCTGCTCGTCGGCGACACGGTGATCACCGCGGAACGCGCGGTGACCGGGACGAACCTCGCCTACGAACACCGATGACGACGACCGCTGCCCCGGCCGGCACGGCGCTGACCCACGGCGCGGCCGAGGTCGGCGTGCGCGATCAGGTGCGTGCGCGTGCCGACCGCCGACGAGGCGATCGCGATCAGGACCGGTGGGTCACCGGCCGGTCGGCTCGCCGCCGGCGATCGGCGGCTCCGCTCTGTCCGACTCGGGGCTGGCCACCCGACGAACCGTAGTCACCGCACCGCCCGGCCACCAACGTCATTTCGCCCACGGCGCGGCGTCGGGATCCGGGTGGTTCCGCCATCGCCGCGGGCTGCGGATGGTCGTCCGGTCACGTCACCTCATCCCGACCCCACCTCGGTCAGCCAGGCGCGCCGGGCGGCGGCACGGGTGAACTCGCGGAGGTGGAGGCCGGCGCGCAGCCACGCGAGCGGGAAGTCGTCGCCTTCGTCGCGGACCACCCGGCCGAACGCGTCCCGGCCGCGGTCGCGCGAGGCGTCCGCCAGGTCGGCCAGCAGGTCCGCGGTGGTGGTGAGGCCGTTGCGGGTCAGGGTGGCCACCTCGCGCCTGGCCGAGGTGACGGCCGCCACCGCGCGGCCACCGAGCGCGATGCGGTGCAGCACGTTCTCCAGCGGGCGCGCGGGACGCGGGAGCCGTTCGGCCGGCTCCGGGCGCGCCGGGAGCTCGCGGGCGCCGTCCCCGGCGACGTGGGAGCGTTGCAGTCGGTCCAGGCCCAGGTCCACGTGGTGGCGCAGGTCGGCGGGCAGGTCGAGGTCGCCGGTGACGGCCAGCGCGACGGCCGTGCCGGGGCGGTCGGGCAGCAGGCGTGCCACGACGCGGAGCCGGAGGCCGGGCGCGTTCGCGAGGACCCGCAGGTTCCCGCGCGCCCGGTCGCCGTCGCCGACGAGGTCCACGTGGGTCGCGCGGGTCCCGGCGGTCCCGGCGGTGGCCAGTCGCAGCGCGTCGCCCGCCGCGCCGAGCACGGTGCCCGTCACGAACAGCAGGTCCGCGCCGGCCGGTCGGTGGGCTTCGGGTTCGGTGTGGGCGTGGAAGGCGCGGGTCACCTGGTCCGGCAGCGGTCGCGCCCACAGCCCGGCCAACGGCGGCTCGTCCCACGACGCGGCGGACGCGGCCACCGCGCGGACGGCCTTGCCCGCGCCGAGCCGGTGGTCGGGCGACGCCGTGCCGCCGGAGAGCAGCAGACCCCCGCGGCCCAGTTCGCGCTGGCTGAGCCCGGACTCCCCGAACGCCACCGGTCCGCTCGCGGCGGCGGCGACCCGTTCCGCGCCGCCCGGCATGATCGCGGGCACGGTCCACAGCACGCCACCGTCGTCCACCAGGTGGGTGACCACCCCGGCGTACCCGGAGGAGGCGACGACCACCTCGGTGCACAGGCCGTACAGGCGCAGGGAGCCGATCGGGCGGTACTCGCGTCGGGCGGTGCCGCGCAGCACGGCCGTCGAGCCGACACCCGTGCGCAGGTCGTGGCAGAGCAGCATCAGCTCGACCAGTTCGGCGGTCAGCGCTTCGCGGTCGAACGACGAGTCGCCGGCACGTGCGGCGGCCAGCGCGGCGGCGATGCGCAGGCCGTTCGCGGCGGCACGGTGCAGGCCCGCGACGCGTGCGACGTGCACGGCGCGCAGCAGTCCGGCCCGGACCACGGCGCCACTGCCCGTGGCGCCGGCGCGGAGGACCGTCCCGCACGCCTCCCAGAGCGCGTCGGCCGCCGCCCGCTCGTCGTCGGACGTCGCCTCGACGGTGTCGAGGACGGGCTCGGGCTCATCGGGGGCCGCGACCGGCTCCTGGGCGCCTTCCGCGACGTCGGCCGCGGCCACGGCGACACCCCGGTGCAGGCACTTCGGCGCGATCAGGCAGCTGCACACCAGGTCGTCGGCCGTCGTGAGCACGCCTTGGCACAACGTCCAGGTGAGCGTGGTCTCGGCGTCGAGCACGGCACTCGCCGTGTCGGCGTCCACCGTCACGGCCCACTCGGCCACACGTCCGAGCGACGCGTCGACCCGTTTGCGCAGGCGGGGCGGCAGGGCGTCCAGCACGTCGGCCACCACCGCCGGGAACACCGGGGGCACGCTCATCCGCGCACCTTCTCCCCCACCCAGCGGGCCAGTTCACCCGGGCTGAGCGCGGCGACCGGCATGCCCGCCGCGACCAGCGCGCCCGCCACCGACGTGGAGTAGCGGGCGACGCCGCGGTCGTCGAGGCTCGCGCAGCCGAGCACCGTCACCCCGGAGGTGACCAGTTCCCGGACCTGCGCGACGAGCGGCCCGACCGGACCGCCCTCCTCGAAATCGCTGACCAGCACCACCATCGTCCTCTCCGGCACGGTCACCAGGGAACGGGCGTGGCGCAACGCGCCCGCGATGTGCGTGCCGCCGCCCACCCGCACCTCCAGCAGCAACGACAACGGGTCGGCCACCCGGTCGGTCAG
This sequence comes from Actinosynnema sp. CA-299493, assembly GCF_050946825.1. NCBI lineage: Bacteria > Bacillati > Actinomycetota > Actinomycetes > Pseudonocardiales > Pseudonocardiaceae > Actinosynnema > Actinosynnema sp. CA-299493. Next base: position 5,163,170 of record NZ_CP191993.1, read on the forward strand.
GTCGACGACCTCGGTGGAGAACGCCAGGAAGTGCGTCGACAGGGCGGACACCCCGGCGAACACCGACGCGGTCAGCGCCGACCACACCGTGGACGCCTCCATCGAGCCGGACACGTCCACCACCAGGACCAGCCGCCAGTCGTTCGCCTTGCGCCCGCGGGTGCGGAACACCGGGCGTTCCGGCACGACCACCACGCGGCCGTCGGCGGCGCGGCGCGCGGTGGCGAGGTTGGCCCGCAGGGTGCGCGGCAGGTCCAGCCGGCCGCCGGGGCGACGGGTCGGCGTCGGCAGCTGGATCCCGGTCAACGCGGGTCGCACCCGGTTTGCCAGCTGGTCGGTCAGCTCGCGCACGAGCCGCGCGACCAGCGGCCGCAGTCGCGCCAGGGCCGACTCCGACAACCCGCCCGCCAACGACAGCACGTTGCGCAGCAGGTCGACCGACGGCCGCACCGAGCCGGGATCGATCTCCAACGCCGCCTCCAACCGCCCACCTTCCGCCGCCGCCGCGAGGACTTCCTCGCGGACGTGCTCGCCGAACAGGTCCCGCAGCTCCTCCGACCACTCGCGGACGTCGGGGAACGGGCTGGAGCGGTCGGCGCCGAGATCACCTCGCGCCGCGCCTTCGCCCCGGTCACGCCCGTACAGCTCGTCCAACGCGGCGGCGTACCGGCCCGCGCCCGCCGGACGTTCGCCGTTCGCCCCGAGCACCAACCGCCACCGAACGCCAACCGCCAACCCGCCCGCTGAGGACAGGGCCGACACCCCACCACCATCACCGGCCTTCGCAGCCGACCCAGCCGACAGATCACCAACGGCCGTCACAGCAGCCGACCCTGCCGACCCCCGATCCGGCAGCAGGCCGTGTGCCCGCAGCGCGTCCGCCGCCGCGTGCTCGGCGTCCAACCACACCGCCAGCAGCTCCGGGTCCGGCGCGCCCACCGCGTCGACCCGGTCACCGGTGCGTTCCTCCACCACCGCCAGCACCCGGGCCCGGGCCGCCGGCCCGACCGAGGTGAACGCGCCGCGCAACGCGGGCAGCCGGTCGAGGAAGTCGCGGTCCCCCAACCCCTCCACCCGGTCCAGCAACGGCGACAGGGCTTCCGGCGTCTCCAGCAACGGCCCGGCCGCCGCGAGCACCCCGGTGAGCCCGAGCCGCAGCACGCCCCTCCGCTCCGGCGTGCTCGCACCGTCCACCCACGACGCCACCCGCTCACCCAGCACCGAAGCGGGCGCCAGGCCGAGCAGCACCCGGGCGGCGCCGGCCGCACCGGCGATCAGCGGCGTCCTCGAGTCGGCCAACGCCCGCAGGCACGCCTCCAGCCGCAGCCCGTGCACCCCCGGCCGCTGACCCAGCTCCACCAGCGCCCGCGCGTCGGCGACGTCCTCCGACCCGGCGAGCCCGTCGAGCTGGGCCACCGCCGCCGTCTCCAGGTCCAGCGCCAACAACGGGTGCGCGGCCAGGACGTCGCCGGGCGTGCCGGGCACGTGACCGGCGCGCAACCGGTCGAGCAGGTCCAGCCCCGCCAGCAGCTCCCGCAACGTCGCCGACGACGGCAGCACGGTCGCCGCGTCGGCCAACAGCGCGTCCACCATCCCGGGCAACCCGCACAGCGCCGCGTCCAGCAGGTCGCCCAGCACGGCGGCGGATGTGTGCCCGCCCTGCTCCTCGCGTTCGGCGCGCCGGGCCCGCAGCCGGCCGAACGCGGCCAGCTCCAGCGTCGCGCCCCACAACCCGGCCACCGGCAACGTCGCCGCCGTCGCCGGGGTCCACGCCACCGTCCACCGGGTGCTCAGCGCGTCACCGCCGCCGACGCCCGTGGTCGCGGTCTCCTCGCCGTAGGTCACGCCGAGCACGGTCAGCCGTCGCAGCGCCACCTCACGCCGCGCGTCCAGGTCCGAGCGCAACGGGTCCAGCCGCAGCGACACCGGCTCGCGCGAGTCCGGACCGGGCAGCCGCAGCGACGCGACCAGCGCCTCCACCGCCGGCGCCAGACCGGACCGGGGCGTGCCGGGCGCGAGCACCCCGGTGCGGTGCCCCACCAGCACGTCACCGGCGGCCCGGGCCACGACCCGGCCACGTCCCAGCGGCTCGGCGTGGGTCAGCACGGTCTGCACCGCCTCCACCAGCTCGCCGCGACCGGGCGCGGGCAGGCCGCGCAGCCGGGCCAGGTCGACCGCCAGCCGCAACGCCTCCCGCGCCTCACCGGGACCGGCCGGGTGGCCGAGCTCCCGCACCCGCGCGCAGATCCGCACGATCAGCGAGGCGGCGGCGGCCTCCACCGCGTCCGGGTCGCCCGCCGCCTCCAGCACGGCCTGCTGCCACTCGGGGTCGCGGATGCCCGCCGGGTAGCCGGAGCGCTCGTCCAGCAGGGCGAACCCGTACGGCACCAACGACGTGACGACGTCACCGGCGCCCGGGACCGAGGAGTCCACCGGCCCGTCCACCAACGCCGCCGCGTGGAACGACCCGATCACCGCCGCGCAACGCCGTCCGCCCACGTCCCGCACGGCCCGCCTCATCCACGCCTCCCGGCGCAGGTCGTACGGGTCCACGCCGACACCCGCGGCGTCCTCGCGCAACGCCCAGCCGACCAGCAGCGCCGCCCGCCGCACCGCTTCCGGCGTCTGGCCGGGCGCGGCGGCCTCCACCAGCCGGTCCCACAGGTCGTCGCCGTCGCGGCCGGTCGTCGCGCCGCGCAACGCGTCCGTCAACGGCGACGCGCCCCGCACCTGCGCCCGGTGCCCGTCGCCGCGCGACGCCAGCGGCAGGTCGCACGGCCGGACCTCCACGCCGTTGCGGTGCGCCCAGCGGATCGCGGCCAGTTCCGGCGAGAAGTCCGCGAACGGGTAGAACGCCAACTCGCCGTCACGCGACGCGCCGGACAGCGCGACCGGCGCGACCAGGTCGGGATCGGCCAGGAACGGCAGCCACTCCCCCAACTCCTCCGGCAGCTCGACCAGCAGCACCTCGGGCGCGAACGCGTCCAGCAGGGCGGGCACCACCGCCGCCAACGCGGGCGAGTGGTGCCGCACCCCGATCAGGTAGGGGTGCCGGTGCTCGGCGAGCTCACGCATCGAGGACGTCACGGAGTTCCCACAACCGTCGCCACGCGCGCGCACCGGTCTCGGCCCGCCGCCGCACCGCGCCGTCCCAGTAGCCGAGCAGCCGGGCCGCGTCGCCCGGGTCGTCCTTGCGGACCACGCCGAGCAGGTGGCCGGGCAGCAACGACAGCGGGTCGCGGTCACCGGGGAAGTACGCGTCGGCCAGGCCCAGCGAGGTGGCGACCGACACCGCCTCCGCCGTGCTCATCACCGTGGACGGCCGCTCGACCGCCCACCCCTCCTCCGACACCCCGTTGCGCAGGTCGCGGAACGCGGTGACCAGCACCTCCAGCACCACGTCGTCCACGGCGAACGGCGCGCTCACCCGTTCCAGCGCGGCGCGCGCCTGCCGCCGCACCAACGCCGTCTCGGCCGCCAGGTCGCCGATGGGCCCGACGTTCTCGAAGTTGAACCGCCGCTTCAACGCCGCCGACATCTCCGACACGCCGCGGTCGCGGAGGTTCGCCGTGGCGATCACGGTGAAGCCGGGCGCGGCGTGCACGGTCGCGCCGTCCGTGCCGGACAGCTCGGGGACCGCGATGCGCCGGTCCGACAGGATCGACACCAGGGCGTCCTGCACCTCCGGCAGGCACCGGGTGACCTCTTCGACCCGCACCACGCCGCCGCCGCGCATCGCGGTGAACACCGGTGACGGCACGAGCGCGCGCGGGCTCGGCCCCTCGGCCAGCAGCAGCGCGTAGTTCCAGCCGTAGCGCAACTGGTCCTCGGTGGTGCCCGCGGTGCCCTGCACGACCAGCTGGCTGCTGCCGGACACGGCGGCGGCCAGCAGCTCGGACAGCATCGACTTGGCCGTGCCGGGTTCGCCGACCAGCAGCAGGCCGCGTTCGCCCGCCAGCGTCACCACGGCCCGCTCGACCAGCGCCCGTTCGCCGACGAACTTGGCGCCGATCACCAGCCGGTTCGGCACGCCGTCCACCGACACGCCCTTGGGCAGCGCCAACGGGTCGCCGCTGCCCATCACGAACGTGACGACGGCACGCGGGGTGAGCCGCCACCCCGGCGGGCGGGGCCCGCTGTCGTAGGCCGCGAGGAACGCCAACTCCTCGCGGAAGGCGTCCTCGGCGGGTTCGACCTGCCTGGGTGCGGTCACTTGCGTCCTCCGGTCCTGAGCTCTTCGTAGGCGGGCGCGTCGCCGTCGAGCACCCGTTGCCAGGCGCGGGCGAACAGGTCCGCGACGGGTTCGCGCGGCACGATGACGCCGGGCCGCCCGGTGGTGTGGTCGAACATCGGCGCCTTCCAGCTCTCCAGCGGCAGGTGCGGCGTGGCCAGGGCCAGCCACCCGCCGGGCAGGAACAGCGACCGGCCGGCCCTGGCCCGTTTCGCGGTGAGCACCAGGTCGGTCTCGGCGAGCGCGGCCCGGGCCTGGCGCAGCCGCGCGGGTTTCCAGCCGGTCCACCTGGCCACGTTCGCGTCCGTGGGATCGGGCAGGGCGAGCAGTTGCAGGTACAGCGCCGCCGCGTCCTCGGTGAGCCCGAACCGCGTCGCGACCTCCGCCACCAGCGCGGGGACGGACACCATCGGGTCCTGGTGGTAGGCGGCCGGGTCGACGCCCTCGGGCGCCGGCACCGCGCACAGGGCGGTGAGGCGGTCGTCGGCCAGCCGGTCCAGCATCCGCAGCACGTCCTCGTTGCCGGCCAGCGCCGTCAAGGCGACGAACAGCTCCCGGTCGGCGGGTCCGACGAGGCCGGGCCGGACCACGAGGCGGCAGTACTCGTCGCCCGCGCGGGCCAGCTCCAGCCAGTCGCGGAACCCGTGGACGCCCTCCGCGGTGAGCAGGTCGACGCCGAGCAGCGCGCACACCCGGTCCAGCGCGACCCACCGGCCGAGGTCGATGGCGAAGCGGGGGTGCGCGACCCGCTGCCTGGCCAGGGCCAGCGCCTCCGGCAGCCGGGCGCGCAGCGGCGAGCCGGCCGGGAGCCGGTGCGCCAGCCACGCCAGCACCTCCGGCACCGCCCACAGCGCCGTGCGGTCGAACCCGTCCGGCCGGCGGGCCTCCAGCTCGGTGCCGGTGAACGTCAGCTCGGCGTCCACGACGAGCCACGGCGTGAGGTCCGGGTTGACCACGCCGGCCACGTACTCGCCGGTGTTCCGGAGGTTCAGCAGCTTCACCGCGTCCACCAGCACGTCGTCCGGCACCGGCGACCGCCGACCGTGCGCGGCGGTCCACACCTCGGCGACCGCGGCCACGTCCGGGCCGCTCGTCCACAGGTCGGCCGGGTCGGCGGGCACGGCGGCGGCGACGAGTTCGAGCCGGAACGGGTCGGCCAACCCGCGGAACCGCTCCTTGGCGGCCTTGGCGGCGCCCGAGGACAGGCCGAGCAGGCGCCGGTCCTCGGTGGCGAGGAAGTTCGCGTCCCACCGGCCGACGCCGGGCAGCCCGGCCAGCAGCAACGTCGCCTCGGCCGTGCCCAGCCCGGTCAGCTCGACCAGCGCGGGCACCGCCTCCGGGAACCACGGCGCGGGGCCGCGCTCGGCGAGCACGTCGAGGAACCGGGCCACCCGCCCGGGCCCGAACGGCGTGCGCACCTCCCGGGCCGACTCGACGTGCCAGTCCTTCGGCAGGTCGAACGCACCGGGCGTGCGGCTGAACTGCACGCCGTCGAACCGGCTGCCCGGGTCGTTGCGCCACTGGGTCTCGAACAGGGCGATGAACCCGTCGCGCACCGGCACGACCCGGTCCTTCGGACTGGCCTCGCCCTTGTGCACGACCACGCCGACGGTCCGCCAGTGCCCGGCGCCGTCGGCCAGGCCGCCGTCCGCGACCGACCGCAGCACGAGCGCCAGCGCGGCCCGCTGGTCGTCCGGGGTGAGCGGTGACGCGGCGCGGTGCGCCAGCGCGGCCAGGTGCGGCAGCGCGTCGAACCAGCGGGGCGCGTTCGACAACGGCAGGGCGCGCGCCTCGGGCCGCGCGACCGCCTCGCCGAGCGCGGTGATCAACGCGGGCAGCCCGGTCGGCACCAGGCCGCGCGAGTTGTAGGACCGGTAGCCGCCGAACCAGTTGAGCGCGGCGTTCACCTGGTCCTCGGTGACGTCGGGCCCGGTGGGCGCGAGGACCGGGTCGACCGCGCGGGCGGCCTCGGCGACCTCGGCGTACCCCCGGTAGGAGCGCTCCAGCCCGGCGGCACGGCGGACCAGGTCGACCACGCCGGTGATCAGCGCGGGGTGCGTGAGGCCGGGCAGCGCGGCGGTGACGACGTCGGCGAGCCCGCCGCGTTCGCCCTTGACCAGCGCCGTCAGCCGCTCGCGGATCGTGCGCTTGTCCGCCCCTTCCGCGCGGGCGGCGGCGAGCATCCGGTCCACGGCTTCGCGCGTCACGCCGCGCAGCGCGGCGGAACCGGCCTCGTCGCGGGACCGCAGGAGGTGCCACCACTCCAGCGGCGGCACGAACGGCGTGCCGGTCGCGTACGCCGGGTGCTGCGCGGCGGGCGACACCGTCGCCAGCTCGACGCCCTCGGCGTCGAGCACCGCCATCGTCCGGTTGCCGGTCGCCAGCGTCAGGTCCGCGCCGCCGGGCAGCCGCAGCACACCGGTCGGGACGTGGGAACCCTCGGCCAGCCGGACCCGGCGGCCGTCCACGCCCTCACCGACGTGCGAACCGTCCGCCTCGCGGCGCACCCGCCACCCGTGCCGGCCGTCGGCCGCACCGAGCGGACTGGCCTCCGTCGCGGGAACGGCGGGCCGGAGGTCGCACTGGGCCAGTTGGAGCGACGCCCCGTCGGCCGCGAAGTCCTCGACGAACCGGGGCAGGCTCGCCCGGCCGCGCTGTCCGGTGGCCGGGTCGACCTCGAACCAGCGCCACGCGTGGTCGTGGTACGCGCCGGTCCACACGGTGACGCCGTCGCCGTACGCCTCCGACAGCGCCGGCACCACCGTGTCGCCGGGGTGCACGACCCGCTCACCGGTGAACCGGCCGCCGCCGGGCAGCGCGATGGACGCCCTGGCCACCTCGTGCCGGTAGTAGTTCCGGTTGCCCTCGCCGGACGCGAAGACGTGGTCCGGCGCGTCGCTCCAGTACGCCAGCTCGCCGTCCGGGCCGTGCCAGCGCACGAGCAGCACACCGTCGAACCACGACGCGGTCGGCTCGAACCCCCAGCGGCGCCGGGAGTCGGCCGGGATGCGGGAGACGTGCTCGGCTAGCACGCCGTCCAGGCCGACCACCACGAACGTCTCACCGCGGCGCAGCACGAGCGCGGGCCAGCCCTCGCCGCACACCACCACGCCGTCGTCCTTGGGCGTCCCGATCGCGGCCAGGCGCGTGACGGCGTCCTCCAGGGCGGGCCACCCCAGCTCGTCCAGCACCCCCGCGCGCAACGTCCGGTGCAGGGCGGCGGCGACGTCGGTGCGGGAGAGCGACTCGGCCGCCTCGGGCACGTCCACGTACGCCTCGGGCAGCCGCACGACGGCCAGCTCGTCGAGGTGGTCGGAGAGGGCGGGCAGGCCGGTGGCGGCGACGCGCTCGACCCGTGCCCTGATCCAGGCGCCCAGCGCGCTGCGCAGGCCCGGCACGGCCATCGCGGCCGACAGCACGTCCAGAGCGACGGCGGTCGGGCGGGCCTGTGAGCGGGCGTGGACGACGAACCCGGCGCCGAGCGCCGCGCCGAACCGCTCGGAGGTCGCCAGCGCGGCGAGGTCGCGGCGGCCGGGCTCGTCGTCGGCCAGCCACCCGGCGACGTCGAGCTGCTGGTCGTCCCGGTTGCCGGGGGCGATCGGCACGTCGTGCGACACCAGCAGGTCCAGCACGTCCAGGTCGCCCTGGCGGTAGTGGCGCAGCGCGCGGACCGGCACGCCGTCGGCCGCGAGCCGGCCGGCCATCGCCTCGACCAGCTCCAGCAGCCGCGCCGACCGCCCGGTGCCGCGCCACCCCGACGAGCGGACCGCGAGGACCGACGACAGCCACTCGGCCGGGTTCGCCTCGACCTCGTCCGGCCCGATCAGCGCGCGGGTCGCGCCGCACGCGGTCAGGATGTCCAGCCACGTGTCGAGCACGTTCGCGGAGTCGGGGACGAACGCCAGCAGCCGGGCGCGCACCTCCGCGTCGCCGGTCGCCAACGCCACCAGCGAGGCGCGGTAGGCCTTCCAGAACGCGCCGCCCGCGCGGCTGATCGCGGAGCTGTCCAGGATCGCGCGCAGCAGCCGCTGGTCCTCCACCCCGAGGTCGCGCTCGGCGACCTTCGCCAACCGCCGCACGTCCTCCGGCATCCCCGTGTACGGCGGCAGGCCACCGCGGGTGCGTTCCACGCACAGCGTGAAGAACAGCTCGTAGGCCGCGTCCGGGTCGTGCTTGCGGGCCAGGCCCTTGGCGTGCGCGGACAGCGCCTTGGCGGTCAGCGCGCCGGCGAACGCGAACTCCAGGAACACCTCGCGCGTGCGCTCGGGGTCGACCGCGAGGTCGTGCACCTCCTCCGCCTCGCGGGCCTTGCCGAACATGCTCGCCGCGTAGCCGGTGTTGCCGTGCTGGAGGAAGATCCGCCCGGCCTGCTCGTAGAACGTGGGCAGGAAGTGCGGCGCGGACCGGCCGAGCATGGCGCCCAGCGCGGTGAACCCGTCCTTCGCCGCGCCGGCGCGCGACTTGGCCGTGCGAGCCAGCCGTTCGACGTCCTTGACCAGGTTGAGCGCGTGGTGGCCGTTGGCCGGGTCGTGCACCAGGGCCCACGCGGGGAAGCCGAGCGCGCTGCGCTTGCCGGTGCCGACGTCGGCGACCCGGGCGGGCGCGTCGAACCCGAGGTATTCGCAGGTCAGGTCTTCGGCGCGGCCGAGGACGGCGGGCACCAGCCGCACCACGACGCGGCCGTCCAGACCCTCGTGGGCGTAGTGGCGGGCGGTGACCGTGTCGCGGTCCTCGCCGACGTCGCCGTCGCCGGCGCCGGGCAGCACGGCTCCGGCCGAGATCAGGGCTTTCGGGCTCAGGGCCTTCGGGTCCAGGGCGCTCACGGGGCCACCACCGCTTCCTCGACGACGCGACCGGCGTGGATCGCCGCTGCCATGCGCATCCCCTCGGACCACGCGACCGGTCCGACGTCGGCGAGCGGCAGCGCGGTTCCGTCCGCCAGCGACCAGCGCAGCTCGCCGGTCCACGTCTCGCCCTCGGGGTAGTCCGAGCCGAGCCAGTAGCGGGCCTCCACGACCCGGCCGTCCTCGAACGCGGAGTAGACCGCGTCGCCGCCGCGCACCGGGTAGCCGAGCGTGCGGCACCGGCCCAGCGCGTGGTTGAGCTGCTCGAACCTGCCGCCGGAGTAGTCCTCGACGGACGTCTTGCCGGCCAACCCGGACGGGCGGGCGTACGTCTGCCGGAACAGCTGCTGCACCTGCTGCTCGACGCCGAGCTCGGCGCCGAACTCGCGCAGCTCCTCCAGGTCGTCCAGCAGCACCGGGTGCGGTATGCCCACCACCTCGGGCTTCAGCCGGCGGGTGTCCCCGTCGAGGGTCACCACGCCCAGCCCGCGCTCGGGGTCCGCGTCGCGCAGGAACCCGGTCTCCGCGCCACCGCCGTCATCGGCCGTGACGACGAGGTCGCGCAGCGCGTCGGCCCACGCCGCGTCGGCCCAGACCTCGGCGATCAGCGCCGTGGGGACCGGCAGGGAGCGCACCATCCAGCCGTCCACGGTGGACAGGCACTCGGCGCGGTGCCGGGACAGCCACTCGGCGAGCTGGCGCAGCTGGACGACCCTCGGGTCGTCCTTGAGCGACGCGGGGACCGAGGAGAGCACCTTGCCCTTGCCGTTGCGGCACTGGACGCGGCCGTTCTCCCCCAGCCGCACCTGGTACCCGGACGCGTGCCCATCTTCGGATTGGGCATCGAGCCAGCCCACGGTTCCTCCTGCGAGTCGTTCACGACGGTGTGGCGCGGAGGTTAGCGAGGGGGTCCGACAAAATGATCAGGTCGGCCGGTTCGCCGCCTCGTCGTGACCGGTGACCGGCGGCCGGGGTGCACGATCGGGCGGCTTTACCTCAAGCCTTGCCCAAATCAGGTGCGAATGTGACCGGCGTCTCCCTAACCTCTCCCCATGAGACTGCTGCTGTGGATCGCGCTCACGTGCGCGCTGGCGGTCGAGGGGGCCATGGTCCTTCCGCTGCTGGCGGGTGTGGCGATCGTCGGTTGCGCCGAAGTGCGCCGCCGGTCGCCCCGCCCGCCCGCGCGGGCCCGCCGTGATCTTCTCGCCCGTTGACCGAAATGATCACGTCCAGGAGAACGTAGGAGGTCTTCCGGCCGCAGGCTCGCGGGGGCGGGTCGGCTACCCCCGGCAGGGCGGCCCGTCGTCGGCCCCGGCCGGCAGGAGGGTCTTCTCGTGGTCGGTGTACGGCCGGTCCGCCAGGTCGCACAGCTCGCGGAACAGGCGCTCCGGCTCGACGGGCAGCGACACCGACGTCTGCCCGCCGTCGGCGGCGGTGATGAGGTCGAGCCTGCCGTCGCGCAGGACCTCGCCCCAGGTGTCCGGCGGCAGGTCCAGGGAGGCGACCATGCCGTCGGACCGCCAGACCTGGACGACCGACCGTCCGCGCAGCACGTGGTTGACGCCGGCCGACCCGAGCACCACCGTCGCCGTGGACGACACCCTGGACACCTGGCCGGTGTCGAGGTCCCACAGGACCACCTCGTCCCCCACGGCCGCGGCCACCGCCGGCGAGCCCGTCGGGTGCACGTAGAGCCTCTCCTCGACGACCGCGCCGGCTATCGCGATCACGCCCGACACCGTCCCGGTGTCCAGGTCCACCACCCCGGCCGCGAGCCCCAAGGCGACCACGAACTGGTGCGGGTGTCCCGGACGCGCGCGCATCGCGCCACCCCTGGCGCGGTCATCCTCCGGCAGCAGCGGCGTCGAGGCCAGCTCCAGTGGCCTGCCGACCGGTTCCCCGGTGTCGGCGCGCCACCGCGTGATGACGCCTTCGCGCAGCACGGCCACCTCCGCCCCGGACACCGCCGTGACGGACGCGTTGTCGACAGCGGCCGGCAGCGGCATCGTGCGGACCTGCGCGAGGTCGGTCGCGCGGTGCACCACGAGTCGGTCGGGGGCGGCCACGACGACCCAGTGCCCGTCTTCGGTGAAGGTCACGGAGCCCCGAAGCGACTTGGCGTACTCGCCGGTGGGAATCGTCGTGCGCGCCGTGACCTCGCCGTCGTGCACGAGGACCACCTCCTGCTTCCCGATCCCCAGCCACGAAACGCCGTTCGGCGCGTGCTCGCGCGCGATGTCGCGCGGGAGGTCGAAGTCGGGCCGGTCGGCGCGCAGGACCGCCGAGCGGGACCGGTCCGCCAGCTCGACCCGGAACGTGCCGTCCGGCGAGAGGCTGCCGGTCGGGGTGAGCCACCGGTCCGAGGCGAGGACGTTGCTCTGGCCCGTGCCCATGAACAGGTCGTCCTGGATGGTCGCGCGCACGGTGAACACCTTGCCGCTGCGCCAGTGCAGGTACCGGATCACCGAGCCCAGCGTGCCCTCGTCGGCCGGAACCGCCGCCATGACGAACTCGCCGCTCGCGTCGGTCCGCCACTGGTTCTCCTGGCCGCAGGAGAACCCGGACCCGCGTTCCTCACCGGTCCCGGTCAGCCGCAGCACCAGCCGGTGGGCCTCGCAGCGGGCGACCGCCTCGCCGTTGCCGAGGATCCTCGTGCCGGGACCGAACTCGGTCACGACCGCGTGGGTCGCGAGAGCCACTTCCTGCACTGTGTGGTCGTCGACGAGGACCGATCCGCGCTCGGGCAACGCCACCGCGGACCTGGCCCGGGTACCGGGTGACCGCCACACCACGCGGGTGGTCCCGGTGTCCCACACCACCGGCCAGCGCGTGGCGAAGTCGATCTCGACCAGGCCGGTCAGCGTGGTGCCGGTAGCGTCGAACGCGACGGACACGACCTCGGTGGCGGCCGGCCGTTCCAGGGCGACCGGACCCGTCCGGCGCACGACGTCCCACAGCTGCACCGCGCCGGAGGTGTCGACCACCGCGAGCGTCGTGCCGTCGGGACTCAGCTCGACGGACTCCGCGCGGGCCGGCACCTGCCAGGTGTCCGACGCCGTCCGCACCTCGACCTGCCCGGGACCCCGCACCACGGCCGTCACCGAACCGTTCGCGGCAGACCGGGCGAGGGAGGTCTCCCCGAAGCGGAACGACTCGGCCGACGTCCACGCGAGCCGGGCGGTGAGCAGCGCGGCGTGGGCATCGCGGTTGCCGGGGCTCTCGTGCCACGCCCCGACCGCCAGTTGGAGAGCGGTCACCGGGTCCCGCGCGGCCAACCGCTGCGACTCCTGCGCCATGCGCCCGGCGTTGGCGTCGTCGCGCTGGTCGAGCGCGACCTTCGCCAGCACGACGGCGACCAGCGCCAGCACGACGGCCACGGCGGTGAACGTCCGCCACCGCCACACTTCACGGCGTGCGCGACGGCGGCCGCGGAGGATGAAGTCGGTGTCGGCGGCGGACAGCTCGCGCGGTCGCTGCCGCCGCCACTCGATCGCCCGCGCGAGCGCGACCCCGGCCAGCAGGCTCTTCCGGTCGCGGCCCGCGTCCTCCCACTGGGTGCGGCGCTGGTCCAGTTCGGCCCGCCACAGCAGGAAGTCGCGGTCGGCCACGAGCCAGTCGCGCAGGCGCTCCCACCGGTCGATCAGCGCCTGGTGGGCCAGCTCGACCACCGTGCCGCCCTCGCTGACGACCACCAGGCGGGAGGCGGTGAGCCGGGCGAGCAGGGCGCGGTCACCGACCTCGGCCACCTCGATCCGGCGGCGGGTGAACTCCTCGGGGTGGACCAGCCGGGTCAGGATGCGGCGCGCGCCCACCTGGTCGCCGACCCGGTGCCACAGCGCCTTGTCGGCGTGGTCGGTCAGCGCGCCGGCCACCCGCCCGATCCCGTCGTAGGCCGCGTGCGTCAGCAGGCCGCCCCGCCGCCGTCGCCACAGCTCGGTGAGCGCGAACTCGACCAGGGGCAGGCGGCCTGGTTCGAGGCCGGCGTCGACGACGATCCGCTCCACCAGGCCGTCCTCGAACGCCGTGCCGCCCGCGGTGGCGACGGGTCCGGTGATCGCGTCGCGCAGGGCGTCCGCGCCCAGGGAGCCGACGAACAGGACGCCGTGCTCGACCAGTTCGACGGACTCGGCGGTGAGCAGGTCGTCCAGCGAGTCGGAACGGACCGTCAGCACCGCCCGGACACCGGTCCCCGCGCTGATCAAGCCGATGACCAGGCCGAGCAGCTCGCGGGCCGAGGCGGGGTCCTCGGCGACGACCTCCTCGAACTGGTCGACGAACACCAGCGCCGGCCCGTCCGCCGCGGTGTCGGCGGCGAGCCCGGCGACGAGGTCGGCGAACATCGCCCCGGCGGTGGCGCCGGGAGTGCGCTCCAGCACCGAGATCCGGACGCCGTCCGCCCGCGCCGCCGGCAGCAGCCCGGCCCGGACCAGCGAGGACTTCCCGCTGCCCGAGGAACCGGCGACCAGCACCAGCGCGTGCTCGCGGACGTGCCCGTACAGCCGCTTGCCGTCCGCCGCGCGGCCGTGGAAGAACGGGGCGTCCCGCTCCTGGAAGGCCGCCAGCCCCCGGAACGGGTTGGCGGCGTCGCGCACCCACTCGTCGCCCAGGTCCTCGCCGGGCAGGACGAACGCCGTGCCGCCCTTGGTGCCCGCCACGAGCATCCCGACGACACCACCGGCGTCCTCGTCCCAGACCGGCGCGCCGCTGAAGCCGGGACTGGCCGGCCCCTCCAGCTCGACCTGCAACCAGCCGGTGCCCTGCCGGGTCCGCATCGTGCCGGTCAGCCACCGACCGTCGGGGAAACCGCGGGGGAAGCCGAACACCCGCACCCCGTGCCCCCACACGTCCCGGTCCGGCGCGGAGGGCGCGGGCACGGCCCCTTCCGGCGCCCGCACCCGCAGGACCGCGACGTCACCGGTCTCGTCCCCGGCGACCGGCTCCCAGCGCACCACCTCGCCCAGCGCCGAAGGGCGGCCCGGCAGCAACGGGAAGTCGAGCTCGACCGGGCTGTCGGGATCACCGACGACGTGGGCGCAGGTGATCACGAGGGTCGGGGCGATCAGGAAACCGGTCCCGATCACGGACCCCTGCGACCCGCGCACCCGGACCAGCGCGGGTCCGATCCGATCACCGGCGGCCACACCCACATGATCGACCCGGGCGTGGTGGAACGTTACGGACCACCGCCGACCGAACGGCAGGCACTCCGGCTGACCTCGACGCCGGCAGTCCCGTGCCCCCGAACGGACGCGCCACAGTGGACAGGCCGGAACCGGCGGTCCGCGGCTACGGCGGCCGGCTCGGCGACCACCGCGCCGGTTCGAGGGGTCAGGCGAGGTTGACGGTCACCGGGACGGCGCTGCCGAGCGTGTGGCCGACCGGGGAGGAGCCGGTGACCTTGGCGTGCAGCGCCTCGATGTCCTGGCGTGGGGCGGTGGAGTCGATCCGGACCGTGGCGGTGATGGTGTCGAAGCCCGCGTGGCCTTCGGCCAGGCCGAGGAACACCGTCAGGTCGATGTCGCCCTTGACGTCGATGGTCAGGTTGTCGATCCGGATCCCGGCGACGGTGGCGTTCGCCGCGTATCCGACGGCGAGGCAGTTGCCCAGCGCGCCCAGCAGCTGCTCGACGGGGTTCGGCGCGGTGTCCGTGCCGCCCAGCGCCGACGGCTCGTCCGACGGCACCGGGTCGAACCCGCGCACCCGCGCCTCCGACCGGAAGCCACCTCGCCACCCGACGTGCGCGGCCCACGTGGTCTTCGCCTTGGCCGGGTCGGCCTGGACCGCGGCGACGAGGTTCCCGACCGACTCGATGTCGACGTTGTTCAAGGGTTGCTGCACTTCGACGGTCATCGCTTGTCTCCCCGGCTCTGCCAACACGAACGCCCGGTCAGAATGCCGCCTCCGCGCCCGCACCGCGCCCTGTGCCGCACTGTGGGAGACCGCGACAACCGCGCCGGATCCTGGTATCGGCCTGTTCGCACGGCGCAATGGCAACGCTTGGTCACCAGCACGCCCGCGTCCGGCGTGAACGAGTCCGCCCCCATCCGGTCCACCACCTCGACCGTGTAGTTCTGGTACCCGCCGCCGCGGAACGGGTCGGTCCGGATGTCGCAGGCGGCGACAGGTCGCCCGAGCCGGGGGCCGTTCGCCCCCGGCTGGACGGTGCGTGCGGTCACCTCGGCGACGACCAGCCCGGACTCGGCCCGCGCCTCCCCGGACAAGCGCAGCACGTTGCGCTCGCCGACGATGCCGAGCTTGATCTTGTTGCGGAGCACGTGCCGAGCGCCCATCGACCCGCCCGCGGTGGCCGGGACGACCCAGCGGGAGTGCAGACCGCCCGGACCGTTGACCGAGCTACGCGACAGCATGTCCCCGATGCCGGTGCAGGCGCGTCGCGGCGGGTTGCCGCACGGGTTGTTGTAGTCGTCCCGCCCCACCACGCTGCAGACGCGACTGGACCTCGCATCCCCTCGTGGCGCTCAACGGCGACAAGCCGTCCGCCGGGTCACTGCTGTGGCAGGTCGTGACGCTCGGATCGCCGACGCTGGGCCTGGACCCGGTGATCCGACTGTGCCGGCAACTCCCGAACACGGTGACGTCGAGCCCGACACCCCGGTGAGACAGGCGCCGGAGAACCGCGGATCCACCGGCCGGCGCGGGGCGTGTTCCGCGTCATTTGAGAAACACCGACCACGTGGACAATGGCCCCTACCGGTCCGGAAGTCCGCGCAGTCCGGACCGGTAGCCGGCCACCGCGCCGAACGGGTTTCGCGATCGTCGATGTCCATCTTGCGCAGTCACCTTCTCCTGGAATCTGCGGCGAACAGCCGAATCCCCATTGTCGGTTTCCGCAGAACTGCTACTCCACAATGACCCGATCGGGGTCTTTGTACCACCGATGCCTTGTGGCCGGCTCATTCCCGGGCAGAATTGACCACGTCCGCACGACTGGTGCGTGCCACCGACCACCACCGAAACCCTGTGGCGTCGATCTTGGCAGGTGGCACCCCTCGCTCGGGAGCAACCGATGTTCCGCATCGGCAAGACGTTCGCCTTCGACGCAGCTCATCGACTGTCGGGCTTACCCGACGGGCACAAGTGCGCACGGCTGCACGGGCATTCCTACACCGTCACCGTCGTGCTGGAGCGCACGACGTTGGTCGAGCCGGGTTTCGTCACCGATTTCGGCGAACTCGCGCCACTTCGGCGGTACCTCGACGACGAGTGGGACCACCGCCTGCTCAACGACGTGGTGCCCGTGGAGCCGACCAGCGAACTGTTGGCCCGTCACCTCGCGGACTGGTTCGTGGCGCACGTCGAACCGGGCATCCCCGGCCGGCTGACGGCCGTGCGGGTCTGCGAGTCGCCGACGAGCTGGGCCGAGTACGAGGTGCCCCGGTGACGACCTCCGGCGACACCGCGACACTGCGGCTGGTCCACCCCCACGGCACGTTCGGGCCGACCTTCCAGGGTGAAGGGCCGTCGGCGGGTCGACGCGCGGTGTTCGTGAGGATGGTGCTGTGCAACCTGCGCTGCCGGCGCTGCGACACCCCGGAGACGTGGGACACCACGCGGTACGACCTGCGCGCGGGAAGTCGGCGGGCGTCGACGGCCGAGGTGCTCGAGTGGGTACGCGGCCAGGACGCCGAACTGGTGGTCCTCACCGGCGGAGAGCCGCTGATCCAGCAGGCCGCGCTGGTGCCACTGGTCCGCCGGCTCGCCGACGACCACCGCCGGGTCGAGGTCGAGACCAACGGCACCTTCGTCCCCCTGCCGGCACTGATGGCGGCCGTGAGCCGGTTCACCGTGTCACCGAAGCTGTCGGCTTTCGGCGCGGGGATGACCCGTCGACGGCGCATCGTGCCCGAGGCGCTGCGCGCGTTCGCCGCCTGCGGCAAGGCGGTCTTCAAGTTCGTCGTCGATCCGGCCGGCCTGGACGAGGTCGCCTCCCTGGCCGACGAGTTCGACCTGTCGCCTGTCTGGGTGATGCCGGAAGGCTCCACCAGCGCGGCGGTGCTGCGGGGCCTGCGGGAGCTGGCCGAGCCGGTGCTCGCACGTGGGTGGAACCTCACCTCCCGGCTGCACGTGCTGCTGTGGGAGGACGATCGTGGCCGCTGACACCGCACTCGTCAGCGCCGTGACCGGCGCCCGCCCGGACGTGGTCGCCGTCGGCGGGGTGTCGTCGGATCGCCTGCACCTGTACGGCAAGCAGGCGGTGGACACCGTGGGTGGAGCCGGCACCTACGCCGCACTCGGCGCGGCGGCCACCGGCGCGCGGGTGGGATTGGTCGGGTTGTACTCCGACAGCCTGGACGACGCGCCCGCCGCCGCACTGCGCGACCGGCTCGACATCTCCGGACTGGTCCGCGTACCCGGACGCGAGCTGCACTTCGAGATCACGCACTCCGACGACGGCCACACCCGGTACGTGCTCGACGGCGCCGCAGCCGAGGAACTGCTCACCTACCGCGACATCCCCGACTCCTACGCGGGTGCGGCCGGCGTCCACCTGTGCCCGACCGGACCACCGGCCACGCAGCTTGCCCTGTGCGAGGGGGTCCGCGAGGATCGCCGCTGTGCCGGGGTGATCCTGTCGGCCACGGTGTTCGGTGCCCGGATCACCGCCGCGCCTGCCCTGATCTGCCGCTTGTGGTCGGCGGTGGACGTCCTGGTGTGCAACGCCGAGGAAGCGGTGCTGCTGTCCGGGCAACGCACCGCGACCGACGCGCTGCGGTGGATCTCCGAACACCGGGCCGGTGCGGTGGTCGTCACCTTCGGTTCGGACGGCGCCGCCGTGGTGGGCCCGGGATCGGTGCTGCCCGTACCGCCCTACCGCACGACCGCGGTGGACCCGACCGGTGCCGGTGAGAGCTTCGCCGGCGCGCTGCTCGCCGCGCACGCGACGGGTGTGGACCTGTGGTGGGCGGCCGTGATCGGCGCGGCCGTGGCGTCGATCACGGTGGAGGGCATCGGGCCGACCGGGCTCATGGCGGCCGGCCGGGACGAGGTGCGCCGGCGGGCCTCGGTCATCGCCGGCACGGCGAGAAGGGAGTCCGACCGTGTGTGACTCGTTGTTCGTCGCTTTGGAGGGCATCGACGCCAGTGGCAAGACCACGTTGGCCGCGGCGCTGGCCGGCGAGTTGCGGGCCGAGGGCATGGCGGTCGAGCTGCACAAGGAACCGGGGATGGACCGGATCGGCGGGTTCTTCCGCGCGGTCAGCCGCGCCGCGGACACGACGGCCACCGCCCTGGCGTTGCTGTCCAGCGCCGACCGCCACGACCAGCAGTCCAGGTTGCAACACCTGCGGCGGTCCGGCACGGTCGTGCTGGCCGACCGCTACTACCTGTCCGGGCTGGCCTACCACACGGCGGACGGCATCGACCCGGCCTTCTACCAGCTGCTCAACCACCAGGTGGTCAAGCCCGACGCCTACCTCTACCTCGACCTCGACCCCCGGCTGGCAGCCGGACGGCGCACGCGCGGGCCCGACGGGTACTGGGAGCAACCCGGGTTCACCAACCGGTTGACGGACGCCTACGAGACCTGCCTCGCGCTCGTCGCCGCCACGGAGTCGGCCACCGTGGTGCGGGTGGATGCCTCGCAACTGCCCGACGCGGTGCTCGCCGACGCACGTCGTGCGCTGACTGGTCTGTGCGCGATCCGATGAGCGGCCCGGCGAGCCCGAACCGGTCCGCCCGACCGGAGGCGTGCTCGGTGCTGATCATCGGGTCCGGGCCGGCCGGGTTGTTCGCCGCCGACCACCTCAGCCGCGCCGGGATAACCGACGTCGTGGTCGTCGACAAGGGGAAGCCGATGACCGGCCGGACCTGCCCGGAGGGTGGCCTGTGCGCCTGCAAGCTCTGCGACGTGCTGGAAGGTGAAGGCGGAGCCGGGTCCTTCTCCGACGGCAAGATCACCCTGTCGGCGACCCGCGGCACCCACGGCCGAACCCTGTTCAGCAGTGAGCAGGAAGCGCTGCTGGCCGACGTGGAGCGCACGATCACCGAGCTGGTCCCGACCGGTGTGGCGCACGGACCCGCCCGCGGTTCCGTGCGGACCGACCCGGAACTGCGGTTCGAGTCCTACCCGCTGCTGCACCTCGGCTCCGACGGGGTGCGCCTGTTCGGCGCCCGTCACTCCGCCGCCGTGCAGGCCCGCGGCGTCAGCGTCCTGACCGGTGTGGAGGCAGTCGAGCTGACCGTCACCGACGGCCGGGCGGCCGGTGCGGTGCTGCGTGACCGGACGCGCACGTGGGCCGTGCGGGCGGGCGCGGTGGTCCTGGCAACCGGGCTGGTCGGCACCCCGTGGCTGGAGGAGCAGCTGCGCGCCGCGGGCATCGGGCTGCGGACCGGCCCGGCCGACATCGGCATCCGGCTGGAGACCACGGCGGCGGTGCTGGCGCCGCTGGTCCGCGACTTCTACGACTTCAAGATCACCCGCGCCGAGGGCATGACCGTGCGAAGCTTCTGCGTGAACGGGGAAGGCTACGTCGTCAACGAGTACCACCGGCCGCTGGGCGTGCGGGGCGTCAACGGCCACTCCTACCTCGACCGGCGCAGCGGCCGGTCCAACCTCGCGATCCTGGCCACGATCGACCCGTCGGGCGTGCCCGATCCCAAGGACCACGTCCGCCGGATCGCCCGCGAGGTCAACGCGGCGGCGGACGGCTACCCGGTTCGTCAGGCGCTGTCGGCGTTCCTGCCCGACGTCCCCACCGGCCCGGCGCTGGGGATGGACGTCGGCAATCCGAAGACCAGGCCCGGTCCGCTGCGCGAACTGCTGCCCCGCCCCGTGGGCGATGCGTTCGCCGGCTACCTCACCGCTCTCGGCAGGGTGTTGCCACCGGTGTTGGCCTCGGACGCGCTGATCTACGCGCCCGAGATCAAGTACTACCACTACCAGGTCCCGCTGGACCTCCGGACCTGGGAGAGCGAGGTCCGTGACCTGTTCGTCGTGGGCAACGCCGCAGGCCACACCGCCAGCCTCGCCGCGGCCGCCCTGACCGGGATCGTCGCCGCGCGGACGATCGCCGCCCGCGTGCGCGCCACCCGCACCGACTGACCCCACCACGACCGTCGAGGAGAACGACCCGTGCCCCCGTCACTGGTGTTGCCCTTCCCCGTCCAACCCGACCTGGTCGGCACCATGGACATCCAGGTCCCCGCGCTGGCCTGGGCACCGCTTACCGACGACCGGTTCCGGCGCGTCTACCGGTTGGACGGCCACGCGGTCACGGTCGACGTCGCAGAAGGCGACCGGGCGCTGCGCTTCGACCACGACGCACCCGACGACCGGACCGCCGCGCTGCTGCACGGCCTGCTGCGGCGCACGTTCACCCGCACGATCGGTGATCTCGTCCTCGACGCCCACCCCATCCTGTCCGCGCTGCACCAGCGCTACCGCAACGTGGTCATCATGCACTCGCCGCCCTTCGAAGCCCTCGTGCTGACCATCCTGAGCCAGAACCGCACCGGCGAGATCGTCCGCAGGGTCTACCCGCGGCTCGACGCCCGTTGTCGCGGCGTCACCCCCCACACCCTGCTCGAACTGGGGCTGGACGAGCTGCGCGAGCTGATCCGCTCCACCGGCCCCTACAAGGCGCCCAGGCTCCTGGAGACCGCCGGCCGGATCGCCGACCAAGGCGAGGACGCCTTCCGCGCTCGCGTCGTGGACGCACCCGGCCCCGAAGCACTGGCCTACCTGGAGTCCTTCCCCGGCGTCGCGCACAAGACCGCCGCCTGCGTGCTGGTGTACGCCACCGGCGGCACCACCACCTTGCCGGTGGACACCCACCTGTTCCGCGTGGTCGACCGCCTCGGCTTGGCCCGGCACCAAGGGGCCAACAACAAGAGCACCCGCGAAGCGCTGATCGGCACGCTGCTGGGCTACGGCCCCGACCTCGCCCCCGCGCACTTCCTGTTCCTGCTGCTCGGCCGGGACGTCTGCGGCAAGACGGCACCCGCCTGCACCCGGTGCTTCTTGCGCCACCAGTGCCGGTTCGCCCTCGCCGCCGCGCTCCCGGAGACGACGTGATCGACCTCGCGATCATCGCCGCCGTACCGCACCTGGACCCGATTTCCGCCTCGGGCAGCATCGACATGGCGCTGACCCACCTGGTCCTGCGCCACCCCGCGTATGAGCGCTTCTACCGCGACCGCTCGCTGGCCGGCGTCACCGTGTTCCTGGACAACAGCGCCTACGAGCTGGCGCACACCGGCGGTGGGCTGGCCGCACGGCCGGTCCTGGACGCGGCATCGCGAATCGGGGCCACCGTGTTGGTGTGCCAGGACTTCCCGTTCGACGGGCGCGCCACGGTCACGTCCACCCGCCGTTTCGTCGCCGAGGCGCTCGACCGGGACAGCCGGCCACGTCCGCTGCTGATGGGCGTGCCGCAGGGCACTACCCGGCAGGAGTGGCTCGACTGCTACCACAGGCTGGTCGACCTGCCGGGGATCGACCTCATCGGGTTGAGCAAGCTGTCCGTGCCGGTGTGCTTCGCCGCACCGGTCGCCGAATCGCGGCTGGCCTGCGTCGAGCACCTGCTCGATCACGCGGCTCCTCCGCCACTGCACCTGCTCGGCGGCGACCGCTCGCTGCCGTGGGAGCTGTCCGAGCACCGCCGTCGCGGCCACGACGCCGCAGTGCGCAGCAACGACTCCTCATTCGCCTACTGGTACGCAGTCGAGGGCATCGACGTCGACCCTTGCACCGGGAGGGCGGACCGCGAGGCGGCCACCAGGCCCGACCTCGAGTCGACCCGGCTGGGCGACGACGGGATCAGGACCGCCCGCCGGCACGTCGCCCGCCTGCGGCAGGCGGCCGGACTGCCACCACACCCCGCCGCCGCGAGGAGGACCTGATGCCGTTCACCCGGTTCATCCGCGTGACCACCAGCTTCGAAGGCCTTCACCACTGGACCGACGCGCCCGGCCCCGAGGGCTACCTGCGCGCGTCGCACCGCCACCTCTTCACCGTCGAGGCCGATGTCGAGGTGTTCCACGACGATCGCGAGATCGAGATCAACGCCGCGACCCGATGGCTCGCGGACCTGATGCCGGGGTTCGCCGAACGGCCGGTCGCGCCCGGCGACCTCGCCATCGCGGACTTCGGTGGGCTCAGCTGCGAACAGCTCGCGTTGCTGGCCGCCGAAGCGATCCTGGAGCGGTACGGGCGCGACCGGTCGTTGCGCTGTGCGGTGCTGGAGGACGCCATCCTCGGCGCGGGCGTGGTGTGGGCACCCGACCCGCCCCGGTGAACGACGCCCGCGGCGTCACCGGCCGATCAGCGCACCGACCTCGGCCCGGCCGGAAACGCTGCGGTGACAGGTCATGGTGATGCCGTCGCGGGCCAGCTCGGCGTCGATGCGGCTCTGCGGGTAGTCCGCCACACCGGCGTCGTTGAGGATCTGCATGTCCGTCGGATGCGGGGCGAGGTCGGTCCACCGCGCCTGTCGCACGTCGCTGACGTGGTGGCCGGAGAAGCCGGTGGGCACCGCCACCGCGGCTTCGGCCCGGAACACGTACATGACGAAGTGGTACCGGCCGTCCGACCACGCACCGCGCATCTCGTACAAGCCGACGCCGGTCAGGTCGCCGACCACGCACCCGGACTCCTCGGCCGCCTCCCGGCGTGCCGCGTCCAACAGGCTCTCCCCGAACTCGACCTTGCCACCGGGCAACAACCAGCACCCCGCGTAGGGCCCGCGTTCCTGGCGGACGAACGTAATGGTCCCACCAGGACCCGGAACCACCACCAACGCACCGGTCGTCACTTTCGGATCGCTGCTCAACGGCACTCCCTTCACCGGCGAATCTCCGATGTGGCGGTATCGCAGAATCACCCGATGTGCACCACACCACACCGCAACGCGGCAACGGATTCGGACTCGACGCACGCTACTACCCGAGGTGCAACACGAACGAGTAACCACCGATCACACAAAGCGACCGACGGGGACCATTGGTCCGAAATCTATTCCCGTCGGGAAAGAATGCGCATGGTCGATGACCGTCCCGACTGCCGGCCGGTCGCATCACGACTCGACAGCCCGTGGTGCGAGCGGGAACCGCAGCTTCGGACCCACGGTGGCCCATGGTCTCGCCTGCCCGGCAGTCGTTCGATCACCTGGTCGCACGGAGTCGGTACACCGCGACCTCGTCGCCCGGCCGCACGCCCAGCGCGGCGAACCGCTCGCGCGGGGTGTCGGCAGGCCGGCGTCGGCCTGCCGCGCCGCGCGGTCGCCCAGCCGCCGGCGGACGTCGGGCAGTCGGGCGACGGCGTTCCGGGCGTGCGGCTCCGGTGCGGAGATCGTGGCGGTCACGGCCGGAATGCCATGGCGGTCAACGACTCCGCACAGCTCGGAAATGTGGAGGTGCACCCATCAGCAACCGTGATCCTTCGCCGGACCGGGCGGCTTCGAGCCGGTGCCGCACCGCCTGCGTATCACCCGATCGGAGAAGGTGACCAGATGATGGGCGTCGTTGACATCGGTCCGGCCGCCCGGTCCGATGGGTCGGGCGCTTCGGGAGGGGTGGCGACGTGCGGATCGAGCAGCTCGAGTACATCCAGGCGGTCACCCGGCTCGGCTCGCTGCGCCGGGTCGCGGAGGAGCTGCACCTGTCGCAGCCCGCGTTGAGCGAGACGGTGCGCAACCTGGAGCGCGAGCTGGGCGTCAACATCCTGGACCGCAGGCGGTCCGGCGCGCGCATCAGCGACGAGGGCCGCGAGCTGCTGCCCTACATCGCCGGGGTGCTCGAAGCCGTGGACCAGCTCCGCCGGGCCGCCGACGACCAGCACCACAGCAACCGGGTGCTGCGCGTGGGCACGGTCAACGCGGCGACCGTCGGGCTGGTGATCCCCACCATCCGGGAGTTCCGCGAGACCCACCCGGCGACCCGCGTCGAGGTGGTGGACGCGCGTGAGGCCGAGATCCACCGGTCGCTGCTGGAGGGCAGCCTGGACATCGGGCTGGTGAACTACCTGCGCGGCGACGACCCACCGCCGGACTTCGACACGACCGAACTGCTGCGCGGGCAGCCGGTGGTGTGCCTGCGGGCGGACAGCCCGCTGGCCGCCCGGTCCGCGATCGAGGTGTCCGACCTGCTGCGCGAGCCGCTGATCGTGATGCGGTCCGGGTACGTCATGCACCGCTACCTGCACCGGCTGCTCGACGGGCGCACCCCGTCGTTCTCGTGCTCCACCGACGGCGCCGAGATGGGCAAGCTGATGGTCGCCGAGGGGTTGGGCGTCACCGTGCTGCCGGACTTCAGCGTCGTCGGCGACCCGCTCGAACGCGCCGGGACGATCACCTGGCGACCGCTGGCGTCCCGTCAGGTGGACGTCCTGCTGGTCGCGCAGCGCCGCCGGGCGGGCTCGACGACGCGGCCGGCGCGCGAGCTGCACCAGCTGTTCGTCAAGCGTGCCAAGGAGTTCGGGGAGCGCGCCGCATGAGCGCGACGCACCTGGCGCGGTGGAAGGGAAACCCTATCGCCCCCTCGGCGATGGCGAATGGACCGATCACCGCGAGCGTGCCTAGACTTTTTTCCATGTCGACCGATCGCTGGGACCTGACCCGGCGGCGGCATGTGGATTTCGTGCGAATCGCCGGCCAAGGTTGTCCGCGCTGACCAGCGTCGATCCAGCCGCCCTTTTCTTCTTCCCCCATTCCTGGGAGTTTTCGCCGTGTCCACAGAAAGCCGCACGGAAATCAGTCGAGAGCCGCTGAAGTTCGCCTACTGGGTGCCGAACGTCAGCGGCGGTCTCGTGACGAGCACGATCGAGCAGCGCACCGACTGGACCTACGACTACAACCGCAGGCTCGCGGTCCTCGCCGAGGACAACGGGTTCGAGTACGCCCTGTCCCAGGTGCGGTACATGGCCAGCTACGGCGCCGCGTACCAGCAGGAGTCCACCAGCTTCAGCCTCGCGCTGCTGCTGGCCACCCAGCGGCTCAAGGTGATCGCCGCCGTCCACCCCGGGCTGTGGCACCCCGCGGTGCTGGCGAAGCTGATCGCCACCGCCGACCACCTCTCCGGCGGCCGTGCCGCGGTCAACGTGGTGAGCGGGTGGTTCAAGGGCGAGTTCACCGCGCTGGGCGAACCCTGGTTGGAGCACGACGAGCGGTACCGCCGGTCCGAGGAGTTCATCCGGGTCCTGCGCGCGAGCTGGACCGAGGACGACGCGCAGTTCGCGGGCGACTTCTACCGGCTGCGCGGGTACGACCTCAAGCCGAAGCCGCTGACCGCGCCGGGCCGGCCGCACCCGGAGATCTTCCAGGGCGGCAACTCCACGGCGGCCCGCGCCATGGCGGGCCGGGTCTCGGACTGGTACTTCAGCAACGGCAAGGACTTCGAGGGGATCAGCGAGCAGATCGCCGAGGTGGACCGCACCGCGTCGGCCCACGGGCGGACCGTCCGGTTCGGGCTCAACGCCTTCCTCATCGCCCGCGACACCGAGGCGGAGGCGCGCGACACGCTCCGCGAGATCGTGGCGAAGGCCGATGTCGAGGCCGTGCACGGGTTCCGGGACGCGGTCCGGCAGGCGGGCGGTTCCGCGCCGGACCGCAAGGGCATGTGGGCGGACTCGGGCTTCGAGGACCTCGTGCAGTACAACGACGGGTTCCGCAGCAAGCTCATCGGCACCCCCGAGCAGATCGCGCACCGGATCGTCGAGTACAAGCGGCGCGGGGTGGACCTGCTGCTGCTCGGTTTCCTGCACTACCTGGAAGAGGTCGAGTACTTCGGCCGTCACGTGCTGCCCATCGTCCGCGAGCTGGAGGCCGACCTGGCCACCGGCGCCGGCACCCCGGAACCCGTGGGAGTGACCCGATGACCACCACCGAGAACACCACCGACTGGGCCGGGAAGCCCGCGGACTCCGCCGACTGGGTCGCGCGGGCGGCCGAGGTCGCCGCGATCCTGGCCTCCGACGCCGTCGAGCGCGACCGCGCGGGCAAGACCCCGCACGCCGAGATCGGACTGCTCAAGGACGCCGGGCTGGTGACGCTGCTCGGTCCGGCCGAGCACGGCGGCGGCGGGCAGGACTGGACCACCGCTTACCGGGTGATCCGCGAGATCGCCTCGGGCGACGGCTCGATCGGCCAGCTCATCGGCTACCACTACCTGTGGGCGTGGGCGGCGCGGTTGGTCGGCACGCCGGAGCAGATCGCGGCCGTGGAAGAGCAGGCGACCCGCGAGCGCTGGTTCTACGGCGGCGCGGTGAACCCGAGGGACAACGACCTCGTCATCACCGAGGACGGCGACGAGCTGGTGTTCAACGGCCGCAAGTCGTTCTCCACCGGCGGCAAGGTCTCCGACGTCACGGTGCTGGAGGGCGTCCTGGCCGGGACGGACAAGCACATCTTCGCGATCGTGCCGTCCGCCCAGGAGGGGATCGTCTTCAACGACGACTGGGACAACCTCGGCCAGCGGCTCACCGAGAGCGGCAGCGTCGAGATCCGCGACGTGCGGGTGCCGTGGGCGCAGGCCGCGGGGTACGTCGACAAGGAGTTCCGGCCCAGGACCTACAACACGCTCAACGTGCCGCTGATCCAGTTGGTGTTCACCAACTTCTACCTCGGCATCGCCCGCGGCGCGCTGAGCACGGCGACCGCGTACACCCGCGACCGGACCCGGCCGTGGCCCTACGGCGGCGACAACAAGGAGTCCGCGACCGAGGAGTTCTACGTCCTCGACACCTACGGCGACCTCCAGGCGAAGCTGTGGGCCGCGGAAGCCCTCGCGGAACGGGCCGCCGAGGCGATCGAGCGGATCAACGCGCACGCCGACGCGGTGACCCCGGAGGAACGCGGCCACGCGGCCGTGCTCATCGCGGCGGCCAAGCAGCGGGCCGTCGACACCGGCCTGGAGATCGGCACGAAGGTGTTCGAGGTGACCGGGGCCAGGGCGAGCGCGAACTCCGTCGGCCTGGACATCTTCTGGCGCAACATCCGCACGCACAGCCTGCACGACCCGGTGGCGTACAAGCGGGTGGAGGTCGGGCGGTACGCGCTGCTCGGCGAGGTGCCCGAGCCCACCTGGTACACCTGACCGACCGCCGGGCCTCGGCCCCCGTCACCACACCGGAGGACGCCATGACCGGACTGGTCGGATCACCACGCGCGACCGCGGTGATCCGTGACGGGGCCGAGGCGCTCGCGGCGGCCGACCGGCTGGCCGCCCGGTTCGCCGAACGCGCGGCCGAGCGCGACGCGCACCGGCTGCTGCCCACCGGGGAGCTGGCCGAGCTGTCGGCGAGCGGCCTGCTCGGCATCACCGTGCCGCGCGAGCACGGAGGCGCGGACGTCGGCACGGCCGTCGTCGCGGAGGTGTTCCGGCGGCTCGCGACCGCCGACCCGAACATCGCCCAGATCCCGCAGAGCCACGTCGTCTACGTGAACGTGCTGCGCCACCAGGGCACGCCGGAGCAGCGGCGGTTCTTCTTCGCCGAGGTGCTCGCGGGCAGGCGGTTCGGCAACGCGCAGTCCGAGGCGGGCACCAGGAACGTCCAGGAGCACCGGACGCGGCTGCTGCCCCACCCCGACGGCGGGTTCGTGCTCGACGGGCTCAAGCACTACTCGACGGGTGCGTTGTTCGCCCACTGGATCCCGGTGCTCGCCCGGGACGCCGACGACCGGGTCGTGGTCGCCTACGTGCCGGCCGACGCGCCGGGGCTGACCGTGGTGGACGACTGGGACGGCATGGGGCAGCGCACCACGGCGAGCGGCTCGGTGCGCCTGGACGGCGTGCGGGTGCCCGCCGACCGGGTCGTGCCGCACCACCTGACGTTCACCGGCCCGCAGCTCTACGGCGCGCAGGCGCAGGTCCTGCACGCCGCCATCGACGTGGGCATCGCGCGTGGCGCGTTGACCGAGGCGGCGGCGTTCGTCCGGACCAGGAGCAGGCCGTGGTTCGAGGCCGGTGTCGACCGGGCCGAGGACGACCCGCTGACCGTGCAGCGGTTCGGCGAGCTGGAGATCTCGGTGCGCGCGGCGGAGGCGCTGCTCGCCGAGGCCGGCCGGGCGGTCGACGACGCGGCGGCGCGGTTCGCCGAGGGCGGGCCGGAGGCGTCGCCGGCCGAGCACGCGGCCTCGGCGTCCATCGCCGTCGCCACCGCGAAGGCGTTCGCCGACCGGACGGCCGTCGACGTGACGAGCGCGCTGTTCGAGGTGTCGGGCACCCGGTCCGCGCTGGACCGGCTCAACCTGCACCGCCACTGGCGCAACGCCCGCACCCACACGTTGCACGACCCGGTGCGCTGGAAGGTCCAGCACATCGGCCGCTACGCGTTGACCGGGGCGCCGCCGCCCCGGCACGGCCTGATCTGAACCGGAGGCCCGCCTTGTCCTCGATCCTCGTCCTGTCCGGCAGCCCGTCGGCCACCTCGCGCACCGCGGCGCTGGCCGAGCACGTCGCCGCCCGGCTGCGCGTCGACGGCCACACCGCCGACACCGTCCGGGTGCGCGACCTGCCGGCCCGTCCGCTGCAACTCGGCGACGCCACCGACCCCGCCATCGCCGCCGTCGTGTCGGCCGTCGCCGAGGCCGACGGGGTCGTGGTGGCGTCCCCGGTGTTCAAGGCCGCCTACAGCGGGCTGCTCAAGCTGCTGCTCGACCTGCTGCCGCAGTTCGCGTTGAAGGGCAAGGTGGTGCTGCCGCTCGTGACCGGCGGCAGCAGCGCCCACGTGCTCGCGATCGACTACGCGTTGCGGCCGGTGCTGTCCTCGCTGGGCGCGGACCACGTCGTGCCGGGCTGGTTCGTGCTGGACCGGCACGTCGAGGCGCTGGACGACGACGTGCGGCTGCACCCCGACGCCGCGGGCCAGTTCTACCCGGTGGTGGACGCGTTCTCCGCCGCCGTGCGCGCCCGTTCGCTCGTGCCCTCCTCCTGACCCGGAAGGTCGTCATGACCCTGACGTTCCACTGGTTCCTGCCGACGTACGGGGACAGCCGCTACCTCGTCGGCGGTGGCCACGGCACCGACATCACCGCGGCCGGTGGCGACCGGCCGGCCACCATCTCCTACCTCGCCGAGATCGCCCGCGCCGCCGAGCAGCTGGGCTTCGTCGGCGCGCTCACCCCCACCGGCGCGTGGTGCGAGGACGCCTGGCTCACCACCGCGATGGTGGCGCGCGAGTCGGAACGCCTCAAGTTCCTGGTGGCGTTCCGGCCCGGTCTGGTGTCCCCCACGCTGGCGGCGCAGATGGCGGCCACGTTCCAGCGGCACTCCAGGGGCAGGCTGCTGCTCAACGTGGTGACCGGCGGCGAGGACCGCGAGCAGCGCGCGTACGGCGACCACCTCGGCAAGGACGAGCGCTACGAGCGCACCGACGAGTTCCTGACGGTGACCCGCGCCTTGTGGCGCGGCGAGCGCGTCACCCTGGACGGCAAGCACGTCCAAGTGGTCGACGCGGCCTTGTCGCGGGTGCCCGACCCGGTGCCGGACATCTACTTCGGCGGGTCCTCCCCCGCCGCCGGCCGGGTCGCCGCCCGCCAGGTCGACGTGTACCTGACCTGGGGCGAGCCGCCGGCACAGGTGGCGGAGAAGGTCGCCTGGGTGCGGGCCGAGGCGGCGGCGGCCGGCCGTGCGCTCCGGTTCGGCATCCGGCTGCACGTGATCAGCCGCGACACCTCCGCGCAGGCGTGGGCCGAGGCCGACCGGCTGCTGGCCGCGCTGGACCCGCGGGTCATCGCCTCGGTGCAGGACGGCCTGGCGCGCAGCGGGTCGGTCGGCCAGCGGCGGATGCGCGAGCTGCACGGCGGGCGCACCGACCGGCTGGAGGTGTCGCCCAACCTGTGGGCGGGCGTCGGCCTGGTCCGGGGCGGTGCGGGCACCGCCCTGGTGGGCAGCCACGTCGAGGTGGCCGAGCGGATCGA
Organism: Actinosynnema sp. CA-299493; assembly: GCF_050946825.1. Lineage (NCBI taxonomy): Bacteria > Bacillati > Actinomycetota > Actinomycetes > Pseudonocardiales > Pseudonocardiaceae > Actinosynnema > Actinosynnema sp. CA-299493. The sequence continues at coordinate 5,193,118 of NZ_CP191993.1, forward strand.
GGAGTACCACGCGCTGGGCATCGACGAGTTCGTGCTGTCCGGCCACCCGCACCTGGAGGAGGCGTACTGGTTCGGCGAGGGCGTGCTGCCGCTGCTGCGCGCCAAGGGGTTGTGGAACCACCCGGTCGCACCACCGGAGACGGCGCCGGCCGGGATCCCGTTCGCACCTTCCCGGTGACCCCGCGGGCCGGCCCTCCACCGGCCCGCCCGGCAGTCATCGGCTGGATCGCGTCCACACAGGACACCTGAAGGTGCCGGTGCGGACCACCTCGACGGCCACGTGTACCGGGCTCGGCGTGCGGGTCGACCTCCTATGACGATGCCCTGCTCGCAACGCCGTCGGCAGCTCCGCCTCCGCGGGCAGCCGGCGGCGTTTCCGGCGTTGTGCCGGGTGGTCGGGTGCGCCGCGTTGCCGAAGGCCCTGCGCGCCGGCGGGAGCGGATGCCGGCGGGGAGACCGCCGGTGGCGGAACGTCCAGGGATTCCCTAGATCATCCGCAAGATAAAGTGACGCACGTCACACCTTACGGGGTGCAAACCCGATGACGTTCGCGACCCGGCGCAAGTTGCACCATACGGGTCGGCACCGGCCCGCGACAACCGGCGGCGCATCACCGAGGCGTAAACGCCGCATGACGGAAGTCGTGATTACACATCGGATGGAGCAACCCGCCGTGACGGTCGGTGAAACTGCATTTTTCATTGATTTGTGGCATTGTGAGCCCAGTCGTTGAAGGCGCTCATCCGGGGAGAGCTGGTCACGTTGACGACTTGGGGGCAATCCGTTTCCGGACCGCCGCGGCCGCGCGCTCCGCGGGTTGAGCTGATTCCGTGATCCCACTACCCCTCATGGCGTCGCGCGATGAGACCGAAAGGTTTCCCGCGAGCCGGCGCCGACAATCTCGGGCACCGGGCCGAACCGGGGCGGGAGGGCGCCCGGCGGTTGTCGGCGAGGTGGGCGGGCCTCCTCGGGGGAGAGCCACGACCACGGGCTGAAGTGCCCGTCCCGCACGAGGGCAGGCCGCAGACCTGTGCGATCGAGCACGGGTCGTACTACTGGGTGGACGTGCTACTGGGTGGACGTGGGCGGTCGGATCCGGCACGAGCGGGGGGACGCCGGGTGCCGACTCGCTCCACCGTGCATTGGAGGAATCGTTGGAGACCCGTCATCTTCTCGCCTTCACCACCGTCGCGCAGACGGGCAGCTTCACGAAGGCCGCCGAACTGCTCAAATGTTCGCAGCCCACGGTCACCGCGAGGATCAAAACGCTCGAAGACGTGCTCGGCGCCCAGGTGTTCCGACGGTTGCGCCAGGGCATACAGCTGACCCGGGCCGGCGCCGAACTACTTCCCCTCGCCGCCGACATCATCAAGCTCACGGACAAAGCGTTAAAAGTGAATTCGGTGGACGACGAGCCCAAGGGCAACGTGCTCATCGGCACCACCCAGAGTCTCACCGAGTACCGGTTGTTCCCCCTGGTGGAGTACGTCCACTGGCGGCACCCGGAAATCCGGCTGTCGCTGCGCTCCCGCGACACGCCGGGCAACCTGGCGGCGGTGCGCGACGGCACCCTCGACTGCGCGTTCTTCACCGACGAGGTCGAGCACCGGGACGAGCTCGACATCACGGTGCTGTGCGAGGAGCCGCTGGTCCTGGTCACGGGCCCCCACCACCCGCTGGCCCGCCGGTCGACCGTCACCGACGCCGACCTGCGCGGCGCGACCCTGATCAAGGCGGAGAGCGGGGGCGCCTACCACGACCGGCTGGTCCAGCTGCTCGACCTGACCGGGGCGGAGCACCGCTCGTCGGTGCTGGCGCTCGACTCCGTCGACGTGGCCAAGCGGGCCGCGGCGTCCGGCCTGGGCGTCGCGCTGCTGCCCTCGGTCACCGTGCGGTCGGAGATCGGCGAGGGCAGGCTGCACTGCTTGCCGTGGTCCTTCCCGTTCCCCGTCTACACGCAACTGGCCTGCCGGCGCGGTCGCACGCCGAACGCCGCCCTCGACGCGCTGACCGCGGCCGCGACGCGGGTGGTGAGCGAACAGGTGGCCGAGCCCGCTTAGTCGGTGGCCGAGTGGGTGCCCGACGGCGGCCGGAACGCGGTGAGGTCTCCGGTGAACGGGTCCGCGACCAGGCGAACCCGGCACCGGAGACCTCGTGACCGGCGTGGCGGCACGTCGCGCGCCCCAGCAGCCCCGCCGGTCCGGAGGTCCTCCCCGCTGCGGGACCCCCGGACCGCGACCGCCGTCCTCGCACCGGCGCTCAGCACCGGTGCTGCTCCCCTGCCCGCAGCACGAGCGCCGGGTGCTCCCCGCTGGCCGACCAGACGACCCGGCCGATCACCAGCGTGTGGTCGTGCACCTCCAAGGCGTCCTCGATCACGCAGCCGACGCTCGCGACCGCGTCGGGCAGCACGGGCACGTCGCCGCGCAGCACGTGCCGCACCCCGTCGAACCGGCGGGCCGGGTCGCCCACGGCGAACCGCCGGCACAGCTCCCGCTGCTCCCACGCCAGCGCGTTGACCGCGAACGCGCCCGCGGCGCGGATGTGCGCCAACGTCCGGCTGCCGCTGTGCAGCGACACCACCACGCTCGACGGCTCCAGCGACAACGACAGCACCGCGTTCGCCGTGCACCCCACCGGTCCCCCGGGGCTGCGCGTGGTGACCACGGTGACGAACGTCGGCAGTTGGGCCATGGCCCGCCGGAAGGCCTCCGCGTCGACCACCTCGACCGACGTCACCGGGCCACCCGCTCGCTCAGCAGCGCGAACAGCGCGTTGCGGTCGGTCTTGCCGTTCCGGTTGAGCGGCAGCTCGTCCAGGACGGTCACGCCCCGCGGCACCATGTAGCCGGGCAGCCGTTCGCGCAAGGCGGTCAGCAGCGCCTCCTCGTCCAGGTCGCCCCCGGTGCACACCGCCTCCAGGTCGAGTTCGCCGTCACCACCGGGCACCGCCACCACGACCGCGCCCAGCACGCCCGGCTGGTCGCGCAGCGCGGCCTCCACCTCGCCCAGCTCGATCCGGTACCCGCGCACCTTCACCTGGTGGTCGAGCCGGCCCAGGTGCACCAGCAGGCCGTCCTCCCGGCGGACCCGGTCACCGGTGCGGTACCAGTGCTCCTCGGTCAACGGCCCGGCGCCGTCGTAGCCGACCGCCACCCCGCCGTCGAACGACAGGAACCGCCCGGCGTTCTCGGCCGGGTCGAGGTAGCCGGGGAACCGCTGCGGCCCGCGCAGGCACAGCTCGCCCTCGTCGGCGGGGCGGCCGTGCTCGTCCAGCACGACGTGCTCCAGGTGCGGGTACGCCGTGCCGATCGGCACCGTGCCGTTCGCCGGTCGCGGCCAGTCGGCCGGGTCGACGGGCAACGTGTACTCGGTGCAGGTGATCGTCAGCTCGGTGGGCCCGTAGAAGTTCTCCACCCGGCTGCCGGGGGCCGCCGCCCGCCACGCCTCGGCCTGCGGCAGGGTCAGCGCCTCGCCGGCGAACAGGCTCCAGCGCAGGGTCGGCATGCTGCCCGGCTTGAGCGCCCGCAGCCGCTGGGCGAAGGAGATCACCGACGGCACCGAGCACCAGTGCGTGATCCGCCTGGCGTTGACGAACCTGACCGGCGCCAGCACCTCGTTGCGCGTGGGCACCACCAGGGTCGCGCCGGAACCCCAGGCGACGAACATGTCGAAGACCGAGACGTCGAAGGTGGTGTCGAAGGTCTGCGACACGCGGCTGCCGGGTCCGACCTCGTACCGGGGGATCACGTGCTCCAGGTAGGCCGACGCGTTGCGGTGCCGGATCGGGACGCCCTTGGGCGTGCCGGTCGAGCCGGAGGTGAACAGCACGTAGGCCAGGTCGTCCGGCTCCGGCGTGCGCGGCCGGAGGCCCTCGGCCGACGCGGGCGCCTCGTCGCCCTCGCGCAGCACCCGGTCCAGCCGGGCGGACGCGGCGATGGTGTCGTTGCGGGCGGCCGGGAACTCCGGGTTGAGGGGCACCACCGTGCTGCCCAGCCGCTGCACCGCCAGGTAACCGGCGTAGGTCAGGGTGCTGCGCGCGGCCAGCAGGCCGACCCGCGCGTGCGGGCCGCGCGCCAGCCCCGCGGCGATCCGGTCGGCCAGCTCCGCCAGCTCGGCGTAGGTCAGCCGCTCGTCGCCGACCTCCAGCGCGACGTGGTCGCCGTACCTGGCGGCCGACGCCGCGAACCACTCGTACAACGTCCTGCTCATCCGTTCCGCCTCTCCACCGCGATGACTTCCTCGAAGGCCCGGACCACCAGGGCCGGGCGGGGGCGCCCGCGCTCGGCGGACTGCACCGCGAAGCGCACCGCCTTGGGCAGCTCCGCCCACGCCGCCACCGCCACCGGGTCGTCGGCGTGCTTGAACTGGTGGTGCCGGCCGGCCGCCCACAGGTCCTCGGCGTGGCGGCCCAGCACCGCCGGATCGCCGACGACGTGCTCGACCAGGTGCCGCAGGGCGGGTTCGGTGCCCGTCACCCACTGGCCGGCCGGGGGCAGCGGTGGCGGGACGTCCCGCCGGGACAGCCACCGGTAGCGGCCCGGCGCCGGCACCGCGACCGGCACGCCGAGCGCGTGCACGTCGCGGTTGTGCACCTCGGGGCGCAGCGGCGGCAGCGGCGCGAGCAGCTCCCGCAGCGCGTCGTCGTCGAACCAGCCCCGGTAGGGGCGCTGCTCGCCGTGCGGCAGCAGCGCCTCGAAGCCGTCGACGACCAGCCAGCGCCCGTCGTCGTGGTCGGTCACCAGCACCCAGTGCGGCACGTCCTGGTCGGCCGGCGGCGCCCACGGCAGGTTCCGGGTGTTGGCCACGGCCAGGGCGCGCCCGACGTCGGCCAGTTCCTCGCGCAGGCCCGCCGCCGCGCCGGGCCAGTCCTCGGCCGACCGGTAGCCCAGCCGCGGGTCCACCGGCGCGTGGTGGGTGAACGCCACCTCGCCCGGCCGGTCGACGCGCACCGAGAGGGTGACCGCCTCGGCGAACCGCCGGTCGACGTCCGGTTGTTCCGGGCGCAGGCAGTCGATCAGGTTGGTCGTGTAGCAGCTCAGCATGTCCACTCCTCGAACGCGCAGCTCAACGGCACGTCCACGACGTCGCGCAGGACGACCCACCGGAAGTGCCGCCACCGGCCGGAGACCGGGCGCGCCGGGACGTCGATCGCCCACGGCCGCCCGGCCAGACCGGTGCCCTCGGCCTTGACGCACGCCTCCTGCACCGTCCACACCCGGGCGAGCTCCACGGCCCGCTCGGTTTCCGGCAGCCGGTCCAGCTCGGCCGCCCGTTCGCGCAGGCAGCGGCGCACGACTCCCGCCGACAGCTCGACCGGCGGTCGCTGGAGGTCGACGCCCACGGCACGGCGCAGCGCCACGGCCACCGCGACCGCGCCGCCGTCGTGCGACACGCTCACCCCGACCCCCGGCACGCCCGCCAGGACCGGCTTGCCGCCGCCGGTAGGGGTCACCTCGGCGTCCCGCGCCCACGGGGCGACCGCCGCGAGCAGGTCCCGCAGGACGCCGCGGCCCGCGAGGAACTCCCGCGCCCGCCACGGCGGCATCCCGACCGCCGCGCGGGCGTCGGCCGGGTGCGGCGGACCGGTGTGGCCCCCGGCGACCCGCACCCACACGTCCTCGTGCACCCGGACGTCCACGGCACCGGTCATCACGGGCCCAGGCTCAAAGGCCCCGACTTCACCGGATCTGGCCTCCGCGGTCCTGGCCTCCGTCGATCCGGCTGCCACCATTCCGGTCCTCACGGCACCGACTCCCAGTCGGCCAGCTCCGCGAGCAGCCGGTCCGCCTGGTCCGCGACGCCGCCCAGCACCACCTCCGTCACCCCGCCGCCGACCCCGAAGACCCCGGCCTCCGCGCGCAGCAGGTGCGGCCCACCGGCGGTGAACCCCTCCGCGCCGTGCAGGTGGGCGCACTCCGCGAGCACCCGGTCCACGGTCAGGCCCACCGACGCCTTCAGCAGCGCGCCGGCCGTGCCGTCGTGGTCCACGGCGATCCGCCCGGCCAGGCCCTGGGCCAGCGCGCGCAGCTGGTGCACCTCGACCAGGCCGGTCGCGAACCGCTGACGCACGCCGTCGAGCTGCCACAGCCCGTCGCGGGCGGTCAACGACCGCTTGGCCGCGTCGAGCGCCCGCCGGCACAGGGTGACCGCCCACAGCGCGCCGGCGAGGCGTTCGACGGCGATGTGCCGCGCGAAGCCGGCCAGCCCCCGGCCCGGCCTGCCCACCAGGTGGTCGGCGGGCACCCGCACGTCGTCGAACCGGACGTGCCCGACGCCGCTGCCCGCGAACAGGTCGGTGTCGGCGGGCCGCGCGGTCACGCCGGGCGCGTCGGCGGGCACCAGCACCCACGAGAAGTTCGTGAAGTGCGGTCCCGGTCGACGCCGGGCGAGCACCAGCAGCCAGGTCGCGTGGGTCGCGTTGGTGATCCACCGCTTCGCGCCGCGCACCACCAGCTCGTCGCCCTCGGCGCGGACCTCGGTGGCCAGGGACGTGAGGTCCGAGCCCGCTGCCTCGTCCGTGGCGGCCAGCGCGGTGGTGGCGGAGCCGTCGAGCGTCCGCCCCAGCGCCTCCGCCACGGCCGGACCCGACCCGACGCCCTCCGCGAGCAGCGGCAGCACGGTGGCCAGCTGCACGCACGCGGCCAGCGTCACGCCGTTGAGCCCGCGCGCGTCCAGCGCGGCGAGCAGCGCGCCCAACCGCCCGGGGTCGACGCCGTGCTCCGGTCGCCCGTCCCGATACGACCGGGCGAGCACGCCCGCCTTGCCCAGGGCCGCCCAGCAGGCCGTCGCGTCGGGCACCGGGGGCACGGCGGCCAGGACGCCCCGCACCCGCTCGGCGAAACCGGTCCCGGTCGGCTGCTCAGGCAAAGCGCACCTCCGGGTCCAGCAGGGCGAGCCTCCCGTCCGCCAGGTACAGCCGGTCGTTGCTGTAGTTGAGCGCCGCCGAGCGAAGGTCGCGCAACGCGCGTTCCAGCCCGGTCGGCGAGTCGCGCAGGTAGCCGTGCCGCAGCCCCACGGCCTCGACCAGCTCGTCGACCGCCGCGTGGCACTCCTCGGCCGCGGTGATCTTCAGCTCGTTGAGCAGGAGCTGGACGCGCGGCCGGGACAGGTCGTCCGCACCCGCCACCACGGCCTCGGTGCGCCACAGCAGCGCGTTGACCACCTCCAGCCGCTGACGCGCCCTGGCGAGACGGGTCAGCAGCAGCTCGGAACCCAGGTTCAGCGATCCGCGCGTGGACGGGTCGCGCAGCAACCCGAGCACCCGCGACAACGCGCCGCTCGCGGTGCCCAGCCAGCACGCCGACCAGCCCAGGTGGGCCAGGGGACCGAACGTGCGGGTGACGATGTCGTGGAAGCCGCCGTGCTCGCCGACCACCTGGTGGCCGGGCACCCGGCCGCGCAGCCGCAGCGCGCCGCTGTGGCTGGCCCTCATGCCCAGCGGCTGCCACTCCCCGGACGGGGTGACCTCCAGCTGGTCCCGCCCGGCGTAGACGAGCGAGACCTGGTTCGGCGAGGTCGCGTTCGGGCCGAGCATCGTCACCAGGAAGCCGTCGGCGTGCGCGCCACCGGTGACGATCGGGGCGAACCGGTCCACCACCAGCTCGCCGTCGTCGTCGCGCAGCTCCGCCCGCGCCGTCAGCAGGTGACCGCCCTTGCCCGCCTCGGTGGTCACCGACGCCAGGTACAGCTTCCCCTGGGCGATGGCGGGCAGCAGCTCGCCGCGCAGCCGGTCGCCGGCGTGGCGCACGACCGCGGCGACCTGCTGGCAGTGCATCGCGAAGATCATGGCCGCGGACATGTCCTCCCGGCCCAGCCGCGTGCTGACCGCCAGCACGTCGGCGACCGAGCCGCCGAGACCGCCGTGCTCGGCAGGCACCAGCAGGCCGAGCAGCCCGGTGGCACGCATCTCGTCCAGCGCCCGCACCGGGAACGCGGCGTCGGCGTCGGTCCGCCCGGCGTGCTCGGCGACCACGGCGGCGACGGCGTCCGCCGACTCGGCGAGGTTCGGCGCGGTGGTGGTCACGCCGCACCGACCTGGTTCTCCGTCGCGGCGGAGACGGCCCGCCACAGGTTGCCGGCGGTGGCGAACGTCGTGTCGGTGAGGTCCTCGTCGGGCAGTGACACGCCGAGCTCGTCCTCGATGGCGAACAGCAGCTCGATGGACTGCATGGAGTCCAGCCCCAGGTCGCGCAGCGGGGTCTCGGGGGTCAGCTCGCGGTCGCCGCGCGCGGGCAGGAAGCGGGTCAGCAGTGCGGTGAAGCGCTCGTCCATGGCGTAGTGGTCCTTTCGCGTCAGCGGGGAACTCGGGTCAGTTCGAGGCGGGAGGTGTGGACCAGCCGGTCGCCGTCCACCACGGCCTCCACCGGGCAGGGTTGGCCGAGGAAGGCGACCAGGGAGGCGTGCAGGCCGTAGGCGCCGACGTTCGGCACGGCGACCAGGTCGCCCGGCCGCAGCCGCGGCAGCCGCGCGGTGCGCGACCAGGTGTCCAGCGGCGTGCACAGCGGTCCGGCCACGACGGTCGGCTCCGCCGGTCCGGCGCCGGCCGGGTGGACCAGGGTGGGGTTGAGCGGTGGCAGGCGGCGCAGCCCGGCCATGCCGCCCAGGTGGTTGATGCCCGACTCCAGCACGACGACGTCGCGGCCGTGCGACCGCTTCACGTCGAGCACGGCGGTCACCAGCGACCCGGCGGTGCCGACGAGGTAGCGGCCGGACTCGAAGACGACCTCCGGCGCACCGCCGCGCCAACCGGGCGCGTGCTCGTCGAGCAGGTCGTGCAGGCCCTCGCGCAGCCCGGCCAGGTCGACCGCGCCGCCCTCCTTCGCGAACGGCGCGCCGAACCCGCCGCCCAGGTCGAGCACGTCGACCCGGAAGCCCTCGGCGCGCAGCTTCGCCGCGGTGGCCAGGCTGCGTCCGAACTGGGCGAGCAGCTCGTCGACGCCCGCCAGGTTGGTGCCCATGTAGAGGTGCAGGCCGACCACCTCGACGTGGTCGCGGTCGCCGAAGCGCGCGGGCTCGGCGAGCACCCAGCCGACGTCCGCGCCGAACTGCGAGGTGACGCCCGTCATGGTCAGGCCCTGGCCCGGTTCCGGCTGGTCGTCGTTGATCCGCAGCAGGCAGCGGACCCGGACCGACTCCGCGCGCGCCACCGCGTCCAGCTGGTCCAGCGCGTGCGGCGAGTCGACGGAGAACTCCCGCACGCCCAGGCGCAGGGCGCGGGCGAGGTCGGCGTCCCGCTTGCCCGGCCCGTTGTAGAACAGGGTGTCCGCGGGCCACCCGGCGGCGAGCGCGGCGTCCAGCTCGCCCGGCGAGCAGACCTCGGCCCGCGCGCCGCCCTCCCGCAGCGCGGCGAGCACGTGGGGGTGCGGGTTGGCCTTGAGCGAGTAGTAGAGGCCGGACCGCTCGGGCAGCGCCGAGCGCAGCCGCGCGAGGTTCGCGCGCACCTCGGACAGGTCGTAGACGTAGGCGGGGGTCTCCACGCCCTCCCGCAGGGCCGTGGCGACGGCAGGGTTTCCGGGCACGGCCTGGTTTCCGGGCACGGCCTGGTTTCCGGGCACGGCCTGTGCCCCCTGTGCCACCGGGTCCTCAGACACCGCTGACCACCTCCCGCAGCAGGGCCTTGCGGTCGACCTTCCCGTTGCCGGTCAGCGGGAGCGAGGGCGCCACCACGCAGCGGTGGGGGATCTTGAACTCTTCTATCTCGTCCTTCAGCAGCGCGGTGACCTCGTCCGCGGTGAGCTGCCCGACGACCACCAGCACCGCGGACCGGTCGCCGTCCGGCGGGAGCACCACCGCGGACTCCACCCCGGGAACCCGCCGCACGGCGGCCTCCACCTCGGTCGCGCTGACCCGGAAGCCGCGCTGCTTGTAGATGTCGTCGCGGCGGCCGTCGAAGTACACGTAGCCGTCCTCGTCGAGCCGGCCGTAGTCACCGGTGCGCAGCTCCGGGAAGAGCCCCTCGGCGCGGTGGAAGCGCTGGGCGCTCAGCTCCGGCCGCCGCCAGTAGCCCGCCATCACGTTGGGCCCGCGCACGACCAGCTCGCCGATCTCGCCGGGCGGCAGCCGCCTGCCGTCCGCGTCGATCGCGAACAGCTCGGTGCCCGGCAGGGCGCGGCCGGACGCGCCGGGCCGCTCCAGGTCGCCGTCCGGCGGCATGATCGCGGCCCGCTTGCACTCGGTGAGGCCGTACATCAGCTGCACCCGCAGGGTGGGTATCGCGGCGCGCAGCACGGTCAGCGGCTCGACCGGCATGGCCGCGCCGGTGTTGGTCAGCAGCCGCAGCGGTGGCACGCCCGCGCCACCGGAGCGCTTGACCAGCCGGGCCAGCGTCTCGGCCACGGCGGGCACCGACGCCAGGACCGTGGCACCCGCCCCCACGAGGTTGCGCAGCAGCGACGGCCCCACCTCGGCCGGTCGCCCCAGCCGCACGTGCGCGCCGCTCGCCGCGCCCAGGAACAGCTGGTAGAGCCCGTAGTCGAAGGACAGCGGCAGCGGGCAGTAGACGACGTCGTCCGGGCGGTAGGCCAGCTGCGACTGGATCGCGCCGACCGCGAACACGACCTGCTGGTGCGTGCTCACCACGGCCTTGGGCAGCGAGGTGGTGCCGGAGGTGTAGATGAGGCAGACCGGGTCCACCGCCAGCGGGCCCGGTGCCCCGGAGCGGACAGGCGCGCCGGCCAGGGCGGGGGCGTCAGAGCGGAAGGGTTTGTCGGCCAGGGCGGATGCGTCGGCCAGGGTCGGCGAGCCAGCCAAGGCGGGCGTGTCGGAGCGGGTCGGCGCGTCGGTGAGGGCTGCGGCCTCGATCTCCTCGGGTGAGGCGGCCCGGATGCCGCGGGACCGCGCTGCGGCCCGCGCGTCCTCCTCGGCCGCGACCAGCAGAACGGGTTCGCTGTCGTCGAGCACGTGCTCCAGCGGTCGGCCGCGGGTCTGCTCGTGCAGGACGGTGAACGCCGCGCCGATCCGCGAGGCCGCGTACACCAGCACCGGGACGAGCGTCTCGGACCGCGCGACCACGACCACCCGGTCGCCCCGGGCCACGCCCCGGTCGGTCAGCCACGACGCCACCCGGCGGCTGCCCTCCGCCACCTGCCGGTGGGTGAGCAGGTCGGTGGCCGTGGACACCGCGGGCCGGTCCGGCCAGTTCCGCTCCGCCGCGTCGATCAGGTCGTGCAGCAGGGTCGTCATTCCGGTCCTCCGGAAGAGCGGGAGACGAGACGGCACAGGTCGTCGAGCCGGTGCAGGTTCTCCGGCACCAGGTCGTCGGCGTCGAACTCGACGTCGAGGGCGGACTCCAGGCGCTCGACGATGTCGACCACCCGGAACGAGGAGAACGACGGGAAGGACGGGAACGGCTCGCCGCCCAGGACCTCGGCGGGGTCGACGTTGAGCACCCGCGCCACCACGGCCGCGATCTCGCGCCGCAGCCCGTCGAACACGACCCGGTCGGCCGCGAGCAGGTCCACGAGCCGGGGCAGCACGCCGGGGGGCTCCGGCCGGCCGCGCGCCACCCGGCGGTAGGCCAGGTAGGTCTGCTCGGCCAGCGCCTCCCACCGCCGGACGTGCTCCTCGAACGCGGCGGGGTCGTCGTGGCACGCCGCGTGCAGCCGCCGGGACCTGGCCAGCAGCCACGTCTCCAGGGTCAGCCGGTCCAGCGCGGCCACCCGGTCGGGGTGCTCCCGGTAGGCCCGCGCGTAGGCGTCCACGACGTCCGGTTCGGCGTGGTCCTGCCGCGGCCGGACGTCGGCGGGCTGGTCCACCGGTTCGAGCCGGAACACCCGCGCGCCGTCCGGCACGGCGGCCGACAGCTCCGCCGCGGTCAGCTCCCAGCGCCCCGGTCGCGCCGGGCCCCACCGGGTGTCGTTGTGATAGGCGTCGTGCACGGTGAAGCCGGCCGGCCCGGCCTCCACCAGGAAGCTGTGGTCCATGTGCTCGTGCCCGCGGTAGGGGACCCACGGCAGGTGGAACGCGTCCGCGACCACGTACACCGGGCCGTGGCCCCGCAGCAGGTCCGCCGACGTGGTGGCGTGCCACCGGTCGACCACGGCCAGGCCGAGCAGGTGGCGCGCGTCGCGCAGGTGGTCGTCGAGGGTCGGTTCCACGGTGGGCAGCCCGGCCGGACCGGGCACGGGCGCGAACCGCAGCCGCGCGCCGAGCGCGAGGTGCCGTCCCGGGCCGTGCCCGCGGTCGGCCAGCAGCGCCAGGTTGGCCTGCACGCAGTCCAGCAGCTCGGCGCGCACGGCGGTGTCGGTCGAGGCGGTCACACCCGCGCCCCTTCCACGCGCGGCAGCCCCGCCACCGCCGCCAGCAGCGCCTCCTCGGCCGGGGCCTGGTCGCTCAGCTCGCCGTCCAGCAACTGCTGGTACGCCGCCAGGTCCAGGTAGCCGTGGCCGCTGACGCAGACCAGCACGCCGCGCTCGGCGCCGTCGGCCGCGAGCCGCGCCGCGGCGGCCAGCGCGTGCCCGGACTCGGGCGCGGGCAGCACCGTCTCGCGCACGGTGAAGCGGCGGCCCGCCTCCAGCGCCTCGACCTGGTCGACCGCGACGGCGTCGACCTGGCCCGCGTGCCGCATCGCGGAGACCAGCTTGGCCGCGCCGTGGTAGCGCAGGCCCGCCGAGTGCGAGTCGGGGATCGAGTAGGAGCTGCCGATGGTGTACATGGCCTCCAGGGGACCGGCGCCGGTGGCGTCGGTCCGGTCGTAGGCGTACACGCCCCGGGTCAGCTTGGGCGTGGAGCTGGACTCCGCGGCGACGAGCCGGGGCGACCGGGCGCCGGTGGCGACGGCCTCGGCGTGGAACGGCAGCGCGATGCCGCCGAAGTTGGAGCCCGCGCCGACGCAGCCGACCACCGCGTCCACGTCGGCGTCCAGCTCGGCCAGCTGCTCGATCGCCTCGATGCCGATCACCGACTGGTGCAGGATGCTGTAGGTCTCGCCGCTGCCGATGCAGAACGCGGCGCCCTGCTTGCCCGCGGCGTGCTCCACGGCCTCGCCGATGGCCAGCGACAGGCTGTTGCCCTGCTCCCCCGCCTCGCGGGAGACCTTCGTCGTGCCGGTTGGGCTGGCCAGCACCTCCGCGCCGAGCATCCGCATCAGCACGCCGCGGTAGGGCTTGCGGGCCAGGCTCGACCCGACCATGAACACCGTGCAGCGCAGGCCGAACAAGGCGCAGGCGGCGGCCAGGGCGGTGCCCCACTGGCCCGCGCCGGTGCCGGTGACCAACTCCTCCACGCCGGCCCGCTTGTAGTAGTAGGCCTGGGCGAGCGCGGTGTTGAGCTTGTGGCTGCCGGAGATGTTGCCGCCCTCGTACTTCACGTAGACCGGCACCTTCGCGCCGACCGCCTCCTCGAAGCCCGTGGCCCGCCACAGCGGGGTCGGCCGGAACTTGCGGTAGGCGTCCAGCACCTCCTCGGGGATCGGCCAGTACTCGCGCGGCTGGATGCTCTGGCGCACCAGCTCCATGGGCAGGTTCACGCCGATGCCGCCGCCACCGGCGACGTGGTCCGGGGAGCGGTCCTCGGGCAGCGGGGTGGTGAGGTGGGGCAGGACGCTGCGCCAGCTCGTGGGCAGTCCGGTCATCGCGCCGCCTCCACCGCGTCGAGCACGACGGCCACGAGGTCGTCGACGGTGGTGAAGGTGCGGCCGACGAACAGGTCGTCGGGCAGCGTCACGCCCAGGTCGTCCTCCAGCCGCACGAGCATCCCGACGAAGCCGAACGAGTTGACCCGCAGCAGCTCGCCGTTCAACGGCTCGTCGCCGGAGACCTCGTCGGGGTCGATCGACAACCGCGACTCGGCGATCACGACGGTCTTGACCGCGCGGGTGACGGTCACGCGGTCCAGTGCCTCGACGGACATCAGTTCCCCCTTTCTGCGCGCAGCGCACCGCGGGCCTCGACGACCCAGGTGTGGGTGAGCAGCGCTGAGACGGTCACCGGGCCGCGCACGTGCAGCCGGCCGGTGCTGATGGAGATCTCGGAGCCCAGCCCGAGGGTCGGGCCGTCGTGCAGCCGCAGCGAGCCGTTCACCACGACCGCGGCGGCGTCCACACCGCGGGTGAACCGCTCGATCGCGGCGTCGTCGGCGCTCACCACGCCCTCGGTGTGCGCCGACCCGTAGCGGCGGACGTGCTCGACGGCGGCGTCCACGTCGGGCACCGGCAGCACGCCGATGGTCGACTCCAGGAACTCGCGGCCGAGGTCGTGCCGCGCCAGCTCGGCGATCCGCACGCCGCCACCCGGCCGCGCCTTGAGCCCACCGCCGAGCTTGAGGGTGACGTCGGCGCCGGTGCGGACGACCTCCTCGACGAAGTCGTCGGCCACGTGCTCGTCGACGAGCACCAGCTCCAGGGTGTTGCACGCGGAGGGCTCGGCGAGCTTGCTGTCCAGGGCGATCGCGGCGGCCCGCGCGAGGTCCGCGCTGCCGTGCACGTAGAGGTGGTTGACGCCGCCGCCGCTGGCGATGACCGGGATGGAGCCCGCCGAGCGGCAGAAGTCGATCAGCGCGGGGCTGCCGCGCGGGATCAGCACGTCCACCGCGTCCGGCCGGCGCAGCAGCGCCCGGAACACGGAGCGGTCCGGGTCCTCGATCACCGTGACCAGCCCGGCCGGGAGCCCGGCGGAGACCAGGGCCTCGTGCACGGCGGTGGCCAGGGCGGCGTCGGTGGCCGCCATCTCCTTGCCGCCGCGCAGCAGCACGCTGTTGCCGGCGACCACCGGGATCAGCGCGCCCTCGACGGTGACGGTCGGGCGGGCCTCGTAGACCATGAAGACCACGCCCAGCGGCTTGGGCACCTTGCGCAGCGCGCCCCAGTCGCCGATCGGGACCGGCGGCGCGGGCGTGGTCGCCGGGCCCAGTTCGGCGGTGACCGCGTCGATCAGCCGCAGCAGGCCGTCGAGGTGGTCCTCGGTGAGTCGCAACCGCTCCACCAGCACGGGTGGGAGCCCTCGGCGTCGGGCCTCCGCGACGTCTTCCTCGTTCGCCTTGAGCACCAAGGGCCACGAGCTGGTCAGGTGTTCGGCGAGCGCACCGCAGTAGCGGTGGTAGGCCGGGTCGCCGACCGGTGGTGCCGCGTGCAGCGCGGCGCGTGCGGAACTCAGCAACTGCTCGGTCATGGTCTCCTCACCACATGAACTGGCCGCCGTCGACGATCAGCTTCTGGCCGGTCAGGTAGCCGCTCTGCGGGCTGACCAGGAACTCCAGGGCGTCGGCGATGTCGTCGGTGGAACCGATGCGTCGTTGGGGGATCTCGGCCAGCACCGCGGCCAGCCGGTCGGGGTCGTCGAGCCGGAACCGGGTCCGCAGCTCTTCGGTGTCGGTCATGCCGGGGATCAGGCAGTTCACCCGCACGGCCGGTGCCAGCTCCAGCGCGAGGCACTTGGTGAGCTGGAGCAGACCGGCCTTGCTGGCGCAGTAGTTGACGCCGTTGAGCCGGGGGCGGATGCCGGTCGTGGCGCCGACGTTGACCACGTTCCCGGAGCCGGCCGCGAGCATGGCCGGCGCCAGCGCCCTGGTCAACCGGAACGGACCGGACAGGTTGGTGTCCAGGACGGTGGACCAGTCCTCCTCGGTCATCTCCAGGAACGGCCGGTCGACGTTGACGCCGGCGTTGTTCACCAGCACCGCGGGCGTGCCGTGCGCGGCGAGCAGCCGTTCGGCCCACGCGGTGACCGCCGCCGGGTCGGTGACGTCGACCCGGTCCGCGGCCACCCGGTCGCCGTGCTCGGCCACCAGTCGGGCCGCGGCGTCCGCGTCGCCCCGGTACAGCGCCACGACGCGGTACCCGAGCTTGACCAGGCGGGTGGTCAGGGTCAGGCCGATGCCCTTGGTGCCGCCGCTGACCACGGCGAGCCGATCAGTCATCGAGGAACTCCTTGGTGTGCGCGACCAGGGTGGGCAGGTGGTCGGGGGCGAAGACGTCGAAGTGGCCGCAGTCCAGGTGCCTGGTCCGCAGGCGGGGCGCCAGCTCGGGCCACCGGGTGTCGGTGTTGTCGGGGCAGCGGACCAGCAGCGCGGGGCCGTCGTAGCGGACGCGCACGCGGTGCCGGTCGACCGCCCGCAGGTGGGCGTCGGTGACGGCGGCGACGCGTTCCCGGTCGGCCGCGGTGGGCGTGAACCCGGCGGAGGCCACGACCCGCTCGCGCAGCCGGTCGTCCACCGGTTCCGGGTCGGGGGTGCTGTCCACCATCACCACGGCGGGCCGGGCGCCCCGCTCGGCGAACCTGGCGGCCAGCTCCCAGGCCAGCACGCCGCCCATGGACCAGCCGAACAGCAGGGCGGGCGGCTGGTCGACGAGGGCGGCGTAGCGGTCGGCCATCGCGGTCAGGTCGTCGTCGGGCACCTCGCCCGGCAGCAGGCCGGCGGCGCGGATCGCGCGCACCGGGCCGCGCGCCGCCAGTTCGGCGGCGATGCCGAAGTACGGCCCGACGCCGCCTCCCGCCGGGTGCAGCAGCAGGGTGGGCGCGCCGTCGCCCGCGGCCAGCTCCACCAGCAGGTCCGCTTCACGCGCGGTGGTCATCGGCGCTCCCGGACCAGCGCGGCCAGCGCGACCACGGTGGGGTCGCGGAAGAAGTCGAGGATCGGGACGCGCACGCCGTGCTCCTGCTCCACGCGGCTCAGCGCGACCAGCGCGTTGAGCGAGTGCGCGCCGATCTCCAGCAGCGAGCGGTCGAGCGGGGGCGCGGGGTGGTCCAGCAGCTCCGCCCACAGGGCTTGGAGCCCCGCCTCCAACGAGTCGTCGGTCGTGGTGCGCCCGGCCTCCTCCGCCCGCTGCTCGTCCGCCGGCGCGTCGGCCTGCCGCAGCAGGGCGGCGCGGTCCACCTTGCCGTTGCCGGTCAGGGGCACCTCGTCCACGGTGAACGCGCGCAGCGGCACCATGTACGGCGGCAGCGCGTCGGCCAGCCGGCGGCGGAGGGCCGCCAGGTCCGGTGCGTCGGCCTGGACGAACAGCACCAGGTGGCGGTCCGCGCCCTCGCCGCGCGCGACGGCCACCGCCCGGCGCACGCCGGGGTGCTGCTGGGCGACGACCTCGACCTCGCCGAGTTCGACGCGGTAGCCCCGGATCTTCACCTGGTGGTCGTCGCGGCCGAGGAAGACCAGCACCCCGTCGGCGTCCCACAGCACCTGGTCGCCGGTGCGGTAGCGGGTGGTGCCGCGCGGGTCGGGCACGAACCGCTCGGCGGTGCGCTCCGGCTCGTTGACGTACCCGCGGGCCGGGCAGTCCCCGCCCAGCAGCAGTTCGCCGACGACGCCGCGCGGCGCGAGGTGCCCGGTGCGGTCCACCACCTGGGCGGTCACGCCGGTCAGCGGCACGCCGATCGGCACGTGCGAGGGCCAGTCCGAGTCCTCGGCGGACAGCCGGTGGGTGGTCACCGCGTGCGTCTCGGTCGGGCCGTAGAGGTTGACCAGCCGGACACCGGGGTGGCGGGCGAAGAAGTCGCGCACCACGTCGTTGACGGTGAGCTGCTCGCCGGAGACGCACACGTACCTCAGGTGCTCGAACCGCAGCCCCTCCGCGGCCTGGACGAACGGCCGCAGCGCCGCCACGGGCAGGTAGACGTGGGTGACCCCCGTGTCGAGCACGCGGCGCACCACCGCCGGCACGTCCCGGCGGTCGGCGGGTTCGCGGGAGACC
The DNA here is from genome assembly GCF_050946825.1 of Actinosynnema sp. CA-299493. Taxonomy (NCBI): domain Bacteria; kingdom Bacillati; phylum Actinomycetota; class Actinomycetes; order Pseudonocardiales; family Pseudonocardiaceae; genus Actinosynnema; species Actinosynnema sp. CA-299493. Next base: position 5,210,743 of record NZ_CP191993.1, read on the forward strand.
ACCGTGCCGCCCGCGGCCAGCGTCGGCACGATCTCCTGGAAGGACACGTCGAACCCGAGCGGCGCGTACTGGAGGAACCGGGTGCCCTCGTCCACGTCGAGCGCGACGAGCTGCCACGCGGTCAGGTTGACCAGCGGGCGGTTGTGCATCAGGACGCCCTTGGGGCTGCCGGTCGAGCCCGAGGTGAACATGACGTAGACACCATCCTCTTCGGACGGTCCGGTGACGTCGCCTCCGGACGGTCCGCCGACGTCGCCGGCCTCGTGCGCGGTGTCGCCGACGGCGCGCAGCTCGGCAACGGGGAACACCGGCACGCCCGGGTCTCCCCCGCCGACGGCGATGCGGCAGTCGGCCTTGCCGACCATGTGGGCCAGCCGCTCGGCGGGCAGCGCGAGGTCCAGCGGCAGGAACGCGGCGCGCAGCCGCAGCACGGCCAGCATCGCGATGACGGTGTCCACCAGGGTGGTCGTGGTCAGGCCGACGACCTGCCCCGGCTCGACGCCGCGCCCGCGCAGCCCGGCCGCGACGGCGGCGACCTCGCGGGCCAGCTCGCCGTAGGTGAGGACGCGGCCCTCCTCCTCGACCGCGACGGCCTCCGGTCGCCCGGCGGCGACCCGCGCCAGCCAGCCGTCCAGGTCCGCGCACGGCGGTTCCCGGCGGAACCCGTCCGCGCGGTGCGCCTCCTCGACCGAGGCGTCCTCGAACAGGTCCCGCAGCGGCGTCGAGGGGTCCGCGGCGGCCCGGTCGAGCGCGTGCAGCAGGGAGTCCGCGACGGCGGCGGCGATCGGCTCGGGCAGCAGCGCGACGTCGTGCTCCAGCTCCAGCAGCCAGCCCTCCGGGGTGGGGGTGACGCCGAGCCACAGGTCGAACTTCGCGGTGCCCGAGCCGTGCTCGCGCACGGAGCGCACGGCCGAACCGGGTGGGGTGCCGGTCGAGTCCTGCATCGCGAGCATCGCGGAGAACAGCGGGTTGCGGTTGCCGCCGCGGTCCGGCGCGGCGTGCCGGACGACCCGGCTGAACGGCACGGTGACCGCGCGACGCACCCCGTCCACCTCCCGGTCCACCGCGGTGCGCGCGTGCTCGGCGAAGCTCCGGTCCCAGTCCACGTCCACCACCAGCGGCAGCGTGTTGACGAAGAAGCCGCACAGGTCGTGGGAGCCGACGGTGCGCCGGGCCATCAGCGGGCTGCCGAAGACCGCCTGGTCGGTGCCGCCGTGCCGGGCGAGCACGGCCGAGTAGGCGGCGGAGAAGAAGGTGAAGGGCGTGACGCCGAGCGCGGTGATCGCGCGGTCGACCGCGGCGGAGCGCTCTGGCGACAGCGGGAGCTCGCGGCGGGCGCCGCGGAAGTCCGTGGTGGTGGGGCGGTTGGGCCGCGGGTACAGCACGGTCGCGGTGGTCCCCCGCAGCCGTGCGCCGATCGCCGCGGCCTGCTCCTCGACGGTGTCCGCCGCGCCCGCCTTGACCTGGGCGTCGAGTTCGCGCAGCAGCGCCCGTTCGCGCACCGGGCGCACCCCGGCCACGTCGAGGTCGCCGGCCAGCGCGGCGTCGAGGTCGCGGACCAGCGGTTGCAGCGAGTACCCGTCGAACACGGTGTGGTGCACGGAGATCAGCAGCACCGACTCGTCGCCCGCGGTGGCGTGCAGGTGCACCGCGCGCAGCAACGGCGCCTCGCCGAGGTCGAAGCCCGCGGCGGCCAGGTCCGCCAGCTCCTGGCGGGTGCGCTCGGCGAAGTCCCGGTCCACCGGCACGTGCCGCAGCGGTGCCTCCTCCGGCGTGAACGGCTCGCGCAGCCACGCGGCGGGCTCGGGCAGTTCGCGGAAGGCCAGGCGCAGCGCGGGTTGCGCGTTGAGCACGGCGGTGAGCGCGGCGCGCACCTCGGCGGCCGAGCGCGTCGGGTCGAGCCGCAGCTCGACCAGCACGTTGTAGAGGTTCCCGACGGGGACCGAGCGGTGCACCACCAGCAGGCCGAGCTGCGACTCGGTCACCGGGGTGGAGCTGATCGTGGCGGTCACCGGGTCACCTGCCCGGCGACCCACGCCCGGAACTGGCCCAGCGTCTTGAGGTCGGCCAGCTCCGCGAGGTCGATCTCGCGGTCGCCGTCGGGCACGAGCGCGGCCACGACGCGCAGCGTCGTCAGCGAGTCGAGCCCGATCTCGGCCAACGTCGAGGCATCGGTGAAAGGAACGCGGACGAACCGCCGAATTGTGGCGTCAACGTCATCGACAAAAGTGTGCACGGCAGGATCCATCGACCAAACTCCCAGGTGACTGCTTGAACACCGGAGGCGATGAACCCAGGATGCGGCCACCGGACAAGCCCATCAAGACCGGTTCGGGGTAGTCGATAGAAACAGCCGATAGTCGAATAGGAACACCCGGAACAAATTCCGAAAACGCGTTTTCCGGTCTTCGGCAACGCCACGTCGGCCAGGCGGAACCCCGTGGGAGAAAGGAGTCGCGGTCGTGCCTGGGGGTGCACGACCGCGACTGGGAAAGCCTGCCCCGTGGGCGGGTCAGGCTTGGGTCGTGGAGTAGATCCGGCTCAGCACGGCCGGGGTGAAGGTGCGCAGGAACGGCACGATGAGCGCGGCGGTGGCCACGGCGAACACCGCGAAGGCCACCCGGAAGCCGAACCACTCGGCCAGCACGCCCACGAGGGCCGCGCCGACCGGCATCGCGCCCCAGCTGAACAGCCTCATGGCGGCGCTGAACCGGCCCATCATCTCCTGCTCCACGAGCAGCTGGGTGATCGTGCGCGAGTTCACCGTCCACAGCGTGCCGCCCAGGCCGCCGAAGAACGCCGCGGCGCCCACGGCCACGGCGTTGGTGGTCAGCACCGGGACGGCGACCATGGCCAGCGTGCCGACGATGTCGACGAACATGACCGTGCGGCGGCCGAGCAGGCGGTTGAGCGGGCCGACGGTCAGCGCGCCGACCAGGCCGCCGACGCCGAGCGCGCTGAGCACGAAGCCGTAGCCGCGGGCGTCGAGACCCATGGTGGTCGTGGCGATCAGCGGCATCAGCGCGAGCCACGCGCCCCAGCACGCGCACAGCACGGTCAGCACCAGCGCCATCAGGCGCAGGACCTCGTTGTGCCACAACACCTTCAGCCCTTCGGCGATGTCACCGCGGACCGACCTGCCCTCCAAATCCTGCGCCCGCGCCACGCGGAACTTGCCCACCAGGAACACCAGCACGCCGATGCCGATGACGTAGGCCACCGCGGTGGAGCCCAGGGCCACCGACGCGCCCGCCGCCACCAGCAGGCCGCCCACGAACGGGCCGCAGAACTCGTTGCAGACGGTCTCCGCGCCCGCCACCCACGTGTTGGCGCGTTCCCGACCGGCGGGGGCGACCGCGTCGGGCACGAGCGCGCCCGCCGACGTCAGCGCGACGACCTCGGCGACGCCCAGGATCAGGCCGCCCGCGTACAGCATGGGCAGGGTGGTGGCGTCCGAGGTCGCCGCGACCAGCAGGAAGGCTATTACCGCCAGGCGCATGCCGTTGGCGACCCACAGCAGGCGGCGGCGGTCGACCCGGTCGACCAGCACGCCGACGTGCAGCGCCACCAGCAGCCACGGCAGCGTCAGCGTCAGCCCGACCGCCGAGATCTGGAGCGGCGAGCTGGTCAGGGCGGTCGCCATCAGCGGCAGGACGACCTTGGTCACGCCGTCGGCGAGGTTGGTGACGGCGGTGAAGGCGACGAGCACCGCGGTGTTGCGGCTGCTGGTCCGGTCGACGCCTGCCGGCACGTCCGTGGTCGTCATCCGCTCTCCTAACCACCTATCGCGTTAGCCGGTCAGTCCTGCTTCGCGGGTTACCCTAGAGGAGTCCGGGGTAACCATCAACCGGGTTAGGTGGTGGGAACATGATCGAACCGTCCCGGGCAGCGGAGCTGACCAGGTCGTTCGCCAACACCGTCGATCTGGAGGACGAGACCGACGACCTGGCCGGCGCCGAGGCGGCCGCGGCCTGGTTGCACGCGCGCGGCCTGCTGGACGAGCCCGTGCCGCTGACGACCGAGGAGCACCGCAGGCTGCTCGACCTGCGCGCCGGCGTCCGGTCCGCGCTCGGCCAGGTCCAGCCGGACGGGCTGGCCGCGGGCGAGGCCGTGCTCGCGAGCCTGCCGGTGCTCGTCAGCCTCACCGCCGGCGGACTGGTGCCCGCCCTGGGGCTGCCTCCCGTCGACCGGGCCTTGGCGCGCCTGGCCATCGCCTGGTCCGAGCTCGTGACCACCGGCGAGTCGCAGCGGCTGAAGCGGTGCGCGGACGACGTGTGCGGCTGGGTCTTCTGGGATGTGTCGCGCAACCACAGCAGGCGCTGGTGCAAGATGCGGGTCTGCGGCAACCGCGCGAAGTCCCGGCGCTACTCGGCCCGGCAGCGGGAGCTGCGCCTCCAAGAGGTCGACTGACCGGCTGCCCCGATCACGGCCAAGCGGGTGGGGACTGATCATCCAGCAACCCGACTCCGCACAACCAGGTGAGGGTCGGGTTGGACGTCAAGGGCTGCTGCGCCACCGGCCGGGTGAACCGCCCAGCCGCGGACGGCAGCGGCTGGGCGGTCTGGTCGACGTGCCCTACCTGCGCGGTTCGGCGGGCACAGGTCTTCACGTCAGCCGCCGGCCACGTCCGCACCGGCCACCATCCGGAGGAATTCGCGCGCGACCGCGGCGGGGGTGTGGGTGGCCACCTGAAGAGGCGCCTGCCGGGACGCGCGCCGGTAGGCCTCCGGATCGGCCAGCAGCTCCTCGGTCGCCTTCCAGAGCCGTGCCGGTCCGCTCTCCAGGTCGATCATCTTCAGGGTCGAACCGGTGAGGGCGGGCAGGTGGCCGAACCCGCTCACCACGTTCAGCTCGACCATCCGGCCCGCCTCGCCGACGAGCACGGGAAGGTGGCCGAAGTCGTACCCGACGACGGGGGTTCCCATCGACAGCGCCTCCGCCGCGACGTTGCAGAACGTCTCCGGGCTGGTGGACGGCACGAGCACCACCGAGGCGCCGCCGAGGAAGGGCTGCGCCCCGGTCCACGGGATCGCCGGCAGGACCTCCACGTTCGGCAGCTCCGCGGCCAACCGCCGGCACTCGGCGATCATGTCGTCCTGCATGCCGGCCCACAGCTCGAACGCCGCCGCGGCCAGCACGACCTGCACCGGGCGGTCGAAGCCCCCGGGATGGGCGCGGAGCAGCTCCGCCACGCCCTTGGACGGGTCGGCCCTGGCGAGGATCCGCACCGGACCGGTCTGCCGCAGCCGCTCCCGCTCAGCCTCACCCGGCGGATCGCTGGGGCACAGCAGGGCGTTGGGCAACGAGTGCCACCGACGTGAGTCGAGCCCGGCGCGGGCGGCCTCGTCGGTCAGGAAGTCGCTGATGGAGATCACGGCGTCCGGCTCGTGGGCGAGGCTCTGCTTCATGGGCTCGTCGACCCGGAGGAAGTAGACCATCAACGCCGTGCGCACGCCCGCCGGAGCCGGGGCCAGGTAGCCGAGGCCCACCCCGGCATCGGTCCAGCAGGCCACGTCGACCTGGTGCTCCTCCATCAGCCGCAGGACTTCCCGCCGCACCGGCTCCGGGTCGGCGGGCATGACGTTCGGGTCGTCGAACAGCACCGGCCGGGGCAGCGTCACCGTCTCCAGGCGGATCAGGTCCGGGCCGTCCTCCGGGCCGGCGGGACCGGCGGCGATGATGATCGCGCGGTGCCCGAGCTCGCGCAGCCCGTCGGCCAGGGAGGCGATCCCCCGCTCGACGCCTGCCGGTTCGTCGGGGTTGTGGGTCAACAAGACGATGGCGATGTTCACGGATGCTCCACAGTGGACGAGGAAAGCAGGGTGCGCGCCTCAGCGCCCGGCGAAGATCGTGGCGATGAGTTCTTGACGGGCCGGGCCGTAGTCCTCGAACGCGCCTCGGAAGACCGAGGAGGTCATCAGGGCCGGGGTCCGGACCCCTCGCATGCTCATGCACAGGTGTTCGCCGCGGCCGATGACGGCCACGTCGGCGGACCCGGTGGCCGAGACCACCTCGTCGGCGATGTCGCAGACCAGCCGTTCCTGCACCTGCAGGCGGTGGGCGTGGCGGTGGGCGATGCGGGCGAACTTGGACAGCCCCAGCACGTCGCCGTCCGGCTTGTACGCGATGGTCAGCGTGCAGGAGAACGGCAGGAGGTGGTGCTCGCACAGCGACCACACCGCGATGTCCGAGACCATGACGATCTGCCCCTGCGAGACGATGGGGAAACGCGCGTCGGCGTCTCCCGCGTCGTAACCGCTGAACTCGCGCCACCACCTCGCGAACCGCGCCGGTGTCTCCTTCAAGCCGTCCCGGTCCGGGTCCTCCCCGATCTCCACCAGGAGCTTGCGGGCCAGGTCTTCCAGGGGGTCCCGGACCGACTCCGGGCCTTCCAAAGGACTGATCACGGTCACTTCCCCCTCCGATCGCCCCACGCTGAGACGTGCAGCCTGGTAGTCAGATTCCACCCTCTGGCGATCACGGCGTCGCCGAGTTCGCCGAGAGTGCGGTGCACCTCGCCCCCGGTCCTTCCCTCGGGCATGATCCACACCGGCTCGGTGCCGTGCCGGTCCACCACGGACGCCACTTCGTCCAGGTCCGCGAGGGACCTGCAGACGAACTTGAACGCCGTTCCCGGTAGCGCGGCGAGTGCGGTGAGGGCGGCCGGCACGAGCCTGCGTGATTCGGGATCGCCGGAGTGCGCCAGTTTCGGCGAGACGTTGAACCGCGTCAGGTCGGCCAGTTCCCGGATCGGCACCACGGTTCCGTTGGTCTCGACCTCCACCTGGTGGCCGGAGTCGACGAGCGCGCGTGCCAGCGGCACCAACCGGTGCTGCTGGTTGAGGGGTTCACCACCCGAGATCACGATCAACCCCACCTGGTACTCCACCAACCGGCGCAGGACGTCGTCCCACGGCATCGCGCGGAGTTCCACCTTCGGGTCGTACACGACTCCCGTGTCACCCACTCCGGTCCAATCCCACGTGTACGGGGTGTCGCACCAGCGGCAGGACAGGTTGCACCCGCCCAGGCGCACGAACGCGCACCGCCGACCGAGCGACGGCCCTTCTCCCTGCACCGCTTCACGTAGGGCCGAAGATCTCGTTCACGACGAGCTTCGGACCTGCTGCGGCACCACCTCCCCCGACGTGCGCCGACGTCGCGGTCACGGTCGGTACTCCGCCCACGTCTTGGGCGTCTCGGAGACGTGGACGGCGCTCAACTCCGGGTAGTGGGGCGCCCAGCGCTCGTAGATCCAGCGCGCCAGGTTCTCCGCGGTGGGGTTGCGGTCCTCCAGCACCTCGTTCAGGTGGCGGTGGTCGACCTCGTCGTCCAGCCAGTTCTTGAACGTGGACAGCTCGCCGTAATCGCGGACGAAGCCGACGGCGTCCAGGCCGTCCGCCGCCGCGCCGAGTTCCACCTTCACCACGTAGTTGTGGCCGTGCAGCCGGCCGCACTGGTGCCCGTCCGGCAGCCCTTCCAGCCGGTGGCTGGCCGAGAACTGGAACTCCTTGCTGATGCGAAAACTCATCCCGAACCTCCTGGACCGATGCTGCCCGCGTCACGCGGGGCGGCGCATCACGGCGTTGACCGAGAGGCGGCCGGACGACCTCCGAAGAGCGCGGGGTGCCCGAGCGGGCGGCCCGGTCCGGTCTCGGTCGGGCGGAGGCGACACTTCGGGCGCCGCCGTGATGTGCGGAGGGCCGGGCGGGACCGAGAATCGGATCCCACGTGGTCGCCTGCCGACGGGACCGTCGACCTGTCGACGTGGACCCGTTTCGAGGAGGGGGTGGGGCTGTGCAGAAGGTCCTGGTCACCGGTGGCGCCGGGTTCATCGGTTCCCACTTCGTCAAACACCTGCTCCGGGACGGAGACCTGTCCCGGGTGACGGTGCTCGACGCCTTGACCTACGCCGGGGACGTCGAGAACCTCCGCGACGTGTGGGAGCGCCCGGCCTTCGACTTCGTGGAGGGCGACATCCGCGACGCGGCCCTCGTCGTCGACCTGGTGGAGGCGCACGACGTCGTCGTGCACTTCGCCGCGGAGTCGCACGTCGGCCGGTCGTTCGCGGCGGCGGAGGAGTTCGTGTCCACCAACGTCCTGGGCACCCAGACGCTCCTGGACGCGGCGATGCGCTTCGGCGTGCGGAAGTTCGTCCACGTGTCCACCGACGAGGTGTACGGGCCGCTGCCCACGGGGACCGCCCGCGAGGACCACCCGCTGCGTCCGACGAGCCCGTACGCCGCGTCGAAGGCGGCCGGCGACATGATGGCCGTCTCGTACTTCCACACCTACGGCGTGCCGGTGTGCATCACCCGTTCCTCGAACAACTACGGCCCGGGGCAGCACGTCGAGAAGGTCATCCCCTCCTTCGTCTCCCGCCTGCTCAAGGGCGAGCGCATCGGCCTGCACGGCAACGGCGAGCACATCCGCAACTGGCTGCACGTCGAGGACCACTGCCGGGCCGTCGACCTGGTGCTCCGCAACGGAGTTCCCGGGGAGATCTACAACATCGGCGGCGGCACCGACCTGACCAACAACGAGCTGGCCTCCCTCGTCCTCCGGGCGTGCGGCGCCGAGTGGAGTTCCGTGGACTACGTCGCCGACCGCCTGTCCAACGACGTCCGGTACTCCCTGAGCTGGGAGAAGATCGCGAACGACCTGGCCTACCTGCCCGTCAGGTCGTTCGCCGACGGCCTCTCGGAGACGGTGGACTGGTACCGCGGGAACACCGACCGGTGGGCCACCACCCGACCGCGGGTGAACGAGGACAAGCTCCCGGCGATGCACGGGGTCGATCCGGATGCGGGGTGAGGAGCGGTCCGCCCGTGATCACGCTTCGAGCGGGCTGCGGACCTGCGTGCCGATCCGACCGGCCTCGTGCAGGATCTCGGCGCCCCAACGGCCCCACACGCTCCGCAGCCGCGAGGTGACGAAGACGAGGTCGACGGAGTCGTCGGGCAAGGTGGTGCGGACCCCGATGGCGTGGCGCACCTCGCTCCGGGCGGAGTTCACGACGTCGGGGTCGAAGTCGAACAGCACCGCGGAGTCCAGCCACGGCGGGACGTCGCGACCGCAGCCGAACACCGCGACCCTCTTGTGGGCCGCCACCTCGCGCAGGTCCGCCAACTCATCGGTGACGTCGACCGGCCGGGCTTCGTCGAGCGCGTCGAGGTAGAGCAGGTGCTCGTCCTCGACGTTCCACTCGTGGTCGACCTCGAGCCCGGTACCCAGCCGGGCGAACCAGGACCACAGCAGCTCGACCACCGGTTCGGTGTGCGCGCGCAGGAACGTGAGGAGGTTCGCGGTGTTGCTGTCCGGGTTCGACGCGCTCGCCTTCGGGTGCGGCGCCTCGACCGCCCAGGCGTCCCGGCTCACGGCGAAACCCGTGCCGTGGCGGAAGAGTCGGAACGCGAGCTCCAGGTCTTCACCGCCCCAGCCGCGGAACTCCTCGGCGAAACCGCCGACCGCCCGGAAGTCCTCCGCGCGCACCGAGCAGTTCATCGACCAGAACCACTGCCACGGCACCGTGCAGCGGCTCAGGTCGAAGCCGAAGCGCTCGAACGCGAGGTGACGGGCATCCGCGAAGTCCGGCGACTCGCGGTAGTGGCGGACCGCCTCCTCGGACGTCATCGCGGCACTGGTCTCGATGACGGGGGCCGATTCGTCGGGCCGGTAGCCGAAGGTGTAGCCGATCACCGCCGTGGGCGCGTCGGGGTCGGCGTCGTGGACGGCGAGGTGCGCGGCCAGGAAATCCGGTCCTGGCAGCACGCCCGCGTCGACGAAGGCCAGCACCGGGGCGGTGGTGAGCCGCGCCCCGGCGTTGCGGGCGGCCGCGGCCCGGAACCCGAGGTCTTCCTGGAAGTGGTACCGGATCGCCAACCGGTCGGCGAAGCCGTCGACCACGCCGCGCGTCCGGTCCGACGAGCCGTCGTCGGAGACGACCACCTCGAACCCGGCCGCGGGGATCCCCTGCCGGACCAGGGCTTCGAGGGTGCCCTGCAGCAGGGCCTCCCGGTTGTAGGTCGGGATCACCACCGCGATGCGCGGCCCGTTCGGGTGCTCGGACGACACCGTTCCTCCGATCTCAGTCGTGTGCGGGGTTCGGCCGCGTCGCGTGCACGACGAACGTGCGGATCTCCGCCGGGATCAGCGGCGCCGGCCGAACGGTGACCTCGAAGCCCCGCGAGCGCAGCAGCGCGCCCACCTCGTCCAGCCGCCCGTCCAGGTCCTGCACCTCCAGCACGAACCGGTCGATCGACGCCCACTGCCCGGGGTCGACTCCCCGCAGCACGGTCAGCTCCGCGCCTTCCACGTCGATCTTCACCAGGTCGACCCGCTCACCGGGCACCAGGAACGAGGACAACCGCAGGACCGGCACGCGCACCGGTTCGCCGACGTAGTGCGCCCGCACGTGTTCCTCGGTCCCCAGCCGGGACAGCACCGCGATCTGGAGCTCCTTGTCCTGCGGGTACCTGGTCGAGTTGCCGGGTGCGAGCGGGTAGTAGTGGAACAGCACCTCGTCCTGGGCCTCGGCGCCCAAGGCGCACTCCTCGATCGTCACGTCCCGCAGGCCGTGCCGCTCCACGTTGCGGCGCAACGCCTCCAGCACCGCCGGCATGGGTTCGAAGGCCCGGATGCGGGCCTCCGGGCACCCGCGCTTGACGAAGTAGGTGAACAACCCGATGTTCGCGCCCACGTCGAGCACCAGCGCGTCGGGGCGCAGCCGGATGCCGTCGTAGCAGCCCTGGTCGAAGATCTCCTCGTGCTGCCACCGCGCTTCGCCCTCGTGCGGCGCCCAGAAGCCGACGCCTCCGCCGAAGGTGACGTCGAGCAGGTCCGTCATGCGTGTCCTCCTTGGTGCGGCGGCCACGTCCGCGGTCTCACGGAGCGGCGAAGGTCGTGGTGGCGTCGAGGTAGCCGGTCGGGTCCGCGACCCCGGCGTCGCGGAACGCCTCGCGCCGCTCGTAGCACGTGCCGCAGACGCCGCAGTGCACGTCGCCGCCCTTGTAGCAGGACCAGCTCAGCTCCAGCGGCGCACCCAGGGCGACACCGTGCGCGGCGATCTCGGCCTTCGTCCAGGCCATGAACGGGGCCTGCACCTCCGGTGTGGGGAAGCCCTCGTTCGCCACCGCGACCAGCCCGCGCAGCGCCTCGATGAACACGGGCCGGCAGTCCGGGTAGATGAAGTGGTCGCCGGAGTGCATCCCGAGTGCCACCACGCCCGCGCGGCGCGCGACCGCGATCGACACCGCCACGTTGGCCAGCACCGCGTTGCGGTTGGGCACCACCGTGGCACGCATCGAGTGCTCCGCGTAGTGGCCTTCAGGCACGTCGACCGCGCTGTCGGTCAGCGCGGAACCGCCCAGCAGCGCCCCGAACCCGCTCAGGTCGACGACCTGGTGGACCGCTCCGTAGTGCTCCGCGACCCGGCGCGCCGAGTCGATCTCGCGCCGGTGCCGCTGCCCGTAGTCCACGGTCACCGCGACGATGCCCCGGCGCTGCGCGGCGTAGTGCGCCATCAGGGTGGTGGAGTCCAGGCCGCCGGACAGCACCACCACCACGACGAACGGGTCCGACCGGCTCTCGTCGAGTTCCATCTGGCCTCCTGGCGCTGGTGCGTCGGTACGTCCGCGGTGCCGGTCCGGCGGAGTCGGCACGTCGCACCCGAGTGTGGTTCGCGGGTGGGGGCCGGCACATCACGGCCGATGCCGAGAGGGACGGCGCCGCGCCGCCGAAGTCCGCACCGGCCGCGCGGGGTGGTCGGGGCGGTCGGCCGTCACGCCGAGGGCCGTCGACCGACCCGCGCCGCGCCGTCGGTGAGCAGCTCCCACACGCCGGGGTGGCCGAGCAGGTCCGGGAAGTCGTCGCGCCCGGCGATGTCGAGCTTGCGGTAGGCGCTCGACAGGTGCAGCTCCACCGTGCGGCGGGTGATCCGGCGGGTCGCCGCGATCGTCTTGTTCGTCAGCCCGCGCACCGCGTCGAGCAGGATCTCCCGCTCTCGGCGGGTCAACGTCAGCACACCCCGCAGCGGCACGTGCTGCACCGCGTGGCCGCCTGCGGCGAGCAGTTGCCGCCGGGCCTGCTCGCCCAGCGCGACCGCGCCGCAGCGGTCGGCCCGCCGCACCGCCTCGGTCAGCGCGACCACCGCGTCCTGGTGCCTGCCACCCCGCGTGAGCAGCCGGCCGAGGTCGCAGTACGCCCGGACCAGTTCCCAGCCGTCGGGACCCGCCTGCAACAGCGCGATGCCCTTGCGCAGGAGCTGTTCGCCCACCGCGCCGCCGCTCACCCAACCCCACGCCCGCAGCGCGCGCCCCAGCTCCTGCGGAGAACCGGTGCCCTCGGCGAACCGGACCTGCTCGCCCGCCGCCCGGGTGGCCTCCTCCACCGAGCCCAGCGTGTCCAGCAGCGCGACCCCGTGCACCCGCCACAACAGCGAGCCCACCCGCGGCAACCCCGAGTCCTCGTTGAGCGCGTGCAGCTCGGCCAGGTCCCGCCGGGCCCGGGCCAGGTCGCCCTCCACGACCCGCAACCGGACCCTGACCAGCAGCACCTCCCGGTGGTACCAGGCGGGACGCACGGAACCGGCGTACCCGTGCTGCTTCAGCAGTGCCGCGGCCCGAGCCCGGTCACCCCGGCTGAGCCACACGTCCGCGGCGAGCGCCACCAGGTTCGCCCGGATCGGAGCCACCGCACCCGCCGGGCACTCCGGGAGGGTGTCGAGACCGTCGGTCAACCGCTGCTCGGCGGTGGCCAGGTCGCCGTCGGTCACGGCGGTCCTCCCGGCCACGAGCGCCAGGCCCGCGCGCAGGGCGGCGGACGGGTGCGGCACGAGCCGCCGCAGTCTGCGGACGCACGCCTCGGTCTCCTCCCGCTGCCCCGCGTCGGCCAGGACGACCAGGGCCGCGGTCAACGCCGCGGGGTGCGAGGTCAGCTCGTCGAGCCCGCGTTCGAGCACCCGGCGCGCCCGCCGCAGCGCCTCGTCCACGTCGCGGTCGAGCAGGCGCACGCACAGCGCGCTGACCGCCAGGACCGCCATGCGCAACTCCACCCCCCGGTGGCCGTCGGACGCGTCCGCGTCGTCCAGGAAGCGCTCGGCGAGTTCCACCGCCATCGAGGGCGGGCTGTCCAGGGCAGCGGACAGGAGGCGGTACAGGTCGGACCAGCCCTGCGACGCCGTGCCCTCCACGGCCACGGCCACCCGGTGCAGCACGTCCTGTCCGTCCGCCCCGGTGTCGCCGACCTGGACGGCGCCCGCGATGCGCGCGAGCAACCCGCGCCGGGTCGGCTCGTCGGGAGCATGCCCGAGCGCCGCCACGGCCGAGTCCAGCCCCGCCACCCGGTCCAGGCGCAGCTTGACGTCGATCAACATCAGGTGCGCGTGGCCGCGCTCGTCCCCCGACGCGGTGCGCACCGCGACCTCCAAGTAGCGCACGGCGTCCTCGTCGCGGTCCGCCGCACGGGCCGCGCGCAACAGGACGCCGACCGACCACTCGCCGATCGGGGGGACCGTCGAGGCCACCAGGTGGTCCGCGATCCAGTCGCCCGGCGCGCCGCGCTCGTGCAAGTGGGCGGCGGCGGCGAGGTGGACGGCGTTGCGCGCCACGAGGGTCGTGGAGGCGGCCACGGTGTTGGACAACAGCGGGTGGCGCAGCACGACCGCGTCGTCGTCGGTCACGAGCCGCATGCGCGCCAGGACGTCCAGCGCGCCCAGCGCGCGGTGCTGGTCGAGCCCGCTGAGACGCGTCAGCACCGAGGTGTCGGTGCTGCGGTGGCGGTCGACCAGGGACAGCACCTCGACCAGTACCCTGGCGTCGGCGTCCACCCGGTCGACCCAGCCGAGGATCCGGCGCGCGACCTGCGGCAACACGGCCGCGCGCACCTCCTCGGGGGCACGTGTGCCCCGCGGCCCGGCCGCCACCCAGGCGGTCAGCTCGACCAGCAGGAACGGGTTGCCCGCGCTGAGCCGGTGGCACTCTGCGATCAACCCCTCGGACGGGCGCGTCCCGGTGCGGGCCTCGAACAGGTGCGCGGTCTCGGACCGCGACAACCCGTCCAGCGCAACCCACCTGGCCCCGTACAGCAGTTCGCCCAGCTCCGGCGCCATCGCGACCGAGGCGCCCGGCCTCAGGGACGCGACCACCACGACCGGCAGGTCGGCGCACGCCGCCAGCACGCGGTGCAGCAGCACCGCCCCACCGGCTCCCGCCTGGTCCACGTCGTCCACGGCCACCACGAGGCAGGACCGCCCGGCTGACCCGACCACCGCGTCACGGACGGCAGCCGCCAGTTCGGCCGTGGGCTCCACCGTGCCCGTCGGCTCCGCCGCTCCGGTCGACGCGTCGTGCCACGCCGTGCGGAGCCGCTGCGCCACGTCGTCCGGGGACAGCGCCGCCAAGCCGCGCACCAGGTCGTCCACCAGGGCAGCCGGACCGCGACGGTCGCGCCACTGCCCGCTCAAGCGCACCGCCGCGTCCCCGCCGGCGCGGGAACCCTCGACGAACGCGTCGAGCAGCGCCGTGCGCCCCACCCCGGGCTCACCGGTCACCACGCACGTGACCAGCCCTTCCCGCGTGCTGTCGTCGCGTGCCGAGGTCAGCGCGCCGAGCTGCGCACGCCTGCCCACGAAGACCGCGGGCGACCGATCGCTCACGACGGTGTCCCGGGACGGGCCACCAGCACGGTCGCCTGGTCCCCTACGGCGTGCGGGCGGTGCCGGAAGTGACGTCGCACGCGTGGCCTCAGGGCGGCACGCATGTCCTCGACGCGGGGGTGCCCCTCGTACCAGAAATCGCCGAGCACCGAGCAGGCGGCGTCCACCCGCTGGTCGAGGGAGACCTCCGGGAAGTGCAGCGCGGCTTCCGTGCGGTGCAGCGAGAAGCGGTCGAATCCGTGCTCGGCCAACACCGCCGCGGCGGTCGCGAGGAGGTAGCCCTGGTGGTCGGGCTCCTCACCGGCCAGGGGGACGCAGACCTCGTTCAGCATCGCGACCAGCTCGTTGTCGGGTGAGCCCCCGATGAGCACCACCTTCGCGTCCGGGGCCGACGCGTCACACACCCTCGCCATCTCCCGCGCCGCCCGCTCCGGGTCGTCCACGTACGGCAGGACCCAGGTGGCGTAGACCGCGTCGAAGGCGCCGTCGGCGAACGGCAGTGACTCGGCGTGCCCGGGGTGCACGTCGATGACGCCGTCACCGGAGGCCTGCAACGAGGCCACCCGGTCGGCGTGGGGTTCCACGGTCGTGCACCGGCCCACCTGCGCCGCCACCGCGTGGGCGATCTCCCCGGTGCCGCCCCCGACGTCGAGCACGCGGCGGTTGTCGGCGACGGCCGCGCGGATGATCGCGATCTCCTCCCCGCGTTCGAGCCTGGTCGTGAAGTTCACCCAACCGTCCCTGCCGAGCCGGTGCGGACCGCGGTAGCGGGCGGGCCTGCGGTCCGCCGGACCGCACCACGGGTGCTCCCGGACCTCTGCGGCGGTCAAGCCGGGGCGAGGTGCGGACATCACTGGTTCGCTCGTCGTCACGAAGTCTCCATGTCACGGGGGCAGTTCGAAGGTCGTTCGACGTACGCACACCGCACCCCGGCGAAGGGTGGGTCGGTGCCGCAACCGCGTTGGCGACTCGGCCCGTTTTCCGTGCGCACCTCCATCGAAATCGACAATTTCATTCTTACTTAATCAAGTAATCTATGTCAATCCTCGACGGTCGCCGAAGTATGCCCAGAAATGCTTGGTTCCGCTCCCGACCCCTGATAAAATCGCGCCTTCCCCGAAGAACCGCAACTGTCCGTCAACAGCCGGGTAACCCGTTCGGAGCAGGGCGAACACCCGCCGGCGAGGCATATACCGACCGGTCGGACGTCTGTCAAATTCTACTTCACCGCGAATAACGCCGACGGCCCACGACGGCCTGGAGTTCATGGCGAAATTGCGCTTCTCACGTCCACATCACCAAGAGGGATTTATTGCCGGCAACCGACAGCCATTGCCGCCCGCGTAGACGACACCGGACGCGAACTCGCTATCACGCCGCATTGTGCGGCGAGTCGACAATCAGGCGAGCGGGTTATCAGGCGTCGCGTGTGAAGCGGTATTCGGGGCAGCAGTGCCGGCTGATGGCGGGGTGGGCCGCCCAGCCGCCCGGAGGCACCTCGGCCGCCGCGTAGGTGCGGGGCATGGTGATCTTGGCCCCGGTGAACGACCAGCGGTCACCGACCCGCTGCAACTTGCGGCCGTGGTGGAGCTCGTGGAAGGCGTAGTAGTGGAAGAGCTCTCCCTGCTTCAGGTAGTGGGGTTCTCCGCCAGGTGGATCTCCAACTCCGGGCGCACACCGCCGGGCAACGAGCCCGGACAGCGGGGCGCCACGTCCTCCCGCGCCGGTACCGGGGTGCCACCGATGGCGCTGAGCATGTTGCCCACCAACGCCATGTGGGACATCTCGTCGAAGAGGATCTCTCAGAGCGACGATCGCCGCGTCCTGGTCCACTGGCGTGCACGGCTCTCGTCGCACCACTCCCCCCGCAACGTCATTCCGAGTGCCTCGGGATCGTGCGGAACGTGCGGATGCGTTCGGCCAGGTCCCGCGCGGTCGGGTGGGACCGTCGCCGTTCCGCTTCGTTGCGCAGGGGGCGCAACCGCTCGACCGTTCGTGTCGACACCAGTCGCGAGCACAGGTCCAGCGCCTGGTGGCCCACCACCGCCGCCAGGTCCACCCGGTCCTCCAGCAGGTGGCACGTCGCCAGCGACATCAGGCTGAAGGCCCGGCTGCGGGCCATGTCCGGACCGAAGCCCTCGGCGGCGGCGGTCAACTTCGGCACCGCCAGACCCGCGTACTGGGGGTCCACCCGCTGGGCCAGCTCCGTGTAGACCACCCCGACCAACGACGACAGGTCGGTGGCGGTGAAGAACGCCATCCAGCCGGGCACCGCCTCACCACCGGAGGCGGCGAACCGGCCCTCCGCGGCGGCCAGCAACGCCAGCACGGCGTCCTCCTCACCCAGCCGCGCCTTCGCCCACGCCTGGTTCGCCTTCACCAGCGCCATCGCCCGCGCCGACCCGCTGGCCCGGGCGTGCGGCTCCGCGAGCCCGAACTCGGCCAGCGCCCCCACCGGGTCGTCGTGGTGCAGCCGCACCCGCCCCAGCCGGTAGTAGACGTTCGACGTCAGCGACGCGTTGCCGACCGCCGCCGACACCCGCAACGCGGTTCGGAAGCAGTGGCGGGCCGCGTCGACCAAGCCGATGTCGAACGACGCCCAGCCGGCGAGGGCGTGCAGGTCGGCCACAGCCGTGTGCAGCGGCCCGACCAGCCGCTCGGCCACCGGCACGCCCAGCATCGCCAACGCCACCGGCAACGCCGCCACCGCCTCGTCCCGCGGACCCACCCCACCGTGCCGGTAGTCCCGCGCCCGCAGGCGCCGCGTCAACTCCCCCAACTCCACGACGTCCGCGAACCGGACACGAGTCGGCCCGTGTTCGGGCACCGACGGTTCCGCATCGGACAAGGCATACCTCCCGGAAGGCACCACCACAACGATCGGCGGGCCGCCGGGGTCCGGGGCGGACATGCGCGAAAAGCCTCCCACGCCCCGTCGGCACCCGCCGCACAGAGCACCCGCATGGCTCAACTCCAGTGACGCTCGGCGATCGTCGCACCTGGGTCGACTTCGCAACCCCGCCGAGGAATGGGACAGGAAGGGCACTTGTCGGCGCAGTAGATGCCGGTGTCCCGGGCGACTGCCGAACCGGCACCGCGTTCGACTCCGCAGTCGCGTGCCGCTGCGTGGCAGAGGTGGTACCGCGACGGCGCGGTCGGCCCGCGGCGGCCAGGTGATCAGCCACGCGTCCACCAGGCCACGACCACCAGGAGATCACCTACGACCCACTGGCCCTGTCCCCGTGCCCGGTATCGGTGCCGGACACGGGGTTTCCGAGGGAATCGGTGGGAGTGTTCAACCAAGGAACATTCGAAGCGAGGACAAAGGAGTCCGCTCGATGACCTCACCCCTGCTATCCAGGATCGGTCGCGCCGCCGCCGTGGCGTTCGCGGCCGCCGCGACCACCCTCACCCTCACCGGCGGCGCGAGCGCCGACCCCGCCGCGGCGTCGGTGGCGTTCAAGGCCGAGCACACCGACCGCTGCCTCAGCAGCCACACCACCGGCCAACTGGCCTGGCGCAACGCGCAACCGGACCCCTCGCCCCTGCCCGTGACCTCGGTCGAGGTCACCGGTGAAGTGGCGCTGCGCGACATCACCCCGTGCGCTCCGCCAACCCGCGCCGTCGCGGTGGCCGTGTTCACCGCTTACAGCGGCCGCACCGTCGTCGACACCGAGCGCCAGAGCACCACCGGCGCGACCAAGTTCGAGTTCGCGCTCACCGTGCCGATCGTCCCGACCCCGGTCCCGGTACCCATCGACCGCGTCACCGTCCAGGTCTGCCACACCGCCATCACCCCCATCCCCGAACCAGGCCCTCTCACCTGCGGCGACATCTCCAGCTACCCGATCTGAGCCTTGCCGGAAATGTGATTGATCGACGCGACCCCCGCCGGTTCTCACCTGGCGGCGGTCGCGCCGATCGGGTCCTGCGGTCAGATTCCGAGCAGGGGGAAGAGGACGGCGCCGGCGGCGCCGAGAATGCCTGCCACAGCGCCGTTGACGATGCCGATGACGGAGTCGATCAGGCCACCGATGATGACGATTCCCATGATGCCGTGCTCCTGGTGTCGATGATTCACATGAATAGAGCGTCCGGTGTGTGTCGCCGAGGAGCGATCAGCCAGTGCAGTTGGGCACCGCGGGAACGGTGCCGACGCGGGCGTCGCGTTGGATGGCCCTGATGTCGTCGAGCACCGCGTCCATGGTGTCGGCGAGCAGTTCGTGCACCGTCATGGGATCGTCGCCCGCGACGAAGTGCGGGGTGTAGCCGTAGCCGCGCATCAACGCGGCCAGCTCGTCGTCGGGGATCCGGGCCGGCACCGACGGGTTGGCGATCTTGTAGCCGTTGAGGTGCAGCACCGGCAGCACCGCGCCGTCGGTCACCGGGTTCAGGAACTTGTTCGAGTGCCGGCTCGCCGCCAGCGGACCGGTCTCCGCCTCACCGTCGCCGATCACGCACAGCACGGTGAGGTCGGGGTTGTCGAACGCCGCGCCGAACGCGTGCACGAGCGCGTAGCCCAACTCGCCGCCCTCGTGGATCGAACCGGGAGTCTCGGGCGCGACGTGGCTGGGGATGCCGCCGGGGAAGGAGAACTGCCGGAACAACCTCCGCATCCCCTCGACGTCCTCGGTGACAGGTGAGCAGACCTCGCTGTAGGTCCCCTCCAGGTACGCGTTCGCCACCAGGCCGGGACCGCCGTGACCGGGGCCGGTCACGAACAGCGCGTCCAGGTCGCGCTGGTTGATCATGCGGTTCAGGTGCACGTACAGCAGGTTCAGCCCCGGTGTGGTCCCCCAGTGCCCGAGCAACCGCGGCTTGACGTGCTCGGGGAGCAGCGGTTCACGCAGCAGCGGGTTGTCGAGCAGGTAGATCTGCCCGACCGACAGGTAGTTCGCCGCCCGCCAGTAGGCATCGACCAACTCCAGGTCCGACCGGGTGCGGGTGGGAGCCGGTTCGGTCAGCGTCACGGGAACTCCTCGTCGGTTCGACCGCCCGTCGGACGACCGTCCCCATCACCTCCTCCGCGCCCTCGTCGCCGGGCAGTGCCTCAGGTCCCTACCCGACCGGGACCTGAGCCCCCTGCCGGGGGGCCTGGGACACGCGCCTCTTCGTCATGGTGATCCTCCTGACCGGACTGATACACCTTCGTGTGATTGACGAGCCGTCGACGAAAGGTGCGTGGGAAGATCGTCCCGCGTTTGCCCCAGACCCCGGCGGACCGGTTCCGTCGGCGTCCGGAGGTAAGGTGCTCGAACCCGCACACGAGTCCGACAACGCTGCCCTGAGCGCGTTAAAACCCCGGACGACCCTTCCGTCCACGGGCTTGTCGGAGGTTGCGGACCTGGAAGCGTTCACCAGGCGGATGTGGGCCCTGGATCACCGGTACGGCGGTGCTGCCGCTCGTGCGGCGGCGGTGGACCGCCTGCCTGCGGCCGTGCGACTGCTGGACACCTCCGCCTCCGGTCCCGCGAAGGCCCGGCTGCACGCGGCGGTGGCCGACCTGCACAGCGTGGCCGGGTGGTCGTCGTTCGACACGGGGATGTCCGATGCCGCCGCGGAGTACTTCCGCACCGCGTTGCGGATCGCCTCGTCGGTCGGCGACACGGCGGTGATCGCCGACGTCTACTGCCGGATGGGGAGGATGTCGTTGCACCACAACGACCCCACCCGGGCGTTGGAGGAGTTCCGGCTCGCCGGGCTGGCAGCCGACGCGACCGGGTCCGCGCAGGTGGTGGCCCTGATCAGGGCCAACACGGCGTGGGCACGGGCACGGCTGGGGCAGGAGCGAAGCGCCTTGGCGTTGCTCGCCGACCTCGATGAGGCACTGGCCCGGTCGTCCGGCGATCCGGCGCCGGGGTCGCGGGGGTTGCCCACTCCCCACGACCTGTCGTCGTTGACCGGCATCGTCTACACCGAGTTGGCGCAGGTCGCCGATCCGCAGTACGCGCGCATGGCCGTCCTGCTGCTGACCTCGGCGGTGAACGACCACGGGGTCGACATGGCCCGCAGTCGGGCCTTCAGCCTCATCTCGCTGGCCGCTTCCCACTTGCTCGAAGACCAGGTGGACGCGGGGGTGGAGGTCGGGGCGCGTGCTGTCGACCTGTGCGAGCAACTGGCGTCCCACCGCACCGTCGAGCGGCTGCGACCGCTGCGCAACGAGGCGCAGCGGCGGCGGTCCCACCGCGGGGCCCGCAACCTCGCCGACCGCATCCGCGCGTTCCGGCCGCCGTCCTCCGGCCGTGGTGACACGTACCAGATCGCGGAGAAGCCGACCTCACGGCGCTGAAGGGCCAGTGGCTCGTCGCCAACCGGAGTCGCGTGACGAGCCACTGGGTCAACCGGTGGCGCGGGTGGGTTACGGAGTGGTCGGCAGGAGGCAGGCGTAGCTCAGCGGGAGCAGGTTCACGAAAGTCCCCTGGGCTCCGGTGCAGATGGCGCGGGCCTCGGTGACGCGGCGGTTGCCGGCGCTGAGGGGGTTGAACACGCACACGTATCCCACCGGGTTCACGGTGAGGGTGAGCACCCCACCCGTCGCGGTGCACAGCTCGGTCGCGTTCCCCGTGCCGGAGCCCGGTCCCGATCCCGGCGGGGTGCTCGTGTTCTCGCAGCTCGCGTGGATGTCGGGGTCCGGCGCGGGCCCCTGGCAGGTGTCGGTGCCGAGGCCGCCGTCGAGGCTGTCCTGGCTGCCGTCGTTGGAGGCGCCGACGAGGATGTCGTTGCCGGCGCTGCCGGAGATCGTGTCGATGCC
The DNA here is from genome assembly GCF_050946825.1 of Actinosynnema sp. CA-299493. Classification (NCBI taxonomy): domain Bacteria; kingdom Bacillati; phylum Actinomycetota; class Actinomycetes; order Pseudonocardiales; family Pseudonocardiaceae; genus Actinosynnema; species Actinosynnema sp. CA-299493. Next base: position 5,232,147 of record NZ_CP191993.1, read on the forward strand.
CAGGCCACCGCTGAGGGTGTCGGCGCCGGTGCCACCGGTGAGGGTGTCGTTGCCATCGCCGCCGTTGACGATGTCGTCGAGGTCGGAACCGGTGACGGTGTCGTTGCCACCGCTGCCGTTGATCGTCTTGGCGGGGTTCGTGCCGCCGCAGTCGATCGTGTCGTTGCCGGGGGTCCCGATGACGACGGTGTCGGTCTGGGTGACGCCGGCGCTCACGACGCAGTTGACGGCGGCGTGGGCGGTCAGGGGGCTGATCGCCCACAAGAACGGGATGGCGAGGACGCCGGCAAGCGTGGCGACGACCCCTCGACGAATGCGACTCTTCAGGATTTCCATGCTCGTTTCCTTGACAGGTTGTCAGCGATGACCCGCACAGCGTGACGCGCTGGCGCGAATGACCTGGTGCGAATCGCACCCCACCACAGCCGGCGTGACTGTCGGCGTCCATTTCCTCCACACACGAAAAACCTCGGCCCGTGGGCGCGAACCGCTTCTGGAGGTCAGCCCACGTCACCGAGGTCCGGGGTGCGACACAGGACGCTACTCCTGTTGTCGCAAGAATTGGTGCTGCGTCGCCCGAATGGCCGCACCACCGGCATGAGCGATCTTGCGGAGCGTAACTTTAGAGAACCGAGCCGTTCCGACCCGCGCAACGGAATCGACGCCATCATCTCGACCGCCGGGTACGGCCCTCAATGGCGAGCGTCCCGGCTCCGGTGACGAGGAACACCCGTAATCAATGTTTGACCCCCAGGCCCGCGCGCGAGGATTAAAAATTCCTCCGTCGCCGGGAATTCCTCGCGACGGTATGACGAACCGCCGATTTGCTTGTGCATGTGGAGAAAACGGCACAGGGTTGGCCCGGCAGCGCAGAACGATCCGCTGCGGATCAACCGGAAAGCCGCGCTTCCACCACGACGACCTCCTCGTGCCCATCGACGGCGCCGAGGAGAAAAGAACCACTACACGATGTGGAGAAAAGTCATGCGATCGACCACGCGCAGCACCACGGCGGCACGGGTTCGACGTGCTCTGATCGGGCTGGGGACCGTGGCGGGATTCGCCCTGGTGGCTCCCGGTTCGGCCTACGCCGCGGACCCGGCCGGGTGTGTCCGGATCGGCGAGAACGTGACCTGCACCGCGGGCGTGCCCGCCGGTCAGGTCGTCACCGGCACCGCCAACGCCAACGTCATCACCATCAGCGGCGGCCCGGTCGCCGGCACGATCTCCACGCTGGCGGGTAACGACACCATCATCATCACCGGCACCGCCGGCCTCAACGGGGCGACGGGCCCTCCCGGTGCGAACGGCACGGCGGGCACCCCGGCGGGGACCGCGGGCGGCAACGGCGGCGTCGGGACCAGCGGCGGCGTCGGCGTCAGCAGCACCGGCATCGTCGACGGCGGTGACGGCGTCGACCAGATCACCGTCACCGGCGGTCTCGGCGGCAACGGTGGCGCCGGCGGTCCGGGCGGGACCGGGCTGAACAGCGGTGCGGGCGGCGCCGGTGGCAACGGCGGGGTCGGCGGCGTCGGCGGCGCGGCCAACGTCGGGTCCATCACCGGCGGGGTCGGCGGCGACACCGTCAACACCACCGGCGGCAAGGGCGGCCTCGGCGGCGTCGGCGGGCTGGGCGGCAACGGCGGGGCCATCGCGGGCGGAGCGGGTGCGGGCGGTATCGGTGGCGCCGCGGGCGTCGGCGGGGTCGGCAACTCCGGCACCGTCAACGGTGGCACCACGGACAGCGGCATCGACAACATCACCACCACCGGCGGTGCCGGCGGTGCGGGTTCCGCCGGTGGGATCGGTGGCTGCGGTAGCGGCGGCGGCGCCGGTGGCGTGGGTGGCGCCGGTGGCGCGGGCGGTATCGGCAACTCCGGGACCGTCAACGGTGGCGGCGGCGCCGACGTCCTCAAGACCAAGGGCGGTCTCGGTGGTCTCGGTGGCCTCGGCGCCAAGGGCGGCAACGGTCTGAGTGCCACCCAGCCCGGTGGAGCGGGTGGCGTCGGCGGTGCCGGTGGCGCCGGCGGCGTCGGCAACTCCGGGAACGTCAACGGTGACGCCGACAACGACGTCATCACCAACACCGGCGGTAGCGGCGGCAACGGTGGTGCGGGCGGCAACGGTGGCACCGGGTGTGCCGCTCCCGGCGGCGCGGGCGGCCTGGGCGGTGCCGCGGGTGCGGCCGGCACGGGCAATGCCGGCACCGTCAACGGCGGCACCGGCGTGAACACCATCACCAACCCCAACGGCGCTTCCGGTCTGGTCGGCGCCAACGGCGTGGCCGGCGTCAACAACGGCGGCGTCTGCAGCTGCTGATCGGCAGCGGCGGCCCCGCCGCGGGGCTGGTGCGCCTGGCAATCGTCAGGCACACCAGCCCCGTCGTGGCCGCAGGTGGAGTTCCGGTTCCGCGCGACGCCACCGACGAGCTGAACGGGGCCCGGTCGGACGTCGGCCGCTCTCAGCCCAGCGGCGCGCGGCGCGCGGCGCGCAGGGGCGCACCCGCGTCGTGCAAGTGGCGCAGCACCTGGGCGTAGGAGGACCGCAGGCCGGCCTTGCTGTAAGGGATGCCGTTGCGGGCGCAGAAGTCCTCGACGACGGGCTGCGCGCGGCGGAGGTTGGGGCGGGGCATGTGCGGGTAGAGGTGGTGCTCCACCTGGTGGTTGAGGCCACCGAGCAGCGCGTCGACCCACCGGCCGCCGGTGACGTTGCGGGAGGTGAGGACTTGCTTGTGCAGGTGGTCCAGCCGCTGCCCCTCGGCGATGATGGGCATGCCCTTGTGGTTGGGGGCGAAGGAGCAGCCGAGGTAGACGCCCATGAGGCCCTGGTGGACCGCGATGAACACGACCGCTTTCAGCGGGGACAGCACCAGGAACACCGCGGTGAGGTACGCCGCCGCCGGAAGGATTTGCAGCGCGGCCTCCCTCCAGGGGCGCTTGAGCTCCCCGTGCCACAGGGCTTGCAGGCCCGAGATCCGCAGCACGACCGCTTCCACCAGCAGGAGCGGGAAGAACAGGAACGCCTGGTACTTGGTGACCCACCGGTAGATGCCGCGCTTCTCGCCTGCCTGCGCGCGGCTGAAGGCGATGGCGTGGATCTCGATGTCGGGGTCGTGGTCTTCGTGGTTGGGGTTGGCGTGGTGGCGGTTGTGCTTGCTCACCCACCACTGGTAGCTGATCCCGGTGATGCCGCCGTGCAGGTGGCCCACGATGTCGTTGTGGCGGTGGCTGCGGAAGATCTGCCGGTGTCCGGCGTCGTGGCCGATGAACGCGAACTGGGTGAAGACCACCGCGAGGAGCACCGCGGTCAGCACCTGCCACCACGAGTCGCCCAGCAGCGCCATCGCCACTCCGGCCACCACGAGCAGCAGGACGTTGATCGCCATCCGCGTCGCGTAGTACCCGCGCCGCCGGTCCAGCAGGCCGGCGTCCTTGAGCTCCCGCGTCAAGCGGGCGAAGTCGCTGCCCTGCCGGGCATCGGGAGGTGGCGAGGGGACGGTGGGTGAGGGAATCATGGACATCTGCTTTCCGGGTGAACGGGCACCCGCTCCGCTTCCCGGTCCTCACGGTGCCCGTGACCTGGAGGTGGAGCGAGGCCCGGAGGAGGGTCCGGCCGGCCGATCAGTCGGCGTGGTCTGTTCCGGAGGACCACGAGGCCGGGGAAGTGCGATCCGGTGACGCCCTGGAGATTTCGGTGGACGGGATGGCCCACGAGCCGGAGTTGCCCGTCATCGGGTCGAACGCGACCGACGGTCGGCGGGTTCCCGTTCTCGATCACGTGTGACACCCGGCACGTGCCGGCCCGTTCACCGCAGACCTCCCGATCGCACCTGGTGTGACCACAGGCCGCCGGGGTCTGAGGCGGCATTACCACCGCAGACGACGCCGTCGAATCCTGGAGGCGTCACCGTGATGACCTCAATGGTCGCACCCACCGCTTCTCCCCGCAACCGGGCAGGCGCACGCCGAGCACCACCGGACGCGGCCGACCGCTGCCGGAAGACGATTCGAGGTCGACGTGGAATGCACTCGACCAGGCACACCGAATTCATACACGAACGAGCACATCCCGCGTTTTCAGAACTGCCGGGTGCATGCTCGACGTATGAGCCGATTCACTTCCATCGACTTTGTTCCCGCACTCCGAGAGATTTTTCGGGCATGCCGGGGCTCGCCTTTCCCCACAACAGGAGTCACCCCATGAACGTTCGACGCATCGCAGCCTCGATCCTGACCGCCGACGCCCTCACCGCGCTGGCGGTGGCGCCGATCAGCAGCGCCGCGCCCGTTCCGGACCGGGTCGCGGCCGAGCACCAGGTGTCGGTGGCCGCCCCTCCCGCCGGTTGCGCCACCGCCATCGCCGCGGCGGTCGACAGTGCCAACGCGGCCACCGCGGCAGCCGCCAACGTCGCCGACTCGGCCGCAGCGGCAGCCGCGGCCAAGGCGTTCGCGGAAGGTGTCCTCACCGGGACGCCGGCCGCCATCAACGCGTCCGCCGCCAACCTGGCCACCTTCAGCGCCGCCGCGGCCAGCGCCGCCGCCTACGCCGCCTCCGCGGGCGCGACCACCGCCGTCCTCACCGCCTGCGCGCAGGCGGTGACGTCCGACACGGGACCGCTCAGCCCGCAGCGGGCGGTTCCCCGGACGCCGCGGCCGCGGCACGGGCTTCCACCAGGACGGTGAGGCCGGCCGCGCCGAGGAAACCCACCTCGCCGAGGTCGACCACCAGGTCCGGACCGGCGGAGCTGATCAGCTCCAGGAGACGGTCACGCAGGTAAGGCGCGGTGGACACGTCCATTTCGCCGGACACCGCGCACAGCAGGGTGAGAGCCGACAGCGGCCGCACCGCGACCGCCAGGAGTTCGCCGGCCGACGGGACCACGACTTCCGGTGACGGCGGTCGAGCGGCACTTCGGAGTTTGTCACCCACGGAGGTTCTCCTCGCCTGAGCATGGCGGCCGCGAGGTCCGGGCGGGCTGACGAATTTCAGGCATCGAGCCTATCGCCCGACGAGATCTCCGCACAAGACGATGCCAAATCCGACCCGGACGTTTCCAGCGCTCGGAGTATTTCCACGCCACCCGCCCGGGGACTTCGGGAAATCATTTTCGTGACTTCGGCCGGCGCACTGCGGGAAGCACCGAGGGTGCATCGAGCGCCGGCATTCGAACCGACACCACCCGTGCCGCGGGTTTCCTGCGACCTCAAGGCCTCGTCGTGACCGCCTTCCACCCCGGCGGAGCGGACGGTCACGCCGCCGACCGCGGTGGCACCCCGTGCCGGCCCTTCGCGGGTCGGACGGCCTCGATGCGCGTTCGGGTGAGGTGCCGGCATCCGGCCGGCCCGGCCGGCAAGTGGCGGGGTTGCCGCGCGTAAAGTCAGGACGATCGTGTTCCCACCGTGCGAGAGATGCGGGTCGCGCCCCTGTTACCAGGCGACTGGGAGGTCTCCGGATGGCCCGGTACACCACCAGCCGGTTGGCGCAGGTGAGTCGCTGGGTCGCGGAGAAGGCCGATGAACTGGACGGGCCCGTCTCGGTCGGAGCCCTCTGCGAGGCCGCGGTGGTCCGGTTGGGCGTGAGCGGGGCGGTGCTCACCGTGGACACCTCGGGCTGGCCGGAGGTCAGGTGCGCCACGGACGCGCTGGGTGAACGCCTGGCCGAGTTGCAGGTGACGGTGGGCGAGGGCCCGGCCGTGGACGTCTGGCGCGGAAGCGGCCCGGCGCTCGTCGCCGACCTCGACGCCCCGTCCAGCCAGGCCCGGTGGCCGATGTTCGCGCCGCTGGCCGTCGAAACCGGAGCGGCCTCGCTGTTCGCGCTCCCGCTGTGCGTCGGCGTGATCCGGGTCGGGGTGCTGTCGCTGTACCGGGTCGACGTGGGCCACCTCGACGCCACGACCCTCACCGACTCGTTGGCGTTCGCGGAACTGGCCCTGAGACTGCTGCTGGACGAGCAGGCCGACCTGAACACCGCGGACGTCACCGCGGACGCCCTCCCGCTGCAGAACCCCCAGGTGCACCAGGCCACCGGGATGGTGGCGGCGCAACTGGGTCTGGGCATGGCCGACGCGTTCGCCCACCTGCGCGCACGGGCGTTCGCCGAGCAGGTGCCGCTGAGCGGGCTGGCTGCCGACGTGGTGGCCCGCCGGCGGCGGTTCGACGGCGACGGGGGACGACCGTGAGCACGCACGGAACACGACCGCACTCTGAGCACACCAGCGGAGGTGGCTGCGATGGACGGTGAACGTCTCGTCGAAACGTTCGTCGAGTTGGCCGACACCCTGGTCGAGGACTTCGACGTCATCGACTTCCTGCACATGCTCGTGGACCGGTGCGTCGAACTCCTCGACGTCGACGCCGCGGGACTGCTGCTGGCCGACCAGGGGGGCAGGTTGCAGATGATCGCGTCGTCCAACGAGCAAGCCCGGCTGCTGGAGCTCTTCCAGCTCCAGAACGACGACGGGCCCTGCCTGGACGCGTTCGCCACCGGCACCAGGGTCAGCCACCCCGACCTCGCCAACGCGGACGGCCGGTGGCCGAGGTTCACCGCCGCCGCCACCGCCGCGGGGTTCGCCGCCGTGGACGCGGTGCCCATGCGCCTGCGCAGCGAGGTCATCGGCGCGCTCAACCTCTTCCGCAACCGGTCCGGGGAGCTGGACGCCACCGCGTTGCGCACCGCCACGGCACTGGTCGACGTGGCCACCATCGGCCTGCTGCAACAACGGTCGATCCACCACCACCAGGTGCTGACCGAACAGCTCCAGGCCGCGTTGAACAGCCGGGTGGTCGTCGAGCAGGCCAAGGGGCTGGTGGCCGAACGCCTCCGGGTCGACATGGACACCGCGTTCGCCGCGCTGCGCGGCTACGCCCGCGGGCACAACCTCAAGCTGAGCCGCGTCGCCCACGACGTCATCGCGGGCACCATCGACACCCTCGGCCTCCTCGACGCACCACCCACCAAGGTCAAGCCACTCCGACGCTGACCGGACGGCCGGTCAGCCGCGCAGCGGCCTCGCGTGGCCTCCGACCAGTTCCCGGAGCGCGGGGGTGGGCGCCAGACCCAGGTCCAGGTGCAGGAGGCGGCTGAACCGGTCGAACGCGTGCACCGCCTCGGACCGGTTGCCCTCGGCCAGGTGGACGCGGATGAGGGCGGTCTGCGCGCTCTCCCGCAACGGATCGGCTCGGACGACCACGCCCGCCGCGGCCGTGGCGTCACCGAAGCGCCGCGCCGCGACCAGACCGTCCACCACCGCCTCCAACGCGTGGAGCCGCAACTGGCGCCAGTCCTCGGCCTCGCAGGCGATCCAGTCGTCGTACCAGAGCGGCAGCAGTTCCGACGACAGGGTGGCGACCGCCTCCACGCCCAGGTCCACCGCGGCGTGCGGACCGGCTTCCAGCAGGCGGTGGGCGAGCGCCTGGGCGTCGTGCAGATCGACCCAGACACCGGGCGCGAGTTCCAGGCTGGACGGGGTGACCAGCAGCGTGTCCCGGCAGGCTCGGTTCATCCGGATCGACGTCGACCTCAGGGCCGCGTAGGCGTGGCCCTCGGTCGCGTCCGACCACAGGGAACCCGCCACGAGCAGTCGCCCCACGGCCCGCCGGCGCGTCGCCACGAACGCCAGCAGGCGCTCGGCTCCACCGGGGATCGGGACTACGTCGGCCCCTGGACGAGCCGGAACCCGTCGAGGAGCGCGACGCGCGAACCGGCTCGGCGCCCGCGGGCCGCCAAGTGCGCTTCCGGCGCCGCGAGCGAGGTCACGGGCCCGATGGCGGCGTCGTGTCGAAGAGGTCCGAGAAGATGGTCACGGGTGGCCTTCCGGCTTTGACGTGCACGGTGTGCGCCGAACTCGCGCACTCGCGGCCGAGTCGAAGCCGGCTGCGGTGGAACCGTCGACTGACGTCCTGCCTGCCAGGTTACCAGCGCGGGCACGGTGAACGGCCCGGTCGCGGCCGATCCCTTGGCAGCAAACGAATCCGTCACGCGTGAGGCGGGATGCGCCGTCGCTCAAACCACCCGTTCAGGGGTTACGTTCACAGAACCCGGGATGACACGAGAAGCGACCCGGTCCCCTTCCAGGGCCTGGTCGTCGACGGCATGTCGTGTCCGCGGGTCGTTCCGTGCCGCCCGAGCGGCTACGACTCGCAGCTGCTGCGGAGGTCCGGCGGCACTCCGACGGGTCCGCAGGAGTCGGTGTTGTCGCCGCCGTTGAGGGTGTCCTGCGCGACATCGGTGCCCGGACCGCTGAGCGCGTCGTTGCCCGCGGAGCCGTTCAGCGTGTCCGTGCCGAGGTCACCGTAGAACGTGTCGTCGCCGACCTGGCCGGTGAGCGTGTCGTCGCCCGTGCCGCCGTAGATCGTGTCGATGTAGGCGGTGCCGGTGATGGTGTCGTTGCCACCGCTGCCGTAGACGGTCTTGCCGGGGTTGGCGCTGGTGCAGTCGATCGTGTCGTTCCCGCCGGAACCGAACACCGTGGTGTCGTTCTGCGTCACGTTGGGACCGGTGGTGCACGGAACCGCCGCCGAGGCGACACCCCCGCCCAGGAAACCGCCCACGACCAGGACGCCTGCGGCCAGGATCGGGTAGAGCTGTCGAGTTCGCACTTCGTCCTCCGCTTCATCTCCGGAAATCCGGATGACCACAGCGTGTTCCACGACGCGTCACCGACGCGTGACGCCTCGCGGCGCTCTCGGCGGGTCGGTCCATCGCCACCTCCGGCGCGCACAGGCGTCCGACGCCCACTGCCGGCCCACTGCCGGTTGAGGCGCCTGTCGTTGCCCCACAACGGCTTCAGGCAGCGGAACCGGTCCACACGGGACGGCGGGCATCAGGAATCGGGGTCCGGAGGCGCGGGCCAACCGCTCCGGCCGACTCGCTTCAGGCCGACTCGCTCCGGTCGTCCCGCGCGGGTGAGGCGGTGTCGATGTCGGCGCCGTTGTCGGCCCGGCGTTCGGTGCGGCCGATGCCGTGCCAGTCCAGGCAGAGCACGGTGGCGTCGTCCTGGAGGTGGTCGCCGCACGCGTGCCGCACCGCCCTGGTCACCGCCCGCACCACCTCCCGGGGGTGCAGCCCCTCGGTGTCGCGCAGCAACGCGGGCAGGTCGACGTCGGCGGCGTCGCGTTCGAAGATGCCGTCGGTGACCAGCACCAGCCGGTCGCCGGGCCGCAGGTCCAACCGCTGCACCCGGTACTCGTGCTGGGCGACGCCGAACAGCAGGTCGACCTCCAGCTCGACCTGCTCCGCCACGCCGTCGCGCAGCAGCAGCGGTGCGGGGTGGCCGGCGTTGACCAGCTCGCCTGCTCCGCTGATCAGGTCCACGCGCAGCAGCAACCCGGTCGCCAGCGAGCCGCCGCCGTGGTCCAGCATCGCCTGGTTGGCCTGCCGCGCTTGCCCGGCCAGGTCCCGACCGGCCCGACGCGCCCCGCGCAGCGCGCCGACCAACAGGGTCGCGGTCAGCGCCGAGGCCACGTCGTGACCGACGGCATCGGTCATCGACAGGTGCAGGGTCTCGCGGTCCAGGGTGTAGTCGTAAGTGTCGCCACCGATGTCGTCGGCGGGAACCAGGGCGCCGGCGACGGTGAACTGACCCGCCTCGCAGCACGACGCCGAGGGCAGCAGCTGGTGCTGGATCTCCGCGGCCAGGCTCATCGTCGTGGTGCGGCGACCGGTGTGGTAGAGGTCGGTGAAGCGGCGGTCGGTGAGGATGACGTAGGCCAGCGCGTGCGCGGCTTCTCCCAGCTGCGCCAACACGTCCTCGTCGAGGCTGGGCACGGTCACCTCCAGCACACCGACGCAGTCGCCGCGGTTGGTCACCGGCAGCACGACCCGCACCCCGTCGCCGTCCTCCTGTTCCTGCTCCTGCCAAGGCCGCTGGGTGCGCAGCACCTCTTCGTAGGCGCTGCCCCGCAGGTCGACGCGCTCCGCGTCGCGCCCGTCCGGGTCCAACGAGGTCGAGGTCAGCCGCACCAACTGCTCGTCGACGAGGTCGGTCAGCAGGTACGACACGTCGAAGGCCCCGAACCGCTTCGCCAGGTCACGGGCCACGACCTCGACCGACTCCCCCGGCGGCGCGCTCTCCGCCGCCGCCAGCACGTCACCGGTTCCCACCACGCCACCGTCCACGGCGACCTCCGACCACTCGGGGCTCCACCCAACCACACCACCCACGTGCCCGAGCACGACGAGGCCGTCCGCCGCAGGATCACCGCTCTGCCCCGACCGGTTCGCGCCTCAAGCCCGCCCTGAGCCGTCACCGGTGTCCCGGCCCGCGGCGACCAGGTTCAGGAAGGCGTACACGGTCGTGCCGTGAGGGCTGGTGTGCGTGCGGACCAGATCGGCGAGCTGGTTGACCAGGAGCAGCCCACGACCGCCAGCCTGCCCCGGCGCGGGAGGGCGGCGGCCCGCGAGGGGATCTGCCAGGTGTCCGCTGTCCTCGACCGCGCAGACCACGTGGCCGTTGTCGTGCCAGATCCGCAGCAGGCAGCCGGCCCCGGTGTGCCGGAGGCCGTTGGTGACCAGTTCGGTGGCGATCAGCTCGAGGTCGGCGACCCGCTCGGCGGCCAACCCCAGCCGCTGGGCCCGCGCGACGGCGAACCCGCGGGCGCCGCGGATGTCCGCGGTGGCGGTGACGGGAAAGCCCGCGGTGCGGGGTGCCACGTCGAACGGTCGGTTGTACCGGCCGACGATGGCATCGGGGTCGTACCGATCGCTGGCGCCGCGGTGGGCGCCGTGCCACACCGCGGGATGGGTGAGCAGGGCGTCGTCCAGGACGTGCGGGTCGAGGGACGAGGTGTCGTACGGGCAGAGGATGGTGGCGTCGCGTCCGGCGAACGCCAGGTTGATCAGCGCCTCGTGCTGGGCGCACGCGGGGTACTCCGCGTCGGTGCGGTCGGCCCAGATCGGCTCGCCGACGATGCGCACGTGGCCGCTGACGTGGGTGTCGGCGAACCGGCGCAGCACAGCGGGGATGATCCGGCCGGGGTTGCGGCCCGCGACCCGCATGTCGAGCATCCGCACGTGGGCAGCCGCGTCGCCCAGAGCGTCCCGCAGCAGCCTCATCCGCGCCCCGGGCACCGCCACGGCGACGGGCTGTCCGGCGGCCAGGCCGTCGAGGACGAAGGGCACGAGGGTCTCCACGTACTCCTCGTCGGAGGCGTAGAAGAACGCCGGGTGGGTGAAGCCCGCCGACGACGGCGCTTCCAGGGTGGTCATGTGACCGGTTCCCCGTGCCCGTCACGGAGTCGCGGATCATCAGCTCGGTCCGAAGTCGGAGCGAACGGCTTGCTGGTGGACATGTCCACCTCTCCGCCTAGGACGGGCGTCCGGTCGGCCGCTGTGCGCGGACAGGGACCGTCACCACGGAGTGGGTGTTCGAGTGCACGCACGCGACCTGCGCGAATGCCCACTCCTCTACGTCCGGGCCAGCATAGCCGGACGGCGCCGGGGGTCGAACGCGGTGTTCCGGTGTGCCTTGCGCCAACGCGGACTTCGGGACGTCGAGGGTGCCGACCAGCGCAAAGATCAGATGCCCGGCGCGAAGAGGGGCCCGGCGCCATGTCGGCGCCGGGCCCCTGGGGTTACGGGTTGACTTCCACCAACCGGTCCTGGGACCGGCTTGTCATGTCCACGCCACCCGCACGAACTCCGGATGACGCGGGGATCGCATGTACGTGACCGGAAACCACCATCCAATCGATCTGGAGTGCGGTACCCGCCCGGACGACTTCACTCCGCGGCAGGCGATCCGATGGCGTGCAACCCTTCCCTTCTCTGTCGTTCCTTGCCTAGCCCGTCGCCTTGCTCGTACTGCCTCGACGGTCGACGCCGGACTCTTCGAGCACTCCGGCTCACTCACTCCGGCTCACTTCACCGACCGCCTGCGGCCACCGTGCCGGAACCCCTTCCACTGATCGGCTCCAGCGCGCCTGACCGATGCTGCTACCACTGCCGACAGTCGGACCCCGGGCCGTGCGAACTGCTGTCGAGCGTATTGCGGTTGTGCTCCCGGTACTACTTGTGCCGACTGCTTTCGGCTTCGCCCGCAGAACCTTCCACTACCGGTCCCGGCCGGCGAGGCCGCACTGCTCCCAACTCGCGGGTAGTTCGTCATCTCCCGCGCCGATAGGACGTTCTCTTCTGTTCGACAAGGAGAACACTACACACACCGGCGTGCGAATGTCTACCCCAGCGATCACAGATTTCCTCGAACAGGTGGCCCAGGTGTGCCTACCTGCGGCGATGCTCCGGGCGACATCCGAGCGGCGAGGTGGCGTGGACCGGTGACCGGCGAGCGGCGGTGACCGCACGAAGCCGCGCCTCCGCGGTGTACGTCCGCGCGGCCCGGGTAACTGGCGTAGTGCCGCAACGAGCGATCGCGCGGCGGTAGGGCCGCTTCCAGCGGTCCGGGCCCGGGCGGCACGGAACGTTGAGCAAGCAGCGCCCGTGCCGCCCGGGCATCTCCGGCACGCCACCGCGTCGGTGTGGAAACCGGGGTCCTCGGGTACGTCGAGGCCATGAGCGCGGTCGAGCGGGTCGACTCCGGAGTGCAGGACGACGGCCGTGGGAGTGACCGCGGCCGGCTCGTGTTGAGCGTGGACCTGCCGACGTCACCGATGCCGGACCAAGAGCTGCGCCAGTGGGTGCGGGCGGCGTTGTACCGGGTAGGCGAAGACCACGCGGAGAAGGCCTGGTTGGTCCTCGCGGAACTGACGGCCAACGCCCACGACCACGGACGGTCCCCGGTCGGGATCAGGGTCTGGGAGTCGACGCCCTCGTCGGTGGTGCGGGTCGAGGTCGAGGACGCGTGCCGCGAGGCGCCCGTCCCACGGGCTTCGCGGTGGGGCGGGACGTGCGGATCCGGCCTGCTCCTCGTCAGCGGGTTGGCCCGCCGATGGGGTGTCGACATTCACCCGGCGGGCAAGACCGTGTGGGCCGAGCTGATCGACGAGAGCACCGCCGAGGCCCCGCGAGGACTGCCCGCAGAGCCGGGGCCCGATAGACCGGTGGACTATTCCCGGGACACGTTCCGGCCATGAACCCCGATATCCCGAAAATAAACCGACCACGCCCAACACGGGTACATCATCGACATTCGACCACGCCTCGACATGGCCGGCAGCCCCGCCGCCGACGACGGCAGTGCAGAGCCGTGGGCGGTCAAGCGCGGGTTGCACTACGCACTTCCTCACGGTTCCGACCGATCCGCCATCGGTAACCGAGATGGCGTACCGATGCCCGGTGACCTGCCGGATTTATGCGGTGCACGCTACTCAGGGTCGTTGTCAAGATTCCAAGGAAGACCACATCGGATCAGCGGCAGACCCGTTTCCCGATCCGCTTTCCGATGGTCCGTCGCTAGGCTGGGTTCCATCCCCGGGTCATCGACGGAAGAGGTGTGCGCCATGCCGGACCAGGTGCTGCTCGACAACATCGATCGCGTTTTCGCGATTCTCGACACGGACGGCGACGGTCGGATCAGCAAGGACGACTTCACGTCGATGGGCCGAGGAGGGGTGCGCGAGTTCGGGCTCGACGAGAACTCGTCGCAGGCCCGGCGACTGGTCGAGGGGTACGAGGGCATCTGGGACTACATCTGCGGCGCGGACCTGGACGTGGACGGCGTGGTGAGCGCAGCGGAGTTCCGGGAGGCCCACACCTCGGGACGGGTGACGACCGAGGTGCTGGTGCAGAAGTGGGAGTGGGCGTCACGGGGCAACTTCGAGGCGGCCGATGCCGACGGTGACGGCTACATCGACCTGGAGGGGTTCGCCAAGATCTACCGGGGAGCCGGGATCCCGGACCGGGCGGTGGCCGAGGCCGCGTTCGCGGCGATGGACGTCGACGCCGACGGCCGCCTGGACTGGGCCGAACTGTCCACAAACGTACGAGGCCTGTTCACGGCGACCGACGAGTCGGCCAAGGGCGCCCACATGGTCAGCGGCGACTGACCCCCGACAACCCCGACCGGCCGGAGTCCGGTGACGGTCGCCGATCCCTCGCCGACGCCGGGGTCGGCGGCTCAGCCGACGGGCTCGGAGCGCGGGTCGTCGAACCACGCCGTGGCGAACGCCTTGAGCGCGTCCAGGTCGAACTGGTCGCACTTCAGGGTCTGGTAGGCGTGCACGGCCTTGATCCGCTGGGCCTGACCGGGGCTCGCGCCGGCGACGACGCGGTTGCCGTCAGGGCCGGTGACGTGAGCGCGCAAGGCGTCCACCTGGTCGGCGGGCAGAGTGGCCGGGTAGTGCACGAGCAGGTAGCCATCGCCCAGAACGTGGGCGAAGTCCGGTTCGGGATAGGTCTCGGTGGGCTCGTAGAAGTCCTTGCTCGGGTGTCCGCCGTCGCCGAGGCGGTAGCTCTCCTCGTTCGGGCCGGTGGTGCAGGAGCCCAGCGCGTCCCGGTCCGCCTGGGCGGGTGACGGGGTGGCCACGAAGGGCAGCACCGCGGCGGTGACCAGGCCGGCGACGGCCAGCAGCACGCCGGCGGCGCGGGGCGCGCCCGACCAGGTCACGAACCTGGCCAGGAGCTTGCCGAGCACGGCCGCGGTGCGACGTGTGGACATGGCGAAGCTCTCCTGGACAGGGTCGAAGGGCACGCCCGATGGGCGAGACGAAGGCATCTCTACCAGGAGCCGGACGGTGGGCCGCGCCGCGCGTGGGCTCCGGCGAGCCGGATCACCACGGCGTGCACGCGCTCGTCCGCACACGGCCCCCCGAAGTCAGTCGTGGTCCGGGCGGCCGGTCACCTGGTGGTCGGCCGCCTCGATCGCCTCGCCCAACAACCGTCGCACGTGACCGCCGCGCACCCGGTACACCGCACGGCGACCGTCACGGCGCAGCGAGACCAGGCCGGCCAGCTTCAGCTTCGCCAGGTGCTGCGACACCGCGGGTCGTGCGATGCCCACGGCCGCGGCCAACGTCGTCACGTCGTACTCCGAGCCGCAGAGCAGCCACATCATCCGCAACCGGGTCGGATCGGCCAGCATCCGGAACCCGTCCACCGCCGCCTCGACGTGGTCGCCAGTAGGTAGCTGTTGCCAGTCATGCGTTGTTGCAACGTCGTCGCGTGCATACATGAGCACGTATGGTGTCAGTCGGTCCAGCGAAACGCCAGTCGACGGAGGTGCCACGCGATGCTCGCCATACTGTCCAACCGCACGTACCGACGCCTGTTCACCGCCCAGGTCCTCGCCCTGACCGGCACCGGACTGGCCACCGTCGCCCTCGGCCTGCTCGCCTACGACCTCGCCGGACCCGACGCGGGCGCGGTGCTCGGCACGGCGTTCGCCATCAAGATGATCGCCTACGTCGGCATCGGCCCCCTCGCCGGCGCGCTGGCCGCGCGTTTCCCCCGCAAACCCCTGCTGGTCTCCCTCGACCTCGTGCGCGCCGCGGTCGCGGTGACCCTGCCGTGGGTCGACCAGGTCTGGCAGGTCTACCTGCTGATCTTCCTGCTGCAAGCCGCGTCCGCCGCGTTCACGCCGACCTTCCAGGCAACCATCCCGGACATCCTCACCGACGACCGGGACTACACCCGCGCCCTGAGCCTGTCCCGCCTGGCCTACGACCTGGAAAGCCTGCTCAGCCCCCTGCTCGCCGCCGTGGTGCTGCTGGCCGTCAGCTACGACTCCCTGTTCCTGGGCACCTCGATCGGCTTCGCCGCCTCCGCGCTGCTGGTGCTCGCGGCGGCACTGCCGACCGCGAGCAGCGCCACTCCCCCATCGGGACGCACCCTGGCCGCGACTACCCGCGGTATCCGCGTCTACCTGCGCACGCCCCGACTGAAGGGCCTGCTCGCCGCACACCTGGCCGTGGCCGCAGCCGGGTCGATGGTCCTGGTCAACACCGTCACCTACGTCCGCGACCTGCTCGGACGCGACGAGACCGCCGTCGCCGTCGCCCTGGCCGCCTACGGCCTCGGCTCCCTGGCCGCCGCGCTGGCCCTGCCCCGCGTCCTGGACCGCCACCCCGACCGCCCCGTCATGCTCCGCGCCTCGGTCACGCTGGCCGCGCTGCTGTTCCTCGCCGCACCGGCCACCGCGCTGCTCGACGACCTGCGCTGGCCCGCCCTGCTGGCGCTGTGGGCCGCGATCGGCGCCGCCGGATCACTCGTGCTCACCCCCGGCGGACGCCTCCTGCGACGATCAGCGCACCGAGCCGACCTCCCGGCCGTCTTCGCCGCCGACTTCGCCCTCTCCCACGCCTGCTGGCTGCTCTGCTACCCCCTGGCCGGATGGCTGGCCGCCACCACCTCGATGACAGCCACCCTGCTGGTCCTCGGCGTCGTGGCGACCGCAGCCGCCACCGTCGCGATCCGGCTGTGGCCGGCCGGCGACCCCGAGGTGGTCGAACACGAGCACGACGGGCTCGACACCGACCACGACCACCTGGACGGCGCGCTCCTGGTCGACGGGCGACCCAGGCACGCGCACACCTACCGCATCGACGACCTGCACACCCGCTGGCCCTCGTGAACCCGGAGGTCAGTCGGCAGCGCCGTCCTGCCGTGTGTCGCTGAGACCGAGCCGCAGGTGCTCGACGTGGTAGACGGCGTGATCCAGCAGTTCGGCGACGTGGTGGTCGTAGAGCGCGTAGACCACCGAACGCCCGCGCCGCTCGCCCACGACCAGGCCGAGGTTGCGCAGCAGGCGCAGTTGGTGCGAGCAGGCTGACTGCTCCATGCCGACCTCGGCGGCCAACTCGGTGGCCGGCAGCGCCCCTTCCCGAAGCCGGGACAGGATCAACAACCGCGACGGTGTGGCCAGGGCCTGGAGGGTGGTCGCCACCTTCGCCGCACCGGCCGCGTCCAACCGCGTGCGCGGCACGACGTTGTCGCCGGTGGGGACGACTCGATGACCCATGAACACATCCTACGTTCAGGAACGAATGAAGACCTGTTCATGTGTTCCTGTATCGTGGCGGAGTCGTCTACGCGGAGGATCACCGCCACCATGTCTGCCACCCTCACCGATCGCCCGGCGCCCGTCGCGCGCACACCGGCCGTCCCCAGGCGGCGGACCCGCGTGTTCGCACTCGCGGAAGCCCGCTGGGCGGCGGCGGCCACGGTCGCGTTCCTGGTCGCCCTGCCGCTGCAACTCGCCGGCGTCCCGGCCTGGCTGTGGGGTCCGCTGTACGCGATCGCCTACGCCACCGGCGGCTGGGAACCGGCGTGGTCCGGGTTGCGGGCCCTGCGCGAGAAGACCCTGGACGTGGACCTGCTGATGATCGTCGCCGCCCTCGGTGCGGCGGCGATCGGGCAGGTGATGGACGGTGCGCTGCTGATCGTCATCTTCGCCACCTCCGGCGCCCTGGAGGCACTGGCCACCGCGCGCACCCAGGACGCGGTCCGAGGGCTGCTCGACCTGGCACCGGACACCGCGAACCGAGTGGACGACGACGGCAACGAGCAGACCGTGCCCGCGGCGGGACTCGCGGTCGGCGACGTCATCCTGGTCCGCCCCGGCGAGCGGGTCGGCGCCGACGGTCTCGTCCTGGACGGGGCCGGCGAGGTGGACCAGGCCACCATCACCGGCGAACCGCTGCCCGTGGCCAAGGAGCCGGGCGACGAGGTGTTCGCCGGCACCCTGAACGGCACCGGTGTCCTGCGCGTGCGGGTCGAACGCGACGCGTCCGACTCGGTGATCGCCCGGATCGTGGCCATGGTCGAGGAGGCGTCCGCGACCAAGGCCCCGACCCAACTGTTCATCGAGAAGGTGGAGCAGCGCTACTCGCTCGGCATGGTCGTCGCCACCCTCGCGGTGTTCCTGATCCCGCTCGGCTTCGGCGACGACCTGACCGGCGCGCTGCTGCGCGCGATGACGTTCATGATCGTCGCCTCGCCGTGCGCGGTGGTGCTGGCCACCATGCCGCCGCTGCTGTCTGCCATCGCCAACGCCGGACGCCACGGCGTGCTGGTGAAGTCCGCCGTGGTGATGGAACGCCTCGGGCAGGTCGACGCGGTCGCGCTGGACAAGACCGGCACCCTCACCGAAGGCACGCCCCGCGTCACCGACATCCGCCCGCTCAACGGCTCCGGCCTTGACGAGAACGCACTGCTGACCCTGACCGCCGCAGCCGAACGCCCCAGCGAACACCCCCTCGCCCACGCCGTCATCGACGCCGCCCGCACCCGCGGCCTCTCCGTGCCCGACGTCCAGACCTTCGACTCCACCTCCGGCGTCGGCGTCACCGCGACCGTCGACGGCCACACCATCACCGTCGGCACACCCGCCCGCCTGCTCGACGGCCCCGACGACGCGGCCCACGCGGTCGTCGCGGAACTGGAGGACGGAGGCCACACGGCGGTTCTCGTGCTGCGCGACGGGAAGCCGGTGGGCGTGCTCGGCATCGCCGACCGCCTGCGACCCGACGCGGCCTCGACCGTCACCGCCCTCACCACGCTGACCGGCCGACCCGCGATGCTCCTGACCGGCGACAACCACCGCGCCGCCGCACGCCTCGCCGCCGAGGTGGGCATCACCGACGTCCGCGCCGGACTGCTGCCCCAGGACAAGGTCGCGGCGGTGCACGACCAGCAGCAAGCCGGGCGGAAGGTGCTCGTGATCGGTGACGGCGTCAACGACGCACCCGCCCTGGCCGCCGCCCACACCGGCATCGCCATGGGCCGCGCCGGATCCGACCTCGCGTTGGAGACCGCCGACGCGGTCATCGTCCGCGACGAACTCGCCACCGTCCCCACCGTCATCGCGCTCTCCCGGGCCGCCCGCCGCCTGGTGGCGCAGAACCTCGTCATCGCCGGCACCTTCATCACCGGCCTGGTCCTGTGGGACCTGATCGGCACCCTGCCACTGCCCCTCGGCGTCCTCGGACACGAAGGCTCGACCGTCATCGTCGGCCTCAACGGACTCCGCCTGCTGCGCGACGCCGCATGGCGTCGAGCCGCCGGCGACAGGTGACCGCAGGGCGTGAGGCCGGTCGCCTCATCGGATCTTCCTCGATCGGGTCACCGCCTCGGCCTTGCTGGTGCTCGCGGCGCACTGCCGACCACGCGCAGCGCCGGCCCGCAGTCGGGACACACCCTGGCCGCGACGACACGCGGTATTCGCGTCTACCCGCGCACACCCCCACTGCGCGGGGTGCTCGCGGTGCACCTGGCCGCCGCCGGGTCGATGGTCCTGGTCGACGGCCCAGGCACGCGCACACCTACCGCATCGACGACCTGCACACCCGCCGGCCCGCGTGACTCACGCGTCGCTCCGCCGGCGGCGCAACGCCTTGCGCGCCCCCACCGCGAGCGCGACGTGGCCGAGCAGCCCGACGCCGGCGGCGAGCAGGCCGACCCGGTAGCCCAGTCCGATGTGGACGGCCAAGCCGACGAGGATCAGCAGCCCGAGCGCGAGCCGCCCCACGTGCCGGCTCACCGGTCCCCGCCCGGCTTCACCGCGCCGACGCAGTGCAGGAACGGGCCGACCCGATCCTCCACCACCGCCGCGAACCCGACCTCGGCCAGCATCGGCGCGATCCGCCCGACCGGGTTGTCCCGCATCGCCTCACCCGCCGTCGCACCCACCAGGTGCCTGCCCAGGCGACCCCGCGGCGGCCGGAAGTCCGCCAACAGCACCCGACCACCCGGCCGCAGCACCCGCAACGCCTCGGCGAACGCCGTCGCCCGCACGTCTTCGGGGATGTGGTGCACGGCCAGGCTCGACACCACCACGTCGAACGAGCCGTCCGCGGCGGTCAACGCCTCGGCCCGACCCACCTCGAACGAGCACGAACCACTCCCCCGCAGCCGACGGGCCTGCTCGACCATCGGCCCGGACGGGTCCACCCCCACCGCGCTCCCGCCAGGGCCAGCCGCCTCCGCCGCCAAGGCGGTCAGGTAACCCGGACCGCACCCCAGATCCAGCACGCGATCACCGGGCCGCACCCCGGCCAGTGCCACCAACCTCCCGAACGTCCGCCGACGACTGCCCGCGAACACCACCTTCGACAGCAGCTCATAGGCCACGGCGTGCCTGATCACGCCCGGCGCGTCGGCGTTCGGACGCCCGTGCGGCAGTTGCCCCGGTTTCATCGGACCCACCCTTACTTAGTTGTGACTAAGTTGTCTCGGTCGCTAACTTAGTGACAACTAAGTTAAAGGGCAAGGGGCACTACGATCGGCCCGTGACCGAGCCCGCCGCCCGCCGCACCCGCATGAGCGCCGAAGACCGCCGCGCCTCGATCCTGGCCGCCGCCACCGAGGTGTTCGCCGAGCACGGCTACCTGCGCGGCAAGGCCTCCGAGGTCGCCCGCCGCGTCGGCGTCAGCGAACCGGTCGTGTTCCAGAACTTCGGCACCAAGGCCACCCTCTTCGCCGCCGTGGTCCACCACGCCGCCGACCACGTCTGCCGGCTCCTCGACCGCACGACCACCGGCAGCACACCCGTCACCGCCGTGCTGGCCACCATGCTCGACCCCGACCACCTGGCACACGTGCACAGCGCCGGCGCGGTCGGCGCGATCTTCGCCGACGCCTCCGCCGTCACCGGCGAACCCGCCGTCGAAACCGCCGCCCGCGACTCCACCCGCCGCTTCGCCACCGCCATCACCGCCCTGCTCGACCGCGGCAAGGCCGACGGCGAACTGCGCCCCGACCTCGACACCGGAGCCGCCGCCTGGTGGCTGCTCTCCCTCGTCGCCTCCCAGCGCTTCCGCCACGCCACCGCACCCGCCGGCATCGAGGCACGACTCGCCCGGAACACCTTCGAGTCCATGATCGCGGCGGATCGGCGCTGAACGCGCTGCACTCGACAAGCCAACCGACCGCGACCGCCAAGAACGCCGGAGACTCACCCGACCTTCGGCGAAGGCGCGCTTGGCGTTGTCCGGTGTGCCCGGGTTCGCGTCACCGCGCGCGGTACTCCTGGTCGGTGACGTGCTCGCCCCACTCGGACTCCGGCCCCTCGGCCACCAGTTCCGCCATGACGCCGCCGGTGTCCTCGATCGGCGTGCCGGGATCCACGCGGTGCTGGTAGTACAGGTCGATGTGATCCGTCGCGCCCAGGCCGATGCGGGAGACCTCCAGGTC
The DNA here is from genome assembly GCF_050946825.1 of Actinosynnema sp. CA-299493. Taxonomy (NCBI): domain Bacteria; kingdom Bacillati; phylum Actinomycetota; class Actinomycetes; order Pseudonocardiales; family Pseudonocardiaceae; genus Actinosynnema; species Actinosynnema sp. CA-299493. The sequence continues at coordinate 5,253,168 of NZ_CP191993.1, forward strand.
GCCCAGCTCGACGTGCTTCACGGTCACCGTCCTTTGAGGTCAGAAGCGGATGAGGGTCTTGAGGGCTTCGCGGCGGTCCATGGCGCGGTAGCCGTCGGGGGTCTGGTCCAGGTCGACGGTGAGGTCGAAGACCCTGCCCGGGTCGACGGTGCCGTCCAGCACCGCGGGCAGCAGCTCGTCGATGTAGGCGCGCACCGGGGCGGGACCGCCGGTCAGCGTGATGTTGTGGCCGAACAGGCTGCCGAACCCGACCGGGGCGTCCTCGTACTGCGGCACGCCGACGCGGCTGATGACGCCGCCGGGACGGACCACGCCGACAGCCATGTCGTAGGCGCTCATGTGCCCGACCGCCTCCAGCACCGCGTGCGTGCCGTCGCCGCCGGTCAGCTCCCGGACGCGCTCGATGCCCTCCTCGCCGCGCTCGGCCACCACGTCGGTGGCGCCGAACTCGCGGCCCAGGTCGGTGCGGTCCTTGTGCCGTCCCATGAGGATGATCCGCTGCGCGCCCAGCTGCTTGGCGGAGAGCACGGCGAGCAGGCCGACCGCGCCGTCGCCGATCACCGTCACGGTGGTGCGCGGGGTGACGTGTGCCTGCTTGGCGGCGTGGTAGCCGGTGCCGTACACGTCGGACAGGGTCAGCAGCGACGGCAGCAGCGGTGAGTCCTCGCCGACACCGGGGAGCTTGACCAGCGTGCCGGACGCCTGCGGGACGCGCACGGCCTCGGCCTGCGCGCCGCCGACGTCGGGCGCGCCCCAGAACCCGCCGTTGCGGCAGGAGGTGTGCAGGCCCTCGCGGCAGAACTCGCACGTGTTGTCCGAGTACGCGAACGGCGACACCACCAGGTCGCCGCGCCGCAGCCCGGTCACCTCCGAACCGAGGTCCTCCACGACGCCGAGGAACTCGTGGCCCATCGGCGTGCCCTGCGCGGAGGCGGGCATGGAGTGGTAGGGGTGCAGGTCGCTGCCGCACACGCACGACCGCACGACCCGCACGACCGCGTCGGTGGGCTGCCGCAGCACCGGGTCCGGCGCGTCCTCCACGCGCACGTCACCGGCCCCGTACATGAATGTGGCTCGCATGAATTCCTCTCAACATTTGTTCGTTCGAGTTGCCGGGGTGATCGGCGTCGGCCCATGACCGGCCCGCAGCGCCACACCGCCGGCCACCTGCGTCAACACCGCTGGTCAGCGGTGTTCATCCGCATACCCTGGTCACGGTCGATGAAACTCCACGGCACGCGTGCCCGGGAGGGCCTGCCTTTCCGGGTAATGGCAGAACCCCTCAGCGGGGTTCCTCCTCGGACCCGACGCCGCCTTCATCACCGGGACCGACCTGCTCATCGACGGCGGCGTGATCGCGGCCCTGCGCCGGACGCTGGCAACTGGCCCTGTGACTCCTTCCGCGGTGAGCGCCGACGCGGAGGGGTGCGGGCGGCTTGGTGAAGAGGCGGCAGGGCCCGCCCACGGTGGCGTCGTCCCGATCGGTCCGTGACGACGCCACCGCTCTTGCGGGAGCGGGGTCGCAGGCCGCCACCGGCGACCCCGCCCACCCCTGCGCGGTTTCGGGCCGGGCAGGGGTGTCCGGGTGTTCCAGGCGGGCGCGCCGTCGACCGTGAACGCGGTCGGCACGGTCGCGTTCACCGCCGCCGATGTGCCATCCCGTTGTGGTCTACTTTCTCGCGCCGATCAACTCTTCGGACTGTTGTGGCTGATCAGCGGACATGAGCACCAGGCACGCGGTGATCAGGACGAGGTTCTTCACGACGAACTCGCCCTCGGTGGTGAGCAGGAGCGGGTTGCCCGCCTGGAACGCCGCCTGCGGCTGGACCACCAGCACCAGGAACGTCCCCAGCAGGTGGACCAGGGCGACCGCCGCGACCCAGCGCAGTCGACGGCCGAGCCACAGGGCCGTGCCCAGCACGATCTCCGCCGTGCCGAGCGAGACCAGCAGCAGGTCGCGGTCCAGCCACGGCACGGTGCGGGCGACCAGGTCGGCGACCGGTGTCACGTCGGCGACCTTGAGCGCGCCGAACCACACGAACACCAGGCCGAGCGAGCCGCGCAGCAACGTCACCGCGCGGCCGGTCACGGCGCACCGCAGGTGGTGGTGTCGGCGGGGTCGACGCGCCACTGCCCGTCGTGCAGTCGGAGCAGGTGCTCGCCGGTGCGCTCGCCGTGCCGCCAGGCGACCCGGGCGAGATCAGGCCCGTCCGCTACGACGCCGAGCACCTCGTAGGGGACTCCTGGTTCGCAGTCGGCGAGCCGGTCGGCGAACGCCTCCCGCGGGTCGCGCCGCTGGGCGTCTGCGGTCCACATGTCCCACGCCGTGGTCGGGTCGCCGCCCGAGAGCAGGCCGAGGTAGGTGGTGGCGACACCACGCAACCGCGCGGCGTCCTCCGCCGTCATCCAGTGGTGCTGGTGGTGCGCGTGGTCGGGTTCGCCGGACGTGCAGCCGGCGGCGACCACGACGGTCAGGGCAAGGCAGACGAGGGTTCTCACGTGGGCTCCTCCCGGGGTGGCCGGGCAGCGGCCCCGCGTCGTTGCGGGACCGCCACCCACCTGGCGTCAGTTGCCCAGGCGCTTGGTGCCGTACCGGGAGATCCAGTCGTTGCCGCCGACGTTCATGTCGGCCAGGACCTCGACGGAGTCACGCGTGGCCTCCAGGCTCATCGAGCCCTGGTCGGAGCCTGCCAACTCGTAGCTCCACGTCTGCCCGACCGGGATGTTGCGGTCGGCGAGCGGGACGTCGTGGAAGCCGAACCGGATGATGTAGTGCGACTCGCCGTTGCCGCGCGCGACCTCGACGTAGTCCTGCTGGGGGTGCCCGTACTGGACGGACGCCCGGTAGTGGTGGTCCACCGAGCCCGAGGGGGCGCGGAACTTGAGCACCAGGCAGTCGGTGTGCACGGGCGAGCCGCTGGTGTTGGTGAAGACGAGCTTGCGGCTGCCGTAGAACGTGCCGCCTTCGAGCTGCACCTTGACCGACAGGCCGACGTTGCTCTTGAAGCCGGTGTTCAGCGGCTCGTCCAGGACCGGGTTGCGACCCGGCACGGCGTAATCGGTGCCGCGCCGGCACCGCTCCAGCGGCGAGCCGTCCACAGAGGAGGGACCGTCCGGGTACTGCTGGCCGTGGGCCGCCGGTCCCGCGCTCACGGGGGACGTGACCGCGACGACGTTCGCGCTCGCGGGCAGCGAGGACACGACGAACGCCGCGGACAACGCGATACCGGCGACTCCGGTGGCGGACCAGGCCGTCTTGGTTGATTTCTTCATGGTGTGCCTCCGTCAGGATCGGAAGGAAGCACCGGGGGAAATGTGTCCCGCCGGGGCTGGAACACCGTGGCGGCGGCTTCTTCAGATTAGTGAGACGAGCTTTTCGATGTCAATGGCGAAAAGTACCGCTACTCGGTCGGACCAATACCGGCATTCACTTGTCACCCTTTTCGGGGCGGGCATTTTCCGAACACGCCTCCGCCGCGATCCGCTGGTTTCGCGAATCGCTCGACGAGTGTGCGCGGGAATGGGCCGGTGGCCGCCGGCCGGGTGTTCCGGCGGCCACCGACGGGTGGTGGTCAGCCGGTCAGGGTCCACTTCTGGCTGTTCCACGTGCCGCAGTCCCACAGGTGCAGGCGGGCGCCGTCAGCGCCGCTCTGGCCTTCGACGTCCAGGCAGCGGTCGGACTTGAGGTTCTTCAGGGCGCCGTTCGCCTGGAAGGCCCACTTCTGGCTGTCCCAGGGGCCGCAGTCCCACAGGTGCGCCTTGGTGCCGTTGGCGGTGGCTCCGCCTTCGACGTCGAGGCACTTGCCGCCGGACTTCAGCTGCTGCCCGTCGAGTGCCCAGGTCATGGAGGGCGCCGCGGCGCAAGCCCACTGCTGGATCGCGGTGCCGTTCGCCGTGCCGCCACCCGCGCGGTCGAGGCACTTGGCGGTGGCGCCGTTGGTGATCCGGCCACCGGCGCCCGGGTCGGGTCCCGGACCCGGGTTGTTGCCACCCGGACCCCAGGCGTTCCAGTTGTCCCAGGTCTCGGCGTCGAAGCCGATCCGGCCGGGCTTGTCCGCGGCCCAGTTGGCGCCGGCCTTGTCGATGACGGCGCCGCCGACGGTGTAGTTCTCCAGCTTCAGGCCGCGGCTGTCCCGCGTCTCGTTGCCCAGGGACACCTTCTGCCCACCGCCGTTGCCGTGCCGCTTCAGGAGGCTGACCTGCGAGGACGCGTCCAGCTGGCTCCAGGCGTCGATCTTGAGGTTCTTGACGTGGATGTTCTCAGTGCTGGACAGGGCGAAGACGCGGATCGCGCAGTTGGTCATGCCTTCGACGGTGATGTTCTCGAAGGTCATGTTCTTGACCCACGCGTTGGGGTCGGCCTTGGTGGTCGATCCCATGTCCTCCCAGTGCGAGGAGGAGTTGAGGACGCAGGTGTTGTACTTGACGTCCTTCCAGTACATCCGGTTGTGGATGACGTGGGTGTTGCCCACCCGGACGTTGTCGATGTTGCGGGGCGTCCAGCCCCATTGGATGACGGGGCCGTTCTCGTTCTTCCAGATGACGGTGTTGTCGATGTTGACATTGCTGTGGTACATCTTCAGCACGTCGTCGTTGGCGTTGAAGAACGTGTTCTTCATGGTGCTGCCGCGGTAGAGCTCGATGCCGTCGGTCTGCCAGTACCAGGAACCGACCTGCTTGTAGTTCTCGACCCTCATGCTGAAGGTCTGCTCGTCGCCGTAGACGACGAACGAGTGGTACGGCGGTTCGTTGATGGTCACGCCCTGGAGGTCCAGGTGCTGCTGCCGTCCCTGCGCCGAGGCGAACTGCAGCATCTTCACGCAGGTGGAGTGGCAGTTGGACGCGCCGGAGAGGTGGTCGTAGTTGTTGGCGGTGTCGGCCTCGTAGACGTACTGCTCACCGGAGAGCACGCCGTAGCCGGTCACCCGGTAGAGGCCCTGGCTGTCGTCGGGGAAGCGGATCGCCCCCTTCACGTACGCGCCGGGCGCCAGGTAGACCCACTTGACCTGCTTGGGCAGCAGCGCGTGGTACTTCGAGGTCATGTAGTAGGTGCCGGGCCGGAAGTGCACGACCTCCTCGCTGATCGTGTTCAGGTTGGTGACCTGCCCCTGCGGCGGGTAGTAGGTGCTGCCCGAGGCCGGGGTCGGGATCAACCGGTCCCGCTCCGCCCCGGTGGGCGCCGGTTCGGCGAAGATCATCATGGAGTTGCGCGGCTCGGTGTGGATGGCGCGGTTGCCGTTGCCCGACGCGGTGGTGAGCTTGCCCGCGTCGGTGGCCGGCCCGGACATGTCGTTGTAGGCCGTGTACAGCTGCGGGTCGAACTCGACGGAGAAGCGGTAGCCCGCGGCGTTGTAGGGGACCTTGACGCGCACGGTGTCGCCGTCGACGAGCTGCTTGGCGAAGCCGAGGCCGCTGGGCTTGATCTTGACCTGGTCGGCCGAGGAGATGCTCTGACCGGTGCGCAGGGAGACGTCGACCCACACGTCGGTGGCGTACTGGAACGACGACCAGCTCATGGTCAGGTTCGCCGACGAGGAGAACTCCGCGCCGTCCTCCTTCGTGTAGCCGATCTTGCCCTTGCCGCTGCGCGCGATGCTCATGTACGCGAACGAGTCGTACCTGGTCGCCGGGGCCGCGGCGGTGGCCACCTGGACGTCGTAGAACGACGAACGCCTGACCTTGTCGCTCGCCACCGGGCTGCCGGTGTTGAACTCGTGGTTGTCGTGCCACCACGTCTTGAGCTGATCACTGTCGGCGGTGGAGACGGCGGCCTGGGCCGGTGGCGTCCCCGCACCCATCCCAGCCGGCGCGACGGCGCCGACCAGGGCGAGCGCCAGACCGGCGGCGAGCGCCACCGGCCTGCTCATCCTTGCTGCGGACATGCGAAATCCTCTTCTCGTCATTGGGAAGGGTTTGCGTCGTGCTGCTGCGGCCTCATGTCATGAAGACGTGCGCGGACCACGGCTCCATGACGATCCGGCCGCTCACGACCGTCGGCTCGTCGACGTTGGACAGCAGCAGGTCGGCAGCCGACCACACGACGTCCAGGGTGGCGGTTTGCCTCGTGCCGCTGAGGTTGGCCACGACGAGCAGCCGGTCGTCGTCCAGGGTGCGTTCGTAGGCGTAGAGATAAGGCTCGTCGGCCAGGAGCATGCGGAAGTCGCCGAGGGCGATGACGGGGAGGTTGTGGCGCAGTTCGATGAGTCGGCGGTAGTGGTTGAAGACGGAGTCCGGGTCGTCGTACTGGGCTCGGGCGTTGAGCCAGGTGTGGTTGGGGTTGGCCGGGAGCCAGGGTTCGCCGGTGGTGAAGCCGGCGTTGGGGGTGGTGTCCCACTGCACGGGGGTGCGGGCGTTGTCGCGGCCCATGGCACGCAGGCCGCGCAACACCGATTCCGGGTCGCCGCCGGCGGCGAGGGACTGGCGGTAGTGGTTGAGGGATTCGACGTCGCGCATCTCGTGCACGCCGGCGAACGGCGCGTTGGTCATGCCCAGCTCTTCGCCCTGGTAGATGTACGGCGTGCCCCGGTGCAGGTGCAGCACCGTGGCCAGCGCGGTGGCGGATTCGCGCCAGTACGTGCCGTCGTCACCGAAGCGGGACACCACGCGGGGTTGGTCGTGGTTGTTCCAGTACAGGCTGTTCCAGCCCACCTCGCCCAGCGCGGTCTGCCACCGGCCCAGCGACGCCTTCAGGTCGCGCAGGTCCAACGGCTTCGGGTCGAACTTGCCACCGGGACCGTGGTCGAGGGAGACGTGCTCGAACTGGAACACCATGTCCAGCTCGCGCCGTCGAGGATCGGTGAACAGCCGGGCGTCCTCCCAGGTGACGCCGGGCATCTCCCCCACGGTCAGCAGCTCACCCGGCCGGCCGTCGAACACCTCGCGGTGCATCTCCTGGAGGAACTCGTGGATGCGCGGACCGGTGCCGTAGTGCGGGAACCCGTCGCCGAGGCCGCCGACGCCGGTGGTGGCCCCGTCGGGCAGGTCCGGGTCCTTGGAGATCAGGTTGATGACGTCCATCCGGAAGCCGTCCACGCCCCGGTCCAGCCACCACCGCATCATCCCGTGCACGGCCCGGCGGACCTCGGGGTTCTCCCAGTTCAGGTCCGGCTGCTTGCGGTCGAACAGGTGCAGGTAGTACTCCCCCGTCGCCTCGTCCAGCGTCCAACTGGGGCCGGAGAAGAACGAACCCCAGTTGGTCGGCTCCGCGCCCGGCTGCCCGGCCTCGAACCCGTCACGGGGCGGGCGCCACCAGTACCAGTCCCGCTTCGGGTTGTCGGTCGACGAGCGCGACTCCACGAACCACGGGTGCTCGTCGGAGGTGTGGTTGACCACCAGGTCCATCACCAGCTTCATCCCGCGCGCGTGCACCTCGGCCAGCAGGCGGTCGAAGTCCTCCAGCGTGCCGAACGCGGGGTCGATCGCCTGGTAGTCGGAGATGTCATAGCCGTTGTCGGCGTGCGGCGAGGCATAGACCGGCGACAGCCAGATCACGTCCACGCCGAGCCGCTCCAGGTGGTCCAGCCGGGAGGACAGACCCGCCAGGTCGCCGACGCCGTCACCGTCCGAGTCGGCGAAGCTGCGCGGGTACACCTGGTACACCACGGCCGAGGTCCACCACGGGGCTGTGGCCAGGGTCGGGGTGACCGTCTGGTCGAGAGTCATGGCTGTCCTTCGTGGGGAGTTATTTGACCGCGCCGAGGTTCACGCCGCGCATGAGCGTGCGTTGGAAGAGCAGGAAGAACACCAGTGCCGGCAGGATGCCCGCCAGCGACGCGGCGGCCAGGGCCGTGGGGTCGCTGGTGTACTGACCGCTCAACGCGCCGAGGGCGACCGACACGGTCTGGTTGTCCGCGGAGGGCAGCAGCACCAGGGGCAGGAAGAAGTCGTTCCAGGTCCAGATGAAGAAGAACGTCATCAGCACCGCCATCGTCGGCCTGGTCAGCGGCAGGACGACCAACCGGAGCACCTGGAACCGACTGGCGCCGTCGAGCCGGGCGGCTTCCAGCACCTCCGGTGGGAAGGTGCCCAGCACCGAGGACAGCATGTAGGTGCCGAACGCGCTCTGGAGCACGGCCAGGATGACGATGACACCGGTCATCGTGTCGTAGAGCCCGAGGTCGCGGGTGAGCACGAACAGCGGGTACACCAGGGCTTCCTGCGGGATGGTGAACGCGAGCATGAACAGCGCGAGGATCCACACCCGGCCGCGGATGCGGCCGATGCCGATGGCGAACGCCGACAGCAGGCTCAGCGCCACCGCGATCAGTGCCACGCTGCCGCTGATCACGACGCTGTTGAGCAGCTTGCGGTTGAAGTCCACGCCGACCCAGAAGTCCACCAAGGCGGAGAAGTCCAGCTCGGTGGGCAGCGAGACCGGCCCGTTGGCGATGTAGTCGGGTGCGGGCTTGAAGGCGTTGATGATCGCGATCCAGAACGGGAACAGCATCAGCAGGCCGACACCGGCGACCAGGGCGAGCACCACCCAGCCGCTGACGCCGCGCTTGCGGCGCTTGACCGCGCGCACGACGGGCACGACGGGCTCTGCCGCGCTCACCACCGTCTTCTCCAGGCTATCCACGGCCATCTTCGAACCCTTCGGAGTTGCGGGTCTGGTAGCGCAGCAGCGCGACCGCGACGACCGAGATCACCAGTGCCAGCACGGAGGCCACCGCGGCGCCGTAGCCGACCTTGGTGGTGGTGAAGAAGTTGGAGAACGAGAAGTAGGCGGGCACGATCGTGCTGGTGCCCGGCCCGCCCCGGGTGAGCACGAAGATCGGCGCGAACACCTTCAGCGCCGCCACCGACGTGGTGATCAGCACGACCGCGATCTCCGGCCGCAGCTGGTTGAGCGTGATGGTGCGGAACTGCTGCCACCAGGTCGCGCCGTCCAGCTCGGCGGCCTCGTACAGCGCCGGGTCCACCCGGGACAGCCCGGCCATGAACACCACCACGGTGTAGCCGATCTGGAGCCAGACCAGCACGTTCATCACCGCGTAGACGGCCAGGTCGGAGTCACCGAGCCAGTTCTGCGCCAGACCGCCGAGGCCGAGGTCGCGCAGGGTGGTGTTGATGATCCCGTACTGCGGTTGGTACATCCACTTCCAGAGCACGCCCGCGACCGCGATCGGCAGGATCTGGGGCAGGTAGTAGGTGGCGCGCAGGAAGCTCGCGACCTTCGACCCGAACTTCGGCGAGATGAAGTTGAACAGCACGGCCGCGACCACCACCCCGATGGCGGTCGGGAGGATCGCCATGGCCACGATGAACGCCGCGCTGTGCCGGAACGACGCCCAGAACAGCGGGTCGCCCAGCAGCCGCCGGTAGTTCTCGAACCCGATGAACACCGGGTCGCCGACGCCTCGGAAGGAGGTGAGGCTGTACCAGAGGTTCATCCCGAACGGCACGGCGACGACGGCGAGGAACCCGACCGCGCCGGGCAGGACGTACCACCAGTAACCGCTCCGGCGTTCCGACGTGCCCTTGCGCGCCCGGCGGGACGTGGTGGTGCGCGTGGCTGTGCTCACTGAGGACATGGCGATCCTTTCGGCGGTCCGACCGGGCTAGGCGGTCGGCTTGCCGGCGTCGTAGGCGGTCTTGATCGCCTCGACCACCTGGCGCGGGCTCGCGTCACCGCCGACGAGGTCGGTGGTGTTGGCGACCAGGACGTCGTTGAGCCCGGCCACCGGGAAGTCCGGGTACAGCGCCAGCCCGCCGTCGTCGCCGGACAGCAGCTCGGTGAACCGGTCGCCGACCAGCAGGCCCATCGCCGAGCTGGCCGAACCGGGCTCGGGCGCGACCGGCACCCCGCCCTTGTCGGCCAGGAGGTTCTGCACCTCGGGTCGTTGGGTGATCTCCAGGAAGTCGTAGGCGAGGTCCTTGTTCTTCGCCTTCGCGGGCACGACCCACAGGTTGCCGCCGGAGCCGGGGTGCAGCTCGTTGCCGGGGAACAGGAACTGGCCGGTCTTGAACGTGGGCTGCTCGGCGATCTGCCCGGCCCACCAGGTGCCGGAGACGAACATGGGGTACTGGCCCGCGATGAACGCGTTGCCCGCGTCCTGCGCCGGGATGCCGGTGGAGTCGGTGCTGATGAACTTCTCGTCCACCCACCGGCGCATGGTCGTGGCGGCCTTCTCCCACGCCGACCAGTCCACTTCGCCCTCGAACCGCTGGTAGGCGGCCAGGGACCGCTGGTCCATGTGCGCCAGCGCCAGGGAGTACAGCAGGTGCGGGCCGGGGTAGTCGGCCGAGCCGAGCGCGAGCGGCGTGACGCCCTTGTCGGCGAAGGTCTTCAGGGCGTTCTCGAACTCGGCCGGCGTCGCCGGCACCCGCACGTCGTGCCGGGCGAACAGGTCCTGGTTGTACCAGACGCCGACGTACTCGCCGTAGTTCGTGATGCCGTACCGCTTGCCCGACCCCATCAGCCCGTTGTCGTCGTACAGGCCGACGTCCTGGGCGCTGTTGTCGAGCTTCCAGCCGCGGGTCGTGGCGACCTCGGTCAGGTCGGTGAGCAGACCCGCCTTCGCGACCACGCCGGCGGTGGCGTTGCCCTTCAGGTACTCCAGCACGTCGGGGGTGTCGTCGGAGTCCAGGATGAGCTGGCCGGACTGCTGCATCTGCTCGTAGGTCTTGAGCTCCTGCTCGACCACGACGCCGGGGTGCTCGGCCTCGAAGATCGAGACGGCCTGCTTCCAGGCGGCCGACAGCGCGCTGTCGTCGGTCTCCCACCACCACACCTTGAGCGTGTTCGAGTCGCCGGAGTCACCTCCGCTCGAACACCCGGTCATCACCAGCGCCAAGGCGGCGGCCACCGCGGTGGCCAGCCGTAGGGGGTGCTTGCGCATGTCGGTCCTCCAGAGTCGCGACGGCGGCGTCGCCTACCGGGGTTTTCTTTGTCGCAACATTAAGGGCGATGCGACTGTAACGCGTCAACCCGCAGCTAGTCACGTTTTCGTCACGTAGAGGGTCTTGTCAGGTAGTTTCGTCGCGGTACTATTGCGTTCCGGTTAACCCTGACCTCGACGAGGAGCGCACGGTGCTCGACGCCGCCTCACCCTGGGCACCCCTGCTGCCCTCCGCTCGCCGCGTGACGCTGGAAGTCCTGCTCCACGGACCGCTGGCCCGCTCGGAGCTGGCGGACCGCCTGGGCCTGTCGACGGCGAGCCTCACCCGGCTGACCAAGCCGCTGATGGACGCCGGCCTGCTGCGCGAGGTGGACACGCCGAACCCGCGCGGCGGCGGGCGACCGTTGCAGCCGCTGGACGTCGACCCGGAGGTGCAGCGGTTCATCGGCATCAAGCTCGCCGGGTTCCGCGCCTACGGCGTGCTGACCAACCTGCGCGCCGACATCCTCGACAGCGCCACCGTCGAGATCGCCGACCACGCGCCGGAGGCGGTGGTGGCCCAGGTCGCCGCCCTGGTCGCCGCCCTGGACGACCCGGCCCGACCGGTCACCGCGATCGGCATCGGCATAGGCGGTGTGGTGCACGACTTCGCCCGCGTCCGCCAGGCGGTGTTCCTGCACTGGCAGGACGTCGACCTCAGCGCGGCGGTCGGTCGGGCGACCGGCAGGCCGGCGGTGGTGTCCAACGACCTCGACGCCCTGCTGGAGGCCGAGCACTGGTTCGGCGACGGCCGGGACGTGGACAGCTTCGCCGTGCTCACCATCGGCGCGGGCGTCGGTGGCGGGCTCGTGGTGCACGACCGGCTGGTCGGCGGCCCGGACTCGGGCTTGGGCCTGCTCGGGCACTTCCCCATCGACCCGCTCGGCCCGGTCTGCCCCGAGGGGCACCGCGGCTGCGTGAAATCCCTGCTCACCACCGACGCCATCCAGTCGCAGGCCGCCCTGACCCTGGGTCGGCCCGTCACCTACGACGAGGTGCTCGACCTCGCCGAAGCCGGGAACCAGGTCGCCGACCAGATCGTCGGCCGGGCCGGGCACGCGTTCGGCACGCTGATCGCGGCCGTCGCGAACATCGCCCAACCCGAGCGGATCATCCTCACCGGCGAGGGCATCCGCCTCGCCCAGGTCGCCGAGGCACGCGTGCGGGCGGGCATCACCCAGGCCCGCCACGCCGAGGCGTCCCCGATCGACCTGCGCTTCCTCAACGACGACCCGACGCTCTGGGCCCGCGGCGCCGCCGCCGTGGCGATCCAGCGCACCGTGCTCGCCACCCTTCCCCTGCGCACCGCCTGACCCGCTCGCACGAACCCCATTCCACGGCGGGTCGCCGAGATCCACCCCGCCCGCTGTTCGGAGGGGAACGGAGGTGGGCTTGGATCACCGGCATGGGTGACGCGGAACAGATGTGGATCACCGCCGTGCCGGCGCTGGAGGACGGCGAGGCGGACGAGGCCGAGCTGGTCCTCATCGGGATCGACCCCACCTCGGACGACCCCGGCCAACGGGTGGTGGACATGCTGCTGGACCGGGGCCACGAAGGGGAGGAAGGCGTGTTCTACCTGCTCCCCTTCGACCTGGGAGTGCGCTGCGAACGCGTCGCCGACCGGTTGGCCGTGCTGCTGCTGACCTCCCCCGAGGTGTACGACCGCATGGTGCGCGAGCACCGGGACGACCTCGCGGTCCACCTGCGCGACGCCCCGCTGGTGGACGGCGGTGTGCTCCTGCTGCGCCGGGAGATCACCACCGACTTCGACCCCGCCACCGACGACGGGGACCGACCCGTGGTCCTGCTGCTCCGCGAAGGGCGCGCGGCGGAGCCGGACCTGTTCTCCGCCTTCGACGAGGGCGAGGCAGCGCTCGCGGTCCTCGGCACCTGGGGTGGGGACGAGTAGCCGGCACCAGCCGAACCCGGCGGCACCGCGCATCACCGCCCCGCGCGTCCCACCGTTCAGTGCTGGGGCGGAGCGCCCGCCCGACCCGCCGTCGCGGTGTCGAAGTCCAGTACCCGCTCGGCCTCGGCTGTGACCTGAGCGGAGGCGACCCGTGCCCACGAGGTGAACAGCGACCGGAAGTAGTCGCCGTGCTTCCGCGCCACCGCCGGATCCTGTTCGACCACGTCCAGTTCGTTGACGATGCTCAGGTCGACGAACGGGCGCAGCCAGTCGCGGTCCAAGCGCTCGCTCCCGCCCGTGAAGCGGTTCCAGACCTCGCCGGTGTCGGCCAGTCGAGGCCAGGTGAGGTCGCGGTCACAAGCGCCGTACAGGTAGACCAACCTCTCCGCCGACTCCCCGATGAGGTCCCTCAGCGTGGTGCGATCGGCGGGATCGAGCAGCGCGAGGGCGAAACCGTCCGTGCCGTACGCCGCGTGCGCCAAGCCGGCCAACCTCACGTCGGCGCCCAACCCCAGTCCGCCGAGGCGGTCGTGGACGCGTGACAGGTGGGCGTAGAGAGTGCCACCAGGGTGGTCGATCGACTCGGCTCCGCACTGACGCAGCCATGCTCGCACGTCCTGTCCGGTGCTCATGGCTCGACCGTAACCTCGCGGGTGCACGGCGGGCAGGCTCGTCAACGAAGCACGGACACGTCGCTTGACCGGCTGTGATGACCCGTCAAGCTGATCCAGCCGCAGCAGGCGGATCAGCCGGCGAAGTCCGGCACGATGCCGTAGCTGCTGTGGTGCCACGACTCGGTCGGGAAACCGCCGTCGTAGCTGTGGACACCCGCCGAGACCGGGAGCCGGAACGGGTTGGACACCACTTCGCCGCTGAACTGCCACTCCGTCGACCGGTAGGGAAGGCCCTCGGTGGAGTACGACACGACGTAGCGCTCACCGGCGGCGACCTGCGTGTTCTGCGGCAGCGAGACCCGGTAGCCGTACATCGGGACGCCGGTCACATCGGCGAGTACGTCACCCGTCGAGTTCCACAGCCGCACGCGGACCGGCGTCGGAGGATTGCCGGGCCGGGTGACCTCCACGTGGGTGATCTGCCCAGGCCGGTCCACCTGGAAGGCCAGACCCAGTTCGACCGGCTGGGGGTCGACGTCCACGGTCGGGTACACGTCGGCGACGAAAGGCCGGCACCCGAGGATCACGCCGCAGTCGACGGGCTTCATCGTCGACGGGCCGCCGACATGCACGACGGTGAACCTAGGCAGCCCGGTGTACCCGTAATCGTGCGCACGCGTGGCGATCCTGAGATCACCTTCGACGGTGGGCGTGTAGAGGTACTGCCAGTTCTGCGAGGTGGGCGGCATGTCCACGTAGTCCCAGGTCTCGCCCCCGTCGAACGATATCTCGGCCCATTCCGAGAAGTCCGTCGTCCCGTAGTGCGCCGAGCCGCTGATCTGCAGCGGAACGCCCACCTCCACGTGCGAGCCCGCGGTGGGGGTGAGGAGCTGAACGCTCGGGTCGTAGATCGCCTCGGCCACGGCGGTGCTCGACAGGCCGGCTGCCCCTACCGCGACGAGCAACGCCGCCACCAGAACACCTGCGGATCGGAACATCTGAATCCCCTCGCCTGCGGACGCGAACACCAACGTGATCGCCTGCTACCACTCCCCCGCTACACCCCGGCCGCGAATTGCTGCGCCTGCCCGTGCCACGTCCGCCAACAGCCCACGGCCCTGCGCCACTCGGGGGTCGCACGAACCGGTGCAGCGGGACGTCGGCCGGTTCGGGGACGGGCCGATCCGGTCAGGCTCACGGAGAGGTTCGTCGACTGGACGGGAGATGGTGATGGCAGCGCAGCAGCAGGTTGATCTGCTCAAGCGCAGCGTGGAGGAGTGGAACGCGTGGCGGGAGGAGCACCCCGAGGTCAAACCCGATCTGCACGAGGCCGAGTTGGACATGGCCGACCTGACGGGCGCGGATCTGCGCGGTGCGGACCTCCAGAGGGCGAGTTTGCGCGATGCCACCCTCATCGAGACTGATCTGCGCGACGCCGACCTGCGGAACGCCGACTTGTCCGATGCCTCGGTGCGGGGTTGCGACCTCCGTGGCGCCGACCTCACGGACGCGGCCCTCGACCAGGTCAACCTCGACGACAACACCGGTAGGCGATGGGGTCGTCGTGTGGTGGTTCGCCTGTGCGGCGGATCGGCACACCCGACCGGGAGAGCTCACCCGCGGGCAACGCGCTGTCGGCCGAGCCCTTCGCCGCCGCCCGCGACTTCGCTCCGCGGCGGGTCGAGACCGGCACCGGGTGCGGCTTCCCGGTGACAGCGCACCGGCGGGCGTCCGACACCCAGCGGAACGCCGGTGCGGGCGCTCTGCAGCCGTGACGCGCGGGAGTGGCAGCTGGACGCGGCTTCGGTCGGGATGACCGGCTCGGCCTTCGCTCGTGCCGGTGGGGTGTAGTCCGGCAACCGGGCCGGGCCCCACGCGTACGGGTCGGCCTGGGCGCTGCCGAACGGCGACCACGCCAACCGGGACTTCCCCGTCCTGTCCTGGCTGTCGGAGTCGTAGACCAGCGCGTTGACCGTCACCGCCTCCGGGTCCACCTCGTCCGGCAGCGCGGCGATCGGGACCCTCACCTCGACGGTGTAGCCGGTGTCCCGCAGGACGGACGCGTGCTCGACACCGTGCGCCGGCCCTTGGTGCTGGTCGGCGTCCCTGGACGCGCAGGAGCGGCCGTCCTCGGTGAAGGGCAGCACGGCCAGCTTGTAGGTGGTGGACGTGTCGTCGGACCGGCCGCGTGGATCCACGGTCAGTTCCACCGAGTCGGTGCGCCAGTGCCGCTTGCAGTCGCTCGACGGCAACGCCGTGCCGCGCACGTCGTCGGTGACGTCGAAGAACGCGTACAGGTGGTCGCCGTGGCGGGACAGGTGCGCGGTGGCCGAGCAGTCGTTGTCGTCCACGCACTCATCGCCCTCCCAGTACCCGAGGCGCAACTCCTCACCGGGGTACTCCTCCTCGTCGCGCTCGCCGTCCACGACCGGTTGCCCGACGGCCTGCTCGACGGTGGTGGCCGGGTTGGCGGGGTAGTCGGGTTGCGCCCCGTCCGCCAGCCACGGCATCCCGATCCCGACCGCCCACCGGGTGAACTCGTCGTAGAGCGGCTTGAGCTCCCGGTCCGAGCGCGGTGGGACGGGTTTGCCGCCATCCGCCAGCACGGTGAACCAGTCGCAGCCCAACTGATCCCTCGGCTTCTCGATCCGCTTGGGCAGTGCGCCGAAACCCTGCGAGACGTACACCCGGGCCGCGTCACGTTCCCGCTGCGCCCACGTGCTGTGGTGCCTGCGGGACCAGGTTCCCTCCCACACGCCCTCCAGCGGCAGACCGCTACGGGGGTCCGCCAGGTCGGCCGTCGCGCAGCCCTGGCCGACAGGTCCGTCGAAGCCCCAGTACTGCGCGAGCAACCGGTCGGCCTGCCAGACCCGGTACCCCTCACGGGTGATCTGATCGGGGAAGGCGTTGGCGTCGCCCGCTCGCAGGAACGCCTCCGCCGCCAACCGCCCGGCCAGCTGGTGGGCTCCGTGCTGCCCGAACGGGTGGGGGTCCATCGTCACCACCACCTTCGGCGTGGTCGCCCGGATCAACCGCACGAGCCGTTCCAGGGTGTCGGCCTCCTGCGGCGGCCCGTCCCACACCGAAGCTGTCAACGGCGCGGACAACGTGTACCAGAAATCGGGTTTGTCCAGGTAGTACACGTCTTTGACGCCGACCAGCCCCACCGCCCGGCGTTCCTCCCCCTCGCGCAGCAGACCCAGCGGCGCACCCTCCTCCGGACCGACGGCGTTGCCACCGCCCTCGCCTCGGGTGATCGTCGCGACGCCCACGCTCCGGCCGCGGTACTCGATCCACTGACCGAACGCGGCGAGCGACTGGAACTCGTCGTCCGGGTGCGCACCGATGAACAACACGTCCACGTGGGCACGGACGAGCGATCCCGCCGGCCGCGCCGCGACCGGAACCACGGCGAACGCCGAGACCGACCACACGAGCGCGACGAGCAAGGCCACTCGACCACGACGGCTTCGCGGCGTCCAGGAACTGCGCATTGTCCGACTTCCCCACACGGCGGCGGTGACCACGGCGGCGGTCGGCGGGCGACCGCCACCGAAGTCCAGGCTCGCGCACCATCCCGGCGCCGGCTGGATCGGCAACCCGGTCGTGAACGGGCAACACCGCTTCGGGTGATGGCGGGTGGGCGGGACCGGTCAGGTCTTCGTGGCGGTGATCCAGCGGTTGGCGGCCAGTGCGTCGTGGGGTTCGGGCAGTGGCCCGCGGCCGTGGTGGTGGGTGAAGTCGAACGGGGTGTGGACCTGGGTGGTCCAGCCGCGGGCGGTGAGGGCAGCGGTCGAGTCGGGGCGGGGTTCGTCGCTGAAGAGGGCGAGCAGGTCGATCCCGGTCTGGGTCTTGGTCGAGGTGTAGACGGGGTTGTCGCGGACGGCGGGGTGTTCGCGGACCAGCTTGACCTCGTAGGCCAGGGTGCTGCCGGGTGCGGACAGGCGGTCGACGGTGTCGATCAGGCGGCGTTCGGCGTCGCCGGGCAGGTACAGCAGCAGGCCTTCGGCCAACCAGGTGGTGGGTTCGTCCGGTCGGAACCCGGGAAGGAGCCCGGCCCAGTCGTCGCGGAGGTCGGCGGTGATCGGGTGGCGGGTGACGCGCGGGTGTGCGCCGAGGCTGTCCAGGACTTGTTGCTTGAAGGCCAGCACGGGGGCCTGGTCGAACTCGAAGACGACGGAGCCGGCTGGCCAGTCGAGGCGGAAGGCCCTGGTGTCCAGGCCGGCGCCGAGCAGCACGGCCTGGCGGTTGCCCGCGTCGAGCACGACGTCGTCCAGCATCCTGGTGCGCAGCCCGAAGTAGCGGGCGAGCCTGCCCCACAGGGGGTTCGCGTCGCCGTCCGGGACGTCGCGGGGGTGCACGGGCCAGTTCGCGGAGGCGGGCGAGGCTCGCACGAAGTGCTCGGCGTAGTCGTCGCGGGCCAGGGAGTCCGGGCGGTGGGTTTCGATCGCGCGGGCCGCGGCGACCATGAGGGCGGTCAGTGCGACGCCGTCACCGAGCACCGCTCGTCCTCCCGTCCGAGGGGGTCGCACCAGGTGTCGGGGTGGTCGTGGGTGGTGGTGCGGGCCCCGTACAGCTCGGCCATGAACCGCACGGTGTCCTCGTCGCGCTGCAGCAGGCTGGTGGTGCAGTCGACCAGCAGCGTGATGTGCAGGCCCTTCTGGAAGGCGGTGCGGGCGGTCGAGTCCACGCACACGTCCGCGTACACGCCGGCGAACACCAGGTGCCCGATGCCCCGCCGCAGCAGGTGTTGCTCGAAGCCGGCGGTCAGGAACGCGTCGAAGCACGCGTGCTTGGTGACCACGAGCTCGCCCGGCGCCGGGGTGACCTTGTGGAACTCCGCGCCCCAGGTGCCTTCGACGCAGGTCGGCGCCCGGCCGTTGCGCTCGTTGCGGCGGCGCCAGCTCGGGCCCTGGTGCCCGACGTCGCCGACGAAGCGGACGAACACCACCTCGGTGCCGCGGTCGCGCGCCAGGTCGACCGCGCGGGCGGCGTTGGTCGTCACCGCGTCCAGGCGTGCGGGGTCCTTGCGGTACCTGGCTGTCGCGACCGGTCCGGTGCAGAAGTCGTTCTGCAGGTCCACGACGACCAACGCCGTCCGGCTCACGAACCGGCCTCCAGCCTCACCGGTCGCCCGGCACCGCGGTGGGACAGCTCGGTGAGCAGCGCGTCGACCACGGCGGTGGTCGAGTGCTGCCCGCCGAGGTCCGGCGTGCGCACGCCGCGGGCGGTCACGGCGGCGAGCGCGCGTTCGGTCGACTCGATCGCGCCCGTGCCGCCGCAGTGCCGTTCGACGATGACCGCCGCGGCGCGCGCGGTGGCCACCGGGTTGACGGTGTCGCGGCCGGTCAGGTCGTCGGCGGAGCCGTGCACGGTCTGGTACTCCACCAGCCCGGCCAGGTCGGGGTGCAGGTGGACGTTCTCGGTGCAGCGGTTCTCCTGCCTGTCCGCGCCGTAGCGGTCCAGCAGGACGACGTGCATGATGTCGCCCCACTCGTTGCCGGCCACCACGACCGTCCGCCTGGGTAACCCGTGCTGGATCAGGTTCCGGTTCACGGTGTCGGGTTGGCTCAGCTCGATCCGCACGCCGTGCCGTTCGGCCGCGGCGCGCACCCAGTCCTCCAGGGCGCCGTCGAGCAGGTGGAACTTGTAGGCCATGACGATCCGGTCGGCGCCGCCGTCCGGCCACTGCCGCCGCCCTCGTGCCACGGCGTGGGCGATGACGGCGTCGGTGATCTCCTGGCTGAACTGCATCGTGCGGGTGACCACGCCGGGTGTGTGCCGGTTCTCGCCGGTGTAGAAGCCCTGCGCCTCGTCCCGGACGAGCAGCAGCGCCTCGTCGGGCGAGGACCCCGGCGCCGAGATCACGTCGACCTTCACCGCCCGCAGGCGCTGCCTGACCAGGTACAGCGACTGCGCGTTGACGGCCGTGCGGAACACCGCGGTGACGCCCCGCCGGGCCAAGGCCCGACAGAAACGCTCGTAGTGCCAGGCGTCGTCCCCCGTGAGCCGGCGCATGTCCGCGATCCCGCCGGTTTCGGCGCGTAACGAGTGGTAGGAGTGGTAGACCCGGGGCGAGCGGGTGATGACCGGCGTGACGCCGTGCAGCTGCCCCAGCCGGTCCACCACCCGCTCGAAGACCGCCGCGAGTTCGGGGCCCGTGCCCCGGCCCACGGCGAGTCCGACGTCCGTCGTCACCCGGCGACGCTCGACGCCAACCGGTCACCCGGGATGCCGGCCGCGTCCGGCCGGTAGAAGTCCTGGATGCTGCTCACCCAGGCCGACACGGAGATCTGATCGTCCCGGTCGGGCTCCAGGGCGTCGAACAGCGCGTCGATGCTCTGCCGTTCGAACCCGATCGCGGTCATCAGCGCGGTGAACACCCGCCGCTCGATCAGGCCGTCACCGTCCGGGTCACCCAACCGGGCCAACGACCGGGCGAACTCGTCGATCGTGGACTCGAACCGCTCGGGCGACAGCACGCTGTCCTCGAACTCCTCGCGGTTGATGCTGCCGTTGCGGTCGTCGTCCAGCTCCTCCGCCAGGGTCTTCCAGTAGCGGTGGAACGCCGCGGTCATCGCGCTCTTCGCCGCCGCGTCGGACTGCGGCGCCGCCTCGACCACCCGGCGGGCCATGACCTCGAAGTCGTGCGCCTCGATCTCGCCGGAACCGTTGGCGTCGAACAAGCTGAAGACGAGATCGACCCGGCTCAACGCCGCTTGAGGATGGTTCACGTTTCCTTCTCCTGTCGAAAATGACGACACGACACCGGATGGAATCGCGCCGTCGTCCCATCGCCTTGTCCGGCAACGGTGTTTTCCATGATGTCCGAGGAAGTGCCTGTCCGGTCGACGGATTCGTGTGTTCACTGGAAAGTGTGAACCAAGGTCACGCCGAATGGCGGTTGCCCGAACACCGGCAGCCGACGGGGACGACGGTGGCCCGGCGACCGCTCCCCGCCATCCACGGAATCGATACCTGGGGTCAGCACAAGTGATTTCCGCATTCCGACGGGGGTGCCGAGACTGTGAGACCAGTGATGCCGGTCACCGGGGACCGGCAACCAGATCCATCGGAGAGCCCAGTGTCGGACCCAGCCGCGCGTCCCGGGCAAGCCGTCGACAGACCCGTTGACGATCCCGCCGCCGTCCCCCTCGTCGGCGCGACCGCCGCCGATTCCGCGGCGGGCCGACCGGCGGGACGTCTCCAAGCGCTCGTCCTGTTGCTGTCGAGTTGCCTGTCGGTGCTCGGTGCGGTGCTGCTCGCGCCGGTGCTGCCGGCCATCCAGGTGGCGTTCGCGGGCACCGCGGGGGTCGCGGCGCTCGCGCCGATCGTGCTCACCGCGCCGGCGTTGATGATCGGTCTGACGGCGCCGGTAGCGGGTCGTCTCCTGGAGCGCGCGGGGCGCAAGCGCCTGTTGGTCGTGGCGCTGGTCGCGTACGGGTTCTTCGGCACCGCGCCGCTGTGGTTGCCGTCGCTGGAGTCGATCGTGGTCAGCCGGGTCCTGGTCGGCGTCACCGAGGCCGCGATCATGACGTGCTGCACCACCCTGCTGGCCGACTACTTCCACGGTCCGGAGCGGGAGCGCTACTTCGGGCTGCAAACCGTCTGCACGACCGTCGCGGCCACCGTGTTCTTCGCCTTGGGCGGCCTGTTGGGCGCGCAGGGGTGGCGGACCCCGTTCTGGCTGTACGCCGCGAGCCTGCCCTTGGCCGTGTTGGCGGCTCGACACCTGTGGGAACCCGCCGAGCGCCGGGCTTCACCGGGGACGGAGGTCGTGCTGCCGTGGCGGCGGCTGGCCGTCCCGATCGGGGTGACGCTGGCAGGCGGACTGGTCTTCTACACCCTGATCGTCGAGCTGTCCTACGTGCTGGACGGCATCGGTGTCGACTCCACCGCCGCCATCGGCCTGATCAGCGCGCTGGCTTCGCTGGCGACCGCGGCGGGCGCCTTCGTGTTCCCCCGGTTGGCTCCGCGCGGTCCGGCGACCACGGTCCCCCTGGCCTTCGCGCTGTCGGGGATCGGGCTGGGTGTCCTGGCCTTCGCGCCGAGCACGACCTGGGTCGTCGTGGGCGCCGTCGTGGCGGGTCTGGGCAACGGTCTGCTGCTGCCGGCGCTGGTCACCTGGGCGTTGGGACCGTTGACCTTCGCCCAGCGCGGTCGCGGCACCGGTGTGTGGACCGCAGCCCTGTTCATCGGCCAGTTCGCCTGCCCGCTCGTGGTCCTGGCGCTGTCGGGTGCTCTCGACGGGCTGTCCTCGGCCCTGGTGGTGATCGGTGTCGTCGCGGTGGTCCTCGGCGGCGTGACCAGGCTTCTGCGCACGGGCGTCCCAGCCGGCACTCCCTGACCGAACGACAACGCCGGAACGCGGGAGGAGAGCGGACGTGGTGGACGACGGCAGTCCCGCACCGCAGTCGGTGACCGGGAGGGCGTTGGCGCTGCTGGGCGCGTTCGACCCGACGCACCGGAGGCTGCGCATCACCGAACTGGCCCGACGGGCGCGGCTGCCGCCGTCGACCGCCCACCGGCTCGCCGCCGAGCTGGTGGCCTGGGGAGCGCTGCACCGCGACGACAGCCTGGGGTCGTGCTCGGTGGCCGTCGCCGTGCGCGGTGACGGCGGTGTCCCGGTCGGCGCGCTCGGCGTCGTCGTGCGCTCGGTGCGCGCCGATCCGTCGAGGGTGGTGCCGGGCTTGCGACCGACCAGGCGGCACCACAACAACGCGCTGCGCACGTGGGACTCCCTTCCCGTGCGCGTGCACCGGGCATGACATCGCAGTGCGGCTCGGACGGTTCGTGGCGTTGTCGTGCGGGACAAGGGCGCTCCGGTCGACGGGTGGAGCCGGGCCCGACGGCGTGGGCCCGGCTCGCACCGGCTACAGGGTGATCGTCCGGCGGACAGGCAGGTCGCGGGACGAGGTGCCCGCCGACAGGGTGTGGAGACCAGGGGGCAGGACCCACCGGTCGGCGGAGGCGTCCCACACCGACAACGCCCTCGCGGGTACCGCGATGCCCACGGTGCTCCGCTGACCGGCGGCGAGGTGCACCTTGCGGAAGCCGACGAGTCGGCGCACCTCGGCTCCGGCGGAGGACGGCAGGGCCGCGTAGAGCTGCACGGTCTGCCAGCCGGACCGGGTGCCGGTGTTGGTCAGGGTCACGCTGGTCGACAGCGTGCCGCCGGCCCAGGACGCGGTCAGCTCGCCCAGGGCGAAGGTCGTGTAGGACAGGCCGTGGCCGAACGGGAACAGCGGTTCCTGACCGGCGCGGTCGTAGTAGCGGTAGCCGACGTGGACGCCCTCGTCGAAGCGCACCACCCCGTTCACGCCGGGGTAGGTCGCCGGGGTCGTCGCCGGTCCCTGCGCCTCGGACGCGGGAAAGGTGACCGGCAACCGACCGGCGGGGTCGGTGTCGCCGAACAGCACGGCGGCCAGGGCGGTGCCCATGCCCCGTCCGCCGTACCAGGCCTGCACGACGGCGCGCACCGAGTCCAGCCACGGCATGGCGACCGGGCCGTCGGTGTTGAGCACGACCACCGTGTTCGGGTTGGCCGCGGCCACGGCGGCGATCAGCTCGTCCTGGTCGCCGGGCAGGGACAGCGTGTGGTGGTCCATGTCCTCGCCGGCGACGCGGTTGACCACGACGACGGCGGCGTCGGACCCCTTGGCCGCGGTGACGGCGGCGGGGATGAGCGAGTTCGGCTGCCACCCGAGCGTGAGGGCGCTCTGGCCGTGCTCGGCGGTGGCGTTGGTGTACTCGATGGTGATGCTCACCCGGCGACCGGCGGTGAGCCGCACGGCGCCCTGGAGCGGGTAGTCGAACGGGCCGAGGAAGAAGCGGCGCATGTGCCGCGTGCCGGAGACGACGGTCCTGCCGTCGATGACCAGCTTGGCGGTGCCGGAGGCGAGCAGGGAGAAGCGGTGCAGGCCGGTGGTGGTGGGGTTGAGGGTGCCGGTCCACCGCGCCGACCACACCGCGGGCAGCCCGGTCACGGGCGCCTGGCCGAAGTCGAGCGTGGGGGTGGTCCGGGTGGCGACCGGGGTGCCGGTCGGGGTGGCTCCGGCGTAGAAGGCGCCGGTCAGGCCGCCGGGCAGGGCGGTGGCGGGCACGACGGGCAGCGGTACGTCGCCGAGGCTTCCGGGTGAGGTGGTGACGGTGACTGCGGACCCGGCGCGGGCCCGGATGGCCTGCAACGGGGTGGTCCACGTGCCGGGGTCGACGTAGGTCGAGCCTGAGACACCGGTGATGGCTCCCGTGTCGGCCACGCCGATGACCGCCAGGGACTTCACCGATGGCGCCAGGGGCAGCACGCCCCGGTTGGCGAGCAGCACGGTGGAGTGCACGGCGAGGTCGTGGGCCAGTGCCTGGTGCGCGGGCGTGCTCACGACCGGCGCGGGCTGTGGCAGCGGGTTGTCGAACAGGCCGCAGGCGTACATCGTGGCCAGGATGCGGCGCGCGGCGTCGTCGATGCGCGCCGCGGGGACGGTGCGGGCCAGTTCGTCGGCGGTGACCTTGACGCCGCCGGGCCCGAGGCCGGCCAGGTCCGTGCCGGCCTTGGCGGCGGCGACCTGGTCGTCACCGGCCCAGAAGTCGGGCACGGTGTAGCCCTGCAAACCGATGAGCCGCTTGAGGTCGTCGAACAGCACCGGGTTCTGCGTCGCGTAGACGCCGTCGACCTTCGGGTAGGCGATCATGACCGAGGTCAGGGGGTTGGCCTCGATCGCGGTGCGGAACGGGGCGTGGTACACCTCGTGCAAGGCCCGTTCGGAGACCTTGACGTCCACCGTGAAGCGGTCGAGTTCCTGGGTGTAGGCGCCGAAGTGCTTCAGGGTGGCCACGACCTTGCCCTGTTGCAGCGCGGTGGTGGCCGCGGTGGCGAGTGCGCCCGACAGGTGCGGGTCTTCGCCGAAGCCCTCGGCTTGGCGGCCGAAGTGCCAGCTGCGGGTGATGTCGGCCGTGGGCGCGAACAGGTTGTTGAAACCCTTGCCGCGTCCTTCGGTGGCGATCGAGCTCGCCATGCGGCCGACGAGGGCGGGGTCGAAGGTGGCGGCTTGGGCGAGCGGTACGGGGAAGGCGGTGACCCCGGTCTCGCCGCGCAGGCCGGCCGAGGCGTCGGCCATGCTGAGCGCCGGGATGCCGAGGCCGGCCAAGGCGGCGAAGTCGCACCGGATCAGCGCGACCTTCTGCGCTGGGGTCATGCGCGCCAGCATCTGCTCGGCACGCGGGTCGGCGGCGGCACGGGCGCCGCGCCCGGGAGGCGCGGCGGTCGACGTGCCGGCGGTGACGGCGGTGGTGAGGGCGGTGAGGACAGTGGCTGATATGAAGCTACGGCGATCCATCTCAACCTTTCAGCGCGAGGAGGCGGTTACTTGGCGGCGTAGACCTTGTCGAGGGTGGTGAGGACGTCGTCGACGGACGTGCTGCCCGAGAACAGCTTCTGGATCTGGGTGAAGTGCTCCTGCTGGACCTTCGGGGTGGGCCAGTACTGGTCCATGAACGCCACCGTGGTGCCGTTGCGCAGGTGTTGGTCGAGCAGCGTCAGGGCCGGGTCGGCCTTGAACGAGGCGTTCGGGATGGCCGGCAGCGTGCCGCCCTTCTCGTTGTAGAGGTTCTGGCCCTTCTCCGAACCGAGCAGCTCGACGAACTTCCGGGCCAGGTCGGCGTTGCCGCTCTTGGCGTTGACGCCGTAGGCGGCGGACACCGCGCCGGGCATGCGGGTCTTGGCGGGGTCGTTGTCGGCGGGCAGGGGGAACATGCGGACGTCGGCGTCCGGCGCCTCCTTGCGCACCGAGGACAGGCTGCTGGCGACCTGGACGACACCGACGGCCTTGCCCTGGGCGACGTCCTTGAGCGAAGTCTCGTAGCTGGTGCCCAGCGGCTTGTCGCTGAAGCACCCGCGCTCGTTCATCTCCAGGTACTTCTCCAGCGCGGTCTTCCAGCCGGAGCCGGCGAACTTCTCCTTGCCCGCGGCCATGTCCTGGCCGAACGTCGGCTTGTCGGCGAACACTGTGGTGGCGGCCAGGGCGTAGGTGACCAGCTGGGTGACCCACGGGGTCTGGATGCCGAGGGCGAGCAGCACCTTGCCGCCGTCACGGGCCTTGCCGCACAGCGCGAGCAGCTCGTCCCAGGTCTTCGGCTCCTGCCCACCGATCTCGTCGAGCGCCTTCCGGGTGTAGATGACGCCGATGCCGCTGTAGTTGGCGGGCACGACGTAGGTCTTGCCGTCGACCTGCGTGACCGGCTTGGACGCCTCGGGGATGGCGGCGACGAAGGACGCGCCGCTGAGGTCGGCGAGGTAGCCGGCGGGCTGGAGGACCTGGAGGGCGCCGGGGTTGCCGTTGCCGGGCCAGACGGTGAACACGTCCGGGCCGGTGCCGGAGGACAACTGGGTGCGCAGCGTGCTCTGCAACTGGTCGGTGTCGGCGTAGGTGACGGTCACCTCGACACCGGGGTTCTCCTGCTCGAACGCCGCCACGACGGCGTCCACGGAGGCGCGGTCGGTGGCGTTGGCGGCGACCTTGAGCGAGTCGGGGTCGGATGCCGACGAGCCTGATCCGCAGGCGGACAGCAGCAGCGCGGTGGCGGTGATCGCGGCGCCCACGAGGGCGCGCTTGGACGAGGACATCGTTGTGCTCCGGGTGTGACGGTGGTTGGCGGTGTGCGGGGTGGTGGTGAAAGAGGCGGTCAGCCCTTCAGGCCACCGGCGAACCCCTGGATGACGCGTTTCTGCATCGCGAGGTAGACGAGCAGCACCGGGGCGATCCCGATGACGAGCCCGGCGAAGACCATCGGCCACTGGGAGACGTACTGGCCCACGAAGCCGAAGAGGGCGACCGGGACGGTCTGCTGCTCGGTGCCGCTGAGGTACAGCAGCGGGGTGAGGAAGTCGTTCCAGACGAAGATGGCGTTGAGGATGACGACCGTGCCGGTGATGGGTCGCATCAGCGGCAGCACCACGGAGAAGAAGGCCCGCAGCGGGCCGCAGCCGTCGATCAGCGCCGCTTCCTCGTAACCGGGGTCCAGGGCGCGCAGGAAACCGGTGTAGAGGAAGACCGAGAAGGGCATCTGCAGCCCGGTGTAGAACACGACCAGCGCCACCGGGTTGCCCAGCAGGCCGAGGTCGCGCATGGTCTGGTACAGCGGGATCAGGGCGAGCTGGAACGGCAGCAGCAGGCCCAGCATGAACAGCAGGAACACCGCCTTCGACCACGCGCGGGTGCCGCGGGCCAGCGGGTAGGCGGCCATCGCGGACAGGACCACGACCAGCACCACGCTGGACACCGTGATGAAGGTGCTGGTCAGCAGCGCGGCGCCGAGACCGGCCTGCTGCCAGGCGTCACCGTAGTTGGCCAGGGTCGGCGCCGACAGCGCCAGCGGGGAGCTCTGGTCGCCGGGCTGCCGCAGCGACAACGACACCAGCACGTAGATCGGGAAGGCGAACACCAGCGCGGCGGCGACCATCACGGCCTCCAGGCCGGCGGTGCGCCAGGTGTAGCGGTTCACAGGTTGCCCTCCTGCCGGTTGAGCCCGCGGTACTGCACCGCGCTGATCACCGCGACCAGCACGGTGAGCACGAGGGCGAGCGCGATGCTGTAGGCGAAGTCGTTGAACGCGAACGCTTGCCGGTAGATGACCGTCGACAGGGTGTCGGTCGCCCCGCCGGGCCCGCCCTGGGTCATCACCCACACCTGGTCGAACAGCTTCAGCCCGCCGATCACCGACAGCATCAGGTTGATCGTGGTGGCCGGTGCGAGCATCGGCCTGGTCACGTGCCAGAACCGCGTGAGCGGTCCGGCCCCGTCCAACGACGCGGCCTCGTTCACCTCCTGCGGGATGGACTGCAACCCGGCCAGGAAGATGACCATCGAGTAACCCGCGAACTGCCAGATGACGACCGCGACCACCGACCACAGCGCCAGGCCCTCGTCGCCCAGCCAGTCCTGCTGCCAGGACTTCAGGCCGACCGCGCCGAACAGGGCGTTGATCGCGCCTTCCGGTGCGTACAGGTACTTCCACAGGTACGCGGTGACCACCGGCGTGATGACCGCCGGGGCGAAGAAGAACACGCGCAGCACGTTGCGGCTCTTGATCCGCGCGTGCACCCCCAGCGCCAGCAGCAGACCGATCACGTTCTGCACCACGGTGATGCCCGCGGCGACCAGCAGGGTGTTCACCAGCGCCGAACGCGCCGCCTCGTCGCCCAGCAGGGCGCGGAAGTTGTCCAGGCCCACGAACTCCAGCGCCGGGCTGATCCCGTCCCAGTCGGTGAAGGCGTACCCGGCGCCTTGGACGCTGGGCGCCACGACCACGAAGGCGAAGAACGCCAGGCCGGGCGCGATGAACCACCAGGGAGCCGTCCTGACGCGACGGCGGGTGCGCCGTGCCGTCGCGGGGGCGGCGGGTGGTGGTCCGGTGCGCCGCCGCGGGCTGACCGCTGTTGCCATGACGGAAGTCCGTTCTCGTCCCCACGGAGTCGGGGATCATGATTGAAACGTTTTACAGAAGTCGCCGAACCGTAGGTGACTCAACGCACTACCGTCAAGCACTGGATCGATTGAAGCGTTACACATATTGTCGCGCCAGATGCTGCCGGACCTCAGGAGATCCCCACCGTGCGCGACCAGAGTCACGACGCCCCCGTCCGGGTGTCACCACCGACCGCCGAGCACCACCGCGAAGCGCTGGGCATCGGCGAGTCGACCCCGCGTCTGTCGTGGACGGTGGACGACCCGGCGGGAGGGTGGCGGCAGGCTTCCTACGAGATCGAGGTTTCCGGTCCCGACGGGGTGGTGCGCCGCACCGGCCGGGTCGGTTCCGCGCAGTCGCACCTGGTGCCGTGGCCGGTCGCGCCGTTGCGGTCCCGCGACCGCCGGACCGTCCGCGTGCGCGTGTGGGCCGAGGACGGGCGGAGCACGGCGTGGAGCGGGCCGACCGCGGTCGAGGCAGGTTTGCTGCGACCGCGGGACTGGTCGGCGCGCATGGTCTCCCCCGCCACCACGGCCTCCCGGCCACCGCTGCTGCGGACGGAGTTCACCGTGGCCGGGCCGGTGGCGCGAGCCCGCGCGTACGTCACCGCGCACGGCGTGCACGAGCTGCTGCTCAACGGCGAGCCGGTGGGTGACGACGTGCTGGCGCCGGGGTGGACCAGCTACCACTCCCGGCTGCGCTACCGGACCCACGACGTGACGGCGTCGGTGCGACCGGGGCGCAACGCGGTGGGCGTCGCGGTGGCCGACGGCTGGTACCGGGGCCGGTTGGGGTTCAACGGCGGCACCCGCGCGATCTACGGTGACCGGCTCGGCGCGCTGGTGCAGCTGGAGATCACCTGCGCCGACGGTTCCCGGCAGGTCGTGGGCAGCGACGACTCGTGGCGCGCGGGCACCGGCGGGCTGGTGTCCGCCGGGCTGTACGAGGGTGAGCACTTCGACGCCCGCGACGAGCCGGACGGGTGGTCGCGGGCGGGGTTCGACGACTCGGCGTGGGGTCGGGTCGAGGTGGTGGAGCGCGACCCGGCCACGCTCGTGGCGCCCACCGGTCCCCCGGTGCGGCGGACGGAGCTGGTGCCGCCCGTGTCGGTCGCGGCGAAGGGCGGCGGGCGCTTCCTGCTGGACTTCGGGCAGAACCTCGTCGGCCGGCTCCGGGTGCGGGTGCGCGGTGCGGCGGGGCGGGAGGTGGTGCTGCGGCACGCCGAGGTCCTGGAGGACGGCGAGCTGTGCGTCCGGCCGCTGCGTGCCGCCGTGTCCACCGACCGGTACGTGCCGCGCGGTGGCGGCGTCGAGGAGTGGGAGCCCCGGTTCACCTACCACGGCTTCCGCTACGCCGAGGTGTCCGGCTGGACCGGTGGGCTGGACCCGGCGGACGTGACCGCGGTGGTGTGCCACACCGACATGCGCCGCACCGGCTGGTTCGCCTGCTCGGACCCGGCGCTGGAGCGGCTGCACGAGAACGTGGTGTGGAGCATGCGCGGCAACTTCCTCGACGTGCCCACCGACTGCCCGCAGCGCGACGAGCGCCTGGGCTGGACCGGCGACCTCCAGGTGTTCGCGCCCACCGCGTCCTTCCTGCACGACTGCGCGGGCCTGCTGGTGTCCTGGCTGGCCGACCTCGCCGCCGACCAGCTGCCCGACGGCACGGTGCCGTTCTTCGTGCCCGCCATCCCGACGCTGCCGACCGGTGAGTGGACCCCGGCGTGGCCGGGCGCGGTCTGGGGGGACGCCGCCGTGCTCACCCCGTGGGTGCTGCACGAGCGGTTCGGCGACCGCGACGTGCTGCGGGCCCGGTACCCCGGCGCGCGAGCCTGGGTGGACCTGGTCGAGTCGCTGCTGGACGCCGACGGCGTCTGGCGCCGGGGTCGCCAGCTGGGCGACTGGTTGGACCCCGCCGCACCGCCGGAGGACCCCTGGGCCGCGCGCACCGACGCCCACCTGGTGGCGACCGCCTACGCGGCGCGGTCGGCACGGGTGCTGGCCGACACCGCCGCCGTGCTGGGCGAGACCACCGACGCCACCCGCTACCGCGCACTGCACGAGCGGGTGAGATCCGGGTTCGCCGACACCTACCTGGCCGCCGACGCGCCCGGAGCCGACACACCCACCGCGCTCGCGCTGGCCCTGCGCTTCGACCTCGTGCCCGACGACCTGCGCGAGCGGGTCGGGCGGCGGCTGGCCGAGCTGGTCCGAGCGGACGGGCACCACATCGGCACCGGCTTCGCGGGCACGCCGGTGGTCCTCGACGCGCTGGCCGGCTCCGATCACCTGGACGACGCCTACCTGCTGCTCGGGCAGCGGGAGTGCCCGTCCTGGCTGTACGCGGTGGAGATGGGCGCGACGACGATCTGGGAGCGCTGGGACAGCATGCTGCCCGACGGCGCCGTCAACCCCGGCGAGATGACCTCGTTCAACCACTACGCCCTGGGCTCGGTCGCCGACTGGCTGCACCGCACCGTCGCCGGGCTGTCGCCGGCCGCCCCCGGTTACGCGCGCATCCGCGTCGCGCCCAGGCCCGGGGGTGGGCTGACCACCGCCTCCGCCGAGCACGACACGCCCTACGGCCGGGCCCGGGTGGCCTGGTGGCGCGAGGGCGCCGAGCTGACCGTGGAGGCGGTGGTCCCGGCCAACACCACGGCCGTGATCGACCTGCCCGGGCGCGAGCCGACGCACGTCGGGCCGGGCACGCACCGCGTCACCGCGCCGTGCCGCCCGGCTCAAGAGGACCCCGGCGCGGGTACGATCCCGGTTCGCACAACCGCGGTGGAGGTCTGACGGTGTCGACGGTGGGCATCAAGCAGGTGGCCGAGACCGCCGGGGTCTCCACGGCCACCGTCTCCAACGTGCTCAACCGCCCCGACCGGGTCGCCGCCAGCACCCGCGCCCGCGTACTGAAGGTCATCGAGCAGCTCGGGTACCTGCCCAACGCCGCCGCCCGCACGATGGTCAGCGGCCGGACCAAGGCGGTCGGCCTGGTCGTGTTCGACGTGCGCAACCCGTTCCTCACCGACGTGGCGCGCGGCTGCGAGGACACCATGCTCGGCTTCGACAACGCCGTCATGCTGTGCAACAGCGACGTCTCGCCGGACAAGGAGCGCCGCTACCTCGACCTGATCACCGAGCAGCGGATGCAGGGCGTGCTGATCAACCCCGTGGCGCCCACCGCCGAGTGGCTGGCCGGGCTGCGGGCGCGCGGACTGCGCGTCGTGCTGCTGGACAACGTCGCCGACCTGCCCGACACGTGCTGCGTCGCGGTGGACGACGTCGTGGGAGCCGAGCAGGCCGTGACCCACCTGCTCGGGCGCGGGCACGCCGACATCGCGTTCGTCACCGGCCCGCTGACCATGCGCCAGTCCGCCGACCGGCGCGCGGGCTGCCTGCGCGCCCTGGACCGCGCCGGGAGGACCCACGACACCCTGCGCACCCTGGAGATGGCCGCGTTCACCGTCGAGCAGGGTCGGCGGGCCGCCGAGCGGCTGCTCGCGTCCCGGGACCGGCCCACCGCCGTGTTCTGCGCCAACGACCTGCTCGCGCTCGGCGTCATGCAGGTGGCGCTGCGCCGGGGGCTGGCCGTCCCCGACGACCTGGCCATCGTCGGCTACGACGACATCGACGCCGCCGAGACCGCCGCCGTGCCGCTGACGTCGGTGCACGTCGACGGCTACGAGCTGGGGCAGGCCGCGGCGCGGCTGCTGGCCGACGAGATCGCGCTCGGGGCCGAACACCGCCACGAACGCCGGGTGTTCGAGCCCAAGCTGGTGGAACGCGCGTCGTCCTGACGCGGTCACGGCCTGGTGCGGGGTCGGCGGCGGGCGCGCGGCAGCGGCCGGACCTCGGCTCCCGGGACCACGGTGGTGCTGATCCGGCCGATGCCCTCGACGGTGAGGGTGACGGTGTCACCGGGGCTCAGCGGGCGCTGCTCCGCTCCTCGGCCCCAGAGCTCGGCCAGGCAACCACCGTTGCCGCAGGTGCCGGACCCGAGCACGTCGCCGGGTCGCACCGCGGCGCCGCGTGAGGCGTAGGCGACCATTTCCTCGAACGTCCAGCTCATGTTCGACAGCAGGTCGGAGCCGACGACCTCGCCGTTGACCGCCGCGGTCAGCGCCAGCCGCAGCAGGCCGTCCTCGCGGTACGGCTCCAGCTCGTCCGGGGTGACCAGCCAGGGTCCGAGGGTGGTGGCGGTGTCCTTGCCCTTGCACGGGCCGAGACCGACGGCCATCTCGGCGGTCTGGAGGTCGCGGGCGGACCAGTCGTTGAAGATGGTGTAGCCGGCGATGTGGTCGCGGGCGTGCTCCGGGGTGAGGTCGCGGCCCCCGCGTCCGATGACGGCGGCGACCTCCAGCTCGAAGTCCAGGACCGCCGAGCCGGGTGGCACGGGCACGTCGTCGTGCGGGCCGATGACCGCGTAGGGGTTGCCGAAGTAGAACGTGGGCGCGGCGTACCACTGCTCGGGCACCCCGGCTCCCGCGCGCATGCCCTCGACGTGCTCCTCGAAGGTGACGAAGTCGCGCACGGTCGGCGGCTGGAGCGGGGCCAGCAGCCGCACGGCCGAGACGTGCGGCCCGGGCGGGAGGTCGAGCGCGGCGGCCCCGGCGGCGGGCAGCTCGTCGAGGACGTCGACCAGCGTGGCCGCGTCGACCGGGTGCAGCAGGTCGTCGTCGGCCAGGACGCCGACCCGCTGCCGTCCGTCGTGGTGGTAGGTGGCGAACCTCATGTCACACCGGCGGGGCGACGAAGCAGCCGCGGTCGGGGTCGTTGAACGACTCCTTGGCCACCAGCTCGTTCATCGGGTTGGCGGTGCCCCACTGGTCGCTGACCTCGGGTTGGGAGAGGTCGTAGACGTGCGGGTGCCAGGCGTCCTCGTCCAGCAGCTCCAGCTCGGTGGTGTACTCGACGGTGTTGCCGTGCGGGTCGAGGAAGTAGGAGAACGTGTTGTCGCCGGCGAGGTGGCGGCCCGGTCCCCAGACCTTGCGGACACCCGCGCGCAGCAGCCTGCCGGTGCCGCGCATGTACTCGTCCACGCCGCGCATCTCGAAGGAGATGTGGTGCAGCGCGGTGTGCGGGCCCTTGGCCAGGGCGAGGCTGTGGTGCTGGGGGTTGACGCGCATGAAGTGCATCAGCTCGCCCATGTGCGGTGAGGTGAGGGTGTCCGACAGGGCGAACGACAGGTGCCGCTCGTACCAGGCCCTGGTCCGGTTGAGGTCGGGCGAGTTGAGCACCACGTGCGAGAGCCGGACCGGGATGGCCTCCTTCTCCTCGATGCGGCGGTGCTGCCTGGTCTCGACGTCGGCGGAGACCTCGACGGTGCGGCCGTCGACGTCGAAGAACCGGAAGCCGTAGCCGCCGCCGAGCGTGCCCAGCTCGTCCGGGGTGCTGATGAGCGTGACGCCCGCGGCGATGAGCTGCTCGGCCAGCGCGTCCACGTCGGCCGGGGTGGCCGCGCCGAACGCGATGAGGTCCAAGCGCTTCTCCTCGGCCTTGCGCAGCCGCACCACGTACTGCTCGGGCGAGCCCTCGGCGGCCAGGAAGCTCAGGCCCGAGTCGTTCGCGACCTCGGTCAGGCCCCAGACGCCCGAGTAGAACTCGTGCTGCTTGTCGTAGTCGGGCACGGCGAGGTCGACGTGCCGCAGGTGGGTGAGCAATCGCCTGGTCACCGGGTCTCCTCCGAGTTGAGCAGGGCGGCGGCGTTGCCGCCGCGGACGGCGTGGAAGTCGGGGCCGGGCAGATCGGCGGCGCGCAGGGCGGCCACCGGGTCCTCGGCGCCCATGTCGAACGGGAAGTCGGAGCCCAGGAGCACGCGGTCCGGGCCCGCGACCCGGACCAGCTCGCGCAGCACGTGCGGGTCGTGGACCAGGGAGTCGAACCACAGCCGCCGCAGGTAGTGGCTCGGCGGGTGGGCACAGCCCCGTGCGTCGGGGCGCACGCGCCAGGCGTGGTCGGCGCGGCCGAGGTGGGTCGGCAGGTAGCCGCCGCCGTGCGCGGCGACGACCCGCAGGCCGGGGTGGCGGTCGAGCACGCCGGAGAAGATCAGGTGTGACAGGGCGACCGCGTTCTCGGTCGGCTGGCCGACGCTGTTGGACAGGTACCAGCGGTCCAAGCGCTCGTCCAGGGTGCAGCCGAAGGGGTGCAGGAACACGATCGCGCCGGTCTCGGCGGCCAACTCCCAGAACGGTTCGTAGGCCGGGTCGGACAGCTCGCGGCCGGGCGCGTGGCTGCCGACCTCCACCCCGGCCAGCCCTTCGCCCAACGCGTGGTCGAGGGCCTGCACCGCCAGGTCGGGGTGCTGGAGGGGCGCCAGGCCCAGGCCGCGCAGCCTGTCGGGTGCGTGGGCGCAGTGCTCGGCGGTCGCGGCGTTGGCCGTCTCCCACACCGCGCGGGCGAGGTCGGGACCTGCCCAGTAGTGGTAGTGCGACGGCGACGGGCTCACCAGTTGCACGTCCACGCCCGCGCCGTCCATCGCGGCCAGCCGCCGGGTCACGTCGGTCAGCAACCCCAGCCGGTCGCGGACCATCGCGCCGCTGACGGCCAGCGCGTCCGGCCCGTTGCGGCGGGCGTCCAGCTCGCGTGCGGCGACCAGACCGGGCTCGTCGGCGACGAGCCGGTCCACCTCGGGCAGCAGGACGTGCGCGTGCACGTCCACGGTCGGGGCGGTCACGGGCGTCGCGCCAGCATCGCCATCGTGCGGCCCATGAGGCCGGGCACGTCGGCGTCGCGCACGCCGTCGAGCAGCCACTGCCCGAGTTGGACGGAGGCGTCCACGACCTCGCGCACGCGCGGGTGGCGGCGGTCGCGGTACCCGGTGAGCAGCGCGTCGTCCCAGCTGTCCCCGGTGGACAGCAGCTCCGCGAGGACCAGGGCGTCCTCCAACGACATCGCCGCGCCCTGCGCCAGGGTGGGCGGGCACGCGTGGGCGGCGTCACCGACGAGCACCACCCGGCCCCGGTGCCACGGACCCTCGACCAGCAGCCGGTCGAACCAGGTGTAGTTGACCACCGCCGGGTCGGTCAGCGCCGCCTGGATCTCCGGCCACGGCCCGCCGTAGCCCTGGGCCAGGCGCCGCATCTCCTCGGCGAAGGTCGACGGGTCGATGGCGGTGCGGTCGCGGTTGCGCTCCACCAGGTAGGCGTAGGCGGTGTCCGGGCCGGTCGGGCAGCAGCCCGCGATGAAGCACGACCCGCCGTAGATCATCCGGGTGTGCGCCAGGCCGGTCGGGCGCGGCACGGGAGCCCGCCAGATCGCCATGCCGGTCGGGACCGGCCGGTCCTCGACGCCGATCAGCCGGCGGGTGGCGGAGTTGAGGCCGTCCGCGCCGACGACCAGGTCGTACCGCCCCGTCGTGCCGTCCGAGAAGGAGACCTTCCCGCTGTCCGGGTCCAGGGCGGTGGCGGTGACGCCGAGCCGGACCGACGCGCCGGACGCGCGCACCGCGTCGATGAGGACCTGCTGGAGCCGCGGCCGTTGCATGCCCACGGTGGCGGGCAGGTCGTCGCCACCGATCCGGGCGCCTCGGTGCACGGCCAGCACCTCGCCGGTCGGGGTGAGCAGGCCCAGCTCGTCGAACGGGAACCCCTCGCGCAGCACCTGGTCGATGACGCCGACCTCGCGCAGCACGTGCAAGGCGTTGCCCTGCAAGGTGATGCCGGATCCCGCGGCGGCGTTCCAGTCGGGCTTGGCCTCCACCAGGTCGACGGCGTGACCGGCGCGGCGCAGCAGGACGGTCAGGGCGTTGCCGGCGGTGCCACCGCCGAGGACGAGCACGGTCCGGGTCATCAAGGCTCCTCGGGTCACTTCACGGCGAACGGGTCACTTCACGGCTACCGGGTTCACCGGCGAGCCGACGGCCCCGGTGATCGGCAGCGGTGCGGCGGTCAGCCAGAACTCGTGCACGCCGTCGGCGGCGCAGTCCTCCGCCAGCGCCTCCAGGTCCCACATCTCCCCCACCAGCAGCCCGATGTGCGGGATGACGACCTGGTGCAGGGGCTGGAAGGCGTGCTCGAACTCGTTGGGCCGCACCTCGAAGCCCCACGTGTCGGTGGCGATGGCGGCGATCTCGGTGCGGTGCAGCCACCCGGCCGTGGTGAACGACAGGCCCGGCGCCGGTCCGCCCGCGTACTCGCCCCAGCCGTCGCGCTTCGCGCGGGCCAACTGCCCGGTGCGGACCAGGACGACGTCCCCGCGGCCCACGTCCACGCCGTGGACCTCGGCCGTGGTGGTGAGGTGGGTTTCGGTGATGGCGAAGCCGTCGGGCAGTTCGCCACCACCGATGACTCGCCCGACGTCGAGCAGCACGCCGCGACCGGCCACCCGGGCGGCCATGTGCTCGATGCCGGTGACCAGGTCGCCCTCGGACGTGACGGTGGTGGCGGCGTCACGTCCGTTCCACGCCTTGCCGTGGTCGAAGATGTGCCCGAGCCCGTCCCACTGGGTCGAGCACTGCAACGGCATCGCGATCACGTCGTCCGCGCCGCCGATGCCGTGCGGGAAGCCTTGGAGCCCCGCCGCCGCGTCGGTGCCGGTGTCGAGCATGGTGTGCACCGGGTTGGTGCGCCTGCGCCACCCCTTCTGCGGACCGTTCACGTCGAACCGCTGGGACAGCGAGAAGCTCACGCCCCGGCGGACCAGCGCGGCGCCTTCGCGGCGCTTGTCCTCGGTGAGGAAGTTCAGCGTGCCCAGCACGTCGTCATCGCCCCAACGGCCCCAGTTGGAGCACTTCTCGGCGGCTGCGGCGATGGCGCTCTCGGGATCGGCGCGGTTCACGCCCGTTCCTCCGCGACGCACCGGGTGCGCTGGACGCCCAAGCCGGTGATGGCGCTTTCCATGACGTCGCCGTCGCGCAGCAAGCGGCCGTGGTGCGCGCCGTTGCCCGCCGGGGAGCCGGTGAGCACGAGGTCGCCGGGCAGCAGGGTGGTGGTCTGGGACGCGTAGGACACCACCCGGGCGACGTCGAAGATCATGTCCTCGGTCGACTCGTCCTGCATCGTCTCGCCGTTGAGCTTGAGCGTCAGGCGCAGGTCCGACGGGTCGGCGACGAACTCGGCGGGCACCAGGTACGGGCCCAGCGGGGTGAAGCCGGGCGCGTTCTTCGCGCGCAGCCAGTCCGTGCCGATCTCCCGCATGTCCGGGCGGAACACCAGGTCGCGGGCGGTGAGGTCGTTGGCGATGGTGTAGCCGGCGACGTGCCGCAACGCCTCCTGCGGCGACACCCGGTGCGCGGCCGTGCCGATGACGGCGGTCAGCTCCAACTCCCAGTCCGGCTGCTCGCACCACGACGGCAGCACCACGTCGTCGTACGGGCCCGTGATCGCCGACGGCAGGCCGATGAACACGTACGGCTGGTCCTCGCGCGCGCGGCGGTCCATCAGCTCGGCGGCCCGCGCCCGCGCCTGCTCCTCGCTCTCGGCGGAGTCCGCCGGGCGGTGGGCGACGACGAGGTCGATCACGTGCTGCCGGTAGTTCGCACCGGACTGGAACACCTGGCGCGGCGCGACCGGGGCGTGCACCCGCAACCCGTCCAGCGCTCGCCACTCCAGCGCGCCGTCGCGTGCCACGCCGTGCAACGCGGGCAGCGCGTCGGCCCACCGGTCCAGCACGTCCAGCGTGGACCTCGGCCGCCACTCCAGGACCTGACCCAGGTCGACCACGCGACCGTCCACCACGAGGCCGGGGAACGACGGGCTCCCCGGTTCCGAGAAGGTGCCGAGCGCGAACCGGACCGGTTGCGGCGGTGTTGCCATGAGGTGTCCTCCCGTGTCGTGAGGACTACTGTGACCCGCGTCAAAGAATCACGGAAATGAATGTTCGTGATGCTTTGCATCCACACCGTGGATAGTGGAGGCGTCGGTGAACCTGTCCAACCTCGACCTGAACCTGGTGGTCGCGCTCCGGGCCCTGCTGGAGGAGCGCAACGTCACCAAGGCGGGACAGCGCATCGGCGTGACCCAGCCCGCGATGAGCGCGGCCCTGGCCCGCCTGCGCCGCCACTTCGACGACCCGCTGCTGTCCCGCACCGGGTCGCAGTACGAACTGACCCCGCTGGGCACGGTGCTGCGCGACCGCGCCGCGACCGCCTGCGACGTGCTGGAGCGGGTGTTCAGCAGCCAGGCCGACTTCGACCCGCGCACCGACGACCGCGAGTTCACGCTCATCACGTCCGACTACGGCGCGGCGGTGTTCGGCGTCGCCCTGGCCCGCGAGCTGCACGACGTCGCGCCCGACGTGCGCCTGACGTTCCGGCAGACCTCGCCGGCGCTCCTGGACAACCCGGGCACCCTGCTCAGCACCGTGGACGGGCTGCTGCTGCCGCACGGCGTCATCGACGGCTTCCCCGCCGTCGAGCTGTTCACCGACCGCTGGGTGTGCCTGGTCGCCGACGACAACCCCGACCTCGGCGGCGAGCTCACCCTCGACCACCTCGCCCGCCTGCCCTGGGCGGTGTACCAGCGCGCCTACGACGCCCCGGTCACCCGACAGCTCAGCATGCTCGGCATCAGCCCCCGCGTCGACGTGTCCGTGCCCTCGTTCCACCTGCTGCCCCCGCTGGTCGCCGGCACCCGGCGGGTGGCGCTGGCACAGCAACGCCTGGTCGAGCGCTTCCCCGCGCCGGGGGTGCGCGCCCTGCCCTGCCCCTTCCCCGCCGTGCCGGTGCAGGAAGCGCTGTGGTGGCACCCGGTGCACACCCAGGACGCCGGGCACATCTGGCTGCGCGAGGTGGCGGCGAAGGTGGGTCGACGCATCGCCGCCTTGTGACCCGTCACCCGACGGATCGCCCGAACAGGTGCCGCGCACGGTCTGCGACCAAGGGGTTGTTGCCCGGGGGACTTCGACTTGCCCGACCCGCGGATCATCCGCCCGGTCACCGCCACGGGCAGGGCCGCAGGTGTACCGCCGGCGGGACGTCCGCCGACTTCGGCACCACGCCAAGGCACTCGCGACCAGCGGTGGAACGGCGGCATCGGGCGGATCGCCACGAGCTGAGCCGCGTCGCGTTGGGTGTCGGTTGGGCGCGCGTTCCCTCTCCCGGAGGTCGGTGAGGGCCTTCGGGAGAGGGACTGGCGCGTCCGGTCAGCTGCCGTGGGTCCGCCGGCGTCCGGTGAGGAGCAGCACGGCGGCGCCGGCCGTGGTCAGCAGGACGGCGAGCAGCACGGCCGTGCCCACGCCGCCGACGCCGGTGGAGGCCAGACCCGTCGGTCTGGGTGCGGACGCCGCCGGCGAGGTGGTCGGGACCGGGCCGGTGGAGGTCGTGCCGGTGGAGGTCGTCGGGGTGGTGGTCGGGGGTGCGCAGGCGCCGTTGGCGGTGGGGTCGGTGTCGCCGACGGCAACGGTGAAGACGTCGCTGTCGGTGGCGGTGCGGCCGTCGGCGAGGGTGGCGACGACCTCGACGGTGATCCGGTAGGTGCCCTCCGCGCCGAAGCCCCAGTTGGCGTGGGCGTGGGTGCCGAGCGGGACGGTGGTGGTGTCGGGCAGGCCGTCGCCGGAGTCGACCAGCACGACGGGGGTGATTCCGGTGAGGAAGATGCCGAGGCGGCCGGGGCCGTCGACGGCGGTCA
The DNA here is from genome assembly GCF_050946825.1 of Actinosynnema sp. CA-299493. Classification (NCBI taxonomy): domain Bacteria; kingdom Bacillati; phylum Actinomycetota; class Actinomycetes; order Pseudonocardiales; family Pseudonocardiaceae; genus Actinosynnema; species Actinosynnema sp. CA-299493. The sequence continues at coordinate 5,292,600 of NZ_CP191993.1, forward strand.
CGCGGAGGTCGACGCCGCCGGCGACGTCCTGGGGGCTGAGGGACTCGGTGTTCCACCCGGCCCACACGATGCCGGGGATCTGGGTCTGCGGGATGAGCCAGACCGGTGCGCCCGGTGCGCCGAGGAACGAGTAGGCGGGGTCGGCGGGCACGGTGTTCCGGGCGGTGGGGACCAGGTGCAGCACCACGTCGGCCGGGTCGCGCCACACGGCCCGGTCGGGCCCGGCGGCGCCGTCCTTGACCTGGGTGGTCAAGGTGCCGTCGAGGATGCGCGGGGCGATGAGGTCCACGTGACCATCGTTGAGGACCACGCACGACGTGGGCGGCGCAGTGGTGGTCGTTGTGGCCGTCGTGGTGGCGGCGCTCGTGGTGGTCGTAGTCGTAGTCGTGGTGGTGGTCGTGGTGGTGGTCGTGGTGGTGGTCGTCGGGTCCGCTCCCGTGCCGGGCTTCACGGTCGTGGGGTCGACCGCGCCGACGGCGATGGCGTAGGCCGTGGTGTCGCGCAGCGCCCTCCCGTCGGAGGCGGTGGCCGTGACGGTGAAGGTCAGCCGGTAGACGCCCTCCGCGGTGAACGTCCAGTTGGCGTGGGCGTGGGTGCCCAGCACCAGCGGGTGCTGCTGCGGCAGCGGCAGGGCGGTGTCGAAGACGCGCGGCAGCGGCTCGCCGACCGGTCCGCTCTGGAACACGGTCAGCTTGCCGGGTGCGGCGCTGCCGGGCAGGTCGCCGCCGATCGCGTCCAGGGTCCAGCGCACCGAGTCCGGGTCGACCTGGTCGGCGGTCAGGGACTCGGTGTTCCACCCGGCCCACACCACGTCGGGGTCCTGGATCTCGGGGATGAGCCACAGGTCGCTGCCCACCGGGCCGAGGAAGGCGTACTCCGGGATGTCGGGCACCTGGATGCGCGACTCCGGCTTGACGTGGGTGACGACCTGTTCGGGGTCGCGGACCGTCGGCGGCGCGGTGTTGCCGTCGTTGAAGCGGATGTCCAGCTCACCGTCCACGACGACCGGCGCGAGCAGGTCCACGTGCCCCACGTCGACGACGGTCGCGGACTCCTGGGCGGAGGCCGGGACGAGGGGCAGCACGGCGAGGGCCGCGACCGCGAAGGCGGCGACCGCGGCTCTCGCGCGGGTCGGGGTGGTCACGGCTTCTCCTTGGCGGGACGGCGGCGGGCGAGCACGAGCGCGGCTGCGCCGGTCACGACCAGAACGAGCGCGAGGCCGGCGGTGGCGGGCAGGTCGGCAGGACCGGTGGAGGCCAGGCGGTTCGGCGGGCCGGTCCGCCGGTCGGCGTTCCCCGGCTGCTGGTGCTGCTGCGCCGGGGCGTTCCCGCCGTCACCGACGACGAAGGTGTAGGACTCGGTGTCGGTCAGGGCTCCGCCGTCGGCACGGGAGGCCGTGACGGTGAAGGTCAGGCGGTAGCGGCCGGGCTCGGCGAACGCCCAGTTGGCGTGCGCGTGGGTGCCCAGCGGGACGGAGAGGGTGTCCGGCAGGCCGTCGGCGCTGTTGAAGACGATCTCCGGCGCGCCGAACGAGCCGGTGGTGAACAGCCCGAAGGCGCCTGGGCCGTCGACCGCGGTCAACGCCCACGTCACCGGGCCCGACACCTCGGCCGGGCGCAGTTCCTCGGTGTTCCAGCCCGTCCACAACAGGTCCGCGCGCTGGGTCTGGGGCAGCAGGAAGACCTGCTCCCCGGCCCCGCCGAGGAACGACAGCGCCGGTTGCGCCGGGAGTTCGGCGCGCGCGGCGGCCGTGACCCGGAACTCGACGTCCGCGGGTTCGCGCCAGGTCGTGACACCGGTGGCCGTGCCGTCCTTGACCTGGACGTGCAGGCCGTCGGGCAGCAGGCGGAGGGCGACCGCGTCGACGTGGCCGCGGTCCAGGGCCACCCGACCGGTGGCCGTCGGCGGCTGCTGCGCGGCGGCCTCCACCCGCGGCTGCGGCGGTGCGGCGGCCATGGCGGGCGCCTGCGGGAGCACCTTCGGCTCGACGGCGACCTCCGGTCGGGTGATCTCCGGCCGGGTCGCCTCGGTGACGACCAGCCGGTAGTCGCGCTCGACGGCCAGCGGCCGGCCGTCGAGCGCGTGGGCCGCGGCTTCGAGGCGGAGCAGGTACTCGCCGGGAGCCGGCGCGTCGACGCTCAGCGTTCCGCTCGCGGCGACCGGGACCACGACCGGCTCGCCGTGCGGCACCTCCTCCGCGGAGGCGTCCACCGCAGGTCCCCCCGTGAAGGAGGTGCGCAGTTCGACCCGGTCCCCGAACACCGAGCCGGGTTCGATGGCGGTGGTGTCCCAGCGCAGTTCCACCCGTTCGGCCTCGGCGGTGACCGCCGGCGCGTCGGGTGGTCCGTCAAGCGCCAGTCGGTCGGCTTCCACGTCCAGCACGGCGTCCGCGACGGGCGCGTCGGGTTGGCTGGTCGGTCCGGGCTCGGCGATCGCGGCGGGTGCGGTCATCAGCAGTGCGGCGGCCACGCCGAGCAGCGCACCGGTCCTGGTGGGGGTCACGACTTCTCCTCGGCGAGAGCGGCGGGGACGGCGGTCCGACGGGTCCTGGTGAGCAGGCCGTGGCGCGGCGCGAACAGCCAGCACAGCAGGAAGATCGCGGTGAGGGTCAGCACGATCAGACCACCGGCGGCCAGGTCGAGCGCGTAGGACAGGTACAGGCCGAGCACGCTCCCGCCCGCGCCGATCAACGGCGCCAGCAGCATCATCACGCCGAGTCGGTCGGTGAGCAGGCGTGCCGCCGCGGCGGGCGTGACGAGCAGGGCGAGCACCAGGATGTTGCCCACCGCCTGCAACGAGATCACGATGGCCAGGGTCACCATCACGTGCAGCGCCACGTCCAGCCAGAACACCGGCAGGCCGACCGCGCGGGCCTGTTCCCGGTCCAGCGTCGCGGCCACGAAACGGCTGTTGAGCACCGCCGTGCACAGCAGCACCGCCGCGCCGATCACCGCGACCGACGCCACGTCGGAGTCGCTGATGCCCAGGATCGAGCCGAACAGGAACGACTCCAGCGAGCCGCCGTAACCGGGCGCGGTGCTGAGGATGACGATCCCCAGGCCGAAGGACGCGGCAAAGAAGATCCCGATGACCGAGTCCTCCTTGAGCCTGCGGTTCTGCGAGAAGACCGCGATCAGCAACGCGGTGATCACGCCCGCGACCGCACCGCCGAGCACCAGGTTGGCGCCCAGCACGAAGGCGACCGCGATGCCGGGGAAGACCGCGTGCGAGACGGCGTCGCCGATGAACGCCATGCCGCGCAGCACGACGTGACTGCCGATCACCCCGCAGACCAGGCCCGACATCAGCGCCACCAGCAGCGCGCGGCGCCAGAAGTCGTACTCCCACGGCGCGGTCAGGAACTCCGCGAACGCGGTCACCCGGTCACCCCCAGCGCCTTGAGCAGCTGCTCGGCCCGGTCCAGGCCGAAGGTGCGCAGCCAGATGTCGGTGTCGGCCAGCGCGGCCGGCTCGTCGTCGGCGACGACCGTGCGGTTGAGCAGGCACAGCCGCCCGCACAGCGTGGTCGCGGCGGCGAGGTCGTGGGTGGTCATGAGCACGGCGACGCCTTCGTCGCGCAGTTCGGTCAGCAACGTGCTCAGCAGCTCCTGGGTGGGCGCGTCGATGCCGGTGAACGGCTCGTCCAGCAGCAGCACCTGGGGCCGCAGGGCCAGCGCGCGGGCGACCAGGACGCGTTGCCGCTGGCCGCCGGACAGCTCGCCGACCGGCCTGGTCCTCAACCCCGCCATGCCGACGCGGCTCAAGGCGTCCGCGACGGCTTCGCGGTCCTGGGCGGTGCGGCGGCGCAGCAGGCCGGTCAGGTGCGTGCGACCGGTGGCGACCGTGCCCTCGACCGTGACGGGGAAGTCCCAGGCGAACTCGTGTCGCTGCGGCACGTACCCCAGCGAGCCCTGTGCCTGGCGCGGTGCGCGACCACCGACCACGACGGAGCCCTTGTGGACCGGGACCAGGCCGAGCGCGGTGCGCAGCAACGTGGTCTTGCCCGCGCCGTTCGGCCCGATCAGGCCGACCAGCTCCCCGCTGCGCAACCGGAAGTCCACGTCGGACAGCACTTCCCGGCCGCCCAGGTACACGGTCGCGCCGGTGATGTCCAGCACCGGGTCAGTCATCGGTCCCCCTCCTCGCACGGCGGGAGCGGACGACCAGCGCTGCCGCCGTCCCGACCACCAGCACGCCGCCCACCGCGATCCACGCCCAAGGAGGACCCCCGACAGGGGTATCAGCGGGGTGAGCCTCGGCTGTGCCGGACGGCGGGGCGCTCTGCCCGGTCGTGGCGAACGCCGTCGCCGGGTCGCCCGGACCGACGTGCACCCGCAACGTCGCGCGGTCCGCGCGGCCGTCTGCGGCGGCCATCTCGACGTCCAGCGCGTAGGCCCCGGGTGCGGTGAACACCCAGTTGCCGTGCACGTGGGTGCCGGTTTCGACGCCGGTCTCCTGCGGGTAGGGGCGATCACTGCCGAAGATGGTCTCCGGCGTGCCGAAGTTGCCGGTGAGGAACAGCTCGAAGCGGCCGGGGCCCTCGACGCCGTGCAGGCGCCAGTCCACCTCGCGGCCGGCGACCTCGGCGATGCCGGGGTCCTGGGTGTTCCACCCGGGCCACACCACTTCCTGGTCCTGGACCTGCGGCAGCACCCAGATGTCGGCGCCGGGGGCGCCGAGGAAGGCGTAGGCCGGGTCGTCGGGGACGGTGGTCCTGGCCGCGTCCGCGACCTGGAGCACCACGTCGGCGGGGTCGCGCCACACCGGCCCGTCAGCCGTGTCGTCACGGATCTGGAGGGTCCACTCGCCCTCGACCATGCGCGGACCGAGGTCGATGTGGCCGTCGGCGATGACGAGCGGAGGTTCGGCGTTCGCGGCCGGTTGGACGAGCAGGAGTGCCGCGGTGGTCGCGAGCAGGACCCGGATCAGGCGAGGCACCGGGCGATCTCCTCCGCGTTGTGGCGCATCATGTCCGCGTAGCTGCGGGCGTTGTCGTCGAAGGAGTCGCCGTAGAGCAGGCACACCTGGACGCCTTGGTCACGGGCGACCTGGGTGAGCACCGAGCCGCGCTGCGCCAGGTTGGGTTCCATGAACACGGCGGGCACTCCCAGGTTGCGGATGGTCTCGGTCAGCTTGCGCACGTCCTCGACGCTCGGTTCCTGCGCGGGGTTGGGCACCACGAACCCGGCCACGGTCATCTCGTAGGCGCTGGCGAAGTAGCCGAACCCGTCGTGCGTGGTGACGAGGTGGCGGCGGTTGCGGGGCACGGCCGCCACGGTGTCGCGGACCTGCTCGTCGAGCTCGTCGAGCCGGGTGAGGTAGTCGCGGGTGTTGCGGTCGTACTCCGCCGCGCCGTCCGGGTCCGCGGTGCGCAGCGTGTCGCGGATCAGCTCGGCGTAGGCGCGGCCGTTGCGCACGTCCTGCCACAGGTGCGGGTCGATCTCGCCGTGCACGTGCTTGCCCAGCACCGCCTGCGGCAACTGGTGCACCGAGGAGCCACCGGCGCCCAGGAACGCGAACCGCGCGTCGTCGGGGATCGTGGTGATCGCCTTGTTGGGCACCTCGATGACGGCCTCGGAAGCCGGCACGACCTCCTGGGTGGCGCCGCCGGCCCGGTCGTTGAACGTGTACAGCTCGCCGGTGTCCAGGTCCACGGTCACGTCCGTGTGCCCCTCGTTCAGCACGGTCTTCGCGATGCCGGTCGGGTCGACGCCCACCGCGAAGGTGAAGGTGCTCTCTCCCAGCGGCACCTCGTCACCTCCGTTGAGCAACGACGCGCGCATCGTCAGCCGGTAGGTGCCCGGTGCGGTGAACGCCCAGTTGAGGTGCGTGTGCGCGGCGGGCGGCAGCGTGGTCGAGTCCACATCGGACAAGCCGTCGCCGGAGTCGAAGTACACCACCGGCTTGCCCAGCGACTCGGTCAGGTACGCCACGAGCTCGCCCGGACCCTCCACCGCCGTCGCGGTCAGCCGCACCTCCGACGTGCGCGTGGCGCCGCGCTGCTTGCCGTCACCGCGCACGCGCAGCCCGAGCCAGAGCACGTCCAGGCCGACGTTCTCCACCAGCGGGATCACGTGCGCGCCGTAGGTCTCCGACGCTTCGGCCAGCGAGACGTTCGGCGTGCCCTCCCGGGCGTTGGCGTCGATGGCCTTGATGAGCCGCTGTTCCTCCAGCAGCAGGTGGTTGGTGAACGTCACGTCCGCCGCGGCGACCTTCTTCGCGTCGGCGGGTGTGGGCTCGTAGGAGTGCGGGTCACCGCCGGGTGGCACCAGCGAGTCCACTCGAACCCTGTCTCCCCCGACGTTGCGCACCAGGTCGGCGAGGATCTCGGTGGTGGCGACCACGGACAGGCCATCGCCGTCGTCTTGTCCCCCCGCCGAGGTGCACGCGGTCACGGTGAGCAGGACCGCGCACAAGGACGCGGCGGCCCGTGAGGGCGCACGCACTCGCATGTGTTCTCGAACCTCCAGACGCCCGTCACCCGACCGGTGGGGGCACCCGCGAACTTAATACCAACGACAACCGTTTTCAATACGCCATCCGGCCCTGTCGACAACGATTGCCATTTGCCACACTGGCCGCCCCGGCGCACCGACCCCGAAGTCGGACTCCCACACTCCGGGAAGCGCTCCGTGTGGCCGTATTGAAAACGATAATCGTGTGCAACACTCCGGGCACGGTCCTCCCGGGCCGGAACACCTGCACGATTGGAGTGCAACGACCTTGCGCACGACTGCACGCATCGCCCTGCTCGTGGCGGCGGTGACCGGCCTGTCCGGCCTCGTCGCCGCTCCCGCGACGGCCACCCCGGTCGCCACCGTCGACTCGGGCCACGTCGACGTCTTCGGCGTCGCCTTCGAGGACGGCACGTTCGACCTGCACGTCCACGACGAGACCAACGACGTCGAGTACGCGCCCTCCGAGGTCCTGCTGGTCGCCAAGTCCGCGGCGAAGACCACCGTGCCCGCCGATCCCGCCTACGCCTTCCTCGGCGCACCCGGCGCACCGGTCTGGGTGCTGCCCGAGATCGAGGACCCGAACCTGATCTGGCCCGGCATCGCCACGGAGGAGGTGGAACCCGGCGTCTTCGTCGACGGTTCACTGCGCCTGAAGGTGACGCGCGCCTACGGTCCCGGCGACTTCAGCATCTTCACCACCGACGCCGTCGGCGCGCCGAACGTGCTGGTCGACAGCGGCAACGGCCTGCCCGACCGCATCGACCTCTCGGCCGCCAACCACGTGCACGCCAACTGGGCGTTCGAGGCGGCCGGCTACTACCGCATCACCGTCCGCGCCGTCGGCACCCTCACCGCGACCAACGAGCGCGTCGTGTCCGCACCCACCACCTACACCTTCAAGGTGAACAAATGATCGCCCGCCTCTCCGCCGCCGCATTCGCCGCCGGACTCGCCCTGCTCACCACGGGAACCGCGCACGCGGCCGTGACCATCTCCGCCGGCCACGTCGACGTCATCGACGTCGACTGGACCGGCAGCGCGCTCACGCTCGACCTCCGCGACAGCACCGTGTCGCCCGCCGTCGACCGCGACCCGTCGACCGCGACGCTCAACGCCGTTCCGGCGAGCAAGTCCACCGTCCCCTCCGGCAGCGCCTACTCGTTCCTCGGCGCACCCGGATCGGCGTTCTGGGTCCTGCCGCAGAACTCGGTCAACGGGATCCTGTGGCCGGGCTTCGACACCAGTGGCGTCCCCACCGGCGTGCTGCTGAACAACTCGCTGACCGTGAAGCTCGTCTCGGTCACCGGGCCCGCCGACTTCAGCGTCTACACCACCGGCTTCGGCGGGGCCGTGACCGTGTGGTTCGACAGCGGCAACGGCCTGCCCGACAACCGCACCCTGGCGATCAACAGCCACGGCCACGCCAACTGGGCCTTCGAGGCGGCCGGCACCTACACCGCCGTCTTCGAGGTCACCGCCACCAAGGCGGCGGGCGGCGCGGTCACCACCGGGCAGAAGAGCTACACCTTCACCGTGCAGCCCTGACCTCCGCGGAGGTCTGATCCACCGGTCCGCGACCCTCACCGCCCAGTGGGGGTCGCGGGCCTCTTCAACGGCACGGTCCTCGTTCGCCTCCGCCGCCGGCGACCCGGCCGGCAGCCGGCCGGTGCCGGGCACGTCCCGGAACTCGCGGAGCACCGCGGTTGATCTTAAGTATCCCTAGTTTGACCCACCCGGATTGTTTACGGCGGGGTGGCGCTCGATGGTGGGCGTCGAGCGGCCGTCAACGATCGTCCCTGCCCGACGGGCGCTCCTCCGGCTGGTGTTCCCGCCGGTGACGCACAGTGGAGAAGCCCTTATGCGACAACGGAACACGAAGTCCGCCCCCCTGCGCGCGGCGATCAGAGCGGTCGTGCTGCTCGGGGTCGCCGCCACCGGCATCGTCACGGTGTCCGCCCCGGCGTCCGCCGAGAACGCGATCCTCGGCGCGGACGCGCCGGGCGCGGTCAAGGACCGCTACATCGTCAAGCTCAAGGACGTCCCCGCCGCCCTTCAGACGGCCTCGGCCGACAAGGCCCGCCGCTACGGCGGCGAGCTGCGCCACCGCCTCGACCTCGTCAACGGGTTCTCGGTCACCATGACCGAGCAGCGGGCGCGCAGGCTGGCCGCCGACCCCGAGGTCGCCTACGTCCAGCAGGCGCACCTGATGACGATCGCCGACACCCAGACCAACCCGCCGAACTGGGGCGACGACCGCATCGACCAACGCGACCTGCCGTTGAACAACGCCTACACCTACCCGACCAACGCGGGCCAGGGCGCGCACGTGTACGTGCTCGACACGGGCATCAACGCCGGTCACACCGACTTCACCGGCCGCACCTCGACCGGTTACGACTTCGTCGACGGCGACGCCAACCCCGGTGACTGCCACGGCCACGGCACCCACGTCGCCGGCACCGCCGCCGGCACCCGCTACGGCGTGGCCAAGAAGGCGACGGTCCACGCGGTGCGCGTGCTGGACTGCCAGGGCTCGGGCGCCAACGACGACATCATCGCGGGCATCAACTGGGTTCGCGACAACGCGGTCAAGCCCGCCGTGGTCAACTACAGCATCGGCTGCCGCCAGCGCTGCTCGGACCCGACGCTGGACAACGCGGTGAAGGCGCTGATCAACGGCGGCGTGCAGTTCGTCATGGCCGCGGGCAACTCCACCGACGACGCGTGCGGCTACAGCCCGCAGTACGTGACCGCGGGCGTGACGGTCGGCAACAGCACCAACTCCGACGCCCGGTCCAGCTCCAGCAACTACGGCTCCTGCCTCGACCTCTGGGCCCCCGGCACGAACATCGTCTCGGCGTCGCACACCAGCACCACCGGGACCGCGACGATGACCGGCACCTCGATGGCGTCCCCGCACGTGGCCGGCGCGATGGCGGTCTACCTGTCGCAGAACCCCTCCGCCACCCCGGCGCAGGCCCGCGACGCGCTGGTCACCAACGCCACCCCCGACAAGCTGACCGGCATCGGCTCGGGCTCCCCGAACCGCCTGCTCTACACCGGGTTCCTGACCGGCGACCCCGGTCCCGGCCCGGATCCGACGGACTGCGCGAACACCAACGCCGGCAACGTCACGATCAGCGACCTCACCACCGTCGAGAGCCCGATCAGCCTGTCCTGCTCCGGCGCCGCGTCGGCTGCGAGCACCGTCCAGCTCGACATCAAGCACACCTTCCGCGGTGACCTGGTGATCGACCTGATCGCCCCGGACGGCAGCGCGTACCGGCTCAAGAACTCCAGCAGCACCGACAGCGCCGACAACGTCACCGGCACCGCCACGGTGAACCTGTCCGGCGAATCCCGCAGCGGCACCTGGAAGCTGCGGGTGCGCGACGTCGCCGCCAACGATGTCGGCTACATCGATTCGTGGACACTGACCATCTGACCTCTGACCCTCAGAGACCCGCTGACCCGCTGACCCGCTGACCCGCGCCGGCGTCCCGGAACCCATCCGGGGCGCCGCGCGGCGGCGCGGGTGAGCGAGCGCCGAGTGGCGCGGCCGAGGTCCCACCGGGTCGTCAGGTGGCGGTCTCGACGTCCGGGCCGCCCTCGACGTAGATGCCCTCGGGTCCGGTCGGCGCCGTGCGGAAGGCATCGTGGGAACCGGGTCCCCAGATCCTCTCTTCCCAGGCCCTCAACGGGATTCCCACGAGTTCGCGAGGATCACCGTCGGGGACGTCGTCCTGAGCCAGCAGGACGTACGGCGCGCACGCCAGCGCGCACCCCACCTCGTCCTCGGCCGCGTAGACGGCTTTCGCGGCGATGTAGGCGAATCGCGTGGTCGACACGTGAGGTCGTCATGATCCTGCCCTTGTCGTCTCGACGGGGGGTTACTCCTCGGTGCGCCGGGTGGCCGCGATCGTGCTGGTGAACGCGGTGAGCCCGGTGGCGGTCGCCTGGGCGTGCGCGTCGAGCACGGCCAGGCCGTGGTCGAGGAACGGGAGGGCTTGCCGCGTCCAGTCCGCGTCCACCGCCTGGGCCATCGCGTCGTCGGTCAGCTCGCGGTAGGTCGCCGCGACGCCGTAGACCATCGCCCCGAGCAGGGTTTCCAGCACCAACTCCGGTGACAGGGGGTCGGGGCCGGTGTCGGTGCTCGGGAGCCACGGGTCGATCCGCGACCCCAGCGCCTCCCAGAACCCGGGGACGAGCCCGCCGATGCCCTCCCGGCCCGCCCACAGGCGGAACATCGCGTCCGGGTACGCCATCAGCGCCGAGTGGCCGATCATCCGCAGGTGCTCCGGCGACGGCCCGCTCGGGTCGTCGTAGAACTCGGTGCGCAGGCCCATGCCGACCTGGTGGTGCCAGCGGACCGCCCACAACGCCCGCCACCACAGCTCCCCCTGCTTGGCGGGTGGCGCGATCCACGTGGCGATGTTGCGGTAGTAGACCTTGATCCTCTCGTAGGCCCACCGGCCTTCCGCGGAGGCGGAGAAGCCCTTGCGCTTCTCCGGGTTCTTGTTGACCCGGTCGCCGAGCAGGTTGATGTCGAAGAAGTGGTGCCAGGTGGCGTCGACCGCGACCCGGCCGACCTCCTGCTGGTGGCCGTCGTAGGCGCCGACCGCGCCGAACGTCGTGGCGTCCAGGACGCCCTTCTCGTCGCGTTCGGCGGGACGGCTCCCGCTGCTCGACCAGGCGACGACCTCCGGCACCGTCCGCGGGCCGCTGCCGGCCGGGTACTCGTCGTGTTCGACGTTCCCGATCCGGAACTTCCGGCCGAGGTTCTTCGGGACGTAGCACTCGCCCTCGTGCGGGTGGTCCGGGAACGCCGTGATGATCCCGCTGCCGATGGACAGCAGCGGGTGCACCACGGACCCGCCCTCGAACGGGTAGTAGTGCGGCGAGATCACCTGCGGTATGTCGTCGGACTGGTCGTCGAGGGCGAACCTGATGCCGTCCTCGTGCCTGCGCTGCATCGTGTCGTGGCGGTCGCGTTCCTTCTCCGGCGGGCCGTACGGGTCGTCCGGGTCTTCCTCCGGGCGGTCCGGGCCGCGGTCGGCCCAGTTCCACTTGCGCATGCTCCGCACCCTGGGCAGCCGACCGCACAGCGCCCAGCCCATGTTCTCGTGATCTCCGGTGGCGAAGACCCCTCCGCCCGCCTCCATGAACTCCGAGATGGCGTGCACTTCGGGTTCGGGCAGCTCGGACGCGGTGCGGTCGACGCCGAACAGCCAGAGCTCGTCGTAGTCCGCGACGAGGTCCACGTCCTCGCGGTCGAACCTGAACCGCTCGACGTCGGCGCCGTTGGCGTACTTGCCGGTGCCGCGATGGGCCTTCGTCACCCTGAACTCGGCCTCGTCCGTGCCCTCCCGCAGCACCCGGACCAGCTCGTTGAGCGAGAACGGGAACCGGGGGTCGTAGCTGCCGCGGTCGTCGGTGACCATCAGGATCCGGATGACGACCCGGTCCAGCAGGACCGGGTTCGCGGCAACGGGTGCGAGCTCGTCGTCGGGCATCGCGTCGACCACCTCCAGTGCGCCTGCGGCACCACACCGCATCCACCCCGGCAGGGTGGCACGACCGGTCACCGCTCGCCGTTCCCGTTGCGCGGCAACGAGGTCGTCACACCTGGTCGTGTGACGGGCCGTGCACACCATCGGGTCGACCAGTGCCGCCGGACGCGCCGGACACCGGTCCGCGTGGCACGCTCGACCCACCACCGAAACCTCGTCGAGGAGCGTGCTTGCCATGACGACGGTCACCGATCCGGACCGCAGGACGGTCGTCGAGCTGATGTCCGCGGCCGACGACCAGGTCGACCTCGGCTGGCTCAAGTGCGCGTTGCAGAACGCGCTGATGGTGGAGCTGGCGACGATCCCGCCGTACTCGTGCGGCCTGTGGTCCATCATCACCCCGCCGCGCTACCGCGTCGTGCACCGGACCATCCGGGAGATCATCTTCGACGAGATGTCGCACCTGGGCCTGGTCGGCAACATGCTCTCGGCCATCGGCGGCGCCCCGGTGCTCACCTCGCCGCCGACCTACCCCGGTGGCCTGCCCGGTGGCGTGCGGCCGGAGCTGACCGTGGCGCTGTCGGGGTTGACCGAGGAGACCCTGGGCATGTACGCCGACATCGAGGCGCCCGAGCACCTCCAGATCCCGACCCAGGTGGAACCGGCGAAGGCCGAGCAGTACCCCTCGATCGGCGCGTTCTACCGCCGGATCAGCCTGACCTTCGAGCGGCTCTCCCCCGAACTGGGCCTCGGGCCGCAGATCGAGTTCGGCCTGTCGGCGAGGCACGGCACCGGCAACGACATCGTGGCGATGAAGAACCTCGACACCGTGCTGGACAGCCTGGACATCGTGATGGAGCAGGGCGAGGGCACCAACGCCACGCCCGGCAACCCCTACCCCGGCCACGAGGGCGAACTGGCCCACTACTACTCGTTCCGCGAGTTGCAGGTGGGTCGCAAGCTGATCCGCCGGGACGGCAAGTGGGTGTTCGAGGGGGACCCGATCGCGAGGCCGGAGGCCTACCCGGCGGCCGAGGTGCCCGCCGGCGGTTGGGCGCAGGACCCCGTGAACGACCCGACCGGGACGACGGTCGGCCAGTACCTCCAGTGGTTCAACGAGGCGTACAGCACGATGTTGGACCGGTTGCAGCGGGCGTGGGCCGAGCCGGACGCCGAGCAGCGGACCGCGCTGGTCGGGCGGGCGATCGTGGCCATGGGCGACCTGCGCGAGTACGCCCGCCTGATCATGCCGATCCCGTTGAAGAGCGGGGACGGCAACTACTGCCCCGAGTTCCGCTACACCACCCCCGAACGGGTCTCCGCCGACCGCGGTGCGTGAGGGTGACCACGGAAGGACGTGCACGGATGTCAGCCCAACGTGTCATCACGCGAGCCGTCGCGATGGCGGTCGCCGCGATCGCCGCGGTGTCGACGCTCCTCGTCCCGGCGGCGAGCGCCCGACCCGCCGACCGGCCGACGGCCCGCCAGGAGGTGGTCCCCCACGGCCTGTACCTGATCGGGGACCTGACCTCAGACCAGTTCCTCGCCGTCTGGTCGGACGCACCACGTGAGCGGGTCACCGTCCGGGAGCCCTCCGACTCGACCTTCGACCCCTTCGTGCTGTGGCGGGTCGAGTGCGAAGAACTCCTCGGCTGCACCTTCCGCAACGAGCGCACCGGCACCTACCTGGCGCTCACCGGCGTCCCGGTGGACGGCAAACCGGTCATCACCAAGGCCACCCCCTACCGGTGGCTGCTCACCGGAGCCAGGCGGCCGGACACGTTCTTCATCTCCCGCTTCGCGGGCAGCGATGAGTTCCGCGTCACCAGGTCCCCGGAGTTCATCGACCCGCCGATGGTGGACGTGACGCCGCCCGGCGGCCCGGAGCAGGAGTGGGAACTGACGCCCTGGTTGCCCGACGCGCGGTAGCACCGGAGCGGCGCGGACTGGCTCGCCGGCACTCGGCCGGGCAGGAGGTGCCCGTGCCGGTCAGGGTGGTGCGGGCGTGGCTGACGACAAGTGCCGGTGCGCACGCGGACGCGCGGTCGTCCGCGGCTGATCCGGGACCGGCGGCGGCGACTCCGGCGGCCCGGCGCCGACGTACGACGCGACCGCGTCCAGGGCTCCGGCCGGGGTGGGAACCCCGGCCGGAGCGGTCGCTCAGGACGTTCGGCGCGCGGTGAGCAGGAGCCGTCCGCTCCCGATTCCGCAGGGTTCGCCGCCCGGACCCCCGAACAGGCCGATGTCGGTGAAACCGCTGCCGGACAGCAGGTCGACGATCTGCGCCACCGTGTGCACGTGGTGGATCGCGGTCACGTCGAGCTGCTCCTCGCCGCGGGTGAACCGGTAGTGGCTGAACGCCCTGCTGCCGGCGACGTCGTACTCGCTGGTCGCGTGGACGGTGATGTCGCCGGTCCGCATGGTCCGCGGCTCGGTCCGGTAGCCGGGCAGGATGGACTCGGCCGCCGAGGCGAGGTCGACGACCAGGCCGCCACCGGGCCGGACGGCTCCGCCCAGCGCGGCGGCGAACTCCCGCAGGCCGTCGAGCTCCAGGTAGCCGAAGCTGTTGCCGAGGCAGACCACGGCGTCGAACCCGTTGCCCTGCGGGATCTCCCGCATGTCGGCCTGGACGAACTCGGCGTCGAGGCCGACCGCGGCGCGCCGGGCGTGCCCGATCGCTTCGGCGGACAAGTCGACACCGGTCACCCGGTGCCCGCGCCGGGCGAGCTCGACGCTGTGCCGCCCGCTGCCGCACGGCACGTCCAAGACCCGTGAGCGCGGCGCGAGGTCGAGGTGCCGCTCGACGAAGTCGATCTCTTCGACGGTGACTCCCGGGGGCACGGCGCGCCGCCAGAACTCGTTGGGCAGTTCGGTGAAGAAGTCCACGTACCAGGTGGACGAAGGTGTTCCGGACATGGGAAAGCTCCTCGCGGTGCATCGGCTTGATGAGGCGATGTCACCGGGCGACCCGGGCCGTCAGACGGCCTCGGTGCGGTGGCCCGGCGTGAGGCTCCGGGCGGCCATGGCTTCCTCCACGGTCAACGGTCCCCCCGACGCTAACAGCGCCGGACCGGATCGGCGAACGATTTCCCGGTGGTGGTCGCCTAGCGCGTCGCGCGATAGGTGCGGGCGAGGTGTTCTTGCAGCCGTGCGTGGCGGAACTGGTAGGCGGCGCCGGATTGGCGCAGCACGCCTCGCCGGTGGGCGTCGTCGAGGAAGGCCGCCACAGCCCAGGGCAGCCGGCCGGTCAACGGCAGCCACACCCGCGACAGGACGACCCACTGGCCCCAGGCGGTGGCGCTGAACGCGTAGCCGACACCGCACCCGAGACCGGCGACGAGGCCGATCATGACCCTGGCGGTGGTGTCCCACCGGACGTAGAGCCCGGTCCCGGCCAGGAGTGCCCCGGTGAGGTCGAAGGCAAGTCCGCTGCCGACGCCGATGACGAGCCCGAACACGGGCACGACCACGAGCACCCGGAAGACCGCGTTCGCCCGGCTCCGCGCCAGCAGGTCCGCAGGGCTGACCGCAGACCTGGTGTCGAGGGGTGTTTCGAGCCAGGCGGTGAGCGCCATCGCGATCCCGCCCCCGAGCGCGAACAGCGGTCCGAAGACAACCGCGTCCAACAGCACCAGGAACACCCAGTTGGCGAATCCGTGCTCCAAGCCGACCGAGCCGAGCGGGACCTTCCGCACCGCCGCGAACACGAGCCCGAACCCCAGCCCCAGCCCCAGCCCCAGCACGAGTCCCCGCCACAGCCTCGGCTTGATCCTGGCGTGGCCCGCTCCCGCGACCGGCGGTATCCGCACCCGCACCCGCGACGGCTCCAGCGCCGCGGGGAAGAACCTGCCCACCGCCCAGTTCACGAAGCCGAAGGTGCTTCCGACGAGGAGCCCGACCAGCGGGCCGGCGACGAGCGCGAGGACGATCCCCCGCATGGGCCCGCCCAGCACCTCGACCGCGATTCCGGCCGTGATCGCCTCGACGAGCCCGATGACCAGGCCGGACACGAGCGCGACCGCCAGCACCCTGCTTCGGCGGCGCACCGTCTCGCCCAGTTTCCACCACTCGAGGTCGGGTGTCCTGAGTTCGGTCAGGTGCCGGGCGAGGTAGCCCAACCACCGCTCGGCGTCCTCGGGCTCCCAGCGCCGGCGGCGCCCGTCGTGCGCCGGGCGCCGGTAGACGGCGAGGGTGTAGTCGGCCAGCAGGTGCGCCTCGACGGCCCCGGCGGAACCGAACCGGCTGGTGTCCAGCAGTTCGGACGGGTCACGGCCGGGCGAGGCGCCGAACGTGGCGCGGGCGAGGGAGGCCATCAGCGGCGTCACCAGCACCGCGGCGAGCGCGTCGCCCGCCTCGGTCCGGGGATCTGCTCGGAGTTCGTCCAGGACCGGGGCCCACCGGATCGAGTCCTCGCGCGTGGCGCGTGGCAGGTAGTCGACCAGGTCGCCGAGCGTCAGGTCGACCAGCTCGATCCCGAGCGCGCCGGACAGCGGCCCGGTCTTCCCCGACGCGGCGGCGTACTGCCCGGTGCGACTGGTGAGCACCAACGGCATGGCGGTCGCGTCGAGCTCTTCGAGCGCGGCGCGGTGCAGGCCGTCGGCGATCTCGTCGAACCCGTCCAGCACGGGCAGCACACGGCCCGTCTCGACCAGTGAGGCGGCGAGAGACTTCCCGTCAGGGCCGGTCGCGTCCAGGCCGGTGTAGTCGCGCGCCAGCCGATCGACCAGCCAGTCCTCCAGTTCGACCTCGGTCGGGTCCCACGACCCGAGGCTGAAGACGACGGGCACCGGATCGGTGTCGGCGCGCGCGCCCAGCAGGTCCAGCACGAACCGGAGCGCCAGCGCCGTCTTGCCCGATCCGGGACGGCCCAGCATCACCAACCTCCCGTAGCGGAGCCGGCGGTAGGCCTCGGCGACGTCGTCCTGCACGCCTGCCGTCGCCACCGGGTCGCCGGCCGTGCCCGGCTCGACGCCGCGGACATCGGCCGCGTGGTCCGTCAAGCCTTCCGGCGCCGAACGCCACCGGACCCGCAGCGCGGACGGGTCCCGCACCCGACGCCGCCCCTCCTCGCGCCGCCACTGGGCGCCGACCGCCTGGGCGAGCCGGTCGGCGGCCTCGGCCGGCAGGGCGGCCCGACCTCGTCGACCCGGCGCTTCCCGCGCCGCAGGCAGGTGGACGTGCAGGCCGTCGTGCACCACACCCACTTGGACCACCTGGTCCACCGTTGTCGCGGACAGCCTGTTGTGGAAGTCCTGCCCGCCACCGTCGGCGGCGTGCCCGGTCTCGCCCGGTCGGTCCGGGGCGGACATCGACACCGGCCGCACCTCCCTCACTCCCGGTCCGGGGAAACCTGGCTCCAGGGTCCGGCACGAACCGCCGGGCAGCCGGTCGATGACGGGGTGTTCACCCGGTCGCCGGACCGCTACCGGCGTTTCGAGGAGAGCCGAGCGGCCCCGGGCACTTCAGACGTGCCCGACCAGGCGGTCGCCCGCCCGGCGGCCTGCGGCGCGCACGAGTTCGACTGGTCCAACGGCCGGGCTCCTGCCGGGCACCTCGACCGGTGGTGCGACGACTCCGGGCACTTGGGGGTAGCTCACCGCCACCGGTTCGTCAGCGCTGGCTCACCACCTGGAGGTAGCTCACCAACCGCTCGGCCAGTTCCACCGGGTGGCTGGTCGCGACGCAGTGCGCGCCCGCCATCTCGTCCGCTTCCAGGCCGAGCCGCTCACGCGCCACGCGGCGCTGGAAGTCCGGCGGGAAGAACCGGTCGTCACGGCACAGCAGCACGCGGGTCGGCACGTCCGGCAGCGCGTCGAGCGGCCACGGTTCGTCGGACTCGGCGCTGACCTGCGGACGACCGCAGGCCAGGGCGAGGGCCGCCACGTCGGCCGGGACGCCGGTGTAGAACGTCTCGGCGTCGTCGAGGCCCTCGGGCGCCTCGAAGCCGGTGTTGGTCCACCAGTCGCCCGGCTTCTCCCCCGGCGCCGGGATCATCCCGGCGAGGAACACCAGCAGGCGCGCCGGCAGCCGCGCGCACACCAGGGGCGCGGTGAAGCCGCCGTAGGAGTGGCCGACCACCACCAGGTCCCGCCGGTCGCCCACGGCGTCGACCACCGTCCGGGTGAACTCGGCGAACCCGGCGGCCGGGTCCTCGATCGGCAGGTCCGGCGCGACCACGTCGTGGCCGCGCCGGCGCAGTTCCAGTTCGAGGAGCTCGAAGTCCCGATGGCTGCCGCCACCGCCGTGGACCAGTACGAAGGTGCTCATGCGGCACAGCGTGCCAAACGGGTACGACATCGATCAGGTGCAGGTGCGACCGCCCGGGTAGGTGTTGCCGCTCGCCTCGACCGAGTCGCCCACCGGCGCGAAGTGGTGCAGGCCCGCGTCTTCGCTGATCTTGCGCAGCGCGGCGAGCGGCAGCTTGGGCGCGGCGGCGCAGACCGAGGTGCAACTGCCGCCGCTGACCGGGTGGGCCTGGTGGTTGAAGTAGGACCAGTCACCGTTGCCCACCGGGATGCTCTGCGAGTTCAACGCCAGGAAGAACGGGGTGGTGGTGTAACGGTCGGTCCTGTTCCCACGAAGGGCTCCGTGCCACCAGGCACTACCGAGGGGAACCGCATGAAGATCCAAACCGGTTGGCCGCTGTACGCCCAGGAGCAGGACCGGCCGCAGCTGCTGGCCCTGATCACCACCGGGCACCAGGAGGTCGAGAAGGACACCAACCGGATGATCGAGCAGTACAAGATGTGGTCGACCGACCTGACCGACGAGGAGTTGGACAAGGTCATCACCGTGCTCGCGCGCGGCAACGTCTTCGCCCGGGACATCGCCAAGAACCTGCAGGTGGAACTCGACGGGCGGCCCGAGCTGGCCGAGCAGCGCCGGGTGGAGGCGCAGCTGCGCCGCGACGAGTTGGCCCGGACCGAGGCGCGCCTGCTCCAGCAGGGGCTGGACCACCTCGGCGGCGACGGCGACACCTGGGACGGTCGCCGGGACCGGATCACCGCCTGGTGGCACGAGGTGAAGGTCGCCGAGCGGGCCGAGACCTGGGCGTCGGCGTTCGCCGAGAACCGGATGACCGCCCGGCAGGTCAACAACGAGAGCGTCCTGGGCGGCGACTTCGAGATCCGCAACAACCACCACCGCCTCGACCGCGCCTGGGACCGGAAGATCACCCTCGACCGCACGTTGGAGGGGGTGCGCAAGCGGATCAACCCGGCGCACTTCAACCAGCCCGAGACGGGGCGCAACCGCAAGAACGAGCTGGGCCTGCACGACCTGAGCGCGTCGCTGTTGCACGGCACCCGCGACCCGCTGTCGATCTACGCCCAGCTCAAGCCGTACGCGAACGCCACCGTGGTGTTCATGCCGGCGCCCACCGAGCGCGACGCGCAGGTCTTCAACGCCATCCAGTCGCTCAGGACGGTGACCGAGGCCGATGCGCGGCTGATGCGGAAGATCCGCAACGAGTTCACCCGGCTGCGGCTGGCGCAGGCCACCGACATGCACACCTACCTGCTCAACGTCAACGACGTCCGCGACGATGAGCCGATGGTCCGCTACGGGCACTCCGGCCTCATCCGGCGGGCGGGCAAGAAGAACGAGGTGAGCGTGGACGCCATCGACATCGCCACCCGGCGGACGAACGCGCTGGAGCACCACGTCGTCCTCGCCCAGGACGGTGGCCAGGTGGTGAACGAGGTCGTGGTGGTCTACCGGAAGCACGAGTCGGCGCTGTTCCCGGTGTTCGCCGAGTGGAACAGGGCGATGTCCCGGTTCACCGTGCTGAACCGGGAGACCGGCGCGCCCACCAAGGCCTACATCACCAACGACGGCAAGTGGGTCGGCTGACCCTCGCCCCGGTCCCCTCCCGGTGATCCGACCGGCGGGCCGGACGGTCTGCGACCGAACTCCCACCTGATCCGGGGTTCGGCGGCTACGATGCGCACGAATGCAAGATCGTGACGGAGGGTGAGCATGGCGTCGGACGGGCACGAGGACGACTGGTTGGACCTGGCGGACGCCATCGACGTCTTGCGGGACCAGCTCTCCCAGGCGCAGCGCCGCGGCAAGGACTCCCCGTTGCGCTTCGTGCTCGGTGAGATCACCGCGGAGTTCGAGATCGAGCTCGTTCGGACCAAGGGCGGCGGCGGTGGCCTGAAGTTCGGGGTCGTGGAGGCCAACGCCCGCGGGGAGCGCACGAACCGGTCCACCCAGCGGCTGACCCTGCGCCTGAACCCGCAGCACCGCGACGGCGGGGACGTGGCAGTGGGCGACGACCAGGAGTAGTCCGCCCCGATGGAGCAGGACCAGGTCGTCAAGGTTCACGGCGCCCGCTTCGGCAGTGGTTACCTCATCGCGCCCAGGCTCGTGCTGACCTCGTCGCACCTGTTGGCGCCGGGCGCGGACGTCGCCGTCTCCGCACCGGCGTCGGCTGGTGGGCGTTTCGCCGCCGCGGTGCGGTGGGACGGCGGCGCCGCCCTGGACGCCGCTCTGGTGGAGATCACGGACGCGGGCTGGTCGCCGCCCAAGACCCTCCGCGGGCACCTCAGCCGCCGCGTGCAGCGGTGGGGCCGGTGCGTCACGGCCGGGAGCCCGGTGCCGGTCGCCGCCATGGGGTTCCCCCGACAGCAGCGGCAGGACGACGGCCGGGCCCCGGAGGAGCTGGCGGGGACGGTCAGGCCGCGCGGCTACGGCGTCCTGGAGGTCCTGGACGCGCACAGTCCCTTCGGGCAGGACGGGGGAACCGGCACGCCGTGGTCCGGGATGTCGGGTTCGGCCGTTTTCCTGGACGGCGCGGACCTGCTCCTCGGCGTGGTGAAGGAAGACCGCCGACCCCGCCACGGCGCCCGGCTGACGGCCGTTCCCGCCGAAGACCTGCTGGCCCGCGACGACTTCCGGGCGGTGGTCCGGGCGGCGACCGGCGTCGACCCCCGGCTCGAACCGGCGGAGCTCGCCGACCTGCTGGAACCGGCGCCGCCCACAGAGGTGCACTCGCCGGCCATGCTGCTGCGCGCGGACGCCGAGGTGGTGCCGTTCCACGGCAGGGACGAGCTGCTCGACGACCTGGAGCGGTGGTGCCTGGCGGACGGCCCACCGTCCGCCAGGGTCCTCACCGGCCCGGGTGGGCAGGGCAAGACCAGGCTGGCCCGGCAGCTGATGGCGCGGCTCCGCGAGCGCGGCTGGGTGACCGGCGCGGTGCGCGGCGAGCCGGGTGACGTGCGGGCGCTGCGCGCGGTCCAGCACCCGCTGCTCCTGGTCGTCGACTACGCCGAGTCCCGGCCCGAGCTGGTCAGGACGCTGTGGGGACAGACCAAGCGGGCCTCGCACCCCGTGCGCCTGCTGCCGTTGGCCCGCTCGCTCGGCACTTGGACGGCCAAGGCGACGGGCGACCTGCCCGAGGTCAAGCTGCACTCGCTCAGTCCCGAGCCCGAGGACCGCGACCGCGTGTTCCGGGCCGCGGCCCGGGGTTTCGCCCGCCGACTGGCGGACGGCGTCGGACGGCCCGACGTCGACTGGCCCGGTCTCGCCGACGCGCTCGCGGTCACCCGCCCCGCCGCGGCGGCGGAGACGGCGCTGACCGTCCAGATGGCGGCTCTGGTCGCCCTGCTGCGCCAGGCGCCGGGCGAGGATCGCCGGCCGCTGGAGGCCGAGCTCCTGGAGGAGCACGAGCGCGTCTACTGGTTGGACACCGCCGAGCGGCGGCGCATCGGCGAGATGGATCCGGGGCTGCTGGAACAAGCGGTGGCGACGGCCGTGCTGTGCCCCGCCGCCGACGAGGACGAGGCCTTCCGGACCATCGCGCGGGTGATGCCCCACGAGCCGACGTGGCTGGTCTGGGAGGTCGCCGGCTGGCTGCGCGACCTGTACCCGCCTGCCGAGGGCCACTACTGGGGCGGGCTCCAACCCGACCGCCTCGGGGAGTACCACGCCTCCCGCCAGGTCCTCCGCCACTCGGGGCTGCTGACGAGGCACTTCGCCGAGGCGCCGGACCACCAGCGGTCGCAGACGCTGACCGTGCTCGCCCGCGCGGCGGTGGCCCACGCCAACGAGCGGCGCGCGGACGACGCGCGCGAGGTCATCGGGCAGCTGCGCGCCGTGCTCCGCGCGGTTCCCGACCACGCCCCGCTGACCGCCGCCGTGCTGCGTGCGCACTCGGACACCTTGCCAGCTCAGTCCCACGTGCTGCGCGACTACGCGCTCGACGTGGCCCGTGAGCTGAGCGGGCTCTGCCGCGCGACCGGCGACGACCCGCCGGCGCTGCGCGACCGCGCCCGGGCGTCGCACAACCTGGCCGAGCGGCACCTCGCGGTCGGCGGCTGGACGGACGCGGTGACGGCGGCCGGCGAAGCGGCGGCGATCCGCGAACGGCTCTCGGGTGACGGCGACTCCCCGGCCTACCGCACGGAGTGGGCCGAGTCGCTGCTCGTGCTGTCGCGGGCGTTGCGCGCCACCGGGCGGTTGACCGAGTCGTACCGGACCGGCGAACGGGCCCTCGGCCTGTTCCGCGAGTTGGCGGCGGAGGGAGCGGAGGAGGCGGGGAAGCGCGAGCGCGGCCTGGTGCGCGCGCTCATCGGCCAGGCGGGGGTGGTCTGGCAGCTCGATCCCGGGACGATCGGCTTCGACCAGGTCGCCAGGTCCGACGAGTACACCGACGAGGCCGTCCGGCGGGCGCGCGACCTCGTGGAGCGCGATCCCGACCTGGACCCGTTGCTGCTCACCGACGCGTTGGAGCAGCGAGGCTCGAACTTCTGGCGCTTCCGGCAGCTCCCGACGGGTCTGTCGCCGAGCGAGGAGGCCGTGGCGACCGCTCGCCGGTTGGCGGGCGAGAACCAGGACGCCTACTCCGGTGACCTCGCGAACGCCCTGCTCGGCCTGGCGGTCGAGATCAGCACGGCCTCGCCCGGCGAGGGGATGGCGTTGGAGCAGGAGGCGATCGACCTGGTGCGCCCGCTGGCCGCCGACCTCCCCGAGGTCCACCTGGCGGTGCTGGGCACGCTCCTGCACAACCTGGCCTGGGACCGCTTCGACCGAGGTGAGCACGAGGCCGCGCGGGACGCCGTCGAAGAGGCCATCGAGCACCGGCGGAGGCTCTCGACCGACCCGAACGGGCTGGAAGTGCCCAGGCTGGCCAGTTCGACGTACACGCTCGCCTTCTTCGAGGCGGACGCGGGTGATCACCAGGCGGCGGTGGAGCACTTCACGGAGACCCTGGCCCTCTACTCGCGCGCGGAGGTCCCGCTCAGCGCGACCTACCTGAGGAGCCAGTCCGCCACCGCCCTCGCGCTCGCGCAGTCCTACGCGGCCCTGGGCCGCACGGCGGAGGCGCTCAAGGCCGTATCCCTGGGTGGCACCATCCGGCGCCGCCTCCACGAGTACGCCCCGAGCCTGTACTCGGAGGGGTACGCCGACGCGCTGCGCGATCTCGCCGACCTCTACCGCAGGCAGGGCCGGCGGATCCCGGAGCGCATCGTGCTGCGCCACGCCCTGCCGATCTACCGCCGGCTGGCCCGCGCCGACGCGGCGGGACGCGTGAAGTTGGCTTACTGCCTGCACGACCTCGGCATCAGCTACGCCGCGGCGTGGTCGACCGCGGACCGGGCGGTCACCGCGCTGAGGGAGGCCCACGACCTGCTCGACGGACTGCCGGACCGTGACGCGGCGGATGACGAGTACCTGGCCGCGATCTGCGCGGACCT
This sequence comes from Actinosynnema sp. CA-299493, assembly GCF_050946825.1. Taxonomy (NCBI): domain Bacteria; kingdom Bacillati; phylum Actinomycetota; class Actinomycetes; order Pseudonocardiales; family Pseudonocardiaceae; genus Actinosynnema; species Actinosynnema sp. CA-299493. The sequence goes on from NZ_CP191993.1 coordinate 5,316,266, forward strand.
GGCCCAGGCGTTGTTGAAGACCAGCCGCTTCGCCGACGCCGTGCGCGTCGCCGAACAGCGGGTGCGGCTCCTGCGCCACCTGTCCGCCACGACGTCGGACGGCCGGGAGTCGTCCCTCTACTTCGCACTCCTGCAGCTGGCCAGGGGGTTGACGATGGCGGGCGATCCGGACGCCGCCTGGCGCACCGCGCTCGACGCGGAGGAGATCGGCCTGGCGCTGGTCGACCGTCCCGACCGGACACCGGCCGAGGTCGCGCTCCTGCTCGGCTGGCTGGCGCGGACCTTGAGCCTGTGCGGCCGGCACGACGTGCGCCGGGCCGCGCGCGCCGTCGAGCCGGCGCGCAGGGCCGCCCGCCTCTACCGGCGCCTGGTGGATCAGGACCCCCGCGAGCACCAGCCGGACCTGCGGTGGGCCGTCGACACGCTCGTCACGGCCCTGACCCGGATCGGCCGGCACGCCGAGGCCGCGGACGTGCGGTTGAGAAGAGGAGCATGAGGCCATGACGCCAGCGCACCCCGACCAAGAGCGGGACGAGTCGGCCGAGGACATCCGGCGGGACGAGGAGAACGTGGGCCGCCCGGCGGAGCTGTTCTACCCGAACGTCGGTGAGTTCGTCACCGACCGGCTCGTCCACTTCATCCCCCGCCCGACGCCGGAGTCGGGGTTGGTGTGGTGCTCCAGCTGGTTCAGGCACGCCCAGGCGCTCTCCCGGCTGGACTCCGTGTGGCGGGCGTGGGAGAACCTGCGCTTCGACCCCGCGCTGGGCATGGCGAACTGGTGGACCCACTACGCGGATCCCAACATGCGTGCCCTGATGGACCCGGTGGCCGGGCCGTTCGCCCGCTGCGCCGACGGCCACCGGCCGCACGAGACGCTGCCGGTCGACCCGATCCCGGACCAGCTCTTCGACGACCAGCGGGACAAGTCGACCTGGCCGATCGCCGACGACCCGCTCGCCCTCGACTGACGGTGGGGCCGCGTCACGTTCGGACGCGGTGCGCGCGCCGGTGGGGTCACGACGTCGCCGGCGTGGCCCTTCGCGCGACGTCGTTGTACCCGTGGTTGGCACGGGCGACCCGAAGCGGGACGCCCGCCCGTACGTCGGCGAGCACCTCGGCCTCCACGTCCGCCACCCGCCTCACCGCGTCGACCACACCTGCCACGAGGTCGGCCGGCACGACGACGACACCGCTGCCGTCGGCCGTGACGAGGTCGCCGGGGTGCACGGTGATCCGGTCGTCCCCGGCGCCGATGGTCACCGGCTGCTGGGTGGCCACCATGCGCACGCGGTTCTTGCCGGATCGCATGAACGCGCCGCGCGCCCACACCGGGTAGCCGAGCGCGCGGATGCCGTCGACGTCGCGGCAGTAGCCGTCGATCACGGTGCCGACGACGCCCCTGGCCACCGCGACCTCGGCGAGGATGTCGCCCCACACCGTGCAGTGCGGGCCGCCGTTGGCGAGCACGACGATCGAACCCGGCGGCACGTCGTCGATGTAGTCCGCGGCGGCGGCGCGCTCGCCCTCCGCCACCGGCTCGAAGGCGACGGTGAACGCGGGACCGACGACCACGCCGGAGCCGGATTGCCGTACCGGGCCCCACAGCGCGCCCGACACGCCCACGACGTCCAGCGCGTCGCTGACCGCCGACGTGCCGAACGCCGCGAGCTCACCTCCGATGGCCGTCACGAGCCGCCGCCGATCACGTGGACAGCCAACTTCCGGCCCCCTTGGAAAATGTTGATCTTGGCGTGGCGGCTGGCCTTGGACCCGAAGCCCGCCACCCGACCGCCGAACAGGTACGTGTCCAAGCTGATCGGCATGACGTGCACCCGGTCCGAGCCGGCCTCCACCACGGGGTAGGTGGTGGGCGCCACCCGCCGCTGCACGAGGTGCCCCGCGCGCAGCCCGGCGGCGACGGCGTCGCGCCACACGTCCGGAGCGCAGTCGTGGCCGATGGTGACGCCGTCGCCCCGGATGTCGTAGGGCTGCTTGAGCACGTACTCGCGCGGGTCGGCGAGCAGCCGGTCGGCCAGCGGGTCGCCGCCGTCGTCGACGGCGACCGGGGTGAGCTTGCGCGACCACGGCAGCAGCTCGGCGACCAGTGCCCGTTCCCCGGCGGTGAGCAGATCGGCGAACCCGGGTTGCTGCACGAACGCCAGCGTCAGCTTGTTCTCCGCGACGTACCGCGCGCCGAACGGGTTCACGTGCACCATCGCGGTGTCCCGCACGGCGCGTTCCCAGCGGTCGACGAACGACGGGTCGGCGCGGTGCGCCAGCCAGGACACCGTGTTGACCTTGTTCCAGCACAGGTCGGCGGGCCGGCCGGCGAACCGCACCCGGTCGCCGGCCACCTCGATCGTGCGCGGGTCGGCGAGGAACGCGTCCACGCCGGCGGCGCGCAGGCACTGCACCAGCTCGACGCTCTCCACGTTCGGGGCGCCCGCGGGCTGGATGATCGCGATGTGCGACGGGTCGGCGCAGCGGCCCGCGTCCCGTCCGGCGGCGGCACGGGCAGCGGCCCGCAGCGCGTCGAGGAAGCGGTGCTCGCCGGTGTACGTCATCGCGGCCGGCGAACTCGACCGGATGCGCGCGACCACGTCGTTGATCCGCGCGGTGAACAGGGTGCCCGCCGGCGAGTCGGCGTTGTTCTCCAACACCCGCAGCCGTTCCGAACCCGCCTCCAGGTAGCCGTCGAGCCGGCACACCCACGGCGCGTCGCCCAGGGCGCGATCGGCGTCGACCAAGCGGTCGGCGGCCGGCCCGAGCCCGTAGAAGTCGCGCACGTCCTGCCGCGCCCGGTACAGGGCGACGACCTTGCCCAGCAGGGCGACGTAGCGGGTCAGCAGCGGCGCGAGCCGTTCGGCCCGCTCGGCGCGGACCAGCACGGGAACCGGTGAGAGCGGGAACTCCTTGTTCCGGAACACCGGTCCGGCGGCCACCGCGCGCTCGGTGGCCTCGCGGGTGTCCGCCGGTCGCGCCACGGCGGCGTGGGTGGCGAGCAGGGCGGCCGGCCAGTCGATCAGGCCGGTGACGCTCACGGCTGCTCGCCCGGCAGGCCGAGGTCGACCCCGGTCGGCACGACGGCGCCACGCGCCTGCGCGAAGTACGCGTCCACCAACGCCTTCGTGACCGGACTCGACGGCCAACCGGCCAGGGGAACGCCCGCGACCTCGCGCACCGGGCCGAACTCGATGCCCGTCCCGCACAGGAAGACCTCGTCGGCGGCGGTGAGCCGCTCCTCGCCGACCGCGTCCTCGACCGCGTCGAGGCCGAGCGAGGACGCGGTCGCCAGCACCCACGCCCGCGTGACACCGGGCAGGACGTGGTCGGAAAGTCGTGGTGTGACCACGCGTCCGCCCTCCACGAGGAACACCGTGGCCGTCGGCGCCTCGCTGATCAACCCGTCGGCGGTGCGCAGCACGCACGAGTCGTAACCGGCGCGCTTGGCCTGCGCGAGCGCGAGGCGCGGACCAGCGTACGCCGAGATGTTCTTGGCGGCGCTGGGGAACACCGCGTCCGAGGGGCGCTGCCAGGTGCTGATCCCCAGCCGGATGCCCTCGCCGTCGGCCAGCCAGCGCTTGCGGCCCGAGGGCGTGATCGTGACCGTCAACGCGGTCACGGCGGCCTCGTGGATGTCACCGCCGTTGACCGCGCTCGCCGCCACCCGGACGTAGCCGTCCGCGTCGATGCCCTGCGCGGTGACGAGTTCGTCGATGATCGCGGGCACGTCGGCCGCACACCCCTCGTCCAAGCCCATGAGGCGGCACGAGTTGCGCAGCCGGTCGAGGTGCGGTCGCGGCAGCCACGGCGCGACGCCACCGGAACCCTGCCGGTACAGCCGGATCCCTTCGAACACCGAAATGCCGTAGCGCATCGCGATGCTGCCCACCGGCAGGGTCGCCTCGTCGCGCGGCACGAGCCTGCCCCGGTGGTGGGCCAGCGGCCAGACCGCGGCGCCGTGGCCGTTGGCGGGCGCGGCCGTCACGCGGTGTGGCGGAACACCGGCTCCGCCGGGTCGTACGCCGTCCGCAGGATCATGTCGAAGTGGCGGTGCCGCAGTTCGAGCGCGTCGGCGAGCGCGGTGATCGCGCCCTGACGCAGCTCGGGGGTGTCGCAGTAGCGGCGAAGCAGCTCGCGCGCGGCGGCCGCGTGCTCGTCCTCCAGCTCGCTGACCGCGCCGTCGCCCGCGTCGGCCGAGGCGTGGTGCACGAAGAACTCGTACCCCTTCGCCGGCAGGCCGTAGACGTCGCGCATCACCGAGAGCATGCTCCTGCCGCTCTTGTCCACGATCGGGGGCTGGCCCTCCATCAGCAGCAGCACCGACGCGACGCCCCGGGTGAAGTGGGCCTCGGTGTTGCAGACCCGCACGTTGTGCTCGACCACCGCCGCGGTCTCCGGCACGACCGGCGCGTCGGCGAGTTCGCCGGCCGTGACGCCGACGGCCTCGCCGAAGTCGGCGAACGTGTCCAGGTGGCGGCCCGAGCCCGACAACTTCCCGGTCTCCTCCTCGTAGATGTTCTCCACCAGCAGGACCCGCAGCCGGTGGTCCTCGACCCGGGAGGCGATGCCCAGGATGTTGCGCGTCCAGAAGCTCTTGATCGGCCAGCGGTGCAGCACGAAGTCGTGCAGCAACCTCCGGGTCGCCTTGCCGGCGAGGATCGTCTGGTAGAGCTCGCTGGTCGTCTTCCTGCGCTCGCCGATCATCCGGTCGAGCTCGGCGACGAAGTCACTCATCGGCACCTCCGTTGTCGTCGAGGGGTTCGGCGGAGGGCAGCCCCCGGCCGGTCAGCGCCAGGATCGTCGCGTCGAGCCCGTCGGCCGCGACCATGTCGGAGAAGTGGGCCGCGCCGTCCAGGTTCACGTCGAGCAGGCCGCTGACCACGGTCCGCGAGCCGCCATCGGCGATCATCCGCAGCTGGGTGGCCAACGTGGTGCGGTCGGCGGCGATCGGGTCGAGCCGCAGCTCCGCGCCGTGCCGCACGATCAGGTGCGCGACGATGACCTCCAGCCGCAGGTTGCCGCCGCCCTTGCCGATGCCGGCGATCGAGGCGTCCACCGCGGTCGCGCCCGCCGCCATCGCGGTCGTCGTGTTGATGAACGCCAGCCCAAGGTTGTCGTGCGCGTGGAAGCCCACCGGGACGGGGCTCGCGTCGACCGCCGCGCCCACCCGTTCGGACACCGAGCCGGGATCGAGGCTGCCGTTGGAGTCGGCGAGGTAGACGATCCGCGCGCCGGCGTTCGCGCACGCCTTGACCGCCACGGCGATCCCCTCGGGATCGCGCTCGCTGATCCGCGTCAGGTTCATCGCCACGTCCAAGCCCACCGCGCGCGCCGCCGTCACGTACGGCTCGGCCGCCTCGACCGACCCGCCCGTGACGAGCACCCGCACCATGGAGACGCCCCGGTCGGGCAACTCGGCGAGGCGTTCGACCGGCACCTCGCCGGGGCGCACCATCACGGCGAGCTCCGGCCGCCCGGTCACGGTCGCGAGCGCGTCGAGGTAGGCGGGTGGACAACTGGCCGTCGGCCGCCCCGGATCGTGCCCGTGCCGCAGATAACCGATTTCCGCGTACGGAACACCGGCGGCCCCGACGGCGCGCACGATCGACGCGGCTTCGTGCGTGGTCCAGCCATGGCCGTTGAAATAGCCGCCATCACGCAAGGTCACATCGAGGAGAATGGGCGTTGAATTCACGTTCACCGCACCGCGCGGCTGCGCGAAAGAGCTTCCGCCAGGCAGAGCAAACCAACCGCCCCCTCGCGCCATTGCCCCGGTGGCCGACTTCAGCCTAACCGGGCGCACCGCACGTGGCAACCTTCGGTCCAGCACCCCGAAGGACTGACCCGATTGCCGTACCGGCCATTGCGCCGACGCATTGTCGCGAAATTCGGTGATTCCCTCTCCGGCCGCCGAAAACCCGCTGACCGGCGAATACCGGAGAGTCGACCACGCGGCGGTTCCGGTGTCCCGCGACCGTGATCGTGACCGGCGATTCCGACGAATGACTCCTGACCGGCGGTGGTCCGCTGTGCCAAGGTGGCGCGACACCTGTGATCCGATCAGAGGAGACACCTTGAGACCCAGCCGATTAACCCGGCGCGCACTCGCCGTGGCCGGTGCAGTCGCGATGATCGCGGCCATGACCCAACCGGCGATGGCCCAGCCGCAGGACACCGACTACACCGTGCTCGTGGAGGCAGGCGCGTCGACCCAGGCGGCACGGGCCGCCGTCCGCGCCGCCGGCGGGCGGGTCACCGCCGAGAACACCGCGGTCGGCACGCTGACCGTGACGGCGCCTGCCACGGGGTTCGTCCAGCGCGTCGCCGCCGCCGACGCGGTGTTCGGCGCGGCCCCGGTGCGGCCGATCGGGCAGGTTCCCGAGATCGCCCAGCGCCGGACCCGCGAGTGGCACGACGTCGAGAACGAGCACGTCGGCGCGACCACCACGAAGGCCGCGCCCCGTGCCACGGCGACCGGCCTCGACCCGCTCGACGACGCCCTGTGGGGCCTGCGCCTCGTGCGCTCCGACATCGCCCGCGTCCGGCAGGACGGTGACCAGCGGGTCTACGTCGGCGTGCTGGACACCGGCGTGGACGGCACGCACCCCGACATCGCGCCCAACTTCAACCGCGCGCTGTCCCGCAACTTCACCATCGACATCCCGAACGACTCCAACGGCGGCCTGCTGGACGGGCCGTGCGAGTTCCGCGGCTGCGTCGACCCCGCCGACCACGACGACGGCGGCCACGGCACGCACGTCGCGGGCACCATCGGCGCGGCGGCCAACGGCTTCGGCGTGTCCGGTGTCGCGCCGGACGTGTCGCTGGTCAACATCCGCGCCGGCCAGGACTCCGGCTTCTTCTTCCTCCAGCCGGTGGTGGACGCGCTGACCTACGGCGCCGACGTCGGCCTCGACGTGATCAACATGTCGTTCTTCATCGACCCCTGGTACATGAACTGCGCGGCCAACCCGGCCGACAGCCCCGAGGCGCAGATCGCCCAGCGGACCACGATCGCCGCCGTCCAGCGCGCGCTGAACTACGCGCACCGCAAGGGCGTGACGCTGATCGGCGCGGGCGGCAACAACCACGAGGACCTCGGCGCCCCCCGGACCGACGTGACCAGCCCGAACTACCCGCCGGGCACCACCTACCCGCGCCCGATCGACAACAGCACGTGCCTCAACCTGCCGACCGAGGGTGACCACGTCATCTCCGTGTCCGCGCTCGGGCCGTCGACGGTGAAGGCCGACTACTCCAACTACGGCACCGAGCAGACCGCCCTGTCCGCACCGGGCGGGTACCTCCGCGACGGCCTCGGCACCGACTGGTACCGCACGAACGAGAACCTGATCCGCTCGGCCTACCCGCGCAACGTGGGGCTGGCCGCGGGCACCATCGACGCCGACGGCAACATCACCCCGCAGGGCCTGGCGGCCGGTGTCGCCAAGTACTGCGACGCCACCGCGTGCGGCTTCTACCGCTACGCGCAGGGCACGTCGATGGCCGCACCGCACGCCTCGGGCGTGGCCGCACTGGTGGTCAGCCAGTTCGGCAAGCAGGACCGGACGCGCCCCGGCACGCTGACCATGTCGCCGGACAAGGTCGAGGCGGTGCTCTACGGCACCGCGACGCCGCGCGCGTGCCCCGAGCCGCGGACGGTGTCCTACGAGAACGTGGGCAGGCCGGCCGAGTTCACCGCGACCTGCGTGGGTGACACCGCGTTCAACGGCTTCTACGGCCACGGCATCGTGGACGCCTACGGCGCCGTGACGCGCGGCGGCGACTTCCTCTGACGTCGCCCCGACCACGGGCACGGGACAACCGGGCCCGTGGTCGCACCGCACGGCGCTTGACCCGCCTTGGCGCCGGTGGTGGCTTCAGCCAGCGAGGACCTGTGGTGACAAGGTCTTGAGCATGGCGTTGGCCCAGCGCATCTGCCGCAGCGTCTGCGGGTGGCACCGTTGGGCCAGGGTGAGCAGCTCGGTGTCCCGGACGGCCTGGGCGCCCTGCGCGAGCAGTTCCCAGTCCAGGGAGACCCCGGCGGCGGTCACGCGTTCGGAGGTGACTGGTGGGCGGTGTGCCGGGACCGGTGGCGGAAAGGCGGTTGCGGGACCTCGACCTGTCCTCGTCGGGCTCGGACGCCGCGCTGCGCGCCGCGCCCGTCGGAGGTGGCGACGAGACCGGGCGTGCGGACCCGTGGTGGGCCGGGATAGGTTCATCCCGGCGCTTCGAACGAGGGCCAAGGCGCGTCCGCGACGTACCGCGTTCGCGCACCGGGGTTCGCCGAGGGCGAGGACCGCGCCCCGCGTGGTCCGGCTGGATCGGGACCTCACCTGCGGCGACGAGGACGGGTGTTGGACGGGCAGCGGCGGGACCGGCTCGCGCGGATGGTCGCGGAGCACGTGGCCGCGCCGGGCATGCCCGGATTGGCCCGGGCGCTGTGCGCGGTCTGCGTCCGAACCCTGACCGGCGTCGAGGCCGCCGCGATGACGTTGCGCAGCGGTGGTCGTGCCCAGGAGTTGCTCGCGGCGAGCACCCCGTGGGCCGCCGCGCTGGAGGAGTTCCAGTACACCGTCGGCGAGGGTCCGGGTGTGGAGGCGTTCGACACCGGCGGACCGGTGCTCGTGGCGGACCTGAGCGCGCACCGCGGCAGGTGGCCGGGGTTCGCCGACCTCGGGGAGGTGCGCGGGCTGGCGGCGGTGTTCGCCTTCCCCTTGCAGATCGGCGGCATGCGGCTCGGCACGCTGACCCTCTACCGCCGCCGCCCGGGCGGTCTGCCGCCCGACGTGGTCACCGACGCCGCGCTGCTGGCCGACCTGGCGGTCCTGGGGCTGCTCGACCACAGCGGGACCACCGGTGGCGACGGGTTGCGCGTCGAGGTCTCCTACCAGGACGTCAACATCGCCACCGGAATGCTCTCCGCCCAGCTGCGCATCAGCCTGGAGGACGCGTTCGCCCGGCTGAGGGCGCACGCGTTCGCCACCGGCCGGTCGCTGTCCGAGGTCTCGCGTGACGTGCTGGCGCGTCGCCTGCCGCTGGACCAGCTCGCGGACTGACCCTCCACCGCGCGGACCGCGATCGGCGGGACGTATGCTGCCGGTGTGCCGGGCGTCCAGGACCAGATCGCCTCCGTGTTGAGCGAGATCACGGCGGAACTGGTCGACAGCCATGACGCCGACGCGGTCCTGCGCATGGTCACCGCCGCGTGCACCCGGCTGCTCGGAGCCGCCGCGACCGGTGTGATGCTGGTCGACCCGCGCGGCGGGATCAAGGTCGTGTCGGCCTCCGACGAGCACGCCCGGTTCGTCGAGCTGCTGCAGTCCCAGATCGACGAGGGCCCGTGCGTGGACTGCATCCGCGAGGGCGTCGTGGTCAACGCCGTCGACTTCGCCGACGAACCCGACCGCTGGCCCACGTTCATCCCCGCCGCGACGGCCGCCGGCTACCGGGCGCTGCACGCGATCCCCATGCGGCTGCACGGCCGCACCGTCGGCGGGCTGAACGTGCTCTACACCAGGATCGCGCCCTGGGAGCGGTGGCAGGGACAACTCGCCCGCACCCTCGCCGACCTGACCGTCCTCGGGCTGTCCCAGGAAGGCGACGCGCGACGCGTCGACCGGCTGGTCGAGCAGACGTTGACCGCCATGAACGACCGCGTGCGGCTCGCACACGCCATCGGCGTGGTCGCCGGAACCCTCGACCTCGACGCCGAACAGGCCGGCGCGCTGATCCACCGGCACGCCGCCGAGCGCGGCACACCGCTGCGCGACGTCACCAAGGCCCTGATCGAAGGCTCCCTCGCTCCGGCCGCCCTCGCTCCCCCGGCCTCCGAACGCCGGCAACCGAACCTTCCCGGCTGACGACCCCCGCACCTCCCGGGTCGACACGCCGCCCGATGCCGGAGGCCGCGCCGGTGACCAGCGCGACCTCGCCGGTGAACTCCGCCGGCGCGCCGCCGTGCAGCACCAGGTCCGGGTGAACCGACAGAAATCTCCCCCCAGGAGCATACGATGTTGCCCATGACGCGAGACGACGACGCGTTGGACAGCCTCGTGCGCAAGCGCATCCGCGCTCTGCGGGTCGCACAAGGCTTGTCGCTGGAGGATCTGGCCGCCCGCTCCCACCTGAGCCAGTCCTCGCTGAGCCGCATCGAGAGTGGTCAGCGCCGGCTGGCGCTGGACCAGCTCGTGACGCTGGCCCGAGCCCTGGACACGACCCTCGACCAGCTCGTCGAGAACGCCGCCGACGACGTCGTCATCAGCCCGATGGTCCACGGCGCGCACGGCCTGAGCTGGCCGATGAAGAGCGACCCGACGATGAGCGTCATGCGCAGGCGGCTGACCGAGCCGCCACCGGACAACCCCGCCCGGATGCGTGCCCACCCGGGCCGGGAATGGCTCGTCGTGCTGTCCGGCGCCGCGATCCTGGTGCTGGGCCACCGCCGCTTCCGCGTCGAGACCAACCAGGCCGCCGAGTTCCCGACGATGATGCCGCACGCGATCGGCGCCGAGGGCGGCCCCTGCGACATCATGTTCATCTTCGACCGCGACGCCCGGCGCGGGCATCGCGAGACCGACGGTCAGCCCGGGAACGGCGACGCGGAAGCCGGCTCATAGCCCCTCACGGTGCGGTGCGCGTTGCGCGCCCGGCAGCACACCGAGCCGTTGTCTTGCGCAATGCGCAAGAAGTTGTGCCAACCGCGCATTGTCCGCTTAACGTGACGGTATGCCGCAAACACACACCCACCACGAACACGACCACCACCAGAGCGGCGCCGAGGGCGGGCAGGCGGAAATCCTCGACCTGGACGCGGAGGTCCTCGCCGAGCACATCGCCGCCATCGTCGAGTGGCTGCCCCTGGAGAGCGACCCGCGTCGGATCGTGGACCTGGCCGCCGGCACGGGAGCGGGCACCTTCGCGCTCCTCGACCGCTTCCCCGAGGCGCACGTCATCGCCGTCGACGCCTCGCCCGAACACCTGCGACGCCTGCGGGAGAAGGCGCACGCCCGCGGTGTGGACGAGCACGTGCACGCGGTGTCGGCCGACCTCGACGACACCACCTGGCCCGACCTCGGCACGCCCGACCTCGTGTGGGCGTCGGCGTCCCTGCACCACCTGGCCGACCCCGACCACGCCCTGCGAGCCGTCCGCGACCTGCTCGCGCCCAACGGCCTGTTCGCCGTGGTCGAACTGGCCGGCCTCCCCCGCTTCCTGCCCGAGCACGCCCCCGCCGACCGGCCCGGCCTGGAGGACCGCCTCCACGCCGCGGCCGACCGCCTCCACGCCGAGCACCTGCCCCACCGCGGGGCCGACTGGGGAGCCCTGCTGACCGCCGCCGGGTTCGCCATCGCGGGCGAACTCGCCGTCGCCGTCGACATCGGGGGAGCCCGCGACCCGGCGATCGGCCGCTACGCCCTGGGCGTGTTGCAGCGCGTCCGCCGTGCCGTCGCCGGGGAGCTCTCAGCGGAAGACCTCATCGCGCTCGACCGGCTGCTCGACGCCGACAGCCCGCACGGCGTCCTGCGCCGTGACGACCTCGCGCTGCGCACCGAGCGCACCGCCTGGGCCGCCCGCCTACGTCCCTGAGGTGAAGGCGGCGATCACGCCGGGGACGAGCACGGCGTTCGCACTCGCCAACGCCGCCCGGGCGGCGGGCTCCGACGTTCCCGCCCGGTGGATCGAGACCCGGTTGTCGGCGATCCGCACGTCGCTGATCGCGCTCCACGGCAGGGCGCCCCCCGGCAGGTCGATGCCGCCCCGGGACACCGACAAGCCACCGATGTCGACCGTCTCACCCCGGCGGATCCGGTCGACCAGCCGGGCCACCAACCGCGGTTCGAGGTGGCGCTGCGACAGGCTCACCAGGAACGCCCACGCCTCGGGTGGTGGGGCGTCCTTGCCGTCGGTGACGAACTCCAGGTCGATCTTGTTCGCGAACGTCGCCGGGTACGCGCCGACCGAGAAGTACCAGGTGGTCTGCCGCGAGCCCAAGCCGAGGAAGCGCTTCGTCGAGACCTGGGAGGTGAGGTACCGGATCCACTCGACCCGGTCGAGCGCGATCGACCGGTCGCCGTAGGAGATCGCCCGGGCGTCGGCGTGCAACCGCCTCGACTCGATCTCGGTCTCGAAGCCCTCCCCCGGACCGTCCGCGGTGGCGAGGTAGTCGGTGAGCCAGGCGGGCACCCGGTCGCGCGGGTAGGCGGCCAGGTCGTTGCGGTAGTGCTCGGGGGCCAGCAGGTCTTCCGGCGGGAACGGCTGGTCGCCGTAGTCGTACTCCACGGTCGTCTCGCCGAGGTGCGTGACGCCCAGCAGCAGGCGCCACCACGGCCCGGCCGGCATCCGCGCCGCGACCTCGCGCTGCGCGCGTGCCAATGCCACCACGGCTTCCGGCGCCGCGACCACGTCTCCGGGCCGGTCGGTCCAGAACCGCACCCGGCCCACCTCGGCGGACGCGGTGACCGCGAACACCGCGCCCAACCGCCGCCACCCCGGCGGACCGGACAGCGCCAACTGCCGGACGATCGGCTCGATCGACCTCGACGCCTGCTCGGCGATCGCCTCCTCCGGCGGGGTGTCGACGATCGTGAAGCTCTGGATCTCGCCTTCCGCCTGGAGCCGCACGGCCGCCCACTCGACGTCGACCAGGTCGTTCGCGGCGCGCTCCTCGGCGGTGAACTCGTCCTCCGCCTGCCCCGGCGGGACCGAGCTCGACGTCTCCTCGATCCTCCCCGAGTCGCCCACCAGGAAGACCGACCGGCCCACCGGCAGGTCCAGGAACGCCATCGGGTCGCTCTCGTCCACCTCGACCGGCGCGTACACGCTCCACCCGGCCTCGAAGCGATCCGCGACCAACCCCTCGGTCGGGTAGTCCAGGCGGCGGGACCTGATCCACTCCACCGCCAACGCGATGGCGGCCCTCGCGTCCACGACGGCCGTGCCGCCGTCACCACGGTCGTCGCCGTCACGGTCGTCGCCGTCACGGTCGTCGTCGGCCACATCGGCGCGGTCGTGGAACGGGTGCTCCTCCGGGTCCTGCCCGGCGAACACCGTGCCGAACCAGTCGTTCTCGAAGGCCATGCCGAGGCGGTCGAGCACGCGCCGGTACGCGGCCGTGGCCGCCGCGTCGAGGTCGGTGGAGGCCGAGCCGCGCCGTTCGGCGTCGAGAGCGAGGCGTAGCAGGGCCTGGGCGTCCCGGTCGTCGGGTGACGAAGTCGCCAGCATCGCGTCCAGGAAGTCCTCGGCGGCGTCCTCGGCCGCGAGTCGGCGCAGGACCGCCAGGTCGGCGTCACCCAGTTCGGCGCGGCGCACCGCGACGAGCCGCGGGTACACCTCGGCGACACCGCAGGCGCGCCACGGGGACGCCTGCTGGACGTGGGCGGCGAGGGTGTCGGCCAAGCGGGTCGCGGCGTCGGTGTCGAGTTCGTCGAGGTAGTCGCACAGCGCCTCGCCCGGGACGAGCAGCCACCCCGCGGTGTCCACGTCAGGAAGGTTCGCCGGGTCGACCGGCGGCCAGGTCCGCCACACCGCGGTCGGGGACGACTCCGTGCCGCCTTCGTCGTCGTCCGGCTCCAGGAACTCCATGAAACGCCGGGCGGACCAGGAGTCCGGGTGTCGGGCGACCAGGTGACCCGCGCCGCCCAGCAGGCCGCCCAGCTCGCGCAGGCGGCCGGTCAGCCAGGCGGGGAAGTCGCGCTCGTGCAGCAAGGCCCGGGCGAAGGCGTCGACGGCCTGCCGGTCGTAGGCGGCGGCACGGCGGGGTTGGCGTGGCCGGGCGAACCGGCTGAAGTCCGGGCTGCTCTGCCCGGTGTAACCGCTTTCCCCGGTCGGCCGGCCCGCGCCGAACCAGAGGCAGGCCTCCTCGAACCGCGAGCGCGCGTCCTCCGCCGGTCCGCTCGCCGACACCTCCTCGACCTGCCCGCACCCGCCGACCAGGAACACCGACCGCCGCACCGGGCCGGGCGAGTCGTCCGCCGGGTCGGGGTCGGCGACCATCACCGGCGCGAAGACGCACCAACCACCCCGGAACTGCTCGGCCCGCAGGTCCTGCGTCGGGTAGTCCGATCCTTCGGACCGGATCCGCTCCGCCACCAGGGAGATCGCCCGCGCCGCGTCCATCGCCCGTCCTTCCGCGCTGCCGGCGGTTCCGTGGCAAACCGCACCGGAGTCGACCGTCGCCAACCTAGCGGATCGGAAAGTGCGCGTGCGCCGTGATGAAGCGGCAGTGGATGAGCCTTGCGGCACAGCGGATGCGCGCCGCATGCCGGCACGATGTCCGAACCGGCGCACGTCCTGGCACGTCCGGTCAGGTGGCGGCGCACGGACGCCCGCCCGTCCGCCCTCGCCGCCCGGGTGGACGGCACGTGGTGGGTGCTGCGGCTCGGCTCGGCTGACACCGAGGCCGACGATGCCGTCGACTTACCGGCCGGGAGCACGTCGGAGGCACTTCGCGCGTGTTGTCGAGTCGTTGCACGTACGTGTGCCGGTTCGGATTACACCACTCGTTCGGGGCGAAAGGGCGGCTACTGGGTGCCGTCGCGCGGGCACGGCCGATGGACGCGACTCTCCGAATCGGTGAACCAGCACGTGCGACCTGGTGGTGAAGGGCTGCACACGTCGATGGTGGTGGCGTCGTGATGTCCACGCTGACGAGTCACCGACCAGTGTCGCGTAACGCTGTCTCCTTCCCCGTGCCGGAGGTTGTCGATGGTCAAGGGTCGAAAGCTCAAGGTCATGCAGTTCAACATCTGGCTCGGCGGCAGCGAGGTCAAGGGCGGCCGGGCGGGTATCGCCGACACCGTCGCCGCCGTCGAGCCGGACGTGGTCACGCTCAGCGAGTCGAACCGCAAACGGGTGGCCGCTCTCCTGGGTGATCTCGCCGAGCGCGGGCTGACCTACTTCGACGACGAGAATCGGAAGGATCCAGCGGTGATCTCGCGATACCCGATCATCGAGCACACGTCGTTCCCGTTCTGGTCGAAGGCGGTCGTCTCGGTCGGTGGCACCGAGATCGCGACCTACTCCGGGCACTTGGAGTACCAGTACTACGTCACCTACCTGCCGCGCGGCTACGGCGGCGGCACACCGCCACCGCTGGAGACCTCCGAGTACGGTTGGAAGCAGATCCCGACCGGTCCCATCACCGATGCCGCCCTGATCATGCGGCTCAACAGGGCCTCGGGACGCACGAAGGTGACGAAGACCGTGCTCGCGGACGCCGCGAAGGAGCGGTCCAAGGGGCGGCTGACGCTGCTGGCCGGTGACTTCAACGAGCCCTCCCACCGGGACTGGGACGACCGGACCCGCTACCTGTTCGACCACAACGGCGCCAAAGTCGTCTGGTCGACGACCAAGGCGATCGAGGACGCCGGTTTCCGCGACAGCTACCGCGAGATCAACCCGGACCCCGTCCTCACGCCGGGCTTCACCTGGCCGAGCGACAACCCCGGTGCCCGCGTCAAGAAACTCACCTGGGCGCGGAAGTCCGACGAGCGCGACCGGATCGACTTCGTCTTCTACTACCCGGACAAGCGGCTCCGGCTCCTCGACAGCATCCTCGTCGGACCGCCCGGCGCCATCGTCCGCAACAAGCGCGTCCAAGAGTCGGGCAACGACAGGTTCTGCCGTCCCACCTGGACCTGGCCCACCGACCACAAAGTCGTCCTCAGCACCTTCCGGATCACCGCGCGCTGAGCGCCCGTACGGTTTCCTGGACTTCCGCGACGGGCTCGTCCTCCAAGGCCGGGACGTGTTCACCCGCGCGGTGGATGATCCCGACACGCTCGCCGACCTGCCCCTGTCCCGCCCGGACGAACCGGCGGGGCCGGGTTGGCACTGGTCCGACGACGACGCGTTCCGCGAGCACCTGCCCCGGCTGTCCTCGATGTTCCTGCCCTGAACCCCGACCCCGGCCGGGAGGAGCTAGTTCGCCTCCCCCGTCAACGCGAACGACCGCAGCCGCCGGGTGGCGCCGACCGTGCCCACCACGACGAACACCGACGCCATGACCACCGCGGTCGGCACCGACATCGTGGAGGAGATCAGCGGGGTGTCGCCGATCGCGTCCGCGATGGCCGTCGCGTGCTGGCGGATGCTGAACACGCGGGCGCCGTCGACGAACGACACCAGCAGGTTCTCCCACAGCACGATGTAGACGAGGCCGACCGCGACCGGCCGCTTGGTCATCACGCTCAGGGCGAGGAACAGGGCGCTGTAGGCCAACGCGCCCAGGGCCGTGCCGACGACCAGGCCGACCGCCAGCGGACCGGAGCCCGCGATCAGGGCCGCGACGGCCAGCGGCACGGCGGTGGCCACGGTGGTCACCAGCCAGGCCACCAGGAGCTTGGACAGGATGATCTCCGAGCGCGGCAGCGGCTTGGTGATCAGGTGGGTGATGGTGCCGTCGTCGATCTCCAGGCCGAGCGCGCTGCTGCCGATGATCAGCGCCGTCAGCGGCAGGAGGACCGCGAGCCCGAGGTTGGCGAAGACCAGCGGGCCCCAGTCGGACGGGGTCTCGCGCTCCTCGCTGGTGACGGCCAGCAGGGTCAGCCCGATCAGGATGATCGGCATGGGGAGCAGCAGCAGCACGCGCCTGCGGCCCAGGAGCGCCCTCGCGGTGAGGCGGATGATCGTCGGGTTCATGTGGTCACCAGGTAGGAGAAGACCTTCTCGAGGGACTCGTCCGAAGGCAGGATCGTGGTCAGCCGGACGTCCCGCGCCTTGGCGATCTTGGCCAGGGCCCGGGTGAAGGCGCCGTAGTCGCTGGTGTGCACCTGGAGACCCGCCTCGGCGATGCTCACCCCGGAGACCGACGGTTCGGCCATCAGCGCGGTCGCGAGGAGGCGGTCGTCGGAGGAGGCGATGGTGAACACGTGCGGGCGGGTGGTCATCAGCCGCCGGATGTGCCGGTAGTCCCCGGAGGCGGCGAGCCGGCCCGCGACGATCACCTGCACGGTGCCGGAGAGCTGCTCGACCTCCTCCAGGATGTGGGAGCTGAACACGATGGTCCGCCCGGCCCGGGCCATGCCGTCGAGCAGCTCCATCATGTGCATCCGCTGCCGGGGGTCCATGCCGTTGAACGGCTCGTCCAGCAGCAGCACGTCCGGGTCGTGCACCAGCGCCGCGGCGACCCGGCTCCGCTGGCGCATCCCCTTGGAGTAGCCGGAGATCCGGCGGTCCTGCGCGTCGCGCAGGTCCACGGTGTCCAGCGCGGCGCGGGCGGCGGCCTCCGGATCGGGGAGCTTGTGCAGCTTGGCGCTCGCCAGGACGAACTCCCAGGCGGTCAGGAAGCCGGGCACGCTCTCGCGCTCGGTCACCAGGCCGAGCTTGCGGTACAGGGCGGGGTTGGCCCACGCGGGCTCACCGCCGACCACGACCCGGCCCTGCGACGGCGCCAGCAGGCCCGCCATCAGGTGCAGCACGGTGGTCTTGCCCGCGCCGTTGGGTCCGAGGAGACCGGTCAGGCCGGGTCCGATCGACAAGGTCACGTCGTTGACCGCGACCACGTTGCCGTACCAGCGGGAGACGCCCGCGAGTTCGACGGTGTTCATGACTTCACCCCTCTGTACCGCCACACCGCGACCGTCGTGCCCAGTGCCGCCAGCGCGACCGCGACCAGGCCGTACACCGGCCCGAACGAACCGATCGAGACGAAGTCGACGTCCACTCCGAACAGCCACTGGTCCACGCCGTTGAGCAGGCTCGTCGGGTCGAGCAGCCCGGCGAGCGAGCCGGTCGGACCGGAGCCCAGCTCGCTCAGGACGGCCGAGATCGGGGCGGTGAGCAGGAAGACGCCGATGATCATGCCGCTGGCGAACACCCGGCGACCCGACAGCGACGCGATCGGCAGTCCGAGCGCCGACAGCAGCACGGCGTGGATGGCCGCGGCGAGGAGACCCACGAGCAGCCCGCCGAACTCCTCCAGCACCCCCGCGACACCGTCGTCGGTGCTGAAGGCCATGCCGATGAACATGATCAGCATGGGCGCGGCGAGCAGCAGGAACGTCGCGGTGGCCAGCGCGGCGACCTTGGTCAGCGCGTAGCCGGACCGGCTCAGCGGGCGGGACAGGTACAGCTGGAGCAGGTTCGTGCGCAGGTCCACCGACACCAGCTCGGGCGCGACCACGGCGACGAACACCGTCGCGGCGAAGGTGAAGGTGGAGGCGATGCCGACGTAGTCGAGCACCGGCTCGGGCAGCTGGCTGTTGATGATCACGATGATCAGGGAGGCGATGCCGGCCAGGCCGACGAGCCCGATCGGCAGCACCTTCGCCCACGGGCTGCGGCCGAGGCCGTAGGCGCTGCGGACGCTGTGGACGTACAGCGCGCGGGCCGAGTAGCCGGGGCCGAGCCTCGGTCCGGTGTAGCGCTGGTAGCCGATGTCGTGGATGACGCCTGGCTCAGACATGGGACACCTCCTCGGCCGGGCGGTCGCGGAACAGGTCGGCGACCTGGTGCCGCTGGCGTTCCAGCCGGTGCAGGCTGAGGTCGAGGTCCGCGACGGCGTCCCGGATGAGGTCGTACACCGCGCCGTCGTCCTCGCCGAGGCGGACGGTCAGCACGCGGTTGTCCCGGCGCACGTCCACGCCGCCGGTGCTGAGCGCGGCGGCCAGCCGCTCGGCGCCCTCGTCCACCTCGACGACGAGCAGGTCGTTGTGCTCCGTCATCGACGACAGCGTCGCCGAGCGCAGCAGGGTGCCCGCGTCGATGGCCACCAGCGACGTGCAGATCCGCTCGATCTCGCCGAGCAGGTGGGAGCAGACCACCACCGAGATGCCGAACTCGGTGCCGATGCGGTGCACCAGGTCGAGCATCGCCCGCCTGCCCGCCGGGTCGAGCCCGTTGGTGGGTTCGTCGAGCAGCAGCAGTTCGGGGTCGTGGACCAGCGCCTGGGCGAGCTTGACCCGCTGCTTCATGCCGGTCGAGTACCCGCCGATCCGGCGGTAGCGCTCCTCGTAGAGCCCCACGTGCCGCAACGTCTCCGACGCCCGCTCCCGTGCCGCCGCGGCGGGCAGGCCGCTGACCCGCGCCATGTGCGTGACGAACTCGGCGGCCACCATGTCCGGCGGCAGGCAGTCGTGCTCGGGCATGTAGCCGACCTTCGCCCGGACCTGCTCCCCGTCGGCGATCGGGTCGAGGCCGAGCACGCGGATCCGCCCGCTGGTGGGCGTGAGCAGCCCCAGCGCGAGCTTGATCAGCGTGGTCTTCCCCGCGCCGTTGACCCCGACCAGGCCGACGACACCCGCCTCGATGGCCAACGTCAGGTCCGCCAGGGCGGTCACCTTGCCGTCGTAGCGCATTCCCAGCGCGGTGGTCTCTATGAGTGGCACACGAGGACCTTACGGGCGTCGGCCACCCGCTACATCCGGCCGACCCCTGAGCCGGCGGCCTCCCGACCCTTAGGGGTGATCGGCGTGGTGCAGGTCCCGGAAGTCGAGGACCCGGTGGGCCACCGCGTCGAGGAGCGGGCGGTCGTGCGAGATGGCCAGCACGCCGATCCCCCGGGAGTCGACGGCGGCGCGCACCAGCTCCCAGACCTCGACCTGGCTGATCGGGTCGAGGCTGGCGGTGATCTCGTCGGCCACGAGGAAGCACGGGTTCGCCAGGAGCGCCCGCCCGAGGTTGACGCGCTGGGCCTCGCCGCCGCTGATCTCGTGGGGGAAGCGGTCCAGGAGCGCCGGCGGCGCCAACGCCGGGTCCAGCCCGTCGAGGACGTCGTCCGCGACGCCCGTTTCCGCCAGGCTCCGCCGGATCTTCCAGAGCGGGTCCAGCGCCGACGACGCGTGCTGCGAGACGAGTTGCACGGGATTCGCCGTTCCCGGTCCGGGACGCGGCGCCCGTCCGTCGGCGGAGACCTCGCCGCGGTGCGGGCGCAGGACCCCGGACAGCAGCCGGCCGAGGGTGCTCTTGCCCGCGCCGCTGGGGCCGTGGAGGCCGACGACCTCGCCCGGTCCGACCGACAGCGACACCCCTGCCACCACCCAGCGGGACTTCTTGGAGTAGCGGAACCACACGTCGTCGGCGCGCAGGGTCATGAGCCCTCCAGGAGGCGGAACCCGTTGCCGGGCAAGGCGTGCCACAGGGCCCGGGTGTAGGGGTGGGTCAGGTCGTCCGCGCGGAAGTCGGCGGGGCGCGCCTCGTCGACGGTGCGGCCGTGGCGGCAGATGACGACCCGGTCGGCCACTTCCAGGGCGGCGGCGAGGTCGTGGGTGATGAGGACGACGGCGCGGTCCTGGTCGGCGATGCGCCGCAGGTCCGCGAGGGCCGCGCGGACCGCCTCGGGCGGCAGGCCGGGGGTCGGTTCGTCGGCGATGACCAGCGCGGGATCACCCATCAGCGCCATGGCGGTCAGGACGCGCCTGACCTGGCCGCCGGACAACTGGTGCGGGTGCTGCCGGCGGACTTCCGGGCCCAGCCCGCGGGCGTCGAGCGCCGTGCGGGCGACGACGTCCGGGGACGAGCGCCCGGCGAGCTCCGCGGAGCGGCGGACCTGGCGGCCAACGGGGGTGACGGGGTCGAGGAACGTCACCGACTGGGGCAGCAGCGCGATGTCGCGGCCCGCCCGGTCGCGGCGCGCCGCCGGGTCGAGGACGGCGCCGTCGAAGCGCACCGTGCCGCTCTCGACGGCGTTGGGCGGCAACATGCCCAGCACGGCGTGGGCGAGCAGGCTCTTGCCCGCGCCGCTGGCGCCGACCAGGGCGACGAGCTCGCCCCGGTCGGTCGTGAGGTCCATGCCGGACAGCGCGGTGACGGTGCGGCGGCGCAGTCCCCGGTCGTACTGGGTGAACGAGACGGCCAGCGAGCGGATCTCCAGCAGCGGGGTCGCCGGTGCGGTGGTCACAGGTGGTGGCTCCTCGGGTTGACCAGTGACCGCAGGTTGTCGCCGATGCCGTCGACGACCTTGACCACCAGCAGCAGGCACAGGCCGGGCAGCACGGCGAGCCACCACGCGCCCGCGGAGAGGAAGCGCATGGACTCGGCCAGCAGGATGCCGGTCGAGGGCTCGGCGGGGTCGACGCCCAGGCCCAGGAACGACAGCGCCGCCTCGTGCAGGATGGCGTGCGGGAAAAGCAGGACCAGGCCGACCAGGAAGTGCCCCGTCAGGTGCCCGGCGACGTGCCTGCGGGCGACCCACCACCGGCCGCGCCCCAACTGGACCGCGACGGTCGCGTACTCGGAATTGACCACCTGCTTGGCCTGTCCCCGCAGCACCCGGGTCAGGTGCGGCCAGTGCGTCACCGCCACCGCGATGACCACCGCGTCCGTGCCGCCGCCGAGCGCGAAGGCGAGCAGGAGCAGCAGCACCAGGTGCGGCAACGCCGTGAACAGGTCCACCAGCCGGCCCACGACGGCGTCGACCTTCGGCCCGCCGACCGTGGCGGCGCAGGCCAGGACGAGGGCGATCACCGCGGAGATCGCGGCGGCGGTCGTGCCGACGACCAGGCTCATCCGCAGGCCGGACAGCACGCGGGCGAGCACGTCGCGGCCCAGCCAGTCGGTGCCGAACCAGTGCCCGGCCGAGGGTGCGCGGTTGCGCTCCCCCAATGAAGTCGTCCGCGCGGCGTCCTGAGCCCACGAACCGGCGACGAGAACGCCGAGCACCACCACCGCGGACACGCCCAGCAGGGCCAGGGTGCGGGTGCGGCGGTCGATCCTCGTCAACGCCGGCCGCACGACCGGGGTCATCGCTTCCTCCGCACGTCGACGAGCCGTGACCTCGGGTCGAGGACGGCGTGCACGCGGTCGCCGACGAGGTTGCCGGTGAACACCAGCACCGTGGTGAACAGCGCGATCCCCAGCAGCAGCGGCACGTCCTGCCCCAGCGCCGCCGTCGTGGTCGCCGCGCCCAGCCCCGGGTAGGAGAACACCTGCTCGGCCAGCACCGAGCCGCCGAACAGCTCCCCGATCGAGCCGAACTGGAGCAGCAGCGCGGGCGCGGCGGCGTTGCGCACCACCCGGTGCAGCACGAGCCCCGGGCCGCGTTCGCCCTGCGCCCGCGCGAAGGCCACGTGGTCCGACGCCAGCGCCTCCACCACGGCCTGCCGCGTGTGCAGCACCACGGGCGCGATCCCCACGACGCTCAACGTGAGCGCGGGCAGTGCCAGGTGCGCCAGCCGGTCGCCCAGCCCCACCTCGTCGGCGGGCACGCCGATCGGCACCGCGCAGCACACCGGCGCCCAGTTCAACGACACCGCGAACACGTACAGCAGCAGCAGACCGACCCAGAACGTCGGCGCGGACGCCAGCGCGTACGAGAACCAGGTGATCGCCCGATCGGCGAACCGCCCCCGGCGCGCGCCCGCGACGAGTCCCAGCACGAAGCCGACCAGGCCGGACAACAGCCACGCCAGCGCCATCAGCGCCAGGCTGGTCCGGAACTTGTCGCCGATCACCTCCAGCACCGGCCGGTTGAACGTCAGCGAGAACCCGAAGTCCCCGCCCAGCAGGTTGCCGAACCAGCTCAGGAACCGCTCGTGCGCCGGGGCGTCCAACCCCCACCGCTCGGCGATCAGCGCGCGCTGCTCCGCGCCCAGCGACGCGATGTCCGCGCCCACGTAGGCCGCCACCGGGTCCACCGGCGAGTTCACCACCAGGACGAACGACCCGACCGCGACGGCCGTCAGCAGGAGGATCAGGCGCGAGGCGTGTGCCGCGACCGCGACCACCACCGGACGTGACGTGCGTTCGGCGGTCAGCACGTCCACCTCCACCCCGTGATGCCCTGCGTGATCGGCCAGCCGTGCCCGTGCGGCTCGACCTGGAGCGGCCCGAGGTCCAGGCAGGCGTCGACGTAGTAGGTGTGGTCGAGGTTGACCAACCACGCCCACACCGCGTCGGCCCCCGGACCGAACTGCCTCTGCGCCGCCTTCCAGTGCGCGGTGGCCTGGTCGGGGTCGATCGCCGCCAGCGCCGCGTCCAGCTCGCCGTCCACCACCGGGCTCCGGTACAGGGCGGGGTTCCACAGCTCCACCCCCGCCCGCGCCGACGAGTACAGGTTGACCATCTCGGTCGCGTCGTGGCTGCCCCAGCCGAACAGCACCGGGTCCGCGTGCATGCGGGTGCGGATGACGTCCCAGCTCTCGCCCTTGGCGGTGACCTCGATGCCGACCGGCTCCAGCATGTCCGCCACGGCCAGCGCCAAGCCCTGCCGCACCGAGTCCCCCGCGGGGTACAGCAGCGGGAACTCCGCCCGGACGCCCCCGCGTTCGCGGACGCCGTCACCGTCGGCGTCGACCCAGCCCGCGGCCTCCAGCGCCCTCTTCGCCCCTTCCGGGTCGTTGTCCGTCACCGCGGCGGACGGCTCGTGCCAGGGCAGTCCGTCGACCGGGCCGGTGGCCGGGCGGCCGAAGCCGTTGAGCACACCGTCCACCAGCGCCCGCCGGTCCAGCGCCACGTTGACCGCCCGCCGCACCGCCTGGTCCGACGTCACGTCGTTCCCGATCGGCCGTCCCCCGGCGGTCCTGCGGCCCTCGTCGGGGAGGAAGGGGAACACGATGCCCCGGTTGTCGACGGACTCCACCCTCGTCAGCCTCGTGCCGGGGATCTCGCCGGTGGCCGGCGACGACGGCAGCGCGGCCAGGTCGACCTGCCCCGACCTCGCCGCGGCCAGGCTCGCGTCCTCGCCCGTGAAGACGAACACCACCCGCTCGAACGCGGGCTTCACGCCGTAGTAGGCGTCGTTGCGCCGCACGATCAGCTGCTGGCCCTCGTCCCACTGCTCGAGGACGAACGGCCCGGAGCCCACCGGCTTGCGCGCGTAGTCCGGCCCGTGCGCGTGCTCCGGCACGATCCCGAGCGACACCAACCGGTTCACGAACGTGCTCTGCGGCTTCGTCAGCCGCAGCTCCACGGTGTCCTCGTCCACGGCGACCGCCTCCCGCAGCACCGTCACGTCGGTCAACCCGCCACTCCTGGACGCCGCCGTGAACGTGTAGGCCACGTCGCGCGCGGTGACCGGGCTGCCGTCGCTGAACCTCGCGTCGGCCCGCACGTCGACCGTCCACACCAGACGGTCCGGGCTCACCTCGTACCGCGTGGCCAGGTCGTTGACGAGGTCCAGGTCCGCGTCGCGGGCCAGCAGCGTCGAGTGGAACAGCGGCGAGCCGTACCGGCCCCAGCCCAACGTCGGGTCGTAGCCCTCCGCGGACTCGCCGCCGATCGCCAGCCGCAGCTCGGTGGGCGTGCCACCGGACCCGCGGTGCGCTTCGGTCGAACACGACGCCAAGGCGATCCCCGCGACGACCGCAGCCGCCGCGCGGAACCGGGCAGACCTGCGCACGGCACTCCCCTCGATCATTATTGCCCAAGGTAGGCAACAAGCAGTAGCTGGCATTAAGTCACACCATGATCGGGACCGCCATCGGATGTGATCTCCACATCACCGCTCGCCCGGCGCCGCCGGCCGCGAAGCCACCGCCCGCGAAACCTGTTGGCGGACCACGACGACCGCTGCTAGGTTTCCGACGGCCGTGCGAGAGACCGAGGAGGTGGTACCCGTGGACGTTTCGACATGGGTGCTCCCCTCAGGGGTCACGGTCGGGCGGTAGGTCGCCCGGGAGCGCCGTTCGCGAGCACTCCCGAAAGGCACGACCATGCGATTCACCTCTGAACAGCGCTTCGACGACGGCGTCCTCGAACGCGAGTTCGTCCTCGACGGGATCCCCGGCATCCTGTGGACGCCGGTGTCCACGTCGGCGACCGCGTCCGCACCGGCGCCGCTGATCCTCGTCGGCCACCCCGGCGGACTGCCCGGGATGCGCCCCCGACTGACGGCCCGGGCCCGGCACGCCGCGACGGAGGGCTTCGCCGCGGCCACCATCGAGCTCCCCTGGGCCGGTGACCGGCCGCGTGACGCCGCCGCCGACCAGGCCCGCGCCGACCTGCGCCGGGCGTTGCGGGCCGGTGAGCCGGTCGACGACGACATCGTCGACCGGCTCGTCCTCCCGCTGGTCGACCAGGCCGTCCCGGAATGGCGGGCCGCCCTGGACGCCCTCCTCCCCCTGCCCGGGCTCGGCGGCCCGGTCGGGTACTCGGGAGGGGTGATCTCCATCGGCGTCCGGCTGGCGGTGGTCGAGCCGCGCGTCTCGGCCGCCCTCCTGTTCGCGGGCAGCTTCGTGCCCCGCGCCATCGTCGAGGAGGCCCGGCGGGTCACCATCCCGTTGCAGGTCCTGCTTCAGTGGGACGACGAGGGCAACGACCGGCAGGCGGCCCTGGACCTGTTCGACGCCTTCGGCTCCGCGGAGAAGACGCTGCACGCCAACATGGGCGGGCACACCGGTGTCCCGCGGTTCGAGGGTGACGACGCGAACCGGTTCTTCGCCCGGCACCTGAGGTGAGCGTGGTCCGGGTCACCTGACCGCGCCGGTGCGCGGACACCTGTCCTCCCTGCTCCCGTGCACGACCGATAACATCCGACTTTCGTCGAATCCCGGATGGAGTGGCCCGTGTCGGAGGAACTTCGGCGTGCGCTGGAGGCGGAGCTGGCCGGGCAGAAGGCGGCGGCGCTCGCACCCGTCGTCGAACGGCTGTCCGCCCGCTACCGCGAAGGTGGCGCGGCGAACGAGCCGATCCTGCGCACCCGCGCCGACGCGAGCGCGTACGCCGCGTACCGCATGCCGGCGACGTACGCCGTGCTGCGCCACGTCCTCGGCGAAGCCGCCGCCCAGCGCCCGGACCTCGCGCCGCGCACGCTGCTCGACGTGGGCGGCGGCACGGGCGCGGCGCTGTGGGCGGCGGTCGAGACCTGGCCGGGACTGACCTCGTTGACGGTGTTCGAGCAGGCCGAGGAGGCTTCGCGGCTCGGGTCCAGGCTCGTCGCGGGCGCGACGAGCCCCGCGCTGCGGTCCGCGCGGTGGGTCCGGGGCGTGCTGGGACCGACGACCGCCCTGCCCGGAGCGGAGGTCGCCACCCTGTCCTACGTGCTCGGCGAGCTGCCGGAAGCGCTGCGCGACGAGGTGGTCGACGCGATGGTCGAAGCCGCGGACACCGTGGTCGTCGTGGAGCCGGGCACGCCGGCCGGGTACCGGCGGGTCCTCGCGGCGCGGGACCGGCTGATCGACGCGGGCCGGTCGGTCGCGGCGCCGTGCCCGCACGAGGCCGCGTGCCCGATCGCCGGGTCCGACTGGTGCCACTTCTCCGCCCGGGTGGCGCGGACGTCGTTGCACCGGCAGGTCAAGGCGGCGACCCTGGGCCACGAGGACGAGAAGTTCGCCTACGTCGTCGCCACCCGCGTGCCGGGTCCGCACGCCGGGAACCGGGTCCTGCGCCACCCGTTGCGCCGCAAGGGGATGGTCCAACTGCGGCTGTGCGCGGGGGACGGCACGATCCAGGACCGCGTGGTGAGCAAGCGCGACCCCGACGCCTACCGCGCCGCGCGCGACGTCGAGTGGGGCGATCCCTGGCTGTGACGGCGGGGTCGGCCCTACGAGGTCGCCCGCCGCGAGGCCAACGGCTCCCGCGGCGGGCGACCATCCACATGCGACACCGAGGCCTAGCGACCGGACAGGCGCCAGGTCTGGTTGCGCGGGGTGCTCTGGCCGGTGGGGTTGCAGGTCCACTGGTGCACCACCGCGCCGGGCGTCGTGGAGATGCTGTTGACGTCGACGCACTTGCCGCTGTGCCGGGCCGCGAGCTGGTAGTCGTCGGGATCGCTGCCGGAGTAGGTGACCTTGCGCAGGGTGAACTGCTGGTTGGCACCGCTGTTGCACGCCCACTGGATGACCGCGGCGCCGTCCGCGGTGGACGCGCCGTTGACGTCCAGGCACTTGCCCGACTGCTGGTTGGCGACCGTGTAGGTGTCGGCGAGCCCCGCCACCGGGCTGAAGTTCCACCGCTGCTCGTCACCGGCGCCGCAGGCGAGCTGCTGCTGCTGGGTGCCGTCGGCCGTGCTGCGGTTGGGGTTGGTCAGGCACTGCTGCGAGTGCTGGGCGACCGCGGTGGACTGGAAGGAGCCGCCGCCGGTGTCCGAGGGCGGCAGGAGCGTGATGGTGAACGACTCGTCGACGTTGGAGTGCGGCAGGTTCACGGTGGTCGCGTTGGCGGACAGGGTCACGACCGTGTTCAGGACGGTCACCGGACCTTGGACCGCTCCACCGTTGTTGTACGGGATGCGTTCGGCGAGCACCCGGACCTGGTTGTTCACCACGAGGCCCTCGGTGGCGTCGAGGCGTTGCAGCCGGACCCCGATGTTGCCCGTCGTGCGACCGCCACCGACCAGGACCTTGGCCTCGGCCGACGTCTTCGTGGCGAACGCGTCGTAGGACTGGCTGGGCGTGACGTTGACGACCTGCCCGGTCTGCGAGCCGTAGAAGCGGTAGACCCACCACTCGCCCTTGGGCTGGTGCACGCCCGCCGAGTTGCGGACCAGCAGGTTGCCGAGGTCGTTGTGCAGGTTCCCCGCGCTCGCCCAGTTGGCGCGCAGGCCGTCCGCGCCCGCCCGTTCCAGCCTGGCGATGTACCAGGAGCCGTCGCCGGGGTTCTGCTCGTTCGACGCGCCGTACTCGTTGATCTGGTACGGCCGCGGGTGCGGGATGCCCCGCGCGTCGAGGGTGGCGTTGGCCGTCGCCACGTTCGCGACCGGGTCGCCCGGCAGGGAGTGCCAGCTGACGATGTCGGGCACGGCGTTGTTGGCCCGCGCGAAGTCCAGGTACTGCGTCCACCACCCCGATGACGACGGGACGCACGCGCAGCTCGGGCCGACGATCGGCTGCGTCGGGAACTCGGCCCGGATGCGCTGGTAGGTGCGCCGCCACAACTCGAAGTACTGCGACTGCGGGCGGTTCCAGAACAGGGTGATGTTGGGTTCGTTCCACAGGTCCCACTGCACCGGCGCGCCCGTCGCCCGGACGTCGTTCACCAATCGGGTGAGGAAGGCGTCGTAGTCGCTCCAGTTGCCGTTGTCGCCGGGGAACCTGGAGATCGGGTAGCCGTCGGCGCCCCACAGGTCGTGGACCAGCAGCACGAACTCCCCACCCAGCGACCGGGTGCGCAGGAGCTGGGCGCGGGTGGCGTTCCACCGGCGGTCGTACTTGCCCGAAACCCAGCCGCCCGGACCGTCGAGCTGGGCGCCGCCGGCACGCATGTAGCGGAACTTCACGTCGCGGTAGAAGTTGTCCGCGGGGCCGGACGCGTTCTCGGTCATGCCGTAGATCCAGCCCGACGCCCGGTAGGTCGGCGAGGCGCCCGCCACGGAGAAGTCGACCGAGATGGACTCGTCCGCCGCCTGCGCCGGTGCGGTGAACGCGACGGCCGACGCGGCGACGGACGTGGCGACGCTGACGAGCGTGATCAGTCTCCTGAGGCTGACGCCCCTGGTTGTGGTGTTCACACCTGACTCCTCGGGCAGGGGAAGGGATCCCGGCACGACACCGGGTTGGTCGAGCGGCGCGGCGCCGGCCGGTCGCGCGGCGGATCGGCTCCGGGTGCGGCCCTACGGGACGTGCCACGCCTCGACCGGCGGAACACCGGGGCGGAGGAGCGGTGGGCGCGGCGCGGTCCGGCACGCGGACCGTGCGCCAGGCGCGACGGGGACAGTTCGCCGTTGAACCATGATGACTCCGAACGGGTCGGGCAACGCTGGTCGAACCGGTTCGATCGAGTCGTCAGCGTAGGCGCTGGAAGTGCTTCAAGGCAACAACTGTGCCTGTCGAATTGATTCGACTGCATCCCCTGCACTGTCCGGTTGGACCCGTGGCGCGGGTCGACTCGCCGGTCGTGTGGTCGGGTGCGCGCCACTGGGCTGACGTGCCGCGTCGGGCAGGCCGAATCCCGGACCGATGAAGGCGCCGGTGGTCGACGATGTCGCGCATGAACTCGTTGCAGGTGAGTCGTGCGGTGCCGGGACCTCCGCGGACGTCGCGTGTGCGGCGGTGGTCGGCGGTGGTCCTGCTGGTCGCCGCCATCGGACGGTGACGATGGCGCTCGGGCGTCGACGCGGTGAAGGTCGTACCGGCGGTCGTGGGCGGTGTCGGGGCGGCGGTGGCGTTGGCCGTCGCCTACCGGCGGCAACGCCTCAACGAGGTGGAGGCCTACCGCGAGGACGCCAAGGTGCTGCTCGACCGCTTCGGCAAGGCCGGCGGGCGCCCCGACCCCGCCGGTCTGCGATTACCGCCGCCGCAGGCCGCAGGGCAGGAGGGATGAAGGCGAGCACGGAGCCGGGGACGGCCGCCCGGAAGCGGCCGTCCCCGGAGGTCTTGCGTGGTGCGACCCCGAGGGTCAGCGGTTCGCCACCCGGCTGCCAGGGGTCGGCTGGACCCGCTCGAACCGCACTCGGTTCAGGTAGCCGGGCAGGTCGCTGAGCGCGTACAGCTCACCGCGCGCGTCGGTGGCGATCGCGGACGGTTGGGTGGGGAGGTTGCCGATCACGGCGGACTCGTAGCCGCCGTCGAGCTTGGGGCGCACGGCGAACACCCGGGTCGAGCAGTAGTCGGCCGCGACGTAGGTGCCCCACGCCTCCGGGGTCCGGGACCCCCGGTACACCACGCCGCCGGTCACCGAGCAGTTGTCGTTGTAGTGGTCGTACTCGTAGACCGGGTCGGTGTACCGCCCGCCCGACCGGCACTGCTGCGGGTCGAACACCGGGGTGCCCTCCCGGCAGGACCAGCCGAGGTTCGCGCCGCCCTGCCACGGGCGGATGTGGTTGATCTCCTCGACCAGGCCCTGGCCGACGTCGCCGATCCACAGCGAGCCGTCGACCGGGTCGATGGAGAACCGCCACGGGTTGCGCAGCCCGTAGAGCCAGATCTCCGGACGCGCGCCCGCCACGCGGACGAACGGGTTGTTGGAGGGCACGCAGTAGGGCTTGGGCCCGCAGGCGCGGTTGACGTCGATCCGCACGATCTTGCCGAGCAGGGTGCCGAGGTCCTGACCGGACTTGAACGGGTCGTACGCGCCGCCGCCGTCGCCAAGGGACCAGTAGAGGTAGCCGTCGCGACCGAACGCCACCTGTCCGCCGTTGTGGTTGCCGTACTCGGCGTGCTCCTGGGTGAGCAGCACCTGCAACCGCCCGGGAGCGCCGATGGGCACCCGCGCCAGGGTCAGCGCGCCGGCGGGCAGGCTCGTGTACGCCACGTAGAGCATCCCGGTCCGGGCGAAGTTCGGCGCGGGCGTGATGCCGAGCAGGCCGCGCTCGTTGTCCGACGGGTCGATCCGGTCGGTCAGGTCGAGGACCGGCTCGGCGGCCAGGCCGGTGTCGGGGTGGTAGGCACGGACGGTGCCCTCCTTCTCCGCGATCAGCATCCGGCCGTCCGGCAGCCCGGTGATCGCGATCGGACGCCGCAGACCGGTCGCCACCTGTTCGGACGCCACGGTCAGCTCGGCGACCGGCACCGCGCGGGTGTGGGGTGCGTCGGCCGAGGCGACGCCGCCCGCCGACAACGGGGGCAGCAGGAACGCGGACAGGGCCAGGATGAGCAAGCCGGCCAGCAGGGTGACCGGGCGACAACGCCGTCGCAACATGGTTCGGCTCCTCTAGCAGGGTGAGAGACGCATTCTGGGAGCGCTCCCAACCTACCGCGACTTCGCGATGGCGGCCACCCCCGATCCGGCCGGGGAGACGATCACCGGCAGCCTTCCGGCGAAAGCGCGCCACAATAACCGCGGCTGAATTGCGCGAATTTTCGGGACGACCCGGTTCCGGCCCGTTCGGAATCCCGCACCCCGACCAAGAACTCCCGGTCCCACCGAGCGGCGACGGATGGCGCACGCCACGAATCCGCCACTCGGACCACGGCGTCGACGCCCGACCGCGACCGAATCGCGTGGTGTGCAAACTACACCCGCTCCCGAGCACTTCGCCGCGAGTACCGCGCGATTAACCCGAAAACACCTGTCAAACCCTCGGACAGGGCCCTCCGTTCGAACCGCCCGCACTCACCCGAATGACCGCGCCAACACCTTTCCCGAATCGTTTGGAATAGCTTCGACGGGTCTTGTCGGTGTCCGAACAACCTGCTTAGGGTCGCACTGCCGAGCCCCACTCCGAACCGAATGAGGAGGAAGCCATGGACTTGACTTTCGACGTCGAGGACCTGGTCCTGGATGAATTGGCCGTGACCACCATCGCCGACGCGAGGTACCAGGACGGCGACCCCGCGGTCGCGACCGTGTCCTGCTCGTGCTGCGCCGAGACGAGCCCGTACATCGCCAAGAAGTAGTCCCGGTCCGGTGAGCCGACGTGGTCGCCACAACGGACCGCGCGTGGCGGCACGTCGGTGTTCCACGTCGGGGGCGTCGGTTCCGACGCCCCCGATCCCCCACCCGCGGAGGAAGCGCGCATGGCCGGTGTGATCACCACCGAGTTGGCGCCGTACGCGTTGGTCCGCGTGGCGGCGTTGCCCCACCCCGGGCCACCGTCCGGCGCGGCGGGTTTCCGGGCGGCGATGGCCGCCGCGGTCGCGGCGCGGTCCCGCATCCGGGAGCTCGCGCCGAACGTGGCCGACGCGTTGCACGACAGCGCCGGCGACCACCCGGCCGAGTTCCACCGCCGGGTCGTGCTGCCCCTGCGGCGCGACGTGCACAACGACCGCTCGCCCCGGCCCGCGCTGCTGGCCGAGCTGGGCACGCTGCCCGAGCGCGTCCCGCTCGTGAGGGGTTGGCTCGACGAACGCGCCGCGCTCGACGCCGCCACCGAGGCGGTGCTGGACGCGTGGCCGCACGCGCTGGCCGCCGAACGCGCCGTGCTGGCCGAGGTGTGCCGGGCCGAGCCGGTGCGGCTGGCCGGGGTGTCGACCGGCGCGGACCTGCTGCACGGCTTGACCCGCACGGCGGCAGGTGGCGGCACGCCCGACCGCAAGACCCGCAAGGCCGAGGCGACGGTGCTGCGGTACGCGTTGCGCGCCACGTCCAAGACCAGTCCCCTGTCCTGGTACACCCACGTCGGCTGGGGCACCTGGGGTGACGGGCCTTGGCCGGCGGCACGACCGGTGGCGCACACCGAGGTGAACCGGATGCTGCTGACCCGGCTGCTCGCCGCGTTCCGCGACCGGCCGCACCGACTCGCGCCCGGCCTGCGCGAGCACGACGGCCACGTGGTGTTCCGCCGCGACACCCCGGTCGTCCCGGGGCCCGACGCCCCGCCGTCACGGGTCGACTTCACGCGCGAGGAGGAGGTGGACGTGGCGGCCACGGGGCCGCTGCGGTTCCTGGTGGCGGCGGTGCGGGACGCCGGGCCTGACGGCGTCGTGCCCGCCGACCTGGCCGGGGCACTGGCCGCCAGGCTGTCCACGCCCGACGCGGGCGCCGCCGCCCGTGCCTACGTCGAGCGGATGCTCGACATCGCCCTGCTGGTGCCCGTGGAGCCGGTGCACCCGCAGGACCCGGACGCGCCGGCGGCGGTCGCCGCGTGGCTGCGCGAGCGGGGCGCGCACGAGGTGGCCGATCGACTGACGCGGCTGGTGACGGCCACCGCCGCGTTCGCCACCGCGGACCCACCCGCGCGGGCCGTCGCCACCGCGGCACTCGACGCGGGCTGGCGCGAACTCGGCGAACGGGTCGGCGTCGACCTGTCCGGGATCGCGCCGGTGAGGGAGGACGTCCTCCTGCCGGAGCCGGTCCCGGTGCCCGCCACCGGGACCGGCGCGCTGACCCTGCTCACCCCGCTGCTGGTCCTGTTCGACCAGTACGTGCTGTTGCGCAGGCTGGTGCGCAACCGGTTCGTCGCGGCGGTCGGCCCCGGCGGCACCGCCTCCCTGGCGGAGTGCGCGGTCTTCCTGTCGGGCGTCTCGCCGGACGACGTGAACAGCGCCGAGTCCGGGCACGATCCCGAGGTCGTCGCGCTGATGGAGTCCCGCGCGAAGATCGCGGCGGCGGCGCGTGCGGACGGCGTGCTGACGGACGACCTGGTGCACGAGGCCGCCGCCCACGTGCCGGAGTGGTTGCGCCGCCCCGGTTCGTACGCGTTCTTCGGCCAGCCGACGCGGGACGGGCGGCTGGTGGTCAACCACGTCTACCCCGGCTTCGGCAAGTTCACGAGCCGGTTCCTGCGGCGGTTGCCCGGCGCGGCGGACGCGGTGGCCGCGCGGTTGCGGCGAGCCCTCGGGGAGCGGTTCACCCAGTTCCGGCCGCTGCGCGGGTTCAACGCCAACCTGCACCCGCTGCTGGCCGCCCGCGAGATCGGCGAGGACGCCCGGTGGGCCGACCTGCCCGCCGACGAGCTCCAGGTCCGGCACGACCCGCGGACCGACGAGGTCAGGGTGGTGCACCGGGGCGAGCCGCTGGACGTGGTGTACCTCGGGTTCCTGTTGCCGTTGGTGCTGCCCGACCGGTACATCCCGCTGCACGCTGACCTGGCGTGCGGCTGGATCGCCCTGGAGGCGCTGCGGTCGAGGGAGGTCGACGGCGACGTCGTGCTGCGCGGAGGGCTGCGCTACCGCGACGTGGTGCTCGCCCGCCGCACGTGGGACTTCCCCGTGCTCCCGGAGTTGGGCGCGGACGAGGCGGTCGCGCCCGCGGTGGCACGGTTGCGCGCCCGGCACGGGCTGCCGGAGCACGTGTTCGTGGACGCCCACGCCACGTCCCGGTCCGCCGACCACCTGGCACGCGGACTCATCCGGGCCAAGCCGCAGTACGTCGACTTCGGCAACGCCCTGCACCTGCGCTGCCTGCCCCGGCTGCTGTCCCGGTTCCCCGGCGGTGTCGAGCTGACCGAGGCGTTGCCCGTGCCGGGTGCGCAGTCCCCCGGCGGTCGGGTGCTCGAAGTGGTCGCGGAGACGTACTGGGGTGTCTCGTGACGGACGAGCGGGTGGACGGGGAACTGCTGCGGCTGCGCCCACTCGTCCACGCCGGCCCGACGGACGACGGCCTGCACGTGCGGGGACGGGCGACCGCCTTCACCGTCGGTGGCGGCAAGGGCCTGTGGACGATCTGGCAGAAGCTGGTCGGACCGTTGACCACGGGCGTGCCGCCGGAGCGGTTGACCGTGCCGGAGCAGGCGCCGCCGGCCGTGGCGGCGGCCCTGGGGATGATCATCGATCAGCTGCGCGAGCACGACCTGCTGGTCCGGGTGCCCGCCTCCTGGGACGTCGACGGTCCGCCCGAGCACGTCGCGCGGTGGCTGGAATCGGTGGCGGAACGGCCCGCGCGGGCGTGGGACTCGTTGCGCGAGAGCACGGTGACCGTCATCGGGTCCGGCGCCGTGGCGGAGGCCGCGCGCCGGGCATTGGCCGCCATCCTGCCGGCGGTCGCGCCGGTCGAGCCGGGGCCGGGACTGCTGCTGGTGTGCGGCGCGCACGCGGTCGCCGCCGGGTGTGCCGCGGACGTGGGGTTCGTGGTCGCGCCCGGTGCGCGCGGTGACGTGCCGGCCGACGCCGAGGCCGTCGCCCACCGCCTCGACGGGGCGGCGGGTGAGCCGCCGGCGGTGCTGGCGGCGCTGGTCGGCTCGGCCGCCGCGCACCGGTTGGTGTGCGCGGTCGCGGGGCTGCCCGATCCCGCGCAGGTGTCCGACGCGCCCGCACCGCGTCCGGTGCACCACCCGGTGTTCGTCGCCCGGGTGGACCCGCTGCGGGCGGACTACCACCCGTGGTTGTCGGCGGTGCGCCCCGCGCCGCCCGCCGGGCAGACCGTCGACGTGCTGGGTGACGCCGAACTCGGGCCGGTGCCCGCACCGGAGACCGGTGACCTGCCCCAGGTCCCGGTGAAGCTGGCCGCCTCGGGCGGTGTCGTCGGGTACGGCGTCACCGAGCAGTCCGCCCGGCTGGACGCCGTCCTCCGCGCCGCGCGTCGGCTGGCGCCCGGCAACGCCGTGGTGGGCGCGGATGCCGTCCACGCGCTCGGTCTCGCGCTGCGCACCGCCGCCCGGGCCCTGCCGGGCACCCCGGTCGACCCGGACGAGTGGCAGACCGACCCGACCGCGCGGCGGTGGTGGAAGGCGGTGGTGGTGCGGTTCGCGCTGTCCGCCGAGCTGGCGGTGGACCGGCTCGGCGACGGCGTGGTGCGCGCGGTCGTGCGCTCGGGTGACGCGGTCGTGCGCTCGGGTGACGCGGGTGGCGAGGAATTGTCCTGGGCGATCGAAGCGACCGCCGCCGACGCCGTGGCGTTCGCCGCGATGGCCGCAGCGGGCCGCGCTCAGGTAGGCCGGTGGGAGCACGCGGTGCGTTCCGGTGGTTCGAAGCCGGTCGTGCAAACCGGCGGGTCGGAGCCGGTCGTGCTCTCCGGCGCGTTCCCGGTGGAGGAGCCGTACGCGGCAGGTGTGCCCTGGACCGGTCGGGGTTGGCACTGGCCGCACGGGTTGCGCGAGGTGGAAGGCGCGTTGCAGCGTCGGTTGGCGGAGTTGTCGGGCGGCGTGGAGGTCGAGCCGGTGGTATTGGGTCCGGTCCTGCGCTCGGCCGGTGTGGTGGCGTTCGCGGTGCCGGGGGTGGGCCGGTGAACGTGGTGTCGTTGACCGCCTACACGATCGGCGACGTGCGGCGCGTCGGCGCGGACGGCACGGCGGTGTTGCCGATCCGGTACGACGGCACGGTGACGTTGCTGGGTCCGGTCGTCGGAGGTGGGCCTGGGGTGTGCCTCGGCTGCGCGGAGGACATCCGGCTGGCCGCGCAGAGCGCCACCGTGCCGCGCCGTGACGAGGGAATGCGGTTGGGTGGCGTGCCCTCCCCCGTGCACGGCCCGTTGGTGGACGCGTTGACCGATCTCGTGCTGGCCGATCCGGACGCCTACCGGGACCGCGTGCTGGCCGTCCGCACGGATGTGGGCGCGGTGACCGAGCACCTGGTGCGGCCCCGCCCCGGGGGCTGCCCGGTGTGCGGGCCGCTGCCCGAGGACACCGCCGCGACCGCGGTCGTGGCCCGCGGACCGGCGCCCGTGTCGCCGGGCGCGCTGCGCGGCGCGAACCCGCTCACCGGCGGCGACGCGGTGCGCGCCGCGGTGGTCGACCGGCGGCACGGGCCGGTGGACCAGGTGACCCGCGTCGGCGACCTGCCACTGCCGGCGGTGAGCGCGCGGATCGTGAGCGACGACGGGCGGCAGACGGGGCTCGGTCGGACGGCCACGTTCGGCGAGTCCGAGCGGGTGGCGTTGTTCGAGGCGGTGGAACGGCTCGCCGGGATGCGTCCCCGGCGCACCTCGACCGTGCTGGAGGCGTCGTTCGCCGACCTGGGTCCGGCACGGGCGGTCGACCCGACCCGCCTCGGCCTGCCGGACTTCCCGTCGCCGCGGTGCACGCCCTACACCCCGGAGGTCCGCACGCGCTGGGTGCACGGGTGGTCGTACTCGCGCGGCGCCACCGTGGCGGTGCCCGAGCACGTCGTCTACTGGGGCGGCACACCCGGACCGCGGTTCGTCAACGAGACGTCCAACGGGTGCGGCACCGGCAACAGCCTCACCGAGGCGGTGCTGTACGGGCTGTTCGAGGTCGCCGAGCGGGACGCGTTCCTGATGGCCTGGTACCAGCGGACGCCGTTGCGCGAAGTGGTGGTGCGCGACGAACTCGCGCTGCACCTGTCCGACCGGCTCGACCAGCTGGACTACCGGCTGGAGTGCTACGACGCGACCAACGACCTGGCCGTGCCCGCCGTGCTGGCGCTGGCCCGCTACGTCGGTGACGGACCGGCGCCGCGGGCGTTCTTCGCGGCGGGCGCCGGTGTGGACCCGGACGTCGCGGTGCGGTCCGCGGTGGTGGAGGTGGCGGTGGACGTCGAGTCGGCCGCCAGGCGCGCGCGTGCCGAACCGGAGGAGCACGACCGGGAACGGCTGCTGCGGCTGCTGCGCGAGCCGGAGCTGATCCGCACGATGGAGGACCACGTGGCGGTCAACGGCCTGCCCGAGGCCGCCGACCGCCACGACTTCCTCCGACCGGGCGACCCGGTGGCGCCGCCCGCGCCCGACGTGCCCCGGCACGACCTGGACGCGTTGCTGGAGCACTACGTGACCGCGTGGGCCGCGCTGGACCTGGAGGTGATCGCGGTGGACCTGACCGATCCGGTGGTGCGGGACCGCCTCGGCCTGCACACGGCGAAGGTTGTCGTGCCGGGCACCCTGCCGATGACGTTCGGCGAGCGCGACCGCAGGACCCACGGCATACCGCGACTGCGCGCGACCGGCCCCCTGCTGCCCCACCCGTTCCCGTGACGGCCGCCGACGCGCACCGGCACGGGCCCGGCCGCGCGATCACGTCGGGCCCGGAGCCCGCGCCACAGCCGCCCCCGGCGGGACCGCGGATCGCGTTGACCGACCTGCCGGGCCGGTTCGGAGCGGCGTTGGGCCACCGGCTTCACCTACGACCTCACCCCGCTGGAGGACCGACCGTGACGTGGACCGGTCGGGACGTCCGGAGACCGCTCGGGTGCGAGGGTGAAGAACCGGCGCTGCCACAGCGCCATGAGCTCGGCGCGCACCTCGTCGGTCAACTCCCCCGCCAGCGCCGCGATCGTGGACTTGCCGTCCACGGCGGCCAACAGGCCGAACACGGCCGGTGACACGGTCGCCGAAGGACCGAACGAGTAGCCCAGGTAGACCTCGCCGCTCACCTCGTCGCCGGGCTGCCAGTCCTGGCGCAGCCGGGTGTCCGGGCGGAACGCCGGCACCAGGTCGTCCAGCGCCCGGATCACCGGTTCCCGTCGTCGGACCAGGAAGTCCTCGACCACCAGGACGTCGATCTCGGTGGTGAGGTAGCTGGTGATGGCGTCGTGGATCGTTTGCACGATGGGTTCGGCGTTGTTGTTGAACGAGGTGTTGAGCAGCACGGGGGTGCCGGTGAGTTCGCCGAATCGGGTGATCAGGTCGTGGAACCGCGCGTTGGCCCCGGGGGT
Organism: Actinosynnema sp. CA-299493; assembly: GCF_050946825.1. Classification (NCBI taxonomy): domain Bacteria; kingdom Bacillati; phylum Actinomycetota; class Actinomycetes; order Pseudonocardiales; family Pseudonocardiaceae; genus Actinosynnema; species Actinosynnema sp. CA-299493. The sequence continues at coordinate 5,354,008 of NZ_CP191993.1, forward strand.
GACGACCTGGACTCGCGCGGTGCCGTCGACGTGCGTCACGGCGCCCAGTTCGGTTCGCCGGTCTTCCCGGACGTGCACCACGAAGGACATGAAGCCGTGGTCGGCTTCGGTGTCGGTGAGGTCGAAGTAGGTGGCGGCGGCTTCCGGTGTGACGGCGGGGGCGAAGGGGCGGAAACCTTCCCGTTTCTTGACCATGGCGTTGATGCGGTCCCGGTTGTCGACCGGGCGTGCGTCGGCGAGGATGCTGCGGTTGCCCAGGGCGCGTGGTCCGAACTCCGAGCGTCCGTGTGCCCAGCCGACCACCGCGCCGTCCGCGAGCAGCCGGGCCGTCGCGCCGACGACATCCGCGGGCCGCTCGATGTCCACTACCCCGCTCCACCGCGCCAACTGCCGCTCCACCTCGTCCGGTGTGCCCAGGTCCGGGCCGAGGCTCGCGCTGGTCAACCGCGCGACGCGGGTGTGGGGTGTGCCGAGGCGCTGGGCGGCCACGATCGCCGCGCCTTCCGCCGCGCCCGCGTCGTGCGAGGAGGGGTGGACGAAGACCTCGTCGAACAGGCCCGACCGCAGGATCACGCCGTTGAGGCTGCTGTTGTGCGCGACACCGCCGGTGAAGCACAACCTGGTCGCGCCGGTCTGCCGAGCCCAGTGCGCGAGCACGTGCATGGCCAGGATTTCCAGCGTCTCCTGGAGCCCGGCCGCGAAGTCCTTGTGCTCCTGCGTCACCGGTTCACCGGCGATCCGGGTGAGGAACCCGATCGCGTGGAACGGCGCCACGGTCGGGTTGATGTCCGGCAGACCGGGGGTGAGTTCGTAGTCGCCGTCGGGGAGCAGGGTGTAGAGGCTGCGGAACTGCTCGCGGTAGGTCGCCGGATCGCCGTACGGCGCCAGCCCCATCACCTTGTACTCGTCGCCGAAACCGTAGCCGACGTGCCCGATCGCGTTCTGGTAGAGCAGGCCCAGCGAGGGCGGGACCGGGTAGGACCGGAGTTCGCGCATCCCACCGGCCCCGGCGGCGAAGATCGTGGTGGAGACGTCCTCGCCGCGGCCGTCCATGACGACCACCAGCGCGTCCGCCATGCCCGACCGGGCGAACGACGACCACGCGTGCGCGAGGTGGTGCCGCGCGAACACCACCCGGTCCGGGGCGATGTCCCAGTCGAACCGGGTGCGCAGCCGTTCCCGGAGGAGGTCGAGGCCGGTGGTGCCCGGCACCACGGGCGCCGCCACCTGGAAGGTCCGCAGGCCCAGGTCCAGGAGGTCCTGGTCGAAGTAGTAGCCGACGCCGTCGATGTCCCCCGGTCGGACGCCGGCCAGTTCGAGGCAGGCGCGCACGGCCTCGGTCGGGAACCTGTTCGTCTTCTTGATCCGGTTGAACCGCTCCTCCTCGACCGCCGCGACGAGCTCGCCATCGGCCACCAGGCAGGCGGCGGCGTCGTGCATGAAGCTCTGGTACAGCGCCGGTGACAGGTCGAAGTGTCCACTGATGCCCAACGTCAGCATGGCTGTTGCTCCACTCGTGAGGTCCGGCGCTGCCCGTCGTGAGGTCCGGTGCCACCCGCTCGGCGACTACCTCGACGAGCCAACGGTTCCAGCTCCGCCGGCGGCACGGCCAGCCGAAGGTTCGGGACCGCCCGGACGGCGCGCCGGCGCTCGCGGTCGGGCGGGGCATCCTCCGATCGGAGGATGGGGTGGGTCTACCGGGGCCGCGGTGATCCCGGTCCTCGTGGTCGATCCCGCGGACGGCGGGACCATTCGCGTCTGCGGCCTCGACCCGGGACGCGACACCGGCGGGCTGCGGCAGTTGCTCGGCGCGCAGCTCCAGGAGAGCGAACTGCCCGACAAGCTGGAGGTCCGCGAGGCGCTGGAGCTCTACAGCTCCTTCTACCGCGCGGCTACCCGACCCCGCCGGGCTGACGGCCCGCCGGACCCCGAAGCGTTCTGCCGATCGGTGGTGCTGGGGTCTCCGGTCCTGCTGCCATCCTTCAGGCAGTCCCGCACCGCGCACTCGGGCGTGGTCCCCGAGCGAGGAGGTCCACCGTGATCCGTCGTCTGCTGGTCGCCGTCGTGGTGGCACTCGGCGTCGTCGCCCTGGCGCCTGCCTCGGCCCAGGCCATCCCGGTGTGCAAGAGCGGCTACGCGTGCCTGTACCAGTGGTACGCCGACCCGGAGCACACCGAGTTCAACGGCTTCCGGTCCATCGACTGCGACGGCAGCGTCGTGACCTCCGGTGTGCAGCGCGGTTACCTGGTGTTCGGCCAGGCTCGCTGCAACCCCCTCGACTGAGTCCGTCCGAGGTCCGGTCGGCACTTCGCAGTCAGTGGCGACGGCATCGACGCCGCCGCGGTGCGGCTCAGTCCCGAGGGCCGAGCGCCTGTCCCGTGCAGTCGATCTCCGCCCACACGGTCTTGCCGTTCTCGCGGTGGTCGACGGCCCACCGCGCGCTGCAGTGCTCCACGAGCACCATCCCCCGTCCTCGGTCCGAGCCCAGTCGCGACCGACCTGGAGCCACGTCGCCGCTCCCGGCGTCGTCGACCTCGATCCGCACGACAGCGGGCTCCGACAACCTCCGCAGTCGCACCCGGCGAGGAGCCTCGCCGTGGTCGTAGGCGTTGGACACCAACTCGGTGACGACCAGCAGGCAGTCCTCGATCTCGTCACCGGTCAGACCGGACAGCACCTCACCCGTCCACCGGCGGATCCCGGCCAACGGCGGAACCTCGCCGGTGAGGTCCAGAGCCGATGGTCCGGCACCAGTCTCGCTCTCGTAGAGCATCACCACCCGCTCCACCCTCCTGCCGAATACGCCGAACCACATGAGGTGTACCCGCACGTCGCCGAACGAATCACCTCCACCGCCGACCCACCGCCGCCGAGCCTGATCAGGTGACCCAGGCCACGCACACCAACAGGGACCGCGGCCACGGGACGTGGCCGCGGTCCCTCTCGGCGCGGAACCGGTGTGGTGCGGGGTCAGGAGGCGGGCATCAGGACCTTGTCGATGACGAACACCGTGGCGTTGGCGGTCGGGATGTTGCCGCACAGCACCTTGGCGCCGTTGACCGTGACGTTGTCGCCGGAGCCTTCGACCTTGAGCGCACCGCCCTGCACGGTGGGCAGGTCCGCCGAGGACAGGATGCCGTCCTTGTCCATGCGCTGCGGCACGACGTGGTAGGTCAGGATGCCGGTCAGCTTGGCCTTGTCGGCGAGCACGGCGTTGAGCGTGTCCGCGCCGAGGGCGTCGAAGGCGGGGTCGTAGGGCGCGAAGACGGTGTACTTGGCGTCGGTCTTGTTGAGGGTGTCGACGAGGTCGGCGGCCTTCACGGCGGCCACGAGCTTGGTGAGCAGCGGGTTGTTGCTCGCGGCGGTGGCCACCGGGTCGTCGACCATGCCGTCGAGCGAGCCCTCGGTGTCCTTGGGCAGGTTGGCGCAGGCGGCGCCGAACACGTCACCGGTCTTCGTGACGCCGTCGCTCATCGCCTTGGCGGCGGTCGTGGTGGTCGTGGTCGTGGCGGCGGCCGGGGTGGTGGTGTCGGAGGCCGCTTGGTCGCCGCTGCCGCAGGCGGTCAGGGCGAGCAGGGCCGCGGTGACGACGCCGACCGCGGACGCGATCCGGGTGCTGCGCATGAGAGGTCACTCCTTTGAGGACGGTTGCCGGGACGGTTCTTCCCGGCTTGTCACGGGTGGTTCGGCGCCGGTGGGGCGTCGGATTGGTCGGTCCGGGAAAAAGATCGGGAGTTCTCCCGCCGCGCGGTGTTCGGGCTGGTCACGGTCGGGCGGTGAACACGATCGTGTGCCAGCCCGCGGCGCCGTCCGGGATCGGTTCGGCCCGTTCGCGGGTCTGGGTGTAGCCGGTGCGGTCGGTGGCCCGGACTTCCAGCGTGTGGGAACCGGCGGGGAGGTCCAGCTCGGCGCGCCACATCCGCCAGGTGTCCACGTTGACCTCCCGGCTCAGGGTCGCGGTCTGCCAGGGGCCGCCGTCGACGCGGACCTCGACCCCGTCGACACCCCGGTGCTGCGCCCAGGCCACCCCGGCGGCGGTGAACTTCCCGGCGGGCACCTGCTCGAAGGCCTTGGGCCGGTCCACGCGGGACATGGTCTTGATCGGGGCACGTCGCGCCCAGTCGCGCTTGACCCAGTACGCGTCGAAGTCGGCGAAGGTGGTGAGTTCGGCGTCGACCAGCCACTTGGTCGCCGAGACGAACCCGTACAGCCCGGGCACGACCATCCGCACGGGGAAGCCGTGCTCGGCGGGGAGCGGTTCGCCGTTCATGCCGATGGCCAGCAGCGCGCCGCTGTCGGGTGCCATGATGTCCTCGACGGGTGTGCCGCAGGTCCAGCCGTCGACGCTGCGGGTCGCGAGCTGGTCCGAGCCGGGCCGGACCCCCGCCTCGACGAGGATGTCGCGCAGGGACACGCCGATGAAGTCGGTGGTGGAGATGTACGGCCCGCCGACTTCGTTGGACACGCAGCAGAGGCTGATCGTCCGCTCCACCAGCGGCCTGTCCAGCAGGTCGTCGTAGGTGAGCACGAGTTCGCGGTCGACCATGCCGTGCACGCGCATCCGCCAGTCCTGCGCCCGCATCCTCGGCACCGACAACGCGGTGTCCACCCGGTAGAAGTCGGCGTTGGGGGTGATGAAGGAGGGTGTCCCGGATGCGGCGAAGTCCGCACCCTCCGGGATCGGCGGCGCTGCCACGTCGGGGGTGAGCCGGATGGCGCGACGGGAGGCCTCCACGTCGACGCGACCGCCGATGAACTGGCCGGCGGCGGCGGTCGCGCCCGCCGCGGCGGCGACGGCCGTGGAGGTGATCAGGAAGCGGCGGCGTCCCAGGCCGGGAACCGACCAGTCCAGCGCACGCGTGCCGGTGCCGGTGCCGTTCACAGTGTCCTCGACGGTCGACGGCACGTCCGACGGGGCACGGCGGGCGAGCCGGTGCAGCCACCGGAAGACCAGGACGCCGACGACCAGGCTGGTCACCGGCGCGAGCACGGCGGCCGGCCCCAGCGTGGGGCGGGCTAGCACCGCCGCGATGCCCACGACGCCGAGCGCGGCGGCCAGGACCGTTCCCGGTAGCGGGCTGCGGCGGGACAGCAGCCCGGCGACGACCGCCGCGGCAGCGATGGCCAAGGCCATGCCCGTCAGCAGGACGAGCTTGTCGTCCTCGCCGAACGTGCGGATCGCGAAGTCCTTCACCGGGTGCGGGGTCAGGTCGATGGCGGTGTTGCCCACGGCCAGGAACGGTGACGCGAACGGGTCGACGAGCGCGGCGACGAGGTGCCCGGCGGCCAGCGCCGCGCCCACCGCGACGACGCCCGCCGCGGCCGCCGCCCACAGCGGCAGCCGCGGTGCCCCGGGATCGGTCCTCTGCCTGCGTGTGGTTGCGTTCACACCAGTTGTTCGCAGCGGACGGCCCGGCGGATTGCCCTTCGCGACCGGTATTTCAGACCAGCGGCAGGACCACCACGGTCGGGGTGGTGGGGTGAGCCGACCCACCACGCGGTTCCACGGTCAAGCCCACTGCCTCCCGGCCGGTGAAGCCACCCGCCAGCAGGGGTTCGGTCTGTCCGGCCGAGGACGCCAGCAGCCCGGCGGGACGCGGTCCGTCGGCGCCGATCAGCCACAGCTGGTACGTGCGGTCCTCGGGCAGTCGCGCCAAGCCCTGGCCGAGGAACAGCACCTGGCCCTTGGCGGACGACGCCACGACGGTGCCGGTGCCGCCGCCGGTCGCCTCACCTCGGACGAGCTTGGCGTCCGGTGCGGCCAGCAGGTCGGCCACCCGGCTGTTGTCGGCGTTGACCTGCGCCAAGGCCTGGAGGTCCTGCTCCAGGCGACGATTGGTGTCCGCTCCCTGGATGCCCAGCGTCACGGCGACCGCGATACCCGCGGCGGCGGCCAGCGTGGCAGTCCTGCGCAACCACACGACCCCGCTTGAGGCTCCGCGCGTCGGTTTCCCTCGGCGGAGCGGCTCCGTTCCGGTCCGGACGGTCCCGTCCACGTCGGTTTCCGGTGGCAGTTGGCGGGTGTCGGCGATGGCGCTCAACACCCGGTCGCGCAAGTGGCCCGGAGGCTCGACCGTGGCCACTCCCGCCAACAACGCGGTCGTCTCGAACAACTCCGCGGTCTCCTGCGCACAACCCGGACAACCCGCGACGTGCTCCTCGAAAGCACGCCGCTCGGCGTCGGAGACCGCGTCGAGCACATAGGCCCCGATCAACGTGTGCGCGTCCACGCGCGCGGTGCCACCGGTCACCGGGTCACCCCCAGACAGTCCCGCAGCCTGATCAGACCGTCACGCATCCTCGTCTTCACCGTGCCCAGCGGGATGCCGAGCACCGACGCCGTCTCGGGGTAGGTGTAGCCCCGGAAGTAACCCAACAGGATCGACTCCCGCTGCAACTCCGTCAACGACGACAGGCACCGCCGCACCTGCCGCTGCTCGACACGCGCCGCCACCTGCTCGCTCACCGCGTCGAACGGCGTCTCCACGTCACGCCGCGCCGCCAGGTCCTCCCGCCGCGACGCCGCCTGCGCCGACCGCACCCGATCCACCGCACGACGGTGCGCCACCGTCATCACCCACGCCAACGCACTACCCCGTTGCGGGTCGAACCGGGCGGCCGTGCGCCACACCTCCACCAACACCTCCTGCGCGACCTCCTCCGACTGCGCGTGATCACGCAACACCCGCACCACCAGACTCAGCACCCTGCCCGCCACCACGTCGTACAACCGCTCGAACGCCCGCTCGTCACCCCGCGCCACCAGGCACAACAACTCCTCCGCCGAAACACCGCCCGCCTCACCCACACCACCCACGTCACCGGCGGCGGCGGATACGGCCTGGAGCTTGCGCTCACGCCCTGCCATCGTGTCCCTTCCGTCGGATCGCCCTTCGATCCCCGGTGGTTCGCAGCCGACCGGCTCACGGGTCGACCAAGACCAGAAAAAGTGACGCACATCACATGGGTGCCCGCTCGGTCCCCGGAAACGCACGCGGGACCACTGCGAAGGCAGTGGTCCCGCGTCGGATCCACAGCCCTGCCGGCAGCTGCCGTCGGACTCCCGGAAGCCGGTGTCGGGGCCTGCCGTGCGGTTGACGACGGTCGGCACGCAGTTGGCCTGGTCGAGCCGGAAGCTGTAGGACAGCGTCCAATTCCCGGAGGGGAAAACACCGGCGGCGGAACCGCCGGCGTCGCGCTCAGGTCGCGGGGAGGATCTCGACGTGCCCGTCGGTTCCGTTCACCCGGATCCGCTGCCCGTCCTGGATCACGCGCGTGGCGCGCTCCACCCCGACCACGGCCGGCAGGCCGTACTCCCGGGCGATCACCGCGCCGTGCGTCATCAGGCCGCCGACTTCCGTCACCAGGCCCGCGATCGCGACGAACAGGGGCGACCAACTGGGATCCGTGTGCGCCGTGACCAGGATGTCGCCCGGTTCGACGTCGGCCTCCGCCATGTCCAGGATGACCCGGGCCCGGCCCTCCACGGTCCCGGCGGAGACGGCCAGGCCGACCAGCGCGCCGGCGGGCAGGTCCTCGCGCCGGTACGCGCCGTTGAGGGTCTCGCCGTCCGAGGTGAGCACCCGTGGCGGCGTGAGCGCTTCGTACGACCGGAACGCGTCCTTGCGCCGGCTGACGAGCCCGTCGTCGACCCGGTTCGCGCGCACGACTTCGCGGAGCTCCTCGAACCTCAGGAAGAAGATGTCTTCCTTCTCCCGCAGCACGCCGGCCAGCACCAGGCGCTCGGCCTCGGCCAGCAGCGCCCGCTTGTACACGAAGTAGCGGCTGATCATGCCGTACTTCGGGTACTCCCGGTACCCGGCGAACGTGCGGACGAGATCGATCTTCCGCTTGGTCTCCTCGGCCTTGCGCTCGCCGTCCGGCAGCGCCCGCAAGCGCTCCAGCACCTCCTGCTCCTTCTGCCACGTCTCCTGCCGCCCCTGTTCGAAGCGCCGCCCGCCGGCGCCCGGTTCGAGGTTCTTCACGGTGGACAGGAGCAGGGGCAGGAGCATGACGGGCCGTTCGCTCCAGCGCGGCCTGGTGATGTCGATCTCGCCGACGCAGCGCATGCCGTACTTGTCCAGGTAGGCCACGATCGCGTCGCGCGCTGCCCGACCGCCGTCGAGCTCGACCAGCCGGTCGAGGAAGTCCTCGTCCGCCGCGTCCACCGCGTCGCGCAGGAAGGCGACGACCTCCGGGTGCGGGCGGATCGCGTCCGCGACGTCGAGGAGCGCCAGCCCCATCTCCGAGGTGACGTTGTGGGGGACGGACTGCGAGAGCGCGTCGGCCGCGTCCTTCTCGCCCAACCACTCGTGCAGCCGCTCGTTGAGCCACCACGTCGCCTGCATCGCCGCCATGATCGGCTGGATGCCGCGCGGGTCGAACAGGAGCCGCCTCAGCTCCTGGACGTCCGCCTGGATGAAGTCGAGCAGCTCCGCGCCGGACTTGCCCCGGATGTCGCGCGCCACCGCGGCGACGGACGCCTCACCGCGCTCGACCAGCTCGGTGACGAGAGCCGGATCGGCCTCGATCATGACCGGCTCGGCGCCGGGGATCGACTGGGCGGGACCACCGCCGTCCGGGAGCGACGGGATGAAGCCGTCCCGGTCGAGGACGGTCCGCAGCGCGTCGTCGATCAGCGGGTCGGACTTGCCGATGACCGTCAGCAGGCCGACGCGGCCGGTCGGCGACGCCAGCACCGGGGTGACGTCGACGAACAACCTCCCACCGGCTTCGGCCATGGGCCGCGGGGTCGTCATCTGCCACACGGAGAGCCCGAGGGGTTTCATGGCGTCGGTCATCATCTGCTGGTGGCCGACGGACACGTAGACGTGGTTCTCGTCGTCACCGGTCTCGGGGACGGGGAACAGCGTCGTGATCGGCCGGCTCTGGACGACCTGGAAGCCGTCGTCGACCAGGCACCACTCGATGTCCTGGGGACGGCCGAAGTGCGCTTCGATCCGCCTGCCGAGCCGCACGAGGCGCACGACCTGCTCGTCCGTCAGCGCCGGCCGCTCCTGCTCCTCGGGTTCGATCGCCTCTTCCCGCGTCCCGCCGTCCGGCGAGGCGTGGATCGCGAGTTTCTTGGCGGCGACCGCCTTGGCCACGACCTCGTCGTCCCGCACCTGGTAGGAGTCCGCGTTCACCAGGCCGGAGACCAGGGCCTCGCCGAGGCCGAAGGTGGCCTCCACGGCGGCGACCTCGCGGTTGGACGTGATGGGATCGGCTGTGAACAGCACCCCGGACGCGTGCGGGAAGACCATCCGCTGCACGACCACGGCCATGCGGACCTCGCGGTGGTCGAAGCCGTTGCGCAGCCGGTAGGTCACGGCCCGCTCGGTGAAGAGCGAGGCCCAGCACCGGCTGACGTGCCGGAGGACCGCCGCCGGTCCCACGACGTTCAGGTACGTGTCCTGCTGGCCCGCGAAGGAGGCGCCCGGCAGGTCCTCCGCCGTCGCGCTCGACCGGACGGCGCAGGCGACTCCCTCACCGAGCCGGGCCAGCGCGTCGGTGATCGCCGCCGCCACGTCGTCGGGGACGGCGATCCCTTCGAGGATCCGCCGGACCTCCGCGCTCCGGGCGCGGATCGCCTCCCGGTCCTCCGGGTCGAGCCGCGACAGCCGGTCCAGCGGATCCCCGATCGACGGCGCGTCCGCCACGATCCGCCGGAAGGCGTCCGTCGTCACGCAGAACCCGGGCGGCACGCGGATGCCCTCGATCCGCGAGAGCTCACCCAGGTGCGCGCCCTTGCCGCCCACGAGGGCGACCTGCTCCTGGTCGGCCTCTGCCAGGTCGAGCACGTAGCCGCCCGTCCGCGAACCTTCCGCCATACCCGTCAAGCTTTGCTCGCTCCTCGTTCGCGCCGGCAGTTCCCGGTCTTGCCCACCTGTTGTCACAGCGTTCTACCGAAACCTTGTTTTCGCAGGTTGTGGGGGTTCGGCCGGAGATTCTGCGGCATGACCGGGGTCTTGCCGCAAGCCCCCCGATGCGCTATATGTTGAAGTGGGAGGAAGTGCGCGATTCATTCCATCGCCTTTTCCCGGGATAACGAGCCCGGTCCCGCCGATCCCGTTATCCGCCGGCGCCGCCCGTCGCGGCCGGCGCGGTCAACGGCAGGTGGACGCGGAAGCGGGTGTCGCCCGGCTCGGACTCCACCCGGATGTCGCCGTGGTGGCGGTCGACCACGATCCGCCACGAGATGTCCAGGCCCAGCCCCGTGCCCTCACCCACCGCCTTGGTGGTGAAGAACGGCTCGAAGATGCGCCTCTTCACCCCGTCCGGGATGCCCGAGCCGGTGTCTCCGACCTCCACCACCACGTCCTCGCCGGCGCGGTACGTGCGCACGGTCAGCGTGCCGTCGCCCGCCATGGCGGCCACCGCGTTGTCGACCAGGTTCGTCCACACCTGGTTGAGCTCGGCCGGGTACGCGGGCAGCGGCGGCAGGGAGCGGTCGTAGTCCTTGACCACGCGCACGCCGTCGCCGAGCTTGCCGCCGAGCATCACGAGCGTGGAGTCGAGCAGCTCGTGCACGTCGACCACCTGGAACGGCGCCCGGTCGACCTGCGAGTACTGCTTGGCCGCGCCCACCAGCGCGGACACCCTGGTGGTGGCGTCCTCGATCTCGTTCATCAACGTCTCGGTCTCCACCGTGTAGGCCAGCCAGCGCACGGCGGCCTCGGTGGCGGTCTGCGGGCACAGCGCCGCCGCCCGGTCCAGCCACTCGACGTCCAGCCCGCCCGCGACCAGCACCGGCGCCAGGTCCCAGCCACCCGACACGCCGTGCGCGTCCAGCCAGTCGGCGACCTCGTCCTCCAGGTCGGCTGCCTCCATCGGACCGAGCTTCGGCGCCTTCGCCACCTGCTCGACCGCGCTCTCCTGCAGCTCCACCAGCACCGGCAGGGTGGCCGGGTCGATCGAGCCGCTCGCCAGCAGCGCCAGCTTGTGCCGCATCCCGGCGACCCGTTCGCGCAACGCGCCGGTGGCCCGCACCGCGGCCGCGGCCGGGTTGTTCAGCTCGTGCGTCAGCCCGGCCGACAGCGAACCGAGCGCGAGCAGCCGTTCCCGCTGGCTGACGATCCGCTCGGTGTTGCGCATGCCGAAGAACAAGCCCTCCAGCAGGTGCATGGCCATCGGGAACCACGAGCGGAACATCGCGCCGAAGTCGTGCGCGGGCAGCTGGTAGAGCCGCAGGTCGGTCACCGCGTCGGCGGTCATCTGGTAGACCGTCTTCGCCTCCACGTCGGAGCCCAGGTACGCCTGGGTGGCCCCGAAGTACGCGCCGCGGTGGTCGGTGCGGTTGGTCTCCACGCGGTGGCCGCCGATGACGCGGCTGAGCGCCACCGTGCCGTCCAGCAGCACGAAGAAGCACGTCGCCGCCTGTCCCTCGCGCAGCACCTGGGAGCCCGCCGGGTGCGTCTCCACCTGGCCGTGCGCGACGAGCCACGCCAGCTGCTCCTCCGACAGGTGCTCGAACAGGAACAGGCCGCGCAGGTCGTCGACCGTCAGGTTCTCCATCACGACCTCTCCAGGTAGCGGTGGACCAGCGACACGGCCATCGCGCCGTCGCCGACCGCCGACGCGACCCGCTTCACCGAGTCCGCGCGCACGTCGCCGGCGACGAACACGCCCGGCAGGCTGGTCTCCAGGTGGTAGGGCGGCCGGTCCAGGTCCCAGCCCGCGGGCGGGCGGCCGGCGGTGACCAGGTCCGGTCCGGCGAGCACGAACCCGCGCTCGTCACGGGCCAGTGTGCCCGCGAGCCAGTCGGTGTGCGGCGCGGCGCCGATGAACGCGAACAGCCACGACGCGGGCACGGTCGTCGCCTCGCCGGTCTTGGTGTGCCGCAGCGTCACCGTCTCCAGGTGCTTCTCCCCCGTGCCGCCGACCACCTCGGTGCACGTGCGCACCTCGACGTTGTCGATCCGGGCGAGCTGTTCGACCAGGTAGTGCGACATGGACCGGGCCAACGAGTCGCCGCGCACGACCAGCACCACGCGGCGGGCGTGCGCGGCGAAGTAGAGCGCCGCCTGGCCCGCCGAGTTCGCGCCGCCGACGAGGTAGACGTCCTGGCCCGCGCAGCTCGGCCCCTCGGTGGTGGCCGCGCCGTAGAACACGCCCCGGCCGGTCAGCGCGCCGAGCCCGGGCGCGTCCAGCACCCGGTAGGACACGCCGGTGGCGAGGATGACGGTGTGCGCGGCCAGCTCGGTGCCGTCGTCCAGCCGGACCACGCGGGCCGCGCCGCGCGCCTCCAGACCGACCACGTCGCACGCGGTCAGCACCTCGACGTCGAACTTCAGCGCCTGCCGGCGGGCGCGGTCGGTGAGCTGCTCGCCGGACACGCCGTCGGGGAAGCCGAGGTAGTTCTCGATCCGGCTGCTGGTGCCCGCTTGACCGCCGGTGGCGCGCCGCTCGACCAGCACCGTGCGCAGCCCTTCCGAGCCGCCGTAGACGGCCGCGCCCAACCCGGCGGGACCGCCGCCGACCACGATCAGGTCGTAGAAGCCGGTGGACGGCCGCGTGGACAGGCCGACCCGGGCGGCCAGTTCGGCGTCCGACGGCTCGACCAGCGTCCCCCCGTCCGCGGTGATCACCACGGGCAGCCGCGCGCCGTCCTCGCCGCACGCGGTGAGCAGCCGCCCGGCTTCGGTGTCGCCGTCGTCGAGCGCGTGCCAGCGGAACGGGACGGAGTTGCGGGCCAGGAAGTCGCGCACCTCGTAGGACCGCGACGACCACCGGTGCCCGATCACCCGGACCTGCCCGGCCGGGCGCCGGTCGGCCGCCCGCCACGCGCCGAGCAGGTCGTCCAGCACCGGGTACAGCTTCTCCTCCGGCGGGTCCCACGGTTTGAGCAGGTAGTGGTCGAGGTCGACGACGTTGATCGCGCGGATCGCCGCGTCGGTGTCGGCGTACGCGGTCAGCAGCACCCGCTTGGCGGCGGGGAAGAGGTCCATCGCGGCTTCCAGGAACTCGATGCCGCTCATCCCGGGCATCCGGTAGTCGGCCAGCAGCACGGCCACCTCCTCCCCGCGCAGCTTGATCTCGCGCACCGCGTCGAGCGCCTGCGCCCCGGACTCGGCCCGCACGATCCGGTAGTCCTGGCCGTACTTGCGGCGCAGGTCGCGCGCCACGGACCGGGACACGCCCGGGTCGTCGTCCACGGTGAGGATCGAGGGCCTCGCGACCTGAGGAGTCGTCATGTCCACATTGTCGTGCCCGCCGGAACGGCGGTCCCATCGCGGTTACCCTCTGCTGGTGCTCGGCACCGTGCGGTTCGGGGTCCTGGGGCCGTTGCGGGTGGAGCGGGCCGGCGAGCCGCCGGCGCTGGGCGGGCCGAGGCAGCGCGACCTGCTGACGCTGCTGGTGCTGCGCGCCAACCGGGTCGTCAGCGCCGAGTGGCTGGTCGACGCGCTGTGGGACGGTCGGCCGCCGTCCGGCGCGCAGGTCACCCTGCGCTCCTACGTGGCGGTGCTGCGCCGTGCGCTGGAACCGGAGCGGGGACGCCGCGCGCCCGCCGAGCTGTTACGCGGTCACACCGGCGGCTACGAGCTGAGCGTGCCACCGGACGCCGTGGACGCCGTCCGCTTCACCGCGCTCGTCGGGCACGGCGCGCACGCACTGGCCGGCGGCGAGTGGCAGGCCGCCGAGCACCACTACGCCGGCGCGCTCGCCCTCTGGCGCGGCGGGGTGGCCACCGACCTCGCCGCGGTCCGACCGGACGCGGCCCGCCTCGCGGAGGCGCACGCCGAGGCCGGCGAAGGCCGTTTCACCGCCGCCGTCGCCGCCGGCCGGCACCAGGCCGTGCTGCCCGACCTGCGCCAGTTCGTGGCCGCCCACCCGGAGCGGGAGAACGCCCGTGCGCAGCTGATGCTCGCGCTCTACCGGGCGGGCCGGCAGACCGACGCGCTGGCGGTCTACGACGAGGGCCGCCGGCTGCTGGCCGACGAGCACGGGGTGGAGCCGGGCGAAGCCCTGCGCGACCTGCACCGCCGGGTCCTGTCCCACGCCGTGCCACCGGTGGGCGGGAACACGGGGGCTCCTACCCGCACCCGCGACCCCGGCCGCCCCTCAGACACCCGTCCCCCTGGCCGCACCGCCGGCACACCCGAACCCGGCCACACGGGCGCACCGCACGCCGCCCTGGTCGGCCGCACGACCGGCACCCGCGACCCTGGCCGCACCGCCGGCGCGCCCGAACCCGGCCACACGGACTCCCCGCACACCACCCTCGTCGGCCGCACGGCCGAGCTCACCCTCCTCACCGACCTCCTGGCGGCGTCGGGTCGGGACGGGGGCCGGTTCGCGGCGATCGTCGGCGAGGCGGGCATCGGCAAGACCACCCTGGCCGACGCCCTCGCCCGCCGGGCCGCCGAGACCGGCATCCCGGTCGCCTGGGGACGCTGCCCCGACCTCGGTCAAGCACCGCCGTTCTGGCTCTGGACCCAGGTCGTGCGCACCCTCGTCCCGCTGGCGGGCGACGCGGGCGCGGACCCGGCCCTGGCGGGTTTCGGCGCCGGCCCGAGCACCGGCGCCGACATCGACCCCACCGCCCGTTTCCGCACGTACGACGCGGTCTCGGCACTCGTGCACGCCGCCGCCCTCGCCACCGGCCTCGTCCTCGTGCTGGACGACCTGCACGCCGCCGACGCCGACTCCCTGCTCCTGCTGCGCTACCTGGCCGGCACCGTGCGCACGTCCCGCGCGCTGGTCGTCGCGACCCTGCGCCCTTACGAGCACGACCCGGCCCTGGTCGCCGCGCTCGCCGACCTGGCCCGCAGCCCCGGCTGCCGACAGCTCAGACCGGCCGGCCTGGACGCCGACGCGGTCGCCGGCCTGGTCCGCGAGCACACCGGCGCGCCCGCGCCGGCCGACCTCGTGCTCGACCTCCTCACCCGCACCGGCGGCAACCCGTTCTTCATCACCGAGCTGCTCACCTCCGCCGAACCGACCGGCACACCGCCACCGAGCGTGCGCGACACCGTCCGCCGCCGGCTGCACGCCTTGGACGACCGCACCCGCGACTGGCTCGACGTGCTGAGCGTCGCCGGCCGGGACCTGGACGTCGACCTGCTCGAAGCCGCCACGGCGACCGAGGTCCGGCTCACCCCGCACGTCGCCCACCTGGTCACCGAGCCCGGCGCCGGCGTGGTGCGCTTCCGGCACCCGCTGTTCGCCGAGGCCGCCTACGCCGACCTCGCCCCGACCCGCCGGGCCGACCTGCACGCGCGGCTCGCGGACGCGGGATGGCACGCTCTCACCCCGGCCGAGCTGGCACACCACTACGGCCGGGCTCGCGGCCGGGAGGACGACCACCTGCGCTGGACCCTCGAAGCCGCCGACGACGCCACCCGCCGCCTCGCCTACGAGGACGCCCTGGCGCACCTCGACCGGGCCGCCGACCTGCTCACCGCGCCCGAACGGGAGCTGGCCGTGCACCTGCACCGCACGTCGTTGCTCCAGATCACCGTCGGCATCGGCAGCGACGCCGTCGACCTGGCCGCCGCCCGCGCCCGCGAACTGCTCGTCCGGGTCGATCCCGACACCGACGTGCGGCACGCCCTGTGGACGCTCGGCGAGCTGGCCTGCAACCGCGCCGAGTTCGCCATCGCCGCGGACCTCGCCGGCCGCCTCGCGTCCGACGAGGGCGTGATCGGCGCCGCGGGCCACTACCTGCTCGGCGTGGTCGGCTACTTCACCGGCCGCCTGGTGGAGGCCGACCGCCACCTCACCGCCGCCATCGACCGGTTGCGGGAGCTGGACCCCCGGGAGCTGGTCGGGCGGGCCGGTCGCACACCCACGCTCGCGACCTACGACTTCCGCGCCCTGGTGCGCTCCCTGCGCGGTGACGCGGAGGCGGCCCGGTCGGACCTCGCCGCCGCGCACGCCCTCGCCGAACGCGCCGACGACCCGTACGGGCGGGCCAACGCCACGCTGTTCGCCGCGTGGACCGCCGTGCAGGAGCACGACGCCGCCGCCGCGCTCGCCGCCGCCCGTCGCTGCCGCGAGATCGGCGCCCGTCAGCACATGCCGCACTTCGTCACGACCGGCGACTTCTACGCCGAGTGGGCCGCCGTGCGCGGCGGGGACGACAGCCGCCTCACCGCCATGCGTGCGGCCCGGGAGGGCGTCCACCGGCTCGGCCTGCGCGCGACCCGCACGATCAGCCTCGGCGCGATGGCGGACGCGTACCTGGTGACCGGGCGCCACGCCGACGCGGCGGCGTTGGCCGACGAGGGTCTCGCCATCGCCGAGGAGGTCGGCGAACGGGTCTTCGCCGCCGAGCTGCACCGCGTGCGCGGCCTGGCCACCGGCGACCGGGCCGACCTGGAGACCGGTGCGCGACTGGCCGAGGCGCAGGGCGCCGACCTGGTGCGAGCCCGCTTCCCACGCTGATCCAACAGAACTCCAACAGCTCTCCGGTGGCCTGTGATCCGACACCGGAGGAGGACACGTGGAGTTCGACGTCGTAGTGGTCGGTTGCGGACCGGTCGGGGCGGTCACCGCCAACCTGCTCGGAGCCAGGGGCGTGCGGACCCTGGTCGTCGAACGCGACACCGCGCCCCATGGGCAACCACGCGCCTTCTCCTGCGACGACGAGGCGTTGCGGGTCTACCAGCAGGCGGGTCTGCTGACCGAGGTCGCCGGCGACATGCACCAGCCGCGGCGGGCCGAGTACGTCAACGCCAAGGGCCGGGTGTTCGCCACCATCGCCCTGGACGAGGTCGACTTCGGCCTCGGCAGCCGTCCCCTGCACTTCTTCGACCAGCCGCGCCTCGAAGCGGCGCTGCGCGCGGGGCTGCGCCGGTTCCCGCACGTCACCCTGCGCACCGGTGTGGAGCTGACGCGGCTCACCCAGGACGACGAGGCCGCCACCGTCGTGCTGCGCGACCTCGACACCGACGAGGAGACCGAGGTGCGCGCGAAGTACGTGCTGGGGTGCGACGGCGCCCGCAGCACCACCCGGGTCGCGGCCGGGATCGCGCTCACCGGCACGTCCTACGCCGAACCGTGGCTGGCGGTCTCCGGCGACGTCGCTCCCGGCGGGGTGCGGGTCCCGGACACGACGTTCGTGTGCGACTGGCGGCGGCCCGCGTTCGTCTCGCCCGGCGCGTTCGACACCTACCGGCTGGAGTTCATGCTGCGCCCGGACGAGGCGCCGGCGGACATGACCAGCCCCGGGACGGTCGCCCGGCTCGCCGCGCCCTACGTCGACCCGGACCGCTTCACCGTCACGCGCGCGATCGTCTACACGTTCCACCACCTGGTCGCCGAGCGCTGGCGCGACCGGCGGGTGTTCCTGCTCGGCGACGCCGCCCACCAGATGCCGCCGTTCCTGGGCCAGGGCCTGTGCAGCGGGCTGCGTGACGCGGCCAACCTCACCTGGAAGCTCGCCCTGGCCCTGGGATCGGACACCTCCCGGTGGCCGCTGGACGGCTACGAGCCGCTGCTGGACAGCTACGAGGCCGAACGCCGCCCGCACACCGAGGCGATGGCCCGCACCAGCGTCCGGCTCGGCCGGGTGTTCCTGGTGCGCAACAGGGTCGCCGCCTTCCTGCGGGACGTGGTGCTGCGCGCCGTGCAGACCGTGCCGCGCGTGCGCCGCCTGGTGCGCCACTTCGAGTTCAAGCCGTTGCCCGCGCTGCCGGACGGGCGCGTCATGTTCCCCCAGCCCGAGGTCGTCGTCGGCGGGGTGCGGCGGCTGCTCGACGACGTGCTCGGCCCCGACTTCGCGGTCATCGGGCCGGGGGTGGACGGGCGCACGGCCCGGAACTGGTCAGGCCCACGCGCGCGGTTCCTCCGCGTGGTCGCCGAGGGCGAGGCCCGCACCGAGGACGACCTGGTGGACGTCACCGGCGAGCTGACCGCCTGGTTCGCCCGTCACCGCACCGACGTCGTCGTGCTGCGCCCGGACCGCTTCGTGCACGCCGATCAGGTCAGGAAGACCCAGTAGAAGTCCCAGGCGCCCTTGCTCGGCCAACAGGCGTAGTAGTCGACGCCCTCGGGGATCCGCGCGCCCTCGGCTTCGCACTCCTCCTCGGTCGCGAAGGTGGCCGTGTACTGCCAGTAGTCCATCGCCTCCGCGGGTGCGGCTCGAACGGGTGCGGGTGCGAGCGCGGGTGCGGCTTGGGCGGCACCCGCGCCGGCGCCGAGGAGCAGGAGGGTCGCCAGGAGCAGTGCGCGCATCGGTTCTCCCCTTCGCGGAAAACGCTTTCCACCGGCGGCACACCGATCACAGCACAGCTACCGCCCCCTGGCAACGCCCGCCTTGGGCGCGCCACCCCGGTTCACCCCAGGTCGGACCTAGTGGTCATCCGTCTCGTCCGCGAGGTCGACGTCGGCGAGGTCGTCCACACCGACCACGTCACCGCCGTTGAACACCACCACCAGACCCAGCTCGGTGAAGCCGGGCACGCGGCACTCGGCGAACCGGACCAGCCAGTCCCGGCCGGGGTGGAAGGTGAACTCCGGGTCGGCCACGGCGTCCGGCTCGTAGCCCGGGTGGTCGCGCAGGTGGTCGGCCACGGCCTCCCGGGCGGCGGCGAGCAGCCGTTCCCGGTCACCCAGGACCGAGCCGATGAACGGCAGGTCGAGGTCGTCGGTGGCGGCGGGTTCCTCCACCAGCACGCTCACCGACGTCCCGGCGGCGGTCGTGTTCCAGCACGCCACACCTTCGGGGGTGTGGTCCACCGGGGTCAGTTCGCCGAAACCGGGAATCGTGATCGTCACCGGGCGATCCTATGCGCCGCTCCCGGGTCCGACCGGAACCGGGCCACCGGGTGCGGCAGAACCGGTCGCCAGGTCCCTTGACTGCGGCACGGCGGTGAAGTTCTCTGTGGGAGAGCGCTCTCCGAGAGTTTGTCGACGATCCGCGGCCGGCGGCACACCGGCCGCGGGTCACCCCTGCCTGGAGTCGCCATGCCCGAAGCTCCCGCCCGGCGCCGCCGCCGGGTCCTGCCCCTGCTCGCCGTCCTCACCGCCCTCATCGCCGGGCAGCTCGTCGCCTCGGTCGAGGCGAGAGCCGCCGGAGTCCTGCTCTCCCAGGGCAAACCGACCACCGCCTCGTCCGCCGAGAACGCGGGCACCGCCGCCTCCGCCGCCACCGACGGCAACGCGGGCACCCGCTGGTCGAGCGCGTTCGCCGACCCGCAGTGGTTGAGCGTCGACCTGGGCGCGTCCGCGACGCTGGACCGCGTGGTGCTGACCTGGGAGGCCGCCTACGCGACCGCGTTCCAGCTCCAGACCTCGGCCGACGGCGTCACGTGGACCACGGTCCACACCGCCGTGAACGCCGCCGGTGGCACGCAGAGCATCCCGGTCACCGGCGCCGGCCGGCACGTGCGGCTGTTCGGCACGGCCCGCGCCACCGGCTACGGCTACTCGTTGTGGGAGTTCCAGGTCTACGGCACCACCGGTGGCACCACCACCGGTCGGCCGATCTCCGAGTACAAGCAGGTCGCGGCCTCGACGTGGGAGGGCGGCAACGCGCCCGCCGCCGCGCTGGACGGCCGCGCGAACACCCGGTGGTCCAGCCAGTTCGCCGACAACCAGTGGCTGCGGGTCGACTTCGGCGGCGTCGCCGCGGTCAACCAGGTGGTGCTGAACTGGGAGGGCGCGTACGCGAAGGGGTACCGGCTCGAACTGTCGAACGACGCGGTGAACTGGACGCAGGTCTACGCGACCACCACCGGCGCGGGCGGCACGGAACGGCTCACCGTCGGCGGCACGGGCCGTTACCTGCGGTTGTTCGCCACCACGCGCGCCACCGGCTACGGCGTCTCGCTCTGGGAGTTCCAGGTCTTCGGCACCGTGGACACCTCGGCGGCCACCCCGACGCTGCTGTCGCCGCCGACCAAGGCGCCGGCGGTGACGGGCCGGTTCGCGCTGTCCGCGCCCGCCGACCAGGCGATGATCACGTCCACCCGGCGTCCGGCGTTCTCCTGGGCCGCCGTGCCGGGCGCGGTGCGCTACCAGGTCTGGCTCAACGTCAGCCGCACGGACTACGACTTCACCGCATCGGGCAACCTGATCGACCTCTACACCAAGGTCGCCGAACCCACGGGTACCAGTTACACACCGTCGTGGGACATCGCGGACCGGTGGACGTACAAGTGGTTCGTGGTCGCGGTGGACGGCTCGGGCTCCACCAGCGCGTCGAACATCCGCACGTTCAGCGTGTACGTGCCGACGGTGACCTCGGTGGACGACGGCGTGCGGGTGGTGAACGGCAGCCGTGACCTGAACAAGAACGGCGCGATCGAGCCGTACGAGGACTGGCGGCAGCCCGTGGAGACGCGGGTGAACGACCTGCTCGGTCGGATGACGATCGAGGAGAAGGCGTACCAGCTGTTCTACAACGCGCAGCAGTTCCCCCGTTCGGGGTGGCACTTCGGTCCGGCGGAGGCGCAGGACCTGCACGCCGCGTTGCTGGGGTCGAGCGGCACGCGGCTCGGCATCCCGTTCGTGTCGGCGGGCGACACCATCGCCGGGTACAAGACGACGTACCCGTTGCAGAGCGCGTTGGCGGCGGCGCGGAACTACCCGTTGGACTACAAGCTCGGCGACATGCAGCGGCGCGAGCAGCTGGAGGTCGGCGCGCGCGGTGTGCTGGGGCCGTTGGCCGAGGTGGGCACGAAGGTGCTGTACCCGCGCATCCAGGAGGGCAACGGTGAGAGTTCCGAGGTCGCGGCGGCGCAGGTCCGGGCGCTGGTGGCCGGGTTGCAGGGCGGGCCGGAGCTGAACCCGGCATCCGTGCTGGCGACCGTGAAGCACTGGCCGGGCGAGGGCGCGGGCGGCGAGGCGTTGATCGTGTACGACGCCGTGACGATCAAGTACCACGTGGCGCCGTTCCGGGCGGCGATGGAGGCGGGCGCGGTCAACATCATGCCGGGTTACGCCGGCAGTTCCCTGCTCGACCCCGGCGGTCCGGGCGCGGGCGACAGCGCGAAGATCCTCGCGTACCTGCGGCAGAACCTCGGGTACACCGGGCTGATCACGACCGACTGGCTGCCGTCGGGCTCGTGGGTGGGCGCGGCGAACGCCGGTTCCGACGTGATGGGCGGCGCGGACCCGGGTGCGGCCGGGTTCACCATCGGCGGGTTCACCTCGGCGGTGCCGGCGGCGCGGATCGACGACGCGGTGCGGCGGGTGCTGCGGCTGAAGTTCAAGCTCGGGATCTTCGAGAACCCGTACGGCGACCCGGTGAACGGGCCGTACCGGTTCCACAAGCCGGAGTACGCGGCGTTGGCGAACCAGGCGTCGCGCGAGGCGATGACGTTGTTGAAGAACACCAACGGCGTGCTGCCGGTGCGGCTGAACCGGGGTGACAACATCGTGGTGGCCGGTCCGCGTGCCGACGACACGGCCGCGTGCTGCATCTGGACCAGCTACTTCCACCAGGAGTACGGCTCGCAGACCATGCTGGAGGCGATCCGCGCGCGTGCCGCGCAGGCGGGGGTGAACGTCCACAAGGACACCGGGCCGTCACCGAAGCTGGCGATCGTCGCGGTGGGCGAGACCTCGTACACCCACGCGACGAGCTGGCCGAAGGAGCAGCCCTACCTGCCGCCGGACCAGTTGGCGCTGATCCAGGACTTCCAGCGCCAGGGCATCCCCGTCGTGGTCGCCCTGGTCCTCCCCCGGCCCTACGTGATCACCGAGTGGCACAACCTGGCGAGCGCGATCGTCGTGACCTACCGCGGCGGTGAGGAGATGGGTCCGGCCCTGGCCTCCCTCCTCTTCGGCGACTACACGCCGACCGGCAAGCTCCCGTGGCAGCTCCCCCGTGCCCTGACCGACGTCCTCCGCCCCGGCGGCACCGACACCCCGGCCGACGCCACCGAGCACTGGGACCTCCCGTACGACCTGGGCGCCACGGCCGCCGAACGTGCCGACATCCGCGCCCGCATCGACTCGGGCGCCCCGCTCCCCTCCACCTACGGCAACCCCCTCTACCCCTTCGCCTCCGGCCAATCCACCTTCTGACCCCCGCGAGAGTCCTACGTCCAGGTCGCGAGAGTCCTACGTTCGGAACACCCGAGTTCAACGCTCAGCACAAGATCAACCGTGCTGAGCGTTGAACTCGGGGTGCCTGAACGTAGGACACGCGCGTTCTGAACGTAGGACTCTCGCGTTGTGAACGTAGGACTCTCGGGGTGGGAGGCGGTCAACGGTCAAGACGGTCGCCCGGCCGGCGGCGGCGGACTGCTGCCCGGCACGACCAACCCGCTCTGGTACGCCGCCGCGATGGCCTGGGCGCGGTCGCGCAGCCCGAGCTTCATCAGGATGCGCCCCAGGTGGGTCTTCACCGTCGCCTCCCCCACCACGAGGTGCGCGGCGATCTCCGGGTTCGACAACCCGTGCGCCACGAGCACCATCACCTCCCGCTCCCGCACCGTCAGCTCGCGCATCTCCGCCGACGTCGGCAGCTGGTGGCGCGGCCGGGCGGCGAACTCCCGGATCAGTCCTTTCGCGACGGTCGGGTCCAGCCACGCCTCGCCGGACGCCACCGTGCGCACCGCGTCGACCAGCTCGCGCGGCACCGCGTCCTTGAGCAGGAACCCGGTCGCACCGGCCCGCAACGCCGCGTACACCGCCTCGTCCACGTGGTACGTCGTCAAGATGATGATCTTGGTGGCGTGGTCGCCGCCCGCCGGGTCCGCCGCGATGATCCGCCGCGTGGCCTCGACCCCGTCCACGCCGGGCATCCGCACGTCCATCAGCACCACGTCCGGGTGCAGCTCCGCGACCCGCGCCACCGCGCCCGCGCCCTCGTCCGCCTCGGCCACCACCTCGATGTCCGGCTCGGCGTCGAGCAGCATCGCCAACCCCGCCCGCACCAACGGCTGGTCGTCCACCAGCATCACCCGGATCACCGGCGTTCCCGCACGGGCTCGCTCGCCACCGGACCGGCGACCGGCAGCACGGCCGTCACCCGGAACCCGCCGGCCCACACCGGCTCGGCCGTCAACCGCCCGCCCACGATCGCCAGCCGCTCCACCAGCCCGGCCAGGCCGTGGTTCGTGGACAGCGCCCGCTCCGGCCGCCTGCCCCGACCGTCGTCGGTGACCTCCACGGTCAGCTCGTCCGCATCCCACCTCAGCCGCACGTCCACCTCCGCGCCGGGCCCGACGTGCTTGGTCACGTTGGTCAACGCCTCCTGCACCACCCGGTACGCGGCGAGGTCGACGCTGGCCGCCAACCGGCGCGGCTCGCCGTCCACCCTCGTGTGCACCCGCACCCCGGCCGCCGCGATGGTGCCGACCAGGTGCTCGACGTCGGCCAGCCCCGGCTGCGGCCGGCCGGTCACCCCGTCGCCCGACCCGTCGTCGTCGCTCAGCCGCAACGCCGTCAGCATCCGCCGCAGCTCGCCCATCGCCTGCTCGCCCGCCTCCTCGATGTGGCCGAGCGCGTGCCCGACCCGCACCGGGTCGCTGTCGAGCACCCGCCGCGCGCCCGCCGCCTGCAACACCATCACGGTCACCGAGTGCGCCACGATGTCGTGCAGTTCGCGCGCGATGCGGGTGCGCTCGCCCAGCACCGCCTCGTGCGCCTCCACCCGGCGGCGGAACTCCAGGTCCTCGGCGTGCTGCCGGCTCAGCCGCGCCGACCGCCCGCCGGTCCACACGCAGCCGTACACGAGCAGGTAGAACACCAGCGTGGCGTAGGTGGCGACCAGCCGCGCCTCGGGTGGTCGGGACGCGGCCTGCCACAGCCCGGCCAGCACGGCGAGCACCGAGCACGCGAGCAGCGCGCCGGCCGACACCTTCAGCTGCCCGTGCAGCGCGACGGCGAACAGCGCCAGGGCGGGGATCGCGGTGGGCTGGAACTCCAGCTCGCTCATCGGCGTGACGAGCACCGCCCACACCCAGACGACCGCGAACGCCGACACCGGGTGCCTGCGCCGCGCCAGCAGCGCCGTGAAGGCGACCGCGACCAGGGCGACGAACAACCACAGCCCCGCGCCCTCGGGCGTGCCGCTGCTGACGTCCGAGAACAGGAAGACGTCGACCAGGGTGGCCGAGGCCGCCAGGGCGACGTCGACCGCCGTGGCGCGGGACAACCGCGGTGGCCGTCCCCCGCGGTCCATCAGACGGATTCCGTCGGACGCGTCGGGAGGTCGCTGCCCGCCGCGGGCGCCACGCCCGGTGCGGCCGGGCGCACGTTGGAACCGGACACTGTTCCTCCCCTTGGCGCGTTGTCCCGTGTTCGGCGCGCACGCATTTCCACGCGCCGAGAACAATGAGACCACCCCCTCTCCGACATATCGTCCACCCTGCGTCTGAGCTTGACGATCCCCCTCCGGGCTTACCTCGATCGGGCGACGCAGCACGGGAAAGCGGACATCGCGAATCCACCCGGGGACCGACGTGAAAGCGCACCCCGTTTCCGCATGATTGCCGGTGAAACCAGCAGCCGAACCGGATCAACGGAGTCGCGAGTGTCCACGGAGCCAGTTCCCCGCAGCCACACCAGGGCGTTGTCCGAATGGGAGACGGCGCACTGGAAATCACTGCCCGCCGCCCAGCAGCCGTCGTGGTCGGACCGCCGCGCCCGGTCGTCCCGGGCGAGGCTGGCGCGGATGGCCGGCCTGGTGACGCCCACCGAGGTGGCGGCGCTGCGCGCCGAGCTGGCCGAGGTGGCGGCCGGTCGGCGGCTCGTCGTGCAGGCCGGCGACTGCGCCGAGCCGTTCGCCGAGTGCGGTCCGCGCCACGTGACGCCCAAGGCGTCGCTGGTGGACCGGCTGGCCAGGGCCCTCGGCGGCGACGGGCGGCCCGCGGTGCGGGTCGGCCGGATGGCCGGGCAGTTCGCCAAGCCGCGCTCGCGGCCGACCGAGGTGGTCGACGGGGTGGAGCTGCCGGTGTACCGGGGCGACCTGGTCAACGCGCCGCAGGCGAACGGGTGGGCCCGGCGGGCGGACCCGGCCAGGCTCGTCGCCGGCTACCACGCGGCGCGGTCGGCGACGGAGCTGCTGCGGTGGCACCACCCGGCGCTGTGGACGAGCCACGAGGCGCTGGTGCTCGACTACGAGCTGCCGTTGGTGCGCCGGGACGACCGGGGCGTGCCGCTGCTCACCTCGACGCACTGGCCGTGGATCGGCGACCGCACCCGCGACGTCGACGGCGCGCACGTGCGGCTGCTGGCGTCGGTGGCGAACCCGGTGGCCTGCAAGGTCGGTCCCGGCATGCGGCCCGACGAGCTGCGGGCGCTGTGCGAGCGGCTCGACCCGGAGCGCGAACCGGGTCGGCTGACGCTGATCGCCCGCATGGGCGCGGACGCCGCACCCGGGCTGCTGCCGCCGCTGGTGCGCGCGGTCCGCGCGGCCGGCCACCCGGTGATCTGGCTGTGCGACCCGTTGCACGGCAACACGGTCACCGGTCCCGGTGGCCGCAAGGCACGACTGGTCGACACGGTCGTCCGCGAGGTCGCGGCGTTCCGGGCGATCACGCACGCCGCCGGCGGGGTGGCCGGCGGCCTGCACCTGGAGACCACGCCGGACCAGGTCGAGGAGTGCGGTTGGGACGACTTCCCGACCGGCTCGTACGAGAGCCTCTGCGACCCCCGGCTCAATCCCGGACAGGCGCTCGCCGTGGTCGCGGCGTGGCGTTCGGTCCGACTCTGAGGGGAGAAACCATTGCGTGGCAATGTCATCGTGACGACGCCGTGCACGTTCCGGTCGGCGGAGGGCTTCGCCGACCTGGCGGGCGACACCGTGTTGGGGGCCGTCCGGCACTCGACCGGTGGCGGCCCACCGCGGTGGGAGCACGGCCTGCCGGTCCTCCCGCTGCACATGGTGCGGCCGGGTGAGCCCGAGATCGTGGAGGTCTGGCACACCGGGGGTGGTGTGGTCCGGACCGGCGAGCACAAGGGGCTGATCTACGCGCACGACGGCGAGGTGTTGTTCTGCGCGGGGTGGATCGGGCCGTCGGCGGACTGCGAGGAGGCGACGCGGCAGGCGTACGTGGCCGCGTTCGAAGTGGTCGAGGAGCTGGGCTACCCGAACGTGTACCGCATGTGGAACATGCTCGACGGCATCACCGGGCGCAGCGCGCGCGGGACCGAGGTGTACCGGGACTTCTGCGTCGGCCGGGGCAAGGCGTTCGACCAGTTCGGCCACGCCATGCCGGCGTCGACCGGCATCGGCTCGCTGGGCGACGGCGTCGCGTTCTACTTCCTGGCGCACCGGTCGCACGCGGCCGTGCACCTGGAGAACCCGTTGCAGGTGCCCGCGCACGAGTACCCGGAGCAGTACGGGCCGAGGCCGCCGAGCTTCGCCCGGGCGACGTACCTCAAGCCGGAGCGGGGTCGGGGCTCGCTGTACGTGTCGGGCACCGCGAGCATCCTCGACCACGCCACCGTGTCGCCCGGCGACGTGGCGCGCCAGGTCCAGGTGACGCTGGCCAACATCGCCGCGCTCATCGGCGCGGACAACCTCACCGGGCACGGGATCGAGGGCGGTCACCGCCTCGATGACCTGCGCGCGATCAAGGTCTACGTCAAGCGCCCCGAGGACGTGCCGATCGTGACGCGGCTGTGCCGCGACGAATTCTCCCGGCGCGCGGACATCGCGGTGTTCACCGTCGACGTCTGCCGCCCGGACCTGCTGGTCGAGATCGAAGGGATGACACCGTGAGCCGAGAGGGAGCACCCATGCCGAACACGTCGGTCCTGGCCGAGCCGGAGGCCGTCCACGTCCTGGTGGTGACCGACGGGACGGCGAGCTTCGACCGGGCCGACTTCGGCCTGGCCACGCTCGTGGACGTGCTGTCGACACCGCCCGGGCCGTGGGTCCGGTTCGAGGTGACGCGGGCGCACCGCGAGGAGAACCTGCCCGCCCTGTCCGCGGACCTCCCGGGCTTCCGGTTCGACGGGCACGACCTGGGCCGCTACGACCAGATCTGGTTGTTCGGCGTGGCCCGCGCGCCCCGGCCGCCGCTGGAGCAGACCGAGCTGCGGGCGTTGGCCGAGTTCATGGACGGCGGCGGCGGCGTGTTCGCCACCGGCGACCACGAGGACCTGGGCGTGTCCCTGTGCGGCGACCTGCCGCGCGTGCGGAGCATGCGCAAGTGGCACTGGCCGGACCCCGGCCCCCGCGGCGAGCCGGTCGCGCCGTCGATCGACGGGCCCGACCGCAACGACACGCTGTCGGAGGGCCACGACCCGCTGTTCCAGCTCAACGACCAGTCCGACGACATCCCGCAGACCATCACGCCGCGGATGTACGCGACGTCGGACTCGCCGAAGTGGGCGCACCAGGGCTACCCGCACCCGCTGCTGTCCGGGCCGCGCGGCACGATCCGCGTGCTGCCGGACCACCCGCACGAGGGCGAGTGCTCCGTGCCGGACGACCTCACCAGGTCGTTCACCTTCGACGGGTACGAGACGACCGAGTACCCGGCCGGGCTCGCGCCGGAGGTCGTGGCGTGGTCCACGCTCAAGGCGCGGGCCGCGGACCGCGACCCGCGCAAGGGACGGCTGGACGCGAGCACGTTCGGCGCGATCGGCGCCTACGACGGGCACCGGGTCGGCGTGGGCCGGGTGGCGGTCGACGCCACGTGGCACCACTTCTTCAACGTCAACCTGGTCGGCGATCCGACCGTGCCGAACGACCCGGTCAAGAGCGTCGGGTTCGCCGCCTCGGCGGCGGGTCGGGCCGCGTACGAGGAGATCAAGGCCTACTTCCGCAACATCGCGGTGTGGCTGTCCCGCCCGGCCACCCAGGAAGCCATGTGGTGGCGCGCGGTGTGGGCGACGCGCTGGCACCACCAGGTGGCGATGGACCTGCGGCCGGCGCTGATGGGCACACCGGAGGCCCTGGACCTGGCGGAGCTGCTGCGGATCGGCGTGGACGCCCGCCAGGTGCTCACGGCCACCGTCACCCGGGCGGACGCGTTGCAGTGGGCCGGCCGGTACGGGGTGGGCGCGGTCGACGCGGGCCTGTGGGAGGCGGTCCGGCCGCAGCTGGACCCGTGGCAGCCGCGATCGGGTGACGAGGAGGCGGGGCACCTGCCGAACCTGGTGATGTCGCTGCTGCCGGAGCTGGTGCTGGACGCGGTGCTCGGCGCGGTCGTGTACGCGGTGGCCGCGGCGTTCCCGGAACCGACCGGGGAAGCCCGCGACCGGGCGGCGGGCGTCGAGTGGGCGCTGACGGTGCGCCCGTACCTGGACCGGGCGCTGGACGTGGTCGCCGAGCAGGTCCAGCGGACGGACACGCGGTTGCGGTCGCTGGGCGACACGCTCACGACCGCCCGCCGGTCCGGCGACTGATCCGAACCACCGGTCCGGCGACTGATCCGAACACTGGTCCGGACCACGACGAGGGGGGAATGACGGATGACCGAGGAGCTGACCGGTGCGCCGAAGACCGACCACGCGCCGCCCGCGCGCACGACGTTGCTCGACACGGCGTCACGGGCGGTGGACGGCCTGCTCGACCGGAGCGTTCCGCTGCTGCGGATCGCCTTGGGCGTGGTGTTCGTGTGGTTCGGGGCGCTGAAGGTCGCGGGCGCCTCGCCGGTGCGCGACCTGGTCGCCGACACCGTGCCGTTCCTGCCCGCGTCCTGGTTCGTGCCGGTCGTCGGCGTGGTCGAGGTGCTGGCCGGGCTGGCGCTGGTCGTGGCGGTCCAGGTGCGGCTGGTCGCGGCGCTGATCTCGCTGCACCTGCTCGGCACGTTCCTCGTGCTGGTGGTGCAGCCGGCGCTGGCGTTCCGCGACGGCAACCCGCTGCTGCTCAGCGTCACCGGTGAGTTCGTGCTGAAGAACCTGGTGCTGCTGGCCGCCGCGCTCGTGGTCGCACGGCACCACCGCCGACGGCGCTGAGACGCCGTCCCGCCCGCCGGTCGGTCAGCTCTGAGGGGTGCTGACCGGCCGGCGGCGGTCGTGCGCGGCCCTCAGGACACCGTCGGGCTCGCCGCGTCCGTCGCCCTGGTGTAGGTCAGGCAGTTGGCGGCGTGGTCGCCCTGTCCGGGCCCGACGCGCACGCCGGACGCGGTGCACTCCAGCTCGGCGTTGTGGACGCAGTCGGTGCGCGAGCACGCGCCGACCTGCGCGACGACCTTCGGCAGGCCGCCCTTCCGGGCCAAGGGGATGAACGTTCCGCAGTCGGCCGCGCCGTTCGCACCGCTCACGGTGATCGCGAAAGCGTGACAACCGTCGTGGTTGTACGAACAACCCGTGACGGTGCACGAGCTGACGGCCGGCATTTCCGTGGTGGTCATGACCGCTCCTTCGAGGCCGTACTTCTCCTGACCGAGGACGTTGCCACCAACCATCCCTCCCCGCAACACGAAATCATTGAGGGGAGCCTAACCTAAATGCTCGCGCACCTATTCGAAACGGCGTGGGGAAATGCGTTTCCGATAGTCCGCGTCACGGCGTGACCGCGATGTTCGTCAGGCCGTTCAGCGCCCGCGTCACGGTGTTCGACGCGTGCACCGCGTTCGGCGTGCCGGCGCACTTCGACGTGGAGGTGATCCGGATCGCGTACTGGCCGACGCCGCCGAGGTCGGAGCGGTTGTCCCGCCACGCGTTGCCGCACCCGTTGGGGAACGACGGCGTGGTCACCGGGTTGTGCGTCTCGTAGCCGTTGGCGAACACGCCCGGCGCGGCGAACGTGCCGGTGTTGCCCTCGATCGTGTAACCGATGCCCTTCACGTCGACCCACGAGTCGGCCGAGTTCTGGCCCGAGATCCCGGCGCCGTCGAACGCGTTGCCCCGGATCACGCCGTCGAACGTGCCTTCCTTGACGTCCACGTGCTCGGCCGTGACGCCCGGCCCGATGCGATTGCCCAGCACCCGCACCCGGTCGCTGCGGTCCACGCCGCCGGAATTGCCGTGGCAGGACCAGTTCGAATTGGCCGACCCGAGGTAAACCGCCTCGCCGTAACCCGGCTGCGCCAGTCCCGTGTGGCTGATCGCGGAATCCCGCAGCACGCCGTCCGCCGACGACCGCCGGAAGTGCACGCCTTCCTCGTCCACGTGGTGCACGTGCACGCGGTCGATCACGGTGTGGTGCGAGTTGTCGACGACGATGCCCTTCTTCGACTCCCGCACGGTGAACCCGGCCAGGTTCCAGTGCGGCGCGTCGTGCAGCCACAGCCCGTAGCCGGGATCCCAGCCCGGCGTCGGCGTCGGGCAGTCCGGCGCGGACCCCGACGGGCCGTCGTTGACCAGCACCGCGTCCGCCGGACCGGTGAGCGTGACCGGAGCGGCGGCCGTGCCCGGCCGGGTGATCGCGAACGAACCCCGGTACACGCCGGCGGCCATCCGGATGGTCTGCCCCGGCACGGCGGCGGCCAGCGCCGCCTGGAGCTGCGCCGCCGTGGACACCTCCACGGCGGACCCCGGACCGGCGCCGGTCGTGGCGACGACCTCGGCGCTCGCGCCGGACACGTTGCCCGCCGCGTCACGCGCCCGCACCGCGAACGCGTACGCGGTGCCCGGCAGCAGGCCGTCGACCGTCACCGCGGCGGACGTCGCCGACGCGACCACGGTCGTGCCGCGCAGCACCTCGTAGTCGACGACACCCACGTCGTCGCTCGACGCGCCCCACGCCAACGACACCGAACCCGCCGTCACACCCGTCACCCGCGGACTCCCGGGAACGGTGGGGGCAGACGTGTCCGGGGCCGGACCACCGCCGTCGCACGGCGCGCCGGCCACCGTGCAGCCGATCGGCAGGCCGAGGCCGGACACGGTGAACCCGAAGCTCGCCGTGCCGCCGGGAGGGACGCGGCCGTTGAACGCCGCGTTGGCGAACCGGTGGCGCTGCCCTTCCCGCGTGAGCACGGAGTTCCACGCGTTGGTCACCGACGACCCCGGCGGCAGGTCGAACTCCACCACCCAGCCGGAGCTCTCCACGTCGCCGGCGTTGGCCAGCACCACCTGCCCGCCGTACCCCGTGCTCCACACCGACGACCGGCTGAACGCGGCGGACAGCTCCGCCCCGACCGCCCGCGCCGGGCCGACGAGCACTCCGACCAGGCAGGCGAGCGCGACGCCCACCGCCATCAGGCGCTTACCCATGCGACAGCTCTCCTCGGTCTCCGGCGGCGGCCGTGAGTCGACCTCTGGCTACCACGTCGGCGGCGGGTAGTCGAGACCTCCACCCCACCGGCGCAGTCGGGACCGGTCACCTCTCACCGCGCCGGCTCGTCCACCGGGTAGACGACCGGGAGGGGACCGATGCGCGACGACCTGGCGGACCGATTCGAGGCGCACCGCGGGCACCTGCGCGCGGTCGCCCACCGGATGCTGGGCTCGCTGCCCGAAGCCGAGGACGCCGTCCAGGAGACCTGGTTGCGGCTGGGCCGGGTCGACGCCGACGGGATCGACAAC
The DNA here is from genome assembly GCF_050946825.1 of Actinosynnema sp. CA-299493. NCBI lineage: Bacteria > Bacillati > Actinomycetota > Actinomycetes > Pseudonocardiales > Pseudonocardiaceae > Actinosynnema > Actinosynnema sp. CA-299493. The sequence continues at coordinate 5,385,334 of NZ_CP191993.1, forward strand.
CTCGCCGCCTGGCTGCGCACCGTCGTCTCCCGCGTGTGCCTGGACGTGCTCCGCCACCGCCGCTCCCGCCGCGAGGACGTCGTCGACCAGGTGCCCGACCTCCCCTCCGACGACGACCCCGAGACCGAGGCGGTGCTGGCCGACTCGATCGGCCGGGCGCTGCTCGTCGTCCTCGACGCGCTCGGGCCCGCCGAACGCGTCGCGTTCGTCCTGCACGACACGTTCGCCGTGCCGTTCGAGCGGATCGCGCCGATCGTCGGCCGCAGCACGGCCACCACCAAGAAGCTCGCCAGCCGCGCCCGGCACAAGGTCCGCGGCGCCACCGCGCTCCCCGGAGCCGAGATCACCCGCCACCGGCACGTCGTGGACGCCTTCCTCACCGCCGCGCGCGCCGGCGACTTCGACGCGCTGCTCGCCGTGCTCGACCCCGACGTCGTCCGCCGCGCCGACCCCGCCGTCCGGCCACCCGGCGCGGCGGCCGAGATCCGCGGCGCGCACGCCGTCGCCGCCGAGACCGTCGTCCTCACCGCCAACGCGCGCCACGCCGAACCGGCCCTCGTGGACGGACGCGTCGGCATCGTCGTCGCACCGGCCGGGCGGCTCCGGCTCGTCCTCGTCGTCACGGTCCGGGCCGACCGGATCGCCGCCTACGACGTCATCGCCGACCCCTCCCGCCTGCGGCGACTCACGATCGCGATGCCGGCCGACTTTTATCGTGACTTGAATCAAGTGCGCTAGTAAGGTCGGCCCCGGCTGCCAGACCGGTGAAAGGACCCCACGTCCATGCCGTCCCCCGCACCATCACGACACGCGTCCACCCGGTGGGGCGCCGCAGGCCTCGCCCTCGCCACGGTGGCGGCCGGCCTCGCGGTGGCCGTCGCCACCGCGCCGGCGGCACAGGCCACCGCCCTGCCCAACGGCTTCAAGAGCGTCGGCTACCTGCCGTCGTGGGCAGGCAGCGTCAACGCCGTCCAGTACACCAAGCTCACCCACGTCAACTACGCGTTCGCCCTGCCCAACGCCAACGGCACGCTCCAGGCCATCCCCGACCCGGGCAAGCTCTCGTCCCTGGTCACCCTGGCGCACGACAACGGCGTGCGCGTCTCCCTCGCCATCGGCGGCTGGAACGACGGCAACGACTCGGCGTTCGAGGCCCTGGCCGCCAACGCCACCAGCCGCACCACGTTCGTCAACGCCGTCGTCACCGCGGTCAACCAGTACAACCTCGACGGCGTCGACATCGACTGGGAGTACCCCGACCCCGGCGCGTCGGCGACCAACTTCACCGCCCTCATGGGACAGCTCAGCACCGCCATGCACAGCCGGGGCAAGCTCCTCACCGCCGCGGTCGTGTCCGGCGGCGGCACCGCGGAAGGCGTCCAGACCGCCGTGTTCGGCCAGGTCGACTGGCTCAACATCATGGCCTACGACGGCGGCAGCCCGCACGCCAACTACGACTGGTCCATCGGCGCCGTCAACTACTGGAAGTCGCGCGGCCTGCCCGCCGCCAAGGCCGTGCTCGGCGTGCCGTTCTACAGCAGGCCGAACTACTACACCTACGCGCAGCTGGTCGCCATGGACCCGGCCAACGCCAACCGCGACTGCGTCACCGTCAGCGGCGTGCAGCAGTGCTACAACGGCGTGCCCACGATCAAGCGCAAGACCCAGTGGGCCACGGCCAACGCCGGCGGCGTGATGAACTGGGAGCTGTCGCAGGACACCACCGGCGCCACCTCCCTGGTCAGCGCCATCTACGACACCGTCATGGGCGGCACGACCCCACCCGGCCGCACCGGTCCCATCACCGGCATCGCGGGCAAGTGCGTCGACGTGGCCGGCGCGTCGTCCGCCAACGGCACCGCGATCCAGCTCTGGACGTGCAACAGCACGACCGCGCAGAGCTGGACCGTCGCCGGCGACGGCTCGCTGCGCGCCCTGGGCAAGTGCCTGGACGTGACCGGCGCCGCCACCGCCAACGGCACCACCACCCAGCTGTGGGACTGCAACGGCACGGGCGCGCAGAAGTGGCAGGCCGCCTCCGACGGCACGCTGCGCAACCCCGCCTCGGGCCGCTGCCTCGACGCCACCGGCCCCAGTTCGGCCGACGGCACCCGGCTCCAGCTCTGGGACTGCTTCGCGGCCACCAACCAGGTCTGGCGACTCCCCGCCTGATCCGACGCGGACACGGCCCGTTCCCCTGCGGAGCGGGCCGTGTCCCGTGGAGCGGGCCGTGTCCCGCTTGCCTGCGGCACGGTCAACCGCAAGGGTGGTGCGATGGGTGAAGAGCGGGACGGCGTGGCGCTGACCAACCTCGACCAGCCGTTGTTCGACGGCGCCGACGCGACCAAGGGCGACCTCGTCGACTACCTCGACGCGGTGCGCGACCGGATCATCCCGGCCCTGGCCGGGCGACCGCTGTCGGTGGTGCGGGTGCGGCCGGGCCAGGAGCCGTTCACCCAGAAGAACCTGCCGAAGTACACGCCGCCGTGGGTGCGGACCGTGGCGCTGTGGGCGGAGACGTCCAAGCGGGAGATCCGGTACGCGCTGTGCGAGGACCGGCGCACGCTGCTGTGGTTCGCCAACCAGCGCGCGGTCGAGTACCACGTCACGCCGGCGCCCGCCGGCGCGTTCGAGCGGCCCGACTTCCTGGTGCTCGACCTCGACCCGCCGGAGGGTGCGGGCTTCGACGTGGTGGTGGCGGCGGCGAAGCTCGTGCGGCGGGCGTTGGCCGACGACGGGCTGTCCGGTCTGGTGAAGACCAGCGGGTCCAAGGGCGTGCACGTGTTCGTGCCCGTGACGGGCGTCGACCACGACGTGGCCGCCGCGACCCGGGCGTTGGCGGCGCGGGCCGAACGGCTGGACCCGGAGCTGGCCACCACCGCGTTCATCAAGGACGACCGGGGCGGGCGGGTGTTCCTCGACTCCACGCGGGCCTACGGCTCGACCGTGGCCGCCGCGTACAGCCCCCGGATCCGGCCGGGCGCCACCGTGTCGTTCCCGGTGGACTGGGACGACCTCGACGCCGTGACGCCCGCCGACTTCACCGTGAAGACCGCGCCCGCGTTGCTGGGCGACGACGACCCGTGGCACTCGCGGATGCCCGCGCCGCAGAAGCTCCCGGACGACCTCGTCGCCGAGGGGCGCACCATCCCGGTGGCCCGCGTCCAGGCGATGCACGAGGGCAAGCGGCGGGCTCGCGCTCAACGCGCTCAGCAGTAGCCCGTAGTCCCGGCTTGCCGCACGTCCGGGTCTTGTCGACTAAATTCTGTCCACACTGAAGTAATCGAGTAGCCAGAGATCAACTGGTCTGCGTCCGAACGTGCCACGACGAAAGGCGCTGGCGCGGGGATGGCACAGCCCGCACGCTCGTGCGTGGCCATCCCTATACCCTGCGGAGGCAGCCATGTCCTTGAGAAGGACGACCCCGGTGGCGAGCGCGCTGTTGCTCGCCGCCGCCCTGTTGAGCCCACCCGTCGCCACCGCCGCCCCGGTGAGCACGTCGGCCGTGCCGGACATCCCGGTGGCCAACGTCCAGGCGCACCTGACCGACCTCCAGACCATCGCCACCAACAACGGCGGCAACCGGGCGCACGGCAGGCCCGGCTACCTGGCTTCGGTCAACCACCTCAAGGCGAAGCTCGACGCGGCCGGGTACCAGACGTCCGTGCAGCAGTTCACCAGCAGCGGCGCGACCGGGTACAACCTGATCGCGGACTGGCCGGGCGGCGACCCGAACGACGTGCTGATGCTCGGCGGCCACCTGGACAGCGTGAGCGCCGGTCCGGGCATCAACGACAACGGCACCGGGTCGGCGGGCCTCCTCGAGGTCGCGCTGACCGTGGCCCGGGAGGGCCTCGCGCCGACCAAGCACATCCGGTTCGGCTGGTGGGGCGCGGAGGAACTGGGCCTGGTCGGCTCCACGTACTACGTGAACAACCTGCCGACGACCGAGCGGTCGAGGATCAAGGCGTACCTGAACTTCGACATGATCGGCTCGCCGAACCCGGGCTACTTCGTCTACAGCGCCTCCGGCCAACCGACCGGGTCGTTGCTGTTGCAGCAGACGTTGCAGGCCGCGTTCAGCGTGCCGACCGAGTTGACGTCGGTCGGCGGGCGGTCCGACCACGCGGCGTTCGCCAGGGCGGGCATCCCCGTCGGCGGCACGTTCACCGGCGCCGAGGTCACCAAGACCTCCGCGCAGGCGCAGAAGTGGGGCGGCACCGCGGGCGTCGCCTTCGACCGCTGCTACCACCGCTCGTGCGACACGATCACCAACGTCGACGTGACCGCGTTGGACCGCAACAGCGACGCCATCGCCCACACCCTGTGGACGCTGGCCGGCTCCGGCGGCAACCCGCCCGGACCGCGGTTCGAGAACCCGGCGGACGTGACCATCCCCGACCTGACCACGGTCGAGAGCCCGATCACCGTGTCCGGGGTCGCGGGCAACGCGCCGTCGGCGCTGGCGGTGGGCGTGGACATCACCCACACCTACCGGGGCGACCTGGTGATCGACCTGGTCGCGCCGGACGGCACGGCGTACCGGGTGAAGACGTCGAGCAACGACAGCGCGAACGACCTCGTGACGACGTACACCGTGAACGCGTCCACCGAGCTCGCCGACGGCACGTGGAAGCTGCGCGTGCAGGACGTCGCGTCCGCGGACACCGGCCGGATCAACGGCTGGTCCTTGCAGTTCTGAGAGACGAGGGTGCCGGCGACCGGCCGGCACCCTCCCCTGCGCCCCGGCTCAGCCCTGCGCCGCGGACTCGTCCATCCAGAACAGGTTCCACACGTGGCCGTCGAGGTCCTCGAAGCTGCGGCCGTACATGAAGCCGTGGTCCTCGGCCTCCTTCACGAACCCGCCGCCCGCGGCCAGCGCCTTGTCCGCCACCTCGTCGACCTGCTCGCGGCTGTCCAGCGACAGCGCCACGATCGCCTCCGTGGTGGTGGCGGAGTCGGCGATCTCCTTGGTGGTGAACGTCGTGAAGAACGGCTTGGTCACCAGCATCGCGTGGACGGTGTCGCTGAACACGACGCAAGAGGCGTTCTCGTCGGTGAACCGGGGGTTGTGCGCGAAGCCGAGTGCGGCGAAGAACTCGATCGACTTGGTCAGGTCGGTCACCGGCAGGTTCACGAAGATCTTCACGGACATGGCCTTGAGCCCCCATTGCGAGACGAGCGGACACCGGCGTGTCCAGTGGATACTTGAGTGTCCGTCGGACACTGGGTGTACGTTAGACACAGATCGACAACGTGAGCAACCCCCGATTTCGGAAGCCGGTGAGCGATGGCGAGCGAGGACCAGGGCGTGGACCTGCTGTGGGGTTCGCGGGACAAGCCCGCCCGGCCACCCAGGCTCGCGCTCACCGTCGACCGCATCGCCGCCGCCGCGATCGAGGTGGCCGACGCGGAAGGCCTGGCGGCGGTGTCGATGCAGCAGGTCGCGGCCAGGCTGGACGTCACGAAGATGGCGTTGTACCGGCACGTGGCGAGCAAGGCCGAACTGGTCGCGGTGATGACCGAGTCGGCCGTCGGCGAGCCGCCGGACCTGCGCGCGGTGCCCGGCGGGTGGCGGCCGAGCCTCGTCCGGTGGTCCGACCTGATGCGGGAGACGTGGCGACGCCACCCGTGGCTGCCCGCCGCCACGACCGGTGAGCGCGTGACCGGTCCGCGCGAGGTGGGCTGGACGGAGGCCGCGGTGGCCGCGCTCGACGGCACCGGGCTCGACGGCGGCGAGCGGATGGACGCGGTGTTCCTGCTCAGCGGGCACATCCGCAACACGCAGTCGGGTGCGACGGCCGGCACGCAGCCGTCGACCGCGGAGAAGCGGCTGCGAACGGTCCTGCACGAGCACCGCGACCGCTTCCCGGCGCTGCACGAGGCGGCGCGGTCGACCGGTGACGCGCCCCGGGACAACGGCTGGGCGTTCGGCCTGGGCCGGATCCTGGACGGCATCGAAGTGCTGATCGAGAGCCGCCGCACCGGCACGACGGGCTGACCGGAGCCGGTTCGGCCGCTCGCACGTGGCCGGTCACCTATGCAACTAGTTGCACTGCACCTCGTTGCACAGCTACGGTCACCGCCATGGCGTTGGAGCACGCGATCCTCGTGTCGCTGGACGAGCGCTCGGGCTCGGGCTACGAGTTGGCCCAGCGGTTCGAGAAGTCCATCGGCTTCTTCTGGGCCGCCACCCACCAGCAGATCTACCGCACGCTCAAGCGCATGGTGGAGCTGGGCTGGGTGTCGTGCGACGAGGTCGCCCAGGACGGCCGCCCGGACAAGAAGGTCTACGAGGTCGCCGACGCCGGTCGCGCGGAGCTCGCCCGCTGGCTGGCCGCGCCCGGCGAGCCGGAGACGATCCGGCACGACCTGTCGGTCAAGGTCCGCGGCGCGTCGTCGGGCGACGCGGGGGCGTTGGTCGCCGAGGTCGCCCGGCACCGCGACCTGCACACCGAGCGCCTCGACGTCTACCTCGCCATCGAGAAGAAGGACTTCCCGGACCCGTCGGCCCTGTCCGGCCGGCGGCTGCACCAGTACCTGGTCCTGCGCGGCGGCATCCGGGCGGAGCGGGCGCTGGTGGAGTGGTGCGACGAGGTGCTGGCCGCGATGCGAGAGGACGACCGGCGATGACCGCCTACCCCACCCTGCTCAAGCCCTTGGACCTGGGCTTCACGACCCTGCGCAACCGGGTCCTCATGGGCTCGATGCACACCGGCAACGAGGACCGCGCCAAGGACTTCGACGCGCTGGCCGCCTACTTCGCCGAACGGGCCCGCGGCGGCGTCGGCCTCATCGTCACCGGCGGCTTCTCGCCCAACCGTGCGGGCTCGCTCTACCCGTTCGCCTCCAAGCTCACCACGCACCGCGAAGCGCGCGACCACCGCGTCATCACGCAGGCCGTGCACGAGCACGACGGCAAGATCGCCCTCCAGCTGCTGCACGCCGGCCGGTACTCCTACCACCCGTTCAGCGTGTCCGCGTCCGCCCTCAAGGCCCCGATCGCCAAGTTCCGCCCCCGCGCGTTGTCCGACCGGGGCGTGCGGGCGCAGGTCGACGCCTTCGCCCGGGCCACCGCGCTGGCCCGGGAGGCGGGCTACGACGGCATCGAGATCATGGGCTCCGAGGGCTACTTCATCAACCAGTTCCTCGCGCCGCGCACGAACAAGCGCACCGACCGCTGGGGTGGCAGCGCGGAGAACCGGCGGCGCGTCGCGGTCGAGGTCGTGCGCCGCTGCCGTGAGGCGGCGGGTCCGGACTTCGTCATCGTCTACCGGCTGTCGATGATCGACCTGGTGGAGGACGGCCAGACGTGGGACGAGGTGGTCGCGCTCGGCCAGGAGGTCGAGGCGGCGGGCGCGACGATCATCAACACCGGCATCGGCTGGCACGAGGCACGGGTGCCGACCATCGTCACGTCCGTGCCGCGCGCGGCGTTCACGAACGTCACCGCCAAGCTGCGCCCGCACGTCGGCATCCCGGTGGTCACGTCGAACCGGATCAACATGCCGGAGGTCGCCGAGGAGGTGCTGGCGCGCGGTGACGCGGACATGGTGTCGATGGCGCGGCCGTTCCTGGCCGACCCGGACTGGGTGCGCAAGGCCGAGACCGGCCGCGCCGACGAGATCAACACCTGCGTCGCGTGCAACCAGGCGTGCCTGGACCACACGTTCTCGCTGAAGAAGGCGACCTGCATGGTCAACCCGCGTGCGGGCAACGAGACCACGCTCCGGCTGCTGCCGACCCGCCGCGTCAAGCGGGTCGCGGTGGTCGGCGCGGGTCCGGCGGGGCTCGCGGCGGCGACCTCGCTGGCCGAGCGCGGCCACGAGGTGGAGCTGTTCGAGGCCGACGACGACATCGGCGGCCAGTTCGCCATCGCCCGCCGCATCCCGGGCAAGGAGGAGTTCGCCGAGACGATCCGCTACTACCGGCGGCGGATCGAGCTGACCGGCGTGACGCTGCACCTCGGCGCCAAGGTCACCGCCGACGACGTGGCGGGCTTCGACGAGGTCGTGGTCGCCACCGGCGTCGCGCCGCGCCTGCCCGCCATCCCGGGCGTGGAACGCGCCCTGTCCTACGTGGACGTCGTCCGCCACGGCGCGCCGGTCGGCGACCGGGTCGCGGTGATCGGCGCGGGCGGGATCGGCGTGGACGTGACCGAGTTCCTGACCCACGCCTCCTCCCCCGCCCTCGACGTGGCCGAGTGGCGTGCCGAGTGGGGCGTCACCGACCCCGAACTGGTGCGCGGCGGCGTCACCGCGCCGAAGCCCGCCAAGCCCGCGCGCCAGGTGTACCTCTTGCAGCGCAAGGCGTCCCGGATCGGCAAGGGCCTCGGCAAGACCACCGGGTGGGTGCACCGGGCGGCGCTCGCGGCCAAGGGCGTCGAGCAGCTGACCGGGGTGAACTACGAGCGGATCGACGACGCCGGCCTGCACATCACGTTCGGGCCCAAGCGCGAACGACCGCAGGTGCTGGACGTCGACACGGTCGTCGTGTGCGCGGGCCAGGAACCGGTGCGCGACCTCGTGGACGCGCTCGCCGGGCGCGGTGTCGTCACGCACGTCATCGGCGGCGCGGACGTCGCCGCCGAGCTCGACGCGAAGCGCGCCATCGACCAGGGCACGCGGCTCGCGGCCACGATCTGACCAGGAGGCACGGGTGAACGCGGCACTGCGGTTCAAGGCGGCGGTCGAGGCGGGCGACGTCGTCGGCGCGACGGAGTTCTTCAGCGACGACATCACGTTGCACAGCCCCGTGAAGTTCCGGCCGTTCGAGGGGATCGACACCGTGCGCGCCCTGTTCGGCGTGCTCCAGCGGACGTTCGAGGACTTCCGGTACGTCGGCCAGTACGACGGGCCGACCGGCCACGTCCTGCACTTCCGCACGGTGGTGAACGGCAAGCAGGTCGAGGGCATCGACCTGATCGAGCTGGACGAGGACGGCCGGATCGGCACGTTCACCGTGATGATCCGGCCCCAGTCGGCGGTGACCGCGGTCGGCGAAGCCATCTGGGCGGGTCTGGTCGCCGACGGCGTCGTGTCGTAGCGGCCCCGGCGGGCGCACCTGCTCGTAGGCTGCACGACGTGGACTTCATCTTCACCCGGCCGGACTCCAAGGCCGCCGCCGCCGCGCTCGAGGTCTGCCACGAGTACGCCGAGCCGTGGCTGCTGAACCACTCGTTGCGCGCCTACTCGCTGGCCGCCGCGTACGCGGCCGACGTGGACATCGCCCACGACGGCGAGCTGCTGTACGTCGCCGCGCTCCTGCACGACCTCGCGCTCACACCGCCGTTCGACAGCCACACGCTGCCGTTCGAGGAGGCGGGGGCGCACGTGGCGTGGGTGTTCGCGGCCGGAGCCGGGTGGGGACGGGTGCGGCGGGACCGGCTGGCGGAGGTCATCGTGCGGCACATGCGCACCGACGTGCCCGCCGAGCAGGACCCGGAGAGCCACCTGTTGCAGGTCGCGGTCGGCGCCGACGTGTCGGGGCGCGGGCTGGACCGGTTCGCCGAGCGGGTCAAGGACGGCGTCGTGACCCGCTACCCGCGGCTCGGGTTCGCCGACGCGTTCCTGGGCAGGGCCGAGGAGCAGGCCGAGCGCAAACCGCGCTGCGCCGCCGCCGAGCTGATGCGCGACGGCTGGGCTGGGCGGGTGGCGGGCAACCCGCTGGACGCCCCCGGCCGGTGACCGGGCGCGGCCGGCGGTCGATCACGTCGGCCCGCGGGCCCACAGGTCCGGGGGTCGGGTCGACACAGGTGTCCGGGACCGCACCCTAGGGAGCGATGCCCACTCGGCCGAGCCGGCCCCACAGCCACTCCTGCCGGGCCGTCATCGCCGGCCACCGGGTGCCGCCGGGCCGCGGGTACACGTGCGTCGAGTAGGGCGCGGGCCGGTAGGCGGGGTCGAAGAAGCAGCCCGTGGCGTGCACCGCGTCGGCGGCCGGGCAGTCGGCGGCGATCGACGCGGGCGTGGGCTTGCGGCCGGTGCCCTCCCACGTCACGAGCGCCCGTAGCGCGGCGGCGTACTCCGAGTCGCTGAGCGCGCTGTGCTCGTCCTCCCGGGTGAACGCCTGCACGAGGTTCGCCCCCGTCCCCGCGCCGACCCGGCTCGCCCGGTACGCGGCCTCGTGCTCCACGAACACCGTGGGGTCGCCGATCGCGTGCAGGGTGATCACCGGGATCGACACCGCGCCGGTCGGATCGCTGTCGTAGGACAGGTCCCGCGCGGCCGACGGCGTGGCGCTGAACCGCTCGACGCCCGCGTTCAACGCCTCGTCGTCGTGCGAACCGGTGTACCGCACTCCCCTGTTCCCGAACGGGTTCCGCCCGCCGAGCCGGTGGTGCACGATGTCGCGGAACGTGAACGTGGCGAAGGTGAGGTGCGACGCGAGCGCGCTCTCGGGGACCTTGGTGACGGCGAGGATGTCGTCCAGGTTGCGCTGTTGCGGCGCGCTGCGCTCGGCGGACGGCGACTGGTGGCCCGTGCACTCCTGCAACCGGGCGCGCAGCTCGGCGGTGGTCATGGTGGAGTCGGCGCGCAGCCCCATCCACAACGGGTACCGCGGCTCGTCCGGCCGCGGGTGGTTGCCGCAGTAGTACTGGTAGACCACGCGCAGGTCGACCCGGTGGTCGTAGCCGCGCGACCCGCCCGCGAGCACGCCGCTGGTGAGCAGGGCGGCGTCGTAGGAGTCGTGGACCTCGATGGTCTTCGCGGCCACGTTCCCACCCCACGACTGGCCGTGCAGGAACGTCTTGTGCGGCCGGCCGAACCGCTGCCCGAACAACTTCCGCGCGTTCTCGGTGTCCTCGGCGGCCATCCGGGCGCCGTAGCCGCCGCGCCGGTAGGACGAGCCGGCCAACGCGAACCCCTCGCGCACCACCACCGCCCAGCGGTCCAGGTCCTCGACGGGGTGGTCGGCGGTCGGCGCGGCCAGGTTGGGTCCACCGTGCGCGTGCACGACCAGCGAGCCGTTCCAGTCGGCCGGGATCGCGAACGCGTGGAACGCGCCGGTGGCGTCCTGCCCGCCGTAACAGGTCGTGCCCGCCGGCAGCCGTGCGGGACAGGGGACCTGGCCGGTGCCGGCGGACGCGGGCGGGGCGGCGAGCGCCGCGGTCAGCGTCACGGCGAGCGCCGCGCTCAAGCCGGAGCGGTTCACGGACGACCTCCTCCGAAGAGCGGCGGCGCCTCGTCGCGCCACGGTGCACGTCGTGTGCGCGTCCCCCCAGGTGGGTCACGTCGGGGGAAACTTGGGGTTGCCCTGACATCGCGGGGCAAACGCCCCGGTGGAACGGGCGCGGGTGGTCCAGCGCACCCCGGCGGTCGAGCGGGCGAACCTCGCGGCAGGCGTCGAAGAGCCGGACGGCGTTCTCGCTCAACCGGGCCAGGACTTCCGGTGCGGTCAACGGTCCCCCTGATTCCGCTGTCCGGCCGACGCCGGCGGTCCCGCCCGGGACTAGCGTTCGAATCGATTCAGCGGACATCTCGCACTGGAGCGACCATGCCCAAGTTACGCACGCCCGCAGCCGCCCTCGCGCTGGCCGTGGCCCTGCCGCTGGTGATCGCGCCCGCCGCGCGGGCAGCCGTCCTGGTCACCGAACTCCCGGGCCTGCCCGGCTACCCCACCCACCGGACCGTCGCGGTCAACGACCTCGGCCAGGTCATCGGCTTCACCAGCGGGAACGGCGCGCCGCACACGGTGCACTGGTCACCCGGCGGCGCGCACACCGACCTCGGCCTCGGCATCCCGTCCGGGCTCAACCAGGCCGGCCAGGTGCTGATCCAGGAGGCCGTCAACGGTGCGGGCCCTTACGTCCAACGGCCGCGGATCTGGCACGCGGGCAAGGTCACCGACATCTCGCCGGGCGGCGGCTGGGTCATCGCGTCGGCGATCAACGCCAAGGGCTCGGTGCCGATGACGTACTCCACGTCGTCGTCGGGCTACCACCAGGAGCGGGCCGTCGTGTGGCAGGACGGCAAGCACACGGCGTTGCCGTTGACGGGGCCCCACCTGTGGCTGAGCGCGATCAACGACGCCGGTGTGGTCGCGGGCAACAAGCTGCCCATGTTCAGCGGCGACGCGTACGCGTTCCGCTGCGTGGACACCACCAGGTGCGAGCCGCTGGCCACCGTGCCCGGCTCCGGCATGTACTCCGTCGAAGCGGTCAACGAGGCCGGGGTGATCGTCGGCAACGAGGGCGCGCAGGCGTTGCGCTGGGAGGGGTCGGAGGTGACGGTGCTGAGCAAGTCCGGCGGCGTGGCGAACGGCCCGCAGGCGATCAACGAGCGCGGCGACGTCGTCGGCTGGACCACCGAGTTCAACGGCGACCGCAAGGCCGTGCTGTGGCCCGGTGGCGGCAAGCCGGTGGACCTGGGCGTGCCCAGCCCGTCCGAGGCGGTCGCGGTCAACGAGCGCGGTGACGTGATCGGCTGGAGCTCGGCGGACAACCCCGACGCGCCCCGCGCGTTCCTGTGGCGCAACGGGAGGGTGACCTACCTCGGGTCGCTCGGCGGCGCGCACAGCCTCCCCACCGCGTTGAACGACCGCGGCACGATCGTCGGCGAGAGCACCACCGCCGACGGCACGCTCAAGGCCGTGAAGTGGAACCTGATCACCACCACGCCGAGGCGCTGATCACGGCTGGAAGCGGTAGCCCCGGCCCGGTTCGGTGACCAGGTGCCGCGGGTGGGCGGGGTCCGGTTCGAGCTTGCGGCGCAGCTGGACCAGGTAGACGCGCAGGTAGTGGGTGGCCGACGTGTGGTTCGGCCCCCACACCTGCGCGAGCAGCCGTTGCGCGCTGAGCACCTCTCCGCCCGCCCGCACCAGGGCCTCCAGCAGACCCCACTCGGTCGGCGTCAGGTGCACCTCGGCGCCGTCGCGGTGGATCTTCTTCGCGGTCAGGTCGACGGTGAACGACGCCGCGCGCACCGGCGGCTCGTCGGCCTCGGCCCGCCGCCTGCCCGACCGGCGCACGGCCGCCCGCAGCCGGGCCAGTAACTCGTCCATCCCGAACGGCTTGGTCACGTAGTCGTCGGCGCCCGCGTCCAGCGCGCGGACCTTGTCCGCCGGGTCGAGCCGGGCGGACAGCACGACGATCGGCGCGGACGTGACCCGGCGCAGGCCGGTGATCACGGCGAGGCCGTCCAGGTCCGGCAGGCCGAGGTCGAGCACCACCACGTCGGGCCCGTCCTCGGCCGCGCGTAACGCCGACGCGCCGTCCGACGCGGTGAGCACCTGGTAGCCGTGGGCGTGGAGGCTGATCCGCAGCGCGCGCACGATCTGCGGGTCGTCGTCGACGACCAGGACCGTGGTCATGCCGTCGTCACCCCGGCGATCGGCAGCGAGATGACGAGCGTCAGGCCGCCGCCGGGTGTGTCCTCGGCCGTGATCGCGCCGCCCATGGCGTCCACGAACCCCTTCGCCACGCTCAGCCCGAGGCCGACGCCCGGCGTGGCGTCCCGGTCGCCGAGTCGCTGGAACGGCGCGAACACCGCGTTCGCCGTGTTCTTCGGCAGCCCTTGCCCGTGGTCGACCACCCGCAGCTCCACCCGGTCGCCGTACGCGCTGGCACGCACCGCGACCTCCGGCTCGTCGGCCTCGATCCGGCCGTCGCCGTCCACGTCGACCAGGCGGCGCGGGCTGAGCCTGCCGTGCCGCAGGGCGTTGTCGATCACGTTGGCCACCACGCGTTCGAGCAGGCCGAGGTCGGCGAGCACGGGCGGCAGGTGCTCGGCCACGTCCACGGACACCGTGCGGCGCTCGTCGATGCCGGCCAGAGCGCGCGCTACCACCTCGTCGTACGTCACCGCGCGCAGTTGCGGCACGACCGCGCCGGTGGCCAGCCGGGACGAGTCGAGCAGGTTGTCGATCAGGCCGGTCAGCCGGTCCGCGGACACCTCGACGGTCTCCAGCAGCTCGGCGGTGTCCTCGTCGGACAGCCGCAGGTCGGTGTCGCGCAGGCTGCCGATCGCGGCCTTGATGGACGTCAGCGGCGTGCGCAGGTCGTGGCCGACGGCGGACAGCAACGCGGTGCGCAGCTCCGTGGTCTCCGCGCGGCGCTGCGCCTCGGCCGTCTCGACGGCCATCCGCTGCTGCCGCAACGCCATCAACGCCTGACCGGCCGCCGCCTCCAGCGCGCGCTGGTCGGCCGCGGGCAGCGTCCGGCCGCGCAGCGCCAGGTGCACGTCCGCCGTCACGGGCACGTCCACGTCCGCCTCGTCCGGCTCGGCGCACGGCCGCGGCCCGACGCACGCCACCCGTTCCCAGTCCCCGTCGCGCCGCTCCAGCAAGGCCACCGACTCCAGCGCGAAGTTCTCCCGCACCTTCTCCAACAGCCGGGCCAGCGGGAACGGGCTGGTCAGCACCGTGCGCGCGTAGGAGGCGAGCAGCGCGGCCTCGGTGCGGGCCCGCGCGCCCTGCACGGCCAGCCGCGCCGCGTGGTCCACCACGAACGCGACCAGCACCGCCACCACCAGCATCGCGACGAGCGTGACCAGGTTCGCCGGCGTCGCCACCGCCAGGGTGTAGTAGGGCGGGGTGAAGAAGAAGTTCAGCAGCCCCGCGCCGAGGAACGCCGCCACGACCGCCGGACCTTGCCCGCCGACCAGCGCGACCACGACCGTGGCCAGGAAGAACCCGACCAGGTCGGTGGAGAACGCCAGGCGGTCGCCCAGCAGCAGCCCGATCCCGGTCACCGCGGCGGGCAGCAGCACCGCCAGGACCCAGCCGAGCGTCCTGCGGTGCCGGGGGTGCGCGGCGGGCGCCCACCGCCGGCGCGGGCCACGACGTGCCTCGTCGTGGGTGACCATGTGCACGTCGATCGGTCCGGACGCCTGGACCGTCGCCGCGCCGATGCCCTCGTCGAACACCCTGGCCAGCCGTGATCGGCGGGACGTGCCGAGCACGAGCTGGGTGGCGTTCACGCCGCGGGCGAAGTCGAGCAGCGCGGTCGGCACGTCGTCGCCGACCACGGTGTGGAACGTCGCGCCGACGTCCTCGGTCACCCGTCGGAACCCGGCCACCAGCTGCGGCGGCACGCCTGCCAGCCCGTCACCGCGCATGATGTGCACGACCAGCAGCTCCGCGCCCGCGCGGGCCGCGACGCGCCGGGCGCGGCGGATCAGCGTCTCGCTCTCCGGACCGCCGCTGATCGCGACCACGACCCGTTCCCTGGTCTCCCAGGTGTCGGTGATGCTCTGCTCCGAGCGGTAGCGCTGCAACGCCACGTCGACCTGGTCGGCCAGCCACAGCAGCGCCAGCTCGCGCAACGCGGTGAGGTTGCCGACCCGGAAGTAGTTGCCCAGCGCCGCGTCGATCTTGTGGGCGGCGTAGACGTTGCCGTGGGCGAGGCGGCGGCGCAGCGCCTCCGGCGTGAGGTCGACCAGCTCGACCTGCTCGGCGCGCCGCACGACCTCGTCCGGCACGGTCTCGCGCTGCCGCACGCCGGTGATGCGCTCGACCACGTCGTTGAGGGATTCGAGGTGCTGCACGTTGACCGTGGACAGCACGTCGATGCCCGCTTCCAGCAGCTCTTCGACGTCCTGCCACCGCTTGGCGTTGCGGGAGCCGGCCGCGTTGGTGTGCGCGAGCTCGTCGACCACCGCCACCTCGGGCCTGCGCGCCAGGAGCCCGGCGAGGTCCAGGTCGTCGTCGACGTCCCGGCGGGGCAGCTGTGCCAAGCCGTCGAGCAGGGCCGCGGTGTTCTCGCGGCCGTGCGTCTCGACCAGGCCGACCACGACGTCCGTGCCCCGGTCCTGACGCCGGTGCGCCTCGCCGAGCATGGCGAACGTCTTGCCGACACCGGGCGCCGCGCCGAGGTAGATCCGCAGCTCGCCGCGCTTGCGCTTGCCTTCCACGGGTCCCAGTGTGCGCGCGCCCCGCCTGCCCGCGTGGCCCAACCCCGGTCCTTTACGCGGCCTTGACGGTCCGGCGGCCCGCCCCGGGACCCGCCGGCGGCAGTGCCGAAGTGTTCACCCGGAGTTCGACTCCGCGCACCACCCGGCGCACGCCCCGAAAACGATACTTCGGCCTGCCGCCGTTCGGGTCATGATCGGAGTACCGCATGTCGCACGACCACCGCCACGGCCACACCCACGAGCACCACGAGGAGGTGGAGGGCAGCTGGCGCGACGCGCAGGACGACCGGCCGCTCTCGGTGGCGCGACGGCGGTTCCTGGCCGGTCTGGGCGCGGCCGGTGTGGCGACCACCATGGGCGCGCTCCCGGCGCACGCGCACGGCGACCGGCCGGCCACGCCGGTGAACCCGTGGGACGGACGCGGGCGCTGGTACGCGGGCGACCACCACATCCACACCAAGTACTCCAACGACGCCCAGTACGAGGTCGCGCAGCAGGTCGCCAAGGCGCGCGAGCACGGGCTGGACTGGGTCGTGATCACCGACCACGGCGGCGTCGCGCACGAGAAGTTCTCCATCGACCAGGTCGCGCCCGACATCGAGCGCGCCCGCAGGTCGCACCGGGACGTGCTGGTCTACCAGGGTCTGGAGTGGAACATCCCGGGCGCCGAGCACGCCACCGTGTTCCTGCCGCCCGGCCGGTCCACCGTGGACATCCTGCGCGCGTTCGAGGCCGCCTACGACGGCGGTGTCCTGGCCACGCCGGTCGCGAGCGGCGGCAAGGGCCTGCTCGCCCGCTCCACGTCGGCCGACGGCGAGCCGTACGCGTTGGCGGCACTGCGGTACCTGGAGGCGCAGGTGCTCGCCGGCCGCACGGAGATCGCGCTGATGTTCGCCAACCACCCGGCCCGGCGCGGGGTGGACAGCCCGCACGAGTTCCGCGGCTGGCGCGACGCGGCGCCCGGCGTTGCGGTGGGCATGGAGGGCGCGCCCGGCCACCAGGCGTCGGGCATCCCGGCCGCGAACGGCGGCCGGGGCGCCGCGCGCGGGCTGTACGACGCATCGCCGAACCAGGACAGCTTCCCGGGCTTCGCGCCGACCGCGACCGAGAACCCCTACCGCACCTACGGCGGGTTCGACTGGATGACCGCCAAGGTCGGCGGCCTGTGGGACTCGCTGCTGGCCGAGGGCAGGCCGTGGTGGGTCACCGCCACGTCCGACTCGCACCGGGTGCACCTGGACACGCACAAGCAGGGCGCAGGCGACCACGACACGACCGGCAGCCGGGGTGCGCCCGTCGACACCGGCGTGCCGCAGGTCGAGAGCGACTACTGGCCGGGCTTCTACAGCTCCACGCTCGTCGGCGCGGCCTCCAAGTCCTATGTGGACGTGATGCGCGGCATGCAGGGCGGCAAGGTCGTCGCGGTGCACGGGCGGATCGTCGACGGGCTGAACCTGCGGGTGCGCTCGCTCGGCGAGGGCGACAACCGGGGCGTCACGATCGGCGGTCGCACGTTCGTCCGGCGCGGCCAGGACGTCGAGGTGGTGGTCGAGGTCGACCTGGCGCGTGGCGCGAACTTCGCGGGTGTCGTGCCGCGCCTGGCGAAGGTGGACCTGATCGCCGGCCCGGTCACCGGCCCGGCGGCGGACCGCGACGCGTTCTCCGCGCCCGCCACGGCGGTGGTGAAGTCGTTCGAGGTCGCTCGTGCCGCGCGCGGCACGGTGAAGTTCACGCACACGTTCCGCCGCGTGGAAGGCGCGTTCTACCTGCGGCTGCGCGGTTCGGACGGCAACCGGCTGACCTCGGACGGCCACCCGGTGATGGACGTCCTCGGTGACGCCGACCCGTGGGCGGACCTGTGGTTCTACGCGAACCCGGTGTTCGTGGACGTCATCTGATGACCTGGCTCGGCGCCGTGCCCGCCCTGCCCGGCGAGCACGGCGCGGCGCACGTGGACGCGCTGCTGCTGGCGGCGTTCGACGGCGTGGCGGCGGACTTCGTGTGCACGCACACCGACCGGTCCGGCGAGGTCGCCGTCACCGCGTTGTCCGCCCACGTGACCGGCGAGGTGGACGTGGACCGGTTGGCGGCGGCGCTGGGCGGGCCGGTGGTCGTGCTCGACGACTCCGACACGGCCGACACGGCCGCTGTCCGCGCCGCCCGGGCCGGTCGTGACCGCGCCGAGGGCCGTTGTGTCCGGTTCCCGGGCCAGTCGGCGCTCACCGGCACGCACCCCGCCGCCGAAGTGGTGGCCGTGTCGGCGATCGACCGCGTGGTCGGCATCGGAGTCCAGGTCGCGCCGACCGACCCGGTGCGGACGCTCGGCTTCCTGCGTCCCGTCCACCACGACGGCGAGCTGCTGCTACTCGTGGAGCCCGCCGTCGGCGGCGTGCTGCGTCCGGCGGAGTCGGAGAGCCCGCACCAGTGCCGCGGGGGCCATTGACCGGAAGCCGGGTCCGCCCGCGAACGCCCACAGGGCGATCACCGGGTCGCAGACCGCGCAGCCCAGCGACGAGTGCTCGGCGAACGGCACGATCGGGTTGCCGTACAGGTGGTGCGCCACGTCGGCGGCCGTGTGCACGAGCCACCCGATGCCGATGAACGTCCAGGACGTCAGGCCGCGGTAGGCGCAGAACGTGATGACGGCGGTGATGGCGAACTCCCACGCGCCCAGCCCGCCGCCGCTGAGGTACGCCGCGCCGGCGCCGCCGACCATGACCGCGTTGAGCGGTCGGCGGTGCCGGTCGGGGATGAGGGAGTTCAGGAGCACGTACAGCACGCCGATGAGCAGTGCCGAGACCACGACCATGGTTGGCGGTCCTTGTCGTCGCAGGTGATCGTTCCACCTGGACGCTAAGAGCACGGCGGCCGGCGCGGCAGTGGCCGGCGTGCCACACCCCGACGGGTTCTCGCCAACACCGCGCGTGGCGCGACGGGGCCGGTGGCGCTGATCGCACCACCGGCCCCGGTTCCCCTCGGCGTCAGACGCCCGTCTCGACCTTGGGCTTCTCCTCGGCCAGGTCCAGGCTGGTGCGCAGCGTGATCGGCTTGAGCAGCAGGGCCGCGACCACACCGATCACCGCGATGGCCGACGAGATCAGGAAGATGTGGCCGGTGGCGTCGCCGTACGCGTTGCGGACGATGTGCTGCACCGCCTCCGGCAGCACGTTCAGGTTGAGGCTGCCGCCGCCCCCGCCGCTGACGGGGATGCCCGCCGCGGTCAGGTCGCGGGTGATGGCGTCCTCGACCCGCCGCGCCAGCACCGCGCCCAGCACCGACACGCCGATCGTGCCGCCGAGCGACCGGAAGAACGCGATGGTGGAGCTGGCCGCGCCGATGTCCTTCAGCGGCACCGTGTTCTGCACCGCGAGCACCAGGTTCTGCATGCTCAGGCCGACCCCGGCGCCCACCAGCAGCATCGCGCCGCCGACCAGCACCAGCGACGTGTCGTGGTCGACCTGCCCCAGCGCGAGGAACCCGAGCACCAGGGTGGCCGCGCCGGCCACGATGTAGGGCTTGACCCGGCCGGTCTTGGTGATCAGCCGCCCGGACACGATGGACGCGCCGAGCACGCCGACCATCATCGGGATGGTCAGCAGGCCGGCCTCGGTCGGGCTGTAGCCGCGGCCGATCTGGAAGTACTGGCCGAGGAACACCGCGCCGCCGAACATCGCCATGCCCACCGCCACGCTGGCCAGGATCGCCAACGCCGTCGTGCGCTGCTTGACGATCCCCAGCGGCACCACCGGCTCCGCGGCACGCGCCTCGACCGCGACCGCGCCGCCCAGCAGGACCACCGACGCGCCGACCATGGCGAAGCTCTGCCACGACAGCCACGCGAACGAGCTGTCCACGAACGAGATCCAGACCAGCAGCACGCTCACGCCGACCGCGATCAGGCTCGCGCCCAGGTAGTCGATCTTCACGTTGTCCCGCCGGACCGTCTTCACCTTCAACGTGGCCTGGAGCACGAACAGCGCGATCACCGCGACCGGCACGCCGATGAAGAAGCACCAGCGCCAGCCCAGCCACGAGGTGTCCACGATGAGGCCGCCCAGCAGCGGGCCGCCGACCGTGGCCAGCGCCATCACGCCGCCGAGGTAGCCGTTGTACCGGCCGCGCTCGCGCGGCGGGATCATCGCCGCGATCACCACCTGCACCAGCGCCTGCAGACCGCCGACGCCGATGCCCTGGAACGCGCGGGCCGCGATGAGCTGGCCCGCGCTCTGCGCGAAGCCGCTGACCACCGAGCCGACCACGAAGATCACGATGGCGACCTGGACCAGGGTCTTCTTGTCGAACAGGTCCGCGAGCTTGCCCCACACGGGCGTGGTGGCGGTCGCGGTCAACAAGGTCGCGGTGACCACCCAGGTGTACTGGGTCTGCGAGCCGTTGAGCGCGCCGATGATCTGCGGCAGCGCCGTCGAGACGACGGTGCCGCTGAGCATCGCGACGAACAGCACCAACAGCAGACCGCTCAGAGCCTCCAGGACCTGGCGGTGGCTCATCGTGCCGTTGGTGGTGGCGGGTGCGCTCATCGCGCGGCCTCCAAGGTGGAGCCGAGGGCTCCTTCGACGTCAATGGTCAGGCGCCCCAGGGAGCTGGTCAGCGCCTCGACCTCTTCAGGGCTCCAGTCGGCAAGCGCGCGGCTCAGGAGCTGGTCGTACCAGTCACGGGCGACGGCCAGCTCGGCGTGACCGCGTTCGGTCACCACGAGGATGCTGGCGCGGCCGTCGTCGGGGTCGGCACGTCGTTCGACCAGGCCGTTGGCGACCAGCGCGGCCACCGCGCGGCTCACCGTGGACGGGTCGAGACCGGCGTGGACGGCCAGCTCCTTGGCGTGGCACCCGGTGGGGTTCGCGCCGGCCCGGGCGATCAGGGCGAGCGTCCCGATCAGGCCGGGAGGCAGCGCGTGGTGTCGCTGCTTGACCATCCGCACGACCCTCAGCAGGTCGCGCACCCGGTCTTCGAGCTCCCGCGCGACGGCGTCCATGCCGTCCCCCCATCTCTCCCGCATTGCTTGCCACATACAACTATCACCCAAACTTGCACGACGTGCAAGTTTTCGCGGTGTGCGGTGAGTTACACCAAAAAGCTGCACAGCGTGCATGTTTTGGTACCGTGGGTCATCTCCACCACGCCGAGCAGCGGCCCGGTCACGCCGGGTCGGGAACGGACCGTCGATGACCACCGCTTCCCGGGGGAAACGACCCCCCACCGGCCGACCGACCGTCCCCCTGCCGCCCGAGCTCACCCGCCGCGACGCCGGCCCGTTCAACCCACCGGACGCCCTCACCCGCCTCGTCGAGCAGGGGCCGGTGCACCGGATGACCATGCTCGACGGCGACCCGGTGTGGATCGTCACCAGCCACGAGCTGGCCCGCACCCTGCTCGGCGACCCGCGGCTGAGCTCGGACCGGTTCCGCAGCCGCCGCGTGCTGGAGAAGCTGCCCCAGCCGGTCCGCGCCCGGTTGACCGACGCGCGGGCGCGGGCGGGCAACTTCATCACCATGGACCCGCCCGAACACACCCGGTACCGCAAGCTGTTGACCGGCCAGTTCACCGTGCGCCGGATGCGGCAGCTCGAACCGCGCGTCCAGCGGATCGTCGACGACCACCTCGACGCGATGATCGCCGCCGGACCGGGCGCCGACCTGGTGCGGGCGTTCGCGCTGCCGGTGCCGTCACTGGTCATCTGCGAGCTGCTCGGCGTCGAGTACGCCGACCGCGACGAGTTCCAGGAGCGCACCGGGCAGCTGCTGCGCCTGGACCAGCCCGTGGCCGAGGTGATGCGGCTCGCCGACGAACTGCGGGCGTTCATGCACGGCTTGGTGCTCGGCAAGCGCGCCGAGCCGACCGACGACATGCTGTCCGGCCTGATCGAGGCCGACCCGACGCTCACCGACGACGAGCTGATCGGCATGGCGACCCTGCTGCTGGTCGCGGGTCACGAGACGACGGCCAACATGCTGGCGCTGGGCACGTTCGCGCTGCTGGAGCACCCCGAGCAGCTCGCCGCCCTGCGCGCGGACCCGGCGATGACCGGCGGCGCGGTCGAGGAGCTGCTGCGCTACCTGTCGATCGTCCACCTCGGCGTCGTGCGCACCACGCTGGCGGAGGTGGAGATCGCGGGCGAGGTCGTCCCGGCCGACTCGACGGTGCTGGTCTCCGTGCCCGCGGGCAACCGCGACCCGTACCACTACCCCCGGCCGGACGTGCTGGACGTGACCCGCG
Organism: Actinosynnema sp. CA-299493; assembly: GCF_050946825.1. NCBI lineage: Bacteria > Bacillati > Actinomycetota > Actinomycetes > Pseudonocardiales > Pseudonocardiaceae > Actinosynnema > Actinosynnema sp. CA-299493. The sequence continues at coordinate 5,407,419 of NZ_CP191993.1, forward strand.
CCCGCGGGCCGCACCTGGCGTTCGGGCACGGCGTGCACCAATGCCTCGGCCAGCAGTTGGCGCGGGTGGAGATGACGATCGGGTTGACCGGACTGCTGACCAGGCTGCCCGGCCTGCGGCTGGCCGTGCCGGCGGCGGAGGTCCCGATGCGCGACGACATGCTGGTGTACGGCGTGCACGCGCTCCCGGTCACCTGGGACGCCTGAGACCCCCGAACCGACGGCCGGTGAGCGCACACCGACCGCGCCCCGATCGGCGGCGTTTGGCCGACTTTCGCCACGGGCACTCCGAGATGGGCTGCCCGCCGGTGTCGACTTCACCCGCCGATGGGGCCGAAATCCGGGCGGTGACCACAAAGGACACTCCGGGTCGTGGCTCCGCCCTGCCCGAGAGGGTCGGCGGAGCCACGACCGCCACTCCCATGAATCGAGGTCATCCGTGACGACCGACATCCACGTGACCACCCTGGGCCACTGGTCGAATTCGAGCGCCGGCCCGACCACGTCGTTCCACTTAGCCGTGGACGACGCCGAGGTGATGCTCGACGTCGGCGTCGACCCCGTCGGCAGGCTCCAGGCCGCCGGGCTGTCACCGACCGACGTCACGCACGTGTACGTGTCGCACCTGCACTCCGATCACGTCGGTGGGTTCGCCAACTTCGTGTTCACCCGCAGCCTGCTCAACCGGGAGGGTGACGTCCCGCTGCTCAAGCTCACGGTCGTGGGACACCCGTCGGTCCTGGCCGGGCTCAAGGAGCTGCTGCGGGTCCAGTACCCGGAACGGGCGTTCGACCTCGCGTGGGTCGAGTGCGCCGAGGAGCCCGTGGCCCTGGGCGGGCAGCTGAAGATGCGCCTCGTGCCGACGGACCACCCGGTGCCGTGCTACGGCGTCGTGGTCGAAACCGGTCGGGCGAAGATCGGGTTCACCGCCGACACCGGCCCGGTGCCCTCGCACCAGCACGACTTCGCCGGCTGCGACGTCCTGATCGGTGAGGCGTTCGGCTTGACGAGCGACGTGGGCGAGAGCATCCACCGCCGCGGCCACATGACGGCCGAGGACCTCGGCGAACTGGTGGCGGCCATCCGGCCGAAGTTCGTGCTGCCGTTCCACTTCGGCCAGGAGTACGCGGACGCGGCCAAGCGCGCCGAGCTGCTGAGCGCCTGCGGCGCGGCGGACGTCACCACGGTCGACCCGGTCGACGCCAAGCCCATCACCATCGGCGACTGACCACACGCGCCCCGGCCGGTGGGGACGGACGTCCCCACCGGCCGGCGTGTCCCGCGCTCAGCCCAGCAGGCAGAGCAGGGAGCAGGCGGTCGCCGACGACCACGCCGAGTACGACGGCGGGGTGGCGGCGGGCGAGTTGCGCGGCGTGTACTTCGCCTTCGCCTGGTTGGTCAGCGGGTACAGGGTCAGGAGGGCGTACGTCGAGCAGTAGAAGGTCTTGGTCTCACCCGGTTGGAGGGTGAACGTGCCGGCTGCCGCCTCGCACGCGGGCTCTTCGTAGTCCACGACACGCGCGTCGGTGACCGCCACCGGACCCTGGTTGGTCACCGTGATCCGCCAGTACGCGGTGGCGTTGAGCAGCCCCAGCACGCCCACGGGCGCCTTCTTGGCCCACGGCCCCGACCCGCCGGGTCCGCAGTGGGACGCCGTCTTCGAGGCGCAGATCTCCTTGTTCACCGTCACCACCGGCTGGCACGCCGCGCCGGGCGCGACCGGGACGGTGACGGTGTTGGAGGTGAACGCGCCGGTCGTGTCCGTGCCCGTGGCGGTGTTGGCGACGTCGGCCACGGCGCAGGCGGCGCTGATCGTGGTGCGGAAGCACACCTGCGGCGGGTCGCCGGTGAAGTCGACCACCAACCGGGGTTGGTTGCCGCCGCCGAAGTCGGCTCCGCTGGTCAGCACCAGCATGGTGGTGACGGCGATGGTCGGGTGCGCGGTCGGTGACACGCCGCTGAGGTCGACCGAGCCGTCCGGCGCGAAGCCGGGCGTGGCCACGGTGGCGCCGTCCTGGTCCACCACGGTCACCCGGGATGCGCCGAAGTCGACGTTGCCGGGCGTGACGCCGACGAGCCGCGCGGAGCCGTAACCCGTCACGTGGTCGGTGTCGCCGTCGCAGTAGAACTCGCCCGGGGTGAGCGAGACCTGACCACCGGAGCGCACGCACGGCGAGCTGCCCGTGAGCGGGTCCATCGAGAACAGCACGCCCGCGTCACCCAGACCGATCAGGCAGCCCGTCGGGGTGTCGTAGGCGTACCCGTAGTCGCGGGTGGCGCCGCCGTTGACGCCGGGGTGGGTGATCGGGTTGGGCAGTCCCGCGCACGCCGCCGCGGTCGTCCAGTCGTGGCAGACCGCCGCGCCCTGGTACGGGCCGCCCCAGATCGCCAGGTAGCTGCGGAGGTGGCCGTTCGGGTCGGTGATCACCTCGGGGTTGAACGCGATCACGCCGGCGGGCAGCGCGGCCACCGAGGACGGCGCGGGCAGCGCCGAGCCGTCCAGGGCGTAGCAGGTGGTCACGTCGGGCGACCCGGTCGTGGTGGAGCAGGCGCCGACCTGCGCGCCCGTCGTGCCGTACGCGGTGTAGGCGTTGTAGGTGTAGTTGCCGGCCGCGCCGAGGGGCCGGGGTGAGGCCCACCCGGCGCACGCGGCGGCGGTGGCCGGGTCGAAGCAGCCCATGGCCGCCTGGAGGCCGGTGTTGGGCCGGGACGACGAGGCGAACACCTTGCCGGCCACGACCGTCATCGCGCCGTAGAAGTACAGGCTGCTGGGCGTGTCGCCGCTGGGCGGGACGATCGGCGCGTACGGCTGGCCGGGGCAGGCCGCGCGGGTGGCGACGGTCCAGCAGGTGACCGCGCCCGTGCTGGCCACGCCGTAGAGGTTGCCGCCGACCTCGACCAGGCCGGCGAGGCTGTACACCCCCGAGGGCGAGCCGCCGGCGGCCACCAGGGGCCAGTAGCCGCAGTTCGCGGCGGCGGCCAGGTCCAGGCAGCCGACTCCGACCGACGAGGGGGTCACGGCGGCGTAGAGGACCTGCGAGGTGTTGGCCGGGTCGCGGAAGTACTGCTGCGCCATCCCGCTGCCGATGTCGCCGGTCGCGCCGCTGCCGAGCGGTCCGGGGGTGGTGTTGAGCGGTCGGGGCCACGGCCCGCCCGCGCAGGGCTGCCCGGTGGCCAGGTCGCTGCACACCACCTTCGCCACGTTGGGGGCCGCGTGGTGGTAGATGTTCCACGCCTGGAGGGCTCCGGTGGGCGTGCGGTGCAGCAGCGGGGTGAACCCGTCGCCGCCGGTCGCCGTGGTGGTCGCCTGGACGGGCGGGGTGAGCAGGCCGGACAGCGCCGTGCCGCCGGGTCGGGCGTCGGGGTTCTGCGCGCGCACCGCGACCACGCCCGAGGCGGGCTCGGTCGCCTGGAAGGTGCTCCCGTCCGCGGACCAGGACGGCGACCACCCGGGCGGCACGTCCAGCGAGCCGGCGACGTAGGACTGCCCGGCGCCGACCGCGTCGGTGATCGTCGCCTGCCCGGCGGCGGCGGCGTTGTTGTCGTAGTCGACGACCCAGGTGGCCGTGGCGCCGTGATCGGCGGGCGAGGAAACCCCTCGGACGGATTTCGTCAACGTCGACACGGCTGCCGCGGCGGGGTCGGCCGCCGCGCCGGGCACCGCGATGGCGAAGGCCACGAGCGCGCCCGTCGTCAAAACCATGACCACACGTCTTCGCATGACGGTTCTTCTTTCCCACAGCCGGAACTCGGGTCGTCCGGGACCCCAGGCACGCTAGGGACCTGCACCGATGCCGAGGCCGCGGGTCACCCGGCTGCGGCGCACGAGCATCCCGACAGCGCAGCGCCCGCGCCGTCCGCCCCTACCGGGACACGTCATTCCACGCGGGCGGTGCGCGCCGGTTCACCCGGGTGCGCCCGAATTCGGCCTACCGCGCCCCGGGCGGGAGCGATAGGGGGTCCCGGTCCCCGCTCGGGTGGACGGCGGCGAAACCCGCGTCCAGCCGGTCGATCATCACGCCGATCAGCTCCGACAGCTCGGGGCGTTCGGTGGCGTCCAGCCACCAGCCGACGACCACCCGCAGGGTGGCCATCACGGTGGCCGCGAACATCGCCGGGTAGAGGTCGGTGGCCGGGTCGACGCCGACCCGTGCGGCGACGACGGCGGCGAGCTCCCGTTCCTGCACGGCGAACGCCGCGATCTGGTGCGGCAGCAGGGCGGGCGTGCGGCGCAACGCGCGCAGCTGCGCCACCCGTTCCGGGTCGATGCGGTCGGGCACGACGTCCACCAGGGCCGCCCGCAACGCCGGCAGCACCGGCTCGTCCTCGGGCCGGGCGGCGAAGGCTTGGACGAACGCGGCGGCCGTGGCGACGTCACCCGCGACCACGGCCTCCTCCTTGGAGGAGAAGTAGTTGAAGAAGGTGCGCAGCGAGACGCCCGCCTCGTTCGCCACTTGCTCGACGGTCACGCCGTCGAGGCCGTGCTCCACGCACAGCCGCAGGGCGGCGTCGGCCAACGCCGTCCGGGTGGCGAGCTTCTTGCGTTCACGCAGTCCTGACACGCGCGAAAGTGTCGCACCTGTCCGACCGTGGGCCGGACAGGTGCGACACCGTGTCTTCCCGCCGTCGAGCCGCGGGGCGGCTGGTGCCGCCGGTGGCCCGCTAGTGGCCGGCGGCCGTCTCCGCCGCCAGCCGCTCGTCACCGCTGAGCGTCTTGAGCGGCTTCTCCTTGATGAACAGCACCGCCACCAGCGCCAGCACCGCGATCGGCGCGCCGATCAGGAACAGCTCGGCGGTGGCCGTGGCGTAGATCTCGCGCACGATCACCCGCACCGGCTCGGGCAGCAGCGACAGGTCGGGCACGGTGGCCTCGCCGCCGGTGGGCGCCGGGCCGAACTTCTCCTCGCTCAACGCGGTCACCCGGTTCGCCAGCACCGCGCCCAACGCGCTCACGCCGATCGCGCCGCCGAGGCTGCGGAAGAACGTGAGGGTCGAGGTCGTGGCGCCGAGGTCGCGGGCGGGCACGTCGTTCTGCGCGGCCAGCACCAGGTTCTGCATCAGCATGCCGACGCCGACGCCCAGCACGGCCATGTGCACGCTGACCAGGAACACGCTCGTGTTCGCGTCGATCGTGGCCAGCAGCAGCATCCCGCCGACCATGATCACGCCGCCGGCGACGAGGAACGCCTTCCACCTGCCCCACTTGGTGATCAGCTGGCCGGCGACGGTCGACGAGACCAGCAGGCCGAAGATCATCGGCAGGCTCATCAGGCCCGCCTGCGTCGGCGTCTTGCCCAGGCCGATCTGGAAGTACTGCGACAGGAACACCGTGCCGCCGAACATCGCCACCCCGACCAGCGCGCTGGCCAACGTCGTCAACGCGACCGTGCGGTTGGAGAAGATCGTCAGCGGCACGATCGGGTCGGTCGCCCGCGACTCGACCCACACGGCCAGGCCCAGCAGCACCACGCCGACCGCCACGAGCACCGCGGTCCACGCCGAGGCCCACTCGAACTGGTGACCGGCCAGCGTCGACCACACCAGCAGCGTGGAGACACCGCCGACGATCAGCACCGCGCCCAGGTAGTCGATCTTGACTTCCTTGCGCACGACCGGCAGGTGCAGCGTGCGCTGGAGCAGGAGGATCGAGGCGAGGGTGAACGGGACTCCGATGAAGAAGCACCAGCGCCAGCCCAGCCACGAGGTGTCCACCATGACACCGCCGATGAGCGGGCCGGCGACCGTGCCGACGCCGAACACCGCGCCGAAGATGCCCGCGTAGCGGCCCATCTCGCGCGGCGGGATCATCGCCGCCATCACGATCGTGGCCAACGCCGTCATGCCGCCCGCGCCGAGGCCCTGCACGACGCGGCTCGCGATGAGCACCTCGACGTTCGGGGAGAAGCCCGCGATGAGCGAGCCGACCACGAACAGGCCGAGCGAGAGCTGGATCAGCAGCTTGCGGCTGTAGAGGTCGGCGAGCTTGCCCCACAGCGGCACGGTCGCCGTCATGGCCAGCAGCTCGGTCGTGACGACCCAGGTGTAGACGGACTGCGAGCCGTGCAGGTCCGCGATGATGCGCGGCAACGCGTTCGACACGATGGTCGACGCGAGGATGGCCATGAACATGCCCAGCATGAGGCCGGACATCGCTTGCACGACGTCCCGGCGCGAAGTCGTGCCGGTTTCGGTGGACATCGGATCCCCCAGTTTGTCTTCGACTTTGACGCGGTGTTGCGGATCGGTGGTGCGCCGCGGCCCGTGATTCAGCCGCGGTGGCCGCGAGGCGGGTCGGCGAGCCCCGCGGCGATCAGGTCGAGCGTCTCGGCGAGCAGGTCGTGCAGCGGCGCGTCGGTGCTCGACCAGCGGGCCACCGCCACCCGGAACGCCGCGCCCGCCGCCGCGCCGAGCAGCAGCGGGTAGGTGTCGTCGGCGGGCAGGCCCACCCGTTCGGCGATGCCGGCGACCAGCTCGCGCTCCAGTGCCTCGCCGCCGGAGAACAGCCGGGCCAGCAGCACGGGGTGCTGCTGGACCACCCGCATCCGCCGCGACCAGAACTCCCGGTCGTCCGCCAGTTCCGCCGCGATCTCCGCCAGCAGCGCCTCGCGCACCGCCGCGCCGGCGGACAGGTCCGCCGGTTGGGCGAGCACCCTGGCGCGGACGCGCGGGCCGGCGTCCGGGTCGGGGCCCAGGACGGCGTCTTCCTTGCTGGCGAAGTAGTTGAAGAAGGTGCGCGGCGAGACGTCGGCGGCGGCGCTGATGTCCTCGACGGTCACGTGGTCGAGGCCGTGCTCGGCGACCAGGCGCACGGCGGCGTGGCCCAGAGCCGTGCGGGTCTGCCGCTTCTTGCGGTCGCGGAGCCCCTCGGCCGCCTGCGTGGTCACTCGATCAGGGTAGGGAAAAATCTGCACTTACTGCAACTTTGCAGAGACTGCACAGTTTGTGATCCCGCTCTCGCGAGCGGTCCGACCAGTCCATCCCGCACCCTGGGCGTTCACGTCACACCGACGGGTGACCATCGGCTCCGAACAGGTGCGCCGGCTTGAAACGCCGCCACCGCACCGCGACGCTGGTGGCCCGAAGGCATGGCAAGATCGACTCGCGAGGGAGAACGATGCTCCGCAGCACTCGCCTGTTCGGCCCGAAGCGCCGCGTGACCTTCTCGCTGCCCCTCGATCAGCCGCGCGGGCCGGTGAGCGTGGTCGGCACGTTCAACGACTGGACCCCCGGCGTCCACGAACTGGTCCCCCGCCGCGACGGCACGCGCACGGTGACCGTGATCCTCTCCCCCGGCACGCACCGGTTCCGCTACCTCGGCGACGGCGGGCTCTGGTTCGACGAGCCCGACGTGCCCACCGTCGACCCCGACGGCTGCGTGCTCACGGTCGACGCGACGTGAACTGACCGTGGAAGCCGAACGGGATGGCGTGCGGCACGTCGGCCCGCGCGATCTCCGCGAACGTGGCCGCGTCGAGCACCAGCAGCCCGGACCGCCCCGCCCCGGGGTCGAGCACCACTGACAGCAGCACGCCGTCGTCCTCCGCCCGGGCTCCCGGCGCGGGCACGAACACCGGTTCGCCCGGGTACCGGCCGGGCTCGTGCCACACGGTCGTCCGCCCGCTGGAGACGTCCAGCTTGACCAGCTGGTTGAGGAAGTCGCGCGTGCCGTTGTCCCGGGAGCCGACGCCGTAGGCGTACCGGTAGTCGCGGCCGTTGTGCGTCCCGTACGCGATGCGCGGCAGCTCGAAGGAGTCCGACGCCAGCCGCCGCGACCGGATGCCGCCGCCCGAGAGGTCGACCTCGTACCGCGTCGGGAACGCCGACGGCAGCTCCCCGTCACCCCGCACCTCGTCCAGGTACAACGCGTCGACCACCGTGGAGTCCGGGTAGGCGGCGATGTCCACGACGACCCGGCCGTCCTCGTCGTAGGCGTTGATGTGGTGGAAGGCGAAGAACGCGTCGGTGCGCTCGTCGGCGACCACCGAGCCGTCCCGCTGGTCGAACACCACGAACCGGGTGCCCAGCTCCGGTCGCCACCGGTAGTTCTCGATGAACGGCTTGGCGCGCAGCAGCAGCGACAGCGGGTTGACCACGAGCGGGAACACGGCCAGCACCACGTGCCGCTCGGTGACGGCGAAGCTGTGCATGTAGCCGGGGCGGTCGACGGGCAGGGAGGCGAGCAGCTCCCGGGTGAGGCCGCGTTGCCGGTAGATCCGGTAGACGCTGCGCCGGCCGAACTTCAGCACGTAGTTGACCAGGTCGCCGGTGAGCGGCGCCCGGTGCGGGTGCGCGGTGGTGACGTGGCCGGTGATCGCGTCGTCGTAGTCGGCGAGGCCCACGGTCGCCAGCGTCTCGCGGTCGAACTCCACCGCGAGGGGCGTCTCGGTGAGCGCGAAGTCCCGGTCGCCGTCGGACGTCACGTTGACGTTGGCGTTCGACGTGCGGCGCAGCCGGGGGTGGGTGAAGAAGCGGCTGAAGATGGAGCGGCACGGGTCCGTGGCGAACTCGCCGAACGCGATGTGGCCGTCGTCGCGCGCCGCGCGGAAGCTCGGCGTCTCCAGGTAGCGGTTGCGGTAGGTGACGGCGCCGTCGGCGAAGCCGAAGCGGTGCAGCATCGCCAGGCCGTCGAACCAGTGGCGGAACGACCCCTTCTCGGTCTCGAACTTGGCCGGGCCGTTGCGCACCAACGTGCCGGCCAGCCAGTGCGGCAGCTCGCCGCGCACCTCCAGGTCGACGACGACTTCCCGGTCGAGGGTCTCGAACCCGGCCCGCACACCCATCACGAACCACCTTCCGGAACAGTGTTACACAACAACGTTATAAAACACCGTTTTGCTTCAGCCGTCAAGCGTGACCTCGTCACCCCGCTCGTGCGCCCAGCGGCCGAGCGCGTCGATCGGCTCCAGCAGGCTGCGCCCGAGGTCGGTGAGCCCGTACTCGACCCGGTCGCGCGACACCGTCCGCACCACCAGCCCGGAGCCCGCCAACCGGCGCACGGTCTCGGTGAGCACCTTCGGCCGGATGCCGCCGATCACGCGCCGCAGCTCGGCGGGCCGGCGCGGGCCGTGCCGCAGCGCGTGCAGCACCACCGGGTTCCAGGTGTTGGCCAGCAGGTCGAACGCCTGCCTGGCACGGCAGTCGGCGAGGAAGTCCACGAGCGGTCCCCTGGGTCGTGGACACCGTTCGGTGCCCGTCGGGCTCTCTAGCGTCGGTTCCAGCCAATCACTTCGGTCGAGGAGGAGAACGTGCGGATCGGTGTGCTGGGTTCGGGTGGGATGGCCGACGCGCTGGGTGGCCGGTGGGTCGGGGCGGGGCACGAGGTGGTGATCGGCGGGCGTTCGCCGGAGCGTTCGAGGGAGGTGGCGACCAGGATCGGCGCGGTCGCCGGGTCGCCGGCGGAGGCGGTCGCGTTCGGGGACGCGGTGCTGCTCGCGGTGCCGGCGGCGGTGGCGGCCGAGGTGCTCGGGCACGCCCCGGGACAGGTGGTGGTCGACTGCACCAACTCGGTGGTGCCCGGCCGGTTCGTGCTGGACGAGCCGCGTGCCGCCGCACGGCTCGCGGCCGTCTCGGGGGCGCACGTGGTGAAGGGGTTCAACCTGTGCCACGTCGACGTGTGGCGGCGGCCGTCGTTGACGTTCGAGGGACGGCCGCTCGGGGTGCCGCTGTGCGGCGATTCGGCCGACGCCCTGGACGTCGTGCGGGACCTGGCATGGTCGATCGGGTGCGTGCCGGTGGACGGCGGACCGCTGGAGCGGGCCGAGTTGCTGGAGGCGATGACCGCGTTCGCCATCGGGCTCTGGGTGGGCGGCGCGGACGTGCGGTCGATGTTCCCCACCGTTCCGCGAGGACTAATATAACAGCACTGTTGTATTCCGAGGGAGGAACCGTGCTGTACCCGGAGATCGAGCCGTACGACCACGGCATGCTCGACGTCGGCGACGGGCACCACGTGTACTGGGAGGTGTGCGGCAACCCGGACGGGAAACCGGCCGTGGTGCTGCACGGCGGGCCGGGCTCGGGCTGCACGCCCCGCGCCCGGCGGTACTTCGACCCGGCCGCCTACCGGGTGGTGCTGTTCGACCAGCGCGGGTGCGGCCGGAGCACGCCGCACGCCGGCCGACCGGTCGTGGACCTGTCCACCAACACCACCGATCACCTGATCGGCGACCTGGAACGGCTGCGCGAGCACCTGGGCGTCGACCGGTGGCTGGTGTTCGCCGCGTCGTGGGGCTCGGTGCTCGGGCTCGTGTACGCGGAGCGGTTCCCGCACCGGGTCTCGGAGATGGTGCACGCGGGCGTGGCCACCGGCCGCCGGTCGGAGACGGACCTGCTGACCACGGGGTTGGCGCCGATGTTCCCGGAGGCGCACGCGCGGTTCCGGGAACTGGCGCCCACCGGCGACCCGGCCGCCGGGTACCGGGAGCTGCTCCTCTCCCCCGATCCCGCCGTGCACCTCCGGGCGGCCGACGAGTGGTGCACGTGGGAGGACGCGTTGCAACCGCTGTCAACCGGTGGGATGCGCTTCGAGAACCCGGAGCACGGGCTGGCGTTCGCCCGGCTCGTGACGCACTACTGGGCGCACGGGTCGTGGCTGCCGGAGGGGATCGTGCTGGCGGAGGCGTGGAAGCTCGCGGGCATCCCGGGCGTGATCGTTCAAGGAACGCTCGACCTGGGCAATCTCATCGGCACGCCGTTCGACCTCGCGCACGCGTGGCCGGACGCGGAGCTCGTCCTGATCTCCCAGACCGCGCACGGCGGCAGTGACGCGATGACCGAGATGAGGCGCGCGGCTGCTGACAAATTCCGGTAACACCCGGAAACTCGGTGCGATGCACTGGTTGCAGCCTGGTCCCGGGGCTGGTCGACGGTGGCGAAGGATTGATGTTGGAACGGTTCACCGAGAGCGCGCGCCGGGTCTCCGTGATGGCTCTGCAGGAGGCGCGGGGGTTCGCCCACACCGCGATCGGCACCGAGCACCTGCTGCTCGGGCTGATCGGTGAGGGCGGCGCGGCGGCGTCGGTGCTGTCGTCGGTCGGGGTGTCGCTGACCGGGTGCCGGGCGCGGGTGCTGGAGGTGTCCCGGTGGGGAGCCGCGCCCGTGTCCGGCCGCCTGCCGTTCACGCCCGGCGCGAAGCGGGCGTTGGCGTCGTCCGTGCGGGAGTCGCTGGCGTTGGGGCACCGGCACGTGGGCACCGAGCACCTGCTGCTGGGCGTGCTCGCGGAGGACGAGGGCGTGGCACTCGACGTGCTGGCCCGGTGCGGGGTGGACCCGGCCGAGGTGCGCGACCGGGCGTTCGCGGCGTTGGCCGGGATCGAGCTGTCCCCGGCGGCACGGGCCGCGCGGCTGTTCCTCAGCTACCGGCGCCCGCACGACGTGCACCTCGCCGGGCGCATCGCGGACCGGCTGGACGACTTCGGCCGGGCGGTGGTGGGCGACGTCGGCGAGTGCGACGTGCTGCTCGCGGTCGTCGGGCCCGGTTGGACGCCGACGGACCTGATGCGCACCGAGGTCGCACGGGCGGCGGAGCGCGCGGTGCCGGTGATCCCGGTGCTGGTCGACGGGGCGGTGCTGCCCGTCGACCAGCTGCCGGGGACCGGTCACGTCGCCGACCACGTCACCGTCCGGCACGAGACGTTCCGGGCGGACGTGGCGCGGTTGGCCGACGCGGTCCGCTACGCCCAGCCGGGCATCGGGTAGCCCGCCATCAGGTCGGCGACCTCGGCGGCGATCCGGTCGAGCGCCCGCGGGTCGTCCGCCGCCCGGACCGCCCGGTCGATCCAGTCCGCGACCTGCGGCATGTGCTCCTCGGTGAGGCCGCGGGTGGTGACGGCGGCCGTGCCGAGGCGGACGCCGGACGGGTCGAACGGCTTGCGCGGGTCGAACGGGACGGTGTTGTAGTTGGCCTCGATGCCCGCCCGGTCCAGGGCCTTGGCGGCGGGCTTGCCGCCGATGCCCTTGCCGGTCAGGTCGACCAGGACCAGGTGGTTGTCGGTGCCGCCGGAGACCAGGTCGAAGCCGCGGTCGAGCAGGGCGGTGGCCAGCGCGCGTGCGTTCTGCACGACGGCGTGCGCGTAGAGGCCGAACGACGGCTCCGCCGCTTCGCCGAGCGCGACCGCGATGGCCGCCGTGGTGTGGTTGTGCGGCCCGCCCTGCAAACCCGGGAACACCGCCCTGTCGATCGCCTTCGCGTGCTCGGCGTCGGTGAGGATCATCGCGCCGCGCGGGCCGCGCAACGTCTTGTGGGTGGTCGTGGTGATCACCTGGGCGTGCCCGACCGGTGACGGGTGCGCCCCACCCGCCACCAGACCCGCGATGTGCGCGATGTCGGCCGCGAGGACCGCCCCGACCTCGTTCGCGATCTCGGCGAACGCCGGGAAGTCGATGGTGCGCGGGATGGCCGTGCCGCCGCAGAAGATCACCTTGGGGCGTTCGGCGCGGGCCAGGTCGCGGACCTGGTCCAGGTCGACCACGCCGGTCTCCTTGGTCACGCCGTACTGGACGCCGCGGAACCACTTGCCGGTGGCCGAGACGCCCCAGCCGTGGGTCAGGTGCCCGCCGGCGGGCAGGGCCATGCCCATCACGGTGTCGCCGGGGTCCAGGAACGCCAGGTACACGGCGAGGTTGGCCGGTGAGCCGGAGTAGGGCTGGACGTTGGCGTGGTCGACGCCGAACAACGCCTCGGCCCTACCGACGGCCAGTTCCTCGACCGGGTCGACGACCTGCTGGCCCTCGTAGTAGCGGCGGCCGGCGTAGCCCTCGGAGTACTTGTTGGTCAGCACCGAGCCGGTGGCTTCGAGGACGGCGGTCGAGACGTAGTTCTCCGAGGCGATCAGGCGGACCTTCTCGAACTGGCGGCGTGCCTCGGCTTGGACCAGGCGGGCGACTTCGGGGTCCGCTCCGGTCAACGACGGGATCGCGGGTTCGTGCATGGGGAACCTCCACGCGCGCGGGAGCGCTGCCGCAGCACCCAGGCGCGCGGTGCATCTCGGCTCAACGCTCCCCGGTGGTCGTTCCCACCCTCGGCACGCCAGTCGCGAACACCGGGATCGTACCCCAGCCGTCCTCGGTGACCGGCCGCTTTCCCGGTCGGCGGCAACGCTTTGGGCGGAACGGGCCATTGCCGCGACGGGCTGGTCACCCATACTTTGTGGGTTGGAAAACTTCCAACCGGCCATGCGCCACGTCAGCACTTCCCCCTGCCCCCGAAAGGACTGACGTGCTCGATCGGCGAACGTTCGTGCTGGGTGCCGCCGCGACCGCGGCGCTCACCAGCGCACTACCGGCCCACGCGGCTGCCCCGGCGCCCGCGTCGGGCGCAGCGGCGAACCCGCGCAAAGCCGCGGGCGTGTTCCTCGCGCCCGACGGCACCCCCCTCATGTTGACCGAACAGGACGGCCGGTGGGTCGTCGCGGACGAAGGCGGTTCGGTCCGCATCACCACCGGCCTCGCCGGCGCGGACCTGGTCGACGTCACCCGCGACGGCTCCACCTGCCACGCGGTCGGCGCCCTGGGCGGCGACCCGATCGCCACGATCTGGGAGTCCGCCGACGGCGTCACGTGGCGCGAGGCACGCCGCCTGCACGGCGTGCGCTCGGAGTTCACCGCGGTCGGCGGCGGCCTGGCGTTCGGCTCCGTGCTCAAGCACGAGCGCGCCTCGGTGGTCCGCATCGCCGCCCGCCGCACCGCGTCGGGCTGGAACACCGTGCCCGTCCGGGGATTGGAGTGGACCGACGGCCTGTCGGCCACCGCCGTCGCCGCGACGCCCGACGGCTGGGTCGTGGCGGCCGTCGACATCTCCGGCACGGTCCTGCACACCTCGCGCGACGGCGTCACCTGGACGACCCGTCCCCGGCTGGACGGTGTCGCCGTGCGGGGTCTGACCTCGGTCGCCGGCCGCGTGCACTGGGTCGGCAACGAGCTGGTCGACGCCACCCCGCTCACCGGCGTGCTCGACGCGGACCGGACCAGTCCGGCCGTGCCGCGCGACGCGAAGGCGCTGGGCGTCGCCGGCACCCGTTCCGGCTGGCTCACCGCCGGCCGGCTGATCACCGCGGAGGCGACCCGATGATCACGTTCCAGCGGATCGACGGCACCCCCGTCTACTACTGGCGGTCCAGCCGCGGCAACACGACGCTGCGCAACTGGCAGGCCACGCAGGCGTTCTACGACTCCCTGGTGCTGTGGGTCCGGGACCTGCGGTCGCTGTCGTCGGCGTACGGCAGCATCACGTACCTGGTGTCGGCGGGCTTCTACGTGAACAAGCCCGGCGAGCACGGCGCGGGCACCGCGATGGACCTCGACCACGTGCGGTGGAGCGGCGGGCAGGTGTCGTCGCCGCTGGACCGCGACCACGCCTCCGGCACGCTGGCCACGCGCCGTCGTTACCTGGCCGTGGACGCGGTGTGCCGTCGCCGGTTCCGGTACGCGTTGGACGGTTGGTACAACGCCGACCACGCCGACCACATCCACTCCGACTTCGGCGGCCTGCCGGTGCGGTGCGTGACGGGGTCGGAGAGCGACACGAAGTTCGTGCAGGCGCTGTGCAACAACTTCCTGAGCTCCGGTCTGGTGGTGGACGGCATCTGGGGTCCGAAGACGCAGAGCGCGTTCGACACCGCGAAGTCGCGGCTGGGCACCACCGGCGACCCGCACACCAGCAGCGCGGCGTGGCAGTCGTTCCTGTCGGCGGCGGCGCGGAAGGGCTTCGCGAACCAGTCGTTCTGATCGGTCGTTCCGGTCGTGACGGGCCCGTGGGTCGATTGCCGGCTCACGGGCCCCCTGAACGCAGGACACGCGCGGTGGTGGTGCCGGTGGTCGAGACCAGGCCCGGCAGGCTGCGGCGGTCGGCGCGCGAGCGGGCCGCGAGGCCGACCACGACGGCCGCGAAGAGCACGACGCCGCTGTGCCCGGTGGAGATCAGCAGCAGGACCGGCAGCCACCAGACCAGGAACCGCAGCACGACCGCGCGTGCCGGCGCCGTGCCGCCCGTGCGCGCGTCGGTCAGGGCCAGGTCGAACGCGATCTGGCCCGGTGTGGCGCGGTCGGCGCGGAGCAGCGGCACGACGACCGTGGCGACCACCGGCACCAGGACGCCCAGCGCGGCGCCGAACCAGTCCGACACCGCGAGCTCGGTCAGCCCCGGTGTTCCGGTTCCTCCGCCGACGAGCACGAGCACCGCCCGGCACGCGAACTGGACGAGCGCCATGGTGAGCAGGTCGCCCGCGAACGCGAACCCCCGCCGGAGCAGGCCGGGTGGCGCGGTGTCGGCCACCGGTCCCGGCACGGCCACGGGCAGCCGGGGCCCGACCCAGCGCCCGAGCAGCCACCCGACGAGCGTGCCCGCCGTGTTCGTCATCAGGTCGTCCACGTCCGCGATCCGGTACGGGCACGGGTAGAGGCCGAACACCGCCGTGCCCTGCGTCGTCTCCACCGCGAGCGACACCAGCAGCCCGATCGCGGTCGCCACCACCGCACCGCGCCGGAACCGGTAGCGCAGCAGGAAACCCAGCGGCGCGAACAGCACCACGTTCAACGCCACCTGGAGGAACGCCGGGCTCGTCGGCGAGTAGCCGGCGGCGGCGATGTCGTCCAGGGACGCGAACGGGCGCGGCTGCCAGTAGTCGCGCAGGGACCGGCCGGTGCAGAACTCCCCCGTCACGTCCGGCAGCGGGAACAGCGTGAAGGCGATCAGCGCGCACCCGTACAGCGCGCCGGCCGTCGCCACGACCGCGGACCACCCGCGCAGCCGACCGTGACGGCGGTACTGCCAGTGCACCCAGGGCAGCACCGCCACCGGCACCAGCAGCGCGAACAGCACCAGCGTGATGATCGACTCGCTCATCCGCACCGACACGGCGGCCACGCTAGGCCGTGCCCTCGGCCCCTGCCCGACGGTCACCTGATCGAGTGGCCGAACCGAACCGACCACCCACTCCGCCCACAACTGGCCCCCACCCGCCGGCGCGGCCTGTCCCGCCGGCGGGTGGGGGCCGGGTGCGTCAACGCAGGCCCAATCCCGTCTTGCCGTCGAACAGCTCCCGCCACGCGTCGAGGTGGCCGGCGTGGCGCGCGGTCTCCTCGATCATGTGCAGCACGATCCGGCGCAGGTCGGTGGTCTCGTCGCCCAGCGCGTCGGGGTGCCGTCCCACCGGGCGCGTGTCCAGCGGCGTGTCGGCGAGGACGGCGTTCGACCGCCCGCACTGGTCCCGGTAGAAGGCGAAGACCTCGGCCGACGTTCGCGGCGTGGTGAAGGGCGCGGGGTCGTCCGGCCACGGCAACGGGTCGGCGTGGCCCCGGAGGAGCTCCTGGAACCAGTACCGCTCGGCGTAGCCGAGGTGTTCGACCAAGGCGAGCGGCGTCCACCCGGACGGCAGGGCCGAGGTCGTCAGCGCTTCCTCGTCGAGGCCCTCCAGGATCGCCCACACCACTCCCCGCTGCGCGTCCAAGAACGTCGACAGCGCCGCCTTCTCCTCGTCCACCGGCCCTTCCCCCCGTTGATCGGCTCCGCGGACGTTAACAAGAGGCACCGACAATCCGCCGTGCCCGCCGCACGATGATGTCGTCGCACAGCGGGCATCGTCATCGCGCCGGCCGAGCAGATCGAGTGACCCCGGGCCAGGTGAGGTCGTCGGGACCCCCGTCCGGCCGCACCCAGTGCGCACGGCGACCGCCACCGGGCCGCCGACCGCCGATCAGCACTCCCCGCGTGCGCGGCAACGGCACCTCCACCCACCCCGCCGAACGCCGTCCCGGCTCGTAGCGCGAGGTGACCCGCTTGGCGATCACGCCTTCGAGCCCGTAGTCCTCGGCCACCGCGAGCACGTCCTCACCGCGCACCTCGGTGAACGTCGGCGGCACGCGCACCTCCGGCCGGCCGCCCAGCCCGAGCGCCGCCAGCTCCAGCCGCCGTTCCCCGTAGGAGGCGCCGAGCAGCGACCGGCCGTCCACGTGCAGCAGGTCGAACACGTAGTACACGACGGGCACGCGGGCCGGCAGGTCGTCACCCGGTCGGGCCACGGTCATCCGGGACCGCAACCGGCCGGGGTCCGGCTGCTTCCGTTCGTCCAGGGCGACGGTCTCACCGTCCAGCACGGCGTCGCGATCACCCAGGAGTTCGGCCACCGCGCGCACCTCCGGGTACGTCGCGGACACCTCCAGGTCGTGGCGGGTCATCGTCCGCACGTGCCCGCAGCGCGCGTAGGTGACCGCGCGGACACCGTCCCACTTGAACTCGAAGGCCCACCCGGACCCCGGCGGGACCTGTCCCGACGAGGCCAGCATGGGCCGGATCAACCCCGGGAACCCCGACTCGGCGCGCAACGGCATGCGACCGTCCCTTGTAGACGGATCATGTCGCGAACAGTGTCACCCGGCCGGCCGGAGGCCGCACATCGGCGGCCCCGATCGTGGCACCAGGACGTTCCGAGCGTTCAACTCGGGGGTCCTGAACGTAGGACTCGCGCGTTCTGAACGTAGGACTCGCGCGGGTCAGCAGGTGGGGGTGGTGGTGGCGCGGCGTTCGAGCATGACGGTGTCGCGCCAGACGCCGTGGTGTTGGGCGATGCGCTCGCGGACGCCGACGGTGCGGTAGCCGGCCGAGTGGTGCAGGGCGATGCTGGCGCGGTTCTCCGGGAAGATCGCGGTCTGGAGGGTCCACAGGCCGCCCTCGTCGGCGGCGGTGACCTGCTGGTGCAGCAGCGACTTGCCCACGCCCCGGCCGCGGAAGCCGTCGCCGACGTAGACGGAGGTCTCGGCGACGCCGGAGTAGCAGTCGCGAGTGGAGACGGGGGTGGCTGCGGCCCAGCCGGCGACGCGGCCGTCGACCACGGCGACCCAGCGGTGCTCGGGGAGCCACTTGGCTTCGAGGGTGCGGCGGCTGGGGGTCTCGGTCTCGAAGGTGGCGTTGCCGGTGGCGATGCCCTCGGCGTAGACGCGGCGCACGTCGGACCAGTCGTCCTCGGTCAGGGGGCGGACGGTGACGTCGGCGGGCAGGTCGGTCGGGCAGCACGGTCGCGTGACGATGGTGCCCATGACGGCGTCGGCGGCGTGCGGCAGGCCCGTGCAGCACGCCGGGTTGACCGACACCAGGGTGGCGGTGCCCTCCTTGCGCAGCCGCACGAACCCCACGTCGGCGAGCTTGCGCAGGTGGTGCGAGCAGGTCGACTGGCTGACGCCGACGGCCTCGGTCAGCGCGCCCACGGTGATCTCGCCGGGCTGGGTGGCGACGGTGTGCAGCAGGCGCACCCGGGTCGGGTCGGCCAGGCAGGCGAACCACTCGGCGTAGGTCGAGGCGTCCTCGGGCGCGAGGCCCGCCACGGGCAGCGTCGTCGTCATGCGCCCCAGAGTATCGACAAGCACCGATGGTTGCATCAATCTATGGTCCTCGATACATTGCTCCTCGTTCGATCGAGAAACATCGATGAAAGAGGTGTCCAGTGGACGAACTCCCCGTGGTCGTGGTCGGAGCGGGACCGGTCGGGCTGGCGGCGGCGGCCCACCTGCTGGAACGCGGGCTGCGACCGCTGGTGCTGGAAGCGGGTCCGCGGGCCGGCGCGGCGGTGGCGCGGTGGCGGCACGTGCGGCTGTTCTCGCAGTGGTCCGAACTCGTCGACCCGGCCGCGCGCCGGCTGCTGGAGCCGACCGGGTGGCGTTCGCCCGACCCCGACGGCTACCCGACCGGCGAGCAGTGGGCGGCCGAGTACCTGGTGCCGCTGGCCGACGCGCTGGGCGACCACGTCCGGGTGGACGCCCGCGTGGTCGGCGTGGCCCGTCGCGGACGTGACCGCGTCGTGGACGCCGGCCGCGAGACCGAGCCGCTGACCGTGCACGTCGAGAGCGGCGAGCGGATCACCGCGCGCGCCGTGGTCGACGCCTCGGGCACGTGGGGCGGGCCGAACCCGCTGGGCGGCGACGGGCTGCCGGCCGCGGGTGAGCGGGAGGCGGCGGACCGGATCGGCTACCGCGTGCCGGACGTCGTCGGCGAGCGGGCCCGGTACGCGGGC
Organism: Actinosynnema sp. CA-299493; assembly: GCF_050946825.1. NCBI lineage: Bacteria > Bacillati > Actinomycetota > Actinomycetes > Pseudonocardiales > Pseudonocardiaceae > Actinosynnema > Actinosynnema sp. CA-299493. The sequence continues at coordinate 5,426,419 of NZ_CP191993.1, forward strand.
AGGCGGATCGCGGTGGCGGGCAGCGGGCACTCCGCGCTCACCGCGCTGGTCGCGCTGGCGGACCTGGCCGAACGGCACCCCGGCACGAACGTGACGTGGCTGCTGCGTCGGGGCGCGGTCGGCGCGGTGTTCGGCGGCGGCGAGGCCGACCAGCTGCCGGCGCGCGGGGCGCTGGGGCTGAGGGCGCGGGGCGCGGTGGCGGCCGGGCACGTCGAGGTGGTCACCGGTTTCCGCACCGCCGCCGTCGAGCGCGACGGCGAGCGCCTGGTGCTGGTGTCGGAGGACGGGCGCCGCCTCGCCCCGGTGGACGAGGTCGTGTCGCTCACCGGGTTCCGGCCGGACCACTCGTGGCTGTCGGAGGTGCGGCTCGACCTGGACCCGGTGTTGGAGGCGCCCACCAGGCTCGCGCCGCTGGTCGACCCGAACGTCCACTCCTGCGGCTCCGTCCACCCGCACGGCGCGGATGAGCTGCGGCACCCGGAGCCCGGCGTGTACCTCGTGGGCATGAAGAGTTACGGCCGCGCGCCCACGTTCCTCGCGTTGACCGGCTACGAGCAGGTCCGCAGCGTGGCCGCCGAGATCGCGGGCGACCACGAGTCGGCGGCCCGGGTCGAGCTGACGCTGCCCGAGACCGGCGTCTGCGGCGGGTCTGGCGTGTTCGACGTCGAGCCGGCCTCCTCCGGCGGGTGCTGCGCCACGCCGCGGGTGGCGGAGCTGACGCTCACCGCCCGAGGTGCCCGAGCCTGACCCGGCGCGGACCGGCGCGGACCGGCGTGCCGAGGGGACACGCCGGGCCGCGCCGGGTGCTGGCGGTGCTGTGCCTGACCCGGATCACCGGCTGGGGCGTGCTGTTCCACGGCTTCCCGGTGCTCGCGCCGGCCATCGGCGCGGACGCGGGCTGATCGCCGCCGCCGTGCCGCCGTGGGCCGCGACCGCGCTCGCCGGGACGTTGGGCGGTTGTCCGGCGGTGTTCACCGCGCTGGGGGTGGTCGCGGCGGCGGTCTGCCTCAAGTCCGTGCCGCCCTACACTGTGGGCCGGAACTTCCGTGGGGGCCGCAGTGGCAGTGAGCAGTGATGGTTTCATCCGGATCGTGGACGCGCTCGTCGACGTCGAGCGCGCGGAGGGCGGGGACTACAGCACGTTCAGGGTGCGCGGCAAGAGGTTCGGCTACTACTGGCCGCGCACGCAGACCGTCGGCTTGAAGCAGTTGCTGTCCGAGCAGCGGGCGCTGGTCGCCGAACGGCCGGACGTCTTCGAGGAGCAGTACACGTCCGGGGGATTCGGCTGGGTGGTGGTCTACCTGGCCGGCGTCGAGGCCGACGAGCTGGCCGAGCTGGTCTTCGAGGCCTGGCGCCTGTCCGCGCCCGGGGAACTGCTGGACCAGGTGCCCGACCCGGCCCGGCAAGCACACCGCTGACGGTCGCCGCACCACGCCACGACCGCGGGCCACCACCAGGCCCCTCCGGTCAGTCGGTGCCCGCGACGAGCGGCTCCAGCACCACTTCCGGGTGCAGGCGGCGCACCACGGCCAGCGCCGTGGCGTCGGTGAACAGCGCCAGGTGGGTGCCGTCGGCGCGGGTCAGCACCTCGTGGCCCCGGCTGTCGATGACGGCCTGGTGGGCGGGGTCGGGCAGCCGCCGCACCACGGTGTAGGGCAACCGTTCCAGGCGCACGGGCGACTTGAACTCGGCGTCCAGGCGGTGGGCGGCGACCTCGAACTGCATCGGCCCGACGGCGGCGAACACCGGCGCGCCGTCACCCCGGCGCGCCGAGCGCAGGATCTGCACGACCCCTTCGGCGCCGAGCTGCTCGATGCCCTTGCGGAACTGCTTGGACCGGCTCAGGTCGGCCGGGCGGACCGCGGCGAAGTGCGCGGGCGCGAAACTGGGCAGGCCGGGGTACCGCACCGCCGGCTTGTCGGCGTAGAGCGTGTCGCCCACCCGCAGCGCGTGCGCGTTGACGAGCCCGATCACGTCGCCCGGGTACGCGATGTCCAGTGTGGAGCGCTGCTGCCCGAAGACCTGCTGGACGTACTTGGTGGCGAACGGCTTGCCGGTGGTCGCGTTGGTGACCACCATGCCCCGTTCGAACACGCCCGAGCAGACGCGGGCGAACGCGACCTGGTCCCGGTGCGAGGGGTCCATGCCGGTCTGGACCTTGAACACGAACGCGGAGAACGGCGCGTCCAGCGCACGGGGCCGCGCGTCGGCGTCCGGGCGCGGGGTGGGCCGCGGCGCGAGGTCGACCAGCAGGTCCAGCAGGTGCTTCACGCCGAAGTTGAGCACGGCCGAGCCGAACAGCACCGGCGTGGCCGACGCGTTCTGGAAGCGCTCCAGGTCGAACGTCCCGCCCGAGGCCGCCAGCAGGTCGAGCTCCTCCACCGCGCGCGTCCACTCGGCGCCTTCCTCGGCTTCCGCCCGCGCGGGGTCGAGGCGTTCCTGGCCGGCGGCCGTCGCGCCGCCGGCGGTGCGCGAGTAGCGGATGAACTGCCCGTCACGGCGGTCCACCACGCCCCGGAAGTGACCGGCTTCGCCGACCGGCCAGGTCAGCGGCATGGGCTGCAACCCGATGCGCTCCACGAGCTCGTCGCACAGCTCCAGCGCGTCGCGGCCGGGCCGGTCCCACTTGTTGACGAACGTGATCACCGGGATGCCCCGGTGGCGGCACACGTCGAACAGCTTGAGCGTCTGCGGCTCCAGGCCCTTGGCCGCGTCCAGCAGCATCACCGCCGAGTCGACGGCCGCGAGCACCCGGTAGGTGTCCTCGGAGAAGTCGGCGTGACCGGGCGTGTCGAGCAGGTTGACGACGGCGTCGCCGTAGGCGAACTGCAACGCCGCCGACGTGATGGAGATGCCCCGCGCCTTCTCCATCTCCATCCAGTCCGACACCACGCCGCGCCGGCCGGACTTGCCGTGCACCGCGCCCGCCTCGGAGATCACCCGCGCGTGCAGCGCGAGCGCCTCGGTCAACGTGGACTTGCCCGCGTCGGGGTGGCTGATCACCGCGAACGTGCGCCGTCGATCCGCCTCCCGCAGCACATCGGCGGGTGAGGCCGTCACCGAACCTGCGGTGGTCATTCGCTGTTTCTCCCGGACTCGACGGAACCACGAAAATCTACCCTTACGTTACGGTAGCCTCCAGCCGTGCCGCACCGGGTGCCACAATGGTCGAACGTATTGGGCGTTGGAAGGGATCTTGTGGGCGGGCACATGCAGATCGGCGAGGTGGCCGACCGGACAGGCCTGTCGCTGCGCACGATCCGCTACTACGAGGAGGTCGGGCTGGTCGTGCCCAGCGCCCGCAGCCAGGGCGGGTTCCGCCTCTACACCGAGCCCGACGTCGACCGCCTCCAGGTGGTCAAGCGGATGAAGCCGCTCGGTTTCCAGCTGGAGGAGATGCGCGAGCTGCTGGCCATCCTCGACGCCCTCTCCGCCCTCGACGACGACGACCGCGACAAGCACCTCGACCGCCTCGCCCAGTTCCACACCACCGCCGAGGAGCGCTGCGAGGAACTGCGGGCCCAGTTGCGGATCGCCGAGGACTTCGCCGGCGGCCTGCGGGCCCGCCTGCCGCGCGGCTGAGCGCCTCGAACCCGGGGCGGCTGTTCACGCGCGAACACCCTCACGTAACGTGAGGGTGTGACCATGGCTCGAACCTCCACCCCTCCACCGGCCCTCACCCCCGGCGCGCTGCGCGTCATCGCCCTCGGCGGGCTCGGTGAGATCGGCCGGAACATGACCGTGTTCGAGCACGACGGCAAGCTGCTCGTCGTCGACTGCGGTGTGCTGTTCCCCGAGGAGCACCAGCCCGGGGTGGACGTGATCCTGCCGGACTGGACCTGGATGCGCGACCGGCTGGACGACGTGGTCGCCGTCGTGCTGACCCACGGGCACGAGGACCACATCGGCGGCGTGCCGTACCTGCTGCGCGAGCGGCCCGACATCCCCGTCATCGGCTCGCGCCTGACGCTGAGCCTGCTCGCCGCCAAGCTCGTCGAGCACCGCATCACGCCGGTCACGGTGGAGGTGAAGGAGGGGCAGCGGCTCGCGCGCGGCCCGTTCGACCTGGAGTTCCTGGCGGTCAACCACTCCATCCCGGACAGCCTCGCCGTCGCCATCCGCACCGCCGCCGGCCTCGTGCTGCACACCGGCGACTTCAAGATGGACCAGTTCCCGCTCGACGGCCGCATCACCGACCTGCGCGGTTTCGCCCGCCTCGGCGAGGAGGGCGTCGACCTGTTCCTGGTCGACTCCACCAACGCCGACGTGCCCGGCTTCACCACCTCCGAGCGCGACCTGGCCCCCGCCATCGACGAGGTGTTCCGCACCACGCCGCGCCGGGTCATCGTGTCCAGCTTCGCCAGCCACGTGCACCGCATCCAGCAGGTCCTCGACGCCGCCCACGCCCACGGCCGCAAGGTCGCCTTCGTGGGGCGCTCCATGGTCCGCAACATGGGCGTGGCCACCGAGCTGGGCTACCTCAAGGTGCCCGACGGCCTGGTCGTCGACATCAAGCGCATGGACCGGATGCCGGCCCAGCAGGTGACCCTGGTCTGCACCGGCTCCCAGGGCGAGCCGATGGCCGCGCTGTCCCGCATGGCGGGCGGCGACCACTCGATCCAGGTCGAGGAGGGCGACACCGTGCTGCTGGCCAGCTCGCTCATCCCCGGCAACGAGAACGCCATCTACCGGGTCATCAACGGCCTGACCGACCGCGGCGCGAACGTCGTGCACAAGGGCAACGCGAAGGTCCACGTCTCCGGCCACGCCAGCGCCGGCGAACTCGTCTACTGCTACAACATCGTGCAGCCGTCCAACGTGCTGCCGGTGCACGGCGAGGCACGGCACCTGCGCGCCAACGCCGAGCTCGCCGTGCGCACCGGCGTGGACCGCGACCGCGTGCCGATCGCCGCCAACGGCCACGTCGTCGACCTCCAGGACGGCCGGGCCCGCATTACCGGCAAGGTCGAGATCCACAACGTCTACGTCGACGGGCAGACCGTCGGCGGCGTCACCGAGGCCTCGCTGGCCCAGCGCCGCACCCTGGGCGAGGAAGGCGTCATCACCGTCGTGGCGATCGTCGACCTCGACTCGCGCCGGCTGGCCGAACCGCCGGACTTCATCGCGCACGGCTTCGAGCACGACGCCTCCACCTTCCGGCCCGCGATCCCCGCCATCGAGAAGGCCCTGGTCGGCGCGAGCGAACGCGGCGTCACCGACTTCGAGGAACTCGAACGGCTGATCGCCCGCGAGGTGCAGAACTGGGCGTACCGGACCCACCGGCGGCGTCCCGTGGTCATCCCCGTGGTCATCGAGGCCTGAGGCAGTGGCCGTAGCCGGCCCCGAACCTACCGTGACGTCAGGGTAGGTTCGGGGCCGGAGCGCCGCCGGGTTGACTTCCGGCTATTCGCTCAAGCAGCATTGAGTCAATGAGCACTGACTGGCCTTCCGGCACGGTGGCGCGCGCACGCGTGCACGCGGCCCTGGGCGAACCCGCCCGGCTCGCCCTGGTGGACCTGCTCGTGCTCGGCGACGCCTCGCCCGGCGAGATCGGTCGCGAGCTCGGGCTGCCCAGCAACCTGCTCGCCCACCACGTGAAGCTGCTCGAACGGGCCGGCATCGTGCAGCGGTCCCGGTCGGAGGGCGACCACCGGCGCACCTACCTGCGCCTGCGCACCGCCGCGCTCACCGACCTCGTGCCCGGGAGCCTGCGCCAGGCGCCGCGGGTGGTGTTCGTGTGCAGCCACAACTCCGCGCGCTCGCAGCTGGCCGCCGCGCTGTGGCAGCGGCGCAGTCCGGTGCCGACGGCGAGCGCGGGCACCCGTCCCGCCGAGCGCGTGCACCCGCTGGCCGTCGCCGTCGCCCGCGCGCACGGGCTGCCGCTGGCCCGTGCCCGCACCCGCCACCTGGACGACGTGCTGCGTTCCGACGACCTCGTGGTCGCGGTGTGCGACAACGCCCACGAAGAGCTCACCGACCGCGGAGACCGGCTGCACTGGTCCGTGCCCGACCCGGCCGCCGTCGGCACGCCGACCGCGTTCGACGCCGCCTACCGCGACCTCGCCGACCGCGTCGACCGCCTCGCGCCCGCCGTCCGCCCCGCCTGAAGAGGGATCGCCCATGCCCCGCCCGCTCCCTCACCGGCTGCTGGCCGAGTACCTCGGCAGCCTGCTGCTCGCCGCCCTGGTGGTCGGCTCCGGCATCGCCGCCCAACGCCTCTCACCCCACGACGTCGGGCTGCAACTGCTGGAGAACGCCGCCGCCACCGCGGTCGGCCTCTACGCCATCATCCTGATCTTCGGACCGGTCAGCGGCGGCCACTTCAACCCCGTCGTGTCCGTGGTCGACGCCGTGTTCCGCGGCCTGCCCTGGCGGGACGTGCCGTCGTACGCGCTGGCGCAGGTGCTCGGCTGCGTCAGCGGCGCGGTGACGGCCAACGTCATGTTCGAAGCGGCGCCGATCACCATCAGCACCACCGAGCGCGCCACGGTCGCGCACGGGTTGTCGGAGGTCGTGGCCACCACCGGCCTGCTGCTGGTGATCTTCTCGCTCGCCCGGTCGGGTCGGGCCGCCCTCGCGCCGGCCGCCGTCGGCGCCTACATCGGCGCGGCGTACTTCTTCACCAGCTCCACCAGCTTCGCCAACCCCGCCATCACCGTCGGCCGGGTGTTCAGCGACACCTTCGCCGGGATCGCGCCCTCGTCCGTGCCGGTCTTCGTGCTGGCGCAGGTCGTCGCCGCGGCGGTCGCCGTGCCGCTGCTGCGGACGCTCCACCCCGCCCCACCCACCACCCGGGCGACCACCGCGCCCGTCACCGAAGGACAGGTCCGTTGACCCGCGAGCACCCCGAAGTCCTGTTCGTCTGCGTCCACAACGCCGGTCGCTCCCAGATGGCCGCCGCGCTCCTGCGGCACTACGCGCTGGGCCGCGTCACGGTCCGCTCCGCCGGCTCCGCCCCCGCCGACGAGGTCAACCCGGCCGCCGCCGCCGCGGTGGCCGAACTGGGCCTGGACATCACCGCCGAGGTGCCGTCCAAGCTCACCAGCGAGGACGTCGAGGCCTCCGACGTCGTCATCACCATGGGCTGCGGCGACACCTGCCCCGTCTTCCCCGGCAAGCGCTACCTCGACTGGGAGCTCGACGACCCGGCGGGTCGAGGCGTGGACGCCGTGCGCCCCATCCGCGACGACATCGACCGCCGCGTCCGGGGGCTGCTCGCCGAACTCCTCGACGCGCCCGCCTAGTCCCAGCGCGGCCCGCCGTCACCCCGGTCCCAGGCGTGCTGCGACGATGGGCGGCCGAACCGGAGGTAAACCGATGAGCGCGCGTTTCCAGGAGCTCGACTGGTGTCAGACCCCGTTGGGCGAACTCGTCCTTCGCCGCCGTTGGGACCCCGTGTTCGACCGCGAGGTCCACGAGATCAAGCTCAACGACGAGTTCCTGATGTCGAGCCTGTTCACCGTGTCCGAGGTGGAGCTGGCACGCCTGGCGCTCGCCGGCCTGCCCGCGCCGCTGGACGTCCTCGTGGGCGGGCTCGGCCTCGGCTACACCGCGCGGACCGTGCTGGCGAACCCGGCCGTGCGGTCGGTGGTCGTCGTCGACGCGCTCGGCGAGGTCATCGAGTGGCACCGGCGCGGCCTGCTGCCCGGCGGGCAGGAGTTGGCCTCCGACCCGCGCTGCCGACTCGTCCACGACGACTTCTTCGCGTTGGCGCGCTCGGACGGCGGGCTCGACCCGACCGACCCCGACCGCCTGTTCCACGCGATCGTGGTCGACATCGACCACTCGCCCCGGCACCTGCTGCACCCCGGCAACGCCGACTTCTACGAGCCCGAGGGCCTGCGCCGCCTGGCCGCCCGCCTGCACCCCGGCGGCGTGTTCGCCCTGTGGTCCAACGACCCGCCGGACGACGACTACACCGCGGCTCTCGCCGACCGGTTCGCCGAGGTCGCCGCCGAGGTCGTCCGGTTCGACAACCCGCTGCAGCAGCGCGAGGCGACCGCCACCGTGTACCTGGCGAAGACGGCGGGCGATCACTGACGCGACCTCGGATCGAACCGGCCGGGGGACGTAAGGTTGTCCGGTTGGCGCCGGGAAAAGCGGGGTTCGCTGGTGATGGACGTGGGGCGCTTGGTGGCCGGGCGGTACCGGCTGCGCGGGCGAGTGGGCGCGGGCGCGATGGGCGTGGTGTGGCAGGCGGTGGACGAGCGCCTCGACCGCGTGGTGGCGCTCAAGCAACTCGTGGTGCCCGAGGGCTCCGACCCGGTCGCGGCAGTGGGTCGGGCGGCGCGGGAAGCGCGGATCGCCGCGCGGTTGCAGCACCCGAACGCGGTGACGGTGCACGACGTCGTGGAGGACGACGGCAAGCCGGTGCTCGTCATGGAGTACCTGCCCGCGCGGACCCTGGCCGAGCTGATCGCGCGCGGACCGCTGCCCGCGGCACGGGTGGTGTCCATCGGCGGCCAGATCGCCGGCGCGCTGGCGGCGGCGCACGCGGCCGGCATCGTGCACCGGGACGTCAAGCCGGGCAACGTCCTGCTGACCGACGACGGCACCGCGAAGATCACGGACTTCGGCATCGCCCGCGCGGTCGGGGACGTCACCGTCACCAGGACCGGGTTGCTGGCCGGCACACCCGCGTTCCTCTCGCCGGAGGTCGCGCGCGGCGGCGAGCCGGCGCACGCCTCCGACGTGTTCGCCCTCGGCGGCACGTTGTACGCGGCGGTGGAGGGCCGTCCGCCGTTCGGCGACGGTGACAACGCGATCGCCCTGCTGCACGCCGTCGCCGCGGGCCGCTTCGCACCGCCGACGCAGGCCGGGCCGCTGACCGACGTGCTGATGGACCTGCTGCGCACCGATCCGGCCGCTCGCCCGACGATGGCGCAGGCCGCCGACCGGTTGCGCGCGCTGGACGTGACGCGGCCTGCCGCGACCCGGCTGGACCTGAACCCGGCCGACCTCCCACCACGAGCGACCGGCCACGTCCCCGCAGCGCGCCCGACCGACCAGGACCACGTCGGACCGCAACCGCGACCGACCGGTCTGCTCCCGGCGGACCCGGTGGACCCGGCGGGTGTGCGGACGACGTCATCGACACCGCACCCGACTGCCCTGGCACCACGACCGGCGCGCGGTGGGCGGATGGCGCTCGTCGCGGTGGCCGCGGCGGCTGTGGTCGGGCTCGTCGTGCTGGTTCTGGTGGTGGCGAACGGCGCTCGGCCGGCTGACGACGCCGCGGGCGCGGTCACGCCCACGTCGTCGTCCGGCGACACGCCCGCTCCCGCCCGGCTGGAGCAGGCGGTCGCGGAGTACTACGCGTTGCTGCCGAAGAACACCGCCCAAGCCTGGGAACGGCTCGGGCCCGGCCTGCGCGCGCCGGGTCGCCAGCAGTACGAGAGGACCTGGCGCGACGTCCAAGAACTCGTCGTCAGCTCACCGCCCACGGTTGCCGGACCCGACACCGTCACCGTCGGCATCGACCTCACCGGCCCCGGGGGCAGGAAAACGCGCGAGTCGCACCGCCTGCGGCTCGTGGTCCAGGACGGCACACCGCTGATCGACGCGGACGAAGTCCTGTCCTCGCAACGCCTCGACGAAGCGGACGACGACGAGGACCACAAGAAGAAGGACGACGACAGGAAACGCGGTGGCGGCAAGAACGGCGAAGGCTGACCGCCCTCGGTCGTCGTGCCCCGGTCACGCGGCGACTTCGCCCCACACGACCTTGCAAGCGCTCTGCGGGTCCACACCCCACCGCGAGGCCAACCGGTTCACCAGCAGCAGGCCCCGGTCGTGCGGCTCCCACCCGTCCGGCCTGCCCAGCACGGGCAGCAGTTCGGGGCTGGCGTCGTACACCTCCACCCGCACGACGTGCCCGTCGGACCGGTGGCTCAACCGCAACCACCGCGGGGCCGTGGCGTGCTCGAACGCGTTGGTGAGCAACGCGTCGGCGATCAGCAGCAGGTCGAGCAGCGTCGACCCGTCCAGTTCCGGGACGTTCTCGGTGATCCACCTCCGCGCGCGGCGCACCGGTGGAACGGTGTCCTCCAGATCGAAGTCGACGTGGTCACCGGACCGTTCGACTACGTCCACCACACAAGCCTTCCAGCACTAGGCACTCCCCTCGGGGCAGGGCACAGGTGCCGGGTTCCCCCAGCCCCCACCCGCAAACAGTGAGCCCGACCTCAGCGCGGGTCCACCGCCACGGGGATCAGGTGGTCGACCAGCCCGGCGGTCGCGTCGATCAGCCCGACCACCCGCGTGACCTCGGGTGACGCCACCAGCGTCAGGTCCATGCCCTGGTCGCGGCACAGGTCTGCCGCGTGCAGCAGCACCGCCAGACCCGCGACGCCCATGAACGTCACACCGGCCAGGTCGAGCCGGATCCCGTCCGGTCCCACTTCGTCGCGCACGAGGTGCTCCTGGATCCGGTCCGCCGCCACGATGTCCACCTCGCCGGACACCGTGATCACCGTCGTGCCCTCACCCGTCCGGCAGTCGCAGGAGAAACCCGCGCGCGGACCACGCCTGCCTGGTGTGGGTGTCACCGAATCGCCTCCCGTAACCGCCTTGCGCGACCCCGCGTGCGGAACGATTCAGGCCAGTCGAACCTCGGCCCAGACCGTCTTGTGGTCGGCACGGGGCCGATGACCCCAGTTGACCGACAGCCGGTTCACCATGAGCAGGCCGCGACCGTGTGCGGGGGTGTCGAGCCGCCCCAGTACCGGGAGTCGGCTCGGGCTGCCGTCCTCGACCTCGATCCGCACGAGGTCGGCGTCGGGCCCTCGGCGCAGTCGCAGCCGTCGCGGCCCGGTGGCGTGGAGGTAGGAGTTGCCGACCAGCTGCGCGACGACCACCTGGATGTCCACGAGTCGGTCCCCGCCGACGTCCGGCAGCGTGCGGGCAACCAGGGCGAGAAGTTCCTCCGGCGCGGGAGGGGTGTCCGGGAGAAAGGTCTCGACGCCGTCCCGGGGCAGTTCGACGGTGCTCATGGTCCAGCCTCCAGCCGCCCTGTTTTTTCAAGGCAAGAACAAGGCTGGGGGTACCCGGCGCACGGACGGGCCAAACCCGCGGTCTACTTCGGCGTGACCACGACGGACAGCTGGACCGGAACAGGCTGACCGGAGCCGGCCGTGACCGTGCCGCTGATCGTGCCACCGACGGATTTCGGGCCGGCGAGCAGCCGCAGGACGAACGTCACCGAGTCACCGGCGGACAGCTCGCCCTCGGCCACGCAGGTGACCGTGCCCTTGCCCGCCGGGCACCCGACCGTCCCCGCCGCCGCGCCTTCCCGTCGCACGAGCGGCCCGCCCAGCAGGTTCTTGCCCCGACCCACCACCTGGACACCGTCGGGCAGCGACAGCACCAGCGTGGTGGGAGACAGGGGCGTCGGGCCGGTGTTGCGGATGATGACGGGGAGGTCGACGGGCGGTCCGCCGGTGGACATGGTGAAACCGTCCGGCACGACGGGGACCAGCGGCTGCCGCGGCCCGGGTTCGGCGGTCGGGGTGATGTCGGACGCGACCGGCGCGGACGGCTGGTCGGCAGGGCGGCCGGACGGTTGGTCGGACGGTCCGGTCGTGGTCACCGGCGCGGCGGAGTCCGCGGGGCGCACGGACGTCCCCGCGATGACCCCGGACGTCCGGTGGTCGGCCGTCACGGTGGGCGCCTGCGCCTCCACCGCGGGCAAGGCCGCGGGCGGCCCGATGTTCAGGCCCATCGCCACGGCCGCGGCCATCGCGGTGGCGGAGGCCGCCACACCGAGCCACTGCGCCGTCGTGACCGAGTGGGCCGCCGCGCCCGCTCCCGCCACCACCGCGCCCGCCTCCGCGGCGCCGGCGGTCGTGGCCAGGTAACCCGAGACACCGGCGCCGAGCACCAGCGGGGCGACGACGGCGCGCAACGTGCCGTTGACGTCGGCCAGCTCGGCGGCCATCGCGGGGCAGGTCGGGCACTCGTCCAGGTGCGCCTCCACCTGGGCGGTCTCCCGCTTGGTGAGGCCGCCCCTGGTCCAGGCGGCCAGCTTCGCGACGGTGGCGCGGCAGCGGTCCGTGGGGCTGTGCGCGAGGTGCGCCTGGAGGTAGGCGGTCTTGAGCCCCTCGCGCGCCCGGTAGGCCAACGCCGAGGCGCCGTTCGCGGTCAACCCCAGCAGCTTCGCCAGCTCGGCGGCGGACTGGCCCTCGATCTCGGTCTGCCACAACACCGTCTGCCACCGCTCGGGCAGGCTGGCGAACGCCCTGGTGGCCAGCGCCCGCTCCAGCGTCGCCACGGCCGGGTCGTGGAACGGCACCGTGGTGACCTTCTCCACGCCCGTCACGGCTTCGACGTCGTCGGCCAGCTTGAGCTTCTTGTCCCGCCGCGTCTTGTCGTACGCGGTGTGGCGCAACGCGGTCAGCAGGTAGGCGCGGAACGCGGAATCCGGTCCCCCTCCCGCGCGCAGCGTGTCGAGCACCTTGGCGAACGCGTCCGACACCAGGTCGTCGGCCTCCGCGTTCGACCAGGCCAGGTGCCGGGCCAGGTTGCGGGCGGCCCGCACGTGCCGTTCGAACAGCTGCCCGTACGCCTGGATCTCCCCGCCGCGCACGGCGTCGATCAGCTCCGCGTCCGACGGCGGCCGGGACGATCGCGGCACGCCGGACGAGCCGTACGTCGAACTCGCGTCGGCGTTGAGGGCGTGGTCCAGGTCGTCGCGCAGTGCCGTCAGGTCCGCCCGCGCCCACCGCTCCAGCGCGCGCTCGTCGGGATGCCCGATCACCGGACGTCTTCCTCCCAGCACGGTAGGTGAGCGATTCAGGTCGGACCATATCCAACTGGCGGATGCGGGATTCACCCCACCGCCCCCGCGGACAAGGGGCCTGCATCCACAACGCGCGGGACCGCCAGAGGGAACGGACGGCACTTCGGTACTCCGAACGGTCGGCACGTGCGGGCGTTGCGCGATCACGAACGGTCCGTGACGGCCGGCTACGTACACTTCGGCCGTGACGGGGAGCATCGCGGACGGCCGGCGGGGGCGGCGGCGCGGCGAGCTGACGGTCGGGACGATCGCCCGGCTCGCCGGGGTGTCCAAGCCGACCGTGTCGAAGGTGCTGAACGGCCGGGCGGGCGTGGCGTCGGAGACGCGGCAACGGGTCGAGGCCCTGCTGCGCGAGCACGGCTACCGGCGCCCGGACGCCATCGCGCCCTCGGCCATCCTCGAAGTGGTGTTCTACGGGCTCGAACGCCACATGGCGGTCGAGATCATGCGCGGTGTCGAACCGGTGGCGCGGGAGCACGAGCTGGCCGTCGCGTTCACCGAGGTGGTCGAGCCGACCTCGCCCGGTCGGTCGTGGGCCGAGAAACTGCTGGCCAGACACCCTCTCGGGGTGATCGCGGTGTACTCGGCGTTCACGCCGGAGCAGCACGCGCTGCTGGCCGCGAGCGCGATCCCGCTGGTGGCGCTCGACCCGTCCGGCGAACCGCTGCACGCCATCCCGTCGGTCGGCGCGACGAACTGGAGCGGTGGCATCACGGCCGCGCGGCACCTGCTCGACCTCGGGCACCGGCGGATCGGCGTGGTCGGCGGGCCGACCGACTCCCTGGGCGCCCGCGCCCGCCTGGAAGGCTGCCGCGCCGCGATGGACGCCGCGGGCACGGCGCTGGACGACCGGCTCGTGCGCACCGGCGAGTTCACCTTCGAGCAGGGCCGCGAACTGGGCCGCGAGCTGCTGGCCCGACCGGACCGGCCGACCGCCGTGCTGTGCGGCAACGACCTCCAGGCGCTCGGCGTCTACACCGCGGCGTGGCGGCTCGGCCTGCGCATACCGCACGACCTCAGCGTGGTCGGCTTCGACGACATCGACAACACCCGCTGGTGCTGCCCGCCGATGACGACCGTGCGGCAGCCGTTGGCCGAGATGGGCGCGACGGCGGCCCGGATGCTGCTCACCCTCGCCGCGGGCGGACCACTCCCCCAGCCCCGCGTCGAACTGGCCACCACGCTCGTCGTCCGCGAGAGCACCGCGCCGCCCGCCTGAGCCCCGGAGCGCGTCGCGCCCGGTCGCCGGGCTTCCGTCCGCCTGCCGGCCCTTGTCCTCCGAACTGCCGTTCGAGGCGTCCAGCGTCTACGAGGTCGCGGGCGAGGACCAGTACCTGCCGCCCGTCAGCGGTCCAGGGCCTGGGCGATGTCCCGCCACAGGTCGTCGGCGTCCTCGATGCCCACCGACAGCCGGATCGTGCCGCCGGTGATGCCGCTCGCGGTGAGCTGCTCGTCGTCCAACTGCCGGTGCGAGGTGCTGGCGGGGTGCAGCACCAACGTCTCCGTGCCGCCCAGGGACGGCGCGAGCCGGATCAGCTCGACGCCGGTGACGAACCTCCGGCCCGCCGCCACGTCCGCCACGTCGAACGAGAAGGTGCTCCCGAAGCCGTCGACGAACCGGGTCGCGACGGCGTGGCTGGGGTGCGTGTCGAGCCCGGGCCAGTGCACCACGCGCACCGCCGGGTGCCCGGCCAGGCGGCGGGCCAGGATCCCGGCGTTCTCCTCGTGCTTGCGCACGCGCAGCGCCAGGGTCCGCAGGCCGCGGATCGTGAGCCAGGCCGCGAACGGGTCCGGGGTGACGCCCAGTTCGACCGAGTGCTGCCAGGTCGAGCGGTAGCGGGCGTCGTCGGCGAACACCGCGACGCCGCCGGTCACGTCGCTGTGCCCGCCGAGGTACTTGGTGGTCGAGTGGACGACCACGTCCGCGCCGTGCTCGATCGGCCGGCACAGCAGCGGCGACGCGAACGTGTTGTCCACGACCACCAGGACGCCGTCCGGCACGGCGGCGCCGAGCGCGGGCAGGTCGCTGACGTGGCCGGTGGGGTTGGCGATGGTCTCCAGGTAGAGCACCTTCGTCTCGGGCCGCAGCGCCGCGCGCACCTCGTCCGGGTCGTGGCCGCCGACGTAGGTGACCGCGACGCCCCAGCGCTCCTCCAGGTCGCGCAGCAGGGCGAGCGTGCCGCCGTAGAGCGCGCTCTGGGCGATCATGTGGTCGCCCGACCGGAGGTTCGCGAGCAGCACCGCGTTGATCGCGCCCATGCCCGACGAGGTGGCCAACGCCGCCGTGCCGCCTTCGAGCGACGCCACCGCGTCCTCCAGCGCCCGGACGGTCGGGTTGCCGAACCTCGTGTAGACGAACGCGCCGTCGGGTCGGGTCATCCCGTCGGCGAGGGCGTCGAGGTCGTCGAACGCGAAGCTGGAGGTCTGGTAGAGCGGCACGGACAGGGGCGTGCTGGTCAACGCGGGCACCGCGGTGCGGGCGACGCGGGTCTCGGCTTGCATGAGGTGAGCATCGGTCATGAAGCGGTGTGGGGTGAGAGCCAATTCGCCTAGATTGGTCTCATCATGAAACCACTCTCCGTGGACGACCTGGCGGGCCGCCTCGGGCGCTGGTCCGCCGGTCGGGGTTCGCTGTACCTGCTGCTGGCGGCACGGCTGCGCGAGTTGATCGACGAGGGGCTGCTGCCGTCGGGGACCGTGCTGCCGCCGGACCGGACGCTGGCCTCGGGTCTCGCGGTCGGCCGGACGACCGTGATCGCGGCGTACGACCTGCTCCGGCAGGAGGGCCGGTTGGCCCGGCGGCGCGGCAGCGGCACGTGGGTGTCGTCGGGTGGACGCGCGGCGGCCCGCGAGGAGACCGCCAACCCGATGTTCGTGAACCTGCTGGAACCGCCCGACGGCGTGCTCCAGTTCGCCTGCGCCGGGCCGATGGCGCCGCCCGGTCGGCTGGTCGAGGCCCAACGGCGGGCGGTGGACCGGTTGGCGGGCGAGGGCCTGGGCTACCACCCGTCCGGGCACCCGGCGTTGCGCGCGGCGCTCGCCGCCCGGTACCGCGACCTCGGCGTGCCGACGACTGCGGGGCAGATCCTGGTGACGACGGGGGCGCAGCAGGCGTTGGCGCTGCTGACGCGCGCGCTCGTGCGGCCGGGTGACGAGGTGCTGGTGCAGGCGCCGACGTACCCCGGCGCGCTGGACCTGTTCCGGGAGGTCGGCGCGGTGGTCCGCGCGGACGACGACCTCGTGGGCGCGCTGGGCCGCCGCACGCCGGCGCTGGTGTACGCGATGCCCGCGTTCCGCAATCCCACCGGTTCGTCCATGAGCCCGTTGGCACGCGCGCGCCTGACCCGGTCGGCCGGCGACGTGCCGCTGGTGTTCGACGAGGCGCTGGCCGACCTGGACCTGAGCGGGGCGCCGGCGCCGCCCCCCGCGGCCGGCGCGATCACGGTGGGGTCGTTGAGCAAGGTGGTGTGGGGCGGGCTGCGGGTCGGCTGGGTGCGGGCCGACGCGGCGCTCGTCGCCCGGCTGGCCCGGTTCAAGGCGGTGCACGACCTGGGCAGCGCGGTGCTGGACCAGTGGGCGGCGGTGGAGCTGCTGGCGGACTTCGCCGCCGTGCGGTCGGAGCGCGTGACGGCGTTGCGGCGGCAGCACGACCACCTGTGCGCGCGGGTGCGGGAGGAGCTGCCGGAGTGGGAGTTCGCGCCCGCCGAGGGCGGTCAGACGCTGTGGGTGCGGCTGCCCGACGCGGACGCCGCCTCGTACGCCCAGGTGGCGTTGCGGCACGGGGTGGCCGTGCTGCCGGGCGGCTCGCTCGACCCGACGGGCGGCAGCGCCGACCGGCTGCGGCTGCCGTTCGCCGCCGAACCACCGGTGATCAGCGCCGCCGTGGCCGCGCTGGCCACCGCGTGGCGCGCCTTCGGCGTCGAGTCGACCCGCCGACCGCTCGTGCCGTCGATGTCGGTCTAGTGCCGCGTCCGGCGGGGACCCGCGGCACACGGATGGGAATGGCCGGCGCCGCCGTGGCCGCGGCGGCGCCGGCCTGGCATCACGCGCGTTCGAGCACGTAGCCCGCGTTCTTGACGGCCGCGGTGACCGCTTCGACGTCGGTCGTGCCCACGACGCGCAGCGTGGCGGCGTCGAGGTCGAGCTTGACCCGGGTGACACCGGGCACCCGGCGGGCCGCGTTGGTCACGCTGGCGGCGCACCCCTCGCAGCTCATGCCCTTGACCACGAAGTCGAGCCCGGTCTGCTGCGCCTCGTCGGAGAGGGCGCCATTCTCCTCGGACATGCGGTTCAACCTCCGGTTCCATACCCACCAGGGGTATGACCTGAGCCTACCTCCGCGCATCCCGGTCGGACCTCTCCCAGATTGCCTATTCCCGGCGACCGGTCATATCCGGTCCCCGGCGCACCTGGGCGCGGGTGCGGGGCCGCCCGGTGTCGTGGGCGGCCCCGCACCGCGTCACCGGAACAGGCGCAGTGGCACGGCCTCCGCCATCGCGGCCATGCCGGCGTCGTTCGGGTGCAGGTGGTCGCCGCTGTCGTAGGCGGGCAGCAGGCGATCGGGTTGGCGGGGGTCGCGGACGGCGCGGTCGAAGTCGATCACGCCGTCGTACTCGCCGCTGGTGCGGATCCAGTGGTTGACGGTCTGGCGAGCGGCCTCGTTCTCGGGGCTGAAGAAGCCGAACGCGTCGTCGCGGAACGGCGTGATGGTGCCGCCGTGGATGCGCAGGCCCTGGTCGTGGGCACGGGCGATCAGCTGCCGGTGCGCGCCGATGATGTCCTGCGCCGTGACCTTCTCCGACAGCGGCGCGCTCGTGCCGGGGTGGCCGAGGTCGTTGACGCCGAGCAGCACCACCACGTGCCCGACACCGGGCTGGGCCAGCACGTCCCGGTCGAAGCGGCGCAGCGCGGCCTGCCCGAAGTACGCCGCGTAGCCCTCCGCCGGGTGGCCGACGGGCGGGTTGGGGTCGTGCAGCAGCCGGTTGCCGCTGATGCCCTCGTTGACCACGCCCAGGTGCCGCAGGCCCCGCTCGCCCTGGAAGCGGCGGGCGAGGACGTCGGGCCAGCGGCGGTTCGCGCCGCGCGTGGTCTCCGCGCCGTCGGTGATGGAGTCGCCGAACGCCACCACGGTCGACCCGCGCTTGCCGCCCGACACGCTGACGCCGGTGAGGAAGTGCCACTTGCCGAGCACGGCGGTCGGCGTGATCTCCGCGCGGCCGGTGACGTTGCCCGCCGCGACGTACCCGTCCTGGAACGGGAACGCGTGCACGGTGTTCCCGGGCGTGCGCAGCGGCAGGTGGATGCTGACCACGAGGTCGGAGTCGGCTTCGACGGGCAGCGCCACGGGGTCGCTGAGCAGCGGTGTGCCGGGCGGCAGGGTCGCGGACGCGCGACCGCCGAACGTCAGCCGCCGGTCGCTGCCGGGCTGGACCGCCGAACCCGTGCCCGCACGCCGTGCGACGCGCGCCTCCCCGATCACCAGCGGCTGGGCGCCGAACTCGTTGGACAGCCGCACGCGGACCGCGCTGCCGCCGACGCCGAGGTGCACGACCTGGCGCAGCGTCTGGTCCTCGAACGCCGTGGTGTCCGAGGCGGGGACGGTGGTGGGCGAGGTCGCCCACGCGCCCACCCAGGTCGGTCGCGGCGACGCGGAGGCCGCGGTCGGCAGCAGGAGCAGCAGGGCGGCCAACGCCGCCGTCGTGGCACGCTTCACGGTCGGCACTCCTCAGCGACGGGCGGGGCGGTCGAAGCGCCAGCCGTCGGCGCGCAGTTCGGGGATCAGGCGGGCCACCGCGTCCACGGTCTGGCCGCGCTCAGCCGGGCCGTCGTGCATCAGGACGACGGCGCCGTCGGTGAGGCCGTCCTTGACCCGGCGCACCAGCTCGTCGACGCCCGGCGGCTCCCAGTCGCCGATGGCGAGCTTCCAGCCGAGCGGGGTCATGCCGAGCTTGGCCGCGACCTGCGGGCTCTGGCCCCAACTGCCGTAGGGCGCGCGGAAGTAGCGGATCGGCGCACCGGGCGCGGCGCGGTGGATCGCGGCGCTGGTCTGCCTCAGGTCGGCCTCGACCTGCTCGGGCGTCCACTGGCCCATGTCGTCGTGGTGCATGCTGTGGTTGCAGAGGGTGTGCCCGCCCGCGACGATCTTGCGCACCAGCTGCGGGTTGGCCTCGACGTAGTCGCCCCAGAGGCAGAACACGGCCTTGACGTGGTGGCGGCGCAGGACTTCGAGCAGGCGCGGCGTGTCGGCAGGGTTGGGCCCGTCGTCGAAGGTGAACGCGACCGTGCGGCCACCGTGCCTGGTCGAGTCGACGATCACCGGCTCGGCCGCGCTCGCCGGCGCCGAGCTCAAGCCGAGCACCAGGCCAGTGGTCACCAGCACCGTTCTCCACCGCATCGTGAAACCCCTTCCGTCGGGCGAGCGCTGTCACTATCAGGTCGCGATCAACCCACCTACCAGACGTTTCGCGGAAGTTTCGAGTCTCAACTGGCCGTCACCGCGAACGGCGGATCCCGGGCTGCGGCGGACCCCGGTGTCACCACGACGGAGGTGGGACGGGTGGCGGCCGGCGCCGGCGTGGTGGAATCCCCGCGTGACGACGATCGCCCGACTGCGCAAGACCGCGCTGTCCCTGCCCGAGGCGGTGCGGGACGACTCCACGCCCGCCCGGACCGCGTTCACCGTGCGCGGCAAGCGGTTCGCCTCGGTGGACGAGCACGGCTTCGTCCACCTCGCCCTCCCGGAGGCGGAGGCGGAGCAGGTCCTCGCGGCGCACCCGACCGCCGAGCGGCTGACCCGCGGCGCGACGTCGATCGGCGTGCGCGTCCCACTCGGGGACGTCGACGGTCAGCAGCTCGACCACTGGGTCCGACGGGCGTGGCTCTGGCGGGCGCCGGAGCGCCTCGCCGCACCGGTCTCGGCCGCGGGGTCCGCCGCCGCCGGTGAGGTCGGCGACCTGCCCAAGGGCATCGGCCGACCCGCCACGCAAGCGCTCACCGGCGCAGGCGTGACCACGTTGGCCCAGGTCGCCGGCCTGACCGACGCGGAGCTGCTGGCGGTGCACGGCGTCGGCCCGAAAGCCGTCCGCCTGCTCCGAGCAGCCCTCGACCCGGCCGACTGACCTGTCAGAAGGTGTAGTTCACGACGAACGCCGAGTGGTCCGTGCGGTACATCGCGTATTCCTGGGTCGACACGAACGTCAGGGTGCGGGCGATGACGTGCTGCACGTCGCCGTCCCCCTTGCGGAACCAGCCCGACGGCACGCAGTTCTGGGCGTTCGTCGCCGAACCGGGGTTGTACCTCAGGTTCAGGTCGCCCGAGACCACGTGCCTGGTCGTGGCCGAACCGGTCGGGTCGTAGGACAGCACCGTCGCGGGCACGAGCTCCGCGCACTGCGCCGACGCCGTCGTGCCGGTCGTGCTCAGGTGGGTGGTGCAGGCGGTGAAGCCGCGCACCTCGCTCAGCGCGCAAGCCCAGGCGCGGACCTCGTCGCCGCTGTCCTGCGCGGTGTAGGTGTTCTGGCCGCTGGTCCTGATGCCCTCCTTGACGATGATCCCGCTGCCGTAGGCGCCCCTGCCCTCCGTGCACTCGATGTTCGTGCCCGTGGACTTCCGGCGCGCGAACGCGAACTGGTACTCGGCGGCGGCGCCCACGGCGGCGGTCAGCCGGGGCAGGTCGGACAGGCACACCTCGTTCACCGACACGACGTCCGGCACGCGGCGCTGGATCATCGTCACGGCTTCGGCCACGGCCAGCCCGCCCTGGTAGCACCCGGCGACGCCGCTGTTGCAGAGGTTCATCTGCACCACCTTGAACGCCGTCGCGGCGGAGGCGGGCGCCGTCACCAGCCCGCAGAGCAGCAACACGGCCAGGACGGGACCGGCGGTACGGCGTGGGAGGCCCATGCGACCCATCCTCTCCCGTCGCACGCGGTGTGACCAGGGTTGATACCTTCCCCGCATGGCGTTCACGCTGGAGCAGCTACGGGGTTTCGTAGCCGTCGCCGAGGAGCTGCACTTCAGCCGGGCCGCCTCCCGGCTGGCGATGACCCAGCCGCCGCTGAGCAGGCAGATCCAGAAGCTGGAACGGGCAGTCGGCGCGCAGCTGCTGATCCGGGACAACCGGCGGGTCACCCTCACCGCGGCGGGCGAGGTGTTCCTGGTCGAGGCGCGGCGGCTGCTGTCGCTGGCCGAGACCGCGCCGGAGCTGGCCCGGCGGGTGTCGTCCGGGTCGAGCGGCGTGGTGCGGGTCGGGTTCACCGCGGCGGCGACCTACGGCATCCTCGGCCGGCTGCTGGACGAGCTCGCCGCGCAGCTGCCGGACGTGGACGTGGAGCTGGTCGAGCTGGTCACCCGGGAGCAGGTCTCCGGGCTGGTGAACGAGGAGATCGACCTCGGGCTCGGCCGGCCCCCGTTCGACGACTCGACCTTCGGTTCCCGGCTGCTGCACCGGGAAGGGCTGCTGGTCGCCGTGCCCGGCGGCCATCCCCTGGCGGCGCTGGGACGGGCCGCGACGGCCGCCGACGTCGTCCGCGAGCCGGTCGTCATGCACTCGCCCACCGACGCGCGGTACTTCTACGACCTGGTCGTGCGCACGGTGCCGATCGCGCCGGAGAACACCGTGCACACGGTCAGCCAGGTGCTCACCATGCTCTGGCTGGTCGCGGCCGGCCGGGGTGTCGCGTTCGTGCCGGAGTCGGCGGCGCGGCTGCGCATCGACGGCGTCGAGTTCGCCCGGCTGGAGACGGCGGTGGCCGAGCCGGTGGAACTGCACCTGCTGTGGTTGAAGGCCTCGGCGAATCCCGCGCTGTGGCGGACGTTGAGCGTCCTGGAGGGCCGCACGCCGTTCGAGTGATGCCCTTCAGGTATCGCGCAATGCTGAACAGCTCTTGGACAAGCATCACTCCTGCTCCATACGGTGGAGGGGTGATGAACCCAGCCGCACTCGCCGACCGCCTCGCCTCCGGGCTGCTCTCCTTCCCGGTCACCCACTTCGACGCCGACCTGCGGTTCGCCGAGGACCGCTACCGCGAGCACCTGGCCTGGCAGGCGAGCTTCGACGTGGCCGGCCTGTTCGCCGCGGGCGGCACGGGCGAGGGGTTCTCGCTGACGCCGGCCGAGGTGGACCGGGTGGTCCGCGTCGCGGTGGACGAGGTGGGCGGCAAGGTGCCCGTCGTCGCGCCCGCGACCGGCGCCACCGCCGTGTCGGTCGCCCAGGCGCGGGCCGCCGAGGCCGCCGGCGCGGACGGTGTGCTGCTGTTCCCGCCCTACCTCACCGAGGCCGGCCAGCGGGGCCTGGTCGAGCACGTCTCCGCGGTGTGCCGGGCCACCGGGCTCGGCGTGATCGTCTACAGCCGGGCCAACGCCGTGCTGACCGACGTGGCCGTCGCCGAGCTGGCCGACCGCAACCCCAACCTGATCGGGCTCAAGGACGGCGTCGGCGACGTCGAGCAGCTGACCCGCACCTACGCCCGCGTCGGCGACCGGCTGATCTACATCGGCGGCCTGCCGACCGCGGAGACGTTCGCCCTGCCGCTGCTCCAGCTCGGCGTCACCACGTACTCCTCGGCGCTGTTCAACTTCGTGCCCGAGTTCGCGCTGCGGTTCTACGCCGCCGTCCGCGCCCAGGACCGGACCGCCGTCTACGGGATGCTGCGCGAGTTCGTCATCCCCTACCTCGACATCCGCGACCGGGAGCGCGGGTACGCGGTGTCGATCGTCAAGGCCGGGCTCACCGCCGTGGGCCGGGACGGCGGCCCGGTCCGCCCGCCGCTGACCGACCTGACCGACGAGGAGCTCGCCCGCCTCACCGCCCTGGTCGGGCGGATCGCCTGACCGCCCGCACCCGAGGAGAAGGAGCCCGATGTCCACCAGTGCCGACCGGATCCGCGCCGTGACGTTGTCGTCGGTGACCCTGCCCCTGCCGAACCCGATCAGCGACGCCAAGGTGTTCACCGGCAGGCAGCGGCCGATGACCGAGGTCGCCGTGCTGTTCGCCGAGATCCGCACCGAGGCCGGGCTGGAGGGCATCGGGTTCTCCTACTCCAAGCGCGCCGGCGGACCCGCCCAGTTCGCCCACGCCCGCGAGGTCGCGCCCGACCTGGTCGGCGAGGACCCCAACGACATCGGCAGGCTGTGGACCAAGCTCGTCTGGGCCGGGGCGTCGGTCGGGCGCAGCGGCGCGGCCACGCAGGCGCTGGCCGCGTTCGACATCGCGCTGTGGGACCTCAAGGCCAAGCGGGCGGACCTGCCGCTGGCGAAGCTGCTCGGCGCGCACCGCGACTCCGTGCGCTGCTACAACACCTCCGGCGGGTTCCTGCACGAGACCATCGGGCAGATCAAGGACAACGCCACCCGCACCCTGGACGCCGGCGTCGGCGGCATCAAGATCAAGGTGGGCCTGCCGGACCGGGCGGAGGACCTGCGCCGGGTCGCGGCCGTCCGCGAGCACCTCGGCGACGGCGTGCCGCTGATGGTCGACGCCAACCAGCAGTGGGACCGCCCCACCGCCCTGCGCACCGGCCGGGCGCTGGAGGAGTTCGACCTGGTCTGGATCGAGGAGCCCCTCGACGCCCACGACGTCGAGGGGCACGCCGAACTGGCCCGGTCGCTGACCACCGCCGTGGCCTCCGGCGAGATGCTCACCAGCGTCGCCGAGCACTACGAGCTGATCCGCGCCGGCGCGGTGGACGTCCTGCAACCCGATGCGCCCCGCGTCGGCGGGATCACCCAGTTCCTCAAGCTCGCCACCCTCGCCGACCACCACCACCTCCAACTCGCACCCCACTTCGCCATGGAGATCCACGTCCACCTCGCCGCCGCCTACCCGCGCGAGCCCTGGGTCGAGCACTTCGACTGGCTGCACCCGCTGTTCAACGAGCGGCTGGAAACCCGCGGCGGCCGGATGCACCTCTCCGACCGGCCGGGACTGGGCATCACCCTCACCGACCAGACCCGCGCCTGGACCGTCGAGACGGCCACGGTCGACGCGCCGGGGTAACGCGCCCGGCGGGCGAACTCCTCCGTCGCGGTCGGCCGCGCCGGCCGGCTCACGGGGTCGTGCGGCCGAACCGTTCCAGCACGGGCAGGCGCACGGTGACGTCCCGCAGCACCATCACGCCCGGCGTGCGGCTGCCGTGCAGGGGGAACATGTCCGAGATCGGCGTGACGGTGAGGAACAGCGACTGGCCGGCCGGGACGGTCGCGGCGACCGCCGGCAGCTCGATCGTCCGCCGGACGCCCGGGTTCAGGCCCCGCTCGCGGTGCGGCAGCACGTTGTGCTGGATCACCTTGGCGGTCAGGGGTGACGTGCCGACGCTGAGCGCGAAGAAGGCGCGGCTGTCCAGGCCGAGCGTGCTGACGACGGCGTCGAGCGCGGGCGACCCGGCGACGGTGAGCGGCCCGTCCGCGATCCTGATCGCCTGGGGCAGCCCGAGGCCGGCCGTGGTCACGACGTCCGGCAGGGCGGCGGTGGTGGTCGGCGCGACGGAGTCGACGGTGACGCAGCCGCCCTCGGCGGTCATGAGCTGGTAGCGGCCGTGGCCGGTGGTGGTGCGTGGCGCGCCTTGGAGGTTCTCGGCCAGGAACCGCAGTTCGAGGTCGTCGTAGCCGCCCTGCCGCGCGGAGCACTCGTCACCCGCGACGGCGTACCCGGCGGGGATGGCGTTGGGCAGCGCGTGACCGCCGTTGTAGCCGATGAGCAGGCTGTTCGCGCGGGCACGAGGGGTCAGCGCGCGGTCGAAGTTGTCGATCGCCTGGTCCAGCGGGAACAGGTTGTCGCTGATGCCCTGGCGCAGCAGCACCGGGATGTCCAGCCGGCGGCCGGCGGCGGCGTGGTGCGCCGGGCCGTTGTCGCGGAAGAACTCGTCCATGGTGGCGGGCCAGTCGCCGGTGAGCAGGCCCTCGGCGTAGCCGGCGTGCATCGTGGAGGTGTGCGCGTCGAGCGCGGCGGCGTACAGGCCGGTGACCCACGTGGTGCGGACGACTTCGCGCGGGGCGAGGCTGTCGTTCAGCGAGTGCCAGGTGATCTGCGGCGCGAGCGCGTCGAACCGGGTGCGGCCGGTCTTCGAGACCTCGGTGAACGCGCCGGCGAACTGGAAGCCGCCGCCGTAGGAACCGCCGATGGCGCCCAGAACCGGGTCGCCCGGGCCGTTCTCCCGGACCCAGTCCAGCGAGGCGACGTGGTCGATCACCCGGATGACGTCCTCGCCCTCGAACGCCGGGTCCTGCACGTGCGCCTTGCCGCCGCTCTCGCCGAAACCGCGCTGGTCGATGCTGACCACGCCGAACCCCGCGTCGAGGTACCGCCGGAACGAGCCGGGCGCGGACGTGCGGCTGCCGCCCCAGCCGTGGCTGTGCAGGAGCACCGGCGCGGGGTTGCCCGGGGAGGCGTCGGCCGGCTTGAAGACGCTGACGCAGATGCTCACCGGTCCCGGTCGCAGCGGATCGGTCTCCGGCACGCTCGCGACGCAGACGTGGTCCGGCGCGGGGTGATCGGCGCTCGCGGCGGCGGGCGGGGTCAGGGCGAAGGCCGCGACCACGAGTGGGAGCACCAGGCGCATCGGGTTCCTCCGGTCGGTCAGGGCGCGTCGGTCGCGCGGTTGGTCCAACGACCCGACGTGAAGATCGTCACGGTCATCATTACCTTGTACACAACTCAATCGTGCACTAGGTTTATGTCATCGCATCGCACGACGAACCGAGGAGCACACGATGACCGGCCAGACCCCCACCGTCGTCCTGGTACACGGCGCGTTCGCCGACGGTTCGAGCTGGGCCCGGGTGATCGACCTGCTGCGGGCGCGGGGCGTCGAGGCGCTCGCGGTGAGCAACCCGTTGCGCGGACTGGCGCACGACGGCGACTACGTGGCGAGCGTCGCCGGCCAGGTGGACGGGCCGGTCGTGCTGGTCGGCCACTCGTACGGCGGCCCGGTGATCACGCACGCCGCCGCCAAGACGCCGAACGCCAAGGCCCTCGTGTACGTGGCGTCGTTCGGCGTCGACCGCGGCCAGAGCGCGTTGAGCTCGGTCGAGGACTTCCCGCCGGTGGAGCTGAACACGTCCCTCGTGCCGCGGCGGTTCCCCGATGGGGACGGCAGCGACACGGAGTTCACGATCCGCCGCGACGCCTTCCCGAGCGTGTTCGCCGCCGACCTGCCGGACTCGGTCACCGCCACCGCCGCGGTCAGCCAGCGCCCGATCGCGGCCCGCGCCCTCGGTGAGCCGCTGTCCGTCGAGCCCGCCTGGAAGACCCTGCCGTCGTGGTTCGTGGTGGCGACGGCGGACAACGCCATCAACCCGGACTCGCAGCGCGCCGCCGCCGACCGGCTGGGCTCGACCACCGTCGAGGTGGAGGCCTCGCACGCCATCGCCCTCTCCCGCCCGACCGAGGTGGCCGACCAGATCCTCGCCGCCGTCGCCGCCGTCTCCTGACCCTCGCGCGTGTCGAACCCCCGGGGCCTGAGGGTTCGACACGCGCGGTCGTCGGGAGGGCGGGTCGATCAGCCGATCTTGCCGACGCCCGCGCCGGCCATGACGGTGGCCTTCACGGTGTTCGGGTCGTCCAGCGTGTAGGGGTAGTAGTCGCGCGGCTCCTGCACGCTGCCGCTGCAATCAGGCTGACCCGACTCGCCGACGAACACGTTGTTCCGCGCCACGCACCGCCCGCCCGGACCGGCGTAGCTGTTGCTCACCGGCTCCTCGACGTCCTCGAAGTAGTTGCCCTCGACGACGCAGCCCGAGTCCGCCTGGCACGCCACGCCGACGTCGGTGTTGTAGAGGTAGTAGTTGTTGAACATGTGCACCGGCTCGCCGAACCGGACCCGCGGGTTGCGCTGCGGCGTCTTGTCGAACCAGTTGTGGTGGTAGGTCACCTTCAGCCGGCCGACGTCCTGCGCGCCGTTGCCGTCGTCGTGGCCGAGCAGCATGTTCTTGGTGTGGTTGTGGGTGTGGTTCCAGGAGACGGTGACGTAGCTGGAGCCGCGCTTGATGTCGATCGCGCCGTCGTAACCGTTCGACAGGTCGTTGTGGTCGATCCACACGTGGTGCGAGAACATCTGCACGTTGATCGCGTCGTCGGCCCAGTCGCGGAACACCAGGTTGCGGACGATGACGTTGCGCACCGCGTCGGCGGGCGGCGAGGTGACGTCGGAGACCGGCAGGCCGATGTTCAGCCCGCCGCCGGTGAGGCCGGAGGCCGACCCGATGCCGACGATCGTCTTGTCCGAGGTGACGTTGTGCATGGGACCGGGCAGCGCGATCATGCCGCGCACGCAGATGTTCAGCGGTCCGGCCTGCGCGATCGCGCCCAGGAACTCCGCCGCCGTGTCGACCTCGATCGTGGGACCGCCCGCGCCGCCGGTCGTGCCGCTCTGGCCCCACGCGGTGACGGAGGCGAACCCGGCCGGGCGGCCGGAGGTGGCGCAGGTGCCGGGCTGCTGCGACGTGGTGGTCGTGGTGGTGGTGCTCGTCGGCCCGCCGGGACCCGCCACGTCGGTCACCAGCACGTCGTCGAACGTCGCCGCCGCGTAGTAGGTCGCCACACCGATCCGGCCGCTGCCGAACGTGGCGTCGGTCGCCGTCACGACCTGCGCGCCGTCCACGAAGCCGCGCAGCGTGCTGCCGAACACCTCCAGCCGCACGGTGTGCCAGCTGCCGACGGTCACCGACGCGGGCGCGGTGGCCAGGGTGGTGTGCCCGCCGCCGACGCGCTTGCCGAGCACCGCGGCGCCCGCGTTGGACAGGGCCAGGTAGTAGTAGTTGCCGGTGTTCTGCACCCGGGCGGTCACGGCGACGTGCCGGTTCGTGCCGTTGAACGCGGTCGGCTTGACCCGGGCCTGCACCGACTGGCCGGACCAGACCACGCCCGCCGACGCCCGGGCGTCCGTGCTGGTGCCGGACTGGCGCCAGGCCCGCGACCCGTCGGCGACGACCGTCCAGCTGCCGCCGCTGGAGCTCCAGCCGGTCGAGTCGCCGTCCTCGAAGTCGTCGCCGAACAACGTCGCGGCCGATGCCGAGGGCACCAGCAGAACCGCCACCGCGACCACGAATGCGCTCGCCACCGCGGCGAGCGACGCTAATCTCCTGCGCTTGCCCACAAGAGCCTCCTGTGCTGAACGGGCGTTGTCCACCCGATTCCGCCGACCCTTCCGCGTTCACGGTGGTGAATGCGTTCACGCTGGTGAACGCCGGTGTGACGCGTTCGGGCGACGGCTGCCGACAAACGGAGGCGGCGGTTGGCGGCATGCTCTCGATAATGTTCCGAATCCCTTGCCGCGAAGGTAGGGCTTGGTTACCGGGACGTCAACGGCAGGTCACTCGGCGCGTGCGGAAACATTCGCGGGAACGTTCGCGGAACCGTTCCGGGAATCGACCGGGAACCGGTTCTCAGGGGCCGTCGACCGGGATCGTGTCGAGGACCGAACCGGCGATCGACGCGGCCGTCTCCGCGTAGGCGCCGGCGAGGGTGCGGAAGACCTGCTCGGCGCGGATCGCCGGCCAGTCGTCGGGCAGGTGCTCGGCGGGCAGCCGCGGGTCCTGGCGGACGAGCTGCAACCACTCGGTGTGCAGCAGCAGCTGCCTGGCCAGGTCGTCCGGTGCGTCGGCCAGCGGGCGGTCGTGGTCCCAGCGGCGCAGGAACACCTGGTAGCGCTCGGCGATCGCGGGCACGTCGAACGCGGTCCGCGCGATCTGCTCGGCCTCCGTGGGCTTCGCCGTGTGCGCGGTGAACACCTTGAGGTGGTCGTCCAGGTCGAGGTCCTCGACCAGGGCGGGCACGTCGACCACACCGGGCGCGATCCACAGGCCGTTCTGCAACGGCCCGAACCCGCCCCAGATCAGCCGCGAGCGCAAGTCGTGCCGCTGGCTGCGCCAGGACTCGGGCACGGAGAAGCCCACCATCGTCCAGGTGCCGTCCCAGTCGCCGTTGACCGCGCCGCTGCGCCAGACCCGGTGCTCGCCGTCCTCCAGCACCGCCGCCGAACGCGCGGTCAGCCCGAAGTACATGCGCCTGCCGTCGCGGTGGCGCGCCAGCAGGTCCCGCTTGACCATCCGGGTCAACGTCGAGCGCACCGCGTCCTCCGACACCCCGACCCGGGCGAAGACGTCGATGACGCTGCCGGAGAAGACCGCCACGCCCCGGTTGAGCACGTGGATGCCCAGGAAGCTGAGCATCAGCGACTGCGGCCGGACCGATGCCTCCTGCTCACGGGCCTGCGGGTCGTCGTGCGGAATCACCGGGCGAGCGTAACCCCGGCTCCGCGCCGTGCGCGCGGGCGGCTACCCGAAGGAGTCGTGCGGGACCTGCGTGCACTGGGGCCAGAACATGAAGAGCAACAACGCGGTCACCGCCGCGGTGCACGACTTCTGGCACAACCGCGAGGTCGCCACGTCCGCCGGGCCGATCCGGCTCCGCGACGAGTTCCTGCACCAGGCGGGCGAGGCGATGCGGCACGTCAAGTCGTCGCTGTCGACCGAGGCGTTCCGGCTCGTGCTCGGCGTGAACCCGATCAACGAGCCCTACGCCGGGCGGTACGACCGGGGCCAGGACGGCGTGACGTGGGAACGCGACCTGCTCGTGCCGTTCTACCGGCAGTTCCGGCAGCGGATGGACGACGCGGGGTGGGCCGACAAACCCGCGTTCGTGGAGCCGCTGGTGTTCTGGAACCAGAACGTGGACTTCTTCGCCGAACCTGCTGGCCTCCCGGCGGTGCCGTCGCTGGGCGACCGCTTCGTGTTCAACTCCCACTTCTACGACGGCAAGGCGCAGTCCGGTCTGCTCAAACCGGGCAAGGCGGCCGACGGTGAGTACGCGGCGGACCTCAACCGGATCCGGGACCGGGCGGACGCGCTCGGCACGGCCGGGATCGTGTCGGAGTTCGGGCACCCGGTCGCCGGTTTCACCTCCGACAAGAACCCGAGCGTGCTCAAGGCGATGTACCAGGCGCTGGACTCCCGGCTGTCCGGCGCGCGGTGGTGGGCGGGCGCGGCGGGGTCCGGGCCGGTGCTGTCGGGCAGCCAGTGGCACTGGGACGTCAACTACGGCCGGCACCACGAGCTGATGAACGACAACCCGGACAAGGTCCGCACCGAGGGCGACGCGATGAACGACGAGCACTTCTCCGCGGTGCGCGTCGACGACGGCGGCAACCCCGTGCTGACGGTGGAGGGCCGGGTGGTCGACCGGCTGTTCCCGCGGGCCGTGGCGGGCCGGACGGCGGCGTTCGCCTACGAGGACCGCGCCCGGGACGGTGACGCGGTGCTGTCGTGGAACCGGGTCCCCGGCACGATGCCCGCGGTGCGCGCCCTGGTCGGCGCCGGGCAGTTCGGCGTGCTCGTGTGGCGTGGCAACGGCGTCGCCGCGCCCACGGAACTGCACCTGCCGTCGTCGTTCGCACCCGCGTCGACCACGGTGGTGAGCGACCTCGCGACCGTCACCGGCCTGCCCGCGCACACCGGCGCCGAACCGGTGGCCGTCGCGCCGGAGCCGGGCGCGCCCGGCGTGAACCGGCTGCTGCTGTCCACGAGGGACACCGGACTGCACTTCGCGCTCGTGGTGAACGGCGTGCCGACCGGGTCGACGGCCGCCGCACGGGCCGAGCTGTCCGCGTGGGCGACCGCGACCTTCCGCTAGCCGCGACGCGCCGGGGTCGCGCGGGTGGTTGCGCTGTCCGGGGGACGCCGGGTCGGGCGGCGCGGGGTTACCGTTTGATCGATCCAGTGCCCCTGGAGGACATCCTCGCAACGGAGCGATCATGCCCGAGTTACGCGCCGCGCTGGCCGTGTTGGCGCTCGCCACCGCCCTGCCGCTCGTGTCCGCGCCGTCGGCGGTCGCCGACACCACGATGGTCGCCACCGTGCTGGCCGGCCTGCCCGGCTACCCGGACCACCACGTCACCGGCCTCAACGACCTCGGCCAGGTGGTGGGCAGCGCGCAAGGCCCCGACTCGCCGGCGCGCGCCGTGCTGTGGTCACCGCGCGGCGGCGCCACCGACCTCGGTCCCGGGCTGGCGGTGGAGGTCAACCAGCGCGGCCAGGTGCTCGGGATCGAGACCCGCGCCACCACCGCGCCCTACCGGGACAAGCCGTGGATCTGGTCCGCCGGCGCGCGGACGGTCGTCGCGCCGAGCGCGGCGTGGGCGTCCGCGCCCGCGATGAACGAGCACGGCGCCGTGCCGGTGCGCTACTCGACGTCCCTGTTCCGGCAGGAGCACAACCGCGTCGGCGTGTGGGGCGGCGGCCGGCTCACCGAGCTGTCGCTGTCCGGGCCGGACCTGTGGGTGTACGGCATCAACGACGCCGGGGTCGTGGTCGGCGGCTACGCGGCGTTCGCCACCCAGGACTTCGCCGCCGTCCGCTGCGTCGACGGCGCCTGCACGCGGCTGGGCGGCTCGCCGGGCTACGGCACCTACACCCCGGAGGGGATCACCGAGGCCGGGGTGGTCTTCGGCAACCGGGGCACGGTCGCGGTGCGCTGGGAGGGCGTCGAAGCCACCGTGCTGTCCGAGAACGGCCGCGTCGCGCACGGCGAACAGGCGTTCAACGAACGCGGTGACGCGGTCGGCTGGGCGGCCGACGGGAACGGGACCCCGCACGCCGTGCTGTGGCCCGCGGACGGCAAGCAGGTCGACCTGGGCGTGCCCGCGCCGGCCGAAGCCGTCGCGATCAACGAGCGCGGCGACGTCGTCGGGTGGACGGCGGCCACCGAGTCCTCGACGCCGCGCGCGTTCCTGTGGCGCGCGGGCCGGGTCACCTACCTCGACCCTCCCACCGGCCACTACAGCCTGCCGGTCGCGATCAACAACCACGGCGTCGTCGTCGGTCACACCACCGGCACCGACAGCACCAACAGGGCGACCCTCTGGACGCCGGTCCCGACGACCCACTGACTCACGCCGGGTTGGCGTTGCGGTACAGGCGGACCGCGTTGCGCATCGCCATGGTCACGGTCATCGAGCCCACGCGGGGCACGAAGACCGAGGCGCGTTCGACCACGTCGTCGGCGAAGTTCTTCATGGTGGAGAAGTTCAGGCACACCGCGCCCGGTTTGACCTCCTCCGCCCGGACCAGCGGGAAGTCGCGTGACGGCACGCCGGTGACCACGACGTCCGCCTCGGCCAGGGCGGTGGCCCGGTCGGTGGCCACGGCGTCCACGTGGTGGCCCTGGATGCCCGCCGCGTGCCGGAACGCCAGCGAGCCCGAGAGGTCGAACGACGTCACCTCGGCGCCGTCGTTGGCCAGCATGGCGGCCAACGGCCGGCCGACGATCTCGCTGCGGTTGAAGACGCACGCCTTCACCGAGGCCAGCGGGGTGTCGCCGTCGCCGCGGAACGCGCCCGCCTCCCCCAGCAGCTTCATCACGGCCAGCGGGGTGCAGGGCAGGACGGCCCGGCGGGTGCCGGCGTCGTCGATGAACCGCCGGTTCTCGTAGAGGCACCGGCTCCAGAACGAGTGCAGGCCCTCGACGTCCTTGCGCGGGTCGACCAGCTCGCGCAGCCAGCGGTCGCGTTCGGGGTCGCGGACCGGGTAGTAGACGAACACGCCGTGCACACCGTCGTCCGCGCCGGCGTCGCGGACGGCGGTCTCGATGTCGTCGGCGCGGGGCGTGCGGAGGTCGAAGTCGATGCCGACCTCGGCGCACGCGCGCCGGGTGTACTCGGCGTAGGTCCGCGCCGGCCGGTCGCCGTCGACCAGGAAGCCGACGACAGTGAGGCGTTCCGGGATCGCCGCCAGGTCGGCGCGGATCTCCGCGCGGATGGACTCGGCGAGGACGGCCGGGTCGATGGTGCGGGCGGTCATTCTGCTTCCTCCGGGGTGCTCTCGAAACGGGTGTGCGCGGCCACCGCGGCGCGGCGGACGGCGTCCAGTCGCGCGGTGAGCACCGCCGCGTCGTCGCCGAGCCCCGCCACGTTGGCCTCGGCTCCGCGCAAGGTGGCCAGCACGGACCCGAGCAGCAGGTCGGCGCCCGCGCGGACGTCGCTCACGACCGTGCCGGCGACGACCGGCAGCACCGAGAACGCCCACTCCAATGCTTCCACCGCGTCCGCGGCGGCGGTCAGCGGGCCTTCCGTGGCGGCGACCGAGGCCGCCGCCACGGCCGCTTCCCGGGTGGCCCGCTCCTCGTCGGTGGAGCGCGGCAGCCGCCGTGCCCGGAGGTAGTCCTCGAACAGCTCCACGTCGCGGTCGGCGGCGGAACCGAGGCGGTCGAGCAGGGCCTTGCCGGCGGTGATCTCGTCACCGACCGAGGGGTCGCGCCGGGCGGTGATCTCCAAGGCCATGAGCACCAGCGCGCAGCCGAACGCGGCCGTCACCGCCGCCACCGACCCGCCGCCGGGCGTCGGGCTCGGACCGGCCGTCCGCGCGCGCAGGTCGGCCAGGCTCACGTCCCACAGGCTGTCCGCCACGCTGTCCGTCACGCGACGATCTTCGCCTGCCCCGGCGTCGGCTGCCACCGCGCGTGGTCCCGCCCACCGTGGCGGGCGGGACCTCCCGGACGCGCCGGTCAGCAGGCGGGTGCGCCCACCGCGCCGTGACCTGCCCACTCGTACCAGCCGTTCGTGCCGGTCCACGTCTTGCGGATCAGGTCGGCGCCGCTGTTGCGGGTGAACACGTCGATCCGCTGGCCGCTCATCGAGACGGCGGTGGGGCTGGTGAGGACGTACCCGCCGAAGTCACTGGCCGGGTACGTGGTCCAGTCCGCGCCGTTGGGGCTGTAGCGGTGGACGAAGCTGTTGTCGTGGTCGCGCACGAAGATGTCCACGCTGTCGCCGCCACGCGTGGAGGCGGCGGGGCGGCCGACGAAGTTGCCGCCGCGATCGGCCCAGCTGTACCAGCCGGCGTCACGCGTCCACATCAGCGACAGCAGGCTGCCGTCGTTCGCCCGGGCGAAGACGTTCATCCGGGAGCCGTCCGCGTTGGCGACCGCCGCCGGCGCGCCGGTGGCGGTGACGGTCGAGGCGTTCAACCCGATGTTCGACCAGCTCGTGGTCCAGCCCTGCACGGTGTCGTAGTGCCGGTAGACGATCTTGTCGGCCGCGTTCTTCGCGAACACGTCGATGCCCGTCGCCGAGCGGCTGGTCACCGCCGGGGAGGACGTGACGACGTAGTCGCCCATGTCCGCCCACTGGTACCACCCGTAGGCCGACGTCCAGGTGATCTTCTTCAGCCGGTTGTCGATGCCCTGGGCGAACACGTCGATCCGGCCGGCCGAGAAGATCGCGGCGGGGTCGCCCTTGATCTTCGCGTTGTACGGCAGGGTGGCCCAGCAGCCCCACACGCCGTCGTTCATGTTGCGGTGCTTGAGGTGGCCGTCCGACGTCGCGGCGAACACGTCGAGGTCGCCGGCGGACCGCGAGATGGTCGACAGGCCGGGCAGCGCGGTCACCTCGCCGTCGTCCTCGATGACGTTGTCGTAGCGGTAGGGCAGGTAGGTGTCGCTGTAGTACGGGTACGGGATCTTGCGGTACACGGCCCTGGGCGGGGTCTGCTCGAACTCGTAGTACTCGGTGCGCGCGGTGTCCGCCCACTTCTCGAAGATCACCACGTGGTTGTCGTAGCTGAGCAGGATGTCGCCCGCCTTGAGGTCGTCCTTGTCGACGCGGTGGGCCACCTGGTCCAGGTTGCGGGTGGTCAGCGACTCGCTGAGCTTCCACGCCATCGACACGAAGCCGGAGCAGTCGGTGCGGTACCCGCCGTAGTAGTCGCTCTGGCTGTAGGGCACACCGGCCGTCGTCCACGTCCGGGCCCGGGTGATGATCTCCGACCTGGTGATGGGCGGGGTGGCGACCTCGGCGGTCACCGTCGCGCCGGACACCCCGGTCGACGTGACGGTGGTCGTGGGCGTGCCGGGCGCGGCCTGGTAGCCGGTGACGGCGGCGCGCTGCCCCTCGCCGCCGGTCGGGTCCGCCGCGGGCGCGGCGGTGGCGACGCCGCCGCCGAGCACACCGGCCGCGATCACCACCGAGAGCAGCACCCTGGCCGCTCGCTGGTCGAGTCTCATCGTCGTGCCTTTCCGTCGTGGCTGGTCGACCACGAGCCTGGGGCCGGCGAAGGGCGGGGCGTAGGTGGCAGATCGGCCATTGGCCGCCACTGGACACGTCCGTACGCTGGGGCTCCGGTTTGGGGAGAACCCGGGGGTGGGACATGCTCGAAGGGCTGCTTTCCATGGGCGCGGGAGCGCTGTACGACTCGTTGGTGCGCGGGGGGCCGATCGCCGTGGACGACCCGCGGGCGGACGGCGCGGACATGGCCGAGTTGTTCGAGAAGGGATTCGTGCGCCGCGACTACCGGGGCGACCCGACCATCGCGCCGGTCGAGCCGGTGCGCGCGGTCGACCACGCCATCCTCGCCGCGCAGCAGCAGGTGCTCGACCAGCAGCGGGCGATCGTGGCGGCGCGGCACCAGCTCGACGTGCTGCAGGCCGCCTACCGGATGGCGAACTCCTCGGGCGACACCGCCGACATCGAGATCCTGACCGACCCGCAGCGCATCGGCCAGGTCTCGTTCGAGCTGTGCCTGTCCGCCCGGGAGGAGTTCGTGACGTTCTCCACGCGGCACTTCCGCAAGGCGCCCAGCGCGCAGACCGTGATGACGCTGCCCGCCGTCGTGGCCGAGCGCGGCGTGGTGCTGCGCAACGTGTGCGAACGGGCGGTGCTGGAGTTCGAGAGCTCGCGCGACATGGTCGAGGGCAACATCAAGGCGGGCTGGCAGATGCGCGCGGTGCCGGAGCTGCCGATGAAGATGGTGATCGCCGACCGGCACTCGGCGCTGGTGCCGCTGGACCCGACCGGCATGGAGGGCGCGCTGCTGATCCGGACGCCGACGATCATCGCCGCGCTGCGGATGCTGTTCGAGCTGGTGTGGAGCCAGGCGGTGCCGGTCGGCGCGCAGGAGACCGGCTCGCGCAACGGGCTCACCCCGACCCAGGCCAAGGTGCTGGACCTGCTGGCCACGGGCATGACCGACGGCGCCATCGCCCGGCACATGAAGATCAGCGAGCGCACGGTGCGCCGGTACGTCTCGGGGCTGTTGGAGGCCCTGCAAGCGGACAACCGGGTGGCCGCGGTGTACGCGGCCACCCGGTTGGGTTGGCTGAACTGACGGCTCAGTCGCCCGGCAGGGTCCAGCCGTAGTCGTCGTCGTCGCAGTGCACGGTCGGGTCCGGGCAAGGGCTCGGCGGCTCGGTCGGTCCGGTCGGGTCGCCCCCGGCCGCCACCGCGGTGCTCGTGGCGGCGGCGCTCACGGCGGCGGTCGCCACCGCGGCGGTGCCGAGAGTCGCGGCGAAGACCGCGGCGAGCACGGCGCCGATGATGCGCTTGGACATTGTTTCCTCCTGGTCACTGCTGGTCCCCCGACCGGCTCTGGCCAAATCCTGACCGCTCGCGGTGGTCGGCGGCAGTGGCGGGTCCGGCCACCGTCCTCAATAGGTCACCCCGGCCTCCGATGGCCTGGAGCGGCCGTTGGCCGGAGCCGACCGCTGTGCGGTCCGCGGCACGTCCCTAGCGTCGGAGGCGCAAGTGCTCGACGTCGGGAGGTGATGAGTGGAATGCGAACCGATCGCTGAGCCCCCCGGGCCGACCCTGCCGGTGCCGACCGGGTGGTGGCCCGAGCCGGACACGATCGGCTGGGTGGTGCGACCCGCCGAACCGGACGGTCCGACCGGTCCGGACGGTCCGGACGGCCCGACCGGTCCGGACGGCACGGACGACACGGACGACACGGACGACACGGACGACTGACGTGGGCCTGGGTGTTCTCCGCTGCGGGAACACCCAGGGCCGGGTCAGCGGGCCGACACCCGTCTCCGGGCCAGCGCGACGAGCCTCGCCGCGAGGACGGCGGCGCAGCCGAGAGCCGCCACCGACAGCAGGACCATGGAGGTCGGGTACAGGTACGGCACCTGGAGCCACGCCACGTCACGCCCCCGGTACAGGTAGCCGACGACCCGGTGGACCGTGACCACGAGCAGGAGCGGCAGGACCGGCGGCAGCAGGCGCGCCACCGTCCACGCGGTCGACCGCCGGCGGGCGGCCCACCGCCGTGAGCCGACCGCACCGCGAACGGCCAGCCCCGCGACCACCAGGGCGAGGACGAGCAACACCGCGTCCGCGACGGGGTACGGGTCGTCCACGGGCGGCGGTTGCCTGCCTTCGACCAGGGCGACGAGGCGGGCCCCGATCGCCTGGGCGTCGCCGTGCCGCATCCCGGTGTTGGCCAGCACGGCGATGCCGTAGCCGGACGCGGGCAGCAGCGCCTGGTACGCGGTCGAGGTGAACAGGTCACCGCCGTGGTCGACCAGCGGCGCGCCGGAGGCCGTGACGTCCACGAACCAGCCGAGGCCGTAGGACTCCGACACGGCGGACGGGGTGTGCGTCGCGGTGATGGTCCGCGGGGTGGCGATCGACGTGCCGTCGGGTCCGCGCCCGCCGTT
Organism: Actinosynnema sp. CA-299493; assembly: GCF_050946825.1. Classification (NCBI taxonomy): domain Bacteria; kingdom Bacillati; phylum Actinomycetota; class Actinomycetes; order Pseudonocardiales; family Pseudonocardiaceae; genus Actinosynnema; species Actinosynnema sp. CA-299493. The sequence continues at coordinate 5,463,636 of NZ_CP191993.1, forward strand.
GTTCTGCGCGATCAGCCACGCCGCCAGGTCGTGGGCGGAGGTGAGCACGCCGCCCGAGCCGTTGCCGAAGGCCGGTGGTTCGGGCAGCGCCACGGGCAGGCCGAGGACCTTGACGTGGCCCTCGGCGCTCGGCGGCAGGTCGCGCGCGGTGTCGGCGGTGCGGCTGTCGGCCATGCCGAGCGGTTCGAACACCTCGCGGCGCAGGTGGTCGGCGAACGGCAGGCCGCCGACGACCTCGACCAGCCGGGCGGCCACCTGGAAGTTCGGGTTGTGGTACTCCCAGCGCGTGCCGGGCGCGGCGGTCAGCGCCGAGTCGCGCATCGCCGCCACGGCCTCCGCCAGGGTGTGCGCCGGCGGCTCGCTGAACGACCGGTTGGTCGTGTCCGACAGGCCCGAGGTCTGGTCGAGCAGGTGGCGCACCGCGCGGCTACGGTGCCATCATGGTGTGACTCGGCCCGAAAGGGCTGCTGGTGGTGGACGTGGTGGCCGCGGGCGTGGTCGTGGCGTGAGCGGTCTTCCGCGCGCCCGCGGTCGACCTGATCGCCGTGGTCTCGGCCGTACGTTCGACCTCGACGGCGCCGTGCACGAGACGTTGCGCGCGGGTGCGAGCGGGTTCCTGCTCAAGGACGCCCCACCGCACCGGCTGCTCGACGCCGCCCGGACGGTCGCGGCGGGCGAAGCGCTGCTCGCGCCCACCGTCACGCGCAGGCTCATCGCGGACTTCCTCCGCTCCCCCACGCCACCCCGCGCACGCTCGACCACGTGACCCCGCGGGAGCGCGAAGTGCTCCGGCTGATCACCCGGGGACTGTCCAACACCGAGATCGAGCAGGCCCCGCACCTGAGCCGGCACACGGTCAAGACGCACATCGGACACCTCATGGCGAAGCCGGCCGCCCGCGACCGGGCCCGACTGGTGATCGCGGGCTGCGAAGCCGGCCTCACCGACACCCGGCACTGACACCCGCGCGGTCACGTCGGCGGGTCGTTCGGCGGGCGTCGGCCGGCCGCGACACCGGCGGCGGTCAGGCTCGCGGCCGTCAGGACGAGGACGCCGGCGGCGCCCGTGCCCGCCGCGAGCAGACCCGCCGCACCGGGCACGACGACCTGGCCGAGGCGGTTCCCGGTGAGGCGCAACGACATCGCCCGGCCGCGCAGCCCCGGCGGCGTCGCCTCCGCCAGCCACGACATCGTCAACGGCTGGCCGACGCCGAGGCCGAGGCCCACCACCAGGACGACCAGGCCGAGCAGCCACACCGGCATCGGCACGGCCGCCGCCGCGAGCCCCACCGCGGCCAACGCCACGCTGCCCAGCAGCAGCCGGCGACGGCCCAGCCACGCGGCCAGCCGTCCGAGGAACAGCCGTGACGTCATCGACGCCGCCGCGCGCACCGCGAGCAGCACACCGACCACACCGGACGGGATGCCGCGCTCGGCGCCCAGCGCGGGCAGGTACACCAGCGTGATGTCCACCGCCGCGATCACCACGCAGCTGACCGCCAGCGTCCGCACCAGACCGGGCCGGCGCAGCAGGTCGCGCACGCCCGTCGGCCCACCGTCCGCTGTGGCCGCGCGGTGGACGGCGGGCGGGCGCGTCGCCACCGTGACACCGACCAGGACGACGGTGATCACGAACGCCACCAGGAACACCGCGTCCGTGCGCGGGATCGGCCGATCACCGCCGAACAGCAGGATCAGGCCCGGTCCGACCGCCTGCCCCAACGACGCCGCGAACGTGTAGTAGCCGAACGCCGCGTCGTAGCGCGACGCCTCCGCCGTGTTCGCCACCAGCGCCTGCTGCGCGACCACCGAGCACAGGTGACCGGTGCCGAGCAGCACGCTGCCGGCCACCAGCCCCGCCACCCCGCCGTCGACGAACGCGAACGTCGCGGCCGCGGCGCACATCAGGACCGCGCCGGCGAGCATGACCCGCCGTTCGCCCAGCCGGTCGACGGCCTGCCCGGACGGGATCGCCAGCACCAGCGGCGCGATCGCGAAGCCCGCCGAGAGCAGGCCGAGCCACCCCGTCGGCACGCCGAGCTCCAGCGCGCGGTACGTGGACGTGGGCCGCAGCACGAACGTGACGAGCTGGACCAGCACGGTGTGCGCCAGCAGCACCGCGAACAGGCTCTTCCTACCCCGCATGCGGTTCCGCCACGGCTGCGGGCTCGACACGTCCAGGCACTCCGCACCCCCTCACTTGTAGGTTATAACCTACAGCCTCGGTCCTGAGGTGCGCGGGAGCGGTGGCCGGACGCTCCGCCGACCACCGCTCCCCGGTTGTCCCAGCCGGTCGTCTCAGCCGGCGGAAGGGCCGGTCCAGCCGGCCGGGACGTGGCCGACGCGCACCCGCTGCGGGTGGTCGCCGACCGGCACCGAGACCAGCTTGCGCCCGGTGGCGAAGTCGATCGCGGTCACCTGGTCCGCGCCGCTCTCCGAGATCACGCAGCTGCGACCGTCACCGCTGACGGTCGCCCAGTAGGGCTTGGACGCGGGCACGAGCGCGCCCTCGCGCAGGGTCGCCCGGTCGACGACCACGGCGTAGTCGTCCATGGTCCCGGCGATGCACAGCTTGTCGCCACCGGGACTCATCGACATGCCGTGGTGGCGCGAGTCGTTGACCCAGGTCGTGCGGTCCGCGCTGGTGGCCGGGTTCTTGGGCAGCTCCTTGAGGCGGGTGACGCGGTCGGTGGCGACGTCGTACTCCAGGAAGCCGTTGAAGAACGACACCTGGAAGTACAGCTTCGACTCGTCCGGCGTGAACGCCACCGGCCGCACCGAGTCGGAGAGGTCGGAGCGGCCGAACGCGTCCAGCCGCGACCTCATGTCGATCACCTCGACCTGCCGGAACGTCGCCGCGTCCACCACCGTGATCCGCCGGTCGCCCTTGGTGAAGTCGAACGCCGGGTCGTCCAGCGCGGTGTTGACCTCGCCGATGGACATGTTCCACAAATACCGGCCGTCCTCGGTGAACACGTTCTCGTGCGGCTTGTCGCCGGTCGCGAACGAGCCGACCTGGCGACCGGTCACGATGTCGAGCACGTGCACGGTGTTGGACGTCGAGGCGGACACCGCGACCCGGCGGCCGTCGGGCGAGACGGCCATGTGGTCGGAGCGGAAGCCCGAGACCGGGAAGCGCCAGTTGACCCGGCCGGTGACCAGGTCGATGGACACCACGTCGGCGAAGCTCGGCCGGGACGCGACCACCGCGCGACCGTCGGGCGTGGTGTACATGTCGTCCACGAACTGGTCGTGCCCCTCCCCCGGGCCGGACCGGATGCCGAGGAAGAACGCGAGCTTGATCGGGTTGAGGTAGATCTCCCACAGCCGCTCCTGGCGGTCGGGGATGATGTCCACCCGGCCGATCCGCGCGAAGTCGCCACTGGCGGCGATCACGTCGGCGGTGCCGTCCCAGTTGTTCCCGACGAACATCACCTCGCGCAGCGCCGTGCCCGCGGCGGGGGTGGCGGCGGCGGGTGCGGTGGTCGCGACCAGCACGCAGGTGGCCAGGAGGCCGAGCAGGCGCGTGCGGGGTGCGGGCTTCCGTCCTTCCGATCCGGGTTTCTTGTCCACGAGAGCTCCAAACGGGATGCGGAGTTGTCACATCCGTGCAGGGTTTTCCGGTCGTCCACGCCGATTCCCGAACCCGTGACCCCGAGTCCGGCCAGACTGTTACCGTTCAGTAGGCAATAGGTACCGGCTCGCGGCACGACCGCGGTAGGGGCCGATGCCCAACGAGCCGGGTGCTCGTTATGCCACTGCCACAACGTCGCGGCGGGAGGTGGGCCGGTGCCGGCAGCGCACGACCGCGGTCGCCTGCTCGGGCAGGTGCTCAGGGGCATGGCGACCGATCGCGGCGTCGTCGAGGAGCTGGTCCGGGCGGCGCGTGGCCAGTCGCCGGAGGTGGCGCGGCTGCCGGAGGCGGAGAACCGCCGGCACGTCGAGGTGCTGCTGGCGACCGGGCTCGACTTCTTCGAGCGGTCCGCCGAGCCGGAGGCGCAGGACTTCGAGGCCGCGGCGGCGTTGGGCGCCGATCGCGCGGCCCAGGGGATCTCCATCGACGGGTTGCTGCGCGGCGTCCAGGCGGCTCGCACCGCGGCGATGAACGTCGCCATCGCCCGCAGCCGGGCGGCCGGCGTGCCCGACGAGGTGCTGTTGGAAGGGCTGGTCGACCTCGACCGCTACACCGGGGCGTTGGAGCGGCACGTCATCAACGGCTACCACACGGCCGAGCTCGAACTGTCCCGGACGAACCGGGACGCGAACACCCACTTGCTGCGCCGGCTGCTCGTGCACGGCGACGACACACCACCGGAACCGGCGGAACTGCGGCGCGCGGGTCTGTCGTCGGACGGGCGGTACCACTGCCTGGTCTCCGAGGTGACCCTGCCGGGCGAGGCGCGCGCGCTGGAACAGCGACTGCTGGCGTTCGGCGGCGTGTACGGGTTGGTGGAGGGCCGGCTGACCGGGTTGTCCGCCCGACCACCGGCCGACCTCGCGCCGGACGTGCTGCTGGTGGTGGCGCCCGCGACGGGGCTCGCGGTCATGCGCGACATCCACCCGTTGTGCGTGGCGGCGCTGCGGATCGCCGGGCGGACGGGGCTGCGCGGGGTGCACGACCTCACCGACCTGGCGGGCGAGGTGGCGCTCGCCGGGCAACCGGTGCTCGCCGACCTGCTGCGCGGCACGCTCGCCGGGCTCGACCACGACGACGACTTCCACCGCGAGCTGGTCTGCACCGCCCTGGTCTACCTCGACCACGGCCAACGCCTCGGCCACGCCGCCGCCGCGCTGCACGTGCACCCCAACACCGTCCGGTACCGGCTCGACCGGTTGGCCGAGATCACCGGCACGCCGTGGGACGACAGCGGTGCGGACGACCCGTCGACCGTGCTGGGCACCCTGCGCCACTGGTGGGCGCTGCGCAGCTGGCTCGACCGCGGACCGTCCTAACCCTCCGACCTGCCCCACTCACACCGCCGCCACAGGCCCGGCAGCCGTTCACCCCACCCCGAACCGCGCCGGTGCCCGCATCGCCGGCAGCCGCGTGCCCGCACTCACAACCGCGCCGCAGCCCGCTCTCCGCGCGACACGCATCACGTCCGGCAGCCCGTGTCCCGCACATCCAGCCGCACAGCAGCCGCCGTGCACCCGCGCACTTCGAGCTGCCCTTCGCCGCCGTGCCCGAACCACAGCACATCCGTTGCGCACGAAAGGAAATCCCATGTCCGAGAACACAACCACCCCCAACAGCACCGGCGCCCGGGTCGCCCTCGTCACCGGCGGCAGCGGGGGGATCGGGCGGGCGGTGGTGGAGCGGCTCGTGGCCGACGGGTTCGCCGTGGGCGTGCACTACGCCGGTAACCGGGACAAGGCCGCCTCGACCGTCGCCGACATCACCGCCCGCGGCGGACAGGCCATCGCGGTGGGCGGTGATGTGGCCGACGAGCACGACATGATCGCCGCCTTCGACGCCGTCGAGGCCGCGTTCGGCGGCATCGACGTGGTCGTGCACACCGCCGGGATCATGGTCCTGGCGCCGATCGCCGATCCTCGCCCGCGAACTGCGCGGCAAGGACATCACCGTCAACGCGGTCGCACCCGGTCCCACCGCGACCCCGTTGTTCCTGAGCGGCAAGGACGACTCCCTCATCGCCGACTTCGCCACGGCCACCCCGCTCGAACGGCTCGGGCAGCCCGAGGACATCGCCGGCACCGTCTCCTTCCTCGCCGGTCCCGCCCGCTGGGTCAACGGCCAGGTCCTCTTCGCCAACGGCGGTCTCGTCTGAACCACACCGAGCCGAGCCGCCAGCCTGAATTCAGTCAACACTGAAGCTATGGAGACTATGAAATCACCGCACTCCTCAGGACGTGGCGCAGCGGCACGGTCGGCCGTCCCAGCAGGTCGGCGAGGGTGGGGTCGACCTCCGCGAACTGCCCCTGACGACTCGCCGCGAACATCCCCACCAGCAGGTCCGCCACGTGACCGGGCAGGCCGTGGGCGAGGAGGCCGGCCCGGTAGTCGTCGTCCGACACGACGACCCGCCGGATCTGCCGGCCCGTCACCTCCGAGGCGATCGCCGCGACTCCCGCCAGATCGATCGCCGCCGGACCGGTGAGAGGCGGCGTCACACCGTCGAAGACGTCCTCGGTCAACGCGATCGCCGCCGCCTCGGCCAAGTCGTCGTGGGACGTCCACGACACCGGACCGTCCTCCGGCGCGGCCAGTTCACCGCTCTCCACCGCCCCGCCGAGCAGCATGACCGCCGACGACGCGTAGAAACCGTTGCGCAGCGACGTGAAAGCGACACCGGAATCCCGCAACAGCACCTCGGTGGCGGCGTGGTCGACCATCGGTGCGAAGAACGACGACGGGCTCGCGCCCATGTGGCTGGTGTAGACGACGCGTTCCGCGCCGGCCTTCCCGGCCGCGTCGACCGCCGCCTCGTGCAGGCGCACCCCCGCCTCGCCGCTGGTGTCCACCGACACGACCAACACCCGCGACGCGCCCTCGAACGCGTGCGACAGGCCCGCCTCGTCGGCGAAGTCACCCCGCCTGACCCGGACGCCCCGCTCGACCAACCCCCGCGCCCTCTCCGGGTCGCGGACGCACACACCGATCCGACCCGGCTCGACCCGGCGCAGCAACCGTTCCACCACCGCTCGACCGAGCTTTCCGTTGGCACCACTGACGATGATCACGCGATCACCCTGCCCGCGACGCCGCCGGGCCGGAAGGATCACCGAGCGCAGGGTTGTTACCCTCAGGGACATACCGATCGGAGGTGCGCGCGTGGAGTCACGCCCCCTGCGTTGTTTCGTCGCCGTCGCCGAAGAGCTCAACTTCGCCCGTGCGGCCGAGCGGCTGGGCATCTCGCCCCCTCCCTTGTCCCGCACGATCCGCAAGCTCGAAGCGGAACTGGGGGTCACGCTGTTCGAGCGGACCACCCACAGCGTCGCGCTGACCCCCGCCGGGACGGTGCTCCTCGACCAGGCCCGGATCGCCCTGGAGGCGTTGGGGGCAGCCGGCAGGCGGGCACAACGCGCCGCCGAGCCGAAGCTCGTCCTGGCGGTGAAGGCCGACAGCGACGCGGGCCTGCTGGAGGGCACCCTCGCCCGGTACGCGGCCGACCCGGCGTCGTCCCTGCCGGTCGCGGTCCGCCTGTGCCGGTGGGGCGAGCAACCGCGGCTGCTGCGCGAAGGCGAAGCCGACGCCGCCCTGGTCTACGAGCCGTTCGACCGCACCGGGCTCGACGTCGAGACCGTGACCGTCGAGCGGCACGTCGCCGCCGTCCCCACCGGACACCCGCTCGTGGCGCGCGGGCGGGCCACCCTCGCCGACCTCGGGCTGCCCATCGACGACGCGACGCGGCTCGACCAGCTCCACCACCACCTCGACGGGATCGTCGCCCGGCACGACGTCCGAGACCTGCCCCAGCTGCTCAAGCTGGTGGAACTGGGCGAGTTCGTCACCCTGCTGCCCGAGTCCGTCATCGACCGCTACCCGCGGCCGGGCATCGCCTACCTCGTCGTGCCGGACGCGCCGCCCGCGACCCTCTCGATCGCCTGGCCCCGGCAGTCCCGGTCGAAGGCCACCGCCGCGCTCGTCCGCGCGGCCGTCCCGTGACGACTCGCCGACCGCCCGGAACCGGACGGGGGTTGCGACCGACCACTGGGTGACACCGGCAACTGGGAGGTCACCGTGGAACGTCGCGCGTTCTTGCGTGCGTCGGCGCTGTCCGTGGGCACGGTGGGTGCGGTGTCGGGCGCCGCGGCCACCGCGACGGCATCGACACCGCTGCGGGTGCGGGTCTTGGTGTTCGACGGGGTGGAGGAGCAGGACTTCATCGCGCCCGTGGAGGTGCTGGGACTCGCCCAGCGAGTGGAGACGGTGCTGGAGTACGAACGGCGGGGCACGGTGTGGCGCGCGTGAGCGTCTCGTCCGGTGACGTGGCCGAGCGCCTGACCGACCCGCGGTCGGTCAGGCGCTCAGGCGGCACGCCGGTGGGCGGTCGGCCGCAGACCGCCCCGGCCCCGCTTCTCCGCGCGCGCCGGCCGGCGGTCGTCCCATTCGCCCGAACCGTCGTGCTCGTCGTGGTCGTACTCGGCCGGCGTGCCGGGGGTCGGCTGGTTCCGGTGCACGCGGTGGACCAGGTACAGCAGCGCCAGTCCGGCCAGGACCGGCAGGTGCGTCAGCACGCGTGCGGCCGTCGTGGCGCCGGTGAGCAGGTCGTGCGCGGAGAACGCGGCGAGCACCGCGACGAAACCGCCGAGCGTGGGCAGCAACCCGGCGGCGCGGTGCGCGTGCACGGCGGCGACCAGCAGACCGATGCCCAGCGCCAGGTTCCACGCCGCGCCCTCGTTGAACAGGTGCCCGGAGATGCCGTGCGCGGGCGGGGACGTGGCGCCGGCGAGCAGTTGCGCCAACGCCAGCCACAGCTGGACGATCGCGACCGCGGCCAGCGCCAGGCGCGGTGTCAGGGCGAGGTGGCGCGGCGGCGCGTCCGCCAGCACGGCGGCGACCAGGTCCGGCCCGGGTTGCGCCGGGCGCACGCGGATCGCCCTGGTCAGCGCCTGCGCCCGGACCAGCCACGTAGAGCAGTCCGCGCACTGCTCGGCGTGCGCGTCGACCTCGGCGGCGGGCACGGGTTCGGCTTCGCCGTCGAGGCGGGCGGACAACGCTTCACGGCAGGTTCGGCAGTCCACGTCCCAGTAGTCGCTCCATTCGGCGCACGAGTTCCCGGCGACCTGTGGTTACGATTCGGAGTCGTGACCTTCCCCCACGTGACCAACCCCGACGACGAGGTGACGCGCTGGGCGTTGCGGGCACGTTCCGGTGACCGGGACGCGCTGGAGCGGTTCGTGCGTGCCACGCAACGGGACGTGTGGCGGTTCATCGCCCACCTCGCGGACGTCGGCGTGGCGGACGACCTCGCCCAGGAGACCTACGCGCGCGCCCTGGTGAGCCTGCCCCGGTTCGCCGGGCGTTCGTCGGCCCGCACCTGGCTGCTGTCGATCGCCCGCCGGGTGGTGATCGACCAGGTCCGGATGGCGCGGTCACGACCGCGGCTGTCGTCCGGCGCGGACTGGGAGCGCGAGGCGGACCGGCGGCCGGTCGAGTCCGGTTTCGAGGACACCGTCGAGCTGAACATGCTGCTGGACGCGCTGGACCCGGATCGCCGCGAGGCGCTGGTGCTCACCCAGGTGCTGGGACTGCCCTACGCGGAGGCGGCGGAGATCGCGGGCTGCCCGGTCGGCACGATCCGGTCCCGGGTCGCGCGGGCGCGCGACGACCTCCTGCGCGCGACCGGCCGGTCCGGCGCCACCGAGGTCGGCTGAGCGTGCGACCGGACGTCCGTCCCGGCGGGACGCTGGTGCGGGACGCGGCGTTCCTGCGGTTGTGGGTCGGGGCCACGGCGTCCGGCCTGGCCACGTGGGCGTTGCCGTTCGTGCTCGGGTTCGCGGTGCTGGAGCGCTCGATGACCGCGGTCGAGCTGGGGATCGTGCTGGCCGCCCGGACGGTCGGGTTCCTGGTCGCGGTGCCGGTCGCCGGGGTGCTGGCCGATCGGCACTCCCGGCGGCGGGTGGTGTTCTGGGCGGGGCTGGTCGCCGGGCTCACCTCGCCGTTGATCGCGGTCGGGCTGGGGCGTTCGGTCGTGGTGATGGCCGTGGCGGCGGCCGCGGTCGGCGCGGGGCAGGGCGCGTGCCGACCGGCTTTCCAGGCGCTCACGGCGGAAGTGGTGGCCGAGGACCGGCGGCGGCGGGCGAACGCGGCGATGACGTTGGCCGTGCGGGTCACCACGTTGGTCGCGCCGAGCCTGACGGCGTTGCTGGCGTTGGTGGTGGACACGCCGACGTTGGTCGTCGCGACGGCGGTGCTGTGGCTGGGCGCGGCGCTGATCCCGCCCTCGGGCGCGGTCGTCGTCGTCCCGGTGGCCCGTCGGCGTTTCGCGGCCGAGTTCGTCGACGGCATCCGGGAGGCGCGGCGGCACCCGTGGTTCGTGGCGGGCCTGGGTGCGTTGACCGCGGTGATCGCCACGGGGTACTCCACGACGGGCGTCGTGCTGCCGTTGGTGAGTCGCGACCGCTACGGGACGAGTGCGGTGCTCGCCGCCGCCATGACCGCGTACACGGTGGGCGCGCTGGGCGGCGCGATCATCGCCGGACGCCGCGCTTCCCGGGCGCAGGGCTGGACCGCGCTGGCGGGGCTGGCGTGCTACGGGTTCGTGCCGCTGAGCCTGCTGCTGCCGGTGCACGCGGTGTTCGTCATCGGCGCGTACGTGGTGGCGGGGGTGGGGATCGAGTTGTTCAACGTGCCGTGGTTCACGGCCACGCAGCGCGAGGTCGAGCCCTCGATGCTGGCCAGGGTGTCGTCCTTGGACTTCCTGCTGTCCTACGGCCTGGCGCCGATCGGCCTGGCCCTGATCGCGCCGGCGATCGACGGGTTCGGCGCGGACGTCGTCCTCGCGGTGTGCGCGGTGGTCTGCTTCACCGCGCCGGCCGCCGCCGCGCTCGTGCCGTCCGCACGGGACTTCCGCTGATCCTCGCGCCGAAGTGCTCCTCCAGTGCCGCGACCTCGGCGGCCCGGCCGGGCTGACCGCGTACGCGCGCGGCCTCGGCGACACCGTCACGCGGTCCGACCGGTTCGAGCCGGACGTCACCACCGCCGTGCCCGGCGACCTCCGCGACACGACCTCGCCCCGCGCGAGCGGCTCCTGAACACCCAGGCCCACCCCCGCTCAGCCCCACGGGACCGTCGCCTGGAGCACCGCCTCGGTCAGCGCCCGCGTGCGCAGGCGCGTGACCCGCTGGTACTCCGGATCGGCGACCATCCGGCTGAACGCCGCCCGGTCGGGGTAGCGGACGACCACCACGGCGTCCCAGCTCTGCCCGTCCTCGGCGGCCAGCACGGTGGACCCGGCGCCCGCGTACAGGACCTCCGCGCCGTAGCGGGGCAGGAACGTCTCGCGCAGGTGCCGCGCGTACTCCTCGTACGACGCCGCACCGCCCTCGGCGAAGCGCAGCAGGTTGAGCATCACGACCGGCCCGCCGGGGTCCTCGGCCAGCAGTCGCTTCAGGTCGGCACCGCTCGGGTCGACAGCCATGCCCACAGCATGGGCGCACGTGATCACGTCCGCATCGGTGACTCCACCGGTCGCGAAACCACTCCCCGGAGGGGCCCCGAACCACCCGGCCGAGTGGTTCGGGGCCGAGCCGGTGGCGCCCAGTCGTGCTCGGCGCGGGCGGCCCACACACCCCTGCCGCCAAGCCCTCGACCGGAAGCTCACCGGGTCCGGCCGCCGGGGTTCCCCCGGTGGGATGGGTGTTGTTTGCCGGTCCCGGGGGGTGGCACCCGTGGTGGACCCGGTCGGCGGGAGGAAGCACCCGGCGGAGGAGGCTGATGATGACCGAGGGTGGTTGGGCCTACGACGGCGAACCCGTCGCGCTGTCACCCGACACCGTGACGCTCGTCCACGGCACCTCGTTCTGCGTGTGCGGCAGCGACGGCAACGTGGACGGCGCGGCCGCGCAGGGCGTGTTCTTCCAGGACACCCGGATCGTGTCCGGCTGGGCGTTGCGGGTGGACGGCGCGACCGTCGAGCACATCACCACGCTCACCCGCGACCCGTTCCGGATGACGTTCGTCGGCCGCGGCCGGTCCCGCTCCCACGACGCCGAGAGCACCCTGCTCGTGCGTCGCGAGCGGTACGTCGGCGCGGGCATGCGCGAGGACATCACGCTGCGCAACTTCGGCCGCGAGCCGGTCGCGCACGTCATCGCGGTGCACGTGGAGGCCGACTTCGCCGACCTGTTCGAGGTCAAGGAGGGCCGGGTCCGCGAGCGCGGGCGGCACCAGTGCGACGTCGAGCCGGACGAGCTGCGCCTGACCCGGCGCCTGGACGGCCAGAGCCGCGGCGTGCGGGTGCGGGCCGGCGGCGCCGACTACTCACCGTCCACCCTGACCTTCCGCGCCGTCATCCCGCCCAAGGGCGAGTGGTCGACGTGCGTGACCGTGCAGCCCGTCGTGGACGGCCGCACGACCGAGACGATGTTCCCGCCCGAACGCCCGATCGACGAGTCCGTCCCGGTGCAGCGCGCCCGCCGGTGGCGCGAGGACGTGCCCGTGCTGAGGAGGACGGGCAAGCCGTCGCTGGCCGCGACGCTGCAACGCAGCAGGCAGGACCTGGGCGCGCTGAGGATCTTCGACCCGGACCGGCCCTCGGACATCGCGGTCGCCGCCGGCGCGCCCTGGTTCATGACGCTGTTCGGCCGCGACTCGATCCTCGCCTCGCTGATGTCGCTGCCCATCGACCCCAACCTCGCCCTCGGCACGGTCCGGACCCTCGCCCACTACCAGGGCAAGCGGGTCGAGCCGAACAGCGAGGAGGAACCGGGACGCATCCTGCACGAGATGCGGTTCGGCGCGGACGCGTCGCTGGTGCTGGGCGGCAGCAACGTCTACTACGGCACCGCGGACGCCACGCCGCTGTTCGTGGTGCTGCTGGGCGAGCTGTCCCGCTGGGGCATCGACCGGGGCCAGGTCGAGGCGATGATCCCGCACGCCGACCGCGCGATGGAGTGGATCGAGCACCACGGCGACCGGGACGGCGACGGCTTCGTGGAGTACCGGCGCGCGACCGAGCGGGGGCTGGTCAACCAGGGGTGGAAGGACTCGTGGGACGGGGTGAACTTCGCCGACGGCCGGATCGCGACGGGGCCGATCGCGTTGTGCGAGGTCCAGGGCTACGTCTACGCCGCCTACCTGTCCCGGTCGTGCATGTGCGAGGACTTCGGCGACCCGGACGGCGCGCGGCGCTGGCGGGAGCGCGCCGCCGAGCTGAAGGCGCGGTTCAACGAGCGCTTCTGGCTGCCCGAGCGCGGCTACTTCGCCATCGCCCTGGACGGCGACAAGCGGCCCGTCGACGCCCTGACCTCCAACATCGGCCACTGCCTGTGGAGCGGCATCGTGGACGAGGACAAGGCCGGGCAGGTCGCCGAGGCCCTGCTCTCACCCGGCATGTTCACCGGGTGGGGCGTGCGGACCCTCGCCGCCGACATGGGCGCGTACAACCCGATGAGCTACCACAACGGATCGGTGTGGCCGCACGACAACGCGCTCATCGCCCACGGCCTGATGCGGTACGGCTTCGTGGACGCGGCGCGGCGGGTCGCGAAGGCGGTCCTGGACGCGGCCGACGCGTTCGGCGGCAGGCTGCCGGAACTGCTGTGCGGGTTCGACCGCGCCGAGTACCCGGACCCGATCCCGTACCCGACGTCGTGCTCGCCGCAGGCGTGGGCGTCGGCCACGCCCGTGCACCTGTTGCGCGTGCTGCTGCGGGTGGAGCCGTACGCGCCGCACCGGAAGATGTGGATCGCGCCCGTGCTGCCCAGGTCGTTCGAGCCCCTGGCCCTCGACGGCATCCCGATGATCGGCGCGCGGGTCACGATGGAGGTCGACGGCGACGACGTCCGGGTGACCGGCCTGCCCGACGACGTCGAGGTGGTCCACGGGCCCGTCGGCCTGCACCCCGACCTGGACGGGGGTCGGACGCGATGACACCGCTGCGCGTCGCGATGATCGCCCCGCCCTGGTTCGAACTGCCGCCGACGGCCTACGGCGGCATCGAGTCGATGTGCGCCGACCTGGTGGACCGGTTGGTCGCGCGCGGCAACCACGTCGTCCTCGTCGGGGTCGGCCGCAACGGCACGGCCGCCGAGTTCCGGTCCACCGCGGACCACCCCCAGCCGGACCGGTTGGGGCAGAGCGCGCCGGACGTGATGCACGCCGCCGCGCTGCCCGCCATCCTGGCCGAGCTGGACGTGGACGTGGTGCACGACCACAGCTTCGCCGGACCGCTGCTGGCCCGCGGTCGTTCGACGCCCACCGTGGTCACCGCGCACGGGCCCGTGACCGGCGAGCACGGCAGCTACTACCGGCGGCTGAACGGCAGCGTGCGCCTCGTGGCCATCTCGGACGCGCAACGCGGGCAGGCGCCGGACCTCGACTGGGCGGGCACCGTGCACAACGCCATCCCCGTCGACCTCTTCCCGTTCCGGCGGGACAAGGAGGACTTCGCGCTGTTCCTCGGTCGTGCCGCGGCGTGCAAGGGCATCCCCGAGGCGATCGCCGCTGCGGCGGACGCCGGTGTCCGGCTGCGCATCGCGGCCAAGTGCCGAGACCCGGCGGAGCAGGAGTACTTCGACCAGGTGGTCGAGCCCTTGCTCGGCCCCGGCGTCGAGTGGCTGGGCGAGGTGGACCGCGAGGAGAAGCTGCGGCTGCTGGCCGCCGCCCGGTGCCTGCTGTTCCCGATCACCTGGGACGAGCCGTTCGGGATGGTGATGGTCGAGGCGATGGCGTGCGGCACGCCCGTGGTCGCCAGCCGGCGCGGCTCCGTCCCGGAGGTGCTCGCGCACGGCGAGACCGGCTTCGTGTGCGACGACCACGCGTCGTTGGTGGCCGCGCTGCACCGGGTCGACCGGTTGTCGGCCGAGCGGTGCCGGGTCGAGGCGCTGCGCCGGTTCGACGTCGACCTGATGGCCGCCCGGTACGAGGACGTCTACCGCGCCGCCATCGCCGAGTCGCCGCACGTGGTCGAGGCGGTGACCACGACCCGCAGGGCCGCGGCGCGGTGACCGGGGGCCACGGCCTCGTCCCGGAAACGGCAACAGGAGTTGTCCGTTCGGGCGAACGTGACCGACGCTGACGCCATGACCGAACACGACGCGGCGGCGGTGACCCGGGTAGGGCCACCGCCCCGGCACCACCTCGCCCTGATGATCTGGCTGGCCGTCTTCCCGACGCTCACCGCGCTGCAACTGCTGCTCGGCGACCTCCTCGCCGGCGCGCCGACCGTCCTGCGAACCCTGGTCCTGGCGACGATCGCGGTGCCGATCGTCATCTACGGGCTCATGCCCCCGTTGCAACGGCTCCGGGTCCGGCTGCTCGCGCGGCGGCCGTGACGGTTAGCGGAGCCGGCGCGTCACCTCTTCGAGCAACCGGTCCCGGCCGTGCCCGGCGCGGTCGCGCTCGCTCGCGGCGGCGTGCCGCTGTTCCACCGTGACACCAGGAACGTCCGCCTCACCCGGGCCGGTGAGGCGTTCGTCGCGGACGCGCGCGCCGCGCTGTCCATGGTGGACACCGCGAAGCACCGGGCCCGTGCGGCGGGGCGGGGCGGGCTCGCTGTCCATCGGGATGGTTGGCTCGTCCGCCGCTCCACCGCGGCCGGAGGTCGTGTTCCTGTCGCTGAGCCCCGCGGTCCGGCTGGTCGACCTGGCGATCGCGCTGCCCGTCGCGGGCCGGTCCGCGGTGGCCGCCGACTTCGCCGCCCTGGCCCGCGACCTCACGCGGGTGCGCTGAGGGGGAGCCAGGGCACGCGCCCGCCCGGTCGACCCGGTGCTCAGTCCTCGAGCCAGTTGTACTTGCGCGCCATCCCGACCAGGCTCTTGCGCACGTTCAGGATCTGCTCGGCCGTCATGCCGGGCGCCGAGGACAGCAGCGTCTCGGTCACCTCCTGCAAGTAGCGCTTGGTCGACACGACCTCGCAGAACATGTCGTTGCCGTTGACGTCGTCACCCGAGTGGTACGACGGCGTCCCCGCCCGCACCGAGGCTTCCCGGACCAGGCTGACCCGGGAGGCCTTCGGCCCCCGGTCGCCCATCTCCACCAGGAACTCGACCAGGGCGCCGGGCGCCATCAGCCGCTTGTCGAAGTCGATGTCGTTGACGTGGATGAACACGTCCTCGCCACCCTCCTCGGGCGACACGAACCCGTACCCGCGCACCTCGTCGAACCGGACGACCTTGCCCTTCACCACCACCGCAACCCCTTACCAGCAGCACGCGCCACGCCCGTGGCGACATCACCACGATCCTATCCCGGACGCCATCGCGCGACTCGTGCCCACGACGACGCCCGGCCACCACCGCCCTCGGAGCGCCTCAGCCGATCTTGCGACCGACGGCCGCGAACGTCGACATCCGCTTCGGGTCCGGGTCCTCGTCGCCGGCTTCCGGCCGCCACTCGGTCAGGTAGACCACACCGGGATCGACCAGTTCCACGCCCGCGAGCAGGTCGGTGATCTCGGCCCGGGTGCGCATCGAGAAGTCCGTCACCCGGCTCCGGAACTGCTCGGTCGCCTCCTCCGCCCGGTCGGCCTCGCCCTCCAGGCTGGCGTGCGAGAGGGCGAGGTAGCTGCCCGGAGCGGTGGCGTCGAGGTACTCGCGGACGATCCCGGCGGGCTGGTCCTCGTCCGGCACGAAGTGCAGCACGGCGAACATCAGCACGCCGATCGGCCGGGTGAAGTCCAGCGTCCGCAGCGTCTCCGGGTGGGCCAGCACCTCGCGCGGCCGGCGCAGGTCGGCCCGCACCGCCGTCGCGTTGTCGTGCTCGCCGAGGATGGCCCGGCTGTGCGCGACCGCGACCGGGTCGACGTCCACGTAGACGATCCGGCAGACGGGGTCGGCGCTCCAGGCGACCTCGTGCACGTTGCCGGCGGTGGGGATGCCCGACCCGAGGTCGAGGAACTGGGTGACGCCCTGACCCACCAGGTAGCGCACCGCGCGGCGCAGGAACGCGCGGTTGGCCCGCAGGATCCCCGGTAACCCCGGCATGACCTCGGCGATGCGCCGAGCCGCCTCCCGGTCGACCTGGAAGTTGTGCGCGCCACCCAGGTGCACGTCGTAGACCCGCGCCGGGCTCGGTCGTGAGAGGTCGATGTCCGGGCCGACCCAAGCTGGTCTTTCCACGCTGCCACTCCTCGGTTCGCCGCCTGCGGTGCTCGATCGGGTGCACGCTACAACGGGCTGCCGGCCACGAGTGCCCGGTCGCGGCGGCGGTGGTCGACGTTCAGTGTCAGAACTTCACAAGGCATCCGGACAGGTGGAGAATCCTTCGCCAGAAGTGCCACCGGCGTCCTGGAGGAGCTCCCATGCCCAGATCACGGTCGTTCGCGCTCGTCCTGGCCGCCGTCGCGTTCGTCGCGGCGCCGGCCGCCGACCTGGCGACGCCCGCGTCCGCGCAGGCCGACGACGCGCTGAGCCGGGACCTCGACGCGATCATCGGCAGCACCGCCCTCGACGGCGCGGACGTCGGGCTCGTGGTCCGCCACGCCGACACCGGCGCCGTGGTGTTCGCCCGGGACGGCGACGAGCGCGGCCAGCCCGCGTCCAACGGCAAGCTGCTCAGCTCCGCCGCCGCGCTCGACGTCCTCGGTCCCGACCACCGGTTCCGCACCACCATCGCCGCGACCGGCCGCGAGCGCGGCGGGGTGCTGGCCGGCGACCTGCACCTGCGCGGCACCGGCGACCCGACCATGCTCGCCGCCGACTACGACGCGCTGGCCGCCGAGGTCGCCCGGAGCGGCGTCAGGGTGGTCCGCGGCAAGCTCGTGGCCGACGACACCTGGTTCGACTCCGTGCGCCTGGGCACCGGCTGGGCCTGGGACGACGAGCCGTACTACTACAACGCCCAGATCTCGGCGCTGACCGTCTCGCCGGACACCGACTACGACGCCGGGTCCGTCATCGTCCGGGTCGCGCCCGGCGAGCCTGGCCGACCGGCCGCGGTCACCACCGACCCGCCGACGGACTACGTCACGATCACCAGTACCGCAGTCACCGGCGCGCCCGGCTCGGCGTCGAGCGTGTCCGTCGAGCGGCAGCACGGCGCCAACGTGATCACCGTGCGCGGCAGCATCCCCGCCGGCGGCCCCGTCGAGAACGAGTGGAGCACGGTCTGGGAGCCCACCGGGCTGGTCACGTCCCTCTTCCACGACGCCCTGGCCAGGCACGGCGTGCACGTGCTCGGCGGCACGGGCGCCGGCGCGACCCCGGCCGACGCGCGGGTGCTCGGCGAGCACCAGTCGATGCCGCTGTCGCGCCTGATGGTCCCGTTCATGAAGCTCAGCAACAACATGCACGCCGAGATCCTGGTCAAGACGGTGGGCCGGGCCGTGTCCGGCGAGGGCAGCTGGGACGCGGGGCTGCGGGCGATGACGGCGAAGCTCGGCGAGCTGGGCGTGGACCCGACCGCGCTGTCGCTGCGGGACGGCTCCGGTCTGTCCAGGATGGACCAGGTCTCCCCGGACCAGCTGGCCGCGCTGCTGGTGGCCGCCAAGCGGGAGCCGTGGTTCCAGCCCTGGTACGACTCGCTGCCCGTGGCCGGGAAGAGCGACCGGCTGGTCGGCGGCACCCTGCGCAACCGGATGCGCGGAACCCCGGCCGAGGGCAACGTGCGGGCCAAGACCGGCTCCCTGACCGGCGTCAGCGCCCTGTCCGGCTACGTGACCACCGCCGACGGCACCCCGCTGGTGTTCGCCATGATCAGCAACGACACCCTCACGTCGGCGAAGCCGTTCGAGGACGCGGTCGCGATCCGGTTGGCCGGCCACCGGGACGGCGCGACCCCGCCCGCGGTGAGGGTGTCGACCGAGCCCGTCGCCGACCCCGGGGTGGAGTGCAGTTGGACCAAGTCCTGCTGACCCGGTGCGGCCGGGGACGAAGCGCGACGCCGGTCGGCTCGGCGGATCGGGGTCTCCACCGTGGACCGGAGCGACGGTGGACCGGCGCGGCGCCTCCGCTGCCGGTCGCCGCGATCAGAGAACCGCGCGCGGGCCGTTCACGGGCACCACGGCGTCGCGGACCTCGGCCACCAGCGCGCGCATGGCCAGTTCGGCGGCCTCCGGGCGCCGGGAGGCGACCGCCCGCGCCACCTCCTCGTGCAGGTCCAACGCGCTGGGCACGGGCTTCTCGGGCATCAGGCCCAGGCTCGTCCGCCCGCGCAGCACCACCGCCACCACCCCTTGGAGCGCGGCGAACATCTCGTTGCCGCCCGACTCCAGCAGCAGCGCGTGGAAGGCGACGTCCAGTTCGAGGAACGCCGCCAGCTCGCCCGCCTCGCCCAGCCGCCGCATCCGGGTGGCGAGGTCGAGCAGGCGGTCCCGCTCCTTCGCCGAGGCGTTCCACGCCGCCCGCGCCGCCGCCACCGGCTCGACCGCGATCCGCAGCTCGGTGAGCGCGCGCAACTGGGCGTCGCGGTGCGGCCCGGCCAGCCGCCACCAGATCAGCCGCGGGTCGTAGACCTGCCAGGACGACTGGGGCTGCACGGTGATCCCGACCCGGCGCCGCGACGTCACCAGGCCCAGCGACTCCAGCACCCGCATGGTCTCGCGGGCGACGGTCCGGGAGACCCCGAACCGCTCCTGGATGCCGTCGAGCGTCAGGACCCGCCCCTCGGCGAGGTCGCCGCTGGTGATCTGGAGCCCGAGGGTGTCGAGCACGGAGGTGTGCAGGGCGCCGCCGCCCGGCGCGCCCCCCTGGCGTTGTACCGGCACGGCAGCAGCGTAGCCCGGCCGGTCTTCCTCAGCGATGTCAAAGGTGCTACCTTTCGCCACCAAAGGTACTACTTTTGATCATCTCGTCGCCGCAGCCGAGAGGTGCGTCCCATGACCACGAGCGCCGAGCCGACCTGCGTGGTCGTGATGGGCGTGTCCGGATCGGGCAAGAGCACGGTCGCCCGGCTGCTGGCCGACCGGCTCGACGTGCCGATGGCCGAGGCCGACGAGTTCCACCCGGCCGCCAACATCGGGAAGATGTCCGCGGGCACCCCGCTCACCGACGCCGACCGCGCGCCCTGGCTCGCCGCGATCCGCGACTGGATCACCGGGTGCGCCGCCGCCGGCGAGAGCGCGGTCGTCACGTGCTCGGCGCTCAAGCGCGCCTACCGGGACGTGCTGCGCGCCGCCGACGCGCGGGTCCGCTTCCTCCACCTGCGCGGCACGCACGACGTGATCGGCGACCGGCTGCGGCACCGGTCCGGCCACTTCATGCCACCGTCCCTGCTCGGCTCCCAGTTCGACGCCCTCGAACCGCTGGAGCCCGACGAGGACGGCGTCGCGGTCGACGTGTCGCGGACGCCCGAGCTGATCGTCGAGGAAGCCGTGACCCGGCTCGACCTCGCCGCCGGGAACCCGGCCACCCCCTGACTCCCCCGGACCCTTCGAGAGCGACGGAGCTGCCGATGACCACCGACGACTGGGTGCAGACCCTCGGCCCGGGCGCCCTGCTCGGTATCGCCGGGGGCGCGATCGCCCTCCTGCTGTTCCTCATCATGTACCTGCGGGTGCACGCGTTCCTGGCGCTGGTGCTGATCAGCCTGCTCACCGCGTTCGCGGCGGGCATCCCGGCCGGTGCGGTGGTCCCCACCCTCACCACCGGCTTCGGCACCACCCTCGGCAGCGTCGCGCTGCTCGTCGGTCTCGGCGCGGTCCTCGGCAGGCTCGTCGAGGTGACCGGCGGCGCGCAGTCGTTGACCGACGCGCTGATCCGCCGGTTCGGCGAGCAGCGGGCGCCGCTCGCGCTCGGCGTCAGCTCGCTGGTCTTCGGCTTCCCCATCTTCTTCGACGCGGGCCTGGTCGTGATGCTGCCGATCGTGTTCGCGGTGGCCCGGCGGCTCGGCGGCGGCGTGCTGCGCTACGGCCTGCCCGCCGCCGGCGCGTTCTCCGTGATGCACGTGTTCGTCCCGCCCCACCCCGGTCCGGTCGCGGCGACCGAGCTGCTCGGCGCGGACGTCGGCCTGGTGATCGCGTTCGGCCTGCTGATCGCCATCCCCACCTGGTACCTGACCAGCTACCTGTACGGCCTGTGGATCGGCAAGCGGCTCGTCCTGCCCGTGCCGACCATCCTCAGCGGCGGTCCGCAGGCCGAGGACCACGAGAACCCGCCGAGTCCGGCGACCGTCGTCGCGCTCCTGCTGCTGCCGCTGCTCATGATCTTCACCAACACCGGGCTGGACGCCGCGCGCGCCGCCGGGTGGGTCGACGGCGACGCGTCCTGGTTCGGGGTCGCCCGCGCGCTCGGCTCGACGCCGGTGGCGCTGCTGGTGACCGTGCTCGTGGCCTCCTACGTCCTCGGCGTGCGGCGCGGTCAGGGCAAGGCGTCGGTCGAGAAGCTGGTCGACTCGGCCCTCGGCCCGGTGTGCGCGGTCATCCTGATCACCGGCGCGGGCGGCATGTTCGGCGCGGTGCTGCGGGCGGGCGGCATCGGGCAGGCCCTCTCCGACGGCCTGTCCGACCTCGGCCTGCCGGTGCTCGTGGCGGGCTTCGTGGTCGCCGCCGCGCTGCGCGTCGCGCAGGGTTCGGCCACGGTCGCGCTGACGACCGCGGCGGGTCTGGTGCAGCCCGTCGTGCAGGCCGGCGGGTTCAGCGCGGTGGAGCTGGCCGCGATCGTGCTCGCCCTGGCGGCCGGCTCGGTGATCGCGAGCCACGTCAACGACTCCGGCTTCTGGCTGGTCGGCAACCTGATGGGGATGGACGTGCGGACCACGTTGAAGACGTGGACGGTCATGGAGACCACGATCAGCCTGGTGGGCTTCGGCCTGTCCGCCGTGCTGTTCGCGCTCGGTTGACCCCTGCTCACGCCCCGGGGTCGTCTCCGGGGTGATACCGGGGATCCGCCGGATCATGGACGCGGCGCGGGGCGGCAGGCTCGGCGGCATGACGAAGACCTTCCGACGCGCCGCCGTCGCGGCACTGGCGAGCACGGCGTTGATCGGGTCGGCCGCGGCGGTTCCGGGGCAGGCCGCCGCACAACCCGCGGCGGTTCCCGGACAGGCCGCCGCGCAGCCAGCGCCGGTGCCGACGTTCGACTTCGCCGACTGCCCCGCGATCCCCGCCGGCGCGGACCCCGCGCAGTGGCGCTGCGAGGTGCTGGTGTCCAGCGGCACCATCGCGTTCGGCCGCCTCGGCGAGCAGAGCACCGGCGCGATGCGGCTGACGTTCGCGGAGGGGCGGTCGGACGGGCGGTTCGCCCAGGTCTTCGGCGCGCTGCGGGCCGAGCCGACCCGCGTGCCGGGCGGGCTGCTCGGCGTTCCCCGGCACCACCCGGCGCTGCGCGCGGACCTGCGCGTCGAGTACGCGGGGTTCGCCGACTTCCTCTCCGACGGCGACCGGATGGGCGTGCAGCACCTGAAGCTCCGCGTGCTCACCGGCCTGCTGCCCGACACGTGCGCGATCGGCGACGACTCGGACCCGCTCGTGTTCCGACCCGTCCGGACCAGCGGCCCGGACCGGATCTCCGCCGATCCGCCGGTGCTGCGGTTCACCATCGAGGACACCACGTTCGCCGTGCCCGCCGCGCACGGCTGCGGCAACCTGGACCGCTTGGTGGACAGGCGGTTCGGCCTGCCCTCCCCCGCCGGCTCGAACTCGATGAGGCTCACCACGCTGGTGGGGTTGAAGAGCTACACCGAACTCTGACGGCCACCCGCCGCCGGCGGTGGCGGAGCTTCCCGGTCGGACGATGGCCGGTCGCCGGTGCGACGCCCGGGCCGGGACGTTAGGTTTCGTGCATGAACGAAACCCCGGACATCAAGCCGCGCAGTCGCGACGTCACCGACGGCCTGGAGAGGACCGCCGCGCGCGGGATGCTGCGGGCGGTCGGGATGGGTGACGACGACTGGGTCAAGCCCCAGATCGGTGTCGCCTCGTCGTGGAACGAGATCACGCCGTGCAACCTGCCGCTGGACCGGCTCGCGAAGGCGAGCAAGGACGGCGTGCACGCGGCGGGCGGTTACCCGCTCGAGTTCGGCACCATCTCGGTGTCCGACGGCATCTCGATGGGCCACGAGGGCATGCACTTCTCCCTGGTCTCGCGCGAGGTCATCGCGGACAGCGTGGAGACGGTCATGCAGGCCGAGCGGCTGGACGGTTCGGTGCTGCTCGCGGGCTGCGACAAGTCGCTCCCGGGCATGCTCATGGCCGCCGCGCGGCTCGACCTGGCCAGCGTCTTCCTCTACGCGGGCTCCATCCTGCCCGGCCGGGTCACCCTGACCGACGGCACCGAGCGCGAGGTCACGATCATCGACGCGTTCGAGGCCGTCGGGGCGTGCGCCCGCGGCCTGATGAGCCGCGAGGACGTCGACCTCATCGAACGCGCCATCTGCCCCGGTGAGGGCGCGTGCGGCGGCATGTACACGGCGAACACGATGGCGAGCGCGGCCGAGGCGCTGGGCATGTCGCTGCCGGGCAGCGCCGCGCCGCCCGCCACGGACCGGCGGCGCGACGGGTTCGCCCGCAAGTCCGGTGAGGCCGTGGTCGGGATGCTGCGCAAGGGCATCACCGCGCGGCAGATCATGACCCGCGAGGCGTTCGAGAACGCGATCGCCGTGGTGATGGCGTTCGGCGGGTCGACCAACGCCGTGCTGCACCTGCTGGCCATCGCGCACGAGGCCGAGGTGGAGCTGAGCCTGGACGACTTCACCCGGATCGGCGCGCGGGTGCCGCACCTGGCCGACGTCAAGCCGTTCGGCAGGCACGTGATGACCGACGTCGACCGCATCGGCGGCGTGCCCGTGGTGATGAAGGCGCTGCTGGACGCGGGCCTGCTGCACGGCGACTGCCTGACCGTCACCGGCCGCACGGTCGCCGAGAACCTGGCCGACATCGCGCCCCCGGACCCCGACGGCACGGTGCTGCGCGCGATGAACGAGCCGATCCACCGCACCGGCGGCATCACGATCCTGCGCGGCTCGCTCGCGCCCGACGGCGCGGTGGTCAAGTCCGCCGGGTTCGACTCCGATGTGTTCACCGGCACCGCCCGCGTCTTCGACCGCGAGCGCACGGCCATGGACGCGCTGGAGGACGGCACGATCACCGCCGGCGACGTGGTCGTCATCCGCTACGAAGGCCCCAAGGGCGGGCCGGGCATGCGCGAGATGCTCGCCATCACCGCCGCGATCAAGGGCGCCGGGCTGGGCAAGGACGTCCTGCTGCTCACCGACGGCCGGTTCTCCGGCGGCACGACCGGCCTGTGCGTCGGCCACGTCGCGCCGGAAGCGGCGGACGGCGGTCCCATCGCGTTCATCCGCGACGGCGACCGGATCACGCTCGACGTCGCCAACGGCACGCTGGACGTCGACCTGGACGCGACCGAACTGGCTTCCCGCCGTGAGGGCTGGGCGCCGCTGCCCGCGCGCTACCAGCGCGGCGTGCTGGCGAAGTACGCCAAGCTCGTCGGCTCCGCCTCCGCCGGCGCGGTCTGCGGGTAGCCGACACGACGGGTAGCCGGCACAGCGGACGGCGCCCGACCTCGCGGCCGAGGTCGGGCGCCGTCCTGGTCTCACGGTGCCGGGTACTCCGCGACGTACACCGGCGCGCCGGTGTTCGTCATGTCCGCCGGGCCGCCCACGCCGTTGACGACGTGGTCGATCACGCCGGCGCTGAGGTTGACCGTCATGATGTGGTGCAGCTTCACGCCCGGCGTCACCGGGACCTCGAAGCCGTTCTCGGTGTGGATCGTCGGGTTGTTCTGGTTGAACACGTACACGCCCGCGCCGTGCAGGGTGTGCTCGCGCACGCGGTCGCCGACCTTGTAGCCGGCCCAGCCCTCGACCTCGCCCTTCATCCAGTCGGCCTGCGTCGGCGGGTCGTAGGGCAGCTCGTTCTGGTAGAGCACGACGGTGCCGCGCTCGCCGTTCCAGACGGTGTTGTGCCGCTGGAAGTGCTCGACGAACAGGCCGGTCGCGGTCACGTCGTCGCCGTTGACGACCACGCCGGTGAGCCCGGTGTTGGTGTTCCAGCGCTGCGTGTCGGTGAAGCCCTCCACGCCGTGGTCGGCCCGCCACACCCACGTGTGGTCGATGAGCACGTGGTCGCTGTTGACCTCCAGCGCGGTGTCGACCTTGCCGACGTGCGGCCCGCCGACGCGGAAGTACACGTCCGACAGCGTGGTCGGGTTGGCCGGGTCGGCCGGTCGGTTGCCGTGCTTCTTGCCCACGCGCAGCAGCACCGGCGAGAGCTCGGTGCCCGCGTCGATCGTGACACCGGCGATGACGACGCCCGGCACGTCCGCCACGTCGAGCGGGACCGAGCCGTTCACGGCGGTCAGCGTGGCGTGCCCGAGGCCGAGCACCACGGTGTCGGGCCGCTTGACCTCGATGCTGCGGGCGATGTCGTAGACGCCCGGCGTGAACAGCAGGTGCTTGCCGCGCGCGAGCTGGTTGTTGATGTCGCGCGCCGAGTCGCCGGGCTTGGCGACGAAGAACTCCGACAGCGGGATCGTGCGGCCCGGCGTCAGGCCGTTCGCCCACGACACGCCGCTGGTGTTCCGCTTGGCGGCCGGGACGCGGACCTGGTAGCGACCCTTGTCGTCGACGAACAGGTACGGCTTCTCGCGGCTCAGCGGCGTGGTGTCGAGCGTGGTGTAGGGCGGGTTCGGGAACGCCGCGTCGTCGGGAGCGCCCGCGACACCGGAGAACACCTGGTTCCACACGCCGTTCGACCAGCTGCCGAGCTCGCTGTTGCGGGTCAGCCACTGCTGCTGCGAGCCGTTGACGACGGCGGGCAGCCGGGAGTCGGCGATGAAGCCGCCGCTGGCGTACTGCGGGCCGGCGGTGCAGTAGTCCATCAGCGTGAACGTGCCGCTGGTGACGTTGAGCCGGCGCAGCGACACCGCCTGGGACACGGCCCAGAAGTTGGCGCCGGCCCGGCAGCCGTCCTGGCCCGCGCCGTCGATGTTGATCGTCAGGTTGCCGAGCGTGCGCCAGAAGTTGACCAGGGCCAGGCAGTTGCCGGCGCCGCCGTCGGCGAGGCAGCGGTTGTAGACCTCGACCTTGCCGTTGATCACGACGTCGGTCGGCGAGGCGCCCAGGCCCGCGATCTCGGTGTAGTAGCCGAGCTTGATCTGCAACGGCTGCTCGGCCGTGCCGTAGTGGCCCGGCTTGAACAGGTAGGCGTAGCGCTGCGCGCCCATCTCGTTGTCGACCTGGGCGGCGTGCGTGGCGTCGAGCGCGGCCTGGATCTCGGCGACCGGCGTGGACGGGTCGAACACCTTCACGTTCACGCCGAGGTCCTGCGTGCGCCGGGGCGGGTCGGCGTTCACGGCCGGTGCCGCGGCCGTCGTGGCGGCGGCCAGGGCGAGGCCGAGCACGAGCACCCGGCGCACTCTCGCGGGAGCGCTCTCACGTCTGGCGTGGCGCATGATCGTCATTGACATGCCTCTGGGGGTAGTGACGCCGATCCCCAACGTGAGAGCGCTCTCTCACATGCGGGGAAATCAGGCGTGGGCGGTGTGGAGTTGGCTATTTCTACTTCACGATCCGCTCCCGCGCCATGCCCGATCACCACGAATTCGTCCCGGTACGACCGGGAAACCCGGAGGCGGATCCCCTGCGCGGTGTGTTGGTCACTCATCGTGGAACGCCGGCGTCGGGGCGGCCTACGCCTTCG
The DNA here is from genome assembly GCF_050946825.1 of Actinosynnema sp. CA-299493. Lineage (NCBI taxonomy): Bacteria > Bacillati > Actinomycetota > Actinomycetes > Pseudonocardiales > Pseudonocardiaceae > Actinosynnema > Actinosynnema sp. CA-299493. Next base: position 5,489,857 of record NZ_CP191993.1, read on the forward strand.
GCGAGCTGCTGCCCGCGCTCGCCCGCGTGGTCGCCGACGGCTGGACGCCCGTGCACGGCCACGCTCGCCGAGTGGGACGAGTACGAGTGGAGCTGGACCGGCTCGCTGTCCGCGTGGGCGCTGGACCACCCCCGACCACCCGGACCACGACCAGGTCCTGGCCACCTCCGCCGCACACCGCGACAGCCGGCTCAACGGCTACCGCGGCGTGCTCGGCTTCGTCACCCTCGTGCTCCGGCCGACGCCCTGGGGCGTGCGTGCCGGCAGGCCCGACCACCGGGGCAGCTTGTCCGGCGCGACCACCAGGTCCACCCGCCTGACCCGTCCCCCGTGGAGGGTGAGGGAGCAGACGAACCTGGTGGTCCCGCCGGCCAGCACGGCGAAACCCGGGCCGCCGTTCACGGTCAGCGGCGCGACGCGCTCGTCGGCGGCCATCTTGCGGCGCACGCCGACCAGGAACCGGGCCACCCGGTCCGCGCCGGACACCGGTCGGCGGGCTACACCGTGCAGGCCGCCCCCGTCGCTGGTCAGCACGACGTCCGGGTCGAGCACGGACAGCAGGCCGCCCAGGTCGCCGTGGCCGACGGCGCGCAGGAACGCGTCGACGGCGCGGCGGTGTTCGGCGGCGCCGACGTCGACCCGGGGCGCGCCCGCCGCGACGTGCGCCCGTGCCCGCACGGCCAGCTGCCGCACGGCGGCCGGGCTGCGGCCGACGACGGCCGCGATCTCCGGGAACGGCACGCCGAACACCTCGTGCAGCACCCACGTGGTGCGTTCGGCCGGGGTCAGCGTCTCCAGCACGACCATGAGCGCGAAGCTCACCGTGTCGTCCAGCGTCACCCGGTCCGCCGGGTCCTCGGCGACGACGTCCACGAGCGGTTCGGGCAGCCAGGGGCCGACGTACTCCTCCCGCCGCACCCGCGCCGACCGCAGCACGTCCACCGCGCGCCGCGCCACCGCCACCACCGACCACGCCTCGACGTCGCGCACGGTCTCCCGCGCGTCGGCTGCGGTCAGCCGCAACCAGCAGTCGGACACCACGTCCTGCGCCTCGGCCACGGTGCCGACCAGCGAGTACGCGACCCCGACCAGCCGGGGCCGGAGGCGGGTGTACTCGGCGGCCAGCTCGGCGAGCCGGTCCTCGGCGCGGGAGTCGGCGGGTCCGTCCGCGGGTCCGTCCGCGGGTCCGTCCGGGGGTGCGGTGGCGGATCCGGTGGCGCGGTCGGTCACGGGCGCACCGCGTCCAGGTACTCGGCGAACGTCCCCTTGCCCTCGACGTACTCGCCCTGCGGGCACAGCGCGCCGGTGGACAGCCCGGCCGGGCCCTCCGCCGCCTCCTCGACGCGCAGCGCGTCACCCCGCCGCGCCACGAGCCGCCGCGCCATGTCGACCACCCGGATCCGCTCCGGCCCCGCGATCGGCACGGCCAGCCCCTGCGGCTCACCCACCGCCAGCTCCACCAGCCGCGCCGCCACGTCGGAGGTCGACACCGGCTGCGACAGCATCGGCGGCACCTGCGCCGCCGGTCCCGTCGCGCCCGCCAGCACCTGCGAGGCGAACTCGAAGAACTGCGTGGCCCGCAGCACCGTCCACGGCACCGACCCGGCCGCCACCAGCGCCTCCTGACGCCGTTTGCCCAGGTAGTAGTCGAGGTCGACCACGTCCGAGCCCACGATCGACAGCACCACCACGTGCCGCGCGCCCGCCCTCCGCGCCGACTCCAGCAGGTGGCCGGTGCCCTCGGTGAAGAACCGCTCCACCTCGTCCGGGCGCTGCCAGTTCGCCGGGTTCGACACGTCGACCACCGCCTCGGACCCCGCCAGCGCCGCGTCGAGCCCGGCGCCGGTCAGCAGGTCGACCCCGTCGGAGCGGCTCAGCACGACCGGCTCGTGCCCGGCCCCCGTCACCGCTTCGACCACCCGACGCCCCACCGCGCCCGTACCGCCGACAACCGCGACCCTCATCGTCAACCGCCCTCGTGACCCCGCCGGAAAACCCTGTCACACACAGGACGACCCGGCCGGCGCGGATTGTGACACCACCCGGGTCAGTCACCCTCCCGGGCCAGCCGGGACGGCCACCAGATGCGCTTGCCCACGTCCACGCCCAGCGCCGGCACCAGCAGGGACCGCACCACGAACGTGTCCAGCAGCACGCCGAACGCCACGATGAACGCGATCTGCGCGAGGAACAGGATCGGCAGCACCGCCAACGCCGAGAACGTCGCCGCCAGCACCACCCCCGCCGACGTGATCACCCCGCCGGTGATGGTCAGCCCGCGCAGCACACCGGCCCGCGTGCCCAGCCCGGCGGACTCCTCGCGCACCCGCGTCATCAGGAAGATGTTGTAGTCGATCCCCAGCGCCACCAGGAACACGAACCCGAACAGCGGCACCACCGGGTCGGCGCCCGGGAAGCCGAAGACGCCGTTGAACACCAGCGCCGCCACGCCCATGGTCGCGGCGAACGACAGCACCACCGTGGCGATCAGCAGCAACGGCGCGAGCAGCGACCGCAGCAGCAGCGCCAGCACCAGGAAGATCACCAGCAGCACGATCGGGATGATGACCAGCCGGTCGCGCTCGGACGTGGTCTGCGTGTCCAGCTGGGTGGCGGTGGGCCCGCCGACCTTGGCGTCGGCGTCCGGCACCGCGCGCACGGCGTCGCGCAGCCGTTGCACGGTCGCCAGCGCCGCCTCGGAGTCGGCCGGGTCCTCCAGCACCACGTCGAGCCGCACCAGCCCCGACGCCTCACCCGCCTGCCGCACGTCCGACACGCCGTCGACGTCCGCCGCCCGGGCCACCGCCTCCGCCTGCCCGGCACGGGCCAGCACGACGGTCGGCGCGCCGCTGCCGCCCGGGAAGTGGCGGGACAGCACCTCCTGCCCGGCCACCGAGTCGACGTCGGTGAGGAACACGTCCGACTGGGCCGTGCCGGACGCCTTGAGCTGCGGCACGAACGCCACGCCCACCAGCAGCACCAGCGCGGTCAGCACCCACGTCGCCCGCGGCCGGGCGGAGATCATCCGGGCCACCCGCGCCCACAGCCCGCTCTCCTCGGGGTGCGGCGAGCCGAGCTTCGGGCGCAACGGCCAGAACGCCGACCGGCCCAGCAGCACCAGCACGGCGGGCAGGAACGTCACCGAGGCCAGCAGCGCCGCGCCGATCCCGATCGCGGCCACCGGACCGAGGCCCTTGTTCGAGTTGAGGTCGCTGAACAGCAGGCACAGGACGCCGAGCACGACCGTGCCCGCCGACGCGGCGATCGGCTCGACGGTGGCCCGCCAGGCCACCCGCATCGCCTGGTAGCGGTCCTCGGTGTCGCGCAGCTCCTCGCGGAACCGGGACACCAGCAGCAGCGCGTAGTCCGTGGCCGCGCCGAACACCAGGATGAACAGGATGCCCTGGCTCTGGCCGTTGAGGTCGATCACGTCGCCGTCCGCGAGCAGGTACACCGCGAGGCTGGCCACGCCGAGCGCGAACACGCCCGACAGCAGCACCACGAGCGGCAGCAGCGGGCTGCGGTAGACCAGCACGAGGATCAACGCCACCACCGCGCCCGCGACCAGGAGCAGCAGGCCGTCGATGCCGCCGAACGCCTCCTTCAGGTCGGCGACCTGCGCGGCGGGCCCCGTCACCAGCACGGTGAGCCCCTCGGGCGGGTCGGTCAGCTTCGCCCGGATGTCCTCCACCGCGCCGGCCGGGTCGCCCGGGTCCACCGCGATGACGACCTGCGCGGCCTGGTCGTCGCGCGGCGACGGGATCACCGGCGAAGCCTCGCCCGGGAACCCGCGACCGGCCAGGTAGTCGCGGTCGGCCGGGGTGAGGCCGGAGGCGCGTTCGGCCACCACGACCGCGGGCAGGCCGCGCGCGTCACCGAACGCCTTGATCCGCTCGGCCACCTCCGTGGCCTCGGCGGACGAGGGCAGGAACGCGGTGCTGTCGTTGACCGCGACCTCGCTCAGCTTGCCCGCGAACGGGCCGGAGAACCCGCCGAGCGCCAACCACGCGACCGCCACGAGGGCGGGCAACAACCAGCGCGTGCGGGAGCGGGTCGCGTCCACGGGACAATGACCTCCGAGACGATGTAGTTCGACGATCCAATAGTTCGGCCGTCGAAATAGTAACTGGAGGGCGCATGGCCGACCACTCGGCCCTGGTCAGGTTGCTCCGGCAGCTCACGGTCGAAACCGACCGGTTCGCGGAGATCTTCGGCGAGAAGCAGCGGATGCACCGCACGGACCTCAACGCACTCGCGGTGATCATGGACGCGCGGTGGGGCGGCGAGCCGATGTCGCCGACCCGGCTGGCCGAGGCCCTGCACCTGAGCGCGTCCGCGACCACGTCCGTGCTCGACCGGCTGGAGGCGTCCGGGCACGTCGAACGCGCGCGCAGCCCGCACGACCGGCGCAAGGTCGAGCTGCGCGCCTCGACCAAGGCGCTGGGTCTGGGCCGCGACTTCTTCGTGCCCCTCGACGAGGCGTTCACCCGTGCGTGGCAGCAGTTCGACGACGCGGACAAGGAGGTCATCGCCCGCTTCCTGACCGCGAGCATCGACGCGACCGTGGCGGTGCGGGCGGGGCTGACGCCGCCACCCGGCCCGAAGTCATCCTCCCCCGATCCGCAGTGACCCGCGGGTAACCCGACCGCGCCGGCGGCAAAGCGACAAACTCTCGCCTGTGGAGATCCTCTTCTCTAGCCTCGGCTCGCACGGGCACACGTTCCCGCTGGTGCCGCTGGCCATCGCCGCCCGCGAGCAGGGGCACGACGTCACCTTCGTGACCACGGGAACGTTCGCCGAGGCCCTGACCGCACGCGGCATCGAGCACGTCGTGGGCGGGATGGACATGCTCGACGCGTTCGAGCTCGGCAACGCGAGCCCGGCGGCGCGCAAGGCGGAGGACTTCGACCCCAGGCGCGTGTCGAGGGTGTTCGGCTCGATCCTGGCGCGCAGGCACGTCGCGGACCTGGTGCCGATCATCGTCGACCGCAAGCCCGACCTGGTCGTGCACGAGGTGGCCAACGTCGGCGTGGCGCTCGCGGCGAAGGTCACCGACGTGCCCGCGGTGTGCCACTCGTTCGGCAGGTACTGGCGGCCCAGCGGTCCCATGGAGGACATCCGCCTGCACCTGGCCGAGGTCGCCGCGGAGTACGGCGCGGACGTGCCGGACGGGGACGTCATGCGGTTCGACAACCCGTACCTCGACATCTGCCCGCCGTCGGTGCAGGACCCGGACTTCCTCGCCACCGCGACGGACCGCATCCCGTTGCGCCCGGTGCCGTTCGCCGAGCCCGGCGAGCTGCCGCCGTGGGTGCTCGAACACCGCGAGCCGCTGGTCTACCTGACGCTGGGCACGGCGTTCGCCACGGTGGACGTGCTGCGCACCGCCATCGAGGGCCTCCGCACGCTGAACGCGAAGGTGCTCGTGTCCACCGCCATGGTGGTGCGGGTGGGCGAGCTGGGCGACGTGCCGGACAACGTGGTCGTGCGGGAGTGGCTGCCGCAGGGCGATCTGCTGCCGTACGCGGACCTCGTGGTCCATCACGGCGGCGCCGGCACCACGATGGGCACGTTCAGCGCCGGCGTGCCCCAGCTGATCCTGCCGCAGGGCGCCGACCAGTTCGCCAACGCCGCGATGGTGACCGAGGCGGGCGCGGGCGACCGGGTGCTCGGCGCGGAGCTGACGGCCGAGGTGATCGCCGACAAGGCACGCCGCCTGCTCGCCGACGACGCCGTGCTCGACGTGACGCGGGCGATGGCCGCCGAGGTGGCCGCCATGCCGTCGCCGGCCGACGTGGCGAGCGTGCTGCCCGACTACGCCTGACCCCCCGTATCGGCGCGACCGCGCGGAGGAGTCGCCGTGAGGTGATCTTCACCTCACGGCGCGAAGAGCCCCAATCGGACGAAATTCACCCGACGTAGAAAAATCTCGCTACGCTCGAACCAGTGCGAATCCTCTTCTCCAGCCTCGGTTTACACGGACACACCTACCCCCTGCTGCCGCTGGCGATCGCCGCCCGCGAGCTGGGCCACGACGTCACCTACTTCACCGGCGCCGCGTTCGCCAACGCCCTGACCTCGCACGGCATCGAGCACGTCGTGGGCGGCATGGACCTGCGCGCGGCGTTCGAGATCGCGAACGAGGGCGCCCCCGTGGGGAAGCCGCAGGACGCCGACCCCGATCGGGTCGCGGCCGCCTTCACCTCGGTGCTGCCGCGCGCCTTCGCCGCCGACCTCGCGCCGGTCCTCGCCGACCTCAAGCCCGACCTGGTGGTGCACGAGCTGGGCAACCCCGGCGCGGGACTGGCCGCGAAGGTGGCGGGCGTGCCCGGGCTGTGCCACTCGTTCGGCCGGGCGTGGGAGGCGGACGAGTTCGCGAGCAGCGCGCGCGAGCACCTCCTCCGCGTCGCCGCCGACCTGGGTGTCGAAGTCCCCGAGGACGACGTCATGGGACTGGGCAACCCGTACCTCGACATCTGCCCGCCGTCGGTGCAGAACCCCGCTTTCCTGGCCGGTCCGACGCGCCGGATCCCGTTGCGGCCGGTGCCGTTCGCCGAGCCCGGCGAGCTGCCGCCGTGGGTGCTCGAACACCGCGAACCGCTCGTGTACCTGACGTTGGGCACGGCGTTCGGCGAGGCGGGCGTGCTGCGCACCGCCATCGACGGTCTGGCCGCGGTGGGCGCGAAGGTGCTCGTCGCCGCCGGACCCACGATCGACGTGGGCGGGTTCGGCGAGCTGCCGGACAACGTCGTCGTGCTCCCGTGGGTGCCGCAGGCCGACCTGCTGCCGCACGTGGACCTGGTGGTGCACCACGGTGGCAGTGGCACGACGATGGGCACGTTCGGCGCGGGCGTGCCGCAACTGGTGCTGCCGCAGGGCGCCGACCAGTTCAGCAACGCCGCGGTGGTGGCCGGGGCCGGGCTGGGCGACCAGCTGCTCGGCGCGGAGGTGACCGCCGAGGCGATCACGGCCAAGGCGCGGCGCCTGCTCACCGACGAGGCCGTGCTCGGCGCGGCGCGGGCCATCGCCGACGAGGTGGCCGCCATGCCGTCGCCGCACGACGTGGCCCGCACGCTGCCCGACTACGTCTGACACCGGACACCCGCCTGGCCGCGCCACCACGGGGGTCGCGGTCGGGCGGGACCGCTGCGGGCGGCGCGGCGCGTCGGTGCGACCACCCGCACCAGTGCTTAACACGTAAGTCCGGCCATTCATCGCAACTACCGCGCCGCTCGTCGTGATCTGCTTGACCGGTTAATCCGCCCACTGCCACGGTCGGCGACGCCATCAAAGACGACCGGCGTTGGGAGACCTTCATGGCAAGACACGTGGGGACACTGGCCGTGATAGCCGCGCTCGTGGCGACGGCGGTGCTGCCGTCGACCGCGACCGCGCACGGCAGGCCCTGGGTGGCCGGCTGGGCGGCGAGTCCCGTGGTGGGCAGCGAGATCCCGTGGAGCGACTGCCCGGCGGGTGCGGGGCTTCAGGACCAGACCGTGCGCAACGTGGTGTTCCTCAGCGCCGGCGGCGAGTCGGTGCGGGTGCGGCTGACCAACGCGTTCGGCACGACGCCGCTGCGGGTGGGCCGCGCGACGGTCGCCGTGCAGCAGGCGGGCGACGCGGTGGTGCCCGGCACGTTGCGCACGCTGACGTTCAAGGGCAGGCGGGACGTGACGGTGCCGGCCGGCCGGGAGCTCTTCAGCGACCCGGTCCGGCTGGACGTCGAGGCGCTGTCGACGCTGCTGGTGAGCGCCTACGTGCCGGACGCCACCGGACCGCTGACCAACCACCCGTTCACCGCGCAGGGCAACTACCTGGCCTCCGGCGACCGGACCGCCGCGCCGTCGGGCGGGTTCCAGGACACGCCCTGCTGGATGGTCGTCAACGGCGTCGACGTGGCGCCCGCGCGGCGGGTCGCGGGCACGGTGGTGGCCTTCGGCGACTCGATCACCGACACCGCCAACACCACCGGCAACGCCAACCGCCGCTGGCCGGACTTCCTGGCCAGGCGGCTGGCCGCGGTCCAGGGCCGCACGCTGTCCGTGGTCAACGCCGGCCTGGGCGGCAACCGGCTCATCGCCGACCGCGACGAGCCGTTCTGGGGCGTGGCGGGCGTGACGCGGGTGCGGCGGGACGTGCTGTCGCAGACCGGTGTCAAGGCGATGATCCTGCTGGAGGCGGTCAACGACATCGGCTACAGCGCGTCGGCCGAGGACCTGATCACCGGGCACCGCGAGGTGATCGGGCAGGCCCGCGCCAAGGGCGTGAAGGTCTACGGCGGCACGATCCTGCCGTTCAAGGGGTCGTTCATCTGGACCGAGGAGCGCGAGGCGACCTGGCGGGCGCTCAACGACTGGATCCGCACCTCCGGCGAGTTCGACGGCGTGGTGGACTTCGCCGCCGCGACCGGCGTGCCCGGCGACCCGGCCACGCTCGACCCCGCCTACGACAGCGGCGACCACCTGCACCCGAACGACGCGGGCACGGAAGCCATGGCGAACGCGGTCGACCTGGCGATGCTGCTGCGGCGCTGACCCCCGCGCCGGACCGCTGCCGTCCGGGGCGAATCCGCTGTCGGCGAACGCCTCGGACAGCACGGCCCGCCCGAGAGCACGATGGGTCGTAGTCGGGTGAGCGACGGAGGCGCCGATGGATCCGCTGGACGCCTACTCGCAGGCCGTGATCGCGGTCGCGAAGTCGGTCACGCCGCACGTGGCCAGCGTGCGCATGGCGCGCGGCACCGGGTCGGCGGTGGTGTTCACCGACGACGGCTACCTGCTGACCAACGCGCACGTCGTCGGCGGCGGCCGGGACGGCACGGCGGTGTTCGCCGACGGCGCCGAGTCGCCGTTCACGGTCGTCGGCACGGACCCCCTCGCGGATCTCGCCGTGCTCAAGGCGTCGGCGGACGCGCCCGGCGCGGCGAGGTTCGGCAACGCCGACCACCTCCAGGTGGGCCAACTCGTCATCGCCGTCGGCAACCCGCTGGGCCTGGCCGGCTCGGTGACCGCCGGCGTGGTCAGCGCGCTGGGCCGCGCGGTGCCGGTGAGCAACGGCCGGGCGGGACGGGTGATCGAGGACGTGATCCAGACCGACGCGGCGCTCAACCCCGGCAACTCCGGCGGCGCGCTGGCCAACTCCGCGGGCGAGGTGGTCGGCATCAACACCGCGTTGGCGGGCATCGGCCTCGGCCTGGCCATCCCCATGAACAGCACCACCCGGCGCATCCTGTCGACCCTCATGGTCGAGGGCCGGGTGCGCCGGGCCTACCTCGGCGTGGTCGGCGCGCCCGCGCCGCTGCCGGACGCCGTCGCCGAGCGCACCGGGCAGCGCGCGGGCGTGCGGCTGGTGCAGGTGGTGCCCGGCGGCCCGGCCGAGCGGGCGGGCCTGCGCGACGGCGACCTGGTGCTCAGCGTGGCGCGCACGCCGGTCAGCGACGCCCAGGGCATCCAGCGGCAGCTGTTCGCCGAGGCCATCGGCCTACCGCTGCCGGTGACCGTCCTGCGCAACGGCGCGATGGTCGACGTCGTCGCCACGCCCAGCGAGCTCACCACGTAACGCCATCGCGAACCGCCGGCACACGTGCGCCCGCGCGAACTCCCGCCGCGACCGCGCCTCGTCCACGTGCGGGAACGCCTTCGCCACGCGCGGGCCGGGTCGCGCCCCCACCGCGCGCGCCGGCTCGTCGGGCGACGTGCGGTGGTCGGCGATCACGTGCGGGTGGTGGTCGCTCTCGGCGAAGCCCATGGCGCGGTACCAGCGCAGGGTCGGCGGGTCGTCCCTGGTCCAGGCGTCCAGCGTGGTCGCGCCGAGCGCGGTGGCCCGAGCCCGGGCCCGCGACAGCAGCGCGCCGCCGATCCCCCGGTGCTGGTGGTCCGGGTGGACGGCGATCGCCTCGATGGTGGCCGACCCGCCGCCGACCGCCAGGTCGAGGATGCCGACGACCACGTCGCCGTCCACCGCCACGAGCTCCGCGCCGGACACCGCCGGCTTCGCCGCGACCACGTCGCCGTGGAACGCGGTGCCCAGGAACGACAACGCCCGACACCTCAGCCACGACGGCTCGTCACCGACGACGTAGTCGCGCACCGAGTACCCCATCGCGACAGCCTGCCCCATCGACGCCGCGCGGGTGCACTGATTTCTCTGATGGCCGACGGCGCCGGGTGGAGATGGGGCGGTGGAGACCGGGTGCTGGTGCCGGCGGCCGTCGAGCGGGGGCCGTGCGAGGATCGCGGCATGGTCATCGAGGTACACGACGTTCCGGCGGAGAAGCACTTCGCGGCCGTGGTCGACGGCACGGCGGCGGGCAAGGCGGTCTACATCCGCACGCCCGACCTGATCGTGTTCACCCACACCGAGGTCGACCCGGCGTTCGAGGGCAAGGGCGTCGGCAGCGCCCTCGCCCGTGCCGCGCTCGACCAGGCGCGGGCGTGGGGGCTGCCCGTGCTGCCGCTGTGCCCGTTCATCAAGGGCTACGTCGAGCGGCACCGCGAGTACGTCGACGTCGTCTACCGCACGCCGAAGACCACCGCCGTGGACTGAGCCCTCAGCGGAACGGCGCGGTGAAGCAGGCGAGCCGGGCGCCCGCGCTGCCCGCCCGGCCGTGCCCGGTCTCGGTGGTCGGCTGCTCGTGCAGCACGATCGAGGACGGCGCGCGGTCGTCGAACACGAACGGCACGGTGGTCTCGGCCACGCCGTTGCCCTGGCCGTCGGTGGTCAGCTCCAGCCAGATCTCGTTGTGCGGGTTGGCGTAGGCGGGGTCGACCGACGGCCGCTCGGGTGTCGCCGCCGGGTCGACCTCGTGCTGGTAGTGCGGACCGGCGTCGGTGCCGTTCCGGCCGCACGGTTCGGTGTGGGCGTGGGCGGCGTAGCCGCGGTGGGGCTGGAGCAGGTCGGCGGACAGCCGCACGGTCGTCGTGCCGTCGCCGCGGGTCACCTCCAGCTCCAGCTCCGCGCCCGGCGGCGCGGCCTCGGGGTCGTAGGTGAACGCCACGTCCGCGGCCTCGACCGGGGCGAGCACACCGATCTCCCGGCTGCCCACCTCCTCCTCGGACGGCTTGGCGTCCCCCGTGCCCGGGTCACCGCCGCACCCCACCGCGACGCACAGCGCGGCCAAGGCGATGACGATGCGCATACCGGTTCCCTCCACGCGTCCGCAGTGATCACCGCTCGACTACCCTCGCCGCTCCGGGCGAAACGACGGGCGTGGCGGACCACTCGGCCGGGTGGTTCAGCGCTGGTCCGCCGGACGCGGGGAAACCCTCGTGGTGCCACTTCGCCGCCGCGTCGAGCGGGCGGCGCACCACGACCCGAGGGGGTTCGATGAGCACCCGCACCCTGATCGCCGCGCTCGCGTGCACGGCGGCGTTCCAGGCGCCGGCCGCGCACGCCGCCGACGATCCCGGCGCGTTGATCGCGTGCGGCACGACCGAAGCGGACCGCGTCACCTCGCGCGGCGAGGCGCTGACCCGGGCCCAGTCCTGGTTGGACGCCCGGGTGCCGTACAGCCAGCAGGCCTGCCACCGCAACGAGCACGGCAGCTACCGCACCGACTGCTCCGGCTACGTCTCGATGGCGTGGGGCCTGACGCACTCCCGCACCACGGCCACGCTCCGCGACGTGGCCACCGTGATCCCGCGCGCCGACCTGCGTCCCGGCGACGCGCTCACCACCTCCTACCACGCGGCGCTGTTCGTGCGCTGGGCCGACGACGCGAAGTCGGAGCCGGTCGTGCGCGAGCAGACCGGCCCCGACGGCGCGGCTCCCGTGGAGCGGAAGTGGACGGCGCAGACGGCGAACGCCTACACCCCGCTCCGCTACTACCGGGTCACCGACGACTGACGCCTCAGCTCTGGCAGGCCACCCCGTTCAGGGTGAACGCGGCCGGCTTGCCGTTCGACCCCGCCCAACTGCCGAGGAACCCGAACGACACCGAGCCGCCCGGCGCGATCACGCTGTTCCAGGACGCGTTGCGCACGGTCACCGTCGAGCCGTCCTGGGTGTGGACGCCTCCCCACAGCTGCGTGACCCGCTGACCGTCGGGGAACGACCACGCCAGCGTCCACGCGTTGATCGCCGCGGTCCCCCGGTTGGCAACCCGGACCTCGCCCTGGAAACCGCCCTGCCACTGGCTGCCGACCGTGTACGCGACCGCGCACGTCGCCGGCGGCACCGTGGTCGTGGTCGTGGTTGTCGTCGTCGTGGTGGTCGTGGTGGTCGTGGTGGTGGGCCCGCCGATCCGGCTCGGGTCCACCACACCCCAGTAGGCGTCCTTCGCCTGCAACCGCGTGTCGAACAGCAACGGGTGGTCCTTGCGGGTCACCGGGAAGCTGTCCAGCCACGTGTTGTCGTCCGCCAGGCCCCACACCGTCACCGAGCTGATGTTCGCCGAGTACTCCTTGTAGAGCTCGAAGAAGTCCCGGTACCGGTACGCCTGCGTGAGCAGCACGTCGGCGGGCGGCGTGGGGTAGGACTGGCTGTTGTCGGTGTAGATCGAGACGTCCATCTCGGTGATCTGCTGGTCGATGCCCAGCGGCACGAACTTGGCCAGCATCGCCTCGGTCTCCGCCAACGACGGCCACTGCACGTTGACGTGCATCTGGTGGCCCACCGCGTCGATCGGCACGCCCTCCGCCCGCAGCCGCACGACCAGGTCGTGGAGCTTGTCGCGCTTCGACGGGACGTTGGTGTTGTAGTCGTTGATCACCAGCTGGGCGTCGGGCGCGACCTCGCGGGCCACCCGGAACGCCGTGCGCAGGTAGTCCAGCCCCGTGATCTCGAACCACTTGCTGCGGCGCAGGCCGTCGGCCTGGTTCTCGTCGATGACCTCGTTCACCACGTCCCACACCCCGATGTCGTCGCCGAAGTGGCCGACGACGCCGCGGATGTGCGCTTCCAGGCGGGACAGCAGCAACGCCTTGTTCTCGGGCGTCGCGGTCATGTCGTTGCCCGCCGCGTCCTCGAACACCCACGCCGGCGTCTGCTGGTGCCACACCAGCGTGTGCCCGCGCACGGCCGCGCCGTTGGCCTTCGCCCAGGCGACCAACGCCTCCGCGTCGGTGAAGCGGAACGCGCCCTCGGCGGGCTCGGTCGCGTCCCACTTCAGCGTGTTGCCCGGCGTGATCGAGTTGAAGTGCTTGGCGAGCAGTTGCCCGTGGTTGTTGAGCAGCTCGGCGTTCCCGACGGCGGCGCCCACGGCGAAGTGGTCGGCCAGCACGTCCTTCACCGACGGGATGTCGGTCTGGACCGGCGGCAACGGGGTGTGGGAGAGGGAGAAGTCGTCGATGTGCAGGGACGCCGTGGCGCTGCTCAGCTCGACGTAGGTGGCGAGGAAGTCGACGTCGGCGGCCACCGTGTAGCTGCCGCGCAGGTTGACCCAACCGTTGGCGGTGACCGCGGTGTCGCCCACCACCTGGTCGTAGCTCGGGGTGCCCGCGGTGCGCCGTTCCACGGACAGCCGGGCCTGCGTCGCGGCCTCGCCGGCCGCCAGGCGCACCCACACCGACAGGTCGTACCGGATGCCCTTCTGCGCCTTCTCCAGCAGGTTCAGCGTGGGCCCCTGCCAGGACTGCTCACGTCCGGTGACCACGAGGCTGTGCGTGCCGCCGTGCGCCACCGCCGTGCTCGGCGCGACCACTTCACCGGCTCGGGACGTCCAGCCCTGGGCCGTGCCGTCGTCGAACGTGCTGGAGACGACGACCACGGGTTCGTCGGCGGCTGCTCGGGGGCTCGCGTGTGCCGCCAACGTGACCAGGCCGGCCAGGACCGAGGTCGCGAGCACACCGGCGAGAACTCTCCTCATCGAGAATCCCTCTTCCGTCGGACGCGTTCTGGGAGCGCTCCCAGAACATCTCGCCCGGACTATAGGCAGGCCCGCCGACCCCCGCCCAGCCGCCGTTCAGCCCAAACCCGGGCGGTCGCCGCGCCCGGAGGAGCACCGAGCTCGCCCGGCCCCCCGGTCGCAGCAGGTCGCGGCCCGCCCGCTCGCACGGGTCAGGGGGCGATCGTGGCCGCCACGATGCAGGTGTCGTCCAGCGGGGTGGCGGGCACCAGGCGGGAGGTCAACGCCTCGGGCATCCGCGCCGGGTCCAGCTCCGCCACGAACCCCCGGATCTCCTCCACCAGGCGTTCCAGGTCGTCGCCACGGGCGCCGGCGGACGGCCGCCGCTCGATCAGGCCGTCGGTGAACATCAGCACCGTGTCGCCGGGCGCGAGGAGCGTCCGCGCCGTCGCGTACACCGCTCCCCGCACCGCGCCCAGGATCGGGCCCGCGGGCCGGTCGAGCCGCTGCACGTCGTGCGACCGCAGCAGCAGCGGCGCGGGGTGGCCGGCTTGCGCCCACGACAACCGGCGCGTGGTCGGCTCGAACCGGCCGACGACGGCCGACGCCAGCGTCACCCCGTCACCGCCGGTCAGCATCCGGTTCAGCACGTCGAGGACACCGGCCGGGTCCGGGTTGGTCAGCGCGGCCCCCGTCAACGCGTACCGCAGCTTCGCCATCGCCGCCGCGGTCGCCAGGCCGTGACCCGCCACGTCGCCGATCGCCAGCAGCGTGCTGCCGTCGTCGATCGGGAACGCGTGGTACCAGTCGCCGCCGACCTCCGCCCACTGCTCGGCCGCCAGGTAGCGCACGGCCACCCGCATCCCCGGCAGCTCCAGCGGCCGGCTCGGCAGCGGCAGCACGGCGGAGCGGAGGTGGTTCGCCACCTGGTGCTCCTGCGCGAACTGCTCGCTGAGGTCGAACACCCGCTTCTCCGCGCGCCGCATCGCGGTCACGTCCTGCAACACCACGTCCAACCGCACGGGCCTGCCCTGCACGTCCAGCACCGGCTCGCCGATGAACCGGCCGTACCGGACCTGGTCGCCGGCGCGCAGGCGCAGCTCCGAGTCGGCGCCCTCGCCGTGCTCCAGCATCCGCCGCACGGCGTTCTGCAGGATCGGCAGGTCCTCGCCGACCACGGACGCCCGGATCTCGTCCAGCGACATCGGGCCGAGCGCCGGGTCGCGGTCGAAGATGACGTAGAGCTGGTCGGACCAGTCGATCTCGTCGGTCACCAGGTTCCACTCGCCCCACCCGATGTTGCCGAGGCGCTGGACGCTGCGCAGCCGTTCCAGCTGCAACGGGTCCTCGTGCTCGTGCCACGCCAGGATCAGGCCGTCGCCGAACTTGCCGATGGTCAGCGTGTACCGGCCCTGCTGCGGCAGGCCGGGGGTGTTCTCCTCGTAGTCGAAGATGCTCACCACCTCCCTGACGCCGGTGCGGAGCACCCGGAAGTACGCCGCCCACAGCTCGGTGCCCGCGACGGTCGGGTAGCTGGTGAGGATGTTGCGCCCGACCAGCTGCCGGTAGCGCCGGCCGGTGAAGTCGACCGCGTCCGGGCTGGCGGCCTCGAACCGGAAGTCCACCACCTCGCCGTTCTCGCCGTGCACCGCGCCGAGCAGCGCCACCGAACCGGGCAGCACGTCGAGCAGGTGCTGGACCCAGAGCGTCCAGTTGCGACCCCTCGCGACGCCGTCCGCGCCCACCAGCGCCAGGAGCGTGGAGCCGGCGGCGCGGACCAGCACCTCCAGCTCCCACCGCTCCTCGGACGGGAAGTCGTGCTCGCCGGTCCACAACAACCCGACCACGCCGGCGATGCGGGTCCGGTCCCGGAACGGCAGCCACGCCCGCGACCTCCACACGGTCTCCGGGTCGCCGATCAGGGTGTGCAGCCGGCGGGCCTCCGCCAGGTCGGGCAACCACTGCGGCAGGCCGCTGCGCACCGACGCGAGGACGCCCGTGCTGAGCCGCAACGGCACCCGCTCCCACTCCAGCCGCACGGTGGCGGGCACGTTCGCAGCGGCTTCCAACCGCAGTCCGCCATCGGGTTCGAGCAGGTAGACCAGCACACCGTCGCAGCCGACGTGCTCGCGGACGAGTTCGGCCAGCTCCTCCGAGTCGGCCGCCGTGCCGATGGCGGCGAGCGCGACGGGCTGCGGCGTGCGTTCGCCCAGCGGCGCCGGCGAGGGCTTGGGGATGTCGACCTGCCGCACGCGCCGTGCCGGGTCGGGCAGCCCGTAGGAGGGCGGCAGACCTGGCGCGGTCGGCGGCGGCGGCACGCCGAGCACACCGGCCGCGATGACGGCCGGCTCACTGCCCGTCGCCTGGGCCAGCCGCACCATGTCCTCGAACGCCTCGTCGGGACGGCACGACAGCCGCTCGGCCAGCACCCCCTTGGCCTGCTCGACCACGGCCTGCGTGCGGGCAGCGGACCTCAGCCGGTCGATCTCGTCACGCTGCCGGGCGACGAGGTCGGCCAGCGCAGAACCGGTCGGATCCCGCTGCACCGCCATCGCGTCCAGCATCACCCGCCCACCGGCGCACGGCCAGCCGAACCGACGCGAACCTCCACCCCGCGCACTCCCCCACCCCGCACGCCCCTCCCCGATCCCCCACCCGTGGCACTCGGCGTCAGCGGTCGCCCGACCACTCGAAGGGATGAGGCGGAGGACACTCCGGATCGCGGAACAGCGGTCCACGCCGTGCGCGTTGTACGGGATGGTCGGTGCGGTCCGTGTCCCCGGGCCTCACCCAGCGCCTTCGCGGAACACCGTTCGGCTGGAGCCGCGTCGAGCCACTCGCCGAGAGGCGACCGCCGCGCCGACCCCTGAACCAGCCTCCGGCCGCTGCTTTCCCCCAGCGCGGCCGGAGGCTGCCGGCCCGTGCTCCCACTCCGCGTGCCCGGCAGCGCAGGGCAACAGAACGGACGAGGTGACCGCGACCGGCCGGCACGTCGGCCGCCTCGACGTCGTCGTGACCAACGCGGGCCAGGCCCAGGTCGGCGCGATCGAGGAGCTGCCCCTGGGGGTCCTCTTCGGCCAGGGCTTCTGCCCGGTGATCCGGCAGGCCTGCGCCGCCCGGCTCAAGACCCGGGACGAGTGGCAGGACCTGTCGGCGAAGCCGCACGGCAACCTCGACCAAGCGGCCGACACGACCCCGGCTCGCCGGCGAGGTCGCCCGACCGGGCGGTCACCGGCCCGGCTCCCCGGCCTGTTGGACGAGCTTCGCCTCCACGATGGCCACCAGGTCGGGGATCGTGTTCCACTGGTTCACCTCCTGCTCGCTGATCCTGATCCCCAACTCCTGGCCGACGGCCTCGATCAGCTCGATCGCGCTCAGCGAGTCGATGTGCAGGTCGGCCAGGGTCTCCTGCGGTTTCACGTCCTCGGCGCGGATCCCGAACACCGTCGTCAGGACGGAACCCACGACCGCCTGGGCGGAACTCATACCATCTCTCCTTCTGTCCTCAACAGGTAGTCACCGGTCTTCGCCACGCTGTGGAGCACCTCGCGCACCCGGTCGACGTAGGCGGCGACGCTCACGGCGGCCGTCTCGGCGGCGGGGTAGCGCGCGGTCAACCACAACCCCTCGTCGGTGCGGTGGGTCCACATGTTCACCTTGCTGCCGCTGGTGGCCAGCCGACCCAGGGACCGGGCGTCCCACTCAGGCCAGTGCCGGATGCCCGGCACCACGCGCATGTCGATGAACGAGATGAACGGGAACACCTCGGGCATCCGGCGTTCCAGCTCGCGTTCGATGCCGAGGAGCTCCGCGATCCTCGCGATGGGCACGCGACTGAGGCTCAGCGCGGTCTTCGCGGACCGCTGGGCGCGTGGCACCACATCCAGGAAGCTGGTCGCCGAGCCGACCTCGACCTCGATCGGGCCCCCACCGATGTACCAGCCCATCGAGGACAGCCACTCACGCCTGGTGCGAGTGCTCCACGGCATCATGGTCCGGTAGACCGGGTCGCCCGTGACCTGGTGGGCGACGACCGCCAGGGCGGAGAGCAGCCCGGCGAGGAACCCGCCGCTCGCGCCGCGGCACGCCTCCTCGACCGCGTCGGCCTCCGACGCGTCCAGCAGCAGCACGTCCTGCTTCGCGTGCGGCAGCACTTCCCCTTCCGCGACACCGAGGTCGAGCGGGAACCGCAGCAGCCGGTCGCCGCCGGCGTCGATGAACCGGGCCCACTGCCCGACGGCCGGGTCGTCGGCGTCGACCTCACGGGCGGTGGCGCGCTCCACCGCGGCGAAGTCGACGTAGCTGCCGATGCCGCGGTGCTCGACCGGGCGTCCCTCGACCGCGGCGGCGTACAGGTCCTGCCACTCCGCGACGGCGGTCATGACGGAGAACACGTCGGTGTGCGTGTGGTCCATCCCCACGACGACCGTCGTGGAACCGGCGCGCTCCACGGTCTCCACCACGTAGCTGGGCAGGCTGAACGAACCCGTCGCGTCGTCGATGCGCTGCTGAAGGCACACGACGAGGTCGTCACCGCTCGTGAAGTCGCCCACGACCACGTCCCGCACGGACACCGCGGCGGGGTCGACGGTGAAGCACTCCGCTTCCGCGCCCACCACCCGGAACGCGCTGCGCAACGTCTCGTGCCGCTCGACCCACGTGCGCAACGCCTCGCGGAACGCCTCGACGTCCAACGGCCCGGCGAGGTCGAACCTGAACCCCATCCACAGTGGAACCCAGGAGCCGCGCTCGGTGAGCGCGGTGGCGTACTTCAGGTGCCACTCCTGGTTGTACGACGGAGGAGTGCCGGGCTCGACCGACCGGGCCGCTTCCTGAAAGGGCGCCTCGTCCAGTGACCACTCCCTGAGCCGACCGGGACGTACGCGGTACTCGGAGAGCGTCGTTATCAGCATGCCCTTGATCAGCTCCTTTGGTGTGAAGGGCACAGCTTTCACCGTGGGCTCAAGGGCGTCGATCCCTCGACAGCGTGAAGAGCGTCCACTGTCGAGTGATCACAACCGGTTACCTCCATCATGGCGAGTTGGTCGCCGCGGAAGCGGGTGGGGATCGTGAAGGACGCGGTCGTGCCGCGTCAACGACTTCGCGGTGATCCGCCGCTGCCCGGCAGGTTTCCGGCCGGTGGGTCGGCGGCGGTCGGGCGCGTCAGCCGTACGCCTTGGCCTGGAGCGCGAACAGCTCCGCGTAGAGGCCACCGCGGGCGGTGAGCGTGGCGTGGTCGCCGGTTTCCACCACCCGGCCGTCGCCGACCACGATGATCAGGTCGGCCGTGCGCACCGTGGAGAACCGGTGGGACACGAACACGGTGATGCCGCCGGTTCGGCCGGCGACCCGTTCCGCGTGGTCGGCGTACCGCTGGAACAGGACGTGCTCGGCCTCCGGGTCCAGCGCGGACGTCGGCTCGTCGAGCACGAGGAGCAGCGGGGCCTCCCGCATCATGGCCCGGCCCAGCGCCAGCTTCTGCCACTGGCCACCGGACAGCTCCGCGCCGTCGGCGTAGCTCTTGCCCAGCCGGGTGCGCAGGCCGTCGGGCAGGTCGTCCAGCACGCCGGTGGCGTTGGCGCGCGCCAAGGCCGCGCGGACGGCCGGCTCCGACGACAGCCGGGGCAGGTCGCCGAGACCGACCACGTGCTGGGCCGGGAACTCGTACCGGACGAAGTCCTGGAACCCGGCCGCGATCCGCGCGCGCCACTCGTCGAGCGCCATGCCGTGCAGGTCCACCCCGTCGACCAGGATCCGCCCCGCGGACGGCCGGTAGAACCCGCAGAGCAACTTGACCAGCGTCGACTTGCCCGCGCCGTTCTCGCCGACGATCGCGACGGTGGCGCCGGCGGGCAGGTGCAGGTCGACCTCGCGCAGCACGGGGACGTCGGTGCCCGGGTAGGTGAAGGCCACCCCGGCGAGGTCGATCCCGTCGTGCAGCCGCGGTGGCGGCGAGTGGTGGGCGGGCGCGGCACCGGGTCCGGTCACCGACGCGGCGACCTCGGTGAGCCGCCGGTACGCGCCCGCCATCCGCTGGAGGTCCTGCAGGAGGGTGACGGCCGTGGCGACCTGCTGGTTGACCTGGGCGGCGAGCACGATCACCAGCACGACGTCGCCGACACCACGCCGGCCGGCTATCGCGTCCCGCACCACGAGCAGCACGCCGCCGATGTACGCGAGCGCGAAGACGACCTGTCCCGCCGCGCGCACCCACGTCGCGGTCAGGTGCGCGCGCCACAGCCCTCGCGTCGCCCGCGCCCACAACCGGTCGTGCCGGGCCCGCAGCTCGTCCCCCACCCCGGACACCCGCAGCTCGCCGGCCAGGCGGGCGGACGTGGCCAGGTGGAACAGGTTGAGCGCGGTCCGGGTCGCCTC
Organism: Actinosynnema sp. CA-299493; assembly: GCF_050946825.1. Classification (NCBI taxonomy): domain Bacteria; kingdom Bacillati; phylum Actinomycetota; class Actinomycetes; order Pseudonocardiales; family Pseudonocardiaceae; genus Actinosynnema; species Actinosynnema sp. CA-299493. The sequence continues at coordinate 5,510,015 of NZ_CP191993.1, forward strand.
GGCGGTCGCCGTCCGGGCGCGGTCGAGCACCCGTTCGGCCACCCGACCGGCGAGCAGCGGCGGCGCCGCGGCGACGGGCAGCAAGAGCAGCCACGGGTTCTGCACGGCCAGCAGGACCGCGGTGAGCACCACGGCGAGCACGAGGCCGACACCGTTGAGCAGCGCTTCGAGGCCGGTCCGGAACTGCCTGCCCTCCTGCCGCAGCACGGTCCACGTGTCGGCGTCCTCGGCCCGCTCGTGGTGCTCGATGCCGGCCGAACCGTTCGACACCTCGATCACGCGCTCGTCGAAGTCCAGCTCCGCCAGCTCGGAGAGCTCGTAGTAGGCCAGGTGGGCGAAGTGCCCGAGGGCCAGCGCCAGCACCGCCAGCACGGCCACCGCCACGCCGGCGAGCACCGCGTGCCCCGGCGTGCCCGCGACGACCTCGCGGGTCATCCACCCGAGCGCCGCCGCCAGCAGCGGGGCGGCCACGGCGCCCGCCGTCATCAGGACCACCGCCAGCGCCGTCTTGCGCGGGTTCAACCGCCACGCCGTGGTGATCATGGTCCACGCGCCGGTCAGGAGCACCTTCACCCGGACGCTCCCTCGACCGCGTCGACGGTGTCGAGCACGTCCGCCGCGTCGAGCACGTCCGCCACAGCGCGCTCGTCCGCCGCGTCGAGCACGTCGCCCGTGTCCACGAACCGGTCGGCCTGCAACCGGAACAGCTCCGCGTAGCGCCCGCCGCGGGCCAGCAGGTCCGCGTGGCTGCCCTGCTCGGCGACCCGACCGCGTTCGAGGACGACGATGTGGTCGGCGTGCCGCACGGTCGAGAACCGGTGGGAGATCAGCAGGGTGGTCGCGCCGGCGGCCAGGCCGGCGAACTCCTCGAAGAAACCGGTCTCCGCGCGCACGTCCAGGCTCGCCGTCGGTTCGTCCAGCACCACGACCCGCGCGCCGTGGCGCAGCGCGAACAACGCCCTCGCCAGCGCGACGCGCTGCCACTGGCCGCCGGACAGCTCCGCCCCGTCGGTGAGGTGCCGTGCCAGCGGGGTGTCCAGCCCGCGGGGCAGGCGGGCCACCGCCTCCGCGAGGCCCACCGAGTCGACCACCTCGCGGATCCCCTCCCGGTCGTCCAGGAAGCCGACGGCGCCGAGCCCGACGTTGTCCGCGACGGACGACTCGTAGCGCACGAAGTCCTGGAAGATCACGCTGAGCCGGGTGCGCCACCGCTCGACCGGGAACGCGCGGAGGTCGACGCCGTCGAGCGTGATCCTGCCCGCGGTCGGCTCGTAGAGCCTGGCGAGCAGCTTGACCAGGGTGGTCTTGCCGGCGCCGTTCACGCCGACGACGGCCGTGCAGCGGCCGACGGGGATGGTCAGGTCCAGCCCGTCGAAGATCGCGCGCCGCTGACCGGGGTAGCGGAAGCCGACCTCCTCGAACCGGATGGCGCCGACCGGCTCGGGCACCGCCGGCCGCCGCACGGGGCCGGGGTCCTCCGCGTGCGCGTCGACGTGCTCGGCGAACCGCCGCACCGCGTCGTAGGCCCTCATCCCGATCGCGGTCGGCAGGTCCGCCTCCGGGTAGTGCTCGGCCAGCCGCAGCAGGCCGAGGGTCGCGGTCGCGACGAGGACGAACCCGGTGAGCGTCATCTCGTGCGCCGTCGCGCCGACCACCGCGAAGACCACCCCGGTGACCGCCAGGGCCGCGACCGAGAACCAGACGAACGGCCACAGGTAGATGGCGCGGCGTTCCGCCCAGAGGGGTTCGAGGTAGCGGAGGTGGGTGTCGCGCAGTCGTTGCCGCAACCAGCCGGCCAGGCCGAAGACCCGGATCTCCTTGCCCGCGGCGGCTCCGCCGGCCAGCTCGCGCAGGTAGTCGACCTCCCGCTGGTCGGCGGCGAGCAGGGACCGGGTCTTGGCGTAGCGGCGCAACCCGCCGCGCTGGCCGTGGCGGAACAGCAGCACGGTGGCGACCAGCGCCACCGCGGCCGGCCACGACAGCACCACCCCGACCGCGACCGCACAGCCGGCGAGCTCGGTGTAGCGGGCGATCAGCGCGAGCAGCCCGGTGGCCGCCCGGCCGGGGCTCTGCACGCCGAACTCCACCTCCCGCGCTGCGGTGCGCAACGCGTCGAGCGCCTGCTGGTCCTCCAGCGCGCCGAGGCCCGGACCGCGCAGTGACGCGGCCATCAGCTCGTCGAACACCCGGCCGTCGATCCGGCGCGTCAGCAGCTCGCCCGTGGCGCGCTCCACCGGGGAGATCAGCTGCCTGGCGACGAACGCGCCCGCCGCGACACCGAACATCGCGACCAGCGAGTCCCACGCGCCGGAGTCCGGTCCCGCGGCCACGGCCGCCGGCACCCGGCCGAGCACCACCGCCGTCGCCACGGTGAACACCACCGGGAGGCACCCGAGCAGCAGGTTCACCCCGACCGACGCGGCGACGAGCCGACGGCCCGCGCGAGGCAGCAGCCGGACGATGTCCCGTCGTGCGGCGAACTGCTCCCGTGCGACGGCGAACCGGTTCTTCATGCCGGCCGCTACCGGGCGGCCAGGTAGTCGGCGCAGCGGGGCAGGCCGCGTTCCTCGATGACCTGGTTGAAGTCCGAGAAGCGGATGGCGGGTCGCTCGACCAGCAGCCGGATGATCGGCGTCCGGTACTTCTCCGCGATGTAGCGGTAGTTCTCCAGGGCGAACCTGGCGTTGTCGGCGTGGTTCTTCTCGTGCGGGTAGTGGATGGAGCTCGCCTCGCGGCTCACCGCGAACCGGGCGCCGGCGCGGTGCAGCCGGTAGGCGAGGTCGAGGTCCTCACCGCCCCACTGCCGCAGCTCCTCGTCGTACAGGCCGACCTCGCGCACCTGCTCGGTCAGCGCGGACGCGTGGCAGGTCCAGTACATCAGCCACGGCGCGGGCAAGTGGCCGAAGTCGTCGGAGTACCGCTCGTAGAACGGTTCGCGCACGTCCGGCCACGACCGCGTGCGCGCCAGGTGCTCGACGGAGGCGTCGACGTCCTCGACGTCGACGACCTCGCGGATCCGCCGGGCGTCCTCGTTGTCGAGGTTGAAGCAGTACACGTACCCGTTCAGCGCCAACGGTTCCTCGGCCGCCTCGTGGGCGGCGACGTGCGCGGTCAGGCTCCCGGAGTGCAGCAGCACCCCGGAGTCGACGAAGACGGAGATCTCGCCGGTGGCGTGCCGGAGACCGGTGTTCCGGGCCTCGGCGACCCGGTAGCCCTCGTCCGGCTGGTAGAAGTACCGCAGGTCGAGCCGGTCCTCGAAGCCCCGCACCACGGCCGCCGTGTCGTCGGTGGAGCCGTCGTCGACGACCAGCACCTCGAACCGGTCGCGCGACAGGTCCTGCGCGGCGAGCGAGTCGAGCGTGAGTTCCAGCAGCCGTCTCCGGTTGTAGGTCGGGACGATGACCGTGCAGCGCGACGAGCTACCCACGAGAAGCTCTCCTTGTCGAGGTCCCGCCTCGCACGACGAGGCCGGGGGTCCGGCGGGACCGCGACGAAGATCCGCTCTCCCGGGTGACTCCCCGCCGGTCACCGCGCAAGTCTGCCGAGCTTCGCGAGCGCCGGTCAACACCGCGCACGAAGTCCCGGGTGCGGGCGGCGCAGGGCCGTCCGCACCCGGTGGTCACCGCCGGCGCGAGCCGTGGTCGGTCAGTGCGACACCTGCCAGTGGCTGTTCGCCGTCTGGAGGGTGAACGAGAGCCCGTAGCAGCCGAAGTCGGTGCTGGACACGCTGCCCGGCGGCGTCACCGACGAGTTGGCGGTCGTCAGCGCCGTCCACGTGCCGCTGACCTTGACCTTGAGGTTGGCCGCGTGGAACTGGGTGCCGTAGGTCTCCGTGCAGTAGTAGCCCTCGCCGGTGGACGGGTTGTACTCGGTGTACACCTCGAACATGCTCCAGCCGCCGTGCGGGTCGATGAGCTTGATCGGGTCGGCGCTGGTGAACAACGCGTCCCAGGACGAGGTGGTGTAGTTGTACAGGTAGGCCGTCCACGAGTTGGTCACGGCGTTGGTCTGCACGTCCAGGACGTCGTACGCGGGCAGGCCCTGGAACGCCGTGGTGTAGGTGCTCAGGAACGTCGAGTCGATCCAGGCCACGGCGGCGAAGCCGGGCGAGGCGGCGCACCAGTCCCACGCGCCGACCCCGTTGCCGCCCTGCCAGTAGAACGTGGTGACCTCGATGCAGGTCTTCCCGCTCGGCACGAGCGTCGGCGCGTACACCACGTCGGGGTTGCCCGACGGGATGCTGATGCCGGGGTTGACGGTGTGGGTCGCCTGCGCGCCGTCGGACACGACGGTCGGGAACGTGCCCCAGACGGAGTGCAGCGAGCCGCTCCACGGCGGGAGGGGCGCCGCGGCGGTACCGGCCCGCCGCCGCTCGTGCCTCGCCTGGAACTCCTCGCCCCGCTTGAGGACGTGCTCGCCGAGCTTCGCGCCGGCCGCGGCCCTGGCCGCGTCACCGCGCAGCGCGGGCACGGCCTTCCCGCTGACCGGCGACTCGGGTGTCGGCAGGCCGCCCGCGACGGCGACCGGTTCGTCCGCCGCCGAGGCCGCGGCCGACCCGGGTAACGCGGGCACCAGGAGCGCGCCGGCGGCCACCACCGCGACGGCGACCCGGCGCAGCGGCGAACGGAGTGACCGGCGTGGTGCGAGCGATGAGAACGGCACAGCCGTTTCCTCTCGGCAGAAGGGAGTGGCGCACCGCGGACGTGGAAGGGCGCGAACAACGCGTGCCGTGTCCCCCCAGGACGTCGCGGTACTCGAAGCCTGCTCCCCACTCCGCGATCACGGCCAGTGCGCGACCACGGTGCGTGCGGACGTCCGAACTGTCCGTGCTCGGTATGCTTCGCGCCCTCGGCACACCACGAAGGGGGCTCGGTGGAAGATCTCGCGGACTCGGTCGAATCGGTGGAGCAGCTCGCCGCGGCGTGGCGCGGCATGGTCCTCGACCGCGACCCGGACGCCGACGTGCGCGACCTGCCCGGCATCGCCGTCCGCTGGGCCGACAGCCGGTTCGCGTTCTGGAACTGCGTCACGGTGACCGACGTCGGCGCGGACGCGGAACTGCTGGAGCAGCGCCTGGGCCAGGTCGCCGACATCATGCGCGCGAAGCGGCGGCCCGGTTTCCTGTGGCTCTTCGAGGACCTCCTGGCCGACGACGCCCGCGCCGCGCTCGACGCGGCGGCCGACCGGGCGGGCCTCCGGCACGCGTTCCCCGGCACCGGCATGGCGGGCGACCTGCTGCCCCTCGACGAGCCGGGCCACCCCGACCTGACGTTCGCCCGGGTGAGGACCGACGAACAGCTGCTGGCCTACGCGGACCTCAACTCGCGCGCCTACGGGTTCCCGCTGGAGGACGGTCGCGACGGGCTCGCCGGCTCCACGCGGTGGAAGAACGAGGTGCACGCGTACCTGGCCTTGCGCGACGGTGTGCCGGTGGCCTGCGCCGCGTCCGTCGAGGCCGCGGGCCGGTTGTTCGTCGCGCTCGTCGCCACCGACCCGGAGTGGCAGCGCAGGGGCTACGGCGAGGCGGTCACGCGGAAGGCCCTGCACGAGGGCGGCCGGGCCACCGGGCTGACCCGCGCCACCCTGCACGCGACCGCCGCCGGCGCGCCCGTGTACCGGCGGATCGGCTTCCGGCCGAACTCGACGGTGCGCTTCTACGGCCTCGGGGACTGAGCACGTCGTCCGGGAGGTCGCCATCGCGCCGGGCCGGAGGCGCCCCGCCGTCAGGCCTTGGCGGGCCGACGCCGCCGCCGCACGACCACGACCGCCACCGCGCCGACGACCAGCGCCAAGGCCAGGAGCACCAGCGGCACCCCGGGCAGCGGCCACGACGAGCGGACGTACTCGGTGACGACCACGACGGCGCGGTGCGGCTCGTCGGTCGCCGAACGGGTGAAGCGGATGTCGTCGGTGATGCGCGCCGGCCGGAACTCCGCGTCGTAGCGGGTCAGGTAACGCGGGCCCGTCAAGGCCGCGGACAACGTCGGGTACCGCGGGTCGGGCCTCACCTCGCCCGCGAACGTGAGGTCGGGCGCGTCGCCCCGGGGCGCCGGGTTGGTGACGTCCATCCGGTGGTCGGCCAGCACGTACAGGCGCAGCGGCTGCCGGCCCTCGGCGGTGGCGGACAGCCGCATCGGGTAGACCGGCGTGTCGGTCTCGAACGCCAGCCGCATCGGCGGCAGGCCCTCGGCGAGGCTGCCGGAGGTCGGCGCCAGGCGCACCGCGACGACGAGCCAGCCCTCCGCGAGGTACGGCCCGAGCGCGCCGCCGAGGTCGTCGGGCAGGGTGAAGTCGTGCTCGCCCAGCCACTGCGTCACGGCGGTGGCGTCGGCGCCGGCGAGTTGGGCGACCTCGTAGGGCCCGACCTCGACGTGGTCCACGACGGTGGCGCGGCGATCGGCCTGCGGCGGCGCGCCCGCACCGTCACCGTCCACCACCACGCGCCGCACCTCGACGTCCGGGCGGCTGATCCGGTCGAGCTCGGTGAACAGCTCGCTCTCGGCCACCTCGAACCGGGCGCGCGCGGGCACCGGCATGAGGAACGCCGCCTGGGTCGCCTCGGAACGCGCCCGCACGGAGAGCGTGATCGACTCGGTGCGGCCGGTCAGCTCCACCAGCGCGGTCTCCTGCTGGGGGCGCAGCTCGTCGTTCGCGACGAACGCGCCGCAGGCGCACGCACCGGACATCGCGGGGTCGACCGCCACCACCGCGGCGGCGAGAGCGAGCACCACCGCGATCCGGGTCGCCGTTCGGCCGGTTGCCATGCCCCGTCCGACGCGGCGGGCCACCGCCGGGTTCCGCCGCCCGGCCACCCCGTCTCGACCAGCCCGGAGATCGCGCCACCCTCGCGGACGTCGACTCCCGGCGGTCGGCGGCGGGGTTTGCTACCGTTCTCGCGGAGAGCCGTGTGAAGGAGACTCGACGTGGCGGGTGAAGACGACATCTCCGGGTGAGACCCGGATGTGATCGGCCATCGGGCGTTTGCCGCCGTGGCCGCCTCAGTCTTCCCCTCTTCCTCTTGGGCGCCGTGTCGCCCGCATCACACCAGAGGTCTCACACCCATGTCCGAAACCTGCGTCGTCGTGTCCGGCCTGTCCTTCTCCTGGCCCGACGACACCCCCGTGTTCGACGGGCTGTCCTGCACCGTCCCGGCCGGCCGCACCGGTCTCGTCGCGCCCAACGGCGCCGGCAAGACGACCCTGCTCAAGCTGATCGCGGGCGAGCTGCGGCCGTCGGCGGGCAGCGTCGTGGTCGACGGCGTGCTCGGCTACCTGCCGCAGGACCTGCCGCTGACCGGTGAGCCGACCGTCGCCGAGGTGCTCGGCGTGGCGCCGGTCCTGCGCGCCCTGGCGGCCGTCGAGTCCGGCGACGTCGACGAGGAGCACTTCACCACCATCGGCAACGACTGGGACGTCGAGGAGCGCACCCGCGCCCAGCTCGACCGGCTGGGTCTGGGCGACCTCGCCCTCGACCGCCGCCTGCACACGCTCAGCGGCGGCCAGGTCGTGTCCCTCGGCCTGGCCGCCCAGCTGCTCAAGCGGCCCGACGTGCTGCTGCTGGACGAGCCGACCAACAACCTGGACCTCGACGCGCGCCACAAGCTCTACGACGTGCTCGACGACTGGCCCGGCTGCCTCCTCGTGGTCAGCCACGACCGCGCCCTGCTCGACCGCGTGGACCGCGTCGCCGAGATCGACGGCGGCGAGGTCCGCTACCACGGCGGGAACTTCACCGAGTACGAACGGGCGGTCGAGGCCGCGCGGGACGTCGCCGAGAAGAACATCCGCAACGTGGAGCAGGAGCTCAAGCGCGAGAAGCGGGAGATGCAGCAGGCTCGTGAACGCGCCGCGCGCCGGGCGGGCAACGCGTCGCGCAACCTCGGCAACGCGGGGCTGCCCCGGATCTTCGCCGGGACCATGAAGCGCAACGCGCAGGAGTCGGCGGGCAAGGCGAGCGGGACGCACGCGGCGCGGGTCGACGCGGCCAAGACCAGGTTGGACGAGGCCGAACGGGCGTTGCGGGACGAGCAGAAGATCTCCCTGGAGCTGCCGCGGACCGCGGTGCCCGCCGGTCGGACGCTCTTCCTGGGCGAACGCCTGCGGGCGGGCCACGGCGACCGGCAGCTGTTCGCGGGCGAGGGCGTGGACCTCGCCATCCGGGGGCCGGAGCGGATCGCGCTCACCGGGCCCAACGGCGTCGGCAAGTCCACCCTGCTGCGGATCGTCCACGGCGACCTGGAGCCCGACGGCGGCGACGTCAAGCGGGCCGACGGCCGGATCGCCTACCTGTCGCAGCGCCTCGACCTGCTCGACGGCACGCGCACGGTCGCCGAGAACCTGGCCGAGGCCGCACCGGCGATGCCGCCGGCGCAGCGGATGAACCTGCTCGCGCGCTTCCTGTTCCGGGGCTCCCGGGCGCACCTCCCGGTCGGCGTGCTGTCCGGCGGAGAGCGGCTGCGCGCCACGCTGGTCTGCGTCCTGTTCGCCGAGCCGGCGCCGCAACTGCTGCTGCTGGACGAGCCGACGAACAACCTCGACCTGATCAGCGCCGGGCAACTGGAGCACGCGCTCAACGCCTACCAGGGCGCGTTCGTCGTCGTCAGCCACGACGAGCGGTTCCTCGCCGGGATCGGGATCGACCGCCGGCTCCGGATGGCGGACGGCCGGCTGCTGGAGGCCACCGGGCCCGCGACGGGCTGAACCGCGGCCGAAGCAGCCCTGACCGCACCAGACCGGGCTCCCGGGTCGTCTCCGGCGGTCGGCGCGCCCGGCTCGCGGTGGCCGCGTTGCCGATCAGCCGGCCGTCCGCCCTGCCGCTCGTGCCGGCCGGCCTGGGCGCACCGCGCGGGAGACGAATCCCGAACCACCTGTCCCCCACGCTGCGTGACGAACTGGAGGACGCGCCCGGCCCGGGCCGGGCGCGATCGTCCTCACGAGCCACGACCGCCGACCGCGTTCGCGGTGACGGGGTGCCGAGGTCTGCATCGCCTGGCCCGGTCCGGAACGCCGCAGGTCGGGAGGGCGGTGGTGGACGAGCGGGGTGAGGTGGGAAGGGGCGGCCCGGCCGCACTCGCGGGGTGGCGGCCGGGCCGGCGGGTGTTCAGCGCCGCCAGTCGTTGGGGCGGCTGGTGCGCCAGTCGTTGGGGCGGCCGTTGCCGGTGGTGATGGTGACGGTGCTCATGTGCTCTCCCGGGGTGCTCGACTCTGTGTGAGGGCTTGGTTACGGTGTCATCACCTGGTTAGAGGCGGTGACACCCAATGGTCGCGGGGAGCCGACGACAACGCGCATCCCCTCTGGGGTTGTGGCGTGGATGGTCGCTGTGGCGGCTGCCGCGCGCCGTGCTGGTGTACGTGCTGGGCGTCGAGGTGGTGGCGCTGGTCGCGGTGGCGTCCGTCGCGACGTTGACGCCGGTGACGAGCCGCCACTGGGTGTGGTTCGGGGTGCTCGCCGGCGCGGCCGTGGTGCACTTCGAGGCGGCACGCGGGCTTGAACGGGTGCGCGAGGTGGCGGCCGAGGGCAGCCCGTACGCGCACCCGCAGTCGATTTGGTTGTTCGCGGGCGTGCTGGTGCTGCCACCGCCGCTGCTGGCCGCGCTCGTCGCGGTGAGCTACGGCTACGGGTGGGTGCGCATCTACCGGCGCAGCCCGCTGCACCGCAAGGTCTTCTCCGCCGCCACGGTGCTGCTCGCCTGCTGGTCGGCGGGCGCGGTCCTGCTGGCCGCGCACCCCGACCCCGCGCTGCCGCACGCCGCGCAGCTGACCGGTCCGGTCGACCTGGGCGCCCTGGTGGCGGCCGGTGTCGCGTACTGGCTGGTCAACCTCGCGCTGGTGGTGGGTGCGATCCTGCTGTCCACCCCGGTCCGGCCGGGCCGCGACGTGCTGGGGCCGTTGAGCCAGCAGCTGGTCATCGCCGCGTCGATCGGGCTGGGCACGGGCCTGGCCGTGGTGCTGGTGACGGCGCCGTGGGTGGTGCCGGTGCTGGTGGTGACCATGCTCGGGATGCACCTGGGGCTGCTGCTGCCGGTCTACCGCACCGCCGCCCGGGTCGACGGCAAGACCAACACGCTGACCTCCGTGGCCTGGACCGAGCGGGCCGCCGCCGAGCTGACCCGCTCCGCCGCGACGGGCGCGCCGATGGCCGTGCTGCTGCTCGACCTCGACCACTTCAGCGACATCAACAACACCCGCGGGCACCTGGCCGGCGACCACGCGCTGCGCGCGGTGGCGGCCGAGCTGCGCCGCCAGGTCCGCGACGGTGACCTGGTCGGCCGGTGGGGCGGCGAGGAGTTCGTGGTGCTGCTGCCCGGCACCGACCCGGCCGACGCCCGGCAGGTCGCCGAGCGGATCCGCGCCGCGGTCCGCGAGCCGTTGACCGACGTGCCCGGCGGTGGCGTCGGCGCCGACGGCGCGCTGCGGATCACCGCGTCGCTGGGGGTGGCGGTGTTCCCCGTGCACGGCGGCACCGTGGACGAGCTGCTGCTGGCCGCCGACACCGCCCTGTACCGGGCGAAGAACAACGGTCGGGACCGGGTCGAGACCGCGCCGTCCGGCACCGCCGGCTGAGCGGGATGGTCGACGGGGACGCCGGACGGGCGCGGTACCGCGAGGTGTTCGCCTCGGCCGAGTTCCGGGCGCTGTTCGCCGCGCACACCGTCTCCACCATCGGCGACCAGTTCGCCCGGGTCGCGCTCACGGTGCTGGTGTTCCGCGACACCGGCTCGCCCGCGTGGGCGGCGATCACCTACGCGTTGACGTTCCTGCCCGACCTGGTCGGCGGCCCCCTGCTGGCGGGCCTGGCCGACCGGTACCCGAGGCGTGCCGTGATGGTGTGCTCCGACCTGGCACGCGCCGCGCTGGTCGCGCTGATGGCCGTGCCGGTCCTGCCGTGGCCGGTGGTGTGCGGGCTGCTGGTGCTGCTCCAGCTGGCCGGCGCACCGGCGGTGCCGGCCCGGACCGCGCTGTTGCCGCACGTCCTGCCGGGTCCCGCGTTCCGCGCGGGCGCCGCCGCGCTGTCCACCGTGAGCCAGGCCGCCCAGGTCGCCGGGTTCGCCGCCGGCGGTGTCCTGGTGATCGCCGTGGGCACGAGCGGCGTCCTGCTGCTGGACGCGGTGTCGTTCGCGATGTCGGCCGCCGCCGTGGCCCGGTGGGTGAAGAGCCGTCCCGCGCCCGGTGGTGGCGTGGCACGGCCGGGTTGGTGGCGTGCGATGACGGCGGGCGCGCTGTTGGTGTGGCGCGACCGCAGGCTCCTCGCGCTGGTCTGCTTCGCGTCGCTGTCGGCGTTCTACATCAGCGGCGAGGCGCTGGCCGTGCCGCTGGCCGACCAGTTCGGCGGCGGGCCGGTCGCGGCCGGGCTCCTGTTCGCCGCCTACCCGGCCGGGTGCGCGCTGGCGAGCCTGGTCGTGGCCACCCGCCCGGAGGCCGCCCAGCTGCGTGCCCTGCCCGTGCTGGCCGTGGCCACCAGCGCGCCGCTGATCGCGTGCGTCCTGCACCCCGGCCTGCCGGTCCTGGTGCTGCTGTTCGTGGCGTCCGGCGCCGCGTCCAGCTACCACGCCATCGCCTCGCCGACGTTCGCCCTGTGGACCCCGGACGAGGCCCGGGGCCAGGTCTACGGCCTGGCCGTGACCGCGCTCAAGATCGCCCAGGGCCTCGGGGTCGCCGCCGCCGGGCTCGCCGCCGAGCACGTGCCGCCGCACCAGGTCGTCGCGGCCGGCGGTGTGCTGGGCGTGCTCTCGGCGCTGGGGGTGGGTGTGCTGTGGCGGCGCAGCGGGGCCACCCGGGTGGGGCGGAGCGTCACCCGGTAGCGCGGACCTCGTGCCGTCAGCCCGCTCGCCGTTCGGCGGCGATGATCGCGTCCAGGTTGCCGCGGGTCGCCTCCAGCTCGCCGATGGCCTCGCCGATGCGGTCCCGGTGCTTGACCAGCTCGTCGACCAGCTCCGGGCAGCTCGGCAGCAGCAGGCCGTCGTCGTCGACCACGCACGGCAGCACCGCCACGATCTGCGCGATGTTCAGCCCGGCCGCGAGCAGGACCCTGATCCGCCGCACCGCGGGCACGTCCGCGTCGTGGTACGCGCGATAGCCGCTCGGCCGCCGTTCCGGGCGCAGCAGGCCGTGTTCCTCGTAGTACCGCAACGCGCGCTCGCTGACGCCGGTCCGCCGCGACAGCTCCCCGATCCGCACCCCGGCTCCCGCCTTGACTCTGACGTGGACGTCAAGGTTTAGCTTAACCGCCATGACACCCGTGACCGTCCTCGGACTCGGCCCGATGGGTCGGGCGCTGGCGACCGCGTTCGCCGCCGCCGGCCACCCCACCACCGTGTGGAACCGCACGCCGGGCAAGGGGGACGACCTCGACGCGACGACGGCGGGCACCGCCGCCGAGGCCATCGCCGCCAGTCCCCTCGTCGTCGTGTGCGTGCTGAACCACCAGGCCGTGCGCGCGGTTCTCGATCCCGACGCGCTGAGGGGCCGCACCCTGGTCAACCTCACCGGCGGTTCGCCGAGCCAGGCCCGCGAACTGGCCGCGTGGGCGGCGGAGCGCGGCATCGACCACCTCGACGGCGTGATCCTGAACGGGGTCGTCGGCGGGCCGGGGGCGGCGTTGCTCTACAGCGGACCGGAGGACGTCTACCGGGCGCACCGGACCACGTTGTCCGCGCTGGGCGAGAACGGGGTCCACCTCGGCGCGGACCCCGGTCGGGCGGCCGGGGTCAACGTGTCGCTGCTGGACCTGTTCTGGACGTCGATGTTCGGCGTGGTGCACGCGTTCCGGCTGGCCGCGGCGGAGCACATCGGCCCGGCCGAACTCGCCGGGCACGCGAAGGTGATGACCGCGCTGCTCCCCGGGCTCGTCGACGTGATCGCCGAGCACGTCGACGCGGACCACTTCCCCGGCGACGCCTCCACCCTCGACTCGGCGGCGGCGATCCTGGACGACGTCATCGACACCGTCCGCGCGAACGGCCTGGACGACGGCGTCCTCGGCGCCGGGCGCGCCGCCGTGCGACGGGCGATCGACGCCGGGCACGGCTCGGCCGGTTTCTCCCGCCTCGCCGCGCCCTGAGCCCGGTCGCGACGACGTCAGGCCGCGGGCAGCGAGACGAACCCCTCGCGCACCAGCCAGTCGCGGGCGACGATGGCCGGATCCCGGCCGTCGACGTCCACCTCGGCGTTGAGCCCGCGCACGGTGTCGTTGTCCAGCTTCGCCACGACGGGCGCCAACAACTCACCCACCTGCGGGTGCGCGCTGTGGAAGTCCTGGCGCAGCACGATCGTGGCGTTGTACCGGGGGAAGAACTCCTTGTCGTCCTCCAGCACGACCAGGTCCAGCGCCACGATGCGGCCGTCGGTGGTGAACACCTCGCCGAAGTTGCACAGCCCGGTGGACGTCGCGGTGTAGATCGTGCCGGTGCCGAACGTCTTGACCTCCGCGGCGACCGCGTCGAAGCCGTAGGCCTTCGCGACACCCGGGAAACCGTCGTCGCGGCTGACGAACTCGGTCTCCAGGCAGAACACGGCCTCCTCCGGCGAGCGGGTGATCAGGGCGGCCATGTCGGACGTGGTCCGCAGGCCGTTGGCCCGGGCGAACTCCGCGGTGACGGCGAACGCGTAGGTGTTGTCGATCGCCGAGTAGTCCAGCCAGACCAGGCCGTTGCGGGCCAGGTCGGCGTCGCGGACCGCTTCGTACTGCGCCCGCTCGTCCGGGATCGGCTCGGTGTTGCCCAGGTAGCTGATCCACCCGGTGCCGGTGTAGTCCCAGGACAGGTCGACGTCGCCGGTGAGCAACGCCTGGCGGGAGCTGTTGGAGCCCTGGATGTTGGTCATGTCCCGCACCTCGGCGCCCGCCGCCACCAGGGCGACCTCGGCGATGTAGCCGAGGACCTGGTTCTCGGTGAAGTCCTTGGAGCCGACCGCGACGTCCAACCCGGTCAGCTCGGGCACGGGCCGGATCGAGCCCGGACCCACCTCGAACGGCAGCGCGAACGACGACTCCAGCCCGCAGCCGGACGTCAGCAGCGCCATCGCCACGACGGCCAGTCGCGTGATCCGCCTCATCGCAGCCCCTTCGGTCCCAGGTAGGTCTCCACGAGGGCGCCGAGCCAGTCCACGAGCAGCGCGAGCCCGACCGCCAGCACCGCGCCGGTGACCAGCACGGGCACCCTGGCCAGCTTGTAGCCGGTGTCGATCAGCAGACCGAGGCCGCCGCCGTTGACGAACACCGCGAGGGTGGCCACGCCGACCGCGTGCACCAGCGCCGTGCGCAGCCCGGCCAGGATCAGCGGCACGGCCAGCGGCAGTTCGATCCGCCGCAGCACGGTCGCGGTGGACATGCCGATGCCGCGACCGGCGTCGACCAGCGCCGGGTCGACGCCCTGGAGCCCGACCACGGTGTTCCGCAGCACGGGCAGCAGCGTGTAGAAGGCGATCGGCAGCACCGCCGCCCACAGCCCTTCCAGACCCGAGACCAGGAAGAACAGCACCAGGATGCCGATCGCCGGTGACGCCTGGCCGATCGTGGCGATGCCGAGGAACAGCGGCGCGGCCCGGCGGGCCCACCGGCGGGTCAGCACGATGCCGAGCGGGACCGCCACGACGAGGACCAGCCCGGTCACGACCAGGCTGATCACCAGGTGGTCCCAGGTCGCGGACACCAGCGCGGACGCGGTGAGGCTCTGCCGCTCGATCGAGTCGAGGTCGCGGGTGAACGCCCACAGCAGCACGCCGCCGACCAGCGCCACCACGACGACCGGCTGGACCAGCAGGCGGAGCCGTTCGGCCCGCTGGGGCGAGGCGGCGGGGGTGGCGCCGGTCCGGAGGGCGGTCGCGGCCGTCACGCCTCCGCCTCCGCGTGCCCGTCGCGCAGCTTCTGCACCGTGCCGATCACGGCGTCCATCTCGACCAGCCCGACGTACTCGCCGCGCGAGCCGGTGACGACCGCCGCGCCGCCTTCGGTGAGGATGGCCTCCAGGGCGTCCTGGAGCGTCGACTGGAGCGTCACCGGGTCACCGACCGGCTGCGTCCGCCCCGGGCCGTGCACCCAGCTCACGGGCCGGTTGCGGGCGTCGAGCAGCAGCGCGTGGCGGTGCCCGGACGAGGCCAGCCCGCGGAAGACGTCGGCAGGTCGGTCGGTCACCGGGGCCGTCATCGCCTGGCTCAGCTCGACCTCGCGCACGCGGCGCAACCTGAGCTGCTTGAGCGACGCGCCGGCGCCGACGAACCCGGCGACCGTGTCGTCGGCGGGGTTGGCCAGGATCGCCTCGGGGGTGTCGTACTGGAGCAGGCGCGACCGGGGGCCGAGCACCGCGATCCGGTCGCCGATCTTGACCGCCTCGTCGAAGTCGTGCGTGACGAACACGATCGTCTTGCGCAGCTCGGACTGCAACCGCATCAGCTCGTCCTGGAGGTTGCCGCGCGTGATCGGGTCGACCGCGCCGAACGGCTCGTCCATCAGCAGCACGGGCGGGTCCGCGGCGAGCGCGCGGGCGACGCCGACGCGCTGCTGCTGGCCGCCGGAGAGCTGCCGGGGGTAGCGACCGCGGAACTCGGCCGGGTCGAGCCCGACCAGGTCCAGCATCTCGTCCACCCGGTCGGACACCCTGGCCCGGCCCCAGCCGAGCAGGCCGGGCACCGTGCCGACGTTCTGGCCGACGGTCAGGTGCGGGAACAGCCCCGCCTGCTGGATCGCGTACCCGATGCCCCGGCGCAGCTCGTCGGGGTCGAGCGACCGGGTGTCGGCCCCGTCGATGGTGATCCGGCCCGACGTCGGCTCGATCAACCGGTTGATCATCCGCATCGTGGTGGTCTTGCCGCACCCGGACGGGCCGACCAGCACCACGGTCTCCCCCGCCGGGATCGTCATGGAGACCGACTCCACCGCGGCCGCCTCGACGCCGGCGTAGCGCTTGGTCACGTCGAAGAGCTGGATCTCACTGGCCACGGATCCCCCTGGAGACGGTGTAGCGGCCGATCAGCGCGAAGGCCCCGTCCAGGACCAGCGCGAGGACGACGATGCCGAGCGTGCCCGCCACCGCCTGGTTGGTCGCGTTCGCGCTGCCCGCCCTGGTCAGGCCGGCGAAGATCTCCACGCCGAGGCCGGGGCCGCGCACGTAGGCGGCGATGGCGGCGATGCCCATCAGCATCTGGGTGGCGACCCGCGTCCCGGTGAGGATCGCGGGCCAGGCCAGCCTCAGCTCGACCCTGGTCAGCACGCCCAGCCTGCTCATCCCGACGCCGCGCGCCGCGTCGCGCACGGTGGGGTCGACGCCACCCAGTCCCACGATCGTGTTGCGCACGACCGGCAGCAGCCCGTACAGCACGAGCGCGACCACGGTCGGCGGCACGCCGAGCCCCAGCACCGGGATCAGCAGGCCGAGCAGGGCGAACGACGGGATGGTGAGGACCGCGCTGGTCAACGCCGTCGCGACGGCCGAGCCGAACGGGCTGCGGTGCACCGCGACACCGATGCCGACACCGATCAGCGCGGCCAGGACCGCGCACTGGACCACGGCGCTGACGTGCAGCAGGGCCTCGACCAGCAGTCGGTTCCACCGGTCGAGCACGAACTCCCAGAAGCTCACGTCACGGCCCCGGTCCGCCGACGACGCCGATCACGGTCCACGAAGGACGGATAACGCGACCCCCTTGTCCGAGACGCGCTGCCCGGAGCGCGGCGGCCCGTCGTCGCGGCACGGTCGTCGCGCGACGACGACAGGTGTCGCGCGGCGCACCGAACGGTCCTGGCACCGTACCGCCATCCTCCCCGTGGCGTCGCCGGTCGACCTGCCGATCACCTGACGATCCCGGGAGCGGTGCTCGCGTCGGGCGGCGGCGCGACCACCCGGGGGTACTGGCGATGGGCGAAGTCACCCACGCGCCCGTCGCGGCGTCGTCGGGCTGCGGTGGAATCCCGCCGCCCGCCTGGGTTCCGTCGACCGGGCGGCCGGCGCGCCCGGGGCCGGTCACCCGTTCGGTCGAGCACGCGGGCCACCGGGTCGACCAGCGCGAGGGATGTCCCGGGTACGGACGGGCAGACCTGCCCCGTCGGGCTTCCGGCGCACCCGTGCCACGTGGTGGGCTCAAGCCGGCTCCCTGCCGCCGGGCGGACGGGGGTTCCGGAGGACCGGTACCGGCCCCGGTGCCGGTGCGGAGGTGCGAGGCGATGAGGTCACACGAGGGCGGAGGTCGGGTGGCGGACGGTGTCACGCCCGAGAGGTTCGCGGGCGACCTGTTCCTCGACCTGGCGGCCAAGGGGTTGCTGGCGGTCGAGCCGGTGGAGGCCGCGCGGGTCATCACCGGCCTGGAGCGGACCCTGGAGGTCGTCCGGTCGCGCGCGCACCGGATCGAGGTGTCGCGGCGGCTGCGGAACGCGAACGGCGACGACATCGATCCGGACGTCGACCGGCTCGTGGTCGACGCGGTGTTCGCCGAGCAGGTCACCTCGGGCTCGTGGGAGCACGCACTGGTCGAGCTGCCGAAGTACATCGAGGCGTTCCGGATGGCGGCCCGCAACGCACCGCGGCGTGAGCCGTGAAGCCGACTCCGAGCGACATCGCGTCGTGCGACCTGCGGTTCGAGCTGGCCGCGGCCGTCGAGGACCTCCGCCACTACCGGGAAACCCACGACCGCACCACGGTCGACCTGATGCTCGCCTGGATCGACGCGCTGCTCGACGAGTGGAACCGCCGCCCCGGGCGTCGGTGACCCGCGAGCGCACGAGTTGGCCTGCACGAGCCTCGGCACGCACGGCTTCCCGGGCGTCGCCGAGCAGGGACAGCAGCCACTTGACCGGATCGGGAGCCGCACCAGCCCTCTCGGCCAGCTCGTGCTCGCGCCGCTCATCCGCCGCCAGGGCCACCGCGCCCAACCGCACCGGCCACACCACGAGCTTGCCGAACCACAGCCGCTTCACCACCCGCGCGCGGTTCCAGCTCGGCCTTCGCGCCGGGTCCACTGTGGCCTGCGGTGAACACGGCGACCGCGATTACCCGGACCGGCAGCCGGCGCACGACCTGGCCGACATCCTCCGGTCGCCGCCGACTCGACCGGGTTGAGCGGGTTGAGCGGGTTGAGCGACTTCCCCCGTAACCTCTTGACCGGCGGCTGCCCCGCCGTGTTGAGTTCGAGGCGGTCGAGTTCGAGGCACGCCGCACGTTCTCCACGCCGTCCGGGAGTCGTCCAGCGGACGTGAAGAATCCTTTTAGACGCGTTGGAGACCGCGTGAAGTCGCAGCTCGCAGACTCGGTGTCGCAATCCGAGACTGCGGGAGGTAGCGGTGGAGCGAATCCGGGTCGTCGTCCAAGCGGCGGATCACCTGAGCATGACTGGCCTGACCACCTACCTCGGTTCGAGGCCCGACTTGGAACTGCTGGACGGCCCCCTGCCCGCGAAGCCGGACGTGGTCGTCATGGCGGTCGACCGGCTGGGCGTCGAGGTGGTGGCGCGGCTGCGGCGGGCCGCCGCGCACGTCGGCGCGCCGGTGGTGCTGATCGTCGACGAGGTCGGCGAGTCCGACGTGCTGACGGCCGTGGAGTGCCGGATCGTGGCGATCCTGCCGCGTGCCTCGGTGACCGACCAGCTGGTGCTGCGCAACGTCCTGACCGCCGCCGCGGGCGGTGGTGCCATGCCGCCGGGCATGGTGGCCGAGCTGCTGCAGCACGTGCAGCGGTTACAACGGCAGGTGCTGGCCCCAGAAGGCGACCGCGACCGCTTGTCCGCTCGGGAGACGGACGTGCTGCGGTTGATGGCCGACGGGTTGGACACGGCCGAGATCGCGGGCCGGTTGTCGTACTCGGAGCGGACCATCAAGAACGTGTTCTACGGGATCACCACCCGGCTGAACCTGCGCAACCGACCGCACGCGGTTGCGTACGCCCTCAGGAAGGGGATGATCTGACATGCCGGAGGCCCGGGCCGCGACGAGGAGGGATCGAGCCACACTTCGGCACGTGGTCGACCTGGCGCTCGAGATCACCCGAAAGTGGCACAGGCGTCGGGGATGAATGGAAATGGTAAATTTGTTGCCGGAAAAGAAAGGGGTGGCACCACGGCCCAGAACGATGTGCCAACCGCCCCACCTCACCTCTCCGACCACCGCGTGCCCAGCCCACTTCCACGACTCAACCAACTCAGCCACACCTGGCCGACCACGCCGGCTCATAGCCGACCACATCCGCTCAGCCGCCTCGCTGACCCGGTCCGCCCTGACCCAGCCCACGCCGCCTCAGCCGACGCCGGCCCAGCCCACGGGCCGATCGAGCCCCACGCCCGATCCAGGCCCTATCCAGCCCGACGCGCCGGCCGAGCCCGCACCCGTCTCAGGACGACGCGCCGAGTCAGCGGGTCCGAGTCAGCCGGCTGCGGCTCAGCTCACCTCAGCCTGCCTCCTCAGCCTGCCTCCGCGACCTCCTCAGCCTGCCTCCGCGACCCGTGCGACGGCCCGCCTCACGTCCCACCGCGCGCCGAAGCCGCGGTAGAGGGTGATCGCCTCGCCGACGACGCCCTCGGCTTCCCTCGACTCACCGCGGCGGGCGAGTAGGACGGCCTGGTCCTCCAGGGTCTGCGCCAGCTCGAACGTCCGCCCGACCGCGCGGTAGTGGCCGATGACCGGGACCAGACCCTCCGGGTCCGAGGCCAGCACGCTCCGACACCGCCGGGCCGCAGCGGCGGCACGGGCTGCCCTGGTCTCCCGCGCGGCCTCCGCCTCACACGCTTCGACGGCCGCCCGGGCGGTCGCGTGGTCGTCGCACGCCAGAGCTTGCCGGACCAGCTCGGGCAGCCACTGGTGCCGCAGCATCATGTCGGCGTACCGGGTGTCGAGGATCGTGCCGAGCACCGAGACCGCACCCGCGTGATCGCCCTCGCGTGCCGCCGCCATCGCCTGCGCGGCGACGAGGAAGTCGCAGTTCTCGCGGTACGCCTCGGTCACCAGGGGCAGGGTCAGCCCGGTGGTCAGGTGCGTGTCGAGCCGCGCGCCGTCGTCCCGGTGCGCGGCGATCAGCGCGACCACGCCGTGCAGCAGCACGGGAGCGCCCTCGCGCAGCCCGAAGCCGGTGAACTCGGGGTCGCCGCCGACCGCCTCCAGCCGCCCCACCGCCTCGTCCCACCCGCCGAGCCAGAACTGGTGCACGGCGGCGGCCAGGTGGAGGCCCGCCACGGGGGTGCCGCGCCCGGCCAGCTCGAACGCGGTCCGCAGGCTCGACGTCGCCTCGTCCAGCCGGTCCAGGCACTGGAGCGTGAAGATCCGGTTGTCCAGCAGCAACAACCGCAGGTCGGTGAGGCTGACGTCCGTGCCGACCACGTCGAGCGCCTGGTCCAGGTACGCCACGGCACGCGGGTAGTCGCGGCGCACCGCCTCGACCTGCCACAGCACCTCCAGCGCCTGGCCGATGGCGAACGGGTCGGCGGCCCGCTCCCCCGCCTCGATGGCCGCCCGCGCGGCCATCGAGGCGCCGTTCAGCTCGCCCATGCCCGCCCGCTGCACCAGGGCCAGCAACGACAACAGCCGCGCACGCCACATGTCCGACAGCACGGGATCGGCCAACGCCTCCCGCGACGCCCTCACCGCCTCCTCCGCCCGCGCGCCCCGGTAGGGCATGTACGCCAACGTCCAGCGCACCTCCGCGATCAGGTCCGGCGACCGCAACCGCGGCAACGCCCGGCGCGCGTGCTCCTCGGCCTCGGCGTCCCGCCCGATCCGGAACAACGCGCTGCTGAGGTGCGCCGTCAACGTCGCGTCCCGCTCGTCCCGCGCCACCGACGACCCCAGGCACCGCTGCAACAGCTCGACCGCCACCAGCGGCGCGCGGTAGACCAGGGCGGGTGCTTGCGCGACCAGCCAGTCGACCACCCAGGGACCCACCTCGCCGGACGCGGCCAGCAGCTGCTCCGCCACGTGGTCCACGGGCGCGCCGGACGCGGCGAGCGCCTGCGCGGCCTGCTGGTGCAGCGCGGTGCGCAAGGCGGCGGGCGTCCCCTCGTACAGGGCCTGCCGGATGAGCGGGTGCCGGAACGCCATCCGGGGGCCCGCGTCGCGCAGCACGCCCGCCGCGACGGCCTCCTCCAGCCGGCCGGCGAGGCCGAACACGGGTGTGCCGAGCACCACCGACAGGTCGCCGACCGCGAACTCGCCGCCGAGCAGGGCGGACCACCGCAGCACCTCCCGGGTGGGGTCGGACAGGAAGTCCAGCCGGCCGGTCACGGCGGACACCAGCGACACGGGCACCCGGTCCAACGCGTGCGCGGCGACGTCCGCGATCCCCGTGTCGACCTCGACGACCCGTTCCCGCACGAGGGCGTCGGCGACCTCCCGCAGGTACAGGGGGTTGCCGCCGGCGCGGGCGGCGATCCGGCGCAGCCCCGGTCCGGGCGACGCGCCCACCAGGCGCCCGACGAGGCCGGCCACCTCGACGTCGGCCAGCGGCGCCAGGTCGAGCACCGCGCCGCCGCCCGACTCGACGTCGCGGCGCAGTCGCGCGACCTCGGCCCGGTAGGGCACCGGCCTGGCCGCGCCGACGAGCAGCAGCGGCAGCCGCCGGGCCACGGTCGTCAGCCGGTGCCACACCTGGGTGCTGGTCTCGTCCGACCACTGGAGGTCGTCCAGCGCGAACACGAGCGGGCCGTCCGCGCACAGCTGTTCCACCAGGGCCACCAGCCGGTCGACCGCGCCGAACACCGGGTCGGCGTCGGCGAAGATCGATCCGGCGGGTCGTTCCTGGCGCAACGCCCGCGCGGTCGCCGCCCGCCTGGGGTCCGGTGACCGCGTCTCGACGCGCAGGCAGTCCAGGGCGAGCCGCAGCGGGAACCGGCTGCCCAGCTCGTCGGCCACGGCGTGGGCGACCTGGTGCCCGGACCGGGTGGCCTGCGCCAGCAGCGCGGCCATCAGCGCCGACTTGCCGATGCCCAGCTCGCCTTCGATCCACAGCAGCCGGCCCGCGCCGGTGGTGACGTCGTCGACCACCCGCCGCACCGCCGCCAGCTCCACGTCCCGGCCCACGAGCTCCGCGGCGGGCAGCGGGTCGACGGGCGCCGCGGAGGACGGTCGCCGCGCGACCGTCACGGGTTCCGGGTCGGTGCCGCTGAGGATGTTCTCGTGCGCGGCGCGCAGTCGTCGTCCCGGTTCGACTTCCAGTTCCGCGACCAGGACCCGGCGGGCGTCCCGGAACACTTCGAGTGCTTCCGCGCTGCGCCCGGACCGGTGCAGGGCGAGCATCAGCAGTTCCCGTGCCCGTTCCCGCAGCGGTTCCTCGGCCACGAGGTCGGCCAGCTCGGCGACGACCTCGCCGTGCGCGCCGGAGGCGAGCGCGGCCTCGGCGCGCAGTTCCCGCGCGGTGGTCCGCGCTTCGCCGAGCCTGCGCCGCTGCGCCTCGGCGAACGGGCCGGTCAGCCCGGTCAGCGCTTCGCCGTGCCACAACGCCAACGCCTCGTCCAGCGAGCGGCGGGCGGCGTCGGGGTCGCCGTCGGCGAGCTGCCGCCGGGCGAGGTCGCGCGACGACTCGAACGCCGCGACGTCCAGCCCGCCGTCCACCCGCAGCCGGTAGCCGGAGCCGACCGACACCAGCGACCGGGCCGGGACGCCGCGCGGCCGGTCCGGTTCCAACGCCTTGCGCAGCGTGGACACGTAGGTGTGGACGCTGCCTTCCACCGTCGGCGGCGCGTCGGCTCCCCAGACGCCCGCGACGAGCTCGTCGCGTCCCACGCCCCCGGACCGCAGCGCCAGCATCGCGAACAGCGCGCGTGGCCGCGAGGAGCCCAGGTCCACCTCCCGCTCACCGGACCAGGCGCGCACCGTGCCCAGCAGTTCGACCCGCAACGCGCCCGTCATCCCGCAGACCACCTCTCGTCCGACACCCCGCCCACTCCCACCCCGCCCACGCACGCGCACCCACACCACCGCACACCGACCCTCAGCCGGCACCGAAGCATCCGGATTCCCTTCCCCCACCACGCATCCGGGCCCACGCCCGTCGCACGTCGTGCTCCGCGCCCAGCGCCTCGTACCCGGCCAGCGCCTCGCGGAACGCCGCCTCGGCCGCCGCGCGGTCACCTCGTGCCGCGAGCAGCACCGCCGCGTCCTCCGACGCTCCGGCCAGCTCCACCGGCCGGCCCACTTCCCGGTATCGCGCCACCGCCGCCAGCACCGGCTCCGGGTCGCCCGCGACCAGTCCTCGACAGCGGGCCTCGGCGGTGGACGCCCGGCCGGGCGCCCGTTCCCCCGCGGCCTCCGCGACGCATGCGGCCAGCGCGCGTTCGGCGAGGTCCGGCCGTCCGGTGCGCAGGGCCAGCCGCGCCACGTCGGGCAGCCACTGGTGCCGCGGCACGAGGTGCCCGGGTTTCGCGGTCAGCAGGGGTTCGACGGCGGCGAAGGCCTCGTCGGGCCGTCCCGCGCGCTCGGCCAGCACCGCGCGGGCGACCATCAGGAAGTCGCCGTGCTCCCGGTCCGCCGGGGTGACGGGCGGTTGTTCGGCGGCGGCCCGGAGGTGGTCCTCGGCCACCCGGACCCGGCCGCGCCGGGCGGCGATCAACGCGGCCACGCCGTGCACGAGCAGCACCGGGCCGCGTTCGCCCAGGGCCTGGCCCGGGTCGTCGCGCAGGACGTCCGCCTCCGCGAGCGCCCGGTCCCACCGGCCGCGCCAGTAGTCCTGCGCGGCGGTGGTGGCGGGCGGGCCGATCCCGTTGGAGCGGGCCAGGTCACGGGCGGCGCGCAGCACCTCGTCGGCCTCGTCCAGCCGGTCCAGGTTCTGCAGCGTGAACGCCCTGTCGGCGAGCAGTCCGAGGCGGAGCGTGCCGAGGTCGCGGCGGCCGTCGGTCAGGGCCAGCGCGCGGTCGACCCGCTCCAGCGCCTGCGCGTGGTCGCGGCGGACCGTGCTGACCTGCCACAGCCCTTGCAGCGCGTGTGCCGCGGCGAGGTCGTCGCGCACGTCCTCGCCGCGCCGCAGGGCGCGGTTCGCCGTCTCCTCGGCGGCGGTGACGTCGTTGAGGCCTTCCCGCTGCACCACGGCCAGCAACGACTCCAGCCGGGCACGCCACAACGGCGGCACCGCGTCGTCCGCCACCGCCGCGCGCAACGCGTCCGCGGCGTCCGTCACCTGGCCGTCCCGGTACTGGGTGTAGGCGAGGATCCAGCGCATCCCGGCGGCCCGGTCGACGTCCCTGGTGCGGGCCAGCACGTACCTCGCGGCGGCCTGCGGTGGTCGGCCGAGCCAGAACATCAAGGTGGCCAGCAGGGCGGCCAGCCGTTCCCGGCGTTCACCGTCCACAGTGGACTCGGCGATCACCGCGCGGAGCAGTCCGACGGCCGCGTCCGGCGCCTTGCCCACGAGCGTCACCGCGTGCGCGACCAGCCAGTCGGCGGCCCGCTCGTCCACCGTGCCGGGTGCGGCGGCCAGCTGCCCGACGACGAGCTCGACCGACGCGCCGGCCTCGGCCAGCGCGTCGGCGGCTTGGCGGTGCAGCGCGGCCCGGACACCGGCGGGCACGGAGAGGTAGAGCGCGCGCTGGACCAGCGGGTGGCGGAACGCCAGCTTCGGCCCGCCGTCGTCCAGGACGCCGGTGGCCGTCGCCTCCTCCACGGCGGCGACGAGATCGCCCAACGGGCGGCCGAGCGTGATCGCGAGGTCCCCGAGGGCGAACTCGTCGCCCAGCAACGTCGCCGAGCGCAGCACGTCCGCGGTGGTCGCGGACAGGAAGCCCAGTCGACGGGCCATCACCGACACCAGCGCGCGGGGCAGGTCCTGGTCGACGCCCGCCGTCGTCTCGGCCTGGCCGCCGACCACCCGGACCGCGCCCTCGCGCAGCACGACGTCGACGATGTCCTTGGTGTAGAGCGGGTTCCCGGCGGCGAGGGCGGTGAGCGCGCGCAGGCTCCGGCCGGGAGGCGCGCCGAGGCGCGCGGTCAGCAGCGCGGTGACCGAGTCGTCCGACAGCGGGCCGAGTTCGACGACCCGGCCGCCGGAGCCGACGACGGCCCGGCGCACCTGGTCGACGTCGGCCCGCCGCGGCACCGGCCGACCGGCGGCGACCAGCAGCAGCGGCCACCGGCGCACCACCCGCAGGAGGCGGTGCCACAGCAGGACGCTGGCCTCGTCCACCCACTGGAGGTCGTCCACCACGATCACCAGCGGCGCCTCGTCGCACAGCTCGTCGACCAGGCCGAGCAGGCGCTCGATCACCAGCGGCACCGGGTCGTCGGAGGCGTCGGCCGGGCCGCGCAGCGCGTGCGCCAACGCGGCACGGCGCGGATCGCCGGAGGACTCGGTGACGTCGAGGCAGTCGAGCAGCACCCGCAGGGGGGTGCGCGGCCCGAACTCGTCGCCCGCGGCCCACGCCACCCGGCACCCGGTCTCGGCCGCCCGGGACAGGACGGTGGCCAGCAGGGCGGACTTGCCGATGCCGGGTTCGCCACCGACCCAGACGGCGCCGCCGCGGCCGGTGACCAGGTCGGCGACGGCCAGGCGCAGCGCGTCCACCTCCTCGTCCCGCCCGACGAACACGGCCGGTTCGATCATCGGTGACGCGCCGACCCGCGGCGCCGGGACGTCGTCCGCCTTGTCCTCCAACACGATCCGGTGCGCCTGCCGCAACGCGACGCCCGGCTCGATGCCCAGTTCCTCCACGAGGACCCGCCGTGCGTCGTGGTAGACCTCCAGCGCCTCCGCCTGCCGCCCGGCCCGGTGCAGTGCGGTCATGTGCAGTGCGCGCAGGCTTTCCCGCACCGGGTGCTCCCGGGTCAGTGCGGCGAGGTCGGCGATCACGTCCTCGTGCCGGCCGACGACCAGCGCCAGCTCGGCGCGCCGTTCGGCGGTGGCCAGCCGCAGCTCGCGCAACCGCGACCGCTGCGACTCGGCGAACGGCCCGGGTACCCCGGACAGCGCCTCGCCCCGCCACAACGCGTGCGCCTGCTCCAGCTCGGCCAGCGCCAGCGCCGGTTCGCGGTCGGCCAGCTCCCTGGCCCGCTCGCGGTGGCGTTCGAAGCGGTGGACGTCCACGCCGTCGACCGGCACGCGCAGGCAGTACCCGGACCCGGCCGAGGTGAGCACGACCCCGGCGGACCGCTTGGTCCGCTCCGGCTCGAACGCGCGGCGCAGCCCGGAGATGTAGGTGTGCAGGCCGGCGCCGGCCGTCGCGGGTGGCGCGTCGCCCCACACCCCGTCGATCAGCTCGTCCTTGGACACCGCCTGCCCGGCCCGGAGCGCGAGCAGTGCGAACACCGCGCGCCGCCGGGCGGTGCCCAGGTCGACCTCGACCCCGTTGCGCCAGGCCCGGACCACGCCCAGCAGTTCCACCCGGACGGGGACAGCCGTCACCGCTTCCGCCCGTCGCGGCCGGCCGGCGGCGTCATTCGGCAGATCGCCCGCCGCGGCGCGCATTCCACCGGACGGGGAATGGCGTCCGCCGCGCATTCGACCGCCGACATCGGATCACCACACCCCTCATCCCTACGACCTGCGGCGATCGGCCCACCCGCCGAACGGGCGCGATCCCACTTACCAACATAGCCACGGGGAGCCACTCGGGTCGCCAACAGTAGCGGTAAACACGAGTGCCGCCGGAGGCGTGAAAGTCGGGTGGGCGGAAGCACTCCGGTCGACGCATTGGCCATTGCCGTCGATCCTGGACCAGTCGGATCGGCCGCGTGGGTGATCGGACGTCGTCTCCGTCCCATTTCGTCGCACACGACTTTCGCGACTCCGCTCACCGGCGTCGGTGAATGCGCGACCGCATCGGACGACATGAGACGCGGCCGGGTCGGTCCTGGTGCTGAAACCGCGGTGAAACCGCCGTGATCCGGTGCGGCGGCACTGTCGTCCGCATGACGAACATCCCCACTGAACCCGCGGTCGCGGTGACCGGCCTGCGCCGGTCGTACGGCGGTCGCGTGGTGCTCGACGGCATCGACCTGCACGTGCCCGAGGGCACCGTCTTCTCGTTGCTCGGCCCCAACGGCGCGGGCAAGACCACGGTGGTCCGGATCCTGTCGACCCTGATCCGCGCCGACGCGGGCGAGGCCCGGGTGTGCGGGCACGACGTGGTCCGCGAGGCCGACCTCGTGCGGGCCGCGATCGGTGTCACCGGCCAGTTCGCCGCGGTGGACGACTTCCTCACCGGCGAGGAGAACCTGCTGCTCATGGCCGACCTGCACCGCCTCGGCCGGGCCGAGGGCCGGCGGCGCGCGGCGGACCTGGTCGAGCGGTTCGACCTCGGCGAGGCGGTGAGGAGGGCGGCCGCGACGTACTCGGGCGGTGTGCGGCGTCGGCTCGACCTCGCCATGGGCCTCGTCGGCGACCCGGAGGTGATCTTCCTCGACGAGCCGACCACCGGGCTCGACCCGCGCGGGCGGCGCGACGTGTGGCAGGCCGTGCGCGACCTGGTGGCCCGGGGCGTGACGGTCTTCCTCACCACGCAGTACCTGGAGGAGGCGGACCAGCTCGCCGACCGGATCGCCCTGCTCGACCGCGGCGTGATCGTCGCCGAGGGCACCCCGGCCGAGCTCAAGCGGCTGGTGCCGGGCGGGCACGTCGAGCTGCGGTTCGCCGACGACCGCGCCCTGGTCGGGGCCGCCGCCGCCCTCGGCGTCGCGCCGGGGCCGGCCGACGGGTCCCTGGTCCTGCGGGTGCCCGGCGACGGCGGCGTCCGCTCGCTCAAGGCCCTGCTCGACCGCCTCGACGCCGCTTCGGTCGACGTGGACGGGCTGGCCGTGCGCACGCCCGACCTCGACGACGTGTTCTTCGCCGTGACCGGCCGGCCCGCTTCGACCACCGTTCCCGCCTCTCCGGAAGTGACCGCCCGATGACCACGATCACCCTCGCCGTGCGCGACTCCACCACGATGCTGCGCCGCCAGTTGCGGCACATGGCCCGCGCCTGGTCCATGACGCTGATGCTGCTCGCCGTGCCGATCGTCTTCCTGCTGCTGTTCGTCTACGTGCTCGGCGGCACGCTCGGCGACGGCCTGGGCGACGCGTCCGGCGGGTCGGGCGGTCGCGGCGCCTACGTCGACTACGTGACGCCCGGCATCCTGCTGATGACCATCGCCGGCGCCGTGCAGGGCACCGCGATCTCGGTGGCGATCGACATGACGACGGGCATCATCGCCCGGTTCCGGACCATGGCCATCGCGCGGGTGTCGGTCCTGACCGGGCACGTGCTGGGCAGCGTGCTGCACACCCTGTTCAGCCTCGCCGTCGTGCTGGGCGTGGCCGTGCTCGTCGGGTTCCGGCCGAACGCGACCGCGATCGAGTGGTTGGCGGTCACCGGCGTGCTCACCGCGACGGCGTTCGCGCTCGTGTGGTTGGCCGTCGCCATGGGCCTGGTGACGAAGAGCGTCGCGGCGGCGAGCAACCTGCCCATGCCGCTGACGCTGCTGCCGTTCCTCGGCAGCGGGTTCGTGCCGACGGACTCGCTGCCGGCCGGGCTGCGGTGGTTCGCCGAGCACCAGCCGCTCACGCCGGTCATGGAGACGCTGCGCGGCCTGCTCCTCGGCACGCCGATCGGGCACGCCGCCGTGCTCGCGCTCGGCTGGTGCGCCGTGATCGCGCTGGTCGGGTACGGGTGGGCGAAGTGGCTCTACAACCGGGACCGCTGACCCGGTCCGCCCGGCCTCAGCGGTCGAGCGGGTCCGCGGCCGGGCGTTCGCGCAGCAGGTCCAGCGCCGCCGCGCGGAGGCCGGCCCGGTCCAGGGCGGCGTACGACGACACCGCTTCGTCGTACGCCGCCCGGTCGGCCCGCTCGGCGTCCGCCCGGACCGAGGCGGCGGACATCGTCGGGTGGAAGTCACGCGGGAACCGGAAGCGCTCGGCCAGCGCGAGCATCCGGGCCGCCGACCGCGCGAGGCACGGGTCGCCGGCCCGTCGGGCGCGGGCGAGGTCC
The DNA here is from genome assembly GCF_050946825.1 of Actinosynnema sp. CA-299493. Lineage (NCBI taxonomy): Bacteria > Bacillati > Actinomycetota > Actinomycetes > Pseudonocardiales > Pseudonocardiaceae > Actinosynnema > Actinosynnema sp. CA-299493. Next base: position 5,538,873 of record NZ_CP191993.1, read on the forward strand.
GCGGTGGCGACGGCCACCAGCAGGGTGCCGCAGGTCGACTGCTCCGCCAGGTGCGGCGGCGGGTCGGCCGGCGGGCGGGTCAGCAGGTCGGTCAACGGCCCGGGCAGCGCGTCGGCGACGTCGGCGACGAGGTCGAGCCGGTCGTGCCGGGCGTGCGCGACGACGGCCACCGACCGCGCTTGCGCCACCCACGGGTCCAGGTCGGACGGGACGCCCGCGTCGCGGACCCGGTCCACGGCCCGACGCCACAGCCTCAGCCCCGCCTCCACCTCGCCCCGGGCGAACCGCACCTCGGCCCGGATGCCGAGGTCGTAGCCGACCGACTCGGCCTCCTCCTCGTCCAGCGCGACCCGGGTGAGACCGGCCAGCCACCGCTCGGCCTCGGCCGTGTCGCCCAGTTGGAGGTGGGCCAGCACGAGCCACGCCCGGACACCGACCTCGTCGACCCGGGCGCCCAGCCGGCGCAGCAGCGGCAGGGCCGCGATCAGGTGGTCGCGGGCTTCCGCGCCCCGCCCCGCGCGCAGGCAGATCTCGGCGATCCGGCCGTGCCCGAACGACCGCGGCCACGGCAGGTCGCGCTCGGTGAACACGTCGAGTGCCAGCCGGGCCGCCGCCAGCGCCGCGTCGACGTCGCCGAGGGCTTCCCGGTGGTAGCCCGCGAAGGCGTTCGCGACGCCGGCCACCAGCGGCTCGGCGCTGTCGCACAGGCGGCGCAGCTCCGCCGGGTCGCCCAGCGCGGCGACCACCCAGCCGATCGCCCGGACCACGGTGTCCGGCCGCGCCACCCCGAGCCGGCGCAGCGCGACGACCGACCGCGACGGCCGCGGCCCCTCGGAGCCGAACGCGTGCGCCACGGCCACGGTCAGGGCGGTCCTGGTCACCTCGACGAACGCGGGCTCCGGCCGGTAGCCCGACAGCGGCCGGGAGGTCTGCCGGATCAACGCCGTGAGCCGCGGGTAGTTCGACTCGAGGCTCCACCTGCCGCCGAGGACCGCGGTGACCGCCGCGACGGTGGGCCGGTCGTCGCGGTCCAGGGCCGACCGGAGCGCCTGGAGCAGGTTCTCCTGCTCCGCCGTGACCGCGGCGGCCGTGTCGTAGGGGTCGGCGTCGAGCAGGTTCGCGTGCTCGGCCATCCCGAACGCCCGCGCCCACCCCAGGAACGCGGTCGTCACGTCGTCGGCCTCACCCGCCGCCGCCGACCGGGCGGCGCTGAACTCCCGGACCGTCTCCAACATCCGCAGCCGGGTGCCCGAGGGGGTGTCGGCCACCTTGAGCAACGAGTGGTCGACCAGGTGCTCCAGCACCTCGTCCACGTCACGCGTGGTCGTGGGCAGCGCGTCGAGCAGCACGCGCGCGGCGTCGGCGGTGAACCCGTCGGTGAACGCCGACAGCGCCCGCATCGCCGCCTGACCGGCCGGGTCCAGCAGGTTCCAGCTCCAGTCCACGACGGCGTGCAGCGCGTGGTGGCGTCGCGGCGCGTCCCGGGCGCCGCCGCGCAGCAACGCGAACCGGTCGTCGAGCCGCCGGGCGATCTCCGCCACGGACATGACCCGCACCCGTGCGGCGGCCAGCTCGACCGCGAGGGGCAGCCCGTCGAGGCGTCGGCACAACCGCGCCACGTCCGCCTCGGGCAGGTCGACGCCCGGCCGCGCCGCCCGCGCCCGCTGCCCGAACAGCTCCACGCTCGTCGCCAGGGTCAGCTCCGGCAGCGGGTAGACCGACTCCGACGTCAGGCCGAGCGGTGTCCGGCCGGTGGTGAGGACGCGCGGCTCGGCGGTCAGCGACACCAGGGTCCGGACCAGGTCGGCGACGCCGGCGACGACGTGCTCGCAGTTGTCCAGCACCAGCAGGGACGGTCCGGTGGCGAGCTTGGCCGCGATGGCGGCGGCGACGTCGCCCGTGACGTGCCCGCCCGGCGTCCGGTGCCCGCCCACGCCGAGTGCCATCGCCACCTCGTGCGCCACGTCGTCGTCGGTGACGATCGCCGCCAGCGGCACGACGATCACCGTCGACGCCTCCGCCCGGCGGGCGACGGCGTGGGCGAGCCGGGTCTTGCCGAGGCCGCCCGGTCCGACGATCGAGGTCACGCGGGAGGTGCGCAGCAGCGCCCGCACGGCGGTGACGTCGTCGTCCCGACCCAGCAACGGGTTCGGCTCGTGCGCCACGCCGTGCCGGACCGCGGGCGACGCGCCGCGGAGCAGCCTCCGGTGCTCGGCCAGCAGCGACGGGCCGGGGTCCGCGCCCAGCTCGTCGCGCAGCGCCCGCCGGTAGGCGTCGTAGCGGGCCAGCGCGGTGGCCGGGCCGACCGTCGCCGCCTCGCACCGCAGCAACTCGACCAGCACCTCCTCGTCACGCGGGCGTGCCGCGGCCGACTCGGCCAGCGGGCCGATCGCTTCGGCGGGCCGGTCGAGGCGGGCCAGGGCGAGCGCGCGTGCCCGGACCAGCGCGCGGTAGGTGGCGGTCCGCTCCGCGCGCAACGCGTCGACCGGTCCTGCCTCCTCGCCGGGATCACCCGGATCGCCGGTCCACAGCGCCAGGCCGGCTTCGGCGTGCGTGAGCGCGGCGGCGTGGTCGCCCTCCCGCGAGCACCTCGCGGAGTCCTCGGCCCGGACCGGCGCCGCCGAGCTGTCGACCTGCTCCTCGGTCAGCGCCAGCCGGTACCCGGTCGGGGTCCGGACGATCAGGTCGGCGCCGAGCAGCGACCGGGCCCGGGACACCAGGACCTGCACGGCCTTGGGCGGGTTCGCCGGCCGCTCGTCGGGCCACAGCCCGTCGACCAACCGCCCCGTGCCGCAGCCGGCGCGCAGGTCGGTGGCGAGCAGCGCGACGAGACCGCGCAGTCGCGGACCCGCGATCTCCCGGCCGCGGAACGACACCCCGGACAGCAGGACGAGATCGGGGGTCACGGCGCCAGCGTATCGACCCGGGCCGCGCGGCTAGGACACCCGGCTCGACGCCCGCATCCGCAGTCGGCGCGGCCGGATCACCGCCGCGGTGGCCGGTCGGACGTCCTCCTCGCCGGGCAGGTGCGCCAACCGCCACCGGGCGACGATGGACGCCAGCGCCAACGTGGCCTCCATCAGGCTGAACTTGTCGCCGATGCACTTGCGGGCGCCGTTGGCGAACGGCACGAACGCGTGGCGCGCGGGTTTGCGCGCCGGGTCCCAGCGGTCGGGGTCGAAGCGGTGCGGGTCCGGGTGGAGGTCGGCGTTGTGGTGGATCGGGTACGGGCTGTAGGCCAGCACCGTGCCCGCCGGCAGCGGGTGCCCGCCGAGCTCGGTGTCGGCGGTGACCTCGCGGGTGAGGATGTACACCGGCGAGCGCAGGCGCAGCGTCTCGGTGATCACGCGCCCGGTCAGCTCCAGCGCGGGCACGTCCTCGGGTCCCGCGATCCGCCCGGCCAGCACGGCGTCCACCTCGGCGTGCAGGCGGCGTTCGACGTCGGGGTGGCGGGCGATCAGGTGCAGCGCCCAGGCGAGGGTGACGGCGGTCGTCTCGCTGCCGGCGAGGTGGAAGGTGAGCATCTGGTTGACCACCTCGTGGTCGGACAGCGTCCGGTCCGCGCCGGTCGACTCCTCGTCGTACCCGGCGAGGAGCGCGGACAGCAGGTCGCCCCGGTCGCCGCCCTCCTCCCGCCGGTCCCGGACGATCGCCTCGATCATCGCCCTGATCCGGGTGTGCGCCCGCTCGAACCTCACGTTGACCGGCAGCGGCAGCCTGGTGAGCGCCTTGGGCATCATCATGCGCGGCAGGACGTCGGCGGCGAGCACGTCCGCGTCCTCCTGCGACCGCTTGAGCTCGGCGGGCGTCAGCGTGTCGGAGAACATGGTGGCGGTGAGCACGTTCGTGGCGAGCATGCCCATCTCCGCGGGCACGTCGAGCACCTGCCCGTCGCGCCACGCGCCGACCCGGTCGGCGATCTGCGCGGACATCGTGCGCCCGTACGCGTCGAACCTGCCGACGTGGAACGCGGGCTGGAGCAGCCGCCGCTGCCTGCGGTGCTCGTGGTGCGGGCAGGTGGACAGGTTGTTGCCGACCACGTCCCGCACCCGGTCGGCGAACGGACCGCCCTTGTCGAACGTGCGGTCGTCGAGGAACATCCGCTGCGCCAGCTCGGCGTCGCAGACCACGACCGCCTTGACCGGCCCGAGCGCGATCCGGACCAGCGGCCCCTGCCGGGCGAGCGAGCCGAGGAACGCCAACGGGTCGCGCATCATCGGCCAGGCGTGCCCGATGAGCGGCAGCCGACCTCGTGCCATGGGAATCCGCATTGCCGTGTCCACTGGGACGCACCTCCCGCGCTCGTGCCCCCATGGTGGCGGTTCCGGCGCGGTCCGTCGACTACGGTTTGCCGATCGGGCCGTTCACACAGCGCGGTCCGACCATTCGACCGGCCCGATCTCGCGGAGGAGTGCGACCACGTCGTGCGGACTTTCCCGACGGCTTCCGGTCCGGTGCGCGAATCGGATCGTTTCCGACCATTCGCGGTTCAGCGCGCGAATGGTCCGCGATTGTCCTCCCGGTGAATTCGGGGCGCGCCGGTGACGACGCGGGGAACGCTGATGCCGTCCGGGGCCGGGTTGCCGGGCCGGTGCCGCGGACCCGGTGACGGAGTCCTCCCACCCGCGTGAAGCTTGACGTCGGAACCTGGCGCTGCCAGCATTGGCGGTGATGTTTGCGTAAACATTGCGCGCGCACGGAGTCGCCCACGCCGGGCGCCTGCCTCTCGATCCCTGTGGTGGGCCGGACAAAGGAGTCCAGATGTCCCGCTTGTCCCCGAGGCGCTGGCGCGCGGTGTTGGCCGCCGCGACCGTCGGCCTGGCATCCCTGCTGCTACCCGGCGGCACGGCGCACGCCGCGCCCGTCACCGTCGACGTGGGCGTGCAGTTCACCGACACCGGCGGCAACCGCGTGGAGGCGCACGGCGGTGGCGTGATCAAGGTGGGCGGCTACTACTACTGGTTCGGCGAGAACCGGCACCCGGACAACCTGTTCCGCGCCGTCTCGGTCTACCGCTCGACCGACCTCAAGACCTGGGAGTTCCGCAACAACGTCCTCACCCAGAACAGCCACTCGGAGCTGCGCACCTCGTGGGTGGAACGGCCGAAGGTCATCTACAACGCGTCCACCGGCCAGTACGTCATGTGGATGCACTGGGAGAACGGGCAGGACTACGGCCAGGCCCGGGCCGCCGTGGCGTACTCGTCCACTGTGGACGGCAACTACACCTACCAGGGCAGCTTCCGCCCCCTCGGGCAGCACATGTCCCGTGACATCACGCTGTACAAGGACGACGACGGCACGGCGTACATGATCTCGGCCGCGCGGGAGAACTACGACCTGCACATCTACCGCCTCAACGCCGACTACCGCGGTGTCGCGCAACTGGTCGCCAACCCGTGGCCGGGCGGGCACCGCGAAGCGCCGGCGTTGTTCAAGCGCAACGGCGTGTACTTCATGCTCACCTCCGGCGCCACGGGCTGGTCGCCGAACCAGGCGAAGTACGCCACCGCCACCAGCGTGTCCGGCCCCTGGAGCGCGATGCGGAACGTGGGCGACTCCACCACGTTCCGCTCGCAACCCGCCTACGTGCTGCCGATCCAGGGCACCCAGACGACCTCCTACCTCTACCTGGGCGACCGCTGGGCCGGCGCCTGGAACGCGCCCGTGAGCGACTCCAGCTACGTGTGGCTCCCGATCACGTTCGCCGACAACACCACCATGGGCCTGTCCAACGCCGGTCAGATCGTCATCGACACGGCGACCGGCACCATCAACACCGTGGCCCTGACCTACCACCGGATCACCGTGCGGCACTCCGGCAAGTGCCTCGACGTCGCCAACGCCGGCGGCGCGGACGGCGCGGCGTTGATGCAGTACCCCTGCGGCAGCGGCACGAACCAGCAGTTCCGCCTGCAGTCCGCGGGCGGGGGCTACTACCAGGTGATCGCCCGGCACTCGAACAAGTGCCTGGACGTGAGCGACGGCGCCACGGCCGACGGCGCGGCCGTGGTGCAGTGGAGCTGCAACTCGGGGCAGAACCAGCAGTGGTCGCTCGTGGACGCCGGGTCCGGCTACTCCCGGCTGGTCGCGCGGCACTCCGGCAAGTGCCTCGACCTGCCGAGCAGCTCGCAGGAGAACCTCCAGTTCAAGCAGTACCCGTGCGGCAGCGGGCAGAACCAGCAGTTCCAGCTGACGCGCGTCTGAGCCGACTGCCGGCGGTGCGCCCGCTCCCGATCCGACCGCTCGCCGATCGGGCGGGGGCGGGCGTCCGCGCCCCGCTGTCAGACGAGGTGGTGGAACCCGGCCGCCGCCGACGTCAGGGCGTCCACGCACGCCCTGATCGCACCCCGGTCGTCGTCCTCGGCGCGGTTGATCGCGTAGATGGTGCGGTTCAGGGCCGGTCGGGTGGTGAGCAGCCGCACGCCGTCGGGCACGGAGTCGCGACCGAGGCGCGGGACCACGGCCACGCCCACGTTGCCCGCGACCAGGGCCAGCTGGGTGGGGTAGCTGCCGACGGTGCAGGTGATCCGCCCGCGCACGCCCTGCTGCCGCAGCACGTGCACGAGCCAGTCGTGGCAGCCCGAGCCCGCGCTCCAGGCGATCCACGGCAGGTCGTCCACCTCGGCCAGGTCGACGGCCTTGCGGTGCGCCAGGCGGTGGCCCGCGGGCAGGGCGAGGTCCGCCACGTCGGACAGCAGCGTGGTCCGCGAGGTCGACGGCGGCACGGTGACCGGGCGGTGCGCCCAGCTCTCCAGCACCGCCACGTCGAGCCTGCCGTCGACGACCAGCGGCATGGTCTCCTCGGCCTCGCCCTCGTGCAGCGTCACCTCCAGGCCGGGGTGCTGCGCGCGCAACGCCGCCAGCACGGGCGGCAGCAGGGCGTGCACGGTGGTGGGGATGGCCCCGATGCGCAGGGGGCCGGTGATGTCCTCGCGCAGCAGCTCCAGGTCCGAGCGCGCCTTGTCGACCTGGGCCAGGATGGTCGCCGCGTGGCCCGCCAGCACGTGCCCGGCGGTGGTGAGGCGGACGGTGCGGCCGTGCGGCTCCAGCAGCCGCTGCCCGGCTTCCCGCTCCAGCTTCGCCAGCTGCTGGGACACGCCGGACGGGGTGACGTGCAGCGCCGTCGCCGCCGCCGCGACCGTTCCGTGGGTCGCCACGGCGTTCAGGGCACGCATCCGCTCCAGACCGAACACGGTAGAGATGCTACCGAGTTCCGCTGACGACAATTCGCTTGTCCTTGATGGTCGGTGCCCGCAGGGTGGACGGGTGACCACGACCGAAGCCCGTCCGGCGACCGTGCCGCCCGGCACGCGGGTGAACCCGGCGCTGCTCGCGATGGCGGGCAGCCTCTGCATCGCGCTGTCCTCGGTGTTCATCAAGGTGTCCGGCGCCAGTGGCAGCACCAGCGCGTTCTGGCGGTGCCTGTGCTCGCTGCCCGTGCTGGGCGCGCTGGTGTGGTGGGAACGGCGGCGGGGCGCGGCGCGGCGGCGGGTGGTGCTGCCGCTGCTGGCGGGCGTCGGGCTCGGCGTGGACTTCGTGCTGTGGGGTGACGCGATCGCGCTGGTCGGCGCGGGCATCGCGACCGTGCTGCTGTCCGTGCAGGTGGTGATCGTGCCCGCGGTGGCGTACCTGGTGTTCCGGGAACGGCCGTCGAGGCGCTTCGTGTGGGCCGCGCCCGTGCTGCTGGGCGGGATCGTGCTCGCGGGTGGTCTGGCGGGCACGCCGGCGTTCGGCCCCGACCCGACCCTGGGCGCGGTGCTGGCGCTGGGCGCGGGGGTGGGCTTCGCGGCCTACCTGGTGCTGATGCGGCGGAGCACCGGACCCGGCGCGCGCGACCACACGTTGTCCCTGGCCACGGTGTCGGCCGGGGTGGTGGCGGTGGCGATCGGCGTGCCGACGGGACGGCTCGACCTGTCGCCGGGGTGGCCCGTGCTGGGGTGGCTGCTCGCGTTGGCGCTGATCGGCCAGATCGCGGGCTGGTTGCTGATCTCCACGGCGCTGCCCCGCCTGTCGAGTGCGACGGGCGCGACGATGATGCTGCTGCAGCCGGTCGGCGCGATCCTGATGGGTGTCGTGCTGCTGCACGAGCGGCCGAGCGCGCCGCAGCTGGCCGGGTGCCTGGTGGTGCTCGGCGCGGTCGCCTTCGTCAGCGTCGGGTCGCGCCGCTGACCGCCCGCGGGGCACGTGGGCGTCAGTGCGGCGTGGTGTCCGCGAGGCGGGTGAGGAACTCGGCGTTGTCGCCGGTCTTGCGCAAGCCGTCGAGGAGCACGTCGACGGCGTCCTCCTTGCCGGCGAGGACGCGGCGCAGCAGGCGGGTCGCCGCCGCTTCGCGGGTGGTGAGCAGCAGGTCGTCGCGGCGCGTGCCGGACCGGGTGACGTCCACGGCGGGGAACACGCGTCGGGCGGCGGCCCTGCGGTCCAGCCGCAGTTCGGCGTTGCCGGTGCCCTTGTACTCCTCGAAGAGCAGCGCGTCGCCCGCGGAACCGGTGTCGACCAGCGCGGAGGCGATGATCGTCAGCGAACCGCCGTCCTCGACGTTGCGCGCGGCGCCCAGGAACCGCTTGGGCGCGGCGAGGGCGCCGGCGTCCACGCCCCCGGACAGGGTCCGGCCGGACACGGGTGCGGCGAGGTTGTAGGCCCGGCCCAGGCGGGTCGCGGAGTCCAGCAGCAGCACCACGTCCCGGCCCAGCTCGACCAGGCGCTTCGCCCGTTCGACGGCGAGCTCGGCGAGCGCGGTGTGGTCGCGGGGCGGGTGGTCGAACGTGGCGGCGACGACCTCGGCCGGCACGGCTCGCGAGAGGTCGGTGACCTCCTCCGGCCGTTCGCCGACCAGGACGAGCATCAGGTGGCACTCCGGGTGGTTCTTGGCGATGCCGTGCGCGATGGCCCGCAGGACGGTGGTCTTGCCCGCCTTGGGCGGGGCGACGATCAACGCGCGCTGCCCCTTGCCGATGGGCATCACCAGGTCGACCACCCGCGTGGTCAGCTCGTGCGCCTCGGTCTCCAGCCGCAGCCGTTCCCGCGGGTGGGTGGGCACGAGGTCGGTGAAGGACGGCCGGGAGCGGGAGTGGCGCGGGTGCGCGCCGTTGACGGCCTCCACCGTGACCAGCGACGGCGGCTTGCCGTCCCGGGGCGGTGGCGTGACGCGGCCGTGCACCTCGTCACCGCGCCGCAGCCCGTGCTCGGCCACGAGGTGCGCCGCGACGGCGGCGTCGTGCGGCCCCGGCAGGTAGCCGTCGGTGCGCAGCACGGCCCGGCGGTCCACGACGTCGAGGACGCCGGAGGTGAGGCGGGTGCCGGAGGGATCGTTGTGGTTCAAGGGTTTTCTCCCTGATCGCGGGAATGGTTGGACTGCGCGGCGACGCCGCGACAAGAACCCGCCGTCGGGCCGGGAAAGGCTGCGCAGCCACATCCGACCACGGTCCGGGTCTTGGAGAGGAACTTCGCGGGAGGGGCTGGAGCCACCTACGTCCACGAGAACTGGATACCGAGGAGCATAGCCGTCGATCCGGACGACGCGCAAGCGCCTGGGCTGTTCGGCGCAATCGCCGGTATGCCCTGCCCGGGAGGGGCCGGTCCAGGCCGTGAGGTGGCGGCCGGGTTCGCGGGCCGTCATCGTGCCGGCCGTCAGCCGCGTTCGGCTCCGACGCCCGGCAGGCGCACCGGTCCCTGGTCCGCGGCACCACGTTCGAGTCCGTTGTGGGCGGTGTGGCCGAGTACCCGCGCGCCCGGCTCGGGCCGGCCACCGCGCGGGAGAACGCCCGCCCGCGCGGTGGCCGCCCGGATGTCGGCGCACGTGACCGGCAAGGCCGGCGACATCGGCCCGACCGACATCACGAGGTGGCCAGCGCGGCTTCGGCGGTGCACGGCTTCTCCATCGGCCCCAGGTCGCGCCAGTTGAGCGACCACACCCGGACCTCGCCGCCGACGCGCCGACCCATCACGCAGTGCTCGCCGTCGCCGCCGGTGTGCGCGGACAGCGCCACGCCGACGTCCGCACCCCGGACGTGCACGAGCACCGCGGGCGGGATGCTCGTGAGGCCGGTCTCCGGGTCCACCCGCGGCGCCGGCAGAGCGGCGGCCAGGGCGTCGCGCACCTCGGCTTCGCCGGGCGTTCCGGGCAGCGCGCCGAGGGCGGCCTCCAGGGCCGGTGTGAAGTCCGGCGGGATGTCCCGCTTCGGCAGTGGCGGCGGCGTGATCGGGGTGGCGTCGGCCGGGCACGTGACCCGCGCCGGCGCCGACACCGCGCCGTAGTGGTCGAAGGCGACTTCGTAGCAGACGTCGAACTCCGGGGTCTGCTCCCAGCCCGAGTTGTGCGCGTCCCGGTGGATCCGCCAGACCAGGCGCGCCATCGGGTCTTCGGGTCCTCCGTGCGCCAGGTCCTCGGCCCGCAGCACGCTGAAGTCGGGCGACCCGCCGAGCTGCGTCGCCAACGCGGCCCGCGCGAGACCGGCCGCGTCCGGCTGACGCGGGTAGCCGATGGCGTCGGCCAGGGTCGCGGACTGCCGATCCGTTTCCGCGTCACCGACGGCCGAATCGCCCTGCCCACCGCACGAGGTGAGCAGCAGACCCGCGCACAGGACCGCTGCGACCCGCACCGAGTTGACCACGTCCGCCACGCTAACCGCGCCGACGGCGGAGGTGCATGAGTATTTCCACGCGGCGACCGCCCGCCCCGACCACAGCCGGCCCCCTCCCCCGGCTCCGACCGGCGCCCGGCGGCCCGCACGCGAATTGTCGGTGCCGCTCGATAGCGTGCCCTCGGATCACGTGAAGAAGGAGCGAACGCATGTCTGCCACGACGTACCTGGAGCTGTCCGAGGCCGATGGTGGCGCGCACAAGTTCTACGAAGTGCGGGTCGACGACACCGAGGTCACCATCACCTACGGGCGGATCGGGGAGCAGGGGCAGGTCAGGAGCGCGACCTTCGCCGACCACACCAAGGCGCTCAAGGCCGCCGAGAAGAAGATCGGCGAGAAGGTGCGCAAGGGCTACGCGCCCGCCGTCAGGGGGATGCGCCAGCGCCGGTCGGTGAGCAGGCGGCAGATCGTCAGCACCCGCTCCACCGCCACCCAGGCGCCGGTGCTGTGGCGGTTCGCCTCCGGGGCCCCGGCGTTCGGGATCTTCATCGGCGAGGACCACGCCTGGGTCGGCAACGAGAAGGGCGACGTCTACACCCTCACCCACGACGGCCGGGTCACCGGGCGGTTCGGGTTGCCCGACGCGGTGAAGTGCATCGTGGCCGACGACTTCTGGATCTACGCGGGGTGCGACGACGGCCAGGTGTACGACCTCGGCGCCAAGGTGCCGCGGGTGGCCTACGAGATCGCCGAGGACGTCGACATCTACTGGCTCGACATCCACGACGGCGTGCTCGGGGTGTCCGACCGGCAGGGCCGGGTGACCGTGGTGGACCACGAGGACGAGTTCCAGTGGTCGGTGCCGGCCACCGGTGACAGCGCCTGGATGGTCCGCTGCTCGCCGGAAGGCGTCTTCCACGGCCATTCCCGGGGCGTCACCCACTACACCGGGCGCGGGAACCGGGCGTGGCACGCGGACACCGTCGGCGGGGTGCTGTTCGGCTGGCAGGAGCGCGACGAGGTCTTCGCCGGCACCAGCCGCGGCCGCGTGCACCGGTTCGCCAAGTCGGACGGTCGCGTGACCGGCGAGTACCGCTGCGACGCGGCGGTGTTCTCCTGCGCGACGTCGCCCGACGGCGAGTTCGTCTTCGCGGGCGACAACCAGTCCTCGGTGTACTGCTTCGCCGCCGACGGGACCCGGCTGTGGAAGCTGGCCACGGGGTGCGGTTCGGCGTTCTCCATGCAGTACCGCGACGAGCGGCTCTACCTGGTGACCACGGACGGCTCGCTCGCGTGCCTCGACGCCAGCCCGGCCGCCGTGGGCGCGGCCGAGCAGGGCCGGCTGCCGCAGCGCCAGGACGTCAAGGCGGGCGCCATCGACCGCGTCGAGGCGACCGCGGAGGTCGAGGTCGTGTCGCAGGTCGCGCCGGGCGACGGCGTCGTGGTCGAGTGCGTGCAGGTGGGCGGCCGGGTCAGGGTGCACGTCGTCTCGGAGGGCTACGACCGGACGTGGGGCGTGCAGTTCCCGAAGAACATCCGCGTGCCCGGCGCCCGGTACCTGGTCGCGGAAGTGGTCACGTCGGCCGGCGGGTCGTTCTACCGCACGCGCGGTGAGATCAAGCGCCTGCGCTGAGCACGGACGTCGCGCCGGGCGGCCGTCCGGACCGCGAGGCCCACCGAGCCGGTCACGACCGAGGGCTGAGGGGTCCGCGTCGCGGGGCGGCCGTGCTGGCGCGGACGACCAGCTCGGTGGACAGGACGAGTCGGTGCTGCGACAGGGGTTTGCCGTTCGCCAGGTCGATCACCATGCCGGTGGCGGTGGCCGCCATGTCGCTCAACGGCTGCCGGACCGTGGTCAGCGTGGGGATCATCCACTGCGCGGGCGGCAGGTCGTCGAACCCCACCACGCTCAGGTCGTCGGGTATGCGCAACCCCGCCTCGTAGACGGCCTGGTACACCCCCAGCGCCTCGCCGTCGTTGCCGGTGACCACGGCGGTCGGCGGGTCCGGCAGGCGCAGCAGCGACCGGGTGTGCTCCAGGCCGTCGGCGATCTGGAAGTAGCCCTCGCGGACCAGCTCCGGGTCCACCGGCACGCCGGCCGCGTCCATGGCCGCGCGGTAGCCGTCGAGCCTGGCCCGGCCGGACAGCATCTGCGGCGCGCCGGTGATCACCGCGATGCGCCGGTGCCCGAGCTCCAGCAGGTGACGGGTCCCCGCCAGGCCGCCGCTCCAGTTGTCCGCGCCCACCGACGGCACGCCGTGCCCGGGCTCACCGGTCGGGTCGACCAGTACCACGGGGATGTCACGGCTCCGCAGCTGCTCGTGCTGCTCGGGCGTGGGACCGGAGAAGACGGCGACGACACCGGTCGGCCGTCGCGCCAGCACCCCGTCGATCCAGCTCCGACCGGGCGTGTGCGTGCCGTGCAGCTCGGTCAACCCGATCGTCAGCCCGTGCTCGGTGACGACCCGCTCGACCCCCTTGATCACCTCGACGGGGTAGGTGCCGGCCAGCTCGTGGAACAGGACCTCGACCAGCGGCGCCTTGCTCACCTTCTTCTGCCGCCGGTACCCCTGCTCGCGGAGCAGGCCCTCCACCAGGGCGCGCGTCTCGGCGGCGACCTCGACGTGCCCGTTGACCACCTTGGACACCGTCGCCGCCGACACGCCCGCCAACTCGGCGATCCGCGCGATGGTGATCCCGGCGCTGCCGGCTGCACCCGGGGCCGGGTCACGGGTGGAAGCCATGCGGCGAGTCTAACGGCCGGCCCCAGCCGCGAGCGCCCGTGAGCAGGCCGGGGCCGGCGGCGGATTTCGCGAGCACCGCGGGCGGGGCGGGGCGGGAGGTCGCCGCGGTGAGCGCCAGGATCACCCGTCCGGAAAGCGCTCACCCGGGCGGGTGGCCGGGGCTGGCGCGCTCCAGATCCGCCGCGCCGAGACCGATCAGGAATCGAGAAGCGCTGGTGGCAGCGGCAGACCTAGCGTTGTCGCCATGGCAACCATCGACTTCATCGCCCTCGACGTGGCCGACACCACGGCCGCCCGCCGCTTCTACGCCGACGCGTTCGGCTTGACCGACCAGCTCCGCCCGCGGACCACCGAGGCGCCCACGACCGGCTTCCGCGGGTTCACGTTGGCGCTCACGGTGTCCCAGCCGTCCACCGTCGACAGCCTCGTCGCGACCGCGCTCGAAGCCGGCGCCACCACGCTCAAGCCCGCCGCCAAGTCCCTGTGGGGCTACGGCGCCGTCGTGCAGGCGCCGGACGGCGCGATCTGGAAGATCGCGACCTCGGCCAAGAAGGACACCGGTCCCGCGACCAGGCGGATCGACGAGGTCGTGCTGCTGCTGGGAGTCGCGGACGTGGCCGCGAGCAAGCGGTTCTACACCGGACAGGGGCTTGCCGTCGGCAAGAGCTTCGGCCGCGTGTACGTCGAGTTCGCCACCACCGGGTCGAGCGTCGTCAAGCTGGCGCTGTACCGGCGGCGCGCGCTGGCCAAGGACGTCGGCGTCACGCCTGACGGCACCGGCTCGCACCGGATCGCGATCGGCGGCGACATCGGGGCCCTCACCGACCCGGACGGGTTCGTGTGGGAGGCCGCGTCCCGGGTCCCCACGAACGCATGACGCCGCGCCGCCGCGCGGTCCCCCAGCCACCCGATCGTGGACGACCGCGTCACCGGCGCTTGCCATAGTCCGATGATCGGTATATACCGATCACATGAAAGACGGTGCCCTGCGGGAGCCGACGTTCCTGATCCTCACGGCGCTGGCCGCACGGGCGCAGCACGGCTACGGCATCCTCCTCGACGTCGAGGAGATCTCCGAGGGCCGGGTCAAGCTGCGCGCGGGCACGCTCTACACCGCGCTGGACCGGTTGGCCGCGGACGGCTGGGTGACGGTCGACCGGGAGCAGGTCGTCGACGGCAGGCTCCGCCGCTACTACCGCCTGACCGACCAGGGGGCGGCCAGGCTGGAGACCGAGGTGCAGAGGTTGCGATCACAGACCAGGGCCGCGGAGCGACGCCTGCGGCTCCGACCGGCGGGGGGCACGGCGTGAACGGGCGGGAGCGGCGTTATCGGCGGCTGCTGGCGTGGTACCCGCGCGACCACCGCGAACGCCACGGCGAGGAGATGCTGGCGGTGCTGATGGCGGGCGCCGGTGATCGGCGGCGGCCGAGCCCGCGTGAGCACGTCGACCTGGTGTGGGCCGCCCTGCGGCTGCACCTGCGGCGGGCGCTGGCGGCCGACGGCGGCGTCGACGCCCGGGACGTGCTCGCGATCGTCAGCCTGCTCGCGCCGGTGGCGCTGTTGGCGGGCGCGACGACCGGCCTGCACGAGATCGCGTGGTGGGTCAAGGCGGACAGCCTGGGGGACATGCCGTGGTCCACGCAGTTCCCGGACGCGCCGGTGTGGGTCCTCTGGGGTGTGGTGGCCGTCCTCGTCCTGCTCGGGTGGTCACGGGCCGGCGCGGTGCTCGCGTGGGTGGCCGTGGTCTGTTCCGTGCTGGTCGCGGCGTTCCTCCCGCACCAGCGCTGGTGGACCGGGGTGGACGCGGGGTGGATCCTGGTGGGTCTGCTGACCGCGGTCGCGCTGACGTGGTCGCCGGGGCCGGCGCGCGGCCGGGAACTGGTCGGCGGCCGGGCGGTCCTCGTGATGGCCGCGACGGTCGGCGTGACCGTCGTCCTGGGCGTCTTCGGCCACCGCGTGCCGCTGGTCGAGTTCCTCGGGCTCGTCACGGTCGTCGCCGGCGCCGCGGTGGCGTGCGGCCACCGGTCGCGCGTCGGCCGCCGGGCCGCGTTGATCCTGCTGCTGCCGACCGTGACCACGGCGCTGGGCTTCGTGCAGCTGTTCCTGTCGCTGCGCATGCCGGACTCCTTGGAGGTGGCGGTCTTCTACGGCCTGCCGGTCGTGGTGCTGGTGGCGTTGGGCGGCCTGCCGCGCCGCGTGCGCGGGCGCCCCGACCGACCGGTCACCTGACCGGCGCCCGAGGGCGTGGACGAGAGCCACCCGTCACGACGAGTTCCCTCCGTAGGGTGATCTTCCGCGTCACACCAACGTGTGACAGCGCGTCCCTCTGACGAAGGACGGCAGCCTGACGGGGCGTGACCCACGACGCCCCGTTGACCACGCGGTCAGCACGACGTCACCGGGTCCGGTGACGTCGTGCCCGGTCCGGCGCGCCGGACGGACCCGTCCAGGCCGGGTGATCGACCGCGGCGCGCTCCCGCAGCGCCCCGACCGCGATTGCCGCCCCCGCGACCGGCGCTTACGCTCGGTGCACAGGACGGCCCATGATGCCGCCGGGCGACGAATCGGCCGCCCGTACGGGCGACACCGGATGGCAGGTCGTGGACCCGATGACGGGTCGAGGTCCACGGCGTCCCACCGTGACTTCCGCGCAGGAGCGACCATGCCAGAAGTGCCACTCCAGTCCACCGCCCCCTCCCGGCCCGGCGACGGCGTCCGGGTGGTCGCCGCGTCGCGCGACGCCCTCGCCGTCCCCGGTGCGCCGTGAGTTCCGGGCACGTGCCGGTCGCCGTGGTCGGCGCGGGGATCGGGGGCCTGGTCACCGCCTTGGCGCTGCGCCGCGCGGGTGTCCGGGTCGTGGTGTTCGAGCAGGCCGAGGCCCTCACCGAGGAGGGAGCGGGGCTGGCCCTCGGCGCGAACGGCACCCGGCCGCTGCTGCGGCTCGGCCTGGGCGCGGAGATGCGGCGGATGGCCTTCCAGCCCGCGCGCGTGGTGTTCCGCCACTGGCGCACCGGCGGGGTGCGGCAGGCCCTGCCCCTCGGCCGCGACTACGAGGACCGGTTCGGCGCGCCGTACTACACCTTCCACCGCGCGGACCTGCGAGGGCTGCTGGCCGAGCGGTACCGCGACGAGGGCGGCGAGCTGCGCACCGGGCACCGCTGCCTGGGCGTCACCCCGCAGGCCGACCGGGTGGTGGTCGAGTTCGACGGTGACCGGCGGGTCGAGGCCGGTGTGGTGGTCGGCGCGGACGGCGTGCACTCCGCGGTGCGGACGGCCGTCGTCGGAGCCGATCGGGCGGTCTACTCGGGCAGGTCGGGCTATCGCGGCCTGGTCGCGGCCGACGTGGTCGGCGACGCGGTCGACGACGAGCTGTCGCTCCACCTCGGCCCGGAGAGGCACCTGGTCGCCTACCCGGTGCACGGCGGCGACACGGTGAACTTCCTCGCCGTGGTGCGGGACCCCCGGTGGACCAGGGAGTCGTGGGTGCGGCGCGGTCGGGCCGCCGACGTGCTGGCCGCGTTCGACGGGTGGTCGCCCGCCGTCACCCGGATCCTGGAGGCCGCCGACGAGGTGTCGCACTGGGGCCTGTTCGACCGGGAGCCCATCGACCGCTGGAGCCTGGCGCGGGTGACGCTGGTCGGCGACGCCGCGCACCCGATGCTCCCGCACCACGGTCAGGGCGGGAACCAGGCGGTCGAGGACGCCGTCGTGCTGGCAGCGTGCCTGCGCACGTGGCCGAACCGACCCGCGCTGGCGCTGGACCGCTACGAGCGGGTGCGGCGCAACCGGACCCGCATGCTGCAACGCAGTTCGCGGCGCAACGGCGAGTGCTACCAACTCCCCGACGGGCCCGCCGCCGACGAGCGGGACGCCGGGCTGCGCCGGCTGCCCGACGACCTGGCCTGGATCCACGGCTACGACGCGGACCAGGCGCTGGCGGCCTCGGAGGGCTCCCACCACGGCGAACTCGTCTGAGCCCGCCGGTGCGCGGTGACTGCCCGCTCCGAAGTGGACACCGCCGCCGCGAGGAGCACGACCGGTCAGAGGTAGGCGAACAGGGGCGGGAAGAGCAGCACGACGACCCAGGCCCACACCGCGTACACCGGGAGGTAGGCGGTCTGCCAGCGTTCGAGCGCGGTGAACGGCGCGCGGCGGCGGACCAGGGACAGCAGCAGCCACGCCGTCCACGCCAGGTTGGCCAGCAGGATGGCGTTCTCGCCCAGCGCCGCCGCCTTGTTGGGCGTGGTGCCGAACTCCGTGATCCGGCCGGTGACCTCCAGCAGCACCAGCACGTCGATCACCAGCGCGCTGAGCACGAGGGCGAGCTGGAGCTTGTCGAACACACCGGGAGGGGCCAGCGGGCCGCGGGCCGAGAACGAGTAGAGCAGCAGGCCGAGCACCACGACCAGCAGGAGGTCGAACAGGATCAGCGCCTCCCGCTCGACGTCGATGCCGGAGCTGGTGACGCCGAGCGTGACCAGGAACGCCAGCAGCACCGCGGTGAACAGCGGGGTGAACAGCCGGGTCAGCACCGGGGCGATGTTCTCCACCACGCTCTGCTTGGCCTCGACCAGCCACCCGGCCACGACCACGGCCGCCGCCGCGCCGCACGGGACCACCCACTGCGAGATGACGGTCTCCGGCGAGGTGCCGATCGCCTCGAACGTGCCGAACACGAAACCGGTCAGCACACCGCCGCCGAGCGCGATGAGGACGTAGTAGATGAACCACTCGCCGGTGAAGCGGACGAAGTCCATCCGACGCCGTGACGACCGCACGTCGTCGGACACGTACGCCAGGCCGACCACGAACCACAGCGCGATCGGCAGGTGGATCGCGGTCAGGGCGACCGACTGGGAGTCCTCCGCGAGCGGGTAGGCGTTGGCGGCCACGGCCCCGAGGGCGAACAACGCCACCAGCACGCCGACCAACCCGGCCGCGGCACGACGGCGCCAGGCCAGGAAGCCCGCCAGCCAGGGCAGCACGAGCAGGCCGACGTTGGGCCCGTAGAACGCGGCGTCGTCCTCGATGCCCAGGCCGAACAGCTCCGGCGCCTTGACCGACGCTGCCGCGCCCACCGCGCAGGCCACCATCACCCACAGGTCCCGCCGCGACCGTCCGCCCGCCACCGGCCCGTCGGACCCGCCGGTCAGCACCAGTTGCTTCCACAGCCGTTCCGAGTGCTCCCGGGCGAACTCGCGGGACAGCTCGTCCAGGCTGCCCATGCGCTTGACCGCGACCAGGAACGCCTCGTCGGCGTGCAGCCCGGCGGCCAGGAGGTCGTCGACCGAACCCCGGAGGTGGTCTTCGAGCTCGTCGACGTCGGTCTGCCGCAGCTCCCGCCGCCGCTGCACGTAGTGCCGCCACTGGGCGAACTGCGCGTCCAGGTCGCCCTGATCGCCGGTCATGCGAAGCCTCCGCGGGGGAACGTGGTCAACGGACGCGGACCGTCCGGACGGGGCCAGATCTCCTTGAGCGCGTCGACGACCGTGTCCCACTGCCGACGCTGTTCGGCGAGCTCGGCCAGGCCGCCGCGGGTGATCCGGTAGTACTTCCGCCGCCGCTCGCCGGCGACCGACCGCCAGCTCGACTCGACGTGCCCGAGGCGTTCGAGCCGGTGCAGCAACGGGTAGAGCAGCCCCTCGGTCCAGTCCAGCTCACCGCCGGACAGCTCGTTGATCCGCCTGAGGATGGCGTACCCGTAGCTGTCCTCCTCGGCCAGGATGCCCAGCACCATCGGGGTCGCCGAAGCGGCCACGAGGTCCTTGGTGACCTTCAACCGAACCTCCCCGGGACGTACCCTAGATGTGCAAGGCATAGTACTGCTAGGTATCAAGGCGTAGCAAGCAGCGCGGAACGGACCATCTGGGACGCAGGCGGCGGAACCCCGATGGTCGGCGCTCTCATCACGTTGACCGAACACCCCGAAGTGGGACTCTGGTGGCGTGCAGGGCAACCCCAGATCCTGGCCGGCCAACTGCTTCCGGTTGCTGCTGGTCGAGGACGACCGCGAACTCGTGGAGTTGCTCGCCGCCGCGCTGCGCGACGAGGGGTACACCGTGGACGTCGCCCTGGACGGGCAACGCGGGCTGCACCTCGCCCTGACCCGCCCGTACGACGTGGTGGTCATCGACCGCGGCCTGCCCGTCCTCGACGGGCTCGACCTGCTGGTGCGGCTGAGGGCGAAGTCCGTGCGGGCGGGGGCGTTGATCCTCACCGCGCTGGGCAGCGTCCACGACCGGATCGACGGTCTCGACGCGGGCGCGGACGACTACCTGGTGAAGCCGTTCGACCTGGACGAGTTGAGCGCGCGGCTGCGGGCCCTGTGCCGGCGGTCGCTGGAACTGGCCGACGTGCTGCGGATCGGCGCCGGACACCTCGCCGTCGGGCAGCGGCAGGTGGTGCTGCCCGACGGCGGACGGGTGCCGCTCACCGCCCGGGAGTTCACCCTGTTGCGCGTGCTCGCCACCCATCCGGACACGGTGCACACACGGGCGTCGTTGCGGCGCGTGGTGTTCCCGGACGCTTCGGCAACATCCATTGTGGACACTTACGTGTACTACCTGCGGACCAAGATCGACCGTTCGGTGGTGCACACGGTGCAAGGACTCGGATACCGCTTGGGGGCGTTGTGAGCCGTTCGTGGGCCGAGGCGGAACGCGTGGTGGTCCGGCGGGCCCGCCTGCGGATCAGCGTGCTGGTCGGGCTGGCGATCACCGTGCTGGTGGCGTTCGTCGGCGGTATCGCCTACGTCGTGATGGTGCGGGCGCAGGAAGCGCAGGTGACGCGCGAGCTGCGGTACAACGCCCAGTTCGGCGTGCCGTCGACGCCTCCGGGGTGCACGTGGCTGTTCATCCTCGACGACGGCGTGCTCGACGACGGCGTGCTGAAGGTGCCGCCCGGCTTCCCGCTGCACGACGACCTCCGCGCGGTCGAGGCGTCGGGCGGGACCGTCGAGCGCGACCTGGAGCTCAACGGCACCGAGTACCTGGTGCTGACCCGGCGCGGCGCCGACGGCACCACGGCGCAGGCGGTCTTCGACACGCGCTACCAGCTCGCCGACCGGCGGCACCTGCTGCTGGCGCTGGTGATCGCGGAGATCGGCGGCCTGCTCGCGGCGGCGTTGCTGGGGCTGGGCGTCGGCCGCGGCACGGTCGCGCCGCTGGCCGAGGCGCTGGCCAGGCAACGGCGGTTCGTCACGGACGCCAGCCACGAGCTGCGGACCCCGATCGCGCGGGCGTACACGCGGGCGCAGCTGCTCGCCCGGTGGGCGAAGGCGGCGGACCTGCCCGACGACCACCGCGACAGCCTCGACGCGCTCGCCAGCTCGATCCGCGGGCTCGGTGACGTGGTGGACGACCTGCTGCTGTCGGCCCGGCTGAGCCGCCGGTCCGGGGATGTCGACGGCCGGGCGGTCGACCTGGCCGCGTTGGCGGAGTCCGCGGTGGCGACCGAGGGCGACCGGGCGGACGAGCGGCGGATCACGCTGACCGTCCACCGCCCCACCGGTCCGCTGGTCGTGACCGGTGTCGAGACCGCGTTGCGGCGCGCGGTGGACGAGCTGCTGGCGAACGCCGTGCGCCACACCCCGGAGGGCGGTCGGATCGACGTGCGCCTCGGGCTGCGGGACGGGCACGTCGAGCTGACGGTCGCGGACACCGGCGAGGGGTTCGACCCGGTGGAGGCGGACCGGCTCTTCGACCGCTTCCACCGCGGACCGGGCCGACTGGGCGGGGCCGGCGGGCCGGAGCGGCGGTTCGGACTGGGGCTGGCGCTGCTGCGCGAAGTCGTGACCGGCCACGGCGGCACGGTGGAGGCCGTCGGCCACCCGGGTCAGGGCGCGCGCTTCACCCTGCGATTACCGGCCGCCTCCACCACCGACACCGCGACGGACGAGGTGATCAGTACCGGCCCGAGGTGACCAGGTCGGCGGCCACCCGCACGTCCGCGTCGAGCGGCCGGTCGGGGTCGACCGGGGCGATCACGTCGCAGAGGGCGTCGAGCAGAGCGGCGCAGCGGGGCGAGGTCGGTCGCCGGCCACCCACGTGGACGGCCTGCCGCAGGCCGAGCGCGAGTGAGCCGCACAGCAGCCGGAGCAGTCCGGCGAGGTCGTAGGAGCGCAGCGCGGCCTGGGTGCCGAACGGCACGACGTCCTGGTTGTGCAGGTTGGTCGGCAGGCTCTGGGTGCTCGCGGGCAGGGCCGCGCGGCGGATCTCGACGACGAACGCGGTCGTGGCCAGCTGCACGCCCTGCAAGCCGTGCTGGCGTCCCGGCCCGGCGGCGAGCATCGGCGGCAGGCCGGTGTTGCGGACCGGGTCGACCAGCAGGTCGAGCTGCCGCTCGGCGAGGTTGCCCAACGACGCCGTGACCATGGCGAGGACGTCGGCGGCGAACGCGGCCGGCTGGCCGAAGAAGTTGCCGCCGTGCGCGACGAGGTCGTCACCGGGGAAGAACAGCGGGTTGTCGCTGACTCCGCCCAGGTCGGCCGCCACGACGCCGTCGACGTAGCGCAACGCGTCCTCCGCCGCGCCGAGCAGCTGCGGCGAGCACCGGATGCTGTAGGGCTCCTGGAGGGCGCGCTGCCCGGTCGGGACCGTGCCGACGAGGGTGGCGCGCATCCGGTCGGCGACGGTGACCGCGCCGGGGTGCCCGTAGGCCGAGATCAGCCGTGGGTCGAGGAAACCGGGGTCACCGCCGAGGACGTCCACGAGCAGGCACGTCAGGTCCTGGATCGCGCGGTGCGAGGCGCGCACGCTGTCCAGCGCGAGGGCGGCGGCGGCGGTCGTGACGGACGTGCCGTTGACGAGCGCCAGCGCGTCCCGCCCGTCCAGGGTGAGCGGGGTCAGCCCGGCGCGGCTCAGGGCGTCGCCCGCGGGCATCCGCTCGCCGTCCAGGTAGGCGTGACCGCGACCGCGCAACGCCTGGGTCGCGTAGGCGAGCGGGATGAGGTCGCCGCTCGCGCCGACCGAGCCGTAGCGCGGGATCGCCGGGACGAACGTGGTCGCGAACATCGCCGCGAGCCCGTCCACGACGTGCGCGGACACCCCCGAGAGGCCCTGGGCGAGCGACCACGCCCGCACGAGCAGCGCGGCGCGGGCGATGTCGGCGGGCAGGTCCGGCCCCTGCCCCGCGCCGAGGTGGGCGAGGGTGTTGTCGCACTGGTCCGCCTCGTCCGCACGGCCCGCGAAGCCGATCAGCGCGCCGAACCCGGTCTTCGCGCCGTAGACGGGCCGTTCGTCGTCGGCGAGCACGGTGCGCAGGTACTCGCGCCCCCGGTCGACCCGCTCCCGGACGGTGGGGCTGACGAGCACCGACAAGGGCGCCGCCGCACGGTGGAGGTGGTCGCTCCGCAGTGGTTCGCCGAGGTCCACGGGTGCTTCGGTCACGGTCGTGGTCACGGCACCGACGGTAGGCAGTCGATCTCAGAGAGTTCTGAGATCCGGTGCGTAGCTTCCTGGCTCATGGCGCACGACTACCTGATCATCGGGGCGGGACCGGCTGGTGTGCAGCTCGCCGCCCTGCTGGAGCGCGACGGTCGCGATTACGCCGTCCTCGAACGCGGCACCGGACCGGGCACCTTCTTCACCCGCTACCCGCGGCACCGGACCCTGATCTCC
Source organism: Actinosynnema sp. CA-299493 (assembly GCF_050946825.1). Lineage (NCBI taxonomy): Bacteria > Bacillati > Actinomycetota > Actinomycetes > Pseudonocardiales > Pseudonocardiaceae > Actinosynnema > Actinosynnema sp. CA-299493. Next base: position 5,561,819 of record NZ_CP191993.1, read on the forward strand.
ATCAACAAGGTGCACACCGGCTCCGCCGACCCGGAACAGCGGCTGCGGATGGACTGGAACTCGCTGCTGACCGACGACCCCGACCTGCTGTTCACCCGTTACAGCGCCCGGTACTTCCCGGCCGCCGACGACCTGGTCCGCTACCTGGCCGACTTCGCCGCGGCCACCGGCGTCCGGGTCCACTACGACACCGAGGTCACGCGGATCTCCCGGGACGAGGACGGTTTCGCCGTGCTCGACGGCGGTGGCCGGACGTGGCGGGCCGCGCGGGTCGTGGTGGCGACCGGGGTTTCGCGACTCCACGTGCCGCCCATCCCGGGCATCGAGCACGCCGAGCGGTACGACACGTTCGACACCGACCCGGAGTCGTTCACCGACCAGCGGGTGCTCGTGCTCGGCAAGGGCAACTCCGGGTTCGAGACCGCCGACTCCCTGGTGGAGCACGCGGCGGTCATCCACGTGGCCGGTCCGCACTCGGTGCGGCTCGCGTGGCGGACGCACTACGTCGGCCACCTGCGCGCGGTGAACAACAACTTCCTCGACACCTACCAGCTCAAGTCGGAGAACGCGGTCCTCGACGGCACGGTGGAGCTCATCGAGCCCCGGCCCGGGGGCGGTTTCCGCGTCCTGTTCCGCTATGCGCGCGCGGTGGGGTCGTTGCGGGAACTGGAGTACGACCGGATCGTGGCGTGCACCGGGTTCCGGTTCGACGCGTCGGTGTTCGACGACAGCTGCCGCCCGGCGCTGGTGATCGACGACCGGTTCCCCGAGCAGACGCCCGCCTACGAGTCGACCACGGTGCCGGGCCTGTACTTCGCGGGCACGCTCACCCAGCAGCGCGACTTCAAGAAGTCCACCAGCGGGTTCATCCACGGCTTCCGGTACGGGGTCCGCGCCCTGCACCGCGTGCTCGCCGCCCGCCACCACGACACACCGTGGCCGTCGACCGGGTTGACGCCGTCACCGGAGGCGATCAGCGACGCGCTGGTGGCCCGGGTGAACCGGTCGTCCGCGCTGTGGCAGCAGTTCGCGGTGATCGGCGACGTGGTCACGGTCTCCGACGGCGCCGCGCGGTACGAGGAGGAGGTGCCCGTGGCCTACCTCGCCGACGGCGGCCTCGGCCCGGCCGAGCACCGGTTCGTGGCGACGCTGGAGTACGGGCCGGACCACGACGCCGCGGACCCGTTCGACATCTCCGTCCCCCGCGTGGCGGAGAACGACGCGGCCAACGCGCACGACGCGAGCTACCTGCACCCGGTGGTGCGCCACTACCGCGACGGCGTGCTCACCGCGACCCACCACCTGGCCGAGAACCTGGAGAACCGCTGGGACCTGCCGGTGGTGCACCAGCAGCCGCTGACCGCGTTCGTGAAGGAGTGCCTTGCCGGCGCGTGACGCCGAGCCGTTCCCGCGCGCGGTGCTCGACGTGCTCGGGACCGCCGGTGGACGGCCGGTGTTCGAACACGGCTCGCGCGTGGTGAGCGGCGCGGAGATGCTCGACCTGGTGGCGCGGATCGCGACCGGGTTGCGCGGGAACGGGCTGGGCCCGGGTGACGGTGTCGCGCTCGTGCTCGGCGTCAACCCCGAGGCGTTCGCCACGATCCTCGCCGCGCACGTGGTGGGCGCCCGGGTGCTGGGCGTGCGACCGGGGCTGCCCGACGAGCAGGTGCGCCACCTGCTCGGCCTCGACCTCGCCGCCGTGGTCACCGACTCGGCCGACGCGGTGGCGCGGACCACCGGACCGGGCGTCCGCGCGCTGACCGTCGACTCGTTGCGCCAGACCCGTGCCGACGGTCGGCCGCGGTGCGCCGGCAGGCCCGCCGACGTCGCCCGGTTGATCCACACCAGCGGCAGCACGGGCGCGCCCAAGGCGTGCGCGCAGACCTACGCCGCGATGACGGCCGCGTGGACCGCGCGACCGGACGCGTGGCCGCCCGCGATCCGCGAGCTGGCCTCCCGGCTGGACCGCTTCCTGGTGTTCGGGTCGCTGTCGAGCCAGGTGATGTTCGAGTACGCGGTGCTGGCGATCACCGCCGGTGGCGCCGCGGTCGTCGCCGACCGGCCCGACTTCCCCGACGCGATCACCCGCCACCGCGCCTCGGCGAGCGTGTTCACGGTGCCCCGGTTGGCGAAGCTCGTCGCCGCGCAACGCCGCGCGCCGGCCGACCTGTCGACGTTGCGCGCGCTGATGGTGTCCGGGTCGCCGCTGACCGCCGACCGGCACCGCGAGGCGCTGGACGTGCTCGGACCGGTCGTGTTCCACGGCTACGGCCAGAGCGAGACGGGCATGATCGCGATGGCGACCCCGTCCGACGCGCCCGGCACGGTGGGCGTGCCACCCGCCGCCGTGCGCGTCGAGGTCCGCGACCAGGACGGGGCGCCGGTCCCGCGAGGTGTCGACGGCGAGCTGTTCGTCCGCACGCCGGCGCAGGCCGGCGCGTACTGGGCGGACCCGAAGCGCTCGGCCGAGGTGTTCGCGGACGGCTGGGTGCGCACCCGCGACCTGGGCCACGTCGACGCCGACGGCCGGCTGCACCTGACCGGCCGGACCAGGGACGTGGTCATCGTCAACGCGAACCTGCACTACGCGGGCCCGATCGAGCGGGTCCTCGCCGAGCACCCGGACGTCGCCGAGGCGTACGTGGTCGCCGTGCCGGACGAGGACACCGGCGAGGCGGTGCACGCGTTCGTCGTGCCGACCGGAGGCCGGACACCCGACCTCGCGGCACTGCGCGCGCTGGTGACGCGCCGGCTGGGCGCGGCGTGCGCGCCGGTGGCCCTGACCGCGATCGAAGAACCGCCGCTCGCACCGAGCGGCAAGCCGGACAAGCGCCTGCTGTCCCGCTCCCGGACGTGAGGAGAACGACGTGTCCAGCGAGGTTTCGACGGAGTGTCTCGTGATCGGCGCCGGCCCGGCTGGGCTCCAGGCGTCGTACCTGCTCTCCCGCGCCGGGCGGGACCACCTGGTGCTGGAGGCCGGTGACGCTCCCGGCGCGTTCTTCGCCCGCTTCCCCCGGCACCGCACCCTGATCTCGATCAACAAGCCGATCACCGGGTGGGACGACCCCGAGCTGAACCTGCGCACCGACTGGAACTCGCTGCTGTCCGACGACCCGACGCTGCTGTTCACCCGCTACACGCCGCGCTACTTCCCGCACGCCGACGACATGGTCCGCTACCTGGCCGACTTCGCCGCCGCGCACGACCTGCCGATCCGCTACGGCACGTCGGTGGTGGAGGTGACCAGGCCGGACGACTTCGTGGTGCGCGACCAGCACGGGAACACCTACCGGGCCCGGCGGGTCATCGTGGCCACCGGCGTGTCCCGGTCCTACGTGCCGCCGATCGACGGGGTGGAGCTCGCCGAGCGCTACGACGAGGTGTCGGTGGACCCGGCCGACTTCACCGGGCAGAAGGTGCTGATCATCGGGCGCGGCAACTCGGCGTTCGAGACCGCCGACAACCTGATCGAGACCGCGTCGGTCATCCACGTCGCCGGTCCCGGCTCGCTGAAGCTGGCGTGGCAGACCCACTTCGTCGGCCACCTGCGCGCGGTCAACAACAACTTCCTCGACACCTACCAGCTCAAGTCGCAGAACGCGCTGCTGGACGGCCGGGTGGTGGACATCCGCCGTGACGGCGACGGCTTCCTGGTGCGGGTGAGCTTCGTGCGGGTCGACGAACGGGTGAAGGAGATCCGCTACGACCGGGTGATCCTGGCGACCGGGTTCCGGTTCGACGCGTCGATCTTCGCACCCGAGTGCCGGCCGCAGCTGACGATCAACGACCGCTTCCCGGACCAGACCGCCGCCTGGGAGTCGGTCAACGTGCCCGACCTGTTCTTCGCGGGCACCATCACGCAGGCCAGGGACTTCAAGAAGTCGACCAGCGGGTTCATCCACGGCTTCCGGTACGGGGTGCGGGCGCTGCACCACGTCCTGGAGCACCGCTACCACGGCGTCGCGTGGCCGAGCCGGGACCTCTCCCCCACCACCGACGCGGTGGTCGAGGCGGTCATCGGACGGGTGAACCGGACCTCGGCGTTGTGGCAGCTGTTCGCGTTCATGGCGGACGCGGTCCTGGTCGGGTCGGACGGCGCCCTCCGCTACGCCGAGGAGGTGCCGCTGGCGCACCTGCACGAGGCGGTCGGCCGGGGCGACTTCGGCGACGTCGAGTCCTACCTGGCGGTGACGCTGGAGTACGGCGAGGGCCACGACCGGGTCAACCCGTTCGACGTCTCGGCGGGCCGGGTGTCCCAGCAGGACACCACCGGGCTCGACGGCCGCTACCTGCACCCGGTCGTCCGGCACTTCCGGGACGGGCTCCTGATCGGCGAGCACCACCTCACCGAGAACCTGGAGAACGAGTGGGACAGCGAGGACGTGCACCGGGCGCCGCTGCTGGCGTTCCTGAACGCCCGACTGGCCCGGACCGCCGCGGTCTCACCGTGAGCACGAAGTCCACCGCGAGCACCGGGTTCACCACGAGCACGAAGTCCACCGCGAGCACCGGGTTCACCGCGAGCACCGGCCTCGCCGGGTTGCACGAGCAGGCCCGCGCGGTGCTCGACCCGGTGCACTACGACTACTACGCGGGCGGCGTCGGCGACGAGGTCGTGCTCGGGGAGAACGAGGCGGCGTTCCGGCGCCTGGCCCTGCTGCCGAGGGTGCTGCGCGGCCGGGTGGCGCGGGACCTCGCGGTCGACCTGCCCGGCGGTCGCCTCGACCTGCCGGTGCTGATCGCGCCGACCGCGTTCCACCGGCTCGCCCACCCGGACGGCGAGCTGGCGACGGCACGGGCCGCGGCGGCGGCGCGGACGGTGCTGGTGTCCGGCATGGCCTCCACCGTGGCGATCGGCGAGGTGGTCGCGGCGGCACGGTCCGCGGCCGCGGACGCCTCCGTCTGGTTCCAGCTCTACCCGCAGCCCGACGAGGACGTGACCGCGTGCCTGGTGGACCGGGCGGAGCGGGCGGGGTGCGCGGCGCTGGTGGTGACCGCCGACTCGCCGGTGTTCGGCCGGCACCGCCGCGACGCCGAGCACGGCTTCCACGACCTGCCGGCCGGGCTCGCGGCGGAGAACATGCGCGACCTGCCCGGTGGTCCACCGGGAGGCGTGCGCGACATCGAGATGTCGCCGTCGGTGTCGTGGGCGCACCTGGACCGGCTGCGGGAGCTGACGTCGTTGCCGGTGTGGCTCAAGGGCGTGCTCCACCCCGGTGACGCGGTGCTCGCGGTCGAGCACGGGATGGCCGGGGTCGTGGTGTCCAACCACGGCGGTCGCCAGTCCGACCTCGCGCCCGCCGCCGTCGAGGCGTTGCCGGCGGTGGTCGACGCGGTGGCGGGCCGGGTGCCGGTGCTGCTGGACGGCGGTGTCCGGAGCGGCGGTGACGTGGCCGTGGCGCTCGCGCTCGGCGCGGCGGCCGTGGGTGTCGGCAGGCCGGCGCTGTGGGGCTTGGCCGCGGCCGGCGAGGCGGGGGTGGCGCGGGTCCTCGACGTGCTGCGCGACGAGTTCGACCACGTCCTCGCGCTGTGCGGCGGGCGTGGACCGGCCGACCTCACCCGGGACCTGGTCGTCGCGCGCGGGACGGGGGTGCCCGCGCGGTGTGGGTGACCGGGCTGCTCGCCGCCGCCGTGGTGCTGACCGCGCCCCGCTGGCTGCCGGCGCGGGTGGTCGCCCTGCGCAAGAAGGTGTTCGAGAAGGTCAACGGGGACAACGCGATCACGTTCCCGAACGCCGACGTCGGGCCGGACCGGTTCCAGGAGGTCTACGGCCACCCGGCGGCGAACGGCCGCAGCCGGGGCGCCGGGCTGTCGGACCTGTTCTGGTACTGGCTCTCCCCCGGCCCCGAGGTGCACCAGGAGCACCTGGAGGCCGGCCCGCGCTACGACGACGTGGCCCGCACGACGCGCGCGCTGCTGGCCGGGCCGGGTGACGCGTTGTCGGCGACGGCGGCCCGCTGCGCCGGGCGGGTGCTCGACGAGGTGGTCACCGGGCGGGTCGCGCTGGTGCGGCTGCGCGACCTGATGACGCCGGTGTGGGCGGAGTACTTCCACGAGCTGGTGTTCGGCGAGCCGTGCCCGCGCGAGGCGCGTGACCTGATCGTGGACCACGCCGACGACGTGGTCACGTCGTTGAAGTGCACCGGCCTGCGCCACCCCGCCCGCCGGGCGCGGCTGACCCGCTACCTGGCCCGGCGGGTCGCGGCGGGCGACGTGCGGCGGCCGTTGCCGGCCGGCCTGTCGCCCACCGAGCAGGTGCACTACCTGCAAGGCACCTTCTTCACCACGGCGGTGGTCCAGATGTCCGAGGCGATGGCGCACCTGCTGCTCGCGCTGGCGCAGCACCCGGACGTGGCGACCCGGCTCGCGGGCGACGAGCGCTACTTCGCCCGCGTCCTGGACGAGACCATGCGGCTCTACCCGCTGTTCGGCATCGCGCACCGCGTCACCACCGGGGACATCGCGCTGGACGGGCGCACCACGCTGCCCGCCGGCTCGGTGCTGTGCTTCAGCTACCCCGACTACCACGCCACCGGCTACGCGCGCCCGGACGTGTTCGACCCGGACCGCTGGGAGGGCGTCCAGGCGCGCACCGCGCACCACATCCCGTTCGGCGTCGCCGCCAACCGGCCGTGCCCGGCGTGGCGGCTGTCCCCGCTGGCGCTGCGCGGGGCGACCGCCGAGGTGCTGCGCCGCGTGACGCTGCACTCCACGGTCACCCACACCCGGTCGTTGCCGAGCCGCGGCCCGTGCCTGCTGGTGCGGGTGGACGAGCCGCTGCCACCGCGCCACCTGGCCGTGCTCGGCGCGTTGCTGCGCGCGCGGGACCGGTGGGAGGACGTGTGGCTCAGCGTCGTCCAGCTCGTGCTGGGCACGGTCATGGTCCTGCACGCCCACCGGCTGCGGCTGGCCGGGCGCTACTTCGACACGCACGACACCCAGGGTCGTCCACTGCGGCCTGAGCCGCCTCCCACCCAGGAGATCACCGAGTGAACCAGATCCAGTTCGCCTTGAAGGTGTTCGCCGCGCTCGCGGTCGTGCTCGCCGCGACGACGTTGTGCGGACGCCTCGCCATGGCGGTCAAGCAGCCCAGGGTGGTCGGCGAGATGGTCGCCGGCGTCCTGCTCGGACCGGCCCTGCTCGGCGCCGTGGCGCCGGGGGCGCAGGCCCTGATCTTCCCGGCGGACGTCAAGGACACCCTGTACGTGCTGAGCACGATCGGGTTGACGTTCTACATGTTCCTGGTCGGGTCCTCGCTCGACCACAGCCTGGCGAGCGGGCAGCAGATGCGGCGGGCGGCGGCGCTCGCGGTGTCGGGCATCGTGCCGACGTTCGCCTTGGGCGCGGGCGCGGCGGCGCTGTTCTTCGGCTCGCTGAGCCCGGACGGCACGACCCGGTGGGAGTTCATGCTCTTCGTCGGCGGCGCGCTGTCGATCACCGCGTTCCCGATGCTCGCGCGGATCCTCCAGGAGCGCGGGATCGCGAACACGCCCATCGGCGGCCTCACCCTGGTCGCGGCGGCGATCGACGACGCGGCGGCGTGGGTCATCCTGGCGGTGATCATCGCGGTCGCGGCGGCGGGCAGCCCGTTCGACGCGGTGGGCACGGTGGCGGGCGCGGCGGTGTTCGCACTGCTGATGCTGACGGTGGGGCGCGCCCTGTTCGCCCGGCTGGGCGCGCGGGTGGAGCGCGAGGGCCGGATGAGCCGCGACGTGATGGCGCTCGTGCTGCTCCTCGTGCTGCTGGCGGGGTGGTTCACCGACTACATCGGCGTGTTCTCGGTGTTCGGCGGGTTCATCACGGGGCTGGCGATGCCGCAGTCGGCGATCGTGCGCCGGGAGTTGGAGACGCGGCTCACGGACCTGAACTCCATCCTGCTGCTGCCGGTGTTCTTCGCGTTCAGCGGGCTCAACACGCAGGTGTCCGGCTTCGGCGCGGGCGGCGCGCTGTGGTGGCCGCTCGCGGTGATCATGGCGGTCGCGTTCGCGGGCAAGTACCTCGGCTGCGCGGTGGTCGTGCGCGCCCAGGGCTTCTCGTGGCGCTACGCGTCGGCGGTCGGCGGGCTGATGAACGCGCGGGGGCTGATGATCCTGATCTTCATCAACATCGGCCTCGCCCACGACCTGGTGACGCCGGAGCTGTTCGCGATCCTCGTCGCGGTCGCGATCGTGACCACCGCCGCCGCGATGCCGATCTACCGGGCGTCCCTGCCCGAGAGCCTGGAGCGCGGCACGACCGACTTCATACCGCCCCCGGTGCCGGCGCCGAACAAGTGACGTTCACCCGGTGGTCGGAGGAGCCGTCGTCGGCGGGCGGCGGCTCCTCGCCGACCTCCAGGTCGGGTGCAGCAGACCGGCGGCGAGGACGACGGGCGACCAGAGGGCCAGCCGCTGCCACACGAGGTCGTCGGTGCGGACGACGTGCAGCTCGTGGTAGACCGCGTGCGGCAGGTGGAACAGCAGCACGCCGATCAGCAGCGCGGCGGCGAACGCCGGTTCCGGCCGCTTCAGGCAGACCAGCGCCAGGGGCGCCAACTGCAACAACGCCAGCCCGTAGTCCCGCACGAGGTGTTCGTTGTAAGGAGGGAAGAGCGCCACCCAGCCGACCTCCCTCGTCGGGTACCCGGCGAAGAACCCCTCCGGGGCCAGCGCCGCCCACAACCCGACCGCCACCTGCAACAGGACCAGCAGCGCGCACCCGACTCGCACCACAGCTCGTGTGCCCACTTCCTCCCCGCCCCCCGCTGAGCGCCGACACCGGTTTCTAGTGGCACGGACCGCACCTCGTGCGCCGAACCGGGGGTAGATCACCCGGTCGAGAACCGCCGTGCCCCGATCGTGAACCGGGCGATGGCCGACGTGCGCACGGTGACTCGGGCCGGGCCGGGCCGGGGTCGGGGTCGAGGTCGGGCGTGTGCGGCCGGCTCTGGAAGCGGGCCGGCCGCACGCGCGTCGCTACGTCATCCGCCGGTTCCCGGCGCCGGCCGGCGTCCCGACCTCCTCCAGACCGGTCAGGGCCTGCGGCAACGGGCCTTGGTGCAGGACGCCGAGGCGCTGGGTGGCCCGGGTGAGCGCGACGTAGAGCTCGGCCGCGCCGCGCGGGCCGTCGGCGAGGATCCGCGCCGGTTCCACGACCAGGACGGCGTCGTACTCCAGGCCCTTCGTCTCCGACGCGGGCACCGTGCCCGCCATGCCCGCCGGCCCGATGACCACGCTGGTGCCCACCCGGCCGGCCTCGTCCCGGACGAACTCCTCGATGGCGGCGGGCAGCTCGTCCGCCGCGACCCGCCTCGACCACGGCTGGACGCCGCACGCGCGGACCGACTCCGGCGGTTGGACGGCCGGGGCGAACTCGGCGAGCAGCGCGCCGGCGACGGCCATGATCTCCGCCGGGGTGCGGTAGTTCACGGTCAGCGCCCGGTAGACCCAGCGGCCGGGCACGTACGGCTCCAGCATCGCGTCCCACGACGTCGCACCGGCCTCGGACCGGCGTTGCGCGAGGTCGCCGACCACCGTGAACGACCGGCCCGGGCAACGCCGCATCAGCACCCGCCAGTCCATCTCGGACAGCTCCTGCGCCTCGTCGACCACGACGTGCCGGTAGGTCCAGTCCCGGTCGGCGGTGGCGCGCTCGACCAGGTCGCGCGTGTCGCGTTCGAGGACGCGGTCCGCCAGGTCCTCGGCGTACAGCAGGTCCGTGGCGTACAGGTGGTCTTCGTCGTCCATCGAGTCCTGGCGGCCGTGGAGGCTGTCCAGCACGTTCGCGGCGTACTCGGCCGCCGCCTTCCGCTGCCGCTCGGCGGTCCGGTCGGCGGCCTGGTCCCGGCCGAGCAGGTCCACCAGCTCGTCGAGCAACGGCACGTCCGACACCGTCCAGGCGTCGCCGTCGGCACGCCACAACGCCTCGTCCGCGCCCGCCGCCCGCAGCCGTTCACGGGACGTGTACAGCGAGGACAGCAGCGCGGCCGGCGTCAGGATCGGCCACAGCTCGTCGAGCACGGCGACGAACTTGTCGTCCTGCGCGAGCTCCTTGACCAGGTCCGCCCGCAGGCGGTCCCACGCCTCCTTGTTCTCCCTGGTCAGCCAACCGCGGCCGATCCGACCGATCGCCCGTTCGGTGAGCACGTAGGTGATGATCTCGCCGAACACCGCGCGGGCCTCGTTGTGCGGCAGCCCGCTCGCGCGCGCCTCGTCCCTGGCCCACTCCGCGGTGGCGGCGTCGATCCGCGCCGGGCCGCCACCCAGTTCGATCGTCAACGGCTCCGCCGGCAACCGCTGCCGGTCGGCCACCGCCGCCGCGAGCACGTCGAGGATCTTCACCGAGCCCTTGAGCCGCGCGGCGGCCGGCGTGTCGTCGGCCGTGGCGCGCAGACCGGGCACCAGGTCGCCCGGCGTCATGAACACCACGTCGGACTCGCCGAGCGACGGCAGCACGCGGCCGATGTGGTTCAGGAACGCCGGGTTGGGCCCGACCACGAGCACACCGTGCCGCTCCATCCGCTCGCGCTGGGTGTAGAGCAGGTAGGCGACGCGGTGCAGCGCGACCACGGTCTTGCCGGTGCCCGGTCCGCCCTCGATCACCAGCACGCCGGGGTGGTCGAGCCGGATGATCTCGTCCTGCTCGGACTGGATCGTCGCGACGATGTCGCGCATGCCCTCACCGCGCGGCGCGTTGACCGCCGCGAGCAGGGCGGCGTCACCGCGCTCGCCGCCGTCGGGGCGGCCGAGCACCTCGTCGGTGAAATCGGCCACCAGGCGACCACGCGTGTGGAACTGCCGGCGGCGGCGCATGTTCTCCGGGTTCGCGGCGGTGGCGACGTAGAAGGGGCGCGACGCGGGCGCGCGCCAGTCGAGCAGCACCGGCTCGTACTCGTCGCCCTCGTCGAACAGCCCGATCCGCCCGATGTAGGAGCGCTCGCCCGTGAGGGTGTCCAACCGGCCGAAGCACAGCCCGTTGTCGGCCACGTCCAGCCGTTTCGCCTCCTTGGCCAGCGTGCGGACCTCGACGTCGCGCTCCATGGGCGTGCCGCCGGTGCCGCGCAGCGCCGCGTCGTACTCCCCCTTCACCCGCGCGCGTTCGGCGTCCAGCCGACGGTAGAGCCCGGCCACGTAGCCGCGCTCGGACCGCAGTTCGTCTTCGTACCCCTGAGTTGACACATGCCCCTCACAGCGCTAACTTGGTATTAGATTCGGCGGGTTCTCCACTGCATTCCGGAGCACACGCCGACTTTCTATTGTCCGGCCTCTGTCAAGCCCCCTCGCGCACCGCGCGGCAGCGGGCGTCGTGCACGGGCCGCACCCAGTCTTCCACCGGTCGCGCGACCACTCCCCCGCGCACCGCTGTCAATCCTTGATGTTAACGCGAACATCGAACATACTCGCCGCTGGAGCACCTGTCTGCGCTGACAGGAAGCGCTGATCGAGCACGGCCCTGTTAGCGCTCACCAAGCCCGTCCGCAGGCAGCACCGCACCGATCGTGACCCACCCCGTGATCAAGGGAGATCACCCGTGCCACGAACATCGACGAGGATCGGCGCGCTGGTCGCCGCCGTCGCCCTGCTGTTCACGTCCTGGTCGGTGACCACCGACCGGCGCGCCGAGGCGCTGGAGCCGTTCACCGGCTACCTGATGGCGCACTTCACCGGCGAGCACGCGACCGGCGAGCAGATCTACCTCGCGCACAGCCGCGACGGCCTGCGCTGGACCGACCTGAACAACGGCGCGCCCGTGCTGCTGTCCACCGTGGGCACGCGCGGTGTGCGCGATCCCGCGCTCGTCCGGTCCCCCGCCGGCGACCGGTACTGGATCATCGCCACCGACCTGCGCATCGCGAGCGGCACGTCGTGGTCCGACGCCGCCAACCGGGGCAGCAAGTCGCTGGTCGTGTGGGAGTCGACCGACCTCGTCACCTGGTCCGCGCCGCGGCTGCTCGACGTCGCGTCCGGCATCTCCGGCGCGGGCAACGCCTGGGCGCCGGAGGCCATCTACGACCCCGCGTCCGGCGAGTACGTCGTCTACTGGGCGACCAACGCCGCGCTCAACGGCGTCACCAAGCACCGCATCTACTACGTCCGCACCAAGGACTTCCGGACCGTCACCACGCCGGTGCTCTACATCGACCGGGGCGCGGGCCAGGGCATCATCGACACCCAGATCGTCGAGTCGCCCGGCAGCGTCGGCGGCTACCGCTACTACCGGGCCTCCGCCGACGGCCACATCACCGTCGAGGGCAGCAACTCGGTCCTCGGCTCGTGGACGACCATCGGCAACCTCTCGCACATGGGCATCTCCAACGGCACCGGCGGCGGCAACGTGGTCGAGGGCCCGATGTGGATGCAGTTCAACGGCCGCAACGAGTGGGCGCTGTGGCTGGACCAGTACGCCACCGGCCGCGGGTACATGCCGATCGCCTCGACCAACCTCGGCAGCACCCGCAACTTCCGCGCGGTGTCGGACTACAACCTCGGCGCCACCCGCAAGCGGCACGGCTCGATCCTCAACCTCACCGCCGCCGAGGAGGGCCGCGTCCTGGCCAAGTGGGGCACGACCGGCCCGGTCAACCGCATCCAGTCCTACAACTTCCAGGACCGGTACGTGCGCCACGCCGACTTCGACGTGCGCATCGACCCGAACGTCAGCCCGGCCCAGGACGCCCAGTTCCGGGTGATGCCGGGTCTGGCGGGCACCGGGACCGTGTCGTTCCAGTCGGTCAACTACCCCGGCTACTACCTGCGGCACAACAACTTCGACTTCGTCCTCGCGGCGGACGACGGCACCTCGGCGTTCAAGGCCGACGCCACGTTCCGCCAGGTCGCCGGGCTCGCCTCGGCGTCGTGGTCGTCGTTCCAGGCCTACAGCCACCCCGACCGGTACCTTCGGCACTACGCCTACCAGCTCCGGCTCGACCAGATCACCGACGCGACGGGCCGCGCCGACGCCACGTTCCGGTTGACCACGTGACAGGGCGGGGGTGGGCGCTCGCGGCGCCCACCCCCGTCACGTCACCAGTAGCTGCGCCAGTCGGGCCGCAGCCGGCGGCTCAGGGCTTCCAGGTAGAAGTAGTCGCCCCAGAGGCTCCCCTCGTCCACCCCGACGTCCTTGGGCTTGTCGTAGACGCCGTGCAGGAGCAGCGCGGTGGACCCGGGCTCGCGCGCGGCCGAGTACGCGGTGGCCAGGCTGTCCAGGATGGCGTCGGCCTCGGCGCGGTAGCGCAGGGCCGCGTCCTGGTCCGCCAGGTGGTCCGCGAGCTCGTACAGGCCGCACGCGGCGATGGCGGCGGCCGAGGAGTCGCGTTCCTGGCCGCTGCCGTCGCCGAACACGAGGTCCCAGTAGGCGATGCGGTCCTCCGGCAGGCGGGTGAGGAAGTAGTCGGCGCAGCGCCTGGCCGCGTCGAGGAACGACTCCCGCCGCGCGTGCCGGTAGCCGAGGGCGAAGCCGTAGATGCCCCACGCCTGCCCGCGTGCCCAGCAGGAACCGTCCTGGTGCCCCTGCTCGGTGCCGCCGCGCAGCGGTTCGCCGGTCTCCGGGTCCCAGTAGTAGGTGTGGAACGTGGTGCCGTCCGGCCGGATGACGTGCTGCCGCAGCTGCTCGGTGTGCCGGATGGCGGCGTCGAAGTACGACGGCGTGCCGGTCGTCTCGGCCGCCCAGTACAGCAGCGGCACGTTCATCAGGCTGTCGACGATCGTGCGGCCGCGTTGCAGCGGGTTCTCCAGGTCGCCCCAGGCCTGCAGGATGCCCGCGGGTTCGAGGAAGCGGTCCATCAGGTGGTCCGCGGCCTTCAGCGCGGCGTCGCGCGCCCGCTCGTCGCCGAGCAGCCGGTACGGCGTCACGCAGGACAGGGTGTAGAGGAAGCCGAGGTCGTGGGTGTCCAGGTCGACCTCGCGCCGGACGCGGTCGGTGAAGCTGTCGACCTGGCGTCGCGCGGCATCCCGCACGTCCTCGTCGCCGGTGGCCTCCCAGACCAGCCACAGCATCCCCGGCCAGAAGCCGGTGGTCCAGCCGACGTTGGCCCCTTCGGGTTGGCCGTCGCGCGGCGTGCGCGGCCGGTACGCGCCCGCGGTGGTCGTGTCGTCCGGGTACCAGGCGGTGAAGTCGGCGATGTTGCCCCGGACGGTCGCCACGGCGGCGTTCCAGGCCACGGCCAGGTGGTCGGTGGTCGGTGCGGCGCGGTCTGCTTCCGCGGACATGGTTCTCCCTCAGAACTGGTGACGGGACGACGGGCGCGGGTCAGCGCGCCGCGGCGGGACGAGGGTCGGGCTCGGAGCCCGCAACGGCGCGGAGGGGCTTCAGGGTCGCGCGGCTGCCCACCCAGACGACGTAGAGCGCCGGGCCGGTCAGCAGGGCGAGCGCCGGCAGGGGCATGGCGCCCACGGCCCCGGCCAGCACCCACAGCGCCACCAGCGACACCGCGGTGAGGTGCGGGCGGCGCAGTGCCAGGAACAGGCAGGCCCGCAGGAGGCGCCGCAGGGGCGCGTCCGGGTGTTCGACCACGCCGGTGAGCGCCACCAGCGCGGTCGCCGCGGTGAGCACGGCGAGCACGGCCAGGACCGGGATGGCGACGGCCCCGACGGGTGAACCCCAGGCCGCGCGGACGTCGACGGCCAGGACGACCAGGAGGGCGGACGCGGCGCCGGCCACGATCGCCGACCGGCGGGCGTGCCGGCGCCACGCGCGCAGGAACCCCCGCACGACCGGCGTGCCGTCGTCCCGCGAGAGGGAGCCGAACACCGCGTGCGCGGCGGCGAAGGCCGGGCCGAGGAACGGGGCCGTCAGCGCCAGCAGCGGCCAACTGGCCGTGACCGGCGTGAACAGCAGCACGGCCAGGAACGGCGCGCTCGCGCCCACCACGAGGGCGCTGGTGGCCAGCAGCGCGTAGGCGGTGGCGAACACGCGGTTGTAGATCTCGTGCTTCACCCCGGTCAGCCCTTCAGCCCGCTGGTCGCGACGCCCTGGACGAAGTACTTCTGCCCGAGCAGGAACACGATCGCGATGGGCACCACGGACAGCACCGAGCCGGTCATGATCAGCGCGTGCTCGGCGCTGTACTCGCTGACGAACGACTTCAGCCCCAGCTGGATGGTCCACAGGTCCGGGTCGCGCAGGTAGATCAGCGGGCCGAGGTAGTCGTTCCACGTGGTGACGAAGGTGAGCAGGGCCAGGCTGGCGAGGGCGGGCACGGACAGCGGCAGCATGATCCGGAAGTAGATGCCGTACTCGCTGAGGCCGTCCACCCTGGCGGCCTCGCACAGCTCGTCGGGGATGGTCAGGTAGTACTGCCGCATCAGGAACACGCCGAAGGCGCTGAACGCCTGCAGCGCGATGACCGCCCACGGCGTGTTGGTCAGGCCGACCTCGGACATCATGATGAACTGCGGGATCATGTACGCCTGCCACGGCACCGCGATCGTGCCGATGTAGACCAGGAACAGCAGGTTGCGCCCCGGGAAGCGGGCCTTGGCGAAGCCGTAGGCGGCGAAGCTGCCGGTGAACAGCTGGAGCACGGTGACGGCCACCGAGAGGAAGACCGTGTTCTTCAGCCACACCAGCATGTCCGAGACGCGCCAGATCTCGACGTAGTTCGCCCACTGCGGCGACTCCGGGAACCAGGTCACCGGGATGGCGAAGACGCCGTTGGCGGTCTTCAGCGAGGAGGACACCATCCAGAAGAACGGCAGCAGCAGCCCGGCCGCCGCCACCACGAGGACGGCGTACCCCAGGACCTTGCCCGGCGCGGGGAACCGCGTGCCACCGCGTTCGGACGGCGTGGCGGGACCGGCGCCGGTCGTCCCGGGCGCGGCGAGGTCGGGCAGGGTGTGCGGGGCGGCCATCAGGCGTTCCTCCTGCGGTTGACGGCGAACTGCACGACCGTGACCAGCATGCAGAGCGCGAACAGCACGACGGAGATCGCGGAGGCGTAGCCGAACCGGTTCTCCACCAGGCCCTTCTGGTAGATGTACTGGGACAGCACCAGGGTCGACTGGCCGGGGCCGCCGTTGGTCATCACCAGGATCAGGTCGAAGACCTTGAAGCTGCCGATGGTGAGCATCACCGTGACGAAGAACGTGGTGGGGCGCAGGCACGGCAGGGTCACGTTGCGGAAGCGCTGCCAGGCGGTCGCGCCGTCGATGCGGGCGGCCTCGTGCAGCTCGGGCGGGACGGTCTGCAACCCGGCCAGGAAGAGGAGCATGTAGTAGCCCATCTCGCGCCAGACCCCGACGATGATCACGGCGGGCATGGCCCAGGTCGAGGACGCGGTCCAGCCGGGCGGGTCGTCCACCCCGACCAGGCCCAGGACCTGGTTGATCGGTCCGGCGTCGCGGCTGAACAGCAGGTTCCACGCGATGGCGATGGCCACGATCGAGGTGACGTAGGGGAAGAACGCGGCGGTGCGGAAGAACGCGACGCCGCGCAGCTTGCGGTTGAGCAGCAGGGCCAGGCCCAGGCTCGTCGCCAGCGTGAGCGGGATGTGGAACGCCGAGTAGTACAGCGTGTTGAGCAGCGCGGTGTGGAAGCTCGCGTCCTGGAGCAGGCGGGTGAAGTTGTCCAGCCCGATCCACTTGGCCTTGCCGAAGACGTTCCAGTTGGTGAACGAGATGTAGAACAGCGCGACGACCGGCCCCAGGGTGAGCAGGCCGAAGCCGAGGAAGTTCGGCAGGACGAACGACGCGCCCTGCAGTGACCGGCGCGCCCGGTACCACCGCTTCGTGCGGTCCGTCGCGGTGCGGCGCGGACTGCCGACCGTCGTGGTGCTCATCGGCTCTCTGTGCTCCTGCGTAGGTGGTGTGCTCGGGGCGGCGCGGGCCCGGGGACGCCGGGCCCGCGCCGGGGCGTCACTTGGAGTCGAGGACCTCGCTGCGGGCCCGTGCGCCCGCCTTGGCGAGCGCCTCGTCCACCGGGGTGCTCTTGGACATGATCGCCGAGTGCGTCTCCTGGAGGATGTTCTGCAACGCGGCCGTCTGCGCCGAGACGGGGTTCTCCGGGCGGGTGTCGTGGTTGGTGAAGGCGAACAGCGAGAGCTCGTCGGTCGGCACGCCCTGGACCTCGAAGTACGCCTTGGCCACCTGCTCGGTCAGCGCCGCGGGCGTGATGCCGATGGACGCCAGCGCGGTGGCGCCGCCCTCCCCCGCCACGTAGGACAGGAACTCCTTGGCCGCCTTGACCTTGTTCTCGTCGATGGCGGCGTTGATGCCCAGGCCGGTGGGGTCGCCGAAGGTGACCGGCTTGTCCTTGGTGCTCGCGTCGCGCTGCGGCGCCGGGGCGAAGCCCCACTGGAACGCCTGCGCGTCGCCCTTCTTCTGCTGCGCGACGAGGGTGGCGACGTACCAGCTGCCCATCAGCATCGTCGCCGCCTGCTGCGTGCCGAACTGCGCTTGGTACTGGAGCGTGTTCGTGGTGGCCGTGCCGTAGTCCACCTGCGCGCCCGCCTCCTGCTGCTCCAGGGCTCGCTGGTAGTAGGGCGCGTAGTAGCCGTAGTCACCGCTGTTGAGGTCCGCGCCCGGGGTCTGGGCCAGCGCCAGGCCCTGCACCGTGGACTGCCACACGTGCTGGTAGGCGGCCTTGGCCGGGGAGCCCGCGGTCTTCAGCCCCGCCGCGAGGTCCGCCACGGTCCGCTCGTACTCCGCCCACGTCCACGCCTCGGTGGGCGGCGTCACGCCGGCCGCCGCGAAGAGGTCCTTGTTGTAGAAGACGTACCAGGAGTCCTGGCGGTACGGCACGGAGTAGGTGACACCGTCCACTTTGTAGTTGCCCAGGCCGTTCACCTTGTCGCCCAAGGCGTCGGCGACGTCGGAGACGTCCAGCAGCTGCTCGCCGGCCTGGTAGGTGATGAAGTTCTTGAGGGTCTTGTGGGCGAAGACGTCGGGTCCGCTGCCGGCAGCCAGGTCGGCGGTCAGCTGGGTGTCGTAGTTGGTGGCGTCGTACTCCTTGAACTCCACCTTCACGTCGGGGTTCTGCTGGTGGAACCCGTCGGCGAGCTTCTGGAACTCCGGGGTGGAGCTGAGGCTCCACGCGCTCATCGTCAAGGTGACCGGCCCGCCGCTGTCGGCGGCTTCGTCGGCGCCGCAGGCGGTGGCGGTGAGGGTGAGGGCGGTGACGGCGACCGCGAGGGCGGTCCGCCTGGCATGGCGGTGTCGCATGGTCCTTCACTTCCTGGTCGAGCGGTGGGGAGGACGGGGAGTGCTCAAGCGGCGCCGGGTGGCGGGCCGCCGGTCAGGACAGCGCGGTGCGGGTCCGCGCGCCGTCGGGCCACCGGGTGGTGACCCAGGTCGTCGTGCCACCGCGCGACAGCCGCACCTCGGGTTCGGCCGACCAGGGCCGGGCGTCGCGGGTCAGTTCGAGCAGCGCGGCGAACCACTCGCCGGGCAGGACGGGGTGGCGCGTCCACGGCACCGCGGCGACCGGTCCCAGCGGACTCGCGTCCGCGTGCCGGGACACTCCCGAGTCGGTCACCTCCCCCAGGAGGACCACGAGCGTCGACCGCGCTCCGCCGTCGCCGCGGGCGCACGGCGGGTCGGTGGCGAGGGTCGCCGGCTCCGCGCCCGTGACGGCCCACCCGGACAGCCTCAGGCTCACCGGCGGGCGGTCGGGGGAGACCTCGTCGACCCGGACCAGGCGCACCTCCCACGGACCGCGGACGAGCGAGTGCACCGCGACCGTCCCGGCGTCGTGGTGGCGGCCCTCCCACCCCGAACCGTGGTGCTTCTGCGCGTCGTCGGGCTCCAGCCAGCGCACCGCGCCGGACGAGGACGCGGTTCCCACGGCGACCCCGTCGACGTCGAGCACCTCCGTCGGTCCGAGCGCCATGCCGGACCGGTGGGACGCCCGGCCCTCGGCGTCCACCAGCACGACGGCCTGGTCGTGCGGGTCGACCCAGCTGCCGTGGTCCAGCAGCGGACTGGTGGCGGTGGAGTAGCCGAAGCGCGCGTAGAGCGGTGAATCGCCCCTGGTGTCGCCGGGGAGGGCGTGGTCCGTGCCGTGGTTGACGATCCGCACGACGCCGTCGGCGGCGGTGCCGCTCACCAGCCAGCCCGGCGCCTCGACCGCCCGCAGGTAGTCGCCCCGCTCGATCGGCAGGGGCAGTTCGTCGGCCGCCCACACCGGGTGGTCGACGGGCAGGACCAGTCCGAGCATGCCCTTCACGGCCCAGTACGGCGAGCCCGGACCCGAGTACGACTGCGCGAGCCGCGGCCACCGGCCGTGCCAGCCGAGTGGCAGCAGGCCGCGCTCGTCGAGGCCGTCCCGGTCGACGAAGTGGCGCACGACGCTCGACGCCGCCCGGCGCAGCACCCCCGCCGGCGTGGACGGCACCCCGGCGAGCACCCCGGCCCAGAACGGCGCGCCGGCGGCGAACCGGTAGGTCAGGCTGCGGCCCTGGAGCAGCGGCGACCCGTCGGCGCCGACCAGGTGGACGGCGTCGAGCAGGTAGCGGTCGAGCAGCGCGTCGTCCCGCGCCCGGCGGTCCTCGGCGAAGCCCACCGCACCCGGCATCCGCGACCACAGCAGCGGGTAGACGTGCAACGCCCAGCCCACGTAGTGGTCGAACGAGCGCTCGTGGCCATCGGCCATCCAGCCGCCCTCGCGGAGGAAGCCGTCGTGGGTGGCGAGGTCCTCGGCGACGTCCTCGGCGGACCAGGGACCGCCGACCGACCGCAGGAACGCCTGCACGACCAGCCGGAACCACACCCAGTTGGTCTGCGGGTAGGTCCGGTCGCCCACCGCGGGGGCGAGGTAGTCGACGAACCGCTCCTGGACGGCCGGGTCGAGCCGGTCCCACAGCCACGGGCGGGTCAGGTCGAGGGCGAGGGCCAGCGAGGCGGCCTCGACCTTGGCCTGACCGTGTTCGTCCAGGCGCACCCAGCGCTCGGGGGACGAGGGATCGGTGCCCGCCGCGATGCCCTCGGCGTAGAACTCCACGAGGTTGTCCGGGTCGGCTCCGCGCTCACCCGCGATCCGGAACCCGGCGAGCAGGAACGTGCGGGCGAAGCCCTCCAGACCGTCCACCTCGGTCCCGTACCCCCCGGCCGGTCCGGGCAGGGTGATGCGCGCGTGCCCCGGCGACGCGTACGGGCGCACGGCGCGCAGCATGGCGTCGGCCGTGTCCGCCCACTTCTCGCGGGTCCACCCGCCGGGCGGGGTCGGTGGTGCGTCTGCCCTCAGGAGAGGTTCGGGCGGCATGTGCTCGTCGTCCTTCTTCGTCGAAGGCGTTCGATCAAAAACAGCACAGTTGCTTTCGTTTTTGATCGCTTTGGCTGTCAAGCAGTAAATACGTGCAGGACCGATCGTGTCAAGACTCACATGAACACTTCAGTCTCGGACCACCACCGCCTGCCGCGGTGAGGCGCCCCCGTGAGCCGCCCACATAATTGGGGCTTCGCTTCGATCAACGACGAGAGGACGTGCGGTGACGAAAGCGCGCATGGGGCACGGTGCGGCCGGCAGGATGCGGGTGGCGGTCCGGCCGCCCGTAGGACCCCGGCCCGACGCCACGGCGCCGTCGCCCCACGTCACCGCGGCGGAGGCGTCGTGAGCTCCGAGTCCCGCACGCTCGCCGCGAGGAGGCGCGCGTCGATCCTCGAAGCGCTGCACCGGGACGGCATGGTCCGGATCTCCGACCTGAGCGACAAGATGGGCGTCACCGCCGTGACGCTGCGCCGCGACATCGCCCACCTCGACGGCGAGGGCCTGCTGCGCCGCGTGCACGGGGGCGCCACGCTGCCCACCGCCGAACTGCTGCCGCCCGCCGTGCAGCCGTCGGACGTCCCGGCGCAACCGGCGTACTTCGGCGCCGCGGGCATGCTGGTCCCCTCGCTCGACTACTACTGGCCGGAAGTGGTGCGCGGCGCGGAGGAGGAGGCGTCCGCGAACGGGTTGCGGATCCTGCTGCGGGGTTCGTCCTACGAGAGCGCCGACGACCGGCCCCAGCTGGAGCGGCTGCTGGACAACGAGGACGTGTGCGGGCTGATCGCCGCGCCGAGCCTGACCGCGCCGTCGGCGGCGGCCACGATCGAGTGGCTGAGCACCATCGACACCCCGGTCGTGCTCGTCGAGCGCGTCGCGACGGTCGGCCCGCGCCAGGCGGTCGTGGAGTCGGTGGTGTCCGACCACGCCCTGGGCGCGGCCATGGCCGTGCACCACCTCGTGTCCCTGGGCCACCGCAAGGTCGGCATGGTGACCAGCGAGAACAGCCCGACCTCGCCGCACGTGCACCGGGGCTGGTCCGACGCGTGCGCCGAGACCGGCCTGGACTGGAAGGCCACTGTGGACACCGCGGTCCCGACGCCCGGCACGGTCGGGTGGGACACCGCGCTGGACGAGGTGCTCGACGGGTTGGCCGCCACCGGCACCACGGCGGTGCTCGTGCACGCCGACACCGAGGCGATGGCCCTGGTCCAGCGCGCCGAGCAGCGCGGCATCCAGGTGCCCGCCGGGTTGTCGGTGGTGGCCTACGACGACGAGGTGGCCGCGCTGTTCACCCCGGCGCTCACCGCCGTGCGCCCGGCGCGCCGCTCCATCGGCCGGGCGGCGGTGTCGCTGCTGGCCGCCCGGCTGCACGACCCCGACCGCCCCGCGCACCGGGTGGTGATCACCCCGTCCCTGCGCGTGCGCGGCTCGTCGGTCCCGCCGCCCCGCTGACCGGGTGGACCGCTGACCGGGCGGACCGCGCTCACCGCGCCAACCAGCCGCCGTCGACGGGCAGCACCACGCCGTGGACGTAGTCGGCCGCGCGGGAGCACAGGAACAGCACCGCGCCCGCGATGTCCGCCGGCTCGGCCCAGCGCCCCGCCGGGATGCGCTCCAGGATGGACCGGTTGCGGTCCTGGTCCGCGCGCAGGGCGCCGGTGTTGTCGGTGGCGACGTAGCCGGGCGCGACGGCGTTGACGTTGACGCCCCGCCGCGCCCACTCGTTGGCCAGGGCCTTGGTCAGGCCCGCCACCGCGGACTTCGACGCGGTGTAGCCGGGCACGGTGATCCCGCCCTGGAAGCTGAGCATCGACGCGACGTTGACGATCCGACCCGAGCCGCGGGCCAGCATCACGCGGCCGACGTCGCGCGACAGCGTCCAGGTCGCGCGCAGGTTGACGTCGATCACGTGGTCGAAGTCGGCGTCGCTGTGCTCGGCGGCGGGCGCGCGGCGGATCGTGCCGCCGTTGTTGACCAGCACGTCCACCTCCCGAGCGGCCAGCAGCGCGCCCAACTCGGCCACCTGCGCGTGGTCGGACAGGTCGGTCCTGATCGGGGTGAACACCCGCCCCTCGGCCTCGACCGCGGCCCGTGCCGGGCTGTCACCCTCCGGCATGGACGCGCTGACGCCGATCACGTCGGCCCCCGCCGCCGCCAGCAGCCGTGCGACGGCCAGCCCGATGCCCCGGCTCGCCCCGGTGACGGCGGCGGTCTTGCCGGTCAGGTCGAGCAGGCCGGCGACCTCGGGCGTCATCGCAGGGCCGCCGCGGGGTGCGGGTCCATGTCGTCGAACGCCTGGTTCTCCCCCGCCATGGCCCAGACGAAGCTGTAGGCGGCGGTGCCGACGCCGCTGTGCACGGACCACGGCGGCGAGATCACCGCCTGGCGGTCGGCCACGACCAGGTGCCGGGTCTCGCTCGGCTCGCCGAGCAGGTGCACCACGCGGGCGTCCTCGGGCAGGCCGAAGTAGAGGTAGACCTCCATGCGGCGCTCGTGGGTGTGCGCGGGCATCGTGTTCCACATGCTGCCGGGGTGCAGCGTGGTCACGCCCATCACGACCTGGCAGCTGCGCACGCCGTTCTCGTGGATGTACTGGGTCAGCGTCCGCCGGTTCGACGTCAGCGGGTCGCCCAGCTCGCGCACGGTGCCGCTGCCCGGCTCCACCAGCGTGGTCGGGTAGGCGGTGTGCGCGGGCGCGGAGAACAGGTAGAAGGCGGCGGGCGCGTCGGCGTCGTCGGACGCGAACGTCACCTCCTCGACGCCCCGGCCGACGTAGAGGCACGCGGTCGGCGCGAGCCGGTGCTCCTCTCCGTCGACGGTCACCGTGCCCGGTCCGCCCACGTTGACGATGCCGGCTTCGCGGCGGTCGAAGAACCGCTCCGACCTCAGCTCCGGGAACGCCGGCAGGCTCAGGGGGCCGCCGCGCGGCAGCGCGCCCACCAGCACGACCCGGTCGTGGTGGGTGTAGACCGCGCGCACCTCGCCGTCGGTGAACAGGTCCTCGACGAGGTAGTGCTGCCGCAGGTCGTCCGTGGTCATGGACGGGACCTGCCGCGGCGCGGTCGCGTAGCGCTGCTCCACGTTGCGTCGCCTTCCTTCGGTCGGATCGTTTCAATCACTTGATGGCAGGAAACAGTCAATCTCAGACACAAAGGAAGGGCAAGACTGTACAGTTTGCTTGTTACGATCAGTTTCGATCAGGACCACGAGGCGAGCAGGCGGTCATGGCGGACAAACCGGGTGCGGAGGTCAGGGGCGCGATGCTGCCCGCCGCCCGACGGCAGTGGCTGCTGGAGCACTTGGCGGGCCGGGGCGTCGTGCGCATCACGCACATCGCCCAGGCCATGGGCGTCACCCCGGTCACCGTGCGGCGGGACGTGAACGACTTGGCCGCCGAGGGCCTGGTGGAACGGGTGCACGGCGGCGTCAGGCTGGTGGACGACCTGCCCGCCGAGACCGCCGGCGCGGACGCCACACCGGCGATCGGGATGGTCGTGCCGTCGCTGGACTACTACTGGCCCGAGGTCATCCGCGGCGCGCAGGACACCGCGCACGAGAAGTGCGCCCGGCTCGTGCTGCGCGGCGCGTCCTACCAGGTCGACGACGTGCGGCACCAGGTCGAGTGGATGATCGGCAGCGGCGCGGTCGACGCGCTGCTCGTCGCGCCGCCGACCCGGGGCGCCGGGGCCGAGGAGCTGCTCGCGTGGCTGACCGCCCTGCCCGTGCCGGTGGTCCTGGTGGAGCGCTCGGCGGTGTCCGGCCCGTACCGGCAGCACGTCGAGTCCGTGCGCACCGACCACGCGGCGGGCGCGGAGCTGGCCGTCCGCCACCTGCACGGGCAGGGCCACCGCGGCATCGGGCTCGCGATCAGCGCGACCAGCCCCACGTCCGGCCAGGTCCGCGACGGCTGGCGCCACGCGATGACGGACCTCGGGCTGACACCGGCCCCCGAGGTGAGCGTCGCCGCCTACTACGAGCCCGGTTGGGCGGTCGACGTGGACCGGGTCCTGGACCTGTGCGCCGAGCACGACGCCACCGCGCTGGTCGTGCACTCCGACCGGGAGGCGGTGTCGCTGGTGCAGCGCGCCGAGGAACGCGGCATCCGGGTGCCCGCCGACCTGTCGGTGGTCGCGTACGACGACGAGGTGGCCCGCTTCGCCCACCCCCCGCTCACCGCCATGCGCCCGCCCAAGTACGCCGTCGGCAGCACCGCCGTGCACCTGGCGCTCGAACGCCTGGCGCAGGGTCCGACCCGGCCCGTGCGCCGGGTCGTGCTCAGTTCGGAACTGCGCGAGCGCGCCTCGACCGGCGCCCGCACGCGGGCAACACGCTGATCACCGCACCCCTGCCGCGCCGGCCTGGACCGGCGGACACACCGACAGGGGCGGCGGCGGCCAAGCCGGGCACCGGCCCCTGACGCATCGTCCGGGCGGCGCATCACCTCACCCCTGCCGCGCTGACCCGGGCGGCGGACCACGTGGCGGGGTCGGCGACGAGCAGCCGGGCCACGTCGGCGGTCGGCAGCGGCACGGCGACGTCGGACATCGTGCACAGCGCGCCGGCCGCGGCCAGGTGGCCCGAGCGCAGGCAGTGGGCGGGTGGTTCGTCGGCCAGGAGGCCCGCCAGGAACCCGGCGGCGAAGGCGTCACCCGCGCCGACCGGCTCGACGACGTCCACGTCCAGCGCGGGCTCGAACACCGTTGGCCTGCCCGCCTCCAGCACGGTCGCGCCCACCGCGCCCTGCTTGACGACCACCGTGCCCGGCTCGGGCAGCACCTCGCGGACCGCGGCCGGCTCCGACACACCCCACAGCGCCTCGGCCTCGTCGTCGCCGACCAGGACGATGTCCGCCTTGGCCGCCAAGGCGCGCAACACCTCCGGGCCCGCCGCTCCCCACAGCGCCGGCCTCCAGTTGACGTCGAACGACGTCGTGACGCCGGGGTGGTCCAGCAGGGCGTGCACGAGGGCCAGGCAGGACGGCGACAGCGCGGCCGTGATGCCGGTGAGGTGCACGTGCGACACCGCGTCCAAGTCGAGCCGGTCGACCAGTTCCGGTCCCAGCGCCGACGCCGCCGAGCCGGCGCGGTAGTAGCGCACGGCGCTGCCGGTCCTGCCCGCTTCCTTGACGTAGAGGCCGGTGGGGCGGGTCGGGTCGACCAGCACGCGCGAGACGTCCACCCCGGCCTGTGCCACGGCCGCGACGACCGCACGCCCGAACGGGTCGTCGCCCACCGCGCTCACCCAGCCGACGGGCACGCCGAGCGCGGCCAGGGCGCAGGCCACGTTGGACTCCGCGCCGCCGATCCCCCGCGTCCAGGCCCGCACCTCTTCGGGAGGCCCGGCTTCGGCGGGGGTGAACACGGCCATCGTCTCGCCAACGCACAGCACCGCGACCACTTCGGCTCCTTCAGGGCTCAGGCTCGAACAAAACGATCGTAAACGATCAAATAGTGCTTGACCCGACTTAAACGATCGCACATGCTCATCCCGCCTGACTTGTTCTCCCGCTCCACCTGCCGGGCAGGTCCGGACGCCGAAGAGGAGATCGACGACGATGGACCCGCGCCGAACGCCCCGCCGCGACAGGTCGAACCTGACGACCGCAGGCCTGTCCGCCGCAGTGGTCGCGACCTCGGCCGGCACGTGCCCGTCGACCTCGGGCGCGCGAGAGGCGATCGTGCCGAAGGCGACCCTGGTGTCCGACACCCTGCTGGACCCGGCCGCGCTGTTCTTCGTGTCCTACGACGGCGTGGTCAACAACAACTCCTTCCAGCGGGACGCGATCGTCACCCACGCCGGTCACCAGTACGCGACCTGGTACACCGGCAGCCGCCACGCCGTCGTGGCACGCAGGCGGCTCGGCGGCGAGTGGGAGGAGGTCGTGCTGCCGCACCGGTTGAGCGTGGACGACTCGCACAACGTGATCTCGCTCGGCATCTCCCCGCAGGACGGGACGCTGCACGTCGCGATGGACACGCACGACAACCGCGTGTTCTCCGTGAGATCGATCGCCGGCCTCACCACTCGGCCGCTCCCCTGGGACGCGTCGGCGTTCGGCGCGGTGCAACGGACCCTCGGCGGTCTCGAGCTGGGGGACATCACCTACCCGCAGTTCATCGTGACCCCGGAGGGCGTGCTCCAGCTGAGCTACCGCACGGGGTGTTCGGGCAACGGCGTCAACGAGTTGGCCGAGTACCGCGACGGCGGCTGGACCCGGCTGGGCGCCTGGACCTCGGCGACCGGTGACCACACCGGGCCGAACGGCGTCGTGTCCACGACGCGCAACATGTACCTGCACGGCCTGGACTACGACCGCGACGGACGGCTGCACGCCGCGTTCACATGGCGCGAGGGCGACAGCGGCGTCCTCCACTCCCCCGGCGGCCTGGCCAACCACGACACGGGTTACGTCCGCAGCGACGACCGGGGCCGCACGTGGCGCAACGACGCGGGGACCCTCGTGGGCACGACCGGTGGCGCGCCCGTGACCGTCTCCTCCCCCGGCGTCCTCGTCGACCGCCTCGACCCGGACCACGGCCTCATGAACCAGGAGAGCCAGGCCGTCGACTCGACCGGCACGCCCCACGTGGTGATCAGCTACGTGCCGGAGCGGCTCGTCCCCCGCGTCTCGGACTACGCCGCGCAACGGGTGCGGCACGCCCGCACCTTCCACCTCACCCCCGCGGACGGCGCCTGGACCAAGCGCGAGGTACCCGTCCCACCCGACAGCACCCAACGCACGAAACTCGTCTTCGACCGCGCCGACAACGCCTACCTGGTGATGCCCCGCGCCCGGATCGTCTCGGCGAGCAGGGCGAGCGGCTGGACCGACTGGGCCGTGCTCTTCGACGAGCCGTCGCTGAACGCGTTCGGCGAGGTCAACGTCGACCCGACCCGCCTCGCAACCGACGGCATCCTGTCCGTGCAGTACCAACAGGCCTCGTCGGGCACCACCCCCTCACCGATCCGGGTCGCGGACTTCCGGTTGGGCGGCGAACGGGTTGTCAACGCGAAAAGCGGGGTCAGCTGATCAGGTGATCGGTGTCCCGCACCCTATTACTCCGGATGAAATGCTCGTGCCGCGCGAATGCCCGAAAGGATGGAGGTGAATCGAGGGACACGCGGGGCGGGTCCGCCCCCTTCGGATGATCTTCCGATCACTCGCACCACCGTTTCCGCTGTACGAATCGAGAGTTCCGGATCGTCCAACGCGGTTGGTGGTTCCGCCTCCCCGGGTCGACTCCTACCCTGGTGAACGGGGGGCGGCTGCACTTGTGGTCAGTGGGGCACTCGCCCTCGGTGACCTGATCGCGCAGTCGATGTCGGGGAGTGGTGAGCCGATCGTGCCGGTGGAGCGGAACTCGACCAACGAAATGGGCGGCACGGTCACCGGGGCAATCGTGCAATCAGGCACGGTACACGGCGGCGTGCACATCACGAGCCCGATCCCGACTCCGGAAATCCCGCGGCAACTGCCACCCGCACCGGCGTTCTTCACCGGGCGGGTCCACGAAAGCGCGGAGGTCGACGTGGCGGCGTCGGACGTGTCCGGGCGACCCGCGCTGGTCGTCATCACGGGACCGGGCGGTGTGGGGAAGTCCGCCCTCGCGCTGCGTTGGCTCCACACGAACGCCCAGCGCTTCCCGGACGGGCAGCTCTACGCCGACCTGGGCGCCTTCGGCACCGGGACACCTGTGTCGCCGAGCCACGTGCTGCCGAGGTTCCTGCGGGCGATGGGTGTCCACGTCGACGACATCCCGGTCGACCTGGCCGACCAGTCCGCGTTGTTCCGCTCGGTGACCTCGGACAAGCGGGTCGCGGTGTTGGCCGACGACGTGGAGTCCGTCGCGCAGGTACGGCCGCTGCTGCCCGCCGCCGGCGGTGTCGTGGTCGTCACGAGCCGCTGGAGGTTGGCCGGGCTGGCGCTGGACGGCGCTCGCCTGATCCTGGTGGACGCGTTGGACATCGACGCGGGAGTCGCACTGCTGTCCCACGCGTTGGGCCACGACCGGATCGCCGGCGAGCCCGACCGGGCCCGCGACGTCGTCGCGATGTGCGCCGGGTTGCCGCTCGCGCTACGGCTCGTGGCGGCTCGCATGGCGACCAAGCCCCGGTGGCCGCTGGCGCGGGTGGCCGACTCGCTGTCCGACGAGCGCAAGCGGTTGTCGGTGCTGGCCGTGGCGGGAGAACTCCCGGTGGGCACGAGCTTCGACCTCTCCTACCGCGAGCTGACGCCGGCCGCGGCCCGTCTGTACCGGCTCCTCGGGCTCTACCCGGGCACCGAGTTCGGCGTCGGGTTGGCGAGTGCGGCGGCGGACGTGCCGGAGGAAGAAGCCGAACGACTGCTCGACGAACTGCTGGACGCGAGCCTGCTGATCGACCGCGGACCGGACGCGTACCGGTTCCACGCCCTGCTGCGCCTGCACGCGGCGCGCCACGCGGACGACCGGGACAGCGCGGACGAACGCGAGCGCGCGACGCACCGCATGGTGCTCTGGCACCTCGACCACGTGATCGCCGCCGATCTCGTGGTGATGCCGCTCAGACAGCGGTGGGGTCCCAGGTCCGAAATGATCCGGCAACGCCCGCCCGCGTTCGCGAACCCCCGGGACGCGCTGGACTGGCTGGATCACCACCACGGCAGCACGATCGCCGTGCTCCGCGCCGCGGCGGGCCGTTTCGACGACGAGGTCTGGCAGATGTGCGAGGCGCTGTGGTCGCTGTACCACAACAGGCGTCCGCCGCTCGTCGACTGGTTGGCGTCGCACGGGCTTGGCGTGGAGTCCGCACACCGCACCGGCAACGAGGTCGCCGAGGCGCGGATGCACGTGCAGCTGGGTTACGGGCACCTCACGGCGGAAGCGTTCGACACAGCCGCCGAGCACTTCACCGCGGCGCTCGGCCTGGGCAGGTCGGCCCGCCATCGCGACACCGAGACCACGGCCCTGGAACACCTCGGCGTAGCGGCCAAGGGAGCGGGTGACCTCGACCAGGCGCTGGACCACTTCACCGAAGCGCTCGCGATCACCGAGGAGCTCGGGCACACCCGCGCCGCCGTGCTGTTGTTGCGCAGGCTCGGGGAGACGCTGTGCGACGCGGACGACGTCGCAGAGGCGTTCGCCCCGCTGCACCGGGCCGAGCACCTCGCGGCCGGGTTGGGCGACAGCGTGCTGCGGGCACGTGTCTCGCTGAGCCTGGCCACCGCCCACACCAGGTCGGGACACCCCGCCGACGCGATCACGGTGCTGGAGGAAGTCGTGGACACCCTCCACTCGACCGGCGCGGACCAGTACCG
The DNA here is from genome assembly GCF_050946825.1 of Actinosynnema sp. CA-299493. Classification (NCBI taxonomy): domain Bacteria; kingdom Bacillati; phylum Actinomycetota; class Actinomycetes; order Pseudonocardiales; family Pseudonocardiaceae; genus Actinosynnema; species Actinosynnema sp. CA-299493. Next base: position 5,591,292 of record NZ_CP191993.1, read on the forward strand.
CGCCGAGGCGCTGGAAGCGCTCGCCGACGCGCACCTGGGTGTCGGCGACACCGCCGGTGCGCGTCGGCATCTCGAAGCAGCGCTCGTGCTCTACGACCGATCGCCGGGACCGAGGTCGGCGAAGGCACGAGCACGGCTGGAGGCGCTCGGCGGAGACCCGGGAGCCCCGGTCCCCGAGCCACCGGACGTGACGTCGAAGTAGCCGAACAGTCCCATCCGCTCGACCGCTCCCGTGCCCGGCCCCCGTCGCCTGCACCGGATTCCACGTCCTCGCACCGCGACGACGCAGTGCCGGAAACCGCAGGGTGCGACCACCACCGTGACGCCGGGGAACACGGACATCAGCCGGTCGACCTCGTCCCGCGCCCGGTCGCACCCGTCTTTCGGCAGGCCCACCACGACGTCCGCGATCGCCAGCCACCCGCCATCGGCGGCGTCCTCGTGCGCGAGCACCAACCGGTCGACGCCCCACTCGACCAAGACGACCCCGGCTCCCGCGACCACCCTGCCGAACCCGCTCAACACGCCACCCCCAGACCGTCGAACGGGTGGCGGATCGGGACCGGCAGGGGCACCGGTTGCACCAAGGCCGGTCTGTCCGGCTCGGGCAGGCCCAACACCTCGTAGGCGGTCCGCCGCGTGAGGGCCGCGGCCTGCCCGGGCCGCGACGTCACGAGGGCTCCCAATCCCGCGTAACGACCGGGCCGGTGCGCCGAGCGCACCTCGCGGAGCTGATGGGCCAGGTCGCGGTCGTCCAACGCGTGCGCAAGGAGCCGCACCGCAGAGGCCACGCTGCCCGGGGCCTCGTCCCGTTCCGAGGACCGGTTCACCAGCACGGGCACGCCGAGCGCGGCCGCGTAGACGGTGACCGAGCCGTGGTCCCCGATGACCGCGTCGGCGGCGACCACGGCGGCGCGCCAGCCGTCTTCGGGCGGGAGCAGGGCGTGACCGGCGTCGAGGTAGTCCGCGAACCAGGACCGCACCTGCCAGGCCCCGTGCAGCGCCCACACGATCGGGTGCACCGCCGTGACCACCCGGTACCGGTCCGCGGGCAGGTCGGCGGTCAGCCGCGCGACCAGGTCCGACTCGCTGCCCAGCAACGAGTGCGGCGACCACGTGGAGCTGACCACCACGAGTCGCTGTCCACGCCGGACCCCGAGCGCCTCGCGGTACCGCGCCCGGCGCGGCAGGCTCGCCCGCAGGCGGTCGAAGCACAGGTCTCCGGCGACCACCGCGCGCGGCACGGCCTCCGGGCAGCCGTCCCTCAGCCTGGCCAACTCCGCCTCGTGCGTCAGCAGCAGGGCCGAGGGCACGACCCGCCCGTCCCGCACGAGGAGTTCACGCGTCAACCCGCGGCCAGGCGGAACCCCGCCGTCCCGGTCGTCCCACGGACTCAACCTCGACTTGACCAAGCCCACCCCGTGCGGTGACAGGACCACCGGCGCGGGAACCCGGTGGATCTCCTGGAAGCTCGCCGCCAGCGCGAGGTCGAACCGCATGCGCACGACCTGCTCCCACGGCAACACCACGCCTCCCAAGCTCCGCACGTACTCATCCGCGCCGTGCCACGCGTCGGGCATCGAAGGAACCGTGAAGACCACCTGCAACCGCTGGTCACCGGACAAGAGCTGCAGGAGGTCGACGAGCCGGGTGCCCGCCGTCACGTGCGGCACCACCACGAGCACCGTGCGGCACCCCCTCCTCGTCAGCCAACGATCGGCGCCCGGACTCCCGGGCGCCATCACCCACCCCTGGAACACGCACATTTGCGGCCTCCCCGACCGAATAGCAGATGACCAGAGCTTGGCGCGCCGTCTTTTCATCCTGCCGTCATGTGCCCCGGTGCAGCTCAGGCCGGCGGGCCGGCTCCGGATGTCATCTTCTGGACACATTCACCGGTCAGTGTCATCGGCCTATCAGCCGACTATCACGCTCGACCGAACGAACGCATTGCACCGGGATCGAAGTGGGAGCAGACTGTTATCGCCCGACGCCGGGGGTGGCGCACGTGGAGATTCGATTCGCGATACTCGGGCCGACCGCCGTGCGCGTGGGCGGTCGGCTCACCGAGGAGTGGGGGGCATCGAAGCTCCGTGCGCTGCTGGGCGCGTTGTTGGCACGACCTGGGACTGCCCTGCCGGCAACTGAGCTGGCCGACTGGGTTTGGGGTGCCGGGACCGAGTTGCCGAACGATCCCACGCAGACCCTGTACCTGTATGCGTCGAGAATCCGTAGATTCCTCAAAGAATCCGGGACGGGTGTCGAAATATTCGTGGACAACCGGAATTTTCGCCTCGACGCGGACCCGTTGTCGATCGACTACTTCCAGTTCCGGGAGCAGCTTCACCGTGCTCGCGCGGACGCCCGGCGAGGTGAACACCACCGCGCCCTCGGCGTCATCACCGACGCATTCCGGATGTGGCGACAACAGCCACTGGCCGATGCGGTGGGCGACGCCGCGGACGCTTGGCGGCACCGCGTCACGAAGAATGTGCTGCTACCCGCCTACGACACACTGTTCGCCCAACAGCTCGCGGTGGGCGAGGCGGACGCGGTGATCGCCCGGCTCGACGAGCTGGACGTGGACCACCGATCGCACCTGGCGCTGTTCAAACGACGGCTCCAAGCCTTGTACGCGTTGTCGCGCCACGACGAGGCGACGGAGGAGTTCCTGGCGGTGCACAAGGCCATCAGCGCGGACTTCGACGACATCGGCGCACGCGATCTGCGCGAGTTCCACGACCGGCTGAAGGAGAACGGGCCCACCACCGCACCGCACACCGTCACCGCCCGCACGCCCAACCAACTTCCCCCTCCGCTACCCGAGCTGGTCGGCCACGAGGACCTGCTGGCGTGGCTGGACTTGGTGACGACCGCCCCCTGCCTGGTCGTCATCGACGGTCCCGGCGGCGTCGGCAAGACGGCACGCGTCGTGCACTGGGCGCACTCCCGGCGTGACCGCTTCCCCGACGGCGTGCTGTTCGCCGACCTCCACGGCTTCTCGGACAGCCCGACCGTCGACACGTCGGCGGTCGTCGACCAGTTCCTGGAGGCGCTGGGCGGTGTCCCGGACCGCGTCACGGACCCCGGTCGGCGAGCAGCGAGGTTGCAGTCGGTGCTCAACGGGCGGCAGGTGCTCGTGGTGCTCGACAACGCGGGCCACACCGACCAGGTGCGACCGCTGCTGGGCCTGCTGTCCTCCAGCGTCGTGATCGTCACGAGCCGGTCGCACCTGTCCGGGTTGGCCGTGCGGTACGCGCCCCACCGCTTCACGGTCGAACCGCTCGACGACGAGCAGTCCGTCCGCCTGCTCAGCAAGCACCTCGGGCCGCGGGCGAGGACGCAGCCACAACAGCTCCAGGACCTCGCCGACCGGTGCGGCGGGTTGCCACTGGGCCTCGCCACGCTGGCCAACTACATCGCCATCCGGCCCCTCACCTCGCTCGCGGACTTCGCCGACCAACTCGACGAGCTGACGTTGCTGGACATCGGGGCGATCGGCGACGGTGCGAACCACGGCCTGCGCGCCGTGTTCGGGCAGTCGGTCCGCGCGCTCGCCCCGGAGGCGCAGCGGTTGTTCCGGCTGCTCGGCGCTCATCCCGGACCGGACTTCGGCGTGGGCGTGGCGGCGGCCCTGCTGGACGCGGAGCCGCGACACGCTCGCCTGGTCCTGGACGCACTGGTCGAGGCGCACCTGCTGGAGCAGCCAGGCCCCTTGGACCGGTTCAGGTTCCACGACCTGGTGAAGGAGTTCGCCGTCGGTCTCATCGCGAGCGCCGAGGAGCGGCATGACACGGAGTCCCGCGTGCTGTCGTACTACTTCCGCAGCGCGGAGAACGCCGACAAGGCGGTGTTCCCGACCCAGGCGCGCGTGCGCACCGGCACGGTCTTCGTCACCCACCACGTCGCGGAGTTCACCGACGAGGTGTCGGCCCGGCTGTGGTGCTTGGCCGAGATGCCGAACCTCATGGCGATCATCCGCTCGTTCTCGACCCCGGGCCACGGCGAGATGGGCGTGCAGCTCGCCCAGATCGTCAACCTGGCCGGACAGCCGCTCCTGAGGCACGGCGCGTTCCCCGAAGTGCACGCCCTCCTCCAGGCCGGGTACGCCGCTGTCGCCCACGACGAGTCGACCACCGAGGCGCAGGCGGACGCGCTCCAGGCCATCGCGACGCTTCACCTCCTGCGTCGCGACTTCGCCGAAGCGGAGCACTACGCGCACTTGGCGCACATCAAGTACCGCCTCATAGAAGACGAAGTCGGCATCGCCGCGTGCCTGCACACCACCGGCCGGATCATGGTCGAAACCGGCAACACGCTGATGGGGATCGACTCGCACGAACGCGCCTTGCGCATGGTCCGCCGCACCGGGGAGACAGGTCTCGAGACCACGTTCCTCTACCGGGCGGCCGAGGCGTACCAGCAGGCCACGGAGTACGGGAAAGCAGCCGCCTACTACCGCGAAGCGCTTGCCCTGGCGCGCGACCTGGGTGACACCACGGCGGAAGGACGCGTGCTGATGCTGCTCGGCTCCCTCAGCTTCGCCAAGGAGCAGACCGCCGAGGCGCGCGACTTCCTGCACGAGGGACTTCGACTGCTGGAGCGGGCACACGACCTCGGCCACGCCGCCATCGCGTGCTACTGGCTGTCGCAGGTCGAGTTGGAGTTCGGCCGGGTTCGCGAGGCGATCGGTTTCGGTCGCCAGGCCCTCCGGTTGAGCAGGCGTGCCTTCGACCCGAAAGTCGAGGGAGACTCACTGGAAACGCTCGGTGTCGCCCTCCGGCGTCGCGGATATCTGGACGCCGCCGTCGAGGCGTACGAGCAGGCCCGGGACATCTTCGACGAGCTCGATGCGGAACGGGCAAGGCGGATTCGACGAACGCTCAGCATTCTCGCCACCCAAACGGTCGAGCTGCCCACCGCCCGTACCGACTCGGGTGTGCGACATCACCCTAGCGAGCCTCACCGAGAGTAGCCACCACGATCGTGTGTGGCCTTAAGGAGTTAGGTACCGCAGTCCCATGGCCAGTGGGGGGTTGTGGAATCCCCGTAGACACTCTAAGTTGCGCCTCAGCTCGACTTGATCAACATCGCTGAGGAGCTGTAGAGCACATGAGCAAGGCCCTTGCGACGACGCTCGCCATCGTTGTGCTGACCGCGTTGTCCCTGGCACTCAGCAAGGTTTGGGTTCAATCGGCACCGGCAGTCGACACGGAGGTCGTGTCGGAAGCCTGACCCTGGCAGTTCAGCCGGGGATCACCGGGGCAGCGACCGAACGGCGACCCGCGCCGGACCGGTGGTCCCTCATCCCACCGCCGGCAGCGCCATCGCCGGTGTACGAATCCGGCCGATACACGAATCCACGCCGTTCGACCTGACGGATCGGGTCCCCGCCATCGCGGGGACCCGGTCGTCGGTCAGCCGCGCCGCCAGACCTGGTCCGGCTTGCCGTTGCCGTGCCGGAAGCCGACCGGGCTGCCGTTCGCGCCGGCCTCGCCGGTCACGTCGAGGCACAGGCCGGACCGGCCGTTGGTGATCGTGCCGTTCGACTGGAGGGTCCACTTCTGGTGCCGTTCAAGGTGGTCAGGGAGTAGCTGTCACCGGTGCGCAGACCCGGCCGGTAGACCGAGCCCATGCCGAGCAAGCGCAGGGTGTCGGTCGCGGCCTGGAGGTAGGCGACCTCGTAGGAGCCGTCGACCGGCCCGTTGTGGTTCAGGCCTGAGGTCATCTCGGCGCCGAGCTCGTCCAGGACGGCGCGTGAGGCGCACGTGCCGATGCGCGCGCGGAGGTCGTCGCCCACTGCTGCGGACTGGTCCAGTCCTTGTCTGGAACCGGCCGATGACCGCGGCGGCCTTGACGTGGGTGGTGGCGTAGCAGTCCGACTTGGACAGCCCCGAGGGCACCACCTCGTCGGCGGCGTGGTTGTCGCGCGGATCGGCCCGGTTCACCCCCTTGAACTGGCTGGTGTCCGCGCCGGCGGGCGAGGCCGTGGTGGTCAGCAGCCCGGCCACGTCCAGGCGCGGCCGACCGCCGCCGCGACGCGGGCGACAGGCTGTCAAGAGGACCGACCGGGAAGTCCCCGCGCCGTGGGGCACCGCCTCGACCCACTGGACAGGCCGGAGCCGAAGGGTTAGCGTGCCGCCAAATGTTTGCGTAAACATTCCTGCCGCGGTCAACAGGAGAGACGATGACGTCCATCTCGGCGCCGGTCGAGGCGCCACCGGCACGTCCGGCCCGACCGGCGCGCAACGTCGGCCGCCTGCGCGTTGATCGCAAGGGCTGGCTGTTCGTCGCGCCGTTCCTGGTGGTGTTCGCCCTGGTGTTCCTGGCGCCGATCGCGTACGCGGTGTGGTTGAGCCTGTTCCGGGAGCAGGTGTTCTTCGGTGGCACGGAGTTCGTCGGGTTGGCCAACTACGCGGCGGTGCTCGGGGACGGGAAGTTCTGGGAGTCGTTCCTGCGGGTGCTGCTGTTCCTGGTGGTCCAGGTCCCGATCATGCTGGGACTGGCGCTGGTGGCGGCGTTGGCGATCGACAGCGCCCGGCTGCACGCGGCGGGGTTCTTCCGGATCGTGGTGTTCCTGCCGTACGCGGTGCCCGCGGTGGTGGCGACGCTGATGTGGGGCTTCATCTACGGCGACAGCTTCGGCCTCGCCGCCGACCTCAACGGGCTGCTCGGGCGCGAGGCCGTCGAGCCGCTGTCAGGCGACTGGGTCCTGCTGTCGATCGGCAACATCGTGACGTGGGAGTTCGTGGGCTACAACATGCTGATCCTGTACTCGGCGCTCAAGGTCGTGCCGAACGACCTGTACGAGGCCGCCGCCATCGACGGCGCGGGCGCGTTGCGGACGATCGCGAGCGTGAAGCTGCCCGCGATCCGGGGCGCGGTGGTGATCGCGACGATCTTCTCGATCATCGGCAGCTTCCAGCTGTTCAACGAGCCCAACATCCTGCGGTCGTTGGCGCCCAACGCGATCAGCACGTTCTACACGCCGAACATGTACGCCTACAACCTGTCCTTCGGCGGTCAGCAGTACAACTACTCGGCCACGGTGGCGATCGTGATGGGTGTCATCACCGCGGTCATCGCCTACGTGGTGCAGCTGCGCGGCTCCCGGAAGGGTGCGTGAACACCGTGGCCCTGTCCCCGCTCCGGCCCCGCAAGTCCCGCGTGCTGACCACCGTCATGGCGGTGTACCTGGTCTACACGCTGGTGCCGCTGGCGTGGCTGCTGATCAGCGCCACCAAGACCCAGCAGGACCTGCTCTCGACGTCCGGGCTGGCCCTCGGCGGCACGTTCGCGTTGTTCGACAACATCGGGCAGACGTTCACCCACGACGACGGGATCTTCCTGCGCTGGCTGGGCAACACCCTGCTCTACGTCGTGGTGGGCGCGGGCGGCGCGACCGCGCTGGCCACCGCCGCCGGCTACGGCCTGGCCAAGTACCGCTTCCGCGGCCGGCGCGCGGTGTTCGCGGTGCTGCTCGGCGCCATCGCGATCCCGGGCACGGCGCTGGCGGTGCCGACGTTCCTGATGTTCAGCAACCTCGGGTTGACCAACACCCCGTGGGCGATCATCATCCCGTCGCTGGTCAGCCCGTTCGGCCTGTACCTGGTGTGGACCTACACCACCGAGGCCGTCCCCGACGAGCTGCTGGAGGCCGCCCGCATCGACGGCGCGGGCGAACTGCGGATCTTCTTCACCGTCATCCTGCGCCTGCTCGCACCGGGCGTGGTCACGGTCGCGCTGTTCGCCGTGGTGTCGACCTGGAACAACTACTTCCTGCCGCTGATCATGCTCAGCGAACCGGACTGGTACCCCCTCACCGTCGGCCTGAACCAGTGGAGCGCCCAGGCCTCGGGTGTCGGCGCGCAGCCGATCTACCACCTCGTGATCACCGGCTCCGTCATCACCATCGTCCCGCTCGTCATCGCGTTCCTGCTGCTCCAGCGCTTCTGGCAGTCAGGACTGACCGCGGGCAGCGTCAAGCAGTAACCCCGGCAGCAGTACCGGTAGCAGTCCCGGCAGCGATGCCGGAGGCAATCCTCTCCCACCGCCGTGAAAGGACCTCCCCATGTCACCCACCAGGCGCAGTCGCCAGGTGGCCGTAGTCCTGGCCACCGCTCTCGCCACCGCGCTCTCCGCGTGCTCCTCCGGCGGCGACGGCGGCACGACGCCGGGCGGCGCGACCGGCACGCAGGACGCGGTCGACGCCGCCCTGCGCGACGGCGGCGAGATCACCTACTGGAGCTGGACCCCGTCCGCCAAGGCCCAGGTCGAGGCGTTCCAGCAGGAGTTCCCCAACGTCAAGGTCAACTACGTCAACGCGGGCACCGGCAACGACCACTACACCAAGCTCCAGAACGCCATCAAGGCCGGCTCCGGCGCGCCCGACGTCGCCCAGGTCGAGTACCAGGCCCTGCCCCAGTTCGCCCTCACCGGCTCGCTGGTCGACCTGGGCCAGTACGGGTTCAACGACTTCCAGGACGACTACACCCCCTCGACCTGGAACTCCGTGAAGGTCGGCGGCGGGCTGTTCGGCCTGCCGCAGGACTCCGGCCCCATGGCCCTGTTCTACAACAAGCAGCTGTTCGACCAGCACGGCATCACCGTGCCCAAGACCTGGACCGAGTACGTCGAGGCGGCCAGGAAGCTGCACGCCGCCGACCCGACCAAGTTCATCACCTCGGACACCGGTGACGCGGGCTTCGCGACCAGCATGATCTGGCAGGCGGGCGGCAAGCCGTTCACCACCGACGGCAAGTCGGTGGAGATCGACCTCCAGGACGAGGGCGCCAAGAAGTGGACCGCCACCTGGGACCGGCTCGTCGAGGAGAAGCTGGTCTCGTCGATCCCCGGCTGGTCCGACGCCTGGTACAAGGCGCTGGGTGACGGCACGATCGCCACGCTGGCGACCGGCGCGTGGATGCCGGGTGTGCTGGAGTCCTCGGTGCCCGGCGGCGCGGGCAAGTGGGCCGTGGCCCCGATGCCCACCTACGACGGCGGCGCCCCGGTGACCGCGGAGAACGGCGGCGGCGGCCAGTCGGTGCTCAAGCAGAGCGCCAAGCCCGCGCTCGCGGCGGCGTTCGTGCGCTGGCTCAACAACGGCAACGGCGTCAAGCCGTTCCTGGCGAGCGGCGGCTTCCCCGCCACCAAGGCCGACCTTGACTCCTCCGCGTTCAAGGACGAGGCCGCGCCCTACTTCGGCGGGCAGCGGATCAACCAGGTCCTGACGGCCGCCGCCGGCCAGGTCGTGCCAGGCTGGAGCTACCTGCCCTACCAGCTCTACGCCAACAGCGTCTTCAACGACACCGTCGGCAAGTCCTACGCGGGCGCCACCGGCCTCGACCCCGGTCTGACCGACTGGCAGGAGGCGCTGGTCGAGTACGGCAACCAGCAGGGCTTCACCGTCAACGGCTGACCCGACGGCGTGACGGCCGCCCACCCGGCCGTCCCGCCCACTCGACCGTCACGCCCGGCCGTCACGCCCACCGCGCACACCCGCGTCCCACCCGGAAGGAACACCTGATCCCGTGCCCGAGTTCAGCATCGGCGAGCGCGACTTCCTGCTCGACGGCAGGCCGTTCCGCGTCCTGTCCGGGGCCCTGCACTACTTCCGCGTGCACCCCGACCAGTGGGCCGACCGCATCGACAAAGCGCGGCGCATGGGCCTGAACACCATCGAGACCTACGTCGCCTGGAACGCCCACGCGCCCACCCCGGACACCTTCGACCTCACCGGCGGGCTCGACCTCGGCCGGTTCCTGCGCCTGGTCGCCGACGCGGGCATGCGGGCGATCGTGCGGCCCGGACCGTACATCTGCGCCGAGTGGGACAACGGGGGCCTGCCGGCCTGGTTGTTCCGCGATCCGGAGGTGGGGGTCCGCCGCGCCGAACCCCGTTACCTGGCCGCCGTCAAGACCTACCTCGACCGCGTCTACGACGTCGTGGCCCCGCTGCAGGTCCAGCACGGCGGTCCTGTCATCCTCGTGCAGATCGAGAACGAGTACGGCGCCTTCGGCGACGACAAGACGTACCTCAAGACCTTGGCCGAGCACACCCGCGACGCGGGCATCACCGTGCCGCTGACCACGATCGACCAGCCGACCGACGAGATGCTGGCGGCGGGCAGCCTGGCAGGCCTGCACCTGACCGCGTCCTTCGGCTCCCGCGCCGTCGAGCGCCTGGAGGCGCTGCGCCGGCACCAGCCGACCGGTCCGCTGATGTGCGCCGAGTTCTGGGACGGCTGGTTCGACCACTGGGGCAGCCACCACCACACCACCTCGGCCGCGGAGAGCGCCGCCGAGCTCGACGCGCTGCTCTCCGCCGGCGCCTCGGTCAACGTCTACATGTTCCACGGCGGCACCAACTTCGGCTTCACCAGCGGCGCCAACGACAAGGGCTCCTACCAGCCGACCACCACCTCCTACGACTACGACGCGCCGCTGGACGAAGCCGGCAACCCCACCGCCAAGTACCACGCCTTCCGCGAGGTCATCGCCCGCCACCACGACGTGCCCGACGAACCACCGCCCGCCGCGCGGCCGACGCCGCGGTTCACGGTGGCGTTGACCGACCCGGTGCCCCTGCTCGACTGGGCGAGGCGGTCCACCGCCTGGCAGCGCCACGACACCGTGCCCGTGCTCGACGACCTGGCCGGCGCGCCGCGGCTGGCGCTGGCGACCACGCGGCTCGACCCCGCCGACCCGGCCGACCCCGCCGTGCTGTGCTTCGGCGAGGTGCGCGACCACGCCTCGGTGTTCCTGGACGGCCGGCCGGTCGGCGCCCTGCTGCGCGAGCACCACCAACGCGCTCTCGGCCTGCACCGCGCGGCCGGCGAGCTGGCGGTCCTGGTCGAGGACCACGGGCGGGTCAACTACGGGCCGCGCATCGGCGAGCCCAAGGGCCTCATCGGCGGCGCGACCCTCGACGGGCGGCCCCTGACGGGGTGGGAGGTGCTGCCGCTCGCCCTCGACGCGCCACCGCCGGTGTGGGGCGACCGCGACGGCACGACACCGGTGCGCGGAGCGGTGGCGGGGCCGGTCTTCCTGCGCGCCGGGTTCGACCTGGACCGGCCCGTCGACCTCCACCTGGACAGCGGCGGCTGGGGCCGGGGCATGGTGTGGGTCAACGGCTTCTGCCTCGGCCGCTACTGGTCACGCGGCCCGCAACGCACCCTGTACGTGCCCGGACCGGTGCTGCGCGCCGACGGCAACGAGCTGGTCGTGCTCGAACTCGCCGCCCTGACCGATCCCACGGTCCGGTTCGTGCCGGAACCGCTCCTGGGGCACACCGAGGCGTGATCGATGTTTACGCAAACAAGCATCATCGGGCACGGGCTATAGTGGCGACGCGCCACACGGCGTCGAAGCAGCCGGTGGGAGGAGCCCTGACGTGACAGCGGAATCCACGTCGGGGGCCTCCCGGCAGCCCGCCGTGCGGCGCGCGCCGGCCCGTCGGGTGTCCATGGCCGACGTCGCCCGGCTGGCGGGTGTGTCGGCGCAGACCGTGTCGCGGGTGTCCAACGGGCACCCCAGCGTCGTCGGCTCGACGCGCGAGCAGGTGCTGGACGCCATGCGGCGCCTGGGCTACCGCCCCAACAGCGCGGCCCGCGCGCTCAAGTACGGCGAGTTCCGCACCATCGGCGTCATCCTGTTCACCCTCTCCACGGTCGGCAACAGCCGCACCCTGGAGGCCATAGTGGACCACGCCGCGCACGAGGGTTACGCCATCACGCTGATCCCCGTCGCCGTGCCCACCCAGGACGGCGTGCTCGGCGCGTTCACCCGTCTCGGCGAACTGGCCGTCGACGCGGTGATCGTGATCATGGAGGTGCACCTCCTCGACGCGGCCACCATGACGCTCCCGCTCGGCATCCCGGCCGTGGTCGTCGACTCCACCGGCGGCGACCGCTACACCGTCGTGGACACCGACCAGGCCGACGGCACCCGCCAGGCCGTCCGCCACCTGCTCGACCTCGGCCACCGCACCGTCTGGCACGTCGCCGGCCCCGAGGACTCCTACGCCGCCGAACGCCGCGCCGAGACGTGGCGCGACACCCTGGCCGAAGCCGGCCTGCCGGTGCCCGCGATGTCGCGCGGCGACTGGTCGGCCGACTCCGGCTACCGGGCGGGGCTGGCGCTCGCCGACGAGCCCGGCTGCACGGCGGTGTTCGCGGCCAACGACCAGATGGCCCTCGGCCTGCTGCGCGCGTTCCACGAGAAGGGGAAGGTGGTGCCCCGCGACATCAGCGTCGTCGGGTTCGACGACATCCCCGACACCACCTCCTTCATCCCGCCCCTGACCACCGTGCACCAGGACTTCACCGAGGTCGGCCGCCGCTGCGTCGAACGCGTCCTGCGCCAGGTGCGCCACCGCCGCACCAAGCCGGGCACCACGCTGGTCCCGACCCGCCTGGTGGTCCGGTCCAGCACCGCGCCACCCCCGGCCTGACCGGACGACCGGAAGGCGGTCCGCTCCGCATCCGGTGCGCCACCGTCAGGTCACCGCTCCCCCGCCCCGGTCAGGCTCGTCGCGAGGTGCTCCCGCAGGAACCCGGCGACCTCCGCCCGCGCCGCCTCGGCCTGCGGCACCACGCCCGGCATGCTGAGGAACGCGTGCGTCGCCCCGGGGTGTTCGGCGAGCCGCGCGGGTGTCCCGGCTTCGAGCAGCCGTTCGGCGTACCGGCGGCCGTGGTCGGCCAGCGGGTCGACGGTCGGCACCACCACGAGCGCCGGGGCCAGCCCTCCCAGGTCGTCGGCGTGCAGCGGCGACAGCGCGCGGGCGTCCGTTCCCGGCGGCACGGCCAAGCGGTGGAACAGCCGCACCTGCTCGACGGTCAACGTCGGGCTGTCCGCGTGCCGGGTCATCGAGGCGTGGTCGTACATCGCCCCGGTCAGGTCGACGGCGGGGTTGGCCAGCACCTGCGCCCGCAGCGGCAAGCCGGCTCCCCTGGCCCGGATCGCGGCCAGCGCGGCGATCAGCCCACCCGTGCTCTCGCCGAACACCGCGCTCCGCGCCGGGTCGACCCCCCATCGCGCGGCGTGGTGCACCACGTGCCGCAGCACGTCCCAACCGTCGTCGACGGCGGCCGACAGCGGTGTCCCCGGCGCCAGGAGGCGGTGCTCGACCGAGACGACGACGACGGGCAGCCGCGCGGCGAGGTGGCTGGTGATCCAGTCGCTCTGCGCCGCCGTGCCGACGAACCCGCCGCCGTGCACGTGCACCACGAGCGGCAGGTCGGTGTGCCCGGCGACCGGCCGGCTCACCCGGACCCGGAGCGACCGGTCGGGCAGCGCCACGTCCTGCCACCGGATCACGGCGCCCCGGTCCGGCCGCCCCGTGATCACCCGGATGAGGCGGGACGCCCGCTTGCGGTTCTCCGCGTCGCGGAAGGCGGCCAGCTCCCCGTCCGTCAACGCCGACCAGTCCGGCTCCTTCCGCAGGGCGCTCAGCAGCCGGATCCCCAGCGGCGGCCGGTCAACACCGATCACGTCGTCCACGTTCCCCTCCTCGACCACCTGGTTTCGCTACCGGTGGTATCGATACCGATCGTAGCGCAACTCGGTATCGTGCGGCCATGACCCGAACGACACCGCCCGCCAAGCCACCCGGCCGCCCGCGCGCCGGGATCGACGACGTGGTCTTCGCCGCGACCCTGGGCACCGTCCACGAACTGGGTTACGCGGGCGCGACGATGGACCGCATCGCGGCGGCGGCGGGCGTCGCGAAGACCACGATCTACCGGCGCTGGCCGTCGAAGGGCGCGCTGATCACGGACTGCCTCGTGGCCGCGTTGGGCCCGGTGCCGTTGCGGGGCGCAGGCCGGCGCGAGGACATCTCCTCGGCCATCCGCTGGATCGCGGCGAAGATCGGCGAGCCGGGGATCGGCGCGGCGTTCGCGGGCGTGTTCGTCGACGCCGTCAGCGATCCGTCCCTGCGCGAAGTCCTGTCCACCCGGTTGCAGGACCCGTACCGGCTCGTGCTCCAGGACGCGCTCGACGAGCCGGAGCACCGGGTCCTGCTGTTCATCGACGTCATCGTCGGCACCCTGCTGCACCGGATGGGCATGACCGGCGTGCCGATGGTCGACGCCGACGTCGACGCGCTCACCGCGATGGTCCTGCGCCACTTCGCCGACGCCGGCGGGCCGGCCTGACCCGGCCGGTGTTCACAACACGTTGTTCAGCCCGCTCGGGGCGAACCTGAACACGCACGTCACCGCTTGACTCGGGACCCGTACCGGAGCCCGTGCCGCGTTCACCGCCCGCGGCACGGGCTCCCCTCACGGACAGGGAGGTCCCGTGGCGCGAAGAGCAGTGGCGTTGGCGTTGGCAACCGCACTGGCGGGGGCTGCGGCGCCCGCCCACGCCGCAACGGACAGCACACCACCGGACACGACCGCGCCCGGCGGCGCGCGGGGCGAGCCGTCGCCGGAGGACCGCACGACCGTCACGCTCGTCACCGGCGACCGGGTCGTGCTCGACGGCGACCGGTTGGTCTCCGTCACGCCCGGCGCGCACCGGGAGGACGTCTCGTTCCAGGTCACCCGGCACGCGGGCCGCCTGCGCGTGGTGCCCGCCGACGTGGCCCGGCCGCTGGCCGAGGGTCGGGTGGACCAGCGGCTCTTCGACGTCACCGGGCTGGTCGAGGCCGGCTACGACGACGCGCGGCGCGACACCGTGCCGGTGATCGTCTCCGGAGGCCTGCCGCCGGCGGGCGCACGGGTGGCCGGCGCGCTGCCCGCCGTCGACGCCGTGTCGGCCGAGGTGCCGAAGTCGACCGGGTGGCTCGAACTGCCCGAGGGCCCCGGCAAGGTGTGGCTGGACGGGATGGCCCGCCCGCTGCTGGACCGCAGCACCGGGCAGGTCGGCGCGCCGGCGGCGTGGGCGGCCGGGCTGACCGGCGCGGGCGTGACCGTCGCGGTGGTCGACACGGGTGTCGAGGGCGACCACCCCGACCTGGTCGGGCGGGAGGTCGCCGGCCGCGACTTCAGCCACGAGCAGGACGGGATCGACCACTACGGCCACGGCACGCACGTGGCGGCCACCATCGCCGGGCACCGCGAGCCGTACCGGGGAGTCGCGCCGGACGCGCGCCTGCTCGACGCGAAGGTGTGCGACAGCAAGGGGTTCTGCCCGGAGTCGGCGATCATCGAGGGGATGCGCTGGGCCGCGGAGCAGGGCGCGGACGTGGTGAACATCAGCCTGGGCCTGCCGCCGAGCGACGACGTCGACCCGGTCGAGGCCGCCGTGGAGGCCCTGTCGGCGAGCCACGGCACGCTGTTCGTCGTCTCGGCGGGCAACGCCGGCGACGCGCCGGGCACCCTGCTCTCGCCGGGCACCGCCGACGCCGCGCTGACCGTCGGCGCGGTGGGGCGCGACGACTCGTTGGCCGAGTTCTCCAGCCGGGGGCCCAGGGTCGCCGACGGCGCGGTCAAGCCCGACATCACCGCGCCGGGCGTGGACGTCGTCGCGGCGAAGGCGAGCACCGGCGGGCAGCTCGGCCCGCCCGTCGGCGAGCAGCACATGGCCCTGTCCGGCACGTCGATGGCGTCGCCGCACGTCGCCGGCGCGGCGGCGCTGCTGGCACAGCGGCACCCGGACTGGACCGGCGCGCGGCTCAAGGCGGCGCTGACCGCCTCGGCGCGGCCGAACCCGGCGCTGGGCGTCCACGAGCAGGGGTCGGGCCGCCTCGACATCGCCGCCGCGCTGACCACGGCGGTCACCAGCGAGCCGACGTCCGTCGTCCTCGGCGGGCACGAGTGGCCGCACGACGACGACGTGCCCGCCACGCAACCGCTGGTCTACCGCAACGACGGCGCGCAACCGGTCACGCTGGACCTGGCGGTGCGGGCGGACGGGTCGGACGGCGTGTTCTCGGTGTCCCCCACGCGGGTCACCGTCCCGCCGGGCGGCGCCGCCGAGGTCGCCGTGACGGGTGACCCGCGGCGGGCGTCCGCCGACGGCGCGCACTCCGGGACGGTGGTGGCGACCGCGAACGGCGCGGAGGTGCTGCGGACACCGGTCGGCCTGAACCGCGAGGTGGAGAGCTACCCCGTCACCTTCGACCACCCCGGCGCGCCCGAGGGCAGGGCGTTCACGCTCCTGGTGCACATGACCACCGGCGCGCACACCTACGTGCGGGACGGCGTCGTGCGGCTGCCGAAGGGCGACTACCTGGTGCAGACGCTGCTGGGCCCGGAGGAGGGCCCGCACACCATCGTCACACGGCCGGACCTCCGGGTGGAGGGGGCGGTGCGCGCGGTCCTCGACGCCGGGCCGGCGGGACCGCTCGAGGTCGTCGCGCCGGACCCGGCGGCGACGCCCGGCGGGCACCGGCTGGTGGTCGAGCGGACGCTCGGCGAGCACACCGTGAGCGTGGAGGCCTACCACCCCGGCGGTTTCCGGCCGGGAACGCGCGTGGGTCACGCGGGACCGGTGCTGCCCGCCGGTGAGCTGACCGTGTTCGTCGCCGCGCAGTACACGAGCCCGTCGGCGGACTACTGGCTGGGATGGGCCGAGCAGGGCCGGGTGCCCGACGGGTTCGTGCGCCGGCCGGGTGCGGCGGACCTGGCGGAGGTGCGCACCACGATCGCGCTGAAGTACCTGGGCGGGTTCCGGGAGCTGGGTGGTCACGTGGTCGCGCCGTCCGGCACGACCGGTCCGGGCTTCTTCACGGACCTGGGCCCCTCGTCCACCTCGACCCGGTACACGACGCCGGACGTCGGCTGGCAGACGCTGTTCTTCGACGAGGGAGCCCTGATGAGCGCGAAGCAGGAGCGGTACGGCGCGGGCCGGACCTACGACCGGTCGTTCGGCGCGCCCGTCATCGGTCCGGTCATGTACTCCGGCGACTACCCGAACCTGGCGCGCACCGGGAACGAGGTGTCGTTCTCGCTGTCGCTGTTCGGCGACCGGGAGGGCAACGAGGGCTACTCCAAGGTCACCTCCGCGCGGACGGCGCTGTACCGCGACGGCGCGCTGGTCGGCGAGAACGACAGCAGTGGGCACGGCGTGTTCCCGGTGCCGCCGGGGCCCGCGGTGTTCCGGGCGCGGACCGAGGTGACGCGCGCGCCGGAGGTCTCGGACTTCAGCACGCGCATCACGGTCGACTGGACGTTCCGCTCGGGCACGACCAACCGCGAGCGCCGGCTGCCGATGTCGGTGGTGCGGTTCACCCCGGAGCTGGACGCCGCGGGCAGCGCGCCCGCGTACCGGCCGCTGACCGTGCCGCTGGTGGTGGACCACCAGCGCGGCGTGGACAACCCGCCGTTGCGCCACTTCCGCGTGGAGGTGTCCTACGACGACGGCGCGACCTGGGTGAGCCTCCCGGTGCTGGGCCGCGCGGCGTTGGTGGGCAACCGGGCCAAGCCGGGGACGTTCGCCTCGCTGCGCGTGCACGCCACCGACGGCCGGGGCGGCGAGTTGAGCCAGACCGTGCTCCGGGCCTACCGGCTCGGCTGACGCTCCGTGACGGCGCCGGGCGGGTGTCCGACCTCCCTCCCGGCGCCGTCACGGGCACAGCGGCCGTTCCGCCACCCCCGGGAAGTGCGCCGCCCAGTCGACGTCCACCAGTTCGGGGCACACCTCGCGGATCACCTGGTCGACGTCCACCGCGAGCCGCCACAGCGCGCCGCGGGTGTCCACCATCAGCAGCTCGCCGTGCTCGTAGCGCACCGAGCTGAACTCCACCCCCGGCGCGCGCAGCGACAGCGGTTCCCGACCGCTCAGGTGCCACAGCCACACCGAGTCCCGGTGCATCGCCGTGACGGCCCCGCCGTCGCGGGAGAACTCGACCACGGCCTGCTCCGGGATGCCGTCCGCCTCCAGCACCGTCCTGGTCCCGTCGAGCACCGTGAGGTGCGCGTCGTCCAGGTCGGAGACGGCGAGCACGCCTCCCGGACCCGCCACGAGCGCCAGTCGCGCGTCGCGGCTGAACACCGGGGTGACCCGCCCGTCCAGGGACCACGCCTCCACCTGCCGCCGATCGCCGTCACGGCGCGCCAGGACCACGCCGGTGCCGTCGTCCAACGGCATGGCGTACTCGACGCCGTCGACGGGCAGGCGGGTGCGGGTGGTGTCGCCGGGACGCCAGTGGACCGCTCGGTCGTCCTCGACGGCGGTCATGAGGGTGCCCGCCGCGTCGACGCCGAGGGGGAACGGCCAGTCGGTCATGGTGGTGGTGACGCGCGGCGCGGCGGGGTCGCCCAGGTCCCACACCTGGAACTCGTCGCGGTCGACGACCATGAGGGCGGTGCGCTCGTCGGCGCTGATCAGGTTCAGGAAACCGTTGGGCGGCACCGGCATCCCACCGGCCTGCTGCCGCTCCGGGCCGGACCAGAGCCGGATGCTCCCCGGCGACCCGAACTCGGGGCCGAACTCCTGGGTCACCGCGATGCGGCCGGGCACGCGCAGGTGACCGCTGCCCAGGGTGGTGGTGGCGGCGGCCGCGCGGGCGAGCAGCAGCGCGTCGCGGGACTGGGTGGTGGGGGCGACGCGGTAGGCGGCCAGGGCGAGCGCCGCCGCTTCGCGCGGGCGGGTCAGCAGGTCCAGGGCGTGGTCGGCGGCGCGCATGGACAGCGTCTGGTTGCGCTCGCGGGTCGCGGCGCGCTGGGTGGTGACCGCGTACCCGGCGGTGGCGGTGAGCAGCAGGACGAGCGCGGCGAGGCAGGCGACGAAGCGCCGCAGCCGGCGCACGCCACGCCTGCGCACCGCCTCCCGGTCGCGTTCGGCGGTCAGGCCCGCGTCGACGAACTCGCGCTCGGCCGCGTTGAGGCGGGAGGCCAGGCGGCGGGCCTGGTCGAGGTGGACGCCGCGGTAGAGCGCGTCCGGGTCGCGGTCGTGCGCGAGCCAGGCGTCGGCGGCGCTGGTGAGCCTGCGGTGGGCGCGCAGCTCCTCGCGGTCCTCGTCCAGCCAGCCCACCAGCCTCGGCCACGCGCGCAGCAGCGCCTCGTGGGTCAGCTCCACGGTGTCGCGGTCGAGGGTGACCAGCCTGGCCGCCGCGAGCCGGTCGAGGAGCGCGTCGCCCGCGTCGAGCTCGACGCGGCCGACCCGGCGGCGGGTGTCCCCGGTGCCGTCGCCGGGTGCGACCAGGCGTTGGAACACCTGCCGCGCCGCCTGCCGGTCCGGCTCGGGTAAGGCGTCGTAGACCTGTTCGGCGCTGCGGGCCAGGGCGTGCTCGACACCGCCCGCGTCCTCGTAGCCCGTCAACGTGAGCACCGCGCCACGGCGACGCCGCCACGTCTCGACCAGCACGTGCGAGGCGAGCGGCAGCGCGCCCGGCTGGGCGGCGACGTCCGCGATCAGGCGGGCCACCAGGGCGTTCTCCAGCGAGGCGCCTTGGCGGGCGGCGGGTTCGACGACCGCGCGGCGCAACTGCTCGGCGCTCATCGGGCCGACGAGCGCCTGCGAGCGGTGCAGCGCTTCGAGCAGCTCGGGGTGCCGGGCGCAGTGGCCGTAGAAGTCGGCGCGCACCCCGATGACGACGCGGGCGGCGCCGGCGGCGTGCGTGAGGGCCCGCACCAGCCAGCCGCGGTCGGCCTCCGGGCAGAGGGTGAAGACCTCCTCGAACTGGTCGACCACCAGCAGCAGGTCGTCGGCGGCCTGGCGCAGCAGCACGCGCAGGTGCTCGGGGTCGGCGGCGAGTTCGGCGCGCACCTCGACCGCGGACCGGTCGTCGGCGAGCGCCGCGGCCAACTCGGTGATCGGGTCCGAGCCGGGCGTGATGACCAGGTGCGCGTCCCACCGGGCGGCCAGGCCCGCGCGCAGCAACGACGACTTGCCCGCGCCGGACGCGCCGAACACCCCGACGAAGGGCCGTTCGCGCACCAGGGCCAGGAGCCTGCCCACCTCGGCCTCGCGGCCGAAGAACCGGTCGGCGTCGGCGACCTGGTAGGCGGCGAGTCCCACGTAGGGCGCGTCGCCGTCGGCCGGCCCCTCGGCGGCCAACTCGCGCCAGCGGGCCGTCCACTGCTCGACGTCTCCCCCGCACGCGCGGACGAACGCCCGGGTCACCGCCAGGCTCGGCAACCTCCGCCCCGCCACCGCCTCGGACAGCGCGGCGGGCGAGTAGTTCGCCAGGCGGCCGAGCTCGCGGTAGGACGGCAGCCCGGCGACGCGCCGCAACCGTCGCAGGTCGCCGGCGAACTTCAGCACCGGGGTGTCCTCTTCGACCAGTGGCCGTTCCGTGCGCGGCACCCTGTTCCCCCTTCGACGCCTTGAATCCTCCTCGGCGAAGATCACCGGTGGGCATCGACGCGGGTGATCGTCGTCCAGCCTCGTGTCACCTTGCGCAACGTTGCGCAAGCCCCCGAATGGCTCCAACCTCAGCGTCTGATCAGTCCCGCGTGCTCGGTCCACCTGGCCGCTTTGCGAGCCCGTAACCCGAATGGCGGATGCCGACCAGGTGGTACGACCTGACACTAACACCGCTCTGGGAGCGCTCCCAGAGTCGCGCGGAAGCACCCCCGCGGTTCCACGTCGTCGATCAACGAAGATTTGGCGGTACACATGCTTCGCTTCTCCCAAGACGTCCCCGACCGGCGTCGCCGGGCACCGGGCACCGCGGCGGAGGTCGCACCGGCCCGCGGCAAGTCCGCCGCCTGGCGGGCCGCCGCGGTCCTCGGCGCCTGCCTGACCCTGCTGGCGACCGTGCTGGTGACCTTCGGCGCGGGCAACGCCGCCGCGCACGGCGCGGTCAGCGACCCGCCGTCGCGCCACTACGGCTGCCACAACCGGTGGCCCAACGGCCCGTCCCAGCAGATGGCCACCGAAGACCCCATGTGCTACCAGGCGTGGCAGGCCAACCCGTCCGCGATGTACAACTGGAACGGCCTGTTCCGCGAAGGCGTCGCCGGCAACCACCAGGGCGCCATCCCCGACGGGCAGCTGTGCAGCGGCGGCCTGACCTTCGACGGCCGCTACGCCGCGATGGACAAGGTCGGCGCGTGGAACGCCCCGACCAAGCCCAACCAGTTCACCATGAACCTGAACGACACGTCCTCGCACGGCGCCGACTACATCCGCGTCTACTCCACCAAGCAGGGCTTCGACCCGAAGACCCAGGCCCTGAAGTGGGGCGACCTGGAGCTGGTCGGCCAGACCGGCAGGATCCCCACGGGCACCCGGACGCCCATCGAGGTCAACGCGCCCGGCCGCAGCGGCCACCACGTCCTGTTCACGGTGTGGCAGGCCAGCCACCTCGACCAGAGCTACTACGCGTGCAGCGACGTGAACTTCACCGGTGGTGGCACCACGACCACCACCACCCCGACCAGCACCACGACGACGACCAGCACCACCACCACTACGACCACGACCACCACGACCGGGGGCAACCCCTCGGCCGGTTGCTCGGCCACCTTCCGGGTGACCTCGCAGTGGTCCGGCGGCTTCCAGGTCGAGGCGCGCGTGACCGCCGGCGCCACGCCGATCTCCGGCTGGGCGGTGAGCTGGACGTTCGCCAACGGTGAGCGGATCAACTCCTCGTGGAGCGCGGCCCTGACCACGAGCGGGTCCGCGATCACCGCCCGCAACGCCGCTTACAACGGCGCGGTGGGCTCGGGCGCGAGCACCACGTTCGGTTTCGTCGCCTCCGGAACCGCGGGCGCCCCGGTGCTCACCTGCACCGCGTCCTGATTCGACTGACCGACTGACCGGCTGACCCGACCGGTCCGCCCGCTGCCACGACGGCGGCGGGCGGACCGGCCCGGGTCAGCCCGCCTGACGGCTGAGGTGCTCCCACTTGGCGAGCTCGGCCGCGCGCGCCCGGCTCATCTCCTGGACCATGCCGTAGGCCGCGCCGCCCAGGACCAGCCGCTTCGGCGGCTCGGGCAGGTCGACCACCCGCATCAGGACCGAGGCGGCCAGATCCGGGTCGAAGTCCTCGGACTCCCCCCACAGCCCGTTCAGCCAGGTGCGCAGGGGCGCGTAGGCGGGGTCCTCCCCGGTCGTGGTCAGGCCGAGGGTGAACAGGTCGGTGCGATACCCGCCGGGCTGCAGGATGGTCACCTTGATCCCGAAGCGCTCGACCTCCATGGCCAGCGCTTCGCTCATGGCGTCGAGCGCGGCCTTGCCCGCGCTGTACAGGCCGGTCGCCGCGAAGCCGCCGGCGGATCCCATCGACGAGACCTGGAGGATGTGGCCCGACCCCTGCGACCGCAGGAGCGGGACCACCGCCTGGTTCACCCACAGCGCGCCGAAGAAGTTGGTGTCGAGGTGGGCGCGGGCCTGCTCCTCGGTGACCTCCTCGACCATGCCGAGCAACGCGCCACCGGCGTTGTTGACGACGACGTCCAGCCTGCCGAACGCCGCGAACGCCCGCCGCACGCCGGCGACGACCGCTTGCCGATCGGACACGTCCAGCGGGAAGGCGACCAGCCTGCCCCCGGACTCGGCGACCAGGCCGTCCAGCGGCGTGGTGTCGCGGGCGACGCCGACGACCCGGTCGCCCGCCGCGAGCGCGGCTTCCGTGAACGCGCGTCCCAGGCCGCGCGAGGCGCCCGTGATGAACCAGGTGCGGGTGTGTTCGCGGGTCATGGCGTCTCCCCCATCTTGTGAGACGATACGTTCCGTCTCGATGCGGGAACCCTGACAGACCCGTCGGCGTAAGTCAAGACGAACCGTCTCGTTCCCAGTAGAGTGCCCACCATGCCCACCAGCCCCACGCCGAACAGCACGCGTCGCAGCGAACGCTCCCGGGTGGCGATCCTCACCGCGACGCGCGAGCTCATCGGCGACCTCGGGTACGCCAAGTTGACGATCGAGGCCATCGCCGCCCGCGCGGGCGTCGGCAAGCAGACGATCTACCGCTGGTGGCCGTCCAAGGGCGCGGTCGTCTTCGACTCCCTGCTGGCGCTGAGCGAACGGCCGGACGGCGGCGGCATCGAGCTGCCGGACACGGGAGACCTGGAGCACGACCTGAAGGCGGTCCTCCGCGCGACCGCGACCGAGTTCTCCGACCCGGCGTTCGAGGCCCCGATCCGCGCGCTGAACACGGAGATCATCAACGACCCCGACCTGGCCGCCGTCTACCGGGAGAAGATGGAAGGCCCGATGCGCGAGGCGAAGCGACGACGACTGCGCAGCGCCCAAGCCGCCGGCCAACTACCCCCCGACACCGACCTCGACCTCCTGATCGACCTGCTGTACGCGCCCCTGACCCAACGCTGGCTCCTGCGCTCCGGCCCCCTGGACGACGCCTTCGCCGACGCCCTGGTCACCACCACCCTCCGCGCCTTCCGCCCCTGAAGCCGGGCGTCAAGGTGCATCCGGGCGCCCTTCAGAGCCTTGTCGACCGCATTGCGCGGGCCGTGCACGCCGAGGCCCACGAGGTCCAGGGCGTCGGTGTGCACGGCTCGCACGGCGGCGCGGTTGTCCACGTCGTTGCCGGTGGCGAACAGGTCTGAGGTGAACACCGCCAGCGCCAGCCCCCGCGTGACCGCCTTCGCGTGCGCGGCGGTCAGCAGTTCCTTGCCCGCGGTCAGCACGAGCACCGGTTGGCCGAGCATCGGCAGGTACTTCGTGCCGTCCGCGTCCTCGTACGGCTTACCGACCGCCTCCGGCACGGCCGCGGTGAGACCGCTGGCGAGGAAGGCGGTCACGTTCAACGCCTGCCACGGCGCCAGGTCGTCCCGGAGCAGGACGGCGAACTTCGTCTCGAATCGTTCCACCGCCACACCGTCGCCGAACCGACCGGCGCCAGTCTTGTACGTTCTTGACGTGGGCCCCGACATCGCCGCGTGGCGGCCCGCCGTGCCCGGCATCGTCGAAGTGCTGCACGCGCGCTTCACCGACCACGCCTACCCAGCGCACACGCACGACGCGTGGACGCTGCTGCTGGTCGACACCGGCACGGTGACCTACGGCCTGGACCACCGCGAGCACGGCGCGCCACCAGCCTCCGTCACCCTGCTCCCGCCGCACGTGCCGCACGACGGCCGCAACGCGACGTCCGAGGGCTTCCGCAAGCGGGTCCTCTACCTCGACACGTCGGTCCTCGGCACGGAACTGGTCGGCGCGGCGGTCGACCACCCGGCGTTCGCCGACCCGGCGCTGCGCCTGCGCGTGCACCAGCTGCACGGCGTGCTGCACGGCGGCGACGAGTGGGAGGCCGAGTCCAGGCTGGCCCTGGTCCGGGACCGGCTGCGCACCCACCTCGCCCGCCGCGCGCCGGCGACGCCGGACGCGGAGCCCGGCCTGGCCCGTGCGCTGCGCGACCTGCTGGACGCGCACGTCACCGACGGCCTCACCCTGGCCGACGCCGCCACCCGGCTGGCCGCCGGCCCGGAACGCCTGGTCCGCGCGTTCACCCGCGAGTTCGGCCTGCCACCGCACC
This sequence comes from Actinosynnema sp. CA-299493, assembly GCF_050946825.1. Lineage (NCBI taxonomy): Bacteria > Bacillati > Actinomycetota > Actinomycetes > Pseudonocardiales > Pseudonocardiaceae > Actinosynnema > Actinosynnema sp. CA-299493. The sequence goes on from NZ_CP191993.1 coordinate 5,615,625, forward strand.
GCTACCTCACCGGCCGCCGGGTCGACCTGGCCCGCCGGCTGCTGCTCGACGGCCTGCCACCGGCCGAGGTCGCCCCGGCCGTCGGCTTCTACGACCAGTCCCACCTGACCCGGCACTTCCGCCGGATGCTCGGCACCGCACCGGGCGTCTACGCGCGATCGGGCACCTCACGCGCGTTCCACGACACTTAGCCGACGGACGTCACCACCGCGGCAGAGGCGTCGCCGGGTGGAGGACCGCCACGTTGTCCGACGACGGGACCAGCACGCCGTCCTCCGCATCACCCAGCACGACGTGAACGGCGGCGCCCGCGGTGTCGAACGTGATGTGGGGGCACCAGAAGGCCCGAGCCACGTCTTCCCAGCGGTAGTGCAGCCGGACGCCGGTGATCGGCGTCCCGACCACGGACGCCCAGGTGTCGGTGCGGTCGCCGACGCTCCAGATCGCCACATCCGCGTCCCTGCTGACGTAGGGGCCGAGCATGGCGACCTCCCGCAGCCCGATCCCTTCCCGCTCGCCCGGCGGGTCCCAGGTCAGCGAGAAGAGCGCACCGGACTCCACCTCGAACTCGACACCGAAGTCCACGGCGTCGAAGCCGGCGTGGCTCCAGGTGGGCTCCTCCCACTCGGCATCGACGTCGACCACCCTCGGCCCCCCGTCGACCAACTCGGGGCGGAAGTCCCCACGCCGGTAGTCGATCGTGTAGTAGCGGACCGCCCGGATGCGTTGCCCCACCAGCCGCTCGGTGTGCCGCCGCCGTTCCTCGACCTCGTCATCGGTGACCGCCCACGACCACAGGTCCCGCTCATTCGCACCCATACTGCCAGTCTCGTGCACCACAACGCCCTGATCCACGGGTTGTCGGCGGTTCCAGCGGTCGGCGGATCACCGCTCCGGTCATTGCCCCCCGAACGGGCGATGTCCGCGTCGGCGGTGACTGCGTACATTCGACCGGATCGGTGATTTCCTCACTGTAGGAGAGCGCATGAGGAAAATCTTCAACCGTCGACAGGTGCTCGTCGGCGTGTCGGCCCTGCTGCTCGGCTCGACCCCGGCGGTGGCGGCCGGGACAGGTGACGTGGTGGCGGACGCGTTGCGGCGGATGAGCCTGGAGGAGAAGGTCGGCCAGCTGTTCGTCACCTACGCCTACGGCTCGACGGTCGACACGTCCGACCCGGCCTCGGTCGCCGCCAACCAGCGCCAGCACGGCGTGGACAACGCCGAGCAGCTGATCGGGAAGTACCACCTCGGCGGCGTCATCTACTTCGCGTGGTCCGGCAACACGGCCGACCCCGCGCAGGTCGCGGCACTGTCCAACGGCATCCAGCGGGTGTCGTCGATCCCCGCCCTGGTGAGCACCGACCAGGAGTACGGCGTGGTGTCGCGGATCGGGAAGCCGGTCACGCCGTTCCCCGGCAACATGGCGCTGGGCGCGGCCCGCGACCCGGAGGCGGCGGGCGAGGCGGCCCTGATCGCCGGTCGGGAACTGCGCGCGATGGGCGTCAACCAGGACTTCGCGCCGGTCGCCGACGTCAACGTCAACGCGCTCAACCCGGTGATCGGCGTCCGGTCGTTCGCCGAGGACCCGGAGCTGACGGCCCGGCTGGTCGAGGCGCAGGTCCGGGGTTACGAGCGGGGCGGGGTCTCGGCCACCGCCAAGCACTTCCCCGGGCACGGCGACACCGCCGTGGACAGCCACACCGGCCTCCCGGTGATCGGGCACAGCCGCGAGGACTGGGAGCGGCTGGACGCGCCGCCGTTCCGCCGGGCGATCGCGGCCGGCATCGACTCGATCATGACCGCGCACATCGTGGTGCCCGCGCTCGACCCGGCCGGCGATCCGGCCACGCTCTCCCGGCCGATCATCACGGGCATCCTGCGCGACCGCCTCGGCTACGACGGCGTGGTCATCACCGACTCGCTCGGGATGGCCGGCGTGCGGCAGAAGTACGGCGACGACCGCGTGCCCGTGCTGGCGCTGAAGGCGGGCGTCGACCAACTGCTGATGCCGCCGGACATCGACCTCGCCTTCAACTCGGTGCTGGCGGCGGTGCGCGGCGGCGAGCTCACCGAGCGCCGCATCGACCAGTCGGTCCGCCGGATCCTGCGGATGAAGGCGAAGCGCGGCCTGTTCGACGACCGGTTCGTCGACCCGGCGAAGTTGCCGGAGGTCGTGGGCACCGCGCCGAACGAGCAAGCCGCGCAGCGGATCACCGACCGCACCACGACGCTCGTGCGCAACGCGATCCTGCCCCTGCGCACACCGCCTGCCTCCGTCTTCACCACCGGCTGGGGAACGACCGCCGACCCGGTGCCGCAACGGCTCGCCGCCGCCGTGGGTCGACGTGCCGCGACGGCGAACGCCCTGGTCACCGGCTCGAACCCGAACCAGGCGACGATCGACCGCGCGGTCGCCGGTGCGACCGCCGCCGACCTGGCGATCGTCGCGACCAACAGGGCGTGGACCGACGTCGGCCAGCAGAACCTGGTGAAGGCGCTGCTGGCCACCGGGAGACCGGTCGTCGTCATCGCGGTCCGGGACCCGTACGACATCGCGTACTTCCCGGAGGCGCGGAACTACCTCGCGACCTACTCCTACACCGAGGTCTCGGTGGAGTCGGCGGTGCGGGTGCTGTACGGCGAGCACGCCCCGGTCGGGAAGCTGCCCGTCACGATCCCGGTCGCGGGCGATCCCACGACCGCGCTGCACCCGTTCGGCCACGGCCTGACCTGGGAGGGCTGAGCCGATGCGCCGACTGCCGACCGCCGTCCTGTGCGCGCTGCTGGTCGCGACCCCGTCCGCGACGGCCGAGCCGGAGGCCGCCGCGAACCCGCCGTTGACCGTGATGACCTACAACATCCACACCGGCGTCGGCGTGGACGGCAGGCTGGACCTGGGACGGGTGGCCGCGGACATCACGGCCTCCGGCGCCGACGTGGTCGGGGTGCAGGAGGTCGACGTCCACTGGATGGCGCGCAGCGAGTGGCGCGACCAGGCGGCGGAGCTGGCGGACGCGGTCGGCATGGACGTCTACTTCGCGCCCATCTACGACCTGGACCCGGCGGAACCGGGCCGGCCCCGGCGGCAGTACGGCGTGGCGGTGCTCAGCAGGCACCCGATCATCGCGGCGGAGAACCACTCGATCACCAGGCTCTCCACCCAGGTCCCGAACCCGACGCCCGCGCCGGCGCCGGGCTTCCCCGAGGTCGTGCTGAACGTGCGCGGCGAACACGTGCACGTCTACGACACCCACTTGGACTACCGCGCCGATCCGGCGGTGCGCCGGGCGCAGGTCGCCGACATGCTGCGCGTGATGGCGGAGGACCGGGGCGAGGCGCGGGTGCTGCTCGGCGACCTCAACGCGCCGCCGGACGCGCCCGAACTCGCTCCACTGTGGACGGAACTGGTCGACGCGTGGGCCATGGCGAACCCGTCGTCCCCCGGCCTGACCTACCCGGCGGCGGCGCCGGCCAAGCGCATCGACTACGTCGCCGCCGGCTACCCGGCCCGGGTGCGCGAGACGCGGGTGGTCGCCACCGGCGCGTCGGACCACCTGCCGGTGGTGGCCGAGTTGACCATCACCCGGCGGCCCGGTTCCCCCTGGGACGGGCCGTTCCCCGACCAGCGCCTGCGGCACGGCACGCCGCGGCAGGCCGGTCTGGCGGCCGAGCACGTCGACCGGTTGGCGCCCGACGTCGAGGCGGGCGTGCTCGCCTCGCCCCAGGCCTTCCCCGGCGGTGTGGTGCTGGCCGCGCGCAACGGCGTGATCGCCCGCCACGCGGCGGTGGGCGACGCGCTGCGCTACGGGTCCGACGGCGTCGAACTGCCGCCCGAGCAGCGGATCCCGATGCGCGAGGACACCATCTTCGACGTGGCGTCGATCTCGAAGCTCTTCACCACCGCGGTCGCGATGCGGCTGGTCGAGCGCGGCTTGATCGACCTGGACGCGCCCGCCGCGCGCTACCTGCCCGAGTTCGCCCAGAACGGCAAGCAGGACGTCACGCTCAAGCAGTTGCTGACCCACACCTCCGGGCTGCCCGCCGGTCTGGCGCTCGGTTCGCACCCGACGGTCGAGCTGCGGCTGGCCGCGGTCTACGCGGTGGCGCTCCGGTCGGAGCCGGGCACGCGGTACGTCTACTCGGACCTGAGCCTCATCGTGATCGGCAAGGTGCTCGAACGGGTCACCGGCCTGCCGCTGCCCGACCTCGTGGCCGCGGAGGTCACCGAGCCGCTGGGGCTGCGCGACACCATGTTCAACCCGCCGGAGAGCCTGCGACCGCGCATCGCGCCGACCCAGTACGCGGGCGGCTCGCGCGGGCTGATCTGGGGCCAGGTGCACGACTCCACGTCCTGGTACCTCGGTGGCACGGCGGGGCACGCCGGCGTCTTCTCCACCGCGCGCGACCTCGCGGTCTTCGCCCAGGTGCTGCTCAACGGCGGGCAGCACGACGGCCGGCGCGTCCTGCGGGCGGACAGCGTCCGGGCGATGACGACCAACTGGAACGCGGCCATCCCCGGCGCCGCCCGCGGGCTCGGCCTGGACGTCGACAAGCCCGCGTTCATGGGCATGCTGGCCACCCCGTACACGGTGGGTCACACGGGTTACACCGGGACGTCGCTGGTCATCGAGCCGGGGAGCCGGTCCTTCGTGCTGCTGCTGACCAACCGCGTGCACCCGACGGCGGCCGGTCCGGCGACCAACCCCTACCGGCACGCCGTGGCCGACGACCTGGCCCGTGCCGTCCTGGACCGGTGATCAGCCCTTCGACCGCAGGAGCAGTTGCCTGCCCCAGACGACGCCCACCGCAGCCAGCACCAACCACGCCGCACCGGCCGCGATCGAGCGGGGCGAGTCGAGGTCGAGCGCGGCGTCACCGAGGGTCGCGGCCAGGGCGGTGGTCGGGAGGAGTCCGAGCGCGGTCCCGGCGGCGAAGGACCTCGGCGTGACCGCGGTGACGCCCGCGCCGTAGTTGGAGATCGCGAACGGGATCACCGGGAGCAGGCGGAGCACCACCGTGGCGGCCAAGCCGTTGCGGGCGAAGACCGCGTCGAGCACCTTCAGCCTGCCGGAGCCCAGCCACCGCGCCACGGACCGCCGCCCGAGCAGGCGTGCGACGAAGAACGCGATCAACGCGCCCGTGGTGAAGCCCGCCACCGCGATCACCAGTCCGGGCAGGACGCCGAACAGCAACCCGGACGCCGTGGCCAGCACCGGTTTCGGGAAGAACGCCGCCGTGCCCACCGCGCACACCGCGAAGAACACCAGCGGCGCCAGCACGCCGTTGCCGTCGATCCAGCTCCGGAGCTGCTCGGGGCCGGGCAGGTCGAGCACCGTGGCGGCGAGCGCGAGGGCCACCACCACGACGGCCAGTCCGACCACCCGCACGTGCCGCACAGCTCTCCCGGACTCCTCAGGCTCAACACCGCCATCGTAGGCCGGCCACCTCCACCAACCCCCGAGAGTCCTACCTCCAGGACTCTCGGGGTTGGGCGCCACTGCGGTGGTATGGCGAGAGGGCGGTGTACGACTCCGGTGGTAGGGCGATCGGCAACTCCGGCGTGACGACTCGCACCCTTCTTGGTTCCTACGCTGCTCGCACCTGTTGTCCGAGCGAAGGAATCCCGATGCTTGTCACCGATGTGCTTGCCGCCGCCAGTGTCTACACGATGAGCCCCGGACGGATCGGCGCCGGTCTCGGCGGGGTGCTGGGGTTGGCCGGCTCGGTGGTCGGGAGCTTGGCCCTGGCCCGACCCACCGGCCGCCTCGGCACGAGCACCGGACGCCGGGGAGCCCTCGTGTCCTTGACGACCGGGCTCGTCGGCCTGGCCCTCGGCGGGCTCGTCGCGGTCACTTCCGACAGCGGCATCGGGACGGGCAACGGCCGGGGCGGCGCCTACGTGGCCTTGGTGGTCGGGTTCGTCGCCGTGGTCCTCGGCGGGGTGGCGCTGGCACGGTCCCGTCGCGTGACCGCCTGATCGGTCACCCAGCCCGGAACGGTGAGGCCGGACTCGTAGGCGAGGATCACCAACTGGGCCCGGTCGCGGACCCGCGCCTTGGTCATGATCCGGCTGACGTGGGTCTTCGCGGTGGCCGGGCTCAGCACCAACCGCGCCGCGATCTCGTCGTTGGACAGGCCGGCGGCGACCAGCGCCATCACCTCGCGCTCGCGGTCGGTGAGCGCGCTCAGCCTCGGTCCCGGGTCGGGGTGCGTGGCGCGGGTGGCGAACTCGGCGATCAGCCGGCGGGTGATCGACGGCGCGATGAGCGCGTCACCGCGCGCCACGACCCGCACCCCGTGGATCAGCTCGGCCGGCTCGGTGTCCTTGACCAGGAAACCGCTCGCACCGGCCCGCAGCGCGCCGTAGACGTAGTCGTCCAGGTCGAACGTGGTCAGGATGATCACGCGGACGTCCGAGCTCGCGGTGATCTCCCGCGTGGCGGCCAGGCCGTCCAGCCCGGGCATCTGGATGTCCATGAGGACGACGTCGGGCCGCAGGTGCCGGGTGAGCCGCACCGCCTCCGCGCCGTCGGCGGCCTCGCCGACCACCTCGATGCCGTCCTCACCGTCCAGGATGGACCGGAACCCGGCGCGGACGAGGGTCTGGTCGTCGGCGAGCAGCAGGCGGATCACGCCGGCACCGGATCCGCGCGCAGCGGCAGGCGGGCGTGGACCCGGAAGCCGCCGTCCGGGCGCGGGCCGGCGGTCAGCGAGCCGCCCAGCGCCTGCGCCCGTTCCCGCATCCCGAGGATCCCGTTGCCGGGCACGCCCGGCGCGCCGGTGCCGTCGTCCTCCACTTCCACGAGCACGTCGTCGTGGTCGGGTCGGACCCGGACCACGGCGGCGGTCGCCCCCGCGTGCCGCGTCACGTTGGTGAGCGCCTCCTGGACGATCCGGTACGCGGCCAGTCCGACGTCGGGCGGCAGCGGCCGGGTCTCGGCGAGTTCGACGCGGATCTCCAGCCCCGACCGGCCCGCCGTCGTGACGAGGTCGCCGAGGCGGTCCAGGCCGGGCGGCGCTTCGCCTTCGCGGCGCAGCGCGTTGAGCGTCGTGCGCAGCTCGCGCAGGGTGTCCTTGCTGGTCTGCTTGATCGCGGTGAGCGCCTGCTCGGAGCGGACCGGGTCCGGGCGGTGCAGCGCGGCACTGGCCTGCACGTTGATCAGCGACAGGTGGTGGCCGAGCGCGTCGTGCAGCTCGCGGGCGATGCGCAGCCGTTCCTCGGTGGCCCGTCGCCGGGTCTCCTCCTCCAGCCGCTGCTCGGCGGCGAGGGTCCGGGCCCGCGCTTCGGCGAGGTAGGCCCGGCGGTTGCGGGTCACGCCGACGATGACCGCGATGAGCCAACCGGCGTGCAGGAACGTCGCGCCGTTGCCGGTCCGGTTGAAGCTGTCCGCGAAGGCGAAGGCGACGACCGAGGCGACACCGAGACCGATGGCGACGGCGAGGCGCCCCTCGTCGACGACGGTGTAGAGCGCCACGACGAACACGACCATGACCGGGCCGGGTTGGTGCAGCAACGCGCCGTACGCGCTGACGGCGGCCAGCGCCACCACGCCGACCGGGACGGGGTGGCGGCGGCGGAAGACCAGCGCGCCGGCGGAGACCAGCACGACGACCAGCGCCGCCCACTCGGCCGCGGTGCCGATGCCGGCCGACTGCACCACCAGCCCCAGCAGCGCGACCAGGCCGGCGGCGATCGCCACGGCGGTGTCCGCCGTCCGACCGCGCCATCTCGACATGGCCGAAGCCTAACCTCCGGCGGGTGCGCGGGAGGTCAGGCTTCGGCGAAGGCGGGGTGTCAGGAGGTCAGGAGACTCGTTTGCGGGTGTAGAAGCCCGCGGCCAGGCTGACACCAACGGCGGCGAGCGCGACCTGGATGACCACTTCGATCCAGTCGATGCCGCGGGTGTCGCCGACGCCGAGCGCGTTGGCGATGAACGTGCCGATGAAGGCCGCGACGATGCCGACCACGATGGTCAGCCAGATCGGGATGCTCTGCTTGCCGGGCAGCACCAGCCGGCCGAGAGCACCGATGATCAGGCCCACGATGAGGGCGCTGATGATTCCGGAGACGGTCACGATCACTCCTTCGAGTCAAGTGAGCCTCAGGTACCCGATCACCGCTCCCGTCACTCCTCTGTGTCCGTTTCGTCCCTAGGAAGCGCAGAATTCGTTACCTTCCGGGTCCCGCATGACCCACCAGTGCCCGGCCGGGCCCTTGTCGAACTCGCTGACGCGGACGGCGCCGAGCCCTTCCAGCCGGGTCACCAGCCCGTCCAGGTCGCCCGGCTCGCCGTGGACGTCGATGTGCAGGCGGTTCTTGCCGGACTTGGCCTCGGGCACGTCCTGGAACAGCAGTCGCCGCCCGCGACCCACACCGCTGGCCGCGTCGAACGGGTCCTCGGGGTGGCGGACGGCGGCGTACCCGCGGAAGTTCTTGCGGCCGTTGTGCTCGATGACCGCTTCCTCGCCGAGGTGACCGGCCGCCAGCAGCTGCTCGATGAGCGCGCTCGGGTCCTCCACCTCGTAACCCAGGGCCGCGGCCCAGAAGTCCGCGAGGGCGGGTGCGTTCGTGGTGTCGATGACCAGCTTCCAGCTCAGTGCCATGTAACTGATTATGGGGGTTACACGGATTCGTCGCAAACCGCCGACGGTCGCGTCCGACCGACCGACCGGCCGAGAGCCCGAGAGCGCGCCGAAAGGCCGGTCCGGGCGTCGGCCCGGACCGGCCAGGTCACCGGATCAGCCGCTGACCGAGGCGGAGAAGTTGTTGACCGCCAGGCCGGTGCCGCCGTTCCACGGCTCGAAACCGGCCTGGATGCTGGTCAGGTACCAGGACGTGGTGATCGCGCCGCGGTTGCGGACGTCGTTGACGAAGTCGAGCACGTTGAACGACCACGACGAGATCGGCGACGGCGCGACGTAGGAGATCACGTTGTTGGCGCCGTTGCTGCCGCGCCAGACCTGCCAGCTGCGACCACCGACGGTGGCGTTGCCGACCGCGCTGCCGATCGGCTGGATCGAGCCCTGGCGGTTGAACCAGATCATGATCTCCATCTGGTTGACCCCGTTGGTCTTGGGCGTCGGGTCGAGCCAGATGTCGTAGGAGGCGTTGTAGGTGCCGCCCACGTAGCTGTAGTTGATCGAGGACGACGCGCTGCGGATCCGGCTGACCTGCATGGGCAGGTTGCTGCCCGGCGAGCAGTTGGAGTAGTGGCAGCCGAGGAACACCGACGGGTACGACAGCGGCGCGCCGTTGGTCGGCGCCGAGCCCTGCTGCTGGGTGATCCGGAAACCGGTCGAGGTGACGTTGATGCACTGGGTGGCCGACGTGCCCCAGCGGTTGTTCTGGACCACGTAACGGCCCTGGATGGTGGTCGATCCGTACTGCTCGCAGATCGTGGTGTCGGCTTGGGCCGGCCCGGCTGCGGCGACGACCGCGGACGCGGCCATCAGTCCGGCCAGCACGAACGCGCGGACAGTGCTTCGCATGGAACTCCTTCCGAAGGGTCCACGACGGCGGGGAATCTCTCCTGGGAGCGCTCCCAGGGTAGCCCCGAACACCCCCGGACGCCTATGCCACACCGGGTGGGACCCGTTCCTGCTCCTTCACCGTCAACGGAAACCACCGCTCGGGTCAGGCGAGCCCTTGGGGGAACGCGAGGACGCGGTCCGGGTCGTAGCGGCGCGCGACCCGGCGCAGGCGCGGGAGGTTCCGCCCGTAGTAGGCGGTCGGCCAGTCCGGCATGTCGGGGTCGACGTAGTTGACGTAGCCGGTGCCGTGGCCGATGCCGTCGCGCAGGTCGGCCAGGATCCGCCGGGCTTCGGCCTCGCTGACGCCCACCACGTCGACGTACGCCTGCGCACTGGCGATGGCGTGGCGGTGCGGGAACGCGGTGGCGTCCGGCCGCACGCGCGCGATCGCGCCGCCGAACGCGTCGAACTGCGCCCGTCCCGTCCGCCGCCCGTCCAGCAGGGCGACGACCCGCGCCGGGTCGACCGGCCGGTGCAGCATCCTGGACGAGGCCACGAACGGCGAGCCGTCGTCCGGCCGGCACTCGGGCAGGCAGCCGGCGAAGAACCGCATGGCGTCGCCGTAGTCCATCGTCCGGACCGTGCGGGCGGTCGGCGCGACCTTCGCGGCGAACCGGTCGAGGTACCGGCCCAAGTCGTCCCCGGACCCGATCCAGGTGCCCGCGACGCTCGCGGACGGCGGGGCGCCGGCGCGGACGTCGCACGTGGACCACAGGCCGTCCGGGGTGTCGGGCGCCCATTCCTGCCACGCGCCCAGCACGTCGGTCGCCGCCCCTGCCGGGAAGCCCAGGACGAACACGGTCACGTCCGGCGCGGGCTCGGTGTCGAAGGTGAACGACGTGACGACGCCGAAGTTGCCGCCGCCGCCACCTCGCAGCGCCCAGAACAGGTCGGGCTCGGTGTGGTCGTCGGTCCGGCGCGGCCGGTCGCCCGGCGTCACGATCCGCGCGGCGCGCAGGTGGTCGATCGTCAGGCCGTACGCGCGCCCGACGACGCTGATACCCCCGCCCAGCGTGAGACCGCCGATGCCGACCGTGGGGCACGACCCGGCGGGCAGCAACCGGCCGGTCCGCGCCAGCCCGTCGTACAGGTCGATCATCCGCGTGCCCGCGCCGACCTCCGCCCGACCCCGCTGGTCGACGCGGATGGCGCGCAGCGCGGACAGGTCGATGACGAGACCGTTCTCGGGCACCGAGTAGCCGGCGTAGCTGTGCCCGCCGCTGCGCGCGGCGACGGGAATCCCCTGCCCGGCCGCGAAGTCGAGGCACCGCGCGACGTCGGACTCGTCGGCGCACAGCGCGACGGCCGCGGGCCTGCGGTGCGCGTACACCGTGTTGTACGGCCGGCGCACGGTGTCGTAGACGTCGTCACCGGGCAGGACCAGCCTGCCGGTGAGCACGCGGCGCAGCCGGTCCCAATCGCTGTCCCACGCGCCGAGCGCGACGAGTCCGGTTGCCTGGACGAAGGTTCTCCGACCGAATTCCACGAGCACTCCCCCTGTGCCCATGGTGCCGCTGTCGCCCGGTGAGCCACTCCACCGAACGGGTTCGGTGTCAGGACGCGGCGGCGAGCAGGGTGAGCGCGGCGCGCAGGGCGTGGTCGCCCGCCCCGGTCGGCCCGTGGTGCGTGGCGACCACGGTGGCGCCCTCGACCAGCATGAGGAGTTGTCGCCCGAGGAGCCGGGGATCCGCGGCCCCGGCGCGTTCGGCGATGCCGACGAGCGTGTCGAGGTAGCGGTCCAGGTGGCGCGCGGTGATGGCGCGCACCGGCTCGACGTGGTGCTGGGCGGCGGCGTTGAGCATGGCGCAGCCCCGGAACCGTGGCTCGTCGTACGTCTGCTGGAAGGTGTCGAACACGGCGGTGAGCTGGTCGGCGGGATCGGGTCCGGCGGCCACGACGGCGGCGGCCAGCGACCGCGTCACCCGGTCGCTGCGGGCCTCCAGCACGGCCCGCACCAAGCCGTCCTTGGTGCCGAAGTGCCGGTAGAGCGTTTCCTTGGACACGCCGAGGCGCGTGCACAGCTCGGCGACGCCGATGCCGTCGAGCCCGCGTTCGTAGAGCACGGGGGTGGCCGCGTCGAGGATCGCGGCCCGGGTGCGTTCCGGATCGATCGTGGAGCCCTTGGCCACCGGCATGACGCAGATGGTACCGATCGGTTCGATCGACTGCTAGCGTGCCGGATGGTACCGATCGGTTCGATCTCACCGGGGGCACGCGATGTGGCAGGCGGCTCGGCTCGCGCTCGGCACGGCGTCCGCACTCGGGCTCGCCCGGTTCGCCTACGGGCTGCTCCTGCCCGCGATGCGCGACGACCTGCGCTGGACGTTGGCCGAGGCCGGCGCGATGAGCACCGCCAACGGCCTCGGCTACCTGCTCGGCGCGCTGGTGACCGCGGCCGTCGTCCGCCGCTCGGGCGTCACGGCCGCGTTCCGCTGGAGCATGGTCGGCACGGCCATCGCGTTGGCCGCCACCGCGATCAGCGACGACTTCGCGGTGCTGCTGGTGGTGCGCGCGGCGGCCGGCGTGGCGGGGGCGGTGGTGTTCATCGCCGGTGGTGTGATCGCCTCGCGCATCGCCACCCGGGTCGGGTCCGGCACGCCGATCACCGCGTACTTCGCGGGCACGGGTCTGGGCATCGCGTTCGGCGGGGTGACGATCCCGTTGCAGGGCAGCGGTTGGCGGGCCGCCTGGGTGGTCCTGGGCGCCGCCGCCGGGCTGGCGGCCCTGGTCTCCTGGACCGCGGCCCGCGCGGACGGTGGGGCGCCCGCCACGGCGGTCGGCCGCGCACGGGTGCGCCCGCTGTGGCGGGTCGCGTCGGCGTACGCGTTGTTCGCGCTCGGCTACATCACCTACATCACGTTCCTGTCGGCCTACCTCGTCGAGCGCCGCGCCCCGACCTGGCAGGTGGTGCTGACGTGGACGGCGCTCGGCCTGGCCGTGGTGGCGGCGCCGGTCCTGTGGAGCCGGCCGATCGCCGCCTGGCCGGGAACCCGGGCACTGGCCACGGTGCTGGGCGTGCTGGGCGGTGGGGCGGCACTGGCGTTGGTGGCGCCGACGCCGCTGGTGATCCTCGGCTCCGCGATCGTCTACGGGGCGACGTTCATGGGTGTGCCGGCCGCCGTCACCGCGCTCATCCGGGACGCCGTGCCGGCCGCCGACCTGACCGCGACGCTGGCCGCGTTCACCACGCTGTTCGCGGCCGGTCAGACCGCCGGGCCGTGGCTGGCCGGGCTCGTCGCCGACCGCACCTCGACCGACGCGACCCTGGCGTGGACCGCGGTCCTGTGCGCGGTGGCGGCGGTGGTCGTGCTCAGTCCACGGCGGCGGCGAACCGCGCGGCGAGCGCCGCGACCGCGGCCCGCAGTTCCGGACCGCCCTCGACGCGGAAGGTGAACGGCACGGCCGCCAGCCACTCCTGCGCGTACGTGGCCGGGTTGCTCGTGCTGCCGACGAGCACGCACCCGTCGCCCAGCGGTTCGAGGCGCCCCATCGGCGGCCGGACCCACGGCGCCACCTGCTCCGGCGGCGCGCGGAACACGACGCGGGTCGGGAACTCCCAGCCGGCGCCCAGGTTCTCCTCCACCACCGCCACCGGGTCGAGGCCGGCGGGCGGTTCGAACCCGTGCTCGGTCTGCCGGACCGCGCGGACCCGGTCGACCCGGTAGGTGCGGACCGCGTCCGCGCGGTGGGAGTGGCACAGCAGGTACCAGCGCCCGTGCCGGACGACGACCGCCCACGGGTCCGCCTCGGTCTCCCACTCGCCGCCGGAGTCAGGGCGGTACGTGATCACCACGCGACGCCGGGCGGCGATCGCGGCGACGAGCGCGCTGGTCGTCGCCGGGTCCGGGCGGGCCGCGTTCCGGTCGGGCGCGGCCGACGCGTGCTCGCGCAGCGCCGCCGCCTGCTTGCCGACGTGCTCGGGCAGCGCCCGGACGACCTTGCCCAGGGCCGTGTCCACGAGGTCGTCGGCCGGGTGGTCGAGCACCGCCATGACCAGGACGAGCGCCTCGGCCTCGGTGAACACGACCGGCGGCAGCCGCGTGCCGCGCCCGAGCCGGTACCCGCCGTAGGGACCGCGGGTCGACTCCACGGGGATGCCCGCCTCGCGGAGGATCCCGACGTACCGGCGCACGGCCCGTTCCGTCACGCCCAGCCCGGCGGCGAGCTCACCCGCCGTCACGCCGGGGCGTGCCTGGAGGATCTCCACGGCGCGCAGGGCCCGCGCGGTGGGGCTGAGTTCGGTCGGCACACCTGGACCTTAGACGCGAGCCGTCCGCGCGGGAGCACGTCGTGGGTTGCGACGTTCGCCCCGAAGTCGGATTCGAGATCAGGCAGAATGTCGCCGGTCACGAACCGACTGGGGGACCCCATGGCCGCTCCGGGCATCAACCGGCCGCCGACCAGGCTGGAGATCATCAGGGCCGAGACGGTCCACGTCCTCGGGTCGAAGGCTGCCGCACGCGTCGACTCGTTCCCCGACGGCGTGCTGCACGTCGGCGCCGGCGAGCTGCGCCGACTGCTGTCCTGGCTCGTCGACTTCGCGGTGTACCTGCTCGCGGTCGGCGTCGGCTTCGTCGTGCTCAGCGTGCTGAGCACCGCCGGGAAGATCGACGACGGCCGACTCGCCCTGTCCCTCATCGCCCTGCTCGTCCTGGTCCCCCCGCTGTACGGCCTGTGCTACGGCAACGGTCGCGCGCTCGGCGCCCTGGTCACCGGCACGCGGCTCGTGCGGATGTCCGACGGCGGCCGGATCGGGCTGAAGGCGCCGTGGGCGATGACGGTGCGGACCGTCCTGCTGCCGTTGGCGATCGTCTCGGTCCTCATCGGCTCGGGCTCCGGCGGCGGGCCGCCCGGGTCACCGGTCAGGGCCAGCATCGACAGCAGGCGCACCCGCCGGCTGCACGCGGCGGGCTTCCGGAACATCGCCGACCTGCGGGTCCCCTGACCCGGGAGCACCAGGTAGCCGCACCGCAGAGTCGGTTCCACAGTGGACCGGGCCCGGGTGGGCGCGGAGAACACCCTCAGCCCGCTCGTCTGATCACACGACCCGGATCACGTGCTTCCCGCGCACGCCACCGGCTTCGAGCGCGCGGTGGGCCGCGGCGGTGTCGGCGAGCGGGTGGACGGTGTCGACCACCGGCCTCACCGCGCCGCTCTCGACCAGCGCGGTGAGGTCGGCGAACAGCTCGGACTTGGGGTTGCCGCTGAAGAACCGGATGCGACGCGGGCCGAACACCGCGGAGGCGAAGAGGTAGCCGATGTCGGCGGCCGAGCGGACCGCGATGCCGACCATGCGGCCACCGGGCCCGAGCAGGCGGCGGTACGCGCGGGGCGTGCTGCCGTACGTGTCGAGGACGACGTCGAAGCGACCCAGGTCGGCGGGGTCGGTGCGGTAGTCGACCACCTCGTCGGCGCCCAGCCCGCGGACGAAGTCGAACGCGCGCTCGCCCGCCAGGGCGGTGACGTGCGCGCCGTAGGCCTTGCCCACCTGCACGGCGATGCTGCCCACTCCCCCGCTCGCGCCGCGCACGAGAAGCCGTTCGCCCCGCCTCAGCCCGGCCTTGTCGCGCAGGGCGGTGATCGCGGTCGTGCCGACGCCCGGCAACGCGGCGGCCTGGACCAGGTCGAGGCCGGCGGGGCTGGGCGCGAGTTGGCGCGGGCGCACGACGACGTACTCGGCGGCGCTGCCGAACCGGCCGCGCGGCAGCCCGCCCCACACGTGCGCGCCGGGCGCGAACCCGGGCCCGGACACGACCTCGCCGGCGAAGTCGATGCCCACCCGCTTGGGGAACTTGGACCCGAGCAGCACCTTCAGGCTCCCGGACCGGCCGATCCGCTCGCCGCCGTTGACGCTGGCCGCGTGGACCCGCACCAGCACGTGCCCCGGCGTGACCTCCGGGTCGGGCACCGTGCCCTCGTACAGGACCTCCGGCGGGCCGTACCGGTCGAACAGCGCTGCGCGCATTCCTCACCTCTCGCACAAGTGGAAGATGCCTTCCACATCGACGCTAACACGCTAACCGGAAGGCACCCTCCAGTTGAGCTAAAGTGAGAGACGTGCCCGACGAGACGACTCGGTTGCGCGTCGACGCGCGGCAGAACCGCGACCGCATCGTCGCGTCGGCGCGGGAGGCGTTCGCCGCCGAGGGCCTGGACGTGTCGATGACCGGGATCGCCCGTCGCGCCGGGGTGGGCGTGGCCACCCTCTACCGCCGCTTCCCCACCAAGGAAGCGCTGGTCAGAGAGGTGTTCGCGGAGCAGATCGAAGCCTGCACGGGCGAGGTGCACCGGGCGTCGGAGGACGCCGACCCGTGGCGCGGCTTCTGCCGGGTGGTGGAGAAGCTGTGCGAGATGCAGGCCCGGGACCGGGGGTTCAGCGCGGCGTTCCTGACCGCGTTCCCCGACGCCGTGCCGGTGGACGAGATGCGCGCGCGGGCCGAGGAGGCGTTCGCCGGGGTGGTGGAGCGCGCGAAGGGGACCGGGATGCTCCGACCGGACTTCGCCCTCGACGACCTGACGCTCGTGCTGATGGCCAACAACGGCCTCGTCACCGACTCGGTGGACGCGGCGGTGGCCGCCTCGCGCCGGCTGGCCGCCTACTTCCTCCAGGCGTTCCGGGCCCGCGACCCCCTGCCGCCGCCGGTGCGCCTCGGCCTGCGCGACGCGCTCGGCTGACCCGGACCACTCCACCACGCGCGCCCTCACCGGACATCCACTACTCCGTGGTACCGTGTAGTAGTACTCGGTGTTACCGAGTACTGGGAAGGATCGAAGAGGACCCCCGATGGACGACCTGACGGAGATGCTGAAGGGCACGCTCGAGGGCTGCGTGCTGGAGATCATCGGCAGCGAGGAGACCTACGGGTACGCCATCACGCGCCGGCTGAACGAACTCGGCTTCGCCGACGTCGTCGAGGGGACGGTCTACACCATCCTGCTGCGGCTGGAGAAGAACAAGCTCGTCCAGGTGACGAAACGACCGTCCGGGTTGGGCCCGCCCCGCAAGTTCTACGCGCTCAACGACGCGGGGCGCGCGGAGCTCGCGACGTTCTGGGCGAAGTGGGAGTACGTCACATCGCGCATCGAGAAGCTCAAGGAGGGTGGGGGATGAACTTCTGGGAGACCATCACCGGCAGCGATCTCACCAGGGACTGGAAGGCGTTCGAAGCCCGTGCCGCGACGTTGCCGGTCGACCACCGGGCGGCGTGGGAGGAGATCAAGGGCCACCTCTTCTTCTACGGGGACTTCACCGGCCGGAACCTGATGCCGATCCTCGACAGCGCCCTGGGGCTGCTCGAGGAGACGGCGGCCGACGGGCTGGGCATCCACGAGGTGCTGGGCGACGACATCGGGGGCTTCTGCGCGGCGCTGGCCGGCGGCGAGGGAGCCCGGACCTTCCGCGACCGGTGGCGCGAGCAGCTGAACCGGAACGTCGCGCGGAAACTGGCTCGGCTGGGAGGCTGACGTGGGGATCCAGGACATCATCGAGGGCAAGAGGCAGTGGCGGGCGCACCTGGCGCGGGTCAAGGCGCTCCCGCCGGACTACCGGATCGTGTACCAGGAGATGCAGCGGTACTTCTTCAAGGTCGGACCGGTCGAGCTGACCGAGGGCGCCCTGCTGTCCGGGATCGTCGACTTCTTCGAGGAGGGCGTGGCGGCGGGCAAGGGAGTCCTCGAACTCATCGGCGACGACGTCGCCGCCTTCAGCGACGAGCTGATCAAGGACTCGCGCACCCACGCGGAGATCTACCTGGAGTCGATCGCGAAGCACTGACCCGGTATTACCCCTGCTCTTGCTCGACCCGCCGGTTCCACTCGCCCTTGGACGACTGCCAGCCGTCCTCGTCCGCGCCGAGCCGCCAGTAGCCGGAGATCGACATCTGCTCGCGCGGGACGCCCCGGTCCACCTTCAGGTGCCCGCGCAGGTCCTTGACCATGTTCGCCTCGCCGTGCACGAAGACCTGGACCACGCCTTCGGGGAACGCCGACGCCCGCACCGCGTCCACCACGAGTCGTCCGCGGGGGCCGCCGGCGCGGTGCAGCCACCGCAGGTCCACCTGACCCGCCGACCGCACGGCCTGCTCGTCCTCGGGCCCCTCGACCTCGACGAACACCTCCGCGCGGGCGCCGGCGGGCAACGCCTCCAGCGCCGCCGCGATGGCGGGCCACGCGCTCTCGTCACCGGCCATCAGGTGCCAGGCGACGTCCGGGTCGGGCGCGTACCCGCCGCCGGGACCGGCGAAGTGCAGCACGTCACCCGGCTGGGCCTTCGCCGCCCACGGGCCGGCCACGCCCGAGTCACCGTGCGTGACGAAGTCGATCCACAGCTCGCCGGCCCGGTCGTCCCACTTGCGCACCGTGTACGTGCGGGTGCGCGGCCACTGGTCACGGGGCATGGTCGCGCGGATCGCGGCGAGGTCGAACGGCTCGGGGTAGAGCACGTCGTCCAGCGGGAACGCGAGCTTGACGTAGCTGTCGGTGTACGGGCCGACGGCGAAGTCCGCGAGCCCTTCCCCGCCGAGCACCACGCGGATCATCTGCGGCGCGATCCACTCGGTGCGCACCACGCGACCGCTCTTGCCACGGGATCGTTCGGCCATGTCGGGTACTCCTCGGTGATTCCAACGGCTCAACCAGCCTTCACCGTACGTGCCGGTCGGTGGTGGCCCGGGGAGCGGGGGCGGCGCCGGCCCTCCCCCGCTCCACCGACGAGCCGGTGGCGGGCGGCGGGGACGCCGGACGTCCCACCGCCCGCGCGGTCAGCGCGCGCTCCACTCCTGCGCGAGCTGGGCGGCCAGGCCGAGGTTCGCCGCGGCGGCGTCCTCGGTCCGTCGCCCGTACCCGCACGCGGCCGCGACGCCGGCCACCGGCATGTCGAGCGCCTCCACGGTGAGCCGCAGCGCCTCGCGGGTCTCCTCGGGGTAGTCCTCGGCCACGACCCCCGCGATGACCTCCACCCCGCGCCGCAGGCGCTTCAGCTCCACGTAGAACGCGGGGTCGGTGGGCGGCGGGTTGCTGCCGCTGGCCACGGGCAGGTGCACGGTCGGCATGGGCGCGCCCCGCTCGGCCAGCGCGTCGGCCAGCGCGTTGAGGAACAGCACGGCCGGCCGCAGGTCGCTCGGCGTGAACACCGGCACGTGCTCCAGGTCGCCGTAGCACAGGTGCAGCACCCACTGGGTGCGCGGCGCGGCGGCCAGGACGCCGGCCACCTGCCGGGACAGCTCGGTGGTCAGCGCCGGCCACGCGGCCGGCGGCGTGAGGTGGTAGGCGACCAGCACGGCGGGCGTCTCCAGCTGGAGCTGCAGCCGGTCACCCCACCGGGCGACCAGTTCGGTCACCTCGTGCACGACCGCGACCTGCATGGTCGGCAGCCACTCGTGGGCGGCGTCGATCGAGCCGAACGCGAACACCGCCAGGTCGAGGGCGTTGGGGATGCCCACCTGCACGCGCAGCTGTTCACCGGTCCCGGTGAGGCGCAAGCGGTCCAGCGCCGCGAACGCCGCGTCGGCCTGCTCGACGCGGGACAGGCCGATCTCCTCCGCGCACAGCCGCTGGCCGGGCCGGACGCGGTAGTACGGCATGTCGTCGTAGCCCCGGCTCTCACCACCGCGCACCTGTTCGAGGGCCGGCACGGAGGACATGTGGTGGGTGAGCCAGTCGATGATCCAGCGCGGATCGCGGTCGCACGGCAGGGCGGTCAGCGCGGCGTCGCCCCGGTGGCGGAGGAACCAGTCCATGGCGGTGGCCGGGTCGTCGCACAGCGGTCGCGGCAGCGAGCCGACGAGGTGGACGGGCATCGTGTGTCGGTCGTGCTCTCGATCTCGGGTTTTCGTGGGTGCCTGTGCGGTCATGAGTGGTGTTCTGCTTTCGAGCGAAGAACGTGAACAGACCGGGGGTGACGCAGGATCTCCGCGTCCGACTTCCCCGGCTTTGCCCCATCGTGACCGCGTCGACCGGACATGTCCACTTAGGATGATCAACTAAATCCGACCGTGCGCATCATCCACGCGATAGTGTGACCGTCGCCGTCGACAAATGAATTCTGAGTAGTCACGGAACAAGAGGAAAGATCACGATTGTCGGCGCCGGTGTTACGACACCGTCATCAAAGGTGGGTGATCGCGATTCGGGTACGGGTGGCCTGCCATAACGGTGTTCTGCGTCCTGCCCGGCCCGGCGCACGGACGTGGATCCGACGGGGTTTCGCGCTCGGCGCCGTGCCCGCGTTCGCCTGAGCGTTGAATTCGGGTGTTCCGAACGTAGGACACGCGTGTTCCGAACGTAGGACTCTCGCGTTCTGAAGGTAGGACTCTCGCGTTCCGGAGGTAGGACACGCGGGTGCGGATCGGGGACACTAGGCTCCCCGCATGGCCAGGTACTTCGACGTGCACCCGGTGAACCCGCAGCGCAGGACCATCGACCAGGCGGTGGAGCTGATCAAGTCCGACGGCCTGATCGCCTACCCGACCGACTCCTGCTACGCGCTCGGCTGCCGGCTCGGCAACAAGGCCGGGCTGGACCGGATCCGGCAGATCCGACACCTGGACGACCGGCACCACTTCACGCTCATGTGCCGCGACTTCTCCCAGCTCGGGCAGTTCGTGCACGTGGACAACGCGGTCTTCCGGGCGATCAAGGCGGCCACGCCGGGCAGCTACACGTTCATCCTCCCGGCGACCACCGAGGTGCCGCGCCGGCTGATGCACGCGAAGAAGAAGACCGTGGGCGCCCGCATCCCGGACCACCCGGTCGCGCAGGCCCTGCTGGCGCAGCTCGGCGAGCCGCTGCTGTCCAGCACCCTCCTGCTGCCCGACCAGGACGAACCGCTGGTCCACGGCTGGGACATCAAGGAACGCCTGGACCACGTGGTCGACGCCGTGCTGGACGCGGGCGACTGCGGCACCGTGCCGACCACCGTCGTGGACTTCTCCCAGGGCGAGCCGGAGGTCGTCCGGCACGGCGCGGGCGATCCCTCCCGCTTCGAGTAGCACCCGCCGGACCCGCCGGCGGCATCGAACAGACGAGGACTGTTGCGCCGGACAGAGGTATGGGAGCGTTCCCAGAGCCGATAGCTTCCTGCTGCCCCCTCAGCGCAGAAGGAGCTACCCGTGCGGAAACGGTTGTCCTCGGCGGTCCTCGCCGTCCTGCTGTCGGTCGTCGCCCTGCCGGTCGCGGATGCCGCCGGCCCCGATCGGGCCGATCACCGGCTGAAGACCTGCGCCCGCGCGGGCCTGCTGTTCTGCGAGGACTTCCAGCACGTGCCCACCGGCGCGGGCACCAGCCTCAAGTGGGGCGTCGACACCCGCAACGGCTCGCTGGAGGTCGAACGCGACCGGCGCGGCCAGAAGGTGCTGCACGTGCGGACCGAGGGCAACGGGCGGGCGTTCCTCAAGGTGGACGACTTCGCCGCGCCCGGCAACAGCTTCTACGGCCGGGTCCGGGTGCGCGTCGAGGCGTTCCCGGACGCGCCGGACTGGGCCCACTACACCTTGATCGAGGCCACGGGCGACGGCCCGGAGGTCGTGCGCCCGCTCGGCGGCCAGTACGTGCCGACGTTGGACGAGGCGTTGTGGGGCGTCGGCGCGGACGGCGGCCCGACCGGCGACTGGACGAACTGGCGCGAGTCGGCGCCGTCGCGGGCCGGCACGTGGCAGTGCGTCGAGTGGCGGATGGACGCCGCGGACAACCGGATCACGCTGTGGTTCGACGGCAAGCCCAACCCGGACCTGACCGTGTCCACCCGCGAGCACGGCGGCAACCAGGTCGACTTCCTGTTCCCGGAGTTCGACACGGTGAAGCTGGGCTGGCAGCTCTACCAGCCCAACGAGGGCAGCTACGACCTCTGGCTGGACGACATCGCGCTGGGCTCCGAGCGCATCGGCTGCTAGCCGCGAGAACCAGGCGCGGGACGGGCGGTGGTGACGACCGCCGTCACCGCGCTGCTGACCGCGTGCCGCGTCCTGGCCCGCGAGCTGACCCCGTTCGTGCCGACCCTGGCCGCGCGCGTCTCCGGCAGTGCGTGACGCTGTCGGACGAACTGCCCCAGCCGCGGCCCCTGTTCCCCCGGTTGTGAGCCGGGCGGACCCGCCGGGTGGTGTCCCGGCGGGTCCGCCGGTCATCACCTGGGCAGGTAGGCGCGGTGCGAGCGGGAGAACTCGAAACCGTTGAAGCGGTCCCAGTTGACCGACCACGTCATCAGGCCGCGCAGGTTCGGGTAGACGGCCTTGGGCTGGTAGGCGCCGCAGTTCGCGCCCTTCATCAGGCAGTCCAACGACTTGTGCACCTCGGCGACGGACGTGAAGCCGTTGCCCGCGTTGACGTTCGCCGGCAGGCCGATGGCCACCTGGTCCTGCCGCAGGCCCGGGAACACCTTCGTCGCGTCACCGCGCACCGGGAACCCGGCCAGCACCATGTCCGCCATGGAGACGTGGAAGTCGTGGCCGTCCATGAAGTGGTACTGGTTGTCCAGGCCCATGATCGGGCCGGAGTTGTAGTGCTGGACGTGCAGCAGGGTGAGGTCGTCGCGCAGCGCGTGGATCACCGGCAGGTACGCGCCAGCGCGCGGGTCGGCCCCGCCGCTGCCGCCGTAGTGCTGGTAGCCGACCTGGACGAAGAACGTCTCCGGGGCCATGGTGAGCACGAACTTCGCGCCGTAGCGGGCCTTCAGGGTCTTCAACGCCTGGATCAGGTTGACGATCACCGGTGTGGTGGGCGCGCGGAAGTCGGTGTCGTTGGCGTCGAGGGACAGCGAGTGGCCCTCGAAGTCGACGTCGAGACCGTCCAGGCCGTACTTGTCGATGATCGCGGAGGCGGAGCGGACGAACGCGTCGCGCGCGGCCGTGGTGGACAGCTGCACCTGGCCGTTCGCGCCGCCGATGGAGATCAGCACCTTCTTGCCCTTGGCCTGCTTGTCCCGGATGCCCGCGATGAACTCGGACTCGGACTCCACGTTCGGGCACTCGGCCGCGGGGCACTGGGCGAAGCGGAGGTCGCCGGAGGTGGCGGAGGTGGGTTCGGCGAAGGACAGGTTGATGATGTCCCAGTCGTCGGAGACGTCCTTCATCCGGACGTAGCCGGAGCCGTTGGCGAAGCTCGCGTGCAGGTAGCCGACCAGCACCCGCTTGGGCAGACCGGTGACCGGCGGTGCGGTGGTGGTGGTAGTCGCCGTCGTCGTCGGCCCGGTGGTCGTGGTGGTCGTGCTCGTGGTGGTCGTGGTGGTCGTCGTCGTGGTGGTCGGTGAACCCGCGCACGACGCGCCGTTGATCTTGCAGTTGGCCGGGCTCGCGGCGCCCGAGGCGTTGAAGCCGAACGTCACCGCGGCGCCGGGCGCGATGCCGCCGTTGTACTCGCGGTGGGTGAACGCGTAGTGCCCGGACGAGTTGGTCCGCAACGCGTCCCAGTAGGCGCCGACGGTCGTGCCGGCGGGCAGGTCGAACTCGACCTTCCACCCGGAGACGGCCGCGCTGGTCTCGTTCCTGATCGTGAACTGCGCGGTGTAGCCGGTCTCCCAGCTCGACGTCTTGGTGAACGTCGCGGTGACCGACGCGGCGTACGCGGGCGCGAAGCCGACCGCCGCCGCTCCCACCACCAACGCCGCCACCACCGCCACCCTGGCGAACAGGACCCTGCGCGACATGCGTCTCCTCCCAGCGGTGGCGGCCTCCAGGTGGGAGAATTGGACTAGACCACCGCTGGGATGTCAAGGGCGTGCCGGAGGGTCCGGTGCGGCACGCCGTCGTCGGCGTGCCGCCCGCGGTCAGTTGTCACCCTCCTGGTCGTCGCCTTGGTCGCCGTCCTGGTCGTCCTGCTGCTCGACGCCCGGCTGGTTGTCGTCCCCGTCCCCGCCGCCCTCGTTCTCGCACCCGGCGCCGAGGGAGAGGAACAGCGCCGCGCCGCTGACCAGCACCGCGAGTGACTTCTTCAGCACTGTGGGTTCCATGCCGTCCCGGTACCCCGAACGGGCCCGCGCCAACCGGAGCAAAGGCCCGTGTTCGGCATCGGTCGGCCGGAACCGGACAACAGGGCACGTTGTCCGGAGGTTGTCCGGATGATCAGCGCCGGTGCCGAAAAGCCTCCTCTGTGGAGGGAGCGCCGGTTACCGTTCGCCGGTGCAGATCCCGTGGCGAGCCGCCCCGCGCGCGGCCCTGTCGAGTCCGCTGACGTTGCTGGTCAGCGTGGTCACCGCGCTGCTGCTGAGCTTCGTGGTGGCCGCCGCCGTGATGCACTCGACCGCGTCCGGCAGCGCGGCGATCGACTACCAGCAGCGGCAGCTGTGCGAGGAGTCGCTGCACCCGTCGCTGGAGTCCACCACGGGCGTGCCCCACGAACACGTCGCCGACGGGGTGAAGACCGTCACCGAGGCGATGGTGGGCCACCCCACGTTGATCGGCATGTACACCCGGGAGAAGCGCACGGACTTCGGCGGCCGGCAGACCTACGCGAAGTTCGGCTACCGCGCCGGGGCCGTGGATCACCTGAAGGTGCTGGAGGGCGGTGGGAAGGACGGCCTGTGGGTGCCCCGGAGCATCGCCGTCACCACCGACCTCCGGCTGGGCGAACGGGGCCTGGGCGGGCGGCTGCCACCGGTCACCGCGATCTACGCCGACGTGATCGACCCGCTGCCCGGCTGGTGGTGCTCGGAGCGCCACTTCGTCGTGCCGAACGTGCTCGACCGCGACGAGCTGGCCACCGCCGTGGTGTGGGTGCCGAGCGCCGAGTCGTTCTACGCGCTGCCGCCGGAGGTCACCGGCCCCACGGACATCACCGTGCGGTTCCCCGCCGACGTGCCGCGCACGGTCGACGAAGCCGCGGCCCTGCTCGCCGAGGGCACGGCCCGCATCGCCCCGGTCGAAGACCTCTTCAACCGCACGGTCTCGCTGCTGGACCTGCCGGTGGAGAACGCCAGGCAGACCGCCGTCAACGTGCGCTCCGCCGTGCTGCCGCTCACCCTGATCAGCCTGCTCATCGGCCTGGCCGGCGTCGCCACGGTGACCGCCCAGTGGGCCCAGCGCCGCCAGTCCGAGCTGCGGCTGCTGTGGGTGCGCGGCTCCGGCCCGTTCGCACTCGGCGGGCGGGGCGTGCTGGAGCTGGGCCTGCCGCTGGTGGTCGGCGGCGCGCTCGGGTTGGGCGCGGCGCGGTTGCTGCTGCCCGTGTACGCGCCGTCGGACGTGCTGCCGCCGGGCACCGTGACGACCGCGGCGCTGGCGGTGGTCGTGGTGGTGGCGTCGAGCATCGTGGTCACGTTCGCCACCGGCGCGCTGCGCACGCACCGGATGTTCCAGGTCGCGGGCAGCGGCAACCGGCTGCGCGAGGTGCTGACCGCGTTGCCGTGGGAACTGGCCACCGCCGCCCTGGCGGTGTGGGCGTGGAACCGGGTGCGGGACAGCGGCCTGGCCACCACGACGAAGGTCGGCGGGCTGCCGCGCATCGACGCCGCCGCGTTGGCGTTCCCGCTGCTGGTCGTGCTCACGGCGGCGCTGCTGACGGCCCGGCTGGCGAAGTGGGCGTTGGCCGCCTCGCACCGGGCGGAGCTGTGGTCCAAGCCCGCCGCGCAGTTGGCGATCCGGCGGCTCGCGGCCGGCGCCGGCCCGGTGACCGGCGTGCTGCTGGTCGGCGTGCTGGCCGTCGGCACCATCGCGGTCGGCACCGCCATCGCCGGGTCGCAGAGGACCGCGCTGGAGGTGAAGTCCGGCATGTACACGGGGTCGGACAGCTACGCCCAGATCCCGTCGGACGTCACCGAACTGCCGGAGGCGTTGCGCGGCAACTCCACCATCGTGGGCTTCGTCGAGCAGCACGACCGCACGGCGCTGGTGGTGGACCCGAAGACGTTCCGCGACGGCGCGTTCCCGTTCGAGATCGACCCGGCGCTGCTGGACGAGCCGCTGCGGGTGGGCGACGTGCCGCGGCGCGAGGTCCAGCTGCCCGGGCTGCCGCCGATCAAGCCGGACGCGTGGGTGCCGTCGTTCCCGAAGCTCGGCACGTCCGGCTGGGTCGTGCCGCTGGACGTGATCGAGGATCGCGACGACATCGGCTCCTGGTACGTGTGGTCGCGCGAGCCGCTGGCCGAGGTGACGTCGGCGCTCGCGGCGGCGGGCGTGGAGTTCTCGCGCACCGTGGGCGAGAAGGAGAAGGCGGTGCAGGGCCTGCCGTTCCTGACGATCCAGTGGACGTTCGGGTTCGTCACGGCGCTGGGCGCGGTGCTGGCGGTGGTGGCGTCGATCGCGCTGCTGCTGGCGGTCGAGGTGCGACGGCGGCAGAACGCGCTGTCCGGCGCGTTCAGCGCCCGGATGGGTCTCGGACCGGCCGCGATGCTGCGCAGCCACCTGATCGAGCTGGGCGCGGTGGCCGCCGCCGCGGTGGTCGTCGGCTTGGCCGCGAGCGCGGCGAGCACCGGCTTCACCGTGCCGAAGCTGGACCCGGCGCCGCGGCTCACCCCGGTGCCGCGGGTGCCGGACGTCGCGCCGCTGCTGGGGACGACGGTGGTGGGGAGTGCGCTGGTGGTGCTGGTGGCGGCGTGGATCGCGGTGCGCGCGGTGCGTTCGGCGAAGATCGGGGAGCTGATCCGTGGTTGAGCACGTGGTGCGGTTGCGCGAGGTGGGTGTGGACTACCGCACGCCGGCCGGGGCGGTGACCGCGGTGTCGGACGTGACGTTGGACGTGCCCGCGACGGGGTTGACGGTGCTGGCCGGACCGTCCGGGTCGGGCAAGTCGACGTTGCTGCGGGTGTTGAGCCTGGTGGAGCGGCCGACTCGGGGCGGGGTGGAGCTGCGCGGGAGGGGCACGGCACGGTTGTCGTCCCGCGCGCGGCGCGAGTTGCGGCGGCGCGACGTCGCGCTGGTGCTCCAGAACCCGGCGGACAACCTGATCGGTCACCTGGACGTGGGCGACAACCTGCGTGCGGCGGCGCAGGCGGCGGGCCGGGTCGCGGAGGTGGACGAGCTGCTGGCGCGGCTGGGGCTGCCGGGCACGGCCACGTGGCAGGTGTCGGCGATGTCGGGCGGGCAGCAGCAGCGGCTGTCGTTCGGGTGCGCGTTGGCGCGGCAGGCGACGGTCGTGCTGGCCGACGAGCCGACGTCGCAGCTGGACGCGTCGTCCGCGGACCTGGTGCTGGAGACGTTGGCGGACCTCGCGCGGCGGGACGTGCCGGTCGTGGTGGCCTCGCACGACCCGAGGTTGATCGCGTTGGCGGACACCAGGTTCGACCTGCGGAACGGGGTGTTGGCGGCATGACGGCGTTGCTGGTGAAGGGGATCGAGCGGACGTTCCGGCACGCGAGCGGGCCGGTGCACGTGCTGCGCGGGATCGACCTGGAGGTGGCGCCGGGTGAGCTGGTGACGCTGTCGGGGCCGTCCGGGTCGGGCAAGAGCGCGTTGCTGGCCGTGCTGGCGGGGTTCGACCGGGCGGACTCCGGCACGGTGGAAATGGCCGGCGAGGTGCGGACGTCCGCACCGTCGTG
This sequence comes from Actinosynnema sp. CA-299493, assembly GCF_050946825.1. Taxonomy (NCBI): domain Bacteria; kingdom Bacillati; phylum Actinomycetota; class Actinomycetes; order Pseudonocardiales; family Pseudonocardiaceae; genus Actinosynnema; species Actinosynnema sp. CA-299493. Next base: position 5,642,614 of record NZ_CP191993.1, read on the forward strand.
GCAGGTGTGCGCGTTGCTCCCACAGGCGCTCGGCCTGGCCGGCGAGCTGACGCTGGCGGAGAACGTGGCGCTGCCGATCCGGCTCGGCCGCACCGGGGGTTCGCTCGACCGGGTGACCGAGCTGCTGGTGGAGCTGGGCGTCGGCGAGTTGGCCGACCGGTATCCGGCCGAGGTGTCCTACGGGCAGCAGCAGCGGGTCGCGCTGGCCCGCGCCGTCATCGGCGAGCCGAAGGTGCTGCTGGCCGACGAGCCGACCGCGCACCTGGACCGGCGCAGCGCGCCGACGGCGGTGCGGGTGCTGCGGCGGGCGGCCGACGCGGGCTCGGCGGTGCTGGTCGCCACGCACCACGACGAGGTGCACCGGGCGGCGGACCGCACGCTGGCGCTCAGCGGCGGGCGGATCTCCGTAGAATAGGCACCGATGTCGCGCCGAATCGTGTCCGTTGCCCTGGTCTTCCCCCTGCTTGCCCTGTTGCTGCTGGTCAGCGACTCGCCGTACCCGGCGTTGCCGGGGCCGAAGCGTGACGCGCCGCGCGCGATCGTGGCGTTGGGCGACAGCACGATGGCCGGTGAGGGCGCGGGGTCCTACGAGCCGGGCACGAACGGCGAGAACGACAACTGGTGCCACCGGTCGACCAAGGCGTCGGTGCGCCAGACGCGGGTCGCCGGCGTGGACAAGGTGTTCAACCTGGCTTGTTCGGGCGCGAACTCCGAGCAGGTCGGCATCACCGACCAGGTCCGCAACACCGAGGGCTCGCAGGCCAGGCAGCTGGCAGCGATCGCGCGCGAGTACCGGGTGTCGGTGGTCGTGGTGGCGGTGGGCGCGAACGACGACCCTCGGTTCGCCGACGTGCTCGGCGCGTGCCTGCGGGCGTGGATCGAGCGGCGGACCGACTGCGCGAAGACCATGGCCGACGAGTGGCGGGCCCGGGTCGAGCGGATGACGCCCAAGGTGGAGCGCGCGCTGCGCGACGTCCGCCGGGTGTTGCAGGACGAGGGTTACACACCCCGTTCTTACACGTTGGTGTTGCAGTCCTACGCCGCGCCGGTCGCGCCCGGGTTGCCGTTCGACCTGCAGAACCTGGCGGGGTGCCCGTTGCGCACGGGTGACCTGGAGTGGGTGCGGGACGAGGCGGTCGAGCAGCTGTCGGAGGGCCTGCGGACGGCGGCGAAGGCGACCGAGGCGCGGTTCCTCGACCTGTCGAAGGCGGGTGACCGGCGTGAGGCGTGCATGGGTGGCAAGAAGGCGGACGTCGAGTGGTTCACCCGGCTCACGGTGGACTTCGACGGCCTGCGGGACGAGGCGCGGGCGCGGCACGCGTTGCAGGAGTCGTTCCACCCCAACGACCGGGGCTACGAGCAGTTCGGCCGGTGCATGACGGAGTTCCTGGCCACGACCGCGCGGGAGGCGTCGTGCGTCGCCGGTGACGACGGGAACCTCGACGCGGTGGTGGCGAAGGACTGACCGCGTGGTCAGCGCTCCGCGTGACCGATGAGCGCCCCGACCTCGGCCGCGGACCAGAACGGGGTGCGGCCGGCGAGGTAGTCGGCGATCCGCCCGGTGCTCCAGCCGTGCGTCTCGGCGAGGCCGGTCGCGAGCATGGCCAGGTAGCCGGCGGAGGGCTTGGTGTGCTCGACGTCGGCCGCGCTCCAGGGCGCCGTGAACGTCAGCGCCGGGTGGCCGTCGTGCTCGCCGAGGTGGAGCAGGGTCTCGTAGCGGCCGGGGCCGAGCGCGTGCCTGCCGCCGGCCGGCACCGCGGTCAGGTCGAGGTCCGCGCCGGGTTCGCGGTACATCTCCTGCGCGGCGACGTCGGCGAACTGCGTGGTCGTGACGAGGTAGCCGCGGGCGGCGGCGACGCCGGGCAACCCGGGGTCGTAGAACGCCCGTCCACCGAGCCAGACGGGCGACTCGGTGGCGAAGTAGATCCCGCCGGGCACCTCCAACGCCCTGGTGGCGAGCGGCGGTCCGGTGTCCCGGCACCCCGGGAACCCCCGCGTCGCACCCACCGGCGTGCCACCGGCGACGTAGCACGCGAACCGCGCGGCGTGCAGGTTCGACCCGTAAGCGACGTACCAGACCAACCGGCTCGACATGCCCCGATGATCCCCCTCACCGACCGTCCGCGGCGTAGTACGCCGTGAACAGGCGGACTTCGACGCCGTCGTCGTGGTGCTCGTCGTCGTGGTGCTCGGCGTCGTGGAGGTCCTGGACGAGGGCGGCCAGTCGGTCGCGGAACTCGGCGGCCTTCGCGGCGGGGATCGACTGGCGGACCGCGATGGTGATCGGCTGGACGGGGGTCGCCGTCACGCGCTCGCGGCGCCCGCGTCGTACGCCCTGCGCCGGCCGGAGATCCGTCGTGCGCGCCGGCCCTAGGGGTACAGGCACCAGCGGCAGGCGCGGGCTGTCGGGTACTCGGTCTCCAGTTCCACGCGGGTGCCCACGAGTTTCACGTAGCTGCCCACCCAGGTGGTGCCGCGGGTCGGGGTGCCGCTGATCGTGTGGCAGGAGGCGCGGTGCAGCATGAGGTTGGCCGGGTTCAGGCTGCGTTCGGCGTTGACGACGTACTGGTCCTGGTTGTCCGCCAGCCAGTGCTCGTAGGCGCCGCTGTCCTCCGTGAACCTCTGCATCCGGACATCATGCGCCGCTCGGCCGCCACCGGCTGTCCGCCATCCGGTGCCACTCGTCCTCCAGGATGGCGTAGATCATCTCCTCGCCCCAGGCGCCCTTGAAGACCTCGTTGTGCCGGAAGTGCGCTTCGCGGCGCATGCCGAGCCGTTCCATCACGCGCCACGACGGCTCGTTGAACGCGTCGCACGACGCGACGACGCGGTGCAGGCCGAGGTGGGTGAAGCCGAGGTCGAGCATGGCGGCGGCGGCTTCGGTGGCGTAGCCCCTGCCGTGGTGGTCGGGGTGGAAGATGTAGCCGACCTCGCCCTGCCGGTGCGCCTCGCTGAGCCACTTGAGCACGGCCTCGCCGATCACCTCGCCGTCGCGCTCCACGGCGAGCGCGAGGTGGTCGCCCTCCTTCTCCGGCCACGTCACCGACGCCTTCAAGGCCAGGCTGTCGGCGGTCTCCTCGGGGGTTCGCGCTTCGCCGTACAGGTAGCGGACGACGTCCGGGCGGGACTGCCACGAGTGCAGCGCGGCGTGGTCGTCGAGGGTGAACGGGCGCAGGGTCAGGCGCCGGGTCCGGATGGGGTAGTCGGGCTTGGTCACGTCGGTCAATCTACGAAAGTCCCGCCGCGCCGTCGTCCCGGTTTCACCGGGATGTTGATCAGGAACGCGGCCTTGAGCCGGTTGCGCACGATGTCGGCGAGGTGGTCCACGTTGGCGAGTTGTCCCGGATGACCACGATGTCGGATTCCAGTATTGGTGCGCGGCGTCGAGCGGCTCCGGTGCGGACGCAGAACAGCCCGGCGACCGGGATGCGGCTCGACCCCGCCGGAAGAGCCGGTCGAATCGCCTTCGGCGCCGCCATACATACACCGCGTTGTGGAACAATCGCAGTCTGCGACGATCTGCGGCACCGATGCGTCCTGAGCGCATCCCCGCCGCATACTGCATCCCCAAGCCGGAGTCAGCGGAACGCCGCGAGCCGAACCCGACCATTACACTTCTGTATGGCTTGGGGTCCATCCCCTAGGCTTCTGTATGGCTTAAAGTGCAGCCCGGCGGACGAGTCCCCTCCGCGAAGGCACGTCGGTGGTAACATTCGGTTCTCCGCAGCGATATCCTCCACGAAAGCAAGCCACTCACGACTCGGCAATCCGCGAACGCCGGGCCGCGCCAATCACTTACTGTCCCGTCGTGCGCGAGTCTGTGACTTGCCACCTCACTGTCACCTGAGGGCCGCAGAATGGTGCCGCAGACGTGTCCATCTGCCACCTGCAAAAAACAGGGGCCAGGACCGACAACTGAATACGGCAATGACTTCAACAGACGGCTGGCCGAGGAGTTCCGCGCCAACGGCGGCGCGGTGAGCGGCATCTTCGCGGGCACTCCTCTGCTACTCCTGCACCACACCGGCGCCAAGTCGGGCACCCGGTACGTGAGTCCCCTTGGCCTGTTCGCCCCCGAAGACCGCACCTGGATCGTCGTCGCTTCCGCCGGTGGCAGCGACAAGCATCCCGCCTGGTACTTCAACGTTCGCAAACATCCCGACACAACCATCGAGGTCTCCGACGGGGCCGGCGGCATCGCCATCCACCGGGTACGGGCCCGCGTCCCCGAAGGCATCGAGCACGAGAAGCTCTTCGCCGCCTTCACCGCCGCGTACCCCCACGTCGCCGACTCGCAGGCCAAGGTCGACCGGACGTTCCCCCTCGTCGTGTTCGACCCCTTGGGCGCTCCGACGAGCTGAGCACACCTTCGCCCGGTGGAAGCACGGCGATAACTGCGCACGATAGAAGATGTCTGCCTCCACATCCACGTTCAGTCGGTGAACCGCTGGCCCGGTCACCCAGCCTGAACGTGCCGGAGACAGCAATTCCCGATAAGTAACGTGGAGGAGATATAAGCAATGCGCGATAAGCAAGGCGGAGGAGACAGCAGCCCAATAAGCACTGTGAAGGAGTCAGCCATGCCCGATAAGCAGCAAGGCCCCAGCCGAAGAAACTTCCTCGCCGGTACCACCCTCGCCGTGGGCGGTGCGGTACTCGTCGACAGCGCGCTGCTCTCGGGTACGGCGTCGGCCGCCGAATCCACCGGCAGTCCGGTCAACACCATGATGAGCACCGCCCCGGCAATCTGTGTCGACGACATCCAGTACCCGGACTTGACCATGGCGTTGAACCCGCGATGGGTGGCGAGGCCGGACAACGTCTACGTCGTGGACACGCCGGCGCAAATCGCCCCGATCGTGGCCGCGGCGATCAGCCAGGGAAAGAAGATCACGGTCCGCGGCGGAGGTCACTGCTTCGAGGACTTCGTCTACAGCGGTGACGCCAAGGTCATCATCGACCTCACGAACATGAACCGGGTCTACTACGACTCGACGACCAACTCGATCGCGATGGAAACCGGCGCGACGTTATTGGACGTGTACGAGAAGCTGTACCAGACCTGGGGCACGGTCATTCCCGCCGGTGTCTGCCACACGGTCGGCCTCGGTGGCCACGTCGCCGGCGGCGGCTGGGGATGGCTGGTCCGCCGCAACGGCCTGGTGGTCGACCACCTCTACGCGGTCGAGGTCGTCACCGTGAACTCCTTGGGGCGGGTGCAGACGATCCTCGCGACCCGTGAGGCGAGCGACCCCAACCGCGACCTCTGGTGGGCGCACACCGGCGGCGGTGGCGGGAACTTCGGCGTCATCACGCGGTACTTCTTCCGCTCTCCCGGCGTCACCGGCACGGACCCGCGCAAGCTGCTGCCGAACCCGCCCGCGAAGGTCCTGTTCAACGCCACCGGCTGGAACCTGAACAACCTGACCGAGGCTCAGTTCTCCCAGCTGCTCATCAACTACGGCACCTGGCACGCCGCGAACGTCTCGCCGACCAGCGCGGGCCGTGACCTCGCCTGCCTCTTCCAGGTCTTCCACAAGTCGAACGGTCAGATCATCGCGCTGACCCAGATCGACGCCTCGACGCCGAACGCCCAGGCGATCATGGATTCGTTCATCGCCCACCTGGCCAACGGCGCGGCGCCCCCGCTCTTCTCGCAGACCTCTCCGATGCCGTGGCTGCAGTTCATGAGGTACACGTCCACCGCCAACCCGCTGGCCAACGACCCGACGCTGCGCGCCGAATACAAGTCGGCGTTCATGAAGCGTCCGTTCTCCGCGGCGCAGGCCTCGACGATTTACCGCTACTTCACCCGTTCGGACGTATCGAACAAGAACCTCAACCTCATCCTCAGCCCTTACGGTGGGGCGACCGCTTCGGTCCCCCAGTCGGACACCGCCATTCAGCATCGCGATGCCGCGTACAAGGCACTGTGGGCGGCGCCGTGGTCGAATCCGGCCGAAGATGCGGTGAACATCGCCTGGGCACGCCAGGTGTACTATGACGTCTATGCCGATACTGGCGGTGTTCCCGTGCCGAACGCCGCTTCCGACGGGTGCTACCTGAACTACTGCGACGCCGACCTGAGCGATGGGGCGTGGAACAGGTCGTCCTCACCCTGGCACGAGCTCTACTACAAGGGCGCATATCCGCGTCTGCAGCAGGTCAAGCTGCGGTACGACCCGCGCAACGTATTCCGTCATCGGCAGTCGATCCAGCTTCCGTCGTAATCAAAGTTAGCCAAAGTGGAGGAAACACATGTCGATCTCGGGTAAATCGGTCCTGGTGACCGGTGCGAACCGGGGTATCGGACGGGCGCTCGTCGACGCAGCTCTGGCGAAGGGCGCGAGCCGGGTGTACGCCGGAACGCGGCAGCCGCTCAGCCACTCGGACGACCGCGTCGTGCCGGTCACCCTGGACATCACCGATGCCGGTCAGGTTGCTGCCGCGGTCGAGCAGGTCGGGTCGATCGACGTCCTGGTGAACAACGCCGGCTCGTTCGGTTTCGACGACCTGAGTGACCCCGCGGTGGTGCAGGGTCACCTGAACGTCAACGTCGAAGGCACGCTTCGGGTGACCCAGGCCTTCCTGCCTGCGCTGATCCAGGCGTCCGGCCGGATCGTCAACATCGTCTCGCTGAGCGCGATCTCGCCGGTCCCCATGGCGCCCAGCTACTCGCTGTCGAAGGCCGCCCTGTTCAGCCAGACCGTGGCGCTGCGCACCGTGCTGGCCTACAAGAACGTCGCCGTTCACGCGGTGTTCCCCGGTCTGGTCGACACGGAGATGACCAAGGACTTCGGCGATGTGCCGAAGGTGTCTCCGGAGAGCGTCGCCAAGGCCATCTTCGACGCGGTCGACGAGGGCGTCGAGGAGATCTTCCCCGACGACTTCGCGAAGATGATCGGCGGCAATTTCGCCGACAGCCCCTCGAAGGCACTGGAGCGCGTGTTCGCCGAGCAGGCGAAGGCCGTTCTGGGCGGCAATTCCTGATCTCGTCATGCGGCCCCGCTTCGCACCAGCGAAGCGGGGCCGTGGCATGTCCGGCGGGTGCCGGTGCGAGCCGTGCTCGATTTCTTCGAAAAAGCGCATGGTGGACAGCTCTACCGCGCGGGTGGCGGTCTGCGGATGTCGCCCTCGCCGACCATGAGCCGGGTTTCGCAGCAAGCGCCGGCGGCCCGGAGTGGATAGCGGCGGCCAACAGGTCGGCGAACCGGTCGAACAACAGCGCGGACAGCTCTATTCGACGCCCGCGCCGGTCTCCGGCAGCACGACGTCGAGGATCGAGAAGTCGACGGACACCATGAATCCCGCGCCGAGCAGGAACAGCAGGATCAACCGCCGTCCGGTGAACCGGGCGGCGAAGTCGTGTCGGCGGTCAAGGCACAATCCTTTTCTTTCCTGAACCCGTAGACCTCCGCTCAGGCGAGCCGCACAGCGCACTTCACGCCCGATCCGACTACCCGGTGACCAGCCCAGCGTCGTCGCGGTGACGTCACCCCGCGCGGCGAGCAGGTCGAGCAGTTGTCGTCACGTCGGTGATTCGACCTCCTCCACCCGTGCCGCGACCTCGCCGAGGCCGGGTTCTCCGCCATCAGCGAAGCGCCCTCCTCGGCCACGGCGCCCGCCACGCCCCCCTCGGCGTCCACCCAGAACGCAGGCGTCACCACTGGGGACCACACCTGCCCCAGGGGGCGTGAAGCAGGGCGTCGCGCTCGATCCGGTCTTCACTCGGAGGGACTCCTACCGCTGTCGTCGGACCTACCGCTGTCGACACGTGCAACTATATAGTTGCACAAGCCGGGCTCCAGGCGCTACCCGCGGGTTGCGCCTCAGCTCAGGCACCCAGCGGCCCGCAGCACACCGCGCGGAGGGAGCGACCGACCCGCACGAACGTCACGCAACACTTTCGCCCCGGGCGGAGACCCCCTCTCCGCCTGACGTCCGAGAAGAGCAGGATTGAAGAGACCCCCGGGCGACATCAGGCATACGATGAATTAGTGATCGCGATGGCGTTCGCCACGATCGCGACATGACCGGCACAGTGCAGCGAAGATCGCCAGGAGATCCATAGCTTGCCGATAAAACACCGTTAACCAGGTGATCCGGCCATCAGGAAGGCGTGTGAATGACCACGGGAGTCGACTACTCCGACTCGTCGGGAATAGTGACCACCGTCCCGAGTGACGCCGAACCGGCCAGTTCGCCGGGGGACGACTTCCGCAGCGCCTACCCCACTGTGCACGACATCCGCCCGCACTGCGCGGCCGGCGGCGGCAAGCCGCTGATCCTGCCGCCCGTTGTGGGTTCGGCCCCCTCCCCGTGGTGGTTCGCCGCCCACCACGCGCCCGGGCTGCCGGAGGAGCTGTCGGCGGGGCGCACCCCGCACGTGGTCGACTGGATGGTCGACAACACCCTGGTCAACCCCGACGCCGCCGGGGACCGGGACCGGGTCGTCTTCGCGCAGCGCTCCGACTCGCCGGAGGGGATCCGCACCGTCAAGGTCGTCGTGGTCGACGCGGGCCACCACTTCGTCGACGAGGCGCCACAGGCGGTGATCGACGAGTTCACCAATTTCTTCGACTGATCCCAGAAGGGGGGCGACGCCGTGTTCGCCGAGGGCCGGCCAACGATGACCGGCCGCACTTCTTTGGATTATCGGGTTCGGATGACAACCATCCATGCCCCGGCCGATGGGTCGGGCGGGCACGTTACGGAGTACTGAGATGACCATCAAGACCGCACCATCGCGGGAAGAGCTCATCGGCCGGGTGACCGAACTGGTCCCGATCTTCAACAAGAATGCGCCGTGGCAGGAGGAGAACCGCGTCCTGCACCCGGACTCGATCGACGCCCTGGCCGGGGCCGGGCTGTTGAAGCTGACCCTCCCGGCGAGGTACGGCGGCTACGAGTCCGACACGACCACGACGGTCGACGTCCTGACCGAGATGGGCCTGGGTGACGGCGCTGTCAGCTGGGTCGGCACGGTCTGGACCATCGGCAACTGGTTAGCCGGCCTGTTCTCCGACGAGGTCCAGGACGAGGTCTTCGGTTCGGGCGACGCCCGCATCAGCGGCACCTTCGCGCCGGGCGCGGCCGGGGTGCCGGTGGACGGCGGCGCGGTGTTCAACGGCAAGTGGGGCTTCAACACCGCCGCACCGCAGAGCAACTGGAACGCGCACGCGGCGGTGCGCATCGTCGAGGGGCAGCAGCCCGAGCCGGTGCTGATCCTGGTGCCCATGTCGGACCTCGAAGTCCTGAACGACTGGAACGCGTCGGGCCTGCGCGGGTCGAGCAGCGTCACCACCATCGCGAACAACGTGTTCGTCCCGGAGTCGCGCATCCTCCCGATGCTGCCGGTCCTTCAGGACGGTCGGCACCGCTCGGTGCTGAACGCCGCGTCCAGGGTCTGGAACACCCCCTTCCTGCCGTGGGCGACCGCGGTGGTGTGCGGGACGCACCTGGGCCTCGCGCGCGCCGCCTACGCGGCGTTCATGGAGCGGCTGCCCACCCGCACGATCACGTACACCGACTACGAGCACCAGGGCCACGCCCCGCTCACGCACATGCAGATCGCCGACGCCACGGGCCGGATCGACGAGGCCGACTTCCACACCCACCGCGTGGCCGCGAAGCTCGACGCCAAGGTCGGCGAGCCGTGGACGTTGCACGACCGCGTGAGCGCTCGCCTGGACCTCGGGCTCACCGTCCAGCGGTCCAGGGAGGCCGTCGACATCCTCGCCACCGCGAGCGGCGCCTCGTCGGTCCTCGACACCGTGCCGATCGAGCGCATCGCGCGGGACAGCCGGGCCATCGGGCTGCACGCCTACCACCACCCGAACACGAACATGGAGCTGTACGGGCGGGTCGTCGCCGGCCTCGAGCCCAACACCATTTTCCTCTGAGCACGTCGGGCTCCCCGCACCGTTGGCACGGTGCGGGGAGCCCCCCGGGGCTCCACCGGTGAGCCGGTTCGTCGATCGGGTCTAGAGACGATCGGGCCTAGAGATCGGCCAGGGCGGTGACCGGGGACTCGACGCAGTCCGCGACGAACCGGAGGAACCCGCCCGCCGTGCCGCCGTCGCACACCCGGTGGTCGAAGGCGAGCGTCAGCTGGGCGACCTTGCGCACGGCGAGCTGCCCGTCCACCGCCCACGGCCGGTCGATGATGCGGCCGAGGCCGAGGATCGCGGCTTCCGGGTGGTTGATGATGGCCGCCGAGCCGTCGACGCCGAACACGCCGTAGTTGTTGACGGTGAACGTGCCGCCGGTCATCGCGGCGGGCGTGAGCTTGCCCTCGCGCGCCGACGCGGTGTGGGCGGCGATGGCGGCCGCGAGTTCGGCGGTGGTCAGGGACTGCGCGTCCCGCACCACCGGCACGACCAGGCCGCGGTCGGTCTGGGCGGCGAACCCGAGGTGCACCTGGTCGAGCACGACGACCTCGTCACCCTCGACCCGGGAGTTCAGCTCGGGGAACTTCTTCAGGCCCAGCACGGTGAACCGGGCGAGCAGCGCGAGCAGCGACACCGTCGGCATCGCGGCCCGTGCGGCGAGGACGGCGGTGGCGTCGACGTCCACCCAGACGGTCGCTTCGGGGATCTCCCGGCGTGAGGTGGTCAGCTTCGCCGCGACCGCACCGCGCAGGCCCCGCAGGGGGATGCGCCGGCCGGCGGCGGGAGCGGGGTCGCCAGAGGGGGCGGCGCGGGCGGCGAGTTCGCGTTCCACGTCGGCGCGCCGGATGACACCGCCCGGTCCGGTGCCGGAAATCCGGTCGAGCGCCAAGCCGTTGTCCCGCGCGAGTTGCCGCACGAGCGGGGAGATGACGGCGGGTGCGGTCTCGCGGACGGCCTCCGGCACGGGGGTCGCGGCAGGGCCGGTGGCCGGTTCGGGTGTTCCGAGTGTTGAACTCGGGTGTCCCGAACGTAGGACACTCGCGTCCTGAACGTAGGACTCGCGGGGGCGGCGTCGGCGGCGCGGGGTTTCGGACGTGCCGTAGCCGATCAGGACGTTGCCGCTGCCCGACGGCTCCGACCCGCCCACGGTGAGCAGCACCGAGCCGACGGCCAGCTTCTCCCCCGGCTCGCCGAACCGCGCGCTCACCACGCCCTCGTACGGGCACGGCACCTCGACCACGGCCTTCGCCGTCTCCACCTCCACCACGGGCTGGTCGATCGACACCTCGTCCCCGACCGACACCAGCCAGGTGACGATCTCGCCCTCGGTCAGCCCCTCGCCCAGGTCGGGCAGCCGGAAGTCAGGCACCGTAGCTCCCCACGACCTCGTCGTCCCACTGCAACCGGGCGATGGCGTCCAACACCCGGTCGACGCTCGGCAGGTGGTGCTCCTCCAGCTTCGGCGGCGGGTAGGGGATGTCGAACCCGGTCACCCGCAGCACCGGCGCGTGCAGGTGGTGGAAGCACCGCTCGGTCACCCGCGCCACGACCTCCGCGCCGTACCCGCCGAACCCGGACGCCTCGTGCACGACCACCGCGCGGCCGGTCTTCACCACCGAGGCGCACACCGTCTCGTCGTCGAACGGCGACAACGACCGCAGGTCCACGACCTCGACGTCCCAGCCCTCCTCCGCCGCCGCCTCGGCCGTCTCCAACGCCGTCGCCACCATCGGCCCGTACGCGATCACCGTGACGTCACGCCCGGGCCGCCGCACCAACGCCCGGTCGAACCCGATCCGGGTCGCCGGGTCGAGCGCGCCCTTGGTCCAGTACCGGCGCTTCGGCTCCAGGAAGATCACCGGATCCGGCGAGTCGATCGAGTCGCGCAGCAACCGGTAGGCGTCATCGGGCGTGCCCGGAGTGACGACCCGCAGCCCCGGCGTGTGCGTGTAGTAGGCCTCCGACGAGTCGCAGTGGTGCTCGACCCCGCCGATGCCGCCGCCGTAGGGCACCCGGATCACCACCGGCAACGACACCCGGCCGCGCGTGCGGTTGCGCAGCTTGGCCAAGTGGCTGGTGATCTGCTCGAACGCCGGGTACGCGAACGCGTCGAACTGCATCTCCACCACGGGCCGCAGCCCGTTCATCGCCATGCCGATGGCCGTGCCGACGATGCCGGACTCCGCCAGCGGCGTGTCGAACACCCGCTGCTCGCCGAACCGCGCCGCCAGCCCGTCGGTCACCCGGAACACGCCGCCGAGCGCGCCGACGTCCTCGCCGAACACCAGCACGGTCGGGTCGGCGGCCAACGCGTCGCCCAGCGCCCGGTTCAGCGCGCCGGCCATCGAGACCTGGGACGTCTCCGCCGTCACCGCGCTCATGCCAGTTCCTCCCGCAACGCCGCGGCCTGTTCCCGCAGGTGGCGGGGCGTGGTCGCGTAGACGTGCTCGAACAGCTCGTCGGGCGACGGCACGGAGTCGACGTTCAACCGCGCCCGCACGGACGCCGCGAACTCCTCCGCCTCGGCCGCCACCGCCGCGCGCCGCGCGTTGTCCAGCAGCCCCCGCGACACCAGGTACGCCTCCAGCCGGTCGACCGGGTCACGGTCCAGCCACGCCGCGACCTCGTCGGACGTGCGGTAGCGGGTGGCGTCGTCGGCGTTGGTGTGCGCTTCGATCCGGTAGGTCAGCGCCTCGATCAACGTCGGCCCGCCGGACGCCACCGCCTCGCGCACCACCGCGTACACGGCGGCCACGTCGTTGCCGTCCACCAGCACCGACGGCACGCCGTACCCGATGCCCTTGTGCGCCAGCGACGGCGCCGCGTTCTGCTTGGACATGGGCACGCTGATCGCGTAGCCGTTGTTCTGCACCAGGAACACCACCGGCGCCTGCCACACGCCGGCGAAGTTCAGCGCCTCGTGCGTGTCCCCCTCGGACGTCGCGCCGTCGCCGAGCATGACGAGCGCGGCGACGTCCTCGCCCTTGAGCCGGGCGGCGTGCGCGAAGCCGACGGCGTGCAGCGTGTTGGTCGCCAGCGGCGTGCACTGGGGGCCGACGCGGTGCTCGTACGGGTCGTAGCCGAGGTGCCAGCCGCCTTGCAGCAGGGTCAGCGTCTCGGCCGGGTCGACGCCGCGGGTGACCAGGGCGACGGAGTCGCGGTAGGTCGGGAACAGCCAGTCGTCGGGGCGCAGCGCGAGCACCGCGCCGACCTCGCACGCCTCCTGACCGCGTGACGACGGGTAGACCGCCAGCCTGCCCTGCTTGGTCAGGGCGGTGGCCTGCGTGTCGAAGCGCCGGCCGACGACCATCCGGCGGTGCAGTTCGACCAGCACGTCGTCATCGGGCATGGACAGCGGCGAGTCGTCCACCGGCGTGCCGTCCTTGCGCAGCAGCGACAGCGGTTCGTCGCTGGGCAGCAACGTCCGCTCGGGCGCGCGGGTGCGGGCCATGGGCTCCTCCGGGTGTCTCACTGGGCGAGATGGAGGGCATGGTCCAGCTCACAGCGGCCAATGTTCCAGATCCGGACCGGGAATCCGGACGAACGGTCGCGCGGACGGGTTATCGTCGGCCACATGACGGTCCGGGCTGGACATTCGGCGCCCCTCGACGAGCTCGACCGGCGCATCGTGGAGGAGCTGCGCGCGGACGGTCGGCTGTCGATGCGGGCGTTGGCGGAGAAGCTGCACATCTCGCGGGCGAGCGCGTACTCGCGGGTGGAGCGGCTGCACCGGGACGGCGTCCTCACCGGGTACGCGGCGGTGGTCGACCCGGAGCGCTACGGCTTCGGCATCTCCGCCTACGTCTACCTCAAGATCAGCCAGCACTCGTGGAAGGCGGTGCGGCAGCGGGTGATGGAGATCCCCGAGGTGTGGCACGGCGCGCTGGTGTCCGGTGACTACGACCTGGTGCTGCTGGTCCGCGCGCCGGACGCGCACAGCCTGCGTGACCTGGTCCTGTCGCGGTTGCAGACGATGCCGGACGTGACGTCCAGCCACACCGTGCTGATCCTGGACGAGCTACCGGCCGGCCGCGACGGTCACCAGCCGAAGTTCTGAGTCCAGTACCAGCCGTAGGAACCACCACGGGCCAGCCCCACGCCCAACGTCTTGAGCTTGCAGTTCAGGATGTTGGCGCGGTGGCCCGGCGAGTCCATCCAGCCCTTGAGCACGGCCTCGGCGGTGCGCTGGCCGGCGGCGATGTTCTCCGCGCCGGGCGCGGGGTAGCCGGCGGCCTTGACCCGGTCGACGAAGCTGCGGCCGTCCTTGGAGACGTGGTCGAAGTAGTTCTGGGCGGCCATGTCGGCGCTGTGCGCGCGGGCGGCGGCGGCCAGCCTGCCGTCGGCGGCCAGCGCGGGGCAGCCGTTCGCGGCGCGTTCACCGTTGGTCAGCTCGACCACCGCGGCCTCGGCCAGGTCGACCTCGGTCTTCGTCGGCGCGGGCGGGGCGGGCGGCTCCTCCTGGACCTGCGCCTGCTTCGGCGGCTCGACGGTGGTCGTGGTCGTCGTCGTGGTGGCCGGCGGCGGCTCGGACGTCGTGGTGGCGGACGAGGACGGCGCGGCGCCCGACGAGGTGGTCACCGCGGTCACCGCGGTCGACTCGGCGTCCGGTCGGGGTGTGGCGCTCGTGGTGGCGGTGGCGCCGGCCGTGATGAGGGCCATCCCGTCCGGGTGCTCGCACCCGGCCAGGGCCAGTCCGGCGAGGACGACGGCGACGGGCAGCACACGGCTCTTGCGCGACACGCGGAAAACCCTCAATCTGCATTCGGCGGCATTTCGGGCGCGGCGACCGCGGGTGCGCTTCTTCGCAGGGTAAGCGCACGCGGTCGCCGCACCGGAGTGGGAACCGGGACGACCGGGCAAGGGTGGGAGCGCCGCGGTCGACCCAATTCCGTTAATAACTTTATCCGGCCCGGCAGAACTGTCAACAACCAATTATTTAAGGAACATTTAAAGGTCGCATCAGGCGCGGAAAAGGGACCGGGGGTCAGACTGGCTCTTCCGCGCGGCCGAGCCGGAGCTGGACCCGCGTGCCGCCGAGCGGTCCCCGGTCGACCACCAGGGAGCCGCCGGTGGCCTCCGCCGCCCGGCGGGCGATGTCGAGGCCGAGCCCGGTGGAGCCCGCGCCGCTGCTGCCCCGCCGCAACGCCGCCGCCAGGTCGTGGATGCCCGGCCCCGCGTCCTCGATCACGACGACCACGCGTTCCGGCTGGTGGAACAGGGCGACGACGAACCCGACGCCCTCGGGCGTGTGCCGGAAGACGTTGCCGAGCACGGCGTCCATCGCGGCCGCGAGGTCGCTGCGGGTGAGCGGGACGAAGGCGTGGCGCTCGGTGCCGCGCAGGTTCCACAGGCGCTGCTGGTCGTCGGCGAGGGCGGACCAGAAGACCAGGCGGTCGTGCACGACCTGGGCCGCGTCGCACCGGCCGCCGTCGGGGTCGTCCAGCTCGCGGCGGGCGGCCCGGATGAGTTCGTTCACCTCGCGTTCGAGTGCGTGCACGGCCTGCCGGACGCGGTTGGCGCCCGGGTCCTGGCCGAGGGTTTCCGAATCGAGCCGCAACGCGGTGAGCGGGGTGCGCAAGCGGTGCGAGAGGTCGGCCAGGATTTCGCGTTCGTTCGCGACCAGTTGACCGATCCGATCGGCCATCCGGTTGAACGCGGCGCCCACGTCGAGCAATTCCGGCGGACCGGTCGGCGCGACCCTGGTGGCGAGGTCGCCCTGGCCCATCTTGCGCGCGCCCTCGGCGAGAGCGGCGGAGGCCTTGACGACCCGCGCGCCGAGGCGGTCGGCGACCAGCACCGAGCCGAGCACGAGGACGACCGCGACGCCGCTGAGCGCGAGCCAGGCCTGCTCGACGCCCCGGGACAGCTCGGCGCGCGGCACGAACGCCTCGACCACGGCCACCCGGCCCTCGCCGAGCAGCACGGGTTGCAGGTGCACGAGACCGGCCGGTATCGGCTCGGTGGACGCCAGGCCCTGCTCCCGGGCGGTGCGGATCTGCCGGTCGGTCGCCACGGGCACGCCGACGACCTGGCCGTCGGCCAGGTGCACGGCGACCCGGCCGGCGCCGGCGGTGAGGGCCTGGCCGACGGACGCCGGGTCCGAGGTGATCACCAGCACGGGGGTGAGCGCGCCGGCGAGGCGTTCGGCGTCGACGAGCGCGCGGTCCTCGGCGAGCTGGCGCACCACGAGGGCGAGCGGGATCAGGAACGCGAGCGCGACCATCGACGTGACGGCCAGGGAGACGAGGGCGAGCGACTTCCTCACTCGGCCGCCGTGAGCTTGAACCCGACACCGCGCACGGTGTGCAGGTAGCGGGGTTGGGCGGCGCGTTCGCCCAGCTTGCGGCGCAGCCAGGACAGGTGCACGTCCAGCGTCTGGTCGTCGTGCCTGCCGGGCAGGTTCCACAGGTTGGCCAGGAGCTCGCCGCGCGGCACCACCTTGCCCTCGCGCGCGGCGAGGTAGGCGAGGAGGTCGAACTCCTTGCGGGTGAGGTTGAGCTCGCGGCCGTCCAGGCGCGCTTCGCGGCGGTCGGGGTCGACGGTGAGGCGGCCGACGCGGAAGGTGGCGGGCGCGGCGTCCTTGCGCGCGCGGCGGAGCACGGCGGAGAGCCGGGCGGCGAGGTGCTCGCTGGAGAACGGCTTGACGAGGTAGTCGTCGGCGCCGGCGTTGAGCACGCGGACGATCTCGCTCTCGTCGTCCCGGGCGGTGGCGACGATGACCGGCACGTCGCACACGCCGCGCATCATGCGCAGGGCGTCCGCGCCGTCCATGTCGGGCAGCCCGAGGTCGAGCACGACCAGGTCGAACGCGCCGCCGGTGATCTCGCGCAACGCCTCCAACGCCGTGCCGACGGGCAGCACCGCGTGCCCGAGCCCGGTCAGCGCGCGGGCCACCGCCGACCGCACCACCGGGTCGTCCTCGACGAGCAGCACCGAGACCATGGCGCGCACCGTAACGCGATCGGGCGACCCCTTCGCCGCTCCCCCGGCGCTACCGGCGCACCGACCCCGCCGTCCGCTCGGGCTCCGGGAGGAAGAGCCCGTCCAGCAGCACGGGGATCGCGCGGTGCGGCTCGGGGGTCAGGTCGACGGCCGCCTGGAGCATCGTCAGCACGACCACCACGTCGTCGAGCACGATGTCGTCGCGCAGGTGGCCCGCCGCCCGGGAGCGGTCGAACGGCCCGCGCAGCGCGTCCAGCAGCCGGCGCACGTGCCCGCGCCGGTCGGGCTCGGGGAACCGGCGCAGCGCGTCCACCAGCGGGCGCATCGACACCTGGTAGGCCATCACCGCCTGGAGCAGCGGGCGGAACGCGGCGGGGTCGTCGGCGTCGCGCTCGGCGGCGGCCACCAGCAGCTCCAAGTGCTTGCGCGCCACCGTGAGCAGCAGCGCGCGGCGGTCCGGGAAGTGCCGGTACACCGTCGCCTGGCCGAGCCCGGTCAGGCGGGCGATGCGCGCCGGTGACGGTGGCGTGCCGCGGGCCACCAGCTCCTCGGCCGCGCGGATGATCGACGCCCGGTTCCTCAGGGCGTCGCTGCGGCGCGGAACGGTCATGGCGACACCCCGACGAAGCAGTCCAGGTTACTCGCAGGTAATGAGAATAGCACCGACTGTGATCTCTCGGAACGCCTTCGTAACGTCGTCGACCTGCCGCCTTCACGCAGGTGACGTTTCGAGGAAGGACTGGACGTGCGCGGACGTCTTCTCAGGGTCGTGTGCGCGGTGCTGCCCGCCGCCCTGGCCGTCATGCTCACCTCGACCGCGGCGCAGGCCGCCGCCCCGGTCGACTACGTCGCCCTCGGCGACTCGTACTCCTCCGGCACCGGCGCGCCGCCGTACCTCAGCGGGTCGTGCTACCGCAGTTCCCGCGGGTACGCCCAGCTGTGGGCGAACACGCACGAGGTGTCGTCGTTCAAGTACGCCGCCTGCGGCGGGGCCACCACGCAGAGCATGACCGACCAGTTCGCCTCGCTCGACGCGGGCACGGACCTGGTCTCGATCACCATCGGCGGCAACGACGTCGGGTTCGCCAACACCATGATCACCTGCGTCACCGGCAGCGACACGAGCTGCGTCAACGCCGTGAACGCCGGCATCGAGACCGCGCGCACCACGCTGCCCGGGCGGCTCGACGCCACGTACGCCACGATCCGCACCCGTGCCCCGAACGCCACCGTGGTCGTCCTGGGCTACCCGCACCTGGTCGAGCCGAACGGCTCGTGCATGAGCTCGACCAAGCGCGCGGCCCTCAACCGGGGCTCCGACGACCTGCACTCGGTGATCTCGGCCCGGGCCGCGGCCGCCGGCGTCCGCTACGTCGACGCCCGCGCCCACTTCACGGGCCACGGCGCGTGCGGCAGCTCGCCGTGGATCAACTCGTTCTCCCTGTTCCGCCTCGCGGAGTCGTTCCACCCCAACGCCACGGGCTACAGCCAGGGCTACCTCCACCTCCTCAACACCGCCACCGCCTGACCCGCGAGAGTCCTACCTCCACACCGCGAGAGTCCTACGTTCAGAACACCCGTGTCCTACGTTCGGAACACCCGAGTTCAACACTCAGCCACCGACCGCTCGTCGTGAGCGTTGAACTCGGGGTGCCTGAACGTAGGACTCTCGCGTCCTGAACGCAGGACTCGCGCGGTGGGGTGGGTGACGCCGGCAGGATGGCGGCGTGACCAGGGGCCTGCAGTACTTCGCCGCGTGGTCGGCGTCGACGGCGGTGGCGGTGGCGTTGTCGTGGCTGGGCATCCGGTTCGTGCTGGACGCGGGCGCACCCGAACGGCCGCGCGTCGTCGCCGGACCCACGCAGTCGTCGGCCGTCGCGAGCGCCACCACGACGACCACCACCGCCGTGCCCACCACCACGACGACCACGGTCGCGGTGATCGCGACGGTGGCGCCCACCACCACGACCACGACGGTCACGCCGACGACGACCACCACGACCACCCAACCCCTGCCGTCGGAGAACGGCACGTGGACCGAGCGCAACGGCGAACCGGTCTACCTCCGCAGCTTCACCCTGCGCGGGGGCGTCGCCGCGATCAGCTTCTCCGCCAAGGACATCGAGCCCATCTCGGCCGCACCGCGCCAGGGCTTCGCCGCCACCGTCGAACAGCCGGCGGACGCCGTCGTGGTCGAGTTCACCAGCGCCGCCGGCCACCGGTCCCGGCTGGAGGCCACCTGGGTCGGCGGACCGCAGTGGCGGATCGTGGAAACCGGCTGACCGGCCGACCGGCCGACCACCCGGCCGACAGCTGCGGGCTCGGCGTCGGCGCGTGGCCCAGCGGCACCGGCTGGTCAACCGGCGTTCACGCGCACCGCTCGGCGCACCGCCCGATGGGCCGTCGGGCGGCACGGGACGGGACCGGGCGGCACGCCGGCCGCGACCGAACCGACCACCGGACGACCATCGCGCCGACCCCGGACGGCACCGCGCGCCTGCCGGCCACCACTCCCCCGATTCGTCAGCCGGGAGTCGATCACCCGGGCCCCGACGGGCGGAACACCCGCGCTGTCCAGCCCTTCACCCGTTCGCGGGCGGGACGCCACCCGTTAGCCGCGTGGTGGTTCGATCAGGGTCATGACGCACCCGGGCGAAGCGCACCACGACGACCTCTCCGGCCGCCTCAACTGGCTGCGCGCCGGTGTCCTCGGCGCCAACGACGGCATCGTGTCGACGGCGGGACTCGTGGTCGGCGTCGCGGGCGCCACGGCCGACCGCGCCACGATCCTCGCGGCGGGTGTCGCCGGGCTCGTCGCGGGCTCGCTGTCGATGGCGGGCGGCGAGTACGTGTCGGTCAGCACCCAGCGGGACACCGAGCGGGCCGCGCTCAAGCTGGAGGAACGCGAGCTGCGCGAGATGCCCGAGGAGGAGGAGCGCGAGCTCGCCGGGATCTACCAGGACAAGGGGCTGTCCGAGGAGCTGGCCGCGCAGGTCGCCCGCGAGCTGACCGAGCAGGACGCCCTGCGCGCCCACGCCGAGGCCGAGCTGCAGATCGACCCGGACAACCTGACCAGCCCGTGGCAGGCCGCGTGGGCGTCGCTGGTGGCGTTCGCGGCCGGCGCGCTGATCCCGCTGATCGCGATCGTGCTGCCGCCGACGGGGTGGCGGGTGTGGGCGTGCGCGGCGGCCGTGCTGGTCGGCCTGGTGCTCACGGGTGTGGTCAGCGCGCGCCTCGGGTCGAGTCACGTGGGCCGCGCGGTGCGCCGCAACGTGGTCGTCGGGTCGCTCACGATGATCGTCACGTACTACGTCGGTCTCCTGTTCGGAGTAGCGCTCGGCTGACCACGATCACGCTCCGCACACACCCTCCGGGGTCGGCGGCAGAAAGTCGCCACCCGGAGGTGTGAGGTACGCAAAGTGCGGGTACACGCAGCCGACTTGTCGCCGACGAGTGCGACAGCCCCGGACCGGAGGTGCACGCCGTGATCCACCCACCGACATCCCTGCTCGTCCTGCGCGGCGAGAAGGCCGAGCGGCGGCTCTGGGCGTTGCTGGCCGCGCTGTTCGCGCTGGTCGCGGGCGTCAACGTGATCTTGGCCGTGAGCGAGGCCGCGTGGTGGCAGGGTGCGCTCGCGGCACTGTGCCTCGTCGTCGCGGTCGGGTGCGGGCGGGCCTCCAGAAGGGCCAACCGCTGACTTCACCCTGCACTGAAGCTACGAAAATAAGCGAAACTCTAGACCGACCGGGTGTACCGCGTTGGTCGCAACGGCGTCAAGTGGTGGTGTGATTCACCACGACGCCCTGTCGGACTAGAGCCATAACCGCGAATTCACACTATCGTCACAAGACCCCGGCAATCCCGGTGCACCGCCAAGCGCTCCCGAACGGCCCCATCCGGCCGCGAGGCGCGCACGAGCAAGTGCAGTTCTCCCGCACAACGGAGTGCGGAACCCACGCCGAAGATCTCTCGGGCGTGGATCCACAGCCAGTACCTGCAGGCCGAGCTGTCCGCGTAAAGCCGCGCGCGGGCGTTCGGCCGTCTCCGTATGCCCGGACGACGCCACGGGAGGGCCCGTTGTGACCCACCACCACAAGCCTGCCGAAAACAGGCTTCCCGGCCTTTACGACCCGCAGTACGAGCACGACGCCTGCGGTGTCGCGTTCGTCGCCGACCTGGCCGGTCGCAGAAACCACGCGATCGTCAACCAGGCTCTGGTCGCGCTGCGCAACCTCGAACACCGGGGTGCCCGCGGCGCGGAACCCGAAACCGGTGACGGCGCGGGCATCCTGATCCAGGTGCCCGACGCGTTCTACCGCGAGGTCGTCGGCTTCCCCCTGCCCGAGCCCGGCGGCTACGCGGTCGGCACCGCGTTCCTCCCCCAGGAGGGTCAGGCCGAGGTCAAGGCCGAAGTCGAGCGCATCGCCGCCGAGGAGGGCGCGACCGTCCTCGGGTGGCGCGAGCTGCCGGTCGACGCCGACCACGTCGGTCCGACCGCGAAGACCACCATGCCCGTGTTCAGCCAGCTCTTCCTCAGCAGGCCGGGAGGACCCGGTGCGGAGGGGCTGGAGCTGGAGCGACTGGCGTTCGTGGTGCGCAAGCGCGTGGAGCACGCGACCGACGTGTACTTCCCGAGCCTGTCCGGGCGGACGATCGTCTACAAGGGCATGCTCACCGAGCCCCAGGTGGAGAAGTTCTTCCCCGACCTGACCGACGAGCGGGTCACCAGCTCGATCGGCCTGGTGCACTCGCGGTTCTCCACCAACACGTTCCCGTCGTGGCCGCTGGCCCACCCGTACCGGTACGTGGCGCACAACGGTGAGATCAACACGCTGCGCGGCAACCGGAACTGGATGGACGCGCGCGAGTCGGTGCTCGCCACCGACCTGATCCCCGGCGACCTGTCGCGGGTCTTCCCGGTCATCACGCGCGGCGCCAGCGACTCGGCGACGTTCGACGAGGTGCTGGAGCTGCTGCACCTGGGCGGGCGCAGCCTGCCGCACGCGGTGCTGATGATGATCCCCGAGGCGTGGGAGAACCACGCCGAGATGGACGCGCAACGGCGCGCGTTCTACGAGTTCCACTCCACGCTCATGGAGCCGTGGGACGGCCCGGCGCTGGTGGCCTTCACCGACGGCACGCTGATCGGCGCGGTGCTCGACCGCAACGGCCTGCGCCCGGCCCGGTACTGGGTCACCGAGGACGGCCTGGTCGTGCTCGGCAGCGAGGCGGGCGTGCTGGAGTTCGACCCGGCCACGATCGTGCGCAAGGGCCGGCTGGAGCCGGGCCGGATGTTCCTGGTCGACACCGCCCAGGGGCGGATCATCGACGACGAGGAGATCAAGGGGCAGCTCGCGGCCGAGCACCCGTACCAGGAGTGGGTCGCCGACGGCATCCTGCACCTGGCCGACCTCCCGGCGCGTGAGCGCGAGGTGCCGACGCACTCGTCCCTGGTCCGCCGCCAGCAGGCGTTCGGCTACACGGAAGAGGAAATGGCGCTGCTGCTGCGCCCGATGGCGCGCTCCGGCGCGGAACCGATCGGCTCGATGGGCAACGACGCGCCCTTCGCGCCGCTGTCGGACCGGCCGCGGCAGCTGTTCGACTACTTCACGCAGCTGTTCGCCCAGGTGACCAACCCGCCGCTGGACGCGATCCGCGAGGAGCTGGTGACCTCGCTGCACGCCACCCTCGGCGCGGAGCCGAACCTGTTGTCGGCGGACGCCACGTCGTGCCGCCGGATCTCGCTGCCGTTCCCCGTGCTGGACAACGACGAGCTGGCCAAGCTCGTGCACGTGGACGACGACGGCACGCTGCCGGAGTTCCGCACGTTCACCGTGCGCGGCCTCTACGAGGTGGCGGGCGGCGGCGAGGCGCTGGTGCGGCGGCTGGACGAGATCCGGGCCGAGGTGTCGCGGGCGATCGAGGACGGCGCGCGGCTCGTCGTGCTGTCCGACCGGGGCGTCGACCAGGAGCACGCGCCGATCCCGTCGCTGCTGCTGACCGGCGCGGTGCACCACCACCTGGTGCGCGAGAAGACCCGCACGCAGGTGGACCTGATCGTGGAGGCGGGCGACGCCCGCGAGGTGCACCACATCGCGCTGCTCGTGGGCTACGGCGCGAAGGCGGTGAACCCGTACCTGGCCATGGCGTCGGTCGAGGAGCTGCCGGACGTCGAGCCCGAGGTGGCGACCCGCAACCTGATCAAGGCGCTGGGCAAGGGCGTGCGCAAGACGATGTCCAAGATGGGCGTCTCGACCGTGGCGTCCTACACCGGCGCGCAGATCTTCGAGGCGATCGGCCTCGGCGACGAGGTCGTGGACACGTGCTTCACCGGCACCACCTCGCGGCTGGGCGGCATCGGCTTCGACGTCATCGCCGAGGAAGTGGCGCGGCGGCACCGGGTGGCGTTCCCGGCCGACGGCGTCCGGGCGCACCACCGCGAGCTGGCGGTCGGCGGCGACTACCAGTGGCGCCGCGAGGGCGAGGCGCACCTGTTCAACCCGCAGACGGTGTTCAAGCTCCAGCACTCCACCCGCACCGGGCGGTACGACATCTTCAAGGAGTACACGCGGGGCGTGGACGAGCAGGCCAAGCGGCTGATGACGCTGCGCGGGCTGTTCGCCTTCAAGGAGGGCGTGCGCGAGCCGGTGCCGATCGAGGAGGTCGAGCCGGTCTCGTCCATCGTGAAGCGGTTCGCCACCGGCGCCATCTCCTACGGCTCCATCTCGCAGGAGATGCACGAGGTGCTGGCCATCGCGATGAACCGGCTGGGCGCGAAGTCCAACACCGGTGAGGGCGGCGAGGACTCGGAGCGGTTCACGCCCGACGCCAACGGCGACTCGCGCCGTTCGGCGATCAAGCAGGTGGCGTCCGGCCGGTTCGGCGTGACGAGCGAGTACCTGGTCAACGCCGACGACATCCAGATCAAGATGGCGCAGGGCGCGAAGCCCGGCGAGGGCGGCCAGCTGCCCGGCGCGAAGGTGTACCCGTGGATCGCCAAGACCCGGCACTCCACGCCCGGTGTCGGCCTGATCTCGCCGCCGCCGCACCACGACATCTACTCGATCGAGGACCTGGCGCAGCTCATCCACGACCTGAAGAACGCCAACCCGGCGGCGCGCATCCACGTGAAGCTCGTCTCCGAGGTAGGCGTCGGCACGGTCGCGGCGGGGGTGTCCAAGGCGCACGCGGACGTCGTGCTGATCTCCGGGCACGACGGCGGCACCGGCGCCTCCCCCCTGTCCTCCATCAAGCACGCGGGCGGGCCGTGGGAGCTGGGCCTGGCCGAGACGCAGCAGACGCTGCTGGCCAACCGGTTGCGCGACCGGATCGTGGTGCAGACCGACGGCCAGCTCAAGACCGGGCGCGACGTGGTGATCGCGGCGCTGCTCGGCGCGGAGGAGTTCGGCTTCGCCACCGCTCCCCTGGTCGTGTCGGGCTGCATCATGATGCGGGTCTGCCACCTGGACACCTGTCCGGTCGGCGTGGCCACGCAGAACCCGGTGCTGCGGGCGAAGTTCGCGGGCAAGGCCGAGCACGTGGTGAACTTCTTCGAGTTCGTCGCGCAGGAGGTCCGGGAGCTGTTGGCGCAGCTGGGCTTCCGCACCCTGGCCGAGGCCGTCGGGCACGCGGACCTGCTCGACACGCGGGCCGCGGTGGACCACTGGAAGGCGGCCGGGCTCGACCTGTCGCCGATCTTCCACGTCCCGTCGCTGCCCGAGGGCGCGGCGCGGCACCGCACCACCTCCCAGGACCACGGTCTGGACAAGGCGTTGGACAACACGCTGATCCAGCTCGCCGAGGGCGCGATCGCCTCCGGCGACCGGGTGCGGCTGGAACTGCCGGTGCGCAACGTCAACCGCACCGTCGGCACCATGCTCGGCTCCGAGGTGACCAGGCGGTGGGGCGGCGAGGGCCTGCCCGACGACACGATCGACGTCACGTTCACCGGCACGGCCGGGCAGTCGTTCGGCGCGTTCGTGCCGCGCGGCATCACGTTGCGGCTCATCGGCGACGCGAACGACTACGTGGCCAAGGGCCTGTCGGGCGGGCGGATCGTCGTCCGGCCGGTGCCCGACGCGCAGTTCGCCGCCGAGCAGCACATCATCGCCGGCAACGTGATCGGCTACGGCGCGACCGGCGGCGAGGTCTTCCTGCGCGGCAAGGTCGGCGAGCGGTTCTGCGTGCGCAACTCGGGCGCGCTGGCCGTCGTCGAGGGCGTCGGCGACCACGGTTGCGAGTACATGACCGGTGGCCGGGTGGTGGTGCTCGGCGCGACCGGGCGCAACTTCGCCGCGGGCATGTCCGGCGGCATCGCCTACGTGCTGGACGTGGCCGTGCCGCGGGTCAACCCCGAGATGGTGGACCTGGACCCGCTGGACGAGGCGGACCGCGAGTTCCTTCGGCACGCGGTGGAGAAGCACTACCTGGAGACGGACTCGGCGGTGGCGCACGCGCTGCTGGCCGACTGGGACCTCGCGGTGGACCGGTTCACCAAGG
Source organism: Actinosynnema sp. CA-299493 (assembly GCF_050946825.1). Taxonomy (NCBI): domain Bacteria; kingdom Bacillati; phylum Actinomycetota; class Actinomycetes; order Pseudonocardiales; family Pseudonocardiaceae; genus Actinosynnema; species Actinosynnema sp. CA-299493. Next base: position 5,667,945 of record NZ_CP191993.1, read on the forward strand.
TCATGCCGAAGGACTACAAGCGGGTGCTGGCGGCACAGGCCCGGGCCGTGCTGGAGGGCCGGGACGTCAACGAAGCGATCATGGAGGCGTCTCATGGCTGACCCTCGTGGGTTCCTCACCACCGAGCGGGAGACCCCGCGCAGCCGTCCGGTGTTCCTGCGCCTGCGCGACTGGCGCGAGGTGTACGAGGAGTTCGAGCGGCCCAAGCTGGAGAAGCAGGCCGGCCGGTGCATGGACTGCGGCATCCCGTTCTGCCACCAGGGCTGTCCGCTGGGGAACCTGATCCCCGAGTGGAACAACCTGGTGTTCAGCGACGACTGGCGCAAAGCCTCGGAGCGGCTGCACGCCACCAACAACTTCCCGGAGTTCACCGGGACGTTGTGCCCGGCGCCGTGCGAGGCCGCGTGCGTGGTGGGGATCAACGGCGATCCCGTCACCATCAAGCGGGTCGAGATCTCCATCATCGACCGGGCGTGGGACGAGGGCTGGGTCACGCCCCAGCTGCCGGCCGCGCGCACCGGTCGTTCGGTGGCCGTCGTGGGGTCCGGGCCGGCTGGTCTGGCCGCCGCGCAGCAGCTCACCCGGGCCGGGCACGACGTGACGGTGCTGGAGCGGGCCGACGCGATCGGCGGGCTGCTGCGCTACGGCATCCCCGAGTTCAAGATGGAGAAGTGGCGGCTGGACCGCCGGTTGGACCAGATGCGGGCCGAGGGCACCGAGTTCCGGACGAACGTGAACGTCGGCGTCGACGTCACGGTCGAACAGCTGCGGGAGTCCTACGACGCGGTGGTGCTGGCCGGCGGCGCGACGGCGTGGCGCGACCTGCCCGTGCCCGGCCGCGCGCTGGCCGGGGTGCACCAGGCGATGGAGTACCTGCCGGGCGCGAACCGGGTGGCGCGCGGCGAGCTGGACGCGCCGCCGATCACGGCGGAGGGCAAGCACGTCGTCGTCATCGGCGGCGGCGACACCGGCGCGGACTGCGTCGGCACGGCCCACCGCCAGGGCGCGTTGTCGGTGACGCAGCTGGAGATCATGCCCCGGCCGCCGGAGAAGCGCGCCGAGGCGCACCCGTGGCCGACCTACCCGATGCTGTACCGGGTCACGTCGGCGCACGAGGAGGGCGGCGAGCGCCTGTACTCGGTGTCCACCGCGGAGTTCCTCGACGACGGCGAGGGCGCGGTGCGGGCGTTGAAGCTGGTCGAGGTCGAGGCGTCCGGCGGCCGGTTCGAGCCCGTGCCCGGCAGCGAGCGGGAGATCCCGGCGCAGCTGGTGACGCTGGCGATGGGCTTCGTCGGCCCGGAGAAGGACGGCCTGCTCACCGAGCTGGGCGTCGACCTCGACGCGCGCGGCAACGTGGCGCGCGACGACGAGTTCGCGACCTCGGTCGACGGCGTGTTCGTGGCCGGTGACATGGGCCGCGGCCAGTCGCTGATCGTGTGGGCCATCGCCGAGGGCCGCTCGGCCGCCGCCGGCGTGGACGCCTACCTGACGGGCCGCGCCGTGCTGCCCAGGCCGATCGAGCCGACCGACCGGCCGCTCGTGTGACTCGTTCCCGGCCGCACAGCGCCGTGCGGTCGGGGACGCCCTCCCCGCGTGGCCGGACAGCGTGGTCCGGCCACGCGGCTTGGTCGACCCGGTGCGCGGGTCACTTGGGCCGGGCGGCGGCCACTCGTCGGATCAACTGCACCATCTGAGCGCGCTCGTCCTCGTCCAGCACGGCGAACCACCGCGCCTCGCGCGCGTTCTGGTGCGGGAAGACGCGCGACACCGCCGAGCGGCCCTCCTCTGTGAGCGCCACGAACACCACCCGCCGGTCCTGGCCGTCCCTGGTCCGCTCGACCAGCCCGGCCCGCTCCAGCGTGTTGATCAGGTTGGACATCGCCGACCTGGTCGTGCCGGACAGGTCGGCCAGCCGGGCGGGCTGGGTCGGGCCGAGGATCCAGAGCTTGAACATCAGCCGGAACCCAGGCATGGTCCACCCCTGCTCGCGGTGCACCAGGGCCTCGTAGTCGGTGATCATCATGTACGCCAGGTGCAGCACGTTGTAGGAGAGGCCGAACGCGTCCGCGTCGCCTCCCAAGTCGCCGATCCGGTGCCGGGCGAACCGCTCGTACTCCTGCTCCGTCGCCACGTCGGCGGCGACGGGAACCTCCTGCTCTGCCACCCGGCGATCCTCCCAGGTGACCCGGCCGAAGGCACCGGAATGCGGCACACTGACCGACGTGATCGGGACGAGGAGGTTCGCCGTCACGGCCGCGGTCGTGCTGGCGCTGGCCACCGCCGCGTCCGTGGCCGCGAGCTTCGACATCGTCAAGGGCGAGGGCGCGGTGGTCCTCGACGACCTCGCCCAGCTCGCCACCGGCCTGTTCGCCACCGGTTGCTGCTGGTGGACTGCCCGCCGGGCGACCGGGCCGGACCGCCGTTGGCGGCTGGCGACGGGGTTCGGCATGGCGGGCTGGTCCACCGGTCAGGCGTTGTGGACGTGGTACCAGCTGGTCGAGCGGCGCGCGGTGCCGTCACCGTCCCCGGCGGACGCCGGTTACCTCAGCATCGTGCCGTTCGCGTTCGTGGCGCTGCTCGTCATCGGCAACTTCCGCCGGTCGGACTCGCCCGACGCGCTGCTGGACCGCCGGTCCCGCGGCGCCCGGCTGGTGCTGCTGCTGGACGGCCTGATCGTGGTCGGGTCGCTGTTCGTGCTGACCTGGACCACGTCGCTCGGCGGGCTGGTCGCGGCCGGGAACCCGGGTTCGTCGGCGTTCCTGGTGGCCATCGCCTACCCGGTGACGGACCTGGTGCTGCTGGTGATCGTGGTGGCGCTGAGCGCGGACCGCAAGGTCGTGCTGCGACCGCAGCTGCGGTTGCTCGGGCTCGGCCTGGTCGCGTTGGCCGCGTCCGACTTCGCGTTCGCCTACCTGGTCAGCGTCCAGGCGCCGGAGGTGCCGCCGCTGGCCAACGCCGGGTTCGTGGTGGGACCCGCGCTGATCGCGCTGGCCGCGCTGGCGCCCCTGCCGACGTCGGCGACCGGCCCGAGCCGCGTCCGGCGGCCGTGGCAGTGGGCGTACCTGCTGATGCCGTACGTGCCCTTACTGGTCAGCAGCGTGCTGGTGCTGCGGCGCACGATCATCGGCGACCTCGGGCCGTTGGACGCGGTCGAGATCGGCTGCGGCTTCACCGTGTTCGTCGCGGTGATCCTGCGGCAGCTGGTGACCCTTGTGGACAACACGAAGCTCGTGCTGCTGCTGCGCGAGTCCGAGCGCACCCTGACGCACCAGGCGCACCACGACCCGTTGACCGGCTTGGCCAACCGGGCGCTGTTCGAGCGCCGGTTGGACGAGGCGATGGCCGAGCACCACCGCGACGGCACGCCGTTCGGGCTGCTGTTCGTGGACCTGGACGACTTCAAGGCGGTCAACGACGTCTCCGGCCACGCGCACGGCGACGCGATGCTCGAACGGGTGGCGCAGCGGCTGCGGCAGTGCGTCCGCGACACCGACGTGGTGGCCCGGCTCGGCGGTGACGAGTTCGGCGTCCTGGTGGAGGGGCTGGAGGAGCCGGAGAAGGTGGCGTTCCGCATCCTCGACGTGCTCGGCGAGGAGATCAGCGCGTCGGTCGGCGTGGTGATCTGCGCCGATCCCGACCCCGAGGCCACCGCCGCGTCCGTGCTCAGCCGCGCCGACAACGCCATGTACGAGGCCAAGCGCGACGGCGGCCGGGGTCTGGTCATCCACACCTGACGCGCGCCCGGGATTCCCGGTAAATTCCCGCGATTTACCGGGTCTCGGTTATTCGGAACACCATCGCGTCACCTCGCGGACGCGGATCGTATTGGTGCTTGACGTGACCGGGGGAACGGCGGTTGAAATCCTTTTTCCACCTTCCGCCAGTAATCGCCGGAGTTGTCGATGCACGCTCGGAGAGCGCTCTCCTGCACAGTGGTCATGATGTTCGTCGTGAGTTGCGGTGATCGCCCGGGCGCTGCGGTTCGCCGGGGTGGAGCCGCTGATCGAGCAGGCCGACAACGACGAGGCCGGGTTCGCGGCCATCGCGGACGACATGATCGCGCGCCGGGTCGACGTCCTGATGACCACGCCGCTGAGCCGGGCCGGCGGGGTCGCGGTCGAGGCCAAGGCGAAGGCGGCCGGGATACCGGTCGTCAACTGCGACCGGATCAGCCTCGGCGGGCACGCCGACCTCGTCACCCGCGAGAACGTCCGCCAGGTGGCCGTCTCGGAGAACGCGATCAAGGCGGCCGACCTGTGCGCGGGCGACGTCGCCGCCGCGTGCGCCGAGGTCGGCATCCTGGTCGGCTGAGGCGCGAAGCGTGCGGCGGGCAGCGTGCGGCGGGCGGCTACAGGAGGTGGGTCTCGTCCGGCCCGGTCCCCGTCTCCACCAGGACCGCGCTCCACGCCGCGGCGGGGCTGGCGTCCAGCAGGACGACGCGGCTGCCCGGCGGGACGGTGGTGGTGTGGAGGTTGTGGAAGGTGTCGTTCGGGCCCAGGTGCGCGTAGCGGGCGAGGTTCTCGGCGCACGACGGCGCCAGCGGCGTGCCCAGGATCTCGGCGTAGTTGTGCTGCGAGGGGCGGGAGAGGTTCTGCGCCACGAAGCACGTCACGTCCGCCGTGGTCAGGCCGTTGCGGGTGAGCAGGCGGGAGGTGAGGTCGCGCAGGCGGTTGCGGGTCTCCACGGCCAGTCGGAAGGAGTAGGTGACCGGATCGGCGCACTCCTCGCGCCACTTGTCGAACGGGCGGTCGCGGTAGGGCACCCGGAACAGGTCGGCGTAGTCGCCGTTCGTCTCCAGCAGCACGTCGCGGATGCGCGTGTCACCGGTCCTGGTGAGCACGAGCGCGCCGCCGCTGTCGCCGTTGACCGTCACCGGGTGGCGGTAGCGGCGGGAGGTGGCCGGCTTGCTGCCGTGCGCCACCAGCACGGTCCGCACGTCGGGGTCGCGCAGCAGGCCGGCGGCGGTCATCAGGGCCGGGGTCAGGGACGCGCACCCCAGGCCGCCGACGGAGAACGCCATCGCGCGCCGTGCGCCCAGGGCCGCCTGGAGCCGGGTGGCGTCCGAGCTGATCAGCGTCTCGGGCGCCCGTGCCTCCACCGTGATCACGACGTCGACGTCGGCCTCCGACCGGGAGGCGGCGGCCAGGGCGCGGCGTGCCGCCACCGCGGCCAGGTCGGTGACCCCCGCTTCGGCCACGGCGACGCTCTCGATGCCCAGGGCCTCGCCGACGGCCCGCTCCGCGTCGTCCAGCTCCGCCCACTCCGGCAACTGCCGCAGGGGGACCGGGTCGCCGAGGCACCAGCCCGAGCCCGCGAGGGCGATCACGCCAGCTCCCGGTAGCCGGCGGTGATCTCGTCCGCCAGGGCCTCCAGTTCGGACTGGCCGAAGTCGACCAGGCTGTTGATCTCCAGGCGCACCTCGCCCTCCCGCTCCGACACGGCGATGATCAACGGGAACCAGGACGTCATGGCGCGCTTCAGGTTCACCGACAGGTCCCAGCGCGTCCGCAGCAACCCGACACCGGAGTCGAACGCCGCCATGTCGCCCGGCACGTGCACGAGCAGCGCGCGCGGTTCGGGCAGCGCCCGCAGCTCCGACACGGCGGGCCCGTGCGGCGAGAGGTGGCGGAGCACGCCGTACCCCACGCCGTCGTGCGGCACGGACCGGGCGCGGTCCACCACCAGTCGCAGCGCGTCGTGCGCGCTCCCGGCCACCGGCAGCGCCACCGGGTGCAGGGTGGTGAACCAGCCGATGGACGGTCCGCGCCCGGCGGGCCGGTACACGTTCGGCGTCGCCTCCCCCTCCACCGTCAGGTAGGCGCCCGCCGAACCACGCCACCGGGCCAGCCCCAACGCCACCGCGCACAACGCGACTTCACGCTTGGACGCCGCCGTGTCGGGGGTGGCCGCGGCCGAACCCCCACCACCGACACCCGCCGACACCCCGACCGCCCGGCTCACCGAGCCCTCGCCGCCGGCACCTCCCGGCCCCCCGGCGGACTCGATCGACCGGCTCACCAGGCCCTCGCCGCCGGCGCCCTCCAGCACGCCGAAGGACGCGCCCTCGCGCAGGACCGCCGTCCAGTACCCCAACTCCCCCGCCACCTCGTCGGACGCCGCCAGGTCGTGCAGCCGCCACGCCCACTCCCGCCACCCGGCCGGCGCGGGCGGGTTCGTCGCGGCGCGGCCCGCCGCCACCTCGCCCAGCAGCACGTCGAGGTCGTCCATCAGCACGACGGTGGACATGTTGTCGAACACGAAGTGGTGCACCAAGAACACCAGCAGCCCACCGCGCCGGTGCCCGCGCTCGTAGTACCGGGCGCGGGCGAGCGGCCCGCGCTCCAGGTCCAGGTCGTCCTTCAACGCCCGGCAGTCCGCCTCGACCACGTCCCGCTCGTCACCCGGCGGCAGGAACACCACGTCGAACGGCACCTCGGCGTCCGCGACGCACTCCGCCCGCGTGCCCACGAGGTTGCGGCGGAACCGGTAGCGCAGCGGTTCGTGCCGCGCGACCAGGTGTCGCACGGCGGTGCGCACGACGTCAGCGGTGATGTCGGCGGAGGTCAGCTCCAGCACGTGCACTTCGACGAAGTCGCCGCGCCGGTCGGGCAGGTGGTCCAGGAAATCGCGCATGATCGGCGTCAACGGGATCGACCGCTCGTCCGGCACCGCGACCGCCGCCATCGCACCGTCCGGCACCGCACCGTCCGGCACCACACCGCCCGCCACCGCCCCGCCGGACGCCGCCGCGTTCAGCCCGGCGACACCAGGCACGGCGACACCGGGCACCGCGACACTGGTGGCCGGCACGGCGGATTCGCCGTCCACCACGGCCGCCGCCGCCAGCTCACCCAGCGTCGGGTGTTGCAGCAACTGCTGCGGTGTGATGTGCACCCCCGCCTTCGCCGCCCGTGCCGCCACCCGCACGCCGAGGACCGAATCACCGCCCAGCGCGAAGAAGTTGTCCCTCGCCGACACGGAGGCCGCGCCGAGCAGGTCCGCGCAGATCGCGCTCAGCACCTCCACCGCCCGAGCCGGACCGTTGCTCGTCACACGCGCCTCCAAGCGCTCGGGCATCACCACGGCCTCGGGTGTCACCACGGCCTCGGGCGTCACCACCGCGAGGTCGTCCAGCAGGACGTCGGGATCGGCCACGACCCGTGCCACCAGGGCGGGCAGCCACGTGGCCAGCCGCGCGGCCGTCTCCCGGTCGTACAGCGCCGCCACGTACTCCAGGTAGCCGCTCATCGGCCCCTCGCCCTGGTCCACCACGCCGACGGTCAGGTCGAACTTCGCGGTGCCGGGCGCGATGCCCGCGATCGCGCCGTCGAGGTACCGCGAGCACGGCAGGCCGGCCAGCTCGGCGGTCGCCTGCGGCACGTTCTGGTAGGTGTAGACGACGTCGAACAGCGGGTGCCGCCCCGGGTCCCGGCGGCCGAGCACGTCGGCGACGATCTTCTCCAGCGGCACCTCCTCGTGGTCGAGCACGTCGGCGACGGTGCGGGCGCAGCGCTTGACCAGGTCGCGGAACCGCAGCTCGCCGCCCACCGGCGTGCGGAACGGCAGCACGTTGTTGAAGTAGCCGATCAGGTCGTGCGAGGCCGGGTCGACCCGCCCGGACGTGGCCACGCCCACCACCACGTCGGTGAGCCGCCCCCAGCGGTGCAGCAGGACGTCGACCACGGCCAGCATGGTGACGAACGTGGTCACACCCAGCCGCCTGCTCAACGCCCGGACCGCCTCGGCGTCCCGCGCGCCCACCTCGAACTCCACCATCCCGCCCTCGAACGAGCGCGTGGTGGGCCGCGGCCGGTCCAGCGGCAGCTCCGGCGACCGCAGGCCCGCCAGCGCCGACCGCCAGAACCGCAGCCCGTCGGCCAGCTCCCCGTCGGCGAACCGGCGGCGCTGCCACTCGGCGAAGTCGGCGTACTGGGCCGACAGCTCGGGCAGCGCCGGCTCGCGACCGGTCAGCGCGGCCTGGTACAGCTCGGTGAAGTCGCGGAAGAACACCGTGGGCGACCAGCCGTCGAAGACGATGTGGTGGTAGCTCCACATCAGCACGTGGTCCTGCTCGGCCAGGCGCAGCACCGTGGTCCGCACCAACGGCCCCGCCGCGAGGTCGAACGAGCGCAGTGCCTCGGCGTCGACCACCCGCCGCGCCTCGCGGTGCCGTTCGACCTCCGGCAACGCGCTGAGGTCGAGCACGACGACCTCGGGTTCCTCCTCCCGCACGTACGCCCGCGGCACGCCGTCGTCATCGGCCTCGATGCGGGTGCGCAGCACCTCGTGCCGGGCCAGCACCCCGCGCACGGCCGCGACGAGCGCCGTCTCGTCCAGCGGGCCGGTCAGCCGCAGGTCGTGGGGGATGTTGTAGAGCGGGGTGCCCGGGTCGAGCCGGTCGAGGTACCACAGCTGCTCCTGCCCGAACGACACCGGCAGCGCGCCGCCGCGCGGCACCGGCTCCAGCACCGCGGACGTGACCGTGCCGCCCGCCGCGGTCAGCTCGGCCACCCGTGCGGCCAGCCCCCGGACGGTGGGGTGGGCGTAGAGGTCGGCGAACGTCGGGTGCACGCCGAAGTCCCGTTCGAGCGCGCGCAGCACGCTGATCCCGGCGATGGACGTGCCGCCGAGGGCGAAGTAGTCCGAGTCCGGTGTCAGGTCCTCCGCGCCCAGGACCTCCTGCCACACCTCGGCGACCCGGGCCTCGGGTGTCGCGCCGGTGGCGGGACGGGGGTGTGCGAGCACCGGCCGCAGCCGGGTGTCCTCGACCGGGCCGAGCGGGCGGCACCAGCAGCGCACCTGCTCGAACGGGTAGGTCGGCGCCTCGATGCGCGGGATGGCGGTGTCGGCGTAGTGGGCGTCCCAGTCGATCCGCGCGCCGAGCCGGTACAGCGCCCCGAGCTGGCGCAGCACGCCGCGCCGCCCGGGCACGGCGAACAGCTCCACGCACGGCAGGTCCGGCCGCAGTCGGCGGATCTCGCGGGTCAGCACGCCGTTGCCGCCCAGGTCGACCAGCACGGCCCGGTCGGCGGCGAACCGCTCGACGACCCGGGCCAGCCGGTCGCGGTCGAGTTCGCCGCTCAACCCCAGTTCCGCGGCGGTGGCGATGGCGTCCTCGACGGACAGCTCACCCCGGGCCACGCGGACGGCCAGGTTGCCGGCGCCGGAGCCGACGAGGTGCGCGTCCCGCACGCCGAGCTCCCGGGCCAGGCCGAGCAACGCGGTCTGCGCCACGACCAGCCGGGCCGCGGGCGTCGCGGGCAGCGTCACGCCGGCCAGCGCGGGGAACTCGGCGGCCAGTTCCGCCCACGTCCCCTCGTCCGGCGCGGCGTCACCGGACAGCAGCACCACGACCGGCCGGTCCTCGGGCGCGGCCTCGTCCGGCGGCACGGCGTCGCGGAGCGCCTTCACCAGCTCTTCCGGGCTCTCGACCGGGAACGCGCCGCGGTACGGGTGGTCGTCCCGGCCGCGGTTCATCGCGTGGGCCACGGTGCGCAGGCCGTGCCCGGTGCGCTCGACGAAGTCGGCGAGGCGGTCGCAGTAGGCCTGGAACGCGGTGGCGGACTTCGCCGACACGGTCACCAGCTCGACACCGGACCCCGGTTCGGGCGACGCCTGCGCGGGCGGCTGCTCCAGCACCGCGTGGACGTTGGTCCCGGTCATGCCGAGCGCGCTCACGCCCGCCCGGCGCGGCACGCCGTCGCGCTCGGGCCACGGCCGGAGCCCGGGGTTGACGTGCACCGGTCCGGACAGGTCGAGCATCGGGTTGGGCGACTCGAAGTGCGCCGTGGGGTACAGCTCCCCGTGCCGCACGGACAGCAGCGCCTTGAGCAGGCCGGCCATGCCGGCGGCGCCGTCGAGGTGGCCGACGTTGCCCTTGATCGAGCCGATGGCGGCGCCCGGCGCGGGCACGCCGGCGTCGGCGAACGCCTGGCGGAGCGCGTCCACCTCGATCACGTCGCCGAGCGGTGTGGCCGAGCCGTGGCACTCGACGTAGGCGACGGTCGCCGGGTCGACGTCGGCGTCCTGCCAGGCCTGGTGCAGCACCTCGGTCTGCGCCACGCGGCTGGGCGCGCTGAGCCCGACCATCCGGTGGCCGTTGTGGTTGACCGCGATGCCCTTGACCACCGCCCGGATGGGGTCGCCCGCCGCCACCGCGTCGCGCAACCGGCGCAGCAGCACGACCGCGCCACCCTCGCCCGCGGTGGCTCCGGTGGCGCGTTCGTCGAACGGCCGGCAGTGCCCGTCCGTGGACTCCACGCCGCGCACGGGCGTGTGGGTCTGCTCGGTGAACAGCACCGGCCGCACGCTGACCCCACCCGCCAGCGCCAGGTCGGCGGTGCCCTTGCGCAACGCGTCCACCGCGCCCGCCAGCGCGGTGAGGCTGCTGCTGCACGCCGTGTCGACGACGTACGCCGGTCCGGTGAGGTCGAGGTGGTAGGAGATCCGGGCGGCCGAGGACGCCGACAGCGCGCCGAGCGTCTGGTGCGGGTCGTCGCCCTGGTACAGGGTCTCGTAGTCGGACTGCGAGTGGCCGAGCACGACGGCGGTGCGCGAGCCGCGCAGCGAGCCGGGCGCCAGGCAGGCGTTCTCGATCGCTTCGTGCGCGAGTTGGAGCAGGAGCCGCTGGTGGGGGTCCATCATCTCGGCCTCGCGGCGGGAGATGCCGAAGAACCGGTGGTCGAACACGTCGATCCGGTCGAGGTAGGCCATGGGCAGGTACCGGGTGCCGGGGTGGCCGCCGGTGTGGCGCACGCGGGTCGGCGACGGCTGTCCGACCAGGTCGGCGCCCCCTGCCAACAGCCGGTGCAGGTCGTCGAGCCCGGTCGAGCCGGGGAGCAGCGTGGCGACCCCGATGATGGCGATGTCCTCGTCCCGCACTGCGGCCTCCGTCGTCACAGCTGGTAGTCCCGCGCTTCGTCGTCCTCGGCGGTGGTCGCGCCGAGGACCGCGGCGAGCGCGCCGACCGTCGGGTGGTCGAACAGGGTCCTGGGCGGCACGGTGCGCCCGAAGATCGGCCGCAGGCGCGCGGCGACCCGGATGGCGAGGATGGAGTCGCCGCCCAGCGCGAAGAAGTCGTCCGCCCGCCCGACCCGCGCCACCCCGAGCACCTCGCCCAACACCTCCGCGACCGCCCGCTCGCCCGGCGTGGCCGGCGGCGCGAACCGCGGCGGACCGGCGGCGGCCGGCGGGCGGGCGGGCGGTTCGTCGTCGGCCACCGGGGGCAGCGAGGTGTCCGCCAGGCCGGCCAGCAGCGCGACGAACTCCTCCGCCAAGCCGGCCGCGGTGGTCGCGTCGAACAGAGCCGGGTCGTAGCCGAGCCGCACCACCAGCGGCTCGGCGTCCTGCACTACGAGGTGCAGCGGGTAGTTCGTGTTCTCCACCGCCTGCACGTCCACGGCGGCGAGGTCCTGGTCCACCGGGTAGTTCTCCACCACCACGACGCTGTCGAACAGCCGCGTCCCGGCCGGCAACCCCGCCCACCGCCGGATGTCGGTCAACGCGGCGTGCTCGGGCGGCCGGCCCTCCGCCTGCACGCGCGCCAACCAGCCCGGCACGTCCTCGGCCTCCACCCGCAACCGCACCGGCACGGTGTTGACCAGCATTCCCACGACGGTGTCCGCGCCCGGCAGGTCCGGCGTCCGCCCCGACACCACCAAGCCGAAGCACACGTCACGCGTGCCGCCGTGCCGGGCGAGCAGCAAGGCCCACGCGCCCTGCACCACGGTGCTCAACGTCAACCGGTTGCGCCGCGCGAACGCACGCACGCCGTCGGGCGCCTCGACCTGGCACACGGCCGAAGAGCACGACAGGTGCGCACGGTCCGGCGGCCGGTCGTACGGCAGCGGGGTCGACCCGCGGAACCCCGACAGCGCCGCCCGCCACCGCTCCTCCCCCGGGTCCTGGCTCAACACCCGCGCCACGTGGTCGCGGAACGACCGCCGCGCCCGGGGCTCGCCCAAGACCTCCGACAGCACCTGGAACGCGCTCCAGCCGTCCAGCACCAGGTGGTGGAAGGTCCACAGCAGACGGACGGTCCGATCGCCGGTGCGCACGAACGTCAACCGCGTCGACGACGTCGACGGGTCGAACCCCGCCGCCCGGTCCTCCGCCAGCAGCCGCCGCCACCGCTCCTCGTCGGGCTCGTCCCAGTCGTGCCGGGCGATCGGCGTCTCGACCGACCGCCACACCACCTGGACCGGCGAGCGCACCCCTTCCCACACCACGGTGGTGCGCAACGCCGGTATCGCGGCGACCACCCGCCGCCACGCCCGCGCCAACCCGTCCGGTGACGCGTCGGGCAGGGTCAGGTGCAGCTGCTCGACGTACGCGCCCGGCTGGGACAGGCTGTGGAACAGCATCCCGGCCTGGACCGGGGTGAGCGGGTACACGTCCTCGACCGACCGCCCGTCGCCCGCGATCCGGTCCAGCTCCTCCTGCGCCAGCCGGGCCAACGGGAAGTCCGACGGCGTGACGCCGCCCGCGCCCGGCCCGGCGCAGTGCGCGGCGATCTCCCGCAACGCGGTCAGCACGTCCTGCGCGAGCCGGGCCACCACCGGCGTGGGGTGCGCGTCCGGCGCGTGCGCCCACTCGACCTCCAGCTCGCCGGACGCGGTGACGGCGGCCGTGACGTCCAGGCGCGGCGCGGTGGTCGGCGGCTTGGCCAACCGGATGCCGCCGGGCACGCGCGCGAACACGGCGTCGAACCGCCCCAGGTAGTTCACCCGCGCCAGCGGCCGGTGGTCGGCGGGGTGGGTCGCGGTCAGCCACCGCAGGGCGCCGTGGCTCACCGCGTGCCGGTGCGCGGTGCGCAACCGCTCCTTCACCGCCCGCACCGCCGCACCCCAGTCGGGGCCGGGCGCCTCGGCGGTGAACGGGAACAGGGCGGTGAACCAGCCGACCGTGCGGGACAGGTCGACCCCGGCGAACAGGTCCTCCTCCCGCCCGTGCCCCTCCAGCTCCAGCGGCACGCGGTCCAGCCCGCTCCACCGCGACAGCACCTTCCCGATCGCGGCGACCAGCACGTCCTCGGCCCCGGCGCGGTAGGCGGCCGAAGCGCCGCGCAGCAACGCGGCCGTCTCCCGGGCGGGCAGCCGCACCGTCACCGTGCGCTCGGGCAGCTCCACCGCGTCCGCGACCGCCCCGGAGACCGCGGTCTCCCAGTACCCCAGGTGCTCGGCGAACCCACCGGCCTCGGCGTGCGACCGCAGCCGCCGCGCCCACTCGCGGAACGAGGTCGTCTTCGGGCCGAGGTCGACGTCCTCCCCGGCGACGGCCTGCCCGTAGCCGGTGGCCAGGTCCTCCAGCAGGATCCGCCACGACACGCCGTCCACGACCAGGTGGTGCGCCGACAGCACCAGCCGCCCGGGTGACAGCACCGCCCGGAACAGCGGTCCGCCGGCCGGCGGCAACTCCGGCTCCACCTCGGCGAAGAAGACGTCGCCGACCTCCTCCGGCACGTGCTGCGCCCAACGCCCGTCGACCAGCGAGAACCGCGCGCGCAGCAGGTCGTGCCGGACCGGCAGCGCCTCGACCGCCGCCCGCAGCGCCACGACGTCCACGTCCGGTTCCAGCTCGACCTCCACCCACTGGGTGAAGTGCGCCGGCGTGGACGACGTGGCCAGGAACCAGCGCTGGACCGGCGTCAGCGGCACGGCGCCGGTCGCGGGCTCCACGGGCGCGGTCCGCCCGGTGGTGGCGTGCGCGGCGACCCCGGCGAGCGTCTGGTGCAGGAACACGTCCCGGGGCGTCACCGACACGCCGAGTTCCCGTGCCCGCGACACCACCTGGATGCTGAGGATGGAGTCGCCGCCGAGGGCGAAGAAGTTGTCGTCCGCGCCGACCCGTTCGACGCCGAGCACCTCCGCCCACGCGCGGGCCAGCGCCTCCTCGTGCGGCCCGGTGGGCGGGACGTGGGCCCGGGTGGAGCGCGCGCGTGGTGGCGGCAGGGCCTTGCGGTCCACCTTGCCGTTGACCATGAGCGGCAGCGCGGGCAGCGGCACGAACACGGCGGGCACGAGGTGCGCGGGCAGCCGGTCGGCCAGGAACCCGCGCAGCTCGTCGGCGTCGACGCCCGCGACGACGTACGCGACGAGCTGCCGGTGCCCCGGCACGTGCTCGTGCGGCACGACGAAGACCTCGACGACGTCCGGGTGGCGGCGCAGCGCCGCTTCGACCTCGCCCGGCTCGACCCGGAACCCGCGGATCTTGACCTGGTCGTCGGCGCGGCCCAGGAACTCGAGCAGCCCGTCGGCGGTCCAGCGCACCACGTCACCCGTGCGGTAGAGCCTGCCACCGTCCCCGAACGGGTCCGCGACGAAGCGCCGCGCGGTCAGCCCGGGGTGGCCGAGGTAGCCGCGCGCCAGGCCGGTGCCGCCGACGTGCAGCTGGCCGGGCGTGCCGATCGGTGCCGGGTCGAGGTTCTCGTCCAGCACGTAGCAGCGGGCGCCGGTGACCGGCCGCCCGATCGGCAGCCGGCCCGTCAGGTCCGCCGGCCGCACCACGTGCGCGGAGGCGAACGTGGTGCCCTCGGTGGGGCCGTAGCCGTCCACGATCCGCAGGTCCGGCACGTGCCGCAGCACGGCGGCGCAGTGCTCGGGCGAGATCACGTCGCCGCCGCTGCCGAGCTGGCGCAACCCGGCGAACGCGCCGGGGTCGGCGGCGGCGACCTCGTGGAACAGGCCGGCGGTCAGCCACAACACGGTGACGCCGTGCGCGGCGATGAACCCGCGCAGGTCGTCCCCCGACAGCAGGGTGCCCGAGGACACCGCCAGCCGGGCGCCGGACAGCAGCGCGGCCCAGATCTCGAACGTGGAGGCGTCGAACGACAGCGTGGAGCACTGCGCCACCACGTCGTGCGGGCCGATCGGGAACGGGTCGTCCTCGGCGAGCCGGGCGACCGACCGGTGCTCGACCAGCACGCCCTTGGGGCGGCCGGTGGAGCCGGAGGTGAACATGACGTAGGCGGCGTTGCGCGGCCGGACCACGACGGGTGGCGCGTGGGCCGGGCGGTGGGCGTGCGAGCCCGGGTCGACGACCTCGACGTCGGCGGGCAGCCGGTCGCGCAGGTCGGCGGGCGCGAGCACCAGGCCGGCGCCGGAGTCGGCGATCATGTCGGCCAGCCGGGTCGGCGGGTAGCCGGGGTCCAGCGGCACGAACGCGGCGCCCGCCTTGAGGATGCCGAGCAGCGCGACGATGGCGGGCAGACCGCGCGGCGCGCACAGGCCGACGCGGTCCTCCGGCCGGACGCCGTCGGCCAGCAGGCCGTTGGCCAACCGGTTGGTCTCCGCGTCGAGCTCGCGGTAGGTGAGGGACGTGCCGTCGCAGGTCACGGCGACCGCGTCGGGCCGTTCGGCGACGCGTTCGGCGAAGCGGCCGGTGACCGTGCGGTCCGGGCTCGACGCGCCGGAGGTCCAGTCGTGCAGCACCCGCCGCCGTTCGTCGGGGGCGAGCAGGCGCAGCCGGGACAGCGGTCGGCCCGGGTCGGCGGCGACGTCCGCGAGCAGCACCAGGAACCGGTCGACCAGCCGGGTGGCGGTGGCCGTGTCGAACAGGTCGGTGCTGTGCTCCACGGCCAGGTGCAGGCCGTGGGCGTCGCCGGTGAACTCGAGCGTCAGGTCGAACGCGGCGGCGTTGCGCGGCGGGTCGAACTCCACCACGTCGAGGCCGGCCAGGACGGGCGGCTCGGCCGGCGCGTTCTGCAACGCCACCACCACGTCGACCAGCGGCGAGCGGCCGGCGTCGCGGTCGGGCCGCAGCAGTTCCACCAAGCGGTGGAACGGGACCCCGTCGTGGTCGAGGGCGTCGCGGACGGTGGCCTTGACCTGGTCCAGGTGGTCCAGGAAGGACAGTCGCGGGTCGACCCGCGAGCGGATCACCACGGTGTTGACGAAGAAGCCGACGAGGCCGGCCAGGTCGGGGTGGTCGCGGCCTGAGGTGACCGTGCCGACGGCGATGTCGCGCTGACCGCTCAGGCGGGCCAGGAACGCCTGCGTGGCCGCGACGAGCGTGGTGAACAGCGTCGCGCCGCGGGTGCGGCCCAGCTCCGCCAGCCCTGAGGCGACGTCGGGCGGCACGGTGCGGCGGTGGGTCGCGCCGGCCGACGTCCGCACGGGCGGGCGTGGCCGGTCGGTCGGCAGGTCGAGCACGGCCATCCCGGCGAGCCGCCGCTCCCAGTGCGCGAGGTGCGCGTCCAGCACGGCCCCGGTCAGCCCGGCGCGCTGCCGGCGGGCGAAGTCGGTGTAGCGCAGGGGCAGCGGCGCGAGGTCGGCTGCTCCACCGCGCACCGCGGCGGAGTAGCACCGGCCGAGCTCGTCGGCCAGCACGCCCATCGACCAGCCGTCGGTGACGATGTGGTGCAGGCACAGCACGAGCAGGTGCTCGCCCCGTCCCGCCAACACGGCCGTGCGCAGCAGCGGTCCGGCGCCCAGGTCGAAGGGCCGGGCGACGAAGTCGGCGAGGTCGGCTTCGTCGCCCAGCACCGGGCGGACCTCGTAGGGCGGTCCGACGACCTGCGTGCCGCGGCCGTCGACGGTGTGGAACGTGGTGCGCAGCTGCTCGTGCCGGGCGACCAGCCGGGTCAGCGCGGCGCCCAGGGCGTCCAGGTCGAGGTCGCCGCGCAGCCGGAACCCCGCCGTGGTGGTGTACTCGTCCCCGCCGGGCGCGAACTGGTCCAGGAACCACAGGCGTTCCTGGGCGAACGACAGCGGCGCGGACGTTTCCCCGGTCGCGGCGGGGACCCGCGGCCGGTCGTGGTCCTCGGACAGCTCCGCCGCGAGCGCCTCGACCGTGCGCAGCGCGAACACCCGTCGCGCGGGCAGGTCCCGGTCCAGCGCCGCGACGACCCGCATGGCCAGGATGGAGTCGCCGCCCAGCGCCACGAAGTCGTCGTGCGCGCCGACCCGGTCGACGCCCAGCACGTCCTGCCACACGGCGGCCACCCGTTCCTCCGCCGGGGTGCGGGGCGGCGTCACGGGTCCGGTGCGCCGGGGCTCCGGCAGGTGGCGGCGGTCGAGCTTGCCGTTGGCGGTCAACGGGAGCGCGGCCAGCGGCACGATCAGCGACGGCACCGCCGGTGCGGGCAGGAGTCCGCCGAGGAACGACCGCAGCGCCTCGGGCGGGTGGTCCGCCACGACGTAGGCGACCAGCCTGGCGTCCCTGAGCACCACGGCGGCGGCGGACACGTCCGGGTGCCGCAGCAACGTCGCCTCGACCTCGCCCGGGTCGACCCGCGCACCGCGCACCTTGACGTGCCCGCCGGTGCGGCCGAGGTGGTCGAGCAGGCCGTCCGCGCGGCGGCGCACCAGGTCCCCGGTGCGGTACATCCGGCTGCCCGGCGGGCCGTGCGGGTCGGCGACGAACGACGCGGCGGTCAGCCCGGCCCGGCCGAGGTAGCCGCGCGCCAGGCCGGGACCGGCCAGGTACAGCTCCCCCTCGTCGGCCGGGCGCAGGTCGGCGTCCAGCACGTGGGCGCGGGCGCCGGCGATCGGGCGGCCCAGCACCGCGCGGTCGACCTCGGTCACCGGGCACAGCAGGCTCTCCACCGCGACCTCGGTCGTGCCGTAGGCGTTGTACGCGGTGACGCCCGCGGCGACCAGGCTCGCGCACAGGTCCGGGTCGACCGGCTCGCCGCCGGTGACCACGATCCCGGGTCGGCGGTCGCCGGCGAGCAGGCCGGCGCGCAGGAGTTCGCGCAGCCGTGACGGCGTCTCGTCCAGCACGTCGATCCCGGTGCGCACGACGTGGTCGACCAGGGTCCCGGGGTCGGCGAGCACGTCGTCGCCGATCACGTGGACCTCGTGCCCGGCCAGCATCCACAGCAGCGGCAGCCACATCGCGTCGAAGCCCAGCCCGGCGGTGTGGGCGACCTTCAGCCGCGCGGGGTTCGCGAAGAGATCGGCTTCGTGGTGGGCGAACAGCGCGAGCAGGCCACGGTGGGTGGCCAGGACGCCGTTCGGGCGGCCGGTCGAGCCGGACGTGTGCAGGACGTAGGCGAGGTGGTCGGGCGTGACGCGCGGCGCCACCGCCGGCGGGTGGTCGTCCTCGATGAAGGCGGTGCGGACGTCGGGCAGCCGGTGCGCGAGCGGCTTCCGGGTGAGCACGACCGCCGCGCGGGCGTCGGCCAGCAGGTCGCCCAGCCGGGCGTCGGGCAGGTCGACGGGCAGCGGCACGACCGCGCCGCCCGCCTTCAGGATGGCCAGCAGCGCCACGACCGCGTCCACACCGCGTTCGAGGAGCAGGCCGACCGGGTCCTCCGGGCGCACGCCGTGCAGGCCGCCGGCCGCGCGGTCGACCCTCGCGGCGAGTTCGCGGAAGGTCAGCCGCTCCCGGCCGCACACCACCGCGGTGTGGTCGGGATCGGCGAGCGCACGTGCCGTGAAGAGGTCGTTGACGTTCGCGGGCGACAAGTGCTCGACATCCATGCGTAATTCCGCCAGTCGACTACGGATATTGGTGCCCAATGCGTCAGTCGGGCCACCGACGTTTCCAGCGCCACCCGTGCGGGGGCAACCGCCGATTGGCGGCATACCGCCCGGTGAGCCGAAGCCGCCGGTCCCGCTGCGAATTACCGAACATCGCTTCTCCACGCTTGCCGGAACGTGTTACGTTGCCTGGGACTTCACCGGAGGAGGTCACGTGGCCAGCGACTTCGGCACGGACGACGGCCTCGGCACGATCGTCGAGGAGATCCGAGCGTTCTTCGCCTCGGCACTGCCGGAAAGTACCCTGGAACCCGATCAGGATTATTTCGCGCTCGGCCTGGTGAACTCGCTGCTCGCGCTGGAACTGGTGACCTACGTGGAAAAGCGCTTCGCCATCCGGGTGGACGTCGAAGACCTCGACCTGGACAACTTCCGGACCATGAACCGAATAGCCGCGTTCGTGCGCGGCAAGCTCGCCGGGGCGCGGTGAGCGGTGGACCACGTGGCCTTCGCCGAGTCCGTGCGCGCGGACGCGGACGGCTGGGACCGGTCCGGCGGCGTGCCCGCCGAGGTCGTGCGGGCGGTGGCGGAGGCCGGGTTCCTGGCCGCCGACGTGCCCGTCCGGCACGGGGGTCGGGGCTGGTCGCCGACCGAGGTGGGCCGGCTGTGCGCGGACTTCGGCGGTGTGTGCAGCGCGCTGCGGGCCCTGGTCACCGTGCAGGGCATGGTGGCCGCGGCGGTGCTGCGCTGGGGTGACTCCAAGCAGCGCGACCGGTGGCTGCCCGCGTTGACCTCGGGTGCGGTGGTGGCCGGGTTCGCGGCGACGGAGGCCGGCGCCGGCAGCGACCTGGCGGCGGTGAGCACGTCCCTGGACGGCGGCCTGCTGCGCGGCCACAAGCTGTGGGTGACGTTCGGCGCGGTGGCCGACGTGTTCCTGGTGCTGGCGGCATCGGGCGGGCGGCCGGTGGCCGTGCTGGTGGAGGCCGGGCAGCCGGGCGTGTCGGTGGAGCCGGTGTCCGGGCAGTTGGGGATGCGCGCGGCCCGGATCGCGCACGTGCGCTTCGACGACGTGCCGGTGGCCGAGGTGCTCGCGCCGCCGGGGTTCGGCCTGTCGCACGTGGTCGGCACGGCGTTGGACCACGGGCGGTTCACCGTGGCCTGGGGGTGCGCGGGGATGGCGGCGGCCTGCCTGGACCGCGGGGTCGAGCACGTCAAGGCCAGGGCGCAGGGCGGTGTGCCGCTGTCGTCGCACCCGGCCGTGCGGGCGGTGCTCGGGCGGTGCCTGGTGGAGGTGCGGGCCGCGCGGCGGTTGTGCGCCCACGCCACGGCGTTGCGCGAGCGCGGCGACCCGGAGGCGTTGGCCGAGACGGTGTTGGCGAAGTACGGCGCGGCGCGGGCGGCGTCGGTGGTCGCGGAGCACGCCGTGCGGCTGCACGGCGCGGCGGGGATCGCGCCGGACAGCGTGGTCGGCCGGTTCCACCGCGACGCGGCGGTCATGCGCATCATCGAGGGCGCCGACGAGGTGGCCGAGCAGCACCTCGGCGGCTACGCGCTGCGAGGTGGGTCGTGACGGTGGTCAAGTGCCTGGTCTGGGACCTGGACGACACGTTGTGGGACGGCGTCGTGCTCGAAGGCGACCGCCCCGTGCCCCGACCGGAGGCGGTGGCGGCGCTGAAGGCGTTGGACGAGCGGGGAATCCTGCACGCGGTGGCCAGCCGGGGTGACCACGCGGTGGCGCTGGCGCACCTCGCCGAGCACGGTCTCGAGGGGATGTTCTGCGCGCTGGAGGTCGGTTGGGGCGCGAAGTCCGAGGCGGTGCGCCGGATCGCGGAGGGGTTGAACATCGGGCTGGACACCGTCGCGTTCGCCGACAACGACGCCGTGGAACGGGCGGAGGTCGCTTCGGCGTTGCCGCAGGTCCGGTGCTACCCGGCCGAGCAGGTGGGGCGGTTGGCGTCGTTGCCGGAGTTCCAGCCGGGCGCGGTGACGGCGGAGTCGCGGCGGCGGCGTGAGTCGTACCTGACCGAACGGCGGCGGGTCCAGGCGCAGGAGCGGTTCGGCGGGTCGGCGGTGGAGTTCCTGGCGTCGCTGGAGCTGGAGCTGACCGTGGCGCCCGCGACCGAGGCCGACCTGGACCGGGCCGGTGAGCTGACGGTGCGGACGCACCAGCTCAACACGACCGGCGTCACGTTCGACGTGGCGGAGTTGCGCGCGCTGTGCGCGTCGGCGTCGCACGAGGTCCTCGTGGCGCGGTTGAGGGACCGGTTCGGTGACTACGGGACGATCGGGCTCGCGGTCGTCGCGCACGTCGGCGGGGACGCGGTGCTGGAGTTGCTGCTGATGTCGTGCCGGGTGATGTCGCGCGGGGTCGGGGCGGTGCTGCTGGGCGACATCGTCCGGGACGCGGTGGCGCGCGGGAGGCGGCCGGTGGCGCGGTTCCTGCGCACGCCGGTCAACCAGGTGATGCTGGTGACGCTCCGGTTCGCCGGTTTCGAGGTGGTGGAACAGGACGGCGACCGGCTGCTCCTGGCCCGCACCTCCCCCACCCCGCCCCCACCGCCCGCGCACGTGCGGTTGGTCGACGGCAGGCGGCGGTGAGGCCCACCGCGCCCGCCCGGTCCGTTTGTCGGAGGCCGGCCGCGACCGTCGACCCGGCGCCGGGCGTCGCACCGACCCGATCACCCGACAGGAGGCCTTGGTGAAGGTTGGCGTAGTGGGCGCCGGGGTCATGGGCACCGGGGTGGCGCAGTGCTTCGCCGCTGCCGGGCACGAGGTGGTGGTGGTCGACCCCGATCCGGCGGTGTTGGCCGGCGGACCCGACCGGGTCCGGGGCGGCCTCCGGTTGCAGGCGTTGCTGGGTTCCGCGCCCGTCGACCCGGACCTCGTGCCCGATCGGTTGAGCTGGACGGCCGACCTCGGCGAGGTGGCCGGGTGCGAGTTCGTCGTGGAGTGCGGTCCGGAGCGGGTCCCGGTGAAGGAGGGGCTGTTCGCGGCGCTGGGCGGCCTGTGCGCGCCGGAGACCGTGCTGGCCTCGTGCACCTCGGCGATCCCGGTCGGGGTGCTGGCCGCCGTGACCGCCCGGCCGGACCGCGTGCTGGCCACCCACTTCATGAACCCCGCGCCGTTGAAGGACACCGTCGAGGTGGTGCGCGGCCCGAAGACGTCCGACGCGACGATGGCGCGGACGGCGGACGTGCTGTCGTCGCTGGGCAAGAAGGCGATCGTGGTGTCGGACGCGCCCGGCTTCGTGACCAACCGGGTGCTGATGCTGACCATCAACGAGGCGGTGAAGGTCGTGGCTGAGGGCACCGCGCCCGCGGCGACCGTCGACCAGGTCTTCGAGGCCTGCTTCGCCCACCCGATGGGCCCGCTGCGCACCGCCGACCTGATCGGCCTGGACACCATCCGGGACACCCTGCTGGTGCTGCGCGACCTGCTGTCCGACCCGGCCTACACCCCGAGCCCGCTGCTCGTGGAACTGGTCGAGTCCGGGCGGTTGGGCAAGAAGTCGGGCCAGGGCTTCCACAGCTGGCGGCTCTGAGCCGCGGGGCCGTCGTCCGGCTCGGTCGGCGTCCCGACCGAGTACGTGACCCGCACCCTCGGCGGGGTGGGCGAGGAACACCCCTCACGACACGGTTCCGCCCCAGCTCCGAGCGGTCCGAGGCCGTCCGCCGAGCGGTCCGAGGCCGTCCGCGCGGGTCGCGCCAGCCCGCACGACTGTCGACCTGAAGCGCGCTCACCTGTTTGCCGCCGGCGTGATGAGGGCATTCGGGAGTGTCCTGCTCCCACCACCGGAGGTACGAGGTGTCACCCTCGGCAGGAGACAACGTGCTGGCCGACCGCTACCAGCTGATCGAGCCGATCGGGATCGGCGGCATGGCCGAAGTGCACCGGGCGTGGGACACCGTGCTGCGGAGGCACGTCGCGGTCAAGCTGGTGCAGCCCGGTTTCGACCCCGAGGCCGCCCGGAGGTTCGACAACGAGGTCCACGTCCTGGCCGGGCTCACCCACCCCGCGCTGGTGTCGGTCTACGACGCCGACACCACCGCGACGCCCCCGTTCGTGGTGCTGCGGTTGGTCGAAGGCCGGACCCTGCACGACCGCCTGGTCCTCGGCCCGCTGCCGCCGGACGAGGTGCGCCGACTCGGCGCCCGGCTGGCCGACGCGCTGGCGCACGTGCACGCCCACGGCCTGGTGCACCGCGACGTGAAGCCGGCCAACATCCTGCTCGACCACGAGGACGACGCCTACCTCGCGGACTTCGGCCTGGCCCACCTGACCGGCGCGACCCGGCTGACCCGCACCGACCAGCTGGTCGGCACCGCCGGCTACCTCGCGCCCGAACAGGTGCTCGGCCAGGACGTCGACCACCCGGCCGACGTCTACGCCCTGGGGCTGGTGCTCTTGGAGTGCCTGACCGGGCGGCGCGAGTACGAGGGCGGTGACGTGGAGGCGGCGGTGGCCCGGCTGCACCGCCCGCCGGTGATCCCCGAGGACCTGCCCGCCGACGTCCGGGACCTGGTGGCGCGGATGACCTCCGCCGCGCCGGACGACCGGCCCACCGCGCACGACTGCGCGCGGCTCCTGACCACCGCCACCCCGCTGCCCGCTGCCGTCGCACCGCCGGCTGCCTTCGCCTCGCTGCCCGCCGACGTGGCCGAGGTGAGCACCGAGGAGCTCCCGCGAACGGCGACCCGCCCGTCGTGGCAGGTGCTCGTGGCCTCGGCGGGCGCGCTGGTCGGCGCGTTCGCGATCACCATGGCCGCGATCTCGGGCGACCGACCGGAGACCTCCCCGCCGCCCGCGTCCACGACGCAGCAGGCGTCACCCGGCACGGCGGGGTCGTCGGACGCCCCGCAGGACCAGGCCGAGCCCCGGTTCGTCGTCACGCCGCAAGACACGGGCACGGCGTCGGTGGCGACCACCCCGCAGCAGGCGGCGACTCGCGCCGACGACCCGGCGGCCACGGGCGTGGGCGTGGGCGCGGACCCGGCGGAACCCGCGGCCGGACCTGATGGCGGCACCACCGCGCCCGTCGTCCCCACGACCACCGACCAACCGACCACGGCCCCGGTGACCACCACGCCCGCGACCCCCGAGCCGAGCCCGGAACCCGAACCGTCGGTCCAGCCGACCGAGAACGAGGACGTGGGCGAGGACTGACGCACGCCCGATGGCGTGCCCGCGGATCGATGACTGGTCATGACCCTGGGTCATCGATGGTGTGCGGACCGTGTCGACTGCGGAGAACGTGCCGGAACCGGTCGGACGGCCGGCGGAGACCGATCCCCGCTTCGCCCTGATGGACCACTCGATGGGCTACCTGTTCTCGGCCGCCCTGCGCGCGGTCGCGGCGCTGGGTCGAGGGCGTTCGCGCCACGTGACGACGGCTTCACCACGTGACGACCTCGCCATGTGAGAACGGCCTCGCCAGGTGAAGGCGGCCCGTCGGGTGAAGGCGGTCCGGTCTCAGGGGTGCAGGCCCGGTCCGGGCTCGGCGTCAGCACCGTTCGTGTCGTCGGCGGGCGCGAGGGGGGTCGGGCTGAGCGCGGTCTCGTCCTCCCCCTCCTCCAGCAGCGTGGCCGCCGGGCCGACCACCCGCGGGTCCGGCTCGCCGACCACCTCGGGGTCCTTGTCGGCGTAGTCGACGCGGGCCAGCACGCTGCGCATGGCCTCGATCCGGGCCCGCTTCTTGTCGTTGCTCTTCACCACGGTCCACGGCGCGGCGTGCGTGTCGGTGGCCCGGAACATCGCCACCTTCGCCTCGGTGTAGGCGTCCCACCGGTCGAGCGACCGGATGTCGTTCGGGCTGAGCTTCCACTGCCGCACCGGGTCGACCTGCCGGATCAGGAACCGCGTCCGCTGCTCCGCGCGCGACACCGAGAACCACAGCTTGACCAGCATGATCCCGTCGTCCACCAGCATCCGCTCGAACGTCGGGGCCTGCCGCATGAAGCGCTCGTACTGCTCGTCGGTGCAGTAGCCCATGACGCGCTCGACGCCGGCGCGGTTGTACCAGGACCGGTCGAACAGGACGATCTCGCCGGCGGTCGGCAGGTGGGAGACGTACCGCTGGAAGTACCACTCGCCCTGCTCGCGCTCGGTCGGCTTGCCCAGCGCCACCACGCGCGCCCCACGCGGGTTGAGGTGCTCGGTGAACCGCTTGATGGTGCCGCCCTTGCCCGCCGCGTCACGCCCCTCGAACACGACGACCATCCGCCCGCCGGTGTCCTTGATCCAGTACTGGAGCTTCAGCAGCTCGATCTGGAGCAGCCGCTTGGACAGGTCGTACTCCTCGCGGGTCAGCCGCGTCGGGTACGGGTAGTTCTCCCGCCAGGTGTCGATCTCCGTGCCGTCGGGGTGCCGCAGCACGGGGTCGTCCCCGTCCTCGTAGTCGACCACGAGGTCTGCCACGCGCAGGCCGGGGAACAAGTCGTCGAAGTCGAGCAGGCTGTCCACCGGTTCGACGTACCCGGCCGCCATCCGGCCAAACCTGCCGGTCGCGCGGGTCACGTCCCGAAGGGCGCGACCCGCGCGAGGGCTCAGAGCAGCGCGCCGACCTGGGCGGCGACCAGGTCGATCCGGACGCCCTGGTTCGGGCAGCCGCCGTAGTGGTGCAGCCCGATCACCTTGTGGGTGCGCCGGGACAGCACCGGCGAGCCGGACGAGCCGCCCTCGGTGTCGCACCGGTAGGCGATGTCGGACTGCGAGGAGCTGCCGTTGACCCGGACGGCGGACACGGCGCAGTAGCCGCCGCCGTTCTGGTCGTCACGCAGGGACAGCTTCTTGAGCTTGCCGGCCGGGTGGCCGACGATGTACATCTCCTCGCCGACCGCGGGCACCCGCGCGTCCAGCTCCAGGTAGCCGAACGAGGACAGCGACGCGAAGTTCGTGACGCTGAACAAGGTGTAGTCCAGCGCCGCGCTCGTCTTGAGCACCGACGACACCAGCACCTTGGTGACCGCCGCGGTGGCCGTGCCGCCGCAGGTCGGGCACTGGTAGTTGAACCACACCTCGATGCCGGCGCCGCTGGTGAAGCAGTGGTTGTTGGTCAGCATCCGGTTGTCCGCGCCGACCCGCCAGGCGGTGCACAGCGAGCCGCCGTTGCGCAGCAGCTTCGCCACCGCCTTGGTCTTGCCGAACTCGGTGGGGTTGCTCGACTGGTAGCAGACGGCGTCGCGGTAGTCGTTCGTGCCGCAGACGCTCTTCGGCGCCAGTTCCGCCGCCGCGGCCAGCTCGGCGTCGGTGTACCCGCGGGTGATCTTGTCGAGCTCCACCCGGCTGGCCGGGTGCGCCGTTCCGCCGTCCCGGCCGCGCAGGCTGACCACGGCCCGGTCACCGGTGACCGACATGGCCCAGAAGCCCGTGCCGTCCACGGTCGCGGTGCCCGACGCGGTGACGTCGGCGGTGTAGCGGTAGGTCTCGCCGCCCGTCTGGTCGGACACCGTGAGCACGTCGCCCGCGACCAGGCGCAGGCCGGTGAAGTGCGTCTTCAGGTACCAGGAGCCGGGGCGTTCGAGGGTCGTGGTCTGGTTCTCGCCGCCGAGGACGGTCGAGAGGACCTCGTCCTCGCCGACCTGCTGGACCTGTTCGACGAGGTCCGGCGCCGGTGCCGCGATCGCGGTCCCGCTCAATAGCGGTGCCACGAGGAGAGCGGCAGCGAGGAGTTGCAGGGATCTCCGCACTGGTTCACCTCACATCTGGAGCAGGGATGGGTGACCACCCCGATGCTGCTCCTCCGGACGTGGGGTGTCAGCCCGCCGAACGTCGGGTAGCACCCGTCTGTCCACTCAGGACCGACAATCGATCATCCACTGTGGACTCCCGCTCTGGTGGCGCAACCGACCCGCGATCCCCAGGCCCCGACGCCGCTGGGCCGACCGGTATGCTCGGCCCGGCGCTGGAGGGCGCCGCCGGGTCCGCGGACAGGACTGAGTCCACCTCCACCACCGAGCGAGTCGCCTGTCGTGACGATCTCTTTCGACCTGGACGCGGACCACGGGTGCCGGAGGAGACGTCATGCCCGACCTTCCCGCGCGGCCGAACCTCGACCACCTGCGGCACCAGGCCCGAGACCTGCTGCGTGCCGCCCGCCGCGACGACCTCGACGCGCTCGCCCGCGTCCGGGCGGTGGCCGAGCGGGTCGTCCTCGCCTCGGCGCAGCTCGCGGTCGCCCGGGAGCACGGGTTCCCGAGCTGGGCCAAGCTCAAGCTGGAGGTCGAGCGCCGCGACGTCCTCAACCAGCGGGACCCGTCCCGGCTGGCGGAGTTGCTGGCCCGGCACCCCGAGGCGGCCACGACCAGGATGGAGAACTGGTCGGACCACCGCAAGGGCGCCGACGTGCTCGGCTACCTGGCCATGCTGCGGCTCGACCACCGCCGCCTCGGCCTGCCGCGCGGCCTGCCCGGTTCAGGTGTGGCGGCCAAGGCGCTGATCGACGCGGGCGCGCCGGTCGACGGACACCCCGGCGACCAGGAGACACCGCTGATCACCGCCGCCAGTTGTGGCGACGTCGAGGTCGCCGAGGTGCTGATCGAGGCGGGCGCCGACCTGGACGCGGTGGCCGCGCCGGACTCGGGCGGCGTGCCCGGCGGCACGGCGGTGGAGCACGCGGCGGTGTTCGGGATGACCGAGGTCCTCGACCTCCTGGTCGCCGCCGGGGCCCGGATCGACAGCCCGGAGATGGCCGCCGCCGCCGGAGACCTGACCGCCTGGCCGCCGGCACGGCTGGACCCGCAGTGCCGGCTGCGGGCGCTGGTGTTCGCCGCCGACCACCAGCGGCTCGACGTCATCGACCAACTCGTCGCCGCGGGCACCCCCGTCAACGAGGCCGACGCCGACTGGCAGCGGATGCCCCTGCACGTCGCGGCGGCCAACGGCAAGCCCGCCGGCGTGCGCCGGATGCTGGCGCACGGCGCCGACCCGACCCTGCGCGACCCCCGGCGCCTCCGCACGCCGTTGCAGTGGTGCAGGGACTCGGACGACGGCGGCCCCGGGCACGCCGAGGTGGCCACCCTCCTCGTGGAACAAGTGGAACAAACGCTGTAACGCCTGGCTCAGATCGCGGGTGCAGGGCCGGTGGAGTCGCGCACGACCAGCGTCGTGGACAGCTCCAGGTGCAGGGCTTCGGGCCGGTGCCCGTCGAGGACGCGCATGAGCTGGGTGACCGCGATGCGGCCCATCTCCTGCAACGGCTGGCGGACCGTGGTCAACGCCGGCCGGGTCGCGCGGCTGAGGTCGATGTCGTCGAACCCCGCGACGGACAGGTCCTCGGGCACCCGGAGCCCCCGGTCGTGCGCGGCCTGGAGCGCGCCGACCGCGACCTTGTCGTTGAAGCAGACGATCGCGGTCGGTCGGCGCGGCTCGTCCAGCAGTTCGGCGGCGGCGCGCGCCCCCTCGGCCGCGGTCGGCTCCACGTGGTGGACGCGGTGCCGGGCGGGCAGGACGCCCGCCTGGGCCAGCGCGGCGTGGTGGCCCGCCGTGCGCGCGTCGCCCGCCAGCCACTCCAGGGGTCCGGCGATGACGCCGATGTCGCGGTGACCCAGGTCGATCAGGTGCGCGGTGAGCGCGCGTGCGCCCGCGAGGTGGGCCGCCGACACTGAGGCGATGTCCGGCGGCGGCGCGGTGCGCGGGTCGACCACGACGAACGGGAAGCCGCGGTGGGCCAGCGC
Organism: Actinosynnema sp. CA-299493; assembly: GCF_050946825.1. Taxonomy (NCBI): domain Bacteria; kingdom Bacillati; phylum Actinomycetota; class Actinomycetes; order Pseudonocardiales; family Pseudonocardiaceae; genus Actinosynnema; species Actinosynnema sp. CA-299493. Next base: position 5,696,038 of record NZ_CP191993.1, read on the forward strand.
GACGAGCCGGTCGCCGTCCTCCGGCGGCAGGACGAGGATCGCGGCGTCGACGTCGGGCTCGTCGGGCAGCGCGCCCAGCACGTCGGCGTGCTGGGCGGACACGCCCGCGTCGAGGACCATCCGGACGCCGTGCAGCCGCAGCGTCTCGGCGATCGAGGAGACGATCAGGCCGAAGTAGTCGGTCAGCAGGTAGGGGCACCGGACGTGCACGGTGCGGCGGCCCGCGGGCGCGTCGGCCCGGCTGCGCGCCATCGCCTGGAGCACGAGTTCCCGCGTGCGCGGCGCCACGCTGACGTGGTCGTTGAGCACCCGGGAGACGGTGGCGATCGAGACGCCCGCCGCCGCGGCGATGTCGCGCACCCTCGCACGCCTGGTCACCCGGGCATCTTAACCGCGTCTTGCGCCTTGACTTGTCCGGCACGTCACGTGTTCCATCACGAAACACATTTCCGAGCTTGTTACATTGCTCGAAGGAGAGCGATGAAGAGATCCCGGACGATCGCCCTGACCGCCGTCGCGACGCTCTCGGTCGGCCTGACCGGCGCCGCGCAGGCGGCGGACCGCGGCACGCCCTCGGCCCGGGTGTGGGTCACGACGGTGGACCGGAGCGAGCTGCTCGCCGAACGCCCGGCCGTGGCGTTCCGGACCGGGGCGTCACCGCACCAGACGATCGTGGTCGACCCCGACGTGACCTACCAGGAGGTCGACGGCTTCGGCGCGTCGATCACCGACTCGTCGGCCGCCGTGCTGCACCGCCTCGACCCGGCGACGCGCGAGGAGACGATGCGCAAGCTGTTCGACCCGGTGCGCGGCATCGGGGTGAGCTTCCTGCGCCAGCCGATCGGCTCCTCGGACTTCACCGCCGAGGCCGAGCACTACACCTACGACGACGTCCCGGCCGGCCGGACCGACTTCGAGCTGCGCCACTTCGGCATCGACCACGACCAGGCCGAGATCCTGCCGCTGCTGCGCCGGGCCAAGCAGCTCAACCCGGCGTTGAAGGTCATGGCCACGCCGTGGAGCCCGCCGGCGTGGATGAAGACCACGGACTCGCTGGTCGGCGGCCGGTTGAAGGACGACCCGGCGATCTACCACGCGTACGCGCGCTACCTGGTGAAGTTCGTCCAGGCCTACACCGCCGCCGGTGTGCCGATCGACTTCCTGTCGTTGCAGAACGAGCCGCAGAACCGGACGCCCGACGCCTACCCGGGCACGGACATGCCGGTGGCGCAGCAGGTCGAGGTCATCGAGGCGCTGGGTCCGCTGCTGCGCAAGGCCAGCCCGCGCACGAAGATCCTCGCCTACGACCACAACTGGAGCACCCACCCGAACGACGTCGCCGCCACGCCGCCCGGCGAGGACCCGGAGACCGACTACCCGTTCCGGATCCTGGAGAGCCCGGCCGCGCGGTGGGTCGCGGGCACCGCGTACCACTGCTACTCGGGCGACCCGGCGGCGCAGACCGCGCTGCGCGACGCGTTCCCGGACAAGGGCATCTGGTTCACCGAGTGCTCCGGCTCGCACGGCCCGGCCGACCCTCCGGAGCAGGTCTTCCGCGACACGCTCAAGTGGCACGCCCGCAACGTCGTCATCGGCACGACCCGCAACTGGGCGAGGTCGGCGGTGAACTGGAACATCGCGCTGGACGGCGCGGGCGGCCCCCACAACGGCGGCTGCGGCACGTGCACCGGCCTCGTCACGGTCCACCCGGACGGGACCGCGTCCACCGACGCCGAGTACTACACGATCGGGCACCTGGCGAAGTTCGTGAAGCCGGGCGCGAAGCGCGTCGCCAGCACGTCGTTCGGCACGACCGGCTGGAACGGCCAGGTCATGGACGTCGCGTTCCGCAACCCCGACGGTTCCACGGCGCTGGTCGTGCACAACCAGAACGACGACCCGCGCGCGTTCGCGGTCAACGTCGGCGAGCGGACCTTCGAGTACACCCTGCCCGGCGGCGCCCTGGCCACGTTCACCTGGCCGCGCCACAAGGCCTTGCGGGACGACCTCGACCCGGTCCCCCTCGACGGCGCCACCGCCACCGCGCCGATCGGCGACGACGCGACCGCCGCCGTGGACGGTGACGCGTCCACCCGGTGGAGCAGCGGTCGGGGGCAGGAACCGGGTCAGCACCTCCAGGTCGACCTGGGCCGCGGCACGACGTTCCGGCGGGTGGCCATCGACAGCGGCGGCAACCTCGGCGACCACGCCCGCGGTTGGCGGCTGTCGGCCAGCGACGACGGCGTCGACTGGCGGACCCTGGCCTCCGGCGCGGGCGTCGGCCAGCTGACCACCGTCGACCTGCCGCGCACGCGGGCCCGTCACCTGCGCGTCAGCACCACGGCGTCGGCGGGCAACTGGTGGAGCGTCGCCGACGTCCGCCTGTACCGCTGACCCTGGCAGCCGGTCGGGGTCGCACGACCCCGACCGGGGCCACGTACCGTTGATCGGGTGAGCAACGCACCGGCAACCGTCACCCTGAGCGACCACTTCGCCCGCACGCTCCCGGAGCTGGCCCTCGCCTGGCAGGCCGAGCACGCTCCCGCGCCCGACCTGCTCGTGCTCAACGACCGGCTGGCCGCCGAACTCGGCCTGGACGCCGCCTGGCTGCGGAGCCCGGAGGGCCTGCGGCTGCTCGTCGGCGAGCAGGTCCCCGACGGCGTCACGCCGGTCGCGCAGGCCTACGCCGGGCACCAGTTCGGGCACTACGCGCCGCGTCTCGGCGACGGTCGCGCCCTGCTGCTCGGCGAAGTCGTCCACGCCGACGGCCGCCCGCGCGACCTGCACCTCAAGGGTTCCGGGCGCACGCCGTTCGCACGTGGCGGCGACGGCTTGGCGGCGGTCGGCCCGATGCTGCGCGAGCACGTAGTCAGCGAGGCGATGCACGCCCTCGGCATCCCGACGACGCGCTCGCTGGCCGTGGTGGCGACCGGGCGGCCGGTGCGCCGCGAGACGGTGCTGCCGGGAGCCGTGCTCGCCCGCGTGGCGAGCAGCCACCTGCGCGTCGGCAGCTTCCAGTACGCCCGCGCCACCGGGGACGTCGACCTGCTGCGCCGGCTGGCCGACCACGCGATCGCCCGTCACCACCCGGAGGCCGGGGGCAGCCACCTCGCGCTGTTCGAGGCGGTGGTGGCGGCGCAGGCGTCCCTGGTGGCGCGGTGGATGCTCGTCGGCTTCGTGCACGGGGTCATGAACACCGACAACACGACCATCTCCGGCGAGACCATCGACTACGGACCCTGCGCGTTCCTGGACGCGTTCGACCCGGCCACCGTCTACAGCTCGATCGACCACGCCGGGCGCTACGCCTACGGCAACCAGCCGCGCGTGGCCGAGTGGAACCTGGCCCGGCTCGCCGAGGCCCTGCTGCCGCTGTTCGCCGACGAGGAGGACCGGGCCATCGCCCTGGCGGTCGAGGCGCTGGGCACGTTCCGCGCCCGGTACGACGACGCCTGGTCGGCCGGCATGGCCGCGAAGCTGGGTCTGGCCGGCCCCGCGCCCGCGCCGCTGGTGGACGACCTGCTGACCCTGCTCCGGGACAACCGCGTCGACCACACGTCGTTCTACCGCCGCCTGGGCGCGGCGGCCGACGGCGACACCGGGCCCGCGCGCGAGCTGTTCCTCGACCTCGCCGGGATCGACGCCTGGCTGGCCCGCTGGCGTGCCCTCGGACCGGACGCGGGGGCGGTGCGCCGGGTCAACCCCGCCTACATCCCCCGCAACCACCTGGTCGAAGAGGCCCTCACCGCCGCCACCGGAGGCGACCTGGGCCCGTTCGAACGGCTCCTCGACGCGGTGACGTCCCCCTACGACGAGCGCCCCGGCCTGGACCGCTACGCGGAGCCCGCGCCGGAGCGGTTCGCCGCCGCCTACCAGACGTTCTGCGGGACCTGAGCGACCAGGTCGTCGGCGCCCTGCCCCCCGGACGGGTGACCGGCGGGTCGTCCGCGTCACCGCGCACGGCGTCGGGCGTCACGCCATCGGTGCGGTTGTGGCCCGGCAGGGGTGGAGTCGGTCCCGCGCGGTTCCGCCGGGCGGTCGTCCGCGGGCACGATGGCGGTGCCGGGGTCAGGGCCACCGTGGAGCGGATCATGACGACGACCGACCCGATCGACGCCAGGATCGGACTGCTGTTCGACCGGATGGACGGCGATGGCGACGGGCGCGTGACGTGGGCGGACTACCGGCGCACCGTCGAGCGGTTCCTCGACGGCTACCGGTTGGCCGCCGACGGGCGCGAGGGCCTGGCGTTGCGGACGGCGTACCAGGTGTGGTGGCTGGAGTTGCAGCGGCACGCGGGCGGCGCCGACGGCCTGACCAAGGACGAGTACGTGTCGGCGACCCGGGCCGCGGTGGGCGACACCAGCCGGGCGAACCTGGTCGACGGGCTCTCCCACGCGTTGTTCGACGTCATGGACGGCAACGACGACGGCCTGGTCGACCGGGCGGAGTTCGCGCGCCTGCTGAGCCTGCGCGGCTTCACCGGCCCGGCCGCCGACGGGGTGTTCGACGGCCTGGACCTCGACCGCGACGGGTTCATCTCGCGGCCGGAGTACGTGCGGTCCTGGCGGGACTTCTTCTTCGCCGACGACCCCGACTCGCCCGGAACCCGGTACCTGGGGCGGATCTGAAGACCGCCGCGTCAGCGCTTGGGCACGAAGGCGTAGACGCTGGCGGGCGAGCCGGAGCCGCGGCGGTTGACCGTGCCGCCGGCCAGGACGTGCGCGCCCTGCTCGGGCAGCGAGGCCAGGTTCGCCAGGACCTCCAGGCTGATCCGGTGCTCGCGGTAGAGCAGCTTGGACACCTGGTACTCGGTGTCGAGCGCCGACTCCGGGCTGAACGTGTCCGTGCCCAGCGCGCCGCGCCGGCCGAGGCGACCGGTGTCCACCAGCCACCGCACGGCCGCCAGCGAGAACCCCGGCTGGTGCATGGTCCCGTCGGCGTCGAGGTTGAGGAACGCCGGGGTGCCCCAGCGCTCCTCCCACCCGGTCCACAGCACGACCGCGGCCTCGTTCGGGATGCGGCCGTGCCGCTTCTCCCACCGCTGCAGGTCGGCGACGCTCACCTCGTAGTCGGCGTCGCGCGCGGCCCGGTCCCGCACGTCGACCTTGACCGCGGGCAGGAACAGGTCCTCGGCGTCGAGCTCGTCGGCGTGCGGCTGGTCGGCGTTGAAGTGCGCGGGCGCGCCCCAGTGCGTGCCGGTGTGCTCGCCCTGCCGCACGTACTGGAGGTAGTACCCGTGCTCCGGCACCGTGGTGACGGTGGTGAGGGTGAACTCCGGGTCGCCCGGGTAGACGGTGGTCCGGTCCGGGTCGTTGACGTGGGCCAGGTTCACCAGCCGGTAGTCGGCCAGGCCGAGCCGATCGGAACGACCCGAAGCGCCCGCCGAACCACCGCCCGCGAACATGCCGCCAACCGCTGTCGCCACACCCGCGAGCATCGAACGTCTCCGCACCGCTTACCACTCCTCTGCCTGGCCGTCACCCGATCCGGGTAACCGTACCGGCAGGGTGATCACAAAACGACGACCTGCCGGACGGCTTCTCCTGAGGCCAAACGGGTGAACCCGGCGTTGATGTCGTCCAGCGCGAGGCGTCCCGACAGCAGTTCGTGCACGGGCAGCTGCCCGGCCCGGTAGAGGTCGACGAACCGGGGCACGTCCCGTCGCGGCACGCACGACCCGAGGTAGCTGCCCTTCAGCGTCCGCTCCTCGGCGACCAGGCTCAACGCGGGCAGCGTGATCGTGCGGTCGGGGTGCGGCAGGCCGACGGTCACCGTGGTGCCGCCGGCGCCGGTGGCCAGGTACGCCTGCTCCAGCACGGCCGCCACGCCGGTGGTGTCGATGACCTTGTCCGCGCCGCCGCCGGTCAGCGAGCGCACCTGCTCCACCGCGTCGGGACCGCCGGCCACGTCGTGGGTCGCGCCGAGCGCGCGGGCCAGCTCCCGCTTGTGCGCCACCACGTCCACCGCGATGATCTGCGACGCGCCGGCGGCCCGCGCGGCGAGCAGCGCGGCCAGCCCGACGCCGCCGAGCCCGAACACCGCGACCCGGTCCCCCGGCGTGACGGCCGCGCTGTAGAACGCCGCGCCCGCGCCGGTGAGCACCGCGCAGCCGAACAGGGCGGCGATCTCGAACGGCAGGTCGGCGGGCACGAGCGTGGCCGACTTCTCCGACACCACGGCGTACTCGGCGAACCCGGACACGCCCAGGTGGTGGTGCGGTCGCGTGCCGTCGGGCAGCCGCAGCCGCCGTTCGCCGCCGAGCAGCGTGCCCGCCCGGTTGGCCGCCGCGCCCGGTTCGCACAGCGCCTGCCGCCCGGACACGCACCGGCGGCACGACCCGCAGGCGGGCACGAACGACAGCACCACCCGGTCGCCGACCGCGAAGTCCGACGCGCCCGGCCCGGTCTCGACCACCTCGCCCGCGGCCTCGTGGCCGAGCAGCATCGGCAGCGGCCGGACCCGGGAGCCGTCGATCACCGACAGGTCGGAGTGGCACAGCCCGGTGGCGCGCACCCGGACCAGCAGCTCGCCCGCGCCCGGCGGGTCGAGGTCCAGGTCGAGCACCTGGAGCGGTCCGCCGACCTCGGTCAGCACCGCGCCCCTGGTCTTCACGCGACCACCAGCCCTTCCATCGCGGCGCGCAGACCGGCCGGCACCGGCACCGGCTTGCGGGTCTCGCGGTCGGTGAACACGTGCACGAAGTGCCCTTCGGCGACCACGTCGTCCCGTCCCTCCGGGTAGAAGCCGACCTCGTAGCGGACGCTGGAGCGGCCGAGGTGCCCGATCCGCAGGCCCGCGTCCACGGCCTCCGGGAACGCGATGGACGCGCGGTAGTTGCAGTGGGACTCCACGCACAGCCCGATCGCCTGCCCGTGGTGGATGTCCAACCCTCCCTCGGTGATCAGCCACGTGTTGATCACGGTGTCCATGAAGGCGTAGTGCACGACGTTGTTCACGTGCCCGTACACGTCGTTGTCGTGCCACCTGGTCGGAATCCGCTGCCAGTGCCGGTAGTCCTCACGCACGCATCCTCCTGGGCCGCACCGAACCTCCTCGCATCAGTCGAGCATCCGGGTGAGCTCGACGCGGGACCGCACCTCGAGCCTGGCGAAGATGTTGCGCAGGTGGTGCTCGACGGTGCGGTGGCTCAGGAACAGCCGCGCGGCGACCTCCCGGTTGGTCGCGCCCTCGGCGACCAGGCGGGCGATCTGCGCCTGCTGCGGGGTCAGGTCCGCGGTCGGGTCGACGTCGGAGCGGCCCGCGGCCCGGTTGGCGGCGCGGTCGGCGGTCCGGTCGGCCCGGGTCGGTCCGACCGCCTCGCCCGCCGCGCGCAGCTCGGCGCGGGCGCGCGCGACCCAGCGGTCGGCGTCGTAGCGCTGGAAGATCTTCATCGCGTCGCGCAGCAGGTCGCGCGCGGCGCGCGGCTTGCGGTCGCGGCGCAGCCGGTGGCCGTAGAACAGCTCGGTCTTGGCCAGTTCCATGGCGGTGCCGCTGGCCCGGTGCAGCCGGATCGCCTCGCGGAAGTGCTCCTCGGCGGGCGGGCCGTCGGCGAGCAGGCCGCGGCAGCGGTGCGACAGCGCGAGCCTGGCCGCGCTGCCCGTGGTGCCCGCCCACTTCTCGTACCGGCGCAGCGCCCGGTCCGCGGTGCCCGGCCGGCCGCAGCCGACGGCGGCCTCCACCACGTGCGGCGCGGCCATCACCTTGATGCCGGTGTGCACGCCGCCCGAGCCGGCGGCCATCAGCCGCAACCGGTCCAGCGCGTCGGCCGGCCGGTCGAGCACGAGGTCCACGCAGGCGAACGCCCACGCGCCGAACGTGCCGGAGCGGCCGAGCCCGCGTTCGGCGATCTGCTCGGCGGCGGCGTCGATGCGGTGCATCGCGGTGTCGGTGTCGCCGCGCAGGGCGGCGACCAGGGCGAGGATCGTGAGGTGGTCGACCACGGCGTTGTGCTGGCCGATGGCGGTGGCCGCGTGCACGCCCTCGAACGCGGCCGACAACGCCACCGAGTGCTGGTCCAGCAGCAACGCCGACAGCGCGCGGTAGACCAGCGCCCACGGCACGAGCGCGGTCAGGCCGTGCTCGTGCGCCGCGGTGACCGCGCTGGTCGCCAGCTCGTGCGCCCGGGACGCGTCGCCGAGGGTGTAGGCCGCCTGACCACCCCAGATCTTGGCCTGCGGGTGCGGCACCCGCTCGGCCAGCTCGATCACCGAGCGCAGCACGGGCAGGGCCTCCTCGTGCCGCCCGGCGAACGTGGCGGCCATGCCCGCGAGGTGGTCCAGGGTGATCCGGGTCCCGTCCGGCTCGTCGGGACGGCGCAGGCTCGCGGCGAACGCGGCGGTCTCGGCGTAGCGGGCGTGGTCGCCCGCGATGCTGGCCGCCTCGCCGGCGAAGCCCAGCGCGGTGATGGCCAGCGAGCGGTGCGTGCCGACGAGCTCGCCCGCCGCGTGCAGCAGCCGGCGCACCGCGACGTCCGGCAGGCCGTTGCCCAGGTCGATGCCGCCGCGCAGCAGCTCGGTGCGCGCGCGCAGCTCGCCGCTGTCGGTCAGCCGCGCGGCGGTGCGCAGCGCGACGCGGGCCCGGCGGGGCGCGCCGGACGCCCAGTGGTCGGTGGCGGCGGCGATCAGGTGGCGCGCCCTGGCGTCCGGGTCGGCGGCCAGCGCGGCGGCGCGGTCGTGGTCGCGGGCGGCGGCCGGGTAGTCGCCGCAGCGGCGGGCGCGGTTCGCGGAGGCTTCCAGCCGTTCGGCGAACGCGTCGCGCGCGCCGGGCACGCGGGCGGCCTCGTGCCAGGTGCGGCGCGGTCCCGGCGGCAGGTTCCCCGCCAGCGCCGCGTGCGCCGCGTAGCGCAGGGCCAGCGGTATCGCGGTGCGCAGCGTGGACCTGACCAGCGGGCCGCCGTCGAGCAGGGCGTTGGCCTCCTCGACCGCGTCCAGGTCGAGGTCGGGCATCCGGGCCAGGGCGTCGGCGTCGACCTCGTCGTCCACCACGCTCAACGCCGCCGCGAACCCGGCCTGCGGCGAGAGGGCGCGGAAGCGGGCGCTGAAGCGGGCCCGCAGCGAGCTGTCCTCGGGCAGCTCGTCCGGCGCGGGCGCGGTGCCGCCGAGCTGCTCGGAGGTCAGCGCGCGGGCCAGTTCGGCGAGCGCGAGCGGGTTGCCCCTGGCCAGGTCGGCGACGTCGTCCGCCAGCCCGGGCGCGAGACCGGGCCGCAGGTCGCGCAGCACGCGCAGGCTGTCGGCGTGGTCGAGCGGGTCGAGCCGCACCCACGGCAGCCCGAGCGGCTCGCCCTCCGTGGCGATCAGCACGGCCACCGGCTCGTCGGCGGCCTCGGCGGCCAGCTCCACGAGCCAGTCGACGTCCTCCAGCAGGTGGGCGTCGTCCACGCAGAGGAGCACCTGGCGGTCGGTCGTGACGGCGGACTCCCGGACGGCGGCCAGCATCGCCGTCTTGCCGGACCCCGGGCCGCCACGGAGCACCAGCGCCCCGCCGTGACCGGCGCGGGCGCGGGCGAGCAACGCGTCGACGGCGACGCGCTGCCGGTGACGTCCGCGCAGCATGCGGCCAGTCTGGCGGGAGGTCGGCGTCCGGCGGAAGAGCTGCGGCGGAAATTATCTACCAGTGTTAGTTTTCGGCTCGGGACCGGTGGTTGCACCGATGCGGAGCGCTCACCCTGTGGCGCAAGGTCATCGCTGACCGTAGTTCCCTGCCAAGCGAGGTGTACACCGACGTGCAACTCCGCAAACTGATCCCCGCGCTGATCCCGGCGCTGGCCCTGTCCCTGGTCGGCGTGACGCCGGCCAACGCCGCCGAGGAGGAGTTCCGGCGCGGTCCCGCGCCGAGCAACTCCAGCATCGAGGCGTCCCGCGGCCCGTTCGCCACGGCCTCCACCACGGTGTCCTCCTTGTCGGTCACCGGCTTCGGTGGCGGCACGATCTACTACCCGACCAGCACCTCCGAGGGCACCTTCGGCGCGATCGCCGTCTCCCCCGGCTACACCGGCACGCAGTCCACCATCTCGTGGTTGGGCCCGCGCATCGCGTCCCAGGGCTTCGTGGTGTTCACCATCGACACCAACTCCACGCTGGACCAGCCCGACAGCCGGGCGAGCCAGCTGCTGGCCGCGCTGGACTACCTGACCCAGCGCAGCACCATTCGCACCCGCATCGACGCGAGCCGGCTGGGCGTCATGGGCCACTCGATGGGCGGCGGTGGCACGATGCGCGCCGCCGAGCGGCGGCCCGCGCTCCAGGCGGCGATCCCGCTGACCGGGTGGCACACCGACAAGAGCTGGGGCAGCAACCAGGTGCCGACCCTCGTCGTCGGCGCCGAGAACGACTCGGTCGCGCCGGTGTCGTCGCACTCCATCCCGTTCTACACCTCGCTGCCCTCCACCCTGGACAAGGCGTACCTGGAGCTGAACGGCGCCAGCCACTTCGCGCCCAACAGCTCCAACACGACGATCGCGAAGTACAGCATCGCGTGGCTCAAGCGGTTCATCGACAACGACACCCGCTACGAGCAGTTCCTGTGCCCGTCCCCGGCCAACAGCTCGTTGATCTCGGACTACCGGGACACCTGTCCGCACTCGGTCTGATCGACCGACTCGCAGACCCGGGCGTGGCGTCGCGTTCCAGCGCGACGCCACGTCCGTTCCACAGATCGACTACGCGGTGCCGGCACCACGCCGGCATCGCGTTTTTTCGTGCCCGCTTATGGATGAACTTCGGTCCGCACATCTGCGAAACCACAGACCAGCCGTCTGCTTGACCCCTTGTCAACGGCACTTTCCGGTGAATATCACTACGCCAAACGATGCACCTATTCCCTCTCACCACGAATAAACCTCCAATGCACGCCAAGATCACCCGTTAATTACTTGCGAGGTGGACAACGTCCACAGTGAGTACGTGCAACAGGCCCGAATGACCCTCAGGGGGGTCGTCACATCGGCCGCTTCCCGTAGCGCATTCAGGCTCACTACGGTCGATGCGGACCAATGAACCAAATCCGATTGGCGGTGTGACGCGGTGACTGTGACCGATTCGGACTTGGACACCGAGCGACCACGCTTGAGCCTGGGCACGGCGGCGGCGCGGAACCTCGCGACCACGACCAAGTCCGTTCCCCAGATGCAGGGCATCACCTCCCGGTGGTTGCTGAAGCTCCTGCCCTGGGTGGAGGCGAAGGGTGGCGCCTTCCGGGTCAACCGCAGGCTCAGCTACGAGGTCGGCGACGGACGGCTGACGTTCACCAACATCGGCGCGGACGTGCGGGTCATCCCGCAGGAGCTGACCGAACTGGCGCTGCTGCGCGGCTACGAGGACGTCGAGGCCCTCACCGCGCTGGCCGACCGGTTCACCCAGCACGAGTACGAGCCGGGCTCGGTGATCGTGGAGGAGGGCCGGCCGCAGGACGCGGTCTACCTGATCGCGCACGGCAAGGTGAACAAGATCGGCCGGGGCGAGTACGGCGACCAGACCGTGCTCGGCGCGCTGGCCGGCGGCGAGTACTTCGGCGGCGACGTCCTCGCCGGACCGCAGGGCGAGTGGGACGTCACCATCAAGGCCGTCACGCCGGTGATCGTCCTGGTGCTGTCGTGGGAGGTGTTCGAGCAGCTCAACGGCGAGGCCGGCGGTCTGCGCGCGCACATCCAGCGGATGTTCGCGGCGGGCGGCAAGTCCAACGCCTACGGCGAGGCCGAGATCGACATCGCCTCGGGCCACGACGGCGAGCCCGACCTGCCCGGCACGTTCGTCGACTACGAGGTCTCGCCGCGCGAGCTCGAGCTGAGCGTCGCGCAGACCGTGCTGCGGGTGCACAGCCGCGTCGCCGACCTCTACAACCAGCCGATGGACCAGGTCGAGCAGCAGTTGCGGCTGACCATCGAGGCGCTGCGCGAGCGCCAGGAGCACGAGATGGTCAACAACCGCGACTTCGGCCTGCTCAGCAGCGCCGACCTCAAGCAGCGCATCCACACCCGCAGCGGACCGCCCACCCCCGACGACATGGACGACCTGCTGGCCACGGTGTGGAAGGAGCCGACGGCGTTCCTGGCGCACCCCAAGGTGATCGCCGCGTTCGGCCGCGAGTGCAGCAAGCGCGGCATCTACCCGTCGACCATCGACCTCAACGGCCACCACGTGCCCGCGTGGCGCGGCGTGCCCGTGCTGCCGTGCAACAAGATCCCGGTCACCAAGAACCGCACCAGCTCGATCATGCTGCTGCGCGCCGGCGAGCACAACCAGGGTGTCATCGGCCTGCACCAGACCGGCCTGCCCGACGAGTACCAGCCCGGGCTGAACGTCCGGTTCATGGGCATCAGCGAGAAGGCGATCATCTCCTACCTCGTCAGCGCCTACTACTCCACCGCGATCCTCGTGCCGGACGCGATCGGTGTGCTCGAACACGTGGAACTCGGCCGCGAAGACTGACCAGTCCCCCCGACCAGATAGGGCAGCCAAGTGACCGTGACAGACCCCGGCCTCGCACCCGAGGAGGCCGAGCAGCACCGGCACAGCCTGAGCACCGCCGCCGCGCGCAACCTGGCCAGCACCACCAAGTCCACCCCGCAGATGCAGGGCATCTCGCCGCGTTGGCTGCTGCGGAAGCTGCCCTGGGTGACCACCCAGGCAGGCACGTACCGGGTCAACCGCCGCCTCACCTACGCGCTCGGCGACGGGCGGGTGAGCTTCACCAGCACCGGCGCCGACATCCGGGTCATCCCGCAGGAGCTGCGGGAGCTGCCCGTGCTGCGCGACTTCCCGGACGACGACGTGCTGGTCGCGCTGGCCGACCGGTTCCGGCAGCGGGAGTTCCAGCCGGGCGAGGTCCTGGTCTCCTCCGGTGACCGGGCCGACGAGGTCTACCTCATCGCGCACGGCAAGGTGAACAAGATCGGGCAGGGCGAGTACGGCGACGCGACCGTGCTCGACTCGCTGGCCGACGGCGACCACTTCGGCGACGAGGTGCTGTACGGCGACGAGGTGGAGTGGGACTTCACCATCAAGGCGGTCACCCCGGTGATCGTGCTGGCGCTGCCGTGGCGGGCGGTGCGGGAGCTGAACGGGCAGGCCGACGCGCTGCGGGCGCACATCGACGGGTTCGCGCTCAACGCGGGCAAGCCGCAGAACAAGCACGGCGAGGCGGCGATCGAGATCGCCTCCGGCCACGAGGGTGAGCCGGACCTGCCGGCGACGTACGTGGACTACGAGCTGTCGCCGCGCGAGTACGAGCTGGAAGTGGCGCAGACCGTGCTGCGGGTGCACAGCCGCGTCGCCGACCTCTACAACCAGCCGATGAACCAGACCGAGCAGCAGTTGCGGCTGACCATCGAGGCGCTGCGCGAGCGCCAGGAGCACGAGATGCTCAACAACCGCCGGATCGGGCTGCTGCACAACGCCGACCTCAAGCAGCGCATCCACACCCGCTCGGGCCCGCCCACCCCGGACGACCTGGACGAGCTGGTGTCCCGGCGGCGCAAGACGGCGTTCATGCTGGCCCACCCGCGCGCGATCGCCGCGTTCGGCCGCGAGGCCAACAAGCGGGGCCTGTACCCGGGCACGGCCGACGTGGACGGCACGAAGGTGGTCACCTGGCGCGGTGTCCCGCTGCTGCCGTCGAACAAGATCCCGATCACGCCCCAGGGCACGACGTCGATCCTCGCCATGCGGATCGGCGAGAAGGACAACGGCGTGATCGGGCTGCACCAGCCGGGGATCCCGGACGAGGTGCAGCCGAGCCTGAACGCGCGGTTCATGGGCATCGACGAGAAGGCGATCGTGTCCTACCTGGTCAGCGCCTACTACTCGGTGGCCGTGCTGGTGCCCGACGCGCTCGGTGTGCTGGAGCACGTGGAGATCGGCCGGTCCTGACCGCGGCGTCGTGCACGACAGCCGGGCCGCCACGCCCGGCTGTCGCTCTCCCCTGCCCGTGCCTGCTCCGGTAGCCGGGCACATCCCCCGAACAGGAGTTGTGGCGATGACCGACCTGGACGTGAGCCTCGATCACCGGACCGCGCGCGAGGTGCTGGACTGGAGCAGGGCAGGCCTGGACCCCGCGTTGCGGGCGGCGGTCGACCGGCTGCCGGACTCGATGCGGGCCATCGCGGGCTACCACTTCGGGTGGTGGGACGAGCACGGCAGGCCGACCGGCGCGGACGCGGGCAAGGCGATCCGGCCCGCGCTCGTGCTGCTGGGCGCGCAGGCGGTGGGCGGCGCGGCGCACGCGGCGCTGCCGGCCGCGGTGGCGGTGGAGCTGACGCACAACTTCTCGCTGCTGCACGACGACGTGATGGACGGCGACAAGACCCGGCGGCACCGCCCGACGGCGTGGCGCGTGTTCGGCGTGAACCCGGCGATCCTGGCCGGCGACTCGTTGCTGACGCTGGCGCTGGACGTGCTGGCGGGCAGCGGTCACCCGAAGGCCCAGCAGTCGATCCGGGTGCTGTCGTCGGCGGTGCAGCGGCTGCTGGACGGGCAGAGCGCCGACCTCGCCTTCGAGGAGCGCGCCGACGTGCGGGTGGCGGAGTGCGTGCGGATGGCCGAGGGCAAGACCGGCGCGCTGCTGGGCGCGTCCTGCGCGTTGGGCGCGTTGTTCGGCGGCGGGCGGGTGGACCAGGTGGAGCACCTGCGGTCGTTCGGCGAACGGGTCGGGTTGGCGTTCCAGTTCGTCGACGACCTGCTCGGCATCTGGGGCGACTCGGAGGTGACCGGCAAGCCGGTGTACTCGGACCTGAGCAACCGCAAGAAGTCGTTGCCGGTGGTGGCGGCGCTGACCTCGGACACGCCCGCCGGCCGTGAGCTGCACGCGCTGTACCACGCCGAGCAGCCGCTCACCACGGCCGACCTGGCGCGGGCGGCGGAGCTGATCGAGGACTCGGGCGCGCGGGCGTGGAGCCAGGGCCGGGCGGACGAGCTGCTGGCCCAGGCGCGGGAGCACCTGCGTGCCGCCGATCCGTCCGAGCGCGCCGAGCGCGAACTGGACGCGCTGGCCCGCCTCGCCACCCGTCGCGACCACTGACACCACCACCCCGCCACCACACGCCGCCTCACCCGCCTCGCCACTCCCACTTCCCACCATCACCACCGCACGCCGCTTCACCTCACCCCACCTCGCCGCTCGCCCAGCCACCACCGGTGCCCCGCGTCGCCACCCGCCGCCTCACCGCCCGTCGCCACCACCGACACCCGCCTACCCAGGAGTGCTCATGGCCTTCCCCGTTGTGCTGCTGGCGTCGCCCCGGTCGTTCTGCGCCGGGGTGGAGCGGGCGATCGACATCGTCGACCGGCTCCTGGACCACCGGGGCGGGCCCATCCACGTGCGGAAGCAGATCGTGCACAACACCCACGTGGTGGCCGAGTTGGAGGCGCGTGGCGCGGTGTTCGTCGACGAGCTGGACGCGGTGCCCGACGGCGCGACCGTGGTGTTCTCCGCGCACGGCGTGTCGCCCGCCGTGCGCGACGAGGCCGCGCGGCGCGGGTTAACCGTCATCGACGCGACGTGCCCGTTGGTGACCAAGGTGCACGCGGAGGCGAAGCGGTACGCCGCGCGCGGCGACACGGTCGTGCTGATCGGGCACGCCGGGCACGAGGAGGTCGAGGGCACGCTCGGCGAGGCGCCCACGCGGACCGTGCTGGTGGAGACGGTCGCGGACGTGGCGGCGCTGGAGGTGCCCGACCCGACCAGGGTCTCCTACCTGACCCAGACGACGCTCGCGATGGACGAGACGGCCGAGGTGCTGGCCGCGTTGCGGGAGAAGTTCCCGGCGCTGCGCGGTCCTTCGTCGGCGGACATCTGCTACGCCACCACCAACCGGCAGGACGCGGTGCGCGAGATCGCGCAGGAGGCCGACCTGGTGCTCGTGGTGGGGTCGCGGAACTCGTCGAACTCGGTGCGGCTGGTGGAGACCGCTCGGCGGATGGGCACGCCCGCGCACCTGATCGACGACGCCTCCGACATCCGGGAGGACTGGCTGGACGGCGCGCGGGTGGTCGGGGTGACCGCGGGCGCGTCCGCGCCGCCGAGGCTGGTGGGCGAGGTGGTCGAGGCGTTGGGCGCGCGGGACGTCCAGGTGCGGGAGACGGCACGGGAGACGATCCAGTTCACCCTGCCCTCGGCGGTGCGCGGGCTCCCCGGCCGGTCCTGAGCGGACCGGCGCGCCGGTCACGGAGATCGACCGGCCGCGACCCGCCTCCTAGCGCGGGCTCGGGTCCAGCTCCCAGGTCGACACGTGCTTGGTGCTCTCGGCCGTGAACTCCGAGCGGTCCCAGTCCGCCCAGCGGTGCTTCAGGCGCAGCCCGGCGATGCGCGCCATGAGGTCCATCTCGGCCGGCCAGGCGTACCGGAAGGGGATGCGGCGGAACGTCCCCGTCCCGTCCGGTGACACGGTGACGTGGTTCGACGTGAACTCCTGCGTGACGACGTCGTACCGGTCGAACCCGACGTAGCCGCCGCCGGCGCCACCCGGCGCCACCGCGAACGGCACGGTGTCCTGCCCGGGCGGCAGGCGACGCAGGTCCGGCACGCCCACCTCCACGAGGAACAACCCGCCCGGCCGCAGGTGCGCCGCCGCGTTGCGGAAGACGTCGACCTGCCCGTCCTGGGTGGTCACGTTGCCGATCGTGTTGAACACCAGGTAGACCAGCGAGAACCGACCGGCCACCCGCGTCGACGTCATGTCGCCGATCGTCACCTCGACCGCGTCGCCACCCGGCTTGCCCGCGATCCGCGCCGCCATCGCCCGGCTCAGCTCGATGCCGCTCACCGGCACACCGCGAGCGGCCAGCGGCGCGGCGATCCGCCCGGTCCCGACGGCGAACTCGAGCACCGGGCCGTCGGCCAGGTCTTCGAGGACGTCCACCGCCGGCGTCACCACCTCGGGCGCGCTCGCGCCACCCGGCGCGTCGTAGCCCGCGGCCACGCTCTCGGGGAACCAGCCATCCGCCGGGTCATCGCCCGCACCGACCTCATCCGTCACGGTCGCCGACGCTACGCCCGCGATCATCCGCTCCCCCACCCATTTTCGGCGACGGCACGATCGCGCAGTGAACCCAGCCGGCCTGAACGGGCAGAGTGAGGCTTTCCGGGTAACGGTTCGCGACGCTCTGTGATCTTGAGGTACGCCGGGCCGGGCACATGTAAAGGTGCGCGGGACTCCTGCTACGAAGTGGTCCTCTCACAGATCAACTTCACAGGGGTCCCGCGCTCGATGAGTGTCACATACACCGCTGTCCTGGACGTATCCGAGGACACCGTTCTGTTCCTGTCCGCGCTTCTGCATGCCGAACGCGAACGGCGGGGTACGCGCAAGGGCATGCGCGCGTTGGGGACCTACAAGCAGGCCGTGCTGGTGCTGCGCTGGTTCCTGGACGACACCCGGATGTCGGCTCTGGCCAGGGACAACGACATCTCCGTGTCCACGGTGTACGAGTACCGGGACGAGGGCGTCGCGGTGCTGGCTGCGCGCGGGCCGTCCCTGCACGGGGCGCTGTTGGCGGCCAGGACGGCCGGGTATTCGCACGTGATCGTGGACGGCACGCTGATGCACACCGACCGGATCTCCACACCCGGCCCGACCGCGGGGGTGGACCTGTGGTGGAGCGGCAAACACCGGCGGCACGGCGGGAACATCCAGGTCGTCTCCGCTCCGGACGGATGGCCCCTGTGGACCTCCGACGTGCGGCCGGGTCGGGAGCACGACATGAGCGCCGCACGTGCCGATCCGGAGTTGACGGCCCGGCTCGCCGACTGGGTCGGCGACGGCGCCCTCGCCCTGGCCGACCTGGGATACGAGGGCGAGTCCGGCCTGTTCAGGACCCCGGTCAAGAAGCCCGCGGACGCGACGTTGACCGCGGACCAGCAGGCGTACAACGCGGTCCACGGTGCCCTGCGTTGCCTGGGCGAACGCGCCAACTCGCTGCTCAAGACCACCTACAAGGCCCTGCGCCACTATCGCGGCTGCCCCTGGCGGCTGGGCGACATCGTCGGGGCGGCGCTTGTCCTGCTGCACCACGAGAATCACCGGACCACGTGACCAACCGCAGTTGATCACGCAATGCCACACATGGTTACCCGGAAAGGCTCAGTGCGCGGCACGACCTTGTGATCATTACCCGGGTGCGACAGGCTCGCTGCCTCAAGAGCGAGAGGGAGCCGCCGGGTATTCGCCATCGTGAAATCCCATCGAATTCCGGGTGTGGCGGCCGGCGCGGAACGCCACCTTCTCGAGGCTTTCACCACGGGGAGGAATTGTGCGGGCACTTCACAGGTTCGGTGTCGTCCTCGCCGGGTGCGTGGCGGGGATCGGCATGATGGCCGGTCCGGTTGTCGCGCAACCGGTGGACCAGTCGGTGGACGCCGCACCGGCCGCGGGCAACACCGGTTCGACGATCACCTCGGCCGAGGGGCTGAGCGCGGAAGAATATTGGACGCCGGCGCGCATGGCCGCGGCCATCACCGCCGGACCGTCCCCGGTCACCGCCGGCAGCACGGCGGAACGACGTGGACCGAGGCCGGGGCCGAGGGGAAGGGTCGACGGCGCGTTACCGACGGTGGTGAGCCCGAAGGCGGACATCCACACCATGTCCGGCCGGGTGTTCTTCGTCGACGACCGCGGCGGGGACCACTCCTGCTCGGGCAGCACGGTCAACAGCGGCGGCAAGCGCCTGGTGTTCACCGCGGGCCACTGCGTGCACGGCGGTGGCGGCGGTCGCGGCTGGTTCGACGTCAACCGCTGGGTGTTCGTGCCCGAGTACCACGGCGGCTCGCCGTTCGGCACGTGGCACGCCTACCAGTTGTGGGCCAAGACCGGGTGGATCGACACCGCGAACCGCGCGTTCGACGTGGCCGCGGTGGTCATGCAGCCCAAGGACGGCGTGCGGATCGTGGACGCCGTCGGCGGGCAGGGAATCCAGTGGGGACACGGCTACGGCCACCAGGTCCACATGTTCGGCTACCCGGCCGACCCGCCGTTCGACGGCAGCGGTCTCTACTACTGCTCGGGCACCACGTGGAACGAGAGCGGATTCCCGACCTTGGGCTGCACCATGACCGGTGGCGCGAGCGGTGGCCCGTGGCTCGATCACTACGGCGAGACGTTCTGGGCCTATCTCGACGGTGTGAACAGCTGGATGTTCTGGAACCCGGACCCGACGCACGTCTACAAGTGGCAGAGTCCTTATTTCAGCTACGACACCGCCGGGAGCTTGTTCGACGCGGTGAAGGACATGTAGCGGGCCGTGTGATGCGACGACGACAACGGGCAGTCATCCTCCTGACTGCGGCAGCGGCGGTGACGGCGGCGGCCGTGGCCCTGATCTGGCTCGGCGTCCCGCCGTCCCGCTCCCACGACGTTCCCGGCCCGGGTTCGTGCGACGCGCCCTCCGGTCAAGCCTCCGGCCCCGTCGCCGGCACACCGGGACCCGACGACGAGCACTGGGACCCCGCACGGATGAGCAGTGCGCCGGGGGCTTTGATCCCGGGAAACACGGGGGCCTGCCGTTGACGACCTCCCGCCTTCCCGACATTTCGATTTCGCCCGGCCCGGAGCTCCAACATCAAACCTTGGTCAACAACCGTTGTGAGAGCGCTCCACCCTCACTACGTTCGGTTTTGGCCACAAGCCGCTCGGTGGTGAGCTCATCGCCAGGACACCACAAACCCCCCATGTGTTCTGCGAGGTAAGCGTGATCGCGAATCCCACACCCATCGGGTAGAACCCCGGCGGACGCCTGGGACGACCAGTCCCAGGCGATCCGAAGCCGAACGGCCGGCGAACGGACGGTGAAGAAGACCGATCATCCGATGCCTGCGCACCGGCCGCGCACCACGCCGGACACCCCCCGAAAGCGACCGGGCACGGACCGTCGCGGCGATGCGCAAAACCTCCCACATGCCGGGAAAACCGAGACAGGAGCGGTGATCACTCGTAGGGTCTAGCGGCGTCAGCGACCCTGACCCGTGCACGACCATGATCACTTCGACGGCTTTGAGGAGCTGGTGTGTCGACCCTCCGGGTGCGCCCCTACACCAGAACCGGCGGGCGCACGCGCTCCGCGACCACGTTGGCCATCGAGACCATCGTGACGACGAACGAAAAAGCGGAAAGAGACGCCCTCACGTCGACCGCGGAACACCGCGTCATCAGCGACCTGTGCCGCAACCCGCATTCCGTCGCGGAAGTCGCGGCGACTTTGCGGTTGCCGCTCGGCGTGGTCCGGGTTTTGTTGGCGGACATGTCCGACATGAGTCTGATCAACGTGCACGAAGATCAGGCGATCGACGCCAAGGGCCGGCCGTCACTGGAGTTGATGGAACGCGTCCTCATGGGGTTGCGCCGAATCTGAGCGTTCCCGCAAAGCGTGCACGACGGCGGCCACGTCCTCTTTGCCGTGCCCCAGTTCCACCGTGCGGCCCATCAGGGTCAGGCACTCGTCCATCAGCGGCGAGGCGACCCCGGCGGCACGGGCGGCGGCGGTGATCAGCCGGGTGTTGGTGAAGACGTCGCCGGCGGCGGCCTGCGCGTCGAAGTCCTCGGCGAGGAGCTTCGCGGTCTTCGCGCGGGACACCTTGCTGGCCATCGGGCCCTTGTCCAGCACCTCGACCAGCGTGCCGAGGTTGAGCTCGTGCCGCTCGGCGAAGTGGAACGCCTCGACGAGGCCGGTGGTCATGGTGATCAGGAACAGGTTCACGGACAGCTTCATCAGCAGCGCGTTGGGCGTGGGGCCGCAGGTCACGGACTCCGCGCACATCGGCGCGATCACCTCGCGGACCCGTGCCACGGGGTCCTGGTCGCCGGCGAGCATGGCGACGAGTTCGCCCGCCTCGGCCGGGCCCCGCGAGCCGGAGACGGGCGCTTCGACGTAGTCGCCGCCGGCGGCGCGGATGTCGGCCCCGAGCGCGTGCGAGTAGCCGGGCGAGGTCGTGCCCATGTGCACGACCGTGCGGCCGACGACGTGGTCGGCGAACCGGTCCGTGCCGCGGTCGAGGACCGCGTCGATCGCGTCCTCGTTGGCGAGCATGAGGATCACGACCTCGGCGGCGGCGAAGACCTCGGCCGGTGTCGCGACGACCCGTGCGCCCGCGTCCCGCAGCGGTTCCGCCCGGTGCGGCGAGCGGTTCCACACCACGAGCGGCCGGCCGGACCGGGCCAGGTTGAGCGCCATCGGCTGCCCCATGATGCCGAGACCGACGAATCCGACCTCCACCACAACCTCCTCGCACGACGGCACGGCGCCGCCTCCCTGGAGGGAGTGAACGCCGTGCCGGTGGTGCCGGTCTTGAACGGTGGTGCGCTCGGCGCGTCCTGAGCGTTCAACTCGGGTGTCCCGAACGTAGGACACGGGTGTTCCGAGCGTAGGACTCGCGAGGGTCAGGAGGTGGGGAGGCGGACCAGGGGGGTGCCTTCCTTCGCGTCCCGCACGACGAACTCCACGATGTCGTGCCAGCGCAGGCCGACGGAGGCCTGCACCGTCACCGGGTCCTTGGCCGGGCCCGAGGCCGTCACCAGCCAGGAGCCGATGACCATCGCCTCACCCGTGCGCGACTTCGCCACCAGCTCGCACCGGGTGGGGCCCTTCGCGCCCTTCACCTCGACCTGCACCGACGTGCCCCACGGCTCGGGGCTGGCCGAGAGCCGGGCGAACACGCCGGTCGTGGGATCGGTGCGGGTGATGGTGCCGGACGGATCCGGGGCGCCCTTCGCCACGTTGGACTGCGCCGGCACCGACGGCGTGGCAGAGGTGGCGACCGGGTCGGACGGTGCGGCGACGTAGACCGACACCACCGCGGTCAGCACGACCAGCAACGTCGCGGCGGCGGCGGCCAGCAGCGCGACGTTGCGGCGCTTGCGCGCCCTGACTTCCGAGACCGAGTCGAGCATCGCGCGCACCGAACGGCCGTCGGGCCGCTCCCCCGCGTTGGCGCGCAGCATGCCGTTGGCGTCGGCCTCGTCGAGCAGATCGGGCAGTTCGGCGAAATCACGCAGGTCGAGCGCACATCGACGGCACTGGGCGAGGTGGTTCTCGAACGCGTCGACCTCGTCCTCGTCGAGGACGCCGAGGACGTACGCCGCCACGTCGACGTGGAACGGCTGCGAAGTCACCTGTTCAGCCCCGATCCTGCAACGCTCGCCGCAGGGCGCGGAGCGCGTAGTACACCCTGGACTTCACCGTGCCGGGCGGTACCCCGAGCACCGCTGCGGCTTCCCCGACCGTCCGATCCCTTAAGTACGTCTCGAGAATAGCCTCCCGGTGTTCCTCCGTCAGTCCGTTCATCGCTTCGGCTACGACTATGGCCGCCAGCGTGCGGTCCGCTTCATCCCGCTGCGGGGCCTCGTCGGACGGCGTCAACTCCGACTCCTGCGGTCGGACGCTCCGCTTGCGACGGTCGTCGATGACCAGCCGCCGGGCGACGGTGAACAGCCAGGAGCGCAGCAGGACGGGGTCCCGCTCCAGCTTCTCGGCGTTGCGCCACGCCCGCACGAGCGTCTCCTGGACGATGTCCTCTGCCCACTGCCGGTCGCTGCCGGTCAGCCTCATGGCATGCCCGAGCAGCGCGCTGCCGAACTCCTGGTAGAGCCTGCGGATCAGCTCGTCTTCCAGACTCAAGTCCGGCCAAGTGTGATCTCTTTGGGGGGAAGTGCTGCGTCTGTGCCGCGCCACGCCGAGCATCCAAGCGCGCCGAGGGCCGCCACGTCGAGGGTTTGGTCGCAAAAAAAGTCGTTGATTTGTTCGTGAACCGTCATCCCATCGTGTCCGTACTCCACGGTATCCGCTTCAAAGGCCCGGACCCGGTCCACCGGTCCGCTAGGCCTTTCGGCGGACCCGCCGGCAGGAGAAAGGACCAACGATGCGAAGTCGACGTACCCGGAGGACGTTGCTGCCGGTTCCGGCAGCCGCGGTGTTGTTGCTGGTCAGCGCCTGTGGAGCGACCGGTCTCGGCAACGCCGCGGGCCAGGACGCCGCAGCGGGCGCCGGTTCCGGTTCGACGACTCTCCAACAGCAGCCGGAATTCGGCAAGGAGCCGCACCAGATGCTCTCGGCGACCGAGTCGAAGCAGGTGGGGTGGTTCGTCTCGGACGCCGGCGGCTTCGCGCTGTACCGCTTCGAGAAGGACACCGCGAAACCGTCGAAGTCCAATTGCGACGCCGAGTGCCTGAAGGCGTGGCCGCCCGTGCTGGTCAGCGACCACACCATGACCTCCGGCGTCGACCCGACCCTGGTCGGCTCGGTCGCACGTGCGGACGGCAAGAAGCAGGTCACGCTGGCCGGCTGGCCGCTGTACCGGTACGCGGGTGACAAGAAGGCGGGCGACCTGACCGGGCAGGGCAGGGGCGGCACGTGGTTCGCGGTGACGCCCGAGGGCAAGAAGGCGCAGGCCAACGACGGCGCGGCGCCCGGCCAACCGTCCACCGGCGACGGCTACTAGGGCGAGAAGACCATGTCAGCCAAGCGTTTCGCGGCGGTCGCGCTGGCCCTGCACCTGCTGTTGCTGCCCGTGCTGCCCGGTGTCGCGCACGCCGACGACCCGCCGGGGGCCGGGCCGGTGGAGCAGACGCCGCTGGGCCCGATCACCGCGCTGGACAAGGAGTTGCTGGTCAAGGTGCGGCTGGCGGGCCTGTGGGAGATGCCCATGGGCGAGGAGGCGCAGACCCGCGCGGCCGGCGTCCGGGTCAAGGAAGTCGGCGCGCAGCTGGCGAGCGATCACGCGTTCCTCGACGAGCGGGTGGTGCGGCTGGCGTCCCAGATGGGCGTCGCGCTGCCGGACGAGGCCAACGCCGACCAGCAGTCGTGGATGGCGGAGATGCGCGCGCGCACCGGCGCGGCGTTCGACGACTCGTTCGCCAACCGGCTGCGCGCCGCGCACGGCTCGATCTTCCCGGCCATCGCCACCGTGCGGGCGACCACCCGCAACGAGGCGATCCGGCAGTTCGCCCAGGTGTGCAACCAGATCGTGCTCAAGCACATGACCTTGTTGGAGAGCACCAACGTGGTCACCGACATGGGCCTGTCCAAACCCGTGGCCGCCGGCGCCGCGCCCGGGAACGCCGTGGGCACCGACCCGGTGCGGGCCGCGGCGCAGCTGCCGGCGGGCGGCCCGAGCCCCCTTTCCGTGCTCCTCATGTGCCTGGTGGGCGCGGTGGTGACGATCGCGATCCTGCGCCTGCTGCGGCCACGCGACAACGTCAAGTGAAAGGAGGTGGTGAACCGGGATCAAGACCACACCGAGCCTCCCCTCGCGGAGGACTTCCACCCTCGAACCCGCCCGGCAGGCCGTGACCACTCCTGCGCGGCCGGCCGGGCGGGTCGACCCGGACGGGGCCGGCCGCGGTCCGGCCCACTCCCACCGCCTGCGAGTTCTCTCCCGCCATCTCGGAGGTAAGACCAGTGCTCACCCAGGTTCCGCTGCTGATCGCCCAGGCGACCGGCGGCGACCACGACGCCGGAGTGCGCCACGTGGCGCAGATCTCGGCCCGCCTGGCCTACGCGTCGATGTGCGCCACCCTGTGCTGGGGCGTGCTGATCGCCACGGGCTGGGCCAACAAGATCTCCGGCAGACAGGGGTTGCGCAACAGCCACATGGTGCTGGCCACCATGGCCCTGACGTTCGGGTCGCTGCACGCGATGGCGTTCACCCTGTTGCAGCTCGGCGCTTTCTCGTACTTGAAGGTCCTCGTGCCGTTCTACGACGGCGGCCTGTTCCGGCACGCCCTCGGCATCCTCGGCCTGGAGATCATGCTGACCATCGCGATCACCGCGGGGCTGCGCAAGAAGGTCTACTACCGCAAGTGGCTGCGGCTGCACCAGCTGGCCTACCTCGCGGTCGCGGTCACCGTGGTCCACTCCTGGTTCGGCGCGGTCGCGAACGGAAACCTGGCCGTGCTGTGGTTGGCCGGCCTGACGATCCTGGTGCCCACGGCGACCATGGCCGTCGCCCGCTTCCTGCCGCCGCACTGGCTGGTGAAGCTGGGGATGCTGGAGCCGGAGCCCGGTTTCGAGCCCGAGCCGGACGGCGCGGGCGGCAGCGCGTTGGACATCAGCGTCGACAACGAGCGCTGCCACCGCTACGGCATCTGCCAGGCCGAGGCTCCGGGGCTGTTCCAGCTGGTCGACGACGAGCGCCTGCGGTACGAGCGCAGGCCACCACCCGAGCAGTTCGCGAAGGCGCGGGCCGCCGCGCGCGCTTGTCCGATGCGCGCGATCGAGCTGCGGGAGCGTGTGCGGTGAAGAACGAGGAACGCGTGGTCATCGCGGGCGGCGGGTTGGCCGGTCTGCGCGCGGGCGAGCGGTTGCGGGAGCTCGGCTTCCGCGGCGAGATCGCCATCGTGAGCGCGGAGCGGCACCTGCCCTACCACCGGCCCGCGCTGTCGAAGGAAGCGATCAACGGCGAGCTGATCGCGTCCGACCTGCGGCTGACCATCAGCCGCGAGCTGAACGCGGTGTGGCGGCTCGGCACCGCGGCCACGCACCTGGAGCCCGATCGGCGCGTGGTGGGCCTGCCCGGCGGCGAGGAGCTGAAGTACGACGGGCTGATCATCGCGACCGGTGTCGAGCCGCGCCACCTGGCGGGCGCGCCGCGCCAGGACCCGCGCATCCACGTGCTGCGGACCGTGGACGACGCGATCGCGATCAAGCAGGCGATCAACTCGACGCAGGGGCTGATCGTGGTCGTCGGCGGTGGCCTCATCGGCTGCGAGATGGCCGCGTCGGTGAAGACGATGGGCCGGGACGTGGCCATCGTGAGCCGGTCGTCCACGCTGCTCGGCAGCGCGGTCGGCAAGAACATCGCCGACACGGTCACCGAGGCGCACCGGGTGCGCGGTGTCCGGATGGCGATGGGCGTGAAGATCCGGCACTGGGTGCGCCAGGCGGGCGGGGTGGCGATCCACCTCTCCGACGGGCAGGTGTTCTTCGCCGCGGTCGTGGTGATCGCGGTGGGCGCCTCGCCGTCGACCGCCTGGCTGCGCGGGTCGGGTCTGGTGCTGGAGGACGGTGTGCTGTGCGACCCCACGTGCCACGTGGTCGGCGGGTCCGACATCGTGGCCGCGGGTGACGTCGCACGGTGGCCGAACCTCCGGTTCGGAGGGCAACCGCGTCGGGTGGAGCACTGGCTCAACGCGGTGGAGATGGGGCGGGCGGCCGCGGAGAACCTGTTGGCGGGCAGGGACAGTTCGCGGCCGTTCACCCCTGTCCCCCGGTTCTGGACCGAGCAGTACGGCATGCGCATCCAGGGGTCGGGCCTGCCCTCGATGGGCAAGGATACGACGACGTTGGCGGGTTCGCAGAAGGACCACCGGACCATCACCGGGTTCGTCGCCGACGGGCGCCTGGTCGGGATGGTCGGGTTGGACGCGCCGACGGCGATGATCAAGCTGTCGACGGAGCTGTGGCGGCAGAACCGGGTGACCGCGAGCGGTCCCCAGCGCCGCCCGCCGCAACAGGCACCCCAGCCGGAGCCCATGCCCCGGACCACCTCGCAGAACACCTCGCAGAGCGCGCCCCAGGACGCGCTCCCGAACGCGCTCCGAAGCCTGCCGCAGAACGTGTCGCGGCCCGCGCCACCGCCGGTGCCACCGAGGGAGCTGCCGGTGGCCGGACCGATGGCGTCACCGGTCCGGTACGAAGAATCGGTCCGGTTCGAAGCGCCGCGCACCGAATCGGTCCGGTTCGAGGCATCGCGCACCGAGTCGGTCAGATTCGAAGCGCTGCACTCGGAATCGCTGCCTCTCGATGCGCTTCGGGCCAGACCGGAGCGGGCCAGATCGGAGTGGACCAGGGCGGAGCGGCCCAAGCCGACGCGGTCCGAGCAGTCGATGCGGTTCGAGGCCGTGCGCACCGAGGCGTTGCGGCTCGAGAACGCCTTGCTCCAAGAGGCGGTCCGGTCCGAGGCCGCGCGCACCGGCTCGGCACGCGCGGAATCAGCACGCGCTGAATCAGCACGATCGGAAGCGCTGCGATTGGAAGCGCTGCGGTCCGAATCGGCACGATCGGAGGCGCTGCGATCGGAGGCGCTGCGGTCCGAATCAGCGCGGGCTGACTCAATGCGGGCTGGATCGGTGGGATTGGAAGCGCTGCGATCAGAATCGGTGCGCTCCGAGTCCGGACCGGCCCGCACGCAGTTCTCGGACCCGGTCGAGCTGGCCAGGGTGCCGCGCCGGCAGCAGGAGTCCCAGCCGTTGCCCTTACCGCCCTCGCACGCCCCGGTCGTGCGGTCGCGCGGGCAGGGTCGGTCGCTGGCCCGCACCGGACCGAAGGCCAGACCCCGTTGATCCGTTACCTCGACGCCGTGTCCCCGTAACCCCGGCCGCCAAGCATTCCATCCCATGGCGCATCGGAGTCGAGTGACCGTCGTCGGCATACCCGCCCGCGACGAGGCGCGCACGGTCGGCGCGGTGGCCCTGGCCGCCGACGCCGGCCTCCGCCTCGCGTGCCCGGACGGCACGAACGTCGTGGTGCTGGCCGAGAACGGCAGCACTGACGACACCGTGCGGCGGTTCACCGGCACACCCCTGCACGCGCGGAAGGTCGTCGAGAGCTCCGGCGGCGAGGGCACCGGCAAGGGCACGAACGTGTTCGCGATCATGGACCGGGCCCTGGACCTGGACGCGGACCGGGTGCTGCTGCTCGACGCCGACGTGCGGTCCGCCGAACCCCGGTGGGTCCCGGCGCTGGCCGACGCGGTGGACGGCGACGAGCCGATCCTGGCCGTGCCCTCCTACCGGCGCGACCGGTACGAGGCCAACACCACGAACCACCTGGCCAGTCCGCTGCTGGCGGCGGTGTTCGGCGTGCACGTGCAGCAGCCGATCGGCGGCGAGTTCGCGTTCAACCGCGCCTTCCTGGCGCGCTCCCGCACCTGGCCGCGGCCCGACAGCGCGCACCTCTACGGGATCGACGTGTGGCTGACCGCGAACGCGCTGCGCGAGCGCCTGCGGGTGGTCGAGGTGCCGTTGGGGCGCAAGCTGCACAACTCGCCGTTCCCGAAGATCCTGCGGTTGCCCCAGCAGGTGCTGGACTCGCTGTTCCACGTCGTGCTGCGGACCGGCGGTGTGCGGTCGGCCGGCTTCGCGGCCCCGAAGGCACGTGCGGCGGTGGACGGGGTCGCGGTGCGGCAGGATCCGGTGGTGGTGGCGAGGGTGTCCGGAGCGGTCGCGCGGTACTTGGCGGCGCACCGGGACGAGGTGCGGGCGCTGTTCCCGTCGGCGGGTTCGGCGCCGTCCGCGCCGTGGGGCCTGCGGGTGACCGCGGAGGACTGGCCGGAGGTGTTGGCGGACGGCTTGGCGGCGGTGGCGGCGGGCCGGTTCGAGTCGGCGCGGGACCACCTGGTCGCGTTGTACGTGAACCGGGTGCTGACGTTCTGGGACGAGATCGACGGGTTGCGCGACGAGGAGGTCGACGGGTTGCTCGACCGGCAGGCGGTGTGGACCGTACGGGCGGTGCGGCGCAGGCGGATCGCGTTCGGCGGCGCGAGCGGCACGAGTGGCGCGGGCGGCATGAGCACCATGAGCGGCACGACTGGACCGGACCGCTTCGACGTGCGGCACTGGGCCGGGTTCAACGACCTCCCACCCCCGCGGCCGGTGCCCGCGTGACCAGTTGTTCACAAACTGTTCCTGTGGTGTGAAATATTCAGACATCAGGGACAGATTGACGCAAGTTTACCTCTCCGACAGGCTCCAGACCCGTCACCCAACCCGGTCTGGAGGTCCCTGTGCTCCGACTTGTTTCCTACCTGGCGTCGTTGGCGCTCGTCGCCGTGGTTCTCGTCGCCGGTGGCGGCACGGCGCAAGCCGATGGCTGCTACACGTGGAACCGAACCCTCTCCCAGGGCGCGTCCGGTGAGGACGTGCGGCAGCTGCAGATCCGGCTGTCCGGCTACCCCGGCTACGGCGCCGTGCTCGGCCTCGACGGCCAGTTCGGTCCGGCGACGAGGTCCGCTCTCGTGCGCTTCCAGCAGGCGTACGGCCTGGGAGCGGACGGGGTGGCGGGTAGCGCGACCTACTCGCGGCTCTACGCGCTCCAGGACGACGACTGCACGCCGGTCAACTTCTCCTACGCGGAGTTGAACAACTGCAACTCCACCTGGGCGGGCGGCAACGTCTCGGCGGCCACGGCGAAGGCCAACGCGCTGGTGTCGATGTGGAAGCTGCAGGCGCTGCGGCACGCGCTCGGCGACCAGTCGATCCGGGTCACCAGTGGTTTCCGCAGCGTCTCGTGCAACAACGCGGTCGGCGGCGCGTCCGACTCCCGGCACCTGTACGGCGACGCGGTCGACCTCGGTTCGGGCCCGCACTCCCTGTGCCGCCTGGCGCAGCAGGCCCGCAACCACGGCTTCAACGGCATCCTCGGCCCGGGCTACCCGGGTCACGGCGACCACACCCACGTCGACCACCGGGGCAGCCGCTTCTGGTCGGCCTCGTCCTGCGGCATCTGACCGATCCGCCAGGACACCACCCCGGCCACGCGCGGGTCCACCCCCCGACCCGCGCTCGCCGATCCCGGATCCCGCGGTAACCACCCCTTCACCGGCGGGATCCGCTGAAGGACCGCGGGCCGCGAACGGGCCTCCACAACCCGTTCGCGGCCCGCGGCGCCTCACCCGCTCGCCCGGTGGAACGGCGGACCCGGCCCAGTAAGGTTTGGGCGGGCGAGACGAGGGGGCGCTATGGGGGCGCGGTCAGGCTTAGCGGACTTCGGGCGGTACGAGATCCGCGAGCTGCTCGGGCAGGGCGGCATGGGTGTCGTCCACCGCGCCTACGACACCGTCCACGACCGGGTCGTCGCGCTGAAGCGCCTGTCCGCCGCCGCCACCGACCACGAGTACCGGGTCCGGTTCCAGCGCGAGTCGCGCATCGCCGCCGCGCTCAGCCACCCGAACGTCATCCCGGTCAACGACTTCGGCGAGGTCGACGGCCACCTGTTCCTGGACATGGCGCTGGTCGACGGCACCGACCTGCGGCGCGCCCTGGGCGGTGGCGAGGTCGACCCGGTCCGGGCGCTGAAGATCCTCCGCCAGGTCGCCTCCGCCGTGGACGCGGCCAACGAGCGCGGCCTGGTCCACCGGGACGTGAAGCCGTCCAACATCCTGATCGCCGCCGACGACCACGCCTACCTGGCCGACTTCGGCATCGCCCGGGAGACCTCGCCCGAGGCCACCGCCCTGACCCGGTCGGGCGACCTGATCGGCTCCTGGGACTACATGGCGCCGGAACGACTGTCGGGCGGCGAGGTCGACGGCCGGTCGGACCAGTACTCCTTGGCGTGCGTGCTGTTCGAGTGCCTGACCGGCCGCCTGCCGCACCCGGCCGGCGACCCGGCCGCGAAGGTCGCCGCGCACCTCCTGCAGCCACCACCCGCCCCCTCGGTGTTCAGCCCGACCGTGAGCCCCGGCTTGGACGCCGTGGTGCTGCGCGGCCTGGCGAAGGACCCGGCGCGGCGGTTCGAGTCGGCGACGGCGCTGATCGCGGCGGCGGAGGCGGCGGCGTTCGACGGTGACACCGAGCACGCCGCCCGACCGACGTCGCCGGGCCCGGGTGAGGACCAGGGCCGGCTGGTGCGCGCGATCCTGCGCTCCGCCAACCGGCCGCGCCCGTCGCGCCCGCAGCCGCCGGCCACCCCGTACCCGGGCCTGAGCGGGTTCGAGCGGGCCGACGCGGACCTGTTCCACGGCCGCTCGCACGTCGTCACCGAGCTCCTAGTCCGGCTGGCCGAGCAGGTCCGCGGCGGTGAGCCGGTGGTGCTGGTCGGCGCGTCGGGAGCGGGCAAGTCGTCCGTGCTCAAGGCCGGCCTGCTGCCCGCGCTGGCCGGTGACGGCGACGAGACGTGGCCGCAGGTGGTGCTGACGCCGGGCGTGGACCCGGTCGGCAACCTGGCCGCCGCGATGGCCGCGCGCACGGCGACCGGCACGGCGACCAGCGCGGCGGAGTGGGCGCGGCTGATCCGGGAGTCGCCCGGCCGGTTCGGCGAGTGGTGCGCGGGCGCGACGCGGCCGGTGATCGTGGTCGACCAGTTCGAGGAGGTGTTCAACGCGCCCGAGGCGGACCGGTTGGCGTTCGTCGGCGCGTTGACCGCCGCCCGGCCCGCGCTGGTCGTGCTGGCCGTCCGGGCGGACCTGGTCGACCGGTGCATCGAGCTGGCACCGCTGCGCCCCGCGCTGGCCGCGCCCGTGCTGCTCGGCCCGCTGGACGCGACCGGGCTGCGGCAGGCGATCGTCAGCCCGGCCAAGGACTTCGGCGTCGACGTGGAGCCGGGTCTGCCGGAGCGGATGATCGCGGACCTGGGCGTGCGCGGCGAGATCGGTTACGACCCCGGCGCGTTGCCCCGGTTGGCGCACGCGCTGCGCGAGTCGTGGCTGCACCGCGACGGCCCGGTGCTGACGCTGGCCGCCTACCGCCGCGCGGGAGGCATCGACGGCGCGGTGTCGCGCACCGCCGAGGAGATCCACTCGGCGCTGGACCCGGTGGGGCGGCAGGCGTTGCGGGCGATCCTGCTGCGGCTGGTCGCGGTGCTCGACGACGGCGCGGTGGTGCGGCGGCGGGTGGACCCGCGCGAGTTCGCCGCGCAGCGGCACGTGCTGGACCGGTTGATCGCGGCACGGCTGGTGACCGTGGACGGCTCGGGCGCGCGGCTGAGCCACGAGGCGTTGTTCACCGCGTGGCCGAGGCTGCGGGACTGGATCGAGGAGGACCGCGCGGGCCTGGTGCAGCACCGCCGGTTCACCGACTCGGTCCGGGTGTGGGCCGAGTCCGGGCGGCACGACGACGACCTGTACCGGGGCGTGCGGCTGGCGTCGCTGACCGCGTGGCTGGAGTCGGCGCGGGACCGGGTGCGGTTGCCACCGGTCGAGCAGGACTTCCTGGCCCGGTCGACGGCGGCCGAGCACGCCGGCCAGGTGGCGGCACGGCGGCGCACGAACCGGTTGCGCGGCTTGGTCGTGGCGTTGAGCCTGCTGCTGGTGGTGGCGTCGGTGGCGGTCGTCGTGGCGACCCTGTCGCGGCAGTCCGCGCAGGCCGAGCGGGACCGGGCGGACAACGGGCGGCAGCAGAACCTGTCCCGGCAGTTGGCGGCCGAGTCGGCGCTGGCCAGGGCGGTGGACCCCCGGCGGGCGGCGCTGGCGGCGTTCGGCGCGTGGCAGGCCGGCCCGACCGTGGAGGGGCGCAGCGCGCTGCTGGGCGCGATCACCGACGCCTACCGCGGCCGGATGACCGGGCACGTCGGCGCGATCAACGGGCTCGCGATCAGCGGTGACGGGAAGGTCGCGGCGTCCGGCGGACGGGACGGCACGCTGCGGCTGTGGGACGTGCCCGCGCGCCGCGAGCTGGCCGTGCTGGACGACGAGGGCAAGTGGTACCGGACGGTGGCGATGAGCACCGACGGCCGGCTGCTGGCCTCCGCCGACCCGCTGGCGAACAAGGTAGAGCTGTGGGACGTGGCCGCGCGCAAGCGGGTCTTCACCGTGCCGGAGAGGGCGGTGGACACGGCGCTCTCGCCGGACGGCGGCACGCTCGTCGCCTACACCGACCGCGGTGTGGTGGTCTGGGAGACGACCGGGTTCACCGAGCGGGCCGTGTTCGTCGCGGCGCCGTCGATCCGGATGGCGTTCACGCCCGACCCGGGCCTGATCGCGTTGACCAGCGGCAACGACGTGGTGGTGCACCGCGTGGGCGACGGCGCGGTGGTCGCGACGCTGACCGGGCACACCGGCGAGGTGAACTCGCTGGCGTTCGCGCCCGACGGCGGGCTGCTGGCGAGCACGGGCATGGACGCGACGGTCCGGTTGTGGGACGTCGGGACGTGGACCGCGCGCAAGGTGATCACCGCGGCCGAGGTGGGGCTGAGCTCGGTCGCGTTCACGCCGTCCGGCAAGGCGGTGGTGGCGGGTGCGGTCGGCGCGAGCGTCTACTCGTGGGACATCGCGACCGGTGAGGCGCTGACCCAGTTCGCCGCGGGCTCGGTGACCACGTTCGGCGTGGCGATGTCCGCCGACGGCCACACGCTGCTCAGCGCCGACTCCACCGGGGTGCTCACCGTGTGGTCCTACGAGCGGTTCACGCTCGGCCCGCGTGACGCGGTCGTGCTCGGCGCGGCGTTCCAGCCCGGCGGTGACCTGCTCGCCACCACCAGCGGCAACGGCGTGGTGCGGCTGTGGGACCACCGGAACTCGCGGTTGGTCCGGGAGATGGCAGGCCACGGCGACAGCGCCTACGACGTCGCGTTCAGCCCGGACGGCGGCGAGCTGGTCACGGTGGGCAAGGACGGGCTGCTCGTGGTGTGGAAGGCGGAGACCGGCGCGGAGGTGCGCCGGTTCTCCCGGCCGGGCACGGAGTTCACCGCGGTGCGGGTCAGCCCGGACGGCAGGACGATCGCCGTCGCGGGCCGCAAGCCGACCGGGTCGGAGGAGGAGCGCGACGAGCTGCTCCTGTTCGACGCCGCCGACCTGCGCCTGGTGAGCCGGCGGCCGACGGCCCAGGAACCGCGCAACACACCCGTCAACGGGGTGGAGCCCAACTACCCGACCGGCGTCTCGTTCAGCCCGGACGGCCGCACGCTCGCCGTGGCGTTGTCGGGCGGTCGGATCGGGTTGTGGGACCTGGCGGACCTCGGTTCGGAGTGGACGATCCTGCCCGGTCACGAGAGCATCGCGCTCGACGTGGAGTTCAGCCCGGACGGCGCGGTGCTCGCCACCGGCGGCGGCGACCGGCTGGTGCGGCTGTGGCGGGTCAAGGACGGCGTCGAGGTCGGCACGCTCACCGGCAACGACGCGCCGGTGCGGCGGGTGGCGTGGAGCCCGGACGGCCGGACGTTGGCCACCGCGAGCCAGGACACCGTGCTGCGGCTGTGGGAGGTCGACGGGGCGCGGCAGCTGGCGCGGCTGGACCGGCACGGCGGCGAGCTGAACGACCTGGCGTTCGACGCCGGCGGTGAGCGGGTCGCGTCGGTGGGCGCCGATGGCGCCGTCCGGCTCTGGGACCTCGCGCCGGACCGCGCCGTCGAGGTGCTGTGCGGGGCGCTCGACCGCGATTCGCTGGCCGAGGAGTGGCGGGCGCTCGGACCGGACCGGGGCGATCCGCCCGGTTGCCCGGAGTAGCGCCGTGCCGAGGGTGGTGGTGCGTGGCGCGGGCCTGGCTTCGGTGGTGCTGGGGCCGGGCGAGTCGCTGCTGTTCGGGCGTGCGCCGCACGGTGTCGTGGGTCCGGCCCGCCCGGGGCGGGTGGTGGTGACGCTGCCGGACTGCGCGCCGCACGTGTCGCGGCTCGTCGGCGAGTTGGCGGTGGGCGCGGACGTGGTGTCGTTGACGTGGCTCGGCGCGGGTGAGGCGCAGCTGTCCAGCCTGTTCGACGCGCCGGGTGGCGCGCGCCGGGTGATCCTGACCCGGTCGGCGTCGGCGTTGCTGGACGTCGGCGAGAACCAGCTGGTGCTGCTGCTGGGCCGCAACGGTCCCGGCGACGGGTTCGCCGACCTGCTGATCACCCTCGACGTGGAGCACGTGCCGTCGACGTCGGAGGTGGCGTTCGGCGCGGGCGGCGAGGACACGCGGACCGGTCCGGGGCTGGTGCGGGGCGGTCGGGACTGGTTCGTCGCGCTGGCGCTGTGCGAGCCGTGGCTGGTCGGCGCGGACGACTACCCGAGGCCGCCGTCGAACCGGGAGGTCTTCGAACGCGTCCGCGAGTGGCACGGCTACACCTGGAACCTGCACCGGGCGCAGCGGGTGGACGACGCGATCCGGGCGATCTCGGCGATCGCGTTCGGCGCGACGGACGACCCGTTCGCGGCCCCGCACGAGGGCCGGTTGCAGAACACCCGGTTCGCCGTGGCCCGCCGTGCCGCCGAGGTCCGCCTGGTGACCGCCGCCGACCTCGCCGAGGTGGAGCGGACGGCCAGGAACCGGAAACTTCCACCCCCGCCGTCCTCGCCGGGCCACCAGCCCGCTCCGTAGCGTCCTGGGTCAGGGCGCCGGATGGGTCGCCCCACTCCTCACGGCACACGACCGGTTCCGCCACGCGGCTCCCGGGTCCGCGCCGTACCCGGGAAGGACGACAGCCATGGTGCAGCACGATTCCGCCAACTCGCCCGACATCACCCGCCTCGCCGAGCCGCGCGTCAGGAAGGGCGGCGGCAT
Source organism: Actinosynnema sp. CA-299493 (assembly GCF_050946825.1). Classification (NCBI taxonomy): domain Bacteria; kingdom Bacillati; phylum Actinomycetota; class Actinomycetes; order Pseudonocardiales; family Pseudonocardiaceae; genus Actinosynnema; species Actinosynnema sp. CA-299493. The sequence continues at coordinate 5,731,148 of NZ_CP191993.1, forward strand.
CGTCGTGCTGCTGGTGCTGATGACCCTGGCCAACGCGCTCGTGCTGGTCCTCGGGGTGGTGGGCTGGGTGGACGAGGTCGACCACGGCGCCGAGTGGGGCGACGACTCGTTGCGGCTCGTCGTGCTGCTGACCGCGGTGAGCCTGGTCGCCGTCGTCGGGCTGGTCGGCGCCTGGTTCACCCGCAAGTGGGGTCCTCGGCTGTACGTGCTGACGTCCGGGTTCAGCCTGCTGTTCGGCCTGCTCGTCTCGGGAGGCGCCGGCTTCTCGCCGCTGAACCTCGTCGGCCTCGGCCTCGCCGTCGGTCTGTGGCTGCACGCCGAGGCCAAGTGGTAACCCTCCCGACCGCGAGAGTCCTACGTCCAGAACGCGAGAGTCCTACGTTCAGAACACGCGTGTCCTACGTTCGGAACACCCGAGTTGAACGCTCAGCACGTGCCCGGCTGTCCTGAGCGTTGAATTCGGGTGTTCTGAACGTAGGACACGCGTGACGCGAACGTAGGACTCTCGCGGCGTGAAGGTAGGACTCTCGCGGTCAGGGTTTGGCGGTGTAGGCCTGGCGCAGGCGGGCCAGGGTGTCGTCGTCGATGTCGTCGGCGCTGCTGATGCCGATCAGCAGGGTGGTGTCACTGCCCGGGGAGCCGGCCAGGCGCAGCCCCAGGTCGACGCGGGCACGGGTGGTCGCCTTCACGGCCGCGAACGTCCGGCGCGGCGACACCAGCGCCACGTGCGTCCTGTGCGCCCGAACGCTCATCGGACCCAGCAACGCCGCCTCGGCCAGCAGCCGGTCGAGGATCGGGCGCAGCTCGGGCCGGTCGGCGTACTGGGCGTCCACCAGGGCGTCCGACGACGCGCTGAGCAGGTCCGGGTAGCCGAACCGCTCCATCACCAGCAGCATCTGCGGATACCCGGTCACGCCCTGGTCACGCAGCCAGAGCCGCAGGTCGCACTCGTTGTCGAGACCGGACGACAGGACCCGCCGGTTCCACTCGGGCACGCCCTCGCCGGTGCCGCGGCGCAGCAGCGCCACGGACCAGTCGACCATCTCCCGCCAGTTCTCCGCCACCGCCACGGACGACATCCTGCCGCCTCACGGCAGACGTTGCCCGAAGAGCAGCGCGCCCGCCACGGCGATCATCCCCAGCACGGTGCCCAGCATCACCCACGGCCGCGACGCGTCGGCCTGCTTCTTCTCGTACCCGATCTGCTCGCCCAGCGTGTCGTACACCCGCCGCAGCTCCTCGGCGCTCGCGGCCTTGAAGAACTCGCCGCCGGACAGCTTCGCGATCTCCTTCATCGAGTCGTCGTCCACCGGCACCTCCTGCCGCCGCCCCTCGATCTCGACCACACCCTCCTCGGTGCCGAACGAGATCGTGGAGATCGGGACGCCCGCCTTCTTCGCGTCCTCAGCCGCGTCGAACGCGTCACGCGTGCCGACCGTCTCCTTGCCGTCCGTCATCAGCACGACCCGGGCGGGCGGTGGCCCGTCCGCGCCGCCGACGACCTTGCCGAACGAGTCGATCGCCGCCAGCGCGGCCACGATCGCGTCACCGGTCGCGGTCGACTGGGCCAGCTTCAGCCCGTCGATGCTCTGCGTGACCGCCGCGCGGTCGGTGGTCGGCGCGACCAGCACGGTGGCCGAACCGGCGAACGAGATCAGCCCCAGGTTGATGCCCGGGGTGAGCCCGTCGGCGAACGACTTGGCGGCCACCTGCGCGGCGTCCAACCGGGACGGCTGCACGTCGGTGGCCTTCATCGACAGCGACGTGTCGATCACCAGCATCACGGTCGCGCGGTTGCGTGGCACCTTCTGCTCGGCGGTCGGCCCGGCCAGCGCCACGGTCAGCGCGATGAACGCGACCATCAGCAACGCCGGCGGCACGTGCTTGTACCAGCCCTGCCGCTTGGGCGCGACCTTCTCCAGCATCGACAGGTTGGCGAACCGCAGCGTCCGCTTGCGCATCACGCGTTGCAGCACGACGTAGAACGCGGCGAGCGCCACCACGCCCACGATCAGCAGGAACCACCACGGCGCGGTGAAACCCGACAGGCTCATCAGGCCACCCCTCCCGACCAGCGGCGCTTGCGCGCGACGACGAACCGCACGATGTCGGCGATCCAGTCCGAGTCGGTGCGCAGCACCAGGTGGCCCGCGCCGGCGCGGCGCAGCCCGGCGGCCACCTCGGCGCGGTGCTCGGCAGCGGCGGCGGCGAACTCCCGGCGCAGCAGCGGCGACGCGACGACCTCGCGCTGCCTGCCCGACTCCGGGTCGGCCAGCACGACCCTGCCCACCTCGGGCAGGTCGATGTCACGCGGGTCGATCACCTCGATGGCCACCAGGTCGTGCCGGGCGGACAACGCGCGCAGCGGGCGCTGCCACTCCGTGCCGCCGAGGAAGTCCGACATCACCACGACCAGGCCGCGCCGCCGCGGCGGGCGACGCAGTTGCTCGACCACGTCGGCCAGCGAGCCGCGGGTGCCCTCGGGAGCGCGCGGCGTCTCGGCGACCTTGCGGATCAGGCCGCGCGAGTGCGCCAGGCCGCCGCGCGCGGGCACCCGGACGAGGTCCTCGCCGGTGGAGACCAGCGCGCCGATCCGGTTGCCGCCGCCGCGGGTCAGGTGCGCCACCGCGGCCGTCGCGGCGACCACCAGGTCGCGCTTCTCGCACGCCGCCGTGCCGAAGTCGAGGCTCGGCGACAGGTCGATCGCGAGCCACGTCTCCAGCTCGCGGTCGGCGACGGTCTCGCGGATGTGCGGCACGGTCGTGCGCGCGGTGACCGCCCAGTCCATCCGCCGCACGTCGTCGCCGGGCTGGTAGGGCCGCGCCTCGCCGGGTTCGGAACCCGGTCCGGGCACGAGCCCCAGGTGGTTGCCCTGGAGCAGGCCGTCGAGCCGGCGGCGGACCTCCAGTTCGAGCGTGCGCAGCGCCGCTTCCATCCGGCCGCCGTGCAGCACCGGCGGCGCCCAGTTGGGCCGGTCGACGCCCTGCGGGTTCGCCTCGGTCACGGCCTGCCCGCGGGCTGCGGCGTCTGCGGACGTGCGGAGACCTGCGGCAGCGGCACGGTCTGGAGCACGCGGGTGATGATGTGGTCCAGCGGCACGCCGTCGGCCAGCGCGTCGTAGGACAGCACCAGGCGGTGGCGCAGCACGTCCGGCACCACGTCCACGACGTCCTGCGGCAGCACGTAGTCACGGCCGCGCACCAGCGCGAGGGCGCGGGCGGCGGCGATGATGCCGAGGCTGGCGCGCGGCGAGGCGCCGTAGGCGACCCACCCGGCCACGTCGGTGAGCTGGTGCTCCTTGGGCGCGCGGGTCGCGATGACCAGCCGGACCACGTAGTCGACCAGCGCGTGGTGCACGAAGACCCGGGAGGCCACGCCCTGGAGGCGGACCAGCTCGTCCGGGCCGAGCACCTGGCTGGGCACCGGCGGCTCGACGCCCATCCGGTAGACGATCTCCCGCTCCTCCTCGGCCGTCGGGTACTCGACCTGGATCTTGAACAGGAACCGGTCGCGCTGCGCCTCGGGCAGGGGGTAGACGCCCTCGTTCTCGATCGGGTTCTGGGTGGCCAGGACCAGGAACGGGGTGGGCATCGGGAACGTCTTGCCGCCGATGGACACGTGCCGCTCGGCCATCACCTCGAGCATCGCCGACTGCACCTTGGCGGGCGCGCGGTTGATCTCGTCGGCGAGGACGAAGTTGGCGACCACGGGGCCGAGCTCGACGTCGAAGGTCTCGCTGCCCTGGCGGTAGATGCGGGTGCCGAGGATGTCGGCGGGCACCAGGTCGGGGGTGAACTGGACGCGGGAGAACGAGCCGCCGACCACGCCGGCGAACGTCTCGACGGCCAGCGTCTTGGCCACGCCGGGCACGCCCTCCAGCAGCAGGTGGCCCTTGGCCAGCAAGCCGACGAGCATCCGCTCGACCAACCGGTCCTGACCGACGATCACCCGCTTGACCTCGAACACGGTGCGTTCGAGCAACTGGGCGTCACGAGCCGGCGTGTTGGGAGCCTCGGCGGCGGGCTCGGACAAAGGTCCTCCTCGACAGGGTTGTACGACGGTGGCCCAGTCTTCCCTGCCGACGGTATGGCTCTTGTGAAGGGGGTCCACCCCGGAATCGGGCCGCGATGCAGCTCACGCCCATCCCACCCGATCTTGGTCACGCGTCGCGGTGCGAGATCGGTCACCCGTCACGGTGCGAGGTCGGCGGGGGTGTCCACGTCCCGAGCTTCACCCGGTCGGGCGGTGACGGGGACCGGGTCCAGCGGCCCGAGGACCGAGCGCGCGGAGACGTCGCGAGGGTCGGCGGGCACGGCTCGGCGCAGCGCCCCGGTGCGCCACGCGCCGGTGAGCCACTGCGACCGCCCCCCGTCGTCCACGAGGACCGCGCCGGTGTCGCCGACGGCCGCGAGCAGCCGGTCCACCGTGGACCGGGTGATGCCCGGCTGGTCCACCGCGAGCACCACCACCAGGTCGGTCTCGACGTGCGCGAGCCCGGCGGCCAGCCCCGCGACCGGTCCGCCGCCGGGCGGGTCCTCCCGCGCCCACGTCACGCCGGGCACGTCGTCCTTGCGCGGACCTACCACGACGGTCCGCGCGGCGAGCGCGACCGCGTCCAGCACGTGGTCGAGCAGCGTGCGGCCGCGGACCACGACCGACGCCTTGTCCACGCCGCCGAGCCTGCTGCCCCGACCACCCGCGAGGACCACCGCCGTCCAGGACGTCACGGGCCAACGGTAACCGCTAGACGGGCTCGCCCAGCGCGTCGTCGTCGGAGGTGAAGAGCATCCACAGCAACGCCGCCACCACCAGGGCGCTGGTCACGAACACCGGGAACACCAGGTCGAACGCGGACGTGCCCTGCGGCGACGGGATCGTCGGGTTGGTCGTGACCCGCACGGCGGCCATGCCGGTGTAGTGCATGCCGGTGACCGCCACACCCATGATCAGCCCGGCCGCGATCCGCGCCGCCGCCGTCTTCACGACCAGGGTGAACCAGAACGCCGCGGTCGCCGCGACCACCGCGATCACGAACGACAGCGCGACGAGCGTCCGGTCGTAGGAGATCTCGCCGCGGAACCGGATGGCGGACATGCCCAGGTAGTGCATGCCGGCCACGCCGAGCCCGGCCAGGGTGCCCGCGACGAGCAGCCGCATCTTGGTGAACCGGACGAGCGTGACCAGCGACAACCCGACCCCGACCACCCCGATCGCCACCACGGCGGACAACGCGGTCAGCGGCACGGAGTACTTGATCGAGGCGTCGGGCACGTCGAAGCCGAGCATGGCGATGAAGTGCATGAGCCAGATGGCGATGCCGCCGATGGCGAACGCGCCGAACACGGTCCAGCGCGTCTTGAGGGCACGGCTCGGCTCCGCTTGGGCGCGCGCCATGCAGGCGAGGCCGATGAGCGAGCCGATCACCGAGACGATGTAGGCGAGCACGAGGGTGGAGAGGCCGTCGGAGAAGTGCTGCATCGAGTCGTGGTCCACGCCTCTTACTAACTCACCGTGACCACGTTCACCAGAACGGCCCAGGTGAATTCATTGATTCGCAATGCAACTGGCCAATTTCTCTACTCAGCGTAGTCACATGTTACGCCGAACAGCCGACACCCAGCGCCGTGCGGGTGAGAACCGCACGGTCCGCTCCCACCGCCGTGCGGGTGAGGGCGGCGCGGCTCACGCGCCGGCCAGGCGGCCGACCACGCGGTTGCGGCCCGCGTCCTTGGCCTCCAGCACCGCGACGCTGGCCTCCTCCACCGCGTCGGTGACGGACGCGCCCGGCACGACCTCCACCGCGCCGATCGACACCGTCACCAGGCCGCCGGTGTTGCCCCGGTGCTCCAGCCCGAGTCGTTCCACCGCCTGCCTGATCCGCTCGCCCGACGCCAGCGCGCCGTCCAGCCGCGTGCCCGGCAGCAGCACGGTGAACTCCTCGCCCCCGTACCGGTACGCGCGATCACCCGCACGGGTGGTGCGGTCGATGGCCTCGGCGACCTCGCGCAGCGTCTCGTGCCCGGCCAGGTAGCGGTAGAGCGTGTTGTAGCTGTGGAAGCGGTCGATGTCGACCAGCAGCAGGCTGTACGGCTCGCCGGCGCGGTTGCGGCGGGCGTGGTCGGCGTCGAACGTCGCCGGGTTCGGCAGGCCCGTGCGCTGGTCGATGGTCGCCGCCTCGGCCAGCGCCCGGTTCTCCGCGTGCAACTCCTCCAGCCGTTCGGCGAGCCGGTCGACCTGGTGCTTGCGCGCCAGCGCCCAGTCCTCCAGGTCCTGGTCGTAGACGGCGACGCCGACCGGGCCGATCGTCTTCGCCCGGTACATCGCCAGGTCCGCCTGGTGCAGCAGGTCCTCCGCGCCGTGACCGGGCCGGACGAACGTGATGCCCGCCGACACCGACACCCGGATCACGCCCTCGTCCAACGTCACCGGCGTGCCGATGACGGCCAGGATCTCCTGCGCCGCGGCGATCGCCTGCTGCTCGTCCAGCTCGTCGAGCAGCACGGCGAACTCGTCGCCGCCGAGCCTGGCCGCCGTGCCGCGCCCGGCCACCACCGCGGCCAGCCGGGACGCGACCAGGCGCAGCACGTGGTCGCCCGCCGCGTGCCCGTGGCAGTCGTTGACGTCCTTGAACTGGTCGAGGTCGAGGAACACCAGCACCGGGCCCGGCGTGCCGCGCACGGCCTGCTCCAGGCGCGGCAGGAAGCCGGTGCGGTTCGCCAGGCCCGTGAGCGCGTCGGTGTTGAGCCTGCTGCCCAGCTCGTCGGCCGTCTCCGCCCAGCCCGTGACGTCGAGCGCGACCACCACCAGGCCGCGCACGTCCGGGTCCTCGCTCAGGTCGCGGGCGATCAGGTCGACCCGCCGGTGCACGGAACCCTCCACCGGCACCGCGCACGTCAACCGCGACGCGCCTGCGCGCCCCGCCGCCTGGAGGAACGTGCCGACCGCCGCCGCGTCGCCGTTCGCCACGAGGTCGGGCAGCAGGCCGGACGCGGCGCCGAACAACCGCCGGGCGGCCGGGGACGCCCACCGGACGCCCAGGTCACCCGGGTCCACCACCAGCACCGCGGCGTCGGCCCGGTCGAGCACCGCCTGGTGGAAGCCGCCGTTCATCGCGACGCGCTGAGGAACCGCAGCAGGGCGCGGTCGAACTCGTCCGGCCGGTCCAGGTTCACCAGGTGGGCGGCGCCCTCGACGACGACCTTCTCCGCCCGCGGCGCGGCGTCGAGCACGAGGTCGGCCACCACGTGGATGTCCGACGAGTCGAGGTCTCCGACCACCACGAGCGTCCGCGCGGTGAGCTCGCGCAGGCGGTCCACCGCGTGCACCTCGTTCCCCGTGATCGTGAACGCGCCGCTCGACACGGCGCGGACGGTGAGCACGCGGCACAGTTCCCGCACCGCCGGGTCCACCTCGTCCGGTGACCGGTGCGGACCGTCGACCCACATCCGCAGCACGCGCTCCGCGACCTCGGCCACCGTGGTCGACGTCCGCAGCCGCGCGAACTGGTCCACGATGAACGGGTCCTCGAACTCCATCCCGCTCACGCCCGGCCCGACCAGCACCAGGCCCGCCACCCGGTCCGGGTGGGTGACCGCGAAGTCGATCGCGGTGCGGGCGCCGAGCGACAGGCCGACCAGCGTCGGCCGGTCGAGCCCGAGCCCGTCCAGCAAGTCCCTCAGGTCTTCGTGGTGCGCGTACGGGCCGGTCACCGGCGACGACTCGCCGTGGCCCCTCGCGTCGTACCGGACCACGGTGTGGTCCCGCGCCAGCAGGTCGAACTGGCGGTCCCACACCGCCACCCCGAGCCCGCCCGCGTGCAGCAGCACGACCGGCGGCCCCTCGCCACGTCTGTGATAGGTCAATTCGCCGTCGTCGAGAATCAATCGGCCGGCCGTCATGGTCCCCCCTGGACTTGACTTCCTCCCTCAGACCACCGACGCTACCGAACCCACGCCTCGCATTCAGGTGATCACCCGCATTTTCCGCAATTCCAGGGCTTGCTTTGCGCGATCGTGTCGAATTGGGGTTCATATCCACCCGTAGTCCACTGTGGACGAACCAGGCGGGACGGCTCCGACAACTCGGTGGACAGCCGCTCGCGGTCCTGCCTAACCTCACCGCCACCCGTACCCACGTGTGCGAACGAGGTGCATTGCATGCCCGTCCGGTCCACGGCCGCCCAGCGGCCGATCACGCCGACCTCTCCCCTGGACGTGAGGACTACCGGAAGTGGACATTCCCCGCGGTTTCACCATCCGTGAAAGCACCCACCGCATCCACAACCCGTTCGACGACGCCAAGCTGGCCGTCCTCGGGCGGGCGCTGCGCCCGGAACCGGGGTGGCGCGTGCTCGACCTGGCCTGCGGCTCGGGCGAGATGCTGTGCACCTGGGCCCGTGACCACGGGCTGACCGGCACGGGCGTCGACCTGAGCGCGACGTTCATCGCCTCGGCGAAGGCCCGCGCGGCCGAGCTGGGCGTGGCCGACCGGGTGGAGTTCGTGCACGGCGACGCGTCGGGTCACGTCGCGGACGAGCCCGTGGACATCGCCGCGTGCGTCGGCGCGGCGTGGATCGGCGACGGCGTGCCCGGCACGGTGGAGCTGTTGCGGCGCAGCCTGCGCCCCGGCGGCCTGCTGCTGCTCGGGCACCCGTTCTGGCGGCTCGACCCGCCCGACCAGGCGACGGTCGAGGGCTGCCACGCGACCAGCCGGGACGACTTCCTGCCGCTGCCCGACCTGCTGGCGGGGTTCGGGCAGCTGGGCTGCGACGTGGTCGAGATGGTGCTCGCCGACCAGGACAGCTGGGACCGCTACGTCGCGGCGCAGTGGCTCACCACCCGCCGCTGGCTGGACGAGAACCCGGATGACGAGCTCGCGCCCGCGCTGCGCGCCGAGCTCGACACCGCGCCGGTCCGGTACGCGCGGTACGAACGCGAGTACCTGGGCTGGGGCGTGTTCGCCTTGGTGGACCGCTGACGCGGGGGCGCGGGCCCCGGATCGTCGTGGGCCCGCGCCACCATGGGCGCATGGGTGATCGTCGACTGCTCATCGGGGTGCTTCCGCCCGGCGGAAGGCGCCCGCCCCGACTCACCCGGCGTGACCCACGACTGGCGCACCGACCCGGAGGTGCCCGAGGGGCGGTACCGGAAACGGCTCTACGTCCGACCCGACCCGGAGGCGACGGCGATCCTGCACGTGCGGCAGTTCGGCAACCCGTGGCACCGGCGGACGATCGACTTCCGCGACCGGCTGCGCGCCGAACCGGCCGTGCGGGGTGCGTACGAGGCCGCGAAGCTCCGGGCGGCCGAAGCGCACGTCGAAGATGGCGACTACGACGACTACACCCGCGCCAAATCGGATTTCTTCCGCTCGACCGGGTGAATTCACTCAAGCCGTACGGCCGACACGCCGATGGGGCGTTGCTCGATCGAGCGAGATCCCGACGTGCGCAGGAGGAGTTCGGCATGGGTTTGCGCGACCGCGTCCGCGATGTCGTGGACGGCAGGCGCTTGCAGCGGATGGTCATCGCGGTGATCGTGGTCAACGCGGTCACCCTCGGCTGCGAGACGTCGACGGCACTGGTCGCGTCCTACGGCACCGTCTTCGACGTGGTGGACCGCACCACCCTGGCGATCTTCGTCCTGGAACTGGCCGCGCGGCTGTACGCGCACGGCCCCCGGTTCTTCCGCGACCCGTGGAACGTCTTCGACTTCGTGGTGGTCGGCGTCTCCCTGCTACCGGCGGCCGGTCCGCTGTCGGTGGTCCGGGCCCTGCGCATCCTGCGCGCGCTGCGCCTGGTCGCGATGGTGCCGAGCATGCGCCGGGTGGTGACCGCGCTGGTGAAGTCCGTGCCGGGCCTGCTGTCGCTGTCCGGGCTGCTCGTGCTGATGCTGTACGTCGGCAGCGTGGTCGCCATCAACCTGTTCCGCGCCAGCGGCGATCCCCGGTTCGGCGACCTCGGCGCGACCATCCTGACGCTGTTCCAGCTCACCACCGGCGACGGCTGGTCGGACGTGATGCGCGACCTGATGGCCACCCAGCCGCTGGCCTGGATCTTCTTCGTGATCTACCTGCTGGTCGGCACGTTCACCATGCTGAACCTGTTCATCGCGGTCGTGTGCAGCGCGATGGAGTCCGAGGGCGCGCCGCCGCCGAGCGCGCCCGACGACCGGCTGCTGGAGGAGATCAAGGCGCTGCGCGAGGAAGTCCGGGCGCTGGGCCTGGACCCGATCGGGGACCGGCGTTGACCGGGCGGCCTTGACCGGGCGGCGTCCACCGGGGAGGACGCCGCTCACAGCAGGCGCGTCACGTACGGCGTGATCCCGCCGTACCGGACCGGAGCGACGCGGACGTGCGAGCCGGAGTACGGGGCCTCGACCATCATGCCGTCGCCGAGGTAGAGCGCGACGTGGGTGCCGCCGCCCGGTCCCCAGAACAGCATGTCGCCGCGCCGCGCCTGGGAGAGCGGCACCTTGCGGCCGGCGTTGTACTGGTAGCCGCTGTAGTGCGGCAGGTAGACGCCGACGCCCGCGAACGCGTACATCATCAGCCCGGAGCAGTCGAAGCCGACGCTGTAGTAGTCGCCGTGCGCGTCGCCGGCGCCACCGTCCCGGATGCCGACGGTCGGGCCGTCGTAGTTGCCGCCGCCCCACGAGTACCGCACGCCGAGCTGCGCCAGGGCCCGGGCGACGACGGCCTCCACCCCGGTGCCGCTCGGCGCCGTCACCGCCGGCGGTCGGGGCGCCTGGGGCGCGGTCGCGGGAGCAGCGGCGGCGGCGAGGGCGGCCAGGCGTGCGGCCTCCTCGTCCTCGCGGCGCTTGTCGGCCAGCCACCGGTCGTACTGGGCGCGTTGGCCCTCCAGCCCTTCGACCGCGTGCAAGGCCTGGTCCAGCTCGCCCTCCACCCGGGCCTTGTCGTCCTGGAGCCCTCGCGCGGCGGCGGCCTGACCCTCCTGCGCCCGCACGGCGGTGGTCCGCGCCGCGTCGGCGTCCCGCGCGGCCTGGTCCGCGGCGGCCTGCTTCCGGTCGGCCAGGTCGAGCGCGGCACGCGCGGCGGAGTTCTTGTTCACCTGCTCGGCACGGGTGCGCTCGACGTCGTCCAGCGCGTCGAGGCTCGACTCGCTGACGGCCTGGAGCAGTTGCGCGCGGGCCAGCAGGTCCTGCGGGCTGGTCGCGCCGAAGTAGGCCGAGACGGAGCCGACCAGGCTGCCCTGCTGGAAGCTGGCGGCGGCGAACTCGTCCAGCCGCACGCGGGCGTCCTCGACGGCCCGGGCGGCGGCGTCGGCCTCGACCCGCGCCGCGTCGGCGGCCCGGCGCGCCCGGTCGGCCTCGCCCTGGGCGGTCTCCAGGTCGACCCGCGCCTTGTTCGCCAGCTCCAGCTGGAACGCGACCTCGTCGGTGAGCTCGCGCAGCCGGGCCTCGGCGTCGGTGAGCCGACCGGTCAGCTCGCCGACGTGGGCCGCCTTGGCGTCGGCCTGCTGCCGGCCGGCGGCGATCTCGGCGTCGCCGGGGTTGGGCGGCGGTGGCGGCGCCGCGTGCGCCGTGCCGCCCAACCCCACCGCGGTGGTCAACGCGATCACGATCGGGATCACCCATCGAGTCACGACTGCCGCCCTCCCCGCGCACTCGGCCGATCGGCGTTACGCCGAACGGCGCTACGCCGGTCGACTCTGCCACTCGTGCCTCGCTGTTTCCAACCGACCCGGCGTCAACATCAGCCACACGGGTCACAGCGGCCACGGGGAAGCACCCTCACCCGGGTGACCGGATCACCGTCAGTTGACCTCGCGGTCGAGGTCGGCCCAGTACGGCTCGCGCAGCTTGAACTTCTGCACCTTGCCGGTGGCGGTGCGCGGGATCGCGTCGCGGAACTCGACCGACGTCGGCGCCTTGTAACCGGCGAGCCGCGCCTTGCAGTGCGCGATCAGCTCGGCCTCCGTCACCTCCGCGCCCTCGGCCCGCACGACCAGCGCCTTGATCGTCTCGCCCCACTTGTCGTGCGGCACGCCGATGACCGCCGCCTCGGCCACCCCGGGGTGGCCGAACAGGGCGTCCTCCACCTCGATGGACGACACGTTCTCGCCGCCGGTGATGATCACGTCCTTCTTGCGGTCGGAGATCGTCAGGTGGCCCTCGTCGTCCAGCTCGCCGCCGTCGCCGGTGTGGAACCAGCCGTCCTCCAGCGCCCGGGCGCTGGCCTCGGGGTTCTCCCAGTAGCCGGCCATGACGACGTTCCCCCTGGCCAGCACCTCGCCGGTCGGGGACACCTCCAGCCGCACGCCGAGCCCCGGCGCGCCCGCCCGGGACAGCTTGCGCGCCCGTTCCGCCGGCGGCAGCCCGTCGTCGGCCGGTCGGGTGCGGTTGAACGTCAGCAGCGGCGACGTCTCGGTGAGGCCGTAGAGCTGGAGGAACTCCCAACCGAGCTCCTCGCCCACGCGGGCGATGGTGCGGCTGGGCGGTGGCGCCCCGGCGCAGATGACGCGGACCCGGTCGCGGCCGGGGATCTCGCCGTCCCAGTCCCGCGCGGCGTCCAGCACGGCGTTCCACACGGCGGGCGCGCCGCACATCAGGGTGACGCCGTGGTCGCGGACCCGGTTGAGGATCTCCGTGCCGTCGACCTTGCGCAGCACGACCTGCGGCACGCCGAGCCCGGCCAGGCCGTAGGGCATGCCCCAGCCGTTGCAGTGGAACATCGGCAGGACGTGCATGTACACGTCGCGCTCCCAGACGCGGGCGTGCATGGCGAACGTGACCGCGTTGAGCCAGATGTTGCGGTGGGTCATCTGGACGCCCTTGGGCCGGGCGGTCGTGCCGGAGGTGTAGTTGATCGTGGCGGTGGCGTCCTCGTCCGGCTCGCGCCAGGGCCGGGGCTCGGTGTCGAAGCGCATCAGCTCGGTCTCGGTCTGCTCGCCGAGCACGAAGCGGTGCCGCGCGGTGACGCCGGCCAGCTCCAGCTCGGGGTCGACGAGCAGCGCGGACGCCCCGCTGTGCTCGACGATGTAGGAGACCTCGTCGGGCCGCAGCCGGAAGTTGACGGGGACGGCGACGCGGCCCGTGGCGGGCACCGCGTGCAGCAGTTCGAGCAGCCGGGCCGAGTTGTGGCTGACCACGGCGACCCGTTCGCCCTCGCCGAGGCCGAGCGCGTCGAACCCGGCCTGCCAGGCCCGGACACGGGTGGCGAACTGGCCGTACGTGCTGGTCGGCACCGGTGCGGCGGGCTGCACGGGCTCGTCGACGGAGGCCGTGGTGTCGGCGAAGACCTGCTCCGCCCGGTAGAGGAAATCGGCGACGGTCAGGGGTACGCGCATACGAGGTGACCTTATTTACCCGCGACGGCCCCGGCTACCTCCTCGTCACCCGGTCGTCAGCACGAACCTCCGGTTCACCGGCTGGACGGTGCGGGGGTGGTCGGCGTGCGTGCGGATGAAGGCGCGCAGGGCCGGGTCGTCCACCTGGACCGGCTCGTTCATCACGACCCAGCTGACGATCTCGTCGAACTCGCCGGTGGTCAACGAGCCCTCGTAGCGGTGGAAGCCGCCGCCCGGGAAGAGCGCCGGCAGGTCGATGCCGCTAGGCGGCTTCCCCTCCGACGGGCCCGGCTCCCCGAGGTCGACGAACACCGCCACCACGCACGCCCGCAGCTCGTCCTCCGCCCTCAGGTGCACGGCGTGCATCTCCGCGCCACGCGACCGGCCGCGCACCCAGTGCTCGCTCGGCCGGTGGAAGTGGAGGTTGCCGAGCCGGAACTCCTGCCCGCCGAGGCACACCAGGTGCTCGCCCCGCGGCCGGAACCGCCACCCCTGGCCCTCCTCCCGGGCGCTGAACTGGTCGGCCCGCCAGCGGACGTCCAACTCCTCCGCCAGCCGGGGCACCACCACCGCGTCACGGAGGTTGATCGGTGACTGTTGACTCCCCATACGGCCACCTTGGCACCGCGATGCGCCCACGATCAGGTGGTCACGCGTCACGAGCGGGTGGTTCACCAGGTGCTCGGGTCGCCCCACGTGCGGATCGGGCCGGTCGCCACCACGGGCACGGCGGCCAGTTCCGGCAGCGCCGACGCGGCCGGCTCGCGCACCACCGCCGCCGCCAGCGAGTCGTACGGCGTCGGGTCCAGGGAGCAGATCACCACCGCCGCGCCCGCCTTCGCCGCCAACGGCACCAGCCGCGCGGCGGGCTCCACCGTGAGCGACGTCCCGGCCACGAGCATCACGTCGCAGTCCAGCACCGCCATCCGGGCCGAGCGCAGCACGTCGTCGTGCAGCGGCTCACCGAACGCGACCGCCGCCGGCCGCAGGACCCCTCCGCACACCGTGCAATCCGGCGGGACCTCGCCGCCGCGCACGCGCGCCAGCGCCGCGCCCATCGGGCCGACCGCGCCGCATGAGACGCACACCACACGTGACATGGACCCGTGCAGCTCGACCACCGGGGACCCGGCCCGCTGGTGCAGCCCGTCGACGTTCTGCGTCAGCAACGAGCGCACCCGCCCGGCCCGCTGCAACCCGGCCAGCGCGCGGTGCGCGGCGTTCGGCTCGGCCGTCCACAAGGGATCGTCCAGCCAGGACTCCCACACCTCGCGCCGCACGCGTGCCGACGTCAGGAACGCCGACGCGTCGAACCGGAACCGCACCACCCCCGACGCCAGGGAGACGCCCGCGCCGGTGAGCGCGGTGATGCGCCGCGCGAGGGCCATCACGTCCCGTGCACTCATGCCACCACCGTCCCACACGCCTGCGAGCATGTCGGGGTGCGCGGGACACGTCGGCGGAGCCGACCATGAGACGACTGTCAGCGGAGCCGACCACCGGGCGTTGGGCGGGCGCGGTGCTCGGAGTTATCGGTTTGGTCACAGCGGTGACGGGTTTCTTCCTGCCGTGGCTGCGCTCCGGCACGGTCACGAGGACGAGTTACGAGGTGCTCGCTCTGCGTGGTTTCGCCGGGTTGGACGGTGTGCCGGGCGAGGTCGTCCGGGGCGCGTGGGTGGCGCTCACCCCGTTGGCGGTGGGCTGCGTGGTGCTTTGGGCGGTGCGTTTTCACCGAATCGCGGCATGGCTCGCACTGGTGTTTGGCACGATTGCGGGAACGGTGGCGGCACTTGCCGCCGTCCAAGGGGGCAACGAGGCGGCACTGGTCGGGATCAGCCTGACCGGACCGGTGACCACCCTCGGTGGTGCTGTGCTGGGGATCGCCGGGGCGATCACCGTGCTCACCGCGAAATCCCGCACAGCGATCAGCACTCCAGGAGGAGCACCGTGACGTACCCAGGTGGCGGCGGAGGCGAATGGCCACCGCAGAACAACCCGTACGGCCAGCCGCAGCAGGGCGGCTACCCGCAGCAGGGGCCGCAGCAAGGCGGTTACCCGCAGCCGGGTCCGCAGCAGGGCGGCTACCCCCAGCAGGGCGGCTACCCGCAGACCGGTCCCCAGCCGCAGCAGCAGGGCTACCCGCAGACGGGCCCGCAGGGCTTCCCGCAGCAGCCGGGTTACCAGCAGGAGTTCGGCCAGCCCTACGGCCAGCAGCCCTACGGCCAGGGACCGGTCGGCTTCGCGGGCGGCGAGCCGCCGAAGAAGAAGCGCACCGGCCTGGTCGTCACCGCCGTCGTCGCCGTCCTCGCGCTGGCCGCGGGCACGGTCGCCACGGTGTGGGCGCTGCGCAGCTCCGACGAGGTGGCCGCCGGCTCCGAGAGCCCGTCCACCGCGGCGAACAACCTGCTCAGCGCGTTGGGCAGCGGTGACGTCCTGGGCATCATGAACGGCCTGGCGCCCGCCGAGGCGAAGCTCAGCAAGGACTACACCGAGGCCACGATCAGCGAGGCCAAGCGGCTGGAGATCCTGAAGAAGGACGCGGACCCGAACAAGCTCAGCGGCGTCCAGATCAAGAGCGAGGGCATCAAGTTCGACGACGCCGCCGCGGAGAAGGTCAACGACCACCTGACGATCAACAAGGTGATCGAGGGCAAGATCACGGTCACCTCGGACGTCAAGCAGATCCCGTTGACCGACAAGCTGGTCGACGCGCTCGGCGCGGAGCTGGACAAGGCCGGCACCGAGACCGACACGCTGGACTTCGCCAAGGAGATGGCCGACCGGAAGGGCAAGCCGATCGGCATCGCCACCATCAAGGTCGGCGACGAGTGGTACCCGAGCCTCTTCTACACCATCGCGAACGCCGCGCTGGAGCAAGAAGACCTGAAGTGGCCCGCCCAGGGCATCGCGCCGGCCGGCGCGGGCTCGGCGGACGACGCCGCGAAGCAGATGGTCGAGAAGGCGCTCGACGGTGACATCGAGGGCGTCCTCGCGCTGCTGCCACCGGACGAGATGGGCGTGCTCCAGGACATCGGTCCGGTCATCCTGGACCAGGCGGGCAAGACGCCCGCCACGGGCGCGAAGCTGATCGAGCTGGAGACCGACTCGAAGGACGTCTCCGGCGGCAAGCTGCTCACGATCCGCAAGCTGGTGGTCGAGGCCGAGGGCGAGACCGTCGAGGTCAGCCGGGACGGCGACTGCTACGCGGCCACGGTCAAGGGCCAGACGCAGCGGCTGTGCGCGGACGAGATCACGCAGCTGGTGGAGCAGCAGGGCGGCAGCGACATCCCGCCGGCCGCGGTCGACGTGATCGCCCGGATCGGCGCGCAGGTGCTGAAGGACGGCATCGGCGTGGTCGCCACCGAGGTCGACGGCAAGTGGTACGTCAGCCCGTTCCGCACGTACAGCGAGCTGTTCCTGACGCTGATGCGCGGTCTGGAGCCGAAGGACATCGACGAGCTGATCAAGGCGATCAAGTAAGCCGCACCACACCACCGGAACGCTCCGCAGGGGTCCCCGCCAAGGGCAGGGTTCCGGCAAAGTCGTTTGTGCTGGTGAGGGTTTGATTGTGGGACGGGCACGGCGCTCTGGTCGATCATGTGAGTGTCTACGTCGCATGATCTTGGGAGTGCCGTGCCCGCGTTGTCATCCTGCCCGATGCCCGTGGTTGTCGACCGGCTGGCCTCGGTGCCGGTCGGGCAGGTCGCGGACCTGCGGGTTTTTCTGGATCGGGTGCCGGATCCGCGCAAGCGTCGTGGGGTGCGGCACTCCCTGTCGTCGATCCTGCTGCTGTCCGCGGCGGCGGTGGTGGCGGGTGCGCGGTCGTTCGCGGCGATCGCGGAATGGGCCGCCGACGCGCCGCAGCGGTTGTTGCGACGGCTCGGGGTGCGGTTCGACATCGTCGGCGACCGGTTCGTGGCACCGGAGGAGTCCACGGTGCGCAGGGTGTTGTCGCGGGTGGACGGTGACGCGCTGGACGCGGTGATCGGCGCCTGGTCCGCGTCGCGGGTCGACGGACGGGAGACCGGCGGGGTGTTGCCGGCGGTGGCGGTGGACGGCAAGTCGGTGGCCGCCACGTTCGGCCGTGCCGGCGGCTCCGGGGTGCACCTGATGGCCGTGTTCCGTCACGAGGACGGCATCGTGGCCGGTCAGCGGCAGGTCCCGACCGGCGGCGAACTCGCCGGGTTCCGGCCGCTGCTGGACACCGTCGACCTGGCCGGGGTGGTGGTGACCGCCGACGCGCTGCACACCCAACGCGACCACGCCCGCTACCTGCACGAGCGGGGCGCGCATTACGTGTTCACCGTCAAGACCGGCTGGCCGAGGGTCTACACCCAGCTCGATTCGCTGCCCTGGGACGACATGCCGTGCCTGGTGTTCCGGGAGCGCGGGCACGGCCGCACCGAACTGCGCACCGTCCGTGTCGCCCCGCTCGGGGACCGCGGGTTCGGCGAGGTGGACTTTCCCCACGCGAACCACGCGTTCCTCGTCGAGCGCTACCGGACCTGTCACACCACCGGCAGGCGCGGTGCCTACGCCGCGCTCGGGGTGACCAGCCTGACCGGCGAGGACGCCCACCCCGCCCGCGTCGCCACCTACCTGCGCGGACACTGGCAGATCGAGAACCGGCTGCACTGGGTCCGTGACGTCACCTACGGCGAGGACGCCTCCCGGATCCGCGCCGGCCACGCACCCCGCATCATGGCCGGCCTGCGCAACCTCGCCGTCAACGCCCTGCGCCTGGCCGGCCACACCAACATCGCCAAAGGGTCACGGGCCATGGCCCGTGACCCCCGACGACCACTCCAACTCCTCGGAATCACCCACTGAACAGCACAAACGACTTTGCCGGAACCCTGCCCGCCAAGGGGGCCCCTGCTTTTATTCTGCCCCAGGGGTCCGACAATCCCGGCCGCCAAGACGCTGCCAAGACTTCGCCGGAACGCCGCGGCGCTGCGGAGCCACCGCCGGAACGCCACCCGGACGCCACTCAGACGCCGCAAGGTGCCGCGGGAACGCCGTCAGAACACCGTCAAGCGCTGCCGGGCGGCCACCAGGATTGTCGAGGCACCACTGGCCGAGATGCCGGTGCGGACAACCGGACGGTGGACACCCGAGGCGGATCGACCGCGTCGTAGTGCGCCGGCACAACCCGCTTCCCACGAGCCACAACGTCCGGTTGTGCGCACATAGGCTCAAGCGGTGGACACGGAGGCACTGCGGTCGTTCGTCCGGGCGGCCGAGCGGGGACAGCTGGGGCACGCCGCGGCCGAGTTGGGCGTCACGCAGCAGGCGGTCTCGAAGCGGGTGGCGGGTCTGGAGCGCGAGCTGGGTGTCCGCCTGTTCACCCGCACCGCGCGGGGTGTCGAGCTGACGCTCGACGGCCAGGCGTTCCTCCCCCACGCCCGCGACGTCGTCACGGGTGTCGACCGCGCCGTCACCGCGGTCCGGCCCGGCTCCCGGGCCCTCCGGATCGACGTCCTCGGGCTGCGCAGCGCGCAGGCCGTCGTCCTGCACGACTACTGGCGCTCACGCCCCGGGACCAGGCTCGACGTGGTGACCCTCAGGGTCGACGACCCGCTCCTGGCGGTGGCCGCGGTCGAGTCGGGCGAGGTCGACGCCTCGTTCCGCGCGGTCACCGACCGGGCCGCGCTGCCACCCGGCGTGCGGATGGTCCACGCGTTCGACTCGCCGCTGGAACTGCTCGTCGGCCCGAGGCACCCGCTCGCTGCCGCACGCGGGCTGACGCCGGGCCGGCTGCGCGGGCACCGGATCTGGGTGCCGGGCATCGCGCCCCGCAGCGAGTGGGCGGAGTTCTACGACCAGCTCGCCACCGACTTCGACCTCCGGATCGACGCGGCGGGCCCGAACTTCGGCAACGAGGTCCTCCAGGACACCCTCGCGGACTCCCCGGACGTGGCGACCCTCGTCGGCGCGCGCGACCGGTACACCTGGCCGTCGCACCACGACCTGCGCCGCATCCCGATCACCGGGCCGGTGATCGCCTACCCGCTCTCCCTCCTGCACCCCGGCGCGAACCCACACCCGGGACTCCGGCCGATCATCGCCCACCTGCGCGGCCTGCCCACGCTCCCCGGCGACGTCTGGCGCCCGTCCTGGGCGCTGACGCCGTCCCCGGACGACACCACGACGAGGGAGTGACCGTGCGTGACGACCGCCTCGTGCGCATCCGCAGCGCCGAGTTCCGGGCCATGTCCGAGAGGGTCCTGCGGGCCACCGAGCTCACCTCCCGCCTCAACGTCCTGCCGTTCGAGGACGAAGCGGGCAAGGCGGAGCTGCTGGCGGAGATCCTCGGCCGGCCGCTGCCGGACCGGGTCACCGTCCACCCGCCGTTCTACACCGACCACGGCCTGCGCCTGGACCTGGCCGAACGGGTGTTCATCAACCAGAACTGCACGTTCCTGGACTACGCCGGCATCCGCCTCGGCGAGCGCGTGATGATCGGGCCGAAGGCCACGTTCATCACCGTCGGTCACCCGGTGGATCCCGAGGAGCGGCGGGGGTGGCTGAGCGGCGGGCCCATCGACGTGGCGGAGAACGTGTGGATCGGCGCCGGCGCCACGATCCTGCCCGGCGTCACGATCGGGCGGGACGCCGTGATCGCCGCCGGGGCGGTCGTGGCCGACGACGTGCCGGCGGCGAGCCTGGTGACCGGCGCCAAGGCCGCTGTCCGCAGGCAGTGGTGACGCCGGTCTCAGGGCGGCGGGGCTAGCCGCGACGGGGGCCCAACGCGCTGCCGAGCCAGGTCGCGCCCGCCACGAACAGCACCGCGACCACGCCCGAGAGCGCCAACGCGGACGTGACGCCGTCGTCGTGGGACAGCGCCCACAGCACGTTGCCGACGGGCGGGGTGCGGCCGAACAGGAACACCAGCACGACCAGCGCGGTCGAGGCGAGCACCGACCAGCCGGTCTGCGTGATCACCGGACGGCCGCACAGCACGCCGACGCCGACGCCGACCAGGGCGCACACCGCCAGCGCCGCGAAGCCCTGCGCCACCGTACCCGGTGGGTACGGGCGGGGTTGCGTCAGGACCGGCGCCAAGGCGGCGACCAGGGCCACGCCCAGGGCCGCGAGCACGGCCAGCGCGGTCACGGCGGACTGGGTGCGCGCCCAGCCCCCGGCGGTCACCACGGTCATCGTCCGGCGCACCGGGTCCTCCGCGGTCGCGATGACGACCGTCAACCACGCCGACACCGGGTAGACCAGCACGCACGTGCCGGCGTACGCGGGGAGCGGAGGTCCGGCGTCGGAGGCGTAGAGCATCCCGAGCACGGCCCCCAGCAGCAGCAGCGGCGGCAGCCAGCGCTGCGTGCGCAGCACGTCCACCAGCAGGTACCGCACCAGCGCCGTCACGACCGCACGCTCCGCACCGAGCAGCCCAGCCGCAGCGCCTCGGTCAGCACGCCGTCGCTGAACCCGGCCCGCACCTCGACCCGCGCGCCACCGCCGACCTCGTGCGCCGCGAACACCCCTTCCAACGCGCTGATCAGCGCGAACGCCTCCCCCACCCGATCGAGTTCGATCACCACGCCACCCGGACGAGTCGCGCCGAGCGCCACCTCGCGCGCACCCGGCAGGTCGTGCCCGTGGTGGTCGGTCAGCACGACGGCGGCCCGCGACGACGTCACCAGCTCGCCGAGCACGGCGCTCGCGGCGGCGTCCAGCCCGGACCACGGCTCGTCCAGCACCAGCAGGTCGGTCGCGTGCAGCGCCTGCGCCAGCGCGACCTTCTGCGCGTTGCCCTTCGACAGGGTGGCCATGGGCGCGTCCGGGTCGCCGACGAACCCCAGGGCCTCCACGAGCTCCCACCGCGCCGGCACACCGCGCACGGCGGCGAGGTGGCGCAGGTAGGCGCGGGCCGACAGCTTCACCCCGGTCGGGAACCGCTCCGGGGCGTACCCGACCGACGCGCCGCGGCTCACCCGACCGCTCGTCGGCGCGGTCACGCCCGCCGCGACGCGCAGGAGGGTCGACTTGCCCGCGCCGTTGCCACCGCGCAGCACGACCACCTCACCCGGTTCCACGGCGAGCGACACGTCGCGCAGCACCCACGGGCCGCGGCCGTAGCGCTTGCCGATTCGATCAAGACGCACCACGGGTGTGATGATGCCCCGATCAAGGTAGGGCCGGGTTGAAGCGGAATACAGGACACGCGTACTGTTTGGGGTGAGAGGGCATCGCACCCGCGGGTGCGGGAGACTCGGCAGTAGTTCCCCTACCGACTTTGCGCGTCACCAGATGGAGTTTCACGTGACTGCACCAGCGAGCAAGGACAGCTTCGGCGCCCGCGGCACGCTCACCGTCGGCGACGCCTCGTACGAGGTGTTCCGGCTGAGCGCGGTCGAAGGCGCCGAGCGCCTGCCGTACAGCTTGAAGATCCTGTTGGAGAACCTGCTGCGGACCGAGGACGGCGCGAACATCACCGCCGACCACGTGCGCGCGCTGGGCAGCTGGGATCCGTCGTCCGAGCCGGACACCGAGATCCAGTTCACGCCCGCCCGCGTGGTGATGCAGGACTTCACCGGCGTGCCCTGCGTGGTCGACCTGGCCACGATGCGCGAGGCGGTGACCCAGCTGGGCGGCGACCCGACGAAGGTCAACCCGCTGGCACCCGCCGAGCTGGTCATCGACCACTCGGTGATCGCCGACATCTTCGGCCGGCCGGACGCGTTCGAGCTGAACGTCGACCTGGAGTACCAGCGCAACAAGGAGCGCTACCAGTTCCTGCGCTGGGGCCAGACCGCGTTCGACGAGTTCAAGGTCGTGCCGCCGGGCACCGGCATCGTGCACCAGGTGAACATCGAGCACCTGGCCCGCGTGGTGATGGTCCGCAACGGCGTCGCCTACCCGGACACGCTGGTCGGCACCGACAGCCACACCACCATGGTCAACGGCATCGGCGTGCTCGGCTGGGGCGTCGGCGGCATCGAGGCCGAGGCCGCCATGCTCGGCCAGCCGGTCTCCATGCTGATCCCGCGCGTGGTCGGCTTCAAGCTGCACGGCGAGCTGCCCGCCGGCGCGACCGCCACCGACCTGGTGCTCACCATCACCGAGATGCTGCGCAAGCACGGCGTGGTCGGCAAGTTCGTCGAGTTCTACGGCTCGGGTGTCGGCGCGGTGCCGCTGGCCAACCGCGCCACCATCGGCAACATGAGCCCCGAGTTCGGCTCGACCTGCGCGATCTTCCCGATCGACGGCGAGACCATCGACTACCTGAAGCTGACCGGCCGGTCCGCCGAGCAGCTGGCGCTGGTCGAGGCCTACGCCAAGGAGCAGGGCCTGTGGCACGACCCGGCCGTCGAGCCGGTCTACTCCGAGACGCTGGAGCTGGACCTGTCGACGATCGTGCCGTCGATCGCCGGCCCGAAGCGCCCGCAGGACCGCATCGAGCTGACCAACGCCAAGGAGGCGTTCCGGCAGGCGCTGGGCGCCTACGTCGCGAACACCGACGGCGTGGACAACTCGCCGGTGGACGAGGCGTCCGAGGAGTCGTTCCCGGCCAGCGACTCGCCCGCGCTGAGCAACGGTGACGCGGGCGGCAAGCCGCACGTGTTCCACACCGCCGCCGAGGGCGCGGAGGGCCGGCCGTCCAAGCCGGTGAAGGTCACGCTGGACGGCGCGGAGTTCGAGCTGGACCACGGCGCCGTGGCCATCGCCGCGATCACCTCGTGCACCAACACGTCGAACCCGTCGGTGATGCTCGGCGCGGCGCTGCTGGCGAAGAAGGCCGTGGAGAAGGGCCTGGAGCGCAAGCCGTGGGTCAAGACGACCCTCGCGCCGGGCTCCAAGGTCGTCATGGACTACTACGAGCGCGCCGGGCTGCTGCCGTACCTGGAGAAGCTGGGCTTCCACCTGGTCGGCTACGGCTGCACCACGTGCATCGGCAACTCGGGCCCGTTGCAGGACGAGATCTCGGCCGGCATCAACCAGGGCGACCTGGCCGCGGTGTCGGTGCTCTCGGGCAACCGGAACTTCGAGGGCCGGATCAACCCGGACATCAAGATGAACTACCTCGCGTCCCCGCCGCTGGTGGTGGCGTACGCGCTGGCCGGTTCGATGGACAAGGACATCACCACCGAGCCGCTGGGCACGGACCAGAACGGCGAGCCGGTGTACCTGGCCGACATCTGGCCGTCGGCGCAGGAGATCTCCGAGGTCGTCGCGTCGGCGATCTCGCCGGAGGGCTTCACCAAGGGCTACGCCGACGT
Organism: Actinosynnema sp. CA-299493; assembly: GCF_050946825.1. Lineage (NCBI taxonomy): Bacteria > Bacillati > Actinomycetota > Actinomycetes > Pseudonocardiales > Pseudonocardiaceae > Actinosynnema > Actinosynnema sp. CA-299493. The sequence continues at coordinate 5,754,686 of NZ_CP191993.1, forward strand.
GTTCGCCGGCGACCAGCGCTGGCAGTCGCTGCCCACGCCGACCGGCAAGACGTTCGAGTGGGACCCGCAGTCGACCTACGTCCGCAAGCCCCCGTACTTCGAGGGCATGCGGATGGAGCCGACCCCGGTGACGGAGATCAGCGGCGCGCGCGTGCTGGCGCTGCTGGGCGACTCGGTCACCACCGACCACATCTCCCCGGCCGGCGCGATCAAGGTCGACTCGCCCGCGGGCAAGTACCTGACCGAGCACGGCGTCGAGCGCAAGGACTTCAACTCCTACGGTTCCCGGCGGGGCAACCACGAGGTGATGATCCGGGGCACGTTCGCCAACATCCGGCTGCGCAACCAGCTGCTGGACGACGTGCAGGGCGGGTTCACCCGGAACTTCCTGGAGGAGGGCGCGCCGCAGACCACGATCTACGACGCGTCCGAGGCCTACGCCGCGGCGGGCGTCCCGCTGGTCGTGCTGGCGGGCAAGGAGTACGGCTCGGGCTCGTCGCGCGACTGGGCCGCGAAGGGCACCTCGCTGCTCGGCGTGCGCGCCGTGATCGCCGAGTCGTTCGAACGCATCCACCGGTCGAACCTGATCGGCATGGGCGTCCTGCCGCTGCAGTACCCCGCCGGTTCGACGGCGGCGTCGCTCGGCCTGGACGGCACGGAGACCTTCGACTTCACCGGCATCACCGCGCTGAACGACGGTGACACGCCGCGCACGGTGCACGTGGTGGCGACGAAGGCGGACGGCTCGACGGTGGAGTTCGACGCGGTGGTCCGCATCGACACGCCGGGTGAGGCCGACTACTACCGCAACGGCGGCATCATGCAGTACGTGCTGCGCAAGATGGTCCGCAGCTAGTCGCCAGGCGTGGGAGGGCCGTCCACCTCCGGGCGGATTCTAGGGATCGTCGCAACACCGGTGATTAACTGGCTTGGGCCAGGAGCTTAGCGAGGCGCTCGGCTGGGTTGTCCCAGCCGAGCGTTTTGCGTGGGCGTTGGTTGAGTTCGGTGGCGACGAAGGCCAGGTCCGTAGGGGTGTGGACGGCCAGATCGGTGCCTTTGGGGAAGTACTGACGCAGCAGGCCGTTGGTGTTTTCGTTGGAGCCGCGCTGCCAGGGGCTGTGGGGGTCGCAGAAGTAGACGGGGATGTCGGTGGCCAGGGTGAAGGCGTGGTGTTCGGCCGTCTCGGAGCCCTGGTCCCAGGTCAGGGATCGCCAGAGGTGGGCGGGCAGGGTGGCCGCGGTGGTGGTCAGGGCGTCGCGGACGTGTTCGGCGGTGCGTCCGTGGGGTAGGTGCAGCAGTAGCAGGTAGCGGGTGGTGCGCTCGACCAGGGTGCCGATCGCGGAGGCGCCGTCCCTGCCGATGATCAGTCGGGTAGCGGGGACGCATTACTGCGTCCCCGCCCCCTCAGAACCGTGCAAGCAGCTTTCACCGCACACGGCTCAAGCAAGCCCCAAAGGCTCGCCGGCAGGCAACAGTGCTGGACTTGTCATCGCGGCGGTTCATTCCGTCGTTGACAATGGGCGTGGAGGAGGTGGATTCGTTGATCGCCCGGCGCACTCTCGTCTGGAAGCGCGATGTACTGCTTGGAGATCGCCTTCCGGATGACCACCCGCCATGTTTCCCATTCTCGTGGGCTTCGCGGCGGGTGGTCGGCGTACAGCAGGAGACCTCCGCAGGCTGGGCAACGACCGTGTTGCGCCTGTATGAGGCGCATGGTCATGGCGTCGACCGGCAGAGGTGTTCCCTTGCGGCGCCGCTGAGCCCAGTATGATTCCAGGGCGGGGTCGTCCGGGGACGCCCTTCCCTTGACCAACCGGTGCCGGACTATCTTCGTCCAGGAGAACTTGAGGAGGTAGGCGCCGCTGTCGCGGTCACCGAACACCCACCTGTCCTTCCTGGTCCTGTTGAACCGGCCGAAGTACTTGTCGGATACCCAGTGCTTCGACTTGTTCGGGTGGCTGTGCTTGGCCCACTTGTAAGCGAGCTTCCACATGTGGTTGTCCAGCGCCGTGAAGATCTCGCTGGACACCACTGTCCTGTAATAGGCCGACCAGCCGCGTACGATCGGGTTGATCTTCTTGAGCACCGCACCGGCGTTGGCCCCACGCAGGGCCAGCATCTCGGCGCTGAGCCGTTCCCGGATTCGTCGCCGGGCCGCCCTGCTCGGCTTGATCAGCAGTTTGCCGTGATAGCGGCGGACGTTGAACCCCAGGAAGTCGAACCCGCTCTCCGCGTGGACGATGCGCGTCTTGTCCTCGTGGAAGGCGAGTCCTCTGGGTGTCAGCCATGCCGCCAGTCGTTCCTTGACCTGTTCGGCCTGTTCGCGACTGGTGCACATCGCGACAAAATCATCCGAGTACCGGACCAGCACGGGGCTGCCGCTTTGCGCACTTCCGGCGTCCCTGCCGGTGGTGTAGTAGCGGACGCCCGCGGCCTCCTCCATTCCGTGCAGGGCCACGTTGAAAAGCAACGGGCTGATCACCCCACCCTGCGGAACTCCTTCCTCGGTCGGGGCGAACCGACCGCGATCCACGATCCCGGCCTTGAGCCACTGTCGGACCAGTCCCCGGGCGGGGAAGGTGCCGAGTGCGGCCATGAGCCGGGCATGGCCGATGCGGTCGAACGCCGCCGTCAGGTCCGCGTCGAGCACCCACGCACGCTGCGGATTCTTCCCGTTGAGCGTGGAGTAGACGGCTCCGATCGCGTCGTGACAGCCACGGCCGGGCCGAAAACCGTACGACTTCGGCTCGAACCGCGCTTCCCATTCGGGCTCCAATGCCCCCAATGCCACGGCTTGCAGGCACCGGTCGACAATGACGGGAATCCCGAGCCCGCGCTTCTTCGTGGTCCCCGACTTGGGGATGAACACCCGCTTGACGGGCTTGGGAATCCACGGTCGGGCCCGGTGCTGGACCCAGTCGGCCAGTGCGGCCTTGTCCTGGGACATCAGCACGACCTTCCCGTCGACTCCCGCCGTCGCGCGTCCAGCATTGATCTCCGTGACCCGTCGCACGCCCAGAAGCGTGTTCGAGCGGGATCGGAGCATCAGTTTCTGTAGATTTCGGACCTTCTTCAGGTCCCCTGCCTGCGATGCCGCGAAGATTCTCTGCCGCAGACGCCGTACGTCTTCCTCGACCCGCCGCCAGTCGATCGACGGCCAGTCCAAGTCCTCGCCCTCGGGTCCGTTCACCGGCGCAGAAACAGCCGAGACGACCGAGGCCGCTCCGCCCGTGATCCACACAGCGTCCAACTTGTCCCTCGGTTCCGTCGTCCTGTCCAGTGTTTCCCCACAGGCTCACCCGGCCCACGTCAGCACCCTTTCGGGTCCGGGCAGCGCACCCGTATCCGGACGGTTATCCGGGGCCACCGGCGGAGAATCCGGTCAAAGCGCCCAAGTTTCCCGTTTCCTTTCGGCTTCCGGCATTGGCTTGTTGGGCCGTCCTGTTCCCGCTGGAGAGTTGAGCCTTCCTTGCGGTCGACCGACCGGGCCACGAAGGCCTGGACCTCAACGGGTTTTCCACGTTCCACACGAGTGAGATACGACCGGGGTGGGTGCTCCCTTTACCCCGAGGCGGCGGTGTCCACCTGGCCGGAGAGACCTCTGCCAGCCAGCGCCTGCCGCTTCTCAACGGCCAGCCATGCACCCCACTAACACATTCCATCGGCGGGGCTTGGGATCACGAGGCATCATCGGGAGTTCACTTGCGTTCACCCGTCCGGTCTTCCCCTTGCCGGTAACTCCCGGATGGAACAGGAGTCCTTGGGCTTTCCCCCGAGCTTCGCACCACGCCGTTACCGGAATCGCACGTCGAGGGCGGGGACGGGTCATACGGACACGGACCCGTGACTGCACCTACGGCCTCATCAACCGCCTCTCCAATCGGTCAGTCCACTCACATTCGTGCGACTTCGTGTCGCACGGTCGCCTTCCCAGTGGCCGGGCACCGCCCGGTCGGCGGCCTCGGCGGGACGTTCGCTGATCATGACCATCGGGTGGGCGAAGCGGGACTGTCGGGCGTCGGCCTGGCGGCGCGGGACGCGGCGGGCGCGTCCGGTGCGCAGCGCGCGGGCGATCTCGCGGCGCAGCTCGCCCCTGCCTTGCAGGTAGAGGGTCTGGTAGATCGTCTCGTGGGTCACGTGCATCTCCGGCCGGTCGGGATGGTCCCGGCGCAGCAGTGCCGCGATCTGCTCGGGACTGCGCCGCCGGTCCAGATGGTCCTGGACGGCCCGGCGCAGCTCCGGGCCGGAGGTGATCTTCCGTGTCTTCGGGCGTGGACGGCGGGCGTCGGCGCGGGACTGGGCGGCATGCGGCCGGTAGTCCCCGCCGATCGGGTGGGCGTTGCGCTTGAGTTCCCGGCTGATCGTGGCGGGGTCGCGGTCCAGTTCGGCGGCGATCGCCCGGACCCCGACGCCTTCCCGCCGACGGTCGGCGATGCGGATGCGCTCGTCTTCGTTCAGGTATCGGCCCCGCACGCCCGGGGGCGCCACCGAGGTGATCGGTGGCGCCCCGCGATGCGAGCCGTGAGGGGCGCGGCCGTTGCGCCATTTCCGGCCGGTCCGGGCATCGACCCCGACGATCCGACAGGCTTCCCGGTTGCCCACTCCACACCGCACAAGATCAAGCTATGCGGCGCGTTCCCGGCTCAGGCGCCTAGGCCCCTGAGGTGTCCGGTCCTTACGGATCTCGAAGTCCATCGCATCCCCAGAGCTGGGGTGTTGCGACGATCCCTAGAATCCGCCCCGGGTGGGGCGGCCCTTCCGCATTCCCGCGCCGGGCTCGCCGCACGCCTGCGCGGACCCGGCGGGACGCGTGACCGCCGCAATGTCGTCACAAATGAAGTTTCGCCCGTAACGATCCGCAGATCAAAAACGACGAGAAATTCCTGTTAACCCGTTCGGGTGAACCGATTGCTCTTCGTGAGAATTGGTGTTTAACCTCTTCATGCCGACGCATCCGAGTCGCACGGCAAGTGTCATTCGGCCGGATCTTCGCTGGTCCGAGCCTGTACGGGGACTGACTTACCCGGCTTCACCGGAATGCGCGAACGTGATTCCAGAGGGGATTTCACGTCTCGTCGGCGCGCACGAGGAGGTGCGAATCCGAATGCACACCACCACTCGAAGACGGGCTTGCGGCGTGACCGCGATCCTGCTGGCCGCACTCGCGGCCCCGATCGCCGGCACCACCGCGGCCGCAGCCGCGGGAGGCACGGTCGCCGGCACGAAGACCCTGGGCGCGACGGACATCGCCTGCGGCGGGTCCGTCCCGGTCACCGTGACGCTCGACGCCGAGAGCGGCATCGCGGGCAACCCGGTGGACGTCGAACTGGTCCTCGACCGCTCCGGCAGCATGCAGGACGCGATCGACGAGCTGAAGACCGCCGCCAAGTTCTTCGTGGACATCCTCGACGAGGCCACCGACGGCTCGCTGGACGGCGTCATCGCCAACGGCAGCCGGATCGGCGTGGTCAGCTTCGCCGACAACGCCTCCGTCGACGTCGGGCTCACGTCCAACGCGAACGCGGTCAAGGCGGCGATCGACGCCCTGACCGCCAACGGCCTCACCAACCACTCCGCCGCCATCTCCACCGGCCAGTCGCAGCTGGCGGGCTCGCTGCCCGGCAACGCCAAGAAGATGATCGTCATGACCGACGGCCAGACGACCACCGGCGGTGACGCCAGCGACGACGCGCTGGCCGCGCGCAACGCGGGCACCGAGGTCTTCGGCATCGGCCTCGGCACCGTGGACGCCGACGAGATCCGTGACTGGACGACGAACCCCGACGGCACCCACTACTACGGGGCGCCGACCCCCGCGCAGTTGCAGGAGGTCTTCGCCGCCATCGGCGCGGCCATCGTGGTGCCCGCGGCGTCCGGCGTGACCGTGGTCGACACCGTGTCGCCGCGGTTCGCGGTCAGCGGCGCGGCGGCGTCCAAGGGCTCGGTCGGCCAGAACGGCAACCAGCTCACCTGGACCATCGACGAGCTCGGCACCGAGACGGTGACGCTGACGTTCACCGCGACCCACCTCCAGAGCACCGGTGGCGGCGTGCTGGCGGTCAACCCGACCGTCGCCTACACCGACGCCGAGGGCCACGTCGTGACGTTCGGCAACCCGACGGTGAACGTGCGCGGTTGCGCCGCGGCCATCGACGTGGAGCCCGAGCACGCGGTCAACGAGCTGGGCACGCCCGGCCAGACGCACACCGTGACCGCGACCGTCACCGACGACTTCGGCGCCCCGGTGCCGAACACCCCCGTCGACTTCTCCGTGCTCAGCGGCCCGAACGCGGGCGCGGCGGGCAACGGCGGCACCTCCGCCGCCGGCGCGGTCGACTTCACCTACCCGGGCGCCCAGGGCCTGGCGGGCCTCGGCACGGACTCGATCCGCGGCTGCTTCACCCACGCCGCGGGCCACCGGGTGTGCGACGACGTGCTGAAGGACTGGGTCGACACCACTCCCCCGGTCGTGACCTGCCAACCGACCAACAACCCGAGCGGCGGCAACACGCCGCCCGCCCAGAACGAGGACGGGTTCTTCATCATCTCCGCGACCGACGCGGTGGACCCGAACCCGCAGGTCTTCGTGTCCGACTCGGCCAGTCCGGCGGTCTTCGGCGGGTTCCCGAGCGGTACCAGGATCAAGCTGGTGCAGGCCCCCGGCGCGACGCCGAACCAGAAGCCCGGCGTCGGTGACATCGACTGGCGCATCACGCTCAAGGGCGACGCCCTCGTCCACGGCGTGGACTCGTCGGGCAACAAGTCGGCTCCCGTGAGCTGCCTGGTCCCGCCGCCGCCGAAGTAGCCGTCCCACCGAGACCGTGAGGGGCGTCCACACCCGGGACGCCCCTCACACCCGTACGACCGCGCCCGTGGTCCGCCTCGCGGTTCGGCCTCGCCGTTCGGGCTGGTGGTCCTGGCGGGTGCGGCCGTCGCCTTGGCGACGACGACCGCACCCCGTGCCCCTGTGATCCGGCGCGCCGAGTCGTCCTGAGCGTTGAACTCGGGGGTCCTGGACGTAGGACTCTCGGCGCGTGGACGTAGGACTCGCGGAAGGGCTAGCCGACGGCGCGGGCCAGGGTCAGGGCGAACCGGCCCTCCGGGTCGGTCCACCAGCGTTCGAGGGCGAAGCCCGCGGCGGTCAGCTCGCGGGCCACGCCCTCACGGCGGAACTTCGCGGACACCTCGGTGCGCAGTTCCTCGCCCTCGGCGAACTCCACGTCCAAGGACAGGGCGGTGACGTGGGCCTTCACCGGGCGCAAGGCCCGCAGGCGCATCTCGATCCACTCCTCCTCGGCGTTCCACAGGGCCACGTGCTCGAAGTCCGCCGGGTCGAAGTCGGCGTCCAGCGTCCGGTTGATCACCCGCAGCACGTTCCGGTTGAACTCGGCCGTCACCCCCTGCGCGTCGTCGTACGCGCGGACCAGCACGTCCGGGTCCTTCACCAGGTCCGTGCCGAGCAGCAACCACTCCCCCGGCTCCAGCACCTCGCGCACCGAGGCGAAGAACTTGTCCCGCTCCTCCGGGATCAGGTTGCCGATCGTCCCGCCCAGGAACGCCACCACCCGCGGCGGCGCGCCGGGCAGCAGGCCGAGGTGCTCGGTGAAGTCGCCGACCACGCCGTGCACCCGCAGCCCGGGGTACGCGGCCATGATCGCCCGCGCCGCCTCCGTCAACGCCGACGGCGACACGTCCAACGGCACGAACTCCTGGAGCGTGCCGTGCGAGCGCAGCGCGCTGAGCAGCAGCCGGGTCTTCTCCGACGAGCCGGAACCCAGCTCCACCAACGAGTGCGCGCCGGTGAGCGACGCGATCTCCGCCGCCCGCGCCACCAGGATCTCCCGCTCCGCGCGGGTCGGGTAGTACTCGGGCAGCCGGGTGATCTCCTCGAACAGATCGCTGCCGACCGCGTCGTAGAACCACTTCGGCGACACCCACTTCGGCCGCGCGGTGAGCCCTGCCCGCGCCTCGGCGCGCAGCGCGATCGCCGCGTCCTCCGGGGTCAGGTGCACGTCCAGCACAGGCTCGGTCATCCTCTTCCAATCCGTTGAACGTCCACAGTAGACACATCAGCCGTGACGACGTGCCCGTCGGGCACCTCCCGCCAGCGCGGGTCGTCGTCCAACGGCTCCGAGGCCAACGTCACCGCGCCGTCGCCCGAGCGCACCCACAACGAGTGGGTCCACGTCGTGCCGGCGAGCACGGCGCCGTCGGTGAGCAACAGGTTCAGCCGCGAACCGGGCGCGGCGGCGGCGACTTCGGACACGACCGAAGCCAGCGCGGCGCCCGGCGCGGCCCCCGCGGCGAGACGTGACCGCACCAACTCCCACAGCAGAGCCGCGTCGGTCGGCGCGTCCAACGTCAGCAACGAGGCCACCGGCACCGTCTTGGCCACGTCCACCACGGACTCCGGCCAGTCGGCGACCCGCCCGTTGTGGCTGAACAACCACCGCCCGTCGGTGAACGGCGCGCACGCGGTGTCCGCCACCGGCATGCCGACCGTCGCCGAGCGCACCGCGGCCAGCACCGCGCCGGACACCGTCACCCGGCTCAGCGCGAGCAGGTTCTCGTCGGACCAGATCGTGCCGGCCCGGCGGTAGCGCACCGCCGGGCCGCCCGGCGCGGGGTACCACCCCACGCCGTAGCCGTCCACGTTGACCGTGCCGCCGCCGCGCATGTCCCGAGGGGCGTACGACTGCCGCACCAACGAGTGCGGCGGGTCGTGCACCAGCGCGGCGACGGGCACGGCGGGGCCCAGGTAACCCAGGTGGCGGCACACGGTCAGGTCAGTTCGTCCCGTGAGGCGTCCCGCGCGCAGCGGAAGCCGGCGAAGATCTGCCGCCGGATCGGGTAGTCCCAGTTCCGGAACGTCGAGCGCACCGCGGACTGGTCGCTGCCGAACGACCCGCCCCGCAGCACCTTGTAGTCCGGCCCGAAGAACACCTGGGAGTACTCCGCGTACGGGAACACCTCGAACCCGGTGTAGCCGTGGAAGTCGGAGCTGGTCCACTCCCACACGTCACCGATGAGCTGGTGCACGCCCAACGCCGACGCGCCCGCCGGGTACGCTCCGACCGGCGCGGGCGTCAGGTGCCGCTGGTTCAGGTTCGCGTGCGCCTCCGTCGGCTCCTCGTCGCCCCACGGGTAGCGGCGGGACCGGCCGGTCGCCGGGTCGAAGCGGGCCGCCTTCTCCCACTCCACCTCGGTGGGCAGCCGCTTGCCCGCCCACTTCGCGTACGCCTCGGCCTCGTGGTAGCAGACGTGCACGACCGGCTGGTCGGGCTCGATCGGCTCCGTGCGGCCGAACGCGGTGCGGTACCACTGGTCACCCACCCGTTCCCAGAACCGGGGCGCGACCAGCGGCGCCTTGCGCACGTGCGCCCAACCGGCCTCGCTCCACCACCTCGGGTCGCGGTAGCCGCCGTCGGCGATGAACGCCGCGTACGCGCCGTTCGTCACCGGCGTGGTGTCGATGAAGAACGGCTCGGTGACCACCTGGTGCGCGGGCCGCTCGTTGTCCAGCGCCCACGCCTCGGTGGACGTGCCCATGGTGAATGGCCCACCGGGCACCAGCACCTCGGCCGGACCGACCGGGCCGCCACGCGGCGGCCTCGGCGCGTCCAGCACCGGGTCGCCGACGCGCAGCTGGTGCGTGGCCAGCATGGTCTCGTCGTGCTGCTGCTCGTGCTGCACGATCATGCCGAACGCGAACCCGCCGTCGACCAGCCGGTGGCCTTCCAGCGGGGTGCGCTCAAGCACGTCGAACACCTTGTCGCGGACCTCGCCGACGTACTTGCGCGCCTCGGCCGGACCGAGCAGCGGCAGTTCCGGCCGGGCCGACCTGGCGTGCTTGAACGCGTCGTACAGCTCGTCGATGTCCGCCCGGACCGGCTCACGGCCACCCACGTCGCGGACCAGCCACAGCTCTTCCTGGTTGCCGATGTGCGCGAGGTCCCACACCAGCGGCGACATCAACTTGGAGTGCTGGCGGACGAGGTCGTGGTCGTCCACCGCGTCGGTCAGCAGCCTGCTGCGGTCACGCGCCCTGGTGAGCTGGGCGGCGACCTGGTCGCGAAGGTTCTCGGTGCTGGTCATGAACGGCGCCCTCCGGTCTTCTCAGCGAGCGTGCGGTGCAGCTCTTCGGCGATCGCATCGGTCTGGCCGACCGACAGGTCGGTGTCGGACAGCGCGGCGCAGCCCAGGTCGACCACGTCGCGCGCCGCGCGGGCGAGCACCGGGTCGGCCAGGCCGTAGCGCGCGGCGGCGAGCCAGCGGTTCGCGGCGCCCTCGGTCGCCGCGAGCACCTCGTCCGCGAACTTCGACGTGCTGAACAACGCCGCCATCAGCACGACCGGCGGCAGCCACTGGCCGTGCGGCGGCGAGTCCAGGTAGCGGATCTCCAGGTACCCCCGCGGGCGGACCGGCGGGAACTGGAGGGTGAGGTGGTAGTCGAGGTCGTCGGTCGTCGGCGGGCGGTCGAGCGCTCCCGCGATCCAGTCGGCGAACGTCAACGGGTGCGGCGGCAACCAGTTCGGTCCCGGTCTGCGCACCGCGATGACCGGTGTGTCGAGCACGCGCTTGGCCCACGCGTCGGCCGGGTTCGCGCACACCGCCGCCTGCCGGGTGCGCACCGGGTCGGTGGCGTAGAGGGTGCGCATCCTCGCGCTGGCCCAGTCCGTCCGCCGGCCGTTCACCCCCGGCGAGTTGGCGAACAGCGCGGTGACGACCGGTCCGAGGGCGTGCACCGCGGCCCAGCGCTTGGGCAGGTCGACGGCCAGCCCGAAGTCCAGGCAGACCTGGAGGCCCGCGGTGCTGCACATCATCGTGATGCCCTCGGGCCCGATCGGGGCGAAGGCGTGCTCCATCGCCGCGTAGCGCGGGACCTGGAGCATCCGGCGCGGCGGGCGGAACGGGTCGGCGCCGTGCTGACCGAGCCGGAGTCCGGCCGGTTCGAGCAGGCTGTGGAGGTGGTCGATGTCCGCCGCGACGGTCTTGAGCAGATCCGTGAGCGAATCCCGCGGCGGTGTCGAGATCTCGACCTGGCCACCCGGTTCCACGGTCAGCGGGGTGCCCGAGGGCAGTGGGCGCTGAGGGCTGTCGGGGACGAGGGTCGGTGGTGCGTGCCCGCCGAGCGCGGCCGCGAGGATCTTCGCGTCGAGCGGTCGGCTGGGATCTTCGACGTGGTGGACGGTCCATTCCAGTTCGACTCCGAGCAGCCTCGGAGGCCCGTGCTTGAAGCAGACCGAGGCGACGTAGGCCTCGGCCTCCGCTCTATCGCGGAACACCGCCGGGGAGGGCCCCGGAGCCGGTGCGTTACGGACAGCAGTCACTTGTGGCACTCCCCGTGATCAAAATCTCGTCCGTTCGACGCTACACGCAGGCACCGACACTCGCAGCTATGGAAACCGTTGCGGATCAACGACATGTCGGGTGGTGTGAGCGGGGCTGACGGCCGGTCGGGTGGCGGGTGGCTGCGTTCCGGTGGCCTCCCGACTGCTCCGAGTGGACGCTTCCCGGTGCGCGAACGGACAATCCGGGCGCGGCGTGAACACCTCGTGGCAACCGGGTGACCGCTCAGGAACCCGGGTACCCGACGTCCACGCGCAGCACGCGGTCGTTGCCGACCTCCTCGTCCAGGTCCCACGTCGTCGTCACCCAGAGGTCGCCCCCGGAGTCCACCTCGACCGTCCTGAGCCGCCCGTACTCGCCCTGGAAGTAGACCGACTCCTCGACCAGCTCCGAACCCTCGACGCGCAGCCGGTACAACCGCTTGCCGACGGTGGTGCCGACGAACAGGTAGTCGTTGACGATCGCCAACCCGCTCGGGCCGCCCGCCGTCGTCGGCCACATCCGCTTCGGCGGGATGCTGCCCTCGCAGTACCCCTGCGTGCCCTCGCAGCCGGGCCAGCCGTAGTTCCCGCCGCGCTGGATCAGGTTGAGCTCGTCCAGCGAGTTGTTGCCGAACTCCGTCGCCCACAGCCTGCCCTGCGAGTCGAAGTCGAGGCCCTGCACGTTGCGGTGCCCGTAGCTCCAGATCGCCTTGCCCGGGAACGGGTTGTCCCCCGGGATCGAGCCGTCCGGGTAGATGCGCAGGATCTTGCCCGCGTCGGTGTCCAGGTTCTGCCCGTGGCTGCCGTTCTGCGCGTCGCCGGTGGAGACGAACAGGTACCGGCCGTCCGGGCTGAACCGCAGCCGGCCGCCGTTGTGGTAGCGGTTCTTCGGCACGCCGTCCAGGATCGTGGTCCAGCCGGTGAGCGTCTCGCCGATCAGCCTGGCGCGCACGACCTGGTTGCCGGCCGACGTCGTGTGGTAGATGAACACGTGGTGGTCGGTGGCGAACGTGGGCGACAGCTCGATGCCCAGCACGCCGCCCTCGCCGTCGGTGCCCTGCGCGCCCGGCACCCGGCCGACGTCGGTCCGCGTGCCGTCCGGCGCGAGGCGGTAGAGGGTGAACCGCTCCCGTTCGGACACCAGTGCCGTGCCGTCGGGCAGGAACGCCAGCCCCCACGGCACGTCGGTGCCCTCGCGCACCGTCGTCACCGCGCCGGGCCTCGGCTCGCCCGGCGGCGCCACTCCGCCGGGCGCGACGATCACCTCGTCGCCGAACGCCGAGAGGTTGCCCGCCGCGTCACGCGCCCGCACGGCGAACCGGTACCCGGTGCCGGTGCTCAGGCCGGTGACCGTGGTGGACGGGCCGTCGGTCGTGCCCACCTGAGTGCCGTCGCGGTGCACCACGTACCCGGTGACGCCGACGTTGTCGGTGGAGGCCTCCCACGCCAGCGACACGCTGGTCGGCGACTTTCCGGTGGGGCGCAGGCCGCCCGGCGCGGTGGGCGGCTCGTCGTCCGGCGGCGGGGCGTCGGTGCGCACGACGACGTTGTTGCTGGCCTGCGAGACGTTGGGCGCGGCGTCGCGGGCGAACACCGTCCAGTCGTACGCCGTGTCGGGGCGCAGGCCCGCGACGGTGGCGGACAGGGTCGTGCCGGGCACGCTCGTCATGAGCTGGCCGTGCTGGTAGACGTCGTAGCCGACCACGCCGACGTCGTCCGCCGCCGCGTCCCACGCGAGCGACACGCTGGTCCGGGACCGGTCCGTGACGCGCAGGTCGCGCGGCGGGGTGGGTGGCTCGGTGTCGGTGTCGTCCACCGCGAGGCGGTCGGCGTTCGGGCCGCCGTCCCCGGTGGTGGCGGTGGCGCGGACCCGGTTCACGCCCGCCCGCAACCGCACGGACGTGGTGACGTCGCGCCACGTGGACCACCCGCCGGTGCCGGGGAAGGAGACGACGCCCGCCCGAGCGCCGTTCACGGTCAGCGCGAGCGGGCGGTCGGCGTCGGTCCCGTTGGCGTAGCGGAAGACCAGCGCGTGCGCGCCCGTCCGGGCCGCGCTCACGGCGTACTCGACGTAGCCGCCGAACGCGTTGTCGTAGTCGACGTACCCGGTGCCGGTGAACCCGGCGTGCTCGGTCTCCACCGCGCCGCGCGAGATGGTCGCGGCCTCGGACTGGTGGTCGGCGAGCCCCTGCGCGGCGCCGGAGGCGGTGAGGAGGCACAGCGCCGTCGCGGCGGTCACCGCGGCGACCGCGAACCTCCGTCGCGGCGCGTGCGCCGGACGCGGGGCCAGTGCGTGCGATCCCATGGGTGTCCCCTCACCGGCTCCGGTAGCGCGCGGCCTGGCGGCCGAACTCCGCCCGCGAGGACGGCACGTCCAGGGCGATCCGGTCCAGCACCTTCACCGGGCGCCGTCCCTCGGGCAGGGCGAACGACGACCGCAGCGCGCCGACGTGGCCGGCCGCGAACGGCACCAGTCGGACCGGCGCGCCGGCCCCGCCCGCCAGCGCGTCCAACTGGTCGGCCATCACCGCCTCGTCGCCGACGCGGACGTGCAACGCGGCCTCGTGCACGAAGAAGCTCGCGGCGGTGTGCGGCGGCCGGTCGACGCCGGAGCCGTCGTCGCCGAGGGCTTGGGCGTACGCGGGGGTGCGCAGCGGTTCCGGGACGCACAACGCCTCGTAGACCACCACGGCGCGGTCCGGCCGACCGTCGCCGACGTCGCCGGGCCGTCGGCCGACGAGCCTGATCAGATCGATCAAGTCCGGGCCGTGCCGACTGCGGTCCACCGTGGACGGTCGGTTCGACCAGCCCAAACCCGGCACCAGCTTCAGCGGCGGACGACTGTCCTCACCTGCGGTCACGGTGCGCCACCGTAGTGACGGTGACCTGGGGTTTCGAGCCGAGACGTCGAAGTACACCCCAAAGTGGACGAGGCAAGCCGTACGTACTGATTGGATTTCGTCACGCGGCCCTGACAACATCGACAGGTGCCCAGGGTGAGCCAGGACCACCTCGATGCCCGTCGCCGTCAGATCCTCGACGGCGCTCGTGCGTGTTTCGCGCGTTTCGGCTACGAAGGCGCGACCGTGCGCCGCCTGGAAGAGGCTACCGGCCTGTCCAGGGGCGCCATCTTCCACCACTTCCGGGACAAGGAGTCGCTGTTCCTCGCGCTCGCCGAGGACGACGCGCTGCGCATGGCGGAGGTCGTCGCCCGCCAGGGCCTCGTGCAGGTGATGCGCGACCTGCTGTACCCGCCGGACCCCAATGACGTCGAGCACCCGGCGGACTGGCTCGGCACGCGGCTGGAGGTGTCGCGGCGGCTGCGCACCGACCAGGAGTTCCGGGCCAGGTGGGCGGAGCGCTCGCGGCAGCTGACCGACGCGACCCGGCAGCGGCTGGAGCGCCAGCGCGAGGCCGGGAACCTGCGCGACGACGTGGACGTGGACGTGCTGACGTCGTTCCTGGAGCTGGTGCTGGAGGGCCTGGTGTCGCACCTGGCCATGGGCCTGCCTGCGGACGACCTCGAACCCGTGCTGGACCTGGTGGAGGAGAGCGTCCGGCGGCACCGCCGCAAGGGCTGATGGCCCGGTGCCCCTGGGCCGCGGGTCTCGCCCGGTCGACGAGGTGGTGGCCGTGGTGCCGCTCGCCCTCTCGCGCGGCGGGTCGACCGTGAGGTCCGGCGCGGTGCCCACCGCGGGGTCGCCGACGTCGGTGATCCTGCTGGTCGCGGCGGGCCGACTGGTCGGCGCGCCACTCGGAGCAGCCACCGCTAGGCCGACGCGCACCGGCCGGGTGACCCCATAGGATCGCCGACATGGCTGACGCCCGACCTGCCCACGTGCACCGGGTGCGGGTGCGCCCGGTCGACTGCGACCGCCAGGGGATCGTGCACGCGTCGCGCTACGCGGTCTTCTTCGAGGCCGCCATGGTGGAGACGCTGCGGTCGTTGCTGGGCTCCTACAAGGAGCTGGAGAAGCACGGCGTCGACTTCGTGCTGGCCGAGACCTCCATCCGCTACCTCCACCCGGCCGGGTTCGACGACCTGCTGCGCATCGCGGTCCGGGTGCGGACGTTGGGCACCACCACGTTGACCATGGGGTTCGACGCGGACGTCGACGGCACGCCGGTGGCCACCGGCTGGAACCGGTACGTCTCCTTCGGCACGCCCGAACTGCGCAGCACCCCGATCCCGGCCGAGTTCCGCGAAGTCCTGGAACGCCGCCCGGCCGCCAGGTCCGCGAGCAGGCCCGCGACTAGGTCCGCGCCCGCGCCCCGGAGCTGACCGCGTGACCCGCGCCTGACCCCTCGGCGCGCGCCACCACCCGGCCGCCCTCGACGCGGATCGCGGTCTCGGTCTCGTCGCTGACCGACGGCACGCCCGCCGCGCCCGCCAACGCGCCGGTCTCGTCGCACACCACCCGCAGCCGCGGCCACGCCGCGACCGGGAACGCCTGCCGCAGGTTCACGCACAACCGCGTCGGCACCAGCCGCGCCAACGGGGCCAGCTCCCCCGGCGTGCCGGTCACCATCGCGAGGGTCACCCGGCCGTCGGTGGCCCGCACCGCCTCCTCCACGGCGGCCAGCCGGTTCAGCCCCAGCACGACCACCACGCCGTCCTCGTCCGGCGTCACCTCCGCGCCGGGCACGAGGTCCACGACGGCCGGCGGCGCCCACGGCCGGTCCTCCGGGAGCACCGCCGCGCCGGGGGGCGCCGCCCACCAGTCGTTCAGCTCCAGACCCGCGAGCCGCTCGCACGCGCTGACCACGTCGAACGGCTCCAGGAAGCCGGGCGCGGCGGTGGCGAGGCCGCTCGCGCCGTGCAGGGTGGCGAGCACGACCTCGGCGAGGCGGACCACCCGGACCGGTGGCGAGCCGGGCGGCGGCGCGGCCGGGTCGAGCGCTTCCAGGGCGAGGCTGAGCAGCACCGCGTCCAGCTTCATCAGCTGCGTGAACGGCCGGCGCGTCACCTCCTCGGCGGCCACCTCGGGCAGGAAGTCCCGCGCCAGCGCGTCGTGGTCGAGCGAGGTGACCCACGCGCGGGCCAGCGCGCCGAGCGCCGCCCGCCGGTCCGAGCCGCGGTGCGGGTTGGCCGGAACCGTCGCGCGTTCCGCCAGGTCGGCCAGCACCGCGAAGTACAGGGCGCGCTTGCCGGGGAAGTTCGAGTACACGGCACCCCTGGTCAGCTCGGCGCGCTGGGCGATCGCGTCGACCTTGGCGTCCCGGAAACCGCGTTCGGCGAACTCCGCGCGGGCCGCGTCCAGCACCCGCGCCCGGTTGCGCTCCTGCGCCTCCGCCCTGCTCAGCCGCACCATCACGCTCCCCGTTTGCCAAGCGTCGTGCGACCAAGATACCGTGACCATTCAGATGATGAGAACATCTGATCTGAACATTCGGAGGTTGGACTTGACGATCGTGCCCGACATCGACCCCGCGAGGCCCGAGGTGCTGCTCGACCCGTTCACCGCCTACGGCGAGGCCCGCGAGCGCTGCCCGGTGGCGCGCATGCCGCTGCCCGGCATGGGTGACATGTGGGTCCTCACCCGGCACGAGGACGCCAAGGCGATGCTCGCCGACCCGCGCTTCGAGCTGAGCCCCCACAGCTTCATGGGCCTGCCCGGCATCCCCGAGCACTGCAAGCCCTACCTGCGCACGATGTCCGAGATGAACGGGCCCGAGCACCTCCGGCTGCGCAAGCTGGCCGCGCCCGCGTTCACCGCGCGTCGGGCGGAGGGCTTCCGGGCGCGGATCGAGGCGATCGTGGACGCGCTGCTCGACGCCCTGCCGGACGGCGACACCGTGGACCTCATGGAGCACTTCGCCCGGCCGCTGCCGATGGACGTGATCTGCGAGCTGGTCGGCATCCCCGCCGAGAACCGGACCCGGTGGCGCGAGTACGGCGCGGCCGTGGTGAGCGGTTACGGACCGGGGTTCATCGCGGCGATCCCGGGGATCGTCGAAGGCGCGCTGGAGGCCGTGGAACTGCGCCGGACCTCACCGGGCGACGACCTGATCTCCCAGCTGCTCCGGGCGCGGGACGAGGACGGCGACCGCTTCACGGACGCGGAGCTGGTCACGCTGGTCTGGCAGCTGGTGATCGCCGGGCAGACGCCGAGCAACCTCATCGTCAACGCCCTCGAAGCGCTGCTCACCCACCCCGACCAGCTCGCCGCGCTGCGGGCGGACCCGGGCTCGATGCCGCGCGCGGTGGAGGAGCTGACGCGGTGGGTCGGCCCGCAACTGCTCACCGTGCCCAGGTTCGCCAAGGAGGAGGTCTCCTTCGGCGACGTGGTGATCGGCAAGGGCGAGCCGGTGATGACGGCGATCGTGTCCGCCAACCGCGACCCCCGGGTCTACGCCTCCCCGGACGAGCTGGACGTCACGCGCACGCCCTCGACCGGCCACCTCGGTTACTCGCACGGGGCGCACTTCTGCCTCGGGGCCGCGTTCGCCCGGGTGCAGACGCAGGTGGCGCTCTCGGCCGTGCTGCGGCGGTTCCCGGACCTGACGTTGGCGGAGGCGCCGCAGCGGACGCCGGACGGCGGCACGTGGCGGCTGGCGTCGCTGGTGGTCAGGCGCTGAGGTCGGCGCGTCGCTCCGGTGAGCCGGCCGACGGTCGACTTGCCGACGCCGGCGGGACCGAGGAGCCACAACGCGCGGGAGCGTGGTTCGGCCGGGCTTGAACCTTTCTCGCGTCCAGGCCACCGTGGTGGCATGCCGTCCACGGTGAAGAACGCGACGTTGCTGTTCCTGGGGCGCACCGTCGTCCGGGCGCAGGCCCTCCTCGGTGATCCCGCCGCCCGGCTGCTCGGGGAGAACCCGACCAGCGACCCCTACCCGGTGTACGAGTCGGTGCGCCGGCAGGGCGTGCTGGTGAAGACGAGGATGGGGCTCTACCTCACCGCCTCGCACGAGCTGTGCTCGCGGTTGTTGCGCGACCCCGGTTTCGGGCCGCTGTCCGCCGGCGCGCTGTCGCCGGTGGACTCGTCGGTCGAGCTCGACGGCCGACGCCTGGTGAACCCGGTCGAGGAGTCGTTCCTGGTGCGCAACCCGCCCGACCACACGCGACTGCGACGGCTGGTCGCGCCCTGGTTCACCCCGCGCGGGCTGCGCGCGCAGGCGGCGACCGTGGAACGGGTGGTCGACGAGTACCTGGACGAGGTGGCGGACCGGCGCACGTTCGACCTCGTCGGCGACTTCGCGGCCAGGGTGCCGATCCAGGTGATCGCCGACCTGCTCGGCGTGCCCGGCGCGGACCACGCGACGTTCGCCCGGTGGGGCAGCGCGCTGGTCAACGCGCTCGACGGCGTGCGCGACATGCGCGAGATGCGGGCGTTGCAGAAGGCGTTGCGGGAGTTCGAGGCGTTCCTGGACGACCTGATCGCGCACCGGCGGCGGCGCCCCGGCGGTGACGACATCGTGTCCGCGCTGGTCGCGCACGACGACCTGACCCGCGAAGACCTGATCGCCACGACGGAACTGCTGCTGGTGGCCGGGTTCGAGACCACGGTCAACCTGATCGGCAACTCGGTGCTGGAGGTGTTGGGGCACCCCGAGGTCCGGGAGCGGCTGCTCGCCGACCCCGGTCACGCCGACGCCGTGGTGGAGGAGACGCTGCGCCACGACCCGCCGGTGCAGTACACGGTGCGGGTGCCGTTCGAGACGACCGAGGTCGCGGGCACGCGGCTGCCGAAGGGGACGCCGATCATGCTGATGCTGGCGGCGGCCAACCGCGACCCGGCGGTGTTCGCCGATCCGCACCGGTTCGACCCCGGCCGCGCGGACGTGCGGGAGCACCTGGCGTTCTCGTCCGGCATCCACTACTGCCTCGGCGCCGGACTGGCCCGGATGGAGGGTGCGGCGGCCCTGCGCGGCCTGTTCCGCCGGTTCCCGGACCTGAGGGCGGCGGGCCGGGTGCAGCGCCGTCCGTCGCGCGTCATCAGGGGCGCGGCGAGGCTTCCCGTCACCACGGGCACGGAAAAACGCCACCTGATCGCGCAAAACATCAGCTGAGCCTCAGGAATGTGGTGCATGCTGGTACTCGCGCGACGACCCGCCGCACCGCCGCCGCGGCGGGTCGTCGCGTCCTTTCCGCACTAGTGCGGATTTTTCCGGCCACCCACGTGTTCTCCGGCGTCGTGCTCCCGCCGGGCCCGCTCGACCTTCTCCAGGTTCACCGCGGACCACTCGGCCAGGTGTGCGAACAACGGCGCGAGGCTGCGCCCGAGCTCGCTGATCTCGTACTCCACGCGAGGCGGCACTTCGGCGTGGTACGTGCGGACCACGAGCCCGTCGCGTTCCAGCTGCCGAAGTCGCTGCGTGAGCACCTTGGGCGTGATCGTGCCGATGCGGCGTGACAGCTCCACGAACCGCTGCCGCCCGAACTCGTTGAGCGCCCACAGGATCGGCGTCGTCCAGCGGCTGAACACGAGGTCCACCACCGGCGCGATCGGGCAGGCCTGCTCCGGGGAGAGCGCCGCCCGAGGTGTGCCACTGGTCACGAAAAGCCCTCTCCGCCGATACTTTCCCCTAGGTACCTACTATATCCAGGACAGTAGCTTCCCCCGAGTACGCAGGACGCGAACGACGGGGAGTGGACATGATCGTGGTGACCGGGGCGACCGGGAACGTCGGCGGGGCGCTGGTGCGGGTGCTCGTCGAGGCGGGTGAGCAGGTGACCGCCGTGTCACGCGGGGTCTCGGCGCGGGAGCTGCCCCAGGGCGTGCGCCACGTGCGGGCGGACCTGGTGGAACCGGCGGGGTTGGCGCCCGCGTTCGACGGCGCCGGTTCGTTGTTCCTGCTGACGTCGGGTGACTGGATGTCGACCGGTGGCGACGGGGCCGTGGTGGAGGACGTGCTCGACCGCGCGCGGGCCGGTGGTGTCCGGCGGGTCGTGCTGCTGTCCTCGCAGGGCGTGGAGACGCTGCGCCACTCCCCCGACCTGGAGGACGCCGTCAAGCGGTCGGGGCTGGAGTGGACCGTGCTGCGGCCCGGCGCGTTCGACTCCAACGCCTTCGCCTGGGCCGCGACGATCCGCGAGCGGCGGGTGGCCGCGGCGCCGTTCGCGGACGTGGCGCTGCCCGCCGTCGACCCGGACGACATCGCCGCCGTCGCGGCGGTGACGTTGCGGGAGGCGGGCCACGACAGCCGCACGTACGTGCTGACCGGGCCGGCGGCCGTCACGCCCCGGCAGCAGGTCGCGGCGATCGGGGACGCGCTGGGCGAGCCGGTCCGGTTCGTCGAGCAGACCCGCGAGGAGGCACGGGCGCAGCTGCTGCGGTTCATGCCCGAGCGGGTCGCGGACGCCACGCTCGACGTCCTCGGCACGCCGACCGCCGACGAGCAGCGGGCGCGCCCGGACGTCGACCGGGTCCTCGGCCGCCCGGCCGGCTCCTTCGCCGACTGGGCCGTGCGCAACGCGGCGGCGTTCGAGTAGCCGCGGCCGTTCGGGTGACCGTTCGGCGAGGGGCGTGCGCCGCACCCCTCGCCGAACGGCGTCAGGTCAGTCCACGCCCCGCATCAAGCGGTGGATGGACTTCGTCGCGACGGCCAGCGCGACACCGAGGCCGATCGCCACCGCGCCCAGCACGCCGAAGTACGCCACGGCGTTCTCGTCGCTGTAGAACCGGACCACGATCGCGCCCACACCCGAGCCGGCCGCCGTGGCCAGGAACCACAGGCCCATGGTCTGCGAGGCGAACGCGCGCGGCGCGAGCTTCGTCGTCACCGACAGGCCCACCGGCGACAGCAGCAACTCACCGCACGTCATGACCAGGTACATCAGCACCAGCCACAGGAAGCTCACCCGCACCGACGGGTCACCCTGGCTGACGACCATCATCAGCAGGAACGACAAGCCGACCAGCAGCAGCGCGTAGGCGAACTTGCGCGGCGTCGCGGGCTGGCGCTTGGCCAGCTTCACCCACAGCAGCGCGAACAGCGGGGCCACCGCGATGATCATCACCGGGTTGATCGACTGGATGAACGACGGCGGGAACTCAAGGCCGAGGAACGAGTTCTCGACCCTGGTGTCGGCGAACGCGGCGATCACCGTCGCGCTCTGCTCGAACAGCAACCAGAACATCGCCGCCGCGATGAACAGCGGGATGTAGGCGATCACGCGCGACCGCTCCACCGGCGTGGTGCGCGGACTGCGGATCATCACGGTGAAGTAGCCGATCGGCAGCAGCACCGACAGCAGGCTGATCAGGTTGATCACGCCCTCGGCGCCGAGCACCCCGAGCACGACCAGCAACGCGACCACGGCCACCGCGCCGAGTGCCGCGGCCACGATCCGGCCGATCACCCGGACGCGTTCCCCGGCGGGCAGCGGGAACGGCGGCGTGGCGGCCGAGTCGCCGAGACCGCGCTGCCCGAGCCGGTAGACGACCAGGCCCAGCGCCATGCCGACCGCCGCCGCGCCGAAGCCGAGGTGCCAGTCGTAGGTCTCGCCGAGGAACCCGCACACCAGCGGCGCGAGGAAGCCGCCGAGGTTGATGCCCATGTAGAAGATCGTGAAGCCGGAGTCGCGGCGCGGGTCCTGCCGGTCGTACAGGCCGCCGACCACCGTGGAGATGTTCGGCTTGAGCAGGCCGGTGCCGAGCACGATCAGGACGAGGCCGGTGTAGACGCCCGCCACGCCGATCGGCAGCGCGAGCGCGACGTGCCCGAACATGATCAGCACACCGCCGTAGAACACCGCGCGCCGGCCGCCGAGCACCCGGTCGGCCAGCCAGCCGCCCGCGACGCCGGACATGTAGACCGACGCGCCGTAGATGGCGACCAGCGACAACGCGAAGCTCTTGTCGAGCCCGAGGGCGCCTTCGGCGGTGGACCGGTACAGGTAGTAGGCGAGGATCGCCTTCATCCCGTAGTAGGAGAAGCGCTCCCACAGCTCGGTGAAGAACAGCGTCGACAGTCCTCGGGGGTGACCGAAGAAGCCCCGCTGCGGGGTGGAGACGGCGCTCGTGGCGCTCACTGGGTCCTCCTGTGTCAACGATGTCACCGTCGGCGTACCGGGTCACGTTACGCCGAACGGGGGTAAGCGCCGAAACCGTGATACGCCCGAGTGGTCTACCGCACAGCCTCGGGGTGCGCTCCGGGTCAA
Organism: Actinosynnema sp. CA-299493; assembly: GCF_050946825.1. Classification (NCBI taxonomy): domain Bacteria; kingdom Bacillati; phylum Actinomycetota; class Actinomycetes; order Pseudonocardiales; family Pseudonocardiaceae; genus Actinosynnema; species Actinosynnema sp. CA-299493. The sequence goes on from NZ_CP191993.1 coordinate 5,777,120, forward strand.
CGTTTGGTGCACTCGTGGGGTGGATCTGATCGAGGCTCACGGACGCGCGATGACGGAGTTCGACTCGCGGGTGCGCCAGGTGCGCCCCGAGCAGTGGGAGTGGGGCACCCCGTGCGCGGAGTGGTCGGTCCACGACCTGGTCAACCACCTGGTGCACGAGCAGCTGTGGGCGCCGGAACTGCTGGCCGGCTGCACGGTCGAGCAGGTGGGCGACCGGTTCGAGGGCGACCAGCTCGGCAGCGACCCGCTGCACTCGTGGGTGCTGGCGGCGGCTGCCGCGCGTGAGGCGTGGATCGCGCCGAAAGCGCTGCTCAAGCCGGTGCACCTGAGCTACGGCAAGGCCACGGCGGTCGACTACGGCTGGCAGATGACGTCCGACCTGGCCGTGCACGCCTGGGACCTGGCGCGCGCGATCGGCGCGGACGAGCGGATCGACCCCGACCTCGCCGAGACGGTGCTGGAGCACCTGGAGCCGAACGCGCGGGCGTGGGCGGCGAGCGGATTGTTCGACCCGCCGGTGCCGGTGCCCGACGACGCGGACCCGCAGACCAGGCTGGTCGCGCTGCTCGGCCGGACCCCGTAGCCGTCGTGACGGCTGTCCGGGTGACGGCGGTCGTCTCGGACGGCTGTCCGCGCAGCGACTGCCACCGTGGGGAAGAGCCCATCGGAGGCTCTTCCCCACGGCCCATTCCCTGGTCACGGGCGGGGCCCCCGTGACCAAGCCCGGTCGCGCACGCCCCGTCCCGCGCAGTTCCCCCGACTGCGCCGGACGGGGCGCACCTCCCCCTCGCGGTGTGCGCGGCCCCCGACATCTCGGCGCACAGGTCAGTGATAGCCCTCGGGCGTTGTCAGCGGTCGGTGGGCGATGCCTTGACAACACTTCCCGGACAACGACGTCGGGCCCCACCGCGTGGTGCGGCGGGGCCCGGACGGTGTCGAACGGTGGTGGTGGAACCCGGTCGGGTCAGGGGCCGTTGACCCCCGGCTCCCAGCTCTCCGGCCGGCCGCTCTCGGTCAGCAGCAGCTGCCAGTCGCCGAAGCCCATCGGCGCGTCGTGGTGCCACGGGAACTTGCCGTCCGCGGTCGGCAGGATGATCTGGAGCGCGGCGAAGTCGCCCTTGCCGTAGAGCAGGAACGCGCTGCCGAAGAACTCCGGGTAGAAGCCCTTGAAGACGCGCTCGAACGTGACCGGCACGCCGCCGAGGAAGTCGTAGTAGAGCCGACCGGGCACGAACCGCTCGCCACGCCTGGCGCGGTCGACGTAGGCGCGGATGAGCACCTGCGCGTGCTCGGGCGGCAGGCCGAGCACCACGGCCTCGGCCACGCCGAAGCGACGCCACGCGCCGACGGAGAACGAGTAGCCGGCGCCTTCGCCGTCCTCCGGCACGGTGACGACGGCGTGGCCGTGCTGCTCGGCCTGCGTCAACAGCCAGTTGCGCAGGTTGATGTCCTGGACCGAGGGGGCGGAGGGGTTCGACACCCGGCCATTGTGCCCGTTGCCCACGTCAACCCCGCATAAGCGCGGCCACGACGTGCCCCGGACGGACGACAGCCCCTGCGGGCGGACGGCGGCTCCGGACGGACGACCGCCCCGCGTCGACGCTGCCGACGCGGGGCGTTGAGCCGGAAATCCGGTTCAGTCGACCTCGGCCATCACCTCGTCGGAGACGTCGAAGTTCGCGAACACGTTCTGCACGTCGTCGCAGTCCTCGAGCGCGTCGATCAGCTTGAAGATCTTCCGCGCGCCCTCGGCCTCCAACTGCACGGTCACCGACGGCAGGAAGTTCGCCTCCGCCGACTCGTAGTCGTACCCGCCGTCCTGGAGGGCCTTGCGCACCGCGACCAGGTCACCGGCCTCGGACACGACCTCGAAGCTCTCGCCCAGGTCGTTGACCTCCTCGGCGCCCGCGTCGAGCACCGCCATCAGCACGTCGTCCTCGGACAGCCCGTCGCCCTTCGGCACGATCACCACGCCCTTGCGGGTGAACATGTAGGACACCGAGCCCGGGTCGGCCATCGAGCCGCCGTTGCGGCTCATAGCGGTGCGCACCTCGGACGCGGCCCGGTTGCGGTTGTCGGTCAGGCACTCGACCAGCACCGCCACGCCGTTGGGGCCGTAGCCCTCGTACATGATGGTCTGCCAGTCCGCGCCGCCCGCCTCCTCGCCGCCGCCGCGCTTGCGCGCGCGCTCGATGTTGTCCAGCGGCACGGAGTTCTTCCGCGCCTTCTGGATGGCGTCGTACAGGGTCGGGTTGCCGTCGGGATCACCACCGCCAGTCCGGGCCGCCACCTCGATGTTCTTGATCAGCCGCGCGAAGAGCTTGCCGCGCTTGGCGTCGATTGCGGCCTTCTTGTGCTTGGTGGTCGCCCACTTCGAGTGGCCGCTCATCTGTCCTCCGTCGAATACTCAGCCCGCCGCACGGACCATGTCCACGAAAAGGCGGTGCACCCGCCCGTCGCCGGTCAGTTCCGGGTGGAACGAGGTGGCGAGCACGTGCCCCTGCCGAACCGCGACGATCCTACCGGCGGCCTCTCCGGCGTCTTCCGTTTCGGGCACCCGGGCGAGCACTTCCACGTCCGATCCCGCCGATTCCACCCACGGGGCGCGGATGAACACGGCGTGCACCTCTCCCACATCGGTGAAGTCGAGTTCGGCCTCGAAGGAATCGACCTGCCTGCCGAACGCGTTGCGCCGCACCACGATGTCGAGCCCGCCGAGCTGGTGCTGGTCGGGCCGCCCGTCCAGGACGCGGTCGGCCAGCAGGATCATCCCGGCGCACGAGCCGTAGGCGGGCATGCCCTCCTCGATCCGGGCGCGCAGGGGTTCGAGCAGGTCGAACGTGGCGAGCAGCCGGCTGATGGTCGTCGACTCGCCGCCGGGCAGCACCACGCCGTCGACCTCGGCCAACTCCTCGGGCCGGCGGATCGGGCGGGCGAGCACGTCGGCCTCGGCCAACGCGACGAGGTGCTCACGGACGTCGCCCTGGAGGGCGAGGACACCGACGACGGACACGGCTGGATTTCCTCCTAGGTGAACTGCCACCAGCCTAGGTGACCGGGCCGGACGGGTGCTCGTGGCACCCGTCCGGCCGTTCGGTCGTCCCGCGACGCGCCAGTCGCGCACCGCGACCCGTTCGGCGGCCTGGTAGGCCGTCGAACGACGGGCTGTGGCGGCTCGCCCGCACCTCGGAGAATGGTCCGGCGAGCACAGGGGAAGCCGGGACGCGCGCCGACCGCCGGTTCCGATCGACCGCGGGACGCGGCGGACGGGAATGGCGATCGGTCGATTGGAAAAACGAATCGCGGCGGGCGATCCGGCGTCCGGCGCTTTCACCGGCTTCTCGGCATGGCCTTCGACCGGGACGCGCGGTGGCCTGTTGTAGCAGGTCCGGCAGCCGAACAGCCCGATTGGGGCACTCGACGGCGGCCGACTGCGCGCGCACTGTCACACCATGACGACGAAATGTTAGTGGCTCGCGGCCGGCTGCCGGAAATCGCTTGAGGAAGACTTGATGTAATCCTCTTCACAATGGCCGGAAAGGGCCTGGCCCGTCCCTCGGCCGTACCCGGAGAGGGCGCGGTCGAGGTCGGCCCAGATGTCCTCGACGTCTTCCAGGCCGACGCTGAGGCGCAGGAGGTCGGCCGGCACGCCGGACGCCTCGCGGGCGGTGTCCGGCACCAGTCGGTGCGTGAGCGCGGCGGGGTGCTCGATGAGCGTGTCGACGGAGCCGAGGCTCACCGCGGGCGTGACCAGTTCGAGCCGGCGCACGACCTCGGTCGGGTCCTCGCGGGTGGTGAACGCGAGCATCGCGCCCGGACCGCGCAGCTGCGTGCCGAGCAGACCGGCCGGGTCGGCGCCGGGCAGGCTCGGGTGCCGGACCAGACCGGTGCCGGGGTGGGCGGCGAGCCGCGCGGCCAGGTCGGTCGCGCTGCGCTGGGCCGCTTCGACGCGCAGCGGCAGCGTGGCCAGGCCGCGGTGCATGAGGTAGCCGCCCAGCGGGTGCAGCACCGCGCCGGTGATGATCCGGACCTGGCGCAACGGCCCCGCGTGCGCCTCGGCGCACGCCACCACGCCACCGAGCACGTCGCCGTGCCCACCGAGGTACTTGGTGCCGGAGTGCAGCACGTAGGTGGCGCCGAGGGCGGCCGGGTTCTGGAGCACGGGTGTGGCGAACGTGTTGTCGACCATCACCGGGACATCACCCGACCGGGCGACCACGGCGGCGATGTCGAGCAGGTCCAGGTTGGGGTTGGCCGGTGTCTCGATGACGACCAGGCCGGTCTGCGGGGTGATCGCGTCGGCGACCTGGTCGACCGACGCGTAGGTGGTGCGCACGCCGAGCAGGCCGGAGGACAGCAGGTGGTCGGTGCCGCCGTAGATGGGGCGCACGGCGACCACGTGCGGTTTGCCGGTCAGCACGCACGCCGCCTGCACCACCGCGGTCACCGCGGCCATGCCGCTGCCGAACGCCACGGCGGCCGACGTGCCCTCCAGCGCGGCCAAGGCCTGCTCGAACCGGGCCACGGTCGGGTTGTGCAGCCGGGAGTAGACCGGCGAGGCGGCGTGCGCCGCGCCCTCGGCGAGGTGTTGCAGCGCGTGGCCGCCCTCGGCCTGGTCGGGGATCGGGTAGGTGGTGGACAGGTCGATCGGCAGGGCGTGCACGCCCAGGTCGGCGAGATCGTCGCGCCCACCGTGCACCGCCATCGTTCGCAACCGGGTCATGCCCGGATCTTGGACTTCTCGTCGGTGAACGGGGCACACTTCCGCAGGTCGTTCGGGCGGAAGAGGGATTTGCTGTGCTGGATTCGGTGGACGCGGCGATCGTGCGGGAGTTGCAGAAGGACGCGCGACTGCCCAACAAGGACCTGGCGGACCGGGTCAACGTGGCCGCGTCGACGTGCGTGGTCCGGCACCGCTCGCTGCGCGAGCGCGGCGTGATCACCGGCTACCACGCGGAGGTCGACCTGGCCGCCGTGGGACGGCCGGTGCAGGCGATCATCGCGGTGCGGGTCAGGCCGCACACGAGGGCGATCGTGGAGCCGTTCATGGACTACGTGCTGACGTTGCCGGAGGTGCTGGCGATGTCGCACGTGGCGGGGCCGGAGGACTTCCTGGTGCACGTCGCGGTGTCCGACACGGCGCACCTGCAACGACTGGTGCTCGACCGCTTCACCACCCGCCGGGAGGTGAGCGAGGTGCAGACGAACCTGCTGTTCCAGCACGTCCGCAAGCACACCGTGCCGCCGGTGGGCGGTGATCGGTGAGGTGGTGCGGACCGGTGGCGCGCCGGGCCGGCTGCCCGGGGAACGCGTGCGCCGGCGCGCCGATCGGGTGAACTTGTGTTAGCAAGGGGCATGGGGATCGCGGCGGGTGAGGTCGAGGCGTTGCGCGAGTCGCTGGACGGGCGCTGGGGTGCGGTGCGGCGGAGCTCGCTGGAGTTGCTCGGCGGGCTGAAGCCGCCCGGCGACCTGGAGCGCGAGGAGTACCGGGCCTGGGTGTTGGAGCAGTTGCACGAGCTGGCCCGCGGCGGGCACCCGTTGATCGGGTTCCCGGCCGAGCACGGCGGGCAGGGCGACGTCGGCGGCTCGGTGGTGGCGTTCGAGGTCCTGGGGTTCGGCGACCTGTCGTTGATGGTCAAGGCGGGTGTGCAGTGGGGGCTGTTCGGTGGCGCGGTGCAGGCGTTGGGCACCGCCGGGCACCACGAGCGGTACCTGCGGGCGATCATGGGCCTGGAGCTGCCCGGTTGCTTCGCGATGACCGAGACCGGGCACGGGTCGGACGTGCAGCACCTGCGCACCACGGCCACCTACGACCCGGACACCGAGGAGTTCGTCGTCGACACGCCGGACCCGTCGGCGCGCAAGGACTACATCGGCAACGCGGCGCGTGACGGGCGGATGGCGGTGGTGTTCGCCCAGTTGGTGACGGGTGGTGTGACGCACGGCGTGCACGCGGTGCTCGTGCCGATCCGGGACGAGGACGGCGCGCCGATGCCGGGTGTCCGGATCGAGGACTGCGGGCCCAAGGCCGGGCTGAACGGCGTGGACAACGGGCGGCTGTGGTTCGAGCGGGTGCGGGTGCCCCGGACGAACCTGCTCAACCGGTACGGGGACGTCGCGCCGGACGGCACGTACTCCAGCCCGGTCGAGGGCGGGGGCCGGCGGTTCTTCACCATGCTGGGCACGTTGGTCCGCGGGCGGATCAGCGTGGCCGGCGGCGCGGGCAGTGCGACGAAGAAGGCGCTGGCGCTGGCCGTTCGGCACGGTGAGGCGCGGCGGCAGTTCACCCGGCCCGACACGGGCGAGGAAGTCGTGGTGCTCGACTACCTGGCGCACCAGCGGCGGTTGTTGCCGGCGCTGGCGACGTCGTACGCGCTGCACTTCGCGCAGGAGGAGATGGTGTCGGCGCTGCACGACGTGGCCGACGACCGGCAGCAGCGGGAGTTGGAGTCGCGGGCGGCGGGGTTGAAGGCGGTGGCCACGTGGCACGCCACGCAGACCATCCAGACGTGCCGGGAGGCGTGCGGCGGCGCCGGGTACCTGTCGGAGAACCTGATCGCCGGGTTGAAGGCGGACACCGACGTGTTCACCACGTTCGAGGGCGACAACACGGTACTGCTGCAACTGGTCGCGAAAGGGCTGCTGACCAGCTACCGCGACCACGTGGGCGACCTGGACCCGTGGGGCATGGCGCGGTTCGTGGCGGACCAGGCGGTCGGCGTGGTGATCGAGCGGACGGCCGCGCGGGCGATCATCGACCGGCTGGTGTCGGGCAGCTCGGACGCGCTGCTGGACCGGGGGTGGCAGGTGCGGCAGTTCGAGGACCGCGAGAAGCACGTGCTGGAGGGGCTGGCGCGGCGGCTGCGGCGTGCGTCGGAGCAGGACGCTTTCGACGTGTTCAACGCCGCGCAGGACCACGTGCTGCACGCCGCGCGCGCCCACGTGGACCGGATCGTGCTGGAGGCGTTCGTGGCGGCGGTCGACCGGTGCGGGGACCCCGGGGCGACGGCGTTGCTGGACCAGGTGTGCGACCTGTACGCGTTGAGCACGATCGAGGCGGACCGGGCGTGGTTCCTGGAGCACGGCCGGCTCACGCCGCAGCGGGCGAAGGCGGTGTCCCAGTCGGTGAACGAGCTGTGCGGCCGGCTGCGCCCGCACGCGCGCACGCTGGTGGACGCGTTCGGCATTCCGGAGACGTGGCTCACGGCCCCGATCGCCCGGCGAGGGACCGAGAGCGCTCCGATAGGTCCAGAATGAGAGGTATGGACGACAGTGCGCTGATCAGCCTCGGACTGGCCCGGTACGTGCGAGCGGTGGCCGAGGAGATCGGCGTGCCACCCGAGGGCACCGAGTTCGAGGTCAGCGACACCGCCACCGCCTACCTCGGGCTGGAGGGCCCGGGGCCCGACCTGATGCTGCTGTGGAACGAGCGGCGCGGTTGGTCGATCGCGGTGGAGACCGACCCGACCGAGAGGCCGGTCATCATGGCGCACCTCGGTCTGCCGCTCGTGCCGCCGCCGGACGAGGTGGCGCAGTTCGTGGACGACGTGCTGGCGGGCCGGACCGGTGGCGCCGAGCCGGACTTCGGCACGACCCAGGACCGCCACCGCCTCGCCGGCCGGTTGAGCGCGTACCTCTAGGACACGCCGGCGAACCGCAGGCCGGCGGTCGTCACGGCGGCCAGCACGACCACCACGACGAACGGCGCCTTGCGCCACGCCGCGACACCGGCGACCAGGACGCCGATCGGCAGGGCGAGGCCCGCGAACCCCTGGCCCTTGGTCAACGAGGCGGTCGCGACCAGGGCGAGCAGCAGGACGGTCGCCGAGGTGGACATCAGCAGCTTGACCCGTTCGGACAGCTCGATCCGGTCGCGCAGCAGCGGTCCGGCCAGGCGGAACGCGTAGGTGCCGGCGGCGAGCACCAGGACCGCGGTCAGCGTCACGGCGCCACCTCCTGTCGTGCGGTGATCAGCAGGCCGCCCAGCGCGAGCAGCACCGGGACGCCGGCGGGCAGGAACGGCGTGGCGGCCAGGGCGATGGCCGCGCCGAGCAGGGCGGCGTGCCGGGTGGCCTTGTCCTTGAGGGCGGGCAGCAGGAGCGCGAGCAGGGCCGCCGGGAACGCCGCGTCCAGCCCGAACGCGGCCGGGTCGCCGATGTTCCGGCCGATCAACGCGCCCGCGACCACGGCGACGTTCCAGGAGAGGAACAAGGCGACGCCGCACAACCAGTAGGCGGCCTTGGCCTTGCGCGGATCGCTCTGGGCCAGCGCGAACGCCGTCGTCTCGTCGATCAGCAGGTGGCTGCCGACGAGCCGCGACAGCAGGCCCTTGCCCAGCACGTCGCCGACCGCCAGGCCGAACGGCAGGTGGCGGACGTTGAGCAGCAGCCCGGCCAGCACCGCCGCCGCCGGACTGCCGCCCGAGGCGACCACCCCGACCGCCATGAACTGCGAGCCACCCGCGAAGACCAGCACCGACATCACCACGGGCAGCCACCAGGGCAGGCCGGCGCCGGTGGAGATCGCGCCGAACGAGGCGCCGCTGACCGCGGCGCCGGCGGCCACCGCGACGACGTCACGCAGCAGCCGGGCATCTGGGGTTCGCCATGTCGAACGCATCGTCTTCTACGATGAACAGTGCTGAGGCGTTCGTCAAGCCGAACGATTGGACTGTCATGTCGAACACAGGGGCGCCGCTCGACGTCATCGCCGCCTCGCTGCGCCGTGAGCGTGAACGCGTGGGGCTGTCGTTGAGCGAACTGGCCAAGCGGGCGGGGATCGCGAAGTCCACGCTGTCCCAGCTGGAGTCGGCGAGCGGGAACCCCAGCGTGGAGACCTTGTGGGCGCTCGGCGTCGCGCTCGGCGTGCCGTTCTCGCGCCTGGTTGACCCGCCGACGCCGCGCGTCCGGGTGATCCGCGCCGGCGAGGGCCCGGCGATCTACTCGGAACGCGCCCACTACACCGCGACCCTGCTGGCGTCCTGCCCGCCGGGCGCCCGGCGCGACATCTACCTGCTCCAACTGGAACCCGGCCCGGCCCGCGAGTCCGAACCGCACATGCCGGGAACCGTGGAACACGTGGTCGTCAGCACCGGCCGGATGCTCGCCGGCCCGCGTGCCGAACCGGTCGAGCTGGGCCCCGGCGACTACCTGCTCTACCCCGGCGACGTCCCGCACACGGCCCAGGCACTCGAACGGGGGACGACCGCCCTGCTGGTCTCAGAGCACGTCTAGAACGCACGTTCGAGCGATCCAGCCGACCGGCCAGTCGACCGATGGGTCTTGCATGCAGACAGCAACCGCACCACTTACAGTCGAGGTCATGAGCGAGCGCGACACCAAGCCGGTCCACGTCCGCGACGTGCCCGCCGAGGTGGTCGACATCCTCCAGGCACGTGCCGGAGCCCGCGGGATGTCGCTCACCGCCTATCTCCGCAACCACCTCGTGGAGATGGCCAACAGGCCCACGATGGAGGAGTGGACCCAGGCCGCCACCGACCGGGGCTGGGGAGTCGACGGCGAAACGATCCAGCGAACCATTCGCGAGATCCGCGAGGAGGACGCGTGACGGTCTTCGACATCGTGGTCGACTGCTCGGCGCTCATCGAGGTCGTGACCAGCAAGGCGCCCGACCGGATGCTCTTGCGGCGCCTGTCGAACTCGACCGCGGCCGCACCAGCCCTGCTCGATGCCGAAGCGATAAAGGTCTTGCGCCGGATGGAGCGCAGGGAGGAACTGTCCGGCGAACAGGCCACCGCGGCGTTCTCGCTCCTCTGCTCCGCGCCCGTCGAGCGGTTCCCACTGCGGGCGTTGACCGAGCGGGCGTGGAGCCTGCGCGGATCGATCACCGCACATGACGCGTTCTACGTCGCCCTCGCCGAACAACTGGGTGTGCCGCTGGTGACCACCGACTCGAACCTGGCCGGCTCGAACGGGCATCAGGTCGACATTGACGTCTACCCCGTCTCCTGACACGACGAACGGCCCGCCGGAGTCCGGCGGGCCGCGGTCACCTCAGGTTCACCAGCCGCGCTCGGCCAGGCGGTGGGGCTCCGGGATCTCGTCCACGTTGATGCCGACCATGGCCTCGCCGAGGCCGCGCGACACCTTCGCGATCACGTCCGGGTCGTCGTAGAAGGTCGTCGCCTTCACGATCGCCTCCGCGCGCTGCGCCGGGTTGCCGGACTTGAAGATGCCCGAACCGACGAACACGCCCTCCGCGCCCAGCTGCATCATCATCGCCGCGTCGGCCGGCGTGGCGATGCCGCCCGCGGTGAACAGCACGACCGGCAGCTTGCCCGCCTCGGCGACCTCGCGGACCAGTTCGTACGGCGCCTGGAGCTCCTTCGCCGCGACGTACAGCTCGTCGGCGGGCAGGTTCTGCAGCCGCAGGAGCTCCGCGCGGATCTTGCGCATGTGCGTGGTGGCGTTGGAGACGTCGCCGGTGCCGGCCTCGCCCTTGGAGCGGATCATCGCCGCGCCCTCGGTGATGCGGCGCAGCGCCTCGCCCAGGTTCGTCGCACCGCACACGAACGGCACGGTGAACTGCCACTTGTCGATGTGGTTGGCGTAGTCGGCCGGGGTCAGCACCTCGGACTCGTCGACGTAGTCCACGCCGAGGGACTGCAGCACCTGCGCCTCGACGAAGTGGCCGATGCGGGCCTTGGCCATCACCGGGATCGACACGGCGGCGATGATGCCGTCGATCATGTCCGGGTCGCTCATCCGGGAGACGCCGCCCTGGGCGCGGATGTCGGCGGGCACCCGCTCCAGCGCCATGACGGCCACGGCGCCGGCGTCCTCGGCGATCTTGGCCTGCTCGGCGTTGACCACGTCCATGATCACGCCGCCCTTGAGCATCTCCGCCATGCCCCGCTTGACGCGGGAAGTGCCGGTGATCTGGGTGCCGGCGTCGGGTGAAGTGGTCACGACCAGCCTTTCTCGAAGTAGGAGGCGAACACCCTTCATGGTACGGCCGACGTGGACCGCCGAAGCATGCCAATCGAGCACGTTCTCGGCAGGCCACTTCCTCTTCCTTCGCAGGTAGTGGCGTACGCCACCCTTCGGGACAACGGCACACCCGCCGGCGACGCGAGAACGTGCGGCGGACGTGGTGACGACTCCCGACCGGGTTCCTCCTGCCGGGTTGGGTGTGGCCGCTTGGGGTTGTCCCCCGCGCCTCAGGGGTGTGAGATCGGACACTAAATACTTGTGGAGGGTGGTCCCAATGGGCAGCAAACACTCCGACAACGGCCACTCGGCAGGCGCGGTCGCTGTAGCCGACCCGGCCAAGGTCCGCAACGTCGTGCTGGTCGGCCCGTCCGGCTCCGGCAAGACGACGCTCGCCGAGGCCCTGCTCGCCAGCACCGGCGTGCTGACCCGACCGGGATCGGTCACCGAGGGCAACACGGTGTGCGACCACGACCCCGCCGCGGTGCGCCAGCAGCGGTCGGTCGGTCTCGCGGTCGCCCCGATCCAGCACGGCGACATCAAGATCAACCTCATCGACACACCCGGTTACGCGGACTTCGTCGGCGAGTTGCGCGCCGGCCTGCGCGCGGCCGACGCGGCGCTGTTCGTGGTCAGCGCGGCGGAAGGCATCGACCCGGCCACGGTGGCGCTCTGGGACGAGTGCGCGATGGTCGGCATGCCGCGCGCCGTCGTCATCGCCCGCACCGACCACCAGCGCGCCGACGTGCTCACCGAGATCACTGCGTGCCAGGTGGCGTTCGGCGCGGGCGTCGTGCCGCTGTACCTGCCCGACGGCGACGGGTTGGTCAACCTGCTCACCACCGACGACCCCCGCTTCGAGGAGGAGCGCAACGCGCTCATCGAGGGTGTCATCGCGGAGAGCGAGGACGAGACCCTGATGGACCGCTACCTCGGCGGCGAGGAGATCGACCAGGCGACGCTCGTCGCGGACCTGGAGACGGCCGTCGCGCGCGGCTCGTTCCACCCGGTGATGCCGGTGTGCGCGCTGACCGGCCTCGGCCTGCCGGAGGTGCTCGACGGCATCGCCCGCGCGTTCCCCTCCCCCCTGGAACACCCGCTGCCCGAGGTGACCGGCGTGGACGGCATCCCGCAGCCGCGCCTGGCGGCCGACCCGAACGGCCCGCTCGTGGCCGAGGTCGTGCGCACGGCGGTCGACTCGTACGTGGGCCGCGTGTCGCTGGTGCGCGTGTTCTCCGGAACGCTGCGCCCCGAACGCCCGGTGCACGTCTCGGGCCACGGCATGGCCGACCGCGGTCACGAGGACCACGACGTGGACGAGCGGGTGGCGCACGTCTACTCGCCGTTGGGCGCGAGCCTGCGCGAGGTGCCGTACTGCGTGGCGGGCGACCTGTGCGCGTTGACCAAGCTGGGCTCCGCCGAGACCGGCGACACGGTGTCCGCGCCGGAGAAGCCCCTGCTGATGGCCCCGTGGGAGATGCCGGAACCGCTGCTGCCGGTGGCCGTCGTGCCGCGCAGCCGCAGCGATGAGGACAACCTGGCGCGCAACCTGGGCAAGCTGGTCGCGGGTGATCCGACGTTGCGGCTGGAGCGCAACGCCGAGACGCACCAGCTGGTGCTGTGGTGCATGGGCGAGGCGCACGCGGACGTCGTGCTGGCGCGGTTGCGGGCGGGCGGCGCGGACGTCGACACCGAGCCGGTGCGGGTGGCGTTGCGGGAGACGTTCGCGGGACCGGCCAAGGGCCGTGGACGGCACGTGAAGCAGTCCGGTGGCCACGGCCAGTACGCGGTCTGCGACATAGTCGTCGACCCCCTGCCCCGCGGGTCCGGCTTCGAGTTCGTGGACAAGATCGTCGGCGGAGCGGTGCCGAACCAGTTCATCCCGAGCATCGAGAAGGGCGTGCGGGCCCAGCTCGAACGCGGTCTGCAAGACGGCCACCCGGTCGTGGACATCCGCGTCACCCTGGTGGACGGCAAGGCGCACTCGGTCGACTCGTCGGACGCCGCCTTCCAGACCGCCGGCTCACTGGCGTTGAAGGAGGCCGCCGCCAACGGCAGGACGTGCCTGCTCGAACCCGTCGACGAAGTGACCGTGCGACTGCCGGACGACCACCTGGGCACCGTGCTGGGCGACCTGTCAAGCCGCCGAGGCCGCGTGCTCGGCACGGAAGCGGAAAGCCCGGGCTACACGGTGATCCGCGCCGAAGTGCCCGCCACCGAACTCCTCCGCTACGCCGTGGAACTACGTTCCCTGACCTCGGGCACCGGCACCTACACCCGCCGCTTCACCCGCTACGACCCCCTCCCCCAACCCCTCGCCACCCAAAAGTAACCCCACACGACCCGCCCACCCGCTCGCTCGCCCGCAACAAGTCCGCACATCCCACCAGGCCCGATTTGACATGGGTTCGGGTGCTTTAGGCTGGTCGAAGCCGGCAGGCTTGGCGGGACGCTCTTCCCCGCCGGGCCTGCCGGCTTTGGCCTGCCTGGAGTGCCCGTAAGGGCCCCATGTCAAATCGAGCCGAACCGCACCACCAACCACCAACCACCAACCGCCGAACGTTCAACTCACCGCCCCTGAACGTAGGACTCTCGAACCCTGAACGTAGGACTCACCCCTCGCCAACGTAGGACTCTCGCTGTTCCGAGCGTTCAACTCGGGGTACCGGAACGTAGGACACGCGGGACGCGAACGTGGGACACGCGCGGGGGTCAGGTGTTCTGGGGGAAGCCGAGGTTGACGCCGCCGTGGGAAGGGTCCAGCCAACGGCCGGTGACGACCTTCGTGCGGGTGAAGAAGTGCACGCCCTCCGGGCCGTACGCGTGCGAGTCGCCGAACAGCGAGTCCTTCCACCCGCCGAACGAGTAGTACGCCACCGGCACCGGGATCGGCACGTTCACGCCGACCATGCCGACCTCGACCTCGTTCTGGAACCGACGCGCCGCCCCACCGTCGTTGGTGAAGATCGCGGTGCCGTTGCCGTACGGGTTGGCGTTGACCACGTCCAGCGCGTCGTCGTACTGCGCCACCCGCAGCACCGACAGCACCGGCCCGAAGATCTCGTCCCGGTAGAGCGCCATGTCCGTGCCGACGTGGTCGAACAACGTCGGCCCGAGCCAGAACCCGCCGTCCTCCCCGTCGATCGCGTGCAGCCGACCGTCCACGACCAACGACGCGCCCTCGGCCTGCCCGCCGTCGACGTAGGACACCACCCGATCGCGATGCGCGCCCGTCACCAGCGGACCCATCTCGCACCCGGGACGGCGGCCGTCACCCACGTGCAACGCCCGGATGCGGTCCACGATCTTCGACACCAGCTCGTCGCCGACCGGGTCCACCGCGACCACGACCGAGATCGCCATGCACCGCTCGCCCGCCGAGCCGAAGCCGGCCGACACCGCCGCGTCCGCCGCCAGGTCGAGGTCCGCGTCCGGCAGCACGACCATGTGGTTCTTGGCGCCGCCCAACGCCTGCACGCGCTTGCCGTGCCGCGTCCCGGTCTCGTAGACGTACCGCGCGATCGGTGTCGACCCCACGAAGGACACCGCCTTCACGTCCGGGTGCTCCAGCACGCGGTCGACCGCGACCTTGTCACCGTGCACGACGTTCAGCACGCCGTCGGGCAACCCGGCCTCGGCGAACAGCTCCGCGATGAAGTTCGCCGCCGACGGGTCCTTCTCCGACGGCTTGAGCACCACCGCGTTGCCGCACGCGATCGCGTTCGGCACGAACCACAGCGGCACCATGGCCGGGAAGTTGAACGGCGAGATCACGCCGACCACGCCCAGCGGCTGCTGGATCGAGTACACGTCGACCCGCGTGGACGCGTTCTCGCTGAACCCGCCCTTGAGCAGGTGCGGGATGCCGCACGCGAACTCCACGGACTCCAGCGCCCGCTGCACCTCCCCCGCCGCGTCGGACAGCACCTTGCCGTGCTCCGCGGTGACGATCGCGGCCAGTTCGCCCTTGCGGGCGTTCAGCAGCTCGCGGAACGCGAACATCACGTTCGACCGCTGCGCCAGCGACGCGTTGCGCCATGACCCGAACGCGCCGCGCGCCGCCGCCACCGCCTCGTCCACGACGGACTCGTCGGCGAAGTCGACCCGGCCCGCCACCCGCCCGGTCGCCGGGTCGTGGACGTCGCCCGAACGCGCGACGTCACCGCCCCACGGCTTGCCGCCGATCCAGTGCGTGATCCTCTTGGGCGAAGCAGTCACAGCACGTCCTCCAGGATGCCGAGCGCTTCCTCGACCTCGTCCTCGGTCAACGTCATCGGCGGGGCGAGGCGGATGACGTTGCCGTACAGACCGCCCTTGCCCACCAGGAGCCCGCGTTCCCGGGTGCCCTCCAGCACCGCGACCGCCCTCGCCGAGTCCGGCGCGCCGTCCGGGCCCACCATCTCGATGCCGATCATCAGGCCCTTGCCGCGCACGTCGCCGACCGCGGGCCGGTCCGCGGCGATGTCGCGCAGCCCGTCGATCAGCCGTTCGCCGAGCTTGGCGGCGTTGGCCTGGAGGTCGTGGTCGAGCAGGTAGTCCAACGTCGCCAGCGCGCCGGTGGTGGCGATCGGGTTGCCGCCGAACGTGGACAGCGAGTTGGCCGTGAGGCAGTCCATCAGGTCCCCGCGCGCGACCACGCCGCCGATCGCGAGACCGTTGCCGAGGCCCTTGGCGAACGTCATCGCGTCGGGCGTCACGCCGTGCGACTGGATGCCCCAGAAGTGCTCCCCGGTGCGGCCCCACCCGGTCTGCACCTCGTCGGAGACGAACAGGATGCCGTACTCGTCCAGCACTTCCTTGAACGCGCCGAACAACCCGTCTGGCGGCGAGGAGAAGCCGCCGACGCCCTGGATCGGCTCGGCGATCATGCACGCCACGTCGCCCGCGGTGGTCGTCTCGATCACCTCGCGCAGGTCGGCCACGCACGCCTTGACGTAGTCGGCGTCGGAGAGGTCCTTGAACGGGCTGCGGTACCGGTAGCCGCCGTGCACCCAGCTGACCTTCACCGGGCTGAGCGAGGACGCCGACCAGCCCCGGTTGCCGGTGATCGCGACCGTGGCGAACGCCCGGCCGTGGTAGGAGTTGCGCAGCGCGAGGACCTGGTCGCTGCGGCGGAACTGGGTGGCCAGCATGAGCGCCGTCTCATTGGCCTCGGTGCCGGAGTTGGTGAAGAACACCTTGGCGTCCGGGATGCCGGACAGCTCGGCGATCTTCTCCGCCAGCTCGACCTGCGAGCGGATCAGGTAGAGCGTGGAGCTGTGCAGCACGCCGGTCGAGAGCTGGGACCGGATCGCGTCGGAGATCTCGGCGACGTCGTAGCCGACCGCGTTGGTCAGGATGCCGGCGAAGAAGTCCAGGTAGGTGCGTCCTTCGCGGTCGGTGACGCGGCGTCCGCTCGCGCTGGCCAGCTCGATCGGGTGCTCGTAGTAGAGGGCCATCCAGTCGGGCATCACCGCGCGGTGCCGGGCCAGCAACTCCTCGTGTCCCATCGCGTCCTCCGGTCGTAGGTCCCCCAGTGGAGTCTGGTCGGCGGTGCGGAAGGCCGCCATGGACAACCTGTACCCCTTTCCGGGCCGGCGGATTACGTTGTGTCCATGTACCCCACGGTCGCCGAAGCGCTGGCCCTGCCCGTGGTCCGGCGCGGCCGGCCCGCCGTGGTCGCGGGCGCGGCCGGGATGGGCCGCCGGGTGCGGTGGGTGCACGTCGCCGAGGTGGCCGACATCGCGCAGCTGCTGCGCGGCGGTGAGCTGGTGCTGACCACCGGCATCGCGCTGCCCGACGACCCGGACGGGCTGCGCCGCTACGTCGCCGACCTCGCGTCGGTCGGCGCGTCCGGGCTGGTCGTCGAACTGGTGCGGCGGTGGAGCGACGAGCTGCCGGGCGCGCTGGTCGCCGCCGCCGAGCAGCACGAGCTGCCGCTGGTGACGTTGGCGCGGGAGACCCGGTTCGTGTCGGTGACCGAGGCCGTGGTGTCGCTGATCGTGGACGCGCAGCTGGCCGAGCTGCGGGCGGCCGAGCAGGTGCACGAGACGTTCACCGCGTTGACCGTGGCCGGTGCCGAGCCCGCCGAGGTGCTGCGCGAGGTGGCGCGGACGGCCGGGTTGCCGGTGGTGCTGGAGACGTTGGGGCACGAGGTGCTGGCCTACGACGCGGCCGGTCAGGACCCGACCGCGCTGCTGGCCGACTGGGGTCAGCGGTCGCGCGCGGTGGCCGTGTCGGAGCGGACCGCGTACCACGAGCAGGCCGGGTGGCTGGTGACGGTGGTCGGCGCGCGGGGCGCGGACTGGGGGCGGCTGGTGCTGCTCTCGCCCGAGCAGCCGCCGCACCGGCACGTCGTGGTGGCCGAACGCGCGGCGTCGGCGTTAGCCGTGCACCGGCTGGTGGCGCGGGACCGGGAGTCGTTGGAGCGGCAGACGCACCGGACGTTGCTCACCCAGCTGCTCGGGCAGCCGCCGCACGACCTGCCGGCGCGGGCGGCGGCGCTCGGCGTGCCGCTGGAACGGCGGCAGCTGGTCGGGGTGGCGATCCGGCCGGGCACGGCGAGCGTGCCCGCGCAGGCGTTGGCGTCGCAGGAGGTGCTGCGGGACCTGGCCGAGGCGACGGCGTTGGCGGCCCGGCGGGTGACCGTGCCCGCGCTCGTCGGCGTCGTGGACGACACGAGCGTGCGGGCGCTGCTGTCGTTGCCGCCGCAGGCGGGGTTGGACGGTGTGCTGCGGCGGTTGGCGCGGGAGGTGCACCGGCGGGCGGCGGAGACGCAGCACGCGTTGCCCGTGGTGGTGGCCGTCGGCACGACCGTGACGGCGGTGCCGGACGTGCGGCGGTCGTTGGGCGAGGCGGCGCACGTGGCGGGTGCGGCGCTGCGGTCGTCGGGCACCAGGCTCTACCACCGGCTGGACGACGTGCGGTTGCGCGGGCTGCTGCACCTGCTGCGCGAGGACGAGCGGGTGATCGCGTTCGCGGACCGCGAGTTGGGCACGCTGCTGTCGCGTGACGCCAACCAGGGCACCCGGTTAATGGAGCTGCTGCGGTGCTTCTGCGAGCACGGCGGCAACAAGTCCGCCGCCGCGGCTGCCGCGCACCTCTCCCGCACCGCGTACTACCAGCAGTTGAGCCGGATCGAGCAGGTGCTCGGGGTGTCCCTGGAGGACCCGGAGTCCGTGCTCTCGCTGTACGTGGCGTTGTTGGTGCAGGAGATGGGCGAGCGGGATCCTCAGCTACCCCGCCCGCCCACCTCCGCGACTTAGCCCAGCGGCGTCGGCACGGGCAGCTTGCCGAGCTCACCGGTCAGGTCGGGCATCTCGCTCGGGCCCGAGATCGGCGGCTTCACCGGCAGCTCCGGCACGCCGGGCAGGGCGCGGGCCTGCGGCGCGAGGACGTCGCCCACGAACGGCAGCCGGGGCGCGGCGGGCGCCTTGAGCGCGGCCGGTGCGGCCACCGTGGGCGCCGTGACGTCCGACGTGCCGCCGGGCAGCGGCGCGGGCAGCTTCACGGCCTGGCCGCTGAGCAGGTCGGTGACGGGCCTGGTCGCGTCGAGGCCGACCTCGGGGGCGTTGCCGATCTTGCCGATCGTGCCGTCCACGATCTCGGTGGGACCTTCGGCCGCCGACGCGGCGGACGCGAGCAGCGGAGAGGTACCAACGGCGAGCAGGGCGGCGGCACGCAGGAGTCCGCGCGTGCGGTATCCGGACACGGTGTTCCTAACCTGGTTGGGGACCTGCAAGTTGACCTACTCCGCATCGACCGCCAGACCCCCTTCCCTTGACCGCTCGATCAGGTGACTGACGCTCCGTATCCCGGCCCACCCGATCAGGTAACCCTGATCGGGTGGACGGATTGGGGGCCGTGCGGGACCGTGTCGGGGAGACGTAAGGGCGACACGGTCCCGCAGCGGCTTTCCCCCCGGGCTAGGGGTTCGTGACCCCGAGCGTGTAGCTGCCGGAGCCGCTGTACGCGTGCACGCGGTAGCGGTAGTAGCCGGCTGTGCCGTTGTAGGTGACCGTCTCGCTCGCGCCGGGGCTGTCGCCCGTGGCCACGACCGCCCAGGAGCTGCCGTTCCACTTCTGGAGGTAGAGGTCGAAGTCGGCGCCGCCGGGGCCGGCCAGGCAGCCGACGTGCGCGCCCGACACCGTGGACTGGTAGTAGCTGTTGTTCGGCTGGTACGCCTGACCGCCGGTGGCCAGGGAACCGCTGTACGTGGTCTCCGAGCTCTGGCAGCCGGTCGGCGGGTTCGGGTCGCCGCCGCCACCGGTGACCAGGGTCAGGCCGTAGGTCTGGAGGATCTCGTTGACCGGCTGGAAGTACGTGGTGCCGCCGGACGAGCAGTTGCCCGAGCCGCCGGAGGTGACGCCCTGCGCCTGCGTGCCGGCCAGCAGCGAGCCGCCCGAGTCGCCGGGCTCCGCGCACACCGTGGTCTGGATCAGGCCGGTCACTGTGCCCTGCGGGTAGGTCACCGACGAGTTGCGGGCCTGGATGGCGCCGCAGTGCCAGCCCGTGGTGGACCCGGAGCGGCACACGGTCGAGCCGACCGGCGCGTCCTGCGAGCCCGCGACCGACACCGTGCCGCCGGCGTAGTTGTTGACCAGGCCGCGCGGGGTGTTGCCCGCCGCGACCTGCACCCACGCGTAGTCGTTGCCGGGGAAGCTCGACCCGCGGAACGTGCCGCTCGGGTTGGCCGTCGACGCGCCGGTGGAGCCGCAGTGCCCGGCGGTGACGAAGCCGCCGTTGACGGAAAAGCCCACCGAGCAGCGGGTGCCGCTGCCGATGGTGTAGGCGTTGCCGCCGATCACGTCGATCAGCGGGCGGGGCGCCTCGGTGGTGGCGGCGTACCGGACGGCCGACGCGGCGACGCCGGAGGACGCGACGAACGCGCGTGCGGCGGCGAGGTCACCGGGCTTGGACTTGACCACGACGGTGTTGGTGGGCAGGTCGACGTACCAGCCGGGCACGGACTTCGGCGCGCGCGCCACGTTCGCGTCCAATGCGGACTTCACCGCGTCCAGGTCGCGCTCGCTGCGCTGGACGAGCTTGGTCCGCACGCCGCCCTGGTCCACGTCGGACGCGCGGGTCACGCCGACGGTGAGCGTGCCGGACGAGTCGATCCACGCGCCGCCGAACCGGCTGTCCAACCTCTTGCGCAGGCCGCGCGCGGTGTCGGCGGAGCGCTCGTCGGCGGCCAGCCGGGCACGCGCCTCGTCGGCGTCCAGGCCGAGGTCGCGCTGGATGGCGGACAGGACTTCGGCGTCCTGGCCGGCGGGCGCGGCCTGGGCGGCGGCGGGGGTCAGGATGCCCGCCGCGACGAGCGCCACGGCGAGCGTGAGGGGTCTCAACAGTGCTGACATGGGGAATTCTCCTCGAAGGAGGGCAGGGATTCCCCGTGAAAGGTAGGTCCGCGGGACTGTTCGCGGTAATACCACTCAGGTCATAAGACGCGGTGATGGCCCGGGTGTCCGGGCCGCCTCACGACGGCCGGTCCCGGAGCCGGCCACGCGACCGAACACCTCAGGTCCGAAGCACTCGGCCGAACACCTCAGGCCCGAAGTGGGTGACCGGGCACCCCGGGCCGGAGCGTGGTCGGGCCTGGGGCCGCAGGGTGGTCAGACCAGTGCCTGAGGGGGCACCGCGCCGTACTCCGGGTGCGCCGGCAGCCAGCCCGCGTAGCGCGGGTTGCGCTCCGCCGTCTCCCGGTAGGCCTCGGCGGCGTACCGGAGCACCTGCGGGCCGAAGGTGGCGGCCGGTCCTTCCGGGTCCCAGCCGATCAGGTGCCGCCACCGCAGCGGCGCGCCCGCCAGCGGCATCGCGACCAGGCCCGGTGTGCGGCGGAACGTCGGCTGGCACAGCGCCACCGCGTCGCCGGACGCGGCCAGGTCGATGCAGCTGTTGATGTCGACCTCGTACATCGTGCGCGGGGTGAAGCCGGCCCGGCTGCACGCGGCCACGAAGCAGTCGCCGAAGCACCCGTCGCCCGGCGTCACGGCCCACTGCATGTCCTTCAGCGCACCCAGCTCCACCTCCGCCAACACGGTGAACGGGTGGTCCTCCGGCATCAGCACGAACACCGGGTCGACCGCGATCACGTGCCACGTCAGCCCGTGCTCCGACGGCGGCGGCGCGTCGCCGCACACGCCGACCAGCACGTAGTCCAGCCTGCCCGCGGCGACCATGGCCGACAGCTCGCCGCCGGACCACGACACCTGCGTGGAGACGTGCGCGCCGGGGTGCGACTCGGTGAGCCGGTGCACCAGCCCGCCGAGCATCGGGCCGTTCACCGCGCCGACCCGGTACCGGTCGCCGGGCACGGTGTCGTCCAGCAGGCGGGTGGCGTCCTCCTGCAACCGGGAGAACGCGGGCAGCAGCACGCGCGCCCGCTCCAGCACGAGCTCGCCGAGCACGGTCGCCCGGGCGCCCCGGTGGTCGCGCTCGAACAGCTTGCCGCCGAGCAGGCCTTC
Organism: Actinosynnema sp. CA-299493; assembly: GCF_050946825.1. Classification (NCBI taxonomy): domain Bacteria; kingdom Bacillati; phylum Actinomycetota; class Actinomycetes; order Pseudonocardiales; family Pseudonocardiaceae; genus Actinosynnema; species Actinosynnema sp. CA-299493. The sequence continues at coordinate 5,798,514 of NZ_CP191993.1, forward strand.
GATCCGGTGCAGTTGGGCCGTGAGGGCGGGTTGCGCCAGGCCCAACAGTGAGGACGCCTTCGACAGGCTGCCCGCGTCCGCGATCGCGCAGACGACCCGCAGGTGCCGCAGTTCGAGCTTCATCCGACGGACGTTAGGTCACCGCTCACCCGCCAGTCGAGGGCCGGTCGGGGCCATGCGCACCGGCCCGGACCAGCGGCTTGAGTGGCAATGAACAGAGTGTGCCCTGATCATGGCAAGCGTGGACACTTTGCCACTGCCGAGGCACGCGGGCCGACCGGAGGATGCCGGGATGGAAATCGCGCCGAACGGTCCGCGCGAAGGGTGTTCCACGAGCGTAACAGGGAAGTGACCGATGGCCCTTGACTCCGCAACCCAGGTCACGACCGACCCCGACGGCCGCGTCGAGCTCCGTGATCATTCGGCGATAGCGGACAGCCCGCACTACAACTCGGACCTGGCGCCGGTGCCGCTGGAGCGGCGCACCTGGTCCACGTACAACTTCTTCGCGCTGTGGATGGGCATGGCGCACAACATCCCCAGCTACACGCTGGCCGCGTCGCTGGTCGCGTTGGGGATGGACTGGTTGCAGGCGTTCCTGACCATCACCCTGGGCAACCTGATCGTGCTGGTCCCGATGCTGCTCAACAGCCACGCGGGCACGAAGTACGGCATCCCGTTCCCGGTGTTCGCCCGCGCGTTCTACGGCATCCGGGGCGCGAACCTGGTGGCGCTGCTGCGCGCGTTCATCGCGTGCGCGTGGTTCGGCATCCAGACGTGGGTCGGCGGCAAGGCGCTGCACGTGATCGTGGGCAGGCTGGCCGGCGACGGGTGGGTGGACGCGCCGGTCGTGCTGGGCCAGGTGTGGACGCTGTGGCTGTGCTTCCTGGCGTTCTGGGTGGTGCAGATGCTGATCATCTGGCGCGGCATGGAGGCGATCCGCCGGTTCGAGAACTGGACCGCGCCGCTGGTCAGCATCGGTTTCCTGGTCCTGCTCGGGTACGTGGCGGTGAAGGCGGGCGGCTTCGGCCCGATCCTGTCGGAGCCGTCCAAGCTCGGCTGGGGCGCGGACTTCTGGAAGGTGTTCTTCCCGTCGCTGATGGGCATGATCGCGTTCTGGTCGACGCTGTCGCTGAACATGCCGGACTTCACCCGGTTCGGCGGCAGCCAGCGCAAGCAGGTCGTCGGCCAGCTCCTCGGCCTGCCCACCACGATGTCGTTCATCGCCATCGTGGCGATCCTGACCACGTCCGGCGCGATGGCGCTGTACGGCGAGGCGATCTGGGACCCCGCCGAGTTGGCGAGCCGGTTCGACAGCACCGCGGTGGTGCTGGTGGCGTTGGTGGCGCTGGTGCTGGCGACGGTCTCGGCGAACCTCGCGGCGAACGTGGTGAGCCCGTCCTACGACTTCTCCAACGCGTTCCCCAAGAAGATCACGTTCGCGGTCGGCGGCCTGGTCACCGGCGTGATCGGCATCCTGATCCAGCCGTGGCGGCTGATCTCGGACCCGGGCGTCTACATCTTCGCCTGGCTCGGTTTCTACGGCGGCCTGCTGGCGTCCGTGGCGGGCGTGTTCGTGGCCGGTTACTGGGTGCTGGCGAAGACGCGGCTGGAGCTGCCGGACCTGTACCTGGCCGGGCGGGGCGCGTACTGGTTCAAGGCGGGCTGGAACTGGCGGGCGGTCGTCGCCACGCTGGTGGGCTCCGTGCTCGCGGTCGGTGGCGCGTACAACGGGCCGTTCCCGGCCGACGGCCTGATCCCCCTGCTCAAACCGCTCTACGACTACAACTGGGTCGTCGGCCTGGTCGGCGGCATGCTCGTCTACCTGGCGCTGGCGCCACGGAGGGAGAACGCGTGAGCCACATCATCCGAGCTGGTCTGGTGCAGCAGAAGTGGACCGGCGACAAGGAGTCGATGATCGCGAACGCGGTCGAGGCGGTCCGGTCCGCCGCGTCGCAGGGCGCGCAGGTGGTGTGCCTTCAGGAGTTGTTCTACGGGCCGTACTTCTGCCAGGTGCAGGACGCGGACTACTACTCCTACACCGAGGGCATCCCCGACGGCCCGACGACCGAGCTGATGTGCGAGCTGGCCGGGCAGCTCGGCGTGGTGCTCGTCGTGCCGATGTACGAGGAGGAGCAGCCGGGGATCTACTACAACACCGCCGCCGTGATCGACGCGGACGGCACGTACCTCGGCAAGCACCGCAAGAACCACATCCCGCAGGTCAAGGGGTTCTGGGAGAAGTTCTACTTCAAGCCGGGCAACCTCGGCTACCCCGTCTTCGACACCGCCGTCGGCAAGGTCGGCGTCTACATCTGCTACGAGCGGCACTTCCCGGAGGGCTGGCGGGCGCTCGGGCTGAACGGCGCGCAGATCGTGTTCAACCCGTCGGCGACCAGCCGCGGCCTGTCGGAGTATCTGTGGCGGCTGGAGCAGACCGCGGCGGCCGTGGCGAACGAGTACTACGTCGGCACGATCAACCGGGTCGGCGTGGAGCCGCTGGGCGACAACGACTTCTACGGCCAGTCGTACTTCGCCGACCCGCGCGGGCAGCTCGTGGGCGAGGCGGCCTCCGACACGGAGGAGGAGATCGTGGTCCGCGACCTGGACATGGACCTGCTGGCCGAGGTGCGCGACCTGTGGGCGTTCTACCGCGACCGCCGCCCCGACACCTACGAGGGCCTGGTGAAGCCGTGAGCACCTTGATCAAGGGCGGCACGGTGGTCAACGCCACCGGCTCGTTCGCGGCCGACGTGCTGGTGGACGGCGAGAAGATCGCCGCGCTGCTCGCGCCGGGCTTCCCCGTGCAGGCGGACGAGACGATCGACGCCGCGGGCAAGTACGTGATCCCCGGCGGCATCGACGGGCACACCCACATGGAGATGCCGTTCGGCGGCACGTTCTCCGCCGACACGTTCGAGACCGGCACGATCGCGGCGGCGTGGGGCGGCACCACCACGATCATCGACTTCGCCGTGCAGCCCAAGGGCTCCTCGCTGCTGTCCACCCTGGACAAGTGGCACGCCAAGGCGGACGGCCGGTGTGCCGTCGACTACGGGTTCCACATGATCGTCTCCGACGTCACCGACACGTCGTTGAAGGAGATGGAGTCCTGCATCGACGCGGGCGTGAACACGTTCAAGATGTTCATGGCCTACCCCGGCGTCTTCTACGCCACCGACGGCGAGATCCTGCGCGCCATGCAGAAGGCCCGCGAGACCGGTGCGACGATCATGATGCACGCGGAGAACGGCATCGCGATCGACCAGCTGGTCGCGCAAGCGCTCGCGCAGGGCCGCACGGACCCCGTCGAGCACGGCCTGACCAGGCCCGCCGAGCTGGAGGGCGAGGCCACCTCGCGCGCCATCACGCTGGCCAAGGTCACCGGGTCGCCGCTCTACATCGTGCACCTGTCCGCCGCGCAGGCGCTGGACGCGGTGACGAAGGCGCGCGACACCGGCCAGAACGTGTTCGCCGAGACGTGCCCGCAGTACCTGTACCTGTCGCTGGAAGACCTGGCGAAACCGGACTTCGAGGGCTCGAAGTACGTCGCCTCTCCCCCGCTGCGGCCCAAGGAGCACCAGTCCGAGCTGTGGCGCGGCCTGCGCACCAACGACCTGTCGGTGGTGTCGACCGACCACTGCCCGTTCTGCTTCAAGGACCAGAAGGAGCTCGGGCGCGGTGACTTCTCCAAGATCCCCAACGGGATGCCGGGGGTCGAGCACCGCGTGGACCTGCTGCACCAGGGCGTGGTGAAGGGCGAGATCAGCCTGGAGCGGTGGGTGGAGATCTGCTCCACCACGCCCGCGCGGATGTTCGGCCTGCACCCCCGCAAGGGCGTCATCGCGCCCGGCGCGGACGCCGACGTCGTGGTGTACGACCCGAACGCGCGGCAGGTCATCTCGGCGGCCACGCACCACATGAACGTCGACTACTCCGCGTACGAGGGCATGGAGATCACCGGCAAGGTCGACACCGTGCTCTCGCGCGGCCGGGTGGTCGTGGACGCCGGCGGTTTCCACGGCGCGACCGGGCACGGGAAGTTCCTGTCCCGCGAGCTGAACCAGTACCTGGTGTAGGGGGCGGCAGTGGACTTCGGGGTAGTGCTCCAGACCGACCCGCCCGCGCGGGACGTGGTGGCCGGCATGAGGGCCGCCGAGGACAACGGCTTCCGGTACGGCTGGACGTTCGACTCGGTCGTGCTGTGGCAGGAGCCGTTCGTCATCTACTCGCAGGTGCTGGCGGCGACGAAGGAGCTGGTCGTCGGCCCGATGGTGACCAACCCGAGCACGCGGGACTGGTCGGTGACGGCGTCGCTGTTCGCGACCTTGAACGACATGTTCGGCAACCGCACGGTGTGCGGCATCGGGCGCGGCGACTCGGCCCGGCGGGTGATCGGGCAGAAGCCCGCGTCGCTGGCCACGCTGGGCCGGGCCATGACCGTGATCAAGGACCTGGCCGAGGGTCGGGAGGCCGAGCACCACGGCACGCCGGTGCGCATCCCGTGGGTGCGCGACGGCAAGCTGGAGGTGTGGATGGCCGCGTACGGGCCGCGGGCGCTGAAGGTGGTCGGCGAGCAGGCGGACGGGTTCATCCTCCAGACCGCGGACGTGGACATCGCGCGGTGGACGATCGGGACGGTGCGGGAAGCGGCCGTGGCCGCCGGCCGCGACCCGTCGGAGATCACGATGTGCGTGGCCGCGCCCGCGTACGTCGGCACGGACCTGCCGCACCAGCGCGACCAGCTGCGCTGGTTCGGCGGGATGGTCGGCAACCACGTGGCCGACCTGGTCGCGCGGTACGGCGACTCGGGCGCGGTGCCCGCCGCCTTGACCGACTACATCAAGGGCCGGGAGGGCTACGACTACGCCCACCACGGCAAGGCGGGCAACCGGTCGACGGACTTCGTGCCGGACTCGATCGTGGACCGGTTCTGCCTGCTCGGCCCGGCGTCCGCGCACGTGGACCGGTTGCAGGAGCTCCGGGAGGTCGGCGTGGACAACTTCGCGCTGTACCTCATGCACGACGATAAGGACAAGACGCTGGCGTCCTACGGCAACGAGGTGATCGGCCGGGTGTGACCCGACGCCGGTTCCCGGGGCGATCCCGGGGACCGGCGTCGTTCATCGCCGTGGCGGTGCGCCGAGGAAAGCGCGCCAGGCGGTCGGTGTGAAGGCCAGGCGCGGCGCGGTGTTCTTGGAGTCCCGCACGCCGACGACCTCGGGCGCGAACGCCACCTCCACGCAGTTGGTGTTGGCCCCCTGGCTGTAGCTGCTCTTACGCCACTGCCTCGCCTCCACGCTGTTCCTCCCGCAGTCGGTCGTAGCGATCCGCCCACTGGGCGAACACCGACCGCGATTGTTCCTCATCCAACGCCACTCGGTCGAGGTCATTGCAGGCTTGCTCGAACTGGGCGGTGGTCTCGGGGCTGTCCGAGACCACCGCCAGGAGCCCGGTCTCGACATACGACACGGGTGGGTGATCAGCGAAGGTCATGAAGGTGAACGCCGCCGCCAGAGTTCGGGGCAGTTGGTCCGCGAAGGTCACCAGCCGCACGCCACCGCGGAACAGCAGTTGCAGCAACTGCTCGTACATCACCTGCGGACCGCCCACCACGTGGTGCAGAACGGATTCGAGGAGGAAGAAGTGCCCCGCAGGCGGCCGAGGCCGCTCGAAGATCCGTTGACGGGCCATCCGCTCGGTCACGCGGTGCTCACCGTCGGTCGGGGCGATCAGCGCGGCGGCGTAGTCCGCGGTCTGGAGCAGCCCTGGGATGGCGGTGATCTCGTACGACCAGATGACCTCGGCCGTCTGCTCGTGCAGGAGGAGCGCGCGCAGGCTGTCGGGCATCGCGATCTCGTGCGGCCGGACGAGGTGGCCGGTGTTGCGCTCCTCGGCCAACTCCATGATGTGGTCGTAGGTCGCCTGGTCCGACCGGAGGTGGCCGACGTAGCGGGCGACGTCCAGCGGGCTCGTGCCGCGCAGCCCGCGTTCCACCTTCGAGATCCGGGCTTGCGACCAACCCAGCTCCTCGGCCAGGTCCCCGAACCTCACCGTCGACCGGCGGCGGGCCTGGCGGAGGGCATCTCCCAGCTCGCGGCTGAGCGCGTTCGACGCGCGTGACTCCATGCGGGCACGCTAGGACGTCCGACCAGCGGGTTCCAGCCCGAACGCGGGGTTTCAGCCCAAGAGGTCAGAGCGGTACCGCCGGGCCACGGTTGACCCGATCGGGTGTCTTCGTCGGCGCGGGAGCACCCGGGATTGTCGGACCCCGTTGCTAGCGTCACCGCATGATCATTCCGACCGCTGCCGAAGAGGCCCGTTTCTGGGCGATGCTGGAAGAAGCGTGGGCCGGGCTCGGCCCCGGGCCGAACGAGGTGCGCCGGGCCCTGGCCAAGCGCGACACGTCCGCGGAGGTCTTCGAGGAGGCCGCGGAGCTGGAGGAGCACCTCGACACCGTGCTCCTGGCGTTGGCGCGGGCGTGCGAGGGGCTGTCCGCCGAGGAGCTGACCGCGCTGGACCGGGTGGCCGAGCGCAAGCTGCACGAGATCGACCGGGCCGACGTCCAGGAGGTCACCGACGGCTCGGACGACGGCTTCCTCTACGCGCGCGGTTTCATCCTCGCCCTCGGCCAGGAGTTCTACGAGGCCGTGGCCCGCGATCCGCGCGTGGCGGTGCAGGACGCCGAGTGCGAGGCGTTCTGCTACTTCTTCGCCCACCTGCACGCCGCGAGGTTCGGGGATCACCCGGAGACGGGGTCGGGGATCTCCCGGGAATCGGCCTCCAACCCGGCGGGGTGGCCGCGATAGCCGGTACCGTCGAACGCGTGATCGACTTCGAGAAGCAGTCAGTCTTCAAGCTGGCACCGTGCCGGCCCGAGGACATCGCGTCGCAGGTGTCGCCGATCCTGATCCAGGGCGAGCAGATCGTGTCGAGCTTCAAGACGGTGCGCGACTTCGTGGTGTTCACCACCAAGCGGGTGATCGCGGTGAACGTCCAGGGCATGACCGGCCGCAAGAAGGACTTCACGTCGCTGCCCTACAGCCGGGTGCAGGCGTTCTCCATCGAGACGGCGGGCACGTTCGACATGGACGCCGAGCTCGACCTGTGGTTCAGCGGCCTGGGTCAGGTGCGGCTGGAGTTCAAGGGCCACGCCGACGTGCGGCTGCTCGGTCAGATGATCGCCACGTTCATCCTCTGACCGCGCACCGCACACCGACGTGCCCGGCGGACCGGCGTCACGGGCCCGCCGGCGGCCACGCCTACCTCGGCACCACCGCGAACATGCCGAGCCCGCCGGCGGCGATGGCCGTCACGCCGGTGAGGCCGTGCACCCGCACGGGGACGTTCGACTCGATCGGGGCGCCCGCGCCGAGCTGGCCGGCCTCGCCCCAGCCCCACGACCACACCGTGCCGTCTGACTTCAGCGCGTAGCCCGTCCAGGTGCCGGCGGCCACCGCGGTCACGCCGCTCAGCCCGGAGACCTTCACCGGCACGTCCGAGCGACCGCCCGTGGTGCCCGCGCCGAACTGGCCGAACTGGTTGTCGCCCCACGACCACACCGAGCCGTCGTACCTGAGCGCGAGCGTGTTCAGGTCGCCGGCGTCGACCGCGGTGACGCCGGACGGCCACGGCCACGGTCGAGGCGATGGGGTCACGCCGTGGTCGGCGCCCCAGGCGTGCAGGCAGTCGACGGTGCACGGGGTGGGCGTGGCGAAGTAGCCGGCGACGTCCACGAGCAGGTCCGTGGAGCCCGCGTTGTTGAACAGCGCCATCCGCGCGTTGCCGTCGAGCGCGACGACCGCGGCGTTCGCCGTGTCACGGCCCGCGACCAGGTTCAGGTTCGACGCGACCGGCCGGGTCGAACCGGCCGGGTGCGCGATCACGTGCGTGGACGCCGTCGGCTCGGTGCCGGTGAGGTTGAGCGTCACCGACGTGGCGGTGGCGGGCACGTGCGCGGACAGGTCGAGGTCCGCCCGGGACCGGACCGGCCGAATCACCATAAGGCGACGGGAACGGGAAAGCGAGGGTCGACCACTCGTGTGCCGGGCCGGTCACACCTCGTACGGCGACGAGTTCCACTGGTCGACGAAGGTCTCCCGGGGTATCGGCTTGACCGGGTCGTCGTGCGGGTCGATCGGCTCGTCGGTGAGGCCGCCGTAGGCGTCCTCCAGCCGCCGCCACGAGTAGCGGTGCATCCCGCCCGCCGAAGGCAGCTCGATCTGCCGGATCGCGATCAGCTCGCCCTCGTGCTCCACGGTCTCGTAGAGCGCACGCGCGCCTTCGTCGACCCAGCCCTCCACGTCCACGAACTCGAAGTACGCGCGGGGCCGGTCCGACTCCTCCAGGGCGCGGTAGAAGGCGACGACGTCGTCCAGCCGGCTCGAGATCCCGATCATCGGACCGAACGGGTCGTGCCGTCCCACCCGACCAGCGCGCCGGGCAGCACCTCGGCCAGCTGCACCGGGTACACCGTCGCGTCGGTGGACGCCAGTTCCGCCACCGACCACCACCGGTGCCGGCGGATGGTCTGCTGCTCGATCTCGTTGAACCGCGAGGTGTCCACGTCGACTGCCTCCACCTTTCCGACGAAGAACCACTCGACCGCCGCGTAGTTCAAGCCGTCGAAGGCGAACACGGCGTGCCGCTTCCACACCGGACCGACCAGCTCGTCGTCGGAGACCTCCACACCGGTCTCCTCGAACAGCTCCCGCACCGCCGCGGTCCGGACGTCCTCCCCCGGCTCCACCCCACCGCCGACGGTGAACCAGAACAGCTCGTCCGGCCGGCTCGGGTCGAAGCCCTCGAACAACAGCACCCGGTCCTCGGCGTCCAGCAGCACGACCCGCGCCGACACGCGCTGGGTCAACGTGGACGCCTCGACGTCGCCGCCGGGTTCGGCGATCTCGAAGTAGGACGGCGTCGGCGCGGTGCCGGCGAGCCGCAACCACCGCACGGACCGCCGCCGTCGCAACGCCAACGTGTCGCGCACGGCGTCATTGTGCACCCGCCGGGCGAGCACCACCCGCTGCTCCGCGTCGGACAGCTCGGCCGCCAACGCGGGTTCCAGCACGGACCGGTCGAGCGCGTCCAGCAACGCCGAGAGCCGGTTCTCCGCCGCCTCGCGGTCCGGTCGCGCCGACCGCTCGGCCCGGTCCGCCGCGGCGCGCAGCTCGGTCTTGCCGCACACCGCCGCCACCGCTCGCGTCACCACGGCGCGGCGCGCCAGGGCGGCGTCCAGCGCCGCCCAGGCCGCGTCCGTGCGCACGTGCAGGCGGTCGAGACGGTTGGCCGTGCCCAGCGTCCACGGCCCGACCAGCACGGCCAGCGCCAGGAGCACCAGGAACGTCGTCGCGACGCCGGAACTGGTCACGCCTCACCCACCCGACGCGGGTCGGCCGCCATGGCGCTCTCGTAAACCCGCATCACCTGGTTGGCGACCACCGACCAGTCGAACGACATCACCCGCTGCCGCGCCGCGTCCACGTAGTCGGCCCGCCGCACGGGGTCGGTCAGCAGGTCGCGTAACGCCGCGGCCAGCGCGGACGAGTCGCCGACCGGGGTCAGCACGCCGGCCTTGCCGTCGTCGAGCACGCGCCGGAACGCGTCGAGGTCGCTGGCCAGCACCGCCGCGCCCGCCGACATCGCCTCGGTGAGGATGATCCCGAAGCTCTCGCCACCGGTGTTGGGCGCGCAGTAGACGTCCACGCTGCGCAGCGCGCGCGCTTTCGTCTCGTCGTCCACCATGCCGAGGAACACCATCCGCGACGCCAGCTCCGGCCCCGCCTGCTTGCGCAGATCGTCCTCGTCGCCGCGACCCACCACCAGCAGGCGCACGTCCGGCGCGTCGAGCTCGCGGAACGCTTCCAGCAGCACCGGCATGCCCTTGCGCGGCTCGGTGAACCGGCCGACGAACCCGACCGTGCCGCCGGGGCGGGGGTAGCCGTCCAACGGGGACGCGTCGGCGAAGAACCCGACGTCGACCCCGTTGGGGATCTCCACCGCGTCACCGCCCAGGTGCTCCACCTGCACCCGGCGGGCCAGCGCGGACACCGCGATCCGGGCGGTGATCTTCTCCAGGAACGGTTGCAGCACCGCCTGGAACGCCGACAGCATCTTCGACCGCGGCGTCGACGTGTGGAAGGTGGCCACGATCGGGCCGTCGGCCACCATCAGCGCCAGCATCGACAGCGACGGCGCGGTCGGCTCGTGCAGGTGCAGCACGTCGAAGTCGTGCTCGGCGATCCACCGCCGGACGCGGGTGAACGACACCGGTCCGAACGAGAGCCGCGCCACCGAACCGTTGTACGGGATGCCGACCGCGCGACCGGCCGACGTGACAAACTCCGGCACCGGCGTGTCGTCGTCGGCGGGCGCCAGCACCTCCACCTCGTGACCGAGGCCGCGCAGCGCGCGGGCCAGGTCGACCACGTGCGCCTGCACTCCCCCTGGCACCTCGAAGGAGTAGGGGCAGACGATGCCGACCTTCACGCGGACTCACCCCGGCGGGCGAGCACCCGGCGCAGCGCCTTCTGCCTGCTCTCCGGCAGGTCGGCCAGCCACAGCTGCTGCATCATGTGCCAGTCGGTGGGGTGCGCGGCGATGTCGGCGGCGAACACGTCGGCCATCTGCTGGGTCGCCGCCGGCACGCCCGCCGTGCCGGGCACCCGGATCGGCGGGTGCAGCCGGATGACCCAACCGTCCTCGGTGAACCACAGGCCGGCCGGGATCAGCGCGGCGCCGGTGGTCGCGGCCAGGTGCGCGGGACCGGCGGGCATCATGGTGCGCTCGCCGAAGAACGTCACGGGCACGCCGCCCGCGGTGAGGTCGCGGTCGGCGAGCAGGCAGACGACCTGGTTCGCGCGCAGCCGTTCGGCGAGCACGAGCGCCGGGTTGCGGTCGCCGCCGGTCAGCGGCACGACCTCGAAGCCGAGGCTCTCCCGGAACGCGATGAACCGTCGGTACAGCGACTCGGGCTTGAGCCGCTCGGCGACGGTGGTGAACGTGCCGCAGTGCCCGACCAGCCAGACGCCGGCCATGTCCCAGTTGCCGCAGTGCGGCAGCGCGATGACCGCGCCACGTCCCCCGGCCAGCGCCGCGTCCAGGTTCTCGACGCCGGTCATCGTCCGGTCGAGCTCGGCGTAGAGCTTCCCCTGGTCCATCGACGGCATCCGGAACGCCTCGCGCCAGTACCGCGCGTACGAGCGCACGGCCAGCCGCACCAGCTCGTCCAGCTCGGCCTCGCCCGCCTGCGGCACGACCCGGCGCAGGTTCGACCGCAACTGGCGCACGCCACCGCCGCCGCGCTTCGCGGCCCGGTCGGCGGCGGCGTCGGACAGCGCCCGCGCGGTCTTCTCCGGCAGCAGCCGCGCCAGGCGCCACCCGGCGGCGTAGCCCAGGTCGGCCAGGCCGCCCTTGATGTCCCGAGCGGTCACGTCCCGAGCTCCTTCGCGGCGCGGCTCACGGCCAGGATGCGCTGCACCACGGTGATCGTCACCAGCGCGGCCAGCAGGTACAGGGCCACCGGCAGGACGTACGGCACGCCGAGCCCGTGCAGGCCGATGCCGAGCAGCGCCACGATGAACCGCTCGGCGCGTTCGGCCACCCCGCCGTCGGCGGAGAGCCCGGACGCCTCGGCGCGCGCCTTCACGTACGACGTGACCTGCGCGCCGACCAGCGAGACCAGGGTCGCCGCGGCCAGGCCGTGCTCGTCCGCGCCGAACGCCCACCAGGCGATGGCGGCGAACAGCGCGCCGTCGGCGATCCGGTCGCAGCTCGCGTCCAGCACGGCGCCGAACCTCGTGCCGCCGCCCTGCGCGCGCGCCATCGCGCCGTCGATCAGGTCGAACAGCACGAACGCGGCGACCAGCACCGCGCCCGCGAAGAGCTGCCCGCGCGGGATGAACCACAGCGAGACGGCGACGGAGCCGACGGTGCCCAGCACCGTCACGGCGTTCGGGGTGAGGCCGCGGCGCAGCAGCCACGCACCGATCGGATCGGTGACGCGCGAAACCGACGCGCGGGCGAAGATGTTCAGCATGGGGTGGCGGGGCACCTACCGACGGGGACGAAGTGGTCACCGGCAGCCTAACCACCCAGCTCAGCCGAGCTTGCGGTGGTCCCTGGAGATCTGCTCCAGCAGGTCCTCCAACGCGTCGTCGCGCACCGCCAGCCGTTCGAGCCTGCCGAACAGCGCCAGGTACTCGCGCACGTCGTGCGGGTCGGTGATGGTCGCGTTGCCGGTCAGCACGCTCAACGTCACCACCCGCTCGTCGTACACCTGGAACCCGTGCAGGGCCACCATGTTCGCGTCCGCCGTCCACGGCACCACGCCGAGCTGCACGTTCGGTCTTCGGACGATCTGCACGAGGTGGTCGATCTGCTCGCACATCAGGTCCGCGGACCCCATCCGCCAGCGCAGCGCGCTCTCCGCGAGGAGGAACACGAACCGCTTGCCCAGGTCGTCCATCCGGGCACGACGGCTGCGCAGCGTGGCGATCGCGGTGTCCTGCTCGTGCGAGGGCATCGCGCTGTGCACGACCCGCAGGTAGTTCTCGCTCTGCAGCAGCGCGGGCACACCCGCGTTCTGGAAGAAGCGGCTGGTGGTGGCCCGGGCCTCGATCCGGGCCACGGTCTGCTGGTGGCGGTGGGCCCCCCGGTGCAGCACCACGCGGCGGGTCTCCGCCTCGGCGTGCAGCTGACGGGCCAACTCGACCAGTTCGACCCTGGTCTCCCTGGTCGCGGACAGTTCGGCGACCAGGCGCTCCACGTCGGTCACGGACGGGAGGAGCATGCCGTTCTCGATCTTCGACAGCTTGGACTGGCTCATCCCGGTAGCGCGCGCCGTGGCCGTGCCGGTCATCTTGGCCTCGGTGCGCAGCCTCCGCAACTCGCGCGAGAGCCGTTCTCGGGCCAGCCGCGAACGCTCAGGTGCGGTCATGCAACGCACCGTATCGACGCTCACCCCTCTTGACGATCGGCCAGGAAGGTGTCTGAGTGCCCGCCGGCCGTCGCCCCGGGTGATCTGGGACACGTCGGCGGCGGTTCGGGCGGGCGCACGTGCATCCGGCCGTGCAAGTGCGCCTGCAGCAGGTCCCGGGCCTGCGGGTGATCGTCGGGCGGTCCGCCGTCGGCGGCCGGGGGCCGGGTCAGAACTCCACCCGGAGCAGGACCAGGTCGTTCTGCACCAATCTGATCTCGACGCCGGTGATGTCGGACCGGGCCAGCTCGGTCGTCGCGGTCGGCCGGGTGGTCGAGCCGGGGCCCGCCGTCCAGGTCGCGACCCGCACCGAGGCGCCGTCGGCCACGACCACGTGCAGGGCGTAGGCGAACTCGGGCGGCGGCGGCCCGGCCGGCACGGCGTAGGCGCACAGCACGTCGATCCGGGTGCCCCACGGCTCGTCCACCAGCCGCACGCTGGCGGTCACGGGGCTGGGGACGGTCTGGCGCATCGCCACGTCGGGCGCGGACGTCGGCGTGGTGGTCGGCGCGGACGTCGCAACCGCGGTCGAGTCGGTGGGAGCGGCCGGTCGCACGACCACCGCGACCGCCGCCCCGGTGAACGCCGCCACGACCAGCGCGGCGGCCACCAGGACCCGGGCGCGCCACCGTCGCGACCGCTCGGCCGCCAGCAGGCCGGTGAGCACCGCCGGCGGCGGCTCGGCGGCGGCCACCTCGGGCTCCAGCAGGTCGAGCGCCCGGTCGCGGGGCACCACCGAGAGGATGCCGGGCACGCCCGCGAAGGACGCCACGTCACCCGAGCACTCCGGGCAGCCGGCCAGGTGGCCCTCGAACTCCCGCCGTTCGCCGGGCGACAGCGAACCCAGGACGTACGCGGCACCCCAGTCCCGGTACGGATCGACTGGCGAGCTCAACGTCCGGTGACCCCCTTCTCCTCCAACGCCACCCGCAGCGCCCGCAGACCGTAGTGCAGCCGGGACTTCACGGTGCCCTCCGGCAGGTCCAGCACGACGGCGAGCTCGGCGACCGACTGGCCCATGTAGTACGCACGCACGATCACCGCGCGGTGCTCCGGCGTCAACTGGGTGAGCACGTCGGCCACCAACCAGGCGTCCAACGCGGAGTCGCTGTGGTCGTTGCGCGCCCGTTCGGGCAGCCGTTCCGACCCGATCTCCCAGCGGGCGCGGGCGCTGCGGCGCTCGTCGATCACGACGTTGCGCGCCACCGTGTAGAGCCACGCCCGAGCCGCCGTCGCGCCCTGTTCGAGCACCTTGGGGTTGCGCCACGCCCGCAGCAGCGCCTCCTGCACCACGTCGCGGGACAGCTCGTCGTCCCCGGTCAGCCGCCGCACGTACCGCCACAGGGCGGGCGCGTGCTCGTCGTGGAGGGAGCGCAGCAGGGCGATGTGGGTGTCGTTGATCGCGCACCTCCTCGGCTAGTCGTGGAGCAGCGGTTCCCGGGTCCGGCCCGGAGAGGTCGGATCCGGAGAGGTAGGACTCCGGAAGGCCGGCCGGCGCTTGGCGAGGAAGGCCGCCGTGCCCTCGCGCATGTCGTCGGTGGTGAACGCCTCGCGGAACGCGTCGAGCTCGATCGCCAGCCCGGCGGCCACAGTCGTGCCGCGGGAGGCGTTCACCGCGGCCTTGGCCAGCGCCACCGCCGTGGCCGAGTTGCCCGCGATCCGGCCGAGCACCGCGCGCGCGGCGGCCAGCATCTCACCACGGTCGTCGAAGACCGCGTTGACGAGCCCGAGCCGGGCCGCCTCCGGCGCTTCGACGTGCCTGCCGGTGTAGATCAGCTCGCGGGCGACCGCGGGACCGACCAGGCGTTGCAGCCGGACGCAGCCGCCGAAGCCCGGGACGAGGCCGAGCACGACCTCCGGTTGGCCGAAGACCGCGCGTCGGGTCGCGTAGGCGAAGTCGCAGGCCAGCACCATCTCGCAGCCGCCGCCGAGCGCGTAACCGTCCACGCACGCGACGACCGGGCACGGCACCTCCTCCAGCAACCGGGTGACGCGTTGGCCGAGCACCCCGAACCGCGCGCCCTCGTCCGGCGTCATCGCGGCCATCTCGCGGATGTCCGCACCCGCGATGAACGCCGGGCCGGGCGCTCCGGTGAGGATGATCCCGCGCGGCGCGGGTCCGACGAGGACGCCGGACAGGAAGTCGTCGAGCTCGGCCAGGACCCGGCCGGACAGCGCGTTGCGCGCCGGCGGCCGGGACACGGTGACCGTCGTGACGCCGTCCTGGTGTTCGACGAGCAGGGTCGAGTAGTCCACGAAGTCTCCTCACGAGTCCCAGATGGCGCCGAACGCGGGCACGCCACGCGCTTCCAGCTCCTCCACCACGTGCCAGGTCGTCTTCTTGTTCGAGATGCAGATCACCGCTTCGGCGTCGAACTCCCGGTGCGCGCGCAGCGCCAGTTCCACCAGGTCGGGCTTGCCGTCGCGGACGGTGTCCCAGACCAGCGCGTCCGGCTGGACGGCCTCGATCTCGTCCACCAGCTCGTCGCCGTAGGTGTCCCGGGGCGTGCGGGTGGACCACACCAGGCGCGACGGCGTCTCCCGCGACAGCAGGTGGGGCAGGCACGGGCCGATGCCGCTGCCGGTGGCCACCCACACCACCCTGGTGAACAGCTTGTCGATGTTGCCGACGCCGGCGGTGGGCACGCCCTTGACCCACAGGTGCGCCGGCAGGTCGTCGATCAGCGAGCCGGTCCAGTCGCCCGCGCGCGAGATGGTGAGCCGGAAACCGGTCCGGCCGGGCGTCGGCACGTTGGCGAACGAGTGCCACTCCAACAGCGGGTGGCGGCTCACCGCGGTCGAGGAGCCGGCGAACGGCGTCACGCCGTGGTCGAACGACACCAGCGCCACGTGCCGCGACGGCCTGGCGATCCGCACCGGCACCCGCCGCAGCCGCGCCCACGGCAGCGCGACGCTCGCCACGATCAGCAGGAGCAGCCAGAACTGGGTCGAGCCGACGAAGTCGGGTTGCCGGGAGGAGTGCGCGGCGAACAGGGCGAGCACGGTCCAGCCGGCGAAGCGGTGCACGCGCTCGAACACGTCGTGCCGCCGTGCGCGCAGGCCGGGCAGGGCGAAGACCACCATCGCCACCATCAGTGCCAGGATCGCCCACGTCAGCGGGTCGGGCCGGAGCACGGCGAGCGCGGTGAACCACGCGGTGGCGCTGAGGGCCGCGCCGACGTGCAGGCCGCCGAAGTGGTAGACCTTGCCCAACGTCCAGCGGACCCGCAGCGGCCACGTCGTCGGCGCGCTCGTGGCGAGCCGGAACAGCAGGTTGATCACGTGCTGCTGGCGGATCAGCACGGCCAGGGCGACGTTCACGACGACCAGGTCCGCGAGCGCTCGCGCGTCGTCCACGCCGAACGCCGCGACCACGTTGGCCAGGACGACGGCGGCGGCGAGCCGGTTGTGGTGGGTGAACGGGCGCTTGCGGAGCCGGAGCCCCAGCGCCGACGGCGTGTCGGTGCGCGTGGTGGTCATGCGACCGTCACCAACGACGAGAGCGCGGTCCGGTCCACTTTGCCGCGCGCGGTCAGCGGCAGGTCGTCCACCGCGACGACGAGCGACGGCACGCAGTAGTAGGGCAGGGCGCCGGCCACCGCGTCGGTGGCCGCCCGGGGTTCGACGGTGGCGGGGCTGACGAACCCGATCAGCCTGCCGTCGTGCAGGACGGTCGTCGCGCGGGCGCAGCCGGGCGTCGTCTCCAGGGCGGAGGTGACCGCGTCCAGCTCGACCCGGAAGCCCCGGACCTTGACCTGGTCGTCGGTGCGGCCGTGGTGCTCCAACTCTCCGTCGGGCGTCCAGCGGCCCAGGTCGCGGGTGCGGAACATCAGGTTCTCGCCGCCGAGGAAGGGGTCGGGCCGGTAGCGCTGGGCGGTCAGCACGTCGTTGCCGAGGTAACCGGCCGTGACGCACGCGCCGCCCGCCCACATCTCGCCGACCTCGCCGATCCGGCACGGCCGCAGGTCCTGGTCGAGCACGTAGACCGTGCTGTTGGGCACGGGGCGGCCGATGGTCAGCCGGCCCGTCCGCGGGTCGTAGCGCTGCACGGTGTTGACGATCGTGACTTCCGTGGGACCGCAGGCGTTGTGGAACGCGGCGCGGGCGGACCAGGCGTCGGCGAGGGGTTTGGGGCAGCGCTCTCCGGCCACGGCGACCGCGCGCACGTCAGGACAGCTTTGCGGGTCCACTGTGGACAGCACGCCGGGTGTGGCGATGAGGACGGTGGCGGTCTTCGCCGTCGTGGCGATGTCCCGGCCGCGGATGACGGAGGTGGCGCCGTGGGCGAGCGCGCCGAAGATCTCCCACACCGCCATGTCGAACGCGATGTTGAGCAGTTGCGCGACCCGGTCGCCCGGTCCGATGCCCAGGTCGCCGGGCGCGGTGAGCAGGACGTTGCAGAGGTTCGCGTGGGTGACGCGGACGCCGTTGGGCACGCCGGTCGTGCCGGAGGTGAAGATGACGACGGCCGTGTCGCCGTGCCCCGCGCGTGGCGGGCCGACGCGGCGGTCCGGGATGGCGTCGAGGACGAGGACCTTCGGCGCGGCGAGGCCGCGGACGTGCCGGGCGTGCTCGCGGGTGGTCAGGACGACGTCGATGCCGGCGGTCCGGATGACGTGGTCGAGGTGGGGCGCCGGGGTGATCCGGACGTCCTGCGGCACGTACGCCGCGCCGACCTTCAGCACCGCCAGGATGCCGACGACGAGCTCGATCGAGCGCGTTAAGAAGACGCCGACGTGATCGCCGGGGCGCACGCCGGCGTCGAGGAGTTCGGCCGCCACGACGTTCGCGCGGTGGTCGAGCTCGCCGTACGTGACGCAGGCGCCCTCGTGCTCGACCGCCCGCGCGTGCGGCGACCGGGCCGCGTGGGACTCGAAGGCGTGGTGGATGCGGTGGAACGGCGGTGTCGCGGTCGGACCGCGGCCGAATCGCCGGAACAGGGAGCGATCGTCCGGGGGCAGTCCCAGCACCGCGTCGGGCTCGGTCATGGCCGTCACAGGGTGTGCACCTCTCGTCAGCCGGGCGTGGACACCCGGTCTGAACGAGACAGCCTCACCGTCCGTTCAAGCCGAACCCAAAAAAGTTGAACTTTCCCCGACCTCGCGTGTCGAACGCTCAGGCCCCGCGTGTCGAACGCTCAAGTCCCCTGAGTCGAACGCCCAAGTCCCGCGTGTCGACCACTCAGGACCTTCGAGTCGAACGCCGGGGACGCGGCAGTCGAACGGGCCGGGCGTCGGCGGCACCCGTCGGCGGCACCCAGTCGAGACGGGCTGCCACCGCTCGGGAGCCCGCCGACGAACCGGCGGGAGCCGTCCGCGCTGACCGCGGGTGAGTCGGACGTCCCCCGCACTGGTCCGTCCCGGTGAACCTGGTCCCGTCAGTCGGCGGTGGACCAGGCGTCGGACAGCAGCTGCCTGGTCTCGCCGAGCAGTTGCGGCAGGACCTTCGTGTGGCCGATGACCGGCATGAAGTTCGCGTCGCCGCCCCAGCGCGGCACCACGTGCTGGTGCAGGTGGGCCGCGATGCCCGCACCCGCCACCACGCCCTGGTTCATGCCGACGTTGAACCCGTGCGGCGAGGAGGCGGACCGGATCACCCGCATCGCCTTCTGGGTGAACGCGGCGAACTCCGCCGTCTCGGCCCCGGTCAGGTCCGTGTAGTCGGGCACGTGCCGGTACGGCAGCACCATCAGGTGGCCGGGGTTGTACGGGTACAGGTTGAGCACCGCGAACACCAGCTCGCCGCGCGCCAGGATCAGGCCCTCGGCGTCGTCCAGCCCGATCACCCGGCAGAACGGGCACCCCTCGGGCTCGTCGCCGACGGCCTTGCCCTCACCGCGCACGTACGAGAGGCGGTGCGGGGTCCACAACCGCTGCAACGCGTCGTCGACCCCGACCCCGTCCTGCTCCTCGTGCTGGTTCGTCACTGGACGAGTTCCGCCGTGGGCGAGGCGTTCTCGCGTCGCGCCACCCAGTCCACGACCGTCTCGACGGCGCGCTCGACCGGCACGCCGTTGATCTGCGTGCCGTCGCGGAACCGGAAGGACACCGCGCCCTGCTCCACGTCCTTGCCGCCCGCGAGCAGCATGAACGGCACCTTCTGCGTGGTGTGGTTGCGGATCTTCTTCTGCATCCGGTCGTCGGAGGCGTCCACCTCGACCCGGATGCCCTTCGCCTTGAGCTGCTTCGCCACCGCGAGCAGGTGGTCGACGTGCTCGTCCGCGATCGGGATGCCCACCACCTGCACGGGCGCCAACCAGGCCGGGAACGCGCCCGCGTAGTGCTCGGTCAGCACGCCGAAGAACCGCTCGACGGAGCCGAACAGCGCGCGGTGGATCATGACCGGGCGCTGCCGCGTGCCGTCCGGGCCGGTGTACTCCAGCTCGAACCGCTCGGGCAGGTTGAAGTCCACCTGGATGGTCGACATCTGCCAGGTGCGGCCCAGCGCGTCCTTCGCCTGCACGGAGATCTTCGGCCCGTAGAACGCCGCGCCGCCCGGGTCGGGCACCAGCTCCAGGCCGGAGTCCTCGGCCGCGACGCGCAACGCCTCGGTGGCCTTCTCCCAGACCTCGTCGGAGCCGACGGACTTCTCCGGGTTGCGGGTCGACAGCTCCAGGTAGAAGTCGTCGAGGCCGTAGTCGCGCAGCAGCCCGAGCACGAAGGACAGCAGCGACTTCAGCTCGTCCTGCACCTGGTCGGGGGTGCAGAAGATGTGCGCGTCGTCCTGCGTCATGCCGCGCACGCGGGTCAGGCCGTGGATCACGCCGGACTTCTCGTACCGGTACACGCCGCCGAACTCGAACATCCGCAGCGGCAGCTCGCGGTACGACCGCCCGCGCGACCTGAAGATCAGGTCGTGGAACGGGCAGTTCATCGGCTTCAGGTAGTAGTCCTGGCCGGGCTTGCGCAGCTTGCCGTCGTCGTCGTACTCGGCGTCGAGGTGCATCGCCGGGTACATGCCGTCCTTGTACCAGTCGAGGTGACCGGACGTCTCGAACAGGTTGCCCTTGGTGATGTGCGGCGAGTAGACGAACTCGTAGCCCTCTTCGGTGTGCCGGGCGCGCGAGTAGTCCTCCATGGCCTTGCGGATGATCCCGCCACGCGGGTGGAACACCGCCAGGCCCGAGCCGATCTCGTCCGGGAAGCTGAACAGGTCCAGCTCGACGCCCAGCTTGCGGTGGTCGCGCCGCTCGGCCTCGGCCAGCAGCTCCAGGTGCGCGTCCAGCGCCTCCTGCGACTCCCACGCCGTGCCGTAGATGCGCTGGAGCTGCGGGTTCTTCTCGTTGCCGCGCCAGTACGCGGCGGCGACGCGGGTCAGCTTGAACGCCGGGATGTGCTTGGTCGTCGGCACGTGCGGACCGCGGCACAGGTCGCCCCACACGCGTTCGCCGGAACGCGGGTCGAGGTTGTCGTAGATCGTCAGCTCGCCGCCGCCGACCTCCATCACCTCGGCCGTGTCCACGTCGCTCTTGATGTCGACCAGCTCCAGCTTGAACGGCTCGGCGGCCAGCTCGACCTTCGCCGCGTCGACCGACTCGACCACGCGGCGGGTGAACCGCTGCGCGCCCTTGATGATCGACTTCATGCGCTTCTCCAGCGCCTGGAGGTCTTCGGGCGTGAACGGCTTGTCGACCCGGAAGTCGTAGTAGAAGCCGTCCTTGACCGGCGGGCCGATGCCCAGCTTGGCGTCGGGGAACTGCTGCTGGACGGCCTGCGCCAGCACGTGGGCGGCGGAGTGCCGGATGACGCTGCGGCCGGCCTCGGTGTCGGCGGCGACCGCCTCGACCTCGACGTCCACCTGAGGCGCCCACGACAGGTCGCGCAGGTGGCCCTCGGGGTCGCGCACGACCACGACGGCGTCCGGTCCCTTGCCCGGGAGCCCCGCTTCACGCACCGCCGTCCCCGCGGTGGTCCCCGCCGTCACCACCACGCGCGGTGGGGTCGGGACGGCTGCGGGACGTGGCTGGGACACGGTGACTCCTCGGTGTGGGTAGGTCCTGTGCCCGAGATGTTATCGGTGCGCGCCGAGTCCTTTTCCGGCGCACCGGCTCGGCCGGTCCGGTTTCCGCGGATCACCCGGTCGGGTGGGCGCTCAGCCGCGGTCCGGGGCGGGCCGCGCGTCGCCCGAGGTCACGGCACGTCCGGTGGCGCTCACAGCGGACCTACAGCCGACGATCAGGTTCCCCTCAGGTCGATCGCGCACGATGGCGGTCAACAGCACGGGAGAGCAGGAGTTCCGCCATGTCAGACCCGAACCAGCCACCACGCGCCAACCCCGACCCAGCGGCGGACCGGACTCCCACCACGCCGGCCGCCGACGCCACCACGCCCCTGTCCACCCCGACGCCGGGCCCCGCCGACCCGACTCCGGGCGGTACGCCCGCCACCGCCCCCGGCGGGCAAGCCGCCGCCCAGCCCACCCCAGACGAACCGGCCGCCGCGCACCAGGCACCCGGCGCACCGCACCCCGGCTCCTACCCGCCGCCTCCCGGCAAGGGCGCGGTGGTCGGCCGGGTCGTCAAGCACCGCGCGACCCAGCTGGTCGCCGTCGGGCTGCTCGGGCTCGTCCTGGGTGGCGGGATCGTGGCGTTGGCCGACCGCGACCACCGCCCCCGCTACGGCGTCGGCTCCGACCGGCCCGGTCACTCGCGGTTCGACGACCGCGGTGAACGCGGCGAGCGCGCCGAACGGGGAGGCCGCGACGACCGGGGCGACCGGGGCCCCGACCGGTTCCCGGGACGCGACTTCGAACGCTGACCCGGGGCACGGCTCAGGACAGGAAGCCGCGCAGCAGCAGGGCCGTGCCGTCCAGGTGCTCGGCCATCGCCCGCCGCGCGGCCTCCGGGTCGCCCGCCACGATGTGGGTCACGATCACCTCGTGCTGGTCGTTGGAGTGCGCCAGGTTCGGCGGCAGCAGCGGTATCCGGTCCAGCAGCGCGTTCACCCTGGTCCGGGCGTCGGCGACGGCCGCCGTGAGCGACGGCGAGCCGGTCGCCTCGGCGATCGCCAGGTGCAGCCGCGAGTCCTTCCGCCGGTAGGAGTCCACCGACGCGTCACGGCACTCGGCCAGCCGCGCCAGCAGGTTGCGCCGCTCCACCGGACCCAGCGCGCGACCCGCCGCGCACTCGGCCGCGCCCGTCTCCACCGCCGACCGCAACGTCAACGCGTCCGCCAGCTCACCGGCGTCGACCCGGCGGTCCGGCGCGGCCACCGGTAACGGCGAGTTCACGAACGTCCCGCCGTACCGACCGCGCCGCGACTCGACGTACCCGGCGTCCTGGAGTGATCGGATCGCCTCGCGCAACGTCACCCGGCTGACACCCAGCCGAGCCGCCAGGTCACGCTCCGCAGGCAGCCTCTCCCCCGGGCCGACCACACCGAGCCGGATCGCCTGCATGAGCCGCTCCACGGTCTCCTCGAACGCGTTGCCCGCCCGGACCGGGCGGAACAACGCGTCCTGCACGGGCATCACAGCGGTGTCACGTAGGCACCGGCGATCCCGCCGTCGACCAGGAAGTTCGACGCGGTGATGAACGACGAGTCGTCACTGGCCAGGAACGCCACCGCCGCGGCGATCTCCGCCGGCTCGGCGAACCGGCCCAGCGGCACGTGCACCAACCGCCGCGCGGCCCGCTCCGGGTCCTTCGCGAACAGCTCCCGCAGCAACGGCGTGTTCACCGGCCCGGGTGACAGGGCGTTCACCCGCACCCCCTGCCGGGCGAACTGCACGCCCAGCTCGCGGCTCATCGCCAGCACCCCGCCCTTGGACGCCGTGTACGAGATCTGGGACGTCGCCGCGCCCATCGTCGCCACGAACGACGCGGTGTTGATCACCGAGCCCCGGCCCTGCGACAACATGTGCGGGATCGCGTGCTTGCAGCACAGGTACACGGACGTCAGGTTGACCTTCTGCACCCGGTCCCACGCCTCGATGCCCGTGGTCAGGATCGAATCGTCGTCCGGCGGGGAGATCCCCGCGTTGTTGAACGCGACGTCCAGCGACCCGTACGCGTCCACCGCGGTCCGGTACAGCTCCGACACCTGCTCCTCGTCGGTCACGTCGACCTGGACGAACAGCCCGCCCACCTCGTCGGCCGCCGCCTTGCCGGATTCCGCGTCGACGTCCGCGACGACGACCCGGGCCCCCTCCGACGCCAACCGCCGCACCGAGGCCAGGCCGATGCCGCTGCCACCGCCGGTGACCACGGCAACCCGGCCCTCAAGTCGCACAACCATGTCTCTCCCAATCAGTGAGCGATGAAGACGTTCTTGGTCTCGGTGAACGAGTCGGGGGCGTCCGGCCCCAGCTCACGTCCCAGCCCGGACTGCTTGAACCCGCCGAACGGGGTCCAGTACCGCACCGACGAGTGCGAGTTGACCGACAGGTTCCCCGCCTCGACGGCACGCGACACGCGCAGCGCCCGGCCCACGTCCCGCGTCCAGATCGACCCGGACAGGCCGAAGGCGCTGTCGTTGGCCAACCGCACCGCGTCCTCCTCGTCGGTGAACGGCAGCACGGCCACCACCGGCCCGAAGATCTCCTCCACGGCCGCGCGGTCACCGGGCACGACGGGGGCCAGGACCGTCGGCGGGAACCAGAACCCCGCGCCCGACGGAGCCGAGCCGCGGAACGCCACCGGCGCGTCGGACGGCACGTAGGACGCGACCTTCTCCCGGTGCGCGGCCGAGATCAACGGCCCCATCTCGGTGGCCTCGTCGCCGGGCGCGCCGACCACCACGCCCTTGACCGCGGGCTCCAGCAACTCCATGAACCGGTCGTAGACCGACGCCTGCACCAGGATCCGGGACCGCGCGCAGCAGTCCTGGCCCGCGTTGTCGAACACCCCGTACGGCGCGGTGGCCGCGGCGCGCTCCAGGTCCGCGTCGGCGAACACGACGTTGGCCGACTTGCCGCCCAGCTCCAGCGTGACCCGCTTGACCTGGTCCGCGCAGCCCGCCATGACCTGCTTGCCGACCCGCGTCGACCCCGTGAACACGACCTTGCGGACGTCGGGGTGCGTGACGAACCGCTGCCCCACCACCGGACCCTCGCCCGGCAGCACCTGGAACACGTCCGGCGGCAGGCCGGCCTCCAGCGCCAGCGAGGCCAACCGCAGGGCCGTCAACGGCGTCAGCTCCGCCGGCTTGAGCACCACCGCGTTGCCCGCCGCCAACGCGGGCGCGAAGCCCCACGCGGCGATCGGCATCGGGAAGTTCCACGGCACGATCACGCCGACCACGCCAACCGGCTCGTGGAAGGTCACGTTCAGCCCGCCGGGCACCGGGATCTGCTTGCCGAACAACCGTTCCGGCGCGGCCGAGTAGTAGTGCAGCACGTCGCGGACGTTCCCGGCCTCCCACCGCGCGTTGCCGATGGTGTGCCCGGCGTTGAGCACCTCCAGCGCCGCCAGCTCCTCCACCGCGCCGTCGACCGCCTCGGCGAACCGCCGCAGCAGCCGGGCCCGGTCACCCGGCGCGACCGCGCGCCACGCGGGCAGCGCCGCCGACGCGCGGGCGATCGCCGCGTCGGTCTCCTCCAGCGTCGTCAGCGGCACCGAGCGGACCACCTCCTCGGTGGCCGGGTTGATGACGTCGAACGTGGTCACTGCTCACCCCTGTCCCGAACTACCCGGTCTTGAACCGCCCGGTCCCGAACCGCCCGGTCCCGGCTCGCGCCGACGAGGGCGGCGAACAAGCGGTCGTCCTCGGTGTCGGCCTCCGGGTGCGACTGCACGCCGAGCACGAACCTCGCGCCCGTCAGCTCCACCGCCTCCACCGTGCCGTCCGGCGCGACCGCGACCACGCGCAGGCCGTCGCCGAGGACGTCCAACGCCTGGTGGTGGTGGCAGAACACGGTGGTGGCGAGGCCGACGATGCCGGCGAGCGCCGAACCGGGCGCGACCGCGATCCCGGTGTGCTCGTACACGGCGGGCGACGGGTTGTGGCCGTCGACGTGCTGGACCAGCGTGCCGCCCAGCGCCACGTTGAGCACCTGCATGCCGCGGCACACCGCGAGCAGGGGCAGGTCCAGCTTCAACGCCGCGCGGGTCAGGTTCAGCTCGACCGCGTCGCGCTCGGGTCGCGCCGGTCCGGTGCGCGGGTCGCGTGGCCGCCCGTACAACGCCGGGTCGACGTCCGCGCCGCCCGCCAGCACCAGGCCGTCGAGGAAGGAGGCGCTGTCGGCGTCCCACGTGCCGACCGGCGGCAGCAGCACCGGGTTGCCGCCCGCGCGCACCACCGAGTCGAGGTAGTCGCGGTGCAGCACCGCCGACTCCACGTCCCAGACGCCGAACTTCGCGCGTTCCAGGTACGTCGTGACGCCGATCAAGGGTCGTGCCCTAGAGCCGTTCGAAACCACGGATCCGCTCCCAGTCCGTCACCGACGAGTCGAACGCGGCCAGCTCCACCCGGGCCGCGTTGAGGTAGTGCTCCACCACGTCCGCGCCGAACGCCTCGCGCGCGAGCTCGCTCTTGGCCAGCAGGGACGCGGCGTCGCGCAACGTGGCCGGCACGGTCGGCTTGTCGGAGGTGTAGGCGTTGCCGATGAACTCCTCCTCCAGCGGCAACTCGTTCTCCACGCCGTGCAGACCGGCCGCGATCAGCGCGGCGACGGCCAGGTACGGGTTCACGTCCGCGCCGGGCACCCGGTTCTCGAACCGCAGCGACTGGCCGTGCCCGACCACGCGCAACGCGCACGTCCGGTTGTCCTTGCCCCACGCCACCGCGGTCGGCGCGAAGCTGCCCTGCGCGTACCGCTTGTAGGAGTTGATGTTCGGGGCCAGGAAGCAGGTCAGCTCGCGCAGGGCGGCCAGCTGCCCCGCCAGGAAGTGCTCCATGAGCCCGGACATGCCCCGCCCCTCGGCGAACACCGGCTCGCCGTCGGCGGAGCGCAGGCTCAGGTGGATGTGGCAGGAGCTGCCCTCGCGCTCGTTGTACTTCGCCATGAACGTCAGCGCCTTGCCCTGCTGCGCCGCGATCTCCTTGGCGCCGGTCTTGTAGACGCTGTGGTTGTCGCAGGTCGCCAGCGCCTCGGTGTAGCGGAACGCGATCTCGTGCTGGCCGGGGTTGCACTCGCCCTTGGCCGACTCGACCACCATGCCCGCGCCCGCCATGTGGTTGCGGATGGCGCGCAGCAGCGGCTCGACGCGCGCGGTGCCCAGCAGCGAGTAGTCCACGTTGTACTGGTTGGCCGGGGTGAGGCCGCGGTAGCCGCGGTCCCAGGCGTCCTCGTAGGTGTTGTCGAAGACGATGAACTCCAGCTCCGTGCCGACGAACGCGCGCAGCCCGCGCTCGGCGAGCCGGTCGAGCTGCCGCTTGAGGATCTGGCGAGGCGAGGCCACGACCGGCGCGCCGTCCTCCCAGACGAGGTCGCACATCACCAGCGCGGTGCCCTCGTGCCACGGCACGCGGCGCAGCGTGGACAGGTCGGGCCTCATCACGAAGTCGCCGTAGCCGCTGTCCCACGACGACATGGCGTAGCCGCCGACGGTGTTCATCTCCACGTCGACCGCCAGCAGGTAGTTGCAACCCTCGGCGGCGTGCGCCAGGACCTCGTCCACGAAGTAGCGGGCGGCGCAGCGCTTGCCCTGGAGGCGGCCCTGCATGTCGACCGCGGCCACCAGCACCGTGTCGATCTCCCCGGCGTCCACGAGCACGCGCAACTCCTCCACGGCGAGCATCCGCATTACCTCCAAAGGTATGTCAGCGAGCCATTGGACGCCTCATCTTGACACCTTCGAGTGAAGGCCGCCACACCCCCTCCCGCCGACTCTCCGGCCGGACGGCTGTTGACACGATCCGGTGACGCGCGCCACTCTCCCTGCAAAGGAGCGCGACTGACCCATTAGGGAGCGCAGATGGCCAAACGCGTCGAGTACGAGAAGGTGGGCAGCGACTACCTGGAGCACCGGCAGCTCAAGCGGGGCGCCGCGGGCTGGGTGCTGCTGGCGGGCCTGGGGGTCTCGTACGTCATCTCCGGTGACTTCGCCGGGTGGAACTTCGGGCTCGCCCAGGGCGGCTGGGGCGGTCTGCTGGTCGCGACGGTCCTGATGGGCGCCATGTACACGTGCATGGTGTTCGGCCTGGCGGAGCTGGCCGCCGCGCTGCCCGTGGCCGGCGCCGGGTACGGCTTCGCGCGACGGGCGCTGGGACCGCTGGGCGGTTTCGCGACGGGCATCGCGATCCTGGTCGAGTACGCCATCGCGCCCGCCGCGATCGTCGTGTTCATCGGCGACTACGTGCAGGCGCTCGGGCTGTTCGGGCTCACCAGCTCGTGGCCGGTGTACCTGGTCTGCTACGCGATCTTCGTCGGCGTGCACCTGGTCGGCGTCGGCGAGGCGTTGCGGGTGATGTTCGTGATCACCGGTGTCGCGGTGGTCGCGCTGATCGCGTTCGTGGTCGGGATGGTCCCGCGGTTCGACTCCGCCAAGCTGTTCGACATCGGGGACGGGAGCTTCCTGCCGTTCGGCGTCACGGGCGCGCTGGGCGCGCTGGTGTACGCGATCTGGTTCTTCCTCGCGGTCGAGGGCGTGCCGTTGGCGGCCGAGGAGGCGCGCGACCCGAAGAGGGACATGCCGCGCGGCATCATCGGCGCGATGCTGGCCCTGCTGGTGTTCGCGGCGGCGATCCTCGTGCTCGCGCCGGGCGGTGCGGGTTCGGCGGCGTTGATGTCGTCGGGCAACCCGCTGCCCGAGGCGGTGCGCGCGGCCTACGGCGGCGACAACGCGCTCGCGCAGGTCGTGAACTACGTGGGCCTGGCCGGGCTCGTGGCGTCGTTCTTCTCGATCATCTTCGCGTACTCGCGGCAGCTGTTCGCGCTGTCCCGGGCGGGCTACCTGCCGCGCTGGCTGTCGAAGACCGGCAAGCGCAAGACGCCGTACCTGGCGCTGATCGTGCCCGGCACCATCGGGTTCGCGCTCGCGGCGGTCCTGAAGAGCGGCGCGACGCTGATCAACGTCGCGGTGTTCGGCGCGGCGCTGTCGTACGTGCTGATGATGGTGTCGCACATCGTGCTGCGGGTGCGCGAGCCGGGGTTGGCGCGGCCCTATCGGACGCCGGGCGGCGTCGTCACCACCGGGGTGGCGCTGGTGCTCGCGGTGGCGGCGGTCGTGGCGACGTTCTTCGTGGACGAGCTGGCCGCCGGGATCACCGCCGGCATCGTCGTGGTGGCGCTGGCGTACTTCTGGCTCTACAGCAGGCACCACCTGGTGGCCGCCGCGCCGGAGGAGGAGTTCGCCGCCATCGCGCAGGCGGAGGGGGAGTTGAAGGACTGACCGGCGGGCCGGGTGGCGGCTCGCACCGCCACCCGGTCACCAGTGGTCAACCGGTCACCACTCGCCATGCGGGTACGGGAACTCGCGACCATCAGCCCGGACGATCGCGGCGAACTCGGCCAGCGGTCGCGTCAAGTCGCCGTAGCGGACCAGGTCGTCGCGGTACAGCCTCCCGCAGCTCATGTCGAACCCGACCACGTGCTGCTTCCCGTCGGGATACCCCAGGACGATCCGGTACTGCGGCCGGATCAGCAACGAGCAGGCCCTCAGCACACCTCCCCCCTCCTCGACCGGGTACTCCGGGGACAGCTCGTTCATCGCGCGCACCACGGCCGCGACGTCGTGGCCGATCTCGGCGCGGAAGTCGAGGTGCGTCGGTCCGGTGTACGCGCAGAGCAGGGCGTTCACCGCGGACTCGTCCGCCACCGGGCCGGCCGGCCCCACCGACCCGGGCCGGCCGACGGCTTCGGCGGGGCACTCCAGGACTGGCGTCGAGACCACCGGCAGCGGCGGGGTGGCCACCGGGTGCTCCTCCCGCACCGAGCCGAACCACTGGGCGCCGACCAGCGCGCCGGCGGTCACCGCGACGACGGCTCCGGACGCCACCGCCCCGCGGACCCGGCGGCGGCGCCGCACCCGCCGGCCCACCTCCGCCAGCCGGTCGACCTCCGGCAACTCCGGCACGGCGTCGGTCAACAGCGCGCGCAAGCCCTTCACAGCACTACCCCCTCGTCCATCAGCGCCTTGAGCACGGTGTCCTCCCTGAGCGCGGCGAGCGCCCGTGACGTGTGCGTCTTGACCGACCCGGTGGAGCAGCCCAGCACGCGGGCCGCCTCCTCCACGCTGCAGTCCTCGAAGAACCGCAGCACCACCACCGCCCGCTGCCGGCTGCTCAACCGCGCGAGCCGGCCGCGCACCGCCAGGCGCACGACCGCGTCGCCCGCCACGTCGTCCCGCGTCACGGTGTCCGGCACCGCGGCGGACGGCGTCTCCGCGCGCCACCGCCGTCGCCACCAGGTCATGTACGTCGTGTAGAGCACGCGTCGGGCGTAGGCGCCCGGCTCGTCCACCTTCGACCAGCGCTCCCACAGCCGGACGAGCGCCACCTGCACCAGGTCCTCGGCCTTGTGCGCGTCGCCGGTGAGCAACCAGGCCGCGCGGACCAACGAGTCGGACCGCTCGGCGACGAACTCGGCGAACCCCTCCGGCGATCCCGGATCACTGCGCATCAGCACCTCCACCCCCAAGACGACCCGGCCCTCGGAGTCGGTTGACACGTCGTCACCACGGTTCCACCTATCGTGGAATACAGGTCCTCTCACAAGTGGGAACCCCTTGACAGCAAGGGTCCCGACCACGAGAAGAGGAACGATCATGAAAAGCAGGGTGATGGCCGCCGGAGCGGCAGTCGCGGCGCTGGTGTTCACGGCCACTCCGGCGCTCGCCACGCAGACCTTCGAAGACCGGGTTTTGAGTCTGACGAACGGGGAACGCGCCGCGGTCGGCTGCCCGGCCCTCACCGCGAACGCCCAGCTCGACGCGGCGGCCAGGCGGCACTCCGACGACATGGCGCGCACCGGGAACTTCAGCCACACCGGCTCGGACGGCAGCACAGCCGGGCAGCGCGTCACCGATGCGGGGTACCCCTTCCGCATGATGGCGGAGAACATCGCCGCCGGTCAGGGCACGGCCGACGAGGTCGTGCGGTCCTGGATGAACAGCGAGGGCCACCGGGCGAACATCCTGAACTGCGAACTGCGGGACCTGGGCCTCGCCCTCGCCGTGGACGGCAACAACAGGACCTACTGGACGCAGGACTTCGGCGTCACGGGCTGACGGGTCACGGCTGACTCGACCACACCGCCCTCACCGGGCACCCGACGCCGACCACCTCGGTCAGCGGTCCCGGACCTCCGCCACCAGTCCGCGCAGCCCGGCGAAGGAGATCTCCCCCGGCGCGGCCTCGATGCCCACGCCGACCGACCCGTCCAGCGCGGGGAACGTGCTGGTCACCGCCGGGACGACGGCGTCGAGCACAGTTTTGATCATCACCCCGCCGACGCCGGCCGGCCGCGCGGCAGCCGCCCATGAGGAACGCCACCCGGCCGGCTGGGGAAAACCCCGGCGGTGATGTGCCCCGGACCGTCGCCCCTGGCAGGATCGGGGTGTGAGTGACATTCAACGTGTTGGAGTGGTGGGCTCGGGCCTGATGGGCTCCGGCATCGCCGAGGTCTGCGCGCGAGCGGGCCTGGACGTGCTGGTGGCCGAGGTCGACCCGGACGCCACGGAGGCCGCGCGGGGGCGGATCGCCTCTTCGCTCGGCCGAGGGGTGCGCAGCGGCAAGCTGTCCGCCGAGGACCGGGACGCCGCACTGGAGCGCCTCCGGTTCACCACCGACCTCGCCGACTTCGCCGACCGCAACCTGGTCGTGGAAGCCGTCGCGGAGAACGAGCAGGTCAAGACCGAGGTGTTCGCGACGCTGGACAAGGTCGTCGTGGACCCGGACGCGATCTTCGCGTCCAACACCTCCTCGATCCCGATCATGAAGCTGGGCATGGCCACCAGCCGTCCCGAGCAGGTCATCGGCGTGCACTTCTTCAACCCGGTGCCGGTGCTGAAGCTGGTGGAGCTGGTGCCGTCGCTGCTGACCGGCGACCAGACCAGGGCCAGGGCCGAGGAGTTCGTGACCGGGGTGCTGCACAAGGAGGTCATCCGCTCGCAGGACCGGGCCGGGTTCGTCGTCAACGCCCTGCTGATCCCCTACCTGCTGTCGTCGATCCGGATGCTGGAGTCCGGGTTCGCCAGCGCCGACGACATCGACAACGGCATGGTGCTCGGCTGCGCGCACCCGATGGGTCCGCTGCGCCTGACCGACCTGATCGGCCTGGACACCACCAAGGCGATCGCCGAGTCGATGTACGAGGAGTTCAAGGAGCCGCTGTACTCGCCGCCGCCGCTGCTGCTGCGCATGGTGGACGCGGGACTGCTGGGCAAGAAGAGCGGGCGCGGGTTCCACAACTACGCGTCCTGAGCCGGCCCACCGCCCGGACCGGGTGGTCGCGGGGCCGTCGATCCCGGTGATCGGCGGCCCTGCCCGCACGTCCGCCGACGCTCTACCACAGCGCCGGTGCCGCAGTCACGCGAACAACTGCGCGAACAATTAACACCAGCGTCTCGAATGGTGGAGAGCATTAGCCGGCAAACGATCGACGGTACCTCGGGGCGAGGCGGGGGCAAAATGCCACGATCCGTCATCGAGCGCGGTCGCGCGATTACTGCGAAAGGCTGACGAAGAGCTCGTCAATAGGCCGTTCGGAGTAGTCTTGATTACCGGCGCCGGCCTCGGGGTTAGTGATCGACAGGACCTGTGACCTGCCTTTAGAGTGCCCTACGTCACGCTACGGCCGGCTGGTGGACAACATTGCTTCGCCTAGCGTAACTTTCGACTCGCCCCCCACGAGGAGAACCCCGCCTTGGACCCTCAAAATGTATCCGTGCGCGATTTCACGGGTCGACAGCTCAGCGCCCTGTTGCATTCGCTGGGTATCACGGATAATACCGTCAAATCCGTAGGACTACTCGCGGACGCACTCGGACCCGGCGGCCTCCGACCGGTTTCCACCAACCCGTCCTGGCCTTCCGACGTCGCCGACGACCACACCCCGGTCGAGTTCTCGACGGCGTTCGCGGCAGGTGAGTCCCCGACCCTCCGAACGATCGTCGAACCCACCGCGACCAGGCCTTCTCGTGCGGCCAACACGGCGGCGGCGCTCGCCGCGCTGGACCGGATGAAGCGCCGCGGCGACGTGGACACCGGTCGTTTCGACGCGGTCAAGGGCCTGTTCCTGCCGGAGCACCCGGAACAGGATTTCGCGTTCTGGTACTCGCTGGTTTTCCGGCGTGCCGAGGCGCCCGTGGTGAAGGTCTACTTCAACCCGGAAGTGCGCGGTGAGGCCGCGGCCGAGGAACTGGTGCGAGAGGGCCTGGAGCGGACCGGTTTCGCCGCCGGTTTCCCGGTGTTGCGCAACCACGCGGTCACCCGGCCCGGACTCGACAAGTATTCCTTCTTCGCCCTCGACCTGGTCGAACAACGGCGGGCGCGGGTGAAGGTCTACATCTCCCACCACGCCGCCGATGTAACGGACGTCACGCGTGCCGCGAACGCCGCGCGGGGTGTCGATGTGGACAGGGTGCCCGATTTCTGCTTGCTCACCGGTGGCAGCACCGGCACGTTCGACAAGCGCCCGCTCATTTCCAGCTACACGTTCCTGGACGGCGACGCGGGCGCGCCGAGCGGCTATTCCCTGTACGTGCCGATCCGGGACTACGTGACCGACGACGAAGAGGCCCGCCGCCGGGTGCTCGCGGTGATGGCCAAGTACGACCTGGACCCCACGCAGTTCGACAGCGCGCTGCGCACCATCGCGCGACGTCCGCTGGACGAGGGCGTCGGGCTGATCGCCCACGTGTCGTTGCGCATGGGCAGGCCGCGTCCCGGAATCACCGTCTACCTCTCGTCCGAGGCCTACGACGTGGCTTCGCCGCGCTCGGTCAGCCTGGCAGGCTAGGAGTCACCCATGCCCACGATGGAGCCGTACCGCATCAAGGTCGTGGAGCCCATCCCGATCACCACCCGCGCGCACCGCGAGCGGGCGCTGGCCGCCGCCGGGTACAACCCGTTCAACCTCGCCGCCACCGATGTGACGATCGACCTGCTCAGCGACTCGGGCACCGGCGCCCTGTCCGCCGAGCAGCAGGCGGCGGGGCTGCGCGGTGACGAGACCTACGCGGGTGCGCGCTCCTACTACCGGTTCCACGACGTGGTGAAGGACCTGACCGGCTACCCGCACGCGTTCCCCGTGCACCAGGGGCGCGCGGCCGAGCGGATCCTGTTCACCGCGCTGCTCCGGCCGGGCCAGGTCAGCGTCAGCAACACGCACTTCGACACCACGCGGGCGAACGTCGAGATCCTCGGCGGGCAGGCCGTCGACCTGCCGTGCCAGGCCGCCAAGAACCTCGACGACGACGCGCCGTTCAAGGGCGACATCGACCTCGACGCGCTGGAAGCCATCCTGTCCGGACCGCGGGACGTCGCCCTCGTACTGCTCACCATCACCAACAACGGTGGTGGTGGGCAGCCGGTGTCGATGGCCAACATCAAGGCGGCGGCCTCGATCGCCCGCCGCCACGGCGTGCCGTTCTTCCTCGACGCGGCGCGCTTCGCGGAGAACGCGTGGCTGGTCACGCAGCGGGAGCCCGGCTACGAGCACCACACACCGCGGCAGGTCGCGGAGGAGGCGTTCCGGCTGGCCGACGGGTGCGTGGCGAGCCTGAAGAAGGACGCGATCGTCCACATGGGAGGGTTGCTCGCCCTCCGCGACCCCGAGCTGGCCGCCAAGTGCGAGCTGCTGCTGATCGCGACCGAGGGTTTCCGCACCTACGGCGGTCTCTCCGGCCGTGACCTGGAGATGCTGGCGCAAGGCCTGCTGGAGGTGACCGACCCGGAGTACCTGCGGGCCAGGGCGGACGCCACCGCGTACGTGGCGGAGTTGGCGCAGGCGGCGGGGGTGTACAGCGTGCGGCCGACCGGCGTGCACGCGGTCTACCTCAACGCCGGGCGCCTGCTGCGGCACCTGCCGCCGAGCCGGTTCCCGGGGTTCGCCCTGGCCACCGAGCTGTACCTGGCCGGCGGCATCCGGTGCGCCGAACTCGGGTCGCTGTACCTCGGCGGCCTGGACGACGCGGGTGAGCTGCTCGAACCCGCGCCGTACGAGCTGGTCCGCCTGGCCATCCCGCGCCGGGTCTACACGCAGAGCCACCTGGAGTACGTCGGCGAGACGCTGGCGGAGATCGCGAAGGACCCCGAGCGCGTGCCCGGGTACCGGTTGACGCACGCGCCGAAGCTGTTGCGGCACTTCAACTGCAGGCTCGAACCGGTGGTGTAGGCGGACGGGTGACCGGTTCCCCCGGTCACCCACCTCCGGCCGCGGCGGCGGTCGTCGACCCGTCAGGCCATGGCGTCGAGCCGGTCCATGGTGTGCTGGATCAGGCTCACCAGCACGGTCTTGGCCGACTCGCGGTCCCGCGCGTCGCACAGCACGAGCGGGATGGCGGCGTCCACGTCCAGCGCCCGGCGCACCTCGTCGACCTCGTAGCTGTGCGCGCCCTCGAAGCAGTTCACCGCGATGATGAACGGGATGCCGCGCCGCTCGAAGAAGTCGATCGAGGGGAAGCTGCTGTCCAGCCGCCGCGTGTCGACCAGGATCACCGCGCCGATCGCGCCGTAGGCCAGCTCGTCCCACATGAACCAGAACCGGTTCTGGCCGGGGGTGCCGAACAGGTACAGCACCACCTCGGGGTTGATGGTGATGCGGCCGAAGTCGAGGGCGACCGTGGTCGTCTCCTTGGACTCCAGGCCCAGCACGTCGTCGACCCCGACACCGGCCTCGGTGAGCAGCTCCTCGGTGTGCAGCGGGGGTATCTCGCTGACCGAGTTGACCATCGTCGTCTTCCCGGTGCCGAAGCCACCGGCGATGACGATCTTCACCGGGGTGGGTACGAGCAGTTCCCCACCCGGCCGCTCAGATTCCACGGACGCCATCCAACACCGCCTGGAGCAGGTTCCGGTCCGGCACCTGCGGGACTCGGGAGGGGTCACGGATCACGACGTCACCGCGTTGGATGAGGTCGCTCAACAACACCTTGACGACGACGAGCGGCACATCGAGGTACGCGGCGACCTCCGCCACGGACAGCGGACGCCGGCACAGCTCCATGATCTCCATGTGCTCGACCGACAGCGCGTCCGGGTCCGACGGCGACGGCATCGCGCGCACCTGCGTCACCAGGTGCAGCTCCGGCCGCAGCGGACGGGTCCGACCGCGCACCATCGCGTACGGGCGGACCAGCGGGCCCGCGGCCTCGTCGTACCACCAGTCCTGGCCCGCCATCAGGAGGACCTTCGGGCGGCGGGCAGGCTCGCCGCGGCGGTGCCGCGCGGCGCCGACGACAGGTACGTGCCGACGCGCTTGACGAGCATGTTCATCTCGTAGGCGATCATGCCCATGTCGGAGTCCTCCTCACCGAGGACGGCCAGGCAGGCGCCGTGGCCGGCGGCCGTGACGAAGAGGTAGGCGTGCTCCATCTCGACGATGGTCTGCCGCACCGCGCCGCCGCCGAAGTGCCGTCCCGTGCCGCGGGCCAGGCTCTGGAACGCCGACGCCATCGCGGACAGGTGGTCTGAGTCGTCCTTCGACAGCCCGGGCGAGCGACCCAGCAGCAGACCGTCGGCCGAGAGGACCACCGCGTGCCGAGCTCCGACCACCCGGTTGACCAAGTCCTCCAACAACCAGTTCAGTTCGTTGTGCTGGCTGGTCATGTCGTTCATCGGGTTGCCTTTCCGGTTTCCAGTCGTCCGGCCACTGCTGCTGATCAGGGTTCGAGGTCGTCGGCGGGTGTCCGACGGGCGTCGCGCGTGCCGCGTTGGAACGCCGACAGGCCCTTGCGGACTCTTTCGGCGGACTTCTCGGGGTCGACCTCGGGGAGCGGTTCGGGCGAAGGGTGGAAATCGTTGCGCACCAGCTGCGGCGCCAGGTTCTGCTGACGGCGCCTGCGTGGCAGTTCGGGTCGGTCGGCGACGGCGGCGGCCGACTCCGGCTCGTCCGCGGGCCACTCGGACGTGGCCCGCTTCCGCTGCGGCAGTTCCAGCTCGCCGCTGCGCTGCGACAGGTCCAGCCCGCCGCTCAGTCGTTCGACCTCTGGGAGGGGATCCTGGGTGACAGCGGCCTCGGCCTGGGCCCAGAACCCCTCCAGGTCTCGGGAACTGTCGGGAAACCTGGCGTCTCGCACTGAGTCGTCGCCCTGCTCCGGGATGTCGTGGAAGGAGCGACGGGGCAGCTGCCGGGTCTCGGCGGGCTCCGTCGCCGTGGTGGGGCCCGCGACGATCGCGGACGGGATCAGCACGAGCGCCAGCGTGCCGCCGTAGGGCGAGTCGCGCAGCTCGACGTGGACGCCTCGGCGGGCGGCCAACCGGGCGACCACGAACAGGCCGAGGCGGGACTCGCCGCGCAGGCGCATCGCGTCGAACTCCGGCGGGTCGGCCAGCATCGCGTTGTGCTGCTCGCGGTCCTCGGGGTTGATGCCGAGGCCGTGGTCCTCGATCTCCACCACGATGCCCTGCGGCACCTCGCTGGCGTGCACCTGCACCTGGGAGCGCGGCGAGGAGAACGCCGTGGCGTTGTCCACGAGCTCGGCGATCAGGTGGATGGTGTCGGCGACGGCCGCGCCGACCAGCGCGGTGTCCGGCACGGGGTTCACCTTGACCCGCACGTACTGCTCGGTCTCGGCGACGGCGGCGCGCAGCACGTCGAGCAGGCGCACGGGCTTGCGCCACTGCCTGCCGGGCTGCTCGCCCGCGAGGATGATCAGGTTCTCCGCGTTGCGGCGGGCGCGGGTGGCGAGGTGGTCGAGCTGGAACAGCGCGTCGAGCTGCTCGGGGTTCTCCTCCTCGCGCTCCAGCTTGTCCAGGATCTTCAGCTGGCGGTGCACCAGGCCCTGGTTGCGGTGCGCGATGTCGAGGAAGACCCGGTTCACACCTTCGCGCGCCTGGCTCTCCTTGACGGCCGCGGCGACGGCGGTGTACTGGGCGGCGTTGAACGCGTCCGCCACCTGGCCGATCTCGTCGCTGCCGTAGTCCAGCGGCGGCACCTCGACCTCGACGTCGACGTGCTTGCCCTCGCGGAGCCGGTCGACGATGTCGGGCAGCCGTTCGTGCGCCAGGGTCAGCGAGTCCTTCTTCAGCGCCGTGAGCCGCGTGATCAGGGCCTTGTTGACCAGGCGGTTCGACGTGCGGATCGCGATCAGGATGCCGATGATCACGGCGAGCAGCGCGACCAGGCTGCCGATCAGCACGGTGCGGAACTTGCTCTCGCCGCGACCCATGGTGACGCCCACCGCGCTCGACGCCTGCTCGCTGACCAGCGCGGTCAGCTCGTCGGAGATGGGGCCGCTGACGTTCTGCCAGTCCTGCAGCGACCCGGCGTTGCTCGGCTTCGGGCCGTTCTGGATCAGCCTGCCCTCGAACTCGACCAGCCGCTTCCACTGGTCGCCCTCGATCATGAACTGGTAGTGCTCGCGCACCTCCGGCCGGGCGTAGGGCGCGATCGAGTCGTAGGAGGAGTGGTAGGCGCCGACGAGGTTGGCGAACTCGATGTGCTCCTCGGGCGTGAACTGCCCGGCGGCCAGGGCGCTGGAGGCGAGCGAGGTCGCCCGGGACATCCAGTCGGCGGCCTTGAAGTACTCGGTGGCGGTGATGGCGCCCTTCACGGCCTCGTGGTCCGGCACCACCCGCGCCTGCACGCTGAACAGCGCGTCACCGGCGTCGAGGAGGCTGTTGTAGTAGGTGTAGATCTCGGACTTCGAGGCCCGTTCGGCCTCCAGGGCGGAGCGGCGCTGCGGCAGCTGGTCCAGCAGCACGTTGAGCGCGTTGATCTTGTCGACGATCTCCTGCGGCGCCTGGGACGCCAGCTCCTCGAACGCCGCCCGCATCTCGTCGACCGCGCGGTCGGTCTCGGCCTGCTGCACCTCGAGGTCGCTGGTGCCGAGGGCGGGCTGGCTCAGCGCGGTCATGCTGAGCTCGCGCTCCTTCTGCAGCGCGGCGAACGTCTGGACCGCCGGGATCGACGCGTCCTTCACGCCGGAGGCGACGGCGCGGAGGTAGAAGCCGTCGAACAGGGTGTACGACGAGAACAGCGCCCACATGATGAGCAGGACGATGCTGGGGACGACGACGACACCCGTGAGTCGTGAACGGATCGTCTTGTAGTTCGTCTCCGTGGTGCTCTTCTGCTTCACAGCGCTCCGCAGCCTCGTCCGTTGCCAGGTCAGGCGCAGCACTAGGACCGCTGACTCTTCTTCACCCGATCGGCGACGGAACGGTAACACTCAAAGATCATCATTACGAAGAGACAGCGATCACTTGCGCGACGCGACGATCAGGCTACCCAGTCGAGTGATCCCGCGAACAGGGGGCCGATGTGAACTTCTTCGCATCGGCCCCCTCACTTTCACGGCTTCGGCACCGAAACGACGTTGTACGTCGTCGTGGGGGTGGGAGGGGTGGTGAAACGGGCGTTGGGCAGGTAGAGGCGGCCGGCGAACGACGCGACCGTGGTCGGCACGTCGAACCGCGCGTCGGTGATCTTGGTCACGAGCGTGCCGCGCGACCCGTCCCTGGCCAGGGAAAACACCGAGATCACGTTGAGCCGGTTCTGCACGACGTACAGCGTGCGGCCCTCGACCAGCAGCCCGTCGCCGTTGGTCAGCACCTCGCCGCCCAGGTCGACGGCGGTCGTCACGCCGGAGCGCGCGTCGACCCGGTGCAGTTGACCGGTGTTGCTCTGGACGATCAACAGCGCTTTGCCGTCAGGGGTCTCCGAGATGCCGTTGGCGTTGTTCACCCCCGGAGTCAGGACGAAGTCGCCGGACAGCGGAATCGCGGTGTGCGAGTCCGGCAACGACCCGTGCCGGCCGAACGGGACGCGATAGATCATCGCCTTCCGCGAGTCGGTGAAGTAGGCGGCGGCGTCGGTGATCACGACATCGTTGATGAACGTATTCGCGTCGGGCGCGAACCGGTAGGACTTGAGGATCACTCCCGTCCGGGCGTCGACGACCCGCCCGTCGCCACCCGCGCCGCCGGCCACGAACAGCCGCTTGCGCGAATCGACCTTCAACCCGACCGAGGCCGTGCCGGGCCCCTGGCTGAACACCTCGCCGTGCCCGGTGCGGAGGTCGACGCGGAACAGGTCCCCGTCGGCCCGCGACCCGAAGTAGGCGGTCGGCGCGGCCCCGATCGCGATGCCCTCCGGCAGGAACGCGTCGGGCAGTGCGAACTCGACGGGGAACGGGTGTGCTTGCGCTGCGGCGGCGGGCGCGGCGGTGACGAGGGAGACCCCCAGCACCACGGCCGCCAGCGCGCCGAGTGTGCGAGACATGACCACTCCTTCTTCGCTCTTGAGGCGTCCCGGGAGTGTTTCGCAGCGCTCGACGCGCGTGAAGCTTCCACAGTGAATCGACAGGAGCCTGTGAGCCGCGTGCGCGATTGGCACTCCCTCGGAGCACCTCTCCCGTCGCGGGAGTTAGGGGTCGATTGAGATAACGAAACGGTAACGCCCAGGTCGCGGACCGGGTTCGGTACGTATGCCACTTTGTCCACCGCCCACCGGCGGTCGGGGGTTGAACGCACACATGCGCGTACCTACGACGAGGTGACACATCCATGACGCGAAACCAGGGGCGGCACCGCTTCTCCCGGCGCACGAAGCTGACTGCCGGCGTGACCGGGCTGGCGCTCACGATCGGCCTGGCCGTCGCGATCAGCACCACCGGCGATCAAGGCACCGCCCAGGCGGACGGGGCCGACATCTCCCTGTTCGTCGACATCACGAAGCAGCAGCGCAACGTGCGGACGCCCCAGCCGCGACGGGGTGCGAGCACCGGCACGTTCACCGTGGACTGCGGCCGCAACGAGAACGGCCACTTCAACCCGGACAACTTCATCGCGCAGCCGGGCGTCCGCAACGGCGCCGAGCACCTGCACGACTACGTGGGCAACGTGTCGACCGACGCCGACTCCACGAACGAGAGCCTGCTCGAAGCCGACACCACCTGCCGCAACGGCGACAAGTCGGCCTACTTCTGGCCGGTGGTCCGGATCGACCGCGAGAACGAGGACGAGGAGCCGGGCGAGCCGGCCGGCGCCGAGGTCGAGTGCCCGGACGTGCAGCGCAAGCTGCGCAATGTGCCCCGCCAGGCCAAGGCCGAGGTGGACCGCAACATCCAGGCGATGAAGGACCAGATCGTGGAGGCCAACGCCAAGCTGAAGGCCGCGGCGAACGTCGACGACCCGAACTTCGTCAACAACGCGGTCCTCCGACCTCTGCGGGACAAGCGGACCGCGGCGATCGACCGCATCGTCCAGGCCATCGACCGGGTCGGCCAACGCCCCCGTGGCCTCAAGAGGCTCGCGCCGTGCACGGTGAAGGACGGCGACGCCAACGACGTCAAGGTCGCCGAGGCGGCGCGGGAAGCCGAGGCCGACGCGCCGGAGAAGGGTGACGGCAAGAGCGTCAGCGACGAGAACGAGCTGCCCGGCAACGAGGGCGAGATCCAGCGGCCCGAGGTCGTGGACATCACCTTCCGCGGCAGCCCCGTCGGCAAGGTCGAGGCGATGCCGCAGTTCCTCCGGGTCCTCTACGGCGACGCGAAGGTCTCCACGAACGGCCCGAAGAACGCGCGCAACTCGTGGACCTGCACCGGGTTCGAGGACAAGGTGCTGATCGACAAGTACCCGATCTGCCCCGAGGGCCGCAAGGTCAAGCGCGTCCACGACTTCAACAGCTGCTGGGACGGCAAGAACACCGACAGCGCCAACCACCGCGACCACGTCGTCGCGCCCGACCAGGACGGCAGGTGCCCGAAGGGGTTCAAGGCCGTGCCGCAGCTGCGGATCAGCCTGACCTACGACATCCCGCGCGATGTCCAGCTGGCCGGGCAGTACGCGGTCGACGCCTTCCCGCAGGAGGAGCACAACCCGTTCTCCGACCACAACGACTTCGCGAACGTGATGTCCGAGGAGATCATGAACCGACTGGTGCAGTGCGTGAACTCCGGCCGCCGGTGCAAGGAGTGACGGCGCTCCAGGCGGCCTTCGCGAGGTGAGGAGACGTCATCCCCGGCCCGCGCGGCGGCAGGCCGGGGATGGCCCTCTCCGGAGCGCGCTCCGCGACGCGCATCCGCCCGTCCGAGCCGTCGGCGTCAGCCCGCTTGCAGGGCCAGGTACAGGTCCACCCGCTGGGTGAACTCCGACAGGTCGACGCCCAGCAGGTCCCCGACCCGGCCCACCCGGTACCGCAGGGTGTTCACGTGGACGTGCAGGCGTGCGGCGGCGGCGGTCCACGAGCCGGAGCAGTCGAGGAACACCCGGAGCGTGCCCACGAGGTCCGAGCCGTGCTCCGCGTCGTAGTCCAGCACCGGGCCGAGCAGCCGGCGGCGCAGCGAGCGGCGCAGCTCCTCGGGCACGCCCGCCAGCAGCAGCTGGTGCAGCGCGATCTCCTCCCCCGCCACGACGCACGTCCGCCCGGTCCGCCGCTCACCCAGTCGCCGGGCGTGCGACGCCTCCTCCGCCGCGCCGCGCAGCCCCGAGTGCCCGACCGGTGACGAGATCCCGACCAGCACCCTGGTCGAGCGCAACCCCGGTTCCACCGTCCGCAACGCCGACCGCACGTCCTCGGTCCACGACCCGGACGGCGCCAGCGCGTACGCCTCCGCGCCGACCGCGGCCACCAGGAACACCGACGTGACCGACGCCAGCACCTCCTCCACCAGCGCGACGGCCTGCTCCGCCTGCCCGTCCGAGACCGACGCCGCGAGCACCCGCAGCGGCGCTTCCGGGTCCCACCCGACCGCCGCGATCCGCGCGGCGACGTCGCCGCCCGCGAGCACCTGCCGCAGCAACGGCCCGGCCGCGCGGTTCTCGATCTCCCGCCCCTGCACGACCCGCGCCCGCTCCACCCCGACCAGGCTGGCCAGCTCGGCGGCCACCTCGTCCCGCGTGCGGTCGCCGGAGACCACGAGGAGCCACGACGTCAGCCTCGACCCCCCGCGCGCGGGCACCGGCAGCAACGTCCGGCCGCGCGCCACCTTCGGCAGCCGGTCGGCCAGCAGGAACTCCCGCACGAGCTCCGCCGCCTCCGGCAGCTCCGGTCCGGCGACGACGTGACCGGTGCACGACAGCACCCAGCAGGGCGCGTCCAGCTCCGCCGCACCGGCCGCCACCAGCTCGGACAACCCGCCGCCGTCGGCGACCACGGTCAGCAGCCGCCGGTGCCTGCCGAGCAGCGCGCCCGCGTCACCGACCCGTTCGGCGGCCAGCTCCGTCACCACCCGTTCGGTGATGGCCGCGAACGACAGTTCGACCGGCACCTCCAGCAGCGGCACGCCGTGCCGTGCGCACGCCTCGACCAGCGCTTCGGGCAGTTCACCCGCTTTCGGCGGTCCGGCTGCGGTGGGCGGTCCGGCTGTTTCGGGCGAGCTGGCCGCCAACGCGGCGACCCCCGCCGCCGCCAGGGACGAGACGAACTTCTCGCAATCGGCGGCCGTCCGGTGCCACAACAACCCGGAGAGCACCAGCTCGCCGCCGGACAGGTAGCGGGCCGGGTCGGGCAGCTCGGTGCCGTAGAGCCTGGTCACGGGCCGGTCCAGGAACTCGGCGCCGCCGACGAGGCGAAGTCCGAGTTCCGGCATCCCGAGCAGGCTCCGAACCAGCAACACGGGCGCCTCCTCCACGTCATCCGGCCGGTTTACCTTCGTCCGATCGTGTTTGTAGGAAAGCACAAATCCACTCGTCGTAGGAGCCTGGGATTCGGCCACACCGCCGTAGCCGATCACCACCCCGGGTCTGTGTACTGGCCCACACACCGCGCACCCCACCCACCGAGGTAGCCGATGGATTTCCTCCGCCCCGACACCCTCGCCGAGGCGCTGGCCCTCAAGGCGCAGCGCCCGGACGCCGTGCCCATCGCCGGCGGCACGGACGTGATGGTGGAGCTGAACTTCGACCACCGCCGTCCGACCGCCCTGCTCGACCTGACCCGGATCGCCGAACTCCGCTCCTGGGACGTCGACGGCCGCAGCAGCGGTGACAGCGACGGCGGCACGGTGCGGATCGGCTCCGGTGTCCCGTACTCGCGGATCATCGACGAACTGGGCGACCGCCTGCCCGGGCTGGCGATGGCGTCCCGGACGGTCGGCTCGCCGCAGATCCGCAACCGGGGCACGGTCGGCGGCAACCTCGGGGCCGCCTCGCCCGCAGGCGACACGCACCCCGTGCTGCTCGCCGGCGGCGCCACCGTCGAAGCCGCCTCGGCCAGGGGCACCCGGCTGATCCCGGCCACCGGCTTCTACCTGGGCGTGAAGCGCAACGCGCTGGAGCCGGACGAGCTGATCACGGCGATCCACGTGCCGGTCACCGGTGCGCCGCAGCAGTTCGCCAAGGTCGGCACGCGCAACGCCATGGTGATCGCGGTGTGCTCGTTCGCCGTCGCCCTGCACCCGACCCGGCAGCGGGTCGGCGCGGCGGTCGGCAGCGCTGCGCCCACGCCACGCCAGGCGTCGGCGGCCGAGGACTTCCTGTCCGCCGAACTGACCTCCACCAACCAGTGGGAGTCGCCGAAACCCCTGCTCGACTCGGTCACACGGCGGTTCGGCGATCTCGTGGCGGAGGCCGCCAGCCCCATCGACGACGTGCGCGGCTCGGCCGCGTACCGCAAGCACG
Source organism: Actinosynnema sp. CA-299493 (assembly GCF_050946825.1). Classification (NCBI taxonomy): domain Bacteria; kingdom Bacillati; phylum Actinomycetota; class Actinomycetes; order Pseudonocardiales; family Pseudonocardiaceae; genus Actinosynnema; species Actinosynnema sp. CA-299493. Next base: position 5,842,098 of record NZ_CP191993.1, read on the forward strand.
CCCTCTCCGTGCTGGCCCGCCGCACGCTCGACTGGGCCTGGCGCGACTACTCCGAGAAGGTGGCCTGACCATGCGCGTGACCGTGACGGTGAACGGCGAGCCGAGGCAGGCCGACGACGTGTGGGAGGGCGAGAGCCTGCTGTTCCTGCTGCGCGAGCGGTTGGGGCTGCCCGGCTCGAAGAACGCGTGCGAGCAGGGCGAGTGCGGCTCGTGCACGGTGTACCTGGACGACACGCCGGTGTGCGCCTGCTTGGTGGCCGCGGGTCAGGTGCAGGACCGCGAGGTCCGGACGGTGGAGGGCCTCGCCGACGGCAACCGGCTCGATCCGGTCCAGGAGGCGTTCGTGGAGGCGGGCGCGGTGCAGTGCGGGTTCTGCACGCCCGGTCTCGTGGTCGCCGCGCACGACCTGCTCGACCGGGTGCCGCGGCCGAGCGACCCGGAGATCCGCGAGGCCCTGGCCGGGAACCTGTGCCGCTGCACCGGGTACGAGAAGATCCTGGACGCCGTGCGCCTGGCCGCGAGCCGCAAGGCCGACCCGGAGGCCCCGACCCGATGACGCCGACCATCCTCGACGGCGTCGCGGTGGCCACGGTGGACGCCGCCGGCACCGAGCACGCGTTCGGCCACGTCGTCATCGAAGGCGGCCGGATCACCGCGGTGGGCGCGGGCCAGGCGCCCAAGCCGACCGGCCCGCACACGTGGGTCGACGGCAGCGGCTGCCTGGTCACGCCGGGCCTGGTCAACACCCACCACCACCTCTACCAGTGGGCGACCCGGGGCTTCGCCCAGGACGCCACCCTGTTCGAGTGGCTGACCACGCTGTACCCGGTGTGGCGCGGCCTGGACGCCGGGATCACGCACTCGGCGGCCTCCGCCGGGCTGGCCAGGCTCGCGACCACCGGGTGCACGACCGCCGCCGACCACCACTACGTCTACCCGCGCGACGGCGGCGACCAGTTCACCGCCCTGGTCGAGGCCGGCCGGCGCGTCGGTGTCCGCCTGCACGCCGTCCGCGGCTCGATGGACCGCGGCCAGTCGCACGGCGGCCTGCCGCCGGACAACCTGGTCGAGGACACCGAGGCCGCGCTCGTCGCCACCGAGCAGGCCGTGAACGACCACCACGACCCGAGCCCGGACGCGCTGGTCCGGGTCGCCGTCGGGCCGTGCTCGCCGTTCTCGGTCAGCGCCGAGCTGATGACCGGCGCGGCGGCGCTGGCCCGCGCCAAGGGCGTCCGGCTGCACACCCACCTCGCCGAGACCGTCGACGAGGAGGAGCAGTGCCAGGCCGAGTACGGCTGCACGCCCACCGAGTACGCCGAGCGCCTCGGCTGGCTCGGTGACGACGTGTGGCTCGCGCACACCGTGCACCTGTCGCCCGACGCGGTGAAGCGGCTGGGCGCGACCGGCACCGGCAGCGCCCACTGCCCCACCTCCAACGGCCGGCTCGGCACCGGCGCCGCCCCCATCCGCGACCTGCTCGACGCGGGCGTCCCGGTCGGTCTCGGCGTGGACGGCGCGGCGTCCAACGAGTCCGGCGGGATGGTCGAGGAGCTGCGCCAAGCGCTGTTGCAGGCCAGGCAGCGCGGCGGCCCCAAGGCGTTGGACGTCCGCCAGGCCCTGTGGCTGGGCACCATGGGCGGCGCGCGCTGCCTCGGGCGCGACCGGGAGATCGGTTCGATCGAACCGGGCAAGCTCGCCGACCTGGCCGTGTGGCGGCTCGACGGCCTCGACCACGCGGGCATCGACGACCCGGTGGCCGCCCTGGTGCTCGGGCCGCTGCCGGAGCTGAAGCTCCTGCTGGTGGGCGGCCGGACCGTGGTGGACGACGGCGAGCTGCGCACCGCCTCCGAGACCGATCTCGCGCGCGAGCTCCGCGCCGCCGCCCAGCGACTGAAGGGGACGCGATGAGCCTCACCCCCGCCGAACTGACCTCCGCCGTGTCCGGTGGCGTCGGCTCCAGCCCGCAGCGGCCCGACGGGAACCTCAAGGTGCGCGGCGAGTTCGCCTACGCCTCGGACCTGTGGCACGAGGACATGATCTGGGGCGCGACCCTGCGCAGCCCGCACCCGTACGCGCGGATCCTGTCGATCGACCTGACCGAGGCGCTGAAGGTGCCCGGCGTGCACGCCGTGCTCACGCACCAGGACGTGCCGGGCCTCAACCGGTACGGGCTGGAGCACAAGGACCAACCGGTGCTCGCCGAGGACGTCGTCCGCTACCAGGGCGAACCGGTCGCGCTCGTCGGCGCGGACCACCCGGAGACCGCGCAGCGCGCCATGAAGCGCATCAAGGTGCAGTACGAGGTGCTCACCCCCGTCGTGGACATGGAGACGGCGGTCGACGACACGCCGCTGCACCCCGGCGGCAACCTCGTGCGGCACGTGCCCGTGCGGCGGGGCGACCAGCGGGCGCAGGCCGAGGTCGTGGTCACCGGCCGGTACGAGGTCGGGATGCAGGACCAGGCGTTCCTCGGACCCGAGTCCGGCCTGGCCGTGCCCGCCGAGGACGGCGGCGTCGACCTCTACGTCGCCACCCAGTGGCTGCACGTCGACCAGGGCCAGGTCGCGGCGGCCCTCGGCCTGCCGCTGGAGCGGGTGCGGCTGACGCTGTCCGGTGTCGGCGGCGCGTTCGGCGGGCGGGAGGACCTGTCGATGCAGGTGCACGCGTGCCTGCTGGCGCTGCGCACCGGCAAGCCGACCAAGATGGTCTACAACCGCGAGGAGTCGTTCTACGGGCACGTGCACCGGCACCCGGCGGTGCTGTACTACGAGCACGGCGCGGACCGCACCGGCAAGCTCGTGTACGTCCGGGCCCGGATCTACCTCGACGGCGGCGCGTACGCCTCCAGCACCCCCGCCGTGGTGGCGAACGCGGCCACGCTCGGCGTCGGCCCCTACGACGTGGACAACGTGACGGTCGACTGCTGGGGCGTCTTCACGAACAACCCGCCGTGCGGCGCGATGCGCGGGTTCGGCGCGGTGCAGTCCGCTTTCGCCTACGAGTCCCAGATGGACAAGCTCGCCGAGGCGCTGGGCGTGGACCCGGTCGACGTGCGGATCGTCAACGCGATGAGCGAGGGCTCGGTCATGCCGACCGGGCAGGTGGTCGACTCGGCCGCGCCCGTCGCGCGGTTGCTGGAACTGGTGCGGGCCAAGCCGATGCCGCCGCGAGCGAGCGCGGTCGACCTGCGCGACATGCCCGGTGGCGTCTCCAACACCACGCACGGCGAAGGCGTGGTGCGCGGCGTCGGCTACGCCGTGGGCATCAAGAACATCTGCTTCTCCGAGGGCTACGACGACTACTCCACCGCCCGGGTCCGGTTGCAGGTCATCAACGGCGAACCGGCCGCGCTGGCGCACACGGCGGCGGCCGAGGTCGGGCAGGGCCTGGTGACGATCATGCAGCAGATCGTGCGCACCGAGCTGGGCGTGCAGCGGGTGACGATCCTGCCGATGGACACCAGCATCGGCAACGGCGGCTCCACCTCCGCGTCCCGCCAGACCTACGTGACCGGTGGCGCGGTGAAGGCCGCGTGCGCGGCCGTGCGGGAGGAGTTGACCAAGCTCGCCGGCGGTCGCGACCTGGCCGACGTGGACCTGGTCGGGCTGCTGGGCGACGACGTGGTCGACCGGACGGTGGAGTGGCGGCACCGCGTCACCGAGCCCATCGACCCCGAGACCGGGCAGGGCAACGCCCACGTGCAGTACGGGTTCGCCGCGCACCGCGCGGTGGTGGACGTGGACGTGGAGCTGGGCCTGGTGAAGGTGGTCGGGCTCGACTGCGCGCAGGACGTCGGCAAGGCGCTCAACCCGCAGGCCGTGCTCGGCCAGATCCAGGGCGGCTCGGCGCAGGGCCTCGGCCTCGCGGTGATGGAGGAGATCCAGCTCGAGGGCGGCAAGGTGCGCAACCCGTCGTTCACCGACTACCTCATCCCGACCGTGCTCGACATGCCGCCGATGAGCATCGACGTGCTGGAGCTCGCCGACCCGAACGCGCCGTACGGCGTGCGGGGCGTCGGCGAGCCGCCGACCATCTCGTCCACCCCGGCCATCGTCGCGGCCATCCGCGCCGCCACCGGCCTCGCCCTGACCCGGGTGCCCGTGCGACCGGAGCACATCACCGGCACCTGACCCCTTGACCGGCTCTTACCGGCCTTACCCGCCTTGCCGGCCTACCCGCCCTACCGGCCCTACCGGCCCTACCGGCCCTACCGGCCCTACCGGCCTATCCGCCTTACCTGACGACCCAGCCGCCACGGCCGCCGTGACGCGCAGGTGCACGCCCCGAGGAGCACCCCATGACCACGTCCGTGTCCCCCGACCACGCCTGGCTGCGCGCGTCGATCGACCTCGCCACCCGCAACGTCGCCGCCGGCGGCGGCCCGTTCGGCGCGGTGGTCATCCGGGCCGGCGAGGTGATCGCCACCGGCACCAACCAGGTCACCCCGGCGCTCGACCCGACCGCGCACGCCGAGGTGGTCGCCATCCGGGCGGCGTGCCAGGTCGTCGGCGACTTCCGGCTCACCGGCTGCGTGCTCGTGTCGTCCTGCGAACCGTGCCCGCTGTGCCTGTCCGCGGCGCTGTGGGCACGGCTGGACCGGGTCGTCTACGCCGCCGACCGTCACGACGCCGCCGCCGCCGGCTTCGACGACCGCGAGTTCTACGAGCTGTTCAACCGACCACGCGAGACCTGGAGCCTGCCGGTGCACCAGGTCTCCACGAACGAGGCCACCACCCCGTTCACCGCCTGGCTGTCCCGAACCGACCGCGTCGACTACTAGTGCGGCTTCGACCGGTGGCGATCTCAGGCTCGATCGGGCTCGGTGACGGCGCTGTCGAGCGAGGCCATCAGCGCGTGCATCCCGGAGGACGGGTTGTCATGCGGAAGTGTCGTGCCGTCGCGTTCGTGGCGTCGTTCCAGCGATTGCGCCCGTCGGACCGCCTCCGCACGGAGCGGTATGTAGACCGAGGCATCGAGGCTCTTGCCCGGACGGCCATCGAGTTGCCGGCTGAGCCTGTCGGCGCCGGCGGTGTCGAGGAAGGCCGTGTGGTCGCGGTGGTGCAGGATCAGCCACACCTCGAAGCACGGGGTGGAGATCGCGAGCCGAACGCCGTGTCGTCGTGCCAGTGCCACGGCTTCGACCAGGTTCGGGTGGTTCTGCGGCCACTCGACGTCGAACACGCACCAACACTCGTCGACTTCGGGGTCCTGCGCACGCCGCACGGCTTGTTCGACCAGCGGGAAGGGGACCGAGTGCTCGGGGCGCAACTCGATGTCGAGGGCCACGTCGCCGGCTATGTGAGGAAGCCGCCGGAGACCGTTGAGGTAATCCGGTTCCGAGTTGCGCCCCTCGGTGAAGATCACGACCGTGCGCAACTCGCGTCGCGTTCCCACGACCCGACCCAGTCGACGGCCTCCACGCCTGCGTACCGACACAGTGCTCAGCCGATCAATCCGAGGGCGCGCAGCAACTCCGACTGGTCGATCTCCGGCAGAGCGCCGAAACGACCGTGCAGGTAGGCGCTTTCCAGGTTGCTGGACTTGCGGACCCGTTCTCCGGCGAACTCGGCCAAGGCGCCGAGTCGGGTCGAGCCGTCGGCACGCTTCTCGGTCAGCCACACCTCATCGCGGTTGAGGTGGTTCAGCAGGCTGGTGTCGTGCGTGGTGAACACCAGTTGGGCGCCGAGCGGGTTGGCCACCGGGTCCTTGAACAGCCGGATGAGTTGAGCCGACAGGGTGGGGTGCAGGCTGGCGTCGAGTTCGTCGAACAGCAGCAGCGAACCGCGGCGCAAGACGGTCAGCACCGGCCCGATGAGGCCGAACCAGGTTCGAGTCCCCTCTGATTCCGCGGCGAAGTCCAAGGGCGTCGCGCCGTCCGGCGTCCGGTGCAGCATCCGCACGCGAGGCATGCCCCGCTCCCTGGCCGCGCCCACACCAGGTTCGACCAGCACGTCGTCGATGCCGAGGTCTGCCAAGCGCAGCAATGCCAGAGCCTGCCTGTGGTCGCTGCCACCCACACCGGACGCGTCCAGTTCATCGAACAGCGAAGGTTGGTTCCCGCCCGCGAACCAACGGGCCGCCCGGCGTATCCCGGCGGTGCCCGCTCGGGCGTTGACCAGGTCGATGAATCCGAAACGACGGGGGTCAAAGCCCGAGATCTCGATGTTGAGCAGTTGACTGGCGAAGTCGGTGATGAGCGGCTCGCCGAAACGGCGGGCGACGGACAGGACCAGAACGCGAGAGGTCAGCAGCTCGCGTGTGCCCGCGGTTCCCTGCAGCCCCCGTTGGAAGCGGATCGATTCACCCTCACGTTCGAACACCCGTCGACGCTTCTTCTCCGGGTAGTGGAAGAGCGCTTCGTAGACCACCCGGGTGCGATCCACCTCCAACAGGTACTCGAACCGCACCCCGTCCACGGTGCACTCGACGACGAATTCGCTGGCCTTGGTCGACCTGTCGCCGAACGCGAACGCCTCCACCGGGATCCCGTCATCCCAGGCGTGCAGCGAAACCTGCACCGCCTCGCGGATCCACGCCAATGACGCCACGATGTTCGACTTGCCGGAGGCGTTGGGTCCGTAGACCGCTGCGACGGACACCAGACCGGCTCCCAGCAGAGGCTGCTCACGCACCTCCGGTCGATCGCGGTCAACGGCGATCATCGACAGCTCGACGGGCTCGGCGACGGAGCGGTAGTTCGACGCCTCGAAGCGGATCAACACGGAGCACACGGTACCTTCGTCGACGTCTGACGGTGCATCACAAGCCCGTTTTCGACCTGATGAGGCGAAATCCCGCCGATGTCGACATCATGCCCGCCACCACGTGGACCGGTGAAAGGTTCCGCGATGGCGCTGCGGCGGTCAGCTAGCCGCCCAGCAAGCCCCGTTCGTAGGCCACCGCGACGGCGGCGGCGCGGTCCTTCACGGACAGTTTGGCGTAGACGTGCACCAAGTGCGTCTTCACGGTGGCCTCGCTGATGAAGAGCTTCGCCGCCGCCTCCCGGTTCGTGCACCCGCGGGCGATCAGGCCCAGCACCTCCACCTCCCGATCGCTCAACGGCTCCGCCGTCGGCTGCCGCACCTGACCCACGAGCCGGGTCGCCACGGACGGTGACAGCACCGCCTCTCCCCTGGCCGCCGAACGCACCGCGCGGAACAGCTCGTCGCGTGGTGTGTCCTTCAAGAGGTACCCCGTCGCGCCTGCCTTGATCGCGGGCAGCACGTCACTGTCCGTGTCGTACGTCGTCAGCACCAGCACCCGGGTCGGGCAGCCGCGCAGCCGCTCTATCGCCGTGACGCCGTCCACGCCGGGCATCCGCAGGTCCATCAGCACGACGTCCGGTCGCAGCGCCCGCACCACGGCGACCGCCTCCGCGCCGTCCGCCGCCTCGCCCACCACGTCCACGTCACCGGCGCTCGCGAGCATCCCGCGCAGCCCGTCGCGCACGACGGGGTGGTCGTCCACGATCACCACGCGGATCATGGCGCCACCTCGGCGGGGATCGCGGGCACCGAGGCGGACACCGCCGTGCCGCCGCCCGGCTCCGACTCCACGATCAGCGCGCCGGCCAGGCGCGACACCCGCTGGCGCATGCCGACCAGCCCGAACCCGTCCGTCTTCACCTCCGGGTCGAACCCCGCGCCGTCGTCGCGCACGTCCAGCGTCACCACGTCCTCCATGTACGACAACGTCAACCCGACCCGTGAAGCGCGCGCGTGCTTGGCGACGTTCGACAACGCCTCCTGCGCGGCGCGCAGCAACGTCACCTCGACCTCGGGGTACAGGGGCCGCGCCGCACCTGTCGTGCTGATCGAGGCCGCCACCCCGGTCTGGTCCGTCCACCAGGCCGTGACCTCGGCCAACGCGTCCGGCAGGTTCGCGTCGACCAGCGCGGGCGGGCGCAGGGCGTGCACCGAGCGACGGGCCTCGGCCAGGTTCTCCCGCGCCAGCCGCAACGCCGTCTCGACGTGCCGCGGCGGGTTCTCGTCCGCTTGGAGCTGCGTGATGATGCCGGCGAAGCCCTGGGCGAGGGTGTCGTGGATCTCCCGCGCCAACCGCTGCCGCTCGTCCAGCACCCCCGCCTCGTGCGCCTGGATCAGCAACTGGGCGTGCAGGCCGGCGTTCTCCCGCATCATCGCCGCCATCTCGGCCACCATCTCCTTGCGGCGCCGGGACTGCTCGGAGGTGACGTGGCTGACCGTGGTGAGCGTGCAGGCGATGGTCACGATGAACACCACGATGATCAGGTACACCAGGATCGGCCCGAGCTCCGCCGGCGGGAAGCCGCCGTACAGCGACGTCGCCGCGAGGACGCCGGTGGCCGACACCCCGACGAGCTTCCACCGGCCGGGCAGCACGTCGATGGCGTAGATGTACCCGGCGAAGGAGAAGAACCCGAACAACGGGTCGCGCAGCCCCAGCAACGCGTACGAGACCAGGACACCGACGAAGAACAGCGTCATCAGGCCGGTCCGGGAGCGCCAGCCCGGGTGCAGGGTGTACCACCAGAGCATCCACAGGCCGGTCGCCGCCGCGATGCCGACGTTGACCGCCCTGGCCGGTCCGGGGTCCGTTCCGACCAGCAGGTACATGGCGGTGGTCAGCACCAGGACGAAGTACGGGATGGCGTGCCCGGCGACGTTCAGCCGCCGCTCCCACGTGTCCAGCACGTCCATCGCGCGCACCCCTACTCCCAGCGGAACGACTTCGCCGCGACGGTACCCGCCACCACCGTGACCAGCGCCAGCACGCCGAGGTGCACCGGGTCCGGCGCCGCGCCCAGCCACGACTCCTGCAGCGCCGCGACGCCCGGCGGCAGGTGCTCGCCGATGACGTTGAGGAAGTCCGGCAGCAGGAACCGGGGCAGGTACACGCCGCCGAAGAACATGACCAGCATGAACACCGCGGTCGCCCACCCGCCGGCGGACCTCGCGTTCGGCGCCCAGGCCGCGACCAGCAGACCGATGGCGGACAGTGACGACATCCCGAGCAGGAACGTCACCAGGAACCCGATCGGGTGGCGCGGCGGGTCGATGCCGAACACCGCCCCGGCCACGACCACGAGCAGCACGATCGAGATCACGCCCGCGACCAGGTTGACGACCACCTGCGCCACCAGCAGGCGTGCCGGGTGGACCGGGGTGGTGGAGAAGCGGCGCAGCACGCCCTTCTCGCGGTAGGTGGCGATGGTGGCGGGCAGCTTGTTCAGGCCCAGGAACGCCAGCGTGATCACGACCAGTGACGACAGGTAGGAATCGATGAACCGCAGGCCGCCGAAGTTCGGGTCGGGCGTGCGCAGCGCGGGGATCACGCCGAGCACCAGCAGCAGGATGGTCGGGAAGAGGACCGCGAACACGACCATGCTCGGCTCGCGCAGGAACAGCTTCCACTCGGTGGTGACGATCTTCAGCATGTGCTACTCCGTGAGCGAGCGGCCGGTGAGGCGGATGAAGGCGTCGTCCAGCCCGGCCTGCTCGATGCGCAGGTCGGCGGCGACGATCTGGTTGCGGGCGAGGACCGACGTGACGGCGTGCAGCAGGTTGCCCGTGCCGGTCACGACGAGCTGCGGACCGTGCTCCTCGACGGCGGAGACCTCGGACAGCTCTTCGAGCAGCCGCACGTCCAGCGGCGTGGTCGGGCGGAACCGGACCCGCTGCTCACCGTCCACCCGGGACACGAGCCCGGCCGGGCTGTCGACCGCGACCAGCTTGCCCGCGTCGATCACGGCGATCCGGTCGCACAGCCGCTCGGCCTCCTCCATGAAGTGGGTGACCAGCACGACCGTGACGCCGGCGTCGCGGATCTGCTCGACCAGGCCCCACGTGTCGCGACGCGCCTGCGGGTCGAGGCCCGTGGTGAGCTCGTCCAGCACCGCGACCTTGGGCTTGCCGATCAGCGCCAGCGCGATGGAGACGCGCTGCTTCTGGCCGCCGGAGAGCTTGCGGTACTCGGTCTTGGCGCGGTCGGCCAGGCCGAGGCGTGCCAGCAGCTCCCGCCAGTCGGCCGGGTCGCGGTAGAACGACGCGTACAGGTCCAGCGCCTCGCCGACGCGGATGCGGTCGGGCAGCTCGCTCTGCTGAAGCTGCACGCCCAGCCTGGTGCGCAGCTCCGCCCGGTCACGTCGTGGGTCCAGGCCGTCGACGCGGATCGTGCCGCCGTCCGGGGTGCGCAGGCCCTCCACGCACTCCACGGTCGTGGTCTTCCCCGCCCCGTTGGGGCCGAGGATCCCGAAGATCTCCCCCTCGTCGACGGTGAACGAGACGCCGTCCACCGCGACCTTCCGGTCGTAGCTCTTGACGAGGTCGACCACCTCGATGATTGCCATGCCACGAGCGTCGTCGCCCGGGCGTTCGACCGGATCACACGGCGGGCCACACCTCGCATCAACCGATCGGTTGATCTTCCCGTAGACCACCCCGACCCGCCCTCAGGGTGCACCCGAACGTTGGACTCAGGGGTCCTGAACGTTGAACTCGGGGGTCCTGGACGTAGGACACGGTCGTTCTGGACGTAGGACTCGCGCGGGGGTCAGGGGATGGTGATCGCCCTCATCCGGTCGATCTCGTCGGTCTGGGAGACGGAGACGTCGTTGGCCATCTCCTCGACCCGCACGTCGCTGCCCGAGGACAGCACCTCGATCGCCATCCGCACGGCGCCCTCGTGGTGGGCGATCATCAGCTGGAGGAAGAGCCGGTCGAAGTCCGCGCCGCGGGCGGCCCTCAGCGCGGCCAGCTGCTCGTCGGTGGCCATGCCGGGCATCGAGCGGTGGTCGACTTCCGGCAGGTCGGAGCCGTGGCCGTGCGCGGGCGCGTCCTCGGCGTACTGCCGCTGCCACTGCTCCATCGCGGCGATCTCCGGGCCCTGCGTGTCGTGGATCCGCGACGCCAGGCCGCGCACCGTCTCGTTCTGCGCGCGTTCGGGAGCCAGCGCGGTCATGTCCAGCGCCTGCCTGTGGTGCACGATCATGCCGGCGACGTACTTCAGGTCCGCCTCGCTCGGCGCGACCCACCGGTCCGTGCCGAAATCTTCCGGCGCCAACGTCTGCGCTTGCTCACCGGGACCTTGCGGCGCGATGATCGGAGGCTGGTCGTCCGCCTGGGACGTGCATCCCGCGAGGACGGCCACCAACACCGCGACGAACACGATCCGCATCCCGCTACCCCCTAGACGTCCGGTCGGCCGCCAACGTACCCGGCCGTTCCACCAGCCGGAAGCCAGAAGATTTCCGACGATCGGGTCTGGTACTTAGCCAAGCGAACGGGTGATACTGCGGGCCCTGCAGTGGGTTGGAAGGGGAACCTGAAGTGGAAGCACGCGATTTGACCCGCCGACGCAGAACGCCGGCCGCGGTCTTGGGGGCGTTCGCGCTGAGCCTGTCGGTCGTGGCCTGGGCGCCTCAGGCGACCGCCGCGCCGGACGACGCCGACCTGGCCGGACTGTCCGAGACCCAGCTGTCGAGCCAGGAGCAGCCGGCCGCCGGCATCCCGGGCGTCGACGAGATCCGCAACAGCCGCAACGTCAAGCACCTGGCGAACCTGCCGAAGCCGGCGCCGTTCACCGCCTCGTCCACGTGGTCCGACCTGGCGTTCCAGAACGGCTACGCCTTCAGCGGCAACTACGACGGGTTCGTCATCTACGACGTGCGCAACCCGCGCAAGCCGGCCGTCCTGAGCACGGTCTGGTGCCCGGGCTCGCAGAACGACATCTCGATCAAGGACAACCTGCTCTTCCTGTCCACCGACTCGTCGCGCAGCGACAACTCCTGCGCCAGCACGCCGCTCTCCGCGACCAACAAGGACGCGTGGGAGGGCATCAAGATCTTCGACATCAGCGACAAGAAGAACCCGAAGTACGTCGCCGCGGTCGAGACCAAGTGCGGTTCGCACACGCACACGCTGGTGCCCGACAAGAAGGGCAAGAACGCCTACCTGTACGTCTCGTCGTACGGCCCCAACGACACCTTCCCCGACTGCAAGACGCCGCACGACCTGATCAGCATCGTCAAGGTGCCGCTCAAGGACCCGGCGTCGGCCTCCGTGCTGTCGGAGACCGTGCTGTTCCCGGACGGCGGCAACCCCGGCCGTGACGGCACCGTCGAAGAGGGCTACGTCCGCGCCACCTCCGGCTGCCACGACATCACCGTGTACCCGTCGAAGGACCTCGCGGCCGGCGCCTGCATGGGTGACGGCGTGCTGTGGGACATCTCCGACCGGGAGAAGCCCCGCGAGATCAGCCGCGTCCAGGACAACGTGAACTTCGCGTTCTGGCACTCGGCCACCTTCAACAACGCCGGCACCAAGGTCGTCTTCACCGACGAGCTCGGCGGCGGCGGCGCGCCGACCTGCAACGAGAAGATCGGCCCGACCCGCGGCGCGGACGGCATCTACGACATCACCGGCCGCGGCGACAGCCGCGAGCTGGAGTTCCGCTCGTACTACAAGATCTCCCGGACCCAGGGCGACACGGAGAACTGCGTCGCGCACAACGGCTCGCTGATCCCCGTCCAGGGTCGCGACATCATGGTGCAGGCGTGGTACCAGGGCGGCATCTCGATCTGGGACTTCACCGACTCCCGCAACCCCAAGGAGATCGGCTGGTTCGAGCGCGGTCCGCTGCCCAACGGCGCGGGCGGCGGTTCGTGGTCGGCGTACTACTACAACGGCTACATCTTCTCGAACGACATGGCCAAGGGCCTCGACGTGCTCGACGTCCGCGACCCGCGGACGGCGACCGGCAAGCTCGTCCGCGTCGGCGAGTTGAACGTGCAGACGCAGGGCTCCTACCGGGACCTGTTCCCGCGCTAGTCCGGACGGTCCGACCGTCGTGACACCAGGAGGGCCCGCCGCGCACCAGCGGCGGGCCCTTCGCTCACCCGGCGGGGCGCACATTGCATATTGCCCCTTTAACATCGCATTCCCGCAGCCCGGTACTCCTTGCCGGTGAATTCGTCCGCGTTCACCCCTGCTCCGCGTAGGATCGAAACCGATTCCTCTTCACGAATTCCTCGCGAGGAGTATTCCCATGCCGGACATGACCCTCTACCGGGGTGAGCGCGACAATGTCTGGCCGGCCCCTGCGGTGCGCCTCATCTGGGGCGGCATGACCATTCGCGACCCCTGGCCGGGCGCCCGCCTGCCGAACCAGACGGCCACCGGCGCGTGGTCGGCGCTGTCCCGGGCGATCAGCACCTGCGGCGGCGACCTGGCGGCGTTCTCCCGCACCGTGCGCGCGGCCGGGGTGTCCTACGGCCTGAACTTCACCCGGACGCCCGTGCCCGTCGACCCGGACTGCGAGCACCACTACGTGGTCACCATCCACCACGCCCGCACGTTCCTGCCGCGCTACGGCGGCGTCGGCGGCTGGACGCTCGGCGACGAGGTGCCGTGGACGACCGACCCGACCCTCGCCGACCAGGACTACGTGGTGCTCAACGGTCCGAGCGTGAGCCGGTCGACGGTATTGGGCTACGGCCATTTCGCCGACCGGCCGGAAGTCACCTTGTTCACCGACGTGCCGACCACTTGGGTGACTTCGGTGAACGGCCGGCCGATCGGCGCGCACGGGGTGCGCGTGCTGACCGATTCGGCGCTTTCCGACGACGAACGGCTCAGGTTGACGAAATTGCGCCGGCCGTAGCGCGCCGGTACGACGTCGTCATGCCCCGACGACCATCAGCCTGCCGCCCCCGAGGTCCAGCGCCACGGTCGTGCCGGGTGGGAAGTCGGCCGCGCGGCCGGACGGCTGGTCGACACGCACGACCTGGTCGCCGCCGTCGAGCCGCACGGACAGCCTGGTCACCGGCCCGAGGAAGCTCTGCGCGAGCACGTTGCCGGTCAGCGCGCCGTCGGCCTGGCCGCGGTGCGGCGCGATGCCGATGTCCTCCGGCCGCACGATCACCTCGACCTCGCCGGTCAGCCCGTCGACCGCGTCGGTGGGCAGCCGGAAGGCGCCCAGCCGCACGCCGCCTGCCTCGGCGACGCCGCGCACCGCGTTCGTCACGCCGACGAACCGCGCCACGAACGCCGACGCGGGCTCCCGGTACACGACCGCGGGCGTGTCGAGCTGCTCCAGCCTGCCCTGCGACATCACGCCGACCCGGTCGGAGACGGCCAGCGCCTCCTCCTGGTCGTGCGTGACGAACAACGTGGTCATGCCCAGCTCGGTCTGGATGCGCCGGATCTCGTCACGCAGGGTCACCCGCACCTTCGCGTCCAGCGCGGACAGCGGCTCGTCCAGCAGCAGCACCCGCGGCCGGATCGCCAGCGCGCGGGCCAGCGCCACGCGTTGCTGCTGCCCGCCGGAGAGCTGGTGCGGGTACCGCTTGCCCAGGTGGGCGAGCCCGACCAGCTCCAGCAGCTCGGCGACCCGTCCGGCCCGGTCCGGCGCCTTGCGCAGCCGCGGGCCGAACGCCACGTTCTGCGTCACGGTCATGTTCGGGAACAGGCTGTAGGCCTGGAACACCATGCCCATGTCCCGCTTGTTCGCGGGCACCCGGGTGATGTCGCGGCCGTCCACCAGGACCGTGCCCGAGTCGGCCGTCTCGAACCCGGCGACGATGCGCAGCGCGGTCGTCTTGCCGCAGCCGCTCGGTCCGAGCAGGCTGACCAGCTCGCCCTCGGCGAGCTCCAGGTCGAGCCCGTCGAGCGCGCTCTGGCCGCCGAACGACTTGCGCAGCCCGTCCAGTCGCAGGTACCCCATGATCAGCCTTCCTCGACGGCGGAGCCCCGCCGGCGCCCGCCGACGAACGAGAGCAGGAACAGCAGCGCGAACGCGAACAGCAGGCTCAGCAGCGACACCGCGATCGACACGCCCGCGTCGCGCTTGCCGAGCAGGTTGACCCGCACCTGCAGGGTGTCGAAGTTCAGCAGCGAGGCGATGGTGAACTCGCCGAGCACCAGCGCCACCGACAGCAGCGACGCGCCGAGCAGCGCGGTGCGGATGTTGGGCACCACGACCCGCAGCAGCACCGCGCCCCAGGACGCGCCGAGGCCGCGGGCGGCTTCGGCCAGCGTCTTCAGGTCGATCGCGGACAGGCCCGCGTCGATCGCCCGGTAGGCGAACGGCAGCACCAGCACCGCGTAGGCGAACGTCAGCGTCAACGGCGAGTCGCCGAGGAAGTAGCTCACCCACGCGTACAGCGGCGCCATGCCCACCACCAGCACGATCGCCGGGATCGCCACCGGCAGCAGGCACAGGAACTCCACCAGCCGGCGCAGCGCGGGCAGCCGCAGCCTGATCCACGTCATCGTCGGCACCAGCAGGGCCAGCACGACCAGCGAACTGGTCACCGCGAGCTGGACCGACACCAGGATCGCCTCGACCAGGTCCGGGTCCTCCGCGATCGCCGCCCACGACGCGAGGCTGCGCGTGCCGCCCGCGCCCCGGGTGGAGAACTCCGCCATCGCCACCAGCGGCAGCAGGAAGAAGGCCCCGAGCACCACGAGGACCGCGGATCGCGCGACACCGCGCTTGGACCGGGGCCTGGTCATCGCTGCCACCGGGCGAACCTCCGCTGCAACAGCGCGTACAGGCCCATCGCCACGCCGACCACCACGACCATGCCCAGGCCGAGCGCCTTGCCCAGGTTCTCCCGCCCCAGCAGCACCTCGCCGGTCAGGAAGCCCCGGATCTGCAGCGGCACGATCGGGCTGCCCTGCGACACCAGCGCCGCCGCCGTGGCGTAGGCGGAGAACGCGTTGGCGAACAGCAGCAACGAGGCACCGAGGAACGCGGGCAGCAGGATCGGGCCGCCGACGTGCCGCCAGTAGGTCCACGATGAGCCGCCGAGGCTGTCCACCGCCTCGCGCCACTGCGGGCGCAGGCCGTCCAGCGCGGGCAGGAACACGATGACCATCAGCGGGATCTGGAAGAACGTGTAGACCAGGGTCAGGCCGGGCAGCTCGAACAACCACGCGCCGGTGGCGAACAGGTCGATGCCGAACCAGTCGCGCAGGAACCGCGTGACGAAGCCCTGGAACCCGATCGTGGCGAGGAACGCGAACGCCAGCGGCACGCCGCCGAACTGGGCGAGCACGCCCGCGCCGGCCACCACCACGCGGCGCGGCAGCCCGTCCTGGTCGCCGACGGCCACCGCCCACGACAGCAGCGCGCCGAGCACCGCGCCGAGCAGGGCGGTGATCGCGGACAGCTCCACGCTGCGCAGGAACGCCTGGAGGTACGCGCCGCGGGTCAGGTCGGTCAGGTTGGCCACCGTGAAGCCGCCGTCCGAGTCCTGGAACGACCCGGCCAGCACGAGCACGGTCGGGTACACCAGGAACGTGCCGACGTAGGCCAGGAACGGCACCACGACCAGCCACGCCGCCCACCTCCGACCGGGGCCGGGGCCGGGGGACGCCTTCTGGCCTCCCCCGACCGCGGTCGTGACGGGTGCGACCACCGGTCAGCCCACCGCCTGCGCCCACGTCGAGGACAGCACCTGCTTGGCCTTGTCCGACTGCTCCTGGGTCGGGAAGACCTGCTCGCCGGCCGTCTTGGGCAGCTTCGCCGCCGCGTCCGCGTCGACCGCGCCGGACTTGGTCATCGCGTCCATCCGCACGGGCCGCGACAGGCCCTTGAGGAAGATGTTCTGACCCTTGTCGGAGTACAGGAACTCCTGCCACAGGCGCGCGGCGGCCGGGTGCGGCGCGTCCTTGCTGATCGCCTGGTTGTAGTAGCCGCCGACCTGCGCGTCGGCCGGGACGACGACCTTCCAGTCGACCTTGCCCGCGAGCTTCGCGGTCTGCGCGGCGTTGGTGTAGTCCCAGTCGATCACGACGGGCGTCTGGCCGGACTCGATGGTCGCGGGCGACGGGTCCACCGGCAGGAAGTTGCCCGCGGCCATGAGCTGCTTGAAGAACTCCACGCCGGGTGCGATGTCGTCGGCCGAGCCGCCGTTGCCCAGCGCGGCCATCACCACGCCGGAGAACGCGGCGCCCGCCTGCGTCGGGTCGCCGTTGAGCGCGACCTTGCCCTGGTACTCGGGCTTGAGCAGGTCCTTGACCGAGGTCGGCGCGGGTGCCTTGGCGGCGTCGAAGCCGATGGACATGAAGCCGCCGTAGTCGCCGTAGTAGAGCCCGGACGGCTCCTTCAGCTCGTCGGCGATGTCGGCCCACGTCCGCACTTGGTAGGGCGCGAACAGGTCCTTGTTGGCGATGGCCACGGTCAGGCCGAGGTCGAACACGTCCGGCGCGCGGTCGCCGCCCTTGAGCTGCTTGGCGGCGTTGATCTCGTCCTGGCTGGACGCGTCGGGTTGCGCGGAGTCGACCTCGATGCCGTACTCCGCCTCGAACGCCTTGATCATCTCACCGTAGTTGGCCCAGTCCGGCGGCAGCGCGATGACGTTGAGCTTGCCCTCCTTCTTGGCGGCCTCGACGAGCTTGTCCAGCCCGCCGAACTCGGCGGCGGACTTCGCGGTGGCCGCGGGGGTGTCGCTCGCGGCGCCGTCCTTGGGCGGCGGCGTGCCGCAGGCCGCGACGAACGCCAGCGCGGTGACGCCGACGCCTACCGACCGCAGGACTCGGGTGTGGTTCACGTCGAACCTTCCTCGGGATTGTCGCGCACGACCAAACGGGCCGGCCCAGCGGAGGATTCGGGACGCCGCGCGCGCTTGTCAAGCCAAGTGGGCGGACTGAGACCTGGGCGACCGGGATGACGAATTCCGGGTGTTCCGGGAGTGTCGGAAGGGTTAACGGCGACGGCGGCCTGATCCGCCCGGATCAGCGCAAAAGCTCGGCCATTCGCCGTACGCGGCAACGTCGACAGTCACCGTGCGGGTCGGACCGTTGGACTGTCCGGACGAATCGCACTCGGAAGAGCGTGAAAGTCCAGCCCGATTTTTGCCTCATTGTCTACTCACATTCCGGGGGTCGGTAACGCGTTCCGATCGCGACTCGACACCCGGATGTCACGTGACGGAAATGTCCGAATCCTGCGAACCCCACCGAGAAGGGCAGACCCATGCGTCACGCCCGAACATCCCTAGTGCTGACCGCGGTCGGCACGCTCCTGCTCCCGCTCGTCGGCACGCCGTACGCCTCAGCCGCCCCCGTCCCCGGCGAGGACGTGCTCTACACGGTGGACGCGGACTTCGACCAGGGCGTGCTCCAGGACGTCAACCACGACGCCCCGAACGGCGACCAGCTCCAGCTCAACCGCCAGACCGTGTTCTTCCCCTACGTCAACGTCGCCGCCTCCGCGCGCGGCACGATGGTCCGCATCGACGTGAACACCGGCGACATCGTCGGCGAGTGGCTGTCCGCGCCGAACGGCCAGGGCCGCAACCCCTCCCGCACCACCGTGGACAAGTTCGGCAACACGTGGCTGTCGAACCGGGACGAGGCGTCCGGCGGCCGAGGCTCGGTCACCCGCGTCGGCGTGATCCGCGGCGGCACCCGGTCGAACGCGGACGGCACGGCCAACCCGAACGGCGACCACCTGAAGGGCCCGTTCGGCTACAACACCTGCCTGGACCGCGACGGTGACGGCCTGATCGCCACCACACGCGGCCTGGGCGACATCCGCCCGTGGACCAACGCGGGCGGCGCCGACGCCAACGGCGGCGTCACCACCGCGGCCGACGAGTGCCTGATCACCTACAGCCGGGTCGCGGGCACCAACACCCGCACGGTCGCCGTGGACGCGAACAACAACCTGTGGACCGGCGGCTCCAACACCCAGCACCAGCTGATCTCCGGCGTGGACGGCTCGGTGCTGACGGCGCCGTTCAGCCTGGGCTGCGGCGGCTACGGCGGCCTGGTGGACCAGGCGGGCACCCTGTGGTCCGCCCGGTACGGCGCCAACCTGCTGCGCTACGAGCCGGGCTCCGGCGCGGGCGCCTGCCTGGACACCTCGCACGGCGACTACGGACTCGGCATGGATCCGGTGACCGGCGAGATCTGGCACACCCGGGTCAACTCCGGCAGCACGGTCAAGATGGACGCGGCCGGCACCGTCCTGGGCACCTTCCCGCACGGCCACCCGCGCGCCCAGGGCGTAGCGGTCGACTCGGACGGCAACGTCTGGGTCGCCCACGCGCTCGACAACGGCACGAACACGGTCGGGCACCTGCGCACCGACGGCACGTTCGTCGGCAACGTGGTCCTGCCCGGCGGCAACGGCCCCACCGGCGTCGCGGTCGACACCAACGGCAAGGTGTGGGTCACCAACATCAACTCCAACAACGCCCAGCGCATCGACCCGGACGCCGGTCCGGCGGGCGGCGGCGGGTTCGCCGTCGGTGCGGTCGACCTGACCGTCGACCTCGGTGCGGGCGCCGGGCCGTACAACTACAGCGACATGACCGGGTCGGTGCTCGGCGAGATCACCGCGCCGGTCGGCACGTGGTCGGTGGTGCAGGACGGCGGTGTCGCGGGGCAGACCTGGGGCACGGTCACCTGGAACACCGAGGCGCAGGGCAGCGTCCCGGCAGGCACCTCGATCACGGTCGAGGCGCGCACGTCCGACACCGAGGCGGGCCTGGCCGGCGAGACGTTCACGCCGGTGTCCAACGGGGTGGAGTTCGCCCGCGTCGGCCGGTACGTCGAGGTGCGGGCGACGTTGACCGCGAGCCCGTCCGGTGACACCCCGGTGCTGTCGGACCTGCGGATCGTGACCTCCGAGCGGACCGGCGTGTTCTCCTGCCAGGCGACCGCGCTGAACCTCGCCGGGATCATCGTGGCGAGGGCCAACCCGCCGGACGTGCCGTGCGTGGACGACTACGAGAACGTGGCCAACGTCAACCTGTCCGCGGGCATCCTGACCGTGCGGGCCACCGCGTTGACCGCGAGCACCAACCAGACGCCGGACGCCCTGCCGGCGCTGCCGCCGGCACCCGGTGACGGCGCGGTGTCCTCCGCCCGGGTCGACCACACCCGGATCTCCAGCCTGCTGGTGACCATCGAGGTGGGCGTCATCCAGGCGAACGCCTCGGTGACCTGCGACGCGAACCTCAACCCGCAGTTCGCCGGCTCGTCGCAGATCGCGAGCCTGCGGATCAACGGGATCTCGGTGGCCGTGGGCAGCGCGCCGCTGACCATCCCGCTGGTGATCGGCTCGTTGCAGCTCAACAGCACGACGACCACGCCGACCAGCGTGGTGCAGCGGGCGTTCGCGCTCGACACCCTGCTGACCGACGTGGTGCTGGGCGAGGCGCGGGCCAACATCGAGCCGACCGAACCCGGCGGCAGCCCCTGCCGGGTCTGAGCCGTCACCCCACTAGTAGCCGTACTATAGGTAGCACGGCTACTAGTGGGGGTTGGTCATGAGCCGGAAGTTGCTGGTCTGGGCGCACGTCGTGTCGTCCACGGGCTGGATGTTCATGGCGCTGGCGTTGTTCGTGGTGGTGAACCACGCGTTGGCCGTGCCCGACCGCTCGGCGTTCGAGGTGGCGCTGCTGCTCGACGTGCGGGTGCTCCAGTTCATGGCCACCACGTCGGCGTTCACCGGCCTCATGCTGTCCGGCTTCACGGCGTGGGGCTACTTCCGGCACTGGTGGGTGCTGGCGAAGACCGTGATCACGTTCAGCCAGCTGTACGTCGGGATCTTCGTGCTCAGCCCGAACCTGCACCCGGACGGCTCGCCCTCGCTGATGCGGGTCGGCTCGCTGCTGATGGCGTCGGCGCTGGCGTGCCAGGTGTGGCTGTCGGTGGCCAAGCCGTTCAAGCGGACGCCGTGGGCGTCGCCGGCCAAGCCGAGGACCGCGCCGCCGTGGGCCTTCGCGCTGTGCCTGGCCGCGCCCGCGGCGGACTACGCGGTGGGCGAGCTCGTGCTGGGCCAGTCGACCCCGGCGCTGTCCCTGCTGGTCGTGATCGCGTACCCGGTCGTCCGTGCCGCGCGCACGAGGGCGCGCGGCACGGCCCGCGTCTAGAGCCGGGGGTCGACCGGTTCGGACTCCAGCGCGAGCACGGCGAACACGCACTCGTGCACCCGCCACAGCGGCTCCTCGCGGGCGACCCGCTCCAGGGCTTCCAGGCCCAGCGCGTACTCGCGGATCGCGAGCGACCGCTTCGCGCCCAGGCCACGTTTGCGCAGGCGTTCCAGGTTCGCCGGCTCGGTGTAGTCCGGGCCGTAGATGATCCGCAGGTACTCGCGCCCGCGCACCTTCACCCCGGGCTGCACCAGGCCGCGGTCACCGCGCACCAGGTTCGCCAGCGGCTTGACGACCATCCCCTCGCCACCGGCCGCGGTCAGGTCCTCCCACCAGCGGATGCCGGCGGCGACCTGCTCGTCGTCCGCCGTGTCGACCACCAGGTGCCGGGTGTGGGTGAACACCTCGTCCCGGAGTCGGCCGAGCACGTCCAGGTGCCACAGGTGGTCCCGGTCGTGGAAGGTCCGGCCACGTGCGGCGAGCAGCTGGAACGGCGCGATCGTGACGCCGGCCAGGCCGTCGGTCGGCCGCACGTACCGCAGGTAGGCATCGCGGTAGCCGGTGGCGTTCGCCAGCCTGCTCTCCGTGCGCGACAGCAGTTCGCCCACGTCGACGCCCCGTGACGCGGTCCGCGCGAGCACGTCCACGGCCACGCCGAGGGCACCCGTGGCCGCCGCGCCGACCGAGGCGTACTGCTCCTTGATCAGCCCGGCGGCCTTGGCGTTCCACGGCAGCAGCTCGGCGTCGAGCAGCAGCCAGTCGGTGTCGAACTCGTCCCAGAGCCCGGCCCTGGTGACCTCCTCGCGCACGCGTGCCAGGAGTTCGTCGCCCAACGGCGGGTCGAAGAACGCGCGGCCGGTCCACGTGTGGATCACGCCGCCGTCGTCCTTGCGCACGAGGACCACCGCGCGCGACCCCATGTGCTTCTCCTCGCAGATCACCTCGCGCACGCCCGCCCTCCGGTACTCGGCGAACGCGTCCTCCGGGTGCTCCAGCACGTCCGGCCGCTGCGAGGTGGCCGTCGGCGCCATCGTCGGCGGCAGGTACAGCAGCGAGTGCGGGTCGATCGCGAAGCGGCTCATCACCTCCAACGCCGACGCGGCCTGCTCCGGGCGCACCCCGATCCGGCCCCGGTGGGCCGTCTCGACGGACCGGCGGCCGGTGACGTCGGACAGCGCGAGCACGTCCGGCTCCCGTTCCTCCTCCGGCGCGACGAGCGGGCGCACCGGCTCGTACCAGACCTCGTGCGCGTCGACCGCCACGACCTCGCGCTCCGGGTAGCGCAGCGCGGTCAGCCGGCCGCCGAACACCGCCCCCGTGTCCAGGCACAGGGTGTTGTTGACCCACTCGACCTCCGGCATCGGCGTGTGCCCGTAGAGCACGGTCGCCCGGCCCCGGTACTCCGTCGCCCACGGGTAGCGCACCGGCAGGCCGTACTCGTCGGTCTCGCCGGTGGTGTCGCCGTAGAGCGCGAAGCCGCGCACCCTGGCCGACGCGCGGCCGTGGAACTTCTCCGGCAGGCCCGCGTGCGCGATCACCAGGTCGCCGCCGTCGAGCACGTAGTGCGCGATCAGGCCGTCGCAGAAGCGCACCACGCGCTCGCGGAACTCCTCCGGCTCGGCCGCCAGCTGCGCCAGCGACTCCGCGAGACCGTGCTTGACCTGCACGTTCCGGCCGCGCAAGGCGCGCACCAGCTTCTGCTCGTGGTTGCCGCACACGGCGAACGCGTGCCCGGCCTCGACCATGCCCATGACCAGGCGCAGCACACCCGGCGTGTCCGGGCCGCGGTCGACCAGGTCGCCGACGAACGCGGCCCGCCGTCCCGCCGGTGGGACGGCGTCCACCGGACGTCCCCCCTCGTCGCGCACCAGCGCGTAGCCGAGCTTGACCAGCAGGTCCTCCAGCTCGGCGCGGCAGCCGTGCACGTCGCCGATCACGTCGAACGGGCCGGTCTCGTGGCGCAGGTCGTTGAGCAGCCGCTCCGGCACGATGACCGCCTCGTCCACTTCGGACTGCTCGCGCAGGACGTGCACCCGCTTGAAGCCCTCCTTGCCGAGGTGCTTCAACGACTTGCGCAACGCCGCGCGGTGCCGGCGCACCACGTGCGCGCCGAAGTCGCGGTCCGGGCGGGAGGCGTTGCGGGCCAGGCAGACCTCCTCCGGCGGGTCCAGCACGATCGCGACCGGCAGCACGTCGTGCGCACGCGCCAGCTCGACCAGCTGGGCGCGGTCGGACCGCTGCACGTTCGTCGCGTCGACCACGGTGGTGCGGCCGGCGTCCAGGCGCTTGGCCGCGACGAAGTGCAGCGCCTCGAACGCGGCGGCGGACGCCGACTGGTCGTTCTCGTCGTCCGAGACCAGACCGCGGAAGTAGTCGCTGGACAGGACCTGGGTGGGCCGGAAGTGCTCGCGGGCGAACGTGGACTTGCCCGAGCCCGAGGCGCCGATCAGCACCACGAGGCAGAGGTCCGGGATCTTCAGTTCCATCAGTCGTCCCCCAGGGTGAAGATCGCGAGCTGGGTCGGCGCGCCGCGCTCGGCGTCCACCGGTCCGATCGGCAGGTGGGTCACGGTGTAGCCGCGGCGTTGAGCGACGCCGTGCGTCCAGTCCTCGAACTCGGCCCTGGTCCACTCGAAGCGGTGGTCGGCGTGCCGGTGCCGTCCTTCCGGCAGGGTCTCGAACAACGCGTTGTACTCGACGTTCGGCGTGGTGACCAGGACCGCGCGCGGCCGTGCGACGACGAACACCGAGTGCTCCAACGCGGGCAGGCGGTCCGGGTCGAGGTGTTCCACCACCTCCATCAGCACGGCGGCGTCGTAGCCCTTCAGGTCCGGGTCGGCGTAGGTCAGCGACGACTGGCGCAGCGTGAGCCGGGCGCGCTGCCGGTCCGACATGGTGTCCACGTGCAGCTTGCGCGCGGCCACCGCCAGCGCCTTCGCGGACACGTCCACACCCTGGATCCGGGTGAACTCCGGCTGGTCGAGCAGGGCGCGCAGCAACGCGCCGCCGCCGCACCCCAGGTCGAGCACGGAACGCGCGCCGACCTGCCGGAGCTGGTCGAGGACGGCTTCACGGCGCTGCGCGGCCAGCGACACCTTCGGCTCGATGAGCGCGTTGTCCAGCTCCTCCGGCTCGACCTCCTCCACCTCCGCCAGGCGCGACAGCGCGGACCGCACCAGCGGACGGCGGCGCATCAGGTACCGGGTGGTGATCAGCTCGCGGTCCGGGTGCGTGCCGAGCCACCCCTCCCCCGCGCGCAGCAGCTTGTCCACCTCGTCCTCGGCGACCCAGTAGTGCTTGTCGCCGTCGAGGACGGGCAGCAGGACGTACAGGTGCTTCAGGGCTTCGGACAGGGTGAGCGTGCCGGTGAGGGTGACGTCGGCGTAGCGCGAGTCGTCGCCGTCGGGGAGAGGGAGGGGCGTGATGTGCGCGGTCCAGCCCAGCGGCGTGAAGAGCCGTTCGACCAGGCGGTGCGGCAGGACGGGCACGCGCACGGTGAGCGGGATCGGGGTGGCGGCCACGTCCTCGTGGCTCTTGCTGCGACCGTTCATCGCGGTGCGGAACACCGAGCCGAGCGCGACGGTCAGCAGCGAGCCGGCGACGTACGGCCGGTCGTTGACGTACTGGGTGAGCGTGCTGCCGGGACCGCGCACCAGCGCGACCGGGTCGACCTCCAGCAGGAGCGCGACCGTGCACTCCTCCTCGTCCGCGCGCGGGTAGAAGACGTGCGCGGTGCCCGAGGACGTGGTGAACGACTGCGCCCGATCGGGGTGTTTGTGCAGCAGGTGGCTGAGATCGGTGGCCGGGCGGTGGGTCGTGGTCAGGGTGAGCAGCACGTCGTCCAGTGTGGACGAGGTGTGCCGCCGCCCGCCCCCGATTTACCGCAGGCCGATCGGAGCCTGCCCCTTGTTGCCGGATCGGCAACAAGGTTTGCCGATCCGTCCACCTCGCCCGCATGGTGGTCGTGGAGGTGGTCGCGATGACCTTTCAGCTGAGTGGCAGCTATGACGTGGTGGTGGTCGGCGGTGGGGCCGCCGGCCTGAACGGGGCCTTGATGCTGGCCCGGTCGCGCCGGTCGGTGGTCGTGGTCGACGCCGGGTCGCCGCGCAACGCGCCGGCCGACGGCGTGCACGGGCTGCTGGCCAGGGACGGGACGCCGCCGGCGGAGCTGGTGGCACGCGGTCGGGAGGAGGTCCGGGGTTACGGCGGTCACGTGGTGACCGGCGAGGTCGAGGCCGTGACGCGCGAGGGCGACGGGTTCGTGGTGGCGCTGGCCGACGGCCGCGTGGTCCGGGCCCGCCGGCTGCTGGTGACCACGGGGCTGGTGGACGAGCTGCCGGACGTGCCCGGCCTGCGCGAGCGGTGGGGCCGCGACGTCGTGCACTGCGCGTACTGCCACGGCTGGGAGGTCCGCGACCAGGCGATCGGCGTGCTGGCGACCGGGCCGATGGCGGTGCACCAGGCGTTGATGTTCCGGCAGTTGAGCGCCGACGTCACGTTCTTCTCCCACACGCGGGCGCCGACCGCCGAGCAGGCCGAGCAGTTGGCCGCACGCGGGGTCGCCGTCGTGGCGGGCGAGGTGGCGTCGCTGGAGGTTGTGGGCGACCGCGTCGTCGGCGTGCGGCTGGCGGACGGCCGCTCGGTCGGCCGCGAGGTGGTGGTGGTCGCGTCGCGGATGGTGGCCCGCGCGGGTTTCCTGGCCGCGCTGGGGCTCCGGCCCGTCGAGCACCCGTCCGGGATGGGCGAGCACATCCCCGCCGATCCGCTCGGCCGCACCGACGTGCCGGGGGTGTGGGTCGCGGGCAACGTCACCGACCTCGGCGCGCAGGTCGGCGCGGCGGCCGCGGCGGGCGCCACCGCCGGCGCCCAGATCAACGCCGACCTGATCGCGGAGGAGACCCGCGTGGCCGTCGACGCCTACCGGAACCCGTTCTCCGCCGAGGCCGAGGCCCGGGTGGCCGAACTCGTCGCGGGCGACCGCCGCCACGGCTTGTGAGGGTCGGCGGCCCCGGCAGGCCGACGCCCCGGCACGCGGATGCCTCGGCACACGGATGCTCCGGCACGCGGATGCCCTGGCAGGCCGATGCCCGCACCGGCCGCGTCGTGCGCGGACCCGGTGCGGGCACAGGGGCTTCGGCCTTTGGGGGGCGTCACGTCCCGCTCGGCGTCACCTCCCGGTCGGCGTTCGGGGCGGACGTGCGGCGGGCCACGACGAGGCCGAAGACCAAGGCGGTGAAGAACATGACGAACCCGTAGGTCACCGGCGGCATCGCCATCACCGTGTTGTTGAGCAGCGACGGGCTCATCGCGATGCCGATCGCCAACGGACCGTTGTGCAGGCCGATCTCGAACGCCGAGGCGGTCGACTCACGCGGGCCGACCTTCAGCAGGCGCGGGCCGAAGTACCCGATCGCCATCCCGATCACGTTGAACAGCACGACCACCACGATGATCTCGCCGAGGATGGCGAAGATCTCGGAGCCGAGGCCGGCGATCACGCTGGCGATCATCATGATCAGGACGACCACCGAGAGGATCTTGACCGGGCGTTCCATCCGGATGGCGAAGGCGCTGAACCTCGCGCGCACCACCATGCCGACGGCGATCGGGACCAGCACCATCATGAACACTTGGAGGACCTTGTCGACCTGAAGGCCGATCGAGCTGTCCGCGCCGATGAAGCCCGCGACCGACAGGTTGACGATCAGCGGCAGGGTGAACATCGCCAGCACCGAGTTGACCGCCGTCAACGAGATGTTGAGCGCCACGTCCCCCTTGAACAGGTGGCTGTAGAGGCTGGCCGTGCTGCCGCCCGGCGAGGCCGCGAGCAGCATCATGCCGATGGCCAGCTCCGGCCGCAGGTCGAACGCGACGACCAGGCCGAGGCAGATCGCGGGCAGCACCACCATCTGGCAGACCAGGCAGACCACCATCGCCCGCGGGTACTTCACGACCCGGCGGAAGTCCTCGATCGTCAGCGTGAGGCCGAGGCCGAGCATGATGATGGCCACGGTGATGGGGAAAAGGAGGAGTACCGTGGAGTTGGTCATGCCACCCTGCCTTCCGCTCGGAGCGAGGTACAGGGAGTTTCACACCAGCGGACGACCCGCTACTTCTCCAGACTTGCGCTTTAGGTCCGATTCGCCGTGGTCGTGCGGGGTGCCCGACAGCCGGAGCCGGACGCGCGTGCGTCGCTCGACGTGAGCGGCGCACGCGCGTCCGGCGTCCCGACCGCGGTCAGTCGTTGCCGGCTTCGAGCGCGGCGTGGTCGAGCAGCTCGTCGTCGGTGACCTTGCCGCGCGAGGCGATGACCTCGGCGCCGCCCTCGGCCATCGCGCCGATCAGCTCGGTCGGCGCCACCTGCGCCACGCCGATCAGCGGCGACTGGCTGCCGACCATGCCGAGCCCGGCGTACTGCTCCAGCTTGGCGCGCGAGTCGGCGATGTCGAGGTTGCGCATGGTCAGCTGACCGATGCGGTCGACCGGCCCGAACGCCGAGTCCTCGGTCCGCTCCATGGACAACTTGTCCGGGTGGTAGCTGAACGCGGGCCCGGAGGTGTCCAGGATGGAGTAGTCCTCACCGCGCCGCAGGCGCAGCGTCACCTCGCCGGTGACCGCCGTGCCGACCCACCGCTGCAACGCCTCGCGCACCATCAGCGCCTGCGGGTCCAGCCAGCGGCCCTCGTACAGCAGCCGGCCCAGCTTGCGGCCCTCGTTGTGGTAGGAGGCGAGGGTGTCCTCGTTGTGGATCGCGTTGACCAGCCGCTCGTAGGCGGCGTGCAGCAGCGCCATGCCCGGCGCCTCGTAGATGCCGCGGCTCTTGGCCTCGATGACCCGGTTCTCGATCTGGTCGGACATGCCCATGCCGTGCCGGCCGCCGATGGCGTTGGCCTCCAGCACCAGGTCGACGGCGGAGGAGAACTCCTTGCCGTTGATCGTCACCGGCCTGCCCTGGTCGAAGCCGATCGTGATGTCCTCGGTGGCGATCTCGACCTCGGGGTCCCAAAACCGCACGCCCATGATCGGGTCGACGATCTCGATGCCCGTGTCGAGGTGTTCGAGCGCCTTGGCCTCGTGCGTCGCGCCCCAGATGTTCGCGTCGGTCGAGTAGGCCTTCGCGGTGCTGGACCGGTACGGCAGGCCGCGCGCCAGCAGCCACTCGGACATCTCCGTGCGACCGCCGAGCTCGTTGACGAACTCGGCGTCCAGCCACGGCTTGTAGATCCGCAGGGACGGGTTGGCGAGCAGGCCGTAGCGGTAGAACCGCTCGATGTCGTTGCCCTTGTAGGTGGAGCCGTCACCCCAGATCTGGACGTCGTCGTCGAGCATGGCGCGCACGAGCATGGTGCCCGTCACGGCCCGCCCGAGGGGCGTGGTGTTGAAGTAGCCGCGACCGCCGGACCTGATGTGGAACGCGCCGCAGGCCAGCGCCGCGAGCCCTTCCTCGACCAGGGCGGCCCGGCAGTCGACCAGTCGGGCGATCTCGGCGCCGTACACCGCGGCACGGCTCGGCACCGACGCGATGTCGGGCTCGTCGTACTGACCGATGTCCGCGGTGTACGTGCACGGCACCGCGCCCTTCTCCCGCATCCAGGCGACCGCCACGGACGTATCGAGACCACCGGAGAACGCGATGCCGACGTGTTCGCCGGCGGGGAGGTAAGTGAGCACCTTGGACACGATTAGAAGTATGCACGACGCTGCATGACCATGCATAGCCGGGGGTCGAACAGCTCTGAACTGCGGTAACACGGGGTCGACGGCCTGAACCGCCGCCGACCCCGTGGGACGACCTACCGGACGATGCCGTACCGGGCGGTGCCCTGCCCGGCGGCGTCGTCCAGCAGCCGGAAACCGGCCTTCTCGAGGACGCGGACCGAGGCGGGGTTCGACAGCTCCACCTCGGCGCGGACCGCCCGGACGCCGGGCGCGGTGAACGCGAGGTCGGTCAACGCGCGCGTGGCCTCGGTGGCGTACCCGCGGCCCCGCCGGGAGGGCACGACGCCGTACCCGATCTCGACGACGCCGTCGTCAGGCGGCCAGAACAGCCCGATCGAACCGACCACCAGACCGCTGTCCCGCTCGACCAGCAAGCGGTGGCCGTACCCGGTCAGCCAGTCGGGGTGCTCGCCGAACAGCCCGGCGATGACCCGATCACCCTCGGCGGGGAAGTCGTCGGCCCAGTGCGGCAGCCGACCGCCGCCCACGACGGCATCGATCTCGGCCGCGGTCCACGACCGCAGCACCAGCCGTTCGGTGGACGGGTCGGGGACGGCGGTGGACGGAGAAGGCACTCGGAGCTCCTGGTCATTCGGGATGACCGGCCCACGCGTCAGCCGCGTTCGGGCCGGATGAGGACGTGCTGAAGACGGCTGTCGACAGCCATGTTCATCAACCTCCTCGGCCCCGGTGACCAAGCGATCTCCACCGCCGCCGTGAGGCTAGCGACGGCCGGCCTCGCGGACAACCCGTTTCCCGGCGGACCACCCCACCCGGTCGTCGGTCAATCGCCCTTCACGTTGACGATCTGCCGCAACGTGTGGCGGACCTCGACCAGGTCTCGCGCGTCACGCATGACGACGTCGATGTCCTTGTACGCCGCCGGGATCTCGTCGATGAACGCGTCGGTGTCGCGGTACTCGATCCCCGCCATCGCCTTGCGCAGGTCGGCCCGGTCGAACGCCCGGCGCGCGGCCGAGCGGGAGTACTCGCGACCGGCGCCGTGGGGCGAGGAGTTCAGCGAGACGGGGTTGCCCTTGCCGACCACGACGTACGACGCGGTGCCCATCGAGCCCGGGATGAGCCCCGCCCGACCCGCCTCGGCGTTGATCGCGCCCTTACGGGACAACCACACCTGCTTGCCGAAGTGGGTCTCCTGCGTCGTGTAGTTGTGATGACAATTCACGACTTCCTGCCGCTCCACGTCACGGCCCGTCCACTCGGCCACGCGGTCGACCACCCGGTCCATCATCTCCTCGCGGTTGGCCCAGGCGAAGTCCTGGGCCCAGCGCATCTCCCGGATGTAGCGCCAGAACTCGTCCTCGCCCTCGACCAGGTACGCCAGGTCCGGGTCGGGCAGGTCGATCCACCGGCGACGGCACTGCTCGTGCGCGATCCGGATGTACTTCTGGGCGATCTTGTTGCCCACGCCGCGCGACCCGGAGTGCAGGAACAGCCACACCCGGTCGGTCTCGTCCAGCGTGACCTCGATGAAGTGGTTGCCGCTGCCGAGGGTGCCGAGCTGCAACTGCCAGTTGCCCGCGTAGGAGCCGGGGTCGAAGCCGGCCTCCTCCGCACGGCGGGCGAGCGCGTCGACGCGGGCGCGCGCCGTGCCGGTCAGCCGGGTGTTGTACTTCCCCGCCGACAGCGGCACGGCGTTCTCGATCGCCTCGCGCAGCGGGGCGAGCGGGCGCGCGCGGAACTCGTCCCGGGTGAACTGGGTGCGCACGGCGATCATGCCGCAGCCGATGTCGACACCGACGGCGGCCGGGATGATCGCGCCCAGGGTGGGGATGACGCTGCCGACCGTGGCGCCCTTCCCGAGGTGCGCATCGGGCATGAGGGCCAGGTGCGGGAAGATGAACGGCATCCGCGCGGCCTTCTCCGCCTGTTCGCGGGCGCCCGGGTCCAGGATGGACGCCCAGTTCACCAGTCGCTTGCCGATGTGCTCCACGGTTCTCCTCTGCTCGACGCCGAAGGTAGGCGCGATCGGGTGGCTCCGCGACCGAATTCACTCCGCCCAGGGGTCGTACGCCCCCGAATTGTCGGTGGTCGCCGGTAACTTGTGAGCCGTGAACGCTCGGGAACGCATCCAGGAACTCGCCGACCGGATCGTCGTGCTGCGCGACGCCTACTACCGCGGTTCGCCGCTGGTGGCGGACGCGGAGTACGACGCGGTCGAGGACGAGCTGCGCGGGCTGGTCGAGGCGAACCCGGAGCTGGCGCCCGACCCGAACCCGCTGGAGCAGGTGGGCGCGCCCGCCGTGCTGCACGCGCCGATCCGGCACTCGCGGCCGATGCTGTCGCTGGAGAAGGCGACCAGGCCCGAGCAGGTCGCGGCCTTCTTCGACCGCTTCCCCGGCCAGCCGGTGGTGGTCATGCCCAAGCTGGACGGGCTGTCGCTGGCGCTGGTCTACGAGCACGGGCGGCTGGCCCGGGCGATCACCCGGGGTGACGGCACGACGGGTGACGACGTGACGCCGCTGGTGCGGTCCCTGGTCGACGGCGTGCCGGAGCGCCTCGACGCGCCGGGCCGGGTCGAGGTGCGCGGCGAGGCGGTGATGCTGCGGTCCACGTTCGCCGCCTACAACGCCGCGCACCCGGACAAACCGCTGATCAACCCGCGCAACGCGGCGGCGGGCACGTTGCGGGCGAAGGACCCGGCCACCGTCGCCGAGCGCCGCCTGACGTTCTTCGCGTTCGACCTGGACACCTCCGAGGGCGGCGCGGCGGCCGACCTGGAGCGCGGGCTGAGCACGCTCGGGTTCGCCGTCGCCGACATGAGGCACTGCGACGACGCGGAGGCGGCGCAGGAGGTGATCACCGGGATCGAGGCGCGGCGCCACGAGCTGGACTACGACCTGGACGGCGCGGTGCTGCGGCTGGCGAACCGGGACGCCTTCGCCGCCGCCGGCACCCGGTCGAGCTCGCCGCGCGGGGCGTTGGCGTTCAAGTTCGCCGCCGAGGAGAAGACGACGTTGCTGCTCGACGTGGTCTGGGACGTCGGCAAGACGGGCAAGATCGCCCCGGTGGCCTGGTTGGAGCCGGTGTTCGTGGGCGGCACGACGGTGACCCGGGCGACGCTGGCCAACCAGGAGGTCATCCGGGGGAAGGGCATCAGGATCGGTGACACGGTGCTGATCCGCCGGGCCGGTGACGTGATCCCGTTCGTCGCGGGTGTGCTCGACGAGTCCCAGCGCACGGGCGCGGAGCGGGAGATCGTGCCACCGTCGGAGTGCCCGTCGTGCGGGCAGCCGTTGACCGAGCAGGGCAACAGCCGCGAGTTGTTCTGCACCAACGTCGCCTGCCCCGCGCAGACCGTGCGCAGGTTGATCCACTGGGCGTCGCGGGCGGCGGCGGACATCGAGGCCGTCGGTCCGGTGTGGATCGAGCGGCTCGCCGAGGCCGGGCTGCTGGAGAACCCGTCCGACCTCTACACCCTGACCAAGGAGCAGCTGCTGGAGTTCGACCGCATCGGCGAGACCTCGGCGACGCGCATGATCGACTCGATCGCCGCCAGCCGTGCCGTCGGCCTGCGCCGGGCCTTGATCGGGCTCGCCATCCCGATGGCCTCGGAGGGCACCGCGACCCGCCTGTGCCGAGCGGGGTTCGGCTCGCTGGAGGAGGTCGCCGACGCCGGCGAGGAACGCCTGGTCGCGGTCGAGGACATCGGCCCGAAGGTCGCCGCCTCCCTGATCGAGCACCTCACCCGCCTGCGACCCGAGCTGGAGCGGCTGCGGCGGCACGGCGTGTCCCTGGACGTGCGGGACGAGGACCTGCCGCCCGTCGTGGCGTCCGACGCGCCGCTGGCCGGGAAGACCGTGGTGATCACCGGCGCGATCAGCGACCCGCGTTCGGGCGAGAAGGTGCCCCGCCCCACCTTCCAGAGACTCTGCGAGAAGGCCGGCGCGACCACCGCGACCTCGGTCTCGGCCAGCACCGACTACCTGATCACCGGCGCCGACGTCGGCGCGAGCAAGACCGCCAAGGCCGAGAAGCTGGGCGTCGAGGTCGTGGACCAGGGCGTGATCTGGCAACAACTGATCGCCGCCGGCATCGCCTAGGTGGCTGGTGTCGAACGGCCTTGAGAGAAATCGGCGGCGGCCTTGAGCCGTCCTCGGACGCGGGCGCGGCGTCCTCCGTGACGATGTCGCATCAGGTCGCCGATCTTGCGTTCGGCCTTGGGGCGGGTGGCCCGGTAGTCGGCCTTCGAGGTGGGGTCGATCGATGTCCAGGCCGCGGGCGGCGTACTTCCACGCGTGGCGCGGGTAGGCACCTCACTCGATCGTGTGACGCCAAGTGTGACGGCACGCGCTTACGGGCTGGTCAGCGGGGTTCGGCCGGTCGATGCGCGGGCGGGAGTGCTTGACAGGCCGCGACACCGGCGGTCAGCCTCGGTTGTGGTGGCGGGCCGGGGAGTCGTCGCCGATCCACTTTCGACGTGATGACGGGGGAAATCATGTCGGTGACCGACCACGCCCTGCGCGAGAAGCGGGGCGGTAGCGGAAATCTGGTCGAGCGGCTGGCGGGGTTGGCGCGCGACCGGGGCTGGCTGGACCGGCCCGCCTACCACGTCGACGACGAGACCTACCGGTTCGCCGACGTCTACGAGGGCGCGGGTCGGGCAGCCGCCGCGTACACCGCACGAGGGTTCGGGCCGGGCAGCCGGATCGCGCTCGTCCTGCCCGACGGCATCGACGCGGTGTGGGCGTTCCTCGGCGCGGTGCGGATCGGCGCGGTCGCGGTGCCGGTGAACTCGACCGTGCACCCGGACGAACTGCGCCGCGCGATCGGGATCGCGGAGCCGGACGCCGTCGTGTGCGAGGAGGACCCGGGCGGTCCGCCCACCGACCTGATCGCGCCGCGGGAGCTGCGGGTGGGCGGCGTCGCGCCGTACGCACCGGCCACATCGGACACCCCGGCGTACGCGGTGTTCACCTCGGGCACCACGGGCGACCCGAAGCTGTGCTTCCACACCCACGGCGACCCGGGCGTGTACGAGCGGGCCATCGGGTCGGTCGTCGGCATCACGCCGGAGGACGTCACGTTCTCGGTGTCACGGCTGCACTTCGCGTACGGGCTGGGCAACTCCGTGTTCCTCCCGCTGCACCGCGGCGGCGCGACGGTGCTGTCGCGGGCACGTGCGACCGAGGACGACGCGTTGCGGATCATCCAGGACCGCGGTGTGACGGTGTTCTACGGCCAGCCGAGCTTCTACGCCCGGCTGGCGCGCCACCCCGATCACGCGCCGCTGTCCGGGCTCCGGCTGGCGCTGGTAGCCGGCGAGGTGCTGGCGGCGCCCCTGGAGGCACGGTTGAGGCAGGTGCTCGGCGAGCGGTTGCTGAACGTCTTCGGCACCACGGAGATCGGGCACGCGCTGGTGGCCAACGCGGTCGGCCACAGCCGTGACCACACGATCGGGCGGGTCCTGCCGCCGTACCGGCTGCGGATCGTGGACGAGGCGCGTGCCGAGGTGCCGCCGGGCGTGCCGGGCGCGCTGGAGGTGGCCGGTCCGTCGATCGCGCCGGGCGTGGCACGGGGCAGCGACGCCCCGGCGCGGGCCGGGGAGTCCTGGTACGCCACCGGTGACGCGGCCACCGCGGACGAGGACGGCTACGTGCGGCTGCACGGCCGGCTGGACGACGTCGAGATCGTCGGCGGCCAGAACGTGCACCCGGCGGAGACCGAGGACTTCCTGATGCGCCACCCCGACGTGCGCGAGGCCGCGGTGTGCTCGACGCGGCGCGAGACCGGTGTGACGACCCTGCGCGCGTTCGTGGCGTTGGACGACGACGCGTCGCCCGAGGAGGTGCGCGCCGAACTGCTCGCCGGCGCGCGGGCGGCGCTGACCTGGTACAAGGTTCCGGAAGACGTGGTCTTCGTGGCCGAGTTGCCCCGCACGCCCACGGGGAAGTTGCGCCGACGTGAGATCCGCGCGATGGCGAGGGGTTG
The DNA here is from genome assembly GCF_050946825.1 of Actinosynnema sp. CA-299493. NCBI lineage: Bacteria > Bacillati > Actinomycetota > Actinomycetes > Pseudonocardiales > Pseudonocardiaceae > Actinosynnema > Actinosynnema sp. CA-299493. Next base: position 5,876,634 of record NZ_CP191993.1, read on the forward strand.
ATCCGGTGGAGCGCAGCGGTGTCGACGGGAAGGCCGCCGCGGCGGTCCTGGTCACCATGGTGCTGTGGGCGTCGGCGTTCGTCGGCATCCGGTACGCGGGCGAGCACTTCGAGCCGGGGTCGCTGGCGCTCGGCCGGTTGCTGGTCGGCGCGCTCGCGCTCGGGGTGGTCGCGGCGGTGCGCGGCGTCGGCGTGCCACCGAGAGCGGCGTGGCCGGGGATCGTCGGGTCCGGCGTGTTCTGGTTCGCGCTCTACATGGTGGCGCTGAACTGGGGTGAGCGGCACGCGGACGCCGGCACGGCCGCGCTGGTCGTCGGCGTCGGCCCGGTCCTGGTGGCGTTCCTGGCCGGGTGGCTGCTCCGCGAGGGCTTCCCGGCACGGCTGCTGGTCGGGCTCGCCATCGCGTTCGCGGGCGTCGCGGCGGTCGGGCTCGTCGGCCCCGGCGGCGGCTCGACCACCCGGGGCGCGGTGCTCTGCCTGGTCGCGGCGGTCGGGTACGCGGTCGGTGTGGTGGCGCAGAAACCCGCCCTGCGGCACGCGTCGCCGTTGCAGGCCACCACGTACGGCTGCGTGGTCGGCGCGATCGTGTGCCTGCCGTTCGGCGGGCAGCTCGTCGGCGACCTCGCCGACGCGCCGGCCGGCGCCACGCTCTCGGTGGTGTACCTGGGTCTGCTGCCGACCGCGCTGGCGTTCTACACGTGGGCGTACGCGCTCTCCCACATGACCACCGGCAAGCTCGGCGCCACCACGTACCTGGTGCCGGCGATCGTCGTGGTGCTGTCGTGGGCCCTGCTCGACGAGGTGCCCAGGCCGGTGGCGTTGGCGGGCGGCGCGCTCTGCCTGGTCGGCGTGGCGGTGTCGCGCGGCAAACCGGCGCCCGCCGTCACCGTGACGAGGTGACCCGGCGGGCTGATCCTCCTCCACCGGGGGCCAGACCTGGGGGTCGTTCAGGGGCGTTGCCGAACGGAGCTGACGCCTCGCCCATCCGGCGGGCCGGGTCGTACTCCGCCCGAGCCGGTCATGTCGGACGCGGTCACCGTCCCGCCCGGACGACGACACATCACCGCAGGTCAGCGCCCTGAGAATGATGAGCGCCCCTCAAATTCGGACAATGCGGACCATCACCGAATGTTTCGTTGAAGTTTCGCTGAGTGACGTATAGTCTGAGAATCGCTCTGGGAGCGCTCCCATAAACGATCACCGCCGCTCAACCACCCGAAGAGTGGAGGTTCCTCCATGCGCAAGCGCAGTACCACCGTGTCCGTCACCAAGCGGCATGGCGTCATCGCACTGATCCTCGGTGTGCTGGCCAGCATGCTCGTCATGACGCCGACGGCCACGGCGCACGGCACCATCGTCGGTCCCGCCACCCGCGCCTACCAGTGCTGGCAGGCTTGGGGCAGCCAACACACGAACCCGGCCATGCAGCAGCAGGACCCCATGTGCTGGCAGGCCTTCCAGGCCAACGCCGACACCATGTGGAACTGGATGAGCTCGCTGCGGGACGGCCTCGGCGGCAACTTCCAGGGCGCGACCCCCAACGGTTCGCTCTGCAGCAACAACCTCTCCCGCAACGCCTCCCTGAACAAGGCCGGCAACTGGCGGACCACGAACGTCGGGAGCAACTTCTCCCTGCACCTGTACGACCAGGCCAGCCACGGCGCGGACTACTTCCGGGTCTACGTCAGCAAGCAGGGGTTCGACCCGAAGACCCAGACCCTGGGTTGGAGCAACCTCGACTTCATCACCCAGACCGGCAGGTACGCGCCCGCGAAGGACATCACGTTCAACGTCCAGACCAACGGTTCGTACCGTGGACACCACATCGTGTTCACGATCTGGCAGGCCTCGCACCTCGACCAGGCCTACATGTGGTGCAGTGACGTGAACTTCGGCTAGAGCCCCGGTTCACCGAGCGCAACGCGAAGAACATCCGGCCCGGCGCGGCAGCACTCGCGCCGGGCCGGCGCGCTGCGCGGGGTGCGAACCCGGCGTCCTCGCCTCAGCAGCTGAAGTCCCGGATCGCCGCGCCGCCCGCCGCGGCCGTCCGTTCGCCGATCTCGGCCGTCCGACACGGGACGGGCGCGGTCACCCGGCTCGCCGGTGGAGGAACGACGAGTCGGGCACGTGCACCCATCCCTGGCGGGGCGCGTACCCGATCTGCACGTTCACGTGCGGCGCGAAGGCGGACGGCGAGATCCCCTCGTAACCGTGGTGGACCACCGCCCGGTACAGGTCGTCGGACACGACGAGCACCAGGGGTTCGGTCGTCTCCCGCAGCGCCAGCTTCAACCTGGGCGCGTCGAGCAGGCGGCACGACACGTCCAGCAGTTCGCCGTACTGACCGCGCTCGTCGTAGTGCACCTCGCCCGCGTGCACCACGGCCCGCAACCGCAGCGGCAAGTCGGGCCGACGCGCGTTGTGCAGCGCGAGCAGGCCGCTCAGCTCGGGCACCACCGACCCCAGCAGCACCGTCTTCGGCAGCCGGTCCGAGGGTCGGATGAGCACGATCACGCCGTCACCGAGGTCGACCAGGCGGTCGATGTCGTCCTCACCGACGCCGTGCAGCGCCATGGCGTCCATCAGCGCCCCGTACATGACCTGCCGCAGCGCCGCCTTCTCCTGGTTGCCGCGGGTCGTGGAACCCTCCATGTCCACACCGAGGGCGATGCGGTACAGGGGGTGTCGTGCAGTCGCGTTCACCATGTCGGAAACCTTGCCGATCCCCGGTTCCCGGGAACAAGCAGCGCGCCGTCCCGCATTTCCGGGTTCACTCCGGCGTGGCGCCGATGCCGTGCTGCTTGGCCTTGTCCACCAGTTCCTGGCGGGTGCGCACCTGCAGCTTGCCCTGGATGTCCAGCACGCGGTTGGCCACCGTCTTGACCGACAGCGCGATCTCGTCGGCGATCCGGCGGTTCTCCAGGCCCTTGGCCACGAGCAGGAGGGTCCGGTACTCGGCACGGGTCAGGTTGAACGGCAGCTCGCCGCCCGCCGCGGCCGCCGGCATGGTCAGCAGGGCCCGGCCCACCCGCTCGTCGAGCACCATCTTGCCCTCGGCGACCGTGCGCACCGCCTGCACGAGCTCCTTCTCCTCCTTGCGGAGGTAGCCGTGCGCACCCGCCTTCAAGGCCGCTAGGACGTGCTCGACCTCCTCGTGCATGGACAGCACCAGCACCCTGCTCTCCGGCGCCACCTCGGTGATCCGGCGGATGGCGTCGGGCCCGCACATGACCGGGTCGGCGCCCGGTGACCGCGGGATCCTGAGGTCCATGACCACCACGTCGGGATGATGCCGCTCGACCGACGCGACGGCGTCCTCGGCGTTCCCGGCGTCGCCCACCACGACGATGTCCGGGGCGTACTCCAACTCGCCCCGCAGCCCCTTGAGGAAGATCGGGTGGTCGTCGACGAGCAGCACCCGGTACCCGGTCTGCGTCATGTAGCGCTCCCAGCACGTGCGCGGCGCGGCGCCGCGTCGGCGCCGCGCCACCCACGTCGCTCAACTCGGTTCGAAGGGGATGTGGGCGGTGACGCGGGTGCCGGGGTCGAGCTGGTCGACGGTGAACGTGCCACCGAGCGCCTTGCACCGCTCCTTCATGGACGCCAGCCCGATCCCGAACGGGAGTTCGTCCGGCAGTCCCCGGCCGTCGTCGACCACGCTCACCTCCAGACCGGAGCCGGTCCGGTTCAACGAGATCCGGCACCGCGAGGCGCCCGCGTGGCGCACGACGTTGAGCAGGGCCTCGCCGGTGATCAGGAACGCGGCGCGGCCCACCACGGGCGGCACGTCGTCGAGCTCCCCCGCCGTGGTCACCTGGACCTCCACCTCGTCCGCGAAGCTCTCCGCGCGCCGGCGGACCGCCTGGGTCAGGTTCGGCCCGAGGTCGAGCGCCCGCGCGTTGCGCACGACCCGGCGCACGGTGCCGGTGAGCGTCTCCAGGTCCGCCACGGCTTCCTGGATCAGCTCGCGGGTGCGGGTGTCGGACCGCTCCAGCGTCCGCAGCGCCACGCCCATCTGCTTGCCGATGCCCACCACGCTCGGCCCGATGTAGTCGTGCAGGTCGTTGCTGATCCGGCGCAGCTCCTCCCGCCGCTCGCGCTCGAACCTGGCGTCGGCCTCGCGCAGCGCCAGCGCCATCCGCGCCGAGTGCACCGCCGGCGCGGCCTGCCCGGCCATGTCCTCCAGCAGCCGCACGTCCCGCCGCCCGAAGGCCTCACCCCTCGCGCGGGCCTCGGCCACGAGCAGGCCGATCTTCCGGCCCTGGTGCCGGAGCACCACGGAGTGCCGGTCCGACCCGGTCTCCGCGCCGTGCACGGCCGACGGCGCGGAGTCGGGGAAGTCCACCAGGTGCACCGCCACGTACGGCAGCTTCAGCCCCTTGCCCACCCACGCCACCACCGCCGGCAGCAGTTCGTGCTGGCGCATGGGGTGCGCCAGGGTCCGGCCGAGTTCGACCAGCGCCCGGTACGGGTCGGACCACGCGCCGTACAGCGCGCGGTTCACCCCGCGCAGCAGCACCTTGTGCAGGGGCGCGAGCGACACGACGACCACGACGGTGGCGATCACGTTCTCCTCGGTGGGCGCCCTCGTCGTGGTGATCAGCACGACGGTGGAGTAGACGCCGATGAGCAGCACGCCCAGGAACCCGTACAGCAGGGTGCGGTGCAGGATCAGCTCGATGTCGTACAAGCCGTAGCGCATGATCGCGATCACCACCGCCACCGGGAAGGCCCCGGCCGCGACCAGCCAGGCTCCCCACGCCTCCCCGAACGCCAGCTCGAGCCCCAGCGCGGGCACGAAGACGAGTGAGCCCGCCAGCACCCACCACACCACGCGGCGTTGCGCCCCTCGCGGGGTCCGCCACCCGCGCACCGCCAGCGACGCCATCGCGGCGCAGAGGGCCACCGCGAACGCGGCGAACCCGATCGCGGCGACCGCCACCGGCACGCCCCGGCGCGCGGTGCCGCTGAAGACCTGGTGCCAGAACTCGGCCGGATCGCCCCAGGCCGCCCACCCCAGGCCGATGGCGGGCAGGAGCACGCCGACCGCGGCGACCCCGATGGCGGCCCACCAGCGCCGGCCGGGCGGCCGACCCGTGGGGAACAGCAGGAGCACGACCGGCAGCAGCGAGTAGGTCGGCCACCACGACCACGCGCTCACCCACGCCAGCCAGCGCTGGTCGGGGAGCACGGTCGGCCCGGCGGCCAGCGCGCCGCTCACGCCGGTCGCGAGCAGGCACCACCCCACCGGGTTGCGCTGGGCGTGGGCGACGACCCGTTCACCCAGCAGGCAGTACACGACCGCGATGAACCAGCTGTGCGGGTGCGACGGCGGGGCGGCGCCACCCAGGCGCAACGCCACCGCCGCCGCGACCAGCCCGACCGCGCCGACCGCGAGCAGCCGTGCGAGGAGCAGCACCCGGTTGCCGCGTCGCTCTCCCCTGTCCCCCAACGCCCTGTCCACCACACGTCCCCCCGCCACGAGCCTGCCGACCCCACCCCCGCGCGACCTCACGACGTGCCGTTGAGCCAGTGCCAGAAGTTGTGGCACGGCGAGCCCTCGTCGTACCGCTCGACGTCCCGGTAGACGAACTCCGCGACGTCCGGCACGCCTGCCCCGGCGAGCACGGCGACGTCGACCCCGCCGACGGGCAGCGCGGTCCCGCCGTCGTCGCCCGCGACGTGCGAGTGCCGGTGCACGTCGACGCCGACGTCCGCTTTGATGCCGAGGCCCAGCGCCGCGTGCATCGTCTTCAGGTCCGGCAGGAGCCCGGCCTCGGCCACTGGCCCGTAGCGGGACTCGAACCAGACGAGCCCTTCGGCGACCCGTTCCGGGCCGACCGCCGCGGCGGTGGCGTGGGCGCCGGTGAAGTGCGGGTTGCCCGCCGGCGCGGTCGCCGCGTACCGGCGGAAGACCTCGTACCACTCGGCCAGGTCGCCCAGGACGGGGTGCGAGAGCTGCCCTCGGTCTTCGGTGGGTGCGGTCATCGGCTCTTCCTCCGCTTCGCTGGTGTCCTCGTGCAGCCTGTCGAGCCCGGCGTCCCGGGAACCAGGGGTGTCCCTCCTGGATTTCCGGGCGACCCGACACGCGATTCCGGCGAGCCCAGGACTTGGCCAATGGGGCTCGATACAGGCACATGATGGCCACGATCCACCGACTTGGCAACCGCGAGCAGGGCTCCTACCAGCGCAAACGCGAACCGACAAGGTCAGTTGACGCAGAAGCCCGAACATCTTGGCAGAAGCTCGGGCCGGATTCGCACGACGCAGAACAGCCATGCCACGAATTGCCGGAACGCGCAAGAGCGGCACTTGTCCGCAAACGTCGTCCGGCCTTTCGGCAGCGATTGCCGAGCGGGCGCTCAGCGCTCCCCGCCGGGGCCGCTAGCATCGCGAACGGACCGCTGAGGAGCCCGTCGTACTGCTCGCTGCCGGACCGGGTCGTCCCACCCCCGCTTCCGTCGTCCGCCAGACCTGGCCTTCGCCATATCGCGCTGGTCAGAGGCACCACCCGACTTGTTGGAGACTCCTCGATGCGCCAACCGTCCCACTACCCCTACTTGACGCGCCGCATCCTGCACCTCTTCGAGCACGGCGCGCTCACCCGGGTTTCGAGCATCGACTTCGAGCCCGCCTACGGCTACGTGGTGCGCATCAACTACGACAACGGCAGCCACCGGGTGACCTACGGCAACGACCTCGGTCTCAACACGGGCGCGGCCTCCGACCTGGCGAAGGACAAGGGGCACAGCAAGTTCATGCTCAGGACCATCGGCGTGGAGGTGCCCGAGGGCAAGGAGTTCCTGCTCCCGACGTGGGCGGCACGGGTCCGCGAGAGCCCTCGGCAGGCGACGAACACCGGGATCCAAGAGGTCGACCAGGCGGACGGCTACGTCGAGCGGTCGTTCGGCTATCCGGCGTACGTCAAGCCCGTCGACGGTTCCAAGGGCGCCGGCGTCTTCAAGGTCTACCGCCGGTCCGAGCTCTTCGCGGCCTTCGAGGCGCTGGAGGAGAGGAAGGTCCGGCTCGCGCTGGTGGAAGCGCCCGTGGAGCTGCCCGACTACCGGATCGTGACGCTCGACGGCGAGCTGATCAGCGCTTACCGCCGGGTGCCCCTGTCGGTCGTCGGTGACGGGGTCGCCTCCGTCGCGACCCTGCTGGGCGACCTCCAGGCGTCGTTCGTGGCGGACGGGCGTGACACGCGCATCGCGGTCGGCGACCCGCGCATCGCGGCGCACCTGGGCCGGTCGGGACTCGACCTCCGGAGCGTGCCGGCTGAGCACGAGGTCGTGCGGCTGCTGCCGATCTCCAACCTCTCCACCGGCGGTGTCGCCGAGGACGTGTCCGTAGAGATCGACGGGCGCTGGGTCGAGCTGGCGCGGCACGTCGCCCACAACTTCAACCTGCGGCTGTGCGGCCTCGACCTCGCGTGCGCCGACATCGCGGACCCCGCCGCCGAGCACGCCGTCTTCGAGGTCAACGCCTCGCCCGGTCTCGACCACTACGCGCTGTCGGGTGCGACGCAGCAACAGGTCGTCGACGACCTGTACACCAGCGTCCTCAACGCCTATGCGTGAACGGTGCTCGTCGGCTAGCGCCGCCTAGGGCCTGAGCGTCGCCTGGAACGCGGCGGCGGGTCGGTCGGTGCCGAAGAACGGGCCGGTGGCCAGGTCCGCGCCGGCTGCGCGCCACCAGGCCGCCTGATCCGCTGTGGTGATGGCGGAGACCGCGATGAGGGCTCCCGTGTCGCGCAGCGCCGCGGTCAGGGCGTTCGCATGACCCGCGCCCGCGCTGGTACCGAGATCGGCGAAGCGCTCGGCGATCCGGATGACCCGCACGTCGAGGTCGCGCGCGGCGGTGAAGTCGTCCGGTCCCAGGGCGAAGTCCTCCAGGGCCGTCCGCACGCCCATCTCGGCCAGCACGGCGAGGTTGTCCACCGCCTCGGCCACCGTCGCCACCCGGGCCGGGATGCCGATCACCAACCGGCTCGCGGGCAGGCCGGCGCTGTCCAGCGCCCGCACCACCCGCGGCACGAGGTCGGCGTCGCACGCCTGGTGCGCGGTCAGGGCCACGGTCAACGGGGAGGTGAAGCCGTTGCGCCGCCCCCACCAGTGGACCTGGCCGGCCGCGGCGCCCAGCAGCCACTCGCCCAGCGGCAGGATGAGGCCCGTCCGCTCGGCGAGCTCGACGCACCGCTCGTGCCCGACCGGTCCTTCCGGCCGCTCCCAGCCCAGCACCGCTTCCACCCCCGCCACGCCGCCGTCCGCCGGTCGCGCCACGGGCCGGTAGCGGACGGTGATCTCGCCCCGCTCCCACGCGCCCGGCATGCCGACGGCCAGCGCGTGCGCCGACCGCTCCGCGATGTCCCGGTCCGGGTCGAACACCTCCCACTGACCGCGCCGGTTCGTCCTGGCCCGCCGCAGGGCCTGGTCGGCCGCCCGCAGCAGCTCGGCCGGGTCGTCGTCACGACCACCGCGCGCGACGCCGATCGAGGTGGACAGCGCCAGGCCGTGGCCGTCGACGTACAGGGGTTCGGCCAGCTCCCGGTTGACCGCGGTGGCGATCGTGGCGATGTCCGGCGTGGTCGCCGTGTTCTCCACGAGGATGCCGAACTCGTCGCCGTCGAGCCGGGCGACCATCGCCTTCTCGCGCGCCACCAGGGACTTCAGCCGCTGCGCGACGTGCACCAGCAGCCGTTCCCCGGCGCGGCGGCCGAGGCTGTCGCACACCATGCCCAACGCGTCGAGGTCGAGGTGCAGCAGCGTCACGCCGTGCGCCGGGTCGGCCCGCCGCAGCGCGCTCTCCAGGTGGGTGCTGAAGAACTGGCGGTTCGGCAGGCCGGTGAGCACGTCGTGCAGCGCCTGCCGGTTCAGCTCGTTCTGCAGCAGCACCAGCTCGGTGCCGTCCTCGACGACCACGACGAAGTGGCTCGACGCGCCGCCCGGGTCGCCCACCAGCGACGCGGTCAACGAGATCCGCGCGACGTCGCCGTCCTGGCGCAGCAACCGCTGCGACTGCCGGACGCGGTCCTGCGCGCCCTCGACCACGGCCCGCATCCCCTCGCGCAGCATCCCGACCGTGTCGGGGTGCACGAGGTCGAACAGGTTCGTCCCGGCCAGCTCCGCGCCGGTGCGGCCGAGGATCTCGCCGATGGCGGTGTTGGCGCGCACGAGCCGGCCGTCCAGGTCGGCGATCAGGACGCCGCTCGCCGACGACGTGACGACCTCGTCGAACCTGGCCTCGCTCTCCTTCAGGTTCCACTTGGCGTCGCGCACGGCCTTGAGCAGCGACAGCTGCATGCGTTCCTGCTGCTCGAACACCGCACGCCGGTTCGCGGTGAGGAAACCGGTGGCCAGCGCGCCGATCGCGAGCGCGAGCCGGTCCGCGTGCGCGTCGACCGGTTGGAACTCGGGCAGCGACGCGAGCCCCTTGCCGAGGACCTCGACGGTGCGGCGCAGCCCGTCCTCGCCGACGTACCCGGTCGCGACGACGTCCTCGCCGATCCGCTCGACCGCCGCCGCGTCGAACGGGTCGGCGGTCAGGATCGTGCACAACGCGTCGAGCCGGTGGCGCAGCTCGCGCGCCAGCTCCTCCTTGGTCAGGGCGGTCGCCGCGACGCCGCTCAGCAGGTAGGTCCACTTGCCCGCGAGGAGGTCCCGCGCGCGGGACCCGTCCGGGGAGGTCGGAGAGGGCTCGGGTGCGGACGGGGTGGGCGAGGTCATGGTTTTCGGGCGACCCCGCCGTAGATGACCATGTTCATCCCCGGGGTCTGGGACATGTCACCCGGGCCCGCGGGCCGCCACGCCGCGCACCCGACCAGACCCGGCTCGACCAGCTCGAAGTCACCGAACAGCGCCAGCACCTGGTCGTGCGAGCGCTCGTTGAGCTGGTCGGCGCTGCGGCTGTCCTTGATCAGGTCCGTCACGTCGGTCAGGCTCTCGTCCTGGTTGTCGGCGGTGACGTGGGTGATCGCCAGGTGGCTGCCGGGGGCCAACGCCTCGCGGTAGGTCGACATCAGCGCCCACGGGTCGGCCGCGTCCGGCACCCAGTGCAGCATCATCAGCACGAGCAGGCCGACGGGCTGGTCGAAGTCGAGCAGCCGCCGGGTCTCGGGGTGGTCGAGGATGGACCCGGGGTCGCGCATGTCGGCGTGCACGACGGCCGCGCGGTCGTTGTCCGCCAGCATCAGCTCGCTGTGCGCCACCGCGATCGGGTCCTTGTCGACGTACACGACCCGGCACGCCGGGTCCGCGGCCTGGGCGACCTCGTGCACGTTGGCGACGGTGGGGATGCCGGAGCCGATGTCGAGGAACTGGGTGATGCCCTGTCCGATCATGTGCCGGACGGCCCGGCCGAGGAAGGCCCGGTTCACCCGGGCCGCGGACCGCGCGTCGGGCATGATGCGCTCGACCTGCACCGCGAGTTCCCGGTCCACCGCGAAATTGTGGGCGCCACCCAGCAGGTAATCGTACGTGCGGGCCATGCTCGGCACCGAAACGTCGACGCTCTGGGGAATCCACTCCCGTTGCACCACTGCGAACACCCCTTTCGGAAGAAGGCATCATCCTAACCAGCCGGTCGGTATCGACGCTGCGCCACCCGAGTGTGCGCAGTCACCCGATCGGGCACTGTCATCCTCACCCGAACGGCTTCTATGGTGAGCCGTCCCGTCAACAGCGGCGAGGAGCGGACATGCCCGTCCCGGTAGCTCCGGGCCGTCTTCCCGTGCTTGGTCACACCGTGTCGATGCTGCGACGCCGACATCTGTTCACCGCATTATTGCGGAATCACGGCGATGTCGTCCGGATTGACCTGGGAACGATGCGCACCTACTTTGTGACGAATCCTCGATTAGTCCACGAGTTGCTCGTCACCAAGGGATCGTCATTCAGGAAGGGCGCCTTGTTCGACAGGTTCCAGCCGATCTTCGGCAACGGGCTGGCCACGTCGAACGGCGGGTTCCACCAGCGCCAGCGCCGGATGGTGCAGCCCGCCTTCCACCGGCGCCGCATCGCCCACTACGTCGAGACCATGGCGCGCGCCGCGGCCGACTGGACGGCCGACTGGCGCCCCGGCCAGGTGCGCGTGCTCGAAGAGGACACCCAGGCGCTGGCCGTCACCATCGTGGGCGAAGCGCTGTTCTCCACCGAACTCGGCAAGCGGGCGGTCGAAGAGGTGCGCCGGTCGTTGTTCACCGTGCTCAAGCAGGGCATGGTCCGCGCGCTGTCGCCGTCGTTCGTCGAGAAGCTGCCCCTGCCGGGCAACCGCGCGTTCGACGAGGCCATCACGCGGATGCGGGCGATCGTGCTCGATGTCGTGCGCGGGTGGCGGGAGGACGGCGTCGACCGGGGCGACCTGCTGTCGGTGCTGCTGACGGCCCAGGACCCGGACACCGGCGCGGGCATGTCCGACGAGCAGGTCCACGACGAGGTCATGACGCTGCTCGTCGGCGGCGTCGAGACCACCGCGCTGGCGCTGGCCTGGACGTTCCACGAGATCGCCGGGCACCCGGAGGTCGAGCGGCGCGTCCACGCCGAGGTGGACGAGGTGCTCGGCGGGCGCACGCCCACCTTCGCCGACGTCGGCGACCTGGTCTACCTCAAGCAGGTCGTCAACGAGGTGCTGCGGATGTACCCGGTGTGGTTCCTGATGCGGCGCACCCTCGCGCCGGTCGAGCTGGGTGACGTGACGTTGCCCGAGGGCACCGAGGTGATCTTCAGCCCGCACGCCCTGCACCACGACCCGACGTCGTTCGAGGACCCGGACCGCTTCGACCCGGACCGGTGGTCCCCCGAACGCGCCGCGCGGATCCCGAAGGGCGCGTTCGTCCCGTTCGGCGCGGGCGCGCGCCAGTGCGTCGGGAACCTGTTCGCCCAGACCGAGATCGTCGTCGCCGCCGCCACCGTGGCGGCGCGGTGGCGGCTGGTACCCGTGCCGGGCAAGCCCGTGCGCGTCAAGTTCACCTCCGCCGCGTACCCCAGCGGAATGCTGATGACGGCGGTTCCCCGAAACTGAGTTGGAGGCTGTTGCCCCGTGGGTTGGTTGCGTTCGCGCCGGATCGTCGCCGTCGCGCTGCTCTCCGCCGGCGCCTGTCTCGCACCCGGCACGGCCGGCGCGGCGCAGGCCGTGTGCGAGGACGTGAGGGTGCCGGTGAAGGTCGCGCTGACGGCGCACTCCGTGTACGGCCGGTTGTGCGTGCCGGCAGGTGCGACGACGGTGCAGGTGCTGGTGCCCGGTGGCACCTACAGCAGCGCGTACTGGGACATCGACCGGTCCCCCGAGAAGCTGTCCTACCGGCAGGCCATGAACCGGGCGGGCATCGCGACGATCGCCGTCGACCGGCTCGGCAGCGGGCGCAGCTCCAAGCCGTTGAGCGTCCTGCTCAGCCTCTCCACCCAGGCCAAGGCGGTGCACGCGGTGATCGAGTCGCTGCGACCGCGGTTCGACCGGGTCGTGCTGGTCGGCCACTCGATCGGCTCGGCGGTGGCCACGACCGAGGCGGTGACGTACCGCGACGTGGACGGCGTGGTGCTCACCGGCCTCAGCCACCAGGTCAACCTGCCGGGCGCGGTGCCGGTGTTCACCACCCTGATCCCGGCCACGCTCGACACCCGGCTGGCGGGGCGCGGCCTCGACCTCGGCTACCTGACGACGCTCGCCGGTTCCCGGTACTCGTCGTTCCACGCGCCCGGCGCGGTGGAGCCGGGCGCGCTCGACTTCGACGAGGCCACCAAGGACGTCGTCACGCCGACGGAGACCGTGAGCACGGTGCTGATCAGCGAACTCGTCCCGGTGTCACGGCGGATCACCGTGCCGGTCATGGTCGTCATGGGCGGTGAGGACGGGAACTTCTGCGGCCCGCCGCTCGGCGCGGACTGCTCGTCCGACGAGGCGCTGCGCCAGTCGGAGGGGCGGTTCTACTCACCGGCGGCCCGGTTGAGCACCTACGTCGTCCCCGGTTACGGGCACTCGCTCAACTTCTCGCCGAACGCGCCGGGTTATCACCGCGCGGTCGCCGAGTGGACCGGCCGAATCGGCTGACCACGACTTGACCCGTCGGGTGAATCACCGGCCCGGAAGTGTGAATCCGGAATGACCTCGTAACCCGTTTCGCTATTCCTCGTTTGCCGTCGCGCCAGTGATTCACGACTGGAGAAACCCAGCGAGGTGTTCACCGAGCTCCTCGAAGCAGATGCTTCCACCGCCTGAACTCGCCCCGCCGGGCGCAGTTCGTAGTGCCACGGTTCGTTGCGGTAGACCTGGCACAGGCCGTACTCGGCGCCGTGCTCGGACAGCCACGCCCTGGCGGCGGGCGGCCCGATGGTCGGCCGCGGGGTCCGGCAATCGGGTTCGGGTCGATTCGCCGAGGCTCATGCCTCCCAATCAACGTGACGCGGTGTTGCCGACGCGTTCGCGCTCGTGGATATGCCGACGATATGGGCCTGGTCGTAGCATCGGGACATGCGCGTGCTGGTCGTCGAGGACGAGCCCTACCTGGCCGAGGCGATCCGCGACGGGCTGCGCCTGCAAGCGATCGCCGCCGACATCGCCGGTGACGGTGACACCGCGCTGGAACTGCTGGGCGTCAACTCCTACGACATCGCCGTGCTCGACCGCGACATCCCCGGGCCGTCCGGCGACGAGGTCGCCGAGAGCATCGTCGCGTCCGGCAGCGGCATGCCGATCCTCATGCTCACCGCCGCCGACCGGCTCGACGACAAGGCCTCCGGGTTCGAGCTCGGCGCCGACGACTACCTCACCAAGCCGTTCGAGCTGCGGGAGCTCGTGCTCAGGCTCAGGGCGCTCGATCGCAGGCGTGCGCACAACCGGCCGCCCGTGCGGGAGATCGCGGGGCTGCGGCTGGACCCGTTCCGCCGCGAGGTCTACCGGGACGGCCGGTACGTGGCGCTGACCAGGAAGCAGTTCGCCGTGCTCGAGGTCCTCGTCGCCGCCGAAGGTGGTGTCGTCAGCGCCGAGGAGCTGCTGGAACGGGCGTGGGACGAGAACGCCGACCCCTTCACCAACGCGGTGCGGATCACGGTCTCGGCACTGCGCAAGCGCCTCGGCGAACCCCGGGTCATCGCCACCGTGCCGGGCGTCGGCTACCGCATCGGCACGGCGCCCGGCGACGGGCGCGAGGGACGGGACCGTGGATAGGCAGCCCGGTCTGAGCGTCCGCCTCAAGCTCACCCTCAGCTACGCCGGGTTCCTCCTGCTCGCCGGCGGCTTGCTGCTCGCGGTCGTGTGGGTGTTCCTGCTGCGGTACGTGCCCGAGGTCATCCACGTCGACCCGCCGGGGAGGTGGCCGCCCGGCCCCTCGGTGCCCGACCGCGCCGCCCTGGAGGCCGCCTTCGTGCCGAAGGCCGCCCTGGTGATGGTGCTCCTGCTGGTGTTCGGCCTCGTGGGAGGGTGGCTGCTGGCCGGCAGCATGCTCGCGCCCCTGACCCGCATCACCCACGCCACCCGCCTGGCCGCGAACGGATCGCTCTCCCACCGGATCGGGCTGGAGGGCCACCAGGACGAGTTCCGCGAGCTCGCCGACGCCTTCGACACCATGCTCGCGCGGATCGAGGCGCACGACGCCGAGCAGCGGCGGTTCGCCGCCAACGCGTCCCACGAACTGCGCACCCCGCTGGCGATCACGCAGACGCTCCTCGACGTCGCCCGCGACGACCCGGACCGCGATGCCGGTGAGCTCGTCGAACGCCTGCGCTTCGTCAACACCCGGGCGATCGACCTCACCGAGGCGCTGCTCCTGCTCAGCCGCGCCAACCGGCGGTCCTTCGCCCGGGAGCGCGTCGACCTGTCCCTCATCGCGGAAGAAGCCGCTGAAACGCTCCTCCCCCTGGCGGAGAAGCGGGGCCTCACCATCGAGACCTCCGGCGACCTGACCGCCACCACCGGCTCGCACGCGCTCCTGCTCCAGCTGACGACGAACCTCGTGCACAACGCGATCGTCCACAACCTGCCGGCGGGGGGCGCCGTGCGGGTCACCACCGGCGCCCACCCCAAGACCGCGGTGCTCACGGTCGAGAACACCGGCGAGGAGCTGACGCCGCAGGCGGTCGCGACGTTCACCGAACCGTTCCAGCGCGGCGCCCGACGCGTGCGCGACGACCACGCGGGCGTCGGGCTCGGCCTGGCGATCGTCAAGAGCATCGCCCAGGCCCACGACGGGACCCTCACCCTCGCCCCGCGAGCGGGCGGAGGGCTCCGCATCACGGTCCGGCTGCCCGTCGCGCCGCCCGTCACGCCGCCGCGCACCAGCCCGGTGACGCTCAGGTCGACGTGACGGGGAAGTCGAAGTAGCGGTCCGGGTACGGCTCGTCGGTCAGCGCGTAGTGCCACCACTCGCACTCGTACGAGCTGAAACCGCAGTCCTCCATGATCGAGCGGAGATGCCGGCGGTTGTCCGCCTCGACCCGGGTGATCCCCGGTGCGCCGTGGTGCGAGACCGGGTCCATCAGGTCGTGACCGCCGCCCGTGGCGGCGAGTTCACCGGTGGCCAGGTGGTAGAGCGTCAGGTCGACCGCGCTGCCCCGGCTGTGGCCCGACCTGACGGCCACGTACCCCTTCGCGACCATCTCGGCGCGGTCGATGTTCGGGTAGTGCCGCGGTTTCGTCCGACCGTCCTCCGGTTGTCGCGACCAGCGCAGGAAGCAGTCCACCGCGCGTTGCGGGCGGTAGCCGTCCCAGACGAGCAGGCCGAAGCCGAGGGTGGCGGCCTTCTCCTGCGCGCTCCCCAGGGCCGAGCACAGCGCCCGCGTGCCGACGACCCGGTTCGCCGCGTAGCCGTCCACGGGTTCGCCGGTGAAGTTGTCCGGGGTGGCGTACTTGGCGTCCCAGCGCAGTCCGGGCACGAACTCGTCCAGGAACACGAAGTCCTCGAAGGCCGGGTCGTCGTTCATCGCGCCGCTCCGGCCAGGGCCAGCGACACGACCCGGTCGATCACCTCGCCGAGCGGCAACCCCGCCGCCGCCATCATCCTCGGGTACCGGCTGTACGAGGTCAGGCCGGGCAAGGTGTTGACCTCGTTGAGGACGACCGTCCCGTCTTCCTTCAGGAACAGGTCCACGCGCGCCAGTCCACGGCAGCCCAGGGCGCGGTACACGGCCTTCGCCGTCTCCCGCACGAGCGAGCGCGCCTCGGCCGTGATGTCGGCGGGGACGATCGCCGTCGAGTTCTCGGAGCCGCTCTCCGGTTCGCTCTCCTGGTGGATCCGGAAGAAGCCGTGCGACAGCGCGATCCGATCCACCTCGCCGGCGACCAGGTCCGACCCGTTGCCCAGGATGGCGCAGCCGACCTCGCTGCCGACGACGGCCCCTTCCACCAACACCTTCGAGTCGTACCGCCTCGCGGTCTCCACCGCGCTCGCCAGTTCCTCCGGCCGGGACACCTTGCCGACGCCGAAGGACGATCCCGAACGGGCCGGTTTCACGAAGACCGGGTAGGTCAGCCGGTCCGGGTCGACCGGCTCGTCCGCCGTGACGACCAGGAAGTCCGGCGTGGCGATCCCCGCGCCGCGCGCGACGAGGTAGCTGAGGGACTTGTCCATGCACAGGGCGGAGCTCGGCACGTCGCAGCCCGCGTAGGGGATGCCGGAGAGCTCCAGCAGCCCTTGCGTCGCGCCGTCCTCGCCCAGCTTGCCGTGCAGGACGGGCAGCACCACGTCCAACCCGATCGTCCGGTACCGCCCCTGCTCCAGCACCAGCAGCCCGCGCACGTCGCGGTCCGGTGACAGCACGACCGGCCGGGAGTCGCCGTTCTCCCAATCCCCGCCCGGACCGTCGCAGAGCCGCCAGGCGCCGCTCTTCGTGATCCCGATGTAGTACGGCTCGTACTTGTCGGTGTCGAGGTGTGCCGCCACCTCCCGCGCGGAGGTGACGGAGACGGAGTGCTCTTCGGAGCGACCCCCGAACACGATGCCGATCCTCATACCCAGTGCCGCTTTCTGCTCTCGAAGTCGCGACAGTTGACGATGGAGTTCTCCACCGCGTCGCGCAGGGCGTGGTCCGTGTAGTAGGCGGTGTGCGGTGTTATGACCACGTTCGGCAGTCGCCGCAACCGCGACAGCTGCTCGCGGTCGACGGGCCGGTCCCGACGATCGGCGTAGAAGATCCCTTCTTCCCCTTCCAGGACGTCCAGCGCCGCGCCGCCCAACCTGCCGCTCTCCAACGCCGCGAGGAGGGCTTCGGTGTCGATCAGCCCACCCCGTCCGGTGTTGACGACGAACGCGCCGTGCTTCAACCGCTCGATGCGACGGCGGTTCAGCAGGTGGTGCGTGTCCGCGGTGAGCGGTGTGTGGAGCGTGACGACGTCGCTCTGCTGGAGCAGTTCGTCGAGGGGCACGTACTCGGCCGAGGACCTCGGCCGGACGTCGTGGGCCAACGGCCGGCAGCCGAAACCGCGCAACCGGTCGATGACGGCGGCGCCGATCCGCCCCGTGCCGACGACCCCGACGGTCAGGTCGCGCAGCTCCCGTCCAGGCAGGTCGGGCAACCTGTAGTCGTGGGCGTCCGCGCGCCTGATGACGGACTTCGCGTCGCGCACCGCCATCAGCATCAACATCACCGCGTAGTCGGCCACGCCGTGCGGCGAGTACTTGACGTTCCCGACGGTGATGCCGACACCCGCCGCATAGGCCACGTCGACGTGGTCGTCGCCGATGCTCCTCGTGGAGAGGTACGTCACGCCGACCTGGCTGAGCGCGAGCAGGGTGGGGTTGGTGATCCGGGTCTTGTGCCCGACGCTCACGCACCGGTTGCCCGCGGCCAGCTCGACGTTGGCCTCGGACACCGCCGCCTCGGTGATCGTCGGCACCACGCCGAAGCGGGGCGCCAGCTCGCGGAACAGGACGGCTTCGTCCGGTCCGCAGCCGTACGCCGTGATGCCCGGTGGCGGGCCGGTCGGGGTGGACCAGGGTGCCGGCGATCTGGTGCGACGGGCCGACGGCCGTGCCGGTTCGCGGTCGGTCATGCCACCAGTCAAGACAAGGCGGCGTTGCCGGCACGTATGCGGTTCCCGATATGCCGACGACATGTTACCGAACGGTAGGACGGGTGCGATCGTCACGGTTCGTCGGCGGAGGAGCCGTTCCCAGCTGATGAACGCCCGTCCCGGACGGTCGCGGCGAGCAGGTACGGTCCGTCGCGCAAGCCCTGATACGACCCATCGGGGGGAGTGTCTGCTCGACGAAACTGGGAGGGAACGAGCCGTGCGCCGTCCTGTCCGTGGCACCGCTGTCGTCGCGATCGCGCTGACCAGTCTCCTGGTGGTGAGCGCCTGTGCGAAGGACTCCGGTGGCAGCAGCACCGGGTCGACCGCCGCCGCCGGCGCCGCTTGCGAGTTCGCGACGCCGCCCAGCGCGCCCGCCACCTCGATCTCCAGCGCCGCCAAGCCAGGCGGTGGCGAGAAGATCGACGGCAGTGCCCTGAAGATCGGTCTGGCCTACGACATCGGCGGTCGCGGTGACGCGTCGTTCAACGACCTCGCCGCCGCCGGGTTCGACCAGGCGATCAAGGACCTGGGCGTCAAGAAGGAGAACACCCGCGAGCTCTCCGCCGCACCGAACGAGGACGAGTCGGTGAAGCAGTCCCGCCTGCGCCAGCTCGCGCGCGAGGGCTTCAACCCGATCGTCGGCGTCGGCTTCGCGTACACCGAGTCGCTCCGGGTCGTCGCGCCGGAGTTCCCGGACGTCCGGTTCGGGCTGGTGGACTCGGCCGTGGAGGGCGCGGCCAACGTCACGCCGCTGGTCTTCGCCGAGCAGGAGGGCGCGTTCCTCGCCGGCGTCGTGGCCGCGTACCAGAGCAAGAAGTGCCACGTCGGTTTCGTCGGCGGCGTGGACATCCCGCTGATCCACAAGTTCGAGGCCGGGTACGTCCAGGGCGCGAAGGCCGCCGCGCCGAAGATCGTGGTCGAGAAGAAGTACATCACGCCGGCCACCGACTTCACCGGCTTCCAGGACCCGGCGAAGGGCCTGGAGACCGCGAAGGGCCTCATCGAGAAGGGCGCGGACGTCCTCTACCCCGCCGCGGGCGCGTCCGGCATCGGCGTCTTCTCCGCGGTGAAGCAGGCGGGTGTGCTGGCGATCGGGTGTGACGCCGACCAGTACAACCAGCCGACGCTGGCGGACACCAGGGACGTCATCGTCGCGTCGAGCCTCAAGCGCGTCGACGTGGCGGTGTACGACTTCGTCGCCGCCGCCGCGAGGAACGACCTGACCTCGCTGCCGAAGGTCTTCGACCTCAAGGTGAACGGTGTCGGTTACGCCACGTCGGGCGGCAAGGTCGACGCGAAGCTTCAGGGCATCCTCGAGGGGTTCAAGGCGCAGATCATCTCGGGCTCGATCAAGGTCTCGGACAAGCGGTAGTCCGCCGGTCCACGGCCACCGGGCCTGGTGGGGATGCGTCCCCACCAGGCCCGGTGGTCTGTCGGGAGCCGAACGCACCTCGACGGGTGGTTCGAGGTGCGGTGGTCGAGCCGGCGGCGGTCGAGGTCGCTACCGGGGTGGCGGTAGCCGAGCCCGGTAGCAGCCGAGGTGCGGGGGTCGGGGTAGCGGCGGCCGGGGTGACGGCAGCCGAGGTGGGTGACCGGGGTGGCGGCGGTCGGGGTGGTGGTCAGAGCGCGGAGAAGTGGGCCGCGTCGCCGACGACCGTGGTGCTCGTGACGCCGTCCACGCTGACCGGGACGTCGCCCGCGATGGTGATGCGGTGCAGGCGGCGGTGCTCGTCGTCGTAGTCGGCGACGCCGTAGTGCTGGGTGGCGCGGTTGTCCCAGATCGCCACGTCGCCGTCGGCCCACTGCCAGCGCACCGTGTTCTCCAGCCGGGTCACCCGGTCTTGGAGCAGGCGGTGCACCGACTGCGACTCGGCGCTCGTCAGGCCCACGATCCGCTTGACGAAGTGACCCAGCAGCAACGCCCGCTCGCCGGTCTCCGGGTGCACGCGCACGACGGGGTGCTCGGTCTCGTAGCGCTGGGACTCGAACTCGTCGCGGTAGGACTCCTCCTTCACGTCCACCCCGCCGATGCGGGTCGAGTCCACGTGCCCGGCGTAGTCGTACACGTTGCTGTGCACCGCCCACAGCCGGTCGACCAACGCCTTCAGCGCCGGCGGCAGCTCCTCGTAGGCGCGCACCGTGTTGGCCCACACCGTGTTGCCGCCGTAGGGCGGCAGCTCGACCGCGCGCAGGATGCTGATCGCGGGCACGCGGTCGACGAAGGTGACGTCGGTGTGCCAACTGTTGGCCTTGCCGTAGTCGGAGTCGATCGGCAGCACGTTGGCGTGCTCGCGGCCCTTGACGGTCGGGTGGGCCAGCGTCGGCTCGCCGAGCAGCCGGGCGAAGGCGAGCTGACCGGCGTCGTCCAGGTGCTCCTGGCCGCGGAAGAACACCACCTTGTGCGCCAGCAGCGCGTCCCGGACGGTCGCGACGGCGCCCTCGGACAGGTCGCCGCCCAGCCGGACGCCGCCGATCCGCGCGCCGATGCCCGCGCCGAGCCGGTGGACGGTGATCGTGTCGGATAGCTGTGCGGTCATCGCGGTGTCCTCTCGTGAGAATGCGTTCGCACTTCACGATGGGCAGTCACGGCCATCGGGCACAACATTGCGCGGCGGTGAATTAAGTCGTCCCAGCACGCGGACGTGGTTGACACGCACAACCGCCCCGGCACTTCTTTGCACTGCACAAAAAAGTGGCCGGTGTCCAGCTCCGCAGACCGCGGACTCCATGATGTGGGACGCCCGCCGAGCCCGTTGACCCGGCCTGACCTGGCTGTGAGGCTCGGTGCGTGAGCCAAGCCGTCAACCTCACCTCGCGCCGGCACGTCGATCTCCGACGCCAAGCCGGCGCCCTCTGTCGCGCCGGTCGCTGAACCAGTTCCCCATTTCTCCCCACTCGGGTTCCCCGACCCGAAATTCCGGCCTGCCCGCATTTACCCAACAAAGGATTCGCCGTGATCAGCACGCGACGGAACTTCCTCGGCCTCACCCTCCTCGGCCTGACGGCGGCCACGGTCGGCTGCTCCACCGCGGGCGCCGGTGGCGGCGCCGAGACCAAGACGCTGCGCTACCAGGGCTGGGCGGGCGACGTGACCCTGCCCGAGCTGGCCGCCGACCTCGGCTACCTCGGTGACGTGAAGCTGGAGTGGGTCGGCAACACCACCAGCGGCCCGCAGGACATCCAGTCCGCCGCCACGGGCCAGGTCGACTTCGGCGGCGCGTTCAACGGCGCGGTGGTCAAGCTCAAGGCCGCCGGCGCCCGGATCAGGTCGGTGATCGGCTACTACGGCTCCGACGAGGCGGCCTTCAGCGGTTTCTACGTGCCGGAGGACAGCCCGATCTCCTCCGCGCGCGACCTGATCGGCAAGAAGGTCGGCATGAACACCCTGGGCGCGCACCACGAGGCCATGCTCGGCATCTACCTCAAGCGCAACGGCCTGTCCCCCGACGAGATCAAGAAGGTGGAGCCGATCGCGGTGCCGCCGGTCAACATCGAGCAGTCCGTGCGGCAGGGGCAGATCGAGGTCGGCGTGCTCGGCGGCATCCTGCGCGACAAGGCGTTGGAGAAGGGCGGCCTGCGCAAGCTGTTCTCCGACTTCGACCTGCTGGGCGCGTTCACCGCCGGCACGTACGTGTTCACCGAGGAGTTCCTCAAGGACAACCCGGGCACCGTGCGGACCTTCGTCAGCGGCGTGGCGCAGGCCATCGAGTGGAGCCGCACGACGCCGCGCGAGGAGGTCGTGGCGCGCAAGGTCGACATCCTCACCAAGCGCGGGCGCAACGAGGACCCGGCCGCGCTGCGGTACTGGAAGTCCAACGGCGTCGCCGAGAAGGGCGGCCGGATCGTGGACCAGGAGCTGACGCTGTGGGTCGACTGGCTCGCCGAGCGCGGCGAGATCGCCAAGGACCAGGTCACGCTCACCGACCTCTACACCAACGAGTTCAACGGGGTGGCGGCGTGAGCGCCCACATCAGCTTCCGCGACGTGACCAAGCGGTTCGTGGTCCGCGACCGCGCCTCCCGGCGGCGCACCGAGTTCACCGCCGTGCGAGGGGTGGACCTGGACGTGGAGCGCGGCGAGTTCCTGGTCCTGGTCGGGCCGAGCGGCTGCGGCAAGTCCACGCTGCTCGACCTGCTCGGCGGCCTGACCGGGCCGAGCGAGGGCGAGGTGCTGCTGGACGGCGTCCCGATCACCGGGCCGGGCCTGGACCGGGGCGTGGTGTTCCAGCAGTACGCGCTGCTGCCGTGGCGCACCGCGCAGGGCAACGTCGAGTTCGGCCTGGAGGCGGCCGGCGTGCCGCGCCGGGAACGCGCCGGGCGTGCCCGCGACTTCCTGGACCTGGTGGGGCTGGGCGGTTTCGAGGACCGGCACCCGCACCAGCTCTCGGGCGGCATGCGGCAGCGCGTCGCGATCGCCCGCAGCCTGGCCTACGACCCGACCGTGCTGCTGATGGACGAGCCGTTCGCGGCCCTGGACGCGCAGACCCGCGAGTCCTTGCAGGACGAGCTGCTGCGCATCTGGCGGCGCACCGGCAAGACGGTCGTGTTCATCACGCACTCCATCGACGAGGCGGTCTACCTGGGGCAGCGGGTCGCGGTGCTGACCTCGCGGCCGGGCCGGGTCAAGGAGGTGGTGCCGATCGAGCTCGGCGACCGCACCGACCAGCCCGACCTGCGCTCCAGCACCGGGTTCGCGCGTTATCGGCACCGGATCTGGGAGCTGCTGCACGACGAGGTCTCCCGCGCCCAGCAACAGGAGAAGGAGGTGGCGGCGGTATGACCGCGCTGGTGGAGTCACGACCGGCTGCGGAGGAGCGGCCCGCCGACCGTGACCGGGTGCGCAAGCCCTCGGTCACCCGCCGCGTCGCCGACGCGCTGGTGACGGCGACCGGCAAGACCGTGGCGATCCTGGTGCTGCTGGCGGTGTGGGAGGTCGCGCCCCGGCTGGACCTGGTCGACGCCACGTTCCTGCCGCCGTTCTCCACCGTGCTCGACGCCTGGTGGGACCTGGCCGCCAGTGGTCAGCTCGTGGACCACACCGGGGCGAGCCTGGCCCGTTCGCTGTCCGGGTTCGGCCTCGCGGTGGCGGTCGCCGTGCCGCTCGGGCTGCTGATCGGCTGGTACAAGCCGGTGGCGACGCTGCTCGGACCGCTGCTGGAGGTCTTCCGCAACACCGCGGCGCTGGCGTTGCTGCCGGTGTTCGTGCTGCTGCTCGGCATCGGCGAGACGTCGAAGATCGCCATCGTGCTCTACGCCTGCACCTGGCCGATCCTGCTCAACACGATCAGCGCGGTGCGCGGTGTCGACCCGACCCTGCTGCGGCTGGCCCGGTCGGTGGACCTCTCGGGGTTCCGGCTCTTCCAGAAGGTGATCCTGCCCGCCGCGGTGCCCACGGTGTTCACCGGCATCCGGTTGGCCGGCGCGGTGTCGATCCTGGTGCTGGTGGCCGCCGAGATGGTGGGCGCCAAGGCCGGGCTCGGCTACCTGGTCAACGCCTCGCAGTTCAACTTCGCCATCCCCCGGATGTACGCGGGCATCATCACGATCTCGGCCATCGGCGTGGTGTTCAACCAGCTGCTCGTCGCGCTGGAACGCCGTTTCACGTCCTGGCGCGTTCCCGTCGGCTCCTGATTCCCCCACTGCGGAAGGAACATCGCATGACGCTCGAACTCGACGCGGACGTGCTGGTCGTCGGCGGTGGGCCCGCCGCGACGTGGGCCGCGCTCAAGGCCGCCGAGGACGGTGCTTCGGTGGTGCTGGCGGACAAGGGGTACTGCGGCACCAGCGGCGCGACGGCGTCCGGCGGCACCGGTGTGTGGTACGTGCCGCCGGAGCCCGAGGCGCGGGAGCGGGCCATGGCGAGCAGGGAGGCGCTCGGCGGGCACCTGGCGGACCGGCGCTGGATGGCCAGGGTGCTGGACGAGACCTACGACCGGGTCAACGAGCTGGCGGAGGTGGCCCGCTACCCGTTCCCGGTCGGGCCGGACGGCGAGCAGCTGCGCAACGGGCTGCAAGGTCCGGAGTACATGCGGCGGCAACGCGTCCGGGTGCGCCGGGCCGGGGTGCGGGTCCTCGACCACAGCCCGGTCACCGAGCTGCTCACGACGGACGGGGGTGAGGTGGCGGGCGCGGCGGGCTACCAGCGGCAGGCCGACCGGGCGTTCCGGGTGCGGGCCGGCGCGGTGGTGCTGGCGACGGGCGGCTGCGCGTTCCTGAGCAAGGCGCTGGGCTGCAACGTGAACACCGGTGACGGGGCGCTGTTCGCCGCCGAGGTCGGTGCGGAGCTGTCGGGCATGGAGTTCTCCAACGCCTACGGCATCGCGCCCGAGCACACGTCGGTGACCAAGACCGCGTTCTACAACTACGCCACCTTCTACCGGGCGGACGGCTCGGTGCTCGACGGCGCGGGCAGCCGGCGCGGCCGGTCGGTGATCGCGCGGACGCTGCTGGCCTCGGAGAAGGTGTTCTGCAAGCTCGACCGCGCCGACGAGGCGACCCGCGGTGCGATGCGGTTGGCCCAGCCGAACTTCTTCCTGACCTTCGACCGGCTGGGCGTCGACCCGTTCACCCAGCCGTTCGCGGTGACCCTGCTGGCCGAGGGGACGGTGCGCGGCACCGGCGGCATCCGGATCGTCGACGACGGGTGCGCGACCACCGTGCCGGGCCTGTACGCGGCGGGTGACGCGGCGACCAGGGAGCTGATCTGCGGCGGGTTCACCGGCGGCGGCAGCCACAACGCGGCGTGGGCGATCTCGTCCGGGTCGTGGTCGGGGCGGGCGGCGTCCCGGTTCGCCCGCGCGCTCGGCCCGGCCGCCTCTCGGCGCCGGGTCCGCGCCACCGGCGGTGCGGGACTTCGCCCGTCCGGCGCGGAGTCGTCGCTCTCGGCGGCGGAGGTCGTGGGCGCCGTGCAGGCCGAAGTGCTGCCGTACGACAAGAACTACCTGCGGCACGGTGACGTGCTGCGCACGGCGCTGGGGCAGCTCGACGGCACGTGGTCGGCGGTCCGCTCCGGTCTGCGCGCCGAGGGCGCGGACGTGGTGCGGGCGCGCCAGGCCGCGGCGATGGTCGCGCACGCCCGGTGGATGTACGCCTCGGCGCTGGTCCGCAGCGAGAGCCGGGGCATGGCCAAGCGGCTCGACTTCCCCGAACTGGACCCCGCCCAGCACTTCCGGGTCACCTCCGGTGGCCTCGACGAGGTGTGGGCCCGCCCGCAGGAGGTGTCGGCGTGATCGAGCTGGTGTCGGCCGCGCAGTGCGTGACCTGCGACAAGTGCGTCGCCGTGTGCCCCACCAACGTGTTCGACCGCGGCGCGGACGGCGTGCCGGTGATCAGCAGGCAGCAGGACTGCCAGACCTGCTTCCAGTGCGAGGCGAACTGCCCGACCGACGCGTTGTTCGTGGCGCCCCAGACCCACCCGCTGCCGGCCGGGTCGTCCGCCCACGACGAGGAGCACCTGCGGCGGACGGGGCTGCTCGGCAGCTACCGCCGCGACATCGGGTGGGGTCACGGGCGGACGCCGGGCGCGGCACGGGCGGTGGGCCCGGCGCTGTCACCGTCCGGCCCGCCGCTGATCTCGTGACCCCGGCGGGTCGCGGCACGGGTGCGGCGGCGGTGATGGGCGCCGTGCTGCGGCACGGACCGGTCGCGCGCACCACCATCGCCCGGCTGACCGGTCTCAGCCCGGCGGCGGTGACGCGCAACTGCGCGGCGCTCGCCGGTGTCGGCCTGCTCGCCGAGGTGGCCGGGCCGCTGCCGTACCGGGGCGTGGGCCGCCCGCACTCCCCGGTGGACGTGGAAACCGGTCGCCACCTGGTGGCCGGGATCCACATCGCCCACGAGCACTGCACGCTGGCGCTGCTGGACCTGCGCGGACGCGTCCGGGCCAGGCTGCGCGTGCCGCACCGCGACCCGGACGACCACCGGGAGGTGCTCGCGACCGCCGCCGACCGCCTGGTGCGGCTGCACGCCGAGCACCTGCCGGGGCACGTGCCGCTGGGCCTGGGCGTGGCCGTCGGCGGCTGGGTCGACACCGAGGCGGGCGTGCTGGTCGAGCACGCGTCGCTGGGCTGGCGGGACGTGCCCGTGCGCGACCTGCTCGCCGCGCGGACCGGCCTGCCGGTGCTGGTGGACAGCCACGCGCGGGCGTTGGCACGGGCGGAGCAGCTGTTCGGCGCCGCAGGGCACCACCAGTCGCTGGTGCACCTGTTCGTCGGCAACGTGGTGGACGCGGCGATCATCACCGGCGGCGGCGCCCACCGGGGTACGAGGTCGGCAGCGGGCGGTGTCGCGCACCTGGCGCTCGGCGACCCGGCGATCGAGTGCCCGTGCGGTCGCACCGGGTGCCTGGAAGCCACGGTGTCCGACCGCGCCTGGGCGTGGCGCGCCCACGCGGCGGGCGTGATCCCCCGGCCGTCGATCGCCGACCTGGGCGACGCCGCCGTGGCCGGGGACGCCGCGGCCACGGCGCTGCTCGTCGACCGCGCCAGGATCGTCGCCCGCGCCGCGGCGCTGCTGTTCGACATCGTCAACCCCGACGTCGTCGTGGTCACCGAGCTGGGCGTCATCCGGCTGCCCGAGTGCGCGGACGCCTTGCGCGCCGAGGTGGCCACGACCTCACGCGCGTGCCCGTCGCCCTCGGCCGTGCTGCCGAGCAGCTTCGGCCCGGACGTCCTCGGCGTGGCGGCCGGGGCCGTGCAGCTGGACGCGATCTACGCCGACCCGCTCGACCTCCGCAACCCGATCCGACTGGGAGTCTGAAGTTGTCCGCACGCGAGCTCCACCTCAACGCGTTCCTGATGGGCGTCGGCCACCACGAGGCCGCCTGGCGGCACCCCCGCACCGACCCCCGAGCACTCGACGACGTGGCGCACTTCCAGCACCTGGCGCGGATCGCCGAGCGCGGGACGTTCGACTCGGTGTTCCTCGCCGACGGCGTGCAGATCTGGGGCGACGTGCGGCACACGGCCGCCAACCGGTTCGAGCCGATCACGCTGCTGACCGCGATCTCGCAGGCCACCGAGCGCATCGGGCTGATCGCGACCGCGTCGACCGGGTTCAGCGAGCCGTACAACCT
Source organism: Actinosynnema sp. CA-299493 (assembly GCF_050946825.1). Classification (NCBI taxonomy): domain Bacteria; kingdom Bacillati; phylum Actinomycetota; class Actinomycetes; order Pseudonocardiales; family Pseudonocardiaceae; genus Actinosynnema; species Actinosynnema sp. CA-299493. Next base: position 5,903,702 of record NZ_CP191993.1, read on the forward strand.
GGCGCGACTGTTCTCCTCGCTCGACCACATCAGCGGCGGGCGGGCCGGGTGGAACATCGTGACCACGGCGGGCGACCGGTCGGCGCAGAACTTCAACCGCGAGGTCAACTCCGAGCACGCCGAGCGCTACCGCCGGGCCGACGAGTTCCTCGACGTGGCCACCGCGCTGTGGGACTCGTGGGAGGACGACGCGCTGGTCGTGGACCCGGAGTCCGGCGTGTTCGCCGACGACGCCAAGGTGCACGAGATCAACCACAAGGGCCGGTTCTTCTCGGTGCGCGGGCCGTTGAACGCGGTGCGCAGCCCGCAGGGCCGCCCGCTGCTGGTGCAGGCCGGGTCGAGCGAGGACGGCAGGGCGTTCGCGTCGGAGTGGGCGGAGGCGGTGTTCACCGCGCACCAGTCGCACGGCGACGCGACCGCGTTCTACGCCGACCTCAAGCGCCGCGTCACGGCCCGGGGACGTGACGCCGACGACGTGCTGGTGCTGCCCGGGATCGTCCCGGTGCTCGGTGGCACGGAGGCCGAGGCGCGGGCGCTGGCCGACGAGCTGGACGGGTTGATCATCCCGGTGCGGGCGGTGCGGCAGCTGACCGAGCTGATCGGCGTCGACCTGACCGACCACCCGCTCGACGAGCTGTTGCCGGAGTTCCCGCCGGTCAGCCAGGTCAACGGCGCGAAGAGCCGGTTCGAGCTGGTGCGCGACCTGGCGCAGCGGGAGCGGCTGACGTTGCGCCAACTCCTCGGTCGGCTCGGCGGCGGGCGCGGGCACCAGGTCGTCGCCGGCACGCCCGAGCAGATCGCCGACCACGTCGAGCTGTGGTTCACCACGGGCGCGGCGGACGGCTTCAACGTGATGGCTCCCCTGCTGCCCTCGGGGCTGGAGGACTTCGTGGACCACGTCGTGCCGCTGCTGCGGGCCCGGGGCCTGTTCCGCACCGAGTACACCGGCCGCACGCTGCGCGAGCACTACGGCCTGCCGCGCCCGGTCAGCCGGTACGCCGCGGCCTCGTTGGTCTGAACGGCCCACGACCTCCCTCCGCCGCACCGGGCGGGTGCAGTCGTCCGGTGCGGCGGGGGGATCCAAGGAGGACGCCGGAGGTACCGCCGCCGCTCCGGTGCCCGGTGGCCGGTTGCTAGCGTGTCGCCGTGTCTGAGCGAGAGCACACCGGGCGGATCCTCGACGGCCGGTTCGAGCTGCTGGAGAGGCTGGGCAGCGGCGGCATGGGCACCGTGTGGCGCGCCCTCGACCTGGGGCTGCACCGCGAGGTGGCCATCAAGGAGGTCCGCCCGGCCGACGCGGACCAGATCGACGGCAACTCGGCGGTGGCCGCCCAGCTGCGGGAGCGCGTGCTGCGCGAGTCCCGCGCGCTCGCCCGGTTGCAGCACCCGAACGTCGTGTCGATCTACCAGATCATCGAGTCGGCCGACTCGCCGTACCCGTGGATCGTCATGGAACTGGTCCGCGGCACGTCGCTGGACGCGCGGCTGAGTGACGGCGTGCTCACCCCGGGCGAGGCGGCGAGCATCGGTCGGGACGTGCTCGCGGCGTTGCGCTCGGCCCACTCGGCGGGCGTGATGCACCGCGACGTGAAGCCGGGCAACGTGCTGCTGCGGACGGACGGCAGCGCCGTGCTCACGGACTTCGGCATCGCCGCCCTCCAGGGCTCGACCCAGCTCACCGCGACCGGTGACGTCATCGGGTCCCCGGAGTACATCGCGCCGGAGCGGCTGCGCGGCGACGAGACGCACACCGCGTCGGACTTCTGGTCGCTGGCGATGCTGCTGTACGTGGCCGTCGAGGGCTACCACCCGATGCGCCGGGCGTCCACGATGGCGACCCTCGCCGCGGTGATGACCGAGCCGGTCCCGCCGCCGCGCCGCGCGGGCGCCCTCGCACCCGCGCTCAACGCCGCGCTGCGCAACGAGCCGGCCGAGCGGCCGAGCGGCGAGGTGCTGGACCAGATGTTCGCCGCCGCCGAGCGCGACCAGGTTTTCCACCCGGGCCCGCCCACCCCGGCGGGGTTCGCCGTCCAGGGGCCGCCGAGCGGTCCGCAACCCTCGGCGCAGTACCCCCACTGGCCGACGCCCCCGCCGGTCGGCGGGCCGCCTCCCCCCGGTTACCCGCAGTCCTACCCCACCCCGCTCCCTCAGCCGCGCAAGCGGACGGGCGCCGTGGTGGCCTCCCTCGTGGGGGTGGCGGCGGTGGTCGCGGCCACGCTGCTGGTGGCCCGCATGACGGGCGTGTACGACTGGACGGCCTCCCCCGGCGGCTCGGCGACCACGCCCTTCCTCACCGACCTGCCCGGCCGGACGACCACCGCGGCCAACGTGGCGAAGACCGACCTGCTCACCCCCGCCGGCGCGCGCGAGGCGGTCGGCGCGCTCCGCGAGGTGATGGGCGGCAGCGCGGTGTCCGAGCTGACCCTGTGGTCGGACCACGCGACGGCCATCGCGCCGGCGGCGGCGGTCGAGCACGGCTTCGACAACTTCGAGTACCGGGGCGGCAGAGCGACCAGGAAGGGCCCGGAGAGGGTGGACGCCGACCGCCCGATGATCGACCTGAACGAGGTGAACTGGGACGCCGTGCCCGCGCTGTTCGAGCAGGCGAACAAGGACCTGGGCGTCCCGCAGCCGACCATGCGGTACGTGATGATCGACATCGACATCATCGACAAGACCCCGTCGTTCAGGGTGTACGTGGTCGACGACTACGGCGCCGCGTTCCTGGAGGCGAACCTGAAGGGCGAGGTCCAGGAGACCTACCCGCGCGGCAAGTGACCGCTCGTCGCGGCGACCGGCCGGTCGGCGTCGCGGCGCGGCCGGGCCGCGACGCCGGGCTTGCGGCGTTCCAGCACCCAGTCGGTCACCAGCAGCAGGAGCAGGGGGCTGAGCCAGACCCCGATGCTCGCGGAGCTGTGCTGGAGCAGTTCCGGGCTGCCCTTGAAGGTGGTGTCCAGCTGGGGCGTGAGCACGATCGTGGCGATGATGGTGACGACCCGGCTCAGCACGATCGACATGCTGAGCGCGAAGCTGCGCGACATCCACCTGCGGTGGTCGCCGTAGCGGCGTTGGCGGGCCATTCGCAGCCCCGTGATCGTGACCACCAGCCACAGCGCCGAGCCGACGAGGTTGGCCACGCGCACGGAGGGTCCTCCGGCGGTGTGCCAGCCGATGTAGAAGCCGAGCACGCCGGCGGGCAGCGCACCGGCGAAGACGTAGATCCGCCCGGTGAGCCGGTGCCCGCGCGGGTGGCTCGCGCGGAACGAGGGCCAGACCTGGAAGCAGGCGGTCACCATGGCGACGGCGCCGAAGACGACGTGCGCGACGAGCAGCGGGTAGTAGAGGTCGTCGCCCTCCGGCGGGGTCAGGCGGGACCGGGACGGGTCGAGGGTCAGGTAGGGCGGCACGGAGAAGGCGAGGAACAGCGCCGCCACCGTCATCAGCGGCGCGATCCAGGGGCGACGCCACCAGGTCCGCGCGCGGCGGGGTGGCGCCGTGCGCGGTGGGTTCGAGGTCGAGGTCATGGCGATTCCGTTCAGGCTGAGCCGGGCTGGGTGCGTACGCCGTATCGGCGATCTGCGCACACCGTATCGACCGCGTTCAGGCAAAAGCGCTGTTCAGAGCCACGAAGTGCACTAGTACCGCGAGGAACTGGACTAGTACGATACCTGGCATGTCGTCAGCACAGCGACCCGATCCGCCCTACCGGCGGATCGTCGCGGAACTCCGCGCCCGCATCCTGACCGGCGACCTGCGACCCGGCGACCGGTTGCTCTCCACCCGGCAGATCGCCCGGCGGTGGGGCGTCGCGGTCGCGACCGCGACCAGGGTCGTGGCGACCCTCCGCGACGAGGGGCTGGTCGAGACGAAGGTCGGTTCCGGCACGGTGGTCAGCGCCCGCGCCGACCCGGCGCCGGTCGACCGGACCACGTCACCGCGGCCACGGCAGGAGGTCGGCGCCGAGCAGTCGTCGACCCGCGAGCACGTCGTGCGCACCGCCATCTCGATCGCCGACGCCGAAGGGCTCGACGCCGTGTCCATGCGGCGTCTCGCGGCCGAACTCGGCGTCGGCCCGATGTCGCTGTACCGGCACGTCGAGAACAAGGACGAGCTGGTGGCGCAGATGGCCGACGAGGTCTTCGGCGAGCAGGGCCCACCGGTCCGGGAACCGGCGGGGTGGCGGGCCGGGCTGGAGCTGATCGCCCGCCGGCAGTGGCAGCTGTGCCGACGGCACCTCTGGCTGCCCAGGGCCATCTCGTTCACCCGCCCGGTGCTGGTGCCCAACATGATGGCCCAGACGGAGTGGGTGCTGCGCGTGCTCGACGGGCTCGGACTGCCCGTGGAGATCCGGGTTCGCGAGGCGCTCACGCTGCACGCGCTGGTCATCACCGCGGCCCTGCCCATGGCGGCCGAGGCCGAGGCCGAGCAGGAGACCGGCGTGCCGCTGGACCGGTGGTGGCTGGCGCGGCGGGCACGGGCCGACGAACTCCTCGCCGGCGGGCGGTTCCCCCTGCTGGCCACCATCCCGCCGGACGTGACGTCGGACCTGGACGAGCTGTTCGAGTACGGCCTGGCACGCCACCTCGACGGCTTCGCGGTCCTGGTGGGAGATCGGGCCTGAGCTCTGGACGCCCGCCGAAGGCCCGCCCGTGCCGGACCTGGTGCCGACCTGGTCGTCTCCAACCCGCACCTCGTCCGGGCCCGCGAGGACCGCGTCTACGACCGGCCGGTCGAGCGGTCGGTGTTCGACCCGGGGTACGGCATCCACCAGCGGTTCTTCGACGAGGTGAAGCCGCACCTCGCCGACGGCGGGCGGATCTTCATGAACACCAGCGACACGGTGGGCGACCCGAAGTCGATCGTGGCCCTGGCCGTGCGGATGGGCTTCGCCGTGCGGAAGCACCACTCGAACCGGATCGAGATCCCCGGCTCGCTGATCGGCTGGACCCCGGCGATCGCCGCCGCCGCGGACGAGCACGGCATGGTCCACATCGACTCGTCGATCTACGAGTTCCAGCTGATCTGACGGCCGCCGCCGGCCCCTGGACGACCGATGGCCCGCGAACGGGGATCGTCCGCGGGCCATCGGTGACGTGGGGGTCAGCCGGCCGGACCGTCGGTGACCGTGCCGACGACCGAGGTGCCGATCGAGCCCGGCGTGCGCGTCGCGAGGTCGAAGCGGATCCGCTCGGCCGGCTCGACCACCGCGTCGGCGACCGTCAGCACGGACACGTCCACGCTCACCTGCCCGCGCTGGAAGTAGGCGGTCACCCCCAACCCGGTGGACGACAACGGCCGGGACGGCAGTGGCTCCTCCTGGTACACGCGCTGGCGGAACCACACCTCGTCGACGTCCGTCGTGGACAGTTCGTCGCCTCCCGGTGCGATCGGCCGACCCGCGACCGTGACGTTCGAGTCGGCCGCCGAGGACAGCGTCACCCGCCAGGTCAGCGTGCCGCCCTCGGTGACCTCCCCGATGACCGGGGTGGCGGAGACGGTCGGCTCGGGGTCGTCGTTCGGCACGGTCAGCCGGTCCGTGTAGCGGCCGACGACCGCGCCCCGCACCGCCTTGGCCAGGACCACCCGCTTCGCGCCCAGGCTCCAGCGGGTGTTGCCGGTGACCTGCACCGGGATCTCGACCTCGTGCTGTCCCGGTGAGATCGCGACCAGCTGCTCGGCGTAGACGCCGTCCTCGCCCTGGACGAGCACCCGCACGGAGCCCTCTCCGTCACCGGTGACGGAGACCGGGAACCGGACGGTCCGGGCACCGGAGTCGCCCTCCTCGACGGTCAACGCGCCCACGTCGACGCGCGGCAGCGCCACCGGGCGGGGGTCCGGCAGACCGGGCGCCCAGCCGTGGGCGTCGATGAGCCACGCCTCCCCGGAACCGCCGTGCGGGACGAGCTCCAGCTCGGCGACGCGGCGCAGGTCGATCCCGTGGGCCGGCAGGGGCACGCGGACCTCCTGCGCCCAGCGGGCGGACAACCGCTCGGTGGCGGGCAAGCCGTCCAGCGTCACCTCACCCAGCCGCACGCGGCGCCCGGCCGCGTCGGTGACGGCCACGTCGAAGCGGTTGGCCGTGGTGTTCGGCGGCACGGCCAACCTCAGCGCCAGCTGACGCGCGCCCACCAAGGACATCGGCACGCCGGGGCGCACGGTCGAGGGCTGACCTTCGGCGGTCCACCGCAGCGCCACGGCGAACCGGCCCGCTTCCGGCACCACGCGGTTGAACCGGACGAAGTGCGGTGACGGGCGGGTGGCGGCCGGGTCGACGCACGCCGCCGCCGGATCGGCCGAGACCTGCGCGCACACCCGCGCGGACCCGGCCGCCGAGGTCGTCCCGTCCGGCACCACGAACGGGGAACGCGCGCCGCCGACGGCGTGGGCGAGCACGCGCGCCGGGTCGGCCGAGGGCGCGCGGACGCCCGAGCCGTCGAGCAGCGGCAGCACCCGCCGGTCCCCCGCGACGAACAACCGGGCCGCGGCGGCGATGTAGGTCGCACCCGCGTTCTGCTGCTGCTCGGCCGTGAGCCGGGTGGCCGTGCCCGGCGAGCACACCGCGTCGACCCACGTGGCGGGGAAGTCGTCGTTGGCCGGCGCCTCCGCCTGGCCGGGCGTCCACTCGGTGTTGAAGAAGTTGTGGTTGGCGCCGACGAAGTACAGCGCGCTGTGCAACGCCGTTCCCCGGCTCACGCCGCGGGTCGCGTCCACGGACAGCTGGCCTTGGAGGTCGGACACGTCGGCGTCGCAGCCCGGCAGGATCGTCGCGGACGGCACGTCGGGCGCGGGGTTGTGCCCGAAGATCGTCGGAGCGATGAGCAGGGTGCCCTTGACGGTCCAGCGCACCGGATCACCTTGGGACGGCGGGGAAACGCTGTCGACCGCGGCCCGGTTGACGCCCTCGCCGCCGCGTGAGTGCCCGACCAGGAACACGCTGCCCAGGTCGGCGACGGGCGCGGCGCGGACGACCTCGGGCGCGGCAGCCCGACCGGCGCCCGCCCAGTCCGCCCACCTCGCCAGGTGCGCGCGGACCAGCGCCGACCGCGCGCCCGCGCCCGACTCGACGTCCAGCGTGTCGTGGGCGTTGATCGCGTTGGCCGACACGGACACCGTCACGTAGCCCTGCGAGGCCAGCAGCCGCTGCGCCTGGAGGTAGCCGCGGTGGCTCGGCACCGGCTTGGCGGGCGCCGGGCAGGGCCACTCCAGCAGGGCCGTGGTCCCGTTGTAGCAGGTGATGTGCCTGCCGTGCAGGAACAACGCCAGCGGTCGCCTGCCCGGCGCGCCAGTGGGCGAGACGACCACGGCCTTCATCTCCAGCGGCGCCGGGTAGCCGGGCGCGGTGATCGGGTCGAGCTCGTACTCGCCGGTGCGCGTGGCGAACGGGCCGGGCTTGCCGGGATCGGTGTCCCCGGCGGGGGACAACGCGGGCGGCGTCGCGTTCACCGCGGTCGACGCGGGCGCGGGCTCCTCGGCGTCCAGCCGCCTGCCCGACAGCCGCACCTGGAGCTCGTCGACGTCGTCGAACCCGGCCCCGGCCAAGGTGTACGTGCGCAGGTCGGCGGACGTGCGCGGCACCCCCAGCAGCCGGTCGCCCTCCCAGAACTCGACCGCGGCGCCGCCCGGCGGAACCGGGGAGGGCGCGGTCCACGTGAGCCCCGCACCGGTGACCGCCCACCCCGACGGCGGCGGTGAGTCCGGCGCTTGTCGCGCCTGGGCCAGCGCGGCGACCGGCAGGACGAGGGCGGCCATCATCAACGCGGGTAACAAGAGTCTGATCGAGCGCATGTGCGATCCCCCTGGGTCGACCGGCGTCCGACCAGTTCTAGTGGTGCCGGACACCGCCCACAAGCGTTGGCGCAACTGTTGCGGGCCGGTTGCCGTGACACTGCCCGAAAGTCCCTTCGGACCGGCGTCGGTGATCAGACCCCGAGCCGCGCCCGTCGTCTCACCGCGCCCCGGCCGCGCGGACGTGCAGGCGGATCGCCGAGATCAGGAAGAAGACGCCGTCCGCCACTTCGTCATGCGGCGCGACGGCGCGATGGCCGCCGGCTGCCCGACCGAACCGGAGCCGATCCGCGAGACGTTCCCGCGCGGGATCGAGGAACTCCTCAAGCATTCTCCCGAATGCCCGGAAAGTGAGCACCGCTCTTCGCCGGACAGCCCTGGAACGACGTTACCGCATTAGGCGGGCACACCGATTTCGGCACCGAGTGGGCGACCTCGCCGACACTGCGGGGCACTCGACCATCCGGCCCTGTACAGGGTGCGAACGTGCTGTTGGATGGTCGCATGTACAACGCCATTGTCGTAGGTGGCCGGTGCGCCGGGGCGGCGGTCGGGACCCACTTGGCCCGACGTGGGCTCCGGGTATTGGTCGTGGATCGGTCGCACTTCCCCAGCGACGTCCTCTCCACGCATTTCGTGTGGCCGCACGGCGCCTCCTACCTGAACCGGCTGGGAGTGCTGGACCAGGTGAAGGACGTGACACCCGGGCACACCCACGTCACCGTGGTGAACAATGGCATCCCATTACGCGGCAGCATTCCCGAAGAATTGTTGCGCAACCAATTCCGACTGTTGCACGACGACGACCGCGGCATCACCACGGAGTACTTCTCGGTCCGCCGGCACGTGCTGGACAAGATCCTGGTCGACAACGCGGTGCGGGCCGGTGTGGAATTCCGCGAGGGGTACACCGTCAAGGAACTCCTGCGCGATGAGGACGGCACCGTCATCGGCATCAAGGGGCGGGACGGCACGGTCGAGCACGCGCAAGTGGTGATCGGCGCCGACGGGCGCAACTCCTTCGTCGCGCGCGCCCTCGGGGTCGAGAAGTTCGACGAGCGACCGCGGTGCACCTACGCCTACTGGAGCTACTTCAGCGGCATCCCCGACGCCGAGGCGCAGATCCACCGGCGGGGCAGGCTCGGGATGGCGATGGCCTCGACCAACCACGGGCAGACCATGGTGCTGACGTGGGGGCCGAGCGAGTGGGCCGAGCGGTTCCGGGACGACGTGGAGGGCAACTTCCACCGGTCGCTCGAACTCGTCAGCGAAGAGGCGGCGGGCGCCGTGGCGGGGGCGCGGCGGGAGGAGCGCTTCTACGGCACGCTCGACCAGGCCGCGTACCTGAGGCAGTTGCACGGGCCCGGGTGGGTGCTGGTGGGTGACGCCGAGTCGTTCAAGGACCAGTGCACGGCGCTGGGGATCACCCACGCCCTGCGTGACGCGGAGCTGGCGGCGGAGGCGGTCGGCCGGTGGCTCGGTGGTGAGACCGACCGGGACACCGCCATGGCCGGGTACGCGGCCAAGCGGCGCAGCCAGACCGCCGCGGCCTACTACGACTACGTGTGCACGCTCGCGGAGATGAAGCCGCTGCGGCACGACGAGCTCCAGCTGTTCGCGATCCTGCGCGGCAACCAGGCCGAGATCGACCGCTTCATCGCCACCCACGTCGACGTGGCGCCGGTCTCGGAGTTCTTCGACCCGTCCAACGTGTTCCTGCTCAACGACACGGCCAAGGAGTCCTCGCGCGACCACGACGCGTTCGCCGACTTCGAGGCGACCTACCGCGAGCACCAGCGCAACCCGTTCGCGCGCGTGGCGGCGGAGGCGACCCGATGACCGGCACCCTGGCACACGAGCGCGAGGACGGCGAGGTCGTCGCCGCCCTCATCGCCGCGGCCGACGCGGCGGGCGCCGACCCGCTCGCCGCGGCCAAGGCGGTCGCCGAGGCCGCGCGCGAGGTCTCGGACATGATGCGGAACTGGGCGACCCACATCCCGTGGGAGGACCTGGAAGAGCTGGACACCCTCCCGCAGGACGAGGTCGTCCGCTTCTTCGGCGAGGACTACCCGGCGGTCCGGGCCGACCTGGCGCCGATGTGGGAACCGGCGACCACGGCCGCGCCCGCGATCGACCCCGACGAGGACTACGCGCTCGACAAGAACGCCTACGACTTCTTCCGGCCCGTCGGGGCCAACCTGCTCGGCCGGACCGAGGAGTTCCACGGCTGGGTGGAGGCGCGCAGGCGCACCGAGACCTGGCAGTACTCCCGGGTCCTGGAGGCGGCGCCCGGCGGGGTCGCGACCATCACCAACGACCTGAGCAAACCCGCCCGCGGCATCAACTTCAACTCCCAGGACTACCTGTCGTTCAACGCCCACCCGGAGGTCCGGGAGGCGGCGGTCAGGGCGATGCGCGACTTCGGCCCGCACAGCGCCGGGTCGCCGATGGTGCTGGGCAACACCCGCATCTCCGACGAGCTGGAGGCCGCCCTCGGCGAGCTGGTCGGCCTGGAGCACGTGACGCTGTTCTCGAACGGGTGGTCGGCGGGGTTCGGCGCCGTCACCGGCCTGGTCCGCCAGGAAGACCACATCCTCATCGACCGCCTCGCCCACTCGTGCCTGCAGACGGGGGCGCGCGCGGCGACGAGGAACATCACCCGCTACACCCACCTCGACGTCGAGGCCGTGCGCACCCACCTGGCCCGGATCCGCGCCGCCGACACCCACAACGGCATCATGGTCATCACCGACGGCCTGTTCTCGGTGGACTCCGACTGGCCGGACGTCGCCGCCCTGCAAGAGGTCTGCCACGCGTACGACGCGACCCTGCTGGTCGACGTCGCCCACGACCTCGGCTCGATGGGACCCGGCGGCACCGGCGTGCTGGGCATGCAGGACATGCTGGGCAAGGTCGACCTGGTCATGGGCGCGTTCTCCAAGACGTTCGCCTCCAACGGCGGCTTCGTCGCGGCCAGGTCGCCCGCGGTGAAGCAGTACATCAAGATGTTCGCCGGGTCCCACTTCTTCTCCAACGCCCTGTCACCCATGCAGACCGCGGTGGTGCTCCAGGCGGCCCGGATCATCCGCACGGACGAGGGCGAGGCCCTGCGCGGGCGGCTGTTCTCCGCCATCCACGCCCTGCGCGACGAGCTGACGACGCGCGGGTTGACCTGCATGGGCTCGCCGAGCCCGATCGTGCCGGTCCTGATCGGCAACGAGAAGCTCGCCCGGACGGTCAACCGACTGCTGTTCGACCGCGGGGTGCTCGCGTTCATGGTCGAGTTCCCGGTCACCCCGACCGGTGCCTCGCGCTTCCGGTTGCAGGTGCAGGCCGCGCACGAGCCGGCGCAGGCGAGGGAAGCGGCCCGCATCATCGACGAGGCCCTGCGCGACGCGAGGACGTACCTGTCCAGCGCGTTCGGCAACTCGTTCTAGCGGGGAGGGGCGCTCGCGGCGACCACGAGCGCCCCTCTCCCACCGCCGAGGCACGCGGCCGTCGCCGACGCAGGACCCGGTGGCGGTCGCGCTGTCGACTCAGACCGACGGTGGGCGGACGCTGTCCCGGGGCACGAGCGTCGGGCTGGACGCGCGCCGGGTCTCGTCGACCGCGTTCCCCTCGATCTGGGTGATCAGGAGGTCCAGGGCGTCGCGGGCCACCTCGGCGAAGTCCGGCCGGACGGTGGTCAGCGGTGGGATGAAGTACGCGGCCTCGGGCACGTCGTCGAAGCCGACCACGCTCACGTCGTGGGGGACCCGCCTGCCGCGCTCGCTCATCGCCCGGAGGATGCCGAGCGCCAGGTGGTCGTTGGCCGCGAAGATCGCCGTGACCTCGGGCATCCGCGCCAGCACCTGACCCGCCCGGTACCCGGAAGCGGCGCTCCAGTCGGCGGACATGAGCGGCGGCACCTCCGCGCCCACGGCCTCCAGCGCCGAGCGCCAGCCCTCGATCCGGCCGGCGCTGTCGAACCAGTCCGGCGGACCCGAGACGTGCCACACCGTGCGGTGGCCCGCCTCCAGCAGGTGGGCGGTGGCGGCGAACGCGCCCGCCGCCTGGTCCACGGTCACCAGCGGGGTCGAGCGCTCGGCGTCGCCGTCGACCATCACCAGCGGCACGCCGGGTGACACGGCGTCCACCGCGTCGTGGGCCGAGGCGGTCGGCGCGATGACGACGATCCCCGCCACCCGCTGGTCGCGGTGCCGCTCCAGGGCCGTGGTGATCGACTCGCGGTCCAGCACGTCCACGCGGTGCGCGGTCACCACGAACCCCGCCCGCACCGCCACCTGCTCGAACGCCGCCAGCAACGAGACCGGCCCGCACAGGGTCGTGTTCTGCGCCACCACCCCGATCAGCTGCGAGCGACCCGTCACCAGCGCGCGGGCGGCCCGGTTCGGGCGGTAGCCCAACTCCTCGATCGCCGCCTGGACCCGTGAGCGCGTCTGCTCCTGGACGTACGGGTGCCCGTTCAGCACTCGCGACACCGTTTGGTGCGAAACCCCGGCGAGCCGGGCGACGTCGGCCATCGCGGGCGCGCTGGATGTCCTGTTCCCCACTAATGTCCCATCTGCGCAGAACCGGCCGCGACGCCCACGACAGCGGGCACCGCGGGACCGGACCGCGGACGGCCGTCGGCCGCCACGGCGAGCCGGGCGCGGGTCGGTGGTCGGAACGGGCACGCCGGAAGCGACCGCGCTCATCGGGGATTGGTGCCGAGCAGTCGACATCGGGGCCGATCGACAATGATCAGCAAGTCAATGTAGCCATATTTCAAGCGGCCGGTCAACGCGCCCGCACGCTAAATATCCGGGTGCGATTTTTAGCTCCGAAAACCGGCCCGCAAGTGTTTCGGGCCCGTGCCGACCGCGAGCCGCCCAGCCCTCTGTTCGTGCCGCTTTCGGATTCACGCGGCCCGGCGCGCCGCCGGACGGCAATGGGCGCACGACGAGAGGCGGCCCGGGAACTCCGGGCCGCCTCGTCGTGCCTGATCGTCCGCGGGTCACCCCGACCGGTCGTGGTCAGGCGGTCGTGCAGGTGGCGTTGCCGAGGGTGTAGCCGGCGGGTTTGGCGGTGTTGCCGGTGTGGGTGGCCTGGAAGCCGATCCCCACCGACGCGCCGGGCGCGATGGTGGCGTTGTAGGAGACGTTGCGGGCGGACACCTGCCCGGACGTCGGCGAGTAGGTCGCGTTCCACCCGGAGGTGATGGTCTGGCCGGACGCGAGGGTGAAGGTCAGGGTCCAGCCGGTGATGGCGGCGGTCCCCGTGTTGGTGATGGTGAGGTCGGCGGTCAGGCCGGTGTTCCAGGCGTTGGTGGTGTTGGTGACGCGGCACGCGCCGGGTTCCGGCTGGCCCGTCGTCGTCGTGGTTGTCGTCGTTGTCGTGGTGGTGGTGGTGGTCGACGTCGTGGTCGTGGTCGTGGGACCGCTCTGGAACTGGGTGAAGAACCGCCACGTCTCGGCGGGCAACCAGGTCCGGGAGCCGCTGTCCCCGGTGGCGCCGTCCTGCGGTGCGGCGATGTGACCCTCGTCGAACGCCGCCCACACCACCGGGTAGCCCTCGCGGCACCCCGAGTAGGTCGTGGTCACGTGGGTCAGGCTGCCCTGCGCCGGTTCACGCGGGCTCTGGGCGGTGCAGCCGTTGTTGGCGACGAAGCGGTCCCGCATCGACCGGCCGCCCGCGATGCCCAGGACGTTGTCCCGCAGGCCGTGCGCCGCGAGGTAGGCGATGGGTCGGGTGCCTCCGCTGCACCCGCTGAGCTGGCCCACGGCGTAGACGGCGACCGCGCGGAAGACGTCCGGCCGGGCGCACGCGACGGCGTAGCTCATGGCCGCGCCGTAGCTGAAGCCGAGGGCGAAGCGCTGGGTGGTGTCGACGCAGAGGCCGGCGTCGAGCTGCCGGTTGATGTCGTCGACGAGCGTGATGTCCTCGCCGCCGCTGTTGGCCCACCCGTTGTTCAGGCCTTGTGGCGCGACGAAGACGGTGCTGTTGTCGGCCAGGCGTTGGAGCCCGTAGTACGCCCAGACGTCCGTCTGCACGGTACGGCCGGTGGCGACGTCGACGGCCGAGCCGTTGAGCCAGTGGAAGCCGAAGACCACCCGGTACGGGCGGTTCACGTCGTAGTTGTCCGGGACCCGCAGGATGTAGCTGCGGGACTTGCCGCTGCTCGTGATCGTGATCGTGCCGCTGCGCAGCGACGGGGCCTTCCCGCACCCCGCGGTCGCCGCGGTGGCGGTCACTTCCGCCGCCGAGGCGCGCTCACCGAGGTCGCCGCTCAACACCGTGCCGACCGAGGCCACGACGAGCAGCGCCGCCGCCGCGACCGAACCCAGGATCGACCTGCGCTTCATCACCACGCGACTCTCCCTTCTCCCGGGCCGTTGCCCGCGCTCGCTCAGGACGTGGAACACGGCGTGCCGTTGAGGGTGAAGGAGGCCGGCTTGGCGGTGTTGCCGTTGTGGGTGGCCTGGAAGCCGATGCCGATCGAGGCGTTGGGCCCGATCGCCGGGTTGTAGGCGACGTTGCGCGCGGTCACCTGCCCGGACGTGGGCGAGTAGGTGGCGCTCCACCCGGAGGTGATGGTCTGCCCGCTCGGCAGGGTGAAGGCCAACGACCAGCCGTTGATCGCGGTGGCGCCGGTGTTGGTGATCGTGAGGTTCTCGGTGAGGCCGGTGTTCCAGGCGTTGACCGTGCCGGTGACGCGGCACGAGCCTGAACCACCCGGCGTCGTGGTCGTGGTCGTGGTGCTGGTGGTCGTGGTCGACGTGGAGGTGGACGTGGAGGTCGTGGTGCTGGTCGGGTCGCCGGGTCGGTCCAGGCCGAAGAACGCGACGGCCTGGGCCGCCATCCCGCCGGAGGGCAGGGTGTGGCCGGCGCCCTGGATGCTGTAGGCCTCGACCTGCGTGGTGCCGGACGCGTCGTTGTAGCGGCGGCGGTTCCAGTTCGCCTGCGGGGTGTCGGTGGACGACGGCGTCTGGCTCAGCCCGAACACGTCGGTCCACTGCTCGACGCTCTCCTGGAGCAGCGAGTACGGCACGAGGGTGTCGTTCGTGCCGTGCCAGAGCTGCACGCGCGGCCGGACGCCGGTGTAGCCGGGGAACACCTGGCGCACCGCGTCGCCCCACTGCTGCGGCGTGCGGTTCGCTCCCCCGCTGCCCGTGCACCTGCTGCTGCCCGGCGGGTAGTCGGCGGCGTTGGCGAAGCAGTTGAACGGCACGCCCATGAACGCCGCGCCCGCCTTGAACACGTCCGGGTACAGGGCGAGCATGTGGTTGGTCATCATGCCGCCGGAGGACGACCCGGTGGCGAAGACGCGGTTCGGGTCGCCGCCGTAGCGCTGCTGGACGTGGGTCACCATCGACACGATCGACACCGGGTCGCTGCCGCCGCCACGTCGCTTGGCCGCGTCGGACCAGGTGTCGAAGCACTTGCCGAACCCGGCCTGCTGCTCGGCGCTGGGGTAGATGACGACGAACCCGTGCCGGTCGGCCAGCGACGCGAACTCGCTGCCCGAGTAGAAGCCGGGGCCGGTGCCGCCGCAGCCGTGCATGGCCACCACGATCCCGGGGTTGGCCGGCCGGGAGTCGGGCACGTAGACGTGCATCCGCATCCCACCGGGGTTGGCGCCGAAGTTGGTGACCTCGGTCAACGACGCCGCCGACGCGGGCGTGGAGGCGACGGAGACGAGGCCGGCCACGACCAGTGACGTCGCGGCGGCGAGTAGCAGACTCGGTTTGACCTTCATGCGCTTGACTCCTTCGGTTCGCGCACGGCCGGACAGGGCGCTCGCGGCGGGTCGGTGCGACCCGCGGTGCGGCGGCGGAGATCCACGCGTGGACGTGTCCGGCGGTTGACCAGCCGGCGCGATCGAGCGCACGGTCCCGGCTGATCGGACCCCGCCCATCGTGTGACAGTTAGACTGCCGCCCGGTCAAG
The DNA here is from genome assembly GCF_050946825.1 of Actinosynnema sp. CA-299493. NCBI lineage: Bacteria > Bacillati > Actinomycetota > Actinomycetes > Pseudonocardiales > Pseudonocardiaceae > Actinosynnema > Actinosynnema sp. CA-299493. The sequence continues at coordinate 5,919,415 of NZ_CP191993.1, forward strand.
AAACTGTCAATCGACTGTCTCGACCGGCGGGCGTGGCCCGTGCGGCGGATCACGGCCCGGTTAGGGTCGGTGGGGACGACCTGTCCGAGCCACCGCCGGAGCCGCCGTGACCAGCCCGTACGACATCGAGGAGATCTTCCCGGACGACGCGGTCCGGCTCCCCCGGCGGCAGTCCGGCAACTCGCCCCAGGGCCTGACGGTGACCCTGCTGGCCGACTACACCCTGCGGACCGGGGCCCGGCTGCCGTCGGGCGCGATCGTGGCGCTGCTCGCCGAGGCGGGTGTCAGCCACGCCGGAGCGCGCACCACCATCAGCAGGCTCGCCCGTCGTGGTGTCCTCGAAGGCAGCAAGCAGGGCCGCAACAGCTCCTACCGGCTCACCGCAGCCGCCGCGCTCAACCTGGCCGCCGGCGGTCGGTCCATCGTCGCCGCGGCCGCCGCCGACGAGCCCTGGGACCACCGGTGGACGTTGATCGCCTTCTCACTGCCGCAGGACGAGGTCGCGCGCCGGCGCGAACTCCGCAGCCGGCTGCGCTGGCACGGCTGCGCGCCCCTCTACGACGGCCTCTGGATCTCGCCCCACGACATCACCGACAAGACCCGGGCACAGCTGGTCGAGCTCGCCTCCGGCGCCATGACGGTCTTCCGCGCGCGCCACGTCGACCTCGGCGTGGCCGGCCGCGACCCCCTCGACGCCTGGGACACGACCGCCATCGCAGGCCACTACGACGCCTTCATCCGGCGCTGGCGCCCGCTGCTGCCCGAGATCCACACCTCCCTGATCACCGGGATGGAAGCGGTCCGCGCCCGCACCGAGGTCATGGACACCTACCGCCGCCTGCCCATCCTCGACCCCCGGCTGCCCCTCGAACTGCTCCCGCCGGGATGGCCGCGCGAACCCGCCCGCGACCTGTTCACCGCCGTCTACGACGGTCTCGCCGGCCCGGCCCAGGACCACGTGCGGGCCGTCGCGAGCCGGTTCACCGCGGACCCGCTCACCGACGTGCGGGCGCACACCGTCGCGGACGTGCTCGCCGGCCTGCACGGCGCCTGGGAGCCGACCGCCGAGCCGGGCCGGGCCGGATCACCCACCGAGAGTTGACCGGGCGGTCAGGGTTGGCCGCGGTCGAACTGGTCGTGGTCGAGCGGACCGTGGTGGAACCAGTCGAACCAGGCGGTGCCCTCGGTGACGTACATGCCGATCACCCGCCCGGTGAAGCCGGTGGCGACCTCCGTGGACAGGTACCGGCCGTCCAGCTCGGCCAGCGGCTCCGGGTCTTCGCCGACGTGGAAGGCGAGGTAGTCGGGCGCGGCGACGTGCAGGCCCGCGGGCTCCTCCCCCTCCGGCCACCGCCGGGCCGGGCGGGTGGTGATCACGAGGGTCACCGGGCCCAGCGGCACGGGGCGCGTGGCCACCACCTGGCGCAGTGGTCCGATGCGGGCGATGACCTCGGCCTGGCCGTCGGCCACCTCCAGGTCGTAGTGGTGGCCCTCGTCCAGGCGCACCGACAGGCCGGCTCGACCGGCGGCCGGGTCCAGGAGGACGGCGGTCCGGCTCTCGACGTGCTGCTGCCGGCGGCCGACGAAGGTGCAGCCCGGCCGGTCCAGCGTCGAGCCGGTGGCGTGCAGCGCGAGCCACCCGCGCCGTTGCGCCAGCGACCACGAGCCGTCCGGGCGCGAGCGCGGCGAGATCCACCGCGGATCGAGGTCGAGGTCGTCGAAGTTGTCCCGCCCAGGGGCCGCTTCCAGCGCTCCTCCGCCGACCGGCGCCCGTTCCCTGAGCTCGACGGGGCCGACCCGGGGCCAGTCGTCCTCCCACCGGACCGGGGTGAGGAACGTTTCCCGGCCCAGGACGTGGAACTTGGGGCTGTACCCGACGGGACGGGTCGCCAGCAGCACCATCCACCACTCGCCGGTCGGCGTGGTGACGAGGTCGGCGTGGCCGGTGCTCTGGATCGGCCGGCCCGTGCTCCGGTGCGACAGGACCGGGTTGACCGGCGCCGGCTCCCACGGCCCCCGCGGCGAGCGGGCGCGCGCCATGGCCACGGTGTGGCCGCGCTCGGTGCCGCCCTCCGCGATCATCAGGTACCACCACTCCCCGACCCGGTAGAGGTGCGGCGCCTCCGGCCACTGCAACCCGGTGCCGGCCCAGGCGGGCTCCGGTCCTTCCAGCACCTTCCCCGCCTCGGGGTCGATGCGGGCGATCTGCACGCCGTTGAAGGTCGGGCCGTGCGCGCCGGCGAAGGAGCACCAGCAGTTGCCGTCCTCGTCCCAGGCCAGGTCCGGGTCGATGCCGGGCAGGTCGATCCACACCGGGTCCGACCAGGGACCCTCGGGGCGTTCGGCGGTGACGATGAAGTTGCCGCCGTGCGACACGTTCGTGGTGATCAGCCAGAAGCGGCCGTCGTGGTGCCGGATCGTGGGCGCGTAGACGCCGTCGGACGCCATCGCGTCGGCCGGCAGCGGCAGTTGCGACGGGCGGTCCAGGACGTTGCCGATCTGCCGCCAGCCCACCAGGTCGCGGCTGTGGAAGATCGGCACGCCCGGGAAGTACTCGAAGCTGGAGCACACCAGGTAGTAGTCCTCCCCCACCCGGCACACGCTGGGGTCGGGGTGGAACCCGGGGATCACGGGGTTGTCGTAGTACGACGCCTCGGACTGCGGTGAGGTCATGGTTTCCCTTGTTGTGCGAGGGGCTTCAGCCCTTGAAGGCGCCTTCGAGGATGCCCGCGACCATCCGGCGTCCGACCACGACGAACAGCACGACCAGCGGGATCGTGGCGAGGAAGGAGCCGGACATGGCCAGGCCGAGGTCGACGTCGAGGCTGTTCTGGAGCGCCTTGATGGCGATCTGCGCGGTGTAGCGCTCGGGTGACTTGAGCACGATGAACGGCCACAGGAAGTCGTTCCAGGCGGTGATGAACCCGAACAGGCCGAGCACGAACGCCGCCGGCCGCACGATCGGGAACGCGATGCGCCAGAACACCTGCGCGGTGCTCGCGCCGTCGATGCGGGCCGCCTGCATCAGCTCGTCGCTGATCGTGGCCGAGATGTGCTGGCGCATCCAGAAGATGCCGAACGCGCTGGCCAGGCCGGGCACGATCAGCGCCTGCAACGTGTCGACCCACCCCAGCTGGGACATGATCATGTACTGCGGGATGACCGAGAGCTGCGTGGGCACCGTCATGGTGAGCACCACGACCACGAACAGGCTGTTGCGACCGCGGAAGCGCAGCTTGGCGAAGGCGAACCCGGCCAGCGAGCACAGCACCGCCTGACCGACGCCGATCGCGGTGGCCACGGCGAGGCTGTTGAGCAGCGACTGCACGAACGGCACCGTGTCCAGCACCAGGCCGGCGAGGTGGAAGAAGTTGCCGCCGGGCACGACCTCGGGCGGCATCTCCGTCGCGGTCGCCGTGTCGGTGGTGGCGACGATGAACATCCAGTACAGCGGGAACAGGCACACCACGGTGGCCGCGGACAGCAGGAGGTAGGTCCACCAGCGGACCCGGCCGGGGCCCCGGCCGCGCGTCGAGGTGCTCGTCATCGGTCCGCCTTGATCCGCGTGGACAGCACGAAGTTGATCGCGGCGATGGCCACGACCATGACGAACAGCGCGACCCCGATCGCCGAGCCGTAGCCGAACTCGAACTGCCCGAAGCCCTGTTCGTACAGGAACAGCGTCAACGTCTGGCACTGCCGCACCGCGCCGCAGGTCAGCCCCGACCCGGTCAGCAACGGCTCGGTGAAGATCTGCAAGCCGCCGATGGTGGACGTGACCACGGTGAAGATGATCACCGGCCGCAGCGCGGGGACGGTGATGTGCCGGAAGAGCTGCCACGGCCCCGCGCCGTCGATGGCGGCGGCCTCGAACACCGACCGCGGCACCGATTGCAGCGAAGCGAGGTAGAGCAGCGTGGTGTAGCCGAACCACCGCCAGGTCACCATCGTGGCGATGAGGACGTGACTGCCCCAAGTGGACTGGACGAAGTCCACCGGTTCGACCCCGACCAAGCCGAGCACCCAGTTGAGCAGCCCGTAGTCGCGGTCGAACAGCTGCGCGAAGACGACGGCGGTGGCCGCGACCGACGTGATGTAGGGGACCAGGACCGCCATCCGGAAGAACAGCGCGAACCGCAGCCGGGCGTGGTTGAGCACGTGCGCCAGCACCAGCGCCAACAACAGTTGCGGCACGGTGGACAACGCCCAGATGCTCACCGTGTTGCCCGCGGCGTTCCAGAACCGCGGGTCGGCGAACATGCGGGTGAAGTTGTCCGTGCCGATGAAGACCTGGTCGCCGATGGGGTTCCAGTCGAACAGCGCCACGTAGAACGTGAACAGCAGGGGGAACAGCCCGAACACCCCGAACAGGACGAAGAACGGGGCGATGTAGGCGTACGGCGACAGGCGTTCGGCCAGCCCCCTGCCCCGCGGGGAGGCAGGGGGCGGCAGTGCCGCCGACGGCGCCGGTGTGAGCGTGGCGGTCACGGTCGTCACTCGCCGATGGCGGTCTTGATGTTGCTGACCGCGTCGTCCCACGCGGTGGCCGGGTCGCCGCCGGCCTGCTCGACGTTGGTGATGGCGTCGAGGAACTCCTGGCCGATGGCGGCGCTGTCGGGACCGATGTAGAACGGCTTGAGGCCCAGCAGCGAGTCGGTGTAGATCTTGCCCGTCGGCGCGTCGGAGAAGAACGGGTCCTTGCCGGCGGTGAGCTTGGCGTCCTGGTAGACCGAGGGCGTGGAGGGCAGGGCGCCGACGCGGGTGAAGTGCTCCAGCTGCCCCGCGGGCGACTGCATCTCCTTGATGTAGTTCCAGGCGGCCTGCGGATTCTTCGCGCCCTTGGGGATGGCCAGGTAGCTGCCTCCCCAGTTGCCGGCGGCGCCGGGGATCTTGGCGATGTCCCACTTGCCCTTGGTGTCGGGGGCGGTGCTGCGGATGCTGTTGAGCATCCACGACGGCGCGGACACCGCGGCGTACGAGCCCTGGCCCATGCCGGCGCTCCACGCGCTCTCGAACGAGGACTGCCCGGCGGTGATGCCGGAGGTGGCCGCCTTGATGCCGAGGTCGAACGCCGCCTTCACCTGCGGGTTGGTGCGGTAGACCAGCTTGCGGTCCGCGCTGTAGTACTTCTCCGACACCTGGTTGACCGCCTGGTAGAACACGCTGGTCGCCGCGTTGTCGGTGAACGCCTTGCCGGTGGCCTGCTTGTAGCGCTTGCCGGTTTCGATGAAGGCGTCCCACGTCGGCCACAGCGCGCTCACGGCCTCGCGGTCGGTGGGCAGCCCGGCGGCGGCGAACAAGTCGGTCCGGTACGCCACGGCCATGCCGCCGACGTCGGTGGGGACCCCCAGCACCTCACCGTCCTTGGCGACGCTCTGCTCCCACACCCAGTCCAGGTAGTCGTCCGCGATGTCGTCGGCGCCCAACGTCCGCAGGTCCACGAAGTTCTGCGGCTGGTCCACGAACTGCGGCAGGTTGTCGCCCTGGATCAGCACCAGGTCGGGCACCTTCCCGCCGGCCAGCGCGGTGGTCAGCGACTGGGCGGTCTCGGTGGAGGTGCCCACCTCGGTCAGCTTGATCTGGATGTCCGGGTGCTTCGCCTGGTACGCGTCCACGGTCAGCTTCTGGTTGATCGCGGAGAACGACCAGAACTCGAAGGACTTGCCGTCCCCTTCTCCGCCGCCTCCGGTGCCGGGTGTGCAGGCGGTCAGGAGGGCCAGGACCGCGGCGGCGCTGAGCAGGGGCAAGCGGAGTGTCACGACGCTTCTCCAAGGTGTGCGTTAACTGGCGGCACCGCCACCGCGCGGTTGGCCACCGCAGGCAGGCGATCGCGTGAACCGGGCCGAGTCCGCGCCGCACCGTGCGACCGAAAGTTTCGGCTTCAGCTCCGATTGTTAGCGCTCACGACAGTAAGCTGTGTCACAGGACCCGTCAAGAACCGTTGCCCCGCCCGCGATCCCCCGACCACGCCCTTTGCCGCCGACCTGTCGGCAACACACTTTGTGAACGCGAACTATCTAAGATCTCGTCGACCCTCCCGGTGGTCGCGGTGGCGGTCCCTGCCGGCCACCACCGCGACCACCGCGCACCGGCTACGCGGTGAACTGCCACCAGTTGAGGTTGAACAGGTAGCCGCTGCCGCCGGTGTAGCGGAGGTAGAGGTCGCGGGTGCCCGTCGCACCGCTGATCGGGCACGAGACCGTGGTCCAGGTCTGCCAGCCGCCGGTGGCCGAGACGCCGCAGCGCCCCACCACCGCGCCGCTCGGGCTGTCCAGCCGCACCTCGACGGTGCCGCCGGCGCCTGCCGAGGCGACCCGCGCGCTGAACGTCCTCGCGCCCGAGCCGAACGCGGCGCCCTTCACCTTGGTGTAGTCGCCGTTCTCGATCCAGCCGATGTTCATCCCGCCCTCGGAGGACGGTTCGGTCTCGATGCCCGAACCCCAGGCGATCGTCTCGGCCTCCTGGCGGACGAAGGGGTTGAGGGTGCCCGCCTGCGGTGCGCCGCCCGTGGTCATGTTGATGGTCGGGATGGTGCCGTCGGCGTTGTAGGCGAACCTCTCCACCGCCACCGAGCGGGTGAAACCGCCGCCGCCGGACAGGGCTCCGTTGTGGTAGAAGAAGTAGGAGCTGCCCTTGAAGTCGACGATGCCGGCGTGGTTGGTGAAGCTGGCGCCCTGGGTGGGCATGACCGTGCCGCGGTAGGTCCACGGCCCGGTGGGGCCGGGTGCGGTCGAGTAGGCGATGAACTCCGAGCAGCACTTCGCCGCGAACACGTTGTAGTACAGGCCGTTGCGCTTGTAGACCCAGGGGCCTTCCTCGTAGAGGGTGGGCCGGTTGGCGTCGCCGGCCCGGGAGCCGAAGCCGGCCGCGGTGAGCGGGATCTGGGTGGGGCCGCCGGAGAAGGAGGTCATGTCGGCGTTGAGCCGCACGTACCACAGGTTCGGGTTGCCCCAGTACAGGTACGCCTGACCGTTGTCGTCGATGAAGACGGTGGGGTCGATCTCGCCGTTCTCCACCAGCGGGCGGCCGATGGCGTCGCGGAACGGGCCGGTGGGGCTGTCGGCGACGCCCACGCCGATCGCCATCCGACCGGTGGCGCGGTTGACCACGGGCACGTACCAGTAGAACTTGCCGTTGCGCGCGATCGCCTGCCCCGCCCACGCGTCCTGCTTGGCCCAGGCGAACGTGCCCACGTTCATCGGCGACCCGTGGTCGGTCCAGTTCACCATGTCGTCGGAGGACCAGACCCGCCACTCCTTCATGGTGAACCAGGTCGAGCCGTCCTCGTCGTGGCCGGTGTAGAGGTACACGCGTCCGTTGTGGACCAGGGGAGCCGGGTCGGCGGTGTAGATGTGCTGCACGATCGGGTTGTCCGCCTTGGCGAGCGCGGGCGCGAGGGCGAGGGCGCAGAGGACCGCGGTGAGCAGCGCGCCCACCCGTCGTGCGAGCGCCGAGGGGGACCACGTCGATTTCACAAGAGACCTCCGGAGGTGCATCGGTCGGCGGCACGTGTCGGGCGCCGCGGCCTTCGGCGCCGTCGGGCGCGGGTCCGCTCCGACGCCCCTCCCCGCCGCGCCGCCGGCGGCGATCACGGCGGCGCCCGGCCAGGCGGGGTCGCGCCGGGAGCGGAGCGGCCTTGAATCCCCTGCCATGTAACTACGCCCCGGCGATGCCGTCAAAGCTAAAAGTGTGAGCGCTAACTTTAGCGCCCTGCCCCCATCCGGCCTACCGACTACGCCAGCACCATTCGAGCCGAACAAGCTCGGCTAAAAATGTTTGCGCTAACTTTAGCAAGGGCGACGAATTCACCGTCGAACGGCATTCGAACTGACCATGCCACCCGCCAGGGACCGGGCGGGCCACCGAGACGTCTCGCCCACCCCCGACACACGCCCTACCTGCACGAAAATTTTTCGTTACGTCTTGACCGAGCGTGTGTCATCCTTCACAGTCGGAGAGGCACGACGCGCGCTCACCGCGAAAACTACCGCAACTCAATGCCGGCTCATTTGCATCGAGTCTGCCCGAGCCCGAAGTTGTTAACGCTAACAGATAACCGGGCGCGTGTCGGCCAGTGCCCCTGCCACCGCCGAACAAGACACGCGGTGTGCTGATCCGTGAGGACACGTGATGAACCATTCGATACGAGCGGTCATTCGGCCGACGCCCTCGCGTCGACCGAGAACAACGGCGTTGCTGCTCGTCGTAGGACTCGTCGCCACCATGATGACGGTGGCGTTCGACGGCCTGGCCCTGGCGGGTACGACGCTGGGCGCCTCGGCGGCGGAGAAGGGCCGGTACTTCGGTGCCGCCATCGCGGCCGGGAAGCTCGGCGACTCGACCTACACGACCATCCTGAACCGCGAGTTCAACCAGGTCACCGCCGAGAACGAGATGAAGATGGACGCGACCGAGCCCAACCAGGGCCAGTTCACGTTCGGCAACGGCGACCGGATCGTCAACCACGCCATCAGCCGCGGCATGAAGGTGCGCGGCCACACCCTGGCGTGGCACTCCCAGCAGCCGGGCTGGATGCAGCGCATGGAGGGTTCGGCACTGCGCCAGGCCATGCTGAACCACGTCACCCGCGTCGCCACCTACTACCGGGGCAAGATCCACTCCTGGGACGTGGTGAACGAGGCGTTCGCCGACGGCGGCAGCGGTGGCCGGCGTGACTCGAACCTCCAGCGGACCGGCAACGACTGGATCGAGGCGGCGTTCCGCGCCGCGCGGGCGGCCGACCCGGGCGCGAAGCTCTGCTACAACGACTACAACACCGACGGCGTCAACGCCAAGAGCACCGGCATCTACAACATGGTGCGCGACTTCAAGGCCCGCGGCGTGCCGATCGACTGCGTGGGCTTCCAGTCCCACCTGAGCAACTCCGCGCCGTCGGACTACCAGGCCAACCTCCAGCGCTTCGCCGACCTCGGCGTCGACGTGCAGATCACCGAGCTCGACATCTCGGGCTCCACCCAGGCCACCGCCTACGCCGCCGTCACCAGGGCCTGCCTCGCCGTCGCCCGGTGCACCGGCATCACCGTCTGGGGCATCCGCGACAGCGACTCCTGGCGCACCGGCCAGAACCCCCTGCTGTTCGACAGCAGCGGGAACAAGAAGGCCGCCTACACCTCCGTCCTCAACGCCCTCAACGAGGGTTCCAACCCCCAGCCCGGGGTCATCGACACGACCGCCTGGTACGTGCTGGTGAACCGCAACAGCGGCAAGGCGCTGGACGTCTACAACCTGGCCACGAACGACGGCGCCCGCATCACGCAGTGGGCCCGCAACGACGGCAACCAGCAGCAGTGGCAGTTCGTCGACTCCGGCGGCGGCTACTACCGGGTGAAGTCCAGGCTGTCGGGCAAGGTGCTGGACGTCCACAACTTCTCCACCGCCGACGGCGCCGCCATCGTGCAGTGGGCCGACGGCAACGGCACCAACCAGCAGTTCCGCGCGGTCGACTCGACCGGCTACATCAGGTTGGTCAACCGCAACAGCAACAAGGCCGTCGAGGTGCAGGGCGCGTCCACCGCCGACGGCGGCAACGTCGTGCAGTACAGCGACTGGGGCGGCGCCAACCAGCAGTGGCAACTCGTGCGCGTCGGCTGATCCGGTCCGACTCGGCGCATCGCCGGCAGCACCTTCACCGGCGGGCGCTGGACGAAGGACATCAGCCACGGCGAGCTGCTCCGCTCCGGGAACGACCAGGCGCTGCCCATCGACCCGTGCCGGCTCCAGTTCCTCCACCAGGGGCTGCCCCCGACGCGAGTGGTGAGCACAGCCGACTGCCGTACCGCCTGGGTCTGCCGACCCAGGCGGATTCACCCTGCTGACCGGCCGGAGCCCTCGCACGCCGTGCGGGGGCTCCGGCCGCAACGCCGCTCGGAAGCGGCAGGTAAGGAGCTGTCATGTCTGTCCCCGACCAACTCCCACGGCGCCTCGCGCGCAGACGTGGCCGGTTGTCGCGGATGGCCGCGGTGCTCGCCGCGGTCGTGCTCGGAGGTGTGATGGTCGTCTTCAGCTCGGCGACCAGTTCGGCGGCGACCGTCGACACGACCGCGTGGTACGTGCTGGTCAACCGCACCAGCGGCAAGGCGCTCGACGTCTACAACTTCTCCACCGCCGACGGCGGACGCATCACCCAGTGGACCCGTGGTGACGGGGCCAACCAGCAGTGGCAGTTCGTCGACTCCGGCGGCGGCTACTACCGGCTCAAGTCCAAGCACTCCGGCAAGGTGCTGGACGTCTCGAACTTCTCCACCGCCGACGGTGCCGCCATCGTCCAGTGGGCCGACGGCAACGGCACCAACCAGCAGTTCCGCCTCGCCGACTCCGACGGCGGCCACGTGCGCCTGATCAACCGCAACAGCAACAAGGCGGTCGAGGTGCAGAACGCCGCCACCACCGACGGCGCGAACATCGTCCAGTACAGCGACTGGGGCGGCGCCAACCAGCAGTGGCAGCTCGTCCGCGTCGGCGGTGGCGGCACCACCACGACGACCACGACGACGACCTCGCAGCAGCCGGGCGGGCAGTACACCAACCCCGTCGTGTGGCAGGACTTCGCCGACGTCGAGGTCATCCGGGTCGGGGACGCGTACTACCTGACCGCGTCGACCATGCACTACTCCCCCGGCGCGCCGGTCCTGCGCTCCTACGACCTGGTCAACTGGGAGTTCGCCGGTCACTCGGTGCCGTCCCTGGACTTCGGCACCAAGTACGACCTGACCAACGGGCAGCGGGCCTACGTCAACGGCATCTGGGCGTCGACGCTGCAGTACCGGCCGAGCAACAAGACCTACTACTGGGCCGGGTGCATCGACTTCAACGACACCTACATCTACACCGCGACCAGCGTCGAGGGGCAGTGGAACCGGCACGCCCAGATCGACAACTGCTACTACGACGCGGGCATGCTCATCGACGACAACGACACGATGTACGTCGCCTACGGCAACAGCACCATCAGCGTCGCGCAGCTGTCCGCCGACGGGCGCAGCCAGGTCCGCGCGCAGCAGGTGTTCCAGACCCCCTCGAACATCGGGACGCTGGAGGGCGCGAGGTTCTACAAGCGCAACGGCAGCTACTACATCTGGCTGACCCGACCCGCCAACGGGCAGTACGTGCTCAAGTCGGACAACGGACCGTTCGGCCCGTACACCGTGCGCCAGGTGCTGCTCGACCTGCCCGGCCCCATCCCCGGCGGCGGCGTGCCCCACCAGGGCAGCCTGGTCCAGACCCAGAACGGGTCCTGGCACTACATGTCGTTCGTGGACGCCTACCCCGGCGGCCGGGTGCCCGCGCTGGCCCCGATCACCTGGACCTCCGACGGCTGGCCGACCCTCCAGACGGTCAACGGCCGCTGGGGCGTGAACTACCCCTCGCCGCTGCCGACCCGGCCGGTCAAACCCCTCACCGGGACCGACACGTTCACCGGCACGGCCCTCGGCCCGCAGTGGGAGTGGAACCACGACCCCGACACCACCAAGTACTCGGTGAACAACGGGCTCACGTTGCAGACGGCCACCGTCACCAACGACCTCTACGCCGCCCGCAACACCCTCACCCACCGCATCCAAGGACCGACGTCCACGGCCACGATCGAGCTGGACTACAGCACCATGCGCGACGGCGACCGGTCGGGCCTGGCGATGCTGCGGCAGTCCTCGGCCTGGATCGGCGTCAAGCGCGACAACGGCCAGACCCGCGTGTCCATGACCAACGGCCTCGCCATGGACGGCAGCTGGCGCACCACCAACACCGGCAGCGAGGCCGCGGGCGCCGCGATCAGCGGGGGCCGGATCTGGCTGCGGATCAACGCCGACATCCAACCGGGCGCCAACCGCGTCGCCCGGTTCTCCTACAGCACCGACGGCGTGAACTTCACCCCGCTCGGCCCGACGTTCACGCTGAACAACGCCTGGCAGTTCTTCATGGGCTACCGCTTCGGCATCTTCAACCACGCCACGCAGTCCCTGGGCGGCGCGGTGACCGTCCGCAAGTTCGACCTGACCACTCCCTGACCCGGGAGGCGGGACCGTCCACATGACGGCCCCGACGCGACGCGGCGACCCGCCCGGAACTCCGGACGGGTCGCCGCGTCGTCAGGCTCAGATGAAGCGCCAGAGGTGGTCGTTGGTGCCGTTGTCGTCCCAGATGACGATCTGCGCGCCACGTGCGGTGGAGGCGCCGTTGACGCCGAGCACCCGCCCGCCGTTGCCGCACTGGATGCGGAAGTAACCGTTGGCCCCGTGCCGCAGCCGCCACTTGTGGTCGTTCGTGCCGTTGTCCGCCCACTGCAACACCCGGGCGCCGTTGGCGGTGCCGGCGTTCTCGACGCCGAGGACCTTGCCGCTGTTGGAGTTGCGCAGCCGGAAGTACCCGTCCGGGTCCACGACGGCGGTCCAGAGGTGGTCGGCGGTGCCGCTGTCGTCCCACTGCACGACCAGGCCGCCGTCGGCGGTCGACATGTCCTGCACGCCCAGCACCAGGCCGCTGGCCAGGTTCTGCACGCGCCGGGCGCCGGCGGGCACGAACCGCCAGCGGTTGTCGGAGGTCCCGTTGTCCGGGTCCTGCACGGCCTGCGCACCCGCCGTCGTGGCGCCGTTGAGAATGCCCAGCAGCTTGCCGCTGTTGCCGTTGCGCAGCTTGTGGGTGCCGTCACCGTTGTCGACGATGGTCCACTTGTGGTCGGCGGCGCCGCTGTTGCTCCACTGCAGGACCCGCGCGTTGTCCGCGGTGGACGCGTTCTCCACCCCGAGGACCTTGCCGCTGTTGCGGTTGCGCAGCCGCACGGCGCTGCCGTCGGCGATCAGCTCCCAGTTGTGGTCCGCGGTCCCGGTGTCGTTCCACTGCACGGCGAGGCCGCCGTCCGCGGTCGACATGTCCTGCACGCCCAGGACCAGGCCGGTGGCCGCGTTGACCAGCCGGTAGCCGGCGTCCGAGCCGCCACCGCCACCGCCGTTGGTGCTCCAGTAGACGGTGTAGTTGTGGCCGTGGGCGTCGTAGAACGGCCCGAGGTTGACCGTCGCGCCGTCGGCCCGGGCGGTGAACGCCAGGCCCGAGGTGCCGGTGCGGGTGATCGAGGTGGTGTCCAGCGCGGGCAGCCTGGACAGGGCGGTGTTGCCGTAGTTGCCCGACAGCACGACCGGGCCGAAGGTGATCGCGGCCACGGCCGGGTTGTCGTTGGCGGGCTGCACGACCGCCCGCATCGGCAGGCGCAGGGTCACCACGTCACCGGCGGCCCACGTCCGGGTCAGGGAGGCGTAGGTGCCCGGCGTCGTCGCGATGTCCTGCGCCACGCCGTTGACGCCGACCGTCGCGCCGGTGGTCCAGCCCGGGATGCGCAGGCGCATCGTCCACGACCCGCTCGCGTTGCCGGTCACGGTCAGCGTGGTGGTGTCGGATGCCGGGTAGGTCGTGGTCTGCGTGACGGTGATCCCCCGCTGCGCCCAGGTCAGCACCGACGGCGTGTACAGGTTCACCGTGAGCGTGGTGCCGTTGTGGAAGTAGATGGAGTTCGCCAGCGAGGTGTTGACCTCCAGGGCGGTGCCCTGGCAGCACCAGAAGGTGGTGTAGTCGGTGCTCCAGTTGCCGCCGCCCCAGGCCGGTCCGGTGTTGCCGCGCCGGTGGCCGGGGTTGAGGCCGGTGAAGTAGCAGATGTGCCCGTGCGGGTCGGCCGTGTTCTGCTGGCCGAGGAGGTGGTTGAGCAGCCCGCGCTCGTAGAAGTCGAAGTAGGAGGCGCGGTTCGGGTCCAGCAGCCACAGCTCACGGGTCAGCTTGAGCATGTTGTAGGTGTTGCACGCCTCGGCCGTGTCGGTGTTGAGGTAGGAGGCGATGGCGTTGGGCGCCCGGAAGTGCTCCGCCTGGCTGTTGCCGCCGATCACGTAGGTGTGCGCGCCGACGGTGATGTTCCAGGCGTTGGACGCGATGTCCCGGTAGCGGGTCGTCCCGGTGGCCTTGTACTCGCGGGCCGCGCCGATCCACTTGGGCACCTGCGTGTTGGCGTGCAGACCGCTGAGCCGGTCCTGGTTGGCCGCCAGCGGGTCGAACACGGAGGCGTGGTCGAACCGCTGCGCCGTCGCGAGCCAGCGGGAGTCGCCCGTCTGCTGGTACAGGTCGGTCAGCACGGCGTTCATGCCGCCGAACTCCGTGCCCAGCACCCGCTGCATCTGGCTGTAGGACAACCGCGCGGTGCGCCAGTCCACCCAACCCGCGAACCTCAGCAGCACGTCACGCGCCTGCGTGCTGCCGATGTGCCGCCACACGTCCAGCAGGCCGGCCAACGTCTTGTGCAGCGAGTAGTACGACACCGACTTGGGCGAGCCCGCCTCCATCGCGTCGAAGTCCGACTCCGGGAACCCGGACAGGTACCCGGTGTTGAACCCGGCCGCCGCGTTGTTCGCCTGGCACTTGGCCAGCTCGGCGACCACGTAGTTGGCCCGGTCCCGGCAGGTGGTGTCGCCGAGCACCGCCCACGCCTGCGCCCACGCGCTGAGGAAGTGCCCCTGGCTGTGGGTGCGGAACGGGAAGTTCGGCGCCTCCCAGCCGCCCAGCGCCGCCGCGCCCTGCGTCGAGAGGCGGTGGTTCGCGCGGAAGTTGTAGAGCAACCGGTTGACGTCGACGAACTTCAGGTACGTCAGCGTCCGGCTCTGGTTCTCCATCCAGCGGCCGGGGCTCAGGCGCACCTCGCCGAGGTCGAACGGGTGGGCGGACACACCGAGGTCGCCGCGGGCCGGCGGCACCGACGCCGCGGCCGCGGACCCCGAGGTCAGGCCGGGCACGGTCGTCGCGACAGCCGCGACGCCGACGGCCTGCAACAACGTGCGGCGGCTCAGGGGTGACGACATGAGCTCTCCTGTGGGTTGTGGAGGTCGACCGGCCGGGACGTCGCGCCGCGGGCACGGCGGTGCGACCGGCAGGGACCTGTCGGCGGAGGGAGATCTGGTACGACGTGGCAGAGCGGGCGCGACGGGCCGGCGCGTGGGAGCGCCGCGATCCGACGACCGCCGGGCGGTAGGGCGGTCGAACGGTCAGGCGGTCACGACGTCCGGCTCGCGACGAGGATCGCGCCGTGCCGGAACGTGTGCGGTGTGCCGTGTGCGTCGCATCGAAGTCCCCAACGTCGTCGTTGACGGGCGGTCGTGCCGGCGGATGCGTGACCGAGTGGGCCCGGTGGCCCGGCTGTCAGCACAGTAGCCATCGCCGGAGCCGGGCGTCAACGCTGCGAGGGCGCTAAATGTTCACGCTCACTTTAGCGCCCGCAGCGCTCTCCGATCGTCGAACTTCACCCCGAGCTGCTTGTTTACCGGAAAAATCTCACCTCATGCCGTGACCGAATCGGGAGAGGAGCACCTCCACGAGTCGAGCTGTGTGAGCGTGAACATCAGGACGGACCGCGTCGGCGACCACCACCGCGGTCCGTCACCCGGCCCCGCTCAGTCGCCGCTGGAGAAGGCGGCGTCGAAGGAGGCGGTCGGCGCGTCGAACGCGTTGCGGCGCACGAACTCCAGCGCTTCGGGCGCGCCGATCAGGCGGTCCATCCCGGCGTCCTCCCACTCGACGCTGATCGGGCCGTCGTAGCCGATGGTGTTGAGCATCCGGAACGCCCGCTCCCACGGCACGTCACCGCGCCCGGTGGAGACGAAGTCCCAGCCGCGCCTCGGGTCGGCCCAGGGCAGGTGCGAGCCGAGGCGGCCGTTGCGGCCGTCGCCGACCTGGCGGCGGGCGTCCTTGCAGTCGACGTGGTAGATCCGGTCGCGGAAGTCCCGGAGGAAGCCGATCGGGTCGAGGTCCTGCCACACGAAGTGCGAGGGGTCCCAGTTGAGGCCGAACGCGGGTCGGTGCCCGATCGCCTCCAGCGTCCGGACGGTGGTCCAGTAGTCGTAGGCGATCTCGGAGGGGTGGACCTCGTGCGCGAACCGGACGCCGACCTCGTCGAACACGTCCAGGATCGGGTTCCACCGGTCGGCGAAGTCCTGGTAGCCGGCGTCGATCATCGACGGTGGCACGGGCGGGAACATCGCGACGGTCTTCCAGATCGAGGAGCCGGTGAAGCCGACGACGGTGCCGGCGCCGAGCTTGGCGGCGGCCCGCGCGGTCGCCTTCATCTCCTCGGCCGCGCGCCCCCGCACGCCCTCGGGGTCGCCGTCGCCCCAGATGCGCGGGGACAGGATGCCCTGGTGCCGCTCGTCGATCGGGTCGTCGCAGACGGCCTGGCCGGTGAGGTGGTTGGAGATCGTCCACACCTTCAGGTCGTGCTTGGCCAGGATCGCCAGCCGGTCGGCGACGTAGTCGTCGTCCTCGGCGGCGCGCCACGGGTCGAGGTGGTCGCCCCAGCAGGCGATCTCCAGGCCGTCGTAGCCCCACTCGGCGGCCAGCCGGGCGACCTCCTCGAACGGCAGGTCGGCCCACTGGCCGGTGAACAACGTGATCGGACGCGCCATCTCGTTCTCCTCTCAGACGTCTTGCCAGGTGCGGGACGCCGCGCTCGCCTCGACGGCGGCCAGGACGCGTTGCAGCTGGAGCCCGTCGGCGAACGACGGGGCCGGGTCGGCGTCCGCGGCGATGGCGCGGACGAAGTCGACGGCCTGGTGGGTGAACGCGTGCTCGTAGCCCAGGCCGTGGCCGGCGGGCCACCAGGCGTCGACGTAGGGGTGCTGCGGCTCGGTGACGACGATGCGGCGGAAACCCGCCACCGCCGCGTCGTCGCCGCCGTCGTAGTAGTGCAGGACGTTCATGTCCTCGAAGTCGAACGCCAGGCTGCCCGCCGAGCCGTTGACCTCGATGCGGATGGCGTTCTTGCGGCCGTTCGCGAACCGGGTCGCCTCGAACGAGCCGAGCGCGCCACCGGTGAACCGGGCCAGGAACAGCGCGGCGTCGTCCACCGTGACCGGCCCCGTGCGGTCCGACACGGCGGTGCCCGACAGCCCGGAGTGCTCGGCCGCCAGCGGCCGTTCGGACACGAACGTCTCCAGCGTCCCGGACACCTCGCGGACGGTGTCGCCGAGGATGAACTGGGTGGCGTCGACGATGTGCGCGCCGATGTCGCCCAGCGCGCCCGACCCGGCCCGCTCCTTCTGCAACCGCCACGACAGCGGCGCGGCCGGGTCGACGATCCAGTCCTGGAGGTACTGGGCGCGCACGTGGTGGATCCGACCCAACCGGCCCTGCGCCACGAGTTCGCGGGCCAGGGAGAGCGCGGGCACGCGCCGGTAGGTGAACCCGACCATCGCCCGCACGCCCGCCGCGGCGGCACGGGCCGCCGCCTCCACCATCGCCTCGGCTTCGGCGACGGTGTTGGCCAGCGGCTTCTCGCACAGCACGTGCTTGCCCGCTGCCAGCGCCGCGACGGCGATCTCGGCGTGCGTGTCGCCGGGCGTGCAGATGTCCACCACCTGGACGTCGTCCCGGTCCAGCACGGCCCGCCAGTCGGTCACGGCCTCCGCCCAGCCCAGTCGCGCGGCGGCGGCCTCGGAGCGGGCCCGGTCACGGCCGCACACCACGGCCATGACCGGGCGCAGCGGCAGGTCGAAGAAGCGGGGTGCGACGCGCCACGCCTGGGAGTGGGCGGCTCCCATGAAGGCGTGGCCGATCATCGCGATGCCCAGCGTCCCTGTCGTCACGGCGGTGGTCTCCTAGGACTCGAAGGCGGTGGGCAGGTAGCGGTCGACGTTGTCCTTGGTGACGACCGGGGCGAACAGCTCGACCTGGCGCGGGACCTCCACCTCGACCAGGTCGCCGAGGCTCTTGCCCTGCACCGCCAGCCGCGCCAGCCGGATGCCGTCCGCGCCCTGGGTGGAGGGGTAGACCACGGTCGCCTTGTGCAGGCCGTCGGCGGCCTTGATCTCCCGCATGACGTTGGCCGAGCCCGCGCCACCGACCATGAAGAACTCGCTGCGGCCGGAGTTCTTGATCGCCGCCGTGACGCCGACGCCCTGGTCGTCGTCGTGGTTCCACAGGGCGTCGATGCGCGGTGCGGCCTGGAGCA
Source organism: Actinosynnema sp. CA-299493 (assembly GCF_050946825.1). Taxonomy (NCBI): domain Bacteria; kingdom Bacillati; phylum Actinomycetota; class Actinomycetes; order Pseudonocardiales; family Pseudonocardiaceae; genus Actinosynnema; species Actinosynnema sp. CA-299493. Next base: position 5,937,407 of record NZ_CP191993.1, read on the forward strand.
GGTTCGCGGCGGCCCGTTCTCCGCTCTCCACGGTGAACTCGGCGGCCACCCGGTTGTTCACCTTCAGCCCGCAGTCGCCGAGGGCGTCGGCGAAGCCCTTGCTGCGGTCCTGCGTCAGGGGCAGCGAGTCGATGCCGGCGATCTCGGCCACGACCGCGTCGGACTTGCCGCCGAGCTCCTGGCAGATGTAGGTGCCGGCGGAGACGCCCATGCCGTAGTTGTCACCGAGGACGGTGGAGCGCGCGGCGAACGGGCTGCCGAACTCGCGGTCGACGTTGATCACCGTGATGCCGGCCTTCATCGCCTTGAGCGCCACCGGGGTCAGCGCCGCGCCGTCGAACGGCAGCAGCACGATCGCGTCCACCTTGTCGTTGATGAACGTCTCGACCTGGCTGATCTGGAGGTTGACGTCGTTGGTGCCCTCCACCACCTTCAGCTCGACGTCGGAGTACTTCGTCGCCTCCGCCTTGGCGGCGTTGGTGATCGCGGCCATCCAGCCGTGGTCGGCGGCAGGCGCGGAGAAGCCGATGACGACCTTCTCGCCGGGCTCGTCGTTGGCGACCCGGGGGCCGCCCTGGTCGCCGGTGCCCGCGGCGGGCTCGGGGGTGTTGCCCGTGCAGGCGGTGAGGACGAGGCCGACCGACAGTGCGGCGACGAGACGGGTTGTTGCCTTGCGTGACATGGGACTGCTCCTCGGGATGGCGGCGGGTGGGTCGGGGTCAAGCACCGCTGCGGCGGGCCAGCCGCTGCTGGAGCAGGACGGCGGCCACGATGATCGCGCCCTTGGCGACGGCCTGGGCGGAGATGGAGAGGTTGTTGAGGGTGAACACGTTCGACAGCGTCGTGAAGATCAGGACGCCGAACACGGTGCCCGCGATCGTGCCGCGACCGCCGGACAACAGGGTGCCGCCGATCACCACCGCCGCGATGGCGTCGAGCTCGTAGAGCCCGCCGTGGGTGGAGCTGCCGGTGGTGGTGCGCGCGACGAGCATGACCGCGGCGATCCCGCAGCACACGCCCAGCAGCGTGTAGAGCAGCACGGTGTGCCGCCGCACGTCGATGCCGGCCAGCCGCGCGGCCTCGGGATTGCCGCCCACGGCGAAGGTGCGGCGGCCGAACGTGGTGCGGTTGAGCACCACCCACCCCACGACCGCCACCAGCGCGAAGATCACCACCAGCACCGGCACGCCGAGCACCGACGCGTCGAAGAACGCGGAGAAGCCCGGCACGTCCACGATCTGGGTCTTGCGGTTGGAGATGATCTCGGCCAGGCCGCGGGCGGCGGCGAGCATCGCCAGCGTCGCGATGAACGCCACGATCCGCCCGTAGGCGATGAGCAGGCCGTTGACCACGCCGCAGCCACCGCCCACGGCGAGCGCGGCGAGCACGACGACCAGCCAGTGGCTGTCGTTGGCCATCGCCTGGGTGGCGAGGGTCGTGGCCCAGACCGAGGACAGCGCGACGATCGCGCCGACGGACAGGTCGATGCCGCCGCCGGTGATCACGAACGTCATGCCGACGCTGACCACGCCGATCACCGACGCCAGGCGCAGGATGGTGAGCACGTTGTCGACGTCGGCGAACCGGTCGCCCGCGGTGGCGACGCCGACCAGGCACAGCAGCACCAGGGCGACGACGAGGCCGGTGTTGCGGCCGGCCGCGGACCCGAGCAGCGCGGTGACGCCGCCCTTCGCGCGGTCCGCGGTCGGCGGCCTGACCGCGGTGGTGTTCTCGCTCATGCGGCGGTTCCTTCCATGACCAGGTCGAGGACCCGGGATTCGTCGATCTCGTCGGCCGGTCCTTCGTGGACGACCCGGCCTTCGCGCACCACCAGCACCCGGTCGGCGAGGCCGAGCACCTCTTCGACCTCGCTGGACACGACCAGCACGGCCACGCCCCGGGCGGCCAGGTCGCGGATCAGCTCGTAGATCTCGCTGCGCGCCCCGACGTCCACGCCCCGGGTCGGCTCGTCGAGCAGCAGCACCCGGCACTCGCGCAGCAGCCACCGCGCCAGCACGACCTTCTGCTGGTTGCCGCCCGACAGGGTGCGCACCGCCCGGTCCACGCCCGGCGGGCGGACGTCCAGCGCCGTGGTCAGCTCCCGGGCACGCGCGCGCTCCGCGCCGTTGTCGAGGAAGCCGAAGCGGGAGAACGCCGACAGCGTGGACACCGTGATGTTGCGGTAGACGGCCTGGTCCAGCAGCAGGCCCTGGCTCTTGCGCTCCTCCGGGCACAGCCCGACACCCGCGCGCACGGCCGCGCCCACGCTCCCCCGGCGCAGCCGCCTGCCGTCCACCTCGACGGTGCCGGCCGTGGGCTTGCGCGCGCCGTAGACGGCTTCCAGGATCTCCGACCGCCCCGACCCGACGAGGCCGGCGAGCCCGACCACCTCGCCCGCGTGGACGGTGAGGTCCACGCCGGCGAACCGCTCCCCCGCCGCCAGCCCGCGCACCACCAGCACCTCGGGCGCGGCCGGGTCGACCGGGTCGCGCGGCGGGAACGCGTACTCCACGTCTCGGCCGGTCATGAGCCTGATCAGGTCGGCGGTGCGGGTCTCGCGGGCGGGCAGGCCGGTGGCCACCGTGCGGCCGTCCTTGAGCACGGTCACCCGGTCGCCGATCTCGCGGATCTCCTCCATCCGGTGCGAGATGTAGACGATCGCCACGCCCTGCGCGGTCAGCTCGCGGATGACCCTGAAGAGCCTCCGCACCTCGTCCTGGTCGAGCACCGCAGACGGCTCGTCCATGATCAGCAGCTGCCCGTCGCGGGACAGGGCGCGCGCCATGCTGACGATCTGCTGGTTCGCCGCGGACAGCCGGCCGACGTCGCGGTCCGGCGGGATGTCCGGGTGGCCGAGCCGGTCGAGCAGGGCCCGGGTGCGGCGGTGGACCTCGGCGCGGCGGGTGAAGCCGGCCGTGGACAGCTCGTGGCCGAGGAAGACGTTGTCGGCGACGGACAGCCCGGCCACCAGGTCCAGTTCCTGGTAGATGGCGGCCACGCCGCTGCGCATCGCGGCGGTCGGGTTGTCGAACGACACGACCTCGCCCCGCCACCGGATCTCGCCCTCGTCCGGGCGGTGCGCGCCAGCCAGCACCTTGATCAGCGTCGACTTGCCGGCGCCGTTCTGGCCGAGCAGGCAGTGCACCTCGCCGGCGCGCACGTCGAAGTCGACCCCACCCAGGGCCGTCACGCCGGGGAAGCGCTTCACCACGCCCCGGACGGACAGCAGCGGGGCTGTCGTGGCCGTCATACGGTTTCCTCCTGTGCCAGGTGCTTGTCGACCGGCTCGACGAGAACGGGGTCCCGGAAGACGCGGTCGAGGATCTGCGAGGCCCCGCCGCGCACGGGGCCGGAGAAGCCCAGGGGCGAGAACGCGACCCGCGTGCCGCCGATGTCCCGGGCGAAGACGTGGCCGCGCAGGTCCTCGCGCAGGGAGCCGGCGATCCACGGCCGCAGCGCGGCGAAGTAGCCGCCGAGGACGAGCAGGTGCGGGTTGAAGGCGTTGACCAGGATGCCCGCGCCGATGGTGAGCCACCGGTCGATGTCGGCGATGGCGGCCAGCACCCGCGCGTCGCCCGCCGCGGCCCGCTCGCCGATGTCGGCCAGCCGGCGTTCCAGCCCGGGCAGCGGGTCGTGCTCCGGATCGTGCGCCGACGTGCTCCCCGACTCGTGCTCCGGAGCGGCGGCGAGCAGCGCGTTGAGGCCGACGGCGGCCTCCCAGCAGCCCGTGCGGCCGCACGCGCACGGCGGGCCGTCGTCGCGCACGCGCATGTGCCCGACCTCGCCCGCGAACCCCTGCGCGCCGCGCAGCAGCCGCCCGCCCACCACGATGCCGCTGCCGACGCCGGCCGCCGCGGTGAGCAGGATGAGGTCGCCGCCGCGGTCCAGGCCCTGCGCCTCGACCTCGGCCAGCGCCGCGAGGTTGGCCTCGTTGTCCAGCAGCACCGGGTACGGCGGCTCGCCGAGCAACCTGCTGATCTCGGCGACCACCGGGATGTCGGTCCACCCCAGGTTGGGCGCCGCGCGCACCACCCCGGTGTCGGCCTCGACCAGGCCGGGCACGGCGATGGCGACGCCGACCGGCCGGGCCGCGACGCCGACCAGCGCGGAGTCCAGCAGCCGTCCCAGCCTGGCCAGCACCAGCGCCGGTTCCATCGCGGTGGTGTCCAGCGCGATCCGCTGCCGCGCCACGACCTGGCCGCGCAGGTTGAGCGCGAGCACCGACAGGTAGCCGACGTTGACCTCGGCCCCGACCGCGACGACGTGCTCGCCGTCGAGCCGGATGATCTGGCCCGGCCGCCCGACGGTGGCCCGCTCGGTCTCCCCCTCGCCCACCAGGCCGCGTTCGACGAGCTCGGCGACCAGGCTGGAGACGGTGGCCTTGTTCAGCCCCGTCTCCCCGGCGAGCCGGGCCCGCGACCGCGGACCGTGGTCGCGCAGGTGCGACAGCACGACGGAGAGGTTGTGCCGGCGGACCGTGGCCTGGTCCGCGGTCGATCCGCCCGTGCGCGGGCGAGCCGGCCCGTTCCTCATGGCACTCCTCGGGTTCTCGGGCGGGTGGGGCGGGGCGCGACACCGCGAGAGGGGTCGGTCGAGCGGGTGAGGCCCGGACGGGCCTCACCCGCGACCGTCAGACGTGCTGCCAGCAGCCGTCGTCGCGTCCCGGACGCGGCGTGTACCGGCCGGTGGCCTCGACGTTGCCCGCCACGTCGATCGAGCGGTACTCCAGGTACTCCTTGCCGTTGGGGCGGAGGTGGATCTCCCCACCCCGGTGGACCTGCCACTTCCCACCGGAGATCCGGTACTCCGTGCGGGCCACGCCCGAGGTGGCGTCGGTGGCGGTGAGCCCCACCCGGGACGCGGACCTGCCCGGCTTGGCCTTCGTGACCGGCGGCGCGGTGTCCACCTCCACCTCGACCGACTGCTCGGCGGAGGTGTTGCCCGCCGCGTCGGTCGCCCGCACCGCCACCCGGTGCCTGCCGTCGCCCACGGGCACGACGCCGGTGTAGGGCCGCCACGGGCCGCCGTCGAGCCGGTGCTCCAGCACCGGGCCGCCGGACGTGTCGTCGGTGGCCGTCGCCGAGACCAGCGCCCGCCGTGTCCACCAGCCCTCGGGGCCGGGTGCGTTGTCCACCGCCACGGTGAGCCGCGGCGCGGTGCGGTCGACCTTCACCGTCGTCGACTTCTCCTCGGAGACGTTGCCGGCGGCGTCGGAGGCCCGGAACGCGACCACCCGCTCACCGTCGTCGGCGAACACCAGGGGCGCCGTGTACGCCGCCCAGTCGCCCGTGCCCACCCGGTACTCGACGCGCACCGGTCCCGGCTGGTCGTCGGTCGCGGTGGCGGTGAGGGTCACCGGACCCGTCCACCACCCGCCCGTGCCCGGCGACGCCGGGTCGCCGACCACCGACAGCACCGGGGCGGTGCGGTCCGTGGTCACCCGGAAGTGCCCGAACCTCGCGGGCTTCGAGGCGGTCTGACCGCCGCCGATGGCGAACAGCCCGATCCGCGCTCCGGCCAGGTCCTCGTTGACCACGGGTTCCAGCGACGTCCAGGCCTGCCCGTCCGCGCTGTAGGAGCCGGTGTAGGTGGAGCCGGACTTGGCCAGCCGCAGGTGCCAGACACCCCCGGTGAGGCCGTTGACGCCGGGCTGCGGTTGGCCCACCACGTCGCCGCTCTCCGTCCGCAGCTCCACGCCGCGCTGGACGGGCGTGCCCGCCTCGTTGGTGGCGATGTGGTCGAGCTTCACGTAGTTCGCGTCGTCCGCGTAGGCGATCAGGCCGGCCTGCTGGTAGCGCTCGTCGAGCGCCGACGCGTCCACCTCCGTCTCGATCACCCAGTCGCCCTCGGGGGCGCGCTGGAGGATGAAGTTGGCCGGGTCGTCGGCCGAGCCGCCGTAGATGTCGCCGGCGCTGGTGTCGATGCGCAGGCTCCCGTCGGCCACGCCGTAGTGGGCCGGGTCGGGTCGGACGACCGCGTTCCAGCGGCACCCGTCCAGCGCCGTCCCGGCGAAGTCGTCGTCCGGCGCCACCGCCGCGCTGTCGTCGGGGGTGAGGGTGAACCAGTCGAACCCGGCGTCCACCACCGGGCGGTCACCGCCGCCGCCGACGAGCGAGAGCAGGCCGATCTTCGGGTTCACCAGGCCCGCCAGCGCCTTGGTCTGCGGCATGTCGGTGAACGTCTGCCCGTCACCGCTGTAGGACGCGGTGAGGTTCTGCCCGTCGCTGGTGAAGCGGACCCACACCGTGTCGGGGAACCCGGCGCCCAGCGCCGCCGTGTTGGACTCGCCGACCTCGTTGGGCTGCCCGGCCTCCTCGCGGATGAACTGGAAGATCCGGCTCGCCGCGTCATCGGTGTCCGACCGGCCTTCGAGCACCATCTTCGCGTAGTTGTCGTCGTCGCCGTAGATCACCAGACCGGCCTGCTGGTAGGCGCGCCGCACCGGCACGCGCACCTTGGCCGTGGCCTGGAACGGCCCGGACGGCAGGTCCTGGAGGACGATGTTGGGCGTGGTGTTGGTGGTGCCGTAGATGTCGGACGGCGCGGTCGGCAGCACCAGGTGGCCGTCGCGCACGGCGAGGTCCTGGTTCTCCCGCACCACGGTGGTCCACCGGTTTCGGTCGAGCGCGCCGCCGAGGAAGTCGTCCGAGCGGCCCGAGAAGCAGGTGACGTCGGGCGCGCGGACGGTGATCGGGATGGTCTTCGTCCCGCTCGCGCCCCGCGCGTCGGTCGCGGTGACCTTGGCGTTGAAGGTGCCCGGCGCGGTGTAGGTGTGGCTGACCGACGCGCCCGTGGCGGTGCCGCCGTCGCCGAACACCCAGGTGTAGCCGATCGGGGTGTCGCCGTCCGGGTCGGTGGCCGACGCGGTGAAGTCGACCTTCAGCGGCGAGGTGCCCGTGGTCGTGGTGGCCGCCGCCTCGATCGCGGGCCGCTGGTTGTGCGTCACGCCGCGACCGGCGAACTCCAGCCAGTTCACGTTGGCCAGGTAGCCGGTCGTCGTGCTGCCCTCGGGCCTGCGGGTGACGAAGTACAGCTCGGCGGAGGCCGGGACGTCGTCGACGAGCTCGGCGGTGGCGGTGGTCCAGTTCTGCCAGCCGCCCGTGCCGGCGAAGGTCGCCGTGCCCGCGAGCGGGCCGTCCGGCGCGCCGACGCGGACCTCCAGCCGGCCGCCCTCGGAGCCCGAGGCCACCCGGAACCGCACCTGGTCGATGCCCTCCAGGGTCGCCGGGCGCAGGGAGAACCAGTCGCCGTCGGTGATGAACCCGATGTTCCGGCCGCCGCCGGTGTCGGTGGTGTCCTCCTGCTGCACGCCCGCCGCGTCGTCGCCGACGCCGTCCGCGGTGCGGCCGGTCGCCGTGTGGAACTCGGCTTCCTTGTGCTTGGGTTGCAGCACCAGGATCGACTCGCCGGTCAGCGGGGACGCGCCGTCGCCGCCCTGGTCCGTGTACTTCGCGGTGAGGACGCCGAAGATGTCCGCGCCCACGTGGCCCTCGTCGCCCGACATCAGCGCCAGGCCCTCGCAGCCGCGGTACTGCTCGTAGCCGTGGGAGTGCTCGTCGTGGCCCAGGGCGGGCTGCACGACGACGTCCTGGCAGTCGACCGCGCCGTCCTCGGCGTCGGTCACCGTGACCCGGTAGGAGACCTGGTCGCCGAAGTCGATGAACCCGCCGTCGGCCGGCGCGGTCAGCGTGACCACGGGAGGTGTGTTGCCGACGACGATGCGCACGTTGGCGACCGCGGACCGGCCGCCCTGGTCGGTGACGGTGAGCCGGGCGGTGTAGTCGCCGTTCGCGGTGTAGGTGTGGGCGGGCGCGGCCTCCGTGCTGTCGGTGGCGCCGTCGCCGTCGAAGTCCCACGCGAACGCCAACGCGTCGCCGTCGGGGTCGCGCGACCCGGCCGAGTCGAACCGCACGGTCAGCGGCGCGTGCCCGGAGGTCTTGTCCGCCTTCGCGGCCGCGACCGGCGCCCGGTCGCCGCGCACGTAGTCGATGCGGTAGACGCCGCTGTCGGCGTTGTTGCCGCCGAAGCCGGAGCCCCACTCGATCAGGTACAGCGAGCCGTCCGGGCCGAACTGCATGGCGTGCGGCCGGTTGAACGCCATCCCCGGCAGCATCCGGCTGATGTCCGCGACGCCCGTGCCCTCGGCGTCGAGCTGCAACGAGAACAACCTGTTGTCGTTCCAGTCGCCCCAGATCGCCTTGCCGTCCCAGTAGGCGGGCCACTTGTGCTCGGCGGTGAGCTCCGGGTCGTACCGGTAGGTGCCGCCCGCCATGGGCGCGCCGCTGCCGCCGATCTCGGGGTTGCCCGTGCTGGTCTTGCCCTGCCAGATCTTGGTGCCGATCGCGGCGGGCAGCTGGGTGATGCCGGTGTTGTTCGGCGAGTTGTTCACCGGGGCGGCGCAGTCGAACTGCGCCCCGGAGGCGCCGGTGGCGAAGTCGTAGTCGATGTACGGGGTGTTGTCACCGACGCAGTACGGCCACCCGTAGAACCCCGGCCGGTCCACCACGTTCCACTCGACGCGGCCGTCCGGACCGCGCTGGGGGTTGGCCTGCCCCGCGTCGGGACCGTAGTCGGCGACCTGCAACTTGTTGGTCAGCGGGTCCAGGCCGATGCGGAACGGGTTGCGGAAGCCCATGGCGAAGATCTCGGGCCGGGTCTTGGCCGTGCCGGCGGGGAACATGTTGCCCGCCGGGACGGTGTAGGTGCCGTCGTCCTGCGGGGTGATGCGCAGGATCTTGCCGTTGAGGTTGTTGCTGTTGGCCGCGGAGCGCTGGGAGTCCCAGGCCGAGCGGCCGGCGGTCTCGTCGAGCGGCGAGTAGCCGTCGGAGGCGAACGGGTTGGTGTTGTCGCCCGTGGTGATGTAGAGGTTGCCGTCGTTGTCGAACTCCAGCGCGCCACCGGCGTGGCAGCACTGGTCGCGCTGGGTCGTGACGGTGAGCAGCACCTTCTCGCTGCCAGCCACGATCGTGTCGCCTTGCAGCGTGAACCGGGAGACCCGGTCGACGGCCTCGGCGCCCGCGGGCGAGTAGTACAGGTAGAGCTGGCTGTTGGTGGCGAAGTCGGGGTCCAGGGCGATGCCGAGGAGGCCGAACTCCTGTCCGGTGTAGACGTTCAGCGTGCCGGCGGTGACGACCGCGCCGTCACGCCGGATGACGCGCACCGCGCCGTTGCGGTCGATGTAGAACACGCGGCCGTCGTCGGCGATCGTGAGTTCCATCGGGTTGGCGGTGGTGTCGTCGAGGGTGACCTTCTCGAAGGCGTTGGTCCGGGTCGCCGAGCAGTCCGCGTCCACGGCGCCCGCCGCGGTCTGGATGCCCTTGAGCAGGTGGTCAAGGAACGCCGGCTCGGCGAAGGACTCGTCGCCGTGGCCCAGGCCCGTGTACCAGGAGCGCCCGCCGTCGTAGTCCTGGCACCAGGCGATCGGGTGGCTCGTCCCCATCGTGCCGCCGCTGTAGCTCGTCTCGTCCAGCTCGGCCAGCACGTGCACGTCGGCGGCGGGGTCGGAGCGGAAGTTGTACCACTCGTCGAAGCGGCGCCAGGACTGCGGCAGGCCCGCCGTGGACGGGTGCGCCGGGTCGGTGACCTTGACGGTCGCGTCCTGCGGCGCGGGGTGGCCGGAGAAGTAGGCGCCCACGAGGTCGCCGTACCAGGCCCAGTCGTACTCGGTGTCGGAGGCGGCGTGCACGCCCGCGTACCCGCCGCCTGCCTTGATGTAGCGCTCGAAGGCGGCCTGCTGGGTGGCGTCGAGGACGTCGCCGGTGGTGGAGAGGAAGACCACGACCTCGTACTGGGCGAGGTTGGCGTCGGTGAACGCGGCGGCGTCGACGGTGTCGTCCACGGTGAAGCCGTGCTCGACGCCGAGCCCGCGGATCGCGGCGACGCCCGCCTCGATCGACGGGTGGTGGAAGCCGGCGGTCTTGCCGAAGACGAGGGCCTTGAACGTCTCGTCGCCGTGGCCCGGGTGCGCCTGGGCCGGTGCGGCCAAGGAGACCAGCGACCCGAGCAACGCGGCCACGACCGCGACGACCGACCACCGCCTCCTGCCGCGTCTGGACGAGCTCACCATTGAGACCTCCAAGCCGATGACCACGGCGAACGGCTGAACGCAGGATTTGTCTGTCGGGTAAACAAACTAATGAGGCGTTTTCCAGGGGGTCAAGGTCGCCGGATGTCCACAACCCGCCAATCCGCGACCTGCCGGAAACCGGTGGATACCGCGTTCGGCGGCTTTACTCCGCCGCTCCGCCACAGCACACTGCGCGCGCACGCGCCCGGTGCCCGCGCGGACATTCGGTGTGCGGACGGGTCGGGCCGAACGCGGGAGCGGTCGTCCGCACGACCCGGGGACGGCCGGCGCGTGTCGCGAGTGGATGGTGGCGTGCGCCCTGTGCACGTTCACAGGCGGTCCGCAGCCGCCACCCGCTCGATGAGTATGACTCATCGGCGTCGCCGAAGGGCTCGATCGGCCGATCGGCGGACTCGACGTCACGCCGGCCGAATCCGGACATTTTCAAGTCGCCGGTCCCGTTCCCTTGACTTCACGGGCTTCGGGACGCTGTCATTGTGTGCCGGGCACGCTCGAGGACCGGTCGGCTCCAGGCGCACGGTGGACGCGGGCCGTCCGGCCGTGCACGCCAAGAGTAAGACGCATCCTCGACCAGTCCCGCCCTTCCCCGACGTCAACACCGGCGTGAGGTGTATCCGGACATGTGCCGCCATGACCACGTTTGAGCAGGTGGAACTGACCATGTCGGCCGTCGTCCAGGACGTGGGCGAGGTGGACCTCGAACCCACGGACTCGACCCGACGGCTGCTGCTGCTCATGCGCACCGGCGCGATCGACGAGGCCATCGCGCGGGAGCTGGGGGTCAGCCTCCGCACCCTGCACCGCCGGATCACGCGCTTGCAGAACCTGCTGGGCGTGCGTTCGCGCTTCCAGCTGGGCGTCATCGCGTGTGAACGCGGTTGGGTGTGACGCGACGTCACGTGATCGTCCACTGAGGACCGCAACCGGTCCGGAGGCGCCGGCCGGGCACCTGTCCGGCCGATTGTGCGGGCGACCGTCACCGGCGTACGGTCCGGTTTGTTGATCGAACCGGTTCGAGATCTAGTCCGCTCAAGCGTTCCGATGCCGACCGCGAGCCTCGGGGGCACCGCGGCGCGTCGAGCGGGGACGAGGAGCGAGCATGGCTCGGGTGCTGGTCCTGACGGCGGACGCCGCCGAGGAACTCGACTCGATGTACCCGGTCTTCCGATTGCGCGAGGGTGGTCACGAGGCGGTCGTGGCCGCTCCGACCACGCGCGCGGTCAAACTGGTGGTCCACGACTTCGAGCCCGGTTGGGACGCCTACACCGAGAAGCCCGGCCGGCTGCTGCCGGTGGACCTGGCGTTCGGCGACGTCGATCCCGAGGAGTACGGCGGGCTGGTGATCCCGGGCGGCCGGGCGCCGGAGTACATCCGGACGGACCCCGACGTGGCCCGCGTCGTCCGCCACTTCTTCGAGCGGGAGCTCCCGGTCGGCACGATCTGCCACGGCCCGCAGGTGCCCGCCGCCCTCGGGCTGCTGAGGGGCCGCAGGACCGCTTCCTTCCCCCCGCTGAGGGCGGACATGGAGCAGGCCGGCGCGACGTTCGTGGACGAGCCGGACGTGGTCGACGGCGCGATGGTGTCGTGCCGCGGCTGGCCCGACCTCCCCCTCTGGTCACGGGCGTTCATGGGAGTGCTGGAGAAGTCGCAGATCCCCGCTTGACGGCCCGCCGCACGTGCGGCGGACCAAGGGGTCACCGGCGGCGCGGCCCCCGGCCGGTCATCGTCCCGTCGCCGGGGCGATGACCGGCCGGGGGCCGTTGCCGTGCCCGGTCAGCCGCGCAGGCTCCACTGCTGGTTGGCGCCGCCGCCGCAGGACCACAGGATGATCTTGGTGCCGTTCGCGGTGGCCGCGCCGTTGGCGTCCAGGCACAGCCCGGACTGCACCCCGGTGATGGTGCCGTTGGCGTTGACGTTCCACTGCTGGTTGGTCTGCCCGTTGCAATCCCAGACCACCACCGCCGTGCCGTTGGCGGTGCCCTGGTTGTTGGCGTCCAGGCACTTGGTCCCGGACACCTGCAACTGCTTGCCCGAGGTGTGGGTGAAGCGCTGGTTCGTGCCGCCGTGGCAGTCCCACAGCTGCGCCTGGGAGCCGTTGGCCGGCGCCGTGCCGGGGATGTCGACGCACCGGCCGGACTGACCGCCGACGATCGTGACGCCCTGCTGCCCACCGCCGCCCTGCCGCCGGGCGATCGACTTCGACTCGGCCGACCGGTTCCCCTGCGCGTCCACCACGTAGAGCCGGTAGTCACCGGACGTGGTCGGCACCTCGATGGTCGTCGCGGCGCCGCTCGCCCTGGTCATCGTCGGGCCGACGGCGAAGGTGGTCGTGCCCTGGGGCGCCAACCAGACCGTCCTGGTCGCGTCGCCGGCGCTCCGGATGGGGATCGAGGAGCTCCCGGCGCCGACGAACGTGCTCGCCGGCAGGACGTGGTCCGGCACCGAGAGGGTGGCCCGCGGGACGATGTCCCGGTAGGCGTCCTCCAGTCCGGAGTTCACGGCGATGCCGTAGGCCGCCGCCGGCCAGACGTAGTCCGAGGAGACGAGGATGTCCTGGACCGTGCTGTTCGGCAGGTTCTTGTTGGACACCTTGTTGATCGGCCCGTAGGTCTGCGTGATGCTCAGGTCGTGCTTGCGCCCGAAGTCGTCGGAGTTGACGAGCCACGTGACGTTCTTGTCCACGCTCAGGACGTTGTCGCGGAACGTGATGTAGGCCGAACCCTCGTCCGGGTGGAGCCCGTACTTGTGGCCGGCCGGGACGCCTTGGAGGTAGTTGTCCGTGATCGTGGTCCCCGGCTGGCTGCCCAGCGTGTAGATGGGGGCCGTGTCGCTGAGGCGCTGCACGGTGTCGATGATGTGGTTGTGGCTGATCGTGTTGTTCTTCGCCGTGGTGGTCGGCCGGTTGGGCGCGATCGAGCCCGACGACCCGTCGAAGTTCCACCAGCCCCAGCCGAGCGTGATGCCCGACCACGGGCTCTTCTCGATCCGGTTGTGCCGCAACGCGAGGCCGTCGACGAAGTAGGCGGAGACGGGGCTATGCCCGTTGAACAGCACCGCGCTGTCGTAAATATAGTTGTTCTTGATCTCGATGTTCTTGGGCAGTCCCTCGACCTGGGCGGAGTACTTCTCCCCGTTGGTCGACGTGTGGTCCCCGATGTAGACGTGCTGGGGGTGGCCCACGGTGATGGCGGAGCCGGCGATGTCGTTGGTGTGGTTCCCGGTCAGCTGCGCGTCCTGCACGTCGTTGACCATGGTGATGCCGTCGACACCGGTGTGCTGGACCCGGTTGCGCTGCAACTGGACGTGGTCGGCGTTCTCGATCTGCACGATGCCGGGCGCGACGTCCACGTTGCGGTAGTGGTAGACGTGGAAGTTGCCCTTGACGTACACGGTGTTGCCGAGGTTGCCCTGCTGGGCCTGCTTGAACGCGGAACCGGCCACGGTGAACAGGTTCCAGTCGGAGTGCTGCACCGTGAGGCCGGTGAACGTGATGTAGCGGGCGTGGTTGGTCGTGGACGTGCCGGCGACCCGGAGCACGGTGGCCACGTTGTTCGGGGCGTGGACCGTCGCCGTGGCCATGTTCTCGGCGTCGGCCTTGTAGTAGTACAGCGTCTTGCTCGTCTTGTCGAAGTAGAACTCGCCGGGCGAGTCGAGGAACTCGTAGGCGTTCATGAACTTGTGGCTGCCGCCGACCTGGTGGTTGCCGTTGAACGCGCCTTGGGCGATGGCCGCGCCCGGTTGCTGGAACAGCGCCACGCGGCCGGTGCCGTCACTGCTCGTGGTGACCTGGCGGACGCCCGCGATGGCCGTCGTCCAGGTCGTGGCGGTCTCGATCTCGATGTCGTCCGCGTTGCGGGAGATGGCGGGCAGGTCGGCCGGGTTGTACTTCGCGCCGTCGCACTGCGAACCCGACTCCTTGGCCCAGGACGCCTGCCCGGCGGTGACGTTGTACGTGCCGTAGCAGCCCTGCGAGTTGATCGTCTTGGTGGCCATGAACGCGCGCTTGTCGTTGACGTAGAGCGACCGCAGCTTGTTCGCGCGGTCGAGCGGGGCCTTCCAGATGTTGCCGGCGTGCTGCGCCCACCCGGTCACCTGCACGCCACCGCTCAGCACCGGCGTCTCGTTCTGGTACGCGGAGTACACGACCCGGTGGCCGTTCGTGCCCGAGTCGGCCGGCGCGAACTCGATGGTGCCGCTCACCGGGTAGTTGCCACCGCGCAGGTACACGTAGATGTCGCCGGTCATGTTCGCGTTCGTCGTGCGGACGACGTCCCGGGCGCGCTGCACGGTCTTGAACGGCGCGGTGATCGTCCCCGGGTTGGCGTCGTTGCCGTCGGGCGCGACGTAGTACGTCGCCTGGGTGGCGGCCGAGGCCTGGAAGTGGTCCGCGAAGGTCGGCAGCAGCGCGGCGGACACGAACACCGCGATCGCCACCAACGATCTCGTGGCGGTACTGGCTGGTTTCACCCTCTTCTCCCTTTCGCTTGGTCCGATCGGACGTGGTCGCCGCGCACGCGCGTCGGATGCGGGCCGGGAGCGGGCCTGCGTGAGATGTGTACGACTGATCCCGGCCTGCCCGACCCCCGCGGGGGTCGAGCGAGGTGACGCGGGATGTGGCCGATTTCGTTGGCGCAACGAGGATGTGGCCGCCGACCCGGTAGTCCATGAGATCAGCAGGGCCACTCGGCGTCAAGCGATAGGTGTGCTCATCCGCGGCCGAAGAGGCATGGCGCGTCCGCCGCTGGGCGGAAGGCCGCCGACGCGGGTCGCACCGCCTCGGTCTTGGTCGTGGCACAGCGGTTCCCCGTCCCGCGGAGGCGAACCGGGACGGGGAACCGCTTCAGGGCCGGTTACGGGGTCAGGAACACGCGGTGCCGTTCAGGGCGGGTGAGCCGAACGGCGGTGTGGTCCCGTTGTAGTTCGCGTTGTAACCGATGGTCGTCGTGCCACCGGTCGGCAGCGACCCGTTCCAGGACGTGTTGGCGACCCGGACCACGTCGCCCGTGTCGGTCCACGTCCCGTTCCAACCCTGGGCGACGGTCACGCCCGGCGCCGAGAAGGTCAGGGTCCAGCCGGTGAGGGCCGCACCCCGGTTCCCGATCACGATCTCGCCGGTGTAACCGCCCGACCACTGGCTGACCACGCGGTGGGTCACCGTGCAGCCGCCTCCGGGGTTGTTGCCCGTGGTGGTTGTCGTGGTGGTGGTGGTTGTCGTGGTGCTGGTCGACGTCGGGCCCGCCGCGATGGCCAGGTCGTACGCGCGCTGCGGCACGAACTGACCGGCCGGCGCGATGCAGCCGTCCGCCTCGCCCGGCAGCTTGACCCACAGGAACGCGGCGATCTTGGCGTCGCCCGTGTTCGTCGTGCTGGGCTTGCCGATCGCGCGCCCGGCCGGGTCGCACCACTCCGTGCCCAGCGGGCCGTTGCCGTTGCGACTGGTGTCGATCACGGCCGTGAGCCTGCCGTCGCCGAGGGCGTTGAGGATGTTCTTGGTGTACGCCACCTCGTCGGGCGTGCTGCGGTAGTTCGACACGTTCGAGGCGATGCCGTCGGCGCTGTTGGAGATGTCGGCGGCGCGGAGCCTGTTGGCGGCTTCCGCCGGGCTCAGCCACGCCGAGTTGCCGATGTCGTAGTACACCTTGGCCTGCGCGGAACCGGACTTGAGCTTCTTGCCCGCGTAGGCCATGGACGCCCTGGTCTGGCTCTGCTGGTCGGCGTTCTGGCAGTTGCTCATGATCGGCAGCACGTCGGGTTCGAGCACGATCGTCGCCGGTCGACCCGCCAGCCCCGCCGCGACCTCGTCCACCCAGGCCCGGTAGGCCTGGTGCGAGGGCGCGCCGCCACCGCTGGCCCCGCCGCAGTCGCGGTTGGGGATGTTGTAGACCACCAGGATCGGGATCTTGCCGGCCGAGGCCGCCGCGCCGACGAAGGAGCTGATCTCCGAGCGCACCGTCGAGGTGTTGGTGGTGGTGTACCACCGCGCCTGCGGCACCGAGGCGATCCGGTCGCGGATCACCGCTGCCCGGGAGTCGCCGGAGTTCGCGGCGACCCACTTCGCGCTGGAATTCGACGGGTCGACGTAGAACGCCGAGTCGGCCGCTTGCGCGGTCGCGCCGCCACCCACCGCCAGACCCACCACCCCGGCCAGGAGCGCGCTCGAGAGGAGGCACGCGGCCGCGGTCTGCTTCCTGCGGGTCATCGTGTCACCCCCTTCACAGGGCCGGGTACGCGTTCTGGACGAGCGAGGTGAACCCGGCGGGGAACCACGAGCCCGCGTGCGGCGCGCCGGCCATGGCGCCGGTCAGGTTGCCGCCGTTGGCCTGGTCGTCACCGCGGAAGGTCGGGTCGCACATCGGGTCGTGCTGCTTGCCTTCCTCGTTGGGGCCGTCGGTCTTGGTCGCGATGCCGTCGGACTCGCCCGGGGGCTTGATCCACACGTAGGCGTCGAAGCCCGAGCGCGGCGCGGCGGTGGGCCGTGCGCCGATGCCCGCGCCGGCCTGGTTGCACCAGTTGCCCCGGTGCAGCTTGCGGTCGATGCGGCCGGAGTTCACGTACGCGTCCACCGTCGACCCGCTCGCGCCGGTGGGCCGGTTCGGGCCGCCCCAGCCGTTGCGGGAGGTGTCGACCAGCATGCCGATGCCGCTGGGGAAACCGGCGGAGATGAACCGGTTGCGCATCTCGGTGCCGAAGTCGGCCTCGTCGAAGAACGGGTTCCACTGGTAGTAGGTCGCGGACCGCAGCTGCTGGCTGCCGACGGTGAGGTTCGGGTCGGGCAGGTTGACCTCGTCGGTCGGCGAGGTGTTGGCCAGGTTCGACACGAAGCCGTCGATGCTGTTGACGCCCTTGGTGGCGCCCTTGATGGTGTTGGCGATCAAGGTGACCGAGGGACCCATGTTCGTGTCCCAGCCCAGCCACCCCGCGTGGCCGATGTCGATGTAGTTGTAGACGTTCGAGATCGCGCTGAGCTTGCTCAGGGCGTACTGGATGCCCTGGACGTAGGCGCCGCTGGTGTTGGCCTCGGCGCACTTGGCCTTGCTCAGGTTCGTCACCAGGTTCGGCAGCGAGTCGGGCTCGACGATCGTGACGATCCGCAGGGAGCGGTACTTCGGGTCGGCCAGGATCGCGGCGATGGGGTCGATGTACTCGGCCTTGTAGCGCGCCAGGCCGTTCTCGCCGACCTTGAGCTCGCCGTTGGACGCGAGCGCGGCGCAGTCGCGGTTGGGCAGGTCGTAGACGACGACCTGGATCACCACGGGGGTGCCGCCGGCGGACTGCCGCAGCGCCTCGTCGAGGTGGCCCGTCAGCCCGCGCCCGGAGGTGATGGCCCCGATGCGGTCCATCCACACGGCGGTGGAGTTCTGGGCGACCTTGCGCATGGACGTGCCCAGGGCGCCGCCGGTCGCGTCGGCCAGGGTGTTCACGTTCGAGACGTAGTCGGGGTTCAGGTAGCCCTTGGCGCCCGCGTACGGGTTGGCCACGTGCTCACCGGGGTTGTCCGGCGTGGTCGTGGTCGTCGTGGTCGTCGTCGTGGTGGAGGTCGAGGTCGAGGTCGACGTGGAGGTCGACGTCGACGTGGACGTCGTGGTGGAGGTCGGGCCGCCGCCACACGTGTTCCCGTTGAGCTTGAACGACGTGGGCAGGGCGTTCGTGCCCGAGTACGAGGCGTTGAAACCCATGGTCGCGCTTCCACCCGTGGGCAGCGACGACGCCCACGAGGGGTTCTTCGCGCTCACGTGCTGACCTGACTGGGCGAAGGTCGCGCTCCAGCCGTTGGTGATCTTCTGGGTGCCCGGGAAGTCCCATTCCAGGGTCCACCCGCCCGAGATCGGGTCGCCGAGGTTCTTCAGCGTGACGTTGGCCGTGAAGCCGCTGTCCCACTGGTTGACCTGGTAGTCGACCGAACAGCCGGGTGCGGCGCTGGCCGAGGTGCTCGCCAGCGTCAACAACCCCGCGCACAGGGTCAGGGCGGCGGCAGCGGCGCCGCCGCGTGCCAGTTTCGTTGCACTCATTCAGGGTCCTCGCAGCGTCGGTGCTGTGGGTTGGGGGTGAAGCTTTCCGGGAGCGCTCCCAGAAGTGGGCTCACTCGACGACTCGTCCACCGTTGCGGTTTTCGGCACGGCAACCGCCGTCGAGCGGGATCGCGAACCGGCCGTTGTCGACGGGTGGTCACGGCAGGGCCGCGCAGCGGTCTCAGCTCCCGCCGGAGAGGGTTCACTTCGGCTCGAATGTAACCACGCGGAGCAGCGCCGTCAATTGCGGGAAATGCTAAAAGTGTTAGCGCTAACTTTAGCGCAATCGGTTACGAAACCCTTTCGCGCCACAGCTGATCACACCTGTCAAGTGCGGCTTTGAAACTTCTTCGAACGAGGTTCACCCGGCTGAACCAACCGGATGATTGGTCGTGACCAATTTTGTTAGCGCGCACAACGAGTCGCGACATCGTTCGACGGCGATGTGCCACCACTCGTGCGGGTCAGTTGAAGCCGCGGTAGTCGAACCAGTCGAACGCCGCGACGCCACGCGTGACGTACATGCCGACGACCCGCCCGGCGAGGCTCGCGGTGACCTCGGGCGACAGGTACCGACCGTCCAGCTCGGCCAACGGGCCCGCGTCGTCGTCGACGTGGAACGCGATGGTGTCCGGCCCCGCCGGCTCGACGCCCGCGTGGTCGTCGGTCGGCCGCACGAAGGACGGCGGCACCAGGTCGGTCGTGCGCGTGATGACGGTGAGCGTGATCGGCCCGGGAGGTCTGGTGCGGCTGGCCACGACCTGGCGCACCGGCCCGATCCTGGCGACCACGTCCACCCGGCCGGGCACGACCTCGAAGTCGTAGCGGTGCGCCTCGTCGCGCCGGATGCTCAGCCCCGCTCGGGCCGTGCCGGGGTCCAGGCGGACCGACACCCGCGAGTCGAGGTGCCGCAGCCGGCTGCCCACGAACGTGCAGCCAGGGCGGTCGAGGGTGTCGCCGGTCGCGCGCAGCGTCAGCCAGCCGGGGCGCTCGGTCAACGACCAGGACCCGTCCGGGAGCCCGCGCGGCGAGATCCAGGACGGCGCCAGCACGAACTCGTCGAAGTCGTCGCGCGCGAACTGCGTCGGCGGCACGCGAGGCTCCGCCGGCAGCGGCGCGGTCTCGGCCACCCCGACCACCTCGGGCCACTCGTCCCGCCAGCGCACCGGCGTCAGGAACACCTCCTGGCCCAGCACGTGGAAGCCCGACGGGTGTTCGCGGGTACCGGGCCGCACCAGCCACCAGGCGCCGTCCGGCGTGGTGACGAGGTCGGCGCGGCCACTGCCCCGGGTCGGCCCGGCGATGTCCACGAGCGTGCTCGGCGCGGGTTCGAACGGCCCCCGTGGCGTGCGCGCGCGGGAGACCGTCAGCGACTGGCCCCGCTCGAACAGCAGGTACCACCAGTCACCGACGTGGTACAGGTGGGGCGTCTTGGGGTTCGGGGCGTCACCACCGCTCCACGTCGGCCACGGACCTTCCAGCACGGTCCCCCGGTAGGGGTCGATGCGGGCCGTGCGGCCATCGGTGGTGACGCACCAGCAGTCGCCGTTCTCGTCCCAGGCCAGGTCGGGCACGACGCCCGGCAGGTCGATCCACACCGGCTCCGACCACCGGCCGGCGAGGCGGTCCGTCGTGACGACGAACGTGCCACCCGCCGAGAGGTCCGTGGCGGCCACCCAGAACCTCCCGCCGTGGTGGCGGATGGTGGGCTGGTGGATCCCGCGTGACGTGGGCGTGCCGGCGGCCGGCCGCAGCTGGTCCGGCCGCTTGAGGACGTTGCCGACCTGCCGCCAGCTCACCAGGTCGCGGCTGTGGAAGATCGGCACGCCCGGGAAGTACTCGAAGCTGGAGCACACGAGGTAGTAGTCCTCGCCGACCCGGCACACGCTCGGGTCTGGGTGGGAACCACCGATCACGGGGTTGCGGGCGGTGCGCACGGTGCTCCTTCCCTGGTCGTCGGGTGGGTGTCGGGTGGGTGTCGGGACTCGATGCGGGGCGGACCCGGTCCGCTCGCGGGGCTGTGCGCGAGGGACCGGGTCCTGGGGAGCAGCGCTCACGTGGTGCGTGACGAGGGGGCGCCGCAGGGCGGGCGCGCCGCTCGGGTCACCGTCAGACGCGGCTCCACTTCTGGTTGGCCTGGCCGTTGCAGGTCCACAGGATCAGCCGGGTCCCGTTGGCGGTGGCGGCCTGGTCGGCGTCCAGGCACAGGCCGGCCCGGGTGTTGCGGATGGACCCGTCCGAGCCGAGCGTCCACTTCTGGTTGTCCTGGCCGTTGCACGACCACGTGATCACGCGGGTGCCGTTGGTCGTGCCCTGGTTGTAGGCGTCGAGGCACTTGTCGCCGAACACCCGGACCTCGCCGCCGGACCAGGTGGTCCACAGCTGGTTCGCGGCGGTGTGGCAGTCCCAGAGCAGCACGGTCGTCCCGGCGGCGGTGGAGGCGTTCTCGGTGTCGACGCAGCGGTTGGAGCCGGTTCCGCGCAGCCGGGAGGTGGTGGCGGAGATCGGGCTGCCGCCGGAGACGCGGAACGCGGCCACGCCGTGCGCGGGCACGCTCGCCGAGATCGCGCCGGAGGTGCCGGAGGCGCCGCCGGTCCACAGGTCGGTGAGGGAGAACGAGCTCCCGGACAGGCCGATCTGCGCGGCCGTGGTGCTGACGGTGGCGGTGGCGCCGCCCCGGTTGAACAAGCCCACCGCGACCGAGCCGTCGGACAGGGTCTTGGCGAAGACCTCGGTGTTGCCGTCGTCGCGCACGCGCCGCCCGCCCGCGCCGAGCGGGTCCTGGTTCACCGCGATCAGGCGGGGGTTGCGCAGGACCGCGCTGACGTCGGTGGACATCGTCCGGATGTCGTTGCCGGCCATCAGCGGCGAGGCCATCAGCGCCCACAGCGCGAAGTGCGACCGCGACTCGGTCAGGCTCAGCCCGGGACGGCCGACGACGAGCATGTCGGGATCGTTCCAGTTGCCCGGACCGGTCTGCGCGGCCAGCGGCGCGGTGACGTCCAGGACGTTGCCCACGCCCATCGGGTAGCTGTTGGTGTTGCCGTTCTGCCAGATGTCCAGCAGGTCCTCGGTCGTCCGCCACAGGTCGGCGACCTCGCCCCAGTCGTACTTGTCCCCCGTCGGCGCGTGGAAGCTGTTGGAGTTGATGCTGTAGACGATCGGGCGGCCGGTGGCGCGCAGGGCGTCCCGCATGATCGTGAACCGCGCGATCTGCTCGTCCCGCGTGCCGCTGCCCGAGCACCAGTCGTACTTCAGGTAGTCCACGCCCCAGGAGGCGAACGACCGGGCGTCCTGGACCTCGTGGCCCTTGCTGCCGGTGGACCCGGGGTGCGTGCCCACGCCCTGGGCGCAGGTCTTCTCGTTGGGCGCCTGGTAGATGCCGAACTTCAGGCCCTTGCCGTGGATGTAGTCGCCGAGCGCCTTCATGCCGCTGGGGAACTTCGTCGGGTGGGGGCGCAGGTTGCCCGCCGAGTCGCGCTGCGGGTCGAACCAGCAGTCGTCCACCACCACGTACTGGTACCCCGCGTCGCGCATCCCCGACGACACCATCGCGTCGGCGGCCTGCCGGACCTGCGCCTCCGTGATGCCGCAACCGAAGCTGTTCCAGCTGTTCCACCCCATCGGAGGGGTGAGCGCGGGGCTGCCCGGCGCGGCCTGGGCGGCGGGGGCCGCGGTGACCACGCCCAGCGCCGCGATGGCCGCCATGGCCAGGTGTAGGAGTCGTCCACGGGTACGGGTGGGCATCATCGCCTCTTCGTCTTCGGCTCAGGGGACGGTGGTCGTGGCGGCGCTCCGGACGGCGCGGCCCGAGTCACGCCCATGAAACTATGACCAACCAAGACGGTCAAAGCTAAATGTGAGCGCTAACTCTTGAGCAGCCGGACCGCGGCCGAGCCGGACCAGGGCTTATCGGGAGCGGCGTGGCGGAGCCCCGGTCGGCAAGTTGCCCCGTTCAGCCCAACGGCGGGCCCGCGCCGGCCGCCGTGCCGACGGAGACCCCGCCACCACCGCCTGCGACCCGCATCGAGAAGGACGGCCTCGTTCCACTTGAGACAGCGTGGAAACCCCCGTCGCAACCGCAGACCGGATAGGACATCCGGGTGAGCCGACGACGGTACGGGCTCCGCGACCACCTGTCCGAAACAGTTGCGTCACATCTTGACCGACCGTGTGCCATCGTTCACAGTCTGAAAGACACGACCGGCTTTCGAGGCCCGGTTGCCACACCCTCAGGCGCCTCACCGCACCAGGCGATTTCCGCGCCTTGGTGTTAGCGCTAACACGAGCGTGCCTCGGTAGCGGCCGGTTCGTGCGGACATCGACGGCGTCCCTGCCACCGCGGGCACCCGAGCCCGCGGTGTCCGACCCGAAGGGCATGTGATGGAACACTCGACACGAGCGGTCACTCGACCGGCGCTCGCGCGTCGGCCGAGAACAACGGCGTTGCTGCTCGTCACCGGACTGATCGCCACCGCGCTGGCGGTGGCGTCCACCGGTCCGGCCAACGCCGCGGGCGCGACCCTGGGCGCCGCGGCGGCGGAGAAGGGCCGGTACTTCGGCACCGCCGTGGCGGCGGGCAGGCTCGGCGACACGACCTACTCCGGGCTCCTGCAGCGCGAGTTCGACATGGTCACGGCCGAGAACGAGATGAAGATCGACGCGACCGAGCCGAACCAGAACCAGTTCAGCTACGGCAACGCCGACCGGATCGTCAACCTCGCCCGGTCCCAGGGCAAGCGGGTGCGCGGCCACACCCTGGCGTGGCACTCCCAGCAGCCGGGCTGGATGCAGAACATGTCGGGCAGCGCCCTGCGGTCCGCGATGCTCAACCACGTCACCAAGGTCGCCACCTACTACGCCGGCAAGATCTACGCCTGGGACGTGGTGAACGAGGCGTTCCAGGACGGCAGCTCCGGCGCGCGGCGCGACTCCAACCTCCAGCGCACCGGCAACGACTGGATCGAGGCCGCGTTCCGCGCCGCCCGCGCGGCGGACCCGAACGCGAAGCTCTGCTACAACGACTACAACACCGACGACTGGACCCACGCCAAGACCCAGGCCGTCTACCGGATGGTCCAGGACTTCAAGTCCCGCGGCGTGCCCATCGACTGCGTCGGCCTCCAGTCGCACTTCAACGCCCAGAGCCCGGTGCCGGCCAACTACCAGACCACGCTGCAGAACTTCGCCAACCTCGGCGTCGACGTCCAGATCACCGAGCTGGACATCGAGGGCTCCGGCTCCGCGCAGGCGTCGAACTACGAGCGCGTGGTGAACGCCTGCCTGGCGGTCACCCGCTGCGCCGGCATCACCGTCTGGGGCATCCGCGACACCGACTCCTGGCGCTCCTACGGCACACCGCTGCTGTTCGACGGCTCCGGCAACAAGAAGGCCGCCTACACCTCCGTGCTCAACGCCCTCAACGCCGGTTCCAACCCCCAGCCCGGGGTCATCGACCCGAGCGCGTGGTACGTGCTGGTGAACCGCAACAGCGGCAAGGCGCTGGACGTGTACGGCCTGGCCACGAACGACGGTGGCCGCATCACCCAGTGGACCCGCAACAGCGGCGCCAACCAGCAGTGGCAGTTCGCGGACTCCGGTGGCGGCTACTACCGCGTCAAGTCGCGCCACTCCGGCAAGGTCCTCGACGTGCCGAACTCCTCGACCGCCGACGGCGCCGTCATCCAGCAGTGGACCGACCACAGTGGCGTCAACCAGCAGTTCCGCGCGGTCGAGTCGGGCGGCTACGTGCGGTTGGTCAACCGCAACAGCAACAAGGCCCTGGAGATCCAGGGCTCGTCCACGGCGGACGGCGCGAACGTCGTGCAGTACGGCGACACGGGCGGCAACAACCAGCAGTGGCAGCTCGTCCGGGTCGGCTGATCGCCCACCGGCCCCCCGCGCCGTCCGCACCGCGCACGGCGTGACACGGACCAGCGCCCACCGGGATCGGCGGTTCTCCGAACCGTCGGAGAAGTGCCCGGTGGGCGCTGGTCCGCGTCGTGGTCAGGCCGCGGCGCGCAGGGTCCACTGCTGGTTGGCCTGGCCCGAGCAGGCCCACAGGACCAGCTTGGTGCCGTTGGCGGTGCCGTAGTTGGACGCGTCCAGGCACAGGCCGGACTGCACGTTGGTGATCGTGCCGTTGGCGTTGACGTTCCACTGCTGGTTGGTGTCGCCGTGGCAGTCCCAGATCGCCACCTGCGTGCCGTTGGTCGTGCCGCGGCCGTAGGCGTCCAGACACTTGGTGCCGAAGACCGTCAACTGCTTGGTCGAGGTCTGCGTCCACGACTGGTTGGGCTGGCTGTGGCAGTCCCACAGCTGCAACTGCGTGCCGTTGGCCGTGGTCGAGCCCGGCACGTCGAGACAACGCCCCGACGCCGTGCCGACGACTTGCTTGCCCTGCGAGGCGACCGGGTCCCCGATGCTCCCCGGCACGGACCGCAGCGCGTTGTACCAGGTCGCGGCCATCTTGTCGTAGCCGGTGGCGGTCGGGTGGACGCCGTCGATCAGGTCCGCCGTCGTCAACGCGGAGTGCATGTCCACCAAGCGCACGCGCTTGCCCGCGTTCACCTTGCTCTGCACCATGCCGGGGATCGTGGCGTTGAAGGTCCGGGCGGCGGCGTTCTGCCCGGAGTTGGCCAGCGGGATGATCGTCGCGACCAGCACGTCGGCGTTCGGCGCGGTCGCGGTGATGCGGTCGACCAGCGCCGACAGGCGGGCGGGCGCGCCGGACACGTTGTAGTTCTGCAGGATGTCGTTGGTGCCGATGTGCAGCAGCACCGTGCGCGGGGTCGTGTTCCGCAGCCAGGTGACGACGTTCGCGTCGATCTGGTCGATGCGCCAGCCCGGGTGGCCCTGGTGGTCGTGGTCGCCCAGCGAGCCGGGGCCGTTGAACTGCGAGCCGACGAAGTCCACCCGGTAGCCGCCGGACCCGAACCGCTGCCACAGCCCGATCCGGTAACCGCCGGGCACCTGCGTGCCCTCGGTGATCGAGTCGCCCAACGGCATGACCCGCACCCCGCCGTTGGACTCCGCGGCGGCTTGGCCGGCCGGCAGCAGCGCGGCGGTGACCAGCGCGGCGGTGGTCAGGGCCGCGGCACGCGCGGCGAATCTGCTGAGGCGTTGTCGCACTTGCACTCCTCGGGGTTGAGCCGCGGTCCGGCACGGCGTGCCGGACCGCTGTCGAGTCACGAACTCGTGGTGGGGATCAGCTGACGCCCCACTGCTGGTTGGCGCCGCCGTGGCAGGTCCACAGCTGCACCTGCGCCCCGTTGGCCGTGGACGCGCCGGACACGTCCAGGCACAGGCCGGACTGCGCGCCGGTGATCGTGCCGTTGGCGTTGACGTTCCAGCGCTGGTTGGCCTGGCCGTTGCACGACCAGAGGACCGCCCTGGTGCCCGCGCTCGTCCCCTGGCCGTAGGCGTCGAGGCACATCTGGGCGGAGCCGCTGTAGACGGCCAACTGGCCCGAGGACGTCCGGGTCCAGGTCTGGTTGGCGCCGCCCTGGCAGTCCCAGATCCGGGCTTGCGCGCCCGCCGTCCCGTTCGGCACGTCGAGGCACTTGCCCGCGCCCACCGCGCGCACCGCGCCGTTCGGGGTCGGGGTCCCGCCGGTGGTGTACCCGGCCGCGACGACGTTGGCCTGCACCGCGTTCTCGGTCGCGTCGGACGGGTAGCCCGCGACCATGGCCCCTTCGTAGAAGGTCCCCGCGCTGAGGTTCGCGCCCCCGTCGGGCTTGCAGCAGTCGCCACCGCTGCCCAGGATGATGGCGCCCTGCTTCTTCATCGGGCTGTACCCGTTGGGCAGCGCGCCGTCGTACAGCGTGGTCAGGCCGCCGGCCTGCGCGTCGCTGCCCTTGAGCGCGAACCGCGAGGTCCCGTTGTTCTTCAGCATGGCCGTGACGAACCTGTTCGGGAACGCGCGCTGGTTCGGGTTCCACTGCTGGCTGCCGCCGGGGAACAGGCCCCACTCCAGGTCCGCCTGCACCCACGGCCCCGTGCCGGAGCACCCGCCGAACCAGCACTGCGTGCTGAAGTTGATCGCGTCCATCGCGCCGGCCGCGTCGGCCTTCCGGGTCGTCTCGCTGTTGCCGTAGTCGAAGCAGCAACCGCTGTTGACGTGCGTGCCGCTGGTCACCATGTACATGCCTTCCGGCGCGGCGCCGGTCGGCACTCCCGTCAGGTGACCGTCGCGCCAGTAGCTGTTGCCCGGGTTGATGTAGAGCGAGTACGCCTTGCCGCCGCTCACCGCCACCGATTCGGACGTCGCGACCGCCGGCCTGCTCTGGGGCGAGCCCGGGACCACCGACGAGCCCTGGTACCACAGGTCGTTGCCCCGCCCGGACTGGTCGTAGACCACCGTGATCACGCAGGTGGAGCCGGCGCAGAACGAGTCCTGCGTCGCCGCGTTCGCCGTGCCGCCGGCGGCGAGCACGCCGACGTCCCTCGTCGTGCTGTCCGACGAACGCCTGACCTGGTAGAGGTTCCCGGCGTACGAGCCGTAGAGCGCGCGCGTCGTGCTGTGCGCGGCCACGCAGGGCGTGCCGCCCGACGCGTAGATGTCGCACGGTCCCGTGCCGGCCGCCAACGCGGTCACCGGCGCGGACCACGTCAGGAACGCCGCGGGCAAGAGGGCCAGCGCCGTGACGACGCGGGCGCGCACCGCCGCCGGCGAACGCCACCATCGCTTCACTGGCCCCGCTGGGGAAACGGGTGAGGGCTGCATTGTCACTCCTACGACGATGTGGGAGGGCAGGATGAGCGGCGACGGCGGCGCACGCGGCGGGCCGCGTGCGAAGAATCACGGGCGGGACGCGGCGCACAATTTCGAATCGCTTCGAATCGTGCCGACGGTAAGCGCTAAAAGAGCGCTAAAGCAACGGTTCCGACGTCCCTGACCACCACCGTGATCACCTCTCCCGGGAGACGGCGGCCGGGCTCCGGCCACCGTCTCCCGCCACCTCCGGGTGGTCCGTCCCCGACGGACCACCGCGGTGACTAAGCGTTCTGCCGCCGCCAGTGCTGGGCGGTGCTGCCGCCGCAGGCCTGCTGCACGAGTTGGGCGCCGTCGGCGGTGGCGGCGCCGGACACGGTCAGGCACTTGCCGCTGTGCTGGGCGACCAGCCGCGCGTGCCCGTCACCCGCGTCCTCGAACCGCCAGCGCTGGTTCGTGCCCGAGTTGCACGTCCACTGGACGACCCGGACCCCGTCACCGGTGGCCGAGGCGCCGCCGTAGACGTCCAGGCACTTCCCGCTGCCCACGTTGACGACCTCGTTGTGCCCGCCACCGACGTCGCGCACCCGCCACCGCTGGTTGGCCTGGCCGTTCGCGCCCCACTGGACCACGTTGCCGCCGTCGGCGGTGGAGGCGTTGTTGACGTCCGCGACCTTGCCGCTGTGCCGAGCGGTGAGCGTCTCCGCGGTCGGCACCGGCACGGTGGTCTGCGGGGTGAGCCGGTAGAGGCCGGAGCCGTGCGCGGGCAGCGAGCGGGACAGCGTGCCGCTCACCGCGCCCAGATTCGCGCCCGACCACAGGTCCACCGCGGTGGCGGAGCCGATGCCGAGGTCGGCGAGCGAGGCGGACACGGTCGCGGTCGCGGTGCCGCGGTTGAACAGCGCGAGGTACTTGTCGGCGCTGCCGGGCACGTTCGCGGTCCAGGCCGTGTGCGTGCCCGCGAACAGCTGCCGGTTGTCCAGGCTGTGCTGGTCGACGGCCAGGACGGCGGCGTTGGTCATCAGCGCCAGTTCGGACGCCCGGTTCTGGGTCAGGTCACCGCCCCACATCAGCGGTGAGCGCGTGATCGACCAGAGGGTCATCAGGGTGCGCTGCTCGTCGGGGGTCAGGGCGGAGTAGCGCGGCGAGCCCACCGGTCCCTGCTGGGAGAGCCGCCCGATCGGGATCATGTCCGGGTCGGGCCACGCGCCGGGCCTGCGGTGGGGCGTCCACGCGTGCAGCCGCTCGAACAGGGCGTCCAACGAGGACCAGTTGTCCCACAGGTCGTTGACGACGCGCCACATGTTGGCGTGCTCGGCGACGTGCGTGCCGTTGCCGGTCGACGTCGGGCCCGGTGACAGGCTGAGCACCATCGGCCGCCCGCTGCGCTGGATGGCCGACCGGTAGCCCTCGATCTCGGCCTGCCGGTAGGTCGGCGCGGCGATGTCGTCGACCTTGACGTAGTCGACGCCCCACGAGGCGAGCAGCTTGAACTGGGCGTCCAGGTAGGCCTGGGCGCACGGGTTGGTCATGTCCAGGCCCCAGTTGAGGTTCAACCAGGCCGCCGTGGTGTTGTTCTCGATCTCGTTCGCCCGGCAGCTCGTGCCCGGCACGGGCAGGTTGTCGGCCACCACCTGGCGCGGGATGCCGCGCATCAGGTGCACGCCGAACTTCAGGCCGCCCGCGTGGATGTAGTCGGCCAGCGGCTTGAACCCGTTGGTGCCCGAGGCGGAGGGGAACCTCGTGGTGTCGGGCAGCAGCAGGCCGTTGGCGTCGGTGCGGAGCCTGGGCTGGAGGTTGGCGTCCTGGCTGGGCGCGCCCGAGCCGCTGCCGGGGCGGTACCAGGCCCAGTCGACGACGATGTACTGCCAGCCGTGCTGCTTGAGGTTGTCCCTCATGTAGTCGGCGTTCGCCTTGACCTGCGCCTCGGTCACGTTCCAGTTGAACGAGTCGTAGCTGTTCCACCCCAGCGGCGGGGTCGTGGCGACCCCGTTGTCCCAGGCCATCGCCGGCTCCTCCGATCCCGACGTGAACGTCGTGGCCAGCAAGGCCGCGGCGGCGAGCACCACGCCCGCCCGGCGCGAGGATGACGTTCGGGCTCCACCCACGGTGCCTCCTGCTCGTCGTCGAGAGGGCGCTCCGCTGATCACAAGCCCGGTTGTTCACGCTCACATGGAGAACCCGGCACCGGTGATCCGCCTCGCCGAGTCTGCTGTCGGTGACCGGAGGAGTCAAGGTCGGTTCCGTAGTTAACGCTCACATGGCGCAGCGAGGAGTGCGACGAGCGCGTGGAGGCCGGCGGACCGGCCTCCACGCGTCAGGTCAGTTGCGCACGCTCCACTGCTGGTTCGTGCCGCCGTGGCACGCCCAGAGGTGGAGCAGGGTGCCGTTCGCCGTGGCGTTGCCGCTGGCGTCCAGGCACAGCCCGGACTGCACCCCGGTGATGGTGCCGTTGGCGTTCACGTTCCACTGCTGGTTCGTGCCGCTGTGGCAGTCCCAGATGATCGCCGCCGTGCCGTTCGCGGTCCCGTTGCCGCTGGCGTCCAGGCACTTGCCGTTCACCGTCAGCTGCTTGCCGGAGGTGTGGGTCCACCGCTGGTTGGCGGCGCCGGCGCAGTCCCAGAGCCTGGCCTGGGCGCCGTTGGCGCTCCCGGCCGCGACCTCGGCGCAGCGCCCCGACTGGGCGCCCACGAGCATGGCGTTCTGCGGGCCGGTGGTGGTGCCGCCGCCGGGGCCGGCGTTGGCGATCACGGCCTGCGCGCCGGCCGGCCAGTTGCCGTTGGCGACGACCGTGTTGCCGGACACCACGTTGCCGCGGTCGCCGTTGGTCACGTTGGTGCTGCCGTTGGTCGACCAGTTGTTGGTGACCGTCCAGTTGCCCATGTTCTCGCCACCCCAGTAGTTGGCGGTGGCCCACGTGCCGGTGTTGTTGAAGACGTTGCCCGTGACGGAGTAGTACTTCGAGCCCTCGTCGAAGTAGACCCCGAAGTAGCCGTTGGTCCGCTGGCAGTGGTTCCCGCTGATCGAGGCGCCGGGGTTCCACGACAGCGTGTAGATGCACCCGCCGTCGTTCATCTGCTGCATGACGTCGTGGATGTGGTTGTTGATGAGCCGGTTGTTGGACGCCGTGGTGGCCGTGGTGTAGCGCGGCTGGTAGTTGTACAGGCCGCGGTTGGCGTAGTTGGTGTTGCCGCCGGTGTCGTTCGCGCCCCAGCCGTACCCGATCGACATGCCGGAGTACGGCATGTTGTAGACCTCGTTGTGGGCCACGGTGGCGTTGGTGACGTAGGTGTTCAGCACCGAGACGTTGCCCCGGTACTCGACGCCGAGGTCGTGGATGCGGTTGTAGCTCACGGTGATGTCCCGGTTGACCATCCGCTGGTCGCCCGGGTGGTGGGCGTCGGCGCGCACGCCGCCGACCACGATGCCACCGGCCGAGCTGCGGGCGATCTCGGACCGCGTGACGGTGATGTTGCTGGCGCCCAGGCCGACACCGCTGGCGTGGGCGTTCGCGTCGTTGCCGATGCCGATGGCCGTCTGGCCCAGGTTGACGAACTGGGACTCGCTGAAGGTGATGTTGTTGGCGGCGGAGACCTGCACGGCGGCGGGCATCTGGTTCCAGTGCGGTCGCGCCGCCTCGAACTGGGTGCAGCCGTTCTGGCACGAGGTCAGGCGGTCGGCCGGCCAGTTCCAGTTGCCCGCGATGTAGGAGCCGGTCTGCTGGTCGGCGTACCCCTGGTTGCTGCTGGGGCCGAGCCAACTGGTGCCGGTGAACGTGATCCCGCTGAACGAGATGTGGTGCGCCGGCGCGTCATAGGTGCCGCCGACGTCCACCAACGACTGCAACACCGGCAGCTCGACGCCGACCGTGCTCATGTTCTGCCCGGCCAGCGGGATGTAGGACAGCGCGCCCGTCCCGGGGTTGAGGTACCACTCCCCCGGCGCGTCCAGGAACTCGTAGGCGTTGGCCAGGTAGAAGGGGCCCGCCCGGTGCGGCTGGCTGAGCGTGTCGTACCCGAAGGTGTTGTTGTTCCACGCGGGCTGCTGCATGGTGAGGAAGTTCCCGCTGATGCCCTGCACCGGCGAGTACCGGTCGGTGAAGGAGTTGACGCTCTCCACCTCGACCCGGTTCTGGTTGCCCAGGTTGTTCAGGTAGTTCAGCGAGGTGTTGGAGAACCTCATCCCGGTGCTGGTGAACGTGAAGTCGGCCCGGTTCACCTGCGTGCGCGCACGGGTGGCCACCGCGCCGTTGACGTACAGCTGGCGCGAGTCGATCCCGGTGGGGACGTTGGCCCGCCAGATGTTCTTCCCGGCGTCGACGACCGACCAGCCGGTGACGGCCCGGGCGCCGCTGATGACGGGACGCGCGGAGGGCGCGGCCTGCCACCGCACGCGGTAGCCGTTGTTGCCGGAGTCCGCGGCGGTCAGCCGCAGGGGCTCGGTGAGCCGGTACACCCCGTCGGCCAGCTGCACGACGATGTCACCGGACATGCCGCCGCTCTGCGACCGCACCGCGGCCTGCGCGGCGGGCAACGAGCACGGCTGGGTGGCGGAACAACCGGTGCCGGTGCCGGCGGGCGAGGCGTAGAGGGTCGTGGTGGCGGCGGACGCGGTGGGTGCGAGAGCCACCGCCGCGATGGCGGCGGTCGAGACCACCGCGGCGACGCCGACCGACATCGGCCTTCGCACCGCGGAAGTAGAGGACGCGAACAAGGGGACCTCCTGGCTTGGAGTGTGGTGCGACGCCCGGTCGAGGTGTCGGAGGGCACTTCGTGGTCACGCGGGCGGGCCGGCCGGGTGCGCGGCCCCGGTGGGGACGCGTTCGGCCGGACGCCTCGCGTCGAGCGGCGCCTGACGGGAAGCGGCGGCGGGTGGAAAGCGGCGGCCTGCCTCTCGGACACCGCGCGGCGAACGGTGCCCGAAGGGAAGCGGTGATCCGTCCCCTCGGGCATCACGCGGCGAACGGCGCCCGAAGGGATGCGGCGGGGACGGCGAGCGGTGGCCCGCCACCCGGAGACCGCGTGGTGAGCGGTGTCCGGGTGGGGCGGCGGCGGACGGCGAGCGGTGGCTCCTCCCCCGGGCACCGCGCGGCGGCTGGAGGAGGTGGCGGTCAGCGGGGAAGCGGTGGCGCGTCCCCCGCGAGTGGCACGGCGTCGGGGGTCAGGTGCCACACCTCGCGCATCGGCTCCCAGCGGACGGGGGAGTCCGGGGCGGTCGGCGACTCCTGGCAGGGGTCGGTCAAGGCCCACCAGCGCCGCGACTCCGGATCGGCCGCGATCCGCGCCTGGTCGGCGTCGTGGTCCTCGCCGGTGTACTCGTAGTAACCGAAGAGCAGGTCGCCGTGCAGGAAGATGCTGAAGTTGCGGATGTTGGCCTCGATCAGCATCCGCTCGACGGACGGCCAGACCGCGGCGTGCAGCCGGAGGTAGTCGTCGCGCCGCTCCGGACGCAGCCGGGTGACCATCCCATAGCGTTGCAAGCGGTCCACGTCGGACTCCTAGGGGAGAGGTGCGGCCGGCTCGACATCGTTGTCGGGTCGGACGATCAGGAGTGCAGGGGGTGCAGCGGCTCCGGTGGCGTGCCGACGCCCTGGACCACGGCCAGCAGGCGCTGCCCGGCGCGTTCCGGCCGGACGTGCGGGCCCTCGGTCACCGGGATGGGCACTCGGCGACGGGACGCGACGATCGCCTCCTCGTCGACGCGGATGCCCAGCCCGGGGCTGTCGCCCAGGACGAACGCGCCGTCCTCGACGTGGAGGTCGATCGAGAGCCCTGACGGCGGTTGCAGGTCCTGCAACTCGCTGACCAGGTGGTTCGGCACGGACGTCGCGGCGTGCAGCAGCCCGACCGGCGTGTGGCCGATGGGGCTGACGGGCAGGTCGTGGGCGTGCGCGAGGGCCGAGACCCGCAGGAAGTGGGTGACGCCCCAGCCCGCCGCCGTCTGGACGACGTCGATCGCCCCCGTCGAGATCAGCGGGCGGTACTGCTCGAGGCCGGTGAGGTTCTCGCCGCTGGCGACCGACGCGCGGATGCCGCGGCCGACGGCCGCGTGCCCCTCCGCGTCCCACCGCCGGACCGGCTCCTCGACCCAGATCAGGTCGAGCGTCCGCTCGAGCTCGCTGACGTGGCGCACCGCCTGCTTGCGGGTCAGCGCCTCGTTGACGTCGAGCATCAGACCGGGTCGGACGCCCCGGCCGGCGCTGGTGAGCACGTCGCGCACCAGGATGAGCCGGTCCCGGTCCCGGTCGACGTCGAGGCCGCCCTTGAGCTTCGCCACCCGCAGGCCGCGGTCGGCGTAGGTCTCGTACAGCGCCACGAGCTCGTCGTCGCCCAGCCCGATGTCCACACCGGAGGCGTAGGCGGGCACGCGGCGGTCGCGCCCGCCGAGCAGTCGCCACAGCGGTTCGCCCGCGGCCTGCGCCTTGATGTCCCACAGCGCGGTGTCGAGGCCCCCGATGGTGCCGAACACCGCGCCCGCGTGACCGGCCTTGAACACCTGGCGCAGCATCCGGTCGTAGAGGGCGGTGACGCCGCGCGGGTCCTCGCCCTCCAGGGCGGCGAAGATCGAGTCGATCTCCACGTGCGAGCCGAGCCCGACGCCGGTGATGCCCACGTCGGTCTCGACGAGGACGAGCGGCACCCGGACGACGCCGTCGGCGAAGACGCCGTTGGCGTCGCCGATCGGCCGACCCCAGTCCTGGACGGTGGTGAGGGTCCGGTATCCAGTGATGCGCATGTCAGCCCTTCGTGGCCCCTGCGGTGACGCCGTCGGCGATCTGGCGCTGCAGGAACAGGTAGACGACGAGGACGGGCACCGCGGCGATCAACACGCCGGAGGCGAACACGGGTATGTCATCCGAGTACTGCCCCCGCAACGAGGTGACCCCGACCATGAGGGTGCGATGGTCTGCCGACGGCATCATGAGCAAGGAGATGAGCACGTCGTTCCAGCAGAACAGGGCGTTGAGCACACCGACCGACAGCAGTGCCGGGCGGCCGAGCGGGAGCATGATCCGCCAGTACACGCCGTACACCGTGTTCCCGTCGATCCGCGCGGCGTCCACGATCTCCGCGGGCACGGTCGAGTAGTAGCTGGTCATCAGGAAGACCGTGAACGGGAGGAACTGCGCCACGTACGCGAGGACGAGCCCCGGGTACGTGTCGACGAGGCCCGCGTCGGCCATCACCCTGGTGAGCGGGATCATGATCACCTGGAAGGGGATGAACAGCGCGGCGAGGCAGCCCAGGAAGAGCACCGAGGAACCGCGGAACCGCAACCGGGCGAGCGAGAACCCGGCCATCGACCCGAACAGCAGCAGCAGCGCGACCGAGCACGTCACCACCAGCGCCGAGTTCAGGAAGTAGCGGGACATGCCCACGCTCGTCCACGCCGCGGCGATGTTGTCCCACCGCAGTGCGCCCGCCGGCGAGAACCGGTCGAGGACGTACTCGCGCCGGGTCTTCATGGCGACGTTGGCGGTGAACACCAACGGGTAGACCGTCGCCAGCGCCAGCGCCGCCATCGGCACCGCGACGACCCACTTCGACACCCGCCGACCGGCCATCAGCCCTCCCTGCCCGCGCGACGCAGGACGGCGATCTGGGCCAGCCCCACGACCAGCATGATCAGGAACAGCGCCGTCGACGCCGCGGACGCGAGCGCGGGCTGGTTGAACTGCCCCTGCTGGATCCAGATGTAGTACTCGGGCAGGTAGGTGGACGCCTCCGGACCGCCGTTGGTCATCACGTACAGCAGGCCGAACATCGACGTCAGCATGCCGATCATCGTGGTGACGAAGACGAACTGGATGGTGCGGGTCAGGCCCGGGACGATCACGTGCCAGACGGTCTGCGGCAGGGACGCGCCGTCCACCCGGGCGGCGTCCAGCAGCGAGGGGTCGAGGGCGGAGAACCCGGCCAGGAAGACGACCAGCGCCATGCCGAACGTCGCCCAGACGTGCACCCCGACCACCGCGAAGATCGCCACGTCCGGGTCGCCGAGCCAGTCCACCGGACCGAGGCCCACCCCGCCCAGCACCGCGTTGACCGGACCGTCGTAGGCGAGCAGCAGGGTGAAGATCGCGCCGACGATCACCGGGGAGAGCACGGCCGGGAAGAAGTAGACGGCGCGGTAGATCCGGTTCCCGGGCACGCGGAGGTAGATGAACGTGGCGAGCAGCCCCGGGATCGCCACGGCCACGGGCAGCAGCAGCACGAGCAGGCCGACGTTGCGCAACGCGGTGCGGAACAGCGGGTCCCCGAACAGGGTCACGTAGTTGTCCAGGCCGACCGACGTGCCGTTGCGGTCGCCGTCACCGGTGAAGGAGAAGTTCACCCCGAGCAGCAGCGGCCACAGGCGCAGCACCACGATGATCAGCACGGCGGGCGCCACCAGGACGAGCGGCGCCAGGCGCTCGGTCCGCGACCCGCGGCGGGAGCGCCGCGGGGACCGCCCCGCCGGTCGCCGGGCCGCCGCCGCGGCGACCACCTCCTCCGCGCCCGGCTCCGCGACGACCGGGCGCACCGAGGACGGAGAACCCCCGGACGGCACGGGTCAACTCGCCTTGTCGGAGGCGGCCAGCTGCGCGACGGCCTCGTCCACCGTGGCCGAGCCGCTGAGCAGCTGCTGCGAGAGGCGGCCCATCAGGTCGATCGTCTTGCTGGACAGGGCGACGTGCAGGGCCGGCTTGCCGGTCTTGAGCCCCGCAACGATCGTGGTGACGGCCGGGCCGCCGGCGGAGACGTCGATGGTGGTGTCGGACGCGATCGCGCCCGCGTCCGCGTAGAAGGCCTTCAGCGCCTCCGCCGACGTCAACGACCGGACCAGGTCGGCGGCCGTCTTCGGGTCCTTGGTCCACTTGGCGACCGCGTAGCCGATGCCGCCGTCGTAGGGCAGGCTCGGCGTCGCCGCGGGGTTGACCACCGGCGCGGCCATGACGCCCACGTCGGCCGGGTCGAGGAACTCGGCGAAGTCCTTCCAGTGCCCGATGTCGGACATCAGGCCGATGATGTGCGCGGCCTTGGCCGACTGGAAGACCGCGAACGCGTCGTTGAACATCGCGGTGGAGTTGACCCCGTCGTTGTTCAGGCCGTCGTCGTTGACCTGCTTCCAGAGCTCGAAGACCCGCTTCACGTTCGGCGAGGACCAGTCCCGCTTCCCGGCGACCCAGTCGTCGTACTCCTGCGGCGTGAGCACCGCCGAACCGATGCTGGACAGGAAGAACTGGATGCCGATGCCTTCCTTGTTGCCCACGCCGAAGCACTTGGCGCCCGTCTTGCCGGTGATGACGCCGCAGTCCTCGACGAAGTCGTCCCACTTCTCGGCGGGCGCCTCGGGGTCCAGCCCGGCCTGCTCGTACAGCGCCTTGTTGTAGTAGAGCGGGTGACCTTGCAGCGTCACCGGCGAGGCGTAGGTCTTCCCGTCCCGGGTGAACGCCTCCCAGCCGGCCAGCCGCTGCTTGTCCTGGTCCACGTACTCGTCCAGCGGCACCAGCGCGTCGACCCGGTCCCGGAGTTGGCCGCCACCGTTGAAGAGCATGACGTCCGGCCCCTTGCCGGCCTGGATCGCCGCCCCGAGCAGCGTGTAGTACTGGTCGAACGGCTGCGCCACGAACTCGACGTCGACGTCCGGGTGGCTCTTCGCGAAGTCGGCTTTCGCCTTGTCCAGGTACGCGGCCACGTTCGCGTCGCCGGACTTCCAGTCCCAGACCACCAGCTTGTCGCCGGAGCTGCCGGAGGTTCCCGGCGCCGTGGCACTCCCGCAGCCCGACGCCAGGGCCAACCCCAGGACCACGGCAGCCGACCACAGTGCGCGCTGCTTCATCGCTGCTCACTTCCCAGACGGCGGCCGGGCGTCTCGGCGCTCGGCGCGATTGGTGCACAAACCTAACTCGTATGACGTCTGACGTCAACGGTCCTACGTATACTCGGAGCAGCCCTGGAGCACCGGGGCGCGTGGCGCAACCGGAGGAAAGATGACCGCAGCGGGCCGGCGACCGACCGACGACTCCCCCGCTCCTCCCGAGTGGGCGCGTCGACCGACCAACCTGGCCAAGGCGGTCACCGCGGAGCTCGTGGGCCGCATCGTCCGCGGCGTCCACCCGCCCGGCACGCCCCTGCCGCCCGAGCCCGCGCTGGGCGCGACCTTCTCGGTGAGCCGGACCGTCATCCGCGAAGCGGTGAAGGTCCTCCAGGAGAAGGGCCTGGTCCAGGTGCGCCAAGGCGCCGGCACCACGGTCACCCAGCCGACGACGTGGAACATGCTGGACGAGCTCGTCCTCGCGGCCACCATCGCCGAGGACGAGACGCTGGCCGTGCTCGACGACCTCGTGGTCACCCGCCGCCTCCTCGAATCGGACATGGCCCAGGTGACCGCCCGCACGGCCGACCAGGGCACGATCGACCGGCTACGCGCGCTCGTGGACCGGATGGACCTGCTCGTCGACGACCCCGAGGCCTACCGCGAGCAGGACCGCGCCTTCCACGACACGGTCATGCAGGCGTCGGGCAACCGGATCGCCCGCGGCGTCGTGCGCTCGCTGGAGAGCCAGGTCATCAACACCGCCCGCTACATGGGCCGGAGCGAGCGGGCGTTGTGCGTGGCGTCCAACCAGGGGCACCGCCGGGTCTACGAGCGGATCGCGGCGCACGACCCGGCCGGCGCCGCCGACGCCATGTTCACCCACATCACCGAAGCGTGGTTGGTGCGCCGAACCGACAACGGGGACCCGAGCCGCCTGGAGCGCTAGGTCGCCACCCGACGACACCACCCCCTCCGCGCAGCCACTCCGCTGAGCGTCGTCCGGCTCGCGGCCGACGACTCCGGCCAGCATACCGACGCACGACCCGCCTGGGAATGATGAGTAGTACTTAACCGAATCACCTGCCCTGGATTCGCCGGCCAATCAAGCCAATGACCACGCGTATGCCACCGTGGCACGAAATATTTTCGTCTTTCCCTTGACGTAACAGGCATGCACAGGCTGTCATGAGTAGCGAGAAGACGCCGCGATGAGTCTTACTCATCGAAGGAGATCCGGCTCGTCGGACTCCGGCCCACGAGCACCACGACGTAGTGGAGCAGCTCATGCCACAACGGCCGAACGGCCGCGCACCCTGTGCGCACCGGACCGGCGTCCTCGGCTGACGGACGGCTGACGTCCGGCCGTCGTGCGACGCCCCACCATCTCTGGGAGCGCTCCCGGCACCGATCCTCGACGCGAACGCCCCCTTCGTCGTGCACGCACCGGTCGTCGCGCACCGGCGGCCGGACTCGGAGAACGGACTCGGAGAACGGGAGGTCCACGGTGGGCTCACGACGGGTCACCCTCGCCGACGTGGCCAAGGTGGTCGGCGTCTCCCAGACCACCGTGTCCCTGGTGTTGTCGGGGCGCGGCCGGGACCTGCGGATCTCCGAGGAGATGCAGCGCCGGGTCCGCGAGGCGGCGACGGAGTTGGAGTACCGCCGCGACCGGGTCCCGATGGGGCAACGCGGGGCGAGGACGCAGACGATCGCCTTCGTGTCCGACTCCGTGGCCAGCTCGCGGCTCGCGGGCCACATGATCAAGGGTGCGCTCGGTGCGGCCCGCAGGCACGGCGTCACGCTGCTGTTCGGTGAGACCGAGGGTGACGCCGGCTTCCAGCGCACGCTGATCGAGACGATGCACGACTACCAGGTCGACGGCATCATCCTCGCCTCGGTGCACACCAGGACGATCAGCATCCCGGCCGAGCTCGCCACCGGCCCGGCGGTGCTGCTCAACGTGCTGCCCCGGGAGCCGTCCCGGCTGGTCTCGGTCCTGCCCGACGAGGTGCGGGCGGGCCGCGCCGCCGCGCGCGTGCTCCTCGACGCCGGCCACGGCGAGGGCATCCACCTCATCGGCGTCAGCCCGTCCGGGAACGACGTGCCGCCGGGCCGGACCGCCGCGTTCGACCGGCTCACCGGCATCCGCCGGGAACTGGGCGAGGTGGGCGTCGAGGTGGAGAGCGGGCACGCGTGCCGCTGGTGGCTGCCGAAGTACGGCTTCGAGGCGACCAGGGACCTGTTGGACGAGGCCCGGCCGCGGGCGTTGATCTGCCTGGACGACCGGCTCGCGCTCGGCGCCTACCAGGCGTTGCAGGACGCCGGCCTCAGCGTGCCCGACGACGTCTCCGTCGTCTCGTTCGACGACCACCCCATCGCCTCGTGGCTGCGCCCCGGCCTCACCACCGTCGCCCTGCCGCACCACGACCTGGGCGCGAAGGCCGTCGACCTCCTCTTCGCCGACGCCGACCGACCCGATCCGGACCGCCTGCGCCGGGGCGGCACCTACCGCGTCCCGATGCCCGTGCGCCACCGCGACTCCGTGGCGCCGCCTCGATGAGCCGAGCACCCGTGCGCGGTGACGCCCGGATGCCACCGACCGCGTGCGCCCTCACCGCCGCGCGGGTGCGATGACCGCGAGGACGTCGTCCAAGCGGTGGTCGGCGAACCCGTTGGTGCCGTAACCGAGGTCGAACGTCACGTCGGACCCACCTTCCGGCCCAGCGCCCGCGCCAACGGCAGCACCGACCCGCGGGTGCCCGCCTTGGTCGCCTCGCGCACACGTGCGGCGGACGGGTCCGGCGGCACCGCGTCGCGCCCGGCCGCCGCGAGCTCGATGCCGGCACCGGTCAGGACGGGTTCCCGGCACGACCTCATCCCAGCCCTCCCGCCCACTCGTACAGCTCGCGCGTCTGCTCGGCGAAGCGGTGCTCGTCGCTTCCCAGGGGGTCCTTGAAGAAGAACGCCAACGCGCCCAGCGCGCCGCTCTCCCCCGCCGCGTGCGCCGCGGCGACCAGCCGGGTCAGGTCGAGCACCAGCGGCGCCGCCAGCGCCGAGTCCAGGCCGGTCCAGGTGAACTGCAGGGTCATCCGCGCGCCGAGGAACCCCTCGAACGACACGTGGTCCCAGGCGGTCTTCGTCTCGCCGAGGTCCGGCACGTTGTCGATGTGCAGGGGCGCGGTCACGTCGCCGCCGAGCAGCGCCGCGAGGCCGTTGGCCTTGGACCGCAGCTTGCTGTCGGCGTGCGCCGGGTCCTCCAGCGTCGCGCCGTCACCCCCGCCGAGCAGGTTGGTGCCCGCCCACGACCGGACCGACAGCGCCCGCGCGGTGAACATCGGCGCGAGCACCGTGCGCAGCAGGGTCTCACCGGTCTTGCCGTCCCGCCCGGCGTAGGGCAGCCCTTCCCGCCGGGCCAGCTCCTCCAGCGCGGGCAGGGCGATCCCGGTGGAGGGGGTGAACCCGACGTACGGGCAGCCCGCCGTGAGCGCCGCGTAGGCGGCCAGCGAACTGGGCGGCAGCACGGTCCGGTCGGGATCGGCCATCGCCCGCTCCAGCGCGGCCAGGTCGGCGTGCTCCGGCAGCGACGGCACGGGCGGTTCCGTGGACGACACGTCGACCACGACGACCCGGGCGAGCCGGTGCCGGGCGCGGAACCCGGTGATGTCGGCGGCCAGCCGCCGGGCGACGTCGGCCTGGACGCCGTCGAAGCGCGCCGTCCGGATCTCGCCGTCCACCTCGCGCAGGCCGGGCCTGACGCTCTCCAGCAGGTGGTGCGGCAGCACACCTCCCTCGGCCAGCAGCTCGGCCCGCTTCTCCAGGGGTGTCTGCGCGATGTCGTGCCCGCCGACGACGAGGTCCGACCACCCGGGCAGGGTGACGCCGGCCAGCTCGGGGCGCTCGGTCACGCAACCGGTCACCGGTGTCAGGCCCGCGCGCAGGGCCAGCAGCCCGCACACCGCGGTCGTCGCGACCGAGCCGCGCGCGCCGATCAGCCAGAGCCCGGTGGACTCATCCGCCATTGGTCATCCCTTCGAACTGGGTGCCGCGGTCGGCCCGGCCGCGGCTGCCGCCGACGACCGGGGCAGCCCGGCCGCGCGCCTGCCCGCCGAACGGCCGTGCGCTCCGGGGAATTCGGTCCGCCGCTGTTCGGCGGATCACGGCCCTGGAGCGAACCGTAGAAGCGCCGCCGGCCGCCTGTCAATCAAACCGTTGGCAGCACTGCGCATGTGGTCCACCTCGTCGTGGTGACGGAGACGACGATCCCCAAATCCACTGTGGACGATCCTCGGCCCGGCCGAGCGAGACCCTGGGCGGGCAAGGCTTCGGGACGCCTGGGCAGAGCCCAGGCGTCCCGCTTCCCGCACCGGTGGACCGGTTCGTGGTCAGAACTGGGAGATGAACCTCCAGGCCTCACCCTTGGTCCAGGTGCGGACGCCGTCCTCGCACGAGCAGCCGTCGACCGGACCCGGGCCGTGGCCCCCGTCGAACGCGGCCCACTGCACCGGGTAACCCGCCCGGCACGAGTACGTCGTCGTGATGTGCGTGCGGCTGCCCGCGGCCGGTTCGCGCGGGCTCTGCGCGGCACAGCCGTTGTTCGCCACGAACCGGTCGCGCAACGACCGGCCCGCCGAGATGTTCAGCACGTTGTCCGAGATGCCGTGGATCCCGAAGTAGGCGACCGGCTGCGTGCCACCGGAGCACCCGCTCAGCTGCCCACCCGCGTAGACCACCACGGCG
Organism: Actinosynnema sp. CA-299493; assembly: GCF_050946825.1. Lineage (NCBI taxonomy): Bacteria > Bacillati > Actinomycetota > Actinomycetes > Pseudonocardiales > Pseudonocardiaceae > Actinosynnema > Actinosynnema sp. CA-299493. The sequence continues at coordinate 5,978,754 of NZ_CP191993.1, forward strand.
CGGAACACCGTCGCCCGCGAGCACGCCAGCGAGTAGCTCATGCCGCCGCCGTAGCTGAAGCCCATCGCGAACCGCAGCTTCGGGTCGACGCACAGGTCGGCCTCGATCCGCCTGATCATGTCGTCGACGAACACCACGTCCTCGCCGCCCGAGTTGGCCCACCCGTTGCCCAGGCCCTGCGGCGCCACCAGGATCGCGCTGTTGTTCGACTGCTCCTGCATCCCGTAGTACGACCACGCCGCACCGCTCGTCCCACCACCCGACACGTCGTTCATCGTGCCGCCGTTCCAGTGGAACCCGAAGATCAACCGGTACGGGCGGGTGTTGTCGTAGCCGTCGGGGACCCGCAGGACGAAGCCGCGGTTCTTGCCGCTGCTCTGGATCGTCTGCGCGCCGCTGCGCAGGGTCGGGGCCTTGCCGCAACCGGTGCCACCGGGGTCGCCGCCGCCCGACACCTTGGCCAGCTGCCACTGCTGGTTGTTCCCGCCCGTGTCGGCGTACTGCACGACGTTCGCGCCGTCCGCCGTCGACGAGCCCTGGACCTCGACGGCCTTGGTGCTGTGCCGGGCGACCAGCCGCACGTGGCCGCCGTCGGAGTCGGCCAGCCGGAACTGCTGGTTGGTGCCGCCGTGGTCGGTCCACTGCTGGACGACGGCGCCGTCGGCGGTCGAGGAGTTCGGCACGTCGAGGACCTTGCCGGAGTGGCGCGACTTGAGCCGGTAGTAGCCGCCACCGGAGTCCAGGAACTGCCACTGCTGGTTGGCGCCGTCGTTGCGGGTCCACTGGGTGATGCGGCCACCGTCGTTGGTCGCCAGGCCGTACACGTCCAGCGCCTTGCCGCTGTTGCGGTTCACCAGCACGTACCACGCGCTGGTGTCGACCGTGGCGGCAGCGGCCGGCGCCGCGGTCACCGCGGTCATCGTGCCGGCCGCGAGCAGCACCGCCGTCACGGCGGCGGTCACCGGTCGTCGGCGTCGCGGCTGAGGGGAGGCGAGGGTCTCACCACCGGCTTTCATCGAGCGCTCCTCCGGGTTCAAGGCAGGGTCCACCGCTGGTTGGTGCCGCCGTGGCAGCTCCAGACGATCAACTGGGTGCCGTCCGCGGAGCTGCCGCCGTTGGCGTCCAGGCACTTGCCCGACTGGGGGTTCACCAGCGAGCCGTTGGCGCCCGCGGTCCAGTTCTGGCCACCGCTGCCGTTGCACGTCCACAAGCGGACCGCGGCGCCGTTGGCCGTGCCCGACACCTCCATGCACTTGTCCAGCGCGCGCAGGGTGGACCCGTTGACCGTCCAGCGCTGGTTCACGCCGCTGTTGCACGTCCACAGCTGCACCTTCGCGCCGTCGACCGAGCTGCCGCCGTTCACGTCGACGCACTTGCCGGACGCGCCGGTGATCGGCCCGGTGCGCGTGACGACGCCGCCCAGCTCCTTGATGCGGATGTTGCGGAACGACACGTCGTCGCCCGTGCCGTGGTTCTGGATGCCGATGTGCCCGGACACCAGCGACCGGGCCGGGTCGGTGTTGGTGAAGTCGTTGATCCGCGTGCCGTTGAGGAACACCTGGAGGCGCTCGCCCTCGACCAGCAGCTCGAAGGTGTTCCACTCACCGGGTGGGTTGAGCGCGGCGTCGCGGGCGGCCTGGTCGGCGCCCTTGAACCCGTAGATCGCGCCGGTCGTCCGGTCCGCGGTGTCGGTGGCGTCGATCTGCACCTCGTAGCCGTTGGCCATCGCGGAGTTCGGGTCGCTGCTCGCCGGGAAGCCGACGAAGACGCCGGAGTTGTCGTCGCCGGGCATCCGCCAGTCCAGCTTGAGCGAGTAGGAGCGGTACTCGCGCGCGCTGTTCCAGAGCAGGCCTTGGCCGTCGAACGAGGTCAGCGTGTTGTCGCTGTTGGTGAAGCCGCCCGGACCCGCCTGCGACCAGCCGTTCGTGGAGCCGTTGTACACCGTGGTGTACCCGTTCTCCGGTCGGCAGTCCGCGTCGGCCCGGTTGGCCGTGTAGCGGATGCCACCGAGGACCATGGCGCGGAACCCGGCCTCGGCGTAGCTCGACTGGGTGTGGCCGCTGCCGGTGTAGAACGAGCGCCCGCCCTGGACGGTCTTGCACCAGGTGTGGGGGTGGTCGCCGCCCATCGAGCCGCCGCTGTAGGTCGACTCGTCCAGGGTCGCCAGGACCCGGGCCGTCGACCGGACGCTGCCGCGGAAGTTGTACCACTCGTCGGTCCGGGTCCACGCCGGCGCGAGGTGCGCGGTGGCCGGGTGCGCCCGGTTCTCGACCCGGACGGTGGCCTGCTGGATCGCCGGGTGCGAGGTGAAGTAGGTGCCGACCAGCTCGCCGTAGAACGGCCAGTCGTACTCGGTGTCGGACGCCGAGTGGATGCCGACGTACCCGCCACCGCCTCGGACGTAGGACTCGAACGCGGTCTGCTGCGTGGCGTTGAGCACGTCGCCGGTGGTGTTGAGGAACACCACCGTCTCGTACTTGGCCAGGTTGGCGCCGGTGAAGTGGTTCGAGTCCTCGGTGGCGGTCACCGTGAAGCTGTTGGCCGCGCCCAGGTCCCGGATCAGCTGGATGCCGGCCGGGATCGCGTCGTGGCGGAAGCCGGCGGTCTTGGAGAAGACCAGCACGTCGTACGGCGCGTCGGCCGCGACGGCCGGCGGGCTGGAGTTGAGCGCGGCGACGGTCAGGGCGGCCGCGGCCACTCCGATCACGCGCCGGGCGAGGGGGAATCTCATCTCTTTGCCTCCTGGGAGGAGGGCGACGTGGCGTCGCTCCGGTCGTGGGAACGACGCCACGTCGCGGTCCTTGCCGGTGTCACCCGGGCAGGTGTCGTCTGGTGGTGGGGTTTCGTCGGGGCCGGTGGGTCAGGGCAGGGTCCACCGCTGGTTGGTGCCGCCGTGGCAGCTCCAGATGATCAGCTGCGTGCCGTCGGCGGAGCTGGCGCCGTTGGCGTCCAGGCACTTGCCCGACTGCGAGTGCACCAGCGAGCCGTTGGCGCCGGCGGCCCAGTTCTGGGCGCTGCCGCCGTTGCAGGTCCACAACCGCACCAGGCTGCCGTCGGCGGTGCCGGCGGTCTCCATGCACTTGTCCAGCGCGCGCAGGGTGGACCCGTTGACCGTCCAGCGCTGGTTCGCGCCGCTGTTGCAGGTCCACAGCTGGACCTTGGCGCCGTCGGTGGAACTGCCGCCGTTGACGTCCACGCACTTGCTCGCGACACCGACGATCGGCCCGGTCCGCGTGCCACCCGTCGACGTGCCGAACGTGTAGGCGTCCACGTCGAACAAGGTGCCCGTGCCGCCCGCGAACGTCAGGTACAGCGCGACGGTCCCGCTCGGCACGTTGGACAGGGTGGCGGACACGTCGGTGAACGTCTCCCACCCGCCGGTCACCGGCACGGTCGCGGTGCCGAGCACCGGTCCGGTGGGCGAACCGGTCCGCACGGACAGCGTGCCGCCGGCGCCCGCGGACGACACCCGCGCGGTGAACTTCGTGGACGCCCCGAGCGCGTACGGCTCGAACGCGATCCAGTCGCCGTTCTGGATGTCGCCGACGGTCCGGCCGCCCTCGGCGGGCGCCTTGTCGTAGAGCGCGGTGCCGGACTGCGTCGAGTAGTGCTCGGCCTGGCGGTGCCGCAGCTGGAGCACGTGCTGCGTGTGCGTGGTCACCGGCGGCTGGCCGTTCGCGCCGGAGTCGGTGTACTCGGCGTCGAACACCGCGAACAGGTTCGCCGCCGTGTCGTGCTCACCGTCCACCGGGATCTGCAACGTGCCCGAGCAGCCGGTCTGCGTGGTGATCGGGTGCCCGTGGCTGTCGTGGCCGAGCAGGTAGCTCAGCTTCACCCGGGTGCAGTCGATCGTGCCGTCCTCCGCGTCCGCCGCCGTGATGGTGTACGGCACGGAGTCGCCGAAGCTGAACAGCGACCCGTTGACGGGTGTGTCCAGCCTGACCGTCGGTGCGGTGTTGCCGACCGAGATGGACACGCCGGCGGAGCCGGACCGGCCGCCGGTGTCGGTCACCGTGAGCGTCACCGAGTACTGGCCGTTGGCCGTGAAGGTGTGGCTCGGGTTGGCGGCCGTGGACGTGGTGCCGTCGCCGAAGTTCCACGCGTAGCTCAGCGCGGTGCCCTCGGGGTCCGACGAGCCCGCCGACGAGAAGTTCACCGTCAGCGGCGCGCTGCCGGAGACGCGGTCGGCGGCGGCCCGTGCGGTCGGCGCCTTGTTCCCGGCCGGGTTGTACTCGATGCGGTAGAGCGCGGAGCTGGCGTCGCCGCTGCCCCAGCCGGTGCCGTAGTCCAGCACGTACAGGGCGCCGTCGGGGCCGAAGGTCGCGTCCATGACCTGCGTGCCGCGCCACGGGAAATCGCTGACCTGCCCGGCCGACCCGTCGGCGTTGACGTCGATGGTCTTGATCCAGCGCCGGCCGAACTCGGTGGCGAACACGTGCCCGTCCAGCGCGGGCGGGAACTTGATCGACGACGGGTTGGCCGCGTCGTACCGGTACACCGGCGCCGCCATCGGGGACTCCGAGCCGCAGCCGAACGCGGAGAACGAGCAGTTGTCGTACTTGATCCACGCCGACTTCGCGGCCGGCAGGGTGCCCAGGCCGGTGTTGCGCGGCGAGTTGTTGGCCGGCGCGGCGCAGTTGAACCGGCTGCCGGACTGCCCGGTGGCGAAGTTGTAGTCCACGTACGCCTCGGACGTGGTGTTCGAGCCGACGCAGTACGGCCAGCCGAAGTTGCCCGCCGAGGTGATCCGGTTGAACTCCACCAGGCCGGCGGGTCCGCGCGTGTTGCTGCTCGTGCCCGCGTCGGGCCCGTACTCGCCGAGGTAGATCGCGCCGGTCGCCTTGTCCACGTTGAAGCGGAACGGGTTGCGCAGGCCCATCGCGTAGATCTCGGGCCGGGTGTTGGCGGTGCCGACCGGGAACAGGTTGCCCGACGGGATCGAGTACGACCCGTTGGCGTTCACCTTGATCCGCAGCACCTTGCCGCGCAGGTCGTTCGTGTTGCCGGCGCTGCGCTGCGCGTCGTAGACCGGGTTGCGGTTGGTCCGCTCGTCGATCGGGGCGTAGCCGCTCGAGTCGAACGGGTTGGAGTCGTCGCCGGTGGACAGGTACAGGTTGCCGGCCGCGTCGAAGTCGATGTCGCCGCCGACGTGGCAGCAGTTGCCCCGGTCGGTCCCGACCTCCAGCACGGTGACCTGGCTGGCCAGGTTCAGCGTGTAGTCGGCGTTCAGGGTGAACCGGGCCAGCCGGTTGACCCCCTTCCACGCCGAGAAGTCCGACCCGGTGGCCGGTGCGTCACCACCCGGGGTGGACAGCGGCGGCGCGTAGAACAGGTAGATGAACCGGTTCGTGGCGAAACCGGGGTCGACCCCGATGCCCTGGAGGCCTTCCTCGTCGTGCGTGTAGACCGGCACCGTGCCGATCACGCTGGTGACGCCCGCGGCCGTGGTGCGGCGCAGCGTCCCGTTGCGGGCGGTGTGCAGCACCGAGCGGTCCGGGAGCACGGCGAGCGTCATCGGCTCACCCACCTCGGCGACCCCTCGGGCCAGTTCGACCTGCTGGAAGTCGGCGGGGTTGACCGCGTGCGCGGAGGCCGGTGACGTCGAGCCGATCACCGTCGCCACCACACCGGCGGCCACGAGGAGAGCGGCGGTCATCGCCGCCCTGACTCGGTATCTCATGGCAGGCTCACACCCTTTTGATCTCTGCTGACAGGGGTTTCGAGACGGCCGGCGCGCGGGGCGGCGACGCACCGGTGCTCTTCCTGCCCGAAGGCGTGCCCGGAATTGCCCGGGAGCGCTCCCAGTCGGGGTCAGGAAGAAAGGTGGCGGATTCGCGCGGTCAGCCCGTCGACCGGCCGGCGCGGACTGGTCGCGGCGGACCGACTCCGCACGCGATCGCGGAGGCAGCGGGCACGACCGGGACAGTTCGCCGTTGAACCATGGGTACTCCGAACGAATCGGGCGGTGCGCGGTTCGAACCGACTCGAACCGAGGGGAGACTAGGTGCTGATGATCGGCTGAAGCAACGACTTCGCCGATCGCTCACCGGACGTTCGGCCGTCTCGGCTCACAGTGTCCTCAATGGACCTGACAACGACGGGGGCGGGACCGACCACCCGACCGCGGTCGGGTGGGTGAGCCGGCCGGGACACGGCACCCGGTCGACCCCAACGTGGTCGTCGCATCGAAGAGCCCCCTCGTCATCGTCGACGGGCGCGGCCGGGCCACCCACCTCGAACCGAGGCGCGGGTCTCGCCGGAGCCTCCCGCACCGTAGCCACCGGCGACCCGGGGCGTCAACGTTCCGCGTTGCTAAAATTGTTAGCGCTAACTCTTTAGCCGACAAGGCAACGCACGGGCTTTCCGATTGTTTCACCATCATCTTTCAAACGCCGTTCCTCCGGGTTCAGCCGGTTGGACGAGTCGTGTTATCGCTAACACCGCTCGCTCCCCTCGGCATTGACGGCAACGTTCGCCGGTGGCTACGTTGCCCGGGGGCTTCGGTTGAGCTGGGGACGTCGCGCCGCTCCGGCGGTCCACCAGCCACTGAGGACAGTCGCGTCCCCGATCCCGGTCCACCACCGTCCGCTTTGGAGGGTCCAGCATGTCGGATTTGCCACGTAGGCGACTCATGAAGCTCGGTGCGGTGAGCGCCGGGGCCGTGCTGGCGCCGACCGGGTGGACGGCGGTGGCCCGGGCCGACTCGGCCGCGCCGCCGGAAGTGCGCGCGATCAACGACCTGGCGCTGTGGTACGACCGGCAGGCCGGCACGGAGTGGTTGCGCGCGCTGCCGATCGGCAACGGCCGCCTCGGCGCGATGGTCTTCGGCAACGCCGACACCGAGCGGTTGCAGCTCAACGAGGACACGGTGTGGGCGGGCGGTCCTCACGACTACACCAACACGCGGGGCGCGGCGGCCCTGGCGGAGATCAGACGCCTGGTGTTCGCGAACCAGTGGTCGCAGGCGCAGGCCCTCATCGACCAGGCGATGCTGGGCAGCCCGGCCGCCCAGCTCGCCTACCAGCCGGTGGGCGACCTCAGGCTCACGTTCCCCACCCCGAACGGGCTGTCCGGGTACCAGCGGTGGCTCGACCTGACCACCGCCACCACGGTGGTGACCTACGTGGCGAACAACGTGCGCCACCGGCGCGAGGTGATCGCCAGCGCGCCCGACCAGGTGATCGCCGTGCGCCTGACGGCCGAGACGCCCGGGTCGATCTCGTTCACCGCCTCGTTCAGCACGCCGCAGCGGGCGACGGCGTCGAGCCCGGACGGCACGACGATCGGGTTGGACGGCCGGTCCGGCGACCACCGGGGCATCGCGGGCGCCGTCCGGTTCCTCGCGCTGGCCAAGGCCGTCGCCACGGGCGGGAGCACCAGCAGCTCCGGCGGCACGCTGCGGGTGACCAACGCCGACAGCGTCACCCTGTTGATCTCGATCGGCACCAGCTACGTCGACTACCGGAACGTGGCGGGCGACTACCAGGGCATCGCGCGGGGACGCCTCAACGCCGCCCAGGGCACGGCGTACGACGTGCTGCGCGGCCGGCACGTGGCCGACTACCAGCAGCTGTTCGGGCGCGTCACCCTCGACGTCGGCCGGACCGCGGCGGCGGACCAGCCGACCGACGTCCGGATCTCCCGGCACAGCACCACGACCGACCCGCAGTTCTCCGCCCTGCTGTTCCAGTACGGCCGGTACCTGCTGATCTCGTCGTCGCGGCCGGGCACCCAGCCCGCGAACCTGCAGGGGATCTGGAACGACCAGCTGGCCCCGTCGTGGGACTCGAAGTACACCCTCAACGCCAACCTGCCGATGAACTACTGGCCGACCGACACGACGAACCTCGCCGAGTGCTACGAGCCGGTGTTCCGCATGATCAACGACCTCACCGCGACCGGCGCCCGCACCGCGCGCGCGCAGTACGGCGCCGGTGGTTGGGTCACCCACCACAACACCGACGGGTGGCGGGGCTCCTCGGTCGTGGACGGCGCGCTCTGGGGCATGTGGCAGACCGGGGGCGCCTGGCTCGCCACCATGATCTGGGACCACTACCTGTTCACCGGCGACGTGGAGTTCCTGCGGTCCTACTACCCCGCGCTGAAGGGCTCGGCGCAGTTCTTCCTCGACACCCTCGTGGAGGAGCCGACGCTGAAGTGGCTGGTCACCAACCCCTCGAACTCCCCGGAACTGCCGCACCACGCGAACGCCAGCGTGGCCGCGGGCCCCACGATGGACATGCAGATCCTGCGCGACCTGTTCGAGGGCTGCGCCCGCGCCTCGGAGGTGCTCGGCGTGGACACCGACTTCCGGACGCGGGTGCGCGCGACGAGCCAGCGGCTGGCGCCGACGCGGGTCGGCTCGCGCGGGAACGTCATGGAGTGGCTCTACGACTGGGTCGAGACCGAGCCGAACCACCGGCACGTCTCCCACCTGTACGGACTGCACCCGAGCAACCAGATCACCAAGCGCGGCACGCCCCAGCTGTTCGAGGCCGCCCGCCGGACGCTCCAGCTGCGCGGCGACGACGGCACCGGCTGGTCACTGGCCTGGAAGATCAACTACTGGGCGCGGATGGAGGAGGGCGGCCGGGCGCACGACCTGATCCGCTACCTGGTGACACCGGCCAGGCTCGCGCCCAACATGTTCGACCTGCACCCGCCGTTCCAGATCGACGGCAACTTCGGCGCGACCTCCGGCATCGCGGAGATGCTGCTGCACAGCCACAACGGCGAGCTGCACCTGCTGCCCGCGCTGCCGTCCGCCTGGCCCGCCGGCAGGGTGGACGGCCTGCGCGGCCGGGGTGGGCACACGGTGGGCGCCACGTGGAGCGGCGGTTCGGCCAGGGAGCTGACCATCACCCCCGACCGCGACGGCGCCGTCAAGGTCCGGGGCCGGGTGTTCACCGGCACCTACGAACTGCTGGACGTGACCAGCGGCGCGGCGGTCCAGCCGGAGCGGCTGGAGCCCGACCTGATCCGGTTCGCCGGGCAGGCGCGCCACACCTACCGCGTGACCGCCCAGGGACAGCCGGCGCTGGTGGTGCCGGGGGTGAACTACCACCTGGTGGCGCAGCACAGCGGGAAGCGGGCCGACGTCAACGGCGCCTCGACCGCGGCCGGCGCGACGCTGGTCCAGTGGTCGGCCACCGGCGGCCTCAACCAGCAGTTCGACTTCCTGCCCTCCGGCGACCACTACCGCATCCGGGCCAGGCACAGCGGGCTGGTGCTCCAGGTCGCCGGCACCGCCACCGGCACCGACATCACCCAGCAGCGTGATGCGGGCACCTCGAACCAGCTGTGGCGGCTGGTCGACCACGGCGGTGGCGTGGTCAGCGTGGTCAACCAGCAGAGCGGCCTCGCGCTGGACGTGTGGTCCGCCTCGACGGCCGACGGCGCCCGCATCTCGCAGTGGACCCCCACCGGCAGCACCAACCAGCGGTTCCTGCTCCAGCGGGCCTGACCGCCGCCCTACCGCGCCGCGGCCGTCGTCGTTCCCGGTGGCGGTCGTGGCACGGTAGGGCGACAGGGATGCCCTGCCGACCGAGGTGGAGACGACATGACCCGGATCGACGCGCACCACCACGTCTGGCGGCTCCTGCCGGGGCCGCCGGACCGGCCGGGGCCGAGCCGGCGCGCCCACGACTGGTTGGCCGGCGAGGACCTCGCCCCGATCCGCCGCGACTTCACCCTGGACGACCTGTCGGCCGTGGCGGCGGTGGCGGAGATCGACCGGACGGTCCTGGTCCAGGTCGTCCCCGAGGTCGCGGAGACCGCCGACTTCCTGGCCCTGTCGGCCGACGAGGGCAAGGGGCTGGTGGCGGGTGTCGTCGGGTGGGTCGACCTCACCGACCCCGGCGTCGACGAGGTGCTCGCCGCCCTGCGCGAGGGTCCCGGCGGCGAGCTGCTGGTCGGCGTGCGGCACCTGGTGCAGGGCGAGTCGGACCCGCGCTGGTTGACCCGGCCGGACGTCCGGCGCGGGCTGCGCGCGGTCGCCGACGCGGGGCTGGCCTACGACCTGCTCACCCTCGTCCACCAGCTGCCCGCGGCGATCGAGACCGTGCGCGAGCTGCCCGGGGCGACGTTCGTGCTGGACCACCTGTCGAAGCCCCCGATCGTCTCCGGCGACCTCGAACCCTGGGCGTCGCACCTGCGCGAGCTCGCCGCCGAGCCGAACGTCACCTGTAAGTTGTCGGGCATGATCACCGAGGCCGATCCCGTCGGGTGGACCGTGGCGGACCTGCGCCCGTACGCCGACGCGGTGCTGGAGGCGTTCGGGCCGTCGCGGGTGGCGTTCGGCTCCGACTGGCCGGTCTGCCTGCTCGCGGGCTCCTACGAGGAGGTCGTCGCGGCGGCCGAGGGGCTGACCGCCGGGCTGACCGACGCCGAGCGCGACGAGGTCTTCGGCGGCACCGCCGCCCGCGTCTACCGACTGCCGGAGGAACGACTGTGAAGGTGCGCCTCGCCTACGGGGACTCCGGGTTGGACATCGACCTCGACCCGGCGGCCACCACGGTGGTCCAGCCCGTGCACCACGACGCCGCCGCCGATCAGGCCGGCGTCCTGCGCGCGGCGCTGCGCTCCCCCGTCGCCGGGCCGCCGTTGCGCGACCGCGTGCGCCCCGGCCAGACGGTCGCGATCTCGGCGTGCGACGGCACCAGGCCGCAGCCGCGCCGGCTGATGATCCCCGCCATCCTCGCGGAGCTCGACGGGGTCGTGCGCCTCGATGACGTGGTGATCCTGGTCGCGACCGGGACGCACCGCGGCAACGACGAGGACGAGCTGCGGCGGATGTTCGGCGACGAGGTGGTCGACTCCGTGCGGATCGTCAACCACGACGCGCGGGACCGCGACCGGTTGACGTGGGTCGGCACGCACGGGAACGGCGTGCCGGTGTGGCTGAACCGCGAGTGGGTCGACGCGGACGTGCGCATCACCACGGGTTTCGTGGAGCCGCACTTCTTCGCGGGCTTCTCCGGCGGGCCGAAGCTGGTCGCGCCGGGCCTCGCCGCGCTGGAGACCGTGCTGGTCCTGCACGACGCCGCCCGGATCGGCGACCCGCGTGCCACCTGGGGCATCACGCACGGCAACCCGGTCCACGACGACGTCCGCGCGATCGCCGCGGCCACCGGTGTCACCTTCGCGCTGGACGTGGTCCTGAACCGGGACAAGGACGTCGTCGCGGCGTTCGGCGGCGACCTGGCGCCGATGCACGCCGCCGCGACCGCCGTGGCGAAGCGGATGGCCATGCGGCCCGTGGACGCGCCGTTCGACGTGGTCGTCACCACGAACTCCGGCTTCCCTCTGGACCAGAACCTCTACCAGGCCGTCAAGGGGATGTCGGCGGCGCACCAGGTCGTCCGCCCCGGCGGGGTGATCGTGTGCGCGGCGGAGTGCCGGGACGGCTTCCCCGACCACGGCTCCTACCGGCAGGTCCTCGCCTCCGCCCCGTCGCCCAAGGCGCTGTTCGAGGACATCAGCGCACGCGTCGACACCGTTCCGGACCAGTGGCAGGTGCAGATCCAGGCCCGCATCCAGTCGACCTGCCGGGTCGTCATGCGCACCTCGTTCCTGAGCGACGCCGACCTCGCCGCGGCCCACCTGGAGCAGACCGACGACATCTCGGCCACCGTCGCCCGCGCGCTCGCCGACGCCGGTCCCGGCGCCCGCGTGTGCGTCCTGCCGGAGGGCCCTCAGACCATCCCCTACCTGGCGGACGGCTCACCGTGAGCGGTGGGGGTCCGCAGACCGCCGGAACGATCCTTCACCACGAGGAGTGAGTCCTATCCATCGCCGCCTGGGATGACCTATGCGGGCACCCAGGCCGAAATGAGCATGCTTATTTGGTGGCCGGTCGACCACACATCGTTCGCTCGGCGTACGATCACGCCTGCGACGTCCCAGTGCCATGGCACCGCGACGCGCGCTCGGCGTTGGTCGCCCTACCCGGATGTAGGCTGGGCGGGCAGCGGTGAGCCGTCATACCCTTCAGGCGACCCGTCACTAAGGAGCGGCGTTGACGGATGGCGCACTCGTGCCGGACGGCCCCACCGGCCGGTCGGACACCACCCCGGCGCCCGGTCCTTACCGGCCGGGCTACGAGCTCGTCTCGGAGCAGATCCTCCAGCTGATCGCCGAGCTGGAGCTGCGGCCGGGCGACCGGATGCCGACCGAGAACGAGCTGGCCGCGCGCATGGGGACCAGCCGGACGGTGGTGCGGGAAGCCGTCAAGATCCTCTCCGCGATCGGGCGGGTGCGGGCGCACAAGGGGCGCGGGCTCTACGTGGCCGACGACGAGGGCATGCTCGGCTCCTCCCGGTGGGGCGGCTTCTTCCTGCCGACCAACCTCGACCACGTCTACATGCTCTTCGAGTTCCGCCGCGTCCAGGAGACCGCCGCCAGCCGACTGGCCGCGATCCACGCCACCCCGGCCGAGCTGCGCGCCATCGGCGCCGCCGCCGACACCTGCCGACAGGGTCACCTGACCGACCAGTCCTCGCTGTTCGAGCGCGGCGACGACGACTTCCACCTCGCCGTCGCCGAGGCGTCCCACAACCAGTTCCTCGTGGCCGCCGTGCGTGAAGCCCGCCGCCTGCAACGCCAGTCCAGCACCATCGGCCTGCACGGGAGCATCGGCGGACACGCGGCGGAGGCCGTCGACGAGCACCTCGCGATCTACGAGGCGATCCGCGACGGTGACCCCGAAGCCGCCGCGACGGCCGCCGGCCTGCACATCGACAACACCCTTCAGGACTACCGCAGCGAGATCCAGCGCCGGCTCTTCGGCTGAGCAACCCTCGTCCGCCGCGGCGTGTGAGCGCCGAGGCGGCCGTCCGACGTCTGGACTCGTTCGCCGGATGTGTGCTACAAATCGCGGCGGATGTACGAGTACGTGTATGACATCTAGCACCCGGGCAACGACGCACCGAGGGAGCGCTCATGTCAGCTCGTCGATCGGCTCGATCATCACCGCCGGCGAGCGTGGGCGAGCCCGCCTCCCCCGGTGGGACGCCCTGAGTCCCACGGCGGCCGACACCTCGCGGTGTGCCAGCCGAACGGACTCCCCACCCGAGCCGGTGCGACGCCACGCGCCACGCCGGCCGGACCCCCGCCGCGCCGGGCTCCCGCAGCACGTGCGCACCGCACACCGGTTCCGGTGAGACCTACCGGACACCGCCGCACCTCCCGCACACCGGTCCCGACGACACCCGCCGGACACCGCCGCACACCGCCGCCGCGTAATCCAGCCAGTCGCCGTTCAGATGCCCCAGAGGAGTGGCAATGCGACACAGATTCGCGCGCCTGTTTTCGATCATGGGTTGCGTGGTGGTGATGATGGGCCTGGCTTCCGCGCCGGCGCCCGCACACCCCGAAGGGTTCCACGTCCTGCTGTTCAGCAAGACCGCGGCCGGCGCCTACCGGCACGACTCGATCCCGGCCGGGATCACGATGTTCGAGCAACTGGCGGCCCAGAACGACTGGGAGCTGACCAAGAGCGAGGACTCGTCCGTCTTCAACGACACCACCCTCGCCACGTTCGACGTGGTCGTCATGCTCCAGACCTCCGGCATGGTGTGGGACAACGACGCGCAGCGCGCCGCGGCGCAGAAGTACATGCGCGCCGGCGGCGGCTTCGTCGCGATCCACAACGCCACGGACATGAACATCGAGCAGTCGTTCCCGTGGTGGGACCAGGTGCTCGGCGCGACCATGACCGCGCACTCGGCGACCGTGTCCGGCACCGCCAAGGTCGCCGACCGCAAGCACCCGTCGGGCACGGCGCTGCCGGACCGGTGGACGCGCACCGAGGAGTGGTACAACTTCACCCGCTCGGTCCGCGGCAACGCGCACGTGCTGGTGACCGCCGACGAGACGACGTACGACCCCGGCACGAGCCGGATGGGGTACGACCACCCGATCTCGTGGTGCCGCAACTACGAGGGCGGCCGGCTGTGGGCCACCGCCATGGGCCACCAGGCGTCCAGCTACTCCGAGCCGCTGTTCCGCGAGCACGTCAAGGGCGGCGTGGAGTCGGCGGGCGGCAAGGTGCAGGCCGACTGCGGCCCCACGGTGTGGAGCAGCTTCGAGAAGGTGACGCTGGACGACAACACCGTCGGGCCGGCCGCGCTGGACGTCGCCAAGGACGGCCGCGTGTTCTACGCGGAGTACGGCGGCAAGGTGAAGGTCCACAAGCCGGACACCCGCACCACCGTCACGGCGGCCACCCTCAGCGTCTACACGGGCGGTGAGGACGGTCTGACCGGGCTCGCGCTCGACCCGAACTTCGCCACCACCAAGTGGATCTACCTGATGTACTCGCCGTCGGGCGGCGGCGAGGACATCGCCCGCGTCTCCCGGTTCACCGTGAACGGCGACGCGCTGGACCTGTCCAGCGAGCGGATCCTGATGAAGGTGCCGTCCTCCCGCCAGGCGCCGGAACCGGGCCACACCGGCGGCTACATCGCGTTCGGCCCGAACGGCAACCTCTACATCGGCACCGGCGACGACGTCCAACCGCACCGCTCCGACGGCTACGCGCCGATCGACGAGCGGCCGGGCTGGGCGAACAACGACGTCCAGGCGACCGCGGCCAACACCAACGACCTGCGGGGCAAGATCCTGCGGATCCACCCGGAGACCAACGGAACCTACACCGTCCCGTCGGGCAACATGTTCGCGCCGGGCACGGCCAGGACGAAGCCCGAGATCTACGCGATGGGCTTCCGCAACCCGTTCCGCTTCTCGGTGCACCCGACGTCGGGCGCGATCTACGCGGCCGACTACGGCCCGGACGCGGCGAACGACAACGCCAACCGCGGCCCCGGCGGGACCGTGGAGTGGAACGTCATCACGTCGCCCGGCTTCTACGGCTGGCCGTACTGCATCGGCGACAACATCCCGTTCAACGACTACAACTTCGCCACCGGGCAGTCGGGCGCGAAGTTCAACTGCGACCAGCCGGTGAACAACTCGCCCAACAACACCGGCCTGACCACGCTCCCGGCCGCGCGCAAGGCCGAGGTCTGGTACGGCAACGGCGCGAACGGCAACAAGTTCCCGGAGATGGGCAGCCCCTCGGGCGGCGAGGCGCCGGGCGCGTTCCCGATCTACCAGTACGACGCGAACAACCCGTCGCCCACCAAGTTCCCGGCCTACTTCGACCAGACGCCGTTCTTCGGCGAGTGGTCGCGCAACCGGATGTGGGAGTTCCGGGTGGGCCAGGACGGGAAGCTGTTGAAGATCAACGACTTCCTGTCGAACCTGAGCTTCAAGTCGCCGCTGGACATGAAGTTCGGCCCGGACGGGTCGATGTACCTGCTCGAATGGGGCTCCGGCTACGGTCGGGACAACCCCGACTCCGGGCTCTACCGCATCGACTACAAGAGCGGCGACCGCAGCCCGACCGCGACCGCGACGGCGACGCCCACCTCGGGGACCTCACCCCTGACGGTGCGGTTCTCCAGCGCCGGCTCCGGTGACCCGGAAGGCGGTCCGGTGACCTACCGGTGGGAGTTCGGCGACGGCGGCACGTCCACCGAGGCCAACCCCACGCACACCTACACCGCCAAGGGCCAGTTCAACGCCAAGCTCACCGTCACCGACGCGGGCGGGAAGTCCGGCGTGGGCAGCGTGGTCGTGACCTCGGGCAACACCGCGCCGACGGTCAACCTGAGCATCCCGGACGGCGGCATGTTCGGCTGGGGCGACTCGATCCCCTACACCGTCGCGGTCACCGACCCGGAGGACGGCACGATCGACTGCGCCAGGGTGACCACCACCCCGGCACTGGGACACGACCAGCACGGGCACGACATCTCGCCGATCCCCGGCTGCACGGGCACGTTCAAGGCCGAGACCGACAGCGCGCACGCCAACCTGAACTCGTTCTGGGTGGCGGCGAGCAGGTACACCGACAACGGCACGAGCGGCGTGCCCGCGCTGGAAGGCAGCCGGAAGGTCCTGCTGCAACCCAAGCGCAAGCAGGTCGAGTACTTCACCGGCTCCTCCGGCGTGCGGGTCGTGTCGCAGGCCGGGGCCGAGTCCGGCGCCCGGGTCGGCGACATCGCCACCAACGACTGGGTCTCGTTCACGCCGTACAACTTCACCAACATCAACCAGGTGTCCGTCCGGCTGTCCTCGCCGAGCGGCGGTGGGTCGATCGAGTTCCGGACCGGGTCGCCGACGGGCGCGCTGATCGCCACGGTCCCGGTCCCGAGCACCGGCGGCTGGGACACCTACCAGAGCACGGCCCCGGTGAACGTCACCAACCCCGGTGGCACCACGGAGCTGTTCATGGTGTTCCGGACCGGCACGAGCTCCTTCGACGTCGACTCGATGACGTTCACCGGCAACGGGGTCGGCACACCGGGCACCGGCGGTGGCACCGGCCGCATCGTGGGCGTCGGCGGCAAGTGCGTCGACGTCAACGGCGCCAGCAGCACCGACGGCGCGAAGGTCCAGCTCTGGACCTGCAACGACGGCGCCAACCAGAGGTGGACCCGCACCGGGCAGACGCTCCAGGCCCTGGGCAAGTGCCTCACCGTCAACGGTGGCAGCACCGCCGACGGCGCGCTGGTGCAGCTGTGGACCTGCAACGGCTCCGCCGCGCAGAGCTGGTCGCCGCAGTCCGACGGCACGCTCCGCAACGGCTCCAAGTGCCTGGACGCCAACGGCGGCAGCTCCGCCGACGGCACCCAGCTGATCATCTGGACCTGCAACGGCGGCACCAACCAGCGGTGGACGCTGCCCTGAGCGGGCGGCCCGCGGCTCCGGCGCCCGCCGGAGCCGCGGGCCTTCGCCGCGAGGTTCCTTCCCACCGCACGGCAAGGAGGAAGGTCATGGGCAGGACCACGTCGACGGGGCGGGCACGACCGGGCAAGCCCCTCCCCGGCGCCACGGGGCCGCGACCCACGTGGAAGTCGGCCACCGCCCTGGTCACCACGTTCGCGCTCGGGTTCGCCGTCGCGTTCGTGACCGGCTCGTGGACCTCGGGGCCGGACGCGACGGAGCGCCGGATCGCCGAGTTGACGCAGGCCGAGGCGCAGCGGGACGTCGAGCAGGTCGGGACGTTGATCGAGCTCGCCAAGGGCGGCCGGGAACGCCTGACCCCGGTGCTCCAGGCGATGGCGAAGGCGTCTCCCCCGCAGGGCACGACGCCACCCGCGATCGAGGACGTGCGCGGCTGGCGGGAGGTGGTGTCCGCGGAGGTCCAGCGGTACGCGGAGACGCCGTCCGCCGGGAACGGGGTGAACGTCGCCCGCACCGGGCTGCGGACCGCCGTCGAACAGCTCGCCGCCGCCGTCGACGGCTTCGCCGCCGCCGTGACCGCTCCCGCGCCGCTGTCGGGCGACCTGCTCACCCTGGCCGGCGCGCAGCGCTCGTTGGCACTGCGCGCCTGGTCGGTCGCCGCGCTCCAGCTGGACGTGATCAGCATCGAGGCCGGCAAGGGGCACGTGCACGTGTACCTGCCGTCCGGGTCGGACTCCGGCGCGATCCCCGCCGACACGGCCCCGGAGGGCAGCGGGTGACCGCCCGAGCCGCCCACCACCGAACCACACCTCACAGAACGGAAGCACCCACGTGTCAGAGGACAACCGCCCGCGCCGGCGTTGGACGTTGATCGCCGCTGCCGCCGCGCTGCTCCTGGCCGGCACCGACGTCGCCAGTGCCAGTACCAGTGCCGAAACCGCACCCGCGGCGCCCGCCGCGGCGGACACCGTCACCACCGCCGCCGCGACACCCGGCTGCGGCAAGGCGCCGACCCTGCGCAGCGGCACGCACACCATCCAGAGCGGCGGCAAGACCCGCAGCTTCATCCTCAGCGTCCCCGACAACTACAACAACACCTACCAGCACCGCTTGGTCTTCGGGTTCCACTGGTTGGGCGGCACCATGGACCAGGTCGCCGGCGGCGGGAGCGACGGGGCCGTCTACGCCCACTACGGGCTGAAGCAGCTGTCGAACAACACGGCGATCTTCGTCGCGCCCCAGGGCCTCAACAACGGCTGGGGCAACTCCGGCGGCGAGGACGTCACCTTCGTCGACAACATGATCAAGCGGATCGAGGACGACCTCTGCGTCGACACCACGCAGCGGTTCTCCCTCGGCTTCAGCTACGGCGGCGCGATGAGCATCTCGCTCGCGTGCTCCCGGCCGACGGTGTTCCGCGCCATCGCCGCCATCGCCTCGCCCGGTGAGATCAGCGGCTGCGCGGGCGGCACCGCGCCCGTCGCCTACATGGGCATCCACGGCCTCTCGGACAACATCGGCGGTGGACGCGCCCAGCGCGACAGGTGGGTCCGCAACAACGGCTGCACGGTCCAGAACCCGCCGGAGCCGACCCGGGGCAGCAACACCCACATCAGCACCGCCTACTCGGGGTGCCGGACCGGGTACCCGGTCGTCTGGGCCCCGTTCGACGGTGGCCACCAGCAGGGACCGGTGGACGGGTGCGCGGGCTGCGAGTCCGGTGCCAGGAGCTGGGTCAAGGGCGAGGTGTGGAAGTTCTTCACCGGTGAGCAGCCCCCGACGCCGACCACGTTCCGGTTGCGCGGCGAGGCGAGCAGCCGGTGCCTGGACGTCAACGGCGCGAACCCGGCCAACGGCACGCAGGCGATCATCTGGGACTGCAACAGCGGCGCCAACCAGCAGTTCACGGTGAACGGGAAGGCCCTCCAGGTGCTGGGCAAGTGCCTGGACATGCCGAGCAACGCCGCCGCGGGCACCCGGGTGCGGATCTGGGACTGCACCAGCGGCGCGAACCAGCAGTGGAACCTCAACACCAACGGCACGATCAGCAACGCGCAGAACGGGCTGTGCCTCGACGTGAACGCCGCCGCCACCGCCAACGGCTCCGCGGTCATCGTGTGGAACTGCCACACCGGCGCCAACCAGCGGTGGGCCCGGGCGTAACCGGCAGTGCGCCGCGGCGGGACCGGACCGACCGGGGTCCGGTCCCGCCGTGGCCGCCGGTCAGTCGGCCGTGGGTGGCGAGGTGAGGCGGAAGCCGGCGAGGCGGAAGTCGCCGTGCAGGGTCAGCCGCAGGTCGTGGACCCCGTCCAACGGTCCCCCGAACCGCGCCGCGGCACTCGTCCACGTGTAGCGGTCGCCCGTCACCGGCACGTCGACCACGCCCAGTGGCCGGTCGGGCAGGTGGAGTTCCAGCCACGCCCGCCCCGGACCGCCCGCGCGCGCCACCTCGACCTCGACGCCGACGGCGCCGGTCAGGTCCGCGGCGCGGAACAGCAGCGTCGCGGGCAGCGCCGGGTCCGCCGGGGCGACCGCGTCGCCGGCGGCCCGGGTCGCGTCGACGAGCACGACCTCGGAGTAGTCGTCGAAGTCGACGGCGCGGGTGTGCCGGTCGACCACCGCGCGGGGCGCGGGTTCCTCGCCGGTGACGGTGAGCCGCGCGACCAGGACGTGCGCCTCGGCGGACCGCGCGACGACGATCTCGTAGTCACCCGGGTCGACCGCGAACGCACCGCGGTCGACGTCCCAGTGGGCGAGCCGCTCGACGGGCAGCCGGAAGGTCAGCACCTCGCCGTCCCCCGCGCCGAGGCGGACCTTGCGGAAGTCGACCAGGCGCAGCCGGGGCGCCTCGTACCGGGCGGCCGACGCCCGCGCGTAGACCTGGACCACCTCGCTGCCGGGACGCGCGCCGGTGTTCGCCACCGCCACCGAGACGTCGAGCGCTCCGTCCTGCGGCACGACCTCCGACGACAACCGCAGGTCGCGGTAGGCGAAGTCGGTGTAGGACAGGCCGTGGCCGAACGGGTACAGCGGCGCGGCCCGGTGGTACTGGTAGGTCCACCCCGCCTTGATGACGTCGTAGTCGAGCGGGTGGGGCAGCTCGTCGTCGCCCCGGTACCAGCTCTGCGGCAGCCGGCCCGCCGGTTCGGCGTCGCCGAGCAGCACGGCGGCGAGCGCGTGACCCGTCTCCTGTCCGCCGTGGGACGTCCACACGACGG
Organism: Actinosynnema sp. CA-299493; assembly: GCF_050946825.1. Taxonomy (NCBI): domain Bacteria; kingdom Bacillati; phylum Actinomycetota; class Actinomycetes; order Pseudonocardiales; family Pseudonocardiaceae; genus Actinosynnema; species Actinosynnema sp. CA-299493. Next base: position 5,998,721 of record NZ_CP191993.1, read on the forward strand.
CGGGCAGGTGCTCGTCGGCCCAGTCCAGGGCGTAGGGGTAGCTGCTCATCACCACCAGGACGGTGGCCGGCCGGACCTCGGCGACGGCGCGGAGCAGCGCCTCCTGCGCGTCGGGCAGCGCGGTGCCGGTGCGGTCCTGGGTCTCGCGGCCGTTGATGAGCGGGTGGTTGCCGAGGACGACGACCGCGACGTCGGCGGCGGCCGCGGCGGCACGGGCCTGCGCCGCGCCGTCGCGCACCAACTCCCGCGACCAGCGCTCGGCGGCCCCGGGCGTCGCGGCCGTGACGACCACCCCGCCGTCGGCCCGGTCGACCGTCGCGTAACGGCCGGTGAGGACGTTGCGCAGCAGCACCGCGTCACCGTCGTCCGCGACGGGCTCCAGCACGAACGTCTCGTGCACGTCCCAGCTCTTGACGCGTTCCTCCTCGATGACCAGCGAGCCGTGCTTCGCGCCGAGGTGGCGGCCGGTGTCGGCGGACCGCAGGGTCACCACGCCGTCGCCCCAGTCGGTGACGTCGAAGGCGGTGTCGCCGAGCAGCCGGCCGGTGGTGCGGGACCGCAGCTCGACGCGGTCCTCGCCCGACACCCGGACCACCTTGCCGACCGCCTCCGCCAGCCCGGCGGCGACGGTGACCCGGTACGGCATCGTGCCGCTGTACCAGTCCTCGTGCAGCACGTCGGAGAGCGGGCCGATGACCGCGACGCGGGGCGCCGCGGCCCCGTCCAGCGGCAGCAGGCCGTCGTTCTTCAGCAGCACCACGGACTCGGTGGCCGCGCGCGCGGCGAGCACCCGGTGGTCCGGGTGGTCGACCACGTCCGGACCGATCGAGGCGTACGGGTCGAGGTCCGGGTCGAACTCGCCGAGGCGGAACCGCAGCGCCAGCTGCCGGCGCACCGCGCGGTCGACGTCGGCCTCGGTGATCAGGCCGCGGTCCAGCGCCTCGCGCAGCCGCCCGACCGGGGTGGCGCTGTCCAGGCCGTGGTCGGTGAAGCTGTCGATGCCCGCCTTGAGCGCGGCGGCGTGCGACTCCACGTGGTCGTCGAAGTAGTGCTCCAGGTCGACCAGGTTCGACGGCGCCTCCGCGTCGCTGACCACGAACAGCTCGTGCCCGGTCGGCTCGGCCCAGCGGCGCAGCTCGTCCTGGATCAGCGGGCTGACGTGGCACGGGCGGCCGTTGACCAGGTTGTAGGCGGCCATGGCCCCGGTCGCCGCGCCGGAGGCCACCACGGGCCGGAACGCCGCCAGGTCGTACTCGTGCAGCACGCGTGGCCGCACGCCGGAGGACGTGGTGCAGCGGTCGTCCTCGTTGTTGTACGCCAGGAAGTGCTTGAGCACGGGCGCCGTGCGCAGGAACCGGGGGTCGTCGCCCGCCATGCCCCGGCAGAACGCCTCCGCCAGCCGCGCGGTGTGCACCGGGTCCTCGGAGTAGCCCTCCTCGTTGCGCCCCCAGCGCGGGTCGCGCAGCAGGTTCACCACCGGCGCCCACGCCTGCAGGCTCGTCGGGGCGTCGCCGTCGGCCGGTGGGCGGTGCCGGTGGAACGCGCGCAGCTCGACCGAGGTCGCCTCCGCCACGCGGCGCACCAGGTCTTCGTCCCAGGTCGCGCCCAGACCCACCGCCTGCGGGAACGCCGTGGCGACGCCGAGCCACGACACGCCGTGCAACGCCTCGGAGCCGGTGCGGAAGGGGCCGACGCCCAGCCGCGGCACGGCCGGCGCGTGCTGGTGCAGCATCGCGAGCCGCTCGTCGAGCGTGAGCCGTTCGAGCAGGTCATCGACGCGCTTGCGCACGTCCAGGTCAGAGTCGTGGAACGGCAGCCGCTCGGTGGCGGGCAGGGAGGAGGAACTCACGCGGCACAACCCCTTGAGTCTGATCAGGTGAAGCGCTTCAACGCTGACACGGTGTCCGCTGAGCTGTCAATCAGCACGAACGGTCCACATCTCAGCAGGGAAACTGACCCTTGCCGTGCGCCACGTCACATGATTAGTCTCCGGCATCGTCTAAGCGCTTCGACACACCGCTTTCAACGTAGAAGGGTGGACCCTGTCATGGGGATCGAGCTGAATCGCCGGAGGTTCCTGGGTGTCACGGCCTCGGTCGCGGGACTCACGGCCATGGGGGGCCTGCTGTCCGCCTGCGGCGGGGGCGCCCAGCAGAAGACCGGCGCGAACAGCGAAGCCCTCAGGTCCGCGCTGCCGAACTACGTGCCCAGCACCTCGATCAAACCGGACATCGCCTCGGTCGCCGGCAACGCGGACGTGCTGACCGACCCCGGCTTCCTCACCTACCCGTCGAACCCGCTCGCCACCGTGTCCGGTGTGCCGGGCAAGGGCGGCAGGTACACCACCGTCACGCCGCTGTGGGGCACCATCCCGCCCGCCGACAACTCGTTCTACCAGGCCATGAACCAGGCGCTGGGCGTCACGCTCGACATGAAGCCCGCCGACGGCAACAACTACGCCACGATCATCCCCACGATGACCGCCGCCAAGCGGCTGCCCGACTGGATCCAGCTGCCGACCTGGTGGAACTCCAACTTCAGCGTCGGTGAACTGGCCGGGTCGCAGCTCGCGGACCTGACGCCCCACCTCTCCGGCGACAAGATCGAGAAGTACCCCAACCTCGCGGCCATCCCCACGGGCGCCTGGCGGGCCGGGGCCTGGGGCGACAAGATCTACGGCATCCCGTCGTTCTCCAGCGGGTACGTGGTCGCCGGCACCACGTTCTTCCGCCGCGACGTCTTCGAGGCCAGGGGCATCGCCCCGGACCAGGTGAAGTCCGCCGCCGACCTGATGGACCTGGGCAAGGAGCTGACCGACGCCAAGGGCGGCGTGTGGGCCTTCGACGACGTGTGGACCTACCTGTTCCCTGCCTGGAACGTGCCGCTCAAGTGGCGGGTGGACAACGGCAAGCTCATCCACAAGTACGACCTGCCGGAGCTGCTGGAAGCCCTGGAGTGGCACTACCAGCTCGCGACCGCGGGCTACCTGCACCCGGACGCGCTGGCCGGCGACAACGCCAACGGCAACGTGCGCTTCTACTCCGGGAAGGTGCTGGTCGCGGGCGGTGGCACCGGCGTGTGGAACGCCGCCGACCACCAGTCGGGCACGGCCGCCAACCCGAACTTCCGGCGGGGCGCCTTCGACTTCTTCCCCGCGAGCGGCAAGGGCGACCCGCTGGTCGAGATGGGGTCCTCCACCTCCATCATGAGCTACTTCAACAGCAACCTGAAGCCGGAGCAGGTCGAGGAGCTGCTGGCGGTCGCCAACTACCTGGCCGCGCCGTTCGGCTCGAAGGAGTACACGCTGGTCAACTTCGGGGTGGAAGGCGTCCACCACACCATGGTCGACGGCGTGCCGACGGCCACCGAGGAGGGCAAGAAGAACGTCCAGGCGCAGACCTTCCCGTTCCTGGCCTCGCCGCCCGCCGTGGTCAGCAACCCCGGCTCGGACACCGTCACCAAGGACCTCACCGCCTGGCAGGCCGCGAACGTCGAGAACCTGCGCAAGCCGGTGTTCTGGAACATGAACATCAGCCTGCCGCGGTCGATGGCCACCGCCGACGCGGCGCAGGCCGTCGAGGACGCCATCAAGGACTGCTACCACGGCAAGAAGAAGGTCGCGGAGGTGAAGGAGGCCATCGCGACCTGGAAGTCCAGTGGCGGCGGCGACAAGCTGGTCCAGTGGATGGACGAGAACGTGCTGCAGAAGTTCGGGACCGGGCAATGAGCTCCGTGACCACGGAGCCACCCGCGCGGAGGAACAAGCCGAGCCTGCGGGCGAGGCTGCGGCGGGACCGGTCGCTGCTGCTGATGACCGTGCCCGCCGTGGTCCTGCTCCTGGTCTTCAACTACGTGCCGCTGTTCGGGCTGCTGACGGCGTTCCAGGACTACAACCCGCTGGTGGGGGTGTGGCACAGCGAGTGGGTGGGCTTCGCCCAGTTCACCGCCCTGTTCGGGGACTCGCTGTTCTGGGGCTCGCTGACGAACACGCTGTACCTCAGCTTCGTGCAGCTGATCCTGTTCTTCCCGATCCCGATCGCGCTGGCCCTGCTGCTGAACTCGGTGCTCAGCGAGCGGTTGCGCAACCTGATCCAGTCCATCGCCTACCTGCCGCACTTCTTCTCGTGGGTGCTCGCGATCACGATCTTCCAGCAGATGTTCGGCGGTGCGGGGCTGCTCAACCAGTTCCTGCGCAGCAACGACATCGGCACCTGGGACATCATGACCAACCCGGACACCTTCGTGCTGCTGGTCACCTCGCAGGCGATCTGGAAGGAGGCCGGCTGGTCGATCATCGTCTTCCTGGCCGCGCTCGCCGCCATCAACACCGACCTGTACGAGTCGTCGGCGGTGGACGGCGCCGGGCGGTGGCGGCGGTTGTGGCACATCACCCTGCCCGGGATGGCCGGCGTCATCATGCTCATGCTGGTGCTGCGCCTGGGCAACGCGCTCACCGTCGGGTTCGAGCAGTTCCTGATCCAGCGGCAGGCGGTCGGCCACGAGGCGGCCGACGTGCTCGACACCTTCGCGTTCTACTACGGCATCGCCACCAACAACTACAGCTACGGGGCGGCGGCCGGGTTGTTCAAGAGCGTCATCTCGCTCCTCCTCATCTGGGGCGCGAACAAGCTGGCGCATGCCTTCGGCGAAGACGGGTTGTACCGGAGATGACCGAGACGCTCACCACCGAACGCACCGGCGACGAGCGGGAGGCGGCCGGTCCGCGGCCGGTCCGGCAGCGCAGGCGCGCCACCCGCCCGGCCTGGGAGGAGCCGCCGACCGCGGCCGGCCAGACCGCCAAGGGCCTGACCCTGGGCGTGGTCGTGGCGGTGGTCCTGGTGCCGCTGTGGATCATCGTGGTGACCAGCCTGTCCACCCAGGCGGCGGTCAACCGCGCGGGCGGCCTGGTGCTCTGGCCGACCGACGTGACCATCGAGGCCTACCGGGTGATGCTCGGCGACTCCACCGTGCGCAACGCGCTGCTGGTCAGCCTCGGCATCACGGCGGTCGGCACGGCGGTGTCCATGGTCGTGTCGATCCTGTGCGCCTACGGCCTGTCCCGGTCCGGCTCGGTGGCCCACCGCTTCATCCTGGTGCTGCTGATCCTCACCATGTTCGTCAGCGGCGGCCTGATCCCGACCTTCCTGGTGGTCACCGAGCTCGGCGGCTACGGGCAGTGGTGGGCGCTGATCCTGCCCAGCGCGGTGTCGGTGTTCAACATCCTGGTGCTGCGGGCCTTCTACTCGGACACCTCGGCGGACCTGATCGAGGCGGCGCGGATCGACGGCGCGGGTGACTGGCGGATCCTGTGGTCGATCGTGCTGCCGACGTCCCGGGCGGTGACCGCGGTCGTCGCGCTGTTCTACGGCGTGGGCTACTGGAACTCGTTCTTCAACGTGATGCTGTACATGCCGACCGACAGCGAGAAGTGGCCGCTGCAGTACGTGCTGCTGACCTACGTCAACCGGGGCAACGGGCTGCCCGGGTCGGTGAACGCGGGCTTCGGGTCGCAGTTCGCGCAGACCGCGCCGCTGTCGTTGCAGATGGCGGTGGTGGTGCTGACGATCGTGCCGCTGCTGCTGGTCTACCCGTTCATGCAGAAGCACTTCCGCGTCGGCGTGCTCACCGGGGCGGTCAAGGGCTGACCCGGCACACTGGGCGCACGCGGGCGCCGGAGCGGGCCCGGGAAGAACGAGAAAGCAGGAGCATCACGCATGGTGACACTCGCCGATGTGGCCAGGCACGCGGGCGTGTCCGCCAGCACGGTCAGCTACGTGCTCAGCGGCAAGCGCTCGATCTCCGAGGAGACCCGACGCCGCGTCGAGCGTTCGGTGGCCGAACTCGGCTACCACCCCAACGCCGGCGCCAGGGCGCTGGCCGCGAAGCGCTCCCACATAGTCGCCTTGGTGGTGCCGCTGCGCGCCGACGTCTACGTGCCGATCATGATGCAGATCGCCATCTCGGTCACCATGACGGCCCGCCAGCACGGTTACGACGTGCTGCTGATCACCAACGACGAGGGGCCGGAGGGCGTGCGCCGGGTCGCGGTGAGCGGGTTGGCGGACGGCGTCATCCTGATGGACGTCGGGTTGGCCGACGAGCGCATCCCGGTGCTGCGCGAGCTGCGCACCCAGGCCGCGCTCATCGGCCTGCCCGACGACCGGAGCGGCCTGTCCTGCGTGGACCACGACTTCGCGGCGGCGGGCGCGTCGTGCGCGGACCACCTGGCCGACCTCGGCCACCGGGAGGTCGCGTTCATCGGGTACGGCTCGGGGGTGTACCAGCGGCACGCCGGGTACGCCGAGCGCACCCTGATGGGCTTCCGGGAACGCGCCGAGGCGCGAGGCCTGCGGTTCGTGCACCGGCCGTGCGAGGGCACCTACGAGAGCACCGCCGGGACGCTGGCCCGCATCCTCGCCGACCGGCCGGACACCACGGGGTTCGTGGTGCAGAACGAGGGCGCGATCGGCCCGCTGCTCAGCCTGCTGCGCATCAGCGGGCGGACCGTGCCCGAGGACGCCTCGGTGATCGCGCTGTGCCCCGAACTGCTCGCCGAGCAGTACGCGCCCGCGCTGACGGCGGTCACCGGCCCGGCGCAGGAACTCGGCCGGGTCGCCGTCGAGCAGCTCCTGCGGCGGATCGCCGCCGCGGGCCGCGACGAGGTGCCGGACGACGAGCTCACCCTGCTCCGCCCCGTCCTGACCGTCCGGGAGAGCACCAGCCAGCACCGCAGCCGGACGCCCAGCTCGTCCTGAAGACCCGCGAACGGCACGAGGAGCAGGCATGACGACCCGGAAGCTGACCGATCGGCTCGGCGGGCTCGCGTTCGGCGGCGACTACAACCCCGAGCAGTGGGACGAGCCGGTCTGGGCCGAGGACGACGAGCTGATGCGCCGGGCGCGGGTCAACCTCGCCACGGTCGGCGTGTTCTCCTGGGCCCTGGTGGAGCCCGAGGAAGGCCGCTACGACTTCGCCTGGCTCGACGCCCACCTCGACCGGCTGCACGCGGCCGGCGTCGCCGTCGACCTGGCCACGCCGACCGCCTCCCCTCCCCCGTGGTTCACCAGGGCGCACCCGGACGCGCTGCCGGTGACCGCCGACGGCGTCCGGCTCGTGCACGGCAGCCGCGACACCTACTGCCTCGCCGCGCCGGCCTACCGCGACGCGGCCCGCCGCGTCGCCGCCGCCCTGGCCGAGCGCTACGGCCGGCACCCCGCGGTCGCGCTGTGGCACGTCCACAACGAGTACGCCACGCTGTGCTTCTGCGACCACGTCGCCGCCGCGTTCCGCACCTGGCTGCGCGACCGGCACGGCACGCTGGACGCCCTCAACGACGCCTGGGGCACGGCGTTCTGGAGCCAGCGCTACCACTCGTGGGACGACGTCCTGCCGCCGCGCGCCACGCAGTGGCACCACAACCCCGGCCAGTCGCTGGACTTCCGCCGCTTCTCCTCCGACGTGGCGCTCGCCGCCTACCGGGAGCAGCGCGACGCGATCCGCGCGCACAGCGACCGCCCGGTGACCACCAACCTGATGCTGCCCGGCTACCAGAACCTCGACCTGTGGGCGTTCGGCCGCGAACTGGACTTCGTGACCATCGACCACTACCCGGACCGGCCGGGCCCCGACGCGGCGGCGGACACCGCGTTCGGCGCGGACCGCGCCCGTTCCCTCGGCGGCGGCCGGCCGTGGTTGCTCATGGAGCAGGGCGCGAACACCGTCTACGCCGAAGGCCGGGTGCTGCCGAAGGACCCCGGCGACATCCTGCGGCACACGCTGGGCCACATCGCGCGCGGCTCGGACGGCGCACTGTTCTTCCAGTGGCGCCAGTCGAAGGCCGGTGCCGAGACGTGGCACTCGGCGATGGTGCCGCACGCCGGGCCGGACAGCCGGATCTTCCGCGAGGTGGAGGCGGTCGGCGAGGCGGTCGCCCGGCTCGCCGAGGTGGCCGGGTCGACCGTGACCGCCGAGGTCGCCGTGCTGCACGACGCCGAGGCGTGGTGGGCGTCGGAGGCGGACGGCCTGCCCTCGCCGGACCTCGACTACCACTCGATGCTCCGCCGGGCGCACCGGGCGTTGTGGGACGCGGGGGTGGTGACCGACTTCGCCCACCCGGAGCACGACCTGAGCCGGTACCGGCTGGTCCTGGCCCCGGCCCTGCCCCTGATCACCGACGCGGGCGCGGCGAACCTGCGGCGTTACGTCGCCGACGGCGGCACGCTGCTCCTTCAGCACTTCGGCGGCGTGGTCGACGAACGCCCCCACGCCCGCCTCGGCGGCTACCCGGCCCCGCCGCTGCGGGAAGCCCTCGGCATCCGGGTCGAGGAGCCGCGCCCGCTGCGGGAGGGGGAGCGGATCGCGCTGTCGGACGGCGCGCACGGCGCGGTGTGGAGCGAGTGCCTGCGCCTCGACGGCGCCGAGGCCGTCGCCGCCTACACCGGCGGGATGCTCGCCGGGCGCCCGGCGCTCACCCGCCACGCCTTCGGCGCCGGTCACGGCTGGTACCTCTCCACCGTCCTCGACACCGGCGACTACGCCGCGCTGGTCGGACGACTGCTCGGCGAAGCCGGCGTGGTCCGCGAGTGGCCGCCCGGCGTGGAGGCCGTCACCCGGGGCGGCTGGTGCTTCCTGCTCAACCACGGCGGCGGCACCGTCCCGCTCCCCCGGGCCGCGCACGACCTGCTCACCGACGGCCCGCTGACCGAACTGCCCCCTCACGGCTGCGCCGTGCTCCGGGTGCCCTGACCACCGCCGGACCCCGTCGACCACGAAGGGCCTGGTGGGATGTCACCGGACCACAGCACGTTCGCCAACCCCGTGATCGCGGGTTTCCACCCCGACCCGAGCGTCTGCCGCGTCGGCGACGACTACTACCTCGCCTGCTCCAGCTTCGAGTACTTCCCCGGCGTGCCGATCTTCCACAGCCGCGACCTGGTGGGCTGGACGCAGCTCGGCAACGTGCTCGACCGGCCGGAGCAGCTGCGCCTCCCGCTCGACACGCCGTCATCCGCCGGTGTCTACGCGCCGACCCTGCGCCACCACGACGGCCGGTTCTGGCTCATCACCACGAACGTGAGCGGTGCCGGCAACCTGCTGGTCAGCGCCACCGACCCGGCCGGGCCGTGGTCGGACCCGGTGCTGCTGCCCGACCTGCCGGGCATCGACCCCGACCTCGCGTGGGACGACGACGGCAACTGCTGGTGCACGGTCGCCGGGGTGTCCCAGGTCCGGATCGACCCGCTGACCGGGCAGGTGCTCGACGCGCCGCGGCGGATCTGGTCGGGAGCACCCGGCGCGAAGGCCCCGGAAGCGCCGCACCTGTACCGGATCGGCGGGTACTGGTACCTGCTCATCGCCGAAGGCGGCACCGAGCGCGGCCACGGCGTCTCGATCGCCCGCGGTCGCACGCCGGCGGGCCCGTTCGAGCCCTGCCCGGCCAACCCGGTGCTGACCCACCGGGGCACCGACCACCCGATCCAGAACACCGGGCACGGCGACCTCGTGCGGGGGCCGGACGGCTCGTGGTGGATGGTGCTGCTGGGCGTGCGGCCGGGCGGCGGGACACCCGGCTGGCACGTGCTGGGTCGCGAGACGTTCCTCGCGCCCGTCACCTGGGTGGACGACTGGCCGGTCGTCGGACCGCTGGAGCCCGAGGGGACCGTGCCCTGGCCGCTGCGGGCGGAACCGGGCGTGGCGGGCCGCGACGACTTCGACCTCCCGGAGCTGCACCCGTCCTGGATCTCGCTGCGCGACCGCCGGGAACGGCACTGCACCACCGGGGAGCGCGCCGGCTGGCTGACCCTCCACGCGCGCGGCGGGTCCCTGGACGAGCGCGACGTCGTGTTCGTCGGCCGCCGCCAGCGCCACCGGTCCTGCCGGGTGCGCGCGCTCGTGGACGCCACGCGCGGCACCGGTGGTGTGGCGGTGCGGCTGGACGAGGAGCACCACTACGAGATCGAGGCGACCGCCGGTGAGGTGCGGGTGGTCGCCCGCGTCGGCTCGCTGAAGACCGCGGTGGCGTCCCTCGCGGTACCGGCCGGACCGCTGGTCCTCGCCGTCGAGGTGCGCGAGGAGAAGGACCTCCGGGACGCGCGCACCGGCCCCGACACCGTGTCCTTCGGCATCGACGGACCGGACGGCACGTTCACCGCCCTCGCCACCCTCGACGGCCGCCACCTCTCCACCGAGGTCGCCGGCGGCTTCACCGGCCGGGTCATCGGCCTGTACGCCACCGCGGGCGCCGTCCACTTCGACTGGGCCGACGAGGAGGCGCTCGACGGCTGACCGGCGTCCCGGAACCACCGAGCGGCACGACGGCCTGACCGATCTCGCGTCCACGGCGGAAGACCGCCGAAGGCCGTTGCCGGTCTTCGGCGGTCTCCCTCCCGGTCGCTCGCCGGAACGACCGACGGCGGGTCAGGCGACGGCGCAGGCCGCGCCGTTGAGGGTGAACGAGGCGGGCTTGCCGGCGTTGCCGGTGTGGTTGGCCTGGAAGCCGATGCTCACCGTCGCACCGGGGGCGATGGCGCCGTTGTAGGAGACGTTCCTCGCCGTGACCTGTCCGGACGTGGGCGAGTAGGAGGCGTTCCACCCGGAGGTGATCGTCTGCCCGCCGGGCAGGGTGAACGCCAGCGACCAACCGTCGATCGGGGCGCTGCCGGTGTTCGTGATGGCGATCTCCGACGTCAGACCGCCGTTCCACGCGTTGACGGTGTCGCTCACCTTGCAGCCGTCACCGGGCGGGTTCGTGGTCGTCGTGGTGGTCGTCGTAGTAGTAGTCGTGGTCGTGGTGCTGGTCGTGGTGGTCGTGGTGGTGCCGGGGCCGCCCTGGAACTGGGAGAGGAACCTCCACGCCTCGACCTTGGTCCAGGTCCGGATGCCGCTCTCGGTGTAGGTGCCGTCGACCGGTCCGGGCATGTGGCCGTTGTCGAAGGCGGCCCACTGCACCGGGTACCCCGCGCGGCACGAGTACGTCGTCGTGATGTGGGTCATGCTGCCGTTCCCCGGCTCACGGGGGCTCTGCGGCGTGCAACCGTTGTTCGCCACGAACCGGTCGCGCAACGACCGGCCCTGCGAGATGTTCAGCACGTTGTCCGTGATGCCGTGCATGCCGAAGTACGCGATCGGCTGGCTGCCGCCGCTGCACCCGCTCAACTGCGCGCCCGCGTACACCACGACCGCGCGGAACACCGTCGCGCGGGCACACGCCAGGGCGTAGCTCATGCCGCCGCCGTAGCTGAAGCCCATCGCGAAGCGCAGCGCCGTGTCGACGCACAGGTCGGCCTCGATCCGCCTGAGCATGTCGTCGGTGAACACGACGTCCTCACCGCCGGAGTTCGCCCACCCGTTGCCCAGGCCCTGCGGCGCCACCAGGATCGCGCTGTTGTTCGACTGCTCCTGCATCCCGTAGTACGACCACGGCGTCCCGCTGGTCCCGCCCGAGGACACGTCGTTCATCGTGCCGCCGCGCCAGTGGAACCCGAAGATCAACCGGTACGGGCGGGTGTTGTCGTAGCCGTCGGGCACCCGCAGGATGAAGCTCCGGCTCTTGCCGCCGCTCTGGATCGTGTGCGTGCCGCTGCGCAACGTCGGGGCCTTGCCGCAGCCGGCGCTCGACGCGAGGGCGCCGACCTGCGCGGCCGGAGCGGTCTCGCCGAGCCCTCCGCTCAAGGCCGTGCCGGTCGCCGCCGCGGTGAGGAGCACCGCCGCCAGCGCGGGCCCGAGAAGCCTACGCGTGATCATCGAAGACTCTTTTCTGCCGTTCGGACATCAAGTGCGCGGGTGAGCCGTCACCGCGTGGGCGGATTCGCGCGGTGACGGACCACGGAGGCAGGTTCGAAACTTTCGACCCAAAGACCTTCACTTTCGGGCAAATGTAGCCGGCGAATCACACGGCGGTCAACGTTCGGGAAAGCTAAAATTGTTAGCGCTCACCCAAATCCGTTCGCGGGCGATCACCCATTTCGGATCACCTGAGAGAGGTTTGCGCGTCAGGCAATTTTGTTAGCGCAAACAACGCTATGTCCCGATCATTTGGCGGCACCCCAACCACCCACCCGGCCCGCCGACGGGAAGCGTCAACGGGCCGGGTGGGTCCGGTGCGGTGACCGGGGTGTCGAGGCGCTGGTCAGGTGGTGCAGGCCGCGCCGTTGAGGGTGTACGAGGCGGGTTTGCCCGCGTTGCCGGTGTGGGTGGCCTGGAAGCCGATGCCGACCGACGCGCCGGGGGCGATGTCGGCGTTGTAGGAGACGTTCCTGGCCGTCACCTGGCCGGAGGACGGCGAGTAGCTGGCGTTCCAGCCCGAGGTGATGGTCTGCCCGCCGGGCAGGGCGAACGCCAGCGACCAACCGGCGATGGGCGTGGACCCGGTGTTGGTGATGGTGATGTCCGAGGTCAGGCCGTTGCCCCAGGCGTTGACGGTGTTCGTGACCCGGCAGGAGCCGCCGGGCTCCGGGGTGGTGGTCGTGGTCGTGGTGGTGGTCGTCGTGGTCGTGGTGCTGGTCGGCCAGCCGGACCCGGAGGCCCGGTAGACGACGGTGCCGTGGGCGGGCACGGAGGCGGAGATGCTGCCGCTCGTCCCGGTCACCGCGTTGGTCCAGACGTCCCGCAGCGTGAACGACACGCCTTCCAGCCCGACCGAGAAGCCGTTGGTGGAGACCGTGGTCGTGCTGGAGCCCTGGTTGAACAGCGCCACCGCGACTTCGCCGTTGGACAGCCGCTTGGCCAGCACGCGACGGGTGCCGTCGTTGGAGACCTCACGGGCTTGCGACCCGAGCGGGTCCTGGTTGATGGCGATGAGGTTGGCGTTCTTCAGGATCGTCGCCGTGGCGGCGTTCATGCCGCGCAGGTCGTTGCCCGCGATGAGGGGCGAGGCCATGATCGCCCACAGGGCGAAGTGGCTGCGCATCTCGGTGTCGGTCATCCCGCCGCGACCGACCTCCATCATGTCCGGGTCGTTGAACGCGCCCGGCTTGGCGTAGGACGCCAGGGGCACGGTCACGTTGACGATGTTCTGGACGCCCATCGGGTAGCCGTTCACCTGCCCGGTGTCCCACTTGTTCGTGATGTCCTCGGTGGTGCGCCACATGTTCGCGACGTCGCCCCAGTTGCGCCGGGGTCCGGTCTTGTCGTGGATGCTGTTGGAGTTGATGCTGTAGACGATCTGGCGGCCGGTGGCCGCGAGGGCGTCGCGCATCTTCGCGAACGTGCGCACCTGGTCGTCGATCGTCCCGCTGGGCGAGCACCAGTCGTACTTGAGGAAGTCCACGCCCCACGCGGCGAACTGGCGGGCGTCCTGCGCCTCGTGGTTCAGGCTGCCGGTGGCGCCGGGGTAGGAGTCGAAGTACTGGGCGCAGGTCTCGGTCAACGGCGCCTGGTAGAGCCCGAACTTGAGCCCCTTGCCGTGGATGTAGTCGCCGAGCGCCTTCATGCCGCTGGGGAACCGGGTCGGGTCGCCCTGGAGGTTGCCCGAGGAGTCTCGGTTGGGGTTCATCCAGCAGTCGTCCACCACCACGTACTGGTAGCCCGCGTCACGCATGCCGGAGCTGACCATCGCGTCGGCCATCTGCCTGATCAACGTCTCGTTGATGTTGCAGCCGAACGTGTTCCACGAGTTCCAGCCCATCGGTGGCGTGCGCGCCACACCGTTGTCCAGGGCACGGGCGGGCTCGGCGTTGAGCACCGTCACCATGCCCGCCGCCACCAGCAGGGCCGCGGACACGGCGTGCACCACGCGATGTCGCCGGGATGGGTGTTCCATGGTCTTGGGTCCCTTCGCTGTTCGGTGCCGTGGCTCGCGCGACGCGCGGCGGCCCAGCGTCGTCCGACCGACACCGGCAGGGTCGGGTCGCGGACGGCGGGCGACCCCGATTGCCAGTCGAATGTAGCGACGCACGATTCAGCCGGTCAAAGCTAAAGATGTGACCGCCCTTTAGCCGCCGTCGCCGACCGCCACGGCGAAGCGGCGCAGGTCGAAGAAGGTCACCGGGAACCGACGACCACCGTTGACGAGAACGGGCACCGCGAACTGCGGTACAGGCCCGATAGACGTCGTCGAGGTCTTCAGGTGGCACCAGCGTCCACTGTCCGGACGTGCTCGACCGGGGTCACTCGTGGTTGAGGGCGCCCGATCGGAACACGGCCAGTTCGACGTCCTGGAACCCCGCGGTCCGGACGATCTCCGCCAGCGCGGGCGCGAGCTCGGGCCGGTCGACCAGGTGCGGGTCGAGTTCGACCCGACCGGTGTCGCCGAGGTCGCGCACGCGCAGGTCCCGGGTCGGCGCGCCCGCGTCCGCGAGCCACGTCCGGACCGCCACCTCGGCGCGCTCCACCCTGGCCAGGCGGGCGGGGGTGATCGCCACCCCGTAGCGCACGCGGCTGGCCAGGCAGGGCATCGCCGGTTTGTCCCAAGTAGACAGTCCCCAGTGGCGGCTCACCGCGCGGACCTCGGCCTTGGTCAGGCCGAGGTCGCGCAGCGGTGTGCGCACGCCGATCTCGTCACCGGCGCGGATGCCCGGCCGGAACGGGTCGTGCGCGTCGTCGGCGTTCACCCCGGTCGCCACCGCCGGCAGGCCGTGGTCGCGCGCGACGGCGGCGATGGTGTCCAGCACGGTGGACTTGCAGAAGTAGCAGCGGTCCCGACCGTTCGCCGCGTACGACGGGTTGTCCAGCTCGGCGGTGCCCGGCGCCAGGTGCCGCACGCCGAGGCGGGTGGCGAACGCGACCGCGTCGGCCAGCTCGGCGGCCGCGAGGCTCGCGGAGTCGGCGGTGACCGCGAGCACCGCGTCGGGACCCAGGGCACGCGCGGCGGCGGCGAGCACGAGCGCGGAGTCCACGCCACCGGAGAAGGCCACGGCGACCGGACCGACCTCCGCGAGGTGTTCCACGAGCCGTGCGGCGACTGTCCCGGCATCCCTCGGGCCGGCACCGACCGGGTTGGTGTCCGTCGAGTTGGTGTCCATCAACGCTCCTCGGGGGTTCGCGCGGCCAGCCCGAGCACGGTGCGCAGCGGCAGGCCCGTCTCCCGGGCGACGGTGACGGCGTCGTCGTACTCCGGCTTGCCGTGGTGCGGTCCGTGCTTGCGGCGCACCGCCATCCCGTGGACGTGCACGGTGTCGGTGGTCCGGGGCAGCGCGGCACGCCGCACGGTGGTCCGCCGCACGCCCAGCGTGCCCGTCTCCACGAGCATCCGCCGTTCGACCCCGTCGGCGGCCTCGGGTGTCGCCAACGCGTGCAGCACGTGCCCCGGCCTGCCCTTCTTCATCGTGGCGGGGGTGATCCAGCTGTCCAGCGCGCCCGAGTCGAGCAGCACGGCGACGACGTACCCGAGGACCTCACCGGTGACGTCGTCCAGGTTCGTCTCCAGCACCACCAGGTCGCGCACCTCTGCGGGTGCCCGGTCGCCGAGCCGGACCACGGCCACGTTGGGCCGGTCGGGCAGCGTCCTGGTGCCCACGCCGTAGCCGGTGGCCCCCATCGTCATCTCCGGCGCGGGACCGTAGTCGGCGCCGATCGCGAGCAGCAGCGCGGCGGCGGTCGGCGTCACGGTCTCGCCGGCCAGGCCGGTGCCCACGACGCGCGCCCCCGCCAGCAGCGCCGAGGTCGCCGGGGCCGGGCAGGGCAGCACGCCGTGCGCGGTGCGGACCGACCCGGCGCCGATCGGCAACGCCTCGCAGTGCACGGCCCGCACGTCCAGGGCGTGCAGCGCGGCGGCCACGCCGACGACGTCCACGAGGGTGTCGTGACCACCCAGTTCGTGCAGGTGCACCTGGTCCGGCTCCTCGCCGTGCAGGCGTCCCTCGACCTCGGCGATGGCGCGCAGGGCGGCGACCGCCACCTCCGCCACCTCCCGGTCACGCACCCGGGACGCCATGGCGATCAGCTCGCCCGCCTTGCGGCTCGTCGCCTCGTCGGACACCGACACGACCGCACGGCGGCCGGTGAGCCCGTGCGTGAGCACCGGTGTGACGGCGAGGTCCCAGCCGGTCAGGCCGGTGTCGGCGACGGCCGCCCGGACCGCCTCCAGCGGCGCGCCCGCGTCCACCAGCGCGGCCAGCAGCATGTCACCGGCCAAGCCGGTGAACGGCGAGATCACGCAGATCCGGCTCACGTCGTCCTCCGCACCGCCACGCGGGCGAGCCGGAACGCGGCCATCGCGGCGCCGAACCCCGAATCGATGTTCACCACCGTGATGCCCGCCGCGCAGGACGCGTGCATCGCGAGCAACGCGGTGACGCCCTCCAGCCCCGCGCCGTACCCGGTCGAGGTCGGCACGGCCACCACCGGGCACGCGACCAGGCCACCCACCGCGCTCGCCAGCGCGCCCTCCATCCCCGCCACGACGATCACGGTGTCCGCCGACCGCAACCGGTCCTGCTCGGCGAGCAGCCGGTGCAGGCCCGCCACCCCCACGTCGGTCACCGTGGTGACGTCGAGCCCCACCGCCGTGGCCAGGGCAGCGGCCTCCCGCGCCACCGGCAGGTCCGCCGTGCCCGCCACGGCCACCACCACGCCGAACCCGATCGACGCCGCCGGACGCCACACCAGCAGCCGCGCCCCGCTGTCGTAGACGCCGTCCGGCACGGCGGCCAGCACCGACGCCGCCACGTCGCCGTCCACCCGCGTGGCCAGCACCGGACCGTCGTTGTGCCGCAGCAGCGTCCGCACGATCCCGGTGATCTGCTCGGGCGTCTTCCCGCTGCCGTAGATCACCTCGGGCAGCCCTTGGCGCGCTTCGCGATCGACGTCGACCCTGGCGAAGCCGAGGTCGACCACGTCCGGTCCGGTCACGTTCTTCCTCCTCGCGCGACCGCGGCAAGCGCGCGCGTGCCGGGTTCGCGCCTGATCATGTCATCCCGGCGCGTCGAGTTCCGCCCACAGCGCCTCCGGGATCGCGGTGGCGGCGTGCGCGGTGTTCTCGGTGACCTCCCGCGCGCTCCGGGCGCCGACGACGACCCCGGTCACCGCCGGGTGCCGCAGCGGGAAGCGCAGCGCGGCGGCGGCCAGCGGGACGCCGTGCTCGGCGCACCGCGCGGCCAGGGCGCGGACGCGCCGCCACACGTCGTCCGAGGCGGGTGCGTAGTCGTAGGTGGCGCCGGGGGCGGGGTTCGCGAGGATGCCGCTGTTGAAGACGCCGCCGACGAGCACGCCCACCCGGCGCTCCTCGCACAGCGGCAGCAGGTCCTCGGCCGCGCTCCGGTCCAGCAGGGAGTACCGGCCGGCGACGAGCACGCAGTCGACGTCGGTCTCGGCGACGAACCGGGTGAGCATCGCCGTCTGGTTCATGCCCGCCCCGATCGCCCGCACCGCGCCCTCGGCGCGCAGCCGTTCCAGCGCCGGGTACGCGCCGGTGACGGCCTCGTGCCAGTGGTCGTCCGGGTCGTGGATCAACGCGATCTCGAAGGAGTCGAGGCCGGAGCGCTCCAGGCTCTCCGAGAGCGACCGGTAGACGCCCTCGGTGCTGTAGTCGCGCACCCGGACCAGGCCCTGCTCGTCGTGGAAGGCCTCGTCGTCGGCCGCGGCCTCACCGGGCACCAGCAGCCGGCCGACCTTGGTCGACACCGTGGACTCCGCCCGGGGTCGGGACGCCAGGAAGGCGCCGAGGCGCCGTTCGGCCAGTCCCGCGCCGTAGTGGGGCGCGGTGTCGAAGTAGCGGATGCCCTCGGCCCACGCCGCCTCCAACGCGGCGGTCGCCTGCTCCTCCGCGACCCCCGAGTACAGGCCGGCCAGCGGCGCGGTGCCCAGGCCGAGGCGGGTCACGGTGACGTCGGAGCGGCCCAGCGGCACGCGTTCGGCGAACCACGGCCGCGCCGGGGGTGCCATCACGCCTGCCCGAGGACGTGGCGCTGCCGGCCCAGCCCGTCGATCTCGGCCTCGACCACGTCACCCGCGCGCAGGTAGGGGAAGTCGTTCGCGCCGAAGCCGACGCCGGCGGGGGTGCCGGTGTTGATGACGTCACCGGGCTCCAGCACCATGAACTGGCTGAGGTACCAGACGACGTGGCGGACGCCGAAGATCATGTTCTTGGTGCGGCCGTCCTGGCGCGGCTCGCCGTTGACCCACAGCCTCATCCCCAGTTCCTGCGGGTCGCCCACGTCGTCGGGCGTGACCAGCCAGGGGCCGAGAGGGTTGAACGTCTCGCACGACTTGCCCTTGTCCCACGTCCCGCCGCGCTCGTGCTGGAACGCCCGCTCGGTGACGTCGTCGGCGATGGCGTAGCCCGCGATGACCGCGTCCGCGTCGGCCGGTGAGCCCAGGTAGCGCGCGGTGCCGCCGATGACGACCGCGAGCTCGACCTCGTAGTCCGTCTTGACGCTGCCGCGCGGGATCAGCACCTCGTCGTCGGGACCGACCACCGTGTTCACCGCCTTCAGGAAGACCACCGGTTCGGCGGGCGGCGGTGTCGCGGTCTCGGCGGCGTGATCGGCGTAGTTCAGGCCGATGCACACGACCTTCCCCGGACGGGCGACCGGGGCGCCGACGCGCTGCCCGGCGAGGTCCACGACGGGCAGCACGCCGTCCGCCAGGGCCTGCCGGACCCGGTCCACGCCGCCGCCCGCCAGGAAGGCCCCGTCGATGTCGGCCGTCAGCGGGGTCAGGTCGCGCGCGACGTCGTGGGCGTCCAGGACGACGGGCCGTTCGGCCCCCGCCGGGCCTACGCGCAGCAGTCTCATCGGTTTCTCCTCACTGCGGGTGCGTCGGCAGCGGCCGGCCGTCGGCGCCGGGCCGGGCGTCGCCGTCCCGGTCCACGTGCTCGCGCAGCCAGCGCTCGGTGGTGGTGATGTGCACCAGGGCGGCGGCCTGCGCGAGGACGGCGTCCCGGTCGACCAGGGCGTGGTAGATCGCCTCGTGCTCGGCCAACGTGCGACTGGCCGCGTTGTCGTCGACCAGCCCGCGCCACACCCTGGCGCGGACCGTCGGACCGGAGATGCCCTCCAGCAGGGTCGTCAGCGTGGCGTTGCCGGTGGCGGCCACGACCGCCCGGTGGAAGGCGGCGTCGTGCTTGTTGAGCAGCTCCACGTCCTCGCGGGCCAGGCGCATCGCGTGGAGGTGGCGCTCGACCTCGGCGAGCCCGGCGGCGCCGATGCGGGTGGCGGCGAGCCCGGTGGCGACCGGCTCGAACAGCCTGCGCACCTCGGTGAGCTCCAACAGCGTGTCGCCCCTCAGCAGCTCCACCGCGGAGGCGATGCTCCCGAGCAGCACCTCCGGCTCCAGGCTGGTCACGTAGGTGCCGTCGCCCCGCCGGATCTCCAGCACCCGTGCGACGACGAGCGCCTTGACCGCCTCGCGCATCAGGTTCCGGGACAGGCCCAGCTCGACGGCCAACTGCTGTTCCGGCGGGAGCTTGGACCCCGGTGGCAGCCCGCCCGACTGGATCATGTCCCTGATGCGGTCGATCGCCTTGTCGGTCAGTGACATTCGGTGGATCTCCCCGGAACGTGGCCCTGCGCGCCGGGGGCAGGCTAGCAAGACATCCCATCTCCGCGAAAGAGATGGGATGTGTCAGCGAGTGGCAGGTTCTCGCCACAACGGCATGAGCAGCCAAAATCCCCATTCTCACGCCGAACCTGGCCGCCCGCTCTGGACATCGATCCGCCCGAGTCCTATAAATCCATCCCATGTCCAGGATTGATTCGTCGCACCGCTGAACCGGGAGTGCCGGGCACGATGACTGAGCTGATCACCGCCGTCGACGCGGTCGACGTGCGGTTCCCGACCTCGCTCGACCTCGACGGCTCCGACGCCATGAACCCCGAGCCCGACTACTCCGCCGCCTACGTGACCGTCCGGACCAGCGGTGGCGGGGAGGGGCACGGGCTCGCGTTCACCGTGGGGCGGGGCAACGACGTCGAGGTCGCCGCGGTGCGCGCCTTGGCTCCGCTGGTCGTCGGTTTGCCGGTGGAGGAGGTCCTGGGCGACCTGGGCGCGTTCTCGCGGCGGCTGACCGGCGACAGCCAGCTGCGGTGGCTCGGTCCGGACAAGGGCGTCATCCACATGGCCGCCGCAGCCGTCGTCAACGCCGTCTGGGACCTGTACGGGCGTCGTGAGCGCAAGCCGGTCTGGCAGCTGCTCTCCGAGTCGTCCCCGGAGCAGCTGGTCGACCTCGTGGACTTCCGCTACCTGGAGGACGCCCTCACGCGTGAGGAGGCGTTGGCCATCCTCCGCCGCGCCGAACCCGGTCGCGCCGACCGCGCGGCCCACCTGCGGCGGCACGGCTACCCGGCCTACACGACGACCCCCGGCTGGCTCGGCTACGACGACGAGAAGCTGGTGCGGCTGTCGGAGGAAGCCGTCGCCGACGGGTTCACCCAGATCAAGCTGAAGGTCGGGGCCGATCGCGCCGACGACCGGCGCCGCCTGCGGCTGGCCCGTGCGGCGGTCGGACCGGACATCAGGATCGCCGTGGACGCCAACCAGGCGTGGGGCGTGCGGCAGGCGATCGACTGGATGACCACCCTCCTGCCCTACGACCCGTACTGGATCGAGGAGCCCACCTCACCGGACGACATCCTCGGCCACGCCGCCATCCGGGCGGCGCTGACCCCGGTGAAGGTCGCCACCGGCGAGCACACCCACAACCAGGTCATGTTCAAGCAACTGCTCCAGGCGGGCTCCCTCGACATCCTGCAACTCGACGCCAGCCGCACCGCCGGCGTCACCGAGAACGTCGCCATCCTGCTGCTGGCCGCCAAGTTCGGCGTCCCGGTCTGCCCGCACGCGGGCGGGGTCGGGCTGTGCGAGATGGTCCAGCACCTGGCGATGTTCGACTACGTGGCCGTCAGCGGCACGACCGAGGACCGCGTCATCGAGTACGTCGACCACCTGCACGAGCACTTCACCGACCCGGTGCGGATCCGCCGCGGCCACTACCTCGCCCCGACCGCGCCCGGCATCAGCGCCGAACTGCACCCCGCGTCCATCGCCGCCCACCGCTTCCCCGACGGGCCCGTCTGGAACAGGCAGGCCACCGCGTGACCGCACCCGAGCTCGCCGGCCTGGCCGCCGTGGTCACCGGCGGCGCCTCCGGCATCGGCCTGGCCACCGCGCTGCTGCTGGCCTCCCGCGGCGCCCGCGTCGCGTGCCTGGACCTCGTGCCGGACGGCCTGCCGGAACCGCTCGTCGGGATCCGGGCCGACGTGTCCGACGACGACGCCGTGCGGGCGGCCGTGGAGCAGGCCGCACAACGGCTCGGCGGCATCGACATCCTGGTCAACAACGCCGGGATCGGCGCCCAGGGCACCATCGAGGACAACACCGACGACGAGTGGCGGCGGGTCTTCGACGTCAACGTCTTCGGCATCGTGCGCACCACCCGTGCCGCGCTGCCGCACCTGCGCCGCTCCCGCCACGCGGCGATCGTCAACACCTGCTCCATCGCCGCGACCGCCGGCCTGCCCGACCGCGCCCTGTACTCCTCCACCAAGGGCGCGGTGCTCGCCCTCACCCGCGCGACCGCCGCCGACCTCGTCCGCGACGGCATCCGCGTCAACTGCGTCAACCCCGGCACCGCCGACACGCCGTGGATCGCCCGCCTGCTCGACCGCGCCGACGACCCCGAGGCCGAACGCGCCGCGCTCGAAGCCCGCCAGCCCCTGGGCCGCCTGGTCACGGCCGACGAGGTGGCCGCCGCCATCGCCTACCTGGCGAGCCCGCTCGCCGGCTCCACCACCGGCACCGACCTCGCCGTCGACGGCGGCATGAGCGGCTTGCGCACCCGTCCCCGGACCCCGACCTCCGACTCCGGCTTCCCGCACCACACCGCGCGCTAGGAGAACCGCCGTGCCGACCACATCCCGCGCCCGCCTCGCCGCCGTCGCCGCCCTCGCCGCCGCGCTGAGCGCCTGCGGCACAACGGACTCCGGGCAGTCCGGCTCGGGCGCACCGGTGGTCGGCGTCGACTACCCGCGCGCCGACACCGACTTCTGGAACTCCTACATCGAGTACAGCCCCGGGTTCGCGGAGGAACTCGGGCTCGAGCTGAAGACCACCAACTCGCAGAACGACGTCGCCAAGCTCACCGCCAACGCCCAGACCTTCATCAGCCAAGGCGTCAAGGGCGTCGCGATGGCGCCGCAGGACACCGCGGCCATCGCACCCACGCTGGAGCAGTTGGCGGCGAAGAAGATCCCGGTGGTCACCGTGGACACCCGCCCCGACACCGGCGACGTGTTCATGGTGGTCCGGGCCGACAACCGCGCCTACGGCGAGAAGGCCTGCCGGTTCCTCGGCGCCAAGCTCGGCGGCAAGGGCAAGGTCGTCATGCTCCAGGGCGACCTCGCCTCGATCAACGGACGCGACCGCACCGAGGCGTTCAACGACTGCGTGAAGGAGAACTACCCGGACATCACGGTCTTCGGCGAAGCCACGAACTGGGACGGCGCGGTCGCCGCGCAGAAGCTCCAGACCGACCTCACCGCCCACCCGGACATCAAGGGCGTCTACATGCAGTCCAGCTTCGCGCTCGCCGGCACGCTCCAGGTGCTCAAGCAGAAGGGCCTGCTGGTCGGACCGGACGACCCGGAGCACGTGTTCGTGGTCTCCAACGACGGCATCCCCGAAGAGCTCGCCGGCATCGCCGAGGGGAGGATCGACGCCACCGTCTCGCAGCCCGCCGACCTCTACGCCAAGTACGCCCTGCACTACCTCAAGGCCGCGATCGACGGCAAGACGTTCGCGCCCGGCAAGACCGACCACGACAGCACCATCATCCAGGTCCGCGACGGTCTGCTGGAGGACCAGCTCTCCGCTCCCCTGGTCACCGCCGACGGCGGTACCTACGACGGCGTCGCGAGCCTCAAGAACGACGACAAGTCCCTGTGGGGCAACAAGATCGGCTGATCGGAAGGGTGGTGCGCGAGATGGCTGCGACCGCGCCCGTCGCCGAGGCGACGGGGATGACGAAGCGGTTCGGGTCCACCGTCGCCCTGCACGGGGCGTCGATCAGGATCGACCGGGGGCAGACCCACGCCCTGGTCGGGCGCAACGGGGCGGGCAAGTCGACCCTGGTGTCCATCCTCACCGGGCTCCAGCCGCCGGACGAGGGCGAGGTGAGGTTCGACGGCCGGCCCGCGCCCCGGCTCGCCGACCGCGACGCCTGGCGGCAGCGGGTGGCGTGCGTCTACCAGAAGTCCACGATCATCCCCGAGCTGACCGTCGCCGAGAACCTCTTCCTCAACCGGCACGGCCGCGGTCGCGGCGGGTTGATCAGCTGGAAGTCGGTCCACCGCGAGGCACGTGAGCTGCTGGACACGTGGTCGGTCGACGTGGACGTGCGCACCCCCGCCAAGGAGCTCGACGTCGAGCAGCGGCAGTTCGTGGAGATCGCCAGGGCGCTGTCGTTCGGCGCCCGCTTCATCGTCCTGGACGAGCCCACCGCCCAGCTCGACGCCGCCGCGATCAACCGGCTGTTCGCCCGGATCGACGACCTCCAGCGACAGGGCGTCACCTTCCTGTTCATCAGCCACCACCTGCGAGAGGTCTACGAGATCTGCGACACCGTCACGGTCTTCCGCGACGCCAGGCACATCATCACCGCACCGGTGGACGAACTGCCCCGCGCCGAGCTGGTCGCCGCCATGACCGGCGAAGCCGCGGCGGAGGCGGGCGGTCGGCGCCGGGAACCGTCGCCGGACGCCCCGGCCGTGCTCGAGGTGGACGGCGCGTCCCTGCCCGGCGCGTACGAGGACGTGTCGTTCCGCGTCCGGGCCGGAGAGGTCGTCGGACTCGCCGGCGCGGCGAGCAGCGGCCGCATCGAGATCGCGGAAACCGTCGTCGGGTTGCGGGCGCCCGCCTCCGGCACCGTGGAGATCGCCGGCGTCCGACCCCGGCCGGGCAGCGTGCCCGCCGCCCTGGCCGCCGGCGTCGGGTTCGTCCCGCAGGACCGCCACCACCAAGGACTCGTGCCCGGGATGTCCATCGCGGACAACGCCACCCTGACCATCCCGCGACGGCTCGGACCCGCCGGGTTCATCGACGGCCGCCGCCGCGACGACATCGCCGAGGCCATGATCGGGAAACTGGCGATCAAGACGCCCGGACCGGAGCTGCCGGTCTCCGGGCTCTCCGGTGGCAACCAGCAGAAGGTGGTCATGGCACGCGCCCTGGCAGGCGACCCGGAGCTGCTGGTGCTGATCAACCCGACCGCCGGCGTCGACGTGCGGTCCAAGGAGTTCCTCCTCGGCAAGGTCGAGGAGGTCGCCGAAACCGGCACCGGCGTGCTCATCGCCTCCGACGAGCTCGACGACCTGCGTCTGTGCGACCGGGTCCTCGTGGTCTTCCAGGGCCGAGTCGTCGCCGAGACCGCCCGCGGCTGGCACGACCACCAGCTCGTGGCCGCGATGGAAGGAGTGGACCTCGATGCCTGAGACCACGACCGCGGCCGCGGTCACCGACGACGGCTCGACGGGCGATCCGGTCGGCGAGCGGCCGTCCGGCGGGCGCGCCGGTGGACGGCGGATAGCCTTCGCCCGGCTGCGGGACCTGGCGCTCGTCCCCGCCATCATCGTGATCGCCGTCGTCGGTCAACTGGTCAGCCCGGTGTTCCTGCAAGCCGACAACCTGATCAACATCCTGCAGACCATGTCCGAGATCGCCGTCCTGGTCCTGGCCCAGACGCTGGTCCTGATCGTCAAGAAGATGGACCTCTCCCTGGAGTCGACCGTCGGCCTCGCGCCCGGGGTCGCCGCCTGGCTCACCGTGCCCGTCGGCGCCGGCCACGGGCTGGGCCTGGTGCCCGGCGGCTGGTCGATCCCGATCACGCTGGCCGTCGGCGTGCTGATCGGCGTGGTGAACGCGCTGCTCATCATCCGGTTCGGGCTGCACGGCTTCATCGTGACCCTCGGCATGCTGATCGTGCTCCGCGGCATCCTCACCGGCATCTCCGGCGGCCAGACCTTCTTCCGCCTCCCCGATTCGATGCTCTACCTCGGCACCGCGCAGTGGCTCGGCGTTCCCGCGTCGGTGTGGCTGTGCTCGGTCCTGTTCGCCATCGGCATCGTGGTCCTCGGCTTCACCGGCTTCGGCCGGTCCCTCTACGCCATCGGCGGGAACGTCGACGCCGCCAAGGCCGCCGGCATCCGCACGGACCGCGTGCTCTGGACCGTCATCGTCACCGCGAGCCTGCTCGCCGCCCTCGGCGGCCTGCTGCTCTCCGGGCGGCTGGCCTCGGTCGCCTCGGGCCAGGGTGACGGCTACATCTTCACCGTCTTCGCCGCCGCCGTCATCGGCGGCATCAGCCTCAACGGCGGCAAGGGCACCGTGTTCGGCGCCTTCACCGGCATCCTGCTGCTGTTCATGATCCAGAACGTGCTGACCCTCGGCGGCGTGCCCGCGCAGTGGATCGGCGCCCTCAACGGCGCCATCATCCTCATCGCCCTGGCGGTCTCCCGCATCACCGGGGGCAAGGCGCAGGAATAAGCGCGCGCCGGTGCGGATTCGCGGCCACCCGGCGGGTGAGCCGCCACTGGGGTCGACCCGGTGATGCCGCAGTCGCAGGCGCCCGGGTACGGGCTGGTCGATCCGGTGGGTCGTGGCGGGTTCGCCGTGGTGTACCGGGCCGTGCAGGTGAGCGTGGACCGCGAGGTCGCGGTCAAGATCGACAGCCGGATGGTGGTCGACGAGAACGACCGCCGCCGGTTCCTGCGCGAGGCGCGGACGGCCGGGCGGCTGTCCGGGCACCCGAACGTGGTCGACCTCTACGACGCGGGCGTGCTCACCGACGGGCGTCCCTACCTGGTGATGGAGCTGTGCACCGGCGAGTCGTTGCTCGACCGGCTGCATGACGGGGGCGCGCTGCCGGTGGACGAGGCGTGCGGAACGCGGACACGACCGATCCGGACTCGGGCGCGGCCTTCAAGGCGGGGCGGCAGTCGGTCTCCGGTGGTGACGCGCTGTCGTTCGTCCGCCGGCGGGGCGGGCTGCCGCGCGGCGAGCTCGACCGCATCGCCCGGCAGCAGGCGTTCATGCGGGGGGGCTGGTCGACAAGGTGCTGTCCACCGGGACGCTGACCGACACGACGACCCTCTCCCGGCTCACCGACACGCTGCGGCGCACGATGGTCATCGACGCGGACTGGAACATCCTCGACTTCGCCCGGCGGATGCGGGACCTGGCGGCGGGCGACGTCGAGTTCGTCACCGCACCGGCCAGGGTCGCACCGGACGGGACGACCACCGCCGACCCGGTCGGGCTGCGTGCTTTCGTCAGCGGACTCGCCGGCGGCGCGCCCACGACTTCGGCGACGGCCGCCGAGGACGACCTGGAGGGCGAACTGCCCCCGCCGGAGGCGGTCGAGCGCTACCGGCGGCTGTTCCCCGCCACCCCCGCCCGGGGCGCCGCGCCGCCCGCCGAAGACGGCACCGGCTCGTTCGTGCGATCCCTGCTGGGCGTCGGTGACCACGCGGGCGGCGACGCGGTGGGCCTGATGAGCGGCAGGTTCGTCGTCTACCGGCACCTCGCCGACCGGCGGTTCGGGGGCCTGCCGACCGGGGCCGGGCAGGACGCGCCGACGCTCCCCCTGCCCCCGGTGGCCGAGGGCGTCCGGGAGGGCCGCGCCCACCTCGTCGCCGAGCTGGTCTTCCGGTACGACCTGCCCGGTCACGGCGACCTGGTGTGGCTGGCCCTGGTGGAGCCGGAGACCGGCTCGGTGCTGTACCTGGAGTGCCAGACGTGCGCGGTGGGCGGCCTGGTGTTCCGGCAGGACCCCAACGTCGCCACGGGGGACCTCGCCATCACCTCCGCGGCCCCGGACGCGGTCCTGGCCGACCACGACTCCTTCCAGCCGCTCGAGGCGCTCGACGCGCCCGTGGGCGACACCCAGCACCTCAGCGGCGCCTACGTCGCCATCCAGAACGTCAAGAACCCCGGCATCGTCCCGCCGACCAGGCCGGCGGGCCAGGACTTCGACGCGTTCGCGCCGCGCACCGACGACTTCGCCGCGGTCAACGCCTACTACCACCTGACCGAGCTGTTCCGGTACGTCGAGGACCTCGGCTTCCCCGTCTCCTCCTACTTCGACGGGACCGACTTCCCCGTCCCCGTCGACCACCGCGGCCTCGGTGACGCCGATGCCCAGAACATCAACGCGCACTGGTCGCCGAACGGCACGGGCGGCACCGGGCACATGTGCTACGGCCTGTGCGACGTGGAGAACCTCGCCCAGCCGCTCGGCCGGGCCGTCGACCCGTGGGTGCACTGGCACGAGATGGGCGGGCACGGCACGCTCGGCGACCACGTCGGCACCGGTCTGCTCGGCTTCGCGCACAGCACGGGCGACGGCCTGGCCGCCATCCGGCAGGACCCGGAGTCCGGGCTGCGCGGCCTGCCGGAGCGCTTCCGCTACGCCCCGTTCCGGCCGTTCCAGACCGAACGGCGCTTCGACCGGGCCGTCCCGGAGTGGGCCTGGGGCGGGCCGAAGGACCCGGCGAACGTGAGCTACCTGGGCGACTACCGGACCGAGCAGATCCTGGCGACCTGCCACTTCCGGCTGTACCGCGCCCTGGGCGGGGACCACGCCGACCTGGCCCGCCGGACCTTCGCCGCCCGCGCGACCACCTACCTCGTCCTGCGCGCCACCGGGAACCTCACCGCGGCGACGAACCCCGGCAACGTCGACCCGGTGACCACGGCGCACGTGCCGGGACGGGGCGCGCAGCTGTGGTGCGAGGAGTTGCAGGACGCGGACCTGCAGAACTGGACGTCCGAGGGCCTGTTCGGCGGTGCGTACAACAAGGTGGCGCGGTGGGCGTTCGAGAAGCAGGGCGGCTACGGCGGCGCCGCCCCCGAGGTGGACGTGCACATCGACGACGGCCGGGCGGGCGAGTACCAGTTCCAGGCCGTGCACTGGCACAACCAGTCGGTGTGGAACCGCACCAGCCCCGACGGCCTGCCCGGTCACCAGAACGCCCTGCCCGGCGTGCCGAACTTCGCGTACGCCAAGGTGAAGAACCGCGGCACCGCGGCTTCCGGCGAGGTCGTGGTCAAGGGTTTCCACTGCCTGCCGGGCGCCGGGCTGACCTGGCCGGTGGACTTCACGCCGATGGGCCCGGCCGCCGGGCTCGTGATCGACGGCATCGCACCGGACAACGGCGAGGAGGTCGTCGTCGGGCCGTTCGAGTGGGTTCCCAACGAGAACGTGCACGGGCACGACTGCGCGCTGCTGATCGCCTCCACCGAGGGCGACTCCAGCAACGTCGACCACTTCACCGGCGACGAGACCGTCGAGGAGTGGCGGCTGGTGCCGCACGACAACAACGTGGGCCAGCGCAACATCGTCATCGCACCCGGCGGAGGAGGTGGGGAAGCGCTCGTGGCCGCGCTCGACGGCGCGGTGTTCGTCGCGGGCAACAGCCGCCCCGAGACCGCCGCGCTGCACGTGCGGGTCCGGCTGCCCGCCCTGCTGGCGCGCAAGGGGTGGCGACTGGACCTGCCCGACGCCGCGGACCTGCGCCTGCGGCCGGGCGAGAAGCGGACGCTGCGGCTCCGCCTGGCCGCCGGCGACGACTTCACCGCCGAGGAGGTCGATGACGACCGGGACCGCGACATCCAGGTCGTGCTCGACGCCGACGGCCTCGTCCTCGGCGGCATGACCTACCGCCTCGACCCCCGGCTGACCAAGCCCTCCCCGGCCTGAACCCGCACCTCTCCGCGGCGCCGGAGGAGCAGCCGGCGCGGTGGCACCGCAGTTCTGCGGCGATCCCCTACCCACGAACGGGTGAATTCGCTCCGATTCGGCGGCGGGCCGGCGTGATCGCTGGAACCTGGGGTGGCACCCCGGCGACAGCCCGGGGCCACCCACACGGAGCGTCGACGTCGCATGAGCGGGAAACCCGAGGAAGAGCCGCCTTTCCAGGGTCTGCACGCCCTGCTGGACGTCTTCCGCGACCTCGTCGAACGTCCGCGCTGGAGCTTGCGCAGGCCGAAGGAGGGCGAGTACCGCGGCGACCGGACGCTGCCGATCCTGTCCCTGGTCGGCGAGGTGCCCGGCGACGTGCCGCGCGCGCTCGCGACCCGGCTGAACCAGCCGGAGCTGGACAAGGTCGCGCACGTCATCGTGGACGCAGCCACCCTGCCGCCCGACGCGGGCGGATCGCTGCTGCCGTTGCTCGACGTCGTGCACCAGCTGCTGGAGTGGGACAACAAGGGCGCGGGCGGGCGGCTGCGGTTCCAGCACTACCGGCTCGCGTCGTGGCTCACCCGGCAGAGGATCGAACCGGTCGACGGCCGGGACGCGCGCGCGGCGAGCCTCGCGATGCTGCGCACCTGGTACAAGAAGGACCGACCCCGGGCGATGGCCGGCGACGGCGACGGCCTGCCGTGGTGGGCGCGCCTGCTCGTGGCCATCGGCGGCCCGCTGCCGTTCTGGCTGTGGACGCACCGCTGGCCGATCGTCGGCCGGGTGCCTCGGTGGTTCATGCGGCAGCCGTTCATGGTGCCGCTGCACTCGACGACGTTCGTGGGCTTCGCCGAGCGCCTCACCATCGGCCGGCGCGGCACCGAGGACCCCGAGCAGATCAAGAAGGTGCTGGCCCACGCCTTCCTGCGGGACCTGCGCCTGGCCTACCGGCCACGTGGTCTGCGCCCGCGGCGCTGGCGGCGCACCGCGTACGTCGTGCTCGTGCTGGACAACGTCACCGACGAGGGTTGGGAGCTGCTGCGCCTGGTCAACGACGTGCGCAACGAGAGGGGCGACCTGGACCCGCTGCTGGTGGTGGCGCGCAGCGACGCCCCGCCGTCGTGGAAGAGCCCGCGCGGGATGCCCCTGGTGCGTGACATCCAGTCCGTGGTGGACCACTGGTACCGGATGCTGCCGACGCTGCGCCAGCGCCAGGAGGGCGACGCGCGGTTCGTGTTCGCCCGCCTGCCCGAGCCGTCCGACGAGCCGTCCGACGCGGACCGCGAGGCCTGGCCGAAGATCCGCTCGCTGCCGCCGCGCAAACCCGCGTGGCTGGCACGTCGAGGCGTCGCCCTGACCGCGGCGGCGGTGCTGGTCGCCGCCCCGCTGGTCACCGCCGGCTGGTGGACGGTGGACCGCTGGACCGCCGACTGCCTGCCCAGCCCGTCCTCCGGCGCGGTCGCGCGGTGGGACGACGTCCTCGGCCAGTGCGTGGGGTACAGCGACAACAGCGACCTGGTGTTCGGCGAGGACCCGCGGCTGCGGTTGGCGCAGTTGGCCGTGTTCCAGCAGAACACCGTCGCGCGCGACCTGCACGAGGCGAACCGCGAACGGCCGCTGGTCAGCCTCGTGTACTTCACCGGTCTGACCCACGACGAGGCGGACGCCGGCACCGACCACTCCATCGCGGACGAGCTGGAGGGCCTGCTGATCCGGCAGCAGCAGCACAACCGCACGGAGCAGACGGAGCCGTTGCTGCGCGTCATCGTGGCCAACGGCGGCAGCCGGATGACAGCCGCGCCGGAGATCGTGCGGGACCTGATGGCGCCGCTGTTGCGCGACGACCCGACCGTGCTCGGCGTCATCGGCATGGACCGGACCGTGCCGGAGACCGAGACGGCGATCGCGCTGCTGGGGCACCTGGGCACGGCCGTGGTGACGATGGTGCTCACCGGCGAGCACCTGGGCGAGGTGTCGCCGCTGTACTTCCAGCTCCCGCCCGGCAACCGGGTCCAGGCGGGGATGGTCGTGGACTACGCGCGCCAGACGTCCCGGCAGCTGACCGTCTACCACCCGCCGGCCGAGGACGCGTACATCAAGACCCTGGTGGACGAGATGTCCACCGCGGTGCAGGCGCACGCGGCCGACCTGGAGGCACGGCTGCCGGTCCACTGGGAGGAGTCGCCGGACGAGGTGGAGGTGCGTTGCGGTCGCGGGGAGATCGCGTTCTACGCGGGCCGCGAGAACCAGTTCGCGGTGTTCCTGAACCGGGTCGTGAGCCTGTGCGGGCGCGAGGAGTCGCCGACCGTCGTGGGCGACGACTCGGTGATCAGGTTCGTGGCGCAGCAGAAGAGCCGCGACCAGTACGAGCTGAACGGCCTGCCGGTGTCCTGGGTGGACCTGGGCGGGCAGGTCGTGGCGGCGGGTCGGTCGTGCCGCGACGAGGGCCGTCCGGCGACCAACCAGAACGAGCAGCCGCTGGTGACGTTCTGCGACGGGTACAACTGGCTCTACCAGGTCTCGGACGCCAAGCCCGCGGCCGCCAACGACTACGCGCGCGAACTGGCGCGCACCCCCGGCCCGCTGTGGCCGGGACAGGGCATCGGTCTGGCCTACGACGCGGCGGGCCTGTTCGTCGCCGCCGTGCGCCGCAACCAGCAACGCCCCGGCCACGGCCCGGAGTACCTGCCCCACCGCGCGGCCGTCGCCCAGGAACTGGTCGAACGCAGCCCGTTCGACGGCGCCACCGGCCAGATCAGCTTCCGCGAGTCCCGGACCGGCGCGCAGCGCCAGCTCATGATCGCGCGCATCGACGACATCGGCGACGCCTCCGCCGTGCCGCACTGCGAGTTCGTCTACCGCGACGGCCAATCCGAACCCTGCCCCACCTGACCGGTCCAGAGCGACATCGTTGCGGCTGCGGCAGCGCGCGGGTGTCCGCCCACTCCCCGATCACCGGCAGCTTCGCGGGCAGCACGACGTCGATCGCCGCCCGCGCACCGCACGACCGGCCACGTCCACCCGATCCGCGCGAACCAGTCGGCCACAACGGCCGCCACCTCGGTCCTCGCGAAGGGCAGCGGCACCACTGCGCCACGGCCCGGGGCGGACCGCACGAGCCGCACCAGCGCGGGCACGGCGTCCGCGCCGAACCGGGCCGCGATCCGCTTCCCGAGCAACCGGACCGCTCGCCGCGGGAACGCCGACAGCACCGCGGGGTCGCACGTGCTCCACGGCCGGCCGGTCGAGCAGGACCGTGAACGCCCCGTCGGTCGGCAGCGGCGCTACGGCCGGCCCGACGCCGTGATGGTCGCGATCACCGCCGCGCCGACGGGGTCGGCCGTCCGGCCAGGTGCTCCCTCGCCGCGCCGGGTCGAACCCCCGCTGCCGCACTCCCCTGGCTCCGGTTTCCGGAGCAGCCCCGCCGCCGCCCGGCCAGGCCCGTGAACGGTCCCGTCGGGACATGATCCGGCGTGATTGCCCGAACGGGCAAGGAGTCTCAGCGGACTCTGAGATCCGGTCGGTACGGTCGGCCGAGCTTTTCCGCACCAGCCCAGGAGGAATTCGGTGAAATCGACTTCCCGATTCATCAGATCAACCCTCACCTTTGTCGTGACAATGCTGTTCTCACTGGTGGGAACACTTGGCGTCGCCTCGGCAGAAACGACCGCGCAAGCCCATACCTGGCACCTGGAGAACTGGGACGCCCCGCAGCGGATGTGCGTCCAGTACGGCACCGACGACCGGGTCCACCGGTCTTACTTCATATTCGCGGTGACCGGGCACTGGTCCACCGATCTGGACTACGGGATGCAGGACCTGCCGCCCGGCTGGAGCTCGACGGAGAGCTACCTCCCGCCGGGTGCCAACTACCCGGACCCGGACGACGGCGGGGTCACGATCAACGGCTGGTTGCTCCTCGGTGGCCCGGTGTCGGTGCCGGTGGGCGTGTACGACGCCCGGATCCGGGTCTCGGACGGCACGGTGACCGAGAGCACCCCGGTCGAGATCGTCGTCACCACCGCGTCCTGGCTCGACTGCATGCAGGCGAGGGGATGAGCACCGGGCAGTGACCTCCGCCCGGTCCGGCGGGATGACGGATACGATCAAGACGGGCGACAGGGCCGGTGACGGCCCCGCCGCCCGCGACATCGTGGCCGTCGACGAGCAGTTCCCGGGGGTGGGCGTGAGGCAGCTGAAGGCACTGGTGGTCCGCGGCGGGTGGGAGGGTCACCGGCCGGTCGAGGCGACCG
This sequence comes from Actinosynnema sp. CA-299493, assembly GCF_050946825.1. Lineage (NCBI taxonomy): Bacteria > Bacillati > Actinomycetota > Actinomycetes > Pseudonocardiales > Pseudonocardiaceae > Actinosynnema > Actinosynnema sp. CA-299493. Next base: position 6,031,583 of record NZ_CP191993.1, read on the forward strand.
ACTCGTTCATCCCGTTCCTGGAGCGCGGCGGCTACGCCGTGCGGGTCGAGGACTCCACCGCGGTGTACGCCGACGCCACCGCGATGGCCGGCACCGACCTGGTCGTCCAGTGCGTGACGATGTCGCAGATCACCGCCGAGGAGGTGGCCGGGCTGCGCGCGGCGGTCGAGGCGGGCACCGGCTTCACCGGCTGGCACGGCGGCATCGCGGACTCGTTCCGCGCCTCGTCGGACTACCTGCACCTGGTGGGTGGCCAGTTCGCGACGCACCCGGGCAAGCGGCCGGACGAGCGCGCGGGAGGGCCGGAGGACAACTACCTGCCGCACACCGTGAACATCACCGCGCTGGGCCGCGAGCACCCGATCACGGTGGGCATCGAGGACTTCGAGCTGGTCACCGAGCAGTACTGGGTGCTGCACGACGACCTGATCGACGTGCTGGCCACCACGACCCACCCGGCCGAGGAGTGGCAGCCGTGGCACCGACCGGTGACCTGCCCGGCGGTCTGGACCCGCCGGTGGGGCGCCGGGCGGATCGTGGTGACGACCCCGGGGCACGACCTGGACGTGCTGGCGCACCCCCACGTCCGCACCGTCATCGAGAGGGGAATGCTGTGGGCGACCCGCACCGCGTCGGCATCGTAGGTCTCGGGGTCATCTCCCGCGCCTACCTCGACACGCTCGGCGCCCACCCCGCGGTGCGCGTCACCGCGGTCGCCGACCTCGACGCCGCCCGGTCGGCCGCCGTCGCCGCCGAACTGCCGGGCGCGTCGCCGGTGAGCGTGGAGCGCCTGCTCGACGGAGCCGACGTCGACACCGTGCTCAACCTCACCACTCCGGCGGCGCACGCGGAGATCGCGTCGCGCGCCATCGACGCGGGCAAGAACGTGTTCGGCGAGAAGCCCTTGGCCGTGACGTTCGCGGAGGGGCGGACCATCGTCGACCGGGCCGGCGCGGCCGGTGTCCTGGTGGGGTGCGCGCCCGACACCGTGCTCGGCACGGGCACGCAGACGGCGCGCGCGGCGATCGACCGCGGGCTCATCGGGCGCCCGCTGTCCGCGTCGGCCGTGATGGTCACGCCGGGGCACGAGCGCTGGCACCCCAACCCCGACTTCTACTACGCCGCCGGCGGCGGTCCCCTGCTGGACATGGGGCCGTACTACATCACCGCGCTGGTCCACCTGCTCGGCCCGGTGCGCTCGGTGATCGGCGCGGCGGGTCGCCTGCGCGACGAGCGCGTCATCGGGTCCGGACCGCGGACGGGTCAGCGGATCCCGGTCGAGGTCGCCAGCCACGTCTCCGGCGTGCTCGAACACGCCAACGGCGCGCTCTCCACCATCACCACGAGCTTCGACGGCGTGACCACCACCGCCGTGCCGATCGAGGTGCACGGCGAGGCCGGCACCCTGGCGGTCCCGGACCCCAACCACTTCGACGGCGTGACCCGCCTCTTCCCGCTGGGCGGCGCCGAGTGGCAGGCGCTGCCCCCGAGCGCGGGCTACGCCGGGGCCGGTCGCGGTATCGGCCTGCTCGACCTCGTCGCGGCCGGCGGCCGACGACCCCCGCGGGCGGGCGGCGAACTCGCGCTGCACGTGCTGGAGACGATGACCGCCGTGCTCCGCGCCGCCGAGGAAGGGCGGAGGATCGACCTGACGACCACGGTCGAACGCCCCTCACCGGTTCCGCTCACGCCCGCGGAGGAGTGGGCCGCGGCCCGCTGACACGCCGGGGCAGCACCGGGTGGGGGTCGCGAGCGACCCCCACCCGACTTCCTACGACCGGTGCCCGCCGACCCCCGCCGTCGACAGCGCGGCGCCGCAGCTCGGCCGGTGCACCATCCGGTTGGCGCAGCTCGCGAGGTTCCAGGTCGTCGCGAGGAACGACCCGGCCGACGGGTTCGGGTGGAAGTAGTCGTTGGCGTTGCAGTCCCAGTAGTAGTCCAGGTTCCCGTTCGGGGACGGGCAGACGTTCGAGCGGTAGTTGCCCGAGCGGGGGCCGCCGTCCTTGTAGCACATGACGTCGGCGTCGTCGTTGCAGTGACCGGCGCCCGAGGTGTTGGGCGTGTTCGGGAGCACCGCGCCCATCGAGTGGCCCTGCTCGTGCAGCAGGTAGGTGAAGGGGCACCGCCCGTGGACCACCGCGATGCCGGGCGCGTTGTTGACGTTGTTCTCCACACCGGGACGCGTGTCGCCACTGCCGTAGGCGACCCCGCCGCCGCAACCACCGTCGCCCCAGTACACGACGTTGTCCTGACCGGTGGTCCGCTGGCCCTGGCGCGCCACCTCCTGGTCGATCGCGGCGATGTCCCCGTTGCCGTGGCCGCTGCGCATGACCCGGACGGCGGGCTGGCCCCCGGAGTCGCACGCGACGCGCAGTGACAGGTCGCCGCCGTACTCCGCGGCGCGGTTCGAGACCATGGCGTTGGACTGGAGGAAGTGCTGCCTCATCAGCGGGACCATGGTCGCCGACGCGTCGGGAGCCCCGGCGGGGATCAGGTAGATCAGCTGGATCCGGTACGGGTCGGTCGCGCAGTGGTGCGCACGCGCGGCCGAGGTCGTGATCGCCGACGGGTTGACCGCGTCCCGAACGCCCTCGTGCCGGGGCTCGGGCGCGTCCAGGCCGTGAGTCACCTGGTCACCGCTCGTCGTGCGCACCTTGAACAGGCCGTTGCCCAGCTCGCACACCCGGTCCCCGAGTCCCGCCTTCGGCTCGAACTCGTCGGCGTGGCGACAACGCTCGGCGGCCGACGTCGGCTGCGGTGGGACCAGGGCGCTCGCGGCGACCCCGCCGGGCAGTGCCAGGACGGACGCGACGACCGCGCCGGACGCGATCATCGAGAGTGACTTCTTCATGGGAGCTCAGACCTCCGAGGACCAGAAGGACGCGGTGGGCAGGGCGGCGATCGCGGCACGCAGGTTCGGCAGGGGCCCGATGTTCCCGGTGCCGGGGTTCACCTGCGGGGTTCCGGTCGACTTCAGGATGGCGCGCAGCCGGTCGGGGGTGAGCGGGGCGCCCCGCTGCTCGGCGATGCTGGACAGGGAGGCCGCGGCCGCCGCCACGATGGGGCCCGCGCTGGACGTCCCGCTGAACGTGGCCGTGTAGTAGGCGTTGGCGCCACCACTGCTGTGGAGGTTCCCGTACCCGGTGCTCACCACGCAGTTGCCCCAGCCCTGGACGTCGACCCGGCTGCCGTAGGTGGAGAAGTTCAGCCGGGTGCGGGCGGCGCCGCAGCCGGGAGCGGAGCCGGCTCCCTCGATGATCGCGCCGGAGTCGGGCCTGCCGCGCGGGAACCTGCTGCCGAAGCACGGGTTGTCCAGGTTCATCGACCCGTTCCCCGCCGTCTCGACCACGGTGATGCCCGAGGACGTGGTCGCGACGATCGCGTCGTAGACCGCCGGGATCCACTCCGGGGCGACGTACCCGGTGCAGCCGGCCGGTCCCGACGTCTGCTGCTCGATGAGCAGCACGTCGCCGGGCCGCAGCGAGCGGGCCAGGACGATGACGGAGTTGGCGACGTCCCAGCCGCGTTCGGCGTTGGCGGCGTTGGTGACGTGGATCGGGGAGTCGGGCACCAGCCCGGTCACACCGCCCGCGTTGGCGTCGCCGACGAGGATGCCCGCCACGGCGGTGCCGTGGTTGTTGTCGTTGAACGGGTCCCTCGCGGTGCCGTTGGCGACGAACGCGCCGGGGGCGCGCAGCTTGGACAGGTCCTCGTGGGCGAAGTTCCAGGCGTACTCGATGTCGGCCACCCGCACGTTCGTGCCGGTGCCGCCGGGGACCGTCCTTGCGTGGTCGGCGTCGATGCCGCTGCTGGTGGCGGCCGAGCGGTAGCCCTGGCGCGCGGTGAAGTCCGGGGCCATCGGCGGTGCGACGGCGAGTGGTTCGGCGTAGGCGATCTCCACCTCGCGCAGCGCGTTGAGCGCGTCGATGACCGCCACCGGGTCGGCGCCCGGTCGCAGGTCCAGGCGGTGCCACAGGGTGAGGTCGGCCTGCGCGCGACCCGAGCGGGCCGCCGCCTGGTCGGTGAACGTCCGCAGCGCCTCCTCCGGCGCCGTGAACAACCGCCGCACCGCCGAGACCCCGCCGGACCGGAGCACCTCCCGGACCGCGCCGAGATCCGCGCCCGCGGCCGAGGTCAGCTCGCCGCCGCGTAATCGGACCCGGCTCCCTTCCGCGAACTTCACGTGCACGTGCTCGCGGGAGTCGTTCGCGGTCAGGGTGGTCGAGACCGGTTTCTCCGTTGCCCGGTAACCCTCGCCGGACGTCGGCGCGCCGGACTCGACGGCCTGTGCGGGCGTGCCGATCCCGAAGGAGAACGCCGACACCAGGCAGACCGCCGCGGCGAGCGTTCGGCGGCGCAGACCCCTCGACCGCCGGATCGTGGTCACGAGTACCTCGTGTCTGGTGGAACGCGTCATCGAATCCTCACATCCTCGCTCGGAACGGGCTGTTCGCAGGCGGCGGAGGACACACCATCCACAAAGGACGGATCGACTCGCCGACCGGCCGTTCGCCGGTGGTGAGAGCGCCACTCAGCACTGTGGCAGCCGAAAAACGTTTCGGCAATGGCGATGGTCCGGATCCACAGTGGATGTCATCGGAACGCCGGCGGTGACCGGTCCCGGACGCACGAAGGCCGTGGCACCTCGCGGTGCCACGGCCTGGTGGTCCGTGCCGTCAAGCGGTCGGCGGAGTGCTCACTCCTCGAAGGCCATGCCCTCGCCGCCGTCGTCCTCGAAGACCTCTTCCACGACCTCGCCGAGGACCATGCCGCCGACCACACCGGCCGCGACGCCACCGACGACCGCGCCCATGCCCGGACCGCGACGCCCGTGGTGGTCGTCGTCGTAGTGACCGCCGTGGCGCCCGTAACCCGGTTGGCCGTAACCCTGCCGGCCGTAGCCGGGCTGGCCGTAGGCCTGGGGTGCGTGGCCGCCGAAGGCGGAGTGGCCGCCGCGCTGGGAGATCTGCGCCAGCCACTGGTTGATCACGCCGGCCCAGTCGGTGTTCATCGCGTCCTGGTGCGTCACGTGGAACCGGCCGAAGGCGTCGGAGCCGGAGCTGAACATGCCGCCGCGCTTGTCGGCTTCCAGCACCACCACGAGCTCGTGGGGGTTGGTGACGAAGGTCAGCTCGACCTGGTTGATCGCGCCGGCGAACTGGCCGGGCGGGAAGAACTCGATCTCCTGGTAGAAGCCGAGCTCCTGCTGGACGCCGTGGATGCGCCCCGCCTCGACGTCCGCGCTGCGGAACTGGAACCCGAGCTGCCCGAACGCGTCGAGCACGCGGTCCTGGGACGGCAGCGGGCCGACCAGCAACGGGTCGAGGTCGCCCTTGTCGGGTGCGCCGGAGATGACCAGCTCGGTGCGCACGCCGACGGTCATGCCGGGCAGCGGCTGCCCGCCGACGGCGGTGATCGGGGTCTCCCACGGCACGGGGACCTGGAACGGCACCGCCATCGGCTGCCCGGCCGGGACGCGCACGCCCTGGGCGACCACGACGCGCAGGAACTCGGAGACACCGCTGAACTCGTGGTCGCCGTGCTCGACCTCGACGCGCGTCACCAACGACAGCACGACCTGGTCGATGTTCGCGTCGCCGCTGCCGCCCTGGATGCGCACCTGACCGGTGACGACCTGGCCGGGAGTGGCGTGCGGGGTGTCGAGAACGGTGTCGACGGACGGTCCGCCGACGCCGAACGCGCTGAGCATCCGTTTGAACATCGGGTTCATTCCTCCGGGAGGGTGGGTGTTCAGGTGGTGCGGAGCAAGGTGTCGGTCTCGTCCTCGAAGTCGCCGATCAGCTCTTCGAGGAGGTCTTCCAGGGCCGCGATGCCGATCACGCGCCCCTCGGCGTCGGACACCAGCGACAACTGGGCGCGTTCGGCGCGCATCGCGGTGACCGCGCCCGCGACCGGCATGGTGGCGGGCAGGGTCAGCGCCGGGGCCATCATCTCGCGGGCGGTCCTGCGGTGGCCGGCCGCCGCGGCGCGCACGGCCTCGCGGATGTGCACCAGGCCGACGTAGTCGCCGTGCACGTCCACCACCGGGAAGCGGGAGCGCCCGGACTCGCGGCTGCGGCGCTCGACCGCTCGCGCGCTGCTGTGCTCGGACACGCTCAGCGCCTGCTCGACGGGCACCATGACCTGGGTCAGCGTGGTGTTCTGCAGTTGCAGCATCCGGGTCAGCAACCGCTGCTGGCCCTCCGGGATCAGGCCGTGCTCACCGGACTGCCGCACGAGCATCCGCAGGTCTTCGGGCCGGTGCGCCTGGGCCAGCTCGTCCTGCGGCTGCACCTTCATCAACCGCAGCAACGCGTTGGTCACCCCGTTCAGTCCACTGAGGATCCACCGGACCGAGTGGGCGAACGCGCGGAACGGCAGCGCGAGCAGCAGCGCCGAGCGCTCGGGGTTCGAGATCGCCCACGACTTCGGCGCCATCTCGCCCACGACCATGTGCAGGAACACCACCAGCAACAGGCTCACCGTGAACGCGATCCCGTAGGACACGCCCGACGGCAACCCGGTGGCCAGCAGCAGCGGATCGATCAGGTCGGCCACCGCCGGCTTGGCCAGCGCGCCCAACCCGAGCGTGCACAGCGTGATGCCCAGCTGCGCGCCGGCGAGCATCAGCGACAACTCCCGGACACCCGCCACGGCAGCGCGGGCGGCGCGGCTGGTCTCGGCGGCCTGCTCCAGGCGGTGCCGCTTGGCGGAGATGAGCGCGAACTCGGCGGCCACGAAGAACGCGTTGGCCACCAACAGCACCAGGGAGATCGACAACGACCAGGCGGTGCTCATCGGGCGTCCTCCCGGTCCGAGGTCCGGGTGGTGAGCAGGATGCTGTCGGGCACGTTGCGCGCGACCGCCGTCACCCGGACCGACGCGCCGTCGAGCTCCACCTCGTCACCCACCCGGGCCGTGCGGCCGAGCCGGCTCAGCACCAGGCCCGAGACGGTGTCGTAGCTGTCGTGCTCGGGCAGCTCCACGCCGGTGGCGTCGGCGATCTCGTCCACCCGCATCCGACCGGGCACCCGCCACGACCCCTCGCCCGCCGGCTCGATGACGTCCTCCACGAGGTCGTCCTCGTCGTGGATCTCCCCGACCAGCTCCTCGGCCAGGTCCTCCAACGAGACGACACCGGCGAAGCCGCCGAACTCGTCCACCACGCACGCCAACTGCCTGCGCTCGGCGCGCAACCGCTCCAGCACGGCCGGCAGCGGCAGCGAGGAGGGCACCACGAGGGCGGGCGAGGCGATGTCACCGATCAGCGCGTCGGCGCGCCGCTCGGAGTCGACGGTCAACACCTCGGCCAACCCGACCACACCGCGCAGGTCGTCCAGGTCGTCGCCGAAGACCGGGAACCGGGAGTGGCCGGTGTCCAGCAGCTCCACCACGCGCACGACGGGTTCGTCGGCGCGGACGCTCTGCACCACCACCCTGGGGGTCATGGCCTGTTCGGCGACCAGCTCGCGGAAGCCGAGGCCGCGTTCCAGCAGCCGGGACAGCTCGGCGTCCAGGTGGCCCTCGGCGCCGGCGTCGGTGACGATCTGGCGCAGGTCCTCCGGGGTCGCGCCCTGGGGCAGTTCCTCGACCGGCTCGATGCCGACCGCGCGCAGCAGCCGGTTGGCCGCCGCGTCGAACAGGCGGATCACCGGACCGGCGACCTTGAGGTAGACCAGGGTGGAGGCGCTCAGCGCCTTGGCCAGCGGCTCGGGCCGGGCGATGGCGAAGTTCTTGGGCAGCAGCTCGCCCAGCACCATCTGCACCACCGTGGCGACCACCAGCGCGACCACCATCGACAGCGACACCGACACGGCGGGCGACAGGCCGGTCAGCCCGACCAGGTCCGCCAGGCCCGTGCCCAGCAGCGGCTCGGCCACGTACCCCGCCAGCAACGCGGTCACCGTGATGCCGAACTGCGCGCCGGAGAGCATGAACGACAACTTCCGCGTCACGCGCAGGGCCCGCTCGGCGGCCTTGTCGCCGCCCTCGGCCATCTGCCGGAGCCGGCCCCGGTCCACCGCCATGTAGGCGAACTCCTGGGCCACGAAGTACCCCGTGGCCGCGGTGAGGGCCACGATCACGAGCAGGCCGGAGACGATCAACACGGCACACCCGCCGGAGAACCCACGATCAGCCGGGTCCCACCCGGCCTACTACTACAACCGTCTATGTCGGCGTCATCAGGCATACTTCACGGTAGCACGTGAGGCTGTACGGTTCACGGTGAGCAACCGGAGGTGAGACCAGCAGTGACCGACGTCTTACTCAAGATCGGCGAACTCGCCGCCCGCGCCCAGGTCAGCCCCCGCACCGTCGACTACTACACGAGCCTCGGCCTGCTCTCGCCGGCCAAGCGCACCGCGAGCAACTACCGCCTCTACGACCCCGCCGACGTCGACCGCATCCACCTCGTACAACGCCTGGAGGTCCAGGGAGTTCCCCTGGAGGAGATCGCCACCGCGCTGCAGAGCCGGCACGCCGACGTCGGCCCGATCCTCGATCGCATCGACGAGGACCTGCGCACCCTCCAAGCCGCCGCCGAGACGGCGTCACCCGAGGTCCAGGGCCTGCTGGCCGCGGTGGCCACCCGCGTCCACTCCCTCATCACCGTCGCCCTCCAGATCCCGCCCGACCTGCCCCTCCCCTGACCCGGACGACCCGGCCGGCCACCCGATGATTGGGAACCGGCCGTTCGGGCAACATCGACACCATGGCATCGGTGGCGGTCGCCCGACGGGCGTGGGCACGGGTCGCGGCGCTGGCGCTGGTCGTGGCGTCCGCCGGCGGTTGCCAGTGGCCGCGCGACGCGGACGGGACGCTGGACCGGGTGCGCGAGGGCACGATCCGGATCGGGGTCGCGCACAACCCGCCCTGGACGATCATCGACGGCAGCGCGGGGGACGAAGCGCCGGGAGGTGCGGAGACCGTGCTGGCGCGGCGCTTGGCGGACAGCCTGGGCGCCCGCGTGCGGTGGGTGCCCGGCGGCGAGGCCGAACTGATGACCGCGTTGTCCGAACGGGACCTCGACCTCGTGCTCGCCGGACTGGACGCCCAGTCGCCCTGGTCCCAGGACGTCGCGCTGACCACCGACTACCTCACCGCCGACGCGGTCGTCGCCGTGCCCGCCGGCTCGCCCACCGATGTCACCGGACAGCGGGTGCTGGTGCGGGAGGGCAGCACCGACGCGACCCTGCTGGCCGACCACGACGCGACCGCCGTCCCCGTCGCCGACCTCCCCGAACGCCCCGACGGCGCCGCGGTCGTCCCGGACTGGCTGGTGGACGCCACCGGGCTGACCGACACCGGCACCCACCTGTCGAGCCTCGACCACGTCATGGCGGTGCCTCCCGGCGAGAACGCCTGGCAGAGCGCGGTCGAGCGGTTCCTGCTGGCGCTGGACGACGACGAGGTGCGGCGCCTGCTGCTCGACGCCCACCGCGCGGGGGCGTGACGTGGCCGCGGTCTACGACCACTACGAACTGCCGCCCGACAAGGCGGCGCTGCACCGCCGCGCCGTCCGCCTCGAGTGGTGGACGATCGTGTTCTTCGTCGTCGCCATCACCGCGCTCGCCGTCGTGCTCGGCCAGTCGCAGGCCATGAAGGCCGCCTGGGTCGAGGACATCCTCGCCCTGGCGCCGCCCATCGCGTTCCTGATCGCCAACCGCTACCGCAACCGGCCACCCGACGCCGACCACCCCTACGGGCGCCACCGGTCGGTGGCCATCGCGTTCCTGGCCTCCGCCCTGGCGCTGCTGGCGCTCGGCGGCTACATCCTGGTCGAATCCGTGGTGCGGCTCGTGCGGGGCGAACGCCCGCCGATCGGGTTGGTCGAGGTGTTCGGCCACACCCTGTGGCTGGGCTGGCCGATGATCGCCGTCCTGCTGGCGACCATGGTCCCGGCGATCCTGCTCGGCCGCGCGAAGACGAAGCTCGCCGAGCAGCTGCACGACAAGGTCCTGCACGCGGACGCCGAGATGAACCGCGCCGACTGGCTCACCGCCGCGGCCGCCGTCCTCGGCATCCTGGGCATCGGCGCGGGACTGTGGTGGGCCGACGCGGTCGCCGCGATCGTCATCTCCGCCGACATCGTCCGCGACGGCCTGCGCACCACCCGCGTCGCCGTCGCCGACCTCATGGACCGCCGACCCCGCACCGTGACCGAAGACGAACCGCACCCCCTCCTCACCCGGCTCACCGCGCTCGCCCTCGACCAGCCCTGGGTCGCGGACGCGTGGATCCGGCTGCGCGAAGAGGGGCACGTCTTCGTCGGCGAGCTGCTCGTCGTGCCCCGCCCCGACACCGATGACCTCGTGGAACGGCTCGAACGGCTGGGTCGGCTCCTGCGAGAGGCGGACTGGCGCATGCACGACATCGCCGTCGCGCCCGTTCTCCGGATCCAGCGGTGACCCGCGCGGCGCCGGCCCACCGCGGGCTCCCGGCCGAGATGGGCAATCCGCGCTCTAGCGGGTGGCCCGTCCCGAGGTGACACTGGATCCGGCACTTGACCCGGCACAACGGAGGTGGCGAGGTGGCACTGCGGGACGACGAGAAGCGCGCCCTGGCGCAGATCCAGCGGCAGTTGGCCGACGACGATCCCCGCTTCGTCGCCCGGCTGAGCCGCAAGCGCTCACTGTTCCGAATCCCGCAGCGGGTGCTGTTCACCGCGGCCCTGCTCACCACCTACGTGGTCGGCCTGCTGGCCATCATCACGGGGGTGGCCCTGTCCTCGGCGTTCCTCGTCGTCGCCGGAGCCCTCGTCACCGCCGGCTTCCCCACCGCGGTGGCGGTGCGCGCCTGGCGCGGTCGGCGGTTCCGGGCGGAGGAAGTCTTCGAACTGCCCGACGAAGCGGAGTAGTCGAGTCGAGCGGATGAGCCGACCTGCGACAGGTCGCGACATTTCGCGCTGAGAACACGAGCCGCCGTCGCGCGCCGTTCCGCACGGTGCCGGCGGCGGTTCGTATTCCCGGGGGGTCACCGGCACATCACCTTCCGCGATTCCGGTACTCGCGGTACACACGCCCAGGTGATGTTCGACGGCGTAATCCCACCGAACCGGTGACGTGGGCACAGCCGTGGGACCAAGTGCCCTACGGTGGCCGTCATGGAGCCATTAACGCCCTGACTTCCGCGTGCCACCATCGACGGATCCGTGACCGGGCCGGTGTTCTCCGCCCGTGTGCGCGAGCGCCGTCGAATTGAATCCGGCTGCCGTGGAAGCAGCATGAGGAGCTTTGATGCTGGGCGTGCTCGGCCCTTTTCCCGAGTCGGAGTTGTGCCATCCGCTCGATCGCCAGTGGTTGCACTACGCGTTCCTGTCGTCGACCGGTCCGCACGCGGTGATCTCGAACCTGTCGGTGCTCGGCGCGGAGCCGTCGGCGGACGGGTCGGCCACCCGCTGGGAGCCGCAGCGGATGGCCATCCTCCTGGTGTACGACCCCGTCCACGGGTGGTCCTCGACCCAGTTCAACGCCGACGCGCCCGATCCGGCGTGGTCGGCGTTCCGGCTGCCGCACCCGCACGCGTCGCCCGGCCCGTTCGAGGTGGCGGCCGCGGCGGGCCGTCCTGCGGTCGACCTGCGGCTGTCCCGCACCAGCAGACCGTGCACGTCCCAGTGCGCGCCGTTCGGGGACGACCAGTTCCTGCGCTGGCAGTCCGAACCCGGGGTGCGCGGCACGGGGACGCTCCGGTCACCGCACGGTGACGTCAGCTGCGAGCTGGTGGGCTACCACGAACGCGTCCGCGGCCGGTGGAGTTGGCCGGTGCTGGGCGGCTGGGTCTTCGGCTTCGCCAACGCGCCGTCCGACGACCCGGTGGCCCCGCCGCCGTGGTCGGTGGTGTTCACCCTCATCCAGCCGCAGTACCCGCGCGACGCCGCCAACGGCTCGGTGATGTTGTGGCGGGACGGCCGGATGGTGCGGCACTTCCCCCGGCGGCGGCTGGAGGTCGCGGTGCACGGCGAGCTCGACCGCGGCCGGGTGGTGCTGGTGCCGCCGCTGGCGGCCACCCTGTCCACGCCGCCCGCCCCGGTGGTGCCCCGCCGGCTGCTGATCACCGCGCGCCTGGGCGACGACCGGCTCGTGCTCGACTTCCGGCCCACCACGGCCGCCCGGATCGCCAACCCGTCCGAGACCAGCCTGAAGCCGTTCAGCGTGCACGAACTGCTCGGCGACTGCGCGATCGAGGGCGTCGTGTCCGGTCGCGCGTTCGGCTTCGAGACGCACGGCATCGTCGAGTTCGCCGGAGACGCCCGTGACGACTGAAACCACGACACCCGGGACGGCGCCCTACACCGGCGCACGGCTGCTGGCCGAGACGGTGACCGCCCTGTCGGAACGCGCGCCCGCCATCGTGGCCGCCGCCGCCGAGGAGCTGCGGGAGATCCGGCTGGGGCTGCACTTCCACGACGGCAGCCGGGCGACCATGACCGCCCGCCACAGCCGCCTGCTGGTCGAACCCGACCTGGTCGGCGAACCGGACGTCGAGGTGGCCTTCGACGACCGGGCGATGAACCTGGTCTTCGACGCCCAGCGCCCACCCGTGGAGCAGGTGCTGCCGCAGAGCCTGGACGTGCGCGGGCCGCGCGACCGGGTGCTGGCGGTGTGGCGCGCGTTCGTGCTGCTGTCCCAGCGCGCGTCCGGTCTGCGGTTCGTGCAGCAGCTGTGGCGCGACTACCGCGACCAGGCGCCCCGCCTGTGGGGAGGCGCCGTCGGCGATCCGGCGCCCCGGGTGTCCCCGCACGGCGACGCGCCGACGGGCTGGCACGCCGTCGACTTCCTCGCCGCCCGCCAACCGCTCGAACAGGGTGACGGCGCGTCCATCGGCGGCACCGCGAACGCCGCGCCCAGGCTGCTCTGGGACGGCCGCCGCAGCACCGGCTGGTGGGAGGTCAAGCCGGTCGCCGACGCCGACCTGGTGGAGACCATGCGGGCCTGCCGCGCGCGGGCCAACCAGGAGATCGACCTGCTGCTGCCCGACCGCGAGCCGAAGGCGGACCTGTACGACCTGATGCGGTCCTACCCGGCCCGCCAGGGCAAGGGCCTGCGCCCGACGCTGGTGTTCGCCGCCTGCGCGGCCTTCGGCGAGAAGCCCGAGAACGCGGTCCGGGCCGCCGCCGCGCTGGAGCTGTTCCACAACGGCTTCCTCGTGCACGACGACATCGCCGACGAGTCGACCCACCGCCGCGGCCTGCCCACGATGAACACCGAGTTCGGCAACGGGCTGGCGGTCAACACCGGCGACGGGCTCAACCTGCTCGCGGTGGACGCCGTGCTGGCCAACCTCGAAACCCTCGGGTTGGCGCGGACATTGGGGCTCATCCAGGAAGTCATGCACATGTGCCGGGAGTCCATCGAGGGCCAGGCCATGGAACTGGGGTGGATCCACCGCCGCGTGGTGCCGTCCCGGGACGAGGACTACTTCACCATGAGCACCAAGAAGACCGGCTGGTACACGTGCATCACCCCGTGCCGGATGGGCGCGGTCTGCGCCGGGATCACCGACCCGGCCGTGCTCAACCGCTTCGACGAGGCGTTCCGGCTGATCGGGATCGCCTTCCAGATCCAGGACGACATCCTCAACCTCGTCGGCGACGAGGCGCTCTACGGCAAGGAAGCGCTGGGCGACCTGCTGGAGGGCAAGCGCACGGTGATGATGATCCACCTGTTCCGCCACGCCGGTGAGCGCGAGCGGGGGCGGCTCGCCGAGCTCCTGCACCAACCGCGGGCCGACAAGTCCCAGGACAACGCCGACGAGATGCTCGCCGCCATGCGGAGGCACGGCTCCATCGAGTACGCCACCGACCTCGCCGACCGGCTGGCCGCCGAGGGCATCGCCCGGTTCGAGCGCGACCTGGCCATCATCCCGGAGAACGAAGGAAAAGCAGTGCTGCGACAGATCGCCCACTACGTCACCACCCGACCGCTGTGACGGGCGGCCACGACGACTCCGCCCTGCGCGACGGCGACCGGGCCGCGATGCGCTCCCTGGGCAGGATCGGCACCCGGTTGCGCGGAGTGCTCTGCACCCTGGCCCGGCGCGGTGTCGCGGTCCGGCAGGACGACCCGCGGCGGGCCAGGCAGATCCTCGACGCCCTCGCGCCCTGGCCGTTCTACAAGGGCGGCCAGTTCCTGTTCGACCTGTTCGAGTGGGAGGACTTCATGATCGACGGCGAGCCGCCGCCGATCCTGTCCCGCGCGGAACTCGGCGCCCTGCTGGACCTGGCGCTGCGCTGGGCGGACACCGCGGTCACCGCGGTCGACACCCACCTGCCGGGCCCGCTGCGGCACATCGGCGCGAACCCGCAGGTCCGGTGGATGGCCGCCACCGCCCAGTCGACCCTGCGCGGGGTGGTGCGCGGGTTGACCGAAGTGCTCGCCCCACCGCCGGACCCGCCCGACTCCGACGGTGCCGCCGACGAAGCCCTGCCACCCCTGGAGGGCGGTTTCTACCTCTACGAGGACGTCGTCCTCGGCCTGTTCGACCTCATCGGCAACCGCCTGCCCCACTCCACCAAACCCGAACCCGAACCCGATCCGGAACCGGGGTCCGAACCCGAATCCGAGTCGAAGCCCGAATCCGAGTCGAAGCCCGAGTCCGAGCCGGAGCCGGAGCCGGAGTCCAAGTCCGAGCCAAAGTCCGAGCCGGAGCCCAAGTCCGAGTCCAAACCGGAGCCGGAGTCCCAATCCGAAGCCCGGCCCCAGTCCCCGACCTCACATCCGTCCCCGTCCCCGTCCCCGGAGGAGCCAGACCAGGAGCACGACACCGAAGGAAGTGCGATGACCACCAGCCGACAACCCGCACCGACCACGAGCACACCCTCCATCGAGGTCTTCCCGATCGAGGAGACGTTCCGGGCCACCCGGGTCGAAGACCTCACCCACGACTGGACGTTGCGCGGTGACGCCACCCTCATGGGTGACGACGGCCTGCAACTGACGCCGGCCGCGAACAACAAGGCGGGGACGGCGCTGCTGAACACCCCGTTCCCCTCCTCGGCCGGTGTCGCCATCGACTTCGACTTCCACTGCGCCGGCGGCGACGGTGACGGGTTCGCCGTCTACCTCATCGACGGCGCCCACGACACGGACGTCGGCGGCTACGGCGGCGGGCTCGGGTACGGGCTCGGCCCCTCCGGCGCGGGCGTCACCAAGGGCTGGGTCGGGCTGGGCTTCGACAAGTACGGCAACTTCTCCACCACCTGGGGCGGACCCACCACCGAGAACGTGGCCAAGCCGAACCGGATCGTGCTGCGCGGCTCCGGCGACCGCGCCGCCGGGTTCAACTACATCACCGGCGCCGCCGCACCCGGTGGCCTGAACGCGGTGTGGGCGGACCGGGCGCACGTCCAGGTGGTGATCGTCAACGCCGTGATGACCGTGCACGTGACCCGCAGCGACACGACCACGACCGTGTTCGACGGGGTCGACCTCAAGCTGGCCCAGGGCCAGGCGGCGATGCCGGCGACGTTCAAGCTGGGCCTGTCCGCGAGCACCGGCGCGGCGATCTCCCGGCACTGCCTGCGCAACCTCGTCGTGGCCCTGCCCGCCGCGATGCCGCTCACCGTCGACGGAGCGGCCGAGGCCCCGGCGGGCAGCCAGGTCGACTTCACCATCGCCGTTCGCAACGACGGCCCCAACGACGTCCCCGACGCCGTGGTGACCGGCACCCTCGACCCGGCGCTGCCGGACGTGGGCATCTCGGTCGCGCAGACCGGTGGCACCGGAGCGGGCACGGTTCCGGGCAGCGCGGGACTCGGGGTGTTCCAGCAGCCCCTGGACCTGCCGGTCGGCAGCACCGCCACGATCACCCTCACCGGCACCGTCGACCGGGAGGCCACCGGCGTGGTCACCTGCGCGGCGACGATCGAGTCACCGACGCGCAGCAACACCGCGCCGGACAAGTCCGACTCGCACGACACGCGGCTGACCGAGCACATCCCGAAGGACGACCTGCGGGTGTGCCAGCACGCGGCGGTGTCGGTCGCCCCGGGCGCCGAGGGGCACATCGCCTTCAGCGTGGAGAACCCGGACAACAACCCCGTCGACCTGGCGACCGCGGAACTGGTCTTCGACGCGCCGACCGGGTTCGAGTGGACCGGCACGATCACGTTCACCTACTACAACGCCGCCGGCCAGACCAAGGGCAGCGGGAAGACGAAGCTCAAGCCCACCCTGGAGAACGGCGGCGCCCGCCTGCGGCTGACGGGGTTGCAGAAGTTGCAGGCCACCAAGGGTTACGTGCTCACCTACGCCCTGGGCATCAGGGCGAAGGCGGACGCCCGTCCCGGCCGGCACGCCGACGGCAAGGCGGTCTTCGCCGACTCCCGGCCGCTGCGCCTGACCGC
This sequence comes from Actinosynnema sp. CA-299493, assembly GCF_050946825.1. NCBI lineage: Bacteria > Bacillati > Actinomycetota > Actinomycetes > Pseudonocardiales > Pseudonocardiaceae > Actinosynnema > Actinosynnema sp. CA-299493. The sequence goes on from NZ_CP191993.1 coordinate 6,047,928, forward strand.
GACCGTGCAGGGCGCCGCGCAACCGCAGACGTTCACCAACGATGACACCGCGCTGCCCGTCATCCAACCGGCCCTGCTGGAGGTCAAGCAGGGTGAATCCGGGTTCATGGCCGTCACCGTCGGTTTCGAGAAGGCGGGTCAGGACCTGAGCAGCCTCGACCAGGTGTTCCGCGCTCCGTCCGGGTCCCGCTGGAACGGTTTCACCTCGTACTCCTACTACAGCGACGGCCAGACCACCCAGGGCAGTCAGGGCGACATCAAGCACCAGGTCACCGACAACGGCACCGTCCTGAAGATCACCGGCATGCCGGCGCTCAAGGTGTCCAAGGGCCTGTACCTGACCTACGTCCTCGGCCTGACCGCGGACGAGGACGCCGTGACCGGCCCGCACGACGACGGACGGGCCGAGATCGGCAGCGCCCGACCGCTCACCCTGCACACCCTGGTGATGGACAAGAGCGAACCCTCCCGCTGCAACCGCTGAGCCGGTGTTCCCGCGCGGACCCGACCGGGGTCCGCGCGGGAGCCGCACCCGGCACGACAAGCCGGCACGACGAGGAGGTCTCCTCCATGACCCGATTCCTCTTGACCGCCGCAGCGGTGCTCGCCGCGACGCTGCTGCCCACCGGGACGGGACACGCCGACGTGCCCGCCGGTTCCTGCGCGCTGCCCGCGACCACCGCGCACCTGTCCGAGGGCGTGCCCACCCCTGCCGGGTCGGCGCCGTCGCACGGCACGCTGCGGGCCACTATGCTCTTCGTCGACTTCCCCGACGCGCCGGCCACCGACTCGACCACGAGCCTGCGCGACCAGCTGCTGCCCGGCGGCTCGGACTGGTTCGCCGCCAGTTCGCAGGGCAACCTGACGCTGTCGGTCAACACCGTCACCACCCGCTTCCACCGGATGCCGCGCCCCTCCACCGACTACGGCTGGCGACGCGGCCTCACCGCCGAGGCCCACGCCCGCTACCTGAACGACGCGCTGGCCGCGGCCGGCCGGACGGTGTCGTTCAGCGGCACGCACCTGCTCTACGTCGTGCCCACCCGCGCCGCGGGCGAGATCTCCTTCGCCGCCGCCTACCTGAACCCGATCACCGCGCCCGACGGCACGGTGATCGCCAGGTCGGTCACCTTCGGCCAGGACACGGCGCACTGGGGCAGCAAGGTCCTCAACCACGAGACCGGGCACGCGATCGGCCTGCCGGACCTGTATGGCTACGGCGACCACCCGCACCGGTTCGTCGGCGGCTGGGACCTGATGGGCTTGGTCTCCGGACCGGGTCCGGACCTCCTGGCCTGGCACAAGTGGAAGCTGAACTGGCTGCGCTACGACCAGATCGGCTGCGTGAGCGCGCCCGGTCGGTACCTCGACACGCTCGTCCCGATCTCCGCGCCGGGCGGGCGCAAGGGCGTGGTGATCCGGACCGGCGCGACCACCGTGCTGGTGGCCGAGGCACGGGCGCGCACCGGTCTCGACTCCGCCGCCTGCGCCACCGGTGTCCTGATCTACTCCGTCGACACGGCGGTCGCGAGCGGCAACGGGCCGGTGCTGGTCGCGGACGCGCGACCGCGCTCGGGCGGTTGTGACGGGCACGAGCTGAACGACGCGCCGTTCGACGTGGGCGGCCGGTTCCACCACGCCGGGAGCAACACCACGATCGACGTCATCGGCCGGACCGGTGACGACTACCGCATCACGATCGCGCACGGCGTGGCCCCGTGAGAGCTACCGCCCCGGCGGGGAGGAGTGCTCGTCGGCGTGCGCGGAACGGGTCGCGTGCAGTGACGCCAGGAGCCGCAGCCGGTCGGCGTCGGCGCTGCCCGGTTCGGCGGTGAAGACCAGCATGACCGGCCCGGGGTTGCCGGGCAGCGGGTAGGTGTCCCAGTCCAGGGCGATGTCGCCCACCCCGGGAACCCGGAAGGTCTTGGTGCCGCTGACCGAGTCGCGCACGTCGTGCCGGGCCCACAGCCGTCGGAACTCGGCGCTGCGGATGCTCAGCTCGCCGACGACGGCGGTGGCGCGGGGGTGGGTGGGGTCGGTGGCGACGGCGGCGCGCATCATGCCGATGTAGTCCAAGGCCTGCCGCTCCCAATCCGGGCAGCTCCGCTGACCGGTCAGCGCGTCGTCGAACAGCAGCAGGAGCATGTTGAGCCGGTCGGGCGGGTAGCCGGCAGGGTCGCCGAGCAGCGCCTCCGCCATCGGGTTCCAGTCGAGCAGGTCCAGGTGCCTGCCGAGCACCACCGCCGGGGTGTCGGTCACCCGCAGCAGCCGACGCGTGCTGTCCGGCACCCGGTCCGGGCGCCGGTCCGCCCGTGCGGGCACCGGCCGGCGGGCGGCGTGGGCCAGGGTGAACAGGTGCCGGCGCTCCTCGTCGCCGAGGCCGAGCGCGCCGGCGAGCGCGTCCAGCACGTCGTCGGACGGGCGCACCTCCCGGCCCTGCTCGATCCGCTGGTAGTAGTCGGTGCTCAGGCCGGCCAGCAGGGCCAGCTCCTCGCGCCGCAGCCCGGTGACCTTGCGCCGGCCGCCCGGCTCCAGGCCGACGTCGCGCGGGCGCAGCCGACCGCGCCGGGCCCGCAGGAAGTCACCGAGCTCACGGGCGTAGGGATGAGGGCTGCTCATGCCACCAGTGTCCCCGCCCGCCGGGAGCCGGAGGTAGGTCCCGCGGACCCAGGCAAGCGGGAACGACCGAGCGGACCCGAACCGCTCCTAACGTCGGCGGCACAGCGCACCGAACACCTCCAGGAGCAGCAGATGACCGGATGGACCACCGACCGCATCCCCGACCAGCGCGGGCGGGTCGCCGTCGTGACCGGCGCGAACTCGGGCCTCGGCCTGGTCACCGCCACCGAACTGGCCCGTCGCGGGGCCCACGTCGTGCTCGCCGTCCGCGACACCGCCGCCGGTGAGCGGGCCTCCCGCCGGATCGACGGCGACACGGAGGTGCGCGAGCTGGACCTGGCCTCGCTCGACTCGGTGCGCGCGTTCGCCACCGGGCTGGCCGTCGACCACCCGGTGGTCGACCTGCTGGTCAACAACGCCGGCGTGGTCCTGCTCGGCCCCCGCCGCACCTCGGCCGACGGCTTCGAGCTGCAGTTCGCCACCAACGTGCTCGGCCACTTCGCGCTGACCGGGCTCCTGCTCGACAACCTGGCCGCCGCGCGGGCGGCCCGCGTGGTCAGCCTGAGCTCGATCACCCACAAGAACGCGCACCTCGACTTCGACGACCTGCTGTTCGAACGCGACTACCGGGCCGCCGCCGCGTACGGCAGGTCCAAGCTCGGCACCACGGTCTTCGGCGTCGAGCTGGACCGCCGCCTGCGCGCCGCCGGATCGCCGATCGCGAGCGTGCTGGCGCACCCCGGTCTCACCCGCACCAACCTGACCCCGCGCGCCTGGGAGCACCGCGGCCGGTCGGGGCGGTTGATCGCGCGGCTCGGCCTGCTGGCCACCCAGTCGGTGGAGCAGGGCGCGCTGCCGCAGCTGCGCGCCGCGACCGGGCCCGGGGTGCGGGGCGGCGAGTTCTTCGGGCCGTCGAGGCTCTGGGAGACCGTGGGACCGGTCGCCGAAGCCCGGTTCGGCCGGGACGCGACCGACCCGGCCGTCGGCGAGCGGCTCTGGTCGGCGGCCGAGCGGCTGACCGGCGTCGGCTACCTCTGAGGGCCGGCTCAGTCGACCGGACGTCCACGGTGGTGCGTCGCTTCAGGTGGCCGATGACCGGTTCCAGGCGCAGCACCTCGTGCAGGACCCTCAGCCGCTCCGGTTCGGCGGCGGCGAGGTACCTGGCGCGGACGTCGTCGTCGGTGAACAGGTGCCACGCGGCCATCACACCGACGCGCACGCCGAGGTGTCCCGCCGCACGCGCGACGGGACACCTCCGGTCGGTGCGGTCACCGGTCACCGGTCAGGGCAGCGTCCACCTCTGGTTGGCCGCGCCGTTGCAGTCCCAGATGTGCAGGGCGGTGCCGTCGGCGGAGCTGTTGCCCGACGCGTCCAGGCAACGCCCGGACTGCGGGTTGCGCAGCGCGCCACCGGACTGCGCGGCCCACTGCTGCGCCCCGCTGCCGTTGCACGTCCACAACTGCGTGAGCGTGCCGTTGGCCGTGCCGCCGGACCGCACGTCGAGGCACTTGCCCAGCGCGCGGACCGTGCCGTCACCCGGCAGGGTCCACTGCTGCGCGGTGGTGCCGTTGCACGTCCACAGCTGGATCTTCGCGCCGTCCGCCGTCGACGCGTTGCTGACGTCGACGCACTTGCCGCCCAGGCCGGTGATCCGACCGGCGCGGGTGGCCGACAGCTCCTTGACCCGGATGTTGCGGAACGACGCGTCGTCGCCGTCGCCGTGGTTCTGCAGGCCGAAGTGGCCCTGTTGCAGGCTGCGGACCGGATCGGTGTTGGTGAAGTCGTTGATCTTCACGCCGTTGAGGAACAGTTGCAGCCGCTCGCCTTCCACCAGCAATTCGTAGGTGTTCCACTCGCCGGGCGGGTTGAGCGCGCCGTCCCGGGCGGCGATGTCGGCCGACTTGTACCCGTACACCGCGCCGGTGGTCCGGTCGACCGCGTCGGTGGGGTCGATCTGGATCTCGTAGCCGTTGTTCACCGCCGACCACGGGTCGCTGCTCGGTGGGAACCCGATGAACACGCCGGAGTTGTCGTCGCCGGCCAGCCTCCAGTCCAGCTTCAGCGAGTACGACCGGAACTCCTTGGCCGAGTACCACAGCATCCCCATGCCGCCCTGCGTGGTGAGGGTGCCGTCGGCGACGGCGAAGCTGCCCGGACCGGCCTGGCTCCAGCCGTTGAGGTTGGTCCCGTTGAACAGAGACGTGTAGCCGGTCTCGGCGCGGCAGTCGGCCTTGGTCGTGCCGGCCGCGTAGCGGATGCCGCCGAGCAGGTGCGCGCGGAACCCGGGCTCGGCGAAGGCCTGCTCGGTGTGCCCGCCGGCGGTGTACCAGGACCGGCCGCCCTGGTAGGTCTGGCACCAGGCGATCGGGTGGTCACCCATGGTGCCGCCGGAGTAGGTGCCCTCGTCCAGGCGCGCGAGCACGTGCACGTTCGCCCGCGGGTTGGCCTGGAAGTTGTACCACTCGTCGGTCCGGACCCAGTCCGAGCCGAGGTGGGAGGTCGAGGCGTGGGCGCGGTCCTCGACCCGCACCGTCGCCTGCTGGATCGCCGGGTGGGAGTGGAAGTACCCGCCCACCACACCGCCGTAGAACGGCCACTGGTACTCCGTGTCGGACGCGGCGTGCACGCCGACGTAGCCGCCGCCGGACCGCACGTAGGACTCGAAGGCGCCCTGCTGGGCGTCGTTGAGCACGTCACCGGTCGTGGACAGGAAGACCACGGCGCGGTACTGGGCCAGGTTCGCGCCGGTGAAGGCCGCGCCGTCCTCGGTGGCGTCCACGGTGAAGTTGTTCGCCGCGCCCAGGTCGCGGATCGCCTGGACGCCGTTGGGGATGGACGAGTGCCGGAAGCCCGCGGTCTTGGAGAAGACCAGCACCTTGTAGGAGGGATCGGCGGCGGGCGCCGGGACGGGCGCCGCGGCGAGGATCATCACCGCCGTCGCGGTGATCGTCGACAGCACGGATCGCAGTCGGGACATCAGTTGCTCCTCGGTCGAGCGGTCGTCGTGGTCAGGGCCCGATCCACTTCTGGTTGGCGCCGCCGGTGCAGTCCCGGATGGTCAGCGCGGTGCCGTCGGCGCTGCCGCCGCCCTCGGCGTCGAGGCAGCGCCCGGACTGCGGGTTCACCAGGGCGCCGTCCGGTTGCGCGACCCACTGCTGGGCGCCGCTGCCGTTGCACGTCCACAGCTGGGTGGCCGTGCCGTTCGCCGTGCCGCCCGACCGCACGTCGAGGCACTTGCCCAGCGCGCGCAGCGACCGGTCGGCGGCCGTGGTCCACTGCTGCGCGGTGGTGCCGTTGCAGGTGTACAGCTGGATCTTCGTGCCGTCGGCGGTGGCCGCGCCGCTGACGTCGACGCACTTGCCGCCGATGCCGGTGATCCGGCCGGTGCGGGCCCCGGTGGCGAAGGTGAAGTCGTCGATGTCGAACAAGGCGCCCGCGCCTCCCCTGAACACCAGGTAGAGGGTCGTGGTGCCGGCCGGCCGGTTGGTCAGGGCCGCGGTGACGTCGGTGAACGCGTCCCAGCCGCCCGTCACCGGCACGGTGGCCGAGCCGAGCAGGGCGCCGGTCACGGACCCGGCCCGCACCTCGATGGCGCCGCCCGCACCGGCCGAGGACACCCGCGCGGTGATCGACGTCGCGTCGGACAGCACGTAGGGCTGGAACGCGATCCAGTCGCCGTTGTGGATGTCGCCGACCGTCTTGCCGCCGTGCGCGGAGCCCTTGTCGAAGACGGCGACGCCGCCGGCCGAGCCGTGGTGCTCCGCCTGCCTGGTCTTCGGCTGGGTGACGTGCTGGGTGTGGGTGGTCGCGCCGGCGCGGTCGGTGTACTCCGCGTCCCAGACGCCGAAGATGTTGGCGTTGGGGTCGTGCTCGCCGTCCTGGGGTGTCTGGACGGTGCCCGAGCACCCGGTGGCCTCGGTCAGCTTGTGGCCGTGCGAGTCGTGCCCGAGGACGTAGCTGAGCTTGACCTTGGCGCAGTCGACCGCGCCGTCCTCGGGGTCGGTCACGCTGATCCGGAACGGCACCGCGTCGCCGAAGTCGAACAGCTGCCCGTTCTGCGGCAGGTGCAGCGTGACGGTCGGGGCCGTGTTGCCGACGGTGACCTGCACGCTCGCGGTGGCCGTCCGACCGGTGCCGTCGGTGACGGTGAGCGTGGCGGTGTGGACGCCGTTGGCCGAGTAGGTGTGCTGCGGGTTGGCCGCGGTCGACGTGCCGCCGTCGCCGAACTTCCACGCGAACGTGATGGCGTCGCCGTCCGGGTCGGACGAGCCCGCCGACGAGAAGTTCACCGTCAGCGGCGCCTGGCCGGAGGTCTCGTCCGCGGCGGCCTTGGCGATCGGCGCGAGGCCGCCGGTCGCGTGCTCGATCCGGTACAGCGCCGAGTTCGCGTCACCGGCGAACCAGCCCGTGCCGTAGTCCAGCACGTACAGCGCGCCGTCCGGGCCGAACGCCGAGTCCATCACCTGCGTGCCGGTCCACGGGAAGGCGGTGATCGCGCCCGGCGTGCCGTTGGCGTTGACCGTGATGTCCTTGATCCAGCGGCGGCCGAACTCGGTGGCGAAGAAGTGCCCGTCGTAGGACTGCGGGAACTTCACCGGGGAGGCGAGGCCTGCGTCGTAGCGGTAGACCGGGCCGCCCATGGGCGACTCGCTGCCGCAGCCGAGGTCGGGCACCGAGCAGTTGTCGTACTTGATCCAGGCCGCCTTCGCCGCGGGCAGGGTCGGCAGGCCGGTGTTGCGCGGCGAGTTGTTCGTCGGCCCGCCCGCGCAGTTGTACTTGGCCCCGGAGGCGCCGGTGGCGAAGTTGTGGTCGTTGTAGGTCTCGTCGGTGGTGTTCGAGCCCGTGCAGTACGGCCAGCCGTAGAAGCCGGGGCCGGTGACCCGGTTGAACTCGACCTGCCCCGCCGGGCCGCGGGTGGCGCTCGTCGACCCCGCGTCCGGGCCGTAGTCGCCGAGGTAGACGACGCCGGTCGCCTTGTCCACGTTGAACCGGAACGGGTTGCGGAAGCCCATGGCGTAGATCTCGGCCCGGGTGCCCGCCGTGCCGGGCGCGAACATGTTGCCCGCCGGCGCGGAGTAGCCGCCGTCGGCGTTGACCTTGATCCGCAGCAGCTTGCCGCGCAGGTCGTTGGTGTTGCCCGCGCTGCGCTGGGCGTCGAAGGCGGGGTTGCGGTTGGCGCGCTCGTCGAGCGGGCTGTACCCGTCCGAGGCGAACGGGTTGGTGTCGTCGCCGGTGCTCAGGTAGAGGTTGCCCGCGGCGTCGAAGTCGATGTCGCCGCCGACGTGGCAGCACGTGCCGCGGCTGGCGGGCACGTCCAGGACCACTCTCTCGCTGGCGGTGTTCAGCGTGCCGTCGGCGTTGAGCACGAAGCGGGACAGCCGGTTGACCCCGTTCCAGGCGGAGAAGTCGGTCCCGTCGGAGGGCGCGTCACCGGCCGGGGTCGACAGCGGGGGCGCGTAGTAGAGGAACAGGTGCCGGTTGGTGGCGAAGTTCGGGTCGGCCGCGATGCCCTGCAAGCCCTCCTCGTCGTGGGCGTAGACGGCGAGCTTCCCGGCCACCTTGGTGGTGCCCGCGGCGTCGGTGAGCCGGACCGTGCCGTCCCGGGAGGTGTGCAGGACCGACCGGTCGGGCAGCACGGTCATGGAGATCGGCTCGCCCATCTCGGCCGCGCCCTTGGCGAGCGTCACCTGCTGGAACGAGGGCGCCAACGCGGCTCGCGGCGCCGAGTGCCCCAGCAGTTCGGGCGCTTGGGCGACGGCGGTCGTCGGCACGGCGGCTTGGACCGCGGCGGCCACCAGGAGCAGGGCGGCGGCGCCGAGGCCGGTGCGGGTTCGCGGGGATCTTGCCATGTGATGTCGTCCTCCCGGACTTCGCTGACTGGACGGGATCGAGGGGGTGGTCCGCCGGCCGACAGGACGACCGGCGGACCCGCGATTCCCTGAGCTCAGGGAAGGACCCACTTCTGGTTGCCCGCGCCGAGGCAGTCCCAGATGTGCAGCACGGTGCCGTCGGCGGAGCTGTTGCCCGACGCGTCCAGGCAGCGGCCCGACTTCGTGTTGCGCAGCGAGCCGTCCGGCTGGGCCACCCACTGCTGCGCGCCGGTGCCGTTGCACGTCCACAACTGCGTGGCGGTGCCGTTGGTCGTGCCGCCCTGCCGCACGTCCAGGCACTTGCCGAACGCCCGGATCGTCCCGTCGGTCGACACCGTCCACTGCTGCGCGGTCGTGCCGTTGCACGTCCACAGCTGGACCTTCGTGCCGTCGGCGGTGCCCGCGTTGTCGAGGTCGACGCACTTCGCGCCGATGCCGGTGATCCGCCCGGTGCGCGCGGTGGTGCCCGGCTTGACGTTGAGGGTGTACCAGGCCTCCGTGCTCCACAACGACTTGCCGGACTCGGACGCGAACGGCCGTGGCGAGCGCAGGTGCACCACCCGGTCGTTCTGGAGACCGGCGATCATGACGGTGACCTTCTTGCGGTCCGCGGACGGCGTGGCCGACTGCACGGTCAGCGTCTGCTGGTCGACCTTCGGCCCGCCGTAGGCCGCGGTCGGCAGGTAGCGCCACTGCTTGGCCGTGTACTTGGCGGCGAGGTCCTGCACCGTCTGGGTGGACAGCGGTTGGGTGTACTCCAGCTCGAAGCCGCCCGGGATCGCCCGCATGGCGACGATGTCGAACGCCTCCGCGCCGTTGGGCGTCAGCTTCTGCAGGCCGAAGTTCAGCTTGCCCGCCTGGCCCCAGTTGCCGCCGGCGCCGATGCCGCCGGTGTAGATCGCGCCGTCCGGGCCGAGGCTGATCCGGTTGACCCCGGATTCGAGGCCCTGCGTCATCCGGAACACCGCGCCCTGGTACTCGCCGTCGACCTTCTCCAGGAAACCGCGTTGCAGACCGCCGTAGGTCACGTCGCCGAAGACCATCTGGCCGGCGAACGGTCCCGTGGTCAGCTGCACCGGGTTGCTCGGCGAGTTCGCGATCTCGTTCTGCGGCAGCCACAGCACCGGCGCCGTGATCGCCCGGTTGTCGAACGGTCCGGTCGGGTTGGTGTAGTGGTTGAAGAACCGGTCCTGCTTGATGTGCACCAGCTTCGAGGACGGCAGCCAGCCACCCTGGTTGTCGGTGACGAAGACCTCGCCCTCAGGACCCCAGCCGATGCCGTGCGGCGTGCGCAGCCCGCCCGCGACGTAGGTGACGGCGCCGGTGGCCTTGTCCACCTTGATCGTGGTGCCGCGGTTGGGCGCGGGCTGGGGGTCGGTCGTCGCGCCGCCGAGGTTGATCGAGACCGACAGGTTCAGGTAGAACGCGCCGTCCCGGTAGAGCATCCCGAACGCGAACTCGTGGAAGTTGCCGCCGAACGGCCAGGTCGCGACCTTGCGGTAGGTGTCGGTGACCCAGTCGCCGTTGGTGTCGTCCAGCTCGGTGAGCCCGGTCTTCTCCGACACGTACAGCTTGCCGTCGACGTACTTGAGCCCCATCGGCTCCTGCAACCCGGAGGCGATCCGCTGGGTGCGCACCTTCGTGGGGTCGGTGGCGCCCGTGACGCCGCTGATCAGGTGCACCTCGCCGACCTTGGTGCTCGAACCGCCCCAGGTGGTGATGGCGAGCCGACCGTCCGGCAGCCAGTCCATGCCGCTGACCTGTGGCTCGAACCCGCTCGGGCGCAGGTTCGTGAGGGAGTACGCGGGGTGCACGCCGGTCAGCGGCAGGCCGTCGCCCGGCGCGTCGCCGCTGCCCTCGCACTCCTTGCGACCCGGCGCGGTCACCCGGACCACGCCCGCGTCGGTGCTGAGCGCGGAGTTCGGCACGACGCTGAAGCCGGTCGCGCCCGGCGGCTGCCACTCCAGGGTGAGCTGCTGGCCGCCGCCGTTGTCGAAGTGGTCGATCCGCAGGGCGTGGTAGCCGGCTCCGAGCTGGACCGAGCCGGTCTTCGACTCGCTGCCGTGCAGGCCGTCGTGGTCGACCACCACCGCGTTGTCGATCCGCAGCCGGGAGCCGTCGTCACTGGTGAGGCGGAAGGCGTGGGCGCCCGCCGCGGTGACGTTGACGTTGCCCGTCACCTCGGTCAGGAAGCGGTCGCCGAGGCCGAAGTCCCCGGTGGTGGTCCAGTCGACCGTCGGCATGAGCTTGTCGACGTTCGGCGTCTGGCCGGTCTTGAGGGTGCACAGCCGGGCGAGCTCGGTCTGCATGTCGAAGACCCTGAGCGTCACCCCGGGCTCTTGCGGCGGGGGCGCCGCCGCCGCGGTGGGCGAGGAGACGGACAGGGACGCGGCCGCGACGAGTGCCGTCGAGGCGAGGGAGCCGGCGGCGCGCAGCCACCGGATGCGACGGGCAGGGGACGACATCGGGGGTTCTCCCTTGAGCTAAGCCGGTGAGCAGGGGACTCGACTCGGCAAGGGGTTCTGGGCAGGGAGCCCTGGGAGCCGGCGTGTTAGCCAGGTCACATCCGGCTAGGCGACCGTAAGGCGACTTTTGTACAGAGTCAACGAAAGACCGTACGAGAATTACGAAAGTACTTCGAATGATTGCGCAACTTGCGGCATTCGGCGCTGGCCGCTGCTCCGGATCGGTCAGCTCGCGGCGTTCATCAGGTCCACCGCGCTGTGCTGGCGCGCCGCGTCGCTGCGCTGGAACGGCCCCGCCCACGGCTGGTCGTAGGAGTCGCTGCCGGACCGGTCCCGGGCGTGGGCCGTGTCCGCCTGCCGCTTGAGGTAGGCGGTGTACGGGCGGTCCGGCAACGCCCGGTTCAGCTGACCGAGCCCGCGCGCGAAGGCGCCCTTGAACGACGGGACGTCACCGCCGCCGCCGTTGTCGAACACGATCCCGCCGGGGTTGAGCGCCGCGTTCGTCGTCGAGGCGTCGGCCAGCGCGCGTGCCCTGGCGAGGTGGGCCGGGTCGCCCGTGGCGCGGTGCAGCTCGGTCAACGCGGCCAGCGGCACGCCCTGGTTGTAGCTCCACGGCGTCTGGCCGTTGTTGCGGCACGTGGACGTGACGAGCCCGTCGTTGACCAGGTTCGACCCGTTGATCATCCCGCTGCCCTCGAACCACGCCCAGCCGTCCCGGGCCCGCTGCACGTAGGTCGTCTCACCGGGCAGCCGGTTGTGCAACGCGGCGTTGAGCTGGACGTACAGCGAGTTGGCGATCGCGTTCTTGTAGGTCCGGCTCGACGTCCACCAGATCCCGCCGCCGCACGTCCGGTCCCAGTACCGGTGGACGTGGTCGGCGCCGACGCGGGCCGTGTCGAGGTAGCGGCGGTCTCCGGTCAGGTCGTAGGCGGCGATCCACGCCAAACCCCACCACGCGACGTCGTCGTTGTACTCGTTGACGAAGTCGCCGCTCCAGGCGGTCCGGTTGAGGTCGTAGGTGCGCGCGATGGCGTACCGGTAGCTGCCCATGCCGCTCACCCGCGCGTTGTCGATGATCGAGTGGAGCGCGTTGGCGGCGTTCCACCAGCCGGTGGTGTCGAACAGGCCGGTGCCCAGGTCGTACCGCTGCATCAGCGCGGTGGCCGCCGCGGTGGCCCGGTTGCCGGCGTTCCAGGTCGTGCGGTACCAGCCCGTGCAGGCGATGGACGACGACCCGGCCGGCTGACCGCAGGCGCGCAGCAGCCCGACACCGAGGTTGGCCCAGTCGTCCACGTTGTGCATGGACGTGCGCCAGCCGCCGTGACCCGCCGGCGTCGTGGTCGAACCGAGCTTCGGCTGCCAGGTCACGCCCGCGTCGTAGGAACGGTCGAGCCAGACCGCGTCGCCCTGGCCGCCACCGGAGATCACCGCCCAGCCCATGGTCTCGGTGCTGTCGAAGTGCAGCGCGACCCGGCGGGCGCCGGCGGGCACGGCCTGGGCCACGCGCTCACCCGCCGAGAGGGCGGGATCGCGCCCGTCGCAGTGGAGGTTGCAGACCGGCGCCATCGCGGTCGGCCGGGACGCGGTCGCCGGTCGGGTCGGCGACCGGTGCGCGCTGGGCGGCAGGGCGGGATCGCGGTCGTCGCAGTAGCTGTCGCAGACGGCGGTGGCCGACGGCGGCGCGGGCGCCGGTTCCGGTGGCGCGGCCGGCGCCGCCGGCAAGACCACAAAGGACAGGATCAGGGATGCGTGAACGACGGTGTTCAGCACAGGACCTCCCCAGCGGGAGTGGGTGGCCGACAGGGGCGTGAGAACGCTCTCACGACGAGGCTAGGACCCGCCTTCGCGCAGCGTCAACACGGAGCACCGGACAGATCCGTGTCGGGTTCCCGCCGCTTCCGTCCCGGCTTTTCCCGGTGCCGGCTCGAACCGTCCACAGTGGACGATAAAGACCTCGCGGGCGACATTCCCGGTCGCATGGGCGGAGGCATCGGGGTTTCCCATTGACAACGGGCGGTAAGAGTACGTGTAATTCTTTCATATGTCACTCTGCCCACCTGTCCCTGCACGCAGAGTAAAGGTAGGTACGGCCATGTCCCTGTCGCACCCGACCCGATTACTGGTCTCGGCGCTCGGAGCCCTCGCGGTCACCGCCGGCCTGGTGACCGCGCCGGCCCACGCCGCACCCGCACCCCCCGCATCCCCCGCGGACTCCGTCGCTGCGGTCACCGACCGGATCGCCGCCCGACTGGCGGGCGAGTTCGCCGACGAGGCCCGGCGGGCCGGGCTGCTGTCCGCCTCGACCGCCCCCGTGCCCCTGGCCCGCGCCGCCGGCGACACCGCGCTCGGCCGGGCCGTGCGTGACGCCGACCGGGAGGTCCTGACCGCCAAGGGGCTGCCGCAGGACGGCACGTCCCTGCTCACCGTCCGCCTCGCGCACGCCGACATGGCCGCCGCGCTGCGCCGGGGAGCCACGCCGCTGGTCGCGTCCTCCCCCGCCGACGACGCGCCGACGACCGTGACGGCCCACGACCGCACGGGCCGGCGGATCGCGCTGGCCGCCGACCGCGTGCCGACGCGCCCGGTGTACCTGGTCGAGGTCGACACCGCGACCGCGCTGGCCAAGGGCTCGGAGGTGCTGCGCTCGACCCTGGCGCGGCACGGCCTGTCCCCCGCCGCCGCACGCGCGGCCGTCACCCCCGCCTCGGGCTACTGGGCCACGCAGCTCACGTCGATCCGCCTGGACGACGACCACGAGCCGTGGCACAAGGGCGACGCGGAGATCTTCACGATCACCGCCGGGTTCGGCCTCGACGGCAAGGTCAAGGTCGACACCGCCCAGCTCCCCTACCTCGACGAGGACGGCAGGACCTACTACCCCAACCAGCTTCTGGTCCACTTCTCCGACTACAAGTACGACCTCGCCGACATCGTCATGATGGAGGAGGACGGCGGCACCAACTACCGCGACCTCGCCCTCGCCCTCACCCAGGCGCTGCTGACCATCATCGACGGCGGCGCGTACATCCCGTTGGTCAACGCGATCATCAACGCCCTGCCGGACGGCTGGTGGACCGACGACCCGGACTACGTCGACTCCTGGTACACCCTGTCCACCACCACCGGCGGCACCCTGCGCGGCGCGGCGGGCAACGGCACGATGACCGTCGTCCCCTACTGGGTCGCCCCGCTGTAGCGCGCTCGCCCGAAGGACCACCCGCTCGGCGGTCCCGCCGGACCGGCCACCGGACCGTGGCCCCGACGTCCTGGCGGGACCGCCGTCCGGGTGCGGCGGTGGCCTTCCGGTCCATTAGCTGAACCGGGTGACACCGACCACCTGGCACGAGCCGCTGCGCACCGTGACGGCGTCAGGGTGCCGCGATGAACCGGAAGCGGTTCGCCGGCACCGCGAAGAGGGCGGCCTCGCCGCCATCCGTGGGGCAGGGCACGAGAAACGCGGCAGGCCCCACGCGTGGAGCCGATCTTCACCCGAGCACCGGCGCCGCCCCTGGACGTCCGGTTCCGCACCGGATGTGAATCTTCACTCCGACGAGCGTAATCCCGCTTTCCCCCTGTGTGGCAACGACTTTTCGCGCTGTCATGTCACTACGGAACGCCCGGCACCCGTCGTGCACAGGGGAAGGCAGGAAAATGGGCAGATTCAGGTTCGCGACCGCGGCGTCGGCCATGGCGCTGGCGGCCTGCGGCGTGTTCGTGGCCGCCGGCGGCACCGCCCAGGCGGAAGCGGCGTACGACGACATCGCCATGCAGAAGCAGGAGAAGACCCAGTGGTGCTGGGTCGCCTCCGGCCTGACCATCGCCAAGTACCAGGGCTACGGCAGCACGCAGGCGGACTTCTGCACCCGGGCCAAGCCCTACTACGGGTGCGACAACCAGCCCGCCACGCTGGACGACATGGCCAGGGCCTGGGGCAGCCTCGGCATGGCGCACACCGGCTCGGGCCTGAACAGCGCGGCGTCGTTCGCCCAGGTCTCCACCGACGTCAAGGCGGCCCGCCCCCTCGGCGCGCGCATCGGCTGGACCTCCGGCGGCGGCCACATGAACGTGGTCTACGGCTTCGACACCTCGAACAACACCATCGGCGTGGCCGACCCCTGGCCGGACACGACCACCTACACGTGGTGGAACTACAACGACTACGTCAGCAACAGCTCGTTCAAGTGGACCCACTCCCGGATCGGCATCTCCCGTTAAGGCAGGCGACATGCGCGAAACACCGACGTCCGGCGGACGAGCGGCCGCACGCCTCTCCCGCCTGGCCACCGCCCTGGCGCTGGGCGCGTCCGCGCTCCTGTGCGTCACCGGCCCCGCCCACGCGGCGCCGGCCCTGGAGCCGAGCGCCGTGGACATCCCCGACTACCAGGCCGCCCTCGCCGCGGTGAAGTCACCGGCCGTGCTCAACGCCGTCTGCCGCTTCCTGGGCGTGCCCGTGCCCCTGGGCGGGGCCGAGACGCCGCAGGCGATCCCCGACCAGCCCACGCCGTGCGAGGGCATGCCGGCCTTCACCGTCAAGGACCCGCTGGCGGTCAGCGAGATCACCCCCGGCTTCGTCGCGGGCACGTCCCAGCCCATCCCCACCGAGGCGGTCAAGCTGAGCCACCTGGTGTCGTCGCTGAGCGTCTCGGTGAACGGCCGGCAGGCGACCGTCATGCTCGCGCCCACCCAGGGCGGCGGTTGGCACCTGGCCGCGGTGCGCGAGGGCGACAGCGACGCCGTCTACGCCGGCAAGGCCGAGCCCGGGGGTCTGGTGTTCGCCGAACCTCAGATCCGGGGCTGGTACCAGCTGACGCTGCTCAACGTCACCCCGCTCAACGACCAGGCGCGGCAAGGGCTGGGCGGCCGGGCGTCGATGTCGCTGAGCGACTACCAGAAGCAGGTCAAGGCCCGTTACGCCGACAAGCAGACCGGATCGGAGTACGACAGCAAGGGCTTCTCCAGCGGTTACGGCGCCGGGAACGAGGAGACGGAGGAGTCGTCGTCCGTGCCGCTGGTCGTCGGCGGTTCGAGTGCGGCGCTCGTGCTCGCGGGCGGCGTCTTCCTCCTCCGCCGCCGGCGGCGCGACCCCACCGGCTGAGCACCGGCCCGTCGACGCGCGCGCGGCGCGGCGGGCGGAAAGTCCCGGTTCGGCGATGGGGCCGGCCGCCGTCGAGTACCCGGGCCGAGGAGAACGACGTCCGGGTCGCCGGTCAGTCCGGGTGGTCGGTCGACTCCGGTAGTCCGCTCACCGTCGCAGGCGGGCCGTCGCGCGCAGGGGTGCGACGGCCCGCCTGATCAGGCACGAACGTCCGCCGGCTGGTCCCGGGGTTGCCGCTCGGGCAGTGCCGGGTTGCCGCTCGGGCGGGTGCCGGCGCCGGGGTGAGGTCGTCCGTCGGCTGGTCGGTGGTGGCGGGCGCCGACCGGCACGAGCGGGCGCGGCGGACTCGTCCGTCGACCGGGTCCGGTCGAGACCGCCACTCCAGGCTGTCGCGGTTCGCCGTCCCGCCGGGTTATCCTCCCTTCGAGGGATGAGTCGATGACACACGCCCGGCAGCGGCCGCATTTGCCGTGAGAAGTGTTGAGGTGTGGGGATGCGCAGGTCCGGGTTGGTGGAACACGTGCGTGGCTTCGGCTCTGACGACCACGTCTGCTGGCGGTACCGCGACGTGCGCGAGTTCCGCGACCAGGCACGCGTGTTCCTGTCCGAGGGGCTCGCCCTGGGGAACCGGGTGTGCTACTCCGGCACCGGTGACCTCGACGCCCTGGTCGGGGACCTGGCCGGGATCGACGGGATCGACGAGGCACTGCGCACCGGAGCCGCGCGGGTCGCGTCCCTGGACGCCACGTACCCGGTCGGCACGGTGATCGACCCCGCCGCGCAGGTCCGGGTCTACGCCGAGGCGACCGAGGCGGCGTTGGCCGCCGGGTTCACCGGTCTGCGCGTCGCCGCGGACTGCACCCCGCTGGTCCGCACCCCCGAGCAGCTGGCGGCCTTCGCCCGCTACGAGCACCGGATCGACCGCTACATGACCGACCGCCCGTTCTCGGCGATGTGCGCCTACTCCGGCACCGAGGTGGACGACGACGCGTTCGCGCAGGTCGCGTGCATGCACCCGAACGCCAACACGACCTACCCCGGTTTCCGGTTGCACGCCGCCGGCGACCGGACCACCGTCCTGAGCGGCGAGGTCGACTCGAACGACGACCTGTTCAGCCTCGCGCTGCAACGGGCCGATCCCCGCCCCCACGACGGGCGGCTGGTGTTCGACGGCACCGACCTGACCTTCCTGGACCACCGCGGCCTGCTGCACCTGGCCCGGCACGCCGCCGGCCGCGGCGCGTCGGTCGTGCTGCGCACGTCCTGGCCGGGTGTGTCGACGCTGGTCGACCTGCTCGACCTGAGCAACGTCCGAGTGGAGCGCGCCGCGTGACGATCACCCACCTGCCGCCCCTCGGCGACTTCACCCACCCCGCGGTGTTCTACGCCTCCGACGAGGAGTACCTGGACCTGCTCGTGCCGTTCGTCACCGAAGGCCTGGAGCGGGGCCACCCGGTCGCCGCGTCCGTGCCCGACGGTCGGCTGCGGCTGCTGCGCGACGCCCTGGGCGACGCAGCGAACGAGGTGCTGCTGCTCGACATGGAGGTGGAGGGCCGCAACCCGGGCCGGATCATCCCCGCCGTGCTGCGCCGCTTCGCCGACAGCCACCCCGACAAGCACGTCCGCATCATCGGCGAGCCGATCTGGGCCGGGCGCACCGACGTCGAGTACCCGGCCTGCGCCCAGCACGAAGCGCTGATCAACCTCGCCTTCGCCGGCCGGGACGTCACCATCGCGTGCCCCTACGACACCTCCTCGCTCGACGAGCACGTCGTCGCCGACGCGCTGGCCACCCACCCGCTGGTCTGGGAGGCCACCCGCCGCTACGACAGCGGCCACTACGCCCCCGACGCCGTCGTCGCCCGCTACAACCAGTCCCTGGCCACCGCTCCGGACGCCGCGACGTTCCAGGTCGCGGACACCGCCGGCGTCCGCGACGCCCGCCGCTTCGCCACCGGGCAGGCGGTGCTCCTGGGCCTGCTCGCCGAGCGGGTGGCCGACTTGGTGCTCATCACCACCGAACTGGTGGTCAACGGCCTGCGGCACACCGGCGGCGGGTGCGAGCTGAGCATCTGGCAGGACGGGGCCCACCTGGTCTGCACCGTCCAGGACGGCGGGCGCCTGACCGATCCGCTCGCGGGCCGCCGACCGGCCGCCCCCGACCAGGAAGGCGGCCGGGGTCTGCTGGTGGTCAACCAGCTCGCCGACCTCGTGCGCACCCACACCTCCCCGCACGGCACGACCACCCACGCCTTCCTGCGCATCACGAGCTGAACGCCGGCGGCTCGACCGCCGGCCGATCCGGTGAGGCGCCGCCGTGTCAGCGGCGGTGTCAGGGCGGTGACTGCCCGGTGTCAGGGCGGCGCGTGATCGTGGTTCCGGTGACCGATGTCGGATCCACGGAAGGAACTGCGCCATGGTGAGCACGACGAGCTCGGGTGTCGAGGACGGTTGGGGCAAGGTCGCGGACGTCTTCCGGGCGAACTTCGAGGGCGAACCCGGCGAGGTGGGCGCGGCGTGCAGCGTCTACGTGGACGGCCGTCCCGTCGTGGACCTGTGGGACGGCCTCGCCGATCGGGCGACGAACCGACCGTGGACGGGTGACACGGTCGCCCAGGTCGCGTCCACCACGAAGGGCGCGACCGCGATCTGCGCGCACCTGCTGGTCCAGCGCGGTCAGCTGGACCTCGACGCCCCCGTCGTCCGGTACTGGCCGGAGTTCGGCGCGAACGGCAAGGAGCACATCCCGGTGCGCTGGCTGCTGTCGCACCAGGCCGGTCTGCCGGTGGTCGACGGGCCGCTGACGTTCGAGCAGGCGTGCGACTGGGACCCGGTCATCCGGGCGCTCGAAGCGCAGGAGCCGTTGTGGGAGCCGGGCGCCGAGCACGTCTACCACGCCGTCACCTACGGGTTCCTGGTCGGCGAGGTCGTGCGCCGGATCACCGGCAGGTCCCTTGGCGCCTTCTTCGCCGAGGAGGTGGCCGCGCCGCTCGGGTTGAGCGCCTGGATCGGGCTGCCCGAGGAGCACGAGCCGCGGGTGGCCGCCTTCGAGGACGCCGCGCCGTTCACCCTGGAGGAGCTGCTCGCCGGGATGATCGCGACGACCGGGCTCGACGCCGACACGGTCACCAGGTGGGTCGAATCCATGTGGAGCCCGGACGCGGTCCAGATGCGCGCGGGCGTGCTCGGCGGCGCGATGGACCCCGCGACCGGGTACTTCCGGACGCGAGAGTGGCGCGCGGCGGAGTTCCCGGCCGCGAACATGGTCGCGGACGCGCGGTCGTTGGCCCGGATGTACGCCGCCACGGTGAGCGACGTGGACGGGGTGCGGCTGCTCGACCCGGCGACGGTCGAGACGATGACGGCCGTCCAGACCGACCGGACCCGGATGCACGGGGTGCCGCCGGAGCTGGACCTCCCGGCCCACCGCTCGTTCAACATGTCGCTCGGGTTCTGGCGCGCCTGCCCGCCGATGCCCATGGTCGGGCCGGGGTCGTTCGGCCACCCGGGCTCCGGCGGCTCGATCGCCTTCGGCGACCCGGACGCCCGGGTCGGCTTCGGCTACGTCACCAACCTCTGGAACTACCGGCCCGACGACCCGCGGGCGGCGAACCTCGCCGAAGCCGTCCGGTCCTGCCTGGGGTGACGGTGGTGGCGGTCGTCGCCGGGGTGCCCGCCCCGGTGCTCGTCGCGTTCGGCGCCGTGCTGGTGGCCGCCGCCGCGTGGACGGCCGGGGCGGTGACCGCGGGCACGGCGGGTGATCACGGTGTCGCCGGGTTCGCGACGAGGTCCCGGTGGACCGGCCGGAGACGACGTTCAGGCGGCTCGTCCCCGGCTGACCGGCCGCAGGTGTCGCAGGCCGCCATGAGGGTCCGGGTCCGGTCCGGGGTCGGGGACGTCCGAGTCGTCGTCCACGTCGAGGCCCCGGTCTTCCGGCCGGACCTCGGTGGGCGTGCCGTCCTCGGGGGTGCGGTGGGTGCGGCGCACGACCACCAGCAGCGCCAAGCCGAGCAGGAGGAAGGCGTGCGACGTGATCCGGGGAAGCGCGACCGCCCCGGTGACGAGGTCGTTGACGGAGAACGGCACGAGCACCGCGACGAACGCCGCGACGACCGGGAGCACCCCGACCACCGCCTTGGGGCGCAGCGCGGTCCAGAGCAGGCCGAGCCCGAGGGCGAGGTTCCACGCGGTGCTCTCGTTGAACAGGTGCGTCGACGCCTGACCGCCGCCGGTGTGCCCGCCGTGGACGGAAGTGCTGTCGACGCCGAACACCTGTGCCATCCCGAGCGTGAGTTGGACGACGGCGGTCCCGGCCAGGCCCATCCGCCAGTACCACCCGCGCGTGGAGCGCGACACCGGCGGTGTGACGGGGGTGGCGGCGAGCACGGCCGCGGCCAGGTCGGGGACCTCCGCCGCGGGGCGGACCCGCAGGCTCCGGGTGAGCGCGTCCGCGTCTTCCCGCCACCGCCGGCAGCCGGCGCAGGTAGCGAGGTGCGCGTCGGTCTCCTCGGCGGGCACGGGTTCGGCTTCTCCGTCGGCGCGCGCGGAGAGGGCCTCGCGGCAGGTGTCGCAGTCCACGTGGCGATTGTCCTCCCGGATCCGCCGGAAGTTCCTCGGACGTCACCGACCGCTGCGGCCGACCCCGCCGGGCGAGGTCGGCCACCGGCGACGCCGTCACACCGCCGCGTCGACGCGGCGCCCGGCCCGGACCACCGGGATGATCCCGCCCGCGGCGGCTTGGGCGCGGTGCAGGGCCAGTTCGGCGGTGGGGCCTTCGGCGAGGACGATGCCGGTGCAGGAGCGCTGGTCGGTCAGGTGCTCCAGCACGTCGCCGGGGCTCGCGGTCGGGTACCACTCGGGGTGGCCGGGCAGGTCGGCCAGGCGCTCCAGGCCGGTCCAGCCTTCGAGGACGCCCGCCTCGCGCGGGTAGAGCGCCACGAACCCGGTCGCGACACCACCGCCCGCCACACCGGCACCCACCACACCGGCACCCGTCACGGCACCGCCCGTCACGCCGTCACCCGCCACGGCACCACCCGCCACGCCGTCGAGCAGGTCGGGCCGAGAGCCGAGGGCGACCTGGACCACCGCGTCGTAGACGTTGGCGCCCAGCGCGCGGCACAGGGCCTCGCCGACCAGGGCCCCGCCGATGCGGGCGTTGACCTCGACGACCTCCGGCCCCTCGGTGGTGAGCACGAACTCGGTGTGCGCGAAGCCGCGCTCGTGCCCGGCCGCCGCCAGGACCCGGGTGATCCACTCCCCCAGCTCGGCGAGGTCGGCCGCCGGGAAGGCGACGGGGAAGGACGCGGCCTCCTCCCGGCGCGCGGGCTCGGGTGAGAGGACCCGGCTGAGCACGCCCAGCAGCCGGGTCTCGCCCTGCCAGGTGATGGTCTCGGCGCTGTAGAGGGGACCTTCGAAGTACGGCTCGGCGACGAGGCGGCCCTTGACCGGCGTCACGGCGGCCTCCAGGAGGGCGGCATCGCGTTCGGCCGGAGTGCGCACCAGCCACACCGCCCGGGACGACGTGCCCGCGGAGTCCTTGAGCACCAACGGGAAGACCGGGGTCGTGACCGGGTCGAGGGGGCCGCTGCGGCTCAGCCCGCGCTCGTTGAGCCTGGCCCGGACCGCGGCCTTGTCCCGCAGCACGCGCACCGAGTCGGGTGAGGGGCCGGGCAGTCCCAGCCGGGCCGCCAGCGCGGCTCCGGGCACCGCCCAGGTGTCGGTCGAGCTGATCAACCCGGCCAGGTCGCCGAGGTCGCCCAGCACCCGCTCGCACGCGGCGACGTCGGTGGTGTCGACGTCCACGACGCGCAGCCGGTCGCCGCAGCGGGACAGCTCGTGGGCGTAGATCGAGCGGTCGCCCGTCAGCAGCACCAGGTCGTGCCCCGCCGTGCGGGCGGCGTCGGCGATCCGGCCGAGGCCGAAGGTGAGGGCTTCCAGCAGCACGAGGGTCATGGCACGGGGTCCTTCCGGCGTTCCTGGGTGGGGACGATCGGTCCGCGAGGGCGTCGTGCCCAGTCCATCGCGGCCCACGGCGGGGCCAGGTCCTCCAGCGAGCCGATCTCCACCGGCGTCAGCGAGGCGGGGTCCAGCGCCTCGCGGTGGCGGTTGAACACGCGTTCGGTGTAGCGGTGGCCGGTGTCCGCGCCGATGACCACGTGCGTGCGGACGGGGTCGCGCCGGGCCTCCCGGGACGCGGCCAGGTAGGCGGCGCCGGTGGACAGCCCGGCGAACACGGCGTGCCGGCGCATGAGGTCGACGGCGCCGGCCATGGCGTGCTGGAAGTCCAGCCAGTGGATGCGGTCGTAGAGCTCGTGGTGGACGTTGTCGAAGTGGATCGCGCTGCCGATGCCGGCGATGATCGCGTCGGGGTCGGTGAAGCGCTCGCTGCCGAACGTGACGCTGCCGAAGGGCTGCACGCCCACCAGCCGCACGCGCGGGTCGTGCCGGCGCAGCGCGCGGGTGAGCCCGCCGGTGGACGCGCCCGTGCCCACGCTGCCCACCACGGTCAGGGGTTCGCCGGGCAGCGCCCGGACCAGCAGGTCGGCCAGTTCGGCGTAGCCGAGGTGGTGCACGGGATCGTGGTACTGGCGCATCCAGTGCACGTCGGGCCGGTGGGCCAGCAGCTCCCGGACCCGCGCCACCCGCCTGCTCTGGTCCAGGCGCAGGTCGTCCGCGGGCGGCATCTGGTCCACGGTCACGCCCAGGATCTCCAGTTGGGCGCGCATGGTGTCGTTGACCGTGGTCGAGGCGACGATGTGGCAGTGCAGCCCGTAGCGGTGGCAGGCCATGGCCAGCGCGAGGGCGTAGATGCCGCTGGAGCTGTCCACCACCGTCTGCCCGGGGCGGACCGCACCGGTGGCGACCAGGTGTCGGATCGCGCCGAGCGCCGCGTAGACCTTGAGGGTCTCGAAGCGGACCAGCACGGTGTCGGGCGTGAGCCGGATGAGCGACGGCGTCTTGATGGCGTCGGTGACGTGCTCGTGGACCGGCGCCACGGCGTTGTGGTCGAGCACGGCCCTCACCTGCCGATCGGGCACGGGCAGCGGGTCGTGCCCGGTGTCGCCGTCTTGCGTTCCAGGATCATGGTCGAGGCCCTTCGGGTGTGGTCGCGGCGTCGAGCGCTCCAGCCCTACTGGTCGTCGGGGGGACTTCCCCGGTTCCCGGCCCGCGCGGGGAATCGTGACCACCGGCCTTCTTCGCGGACGCGGGAACCGGACGCCCACGCCGCACGACTTCTACGGTGGTGGCCGGTTCCACGCCGGAGGGAGGCACGGGGTGCGCGGTGTCGGGTAGTGGCACGGGGGTCGAGGACGGGGTGGTGCCCCGCACCGCGCCGGAGCGCGGCCCCGGGTCCCGCAGGCGCGTCGGGCACGTGGCCGGGTTGTTCGGGCTGCTGGTCCTGTTGTTGCTGGGCGTCGTGGTGGTGCTGGTCGCGCAGGGGTCGATCGCCATCCCGATCGGTGACGTGCTGCGGATCCTGACCGGTCAGGACGTGCCGTCGCAGGTCAGTCGCACGATCGTGCTGGACGCGCGGCTGCCCAAGGTGGTCGCCGGGTTGCTGGCCGGTGCGGCGCTGGCGGTGGGCGGGGCGCAGATGCAGACGCTGTTCCGCAACCCGCTGGCCGACCCGTTCGTGCTCGGCGTCAGCTCCGGGGCGGTCCTGGGCGCCTCGGTCGTCATCCTGGGCACCGGTGGCGTGGGCTGGTTGTCGGGGTTGGGCGTCGTCAGCCAGCTCGGGGTGACCGGTGCGGCGGTCGCGGGGGCCGCCGGGGTGCTGCTGATCGCCCTGGGCATCGCCCGGCGGGTCGGCGACCCGGTGGTGGTGCTGGTGGTCGGGGTGATGCTGGGCTACCTGGCCGGGGCCGCGGTCGACGTGCTGGTCTACTACACCGACCCGGACCGGTTGCAGGCGCTGGCCACGTTCACCCGCGGTTCGGTGCGCAACGTGACGTGGACCGAGTTGCGGGTCGTCGCGGTGTCGTGCGGGGTGGTGCTGGCGCTGTCGGTGTTCCTGGCCCAGCCGCTCAACGCCCTGCTGCTGGGCGACCGGTACGCGGGCAGCCTCGGGATCGACGTCCGGCGCGTCCACTTCCTGTCCCTGGCGAGCGTCGCGGTGCTGTCCGGCGTGATCACCGCCTACTGCGGCGCCATCGGGTTCGTCGGCTTGGCCGCGCCGCACCTGGCGCGCGGGCTGGTGCGCACCGCCGACCACCGGGTGGTGCTGCCGGCCGCCGCGCTGATCGGGGCGGTGATCGTGCTGGTGGCCGAGTACGTCGCCGGCGGCAACGGGTTGACCGGGACGTCGCTGCCGCTGAACTCGGTGACCGCGTTCGTCGGCGCGCCGGTGATCCTGTGGGTGCTGCTGTCCGGTCGGGCGAGGAGGCAGGCGCGATGACCGTCGAACCACGTCCGGCGCTACAGGCGGTCGCGGTGCGCGCGGGCTACCGGCGACGTCGCCGGCACCCGGAGGTCACCGTGCTGCGCGACGTGCACCTGGCCGCCCGGCCCGGCGAGCTGATCACCCTGATCGGCCCCAACGGCGCGGGCAAGTCCACCCTGCTGCGCACGCTGGTCGGGGCGCAGCCGCCGCTGGCCGGTCACGTCCTGCTCGACGGCCACGACCTCGCGGACCTGTCGCCGCGGCAGCGCGCCCGGCGGCTCGCGGTCACGTTGACCGAACCGGTCGACGTGGGGCAGATGAGCGTCGAGGCGGTGGTGGCGCTGGGTCGGATCCCCTACCGGTCGTGGATCGGCCGGGAGAGCCCGCGAGACCGCGACGCCGTCGACCGGGCGCTGCTCGACGCCGGGGTGGCCGACCTGCGCGACCGCCCGTTGACCGACCTGTCCGACGGTGAGCGGCAGCGGGTGATGGTGGCCCGCGCCCTGGCGCAGGAACCGGCGGTGCTGGTGCTGGACGAGCCCACCGCGTTCCTGGACGTGGCGCGCCGCATCGAGTTCGCGGCGATGCTGACCCGGCTGAGCGCGACCACCGGCACGGCGATCGTGCTGTCCACCCACGACCTGTCGTTCGCGCTGCGCCGCGCCGACCAGGTGTGGCTGGTCGGCGGCGACGGCGCGGTGACCGCCGGCGCGCCGGAAGACCTGGCGTGCGGCGACGCGATCACCCGCGCGTTCACCGGCGAGAACATGTCGTTCGACGACGCGGCGGCCACCATCGTGGTCGCCGACGACCAGGCGCCCGGCGCCACCGTGCGGGTGGTCGGCACGGGTCGGCCGCGGCAGTGGGCCGAGCACGCCGCCCGCCGGGCCGGCTGGACGCCCGTCCCGGACACCGCCGACCACGTCCTGACCGTCGAACCCGGCACGCCGTGCCGTTGGCGGGTCGACGGGGCCGGCGTGCCGGACGCGACGCGCGGGCACGGGGTCGGCTTCGACTCCCTCGTCACCCACCTGCGCGGCTGCGCCGTGCCGTCGCGCGAAGACGCACGGACCGGCTGACCCCCCGCACCCCACGCACCAGCAGGAGGGCACCACCGTGAACGCACTCGTCCGCTCCACCGTCGCGCTGCTCGCACTGCCCCTCGTCCTCGCCGGGTGCGGTGGGTCGAGCCCCGCCGCGTCGGGTGACCGGGGGGACGCCGAGGGCTGCGTCACCGACTACACCGAGGGGCGCGACTACTTCCCCGACAAGAGCACGGTCACCGAGTCGGAGCTGTGGGACATCACCTACCACGGCTCCTACAAGACCATCACGCTCACCGACACCGAGAACTCCGACGGCGGGAAGCTCACGTACGTGCTCTACCAGTGCGGCACGCCCCGGCCGGCGACCACCGGGGACCTGGAGGGCGCGCTGGCGGTCCAGGTGCCCGTCACCAACGTCTCGGTCACCTCGTTCAACGCGCTCGCCATGGTCGACCGGCTCGGCCGCAACGGCACCGTCACCGGGCTGAGCGGCCAACTCCTGGGCAACGCCGGGAAGGACGAGTGGTACGCCGGCGTGGTCGGGGCCGCGGGGACGCCGATGTCGATCGGCGAGTACACCGATTTGAACAAGGAAGCCGTGCTGGGGTTGGCGAACCAGGTCGTCCTGATGTCCGGGTTCGGGTCGGGCTTCGACGACATCAGCAACGCCCGCGCCGCCGGGCTGCCCGGGGTGAGCGTGTCCAACCGGTTGGAGCGCCACGCCCTGGCCTCGGCCGAGTGGATCAAGATGGTGGCGGCGTTCTACAACGCCGAGGCCGCCGCCAACACCGAGTTCGACCGGATCAAGGGCAGGTACGACGAGGTCGTCTCCACCGTCTCGGGCAAGATCGGCGACCGCAGGGCGGGCTACCTCTGCGTCGCGCCCGAGCGCGGCTGCGAGTTCCTCTACGGCCACGGCGCCGAGACCCTCGTCGGCCGGCTGCTCACCCGGCTCGGGGTGGACAACGTCTTCGCACCCGACAACCCCGCGCCCAACGGCCAACCGTACGACTTCGAGAAGGCCGTCGGCACCGCGGCCGACGCCGACTTCTTCATCGTCTACGACCCGATGGCGATGACCCGCGCCGCGCTGGAGGCCGACCCGCGCACGAACCAGTTCCGGCCCTTCCGGGAGAACGCCTTCATCGCGGGCGTGGACGAGAACTTCGAGGAGTGCCGCGCCAAGACCTACCTCGACGTGGACGTGCTCGTCCGCGACTTCGCCATCGGTCTCGCGCCCGATCTGTTCCCCGGCGCCGAGGGCACCTGCTTCGCCTGAGACCGCCGCCGTGCGGCCTCAGGCGCGGGTGCCCCGCACGATCAGCCGACGGGCGTGGTTGTCGTACGGCGAGCAGTCGAAGCCGCCGAAGCACTCGACGTCGGTGAACCCCGCCTCCTCGAACAGCGCCCGCAACTCGGCGGCGCTGTAGAGGGTGGAGTAGAGCGAGGTGCGCCGCACGTCGTCACCGCGCACCCAGGTCCAGTCGCTGCGCACGCGCGTCCAGTCGTCCAGGACCGTGTCGCGCATGAACACCGTGCCACCGTCGACGTCCACCGCCTGCGGTCGGCCCACCCACCCGGCGAACACCTCCTTGCCCAGTACGTCGACCAGCAGCCGGCCGCCCGGGACGAGGCTGGCGTGGGCGTTGCGCAGCACCGCGAGGTTCTCGCCCGGATCGGTGAAGTAGCCGAACGACGTGTACATGTTGATCACGAGGTGGTACGTGTCCGGCTCGACGTGCGCGCGCATGTCCGCCCGCACCAGCCGGGCGTCGAGCTCCGCCCGCTCGCACACCTCGCGCGCCCGCGCCAGCATCGCCTCGCTCAGGTCCACCCCGGTGACCGCCGCCCCGCGCCGGGCCAGCGGCACCAGGTGCGTCGCCGGCCCGCACGCCAGGTCGAGCACCCGGTCGCCCGGGGCGACCTCGAACAACGGGGACGTCGCCACCACCCGCTCCGCCTCCGCCACGCGGCTCGGTGGGAACATCACCTCGGCGAAGCCCGTCCAGAGATCGTCGTCCTCGTACCAGCCCATGCCGCTCCAGCCGTGTCGTCCTCGCGCGGAACAGCGCCGTCCAGTCCTACTGGTCGTCGGGGGACGCCGATCGGTTCCCACGACACGTGAACGCCGTCGGTTCCGGGAACCTCCCTGGACACCGGCACGAGCACCGCCGCGTTCAGCCCCCAGCGGGTCGAGTCCGCCTGGTCACGGCGGCGTCCACGAGCGGGCAGGCGCGGCACGTGTGGCCGGTCGGCGTGCGGTAGAACAGGCAGCAGCGAGCACCCCGGCGTCCGGCCCGAGGACCCGACAGGTCGAGGCGGTGGGCGGCACGACCGCCGGCTCGTGCGGCGACGACCTGTTCGGCTCACAGGTGCTCCGGGTGGGTGGTGGCTCGGACCGGCGGCGGATGCACCCTTGCCCGAGTGGTCGTCCACGGGCTGCCGCCGGTTCCCGCGGCCACGCTCCGGGGTGAGCCGGCGGGTCACGCGAAGTAGCGCAACCAGACGTAGGCCCAGGCCATCACCGTGCTCAGCACCGTCACGACGATGCCGTACCTGGTGAACTGCCAGAAGCTGATGTGGTTGCCGGTGCGCGCGGCGATGCCGATGGCGACGACGTTGGCGCTGGCCGCCACCGCCGTGCCGTTGCCGCTGAAGTCCGCGCCGAGCGCGAAGGACCACCACAGGGCCTGCCCGGTCGCCGGGTCCGGGACCTCCGCGACCATGCCCTCCACCACGGGGCTCATCGTGGCCGCGTAGGGGATGTTGTCGAAGAAGGCGCCGAGCACGCTGGAGCCGAACAACAACGCGGTGGCCGCGACGAAGTAGTTGTCGCCGACGCCCTGCACCGCCCAGCGGCCGATCGTCTCGATGACGCCGGTGTGCACCAGTCCCGCGACCATGACGAACAGGCCCATGAAGAAGGCCAGGGTGTGCCACTCGACCTCGCGCAGGACGTCGCCGACGTCGGCCCTGGTGGCCAGCATCATCAGCCCGGCGCCCACCAGGGCGACCACGGCCGGGTCGAGGTGCAGCACGGAGTGCAGGCCGAACCCGACGACCACCACGGCGAACACGGCGAGGCACCGGCGCAGCATCCTGACGTCGGTGATGGCCCGGCGCTCGTTGAGCGCCATCACGGCGGCGACGTGCTCGGGGTGGTGCTGGAACGACTTGCGGAACAGCACCCGGGTCAGCAGCACGAACACCGCGAAGATGATGACCACGATCGGCGCCATGTGCACCAGGAAGTCGGTGAACGTCAGCCCGGCGCGACTGCCGATGATGATGTTGGGCGGGTCGCCGATGAGCGTCGCCGCGCCACCGATGTTGGACGCGAGCACCTCGGCGATCACGTAGGGCTGGGGCGCGATGCGCAGCCGGTTGCACACCACGATGGTCACCGGGACGACGAGCATGATCGTGGTGACGTTGTCGAGGAACGGCGACGCCACGGCGGTGATCGCCATCAGCATCACCATCAGGCGGTACGGCTTGCCCTTGGCCTTCTTCGCCGCCCAGATGGCGAGGTAGTCGAAGATCCCGGTCTGCTTGACGATCCCGACGATGACCATCATGCCGAACAGCAGGAAGATGACGTTCCAATCGATGCCGGCGTGCTCGGAGAAGAACACCTCGGCGCCGGGGACCAGGCCCAGCACGGCCATCGCGCCCGACGCGATGAGCACCACCTTGAGCTTGTCCGCCTTCTCGGTGGCGATGAAGAAGAACGCCACCAGGAAGATCGCGAGGGCGAGGACGGCGCTCATCGGTCACGACCCGGGGGACCGGTCCGGCCGTCGGCGTGGCCCGAGTCGGCGGTGGGTTCGCGGCCTGGTGATGGGGTGGTCGCGGCACTCGGGCACACGGGAAGCACTCTCCTAAGAGGACGTGGTGAAGCGCACCCGCGAGGAAGCGCGGGTGCGAGAGGGGGAACGGTGGTGCGACGGGTGGCGTCAGCCGTCGCCGGGAGTGCCGCCGAACACCGCCAGGCTGGTGATCAGGCGTTCCAGCGTGACGGCGCCGAGGAGCGCTCCGGCCGCGTCGACCACCGCCACGAGCGGGCTGTGCAGGCGGGCCATGAGGGCGGCGACCTCCAGCAGCGTCGCGTCGGCCCGCGCGGTCACGGGTTTCACCGGCCGCCGTGGCGCGCAGTCGCCGACCGTCAGGTCGTCCGACTCCAGCCAGAAGCGGTCCGCGTGGGCCTCGTCGACGGCCCGCGCGAGCGCCGGGTCCTCCTGGTAGGCGCTGGGGACCACCAGGCGCAGCACCTGGGTCCCGGGCAGCACCATCAGGGGCCGCGACCGCTCGTCGACGACGATGAGGCCGGGCAGGCGGCTCACCGCCATCACCCGCACGGCCCGCGCGACCGGATCGTGGACGGTGACCGTCGGCACGTTCACCGCGATATCGCTGGCGTGCATGGAATCACCCTGTTCGGCGTGGCGGTGGAGGTGTGCCTGCGGCGTTCTCGCGGTCGCGTCACCGGGAACGGGGGTCGGCCGCGGTCGTGCGAGCGTCCGAGGTCTCGATCCCACCACGGCTCCCACCCCTTCCACCGGCGTCGTGATCCGTCCGCCCCAGTCTCCGAAGTGCGCGGTGACGGCACAATCGGTGCTGACACCCATCCGCGGGCGGTGGTGACGTGCACGTGGCGAATGGGTGCCGCCCCGGATGGACAGACGCCGGGCGGACCGGCAGCCTGGGACCGGAGGAGGCCGTGACCATGTCCCTGTTCTGGCGGATCTTCCTGCTCAACGCCGTGGTGCTGGTCCTGGCCGCGGCGGCGCTGCTGCTCGGGCCCGTCACGGTGTCCACTCCGGTCCTGTTCACCGAAGCGGTGGTCCTGTCCGGCGGGTTGGTGGTGATGCTGGTCGCCAACGCCGTGCTGCTGCGGGTGGGCCTGGCCCCGCTGGACCGCCTCACCCGGGCGATGACCACGACGGACCTGCTGCGCCCCGGTCCGCGCCCCGCGCCCACCGGCCACGGCGAGATCGCGGGTCTCATCAGGACCTTCAACACCATGCTCGACAGGTTGGAGGCCGAGCGCGGCGACAGCGCCGCCCGCGCCCTGTCCGCGCAGGAGGCCGAGCGCAGCCGCGTCGCGCGGGAGCTGCACGACGAGGTCGGCCAGACCCTCACCGCCGTCCTGCTCGAACTCAAGCGGGTGGCCGACCACGCGCCGCCCACCGTGCGCGACGAGCTGCGCCAAGTGCAGGAGACCACCCGCGGCGGCCTCGACGAGATCCGGCGGATCGCGCGCCGGCTGCGCCCCGGTGTCCTGGAGGAGCTCGGGCTGGTCAGCGCGCTCAAGGCGCTGACCACCGAGATCGCCGGCCACAGCGGCCTGTCGGTCCGCCGGCGGTTCGACGGCAACCTCCCCGACCTCGGCAACGAGGTCGAGCTGGTCGTCTACCGGGTCGCGCAGGAGGCGATCACCAACGTCGCGCGCCACGCGGGCGCCGACCACCTCGACCTCACGCTCAGCCACGACCGCGACAGCGTGGACCTCCGCATCCGCGACGACGGTCGCGGGTTCGGCCACTCGCCGGAGGGCTCCGGTATCCGGGGCATGCGCGAACGCGCCCTGCTCATCGGCGCCGGGCTCACCGTCCACTCCGACCCCGGCGGTGGCACCGAGGTGCGACTGCGCGTGCCGAACCCCGCCCGGAGCAGCTGACCATGCCGAAGCCACCGACCCGCGTCCTGCTCGCCGACGACCACGCGCTGGTCCGCCGGGGCGTCCGGCTGATCCTGGACGGCGAGCCGGACCTGACCGTGGTCGCCGAGGCCGGTGACGGCGCCGAAGCCGTCGAGAAGGCCCGCGCCGAACGCCCCGACCTGGCCATCCTGGACATCGCCATGCCCAGGCTGACCGGGTTGCAGGCCGCGCGGGAGCTGTCCCACCTCCAACCCGACCTGCGCATCCTCATCCTGACCATGTACGACAACGAGCAGTACTTCTTCGAGGCGCTCAAGGCGGGCGCCTCCGGGTACGTGCTCAAGTCGGTCGCCGACCGGGACCTGGTCGAAGCCTGCCGGGCCTCGATGCGCGGCGAGCCGTTCCTCTACCCCGGCGCGGTCACGGCGCTCATCCGCAACTACCTCGACCGCGCCCGCGACGGCGCGGACATCCCCGACAAGGCCATCACCGACCGCGAGGAGGAGATCCTGAAGCTCGTCGCCGAGGGCCACTCCTCCAAGGACATCGCGGGGCTCCTCGTCATCAGCGTCAAGACCGTCGAGCGGCACCGGGCCAACCTGTTGCAGAAGCTCGGCCTGAAGGACCGGCTGGAGCTCACCCGCTACGCGATCCGCGCCGGTCTCATCGAACCGTGACAGCGGGCCGACCATCACCGGGTGAGATCGGCAGAGGTCGGCCCGCTCGCCACGAGCACCCGCGCTAGGCGACGGCCATGTGCGCGAGCGCCAGCAGGGCGCCCGGGCCGGTCAGCACACCGAGTCCCAGCGCGCCGTAGAGCGGCTTGTCCTTGACGACCATCCCCACCATCAAACCGATCGCCGACAAGACCATGGCGGCGAGCAGGACGAGCACGACGAAGTACATGTACGGGGTTCCTCACGGAAGTTTGCGGCCGTGCGGGCATCCGTCGTCGTCCACCGCCACGGGGTGGTGACGCGCGACGGACCCGGCACGGGAAGGCGGCACGACGTCGAACGGCCCGCGCGCGTCCGTCGCGCCACCTCGGACGAGGAGGTGCGCGGACGACGTGGCAGGGCGGTTCGGCTCCGGCGCGGCCGGATCAACTCCGGCGCGGCCGGATCACGCGGTCGGCGGCGCTCGACTCGACCGCGGCGTCGGCTCCCCGGCGCCCGTCCCGGTGCGGTCGACCTCGCCGCCGGGCAGCGGTCCCGGCCGGGCGCCCGCACCGGCCGCGCGGGGGTGGGCGGCCCACCAGGTCTCGGGCACCGCCGTGTTCGGCGCGGACCGCGCCGCCATCGACAACCGCAGCCAGTCGTGCAGGTCGTCGTTCATCGACGGCGCGGCCGACGCCGACTCCCCGAGCAGCGACGCGCCGTGCCACGGCTGCGGTCGCGGCCCGGCGGTTCCGCCGTCGGTGTCCGGCGCGACACCGGCGCTCACGCCGAGGAGCACGAGCAGGAGGGCGAGCAACAGCCCGAGCCGGCACGTCTTCTCGACTGCTCGCACCCGCCGGCCCTCCTCCACCACGTCGACGTGCTCTTCCGAGGTGCGCACAGCCTACGTGCTGCCCGGGGCGTCACGGCGAGCGTTCGCCCTGGGCCGGTGCTGTCGGTGACCGTCGCGGTCAGGGCATGGCGCTGCCGTTCTCGGCCTGGTCGTCGGTCCCGCGCACGTCCCGGCTGCCGCGGCGGTGGGCGGCGCGGGCTATCGCGTGACTGGCGACCGGCGAGGTGAGCGTGACGAACGCGATCGCCAGCACGGCGAAGGTGATGATCGTCGCGTCCTCGGTGGCGATCGAGGAGGCCAGGACCGCGATCACCCCGGGCCCGGCGGCCAGGCCCTGCGCGTGCAGCTGGCTGTAGGTGTCGGGCAGTCGCAGGACGCCGACGAGGCTGATCGTCAGCAGCACCAAGCCGAGCAGGAGCAGTGCGCCGCCGACCACGTCGAGCAGGGTGGAGATCATCCGAACGGCCCTCCCGAGTCGAGGTAGCGCGCCGCCGCCACGGTGGCGACGAAGGAGAGCAGGGCGAGCGCCACCGCGGCGTCGAAGTAGTACGCCTGGCCGCGCAGCTGGGAGAGCAGGGCCAGCAGCGCGATGACGATCACGGCCAGGAGGTCGAGCGCGACCACCCGCTGGAGCGCGTCGCGGGCGCGGACCAGCGCCAGGCCGCCGGCGACCAGCAGCAGGGTCACCCAGAACAGCGCGGGGATGACGACGAAGGCGGGCACGGCGGTCAGGGGAAGACCCGGCGCTGGCGCCGCTCGTAGGAGTCGTGCTGCGCGGCGACCACGGCCTCCGGGTCCCGCGCGTCGAGCACGTGCAGCAGCATCCGGCCACGCTCCTCGTCCAGCTCGACGACGACGGTGTCCGGCACGAAGCCGACCCGGACGCCCCAGGCCGCGGCCGAGACCGCTCCACCGCGGGGGATCGGGACCTCGACGAGCCCGGCCGCCGGCGGGCCCTTGCCCACCAGGCAGGCGGCGGTCTGCCAGGTGCCGACCACCAGGTCGACCAGCGTGCCGCCGATCAGCGCCGGCACCCCCGCGAGCCGGCGGCCCAGCGGCACGGTCGACGGTGGTGGTCGGTGCGGGCCGACCCGCCTGGCCACCACGAGGAGCAGGGTCGACAGGACGAGCCCGACGAGGACGTCCCCGGGGTGCAGGCTGGTCAAGGCCAGCAGGTAGATCGAGGTGAGCACGACGACGCGCAGCAGCATGGCGGGCATCCGAACCTCCGTTGTCATCGCGGTTCCACGGTCAGCAGGGCGTCCACCGCGTGCCCGGTGAGCAGGAGCAGCGGCTCGGGCCACAGCCCGGCGGCGAGCACCAGCAGCGCCAGCGCCGCCGTGGACAACCGCTGCGGCAGCGGGGTCGTCATGCCGGTCGCGGACGGGTCGGGCCGCCAGAAGCTGCGCTGGTAGACCTGGAACAGGTAGACCAGCGAGAGCGCGCTGCCGACCACGAGCAGCACCACGAGGGCGGCGCTGCCGGCCACGATCGCGGTGCGGAACAGCTCCAGCTTGCCGATGAACCCCGCCGCCGGCGGCACACCCGCCACGCTGAGCGCTCCGACAGCGAACGCCGCCGCGACCAACGGGCCGCGCACCCCCGAGGCCAGGAACAGCAACGCCTTGTTCAGCGAGTTGATCACGCTGTAGAGCACCGCGGCGACCAGGCCGACCGGCCCGCCCACGCCCAGCGCGACCAGCACGTACCCGACCTGGCCGATCGCCGAGTAGGCCAGCATCTCGGCCGCGTCGCCGCGCGCGACCGCCAGCACCCCGCCGTAGACGATCGACGCGGCGCCCAGCACGACGAGCACGACACCGGCGAGCCGCAGCTGCTCGGGGAACAGGTCGACGCCGAAGCGCAGCAGGCCGTAGGCGCCGATGTTCGCCACCGCGCCGCTGAGGATCGCCGCGACCGCGGGCCGGGCGCCGGCGTAGACGGTGGGCAGCCAGAAGTGGAAGGGGAACAGGCCGAGCTTGACGCTGAAGGCGATGAAGAACCCGGCCGCGATCAGGATGGCCGCGTTGGGGTTGACGGCGGGCATCCGCTCCGCCACCTGCCCCATCGCCAGGGCTCCGGTGACGTGGTAGGCGCCGGCCACGGACAGCAGGAAGACGAACGAGCCCAGCAGGTTGACCGCGGTGAACACCACCGCCGCCCTCAGCTGGCGCCGCTTGCCCCCGTAGGCGCTGAGCGCGTACGAGGCGGTCATCGCCAGCTCGAAGAAGACGTAGAAGGAGAACACGTCGGCGGTGAGGAACAGGCCGGTCAACCCGGCCCCCAGCAGCACGACCAGGCCGGGGAAGGTGCGCGACCGCACCCCGCCCACCGCCTCGTGCGCGGCCCCGGCCAGCAGCACGAGCACCGAGAGCAGGGCGAAGGCGACCCCCAGCGCGTCCGCCCGCAGCACGATGCCCACCCCGACGGGCCAGCCGCCGGTGACGACCTGCCGGGCGGCCCCGCCGAACACGTCGGCGGCGAGCACACCCAGCACGGCGAGGGTCGCCG
Source organism: Actinosynnema sp. CA-299493 (assembly GCF_050946825.1). Lineage (NCBI taxonomy): Bacteria > Bacillati > Actinomycetota > Actinomycetes > Pseudonocardiales > Pseudonocardiaceae > Actinosynnema > Actinosynnema sp. CA-299493. Next base: position 6,083,088 of record NZ_CP191993.1, read on the forward strand.
CGAGCGACGCGACCGCGAGCCAGGCGACCACCCGCCGACGTCCGTCCAGCGCGACGAGCACGGCGCCCGACACCCAGGGCACGAGGAGCGCGATCGACAGCAGCATCAGCGGCTCCGCCCCCGCCCGGCCCGCCGCTCGTCCGCCAGGCGGGCCTCGTCCTCCGGGTGTGCTCCACCCGCCGAGGGGGTCTCGTCCTCCGGGCGCGTCTCGGTCTCCTCGCGGTCGGCCTGCCGCTGCTGCTCCAGCCCGGCCTCGTGCTCGGCCTCGGTCGCCGCCAGCTCGTCCTGCTCGGCGGTCCGGAAGACCACGACGGCCCGGTGCACCAGCGCGAGCAGCAGCGCCACCGTGGCCAGCCCGATGACCAGCGCGGTCAACGCCAGCGCCTGCGGCAACGGGTCGCTGACGGCGTCGCCCGGCGCCACCGCGATCGCTGCCCCGCCCCGGCTCAGCGCGGCGGCGATGATGGTGACGACGGCGCTCTGCGAGATGAGCATGATGCCCGCGACCATCCGGATCAGGTCGCGTTTGAGCAGCAGGTAGGCGCCCGAGCCGAACAGGACGGCCGCGGCGAGGGCGAAGGCGAGGATCACCGCTCGACCACCCCCGGGGGTCGGCCGAGCTGGTGCAGCAACGTCGTCAGCACGCCGACGACCAGCAGGAACACCCCGAGGTCCAGCAGCAGCGGGGTGAACAGCTCCAGCGCGCCGACCTTGGTGACGTGCTCCCCCGGTGCGGGGCGGTGGGTCACCGGCGCCTCGCCCAGCAGGAGGGGGAAGAACCCGCTGGCGAGCGCGAGGAGCAGTCCGCCCACCGCGAGCTTCGGCGCGTGGCGCAGCACCGGCAGCGCCGCCTCGGCGGCCACGGCGCCGAGCGCCACGTAGATCAGCGAGATCGCCAGCCCGACGATCACCCCGGCGGCGAACCCGTCACCCACCTCGGCGTACCCCTTGGCGATCAGCGCGGCCGCGACCACGAGGCTCGGGCCGGGCAGCAGCCGGGCGACGACCCGCACCACCGGGTCCGTCGGCGCGCCGCCACCTCCCGCGCTCACCACAACCTCCCCCGCCGCATCAGGGTGGCCACGCCGACCACCGCGACCAGCAGCACCGTGATCTCGACCAGCGTGTCCAGGCCGCGGAAGTCGGCCACGATCACCGTGACGACGTCACCGCCGTGCGCGGCCGGGGTGAGCCGGATGTGCTCGGCCGAGACGCTGTCCGCCGCCGGCTGCGACAGGAACCCCCACACCGAGGCGAAGACGGCGAGCCCGGCGACGCCGCCGGCCAGGGGGTCCCGCCAACGCCTGCTGGGACGGGCGGGGACGACCGCCGCGTCCCGCGCCGAGTCCGCGCCGGGCATCCGGGCCAGCGCCGCGAGGAAGACCAGGGTCAGCATGGTCTCGACCACGACGGCCACCAGCGCCACGTCCGGCGCGCCGACCAGCGCGTACACCGCCGCCAGCGCGAAGCCGACCACCGACAGGGCGAGCGCCACGGCCAGGCGGGACCGGGACCGGGCGATCACCACGGTCGCGACGACCGTCAGCACCAGCAGCGGCAGGATCAGCCAGTCGGCTCCCGCGACCACCCCGACGACGTACGCGCCCGCCGTCGGGGTGGCGGCGAAGGCGAGGCCGATCAGCAAGCCGGCCGGGACCAGCACCGCGGCGATGCTGGTGCGCAGGTCCCGCACCTCGCGGTCGTGCAGCGCGGCCGACAGGCGGCCCAGCGCGTGCAACGCCGCCTCGTAGACCCGCCGCGGCCCCCACCGCTCCCCCGCCGCCACCGCGACCCGCGCCACCCGGTCCCCCACCCGCGGCACGGCCAGCAGCAGCCCGCCCAGCACCCACGCGGCGACCGCCATCAGGTTCTCCGGTCGGGCGTCGAAGTGGTAGGCCGGGGAGACCGTGACCGGCGCGCCGGTCGAGACACCGGCCGCGTCACCGGCCAGCCGGGCGAACGGGGCCACGACCAGGCCCCCGAGCAGGGCGATGGCGGCCAGGACGACGACCGGTGCGACGAGCAACCCGGACGAGGCGCCGACGTGCCCGCGCGGGGGGCCGAGGAACAGCGCCAGCCAGAAGCGGCCGATGTAGGCGAACGTCAGGGTCGCCGCGAGGACGGCCAGCGCCGCGGTCGCCGGACCGTGCCGCAGCGCCGCGGTGAACAGCAACTCGTCCTTGAAGAAGCCGATCGTCAGCGGCAGCGCGGCCAGCGTCGCGGACGCCACGCCGGCCGCCGCCGCGAGCACCGGCGCGCGACGGCCGAGTCCGCCCAGCCGGGACAGCCGGTCTTCCCCGGTGGCCATCGTCACCGCGCCGGCGGTCATGAACAGGGCGCTCTTGGCCATCCCGTGCGCCAGCACGTAGAACGCCGCCGCGCCGTTGCCCTCGGCCCCGCCGATCCCGTACAGCATGACCAGGTAGCCGTACTGCGAGATCGTGGAGTAGGCGAGGACCTGCTTGAGCACGTCCTGCCGCAGCGCCAGCACCCCGCCCACCACCACCGACGCCGCTCCCACGACCACCAGCCCGGTCAGCACGGCCTCGCTGCGGGCCAGCAGCGGGTGCACGCGCCCGATCACCAGCACACCCGCGGCGACCATCGCCGCCGAGTGCAGGTAGGCCGACACGGGTGTCGGCGCCGCCATCGCGCGCGGCAACCAGAAGTGCACCGGGACCTGCGCGCTCTTGGTCAGCGCGGCCACCGCCAGCAACGCGGCCGCCACCGTGGTGGTCGTCGACGGACCGGCTCGGACCAGCAGCTCGGGGATCGAGAACGTGCCGTGCACCGCGTAGAGCACCACCGCGGCGACCAGCATCGCCACCGCGGCGACCACCGTGACCAGCAGCGCCATCAGCGCCGCGGTGCGCGCGCCCCGCTCGGCCCGGTCGAACCCGATGAGGAAGTACGAGCACACCGCGGTCAGGTCGAAGAAGACGAACACCAGCACCAGGTCCTGCGCGGTGGCCAGGCCCACCATCGCCACCGCGAACAACGCCATCCACGGCCAGAACCGCCAACGCTCCACCGCGGAGCGGCGCTGGTGCTCCAGGTGCAGGGTCAGGTAGCGGGTGCCGTAGGCGAAGACGAGGGCGCCGACACCGGTGGCCAGCAACCCGTAGAGCACGGCCAGGCCGTCGAGCGCGAAGCTCAGCCGGAGGTCCAGAGTGGACGCCCACGGCACCGAGAACGCGCCGCCGCCGGCCAGCCAGCCGAGCAGGCACAGGGCGAAACCCACCGCCGCGGCCGCGCACGCCACCCACCCCTGCCAGTCCACCGACAGTCCCGGGCGCCCACCCTCCTCGCGCGTCGCCGCGGCACCGTGCGTGAGGGCCACGGGCAACTCCTCCAGCCGGACGTCGACTAGATCGCAACGTACGGGATCCACACAGGACTCGCAGACGGGACGAGCCCGCACGGCCGCACGACCCCCCGGGCGGGTTGACATGGTTTGCATCACCAACCATTATCGAGGTAGTTGGTATTACAAACCAACCGTCCGGTCCACCACTGACCCGAGGAGGGTCCCCATGCCCGCGATCAAGGCCAAGCGCCGAGCGGCAGCCCTGGCCACCGCGACAGCGGCCCTGGCGTTCGGCGCGTCCGTCAGCTCGTCCGCCCAGGCCGCCGCCCCGTCAGCGGGGCCGACCGCCCGTTCCGCCACGTCGGGGGTCCCGGCCCTGGTCGACTCCGCGGTCGACCTGGACAGGCACGCGCCCGGACCCCAGGAGGCCTGGTTCGACTCGATCTACTTCACCAGTTCGGTGCGGGCGAGTGGCACTCCCGACCACCGGCCGGTAGCGGTCCGGGTGTGCGCGAACTCGACCCCGTCACCGCCGAGGGCCCCCGCGCGCCGGACGGCTCCCTGCCCGTCACCGGGTACCTCACCGACACCAGGGACGCCTCCGTGGGCGCACCCATGACCGCCCCGCGCTGAACGAGCAGGTCAGGTGGCGGATCCCGGTCAGGACGGGTCGGCGGTCGGGGTGTGCCGGATGACCAGCAGGGCGATGTCGTCGGTGGCGGGTCGGTCACCCACCAGCGTGGTCATGATCCGGGTGCAGGCCGCGTCCGGTGTGACCGGGGTCACGGCCCGGCGGAGGCTGTCCAGCCGGTCGTCCAGGTCCTGCCCGCGGCGCTCCACCAGGCCGTCGGTGAACAGGGCGACCAGCGCGCCGGGCGGCAGGTCGACCCGGGTGCCCCGGCGGCCGGTGACGCCGAGTCGGTAGCCGATCGGCGGACCGAGCGCGGCCTCGACGAAGGCCGTCTCCCGTCCCGGCACGGCGAGCGCCGGCGGCAGGTGGCCGGCCAGGACGAGCTCCATCCGCGAGGTCGTCAGGTCGATGACGGCGTAGGCGACCGTGGCCATGGCGTGGGCCTCGAAGTGGCTGGCCTTGCGGTCGAGCTTGCCGAGCACCTCCGCCGGGTCGGCGAACTCCAGGGCGTAGGCGCGCAGCGCGCTGCGCAGCCGTCCCATGACGATCGCGGCGGGCAGCCCGTTGCCCACCACGTCGCCGATCACCAGGCCGATGCGCCCGCCGGGGAGGGTGAACACGTCGTACCAGTCACCGCCGACGCCGCTGTCGGTGCCGGGGACGTAGCGGGCGGCCATCTCCCAGCCGTCCGTGGCGGGCAGGTGCCCGGGCAGGAGGCTGTCCTGCAACGTCGCGGCGGCGGCGCGCTCCGAGCGCGACCGGTGCACGTGCGCGGCCATCGCCAGCCGGTCGGCCACCAGCCGCAGCAGCTCGACCTCCTCGTCGGTGAACCGGCGGGGCGTGGTGCTGCCGACGTGCAGCACCCCGGTCAGGTCTCCCTGGGCGACCATCGGCACGCCCAGCAGGGTCCGCAGGCCTCGTTGCCACAACAGGGGGTTGACCACGGTGGACTCGTCGACGTGGGTGAGCTGCACCGGTTCCCGGCGCTTCGCCACCTGCCCGGCGAAACCGGCGCCCACCGGCACCCGGACGCCCTGGAAGACCTCTTCCTCCAGGCCGGAAGCCGCCCTGGCCACCAACTGCCCGCCGTCCGCGTCGGTCAGCAGGATGGTGGCGGTGTCCACCGCGAACAGCTCGCGCACCTGCGCCAGGAGCACCTCGAACACCTTGTCCAGGTCGAGTTCGCGCAGCGCGCCGTCGGTGACCGCTTCCAACACCCTCAGCCGTGCCCCCGGGGCACTCACGTCATCCATCCGTCGATCCCATCCACGTCTTGATCACGCACACCGAGCGGACAACGCGAGCGCGTGACGGATGCCAGTGAGTTGGTGTCGGTCGGGACAGGGTACCCGGAGGGGCGGTGCGGTGAGTCGGGCCGCACCCGCCACCGGGCGCCGGCACGGACTACCGGACACGTGAGATGGCTCTCCGGAGGTGTGAAATCGGTGCGAGTTGGGCAACCCCGTCTCTGTAACGATCACGCCGCGTCAGGAAGACGGCGTGGCACGAGGACAAGGAAGACCGCAGTGGGCATCCTGGGTTGGATCGTTCTGGGCCTCATCGCCGGCGCCATCGCGAAGGCGATCATGCCCGGCAAGGACCCCGGCGGCATCGTCATCACCATGCTGCTCGGCATCGTCGGCGCCATCATCGGCGGCTTCATCGGACGAGCCATCTTCGGCTCCGACATCGGCAGCTTCTTCGACCTGAGCACCTGGCTGCTGGCCATCCTCGGCTCGCTGGTCGTGCTGGGCATCTACCACGTCGTCACCAAGCGGGGTCACCGCGCACACAGCTGACACCCCCACCACAGCGCACGGGCCCGCCGGCACACAGCCGGCGGGCCCGCTCCGCGTCCGCCCCTCAGACGGTCACCGGGTCGGCGGTCTGCTCCACCTTCCGCATCACGTGGGCGATCAGTTGCAGCAGCGTCTGCTTCACCTCGGCGCGATCACGCGCGTCGCAGCGCAGCACCGGGATGCCCGGGTCGATCGCCAACGCGCGCCGGACGTGTTCGAGGGGGTGGTGCAGGATCCCGTCGAACGTGTTCACCCCCACGGCGTAGGGGATCTTGCGGTTCTCGAAGAAGTCGATCGAGGTGAACGAGTCGGTGAGGCGCCGGGTGTCGGCGAGGACGACCGCGCCCAGCGCGCCGCGCACCAGGTGGTCCCACATGAACCAGAACCGCTCCTGCCCCGGTGTGCCGAACAGGTAGAGCAGCAGGTCGTCGCCCAGCGCGACCCGGCCGAAGTCCATCGCCACCGTGGTCGCCACCTTGTTCGGGATCCGGCTGGTGTCGTCCAGCTCGTTGCTGACGGTGGTCATCATCGCCTCGGTCGTCAGCGGCCGGATGTCCGAGACGGCGCCGACGAAGGTCGTCTTGCCCACGCCGAACCCGCCCGCCACCACGATCTTCGTGGAGGTGACCGAGCCGACCTTCTTCACGGGACCGAAATCATCCATCTTCATCTGCGTCGCCTTCCCCTTCCTCGGTCCCTCAGTTGGACGCGGAACCGGCGGAGACGCCCTGCTCCACGTCGTCCGCCCGCTCCCCCGGCGTCAGCTGGACGCTGAACTTGTCCACGAGCAGCGCCATCTCGTAGGCGATCTGGCCGATGTCGTAGCCGGGATCGGCCAGGATCGACAGGCACGAGCCGTCGCTGATCGCCATCAGCAGCATGGTGCCGGCGTCCATCTCGACGATGGTCTCCCGGACGTTGCCCGCCTCGAAGCACCTGGCCGCGCCGTCGGTGAGGCTCAGCAGTCCCGACGACACCGCGGCGAGCTGGTCCGCGCGGTCCTGCGGCAGCGCGCCGGAGGCGGCGAGGAGCAGTCCGTCCGCGGAGACCGTGATGCCGTGCGCCACGCCGGGAACGCGATCCACGAACTCGTTGATGAGCCAAGAGCACTTGTCGACGAGCTCCTGGTACGTCATCGACCGCGACTTCGACTGTCCGCTCATGTCCCTGTCTCCCTCTCCAGCACGGTCCAACCGCCTGTGTGTGGTCGCCGGCCCCGCATCCGGTCCTCTTGTTCCTTCGCCTTCCGCACGCCGACCTGGTAGCTGGACAACCTGCGCCGCAGGTGTGCGGGGTTCCGCTCGATCGGTTTGTGCCGGTCCACGCCGACCGCGACGGCGCCCGCGCTTCCCGGCAGGAGGTTCGCGCCCTTCCGGCGCAGCGGCAGCCCGTCCTCGGTGTAGACGGTCTCCTGGCGGGGCGCGTCGGGCGTGGCCGGCACGGGTGCCGCCGTCTCGTCCGGCCGGGGACCCGCCTCCCCGTCCCGCGCCCTGAACCACCGGGACGCCGCCCGCGCGTCCGGTCCCCCGTCAGCGGGGTCACCCGAGGTGGCCGGCGCCGCGCCTCGACTGCCGGGAACCCTCATCGGCAGGTCCACCGGGATGTCGTCGTGCTCCTTGCCCCTCCGCTCGGCGGCTTCCCGACGCGCGCCGCGCAGCGCGTTGTCCCGTTCCGCGCGCCACGCCTTCGACTTGCCGTACCAGGACGACACCCGGTGGACGCCCGCGTCGTCGCCCTGGACAGGCCTCGTCTCCCGCCTCCGGACGGTGGTCCTCACGGCCACCGGGTCGGGCACGCCCGCGCGCACCGCTTCCTCTTCCAGCAGCACCGGGCCGGGCACCGAGATGAGCGCCGACACGCCCTCGACCTCGTCGCCGCCGAACAGCTCGACCGTGAACCCGTGCCGACCGGCGAGCCTGCCCACCACGAACAGGCCCACCCGGCGCGACCGGGCGACCTGCGCCGACCCCAGGTTCCCCAGCTGCTCGTTCGCCTTGCGGACGTCCTCGTCCGACATGCCGATCCCGTTGTCGAACACGCCGATGGACAGCCCCCCGTGCCTGCCGAGCTCGGCGTTGACCGTGACCTCCTTGTCCGGCGGGCTGAACGCCGTCGCGTTGTCGAGCAGCTCGGCGACGATCCGGATGAGGTCACCGGCCGCCGTGGTGGAGATCCGCACCGACGGCATGCCCAGCACCCTGATCCGCTGGTACCTGTCCACCTCGGACATCGCGGCGCGGAACACGGCCTCGATCGGCACCGGGTTCTTGGTCGCGCGCACCAACTCCGTCCCCGCCAGCACGAGCACGTTCTCGTTGTTGCGCCGCATCCGCGTCACGAGGTGGTCGAGCTGGAACAGCAGGTGCAGGTCGGTGGACGACCGGTCGCCGCCCTCCAGCCGCTCGATCACCTCCAGTTGGCGCTGCAACAACGTCTGCGACCGCCGGAACATGGTGACGAACACCTCGGTGTACCCGGCGCGGACGGCCTCGTTCTCCAGGTCCCTGCGCGACACGGCCGCGCACAGCTCCTCGACGCGTCGGACGAGCAGGGCGAGCCCGGCGTCCGACACCGCGGGAAGACCGCTCCGGACCTCGACGTCCTCGCCGCCGGGTACGCCGGGTACACCGGGTGCGCCGGCCAGGACGTCGGCGAACGGCACCGCGGCCAAGGCGTCGATCTCCTCGCGCACCACCGCCCGCGACCGGTGGAGGCGTCGCACGTCCAGTGCCACCGCGGCCAGGAGCGCGACCGCGCCGACCGCGAGCGCCGCCACCACCGCGCGGACCCAGCCACCGGTCCGGAGGTCGGCGAGTGCCGCGAGGGCCACCACCGCGAGCTGCGTCGTCGCCAGAGCGGCGATCTTCACGTCCAAGCGTGTGTTCACGGCTGCTCCGTCCTGGTCATCGGGTGTCGGACAGCTGCGACAGCCCGGAGTAGACCCGTCGGAGCAGGTCCAGCGAGGGCAGGCCGTTGACGATGGGCGCCGTCTCGTGCACCCGCAGGTAGTCCCCCTTGATGCACTCGCCGACGATCGTCCGCGTCAGGCCGAGCGGCGCGGAGATGGCGACCGCGACCTCGGCGACCGACTGCGGCACCACGCACACCCGGCACACCGCCCGCTGGTCGTCGGTCATCCCACCGGCGGGCAGGGAGACGAGGGGGCGGGCGAGCTGGACCACGGTCTCGAACTCGAGGTTGTCGTCGTCTCGGGCGCCGGGACGTTCCGCCGGGCGCACGTACGGCCGGATCAACGCCGCGTCACCGAGTTCGGGCGCCGGACCGAGCTCGAACTCCGGCTCCGCCACCCCGCTCGACGGGACCAGGCAGGACCGCCGCGACCCGCCGTTCTCCTCCCGCACCAGGACTCTGATGGGCACGAGGTCGGTCAGCGCCTCGACCACGATCGCCGCGTCCGTCGCCGGACCGGGTTCCTCCGCCGCCGACCGGTCGCGGAAGTCGTGCTCGGCCCACTCGCGGTAGTCGGTCCACCCGCCGAAGCGCGCCGGTACGGTCACCCCGGTCGAGCCCCGCTCCCGGCTCGCCATCACCCGTGCGCCCCGTGATCCGCGCGCATGCCGATGCCCCGCGCGGACTCCGGCCAGACGTCGTCGAAGCGCTCCGCTCCCACCGGCGCGACCACCGTGCGCCGAGGCTCCCGGTACGGCAGCGGGACGACGACGCGCAGCCCGTGCTCCGAGTCGGAGGTGAAGATCGTGACTTCGGTGGTGAGCGACGAGAAGTTGGGCGACTGCGCGACGGCGACCGCGGCACCGGCGCCGACGAGCAGGCCGAGCACCGCGGTGAGCGCCCGTGGGTTGAGTCGCATCGCTTGTGCCTTTCGGAGGTGGTGTGCGGGCCGGCTAGACGTGCGACAGCGGCTGCGAGGGCGGCCCGGGGAGCCGCGGGTCACCGGCCGCGCCGGTGTCCGGCCACGACGCGGCCCGCAGCTTCTTCCCGTAGTCCAGCACCGCCACCGAGCGGTCGAACCCGATGACGCCGGTGAGCTTGCCGTCCCGCAGGTAGCCGGTGAGCGATCGCCGCGAGGTGGACGCCTGGTCGAGCGAGACGTGCTCGGCGCCGACCGAGGGCATCCCGACGGCCTGGATCCGCAGCCCGTGCTGTTCGGACCAGAACCGGGGAACGGGGGTGAACGGCGTCGCCGACTCGCGACCGCTGAGCAGGCTCTCCGCCGCGGCCCGGCCCATCTCGATCGCGTTCGTCCAGTGCTCGACCCGTCGCGGCTTCCCGTCGAACCGCAGGTTGGGCCAGGAGGCGACGTCGCCGGCCGCGACCACGTCCTCCATCCCCTCGACGTGGCACGTCGCCTCGCACACGACGCCGTTGTCCAGTCGGGCGCCGGAGTCGCGCAGCCAGGAGACCGCCGGGACCGAACCGACCGCGACGACCACGCAGGACGCGCCGAGGGTTCGGCCGGTGGACAGCAGCAGCTCCGCGCGGGAGGACCCACCGGCCCAGGACCGCACGGTGACACCGAGTTCGAGCCGGACCTTGTTGCGCCGGTGCAGCTCGGTGAGCCGGGTCGCCAGGTCGTTGTCGAGGAGGTTGTTCATCAGCGTGCCGGTGCGCCCGACGATCGTGACGGACCGGTCCATGGACCTCAGGCTCGACGCGACCTCGCACCCGATGAAGCCCGAGCCGATCACCACGACCTGCTCGCGCGAGCGGTCGAGCAGGTTCTTCACCTTCCGCGTGTCCGCGCGGGTGCGGACCACCACGACCCTCGGGTGCGCGTTCATCCCACCGGGGTGCCTGCGCGGCTCGACCCCGCTCGCGATGACCAGCCCGTCGTACTCCAGCTCCTCCCCGCCGGGCAGGTGCACAACCCGCCGGCTCGGGTCCAGCTGGGACACCGGGGTGTTCAGCCGCCAGGTCGCGTCGAGGTTCTCGGCCGGTGTCGTCAGCACGTCCGCGGCGGCGAGCTCCCCGGTGAGGAACTGCTTGGACAGCATCGGGCGGTGGACCGGCATGGTCGACTCGGAGCCGACGATGACGACCTCACCGTCGAACCCGAGCTCGCGCAGCCGTTCGGCGGCGCACAGACCCGCGATGCCCGCTCCGACGACCACGATCCTCGGCAATCCGTTCACGCGTCCCTCCCGGCGACTTCGATGGCCCGCATCGGGCAGGACCGCGCCGCGGAGAGCACGTCCAGGTTGCGGGTGGTGTCAGGGCTCTGGCGGTAGGCCAGCCGACCGTCCTCCTGGAGCTGGAAGACGTCGGGGGCCTCGGTCTGGCAGAAGCCGTAGCGGTGGCAGCGCTGGTTGTCGACGCTCACCCGGAGCGGGGCCGCCTTGTCCACCGGCGCCGCCCGGACGGCGTCGCCCTCGATGAGCCCGACCTTGGCCAGCACCCTCGTCGGCACGAACCGCACCACCGCCAACGTCACGGCGGGCGCCGAGGCGGTGAGACCGGCGAGCCACACCAGCTCGAAGTTGCCGTTGGCCCACGCTCCCCACCACGCGTGCGCGGCGCCGAGCACGAACACCAGGTACGCGGTCTGGTGGAACCGCAACCAGTTGCGGTAGCGGAAGACGCGGTGCATCCCGGCCGTGATGACGATCGCCACCATCAGGTCGAAGGCGATGATGCCCAGCGCGTGCCGGACGTAGCCGTTGAGGAACGGGACCACCACCTGCGAGCCCACGACGAGCTGCTCGTCCAGGAACCGGAACCCGAACCCGTGCACCGCCGCGGTCGCCAGGGTGAAGGTGGCCAGCATGGAGTGCCCGCCGCGCAGCGCGTGGTGGCCGGTGAAGCGGCGGACCCAGCCGGTGGCGGTGAAGACGCCCCAGCACAGGGTCAGGCACAGTGAGAGGTAGGACAGCCGCGCGGAGAGCGCGACCACGCTGCGCACGCCGTTGTCGTTGCCGGTGTAGCCCGCCGCGAGCACGTCGACGGCCAGGCTCGTCATCGGGATCACGTCCACGCCCCTTCCTCGGTCTCCTCGTCCTCGACGGCCTCTTCGGGCCGCACCCGCGAGCCGAGCCGGACCACCAGCAAGGTCCCGGAACCCACCGCCACCAGCAGGACGAACCCGAGGACGAGGTCCACCGGCGCGGGCAGGGCCTGGTACCGCGCGTCGGCCCCGGAGTGCACCGCCAGCGCGTCGGACGTGGCGAGGCCCGTGCTCTCCAGCAGGGCCATGTGCCGTGACACGTAGTCCTCGGCGATCGCGGCGGAGGAGCGGACGACGTCGTTCTCCGTCGTGGACCGGACCGTGGCGATGGCCATGTAGACGGACCCGTGCGCGGCCCTCGTCAGGTTGACGTAGACCCGGTCGAGCTCGTCACCGCTCGCCGCGCGGATCTCGTCCCGCCACGCCCGCTGCTGCGGGGTCGGCGCCTGCGGCAACCGCACCTGCAACCGGTCCGCGGCGGCGATGTTGTCCTGGTGCAGCACGTGGTGCTCTTCGGCGAGCTGCGCCGCCACCGCCCGTACCTTCGGGTTGGTGCTGCGCCGGGCGACGTCCTCGCTCGCCGGCGCCTCCCACAGGCCCGCTTGGGCGACCGCCACGAGCATCTTCACGTCGGCCGGGTACAGCGGGCCGTGCGGCGCGTCGACGGTCGTCTCCTCCCGCACGCCGCGGCCCGGTGGATCGCCGTCGTGCCAACCGCCGGTCGCCGAGACACCGCACGACCCGACCGTCCCGGCGACGGCCAGGACGAGTGCCAACCGAACGGCCGGCGACAGCCGCCCGGCGCGCGTACTACGCCAGAAAACGCTCATCGATGCCTTCATCCGGGAGTCCTGGGGCTGAGGTGTGGTCGAGCCCGGCTGGTGGGACCGCGGACCGACGGCGTCAGTCAACACGCCGACCCGGTGGAGCGGAACGACCACGGGGACTTCAGGTAGTCGCCGTACCCGAAGAGGAAGAATCACCCGTGCGGACTTGTCCACCAACCCACGTGCTGGTACCGAAGCAGAATCGACGGTGCGGAGTCCGCCGTGTCCGCCCGCCGTGTCCGTCTATTGCGGACGCTTCCGGTCGCGCGGAACGTGACGCGCAGCAGCGGACCCCTCGGCAAGGCGATCCGCCGCTGTGACACGGGTGAAGCGCGGGCAACCCCTACCCGCCGCACAGTTGCCGTCCAGCTTCGGGGAACTCGGCGACCTCGCTCGACCGCGAGCTCTCCGCCTCGGTTGACTGACCCCGTTGCGGGACCACGCGGACCGCCGGGTCGCCGCGCTGTTCGCCGACGCCGACCGCGTCGGCGCGGTGGGGCTCGACGGCCTCCCGGCCGGTGCGACGCCCGAGGCGGCGGGGAGAGCGTTCGCGGACGCGCTCGGCCTACCGGTGCGGTCGCCTCCCACCGGGCGCGCGGAGACGACAAGAACGACGACTGACCCCTGCGCCGGTCGACGTGCCGCCCGGTGGCCACGAGCGAGGTCAGCGCACCCGGCGGGCGGTGGTATGCGAAGCGGAGTGGCATGACGCGCGGTGTCCGCGCCCGAGCCACCGGTTCCCGGCGGCGAGGTCGGGATTCACCGCCGGAGCAACGGTTTCCGGCGTTCCCGCCGGAGTCCCGGCCATTCGGTGGCTTGCCTGGCGGCACGCGCGGCGCGAAGCTGCTGTGGTCCGCGAAACCGGCCGGGCGGGGCGAACAAGTGGACGAACTGGAAGCGCTCGACGACCTTCGCGCCCGTCACGGGCCGATCTTCCGACGCGCGCCGGGCGTGCTCTACGTGGGCGAACCGGCCGAGGCGAAAGCCGTTCTCGCCAACACCGGGTCGCGTTACCGGGAGCACTCGGACTTCTTCCGGACCAGCGAGGGCGTCTTCGGGCCGCGTTCGGCGCAGCAGGAGGTCGGCCGGGTGGCGAGGAACCTGCTGCGCGACCACTGGGCGGCCCGGTCGGACCGACTGGCGGCGACCGTCGAGCGGGAGATCGGGCCGGACAGCCGGTGGCCGGACGCGGGAAACCTCTTGCTGCACAGGTGTTTCCGCGACGTGCTGGCGCCGGAGGGCGAGCTGCGCCGGCTCGTCGACCAGGTGGTCCGGCACGCGGTGCTGGCCGGTGCCCGGGACCGGCGGTCGGTGCTGTCGCGGGCCGTGTTGCGGCACAGGATCCGCCGCGCGCTGATCGCCGAGCTGTCCCGTCGACGCGCCCGGGACGTGCGGACGCCGGGCGACCTGCTGGACGTCCTGGCCGCCGCCGCGCCGGACGGCTCCTCCCGCACCGCGCTGGTGCGGCTGGCGGAGGTGTTCCTGTCGTTCCTGTTCGCGGTCACGGGCTCGACGGGGTTCCTGTTGGGCTGGTCGGTGTACCTGCTGGGCACCGAACCCGGAGCGGGCGGCGACCTGGCCGGCGTGGTGCGCGAGGCGTTGCGGCTCTGGCCGGTGGCCTGGAACTTCGGCCGCTTCCCCGCCGAACCCCACCGGCTGGCCGGAGCCGAGGTCACGACGTCCGACGAGGTGGTGGTGTGCAGCTACCTCGTGCACCGGGACGGCCGCTTCTGGCCAGACCCCGACGAGTTCCGCCCGCAGCGGTGGTCGGCCGGCATGCCGCGGGGTGGCGCGGAGGCGTTCATCCCGTTCGGCTGGGGCGCCCACACCTGCGTGGCGGCGGGCTTCGCCGCACAGCTGGTGGAGGACGTCCTGCGGGTGCTGCCGCCGGCCGAGCGGTGGCGGGTTGAGGCCCACCAGCACCGCCCGCACGTCGCGGCGGCGCTCGCGCCACCGGACTTCACCCTGCGCACGAGTGGGAGGAGGTGACCATGGCCAAGATCATCCACGCCGCGCTGGTAGCGCTCAACATCCGCAAGAGCGATTCCGAGTACCGCTGGTACGTGTACCACCACATCTGATCGACGCGGGTGGGGGGCGTGGGCCACACGCTCCCCATCTTGAGGAGACGCGTGATGACCGGTCGCGACGACCCGGACCTGCTGGCGAACCTGCGTGCCCCCAACGCCGAGCACGACGGGGTGTTCTGGCACGGCGACCGGCTCCTGATGGTGTTCGACGCCGACGCGGCGAGCCGGGTCAACGCCGAGAACTTCGCCGACCTGACACTGCCCGACCGGTTCGTCGACCGGATCCGAGGCCGCCGCAGCCCGGCCGTGTCGTGGCGGCAGGTGCGCTCGCTGTGGCTGTCCCAGCTGCGGGTGCTCAGCGGGGAGGACCGGCTGCGCGCGCTGGCCGACCGCATGGCCGCGATCCTGGACAACCGCCGCGACCAGCACGTGGACTTCGCGTGGCTGTCACACGAGGTGGTGTTCCGCGCCCTGGTCCCCGTGGTGGTCGACGGCCTGTCCGCTTCGGGCCAGGCTTGGCTCGGTCGCGACGCGATCGCGAAGCTGACCCGACTGGACGCGGGCCCCGGTGGTCAGACCCGCCGGCAGAAGTGGCAGGCCGTCATCGCCCAGCTGCACACCGGACGGGTCGTGCGCGAGGAGATCCGCCGTCGGGCGCGTGGCGGGCGCACCCACGTCGACCTCACGCAGCCCGTCGTGGACCAGTTGCTGCCCTCCCTCGGCCCGGACCGGGCGTTGGAGGCGGTGACGACCGTCCTGACCGCGATCGCCGGGCCCCCGGGCGCGGTCGCCGGCTGTCTGATGTACGAACTGGCGAAGCGCCCCGAGTGGGTGGCCACCCTGGCGGAGGAGTTCGCGGCCGGTTCCGTCGAGCAGCTGTACCGGAC
Source organism: Actinosynnema sp. CA-299493 (assembly GCF_050946825.1). Classification (NCBI taxonomy): domain Bacteria; kingdom Bacillati; phylum Actinomycetota; class Actinomycetes; order Pseudonocardiales; family Pseudonocardiaceae; genus Actinosynnema; species Actinosynnema sp. CA-299493. The sequence goes on from NZ_CP191993.1 coordinate 6,098,489, forward strand.
CGGCACCAGGTCCGCGCCTATCGCGCACCAGTTCGTGAAGGAAGTCCTGCGGATGTGGTCGGCGCCACTGCTGATGACCCGCAGCGCCCGGGTTCCCCTGACCGTCCGCGCCAACCGGCTCGACGTGGGCCGGCACTACCTGGTGAGCCCCTACCTGGTCAACCACGACGAGCGGCACTGGTCCGACCCGGACACGTTCGACCCGCACCGGTGGTCGGCCGGTGCGGACCGCCGTCCGCCAGGGGGGCACTACTACGTGCCCTTCGGGTGGGCGCCCACCGCGTGCGTCGGCGCCGGGCTGGGGAGCATCCAGCTGGTGCTGTTGACCTACCTGCTGTGCACCCGGTTCCGGTTGGAACTGCGCGCGCCCGACGCCGCCCGGATCTCCCTGGCGGCCGTGCCGCGCCCCCTGGACTTCGACGGGTGGGTGCGCCTGCGTGAACCCTCCGGGACTGCGGGGGCGTAGCGCGGGCACCCCCGCGGCCGACCACCTGGACGCGATCGATCTGATCGAGGCGGGGTACCGGGCTGCCCGGCGACAGGCCGAGGAACCCTCGCTTTTCCTCGGAGCGGCGCGTGTGCCATTGTGCGGATCGCGGTCCCGGGCCGGTCCCCGGTCAGGCGGGGAGGCGGCGCCTCGCGGGCAAGCGGGATTCACACGGAGGAGACGGAGCGAGGCATGCGACGACGGGCGCTGCTGGGTCGGGAGACGGAGCGTCGCGCGCTGGCTGCCCTGGTCGAGCGGGCCGCCTCCGGGTCGGGTGGCGCGCTGGTGGTCCTCGGCGCACCCGGGATCGGCAAGTCGGCGCTGGTCGCCGAGGCGGCGGCGCGGGCCGCGTCCCACGGGGTCCGGGTGATCACGGCGGTGGGCGTGGAATCGGAGGAGGACGTGCCCTGCGCCGGCCTGCACCAGCTGGTCCACCGGCTGCGGGACGGGATCGACGACCTGCCCGGGCCGCAGCGTGCCGCGCTGCGCGCCGCCGTCGGGCTCGTCGACGAGGCCGTGCCCGACCTCTACCTCGTCGGCCTGGCCGCGCTGACCCTGCTGTCGGACGCGGCGGTGAAGGTGCCGCTGCTGGTGGTCGTCGAGGACGCCCACTGGATGGACCGGGCCAGCCTCGACGTGCTCGGGTTCGTCGCGCGGCGGATCGAGTCCGACCCCCTCGCCCTGGTGGCCGTCACCCGCGGCCTCGACGACCGGCTCGGCGGCGCCGGGCTGCCGGTGCTGCCCCTGGACCCGCTGACCGACGAGGTGTCGGGCGAGCTGCTGGACGCGGTGGCGCCGCACCTGGGGCAGCAGGTCAGGCGGCGGCTGCTGGCGGAGGCGGCCGGGAACCCGCTGGCGTTGACCGAGCTGCCGGTCGCGCTCCAGTCGGTCGGTGGGGCGTACGCCCTCACGCCCGGTCCGCTGCCGTTGACCGAACGGCTGGAGCGGACCTTCACGGCACGGGTCTCCCGCCTTCCCGCCGACACCCGGGCGGTGCTCCTCCTCGCGGCCCTCAACGGTGACGGGACGATGGACGAGTGCCTCGCCGCCGCCGGCCGGATGCTCGGGACGGCGGTCGACGTCGCCGCCCTCGACCCGGCGGTCGCCGCGGGCCTGGTGGAGGCGTGGGGGATGGTCTTCCGGCACCCGCTCGTCCGCTCGGCGATGCACCACGCCGCGACCGCCGCGCAACGGCAGGCCGCCCACGCCGCCCTCGCCTCGGAGCTCCAGGGGCAGCCCGACCGGCAGGCGTGGCACCGCGCCGCCGCCACCGCCGGTCCCGACGAGCACGCGGCGCGTGACCTGGACTCCACCGCCGGCAGGGCCTTGCGGCGGGGTGGTGTCGCCGCGGCCCTGGCCGCGCTGCGGCGTGCGGCGGAGCTGACCGCGGACCCGGCCGCTCGCGCGGACCGGCTGCTGCGCGCGGCCGAGCTCGCCCTGGAGTCGGGCCGGAGCGATGTCGCGGCGCACCTGCTGGCCCAGGCGCGCTCGCTGGACCTCTCGGTCCGGGACCAGGGCCGGGCGGCCTGGGTCGGCATCGCCCTGGTCGAGGGTTCCGCGCAGGGCGAGGGCGCCGCGACCGCCGGGCTGGCGGAGCTGGCCGTCGACATCGCCGCAGGTGGCGAGCCCGTGCTGGGGCTGCGCATGCTGTGGGGCGCGGTCCTGCACTGCTTCTGGGGAGAGCCGGGGCCCGCCGCCCGCCGACGGGTCGCCGCCGCTGCCGACCGGATGCCCGTGGACGCGGACAACGCCGACGTGGTGGCCTTGCGCGCGTACTGCGCGCCGGTCGAGGGTGGGCGAGCCGTCCTCGACGCCCTGGCCGGTCAGCTGGAGCGTTCGTCCGAGGACGCCGAGGGGGACCAGCTCCTGGGTGCCGCCGCGGTCACGGTGGGTGCTCCCGCCCTGGCGGGCCGGCTGACCGGGAGGTCGCTGGCGGCCCTGCGGGCGCAGGGCCGCCTGTCGATGCTGGCCCGCGCCCTCTGCGTCCAGGCGGGGAGCGCCGCACGGCTCGGTGACGTGCGCGCCGGTCACCTCGCGGCCGAGGAGGCCGCCGAGCTGGCCCGCGAGACCGGTCAGCCCCTGGTGCACGCGATGGTGCACGCCATCCGCGCACAGCTCGCCGCCGTCAGCGGGGACCCGCGGGCGGAGGCGTGGGCAGCGGAGGCGGAGCGCACCGCCCTCCCCGGCGGCGCGCGCCCGGCGCTGGCCATCGTGCAGATGGCCCGCGGTCAGACCGCCCTCTGCCAGGGGCGCTACGGCGACGCCTTCGGGCACCTGCACCGCGTCTTCGACCCGGCCGACCCCGCCTTCCACCCCTGGCTGCGCTTCTACGGGGTCGCCGAGCTGGTCGAGGCGGCCGTGCGCAGCGAGTCCGCGCAGGCGGCGCGGACCGTCGTGGAGGAGCTGGCCCCGCTCGAAGAGCCGACCCCCTCCCCCGCCCTGCTCTGCGGGCTGCGGCTCGCCCGCGCCCTGCTCAGCCCGCCGGACGAGGCCGAGCCGCGCTACCGGGCGGCCCTCGACGCCGTTCCCGTCGACTGGCCGTTCGAGCGGGCCCGGGTGCACCTCGCCCTGGGCGGGTGGCTGCGGCGCCACCGGCGGCCCGCGGAGTCCCGCGCGGTCCTGCAAGCCGCGCGCGAGGTCTTCGACGCGCTCGGCGCGTCGGCCTGGGCGGAGCGGGCACGCCAGGAGCTGCGCGCCGCGGGCGCGTCCTCCCCCCGCCAGGACCCGGCCGTCGCCGACCGGCTCACGTCGACCGAGCTGCACGTCGCCCAGCTCGCCGCGCAGGGGCTGACGAACCGGGAGATCGGCGAGCGGCTCTACGTCTCGCCCAGGACGGTGAGCACCCACCTCCAGCGGATGTTCCCCAAGCTGGGCGTGACCTCACGCGGTGAGCTCGCGGTGGTGCTGCGCGGCTCGATGGCGCACGCCGGGACCGTCGTCTGACGGACGCGGCCGGTCCGCCGCGGCTCGGCCCCTCCCCGGCCCGTCCGACTACGGCATCCCGACCGAATCCGTCCGCCGAGTGGCGGCGCGGGCGTCCCTCCGAGGGAGGGTTCCGTCATCCTCGGTGCTGCGGACGCGTTGGCGCCGCCCCCGCAGCACACCCCGACCCGCGTGAGGACCTATGAACAGCGACAGCGGACGCGGGCCTCGACCGCCGACGAGCGACCCCATGACCGCGCCGGCACTCCACTCGGTCGCCGACGTCGAGCGCCTGGCGGCCGAACGCCTGACCCCGGACGTCCGGGACTTCGTCTCCGGCGGAGCGGGCGACGAGGTCACGCTCGCCGCCAACCGCGCCGCGTTCGACAGGGTGTCCGTGGTGCCCAGGTCGCTGGTCGACGTGTCCCGGTGCGACACCGGCCGCGACCTGTTCGGCGCGTGGTCGTCGCTGCCGCTGGCCATCGCGCCGATGGCGTACCAGCGCCTGGTCCACCCGGACGGGGAGAGCGGTGTCGCGCGGGCGGCAGCGGTGGCGGGCGTGCCGAACGTGCTGGGCATGCTCGCCGCCGAGCCGATCGAGGACGTGGTGGCGGCCGGTGGCGCGCACTGGCTCCAGCTGTACTGGCTCAAGGACCGCCAGGTCGTCGCGGACCTGCTCCGGCGGGCCGAGGGCGTCGGCTGCCGGGCCGTCGTCCTCACCGTCGACGTGCCGGTGATGGGGCGGCGCATCCGGGACCTGCGGAACGGGTTCTCGCTGCCGCCCGGGATGCGGCCGGTCAACATCGGCGGTGACGTCGGCGAACGCCGAACCGGCGACTCGGCGGTGGCCCGGCACACCAGCGCCGTCTTCGACCCCTCCCTGACGTGGCGCGACCTCGACTGGATCAGGGAGCGCACGCGACTGCCACTGGTGCTGAAGGGAGTCCTGGACCCCGAGGACGCCCGCCGGGCCGCCGAGTCCGGTGTGGACGGCCTCGTGGTCTCCAACCACGGCGGGCGCCAGCTCGACGGCGCGGTGCCCTCCCTCGACGCCCTGCCCGACGTGGTGGACGCCGTGAGCGGCCGGTGCCGGGTGCTGCTGGACAGCGGGGTGCGCACCGGGGTCGACGTCCTGCGGGCGCTGGCGCTGGGCGCGGACGCGGTCCTGCTCGGCCGCCCGGTGCTGTGGGGCCTCGCGGTGGCCGGGCGGCAGGGCGTCGCCGCGGTGCTCGACGTGATCCGGCAGGAGTTCGAGACCGCGCTCCGCCTGGCCGGTTGCCGGGACGTCGAGGACGCGCGCCGGCTCCGCACGGTCAGGGCGTGAACCGCGCCCGCAGGTAGGCGGCGACCTCGGCGTGCGCCGCGCGGGCCGCGTCGAGGACGTCGGTCATCGCGAAGAACCCGTGCGCCATGCCGGGGTAGCGCGTCGAGACGACGTCCACGCCCGACGACGCCAGCCTCCGCGCGTACTCCTCGCCCTCGTCGCGCAACGGGTCGTGCTCGGCGGTCACGACCAGGGCCGGCGGCAGCCCCGACAGGTCGTCGGCGCGCAACGGCGACGCGAGCGGGTCGAGCCCGTCCGCCGGGTCGGCCAGGTAGTGCGACCAGTACCACGCCACCGAGTGCCGGTTGAACAACGCCGGATCGTCGCTGTCGCGCGACGACCGCGTGTCCGCGCGGTAGTCGGTGTTGGGGTACACCAGCACCTGCGCGGCCAGCGACGGGCCGCCCCGCTCGCGGGTCAGCAGCGTCACGGCCGCCGTGAGGTTGCCGCCCGCGCTGTCACCGGCCAGGGCCAACCGCCCGGCGTCGACCCCGAGCTCGTCGGCGTGCTCGGCGATCCACGCCACGGCCGCGTAGCTGTCGTGCACGGCCGCCGGGAACCGGTGCTCGGGCGCGAGCCGGTAGCCCACGGTGATCACCTGGCACGGCACGGCGTTGGCCAGCGACCGGCAGATCCCGTCGGACGTCTCGACGCTGCCCAGCGCCCACCCGCCGCCGAACAGGTACACCAGCGTCGGCAGCGGACCGGTGTCGTCGGTCGGCCGGTAGACGCGCACCGGCAGGTCGCCGCCCGGTCCGGGGACGTGGCGGTCCACCACGTGCCACACCGGCTCGCCCGTGCCCGCACCCGCCCGGACGGCGGCCAGGTCGGCGGCGCGGGCCTGCTCGACGGTCAGCGTGTAGAGCGGCGGCACGCCGTCGGCGACGCGGCGCGCGCGCAACTGCGCCACCTGGGGGTCCAGCGGCACGGCGGCCTCCTCGGTCAGTCCTTGAGCACCTTGCGGATGGCGGTCGCGAGCTGGTCGCGGTCGGGCTGCACGGCCCGGTCGAGCGCGGGCGCGAACGGCACCACCGCGCCGTCCGGCCGGGTCACCCGCGCGGGTGGCGCGGTGAGGTCGAACCGCTCGGCGGCGGTGGCCAGCACCTCGGCGGCGATGCCGCACGTGCGGTTGGCGTCGTCCACCACGACCAGCCGGCCGGTGCGCCGCACGGAGTCGGCCAGCCCGTCCCAGTCGAACGGGTAGACGGTGCGCGGGTCGAACACCTCAACGGACGCCTCGACGGCCAGTTCGTCGGCGACGGCCAGCGCGTCGTGCACCAGGTGGCCGATGGCGACGACCGTGACGTCCGTGCCTGCGCGGTGCACCCGGCCCACGCCCAGCGGCACCGGCGCCAGCGCGGAGAAGTCGACGTCGACCCGCACGTCCAGCGCCCCGGCCGGGGCGAACACCACCACCGGGTCGTCGTCGCGGATCGCGGACACCACCAGCCCGTAGGCGTCCTCGGGCGTCGCGGGCACGACGGTCTTCACACCCGCGTGCGCGAACAGGGCGTAGGGGTGGTCGGAGTGCTGCCCGGCCCAGCCGGTGCGCGACCCCGAGCCGGGCACCAGGTAGGTGACCGGCACGGCGGTCTGGCCGCCGGTCATCAGCGAGAACTTGTGCGCCTGGTTGACGATCTGCTCGAACGCCAGGAACAGCAGCGCCGGGATCTGGAACTCGATGACCGGCCGCATCCCGGCCAGCGCCGCCCCGGTGGCGAACCCGGTGAACGCCTGCTCGGACAGGGGCGTGTCGAGGACGCGCTCGGGCCCGAACCGGCCGAGCAGCCCGGCGGTCACGTTGGACACCGCGACCCGGACGTCCTCGCCCAGCACGAACACCGCCGGGTCACGGGCCAGCTCGTCGCCCAGTGCCCGGTTGAGGGCCTTGCGGTAGGACAGCCACGGCATCAGCGACCATCCCCCGGTCGTCCGCGCGGCCCGGTGGCGTACAGGTGGTCCAAGGCGCCCTCCGGGTCCGGGTGCGGGCTGCCCAGCGCGAACGCCACCGCCTCGTCCACCAGGGACTCGACCTCGGCGTCGACCCGCTCGCGGTCCTCATCGGACAAGCGGGAACCCTGGATCGCCAACGGGTCCCGGGATCGTCCTTTGAGGACCTCTTCGTCAGGGCGGTATCGAACCCGTGCGCGGTGCTCCCACGTGTGGTGCGCGTCGAACCGGTAGGTCACGCACTCGATCAACGACGGCCCGTCGCCCGCCCGGGCGCGGTCGACGGCGGTGCGCGCGGCGTCCAGCACGGCCACGGGGTCCATGCCGTCGACCGTCACCGACGGGATGCCGAACGCCTCGCCCCGCCCGGTGATCGTGCCCGCGACCGCGTCCGCCACGGTCAACGTCGTGGCGTAGCCGTTGTTCTCGCACACGAACAGCACCGGCAGCCGCCACAGCGCGGCCAGGTTCAGCGTCTCCAGCAGCACGCCCTGGTTGACCGCGCCGTCGCCGAAGAAGCTCACCGCCACCCGGCCGTCGCCCGCCCGCTTGGCCGCCCACGCCGCGCCCGCCGTGATCGGGGCGTTCGCGCCGACGATGGCGTTCGCGCCGAGGATGCCCAGCCGGAAGTCCGCGGCGTGCATGGACCCGCCGCGCCCCCGGTTGAGCCCGGTGGCGCGGCCCGCCAGCTCGGCCAGCACCCGCTTCGGGTCGGCGCCCTTCGCCAGCACGTGCCCGTGCCCGCGGTGGGTGCTGGTGATCATGTCGTCGGCCCGCAGCGCCGCGCACACCCCGGCGGCGACGGCCTCCTGCCCGGTGCAGGGGTGGATGCCGCCGACGATGTCGCCCGCGCGGACCAGCTCGACCGCCCGTTCCTCGAACCGGCGGACCAACCGGACCACCCGGTACAGGTCGGCGTGCGCCGCCGCGCTCAGGAGCGCCACAGCGGCGGGCAGAACTCCGGGTCCGCGTAGTCCGGCCTGCCGTCGGGCGTGCGGCGCACCAGCGAGTCGTGGTTGTAGAACGCCGAGGTGCCGTCGGAGAGCCGGAAGTCGCGGAAGGCGTTGTCGCCGTCCTGGAGGTGCAGCGAGATCGCCTGGCGCGGCCGGGTCGACCGGTTGGCGGCACTGCCGTGGTAGGTGCGGCAGTGGTGGAAGCTCATGTGCCCCTTGGGGATGATCATCGGGATCTTCGACACCCGCGCGCCGTTGTGGGCGGCGTTGGCGGACAGCAGCTCCTCCAGTTGGTCGCGGTCGCGGTCGGCGAAGTGGTGCGTGGCGCTGTCGTCGGACCCGACCTCCTCCCAGCGGTGGCTGCCGTCCACCATGGTGATGGTGCCCAGCTCCTCGTCGCAGTCGTGGAACGGGATGAACGCGGTCAGCATCCGGTCGGAGGACGACGACGACCAGTAGTGCTTGTCGAAGTGCCACGGCACGACGTTGGACGGCTCGTCGGCGATCGGCGGCTTGTGGATCAGGGTCGACTGGAACACCCGGATCTCCGACGCCTCGGCCAGCCGCGCGGCCACCGCGCCGATGATCGGCTTGAGCAGCGCCTTGGCGATGCCGTCGCTCTCGTAGTGCACGTAGTCGTTGTGCCGCTGCACGTCGCCGTGCGCGGGCTCCCAGTAGGCCAGGCGCGGCGGGCGGGAGGGCAGGCGGCGGCTGCGCTCGCCCTCGTAGTAGCGGGCCACGGCGGCGGCCAGCTCGTCCACCTCGTCGTCGGACAGCAGCTTCCTGGACAGGTACCAGCCGTGCTCGGCGAAGAAGCGGACCTCGTCGTCGGTCGGGAGCAGCTCCCGTTCCCGCTCGGTCAGCGCGAAGGCGGTCACCTCGGTCACTCGTCCTCCCCAGCGGTGGCGCCGGACAGTTCCGCGCGCTTGGCCTCGTACAGGGCGCGGATGTTGCCGCTGCCGAAGGTCAGCGCGCCGCGGCGTTCGATGATCTCCAGGAACAGCGTGCGGCGGACGTGCATCGACTCGGTGAAGATCTGCAGCAGCCTGCCCCAGTGGTCGCGGTCGACCAGCACGCCCAGGCGGCGCAGCTCGTCCAGCGGCGCGTCCAGGTGGCCGACGCGGTCCTCCAGCGAGTCGTAGTAGGCGTCGGGCGTGCCCAGGAAGCGGACGCCGTGCTCGGCCAGCGTGCCGACCGCGCGCACGATGTCGTCGGTGCTGAACGCGACGTGCTGGACGCCCGCGCCCGCGTGCCAGGTCAGGAAGTCGTCGATCTGGCCGGGGGTGCGGTCCGGGTCGGGTTCGATCAGCGTGAACGTCACCTCCCCGGACGGGCTCTGCACCACCTTGGAGTCCATGCCCTGCCCGCCGACCTCCACGTAGTCCTCGAAGACCTGCTCGAAGCCGAACACGGAGACGTAGTAGTGCGCGGTCGGGCCCAGCTGCCCGGCGGGCACGCAGATCGCGAGGTGGTCGATGGCGCGCAGCAGCTTGCTGTCGCTGTACGGGTCGGGCTCGTCGACGACCAGCGCGCCGGGCAGGAACTCGCGCCGCGCGCCGTGCCGCTCCACCAGCCGGTGCGTCACGTCGGAGAAGCCGGAGACCTCCGCGACGACGACCCGCTGCTCACCCTCGCCGTACGCCTTCGGCGGTGACAGGGGTCGCGCTCCGCGCTCGACCAGCAGCCGGTACGCCGCCACCGCGTCGTCCACGCCGATGCCGACGACGGCCACGCCGTCGCCGTGGCGGCGCACGTACTCGGTGGCCCGGTGCCCGGCGTCCAGCCCGGAGGTCAGCACGACCTGGATGTCGCCCTGGCGCAGCAGCAGCGAGCGCTGCTCGCCCAGGCCCGTCTCGGGCCCGCCCTGGCCGCGCACCTCGAACCCGAACGCGGTGCACAGGTAGAACGCCGCCTGCTTGGCGTCGCCTACGTACAGTTCGATGTGGTCGATGCCGGAGATCCGCATCAAGCCGCCCCGATCGCTTCCCGCAGCACGTCGACCGCGCCGTCGATGGTGGTCATCCGACCGTACTGGTCCTCGTCCAACTCCACGCGCGCCCCGTAGCGCTGCTCGACCTGGTGCAGCAGCCAGGCCAGCTCCATCGACTCGATGCCCTCGGGGACGTCCCGCGCCGACCTGCCGTCGAGGCCGGCGAGCATCGCCACGACCTCCTCCCGGCCCGGCGCCGACCCGCTCGCGCGGGCTCCCCGACCCGCGGCGGGGTGGTCTGGCGTCCTCATCGGATCACCTTCCTTCTCGCGGGGCCTCGCGGAGCACCGACCGGTCGCGCACGAGCTTTCCCGTGGTGGTGCGCGGCATCGCCGCCAGCACGTGCAGCTGCCGCGGTCGCTTGTAGCCGGCCAGCCGCTCGGCGAGACCGGCGCGGACGGCGTCGACCGACGCGCCCGGCGCGAGCTGCACGTAGCCGGTGATCGCCTCGTCGTGCAGCACGACGGCGGCCTCGACGCCCGGCAGCGCGGTCAGCGTCGCCTCGACCTCGGTCAGGTCGACCTTGAGGCCGCCCACCGAGACCTGCGAGTCCAGCCGGCCCTTGATGGTGACCAGGCCGGTGGCCGGGTCCACGACGCCCGCGTCCCGGGTGCGCAGCCACCCGTCGGACCAGCGGGTCGGGTCGGACAGGCCGACGTAGGGCGATTCCGGCCTGCTCACCAGCAGTTCCCCGGCACGTTCGACGACGGTGAGGCCGGGGGCCGGCGTCAGCGCGGGGCGGTGCGCGCCGAACAGGTCGGTGGCGATGACGCCGACCTCGGTCATGCCCCACATGTTGCCCAGCGGCACGTCGTACTTGTCCAGGAACGCGGTGGCCGTCGCGGCGGGCACCAGTTCGCCGCCGGTGGTCATCCGCTTCAACTGGGGCAGGCGCGGCGGGTCGGCGACCGAGGCGAGCAGTCCGATGTGGAACGGCACGCCGAGCACCGTCGCCGGGCTGGTCCCGTCCGCCACGGCCGCCAGGACGCCGTCCCCGGTGAGCCGTTCCGGCGGCCGGACCTGGACGCCCGCGTGCAGCCCGTGCAGCAGCGCGCCGACCAGGCCCAGCACGTGCACCATCGAGGCCAGCACGATGATCCGCTCGCCGGGCAGCGGCACACCGTCGATGCGCGCGTAGCGGTCGACCTCGGCGATCAGGTCCGCGGCGGTGCGTCCGATCACCTTGGACGGTCCGGTGGAGCCGGAGCTGAGCTGGATCACCGCGTGCGGTGTCGCGGCGGGCCGGCCGGGGTGCGGGGTGACGGTCTCCTCGACGTCGGCGAAGGCGCGCAACGGGTTGCCGCGCACCACGCCGGGCGCGACCACGACCTGCGGCGCCAGCCGGGCCAGCGCGGCGTCGACCTCGAACGGCGTGAGCCGGTGGTCCAGCAGCGCGACCTGCGCGCCGATCCGCCAGCCCGCCAGCAGGTTCGCCACGAACGCCAGGGACGGTGGCAGGCGCAGCACGAGCGAGCCGCCCGCGCGCAGCCCCGCCGCCTCCAGGCGGGCGCGGCGCTCGGCGACCAGGCGGCGCAGCGCGGCGCGGTCCACCGGGCCGTCGACGTGCAGGCACACCTGGGCGTCCGGGCCGCGCAGCAGGACCTCGTCCACCCACTCGGGGCCCGCCACCGGGGCGGCACCGGCCTCCGCGAGATGACGTGTCACGAACACCCCCGCCCGATTGCGCGCCTGGTGAACGAAATGCCGAAGTGATACGCGTGCCGGAGTAATGCGTGGCAGCGGGATGAACGTGCTGAAGCGTACGTCACCGCTCGCCCGAGGCACTATCGGCCAATTGGTCGCGGTGGTCGTCGATCAACGCCGCCAGCCGGTCCAGCCCGGTGTCGATCGACGCCGGGGAAACCGCGCTGATCGAAAGCCGCAGCGCGCGCACGGGCGGCGTGCCGTCGTAGAAATGACCCATGGGCGTCCACAGCACCCCGTAGTCGCGGGCGGATCGTTCCAGCAGCGCGTCGTCCACCGGAAAGGGAACGTTCACCACCACGAAGAATCCCCCCGCGGGCGCGGTCCAGGTGACGTCGCCGTCTTCGGGGAACCGCGCCGCGAGACCGTCCAGGACGCGGCGCAGGTTGCCCGCGTACAGCTCGCGCTGACGCGCGGTGGCGTCGACCAGGCTCCCGCCGTGCTCGACCAGCGCGCCCCCGATCACGGCCTGCGCGATGGGCGAGGTGTTCACCGTGACCATGCTCTTGATCTTGGACAGCTCGTCGGCGAGCAGTCCCACCGCGCCGGACGCCGAGGCCACCCGCTGGTCGGCCACCACGTACCCGACGCGGGCCCCGGGCAGCACCGACTTGGCGAACGACCCCAGGTAGACCACCCTGCGGTGCTCGTCCAGCGCCTTGAGCGCCGGCACCCGCGCACCGCCGTGGAACAGCCCGTACGGGTTGTCCTCGACCAGCAGGACGTCCTCCTCGCGCGCCACCTCCAGCAGCGCCCGCCGGGTCTCCAGGTCCATGCTCAGGCCGGACGGGTTGGCGAAGTCCGGCATCACGTAGCAGGCGCGCGGACGGCGTCCGGCGGCGCGCTCGCGGCGGATCACGGCCACCAGGTCGGCCAGGTCGACCCCGTCCGCTGAACTCGCCACCGGCCGCACCGGCAGGTCGGCCAGCCGCGCCGCGCCGGTCAGCCCGACGTACGTCGGCGACACCGCGAGCAGGACGTCCCGGGCGTCGGCGCGGAATGCGCGGGCGACCAGGAACATCGCCTCCTGGCACCCCGCCGTGACGACGACCGACTCGGGGTCGACAACGGTTCCCTCGTCGCGCCGCAGGTTCTCGGCGACCAGTTCGTGGATGATCCCCTTGGTGCGCCCGTACTGCAATACGGTGCGCCGCACCTCGGCCGGCCCCAGTCCCCGATCACGTTCCAGGTGGTCGCCGAACAATCGCAGATACCGCGGCACGTCGGCCAGGTCGAAGAACTCCTCGGTGGGCCTCCCGGCGGCCAGGGAAATGGCTTCGGGATAGCGCCCGGCGATCTCGTTGAGGAAATTCATCGAGTTCGCCGCGGGATCTTCCAGCCCACCGAACAGCTCCGCGGTGGCCAGGTCGGCGGTCTCCGCGGTGCTCACGTCGCCTCCCCCCGGGCGGTGCGGCGGCGGTCGCGCGCGGCGAGCACCGAGCGCAGCAGGTCGTCCAGCTCCGCGTCGGACAGCTCGGCCAGCCCGTCGTCGGGTTCGGGTCGCCGCTCCTCGGTGACGACGGCCGCGAGCGCGGCGATCGTGGGCGTGGCGAAGATCCGGTGCAGCGGCAGGTTCACGCCGTAGGCCTCGGCGACCTTCGCGGCGAACCGCATGACCGTCAACGACCCCGCGCCGCGCCCGAACAGGTTGTCGTGCACGGCGATCCGGTCGGTGGTGCGCAGCAGGTCGGCCCAGATCCGCGCCATCGTCCGCTCGACGTCGTCCCGGGGCAGTCCCCAGTCGGGCTCGGGCAGGGTGTCGGGCAGCTCGTCCAGCGCCACGAACAGCTCGGGGACCACCCGCTCCGGCAGCGTGGCGCGCAGGTGCCGCCGCAGGGCTTCGCCGCTCTCGTCGGACACCACGTACGCGACCAGCACCGTCTCGCCGTCCTTCGGCGCGCCGATCACGACGGCGTCCCGCACGCCCCGGTGGGTCCGGAGCTCCGCCGCGATCTCACCGGGGTCCACCCACGTGCCGCGGACCTCCACCTCGTCGTCGGTGCGCCCGACGAGGTCGAGGCGCCCGTCCTCCCGCCACCGCGCCAGGTCACCGGTCGCGTGCTCGCCGACGTGCACCTCGCCGATGGCGCCGATCGGCACGGGCACACCGCGCTCGTCCAGGATCCGGGCCCCGGAGCGGATCGTCGCGGGCCAGCGCCCGGCCACCGGCCAGAGCGCCGACTCCGCGTCGCCGTGGACGTGCCACAGCTCCGCCCCGGGGGTGTCGAGCGCCTCGGCGAGATCCGGGGTGAGGCCGCTGCACAGCCGCAGTCGCACGCTGTCCGGCACGATCGGCAGGTTCCGCCACGTGTGCGCCGACCCGTGCAGGGCGGTGATGCCGGTCAGGTCCTCGCCATCGGTGACCACCACGTCCGCGCCGCACACCAGGGGCAGCAGCAGCTCCATCAGGGCGACGTCGGCAGCGGCGCCGATCGCGGCGAAGCGATCTCCCCGGCCCAGCGGGAGATCACGGCGGAGCACCGCGAGCACGTCGGCCACCGCACGGTGCGTGACGTCACGACCACCGACGACGTAGGCGACCGGGTTCGGCTCCGCGGCGTCCACCGGTTCGCCGGTCGCGGCGGTGATCACGGTCGCGGCGGTGATCACGGTCGCGCCACCGATCGAGACGTGCTCCTCGTCGGCCACGACCAGCCCGAGCCCGGAGTTCCGGACGCTCTTCTCCACACCGGGCAGCGGGAGGTCCGGGTCCAGCAGCACGGCCGTCCGTCCCGCCCACCACGCGCCCAGCACGGCCACGAGCAGTCCCGCGCCGCGTCGGACGCGCACGCCGACCCGCTGATCCGTGCCGTGCTCGGCGAGCACGCGGGCCAGCACGGCGGCGCGTCGGCACACCTCGGACATGGGCACGGTGCCGGCGCCGTCGGTGATGGACGCCTCCGACTCGCGGAGCGCGCGCACCACGTCAAGATCCGGGACCGCCGGGGCGACGGCCTCCTGCGCCGGGTGGAGCGGAAGGTCCGCGACCGGGGTGTGCGGGTGCTGCCCGACGTGGTCGAGCACCGCCACGACCGACCGCAGGAATCGCTCGGCGAACGTCGTTTCGTACACGTCCGCGCGATAGGTGAGCCTGAGGACGCCGTTCTCCCCCGCGTTCAGCTGGAAATCGGCGCACTCCTGGGCCGTGGTGGAAAACCCGACCGCGGGACGGGCGACACCGAGTTCGGCGGCGAGCTCGTCGAACGGCAGCTCGTCGTGCGACAGCGCTTCCGCGGCGGAACCGCGCACCCGCGCGCGCAGCTCGGCGAACGTGCCGGTGACGGCCACCCGAAGCGGCACGACGTCGGCGAACGGGCCCACGATCCGCTCCAGCTCCACCCGGATGCGCCCGCTGACGGGCAAGCCGATGACCAGGTCGCGCTGCCTGGCGTAGCGGGACAGCACGACCGCGTACGCGGCGAGCGCGGTGTCCGGGTCGCCGGGGGCATCGGCCGTGACCTCGTCCCAGTCCGGGGTGGACGGCGGGTCGGCGGGCAGGGGAACGCCGGTGGGTGCGTCGCGCAGCGGTTCGCGCCAGGGCGCCAGTTGCCGTTCCAGCTCCTCCCCCGCCAGGCGTTCGCGCTGCCACACGGCGTAGTCGCCGTAGTCCATCCAGAGCTCGGGCAGCTCTCCGCCGCCGCACGCGGTGCACAGCTCGTCCAGCAGGAGGTCCAGCGCCGGACCGTCGGCGACGACCCGGTGCGCGGACACCACGAGCGACGGTCGTGCCGGCGGCCC
The DNA here is from genome assembly GCF_050946825.1 of Actinosynnema sp. CA-299493. Lineage (NCBI taxonomy): Bacteria > Bacillati > Actinomycetota > Actinomycetes > Pseudonocardiales > Pseudonocardiaceae > Actinosynnema > Actinosynnema sp. CA-299493. Next base: position 6,113,557 of record NZ_CP191993.1, read on the forward strand.
GACCAGCGCGACGCGCACCAGCGGCGGCGTGGCCGGGTCGAACGGCTCGGCCGACTCCTCGTGCGCGACGGGCAGTTCGACGGTGTCCGCCACGACCTGCGCCGGCTCGCCGTCGACCGTGACGACCGACGTGCGGAGGGCGGCCTGCCGGACGACCGCGGCGTCCACCGCCCGGCGCAGGACATCGAGGTCCACCGGGCCGTCGAGCCGGCGGGCGCGCCGCACCACCGCCGCCGGACCGTCCAGGGACCGGGCGCGTCGTTGCGCGAACGAGAGCGGGTACCGCACTCGCTACCTCCCGCCAGTCGCGTCCGCCACGATCCGCTGCCGCATCAGGAACTTGCGCACCTTCCCGGTCGGACCGACCGTGACACCGTCGTCGGAGACCACCTCGACGCGGCGCAGCGTACGGGCCGCCGCCTCTCCCAGCGCGCCGCGCACGACGTCCTCGTGGTCGGCCTCCGGGTCGGCGTCGTCGCGCAGGATCAGCAGCACGTCGGTCACCACCGCGCCGTCCGGTTGCCGGGCCGCCAGGACCGTGCAGTCGCGGACCTCGGGGCTGCGGGCCAGGATGCGCTCCTCGGTGAGCGCGGTGTAGATCCAGTCGCCCTCGCCCAGGTCGACCGCGTCGTTCACCCGGTCGACGTGGTAGTAGTAGCCGTCCTCGTCGCGGTACATGAGGTCGCCGGTGAGGTAGTAGCCGTCGAGGCGGGTCCGGTAGGTGGCCGCGGAGTCGTTCCAGTAGCCCGGGGCCAGCGTCGGCGACTTGAGGCCGCACTGCCCGACCTGCCCGACCGGCACCTCCTCCCCCGTCGTCACGTCCAGCAGCGCCACTTCGGCGAACGGGTACGGCTTTCCCACACAGCGGTCGTAGCGGTCGCTGCCGAGGTGGTGGGCGATGGCGAACGCGCCGTGCCCCATCTCCGTGGAGCCCAGCGTGTCGACGAACTTCGACCCGGGCACGTCGACGACGCCCTCGCGCGTCCACGTCGGGTGGCTGCCCACCGCGACCAGCCGCCGCACGTGCGCCTCGTGCGCGCAGTCGCCGGTGCTCGACCAGTTGCGCACCGAGGACAGGTCCCGGGTGGAGAGGTCGAAGCGGGCCAGTTCCGACCACGTCACGGCGAAGCCGTAGACGCCCGTGGGCCGCCAGCGCTCGATGGCGTCGAGGATCACCTCGCCGCTGCGCTCGAACGGGCCGCCCTGGTTGGACAGGCACAGGATCTCGTAGCCGTTGCACAGCGCCTGGTTGAGCACGATGATCCCGGCGGCGTGGGCGGCGGGCAGCGCGGTCAGCTCGCGCACCCGGCCGTGCGGCCGGGCTTCGGTGAGCCGCACCGCGCGCACGGCGGCGAACAGGCTGTGGTGCGAGTGGACGACCGCCGTGGGCATGCGGGTGGTGCCCGAGGAGTGCGTGATGGCCACCGGGTCGTCGCCGTGGTGGCGGTAGTGCTCGGGCGCCCGGCCCGGGTCGCCCGTGCCGATCTCCGCCGCGTCGCCGAGGATCGGCACGCCCAGGTCGTGCTCGCGCAACGCCGCGTGGTCGTCGTCCACGACGACGCCGACGCCGCGCAGCTTGCGGATGAACTCCGCCGCCACGTCGACCGGCATGTTCGGGTTCATCAGCGCCGGGATCGCGCCGAGCCGGTTGAGGGCGAAGAAGTTGAGGAACACGTCCGCCGCCCCGGTGACGAACAGCGCCACCGGGTCGCGCCGCCCGATCCCCCGGCGGGCGAACCACTCGGCGCGCGCGGCGACCCGTTCGGTCAACCGGCGCAACGACAGCGGCGTCCACGCCGGGATGCCGTCCACGTCCACGTCGAAGCTCACGCGCGGCACGTCGAGGTCCGCGCCGTGCTCGACGAGCATCAGCGGCACGTTGCCCGCACCCACGCGCGCGTCCCGCGCGAGAGCCGTCCGCAGCTGGGCCGAACTCACGAGACCTCCCGGTTGAACAAGCGGATGGACCAGCCGACGGCCAGGCCGCAGGCGGCGAGCATGACGACGCCGCCCTGCCAGACCGCGGGCGCGGTGAAGTGGCCGGTGAACAGGGCGCGCAGGGCGTCGGTGGCCCAGGCGAACGGGTTCCACAGCGCCACGTTCTGCACCCACAGCGGCGCCAGGGTCAGCGGGATGAGCACACCGGCGAGCAGCGACACGGGCTGGCCGACGGTGTTGATCAGCACGCCCAGGCTGTTCTCGTTGCGCACCAGCAGGGCGATGGCGTAGGAGATGGAGATGCTGAGCAGGATCACCAGCGACAGCAGGGCGTAGGACACCACCAGGTCCAGCAGGTTCACCCGCAGCCCGAACGGCACGGCCGCGATGGTGATCACCGTCGCCTGGAACTCCAGCAGCGCCACGTGCATCAGCGCCCGGCCCAGCAGCAGGCCGGTGCGGCTGACCGGGGTGACCCGGCAGCGGTCGATGATGCCCGCGCGCAACGAGCTGAGCAGGCCGTAGCCCGCGTACAGGCCGCCGAGCAGGCCCATCGCGACGAACAGGCCGGGCACGTAGACGGCGTAGGCGTCGCCGTAGCTCTCCACGCCGCGGCCCGCCATCGCGACCTTGAGGAAGGGCGCGAACAGCACGAGGAACGTGATCGGCTGGGCCAGCGTCAGCGCGACCACGACGGGGTTGCGCGCCATGATCTTGGTCTCGAAGGTGAAGATCAGCCAGGTGTCGCGGAGCACTTTCACGCCGGCCGCCCTTCACTCGTCCAGCGTGCGGCCGGTCTTGGCCAGGAAGACGTCGTCCAGGCTGGGCCTGCGCGACTCGATGGAGCTCGGCTCGACCCCGGCGCCCAGCAGCGCGGCCATGATCAACGGGATCGCGGTGGCCGCGCCGTCCACGTACAGGCGCAGGGTCGCGTCGACCGCCTCCACGCCGCGCACGTAGTGCTGCGGAGTCAGCACATCGGCGGCGCGGCGCAGCTTCCCGGCGTCGGGCTGCCCCGCCTCGTCGGGCGCCGCCAGGCCGACCGTGACGACGTCACCGGAGATCTCCCGCTTGAGGTCCGACGGCGTGCCCTCGGCGACGATCAGGCCCCGGTCGATGATGGAGATCCGGTCGCACAACGAGTCCGCCTCGTCGAGGTAGTGCGTGGTGAGGAAGACGGTCATGCCGTTGTCCCGCAACCGGCGCACCTCGCGCCACATGCGCGCCCGGCTGGGCGGGTCCAGGCCCGCGGTGGGCTCGTCCAGGAACATCACCGACGGCCGGTGGATGACGCCCAGCGCGAAGTCCAGCCGCCGGCGCTGCCCGCCGGAGTAGGTGCGGACGCGGCGGTCGGCGAACTCCGCCAGGTCGAAGGTCGTGATCGCGGCGGCGGCCAGCTGCTCCGCCTCCGCCTTGCCCCGGCCGTGCATCCGGGCCTGGGCGACGAGCTCCTGCCGCGCCGAGGCGTCGTCGTAGGTGCCGCTGGCCTGCGCGACGAACCCGATCACGTCGCGGACGCGCGCGGGCGAGCGCAGCAGGTCCACGCCGCCGATGCGGGCGCTGCCGCCGTCCGGGCGGACCAGGGTGGCCAGCATCCGCAGCGTGGTCGACTTGCCCGCGCCGTTGGGCCCGAGGAAACCGAAGATCTCGCCCCGGCGCACCGCGAAGCCCACGTCGCGCACCGCTTCCACGGACTTCGCCTTGCGCCCGCGCTTGCGATAGGTCTTGCGCAAACCGCTCGCCTCGATGACGAGGTCCCGCTGCTCGCCGGCGACGGCTCGATCCGGCGCGACGGGGTCGCGCGCCGACAGCGTTGGGCGGGTGCTCATCCGCTGAGGCTAGGTTAGCTGCGGTGCAACGACAATCACGCTTTCGGACGCGTCGGCGCACCGCCGCTGGGAGTCATCCGCGCGCCGACGGCCGCGCCGATCGCCGCCGCCGGGCGCGGCAGCAGCATGTGCTCGTGCTCGCAGTCCACTTCGACCACCTCGACCGGACCGTCGAGGTGACCGTCCCACGAGGCGACCTTCGCTTCGGTGCTCCGCCGCGACCGGGTGGCCGACAGGAACAGCACCGGGCAGCGCACCAGGCCGGGCCGGTGCCGCTGCGCCACCGCGATGGCGTGGCGGATGACGCGGGGCAGCGCCCGCAACCGCCGGTCGGGCCACTCCGACAGGCCCAGCCCAGGGCGTGCGCGCACCACCTGGACCAGGCGGCCCACCGGGTCGGGGTCGTCCGGCTCGACCACCGGCTGGTAGCCGAACTCGCGCAGCACGAAGTCGCACAGCAGCCACAGGGCGTCCTCACCGACGCCGAGGCCCTGCGACAGGTCCGGCGTGGCGTCCCCGACGACCAGCAGCGCCACCTCGTCGCCCCGCCGCTGCAACTCCTCGGCCACGGCGTGCGCGGTGTTCGCGCCCAGCGACCAGCCGAACAGGTGGTGCGGGCCGGGGTGGGTGGCCCGGATCAGGTCGGCCCAGTCGCGGGCGGTCTCGGCCAGGTCCACCGGCAGCGGTTCGGGTCTCCGCAGCCCGCGGGACTGCAACCCGTACACCGGGTGCGCCTCGTCCAGGTGCGGCAGCAGGGCCAGGTAGCACCAGCTCGCGCCGACCAGCGGCGGCAGGCAGAACAGCGGCGCGCCGGCACCGCCCTCGCGCAGGGGCAGCACCAGGTCGAGGATGCCGCCCGCGGCCCTGATGTCGGCCCGCCGCTGCCGTGCCCACGCGAACTCGTCGGCAGTGGGCAACGCCTTCGCTCTCAGCCCGTCCACCCGCCCATCCTGACGGCTGGGGGCGGTCAGCCGCCAGACGCCAGCGCGACGAGGTGCGCGGCGGCGGCGGGCGCGCCACCCGCGGCGGTGAACTCGTCGGCTATCCGGCGGGCGCCTGCCCGGTGGTCCGGTCCGTCCAGGACGGCGCGCACGGCCGCGTCCAGCTCGGCCACCGACACGTCCAGGATGGGCACCTCGATGCCCGCGCCCGCCGCCGCGACCCGGTGCGACAGCGCCACCTGCTCGGCCCGGACCGGGGCGAGGACCATCGGGACCCCGTAGCTCAACGCCTCGTTGACCGCACCACCCGCGTGGCAGACCACGGCGTCCAAACGGGGCATCAGGTCCAGCATCGGCACCAGGTCGACGGCGATGGCGTTGCCGGGGAACGACTCCGCGTCCACCCCGGAGGTGACGAACACCGCCTGCACGTCGTCGGCCAGCGGCGCGAGCACCGCGGCGGCGCGCTCGTAGAAGTCGCCGATCATGTGGCCGACGATGGTGCCGACCGTGACCAGCACGTGCCGGCGGTCGTCGTCCCAGTCGTGCCAGGGGAACCGCGGCGCGTTGGGCCGCCGGCCCAGCGCCGAGCCGGTCAGCACCGTCCGGGGCGGCAGCTCGTCGGGCGGGGTGAGGCCGGGACTGGACAGGGCGATCACCAGGTGCGGCGAGAACCGGGGGTCCAGCGGCTCGTCGGCGGGCAGTCCCGCCAGCTCGACGGCCCGCGCGACCCGGTCGGCCACGAAGTCGTCGAACCCGACCAGCTCGGGCGGCGGCGCGAGTTCCAGCAGGCCGGTGCACAGGCTGGCCCACCGCACACCCCGGCGGTGCGCCACCAGGCCCCCTGCCAGCGCGTACTGCTCGGCGACCACGACGTCGGGCCGGTGGCGGAGGACCGCGTCGTCCACCGCGTCCAGAATGAACCGGGTGAACGGCAGCAGGTAGCCGTCCCACAGCGCCCGGACACCGGCCATGCCGGTCTCGGCGTAACGGCGGTAGGCGCGTACGCCGGTGGGGTGCACCGTCGCGTCCGGACCGACCAGTGGGCGCAGCACGTCCTCCGGACCGCACCACACCACTTCATGTCCACTGTGGACGAGCTCTTGGCCGATGGCGAGCATCGGGAACAGGTGGCCTTGCAGCGGCAGCACGACGAGCAGGAACCGCGACACCCGACGATGATGGCACACATTGACGTTCTCCAGGACGCGTGGTGTGATCCCGACTGTGACCGCGCTCGACGCGGTGTCGGTGTACACGCCGGCTGTCCGCGTTCCCATCGAGAGCCTCGCAGAACCGCTGGGGTTGACCGACATCCAGGTCCGGCTCTTCCGGCGGTTCCACGGGCTGGACCAGATCAGCCTCGACCCGGAGCGGTCGCTGGCCGACCTGCTGCGCGCGGCGGTCGACGGCGTCGGCTCGCTGCGCGGACGCGAGCACCTGGTGCGGTACGTGGTCTACGGGCGGGCCATGCCCGTCGTGGTCCCGTACCCGGACAACCCGCTGCACGAGGTGTGCCGGGAGGCCGGCCTGGGCCACGCGCTGACGTTCACCGTCACCCACCAGAGCTGCGCCAGTGGGCTGCTCGCCCTGGACACGGCAAGGCGGCTGCTGGAGACCGACCCGGACCCCGACGCGCTCGCGCTCGTCCTCACCGGCGAGAAGGCGTTCACCCGTGACGCGCGCCTGCTGCCCGGCACGTCGATCTTCGGCGAGGGCGCGTCGGCCTGCCTGGTCAGCGCGCACGGCCCGCGCGACCGGGTGCTGTCGTTCGCCTGCACCCAGCGCGGCGAGTTCGACACCGAGTTCGGGCAGAGCGCCGAGCGCTTCCAGCGCGAGTACCGGCCGATCCTGGCCGGGGTGATCCGCGAGGCGGTGGAGGCGGCCGGCCTGGTGCCGGCCGACATCGCCCTCGTGCTGCCCCACAACGTCAACGTCGTGACCTGGCAACGGCTCTGCCTGCTGATGGACTTCCCGGTGGAGCGCGTGCTGCTGTCCAACGTGCCGGTCAACGGCCACCTGTTCTGCTCCGACGCGTTCGTCAACTACGCCACGGCGCGCGAGCGCGGGCTGCTGCGCGAGGGCGACCACTACCTCGTGGCGGCGGTCGGCGCGGGCGCCGGGGCGACGTTCTCCGCGATGGTGTTCCAGCACTGAGTCCCGTTCCACCCAGGAGGCCGCCATGACCGCACCCGACGCCCAGGTCGACACCGAGTTGCGGCCCCGCGTGGTCGAGGCGATGGCCGCGGTGATCGCGCGGCTGTCCGAACGGGAGGGGCCGGTCACCGAGGACCTGGACCTGGCCGACGAGCTGGGCCTGAGCTCGTCGCTCGGCCTGGAGCTGCTGCTGGAGGTCGAGGAGCGGCTGGGCGTGCAGATCGACGTGGAGAAGATGCGCACCGACGAGCTGCGGACGGTGGGTCAGCTGGCCACGTTCATCGCCTCGCACTGCCGGCCCTGGTAGTGCGCGTGCTGCGCGCCGAGCGCCGGGTCTTCCCCGGCCCGGCGGTCTTCCTGGTCGACGACGCGCACCGGGCCGCGGTGGCGGAGTACTTCGCGGACCTGGCCGGGCCGGCGCGGGCGTCGGAGCTGTCCGGCCAGTCCTACGGCGAGATGGCCGCCGCGCTGGTGGCCGCCGCCGTGGACGGGCCGGTGGACCTGCTGGTGCTGGCGTTCTCCATCCACGACATGTGGCCGGGCCGCGCCACGGCCACCTACCTCAGCCACGTCTGCCCCGGCACGCCGCTGTCCTTCGCGGTGTGCGACCAGGGCAGCGCCGCGCCGTTCACCGCGCTGCGCCTGGTCCGCGACCGGGCTCCGCGGCGGGCGCTGGTGGTGGCCCTGGAGCAGGGCGGGCTGCCCTACGACTCGACGGCGACGCCACCGCGCGAGCACCGCGGCGTCGCCCTGCTCTGCGGTGACGACGCGGGCCACCGCGTCACCGACCTCCACCAGTTCCCGGACGTGGCCCCGGAGGCCGTGCCGGAGCTGGCGGCCCGGACGATCGCCGACCTGTCCGCCGGTCACGACCGGGTGCGCCTCGTGCTGGGCGAGGCGCTGTCCGCGGTGTGGCCCGAAGACCCCGACCGCGTGCCCGCCGGTCAGCCGCTCACCGGGGTGTGGTGGCGGCTGGCCGACGTGCTCGCCGAGCCGGGCGGGTTGGTGGTGGTCGGCGAGTACGACCGCGAACTGCGCTACCTCTGCCTGGTCGGGATCGAGGCGCGCTGACCGGAAACCGGCCGCACGACGAAGGAGCACGCATGATCCCCCTGTTCAAGGTCGCGATGTCCGGTACCGTGCCGGCCCTCGTCGAGAAGGTCCTGACCAGCGGCTTCATCGGGCAGGGCGCCAAAGTCGACGAGTTCGAGGCCGCCCTGGCCACCCGGATCGGCAACCCGAAGCTCGCCACCGTCAACAGCGCCACCTCGGGCCTGCACCTGGCCCTGCACCTGGTGACCGGCGGCGTGGGCGGCGAGGGCGGCGAAGTGCTGACCACGCCGATGACGTGCAGCGCCACCAACTGGCCGATCCTGGCCAACGGCTTGCGCCTGCGCTGGGTGGACGTCGACCCCGCCAACCTCAACATGGACCTGGACGACCTGGCCCGCAAGATCACCCCGCGGACGAAGGCGATCGTCGTGGTGCACTGGGCCGGCTACCCGGTGGACCTGCGGCGGCTGGCCGAGGTGCTGGACCAGGCGGAGAAGGTGCACGGCGTGCGCCCCGTGGTGATCGAGGACTGCGCGCACGCCTGGGGCGCCACGTTCGACGGCAAGCAGCTGGGCAACCACGGCAACATCTCGGTGTTCAGCTTCCAGGCCATCAAGCACCTGACCGCCGGTGACGGCGGCCTGGTCGTGCTGCCGGACAAGGAGCTGGCCCGCCGGGCCCGGCTGCTGCGGTGGTACGGCATCGACCGCGAGACCAACGCGCGGTTCTCGTTCCTCAACGACATCACCGAGTTCGGCTTCAAGTTCCACATGAACGACATCAACGCCAGCATCGGCCTGGGCAACCTGGAGCACGTGGACGAGAACCTGGCCATGCACCGGCGCAACGCCGCGTACTTCGACGCGGAGCTGGCCGACGTGCCGGGCCTGGAGCTGACCGAACGCGCGCCCGACCGCGAGTCGTCGTTCTGGATCTACACGATCAAGGTCGACGACCGCGACGGGTTCATGCGCCGCATGGAGGAGGCGGGCATCATGGCCAGCCAGGTGCACGAGCGCAACGACGTCTACACGACGGTGCGCGAGTACGCCACGCTGCTGCCCGGCCTGGACAGCGTGAGCGCGCGGATGGTGTCCATCCCGGTCGGCTGGTGGCTGACCGAGGACGAGCGCGGGCACATCGTGTCCACCATCAAGGCGGGCTGGTAGGGACGCGCGCCGCGCCGGGACCCGGCGCGGCGCTCACCTGCGGGAGCGCGCGAAGGCCAGGAACCGGTCGTTGGCCTCGGCCGTGCCGACGGTGACCCGCACGCCCCGCCCGTCCAGGCACGCCACCAGGATGCCCGCGGCCTTGGCGTCGGCGGTGAACGCGGCGCTGTCCTCCCCCAGCGGCAGCCACACGAAGTTGGCCTCGCTGTCGGGCGCGGTGTACCCGGCGTCGCGCAGCCCGGCGACCAGCCGGGCGCGCTGCGCGGCCACGTCGGCGCACCGCCGCACCAGCTCCTCGGTGACGTCCGGGTCGAGCGCGCGCAGCGCGGCGGCCTGGCCCAGGGAGTTGGGGAAGAACATCATGCCGGTCATCCGCGCGGCCGGCACCCGGTCCGCGGGCAGCACCGCGTAGCCGACGCGCAGCGCGGCCAGGCCGTAGGCCTTGGAGAAGGTGCGCACCACGCACACGTTCGGGTGGTCGCGGCGCAGGTCCAGCGCGTCGGGGAAGTCCGGGTCGGTGACGAAGTGCCGGTAGGCCTCGTCGACCACCACCGGCACGTCGGCGGGCACGCGGCCGAGGAACTCCGCCAGCTCGGCGCGGCCCAGCGCGGAACCGGTGGGGTTGTTGGGGTTGCAGAGGAGCACGCACCGGGTGGCGCCGGTGACGGCGTCGGCCATCGCGCGCAGGTCGTGCCGGTAGCCGTCCATCGGCACGGGCACGCCCTCGGCGCCCGCGTTGGCGATGATCAGCGGGTAGCCCTCGAACGACAGGGCCGCGTGCACGACCTCCGGTTTCGGCCCGAACGACCGCACCAGGTGCTGCAACAAGCCCGCCGAGCCCGGTCCGACGAGCACCGTCTCCGGTGCGACGCCCAGGTGCCGGGCCAGCCCGGCGGTGAGCGCACCGGCCAGCCGGTCGGGGTAGCGGTTGAGCAGCGCCGCGCCCTCGGCGACCACCTGCCGCAGCGCGGGCAGCGGCGGGTGGGGCGTCTCGTTCATCGACAGGTCGTGCAGCCGGTCGGCGTCGACGGCGGTCATCGGACCTCGCTTCCCCTCGGTTCGGCCGCGTGCGGGTCGTGGGCACGCCGGTCGGCGAGCACGCCCAGCTGGTAGAGCCGGTCGACGAACGTCAGCGGCCGGACGTCCGTGCCGGACATGTTGCCCGCGGTGCGCCTGAGCAGCCGGGGGTTGGCCGCGGTGCGGCGCATCATCCGCGCGCCCAGCAGCCGGGGCGCGCCGGACAGCGCGGTGATCATGCGGGCGGCGTTGTGGCTGACCTTCGCGATGTGGTCCAGGCTCGGTCGCCGGGCCGCCTCGTAGGCCGCCAGCGCCTCGTCCACCGCCGGGTCCCCGTCCGGTGCCGACCGCGCGGCCAGCGCCTCTCCCAGCGCCTCCGCCAGCGCCTCGGCATCGGCCAGCGAGCTGTTGACGCCCTGCGCCGCCATCGGGTGCACGGCGTGCGCGGCCTCGCCGACCAGCGCCAGGCCGGGCACGGCCAGCCGCCCCGCCCGCAGCCGGGACACGCCGAACAGCTGCCGGCGGTGCAGGCTCGCCGCCAGCGCGGGCGCCAGCGGCGCGAGCGCGGGCACGTCGCCGAGCACGCCGTCGACCCAGCGGCCCAGCTCGGCCAACCCGGTGGAGCGGAACTCGTCGGGCGCGACCTGGACGTAGAGCCGGCAGCGGCGGCCGGGCAGCGGGTAGACCAGGCGCAGGCCGCGCGCGGTGCGGTAGGCGGTCACCTCGCCGGGCACGTCCGCGTCGGCCACGTCGAAGGCCAGCAGCCGGTGCGGGTACTCGTCCCGGTCGACGGTGATCCCGGCGTCCTTGCGCAGCGCCGAGGACATGCCGTCGGCCGCCACGACCAGCCGCGCGCGGACCTCGCCGCCGTCGGTCGTCACGCCCGCGACCCGTCCGCCCTCGCGCAGCGCCCCGTCCACGCGCACGCCGCGGACGATCTCCACGGTGTCGGGCAGCGAGCGGGTGATCGCCGCGCACAGGTCCTCGTAGGCCGCGCAGAGCGCCTGCCGGTGCGGGCCGGGCAGGGCGCCGTACTCGACGGCCAGCAGCGCGGCGCCGTCGCCGTCGCGGATGGCCAGCCGGTCCACCGGGCGCGCGTCGGCGGCCCGCAGGTCGTCCAGCGCGCCCCAGTCGGCCAGCACGCGCACCGCGCCGGGCTGGAGGATCTCGCCCTTGGCGGTCGGCGCGGGGGTGCGCCTGCGGTCCAGCACCAGCACCCGCAGGCCGGTCGCGCCCAGCGCCCGCGCGGCGGCCAACCCGCCCGCGCCCGCGCCGGACACCACGACGTCGACGGTCCCCGGGAGCGTCATCGGACGGCGGCCCGGTACTCGCCCAGCGCCTTGAGCGCCACGGCCTGCGTGATCACGCCGTTGGCGTAGCGCACGTGGTGGCGGATGTAGTTGCACACCCGCGTGGGCTCCCACCCGCCGTCGGGTCCGGCGGCGGCCACCAGCCAGGCCGCGCCCCGGTCCACCGCGTCCGCGCCGGTTCCCGCCGCCAGCAGCGCCTGGACCGCCCAGGACGTCTCCTCGACCGAGCCCTCGGTCCCGTCGCCCGGACCCCAGGAGCCGTCGGGCAGCTGGGTGCGCAGCAGCCAGTCCACCGCCTTGCGCACGACCTCGTGCCCGCCGTGCCCGGCCCGCGCCAGCGCGCCGACCACGACGGCGGTCCCGGACGTGTGGTCGCGGTACCACAGGTTCTCGAACGTGCCGTCCGGGTTCTGCGCGGTGAGCAGCCACGCGGCGGCGGAGACCACGGCCGGGTCGGCGGCGGGGCGGCCCCCGTCCAGCAGGGCCTGGACGGCTTGGCTGGTGATCGCCGGGCACGGCCCGTCGTTGGCGAGCTTGGTGTCGCGCACCCACAGGCTCCACGAGCCGCGCGTGTCCTGCCGGCCGGTCAGCCACGCCAGCCCGCCGCGCAGCTCGGCGTCCTCGGCGGCGCCGGGCAGCCCGGCCAGCGCGCTGAGGATCTCGGCCGACTCCAGCGCCACCGGCCAGCCGCGCCGGGTGGAGAAGCTCCAGCCCCCCGCCGGGACGTCCAGGACGGTGAACGGCTCGGTGGTGCGGGCGGCGTGCAGGAAGTCGCGGGCCGCGCGCAGCCGGGGGTCCGCGGCGTACCCGGCGGCGACCAGGCCGGTGGTGGCGTAGCCGGTGCGGGTCAGGTCGAGGTTGGCCACCGCGTCCCACGCGCCCTCGGGCCGGACCGCCGCGCGCAGCCAGCCCGCGATGGCGGCGGCGATGTCGGGCGCCTCGCCGGAGCGGGCCAGGCCGAGCAGCACCAGGGCCGCCGGCCACGGGTCCTCGCTGAGCGCCCCGGTGCGGCCCTCGTGCTCGTAGACCGCGCGGACCAGTCGCAGCGCCGCCGGACGGGCCAGGCGCAGGGTGAACCGGCGCAGCGGCCCCGTGGGCAGCAGGCCCTCCTGGGCGAGCGCGAGGCCGACGAACGGCGCGGTGCGGAACGAGATCAGCCGCCGTCGCACCTTGTCGGCCAGCACGATCTCCAGCGGCAGCCGCCGCAGCGCGCCCGCCTCGGCGGTCAGCCCGGCCAGGGTCAGGAACTGGCGGCACATCAGCGCCACCGCGCGGTCGGTCACCGCGTCGACGCCACCCAGCGCGGCCAGCGCGGCACGTCCGGCGGTCACGGCCGTCGCGCTGCGGTCCGGGGAGACGACGTGCAGGGCGGCGGTGGCGATGGCGGTGGGCACGGCCTCGCTGGGCGCGCCGTCCACCCCGCCCCAGCCGCCGTCGGCGCGCTGCCGGTCGCGCAGCCACGCCGCGCCGCCCGCGACCAAGTCGGCGTGGGCGACCGGGTCGGTGGCGTGCAGCGCCGTGATCGTGCCCGCGGTGCCCAGCACGGAGGCGGGCGGGTCGTCGGTGAACGCCCCGTCCGGGCGCTGCCGGGCCAGCAGCGCCTCCGCGCCGCGCTCCACGGCCTTAGCGACGTCGACCTGCGACACGGCTGTCATGTCTTGTCCTCCAACGGGATCAGGCGGCGCGCGCGGACCTCGGCCGGCCGGGACGTGCCCAGCTCGTGCCTGCTCCGCATCGCCGACTGGGTCCACCATGTCAGCGCGGCCAGCGGCAGGACCAGCCCCAGTTGCCAGCCGACGCCCAGGCCGAGGCCGACGATCGCCGAGGCGAGCACGAGCCGTTCGACCACCAGCACTTCGTGGCTCCGCAGCGCGACGACCACCGGCACGTCCGCGCGGCGCCGGACCAGGGGCGCCAGCGCGAGCACGCCCAGCGCGGCCACGACGGCCAGCGTCACCAGGTACGCCGTCCGGTCGCCGACCTCGGCCAGCAGCCCGCCCGCCACCGCCGCGCCGATCACCACCAGGTACAGCGCGAGGACCGTCCACACCGCGAAGGGCGTGCCGCGGCGCACCGGCAGCGTGCCGTAGCCGCCCGCGCGGTCGCCGTCCACGTCGCGCAGCGTGCCGACCAGGTTGGACGTCGTGTCGTGCAGCCAGAACACCGCCGCCAGCACCACCACCGCGGCGATCCCCGACGACGGCCACGTCCCGGCCACGCACACCCCGTACACCAGGGCTATCGCGCCGAGCGCGCCGCGCACCAGGTTGCCCACGATGCCGCGCGCCTTGGCCCACCGGCTGTAGGCGATGATCCCGAACACGCCGAGCACGGCGGCCAGCAGCGTCGGCCACCCGCCCAGCACGGCGATCGCCGCCACCACCACCATGCACAGCACACCGCAGGCCCGGGCGACGCGCGGGCTCAACCGTCCCGACGGGATCGGTCGGTGCGGTTTGCCGATGGCGTCCAGGCGCCGGTCGAAGTAGTCGCCCAGGTAGTGCCCGCCCAGCCAGCCCGCGGTGGGCGCGGCCCACGCCGCGAGCAGCCGCCACGGGTGCCCGGCCGCGCCGGCCAGGACCGCGCCGCCGAGCCCGACCAGCCCGACGTACCAGAGGGTGTAAGGGCGCCACGTCTCCACGTGCGCCCGGACGGCCGCGCCGAAGCCCACGTCCTCGCCGCGGCCGTCCGGCGGTGCGCTCACCGCGTCCCGCTCGTGGTCCAGCGCGCGATGTCGGCCAGCGCGGTGGCGTGCGGCGACGGCGCCAGCCCCGCCAGCCCGGCCAGCGCCAGCTCCACGTGGGACGCCATCCGCTGGTGCGCGCTCCGCACCGCGCCGGTGGCCGTCACCAGGTCCCGGACCCACCGCACGTCGCCCTCCCGGGCGGCGCGGCGGCCCAGGACGTCGCGCAGCTCCCGCCGATCGTCCTCGTCGGCCGCTTCGTAGGCCAGCAGCACCGGCAGCGTGGGCCGTCCGTTGAGCAGGTCGCTGTCGGCGGGCTTGCCGGTCTGCTCGGCCGTGGCGACGAACGCCAGCAGGTCGTCGCGGATCTGGAAGGCGATGCCGACGTTCTCGCCGTAGGAGGCCAGCATCGTGCCGGTGTCCGCGCCCGCGCCGCCCAGGGTCGCCCCGATGTAGCAGGCGGCCCGGAACAGCGCGCCGGTCTTGAGGCGCACCATCTCCTCGTACCAGCGCGCGCCCTCGTCGGGGTCGCCGACGAGGCGCGACTCCAGCACCTGGCCGCGGCACAGGTCGCGGCCGACCTCGGCCAGCTCGCCGACCGCCGCCACCACGCGCGCGGGCGAGGCAGGCCACGGCTCGTCCACAAGGGACTCGAAGGCGCTGAAGATCAGGCCGTCGCCCGCGACGATCGCGTTCGGGACCCCGTAGGCGGCGTGCACCGACGGCCGCCCGCGGCGCAGGTCGTCGCCGTCGATGATGTCGTCGTGCACGAGGGTCGCGGTGTGGACGTACTCCAGCGCGAGCACGGCCGAGGTGACGCGCAGCGGGTCGCCGCCGACGGCCTGCGCGGCGTGCAGCGCCATCAGCGGGCGCAGCAGCTTCCCCGCCGGCACCAGGGCGAACCGCGCCAGGGAGGCCAGTTCGTCGGTCGTCTCCGGCCAACGGCGGTGCAACTCCTCCTGGAGGAGCCGTCCCGACTCGCTGCGGGCCAGACCGTCGAGGAAAGTCCGATACTGCGGTGAGTCGGAAACGGTCATGCGCGTCCGCCCTTCGACAGGCGACAGGCGACAGGTTTGACGCTCAGCGTGACGGTAAGGCGCGAAGATTCCCCCGGCAAGGGGGCGATCAGCGCAACGCCGCCCGGAACTCCATGAGCGCCAAGCCATCCGAGCCCGCGAACGTCCTCGCCGGCGCCAGCCCGACCGACGCGGCGAGCGCGTCGTGCGCCGCGCGGTCGCGCTCCCGGCCGCCCACCTCCACCAGCATCCGGAGGTCGAACGGCGACAGGTGCGGCACGTGCGGCTCGGTGGGCAGCACCTCGACCACGAGCACTCGTCCGTCCGGGCCGGCCGCTTCGGCGCAACGGCGCAGGATCGTCGCGGCGGAGGCGTCGTTCCAGTCGGTCAGCACGCGCGAGACGACGTAGACGTCCGCGCCCGCGGGCAGCGGCTGGAAGAAGTCGCCCTCCACCGTCTCGATTCGCCCGCCCAGCCCGTCATCGGCGAACCGCGCCGCCGCCGTGGCCACCGGCTCGGCCCGGTCCACCAGCATCCCGCGCAGGTGCCCGTGCGCCGCCAGCAGCTCGGCCAGCAGCGCGCCCGACCCGCCGCCGACGTCGGCCACCAGCCCCACCTCCGGCCACGGGTAGAGCTTGGCCACCTGCGGCGCGGTGGACGCCTGGAGGCCGGCCATGAGCCGGTCGAAGTGCGCGCGGTACTCCGGGGTCGCGTCCAGGTCGGACCAGAAGTCGCGGCCGTGCACCGACGCGTAGCCCGGTTCGCCCGTGCGCACCGCGTGCGGCAGGCCCAGCGCGGCCAGGTCCATCCGCGCCGGGAAGGCGTCCAGGTCGAACCGCGTGCCGTAACCGGTGTCGCCCCGGTCGCGGAGCAGTTCCCCCAATCCGGTCAACGCGAACACGTCCGGTGAGACCTCCGCGAACACCTCGCGGTGGGCCAGGTGGCGCAACAACCGGCCCAGCGCCTCGCGGTCGGCGCCGCAGCGCCGTGCCAGCTCGGTCAGGTCGGTGGTGCCGGCGGCGATCAGGTCGGGCACGCGGAGCGTGACCGCCGTCCGCACGGCCATCGGGGTGACCAGGTCGGTGAGCGCGTCCAAGCGCTCCCCTGCGTTCTCGGGCGCCATCGGCGCAGCGTCCCGGACCGCACCACCGCAGTCAACCCGTGGACCAACGCCCCTCGGTGGCACAGAATGGCCCGATGACGAGCGTGACCGCCCCGGAAATCCGGTTGGTGTCCGGCGCCCTCGGCGCGGAGATCAGCGGCATCGACCTGAACACGTTGACCGACGACCAGTTCGACCTGATCCGTGACCGGCTGCTGCGTCACCAGGTGGTGTTCCTGCGCGGTCAGGAGAACCTGACGCCGCAGGCGCACATCGCCTTCGGGCGGCGCTTCGGCGAGGTGGAGCTGCACCCGTACCTGCCGCGGCTGGAGGGCAACCCGGAGATCGTCGTCATCGACTCGGAGGACGGCGCGAAGGTCGACGTGTGGCACACGGACATGACCTTCCACGAGAGCCCGCCGATCGCGTCGGTGCTGCACCTGATCGAGCTGCCGCCCCACGGCGGCGACACCATGTGGACCAACCAGTGCCTGGTGTACGAGGCGCTGTCGGCCCCGCTGCGCGACCTGGTGGACGGCCTGACCGCGATCCACACCATCCGCGTGGGCGCCGAGTTCTCCAGCCGCGCCGAGCACCCGGTGGTGCGCGTGCACCCGGAGACCGGCCGTCGCTCGCTCTACGTCAACCGCCTGTTCACCTCGCACATCCCGCAGCTGTCGCGCAACGAGAGCGACGCCCTGCTGGAGTACCTGTTCCGGTTCTCCGAAGGCCCGCAGTTCACCTGCCGCTTCCGCTGGCAGCCCGGCGACGTGGCCATGTGGGACAACCGGGTGACGCAGCACTACGCCGTCAACGACTACCGCGAACGCCGCCGGGGCCAGCGCATCACGGTGCTGGGCGACGTGCCGACGGGCGAGCCGCCGCGCTGGGAGCACTACCAGCCCGCGCCGGGCGAGCGGTACTGGCCCGACCGGGTCAACGCGGTGGAGAGCTACTGATCGTCCCGCCACACCACCGGGAACTCCTCGATGCCCCCGTTGATCCGGTCGTGGCGCCACGGCAGCTCCTCGACCGGGATCGCGGGCGCGAGCCCCGGCAGGCGGCGCAGCAGCGTCGCGATGGACAGCTCGACCTCCATCCGGGCCAGCGCCGTGCCCAGGCAGAAGTGCGGCCCGTAGCCGAAGGCCAGGTGCGCCGTCCGGGGCACGCGGTCGACGTCGAACACGTTGGGGTCGTCGAAGACCCGGGGATCGCGGTTGGCCACCCACGGGACGGCCATGACGCGGTCACCGGCGCTCATCGCGACGTCACCGACGGTCACGTCCTCGGTGACGACCTGCACGCGGAACATGCTGCTGACCGCGGTGTACCGCAGGATCTCCTCCACCGCGGCGGGGATCTTCCCCGGTGACCGGACCAGCTCCGCGAGCTGGTCCGGGTGCTGGAACAGCACCCGGACGCCCGCGGCCGTCGAGCCGACCTCCAGGCCGCCGCGCAGCAACCCCATGGCCAGCACGATGATCTCGTCGTCGGACAGGCCGTGGTCGTCACCGCCCTCCAGCCACACCGACAGCAGGTCGTCACCGGGCTCGACCCGCTTGGCGGCCAGCTGCCCCGCCAGGTAGACCCACAGCGACTTCGCGGCCTCCACCGAGTTGTAGTCCACCACCGAGTTCAGCCCCGCGAGCCAGCCGTGGAACCGCTCGCGGTCGGTGGCCGGGACACCGATCACCTCGCAGATCACCAGCAGCGGCAGGGGCGCGACGAGGCCGCTGACCAGGTCGGCGGGCCGCGGGCCGGCGATCATCGCGTCCACCAGCTCGTCCACCAGGGCCTGCACGCGCGGCCGGTAGTGCGCCATACGGCGACCGCCGAACGCGCGGCTGCCCACCCGGCGCACCGCCGCGTGCGCCGCGCCGTCCTGGTTGAGGTCGCGCAGCGGCGGGTCCTCCGGCGACGGCGGGCGCAGCACCCGGCTGAACCGGGGGTCGGCCAGCACCTTGACGCACCCGGCGTAGTCCAGCACGAGCCAGGCGGGCTCCCCGTCGGGCAGCAGCACCCGGCTCACCGGGTCGGTCTCGATCATGCCGACCAGTTCCGGCGACAGCTCGCCGGTGAACGGCTCGAAGGGGTACTGGCGCGGTTCGGGTGCGACGGCCACGGCGGACAACACTGCGCCCGAATCCCCTCTGCGTCAACGGATTCCGCACGCCCTCCGCGCGGGTTAGCATGCCGGGTGCGCATTCTGATCTCGACGTGGGGCTGGCGTTCGCACTTCTACTGCCTGGTGCCGGTGGCGTGGGCGCTGCAGGCCGCCGGGCACGAGGTGCTGGTGGCCACCCAGCCCGGCCTCGCGCCGGTCGTGGACGACGCCGGGCTGGTCGCCGTGCCGCTGGGACCCCACCTGGACTTCGAGGCCGTGTTCACCGACCGGATCGGCAGGGTCGGTGGCGGCACCGGCGACGGCCCGCCCGACCCGGACGGCCCGGCGATCACCCCGGACGGCGGAGTGGTCCACATGGCCGACGCCTGGGTGGACGACCTGGTCGCGTTCGGACGGTCCTTCCGGCCGGACCTGGTCCTGTGGGAGCCGTTCAACCTCGCGGCGGCCGTGGCGGCGGCGGTGCTGGACGTGCCCGGCGCGCAGGTCCTGTGGGGACCCGACCACGGCTCCACGCTGGCGTGGGACCACGACGGCGTCTTCGGTCCGCTGGCACGGCGCTTCGGGATCACGTCGTCGGACGTGCGCGTGGCGGGCGGCCTGATGGTCGACCCGGTGCCCGCGCCGCTCCAGGTGCCGCTGCCCGTGCCGAGCCTGCCGATGCGCTACCTGCCCTACAACGGCACCCACGTCCTCCCGCCGTGGCTGCACGAACCGCCGAGCCGTCCGCGCGTGTGCGTCACCGGCGGCACGGTCGCCGGGCCGGGGCTGTCCGAGCGGGCCGACCTCGCGGACGTCATCCGCGCCGTGGCCGATCTGGGCGCGGACGTGGTCGTCGCCGTGGCCAAGGCCCACCGTGACGCGCTGCCACCGCTGCCCGACACCGTGCGGGTCGCCGACGCGCCCCTCGCGCTGCGCCTGGCGCTGCCCGGCAGCGCGGCGTTCGTCCAGCACGGCGGCGCGGGCACGATGATGACCGCCCTCGTCCACGGCGTGCCGCAGCTGGTCCTGCCGCAGGTCGGCGACGAGCACTTCAACGCCGAACGCCTGCTGCTGTCTGGCGCGGGCCTGGTGCTGGAGGAGCCCGACGTCGCGTCGGTGCGCGACAGCGTCGCCGCGCTGATGGACGGGGGGCCGTGGCGCGAGGCCGCCGAACTGCTGCGCGACCGCATCCACGCCATGCCCACCCCCGCCCAGGTGGTCGACCAGCTCGTCGCCTACGCCGAAGGAGGCCGCCCGTGATCCGCTTCCCGCTCCCGCCCGCGCCGTCGCTGCACCACCCGTCGCCGGAGTACGCGCGCCTGCGCGCCGAAGACCCGGTGCCGAGGGTGGAACTGCCCGACGGCACCATCGCCTACCTCGCGACCCGGCACGCGGACGTCCGCACGGTCTTCAGCGACCCCAGGTTCAGCCGCGCCGCGGCCACCGGGCCGAAGGGTCCGGAGTGGGAGCTGGGGTCGCTGGCCGACGACTCGCTGCTGGGCATGGACCCGCCCCGGCACACCGAGGTCCGCCGCGTGGTCGGCAGCGCGTTCACCGCACGCCGCGTCGAGGACATGCGCGCGATGGTGGCCGGGCTCGTGGCCGGCATGGTCGACCGCCTCGAAGAGGCCGGTCCCGGCGCGGACCTGAGCGTGCACGTGTCCGCGCCGCTGCCCATCGCCGTGATCAGCGGTCTGTTCGGCGTGGCCGACGAGGACCAGGACCGGGTCAAGGAGTGGTCGGACGCGCTGGTCGGCGACTGGCGGGCCGACCCGGACCCGCCGCGCGCCGCGCTGGCCGCGTTCGGCGAGCTGATCGGGAAGCGGCGCGCGAACCCCGGCGACGACCTGATGAGCGCCCTGGTCGCGGCGTGGGACCGGGAGGACTCGCTGTCCGAGCGGGAACTCGTCTCCGTCACCGCCGGGCTGCTCGCCGGCGGCCACGAGTCGACCACCAACCAGATCAACCTGTTCGTCGCCGTCCTGTCCAGCCACCTCGACCAGCTCGCCGCCCTGCGCGGCGACGACCCGCGCGCCGTCGCGGTGGCCGTGGAGGAGCTGACCCGCTACATCCAGCTGGGCGAGAGCGGCATCCTGATGCCCCGGGTCACCCTCGAAGACGTCGACCTGGGCGGCGTCCCGGTGCCCGCGGGCTCGGTCGTGCTGCCCGCCGTGGTGTCGGCCAACCGCGACGAGTCGGTGTTCCCGGACGCCGACCGGCTCGACCTGACCCGCTCGCCCAACCCGCACATCGGGTACGGCGCCGGCCCGCACCACTGCATCGGCGCCTCCCTGGCCCGCATGGAGCTCCAGGAGGCGCTGGGCGGCCTGCTGCGCCGGTTGCCCGGCCTCCGCCTGGCCGTGCCGGAGTCGGAGCTGCGACTCAAGCCGGGCCTGGTGGTCAGGAGCTTCCGGGAGCTGCCGGTGACGTGGGACCGATAGCGGGCGCCGTCGGGTCGAACGCGGCTTCCAGCGCCACCTCCTCGACCGCGTGGAGCATCGTCTCCACCTGGTCGGTGGTGAGCACGGCCATGTCGAACACCATCTGGAGGTGGACCGTGCCGGGGCGGTCCTCGACGCTGATGAACAGCTGGTCGGGCATCGCGTCGAGGTGGCCGTCCCAGGACAGGAACGTCCGGGGCAGCTCGGCCCGCACCCGCTCCTCGGTGACCGGGTCGCCGTCGGCCAGCAGCGCCTCGGCGTCCGGGCGGGTGCTGAACCTCAGGTCGCTGATGCGGCACGTGACCGCCGCCGGGTGGCCGCGTTCGGCGTCGAGGCGGGCGACCAGGCGGTCGAGCTGGTCGGGGTCGTAGTAGGCGCGCATCCAGGCGGCCGTCGCCGCGTGCCGGGTCCGCGCCACCACCTCGTCCACCGTCCCGCCCAGGTCCAGCGTCACCACCGAGTTCTGGCTCAGCGTGCCGATCACGTCGGCGAAGCCGGGCCGGAACCGGTTGCTGACGATGACGTTGGTGGTGAGCGGGTCGACGCCGGTGGCGCGGCCGATAGCGATGGCCAGCACGGCCAGCAGCACCCGCGCGGTGTCGGTGCGGGTGCGGCGGGCGATGGCCAGCACCGCCAGGTGCGCGGCGGAGGAGCTGAACCGGCCGTGCCAGTAGCGGTGCCCGAGCCGTCCCCCCGGGTGCTTCGGCTCGCCGAAGGTCGCGCGCGGCAGGTCCCGGAGCCGTTCCTCCCAGTAGCGCATGGCGCCGTCGCTGGTGCGCCGCGCCTCGGGGGTCTGCTCGCGGCGCGCGATGTCCAGCGCGGTGACGGCGTCGGGGTCCAGCCGGCGGTCGACCAGCTCGCCGACGCCCAGGCCGGTCATCAGCAGCAGCGTGCCCGTGCCGTCGGCGACGAGGTGGTTGACCGCGAACACCAGGTGCGCCGCCCGGCCGCGGTGCTCCAACACCGCCAGCCGGACCAACCACGGGGTGTGGCCGTCGAACGGGGTCATCATCCACTCGAACCAGATCTTGTGGCTGTGCCCCAGGACCTCGGCCGGGTCGACGTCGTCGTCGAAGACGGTCACCTCGACGTCGATCTCGCCGGACTCCACCACCACCTGGCACGGCTCGCCGTCGTCGCCGACGCCGAGCCTCATCCGCAGCGCGGGGTGGCGGCACATCATCCCGCCCAGCCGGGCCGCCAGCCCGTCGACGGTCACGCCCTCGGGCAACGGGTGCGCGCCGCTGTTGTTGTGCGGCCAGCCGGTCGCGCGCATGTCGCGCATGATCGCCTTCTGGCCCCACGTCAGGGGCGCGGAGCCCGCGCCGGGTCCGGAGAACGGGACGGTGACGCGGCGCTCACGCATCGGCGTGCCCGAGGATCACGCTGACGTTGTGGCCGCCGAAGCCGAACGAGTTGGACATGACGGTGCGCGCGGGCGCGGCGAGGGCCTTGTCCCGGATGTGGTTCAGGTCGATCGACGGGTCCGGGTCGTCCAGGTTGTGCGTGGGGGGCAGCAGCCCGTGCCGCAGCGCGGCGATGCCGATGGCCGCCTCCACCACGCCGGACGCGCCGAGCATGTGCCCGGTGACCCCCTTGGTCGAGCTCACCGGCGGCATCCCGGCGCCGAACACGCTCGTGATGGCCTTGGCCTCCGCGGCGTCGCCGGCTTTGGTCGCGGTGCCGTGTGCGTTGAGGTAGTCGACGTCCGCGGTGGTCAGTCCCGCGTCGCGCAGCGCGATCAGCATGCTGGCCGCGGCGCTGGAGCCGTCCGGGCGGGGCGTGGTGGGGTGGTAGGCGTCGGTCGTCGCGCTCCACCCCAGCACGTCGGCGTGGACGGACGCGCCGCGCGCCCGCGCGAACCCCGGCCGTTCCAGCACCAGCACGCCCGCGGCCTCGCCGAGCACCAGGCCGTTGCGGCGGCGGTCGAACGGGCGGCTGGCGGTCGTCGGGTCGGGCCAACCCCTGGCCAGGGCCAGGGCGTTGCCGAAGGCGTCGGCGAAGGTCGGGAACAGCGGGGCCTCCGAGCAGCCGCACACCACCACGTCCGCGTCGCCGGCGCGCAGGATGCGCAGCGCCTCCCCGATGGACTGGCCGCCGGCCGCGCAGGCCGTGCCGACCGACGAGGTGTAGCCGCGGATGCCGAACTTGATCGCGGTGCGCGCGGCGGCCATGTTCGGCAGCACGCCGGGCAGCAGGAACGGGCTGACGCCCAGCCGTCCCCGCCGCGACCGCCGCACCGCCTGGTCGGCCAGCGTGTCCAGCCCGCCGACGCCCGACATCACCACGGCGACCCGGTAGGGGTCCACGTCGCGGCCCACTTCGAGGCCCGCGTCGGCCATCGCGTCTTCGGCAGCCCGCAGCGCCATCACGATCGACCGGTCCACGAACCGGGCGTCCTTGGCCGGGATCACGCTGTCCGCGGCGATCGGCGGCGCGAACGCGGCGACGTCCACGACGCCGTGCAGCACGTGGTCCTCCGGTGGCGCGGACAGCCCGGAGCGGCCCGCGCAGACGGCGTCGAACACCTCGTCCACCGTCGTGCCGACCGGCGTGACGAGCCCGATGCCGGTGACGGCGGCCCGCGTGGTCACGTCGCGGCCGAGGCGCTGATCCGCTGGGCGACAACGGCGCAGAACTCGCCGACGGTCAGGTTGGCGAAGGCCTCGGCCTCCTCGGCCTCGAAGCGCACCCCGTACCGGTCCTCCACCCGCAGGGCGAGTTCGGCCAGGGCCAGCGACTCCAGGTCGGCGCCCGCCGGGCCGAGCACGGTGTCCTCCCCGATCTCGTCGGTGCTGTACTTCATCTCGGTGAGCGACTCCAGCAGGAAGTCGCGGATCTCAGCGGTCATGGTCCACGCGCCCTTTCCCGGCCGGTGAAGGGAGATTTCACGCCATCGGGTGCCGGCCGTCAAGCAACCCGTGCGCCGAACCGGCGCTATGGACCGCGCTCGCTTCGGGACCGCAGAATGTGCGGCATGACGACGACGGCGCTGGACCTGGTGGCCGGCTTCGGCGCACCGCCGGTCTCGGCCGCCGTCGTGCCGCCCGGCGGTGGCGCGCTGAGCTACGGCGAGCTGGCCGACCTGGTGGGACAGGCCGGAACGGCGTTGCGGCACAATGACAAAGCCCTCGTGCTGTGCGCGGGCGACCGCGACCTGCCCACGGTGCTGGCCTATCTCGCCGCACTGCGGTTGGGCCACACGGTCGCATTCCTTCCCGCTACCGCCGAGGTGCTGTCCGCCTACCGGCCCGATTTCGTCGTCCCGGCGCCCGGCGCGCACGACGACCTGACCGCTGCCGGTTACCGGCCGACCGACGGGTCCCCGGTCGGCACGACCACCTTCCGCCGCGCCTCCGCCGGCCCGCACGCCCCGATCTCCGACGAGACGGCGCTGCTGCTCACGACTTCGGGGACTACGGGCACCCCGAAGGCGGTCCGGCTGTCCTACTCGGCGATCGCCGACAACTCGCGGGCCATCGTGGACGTCCTGGGCATCACCGCGGCCGAGCGCGCCGCCACCACGTTGCCGATCACCCACGCCTACGGGCTCTCCGTGCTCAACAGCCACCTGATCGCCGGGGCGAGCGTCGTGCTCTCCGACAGCCCGCCGCTGGCGCTCGCGACGTGGGACCGGCTGGCCCGCACGGGCGTGACGTCGCTGGCGGCCGTGCCGACCACCTACGCGGCGTTCGGGCCGTCGCACGTGAGCCTCCTGGGGCGCACGGCGATCCGCACGATGACCCAGGCGGGCGCACGGCTGGCCGACGAACTGACCACCCGGCTGGCCCGGATGATGCAGCGGCGCGGCGGCCGGTTCTTCACGATGTACGGGCAGACCGAGGCGACGTCCCGGATGGCCGTGCTCGACCCGGCGGACCTGCCCGAGCGCCTCGGTTCGGTCGGCCGGGCCGTGCCGGGCGGCGTCTTCACCATCGCACCCGGCGCGCCGCACGCCCGGGCCGTCCCCGGCGAGGGCGCGGTGCGCTACCGGGGGCCCGGCGTCATGCTGGGCTACGCGTCCCGCCGGGAGGACCTGGCCCGGGGCGCCGAGGTGGACCAGCTGGACACCGGCGACCTGGGCTACCTGAGCGACGGCTACCTGTACCTGACCGGCCGCACCAAGCGCATCGCCAAGGTGCTCGGCGTCCGCACGAGCCTGGACGACCTGGAGCGCGCGGTGGAACGACCGGGGCACCCCACCGCGGTGCTCGCCGGCGACGACGACGTGGTCTACCTCGTCGGCGCGGGCGATGCCGCCGTTCACGAGCAGCAGCGACGGCACTTGGCCGATTCGCTCGGCGTGCCGAGCCGGCACGTTGTCCTCCGGCAGGTCGACCGACTACCGCGCACCCCCGGCGGGAAGGTCGACTACCGGGCATTGGCCGAAGTCATCGGGAGGTCCGGCGGTGGAGCTGAGCAGTTGGCGTCGACTGTCCGACCGGGGACCTGACCTGGTGCTGTGCCTCGACTTCCCCGGCGGGAGGGCGTCGGCGGGCTTCCCCGACCTGGCGGCCTCGTCCACCGCGGACGTCTCCTTCCTCCACGTGGGACGGATCGGCGCGGGCCCGCTGGACGAGGCGGTCGCCCGCTGGACGGACGAGGCCCTGGCAGGTGGCGGCGCCGTCCGCGCCGTCCTGGGCTACTGCGCCGGCGCGTCGCTGGCCACCTGCGTGGCCGACGCGGTGGCCGAACGGCAAGCCGCACCGCGGGTCCTGCTGTTCGACGCCGCGCGGACCGGCGCGGGCTCCCTGGCGGGCGAGTTCGGCGGCATCCTCCAGTCCTCCGCCGAGCACCTGACCGAGCAGGAGCGGGAGGACGCCCAGGCCCTCGCCGACACCCTGGTCGAGGAGCACCCCGACGACCTGCCCCGCGTGGCCGACGCCCTGGCCGCGCGCTACGACGAGCTGATGCGGTCGGTCGCCACCCGGCTGTCGCTCGACGACTACTTCCGCGGCGAACTGGTCAAGGGTTTCCGCACCTACCTGGACTACCTGCTCCTGGCCTCCGCGGGCCGCTTCGGACTGGCGGCGGGTGAGCCCCTGTTCGTGCACTCCCGGGACTACCCGCTGCCGGTGGACGGCGACGTCCACCTGACCGTGTTCGACGTGGAGCACGAGGAACTGCTGCGCGACGACCGGGTCCGCGCCCACGTCGCCACCCACCTGAGAGGAGTGCCGGCATGAACCCGTCCCGGGTGGCCGAGCTGCTGCGGTCGCACCCCGGCGTCGGCCGGGTGGAGGTGGCGGTCGTGCCCCACGACGGGCGCGACGTCGTCGTGGCCGCCGTGGAGCCCACCGAGTACCTGAGCGGCACGGTGCTGCGCGAGCACGTCCGGCAGCAGGTGGGCGGCCCGGTCGGCGTGCTGGTCGTGGACTCCCTGCCGGTGACCTCCGACGACCTCGCCGCCGCCCTGGCGGACGGCCGCTGCACCCTGTTCGAGGACCCGCGGGACGACGTCGAACGCCGCGTCGCCGCCATCTGGGCGGAGCAGCTGGACGTGCGCGCCGTGGGCGTCACCGACGACTTCCTGGAGCTGGGCGGCGACTCGCTCTCCGCCCTCGGCATCATCTCCGCGATCGAGGCGGAGTTCGACCGCCCCGTCGACGTCTACGAGTTCATGACCGCGTCCAGCGTGCGCCGGCTGGCGGAAGTCCTCCGATGACGACGAGCCTCCCCGTGCGGCAGCGGATCGCCGACATCGCCCGCGACGCGCCCGACCGACCCGCCCTGATCGGCTTCGACGCCGACCTGGCGGAGGTGGCGCTGTCGTGGCGGGAGCTCGCCGACCGCGTCGCGGAGTCGGCGAGCCGGACGACCGGCCCGTACGCCGTCGTGGAGGCCGCCAACACCGTGGACGCGGCCGTCGCCATCGCCGCGGCACTGGCGGCCGAGGTGCCGGTGTTCCCGCTCAACCCGGCGACGCCACCCGCCGAACGGGACGTCCTGCTGGCCCAGCTGGCGTCCCGCTTCGACCGGGAGGACCACGGGGTCGCCTACCTCCTGGCGACCGGCGCGAGCGCGGGCATCCCCAAGATCGCCGCCCGTCCGGGCCCGCTGCGCTACGACCCGCGCAGGACACCGTCGTTGGTCATCCGGCAGACGGGGTGGCGCACCGGCCAACGGCACCTGGTCGTCGGCCCCCTCTACCACGCCGCGCCGTTCACGTCGTTCGTGGACGCGATCCTCGACGCCAACACCGTTGTGCTGCAACGGTTCTTCGCGCCCCGGTGGACCGTCGACCTGATCCGCGAACACCGCGTCGAATGGGCGCAGCTGACCCCCACGCACATGCGCGAGATCCTGACGACCACCCCGGACCCGGCCCACTTCGACAGCCTGCGCGCCGTCCTGCACACCGCCGCCAAGTGCGACGACGACACCAAGCGCGGCTGGCTCGACCTGCTGGGCCCCGAGCGGGTCTTCGAGCTGTACGGCGCGACCGAGGGCATCGGCGTGACCCTGGCCCGCGGCGACGAGTGGCTGTCGCACCCCGGCACGGTGGGCCGCGGGGTGCTCACCCGGATCCGCATCCAGGACGACGCCGGACGCCCGACCCCGCCGGGCACCCCCGGCACCGTCTACCTGCGCACCCCGGACGCGATCACCCGCGCCGACTACCTGGACCGCAGGACCGTCCGCACCACCCCGGACGGCTTCGCCACCGTGGGCGACCGCGGCAGGCTCGACGCCGACGGCTACCTCTACCTGGAACCGCGCGCGCACGACACGATCAACGTGGGCGGTGAGAAGGTGGACCCCGACGAGGTGGAGTCGGCGCTGCGCCACCACCACGCGGTGCTCGACGCGGTGGCGCTGGCCGTGCCCCACGAGACCCTCGGATCGGTGGTGGGCGTGCACGTGGTCCTGCGCCCGGACCGGACGGCCCGCCGAGCCGAGCTGGCCGCGCACTGCGGACGCCTGCTGGCGGGCTACAAGATCCCCAAGCACTTCACCTTCGTGGACCAACTCCCGCGCACGGCCGCCGGAAAGATCCAGCGCTGGCGCCTGTCTCCCGATTCCGAGGGCGGTGCACCACCCCGATGACCACACCCGTCGACACCGACTACCACCGCCCCCGCGACCCGGTCGAGCTCTGGCTGTCCCGCGTCTGGCACGACGTCCTCGGCTTCGGCGTGGGCATCAGGGAGAACTTCTTCGGCATCGGCGGCAACTCCCTGGACGCGGCCCGCGTGATCAACGCGGTGCTCACCGAGCTGGACGTCCGACTGCCCCTGAACGTCATGGCGGAACACCCCACGGTCGAGTCGCTCGCCGCGATCCTGCGCGAGCACGACGGCCGCCTGGCGGGCCCTCTGGTGCCCGTCCAGGACGGCGACGGCACGCCGTTGTTCCTGATCCACCCCGACGACGGCCAGGTGGCCCGCTACGCCCGACTCGCGCAGGACATCGGCGAGGACTACCCGGTGCACGGCCTCCAGGCCCCCGGCCTGTACGGCGACGCGGCGCCGGTCGGTTCGGCGCCGGCCGATCCCGGGCCGGTCGGTTCGGTGCCCGCCCTGGCCCGTGCCTACGCCGACGAGATCCGGGCCGCCCACCCGTCCGGCCCCTACGTCCTGGGCGGCGCGGGCGTGGGCGCGGTGATCGCCTACGAGGTCGCCGCGCTGCTCCCGGACGTGCGCCTGGTCGCCGACCTCGACCCCGACCTGGTCGAGGCGGGGACCTCCGACGTCGCGGACCCGGAGCGGGCGCTCGCGGACTGGAAGGCCCGCGACCTGGTCCCGTCCGACACGACAGCGGCGTTCGTGCGACGGGTGACGCGAGTGCGTGAGGCGTTGGCCGAGGCCCTGGCCGCTTGGCGGCCGTCGCCGGCGACGGCTCCGGTCGACGTGTTCGGCGAGACGGCGAACACCTGGCCCGACGACGTCACCGTCCGCCGGCACCAGGCGGGCGAGCTGACGACCGCACTGCGCGCGGCGCTGCGGTGAACGCCCCCACCCGGCCTCGGAAACGACGGGTGCGCCTGACCACCGTGCGCTCGGAGGCGGTCGAGTTCACCGGCCTGAGCCACCGCGAAGGACCGCTGGCCCTCGGCCAGCTCAACATCGTGCGCTGGCTGATGCGGACCCCGGACCACTTCCACGCCACCCTGGCCGTGGACATCCCGGTGCCCCCTGGCGTCCACGTGCCGGACGTGACCGCGGCCGTGGCCGTCCTGGTGGCCCGCCACGAGGGCCTGCGCACCTCCTACTCGGGCCGCGAGGACCCCCGCCAGACCGTGGCGGCGTCCGGTGTGGTCCCGATGACCGTCTGCTCCCTGGGCGAAGGCGCGTGGGGCGAGTCCGACCAGCCCGCGGCGGCGTCGGCGCTCCTGCGTTGGCTCCAGGACACCCCGGACGGCACGCGGCCCGCCGTGCGCCTGGTGGTGGCGGTGGCCCCCGACCACGACGACCTGGTGGTGGCCTGCGCCGCCGAGTTCTCCCACCTGGCCGTGGACCGGGCGGCGATCGAGGTGCTCAAGCACGAGTTCCGGGAGCTGACCGCGACCCCGTCCCTCCGCGAGGTCGGCCCACCGCGCCGCCAACCACTGGACCAGGCGGAGATCGAGGCCACCCCGCTGGAACAACGCCGGGCACGGGCGGCGCTCGCCCACCTGGACTCGCTGTCCCGCCGCACCCCCCGCTCGCTCTACCTGCTGCCCGGCGCCCGCGCCACCGGCGAGTCGTTGGCGGTGGAGATGTCGTCCCCGGCGGCGGGGCGGGCGCTGCGCCGGATCGCCGCCCGGACCAGGGCGAGCCGCTCCAGCATCGTCCTGGCGGCGGTCAGCGCCATCCTGTCCCACCGCACCGGCTACCGGGAACTGATCCTGCCCCTGCTGTCGGGCAACCGCTTCGACCGCGCGCTGACCGGATACGTGGGGACCCTGGCGCAGGGCTGCCTGGCCGCCGTGAACGTGGCGGACCGCGACTTCGACGCCCTGGTCAAGCACACCTGGACCGCCGTCCTGGAGGCCAGCAGGCACGGCCGGTACGACGCCGCGGCCCGGGCGGCGTCGGACGAGCGGATCGAGCACGACCGCGGCCTGTCGTTCGACTACGACCCGCTGTTCAACAGCACGGTGCCGGAGTCGTGGTTCGGCCCCAACACCCCCTTCACCCGCCAAGCCCCCGCGCCGCCCACGCCCACCCCCGGCGAGACGACGATCCGCTGGCGCCCGACCCCCCGCAACGGCACCCCGCTGCGCTTCGGCCTGACCGACGTCGACCCCCACCTGGTCCTGGACGTCTGGACCGCCGACACCGGCCTCGTCCCGAGGGAGGAGGTCGAGTCCCTGCTCTCGGCGGTGGAGCGCCTGCTCCTCGCCGCGGCCCACGCGGACCTGACCCCTGCACGACAGCGGGAAGCGATAGCCCTGCCGCCCATCACCCGTCCCGACAACTGGCACTTCGTGGACAACTGCTGGGTGGACCTGATCGAGGTGCAGTCCCTGGTGGACGACGCCCTGGCGCCGTCCACGAGCCGAATCCTGCCCGCCGAGAACGGCACACCCCTGGTGGCCCACCTGACCACCACCCCCGAGATCCGCACACCGCAAGACGCCCACGCCCGCTGCCTGGCCGCACTCCCCCACCACCCCGCAGCCCTGACCCCACGCCACTACGTGCTCCACGGTCCCACCCTCACCGACCCCCCACTGACCTCCGGCACCGGCCGCTGACACCACCTCCCGCCGTCGAGCGAAAGGTGACCTCGGGTCACCGGGGAGCTCCGGTCCACGGGGCTGGGTGCACCCCCGGTTCGGCGAGGTGGTGTCCTGTCGACCGTGACCGGACTTTCGGATCTCGTGGTCGGCTTCGCCCGGACCGGACGGCTCGGGCCGCTGCGCTGCGGCATGACGCTGGACGAGGTCCAGGACCTGCTGGGGCCGTTCCACGGACGCATGGACGACCGCAAGCCGCGCCGGTGGCGTCCGCGGCTGCACTTCTGGGACGACCTGGAGGTGGTGATCTGCCACGGGATGGTCGTGACCATCCTCGTGCCGGCGTGGAGGGACACGCTCCGCCTCCCGCACGCCGTGTCGGGTTGGCGTGCCCCGCACCCCGCGGTGATGTCGTACGACGATGTCCTGGAAGCATTGGCCACCGCTGGTTGCTCGTGGCGGGACGAGGAGTTCGAGGGATCCTCCTCGGACGACGGATCTCGATCGATCCGCACTGCCGGCGGCGAGGTGAGCCTCTCCTTCTGGCGAGACGGCGACGCGACCGATCCGCGCCTGTACAAGGCGATCAAGGTCGACCACTCGGTGGACCAAGGCGATCACAGCCCTCGACAGGGCCCGGCACGGACTGGGACGCGGTGAACGACGGCCCGTTCGGCCGGCACCCCGGCCGTTCGACGCAACCGACCTGAGGCGGGGTTGCTCCGTGATTGAATTCAAGCCGACGATCTGAGCGGAAGGCGCGACGCGATGAAGTCCCGACGGAACTACGGCCAGTTCTGCGGCCTGGCCGCCGGGGTCGGCGTCATCGGCGAGCGGTGGACGCTGCTCATCGTGCGCGAGTTGCTGATCTCACCCCAGCGGTTCGGCAGCCTGTCGGACAACCTGCCGGGCATCGGGCCCAACCTGCTCATCGAACGGCTCAGGGCGCTGGGCGAAGCAGGCGTGATCGAGCAGCGGCCGGTAGCCGAGGACAAGCGGGGCAGGTCGTACCGGCTCACCGAGGTCGGCGAAGGGCTGCGGCCCGTCGTGCTGACGATCGCCAAGTGGGGAATGGGTTTCCTGCGCGAGAGCGACGCGGAAGAAACCGTCCGCGCCGAGTGGGGTTTCCTCGCGCTCCAGTCCATGGTCGAACGGGACCGCATCCCCGACGTGGACGAGACCTACGAGTTCCGGGTGGACGACCGCAACTTCACCATCGAGGTGCGGGGCGGGGACATCGCCTTCGTCCCGGGCCCCGCGACCGAACCGGACCTGACCCTCACGTGCGCCGCGGACACCTTCGTCCGGATCGGCGCACGACTGCTGACCCCGCTCGACGCGATCGCGACGGGCGAGGTCAAGGTGGACGGTGACGTCGAAGTGGTCGAACGGTGCACGCGGATGCTCGGACTCGCCTGACCCCACGTCCACCCCGCCGTTCGCGACGGCGCAGTGGCGGACCTGTTCCCCACGCGGAAGGACCTCCGGGTTGTCGCCCTCCACGAGCCGGCTGCCGAGCACGGGCGCGACGCCCCCCGAAGACCTGCCGCCGGAAGCAGGCGTCCGTCCGTCACGCCGATTCGACTGGCTGCGACGGCGCCGGCGGTGGTTGGTCGCGCTCGCCGTGATCGCGCTCCTCACCGAGATGGCGGTCGCGATGATCACGGCGGCCGTGGAGCAGACCCCGACCATCGACGAGCCGGTCTACGTCGGCACGGCGGCGGTCTACCTGGAGCAGCACAGCCTGCGCTACAACCCGGAGCACCCCCCGCTGGGGAAGCTGATCATCGCGACCGGCCTGGCCTTCGCCGACGTGCGCCTCGATCCCGCCTTCGCCGGTGATCAGACCCAGCTCGGCCGGCACGTGCTGTACGGGTCGGGCGACGACCCGGGACGGCTGATGGTGCCGGCTCGGCTGCCGATGATCGTGCTCACGCTGCTGTTCGGCCTGGTCGTCTTCGCGTTCGCCCGCGATCTGGTCGGCCCCGTCGGCGGGTTGGCGGCGCTCGCCCTGTACGCGTTCTCACCCGACGTCATCGCGCACGGGTCGCTGGCCACGCTCGACGTGCCGGTGGCCGGTTTCCTGCTGACGTCGGTCTGGCTGCTGTGGCGGGCCCGTCGCCGCCCCACCCGCTACCTCCCCCTCGCGGGACTTGCCCTGGGAGCGGCCCTCGCCACGAAGATGAACGCCCTGGCCGCGGTTCCGGTGCTGCTGCTCCTGGTCGTGCTGTCCGTCCGGCACGCCCGCCGCACGCGCGACCCCGGCCCGGACGGAACCACCCGGTCGGCCCGCTTCCCCGGGATCGGCGCGGCGGCGGCAGCCGTGGCCCTGCTCGCGGTCGCCGTGGTGTGGGCCTCCTACCTGGCCGTGGACCCGCGGCTGGGCTGGGAGACGCCGCGGGACCTGGCCGCCGTCCAGGGCCTGCGCCCGCTCGTCGCCTGGTTGCCGTTCCCCGAGCCGTACCGGGACGGGATGCTCGTCCAACTGGGCTTCGAGAACCGGGTGTGGGGCGGCTTCCTGTTCGGCAGGCACTACTCCGGTTCGCTCTGGTACTACCTGCCGGCCGCGCTGCTGGTGAAGACGCCGCTGGGTGCGCTGGTGCTCTGGTCGGCCGGTGCGGTCGCGGTGGTGGCGGTCCCCCGGCTCCGCCCGGCGGCGCCCTACGTCCTCGTTCCCACGGCCGTGCTGCTGGCCGCGGCCATGACCGGCGACCGCGACCTCGGCGTCCGGTACGCGATCTTCGTGCCGATGTTCCTGGCGGTCGCGGCGACCGGCGTGGTCGCCGTGCGCCGGCGGTGGGCGCACGGCGCCGCGGTGGTCCTGGTCGTCTTCGCCGCGACCAGCTCGCTGCGGACGTACCCGTACTACCTGCCGTACGCCAACGAGGCGTTCGGAGGGCCAGCGAAGACCCGTCTGCACCTGCACGACTCGAACGTCGACTGGGGCCAGGACCTGGGCCGGCTGGCGGAGCGCCTGAGGCAGCGCTACCCGGGCGAGCGGGTCTGGCTCGTCTACAAGGGCAGCGGCCTGCCCTCCCGCCACGGCATCGACGCCGCCGACCCGCGCACCGTGCCCCCGGACCAGGTGCGCGGACTGCTCGTCGTGTCGAACTCCTCCATCGCCAAGGCCGACGACCACCTGACCGCGCTGATCGACGGCGGCACCCCGATCGACGAGGTCGGCCACTCCATCACGATCTACCGCCGGCCGTAGCACCGTGACGTCGTGACCGACCACGGATGATGTTCGTGAATGACCCACGGACAGGTCGACCCACGGACAGTGATCGCATGTAGGCCGTTCACCAGGGGAAACACACCGTGGGCGGTCCTGGGATCGAACCGGTGACCCGTCCTCGCCCGCCGCCGGCCTTCGTCACCTGATCGCACGAATGCGGCAGTGCGGGTAATCTGAGGTCCAGTCGTAACTGGCTTGCCCGGGACCACACCGACCGCGGACAGTCGTGAAGATGGGCTTGAGCCGCCCGATGACGTTATGAGGTGACGGGCGTCACCAAGATGCCTTCCGATGTGACCGACGTAGACGATGTGACCCTTCCCGCTCACCGCGTGGCCGACGTGCCGTGGCAGGCCGCGCCCTACCCGGTGCTGGTGGCCGATGCCGACGGTGCGATCAAGTCCGTCAACCCACCGGCCGGCGCCCTGTTCCCCCTGGCCAGGGTCGGCGAGTCGATGGACGGCGCGGTCGCCGGCTGGTTGCGACGGGCGCACGAGGAGACCTCGTCCGGTGGAAGGCCGGTCCGGGTGTCGGGGATGGTCGGCGAGCGCAGCTTCGAGGCGCACCCGGTCTTCGAGGACGGCGCGGTCGCCTGGTGGTTGGTGGAGGACACCGACGTCCGCCTGGCCCGTGAGGCGCTGCGCGTGGAGCAGGAGCGCACGGCCTTGTTGGGCCAGGTCTCGTCCGCCCTGTTGACCTCGCTCAACCCGCAGCGGTGCATGCAGGTCACCGCTGAGCTGGCCGCGGCGCACCTGGCCGACGCGGCGCTGGTGGTGGCGCCGGGCGGCACGGGTCGTGGACTGCCGGTCACCGCGTGCGAGCGCGGCGGGGAGAGCACGTTCGCGGTGTCGGATGCCGACCCCGAGCAGGTCGTGGGGTTGGCGGAGGCGTTGCAGGGGTTCCCGCCGGTGCCCTCGCGGTGGATCGACCCGGAGGCGATGCCGGGCTGGCTGGTCCCCGACGGTTTCGGACCGGTCGGCTCGGTGGTGCTGACGCCGCTGCCCGGGCACGGCGTGCCCGCCGGTGCGCTGGTGCTGCTGCGCCTGCAAGGGCAGGAGGGGTTCACCGAGGAGGAAGAAGGCTTCGCGCGGCTGTTCGCGGCACGGGCGGGTGCGGCGATGTCGGCGGCGCGGCTGTACGCCCACCAGGCGGACCTGACCGAACTGCTGCTGCGCGAGCTGCTGCCGCCGACGCTGCGGCGCATCGGCGGGGTGGAGTTCGCCGGTCGCTACCGACCCGCGAGCGACACCGAGCGGGTGGGCGGGGACTTCTACGACGTGCACCCGCTGGTCGCGGAGGGCACGCGCGTCGACCGCGCCCAGGCCGCCGAGCAGGCCGACGGGTCGCTGGTGGTGCTGGGCGACGTGTGCGGCAAGGGCATGCAGGCCGCGGTGCTCACCGGGAAGGTCCGCACCACCCTCCAGGCGCTGCTGTCGCTGGCCGACGACCACCAGCGGGTGCTGTCCATGCTCAACGACGCCCTGCTCAACTCCCACCACACCCGTTTCGTCACCCTCGTGCTGGCCTCGGTGACCCGGGTTCCCGAGGGGGTCCGGTTGCGGTTGACCAGCGCCGGGCACCTGCCGCCGCTGGTCCTCCGCCGCGACGGCGGCGTGGAGGAGATCGACACCGCCGGCACCCTGATCGGCGTGCTGCCCGAGGTCTCCGCGACCACCGCCGAGGTGCTGCTGGAGCCAGGTGAGACGTGCCTGCTCTACACGGACGGCGTCACCGAGGCCCACGGCGGGCCGATGGGCCGGGAGATGTTCGGCGAGGAGCGCCTGAGCAGGGCGTTGGCCACGTGCGCGGGCATGCCGGCCGAAGCGATCGTGGAACACGTGCACATGCTCGTGTCCCGCTGGGTCGGCACCCGCGACCACGACGACACCGCGCTGCTCGCGATCACCGCACCCCGGGGTCGGCGCACGACATGACTCGTCCTGCCGGCGCGCCGATCCCCCACCCGCAGGCCACGACGACCGCACCCGAGGACACCACCGCATCGGGAGAACCCTTGAACAGGCAGTCCCCGTCCCACACCGCTCCCTCCCGCACCGCGCCGGCGGACCTCCACCACGCGGGCTCCCGTCCGGAGGAGGCGGTCGAGCGGCTGTGGCAGGCGCTGGTCACGGGTGACGAGTACGCCGCCACCGACGTGGTGCTCGACGCGCTCGCCGACGGCATGCCCGCCGAGACCGCGCTGCTCGACGTCATCGGCGCCGTGCAGGCCCGCGTCGGCGTGGAGTGGGCGGCCAACCGGTTCACCGTGGCCCAGGAGCACGCCGTCACCGCCATCAACGACCGGGTGGTCGGCGTGCTGTCCGCGAGCCTGCCCCGCCTCCGCCCGCACCGGGCGCGGGTCACCGTGGCGTGCGTGGACGGCGAGTGGCACGCCCTGCCCGCCCGGCTGCTGGCCGAGGTGCTCCGCCTGCGCGGGTTCGCCGTGGACTACCTCGGCGCCCAGGTACCCACCCCGCACCTGGTGGCCCACCTGCACCGCACCGGCCCGGACGTCGTGGCGCTGTCGGCGTCGCTGGCCACCCGGCTGCCGCGCACGCACGCGGCCATCACCGCCTGCCAGGCCGCGGGAGTCCCGGTCCTGGCCGGCGGCGCCGCGTTCGGGGCCGACGGCCGCCACGCCCGCCGCCTGGGCGCGGACGCGTGGGCGCCTCACGCCCGTGCCGCCGCCGACCTGCTCGCGACCAACCCGCCCACCTACCCGCGGACGGGGACGGGGACCATCGACCACCTGCCCCACCTCGGCGACCAGGAATACACCATGGTCGCCCGCAGCACCGTCCAGCTGGTCAAGAACGTCTACACCGGCCTGGAGCAGCAGTTCGAGGCGATGCGCGGCTACGACGACCTGCGACGCGAGCACACCGCCGACGACCTGACCCACATCACCGAGTTCCTCGCCGCCGCCCTCTACACCGACGACGAAGCGCTGTTCACCGACTTCACCACCTGGACCGCGCACGTCCTGACCACCCGCGGCGTCCCCCACCACCTGCTGCCCGCGGCACTGCGACTGCTGGCCGACGAACTGCGCGACTTCCCCCGCGCCACCGCCGTGCTCACCGCCGCCCGGAGCCGCCTCGCCGCCCTCGACCCCGAGCACTCCGCGTCATGACCCGACCGCCGTCATCCCCGCCGCGCCTGACCGTCACGTTCGCGCACCACGGGCACCTGACCGTCACCGTGGCCGGCGAACTCGGCTTCGACAACGCCGACCAGTTCGCCGACACCGTCGCCCACGCCCTGAGCGACGGACCGGTCGACGGCGACGCCGTCCACCCCGCGACCGAACCGGCAGCCCCGACGTCCGCACGCTGCCTGGTCCTGGACATGACCGGACTGACCTACTTCGACTCCTACGCGCTGTCGGTGCTGCTGTCACTGCGCGGCACCGCCACCGCCCACGGCCTGCGCCTGGTGCTCGCCCACCGCCCCACCCACCTGGACCGCCTGCTGCGGCGAACAGGCGTGCACCCCCTGTTCGACCACCCCGCCCTCCCCGCGTGAGGACGGCCGGCACTTCACGACTGCCGGCTCATTCCTTGGTCGTGACCAGGGACACAGGCGGTGCTTTCGTCGCGATCGTCGCGGTAACGGCGCTGGTGACCGCCACGATGCCCACCGAACCGATCGCGACGACCACGAGGAGCGCCCAGGGGACGGCCACCACTGGCACGCCGATCGCCTCGTCGACGGCGCCGGCGATGCCGGCCAGGCCCATCCCGGCCACCACGCACCCGAGCAGCAGGCCGATGACCGCCGCGGCGGTCGCTTCGACCACCGCCGTGCGGACCACCTGGGGCCGGGTCAGCCCGGTCACCCTGGAGACGGCGAACTCGCGGCGGCGTTCGGTTCCGGCGATGACCACCGAGTTCACCACGGCCATCAGCGCGTACAGCCCGGCCAGGCCCATCAGCACGGTCAGGATCTTGACGTTGCCCGCCTGCGCGCCCTCCGCGCGGTCGACCGCCCACTCGGACACCGTCCGCACCTGGCCGAAGCCCGCCTGCCCGATCCGCTCGGCGACGGCGTCCGGGTCCTGCCCCGGCGCGACCTGGACGACGGTCTCGGTCGGCGCCCCGGCCCACACCTGCCGCGGCAGGGTCTGGCGCGGGACCAGGAAGCTGTCCCCCGGCTCCAGGGTCTCCGGCAGGCCGCCGACCACGGTGAGCCGCAGCGGCTGCCCGTCGATGTCGGCCACGAGCACCCGGCCGGGGTCGATCCAGTCGGCGTGCCGCGCCGGGCCGGTGAACGCGGTGGCGCCGGTCAGCGCGTCCAGGCTGCCCGCCGACGGGGACAGGGTGTGCGTGCGCGCGTAGTCGGCCGCGTCCACCGCGATGATCCCGGTGTAGAAGTTCCTCGTGGTCACCCGCTCGTCCTGCGCCTCCTCCACGGTGATCGTGATGTCCACGGCGTTCTGCCGGGAGGCGACGGCCACGCCCTCGACACCCGGCAACCGTTCCGCCTCTTCACCGGTGGAGGTCACGACGAGGTGGCCGTTCACGGATCGCTCGGCCTCCTCACCGCCGGCGGCGGCGAGCGAGGCGAAGGTGCCCGCCAGCCCGAGCAGCAGGGAGACCAGCACGATCAGCGGCGAGGCGGTGGCCGCGCTGCGCCGCACCCCGTCCCGCAGGTTGGCCTGCGCCAGGCCGATCAGCGTGCTGCCGGGCACGAGAACCCCGAACAGCCACGCCGTGAACGGCACGACCAGGGGACTCAGCAAGCTCATGGCGACCGCGCCGAACATGGAGATCCCGAGTGCCGCCATCATCGCGCCGATGAGGTTGGCGCCTTGGGCCCACACCACCATCGCGACCGTGCAGCCCGCGAAGGACAAACCGGACAGCCACCGGGAAGCGGTCATCACCCTGGCGGCCTTGCCGGTCTCCTGGAGGGCTTCCAAGGGCTGGATCCTCGCCGCCCGCAGCGAGGCGGTGAACACACCGGTCAGCGCCACGCCGACACCGATGACCCCGGCGGCGATCACGGCCCACATCCGCCACGGGACGGTGAAACCCTCCGGCAGCAGGCCTATCCCGACGAGCAGCCACGTCTGCGCGTACTTCGCGACCCACCCGAACGGCACGCCCAGCGCGGATCCCACCAGGCCGAGCAGCAGGGACTCCGACAGCAGCAGCGCCCGCAACTGGCCGCGGCTCCCGCCGGTGAGGCGCAGCAGGGCGAGGTCGCGGCGGCGCTGGGCGACGGTGAAGCCGAACGTGGAGCTCACGATGAAGACCGCGAGGAACACCGCCAGGAACGCGGTCATGCCCATGACGGTCGCGGCGCCGACGAAGCCCTCGCGGACCTGGTCCTCTGCCTGGCGGGACAACCCGGGTGGGATCCGCGGCTCTCCCGTGGCCACCAGGACCAGCATCGAGGCCTGGACCAGGGCGACACCGACGGCCACGCTGAGAATGGCTCCGGTGAACAGTTCCCACCGCTCGCGGAACGTGCTGAACGACATCCGGAACACGGCTCAGCTCTCCCACCGCGCGAGCCGCTCGGCGACGTCGCGGATGGTCGGCGTGCCGATGCGGTCCACGATCCGGCCGTCGGCCAGGAAGACGACCGTGTCGGCGCCGGCCGCGACCGCGGGGTCGTGCGTCACCATGACGATGGTCTGGCCCGCGCTCCGCACCATGGTGCGCAGCAGTTGGAGGACCGTTCTCGCGGAACCGGAGTCCAGCGCGCCGGTGGGTTCGTCCGCGAACAGCACGGCGGGTCGGGAGATCATCGCCCGAGCGATGGCGACCCGCTGTTGCTGGCCGCCGGAGAGCTCGCGGGGCCGGTGACCCGCGCGATCGGCGAGCCCCACGCCGGCCAGCACCTGTCGGACCTCGCTCTTGGACACCCGCACCCCGGCGAGCTTCGAGGGGAAC
The DNA here is from genome assembly GCF_050946825.1 of Actinosynnema sp. CA-299493. NCBI lineage: Bacteria > Bacillati > Actinomycetota > Actinomycetes > Pseudonocardiales > Pseudonocardiaceae > Actinosynnema > Actinosynnema sp. CA-299493. The sequence goes on from NZ_CP191993.1 coordinate 6,153,116, forward strand.
GCGACGTTCTGCTCGGCCGTCAGCGAGCCGATCAGGTTGAAGCTCTGGAACACGAACCCGATCGTGCGCCGCCGCAGCTCGGTCAGGACGCTGTCCGGCGCCGCGGTGATGTCGCGTCCCGCGAGGAGGACACGTCCGCGGGTGACCTGGTCCAGCCCTGCGGCACAGTGCAACAAGGTCGACTTGCCGGAGCCCGACGGGCCCATGATGGCGGTCCAGGTACCGGTCGGGCAGCTCAGGCTGACGTTGTCGAGCGCGGCCACGCCGGTGTTCTCCGACCCGTAGAACCGCGTGACCCGGTGCAGTTCCACGGCCGGGTGGCCGGCGGGCGGCGCCCCCGGCCGGTGGCCGGCGTCGAGGTGCTGGTTCCAAGGCATGGCAAACCCCCGTTGTTCGTGACGGGCAACCAGTGGCACGACTGTCGCGAGCCCCCTCCCGACCTGTCGCCCGCTTGCCTGGCCGCCGGTGGAACCAGCCAACCGCACGCCTCGCACGGGTGTCACTGTCCTCAACCTCCGTACAGGAGGTAGAGGTTTCTCCACCTCCTGTACCGAGACCACCGGCTGCCTCCACGCCGGTGCTGACTACGTTGTGCGTCGTGTCGGTACGCAGCGCACGCACGATCTGGGAGTCGATGGCACTTCGCCGGTTCCTCCTGACCGGCTGGCCGTGGCGGGGCCTGTCGTTCGTGATGAGCACGCCGGTGGTGTCGGTGCTGGTCGGCGTGCCGGTCGCCGCGTTGTGCCTGCCCTGGGTGTACCTGGTCCTGCGGTTCCTCGGGACGGAGCCGATCGCGCTGGGCGAGGCGGTGCTGGTGGGGCTGGCCGGGTTGCTGCTGGTCGTGGCCGGGGGTCCGCTGGTAGCCCTCCCGGTGGCCCGGGCGGAGCGGGTGCGGTTGCGGCTGGTCCACACCGACCCGGTGCCGTGGCCGCGCGCCTCCGGCAACGGCGACCGGTTCGGCTGGTTGCGCGACCGGTACACCGAGTCCGCGACCTGGCGGAAGGTCGTCTACCTGGTCGTGGTGACGCTGGCGGCGCTGCCGAGCGCGGCGCTCGTCCTGACCATGACGATGGTCCTCTCGCTGATCGTCAGCCCGCTGCTGGTCACGCCCGGCAGCACCCTCGCGCTCGGTCTCGGGCAGGCGGGCACGGTGGCGGAGGCGCTGCCGTACTCGCTGCTGGGAGTGGCCCTGTTCCCGGTGACGTTGTACCTGTTCGCCGCCCTGGCCGGGCTGCACGCCGCGACGGCCAGGGCGCTGCTGTCCGGGGTGTCGGACGAACGGCTGAGGACCGAGTTGGTGGAGGTCTCGCGGTCACGGGAGCGCCTGGTCACCGCGTTCGAGGTGGAACGGCGGCGGATCGAGCGGGACCTGCACGACGGGGCGCAGCAGCGGGTGGTCAGCCTCATCCTGCGGTTGGGGCTCGCGCGACTGGAGGTGCCGCCGGACTCCCCCGGCGCCGAATCGGTGGCCAACGCCCACGAACAGGCCAGGCAGCTGTTGGCGGAGCTGCGGGAGTTCGTCCACGGCATCCACCCGCAGGCGTTGTCGGACCTGGGCTTGCCGGCCGCGTTGCAGGAGCTCGCGGACCGGTCGACGATACCGGTGGCGGTGGCCTGCGCCATCCCGGAGCGGCCACCCGGTGCGGTGGAAGGCGCGGCGTACTTCGTCGTGGCAGAGGCGTTGAGCAACTCGATCAAGCACAGCGGGGCCACCGGGATCGAGGTCACGGCGCGGCTCCGGCGCGACGTGCTCACGGTGGAGGTCACCGACAACGGGCGAGGAGGTGCGGACGCCGGGCGCGGCACCGGGCTGACCGGTCTCGCCGACCGTGCCGCGGCCCTCGGCGGCGCCTTGTCCTTGTCCAGCCCCACCGGTGGGCCCACCACGGTTCGAGCGGAGTTCCCGTGCAGCCCGGACAACCGGTGATCCGCACCGTCCTCGCCGAGGACGGCGCACTGCTGAGGGAAGGGCTCTCGGCCCTGCTGGACCGGTTCGGGTTCCACGTGGTGGCGGCCGTGGGGGATGCGGAAGCGCTGATCACCGCCGTCACCGAGCACGACCCCGACCTCGTGGTCACCGACATCCGGATGCCACCGGGGTTCTCCGACGAAGGGCTGCGGGCGACGGTGCGGTTGCGGCAGGAGCGGCCGGAGCTGCGAGTGGTGGTGCTGAGCCAGTTCGTGGAGACCGGCTACGCCTCCGACCTGCTGGACTCCGGCGGCGGGATCGGCGTCGGCTACCTGCTGAAGGACAGGGTCGGGGACGTGCGGGAGTTCATCTCCACCCTGCGCAGGGTGGCGGCGGGCGAGACGGTCATCGATCCGCAGGTGGTGCGCAAGCTGCTGAAGCGCGGCAGCACTCCGCTGGCGACGCTGTCGAACCGCGAACGCGAGGTCCTCGGACTGGTGGCCGAGGGCTACTCCAACGCCGCCATCGCGGAGGAACTCGTCGTCTCCGAAGCCGCGGTGACCAAGCACATCGGCAACATCTTCACCAAGCTGGGGTTCACGCCCGGCGATGACCGCAACCGGCGGGTGCTCGCGACGCTCGTGTACCTGCGCGATGGGGCACAGCCGAACCGGCCGTGACCCGACGGCGATCGCAGGAGTCGCCGAACTCGTCCGGAGTGGTGCCCCGGACCCCGCCGTCCACGGAGCGGCGCCGGGGTCAGACGATCATCGACGGCCAGGGCCAGCGGCGGACCCGGTAGGGCAGCCACCAGGCGAAGGCGTCCACGGTGCCGACGAGCCCTTCGTCGGCGAGGTGGGCGAGGACGTCCGGGGGGATCGAGTCCGACCGCGCGCCCGGCATCAGGGTGTCCACCGCGGCGAGGTAGTCGGGGTCGTCGATGACGAAGCGCGACAGGTCGCCCGCCCGGCGGTCCCTGACCTCCAGGAAGCCCGGACCGTGCCGGTGGATGCACTTGCACAGGTAGTACGTGCTCCGCCACTGCTCCAGGACCACGTCGGCGTCGGGGTGGTCCGGCATGGCGCGCGGCGGGCGGAGGTGGTTCAGGCGCGCCCACACGTCCTGGTGCTTGCCGGAGATCATGGTCCAGTCGTAGGCGACGCTCCAACTGGTCAGCTCGCGCAGGAAGACCATGAGCCACACCAGGGTCTTGGCGTCCATCCCGCCGGCGAGGTCCACCGGGCTGCCGACGGAGACCTTGCGGACGCCCCTGGCGTACAGGTCCGCGGCCGTGGCCTGCGGGTCGCCCGACGCGGGCTGCTCCCCCATCGCCAGCTCCGGCAGGTGCAGGACGGCGTCGTCGTGGTCGCGCCAGAGCAGCAGCGGGACCGGGGCGGGTCGGTGGTCGAATGCCTGGACGGCGGCGGTCACGCGGGCACCTCCTCGATGTCGGACCGGGTGCGCTCCGGTTCGGTTTCGGGCCGGGGCAGTCTCATCAGTTCCTGGTTGCGGGCGATCGGCGCCACGTGCACGTAGGTGTCGCACTCGGTGAACAGCACCCCGAGCCGCAGCCACTGCGCCAGGGCGTCGGCGATCCGACCCGGGTCGCCGTCCAGTCCCGCCGCGGCGAGCTTGCGCGACAGCGCGCCCGGCGCGTGCGGTTGGTCGAGCAGTCGGAACAGCGCGACCTCCCACGGGTCGTCCAGCCACCGGCTGGTCCAGTCGTAGTCCGCGCGGCGGCTGACGAGCAGGATCCGGTCGCCGAGGTCGGTGTGGCTGAGCCTGCTGGTGGGGAACTCCTGCTGCCACCGCTCGGCGGCGTCGCGCAGCCGGTCCCCGATGTCCTCGCCCACGCCGAGCGCGTCGGAGGTGAACAGGTAGGCCAGGTCCATCAGCTCGGTCCGCGGGAGGTCGTAGTTCATCGCGTACTGCGTGCCGGGGCCCAGGTTGGCGAACCCGAGTTCCGGGCGGTTGAAGTACGGGCTGAACCGCTCGATGACGATCCGCGCGACGCCCTCCACCGGCGGCAGGTGGTGCAGGGCCGGCATCTGCTCGATCACCGACAGGTAGGCGTCCTCGGTCTCACCCGGGAAGCCGTAGAGGTAGTTCCACGCGATGGACAGGCCCTCCGACGCCGCGTCGCGCAGCATCCGCACGTTGTGGCAGCCCGTCACGCCCTTGTCCATGATCTTGAGGACCCGGCTGTCGAGGTTCTCGACGCCGGGCTGCACGTTGACCAGCCCGGCCGCGGCGAGCGTGGCCAGCTGGCCGCGGTTCATGTTCGACTTGATCTCGTACTGCATGCGCAGGTCGTACCCGGACTCGATGATCGTGGGCAGCAGGGTGCGCACGTAGTTCATGTCCAGGATGTTGTCCACGACGAACATGTCCAGCACCTGGTGCTTGCGCACCAGGTCGACGATCTCGTCCCAGAAGACGTCCGGGCTCTTGCTGCGGAACTGCATGAACGATCCGTTGAGCCCGCAGAAGGTGCAGTGGTGCTTCTCGCCCCACCAGCAGCCGCGCGCGCCTTCCACGACCAGCTTCGGGTCGACCCAGTCGCGCACCACCGACTCGTCGAGGCGCTCGAAGTAGCCGTCGTAGTCCGGCGCCACGATCTGCGCGGGCGCCAGTGGCGTGGTCACCATGGGGTTGACCACCTCCGCGCCGTCGTCGCCCCGCCAGCACAGGCCGGGCACGGCGGTCGGCGGGACGTCGTCGCGCATCGCCGCGACCAGGGCGGGGAAGGCGACCTCGCCCTCACCGCGCAGCACGTAGTCGACGAACGGGAAGTTGCGGTGGATCGCCTCGCCCTGCACGCCGTCGCAGTTCGCCCCGCCCAGGGCGACGCGGACGTCCGGCAGGATGCGCTTGAGCTCCTTGGCCACCGCCAGGGCGGGCACGTTCTGCTGGAAGGTGGAGGTGAACCCGACCAGGTCCGGGTTGCGCTCGGCGATGCGCCGAGCGGTCTCCGCGACGAACTCCGGCGCGGTCTCGTGCAGCTCCAAGGACATCGCGCGCTGCTCGTCCGGCATCGGCACCAGCTCGGTCAGCTCGTCCACCCGCCAGTGCGGGTCGTCGTAGAGCGCCGAGGTGAACACCCAGTCGCCGACGCCCTGGAAGTAGGTGTCGAGCGAGTAGAAGTAGTAGTCGCGGACGGTGAACGACCGGTGCTCGGCGATCCAGTCCACGTAGTCCAGGTTGGCGTGCACGACCTCGACCGAGGTACCGGGGACCTCGCGGCGCACCGCCGTGCTGAGGATGCCCAGCGCCAGCGAGGGCACGTCTATCAGCGCCCACGGCATGTTGACCAGAACGATTCGCACTGCGGCTCGCTTTCGTCGTGCTCGCGTCTGTGGTGTCCGGATCCTGGGGGTGCGGGGGGTGGGAGGCGGGCGATCGGGTACCGCCCGCCTCTGCCACCTGGTGGCTCGCCGTCAGAAGCTGACGCTGACGGACACGCTCACCTCGACGCCGCGGCTCTGGTCGCGGTTGCCGCTGATCGGGTCGTTCTTGATGACGCGCTTGCGCATGTCGTCACCTCCCTCCTGTGGTCGGGGGCGGACGGGTCCGGCACGCTGCCGGTGCCTTCGTTCATCCCGTCTTCCTGGGGGCGGAGATCTCCCGCCCTCCCAGCGCCGTGGCCACGAAGCTCACCACGGAGCCGATGATCTGGCGGTGGACCGCGCCCGTGCGGCCCTCGTGGCCGGAGGGGGTCCACTGGAGCTCGTGCTCGACGCCGTGCGCCTCCAGCGCCGCGACGTAGGCGGCGACCTGGTCCGGCGGGCAGCGGTCGTCCTCGGTGGCGGCCAGGACCAGCACCGGCGCCCGCACGGAGGCGACGTGGGACATCGGGGACGCCGCGGCGTACTCGGCGGGCCGCTGGTCGGGGTCCCCGCCGAAGATGCGGCGGTCGAGGGCCCGCACGGCGGGCGTGGCGCCGCGGTAGGCGGCGACGTAGTCCGCGATCGGGTTGACCGCCGCGACCGCACTCCACAGCGCCGGCTGGACGCCCGCGGCGAGCAGGGCGAGGTAGCCGCCCCACGACGTGCCCACCACCGCCGTGCGGTCCTCGTCGGCCACGCCCGCCGCGACCAGGTGCTCGCGCACGGCGGCGAGGTCGAGGAGCTGCGTGCGACCGGGACCGTCGGAGAAGTCGTTGCGCCAGGCCGGGCCGTAGCCCGTCGAGCCGCGGTAGTTCGGCCTGGCCACGGTGCAGCCGATGCCCGTGAAGACCGAGACCAGGCCGTCGTAGGCGTCGCGGGCGGCGGTGTGCGGGCCACCGTGCAGCAGGAACACGGTGGGGTGCGGTCCGGGTGAGTCCGGCGCGGTGAGCAGCGTGTGCACGGGTCCGGCCGGGGTGTCGACCCACGCCTCGCCCGTCACGCCCGCCACGGTCGCGTTCCGCGTGCCGCCGGACGACCACCGGCCCGACGCGGTGCGCAGGTGCGGCGGGTGCGTCGTGTCGGTCCACACGTAGTGCAGGTCGCCGTCGGGCTGCACCTGGGCGGCCAGGATGCTGCCGCGCGGCGTCGGCACGGGCACGTCGGTCCGCCGCTCCAGGTCGAGCTCGCGCAGTTCGGACCGGGCGTGCCGGTCCCGGCGCACCAGGACCCGCCGGCCGTCGGGGTACCAGGTCGGCGCGATCTCGGTGTCGGAGTCGAACCAGCGCAGCTCGCGGAGACCGCCGGCCGGGGTCCACTCGGCCAGGCGGTACGCGGCGCCGTCCGCGGTGGTCAGCAGCAGCCGTTCCGGGCCTTCGACCGGGGCGAACCCCGAGACCCACAGGGCGCGTCCCGGCAACCGCAGCGGCAGCCGTTCGCCCGTGACCAGGTCCAGCACCACCGCGGGCACCGGGTCCTCGGGGTCGCGGGCGAGCACGGCCAGCCGGCCGGAATGGGACAGGTCGACGAGCGTGGCGTGGCCGTCGAAGTCGCCGACGTGGTCCACCCGGCCGTCCGGGCTCCTCCGGTAGACCGAGAGGCCACCGCGGCCGACGCCGACCGCGGCGGTGCCGTCCGCGGACATGGCGAGCCCGGCCGCGCGTCCGGGCGGCACCCCGGCGTCCTCGGAGTCCCCGCCGTCGAACGGGGTGATCCGCCAGCGGCCCACCTCGGTGAGGTCGTCGTCGAACCACCACACCTCGGCGCCGGTCGGGTCGATCGCACAGCTGATCGTGCCCTGCGGTCGGTCGGTGACCTGGCGCGCGCCCGCGGCGGACCGGGTGAAAATCTCGCACCGGCCGTCCACGTCACCGGTGTAGACCGCGCGATCGGGCGCGAACTCGGCGAAGGCGGGCACCTCCGGGAAGAACACCTGGACGTCGATCTTCACGCGGTCACTCCTCCACCGGCTCGGGGGTGCGGTCGGCCCCGGCCGGCGCCGCCAGGGATCGCACGGTCACGGTCGTGTAGAGCGCGATCGCGACCAGCGCCGTGCCCAGCACCACGGCGACGAGGGCCGGGGCGAGCGCGGCCACGAGCACGCCCGCGGCCAGGGGCGCCACCGCGCCCGTGCCCTCCCCGACGACGCCCAGCGCGGTCCCGACCCGGCCCTGCATCCCGTCCGGGGTGCTGGTGATCGCCTTGCTCTGGAACGCGATGCTCAGCGCGGGGGTGAGGGCCGACACGGCGGCCAGGAGGGCGCCCATCACCGGCGGCGGCGGGGTGGTCGTGAACATGAACGCGACGAGGACGACCAGCCACGAGACGACCAGGACCAGGCGGGTCGGGGTGAAGCGGCGCAGGAAGAAGGGCGCGGCCAGCGCCCCGAGCAGGCCCGCCACCCCCGCCGCGGTGAGCAGCAGGCCGATGGTGGCGGCGGACGCGCCGTGCAGGCGCGCGACGAGGATGACGTGGAAGTACAGCGCGCCCAGCACCAGGTTGACGCCCGCGGCCCACGTGACCATGAACCGCAGGAACGGTTCGGCCCACAGGAACCGCACGCCGTCGGCGAAGTCCCGCAGGAAGGAGGACCTGCGGTCCTCGGTCCGCGCCGGTCGCAGGTCCGAGCTGAGCAGGCCCGCGCACAGGGCGGTGACCGCGTAGGCGAAGGCGTGGACGAGGAAGGGCGCCCAGGGCGCGAGCTGGTACAGGCCACCGCCGATGCCCGGTCCGGCGAGCTTGGCGGCCTTCTCCCTGGCTTGCAGGGCGCCGAGCGCGCCCGCCGGGTCGTCCGACGGGAGGATCGCGCGGATGGCGCCCGACGCGGCTGCCGCGTAGCAGGCGGTGGCGACGCCTTCCACGACCGCGGCGGCGAACAGCACCGGCAACGACGCGCGACCCGTGAGCACCGCGAGCGCGATCACCGTCGCCGCGCAGCCCGCGACCAGGGCGGAGATCACCATCATCGGCCGGCGCGGCGCGCGGTCCGCGTAGACGCCCGCCGCCGGCGAGACCAGCACCTCGGCCAACCCGACCACCGTGCCCAGCACACCCGCCGTCACCGGTGAGCCGCCGAGCAGCAGTACCAGCACCGGCAGCACCAGCGCCGAGGCGTGCGAGCCGAGCAGGGCAGCCGCGCCACCGAGCCAGAACAGCCGGAAGTCCCGGTGTCTCCGCACGCTGGTCCCGACCGCCGACATGCCGTCGTTCTCCCGTCATCCGGAATCGCGAAATCAAATCCATGCGCCACGAGCAGTGCACGACCGGTTCGACAAATGGGTTCGAGACCGCCCTTTTCGGCGGTGACAGCGGACGCTTCCCCGAATTTATACACGCCCCACCAAGACTCGCCATGCACCCCGACAGAGCAATTCCGCTGGCGTACGGACCATGGCCAACCCCAACGGATGCCACCCGCGCGGAAGTCCGAAGCAGCGGGCTTCGTCCGGTATTGCGCAATCGCGGCGGTTCAGCGACCCTGGCCTGCCGAAGACCTCATCCGTGCAGGTGGAGGAGGTACGACCCGAGAGGTGCCGAGCGCTCGCGGAACGGCCGCTATTCGCCGCGACGTCGATCAGCGCGGCACGCCGACCGGCCGCGCTGCCCATAAGCGACCGGGACAGGACGTGGAAATCCCGACCCGAGCGCTTCGCCGGATCCGCCCACCGGCGCACCAGTCGATCAAGCGCGTGATCGATGTCGGCTATTTCGAGCGCGTTCGTGGATCACCGAGCGGCTTGGCGGACGGGTGTCGGTTCTCGTCCGACCTGAGCCGGTAATGCGCCGGAGGGCGCACCTGAAGGGAGGGGCCACCGAGAAGCGGGGGTCGTTCGATCGGTTCATTTTCCGCCCTTATCGGGTGACGCCGGGGCGCGCATCTTGCGCGGCCTCGCGTCGTGCTGCTGCGCTTGGCCCAGGGTGCACACCGGCCGGAGAAGGGAACCCCCATGCCGTGGCGATCGACATCCGCGGGACTGGTCAGCCCCTGCCTCGCGTCCGCCCTCTTCCCCGCCACTGCCACGGCCGCACCGAGCAGCGACCCGGAGGGCTGGTCCACCGACGACGACGTCGCCATCCGCTGAAGTGAGTCGGCCCACAGAGCAGCACCTGACGTGCGTTTTCGTCGGTCCCGTTCGGACACTGGAGACGTGACGCCCCCACCGTTGATCTCCCCGACCCGCATCTACGTCGAGCACGCCGCCGGGGAACTGCCGCGCGGGCGGGAGGTGCTCGACCGGTTCCCCGACGCGGAACGCGTCGAGGTCGACAGCCACTGGCGCATCCCCGAGCTGCACGGCGACGAAGCCAACGCCCGGCGTTGGGTGCGCATCAAGCAGGAGGCGTTGGTGCTCGGGGTGAAGAAGTCGCTCAGCGCCCGGCCCAACGGGCGCTCGGCCCACTTCATCGCACCGTCCACGGCGAACGGGTGCGCGATGGCCTGCGCGTACTGCTACGTGCCGCGGCGCAAGGGCTACTCCAACCCGATCACGGTGTTCGCGAACATCGAGCAGATCACCGGCTACCTGGCCCGCCACGTCGCGCGCCAGGGACCGATGACCGAGCCCGGCCAGGTGGACGACGCGGCGTGGGTCTACGACATCGGCGAGAACTCGGACTGCTCGGTGGACGCGATCCTCAGCGACAACGTGCGCGACCTGGTGGAGCTGTTCCGCGGGCTGCCCACCGCCAAGGCGTCCTTCGCGACCAAGCACGTCAACCGCGACCTGCTGGACTGGGACCCGCGGGGCCGCACCCGGGTGCGGTTCTCCCTGATGCCCGACCGCGTCGCGAAGCTCCTCGACATCCGCACCAGCCCCATCGCCGACCGGCTCGCCGCGCTGGACGACTTCCACGCCGCCGGCTACGAGGTGCACGTCAACCTCAGCCCGGTCGTCGTGCACGACGGGTGGTTGGACGACTGGCGCGAGCTGCTGGAGGCGCTGGGCGACGCGGCCTCCCCCGGCACCCGCGACCAGCTGGCCGCGGAGATCATCATGCTCACCCACAACGAGGCGTTGCACGAGGTGAACCTGCGCTGGCACCCCCGCGCCGAGGACGTGCTGTGGCGTCCCGACCTGCAGGAGGCCAAGCGCAGCGAGGGCGGCGGCGCCAACGTCCGCTACCGGCACGGCCTCAAGCGCCGGCTGCTGGGCGAACTGCTCGACCTGATCGACCGGCACGCACCGTACCTGCGCGTTCGGTACGCGTTCTGACGGGCGGGATCGCCACGCGCACCACGGCTGTTCCGCGCCGGCCGACCCGCCGGCCCCGTGCCGGTCGTCAGGTCACCGCGTCGGCGCGCTTGTCGTCGCGGAGGCGGTCGCGGCGCAGGGCCGGGCTCGGGCCGGGTGTGGCGTCGGCGAGGCCGGCGAGCTGTTCGCGGGCGCAGTCCATGCTGCTCACGCGCGGCGTCCAGGCCAGTTCCGCGCGTGCCCGCGTGGTGTCGACCAGCGGGGAGCGGGTGCCCACGTCGAACCAGCCCGGTGACATGCCGATCGCCCGCAGCCGCCACAGCAGCCCCACGGCCTCCCGCATCGCGCGTCCCGGCACCGGCACGGCGCGGGCGCCCACCAGCCGGGCCAGGTCGGCCGCGGTCAGCGTGTCGGCGGCGAGGTTGAACGCACCCGTGGCGCGACGGCTCAGGATCCGCACGATCGCGTCACCCACGTCGTCGGCGTGCACCAGCTGCACCAGCATCGCCGCGGGCAGCGGCAGCAACGGCACCTTGCCGGCGCGCAGCAGCCGGATCAGCCACCGCGGCACCAGCGGGTCGAAGAACAGCGCCAGGAAGCTCGCCGAGGCGGCGCTCTGCGCGACCAGGGTCGGGCGCACGACGGTGACCGCGATGTCCGGGTTCTCCCTCGCGAACCGGTCCACGGCGGCCTCGACCTCCGCCTTGCCGGTCCCGTAGGCCGAGCCGGGCACGCCGGTCGTCGGCCACGTCTCCGGCACCGGCCGGTCGGCCGCGGGCCGGTAGGCGGCGATGGACGAGGCGTGCACGACGTGCGGCACCCCGGCCCGCCGCGCGGCCTCCAGGACCGCCGCGGTGCCCTTGTGGTTGGTGCGGTGCAGCCGTTCGCCCTGCCGGACGGGCTGGAACATCCACGCCAGGTGCACCACGGCGTCCACGTCGACCATCACCCGGTCGAGGACGTCGCGCGCGCCCTCATCCCCCAAGTCGCACGCCTGCCACTCGACCCCGTCGAAGACGCCGTCCGCGGGCGGGCGGCGGCACAGACCCACGATCCGGTGATCCGGCCCGTCGGCGGCCAGGGCGCGCAGCACGCCGGTGCCCACGTTGCCCGAAGCCCCGGTGATCACGACTTTCACGACACAGCCCCCGTCCGATCAGGCCGATTCCCGTCGATCCGGACTACCCGTCGGACCACGCCGCAACCTCACGACACCGGATCGGGGACGCTCACGCCCCAGCCGGCCGCTCGCTCCACCGCGGTCGGCGCCACCGCCACCGGCTCGTGGACGAGGCGCCGCAACCGCTGCCCGGCCCGCCGGTAGAACCGCAGCTGCACGCGCCGCCCGAACCACCGCCACCCCCACCGCATCCACCACGGCGCGCGCGGGTGCAGTTGCGAGTGGCTGCGCGCGACGAACTCCACGCGACCGGTGGCGTGGTGCTTGACGAGCGCGTAGTCCACCCGCCCCCGCTCCAGGTGCCCTTCCAGGGTCTCGTAACCCCAGCCCCAGGTCGTCCGCTCCGCGGAGGTCTCGTCCAGCACGTCGGTCACCCGCACGCCCATCAGGAACCGCAACCCGGGCAACCGCGCCTGGAGCAGCATGTCCCGACCCGGCAACGCCGAACCGGGTTCGTAGTACGCGCGCACGATCTCGGGTGGGCTGAACTCGTACCCGGCCACCAGCGGTTTGGCCCGCGACCACAGCCCGCCCTCGACCGGCGGCCCGACCGCCTCCCGTCCCAGGTCGTTCCGGTGCACGTCGAACGTCCACGCCGGACGCCGCACCTCCGCGGGGTCGTAGTTCAGCCCGCGCCCCCGCAGCGCCCGCAGCAGCGCTCCGACGTCCACCCGATCGGACCTGACCACTCGCACGACGACTCCAACCTCTCGGGACCTCCCGTCGAGTACCCGCCCGAGCGCCGCGGACACGGCAGGTGACGGCCGTCCTCGTAACACGGCAGTGTGATGGCAGGAGGGCAGCGGTTGGCGGACGCGTGACGGGCTAACCCCTCGGCAACGGTCGACCACAGGCGAGGGACGGCGGACATGACGAAGCTCTACAGCACCGCGGCGGTGTCCCGGAACGGTCGCGTGGAGGTCGACGGCGCCGAGCCCGCCGCACTGGCCGTCACCCAACCGGTCGAACTGGGCGGCAGCGGCGCCGGCTGGGACCCCGAACGCCTGTTCGCCGCCGCCCTGGCCACCTGCGTGCACCAGAGCCTGGTGCTGATCGCGTCGTCCGGGGGGCACGACGCGGAAGGGAGCGCCGTGCGCGCGGAGGTGACGCTGAGCGGGCACGGCGCGCAGCGGTACGACCTCGACGCCCGCCTGGTCGTGGAACTGCCCAACGTCACGGACGACGACCAGCGACGCACCCTGGTGGACCGGGTCGCCCAGCACTGCCCCCTGGCCAACGGCTGGGAGCTGTCCGTCGCCTGATCAGCCGGTCCACAGCCACGCGGTGGTCACCAGCTCCTTGGCCCGCACGGCGACCTTCGTGAAGTGCTCCCGCGGCAGGCTCGGAGATCCTTCGACCACCACGAACGAGTGCAGCGCGTCCGACAGGGCCACCGCGAGGTCGCGGTCCGGGTGGTCGACCACCCACCCGCGCAACGGCTCGCTGTCCAGCAGGCGGCCCGTGTTGGTGACCGTCGCCCCGCCGAAACCCAGTTCCGCCAAGCCGACCGGCCCCACGTCGGCGGCCATGCGCACCCGCATCCGGTCGCGGAACACACCGTTGTCGTGGGCGAGCCGCTGCGCGGTGGACCTCAGCAGCACCGGCAACGCCCTCTGGACGTCGAGCCCTTCCGGCAGGAACACCAGGACGCCGTCCCCGGTGCCTTGGCGCTCGGTCTCCGAGAGCGCCACGTCCACGTCCGACAGCACCAGCCGCACCACGGCGGCGAGCCGCTCCTGCAAGCTCTCCTTCGCGGACGAGTCCCGACCGCCGTAGCCGACGATGTCGAGCATGAACCCCATCCGGATGGGGCGTCGCGCGCGCCGGTTCGGCTGCCCGGCCGACCTCGTGACGCCGGCCCGACCAGCGGCCGGGGTCACATCCCGCACCTCCCGCGCCAACCGGCCGCTCTCCTCCAGCTGCGTGATCGTGTGGCCGAGCTGCCGGTCGAACCACTCGGCCAGTCCGCGGTCACCGCCCAGCGGCCGGTCCAGCACCGCGGCCATGTTCGCCCGCGCGATCTCCGCGACGTGGCGCAGCCGGCGCAGCGCCGAGGTCGACACGGCGATGTCGACCTGCCCGCGGCGCAGGGCGTCGACCGGCGCCAGGTCGGCGCGGACCCGGTCGACCTGGCCGTCCACCGCGCCGCGCAGCCGGTGCAGGGAGGCGACGTCGCGCCGCCACACCTCGATCGAGTAGCGCAGCTTGGCGGCGTGCCCGAGGTAACGGGCCAGCGGCGGCATCTCGGCCGTGCCCCGGCTCCACGTCCACGCGCTCAGTTCCCGGTCGCGGTCGGCGGGCGCCAGCACCACGAGCGCGCGGTCCGCGCCGCGGTCGCCCGCCGGCTCCCACACCGACACGTGCGGCGCCGGCGACTCCGGTTCGAGCCACCGCAGCCCGTCGCCGAGCCCGTCCGGCAGCGCGTCGAGAACGGCCCGGTCCAGGCCCGATCCGCCGGCGTCGCGGCCGAGCTTGCCCTGGAACACCCGGACCGCGCCGAGCCACCCGTCGGCGTCGCGGCCGACCACCTCGCGCCAGACCCGGTCGAACTCGACCCACCCGGGAGGCACGGCCGAACCGGCGCGCAGCCGCCGCGACCTGGTGTCGGCGGGCACCGCGAGCACCAGGGACAGGTTCAGCGCGTCGTGCGACTGGCGCAGCACCACCTGCACGTCCGCCGTGCCGTTCTCCGCCGCGGCGACCGCCTCGTCCCGCCGTGACGACCTCAGGTCGGCCGGCAGGTGGGCGGGCAGCCCGGTGGTGGCGACGGGGTGCACCACGCCCAGGTCGCGGCACCGCTCCCAGATCATCCGCAGGCTGGTCTCGACCGCCGGGTCGGGGGCGTCCGCCAACGGCGCGAACAGGTGCCCGACCAACTCCTGGTCAGTCGGTGGGACGGTCATCGACCGGTTCCCCGTCGTGCGTCCGCCCGTCCTGCGGCAGGAGCCGGTGGACCACCGAGTTGGCGATCTCCAGCACCGGCGCCGGTGGCGGCACCGCGGGTTCCGCCCCGATCCGGGTGATGCGCGTCGGCGAGGCGAGTTCGAGCTGGATCGTCGCGGCCCGGAAGGCGTCGACGTCGGCGTCCTCCACCGCGTCGAGCAGCGCGGTCAACAGAGCGGTCACGGTCGACCACCGGCCGTCGGTGAGCCGCCAGGACGCCACGTCGGCGAGGACGCCCAGGGCGTCCTCGGTCGATTCGTCGTCCAGGCCGGGGAATGCGCTGTCCATGCTTCGGTGCGCCTCGGTCGTAGGTGATCGGCGGACGCCAAGGGTAGGCACACGATCGGCCGTTCGGGCACGCACTTCTGCGGTGTCACCGCGAAGCCGGTCGAGCCCGGAGGTCTGGTAGAAGTCGGTCATGCGCGCGAAACGTGCCCGGCGAGCCGCGACCCGACGAGGGGACCCGACGGGGGCCGCGGCCCGGTTCGTCGCGGCGATCGGGGACGACCCCGCGCAGTGGGTGCGGTCGGCCGGTGAGGTCCTCGGCGACGGCACGGCCACGGTGGACGACGAGCTCCTGGCGTCGGTGGCGGCGCTCATGCGGTTCACGCTCCAGGAGATCTCTCCCCGGCACCCGCTCCGCTTCGACTGCGTGCGCTACTTCGCCGCTGCCACGACGACGCTGGCCGACCGTGACGATCCGCTGCACCGGGACGTCGAGGCCGTGGTGCGCGCGGAGTTGGACAACCCCGGGCTGGACGAGGGTCAGCGCGACTTCCTCCGGTGGGTGGGAGGAGCGATCGCGCGGGAGCGCGCCGACCGCGAGGCCGCGGAGCTCCTGCGGACCGGTGCGCGCACCCTCGACCCCGACACCCTGGACCGGGCCGTGGCGCTGCTGCGCGGGGCCGTGCTCGGCTCGACGTCGGACGAGGAGCGCTGGACCAACCTCGAAGCGCTGGGACGGGCGCTGGTCCACCTGTACGAGGCGGTCGGCGACCCGGCGGACCTGCGCGCGGGGATCCGCGCGTTCGAACGGGCGTACGAGATCCGTCCCGCGGCCAAGGTGGCGCGCAGGCTGTCCGCCGCGTGGGAGTTCGCGCACCGGAGCACCGGCGACCCGGAAGCGCACGAGCGCGCCGTGCGGTTCGGCCGTGCGGCCGGGGACCAGGCAGGAGACGACCAGGCAGGAGGCGGCGACGGCTCGGGGCACGACTCAGGCGACGACTCGGGGCACGACTCAGGCGACGACTCGGGGCACGACGAGTCGGAACGCCTCAACAACCTCTCCGCCGCCCTCATCGCCCGCTACGCCGACAACGGTGACGGGCGAGCGCTGACGGAGGCGATCGCCCTGCTGGAGCGGGCGCTCGTCCTGCTCCACGACGGGTGCTCGCGCCGGTTCTCCCCGATGCACAACCTGGGCGAGGCACTGCACGCCCACTACCTGCACACCGGGGACACCGCGGCGCTCGACCGGTCCGTCGAACTCGGCCGGGAGGTGCTGGCCGCCGTCGACGCCGATCCCCTCCTCTTCCGCCCGGGGGTGCTGACCAGGCTGGCCGCCCGGTGCTACAGCCGCCACGGCCGCTCCGGGGACGGCCAGGACCTGGAGGAAGCCGCCGAGCTCGCCCGGGAGGTCGTGCGGACAGCGCCGGCGACGCACCCGGACACCCCCGACCTGCTCGCCGCGTCACTGGGCATCCTGGGACGGCACAGCCAGGTCACCCAGGACCTGGAGGCGATCCGCGCGGCGGAGGCCGCCGCACGTGCCCGTCTCCGGGACCTGGCGCCGGACCACCCCGGCAGGCACAAGTTGGCGCAAGCCGTCGCCGCTCTCCAGTTCTCGCTGTCCTACCGCACCGGTGACCGGTCACTTGCCCGCAGAGCGGCGCAGACCCTGCGCACGAGCGGCGCGGATCACCGGACGGACGTGCGCACCCGGATCGCCATGCTCCACGGCGCCGCGAAGGCATCGCAGTACGGCGAAGATTGGGAGGGAGCCGTCCGAGCCCACGCCGAGGCGATCGAGCTGTTCCCCCTGCTGGCCTCGCGCGGCCTGGTGCGGACCGACCAGGAACGCAGGCTGGCCGGACTCGGGGACCTGGTCGGGAGCGCGGCGTCGGCCGCGGTCCAGGCGGGCGACCCGACCCGTGCGGCCACCCTGCTCGACCACGGCCGGGGCATCCTCTTCTCCCAGGTGCTGGAGAACCGCGACGACTTCACCGACCTGGCCGACCGGCACCCCGCGCTGGCCGAGGAGCTGCGCTCGGTCCGGGACGTGCTGGCCACGTGGACGAGCGAGTCGACCGAGGACGCCGACCGGCACCACGGGCTGGCACTGCGGTGGACCCGGCTGGTGGAGCGAGCCCGCGCGCTGCCCGGCTTCGCCCGGTTCCTCAAGCCCGCCGAAGACCTCACCCCCGCCGCGGCCGACGGCCCGGTCGTGCTGTTCGCGCTCGGCGACGAGCGGGTGGACGCGGTGATCGTCCGCGCGGACGGCGTGCGGGCGGTGCCGCTGCCCGGGGTGACGCGCGCGGAGCTGGCGGACCGGGCGCGCGACTTCCTCGCCGCGGTCGACACCGACCTGGCGGTGGACGACACCGCCGACCGGATCCTCGCGTGGCTGTGGGACGTCGTCGCCGAACCGGTCCTGGAGGCGCTGGGCCACCACGGGCCGCCCGGCCCGGGAGAGCCCTGGCCCCGCGTGTGGTGGTGCCCCTCCGGGGCGCTGACGTTCCTCCCCCTGCACGCCGCCGGGCACCACACCCCCGGCGACCCGCGTGCCGTGATCGACCGCGTCATGTCGTCGTACACGACCACCGCACGGGCGCTGCGGTACGCCCGCCGTGAACGCGTGGCGCCGACCGGCGACGACCGCACGCTGCTCGTGACGCCGGCGGACGCCGCGGGCTTCGCGCCGCTTCCCGGTGTGCACGCGGAACGCGAGATCGTCGTCCGCCACCTGTCCGCGCCGCCGGACGAACTGGTCGGCCAGGACGCCCTCCGGGACCGGGTCCTGGAAGGGCTGGGCAGGCACTCGCGGACGCACTTCGCCTGCCACGGCGTCACCGACCCCGATTCGCCGTCGCGGAACCGCCTGGTGCTGGCCGACCACGACGAGACGCCGTTGACCGTCACCGACATCATCCGGCTGCGCCTGGACGCGGACCTCGCCTTCCTGTCCGCCTGCTCCACGGCGCGCACCACCCCGACCCTGGCCGACGAGTCGATCCACCTGGCCTCGGCGTTCCAGCTCGCCGGCTACCGGCACGTGGTGGCGTCCTCGTGGCCCGTGCACGACCGCTTCGCGATCCGCTTCACCAAGGACTTCTACGCCGCCATCGGCGACACCGGCACCGACCTGGCGGCCCTGGCCGTCCACCGCGCGAGCCGCCGACTGCGCGACCGGGTCCCCGCTCACGCCCGCGTCTGGGCCGCGTACATCCACGTAGGACCGTGAGCCTCGCGGCCGGCGGCTGACGGCACCGGTGTGCTCGCCCCTCGTCCCGATGAGGCCTACCGCGTCATCTCGCCCTGATCAGCCCGAGGCTCGTCCTCGACCTCGATCACGCCGACCAGCTCCGGGTCCACCGGAGCGGGCATGTGACGGATGCTGTCGCTGCCCTTGTGGTCGTGGGCGCGGGAGTACCGGGAATCCAACACCTTCCCCAACTTGTGCGCCGCCCCGGCGTAAGCGTCGTCCACAGTGGCCGCGTGGTGGGTGACCGCCACCGGCTGCTTGCCCCCCGGCCGCGCCTCGATGACGCACTTCATGTCCTCCGGCTTGCTGCCCCCGTCCTCGCTGAGGTGCACCTCGACCCGGGTCAACCAGCCGCTGAACCGGGACAGGCTGCTCTCCAGGTCGGTGGTCACAAAGGTGGCCAGTCCTTCGCCACCGTGGATGTTGTGGTCGGTGTTGACCTGGATCTGCATGTGCACCCTCCGTAGCGGGAAAGCGATGGTCTTGCTCGGTACCACGGGAGCGGCCGGCTCAAACGCGGCGACGTCCGGCGTGCGGGGCGCCGGAACTCCGCATTCGACCGTTGAGCTGCGACAATCACCCGCGACCCCTCACTTGAGGTGTCCACCTCGGGCGGACCGGCAACGCCGTGCGCTGGTGGGCCGGTCCGTCCCGGGGGGCTGCGGCATGATCTCGTCCATGACAGCCGCACGGTTGCTGGCGCGCCGCACCGAGCGGTGGTTCGTCCAGCAGGGAGCCCCGACGATGATCGAGGGCTACGGGTTCTTCACGCACGTGCTGCCGCGGATGCTGCCGGCGCTGGCCACCATCGCGATCGCCTGCCTCGTCTGGCTCGTGCCGCTGGGCGCGGCGGGGTACGGGCGGTGGGTGCTGCTGGCGCTGATCCTCGCCAGCGCGCTCACGACCTGGATCGTGCTGTCGTTGTTCGTGCGGCGGCTGCCGCGGTTCACGCGCAACCGCACGATCGCGATCCTCGTCGGGTACGCGGTGGTGCCGGTGATCGTGCCGATCCTCCAGGACACCATCGAGGACACGCCGGACAGCGATCCGGTGCAGCTGGCGGTGTTCTTCGCGGCGATCTTCACCGCGGCCTGGTTCTCGGTGACGTACGGGTTGGCAGCGCTGCTCAAGGGCGCGATCCGGCACACGGTGGACGACTTGCGCAACAGCGTGCACCTGCTCGGGCGGGCGTTGCCGCCGTTGTTGTTCGTGACGCTCTTCCTGTTCTTCACCGGTGAGCTGTGGCAGGCGATGAACCAGCTCCCGTGGCAGCGGGTGAGCCTGGTGGTGGCGCTGTTCGCGGCGATCACCGTGCTCGCGGCGGCCGCGCGGCTCAAGGACGAGATCGGCCGGGTCGAGCAGGACCTGCGCCCCGAGGTGCTGCGGGAAGCCTGCCGGGGCACGCCCCTGGGCGACGAGGAGTTCGCCGAGCCGCTGCGCCCGCACAAGCTGAACGGACGGCAGTCGCGCAACCTGCTGGTGATGCTCGCGATCCGCCAGCTCGTGCAGGCGGCGGTGGTGGGACTCGCGCTGTTCGCGTTCTTCGTGGCGCTCGGCCTGATCGTGGTCACACCCGCCGTCGCCGAGCAGTGGATCGGAGCGCCGCCGGAGCCCGCGAAGTGGGTTCCCGGCGTGCCGGCGGCGATGCTGCGCAACGCCACGTTGTTCGCGGCCTTCGGCAGCATGTACTTCGCGGTGGTGTCGATGAGCGACGCCGAGCAGCGCAGGCAGTTCTTCGCACCCGTGGTCGAGCGGATCGAGCGGACGCTGGCGGTGCGCGCGGTCTACCTGGCGGTCCGCGAGCGCGCCTAGGCCGTTCGGGCGTTTTAGCGCGCAAACGGCGATCGTCGCGGTGATCCGCGCCTAGTGTGCGGCAATGATCGCCGGTGAGGGACGTGCCGGGCCATTCCCCCACGGGACGGAGGAGTGGCGGGTGCGGCTTCGGTGCCGCGGACCGCGTGGCGTGGTGGGCGCGGGTGTGCTGCTGGACAGCGAGCACGTGCTGACGTGCGCCCACGTCGCGCTGGCCGCCGAGGACCTCACCGTCGAGCTGGTCGGCCTGCCGGAGATGCCCGTGAGCGCCGCTCACATCGTGGAGCACGTCGAGCCGCAGCACGAACGCGGCGACGTGGCCTTGCTGCGGCTCGCGACGCCGCAGCCGGGCGTGCGCCCGGCCACGTTGCGCAAGGTCGCCATGACCTGGAACAGGTCCGTGCACGCACAAGGTTATCCCCGTGGACTGGAGGAGGTCGGCGCCTGGGCGACCATGGTGCTCTCGGGGATGGCGGGCGCCGAGTGGCAGCAGATGAACAGCGGCGGCGGGTACCGGGTGCAGCGCGGGTTCAGCGGCGCGGGGGTGGCCGACGACGCGAGCGGGCACGTGCTCGGGATCGTGGTCAGCGAGTACAACGACAACGGCGCCGGGCTGTCGTGGATGATCCCGGTCGCGGCGATCGAGGCGCGCCTGCCCGTGCTGTCGCGCTGGGTGCTCGGCGACGACGGCATCGACGAGCGGTTCAAGAAGCGCCCGGCGCGGTACAACGGCAGGGTGCGGGAGTTGATGGACTGGCTCTCGCACAGGCAGGACGGCGGCGCGGTGCTGGTCGTCGTCGGCGAGGACCTGGAGCACCTGCAGGACGCGGTCTCGTTCTCCGCGGTGGGCGAGTCGCCCGCGCCCGACCTGGCGATCAACGTCGAGGGCCTGAGCACCGAGGAGGTCTCGCGCCGGGTCCTCGACCGGGCCGGCCTGGTCAGCCGCGGTTCCAGCACCGAGCGCGTGCGGGAGGGCACTCCGCCGATGACGGTCGTGCTCGACGGCGTCGACGCGGCTCGCGACCCCCGGTCGCTGCTGCACGACCTCGGCGGGCCGATGGTGGCGAGCGGGGCGCGGCTGGTGCTGGGCTTCCGCGACGGTGACGCCGCGGACGTGGTCGCCGCGCGGGGGCTGGCCCGGGCCGCGGTCGTGACGCGGCTGGACGGGCTGGTCGAGCGGGTGACCGCGCTGATGCGGGAGGATCCCGACACCGCGGCCACCAAGCTGCGGCTCGGGCTGAGCGCGTTGCGCCGCGCCGCCGCGGCGGACTGGCGGCTGGTCGAGGGGAAGCTGCCGCGGTTCGACCGGGCGATCACGCGGGCCGAGCACGAGCGTGCGGCGCGGCGGCGCGTGCGGGAGGAGATGTCCGTGCTGCGCGGACGGCTGGCGTCGGCGCAGGCGCGTGCCGCCGCGGCGGGTTTCGCCGAGGACCTCGAACTCGACCGGCGCCGCCGCAGGGCGCACGCGGCGCTGGAGGCCGAACCCGTCGACCTGGCGATGGCTCTGCGGGTCGTGCAGGCCTGCGAGGAAGCGGTGCGGCGGCTGGAGAGAGGGGATCAGGAATGACGGCGTGCACCCACTGCGGTGGGACCGTTGACGACACCGGGTTCTGCGTCGACTGCGGTGAACTCGCGGTGGTGCGCGGCAATCCCGCCCGGGTGTCGAGCGCCACGGCGAGCAGCCACCGCTCGCGCACCGGCGACCCGATGTCGTTGCCGGTCTTCGACTTCAAGGATCCCACCAGCCGGATCATCACCGACCCGCGCGTGCCGGTGCGCACCCGCCTGTGCCCCAACGACCAGTGCCCCGACCGGACCGCGCTGCCGCCGCGCGACGCGGGGTTCTGCCTGGCCTGCGGCACGCCGTTCTCGTTCCTGCCCAGCCTGGAGCCCGGTGCGCTGGTGGCCGACCAGTACCGGGTGGTCGGGTGCTTCGCACGCGGCGGCCTCGGCTGGATCTACCTGGCCAGGGACACTCACCTGGACGACAACCCGGTGGTGCTCAAAGGACTCATCGACGTCGCCGACCTGGACATCTCGACCAAGGAACGCCAGGTGTTGACGCTGCTGGACCACCCGAACGTGGTGCGGATCTACAACTTCGTCAGCCACCCGGACGCGCACACCGGCGAGGACCGCGCGTACATCGTGATGGAGTACGTGGACGGGATGGTGCTCGAAGAGGTCGCCGAGATGTCGGTGCGCGGCTTGGTGCCGCTGGGCGAGCCGCTGCGCACCGAGCACGTCGTCGGCGCCGGGCTCCAGCTGCTGGCCGCGTTCGACTACCTGCACGAACGCGGTTTCCTCTACTGCGACCTCAAGCCGGACAACGTGATCATCCGCTCCGGCAAGGTCGGTGAGCGCGGCAACCGGGTGAAGCTCATCGATCTCGGCGCCGTGCGCAGGATCGGCGACCGGAGCAGCAAGATCGTCGGCACCCGGCCGTACCAGGTGGACGAGCGGGAGATCGCCGAGCGCGGCCTGACCGTGCAGTCCGACCTGCACACGCTCGGGGTGGTGCTGCGCAGGCTCGACTACGCGACCGCCGACCACGACGAACCCGAGCGCTCGCACCTCGCGGTGGGGCTGAACTCGTTCCAGCGCGCCTACGACCGGGCCAAGCACCCCGAACCGGACCAGCGCTACGGCTCGGCGGCGGAGATGGCCGACCAGCTGCGGGGTGTGCTGCGCGAGGTGGCGTCGTTGCGCGACCGGAGGCCGCGCCCGGAGCCGTCCACGGTGTTCGTGCACACGACGACGCTGCTGGACGCCGGGCTCGGCGCGGTGCCCGCGCTGGACACGTGGACCGGGCGTGCGGTCGACCTGCTCGCCGAGATCGCGCTGTCCGACGGCAGACCGGCCGCCGACGCGGTCGCGGTCGGGTTGCCGGTGCCGCGGGCCACCGCCGACGACCCGGCCGCCGACGTGCTCGCCGCCGCCGACACCGAGGACCCCGGGCGCCTGATCGCGCGGCTGGACAGCGACAACGTGACCTCGCCGGAGACCGCTCTCGTGCGCTGCCGGGCGGCACTGGCCGCGGCTGACGTCACCGCGGCCCGGAAGAGCCTGGTGCAGGCACGCGGCCTGCTGGGCAACGACTGGCGGGTGAGGTGGCACGAGGGTTTGATCGAGCTGGCGAGCGAGGACATCGACGTGGCGCGGCAGGCGTTCGACGGCGTGTACTCGTGGCTGCCGGGTGAGGACGCGCCCAAGCTCGCGCTGGCGTACTGCGCGGAGCACGAAGGCGACCTCGACCGGGCCGAGGCCTTGTACGAGGCGGTGTGGCGGCGCGACCGGTCGGTGGTGAGCGCGGTGTTCGGGCTGGCCAGGGTGCGGCTCGCGCACGGTGACCGGGGTGGCGCGGTGGCGTTGCTGGACGAGACGCCGCAGGCGTCGCGGTACTTCGACGCGGCTCGCATCGCGGCGGTCCGCGTGCTCAGCGGCGGCATCCGGGCCGGAGGCGAGCTCCTCGCGCCGACCGACGCGGACCTCGCTGCCGCCACCGCCCGGCTGCGCGAGCTCTACCTCGACGGCGGTGCGCCTGCGGGCGAGTCGCGCGTGCGGCTGGAGACCGTGGTGCGGGAGGCGGCGCTCGCCGTCTCGCTGTCCGAGGACGCCGACACCACGCAGTTGCGGCTGCGGGTCGAGCAGTCGTACCGCGCGCTGGCCCGGCAGGCCACCAACCGCGCGGACCGCTCGTCCCTGGTCGACCGCGCGAACCACCACCGGCCGATCACCAGCCGCTGAGAGGAAGCCATGGAGCCCGGTTTTTCGCTGTCGGTGAGCCAGAACCCCTACCTGGACACGGGGGAAGGCGAGATGGACGCGGTGCTCACCGTGTCCGGTCGGGGTGTGGTCGGTGGTGCGTCCGCACCGGAGGTGGCGCAGGTGATCGCCATCGACTGCTCCGGCTCGATGTCCTACCCGCAGACGAAGATCGCGTCCGCGCAACGGGCGACGAACGCGGCGATCGACACGTTGCGCGATGGGGCGCTGTTCGCGGTGATCGAGGGAACGCAGGCCGCCCGGGTCGTGTACCCAGCCGGATCGCGGCTGGTCGCGGCGACCCCGGAGACCCGCCGCGCCGCCAAGAACGCCGTGCGGCAGCTGGAAGCCGGTGGCGGCACGCGCATGGGCGAGTGGCTGGAGCTGGCGCGTGGTCTGCTGTCCGGGCACCCGACCGCGGTGAGGCACGTCATCATGCTCACCGACGGGCAGAACAACCCCGGCGACTCGAAGCTCGCCAAGGAGCTCGTGGAGTGCTCCCGGGTCTTCACCTGTGACGCGCGCGGTGTCGGCGCGGACTGGGACAAGCGCGAGCTGCTGCGGATCGCCGAGGCGTTGCACGGCACCGCGGACGCCGTGCGGCAGCCGGAGGACCTCGTCGCCGACTTCGAGGTGATGACCAGGACGGCGATGGAGAAGGTGATCCCCGAGGCGCGGCTCGTGGTCACGACGACGACCCGCTCGTCGGTCGACTTCCTGCGGCAGACGTTCCCGACCGAGGCGTCGATGGCGGGCGATCCGCTGGAAGAGCGCAAGACCGCGTTCCTGACCGGCTCGTGGGGCGCCGAGACCCGCGAGTACTTCCTGCGGCTCTCGGTGTCGTCGGCCGAGGCGAGGCTGAACCGCGACGTGCGGGTGGCGCGGGTCGACCTGGAGGTGCGCAAGCCGGGTTCGACGGAGTTCACGAAGGCGTGCGACCAGGTTGTCGTGTTGGCGCGGTGGACCAACGACCTGAAGCTGTCGAGCGTGATCGATCCGAAGGTGGCGCACGTGACGCGGCAGACCGAGCTGGGTCAGGCGGTGCTGGCAGGCTGTGACGCGCACGACGTGGACGACCTGGACGCGGCGGCTCGGCACTGGGGACGTGCGGTGGCGCTGGCGACCTCGTTGGACAACGAGAAGGTGCTGGGCCGGCTGCTGCGGCTGGTCGACGTGATCGGCGACCCGGCCGACGAGAACGTGCGGATCCGGTCTGATCTCACGCCCGAAGAGCTGCTGTACACGGGGATGAGCTCGGTGATGTCGAGCATGAGCCCCGCGGTCGAGCCCGTCCCGGTCCCCGACGACCCCGCCGCGGCGGCCCTCCCGGAACTCGTCTGCCCGAAGTGCGCGCAGCGGTGGGGAGGCAGGTACAAGTTCTGCGGCGCCTGTGGCGAACCACTGGCCGGATGACCCGAGGGGCGCTCGTGATCAACCCGGACTGACCCGTGACAGCTAGTCGGCGTAGGCGATCGGCGGCAGCGGGAGCACCGGGCCCTGCTCGACCCCCGCCGCCCGCACGCGCTCGCCGAACCACTTCTCGTGCGAGGCCTGCAACGAGCCGTCCGCGCGCATCCGGGCGATCACGCCGTTGACGAACCGGACCAGGTCCTTGTGCTTGGCGCTGATCGCGACGCCCGCGGTGCCGCCTCCCTGACCCGGCAGGTCGGTCAGCTCGGTGCCGGCATCCTGCATCTGCAAACCTTGCAGGATCGGGAAGTCGGTGTAGACCGCGTCCACGAGACCGCGTTGCAGCAGCATCAGGCACTCGCTGGAGTCGGGTGTGGACACCGGCTTCACACCGGTGCTCCGCTGCGACTCGATCAGGTCGGCGATGCTCGTGGTGGCCGACGCGGCGCACACCTTCCGGTCGCGCAGCCCGTCCAGCGAGTCGCGCGCCTCGGCGCCCCTGCGCGTGAGCAGGCCCGCGTTCGTGGTGAGGTAGGGCGTCGAGTAGATGATGTCGTGGTTGTAGACGCGGTCGCAGGTCATCGTCACGTCGGCGACGACCATGTCGACGACCGGGACCCCCTCCAACGCCTGGTCGGCTTCCCTGGTGGCGTTGTTCTTGACGGTGTCGAGCGCCAGCAGCCTGCTGCCGGTGGGCATGGTGACCAGGCGCAGCAGCGGATCGCTCGGCTGGAGCGGACGGCCGAACAGCTCGGTCGCGATCCGGTTGATCAGGTCGATCTCGAAGCCCTCCATCTCCCCCGTCACCTGGTCGCGGCGGCTGAGGAGCGGGGTGGTCTGGCTGACGCCGACGTCCAGGCCGTTCTCGCGGATCTCCGCGAGCGTCACGCCTTCGAGCACGCTCGTGCCGTCACCGAGGCCACCTGCGGGGTTGAGCGTGCGCGCCGGGTCGTACTCCGCCCTGCCCTCCTGCGTCGTGCACTCCAGCGGCAGGGAAGCCGGCTGCCCGGGGTCGCGGTAGCCGTTGGGCAGCACGGGTTCGGCCGTCCGCTCGACGGGCTGGACGGGTTGGGCCGCGCAGCCCGCGAGCAGCAGGAGTGCCAGCAACAAGCGCTTCATCGGTAGTACTCCGCGATCCGGGGCCGGAGACCGGCCAGTGCCGCCACGGCCGCTCCCACCATCAGCAGGGCGAAGACGACGTCCAGTCCGCTGATCCACGCGCGCGCCTCGGCGGTGGAGCCGGCGGAGGCGTTGGTGTAGGCGGAGATCGCGGCGGTGAGGTGCTCGTCCACCAGTTCCGCGGTCGACTTGCCGTGCTCGGGCGGCGTCACGAGCGCGACGGTCTCCGGGTAGGTCAGCTTCGAGTCGGTGGTGACCAGGCCGGCATCCGCGTCGGACCACTTCCGCGTCGCGTCGGCCGCCTGGTCGATGTGCTCGCGGTCCGTGGCGGATCCCGCCGCCTGCGCGATGAGCTCGGTGATGTCGGCGAGGTCTTTCGTCAACGCCTCCTTGTCGCCGACGGAGGGGTAGATCAGCAGTCGGGCCTCGTTGCCATCCGCGGACCGGCCGACGTTGCGCGCCTCCGCGAGCGGGGCGACGACCTCCTCCCGGTTCCGGATGCTGTCCTCGGCGTGGCTGCTGGAAATCAGCAGCGGGATCGAGATGACCAGGAGCGCGGCGCCGGTGAGCGCCGCGGCGACGACGAGGCCGGTGTTGTAGCGGCGCTTGGTGCGCAGGAAGAGGAACCTGTTCGACCAGTAAAGGACGCCCAGCACGGCGAGGCCGAGCAGCCAGACGAGCCAGGACTGGCCGGTGGCGTCCTGCTGGGCCTCGGTCAGGTTCTTGATCTGCTCGCTGTGCAGTGCCGCCGCGTCCTCGAGGATCTTGCCGCGGGCCAGGAAGCTCGCTTGGTTCAGGTAGGAGGTGGCGACGGGGTGGCCCTCGCGGCCGGCGCTCCAGCCGCTCTCGACGAGCTGCACGTACTGCGGCACCAGGTCGGTGATGCGCTGGACGCGCTCGGCCGCACTCCCACCACCATCGCGCTCCGCCGCCATTCGCAACGCGTCGAGCGCGTCGAAGACGTTCTCGCGCACCTTCTGCTGCAACTGCGGCGAGCGCTGCTGGTCGACCAGCAGCGCGTCGAGCGAGGTGGCATCGGCGTCCGCGAACGCGCGGTAGACGTCGAGAGCCGCGGACGTGAGCACGCCGCGCCTTTCCACCGCGTCGTCCAGCATCGCCTGCCTGTTCTGCAGGACCAGCAAGCCGATCAACCCGAGCAGCAGCGCCGACGCGGACGTCAACGCGGCGATCATGGTCAGCTTGCCCTCGGTGCGCCGGAGATAGGCGCGCAACTCCTCGCGCACGCTCGTTCGACACCTCCGCCCTTGGTCGGGCCGAGTGAATCACCCGGTGTTGTCCGGTGTCGCCGGAATCGGTGAAGTGCACACGTTCGGCCCTACCTCTGCGCTGCACACCTGTGGCCGTGCGCAACCGATTTCTTCCTTGTGCCCGCGTTCTCTCCCTCGACGTCCTGGCTGCGGCCACGGCCGGTGTGCTGCCCGATGAGTCCCTCCGCGACATGTCACCGAACGACCAGAGGTTCTGCGACAACAAGTTTATTCAGTCAACACTGAAGCTATAGAGTCACCTGAGTCCACATTGTGCCTGCACCGCCCCGGAGTCATCGGGCCGCACGTCGGTACTCGCCGCCCAGGACGTTACGACAGCCGCGTCCACCGAGTCGCGGGGTTACAGCCGCCGGGCCGACCGCCACGAAGTCGAGTAGAAGCCGCCGTCGTCCAGCAGCGAGGTGCCGCCCACGTCGCCCAGCGTGGGCCCGTTGATGCGCTCCCGGCTGGAGATGAAGCGGTGGTGGCCGCCGTCGTCCAGGCCGAGGTAGATGCCGACGTGGTCCAGGGTGTCCGGGTCGTCCTCGACCTCGAAGAACACCAGGTCCCCCGGCTGGAGCCGGCTGTAGTCGGTGGCACGGCGGCGTTCGTTGGCGACGAGCTGCACGCCGGGGCCGAACTCCGAGATGGCGTAGGCCCGTCGGGGGAGGCCCGGTCCCGGCGCGTTGACGCCCAGCAGCGGCATGCCGAGGCGGTAGCCGAACACCAGGCGCACGTAACCCGAGCAGTCCACGGCGCCGTAACGGCTGCGCTCGGGCTGCGCGCCGGCGCCGTTGCCGAAGTCCCAGGGCAGGCCCAGGTAGTCGTAGAAGTCCGACTGCTCCTGCCGACCCGCGCCGGAGGACTTGACCGGGCCGAACGAGGCGTCACCCCGGAAGCGCACACCGTTCGCGTCGGTCCCGTCCGGCATGTCGATCAGGTACTCGGTGGCGACGGCGAGCACGTCGGGACCGAGGTCACCGCGTGCTCGCGCGAACCAGTCGGTGAACCAGCCCTCGACCTCGGCGCCGATCCGCCACGGCTGCGGCAGCAGCCGCACCCACGAGGTGGTGTTGACGGTCGCGGAGGTCGCCTTGGGTTCGCTGAAGGACCGGCGCGGGCCGACGAGCTGGGCCGTGCGCGCGCCGTCGGTGAACACCGCCACGACCACGCCGCCCGCCTTGTCGCGCACGACGGTGCGGGCGGGCGCGTCGAGTCGTTCGTAGACCGGCTGATCGGCCTGCGGGCTCACCGGTCCCGGCTCGGTGGTCCGGTCGCCGCCCGACCCGCCGGTGGGTGCGTCCGGCCACCAGAGGACCAGCGCGACCGCGAGGGCGGCGACCACCAGCGCCGCCACCCCGGCCCGCGGCAGCCCCGTGAGTCGCCGTTGCGCCTTCATCCCTCTCGCACCAACCGCTTCAGACCGTGGGCACCAGCCCGATGAGCACGCCGCTCGCCAGTACACCGTATCCGGCCGCGCTGACGGTACCCGTCGCTATCGCGGTGACCAGCGGTGGTTGGCGGACGAGCTGGTAGGCGATGAGACCGGGCACCACGAAGCCCAGCGTCTGGTGCGCGAACAGCAGCGGGTAGTCGCTCTGGATCAGCATGAACAGCGTTGTCTGCAGCAGCACGCCGGTCAGCACGACAGCGGCGAAGAGCCGCTTGCCGTAGAGGATGACCACGCGCTGCAACAACTTCACCGCGCCGTACGTGACACCGCTCATGACCACCACGAGCAGCGCGCGCCGGTAGTCCTCCACGAGGGTCAGGGCCAGCCAGCCCGGCGTGATCATGCCGCCGGGCGAGAGGTTGGTGGTGAGGTAGCACGCCAAGGAGAACACGAGGCCGATGGCCAGGCCGAGGGTGGCGACCTCCGGCAGGAGGAGGGATCCGTTGGTCACGACTGCTTCCGAGGTCTGGGAGTGGGGCGGTGGTCGGGGTGCGGTGACGCGTCGCGGTCGGGGGTCTCGTGTCCCGCGCTGTCGAAGAGGTCGCCCCGCGCCGCGCCGTCGGCCTGCGTCCGGTGGACCGGACGGGGCGTCACGCCGCCGGGGTGTTCGGGCCGGAAGCGCTCGGTCCCGG
Source organism: Actinosynnema sp. CA-299493 (assembly GCF_050946825.1). NCBI lineage: Bacteria > Bacillati > Actinomycetota > Actinomycetes > Pseudonocardiales > Pseudonocardiaceae > Actinosynnema > Actinosynnema sp. CA-299493. The sequence goes on from NZ_CP191993.1 coordinate 6,182,663, forward strand.
GGTCGTGGCGCTGCCGGACCGGTTCCGGGCGCACGCGGTCGGACGCCGGGCGTCGCGGTTCCCGCGCCCGGTGAGGGTCGACGCCGGGCAGCCGGTCTCGGGAGGGAGGAGCCCCCGGGTCGATGAACCGCGTCTCCGCCGACGCGCCGCGGGCCGTCTCCGGCGACTGACCGGGCCGGGCCGGGTGCCGCCGCTGCTCGTGCGGGCGGGGGTGGACCGGCAGCCGCTCACCCGGTGCGCGCGGTGGCTCGTGGCGGGCAGCCGGCAGCTCCGAGGGGAACCAGCCGTCGTCCGTCCTGCGCGGCGGGACGGGACGCTGCCCTCCCCCCGCGTCCGGTCCTGGTGCGGCGGACCGGGGCGGGGCGGGTCGCGAGGCGGGTCGCGGGGTGCGTCCGGAAGGGACGTCCCCGGTGGGTGCCGGCCGGGCCGCCGGGCGCGCGGGCGGCTCGCTCCGCACGCCCAGTTCGCTCCGCACTCCCAGTTCGCTCCGCACTCCCAGTTCGCTCCGCACGCCCAGCTCGGTCCGCACGGCTGGCTCGCTCCGCGCGGCCTTCCCCACCTGTGCGTCCGCGGGCGCGGCCTCCTCCGCCGGCGGTTCCTCCAGGTGCTCGACGGCTTCCAGGAACATCTCGCCCTGGCCGTGGATGTTGCCGATGGCCACCAGCGACGCGGTCGACTCGATCCCGGTCAGGACGGCGTCGAGGATGTCCCGACCGTTCCGCGCGCCGCCGAGGTCGACCACCCGGTCGCGCCACCGCTCGTCCACCGCGGACAGCGCGCTGCGGGTCGGTTCTCCGATGAGCACCACCCGGTCGGGGTCGATGCGTGCCACCAGGGCGCCCATCTGCTGGTTGCGCTCCACGCGGTCCGGTCGGCAGTTGATGACCACGTGCAGGGGGCGGCCGATGGACCCCTGCTCCAGCAGCCGTTCGATGTTCATCAGGGTGGACTCGGGGTCGTTGGCCGCGAAGACGTTGGCCAGCTTGATCCGCTTGTCGCCCGCGATCCGGGTGTGCACCGACAGCACGCCCGGGTCCGGCGGCGCGGACCACATGCCCACCAGCGCCGAACGCCGGTTCACGCCCAGCAGGTCGGCCACCTTGAGCGCGATGGCGACGTTCTCCTTGAACGTGATCCAGGTGAAGCCCGCCATGTCCTCGTCGGTGACCGACTCGGGGTCGACCGCGATCAGCTCGCAGTCCCGCTTGGCCGCCTCCGCCTCCAGGATGTGCAGCCGGTCCACCTCGGCCGTCACGCACACCCCGCCCACCGGCATGGACCGGCTCAACGACCGGGCCACGTCGTCGAGGGTGGGGCCCATCTCGGCGAGGTGGTCCTCGCGGACGTTGCACAGCACGCCGATGGTGGAGCGGATCAGCTTGCTCTGGTTGATCTCCTGGAGGTCGGGCATGACCGCCATGCACTCGATCACCAGCGCGTCGGACCGGTAAGCGGCGGCACGGCGCACGATGCCGATCTGCTCGACGACGTTGGCGATGCCCCACTTGCGGTAGACCGGTTCCTCGCTGCCGTCGGGGTGGATGAACCGGGCGGCCGTGCCGGTGGTCTTGGCCGTGGTGACCAGTCCCCCGCCGCGCAGGGCGCCCGCGCACAGCCGGGTGATGGAGCTCTTGCCGCGGATGCCGTTGACCAGGACCCGGTGCTCGATGCTGCCGAGCTGGGCGAGGTGCCTGCGCTGCTCGGCCACGCCGGCGGCGAACATGCCGACCGTGAGCAGGACGAAGACGACGTAGAGGTAGGTCACGCCGAGCCCTTCCCCGCTCGGGCGCGGGGCGCGTGGGTGGCGGTGCGGCGGGACGGCGGGCGGGACGGCGGGGTGTGCGCGGCGGGCTTGTCCACCGGTTTGAGGAACTGGGTGGGGTCGGTGGCCGCGCCCCGCGGCCGGCGCACCTCGCCGAGCCGGTCGGGGCCCTGGGTCACCGCCTGTCGGCAGATCTCCAGGCACGAGGCGATGGTGCCGACCTCGTCGTGCCGCTGGGGGTAGATGACCGACTTGAGGTCGCCGCGGACCAGGGCGTCCGCGGCGCGGGAGACCCGGCGGAGCGGGCCGAGCACGGAGAACAGCAGCCAGCCGTAGCCGAACAGCGCGACCAGCGCGACGATCAGCGCGACCAGTTGCGCGTAGCGGCGGACGTCGTTGACGGGCAGGGCGAGTTCGGCGCCGGGCTTCGCCGAGACCACCGTCCAGCCGAGCCGGCCGACCTCGCCGCCGACCACGGCGGCGGCGGAGACGATGCCGGGGCCGTCCTCGCCGGGTTGGACGTCGCCGACGGGGTCGCCGCGCTGGGCGCGGGTGGCGCCGTCGCGCAGTGCCGGGTCGGTGACCTGCTCGAAGGCGATGAAGCCGTCCGTGGCGCTGATGGTGCGGAAGTCACCGTCGACCAGGCGCGCGTGGCCGGGCACGTGGCCCAGCAGGGAGCCGAGGTGCTCCAGGTCGAACTCCCCGACCACCGTGGCGCCCCCGGCCACGGGGACCTCGGCGAAGATCACCGGGACGCGGCCCTCCTGGTTCTGCTGGCGCAGGCCCGCCGCTGCCGCCGGGGGTTCGCCGATGCGCAGCGGGGGGCGGCCGACGGGCTCGCCGGCCCGACCGGAGCGGTCCACCACGTAGAGGCTGCGGTACCGGGTCTGGTCGACCATCATCTGCTCCAGCGCGGACCGCAGGGCGTCGGGCGACCCCGTGCCGGTGGCGACGGCGGAGAGGTCGGCCAGGCCGTCGTTCACGCTGCGGCGCAGGGCGTCCGTCGCCCTGGCGGTCTGGGCGCGGACCCCGGCGACGACGCCGGCGGGGATGTCGACCTCGGCCGGGCGGAAGGCCACGAGCACGCCCGCCGACCAGGCGAAGACCGAGAGCGCGAGGACGCAGCAGGTGGCGCGCGCGGTGACGCGGCGGCCGGTGACCGGCTCGACGTCGTCGCTCCCGCCGGTCAGGCGGTCCAGGCACAGCCGGGCCGCGGCGATGACGCGGGCCACCTCGGCGGTCCCGGCGGGGCGGACGGTGGTGTCCAGGTCCCCGGAGGCGAGGGAGAGCAGGTCGGCGCGGGCGGTGAGGACGGGACCGGTGACGACGCGGCGCACGACCACGAACCCGACGACGGCCAGCAGCGCCAGGAGCGCGGCGGGAACGATGCCCGAGGTGCCGGACGAGCCGCTGTGCAGCGGACCCGCGGCGACCGCGACCACGGCGAGGTCGAGGCCGGCGGGGCTGCCCGACGGCACGACCCGCACGTGGGCGTAGGTGCGCTGGACGCGGTCGGCCGGCGTCCCGAGCAGCACACCGGGGCCGGTGACGGCGGCGCGGGCGGCCTCGGTGAGGAAGCGCTCGACGTCGGGGGCGCGGTCGCGGGCCAGCGGCCCGGTGGCGGCGACGACCTGGCCGGACAGGGTGGTGAGCAGGTAGGACTGGTCGAGCACGTCGTCCGCGTCCGGCTCGGGCAGTCGCACGGCCGTCGTCGCGGTGAGCAGTCGGCCGTCGGGCAGCCTGGCGGTGACGAGCAGCACCGGTTCGCCGCCGGCGGCGACCGCCGAGGTGACCGCGGCGTCGGCGACGGCCGCCGGGATCGCCTCGATCGGGACCTGCTCACCGCGGGCGGCGAGCAGGGAGCGACCGGGTTCGGCGAGCACCGCGGCTCCGCGCCACTTGCGGTTGCGCGCCAGGTCGTCCAGCAGCCGGTCCGGTTCGCCGGTGGCGCCGGTGGAGGCGTTGCGCAACTCGCTCAAGCCCTGGTTCGCCGTCGCGCCGATGGAGCGGGCCACTCCGAGCGCGATCTCCTGCTGGGACTCGCGGAAGGCGGCGGGCACCTCTTCACCACCGCCGGCGCTCAGCAGCAAGCCCGTGGTCACGGCCAGGGTCAGGAGCAGCACGAGCAGTGCCGTGGGCAGTAGGCGCACCGTGGCCGGGAACGATGTTTCCGGTAATTGGTCCTGCAAGCGTCTCAGCCTGACGTCACGGACTGTAGCCGTTTTGTGGCGCACGAAATTTCTCCGACCCCGTCACCCATAAGGAGAGGGGCGCGCCCCCGAACGCGCTACCCCGGTTGATGCAACCCGTAGATTGTGCACCACAAAGTCGCCAACACCTAGCCAGAAGAGGACTACCGATGTGCCGAACGAGTGAATCCGATTTACATCGGTGACCTATATTCGTTTCCGGCGGACTTTTGCGTTGTTCCTCGCCGTGATCAGCATCTCATTCGTGGGGTGTTACGGAAAGGGCCCTTCCGACGATCCGCCACCGTCCTCCGACCCGGCGGCGGCCCTCGCGGAGCGGGTCGCCGCTTTCGTGGCGGCGCTGCGCGAGGACGCGCCCTACCGGCCGCCGACCGCCCAACAGCGCCGGGCGTTCACCGAGGCGTTCACCGCGCTGGGCCCCACCCCGGCGACGGGGGACGACGCGCTGCGCTCCCTCGGCTTCGCCGTGCGGCGCACCGTGGACGAGGAGACCGGCCGCCCCTACGCGCTCGCGGTCGCGGAGGCCGGCACCGAGCGCAGCTGGGGTCTGTACGTGGTGGACCTGTCCCGACCGGTGCGCGTCGCGGTGCAGGTCCCGCACCCCGCCAACGACCTGCGCACCGCGGAGATCGGGCTCGCCCTGTTCCGCCGGCTGCCCGGCGCCGTGCTCTCCGTGGCGGGCACGCACCGCCGCGTGGCCGCCGGCGCGGGTGACGCCGCGCACCGCACGGACTCGCTGTTCCACGCGGCGGCCGAGAGGCACTCGCGCGACCGCGTGCCGCAGGTCCAGCTGCACGGCTTCGACGACGACAGCCTCCCGGCCGCCGACCTGGTGCTCTCCCCCGGCGCGGTGCCGGAGGACCCCTCGATCACCCGGGTCGCCGACGAACTCGAAGGGTTGCTGCGCGTGTGCCGGGCGTGGGCGCGCGACTGCGGCGATCTGGAGGGCAGGCGGAATCGGCAGGGAGTCGTCGCGGCGGAACACGGCGCCTTCTTCGCGCACGTGGAACTCAACCGCACCACGCGGGATTCTCCCGAGGAGTGGGAACCCGTCGTCCGCGCGCTGGAAAAGGCGCTGGACGACTGAGCCGGCGGGCGGCTGGACCGGCGGGCGACCGGTCCGGCGGGCGACCGGTCCGGCGGGCGCCGGAAAACGGTCCCGGCACGTGAAGCGTCACCATCACCACGAAAGGGTTTTGTTGTGGGCATCATCAGCACGTTGAGACACCGGTGGCCGTGGGTAGCCATTCCCCTGGTCGTGGTGCTGGCGGTGGGAGCGGTGGTCTACGCGGTCGGCGGCGGCGACTGCGACAGCTGCCTGCGGCCGGCCGGCGGCGACAGCATCGCGGTGCGGCTCAAGGTCGCCGGCGAGTCCGGTGAACCGCTGGAGGGCGCCACCGTCACCGTGCACTCGCCGCTGGGCAGCCCGGTCCCGCTGACCTCCGACGACGACGGCGTGGTCGAGGTGCCCGAACTGCCCGGCCCGGCCATGACCGTCGTGACCGCGGACGGGTACCTCGCCGAACCCGTCCCGCTGGGCTGGTCGGACTCCGGCAAGCAGGTCGACGTGACGCTGTTCGCCCGCGGGGACGGCAGGTTCGCCGTCCACTCGGCGGGTGACGTGATGTTCGGCAGGCGCTACGCGACGCCCACCCAGGAGGAGTCCAGCGGGCGCTCGGAGCCCCTGATCCCCGCCGACGGCGCCGCGGCGGGCGCGCAGGACGTGGTGGCCGCCATCGCACCCGCGTTCGCCGCCGCCGACTTCCGCACCGTCAACGTGGAGACGGTCATCAGCGACAAGCCCGCGGACGCCGCCTACCCCGGCAAGCGCTACATCCTCCAGTCCGCCGGACCGACCGTGGCCGGCCTCCGCGCGCTGTCCGCGGACCTCGCGGTGCTCGCCAACAACCACTCCCGCGACCTCCTCGACGCCGGAGTGGCCGACACGCGCGCCGCGCTGTCCGGCGCGGGCATCGCGACCGTGGGAGCCGGCGCGAACGCCGCCGAGGCCTCGGAGCCGCACCTGCGCGAGGTCTCCGGCACGGGCGTCGGCGTGCTCGCGTACACCAGCGTGGACGGTTCGTTCGTCAACGAGAGCTTCCCCCCGGCGACCGCGCGGCAACCCGGCGACGTCGCCGAGCCCGACCGGTGGCAGTACGAGAACAGGACCTGGGGCTACCCGGCGGCGGGCGTGCCGTCCGCGCCGCGCCGCATCCGCGAGGCGTGGGAACGGTTCAGCGCCGCCGAGGAGAAGTCCTCCGACGACCAGGTGGCGGGCATGTGGGCGTCGCTGGCGGCCGTCTACCCGGAGGTGCAGGACTGGGTGGCACGACGCGGTCACGGCGGCGCGGCCCGGTGGGACGGCGAGACGTCCACCGCCCAGATCGAGCAGGTCGCGAAGTCGTCGCCGCTGGTGATGGTCCAGGTGCACGCCGGCTTCCAGTTCCAGGAGGCGGCGTCGGACAACATCCGCGACATCGCCCGCAAGGCGATCGACGCGGGCGCGGACATCGTGGTCGCCCACCACCCGCACGTGCTGCAAGGACTGGAGTGGTACAAGGGCAAGCTGATCGCCTACAGCCTGGGCAACTTCGTGTTCGAGCAGAACTTCCTGGCCACCTTCGCCAGCGCGTTCCTGCGCACCGTGTGGGAGGGCGACACCCTGCTGGAGGCCAGGCTCTACCCGCTGGAACTGGTGGACTACAAGCCCGTGCCCGTCACCGACACGGCGGCCGAGCGCGTCCTGGCGCGCGTGTGGGAGCGCAGCACGCTGCCGCTGGAGTCCTACCGGGACGACGAGGGCGACGTCCGCACCCGTCCCCGCGAGAAGGGAACGCCGGCGCACGTGGTCCTGGAGCGGCACACCGCCCGCCTGGTGCCCGAGCCCATCACCGGCCGCGCCCAGGACCAGGCGGTGGGGCCCGGCGCGGTGGTCGACCTCCCGGTGGCCGCGTCGGCGCTCGTCAAGCCGACCGGCGGCGACGGCGTGGACATCGGGCGCGACCTGTACGGCTGGGGGCACTTCGAGGACGAGACCGCCGACGCGTCGATCAGCGAGGCCGTGCACTGGAGCGTGAACAGCAGACGTGAGGGCGTCCGCTCCGGCGACGCCGCACAGGGCCTGCGCGCTCTCCGCCTGGAGGTGCGCGACGGCGACTCGGTGCAGAGCAGGCCGATCGCCCGCATCCCCCTGCCGCGCCACCGGGCCTACCGGGACGAGGACGGCCGAGCCGTCCCCACCGACCCCGCCCCGTCCTACTCGCTGGTCGCCCGGGTCCGCCGCTCCTCCACCGCCGCCGCGGAGGCCCGCTTCGACGTCTACCACTTCGACGACAGCAACCCGGCCGAGGACCCGACCTCGGAGGTCGTGGCGACCTACACCAAGCCGGTGGACGTCCCCGCGGACGGGCAGTGGCACCAGGTGGTCGTCGACCTGGCGGTGTCCGAACTGGACACCGGTCCGACGACGGGCAACATGGTGATGCCGTACCTCAAGGTCTCGGGCTCCTCCGCACAACCCGCGTGGGTGGACGTGGACGAGTTGCGCTTCGTCGAGTGGCGCGACGCGCGGGGCACGAACTCCCCCGGAGCCTTCACCCTGGCCCGCAACCGCGGCGGAACGGCCGTGACCCTGCCCTACGAAGTCCTGCTCCCGTCCTCTCCCTGACCCGGACCGGCGAGCGGGCCACCCGACCGGACCGCCCGCTCGCCGCCCCACCGCCGTCGGCGAACCCGCCGCTACCCGACGCGCGGGTCAGACCATGTGACCGACTTCTGGCACCCCACCCGCTCGGGCGGTGTCGCACCACCAAGGGGTGATGTCGCCGCACACACCGATGCCGGCTGGGTACACCACGGCGATAGTCGTCGACAGCACAGGAGAGCTCGATGTCCGACCTCAAGATCGCCGTCATCTACTACTCCGCCACCGGCAGCGTGCACGCGATGGCCCGAGCCGCGGCCGAGGCGGCAGAGGCGGCCGAGGGGGAAGTGCGGCTGCGGAAGGTGCGCGAGCTGGCGCCGGACGAGGCCATCGCCGGCAACGAGGGCTGGGCTGCCCACGTCAGGCAGACCCAGGACGTCCCCGAGGCGACCCTGGACGACCTGGAGTGGGCCGACCTGCTCATCTTCGGCACGCCCACCCGGTACGGCCTGCCGACGGCGCAGCTGAAGCAGTTCATCGACACCACGGGCCCGCTCTGGGCGCAGGGCAAGCTGGTCGACAAGGTGGCGACCTCGTTCACCTCGGCGGGCACCGCGCACGGCGGCCAGGAAACCACCATCACCGCGCTGAACAACACCTTCTACCACTGGGGCTGCGTCATCGTGCCCCCCGGCTACGCCGATCCCATCCAGTTCCAGGCCGGCAACCCCTACGGCACGAGCCACGTCTCCAACAACGGCCAAACCCCACCCGGCCAGGTGGAGCTGGACGCGGTGGCCTTCCAAACCCGCCGCGCCGTGCACATCGCCCGCGCCCTCAAGAAGGGCCTGACCGCCTAGCGCCGGCAGGAGCAGCGCCGCCCGGTTCCCGATCCGCGACCGGGACCTGCGCCCGTGACCGCCCGGGTGCTTCAGCCGCACGCCGTGATCCGGTAGAGCCTGGTCGACCCGGCCCGGTCGACCAGTTCGAACCCCCGCGCCCCGGGCACGCCCGCGACGCCTTCGTAGGGTTCGATCGCGGTGATCTCCGGATCGTCCCCGCCGATGAGCACGTACTCCGCCCGGTAACGCGTCAGGGCCGCGCAGACCCGCGGGTTGGTGCCGGCCTCGTCCAGGTGGCGTGCCAGGTATTCCTGCTCGGCGCTCTTCGGCTTGAGCAGGTGCGAGTACAGCACCTCGCGGTCGGCGAGCGCCCACAGGTAGACGCTGCCGTCGAACGGGTTGCCGAGCACCACCGAGTCCTCCGGGATCCTCGTGGCGATCCGCGTGTAGAAGTCCCGCATCCCGTCGGTGACGAGCTTGTGCTCCTCCGCCTTCGGGTAGGTCACGGCCACCCGCACCTCGCGGTCCGTCGAGTACAGGCCGACCGTCGCGACGGCGAGCACCGCGGTCAGCCCGATCGCCACGACCGGCAGGGACAGCTCGCGCGCACGGGGCAGGAGCTTCCGGGACAGGAGCAGGACGCCCGCGACCGCGAGCGGCACGCCGGTGATCGGCAGCATCGCGGCCAGGCGGTGGGAGTCGCTGTACCAGTAGCCGGTGAGCAGGTCGGTGTCCGGCCGGTTGAGGGCGGCGGCCAGCACGTACAGCAGCCCGGAGGCCAGGTGCCCGGCGAGCACCCAGCGGATCGCGGGCGTGCGGCGGGCGGTGACCATGCCGACGATCACCAACGCCGACAGCAGCCACAACGCCTCCCGCAGGTTGGTCGCGTTGAGCAGCACCTCGCCGGCCGCGGCGGCCGGTGTCTCGAACGACTTCCACGCGTTCCAGTTGCGCACGTCGGCGAGCATCGGCGTGGTGGCCGACCACAGCCAACCGCCGAAGACCACCGCGACGAACACGGCGCACTCGACGACACCGCGCCGCGCACGCCCCTCGACGTGCAGTCGCCGTGCCCGCACGAACACCGCCGCCCCGGCCGGGAAGATCGACAGCACGATCAGCGAGAACACCACGTTCGGGTGAGCGAACCCGGCGGCCACGAGCGTGATCGCCAGCAGCAACCACGCCCGACCCCGGCCGAGGCAGTCGTCCTTCACCCACCCGGTGATGGTCAGCACCACCGCGAAACCGGCCGGCGCCAAGGACATGGCCAGCAGGTTCGGCCACAGCACGCCCCACCCGAAGAAGTCCCACGGGAACGCGGGGAACGCGATCGACAGCACACCGGCGATCGACAACGCCGCCACGTCGCGGCCGAACAGCTGCCGCACCAGCAGGAGGCAGCCCACGGGCCACACCATGACCGTGATCACCGCGCAGACCACGTTGGCGGCGACCGGGATCGACGCCCCGGTCGACATCACCACCAGCGAGGTGAGGTCGTGCCACGCCGCCGGGTAGAAGCCACCGGGCGTCTCCGGGTCACCCAGCGCGTAGAGGGTCAGCGACGACGCGTCCCCGCTGTCGCCGATGTGCGCCAGCGCGTTGTAGTGGAACGGCGTGTCGAAGACCTGCGACACGCCGTCCGGGGCGCCCACCGCCCGCACGACGGCGAGCGCGGCGAGCGCGAACGCGGGCAGCAACCCGGCCGCCACGGCCAGCGTGACCTGCCTCGGGTCGGCCGTCGCGGACAGCAACTGCCTGCGCCGCAACAGGAAAGCGAGCAGTGCGGCCAACCCGGCGGCCACGAGCACCGCCGCCAACCCGACGGGCACCGACCACGCGAAGCCGGCCAACCCCGCCACCACCGCCGCCGTCGCGATCACCACGACGCCGATCACCGGTGCCATCGCGACCGCCGCGATCCCTCGTAACCCCAACAAGTAGACGACCGGCAACCCCGGCCCCCACAGCCACCCGACCGCGACGAGTGCCACGGGCACGACGCTGAACCACGACATGTGTCCCCCCACGAGACGCCTTCGACAGTGCGAGCCCGTCCCCGACTCGCCTTCATAAGGGCGCGCGGAACACCTGTCGGTTGCGCGCCGATCCCGCTCTGTCGAAGTCGCCCTGACGACGAATTCCCCGCGGTGGCCGGAGTCGGCGCGCCAGTGCGGCCAAGTCGCTCTGGTTCGCCTGCACCGCGCCCGCGTAACGTCGCCCGCTGTCCCGTCGACGCGGGTCAGGCGCAGGGCTCGGCCGGGCTGCCCAGTGCCGCCGTCGGGGCGCCGGTGGTGAGACCGGTCAGCCTGATCGGCACGCGCACGCAGTTGTCGTCCTCGTCCAACTCGTGCAGCCTGTTCCGGGGATCGACCTGGGTGACCAGTGCGTACGTGCCGTCCTCCAGCCCGCTGACTTCGATCATCTGGTCGGGTAGCGCCCACCAGTACTCGTCCGCCCAGCCCCTGGCGATGCCGTTCTTGAACGCGTCGACCCCGGGCGGCGAGTCCGGTTCGGGGTCGAGGCAGCGTGGCGCCGGGTAGCTCTGCGGCGCGTTGCCCTTCCGGTCCCACCACGCCAGCTCGGTGTCGGCCATGCAGAAGCCGTTCTTCTCGCCGGTGGCGACGGGTTCGGCCCCCGTCGGCCGTCCGGCGGCGTCCACCGCCCACAGCTCGGAGACGGAGAAGTCCTCGAAGTGGTAGTGGGAGTGGATCGGGTGGTAGTGCATCGCGCCCACGGACGGGACGTCGGTGAACGTCCCGTCGGAGCGGTGGATGCGCTGGGCGCCGGGCACCTCGTGCGGTCGCTCGCCGGCGGGCGTGCGGTAGCGGACGTCCACCGGGCCGTCACCGGTGTTGACCATCGCCTGGCCGAACCGCAGGCACAGCCGCGCGTCCCGCTCGTCGACCTCGCTGCGGAAGCACGACGAGCCCGGCTCGGCCGAGTCGCCGAAGAACGGTGGCGGCGTGCCGAAGGTCGCGAAGCGCTGCGGCAGCGCCTCCAGGTCGGGCAGCAGGTCGCGTGGCACGGGCTCGACCCGCGCGTCCTCGTTCTCCACCGTGCCCTCGTACCGGACGGTGGACGACGCCAGCTCTGGCACGAACGGGTTCTGGAAGACGTAGACCGTGTAGTGGGCGGTGAGCTTCGGCAGCCACACCGAGCGGGACGTGCCGATCTGCGCGTCGGCGAGACCGACCCGACGACCGGCCCGGTAGACGGCGAAGCCTAGGCTGTCGTCGGGAGTCGCGCCGACCGTGCGGATCGCCAGCTCGACCCCGCCGGCCCGGTCCCGCAGCCGCGCGGGCAGCCGCACCGCCACCTCGACCCGGTCGCACCCCGCCGACCGGCACTCGGGCACGTCCCGCACCCGAGGGTCGTCCCGGACCACCGAACCGCGCCAGGTCGCCGACCGGTCCGAGTCGACCACCACGCCACGGCCGCGCGCAACGGCCGGGGCCGCGGCGGTCAACAGCAGGACCAGCACCGGCACGACCACACCCGCAGTCCTCATGCCGACCAGCCTCCGCCGCGGCCACGCGGCTGTCAGCCCATGAGCCCCGATCGGGTGTGCCGCCGAACGGGGACACCCATCCGATCGACCACCGCAAGCACCGCGCTTCGGGTTCGCTGTTCACCGACTGCTGCCGCTGTCCGGCGCAACGGCCACGGCCGCAGCCACCGCCACGCAGCACATGGCGATGAACGTGCTGCGTGAAGCCTCCGATGCTGCCCTCGACCACTTCAGCGCGTCCTTGGCCAGGTCGCACTACTTCCCAAGCAGTCCTTCCGCTCGTTCCAAGTACGGCATCGCCTCCCTGCCGGCACGACCGTTGACCAGCTTGTAGACGGCGGTCGCGTTCTCCGATCGAGCTTCGGCGAGTTCTCGCAAGTCCCTGATCAGGTGCTGGAAGTGATCCTCCAACCCAGTCCACACGACGACTGGATCATCACGGTTCTCGGCCCAGACGGAGTCCACTTCCAGCACGCTGTTGGCTACCTGGAGACACAGCTCGCCGTCGATTTGCCTCCAGTTCTCGAACACGAGCAGGAGCGCCTCCAGCACTACTTGGAGCATCTCCTCAGCCACGCCGGACTCAGTGCGCCTTTCCAGCCAATCGACGTCCTTCAACAGAGAGGACAGCGCATAAGCGATCTTCTGCTCCGCCTTCTCCGGCGTGGCTCCCCGGCGCCCGAGAGGAATCGCCACCATCCCGCTCAGCGCGTCCCAAGCCGCCCCGTGACCCTGAACGCCCCGGTACCGCTCGTCGTAGACCTGGTATATCGGCAGAACACGATTCAACGCCGCCACGACGAACACCACGCGTCGCTCCACCGGAAGCGCTGCGCACAACTCCTTGACGACATCGCTTTCTTCAACCGACACCAATTGAAACTCCTGTCGCCTGCACGTCATGACGGCCACTCAGCCGTGTTGGGCGAGGTAATAGTCGCACCCCGTCCCGTCAGGAACGCACGACAGGCCGGGCAGAAAGGCCTGCTCGCAGCAACCCCACGCGGTGTGAGCCCCAGGTGGTCGGCTGCCAGCACGGCCTTGACCTCGGCGTGCACACCGCCGGCCATCGACACCGCGAGGTTGCCGTCATCCATCACAGCCGCACGCTGCACCCGGGTGAGGTTGCTCCTCGCGCCGCCCGTGACGATGTTCGTCACGCCGCCGGCGCCCTCCGCGTCAAGGACACTCGTCGTGCGGAATCTCTGCGCCACGGGGTGCAGCATGTCGTGGTACCCCGCTGCGCTATCGGACAACTCGTCCGTGTCCACGGCTCCGGGTCGGCCGCAGTTGTGGACCAAGAAGTCCAGCCCGCCGGCCACCACGTAGTAGGTGTGGACACCATCGACGGTCAGGTCGTAGACCGGCTCGGAATCCGCGTAACGGTCGACGTCGGTGACCTGCGGGGAGGTGCCGTCGGCAGAGGTGAGGCGTTGGCCGGGTTCGAGGTCGCCGATGTTGACGAAGCGGCCTTCGGCGTCGACCCAGACCGGGTGCCAGGAGGTGGCGTCCACGCTGCCGGTGGTGCCGTCCGTGTTGGTGACGGTGAGGCGGGTCATGTCGTCTTCGTCGGTGTGGACGATGGTGGCGACGACGGCGCGGTCGGTGGTGTGGCCGGTGGTGGGGTCGGTGGCTTTGACCTTGTCGCCGAGCTCGATGTCGGAGATCGGTTTGGTCGAGCCGTCGGCCATCAGGACCAGAGTGGCACCGACGAAGCTGTGCAGGGCACAACTCCCGCCGCTCTTGGAGGTCAGCTTCTGGAACTGTTCGGTGGCGGAGCGGGTGACGTTGTCGGCGATGGTCTGGACTCGGCGCAGGACACCCTTGGCCTTGTCGATGATGCCGCCGAGGCGGTTGACCGCTTTGACGGCGTTGTAGCCCGCTTCGAGGATCTTGCCGACCTTGCCCCACGGCACCAGACCGGCGACCAGGCCGCCGCAGGCCCAGATGTCGCCCTTGGAGAAGCAGTCGACGATGTCGTTCCAGCCCGAGATCTCCTTCAGGACCTCCCAGGCGACCTCCTTGATCACGTCCCACTTCGTCTTGTGCGCGTCGGCGAGCGCCTTCTGGTAGTCCTCCCAGCTGATGCCCTCGGAGGCCAGACCGTTCTTCAGCGCGTTCTGGTTGTTCCTGTTCGCCTGCTGCCACGCCCGCTCACGGCCGAGGTAGGTCTGCCGCTCCTGCTCGTAGCTCTCCCTGTTCTGGTGGAGGCTGGAGTTGTACCCGCACAGCACGCCGTCGGGGCCGCAGTCGCGGAGCAGGCCGGTCGGGTCGCTGAAGGTGACCGGGCTGTTGTTGGCGTAGGCGTAACCGTTGAGCTGCTGCGGGTCGTTGTTGTCGATCACCGGGTCGGCGGTGAGGAAACGGCCCGAGGACTGGTCGTAGAGACGGGCACCCACCTGGGTCAGACCCGACTCGTCGTTACGACCACCCACGAAACCCAGGCGGTCCGGCCACGCCGGGGGCGCGGTGCCGCGGGTGGCGCCGTAGGGGGTTTGGCGGCGTTGGGTTGCGGTCAGGGCATTGTCGTTGGCGATGGAGAGCTGGTTGGTGCCCTGATGATCCGGGACCAGCCACTTCAGGCCCGTGACGCTGTTGCGCACCGCCACGATCTGCCCGCCGTGGCCGTACCACCGGGTCCACGACGGGGTGGTGGTGCCTTTCTCCAGGCGGATCTCCTGACCGAACACGTGCAGCGTGGTGGCCGAGGGCTCACGACTGATCAGACGCTGACCGTCCGCGTCGTAGAGGTAGGTCGACTCGGTCTCGTCGGGCATGCCGTCGCGGTTGACGATGCGGGACACCCGACCCTCGACGTCGTACTCCAGGGTTTGGGTGTCACCTCCGACCACCCGGCTGGTGGTGCGGCCCGTGGCGTCGTAGGCGAAGGTGTCCTCCGCCTGACCGTTCGGGCCCACGGTGAGGACCGACGTCGCGGTATGCGGCTGAGGGTCGCCAAGGTTTGGGTAACGCGTGGTGCGGGTGGTGTCACCGGCGGCCGAGTGCTGGGTCTCGGTGCGACGGTTGCCGGTCTTGTCGAACTCCCACGAGTGCCAGTACGGCGCCGCGCCACCGAGAGCCGTGGCGGACTTGGTCGCGCCGCAGTCACCACTGGACGGGGTCCAGGCCTCGGTCATCCGACGCAGGTGGTCGTAGCCGAAGCACTGGGTGTCGGCGACACGGCCTTCCGGTGTGTCGGCGACCTTGGTGACGTTGCCCGCCGGGTCGTAGGTGTACGTGCGGTCGGCGAGCTCGGGTTCCGTCGTGGTCTCGCGTTCCACGACGGTGCGGTCCGGGCGTCGGGTGCCGACCTCGTAGAAGTTCGTGATCGCGACGTTCTTCGCGGTGTCCGCGCCGCTGCCGTACTGCAGTCGCAGCACCTCGCCGAAGCTGGAGTAGCCGGTGGCGGAGACGTAGACCTCTTGGCCGGACTGCGTGGACTGGAGCTCGCCGGTGGAGGTGTTGTAGTACGACCCGATCGACTCGGAGGGAACGATCACCTTCCCACCGGAGCTGACGGCGGAGTAGGTGGTGGACTTCGGCTTGCCGTTGAACGTGTAGTCCTGCTTCAGCTCGTACGTCGCCGGCAGCACGCCGGGGGAAGCGGGCACGACGAACTTCTGGCCGGTCGGACGTCCGGCGGCGTCGTAGCCGGTGATGTACTTGTGGTAGACGAGGTTGCCGTCGTACCGGCGTGACGACTTGAGCATGCCGAGCCCGCCCGCGACGGTGTCGTACTCCCACGAGGCGAGCTTGGTCCCGCTCAGCGAGCCCTGGTGCTTGGCGATCAGCCTGCCGAGCTTGTCGTAGGCGTTGGCGATGGTGCGGTCCTGCGCGTCGGTGGACGTGAGGACCTGGCCCGCGGTGTCGTAGGTGACGGTGCTGTGGCCGGTGTCGGGGTCGTCGGTGGCGACCAGGCGTCCGCGCAGGTCGTAGCCGTAGCCCCAGGTGTTGCCCACGGGGTCGGTGAGGGTGGTGAGCAGGCCGGCCGCGTTGTAGTCGTACGTGGTCGAGTCGTACTCGCTGTCCGGACCGGCCTTGTGCTGCCGCTTCTCGACGGTGCGGCCCTGGGCGTCGTTGATCAGCGTCGTCGTGGTGCCGCCGAGGGGCGGGGTGGTGGAGACGCGGTCGCCGCCGTAGGTCGTCGTGGTGTGCCACTGCGCCTGGGAGAACTTGCGGTAGGTCGCCTTGGTGGGCCGTCCCATGCCGTCGTACTCGGTGACGGTCTGGTTGGGCACGTCGTTGTCGTAGACACCCGCGAGCGTGGCGCCGGCCGGGGCGGTGTTGTTCCAGTAGACGCCGTTGGTCTTGTAGGGCAGGCCGCGGGAGTTGTAGAAGGTGTCGGTGAGCTGACGTCCACCGTCCGGGCCGGGCGCCTGCACCTGGGTCTGGCGCTCGCGCAGCAGCCCGTCGTAGAGGGAGTAGGCGGACAGGTACTTGCCGTCGTCCTGCAGCTGCTTGGACACCACGACGCTGGGCTTGTCGGTGTGGTACTGGTACTCGAACATCGCGTTGGCCTTGGCCGTCACCTTGCTGTGACCCGGTGTCCAGGCGGCGATCAGGCGGCCGAGCGCGTCGTAGGACAGGTCCGCGCGGCGGTTGTTGGCGTCGACCGAGGCCACGGACAGGCCACGGGCGGGGTCCAGGTACTCGTGGCTGACGTGGCCGAGCGGGTTGGTGCTCGTCAGCTGGGTCAACGGGCCCGTGGACGGGGTGTAGGCGGTGGTGGTCTTCTCACCGCGGGCGTCGTAGACGTCCAGCGGTCGGCCGTAGGCGTCGTAGGTGGCCCGCGAGGCGGTCACCCAGGTCTGGCCGGAGGCGTCCCACTTGTCGAGCACCTCGACCTCGGTGATCAGGCCGCGGGTGGGCGCCGCGCCGTGCGCCTGGCCGTCGTAGTGGGAACGGGCCAGCGACTGGATGGTGCTCGATGAGGCCGTCACCGCGCACGTGCCCACCACGGTCTCCACCTGGGAGGCGAGGCTGAGCAGCCACGCGTCCTCGTTGCGGGCGAACGTGCTGCGGGTGCAGGTCTCGTCACCGGTGACAGCCTCGTCACCGTGGTCTTCGGTGGCCTTGACGACACCTTCCGGGGTGAACTCCAGTTTGTCGACCCTCGTGCGCCGCCAGGACCCGTCCGCCAGCAGGGTGCGACCGCGCACCGAGGAGGTGCCGGTGACGAACGCCTTGTTGCCCGCCGAGTCGGTGGCGGTGGCGGTCTCGGGCAGGTACGGGTCGTTGGCCGACGCCGCGACCAGCACGCCGTCGTTGTACTGGCGCGTCTCGCGGACGAAACCGCGCAGCCGCTTCACGTCCCGGATCGGTTGACCCTCGGCGGCGGATATCCACGCTTCGCGGACGCCGTCCGGCACCCCGTCGCCGTTGGTGTCACCGGGCTGCTTGTCGCCGTCCATGCCGCGGCCGTAGACGACCTCGGTCACCGACCGCTTCTCCTGCGGGTTGCCCTTGGTGGTCCGCACCGTGGCGTAACCGCGCCACTGCGACCACGTCCGGCGGGCCGGCTCGGCGAACTCGGCCTCGTCGAAGTGCCACGCGGCCTCGTCGCCGTCTCTGTCGCCGTAGTGGTAGCTCGTCTGGACCGGAGGGGAGGCGCCGGTGCGGTCGTGGTCGAGGACGCTGACGACCACGTACTTGTGGAACCAGTGCAGTTGCGGCTCCACCGCGCCCTCGGGCGACCACCACGAGGGGTAGCAGCGCAGTGTGTTCGCCTCGGGCGAGACCGGCATCCGGGAGCCGAGTGCGCAGTCCTCACGGCTGTACGCGACGGACGTGTAGCCGCCCGCCTCGTTGGTGATCAGCGTGAGCCGGAACCGGGTGATCGGCGGCTGGTTGTCGGTGCCGGTGTTGACCCGGTTGGCCATCGCGGTGTGCCCGAACACCGTCGGCGGCAACGTCACGCTGCCGCCCACCAGACCGGTGCGGGTCACGGAGTTCAGGTTCAGCGCGGGAGCCAGACCGTCACCGGTCTTGAGGAACTGGTGCTCCAACGCCCACGAGTCGACGTCCTGGAACGTGGACGCGCCGTTCGCGACCCGGGTGACGACCTTCGTCAACCGCTTGCGCGTGAAGAACGACGGGGTCAGGCGATGCGTGCACTGCTCCCCCGCGTTGCAGATCTGGTCGAACGGCACGTCCGGCCAGTTCGCGGCGGTGGACGCGTTGAGCTGCGACGGGTCGCACGTCACCGCGCCGTTGGGCAGGCAGCGCTCGGCGGTCTCGAAACTCACCTTCGCACCAGGGTGCGCGAACACGTTGTCACTGCGCAAGCCGTACTCGACCCGGTCCAACCAGCCGCCCCGCACGTACTCCGTGCCCTTGGCGGCGTCGGCGTTGCGGCCGTAGCGGTTGAACTCCCGGTTGTAGTAGTAGGTAGTGACGTTGCCGTGCGGATCGACCGAGTAGTCCAGGTTCCACCGGTACGCCTGCTGACACCACGACGCGTCGAACGTCGCCTGGTTGCAGTCCTCACCGGTGTGATTGCCGAACACCGGCGTCGTCCACGCCGACTGCGTCTCCGGCTTCCCCTCCGTCCACCCCGGCAGACGGTTCATACCCAGGAAGTACCGCGTGCCATCCGGTGTGGTGACCTTCCAGTGCTCACCGTTGTTATCGCCGTTGGTCGCACCCGTCAACCGCTCGATCCGCGCGCCGTCATCGGACTCCGCCCGCCACAGACCCGACGCCTGATCCTTGATCAACTTCCCGGACACACCGACCAGGCTGATCGTCGCGTTGTCCGTGGACCAGCACTGATCACCCGTCTTCGTCTGACCGTTGTTGCCACCCAGATCCAGACCACACGGCTTGTACTGCCGCTCGATGAACCCCGCCGGCACCAAATCCCACCCGTCACCCGCCCACGACGCCTGGTTGTTCGTCGACGACGTCCGCCCGTCCAAGCTCTGCGACGAATACCCCAACGACACCTTCGGCGCCGCACCACCGACCGCCGGCGGCACCCGCATCGGATAGCCGTAGGTGAAGTCACCCGACGCACCACCCGCGGTCCA
The DNA here is from genome assembly GCF_050946825.1 of Actinosynnema sp. CA-299493. Lineage (NCBI taxonomy): Bacteria > Bacillati > Actinomycetota > Actinomycetes > Pseudonocardiales > Pseudonocardiaceae > Actinosynnema > Actinosynnema sp. CA-299493. Next base: position 6,201,662 of record NZ_CP191993.1, read on the forward strand.
CGAACCCGCCGGAGCCAACGACGTCGCCCCGTACGTACCCGCCGGGCTCGCGGTGGCGGCGACCGCCGCGAACACCGCGGGTTCGGACGACGTCAACGTCGTCGTGCCGGACAGCACGCCGGCCGACGTGTCGTTGGCCGCGCCGGCCACCGGCGAAGCCGTCTGGCACCCCGCCTTCGCCGGCGTCACCACGGCGCAGGCGGGTAGGCTGACCAGCCGCAACCGGGCCGCGTGGTCACCGCCGAACGCCGCCGCGAACGACGAGTAGTCGAACGTCACCGCCAGCGGCTTGTCCTTCGCCCCACCCGCGTCGGCGAGGGTGAACACCACCGCGCTCGACCCGGGCTCCCGGTCGCGCACCTGGACGCGCACCTTGCCGACGGAGGCCTGGCGCGCGTTCGCCTGCTGAGCCAGGCCGACGGCGACGGGGGTGTTCGCGGCGCGGATCGGCCTACCCGTGACTCGTGCGGCGGCCTGCGCCGGCGTGCCACCCTCGCCGGCGAAGTCCACCTCGCCACCGGCCGCGGTCGGCCACGAAGACCGCCCCGGTGCGGTCACGACCGAGCCCGCCGCCGGATCGGGCGGCAGCGGTGCGACGGCGACCTCACCGGTCGGGACGGACCTCTCCCGCTGCAACGCGATCACGTTCCACTGGAAGTCCGCGGCTGCCGCCACGGCCTGCCCGCTCGACGCGGTCAACACCAGCACGACACCGAACGCGACGGCCTTCCTGGCCAACTTCCGCACGGCAGCACTCACAACAGGGCCTCTCGTGACGTCTTCGGATCGAACCGGTGGCTCAGAAGTGCCTGGTGGACTCGTACACGCTGCGGATCTGCTCGGTCGTGAGCACGCCGGAGTAGACGCGGGCGTCATCCACACCGCCGTGCCACTCGTCCGCCTTCTGGGCACCCCACAGGCCGCGGCCGAGCCAGAGCGCTCCGGAGCCGTTCCACCCGGTCACGCCGCCACCGCCCGCCGTGGTGCCGCTGAAGTTGTGGAGTTGCCGGTCCCCGTTGACGTACAGGGCGATCCGACCGCTCACCGCGTCGTACGTGCCGGTCAGGTGCACCCACTGGCCGGGGCTCTCGACCGGGTTGTCCGAGAGCGCGACCCACCACTCCGAGGTCGCCGGGCCGCGGGTCATCGTGAAGGCCCACTGCCGGTTCGCCGGCCGGTACTGGAGCATGAACGGCGAGTACTGCGAGTCGCCGAGGCTGACGGCCGTTCGCGAGTAACCCCGGCTGTCCACGCGGACCCACGCCGACACCGTGTACGAGCGGTCCGTGCGCAGGTTCACCGGCCGGGGAGCGGTGACCTCGCCCGTGCCGGAGACGCTGAAGTCCAGCCACTCGTCCTCGCCGGTGCGCACCCGGTCCGGGTCGTCCGGATCCACCGGAGTGCCCGCCCACGTCGCGCCACCGGAGATGACGGCCGACTGGCCGGACACCGACTCCACGGTCGTCGTCCCCGTCCGCTCGTCCAACGCGAGCCGGGCCCGCAGCACCGCCTGGTTCGCCTGGTCCGCCGCGTCCTCGGCCGTCAGCACCCGGTCCCACACCCGCACGGCGTCGACCGCGCCGGGAAAGTGGTTCGACGCTTGCCCCCCGGACTTGGCCCGACCCACCACGAAGCTGCCGCCGCGGTCCCACACCACTGCCGTCGCCGTGCCCTGCGCCTTGCCGTCGACGTACAGCGTCAACGCCTGGCTGTTGGGTTCGTAGCTCGCGAGCAGGTGCGTCCACACGCCCTGCTGCGGCGCGGCGGTCGACAACACCCTCGCGTACGACTGCGGCGAATCGTCGTCGTGGCTCGGCGTGGTGATCGCCCACCGGTCGGCGTCGACGGCGTACTGGAGGTAGAACGAGCTGGCCCGGTTGCCGTCCGCGCTGACCAGCGTGGCGTAGCCGGCCTTGCTGTCCAGCTTCGCCCAGGCCGAGACGGAGAAGGCCCTCGACGTGTCCACCACCGGCGACGCCGACGCGGCGAACCCGCCGTTGAGCGTCAGGGCGTTGCCGTCGTAGCCGGGCGCGAACGAGGCGGCGCCGGACAACGTGAGCGGGCGGTTGCCGCCGCTGCTGTCGGCGGCGACGGCGCCCGACGTCTCGTCGAACGACCACGCGGCCTTGGGCGGGGCCTTCGCCGCGACGTGGAACGTGTAGGTCGCGTCCGGCGACGACGGGTTGTTCGCCCGGTCGAACGCGCGGACGTGCAGCACGTTGGTCCCGACCAGGGTCGGCGTGATCGGCACCGTCACCGACCCGTCGGCCGACGTCACGTCGACCGTGTGGGTGGTGGCGGTGTCGTTGTTCAACGACCACTTGTACCGGCGGACGTCCATCCTGTTGTCCGACCGGAGGGTGGGCGCGAAGGTGAACGTCCCGGTCCGGCCCACGCTGCCGTGGTTGAAGCCCGCGGTCGGGTAGTCGACGGACGACACCCGGGGCGTCAGCGGCGGGACGGTGTCCACCTCGAACTCGCAGTCCGCCGACAGCGAGCGGCTGGTCAGCTCACCGTCGTGCCCCAGCAGGTGCCACGTGTACAAGCCGTTCTCGGCGGTGAGGCCCTCCGGAACGGTCCACTCGCTGTAGGCGCCCGAGGCGATCTCCGTGCCGCCGAACAGCTGCCCCTCCCACACCGCGTGCGGCGCCACGCCCTTGAGCAACCGGAACTCGCCGTACACCCTGCTGTTGTCCGGGTCGGTCACCCGTGCCCGCAGGCGGGGCGTCCTGGTGGCCACCGACGGCCGATCGGCGCCCGTGCGGCACGGCAACGCGTACGACGCGTCCGGCCCCGACCCCTCCATGCCCATCCCGGTGGGCGTGTCCGGGTAGCTGTTGTACCTGACCTCCAGGTACGGGTTGAGGTCGAACCGGCGCCACGACGTGTCGAGGTCGTTCTCGTTCACCGCCTTGAGCACGAACGTCGTCCAGGACCACGAGCCCGACGCCGCGGCCCGGATGGCGCTGGTCGCCGCGAAGTCCGCGCCACCGTCGGTCGGGCAGTTCCCCGGGTTGTTCCGGACGTTGGTGCTCGACTGGTGCTCGCCCCAGCTGGTCTGGTTGTTCCAGGTCGTGTTGGCGTCGATCCACCCGGCCAACCGCAGCTCGGTCGCCGAGGGCGAGCACGAGTAGGTGCCGATCACCTTCATGCGCAGGGTGGCTTCGTGGATGAACTTGCCGATGATCGGCTCGGTGTTCAGCTGCAGGTACGAACGGGACCTCGCGTTGTGGGTGGCGCCGCCGCCCAGGGCCGCGGCGTTGAGGAAACCGGCCTTCAGATCGCCCAACCTGCCGCCGGTGACGTCGAAGTTCCTGGCGTCCGGCCACTCCTCCTGCACCACGGCGTGGTGCACCTTGCCGCAGTTCCCGCAGTAGTAGTTGGGGTCGAGCACCACGGGGAAGGTGGTCGTCGGATCGTCGAGGAACGCCTGGTCGGGCTTGATCTCCAGGGCGTCGGGCGTGATCTCGACGTCCATCGCGGCCTGCCGGTCGCCGGGGGCCGGCTCGCCCTCGCGGTCGCGGGGTCCCCTGCCCGACGAGTCCCACATCTGCGAGGCGTCACCGACGAACACCGGGGTGCCGGCGGCGTCCTTGACCACCAGGTCGCCGCCGCCGGCCGGCGAACCGCGCTCGACCCGCACCTGTTCGGCGTGGGTCGGGAACGTGAGGGTGTCCAGAGCCGGGTTCCGCGCCGCCTCGGGGGTCTTGACCACCAACTGCTCGCTGAAACCCTCGAAGTGGGCCTCGACCCGCAGGTCCACGTCGGGCAGCACGTCCGGGTAGGTCAACGTCGCGCCGTCCACGACCGGCTCGGGCAGCTCGCCGTCCCACCGCAGGCCCACCTCGTGGCCACCCTGGGCGACCTTGGCCAGCGGCCGGTCCGCGGCGGTCGAGCCGCCGGGCGAGAACGCGACCTCCACCGTGGACGCCTTCGGGGCGAACGAGCCGTCCGGCTTGCGCTCCAGCGTCAGGTCGACCGGCACCCAGCCGTCGCCGCGCCGCACCCGCACCGGCTGCACGTGCTGGGTGAACGTCATCGTGCCGTCGGGTTCGCCCGCACCTCGTCGGTCTCCGTGGTCGCCGACTCCACGACCACCGACGTCCCGCTCCGCGCCGCGTAGCGGGCAGCCGTCGCCTCGTCCGGCGCCGACCCCGGCACTTCCGGTTGTGCCACACCCGGCTGGGCCACCGCACCAGGCGGCACCACGACGACACCGGCCAGGACTGCGGCGACGAGCGCCACGGCGAAAGCGCGCAGGGACGAACCCCGCGCGTGCACGCGCGAACCCATTGAAAGAAAGCCCCCCGGCTCGCGCAGACCACGCGATTCGTGCTGAGTCCCCCGACCTGACGAGGAATCATCACCTTTCGGCCGACCCGGCACAGCGGCCGAACGGCCTAATGACCACCGCCTGGCCCTGTGATCAGCACCTCACCCGACCAGGCCGGCTACCAGCCACAACCGTCACCGCGATCCCGGGTGTAACAGGCGGTGGGGCAAGACCGAACACCACGACACGTACCGCCACCGTCCGTCGGAGTACCCCATGACCGAACAGCCGTCCGCGCCCGAAGCATGGGCCGTCGCCACCACGACCGAGACCTACGTGACCGGCCCCTCGTGGTCCCACGACGCTGCCGCCAACTCGTTGAAGCGCATCAAAGCCGCGGGAACGCCGGAGCAGGCAACCGCACAGGCCGCGGTGGAGGCGGTGATGGTGCTGCACTCCATCCGCCGCATCCTCATCTGGACCGCGGTGATCGTGCCGCTCGTCGTGGGCGCCCTGTGGGTGACGATGATCGTGGTGGCCGGCAACTCCGAGCCCGAGCGGTGCGTCTCGCTCTACTCCTGCTGATCCCGGACGCCGCGAAAGCCCTCCCGTGCACGACCTCCCCGCGGGCGGCGGAACCGACCTTCCGCGGCCCGTGCCTGACCGAGGCGTCAGCCCCCTCGCCGGCCCGTCGCCTCCATCCGGGCGAAGATCCCGGCACTGGCGGACTCGCCCTCAGGGCAGTCGAAGGCGTCCACCTTCTGCTTGTTCCACCAGAAACCGCTGATCGACATCCGGTACTCGACGTTCTCGACGTACAGGAGGTCGTGGTCCGCGACCGTCGGCAGGCCGACCAGGTCGTTCGGGTGCGGACCGGCGTTGGACGTCTCGTCGTGGTGGAACGCCAGCAGGGGAAGGGGGTGCTGGATGTTGCCGTCGTCGAAGTTCAGGATCACCGACAGGTACAGCGAGAACTGCGTGATCCCCATGGTGATCACCTGGTTGTGGTGCGTGAACGTGCCCAGCAGGAAATCGGAGCCGTCCAGTTTCAACTGGGTGACGTGCCCCTCGAAGGAGTAGCCGCTCTTTCCTCCCCCCACCGGGGTTCCCCAGCTGACCTCTCCGGTCCCCAGGCCGCTGAAGTGCGACACCTCGTCCGGGTCGACGCGCGTCCACGCGCCACTGGTGAGAACTTTCGCCATGACGGCAATACCCCTTTCGAGGCTTTCGGGTGGGCGATCCCCAGGCGTCCACGCCGGGCACCGGTGCTCTGGCCGACACGAGTGCAGCGCCGGCCCTCAGGCCCCTCGCCGGCCCGTCGGGTCCATCCGGGCGAAGATCCCGGCGCTGTTGGAGTCGTTCTCCTCGCTGTCGAACCGGGGCACCTTCCGCCCGTTCCACAGGAAGCCGGTGATCGACATCTTGTACTCGACGTTGTCGACGAACAGGACGTCGTAGTCGCTGACTTTCGGCATCTCCACCACGTCGTTCGAGTTCAGGGGCTCGTTGAGCGTCTCGTCGTGGTGGAAGGTCAGCACGGGAAGGGGGTGCTGGAGGTTGCCTTCCTCGAAGTTCAGGATGACCGCGAGATCCACCGCGAACAGCAGGTCGGCACTCAACGGGATCACCCTGTTGTGGTGCGTGAACGTGCCCAGCAGGAAATCGGAGCCGTCCAGTTTCAGATCGGTGACCTCACCCTGGAAGGAGTAACCGCTCTTTCGTTCGTAGGGAACGTCACCCCACCTGATCTCACCGGTCCCCAGGCCGGTCAACTGGATCACGTCGATCGGATCGACACGCGTCCACGAGCCATTGGTGACAACTCTTCCCATGGCAGCCATACCCCTTCCAGGGAAGTATCGAGTCAACCAGGCTACCGGGCCGCAACTTTATGTCACAATACTCTGTTCCGGTACGAAGAGGTCACCCGACGGAATTTCGTGAACAACTCTCGACAATGACGCTGCGTAAGGCCGGCCACGGCAAACGAACGAATCATCACCTGATCGCCTTATTGCCGCAACTCCCTGGGATCAGGCGAAGCCCACCGGCAATGGCCGCCGACGATGTGCGACCGGGACAAGGACACGGAAATCCGCGCGCCGCGGCACCAGATCACGGTCCTGGACGCCAACCGGGCAACGCCCGTCCACCGGTACCGGACCGCGCGGCGACCGCCGCCCTGATCACCACGTGGCTGCTCGGTTTCTTCTACGCGGCCCTGCCGGTGCTGCACCGGGACGCGGTGGCCGACCTGGCCGAGCTGCGCGGTGAGTTCGGCTTGGTGCTGGGCGAGCTGCACGTGGCCATGAACACCCTGGGCGCGTCGCTGTACCTCGACCAGCACCCGGACCGCTCGGAGCTCGTCGAGCTGACCACCCGTGACGTCCCGGGCCCGCGCCTGCTGCCCCTGCTGCCCAAGGAGCACAGGTCCCGACTGTCGACGCGGGTGCGCCAGAGCCTGGTGCGCCCCGAGGACTACTACGTGGCGCTGGTCGACGACACCGCGGACCCGCACCGCCCGCGCAGCCTGCGCAGCGCCGACGTCCGGGTGGAGCTGCGCGACGACGAGCTGGTGGCGGTGCTGCCCGACGGCGCGGTCTTCCCGGTGGCCGACGTGTTCGGCCACGTGCTCACGACGCTGGTGGTCGACGGGTTCCGGGTGCTCCCCGAGGCCGACCACACGCCCAGGGTGAGCGTGGGCAGGCTGGTGGTGTCGCGGGAGACGTGGCGGTTCCCGGTGGCGGAGCTGGGGTTCGCCGACGCCAAGACCGAGGCGCGGCGCTTCGTGGGCGCCAGGGCGTGGCGGGCGCGGCACGACCTGCCCCGGTTCGTGTTCTTCACCTCCCCCGCCGAGCCGCGCCCGGTGTTCGTCGACTTCGACAGCCCGGCCTCGGTGACGCTGCTGGCCAAGGCCGCGCGTCGGCTGGCCCGCGCCGACACCTCCGCCAGGCTCACCGTGACGGAGATGCTGCCACCCCGGAGCAGACCTGGCTGACCGACGACAAGGGGGAGGTCTACACGTCGGAGCTGCGCTTCGTCCTGCACGACACGACCACCTGACACCGTCCACCGGACCACACGGCCCCGCCTCCGGGCGGGGCCGCAGGTGCTCCGAGCGTGACAGCGGACCCGATCGTGCCAAGGACGTGGAGCTGCCGGTGCTACGACACGACGTCGCCGCGTCAGTACGCCGATAATGCCGAACCACCGCACGAACAGCGGTCGAGGACACCGGGGACATCCCGTGATCGAACAAGTGAGCCTTTTTCATCCTGTGGTGGTTTCGTGGTTTTGGAGGACGTGGATGGCTTTGGCCAGGCGTTCGGCGCGGTAGGGGGCAGCTGCGTAGTTTGCGCAGGACGCGCCAGGTCTTGAGTTGGGCGTTGGCGCGCTCGCCCGGTCCGCGGAGTCGGGCGTGGGCACTGTTGGCATCCTTCTGCGACTGTGGCTTGTTGCGGCCCTTGTACGGGGTGATCACGTGCTGGCCGGTCTGGTCGTAGCCGTGGTAGCCCTTGTCGCCCAGGGCGATGAGCCCGGCGTCGCGCAGCTTGGCCAGGATGTTCCATATCCGGGCGGCGGCGGTGTCGTGGATGCCGCCGGGCAGTTGGCCGGACACCCACAGGATCGTGCCGTCCGGCGAGGCGACGACCTGCAGGTTCACCCCGTGCATCCGGTGCTTGCCCGAATAGAAGGGCCGGTCGGCGGCGACGCGGTCGATCGGGATCAGCGTGCCGTCGACGATCACGTAGGCCAGGCCCCGACGTTTCGCCCTGCGCAGCGCCTGCCGCAGTTTCGGGGCTCGTCGGGCGAGCAGTTCGACGGTCTCGTTGACGTAGCGCCAGGCCGTCGTGGTGGAGACGCCGAACCCGGCGCCGATCTCGGCGAAGGTCTCACCCTTGCGCAGGTACACCAGCACGAGAAGGGCCTGCTGCCCCGGATTGAGCCTGCGCCACATCGAACCCGACCGTCGGCGGTGGGCGCGGACCAGGCCGGAGACGAAGGTCAGGGTCCGATGTGACAACGGCAGCGCGGCACGGTAAAACAGCACGTGAAGCCCCTGGGCAAGCTGGACGATCTTGGTCGAGAGTTCTGCTACCAGGGGCTTCGCCATGTCCGGACACCGACACGCCGACCATCGCTGGCTTGTGATCGACATCCCTTGCGCACCAACACATCCAGATCAGGATGAAAAAGGCTCAGTGCTTCGTCGCAGAGAAGTGGAGCTACCCGAGCTTTATCGGCCCTCTCGATCAACAACACCGTCGTGGGCACTGGCCGCACGGATCAAAGACGATGTCGGGCAGGCCGGCGACTGGTGGGCCACCTGCTGATCATGCTCGCACGGGCGTCTGCGAGGACGGGGTGTACCGACCGTCGACCAATCGGGTGGGCCGAGCGGCTGAACGGGCGACTTGTGCGTCATATGACTCGAAACGTGCGTGAGTTGATCCGTACAACTGCGTTCACCGGCTCTCACCGTGGGGTGAACGATCGCAGCAGGTAGCCGGATCTGGGTGCGGTTCGGCGGTGAGGAGTCGCGATGCAGGAGCGACCGGTCGGCGATGTGAGCGTGAAGATCGGTGGGGACGCCCACGGTCCGGTGGCGGCCGGTGTCGGCCATGTGATCCACGTGAATGCCTCGGAGCGCGACGCGGTGGTGGGGGCCGGATCGGGTCGGCGGCCCGATCTGCTGGCGGCGCATCGGGTTGTGGTGACCACGGACGTGCAGAGGTCGAGCTCGCGGAACAACGACGGGCAGCGACGCATGCGCCGGGCGCTGGAGGAGTGCGTCCACGCGGGGGCCGCGGCGATCGGAGTGGTCGGGGGCGGTTTCGAGGTGGTCGACCGCGGTGACGGTGCGCAGGTCGTGATGCCGGAGGCGGTCACGCTGATCGACGTCCTCGACACGTTCGTCGAAGCGGTCGCGAAGGCGTTGCGGGAGCACAACGCGGCAGCCAGTGACGCCTACCGGATCGACCTGCGGGCCGCGGTGCACGTGGGCAGCGTCGATCGGGTAGGTGGTGAGTGGTCGGGCACCCCGTTGGTGCACGCCGCACGCCTGGTGGACGCGCCCGAGGTGAAGCGCTCGCTCGAAGAGACCGGTGACGCGTGCCTCGCGCTGGTGGTGTCGGACGCGGTGAAGCACGTGGTGGACGAGGGCTACTGCCGGGTCGGGTCCGCCGGTTATCGCCATGTGGCGGTGGCCGTCAAGGAGACCTCGTGCGATGCCTGGTGGCGGTTGCTGTGACGGGACCTCCGACGCCGGGTTTCCCACGTCACGAGGAGGAAGCGGGCAGTGAGCCGGGCACAGGACGACCTCGGACGGCCAGACGAGCACGAAGGCGGCAGTCGCCACGCGGAAGTCGGCGGCAGCACCGACGGGCCGGTGGTCGCGGGCGACTACAACCTGGTGATCAACGCGCGTGACGGGTCCTCCGTCACGGTCGGCATGGTAGAGCGGGAACGACCCGAGCCGGCGCGCCGGGATCGGATCCCGGCGCTTCCCCGGCGCACGCGCCGGCCGCCGACCGACCGCCTGTCGCACTCCGGACAGGTCGGGCCCTCCAGTAGGACGTGGGTGGAGATCCGGCTTTTGGACGGTGTGGGGATTCGCAGTGACCAGGGCGAGCACAAGCTGACAACAAGAACGCAGGAGTGCATGCTGGCCGTGCTGGCCCTGTCCCCGAACGAACCGGTCAGCGTCGGGGCGCTGATCGAGTGCCTGTGGTCGCCGGACAACCCGGAACGCAGACAGGCCGAGAATCCCGAGTCCACCATCCGGAGGTATGCCAAGCGCATCCGGAGTGCCCTCACCCGCGCAGGTGGCAGTGGCTCCTGGCTGGACGGGAGTTCACGTCCCGGGTTCTTCGTGCTCGCGATCGACCCGATGCTGGTGGACTACCACCGGTTCCGGTTCTTGGCCGACGCTGCTCACCAGGCCCGTGACCCGGACAGGTTCGAGGAGGCGTTCGCCCTGTGGCGGGGCGCCCCGCTGGCCGGACTTGGCGGCGGCTGGGCCGACCGCCGCCGCGAGGACATGGTCACCCGGCACCGAACGGTCAAAGAGCACCACCTGCGAGCCTTGCTGGACAGCGGCCACGCCGACCGGGTGCTGCAGGAGTTGCACGTCCTGGTCGAGCACCACCCGACCGACGAGTTCTTGCTCCTCGGCGTCCACGCCCTGTCCGCGCTCGGACGCCACATCGATGTTCGCGCCTGGATCGACCGCCTCACCGCCCTGATGCGCCAGGTCTACGGCGCCGAGCCCTCCGCGGGCACGCTTGACCAAGCCCGCCACACGACCGCCGCAACCAGCCGGCTCTCACCACCCGCGCCCACCGTGCCGTCGGCGCCCACCAGCCTGCCCGGGCCGGCGGGCCCCGCCGCGGTGTCGGTGGAGAACGCGGTCCGGGAGCACCGGCAGGTGACGGACCGGGTGTTGAGCGAGGGGTTCACCGGGCGGACGTGGGTGCTCGCGGAGATCGACGAACGCCTGGCCGAGATGTCCGGCGGCTACGTCTGGGTCGAGGGGGACGCCGGGGTGGGGAAGACGGCGTTGGCGGCGTTCCTGGTGCTGGAGCGGGGATGGGTGGGGCACTTCGCCGGGGTGAGCAGGGGTGCGACGGTGCGGGTCGGGTTGCAGAACTTGGTCGGCCAGTTGGTGCGGCGGTGGACCCTGGCGGACATCGCGCCGAGCGCGATGGTGCCGGAGTGGGCGTTCACCCCGGAAGGGTTCGACGTGGTGCTCCACGCGGCGGCCAAGCGGGCGCGGGTCGCGGGTAGCCCGCTGGTGTTGGTCGTCGACGGGGCGGACGAGGCGGAGAGCTGCGGGCAGCCGTGGGGGCTGCCGTTCGTGCTGCCGGACGGGGTGTTCGTGGTGGGCACCTATCGGACCGGCCACCCGCCGCCGCGCACGGGCGGTGACCAGGCCGTGGTGCGATTGGCGGCCGATGATGCGCGTAACCGGCTCGACGTCGAGGCGCACCTGCGTGCGGTGCTGCCGCCGGAGCTCGCCGACGAGGACGTCATCGCCGCGCTGTCGGACCGGTGCCAGGGCGTCTGGGTGTACTTGCGTTACGCCGTCGAGGAACTGAGGAACGGGGTTCGCGACGTGCGAGACCTCGCCACCCTGCCCTCGGGTCTGTCCCGCTACTACACCGACACCGTGGACCGCTGGAGCCGGAGCCCGGACTGGGAAGTCGGGCTGCTCCGGCTCTTGGGCGTGGTCGCCGTCATCGGGGAGCCGCTCGGCGCCGCCGACCTCGCGTTGGCGGCCGACGCCGACGAGACCGCGGTCCGTCGCTGGTGCCACAGCACCCTTCGGCCCTTCCTCGCCGTGGAGCGCGCGGGGCCGACGGTCCGCAGGTTCGGCGTCCACCACACCAGCCTGCGGGAGTTCCTGAACGGCCGTCCTCTGGACGACCTCGGCTCCGAGGAGGACTGGCGCTGGAGTGAGACCCTGGGTGCCGCGGCGGCCGCCGCACGTCACCGGATCGTCGACCACCACCTCGGCAGGTTCGGTGGACTCGACGCCGGGTTGCCGCGACTGGCCGCCGACCCCGATCTGCTGACAGCGGGGTCGGGGTACGCGGTGCGGCACCTGGCGGGGCACCTGCTCGACGCCGGGCGGGCCGAGGACCTCCGCCGACTTCTCGTCACCGGGGGCCGGACGGACAACCTGTGGTTCGCCGCCCACGAGCACGCCGACGCCGTCGACGACTACCTCGCCGACGTCGCCGCCCTGTGGGCGCACCTCGCGCGCCGGACCGATGAGGCGCTGGCCGAGGGCAAGTCCGTGCCGACGCTGGTGGAGGAGGCACGGTGCGCGCTCGTGGTCTCCTCGATCACCAGCCTCACCGCGAACATCCCGGCGGACCTGGTGGTCGCCTTGGTGAAGGCCGGGATGTGGACGCCGTCGCGGGCCGTCGCGCACGCCCGCAGGCTGAACGCCCCGCCGGCCAGGGCCCTGGTGCTCGCCGCGCTGGTCCCGCTCCTGCCCGATGGTCTTCGCCCTCCGGCGGTCACGTGGGCGCTGGCCGCTGCCCGTGATCCCGTCACCCACATCACCGGCGACGTGCTGACCCGGATCGCGCCGTACCTGACGGACGTGACCGACGCGGTGTCGATCGCGTCCCGGGTACGGCACGGGGGGTGGCGTGCCGCCGCGCAGGCGGCGATCGCGCGACGCCTGGACGGGCAGCCCAGGCGGGGCCTGCTCCGGGACGCGCTGGACTCGGCGATGTCCGTCGCCGGTGAGCACGATCGCGCGGAGGCCGTCCGGCGGATCCTGCCGGAACTGCCCGATGACTTCGTCGATGACGCGGTGTCCGCCGCAGTCGGGACCGTCCCGCCGCGCGGGATTCCCCGGCCGCGGATCGGTGCGCCGCTGAAGCACGCGACAGCGGGAGGCGACGAACCCGCGCGGATCGACGAGCTCGCCGCCTTCATCCCGACCAGTTCCGACGGCGGGCTCACCGAGGTGCTCACCGCCGCGGCCGGGATCTCCGACCTCGACGCCCGGGCCGTCATGCTGACGGCGGTCGCCGCCCGGTTGCCCATCGGCGATCGGCCGCCGGTGCTCACCGCCGCGCTGACCGCGGCCCGCACCATCACCGCCGACCCCGACACCGCCGACGAGGCCGACGCCGACGAGGCGGTCAACCGCCGGACCCGCGCCGGGGTGCTGGCCGGGTACGCGGTGCCCGACGAGCGCACCACCGCTGTGGGGCACAGCCATCCTCCGCCCCCCACCCGCACGCTCCCCGAGATCCTGGCGATGGGCGACCCGTTCCGCAGAGCTCGTGCGCTGGCCTTGGCCGCGCCCGGCTTGGCCGTCGCCGAGGTGGACGTGGCGCTCTCCGCCGTGGAACTCCTTCCCGAGGAGGCCCGGACGCGGGCGCTCACCGGCCTGGTGCCCGTCCTCGGTTCCGCTGCTCACCTCGCACGGGCCGCGGCGGCGGCACCGAGCCGGGACCGCGGGCTGCTGGTCGCGGTGGTGACCCGCGCCGCTGTGGTCCTGCAAGGCCCGGACCTGGTCGTCCTGCTCCGCCGCACGGTGCGGTCGGTCAGTCGGACGACTTCTCTCGCGCTCTTGGACAGTGCCGCCCCGAGGCTGTCGGAGCTCGCCGGTCCCGGTTTTCCCGACAGTCTCGCTGCGGCGATCGACGACGTGCGGCGCTGGTGGCCGTGAGGGGAGTCGGGCCTCCTCGCGCTACGGGCGGCAAACAGGTGATCGAGCGCATTTCAAGATCGTTCCGTCAGGGATTCTAAATCCGCAGAATTGCGGCAGGGTAGCCGGTTTCAAGCCCGCGGACGCTTGAACAGAGAAAGTGATCTTGAGGGATTCGTTACCGGGGAAGGCAACGAACCGACTGCCGTAGAGCAAAAGCGTGATAACCAGACGATTTTGTTCCAACCCGGGCTAGAATCATCGTTGCGACGCACGGCGGGCAAACAGGGCTCGCGCGTGGCACGCGTCGGGGGACGTTCGTGTGCCGGAAGGTGACGAATGGTCATTGCACAGGTTTGGGGATTGAGGCCCGGCGATCCAGGACGCCTGGGGCCCTACCGGGTTCTGGGCAGACTGGGCTCGGGCGGCATGGGAACGGTGTACCTGGCGGAGTCGTCCGGAGAACACGTTGCCGTGAAGGTAATCCATTCATCGCACGCGTCGGATCCCGTGTACCGCATGCGGTTCACCCAAGAGATCGCGGCGGCGCGGGCCGTGCGTTCGGACTACACCGCCACGGTGGTCGACTCGCAAGTGGTGGGCGACCCGCTCTACGTGGCCACGGAAGTGGTCCAGGGACATGCGCTCGACCGTTTGACGGAACCCGGAAAGGGGCTACCCGCAGAACGCGTCGTCTCACTCGCCCGCGACACCGCGCGGGCGCTGCGCGACATCCACCGGGAAGGGCTGGTCCACCGCGATCTCAAGCCCTCCAACGTGATGGTCGGCGTGGACCGGGCCGTGCTGATCGATTTCGGCATCGCGACCACCGTCGCCGACATCGGCCGCCTGACGAGCACCGGAAAGGTGATGGGAACCCTGCCCTACCAGGCTCCGGAACTGGTCAGGGGAGGCAGTACCGCGTCGGTGAAGTCCGACATCTTCGCGTGGGGCTGTGTGGTCTTCTACGCCGCGACCGGGCGGGGGCCGTTCGGCGACGGCGCGGCGGGCGAGGTCATCCCGGCCATCCTCGGCGCGGATCCGGACCTGCGCGCGGTTCCGGGCGAGGTGCGCGAGATGGTGGGGCTGGCGCTGTCGAAGCGGGCACAGGACCGGCCGGACGCCGATGGGGTGGTCGCCGAACTGGAATCGGTGGCCGCGTTCGTGGTGATCTGCGGTGCGCGGCAGAACGGTTACGAGGTCCGACTTCGGAACCTCCTGATCGAGAACGGCTTCGCCGTACGGATCTCCTCCGTTCCGGAGACCCTCAACGGGGCGGGCGTGCTGCTGATCGTGGTCACCGATCGACCCGCTCCGGAGACCGTCGACATGCGACTCGCCGCGGAACGGCTCGACATCCCCGTTCGGCGGATCGCCCTGTCCGGTCTGCGGCAACCGGACGAATTCCTCGACGCGCGTGCCAGCGCGCTGCCCGGCCCTGCCCACCTCGCGCAGTTGCGCGCCCTGGTGCGCACGGAGCAGCGGCCGCACCACGCCACCAGCCCGGTGGACCGCACGGCCGCGCTCGTCGCGGCGGTGCGCACCGCGTTGCGGGCGGGCGATCTCGTCACGGCCGACCGGCTGACCACCGACATGCTGCTGGCGGCGGCCGGGAGGGCGGAAGAGGGCTGGATGATCCGGTCTCACGTCAACCTCATCGGCACGGCGTTCCTGCGCGAATTCACCGAGGTGTGGCATGAGGAAACCGGTGGCCGGCACGGTTTTCGCGCCCAGCGAGCACTGGTGCCGGAGAACTCGCGCAACAGGATGTTCGCCCTGGCCCGTGCCTTCGGGTGGAGTCGTGAGGGCCCCGTGCCGGACGACTACGAGACCTGGGTGGCCGACCGCGGGGACGTCCCCGGGTTCTTCCCGACGCTGCGCTCGCCCAAGCGGTCATACGGCTGGTACGACAGCTGGAGCATGACGGTCACCGCGGTGCACGACCGGATCAGCGAGGAGCGGCACAATGGATGACATCATCGGGTTCGTGCTGCCGTGGCTCGCCGTCCTGGCCGGGCTGGGTTTCCTCGTGCTGGTCGTGCAGCAGATCAAGCTGTCCATTGTCGACGTTCCGCTGGGCCGGTTCGTCATCGTGACCCGCAAGTACAGCTCGTTCCGGCACGCCGGTTCGCTCGCCAAGGCGGTGAACCGGCAGAGCAAGCTGCTGACCGGCGGTCGCATCTACTTCCGCCCACCCTGGCTCTACCAGAAGCACGTCCAGGACATGATCAGCATTCCGGTGGACTCGATCGGGATCGTGCACGCCAAGATGGGCAGCTCGCTCGAGCGCGGACAGCCCATCGCCCGGCACGTTCCGTGTGACCACTTCCAGGACTTCAGGACGTTCCTCGACAAGGACGGACAGCAAGGACCGCAGATCGAGGTCCTGAACAGCGGCGGCCAGTACGCCATCCATCCCACCGTCTTCGACGTGAAGATCGTCAAACGCACCTACGTCCCGCTGCGGACCATCGGTGTCGTGGTGGCCAAGGTGGGCGAGATCATGCCGTACGGCCACACCCTCGCCCGGCACGTCGAGTGCAACTACTTCCAGGACGGGGTGAAGTTCCTCGACGACGGCGGGCAGCAAGGCCCGCAGCAGGCGCTGCTCCCCGGCGGGGGCAACTACGCCATCAACACCGACATGTTCAACGTCCTCACCGAGAACCACTTGGACCTGGAGACGGTCCCGCTGTCCCACCACTACCTGGAGCCGGAGGACCTGCGACTGGTGTCGGTGGAGAGCGAGGAGACCGGGGTCGTCATCGTCACCGAAGGAGCGCACCCGGTCGACGCCGCTGAACCCGCGCCGAAGATCGAGGGCCACGAGAGCTTCCAGTTCCCCTGGATCTTCCTGGCCAACGAGGGGCAGTTCGGTCCGCAGTCGGAGGTGCTCCCGGGCGGTTCCACCTACGCGATCAACCCGTTCTTCGCGCGCGTGGTGCGGATCCCCTCGCGGGAGCTGATCCTCTCCTGGGGCCGCAAGGACGTCAGCGCCGACCGCTACGACTCCGAACTGGACCTGATCGAGGTGACCCTGGACGGGTTCCACGTCTCGGTCGAGCTGACCCAGACCTTCGCCATCCCGCCGGAGACCGCGCCGCACCTGGTCAAGCGGTTCGGCGAGGACGACGAGGAGCACGGCACCGCGGGCGTGCGCAAGTCGGCCGCGGTGCAGCGGCTGGTCACCCGCCTGCTCGGCGTGGTCGTCAAGGGCTACTTCAACGAGGTGTCCAACAGCCACCTCATCGAGGAGTTCATCAGCGACCAGAACCAGGTCCGCGCCGAGCTGAAGACCCTGGTCGAACAGGCGCTGCGGGAGCAGAACGTCTCGCCCCGGCTGACCACCATCGGCGCGATCAAGTTCCAGTCCGACGAGATGAACGAGGAGTTCCGGCACTTCGCGAAGCTGCGGCAGCAGAGCAAGCAGCTCGGCCAGCAGTTGACCAACGCGGCGGTGGAGACGGACCTGAAGAGGGAGAGCATCAAGCAGGAGAAGCTGAAGCGGTCGGCGGAGCTCGAGGAGGACGTCCGCATCCTGGGCCGTGACCAGGTCGCCGCGGAGCGGTTGGCCAAGATCGACGCGAGCCGCCCGGTTCCCCAGGTCTTCATCGCGCCGGGCGACCCCGGGGTGCTCGACCTCCCCAGACGGGTCCGTGGCGTCTCCCGGCGCGGCGAGCAGCCCCTGTGGGTGCTGGACACGGCGGACGTGCAGCCGCAGCCGGCGCAGATCACCGAGGCCTACGACCGGAAGGAGCAGGAGCATGACGACCAGCGCTGACCGTCCCCGCTTGGGAATCGATCTCGGCACGACCGCCACGTGCGTCTGCGTGGTGGACGGCAGCGGGGAGGCCAGGGTGCTGGCCAACCGGGAGGGCGGCGCGACCACTCCGTCGGCGGTGTACCTCGGTGAGGACGGCACAGCGGTGGTGGGTGCTCTCGCGCTCGACCAGCGCGCGTACGAGCCGGGGCGGGTGATCACGGAGATCAAGCGCGAGATCGGCAGCGACTACACCGTCGCGGTCCCCGGCGGGCACCTGCGGCCCGAACAGATCTCGGCCCTCATCCTGCGGCAGGCCGTCGAGGACGCGCTCGAAGTGCTCGGCGTCGCGGTGCCGGACACCGGTCCGTTGGCCGGTGCCGTCGTCACGGTTCCCGCGTACTTCGGGACGGCGGAGCGGGCGAGCACCCGCGAGGCGGCCCGCATCGCCGGGCTGGAGGTGCTCGACCTGGTCAACGAACCGACCGCGGCGGCGCTGGCCAGCGGTCTGCGCGGCACCCCGGCCGGTCGGGCGGTCCTCGTCTACGACCTCGGCGGTGGGACCTTCGACGTCACCGTCGTGCTCATGTTCCCCGACGAGGTCCGTGTCGTGGCGACCGGCGGGGACGCCCGTCTCGGCGGCGCCGACTGGGACCGGGTGCTCGTCGACCTCGTCCTCGACCAGATGGGTGACATCTCCGACGAGGAGAACCCTCGGACGTCTCCGCGCCTGATGGCGGGACTGCTCGGGCAGGCCCAGGTGGCGAAGGTCGCGCTGTCGACCTCTACCGAGCAGATGCTGACCATGCGGACCGCGCAAGGCCATGTGCATCGCATGGTCATCTCCCGCAGCGACTACGAGAAGGCCACATCCGACCTGCTCGACCGCACCATCGACTTCACCGGCGACCTCATCGAGCAGGCCCGCGCCGCCGGGGTGTCGACGATCGACGACGTCCTCCTGGTCGGCGGGATGTCGCGGACGCCCGCCGTGACGAGGAGGCTCTACGAGGCGTTCCCGCACCTGCCCGTGCCGCAGCTCGCGGCCGACGCGGAACTGGTGGTCGCCAAGGGCGCGGCCCAGGTCGCCGCCGGCGAGTCCCGGAAGGTCGTGGACGTGACGTCCAAGGGCTACGGCGTGCTGATCACGCGCGACGCCGATCGCCCCTCCCTCGGCAGCGCGGTGCACTGGATCATCGCTCCGAACACCCCGTTGCCCACCAGCGGGCAGCATACTTTGTGCATCGTGCGCGACGGTCAGACCACGATGCGGGTGGCCGTGTACGAGTCCATGACGGACGTGCTGTCCGACGACGAGGCCGACCACGTCCAGCTCGACGAGCGCACCATGGAAGGACTTCCTCGGGACAGCAGACGCGGTGACCCGGTCGAGCTCGACTTCTCCCTCGGCGTCGACGGGGTGCTGCGGATCGAAGCCCGCGCGGCCAACGGCGCGCAGCTGCGGATCGAGACCCAGGTCCGCGGCCGCGACACCGACGCCGTCGCGCCGCTGCCCGGCCTGCGGCGGTGACATGGCCGAGACCGACCTTCCCGGGCTCCGCGAGGCCGACGTCCACGCCTACCTCGACGTCGTCATCACGCCGGTCGAGACGGGGTGGTCGCCCCACCGGAACCTGTTCCGGGTGTACCGACTGCCCATCGACTGCACCGCCGACGAGATCGACTCGGCGCTGACCTCCACTCCGGAGCTGTGGGGCATCCCCGAGCTGCGCGAGCACAACTGGGCCGTGGAACGGTTGCGGCATGGGCACCCGACCGCCGCGCGGGTGCTGAGAGACCCCCGCGAGCGCTCGGTGCACCGGACCGCCGTAGCGGCGGAACGCACCGCCCTCGCCAATATGGTCAAGCAGTTCCTGCGATCCGCGCCAGGCATGCCCGCCGCCGCCGTCGCAGCCCTCGTCCGGCAGTCCGCGGGCCGCTGGAGCCGCCCGGACGTCCTGGCCGCGCTCGAACAGCACCGGGCGGTCGAGCGCGAGCCCGCCGGCCTCGACATCCCGCCGGATACGTCCCGGTCGCACCGGATCACCGCCGCGCTGGCCGACCTCGGGATCCCCAGCCTGTGGGAGTACCTGACCAGAAACCTGTCCTCCAGCGGCGCGAACGTCCACGTCGACGCACTTCGGCGCAGGCGCACACAGCTGCGGACCGGCCGAGGAGTCGGTGTCGCGGTTGAGGAGACGGTGCTCAGGGCCGTCGAAAGTGCGTTGGGCGAACCCGACGGACTGAGCTCTCTGCTGCGCCACGAGTTCCTCACCGAGCTGTCGGTGGCCGTGCTGCTGGGCTACCAGGAGGTCAGTTTCCTCGCGGCGGCCGACCCGCAGCGGAGCGTCGCGAGCGGTCTCCCCCGCGACCCCGACACGCTTGCCTACGCCGTTTGGTGCCGACGCACGCACCGATCCGATTGGGAGTCCGACTACAGGCAGGCAGTCGCCGACGGCAGGCTGCACGACGCGCTCAGGGTGCTGTCGAGAAGGCGGCTGACCGAGGACTGGGAGCGCGTCCGCGACGCGCTGGCCGCGACCGTGGACCGGTTGGCCGCCGATCTCGCCCTCGCCCGCGAGTTGGAGGGCACCGCGCCGGAGGACGCGGCTGCCCGCTACCTGGCGGCGGGCCGGGAGCTGACGGACCCCGAGATCACGTCGGGCCTGCGCCGCTGTCCGGCCGTGGCACCCGCCGAGGTGTCCGCGCGGGCGCACCACGACGCCATCGTCGTCACGTGGCAGGAGTCGACGTCGACCGCGGGTCGTCTGACCTACCGAGTCAGCCGGAGCGGGACGGTGATCGCCGACGACACCGACGCCTTGGCGTTGTCGGACGTGCCGCCCGCCGGTGTGCCGACGTCGTACGCGGTGCAGACCCTGCGCAACGGCGTCCCCGGCGGGATCGCGCACAGCAGGGAGGTCGTGCCGGCACCCGAGGTGCTCGACCTGGCGGTCGAGTCGACGATGCTGTCGGTGCGCGGCCGCTGGCGGTTGCCGCCCGGAGCGGTCGGGGCGTCGGTGACCAGGATCGCGCCGTCGGGCGACACCGCGGAGATCGCCACGCCCGACGGGACCGGGTTCGACGACACCGCTGTGGTCCCCGGTGTGCAGTACCGCTACCTCGTGCGCGCCCGCTATCCCGGCCGGGCCGGCAAGCCCGAGGACAGCGCGGGCTTGGCGGTCTGCGGCGAGTGCCCGGGGAACCCGCGCCAGGTCGACGACCTGCGGGCCAACCTCTCGGGCGACACCGTGGAGTTGACCTGGAGCAGGCAGAGCGGCACTCCGCTGGTCATCCGCGTCCCACACGACGGGGTCGCTCCCGCACCGCAGGTTCTCCGGGCCGCCGACGCGGTGGTCGCGGGTCGGGTGGTCGCGGTCAGCGACACGGGCCGGGCGTCGGTCCCGCTGGCGGACCTGGCCGGGCAGCGGGTGCTCGTGCCGGTCTCGGTGTCCGGGCCGCTCGCCGCCATCGGCCCGGCGACGCGGGTGGCTCCGCCACTGGAACCGGTCAGCGGCCTGCACGCCAGGCGATTCGGCCCGCAGGTGGTGCTGTCGTGGCAGTGGCCGATGTGGGCCACCGACGTGCGGGTGGTCTGGCGGGTGGACGGGCCGCCGACCGGACCGCTGGACCCGCAGGCCACCGTGGTCGAGTTCAGCAGGTCCGCGTACGCGGGCCGCGGCGCGAGGATCACCGCGACCCTGCCCGGCGAGCACTGGTTCGGGGTGTCGGTCGTGGATTCCGGCCGGTTCGGACCGATGGTCACGGTGTGCTCCATCCGGCTGCGCGAGGTGCGCTACAGCGTCCGGCGCGCGGCTTGGTGGCGCCGGGGCGAACTGCTGGTGGCCGTGCACGGTCCGGAGCCCGCCCCCGACATCGCGGTTGTCGCCAAGTCCGGGTCGCGTCCGCTGGCTCCCGAGGACGGCGTCGAGATCCTGCGGCTGCCCGCCCCCGGCCCGCCCGGGCCCGCCCGAATTCGGTTACCGCGCCAACTACGGCGGCCGGTCTTCCTCCGCGCGTTCTCCCTGGACGAGACCGTCGCGCTCGCCCACCCCGCTCCTCACCTCCTGGTCGTGCCCTGACCCGAGAGGAGACCACTGTGCCTGCTCCGATCTGGAGCGTCCCGACCCGGCGTGTCCCGGCCTGCCCCTACTGCCACACCCGGACACCGGGGAAGACGTATCTGAGGCAGTGCGCCTCGCGCTGCGGCGAGACCGCGACCCGATTCCCCGCCTCCGACGCGCGCAAGGGCAAGTGCCCGCACGGGCGTGCTCCGAATGCCCGCCGGGTCTGCCCGGTCTGTGAGCAGGCCGTGCCGCGCGAGTACGTCGAAGGCCGTCCCAGGGTGGTCGCCGTGGTCGGGGCGGCGGGGTCCGGTAAGAGCACCTGGTTGGCATCGGTCATCCGGCGGGTCGCGAAAGGGCATTTGGACGATCGCTTCCCCGGCATGTCCCTCGACGTGCTCGGCGAGAAGAGCAGGCTGCGGCACGAGCAGGACCGCGTGCTGGTCGCCGAAACCGTCCTGCGCCACGCCACGAGGACTGAGCCGCTGCTGGTCAGCCTGCGCGTCCGGCCGCGGGCACGGGCCGTGGTGATCGCGTTCTACGACAGCTCCGACGCGACCGCGGCGAACCTGGCGCACGCCGACGGCCTCGTCCTGGCCGTCGAGCCCGGAACCGCGCCCGGCGACGCGGGGATCGCCCGACTCGCCGAAGCCGTGCGCGCGGCGCGCGGCCTTCGACCTGACAGCAGGATCAGCCTTCCCCTGGCTGTCATCCTGACCAAATTGGACACTGTGTGGGACATGGTCGACCCCAGGTCGCCGCTGCTTCGACCCGTGCCCCGGACAGGCGGCTACGCGGTGTCCGACGGTATGGACGTCCACCACGAGACCACCGCCTGGCTCGGCCGCTGGGACAGGACCGACCTCATCCGAGGCGTCCACGCCACCTTCCGCCGCCACCGGTACTTCGCCGCGACCGCGCTCGGCGACCGCGCGGACGGCAGACGGGAACCGGTGCCCTACCGGGTGGAGGACCCGCTGCTCTGGCTGCTCGCCGGATTCGGCGCGATACCGGTCTTCCGGAGTGGGGAGAGGACGACCTGATGATCGTCCAACTCTTCCTCTACCTGCTGCTGGCCGTGTCTGTGCTCGTGATCACCGGGCCGGTCCTCGTCGCCGCGATCGCGCTCAGCCTGACGTTGGCGCTGGTCGCCGTCATCCGGGAGGCGCTCGTCTGCCTCGCCGCCCGGGCGGACACCGAGCACCTGGCGCTGGACACCTCGTCCGATCCCGCCGACCGGCGGTACCTGTCCGGCCCGGCGCTGCGGGATCACCGACGCCTCGGCGTGGCCTGCTTCGTGGCGCTGCACCAGCGCGGGTTGACCCAGTTCGACGAGGGCTTCGCGAGCAACGGCCTGCGGCGGGTGCGCCCGATCCGGGGATCCCACGTCATCACGAGGTCACCCGCGGTGCCGTTCCTCGCGTTCACCGCACGCATCGGGTTCGCCATCGGTTACACCGCCGCGCTCATCCTGCTGGCCGCCACCTGGGTGGTGCAGCTGGTGCTCCTCACCGCCGTGGTAGCGGGCTTCCGGCTCCTCGCCGGCACGCTGTGGTTGTTCGAGACGCTTTCCCTGACGCTGAGGGGAATCACGGCAGAGTGCCCCCGCTGCCACACCCGACTCGCCCGCCCGGTCTTCGTCTGCCCCTGCGGTCGCGAGCACCACGCGCTCATCCCGGGCCCGCAAGGCGTGTTCCTCCGCACCTGCCGCTGCGGTCAAGACCTGCCCGCACTGCTGCTCACCGGAAAACGCGGTCTCTCCCCGCGCTGCGGCGGCTGCCACGCCTCCCTTCCCTCCTCGACCCAGATGATGCCCACGCGGCACGTCCCGGTGGTCGGCGGCACCGGCGCCGGGAAGTCGGTGTTCCTGCACACCGCGGTCACCCGCCTGAGGTCCGATCACGACGCCGTCCCCGCGGACCCGTTCACCGACGACAGACTCGCCGAGACCGGCTCTCTCCTCGCCGACGGGCTGTTCCCGCCGCGCACGCCGGTGAGCCAACCGGTCTCGCACACCCTTCAGGTGCGCAACCGACTCCTGCACCTGTACGACGCGGCAGGAGAGATCGTCCAGGACGCCGACCGCATCGCCGACTCCGCCTTCCTGGCCCTCAGCGACGGCGTGGTCCTCGTCGTCGACCCGCTCGCCCTTCCCGCCGTCCGCGCCCGCGCCGACCCCGACGTCCTCGCCACCTCCCGCTCGTCCGGCACCGATCCCAAGACCGTCCTCGACCTGCTCACCGAAACCCTCACCGAGCACGACACCCCCGCACCCCGCCGTATCGCCGTCGTCGTCACCAAGGGTGACACCCTCCTCGGCCCCACCCATCCCTACGCCACTCGCCCACCAGACCGCACCGCCGCGGTCCGCGCGTGGCTCATCGCCCACGGCCATGCCGACCTCGTCCACTCCGCCGAACACCACTTCCCCCACGTCCGCTACTTCGTGGTCACCTACCTCACCGCCTCCGCCGACCCCCACGACGACCCGGCCGCCCCCATCCACTGGCTGCTGACAGGAACCACCCCATGACCTCGTCGACCGACCGCGGCCGCGTTGTGGCCCGCGTCCTCCTGCTCCTGTCCGCCCTTGTCGTGATCGGCTTGCTGGTCCTCGCCGGCGCGGCTTTCTTCTGACATCAAGGCCGTCGTCCGGGCATCGCTCGCCTCCTCACCGTAAGCATCTGTTCAAGAGGCTCGCCCATAGGGGGCGAGCTATCGCTGATTAGGGTGATAGATCGGATCACGGGCGCTCCTTGGCGGCATCACAGCCATACTCGGAACCCATGGCCGATGGTGGTGTCAGCAATGACATAGGCGGCACGGTCCAGGGCGTGGTGGTGCAGGCCGGCCGGATCGATCAGGTGGTGCTGCCTGCTCCGGAAACCGTGGTGGCGCCGCGACAGCTACCGGCTGCGGTCCCCGATTTTTGCGGACGTCTCGCCCACGTCGCCGCTCTCGACGCCCTGCTGGCGGAATCGGAGCGCAATGCCGTTGGCGGGTCGACGGTTGTGGCGTTGGACGGCTCGGCGGGAGCCGGGAAGTCGACGTTGGCGGTGTGGTGGGCGCACCGTGTTCAAGACAGTTTCCCGGGTGGCACGTTGTTCGTGAACCTGCGCGGCTACGGCCCGAGCGCCCCGTTGACCCCGCACGTGGTGCTGACGGACTTCCTCACCGCGCTCGGTGTCGCGGAGCGACGGGTTCCCGAGGGAGTGGAGGCGCAGGGCGCGTTGTTCCGGTCGCTGATGGCGGCGCGGCGGGTGTTGGTGGTGTTGGACAACGCCGGGTCCGCCGAGCAGGTGCGCCCGCTGTTGCCCGGTGCGGCGGGGTCGCTGGCGTTGGTGACCAGTCGGGGCGCCCTGTCGGAGTTGGTGGTGTCGGAGGCGGTCCGGCGAGTGGCGGTGGACGTGTTCGACGCCGTGGACGCCGTGCGTCTGGTGGAGGGGGTCGTGGGTGGGGTCAGGACCGCCGCGGAGCCCGATGCGGTCGAGGAGTTGGTGGAGGTGTGCGCGCGGTTGCCGTTGGCGGTGCGGATAGCGGCGACGCGCGTGGCGTCGCGGCCGTTCCTGTCGGTGGCCGACGTGGTGGAGGAGATCCGGGAGGAGCAGCGGGGCCTGATCGGGATGGACGGGTCGTGGCGGGGGTCGGGTGGGGTGCGGGCGGTGTTCGACTGGTCCTACGCCCGGCTCGACCCGGAGCACGCGCGGGTGTTCAGGTTGGTGGGGTTGCACCCGGTGCCGGAGTTCGAGGTGCACGCCGTCGCCGCCCTTGCCGCGCTCGACCTCCGTTCCACGGCGCGTGTGCTGGAGGAGTTGGCGGAGCAGCACCTGGTCGAGCCGGTGGCCCGTCGGCGGTATCGGATGCACGACCTGTTGCACGACTACGCCGCATACCGCGCAGATCTTGACGAGACATCTGCGGCTCGGGAGGAGGCGGTGGGACGCCTACTGGGTTGGTACGCCGCGGTGGCGGACTCGGCAGATCGTCTCGTCTACCCGGTGTCGGCCCGGCTACCCGTGGATCTTCCCGTCGTGCAGGCGCCGGTGCGGGACAGGGAGGAGGCGTTGGGCTGGTTGCGTTCGGAGCGGGCGGTGTTGTCGGCCGCACAACGCATGGCCGCGGATCACGACATGCACGCGGTGGTGATCGCGTTGGCGCTGTCGTCGCGTCACCTGGGGTTGGGACCGCGCGCGTGGTGGCGAGAGGAGTTGGAGGCGAAGTCGCGCGGGATCGAGGCGGCTCGGGTGTCGGAAGACCGGGCGGCCGAAGCGTTCCTGCGGGTTCTGCGTGGTCACAGTCACCGGAGTTCGGGTGACCAAGTGGCGGCGGAGGCCGATTTCCAGCACGTGGTGGAGTCGGCGGCACGGTCCGGCGATCAGGTCCTGCGGCGGCGGGCGTTGGCCGGGCTGGCGAGCCTGCGCGAGGCACAGGGGCGTTACGACGAAGCGGCGGAGTACCACCTGGCGATGTGGGAGGCGACGAAGCAGGAGGGCAACTCCGCGGCCGAGGCCATCGCATTGGGGAACCTGTGCCTGGTGAACGTGAAGCGGGGGCGGTTCGAGGAGGCGTTGGACTACGCGCAGCGGGCGTGGGAGTTGCGCAGCCGCACCGGCGATCCGTTGATCACCGCCTACGCCGAGGACGACTTGGCGCTCGTCCGGCAGGGGCTGGGTGAGCACGACACCGCGATCGGGTTGTGGGAGAAGGTCGTGGACGTCTACGCGCGGCACAGCGGCGCGGAATCGCACTTGGCCGCGGCGCTGGAAGCGATGGCCGTCTCGCTGGTCGCCACCGGCCGGGACGACCGGGCCGGGCACGACCTGCGGCGGGCCGCGGGGATCCTGACGGACCTGGAGGACCCGCGTGCCGAACTGGTTCAGCGGCGTGCCGAGGATCTCGCCTCGGCACGCGCCGACGGGTCGGGTTAGGGCGTGTCCGCCGGGTCATGATCGGGGTTTGTCTGGGGCGGCTCGGATCCAGTCGATGGTTTCGACGATGTCGTTGGTGGCCTGCCAGTGCAGGGCGAGCTTGTCGTAGCGGGTCGCGAGGGCGCGGAACTGCTTGCGGCGGTTGAATCCCCGTTCGACCTGGTTGCGCCGCTTGTAGGCATCGGCATCGAAGGACGGGGGCCGTCCGCCGGCCGATCCCTTGCGCAGCCGGTTGGCGACCTGATCCCGCCGCTGGGGAATCACCGCCTTGATCTTCCGGCGCCGCAGCGAGGCCCGGTTCGCCCTGCTGCCGTAGGCCTTGTCCGCGGTCAGCGAGTCCGGACGCTTGCGCGGCCTGCCCACGCCACCGGGCCGGGGCACGGAGATGCCCTCCAACAGCGCCTCCAACCGCTTCGTGTCCGCCGCCTGACCGGGAGTGACATGGGTCGACAGCGAGCGGCCCCGACCGTCCGCGATAGTGTGGATCTTGGACGTGAGCCCGCCCCGGGACCGGCCCAGCCCCTGGGCTGCCCGCGATTCCTCCGGACTCAGCCCCCTTTACGGGCACCGGCCGCGTGCTGGTGGGCGCGCACGATCGTGGAGTCGGCCTGCGCGTCCCAGTCGATGTCGCCCCCGGCCTCGGCACGACCCTGGACCTGCCGCTTCAACCTCGCCCACGTCCCGTCGACCGCCCACCGGCGATAACGCTCGTAACAGGTCTTCCACGGCCCGTACCGCTCCGGCACGTCCCGCCACGGCGCGCCCGTCCGCATCCGCCACAGGATCCCGTCGACCACCCGACGGCGGTCACCCCACCGGCCACCCCGCCCAGGCTTCGGACCGGGAAGCAACGGCTCCAAAATCGCCCACTCCGCATCCGTCAGATCACCACGCGCCACACGGCAATTTGATCAAACCCCACGATCAACGTTCCGGCGGACACGCCCTAGGCGGCGGACGGTCCGCAGGCGGGGCAGTCCGGCTCCGGTTCCGGCGATTCGTAGAACGTGCTGTGCTGCAACGTGATGAGGTTGTACCCGATCTGGCGGTTCGCCCGCAGCCGGGGGATCCCGGTGATCAGGCTCATCACGGCGTGACCGGCCAGGTGTCCCGCGATTCCGGCTGACACGGCGTTGACCGCGTGCGTCCCGGTCGTTCCGCTGGTGTCCGGCCACGGGGTCGGCGGTGGTGCTGCGAGCTGTTCGCGTGCGGCGGCGGTACGCGCGCAGTCGTAGCAGGGTCCATTGCCGGGCACGAACAGCCCGACGCTCGCCCTGGGCCCGTGATAACCGCCGTGGACCCAGGCGGTGCCGGTGTCCAGGCACGCCCGGTTGGCCCACGACCGGATCTCGTGCGGGGTGTCGGCGGCCATCAGCAGCACGTCGCACCGCGTTGCCAACCGCCGCAACATTCCCACGCCGTCAACGGTGCTCCGCTCGCCGGTGACCTCGACCTCGCCGTTGTGCCGGCGCAGCGCCTCGACCGCGACGTCGACCTTGGGGCGCCCGAGGTCGTGGTCGGTGTAGAGGACCTGCCGGTTGAGGTTGGACAGCTCCACCAGGTCCGGTTCGACCAGGTGCAACCGCCCCACCCCGGACTGGACCAGCGCGAGGGCCGCGGTGCTGCCGATCCCGCCGGCACCGACGACCGTGACCCGTGCCTGTCGCAGCGCCAACTGCGCGTGCCAACCGGTGGTGCGCGGGGCGGTGTCCATCCACTGCCACAACGCCCGACCACGCGCGAACCGCTCCCGCTGAGCCGCGGAGAGCGCCTCCGGCGGCGGTTCGTCGGCGTCCTCCAGATAGCCGGCGGCGGCCAGCGTGCCGATCGCGGTGCGGACCGTGTCGGGCGGCTCGTCGGGGTGGCGGTGGACCAGGTCGGCGACCACCTGGTCCACCGTGCGCGTCCCGTCGAGCAGTGTGAGCAGCGTCCACACCGTGCCGTTCGGGTCCGGGATCGTCGCGGCGACACCCGGCAGGGAGCCACCGATCCGCACCAGGGTTTCGCCGTGGCGGACGGGCAGGTGCTCGTACTTGATACGTGGGCGGTGCATCACACTTCTCCTGTCCACATCATGTCACGCCTCGTCCGACGTCTTCGGGTCACACGGGATCCGATCCACCGTGACCGCGATGAACGTGATGATCATGTCCTCACCCCCTCCCCCGCAGATCGAGGCGGAACAGGGTGGGGAAGGGCAGGCACGGACACGGTGACTGCGCCTCGTCCGGCTGTGGAACGTGGAACCTGAGCGGGCTCATCCCTGGTCCTCCTCTCCGGTAGCGGCCGGTGGGTGACCGGCTGAGAAGAGGATGCAGCGCACCCCGGGACAGGAGCGGGGACAGCTGGCGGGACAACTACTCACCCGAACGAGTGGTTTCGTGTCCCCCGTGCCTCAGACCGCTCCGGCACAGCGGGCATCATCCTCCGGCCAGACCGGGTCGACCTCGAACAGGCGATGACCGCTGCTCGGGTGCCGCAGCAAGCCTGCCCAACGCGTGCGGCACGACTTATGATCAGACGGGTGCCAGTCGTAGAGGCCGGTTCGCTCAGACCCGAGAAAGAGCAGGCCGAAAGCGTCGCCTTTACACGATTCTCGCCTACGAGTGAAAGCAAGACCTTCGGTTGACCGAAGTGCGACTTCGAATCCTTGCGATCGACGGAGGCCCTCGTTCCACCGGTTCGCGCAAGCGCACGAAGGGGGGTCGTGGATGACAACGGAGAACACGGCGAATGCCCAGTCGATAGCGGCGATGGTCCAAGCCGGGGTCATCAACGGCGGGGTCACCCTGCACACCGACCGCGCGCCCTCCTCGATCCCCTACAACCTGCCCTCCGGCACGCGCCGCTTCGTCGGCCGCGCGGCCGAGATCCGACGGCTGAACGAGCTGGTGGCGTCGTCGTCCGGCAGCCGGGTCTGCGTGCTCGACGGACCGCCCGGAATAGGCAAGACCGCCTTGGCCGTTCGCTGGGCGGACGTTCAACGCGAGTTGTTCCCGGACGGCCAGGTTCACGTCGACCTGCGCGGTTTCGACGAGACGCGAGCCGCGCTCGACTCCGGCACCGCGGCCTGGTTGGTCCTCAACGCGTTGCACGTGCCGCTGGCGTCCATCCCGCCCGACCCGGACGCCCGGACGGGGTTGCTGCGCGGCATGCTCCACCAGCGGCGGTTGCTGTTGATCCTGGACAACGTGCGCGACAGCGCGCAGGTCCGACCGCTGCTGCCCACCTCGTCCGAGTGCTTCACGCTGGTGACCGCGCGGCACCGTCTCGACGGCTTGGACGTGCACCACGACGCCGAACGCATCCCGTTGGGGCCGCTGACCACCGAGGAATCCGTCCAGTTGCTGGCGAGGCGGTTGGGCACCTCCCGCGTCGAGTCGGAGAGCAAGGCCGTGGCGCGCATCGTGGCGGCCTGCGGTGGGCACCCCTTGGCGCTGAACATCGTCGCCGCACGCGCCGCGGACGAACCGACCAGCCTGCTGACCCCCGTCGTCAACGCCCTGGAGAGCAAGGACGACGCCCTGGACACCCTCCAGATGCCGGACGTGGCCGACATGCGGACGGTCTTCGCCCTGTCCTACGACAACCTGGCACCCGCGGTGGCAGAGGGGTTCCGGACGTTGGCGCTGCACCCCGGCTCGGAGTTCAACGCCTCGGCGGCGGCGGCGATGACCGACGGCGACCTGTTCAGGGCTCGCGAGATCATCAGCGAACTGATCCGGTGCCACCTGCTGGACCGCACGTCGGCCGGCCGGTACGCGTTCCACGCGTTGACCCACGCCTTCGGCGCGGACACGGCGAAGCGGTACGACTCCGCGCAACGGCGCGCGTCGGTGCTCGTCGCGCTGCTCAACCACCAGTTGCACGCGGCGAGTCGCGCCGACCGGCTCATCAACGCCCACCGACGGCCCGTGCCGATGGAGCCCTGCCTGCGCCCGGACCTCCTGCCGAGCCTCGCGAACCGCACCGACGCGCTGGCGTGGTTCGACGCGGAGTACGACAACGTCCTCGCCGCGATCGGCGTCGCCGCCGAGAACGAGTTCCACCCGTACGTCTGGCAGCTCGCGTGGACCACGTCGAACTTCGCGTACCTGACCGCGCGCCGACAGGAGTGGATCGACACCCACGCGACCGCTCTGGCCGCGATCCGGCACCTCGGCGACGCCCAGATCGAGGTCCGGTTGCAGCAGCAGCTCGCCCGGGCACATCGGGAGAACGGCGACCACGAGCGATCCGCGGAGCTGTACCTGGCTGCGCTCGACAACCTGGACCGGCTCGGCGACGTGCCGGGACGTGCGAACGCCCTCAACGGCCTTGCCGCGGCACACCTGCACGCCCGCTCGTTCGGTCGAGCCCTCGACGCCGGGTTGCAAGCCCTCGAACTGTACGAACTCCTCGGCGACGACACCGGGACCGCCAGCACCGCCGGCCTGCTCGGCCAGGCGTACCGAGCCCTGCGCGAGCCGGTCGAGGCCAAGCGCCACCACCAGCGCGCCGAAGAGCTGTACACCCGGTCGGGCAACCTCTACGGGCTGGCGCACGTCGCCGACTCGATGGCGGACCTGGAGTCGGACGCCGGCCGAGCCGGTCCGGCCGGGACGCACCTCAAGCGGGCGATCGAACTGCACCACGAGGTGGGCAACCTGAACTACGCGGCCAAGTCGTGCCGGCGACTGCGCGCACTGCTGCCCGACTCGGACCCGCTGGCGCACCTGCTGTCCGCAGCGATCGCCGCGCTGGAGGACAACCGCACGACGGCCGCATCCGCGCTGGTGCACGCGATCGCACGGCCGGGTTGACCGACTCGGACACCGGATTTGCGCTACCAAGGAGTCATCGTCGCCGATACGGCGTGGGCTCAGCACGCCGCAGGCACCTCGGATCAACAGCCACCGTGCACGACCTCGACATCCACAGACCCCACCACACTCGCATCCCCGGCGGCCTCGTCAACGAGTGCAGACACGTCGCTTGACCAGCAGCGATGACTTTCGAGCGGACGAAGTCGCGCACGGCGTCGCGCGCACGCCTTTCGACGACGGTCCAGCCGACCCGGTCCGCTGAGCAGGCCGTCGACTGTCCGCGCGTTTCGGTGCGCGACTCGAAATCGAACATGACCAAGCGATCAGTAGGGTTGACAACGCCGGTACACCCGACTCCGCGCCGGCCCGGCGCGGACAACAACAGAAGGACCTCATGAGCAACCTGATCGTCGTCGAGTTCATCACGCTGGACGGCGTTGTCGAGGACCCGGACGGGTCCGAGGGGACGCCCAACGGCGGCTGGGCGTTCCGCCACGGCCCCGAACCGATCACCGGCGACAAGTTCGAACTCGGGTCGCTGCTCGACACCGGTGTCCTGCTGCTCGGCCGCACGACCTGGGAGCTGTTCGCGAAGCTCTGGCCGAGCCGGACCGACCCGTACTCGACCAAGATGAACAACATCCCCAAGCTCGTCGCGTCGCGCTCGCTGACCAGCACCGAGCAGTGGCAGAACTCGTCCTTAGTCGAGGACGACCTGGTCACGAGCGTGCGGCGGCACAAGGCCGAGCAGGACGTCATCGTCACCGGCAGCGTCAGCGTCGTGCAGACGCTGGCCCAGCACGACCTCATCGACGAGTACCGCCTCATGGTGCTCCCGACGGTGGTCGGCAAGGGGCTGCGGCTGTTCAGCGAAGACACCCCGCCCGTGGACCTGCGGCGCACCTCCATCCTGGAGAAGGGGGCTGCCGCACTCACGTACTACACCAAGGCAGGGTGACCTGACGCGGTCAACCCGCACCTGACCGAATGCCGGGGCACCGATCGTCGACGTACTTGTCGACGGCGTGCCACGGCATGAGGTGGTGCAGCTCCTGCCTGCTGGTGAACCACCCATGATCGGCTGGGGGCGTGGTCGGGTTCTTGTAGTCCACAATGGACCGATCACGGGATCGCCCGTCGACACGGGTGCGTCGGTCGCCGAACCCGGCACAGCCACCACGTCCAGTCGTCCCAGACCCGGACGCGGGTGCCGGGGTTCGGCGTCCGGTAGTGCTCGGTGCAGAGCTCCACGGCGAACAGGTCGCCGTGCGCGCCGACCGACGAGGCCGCACCGGCTCAGGTCCGGGTACCCCGCCGGGGGCGGGAGGTCTGCCGGGGCGCACGGCGCTTCACGGTCGGCGTGTGCCGTTGCGGCCTGGCGTCCGGTGGGTACCGCTCTTCGATCGCGGTCCACGCCCGGGCAGGCGCGTCGCAGACGTTCTGCCGGAAGTCCAGGTAGGAGACCTTGAGCAGCGGGTCGAGCTTGATCCAGCTCGCCTTGTCCGACCACGGGTGCCAGCCGGCGGGCAGCGCCAGGTAGCCGGGTCGGTCGCCCTGGTCGACGCTGGTGATCTTGAGGACGTAGGCGTGCCGGGCGAACGTGCTGATCACCACGCACGGCCGGTCCTTGGCCCGTTGCCCGCCTTCGTCGCGGCCCCCCTCCTCGAACGGCACCAGGGCGGACCACACCTCGCCGCGCGCCGGCCGGGCGGGTTCGCCCTGCCAGAGGACCCCGCCACCGCGCCGAACCGGGGCCTGTGCGCCCAGTGCCCGGTCCAGCAGCCGCGAGCCGGCGATCCACAGCCACAGCAGCACCACCACTGCGGCGATGCGGAGCGGGTCCACCTCGCGGACGCCCACGTGCAAGGGGTCCATCGCGAACCACGTCACCACGCCCGACAGCGCCAACAGCACGACCACCCGCGCGGCGGCCCACCAGAATCCCAGCCGGGCCCGCCGGTGCCGCAGCACCACCCACACCGCCGCTACCGGCGCGACGCACGCGTTGACCAGCAGGAAGGCGTTGTCCGCCAACCGCTCCGGGTCGTTCTGCCGCACCCACAGGTACACCGCCGGGAACGACAGGAACCCGGCGGCGAGCCACTGGGCGAGGAACTTCCCGATCAACCGCACCACGCGCTCCTCCTGCAGCAACCGTAGAACTCCACCCGTGCAGGTTGAAGCCGTGCGTAGCGTAAGGGGTCGAGCCGCTGCCAGGTGCGGCCGCAGATCCGCAGCACCCTCGGCTGACGCGGCATGACGACCGGCCGAGCCACCCCGAGTGGTCTACCTCGGTGTGACCAGACCTCCACGTCGTGTGGCGCTACGACCGGTTCCTCATCCGTGACCGGGACGGCCAGTTCACCGCCTCGTTCGACGTGGTCTTTTCGGCGCCGGCCTCAAGCCAGGTCGCCACCCACGCGAAAGGTCTGGTGTCAACCCAACCGCAGTAGCCCGGAACAGACATCAGAACGATAGTTGCATATCCGGATTCTAATAGTCCTGGAATTCGATCGCGTGCCATGAATCATACTCAATGATCTTGACTTGGGCAACACCGTTGACATCGCGCGGTAACCGGACGTAACTTCAAGGCGCTGTAGCGCAGGGTTTGCATCTCAAATGCCGGGGACCCCCAGCTGCGCGAATGCGTTCTGATCTGCCGACCGTGATCGTCTGATACATCTCGCCCGGGTGGCGCCAACCCTGTTCGTGCTGCGCATACCCGTTCTCTTTCATTGTCAGCTTTCTCGGAGGTAGTCCGCTCCGTGTCGATGGATGGATGTCGCGGTGATCAAGATGAGTGGGCACACCGGGTTGATCTCCCAGGCGCGTGTCGGCGACGACGCGGACGGCTGGTGCCGCACCGCTTTCAACGAGATCGCGGACAGGCTCGCCGACCCCGATTTTCCCTGTGTCTTCTCGAAGAACGCCTTCCGCAAGCAGATCATCCAGTTCTTGTTCGTGGAGGACGCCGGCGGCGACGGGGTCCGCCACCTGGCGGAAGGGCTGGCGGGATACGTCGAGCTGTCCCGGCGGTGGGACGGTCGGCTCGACACAGCCAGTCCGCTGGTCGTGGTGTTCTCGTCGAACGCGGTGGACGCGGTGGACGCGCGGTCCGTGGAGGGCTACCAGGCATTCGGCTGGAAGGTGCTCACCGCCCTGCACGAGGTCGACCCGGCCCCCTGGTCGGAGGGGGTCGGCACGGACCCCGACGTCGAGGGCTGGTCGATGTGCTTCAACGGCATGCCGTTGTTCTTCAACATGAGCAACCCCGCCCACCGGGTTCGCCGCAGCCGCAACCTCGGCGGGCACTTCGCCCTGGTGGTCAACCCGCGTGAGCGGTTCGACGTCTTCGCCGGCGACACGCCCAGCGGTCGGCGGGTGCGGGCGAACATCCGCAAGCGGATCGAGCGCTACGACGGCACGCCGCACTCGTGGCAGTTGGGCTCCTACGGGAACGGCGCGCTGGAGTGGCGGCAGTACGGGCTGATCGAGGAGAACGCCGAGCGCGCCGACAGGTGCCCGTTCGCGTTCCGCCAGGCCTGAAGTCGACTCGTCGGTGACACAGAGACGGAGTTTGGTCGATGATTGATCTCGTTGTTTCCCAAGGACGAGTGGCGGACCGGGCAGCGCGGATGATCGAGGGCGCGGCGCGCACCGCGCGGGCGCTGGAGGACCGCTACGGCGTCAAGGGCGACTTCATCGGGGAGCCCGCGCCCGCGGTCGTGGACGACTGGACCGAGAGCCTTCCCCAGGCAGAAACCACACTGGTCGGGTTGCGGCGGGCGGTGGAGGCCAGCTTCCGGGCGGGCAACGTGCCGGTGATGGTCGCCAACACCTGCTCCGCGAGCCTCGCCACGCTGCCGGTCGTGGCCCGGGAGCACCCGGAGGCCGTGGTGCTCTACATCGACGCGCACGGCGACTTCAACACCCCTCAGACGACGGACTCGGGCTACCTGGGCGGCATGGTGCTGTCGGCCGCGTGCGGGCTCTGGGACAGCGGGCACGGCTCCGGACTCCGACCCGAGCAGGCCGTCCTGGTCGGGACGCGCGACATCGACGCCCCCGAGCGCGAACTGCTGGACCGGGCCGGCGTCCGGGTCATCCCGCCCGCGGAGGCGACCGCGGAGAACGTGCTGGCGGCCGTCGGCGGCGCGCGGGTGTGGGTGCACATCGACTGGGACGTGCTCGACCCGGCGTACCTGCCCGCCGACTACGTCGTCCCGGACGGGATGTCGCCCGCCCAGATCCGGGCGATCTTCGAGGCCATCCCGGCGGAGCGGCTCCTCGGCGTCGAGGTCGCGGAGTTCAACGCGCCGCTGGACGACGAGGCCACCGCCGAAGGCGTCGCCACGATCCTCGGCATGCTCGCGCCCGTCTTCGAGGCCCGCGCGGGCGATCGGTGAACACCCTGCCGTTCACCAAGATGCACGGCGCCGGCAACGACTTCGTCGTGCTCGACCTGCGCGACGCGGCCGACCCCTCGCCGGAGTTGTGCCGCGCGCTGGCGGACCGGCACACCGGGGTCGGCTGCGACCTGGTCCTCGGCGTCGCGGCGCCCCGCACCGCCGGGGCCGTCGCGTCATACCGGATCTGGACCGCCGACGGTTCCCCCTCGCCGCAGTGCGGCAACGGGGCGCGCTGCGTCGCGGCGTGGGTCGTCCGCGCCGGGCCGGCCCCGGGGAACCGCTTCCTGCTCGACAGCCCGTCCGGCACCCACCAGGTCGACGTGCTGGCGGGAGGTCTCTTCCGCGTCGCGCTGGCGGTGCCGCGGTTCTCGCCCGAACACGTCCCGCTGTTCGGCTTCGACGACGAGCGGGACCTGTACGAGGCAGAGGTGGACGGGACGAAGCTGCGCTTCGCCGCCGTCTCGGTCGGCAACCCGCACGCGGTGATCGAGGTGGACGACGTCGACGCCGCGCCGGTCGCCGAGGTCGGCCCGGTCCTCCAAGGCTCGGGCATCTTCCCGCCGACCGTCAACGTCGGTTTCGTCGAGGTCGTCTCCCCCGAGCGCATCCGCCTGCGCGTGTTCGAGTACGGCGCGGGCGAGACCCTGTCCTGTGCCAGCGGCGCCTGCGCCGCGGCCGCCGTGCTGATGCGGCGGGGCCACGTCGGGCACGACCTGGCCGTCTCCGTCCTCGGCGGCGAACTGCACGTCGAGTGGCCTGACCCCTCCGCACCGATCGCCGTGGCCGGCCCGGCCGTCTTCTCGTTCGAAGGACAGTTCCCCCATGCCGCTCTATGACAGCATCCTCGACACCATCGGCCGCACGCCCATCGTCAGGCTCAACCGGCTGGCCCCCGAGCACACCACGATCTACGTCAAGGTCGAGTCGTTCAACCCGGGCGGCTCGGTGAAGGACCGGCTCGCGCTCGCCGTCATCCTCGACGCCGAGGAGAAGGGGCTGCTCAAGCCCGGCGACACGATCGCCGAGTGCACGTCCGGCAACGTCGGCATCGCGCTGGCGATGGTCGCCGCGGCCCGCGGCTACAACTTCGTGGCGCTCATGGGCGACACGTACTCGGTGGAGCGGCGCAAGCTGATCCGCGCCTACGGCGGCAAGGTCATCCTCTTCCCCGGCGCGGAGGGCAGCGCGGGCGGCAACCGCCGAGCGGACGAGCTGGCCGAGAAGTACGGCTGGTTCCGCGCCAACCAGTTCGACAACCAGGCGAACCCCGCCTACCACCGGGAGACCACCGCGGCGGAGATCCTCGCCGACTTCGCGGGCAAGCGGCTGGACTACTTCGTCACCGGCTTCGGCACCACCGGCACGCTCACCGGCGTCGGCCAGATGCTGAAGCTCGCGCGGCCCGGGGTGCGCGTCATCGCCACCGAACCGGAGAACGCCGCAGTGCTGTCCGGCAAGGAGTGGAGCGTCCACAAGGTCCAGGGCTGGTCGCCCAACTTCGTGCCCAGCCTGCTGGACCGGACCGTCATCGACGAGCTCCGGACCGTCAACGAGGACGAGGGGCGCGACGTCGCGCGCCGGCTCGCCGCCGAGGAGGGCATCTTCGCGGGCATCTCCGCCGGCGCCACGCTCGCCACGGCGCTGCGCGTCGCGGAGACGGCGCCGCAGGGATCGGTGCTGCTGGCGATGCTGCCGGACACCGGCGAGCGCTACCTGTCCACGTTCCTGTTCGACGGGGTGAGCGAGGGGTCCGACGACGAGTGGCTGGCGTCGCTGGAACCCGCCCCGCGCGAGACCTGACCGGAAACACCGATCCCAACCGGGTCCCGAGCGGAACAGGAGCGGGTGCGTGGCAGAGTTCGTCCCCCCGGCAACGCGCTTCGTCGACCTGCCGGCCGAGTTCCCGATGAGGCTCGGCGGCGTGCTGCACGGCGCGCGCGTCGGCTACGAGACCGTCGGCGAGCTGACCCCGGCCCGCGACAACGTCGTCCTGCTCCTCACCGGGCTGTCACCCAGCGCGCACGTCGCCACGCACCCGGACGACCCCACCCCCGGCTGGTGGGAGGCGATGGTGGGACCGGGCAAGCCGATCGACACCAACCGGTGGCACGTGGTCTGCGTCAACTCGCTGGGCAGCTGCATGGGCTCGACCGGGCCGCCGTCGCCGGACCCGGCCACGGGCGAACCCTACCGGCTGCGGTTTCCCGAGCTGTCCATCGAGGACATCGCGGACGCCGCGGCGTGGGTGGTGCACGCGCTGGGGTACGAGCACCTGGCCTGCGTCGTCGGCACGTCCATGGGCGGCATGAGCGCGCTGGCGCTGCTGAGCAGGCACCCCGACCTGGCGCGCAACCACGTCAACATCTCCTCGGCGGTCCACTCGCTGCCCTTCTCCATCGCCGTCCGCTCCCTCCAGCGGGAGGCGATCCGCACCGACCCGCGGTGGGACCTGGGCCGCTACCACGAGAAGAGCTACCCGGACCGGGGCATGCGCATGGCGCGCAAGCTGGGCATGATGACCTACCGGTCGGCGGAGGAGTGGAACGTCCGGTTCGGGCGGTCGCGCGTGGTCGCGGAGCCGGGCGCCACCGCCGCGCCGTTCGGCGTCGAGTTCGAGGTCGAGCGCTACCTGGAGCTCCACGCCCAGCGCTTCGCCCGCCGGTTCGACCCGAACAGCTACCTCTACCTCAGCCGCGGCATGGACTGGTTCGACCTCGGCAAGTCCTGCGAATGCGCTGCCAGGTCCTGCGAATGCACTGCGGAGGACGCGCTCGCCTCCCTGTGCCTGGACAACGCCCTGGTGATCGGCGTGCGGAGCGACCTGCTGTTCCCGCTGCGGCAGCAGCGGCAGATCG
The DNA here is from genome assembly GCF_050946825.1 of Actinosynnema sp. CA-299493. Taxonomy (NCBI): domain Bacteria; kingdom Bacillati; phylum Actinomycetota; class Actinomycetes; order Pseudonocardiales; family Pseudonocardiaceae; genus Actinosynnema; species Actinosynnema sp. CA-299493. Next base: position 6,239,931 of record NZ_CP191993.1, read on the forward strand.
CCGAGGGCCTGAGCGCCGGCAGCGCCGACGTGGAGTTCCTGGCGCTGGAGTCCCCGCTGGGGCACGACGCCTTCCTGGTCGACACCACGCGCTTCGGACCGCCGGTGTCGAAGTTCCTGTCCGAGCTGTGACCACCTCCGAAGCGGAAGAGCCCGAATTGACCCCACACCAGCCGAGAACAGCACTCGTCACCGGCGCCAACCGCGGGATCGGCCGTGAGATCACGCGTCAGCTCGCCCAGCACGGGACCCACGTCCTGCTCTCCGGACGCGACCGCGAGGCCGTCGTCGCGGCGGCGGCGGCCCTGCGCGACGAAGGTCTCGACGTCGAGCCGCTCGTGCTCGACGTGACGAGCACCGAGAGCATCCGCGCCGCCGTCGAGGAGGTCGGGCTGCGGCACGACAGCCTGGACGTCCTCGTCAACAACGCCGCCGTCCGAGTGGAGCGGTACGGCAGGACGCCGTCCCAGCAGACCCTGCGGGAGTGGCGGGAGACCTTCGACACCAACCTGTTCGGCCTGGTCGAGGTGACCCTCGCCCTCCTACCGCTGATCCGCCGGTCGCCGGCCGGTCGCATCGTCAACGTCTCCAGCATGCTCGCTTCGCTGACCAGGCACAGCGACACCGAGTCGTACACCTACAGCGACACGTTCAAGGCGCTGCCCGCCTACAGCGCGTCCAAGAGCGGGGTCAACTCCTGGACCGTGCACCTCGCCTACGAGCTGCGCGACACGACCATCAAGGTGAACTCGGTGCACCCCGGCTACACCAAGACCGACATGAACGAGGGCGGGGGCGACCTCGACGTCGACGCCGGCGCCCGAACCGGCGTCGCCATGGCCCTGCTCGACGACGACGGGCCGACCGGCAGCTACGTGCACCTGGGTGAGGTGCTGCCCTGGTGAAGACCGTCGCGCTCGTCACCGACCAGGTCAGCCTGCCCATCGACCACGACATGCCCCCGCTGCTGGCCGCGTGCCGGGCGGCGGGCCTCGCGCCCGAGGTGTGCGACTGGTACGACACCTCGGTCGACTGGGCGAGGTTCGACGCCGTCGTGCCGCGGTCGCCGTGGACCTACGTGGACCGGCTGCCGGACTTCCTCGCCTGGTGCGAGGTCGTCGACGCCGCCTCGCTCCTGCTCAACCCCCTGGTCGTCGCCCGGTGGGTGCTCGACAAGCACTACGTCGCCGACCTCGCCGCCCGCGGCGTGCCGGTCGTGCCGACCAGGTTCGTCGAACCAGGCGCCGACCCGCTCCAGGCGGTGCGCGAGGTCCTCGCCGAGCACCCCGGGGTGAAGGGGCTCGTGGTCAAGCCGACCGTCGGCGCCTACTCCAAGGACGTCCAGCGGTTCGCCCGGACGCCGGCGGAGGAGACCGCCCGGTACGCGGGCAAGCTCCTGGACGCCGGCGCCCACGTGATGATCCAGCCGTACTTCGAGTCGGTCGACCGCCACGGGGAGACCGACCTGGTCTTCTTCGAGGAGGAGTTCAGCCACTCCATCCGCAAGGACGCGATGCTCAGCCCGGACGGCACGGTGGACGTGCCGACGCTGGACGCCCGCGCGCCGCGCGAGGCCGACGACGAGGAGCGGGCGGTCGCGCTGGCCGCCCTCGACGCCGCGGCGTCGCACCTGGGTGTCGAGCGGCCCCTGCTCTACGGGCGCGTGGACCTGATCCGCGACGACGACGGCCGGCCGGTGGTGCTGGAGCTCGACCTCTGCGAGCCGTCGCTCAACCTGTCCTTCACCGACACCGGGGCGACGTGGTTCGCCGAGGCGCTGGCGAGACGACTGGGCGCGTAGTGCGGTCGGTTCCCGCGATCGGACTACCCGAGCGAGGAACCGACCGCTCCCTCCTGACTGCTACGGTGGACCATGAACACGGATAGTGACACTGCTGCTCCTGTCGGTGTGCGGACGCCGTCGAGCCGCCACGGCACCCTCTACGCCGTGCTCGCCGTGTTCACCTTCTCCTTCAGCTTCCCCGGGACGGTGTGGGCGCTCGACGGCTTCGGCCCGTGGAGCGCCGCCGGCGTGCGCGGCGTGCTGGCCGCGATCATCGCGGTCACCGCGCTGCTGGCGACCCGGGCCCCGCTCCCGGCGCGGTCGGACTGGCCCGCGCTCGCCGTGGTGGCCGGTGGCTGCGTGATCGGCTTCCCGCTGCTGACGACGCTGGCCCTCCAGACGTCGTCCACGGCGCACTCCGCGGTGGTCATCGGCGCGCTGCCGATGGCCACCGCGGTGATCTCCGCACTGCTGACCAAGCGCTACCCGTCCGCGCTGTTCTGGGGGGCGGCGGGCACCGGGGCGGCGGCCGTCATCGGGTTCACCCTGGCGCAGAACCACGGCGTGCCCACGGTCGCCGACCTCTACCTGTTCGCCGCGCTGGTGGTCTGCGCGGCGGGCTACGCCGAGGGCGGCAGGCTGTCCGCGCACATGCCGGGGTGGCGGGTCATCGCGTGGGGCGTCGTGCTCGCGGCGCCGGTGAACCTCGCCGTGTCGGCCGTCGCGCTGGCGCACGAACCGGTGCACCTGACCGCGAAGGCCGTCGCCGGGATGGCCTACATCGCCGCGATCTCGCAGTTCGGCTCATTCGTGCTGTGGTACAAGGGGATGGGGACCATCGGGGTGGCCCGGGCGAGCCAGCTCCAGCTCGCCCAGCCACTGCTGACGCTGGTGTGGTCCGTCCTGCTGCTGGGCGAGCACCTGAGCCCAGCCGTCCCGCTCACCGCTGTCGTCGTGCTCGCGTGCATCGTGGTCACGCAGCGGGCCAGGGCGTCCTGACCGGGCTGCGCACCGACACACCCCAGGGCCCGCGGTCGCTTTCGGGCGCCGTGCCTGCCGGCAACCTCATCCATGCAGGTAGAAGCTCCTCGAACGCGCGGTCAGTTCCCGCCGACCCGGCCCCGTTCGTGGTTCGGGCTGCCGGCGACGCGTTCGCCGAAAACCCGACGTCGGGGCCGTCCGGTACGGCGACCCCGACGCCCGCGACGCAGGAGTCGGTCTCCTCAGCAGAGGTTGACGAGCACGCCACGGCTCGGCGGGACCCAGACCGTCTTGGTGCCGAATCGCGAACTCACGTACCAGGTGGCCGACTGGAGGTTCCAGTACTGGATGTCGCCGGCGAACGCGTAGCCCGTGCCGCCTCCGTTGTGGGGGTGAACCCGGTATTCGAGCTCTACGCCGCAGTTGTTGCGGACTGCCAGTTGGCCGTCCGCCGCCACCGCGCTGGTGGCGGACACGATCGCCATTCCGATGGTCAGAGCAGTGACGGCCAGACCGCCGAGGAGAGACCTGCGGGAGGGCTTGGTCATGAGCGTCCTTTCGGTTCGATGCTTCGACCTTAAGGACTTCTCACGCCGGGTCAACGATCGCCGCGCCACGGCTTCGTGCGCGATGGCGTTCTCAGATCACGATCCGTCACCGGAGCGCGGGGTAGGCGGCCGGGTGGTGAAAGCACCGGCCGCTCGATCGACCAACGCGTCGAGGGCCTCCTCGATGGCGGGTGGACCTCGATGGCGGGAACGGAAGCCCCGTCACCGACGCACCGGGCCTGAGACGCGTCTACTTCCGGGTGGAGCACGACCACCGGCCGGTCGTTCCCGGCATGAGCGCCGCCCAGACGCGTGCACGAGGGATACTGCCGGGCATCGCGTGGCCCAAAAATTTCGAGCGGGCGTGCAACCTTCCGCGTCTCTGCACGGCTATTGAGTGGCGAGAGGAAGGTGCTACCAAGTGGATCGTCGAGGTTTCTCGCCCGTCGTGCGTGAGCGCACGGTGCGCTGGCGTCGTGTGGCGTTCCTGATCTGCGGGGACTGGGCGCTGGCGGAGGATGTGGTGCAGACGGCGTTGCTGCGCTTGTACAAGCAGTGGCACCGCATCGACGAGGATGGCCTGGAGGCGTACGCGCGGACGGTGATCGCCAGACTGGCCGTGAGCGAGGCCAAGCGCCATCGTCGTCGTTCCGAGGTGCTCGGCGGGCCACCGGATCGGCCGATGCCCGGTTCGGTGACCGAGGACGTCCTCGACGTGCGTGCGGCGTTGAGCCGGGTTCCGGCCAGGCAGCGTGCGGTCCTGGTGCTGCGGTTCTACTGCGACATGACGGTGGAACAGACGGCGGGGTCCTGCGCGTCAGCGAGGGCACCGTGAAGTCGCAGAGTTCCCGAGGACTGGACGCACTGCGTTCGCTGGGAATGAACTGACCGGACTGCACTTCCGGAAGCCGCATAATCGCAGGTCAGGCCATGCGGCCGACTATCGACACCTCACAGGTGTGCGCGTGGTCCAAGTGGTGAAACTAAACTCAGGTAGTGCACTTGGACCAACCTGAACTTGCCGAGTTGTGGCGGTTGGCTCGCGAGACCCTGGAGGGTGGCGGCCGGTCTGCGTTCAGCATTCGCGTCGTGGACGAGAGGACCGCTGCGGCGCTCACCGAGCTGTTGCGCAAGCCGGTCGCGCACCCGGCCCGCCGGCAGATCTCCCTGGCGCGTCTGGACGAGCACGTCCGTGCGCACGGCAGCACGCTGACCGAGGTGCTGGAAGCGTTGCACGGCAGGCCGATCGGCATGTCCGCGACAGCGGAAGCGTCGACGGCGGAGGCCGTGCTGAAGTTCGCACTGCGTCAGCACAACCTGCTGCACGAACCGTGGGCCGCACCGTGGATCGCGCACGTGCGCCGGTACGGCAAGATCCCACAACCGGCGTTGCCGATGCTCGCCAACCAGGCCGCCGAGGTGCTGAGCAAGCTCGGGTCGACGACGACCCGGTACGCCCTGGCCGGCAACGACCTCGACGACGGACGGCCGCTCGCCCGCATCGTGGGCAAGGCGCTCGAACTCATGGGCACGACCTGGGAGCGGGCTGGAATCCTCACGGACGCCTACAGCGACCCGGTGCTGACCTCCCAGGGCTACTTGACGTTGAACGACACCCTCGAAAGCTCGGAGATCACCGTCGTCCGCAACCCGCGCCTGCTCGAGTCCGGCGTGCCCGGCCCGTTGATGGTGCTCCCGAACGGCCTCACCGCACAGGCCAAGCACCACCTCGTCGGCAAGGTGGTCCGCTGCCACAACGACTTCACACCGGACGGCATTCGCGCGACCAACGACATCCTCGCCTGGACCGGCGGCACGGCGTGGCGCATGTCGGCGAACGACTACCGCGAGGCCGTCACCACCCTGATCGCCCGCGGCGTCGAACTGCCGACGTTGAACAACGGCCCCGCTGAGGCCACCTGGGATCCCGACCTGGCCAAGACCATGACCACCACGGGCCTGATGGTCACCGAGGAGCACGTGCTGCCGTCACTGCTCTGACGGCGCGAACCGCTTGACCGGGACCGTTCTGGGGGATGGGTGGGACGGAGTGCTCGACAGCGAACGCTGAGACAGGTGACCGTGCCCCGCGGGTGGCGCGAGCGAAGACTGGTCGATGTCCGCCGAACCTCGGCGCGGAAGGGCGAGCCGGTTCGACCCCCTGGAACGAACCGGCTCGCCTGGCTGGATCAGGCGCGGTACTGCGTCGGGCTGGTCCAGCGGGAGGTCCCGTGCTGTCCACCCCAGTAGGCGCAGCGCACCTGCTGCTTCACCGGGCCCGCGCAATAGCGGTGGTCACCGTCGTCGATCCCCGATCCCAGGTACGCGGCCGGGTAGGTCGCCGTGCCGACGGACGCCGTCTTGGTGGTGACGGACGCACTTCCGGTTGCTCGACGCCTTCATCAGGTAGGTGGTCGCGCCGGAAGCCCGGCGTGGCGAGGACGGCGCCAGCCATCGCCAACGCGGCGCCGAGCACGGCCACACCACTGGACTTCACAAGTTTCCGCATGTACTGGAATCCTTCTCGTGACTGACGCGAACCGGTGTTCGCTGAGTCATGTCTACGAGGGGCGAGGTTGTCCCGGAGCTACCCAAACGTCCGGACAACCCGTGCCGGGACAACCGGGGCCTCGGACAAACCCGAGGTCAGGCGGGCGGGCACGGTGGCGCATAGGGGATATCGGGCAGGTAGGTGCGCCATTCCCGCTCGGTGATCGGGTCGCCTGCGCCGGCGCAGATCGCGGAGATCACCGCGTCCTCGTCAGTGCGCCACGAGCGCAGTCTCCCGTCGCTGCCACCGCTGACGAGGAGGTCGCCGGTCGGGCGGAACACGGCGGTGTTGAGCGGCGAGGTGGCGGCGGACAGCACCGCGGTGCGGACGGGGTGCGCGGGGTCCGACACGTCCCACAGCCAGGTCGAGCCGTCGATGACGCCAGCCGCCAGCAGGTCTCTCGTCGGGTGGAAGCCGAGATCGAGGATCCGTCCCGCCGGGCCGCTGACGGGTTGCCCGATCCGCAGTGGCGCGGCCGGGTCCGTGACGTCCCAGAGGATCACGACGCCATCGACGCCGGCGACGGCGAGCACCTTCCCCGACGGGCTGAACTCGGCGCTGTAGACGTAGCTGTCCAGGCCTTCGAGACGGGCGCGCCGGCTCGGTGTGCCGGCGACGTCGAACAGGTACACGTCGCTGTCGGCGCTCGCCGCGGCCAGCAGCGTGCCGGCGGGGCTCCAGTCGAGGTCGAGCACCACTTCGCGCGGGGCGTCGAACACGGTGATCAGCTGTGGCTCCTTGCCGGTCACGTCCCAGATCCGGACCGAGGAGTCCCTTCCCGCCGCCGCGAGCTTCGATCGGTCGGGGCTGAACGCCACCGCAGCCACCTCCTCCTGAGATCCGCCGAGCCGGGCGCGCAACCGGGGACGGCGCGGATCGGACACGTCGAGCAGGTGGACCTCACCTCCCGCGGTTCCCGCCGCGACCAGGTTGCCCGACAGGTCTCCCGAGCCGCTGAACACGGCATCCGTGCCGGTGATCGTGCTCGTCAGCGGTGCGGGGCGATCCGGGTCCGAGGTGTCCCACAAGGTGAAGCCGCCCTCGGCGAAGACGGCGAGCTGCGTGCCGCTCTCGTTGAACCGCGTGTCGAAGATCGGTGCGTCGGCGCGCGGGGGAAGCGCGGCCGCCAGCTTCCAGACGCGAGCGGCGCCGTCGGTCGTCACGGACACGATCGACTCACCGTTGTCGGTGAACACCGCCCAGGTGACGACGTCGGGGTGGTTGAGGACCTCCACCGTCGTCCAGGTGACGGCGTCCAGCACGCGCAGCGTGGAGTCGGCGCTGCCGACGATCAGGTGAGCGCCGTCCGGGCTGAACGCGGTCGTCGTGATCTTGTGGCCGAACGGGTCGGCGAGCGACCTGACCGTTCTGGGTTCGTGCGGTGCGGAGATGTCCCACGACCGCAGCGCGCGGTCGAGTGAACCCGCCACGAGCACCTTCCCGTCCGGGGAGAACGAGACCGCGGGAACGCCGCGGTCTCCGGCCTCCAGCACGGCCAGCTCCACGGGGTTCCCGTCGTCCTGCCACAGGTGCACGCGGCCTGCCTCGGTACCGAACGCCAGCAGGCCGGCACTGCCGTAGACGACGGTCTTGGTCTTCGCAGGGGCGGGCAACGGTGTGAGTGCCCGCAGGTTCGCGGGGTCCTCGATGTTCCACCGCAGAATCCCGTCGCCGCCCGCCGCGGCGAGCTGCCTGCCGCTCGGGTCGATGTCGAGCCGTTCGATCGGGCCCGCCCCCGCGTCGATCGGCACGGCCAGCCGCTGCGGGTCGGACGGGTCGGTGATGTCCCACATCGTGATGGCGGACTCCATGTCACCGATCACGAGCGTGCGTGAGTCGGGTGACAACGCCAGCGCGTAGATCATGGCGCCCTTCGCATCGCCGCCGTCCCGTTGCCGGGGCTTGATCACGCCCGCACGAGCAAGGCCGGCGCCGGTCCTGGTGAGCAGGCGAACCGAGCCGTCCGTCGCGTCGCTCACCACGACCAGGTTCCCGTCGGGGGAGGCGTCCAGGGCCGTCGGACCGGCGCCACCGAGATACCTGGCCGGCGCGGATGCGCTCGACCGTTCGAGCAGTTCCGATCGTGCCTCGCCGGTCCGCGCGATCCGGTAGCCCGCGATCGCCAGCTGTGCGGCGAGGCCCGGATCGGTGGCCCGCAGTTTCGCCGCGGTCAACGCGGTCTGGCGGGACAGGGCGTTGTCACGGGCGATCAACGCCTCGGTCCTGGCGTTGCCGGCGACGACGGCGAGCACGCCTGCGACCAGTGCGCACACGACCGCCACGGCGGTCACCACGCGCAGCCTGCCGGTCCGCCGCCTGGCCGCCGCCTCGGCACGCCGGGTCTGCGCGACGCTCTCCTCGATGAAGGCGCGTTCCACCTGGCTCAGGCGGAACGGCGCCGACCCCGAGACGGCGTACGAGCACATCGACCCCAACCTGGTGCCGGTCGCCAGTGCCGCGGGATCCCGTCCGCCGCCGGCCCAGGTCCTGGCCGCTTCGGTGATCGTCCGGTGTGCCCGCAGCGCGTCGTGGTGCTCGTCGATCCACGAGCGTATCCGCGGCCAGCCCGTGAGCACACAATCGTGCGCGATCTCGGCGGTGTCCTGATCGACGACGACGAGCCGTGCGCCGGCGAGACGGTCGATCACCTCCCCCACCTCGGGATCGACCTCGCGCAGCTCGGCCAGATCCAGGCGGCGACGGGTGACGGCCCCGGTCTTCTCGTCGACGGCGAGCAGCCTCAGCAGCAGCCCGGCGGCCAGCCGTTGCGACGTGGGGCCGAGCTCGCCGTAGGTCGCTTCCGCGGTCTGCTCCACCGCCGCGCCGATACCGCCCACCGCGGTGAAACCGGCCAGTGTCAGCACATCGCCACGACGCCGCCGCCATGTCTCCAGCAAGGCGTTCGACAGCAACGGCAGCGCACCGACCTGTCCGTCAGCCTCGTTCACCACCGTCACCAGCAGCGCCCGCTCGACCGACAGCCCCACCGCCAGCGCGGGTTTGGTCACCGCCGCGCTCAACTCCTGCTCGTCCATCGGGCCGACGAGCACCTGGTTGTCCCGCAACGCCTCGGACAACCCGGGGTGCTCGGCCAGCCGCGCGGAGAAGTCGGCGCGCACGCTCAGCAGCAGGCGGAATCGGCCGTCCGCGAGGATTCCGTCGATGAACTCCTCGCGTTCACCCGCATCGCACCGGGTGTACAGCTCCTCGAACTGGTCGACGATGAGAAGCGCGGCCGTGTCTGCGGGCGGAAGCCCGCCGAGCAGGTCACCAGGCGTTACGACGACCGGTCGCAGATTCTCGCGCAGCGCGGGCACGACGCCCGCCGCCAGCAACGAACTCTTCCCCACCCCGGACGGGCCGCACACAACCGTGACGGGATGAGCCCGCACCCGCTCGACGATGTCGGCCACCAGCCGTTCGCGGCCGAAGAAGAGGTCCTCGTCCTCGGTTCGAAAACCGTGCAATCCTCGATACGGCGACCTGCCCTTCCTTTGTGAGTATCGCTCATATCGTGACTCGGCGGTGGCGACCGCGGCGGCACGCCACTTCGCCGTCCACTCCTGCTCGTCACCACCACAAGCCATGGCATACGCGAGTGCGACGTCCAGCGTGGGCAGTCTTCGTCCGCCCGCCGCCTCGGAAAGTGTCGTCACCGCATAGCCGCTGCGATCCGCCAGCTGCCGGTAGGTCAGCCGGCCCGCCTTGCTCCTGAGCTCGCGCAACTCGGCGGCGAAGCGCTGCACGGCTCCGCCGTCCGGATCCAGTGGCCGTTCCGGTCGAGGCATGGTCATCCCCCCGCACACGAATCTGCTCCCCCTGCCGCGGACTCAATTCGTCCGCGGCACCCCAACCCGTCGGCCACCGTAGCCAATTGATCGACTCGACCACTACCCCTTGCGATTCCGAAAATTTGCCGTGCGGGGTGGAATTCACGGCCGGCGGAAGATCGTGATAGAACGACCGACCTCGTCGATCGGCGTGCTGCCGGCGATCAACGCCTCCAGCCGGTCGTCGGCCTTGGCGATGGCGGTGTCCGGCACGACGAGCAACCCGCGCACCTGATCCGGCGTGTGCCGCTCGAAAAGTCGTCTTTGCTGGTCAGCGGCATGTCTGCACTCGTTGACGAGGCCGCCGAGGATGCGGGTGCGGTGCAGTCTGCGGGTGTCGAGGGCTTCGCGTCGGAGGGTGCCGATGACCCGTTCGCAGCGGGCGTTCATCCGCGGTGCCTGTGGCGCGCTCTTGATCACGTGGAGATCGTCGGAGTGGAAGACGGCGTCGAACGCCTGGCCGTACTGGCCGTCGCGGTCGCGGAGCAGGAAGCGCAAGGACTCCATCCGGCGTCCGACACCCGCAGACCGCAACTACACGTCTTCCTCCTCATCCGGGACCGAAGCTCCGGTGATCCGCCCGTCGGGCAGACATTCCACCAGGTAGCGCTCGGCCGGCAGGTACAGCCAGAACTGCGGTCCCACTTCTACGATGTCCACCAGGTAGCGGTCCAGCGCAGCGACGGGCATCTTGACCGTGGGCATCCCCGAGGAGCCCCACAGGACCACCACTTCGGCGCTGTCGGATGCCCGTCGGGCGACGAGTTCACGCAGCCGGCGCACAGCGTCGGCCTCGTCGGTGTAGACAGCTGAGTCGAGGACCGGAACACCCCCCCAGTCCAGCACGTCACCTGAGAGGTGCCCGAACCGGTTGAGGCTCTTCGCGTCCACTTCCCGGCTCTGCGCACGGGTCAGCGTCCGGACACCCATGCTCTCGGCTTCTTGGCCGGCCAGGGCGGACGGCAGCGGTTGGAGCGGGACGACGTGGTCCTCTGGTCCCATCAAGAGTTCCTCTTCAGCAATCGCCCGAATTGCGCCTCAGTTCCCCGCCAGGAGTAGAACAGCTTCCGGGCCGACGCACCCTTGCCGATCATAATGTTGATGTGAGGTCCCTTCTCCGGGTCGAAGTCCATCCGGAATTGCTTGTAGACACCGTCCACGCGGGTTGTGAACCCGATCTTGCGGCCGAACGTGGTGGTGGCGGCTTCCAGTCTGCCGAACATCGACTTCCTTGTCGATTGGTCGATCGACCCCAGGTCGCGCAACGCGGCGTTGCGGGCCTGCTCGAAGGTCTCGAAGCTCCCGCCGGACACCTCCTTGCCGACCTTGCAGTTGTGGACCAACAACTGGGAGTCGGCGACGTAGTAGTTGTGGTCGCCCTCGACCTCGAAGTTGTGGACGGTGACCCGCTCGGCTCGGACGCTGAGCCCTTCGATCGACAGCCAGCGGCCATCACGGGTGAGCAGCTGCTCTCCGACCCTCAGGGCTCCGGCGTCCACCCATCCGCGCCCGACCACCCAGAAGGGGTGCTCCGGCGTGACCTCAACCGACTCGCCGCCGACCTCGACGGTTACCAGCCGCTCACTTTGCTTCTCGAACAGGGCGACTACGGTCCGCAGGTGGGACACGCCAGTGGTCAGGTCACGAGCCCAGACCCGATCCCCGACCTCCACGTCCTCGATCGGCTTCTCACCGTCTTCGGTAGCCACCTCGGTACCTGTCGGGAAGCAGTTGCAGGCCCGACCCGCCTGTGCGGCTGAAGGATCGGCCTTCGACGGTGCGACCTTTGCGGGTGCCGGTACAGGCTTGGGCGTGGGCCGTGGGTTAGCTGCCGCCGGGTCGCTCGTGCGGGTGCCGCCGGATGGTGTGGCACCGGTGCCCGTCTTGGCCCCGGCTCCGGATGCGTCGGCGCCGGTCTTGGCGGCTGCGGCAGCTACGTCATCGGAGGCCTTCACCGCGCCGGAGACTGCGTCGGCTCCCTTGATGGCGAGTTTGGCGCCGGTGGCGGCGTAACCGGCGAAGGGGATGGCGGAGGCTGCGGAGAGGGCGGCGTTGAGGTAGTCGCCTTCCGCGGCGTACCAGGCGGCGTTGGCCAGGTCCGCGACCTCGCCGACGACCGGGACCAAGCCCACCACGTCGAGCGCCAGGTGGCCGATGTCGGAGAAGCTCATGCCGAACAGGTGGCCGTCGATCTCGATGCCGGAGATCGGGTTGCCGCCCGCGAAGGCGTAGCGGTTCATGGTGAACGCGTCGGTGCCCAGTGAGAGGTCGGCCAGGGCGCCGTTGTACATGTCGCGGGTGAGGAAGCGGTTGAGTTGGGGGTCGTAGTCGCGGGCGCCCATGTCGTAGTCGCCGGTGGCGGCGTCCATGCGCTTGGCGTTGAAGCGGTAGGTGTTGTAGGGCTTCTTGTCGGGGTTGGCGGGGTCGGGCTTGTCGACGCCGGTGTAGAGCTGGGTGTCGTCCTTGCCGTAGGCGGTGTAGCCGTAGGTGGCCCTGGCCTTGCCGTCCTGCTTGGTGAGGACTTCGACGTCGGTGTGGGCGTTGTAGGAGTAGTAGGAGTACTCCTTGGTCGCATCGTGCTTGACCATGCCCAGCCGCTCGTTCCACGGGCCGAACGTGTAGGTCTTCTTCAGCGCCCCGTTGATCTCCTCGGCGGCCACCTCGTCGGACAGGCCGAGGAAGGAGAAGACGGTGGTCTCCTCGCCCGAGCCGCCCGCCTTCTCGGTGCGTGAGGTGGTGCGGTCGTAGGGGTCGTAGGTGAACTTGGTCGTCTCGGTGGAGTTGTCCGGCTTGAGCTGCCGGTGCGAAGCGACGCGGTCGAAGCCGTCGTAGGTGTACTTCTCCAGGGCCTTCCCGGCCGAGGTGACGGTGTCCAGGCGGCCCAGTGGGTCGTAGTTGTACGTCGACGTCGACCCGCCGCTGGTGCTGGAGGTCAGCCGGTTGCGGTCGTAGGTGGAGTCGGTGGTCTTGCCCTCGATCGTCTCCTGGGTGACGTTGCCGTTGGCGTCGTGGACGTAGGTCTCGGTTTCCTGGACCCCGCCGCCGGCCGCGGAGCGGGTGAGCTTGGCGATCCGGTCGCGCGGGTCGTAGGTGAAGTCGTAGACGTGGTCGAGGTAGCCGGAGTTGTCGTCGGCGTTCATCCGCTTCGCGGCGTCACGCGTGCGATGGCCGTTGGCGCTGTACTCCAAGTGGTGCTCGGCGACCAGGGTGCCGGCGGCGGTCTTTTCGACCTGGTCCTTGATCGCGCCGTCGAGGTAGTAGGTGTGGTCGACGACGTTGCCGTTGCCGCGGGTCTCCTTCAGGATCTCGCCGCGCTTGGTGTAGTCGAACGCGGTGACCTTGGGGGTGTCGCCGGACTCGGTGTTGGTGACCTTGCTGACCAGGTCGCGCGGGTCGTAGTCGAACGTGGCGTTCTGCCGGTCGTGGGTGCGGGTCAGCGGGTTGCCGATGAGGTCGTAGGTGAAGCCGGTGGTGCCGCGCACGGTTCCCGCCAGCTTCTCCTCCACCTTGGCCAGCCGGTCGAGGCCGTCGTAGGCCATCGCGTAGGTGTCGACCCGGGCCCCCGAGCCGCTGTCGGTCAGCGACGAGAGATTGCCGTTGGCGTCGTAGGCGTAGGCGAAGGTCTTCTGCTCGGTGTCGGTGTCGCCGCTGTTGTCGCGCACGAGTCGCACGGCGTCCGCGACCACGGTGCCGTTGGCGGCGTTGGTGAGCACGACCTTGTGGCTGCTGCCCTCGGTGAACGCGTAGCTGCCCAGGCTCACCCACTCGCCGACACGCGTCTTCTGGTCCACGGTGACGGTCGTGGTGCCGCCCGCGTGGTGCACGGTGTAGGGGGCGTTGGTGGCGGTGCCCCCGGCGTAGCGGACCGACACCTCGTAGGTGCCGTTCGCGGCGACGACCGGGGTCCAGGTGAACGCCGACGTGCCGGTGCCCGCTGTGGCGGTGCGGTAGTCGTAACCCTGGTAGCCGGTGCCAGAGCCGGTGGTGGCCCAGATGCCCGCGGTCGTGGTGTTGGCGGTGTCGGAGTTGTCCACCAGCGCGACGTGCTTGCCGACCGGCACGCCGTCGTCGGATTTGGTGCGCTGCTTGCCGTCCGGGAAGTAGGTGTTGACGATCGTACGGCTCACCGAGTCGCCCGCGCTGCTGAGCGTGGCCTTGGTCTGGCCGCCCAGCGCGTCGTACTCGTAGCGGGTGGTGATGTCCCAGGCGTCGGTGGAGGTTCGGATCAGGCCGTTGTCGTAGTGGGTGTACTTGGAGATGTTGCGGACCGTCTGCGTGCCCGACGGCGGGGCGCTGGTCTCCACCAGGTTGCCGACCGCGTCGTAGCTGCTGATGATCTTGTCGGGTGTGTTGTGCCGGGAGTCGTCCCGGTCGTAGGGGAGGATTTCCTCCTTCACCCGGTTGAGCTGGTCGTAGGTGGTCTGGCGGACGAAGTCGTCGGGGTCGTCGGCGGTCTCGACGCCGCGCGGGGTGATCTCGCGGGTGCGGTTGCCGACCTCGTCGTACTCGTAGCGGGTGATCCGGCTGATCAGGGTGGTGCCGTCGAGCTTGTGCGGCGCCTTGATCTCGACGGGCTTGGCCCGTTCGTCGAACCGGATCTCGACGCGGTTGCCGTCCTGGTCGGTGTTGGCCACGGCGTTGCCGTCGCGGTCGTATGCGTTGCGCAGGACGTGCCCGGCCGCGTCGGTTTCGGTGAGGACCTTGCCGTTGAGGTCGTAGGTGTACTTCGTGGTGAAGTCGGCGGGGTCCGCGGTCGCGTTCTTGCGCGGGTCCGTCACCGTGAGAGGGTTGCCGACGTTGTCGTAGGTGACGGTGGCGCGTCCACCAAGAGCGTCTACCGCCGCGACGACCTGGTAGATGTCGTCGACCTCGTACCTGGTGACGTAGTCGTCGGGGTTGGTCGGCGTCAGGTTGCCCAGCGGCGAGGTCTCGCTGAGGACGTTGCCGACCTTGTCGTAGGTGAACGAGGCGGTGCGGGCGGGCCCGGCCGGGTCGTCCTTGGGCATGGACGCGCTGGTCACCTGGTCGAGCGCGTCGTAGACGGCCGTGGTCACCGCGCCGTTGGGCGCGGTTTCGGTGGTCACGTTGTCGTTGGCGTCGTAGACCGGGGCCGGGGTGACGACGAAGTCCCCGACCGCGGCGTCCTTGGGCACGCGTGACTCCAGCGGTCTGCCGAAGACGTCGTAGGTCTGGGTGGTGGTCTTCCCGCGCGCGTCGGTGACCGAGGTGACGTTGCCCCGGACGTCGTACACGGTGGTGGTGATGTTGTTCAGCGCGTCCTTGGCCGTGCGGGGATAGCCGACGGGGTCGTAGTCGGAGTACGTCGTCGGGTTGCCGTTGGCGTCGGTGGCGACGAGCAGTTGCCCGTGCTGGTCGTAGGTGTACGTGGTCTCGTAGTCGCCCGCCGTCGTCGTCGACGTGCCCTTGGGGTCGGTGACCGAGGTCAGGTTGCCCTTGGCGTCGTAGCCGAAGCTCCATCGACGCCCCTCGGGGCTGGCCTTCGAAGTGAGGTCGGCGGTGTGGCCGTTCAGGCCGAACTGGTACCCGAGAGTGCCGGCCGGGGTGTTGTTCTTGTTCGCCTCCGGGTCGCGGACCGAGGTGGGGACGCCCGTCTTCTGGTCGTAGGTCCACGTCGTCAGTGCCCCGTTGGGCGCTTTGGCGGCCACGACGTTGTTGTCGGCGTCCCAGGTCAGTTCGGTGGTCTCGTTCTTGGCGTTGACGACCTTCGTCGGGCGGCCGTAGCCGTCCATCGTGTACTTGGTCGTCTTGTTCTGGGCGTCGACCGTGGTGGCCTCGATGGTCGAACCTGCCGTGCCGTCGGGGTCGGTGTAGGAGAAGGTGGACACGCCGCGGCCGCGGTCGGTGATCGTCCGGACCTTCCACTTGTCCTTGGGGTCGACCGGGGCGGTGTAGTAGGACAGGTCCGTGGCGTTGCCGCGCGGGTCGGTGACCTTGACGAGCTTGACGTTCTTGTTGCCCTGGGTGGCGTCGTAGGTGAAGCGGAAGGTCTTGGCCTTGGCATCGCCCGCGCCGTCGACCAGCTCCTCCAGCAAGCCCTTGTCGCTGTAGGTCAGCGCGAGGGTGCGGCCGGAGAGGTCCTTGATGGTCTCGACCTGGTCGATGATCTTCGGGTTGGTCAGGTTGGTCCCGGTCTTGCGGACGCCGTTCTCGTAGTAGGCGTAGGTCTGGCCCTTCTCGTAGTAGTCCAGGGCCAGGGTGCGTCGCGCGGCCGGGTCGGTGATGTAGGTCAGGAACTTGCGCGGCTGGTTGTTGGACTTGCGCTCGGTGTAGGTGAACTGGAGCTCGTTGGCGTTCTTGTCGCGGATGGCGGTGAGCCAGCCGCCCTCGTCGAACAGGAACTCGGTGCGGTCGGGGCGGGTCATCTTCCAGCGGCGCGACGGGTCGGCCGCGCCGTCGCGTTGCAGGAACAGGTGCACGCCGGCCGGGCGGTCGTAGGTCCAGCGCGTCGGGTCGGTGCTCCCGTTCTTGTTCAGCTCGAACGTGTGACTGGTGCCGTCACCGTCGGTGAGGGTCGTGGTGGTCGGGTAGTCCTGCCCCTTCGGGTGCAGGTCCAACGGTGTGCCCAGGCGCATGATGCTGGACGCCGCCAGCGACCACCCCTGACCCATCGACGTCGACGCGGTGTCGACGCTGTTGTAGGTCATCCGCACGAACGTCGCCAGGCCGCGGCCGGGGTTGCTGAACGGGTCGTGGTTCCACACCACGTTGCCCACGTACGGGTTGACCTTCAGCCCGGAGCCGTTGCCCGTGCCGGTGCCGATGTACTGGTAGAACTTCTCCAGGCCCAGCTGGTCGGAGGTCGGGTCCTCCACCGTCACGTTCTGCGGCATGGCGGGCAGGTTCCCGGTCTGGGACAGCCACTGGCCGGTGGTGCGGTCGAGCAGGTCCCAGTGCAGGACGTACTGCTCGCGCTTGTTGCCCGAGTCGCTCTGGATCGGTGTCTTCACCTTGGCCTGCACGGTGACCGACGCGCCGGGGGCGACGTCGGCGGGTAGTGCGGTCTCCAGGCGGTTGCCGCCGGTGGTGACGTCGGTGCCGTCGGGCAGGGTCCAGCGGTAGGACAGCACCTGGTCGGCCGCTCGCCACGGTGTGGTCGTGGTGTTGGCCAGGGTGACCGGGAACGCGTACTCGTCGCCGGGCACCATCCGCGTGGACGGGGTGTCGGCGGTGTAGTAGGTCAGCTCGGGCGTCGGCGCGGTGTAGGTGACCACCAGCTTGGGCCGCAACTGCGGTTCGACGGCTTCACCGGACAGGAAGATCGCGCGCTGCGTCGGGCCGGTCGACGTCTCGTTGCGCAGCTTGACGAGCACACCGTTGTTCGACGCCCGGTTGCCGATCCAGCCCTGCACGGTGCCGGTGGCGTCCCAGATGTGCCACTTCGGGTCGTTGGTGATCGTGGGGACGTTGTCGAACGCGGCTCCGATGTCACCGCCGGGTGTGGTCCAGGCGGTCGCGGTGGACGCGCGTTGCCACGTCGCCTGGCCCTCGACGAACGGTTTGGCCAACGGGTGCGCGTCGAAGACGGCGCTGGTGCCCACCGTGGTGGTGGTCCACATCTCGACCTCGGCGTCCAGGATCCTGGCCGTGTCCGGGATGTCGGTCAGGTCACCGAAGTCCATGACGGACCGGGTGGTGCCGAAGCTGCTGCTCTCCTTGCCCACGAGCTGCCACGCCTGCCCGTTGGGGCTGTTGAGGTTCGTGGTCGGCTGCGCGCTGGACAACGTGGTGTCCGGGTGGGCGTCGGCGGTGAGGTTCTGGTAGAGCTTGACGATCCGGCCCGCCTTGGGCAGCCGCACCAGCTCGGTGGTGGACGGCACGAGCTGCCCGTCCCGCGTCTTCACCACGATCATGTAGTAGTAGGCCGCGCCGAACGGGTCGGCCGAGTCCGCGGCCGTGGGTTTGGCCGTGGTGTCGGCGAACCTCGTCGTGCCCGGCGCCAGCGGGGCCACCAGCGTCGACGGTGACGGCGTGAACGTCTGGAACACGGTGCGGTGGACCTGGTACTCGACCAGGTCGTCCGCCGGGTTGGCCGGATCGGGGTCCACGTACGGGGACCAGGACAGCTCCGCGCCGGTGGCGTGGATCGTGGTCGGCGCGTCGAGGATCGCGCTCGGCCGACCGTAGACCAGCACGAGCTTCGGCGAGTTGGCGTTCTCGCCGTTGTAGGCGTACTCGGCGGCCTCGTAGCGCAGCCCGCCCAACTGCGGGGCCTCGGTCTTCGCCTTGAGCATGAAGCCGTGGTTGGTGGTGGCGCCGGTCAGCCACGACTGCACGATGTTGCGCACGTCGAACGAGTGCCAGGCGCTGGACACGGTCGCGGGCTTGGTCTGCGTTCCGGTCGCCGCCTCCGCGAAGGCGGTGTTCGTCGAGTTCCACGTAGCGGTGGCCTCGTTCCACGCAGCGGTGACCCGCCGAGCCTCGATCTCCACCGCCTTGCCGGTGGGGTCGAAGTCCTGGTCGTAGTACATCTTCAGCTGCGCCGAGCTGAGCGTCGCGCCGGACGGGACGCTGCCGAGCCCGAACCGGACCAGGCTGCGGTACGCGGTCGTCGTGGCGGCGTTGGTCGTACCGGTGGACAGCCGCCAGTTGCCGTCGAAGTTCGACGTCGGCAGGTCCTGGGCGATCATCACGTCCTGCGACTGCGTGACGGTCGGCTGGATCGTGATCGTCGGGTCGATGACCACCGGGTACTCGCGCTCCGGCGCGGCCAGCCAGTCGCGATCCGCGCGCACGGTGATGGTCGTCTTGGCGCCCTGCTGCTCCACGGTCTGGGTGACCTTGTCACTCCACGCCTTGCCGTACGGCGACGCGCCGTCGTCCCGGTTGTCGTGCATGAACGGCCTGGGCATCACGAACAGCGGCGTGCCCTCGGCGTCCGGACCGGGGTAGAAACCGATCGACCCGTCCGACTCGGCCTTCGCCGTGACGCCGCCCGCCTGGAGGGTGAAGCGGTAGACCGCCTCGGCCGGGGCCTGGTGCAGGACGATCTTCTCCTTCAGCGAGTCGCCGACCTGGTAGACCAGGTCCGCGCCGTCGAAGGCGTCCGGGTAGACAACGGTGTTGCGCCCCACCCTCGGCGTCAACGACTTCTGGTCGGCGTCAACGCCCAATGCGATGTGCTTGCCACCGTGCTCGAAGCGCACCAGCTTGTCGGACTTGTCACCGAAGGAGCTGCGGAAGGCGTTGCGGTCGTTGCCGAACCGGAAGCCGTCACGGGTGTCCGGACGAACCGCGGTGTCGACCGGCTGCCACCGTCCTTCGGCGTCGCGGTAGTGCTCCGGACGCGCGGACACCTCGGCCTCGAACTGGCCGTCCACCCGCTGGAAGACCTTTGCGGTCTCCGACCGCAACTCCGGGACCTCCCGGACGCGCTCGGCCGGATCACGTGGCGGCGCGGCCTCGACCTGGGGCTCCGACGCCTTCGCCTCGGCCGACGCCGACGGTGTGAACAGATCGTCGAGCCAGGCCAGCGCCGAACTCACCCCTGGCCACTCCCCCGGGAAATGCGGTGGACCGACCGGAAGCCCCACGAACACCAACGCAATCAGAACGATCACGATGGACAGTCGTCCGGGCATGCCAAAACGCCGCGATCCACGCATGTTCCCCCCACGGTTATCACGACCCGGTGTGGACCGCTCCCCCGATCAACACAAGCTCACCGGAGTCAACCTGAGTGATCTTGTGCCAACAACCTGCCGAACAGGTGACGCGATCCAATCAAGATCGACCGATACCCACTCACAGTTGACCGGTCGTGCACGGACAACATCAAAAGCGTCGTTATCGACATCCCGCGGCAGTCGGTTATTACAGGCAACAAAGAATAGATGAGCTCCGATCACCCCTGCCTGCGGCGAGCCCACCTGCGAACGGATTCCCCCGCGGACGTGCAGTGCCATCTCCGGCCGGGGGCGGTGGGCCGGCTCCGCGACAGACGCGACGCGGAGCCGACCCCTCGGGAACGTCCTTGGTCAGCAGGGCACGCCGCTGCCGTAGTCCTCCAGCAGATCGTCGCGGACCCAGCCGGCCACGCCGGTGCGGTCATTGCGCAGGTAGGTCCACGTGTAGCCGTCGTTGCCCACCGTGTAGCAGTGGTAGTCCAGCCGGTCGGAAGTCTGAGCGGTGCCCAGCGCGGTGCATGACGTGGACGACCCGCTGCGCTGCCTGGCCGCGGTTTCGGCAGTGGCCAGCCACGAGCTGTCGTCCTTGTCGGGTTTCGTGGTCCCGCACGCCGCATGCGCCGCGCCGACCTCGCCGCCGGGCTTGGCCGGAGCGGCCCCGGCCGGAAGCGCGAACACCGAGGCCAAGGCGATGGCGGTGCCGGTCACGGCAAACAAGCGTGTTCGAGTAGACATAGTTGTGCCCCCTTGATCACAGGCACCAGAAGCCGGTACAGCGACAGATGCGCACGCCAAAACAGGCGCTACATGGACTCCCCCGAGTCCCCCCTGGTGACAGGAGAAGATCTCCCGCACCGCAAGCATTACATGAAGACCTTTTACCGGTCGACCGATCCGGCCGAGCAAGAGCAGATACAGTCCGTTCAGGCTGTTCATCTTCGTATGTCCGGCGGCATTTCACCAAGCCCGCAACCTACTCACACCACCACGACCGGACCACCCGACCGCAGAGCCGGGCTGCACAGGGGTCAGGGCCCGCTGTGGATCAGCGGGGCCCAGGCGGCAGGTGCGTCGGGGTAGCGGTCCCGCAGCCCCAGGGTCACTTCGCGCAGCACCTGGGCGGCGGTGTCGGCCCGGTCGCCGATCGAGTGGTGGAACTGCCTGGCCGCTCTCTTGGCCACGCTGTGGTTGAGCGGCCACATGCCCGCCACCACGTGCCGGAACCCCGCGAGCTGGAACGCCGAGGCCGGGTTGATCGACTCGTTCACGTGCCGCACGCCGCGGTGACCGGTGGAGCACGCGGACAGGTAGGCCAACTCGGCGTGCTCCAGGTCGAGCTCGTGGATCGCCGACACGGGCAGGTCCGCCTCGTGCAGGTGCAGCGCGCTCAACGATGGCGCGCGCAGGTCCACGTCCGCGTGGCAGGCGAAGTAGGCCCAGGTGAACCGGGGCAGCTCGGCCAGCACCCGTTCCGGCACCGCCTCAGACGCGACCAGCGGCAAATCCGCGACCGCCCGTACCTCTGCGGCGGCGGGCAGCCCCGCGCCCACCGCGACCCCGAGCGTGCGGCGCTGCGGCGCGTGGCGGCGGTGGCGGGCCCACGCCAGGGTGCGCAGGGTCGACGCGTAGGAGGACACCACGGTGTCCAGCGCACCCGGCTGTCCCGGGACACCGGCCGCGTGCAGGGGGAACAAACCCAGCACGCCGACCGGGAGCCACCACACCCGGTGCAGCGGGACGGCCGCGAGCACCGGCCCGACCACCGCGTGCCACAGCCACTCCAGAACCTCCGCGACCACCGTGCCCGACCCGCCGCCCAGCTCACCCCGGTCGTAGGTCGCCCCCAGGAGCGCCTCCGCACGTTGGTCCGCGGCGGCCCGTCGCAACAGCGGCAGCTCCACCAGCAGCGGTGGTGCGTCGGCGGTCACGACGACCGCGTGACCGCCGTGCCACCCGGCGTTCACCAGGACGGCCGCACCACCCGCTACAGCCGCGCGCAGGTCCGCGAACCGAGGGCGGGCGGGGAACCCGGCCTCGCGGGCACGATCGAGCAAGTCGTCGTGCTCGGCGCGCAGCCGGGCCCGCTCCGCCCGGTCCCGGACGTGCCGCAGGAGGCTTCCGACCTCCCGCAACCGCGCCGCCGACGCCGGGTCGAGCTTTGTCGGCCCGGCGCGCGTGTCCAGTGCGGCGCTCAGCAGCACGCCGCGGCCCGCCTCGGCGATCTCGACCGCTCCCGCCGCGTCGCCCACCGCGCAGTGCGCCGCCACGGCGTCTCCGGGCAGGTCGCGGTGCTCGCCCAACCAGTACTCCTGGTCCACCCGCCGGGCACCGCCGACGACCAGTGAGGAGAGGAGGTCCACTGCCTCGTCCAGCAGTCGCACCGCCGGGCGGTCCTGCCCGGCCGCCAGCGCGAGCGCCCCCGCCCGGTGCCCGAGTCGTACCAGGTCGGTGGGTGGGCAGGTGTCCCGGACCCGGTCGACCCGGGCCAGTACTTCCGCCGCGTCCCAGGCCAAGTCCCGGACCGCGTGCCGCGTCGAACCCCGGGACGGCTCCTGCGCGGTCGCTCCGGCAGCAGGCGGTGTGGTGTCGTCCGCCGCTTCCCGCGCCTCACCCCGCCCACCGGTCGACCGGTGCCGCCTGAGCAGGGTGTTGGCCAGGTTCGCCAGCCGCACCGCGGCCCGCGGGTGCTCGTCCGGTGTCAGTTCGACCGCCCGCCACGCGTGGGACACCGCCTCGTCCACGTCGGCGGGCAGCCGCACCAGCGCGTTGCCCAGGTTCGACAGGTAGGTGGGCAGATCCGGGTGCCCCTCCGCGGTGTTCGACACGGCATCGCGGGCGAGGTGCACGGCGCGCTGCAGGTCCGTCTCGGACCCGGTGTCGTCGGCCCGGCTCACCAGCGCGAGCCCGAGGTTGGTCCGCATCGCCACCAGGTCGGAGTCGCCCGGGTCCGCGGTGGACACCGCCTGCTCCCCGGCCTCGACCGCACGATCCAGGTCGGCTCGGTCCTCCTCCCGCCGGTACCGCTGCCACCGGGCGAGCGCGACGTTCGACAGCGCCCTCGCCTCCCCCGCCGTCGCGGCCCGCTCACCCAGGTCGATGGCCAGGTTCAGGTCGGCCACCGCGCCGTCGCGGTCGTGGCGCAGGTGGTGGGCGGCTGCGAGGTCGGACAACCTGCGGGGCAGGGACGGGTCGTCGTCGGACGCCTCGACCGCGCGCCGGCCCCACGCCACCGCCTCGTCGAGGTCGGCGGATTGCCCTGTCCGCTCGTAGCGCTCCTGGTGGGCCACCCCCAGGTTGGCCGCGCGGGCGGCGAAGTGTGGCTGCCCTCCTCCGGTGCCCTCGATCGCGGCCCGCCCGGCGCCGATCGCCCGGTCGAGGTCCACCGGGTCGCCGTCACGCCGGAACCGGTGCACGTAGGAGACGCACAATGTGCCGGCGAGGGCCGGGACCCAGCTCCGGGGGCCCTCCGCGAAGACCTTTGCCGCAGCCTCCTCGTCCCGCGCCACGGCCTCGTCCAGATCGGTCGCCCGCCCGCCCAGGCGGTGGCGCTCGAAGTGCGCGTCGGCCAACCGGTGCAGGTACATCGCCAGTTCGGGGTCCTCGGCCCCGGCGGCGACCGCGGCGGCGGCGTGCTCGACGGCCCGCTCCGCGTCGGCCCGCCGGCCGGTCTGCCGCGCCGTGGCGGTACACGCCGAGGCCAGGTTGGACAGGTACCGCGCCCGGTACGGGTGCTGCCCGGGCAGCGCGGTCAACGCCTCCTGGGCGACCTCGACCGCGCGCGCCAGGTCCTCCGGCCGGTGCAGGCGGTCGTGGCGGGCGCGCAAGGCGATGCCGAGGTTCGCCAGCAGCACGGGGCGGTCCGGGTGGTCGACGACCTCCACCGCGCGCTCGCCCGCCGCCACCGCGTGGTCCAGGTCCGCCCGGTCACCGCCGCACCGGTGGGCCTCGTGGTGGGCGAGGCACAGGTTGGTCAGTTGGGCCGCGCGCTCCCACCGGTCCCCGGTCAGCTCCACCAGCCTGGCCAACAACACCGCCGCGGCCCGCGCGAAGACCGGGTCGTCCTCGTCCATGCCCAGCTCCAGCAGCGCCACGCCGCAGTGGTCGAGCACTCCGGGGTCGGGGGACGGGCCGAGCAGGGTGCTCAGCCCGTCTGGCACCCGACCGCACTCGGCGGCCTGGACGACGGCACGCGCGAACTCTGCGTCAATCACCACGCTTCCTGTGTCCTCGTCGGGGGAGCGCGGGTCAGCGACCGTTCGGGTGAAATCGTGATCAGCGAGCCGGGGATCGGTTCACCCGCGGCTCTACGGTGGTGGCGCGACGAAGGAGGGGGTGCCCGTGCTCGACCCGGCGAGGAACGACGCGCTGGAGGTGCTCGGCGACCTGGCGGGGTGGGAGTTGCCGCCCGACCGCTGGCCTGAGGTGTCGGCGCGCCTGACCGCGCTGGCCGCCGCCGTGCTCGCGGAAGACGACGCCGCGGTCGTCGCGGCCACCGCGGCGCTGGAGCTGCTGTCACCGCTCATGGGACCGGGCATGGGCAAGGAGCCGACCACACCTCCGCCCGACGAGGTCCTGGAGAAGCGGGTCGAGATCGTCGACAGCCTGCGCGACTAGGGCGGCGATGGCCACGCCCGGCACGACCGCGCCCGAACCGGTCGAGCAGGAACTGGTCCTGCACGTGTTCGCCCCGCTGCGCGGCGAGCACGCGGGCGCGGCCCGGGACGGCGTGCTCGCGATCTGGGACCGGTGTCGGGACCTGCTCGGCGCCACCGAAGCCGTCCCCAGGGTCGGACTGCCCACAGCGCCGGCCGCCGACCCGGCCGACGCGCCCGAAGGGCCGCTGGCCGCCGCGCAGAACGCGGAGGTGAGCACGCAGGTCGTCATCCGCCGTAGCGGCACCGTGCTCAACCTGTCGCTGATCCTCACGGCGCCGGCGGCGCCGGGTCTCGGCGCGGTGGCTCCGCCGGGATGGATCGAGTTCGACCGCTGGTGCGACGAGGTCGAGGGCGCCGACACCGCACCGGCCTACGGCGTGGTCCGGATCCACCAGGCCAAGCAGCCCGCCGACCGGGTGCGCGACCGGCTGCCCGAGCGCCTGCGCGACGTGGTGCGGTGGCAGCGGCGCGGACGGTTCCTGGTGTGGGAACCTCCGGCGGGTTCGCGCGTGGCCCGCGATCTGGTGGTGATCGCGCCCGAGGGGCGCGACGCCGAGCTGACCGCGTGGACCTGGAGCCGTGGTGGGGCGGAGATGCCGCCGCTGGGCCGCTACCTGCTCCACGCGTCCTTGCTGCGCCACCACGTCCGGGTGTGGCACCGTGACGAGCCGTGGCTGACCGACCTGCGCGACCGGGTGGAGGACGTGGTGCTGCGCCTGCGCGACGACCCCGGTGAGAGCGCGGCGGAGCTTCGCCGCGACGAGGTGGGATTGCGCGTCGCGGTCGAGCGGGTCGAGCGGATGCGCGCGTCGGTCGAGGCGACCAGGGCGAACATGGCGTCGTTGGAACCCCAGCCGCTGCCCGCCGACCGGGGGTTGGCCGACTGGTTCCTGGCCGAGCTCGCGGACCTGCGGCTCGGCCTGGACCGGGGGCGAGCCCTGGCCGGCGAGGCACGCGAGATGATCGTCCGCGCCGAGCCTCCCGCGTCGCGCGACCCCGCGCCTCCGGGCAAGCAGCTGCGGATGGGCTTCATGCTCGACGTCGTCGACTACAGCAGCCGCGACACGCCCGACCAGGAGCGGGTCCAACGGCGAGTGGTGGAACTGGTGAGGGAACTGCTGGCCGACCTCGGCGTGCGGCTGACCGATGCCGACCACCAGGGCACCGGCGACGGGCTGATGGTGTTCCTGCCCGCACGGGTCGACGTGCAGCGAGCCCTTCCGGCCCTGCTGGGTGGTGCGGCGGCGGGACTGGCCCGCGACAACGCCGCGCACCGCGACCGCGTCCGGCTGCGCATGGCGGTCGACGTCGGCCCGGTCGGTCTCGCGGCACTGGGATTCGGCGGGAAGGTCGCGACCAGCGTGGGCCGCCTGCTCGACAGCGCGCCGCTGCGGCAGGCGTTGACCGACCACCCGGCCGTGGACCTGGCCGCGCTGGTGTCCGACCGGCTGCACGGCTTCGTCGTCGCCGAGGGCGTGCCCGGCACCGATCCCGCTCGGTTCACCCCCACGGACGTGGCGGTGAAGACCTTCCGAGACCGCGCCTGGCTCTGGGTGGGCGAGCCTGGTGCGCCTGACCGGCGGTGATCGCCGGTCCGGGCTCGTCGGGTGACGCGCTGCGCTGCTCCAACAGCCGCGACCAGGACGGAAACCTGGCGTCACGGCACCAGCTCACCATCCTGAACGCCAACCGGGCAATGCCCGTCCACGGTTCTCCCCCGGCGGCCGAGCGTTCCTCGCGGCACTGCCGGTGCGCCCGACGACAGCGCTTCGGTGGCACCAGGACTCCATCACACGTGGCCACGCGATCGGATCCCGCCCCAAACCTCACGACCCGCAGTACGTGCCGGCCCGCTGACCGACCTTCACGCACGACGCCTGCCGCTTCAGGAGGTGGTGTTCGCGACGCCGTACCTGGCTTCCATCATCAGTACGGCCTCGTCCACGACGTGTGCCGTCGATGCGTCGTCGGGGGACCAGTCCAGGAGCAGCATCCGGGGCCAGAAGACGTAGTTGGAGATCATCCCGAGGAACTGGGTCGCTGCCAGCTCCGTGTCGTCGAGCTTGGCCGTTCCCAGGGCGTTCTCGGCGTCGAGGTAGCGGCGCACCGAGTCGAAGTAGGGCATCTTGCCGCGCTCGAAGTGGGCCTCACCCAGCTCGGGGAAGCGCGGCAGTTCGGCGATGACGATGCGGAAGAGGGCTGCCATGCCGGGGCGGGCGAGCAGGGCGACGTACCGGCGGCCGATCACCGTCAGGCCCGCCCGGAGATCGCCCGTCGGCGGGCGGAGGTCGCCTTCGTCCTCGACCTTCCAGGACTCCGTCACGATCGCGTCGAACAGCGCCGCCTTGGTCGGGAACTGCTTGAACAGGGTCGCCTTCGACACCCCGGCCGCCTCGGCGACCTTGGCCAGTGACGTGCCGGCGTACCCGGCGTCGAGGAACAGTCGGGTGGCCGCCTCGATGATGGCCGCCCGCTTCTGCTCGGCGACGCGCCGGTGGTAGGTCGAGGGCTCCGCCGTCATGGACGTCATCCTACGCGAGTGGCGAGTCACTTGACTCACCACCTGTCGCGGACGTAGCTTGACGGCGAGGTGAGTCACTCGACTCACCAATGTTCCGCAGGGAGGACCCCATCATGGGACGCTTCGACAGGCAGACCGTTCTCGTCACCGGCGGCACCGGTGGGCAGGGCGCCAGCCACGTCCGGGCCTACCACCACGAGGGGGCGAACGTCGTCATCGCCGCGCTCTCCGAAGGGCCGGGCGAGGAACTCGCCGCCGAACTCGGCGAGCGGGCTCTGTTCGTCCGCCTGGACGTCACCGATGAGGACGCCTGGGCCGAGACCGTCGCCGAGACCGAACGTCATTTCGGGCCGATCGCGGTGCTGGTGAACAACGCCGGCGTCCAGAACCCCGCGGTGCCGATCGAGGCCGTCGAACGGCGGGTCTGGGACCGCGTTCTCGACGTCAACCTCACCGGCACGTTCCTCGGCATCAAGGTCGTGACCCCGTCACTGCGCCGCAACGGCGGCGGAGTGATCGTCAACATCGCCTCCACGATGGCCCACGTCGGCACGTCGTTCTACGCGCCCTACGCCGCCAGCAAATGGGCGCTGCGCGGGCTCACCAGGACCGCGGCGCTGGAACTGGGCCGGGACGGCATCCGGGTCAACTCCATCCACCCCGGCGTCATCTCCACGCCGTTGATCAACGAGCCGATCGCGGGCCGGCCGCCCATCGCGGACTTCTACTCGCCCGAGCCGTACGCCATCCCGCGAATGGGCACCCCGGCCGACATCACCGCTCTGCTCCTCTACGTCACCTCGGCCGACGCCTCGTTCATCACGGGCTCGGAGTTCGTCGCGGACGGCGGACTCCTGCTCGGCCCCGCCCTGCGGCCCGACACGGCGGCGGCGTGACCGAACCGTCGGGGCTGATCTCGACCGAGATCCGGTCGACCTCGACGCTCACGTAGGTCGACCACGGGTCGGCCGTCGCCGCGACGGGCGCCGACGTGATCAGGCCGCGGTCGGCAGGACACCGATCACGGCTGATCCCCAGGTGGTTCCCCGGGTCGGCCCTGCATGGCGCACTATCCCCGTCCGTGGACGGACCGGGCCTGGCGACGCCGCCGCCTGCCGTCCGCCCAGGGGCACCGGCCGTCGACATCCGGTCCTGCCGACACCGGCTACGCTGACGCACGCCGCATGACCCCATGTCCGCCATTCGGGGAGTTCCGAGGGAGGTCGAGGGTGCGAGTGCTGCTCTGGGCCGCTGTCCTGGCAGCTGCGGCGTGCGCGCCACCGCAGGCACCTGGTGTGGTGGTCACCTATGCGGCCACCGCCAAACCGGTCCACCTCAGCCCCCTTGCGCCGTACCGGGCAGGCGACACCACCGTGCTCACCCTGCTGCAGGACACCTTGCTGGTGGCCGACCAGTCTGGCGGGTACCTCCCCCGGCTCGCCGAGTCGTGGGCCGTGTCGGACGACGGCACGACGTACACGTTCGCCCTGCGGCGGGGGCAGCGGTGGTCGGACGGCGAGCCGTTCACGGCCCAGGACGTGGTGTTCACGTTCAACCTGTTCGCCGACCCGGTCGTCCGCAGCCCACAGGCCTCCCGGTTGTCGGGCGTGCTGGGTTACCAGGAGTTCCGGCGCGGTACGGCCGACGCGCTGGCCGGGGTCACCGCCGTCGGCGCGGACCGGGTCGTGGTCGTGCTCGCCGAGCCCGACGCGGGTTTCCTCGCCGTCATCGGGGCGAGCATGCTCCTGTTCATCCTGCCGGAGCACGTCCTGGAGCGGATCGACCCGTCCGCCGTCGCGCACGACCCGTGGTGGCTGCGCCAGGACGTGGGCATGGGCCCGTTCGTCCTGGCGGAGTTCAAGGCCGACCAGCGGCTGGTGGCGCGGCGCAACCCGCACTTCCGGACCCCGGTGTCCTTCGACCGGATGCACCTCGCCTTCGTCACCCCCGAGGTCGCGGCCGGTCAGCTCGGCACCGGCGAGGTGGACATCGCCCCGCTGAGCCCGTTGGACGCCCGTTACGCCGAAGAGCTTCCGGGGGTCCGGGTGGAGCGGGCGGACGCGCCGGGGTTCAACCGGATCGCGGTGAACCTGCGCAAGCCCTACCTGACCGACGTCCGGGTGCGCCGCGCGATGATCCACGCCATGGACCGCGCGGGGATGCTCAAGGCGGCGCTCGACGGGCACGGGAGCGTCCGGAACAGCGCGTTCATGACCGACTGGGCCGTCCCCGACGGCTTGAACGCCTACCCTCACGACCCCGCCGAGGCACGGCGGCTGCTCGCGGAGGCGGGCTGGGACCCTTCCCGGGAACTGCTGGTCCCGTACGACCCCGCGCAGGCCGAACGCGTCGTCGTGCTCGACATCCTCGGCGAGAACCTCCGGCAGGTCGGGATCAGGACCAAGCGGGTGCCCGACCCGAAACCCGATGCGCTGCGCACCGGCGAGTGGGACCTGTTCCTCTTCGGCGGCGGCGCGTACTCGATCGACCCGGCGACCGCGGGCCCGATCCTGACCTGCGACCAGAGCTACCCCCGGGGCGGCAACATCGCGGGCTTCTGCGACCCGCGGTTCGACGCGTTGATGCGGCAGGGCGCCGCGACCGACGTGCGGGAGGAGCGGGCGGGGGCGTACCGGGCCGCCGCGCTGATCGAGAACGCCGAGGTGCCCTACCTGTGGACGGCGCGCCCGCGCGTCCTGGTGGGTGTGGGCGAACGCGTCCGCGGCTTCGTGCCGCGGGGCGATCCCTCGCTCAGCCTGCTCGACGTCGCCCAGTGGAACGTGTCCTGATCGGCGATGGTCGGCTACCTCGCGACCAGGCTCGGGTCGATGCTGCTCACCCTGGTGGCCGCAAGCATCGGCCTGTTCGCACTGATCCACGCCGCGCCGGGAGATCCGGTCACCGCCATGCTCTCGCCCGACGAGCTGGGCAACTCCGAGGCCTACGTCCGCGCCCGCGAGCGCGAACTCGGCCTCGACCGGTCGGTGGTCGACCAGTACTTGCTCTGGGCCGGTCGCGCGGTGCGCGGTGACCTGGGCACGTCGTTCCGCAACGGCACGCCGGTGGCGGACCTGCTCCTGGCCCGCCTCGGGCCGACGGTCGCCCTCGTGGGCACGGTCGTCGTCGGCAGTGCGGTGTTCGCGCTGGTGCTCGGTTTCCTCGCCGCGCCGCGCAAGGGCACCGCGGTCGACCACGTGATCGGCACGGCGTCGCTGGTGGTCATGAGCGTGCCCGCGTTCTTCGTGGGGATGCTCGCCATGCACGTGTTCGCGTTCGGGCTGCGCTGGCTGCCGTCGACCGGCACCGGCGACGACGGCGCGGTCGACCTGGTGCGCCACCTCATCATGCCCGCCGCCGTGCTCGGCCTCGCCGAGACCGCCCGGCTGACCAGGTTCGTCCGGGCGGGCCTGCTGGAGGAACTGGGCGCGGACTACGTGCGCACGGCGTTGGCCAAGGGCGCGTCGCCGACCAGGGCGCGGGTGCACGCGTTGCGCAACAGCCTGCTGCCCCTGATCACCCTGCTGGTGGTCGGTGTGCCGGAGCTGTTGGGCAGCACCGTGGTGGTCGAGATCCTCTTCTCCTGGCCGGGAGTGGGGCAGCTGACCGTCGACGCGATCACCTACCGCGACTACCCGGTGATCATCGGGTTCGGCGTGGTCGTCACCGTGGTCGTTCTGCTGGGCAACTTCCTGGGCGACTTCCTCTACCGGCTGGCCGACCCGCGGGTGCGGGTCCGGTGAGGGAGGCGGTCCGACGGGGCACGGGCGCGACGGCCTGGAGGCGGTTCCGGGGCAACGTCGGCGCGGTGGTCGGCCTGGTGCTGTTGGGCATCGTGGTGGCCGTCGTGCTGCTCGGCCCGCTGGTCCTCCCGCACGGGCCCACCGCCATCGACCTGGACCGCGTCCGCGAGCCACCGTCCGCCACGCACTGGCTCGGCACCGACGACACGGGCCGTGACCTGCTCGCCCGCCTGCTCTCCGGGGGCCGGGTGTCGCTGCTCGTCGGGTTCTCGGCCGCGTCCTCCGCGCTGCTGCTCGGCACCGTGCTCGGCGTCCTGTCGGGCTGGGCGGGCGGTCCGGTCGACCTGGCCGTCACCCGGGTCACCGAGCTGTTCATGGCCGTTCCCAGCGTGCTCGTGGTCATCGTGCTGGCGGGGGTGCTCGGTCCGAGCGTCGGCCTGCTGATCACGCTCATCGCGCTGCTCTCGTGGCCCCAGTGCTGCCGGATCGCCCGCAGCGTGGTGCTCAAGGTCCGCGAGCTGGAGTTCGTCCACGCGGCCCGCGCCTCGGGCGCCAGGTCGTGGCGGATCCTGCTCAGGCACGTGCTGCCCAACGTGCTGCCGCAGGTCGGGGTCGCCGGCACCACGCTGGTCGCGGTCTCGATCCTGTCCGAGGCGAGCCTGTCGTTCCTCGGTCTCGGTGTGACGCCACCACAGGCGAGCTGGGGGACTTTGCTGCTGGAGGTGCGATCGTTCGCCAAGCTGGCGGGCATGCCGTGGCTGTGGGTGCCGCCGGGCCTGGCGATCTCGCTGACCGGGCTGTCGGTCGTGCTCGTCGGTGACGGGTTGCGTGACGCCCTCGACCCGGAGGCTACCGGGTGAGCTTGTTGTCGGTCCGCGACCTCACGGTGTCGTTCGGCGCGGTGGACGCCGTCGCGGGCATCTCCTTCGACCTCGATCGGGGTCGCGTCCTGTGCGTCGTCGGGGAGAGCGGGTCGGGCAAGACGGTCGCGGCGTTGGCCGTGCCGCGGCTGCTGCCGGCGTCGGCGCGGATCACCGGCGGGTCCTGTTCGACGGCGAGGACCTGACCGCCGCGGCGGAACGGCGGCTGCGCGACCTCCGGGGCAGGCGGATCGGCGTGGTGTTCCAGGACCCCGCGTCCGCGCTGAACCCGGTGTTGCGGATCGGCGACCAGGTCGACGAGGCACTGCGGCTGCACCACCGCGGGACGACCCGGCGGCAGGCCCGGAGCCGGACGCTCGCGCTGCTGGAACTGGTGGGCGTGACGGATCCCCAGCGCCGTGCCGAGCAGTACCCGCACCAGTGGTCCGGCGGCATGCGGCAGCGCGCCCTGATCGCCATCGCGCTGGCCAACGACCCGGACCTGGTCATCGCGGACGAGCCGACGACGGCGCTGGACGCGACCGTGCAGGCGCAGGTGCTGCGGGTGCTCGCCGACGCCCGGGCCGACCGGGGCTGCGCCGTCCTGCTGATCACGCACGACCTGGGCGTCGTCGCGGACCTGGCCGACGACGTCGTGGTGATGTACGCGGGGCGGGTCGTCGAGGCGCGTCCGGCGAGCGCGCTGTTCACCGACCGGCAACACCCGTACACGCGCGCGTTGCTGGACAGCGGGCCGGTGTGGGCGGAGCGGGTCGAACGGCTGCGCTCCACCCCGGGCAGCCTCCCGGATCCGCGATACCCGCCGGCGGGGTGCGCGTTCCACCCGCGGTGCGTCGAGGCGGACGCCCGGTGCGCGGCCGAACGGCCCGTGCTGCTCGAAGTGGCCGCCGGGCACCGCACCGCCTGCCACCGCCGGGGTGACCGGTGACGCCGCTGCTGTCCGTGCGGGACCTCGTGGTGCGCTACCCGGTCCGGACGGGGTGGCGCACCGGGTGGACCCGCGCGGTGGACGGCGTGTCGTTCGACGTCGCCCGCGGCGAGATTCTCGGCTTGGTCGGCAGGTCCGGTTGCGGCAAGACCAGCACCGCGCGGGCCGTGACGCGCCTGCTCGAACCGGCTGCCGGCAGCGTGCGCCTCGACGGCGAGGACGTCACGCGCGCCAAGGGCCGCCGGCTGCGGGAGTTCCGCGCCAGGGTGCAGGTCGTGTTCCAGGACCCGTACGGGTCGCTCAACCCGCGGCTGACCGTCACCGAGATCATCGCCGAGCCGCTGATCGCGCACGGTCGGTGGCGGCACGGCGGACGTGCGCGGGTGACGGAACTGCTGGAGCTGGTCGGGCTGCGGGCCCGTGACGCCGACGCCCACCCGCACGAGTTCTCCGGTGGCCAGCGCCAGCGCATCGCGACCGCGCGGGCGCTGGCGCTGGACCCGGCGCTGCTGGTGCTGGACGAACCCCTGTCCGCGCTGGATGTCTCGGTGCGGGCGCAGATCGTCAACCTCTTCACCGACCTGCGGTCCACTTCGGGCATGAGCATGCTGTTCATCAGCCACGACCTACCGGTGGTCCGGCACATCAGCGACCGCGTGCTGGTGATGGACCGCGGCCGGATCGTCGAGCACGGCCCGACGGGCGCGGTGCTCGACTCGCCCGCGCACCCCACCACCCGCGCGCTGGTGTCCGCCGTGCCGGGACGCCGCAGTGCGCCGACCTCCAACTGACCTCCAGCTCACCTCCGGCGCGGCTCCGGACTACTGGCCCACCGCGCTCCCCGCGGACAAGCTGATGAGGCCGCGGCAGGAACGCGGCGGATCACCGACAAGGGGAGAAGACGTGCTACGGAAGAAAGCCGCGATGCTCGTCGCAGTTCTGGGGGTCATGGGTTCGCTGATGGTCGGCGGATCCGCGACGGCCGCGCCGGCCGATGGGACGACCAAGATCATCAGTTCGTGGCCCGACCTCGTGCACCAGCTGGGCACCACGGGGAACGCGCCGCCCGAGAACTGCCGTGAGCTGACGTCGACGGGTGGTGCCCGGATGTCCTTGTGCTCGGCGTTCTCACCTGATTGGACCGGCCCCACCGTGTCGGGCTACTACCGGGGCACGGTCTATGGGGAGACCTTCGCCCAGATCCGGGTGAACGGCGGAACCGGCCAGAACGTCACGACCAGGCCCGACACCCGAGGGGTCTTCGCCGGGGTCACGAGCGTGCAGTTCCGGGCGTGCAACAGCGTCAACTGCGGCGCGTGGGGCTGAGTCCGTCGCGGGGGTAGCGACGCGGTTCGGGTGGGGACCGTCGATCCGGTCCCCGCCCGACCACCCGCGGGTGTCCTCAAGCGAGCGTGACGATCCTGATCCAGAGCTTGCTCTCGGTGCCTCGGGGGTAGCTGTACCGGGTCGGGCCGTCCACACCCTCCCACTCGTCGCAGCCCCAGTTCGTGTGGCAGTTGTCCCCCATGACGTAGGCGGACGTCGGACTGGTCACGGCCACGCCCATGTAGCCGCTGGACCCGAACGACGAGCACGGCATGTGGTACTCGGAGGGGCACCCGTCGGTCGGGAGGTTGTCATAGGCGTTGAAGGACGTGGCCCAGGTCTTGCCGCCGTCGTGGCTGAACGTGATCTTGTTGCGCGGCCTGCCGAAGTTGAGCATGAGCACGCCCTGGTCCATCGTGTGCAGGACCGGCCCGACGCCCTGCACCGGGTTCGGGTAGTCGGCGGCGCCCGGCACGACGACGTCCGTCCAGGCGCCCCACGTGGTGCCCCTCAGGTCGGCGGCCGTGGCGACCGGGAGGTCGGTCGTCCGAGAAGCGAGCTTGGCGTAGCGCAGACCGCCGCTGGTGTAGTCGTACCTCGCGATCATGAACAGCCGGCCGTCGGCCAATCGGGTCACGGTGGCCTCGGTGTAGGAGTTGCGGTCGGACTTGAACGGTGTGGCCACGCGCTTCCACTGCGCCCCCTCCTGCGCGGTGGACCCGGCCGGCGGCTTCTCGCTGACCAGCAGGTGCGACGCCCACCGGTAGACGTTCTCCGTGCCCTCGACCTTCTGGTGCGCCGCGTAGAACGGCATCACCAGCGCCCCGTCGCCGGGCAGCCGGATCACGCCCTGGAAGGCCCGCGCGTTCGGGCTGACGACGGCGCCGCCCGCCATGTCGACGGTCGCCGGTGTCGACTGCCAGGTGACGCCGCCGTCGGCGGACTCCCGCCTGGTGAACCCGAGGTCGGTGACCCTCTCGTCCAGCACGACGGTGGCGCCGCCGGTTTCCCGGAAGACGTTGTTGACCTTGGCCGACCCGGTGGTCTCGCGCAGCTCCCGGTCCGAGCCCGCGACCTTCGCCTGCCGCCAGTTCGCGGTGTCGACGAGGCTCGCGCCGTCACCGACGTGGTACTGGATCTGCGTCAGCAGGCTGCCGTTGTCACCGCTGACCTGGTAGCTGCGGATGAACCGCTGCCTGGTCTGCCCGCCCTCGGTCCAGGTGACGCGGTGCAACGCGGGCATCGCCCGGTACTGGAAGTTCAGGTCCTCCGGCTCCTCCAACAAGGCGCTGTACTGCGGTGTGAGCGCCGCGGTGCCCGCACTCGCGGGTACCGCGGTCGCCGTGAAGGCGATCACCACGGCGGCCATCGCCATCGACTTCTTGCTCGACATCTGCTCCCCCTGAAGACTCGCCCACATCGACGCGGGCCCGCCCAGCTTCGGGCCTGGCGCCGCCCGCGGGCCAATAGGTCGGAGCTGAGCTGGAGCTGAGCTGGAACGGATTACCAGCCGCTGACGCAGGAGCAGGTGGAGGGGTGGCCGGTGCACGGGGACAGGGACGCACGCGAGCGCTTCGCACAGGTGTTCAACGAGCTGCTGGACCGGTCGTCGCTGTCATCCGGTGAGATCACCGCCGCGGCCAAGCGGCACCGGATCGGCTACTCCACCGTCCAGAGCTGGCGGACCGGCGAGCACCTGCCCAGGGTCCCCGACGACAACCCCGGCTTCACCGCGTTCCTGCGCGAGGTGGCAGGGTCCGGCACCGACCTGGCGGCTGCCGGGGCGGCGGCGAACGAGGCGTGGCGCGAGTCCGTCAAGGCGAAGAAGCACAGGTCCGGTCGGCCGGAGTTCGTCGGTCGCACCGGCCACCTGGCCGTGCTCGCCACCCACGTCAGGTCACCCGACAAGCTGGTCGTGATCTCCGGGCCCGCGGGCATGGGCAAGACGGCGCTCGCACACCGGCTCGTGCGGGAAGCGGGCGGCCGGGCGGCGGACAACGTCCTCTCGGTCAACCTGCGCGGCTCCGACGCCGAACCGCTCACCGTCGACCAGGCGCTCACCCACCTGCTCGCGTCGATCGCGTCCGGGATCAGCGGAAGCGCCGACGTGCTGCGGACCACCTACCACCACCTGCTGTCGTCTCGACGGATGTTCCTCGTGCTCGACGACGCCGTGGACGTCGACCAGGTGGTGCCGCTGCTGCCCGTGTCACGCGACTGCGTCGCGGTCGTCACCAGCCGGGCGCCGCTGGAGCGGTTGGAGACCCGGCATCGCGCGTTGCGGCTCCGCCTCGGCCCGCTGCGCCCGGAGGAGTCGGTGGAACTGCTCGGCCGCGCGGTGCGAGCGGATGCCGACCGGCTGGCCGAACTGGCCGAGTTGTGCGGGCACGTGCCGCTCGCGCTGCGCGTCGCGGTGGGACAGCTCACCACGCCCGGCGCACCCACGCTCGACGGTTACCTCGCCACCGTGCGCGAGCAACGACGCGGGCTCGACGCCCAGGTCGGCCTGGCCTACCGGGAACTGGCCCCGGACGCGCGGGAGCTGTTCCGCCGGATCGGGCAGAGCCCTTGCCAGGACGTCACCGCCGACGCCGCGCGCGCGTTGCTCGGCAAGCCGCACGCGGACTGCGCCGCACTGCTCGAAGGCTTGGCGGACGCGAACCTCGTGGAACGGCGGGCGCCGGGCCGGTTCGGGCTGCACGACACGTTGCGGCTGCTCGCCACCGACCACGCCGCGGCGGAGGACACCGAATCGGTCCGCACGAACGCGGTGCTCCAGCTGGCCCGGTTCTACGGCGCGGGCACGAACGCCGCGGCCCGCTGGATCTTCCCCGAGGCGCCCCGGCTGGTGGACCCGCCCGACGCGCCACCGGTGGAGTTCACCTCCGACCACCAGGCGTCCGCCTGGCTGTCCGCCGAGCAGTTCGACATCATCGCCTCGGTGTCGGCCGTGGCCGGCCGCGACCCGGTCCTGGACTGGGCGTTGGCGGACGCGTTGCGCACCTACCAGCAGGTGCGGCCACACGGCATGGACTGGACGCCGGTCGCCGAGAGCGCGTTGCGGTCCGCCGAGCACGAGGGCGACCGGAAGGCCACGGCCGCCATGCACCTGGCGGTGGGCATGGCGAACTGGGGCATCGGCAAGCTCGACGTCACCACCACCCACCTCACCTCCGCGGTGCTGCTGTTCCGCGAGCTGAGGATGCCGCGGGAACGGGCGTTCGCGTTGAACGCGCTGGGCGCCGCCGAGCACGCGCTCGGCCGGCTGCAGGACGCACAGGCGCACTGCGCGGAGTCGCTGCGGCTGCGACGCCGGTTCGACGAGCGACGCGGCCAGTCGAGCACGCTCATCGTGCTCAGCGGGATCTGCGCCGACCTCGGCCTGCTCCCCAGGTCGGCGAAGTACGCGTCCGAAGCGCTCGCGCTGGCCACCGACACCGGTTACGCGGCGGGCGTCGTCGGCGCGCTCGGCACGTTGGGACACGTCTCGGTCCAGCTCGGGCAGCACGACGAGGCCCGCGGCCACTTCGAGCGCCAGCTGACCATGACCGAGGACCTGGCCTTCCGGTCCCGCAAGGCGATCGCACTCGTCGGCCTCGCCACGGTCGCCCTCGCCAACCGCTGGTACGAGGAGGCCATCGACACCGCGAACCGCGCCGCGACCACCGCCCGCGACGGCGGCAACCTGACCGCGGAGGTCGACGCGCTGACCGTCGCCGGGTCAGCCCACCTGGGTCGCGACCGGTTCACCGAAGCGTTCTCGCACTTCCGCCAGGCCCACGAGACAGCGGCCCTGGCGGGCTACCTGCGAGGCCGGGTGCAGGCGCTCATCGGCCTGTCCGCCGCCACCCGCGAACACGCGCCCGACCAGTCCCGGACCCACGCCCGGCACGCCGTCGACCTCGCCCGGCAGTCGGACCTCCGCCTCGTCCGAGCCTCGGCCGAGCAGGCCCTGCACAGCCTCGGTGATGCCGTCCCGGGTCCGTGATCGACGAGGCCATCACCGCCTGCGGCACGCCCTGACGGCCCTCTCCCGGGGGCGAACACCTGCGACTCGTGCACGCGGGCCATTGCGCAACCGGATTCGGCGAGTGCGACCAACGGCGTGTCCCTTCGCAGGTCACCGCTCGTCTGACCCCAGTTCCGCCTTGCGACTGCTGTACCTGATCTTCGTCCGACTCGGTGACCGGCTGGTCCTGCTCGGCCGGTCCTCCAGCCAAGGACGTGGAGTTGCCGATACCGCGGCACGAGATCGCCGTGCCGCACCGGACCAACCCCCGCCCTCGGTTGGACTGGGCCGACCGCGTTGTGCTCGTCGCCGGTCATCGCCCCCCTGGCTCGGAGAGGAACTCCTCGACCGTCGAGACGAGCGCGATCGGGGTCTCGTCGACCGCGTAGTGGCCCGCCTGCTCGAACACCACCACCTCGCAGTTCGGGTAGCACTTGCCGAAGGTCGCACGCACGGTGTCCGGGCCGAGCGCCGGGTCGTGCGCGCCGGCCACGACCCGGATCGGCACGAGGTTGCCGTCCACCTCGGCTTGGAAGTCGGTTCGCGCCCACGCCCGGAGGTACGCCCCGAAGGCGACCGGGTCGGCCGTCTCCACCGAGTGCCGGACCATCGCGTCGAGCCAGGTGCCGCTGAGCCGGTTGCCGGTGGTGAAGTCGATGATCGCGCGGCGGTTGCCCGCCTCCCGCTCGGCGCCGGCGAACAGCTCCCAGGTCTGCTCGTCGAACGGGACGCCGCTCGCCGGCACCGGGGAGATCCCGACCAGCGCGCGCACCCGCGAGGGCGCGTCGGCCAACACGCGCTGCATCACGCTGCCGCCCATCGAGTGGCCGATCAACGAGAACGCCTCAAGTCCCAGGTCGTCGGCGAGGGCCAGGACGTCCGCGGCGGCCTCGGCGATCGAGTACTCCCCCGGCACGTCCTTGCGCGCGCCGTATCCGCGGTAGTCGGGGAAGAAGTAGCTGAACGCAGCGCCGTCCAGGTAGGGGGTGATCGGCTGCCACGCGGTCGCCGACCCGAACCAGCCGTGCAGTGCGATGACCGCGTGGTCACCCTCACCGACCTTGTAGACGTCGTTGTCCATGTCTTCTCCAGGCGCCGAACTCGCTCGTGCGTGCGGGAGTCGCACGTCGCCACATGGTACAAGCGGGGTGAACCGCTTCGGGTCGCGGTTTCACGGCCGATCAATTCGCTGAAGTGCATTCTCGCCTTTCCCGGCCACCTTCGACGGGGAGACGAGTGACTACGAGCGGGTCCGGTTCAACTGTCCACTTAGGCCTGGTCGCGGGTGTGATCGCGTTCCTGACCAGTGGGTGCGCCGACAACGCGCCGACGGTTTCGGAGCACCCCGCGACCACGACGACGAGAACGACCGGGACAACGGGCAGTGATCGGCCCCGGCCCGTCGCCGATCCACCGGAGGCCTTCGCCGTCGACGGTGTGCGTGTCGGGCCCGACAACGTCCACGTCGGCTACCAGGCGGCCTTCGCGCCGGCGGACAGCGACACCGACGCGGTCGTCGCGACCGACCTCGCCACCGGGGACGAGGTGTGGCGGTGGGCAGCCGACGCGGCGGCCCGTTACGGGAGCTCGTCCGACGAGCCGCTGGCCGTTCTCGCGCTGTCACGGGAGAACGGCACCGAACGACTGCACTACACCGGCGTGCAGCGCACCGAGGGCAGCGGCACCCAGCGCGCGACGGCGGTGCTGCGCACGACGGTGTTGGACGCCGCGACCGGTGCGGTGCTCGGCAGGGGCGAGGCCCCGCTACCCAAGGAACTGGCCGTCATCGACGACACCACCGACTGCGAGTTCGACCAGGTCGACGTGGTCGTCTGCTCGGGCATGAGGAGCACGGTGGGCCTGGATGCCACGACCGCGCGTCAGTTGTGGCGCCTCCCCGACGACGCCGCAGGCCGCGTCGACCCGGGTCTCGACGCCGCGTTCCACGGCCGCGTCTACGCCCTCGACGTCATCCTCGACGCCCGTACCGGCGAGGACGTCGTGCCCAGCCTGTCCGTCACCGCGGACACCGTCGTCCCCGGCTACGCGATCACCCGCTCCGGCGGCGAAGCCGTCGCACACCGCGCGACGAGCTGAGAACCGCGAGCACGTGATCCAGCCCGGCGTGAAGCGCTGAGATCCCGGACCGTTCGATCCGGGAACAGGCACCGGGGGTCGGGGGGCGTGCCCCCGGTGCCTGACCGTCTATCGCCGCGTGCCCGTGACGCGAAACAGGATCACCTTTTGTTCACCCGTTCGAGTTCTCGGTGCTGCTGCGCGGCGAGGCGGCGAAGGACGCCGAACTGCTCGTGCTGCGGCACGAGAACGCGGTCCTGAGCCGGCAACTCGCGGGTCCGGTCCGGTCCGCTACGAGCCCGCAGACCGGTTCTGGTTCGCCGCCCTGTCCGGACTGGTGGATCGCCACCGGTGGCGAGAGGTCTTCCCGGTCACGCCGGGCACCCTGCTCACCCGGCACCGCACACTCATAGCCCGCAAGTAGGACCACTCCGCGCGTCGACGCACCGGACGCCCCCAATCCGAGCGGCGATCAAGACGCTCGTCCTGCGGCTCGCCCGGGAGAACCCTCGGTGAGGTCATTGCCTTCAGGTGGAGGAGGGCCGGGGCGCCTCCCAGCCGGCCCTCATAAGGGCGTTGAGGGCCGCGGTCGAGGATTCGTCGGCCATGGCAGCTCCGGCCACCCAGCCCGTGGCGAGCACGGCGAGGAAGAGGTCCCGGCCGCGCACGTCCGGTCGGGCGCCACCGTCGCGCTGCGCGGCGGCGAGAAACTCGTCGGTGGTCGTGATGAATCCTTGGCAGGTGAGGGCCAGCGGAGACGGGACCTCGTCGGTCAACGCGACGCGCAGCGGCTCGGGCAGGCCGTCGAACGCGGTCGTCCACCTACCCAGTGCGTCGAGCCACTGGGCGAGTGCCTCGGTGGGGTCGCGTACCTCGGCGCGGATGGTGTCCTGTCGGGACACCAGCTCCGCATCGCGGGCCTCGAGCAGGGCGGCGAGCAGGGCCTCCCGGTTCGGGAAGTGCCGGTAGAGGGTGCCCGGCCCGACGCCCGCCCGCTTGGCGATGGCGTCCAGTGACCCGGTGATGCCGTGCTCGGTGAAGTACTGCTCGGCGACCTCGAGGATGTGCGTCCGGTTCCGCCGGGCGTCCGTCCGGGGTCTGCGCTCGCGGGCTGCTGTCGTCTCGGACACGTCCGGCCACCCCTCGTTGACAATGCGGAGACTGTCTCCGTATCTTCGGTGGAGTCAAGCGGAGACGCTCTCCACCTTAGTGCAGAGGACCGATCGTGCCCAGCCCGCAGATGCTCCTGGCCATCCAGATCGCCAACGGCTACGGCTCACAGCCCGGGTGGTGGCGCATGCCCGGGGTCGACCTGTCCAGCTACACCGACATGGACGTCTTCGCGCGGCACGCGCAGGCGGCCGAGCGCGGCAAGATCCAGCTGGTCTTCCTCGCCGACACCCCGGCGCTCGAGAACGACATCGAGCACGCGGTCCCGAACCACTCCATCGACCCGCTCGTCGTCCTGACGACGATGGCACGGGCCACCCAGCGGATCGGGCTCGTCGCCACCGCCTCGACGACCCTCGGCGAGCCGTACACGATCGCCCGCCAGTTCAAGGCCCTCGACGAGGCCAGCCACGGCCGCGCCGGTTGGAACGCGGTCCCGACCTCCAACCAGGCCGCGGCCGCCAACTACGGCATCGCGCTTCCTTCCCGCGCCGAGAAGTACGAGCGCCTCCATGAGGTCGTCCAGGTCGTCCAGGCGCTGTGGGGGAGCTGGGCGGAGGACGCCTGGGTGCGCGACGTCGCCGGACGGCAGTTCGCCGACACGAGCCGGATCCAGCCGATCAACATGCGGGGGCGCCACGTCGCTTCGCGCGGGCCGCTGCCCATCCCGCCGTCGGAGCAGGGGCAGCCCGTGGTCTTCCAGGCCGGCGGCGGCGGGAACGGCCTGGCGGTGGCCGCTCGCTACGCCGACGGCGTCTACGCCAACCCGTTCGGCATCGAGGAGGGCCGAGCTCAGCGGACGGCGCTCCGGGCTGCCGCCGAGAGCGTCGGCCGCGACCCCGACGAGGTGAAGCTGTTCGCGGGCTTCATGCCCAGCGTGGCGCCCTCCCGGCGGGCCGCCCTGGACCGCCGCCGGCAGCTGGACGAGGTCATCGACCTCCACCAGCGGGTGGGCCACCTCGGCGCGATGCTCGGCCTGCGCCTGACGCCCGACCAGCTCGACGAGCCCCTGACCCCGCAGCAGCTGACCGCCGCGCGGCCCAGCCCGGGCGACCCGCGCTCACCCACGCGCTCACGGTCGCCCGCGAGGGCTGGTCGCTGCGCGACGTGCTCGCCCACGGCGTCATCGACTACCACCCGGTCGTGCCCGGCACCGCCGCCGACGTCGCCGACCACATGCAGGAGTGGTTCGAGGCCGGCGCGTGCGACGGCTTCTCGCTCGCCATCGACGTCTACGCCGACGGCATCGACGCCTTCGTCGACCAGGTCGTCCCGCTGCTGCAGGAGCGGGGCCTGTTCCACCGCGACTACGAGGGCACCACCCTCCGCGATCACCTCGGCGCCCCCGCCCAGTACGGACTCGACCCGCGCCTCGCCGGAGCGGCGCGCACGTCGAACTGACCCGACCCCCACTCACCCCCGGACAGAGAGCACATCTCGTGGCCATCCAGAACACTCCGGCACCGGGCCTCATCGCCCCCGACACCCCCGCACCGCAGACGACCGCCGGCGACCGGCTCCCCCCGGGGAGCGTCCTGATCATCGGGCTGCTCATGGCCTCGACGTTCACGGTCCTGCTCAACGAGATGATGCTGGGCGTCGCGCTGCCCACCCTGATCGTCGACCTCGGCATCACCCCGACGACCGGTCAGTGGCTCACCACCGGCTATCTGCTGACCCTGGCGGTGCTCATCCCCGCCACCGGCTTCGTGATGCGGCGCTTCCACCTGCGCACGATCTTCCTGGGCGCGATGTCGCTGTTCGCCGTCGGTACGGCGATCGCCGCCCTCGCGCCGGGCTTCGGCGTCCTGTTCGCCGGCCGGATCATCCAGGCCGCCGGTACTGCGGTCGTCCTGCCGCTGTTGACGACCACCGCCATGCGGCTGGTCCCCGCTGCCCGGCGCGGCGCCGTGATGGCGATCGTCACGGCGGTGCCCGCCGTGGCGCCGGCGGTCGGCCCCGCGCTGTCCGGTGTCGTGCTGTCGGCCTTCAGCTGGCGCTGGCTGTTCATCCTCATGCTGCCGATCGCCGCCCTCGCCCTGGTGCTCGGAGTGCTGAAGCTCCGCAACACCACCACGCCCGAGCCGGTGACCCTGGACGTGCTCTCCCTGGTGCTGTCCGCGGTCGGATTCGGCGCGCTGGTCTACGGGCTGGCGT
This sequence comes from Actinosynnema sp. CA-299493, assembly GCF_050946825.1. Taxonomy (NCBI): domain Bacteria; kingdom Bacillati; phylum Actinomycetota; class Actinomycetes; order Pseudonocardiales; family Pseudonocardiaceae; genus Actinosynnema; species Actinosynnema sp. CA-299493. The sequence goes on from NZ_CP191993.1 coordinate 6,282,730, forward strand.
CGATCGGTGAGTCGGTGTCGGGCCACGCGCCCATCGCCCCGTACGTGCCGATCCTGGTCGGCGTGGCCGGCGTCGCGGCCTTCGTCCTGCGCCAGATCGCTCTGCAGCGGTCGGGCAACGCCCTGCTGGACATGCGGGTCTTCCGGTCCCGGACGTTCACGCTCTCGCTGCTGGTGATGCTCGTGATCGCGATGATCGGCTTCGGCAGCCTGATCGTGCTGCCGCTGATCCTGACCGACGTTCTCGGCCTGAGCACGCTGTCCCTGGGCCTGTTCCTGGTGCCGGGCGGTGCGGCCATCTCCCTGGTCTCGGCGCTGGGTGGGCGGGTGTACGACCGCGTCGGCCCCCGACCGCTGGCGATCCCCGGCGCGCTCGTGTGGACGGCATCGCTGTGGTTCCTCGGCACCGTGGACCAGGACACCGCGGTCGGGACGGCGCTGGCGGCGTACCTCGTCATGTCGGCGTCGCAGGCCCTGATGTGGGCACCGATGACGACGACGGCGCTGGCGGGCCTGCGTGCCGATCTCTACCCGCACGGCACCGCGGCCTTCACCACGGTCCAGCAACTCGCCGGCGCCGCGGGCGGGGCCGTGCTCATCTCCGCCTACACCATCGGCTCCGACGCCGGGGATGCCGGCGCGCTCACCCTCGCCCAGGCCGAGTCCGCCGGACAGGCCGCCTTCGTGACCGCGGCAGCCATCGGCCTCGGCGCGGTCGTCGGCACCCTCTTCGTCGGCCGGTCACCGGTGCCCGCCGGGGCGACCGCGCCCGCTCCCGACCGCACCTGACCTGACCACCACACAGAGGAGCAGCACCATGCAGATCGGCATCCTCGGCGTCGGGAACATCGGCGCCACCCTGACCCAGCGCCTCAGCGCGGCCGGGCACGAGGTGAAGGTGGCCAACTCCCGCGGCCCGGAGACCATCCCGGCCGAGGTGACCGCCTCCGGCGGGCGGGCGGTCGAGGCCTCCGACGTCGTCACCGACGTCGAGGCCCTTGTCGTGTCCGTCCCGCTCATCCGGATCCCGGACATCCGGCCGCTCATCGACGGCCTCCCGGCCGGCGCCGTCCTGCTGGACACGTCGAACTACTACCCGTTCCGCGACGGCCGCATCACCGCCCTCGACGAGGGACAGGTCGAAAGCCTGTGGGTCGCGGAGCAGCTTGGCCGCCCCGTCGTCAAGGCGTGGAACGCCATCCTCTCGGGCTCGTTCGCCACCAAGCACGCGGCTGCCGGCACCCCCGGTCGGATCGCGATCCCGGTCGCCGCGGATGCGGAGGCCGACCGGGCGCTGGGCATGGCACTGGTCGAGGACACCGGCTTCGACGGCTTCGACGCCGGCAGCCTGGCGGACTCGTGGCGTCAGCAACCCGGTGCGCCGGCCTACTGCACCGACCTCCCGCGCGACGAGCTGTCCGCCGCACTGGCGGTAGCCGTTCCCGGCCGCGCGCCGACGCGGCGGGACCTGGCCATGACCGTGATCTCCGAGCTCAGCGCCGACGACCCGACCGGCCGGGGGAACGACTTCCTCCTGCGGGTCGCCCGGTTGATCTACCCCTGAACCGCCCAGGATCGCGTCACCACCGCGCTCGGCCACCACCCGCACCAGCTTGCGGAACTGCCCTGGCCGCGATCCCGTGAACGGTGCGATCCGCTCCAACCGGGACGCCGAGATCACCTGCACCCGAACATGATCACCCACCCACTCGAACCTGTATGTCGTTACGACATTCCCGACGGGCGCGTGGGTAGCCGATCTTGACGGCACAGGGTTGGTCCGGCTGGTTGTCGCTTCGGTGTGGGGCACGGGGCAGGCTGTACCGATGGACGTGTCACCGGCGATGCCCGGGATCGTGTCGGCGGAGCCTGACGGGTGGCGGCTGGTGTTCCTGCCGAGTCTGGCCCGTCATCTGGGCGGCAGCGTGGCGGCCTGGCTCGTCATACCGGCGGTGATGACGGCTCCGTTCACGATGGTGCTGCTGCTTGCCGTGTGGGGATTGTTCGGGGGTGCGGCCGCCTGGAACACGGTGCTCGTGCTGGCGGGCATACTGGTCGTGCTCGGGTTGGCGCTGTCGGTGTTCATGATCGTCCGGGAGTTCGCCGCGGTCCGCTGGGTCGCGCTGCGTCCACGGGAGGCTCCGGAGTTCCTTCTGGCCAAGCGGATCATCGGGGAAACCCGGATGCCGGTGGGGGACGTGCGACGGGTCACCGTGCTCCACCGCATGAAGATGGGAAAACCGAACGGGGTCGACGTCGTCTTCCACACCGCGACCGGGAAGATCGACTGCCCGAGGGTGGGTGAGACGGCGACTCTCGCACAGTGGCTCCGGGACGTTCTCGTGGGCGTCGAGGTCGAACGCACCCGGATCATCGACCGGCTCAACATGCCGGGTGACCAGTGGTGGACGTACGCCAGGGTCGCTGCCGAGTGGGGTGTGCCGGTCGAGGCCGTGGGCGCGCTCATCGGCCATCTCGGCATCCGCAGTTACTTTCTCACACCCCGTGTCGGGGCCATGCACGGGACCAACCACGGCATGAGCCTGTACAACCCGGACGACGTCCAGGAGATCACCGGTCAGCTCGCGGAACCCTCGGCGCAACGCAAGGTCGCCGCGTTGATGCTCCAACTGCTGACCAGCACCGCGGAGAGCACCGCGGAGAGCACCGCGGAGAACGTTGCGGAGGACGAGCCGGCGGAGAACACGTCACCCGAGGTGCTCGGCGAGATGATGCCGGACGCCGAACTCGCCCGCCGGTACCGAGCCGCGCTGGCCTTGACCTCGCACGAGGAACCCGACCCTTACGTGGCTCATGCACAGTATTCGCTCTGCCAGGCCGTGCGCGGGGAGCCACTGCCGCCGGAGGGCACCGAGGTGCCCTCCGACTTCGCGACGATCCTCGCCGAGACGCTGGCGACAGCACCCGTCCTGAAGCTCACGAGATCCGGCTGAACCCCCGGATGAAGCCCGCTTTGTCGCGGTACCGATTGAGCCGCGCGACGGGCGCGTTCAAGCCCGCCTCGGACACCCTCACCACCGCCGACCTCACGCACGTGCCCTGCCCGTCCTCGCGACGGCGATGCGCGACGCCGTGGCAGTGCTGTGGCGGATGCGGCGATCGGCATGTCACCGGTTGGTTCGACGTCGGCACCCGGTCCCCGCTGGTGGACATCACCCGAGCACAGGTCGAGCCGGCCTGGTCGCCCCGGGCCGGCAGCGTGGACTGCGCCCGGGAACAGATCTCCGGACTGGGGTGGAAAGCGGCGGGGCCCGCCCGAGGTCGACGAACCGGGGCAGCGGGCGCGGTGGGGATGGCGGCTGTTCGGCCGGCGGGTGCAGTTGCGCTTCTACCGACGTGCCGGGCAGAGGCTGCGGCGGTTGGCCGCGGCACGCGCAGCCCGGTCGCGGTGGCGCCCGCCGTCGTCGGACGCACCGGCCACTGGTCGCTCAGCCTGCCGGACCCGATCCGCTGAGTCGCCCGCAACCGGGCCGCGGGGTCCACCCCGACGGGACACGCGCCATCATGCCGTCTCGTGGCCGCTGCGCTTGACTGATCCCGACACGTCGCGAGGCAGGGAGAGGCACCGTGGTGGAACCGGACGTCGACGTCGTGGTCGTGGGGGCGGGACTCGCCGGACTCGCGGCGGCACGCCGGCTGCACCTCGCCGGCCTGGCCGTCACGGTGTGCGAAGCCGGCGCCGAGGTCGGTGGCCGGGTCCGCACCGACCTGGTCGACGGGTTCCGGCTGGACCGCGGGTTCCAGGTGCTGCTGCCCTCCTACCCCGAGGTGCAGCGGGTGTTCGACCTCCCGGCCCTGGACCTGCGCCCCTTCGTGCGCGGCACGGTCGCGGTCACCGCCACCGGGCGTTACCACCTGGTCCCACCGTGGCGACGGCCGTCCACGACGACGGGCACGGCGGTCGGCCGGGTGGCCGACGCGGTGCGGTTCGCCGCGCACCGCCCACGGGACGTCGCGGCCGTGGGGGCGCTCTCGGCGCGCACCCTCCTCAGCTCGGACGCGTCGGTGCGGGGGCGCCCGGCCGACGACCGGTCGATCCGGGCCGAACTGTCCCGGTGGGGCATCACGGACCGCACGGTCGGGGACGTTCTCCGGCCGTTCCTCGCCGGGGTGTTCCTCGACCCGGCCCTGGCAGGCTCGGCCCGGGCCTTCCGCCTGATCTGGCGGTGCTTCCTCAGGGGCGGCGGCGCGGTGCCGAACGCCGGGATGCAAGAACTCCCCCGCCAACTGGCGCTCTCCTTGCCGAGTCGATCGATCCGCACCGGGTGCGCGGTCGGACAGGTGCGCAAGACCTCTGTCCACCTCGCCGACGGCACTGTGATCCGAGCGCGGGCGGTCGTGGTCGCCACCGACGGCGCGACCGCGCACCGGCTCCTACCGGACGTCCCGGAACCCGCCTGGCACGGGGTCACCACGTGGTACTTCACCGCGCCGGCCTCGGCCGACGACCAGCCCGTGCTGGTGCTCGACGGCGACTCGGACCTGCTGGTCAACACAGCGGTGATCAGCGCCGTGGCCGAGGGCTACGCACCCGCGGGCACCGCGTTGATCACCGTGTCGATACCCGATCGGGTGATAGGCGAGGACGCGGCTCGGGACGTCGAGTCCCAGGTCCGCGCACGCCTGGGCGTGCTGCACGGCCGTGGCACGGGCGGCTGGGACCTCGTGGCCCGGTACGCGATCCCGCACGCGTTGCCCGTGACGCCACCAGGTCGGTCGATGCGGCAACCGGTGCGGTTCGGCGAAGGCCGGTACGTGTGCGGCGACCACCGGGACACAGCCTCCATCCAGGGCGCGCTGGTGTCCGGTCGCCGTACCGCCGACGCCGTCCTGCGAGACCTGTCCGACGGTGTCCGATGACCGCGAGGTACTGGTGCGGCACCCGGCTGAGGGCGCGGATCGGCGGTCGACCCACTGCGACCCACTCGCGGCGGGGCAACAGCTCCGCGCGGGCACCCGGTACCCGCACCACCGATGCACGATGACGCAGTCCGGCCACCCGCCGCGGTACACGACCTCGACACCCGCGGACCGCACCGATGAGTTCTGCGACGAACCGGTGACGGCACGACCGAGGCCTCCCCGGCTCGCGCCGGGGACGCCTGTCCCAGTGGTGGTCGATCAGAGGTGGACCTGCCAGTGCACCCTCACCCGGTAGTCGCCGCCGTGGCCGACGAACTGCATCTCGGTGGGTGGCAGCCGGAAGTCGATCCAGCCGAGATCCGAGGAGTCCCGGTAGAGGAAGCCGCACCGGTGCGGCAGCGCCACCAGCGCGGCCCGCGCCTCGAACAGGTCATCCTCGCCGAACGGTTCGTCGGGACCGTCAGACGCGAGGCCACCGACCCACTGCTCATCATCAACGAACGCCACCTGCGAGCGGTGCCGGACCGCTGCGCGGACCACTACAACCACCGCAGAGCACACCAAGCCCTACAACTCACACCGCCACGACCAGACCCGCCGGTCGCTGAACCGGGCCGCACCTCGATACGCCGTCGACCGGTCCTCGGCGGCCTGATCAACGAGCACGAACCCTCAGCAGCACAACCGCGCAGCTCAGCCCGTACGGCCGACTTCTGGCACCCCACAGGACCGAAATCCGAGGCTCAAGACGGCAATCCACGTGGAGTCGCGGTTGTGGAGGGTTCTCACCGGCCACGCAGGTGGTGAGCAGGGATTCGCGCATGTGTGCAAGACCTGTCGCGGAACCACCAGGTCCGAGGCGCACGGTCATCGTGGTCTGCCCGCGCAAGCCCGACCGGTGAACCACTCGCCGAGACGGGACGCCCCGCGTCCCGGACGGCTCAGTCCCCGGAGTCGCCGCCGGAATCGCCGTGGTCACCGCCGGAGGAGCCACCACCGCCCCCCTGATCAGCCCGCTCCGGCACGCCGTCGGATTCGGGCGGGTCGAACTCCGGCGCATCCGGGTCGTCCGCCGTCGGTTCCCGCCGGAGTCCGGGACCCCGCGCGCCCGCCGGCGCCGCGAACGGCAGGCGGGAGCCGGTGAGGCGATAGCGGCGCAGGTCCCGGCGCATGCGCAACCCGGTGATCAGGAACATCACGCCGAACCCGGTGCCGGCGAACAGGTAGGTCAATTTGCGCGTCGCGGGAGACATCCCCGGGCCCTCCGTCGGCAGCCAGCCCCGCGGATCGACCAGGACCTCCAGCCGATCGCCGACCCGCAGGTCCCGGTCGGCGTGGTAGGCGAGCTCGCCGAGGTCCGCGCCGGTGCCGGCGTCCGCGACCCGAATCTTCTGGTCGGTGTCCGGAGCGGAGTCGCCGTCGACGTCGTCGACGACCACGACGGCCACCCGATCCGCAGCCGTGTGCAGATAGGCGAGCGACAGACCGGTCGGGGCGTAGAAGAACAGACAGACCGAGGCGACCACTACCGGCAGGATCCACTCCGGTTCGACATCCACCGGATGCTCGCCGATGAACCACACCATCACGCTGGCGAACGCGCCGGCCAGCAGAGGCAACGAGACCAGGACGGTGAGCCAGGTGAAGCCGAAGCTGTAGCTGTAGGCCACTCCACCGGTGGTCACCACGATGGCGAGCAGGAATCCGAGGGTCAGCAGAACCTGTCGTACGCAGATCCATGTCCGGTGCACGACGCCATCGTGCCTGCCCCGGGCAACGGCCGGGACCCGTTCGACGGCGTGAGCCCAACAACGCCTGGTACAGCGGCCGCACTCACCCTCCTGGCGACCACGGCCCAGCAGACCACGATCGAGCCGACCGTCACCGAGACCCGTCGGCACAACCGCGAACTCCAGCCGGAACCTCGAACAGCGGCTGCCGTACTCGTGGGGTGCCAGAACTCCGCACTGCGACGCTGAGCTGCGGCGATCGTGCACCTGGGTCTTCAGGGCATGATCGTGCGGTGTGGCGTGACGACTGCTGTACCTGGTCTTCGTCCGACTCGGTGGTTGGCTGGTGCTTCTCGACCGCTCCTCCGCGGCCAAGGACGTCGGACTGTCATCGCGTTGACACGGCGCCTGCCACGACTGCTACGCGAGCACCGATTGGTGACACCGGGCACCGTCCTGCGATGACACCGACGCCTGGTCGCGAAGAAGTGACCGCTACGCGGCCCACTACGACCACCACCGACCACACCGAGCACTTCAACTCGCACCACCACGGTCGGGCCAGCCGACCGCAGAGCAACGCCGCACCTCCATACGTCGCCGACCAGTCCTCGGCGGCCTGATCGACGAGTACGAACCCACGGCTGCCGAGACGAGTGATCATCCAGTAACCCCACTCCGCACAACCAGGTGAGGATCGGACCTGCGGTTGCCCTTCGTGCTCAGGACACGGCAGGTCCTGAACACGTCGCGGGCACCATCGCCCTGATCTGCGTGTCGACCTCGCGCAGCCGCTGCCCGGATCGCGCGTTGCCCACCGCCACCACCTCGGCGAGGATCGACAGGGCGGTCTCGGCAAGTGATGCCCCACCGAGGTCGAGGCCCGCCGGGCCGCTCAGGCGGTTCAGACCGGGGGTTCCGGCCAATCGTCGCAGCCGTTGAGCATGGGTGGTCCGACTGCCCAGCGCGGCGACGTGTCCCGCTTCGCTCCCCAGCGCCGCGCGAATGGCTCGGTCGTCGATGCGAGGGTCGTGCGTCAAGGTGACGACAGCGTCCTCGGCCCGGAGCCGGTTGCCGACGATCCACTTGTCCGGCCACGCGCGAACGACCTCGCAGGTGGCGGGAAGTGCTCCGGACGTCACGTGTTCGGGGCGCGGATCCAGGATGACCACTCTGCGGTGCAGGGATTCCGCCATCCTCGCCGTGGTCGCGGCGAGGTCGGTGGCGCCGACCAAGACGAGCGTGCTGCGCGGCCTCAACTCCTCCACGAACACGGAACTGCCATCACCGGACGGCGGCCACGCGGCGGTGGTCGTCACCGACCACGAGTACGGCGGTTCGAGCTCGATGCGCACCGCCAGCAGCCGGTCATCCGCCAGTGCGGAGGTGATCGCGGCCCGCACCGGGGCGTCGGGGGCGCGGGTGAGCAGCACCCGGAGTTCACCCGCGCACGCCGGGGTTTCCTCCCACGGCATCAGGTGCGCGGTTGGGGAGACGGTCGCCACCTGGGGCGCGGCGCCGTCGAGCACGGCGCGCGCCGCGTCGAGGACGATGCCCTCGACACAACCGCCTGATACCGAGCCGCGCCACGTGCCGTCCTCGGCGATCGCCATCGTGGCGCCCAGCGGCCGGGCACCCGGGCCGTCGCGATCCACCAGGCGGGCCAGCACGACCTCCTGACCCGAGTCGCACTTGACCTGCACAAATGGCCAGATCTCCCGCAGCACGGCCGTCAGTCCTCGATGACGCGGTCGAGCCGGATCGGCAGCTCCCGGTGGCGTTTGCCGGTGGCGTGCCAGACGGCGTTCGCGATGGCCGCGGCGACGGCCACCGTGCCGATCTCGCCCGGCCCCTTCATCCCGAGCGGGTCATCGGGCTCGTGGTCCTCGACGAAGTCGGCGTCGATGAACGGCACGTCCGCGTTCGCCGCGAAGTGGTAGCCGGCGAAGTCCGCGTTCACCTGCCTGCCGCTGACCTCGTCGCGCACGACCTCCTCCTGAAGCGCGATGGACAAACCCATGATCATGCCGCCGGTGAGCTGGCTGCGGACCATCAGCGGGTTGACCACGCGCCCGACCGCGAACCGTCCGACCAGCCTGCGCACCCGCACCTCTCCGGTGGCGGGGTCGACGGCCACCTCGGCGAACACGGCGCTGTAGGAGTGCCGTTCGCGGTGTGGCCGCGACATGATCTCCTCGGTGGTGTCGGAAGTGACGGACACCGGCAGCGCGGGCCCCGACTCGAGCTGCTCACGCAGCTCCCTCGCCGCCGCGACGATCGCCCAGCCCCACGAAGTCGTGCCCAGCGATCCACCGGCCTGCCACGCCGGGCCGATGGCGCTGTCGCCGATCCTCAGCCGAATCCTGTCCCAGCCGACGCGGAGCGCGTCGGCGGCGATCGCGTGCAACGCCGTCCGCGCGCCCGTGCCGATGTCGATCGCCGCGATGGCCACGCTGAACGTGCCGTCCTGCTCGGCGGTGATCGTCGCTGACGACGGGAAAGCGGTGGTGAAGAACGACGTGCCGGCCATGCCGGTGCCGATCAGCAGGTGGCCTTCCCCGCGACGGCGCGGCCGGTGATCTCGGCCGGTCCACCCGAACCGGCGCGCACCCTCGGACAGGCAGAGCTGGAAGTTCCGACTGGTGAACGGCAGACCGGACACCGGCCCGACCTCCGGTTCGTTGCGTCGCCGCAGTTCCAGCGGGTCCAGGTCCAGCCGTTCGGCCAGCTCGTCCATCGCGGACTCCAGCGCGAAGGACCCCGGCGCAGTCCCCGGCGCGCGCACCGAGGCGACCGGCAGGATGTTCAGCGGCACGACGTTGAGCCTGGTGCGGATCGCGTTGGCGGCATAGAGGGTCTTGGCGATCTCCACGCAGTTCTCGATGAACTCGGACTTGCCGGAGATCTCGAAGGCGGCCTCGTGGCCGATCGCCCGCAGCCTGCCGTCGCGGTCGGCGCCCAGCCGCACGCGCTGGTCGGTGCGCGGGCGCGCGGACGTCGCCAGGAACACCTCCTCCCTCGTCAAGGCGACGCGCACCGGGCGGTGGAAGAGCATCGTGGCCATTGTCGCGAGGATCAGTTGCGGGCCGAGTCCCGTCTTCGACCCGAAACCGCCGCCGACCTGCTCAACCTGGACGCGAACGTCGGACAGCGGCTTGCCGAACAGCGCCGCGAGTTGCGCCGCGATGCCGTACGGCGCCTGGTTCGAGTCGATCGCGCGCAGCACAGCGCCTTCCAGCCAGGCCGTCGCCACGTGCGGTTCCATCGCACAGGCGTGCTGGGCGGGCGTGGTGTAGCTCTCGTCCACCACCACTGCGGACGCAGCCAACTCAGCGTCCAGGTCGCCCTTGTCCGCATCCGGGCCGAACGCGGACAGTGCGGGCCGCGCCGCCGGGTGACCCGCGGAGAACGCGATGTCGTGCGGCTGTTCCAGATAGGACACGCGCAGCCGCTCGGCCCCGGCACGGGCCTGCTCGTGAGTCTCCGCCACGACGAGCGCGACCGGCCAACCACCGTGGGTGATCCGGTCGTCCTGCAGCAGCTGCAACTGGCCGTCCGGACCGAAGAAGGGCGAGCCGGCCTTCGGGTCGACCCGCGGCGCGTTGCGGTGGTCGATCACACCGATCACACCAGGTGACGCGAGTGTCGCACTGCTGTCGACGGCTGTGATACGACCGCCGGCGATCGTCGCGGTGACAACCGCGCCGTGAGCGAGCCGATCGATCGGGACATCGCCGGCGTAGCGTGCCTTGCCGCTCACCTTGTCGCGGCCTTCAACCCTGGTGCGCGGCGTGCCGATCGCGGGCGCGGGCAACTCGGGAATCTCGGCATCCGTGCTGTTGAGCACCTGTTGGTGTGGGTTCACCTTGTTCACGCCCATCCGGTCAGTGGGAGATCTCGGTCAGTACGGACTGGATGAGGTTGCGTGCCAGTCTGAGCTTGTACTCGTTGTGCGGTAGCGGTTTTGCGGTACTGAGCTCCGCCTCGGCCGCGGCGCGGAACCGCTCAGGGGTGGCTGGGCCGCCGTGCAGTTCCTCTTCGGCGATCCGCGCTCGCCACGGGTGCGAGGCGACGCCGCCCAGGGCGATGCGCACCTCACGCACCTGGCCCGAGCGCACGACGAGATCGGCGGCGACAGACAGGGTGGCGAAGGCGTAGGACGAGCGTTCGCGCACCTTGCGATACCGCGACCGTTCTCCTGCGGCGCTGCGGGGAAGCACCACGGAGGTGATCAGGGCGCCGTCGGGAAGCGTCGTCTCCAGGTGCGGCGTGTCGCCGACCGGGCGGTAGAACTGCGAGATCGGAACCTCCCCTTTGCCGTCCAGCGTCTCGTAGTGCACGACCGCGTCGAACAACATCATCGCCACCGCCATGTCCGACGGGCTCGTGGCGACGCAGGCCGGTGACGCGCCGAGGATGGCGTGGTTGTGGTGCACGCCGGCCAGTGCGGCGCAGCCACTGCCGGGCACCCGCTTGTTGCACGCAGACGACAGATCGGCGAAGTACGCACACCTGGTGCGCTGCAACAGGTTTCCCGCTACCGTCGCCATGTTGCGCAGCTGCCCGGACGCGCCGGCCAGCACCGCCTGGGACAGTGCCGGGTAGCGGCGCCGGATCTCGGGATGAGCAGCGACATCGCTGTTCGTCGTCGTCGCACCGATCACCAGATCACCGTTGGGTGCCTCGTGGACCCCGGCGAGCGGCAGAGCGCGCACGTCGACCAGACGATCAGGTGTCTCGACACCGCGCTTCATCAGGTCGACGAGATTCGTGCCGCCCGCCAGGAACCGGGTGTTCTCCCGTCCCACCACGGAGGCCAGCGCATCGTGGACCGTGGTCGCGCGGCTGTAGGCGAACTCCTTCACCCGTTCACCTCTTCACGTTCGGCGGCCTCGAGAACGGCGCGCACGATCGACGGGTAAGCGCCGCAGCGGCACAGGTTTCCGCTCATCCGCTCGCGCACCTCATCGGCGTCGAGGGGGCGGTGTGGCTGGTCAGGTGAGAGGTCGGGGGTAACGGCGCTCGGCCATCCCGCCGCGTGCTCGGCCAGCACTCCGACGGCCGAGCACAACTGCCCGGAGGTGCAGAATCCGCACTGGAGTCCGTCGAGCCGCACGAACGCCTCCTGGATCGGCCGCAGCTCGTCGTTCACGGCGAGCCCTTCGACCGTGGTGATCTCAGCACCCTCCGCGGCGACCGCGAGCGTCAGGCACGACACCACGCGCCTGCCGTCCACCAGTACCGTGCACGCACCGCACTGGCCGAAGTCACACCCCTTCTTCGCACCGATGTGCCGCGTGTCCTCCCGCAACGCGTCGAGCAGCGTTCGGCGGTTGTCCACAGTGAACCGATGCGATTTTCCGTTGACATGTAGCGATATCTCACTTCGAGCGTCGTTCGTCATCGCGCTCTTCCCTTCGTCTGACCCGATCAACAATCCGGCCGCGTCGAGATCGCCGCAGCCGCGGCATCTGTTCGGCCTGACGAGCAGCAGCGCGGCGTTACAGATCAAGAGGACGTCCGGAGGGCGCACCGGCGCCGAAGCCGAGCGTCACCGACAGCGCCTCGCGCGGGACGGGCCGGAAGCTGGCCGGAGCCGCGCGCACAGGCAGCGGCAACTGGTTGGTACTGGAGCAGCTGACCTCGGCCTCGAATCCCTACCCGGACGCCGCCCTGTCGCCCAAGGTCGAGGAACTCGGAAATCCGTGCCAGCTCATCGTGACGCCCGAACAGTTCGACACCGGCCCCTCATCACCTCACGCGCGTCCTTGCCTGCCGGTCACCAGCCGGCCGCGGACCGCCTTCAGGTGCCTCTGTCCGGGGAGGCTATAGCGAGTCCCCCGCGGCAGGGCCCGTCAGCAGGGCAAGCGGGCAGGATCGAGCAAGAAGTCGCGAGTTCTGGTCAACCGTCGCGAGAAGTGCCGGATGTGTCGGTTCGAACGTTCACGCCCAGGCGGACCGCGTCCCGGCGTGGCGGGTCACCGAACTGCCGGCGGTACTCGCGGCTGAACTGGGCAGGGCTCTCGTAGCCGACCTGACGGCTGATCCCGGCGATGTCGCCGGGATTCGCGGCGAGCAGCAGCCTGGCGTGCTGCAGGCGGATCTGCTTCTGGTACTGGATGGGGCTCATCGAGGTGACGGCCTGGAAGTTGCGGTGGAACGCGGAGACGCTCATGCCCGCCCTCTGCGCCACCTCCTCGACGCGGAAGGTCTGCGCGTAGTTGTCGCGGATCCACTGGACGGCCCTGGCGATGTGGCTGAGACTGCTGTCGGGCAGGCCGAACTGCCGCAGGATGTTGCGCTGCTCACCGGTGAGCAGCCGCCAGATGATCTCCCGCTTGATCAGGGGCGCGAGCACGGGGATGTCCCGGGGCTGGTCGAGCAGCCGCAGAAGGCGGACGACGGCATCGAGCAGTTCGGCGGAGGCGGTGCTGACTGCCAGACCGGCCGGCGCGCCGGCCGGGAGTTCCGGCAGTTCCTCGACGTCCGCGGCCAGCAGCACCTCGGCGACGGCGGTCGGCCGCAGGTCCAGGCCGAAGCCGAGCGCGGGTTCCCCCGGGCTGGCGCCGATGAACTGCGCGGTCACCGGCAGGTCGACCGAGGCGATGACGTACTCCCCGGCGCGGTACTCGTACAGGCGGGTGCCCAGCGCGAACCGCTTGGTGCCCTGGGCGACGAGGGCCAGCACCTTGCCATAGGTGGTCGGCGTTGGCGGGCTGGGCCGATCGGCGCGGAAGATGCGCACGGCATCGATGTCCGTGCTCAGATCGGGGCGGGCATGCCGGGTCAGCAAGGCACGCAACTCGTCGAAGGGCATGGTCATCATTGAAGCAGCACACAACCCCACGAACCCGCGGAGCGACAGAGGCGAGGTTCAGCGGAGACGGGCTGAATCCCGCAGCACTGCCACACCGACTTCCGGTCGATGCGCTTCGTCGGCTCCGGCTGCCGGCGCGCCCGAAGACAGTGCTCCGGTGGCACCAGGACTTCATCACACCCCGCCACGCGATCAGATCCCGCCCCAAGCGGCCTGACCGTCCACGGCCCATCCGCCCGATCCGATTCCTCGTGCTGCTCCTGGCGCGGGAGAACCCCGCCTGGGGCTACCGCCACCCGAACGCACCACGCGGCAATCGAGCTCGCCGGCCGCCAGATCCACGTCCTCGGCGCCACCGCACACCCGACCGCCTTCTCGGCCACCCAAGCCGCCAGGAACCACGGACGACCTCGCCGGCGAGCACAACGTCCAGACCGGCGCTGTCCGGGCCGCCGCTCAACCCTCCATTTCCACCATCACCGCCCACTCGCCGTGCTGCGCCTCGGGAATGACGCTGATGTCGACGGGATCTCCGGGCACGAGATCGGGTGAGTCGTAGCCGCCGCCTCTGATGCTGCCGGCCACTCCGTAGGAGTAGCTCGTGCTGTCGTCGACGGTGACGCCGTTGATCAGGACGCTGATGCGTCCGGGTGAGCCGTATACGACTTCCAGCGCGGTCACGCGTCGCCAGGGGACGACGGCCGTTCGCGGCAGGTTCGGGTCGGCGGGGTCGGAGCGCAGCACGATGTCGGCGTCCCACACGTGACCATCCACCTCGATCGGCTTCTCCGGTGCCGGTGGCATCGGGTACCGGGCGAGCGGCACCTTCCGGCCGACTCCGACCCGCAGCTCGATCCCGTCCTCCGCCGGTTCGACCTCGGCGTCCTCGGCGATCACGTCCATGCCGCTGGTGATGCGCCCGAGCACGGTCAACCGCACCACCGCCGGCCTGCCCTCTTTCAAGCTGTCGCGCATCTTGTCATCGGAGAAGCCGAAGTCACCGTCGTAACAGGCCCACTGTCGAATCTCCCGGTCGTCGATGGCGACCGCCACCTTCAAGCTCCGATCGCTGCTGGCGTCGCAGCCGATCAACAAGGTCAGCTCGGCCGGATCCGAGGGCGTGAAAGCGAGCGTGAGCGGGTCCGGGGTGCGGCCGGACGTCTGGGCGACGACGCGGCTGCCGCTCAGGTATTCGGGGAACGGTGGCGGCGTGGCGGGCTGGGAGTCAGGTCGTGACGGGGTCGCCGCGAGCCCTCCTCCGACCAGGGCCAGCACGACGCACGTCACCGCGACGAAGGCCCGCCGGCGGCGAACCTTGCGGACCCGCGATCGAAGCGCCGCCATGCGGACGTCGTGAGTGGTCTCGGGCAGTTCGGCGCGGTCGCGGAGGACTTCGCCCAGGTCGTTCGGCTTCACCCGCGCACCCCTTCTCCGTCGAACTGCCCGAGCAGCGCGGGCTCGACCCGCAGCCGGGCGAGGGCCTTGCTGGTCTGCGACTTCACCGTGCCGACCGAGACACCGAGCACGTGCGCGGCCTGCGCCTCGGTCATGTCCTCGTAGAACCGGAGCACCAGCACGGCCCGCTGGCGACGCGGAAGGACGCCGAGCAGGCGCCAGAGCCGGTCGTGCTCGTCCACCGCCGCCTGCGGATCCAGACCGAGGTGCTCGGGCAGCACGTCGGTCGGCTCCTCGGCGCGCCAGCGGCGTCTCCACCAGGTGGCGTAGGTGTTGACGATGATCCGGCGCACGTAAGGCTCCGGGTCTCCGTGCACGCGCCGCCACGCCAACCACGCCTTGGTCAGCGAAGCCTGCAACAGGTCCTCGGCGTGCCCGGCGTCGCGCGTGAGCAGGTACGCGGTGCGCAGCAGGCGCGGCGAAGCACCCACGACGAACTCCTCGAACCCCTCGGGTACTTCCACCGCTCCCCCAACCGCCCGACATCCTCGCTCGTACTACCAGTCGGGGCCGGCGGATGGTTGCCATCGGTCGAGAACGGATCGCGGTTCCACTTGGCCGGTGATCGGCGATCAGGGACCCAGACGCCCGCACATCACCGACGTCACCGCCCACCCTGCCCAGCGGCCTACCCGCCGGCAGCCCCGAAGAAGCCCTCGACTGCGTCTGCGGCCTTCACCTCAACGTCCCACCGGCTGGCCCCTACCCCCGATGAATTAGCGGCGCGGGCCACTCAAGCGTCCGCAAGAACACGACCCGCGGGCACCACAGCGGTGACGCTCTAATCCTGGCCTCAGGTTGATCGGGGACAGTGAGCGGCAAAGCATCGACTGGAGAGGGGGCGGGCCTGCGTGCTGATCATGATCGCGGATGACGAGGCGGCCATCCGCGAGTCGCTGGAGCGGGTGCTCCAGGTCGAGGGTTACGACACCAGCACCGTCGCCAACGGTCTCGCCGTGCTCGACGGGGTCGGTGGCGACGCGCCGGATCTGCTGATCCTCGACGTGATGATGCCCCGCCTCGGCGGGTTGGAGACCTGCCGGCGGTTGCGGGCGGCGGGTCGGGATCTGCCGGTGCTGATGCTGACCGCCCGTGATCAGGTCTTCGACCGGGTCGCGGGGCTGGACGCGGGCGCCGACGACTACCTGCCCAAGCCGTTCGCCATCGAGGAGTTGCTGGCACGGGTCCGGGCCCTGCTGCGTCGCCGCACGCCGGGCGACGACGAGCCGCAGATCCTGTCGTTCGCCGACGTCCGGGTCGATCCCGACAGGTTCCAGGCGTGGCGGGGCGAGCGGCCGCTCCGCCTGACCCGGACCGAGTTCTCCCTGCTGGAGGTCCTCGTGTGCAACGCCACCCGTGTGTTGACCCGAGGTGCGCTGTTCGAGGCGATCTGGGGATTCGACATGAGCGTCACCTCCAACAACCTCCAGGTGTACGTGAGCTACCTGCGCCGCAAGATGGAGGCCGAGGGTGAGCCGCGATTGATCTACACGCTGCGCGGCTTGGGGTACACGTTGCGGGAGACTCCTCCGTGAGCAGGCCCGCAGGCCGGGGGTCGCGCCGGCTGACCCGTTGGTGGCGCCGGCGGTCGCTGAGGACCAGGCTGACGGTGATCGCGGCGACGGCCATCGCGGTCAGCGTGTTCATGGCCTTTCAGGTGGCCAGCGAGCTACTGGACTGGGAGCTGCGGAACACCGCGGAGGATCAGCTGCGCGCCGACTCCCGCGTCCTGGCGACGAACGCGGAGCGCGCCGGTCTGGCGCAGGTCGAGCTACCGCCGTACCCCGGATCCGGTCGGCTGGTGCGGGTCGTCCTGCCCGACGGCTCGATCCGGACGCCGGACGGCCAACCCGCGCTGCCCCCGGTCAGCGAGCACGCCGGGCGCGTGGCGCAGGGCGCGTCGGCCGACCTGATGGAGTCGGGCGACAGCGACGACGACGGCTACCTCGTCTACACGCTGCGGGCGGGCGACGGCGCGGTTCAGGTGGCCCGCGTCGCCGACGACAGCCCGATCAACCGGTTTGGGTTGGGCATGCTGCTGATCGGGCTGCTCTGCGTGGCCGGCGGCGCCCTTGTCGGGCGGGCCGTGGCGCGGACCGGGCTGGCACCGATCGACCGGCTGACCGCCGCCGCGGTCCGCGTCGCGCACACCCGTGATCTCGACGCCGACATCCCGGATGAGGGCGGTGGGGAGATCCGGCGGCTGATCCAGTCGATCAACGACATGCTCGCCGCGCTCCGGGACTCCCGGCGGGCCCAGCGGCTGCTCGCCGAGGACGCCGCCCACGAGCTCAAGACCCCGCTCACCAGCCTGCGCCTCAACGTCGAGCTGCTGATCCGGCTCGACAGGCGCGGCAACCTGGACAGCGCACTGCCCGCGGAGAGCCGGACCCGGCTGCTCAACGACCTCGGCGCCCAGGTGGCCGAGTTGAGCACCCTCGCCGCCGAGTTGACCGACCTGGCGCGCGGTGACGTCAGCGACGAGAGCACCGAGGTGATCGACCTCGCCGACGTGGTGGTGGCCGCCGCGACACGGGCGCGTTCCCGTGTGCCCGACATCGAGGTCGCGCTCGACGTGACCTCCGTGTGGGTGAGCGGGCGTCCCGCCGCGCTCCAACGGGCGGTGCTCAACCTCGTCGACAACGCGGGCAAGTGGTCCCCCGCGGACCAGCCGGTCCAGGTCCGGCTCCGTGCCGAGGGCGCGTCGGCGGTGATCGAGGTCGACGACGCCGGTCCGGGCATCGCCGCCGCGGACGCACCGCGGGTGTTCGACCGGTTCTACCGCGCCGACAGCGCACGGGCGTTGCCGGGATCCGGTCTGGGGCTGTCGATCGTGAAGCGGGTCGTCGACGCCCACGGCGGCCGGGCCACCGTCGCCCGCTCCCCACGCGGTGGCGCGCTGCTTCGGGTCGACCTTCCGGCCGCCCCGGTCGCCCGGCTCACCGCCGGTGAGGACACCGCGGCGCGCTGACCCCAGCCCAGCCCCAGCCCCGGCCGCACGGCGCAGGGCCAAAGGGGCGGCGACCGTCGGGCCCAGGAAAGATCCAGGACGGGCCTGGGGCCCGTCCTGGATCTCGTCCGTGCCGCCGCGCTCACCGTTGCAGCGCGGAATCCTCATCGTCGGTGAGCGGCCGTTGACCGTCCGGCGGCTCCACCGGTCGGGACAGCCGGCTCGGCCACCACATCCGCCTGCCGATCAGCAGGGTGAGCGCGGGCACCAGGACCGACCGCACCAACAGGGCGTCGAGCAGCACGCCGAAGGCGACCAGGAACCCGACCTCGATCAGCATCACCAGCGGAAGCGTGGCGAGGACCGCGAACGTGGCCGCCAGTACCAGGCCTGCCGAGGTGATGACGCCACCGGTGGCGGAGAGGGCTTTGAGCATTCCCTCTCTGGTGCCCAGACGCACGGTCTCCTCCCTGGCCCGGCTGGCGAGGAAGATGTTGTAGTCGACGCCGAGCGCCACCAGGAACAGGAACGCCAGCAGCGGTACCGAGTAGTCGACGCCCTTGAACCCGAACATCGTGTCGAAGACGAACACGCTGCCGCCGAAGGCCGCCGCGAATGAGACGATCACGGTGGCCATCAGGACCAGCGGGGCCACGATCGATCGGAGCAGCAGCCCGAGGACGAGCAGGACGACGACGAGCACCAGCGGGATCACCAGCTTCTCGTCGCGGCTGGTGGTCACCTCGGTGTCGAGGTTCTCCGCGCTCGGCCCGCCGACGATCGCCTCCGCCCCGTTCACCGCGTGCACGGCGGCGCGCACCCGCTTGATCGTGTCGTACTCCGCGACGGTGTCCGGCGCGTCCGTCGGGAACACCGAGATGTCGGCCCAGCCGCCGCTGGTCCGACCCGGGACGGCCACTGCCACACCGGGAGTGCCCTTGACGATGTCGAGCACCCGCTCCTGGTGCGCAGGCCGCGTGAAGATCGTCATCGGCTGGCCGCCGAGCTCCGGGAAGTGCTGGCGGAGAACGGTGAAGCCGGTGACCGACTCCGGCGCGGACAGGAACTGGTCCTGCTCCCGCAGGGCGCCGGTGTTGCCCGCCAAGCCGAGGGTGAGCACGCCCAGGATTCCGAGCGAGCTGAGCGCCGCCACCCACCGGCGGCGGCTGATGGCGGCGCCGAGCCGTCCCCACAGCCCCGGCTTCTCCTCCACGGCCGTGCTGAACCGCGGGATGGCCGGCCAGAAGATCCGCCTGCCGAGCACCACCAGCATCGCCGGGAACAGCGTCAGCATGGCCACCAGCGCGCACAGGATGCCGGCCGCGCCGACCGGGCCCAACCCGCTGGTGCTGTTCAGGTCCGCGAAGAGCAGGCAGAGCAGGCCGGCGACCACGGTGGCCGCGGACGCGGCGATGGCAGGCGCCGCGCCGCGCAGCGCGTGGACCATCGCGACCCGGACGTTCTCGTGGTGGTGCAGCGCTTCCCGATATCGGGCGATGAGCAACAGCGCGTAGTCCGTGCCGACGCCGAACACCAGGATCGTCAGCAACGCCGAGTTCTGGTCGTTGATCACGATGCCGAAGCCCTTGACGAGCAGGTAGACGGTCGCCATCGCGGTCAGTGCGGCCGCGCCCACGGCCACGAGCGGGATGAGCCACAACACCGGGCTGCGGTAGGTGAGGATCAGCAGGAGTGTGACGACGAGGACGGTGGTGAGGAGGACCTGCAGGTCGATGCCGTCGAAGACGGCGTCCATGTCGCCGTCGACCGCGGCCGGGCCGGTCACGTCGAGTTCAAGGCCGGCGGGGCGGTCCTTCGCGGCGTCGCGCAACGGGCCGACGATGGCCTCCGGTGCGCCGTAGGTCGTGCTCACGTCGAGGGTGAACATCATCGCCTTGCCATCAGTGGAGGGCTCCGTCCGCGGGCCCTCGTCGTCCTCTCCTGCCGGGGCCACCACCTTCGGTGGGTACCGCTTGGCGAGGGTGTCGTAGTGGCGCTCGACCGTCGCGCGGTCGGCGTCGGTCATGCCGCCGGCTCTGTGGTACACGAAGACGAACGTGTTGTCGTCCCCGCCGGGGAGGCTGTCCTCCAGCACCGCGACCTTGGTGGACTCGGCGTTGGCCGGCAGGGTGTCCACGGCGCTGTCGGTGGTGACCGAGCTCAACTGTCCGCTCAGCGGCACCATGACCACCGCCAACGCCACCCACAAGCCGATCACCAACCACGGCACCCACCGGCCTGCCAACCGACCGGGGGGTGCTTCCCCGGACGGCGCTGCGCTGACTGTCATCACTAGCCTCCTGCACACGGGTTGCATCGCTTGTCCGACGCCGACTTCCTACCGAGCGAATCTGAGACGAACGTTAAAACGGCGCTCAGGCCGGTTGGTCGGACCAGGGGACGGTTCAGTCGTGACAGCTGCATCGCCGGCACCACTTGATCCGTGCCAGGAAGTCACGGCGGTTCAACTCGCAGGTCAGAGACTCGACGCCGGCTTCTGCCACCCAAGGTTCGACATCGACCGGCGCCGGCTCGCACGCTGCGGAAGCGTTGCCTCGTGGCAGGCGCACCGTCGGTCGGTCGAACGCCTGCAACGGCCCGATTATTCGGATCCCTCGTGAAAAGCGCTGCTGCGCAGCGAGGCCGCGAAGGACGCCGAACCTCGCTGACCTGCGGAGCATCGTGCGTAAATCATCCAGGGGCGCAGGTGGCGGGACGTGAAGCGGTTCGCGCCGTCAGAGCAGTGACGGCAGCACGTGCTCCTCGGTGACCATCAGGCCCGTGGTGGTCATGGTCTTGGCCAGGTCGGGATCCCAGGTTGCCTCTGTTGGACGGCTGTTCAACGTCGGCAGTTCGACACCGCGGGCGATCAGGGTGGCGACGGCCTCGCGGTAGTCGTTCGCCGACATGCGCCACGCCGTGCCGCCGGTCCAGGCGAGGATGTCGTTGGTCGCGCGAATGCCGTCCGGTGTGAAGTCGTTGTGGCAGCGAACCTTCTTGCCCTTCAGGTGGTGCCTGGCCTGTGCGGTGAGGCCGTTCGGGAGCACCATCAACGGGCCGGGCACGCCGGACTCGAGCAGGCGCGGGTTGCGGACAACGGTGATCTCCGAGCTTTCGAGGGTGTCGTTCAACGTCAAGTAGCCCTGGGAGGTCAGCACCGGGTCGCTGTAGGCGTCCCTGAGGACACCAGCCCGCTCCCAGGTCGTGCCCATGAGTTCGAGCGCCTTGCCCACGATCCGGGCGAGCGGCCGTCCGTCGTCGAGGTCGTTGCCGGCCAGGGCGAACCGGGTCGTCGTCGACCCGAGCTTGCTCAGCACCTCGGCGGCCTGGTTGGCGAGCATCGGCAACGCCGGTTGTGGGATCTTGCCGTACCGGCGCACGTGCGCGATCCACGGTGCGGCCCACGGTTCGTGCAGCAGGTCGTGCTGACGCAGTGCGAACTTCAGCACGGCGTCGGCTGTCGAGGCCTCCTCGGTCGTGGACATGCCGATCGGCCTGCCGTGCAACGCTTCCAGCACCTCGGTCAGCGTGCTGCCGTGCGCACGGACGTGCTCGTCCAGACGCGCCAGGGAGATCTGCCGGCGGGCCGGGTGCGCGACCGGCTTGCGCAACAGCTCGGTGAGCGCCGCGGCGGTCTTCTCGTCCTCGACGCGGATGCTGAACGCAGACCGGCCGCCACCCTCCAGGGTCTCGCGGGCCAGCCGCCACAGCTCGGCGAGTTCAGGTTGGTCCCAGTGCACCGTCAGAGCCTAGTTTCGCGATCCAGAGCACGCGCATGCCGGCCCTGAACACCCTTCGCAGCCGAGAGGGTGGGCACGGCCCATGCGTTGAACCTGTGCAGTCGCGATCCTGCCGAGGTGGAACGCGGTCTGGACGACCGGGTAGCGGACTTCGAGCGCAGAGCCGCACGATGCCAGGAGCTCCAGCACCGGGCCGAATAGCCTACTACCAGAGAAGACCGGTTACACATCACGTCTCGCTGGTAGGCGTGCTACCCGGCTTCCGATGAGCGTTCTGACACCCCGAACACCTCCGCCGCCTCCCGATAGCCCTCGACCTGCCCGGCTTCCAGCGCGGCCACCACCCGCAGCCGCAGGACCCCACGCTCTGCGGGCGCCAACCTGTGCACGCCCTCGACCTCGTTCACGGTGGTCAACCTGCAGGCGAGTGATCACTTCCGATTCGATGTCCGCCCTACGGTCAATCGAACAGCCGAGTGCGCGCGGCGTTCCGATCCGGTGAGATCGGGGTATGCGCCGAACACTGATCGCTGCGGGCTTCGCCACGATGCTCGCCTTCTTCGGGACGCCCGCCGCCACCGCCGTGCCCGACTGCTGCTGGAACGGACCGTTCACCAGTGTGGAGGAGTGCCAGGCAGACGCCGCCGCGTGGCGCGAGACAGGAGGGGGCGCCGGCCCGTGCTCCTACAAGACGGACTGGGTCAACGGCTGGGACGGCTGGTTCTACCGGGCGACGCCCCAGCCCTGACCGGGACGACAGTCGGCCGGATCGGATCGCGGCGGGCGCGAATGCGTGTCCGTGGGTGTAGAGCGCCGGAACTCTCCACCTGGGCGTTGAGCTGCGGTGATCGCGCACCACGAGCCACAGAAGCATGATCGTGAGGCGTGGCGCTACGACGGCTTTACCCGATCTTCGCCCGGCTCGTCGGCTGGTCGGCTCTGCTCAGCCGGTCATCGACGGTCAGGGACGTGGAGCGCTACCCGCCGACCACACCAAGCCCGACAACTCACACCACCACGACCAGACCAGCCGATCGCTGAACCGGGCCGCGCCTCGATACGCCGTCGACCAGTCCTCGGCGGCCTGATCAACGAGTACGAACCCACAGCAGCACAACCGCAGCTCAGCGCGTACGACCGACTTCTGGCACCCCACAGCCACCACGCGAGGTCCGGTGACCCGGTCGCGTCCGAAGGGCGTCGTCCCGGTCAAGCGGCAGCAGATCGGCCCCGATGGCGCGCGTCAGCCGATCGCAGCCGCCTCCAGCTCCCAGCACTCGGCCGACCCGCAGGTGACGACGAGCGGGACCGGCGGACCCGGGCAGTTGACCGCCGCGATCGCCTGCGGCCACCCGAGCCCAGCGTTCAGAGCTCGACCGTCGGTGCGGGTGCGCGTCCCGTGCCGGTGTGGCGGGGGGCGGGCCAGGAGGCGAGGTCCGCCGGGTCGGTCGGGGCGGTGGGGCACAGGACGTAGTGGCGTGGGGTGAGGACGGCCGGGTGGTCGGGAAGTGCGGCCATGCAGCGGGCGTGGGCCTGTTCAGGGGTGCTGACGTGGTCCGTGATGGTCACGTAGGCCACCAAGGGGTGACCGTTGGCTTCGGCGAAGACCCGGGTGACGGCCGGGGCCAGGGCGTCGTCCAAGAGGGACTGGACCTGGCGCAGGTCGACCCGGCACGAGTCGAGCAGCAGCCAGTTCGCCGAGCGCTCGGCCGTCGGCAGCCCGATGAGGTCGTGCATCCGCGCGGTGGTCAGGTCTTCGTGTGCCGCGGCCACCAGGACGCGTTCGAACGCCAGCAGCAGTGACTCCGCTTCCTGACGCGTGACCACGCCGTCGTCCTCGACCCACAGGTCGAGCACCAGCCGCCCGTCGAGTCGGTTGAGGTTGAAGCGGACCGGTTTCGCGTTGCGCTGCACCGGACGCCAGCGCAGCTCGGTGTGGGCGAGTGCGGCCCGGAGCTCGTCGGTGCCGGGCAGGGCGCCGGGCGGGGTACCGGGACCGGGCTCGGGGGCGAGGTTGTTGAACAGCGGTTCGTAGCGGAACAGCAGGCCGCGTTCGTGGGCTATCCGCTCGTCCAGCCGGGCTCGTTCGGCCGCGTCGTACCGGGCGTGCCTGCTGGCCTCCAGGACCGTGGTCCACGTGTGCGCGACCAGCGCGTCGAAGTCGCGCCCGGCGACGCCGACGGAGGCGATCGTGCCCTGGGCCAGCGAGCCGACGTAGTCGAGCAGGTGGCGGTCGAAGCGGTTGCCCGACATCAGGGGCAGCACGATCTCCTCGTCGCCGGTGCGGTGGGCCAGCACAGCGCAGATCGCGGCCAGCACGACGCTCTGCCGACTGGCGCGGGTGCGGGCCGCCACCCGGCGCACCGCCGTGGCGGCGGCCGGTGAGGACAGCTCCACGGCCAGCGGATCGCCGCCGGGGCTGGTGTCGGGCATGTGGTAGAGCAGGCGGGGGATCTTCGAGGTCTGGCGCTGGAGGTAGACCTGCGCCGCCCGCGCCCGGCGCCGCTCGGCGGGGGTCGCCTCCAGTCGCGCCTGGTCCAGTGGCTGGTGGCGGGGTGTGCCGACGTGCCGGCGGGAGGTGTCGCCGACCAGTTCGGCGAACTCGCGCCGCAGGACCTCGATCGCGCCGTGGTCGACCGCCATGTGCGAGAACGCGCCCGCGCACGCGATGACCCTGCCGTCCTCGTCGGGAGAGACCGCGACCACGACCCGCATCGCGGGCCGGTCCGGGTCGGGGTTGTCGCGCAGCAGGCGGAGGAGCGTCCCGGCCACCGACGTGCGGTCGCGCGGACCCCACCGGCCCTGACCGAGCACGCAGACCTCGAGCGGGAGCGTGCCGGACGCCGCGACCAGCTGTCGCTTCTCCTCGCCGAGGTCGTAGGAGGTGCGCAGCGCCTCGTGCCGCGCGCCCAGCACGGCGATGGTCTCGACCACGTCGTCCACCGAGGCGACGGCCGGCACCGGGAGCTCGACGCAGAGCACCGAGTAGAAGTGGTCGGAGACCTGGCTCAGCCACTGCGCGATGTTGACCTGACCGAGGGTGAGCGGCCCCTCGGCCTCCCGCGAGCCGGTGACGGGTACCTGGATCGTGCGCTGCGGTGTCAGCCGCACCCGCTGCCGGCGGTGCTGCCCCGGGTCCGCCACGACGGTCACGGTTCTCACCCCACCCGGTCGCGGAAGGCGGCGGCGAGGCGCGTGACCGATCCGACCCGGGAGGACGGGAGGGCGTGATCACCCGAGTGGACGGCGAGGTGGTGCCACGACGCTTCGTCGTGCACCACGAGGTCGGGCGTCGGCGGTGGCATGCGCCCATTCTCCGTGCCGCCCTCGGCCGCAGTCCATAGGGCGTGGCGAAGGAGCGCGCCGGCCGGGAGCAACTCCGACCGCGCCCATGGGTGCGGTCACCTCGGCGTTCTGGCAGGCGTCGGTGAAGGCCCGGTAGCTGTGCTGCCGCACTTGGACGAGGGGCGTTCGCCGGTTCGGGTGATCGGCTGGTGTCCCCGACCTGCGGCGCGACTTCGCAGCCGATGCCCTCGGGTGCCTGACCGCGATGACGGGTCGGTACCGCGCCGCGACAACAGGCAGCGTCGTCGTCTCCGGCGGACCGTTCCCGGGGCGGGGAGGCGGGCTCCGCCCCGGGAACGGGAGGTCACCGCTTCCAGAACGGCTTGCGCCGGTGGGGTTCAGCCGGCCGGGATTGGCTTGACCGGGGTTCGGCCAGGGCCTCCAGCGTCGCGATCGCGTGCCGCAGGCGGCGGTCGACCTCGGTGGGATCGGTGATGGGCACGGCGAGTTCCGCGGCCAGGTCCGACAGCGTCCGCAGCGCCTCGGCGGGCGCGCCCGCCGCCCGCCACGACGGGAGGTGGCGGCCGATGGCCTGGTGCAGGCGCTCGAGCAGGGCAGCGGCCGGCTCTCGTGCTTCGCGCAGCCCGGTCAACGCCTCCGCGGCGAACTCCGCCGGCGCGGGGACGGGCGGCGCGGGTGCGGCGGGCTTCGGTGCTGCCAGGTCCGCGCTGCTCGCCACGGCCGCTTCGAGACCGGCACGGGCACGCGTCTTCCGCGCGCGGGGGGCGGCCGGGGCGGGGGCGAACGGCATGGCCGCCATCGGCGCCCCGGCCACCGGCATCCCGGCCGGAGCCGCGCCGTAGCCGCCTCCGCCGGCGAAAGCGGGGACGGATGACCAGCCGTCGGGCAGTTCGACCGGCTGCGTCACCCGCCGCACCCGACCGCCCTCGTTGACGACCCGTTCGTCCACCGCGACGAACGCGGTGAACCGGGACAGCACGCCGTGCTCCAGCGATGTTCCCACGATCTGCCGCTCCAGGGCGTCGAGGTCGCCCACGCCCACGACGTAACGGTCCTCCAGGTCGCGCACCCGAGCCCTGGCCCACAGCGCGGCCAGCCCGGCGTTGTCGCTCGCCACCGCCGCCACCCGCTGCCGCCACCCACCCGAGCCGGTGACCTCCACCGCGCCCGACGGCTCGCCCGCGTACCTGCCGGTGACCACGACCGGGACGCCGGGGAACAGGTCGGGCAGCGGCGCGGGGGCCAGCGAGCCCTCCTCCACGGCCAGGCCGTCGGCCCGCACCGCCAGGCCGGTCAGCACGGGCGCGCCGATGCGGTGGTGGATGTCGCGCATGGCCTCGTCCAGCCGGTCCTCCGACTCGACCAGCTCGCAGCGGCCGGTCGAGCCCGCGAGTCGTTGCAGGAACGCCGCGTTGACCGCGCGGTCGATGCCGACGGTGTGCACCCGCACGCCCGCCAGGCTCGTGGCGACCTCGCGCAGCAACCGGTCCTCGTCGCCCACCTGGCCGTCGGTCACCAGCACCAGCACGCGTTCCCGATCGCCCTCCGCGCCGAGCAGCCCGGCCGCGCGCTGGAGGGGGTTCAGCATCTCGGTGCCGCCCCGGGCCTCCAGGCCGGCCAGGAACTCCACCGCGCGGTAGCGGTTGCGGTCGGTCGCCGCGACCAGACCGGCGGGCAGCTCGTCCGGGCTGTCCAGCCGGTCGTCGAACGCCAGCACGGCGAACCGGTCGTCCGCGCGCAGCGAGTCGACCACGCGGCTCGCGGCCCGGCGCGCCGCGACCACCTTCCAACCGTGCATCGAGCCCGACCGGTCCAGCACGAGCACCACGTCCCGGCTCGGCAGCCGTCCGCCGGCGGCCGGGGGCAGCACGGTCAGCGCGAACGTGCCGCCCTCGCCGCCCTCGTCCGGGCGCACGGCCAACGATGTGCGGACCACGTCGGCGTCGGCGAAGCGCAAGCGCAGCAGGAAGTCGCGGTCTACGCGCGCGCCCGGCTCGACCCGGACGCGGAACCCGCCGGCGGTCTCCTCGGTGACGGTGGCGTGCAGGCTGGCCGAGGGTTCGGCGGGTGGCAGCCCGGCCAGGTCGACGTCCACCACCAGGGACAGGCGGACCGGGTTGGGGAAACCGGGCAGCAGCACCGGCGGGCTGATGCGGGAGGCGTCGGGCACCGCGTCGGTGTCGCGAGCCACGCCGTCGCCGACCTGATCGCCGGGCAGCGGGGCGCCCGGGACGTAGCGGGGTGCGACGACCAGCGGCAGGCGGTACTCGGCGGTGTCGTCCTCGTAGGCGAGCACCCCCACGAGCGTGAGGCGCACGGTGATCCGCTCGCCGGGCACGATGTTGCCGACGCGCGTGGTGAACACGCCCGGCCGCTCCTCCTCGGCGATGGCGGCGCGCTTGCCGTCGGAGACGGCCTGGTCGTAGTCGGCCCGCGCGGTCGCGCGTTCCTTGAGCACGCCCTCCACCACGCGGCCGTCGGCCTCCACGCGCAGCGCGGTCACCGCGGCACGGGCGGGCAGCGGGAAGACGTAGGTCGCTTCGAGGGGGTCGGGGTGCGGGTTGTGGAAGGTCTGCGTGATGGTGGTGCGCGAGGCCAGCCCGGTGATGGTCGCGTGGACGTCGACGGCTTCCAGCGGGAGGTTGCCACGCTCGGTGCGCAGGCAGCCCAGGCCGTCGTCCTCGGTGGGCCGGGTGGCCCCGACGTCTCCCACGACCGCGATGCGGGTGCTCATCCGTTGTCCTCTCCAGTGGTCGGGGCCAGACGCGTGCGGGCGAGCAGGTCGAGCAGGGGTGCCGCGGCGGTTTCGATGGCGGCGAGTTCGGCCGCGTCGGGGACGCGGTCGGCGGCGTGGAGCACGAGGGTGACGCCGGGTCCCAGGCGCAGACCGGGCACGACCCGGGTGACGCCGGCGGCCGGGGGTACGGAGGCCACCGGTGGTGCGGGAGCGGCCGGCGGCACCGCTGCGGGTGGCACGGGTGGCGACGACGCGGGCCGGTCGCGCCAGAAGACCCCGCTGCGGGACGCCGCGGCACCGTCGTCCGACCGTCCCCCGGGTTCGGCTCGTCCAGCCGGCTCGACCTGCCGGGTCACCCCGGCCAGCTCGGCGAGCCTGCCGTCATCCGCGCCCACCACCACCGCCTGGATCTCCGCCAGCGCGTGCCCCGCCGCCTGCAACTTCTTGACCGCGACCACCTGGAGCAGGTGCCGCCACCCGTACAGCGCGGTGCGTCCCCGGTACGCCACCGGCCGATCCACCAACCCGATGGTCGTGTACCACCGTATGGCACGCCCGTTCGGCAACTCCCGCACCCGACCGCTCCGCTGGCCCCCGTAGTCGTCGGCGAGCAGCGCGGCGACCCGGTCCGGCAGCTGCCCGATCGTCCACAGCTCCTCGTCGCTCACGCCACGACTATAGCTGACACTGTCAATATGACAGTGTCAGCTTCACCTCCCTGTTGGGTAACGCGACGTGGACGGTGCCCGACCGGGTAGGCACGTAGGTGGAATCCGCCACCCACAACGCGTCCGGCCGTCCCGCGGTGAAGTCCCGGTCGACCAGGTCGCGGGCGCGGCGCCCGTCCCTGGCCGGGATCGTGGTGCGGCGGGGACGGCCGCGCATCACACCGCTGAGGCCCAGCTCGCGCATCAACCGCTCGACCGTGCACCGGGCGACCGTGACCCCCTGTGGCGCAACGCGATCCAGATCTTCCGTGCTCCGCAGACCTGGCGGTTCTCCCGCCACACGGACAGGATCTCCTCGCGCGTCTCCTCGTCGCGGACGGTACGCGCTGAGGCGGTACGGGCCTTGGCGGCGTAGTAGGTGGACGGGGCGATCGCCACGCCCGCCCGACGCAGGACACGACAGATCAGCTCGACCCCGAGCCGGTCCCTACGCTCGTCGACATAGGTGATCACCGCCGGGAGGGGCGGTCGAGCTCCGCCGCGAAGAAGGTCGCCGATCGCAGGATCTCGTTGCCACGCTTCAGTTCCGCCATCTCACGGTTGAGGCGCTTGAGTTCCGCGGACTCCTCCGTCGTGGTCCCGGGACCACAACGGGTATTCCTCCCGGTGCTCCTCGACCAGCCGCACCTGTGCCTGCCGATAACTCCATCCATGCAGGTTGAGGCCATGCGTAGCTTGAAGGGCCGAGGTGCTTGTGGGTGCGGCCGCAGGTCCACAGCGCCGGCCGCAGACGCGGCGTGATGACCGATTGTGCTGCTCCGACCGGCCTATTTGAGTGTGACCAACGCGTTCGCGCTGTTACTCCTGTTACCGATGAGCGATCGGGACAAGGACGTGGAAATCCTGGCGCTGCGGCATCAAATAACGATCTTGGAGCGCCAACCGGGTAAGGACCGTCCGCGGTTCTCCCCCGGCGACCGGACGTTCCTCGCGGCACTGCCGCACCGACTTCCGGTCGATGCTCTTCGTCGGCTCCGACTGCCGGTCCGCCCGGAGACGGTGCTGCGGTGGCACCGGGACCTCCTCGCGCGCCGCCGCGCTGCCGGATCCCGCCCCAAGCGGCCCTGCCGACCACGAACCGTCCGCCCGATCCGAATCCTGGTGCTGCGCCTGGCACGAGAACCCCACCCGGGGCTACCGCCGCATCCACGGCGAACTCCTCGTACTCGGCATCAAGAGCGCCGCATCCACGGTATGGCAGATTCTCAAGGACGCCGGAATCGACCGGCACCCGAACGCACCACGACGACCTGGTCAACCTTCCTCCGCTCACAGACCGACGCACTCCTGGCCTGCGACTTCTTCGAGACCACCACCCTGAACGGCACCCCGCCTGCACGTGCTCGCGGCCATCGAACACGCCAGCCGCCGGATCCGCGTCCTGGGCGCCACCACGCACCCCACCGCCTCCTGGGTCACCCAAGCCGCCAGGAACCCCGTCATGGACCTCGAAGACGAAGGCCGACACATGCGCTTCCTGATCCGCGACCGCGACGGAAAGTATCCCGCCCTGTTCGACGACATCCTCGCCGACGCCGGCATTCAGGTCGTCCTCACCGGTGTCCGCATCCCGCGCATGAACGCGATCATGGAACGCCGGCTCCGCAGCTGCCGCCGCGAACCACTCGACCGCACCCCCCATCCGGAACCAACAGCACCTGCTCCACGCCCTGCACGAGTACGAGCAGTCCTGCAACAACCACCGCCCCCCACCAAGGCATCGCCAACGCCAGACCGCTACAACCGCTGCCACCAGCCGTCACTGATCAAGCAGCCGTCACCCGACTCGACATCCGCCAACGGCAACGACTGGGCGGCATCCTCAACGAGTACTATCACGCCACCTGACCTGCACGGACGATATTTTCGGCAAGCACAACCTTGTCGTTGAAAGTGGACGGCTTACCTGAACTCGCTGAGATCACGTCAGTGTCCGCGCGGGCCTGCGGTTGCCGGGAAGCGGTGCGGAATCAGCGGATCGTCTGGTTGCGCTTCGTGCCTATGCGAAAGCGCTACGACGGCGGTCCTAGACCGATGAGACCTGTGCTCGGGAGAGCACGGGAACGGTCCAAAACCGCCGTCGTCACCTGGTGGGATCAGCAGTTGCCGCTGCAGGCGTTGGCGAATCTTCCGAACGCCGCCTTGGTGCCGTCGCCGGCGACCCCGTCGATGGCACCGGTGTAACCCCAGTGGGCGCGCAGCAGGCGTTGCAGCGCCGACACCGTGCCGGAGCCCACGATGCCGTCGATCGCGCCGGTGTAGCCCCAGTGCGTCCGGAGGTTGCGCTGGAACGCCTTCCAGCTGTTGGTGCCCAGCTCGCCGTCGATCCCACCCGTGTAGCCCCAGTAGTCCTGCAACCAGCACTGGACGTACTTGGCCTGTGTGGTGCTCAGCCCGAGGTTGACCACCGCCAGCGGGATGACGTTGTCAGCGGCCACCGCGTGCTCCGTCGTGGCCGGCGCGTGAGCACTTCCCGCGGCCGGCGCGCCCGCTGCCGTCAGGCCGCCCGCCACCACCGGGTCCGCGTGCGCCACTATCGACGTGATCGCGGTCGAGCCGATCATCACCGCTGTTGCTGCCACTACCTTCATCCACGTTCTCATGTCGATCAACTCCGATGATTCGTCGTCAGGTGAACTGCGGTCATTGACCGCGCGGTCGATCCGGTCGACAACTCCGATTGCCGCAAGAGCTCGAAAACGCATACGTGCCTGGCGCACGGCCGTTATAAAGGCCGTCGGCAAACCGGGCGTGTGATGGGGGGATGACTGGTGCGATGGAATGTTCGAGCCAGGACCGGCAGAGGCGCACGAGATTCCGGCACCCTTCTCCTGTTCCTGCAACCTCTCCGTCCCCGACGTCCTGCCGCCGATCTCCTGGCGACCCGGAGCACGACGTGTCCACGGTCGCGCGTTGCGTCGGCGACTCCCAGGGCTTTCACCGGCACTTCGCCGGCACCTGGCCGGCCGGTGCGATCACGCCCGCAGTCGGGACGCGGGGAACAGCACCTCCGCCCTGACCCGAGCGGAGGCCCCCGTGTTCGCTGACCTCGTGCGCGAGCACCGACGGCGGATGTCGTTGACCCAGGAGGACCTGGCCGCCAAGTCCGGTCTGGGCCTGCGGACCATCGGAAAGATCGAGAACGGTCGGATCACCACGCCGAGAACGACCACGGTGCGCCTGCTCGGCACCGCCTTCGGCCTCGTCGGCGGAGACCTCGACCGCTTCCTCCGGACCGCTTCGGCGGTCGGCGACCCGCCACCGCCACCGCCACCGCCACCGCCGACCGTGCCCGCTCAACTACCCGCGGACGTCTACGGGTTCACCGGTCGCGACCACGAGCTCGCCCGGCTCGACGCCCTCCTGCGTGCAGCCGACGACCAGACCACCGCCGCGGTCGTCGGCGTCGTGTCCGGCACCGCCGGAGTCGGCAAGACCGCCCTGGCGGTGCACTGGGCCCACCGCGTCCGCGAGTGGTTCCCCGACGGCCAGCTGTACGTCGACCTGCGCGGCTTTGACTCCACCGGCACCGCCGTGCACCCCGCCGACGTCCTGCGCGGATTCCTCGACGCCCTCGACGTCCCGGCCGAGCGCGTCCCGCCCGACCTCGACCGCCGCGCCGCGCTGTACCGCGGCCTGCTGGACGGCAAGCGGATGCTGGTCCTGCTCGACAACGCCCGCGACACGGCCCACGTCCGCCCGCTGCTGTCCGCGACACCCGGTTGCCTGACCCTCGTCACCAGTCGCAATCACCTCACGGGCCTCATCGCCGGTGTCGGCGCCCACCCGCTGACGGTCGACGTGCTCTCGCCCGCCGCGGCCCGCGACCTGCTGACGGCCCGGCTCGGGCCCGACCGGACGGCGGCCGAACCCGACGCGGTCAACCGGATCGTCACCGCCACCGCCCGGCTGCCCCTCGCCCTCGCCGTCGTCGCCGCCCGCGCCGGCACCCGCAGCCACCTCCCGCTGGCCGCTCTCGCGACCGAGCTCACCGGCGCCCGCCTCGACGCCCTCGGCGACACCGACGACCCGACCACCGATGTCCGGGCGGTGTTCTCGTGGTCCTACCGAACCCTGAGCGAGGCGGCGGCACGGCTGTTCCGGCTCCTCGGCAGGCATGCCGTGTCCGACATCAGCGCGCCCGCGGCCGCCCGCCTCGCCGACCGCCCGCTGGCACGGGTGCAACCGGTGCTGGCCGAACTCGCCCGCGGCCACCTCGTCGAGGAGCGCACTCCCGGCCACTTCACCCTGCACGACCTCCTGCGCGCCTACGCCGGCGAACAGGCCCGCCAGCTCGACACCGACGACCGGCGGGCCGCCACGCGGGGCACGGTGGCGCCCCATCCGCACAACGGCGCACCCCTGGGACCGGGGCAGGTGTGCCGCCCGAAAGGCCATCGTTGCTGCTCAAGCGACATATGCGCACTCGTTGACGCGGCTGTCGAGGTCAGGGGTGCGGTGCCAGGGCGATTGCGTAGTCAGACAGCAAGGCCCTGAGCTGAGAGTTTGGGGAGTGAAGGGCCTTCGTGGAGGCGATGGCGGCGGGTGAGACCGCATCGGTGATCATGGAGTTGCGACGCTTCACGACTCCGAGGAAGACCCCACCCGCCGATGACATCATCTCTCATCACCGCACTGACCGTCACGACACCCTCCGCCGACGGCTCACCGGCGCCTGTCACCGATGGTGAGCACGGTGATCTGCTGGACGCCCTGGCGAAGGTCCCGGACCCGCGTGACCCGCGCGGAATCCGATACCCACTGTCGGCACTGCTCACGGTCGCGGTCTGCGCGGTCCTGGCCGGGGCGTCGTCATTCGCGGCCATCACCGACTGGCTGCAGGATCTCGACCATCACGCCCGCGATCGGCTCGGTTTCGATCGCATCCCCTCCGCCACAACGATGTGGAGGTTGCCGACCCGCCTCGACGCCGATCTGTTGGCCACCGTCCTCGCCGGTTGGCTCACCACCCGCGCCCGGCGATCACCACCGGTTCGACAACGCCGACACCGCCACGTCATCGCCGTGGACGGCAAGACCCTGCGCGGCGCCCGCCTCGACGACGGCCGCCAGGTCCACCTGCTCTCCGCGCTGGACACCGACACCGGCATCGTCCTGGCCCAGGTCACCGTGGACGCGAAATCGAACGAGATTCCCGCGTTCACACCGCTTCTCGACGCCGTCCACAAGGTCGTGGGCACTCTGGAGGGCGTGGTGTTCGTCGCCGACGCACTGCACACCCAAACCGACCACGCCCGGCAGACCGCCGCCCCCGGAGCCCACCTGATGACCGCGGTCAAAGGCAACCAACCGACGCTGCTCACCCAACTCACATCCCTGCCCTGGCCCAAAATCCCCGTCGGGGACCGCACCCGAAACCGTGGTCACGGACGCCGCGAGACCCGCACCGTCAAAGCCGTCACCCCGCACATCCCCGGGGGCATCGCGTTCCCGCACGCCGAGCAGGCCGTCCGAATCACCCACAGCCGCACCACCGGCGCGAAGACCACTCGCGAAACGGTCTACTTCACCGTGTCCCTGCCCGCCGGCGACGCCCTGCCGGCCGATCTGCAGGACTGGACCCGCCGCGAATGGCTCATCGAGAACCAGGTCCACCACGTCCGCGACGTGACGTTCCGTGAAGACTCCCACCAGGCCCGGACCGGCACCGGGCCCGCCGTCATCGCGACCCTGCGCAACACCGCGATCGGCTGGCACCGCACCAACGGCGACACCAACATCGCCCGCGCCCTCCGACGCGCCAACCGCCGATCACACGACCTCATCACCGCCGTGACCAGCAGCTACCCCACAACGCAATGACCCTGCTGCCCAAGGGCGTCGAGATCACCAGCGACCCACACTACCTGGCCGCCATCGCCGCCGAGATCAACGACCGACCCCGTAAGATCCACGACTGGCGCAAACCCAGCGAGGTATTCACCGGACTGCTCGAACTGGATGCTTCCACCGCCTGAACTCGCCCCCACGTCATGCTGTTGAGGGCCTTGGCCCGCTCGAACAGGTTCTCCACGTTGAAGGTCGCAAGCCGGACGGCCATGTCGACGTCCTCGATTCACAGCGGCGGTGACGCGGTGCGTCACCGCTGGGCAAGGCCAACGCACCACGGTGTCCTGCACATCCAGTCGCCGACAACGCCAGCGGGGTTACACCATATCCATCCGAACGAGCGAACATCCGCAATCCGAAGTTCACTGCCTCCACCGAGCAGGAATGTAGACAACTGGTGCCACCACGAGGACAGGAGCACAGCGGGTCGGCGGTGGCGAGGGCACGGTGGACGGCGCCGTGAGCGGCGGGTGAGCCGCGCCATCGTCCACCATCAGATGAGGTTCGGAATATTCCCAAGTTTGTGGTAGTCGACCTGCTGGTCGACCACCCTCGCCAATTCATCGACTTGCCGGGCACGGTCCGAGATTCCATCCAACCACGCCCTCCCGCTCACCCAATCCAGCGGAAGCCGAGCACTTGGCCAAACCTCGACAAGGGAAGCAGCCACAGCAATTCCTTCATCGACCAGCTCCTCTTCTGCGCAGACTGCCGCCACCAGGATACTTTGCTCGACTTCATGGACTGCTGGCGGATGACCACCGTCATGCCGGTTCTTCGCATACTCGTGGAGCGCACGAACCACATCCACAATCCCAGGCGGTTCGTCCAGCGACAGACCGGACTGTCGACGCATGCCCTCAGCTGCTACCTGAAACTCTTCCGCATGCCGCGAGAATGTGATCTGCTTCTGGACACCCGAATGATCATTCATCAACCTCTGACTTAGAGTAAGGGAGATGACGGGGAAAGGCACTGCGAGTACATGGATGTGCGCCGTCGGAAAGTAAGCGTCACCCACGGTGTTGCGATCGAGGGCTATCCCTTGAATCACAGGCCCCAGTCGCCTCAACAACCGCAGAGGGCGCCACACCTCGAACTGATCGAAAGTTCGACCCCAGTCAGATGTAACCTTCCGGGGCGTAACTACTGGAGTCTTCATGGATTAATCTCCACGGTCAACGTTGCACCGGGCACGTGCAAAGCATTCTTGTCCGCCTGCCATTTCGGAATCCCTCCGCCCGGCTTCGCTACGAACTTGTAGTCGTAGACGATACCAGCCGCCGAGTCGTACACATCGGGGCGCGCACTACCAGCAGTACCCCGCGACACCGGAAGACCATTCAAATAACTTTGCTCGGTCACCAACCCGCGATTTCCGTAGACACCTTGATAGCGCTGCAAAAGCCTATCCGCGTAGGCATGCTTCCGAGTACCTGCTACCGAGCCACTTCCCCCGATTCGA
This sequence comes from Actinosynnema sp. CA-299493, assembly GCF_050946825.1. Lineage (NCBI taxonomy): Bacteria > Bacillati > Actinomycetota > Actinomycetes > Pseudonocardiales > Pseudonocardiaceae > Actinosynnema > Actinosynnema sp. CA-299493. Next base: position 6,318,391 of record NZ_CP191993.1, read on the forward strand.
CGCTCCGCCCGCGTCGCGATCGCTTGGATCAGATCCTCGTTCGACGGACCCGTTGATCCATTGCATGAGCACGGGTTGCCATTGGATGCCACTCCCCCACCGCAGTTGTGCACCAGAGCCGACAGGCCGCCAGTCACTACGTAGTAGGTGTGGACACCGTCGATCGTCAGGTCGTAGACCGGCTCGTAATGGGTATAGCCCTTGGAATCGACGACCTGCGGCGAGCTACCGTCGGCCGAAGTAAGGCGCTGGCCGGGTTTGAGGTCGCCGATGTTGACGAATCGGCCTTCGGCGTCGACCCAGACGGGGTGCCAGGAGGTGGCGTCCACGCTGCCGGTGGTGCCGTCCGTGTTGGTGACGGTGAGGCGGGTCATGTCGCCTTCGTCATCGTGGACGATGGTGGCGACGACATTGCGGTCGGTGGTGTGGCCGGTGGTGGGGTCGGTGGCTTTGACCTTGTCGCCGAGCTCGATGTCGGAGATCGGTTTGGTCGAGCCGTCGGCCATCAGGACCAGGGTCGTGGCGACGAAGCTGTGCAGGGCACAGCTCCCGCCGCTCTTGGAGGTCAGCTTCTGGAACTGTTCGGTGGCGGAGCGGGTGACGTTGTCGGCGATGGTCTGGACTCGGCGCAGGACACCCTTGGCCTTGTCGATGATGCCGCCGAGGCGGTTGACGGCCTTGACGGCGTTGTAGCCCGCTTCGAGGATCTTGCCGACCTTGCCCCACGGCACCAGACCGGCGACCAGGCCGCCGCAGGCCCAGATGTCGCCCTTGGAGAAGCAGTCGACGATGTCGTTCCAGCCCGAGATCTCCTTCAGGACCTCCCAGGCGACCTCCTTGATCACGTCCCACTTCGTCTTGTGCGCGTCCGCGAGCGCCCGCTGGTAGTCCTCCCAGCTGATGCCCTCGGAGGCCAACCCTTGCTTGAGCGCCTCCTGGTTGTTCTTGTTCGTCTGCTGCCACGCCCGCTCACGGCCTTGGAAGACCCGCTTCTCTTCTTCCCAGTTGGGTCCTTGGATGCTCTTTTCCTTGCCGCCGCACAGCACGCCGTCGGGGCCGCAGTTGTTGACGATCAGGCCGGTCGGGTCGCTGAAGGTGACCGGGCTGTTGTTGGCGTAGGCGTAACCGTTGAGCTGCTGCGGGTCGTTGTTGTCGATCACCGGGTCGGCGGTGAGGAACCTTCCCGAGGACTGGTCGTAGAGACGGGCACCCACCTGGGTCAGACCCGACTCGTCGTTACGACCACCGACGAAACCCAAACGGTCCGGCCACGCCGGGGGTGCGGCGCCGCGGGTGGCGCCGTAGGGGGTTTGGCGGCGTTGGGTGGCGGTCAGGGCCGTGTCGTTGGCGATGGAGAGTTGGTTGGTGCCCTGGTGATCCGGGACCAGCCACTTCAGGCCGGTGACGCTGTTGCGCACCGCCACGATCTGCCCGCCGTGGCTGTACCACCGGGTCCACGACGGGGTGGTGGTGCCTTTCTCCAGGCGGATTTCCTGACCGAACACGTGCAGCGTGGTGGCCGAGGGCTCACGACTGATCAGGCGTTGGCCGTCTGCGTCGTAGAGGTAGGTCGACTCGGTCTCGTCGGGCATGCCGTCGCGGTTGACGATGCGGGAGACCCGGCCCTCGGCGTCGTACTCCAGGGTTTGGGTGTCACCTCCGACGACGCGGCTGGTGGTGCGGCCCGTGGCGTCGTAGGCGAAGGTGTCCTCCGCCTGACCGTTCGGGCCCGCGGTGAGGACCGACCGGGCGGTGTGCGGCTGAGGATCGCCAAGGTCCGGGTAGCCGGTGGTGCGGGTGGTGTCACCGGCGGCCGAGTGCTGGGTCTCGGTGCGACGGTTGCCGGTCTTGTCGAACTCCCAGGAGTGCCAGTACGGCGCCGCCCCACCGAGAGCCGTGGTCGATTTCGTGACGCCGCAGTCACCGCTGGACGGGGTCCAGGCCTCGGTCATCCGACGTAGGTGGTCGTAGCCGAAGCACTGGGTGTCGGCGACACGTCCTTCCGGGGTGTCGGCGACCTTGGTGATGTTGCCAGCCGGGTCGTAGGTGTACGTGCGGTCGGCCAGGCGGTTGCCGGTGGTCGTCTCGCGGCTGGCGATGGTGCGTTCGAGGCGACGGGTGCCGATCTCGTAGGTGTTGGTCACCTCGACGTTCTTCGCCGCGTTCGGGGTCGGGTCGTTGTAGGTGAGCTGGAGGACTTCACCGAAGCTGGAGTAGCCGGTCGCGCCGACATAGACGCCGAGGTTTGAAGCGGTCGACTCCAGCACGCCGTTGGCCGTGTTGTACTTGGCCGTCACCACTTCCTGCGAGTAGATCTGGTGAGTGCCGGAGGTGACGGGGCGGTAGACGGTCGACTTGGGCAGACCGGTGACGTTCTCGTAGGTCTGCCGCAGTTCGTAGGTCGCGCCGAGCACGCCTTCGCTGGCCGGGATGGTCACCAACTGGCCGGTCGGTCGGCCCGCCAGGTCGTAGCCGTAGACGGCTCGCTTGTAGTCCTTCCCGTCCACGTGCCGGGTCGAGGACGTCAGGAGGCCGATACCACCGGGCAGGGTGTCGTACTCCCACGACGCGAGTTTGGTGCCGGCGAGGGAGTCCTTGTGCTTGGCGGTCAGACGCCCGAGCTTGTCGTAGGCGTTGGCGATCGTGCGGCCTTGCGCGTCGGCGGCGGACAGGACCTGGCCCGCGGCGTCGTAGGTGATGGTGCTGTGGCCGGTGTCGGGGTCGTCGGTGGCGACCACCCGGCCACGCAGGTCGTAGGTGTAGCGCCACTGGTTGCCCGCAGGGTCCGTCAGCACGCTGAGCATGCCTGCGGCGTTGTAGGCGTATGTGGTCGTGTCGAACGGGCTGTCGACGCCCGCGGTGTGCTGACGCTTCTCGACCGTGCGGCCTTGGGCGTCGTTGATCAGCGTGGTCGCGGTGCCGCCCTTGGGCGGGGTGTTCTTGACGCGGTCGCCGCCGTAGGAGGTGGTGGTGCGCCACTGCTCGATTCCGAGCTTGCGCTGGATCGCCACGGTCGGGCGGCCCATGCCGTCGTACTCGGTGACGGTCTGGCCTGGGACCTCGTTGTCGTAGATACCGGCCAGGGTGCCGCTGGGCACCTGACTGTTCCACCACACGCCGTTGGTCTTGTAGGGCAGGCCGCGGGAGTCGTAGAAGATGTCGGAGATCTGCCGCCCGCCGGTGGGACCCGGGGAAGGGGCCTGCGACTGGCGCTCGCGCAGCAGCCCGTCGTAGAGCGTGTACGCCGTCAAGTAGCTGTTGTTCTCCTGCAGCTGCTTGGTGACGACGACGCTGGGGCGGTCGGTGTTGTACTGGTACTCGAACACCGCGTTGGCGTTGCGCCCCTCGGCCTTGCTCCACCCCGGCGTCCACGCGGCGGTCAGGCGTCCGAGTGGGTCGTAGGTCAGGTCGGCTCGGCGGTTGTTGGCGTCCACCGACGCGGTCGAGAGGCCCCACGCGGGGTCGAGGTATTCCCTGCTGACGGGGCCGAGCGGGTTGGTGCTGGAGATCTCGGTCAGCGGTCCGGTGTCGGGGGTGTAGTCGGTGGTGGTCTTCTCACCACGCGCGTCCCACACCTCCAGCGGACGGCCGACGACGTCGTAGGTCGCGCGTGACGCGGTCACCCACGTCTGCCCCGCGGCATCCCACTTGTCCAGCACCTCGGCCTTGGTGATCAGGCCGCGGGTGGGTGCGACGCCGTGCGCCTGGCCGTCGTAGTACGAGCGGACCAGTGACTGGATCGTGGTCGGCGACGCGGTCACCGCGCACGCCCCCACGACGGTCTCCACCTGCGAAGCCAACGTGAGCAGCCAGGCGGTCTCGTTGCGGGCGAACGTCGAACGGGTGCAGGTCTCGTCACCGGCCACCGCGGTGTCACCGAGGTCTTCGGTGCGCGTGGCCACGCCCTCGGGCGTGAAGTCGGCCTTGTCCACACGGGTACGTCGCCACGTGCCGCCCTCCAGCAACGTCCGCCCGCGCACCGAGGCGATACCGGTCACGTACGCCTTGTTCCCCGCCTCATCCGTCGCGGTCGCGGTCTCGGGCAGGTACGGGTCGTTGACCGACGCGGACACCAGCTGCCCGGCGTTGAACTGGCGGGTCTCGCGGACAAACCCCCGCAGCCGCTTCACGTCACGGATCGACACGTTCTCCGCGTCGGTGATCCACTCCTCGCGCGTGCCGGACGGGAGCTTGTCCCCGTCCATACCCCGCCCGTAGACGACCTCGCTGACCGATTGCGTGCCGGCCGGGTCACCCTTGGTGGTGCGCACGGTGCCGTACCCACGCCACTGCGACCACGTGCGCCGCTCGGGCTCGGCGAACTCGGCCTCGTCGAAGTGCCAGGCCGGATTGCCCACGTAGGTGTAGTTGGTCTTGACCAGGCTCGATGCGCCGGTGCGGTCGTCGTCGACAACGGTGTTGACCACGTACTTGTGGAACCAGTGCAGCTCGGGCGCGTACCCGCCGTCCGGCGTCCACCACGACGGGTAGCAGCGCATCGCGTTCGACTCAGGCGCAGTCGGCATCGTTGTGCCCGCCACGCAGTGCTTGTCGCTGTACTCGACCTGGGTGTGGCTGCCCGCTTCACCGGTGATCCCCACGATCCGGTACCGGGTGATCGGCGGCCGGTTGTCGCCGCCGGTGTCGACCCGGTTGGGCAACGCCTTGTGCGCGAACACCGTCGCCGGCAGCTGCACGCTGCCCCCGACCAGACCGGTGTGCCTGACCGACTTCAGGTTCATCGCCGGCGCGAGACCGTCACCGGTGCCGAGGAACTCGTGCTCCAACGCCCACGAGTCCACGTCGCGGAACCCGGTGCCGCCGTCCGAGACCCGGGTGACGACCTTGGTGAGCTTCTTGCGCGTGAAGAACGACGGGGTCAGGCGATGCGTGCACTGCTCCCCCGCGTTGCAGATCTGGTCGAACGGCACGTCCGGCCAGTTCGCCGCCGTGGAGGTGTTGAGCTGCGACGGGTCGCACGTCACCGCACCGCCGGGCGTGCAGCGCTCGGCGGTCTCGAAGTTGACCCTCGCTCCGGGGTGCGCGAACACGTTGTCACTGCGCAATCCGTACTCGACCCGGTCCAGCCAGCCGCCGCGCACGTACTCGGTGCCCTTGGCGGCGTCGGCGTTGCGGCCGTAGCGGTTGAACTCCCGGTTGTAGTAGTACGTGGTGACGTTGCCGTGCGGGTCGACCGAGTAGTCCAGGTTCCACCGGTACGCCTGCTGACACCACGACGCGTCGAACGACCCCGGCTGGTGGCAGTCCTCACCGGCGTGGTTGCCGTACACCGGCGTCGTCCACGCCGACTGCGTCTCCGGCTTGCCGGCCGTCCAGCCGGGCAGGCGGTTGAGGCCCAGAAAGTACTGGGTGCCGTCCGGCGTGGTGACCTTCCAGTGCTCACCGTTGTCGTCACCGTTGGCCGCACCCGTCAGCCGCTCGATCCGCGCGCCGTCGTCCGACTCGGCCCGCCACAGACCCGACGTCTGGTCCTTGATCAGCTTGCCGGACACGCCCACCAGGCTGATCGTGGCGTTGTCCGTGGCCCAGCACTGGTCGCCGGTCTTCGTCTGACCGTTGTTGCCGCCCAGGTCCAGGCCACAGGGCTTGTACTGCCGCTCGATGAACCCCGCCGGCACCAGGTCCCACCCGTCACCGGCCCACGACGCCTGGTTGTTCGTCGAGGACGTCCGGCCGTCCAAACTCTGCGACGAGTACCCCAACGACACCTTCGGCGCCGTACCACCGACCGCAGGCGGCACCCGCATCGGATAGCCGTAGGTGAAATCACCCGACGCACCACCCGCGGTCCACGAACCCGCCGGAGCCAACGACGTCGCGCCATAACTGCCCGCCGGGCTCGCCGTGGCGGCGACCGCCGCGAACACCACCGGCTCCGACTCCACCGTCACCGGAGCCGACAACACCGACGCGGCCGTGTCGTTTGCCGCGCCCTCCACGGGCGTCGCGACCTGGCACTCCGCCTTCTCCGGCGCGGATACCGCACACGACGGCACCCTCGCCAGGCGCAGCCGGGAGGCGTAGTCGCCGCCGAACGCCGACTTGAACGACGAGTAGTCGAACGTCACGTCCAACGGCTTGCCCCGCACACCACCGGCATCCGACACGCTGAACAGCACCGCGTCGGACTTCCGCTCGTGCACCTGGACGCGGACCTTGCCCGACTTCGCCTGCCGCGCCCCGGCTTGGTCCTTCAAGCCCACCGCGACCGGCGTCCCCGCTGCCCGCACCGGACGCCCGGTCGCACGTGCCGCCGCCTGCGCGGGCGTACCACCCGACGCCGCGAAGTCCACCTCACCGGCCGCAGCCTTGGGCCACACCGCACTCGCCACCGGAGCCGACACCACAACGGCGCTCGCGGGATCCGCAGGCAGCGGCTCGACCTCGACGGGATGAGTCGCGACGGACTTCTCGCGCTGAAGATCGGTGACGTTCCATGTCGTCGGCCCGACCGGTGCTGCGACGGCCTGACCGGTCGACGCGGTCAACACCACCACCACACCGAACGCGACGGCCTTCCGGGCCCAGACACGTGGGGACACGCTCACAACACGGCCTTTCATCCTGCGAGTGGGATCGATCGGTGTGGTCACTCAGAAGTGGAACGTCGCGTCGTACAGAGCCTCGACCTCACGGGTCGGCACGACCCCGGAGCTGACTCGGACGTCGTCCAGGTCACCCAACCACGGTGCGGCGCGGACGCCCGCTGTGGTCGCGCGACCCAGCCAGAGGTTCGACGTAGTCGGACGCCCGACGACCCCGCTGCCGTCGGGTGTTGTGCCCGCGTAGTGCTCTTGCGGATTCCTGTCCACGTCCAGGGTGATCCGCCCCGTCACCGCGTCGTACCTGCCGACGAGGAAGACCCAGCTGTCCGGCATCGACGCCGTGTCCGACAACGCGCTCCACGTGCGCCCTCCGGAACCCGAGATCGTGAACTCCCACAGCGAGCCGTTGTATCCCAACGTGAACGGTGAGTTCTGGCTGTCGTGGCCGCTCACCGCCACCCGACGCGTGCCGGGCGCACCGGAGAGCTTGGCCCACGCGCTGACGGTGAACGAGCGGTCGGTGCGCAGGTTCACCGGGCGCGGAGCCTGGACCTGGCCCGTGCCGGCCGAGGTGAGGTTGAGCCACTTGTCCTCGCTCGCCGCCGACGCGACCGGTTGACCGCCCCACGCGTACCCACCGGTGAGCGCCGCGTTCTGGCCCGAGACCTGGTCCACGGTGGTGGCGCCGGATCGCTCGTCGAGCGCGTACCGGGCGCGCGGCACCGCGAGGTTGGCTTGATCCGCGACCTCGTCCGAGCCCAGCACCCGGTCCCAGACCAGGGTGTGGTCGACAGAGCCGGGGAAGTGGTTGACGCGGGTGCCGTCCCACTTCGCCGCGCCGACCACGAACGCGCCGTTCGCCCCCCAGGTCTCCACCGTGGCGGTGGCCTGGTACTTGCCGTCGACGTACAGCTTCATGGCGTCTTGGTCGGGGTCGTAGGTGCCGGCCAGGTGGGTCCACACACCGGTCACCGGCGGGCTGGTCGACGCCGCCCTCGCGAAGAAGGAGGTCTTCGAGTCCGCGTACGGCGCGGCCATGGTCCAACCGTTGAGGTCCTCGCTGTAGCCCAGGAAGAACGAGCTCGCGCTGCCGCCGTCCTGGCTGACCGCGGTGAAGTAGCCGTCCGTGCGGTCCAGCTTCGCCCACGTCGACACCGAGAACGCGCGCGAGGTGTCCACGACCGGGCCGGACGACACCGCAGTGCCGCTGGCGAAAGACAGGCCGTTGTTTGCGTAGCCCACGGTGAACGAGCCGCCCGTCACCGTCAACGGCTTATTGCCCGCGCTGTCCTCCGCGACCGTGCCGCTCACCTCGTCGAAGTGCCACCCCGCCGTGAGATCGTCCGGTTCCGCGACGTCGAAGACGTAGACCGCATTGGTCGCAGACCGGTTGCCGGCACGGTCGAAGGCCGTCACGTACAACACGTTCGTCCCGGCCTTCGTCGGGGTGACCGGTGCCGTCACGGTGCCGCCGGCCGACTGCACGGTGACCGAGTGGGTGATGGCGGTGTCGTCGTTGAGCGACCAGCCGTAACGACGGACGTCCATCGTGTTGTTCAGCCCGGTCAAGGCGCCGACGTCGAAGGTGAAGGTGCCCGTCCGGCCGACGCTGCCGTGCGGACCCCCGGTAGCCGGGTAGTCGGTCGAGGAGACGACAGGCGTGCCCGGTGCCCTGCTGTCCACCTCGAACTCGCAGTCGACGTAGCCCGTGAACAGGCCGTGGTCACTGCCCCACACCCGCCACGTGTACAGGTCGTCGCGCGTGATCCGGTTCGGCGGAATGGCCACCTCCGCGTACGAACCGGCGGGAATCCCGTTCACGTAGATGTTGGTGCCGGTGTCGACCGAGACCGGTGCGATGCCGTCGAACACCCGGAACATCGCGTCCATGATGCCGCCGTCCGGGTCGTTCATCCGCGCCCGCAACCGCGGCGTGCGCGTGAACACCGCGGGCCGGCCCGTACCCATGACGCACGGAATCGCGTCCGACGGGTTCGGCCCCCACCCCTCCATGCCCAACGCCGTCGGCATGTACGGCCAGCTGTTGTACGCCACCTCCAGGTACGGGTTCAGGTCGAACCGCCGCCACGAGTTGTCCAGGTCGCCCTCGTATCTGGCCTGCAACAGGAACGTCGTCCAACCCCAGCCCTCGTTCACCGCCTGCCGCACCGCCGCCGTGGCCTCGAACTCCGCCTGACCGGCGTTCGGGCAGTACGCCGCGTTGTTCGCGACATTGGTCTCCGACAGCCGGTAGAACCAGCCCGGCTGGTTGGCCCACGTCGTGTTCCCGTCCACGTACGGACTCACGTACAACTCCGTCGGAGACGGCGAGCAGCTGAACGTGTGGACCACCCGCGTCTGCAACGTCGCCCTGATGATGTGCTTGCCGAGGATCGGGGCCGTGTGCATCTGCAGGTACGACCGCGACCGACCCGCGCGTTCGGCGTTCAAGGACGCCGCGTTGAGGTATCCGGCCTTCAGATCGCCGAACACACCACTGGTCTTGTCGAAGTTGCGCGCGTCGGGCCACGGGTCCTGCACCACCACGTGGTGCACCTTCCCGCAGTTGCCGCAGTAGTACTCCGGGTCGATCACCACCGGGTATGTCGTGCCGGGATCGGCCAGGAACTCCTGGTCCGGCACCACCGCCACCGTGTCCGCGCCGACCTCGACACCCATCTCCGCCCTGCGGTCCCCCTCCGCCGGCCCCTCGGTGTGGTTGTCCCCGTCACCACCGGAGGAATCCCACATCGACGAAGCGGCACCGGAGAACACCGGCGTCCCCGACTCGTCCCTGACCATGAGGTCGCCACCCGGTCCCGGGCCGTCGTACACCCGCACGCCCTCGGCGTGCGTGCGGAACGCGATCCGCTCCAACTCGGCGCTCGCCCCCGCCTGCGCCGTCTTCACCACCAGGACCTCGCTGAACCCGCCGATCGTCACCTCGACCTTCAGGTCCACTCCCGGCAACACCTCCGGGTAGGTCAACGACGCCCCGTCCACCACCGCGGGCGGCAGATCACTCCCCCAACCGAGCCCGACCTCGTCCTCACCCCGCACCACCCGGGCCACCGCGTCATCCGCCGACCCCGGACCACCGGGCGAGAACACCACGTCCACCGGGGCCGCCTTCGGCCCGAACGAACCATCCGCGCGGCGCTCCAACTCCAGGTCCACCGGCACCCAACCGTCACCACGCCGCACCCGCACCGGCTGAACGTGCTGCCTGAACGTGAACGACCCGTCCGGGTTCGCCGTCAGCTCATCGGTCTCCGTGGTCGCCGACTCCACCACCACCGGCTCACCACGCGCCTCCGCGAACCGCGACGCCGTCAACTCATCCGTAGCCGAACCAGGAACCTCCGCCACCGCCGACGGCGCCGTCAACACACCCCCGAAGACAGCGACCGCCACCCCGGCACCGAAAACGCGCAGGCCGAACCCACGCGCACGAACGCGCGACCACACGAAGAGCCCCCCGAACCGTATGACCCACGCGGCGTTGTGCTGAGTCCCCCGACCCGACGAGGAATCATCACCTTTCCACCAACCACGCCACAGCGACCGAACGGCCCAATGATCACCGGCCAACCCGTGATCAGCGCCTCACCCGAACGGTCGCGCCCACCAGCGACAATCGTCACTGCGCGTGCTGTTGCCGTCCTATGTCGCTTGAAAGTCATCGTCGCTGGTAGGTCGAGGGCTTCACCGTCTTGAGAGTATGTCCGGGTGATCGTGTCCCCTGCTGTACAAGGTCACCCGGAAGCTGCTGTCCGTGCTGTCCGTGCCGTCGATGCTTCTGCGCAGCGAGATGGTGAAGGACGCCGAACTGCTCGTGCTGCGGCACGAGAACGCGGTCCTGCGCCGGCAGCTTGCAGGTCCGGTCCGCTACGAGTCCGCCGATCGGCTCTGGTTCGCCGCCCTCGCCGGGCTGGTTGATCGTCGGCGGTGGCGGGAGGTCTTCCCGGTCATGCCGGCACCCTGCTCGCCTGGCACCGCAGACTCGTGGCCCGCAAGTGGGATCACTCCGCGCGTCGACACACCGGACGCCCACCGACACGAACCGCCACCAAGTCGCTCGTGCTGCGCCTCGCCAAGAACAACCCCCGCTGAGGCCACCGCCGGATACAGGGCGAACTGGCCCTGTGCCTGCCGACAACCTCATCCATGCAGGTAGAAGATGCACGAAGCCCAAGACCACCAAGCGCTCGCGGCACGGTTGCCATCCGCTGCGACGTCGCCCAGCACGGCGTGATGAGCGGCTGTGCTGCTCCGACTGGCCTACCTCGGTGTAACCAACGCCTTGGCGTTGCTGCGCCTGCTGCCTGTGAGCGACCGGGACAAGGACATAGAGATCCTGGCGCTACGGCATCAGATCATGGTCCTGGAACGCCAGCTGGGTAACGTCCGTCCGCGGTTCTCCCCCGGCGACCGGGCGTTCCTCCCGGCCATGCTGCACCGACTCCCCGCCGCCACGCAGCCAGATCCCGACCCAAACGGCCCGGCAGACCACGAAAGCTGCCGACGGGAACTGCTCGACCGAACGTTGATCTGGAACCAGCAGCACCTGCTCCACGCGCTGCACGAGTACGAGCGGTTCTACAACACCCACCGGCCCCACCAAGGCGTCGACAACGCCCGACCACTACAACCACTGCCACAGCCAGTCACCGATCAGGCGACCCTCACCCGTCTCGACATCCGCCGACGGCAACGACTGGGCGGCATCCTCAACGAGTCCACCACGCCCCTGACCTGCACAGCCGTTATTTCGGCAAGCACAGGGTCGCACAAATGGTGATTCATCGGACGTCATTATTCCGATTCTGGTTCGGACGGCTGGCGAGCAGCAGCCGAGCTACTGACTGGCAGGCAACCGCGCGAGTGCTTCCGCCACGGTGCTCCCATCGGCAGACCCCGATGCGCGGTACAACTCCAGTGCGGCGATCCACCGGCGCCTCGCTTCGTCGAGATCACCGGCCGACGCGGCGAGCACACCGAGTTCTTGAAGTGCGCGTGCCTCCTCGTGCTTGCTGCCGCAAGACCTCGCGTGCAGAGCAGCCTGACGGAACGCGATCTCCGCCAGGAGGTGGTCACCTGCGCGGTGCCGGATCCGACCGAGCCTGCTGAACCCTTCAGCCGCATCCAGTCGAGGGTGTACACCATGATCGTCGTCGTCGACCGCCGCCTGGACCACTGGCGACTACAGACCCAACTCCGCCCGCAACTCGTCCCACGACACACTGCCCGGCCGGGAGGCACCCGCACGACGGACCTCGACGGTGGTGTCCACCAGCCGACGGGCCGCCTCCCGGTTTTCGCGGGTCAGTAGCGCGACCCGCCGCCACACCTGCAGGGTCGACCTCAACTGGTCCAGACATAGAGTCCGCCGGGCCGCGCTCAACGCAGCATCGAAAGCCGCATCGAACTCGCTGGCATGCTCCGGCAGCAACGCGGCACGGATCAACTCAGGCGAGCCGAACAGTGCGGCCGCCCTGCCATCACCCGCCCCACTCGGGCACCGACTCCAGACCATCCACGTCCGCCGCCCGGCCGACAGGCCGGTCAGGATCGGACGAACGGGCAGCCGGAGAGCTCACACAACGGATAGTAGACCCAACCGCCGACACCGAACGTCAGAACACCACCGCAACCCAGATGCCGTACACCGAGGGCCCTCGCAGGCGAACACGCCAACCTCGGTGCCGGTGCGCCGGACCGCTGTGCACAGCAAGTCGTCCTCCAGGCCGCACACTCAACTGAGGCGCGACGTCGATCGCCGCCAGGCGCGGCTTGCGCTTGCCGTCCGACAACAGGCCACGTAGGTACAGGCTCGCCCCCGGCCTGCTGGTCACGCCGGGTGAACCGGCCGAACATGCCCGCGGCGAAGTCCCCGATCACCAGGCGAACCAACGCCATCTCCTCCGGCCTCACCGCAATGGAAGATCACATCACCGCCACACCCATCACTCGACCTGACGAAGTCCTACTTGACGATGGTGTACCCGCCGTCGGCCAACAGGAGCGCACCCGTGACGTAGCTGGACCGCGGCGAGGCGAGGAAGAGGATCACCTCGGCGATTTCCCTCGGCTCGCTCATGCGCCGCAGTGCCGTGGTGGTGGCGGCGTTGTCGTGGACCGCGTCCCCGAACAGGTTCATCACGGTCTCGGTCGTTACCCCACCAGGCACGACGGAGTTGACCCGCACACCGCTCATGCCGAACTCGACGGCCCAGTTGCGGGTCAGGGACTCCAGGGCGGCTTTCGTCGCGCCGTAGGCGGCGGCGTTGTAGACCGGTGACACGGCGGCCACAGTCGAGACGTTCACGATCGCACCTGCGCCCTTGGCGACCATGGAGGGCGCCAGCGCCGCGGTGAGGTGGAACGGCGCGAGGACGTTGACCGCGAGTAACTCCTCGAAGCCCTCGCGGGTCTGGTCGGCGGTCGACGCGAACGGGTAGATGCCCGCGTTGTTCACCAGCACGTCCACCTGGCCCGCTGCCGAGGCGAGCTCCCGCACGCCCTCCGCATTGGACAGGTCAGCTCGGACGAACCGCGCCGTCCCGCCGTCCGCCTCGATCTCGGCGACGACGTCCGCGCCGCGAGCGGCGTCCCGGCCGTGGACGATCACGCTCGCGCCCTCGCGGGCGAACAACTTCGCGGTCTCGTGACCGATCCCGGCGGTAGCGCCGGTGACGAGCGCGACCTGGTTGCGCAGTTCCACGGGTGTGCTCCTCGCAGTTCGGTAAAAGGCGAAGAACGTATGCCGCACCGAGCCCCGTTCGCAAGCCCGGGCGGCGGATCAGTGCGGCGACCGACCTGACACTGTCGAACAAACCTAGTGGTTACGCCCGTTAGTTCGTCGGGGGTTATGCCACCAGTGGCAGGGGTGCGTGGTGGTCGTGACGGCCGAGTCGGATCAGTAACCGGTTCAGGTCGTCGCGCGTGAAGGTCCAGTCGAAGGGTCGGGCGGTCTGGTTGTAGTGGTCCTGGAAAGACAGAAGTCGATCGGTCACGTCGTCGAGGTCGAGAAAGTCGTCGGGTGCGAGTGCTTTGCGTTGGACGACTGAGAAGTAGATCTCTACTTGGTTGAGCCAGGAGGCGTGCACTGGCAGGTGCACCATGTAGGCATTGGGCCAAGCCTTGGCCATGCGGTCCGCGGCGGCCCAGTTCTTGTGGGAGGCACCTTGGTCCACTACCCAGAACACCCGTCGGGCCGAGGCGTAGGGCTCGGTGGTCATGACCTGTTCGACGAGCCGGGAGAACGGGGCGATGCCGGTAGTGGGTTCGCAGCGCCCGAACACCCGAGCGTGATGCACGTCGTAGGCGGCGAAGTAGGCCAGAGTTCCCCGGCGGGCGTACTCGTGCTCCACCCGCATCGCCCGGCCGGGCCCGGCCGGCAGGCTGGGATGGACACGAAAACGCGCCTGGACACCCGGCTTCTCGTCCGCGCTGATCACGAAATCGTTGTCGCCCAAGGGCTCGTCCTCCCAACGCCGGTCGTACAGGTCGAGCACTCTGGCGGCCTTGACCGCGAAGTACGGGTCGCGAGGGAAGATCCATGACCGGTGCTGCCAGGGTTTGATCGCGTCCGTGGCCAACCAGCGACGCACGGTCGAGGCCGACACCCGCTCGCACACGCCGCGACCAACGGCCTCACGGGCCAGTTCCGGACAGCTCCACCGGGTCAGCGCGGCACCGGCCCGGGCGGGCGGCTCACAGGCCAGCGCCTTGACCTCGGCCACCACCGCGGCGGGAAACACCCGTGGCCGTCCGCTGCGCGGCCGGTCGACCAGACCTGGCAGGCCATCGCGGCAGAACCGCTTGCGCCACTTACGGACGGTGTCGTCGGTAGTGGCCAGCCGCCGCGCGATCACCGCGTTCGGATCACCATCGGCGGCGGCCAGCACGATCCGTGCCCTCAGCACCTGACGATGCTCGGCACAGCCCCGCCGCGCGCGGGCTTCCAGCGCCCGCCGATCGGCCTCGCCGAGAACGACCGCATACGGGCTAAACGGCCCCACACGACACCCCACAAGGAAGATCGACTATGGAGGTGTGACGGTATCGGGCACCATGAACGACATGGCTGCCCCGCCCGAATCGACCAAGACCTCCCTGCGCCAGCGTCTGCAGGCACGAGCGCGGGAACGCTGGCCCCAGCTGGGTGACATCACCGTCCGCCACCGCGGCACGTTCGCCTACGTCACCGGCCACCTTCCCGACGGCACGGCCATGCCGCTGTTCCGGCTGCGCTACCACGGATCCGCCACCACCTGGGGCTTCGCCGTCTACCGCGCCAGCCACGACGACTACGAAGACTCGTACCTGCCCAGCGGTTCCCCCTCAGGCACCCCGCAAGAAGCACTCGACTGCGCCTGCGGGCTCTACCTCACCGACTACACCGCCTGGCTACAACCCCCGACGAACTAACGGGCGCGACCACTAGTAGCGTGTCGCTGCTTAGTTATGGTGCTTGCGGCTGAGATGCTGTCGTCCGGCAGGACCTTCTCCCTGCCGGATAAGGACTGTTGAGATGGTGTCCCAGTTGAAGCGGCCGGTCAGGTTGTCGGCACGGGATCGTGAAGCGTTGATCCGGCTGACCACTACCGGTGTGCATCCGGCGTCGTCGATCAGGCGGGCCCAGGTGCTGCTGGAGCTGGATGTCTCGGTGGGCGAGCCGGATCCGAAGGAGGTGATCGCGGCCCGGCTCGGGGTGTCGGGCGAGATGCTGCGACTGGTCGCCAGGCGGTTCGCCGAGACCGGCGGCGATGCGCTGGCCACGGTGTCGCGGAAGAAACGGGATCTTCCGCCGGTGCCATCCCCCGTGACCGGAGAGGTCGAGGCCCGACTGATCGCCCTGGCGTGCTCGCAGCCGCCGGCCGGACACGCCCGATGGTCGTTGCGGTTGCTGGAGAAACACGTCGAACTCACCGAGGACATCCCGAACCTGGACCATTCCACCATCGGCCGGGTCTTAAAAAAACGGAACTGCGCCCTCATCTGAGGAAGTGCTGGAACATCCCGCCGCGGGCCAACGCGGAGTTCGCCGCCCGCATGGAGGACGTGCTCGCCGTCTACGCCCGGCCGCACGACCCCGCCCGTCCGGTCGTGTGCATGGACGAGAAACCCTTCCAGCTCCTCGGCCACGTCCGCGAACCGCTGCCGGCACGACCAGGCCGAGACGCCCGCGAGGACAGCGAGTACGTCCGGTGCGGCACCTGCTCGATCTTCGTGTTCACCGAGCCCCTGCGAGGGTGGCGCCGTGTCCACGCCCTCGAACGGCGAACCAAGATCGACTGGGCCGGCCAGGTCAAGGAACTCCTGACCGTGGACTATCCCGACGCCGAGACCGTGGTGCTGGTCATGGACAACCTCAACACCCACGGCATCGCCTCGCTCTACGAGGCCTTCGAACCCGGCGAGGCCTTCGCCCTCGCCCAGCGCCTGGAGATCCACCACACACCCAAGCACGGCTCCTGGCTCAACATCGCCGAGATCGAACTGTCCGCACTGTCACGGCAATGCCTCGACCGCCGCATCGGCGACCTCGACACCCTCAACACCGAACTCGCCGCCTGGCAACACGCCATCAACACCGAACAACGCCAAGTCCGCTGGCAGTTCACCACCGACGACGCACGCGTCAAACTCCGCCACCTCTACCCCAAGAATTAGTAGCGACAATCTACTAGATACAGCTGAACGAGCGTTGACCCACGCGCTGTCAAAGATCAGGTCGTGGTGCGGTCGGATCGGAGCTCACCCGTACGTCTCTGTCACGGGTCGGGTGACGGCGGGATGATCCGTGGGTGGGGTGGATCAACGAGGTATCCGGCCGGGTCGATGGTCCCGTGGTGCAGGTCGGTGTGCTGGTGGGCGACGTCCGTGTGGATGCGGCGCGATCGATACGTTCTGCCTACTTAGCGCAGGTCCAAGCACTCGCACCGAACAGCATCGAAGGCAGGAACGACGAGTTGAACGCTTTGGCTGCGTTCTGCTCCTCGGAGTCGACCGCTGAGAACTACCTGTGGTGGCAGGCCGAGGCATGGTCGGGCAAGTCCGCATTGTTGTCGTGGTTCGTGTTGCACCCACCTGCGGGCGTACATGTGGTGTCGTTCTTCATCACCTCCCGGCTGCCGGGCCAGAACGACCGCCGCGGCTTTGTGGACAACGTGCTGGACCAACTGCACGACCTCGCCCAACGTCCTCCCCGCATCGATCTCACCGACGCCACCCGCGAGCCATACCTGCGGCGACTGCTCGTAGACGTGGCGCGACAGGTTCGCGACCAGGGCGAACACCTCGTGTTGGTGGTCGACGGACTCGATGAGGACCGCGGCGTGGACGGGTCGCCCGACGCTCACAGCATCGCCGCGCTGCTCCCCCACCACGGGGTGCGAGTGATAGTCGCTGGGCGACCGGATCCCACCCTGCCCGACGACGTGTCGATGGACCATCCGCTGCGCATCTCTGCGCGTGTCGAACAATTGTCCCCATCACCGGAGGCCAGCGCCGTGCGCGATGTGATGATCAGGGATCTGAAACTACTGCTGCACGGCAGTCAGGTACAGCAAGACCTCCTCGGCTTCGTAACTGCCGCGGGTGGCGGGCTGTCCGTACGAGACCTGGCCGAACTGACGGGCGCATCCCCGTGGCAGGTGGAAGACCACCTACGCACCACCGCTGGACGCAGCTTCACGCGCCGACCTGGCGACCCGCCGATATACCTCCTGGCACACGAACAGCTGACTACCTTGGCGTCGGAGATGTTAGGCCCCCGGTTGCATGCGTATCACGAGCAGCTCGACGCGTGGGCGATCACATATCGCGCCCGTGGCTGGCCACCCGATACACCGCGGTACCTTTTACAGGGGTACACCGCGATGTTGGCCGCGACTGGCGACAGACAACGTCTCCTCGACCATGTGATCGACCCTCGCCGACACGAGGCCGCGTACACAGTGTTCGGCCACCACCAAATCTCCATAAGCGAGATTGAGATCGCACAGGCGACGTTTCTCGATGATGACGAGTCAGACCTCGTCGTCTTGGCCCGGCTCGCCGTGCACCGGACCAACCTTCAGCGGAGCGGAGGTTGGGTCCCTGTGTTATTGCCGCAGTTCTGGGCCATGTTAGGACGAGTCGAGCACGCCCAGGCGCTGCTGCCATTGATCGTCGACCCCGTTGCTCGTACCCGCGCGCTGATGGGTACTTCGTTGGAGCTGCACTTTGCGGGCCACCCGGACCAGGCGGCTCGGATGCTCGATACGGCCGAGCAGTTGACATCGACGTTCAACCAGTATTGGGGCACGTGGTTGCATCGAGAGCTAGTCGATGCGGCCGTGCGAATCGGCGACCACGAAAGAGCACGGCGGGTAATCGACGGTATCCAAAGCGCCGTTGGTAAAGCTGATGCTTGTGCCTCGGCAGCTCGTGCATCTTTGGCAAGCTTCGATCGTGAACGCGCCGTGCAGTGGCACCTCGAAGCCGAGGAAACATTCGAGTCGCGACCTCCACGTGACAAACTTTTCGGTAGAATTGATACGAAAGAGGATGCTAGCGTTTTCGCTAGGATGGCAGCCGCGGCAGCGGCTCTGGGGCATCAACGAAAGGCGGCGAAACTCGTCGCTACTGCCATCGATCCGAAGTCGACCTACGAACTGCGGTCGCGGGGAGATGTCGGCGAGA
Organism: Actinosynnema sp. CA-299493; assembly: GCF_050946825.1. Lineage (NCBI taxonomy): Bacteria > Bacillati > Actinomycetota > Actinomycetes > Pseudonocardiales > Pseudonocardiaceae > Actinosynnema > Actinosynnema sp. CA-299493. Next base: position 6,336,648 of record NZ_CP191993.1, read on the forward strand.
TAGTGAGGATTTTGGTGCGAGGCGGTTTTGTCGATGCGGCTCTGACGGTCGCTGAGGCTCGAACCGAAATCGAGGATCGCGAAGACGCGCTGCTATGCATCGTGCAGGCGATGTCGAATAACGGCGATCTCGACGAGGCAGAAGCGCTTGCCCGAACCGCAGAGTCGGCGCAACACCGATGCGCGCGACTCGCGGCTGTCGCAGTCGCCGCTGGCAGGGACGGTGAGCCTGTGAGGGCCGATCGCCTTCGGGTTGACGCCGAAGCAATACTCGAAGGCTTCGGTGCGGACGATTCTCGGCGTTTCGCGGTTGTCGCGACTGCGGTGGCCGCTGCGGACACTGGGCATTACGACCGGGCTGAAGAGAGAGTCTCCGCGCATTTGCTTCCCGGCGGCGACTTCGACGGAGTGCTGTCAGTGGCCGCCGCGTTTCTGCGCCGTGGGGAATCCAAACGAGCCGAGCGACTCATCGAAGCGACCGAGCAGGCCGCCCGCTCAATACCTTCGGATACAGATGAACACAAAATGCTGAAATGGGTCGATGTCATGATTGACTTCGGAGATGTGGATCGCGCGGAGCCGATAGTGCGTTCGCTTCAAAACGTTGAAATCCGTGCGGCGGCCTGGCAGCGGCTCACTGAAGCGATTGCAGCGACTGGTGACGTCCGTCGATTCGAAGCAGCCTTGAATCAGATAATGCGACCGTCGCGTCAACGACGACCACGTATGGAAATGATCCGAGTACTGCTTGCTCGTGGTGACAAACGAGAAGCTGTCAGGCTTGCCAGGGCGGCTAGTTCCACAGTCCAGTGTGCAACGGCGCTCGACTTCATAGCGAGGTTCACATATGACAAGAAAATGCTTGACGAGGTAATCGATCTGGCGGACTATGTAGCGCATCCAGAAGAGCGGGCGGTTATACTTCGTTCCGCACTCCGTACCGCAGCCGACATGGGCGATCGAACCTTAGCGGGCCACCTGCTGAAAAGAGTGCACGCCATTCAAGATGAATTGTCCGAAAAAGTGCGTCAAGTTGGTGGTTACACGCGTAACGTGGTGCTCCCGAAACGGATAAAAACTCTCACTGAGCTCGCCGAAAAAGTGGATTCGCGCCATGATATCGAGGCGATGGATAGAGAAGCGCCGGCAGTACGCTTCGGGGCGCCACCATTGTGGGCAGGTTCGTCCCCTCCGTCGTTTCGGACACAACTCGCGAGAGCGCTCGCAATCGGCAGTTGGATCGATGTCGTCGACCGAATCGTAGAAGAGGACAGCAGCGTTTATGCTGCTATTGTCTCTGAGTTGGAAAGGCTTCAGCCTGATAGCATCTGACGTGTTGTCCGCAGATGTTCTCAACGTACTTTTCAGCTCTTCTGCTGGTTTGCCTGGCGAGGGCGCGGCGCGCCACGATGCGTGGTCCGGCCACGCTGTGCCTGCCGATATTGATAACTCCATCCACACGGGTCGAAGCCGTGCGTAGCGTGAGGGCGGAGGTGCTCGTGAGTGCGACTGCAGGTCCGCAGCGTCCTCGGCTGACGCGGCATGATGACCGACTGTGCTGGTCCGACTGGCCTACTTGAGTGTGACCAACGCGTTCGCGCTGCTACGCCTGTTACCGATGAGCGATCGGTACAAGGACGTGAGTTTCGACGTGATCTGGTGGTGCGGTCAAAGGCGAAACCACACCACCAGACCGACCCGGTTCCGGTCACATCAGGATCCAAGGGCCTCCAGGTTGAGCCGCCCTCTGGCGCCGGGTGGATCAGATCACGTAGATCCACAGGCGGTAGGTCTTGGTGGAACTGCTCCACCGGCAGTCCCAGTCGTAGACGTCGGCGTAGTTGGCGTAGTACCAGTAGCCCCGGCTGTCGCACGGGGCCAGTCGGTTGAACGTCTCGCCGGTGTTGACCCACCCCGCCTCGGCGAGACTGCCGACCGCGATCTGCTGGTTCGCGACGACGGACTGGGCGGCCGGGGCGGCCGTCGCGGTCCCCGCAACCGCACCCAGCGCCGCGACCGCCATGCCCGCGGCGACCAACATACTCTTCAAACGTGACACGATGTCACTCCTCTTTGCCGAGCCGTCCGTTGAATCGGCCCGGGGCTGAGGTCGGTAGGCAATCGGCCGACCGAACCCTCCCCGCGAGCCTTTCGGAAGAATCCGGGTGGATTCACGATTGCCACTGTGCAGCATCACCCTTAGCGCTCCCTGAACCAGGCTGAAGTGTTCTTCAGGTTCCGGTTCCGGGATGCGGCATAGTGGCGGCATGCGGGTACTGGTGATAGAGGACGACCGTCGGTTGGCCGGACTGCTCGTGCGCGGCCTCGCGGCGGAGAATTTCGTTGCCGATGTGGAATATGACGGCCTAGACGGGCTGTGGCGTGCGACTGAACATGCCTGCGACGCCATCGTGCTGGACGTGATGCTGCCCGGCCTCAACGACTACCGCGTATGCGCGCGATTGCGGGCTGCCGAGGTGTGGACACCGATCCTGATGCTCACTGCCAAGGACGGCGGACTCGACGAAACCGAAGGGCTGGACACAGGCGCGGACGACTACCTGACCAAGCCGTTCTCCTACCTTGTACTGGTCGCCCGCCTGCGGGCGCTGGCACGCCGGGGCGCTACGCCGCGACCAGCTGTGCTGCGCGCTGGTGACCTTGAGTTCGACCCGGCCGCGCGGACCTGCCGTCGCAGTCGCACACCGATCAGCTTGACCACCAAGGAATCCGCGATTCTGGAGTTCCTCCTACGCCGCCGGGACCGGGTGGTATCCAAGACCGAGATTCTCGACGGAGTATGGGACGAAGCTCAGGGACACGACTCCAACCTGGTCGAAGTCCATATCAGCACTCTGCGCCGCAAAATTGGCATACCTTTCCAGCGGTGCACCATAACCACCATCCGAGGAGTCGGCTACCGGCTGTGTTCCGACGGTGGAGTCGGCGCATGAACTACAGATGGCGAAAGTCGCAGTCGATGCGCGTCCGGGTGACTTTCTTGGCTGCCGTGGCGATCGGTGCGCCGCTGCTCGCCTTGGCGGCTGGTGCGGCGGTGTTCCTCCACAGCCAAGCAACTCAGCTCGACACCGCGCCCGGGATGTACAGCATCTGCCTCGAAGTGGGCGTGCTCGCCCAACCACCCCGACCGCAGCAGCCGCCCGATCCGCATACATCGGGCCTCGTTCGGTTGGCATCCCGGTGCGAGGGTGGCTCGAGCGAGATCGAGGTAACGTCCGCGAGGATGGGCGACGTCGTCGTAGCCGGAGTCACCGACGCCGACAAGGTGGTGTCGGCCAACGCCCATTACATATCTCAGGCATGGGTTGCGGAACTGTCACTGTGGCCGTTCACCGACCCTGCCAGCATCGACTACCACCCAGTATCGGACAACGGCAGGATCGGACCGAGTCGACCAGTCTCGCAACTTCTTCATCTGGGGAGCGATCTGGTCGACGCCCAACGGACGATCAACAGACAGGTGCTCATTCTGGCTGTCGGATGGCTAGTGCTGATCGGCACCGTCGCCTACGTGGTCTGGTTTGCCATGGGGCGAGTGCTACGGCCAGTCGAGGTGATCAGACGGGAGATGGCCGACATCACCGAGCACGACCTGGCCCGCAGAGTCCCGGTACCCCCCGTCCGCAGCGAGATCGCGCGCCTGGCGTCCACGGTCAACGCCACCCTGGACCGGTTAGAGGCCGCAGTGCAGGACAACCGGAGGTTCGTGGCCGACGCCTCCCACGAATTGCGCAGCCCCATCGCCGCATTGCGCACCGAGCTGGAGATCGCCACCGCACACCCGGAACAGGCCGACTGGCCAGCGGTCGTCGACGCCGCCCTGACCGACACGCAACGCCTCCAACACCTGGCCGGCGACCTGCTCCTGCTCGCCCGCCTCGACCACTCCCCCGTCGGTCACACAGACACCGTCGACCTCACCGGCCTGGTCCACGACCACACCGCCCGCCACCGCACCCGGCACGCCCTGACCATCGCACTGCCCGACCGACCGGTGCCGGTGCGCGGCAGCCGTACCCTGCTCGACCGACTGCTGGGCAACCTGCTCGACAACGCCGAACGCCACACCACCACCAGCATCACCGTCCGCCTGCGCAGCACCGATTACAAGGCGGTCCTGGAAGTCCTCGACGACGGACCCGGCATCCCGCCCGAGGACCGCGAGCGCGTCTTCGACCGCTTCACCCGAATCGACGACGCCCGCACCCGCGACACCGGCGGCACCGGCCTGGGTTTGGCCATCGCCCGCCGCATCGCCACCACCCACCACGGCACCCTCCATGCCACCGATCACCCCACCGAAGGAGCACGATTCGTCGCCATACTTCCCCTGGCTGGGGTCAACGGGACCGTAAACGAGCGGTGATCCTCCCCTGGTACCCGGAGTCGGGTTACTGGATGATTGTTCATCTCAGTAGCCCTGAGGACAGCTCACGATGCCCAAGCGGTACCCGCACGAGTTCCGGCGTAAGGTGCTCGGCCTGGTCGCGTCCGGTCGTCGCGTGGTCCAGGTCGCGGCGGATCTCGACATCAGTGACCAGACGATCTATGCCTGGCGGCGCCAGGAGCTCATCGACACTGGGCAACTGCCCGGGACGACCAGCGTCGACAATGCCGAGCTAGTGGCGGCGTGTCGTCGGATCGCAGAACTCGAGGCCGAGATCGCTGTCCACCGGCGCGCCGCCGAACTGCTCAAGGAGGGCAGCACCCCAAAAGACGGTACGAGGCGGTCACAGTGATCGTCTCCGAAGGCCGGTCGATCCAGCTCGCCTGCCGCGTACTCGGAGTGTCGGAGTCCGGCTACTACGACTGGCGAGGCCGCGCTCCCTCGCCGCGGGCGATCCACCAGGCCTGGCTCGTCGATCTGATCCGCGAAATCCATGTCGAGTCGTTCCAGGTCTACGGATCCCCACAAGTGCACGCCGAACTCACCCTCGCCCGCGCGATCACCGTCGGACACAACACCATCGTGCTCTCATGCACCGCAACGGAATCAAGGGGCTGCCCAACCGGCGCAGACCACGGCCGAAACACGACATGCCCACCGCGGTGGACCTGGTCGACCGTGACTTCACCAGACCTGCGCCGAACCAGTTGTGGGTCACCGAGACCACCGAACATCCCACCCGCGAAGGCAAGGTGTACTGCGCGGTCGTGCTCGACGTGCACTCCTGCCGCGTCGTCGGCTGGTCGATCGACTCCAGCCAGACCGCAGCCCTGGCCGCCAAGGGACTGCAAAACGAGCGGCTCTGGCGCACTTCGGTGGTGACGGTAAGTAATCGATCGGTCGTGATCTTGTGACGGGTGCCGATCCCCCTGCAGGGACAGTATTTAACTTTTCGAGCGACACCGGCTCATGAGGCAATGCCGTTCAGATAGGCCGTTTGTGCTGGATGGCATGGTGGATTGACGCGGGCCGGTACGGTGTCGGGCCGTGACGTCGTCTGGGGTGCAGCCGCCGCCGTGGCCGCAGGGCCGGTTGACCGACCACATCGCACTGGGTGTGGTGTCGGCCCGGTTCGACCGTGACCTGATCGAAGAGGTCCTCAACCGCACCGGGCGGCGGGAGAAGCGCAGCCGGCGGTTGCCCGCGCACGTGATGGTCCGCTACGTGATCGCGATGGGGTTGTTCTTCTCCGAGTCCTACGACGAGGTGATGGGCCGCCTGGTCGGCAACCTGCGCCGGCTCGGCTCGTGGGTCGACGACTGGCAGGTGCCCACCAAATCGGCGATCACCCAGGCCCGTGGGCGACTCGGGCCGCAGCCGGTGAAGGCGTTATTCGAGCGTGCGTGCGTGCCGTTGGCCGGTTCGGGCACGAAGGGCGCCTGGCTTGCCGGGCGCAGGCTGATGGCGGTCGACGCGACGAGTTTCGACGTGGCCGACACCCCCGACAACGCCGAGAGGTTCGGGAAGACCGGCTCGGGGCCCAAGGCGTCGGCCTATCCGAAACTGCACGTCGCGGCTCTGGCCGAGTGCGGCAGTCACGCCATCGTGGGCGCGGTCCCGGGCTCGGTCCGCACCGGGGAGCGCACCCTGGCCGTCGACCTGACCGCCTCCGTCGGCCCCGGGATGCTGGTGTTGGCCGACGCCGGTCTGTACTCCTACGAGCTGTTCGGCCGCTTCGCCGACACCGGTGCCGATCTGGCGTGGCGGGTCGGGGCGTCGGTGTCGGTGGGGCTGGTGCGGTGGCTGCCCGACGGCTCCTACCTGGCTCTGATCCACCGCCCCGGGCTGAGTGCGGACCGGCGTGCCAGCCTGGCCGCCCAGGCCGGGGAAGGCCGGGACATCCCGGCCGAGTCGGCGCGGCTGGTGCGCGTGGTGGAGTACACCGTCCCCGACCGCAACCCCGACGGCGAGCTCATCGTCGTGATCACCACCGTGACCGATCTGCACGAGCTGCCCGCACCGGACCTGGCCCATGCCTATCACCAACGGTGGGAAACCGAATCAGCCCTGGACGAACTGAAAACCGACCTGCGCGGCCGGGGCGAGATCCTGCGCTCCAGGACACCCGACCTGGTCGAGCAGCAGATGTGGGGACTGCTGTTGGCCCACTACGCCGTCCGCGGCCTGCTGCTCGACGCCGCAGACCCCGCCGGCTACGACCCCGACCGCATGTCCTTCCTCAAGGGCCTCCGCGTCGTCCGCCGCCAGGTCACCGACCAGGCGGCCATTACCCCCTGAGCACCTCGACAACGCCCTCGCCGACGCGATCACCGAAATCCTGCGGCAACCCAACCCGCCCCGCCGACACCGCACCTGCCCCCGCGTGCTCAAACGCGCCCGACACAACTCCTACCGCGTCAAACGCGCCACCGACCGGATCACCCGCCACCCCGGCCCACCGACACCACTTCTGGCCAGCCCAAATACCCAAACTTAACGGCATTGGCTCATGAGGCATGCTGGCGCAGGACGGCACGGGCCCGCTTACGAATCGGTTGGGCGCAGCTCGGAACACCAGAAACAGGTGAAGCAGGAGGTATTCCGGTTTCAGTGCCCCGCAGGCGACGGGCGTCGCGGCGCGCGTGCCGTAACCACTACATCTCCCTGTCGGTGCGTCCTCGCAGGTGTAATGGGGCTCGAACCGGCCCTGTGCAGCCAGGCACGGGTGTTCACCTCCTTCGCCACCACCCTGAACGGGGAGTACTCGGTGGGTGTGACGCCCTGATAGCTGTGCCGTACGACCGCCCCGTGGATCGCGTCCGACACGACCAGTGCCATGTCGAGGGCGGGGTCATCACGCAGCAGGCCGCGAACGGCCTGGTCGTCAACGAGCCGGCACGCCAGGTTGATGTCGGTACCGGCCCACCCCGTCGCGTCGCGGTGCACCTCGCCGGCGTGCACTGCTACTCGCAGCCGGATGCGTTCCGCCGTACGGGCCGACCTGTTGCGGTCGGCGATCAGCCGAGCCAGACGCGGCAGCACCGGGTTCAGGAGGTGCAACTTCGACACGGACGGAGGTACGAGCACGATCATGCCGTCGCCTCGGTCCTCGACCGCCATCCGCCACCACGCGATCCGCGCCGAGCGGAATGCCGTTCGCACGACCTCGTTCAACGCCGACCGGGCCTGTAACTGCATCGGATCGCTCCATCGCCCGGAACCGGCCATATCGACCACGACGATCGACCGGTGCTGCGGTACCGGTGGTCGGATGAGGCCCCGCGTTCTGCCCGCCGTCACGGCCACGCCTAGGACCGCCGCGCCGACAGCGACTCTTTCCTGACCCTGCTCACGTCGCCACCTCATTCGCTGTCCGTTCTCCTTAACCCACACGAGGATGCAGGCCGCCGAAGGGATATCGCAGTGATTGAAGGACGGGACGCGGCGATGCAGAGGTCGCCTACCGGCGGAGGCACGATGGCCGACACCGGAGGACGACCGGGAGCTCGATCCTAACCTGAAGGAGGGGCATATCAACGCCCTTCGCCGCACGACCGATGTGACCTCGTCGGTCAAGTGACCTCGTCCACGCCGCCTCGACCCGTTACGGTCTGGGCTACTTGCTCAGCTACAACCCCACCACCATGGCTACACCACCATCGCCTGCACAGCGCTCGTCGACTACGCCCGACATCGACACGGCGCCACTGACATCTTCGCCGGTGTCACCTACGGCAACCATCAAAGCGCAGCTCTACTCCAACTCCTCGACTTCCAACCCATCACCGACTTCGACACCTCACCCGATTCCACTTGTAGCACCTCGACGACATCGTCCATCTACAGACTTTGACAATTTCTCGAGCCAGTGGGCACTCCTACCACATGGTCGCAGCATCGCGACCCACTTCGGAGACGCCACCGCAGAGCCCGTGAACCGTTAACCGAACCGCCGGGCAAGTGACGACACCACCTGCAAGATCGACTCGGGTCTCTACACCACCACGACATGGTCGCCAGATCTCTTTACGAACAAGAAAGCGCTGCCTATCCGACCTCGAGTGAAGGCCCACCACCGTTTCGCATCATGCCGGAACCTGCCGTCAACCCACTACGAGAAGGCTATTAGGGAAACGCGGACACGTTGACGGCGCCATCGTGTCTCATCGTCCTTGAAGCTTCCTGTGCCCAGCTGAAGTGTTCTTCAGGTTTCGAATCCTGTGTGCGGCATGATGAAGGTATGCGAGTGCTTGTGGTGGAGGATGACCGTCGACTGGCAGGACTGCTCGTCCGCGGACTTGCAGCAGAGGGTTTCGTCGCCGATGTGGAATATGATGGTCTGGACGGACTATGGCGGGCGAGTGAGCATACCTACGATGTGATCGTCCTGGACGTGATGCTGCCTGGGCTAAACGGCTACAAGGTCTGCGCGCGGCTGCGTGCAGCGCAGGTGTGGACACCCATACTGATGCTGACCGCGAAGGACGGTGAACTGGACGAGACCGAAGGATTGGACACCGGCGCCGACGACTACTTGACCAAGCCGTTCTCCTACCTGGTACTGGTCGCTCGTCTACGGGCACTGGCGCGCAGAGGGGCTACGCCGCGACCGGCAGTACTGCAAGCCGGGGACCTGCAGTTGGATCCGACCTCACGGACGTGCCGGCGCGGTCGCACACCGATCAGGCTGACCGCCAAGGAGTTTGTGGTGTTGGAGTTCCTGCTGCGCCACCGGGGTCGAGTGGTGTCCAAGACCGAGATCATCGCCGGGGTATGGGATGAGGCACGCGAGCCAGACCCGAATCTGGTCGAGGTCTACATCAGCACCCTACGACGCAAGATCGACATACCGTTTCAACGGCGCACTATAACCACCGTCCGAGGGTTCGGCTACCGACTCGTCGAGGACAAAGAGGAGGTCGGATGACCGGACACAGGCCACCACGACGCTCGTTGCGCCTGCCGGTTCTGATAGCGGCGGTAACGGCGATCTCCATACCTATCGCTGCCATAGTGGCACTGGCGGCCACCTCTCTGCGCGACGAGGCGATCCGGATCGAAGCCACATTGGAAGGGGATCGCGCACTTTGTAGCTCCGGAGGGTGGGAGTTACCACCTGAAAAACGTAGCCCCAACATGATACCCTGGGTCGTCTCACCACCTTCGCAAGTCTGCATATTTGGCAGTACGGACTTCCCGGATACCGATTCCCCTACAGTCGGAGTCCTATCCAAATCCATAGACCTGGGCGACATTTCACCTGAATACATCGCGGGTCACGACACAAGGATAAATTGTGTCGCTGAGTATTATTCCACTACATTTGTCCCCGAATTTTCGTCATGGCCTTTGACCAATCCTCAGCAGATTGACTTCAAAGGGATCGACGCAAAGGGACAGACTGGGCTCGGCAGTCTTTCCCAGGACTGGGTGCCAGCCGAGCTTCGTGCCCGCCTGTCGGAGAGTCAACGGACGCTCAATAATCAGATTCTGCTTTTGACACTCGGAGCGATAGCGTTGATTAGCCTGTTCGGCGGTGTCGTGTGGCTGGCGATGGGATGGGTACTCCGGCCCGTGGAGGCGATCCGACGCGAGATGGCTGATATTACCGAGCATGACCTGACTCGACGGGTCCCAGTGCCCCTTGCCCGCAACGAGATTGCCGATCTCGCCGCCACAGTAAACGCCACCCTGGACCGGCTGGAAGCCGCAGCGGAGGACAACCGACGGTTCGTCGCCGACGCTTCCCACGAGCTCCGCAGCCCGATCGCCGCGTTACGCGCCGAACTGGAGATCGCCACCATCCACCCAGACCTTGCCGATTGGCCCGCAGTCGTCGACGCCGCCCTGGCCGACACAGAACGCCTGCAACACTTGGCCACCGATCTGCTCCTCCTCGCGCGCCTCGACCACACCCCCGTCACGACGGGCCACGAAGCCATCGTTGATTTCACCAACCTGGTAAGCGAGCACACCTCCCGCCGTCGCAGCCAGCACACTCTGACCACCGACCTACCCCGCCACCCGGCACTCGTGCGCGGCAGCCTGCCGCTACTCGACCGACTGCTGGGCAACCTGCTCGACAACGCCGAACGCCACGCCACCAGCACCATCACCGTCCGCCTGACCACCATCGACGACGAAGCAGTGCTGGAAGTGACAGACGATGGTCCTGGCATCCCAACCGACGATCACGAACATATCTTCGACCGCTTCACCCGCCTCGACCACGCCCGCACCCGCGACACTGGCGGCACCGGACTCGGCTTGCCCATCGCCCGCCGCATCGCCACCACCCACCACGGCACACTCCACGCGTCAGATCACCCCACCGGTGCCCGCCTTACAACCGCAATCCCACTCGACACCAAGTCGCTCCGATAACCCTGTGAGGCTCCAGAACTCTGCACTCCAGCGCTGAGCTGCGGCGATCGCGCATCATGAGCCGTAGGAGCATGATCGCGGGGCGTGGCGCTACGACTGCTGGACCTGCTCTACGTCCGGATCGTCGGCTGGCTGGGCCTGCTCGACCGGTCATCGGCGGCCAACGACGTGGAGCTGCTGGTGCTGCGGCACGAGGTCGCCGTACTACGCCGCACTAACCGCTGCCCACGGCTGGAGTGGGTCGATCGTGCCGTACTCACCGCGCTTGCGCTGGTGCGCCAACTACCCCAGATGCTGCGCTAGCACCGCTCGCAGAACGACAAGAGTATCTGGACCTTTAATTCCAATGGGTTAGGTGATTCGTTCAGCCGGATCTGGAGCAGGGCGCACGACCTGCGGGAGTTTGCCACTGAGCGGACTGACCGCGCATGGGTCGCCGAACGGGCCCCCGCCGCCGACGCGGCCCAGATCTGGAACCTACTGATCGCCGACCTGTTGTTTATCGACTGGCAATCCGACGGTGGCATCGACCACGTGGTGATCGTCGTCGACTTCTACAGCGACCCGCCTAGTGTCCTGCGCCAGGAATTCGATCAAGATATGAGGCGAGGCGGTCGAGGATCTCGTCCGCGTCCTTAGACCGCATCTCATTTGGAGTGTTGCCACGCGGGCGTTATCTTGATCGACGATGAACGACGTGGAGAAGTGGTGCCCGGAGCCGTTGTGGCTGTTGGCGAAGCCGTTGTTGCCCGGCGCGCCGCAACGCCACCAGGGCGGTGGGCGTCGTCGGCTGGACGACCGGACCGTGTTGGCGGCCATCGTGTACGTGTTGCGGACGGGGTGTGCCTGGTCGGCGTTGTCCGCCTCGTTCGGGATCAGTTCCCCCACCGCGCATCGCCGGTTCTCGGAGTGGGTCGAGGCGGACGTGTTCGCCCGGCTGCACGACACGACCCTGGACCTGCTCGGCGTCGCCGGGGCGATCGACTGGTCGCGGGCGTCGGTGGACAGCATGCACGTCCGCGCGGTCAAAGGGGGGATCTGACCGGCCCCAGCCCGGTCGACAGGGGCAAACCCGGCTCGAAGATCCACGCGATGGGCGACCGCGGCGGCATCCCGCTGACGGTCGTGGTCTCCGCGGCCAACCGCAACGACCACCTGCTGCTGGAGACCGTGGTCGACGCCGTCGCCCCGGTCAAGGGACCCGTCGGCCGTCCTCGTCGTCGGCCGCGCAAGCTGCACGCCGACAAGGGCTACGACTACCCGACCTGCCGCGCCACACTGCGCAGGCGGGGCATCATCGCCCGGATCGCCCGCCGCGGCATCGAGTCCGCCAAGCGACTGGGACGCCACCGGTACGTCATCGAACGGACCCTGGAGTGGGTTTCCCGGTTCCGACGACTGGCCCGCCGCTACGAACGCAAGGCCGCCCACTTCACGGCATTCACCCAACTGGCCTGCGCGGTGATCTGCTACCGCCGAGCCGACAAGCTGGACCTGCTGACCCACAACAACCCCAAATGAGATGCGGTCTTAGTGCAGACGAAAGGCTTGGGTCCTCGTTCCAGGTCTTGAGCCAGTCGCGGATGTCGTTCTCCAGGGCGCGCGGGGACTTGTGGGCGGCGCGGCGTAGTCGTTTGTCGGTGAGCAGGCCGAACCATCGCTCGACCTGGTTGAGCCAGGAGGAGTAGGTGGGGGTGAAGTGCATGTGGAAGCGCGGGTGCGCTTCCAGCCACTTCCGGACGGTGGGGTGTTTGTGGATGCCGTAGTTGTCGCAGACCAGGTGCACGTCCAGATCGGCCGGGACTTCCCTGTCCAGCTTGGCGAGGAACTTCTTGAACTCCACGGCCCGGTGGCGGCGGTGGATCGAACCGATGACCTCGCCGGTGGCGATGTCGAGCGCGGCGAACAGGGTGGTGATGCCGTGCCGGATGTAGTCGTGGGTGCGACGTTCGGGCAGGCCCGGCATCATCGGCAGCACCGGCGCGGACCGGTCCAGCGCCTGGATCTGCGACTTCTCGTCCACGCACAGCACCAACGCCTTCTCCGGCGGGTCCAGGTAGAGCCCGACCACGTCGCGGACCTTGTCCACGAACTGCGGATCGGTGGACAGCGTGAACGTGTCGACCTGGTGCGGCTTGAGGTTGAACGCCTTCCAGATCCGCCCGACCGTCGAGCGCGACAGTCCGCTCTCGGCCGCCATCGAGGTCCGCGACCAGTGCGTGGCGTCGGCCGGCGTCCGTTCCAGCGTGGCCACCACGACCTGCTCAACCCGCTCGTCAGTGATCTTCCGCGGGGCACCGGGACGCGGCTCGTCCACCAAACCGTCCAGGCGCTTGTCCAGGAACCGGCGCCGCCACTTGCCCACCGTCTGCGGCCAGATCCCCAACTCCGCCGCCACATCCTGATTGGACCTGCCATCGGCGCAGCCCAGCACGATCCGGCACCGCTGCGCCAACGCCTGCGACGACTTCGCCCGCCGCGCCCAACGTGCCAGCGTCTCGCGTTCCTCGTCCGTCAACACCACCACGGCCACCGGCCGACCCCTACGAGCCACCCGACAACCCTACAATTCGTCAACGAACTTCAGGCGCAGGACACTAGACTGCCGGTGCAGATCCCCTGGTCAGCCTTGTCCCCATCCTTTGGTGCTCCCGCCAGGGATTCGAACCTGCGCGCACTGCGGCTACAGGTCGCCGTCAACGGACTCTGCTCATCGTTCGGCGGACAGCGCTCGGCACGGATGTACCTGCCGAATGTTGTGGAGCTACGATCTGTGACCAACTGCACCGCTCTAGTAATCATGGGGGCGCACGTGTCCGACGACGCCGACAGCAAGGCCAGAGGTGTGGACGCGTCAGCGGGCGTGGCACGTCCAGACGGCGGTGATGTAGGTGGGGCGGCTGCTTCCCTGGCCTCGGAGATCAAGCGTCGTCGGGGCGAGGCGGGGTTGAGCCAGCCGCAGCTGGCGAGAAGGATCGGCTATACGCGTCAGTACGTCTCCTACGCCGAGCGGTTGCAGGCGAATCTGCCGTCGCTGGAGATCGTGCGTGCCATCGACTCGGCGTTGGAGGCGGGCGGGGCGCTCGTCGCGCTCCGGGGCAGGGCGAAAGAGGAGCAGAACCTCGTTCGTCGCGCGGTGTGGCGGCGCGGGCAGGACGGGACCGATGTGGGAGGCGACGTGGACCGGCGTCAATTCCTCGGGGCCGCAGCGGGTGTCGCGCTGGGCGCGTCCGACGTCTTCGGGTCGTCCTCGGGTGTCGGTGGTGGCGATGTCGATCGGCTGGTCGCGCGGACGGCGCGGCTGCGGCGGTTGGACAACTACCTCGGCGGCCGTGACACCTACCGTCTCTACGCCTCTGAGCTGGAGGGGACGATTTCGTTCATCCGCCAGGCGCGGTGCACCGGGGCGACCCGCAAGCGCCTGGTCGGGGTGGTGGCCGAGCAGGCACAGCTGACCGGCTGGGCGGCGTTCGACGCCGGCATGCACTCCGAGGCGAGGCAGCGCTACCAGACGAGCCTGACCATGGCACGTGAAGCCGAGGATCCGGCGCTGGCGGGCAATGCCCTGGCGTTTCTGGCCTACCAGGAGGTGACGGTGGCGCGGCCGAACGTCGGCCTGGCCGAGTCCTCCTGCGCGGCGGCGGACGGGGTGACGCCGCGGGTGGGGGCGCTGCTGTCCGAGCGCAGGGCCTGGACCTACGCGGTGGCGGGCGACGCGGCCAACGCGGACCGGTCACTGGCCCTCGCGCGCGAGCAGTTGGCCCGCTCGGATGACCGGCCCGAGCCGGACTGGGTCTACTGGGTCGACCAGACCGAGATCGACATCATGACGGGACGGTGCTGGGCGGAACTGCACCGGCCGTTGCGCGCCGTGCCGGTGCTGGAATCGGCGTTGTCACGGTTCGACGACACCCAGGCACGGGACAAGGCGCTGTACCTGACCTGGCTGGCCCACGCCCTGCTCGACGGGCACGAGATCGAACGCGCCGCCCTGGTGGTCACCGAGTCCTTCCGACTTGCCGACGGTGTCGGGTCTGTGCGTCCGCTGAGCCGCATCCGACAGGTCGCACGCCGACTGGAACAGCACCGCTCCCTGCCCGCGGTGGCCCGGATGTTCGACGCCGTGGGCGCCTAGGCTTCCGGATCGACCGTCCGCCTCAACCACGCGAAGTACGCGGGAGAACCGTCGACCAGCGCCGTCGCGGTCACCTCTGGATTGCTCCAGGGATGCTCGGCGACCAAATGGTCGCGCAGTCGGGCGAAGCGGTCGGCGGTGGTCTTGAACAGGACCTGCCACTCCTCGCCCTCACCGAGCTCGCCCAGATGCCAGAACACCGAACCGACCGGGCCGACCACCTGCGCACCGGCGGCCAGACGCGCCCCGACTGCGGACCGCGCCAGCCGAAAGGCGGCCTCCCTGCTCTCGGCCGCGGTGGACACCTGAACGAACCCGGTCACGCCAGGCAGCATAACCCCGCATGATCACCTTGTTCGACAGGGTCGACACACGACGGGATACATCCCCGCACACCACCGACCCACTCCGACAGCGGATCGACTGCAGCGGCGGACACCGTCGCCATCCTCGCCCTCGTGGCATGAAATCCGGTGTCCGGTCATCGGGGACAACTTCAAGGTGAGGTTGTCCCCTTGAACCGGACACCCTGATCCCAGACAGCGGTCTGGGGAAGGATGTTCCCCGTGTCAGGCAAGTCGAAGTACCCCGAGCGGTTCCGCAGGGACGCCGTCGAGCTGGCCCGCTCCTCGGACCGGCCGTTGCGGCAGGTCGCCCGCGAGTTGGGCGTGAACCACGAGACCCTGCGCAACTGGGTCCGCACCGCCGAACAGGCTCAGGCCGGTCCCGTGGACTCGGCGACTGCGGTGGACCAGGAGGAGCTGCCGGCGCTGCGCAAGCGGGTGGCGGAACTGGAGTTGGAGAAGGACATCCTGCGCAAGGCGGCCGCGTATTTTGCCAGGGATTGTGTCCTGAACACGAAAGGGAGCTGATCGTAGGGCAGCTTTCGGAAGTGATGCTGTGCGGAAGATGAAGGTATGGCCCTTCGGAGCCGCCCTACGGGGGGAGGCTTCAAACCGCCTCATGCCGCGTTGGCTGAAGACCGTCGTGGTGAGCGATGAGGAAAAGGCGTCGCACGAGGCGTCAGGTGGGGATCGGGAAGACGAACGCAAGTGAATCGCTGCTGAAGTGTCGAAACAAAACCAGACGACATCAAAACCGGGGCGTTCCTCAAGCTCCGGGATGAGCCTGACGGGTGCCCGTCTATTGGTCAGGCGGTGTCCGGCATGCAGGCGACGTGAGCCCGATCTGCGGCTTTCGCATGGAACAGGAGAAGGCAGGTCTCGGCACTACCTACCGCTTCTGGCGGTTGGCGAGAGGGAGCTCTCCAAGCAGCTGACTCTGCAAGGGGCTGAGTACCGATACGGGACCTGCCGGCGGACCGGCTCGTAGTAGCGGTGAAGCCCTTGTAATGAGGGTGGAGCGAAGGGGTCGGGTCGTTCGTGACTGAGTTGATCGCATCAACCGGACATGGTCCGGGAGGAGTTCGGTGGACCAGTTGAAGTCATCGACCAAGCCGTTTGACATCTCGAAGTGGGACGTCAGGAAAGCCTGGGAGGAAGTCAAGGCGAACAAGGGTGCGCCCGGGGTTGACGGTCAGAGCGTCTACGAGTTCGAGAAGGACCTGAAGGGCAACCTCTACAAGGTCTGGAATCGCATGTCGTCGGGCTCCTACTTTCCGCCTCCGGTGCGTGCGGTGGAGATTCCCAAGCCGCATGGCGGTGGCATGAGGATGCTCGGCATCCCCGGTGTCGCCGATCGTGTGGCCCAGACCGTGGTGGCCCGGCATCTGATGCGAAGGGTGGAACCGATTTTCCACCCGGATTCCTTCGGATACCGGCCCGGGCGGTCGGCCTTGGACGCGGTGGGGAAATGTCGGGAACGCTGCTGGAAACGGGACTGGGTGGTGGAGTTCGATATCGCCGGGTTCTTTGACAGCGTGCCCTGGAACCTGCTGGTCAAGGCCGTGGAAGCCCACACCGACGCCGTCTGGGTGAAGCTGTATGTGAGACGGTGGCTCGAAGCGCCGCTCGCGATGCCAGACGGCAGCCTGCTGAAGCGGGAACGCGGGACTCCGCAAGGAGCCCCGGTGTCTCCTGTACTGGCGAATCTGTTCCTGCACTATGCGTTCGATGCCTGGATGGCCCGGGAGTTCCCGACCGTCTGGTTCGAACGCTACGCGGACGATGCGGTGTTGCACTGCGTCACCGAGCCCCAGGCCCGTCAAGTGCTGGCCGCGCTCACGGACAGGATGGCCGAGGTCGGACTGGTCCTACATCCGACCAAGACCCGGATCGTCTACTGCGCGGACGGGAACCGTCGACGCTCCTTCGAGCACACGACCTTCACGTTCCTCGGGTACACGTTCCGCGCCAGGAAGAACCGGAGCCGACAGGGGAACCTGTTCCTGGCGTTCGACCCGGGCATCAGCAGACATGCGTTGACGAGGATCGGACGGGAAGTGCGGAGTTGGCATCTGCACCGTCGAACCGATCTGCCCTTCCGGGAGCTCGCCCGCAGGGTCAATCCGAAGGTGGCGGGCTGGATCAACTACTACGGCCGTTTCCGGCCTTGGGAGTTGATTCCTTTCGTGATGCGCATCAACGCCTACTTGGTGCGTTGGATCCGCAAGAAGTACAAACGGCTCTCAGGCAAACGGAAGGCGCTTGCGAAGTTGCAGGAGATCGCCCAGCGGTATCCCCGCATGTTCGCGCACTGGCGCCTCACGCCAACCGTGACCGCCGTACTGGTTTGATGATCAGGACGACAAGAGCCGTGTAACGGGAGACTGTTACGCACGGTTCTGTGAGGGCCGGGAGGTGAAACTCCTCCCGGCTACTCGGCGATGGGTCGTTGACCCGCAGCTACCGGTTCATCTCCGAACACCGCGCCGTCTTCGGCGTCACCCGGCTGTGCAGGGTCCTGGGCGTACGGCGTCCGGGCTCTACGAATGGTTGGCCGCGGCCCCGGCCAGGGCGGAGCGGGCCGCGGACGACAAGCGCCTGGCCGCCGAGATCGGGGAGGTCCACGCCGGTCACCGGGGTGCCTACGGGCGTCCGCGGATCGTCGCCGCTGTGCCTGCCGAAAACCTCATCCATGCAGGTAGGGGACGTATAAGTCCAAGAGGCGTCAAGCGCTCACGGGAGGGCTGCCATCCGCAGTGCCGTTGGCTGACGCGGCATGATGACCGGCTGTGCTGCTCCGAATGGCCTACCTGGGCGTGACCAACACGTTCGCGTTGCTGCGCCTGCTGCCCATGAGCGATCGGGACAAGGACGTGGAGATCCTGGGGCTGCGCCACCAGATCATGGTCCTGCAACGCCAACTCGGAGACACCCGCCCACGGTTCTCCCCCGCCGACCGGGCATTCCTCGCGGCACTGCTGCACCGACTCCCGACGCAAGCACTTCGTCGACTCCGACTACTGGTACGCCGGAGACAGTCCTGCGATGGCACCGCGACCTCCTCGCCCGCCGCCACGCAGCCAGATCCCGCCCCAAGCGGCCCAGCCGACCACGAACCATCCGCTCGATCCGACTCCTGGTACTACGCCTAACGCACGAGAACCCCACCTGGGGCTACCGCCACATCCACGGCGAACTCCTCGTCCTCGGCATCACAGTCGCCGCCTCCACCGTCTGGCAGATCCTCAAAGACGCCGGAGTCGACCCGGCACCAGAACGCGTCTCCACGACCTGGTCGGCCTTCCTCCGCTCCTAAGTAGCTGTTTCCGAGCTACCGGGGTCTGGTGAGTCGGCGGCTGGTGATGTGGATCATGGACCAGCGGACCATGGCCTCGTGGTGGTGGGGTAGGCGTTCGTAGTCGCGGACGCAGCGGCGGTGCCCGGTGATCCACGCCAACGTCCGCTCCACCACCCACCTGCGGGGCAGCACGGTGAAGTACGGCACTTGCGGGCGTTGGACGATCTCGATCACCAGACGAAGTGTCTTTCGTGCCCAGTCGATCAGAGGGCCGGTGTAGGCGCCGTCGGCCCACACCAGACGGACCCGCCCGCCGGCGGTGTCGCGCATCCGGCGCAGCAGGCTGCGGGCGGCGACCCGGTCCTGCGTCGAGGCGGGCGTCACCAACACGGCCAACAGCAAGCCCAGGGTGTCCACGACGATGTGCCGCTTGCGGCCGGCGACCTTCTTCCCTCCGTCCCAGCCACGCGTGGCCCGGCCCACGGTGGCGGCGGCGCGCACCGACTGCGAGTCGACCACCGCCGCCGAGGGTGCCGCCTCCCGGCCCTCCGCCAGGCGGACGCGGTCACGCAACGCGTCGAGCAACCGCTGCGACGCACCGGCCTTCTCCCAGGCGGCGAAGCGCTTGTAGACCGTCTGCCAGGGCGGGAAGTCGACGGGAAGTGCCCGCCACTTGATGCCGTTGTCGACCACGTACAGGATCGCGTCCACGATCACCCGGCGGCAGTGCTTCTCCCACCGTCCGCCCCGACCGGCCAGGCACGCCGGATCCGGCAACAACGGGTCCAGCTCGGCCCACTGCGCGTCGGTGACGTCGGTGGGATACCGCGCCGTCCGTCGCGCGGGCTGGTGGGAGGCGGACAGACGACAGCACGGGGCACCCGCGGTGGACCCGCCCGCGGGCATCGGGCACGATAACAACGGAACTCCTGGTGGAACGGCGCATAGACACCGTCCGATCTACCAGGAGTTCCTTGTGTCCGCACCAAAGGCCCTTCACCAGCCCAAGCTCGGAAACGGACACTAAGCCCACGCGATCCTGGCCTGCGACTTCTCCGAGACCACCACCCTGAGCGGCACCCGTCTTCACGTACTCGCGGTGATCGAGCACGCCAGCCGCCGAATCAGAGTCCTCGGCGCCACCGCACACCCGACCACCTCCCGGGCACCCAAGCCGCCAGGAACCTCGTCATGGATCTCGAGGAGGCGGGTGGTTCCGCGCGATTCCTGATCCGCGACCGGGATGGAAAGTTCCCCACCCTGTTCGACGCCGTCCTCGCCGACGCCGGTGTCCAGGTCCTCCTCACCGGTGTCCGGATACCGCGCATGAACGCGATCACGGAACGCTGGATCCACAGCTGCCGCCGAGAACTCCTCGACCGGACCCTCATCCGGAACCAACAACACCTACTCCACGCACTACGCGAGTACGAGAAGTTCTACAACACCCACCGCCCCCACCAAGGCATCCACAACGCACGACCGCTACGCGCCCTGCCACATCCCGTCACCGACCAAGTCGCAGTCACCCACCTGGATATCCGCCGGCGGCAGCGGTTGGGCGGCATCCTCAACGAGTACTACCAGGCTGCCTGACCTGCACGGACGACATTTTCGGCAGGTACACGGTCGACCTCGCGGCGTTTCTGCCCCGGCACGTGCGGCTGGTCGCACTGGTCGGCGTAAACCAGGTCGAACGCCGACCGCAGGTGCTGGTATGCCTGCCGCCACTGGCCGCGGGAGGAGAGCAGCGCGGCTATCGACTCGTGCAGCTCCACCAGCGGCTGATCCAATGCCGCCTCTGTCATGTGTGCATCGCTCGACCTCCGCGCGGTTTGCTGGTGATGCAGTCGCGCCCAGATCTGCATGACCTGTTCGGTCTGCTCGTCCAGCAGGCCGCACGTGGTCACGAACGCGCGCACGCTGTCGGGCTTGGTCGGCAGTACCCCACGGGCCGGATCCAGCATTCGGTGCACGCTGCCGTGCGGCACCTTCGCCATGCGGGCCAGGCGACGCGCCGGAAAACCGGAGTTCGCACGGATCCGTTCCAGCATCTCGGCGAACTGCCGAGGAGTGTCTGCCCGCAGGTCCTCCGCCGCGGTGGGCACGCACGGCCTCACGACGTCGACTTCTGCCCTGGCGACGGCCGCGACAGCCCCCGGCTCTCCTACCTGCTCGCTAACCCGGTGGTTGATGAGGATCCGACCATCAGCAGACTCCACCGGGTCGTCGGCCTCCCAGTCGGGCTCGGTGGGCAGCGTCATCGCCGCCGCTGTCCTACGCATCAGGGCCTGAATTAAGGGCCGGAGGACCGTGCGGACGGATTTGACCAGCACGTCCTCGACTAGGGTTTGGTCGTAGAGCCTGTTCAGGCCCGCCGCATCGAGTTCGTCGCGTATCAAGCTATGCACGTCGATCACGCCGCTGCGGTTCTTGTCAGACTCGGTGCCAGCTGTGCTGGTTGGCGGGGTCCAGACCTCCAAGCCCTCGAAGCCATCCCGGCCGTCGATTCCCTCCTGGCCGCACCGCGCCGTACGCCAGAGCTCTTCCATCCGTTGGCGCTGTTCCAGCGTGGCGTCCAGATGGAACACCACCAGCGTGTAGTGCGCCAACGGCAACAGCCAGCCGCACTTCACCGCGAAGTCGAACCACGTCGGCAGCCGCCGGGCTCCGGGCTGCCCCCGATGCAGTCGGAGGATGGCCTCGTGCAGTTCCCGCAGGGCTGGGTTGCCGCGCTCACGCGCGGCAACCCAGGTCGACTTCACCGCTCGCGCCGTCATCGGCCCCACGACGCCCCCTAGACTCCGGTGGGCCCGTCAGGCCCACCGGACAGGCGGTCGAACAGTCGGCGCAGCCACGCGCCCAGCATCTTGGGCTCCGCGCGGGAGGCCAGCAGCACCCCGAACAGCAGCGCCAGCACCAGCAACACCGCGTAGAGCGGCGTGGTTGCGTACAGCGACGCCACCACCATCACCGCAATGCCCGCGAGCACGAACAACACCAGTTCCAGCGCGTGCACCACACGGGGACCGCGGCTACCCAGGCCGTTGCCGCGGGGCGACTGCCCGTGTGGCTCGTTTCCGAGCGGCTCGCCCTGGGTGCCACCAGACTTGTTCGCCATGGCGGACCACTTCCCTTCCACAAGATCACGAAGTGCCCCGCCCGGCGCAGTGACGTCTTCGGACGGACCCTCGTAGTGAACATGACCAGCCAGCCTTCGAGCCGACACCCTGTGCGAGCGGCCCCCGCAGGAACCCCATCGCACCTCCGGCGCGCAGTCGCGTTGCGCTCCGAACGACCTGCCTCACCAACATTGACCCGCCGGTGGGCTGGAGTGCGTACCAGTCTGCCCGTGCCTGATCCACACAGTCACATTCCCGCTGCGCGTGCTGTCCCACGCTGTCCCAGCGGACCCGCGCGGCACGCCGTGTACACGGGCTACCCTCGACTCAGCCCCGTTTAGGGGGCACCCCTGAGCAAGCGATATGACCAGCCAGCCCAGGGTCGACGGGCCTCCCGGTCGCGCGGGAGGCCCGTCAACCAGCCACCACAAGCTCCGACCGGCATGCCCTGTGCCGCTCGGAAAGTCATCGCTCCTGGTCAGGCGGCATGTCTGTATTCGTTGATGAGGCCGCCGAGGATGCGGGTGCGAAGCACTCTGTGGGTGTCGAGGTCGTGCACCGCGGCGGGGTGTCGCTGGCTCTCGGGTGGTAGTTGGTCGCGGGCTTGGTGGGGTCTGTGTCTGTTGTAGTGGTCTTCGTAGGTCTTGAGGACCTGTCGTGCGTGGGTTTCGCCGGTGATGAGGATGTGGTCGAGGAGTTCGCGTCTGATGGTGCCGATGACCCGTTCACAGTGGGCGTTCATCCGCGGTGCCTGCGGTGCGCTCGTGATCACGTACAGGTCGTCGGTCTGGAAGACGGTGTCGAACGTCTGGCTGTACTTGCCGTCGCGGTCGCGGAGTAGGAAGCGCAGGGATTCCATGCGTGTTCCGAGGTCGGCGGCGAGGTTCCTGGCTTGCTGCGTTGTCCAGGCCTGGGTCGGGTGGGCGGTGACGCCGGTGATGTGCAGGCGCCTGGTGCCGTGTTCGAGGAACGCCAGGGCGTAGAGCCTTCGACCGAGCACGGTGTCGAGGTGGAGGAAGTCGGCCGCGATGATGCCCTGGGCCTGGGCGGTGAGGAATTCTCGCCAAGTCGGGCCATCACGGCGTGGTGCCGGGTCGATGCCCGCGTAGCGCAGGATCCGCCAGACCGTCGAGGCGGCGATGCGGTGGCCGAGTCGGGCCAGTTCGCCCTGGATCCGCCGATGACCCCACCGTGGATTTTCCCTGGCAAGCCGCAGTACGAGCGACTTGATCGCCGCTCGAGTCGGTGGACGCCCGGTGCGTCGACGTGCAGAGTAGTCCCATTTGCGGACCACGAACCTGCGGTGCCAGGCGAGCAGGGTGCCCGGCGTGACCGGGAAGACCTCCCGCCACCGCCGCCGGTCCACCAACCCGGACAGGGCGGCGAACCAGAACCGGTCCACGGGCTCGTAGCGGACCGGACCGGCGAGTTGCCGACGGAGTACGGCGTTCTCGTGGCGCAGCACGAGCAGCTCGGCGTCCTTCGCCGCTTGACCGCGCAGCAACACCGCCGGGACGGACAGCAGCTTCCGGGTCACCTTGTACAGCAGGGACACGATCACCCGGCCATGCTCCCAAAGACGACGGCGCCCTCGTTCTACCAGCGGCGATGACTTTTCGAGCGGCACAGGATCGTCGACCGGCTCGGGAAGCGGCGGGTGCTGCTGGCCCGCGCGGCGCGGGCGCTGGACGTCGCGGGCGAGCGGGTCGACCTGGTCTCCGACCACCACCCGGTCGCTTCGGTGCTCTGCGGCTGCGCCCGCGAGCTGCACGAGTTCCTGGGCCGGGCGGACTCGTTGGGCCGTGACTACCCGCCGGAGGTGGTCGCGCTGCTGAACGAAGCCAGAACAAAGCCCCTACCAGGGAAAATAGAATTAGCGCAGGAAGAATGCGACTATTGGGTGCCGTTGAATTCGGTTCGACGCTGTTGAACCCGTCCAACGGCTCCCATTTTGCTCCCACTGCCTGCTCCTACATGCTGCTCAAGACCCCGAACCGCCAATCGGATCAGGAACCGTGGTCGCAGTCGAAGGACACCCAGGTCACCAGCAGCACATCCACCCGGTCCTGGGAGGTCAAGAGCAGATAGGTAATCAATCCGAGCCCTTGGCCGAACGTGAGGTGGAACAGCCCGCCATCCGGATTGTCCGGGTTGAGCGGGCTGCCCCGCTCGGGCACCAGGGTCAGGACTTCGAACGCCTCACCCAGCGCGACAAGCGCCTCAGGCGGAAGCGCACGGATCTGCTCCTGCGCATCAGGATCGATGTCGAGGGTGTACGCCATGATCGTGGTCGACCGCCGCCTGGGTTACCGGCGACTACAGACCCAACTCCGCTCGCAACTCGTCCCACGACACACTGCCCGGCCGGGAGACACCCGCACGACGGACTTCGACGGTGGTGTCCACCAGCCGACGGGCCGCCTCCGGGTCCTCGCGGGCCAGCAGTGCGACCCGCCGCCACACCTGCAAGGTCGACCGCAATTGGTCCAGACGCAGAGTCCGCCGGGCCGCGCTCAACGCGGCATCGAAAGCCGCATCGAACTCGCCGGCATGCTCCGGCAGCAAGGCTGCACGGATCAACTCCGGCGAACCGAACAACTCAGCCGCCCTGCCGTCACCCACCCACTCGGGCGCCGACTCCAGACCATCCACGTCCGCCGCCCGGCCGACAGGCCGGTCAGGCTCGGACGAACGGGCAGCCGGAGAGCTCACACACTGGATAGTAGACCCAACCGCTGAACGAGCAATGCTTGAGACCTGTGGATCGGCCGGTGAAGGGGCGTACCTTCCCGGTGATCGAGTAGCTGGTCCCAAACAAGCCGACGTTGGCGCGTCGGTTGGGAAGGCACGCCCATGCTTACCGTAGTCCCCGACCCCGCTTCCGGTGACGACCGCCCGGTCGCCGGCGAGGAGTCGTTGATCGACCGGATCGTCCGCGAGGGCGCCCGCCGGATGCTGGCCGAGGCGTTGCGGGCCGAGGTCGACGCCTACATCGCCGCGTTCGCCGACGAGCGTGACGAGCACGGCCGCCGTCTGGTGGTGCGCAACGGCCACCACCAGCCGCGCGAGGTGCTCACCAGCGCGGGCGCGGTGGAGGTGACCGCGCCGCGGGTCAACGACAGGCGCACTGACCCCGACACCGGTGAGCGGAAGCGGTTCTCCTCGGCGATCCTGCCCGCCTGGGCGCGCAAGACCCCGAAGATCACCGAGGTGTTGCCGCTGCTGTACCTGCACGGCCTGTCATCCGGGGACTTCGTGCCCGCGCTGGGGCAGTTCCTCGGCAGTGGGAAGGGCCTGTCCGCGCCTGTGATCACCAGGCTGACCGAGCAGTGGAAGGCCGAGCAACGCGCCTTCGCCGAACGTGACCTGTCCGGTGTGGACTACGTCTACCTGTGGGCGGACGGCATCCACGTCAACATCCGCCTGGAAGAACACAGACTCTGCCCGCTGGTCGTGATCGGGGTCCGTGCCGACGGCCGCAAGGAGCTCGTCGCCCTGGCCGACGGCTACCGCGAGTCGACCGAGTCCTGGGCGGACCTGCTGCGTGACTGCGCCCGACGCGGTATGACCGCGCCGGTACTGAACGTTTTTCATCCTGGTAGGGATGCGGTGGCAGGCAAGGGATGTGGGCCACAAACCGGCGATCGTCGGCGTGTCGGTGCCGCAACGGGATGAAGCCCTCGGTAGGAGGACTGTCGACCAAGATCAGTCCTGTTGTTACCGAAGGCTTCACATGCTGTTCTACCGTGCCGCGCTGCCGTTGTCACATCGGACCCTGACCTTCGTCTCCGGCGTGGTCCGCGCCCACCGCCGACAGTCCGGATCGGTATGGCGCAGGCTCGACCCGGGTCAGCAGGCCCTGCTGGTGCTGGTGTACCTGCGCAAGGGCGAGACCTTCGCCGAGATCGGCGCCGGGTTCGGCGTCTCCACCACGACGGCCTGGCGCTACGTCAACGAGACCGTCGAACTCCTGGCGGCGCGGGCCCCGAAACTGCGCGAGGCGCTGCGCACGGCGAAGCGTCGGGGCATGGCCTACGTGATCGTCGACGGCACGCTCATCCCGATCGACCGCGTCGCCGCCGACCGGCCCTTCTATTCGGGCAAACACCGCATGCACGGGGTGAACCTGCAGGTCATCGCCTCACCGGACGGCACGATCCTGTGGGTGTCGGGCCAACTGCCCGGCAGCACGCACGACACCGCCGCCGCCCGGATATGGCAGATTCTCGCCGCGCTGCGCGAGGCAGGGTTGATCGCCCTGGGCGACAAGGGCTACCACGGCTACGACGAGACCGGCCACCATGTGATCACCCCGTACAAGGGCCGCAACAAGCCACAGTCGCAGAAGGACGCCAACCGCGCCCACGCCCGCCTGCGCGGCCCGGGCGAACGCGCCAACGCCCAACTCAAGACCTGGCGCGTCCTGCGCAAACTACGCAGCTGCCCCTACCGCGCCGGCCGCCTGGCCAAAGCCATCCACGTCCTACAGAACTACGAGACCACCGCAGGATGAAAAAGGCTCACTGGCGGTCGGCGACGGCGCCCTGGGGTTCTGGGGCGCGCTGCGAGAGGTCTTCCCCGGCACCCGCGCTCAACGCTGCTGGTTCCACAAAATCGGCAACACGCTCGCGGCACTGCCGAAAACCGCCCACCCCGGTGCGAAGAAGGCCTTGGCCGACATCTGGAACGCCGAGGACAAGCGGCACGCCATCGAGGCGGTCACCGCGTTCCAGACCGCCTACGGCGCGAAGTTCCCCAAAGCGGTCGCCAAGATCACCGGCGACCTCGACGAGCTACTGACCTTCTACGACTACCCGGCCGAGCACTGGATCCACCTGCGCACCACCAACCCGATCGAGTCCACCTTCGCCACCGTGCGGCATCGCACCAAGGTCACCAAGGGACCCGGGCTCGCGAGCCGCCGGCCTGGCGATGGCGTTCACACTGATCGAGTCCGCCCAGGCCCGCTGGCGGGCGGTGAACGCACCACACCTCGTCGCACTCGTACGAGCCGGCGCCACCTTCGTCAACGGCGTCCTGGTCGAACGACCCGACGAGGAAGCCGCCTAAAGAACTTGATCCACAGGTCTTGACGATAGCTCCCACTGAACGTCGGGACACCACTGCAATCCAGGTGCCGTACACGAGGTCCTCGCAGGCGAACAGGCCAGCCGCAGCGCTGGCGCGCAGGACCGCTGTGCACAGCAAGTCGTCCTCCAGGCCGCACACTCGACTGAGGCGCGGCATCGACCGCCGCCAGGCGCGACTGCAGGATGCCGACTCCGCGCCAGGAGGCCGAACCGCATGACAAGCATCTGACCTGTATGGGTGGAATTTTCGGCAAGCACAGGGTTGGATCAAGCCCCTTTTCAAGGTCTTGGGCTTCGTACGCTTTCGAACATGGATGAGGTTGTCGGCAGGCGCACAGTTCAGCGCTGCTCATCGCATCAGCAGCAACGCCCAGTCGCCGTGGTGGTTCTCCGGCCGTACAGTGACCGTGATCTCGCCGCCGGCCAACGGCACGGTGTGCGCCGACACGTAGCCGTCGTAGGTCCACGATCCCACGGTACGGGCCACACCTCCGAAGTCGATCAACACCCGGCCTGGGGCATTGGTGACGAAGCGGTAAGTGCCCCGCTCCGGCAGCACTGCCGTCACCTGCTGGACGCGGCTGGGTCCGGTCGGGTCCGACCGCAGCAGGACCTCGCCATCCTCCAGCGCGACCTGCCCCTCGACCGACCAGAGCTGCGGAGGGGGCGGCGGCAGCGGGTAGTCGTCGACCGGAACCGGCTCCCCGATCGACACCCGCACTTCCAGGCCCGGTGGCATGGACGGTGGGGCGACACCCGGGACCTGAGGCTCCGGGAACACCGTTACGGTCACCAAGGCTTCCCCGCCGGCCACCAGACCGCGCCAGTCGGCGGTCTCCGAGGGCAGACCACCACAGGGCGTCTCGAACGCAGGGACACCGTTGACCGCAACGGCCGCACGGTAACCGGGCGGATGGCCCTTGCCGAGCACACATTCGGTGAACACCTCGGGCAAACCAAAGCGCGGCCGGTAACGAATGGTCACCGGGCCGGGCGCCGAAGCCACTCCTTTCGCCACGATACGGGTGCCATCGCGATATTCCCCTTCACGGTTCGGCGCAGAAGGAACGACGGGGACCCCGACACCGGGTTCACCTCCCCGGTACAACTTCATCGTGGTTACAGCCGCGCCTACCAGTAGCAGACACGCCACCACGGTCAACACCCGGCGCTGACGACCGGCCCGCGCCTCGTCTCCGACCGCCACCATCCGCAGCACGTGCACGTGCACGTCCTCGGTCTCGTGCGGGGCGGCCTCCGGCCCAGAGCGCCGCTCCCGCCGCCACCACGCGGCGTAAGCTCTGATCAGGATCCGATGCGCGTACGGCTCGGGAGCGCGACGGACACGCCACCAGGCCCGCAACACCCGTGCCAGCACGGTTCGTAGCAGATCCTCGGCACGCACGGCATCACCCGTCAACAGGTATGCCGTACGCGACAACCACGGCGACGTCCTTCTCGCGAACTCCTCAAAACCCTTCGGTAATCGCATCGTTCTCTCACACCTTCCCTCGCCACGCCACTACTAACCACGACAGGTCCATCCGTGATCGGTGTCCGGCGTTGTCGATCAGCAGTTCCGGCTTCCGACTGGCGGTCATCGAACACGATGGAGAATACGCGGAGCACGGGCCTCCAGCACATCGTCCACCAGATGCGGCCCGTTCCGGTGGAGTCGAGGCTGCGGTGGCAAGGTACAGGAGTTACGCACGCTTTATACCGGATATCGCCGTCCACTATCGGTCCGCGATGTCGCCGACACCCGCAACGACTGGGCGGCATCCTCATCGAGTATCGCCACGCTGCCTGAACTGCACGGACAACATTCTCGGCAAGCACAGCGCCAAATGCGTGAACACCAGGACCAAACCGATCAAGCGCCGGACGTACGGAAGAGCCAGCTTCGACCTCCTACGACACCGCATCCTCTTCGACTAACTTCACCATCGAAAGTGCGCCAGAGCCACTCGTTTTACAGTCCTCCGTGGGAAGGTCGAGGCATGGACGAGCTGACGGGAGCGGTGGCGCTGAGGGTGGCGCGACCGGAGGAAGCGGAGGCGTTGAGCGGGCTGGTGATGCGTTCCAAGGCGCATTGGGGCTACGACGAGGCGTTTCTGGCCGACTGCGAGGAGGCGCTTCGGCTCCGGCCCGCTGAAGTCGTCGAACGGCGCGCGGTGGTCGCCGAACGGGGTGGCGTGGTCCTGGGTGTGGCCACGTTGGAGGGGGACCCGCCGGACGGTGAACTCGGCCTGCTGTTCGTGGAGCCGGACGCGATCGGCAGTGGTATCGGACGGGTGCTGTACCGACACGTGATGGACGAGGCGGCGCGGCTGGGGTTCGACCGGGTGACGATCGAGTCCGACCCGCACGCCGAGCCGTTCCACTTGGCGATGGGAGCGGAGCGAACGGGCCAGGGCCGGGGACTGCCCGTGTTGGTCGCGTGGCCGGTTCGTCCGGAGCCGTTGTGGTCGGTGGTGTGGCGTGAGGGCGGACCCACGGTGCACGTCGGCAACGTCGCCGAGTTCAACGGCCAGTTCAGCGGTGAGGTGAGAGGGCCGGACCACTACTCCTGTCTGGCCGCCTTGTGCGGGCCGCGGCCCTCGTTGGTCGTTCTTCCGCAGCCGGTCGACGAGTGGTGGGTCCGGGACGTCAGTGCCGTGCTCGGTTGGGGCGAGGTGGAGGTGCACAGCGGGATCGCGGGGGACGGCCGCGTGTCCGACGCGATCCTGGCCCGGCCGGAGCTGCTGGAACGCCTCACCTCCCGTGGAGCACTGGTGCTGCCGTGGGGCCGCACGACGGCGTTCGACCGTATTTCCCCGTCACCAGACGGGGTGGTGCAGGCCGTCAGGCGGTACGAGTCCAAGAGGCAGGCTAACGCGCTGTTCCGCGCGCTGGCTCCGGAACACCCGAGAATCGTCGTCCCCGAACAACGGTTGGTCGGTTCACGTCGCGCGCTGGCCCGGGAACTGGCCGCAGGGAAGCGGGTGGTGTTGAAGGAGGAGTACGGCGTCGGCGGTTCCGGCACCGTCGTCGTGTCCCGCGAGGGGCGCCGGGCGCCGGCACGGCGATGGGCGGCAGGTGGCCTGCTGGTGGAGGAGTACGTGGAGGGATCAGGCCCGTACCGCGATCCCACCTTCGACGCCGTCATCGACGCCGACGGCGAGGTTCACCCGGTCGGCGTCGGGCTGATGGACGTCGACGGCACCAGTTACCGAGGCGTCACCGTCGGCCCGGGTGCCCTGCCCAGTCCGCTCAGCGACACAGCCGTCGGCTTCGGGGTCGCGGTGGGCCGGACGTTGTCCGAGGAGGGCTACCGGGGTTGGTACGACGTCGACTTCGTGACCGCCGGGTCGGGCCGCCTCGCTCCCATCGAGATCAACCTGCGACTCACCGGGCCGGCCGTCGCGTTCCACCTCCAAGCCGCCCTCGACCGCCGGCGTGGAGGACGCCACCTCGTCCGCACCCTCGATCGGCTACCCCTGGGCGCACGGCTGCCCTCGGGGGCGCTGCGCGACCACGTCGCCCGCACCGCACGACGATGCCGGGAGCTCGGAGCGACCCTGCTGGTCACCATCCCGACAGCCGCGTTCGACCCGGTTCCCTACCTGGGCGTGGCGCTCGCGGCACGGGACGGGCAGTCCCTCGTGGACGCCGAAGCCGCCGTCCGCGACGCGAACGCGGCCCTGGGCGGGATGTTCGCCGATCTGGAGGTCAGGCCACGCGACGGTCGCGGGCCGCGAACACGACGAGTACGGCCGCGGCGATCATCAAGGTGATGTTGAACCCGTAGACGAGGGCGGCCTGACGACCCCAGTCGTTCTTGGCGACGAGCCGGTAGAAGTTGTCCTGAGGCCACCAGGCGACCAGCAGCCAGACGATCGACAGGTGGGCCGACGTGGTCAGCCAGGGCGAGCGCCCCAGACCGGTCACCCGTCCCCGGCCCGCTGACAGGAACCCGATGCCCGCGCCGAAGGACAGGCACTCGGCCACGTAGAGCCCGGTGAACAACCCCGCCCACGGCTGGGGCACCGCCGACAGGTCGGTGGAGCCCGGCCAGATCAGGTCGGTGAGCAGGAACGCCAACACGGCGACGATCCCACCCAGGTACAGCCCGCCCCTGGGTGTCACATCGCCGTCGGACCAGGCACCCTTGCCACCCATCGCCCGCCCCGGCAGCACCGGGAGCGGAAGACCTTCGAGGTCCACCTCGCCGGAACTCGTGCGTGGCAGGGAGTCCAGCGGGATCACGGCCCGTGGAATGCGGCTGTACCGCAGACGAGGTGCCGAGAGGAACGCCCGGACCCTCTCCAGATCGATATAACCGGTGGCGACGACGTACGCGACGAGCACGTCCTTCCGCCGCCCGACCGGGATCGTGGTGACCACGCACTCGACCACCCGTGGATGCGCGAGGATCTCCGCTTCTACATCGTCATAGGCCATAACGGTTCTTCCTCCGGGTCGTCGGGAGAGTCGGGTTCCTACCGTGGATCGTCTCGGACGATCCGTGGGAGCGGATCAAGCCGTTGCTGCCGTGCAGGCGATCGCGAATCCGGACGAACCGCCCGACGCAAGATCAGATGCCCTTTGGGCCACGACGGACCGGCCTCGGTCGTGAGCAGGGGTGAACCGGATACGTCCGGGCCGCTCCTGCTCACCGGGATGTCAGGCGATGTCAAGGCCGGACGTGGTGGCGGGGCTGACCGCCGTCGCCGTGTTGATCACCTCGTTGTCCTGGGGCAAGGCGTCCGAAGGGCCGGACAGTTCGGCCACGGCCCGGAACGTCACGTTGCCGTGCGTGGCGTCCTCTTGCGTGGCGGTGAAGGGTATGACGACCTCGATCGCCTGGTCGGAGTCGTCGTTGGTCGGCGGAGAGGCGTGCGCGACGCCGGTCGCGAGCAGGCTGGTCAACGCGGCTGTCAACAAGGCCGACCACGGTCTTCGTGATGTGCGCATGCTGGATGAACCCCCTAAATCTCCGATCCCGGAACCCCTATCCGCCCCCGATCGGGTGGTCGACCAGTCAACCCGATCGTCAGCACGCTGCTCAGGCGATCGTCACCTGAGCGACACGATCGGCCCAACAACGCCACTCGAACAGGCGCATCGAACCCGGTCGTGCCAGGACTCGCCCCGATCGGCCAAACGAAGTCGCCGTGCTCGCCGCACTGACGCGCAGACTCGAGCCACCGGGAGTACTTCGTCGTCAGGGGCGACTTCGATACAGCGGAACCGGAGCGCAACCGGCAGGTGTTCGGTGCACCGTTACAGAGGTTGAATTCGTGATGGCGGTGGAGCTGGCCCGTGACGTTTCTTGATCGTCGGGGTATGCCGGGTGGGTGAGGTATGCGCAGGGTGGTGGCCTGACGCCCTGCGGGCAGCGGGCGCGG
Source organism: Actinosynnema sp. CA-299493 (assembly GCF_050946825.1). Taxonomy (NCBI): domain Bacteria; kingdom Bacillati; phylum Actinomycetota; class Actinomycetes; order Pseudonocardiales; family Pseudonocardiaceae; genus Actinosynnema; species Actinosynnema sp. CA-299493. The sequence continues at coordinate 6,368,818 of NZ_CP191993.1, forward strand.
GAGCGGATCCGACTTCAGGCCGGTGAGTGGTTCGCCCGTGGCGAGAAGACCGCCGTGGTCGCCGCGGAGCTGCGGGTGGGTGTGCGGCAGGTGGAGAAGTGGCGCCGGTCCTGGCGTGAGGGCGGCCTGGACGCGCTGCGGTCGGCGGGTCCGATGTCGGTGGAACGGCTCTCCCCGGCCCAGGGGGAGCGGCTGGTGCGGGAGTTGGGCAGGGGGCCGCTGGTCCACGGTTGGGACGAGGGCGGAGGCTGGACCCTGGGCCGGGTCAGGACGATGATCTGCCGGTTGTTCCGCATCGGCTACACCGTGCAGGGCGTGTGGCGGTTGCTGCGCTGGCACGGCTGGTCGCTGCAGGTCCCCGCGCACCGGGCGATCGAACGCGACGAGGACGCGATCGGGGTCTGGCACGAGGAGGTGTGGCCCTGGGTAAAAGGCTCGCGGCGGACCTGGGCGCCGTCATCTGCTTCGAGGACGAAGCGGGCCAGGGACTGAGACCACCGAAGGGGCGCAGCTGGGCACCACGCGGACGGACCCCGGTGTTCATTGTGCGTGGCCGCCGTGCGGGCTGGGTGTCCATCGCCGGGGTGCTGTGCTTCGCACCCGACACCTGTGGGGTTCCACAACTCTGCACCTGAGCGCTGAGCTGCGGTGATCGCGCATCATGAGCCGTAGAGGGCATGATCGCGAGGCATGGTGCTACGACTGCTGTATCTGGTCTTCGTTGGATCGTTGGCTGGTTGGTTCTGCTCGGTCGGCCATCGGCGGCCAAAGACGTGGAGCTGCTGATGCTGCAGTACGAAGTCGCCGTACTACGCCGCGCCAACCCTGTGCCGCTCGAAAAGTCATCGCCGCTGGTAGAGCGGAGTTTCGCCGCGTTGGGACCATGTCCGGGTGATCGTGTCGCTGCTGTACAAGGTGACCCGGAGAGTGTTGTCCGTCCCGGCGGTGCTGCTGTGCGGCGAGGCGGCGAAGGACGCCGAGCTGCTCGTGCCGCGGCACGAGAACGCGGTCCTTCGTCGGCAACTCGCGGTCCGGTCCGCTACGAGCCCGTCGATCGGTTCTGGTTCGCCGTCCTGTCCGGGCTGGTGGATCGCCGTCGGTGGCGGGAGGTCTTCCCGGTCACGCCGGGCACCCTGCTCGCCTGGCATCGCAGCTTCGTTGCCCGCACGTGGGACCATTCCGCGCGTCGACGCACCGAACGCCCACCGACAAGAGCCGCGGTCAAGGCCCTCGTGCTGCGACTCGCCCGGGAGAACCCGCGATGGGGTCATCGGCGGATCCTGGGCGAGTTGGCCCGACTTGGCCACCGCATCGCCTGCTCGACGGTCTGGCGGATTCTGCACGACGCGGGCATCGACCCGGCACCACGCCGTTGCGGCCCGACCTGGCGGCAGATCCTCACCGCCCAGGCCCAGGGCGTCATCGCGGCGGACTTCCTCCACCTCGACACCGTGCTCGGCAGACGCCTGCACGCACTGGCCTTCCTCGAACACCACACCCGGCGCCTGCACATCACCGGGGGTCACCGCCCACCCGACCCAGGCATGGACCACTTAGCAGGCGCGGAACCTCGCGTGGACCTCGGGCACCGGATGGAGTCCCTGCGATTCCTGCTCCGTAACCGCGACGGCAGGTACAGCCAGACGTTCGACGCTGTCTTCCAGGGCGACGACCTGAGCGTGATCAAAAGCGCGCCGCAGGCGCCCCGGATGAACGCCTACTGCGAACGGGTCATCGGCACCATCAGACGCGAACTCCTCGACCACATCCTGATCACCGGCGAAGGCTACGCACGACAAATCCTCACGACCTATTTGAGCCGAAAGTATTCGATTGCCTACATGATGACGTAGCGGACGTGGGGAGCCCCGAAGTAGCCGCGGATGATGTGTGGCTGGCGTTGGCGGCGGCGCAGGAAGCGTCGGGTCTCGTGCGCGAGGCGGTCGACGTTGGGGGCGCGTGAGGCGTTGACGTTGCGTTTGGACTCGCAGAGAAATAACCCGTAGATTTCGATCTTGGGCTGTCATGCTTGTGGTATGAGCCTGGTCGAGGATGCGGGGGCTGCGCTGGCGGCGAAGTTCGAGGTGCTGTTGCCACATCTGGACGAGCGTCAGCGGCGGCTGCTGCTGGCCGCGGAGGCCAGGGTGTTGGGGCACGGTGGGATCAGGCTCGTCGCCCGCGCCGCGGGGGTGCGTGAGGCCACGGTGTCCCTGGGGGTCAGGGAGCTGGAGTCCGGCGAGGCCCCGCTCGGACGGGTGCGCCGTCCCGGCGGGGGCCGCAAACGAGTCGCCGACCTCGACGCGGGGCTGCGTCCGGCGTTGCTGGCCCTGGTGGAACCGGACGTCCGGGGTGATCCGATGTCGCCGCTGCGGTGGACGACGAAGTCCACCCGCAAACTTGCCGCCGAACTCACCGCCCGGGGCCACCGGATCTCCGCCGACACCGTCGCGGACCTGCTGCGGGAAGAGGGCTTCAGCCTGCAGAGCAACGCGAAAAGCCTGGAGGGCAAGCAGAATCCCGACCGGGACGCGCAGTTCCTTTACCTCAACGAACAGGTCAAGGACCACCAGGCCGCCGGGCAGCCGGTGGTCAGCGTGGACACCAAGAAGAAGGAACTGGTCGGGCAGTATGAGAACGCGGGCCGCGAGTGGCGCCCCGGCGGCGACCCGGTCAAGGTCGACACCCACGACTTTCCCGACAAGACCCTGGGCAAGGCCGTGCCCTACGGGATCTACGACCTGGCCGCCAACACCGGCTGGGTCAACGTCGGCACCGATCACGACACCGCCGCGTTCGCCGTCGAATCGATCCGCCGTTGGTGGAAGACGACCGGCCGCAACATCCACCCGCAGGCCGGACGCCTGCTGATCACCGCCGACGCGGGCGGCTCCAACAGCTACCGCACCCGCGCGTGGAAAGCCGAACTGGCCGCCCTGGCAGTGGAAACCGGTCTGGCCATCACCGTGTGCCACTTCCCTCCCGGAACATCCAAGTGGAACACGATCGAGCACCGGCTGTTCTCCCACATCACCATGAACTGGCGCGGCCGGCCTCTGACCAGCCATGAGGTCATCGTCAACACCATCGCCGCGACCACCACCCGAACCGGGCTGACCGTCCACGCCGAACTCGACACCGACACCTACGACACCGGAGTCCGCGTCAGCGACGGACAGATGGACGCACTGCCACTGCACCGCCACGAATGGCACGGCGACTGGAACTACACCCTGCGACCCGAGACATACCCACGGATCCCCGTCACCACCCCCGACCCGTTCGACCGACCCAGCCCCGACCTGGCCTGGCTGTGCCACCCCACCATCACCGGCCTGCCCACCCGCGACTGGCACGCCCTCATCACCGCGCTCACCGCCCCGCACGAGGATCAACGCGAAGCCCGGCTGGCCACACGCCGCGGCCACCGCCCCCGCCACAAAGGCGGCCCCGACACCGGCCGACGCCCGGTCCTGACCCTGGCCGACCGACTCCTCGCCACCATTCTGCACTACCGATCGGGCCTGCCCCAGGTCACCGTCGCCGTCCTGTTCGGCGTGCGCCCCGAAACCATCAACAAACGCATCCGCGACATCCGAAACCTGCTCGAACAGACAGGCCGCAGTATCCACCCCGCCGAACACCGCCTCACCAGCCTGGACGACCTCTACAACCTCGCCCACACCTCAGGCATCACCATCCCGGACAGCACCACACCAGCGAGTTAATGATCTGCAAGCCCTTTGAGGTCGGCGTTGAGCAACTCGTCCGGGTTGAGCTCGGGGCTGTAGCCGGGCATCAGATGCAACTCGACCCGATCGGCGTTGGCCCGCAGCCAGGCGCGGACCGCCCTGCTCCGGTGGATTGGGTGCCGGTCGGCGATGACGTGCACCTTCCGGCCCGCCTGGCGGGCCACACGGTCGAGGAACGCGGTGAACACCGTGGCGGTAAAGCGTTCGGTGAACACGGTGAACCACAGCGCGCCCCGTGAGGCGACCGCGGACATGACGTTGACCCGCAGGCGTTTCCCGGTCACCCGCACGATCGGCGTGCGTCCTTTCGGCGCCCAGGACCGGCCGGGCGGCGTGGCATCCGAGCGCAGCCCGCACTGGTCGATCCAGGCGACCGCCGCACCCTCGGCCTTCGCCCGTGCCTCGATCGCCGGATACTCCTCGTCCAGCCACGCGCGCACCGCGGCGGGCTGCTGCTGGTAGGCGCGGCGGGCCGGGCGCTGCGGGGTGAAGCCGTGGCGGCGCAGCCACAACCCCACGCCCTGCTCGGTCATGTCGACCCCGACGACCAGCCGGATTAGCTCGACCACCGCCTGGCGGGTCCACAGCGGGCCGCCGAGCAGCAGTTCCTCGGGCGTGTAGTCGGCCATCGCCGCGAACAGGGTGGACCGGTCCTCCGGGGTGATCAGTTCGGCGGGGCCGGGACGCCCCTTGCGGGTCGCCAGGCCCCCGCGACCGTCCCTCCGGTAGGCGCGCCACCAGGTGCCCACCGAACGTTCGGAGACCCCGAACACCTCCGCGGCCTGCCGATAGCCCACGACCCGACCGGCCTCCAACGCGGCCACCACCCGCAACCGCAGCACCTCACGCTCAGCAGGCGACAACCGGTGCGCACCCTCAACCTCGATCACGAGCGATCAACCTACCGGAAGATGATCACTTTCGACTCAATAACACCCACTGGTCTCATTCACCTTGACAAATTCCGGGAGCGGACGTCCGACACCCTCAGCACCGAAGGGCGAGGGCTCCGGCAGTTCTCGAAACGCGGCTTCGTCTACGGCTTCGAACAACACCACGCGACCAAGCAGACCGAAGTGCCGCCGAGCCGCTGGTGAAGGAAACGGGCTGGTAGGACCGGCCCTGCCTGGGACTTTCGAAGCCACACGCCAAGTGCCTCGCGCCCCCGGTTGCGGCGATCATCGCATCTGGTCCAAGAGCTCCTGCGCGTCGGCGATCCCTCTCTCATAACCGACTCGGGCCCAGTGATGCTGTGCCTGTTGCAATGCGTCCCGGGCCGCGTCGGTGTCGCCGCTTGTCCGGTAGAGCTGCGCCATGTTGAACAGCGTGCCACCGATGTGCTGGTCGTCGCCGAGTTCTAGTGACGCCTCCAGCGCCCGCCTGTAGTAGTTCGCGGCGTTGTCCAAGTCTTTGCGTACCAAGGCGAAGGTGCCGAGTTGGCCACAGGTCAAGGCGATCCCGCGCAGGTCGCCGAATTGGGTGTAGTAGCGCAACGCGTGGTGGCCGTGCGCCTCGCCGGTCGGGAAGTTGTGGTGCACCAGCGCGGCTGTCGCGAGGTTGTAGTAGGCCGAGGCGATGCCACGCACGTCGTTCGTGGTGTTGTACAGGGTCAGCGCCTGCTGGTACCAGGAAGCGGCGTCCTCGGCGTCCCTGCGGCTCACCGCCAGCTCCCCCAGGTCTTCCGCAATGTGCGCGGCGTCCGCGATTTCGCCAGCCTGTTGGAGGACGGCAAAGGCGTTCCGGTAGTCCTCGGCGGCCTGCTCCGGGTCGCCGTTGCGCGCCGTCATGCCACCGCGTTGCGCGCGCAGTCGGGCCGCGTCCGAGTGGGCTCCGATCTCGTCGAGGAGCGCGAGTGCCACCTCGTAATGGGCACGCGCGATGGGCCGCCTGCCTTGTTCGTCGGCGAGCTGCGCGAGCAGTTGGTAGCACGTCGCCTGGTTGTGCCGGTCGTCGAGGGCCCGGAACGCAGCCAGCGCCGTGTTGCAATGCGCCTCCGCCGAGGACCGGTCACCGCACGCCCGGGCGTTCTGCCCGAAAAGGTAGTGCGTGGTGGCGATGCCCGACTCGTCAGCGAGTCTGCTGTAGATGTCGAGGGCCTCGCGGTATCGCTTGTCGGCCTCGTCGTACTGCTCGTGATCGTGCTGGAACTCGCCGATGCGGATATGTGCTGCGGCCGTGGCGAGTTGGTCACCGAGCCCTTCGGCAGTGTGCAACGCCTCGTGCAAGAAATGCAGGGCGCCGGTGAGATCACCACGATGGCCGCTCATCTCGCCGAGCCGGTTCAACAGGGTGACGACGGACGATTCGCCCGGCCCCAGGGCGTGCACGGTGCCCAAGAGGAGAGAGCGTTCCTGCTCCCACGCGCCGCGTCGGCGCAGCGTCTCGCAGGCTTGTTTGGTCCGCTCGCCTGCTTCGGCGGTGTCTCCGGCAGCCAGGTGGTGGTAGCGGGCCTCCAGCAGCTTGTCCACGTCGTCGGTCTCCGGCAGTGCGTCGGCGGAGTCCGAGAGCCAGTAGGCGGCGGCGTGCTGATGGGCGCTGCGCAACGCGGCGGCGTGGTCGTCATCGGCGGCCCAGCGGCGGGCCAGCTCGGACGCGGTCCAGCGATGGACGAACCGACGTTCGGTGGCCGCGTCGGTGGCCAGGAGGCTGGACCGAGTGAGGAGGTCCACCTGCTTCGCCAGTTCCGCGGGATCGGCGGTGACGACGATCGGCCGGGGCGTCGACGGCATCGCCTGCAAGGCGGCGTGGGGGTCGCCAGTGGCAAGCAGGTCCCTCATCGCAGCCTCGCTCAACACCCAGGTCGGCCATTCCTCGATCCTGCTGATCTGGAACAGCAACGCCTCGTCGCCGACCGGGACGCGGTACACCGAGGCGCGCCGCAGCAAGCTGTACGCGTCCGAGGTCAGACCGGCGAGCAATTGGTCGAGCAGCACGTCGTCGGCTGCCTCGGTCACCGCGTCAGCGATGGCCGTGTCGAGATCGCGGTCCTGCGTGAACCATGCGTCCGCCCGGTCCCCTAGGCGCCTGCGGACATGCTCGTGCAGGCGGCCCGTGATGTCCGCGGCGTGGCCGTGGCTGCGCGCCAACAGCGCGGCCACATACTCCAGTGCCCTGGGGTGACCGCCGACGGACTGCCAGATCCGGTGCAGTTCATCGGTGGCGAGTTCGTCCAGGGGAGGCAACGACCAGGCCAGCTTCATGGTCTCGGCGAAGCTGAGCGGTCCGACGTGGTGCCGGTGCAGCCGGCCCTCCGCCCCGTCGGGAAGCGAGAACGGGTGGCGGCTGGTGACGAGCAGGCTCCCGTTCGCCGTCGCCCGAACCCACTCCACCAGGAACGCCCGAAGGCCTTCGTCTCGCACCTCGTAGTGCTCGCCGTGGGTGAGGTTGTCCTCGAAGTTGTCGAGAACCAGAAGGGCCGGGACCGCGCCGAGGGCTTCCTCGCGCAGCATGTCCAAACGCTCGCGCCACGGCGCATTCCGGTTGTCGGCGAACAGGGTCGCCCGCCAGGCGCGACCGGCCTGCTGGTCGGCCGCGATGAGTTGCTTGCGCAACGCCCATGCGATCTTCCGCAGCACCGAGTCGACGTTGGCGACACCGGTCACCGTCGCCAATGCGAGATGGGGGTCGCGTTCCAGCGTGCGGCGGATCAGCTCGGACGCCAAGGCGGTCTTGCCGACACCGCCGATGCCGTGCAGGAGGACACCGCCTCGCCGGCCCCGCGACAACAGCTTGGGCAGAGACCGCTGGTCGGCGCGGCGGCCGACGAACTCACCGGCGTCGACGGCGTCGAGGTCGGGCAGTCCCCGACGAGCGGTCACCGCCCGGCCGGGAACCGTGGGCTGGCTGCGCTCGGGCCCGAACACCACCGACGACCCGCTGCCCGCGAACACCGTGACCGCGGCCCAGTGGTCCCTGGCGGCCAGATCGCGGTCCCGGCGCTCGGTCGAAGCGGCGAGCTGGTCGTGGACCGTTCGGCGGGAGTGGGCGAGCGCGGCGACCACATCGGGCCGGTCGTCGTGTGCGAGGTCGGCGTAGAACGACGCGAACGCGCGGGTCGTGAACTGGTCGCCGACCGGTTGCTCCGTGTTGATGACCGCGGCAGCCCCGTGACCCGCCAGGTGGGCGGCGAACCCTTGGACGGCCGGTGAGTCCGCGGATCTTCGCACCGCCAGCGCCAAAACGGGTGGCACGGCGCCGGCGGGCAGCGCCTCGCGCAGGAACTCCTCCGCAGTCACTCTGCGAACGCCGCCCTCGTCGTCCTCCAAGTCGAGGCTGTTGCCGTCACCGCGGGCGCAGATGTGGAGCACGTGCGGATCTTCGGCGCGGACGGCGTTGCGGATCGCCGTGGTCGTCGCGAACGGCACGATCTCGACGCGCGCCGTACCCGCTCGCGCGCCGTGCACCGATGTGAGCACGGCTCGTAGCTCCATCTCGTAGTCGAGCACTTCGCCGCCGTCGCCGGTCGGGGCCGAGATGGCCACGACGACTCGCAAAGGACCCGGGACGACCCGAATCGGCGACTCGGGCACCTTGCGGTAGACCACCACCAAGCGGTGCAACGCCAACGGCTGCCCGGACACCGGGTCCGGCAACGCCTCCCATGGCAGCCGGGACAGTGCCGAATCATCGGCGACCTCGATCCCGATGCGCACGACCGTCGAGTTCTTCTCGGCCTTGCGCAGCACCTTCGCCAACACCTCGGGCACCCGCCCGGGCAGGAACGACGCGGCCAACAGGTAGCCCACAGACCACAGCGGCGGCTGCTCGCCTGGGGCCACCGGTTCGCCCACTGCCTGTGTGCGCCACAGGTCTTCCAGCGCCTCGGCGAGCTGCGGGCGCACACCGGCGTGCGGTGCGAAGACGTCCAGGCCAGGGCCCGTTAATCGGGTCTGCACGGAATCTACGTGGAGCACCAGGTCCGTCGAACCCGGCGCCACCGGATTGTTGTCGCGTGCGGCGACGGCGGCGGCGTCACGCCAGGTCCACCACGGCCCGGTCGCACTGTCGTCCAGCACCAGCGAGTGTTCGGGAGGGACTGGCACGCGCTTGACCTCGATCTCGCGGATCATGGCTCTGAGCACGTCCTTGAGGTTCTCGCGAGTCGGGACGTTGCTGCCGTTGAACCAGTCACTGATCCGCTGCTGACTCACGCCAGCCTTTTCCGCGACCCGACTCTTGCTCAGTTTCGTGAGCCGTCTGAGGGTCTCAAGCCCTTCCGCCAACTCACTTTTTGGAGTACCACTCACTTTTTGCCTCGCAGAGAACATCCGGTACCGGACCGGTACACCGGTAACCCGCCGTTGACCTGGGCATCTTCGCACGTCGAACGCTGCGGGCAGACCCAATCCAAAAGGCTTGGGCCATCGTTTCGACAACTCGCCAAAAGGAGGCCGCCACATGGCTCAGACAGCGTTGACGATTGCCGCAATGCTGGTCCTGGTCATCTCGACCGCAACCCGCATTCCCCCAGCACTGACCAGGTTCATCAACTCGTTGCGGCCGTTGATCCGAGCCGCATTCGCGTTGAGGCACGAGATCCGCACAGCGAGGGCCGAACTCGGCCGCAATGCGACGGATGCCGGCTAGCGCATCGGCCACGAAGTTTCGCTGAATTGGTCCGGCTGCAGAGCGTCGACCTCAGCAGGGGTGTTGTGCGCTGTCGACGTGCTCGTTCAGCGGCGTCAAGCCGCGACGATGCCGGAGTCGTCCGGCATCGGCCTCGCCCCGCGCGGCCACCGGGCCAGCATCGTGTAGTTGAAGTGGGCGGAGTCGACCTGGGAGGCGTGATGGAGACGACATCCGTGCGTCGTTGGCCTTGGCCGTGCGGACGCGCTCCGTGATCGATGCGGGCAGTGCCGAACGGTGGCGGCGTGGGTCTGGCGGTCAACAACTTCTCGGCCTCGGTCAGCGGATGACCCGCACGCCCTCATCGCCCGAGCCGGTCCGGGCCGGTCCGGGCCGGGCCGACACCCGGACCGGCTCCGCGTCGGCCATGCCGGCGCATCGTCGTTGGCAAGCGGCCGGAAAGCAACTTCGGAGACTGCGGAGTTCACCGTTCACGGGGATCATCCGCGCGAGATCCGGCTGTCCTTCCGGCCGAGGACAACGTCGCTCAGGCCCTGACATCCCGCCGGATGAGGCGGGCTCACCGATACCCCGCAATGACGCGATCGTTGCACCATCACGGGATAGTGGGCAGCGTCTCCATGCCGGTGAACCAGGCCGACCGGTCCTGCACGCCCCGAACGGTGATGGACTCCAGGATCTTCCTGATCTCGGCCTCGGGATACCTGGACTCGTGACTGGGTGTGACGTTGACGATCAGGACGAACTCGACGCAGTCGACCGTGGCCCCTTGATTCCAGGTGTCGACGATCCTTCCGGCGATGCGGTCGCTCCCTCGAGGCCGAGGATACGACGGATCGGCGACCATGCCGATCCTGATCGCCACACCCGTCTCGGTGCTGCCATTGTCGTACCTGCCGAACGTGTCGTCGCAGAGTTCGACACTGCCTTCCCACGGTTGGACGCCGACCCGGGCAGGGTCCAGGCCGTCCGCACCACCACAGGCGCGCAGCCCGGTTGGCAGGTAGTCGAACCGAACGGGGAAGCGCATCGTCCGGTTCACACCCAGTCGGACGGCGGCGGCCACCTTCAGCAGGGTCTCGCGCGCCTTGGGCAAGGGATCGTCGGATTGCGCGAGGTACCAGGAGTCGTTCGCGTACTCGACGGCGATCGTCGGTTTGCCCACCCGGTTGGCTCCGTAGTACCCCGGTTCGGCCACAGCCGGGAGGTAGTAGCCGGTCCGGCCGGCGACCGACACGGCCTCACCGGTTCTCAGCCGACTCGGATCGACGGCGCCGGCTTGGTAGAGCGACACCCACGCCGCCAGGCTGGAAGCCGTCGCCGACTCCGGATCGGTGATCACTTCGCGAACGTTCACGCGCTGCCGTGATTGACCGATCATGCTGTCGCCTATGCGGTAGCCGGCGATGTCGTCGACGGTGAAGGTGAGGGTGAGGTCCGTCGCCGCCGGGATCCGGGGACCGGAGGCGGACGGGCTCGTCGTCGGAGCCCGCGGTGTGGAACTCGCCGTGGACGAGGTGGTCGGTCCCGGAGCTGCTTGGTTCGTCGATGCCGGCCGATCAGCGACCAGAGCCGCAGCGAGGACGGCGCCGGTCACCGCGAGAGCGGTCAGCATCCACACGCGACGGCGGTCAACGGCCGACCGAATTGGACGCGCGGCCGTCCGGATGGCGGTCTGCACACGCCTGGGGCGGGCGGGCGGCTTGCGGCGTCGAGACCGGGTGGGGCCGAACACGGTGCGCCAGGCTTCCTCGATCTCCGCGAGATCCCGGAAGCGCTGTTCGACATCACGGTGGAGGGCACGGTTGAAGAACTCCGCGAGCCGCTTGGCCAGCGACGGGTCGAACTCCGCGGTCGCGATGGTGGGGAGCCGGTCGTCGGTCATCCGGGGGTCGGTGCCGTCACCCCACAGCGGGCGTACCCCCGATGCCATCTCATGCAAGGTGACTGCGGCCGAGTACAGCTCCGCGTGATCGTCGAACAGCGGACGATCCGCCGTGCCGAGGAAGGGGTCCCGGTAGCCCCATGTGCCGACCTTGATGTCACCTGGCCCTGCGTCGGCGAGCGAGAAGTCGAAGAGCATCAGCTGTCTGGCCCCATCGGCGCGCTGGAGGACGCCGAGGTTGTCGGGCTTGATGTCGCGATGGCGCACGTTCCGGGCCGCCAACTGGTCGAGCGCGCTGAACAGGTCACCACCGAACCTCGCGAGTTCGCGTCGGCCGAGCCTGCCACCGGTCCGCAGTCGTGCCGCTAGCGACTCCTCTCCCGCGTGTTCCAGCTCGAGGATTGTGCGTCCTGAGACGAGCCGCGGGCCGTTCAGCAGGCGCACAACCACTCCCCCGCCGACCTGGGCGAGCACCCGCGCCTCGGCCCGCAGTCGAGCGGCTTTCTCCTCGTCGAGCGCGATCTTGAAGACACGCCGTTCGGTTCGGGTTCGATCGTCATCGACAATCTCTCGGACGACCTGCAGGACCCGCGCGGTCGCCCCTGTGCCCAGCACTCGCTCGACCAGCCATCTGTCGACCCGGTCGCCTGGCACAGCGGTGAGCGGATCGACCGGGTCCCGGTCCTCGTCACCGATGGAGTTGCGTTCGACCCGGTCCAGTTCGACGAGCAGCGAATCGACGGAGTCGAAGCGTTGCGCCACGTCGACGCGGGTGGCCTTGAAGATCAGCTCGCCCAGCGGGCCGGACGTCCGCAGCCCCCGCTCCGCGGTCAGTCGGTCGATCAGGTCGCTCCGCCGTTCGGCAGGCGGTTCGTCCGTGATGATCAGATGGGCCAGTGCTCCGAGCCCGAACACGTCCAGCCGCACTGCATCGGCGCGCGGCGCGTCGACCTCCGGAGCCAGGTAGACGTCGGTGATGTCCGCGAGGTGCTCACCGTTCACGGACGACTTGCCGATCGAGGACAGCCGGCTGACGTCGTCGCCGCGGAACGCGGTCTGCCAGTCGGCGATCCGCAGCACTGGCGAGGTCCCGTCGGTCTTCGCCGACACGAACACGGATCGGGCTGCCAGCGCCCGATGGCACAGCGAGTGGCTGTGCGCGTACCGGACCGCCTCGGCGAGCTGCCGCACCATCTCACGACGCTGTCGGGCCGTCAGCGACTTCCCGTACAACGCGAGGTAGGCATCGAGCCGCAGGTCGGACGTCTGGTGGCGGAACAGGATCGCCGGGTTGTCTCGGTGGTGCCCGAACTGCACCGCTTGTGCGATGCCCCGGTGCGTGATGTCCCGCAGGAGCTCGTACTCACGACGTGCCAGCCGCTCGACCGATGCTCGAGCGTCACCGGTTGCCTGTTGCGCGGTCAGGTAGACCCGGAGCCGTCCTTCCTCCCGGACCCCGCTGTTCCGGGTGGCCAGCCGGTCCTCCCACGTGCTCCCGAAGTCCAACGGCTCCGGGGCCAGCTCCCAGTCACCGAACCACCGATACGCGTCGGCCGCAGCAATCCCGAGGTGCCGCAGCAACTCTGGCAGCACGGCCGAGAACTCCTCCGTCACCAGCTGCTCGTCCGGCACCTGGCCGAGCAGGTCGCGCCAGATCCAGTCCAGCCCGGTGGATTCCCCGTCCCGGCCGTACACGCGGACACGGTGGATGTCGTCCAACTCCGACCGCAGACCGGGTGTGGTCAGGAAGATCGCCGGTTCGACCCTGGGCACCCGCAGCCCCGGCCGCTCCCTGCTGGCGACCCGGCGGAGTTGCGCCCTGAGGTCCTTGCTCTTCTGGTCGACCACCTGCAACGGGTTGTGAAGCACCCTCGGTCGCTTGGCGCCCGATCGGCGGAACACGAAGCGGCCGCCGTCGTTGGTCACGTGCTCGCCCAGGTCCTTGAGTTCCACCAGGAACAACCCGGCGGGCGTCGCCATCAGCAGATCACACTCCGGAAGATGCCCAGACGGCGTGGGAAAGCTGAACGTCGCCCAAGCCCGGTACGGCTCCCGATCAGGCATCAACCGACGCACGTGATCAAGACCGCTCTGCTCGTGCTGGTACCGCGACCTCCCCGCCTCGAACCACCGAGGGGCCGCCGACCGGTCGTCCGCTAACAACACCACTCCTCAACCGGATCCGCACGCACTGGGCCGCGAATCGTACAGACCACCGGAACGTGAACGTGACTCAACCGAAAGACCGATTGAGATGGAGAGCCGGCCTCGCCGATCGCGGCCGGCGGAGTACACCGATCCCCTGATCCGGGGGCCGCAAAAGTGCGGGCGAAAGGCGAGGAATACCGCGAAAGAAATTCACAACTGCTTGAGATTAGCAGGGTCCGGCCAGCTCCTCGCTCCCCTTACCCTGGCCGCGTGGACCCGGATGTGGCCGTCGGCACGGCTGGCGCCCTGATCGGTGGGGTGGCGGCCGTGATCGCCTACCTCCAGCTGCGACGCACCCCCGGATGTGCTGCGCTCACCACGAGGCGAGACCCGCGGAAGCTCGTCATCGGCGACATCCCGTGCGAGCCGCTGTCGTTCCGCCGTCGCGAGGCGCTGCTCTCGCACGTCGAGCGGACACTCGAGGCGCAAGCGACAGCTGTGCCTTGTGATCACCTCGTGCAAGAGCCGCCACAAGCCCGAGTCCCAGAAGGACGCCGCCCGTGCCCCCTGACCGCCTCCACGACCGGGGAACGCTGTGCTTGCCGAAAATACCGTCCGTGCAGGTCAGGCTGCGTAGTGGTACTCGTTGAGGATGCCGCCCAGTCGGTGCCGTCTGTGGATGTCGAGCTGGGTGACGGGTGCTTGGTCGGCCGCTGATTGTGGCAGTGGTTGTAGCGGTCGGGCGTTGGCGATGCCTTGGTGGGCGGTGGTTGTTTTGTAGAAGCGCTCGTACTCGCGTAGGGCGTGCAGCAGGTGCTGCTGGTTCCAGATGAGTGTGCGGTCGAGGAGTTCGCGTCGGCAGCTTTGGATCCAGCGTTCCATGATCGCGTTCATGCGCGGGATGCGGACGCCGCTGAGGATGACCTGGATGCCCGCGTCGGCGAGGACGGCGTCGAACAGTGCCGGGTACTTCCCGTCCCGGTCGCGGATCATGAACCGTGCGTGTTTGCCCGCGTCGTCGAGGTCCATGACGAGGTTCCTGGCGGCTTGGGTGACCCAGGAGGCGGTCGGGTGTGCGGTGGTGCCCAGGACTCTGATTCGGCGGCTGGTGTGCTCGATGACCGCGAGTACGTACTGGCGGGTGCCGCTCAACGTAGAGGTCTCGAAGAAATCGCAGGCCAGTAGAGCCTCGGCCTGGGAGCGGAGGAGGGCCGGCCATGTCGTCGAGGTGCGCTCGAGAGTGGGGTCGATCCCTGTGTCCTTGAGGATTTGCCTGACGGTGGATGCTGCGACCTTGACGCCGAGCACGAGGAGTTCGCCGTGGATGCGGCGATAGCCCCAGGTGGGATTCTCCCGCGCCAGGCGCAGCACCAGGAGCCGGACCGAGCGGACGGTCCGTGAACGGCCGAGCCGCCTGGGACGGGATCTGGCTGCATGGCGGCGTGCGAGGAGGTCGCGGTGCCACCGAAGCACTGTCGAGCAATGCTTGAGACCTGTGGATCGGCCGGTGAAGGGGCGTACCTTCCCGGTGATCGAGTAGAGGTCTCAAACAAGCCGACGTTGGCGCGTCGGTTGGGAAGGCACGCCCATGCTTACCGTAGTCCCCGACTCCGCTTCCGGTGATGACGACCGTCCGGTCGGGGGCGAGGAGTCGTTGATCGACCGGATCGTCCGTGAGGGTGCCCGCCGGATGCTGGCCGAGGCGTTGCGGGCCGAGGTCGACGCCTATCTGGCCGCGTTCGCCGACGAGCGTGACGAGCAGGGCCGCCGCCTGGTGGTGCGTAACGGCCACCACCAGCCGCGTGAGGTGCTGACCAGCGCGGGCGCGGTGGAGGTGACCGCGCCGCGGGTCAACGACAAGCGCGTCGACCCCGTGACGGGCGAACGGAAGCGGTTCTCCTCGGCGATCCTGCCGCCGTGGGCGCGCAAGACCCCGAAGATCACCGAGGTGTTGCCGCTGCTGTACCTGCACGGCCTGTCCTCCGGCGACTTCGTTCCTGCGCTGGGCCAGTTCCTCGGCAGCGACAAGGGTCTGTCCGCTCCGGTGATCACCAGACTGACCGAACAGTGGAAGGCCGAACAGCGCGCCTTCGCCGAACGCGACCTGTCCGATGTGGACTACGTCTACCTGTGGGCCGACGGCATCCACGTCAACATCCGCCTGGAGGAACACCGACTCTGCCTGCTCGTCATGATCGGCGTGCGTGCCGACGGCCGCAAGGAACTGGTCGCCCTGGCCGACGGATACCGCGAGTCGACCGAGTCGTGGGCCGATCTGCTGCGCGACTGCGCCCGGCGCGGTATGACCGCCCCGGTACTGGCGATCGGCGACGGCGCCCTGGGCTTCTGGGGCGCGTTGCGTGAGGTCTTCCCCACCACCCGCGAGCAGAGATGTTGGTTCCACAAAATCGGCAACGTAGTGGCCGCGCTACCGAAATCCGCGCACCCCGGGGCGAAGAAGGCACTGGCCGAGATCTGGAACGCCGAGAACCGTCGGCACGCCCAGGACGCGGCCACCGCGTTCCAGGCCACCTACGGCGCGAAGTTCCCCAAGGCCACCGCGAAGATCACCGACGACCTCGACGAGCTGCTGGCGTTCTACGACCACCCGGCCGAGCACTGGATCCACCTGCGCACCACCAACCCGATCGAGTCCACCTTCGCCACCGTGCGCCACCGCACCAAGGTCACGAAGGGACCGGGCTCACGGGCGGCCGGACTGGCGATGGCGTTCAAGCTGATCGAGTCGGCCCAGGCCCGCTGGCGCGCGGTCAACGCGCCACATCTCGTCGCACTGGTCAGAAACGGTGCGGTGTTCGTCAACGGAATCCTGGTCGAACGACCCGACGAGGAAGCCGCCTAAGAAACTTGATCCACAGGTCTTGACGATAGCTCAGCACTGTCTCCGGGCGTACCAGTAGTCGGAGCCGACGAAGCGCATCGGCCGGGAGTCGGTGCAGCAGTGCCGCGAGGAATGCCCGGTCGCCGGGGGAGAACCGCGGACGGGCGTCACCGAGTTGGCGTTCCAGGAGGGTGATCTGGTGCCGTAGCGCCTGTGGGGTTCCAGAACTCTGCGCTGAGACGCTGAGCTGCGGTGATCGCGCACCATGAGCCGTAGGAGCATGATCGTGAGGCGTGGCGCTACGACTGCTATACCTGATCTTCGTCCGGGTCGTCGATTGGCTGGTCCTACTCAGCCGGTCATCGGCGGGCAAGGACGCCGAACTGCTGGTGCTGCGGCACCAAGTCGCCGTACTGCGCCGCACCCACCCCCGCCCGCGGCTGGAGTGGGCCGACCGCGCGGTGCTCGCCGCACTGGTTCGCCGAATCCCTCCGCTGTTGCGCGAGCACCGATTGCTGACGCCGGCCACCGTCCTTCGATAGCACCGACGCCTGGTCACGAAGAAGTGGACCTACCCGAACCGGATCGGGCACCCACAGCTCGACGACACCATCGTGGCGTTGATCGAACGGATGGCCCGGGAAAACTCCGGGTGGGGCTACCACCGGATCCAGGGCGAACTGCTCGAACTCGGCCACCGGGCAGCCGCTCCAACGGTTCGCCACGTGCTCAAGCGCCTACGCATACCGCCCGCACCCCGACGCGACAGCGACACCTCATGGCGGCGGTTCCTGCGCGCCCAGGCGGCGAGCCTGTTGGCCCGCGACTTTCTTCCACGTCGACTGCGCCGTGACGCTCAAGCGGGTCTACGTGTTCTTCGTGCTGGAGATCGCCACCCGCTACGTCCACATCCTCGGCACCACCACCAACCCAGACGGAGCATGGACCGCCCAACAAGCCCGCACGCCACCTCATCGGCCCTGGTCGACGCACGCACCACGATCACATCACCCCGTGTCCTCGACGCACTCGACCGACAACGCCGAAAGCCCAGAGAACACCGCACCGACCACTTTCGCCACTCGAGCCATGAATGATCATGACAACCCGCGCCCCCGTCACGGCCTGGAGTCCACCGCACCACCACCGGAAGTGCGCCAGAGCCGCTCGTTTGACACACCCCCATCAGTCGGGCGACTGTGGCTGCACTCCCGTCGACGACATCTTCTTCAGGTGAGCCAGCATGTCTGCCGCGACTGGGACGAATCTGGGGGCGCCGATGGTGGACGCGGCCGGGAATTCAAGATTTCCCCCAGTTCTCCCTGCGACGGTGGTGGCCGACAGAAAGGGGAAGTCATGAGGAGCACGACACTGTGCGGGCTGGTCGCCTCACTGGTGGTCGCGTCGGTCTTCACCGGCACGGCCTCCGCCGCGCCGCTCGCCGCACCGGAGAAGGTCGACCGCATCAACCTCACCGTCGACCTGACGAGCCTTGCGGGCAAGGTCGCCGCGTTCGAGAACCGGCTCAGGGGCCACCACGTCCCGTTCAAAGACATCACCACGCCGCGCGAAACGCAAAAATGCCCCGATAATGAACCCGCCGGGGCCAAACTGCCGCGCGACACCGTGAAACGCTGCTGGGACAAGCGCGACGCGGCTGATAAGCGGTGGATGCCACAGGGGATAACGAGCACGGCTGACGCGTCACACACCAACTTCTACGAAGGCCGGCAGGCGCTGGCCGTCACGGCCTATCGCGAGAATGGCGAGTCGGAGGTGGCACGGGTCACTCTGCTCCCCAACTTCGCGAAGGAGGGCTACCGGCACATCTCGCTGCGGATGGCAGACGGGCCCCTGGGCAAGAACGTGGACTGCCACGCGGGCGGCGTGGTCTGGTACGGCCACCACCTGCTGGTCGCGTGCACCGGGACCATCATGGTCTTCGACTGGCGGAAAGTCTACAAGACCAACAAGAACGCGCCCAACGCCACTGCCCAACTGTTCATGATCCAGGTCGGCACGATCAAGAACGAAATCGAGAATAATAAGTCCATGAGGTTCTCCTCGATCGCGCTCGACCGGTCGGTCACCCCGAACCTGCTCGTGACCTCCGAGTTCACCAAAAGGACGTGCGGGGACACGACCTGCCGGGTGTTTCGCAACAGGCTGACCGACGGGCTGACGTCCACCACCCTGCACGCGTACGACGCCTACCGGATGCCGTTCAAGATGCAGGGCGCGGTCAGCCGGGGCGACCAGTTCTGGCTGTCCCGCAGCAACGGCAAAAAAGACTCGGGATGGCTGTACTCGTGGCAGATCGGCGGTTCGGCGCCGAAGCAACACCAGCACTGGACGATCGGTTCGGAGAGCGTCGCCTACTGGAATCGAGGCAACGGCACCGGTGTACTGCTCACCGTGACCGAGTACCACGACAGGCGGATCATCGCGGCGGTCGAATCCACCCACTACCCGTACCGGTAGGCACGTCGGGGTGCCGCAGACCGGGCGGCACCCCGATCACCGGTCGGTCCCGTCCACCGCTGCCAGCAACGCGGTGACCGTCTCCTCATCGCCGCGCCTGCCCTGTTCCCGGTAGAGCGCCATCGCCCGCTGCCACGCGGCGCCTGCCTCGCCGGGCTGCCCGAGTTCCCGGTGGACGCGCCCGAGGGACACCAGCGCGTCGGCTTCCTCGTAGGGGTCGCCGAGGATCCGGCGCAGGTGGAGGGTGCGGCGGTAGTGACCCACGGCCCGGTGCAGCGCGCCGGTCGTGTGCGCGATGTGGGCGAGGCTGTCGCGGGCGGCGGCCTCGCCGTCCTGGTAGCCCAGCGCCCGGCACAGTACGACCGCCTGCGCGCAGTGCCGCCGGCCCTGCTCGAGCCGGCCGGTCTTGGCCAGCAACCAGCCCAACGTGTTGAGCGCGTTCGCCTCCCACACCTCCGCCCCGGCACGGCGGTACAGCGCCAGCGCGTGCTCGGCGTACTCGACGGCCTGCGCGTGCTCGCCCCGAAAACTGAACCCGGCGGCGATGGAGTGGGTGACGTGCCCCTGGTCGACCAGAAAGTCGGTTCGCCGCAGCACGGCCAGGGCCGCGTGCAGGTGCCGCATCGCCCCTTCGTGGTCGCCGGCGCGCATCAGGACCTGGCTGGTGCTGCGGTGCCCCTGGGCCAGATACCACGGGCCCAGGTGCTCGGCTGCGGCGATCCCGGCGCGCCAGGTCTCCAGGTGGGTGTCGAGCAGCCCGCGTCGCCAGTGCAGCCGGTCCAGCGCCCACGCCAGGTGCCACACGGCGGAGTGCGCGCCGTGCCGCACGGCCCACTCCTGTGCGGCGATGAGGCAGCTGTGCTCGGCGTCCAACCAGGCGGTCGCCTCGTCGAAGCCGCCGAACTCCAGCGGGGCGGTGGTGCCGGGCGCGGGGACGATGCCGGTGAGCGAATTGGACAGTTCGCCCGCCGCGTGGGCGGTCGCGACGTAGAAGTCGAGCAGTCCGGCCAGTGCCCCTTCCTCGCCCTCTGCGTGCTGTTCGGTGGTGTAGAGGCGCACGAGGTCGTGCATCCGGTAGCGGTGCGCCCCGCGCCGGTCCACCATGTGGGAGTTCTCCAAGCGCCGCAACGCGGCCCGGATGGTGGGCACCGGCAGCCCGGTCAGCGCGGCGGCCGACCGCACCTCGACGTCAGGTCCGGGCGCTGCGGCCACGAGCCGCAGGACGCGGGCGGCTTCGGCGTCCAGCGCCTGGTAGGAGGCGGCGAACACGGCGCGCAGCGAGTCCAGCCGGTCGTCGCGCAGTTCGTCGGCGACGACGGAGAGCGGCAGGTCAGGGTGGACGGCGGCTCGGGCGGCGGCGATGCTCAGCGCCAACGGCAGTCCCGCGCAGTGCTCGATGATGGACCGCTGGGCGCCGGGGTGCGCCGCCAGCCGGTCGTGCCCTAGGTGGCGAGCGAGGACGTCGGCGGCGTCGGCGGCCGTCATCGGCTCCAGGGTGAGGTGCTGCGCGCCGTGCGCGGTGGCCAGCGTGGTCAGCCGCTGCCTGCTGGTGACCAGCACCGCACACGTCGGACTGCCCGGCAGCAGGGGCGTGACCTGGGCTTCGTCGTGGGCGTTGTCCAGCACGACCAGCATGCGCCGGCCCGCGACGAGCGTGCGGAAGTGGGCGGCGAGCGCATCGAGGTCCCGGTCGTGGTCCGGCTCGGCCCCCAGCGCCACGAGTATTGCTCGCAGGGCGGCGGCTGGCGGGGTCGGCCGTCCGAGGGGATCGAACCCGTGCAGGTCCAGGTGCAGTTGCCCGTCGGGAAACCGGTCTGCGGCGCGGTGTGCCCAGTGCAGCGCGAGCCACGTCTTGCCCGCGCCACCGGCTCCGACGATCGCGAGGACCGCCGGTGGGTCGAGCAGCTTGTCCATCCGTGCCAGCTCGTTCGCGCGGCCGACGTACAGCCGGGGTGCGGCGGGTAATTGGCGCGGCGTCGGCGCGATGACGCGCGCCGACGGTGCGGGCAGTTCGCCGGCCAGCACGTGCTGGTGCAGTTCACGCAGCCCCGGACCCGGGTCGACGCCCAGCTCCTCGGCGAGCCGGCGGCGGACGACCTGGTAGTGGCGCAAGGCGTCGGATTGCCGGCCGCTGCGGTAGAGCGCCAAGACGAACTGCCCAGCCAGGCGCTCGTCCAAAGGGTTCTCGTCGGTCGAGGCGGCCAGGTCGGCGAGCAGCGCTTCGTGGTGGCCCAGGCGCAGAGCGACGTCGTTGCGGTGCAGCAGCGCGGTCCAACGCTCCTGCTCCAGCGAGCGCCGGACCGCTGTCGCCCAGTCACCGTCCACACCACCGAGCGCCAGACCGCGCCACAGGCCCAACGCCTCGTCCGCCAGCGCCAACGCCCTCCCGTCGTCCTCCGCGGCGTAGGACCGCTTGACCAGCGACCGGAACCGGTGCAAGTCGACCGCGTCCTCCTCGACCGGCAGCAGGTAGCCACCAGCCCTCCGGTCGATGCTCACCCCCGGCACTGCGGCGAACGCCTGCCGCAGTCGGTAGAGATACCCGTAGAGGGTGCTGCGGGCCTGCCGGGGCGCACGCACGCCCCACACCCGCTCGATCAGCAGGTCGAGCGACAGCGGCCGGTTGGCGTCCACCAGCAACGCCGCGAGTACACACCGCTGACGGGCGTGCCCGAGGTCAAGGGGTTCGCCCGCCGCGTGCGCTCGGATGTCCCCGAGCAGCCCGAAAGTAACCGACACCGATCCCCCCTTTGGTCTTCCCCGGCTACCGGGTTACCGGGCGACCGCGTGCGGCACAAGACCGATCCCAGAACTTCCCCAGATCGGCAGCCGACAATGCGCCGGATGCCGGGAACGGGACGGGACTTGACCGCCGAGTAGCCCGGGGGACAACCGCATTGACCGCCTTGAACCTGTCGAGGTCCACGAGCGAGAGGACGATGTCCTGCCAGTGTCGCCGGGCTCGTCGAAACGCGGCGGGTGCCGCGTCGTCCCATCCCCAACGATCCAGCAGGCCGGTGAGCCGATCCGTCGCCCAGCGACCAATGGGCTGACCACATCCTCGGCAACGCGGCGCTTCGACATCCGCCGCCTCGGCGGAGACCTCGGCCCGCCTGCTGTGCCCGCCTCGGGGGGAGTCGTCGATCCGGGTGATTGTCGAAGTCCGGGCTACCGGGGGGAAGCTCAGTTCTCGCCAGCAGACTTGGTGGGCAAGGTACGTCCCAGATTCATCCCAGGTTCGGTTGTCATCGTGGGAGTCGCTTGTCAGTCCGACGCGATCAACTAAGGGGGAAGCATGATGAGTCGATTGACGGCCTTGATCGGTGTGGCAGCCCATGCTGCTGGTGCCCGCGCAGGCTCAGGCGAGTGAGGTCGACGCCGCGGCGTGCGGGTACGACAAGTGCCTGAGCACGACCAACGGCTCGGCCACGCTGTACCTGGAGCGGCTGGCCGGGAGCCAATGGCAGGTCTGCGACGACGCCAAGGACGGCATGCGTGCGAGGGCGCCGGTGCAGTACTCGCTCGACAGCCTCACGTTGGAGGCCGTGGGCGGGTGGGGTAGTTGCAGCAGCCCTCAGTCGCTATACCCGACGCCAGCGCCGGGGACGGTAATCTCCTTGAAGGTCTGGGTGCAGGACGGGGTGAGCGGGACGCCGCGATACGCGGGCTACGGCACGTACACCTGGTAAGAACCCGGGCTCGCCTGCTGGTCCGTGCCGTCGACGGAACGGCACGGGCCAGCCGGAAAGGCTGCGGATCAGTTCGATGAGGCGATGTATCAACCGATCTCGAGTGCCTGCGGGTCGCCGAGCTTGAGCAGGATTTCGTGCGCCTTTCGCCACAATCCCGTGGCGGTATCCAGCTGTCCGTCGGCGTCGTCGGCTGCACTGGGTCAGCAACTGCAGCTCTGGGACTCAATGACGGTGCAGCGCAGCTGTGGAACATCTGGTCCTCATAGTCACGCGGAACGAGCCGGAATCGTGGTATCGCGCGACACCGGGCCGTGTCTCTTGAATCTTTCCCACTCGGGCACGATAACAACTGAAGTCCTGGCAGAACGGCGCTTCGGCAACGTCCGATCTACCAGAAGTTCTCTCGCCTGCGCGCCAAAAGGCCTTCGCCGGTCCAAGCTCGAAAACGGGCACTTGCATGTAAACGGCCGCCTGGCCTTACTCGATTATTCTACCGCGAATGATGAGGGGTAACGAGTCGTGTTGAATCTATTACATGGGTACATGCTGTCCCTGGTGCTGCTCGCTGCGGTGGTCACGATGGCTGACACACCTGTGGCAGCGGCGGAGACTGTCGCTCGCGGATCGTGGGCGCACACCGACTTGCGTGAACCGGCCAGGACGTTCACTGATGGCACGGGGCCCCCCGTCGGCGCGTGGCTGGACGAGAAAGGGAAATACCACAGCGCCAAGTCGTACTTCACGTTCGACCTGACGTCGTTGCAGGGCAAGCGCGTGCTCGACGCCGGCGCGGTGACCTCCGTGACCTGGGTCGCGGACTGCGCCGTTGACTCCGCTACCGAACTGTGGCGCACCGACCTCTCCGAACGGCCGACCTGGTACGACCAACCCGCCGAGCGGGCACTTCAAGCGGGCAGTGCGCCAACCGAGCCGTGCGTCGCGCCCTATGTGGAGTGGGACGTACGGGAGGCCGTCACCACGGCACTCGCCTCCGGCGCGACGAAGCTGACACTCGCCCTGCGCATGGCGGGCGGTAAGCAGTACGACCCCAAGTACGGCCGGCGGTTCGCCGACGACCTGCGGCTATTCGTGAGCACCAACATCCCGCCGGCTGTGCCGAACCCGTTGTCGGTCGGCGTCGTCCGGTGCGCCGACCCGTTCTTCAACCCTGTCCGGACACCGACGCTTCGCACTGGCCTGTTCGACCAGGACGGCGACACGCTGACCGGTCGCTTCACCCTGCGTGACATCGCCGACCTGGCACAGCCCCGCGTGTTCGAGCAGCACGGCGTTCCCAGCGGCACGACCGCGTTGCTCAACCTGCCGGCCGATGTCCTGCTCGACGGCCACACCTACGAGCTGACCGCACAGGCGGTGGACAGGCACGACGCGTCACCGCCGACCCCGATCTGCCGATTCACCAACGACTTCACACTTCCGAACGCTCCTGCCGTCCGCTCCGTCGAATACCCGCCGAGCGCAGAACCGGGCACCGGGGGCACTAATGTGCCCGGCCGGTTCACCTTCGACCCGGCCGGATCCGACGACGTGGTCGGTTACCGGTACTACGTCGGCAACAACCGCAACACCTGGCCGAACCGATTCGTCACTGCAAACCCGGATGGCAGAACCATGGTCGACTTCACGCCGACCGAGCCCGGGTACCACGTGTTGAAGGTGATGGCGGTGGACCGCGCAGGCAATAGCTCTTCTCTGGTACAGCAAGACCTCTACGTCTACGACAACTCGCCCCACATCGCCGCACCCGAGACCGGTGATCTCGACGTGCCGGTCGAGGTGGTCTTCACACCGGGGATGCCCGATGTCGTCGAGTACTCCTACCAGGTCAACGACGGCGTGACACACACCGTAGCGGCCGACCTCGACGGTCGGGCGACCGCGTTCGTAGTGCCAGACGCGCCGGGTGCCAACGTCATCCTGGTGCGCGGACGGACGGGCACCGGCATGGTCTCGGGCGACGCCTGGGCGGCCGTCGAGGTTCCCTGGTACGAGCCGGTGGTCGCCAGCGCCGACTACCCGGACGACGGCGCGGCGCACGGCGGCGTCGGCACGCCCGGTATCTTCGAGTTCGTCTCCTCCCTCCCGGGCACCACCGCATTCATGTACACGATGACCGCGGGCGGCACACAGACAGATCCGGTGGTTGTGCCGGCGGACGGCACCGGTCGGGCCACCACGACCATCACCCCGATCATCTCCGGCTCCCACTACCTGTACGTGCAGGCGCGTCGCGCGAACGGCGCGCTGTCCGGCGGAACATTCTTCGACTTCAACATTCAGCACTGAACCCGCCGCGAACCGCCCACCGCCCACCGCGACGACGGCAGCTCCCGGCAGCGGGCGGCAGACCACCGATTTACGTGAGTCCACACTCACTACGCGCATGATGCGCCGGCATGTGAGGTGATCGGCAAGCACAACGTGACGCTTGCCGATCATGCTCATGCCCTGTGCTTGCCGAGAATGTTGTCCGTGCAGGGTCTGGCGGCGCGGTGGTAATCGTTGAGGACGGCGGGCCCTGACCCTGTGGGGTTTCAGAACTCTGCACTGAGGCGCTGAGCTGCGGTGATCGCGCACCATGGGCTGCAGGAGCATGATCGTGAGGCGTGGTGCTACGACTGCTGTACCTGATCTTCGTCTGGGTCGTCGACTGGTTGGTTCTGCTCGGCCGGTCATCAGCGGCCAAGGACGTGGAGTTGCTGGTGCTACGGCACGAAGTCGCCGTGCTGCGCCGAACCAACCCTCGCCCACGGTTGGACTGGGCCGACCGCGCGATGCTCGCCGGGTTGGTGCGACGCCTACCCAGCTGGTTACGGGAACACCGATTGGTGACACCGGGGACCCTCCTACGATGGCACCGGCGCCTGGTCGCGAAGAAGTGGACCCACCCCCACCGCACCGGTCGGCCGCCGGTCGACGACACCATCGTGGCGTTGATCGCGCGTATGGCCCGGGAGAACGCCGGGTGGGGCTACCGCCGGATCCAGGGCGAACTGCACAAGCTCGGCCACCGCATAGCCGCGTCAACGGTTCGCCGCGTGCTCAAGCGCCTGCGGGTACCGCCCGCGCCCCAGCGCGACACCGACACCTCGTGGCGACGATTCCTGCGCGCTCAGGCCGCGAGCACGTTGGCCTGCGACTTCTTCCATGTCGACTGCGCGGTCACCCTCAAACGCGTGTACGTGCTCTTCGTGATCGAGGTCGCCACCCGCTACGTCCACATCCTCGGTACCACCACTAACCCAGACGGGGCATGGACCACCCAACAAGCCCGCAACCTACTGATGGACCTCGGCGACCGGGCAGACGACTTCCGATTCCTCATCCGCGACCGGGCCGGCCAGTTCACCACCTCGTTCGACGCCGTCCTCTCCGGCGCAGGCGTCCACGCCGTGAAGATCCCACCACAGTGCCCACGAGCCAACGCCCACGCCGAACGATTCGTCGGAACCGTCCGACGCGAAGCCACCGACCGACTACTCATCATCAACGAACACCACCTGCGAACGGTACTCGACCGCTACGCGACCCACTACAACCACCGCCGACCACATCAAGCCCTACAACTCGCACCACCACGACCGGATCACCCGATCGCGGAGCCTGACTACACCTCAATACGCCGTCGACCAGTCCTCGGCGGCCTGATCAACGAGTACGAACCCGTCGCAGCATAACCGCAGGTCAGACCAGGTGGCCGACTATTGGCACCTCACAGCCTGCGCAGCGGGCGGATGTCGACCGCGGCCCAGTCCGCCATCCGCGGACCCTTCGAACCCGCGCCGGAGGAAAGCCGTTCCCACGCCGTGTCCGGCAGCTCGGAGATCAGACGATGGACACGGACCTTGAGCAACCCGAACGACACCGCCATCGCGTTCTTCTGCACCGCCACCACATGCGGGATGTCCAGGTTCTCCAGCCACAGGCGGAACACCGTGTCGTTGCCGTAGACCTCGTCCGCGGTCACCCACCCGAACGGCACCCCGGCCTCCACCGCCCGCTCGATCATCCGCCGGGCAAGTACCTGCTTGGTCGCGAAACCGACCTCGTCACCGATCCCCGCCGCCCGACACCGTTCCCGATCGTCGGTCCAGTCCTTCGGCAGGTACAGTTCCCGGTCGATCAACGCCCGCCCGTGCGGCGAGGCATAGGCCAGGAACACGCCGATCTGCGAGTTCTCGATCCGCCCCGCCGTCCCGGAATACTGACGGCCCACTCCGGCGGACTTGGTGCCCTTCTTCAGGAATCCCGTCTCGTCCACGATCAGCACGCCGTCCTCGGGATCGCCGATCGCCTCCACCACCGCCGCCCGCACGTCGTCACGCAGCCCGTCGGTGTCCCAAGCGTAGAAGTTGAGCAGCCGTTGCATGCCCTCCGGACCCGCGTCACCGGCCGCCTCGGCGAGCGTCCAGCCGTTCTTCCTCTCCACCTCGGAAAGCAGACCTCTGACATACCAACGCATGCGCCGCCGCGACTCGACACGTGGGAACCGGCCCGCGAACCGCCCCAGGAACGCATCGAACCCCGCCGACCAACCCGCCACCAACTCCATCGACACAGAGATCAACTACCAGATTCCAGCCTTCGACAACAACCTGTCGTTGTCGTATTAGACCGCATCTCATTTGGGGTTGTTGTGGGTCAGCAGGTCCAGCTTGTCGGCTCGGCGGTAGCAGATCACCGCGCAGGCCAGTTGGGTGAATGCCGTGAAGTGGGCGGCCTTGCGTTCGTAGCGGCGGGCCAGTCGTCGGAACCGGGAAACCCACTCCAGGGTCCGTTCGATGACGTACCGGTGGCGTCCCAGTCGCTTGGCGGACTCGATGCCGCGGCGGGCGATCCGGGCGATGATGCCCCGCCTGCGCAGTGTGGCGCGGCAGGTCGGGTAGTCGTAGCCCTTGTCGGCGTGCAGCTTGCGCGGCCGACGACGAGGACGGCCGACGGGTCCCTTGACCGGGGCGACGGCGTCGACCACGGTCTCCAGCAGCAGGTGGTCGTTGCGGTTGGCCGCGGAGACCACGACCGTCAGCGGGATGCCGCCGCGGTCGCCCATCGCGTGGATCTTCGAGCCGGGTTTGCCCCTGTCGACCGGGCTGGGGCCGGTCAGATCCCCCCTTTGACCGCGCGGACGTGCATGCTGTCCACCGACGCCCGCGACCAGTCGATCGCCCCGGCGACGCCGAGCAGGTCCAGGGTCGTGTCGTGCAGCCGGGCGAACACGTCCGCCTCGACCCACTCCGAGAACCGGCGATGCGCGGTGGGGGAACTGATCCCGAACGAGGCGGACAACGCCGACCAGGCACACCCCGTCCGCAACACGTACACGATGGCCGCCAACACGGTCCGGTCGTCCAGCCGACGACGCCCACCGCCCTGGTGGCGTTGCGGCGCGCCGGGCAACAACGGCTTCGCCAACAGCCACAACGGCTCCGGGCACCACTTCTCCACGTCGTTCATCGTCGATCAAGATAACGCCCGCGTGGCAACACTCCAAATGAGATGCGGTCTAAGGTCGATGGCGGCGGCGCGGCGTGCTGTCGCGCTCCGGTGCGCTCGGGCCTGAGTGAGATCGGCGTTCAGGTCGGCGCCCTCGGCGTCGAGCAGGTGTGCGACGGCATCGAGCAGCCGCCCGGTGATGACGACACCGCCGTGGGTCGCGGTCCCGGTGGATCTCCCGCCGCGCTGAAGGGTGGTCGCTAGGTCACGCATTCGCTGCGCGCGTGCTTTGAACTGTTCGGCCGGGTCAGTTGTTTCCACAACGTCGGCCATCGCTTGGTCGGGCGGGGTGTCCGCGAGCCCGGCGGTGACCTCCACCGGGCTCGGAAGGTCGAGCAATGCGCAGACGATCGCTGCCCGGACCGCGGCGGCCTTCACGAACGGCCGCAGCCACCGAAGGTCGTCCTCGGAGTGACCTAGGCAGATGCCGATCGCGGCCCCGACCTCCTCTACCGCCTCTCGGACGTTCGCGTTGTTTGGCAAGTCGGGCTCTAGGGTCACCTGCAGACGTCCGACCGCGCCCGCGAGCATGGCCAGAGCGCGTTGTGAGCTGCGTGCCGGCTCATCTGGGATACGACTCAGCGCACTCTCGAGCAGCGCCAGGGCATCGGACCTGCGCTCTGCTCGCGCGAGAACCTCGGCGTACTCCATCGATCCGTAGTGCGACTCCGGAGAGTGCGCCGCGCCGACCTTGATGATCTCGGCCGCTTGGAGACCGAGGAGGCCGACGCCGCAGTCGAGAAGCCCGTTCAACGCCTCCTCGGCCTCGTCGTGCTGCCGGAGCCCGTAAGTCCTCTGCGGTGCTAGCGCCAACCACACCACCGCGAGCTCCGGCGCAACTCGTGCATCCGGTTGCCACGGCTGCTCGGTCACCTCGATCGCCTGATGCCACTCGAGTTCTGGGACCCGCGCCAGGGCCTTCTTCTCCAGCTCAGCGAGCGCAGCTGGGTCCGGCACGTGGTGCCGCAGCGCCGCGAGCGAGGCCAGGAACGTCTCCAGGTGCTTCGAGACGTTGATGCCCTCCATCACAGCCGCAGCGTGAAGCGCCAACCGAACCCGGGACTCCTCGTCGGGCCACGGAAGGAGCTATCGTCAAGACCTGTGGATCAAGTTTCTTAGGCGGCTTCCTCGTCGGGTCGTTCGACCAGGATTCCGTTGACGAACACCGCACCGTTTCTGACCAGTGCGACGAGATGTGGCGCGTTGACCGCGCGCCAGCGGGCCTGGGCCGACTCGATCAGCTTGAACGCCATCGCCAGTCCGGCCGCCCGTGAGCCCGGTCCCTTCGTGACCTTGGTGCGGTGGCGCACGGTGGCGAAGGTGGACTCGATCGGGTTGGTGGTGCGCAGGTGGATCCAGTGCTCGGCCGGGTGGTCGTAGAACGCCAGCAGCTCGTCGAGGTCGTCGGTGATCTTCGCGGTGGCCTTGGGGAACTTCGCGCCGTAGGTGGCCTGGAACGCGGTGGCCGCGTCCTGGGCGTGCCGACGGTTCTCGGCGTTCCAGATCTCGGCCAGTGCCTTCTTCGCCCCGGGGTGCGCGGATTTCGGTAGCGCGGCCACTACGTTGCCGATTTTGTGGAACCAACATCTCTGCTCGCGGGTGGTGGGGAAGACCTCACGCAACGCGCCCCAGAAGCCCAGGGCGCCGTCGCCGATCGCCAGTACCGGGGCGGTCATACCGCGCCGGGCGCAGTCGCGCAGCAGATCGGCCCACGACTCGGTCGACTCGCGGTATCCGTCGGCCAGGGCGACCAGTTCCTTGCGGCCGTCGGCACGCACGCCGATCATGACGAGCAGGCAGAGTCGGTGTTCCTCCAGGCGGATGTTGACGTGGATGCCGTCGGCCCACAGGTAGACGTAGTCCACATCGGACAGGTCGCGTTCGGCGAAGGCGCGCTGTTCGGCCTTCCACTGTTCGGTCAGTCTGGTGATCACCGGAGCGGACAGACCCTTGTCGCTGCCGAGGAACTGGCCCAGCGCAGGAACGAAGTCGCCGGAGGACAGGCCGTGCAGGTACAGCAGCGGCAACACCTCGGTGATCTTCGGGGTCTTGCGCGCCCACGGCGGCAGGATCGCCGAGGAGAACCGCTTCCGTTCGCCCGTCACGGGGTCGACGCGCTTGTCGTTGACCCGCGGCGCGGTCACCTCCACCGCGCCCGCGCTGGTCAGCACCTCACGCGGCTGGTGGTGGCCGTTACGCACCACCAGGCGGCGGCCCTGCTCGTCACGCTCGTCGGCGAACGCGGCCAGATAGGCGTCGACCTCGGCCCGCAACGCCTCGGCCAGCATCCGGCGGGCACCCTCACGGACGATCCGGTCGATCAACGACTCCTCGCCCCCGACCGGACGGTCGTCATCACCGGAAGCGGAGTCGGGGACTACGGTAAGCATGGGCGTGCCTTCCCAACCGACGCGCCAACGTCGGCTTGTTTGAGACCTCTACTCGATCACCGGGAAGGTACGCCCCTTCACCGGCCGATCCACAGGTCTCAAGCATTGCTCGCCAAGTGGTCGCGGACCAGCGTCCGGAACGCCCACTCGAAGCCTTGGCGCACCAACTGAACGATGAGACGGACGGTGATCGCCAACCATCCATTCCCCGTTAGTAGCCGTTTCCGAGCTACGGGCGTTGGGCGAGTCGACGGCTGGTGATGCGGATCATGGACCAGCGGACCATGGCCTCGTGGTGGTGGGGTAGGCGTTCGTAGTCGCGGGCGCAGCGGCGGTGTCCGGTAATCCAGGCAAGGCTTCGCTCGACCACCCATCTCCTCGGCAGCACGGTGAAATACGGCACCTGCGGACGTTGGACGATCTCCACCATCAGGCCGAGGGTCTTGCGGGCCCAGTCGAGGAGCGGGCCGGTGTAGCCGCCGTCGGCCCACACCAGTGCGGCCCGTTTCCCGGCGGTGTCGCGCAGGCGGCGCAGCAGGCTGCGGGCGGCGACCCGGTCCTGCGTCGAGGCGGGCGTGACCAACACGGCCACCAGCAAACCCAGGGTGTCCACGACGATGTGCCGCTTGCGGCCTTGGACCTTCTTCCCACCGTCCCAACCCCGCGTGGCCCGGCTCACGGTCTCCGCTGCGCGCACCGACTGCGAGTCCATCACCGCCGCCGACGGCGCCGCCACCCGGCCCTCGGCCAGCCGGACCCGGTCACGCAACGCGTCGAGCAGCCGCTGCGACGCACCCGCCTTCTCCCACGCGGCGAAACGCTTATAGACCGTCTGCCACGGAGGGAAGTCCGCGGGCAGGGCCCGCCACTTGATGCCATTGTCGACCACGTACAGGATGGCGTCCACGATGACCCGTCGGCAGTGCTTCTCCCACCGCCCGCCCCGACCGGCCAGGCACGCCGGATCGGGCAACAGCGGATCCAGCTCGGCCCACTGGGCGTCGGTGACGTCGGTGGGATAACGACCCGTCCGTCGTCGGGTGGGCTGGTGGGACGCGGCCAGACGACAGCAGGGAGTACCCGCGGTGGAACCGCCCGCGGGGATCGGGCACGATAACAACGGAACTCCTGGTGGAACGGCGCATAGACACCGTCCGATCTACCAGGAGTTCCTTGTGTCCGCACCAAAGGCCCTCCACCAGCCCAAGCTCGGAAACAGCTACTTACAAACCACTCGCAACGCATCAACCTCTGCCCCAACGGGTGAATATACGATGAGAAGCTGAAACGTTCTCCCCTGCACCAACGATAGCCAACCGAAGCAGGACAGGGCCTGGAAGGAATAACGCAGTGAACCACTCGGACGAGCAGATTTGGCCGCAGCCCTTGCGGGTCGGCCGTCGGTCTACGCACGACGCGGTC
This sequence comes from Actinosynnema sp. CA-299493, assembly GCF_050946825.1. NCBI lineage: Bacteria > Bacillati > Actinomycetota > Actinomycetes > Pseudonocardiales > Pseudonocardiaceae > Actinosynnema > Actinosynnema sp. CA-299493. Next base: position 6,400,527 of record NZ_CP191993.1, read on the forward strand.
GTCGTCGTACCGGGTATCATGGGCAGTGCACTCGTCGACTCGGCTACCGGCAAGCAGTTGTGGGGGCTGAAGCAACTGCGGTGGTACGTCCGCGCGTGGTCACGCGGTGACGGCCTCGCGGATCTCGCGGTGTCCGACGACGAACTCGCGGGCGACACGCGACGAGTGCGCCCTGACGGCCTGCTGGCATTTCCCGCGTTCGCGCCGTTCTTGGCCGGCCTCGAGCCCTACACCGAGCTGGTGAACGCGATCCGGCGCGTCGTGTCGACCCGACAGGCGGTGCTGGAGTTCGCCTACGACTGGCGGTTGTCGGTGGCGCACAACGCGAAGCTTCTCGCCGCCGCCGCGGGCGACCACCTCGAACAGTGGCGCAAGGCATCAGGGCGGGCGGACGCGCGCCTCGTGTTCGTCGCGCATTCGATGGGCGGCCTCCTGTGCCGGGCACTGCCCACCGGTCTCGCGGACGAGATCAGGGCGACGATCACCCTCGGTACGCCCTTCGACGGGGCGGCGAAGGCGGCGTTGATCATCAATTCCGGGGTTGGCGCCCCGGTTCCGCTGCCGGAGCGGAAGCTGCAGGCCGTGGCGAGCACGATGCCGGGCGTCCACGACCTCCTGCCCGCCTACCGCTGTGTCGACGAAGGCGACTCGGCGCGGAGGCTGACACCGAGCGACGTGGCGGCCCTCGGAGGATCGGCCGAACTCGCGCGGCAGTCGTTCGCTCTGCACGCGGCCGCGCGGCCGTTGATCGGGCATCGGGCCCTCGTCGGCATCAACCAGCCTACGGTCTGCAGCCTGGACGTCGACGCCGGCATCGCGACGGGGCTCGAGCACTCGTTCGAGGTCACGCCCGACGGAGAGCTCAGCCGGCGGCCCAGCGGGGTGCTGGTCCGCGTTCCCGGCCTCGGGGACGCCACCGTTCCGCGCAACTCCGCTCGGCCCGCGCGGGCCGATCCGCTCACCCTCGCGCAGCAGCACGGGCCGCTCGCGAGTTCGATCGAGGCACGCGACTTCGTGTGCGACGCGCTGATCGACGTCCTCGACAAACTCGGCCCGCGGCTCGGTGAAGAGGACGGTGTGGGCCTGCGGTTGCCCGGCACGGTGGACCCGAACGTCGAATGGACCGCGACCCTCACCGGCGTCGTCCCGACCGACACCACGTGCGTTCTCGAGGACCTGGAGACCGGCGCGCAAACACATCTGGACGCGTCCTGGAGGGACGGCGACGTCGCGGTGGCGGTCACCCTCCCCGCTCCCGGCCTCTACCGGTTGTCCGTCACGAGCAACGCCGGCGGGCACGTGAGCCAGCTCGTCCTGGCGACCGAGCCTCTGGACGCCTCATGACGGAACCACTGCGGTTCGAGGTGTTCCCCGTCGCGATCGGCAGCTACAAGGACCCGCGGAACGCGGAACTGGAGGTCGACGACCAGGTACGCGTGATCGCGGAACTCCTGAGCGACTTCGGTGCGATCGAGGTGCCGTGGAACGCCGAAGCGGACGAACGCGACGGCGATGAGGTGATGGCGCGACTGAAATCCTGGGCCGCTTCCGCCACACCGCACTCGCTGCTCTACTGGGTGGGACACGGCTGGTCGGACAACAACCTCCACTCCGCGCTGGCGCACGCCGACAGCTCTCACGGTGAGTACCTGGACATCATCGGGCCCGAAGCCCTCGCTGCCGCGCTCCGCAAGCGGGACGGCGCCGGCGGCCCCGACGATTGGACGATCGTCGTGGTGGACGCGTGCTGGTCCGCGGTCTTCGTGCGACACCTGGGCGCCCTTGTCGACCAGAACCGCGGTCCACGCCGGCTCCTGCTGATCGGCACCTCCGGCGACGGCACGACCAACCTCGGCAGGTTCACCGACAACCTGCGCTTCGTCCTGCGCGATACGTTCAAGTCCCACCCGCACATCAGGCTCTACCAGCTCGCCGAAGAGCTCGGCTCCGTGATGCCGGAGGCGGAGGTGGTTCCCAAGCGCATCCACGACGGAGTGCTGAGCCGCCGGAGCCCGGTGGTGACGGGAACGACCTTGGACGTCGCTGAGGAGGTGACGTCCGCGCTCGCGTCACTCGACGACGACGAGCGGAGCCACTTCGTGTCGAGGGCGCGAGGTGGCGAGCCGGACGACCACTCGTGGTTCTTCCAGGGACGCGGTGCCGAAATACGTGCCGTGGTCGAGTGGCTCGCGACCACGGACACCGGAATGCTCGTGGTCACCGGCCCGCCGGGCACCGGCAAGTCGGCCCTGCTCGGGCAACTTCTCGTGCGCAGCAAGGCTTCACTGCACGACGTGCTGCGACGGCACGGACTCGTTGAGGCTTGCCCCGCTGAAGAACGCCCTGATGACAACGTGTTCGACCGCGCCGTCCACCTCACCGGGATGAGCACGTTCGACCTGGTGGGTGAGCTCGCCGAGAGCCTGGGCGTCGAGCCACCGGACGTGACCGACACCGGGCACCGGGTCGACTGGCTACTCGCCCGAACCTCCGAACGCGCGACACGCACGTTCCTGCTGGACGCGCTCGACGAGGCCGTGGACCCGATCACGATGGCGGAGGTCCTGATCCGCCCACTGGCGGCGGTGCCCGGGGTACGGGTGGTGATCGGCACCCGTCGGTCCACGCACGAGGGACCGGACCTGCCGGCCACCGAGGACCAGAACCTCGTCGACGCGTTGCACGACGGTTCGGCTCGCACGGTCACCGTCGCACGCGATACCCGCGCGATCACCAGGTACGTCGCCAGACGGCTCTCCGCCGCAGCGCGGGACGGCAGGCTGGCCGCGGACCCGGTGGCGATCACCGAGGCCAGTGCGCTGATCGGTGCCGGCGATCACGAATTCCTGTTCGCCCGACTCGCGGTCGCCGAGGTGGTGGCCGATCCCGGTCTGCTCGTCCCCGACCGGCTCGACGAACTGCTGGCAGGCGACCACCGAACGCTCTTCGCCACCGCGTTGCGGCGGCTCACCGGACAGTCGTCGAGCGCATTTCCGCTGCTCTGCGCGCTCGCGATGGCTCGGGGGCGAGGACTTCCCATCCGCGCGGGGGTCTGGAGGGCGGTGACGACGGCGTTGCGCCCCGAAGTCGAGGCGGGGGTTCCCGAGATTGCACGACTGCTCCGCAACGCCGCGCCCTACGTGATGGTCGACCGGGAGCACGGAGAAACCGTCTATCGCTTGGCGCACAGGACATTCGAGGAGCATTTCGAGCGCATTGACGACATGCGCGCGGGACACGAACGCATCGCACAGCGCTTGATCGACCTCGTGCGGGTCGGGAGCACACCAAGCCCTTATGTGGTCCACCACCTTCCCGGCCACGTCGCGGCGGGCGGACAGGCGAGCTGGAATGCGCTCGCGGAACATCCGGACGTCCTGCTGCGGTTGGACCTCCGCACGGTCACCGCCAACGCGACGCGGACGGCGTTCGGCAGGTTTCCGCTTCCCCCCATGATCGCGGCCGTCATCGCCGCGGCGCACCACCTGGCCGTCGCCGACGCCGCCGAGCACCGCGGCCTGCTCGAACTGGCCTCGGCTCGCGGTACGGGGCTGCGGGCGCTGCCCGAGGTGGCGGGTTCCTGGCACGTGCTGTGGGCCGACCTGGCGACCGAACCGGTGCACCTGACCCTCGACGTCGGTGGCGGTGCGATACCCGACGTCGCCGCGTTTTCCGCTCCCGATGGCCGGATGCTGCTGGCGACGGCAGGGCGCAGGACCCAGGTGTGGGATCCGATGACAGGTCAGCCGGTCGGCGCACCGCTGCCGGAGGAATGCGGCCGCGGCCGCGCGATCACCTCGTACACCGATCACCACGGCAGGGTGCGGCTGGCGGTGGCGACCCACGACAACACGGTCTGCCGCTGGATTCCGCTCACCGGCAAGGCGGAGGGCGCGCCGCTGTCCTGGGTGGACAGTGAAATCCACGCGATCGCCACGATTCCCCTTCCGTCGGGCGACCTACTGGTCACGGGGCACGAGGACGGCGGTGTCCTCGTGTGGGACCCGGCCGACGACGCCGTCATCCGTGACCTGGAAAGCCCCACGAGGTCCCGCGTGCGGACACTCCTGTCCCTGCCCTCTGCCAACCGGGTGGTGGCAGGGTACGACAACGGCGAGGTTGTCATGTGGGACATCGCCGCCTGGACGCCGATCGCTCCGGCGCAACGCGGCCACACCGGTGGTGTGCGCGGGATGGCCGTGATTCCCGGCGAAACCTCGCCTGAGTCCGTGATCACCTGTGCCGGCGACGGTGTCGTGCGGCGCTGGGATCCGAACACCGGCATGCCCGACGATAACCCGCTGACCACACAGGACGTCGGTATTCGCTCACTCGCCGTGTTCTCCGACCGCCTCGGCCGGCGGTTCGTGGCCACGGGGGACAACACCGGCATGGTTCGCTTGTGGGACGCGGATTCCGGTCGTCCAACCGGTGGGCCGATGAAAGGTCATCGGTCGCGGATCCACTCGATCACCCCGGTGCCGATGGAGGACCACGGAGTCCTGCTGGCGACGGGAGGTTCGGACGGGACCCTGCGCCTGTGGGACCCGGCCGCGAGCGCCGGCGCCTCCGCGGCGCGGCAGGGAGTACGCGCGCTCGCCACGTTCGCCGGGGCGACCGGCCGGCCGCTCCTGGTCTCCGGGCACGACGACGGTGGTGTCCGAGTCCGGGACGCGAGAACCGGCGAGAGCGTGAGGTCTCCCCTGTGGGGTCACGCGGGTGGCGTGCTCGCGGTCACCGCGTTCACCACCGCCGACGGGCGGCCACGGATCGCCACCGGCAGCGTCGACCGCACCATGCGGATCTGGGACTGCGACACCGGGGAGTCGACGGTGCTCCAGCACCCGGCGCGGGTCACCGCGATCGCCGTTGCCCGCCGCGCGGACGGGAAGCAGTTCGTGGTCTCCGGCAGCGATGACGGCGTCGTGCGCTTGTGGGACGCGGACTCCGGCGCGGCCGCCGGCGAGATGCCCTACCACGACAGCGGTGTCCGGGCGGTCGCCGCACTGACGGATCCGGACGGGCGCGGGGGCCTGGTGACCGGTGCCAACGACGGTTCTGTGCGCGTGTGGCACTCGTCAGGAGACGTGTCCACCGGGCCGCACCTGGGTTCGGGCAGGGTGACCGGCATCGCCGCGTTCACCGCCCAGGACGGGGCACGGATGGTCGCGATCGCGACGAACGACCAGGCGGTCCATCTGTGGGACACCGCGAATCCGCATCGGGCTGGCGCACCGCTCAGCGGGCACAGCGGTCCGGTGCGCACAGTCGCGACCACTCGTGGGGACGACGGCACACCTAAGGTGATCACGGGCGGCAAGGATCGCACCGTGCGCGTATGGACGCCTACGACCGACGAGCCGCCACGCGTGCTTCACGTGGGCATGGAACCGCTCGCCGTCACGGCGGTCGATGAACGCACGTTCGTGTTCGGAGGGGAGGAGGGCATCGCCGTCATCGTGCTCGGCTGACGCAGCACCGCCAGACCGGGTACGAGGGAGATGGCCCAGGACAGGACCTCTCGTGCGTGGTCGAGCCGCACTCGCCGGGTTTCGGCCAACCGCACCTCGGCCTGGGCTTCGGGTTCCAGCCGGAACATCTTGAGCAACTGGACCGCGCGTCGGGCAGCGAAGCACGCGTACGCCACCCGCCACTGCTCTGAGTCCGCGGCGGGGAGGCTCGGCGCGACGTCCGGGAAGCGCACCGCGAGCTCGTCGAGGTACAACTGGGACAGCTCCCAGCGCGCTGCGATGCCTGCGGCACTCGTCGAGAGCAACGGCCGGTCCTCGATGAGCTGGACGACCTCCAACCCGACCGGGAGGAAGGCGTTCGAGACGAGGTCGAGGGCGACGACACCACCGGATTCCGTCACCAGCCAGTTCTCGGCGTGCGCGTCCCGCTTCCCCACCGCGGGCAAGCCTTCCGGCACAAGGGAACGCCATCGCATGGCACGCCGTTCGGCGTCGTGGTGGCCGAGTTTGCGCAGATCCGCTCCGAGGCCGATCGTCGCGTAGTGCAATCGGTCGGCAGGTCCGGGCGGTGGCGCGCCGCGCCACGCGTGGACGAGCGCGAGAAGGACCAAGGATCGCTCCACTGCCTCCCGGGCGAACACCTGATCGCTTTCGCCACCGTCGATGAGGTCGGACAACAGGCGCCCCGTCGCCCGATTGCTCGCCGCGGCGACCCGTGTGGTCCTGGGAATGTCCACGACGGTGAGCGGGCGTACCACCTCCACCCAATGCGGGGTGTTCCTCTTGGTCACGAACTCGGCGAAGGAAGCGAGGCGCTCGATCTCCTTCTGCGCGGCAGCCCGGTCCGGTAGCGGCTTGAGCACCAACGTCGACGACAGCAGGCCGTGCGGGTCGTCGAGCACGTACGTCTTGCCGTCCTGTTTGCCGCCCAGCTCGCGGGCCACGAACTCCTCGTTCTCCACCGCGCGCTGGCAAGCCTGCTTCCAGAGGAGCTGGAAATCCCCTGCACGCGTGGCAGTCCAGAGGTCGGCGGGCGCTCGCACACCCGCGTCCTCAGGAGGATGGACGGGCAGGAGCTCCCGCGTCCTCACCTCCGCGAACTCCGCGAACTCCGCGAGCTGCAGCACCGGCCACGGCCACGACGGATCGGCCTTGGCGGCGAACGCGGCCATCGTCGCCGCTGTGATGAAGGCGTTGTCGTCACGGGTGATCCGCCAGATCGCGTACCCCGCGGCGGCACTGGCGGAGTACGCCTCCCTAGCCGGCGTAGTGCCTTCGGCGGCCGCCAGCCGCATCGCCTGCTGCTTCAAGTCCAGCGCGCGTTCGAGCATGAGCCGCGAACGGGTGCGGCGCCCGAGCCTCAGCAGGGCTTCCCCGAGCAGGCTCACGTTCTGCGGGCTCTGGTTACCGGCATCGGCGCTGCGCTGGAGCATGTCGACCGCCGCGTGCAGGTCAGCGACGTCCCGGCGCAGCGAGTACCGCCGCAGGTGGGTGTCCCCCAGCTGGCTCGCGATCGCCCGCTCCTCGAGCACGAACCCCGCCTGTTCGGTCGCCACCTCGTCGTCACGGTCGGGTTCGACGGCGTCTGCGGAGGGCGGGAGCGCCGGGCTCTCGTCCCACTCCGACCGCATGGCGAGGTTGACGAGCTCGTACTGCTCCACCGCTTCGTCGAACAGTGCCAACGCGAGCGCGCGATCGTGATCGCTCCCGCCCAACAGGACACTTCTAGCCCGGCGGTACGCCGCCCGCGCGAGGCCATACGACTCGGCGGCGTCGACGGCGCCGTCGTGGAGCTCGACCGCGCGCCGCATGAGAAGGTGTATCCGTTCCAGCACGGCAGGACTCACCTCAGACACAGGTCCCGTGCCCTCGCTCTTGATGAGCAGCCCGGCCGCGTGCCGAGCGGCGAACTCGGCGTGTCCGGCCGATCCCCGGTACGCGATGCGTTCAAGCCGATCCACCACGCGCCTCACCAGATCAGCGTCGTCGGCGCTCGCAGGCGGGCAGAGCAATCGGGCGCCGTAGAAGAGGGTGGCCTGGGCGATCTTCGCTGAGTCGTCGTCGGTGGCGAGAGCCGCCAGCAGACACGCGCGAACGGCCGCGAGGTCGGCTTCCGCGGTCGCCAGCCGGAGGTTCAGTTCGATCTCCAGGGCGACCAGTCGTTTGACCAGCACGGAATCCTGGTCGAGGTGCTGCCACGCGTACGCGAGCGCCTTCCCCACGTTCTCTCGCGCCTCGCCCCAGGCATCGACGCCGCCCTTGTCGACGAGCAACCGCGCGTTCTCGAGCAGCACCCACGGCCAGTACGGGCCGTTGATCGGCGCGGGTCCGTCCTCGTACAACCGAAGATCGTCCATCGCCGCCAACACCTGCGAGGTCCGCGGGAGCTTCAGCAGCCGCCTGGCGTGCGCTTCACGCAGTCTCGCCTGACCGCGTTTGATGACGGCCACCAGCGGATCGCGCCCGCCGAGGGCCGGCGCCGCGATGGACCGGGTCCACCAGAAGCCGGTCGCCTTGAACGCGCCCACGGCGGCACGCAGTCCGTTGCGCCCCAGCGGACCGCTCGCGTCCACCTCCGAGATGTCCTCGTCCTCGTCCTCGCCCTTGCCGGACACCGACGGCCGCACACCTGCCGCCGTCATGGCCAGCAGCCCGCGAGCGAACAGCAACCCGGCTCGCTCCGCCAGCAGTTCGGCGGTCTCGTGGCCGAGGTCCCTCGCTCGGTCGAGACAGGCCGCGGCCAACTGGAGTTCTGCGACGTCACCGCCGGCCATGTGCAGCCGGGCGTGGGTCTCAGCCCGCATCTGGTGGTGTTGCGGGCTTTGGTCACCATTGGCCTCGGCGATCTCGAAGTCCGTCGCCGCACGGCGCAGCAGACTTGATGGCTCCTCCGCGCGCCGCGCCAGGAACAACAGCGCCACCGCTCGCATCCCGCGCCAGATCCGCCGAGCGTCGGCCGTGGCACGCGAGTCCAGTAGCTCGACCACGTCCCAGCACTCGAGCGCGGCCATGAACGCCGTCGTCGCTCGGTCGTCATCATCCTCGCGGGTCACCGTGAGGGCGTGCTGGTACAGCGCTCCGGCCAGTCGCAGGTTCACCTCTCGCCACGTCCCGAGCCATCCGAGACCCATAGAACGTAACGATCCCGTCAGGTGTGTCGAAGAATTCCCCACAGCAGTGAAAGCCATGCGCACAAGCAACTGAACCACCAGCAAAGCACGGCTCTCGACCGGGTCACCGGTTCGGCGCGGCATGTGGTTGAGGAGGGACAACCATGCAGGTCCCACAGGGCTAGAACCGGGCAATGATTCGTGCAAGGCGACCAGCACCTCCACGCCGCCGACCACTTCAGCGGCGACGCGCAAATCTTCATCAGTAACGACAAGCCCAATGCCGTCCAACACGCCCTTCAACGACTGGCCCAGCAGTGGCCGATCCGCTTTAAGATCCTCCGCCGACGGTCTTCGGCCGCCGCGATGGCTGTACTCCTGCATCGGACACTCCCGAACCGTTGAATCCAGGCACGCACTAGCCGCAGCGTCAGCGATGAAGTGCCGACACACAAACTTCGTGCGCGCAGCCTCGGCAGTTACAGAGCCGAAGCGTTATCACCCGTTCAGCCCATCAGCAGGGAGCTGGTTGCCAGCCATGCCACCTGCGGGGTGATCCTCACCCTGTTTGGCGGAGTCGGGTTGCTGGAGTTCAGGCTACTGGAGCGATCCTGGCGTGTCGGAGTTTGAGCTTCCCCCGGTAGCCCGGTGGCTTTCCAGACATGGTCCGATAGGGCCTGAAGGGAGTCGTCCGTGGCACCACCGAAGAAGTACCCGACGAGTTGCGGGCTCGGGCTGTCCGGTTGTACCGGAGTCGGACCCCAAGCCGGTGATCCGGCGCCTGTGGGGTTCCAGAACTCTGCACTGAGGCACTGAGCTGCGGTGATCGCACAGAATCAGCCGTAGGAGCATGATCGTGGGGAGCAGCGCTACGACTGCTGTACCTGATCTTCGTGCGGCTCGTCGGCTGGCTGGTTCTGCTCGGCCGGTCATCGGCGGCCAAGGACGTGGAGCTGCTGGTGCTGCGGCACGAAGTCGCCGTACTACGCCGCATCAACCCCCGCCCATGGCTGAAGTGGGCAGATCGAGCCGAGATCGCAGCAGCCGCACCAGCTCGACCCCATCCAGGTGGGACAGCATCACCTCGAGCAGGACCAGGCTGGCGACCACGACCGCGTCGAGGCACGTCCGCCCGAACCAGGCCACCGCCACGTCGAACCCGGCGAACAGCAGTGTGCTCTCCAGCAGTTCACGGATCCGCGCGTCGTCGTCCACCATCAGGACCGCGCACGCCCACTTACGTCGCGAGCCTGCGAGAGCCGCCGCGCTCAGCAGGTGAGCAGCTGAGACGGCGGGGTCGTGTGGTCGAGCCGTTTCACGTAGGCGTCCCCGCCGACGGCGGCGCGCTGCGCGCACGCGTCGTCCTGGGTGGCGAAGGTCCCGTAGTACACCGCGTAGATGTCGGCCCCGTCGAGTTGCTTGCGCAGCGAGCCGCACCCGGTCGTCGGCGTGTGCAGGTACCGCGCGCCGGAGTGGCCGGACAGGAGCCCCTGGACGTCGGTGCGGTATCGCGCCGGTTCGACGGCCGCCCCGACGAACGTGACGTAGGCGCCGTCACAGGCGGGCACGCTCATCGGCTCGGCCAGCCCGAGGTCCGCACCGGGTGCCACCACGACGGCTGGCGGCACGCTGACCGGCGGTGGTGAGGTCGTCACCGGTGCCGGTGTTGTCGCCGACGAGGACGTCGGCGTCGACGACGTGGTGTTCTCGTCGGCGCTCGCCGGGGTGGACAGCTCCGCTCGCGCCCCGTCGGCGCTGGTCGCGGTCCCCGGCGTCGACCGTCCGGCGAGGCTGACCGTCACACTCACCGCGACCGTCGCCAGCACGACTGCCACGGCCGCGACCAGCCACGGTGTCCGCCGAGGCCGTGCGACCGCGTGCACCGACGTCGGCCGGGGCGCGACCGGCGGCGGGGCGGGCAGCGCACGTCCGGCGAGCGCCGCCCGCGCGGCGGCGGCCAGTTCGCCCGCGCCCGCGAAGCGGTCGGCCGGGTTCTTCGCCATTCCCCTCGCGATGACCGCGTCCAGGGCGGGCGGCAGCCCGGGTCGCACCGCGTCGAGCGAGGGTGGCGGCTGGTTCAGGTGCGCGCCGATCAGCGACGCGGCGGTGGTGCCGGGGAACGGCTTGCTGCCGGTCAGGCACTCGTGGAGCAGGCACGCCAGCGAGTAGACGTCCACCCGGTAATCGGTGGGGCCATCGCCGAACCGCTCCGGCGCCATGTAGTCCAGCGTGCCGATCGCGGCACCGGTCGCGGTCAGCCCCGTCGTCGCGTCCAGCGCCCGCGCGATCCCGAAGTCCACGAGATACGCGAACCCCGCATCGGTGATGAGGACGTTGGACGGCTTCACGTCCCGGTGCACCAGGTTCTGCGCGTGGGCGGCGCCGAGCGCCTGCGCGACCTGTTCGACGATCCCCACCGCCTCCCCGGGGTCGAGCGGGCCGCCGCCGCGCAACCGCGCGGCCAAGTCCTGCCCGTCGACAAGCCGCATGTCGAGGTACAGCCGCCCGTCCAGCTCACCGTAGGAGTGGATCGGGATGATGTGCGGCTCCTGCAACCGCGCCACCGCGTGCGCCTCCCGCCGAAACCGCTCCCGGTACTCCCGGTCCTCCGCGAACCGCGCGGCGAGCAACTTCAGCGCGACCATCCGGTCGTGCCGGGTGTCGTAGGCACGCACCACCTCACCCATCCCACCCCGCGCGATGAGCGACTCCACCCGATAAGGCCCATACTCCCAGACCACCGAACAACCCCTCCGGCCCTCGTACCGCGCCTGACCACCCCCACGTCGGGCCACCCCACCCGTTCGTTACAAAGGGACCAGCGCCAGACCGATGGCTAATGGTCCACCGATCCGGAACGACTCAGATCGTGTGGCGAATACGTGCTCGTGGTGGTCCAAGGCGGTGTGGACGTCGGTGGCCGCCGAACTGCGGGGTCATCTGGATGGTGGGCTCGGTGGGTTGCTCACCGAGGACGTGGTGCGGTTCGCCACCGCGCGGGCCTTGGTGGCAGCCGGTGTGGACGCGGCGGTGTTGCGGGTCGAGGCGCCGCACCCGGTGTTGAAGGGTTCGCGGGTCGATCTGGTGGTCGGGCGGCCTTCACCGGTGGCGTTGATCGAGTTGAAGTTCCCGCGGGAGCCGAACGAGGTGAACGCGGCGTGGACGATGGCCTTGGGCGAGGTCCTGAAGGACTTCTACCGGCTGGCCGCCTATCCCGGCGAGGTCGACCGGGTCTTCGTCTATGTCGAGAGCGACCGTCTGCGTAGGTACATGGCCGGTGCCGCGCGGCGCTACGGCGTCGACCTGGACACCGACACGGTCGCGCTCACCCCTGCCGGCGTCGCCGGCCTGCCCGCCACGGCTCTGGGGATCATCGGCCCCGACCTGGTCCGGCACCACGTCACGGCGACCCGCCTCGTGGTCGTCCCCGTCGACGACACCCTGCGCCTGACCGTCTACCACGTCGACCCGCTCGCCACCCCGCAAACTACGGACTTGTCCGCAGGCGGTCCCGAGGCGACGCGGCCGCTGCCTCCGGTGGCGGCCGCGCGACAAGCGGTCGGGACGGGCACCGACACCGACGCGCCACCGACTGCCCCCGCCGTCCGGGACGGTGCGCGCCGGGAGATCCTCGACGCGGTGCGGGCCGTGTTGACCCGGTCCGGCGAGTCGACCTCACGCTGGCCGAGGTCGTCGGCGAGACGACCCGCCGGGGTACCGGCTACGCCGAGAGCACGATCCGCACCATGGTCACCTCGCACCTGTGCCGCAACGCCCCGACCACGTCGCCACCACCTACGACGACCTGGAACGAGTCGATCGAGGCCTCTACCGGCTGGTCTCGGACTGAGCTGCACCCGCGGTTGGGGACGATTCGTGCACACCACGCGACCCCTGAGTGCCTGAGTGCCTGAGTGCTTGACAGTGTGTCGACGATCCCTCACGCCCCTGGAGGACTGATGGAGTTACAGGCCCACGGCAACACCTCGGTGCTGGGCCGTCTGCTCGACGAGATCTCCTGGGAGGGTGCCAACGTGCGCGGCTACCGCGACGGCGGACGCGGGCGTGAGAACGTCCTGACCGCCGAGGTCCTCACCGCCCTGGACTTCCTCCCCCGCCGCGCGTTCCTCGGCGCCGTGCTGGAGCACGCCCACGGAGCCGACCACACCCGCCACGTCTTGTCCCGGGAGATCGAGGACGCCGAGGTCGTGTTCCTGCCCGACGAGGTCGTCCTCAACCCCAACGGACGCTCCCGCGGCGACCGACTCATCGTCCAGCCCGACGCCGCCATCACCACCCCCACCGTCCATGCCCTGGTCGAGGCCAAGAAGATCGGACGCAGTTCCTTCCAGCCCCAGCAGCTCGCCCGCGAATACCTCGCCGTCACCCAAGAAGCCGGCGACCGGGCACCGCTGCTGCTGCTCATCCTCGGCACCCCACCACCCGTGGCCATCGCCGGACACGGCCGCCTGCCTATCCATGACGCGATCGCACACCACCTGCCCACCGTCCACGCCCTCATACACCACCCCGACCCGCTCGACGAGCTGACCGGCCGCATCCCAGACGTGTGTGCCTGGACCACCTGGCACGACCTCGCCTATACCGTCGCCGATCAACACGCCCGCACGACGGACACCGACCCGTCGACCACCGCGACCATCACCCGACTGGTCACCTCCATCACCCACGCCGTCGCCCGCCACGCCTGATACAACCGCTCGGCCAAAAGCGACCGCCTTCGCTCAGCACGAGGAGCGCTCCGCGACCCTGTGGAAGGTGGACCAGCTCGTGAACTTGGGTATCCCGGAGGTGGTGAGCGTGGACGGGAACAGAACCCTGTTCTTGATCCCCGCGGAGCGGCAAAGCTCACCCGGCCGAGCCTCTACATCGGGGCGATGTTTCGGTACGGCCTCGCCGTGGTGAAGGAGGAAGCCGAGCTGGCTGGCGTCGCAGGCCGCAGTGTGGCGGGGTGGCTGCTGTCGGCGCGCACGGTCTGCTCGACCTGGACAGACACGCTGCTTGACCAGCAGCGATGACTTTTCGAGCGGCACAGGCTTTCTCGGAGTCGTGAGCGTCGCAACTCCATGATCACCGATGCGATCTCACCCGCCGCCGTCACCTCCACACAGGCCCTCCACTTCGCAAACCCCAGTTCAGCGCCTTGGTGTCTGACTACGCAACCGCCCTGACCGGAATATTCTTCTCGCGCTGATCCGCCACTTCACCACTCGCCCGCTTTGATGTATACAACAAATCGAAACAAGCGAGGCGGTGAATGTACAGCTCATCGCAGAGTGCGACGTTAAGAGCGGCACACGTTCCCCAGGCGATAATTCAACGTCGACAGCGGGACCGCTCAGTCGGAACGGATTGCTGGACCAGTTCGAGAATGAGCGGCACCTGGCGGCGGCCCAGCTTGACGCGCGGCGGGAGCGGGACCGTCAGCGGCGGGTCCGGCCAGACGCGCGTCAGCGCACCCGCCAGCGGGCCTGTCAGACCGACGTATCCCGTTCCGGGCTGACCGGCGACGGCCACCATGATCAGTCGCCCCACGATGATCGTGAAGATCCAGCCGAGCCCACCCCGGCCGCCCACGCGGACGTCGAGTGCGCGCCCGGCCGTCGCGGTTCCCGAGAGCTGCCGCGCCGAGCCGACCCACAGCGCCACGTCAGGCGGCAGGTGCCCGCTCCGGACCCAGTCCTCGTGCTCGGGTAGGGCCTCGCGCTGGGTGCGGTCGCCCGACAGCTCCAGCATCAGCATGGTCTTGAGGAACCAGCGCGTGATCAGGCGGCAGTCGGGCCCGGTGAGCAACCATGAGCGACCGTGGATGAGTGGCAGGAGCACGAGCTTGACGGCGGACCAGTCCTCGGCGGCCTGATCAACGAGTACGAACCCACAGCAGCATAAACGCAGGTCAAACCGTGTGGCCGACTTTGGCACCCCACAGGAGTTCCCCTTTCGAGCGGCACAGGGACGATTAGGTGGAGCACCAGGGGCCGCGAGACTCCGCCTCTTCCCGTTTAATGCGGACAGGACGCGTCGGCTGTGGGTGATGATCGTGTGTTCGTGTCGGTGAGCATGGGTGGAGTGCTGTGGCGTCGGTGGTGTGTGTGCACGGGATCGGTCAGCAGGTCCTGGGTGAGCGGTCCTTATTGAAGGAGTGGGAGCCCGCGTTGCTGGACGGTCTGTCCCGTCACGCCGACACGAGCGGGTCCGTAGGGTCCGCGCGCGCCGTCGTCGGGATGGCGGCGGTGGATCCGGTGATGGCGTTCTACGGCGACGTGTTTCGTCCGGCGGGGTCGTTCCTGGCGGTGGGCGATCCGATTCTGGGCGCGGCCGACGTGCAGGCCGGTGTGGAGCGCGAGTTGTTGGCGGCATGGTGGGCTGAGGCGGCGAGGGTTGACGAGCGGGTGGTGCCGCCGGGCGGTGGCACGCTGGCCGCGACGCCGCAGTGGGTGCAGCGCGGCCTGGTGCAGCTGTCGAACTCGAGTTTCTTCGCCGGGGTGGCGCTGCGGACGATGGTGCGGGATCTTAAGCAAGTAGCCCGGTATCTGACTGAGCCGGACGTGCGGGGCGCGGCGCGGGAGCGGGTGACCCGCATGTTGGAGGCGGACACGCGGGTGGTGGTGGCGCACTCGCTGGGGTCGGTGGTGGCCTATGAGGCGCTGTGCGCTTCACCTGGGCACGGGGTGAGGGCGTTGGTGACGCTGGGTTCGCCGTTGGGCATCGCGAACCTGGTGTTCGACCGCCTGGACCCTCCGCCGGTCGCCGCACGGGGTGCGTGGCCCGGCGACGAGAGCTTGGTGTGGACCAACGTCGCTGATCCCGGCGATGTGGTGGCGCTGGTCAAGGACCTGCGGCCGCGGTTCGGAGACCGGGTGCGTAACGCGGTGGTGGACAACGGTGCGAAGGCGCACTCGGTGTTGCCCTACCTGACCGACGCCCTCACCGGTGCGGCGATCGCTGCGGGCCTGGCATGACCGGCGCCACCCCCTCCCCCGTCTCCTCGCCTTCCACCGGTCCGTTGCCGGTGGAAGGCGAGGGACGTCGACTGCTGGTGGCCACGGCCGTCACCAGCCACCGCCACCAGCCGGAGTGGGACCGCCCGGAGCTGGCCCAGGCCCGCCGGGAGGTGATCGAGCTGTTCACCGGACGCTTCGGCTACCGGCACCTAAGCGAGCTGGGACTGGATCCGACCCGGCAGCAGCTGATCGCCGGCCTGGAAGAGGTGTGCTCGCCGCTGGCGGCCGATCCGATCGGCGAGCTGGACATGCTGGCGGTCTACATCACCTGTCACGGGCACGTCCTGGACGACACCGGCGAGCACGTGCTGGTCACCTCCGACACCCACCCGGAGCACCTAGGCGCCGCGGTGACCACCGCGGACCTGACTGCGGGCATGCTGCGCGGCACGAAGGTCCGCAGGTTGTTACTGATGCTGGACACCTGCCAGGCCGGGCGGGGCGGCAACGAGCTCGCCGCCGCGGCCCTATCGCGGCTGACCGACACCTGGGGACGGCAGCCGGGCGCGGGCATGGCGGTGATCGTCTCGGCGCAGCCGTCCGAGGAAGCCGCCACCGGCGTGTTCCCCCGGCTGCTGCGCCAAGCGGTGGACGCCGTACCGGTCGCCGGGCACGGCCCGCAGGCATTGGACTTGCAGGCGCTGGTCACCGAGATGAACAAGCACGCACCCGGTCATCAGCGCATCGGTATCGAGCAGGTCCGTATGACCGGCCACGCGCCAACGTTCCTGCCCAACCCCCGCCATGACCCCGCTCTCGACGGCGTCGACCTGGCCGTCCAACAGGCCGCCGAATGGCGGGCCCAGGCCGACGAGCGGGAACTCGCCTTCCAGGAGGCGGTGGTGCGCAAAGCGATGGGCAGCCACGACGCCCCCGGTGGCGGCTGGTGGTTCACCGGCCGCCACACCGCCCTGCACGACCTCACCACCTGGCTGAACACTCCCGACCCCGCGAGGCCGCTGCGGGTGGTAACCGGCGACCCCGGTTCGGGCAAGTCGGCCGTGCTAGGCCTGCTGGCAACCCTCGCCGATCCCGACCGCCGCCACACCGTCCCCGCCCATACCCTGGGCCTGCCTTCTGGCGCCGTCCCGACCATCGGGGTGGTCGACACCCGGTTGACCGCGCAACAGGCGACCACCGAGCAGATCCTGCACGCCCTCGCCTCCGCCGCACGACTGGACGCCACCAGCCTCGGACGGTTGCTGGCAGGTCTGGAACCCATGCTCCGGCAGCGGGGAAAGCCATTCACCGTCCTGCTCGACGGTGTGGACGAAGCCGCCACGCCCCATGACCTGGTGGGCAGGCTGCTGGCACCACTGGTGGATCACGCCCAGGGCCGGATCCGGTTACTGGTGGGCACCCGCCCGCACATGCTGCCCGCTCTCGCTCCGGGACTGCACCGCGGCGATGTCGACCGTGTGATCGACCTGGACGACGAGCGCTACGCCGACACCGACGCCATGACCGCCTACACCCTGCGCACCCTACTCGGCGCCGTGGCTGGCAGCACTTACCGCGACCGACCCCGTCACCGCCTGCTGCCCGTCGCCGAGGCGGTTGTCAACGCCGCGCACCCGTCGTTCCTGGTCGCCCGGATCACCGCCACCACCCTGGCCTCCCAACCACCGGTCACCGACCCGGAGGACCCCGGCTGGAGGCGCTCGCTTCCCCGGCTGCCCGGCCCCGCCATGCGCCGCGACCTGGACACCCGCCTAGGCGTCGAGGCGGCCCGCGCCCGTGACCTGCTGCTGCCTCTGGCCTTCGTCCAGGGCAACGGCCTGCCTTGGGAGGACCTCTGGGCACCGCTGGCGTCACGAATCTCCCGGCGCGACTACACCGACAAGGACCTACTGTGGCTGCGCGATCACGCCGGGTCCTACATCGTGGAGAACACCCATGAGGGGCGCTCGCTGTACCGCCTCTACCACCAGGCCCTGGTCGAGCACCTGCGCGACGGCGCCGACCATCGCGCGGTGCACGACGCGTTCGTAGACGTCCTGCTCGACCGGGTCCCCCTCGGCGCGGACGCCCGTACGGCCTGGTTCCGAACTCATCCCTACACCCGTGCGCACCTGGCCACCCACGCCGCCGAGGCGGGCCGAGTCGACGAGATCATCACCGATCCCGAGTACCTCGTTTACGCCGATCCCGACACTCTTCTCCCGGCTCTGCAACACACCACCACCGATGCAGCCGTGCGCACCCGCGCGATCTACCGCAACACCGTTCACCGCGACCTCACCCCCGCCCAACGCCGACTCACCCTCGCTATCGACGCCACCCGATTCGACGACACCACCCTCGCTACCGAACTTGCCCACAACCTGCCCTGGCGCCCCCGCTGGGCCACTGGAAAACAGACCAGCACTACCCACCGCGCCACTCTCACCGGCCACACCTGGCCGGTGAGGACGGTGGCGTGCACCGAAATTGATGGCCAACCCGTCGCCGTCACCGCCAGCAGCCACGACCGCGCGGTGCGAATCTGGAATCTCACCGACGGCACCCTGCGCACCACCATCACCGGCCACACCGGGCGAACGAGGGCGGTGATGGCGGTGGCATGCACCGAGATCGACGGCCAACCCGTCGCCGTCACCGCCAGCGGCGACGGCACCGTGCGGGTCTGGGATCTGGCCGACGGCACCATCCGCACCACCCTCACCGGGCCGATGGAGGTGGTGGTACCGGTGGGAGCGTTGGCATGCACCGAAATCGACGGCCAACCCCTCGCCGTCACCGGCAGCGGCGACGGCACCGTGCGGGTCTGGAACCTGAGCAACGGCACCCTGCACACCACCATCACCGGCCACACCGGGCCGATAGAGGCGGTGGCGTGCACCGAGATCGATGGCCAACCCGTCGCCGTCACCGCCAGCAGCCACGACCGCGCGGTGCGAATCTGGAATCTCACCGACGGCACCCTGCGCACCACCATCACCGGCCACACCGGGCGAACGAGGGCGGTGATGGCGGTGGCATGCACCGAGATCGACGGCCAACCCGTCGCCGTCACCGCCAACAGCCACGACCGCGCGGTGCGGGTCTGGAATCTCACCGACGGCACCCTGCGCACCACCATCACCGGCCACACCAGGCCGGTAAGAACCGTGGCATGCACCGAAATCGACGGCCAACCCCTCGCCGTCACCGGCAGCGGCGACGGCACCGTGCGGGTCTGGAACCTGAGCAACGGCACCCTGCACACCGCCATTACCGGCCACACCAGGCCGGTAATGGCGGTGGCGTGCGCCAAAGTCGACGGCCAACCCCTCGCCGTCACCGGCGACGGCGACGGCGCGGTGCGGGTGTGGGACCTAGAGGCAACCGAATCACAAGCGACTTCGGTTACCGACGGAACCGACACCTTGGCGGTGACCTGGGTCGAGGTCGACGGCCAGCCCGCTGCCGTCACTGGCAGCGGCGACGGCACCGTGCGGGTCTGGAACCTGAGCAACGGCACCCTGCGCACCACCATCACCGGCCACACCGGGCCGGTGGAGGCGATGGCGTGCACCAAGGTCGACGGCCAACCCGTCGCCGTCACCGCCAGCCGCTACGACCGCGCGGTGCGGGTCTGGAATCTCACCGACGGCACCCTGCGCACCACCATCACCGGCCACACCAGGCCGATAAGAACCATGGCATGCACCGAAATCGACGGCCAACCCCTCGCCGTCACCGCCAGCGGCGACGGCACCGTGCACCTCTGGAACCTGAGCAACGGCACCCTGCACACCACCATCACCGGCCACACCGGGCCGGTGGAGGCGATGGCGTGCACCAAGGTCGACGGCCAACCCGTCGCCGTCACCGCCAGCAACCACGACCGCGCGGTGCGGGTCTGGAATCTCACCGACGGCACCCTGCGCACCACCATCACCGGCCACACCAGGCCGATAAGAACCATGGCATGCACCGAAATCGACGGCCAACCCCTCGCCGTCACCGCCAGCAGCGACGGCACCGTGCACCTCTGGAACCTGAGCAACGGCACCCTGCACACCACCATCACCGGCCACACCAGGCCGATAAGAACCATGGCATGCACCGAAATCGACGGCCAACCCCTCGCCGTCACCGCCAGCAGCGACGGCACCGTGCACCTCTGGAACCTGAGCAACGGACAGGGCGAACTCCTGTTCCGCCAGAATGGAATCCAGGCGCTGACAGTGACTCCGAACATCGAGATTGTCAATAGCACAGGGTGGGATCTTGTCGTAACTCATAGAATTCAGCGACTATCTTATTGAATCGAAAGTGATCGGTTTCCTGTAGGCTGCCTGGGTGGTCCAGCCACCGAATCAGGATCCTGGGCACCACCGCGCACCCGACCGCGTCCTGGGTCACCCAAGCCGCCAGAAACCTCGTCATAGACCTCGAAGACGAGGGCCAACACGTGCGGTTCCTGATCCGAAACCGTGACGGGAAGTTTCCCGCCCTGTTCGACGCCGTCCTCGCCGACGCGGGCATCGAGGTCGTCCTCAGCGGCGTCCGCACTGGACAGGTCGATCGCGGATGGGTAGACAAGCACTCGAAGCTCCTAGCGGTGGCCTTGCTCTTGGTCGAGAAGTCATCTACCAGGAGCTTCGCCACGTCTCCACCACGGCCACCGCCCACGCCACCAAGTTGGAAAGGGTTCAGTCATAGAAACATCTCAGTGCTGTCAATCCGCAGCAGCCGGGCAGGCAGGTGAGATGGCAGTTCCATCGACCTTCGAACAATCGACCGAGACCGTCGCGCAGCGGCTGGGCTGGCGGGCGCGGAAGCCGGTGCCACTCCGTGGGCATACGCTGTCATCGGTTACATCTGACGCGTATATTGCTCCAAAAGTGTCCACTTGCCTGCATCTCACGCCGCTGGCCAGCAGATTCGCTGCAGGAAAGAAGGTAGCCGCATACTTTCGGTGCAATAACGTCAAGCTGACTCTAACCGATGCCCCTTCTGACGACTGCAATCAAGAGGTGAGACTAAGACACACGTATAGTAGCTCCAGCATTGCCCTCATCAACCTGCCGCTTCACATCGTCAGACGCCCATGATGCTGCCCAATCTCTTGACACACATCGCTACGATCAACTGCACTGACTGTACCTATACCTAAAATACCGAAAGGACCTCATGGCTGAGTTAATGCAGATGGATACAGCAAATGACAGTTTCGTATTGGTCGAGGTTGACGACTCTGACCCGGGCTTCCAACGCGCCAGTCGTCAAGGGGCCATCATCAAAGCTACCGAAACTTTCGAAAATGCGCTCGATAACGTCAAGAACGCCGCACTCTCCGCACTGGACCGAATGACCAGTGGCCCACGCCAACCAGATTCCATTGAAATCGAGTTCGGCGTCAAGATGAACGCTGAAGCAGGCGCAATTATTGCAAAGACATCGATTGAGGGTCACCTGAAGGTGAAGATGATCTGGCAACGAGCAGGCCTACAGACCGATGCCAATAACGAAGAGCCGGACGATTAATTAAAATAGTTCTACGATATCATCGAAGGCGGGTGACGACTGCAACAGTGAACAACAAAGGATGGCGTGCTCAAATCACCGATAACCACGGCCGTGTGCTGGGGTCAGGATTTCTGATCGATCCTCATCGCGTCATGACTTGCGCTCATGTGGTCGGAAAAAATACTGACCTAGTGGTAATTTTTTCAGAAATGCCACAACTCGACTCCTATAGAGCAAAGGTCGAGTTTCGAGGGCCATGGACCGTTGATGACGAGCGCGGAGATATCGCCGTGCTCAGCCTCTCGTCCGCGACGTCAATTCCTCCGGCGCGGTTCGCTCGATTAAATGAGCTCGCCGAACGGAGGCTTGATCCGAGTCGTTCAGAACTACATGTGTACGGTTTCCCGCGGGGATACGATCGTGAAGGTGCGGACACTCAGGTACGCGCGCCGTATGAGAGCCTACACCTCGGTGAATGGTCACAACTCGAGGCAATAACTGATCGAGGTATACGCCTCCAAGCTGGCTTCAGCGGAGCTGCGGTAAGCTTCGCCGATACCGGCGAAGTGGTCGGCTTGGTTGTTGGCGCCGATCGCGACAAAGAAACCAGAACAGGAAAAATGTTACCCCTCAGTGGAATACGTCGCCACTGGGCTCCGCTCATCAATTTACTTCCAATCGGTAGGCTTTTACCTCTTGCCTGGAACGCGCTGCAAGAACTCTTAACAAAAGCATCATTAAGCAGCGCCGATCTTACTCGAATTTATTTGGCAAGCCTACAGGATGGCCTTGGACCCGAACCACCGCAGTTTACATCAACCTGGGAGCTCGCACGGTTTCTTGCCGACGAGGTCATCTCCGAGAGTGACGCGCCACTTGCACGCTTTTGTATACAAGTCGCAGATGCGATCGATGACGATGAGTTACGCACCGAACTCGTCCGTTGGCGCGAGAAAAACCTGTCTTGGTCTACAGCCAATTACACGGCTAGTAGTAGCCTAAATCATTCTAATCTGAATCAAGAACCAGGCCGCGTAACCATCGGATTAAGACCGAGTGGAAATCCAAACGAGTTCCTTCTTGCCGTCACATCGACTACTTCAAAAACGGCACACTCAGTTTTTCAAGGAATAGTCACAGCTCGTCAAGTGCGCCGAACCGTTGAGCGTGTATTGCCAGAAGCCATTAGTCGCGTGCCAGCCGCATTAGACGTCATGATCGAATTTGAACTTCCGCTGAGCTGGCTAAATAAACCCGTGCACGAATGGCATGCAGATCAGATAGAAAAGCTACCCATTGGCTGGGCGTATCCAGTCGTGGTCCGAATCCCGCCATCTCCTACGGGGACAGACCGGCTTCGTCGACTGGACCGACGATGGAAAAAGCTTCTCCTACAGCCTAAATTGACTCCCCTGGATTCCGTCGACTGTCGAGATCAGCGGGACCGTAATCGGCTGACGGCGTGGCTTTTGGCCGACGCCGAGTTAACCGTGCTAGCGCTCGCAAATCCTCCGAAGCAAACTGCGCAGGACCCGGCACTACGTGCAGCACTATCTGCAGGCGTCCCCGCCATGGTTTGGGCACAGCAAAATTGCGTTGATGATCATATCGACAAGAGGGCATGCCGCGGAGACCGATTCCTGCATGCTATTACCGAAGCGCTCAGTAACAGTTCACCAACTGAACTACCTGATCGGGTACGAATCCTTCGAGCAGAAGCTGCCGCCAAGCCAGACGAGTCGAACGATGAATACACATCAATTATCTTATACTGGGACAAACCCTATATTTTTGATCATCACCTGCCACTCGGTGTGGCCCGATAATGGAGGTGCTCGATGTCGTGGACGATCTACTCCGGTGACAGCAAGCCACATGACGGCATTGAACGGCTCCCACCGCCGCCGCCCTGGCGTGCATTCAATGGTGAGCCACTAATACCGCCTCCACCATCCGATGAGTCAGCGTTCCTTCCTTCTGAACTCCACCAAGCGCTCGCGTACCAGGCGGCACCCGATACCATCCAACTCATTAATGCGGCGTTGTACTTACGTCGGCCGCTCCTGGTAACCGGACCACCGGGAGCAGGAAAATCTACGCTGGCTTACGCGGTTGCTCACGAACTCAAACTTGGTTCAGTGCTGTACTGGCCCATCACCAGCCGAAGCACACTGCAGGACGGCTTATACCAATACGATCCGCTCGCCCGCTTGTATGCCGCGAGCAAAAGTCATGATTCACGCAGCACCGATGATATCGGCCGCTACTTAAGACTCGGCCCGCTGGGAACAGCACTACTACCTTATGAGCGACCAAGGGTACTTTTGATCGACGAGATTGACAAGTGCGACATTGATCTACCGAATGACCTTCTAACAGTGTTCGAGAAAGGTCAGTATGAGATACCCGAACTTACCCGAGTGGCCGATACCCAGCCCACGTGCGAGCTACGCATCTCACATTATCAGAAATCAGTCACGATAACTCAAGGCGTTGTACGCTGTCGAGAGTTCCCACTCGTCATCATGACGAGCAACGGTGAACGCGAGTTTCCTCCCGCGTTCTTACGGCGATGCGTGACCGTTGAACTGCGCGACCTTGAGTACGACCAACTTGCTAAAGTCGTCGAAGCGCACCTTGGCGAACTTGCACATTCTGGCAAGGATCTGATTGATCGTTTCCTAGAACGCAAACAGGCAGGCGAACTTGCTACTGATCAACTGTTGAATGCAATATACCTGGTTCACCACGCTGCACGTGCGGGATCAATTGATCGAAAAGCTTTAGCCGACCGTGTACTTCCATATCTTTCCGGCCGCATTTCTGTGACAGCCGATGAGGATCTCGATGACGATTGAAAGGCTTGGCGCGGTTTTGGGCGCGATTGGCCCTAGACCACTCGCGACAGAACTTGCGGATATCATCTGGTTGACGAATCACATCAATGAAGCCGCTACATCCGCGCAACCAGGCCACTCCAATCCCATATCCAAGTCATCACCTAGCCTGTCCGGGGATCCCGCGAGCCATGAGCCAGACGGTATCCAGCACATCAATGAAACGCCGACAGCGCAGGTCCCGATAGCTGCGACACCAATCCAACAAAGCGCCCTATATGCTGCGCTCCCAGGCACGACTACAGGTATCGATGCCTTGGCTCTGATCGCCCCCACGGCGGCCATGCTTGAGGGCCGCCTAGCCATCGCACGAGCGCTTCGCCCATTAAAAAGACGCGTTTTCGCACGGAATCGTCTTATCTTGGATGAATACGCCACGGCACACCACGCGGCCCAACTCCTGCCGGACCGCCATGCATGGATACCCGTTATGCGCTCAGGCCAGGAACGCTGGCTCGATCTTACTCTCGTGTTCGATGACAGTTCCACTATGACCATGTGGCGACCGCTGATAGGTGAGCTCCGACGCGCGTTTACTGATGTAGGCGCGTTCCGAAGCATCCAGGAGCTAACTCTAGTTTCAGAGTCAGACGGACTAAAACTCAAGGATGCCACAGAACCAAGTCGGGCGCTTAATCCGACCATGCTGGCGAGCTCCCCCGGCCAGCGAGTGACGTTGATCATCAGCGACTGCGCCAGCCAGCCTTGGTGGCGGGGCGAGGTCGGAAAAATTCTGAGTCATTGGGCGCGTAGTTGTCCTGTCGCTATCCTTCAGCCCCTGCCAGAACGACTGTGGAATCGGACTGCTGCGCCAGCCGAGCCTGTCATCATGAGTGTGCCGAAACCTGGCGCTCCGAATACACAACTCCGGTGCGTGCCTGCTGAGTACCCTGGTGGAGGGCCGCTGCAGGGCTTGCCAGTGCCAGTACTTGAAATCACGCCACGCTGGCTCAACAGTTGGGCACATATGGTTATGGGACGCCCTCTGGCTGATGCTATTGCGGCCGCAACTTTCCTCAGTCTTGGTCCGCCCCAGACTATGGATGACACATCTACTGATGAGATCCCGCCGCGGGAACGAGTTCTTAGGTTTCGACGGACCGCTTCATCTGAAGCATTTAGGCTTAGCGCTTATATCGCTACCACGATCCCTGCGCTTCCCGTAATGCGGTTAGTGCAAAGTGCCATGCTCGATGAGTCGCAACCCACCTATCTTGCCGAGGTTATACTCAGTGGACTGCTTCGCGTGGTCGATACCGAAACAGGGCATTATCAGTTTGTCGAAGGTACTCGAGAAATCTTACTTGAAACGCTATCGCGCTCCGAGTCGAGGCAAGCGCTCGAAGTGCTCAGAAGGGTATCTACCGAGATCGAGACCCTTGCAGGTCGGCATACTGACCACTTTCAAGCCCTACTAGCTTCCTCCTCAAACTCCAGTCGTTATGCACTTCCCATAGCAGAAAGACCATTTGCGCTTATCAGCGATATAGCGCTTGCACGCCTCGTCTCTCCGATGACTCGGAGCGCATATGACACTGATACCGCAGTGCCTTCACAGCGTTCCGCAGTCCGTCCGGCAATTGAGCCGAATTTACAGCAAGGAAGTGAGCCGATCGACAGGACCATTGCTACAACGGCGCGCACGGCAGCCGACAAACATATACCACCCGCGCAGCTTGATCCTGGCGACATCATCGAGTTGTGGCGCCGCTATAATGAGTCCCGCGCCCAGAGCCAGCGCGACCAATTGCTGTTGCACTACGCGCCGTTGGTTAAGTACGTCGCTGGCCGCGTCGGTACCGGCCTACCCGCTCACATCGACATCGCGGACCTCATCCAGGGTGGGATCTTCGGCCTGGTCGACGCGATCGAGAAATTCGAACCTGAGCGCGGCCTCAAGTTCGAGACGTACGCCATGCAGCGTATCCGCGGCGCGATCCTCGACGACCTCCGCTCCCAAGACTGGGTACCAAGCTCGGTACATAGCCGCGCCCGCGACATCGAGCGTGCTCTGGAACACCTCAGCGCCACATTGCAGCGCACACCGACCGACCGTGAGCTCGCCGCAGAGCTTAAGATCGGCCTTAATGAACTGCGCCAGCTCTACAGCCAGCTACAGCTCACTAGCATCGTCGCACTCGACCAGCTTATTTTCTCCAACAGGAGCGGCTCCTCCCTCGCCGAGTCACTGCCCGACGACGGTGCGGAAGACCCTGGCGCGAACATGATCGACCAAGATAGCCGATACCAACTCGCCAACGCTATCGCCGAACTCGCCGAACGTGACCGTGTTGTCGTCACTCTTTACTATTTCGAGAATTTGACACTCGCTGAAATCGGCAGGGTTCTCGGTGTCACCGAGTCGCGGGCCGCCCAGTTGCATACCAGAGCGGTACTTCGTCTACGCGCACGAATTAGCCAAGATCCATCCCGCTAAGAGGTGTCACGTATTGGGTAGAAAGTGATCACTTGTCTGTAGATTGATCAATGCGATCGAGGTCGTGTGAGGTTGTGCCTGCCGAAAACCTCATTCATGCAGGTGGAAACGTATAAGTACGTCGCGAGCCTGCGAGAGCCGCCGCGCTCAGCAGGTGAGCAGCTGAGACGGCGGAGTCGTGTGGTCGAGCCGTTTCACGTAGGCGTCCCCGCCGACGGCGGCGCGCTGCGCGCACGCGTCGTCCTGGGTGGCGAAGGTCCCGTAGTACACCGCGTAGATGTCGGCCCCATCAAGTTGCTTGCGCAGCGAGCCGCACCCGGTCGTCGACGAGTGCAGGTACCGCGTACCTGTGGGTGCCAGAACTCTGCACTGGGACGCTGAGCTGCAGCGATCCTGCCCCCTCGGCT
Organism: Actinosynnema sp. CA-299493; assembly: GCF_050946825.1. Taxonomy (NCBI): domain Bacteria; kingdom Bacillati; phylum Actinomycetota; class Actinomycetes; order Pseudonocardiales; family Pseudonocardiaceae; genus Actinosynnema; species Actinosynnema sp. CA-299493. Next base: position 6,427,331 of record NZ_CP191993.1, read on the forward strand.
GACAGAGCATGATCGTGAGGTGTGGCGTTCCGACTGCCGTACCCGATCTTCGTCCGACTCGGTGATCGGCTGGCGCTCCTCGGCCGGCCCTCTGCGACCAAGGACGTCGAACTGCTGGTGCTACGACACGAGGTCGCGGTACTGCGCCGGACCACTCCCCGTCCGCAGCTGGAGTTGGCCGATCGCGCAGTGCTCGCCGCGTTGACACGGCACCTGCCACGACTGCTACGCGAGCACCGAGTAGTGACCGAGGGCGTCGACGTCGCGAGGCCTGAGGGCACCCCTAGAGTAGGCGGCTACGGCTCTCGCGGCCTCAACACCCGGAGTAGCAACTGAACGGTCACACATGACGCTGGGCGAGGACGATAGCGGTGCCAGTCGGCGCAACGACTTGTCCGGGACGGTAAACGGGCTGAGCATCCAGGCGAACGTCATTAGCGGACCGGTCTTCATCGGCGACCGGAGTGTTCATGATCATGTTTTGGCTCTCCTTGAAGAGTTTGCAGATGTCAAGCGAAAGCTCGTCGAGAGCATGGCAGCCGACCGCGAAATCACGAAGTTCGTCTGGTTCCTTCAAGACGTACTAGCTACGTTGCGGATCGAATCCGGGCGACTGGTTTGGGAATTGAGCCAAGAGCGCGATGCTTCGGAACGACTCCGCGCTGAGCTGACCTGTGCCGTTCGAAAAGTCATCGTCGCTGGTAGAGCGAGAATGTCGCCGCGTTGGGACCATGGCCAGGCCGATACCTCGGCGGTCCTGTTGACGATCGTGCCAGCATCGACGCGGAAATAGGCATACGGGCAGCACGTTGTGCCTGCCGATAATCTCATCCGCGCAGGTAGAGGTTGTACGGAGACCAAGACCTCAAAACGCTCATCGGCACGGCTGCCATCCGCCGTGCCATCGGCCAGCACGGCATGATGACCGGCTGTGCTGCTCCGACTGGCCTTGTGCCTGCCGATAATCCCGTCCATGCAGGTGAGAGCACGGTCGGGGCAAGGTCTCGGGATGGCCGATGAGGGTGCTCGTGTTCCACGGGCGCGGCGACGGGCGCGGCATGATGGCGGCTGTGCTGCTTCGACTGGCCTACCTGGGCATGACCAACACGTTCGCGCTGCTGCGCCTGCTGCCCATGAGCGACCGGGACAAAGACACGGAGATCCTGGCGCTACGCCACCAGCTCACGATCAAGGACGCCGGAATCGACCCGGCACCCGAACGCACCACGACGACGTGGTCGGCCTTCCTCCACTCGCAGGCCGACGCCCTGCTGGCCTGCGACTTCTTCGAGACCTCCACGTTGAGCGGCACCCGCCTGTACGTGCTCGCGGTGATCGAGCACGCCAGCCACCGGATCCTGGGTCACCCAAGCCGCCAGGAACCTCGCCATGGACCTCGAAGACGAGGGCCGACACGTGCGCTCCCTGATCCGCGACCGGACAGGAAGTTCCCAGCTCTGTTCGACGCCGTCCTCACCGACGCAGGCATCCAGGTCGTCCTCAGCGGAGTCCGCATCCCCCACATGAACGCGATCATGGAACGCTGGGTCCACAGCTGCCGCCACGAACTCCTCGACCGCACCCTCATCTGGAACCAACAGCACCTACTCCACGCCCTACGCGAGTACGAGCACTTCTACAACACCCACCGACCCCACCAAGGCATCCACTACGCGCCCTACCGCCACCCATCACCGACCAAGCAGCGCTCACCCACCTCGACATCCGCCAACGACAGCGGCTGGGCGGAATCCTCAACGAGTACTAACACGCCTCCTGACCTGCACGGACGACGTTTTCGGCAGGCACAGCGTACGCGCGGCCGCCTCGCCCAGACCGTCACGTGCATCCTCCGCGATCGCAACAGCGGCTTCGAACTGATCTCCGGTGCCCTCTGCGGCCGCCCCAAGTGCGTGTGCCAGCACGACGTTCGCCCGCAACGCCCTCGGGTCGTCCAGACCATGCGCCGATGCCTCACCCACGAAGGCGACAGCCAATTCCAGGACTTCGATCGCCAGGTCGGCCCGCGTCACGACCTTATCGTTCCCGGCGGATTGGGGTTCGCGGAGGCCGGCGTCGAGCAGCCGCCGCGCCGTCTCCAGGGTGTCGAAGTGCGCCGGCCCCTGCACTCGAAGCCGTTCGGCGTACACAACCGGTCCCGGTGACGACCTCGTGCACGTTGACCGGTCGGTTCCAGGCCGCGCTACCGCCGCCGGAGAACGCGGTCGTGGCCAGGAACTTCCTCGCCGACGCCGTGGCCTGCAGCGGCACCGGCCGCACACGTCCACGCCGACCGCAGAATGCGTGACGAAACGTTGTACTCGGCCGCGCGGGTGAGGTTAAGGTCCTGTCTGCTCGGCCTGTAGCGAACCATCCACGTGAGCCGATTACCAAGTGTGTTCGCAGACTACCTCGTAACCAGCCTAGCGCTCCGCACTCTGGCGACGATGTCGTACGAGTGGGTCCGCAACCGGCAGCAGATGCAGAACGGGCCGTTCAAGGTCTCGACGGACGAGCTTTTAACCGCAGCCAAGCAGGCGGTGCTGGCCGACCCCGCCACAGTCGACCTCGTCTCGGAGGTCGCGGCCGAGGAGATCGAGACAATCCTGACATCTGGGCGGGCGCTCGCGTCGATCAGTGCCACAGGACCGTTACGGCGTATCCGCGCGTCGGCTCGCAAACTGCACTCGATCCTGTCCGACGCGGCCGGAGACGCACTGCCTGCAGAGCAGCTCGCACTGCCGATCGACGAGTGGGAGGTGCGGCCCTCTCTGCGAGCGCTGCTGGTCGCGGCACGGGATACCGAGCAGTTCGTCGGTATCGAACAGGAGTGGCGGGCACAGCGCGAAGCGGCGGTGACAGCGATCGCACGCCACTTGCGGGCGACGTTGTTCATGACGCTCAACAACGCTCGTGGCAAGGACTACTCGACCACCATGCACGCGGCACCGGTAGTCGGGCTGACGGGCAGACCCAACCCCAGCCCGATCCCCGTAAGCACCGACGCCGTCGCGCGGATCGAGGCGATGATCAGGGACCGGCGGGGCGGCAGCATCGGGGTCGCGGGCCCTCGAGGGGTCGGGAAGACCACGTTCCTGCGGCACTTCACCGCCGACGGCGGGCCGACCGGCGCGCGCCGCGGTGTCATGGTGTCGGCACCGGTGGAGTACGACGCGCGCGAATTTGTGCTGTACCTGCACGCCGAGCTGTGCAAGATGATCACCGGCGCGACCGAACCGGCGAAGGCGTTGCCGAAGCTCCCGCCGAACAGGGACATGCCGCTGGCGACGGACATGCTCGCTGTGGCCGCGGCCGTCGGCGGCCTGGGTCTGCTTACGTTGGCCGTCCTGCGGCGCGTCGCCCAGCCCGCGCGGGAGTTCGCCGACTTGGGGGCTGGACTGTTGTTGCTCTCCCTGGTGGTGTCGGGTGTCCTCGGCGCTTCGGGGTTCTCTGCTGCGGGGTCGCTACGGTCGTGGTCGCGGGTGGCCGCGTGGACCGCCGCCGCGACGTTCAGCGGCGGCCTGGTCCTCTTCCTAGGCAACGGGGCGTGGGGACCGGCCGCGTCCCAGGTAATGTGGGCTCTCGGGCTGCTAGTGGTGCCACTGACGGTGTTCGCGTTGCGCAAGCAGTTGGCCCGGCGGCGCGCGGAGCACCCGGTGCCCGTGGACAAGGTTGTCGCCACGGCCGACAACCACTTCCGTGACATCCGTTACCAGCAGAGCTTCACCACGGAGCGCACGATGACGGTGAAGCTAGCCAACGGCGCCGTTCCGTTGGGTCTGGACCGCGCGGACAAGGCGGGCGCGACGTTGACCGAACGACCGAAGGGCCTGCCCGACCTGGTCGAGGATCTAATCGGGCTCATCACCACGATCTCGGAGCAGTGGCCGCTGATCGTCGGGATTGACGAGCTCGACAAGCTGCGGTCGGCGGCGAAGGCGGAGGAGTTCCTCAACGACATCAAGGGCATCTTCCGGGAACGGCAGTGCGTCTTCCTGGTGTCGGTCTCCGACGATGCCGCGGCCGGGTTCGAGCGGCGGGGCGTGCCCTTCCGCGATGTCTTCGACAGCACCTTCGATGACGTGATCACGCTGCGACACCTGGACCTGGCGGCGTCCCGTGACGTCCTCTACCGGCTGCTTCCGCAGTGGACCGAGCCGTTCATCGCGTTCTGTCACGTGTGGTCCGGTGGTCTCGCCCGGGACCTGGTTCGCGGCACGGGTCAGTTACTCGACCACCGCGACGTCGACGGCAACGTCGAACTCGCCGCAGTCATCCCAGCCATCTGCCGACGTGAGGTCGGCGCGCGCGTCGACGCCATCTGCCACGAACTTCTGCGCGACCCCACAGACAAGCACCGTATGGACCTGTTAGCCGAGATCGAGAAGGCTTATGGCATTGGCGATCCCGAGTCGTGGCTCGACCGTCATCGTGCGCTGCAGGCCTGGGCCGATACCCACGACCATGACGCGGCAGCCGCCGCACCGGTCACGTTGGCCCGTGAACTGGCCGGATTCGTGCTGCTGGCCAGGACGGTGCTGGACTTCTTCGACACAGACGCCGTCGCCCTGCGCCTCCAGCAAGCCACCCGCGACCCCACCCACCCGCTCGAAGCGATCGCTGTCGCCCGCCGGACGCTCGCCGTCACCCCGAAACCTGCCATCGACAGCATCTCGCGGTTTCGCAGTGCCTGGGGATTCCCCTGAGGTCGTTGATGAGGTTCCCCCGGTAGCTCGGAGTCACTTTCCAGACATGGTCCGAAGGGCCTGAAGGGAGTCGTCCGTGGCACTACCGAAGAAGTACCCCGACGAGTTGCGGGCTCGGGCTGTCCGGTTGTACCGGGAGTCGGACCCCAAGCCGGTGATCCGGCGCCTGGCCGAGCAGCTGGGCGTGCACCACGAGGCGTTGCGGAACTGGATCCGGCGGGACGAGGCCGACCGCGGCGAACGTGGCGACCGGCCCACCGCGACCGAGTCCGACGAGCTGCGCTGGCTGCGACGGGAGAACGCGGAACCCAAGCACGCCAACGAGATCCTGAAAACCGCGTCCGCGTTTTTCGTGGCGGAACTCGACCCGACCCGGCGACGGTCGTGAAGCTCGTCGAACAGCTTCGCGACCGCTTCGGGGTCGAGTTCGTCCTCCGGGTCCTCGGCGTCGCCTCCTCCACCTACCACGGCTGGGTGGCCCGACAGGCCGACCCTGTGTATGCCGATAACCTCATCCATGCAGGTGAGAAGCGTGTGCAGGGACAAGGGCTCGGGTAGCCACATTCAGACTTGCTCCCGGAGCAGTTGGGTCCAGCTGTCCCCTCCGTCGGGCAAGTCCTGGTGCCATTCCGGTGGCCACGTGGCCGTCTTGTCGGTACGTGCGGCGGCGTCGCCAAGGTCGATGCCCTCGGGTGTGGTGACGTCGACGAAGGACACGTTGCCGTGGAAGGTGGCCGAGCGGAGGTTGGCCTGGTAGCGGAACGTGGCGCGGTCGAAGGTGACGTCGCCGTGGAAGGTCGCGTCACGTAACCAGGTGGGGCCGGTGAACACCGCATCGGCGAACGAGGCCCGGCCGATGATCGTCACGCCGGCCATCCGGGTGTTGGGATGGATGCGGCAACCCACGAAGTTGGCGGTGATCAGTGTGGCGTTACCGAGGTAGACGTCCAGGTCGTCGCCCCAATAGTCCGGTATGGGCTGACCTTCGACCGCCGGTGGGCGGTGGACATGCGCACGGAGAAGACCCTGGACGGCGTAGCGGACCTCGACCTCCTGTCGACGTTCCCGGCGGTCCTGCTCCACGATCGGTTCGGCGCCCGCTTCCAGTTGCTGCGAGGTAAGTCGTTCGTCGGGGTCGAGGTAGGGCATGCGCAGGTAGGAGCACAACACGCTGACCACCGGGCGGCGCTGATCCGGATGGTCCTGGGCGAGGCGTTCCAAAGCGTAGAGCGCGGCCATCCGAACAGCCGCCTTGTCCGACCCGAGCATCTCGGACGCCTTGGTGTACAGGTCGGTCACCCGACGCTGCTCATTGTCGTGACGGGTATCGGAGGCGACCTGCTCCGTAGACCGTTGCCGACGCCACGCCAGATACAGCGCGACCGCCCCACCGCACGCGGCGGCGACACTCAACCCGATCTTGACGGCATCCAGCCGCGCGGCACTCAGATCACGGCCGGCCAACCCCGCGGTCGCGACGGCCCACAGCACCGCGGTCAGAAGCACCGCGACACCGACGCTGACAACAGCGCTCCACACCAACGCCCGACGGGGTAAGACGCCCGAGGTTCGATCGATCATGCCTCGTTGATAGCGCAGCACCGGCAAATAGGTATGCCATATCGGACTGCAGGTCGACAATCTGTCGCGGTTCCCGGCACGCCAGGGTGCGCCGGGACCGCCGAGCTGCTGGATCAACTCGCGGTGGCGGTCCAGGATGAGCGGGTGGACTTCGAGGATCTGAACACCGACAGGCTCAACGAGGCGGCCTGCTACTTCGCCGCAGGCGAGGCTGCCCGACGCACCCGCCATCCGATCGCGTTGCACGAGGACGGACGCAGGTGGCTACTGATCATCAACGGGCATCGTGCCCGGGTCTTCGCCCGGCGCACCGCCGCGGCCCGGCCGATGCGCCGCGGTACCGGCCAGGATGCCACCGACGCCCACTCGTTGGTCTTCGTCGACCTCTCCGAACCCACGCCGCGCTTCTACATCACCCCACCCGACGTGAGCGCCGGTCAGGTCGAGCAATGGCCCGACCGATGGGACCGATTCGACACCTGATCCGGCATAGACCTGCCTACCCTTGGAGGCCATCGTCGCAGCTCAGGCCGTCGTGGACGAGCCTTTGACCTCTATGGCATCGTGGAATCACAGTCAGCCACGAGGTTGCTTGTCGCCTTTGGCAGGTTCCTCGATCTTCACTGCAAGTAGTCGCATCCGACCGCCGACGGTGTGGTCGAGCATGGAGAAGTCGCGCCAGACCATCCGGTAGTGGCCGGTCAGGGTGATGGGCTGTTCGCGCCCTTTGGTCGTTCCGGCACCGGCCTGTGCCGACCAGGCCCGTTCGCCGCTGAGGGTGGCGTCTTCGTGGATTCGGAAGGCGTCGGCGGCGGTGGCGCGGAAGGTGGTCGGTGGCCGCCAGTCCAGGTCATCGTTGCTCCACAGCAGTACCAGGCCGTCACAGCCGGCCCTGGCGGCGACGAAGCGCTCCACGCGGGAGATGTCCTTGAGGAAGTCGTAGCGGCGGATGTCGTGGGCGCCCTGGTTGGGCAGGTCGAACCGCTCGCCCGCGACGGTCCCGCTCCAGCGCTTCTTCCAGTACTTGACCTCGATGGCGGTGGACCGGCCGAGGTCGGGGCGGTACAGCAGCAGGTCCAACCGCTCACGCACCGCCGGGTCAGGCCGGATCTCCAGCCGGACCTGCACGTGGGGGTGGAGCAGGTGCGCCTGCCAGGCCAGGGCGTGTTGCAGGTCGGCTTCGCTGTGGAAGACCGGGCGTGCGCGGGCGAGACCGGACAGCAGGTCGACCAGACGCATGCTTCCAGCGATCGTCGCGTCGTCGAACAGGTCGGTGTTCAAGAGTCGTCCTTTCCCGCGTGTACCTGCACGGGCGGTTGGTGGGGTGTCGTCAGCCGGTCTCCTCCACCAGGGTCCACACCTGCTTGAGCGGGAGGTCCGCCCGCAGGTTCGGCGGCAGCGCGGCGTAGTGCCGGAACACGCGGTCCAGGAGATCTTTGGAGTTCCAGACTTTGATGGCGAAGCGCTGGGTGGACAGGTACCGGCGGGCGTGGTCGGTGATGTCGCCCCAGGCGACGAGCAGGCCGATCGCGCCGTGGGCGGACATCGCGCCCTGCAGCTGCTGCACCACCGGCAGACCGACCCGTCCGGCCTCGGACTTGACCTGCACCACGAGCCTGGGCTCGCCCAGGCCGAGCGTTCCGGTGCCCGCGATGATGTCGACGCCCTGGTCGTTGCCTTCCGGGGAGACCTCACAGGTGAACCCGTCCGCTTCCAGCAGCGCGGCGGTGAGTTCGGCGAGGCGGTGTCCGGCGAAGGTCTCGATGAGGCGGCCGGCGATCCGGTCGGTGGCGTATTGCCCGATGTCCACGCCGAACTGCGCGGAGTCGGCGGCATCGTCGACCGTATCCCCGTCGGAGCCGGTATTCGTCCTGCTGGACTTGTCCGACGCCCTGGGGGGACGCGCACCGGGGTCACGGCCGTCGGTGAGCAATCGCTCGATCCGCCAGGCGGCGTCGTTGCGGGACACCTCGCAGATCGTGGAGAAGGCGCCGAGGGAGTACAGCAAGTCCTGTTTGATCGCCGTGCGCGGCAGATCGGTCACCAGCCACTGCACAGGCCGCACGTGCCGACGTTCAGGATCGGGCTCGGCGTCCAGGTAGCGGTACCGGTCGCCGATGCGGCCGATGGCGACGTGCGGGGAGGACTTCAACGGCATGACGACCAGGTCGCCGACACCGATCCGCTCCCGCAGCGCCCACAGCTGGGCGGTGAAGTTCCTGGCAGCCTGCTCTTTCGCCTCGGGCACGGCGGCCAGCACCGCCTCGAGCACCGCCTCACGGGTGGAAGCACCGCTTAGGTCGGCCACATCACCGAACCCGCCACCGGTGTGACCGGTGGTCAACGCCCACCGCTCACGCTCCCCCGCCTTGCCCGCCCGCGCTAACCACGCCCGCACCCAGACCTCCCATACCGCACAACCCGGATGGGTGAGCCTAGTACGAAGGCAGAGGCCTGATCGGCGGCGAAGAAGCCGATCAGGCCTGACCGACCATGGTGGCCGGAGCGCTCAGGCAAGCCTGGTCCGTGGCATGCCGGTGTCGATCCGGACGCGTCGTCTGCACCTCGGCCGAGTCGAATGGCAGATAGACCTCGGGTGGGAGCGCAGAAGGCGCGGCAGTCCCCTCACTCGTCGGCTTGGGCCTCCGCTACGAGGCGCAAACGGGCAAGGTCGTAGGGGTCGCCACGCCCTTCCCGCCCCGCGTCGAACACCGCCTGCCGCAGCGTCATGTCGGCCCACTCCGACGTAACCCCCAGGCCCGCAGCGTGGGCGAAGTAGTCAGCCTCGGCACGGCCGGCACCGGCATATAGATCGTTATCCACGTCCGAGAGAGTGGCGCATACCGCTGTTCGTCGCCATCCGAGCTCCGGCACATCGACTCGGTTGCATAAAACAGGAGATTTAGTCTGCACTGAAGAAATAGAGTGCACTACTCTACCGATTGGTTTCCTTCTCGCTCCCGTCCAGCCCTGGGCCGAAGGCACCAGCACGCGTGCACTACGACCCGATTCGGCCGCTTCGTAGACGGCTCACAGCGTCGCCTCGTGATTGCGGCCCGCTGCGGCTTGATCGGGCCTTCTTCACGGTCATCCTGGATCCGGCGATGCCGCTGCTGCCGAACAGTGGCGGTCACGCCACCGGCACGTGGATCCCGGTTCACCGTCCGGCCGGGTGGCGTGTGGTTACGCGGGTCGGACGGTGATGGGATCGTTCGGGCACTGCGCCGCTGTTGTGATCAGTGCGTCGTGTTCGATCGTGTCGACGGTCAAGCCCCAGCGCAGCTTCACCGTGACCCATTCGGCGACGTAGCGGCACACCGCAGGTGTGTGCAGTGGCAGCCAGGTGGCAGGGTCCCGGTCGGCTTTGCTGCGATTGGAGCGTGCGGTCACCGCTACCAGGGCGACGGGTTCGTCCAGGTCGTTGGCGTAGGACTGGCGGCGCTGTGCGGTCCAGTCGAAGGCGCCGCTGTCCCACGCCTCGGCCAACGGCACCATGTGGTCGATGTCCAACCCTTGAGGGCCGTCGACCTGGGTGTCGTCATAGTAGGAGTACCACCGACCTTCTGACAGGGTGCAGGGCGGTGCGACCTGCGGGGCGGTGGTCGCCTCCTGCAGCAGGACTTCAGCGCGGGTGGAGCAGCCGTCGCGGTCGGCGTCGATCCAGTGGCGGAACTTGGCGCGGTCGTAGCCGTCACGTATCTCATCGGCCACGACCAGGCGGGTGATCGCTTCGCGCAGTGGCACCGCCTCGGTGCGCGCCGTGTCGGTTTCCGCTGCGGCCTGCCCGGCTGCTGTCGCGAGCGCGATGCAGACCAACGCGATCGCCGCCAGCACTCGTCGATACGCCTTCATCGTGTCCCTTCGCCGTGACCGGACCTAATGGGTCCAGAAGTAGTAGCGGTGTCCTGTGACCGCCTGACGGCGAATGAGATTCCACCCGATGGTGAAGCGGAGGCCGGGGCGCGGGGCGAGGGTTGATCGCCTCGGGTGCCGCTGTCTTTGGCGACGTGCCGTCGTGGCATGGGGGTGGGGCCGGAGATAGGGTGTCTCGCTGTCGGCCCTCGGCGTGCGGTGATTCGTTTCCCCGACCGTGACCCCGTGCCGAGGGCTGCTCTCATCCCGAATACAGGTAGGCCTCGTCGCGCGACGGAGTTGATCGTGCTGTGGGCCGGCAGATGTAAGTAGCCGTTTCCGAGCTACGGGCGTTGGGCGAGTCGACGGCTGGTGATGCGGATCATGGACCAGCGGACCATGGCCTCGTGGTGGTGGGGTAGGCGTTCGTAGTCGCGGGCGCAGCGGCGGTGTCCGGTAATCCAGGCAAGGCTTCGCTCGACCACCCATCTCCTCGGCAGCACGGTGAAATACGGCACCTGCGGACGTTGGACGATCTCCACCATCAGGCCGAGGGTCTTGCGGGCCCAGTCGAGGAGCGGGCCGGTGTAGCCGCCGTCGGCCCACACCAGTGCGGCCCGTTTCCCGGCGGTGTCGCGCAGGCGGCGCAGCAGGCTGCGGGCGGCGACCCGGTCCTGCGTCGAGGCGGGCGTGACCAACACGGCCACCAGCAAACCCAGGGTGTCCACGACGATGTGCCGCTTGCGGCCTTGGACCTTCTTCCCACCGTCCCAACCCCGCGTGGCCCGGCTCACGGTCTCCGCTGCGCGCACCGACTGCGAGTCCATCACCGCCGCCGACGGCGCCGCCACCCGGCCCTCGGCCAGGCGGACCCGGTCACGCAACGCGTCGAGCAGCCGCTGCGACGCACCCGCCTTCTCCCACGCGGCGAAACGCTTATAGACCGTCTGCCACGGAGGGAAGTCCGCGGGCAGGGCCCGCCACTTGATGCCATTGTCGACCACGTACAGGATGGCGTCCACGATGACCCGTCGGCAGTGCTTCTCCCACCGCCCGCCCCGACCGGCCAGGCACGCCGGATCGGGCAACAGCGGATCCAGCTCGGCCCACTGGGCGTCGGTGACGTCGGTGGGATAACGACCCGTCCGTCGTCGGGTGGGCTGGTGGGACGCGGCCAGACGACAGCAGGGAGTACCCGCGGTGGAACCGCCCGCGGGGATCGGGCACGATAACAACGGAACTCCTGGTGGAACGGCGCATAGACACCGTCCGATCTACCAGGAGTTCCTTGTGTCCGCACCAAAGGCCCTCCACCAGCCCAAGCTCGGAAACAGCTACTAAGCTTGTCTTTTAACCTGTTCGGCGGGGTTTGGTGCCCTTCTTGTGGTGGGCCGGTCGGGTGTGTGCCTGGCCGGTGGCCAGGAGTAGGCCGACGTCGAAGCGTTGCGCGATGACACGGTTCTTCGATCCGGCCGGTCGCCCTGGGCCGGGCCGGACAGGTTTGGGTGCTGCTGCTGGGCGGGCGATCTTCGTGTGGAGGTTGCGGAACCCGCGCCGGACGCGGGCTGGGGTGAGTTTGGCGGGTTCGGCGGGGCGTTCCCAGGGGTGGCGTAGGTCGGCGACCAGCGGACGGGCCAGGCGGAGTTGGGTGTGGGCGGCGAGGATCAGCCAGGTCCACCTGTCGGCCTCGGGGTCGCGCAGTCGGGGTCTGGTCCAGCCGAGGGTCTGCTTGAGCATGCGGAAGGTGTGCTCGATGTCGAAGCGCCGCAGGAACATCTGCCACCACCGGTCGACCTGCGCGGGGTCGGCGTCGATGCCGGAGCACCATAGCCAGACGGGTTTGTTCACCCCGCCGGAGGGCAGTCGCTGCACCGTCAGGCGGATGACGGTGCCCTCGATGATCGGCAGTGGCGCGGTGTGGTCGATCCAGGCGGCCTGGCGGGTCAGGCGTGGGTGCAGCCGGTTCCATGCCTGTGCGGTGGCGGTGCCGTAGAGGCGGGTGTCGGTGCTGGTGGTCACGTGTTCAGTGCCCCAGGTGGTCGGGTCGCCGAAGACGAACTCGCCGCCGTGCTTGGGAAAGCGTCCGCCCAGCGGGTTGTGGACCCGGGGTGGGGTCGGGCGGCGCAGCACCCGGTCCGACCGCATCCGCCCCAGCACCAGCACCGGCAGATCGGCCAGCAGGTAGGCGATGCGGGGGGCGTCGTAGCCGGCGTCGAGCACCACCAGGATCTCCGGATCGCCCTGCTTCCACTGGCCGGCGGCGATGAGTCGTTGGACCACGCCGCGCAGCTGGGCGACAGTGACCGCGGCGAGGTCGGCGCCGGGCGCAAGGCGGACCGCGTCCAGCAGCGCGGTCCACGAGGTGCCGCCGGTTTCCAGCGCGGCCACGAACGAGTACGGCCATCCCGGGATCATGCGGTGCTCGCCCTTGCCGCGCCCGTAGACGTGGCAGAACGCGCGGTCCGGACAGGTCGCGCCGTCCGGCCGCAGCCACGGTGAGACGTCGACCGCGAGCACCAGGCGGCCGTCTGCCGCCCGCGGTAACGGCATCCCGGCCAGCGCGTCACGCAACCGGTCGACCTCGATGCGGCCGTTGTTGACCGCGTCGTAGAGGCCGCCGTGCCCGCGCCGGTGCTCCGGTGCCAGCGACAACCCCACCAGGGTCCGTACCGGCCCGTCGGTGCACAGCACGGCGTCGGTCAGCTCGAACAACCCGTCCGCCCGGCGGGTCAGGCAACGGTGGAACTCTCGCCGGAACCCGGACAACGCCCCGAGCGCCGGCCCGGAGTCGAGATGGTGCACACTGATCACGCAGCCCTTTGGTCGATCATCCTTCTGTCGCAAGAGTGATGATCAACCAAGGGCTGCTTCCATGATCAACCGGGGTGCACATCACCGACCGGGACCTAAAAAGACAAGCTAAGCGATCTTGGTTTGCGGGTCTGTCGCTGTTGGCGGTTGTGGTGTTTATGCCGCGCCAGCGTTTCGGCTTGTCGCGGGTTGGTGGTCGGTGTCTAGGGCGTGTCCGCCGGAACGTTGATCGTGGGGTTTGATCAAATTGTGTTGTGGCGCGTGGTGATCTGACGGATGCGGAGTGGGCGGTCCTGGAGCCGTTGCTTCCCGGTCCGAGGCCTGGGCGGGGTGGCCGGTGGGGTGACCGTCGGCGGGTGGTCGACGGGATCCTGTGGCGGATGCGGACGGGCGCGCCGTGGCGGGATCTGCCGGAGCGGTACGGGCCGTGGAAGACCTGTTACGAGCGTTATCGCCGGTGGGCGGTCGACGGGACGTGGGCGCGGCTGAAGCGGCAGGTCCAGGGTCGTGCCGAGGCCGGGGGCGACATCGACTGGGACGCGCAGGCCGACTCCACGATCGTGCGCGCCCACCAGCACGCGGCCGGTGCCCGAAAAGGGGGCTGAGTCCGGAGGAATCGCGGGCAGCCCAAGGGCTGGGCCGGTCCCGGGGCGGGCTCACGTCCAAGATCCACACTATCGCGGACGGCCGGGGCCGCTCACTGTCGACCCATGTCACTCCCGGCCAGGCCGCGGACACGAAGCGGTTGGAGGCGCTGTTGGAGGGCATCTCCGTGCCCCGGCCCGGTGGCGCGGGCCGGCCGCGCAAGCGTCCGGACTCGCTGACCGCGGACAAGGCCTACGGCAGCAGGGCGAACCGGGCCTCGCTGCGGCGCCGGAAGATCAAGGCGGTGATTCCCCAGCGGCGGGATCAAGTCGCCAACCGGCTGCGCAAGGGATCGGCCGGTGGACGGCCCCCGTCCTTCGATGCCGATGCCTACAAGCGGCGCAACCAGGTCGAACGGGGATTCAACCGCCGCAAGCAGTTCCGCGCCCTCGCGACCCGCTACGACAAGCTCGCCCTGCACTGGCAGGCCACCAACGACATCGTCGAGACCATCGACTGGATCCGAGCCGCCCCAGACAAACCCCGATCATGACCCGGCGGACACGCCCTAGTAGTTCGGCGAGGTCGTCGAGCAGCAGTGATACCGCGTGGGCGGCCTGGTGGGGAATCACTCCGTTGCCCAGTGCCCGCAGTTGGGCGGTGCGGGGCAGTGGGAGGTCGGTGACCCACCCGCGGGGTAGGCCCATGAGGTGCTCGACGAAGGTGGGTGCGAGTACGGGGCGGCCGTGGTTGCCCGGTTGCGTCGGGTGCGGTGTCGGGCGGCCGAGCACGGTTTCCCAGCGGCGGATCGCCGCCTCGTAGGCGTCCCAGTGCGCCGCCGCCGTGTGAGCCGATACGGGGAGGGTTACGTCGGGAACGGTTGCGAGTGGTCCTCGGTGTCGTCGTCGGTTGTCGGGGTGATCAGGCGGATGACCGCCGAGGGCAGCATCAGGTCGCCTTTCGAGCCGCGCTGCGCCGGGCAGCCTTTCGTCCCGTCCGTGGCGCGCGGTGTCGGCAGCAGGGGCTGTCGGTCCGCCAGTGGCAGTACCTGCTGGGACAGCGGTGGCCGGAATCCCCGCCCGGCTTTGCGGCCGGTCGTCCCGGTGTCCGAGGCCCTGGGTGTGGGCAGCAGCCGTACCCGATCCGGTAGTGGGTGGACGCCGGTGTGGATGCGGTGCGTGCGACTCTGGGCGTCGAAGGCGGTCGGGGTGGACGGCGGTGCCGAGGTCACGTCGCCAGGCGAGCAGGAACACGCGTTCACGGCGGTGCGGGGCTCCGATGTCGGCGGCGCGGACGCTACGCCATGCCGCGTCGTACCCCGCTTCGGCCAGGTCGCCGAGTACACGGTGGAGTCCTCCGCCTTTCCAGCGAAGCGCGGCGACGTTCTCCAGCACGACGTGCGTTGGTCGTAGTACGCGAAGGCCTGCCACGATGTCGGTCCAGAGGCCACTGCGGTGCCCTTTCTCGATGCCCGCGCGCTTGCCGGCGGCGGAGACGTCCTGGCAGGGCCAGCCCGCCACCACGACGTCGACGGGTTCGACCGCTGCCCAGTCGATGTGCCGCAGGTCGCCGAGGTTCGGGATGCCCGGCATCCGGGCGGCGAGGATCTGCGTGATGTGCGAGTCGGGGTCGGCGACCCAGGCGATCCGGCCGCCGCCGAGCGCGGTCAGCACGCCGAGGTCGAGCCCGCCGTAGCCGGTGCACAGCGACCCTATGGCGGGGCCGGGCTCGGCGGCCGGTGGCTCCGGGTGCCTCTGTCCCGGTGCCACCGTCGGGGTCGGGGCGATCGCGAGCGTGGGAGCCTTTCGCTCGCGTGGCGACCGATGTGGTCGGCCGGTCATGCCGCCCGACTCTCCGGCGTGCTCAGGTCCGTATTCGGGTTCGCGGTGTCCTGCGTTCCTCCGGTGACCGATGCTCTGGATTCGGGGAGAGCCGTCACGCCCGCTGAGGGCGAACCTGTGCCATTCAGGGGCGTCCTGAGGATCAGTACGTCCTCGTGTGCGATCAGGTGCAGGGGTAGCCCGGCTTCGCGTTGTTTGCGGATGAAGTCGCGTTGGAAGAACGAGCCCCTGGGTACGAGGTCGTGTTCGGCCGCGCGTGCGAGCAGGGCGACGCAGCGTTCGACGGGGATGAGTCCGGCGGCGCGTCCGCAGGCGAGGATCTGGGAGGGCAGGTCGATGAGTTCGGCGTGTTCGCGCCAGGGGCGGATGGTGATGGCGATGTGTCCGCCGGGGCGCAGGAAGGTGGTGAGTCCGGTGAGGATGCGGGTGAATCCGGCGAGCAGGCGGTGGTGGCCGATGTTGGCGAGGTTGCCGCGGTCGAGGGTGTTGCCGTAGAGGTGGTGGTACTTCTGCACTCCGACGCCGGGTATCGCCGAGACCTGTCCGTGGGTGGAGGGCCCGTACGGCGGCGAGGTGACCACCAGTGCGGCCTGCCCGAGGTATTCCGGTGGTAGCAGTGAGGTGATGCGGCGGGCGTCGCCGTGGAACACCCGGCCCTCGTGGGTGACGCCGGTGTGGTGGGCGAGGGCGAGGTTGGCGCGGGAGACCTCGATCCAGTGGGGTTCGTACTCGACCCCGACGGCGCGGCGTCCGGCGTGCAGGGCCTCGACGAGGGTGGTGCCGATGCCGCACATCGGGTCGAGCACCAGGTCTCCGGGCGCGGTGTAGTGGCCGATCGCGTAGGCGGCGACGGCGGGGAGCATCTTGGCCGGATGAGCGGTCGACTCGGCCGTGTAGCGGCCTTTGCGCTGCGCGCCCGGTGAGGTCTGCGCGGTCGTCCACACCGACACCGGAGACTCCTCCACGGCGTCCTCGGCGGAGCGGTTCGGCGTGGTGTCGACGCGGTCGACGGCGGCGCGCGGGACTCGCCGGGTGGGCCCGTCGGCCGCGCCCGCAATGCGGGTCCGGGTCGGGTAGACGCGTGTGTCGGAGGCGGTGCGGAGGACGTCGTCGTCGGCCACGGGTGTACCTTCCTGACGAGTGGTCGGGGCCTGCGCGGGGTTCGGGATCGGGACGCTGGTCATCGGATGACTCCGGGGTCGACCACTGCGGTGCCCGCGGCCTGGCGGGGTGGTTCGTAGTCGTGCTGCTGTCCGAACACGAGTAGGTCCGAGTGGATTCGGCGATGCGGCGTGGGCAGCCCGCGCACGGCCGCGCGGTGTCGGGCGCGCGTGTCGTCCTCGGCCGTCGGACTGTCGAGTCCGGTGAGCGCTTCGGAGCCGAACCGGCCGGCGCGCACCGGCGCGTGCAGGGCGACGATGTGCTGGAGGTAGAGCAGGTCGGCGTTCTGCGCCGCGGCCACCACTGCTCCGGTCGGATCGGTCAGCTCACCGCTCGTCCAGTCGCAGTGCGTGAGCACGGCGAGGATCCCGCCGACCCGTAGCAGCCGTGCCGCGACCAGTGCCACGAGGTCGCCGGCGTGGTCTCCGCCGTGCTGGGGACGCAGGCTTGTGATGATCAGGTCCGTGGCCGCCGGCGGGACGTCGGGGTCGTCGGGCACACGGTCGCCGATGTCGGAACGCGACGATGCCGAGACGGTCGAGCGTGGCGCATCGGGGTTGCCGACGAGGTCGTCCCAGAACGGTCGCGACGCCGGACCGATGGTGGTGGGATCCGCCGTCACGCGCACCACACGGCCTGTCCGGCGGAGGCCTTCGACGGCGGCGAGCGCGTCGGCCAACACGCCGTCGGGGTCGGTCGGTGGCGTGTTGTCGACCGTCCTGTCATCGCCTGCCGGCGTGCGCGGGGAGGTGTCGCCTGGGGTCGGCCAGGGCAGCAGCACGACCTGTCCGCCGGGCTTGCTGAACGCGCGGACGATCTTGCCGATGATCGGTGTGGGCCAGGTGGTGTCGAGGTCGATCGGAGCCGGGCCGGCCGTCCACACCGTCGCCGGTGTCGGCGTCGCGGCCGCGTCACGTGACCGCGACCGGGTGCGTTCGGAGCCGGGTTTGGCGGGGCTGACCCTGGTGGTGGTCGGGGCGGTCGGGTAAGGGCGGCGGTTCCCGTCCAGGTGGCGGCGCGAACTGATGCCCGCTGGGCGGGTGGTGTCGTCGCGGCGCGTCGGGCCGCGACGTGCGGGGTGGTCGGGCTGGGTCATGGATTCCTCGCAGAGAAGTCGGGATGCGGGGCGAACGCGGCGCGCTCGTACACCCTCGACTCCGAAATCCGGACTGTTTTTCAACAACCTGTACCCGGATTTCTTGAGGCCCCCTCCGGCGCTCATGAGTGATCACACGCAGAGGGTCCTTATGTACGCCCGTGCCGAGGGCCGGAGAGCACAGTCGGAAGAAGTCGCCGGAGCGGCTCGATTGCTCGCGTCTCGGAAGAAAACGCATGACACCACGGTGCGGCTTGAGCTCGCGACCCTCGCCACCGGAACGCCACCAGATTGCCACCGATCTCCTGTTCCGCCTGGTTGAGCGCGGTTTCCGCTGGACATCGGATGATCTTGGGCACCGGCCGAGAAGTCACGGGAAGGCACGCCAGGTGATCTTGACAGTGGCTCGGCATGACCTTTCGAGGTACCCGGTGGCGGTTCGGTGGCTTTTCGGATGCGGTTTCGTGGCATTGCCGTGGACGTGACCTGGCTTCCTTGTGTGGTCGTTGTTGGTCGATCACACAAGGAGTCTCGCCATGGCGAAACGTCACCTGTTGAACTGTGTTCCTCTAGGGCGCGATTGTCTGCCGTTGGATGCGGCGAGGACGGCATTCGAGTGGCTGGTCACCGGCCCGGATCCGCTCTCGGTCGAGGGTCGGCGGTTCCCTGGTCTGCCGCGGCGGCGGGTGCCGCTGGACGAGCTGCGGGAGCTGCTGCTGGATCACGCGCTGCCGATGTCGACGGTGGATCCGGTCTGGGTGCATCTGGTCACGCGCTCACGCGACGAGGGCGGCGCGGCGACGGTGGGCTGTGTCGGGGTCGCGCTGCCGGCGTTGTTCGCCATCGCGGCCGAGCTGTGCGGGCCGTTCGCCGACGAGCACCACGACATCCATGCGGCGGTGCTGACCGGGTTCCTGTCCGAGTTGGCCCGTGCGGACCTGGACAGGCCGTGGGTGATGTGGCGGCTGCGGTGCGCGGCGTTGCGCGCGGGACACCTGTTCATCCGCGACGCGTTGGAGAGCCCGACTCCGTCGGAGGAGGACTTCCACTCCGGCGAGCCGGCCCGGCCGTGGGGGCATGAGGATTTCGTGCTCGCCCGCGCGGTGGCCGAGGGCGTGATGACCGGGGCGCAGGCCGAGCTGATCGGCTCCACCCGCCTGGAGCCGGAGTACACGCTGCGCCAGGCCGCCGTGGACCGGGGCGTGAGCTACAAGGCGATCGAGCAGGTCCGCCGCCGGGCGGAGCGCAGGCTGGTGGCCTGGCTCGCCGAGCAGGCCCCGTACGACGACCCCGGCGACCGACGTGAACGCGATGTGGAGATCCGGGCGGTCAGCGCGGTCACGATCACCGCCGCCGTCCGCGAAGCCACGTCCCCGTCGACAACCATACCCCGACAGTCACGCATGGTGACCGCTCGTGGTGGCGGGTCGGCGAAAGAAGTCCGGCGAAGCGTGTTGAAAAACGCCCCGGATTCCGGAGTCGAGGGCTGCGGGAGACGAGCGGTCGCTCCCGCGCACATCACCTCGCCCGACCGTCCGACCGGAACCACGCGGACGTCGAGCACGACTCCGGAGGAACCCCGATGCGCCTGACACGTCCACCGGCCAACCGCCCGTCCGATCGCCGGAACAACGGCCACCGGCCGGGCCACAAACCTGTCGCCCGTCGGTCCGCGACGACTCGGCCAGACCGGTCCGGTGCGTCGCGATCGACTGCCGGCACACCGGCCACACCTCCGAGGTGTGCCGCTCCGACGCGGTGGCGCACCACCGTCGCCCGGCGGCTCGTGGCGGCGGCGGAACTGGTGGTCGGGCTCGTCGTCGTCCTGCCCGTGTCGTCGGCTCATGCGGACACCGCGGTGCTCGCGGTCGCTGGCAGCGTCGACGAGGTCCTGACCAACATCCGCAATTGGTTGATGGGCATCCTGGCCGGACTGGCGACGGTGTTCCTGACCGTCGGTGGTGTGCGGCGGGTGTTCGGCGGCGGCGATCCCGGCGAGCAGGAGAAGGCGAAGACCGCGTTCAAGTCCGCCGGGATCGGCTACGGGTTGGCCGCGCTCGCCCCGCTGGTCGTCTCGGTGCTCAAGGGCATCGTGGGCGCCTAGCCATGGCCACCACCACACCCACCGTGTGCCGGCACCGGCAGCCCCCGTGCGACGAGTCCCCCATCATCGTCGCGGCCCCGGTGTCGCCGGGTGATAGCGGCGGCCTTGCACAGCAGACGATCGGGCGTCGACGACGCACGGTGTGGGTGTTGTTGGCCGGTGTGGTCGCGGTGCTGGGCTGCACCCTGGTGCTGTCGGCGTCCGCGCAGCCGACGACACCGACACCTCCCGCTCAACCGTCCGATCCGTGTGCCGGTCCGGGACCACACGCGGTGCCGTGCCCACCGTCGTCGACGAGCTCGCCGACAGCGGTGCCGTCGACCACGGCACCGTCGAATCCCTGCCTCACCCCACAGCCCGGCCAACCCGTTCCGCCCGGATGTCTACCGCGCCCGACGACGACCTCGTCCCGACCGTCTACGACCCCGACGGGCACCCCACCGGCACGTCCCGAGGGCCCGGAGTGCGGGATCCTCAATCCGGGTGCGTGCGTCGGGGAGGGCATCGCCGGGTTCCTGCACCTGCTGGTCGGCGAGTCGCTCAACGTCCTGCTGGGCTGGGTCGGCAGCAGCCTGCTGTCCACCCCGACACTGGCCGACCTGCCCCGGGTCGGGGAGATCTGGGAGCAGTCGCGGCTGTTCGTGGTGGCGGTCTACTCGCTGCTGGTGATGCTGGCCGGGCTGCTGCTGATGGGGCACGAGACGGTGCAGGCCCGCTACTCGCTTCGCGACATCGCGCCGCGTGTCGTGGTCGGGTTCCTGGCCGCCAACCTCAGCCTGTTCGTCGGCGACCATGCCATCCGTTTGGCCAACGCCGCGACCATGGCCGTGCTCGGTGACGGGCTGGACCCGCAGACCTCCGGGAAGGCGGTCACCGAGCTGTTCGTCAGCCTGGTGGCCAACTCACTCGTGACAGGCGGGTTGTTCGCCGGGGCGCTGTCGGTGGTGCTCACCGTCCTGCTGGTCGGACTGCTGGTCGGCTACATCGTGCGGGTCGCGCTCACGGTGATCCTGCTGGCCGGGGCGCCGCTGCCGCTGATGTGCCACGGCCTGCCCCAGACCGAAGGGCTGGCGTACTGGTTCTGGCGTGCCGGGGCCGGCGTGCTGGGCATCCAGGTCGGGCAGAGTCTCACGCTGATCTGCGCGCTGAAGGTGTTCCTGGAGCCCGGTGGTTTCCACTTCTTCGGCGCCCCGACAGCGGACGGGTTGATCAACCTGCTCGTGCTGATCTCCCTGGTGTGGGTCTTGGTGAAGATCCCCGGCTGGGTGATGCGGCAGGTCCAGATCGGCGGCGGACGACGCTCGTTCGTCGGCGGACTGGCGCGCGCGTTCGTGGTCGGCAAGACGATGGGAGTGCTCGGCGGACGCGGTATCGGCAGCGCTGCTGCATCGCGGTCGGGCGGTCCGGGTCCCGGTACGGGTGGCGCGGCGCGCCGCGAGCCGCCGTGGCCGCCGCCGATCCGGGAGTGGGGCGGCATCGGCGGCCCGGGGACCCCGGAGGCGGTCGGACGCCGCCTGCGCGCCCAACGGGCGCAGGAGTCCGCGCGGCGGCGCACGGTGTCCGGGCAGCAGCACTTGCGGTTCCTGCAGCCCGCGCCTCAGACGCCGACGCACGACCTCGCCGCGTGGAACCCCGCGGGCAGCACCACCGTGCCCGAGTTCCGGACCGCCGGCGCGTCCGAAGAAGATTCGTCGTCGAGTCCCCTGCCCTATCCGGTCGGCACCACGGCACCGCCGGTGTTCGGCACGGCGGCACCGCGTGGGTCGTCCCGGTCCACGCCGCTGCCTCCGTCGCGCACGGCGTCGGTGCCGCCGGAGCTGCGGTTCCGGCCGGCCACCGGAGACGCTCCCGTGCGCCCGGTCCGGGCGGCCACGCGGGCCGAGGTGCCGGTGTTCCGGCCGGTGTCACCGCAGACCGGTGCGCACGGCCGGCGGGCCAGGACCCACACGCCGGCGCCGGTGCTGTTCCAACCACCGCGTCCTCCAGACACGCCACCACCGCCGTCGGTTCCTCGTGCCCGTGGTGTCGCGCCGGTGCGGCCCACTCGATCGGATGGTGAGCGGTCGTGAACTCGCAGGAGAGCAGGGCGGGCGGGTCCTATGCGGTGCGGATCCCGGCCGACGTCGACATGCACGACCGTGTGCTGGGGCCGCTGACCGCGCGTCAGCTGGCTGTCCTCGCCGCCGCTGGAGCGGTGCTCTATCTGCTCTGGGCGGCCACGCGCACGCTGCTGCCGACGCCGGTGTTCGCCGTGTTCGCCGTCCCTGTCGGCGCGGCCTCGGCGATGCTCGCGCTGGGCCGTCGTGACGGCGTCGCGATGGACAAGCTGGTGCTCGCCGCGATCCGGCAGCGGCTGGCCCCGCGGCAGCGTGTCGCCGCGCCGGAGGGCGTGCGCCCGGCCCCGGCCTGGCTCACCGCCGCCGCGGGCGAAACGGCAGGCGGTCATCCGCGTGGCGGGCGGCGGGCGCCACGGTCCGAGGGGGTGTCGCCGTCGGCGTTGCGGCTGCCCGCCGAGGCGGTCACCGACACCGGCGTGGTCGACCTGGGCGGCGACGGCCTGGCGGTGGTCGCGGTCGCGAGCACGGTGAACTTCGCCCTGCGCACACCGAACGAGCAGGAGGCGCTCGTCGCCGGGTTCGGCCGCTACCTGCACTCCCTGACCGCCCCGGTGCAGGTGCTCGTGCGCACCGAACGCCTGGACCTGTCCGGGCAGATCGCGCAGCTGCGCGAGCACGCGGGTGGGCT
Organism: Actinosynnema sp. CA-299493; assembly: GCF_050946825.1. NCBI lineage: Bacteria > Bacillati > Actinomycetota > Actinomycetes > Pseudonocardiales > Pseudonocardiaceae > Actinosynnema > Actinosynnema sp. CA-299493. The sequence continues at coordinate 6,449,813 of NZ_CP191993.1, forward strand.
GCCGCACCCGGCGCTGGAGGCCGCCGCGTTGGAGCACGCCGACTACCTGGTCCAGCTCGACGCTCAGTCGCAGCTGCTGCGCCGCCAGGTGCTGCTGGTGCTGCGCGAGCCCTACGGTGTCGCCGCCCCGACCGACGGCCTCGGCGGTCCGGGCCCGCTCGCGATGCTCGGCGCGATGGCCCGCGCACGCCGGAGGAAGCACGCGGCCGGTCAGGTCGACGGTGGGGCGCGGTGGGCGGCGGAGTCGAGGTTGGTACGCCGCCTGGGCGAGGCGATCGAATTGCTGTCCCCGGCCGGGATCGTGGTCACCCCTCTGGACGCCGGGCAGGCCACGGCGGTGCTGGCCTCGGCGTGCAACCCCGACAGCCTGCTGCCGCCGTCCGCCCGCCTGGCCGGCGTGGACGAGGTCATCACCACGCCCACGCCCCACCCGGACGCGGCCGGACCCGACACCGCCGACGGTTTCCCCCAGGGTGCCGGCCGTGTGTCCGGGCCCTACGAGGACTTCGACGACCCGGACTTCCAGGACGACGACTACCAGGATGAGAGGGGGCGGTCCTGATGGGCTCCCGCGTAGACCGCCGCCGAGCCGCCCCGGCGGCGTCGCCCGGCGCCGCCGCGTTCACCCCTGATGCCCTGTCGGTCGGTGCGCGGCATCTGGAGGTCGGCGGCGACTGGGTCTCCTCGTTCGCCGTGGTCGGGTTCCCGCGGGAGGTGCACCCCGGCTGGCTCTCACCGTTGTTGACCTACCCCGGCCGGTTGGACGTGTCGGTGCACGTGGAGCCGATCGACCCGGTCACCGCCGCGTCCCGGTTGACCAAGCAGTTGGCGAAGTTGGAGGCCGGGCGCCGCCACACCGCCGAGCACGGACGCCTGTTCGACCCACTGGTCGAGGCCGCCACCGAGGACGCCTACGACCTGTCCTCCCGTGTCGCGCGCGGCGAAGGGAAACTGTTCCGGGTCGGGCTGTACCTGACCGTCCACGCCGGCACGGAGCAGGGGTTGGCGGACGAGGTGGCGGCGCTGCGGTCGCTGTGCGCGTCGTTGCTGTTCGACGCCAAGCACACCACCTACCGGTCGTTGCAGGGCTGGGTGTCGACCCTGCCGATGGGCCTGGACCTGATCGGCATGCGCCGCACCTTCGACACCTCGGCGTTGGCGGCCGCGTTCCCGTTCACCAGCCCCGACCTGCCCGCCCCCGACCCCACCTCGGTCGCCGCCCCGTCAGGGGTGCTCTACGGCTACAACATCGGCTCCCAAGGACTGGTGCACTGGGACCGGTTCGGCGAAGCCATGCACAACCACAACTCGGTGATCCTCGGCCGGAGCGGGGCGGGCAAGTCCTACCTGGTCAAACTCGAGCTCCTGCGCAGCCTCTATCGGGGCATCGAGATCGCCGTGGTCGACCCCGAGGACGAGTACGCCCGCCTGGCCGCCGCGGTGGGCGGCACCTACGTCCACCTCGGCGCGCACGGTGTCCGGTTGAACCCGTTCGACCTGCCCGTCCACACCCGCGCCGACGGCCGCCGCACCGCACCCAAGGACGCGCTCGTACGGCGCAGCCTGTTCCTGCACACCGTCATCGCCGTGCTCGTCGGCGGCGAACCCGCCGCGGCCGAGCGGGCGGCGTTGGACCGGGCGATCGCGGCGACCTACCAGAGCGTCGGGATCACCGCCGACGCCCGCACCTGGACCCGCCCCTCCCCCACCCTGCGCATCCTGCGCGACCAGCTCGCGGTCGCGGGTCAGGCCGGTGACCCGGCCGCCGGCGAGCTGGCGGCACGGTTGCACCCCTACGTGGAGGGCGCGTTCAAGCAACTCTTCGACGGTCCCAGCAGCGTCAACCCCGAAGGCCACCTCGTCGTGTTCAGCCTGCGCGACCTACCCGATGAGCTCAAGGGCATCGGCACGCTGCTCACCCTGGACGCGGTATGGCGACGGGTGTCCAACCCGGCCATCCGCCGCCCGCGGCTGGTCGTGGTGGACGAGGCGTGGCTGCTGATGAAGCAACCCTCCGGCGCCGACTTCCTGTTCCGCATGGCCAAGGCCTCCCGCAAGCACTGGGCCGGGTTGACGGTCGCGACGCAGGACACGGCCGACGTGTTGGGCAGCGATCTGGGCAAGGCCGTCGTGGCCAACGCGGCGACCCAGATCCTGCTGCGGCAGGCGACGCAGGCCATCGACGAGATCACCCGGACGTTCGACCTCTCGGCCGGGGAAAGGGGGTTCCTGCTCTCGGCCGACCGCGGGCAGGGCCTGCTGTCGGCCGGCACGCAGCGGGTGGCGTTCCACGCCATCGCCTCCCCGACCGAGCACTACCTGGTCACCAGCGACCCGGCCGAACTCGCCGCCTACGCCGCAACGACCGACCCGACCGACGAGGCCGATGCCACCTACGTCGATCTGGGATCCGGCGACGACGTCCCCCGCGCCGCAGTCGGCCACGAGTCCCCCGCCGACGACCACGTCAAGGCCGACTCCGCCTGATCATCACCGCACGTCCATCTCCGCGCGTTGCGCGGCTTCCACGAAGGACACGTGATGCTGCCCTGGATGCAGGCTGCCGTCGATCAGCCACCGGAACCACCACCGGACAGGGACGTCCGCCCGTCGCGCTCGTCGGCTGTCCTGGCCGTCGAGTGGATGGAGGACTATCTGCGCGACCCCGGCGGCGCCGTGCTCGCGCTGCTGGAACGGCTGCGCGATCTCGCACTGGGTTGGGGTCCGATCGTGGCGCCGGTACTCGCGGTCCTCGTCACCGTGATCGTGACCGGTCGACGCTGGTGGGCGCGGCGCTGCCACGAGTTGCTGCTCGCCGACGCCCGTCTGGTCACCGTGCTCGCCCCACCACAGGTGGATCCCGCAGGAGGGGCGGCGTTGTGGTCCAACCTCGTCGGCCTGCTGCGGCCGGGCTGGCGGCGGGCGTTCACCGGCCAGCCCCACATCGTCTGCGAGTACGTGTTCTCCGAGGCCGGTGTCGCGATCCGGCTCTGGGTGCCCGGTGTCATCCCGCCCGGGCTGGTCGAACGGGCGGTCGAGGCGGCCTGGCCAGGCTCGCACACCCGCGTCGGCCCCGCTCTCCCGCCGCTGCCCGCGTCCGGCGACGGCCGCAGACGGGTGGTGGTCGGCGGCGAGCTGCGCCTGGCACGCCCCGAGGCACTGCCCATCCGGTCGGTGTTCGACGCCGACCCGCTCCGCGCGCTGATCGGGGCGCCCGTGGGGCTCGGCCGCGACGAGCACGCCTGCGTGCAGATCCTGGCCCGCCCGGTCACCGGCCGCCGCGTCCAACGCGCCCGCCGCGCCGCCCGACGCGTGCACACCGGCAGGTCGCCTCGCCTGGTGGGTCGACTGTTGGACGTAGTCACGCCCGGTGTACGAACCGGCGGGTCCCGGGGCGCGGCGGCGTCGGGCGCGGTGCGCAGCGATCCGCAGACGTCGCTGGAGTACGCGGCGCAGAACCGGGCGATCGTCGCCAAGCAGCGCGGCAGCCAGTACGAGACGGTGATCCGCTACGCCGTCGCCACCCTCCTCCCCACAGACGCGGTCGACGGCGAGGTGCGGGCCGCGCGGGATATCGCCCGAGGCCGGGCACACGCCCTCGCCTCGTCGTTCGCCTCCTACACCGAGCACAACCACTACACCCGCCACCGCCTCCGCAACCCCGGCACCGTGATCGACTCGAGGCGGCTCGGGCGCGGGGACCTGCTCTCGGTGCCGGAGCTGGCAGCCCTCGCGCACCTGCCCACCGACGAGGCCATCCCCGGTATCCAACGCGCCGGAGCCCGCGCCATCGCACCACCACCCGGCATCGCCACCCCCGGCCCCGAGGCCAAACCGCTCGGGATCACCGACACCGGACACGAACGCCCCGTCGCGCTACGGGTACCCGACGCGCGGCACCACCTGCACGTCATCGGCGCCACCGGCTCCGGCAAATCCACCCTGCTGGGCAACATGATCCTGGCCGACGCCGAAGCCGGACGCGGCATCGTCCTGATCGACCCCAAAGGCGACCTCGTCACCGACATCCTGTCCCGGCTGCCGGCCGCAGCCGGGGACCGGGTCGTGCTCTTCGACGCCGACAGCCGCAGCCGCCCGCCGTGCCTCAACCCCCTCGACGGCGGCGAGACCGACCTGACCGTGGACAACCTCGTGTCGGTGTTCCGGCGGGTCTACTCGGCGTTCTGGGGACCGCGCACCGACGACGTCATGCGCGCCGCCTGTCTCACCCTGCGCACCCAGCAAGGCGTCGCGACCCTCGCCGACCTGCCCAAACTCCTCGGAGACCCCGCGTTCCGGTCACGGGTCACCGCCTCGGTCACCGACCCCGTGCTGCGCGGATTCTGGTCCTGGTACGAGGAACTGACCGACTCGTCCCGTTCCCAGGTCATCTCGCCGTTGATGAACAAGCTGCGCGCGTTCCTGCTCCGCCCGTTCGTCCGCGACGCCATCGCCGGCGGCCCCTCCACCGTCGACATGAGCAGCGTCCTGGACGGCGGGATCTGCCTGGTACGCATCCCCAAAGGCTCACTCGGAGAGGAGACCACCCGGCTGGTCGGATCGCTGGTCGTCGCCCGCACGTGGCAGGCCACCACCGCCCGCGCCCGCACCCCGCAACGCCAGCGACGCGACGCCTCCCTGGTGATCGACGAGTGCCACAACTTCCTGCACCTGCCCTACCCGATCGAGGACATGCTCGCCGAAGCCCGCGGCTTCCGCGTCGCCATGACCCTGGCCCACCAACACCTCGGCCAACTCCCCCGCGAACTCCGCGAAGGCATGTCCACCAACGCCCGCAGCAAGATCTTCTTCAACGCATCCCCCGAAGACGCCCGTGAGCTGTCCCGCCACACCGCACTGCGGTTGTCCGACCACGACCTCGCCCACCTCGGCGCCTACCACGCCGCAGCCCGCCTCGTCCTGGCCGGCGAGGAAGCGCAACCGTTCACCCTGCGCACCACTGTCCTGCCACCCGCGATCCCCGGCCGCGCCCGCGACATCCGCAGCGCCGCCCGCCGCGCCCTGCGCAACCCCACCACCGGCACCACCCGACCCACGTCCGACCCGCAAACCCGGCCCGACCAGCAAGACCCGCCGCTGAACGCCGCCGGCGATCGACGCACCAGGCCCGCCGGGCGGCCGCAAAGCGCCGACCCGCGCCGCCGCTGACCGACCCACCCGACGGGAACTTTTCCACCACTCCACTCGCGGAGGTTCGCCGTGATCACCAACCCGACCCGGCAACGCACCCTGCGCGGCCACAAGCCCACCCGCCCCACCCCACGCGCCGCCAACACCGCCGACCACCAAGCCGCTCTCGCCTGGCGGCTCACCCCACGCGACCGGTGGATCATCCGCATGGTGCACGAACACCGCGTGCTCACCGCCCACCAGATCACCACCCTCGCCTTCCCCTCCTTCCGATCGGGCCGGATGCGACTGCGCGAGCTGTACCTGTGGGGCGTCGTCGACCGGTTCCAGCCCTACGTCACCATCGGCACCGCCCCCATGCACTACGTCCTCGCCCCCGCCGGAGCCGCCGTCCTCGCAGGCGAAGACGGCTTGGACGTCAAAGAACTCGGCTACCGACACGATCGCGCTTTCGGCGTCGCCCACTCCCTGCGGCTCGCCCACACCGTCGGCGTCGCCGAATGGTTCACGGCCCTGGTCGACCACGCCCACCACAGCAACCCCGACCACCGCACCGCCCTGACCGCCTGGTGGTCCGAAGCCCGCTGCGCACGCCACTTCGGTGACCTGATCAAACCCGACGCCTACGGCCGCTGGACCACCCACCGCACCGAGATCGAGTTCTTCCTCGAATACGACTTCGGCACCGAGGTCCTCGCCAAACTCACCGGAAAACTCGCCGGTTACGCAGCCCTCGCCCACGCCACCGGCATCACCACCCCACTCCTGGTGTGGCTACCCACCTCACGCCGCGAAGCCACCACCCGCCGACTCCTGCACCAGGCATGGAGCGAACTCGACAACCCCCACTCGGTGCCGGTCGCGACAGCCACGGCCGAACTGCTCAACCCCCAAGCACCTCATCCCAGCCCCGCCGACGAGGTCTGGCTGCCTCTGGACACCACCGGCGGCACAACGGGACCGCGCAGGGCACTGCACCGACTACTCGACGCCTGGCCGCACCTCACGACAACCACCGACGACGACCCCGACCGGGAGCCGGACACTCCGACGCTGATGGCCCCGGCACCGCCGCCCATGCCACCGGCCACCCCACGCGCACCCGTCGCCGACAGCCCTCGGCGCCGATGACCGCGAAAACCGCCGCCGCGATCGGAACGATCCTGCTGCTGATCGCCGCCGGAGCAACCGGCACGATGTCGGCCGTGTTCGGCGGCTCGTCCGACACCTCGATCGACTGCATGAACCCGATCGCCGACATCCCGCCCGAGTACTGCCTGCTCTACGTCACTGCGGCACCGCACTGCCCCGACCTGGACTGGACGATCCTCGCGGCCATTGGCAAGGTCGAAACCGACCACGGCCGACTACAGGCCCCCGGCGTCACCGAGGGCGAGAACCACGCCGGAGCCGGCGGACCGATGCAGTTCCTCGCACCCACCTTCGACAGCGTCATCGCCGCGCACCGGATACCGGCAGGCGGCGCCAGCCCGCCCTCGCGGTACAACCCCCACGACGCCATCCACGCCGCAGCCTTTCTACTGTGCGACGAAGGCGTCCGACGAGGCGACCTGCGCGCGGCGATCTTCGCCTACAACCACGCCGACTGGTACGTCGACATGGTCCTCGACCAAGCCGCCAAGTACGCCCAAGCCGCCGCAACCATCGACGGCGACGGCGACTGCAACGCCATCCAAGCCCCCAACACCGCCACCCTCGCAGCGATCAACTACGCCTGCGGTATGCGAGGACTGCCTTACGTGTGGGGCGGCGACGGACCCGACGGCGGACACGAAGGCTTCGACTGCTCCGGCCTGACCAAAGCCGCCTACACCGCCGCCGGAATCACCCTGCCCCGCACCGCCCAGACCCAATTCGACGCAGGCCCGCGCGTCCCCGCCGAGCAACCACTGCTGCCGGGTGACCTCGTCTTCTACGGCACCCCCGGCAACATCCACCACGTCGGCCTCTACATCGGCAACGGACTCATGATCAACGCCCCAACCTTCGGCCAACCCGTCCAGATCGACAACCACCGGTACAACGGCGACGACTACGCCGGAGCAACCCGCCCCGCCGCCTCTCGTGCTGTCACTGCCTCTACAGCGCGGTGAGCGCACACCGTCGGTCAGCTATTAAGTGTCCGTTTCCGAGCTTGGGCTGGTGAAGGGCCTTTGGTGCGGACACAAGGAACTCCTGGTAGATCGGACGGTGTCTATGCGCCGTTCCACCAGGAGTTCCGTTGTTATCGTGCCCGATGCCCGCGGGCGGGTCCACCGCGGGTGCCCCGTGCTGTCGTCTGTCCGCCTCCCACCAGCCCGCGCGACGGACGGCGCGGTATCCCACCGACGTCACCGACGCGCAGTGGGCCGAGCTGGACCCGTTGTTGCCGGATCCGGCGTGCCTGGCCGGTCGGGGCGGACGGTGGGAGAAGCACTGCCGCCGGGTGATCGTGGACGCGATCCTGTACGTGGTCGACAACGGCATCAAGTGGCGGGCACTTCCCGTCGACTTCCCGCCCTGGCAGACGGTCTACAAGCGCTTCGCCGCCTGGGAGAAGGCCGGTGCGTCGCAGCGGTTGCTCGACGCGTTGCGTGACCGCGTCCGCCTGGCGGAGGGCCGGGAGGCGGCACCCTCGGCGGCGGTGGTCGACTCGCAGTCGGTGCGCGCCGCCGCCACCGTGGGCCGGGCCACGCGTGGCTGGGACGGAGGGAAGAAGGTCGCCGGCCGCAAGCGGCACATCGTCGTGGACACCCTGGGCTTGCTGTTGGCCGTGTTGGTGACGCCCGCCTCGACGCAGGACCGGGTCGCCGCCCGCAGCCTGCTGCGCCGGATGCGCGACACCGCCGGCGGGCGGGTCCGTCTGGTGTGGGCCGACGGCGCCTACACCGGCCCTCTGATCGACTGGGCACGAAAGACACTTCGTCTGGTGATCGAGATCGTCCAACGCCCGCAAGTGCCGTACTTCACCGTGCTGCCCCGCAGGTGGGTGGTGGAGCGGACGTTGGCGTGGATCACCGGGCACCGCCGCTGCGTCCGCGACTACGAACGCCTACCCCACCACCACGAGGCCATGGTCCGCTGGTCCATGATCCACATCACCAGCCGCCGACTCACCAGACCCCGGTAGCTCGGAAACAGCTACTAACAAACCGCACTGTCATGCCGACGAGCGAGCGTTCGTCGTACGTCCGTTACTGCCGTGGTCTCAGGGTCTGGTAGCTGGTGATGGCTTGACGGCCAGCCAGAGCAGGCGGCCGGCAATCTTGCCACCGCCCTTACCCGCGAGTAACTTGCTGTTGGGGGCGCGAGGGGGTGTCGGTGGATCGCTACGACCTGATCGGACAGGGATATCGGCGTCAGCGGCTGCCGGATCCGCGGACCTGCCCGGAATCCAGATGGTTCTACGACCGCAAACGCACCGAAGGCAAACACCACACCCAGGCCGTGCTCGCCCTCGCCCGCCGACGCGTCAACGTCCTCTGGGCACTGCTGCGTGACAACCGGCCCTATCAACCTGCCCCTTACCTCGCTGCCGCCGCCGCTTGACAAACCGATTAAGAGTCGTCGAGGTCGTCGAGTTGCCGTTGGACGCGGTCGGCGTCGGTGTCGCGGCCCTGTTCCCGCCACCTTCGCCGACAACGGCCTCCCGATAGCACGGGCGGAGACCAACGCTTGGCCTTCTCCGCCCTGGTCATTCCGGATCTACCCGTTCTGGCTGCGTTGCCGCCAGTAGGCGAGCTCGCTGCGGATGATCAGGGTGTCGGTGTGGTCGGGACCCAACACCCGGAGCAGGTCGTCGAGCAGTTGCTGGAACTCGGTGGCGGCACCGGCCGGGTCCCCCGCCTCACCGCGCCAGTAGGCGAGCTGGCTGCGGATGATCGGGGTGTGCGGGTGGTCGGGACCCAGCACCCGGAGTTGGTCGTCGAGCAGTTGCTGGTACTCGGTGGCGGCGCCGGCCGGGTCACCCGCCTCACCCCGCCAGCGGGCGAGGTGGCCGCGGGCAGTCAGGGTATGGGGGTGGTTGGGACCCAGCACCCGGAGTTGGTCGTCGAGCAGTTGCTGGAACTCGGTGGCGGCGCCGGCCGGGTCACCCGCCTCACCCCGCAAGCGGGCGAGGTGGCCGCGGGCGCTCAGAGTGTGAGGGTGGTCGGGACCCAGCACCCGGAGCAGGTCGTCGAGCAGCTCCTGATATTCGGTGGCGGCGCCGGCCGGGTCACCCGCCTCACCCCGCCAGTGGGCGAGGTTCCCGCGGGCGCTCAGGGTGTCAGTGTGGTCGGGACCCAGCACCCGGAGCAGGTCGTCGAGCAGCTCCTGATATTCGGTGGCGGCGCCGGCCGGGTCACCCGCCTCACCCCGCCAGCGGGCGAGGTTCCCGCGGGCAGTCAGAGTGTGGAGGTGGTTGGGACCCAGCACCCGGAGTTGGTCGTCGAGCAGTTGCTGGAACTCGGTGGCGGCGCCGGCCGGGTCACCCGCCTCACCCCGCCAGGAGGCGAGGTTGTTGCGGGCGGACAGGGTGTGGGGGTGGTGGGGACCCAGCACTCGGAGCAGGTCGTCGAGCAGTTGCTGGAACTCGGTGGCGGCACCGGCCGGGTCACCCGCCTCACCCCGCCAGGAGGCGAGGTTGTTGCGGGCTGTCAGGGTCTCGGTGTGGTCGGGACCCAACACCCGGAGTCGGTCGTCGAGCAGTTGCTGGTACTCGGTGGCGGCACCGGCCGGGTCACCCGCCTCACCCCGCCAGCGGGCGAGGTTGTTGCGGGTGGACAGGGTGTCGGGGTGGTCTGGGCCGAGGTGTCGGGTGGTGACCTGGTGGAGTCGGGCGAAGTGGGCGATGGCGGCGTGGACCTGGCCTGAATCGCCGAGTGATCGTCCGGTGCGGAAGAGCACGATGTGTGTGTCAGGGGTGATCAGGGCCGGGGTGGTGGTGTCGTGCAGCGTGGTGGTGGCGGAGCGCAAAGCTTGGGCCAGTGCGACGTCGCGGGTGTCGATCTCGGGCCAGGCGTCGAGCAGGCCGGTGGCCGCGGTGCGGGCCAGCTCGGTGGTGGTGTCGTTGGTGAGGGTGTCGCGGACGGCTCGTTGCAGCAGGGCGTGCACGCGGATTGACCGGTCGGGTCCGATGGTGGCCAGGCTGAGTCGGTGCAGGACGCCCACCGCGTCGGTCACGTCGTCAGAGGTGATGGTGCGGCCGATGACGGTGGCCAGGTGCTCGCAGATGGTGGTGGTGGTCAGCACGGTCAGGGGTGTGCCGTTGGGGTCGAGCAGGCTGAGCAGCCGCAGCACCGGCCGGGCCAGCCCGTGTGGTCGCAGGGTGTCGGCGTGTTCGATCGACAGCGACCAGGTCGCGGCGACGGTGTCGCGGTGATGGTCGGGCAGTTCACGAGTGGTGGGCATGAGTTCGGCCAGGGTGCGGCGGCGGTCGGCCAGCCGCTCGCGGTATCCGGCCACAGTGAGCAGGGGGTTGTTGTCGATGAACGCCGCGGCTTGGGCCAGGGCCAGCGGCAGCCCGCCCAGGTCGCGGGTCAGCCCGCGCAGGTCCTCGGGGTCTGTGTCCTCGGGCAGGACACCGCGTAGGTAGTCCACCGCCTCGGTCTCGGTGAACACGTCCAACTCTACGACCACCCGGCCGTCGCCTAGGGCGCTGTCGCGGTGTCGGGTGGTGACCACCACCCGACCACCCCGATGGTGCCGCGGCCAGAGATCTCGTAGGTCGCCGGGGTCCTGGAGGTCGTCGAGCACGATCAGCCACTGGCGTTCGGTAGTGGCCAACCAGTCCCGCAGCAACCGCGCCGCCTCCTGCGGCGGCAGCGTGTCGATGTCGGGGTGCCGTTCGCACAACACTTGTTTGGCGGTCTCGGCGTAGGCGGTGAGCACCGCGTCACGGGACAGGGCGCTCACCCACACCGCCACGTCCAGCCCGGGGTCCTGCCACAGCGACCAGGCCAGACGCGCGGCGGTCTGGGATTTGCCCACTCCACCCTGGCCCCGCACCACCGCGCCCGCGCCGGTGGGGGCGCCGACCAGGACCGCCGCGTGCCCGACGGCCACCGCCGCGGCCACCGCGGTATCGGCGGGCCGGGGCTGGTAGTGGTCGTCCACCGGCGGCGGGGTGCCGACACGGACCGGCCACGTCACCGTCCGCGCCGGGTAGGTGATGTGCTGGTGGTAGACGTTGGTCTGCGTGCTCCCATTGCCGGCCAGGACTCCCTGGCCGCCGTACACGACGGTCGACGGCCCCTGGGGTGGCTGGTCCCGCTCGTCGGGTTCGGTCATCGGGGCTGCGAGAAGGTGTTGTGCTGGGTGGTCCCGTCGCCCACCTGGACTCCCTGGCCGCCGTGCACGACCACCCGGTACTTCCCGTCCCCGGCGCCGCTGGGGTCGGTCAGTTCCAGCAGTCGCCGGGCCGCCGCGACCAGTTCGGGGTCGGTGTCGGCGCCGACACCGCGCAGTGCCGCCGCCAACTCCCCGGCCCGCTCACCCGGCTCGACGGCGTCGTCCTCCACGGCCCGCACCACCTCGCCCGCCACGGACCCGTCACGACGCAGAACACGCAACACGCCTGCCTTAAGACCCAGGTAGGCGTCCTTCACCGCCGCGGACGCGGTATCGGTCAACCCCGCCGCCGCCCCCGCCGTCAACGCCGTGACCAATAACTCCACCGACTCGATCACCGAACCCGCCCCTCATCGCACGTCGACCTTGTTCATCGTTCATCGGGATGATCGTCGCCACCCGTCCGCCCGCTACACCGGTGACGATCATCGCCCGCCCCGCCAGCCGGACAGAAACCACCCGGCCGCAGACACACACCGACCGCTACACCTCGCCGAGATCCTTCACCGGCCAACCCGTGACCGGCGTTAGTACGACAGCCGCACAGTGTGATCACCGTCGGCGTGTCATGATCGCGGAGCCGGTCATCGCGTGATCGACTCCGGGGCGTGTTGAGTGTGGAGCAGGGCGCGCAGTCGCCGTCCGGGACGGCCGGAGACGATCGCCTGGCGCGGTGGCGGGCGGGGTTCGCGGACATGTTCGCGCTGGTGGCGGGTCGGTTCGCGCAGGCGGACTCGCGTCGCCGTGCCCGGTTGTACGTGTTGGGCCTGCTCTCGGGTGCCGAGCGGAAGAACTCGTGGACGCTCGCCGAGCAGGCCGGTGACCTGTCCCCGGACGGCATGCAGCGGTTGCTGAACTTCTACCGCTGGGACGCCGACGCGGTGCGCGACGACCTGCGCGGGTACGTGCTGGACCACCTCACCGACCCCGGCGGTGTCGTAGTCGCCGACGAGACCGGTTTCCTCAAGAAGGGCACCAAGTCCGCCGGAGTGCAACGCCAGTACTCCGGCACGGCTGGGCGGGTCGAGAACTGTCAGCTCGGCGTGTTCCTGGCCTACGTCTCGCCGAGGGGTCGGGCGTTGATCGACCGCGAGCTCTACCTTCCGAAGTCCTGGACCGAGGACCGCGAGCGGTGCGCCGAGGCCGGGATAGGAGACGAGGTCGGGTTCGCGACCAAACCCACCCTGGCCGCGCGGATGCTGCAACGGTTGCTCGACGCGGGCGTCGCGGTGCCGTGGTTCACCGCGGACGAGGCCTACGGCGACAACCCGGGACTGCGGACCTGGCTGGAGGAGCACAGCCTGGACTACGTCATGGCCGTCTCGTGCGACGACCGGTTCACCACCCCGCGCGGCCCGGTCCGGGCCGACGATCTGGCCGCGACCGCGCCGCGCAAAGGCTGGCAGCGTCTCTCGGCCGGGGCCGGCGGCAAGGGACAACGCCTCTACGACTGGCTGCTGCTCGATCCCGGCGCCGACACGCACCACCTGTTGGTGCGCCGCTCGATCGGCAAACCCACGGAACTGGCCTACTACGTCTGCCACACCCGCCGTCCCGTCGCGTTGGCCGAACTCGTCCGCGTCGCCGGAAGCCGTTGGGGTGTCGAGGAAACCTTTCAGTTCGCCAAGAACGAGACCGGCCTGGACCACTACCAGGTCCGCAAGTACGACGCCTGGTACCGCCACATCACCCTGTCCATGCTCGCCGCCGCGTTCCTCGCCGTCACCGCACACGCCGAACGGGCCCGCGACGCAAAGGGGGCTCCACCGGAAGCCATGGAAATCTGATTCCGTTGTCATGCAACGAGATCAGACGCCTATGGGCCAGTTTGACCCGGCCCGAGCACCCTCGAACACACATCTTCCACTGGTCAGGCTGGCGACGACTCCACCAGACCCGCGCCCGACACAGCCACTACCAGCGACAACGCCTCAAGCATCCCAGATTGCGGCTGTAGTATTAGGACTGCGGCAGTGAGGTCGAAGTCGGTGTCTGCCCAGAAGGTCGTCATAGGGTGGTCGGCGTCGCTGTCGGGATTAATGTGCGTGGTGAGGATGCGTTGGGCGGTTAGCCGGACCTCGCGTTCCTGGACTCGTTCGCGGTGCTCGTCGCGGGTTGCCTGATCGGCGTTCACGTCAGGCGGGTCACCGGGAAGGTCGAAGGGTGCGCGTAGGTAGGCGCAGAGCACGTTGACCACGGTTTGGCGCAGGGCCGGGTTTTCGGGATGGTCTTGTGCTAGGCGCTCCAGGGCATACAGGCCGCCGTGACGTACTGGAGCCTTGTCCGATCCGAGCTGCTCCACCGACTTCGCGTACAGGTCGGTGATCCGGCGTGCTCCGGCGTCGCGTTCGGTGGTGACTGCGACACGCTCAGCGTGTTGGCGAGTGTGCTCGGCGATCTCGCGTTGCAGTTCGTAGGCGCGGGTGACGTCAGCCTGGTCGCGTTCCTTCTGTACCAGTCCGATCTCGGTGGCGTGTTGGCGTCGCCATGCCAAATACAGCGCGAAGATTCCGCCTCCGCCTACTCCGATGCTCAACCCGGTGCGCAGTGCGTTGAACCGCGCGTTTACCAGCTCCGCGCCGGACAGTCCTGCGGTTCCTGCCCACCACAGCGCCACTACCAGACCGACCGTTGCCGTGGCGATCACAGCCGCCACGGTCGCGATCACCTTGGGCGGCATCGGCTCCAGCGGCGTGCGTGACGTGGATGCTGTCGGCAGCGGCACGGGAGCACGGGTGGCGGACTGCTCGCCGGGGGCAGGGTGGGATAACGGCACTGGAGTGGAGCGGTCCTCGGGCATGTTCGCATCATCGTTGGTCGACGTGGCTGTGTTTCCCGACGACACGCCTGTCAGGCTGGGCAACTTGCTGCGGACGGTGTTCCGGCGGGTGTCTGTGCCGAGGACGTACCGAAGTGGCTGCGCCGAGAGCTGCAAGTGCTGGTCAGGTGTGGTTCAGGCGGGACTCTGTAAATCAGTCACGACTCTGGGGTGCGCTCGGGTTCGTCACCGAGCCGAAGTTAGGCCAGAACGCGACCGCGGTCCGGTGCACGGGTCCTTCCGGTGGCACGACCTCCAGCAGCGCGATGAGTGAACGAGCGGTCTTGGTCCACCGCCTCGAAGTATCGGATGAGGTAGGTCCTCCTGCGGCTGTCCACCCTGCAGCAGCACGCCACCGCGCGGAGCGCGTCGACCAGGCGTTGGCATCCTGTCGCGCTCCTCGACGCGCTAGCCCGGCAGGGACGCCACCAGGCGCCGGATCCGATCGACCATCCGCTCGTACACGCGCCGCTCCACGCGACCCACCCCTCGATTATCGACAACCTGCCCACACTTCGCGGGCAGACACACCGCGGTCGGGGGAGAACCGCTCCACAGTCACCAACAAGCGTTCGATTTCACGTCAAGATGAATCACACCACCGCGCCCACCCGCCGACCTGTCAGCGGCCGGGATGGTGGACGTCCGCCGGATCCAGGTCGTCACGCAGACCGCGCCAGGACGGGTGGCGGAGCCGGTGGTCGGTGGTCCAGTGGCGGAATTCGACCTCGCCGACGAGCACCGGCTCGACCCACCGCGCGTCACGGGCGAACTCGCGTGGGACCGGTGTGCCGAACAGGCTGGTTGGGCGCCGAAGCCCATTGAGCCGTTGTTGCATGTCGACCAGGGCCTTGTCGGTGAAGCCGGTGCCGACGTGCCCGACGTAGACCAAGCCGGTCTCGTCATACGCACCCAGCAACAGCGACCCCACCGTGCCCGAGCGCCGCCCCTGCCCGGCTTCCATCCACCGACGACAACCTCGTGGGTCCGACGCAACGGCGTCTTGATCCACGCGGGAGACCGTCGACCCGGCTCGTAGCGGGAGGCAGCGCGTTTGCTGACGATGCCTTCGAGGCCGTGCTGCTCGGCGACGTGAAGGATTGTCGCGGGTTCGGTGTCGGGGAAGCTCGGCGGGACCTGGATCGGATGATCGCCGGGCAGCTGCAGCGCGATAAGCATGGCCCTCCGCTCGTGATAGGGCAGGTGCTGCACGGATCGCCCATCGACAACCAGCAGATCGAACGCGTAGTGGGCGACCGGCGCGATGCGCAACGCCCGGACACCCACGGTGCTGCGAGTGCGCCGCTGAAGCAGCCCGAAGTCCGGGCGCCGGTCAAGCCCCAGAGCGACGATCTCCCCATCGAGCACGATGGTGCGCCCGTGCAGCACGTCCGACAGCACCCGCAGCTCCGGAAACCGGTCGATCAGCTCCAGCCCGTTGCGGCTGAGCATCCGCACCCGATCACCCCGGCAGTACGCCACCCCTCGGTAACCATCCCACTTGAACTCCACCGCCCAACCCACACCCGTCGGCGGTTCCCCCAGGGTGGCCAGCATCGGAGGGATCAGCGGCAAGTCAGCGGCCCCGCCCGCTGCATGCCCCATCCCGACCACCTCCCGGACCGACGAATATTCATCGTCGCCGGGAATCAGGCGGGTCGTGACCGGAGGGAGACCGGCGAGCGTCCCTCGCGGATCACACGGCTGGCAGACACGCGCACCACCAGCCAGCATTGCGACCGTGAACGACCCTTACGCAGATGCCAGCAAGGCCGAGACCGACTACTTCACGCAGGCCGAGAACCTCGGCGCGTCCAAGGAACATGCCGACCGAGTCCTACGGCAGGCGATCCTCGACGTCAGCCGAGGAGAAGCCGACGACCCCTACGAACTCGCCCGCCTCCAACTCACCGCCGATCTGCACCAGAACCCGAAGTGAAGCGGACCTGGCTGCAACTACCTCGGGCAGGTTTCCGCCGTTGCCGCGATCACACAGCCTGGACCGGCTATGATTACCAAGCGCGATAGACCGATCTCCGAACGCACCGTTACTTGGCCTTCTGCGGAGCGACCGTGAACCAAGAAGACCTCTCAGCAGGTGGTAACAGCGTCGCGGCGCGGCTGGCTCGGGAGATCAGGAATCGTCGACTCGCCGCAGGCCTGAGCCAACCAGAACTGGCCAAGCTGATCGGGTACACCCGCCAGTACGTGTCGCTGGCCGAGCGGCACAGGCAGGGTCTGCTGCACGGATTGGTGACATCTGAGTTGGCTTGCCGTGATGGTGAGCTGGGAGGATGTCGCTGTGCCCAAGCCCTACCCTCGGGAGTTCCGTGACGATGTCGTGCGGGTCGCCCGTGATCGCGAGCCCGGCGTGACCGTCGAGCAGATCGCCAAGGACTTCGGGGTCCACCCGATGACCTTGTTCAAGTGGCTGCGCCAGGCCGACACCGACGAGGGCGTCAAACCCGGTGTGAGCAGGAACGACTCGGCCGAGCTGCGCGAGGCGCGCAAGCGGATCAAGCTGCTGGAGCAGGAGAACGAGGTCCTGCGCCGCGCGACCGCATATTTGTCGCAGGCGAACCTGCCGGGAAAAGGCTCTACCCGCTCGTGAACGAGCTCGCCGCCGACGGGATCCCCGTCTCGGTGACGTGCCGGGTACTCGACATCGCTCGACAGCCGTACTACCGGTGGCGTGCCCGGCCGGTCACCGGGACGGAACTCGATCAGGCGTATCGGGCAAATGCGTTGTTCGACGCGCACCGCGACGATCCGGAGTTCGGATACCGGCTCCTGGCCGACGAGGCCCGCGACGCCGGCCTGCCGATGGCGGATCGGACCGCGTGGCGGATCTGCTCGTCGATGGGCTGGTTGAGCGCGTTCGGCAGGAAACGCGGCCGCAACGGCAGGAAGGCCGGCCCGCCGGTCCACGACGACCTGGTCCGGCGCGACTTCACCGCCACCGCACCGAACCGGCTGTGGCTGGCCGACATCACCGAACATCCCACCACGGAAGGAAAACTGTATCTGTGCGCGGTCAAGGACGTCTGCTCCAACCGGATCCTGGGCTACTCCATCGACTCCCGGATGAAGTCCCGCCTCGCCGTCACCGCGCTCACCAACGCCGTCGCCCGCCGCGATGATGCCGTCGGCTGCGTGGTGCACACCGACCGCGGATCGCAATTTCGATCAAGGAAATTCGTCCGTGCGCTCGCACGCCACGGGCTGGCCGGCTCGATGGGCAGGGTCGGCGCCGCAGGAGACAACGCCGCGATGGAAAGCTTCTTCGCGTTGCTGCAGAACAACGTTCTCGACCGGCGTACCTGGCCCACCCGCGACGAGCTCCGGATCGCGATCGTCACCTGGATCGAACGCACCTACCACCGCCGCAGACGCCAAGCCGCTCTCGGCAGGTTGACCCCCATCGAATACGAAGCAATCATGACCACGTCAGCCAGTCAGGCTGCGTGACTACCACTGTCACCTACTCGTGCAGCAGACCCAACTGCGGATGACCAGCATGGCCGCCCAGGTTGCTGCCACCAATCCAGCCCAGTACGCCGACCAGGCCGCGCATCGACTCGCCTGCTTGCAGGGGCAACGCGGGCCGAGGCCCTGGAGCGGCTGGCAACCCGTACCCTAAGAGGGGCATCTGGTCTCGATATGGACGATTTCCGTATCGGGGTCGTCGACCTTGGTCGCCGGGACTTCGGGCCGGAGGCTAGCGGGTGGGCGTTGAACTCGGCGCCGGGGTGCTCGCCCAGGCCGCGGTACAGCCGGGCGGTGGTGGCGTCGAGGTCTTCGTAGCTCATCTGCAGCACTCCTCCGACGGACAGCTCGTGCGAATCCAAGGCGGCGGATGACGCCTTTGGCGGGGTGGCCGCTCAGGCGGGTGATCAGGCGCGCGGAGTCGCGTCGGGGATGCGCGGCGAGGTGGGCCCCGGCGATGGTCAGCGCCAGCGGGTGCCCGTGGCAGCGATCGGCCAGCGCACGCAACAGCTCGTCCCCGATGGGCCGGCGGTCCTCGTCGAGCAGTCCGGCCAGCAGCGCGGCCCCGGTGGCGGCGGGGAAGCAGTCGAGGTCGAGGGGGCGGTAGCCGACCACGGCCAGGCCGGCGAGCCGGTGGCGACTGGTGACTGGTGACTGGTGACTGGTGACTGGTGATCAGGGTCGTGCCGCACGCCGTGGCGGACACTAGGGGCTGCACCTGGTCGCGAAGCGGGCGTTGTCGATCAGGACGGCCAACGCTTTGTCCGAGGTGACCGTCCGGTACAGCGCGGACAGCGCGGCCACGTTGCCGGGGAGATCGTCGGCGGCGACGCCGAGCGCGCGCAGCCACCCGGCGAGGACCTGACCCGTGGTCGGTGGCGGGTGGCCGCTCCAGCCGTTGAGGTCGATGTGCAACACGCCGTCGGGGTGGCGGTCGTGGTGCCGGTCGAGCCAGCGCACCGCCAAGCATGTCTTGCCGACTCCGCCCAGGCCGGTCAGGACCACGCGCATCGCTCCCGCTGCGGCCAGCAGACGGTCCAGCCGGTCGAGTTCCTCGGCGCGGTCGACCCAGGTGCGTGCGGGCGGCGGAAGCTGCCGGAGCACCGGCAGCCGTCGGTCGTGAGCGTGCAGGACGATCGTCTCGGCGGTGACCGTGTGGGTCTGAAAGACCGGACCGACGACCGTGCCCGCGATGCTGTTGATGTGCTGGGCCCTGCTCACACCTGCTCTGGGGCCTGGAGGCGGCGGCCAGCCATCACGGCATTGCCCAACGAGCGCTCGGGCCGGGGACCCGTCAGGCTGTCCGGCCACCACCAGCCGACGGGCACCACGCCGTCCGGCTGCGGCTGCCACGGCCCGAGCAGGTCGGCGAGCCGCTGTTCGCTGCGGTGAACCAGGGTGATGCCGGCCTCGGCGAGGCAGTCCTCGATCGCGGCGGCCAACTCGAGCCCCAGCGGCGTGCCGTCGGCGTGCGAGGCGGCCAGCGGCGAACCGGGCGCGAGCCGCTCGTAGTACCCGGCCAACGCCGCAGCGGGGTCGTCGGCGTCGGGCAGGCAATGCAGCACTGCACCGGCGACAACGCCCACCGGTCGGCTCAGGTCCAGCAGCCGGGCGGTCACGGCGTGGTCGAGGACCTCGTCCACGTGCCGCAGGTCTGCCTCGACCACCCCGGTTCGCGGGTCGCCCTGCAGAAAACGCCCGTTCCCACATCGAGAAACTGCTCGATCCCGGCGGGGAGCATGTGGAGCACCGCGCGGCGCCGGAACGTGCTGTTCTCGCGGATGAACACGCCGTAGCCGGGCGCCAGAGCCGCGATCTGGTCGGCCACGACCCGATCAGCGGCGAAGTTGTGCCCGCCGCCGAGCAGGTAGTCGTAGATCCGGGACAGCGACGGCGCGTCAAGATCGACCGGCGCGTCGAGGCCCAGCGCACCCTTTTGCGTCGCCATCACCGTGACGTTCCCCCGCCCGGCTCGTCATCACGAGCCTGACCTGCTGTGGACCTGGTCGGCCCCGCCGGTGGGACGTCCGCGTTACCGGAAGTCGGCCGGGTTGGTGCGGGCGATTAGAGCGGCCACATCAAGGTCTGAACCAGAGCGGACACGCGGCGCTCGTGAGGCGTCCATGAGGCGACACCGCACCTGAACACGACTTCATCACTCGCCCGAGTGACCGTCCGTCGCCGCTCGCCCACCCCGACCCGTCACGTTCCACCTCGATCGAACAGTGTTCGACCACAGTGCTAGCTTCGCTGATATGAGTTCGCCGCTTCCGCTTGCCGAATCGGACGGCGCACGTCCGGGAGCCTCAGCATGTCGGCGTATGCGGCATGACTAGTCTCGTGGTCGTGACCATTCTCGAGGTGCTCGACGGACTGCGTGTTCAGGCGTTGGACGAGCGGGACAAGGGTGACAAGTTCGAACGGCTGATTAAGGCGTACCTGACGACTGACCCGGAGTGGACGGCGAAGTTCTCTGACGTCTGGTTGTGGTCGGAGTGGCCAGGCCGTAGCGGGGTGACCGACATCGGCATCGACCTGGTCGCGGCCAACCGCGGCAGCGGCGACTTCACCGCGATCCAGTGCAAGTTCTATGCCCCGGGCCGCAAGGTCGAGAAGAGCGACATCGACGGGTTCCTGGCGCTGTCCATGCGGCCGGAGTTCAGGTTCTCCCAGCGGATCGTGTTCGATACGGCGTCAGGCTGGTCCGGCAACGCCGAAGAGACATTGAAAGGCGTCGCACAGCGAGTCGACATCAACTATCTGAGCGACGCGGCGATCGACTGGTCACAGTTCCGCTGGGCGACACCGGAAGTTGTTGTCCCGACGGACAAGAAGCAGCTCCGGCCGCACCAGGCCAATGCGCTGGCCGATGTCGTGACCGGTCTGGCCGAGCACGACCGCGGCAAGCTGATCATGGCCTGCGGCACCGGCAAGACGTTCACCTCGCTGCGGATCGCCGAGGACAAGGTCGGCGCGGGCGGTAGCGTGCTGTTCCTGGTGCCGAGTATCCAGTTGCTCTCCCAGTCGCTGCGGGAGTGGATGGCCAACGCCGAGACGGACATCCGGCCGTTCGCGGTCTGTTCTGACGTGCGGGTCGGCCGTAGGACGCAGACCGATGACGCGGACATGTCGCCCATCGACCTGACCGAGCCGGCCACCACCGACCCGGCCACGCTGGTCCGGCGGGTGAACTCCGGTGAGCAGGCCGGCCAGCGGATGACGGTGGTGTTCGCGACTTACCAGTCCATCGACGTGATCATCGCGGCCCAGCAACAGGGTTTGGCCAAGTTCGACCTGGTGATCTGCGACGAGGCGCACCGCACGACCGGCGTGACGCTGTCCGGGCAGGACGAGTCGAGCTTCGTCAAGGTCCACGACCAGAACGTCCTCAAGGCGAGCAAGCGGCTCTACATGACCGCCACCCCACGGGTGTTCGGCGATGGCGTGCGGCAGAAGGCCACCGAGGCCGACGCCGTCCTCACCGATATGAACGACGAGTCGTACTACGGACCCGAGCTACACCGGCTCGGCTTCGGTGACGCGGTCGAGGCCGGCCTGCTCACCGACTACAAGGTCCTGGTACTTACCGTCGACCAGCAGTACATCGCCGACCACTTCGGGCGCGCCATGGCCGAGTCCGGCGAGATCAAGATTAATGAGGCGGCCAAGCTGATCGGCTGCTGGAACGGCCTGGCTAAAAACTTCGGCACCACCGACGAGGCCCCGCCGATGCGGACTGCGGTCGCGTTCGCCCAGAACATCCAGTCCTCCAAGGCAGCCGCGCAAGCGTTCCCAACCATGGTTGACCAAGCCATCCTCGATCTGCCCGACAACCGCACCCCATTGCGGGTCGAAGCGCGGCACGTCGACGGCACGATGGGCATCCACGAACGCAACGCCCACCTGGCCTGGTTGAAGGCGCCCACCTCGGACGGCGACACCCCAGTCTGCCGAATCCTGACGAACGCCAAATGCCTCTCCGAGGGCGTCGACGTGCCAGCGCTGGACGCGGTCCTTTTCCTCACCCCACGCGGCTCCCAGGTCGACGTAGTCCAGTCCGTCGGTCGGGTGATGCGCAAGGCTCCAGGCAAGGAGCTCGGCTACATCATCCTGCCAGTCGTCGTCGCCAGCGGGGTCGCACCTGAGGATGCGCTGCGCGACAACGAGCGCTACAAGGTTG
Source organism: Actinosynnema sp. CA-299493 (assembly GCF_050946825.1). Lineage (NCBI taxonomy): Bacteria > Bacillati > Actinomycetota > Actinomycetes > Pseudonocardiales > Pseudonocardiaceae > Actinosynnema > Actinosynnema sp. CA-299493. The sequence continues at coordinate 6,471,778 of NZ_CP191993.1, forward strand.
TCTGGCAGGTGCTCCAGGCGCTGCGCTCGCACGACGACCGCTTCCACGCGCTGGTCAACCGGATCGAGCTCAACAAGACCAAGCCGACCGACAAGGTCGACATTATTCCGGTCACCAACCCCGCCGACACCGATACCGACAGCTTCAGTCGCGAGGACACGGAAAAACAGCGGCAGCAGGCGGTCCAGACCCTCCTCGAATTCGATGCCGACAAATTCCGCGACGCCATCTACGCCAAGATCGTGCAGAAGGTCGGCGAGCGCCGCTACTGGGAGACCTTTGCCAAAGACGTCGCGGACATCGCCCAGAGTCACGTCACCCGCATCAAGGGCCTGCTCGCCGAACCGGACTCTGAACCGGCCCGCGAGTTCGAGAAGTTCCTCGGCGGTCTACGCGGCAACCTCAACGACAGCATCACCGAGGCCGAGGCGATCGACATGCTCGCCCAACACCTCGTCACTCGCCCGATCTTCGAGACCTTGTTCGACGGCTACGACTTTGCCGAGACCAACCCCGTCGCCAAAACCATGGAACGTATGCTCGCCACCCTTGACGAGCACAATCTTGAAACCGAGAACCAGTCTCTGGAAAAATTCTATGAAGTAGTCCGCCGCCGTGTCGAGGGCGTCGACAACGCCGTGGGCAAACAACGCATCCTGATCGAGCTCTACGACAAGTTCTTCGCTACCGCGTTCAAAAAGACCGTCGACAAACTCGGCATCGTATATACCCCCGTCGAGATCGTCGACTTCATCCTCCGCTCTGCCGACGACGTCCTCCGTCAGGAATTCGGCCAGGGCCTTACCGATCAAGATGTTCACATCCTCGACCCCTTCACCGGCACCGGGACCTTCGTAGTCCGCCTACTCCAGTCCGGCCTCGTCAAGCCGCACGACCTGGCCCGCAAATACGCCAACGAGATCCACGCCAACGAGATCCTGCTGCTCGCGTATTACATCGCCTGCGTCAACATCGAAACCACCTACGTCGACCTCACTGGCCAACCCATCCCGTTCCCTGGCTTGATCCTCACCGATACCTTCCAGTCCTGGGAACCCGATGACCGCCCCGACCTTGGCATCTTTCCCGAAAACAATGAACGCCTCGAAAATCTGAAAAAACTTCCCATTACCGTTATCATCGGAAATCCACCCTACTCGGCTGGCCAGGGTAGTGCCAACGACGACAATGCCAACGAGTCGTACCCGGCACTGGACAACGAGATCGAAAAGACCTACGTGGCGCAGTCATCGGCGACCTCCCGCAAGGCGATGTATGACTCCTACATCCGCGCGATTAAGTGGGCAAGCATCCGCATCAAGGATCGCGGGGTCATTGCATACGTCACCAACGGCGGGTTCCTTGACTCCAACGGCGCGGACGGCATGCGGAAAACGTTGGCCGAAGAGTTTTCTGCTATTCACATTTACAACCTGCGCGGCAACCGAAGGAATGCAGGCGCCGAGGGTCGCCCCATCTGGGAAGCATTCGCCAAAGGTTCCGGCGGGTCCATTGCAGGCATCGCAATTGTTGTGCTGGTCAAAAACCCGGCCATGTCGGGACCAGCCGCTATCCAGTACGCCCAGGTTGCGGACTTCACATCGGCTCGCGAGAAGGTCGCCGAAGTTGTGGCAGCGGGCTCGATCCTGGGGACATCGCCAAAAACGATTACCCCCAACAAGCATGGGGACTGGATTAACCAGCGGCGTGGCGACTTCAGCAACTTCATACCGCTCGGCTCTCGGGACGGCTCTGCGGCTGTCTTCGCGTCCTACTCCCTCGGAGTCGGCACGAACCGTGACCCATGGGTCTACAACGCGAACAAGGATCAAATCCACGCCTCAATGGAAGTTGCGAGCCGCGCGTACGCGGAAAGCCTCACTGCGGATCGAGTCACCGACCCGCGCAGGATCAAGTGGTCATCGTCGTTGCAACAGCGTCTGGATCGCCGCGAAGAGATCCCGTTCGCCGGCGGCAACTGTGTAGTTGCGCAGTACCGGCCTTTCGAACGCTCCTACCTATACGGAGATACCCGGTGGATACACCGTCCCGGGGCACTCAGAAGCTACTTTCCCGATCAAGTTGAGAACTACGGGATGTCGATCACTGGAGTTTCGTCGCACGCCGACTTCTCCCTGATCGCAGTGGGCGTGGTCCCAGACCTACACGTGCTGGACAGTGCCCAGTTCTTCCCCCGCTGGCGTTACGAGCAAGTCGTAGAAGACGGGTCGCTTAATCTTGAGGTCGACGGTGAGATCGTCAACGGCTATCGCAAGATCGACAACGTCACCGACGGGGCACTGAAGGAGTTTCAGGCCGCGTATCCCGCCGAGATGGTCACGAAGGACGACATCTTCTTCTACATCTACGGCCTGCTGCATTCGCAGCAATACCGCGAAACCTACGCCGCCGACCTGAAGAAGATGCTGCCACACATCCCGTTCGTCCAGGATTTCCGCAGCTACGTCGACGCCGGCCACCTCCTGAGCGAGCTACACCTCGGGTATGAGTCGGTCCAGCCGTACCCGCTTGAGGGACTCGATGTTAACGGCCCGGAAGGCGACGCGGCTTACAACTTCTTCGCTGTCGGGGACAAAAAGATGCGCTTCGGCCTGCCGACCGCCGATCAGAAAGCCACCGGCGAACGTGCCGACCGCACGGTAATCAAATACAATGACCGGATCACGCTGGGTGACATTCCGCTCGACGCCTACCGCTACCGGCTTGGTAACAGGTCAGCGGTGGAGTGGATCATCGACCGCTACAACGTCAAGACCGACAAGGCATCTGGGATCGTCAACAACCCTAACGACTGGTCGCGTGACGTTGGCAACCCCCGATACATCCTCGACCTGCTGGCCAGGATCGTGGCCGTCTCGCTGGAGACGAACAAGATCGTGGACAGTCTCCCGGCGCTAGACCTTCTAGAGTCACTGGGAGTTGATGAGGCGCCAACAGGCAGGCGACACTCCGCCAGCCATGGTTGATATGCCGGAATTTTGCGTACTGAAGTCGCCAGCGAAAAAAACCGGAACATCAAGATCAACAAACATATTTCAGCACGCAGGCCAGCGTCATACTTACTGAAATACTCAGTGGCGCCCGGCAAGGTCTCCCGCCGTGTCATAGTGGCGGGTCACCTTGCCGGGAACTCGTCGAGTTGTGGAAATTTTAGGCTGGACAAATCTTCTGAGAGCCATGCCGGTTCGTCGCGGTATGCCGTCTCCCATCTCTGAAATTCCGGCATTGCATCGTCACGGAGTGGGATGACGACTGTCTCCCGGACAAGGTGGGCGCTGACTAGACGACGTATTCCCATTCCGTGTTGGGAGTCGATGGCCTGGTTCTCGGCAGTCGGGTCTGCGGCTCCGAGCGATACCACGGTACTCGATGACAGGACGATCCCGGCGAGGTGCTCGACTCCGGCGTCGGCGAGGTCGCGCTGGAGTGTGGTCGCGACTCGGTTGAGTCTCTCGGGCCAGTCCAACGTGGGCCATTCGGTGAATTGGAAGAAGCCGTCCAAGGCATCGATCCGCAGCCAGACTGGCACTGAACCGGCGCTCTGGCGGGCTTTGCCGTGCACGGCGCGGCCGAGGCGATGCCAACCGTCTCGGGCGAGTGTGGCACCGACGAACGAGTGCTCCCACCCCGGTGAGCTGGGCATTCGGATCTCGGCTCGCCCTAGGTCGGACTCGACGATTTGGTGATCGTCCGTGTCATGTGAGCGAGCGGCGAGTTCGATGGCGTCGAGCCAGGCTTTGGTCTTGGTGTCATCGCCTTGGTCGGTCATATGCACGGCGATGCGGACCTTGTGCCGGAGTTCAATAGCTGTGACGGCCTGCCAGACGTGGTGTTCGTATCGCTCTCGTTCGAGGTCGGCTTTGGCGCGGGCGAGGGTGGTTGTCTCCACAAGAAACGACGAACCTTCGCGCCGGGTGATTAGCAGGTCCGCCCGGTTGGTGCTGCCGCTGATCTCGGGCTCGAAGGAGATGGAGGTGCCGGGTTCCCGCAGGGCCCGGTTCACTTCGAGTTGGAGCAGGGCATGTCGCCATCCGTCACTGGTGACGCCTCGCTTCACAGCTCGGAGGATCTCTTCGAACGTCGGCTCGCTGGCGGCGGCCTCGAGCCGGGTGACCAGTGCCAGGAACTGGGGTAGTGCGGCGGTATGGAACCCGAGAAGGGTCAGTTCGCTGGGCAACCATCCCTGTCGCTGGTATTGCTTATGAGGCCAGTAAGGGCCCAGTAGGCGTTCCAGGCTGCCGATGGCTTGGTCAAGGGCCGCAGCGCCCGCTGAACTGAACCGTCCATCGGAGACGCGCCGGCGCAGGGCATCCCAGCTGGGTCCGTCTTCCACCACGAGATGATGTCAACCACGAGGCAGGAAGGCCAGCACTCGCCTGGGTGGCGCGCCGCCCCGTGCGATCGATGTAATGAACGCTGCGCGTTGACCTGCGGCTGCGTCGCCCGCGTGAAGATCGCGAGGTGGTCGCAGTGGCTCGCACTTGTGTAGTTCAACCGGTTGTGGTGTCTGACCGGTCGAGCAGTCGCTGCTGGTTGTCCAGGATTGCTTGCCGGACCTGTCCTTCCGGCATCTCCCACAGACGAGCAAGGTGGTTCAGCACCGCCACAACGTCGGCGGGCGTGGCGGCGGTGCCTGAGTGTTTTACATAGGGGCCGTCGGTTTCCAGGAGCACGCGCTCAATCGGAAGGCGTTGGAGGAGTCCGGCCGCTTTCCGGGATCTGATCATGGCGGGGTTGATGGAGAACGACATCCCGGCGGCGAGCGCATCGTCGGCGACGTCGAGTGGACCTGTGTACCAGTGCAGGATGGCGGGAACTTGTGCTCGGGCGAGTCGCGTGACGGTGTCGCGTTCCGCGCCGCGGCTGTGCACTGTGACCGGTCGGGTCCGTAGCCGTGGTTCCGCGAGGATGGCGTCAAATGCCAGGAGCTGCGCGGATTTGGTGGGCAGCCCGGCTCGGCTGAAGTCGAGGCCGATTTCCCCGATCCAGGTCGCTTGGGGGAGAAGCCTGAAGAATCGGGCGAGGTCGTGTGGACCGAGTACCCCGGCGCGAAGAGGGTGGTAGCCGAGAGCGACGTCGACTTCCTCACGTCGGCCGAGTCGAGTGCGCAGCAGCCGGTATCCACCGGGGTCCTCGGTGACGGCGATGACGTGGACGTTGGCGGTGCTTGCGTGTTCCAGGACGGCGACAGGGTTGTCGTAGACGTCGACATGGCAGTGGGTGTCGATCAACGGGTGGAATGTCGGCAGTGTCACGTCAAAGACTCCAGCAGCGTGACCAATTCGCCTTGTGCCCCAGTCGTAAGCCAGGAGCGCAGTTCGGTGATTCCTCGACGCCAGACACCGGTGAACGCCGCCCGCTCCCCGTATGGAAGTGGCCCGTTGCGGAGTACATCGCGGTCCGGGCGGTCGGCGAAGGCGCCGCTGATGACTGCGCGTAGGTCGGCTCCGCGCCGCCTGCGGCGGTCGAGCAGGGCATCCTCGGATAGGACGTCCCAGGAGTATCGGTCGTCGTCCCAGCCGACATGGGCGAGCGAGGCGCGTCGGATCAGGCAAGGGAAGCAGTAGCCGCAGTTTCCCTGGGGCCGGCCGACGAAGCGTGCGGTCTCCGGATGCGAGCAGGACACGCTCATCGGAGCCAACCGCCGCAGCAGCGCCGGATTGCGGGACTCGGCGAGGATCTCGCCCTTGGTGCGTAGCCGGTACGGGTTCAAGATCGGGTTGACGACCCCGACGGCTTCCGCGGCGGCCTGCAGCTGCGCCATGAAGTGAGGGTGGGTGGTGCGGGTGCTCGCGCTGCCCACTCGTGCCCGTGTGAGCGGCACGTTGATGCCGATAAAGCCGTTCTCCGGGACGTACACGGGTACGTGTGGTCCTTCTGCGGCGGCCAGACCCAGCGCGGTGGTCAGGAACAGCAGGGACCGTGAGCGGGTGGTGTTCTCTCGCAGGCGTGGCAGGGGGCGAGCCTGGTGGGCGTTCTTGGGTGCCGGCCGGAGGTAGAGGCGGCGGGCGGTGATGCGATCAGGCCCGTAGTAGGCGGTCAGCTCATCGAGCAGTGCCTGTTGCGCGCTGGACGCCTGGCCTCCCTCGTGGTGCGACAACAGGCACAAACGGCGGCGCGGGTCTTCTTCGAGCAAGTCCACGACGCCACAGAGCGAGTCCAGACCACCCGAGAAGAGGCACACCGCGTCGACACCAAGTCCAATGGCTCTGCCCGTTGAAAGCACCCCGGCGACGTCGGTAAGAGGATGCCGAGTGGACCTGTGGGGAATGACCTGCCAGTGGTCGCCGGTCAGGAAGGCCAACGTTCCGTCGAAGTCCGCGCTCCTCCAGGCTGCGGTGTCGGCGACGGGCAGCCGCAGGATGATGTCCCTCGTCCAGGCATCCACGGTGGTCCGTCTGCTCGCCGTCTTGTCCGCGCAGTAGACCGCGGCTCCCAGAAGCATCAGGTCGGCGGCCGAACGAGGTGGGCACCAGTCCTTGAAGAACTCCGGGCCCGCGTCGCCGGTCTGGATGGTGGCAGCCGGACGCGCCGGGGCCCAGTCGAGCAGGCGCACCTCATCGGGCTCGGTCACGGGCGCCGAGAGGTCGGTGCGTACCAGGTAAGTGGTCATTCGTCGTCCAGGCTCTGGAGAGTCTCATAGGTGATCCGGACGGCGTCCTCGGCGATCTCACGCCCCTGCGGGCCTGCCCAGTCCACGGAGAACGGGTCAGCGGGCAGCCGCAGGGTGACCAGGTCCTGGATGATCTGGCGCATCTCCTCGTCGGCGCGGCGAGCAGCCTGGGGATCGGTGATGCGACTGAGCCGTTCGGCCACTACCGGCACGCGGTTGTAGACGTACTGGGCCAGGAACATCTCCAGCAGTGGGACGATGCTCTCGCGTGACACGGTCGTCTCGGTGGTGTCGGTCATCTCGTCCCAGGTGTCCGCGTCGGCGAACACTTGGTCGAGGACCTCGCAGACGGCGTCGCGAGCGGCCTCGGAGTCCAGGTCGTTGCCGTCCCCGGCGACGAACGTGATCAACTCGTCGAGCACGTCGAACCGAGCCCTGCCGACCAACTCGGCTAGGCCCAGCGAGGTCAGGGTCGTTTCAAGGCCGCTGTCACCCACTCCGCCGAGCAGCGATCCCAGGCGTTGGATACCTGCGCGTCCCGCCCGAGCGCCGGACGCGGCACCGGCGCTTCCACCTAGCACGGGCACATGACGAGCAAGGACACGTCGGGCGTAACCACTGGTGTCGGACGAACCCGCGCGCAGTCCGCGCACGTAGGAGGTGGTCGCGTGCTTCAGCGGTGTCCAGGCACCTCCTCTACCGGCTGTGCGATCCGCCGAGGTACCCATCAGGGGCGCTCGCTGCGACTCTGCGCCTCGCGAGCATTGGTGATGACGCTCTTAAGCCGTGCGACGTCGCAGGTGGCCCAGCGGTCGAGGACCGCGACTGCGGCCGGATCGGTCTTGGGCAACCGGATGACCGCCCGCCCCGCCCACTTCACGGGCACCGCGTTGACGGGAATGCGCATCAGCGCTTCGCAGACGGCGGGCAGGGTGTCGGGGGCGCGATCGACAAGGTCGAGTGCGGCGATGAACGCTGGTCCTGTGGGGTGGCGCGCCAACGTGTCGAGAAGTGCCTCCACCAGTTGGACACGTTCGCCGTCGGGCAACGCGGCGACGGCCTTGCACGCGGCAAGCCGTGCCGCGTCGACATCTGTCTGCACCTTTGTGAGCAGCTCCTGAAGGTGCTGCGGCAGCCGTGTCACCGCCACGCCGAGGGTGAGCTTGTCGCGGGAGTAGGTGAAGTAACGGCGGAGGTCGACCTCTCCGAGGCGGGGAGGGAGTTGGAGCCAAGTACGGACGTGAGGCTTGTCAATCCAGGCTCGGACATCGTCGGGCAACACCGTTCGATCCCCGATCGTGTCCGCATTCTGGTCCGCCGTGGCTTTCTTGCTCTTCGATGGGGATGCGGCGCTTCCGGTGCGCCCCGCTGCGGTGTGCGACGCATCGTCAGGTGTTCGTGCACTGGTTGAAGGCGCGACTGTCGCCACGGCCGCTTCCTCCGCCATCCGCAGTTCCGGGATGGGGCCAACTGAGGCCAACTGCCAGTCGAACAGTCGCCGGAACTCGGCGACGTACTGCTCCTCCAGCGCCATCAACTTGGCCAAGACCGGCAACTGTAGGTCGATGCCCCGGCGGTCGGCGCTGCGGTGCTTGAGCATGAGGTTGTTCAAGAAGCGCTTGAGCTGCCTGGGATTTCCTCGCAATCCACTGCCGAGCACCTCCGAGACGCTCGCGGCCCATTGCAGATCTCGTACGAGCCCGGCCGGCACCTCACCGAGCACGTCGAAGCACACGCCGAGGTTGAAGGCCACCTGGAGGTTGCCTGACGTACGTCGCTGTTGTGTCTCGGCCACGACCTTGGCGAACTGCTCCTTGTTCAGATGCAGCTCGGCCAGCAGCAGGTTCATGTAGGTGTCGGCTTCTGGTGCGGACAGTTGTGGGATGGTCACCTTGAGCTGAAGCATCTTCTCCAGATAGTTCGCGCCCAACCCCACGCCGTCCCGGACCAGAGCGGGGTAGCGGGAGTCGATCGCCGACTCCACGACAGCCTGGTTCGCCGCGATCACGTAGGCCGTCTTCGAGGTGTTCACGAACAGCCTGATCGCCTCGAAGGTGTCGACGACCGTCTCGGGCAGGCAGCGATCAAGGTCGTCGATGAACACCACGATGGCTTCGACGTCGGACAGGTGTTGCACCAGGCTCTCGAATTCGGCGCGGAACTCGCTGGCATTCGTGACCGGCTCGACAGCCCCGGTGGACGGCTGTTCTGTGTCCTCGGGATCTTGCAGGCGCTGGGCGCCCACCGTGGCAGTTGCATCGGCGAAGGTCTTGATACCTTCGAGGACAGCGGGATCCATCGTCGGGTCAAGTGCCTGTGCGAGCAATGGTGCCGCGGTCGGCAACGCGGTCATCCCGCCGCGCCCGAGTCGGCGACTCCATCGGCCGAAGCCGCGAGCGGCCCTCTTTAGCACCGAGACCTTCTCCTGCTCCGGATCGTTGTCCTCGATCCGCTCGGCGATCGCGTCGAGGATGGTCGTCATGAGTGCGACCTTGACGTCGTCGTAGTCCTCGTACTGCCACGGGCTGAAGGACACGCACAAATACGGTGACACCGATTCGTCGTCATCCTCGCCACCGGACCGCTCCAGCTCCGCCCTGGTGATGGCCATCAGGCTGCTCTTGCCGGACCCCCAGTCACCCAGCAGGCCAACGGTCAACGGCAGGAGCTTGGGCTCAGTGACCGCCACATACAGGGTGTCGACCAGGAAGTCGAACCCCAGCAGGTCGATGTCAGCCTCGTTGTCCGCCCACACAACCCGCTCCGATCCGTACGACGCCCGGCCGACCCCGTCCGGCAGCAACGCGACCAGAAGGGAGATCATAAGGAGGATAGGCCGCCACACCTTCGCTACGTGCCCCAACGCGACCGTGTCGTATGAACGCGAATGAAATTCACAAAATGGATCACGTTGCAGTCAAGCGCTCGGATCTCGACATAGCCGCCGACCCGATCGGCGCGCTTCCAAATCCGGAAACAGGCAGCGGCGTGACCGGTCCACAGCTCCGAGGATCGCCCCGTGGGCGAGACCGCCTGATCCCGCCCACGGCAGCCCGTCACCCCTACGGCGACAACCCGAACCGGCACTCAATCACCAGACTGCCGCTAAAAACCGCTGGTCAGCCCAGGTCCCATCCTTTGGTAATCTCGCCGGGGATTCGAACCTGCGCACCCGGCCAGGGCATCGCCGCATACCCCTTGCCCACTCGGCGACGCGGACGTCGTCGACAGTTCGCCCATGGGCCACCGCGGTCGCGTCGATCGAGTCGATGCACCGTAGCGCGGCCCGCTCCGGCACCGTGCCGTCCATACGCCAGCGATCAACGGCACGGTGATCGCCGCTCTGCGTCCGAACGCGTCGATTAAAGCAAGATGGAGACCATATGGGCAGGTCGGAGCTGGTTCAGCACGCTCGGCGCACGGTGACGCCTTGTTGAGTAACCGCGACGCCTCCCTGACGAGCAACCACCGCGGCCACCGCAACCGGTAGTCGACACTGTCGAAGCGCGAACCCATCCCCGCATCTTCCCAGGCGCACAGCCCCTCCGATGCGCGGTGGTCTCCACGCTGCTCGTTTCAACCGCACCGGGCAGCTGCGATTTAGCTGCTACATTCTTTTAGTCAACACTGAAGCTATTATAACTCTCAACACCTGCTGGTGGCACCGGAAACGCACCTGCGCCGGCACCAGCGCCTTGTCGCAGAAGAAATGGACGCACCCCGAACCGGACGGCGTGCCCCGAACCGTCGCGTCTCCGGATCGGTCAAGCCGAGAAACTTGGAGCGGCTGTGTTGCTTTTGATGCCTTTCGGCGGAGTTGAGGGGTGCTGACCGGCGCCGTACCGCGGCACCGCTTCCCTATCGGAGGTCCTCATGGCGAACACAGTCCCCGGCCGGGCGGTCGGATCCGCCGCCGACCCCGTCGACGGGCAGGCGACGACCGACTCCGACGCGGCCGCTCCGGATCTCCCCGAGGCAGCGGACGGGGTGCGGCTGTTGCACACCCCGGCGCAGGCGGCGCGGGCGTTGTCGGTGCGAGAGTCCTGGTTGCGACGCATGGCCGGGCGCGGCGAGATCCCGTGCACCTTCCTGGGCAAGCATCTGCGGTTCTCCGACGCCGACCTGCGCTCGATCATCCACTGCGGATCCCGCGCCGCCCGCCGGGACGCGACGTCCCGCCCCGATGCACGCGGTCCGTACACGCACCGTCGGCAGGGGTGAACACAGTTCGGTTGCATCGCAACGGATATGGAGCGTCACTGTCCGTCGGCCGTCGTCCACGACGGACCGACACCCTCAACGAGAAGTAAGAGGAGACTGGCATGGCCTGGGCGGAGAAGCGCGGCGACGGGTACCGGGTGCGCTACCGGTTGCCGGACGGGTCGTTGTTCACGGAGAACGGGTTCGACACTCGTGAGGAGGCGGAGAACCGGGCGAAGGACGTGGAGTCCGATCAACGACGCGGGCGGTTCGTCGACCCGCGGCTGGCGCAGACCCGGTTCGGCGACTGGGTGAAGGAGTGGGTCCAGGCCCACGACGTCAGCCCGGTCACCTGGGCCACCTACGACTCCCATCTGCGCAACCACATCCTGCCCCGCTTCGCCGACACCGAGCTGGGCGACCTGTCGCGGATGGTGGTCAAGATTTGGGCCAAGCAGCTGCGACGGTCGTTGGGCGAGCGCAGCGTCAGCGATGTGGTCAACCTGCTCTCGAGGATCATGGGCGAAGCCGTCGACGAAGGCCTTATCGGCGCCAACCCCTGCCGCAAACTCCGCCTCACCAACGGTGATCAACCCGAACGACCCCACGCCACCACCGCCCAGATCGCCGGCCTGGCCGCCCGTGTGTCCCCTGACAACGCCGCCCTGATCGTCACCGCCGCCTACACCGGCCTGCGCTGGGGTGAACTGACCGGCCTGCAATGGACACGCGTCGACACGGCCAACCGGGAGATCCGCGTCGACGGCAAGGACGGAGCCCTCCACGAGGTCGGCGGCAAACTCACCCTCGGACCACCCAAGACACCCGCCAGCGTCCGCACCGTGCACCTACCCAAATTCCTGGCCGACCTCCTCGACGACCACCACGACCGCCACCCCGCCGCACGGTTCGTGTTCACCGGAACAGACGGCGGCTTCCACCGACGGTCCAACTTCCGCCGCCGCGTCTGGCTACCCGCACTACGTGGGGACACCACCACCGACCGACCGCGGATCAACCCCGAGATGCACTTCCACGACCTACGCCACACCCACAAGACCTGGCTCATCGAAGACCGCGTCCCCGAAGTCCTCCAACACAAGAGGATCGGCCACAAGTTCCACGGCGTCATGGGCGTCTACTCCCACGTCACCCAACCCATGATCGACGCCATGCTCGCCGCACTCCAACACCGCTGGGAGCAAACCCGGGAGCAAACGGGGAGCACGACACCATGACCACCTTCGCAAATACGGTTGTGGTCAAGATCGTTTGCTCCCCAGATGCTCCCCGAAACGATCAATGGCCCGCAGACAGTGATCGTCTGCAGGCCATTGACCAGGTAAAACACACTGTGGGCGATACTGGGATCGAACCAGTGACCTCTTCGGTGTGAACGAAGCGCTCTCCCGCTGAGCTAAACGCCCTTATTCGGTTCTCACACCCGCTCTCGCGGTGTGGTCGTAGCTTACAACATCATCCCCGTGAACCAAAAATCGGGCTCTGCAACCAGGTCCAGTCGAGGCCGAACCAGCCGCCTACCAGCGCGAACGCACCGAGCAGCCAGCACGTCGCGATCACCACGAGGCCGGTGGCCGCGAGTACCAGAGCCTTGACCAAGAGGTTCTGTCGCCGCAGCCACGCGACCCACGCGTCGTAGTAGCCCTTGGCGAACCTCAGCACGCGGCCAGCCCACTCGAACTCGGTGGCCAGGATCGCCAGGCCGGCGAAGACGACCAGCCAGCCCGGTCCGGGGTACGGGATCATCAGCACGCCCGCGACCAGCACCAAGCCGCCGACCACACCGACACCGATGCGGTAGGTCAGGTTCAGCGCGGGGTTTCGGCGGAACCAGGGACGGTGCTCCGCGTCCTTGTCGGCGTCTTCGCGCTGCTCTGTACTCATGCCCACATCATCCGCCCATTCGTCATTCACGCAGGACCCACCCGGCCCGATGCCAACACCGCCGACGGTTGCGCGGGCGCGGTGCGGCCCTCTTCCAGCGAGATCCCGAAGCCGTTGTGCCGGTGCGCGTCCGGCGACCAAGTCAGCAGTCGGACGTCCGACCCATCCTCCACGACGTCGAATGTGGCCAACGCCACAGGCTCCGGTGTGCTGGTCCCCCACACCACGTAGACCTGCCGCGCCGCGTCGTTGGACGGCAGGTTCGTCGGCACGATCGCGGCGTCGTCATCACCGGACAGCAGCACAGCCAGGGCGGCACCCGACTCGTCCTGCAGCACGGCTCGGGTCGTCCCCGGGTCCGCGGCGATGCGCAGCGCGCGCTCCATCTGTCCGGCCCGCACGTCCTGCTGTGCAACCCGGTCGTTCAGCTGGCCGAACTTCACGCCTGCGACACCGATCCCGGCCACCACGACGAGCGCCGCGGCGGCCAGGAGCAATTTGCGTCCCCACCCGCCGGGCCGGTCGCGCCGCCGTGGCTCCAACTGGACCGGCTTCTCCACCACGGACACCTGAGGGGTGTGCTCGATCGCATCCATCAGGCGTGTCCGCAGTCGCTCCGGGGGGTCGTACTGGTGGACCGATCCGCCCAATGCCGCCGTCACCTCTTGGGTGGCGCGGACCGATTCCAGGCACCGTGCGCATCCCCGGAGGTGGGTGCGCATCAGCTCTTCTTCGGCTGGTTCGAGCGCGTGCATGGCGTATCCGACCGCGAGTTCGTCTTCAGGGCACCGGTCGTCCGTCACCGTTGTGCTCCCGTCGTCTCATCTGGCGTGTCGCCGCCGGTCTCGCCCGTCCACGCGGAGCGCAGTGTCGTGCGCAGTTTGCGGATGGCTGCGAACGTGCGTGATTTCACCGTGCCGAGGGGTACGCCGGTCAGCGCCGCGACCTCGATCTGGGTGTAGCCGCCGAGGTAGGCCAGTGTCAGCACCTGCCTTTGGTCTTCGGGAAGCCGTTGCATCGCTTCGCGCACCTCGGCGCCCGCCACAGCGCTCAGCGCGGCGTGGTCGGCGCCTTGCGCGGGTGTGACGTTGCGCTCAGAGACCTCGTCGGTCAAGGGGAGGCTTCGTCTACGCTGGGCGTTCTCGCGGCGGACCGCGTCGACCGCGCGGTGGTGCACCACGGTCATCAGCCACGTGCCGAATCCGCCGCGTGAGTGGTCGTAGGCCGCGGGGTTGCGCCAGAGGGCCAGGAACGCCTCCTGGACGACGTCCTCGGCCAGGTCCGGGTCGACACAGATCCGTCGGGCCAGTGAGTACGCCGGTTTCGCGTGCCGGTCGTAGAGTTCGCCGAACGCGGTGCGGTCACCCACCGTCACCCGTGCGGCGAGGTCCACGTCGGTGGGGCGCGGTCCCGGGTCGCGATGCGGCGGGGGTGGGTCAGCCACCAGAGAGGTCCTCACGTCCAACATTCGCGCAACAGTCGGTACCGGGTTCAGGTTAAACCCAGCAAGATGGGAGCAGCCCGACTCAGTGGACACGGAACGCATCGAGGTGGTCGCCCAGTGGAGTTGGATAGCCCCAATCGGGTGATAAACCATGAGGAGTTGAGCGTTCCTCGCCACATATACGTCACAAGTAGAGAACTCGGTCGTTCCATTGGCCGGGAAGGGAGAAGAGGGTAACGACGATGCGCAATGACCACGTGACACTCCGCTCAACAGCGGTCTTCGACCTGCTGGCACCGAGGACCCCGGCCGTCCCGGTTCAGGTGGAGCTTCGCTATGACACGAAAGACCCGTACGCGGTGGTTGCCGCGTTCCGAACCGGCCGTGCCGGGTGGGTGGAGTGGGTCTTCGCCCGCGACCTGCTCGCCGATGGCCTGATCGCCGACGCGGGTGACGGTGACGTCCGGATCCGCCCGGCCGCCGACGACCCCGAAGTCGTGGTGATCGAACTGAGCTCGCCGTCCGGCCACGCCATGTTCGAGGCCTCGGCCCAGGAGCTCGCCGACTTCCTCGATCGGACCTACGACGTCGTGGTGCCCGGGAACGAGCACCTGTGGGTCGACGTCGACGAGGCCCTGACCCACCTGATCTCCAACGATCTGACGTAAAAGTGCAGGTAGCGGGCCCGCGAGGAGGTCTGGGACCCCCCGATTTGATCCCGCTGCGGTGCATGTAATAAAGTTCCTCTCGCACCGAGGAAGACCGGAACGACAAGCCCCAAAAGGGAAAAGTTCCAAGTAATCCACGGGGCATGCGGATGTAGCGCAGTTGGTAGCGCATCACCTTGCCAAGGTGAGGGTCGCGAGTTCGAGTCTCGTCATCCGCTCGGCAGAGGGCCCCTTGGGCTCAGGCCTGACTCCTGGGTGCTAGCCTTCAGGAATCACGGCGGAGTGGCCGAGTGGCTTAGGCAAGGGCCTGCAAAGCCCTGTACACGGGTTCGATTCCCGTCTCCGCCTCGGACGATTAGCTCAGCGGGAGAGCACTACCTTGACACGGTAGGGGTCACTGGTTCAATCCCAGTATCGTCCACCATCTATAAACGCAGGTCAGACAGCCCGTCGGTGATCACCACCGGCGGGCTGTTCTGCTGTCTTGGGAGCAAATTGGGAGCAAACGATCTTGACGTGATCGTCGACACCGTATGTGGTCACCCCGTTCGGACCCGTGGGAGCGACCAGCGAACGCTCCCACCGACGCTGCAGCCCGTCGAGCATCGCGTCCATCATGACCTGCGTCACATGCGAGTAGGTGCCCCGGACCCCCGCCATTCGGTGCCCGAGCCGCTTGCACTGGAGGATCTCCGGCACGCCGTCCTCGATCAGCCAGGTCTTGTGCGTGTGACGTAGGTCATGAAAGTGCAGACCAGGGTGGACAGGTGCCCATCCCCGGGTCGAATCGCCGTTGACGAGGGGCAACCAGACCCGCCGCCGGAAGTTCGACCGGCGCAGAAGTTCTCCGTCCAGACCGGTGAAGACGTGTTCCTGCATCCGGTCGGCCCTGTGCTCGGTGAGCAGGTCGACCAGGAACGGCGGCAGGTGCACCGTGCGGACACCTGCTTTCGACTTCGGCGGACCCAGCTCCAACCGGCCGCCCACCTCGTGCAGCGCGCCCTTGTCCGGGTCGATCATGATGACCCCGCGGGCCAGGTCCACCCGGCCCCAGCGCAGCCCGGCCAGCTCGCCCCACCGCAGCCCCGGGTACGCCGCCATGACCACCAACACGGCATCCGCGGGCAAACACCGCTGCGCCATCGCCCGCACCTGCCACGGCGAAGCATGAGGCCGCTCGTCGTGATCACCGATGTTGACCCGCAATCGCCGACACGGGTTCGCCCCGATCAACCCCTCGTCGACCGCCTCACCCAACAACATCGACAACAGTGTTACGACATCGCCCACGGTCCGCTCGGCCAACGACCGACGCAGCGTCTTGACCCACCCCTTCACCGCGATCCGCGAGATCTCCTTCAACGGCACGTCAGCGAACTGCGGCAACACGTGGTTGCGCAGGTGCGAGTCGTACTTCGCCCACGTCGTCGCACTCACATCATGCGCGTCCGCCCAGGTCGGCACCCACTCCCCCAGCGGCATCGCACCCACCGACGGGTCCACGAAGGTCCCCCGACGCTGATCCGACTCGATGTCCCTCGCCCGGCCGACCGTCACCGAACGATCGGCGAACCCGGTCTCCGACCTCAACGTCCCGTCCGGCAACCGGAACCGCACCCGGAAACCCGAACCGTGCTTCTCCACCCACGCCATACCCGTGACTCCTTGTCAACGACGAAACCGCACCCGAACGGGCGCAGCAGATATGGACGCTCCATAAAGGACAGATGTCAAACCGTATGTGGTCACCACCCATCCGAAGCCGAGTGCCCGTCGACCATCGGACCGACATCACCTCCGACACGAAACACAGCAGGATGACCCTTGGGTCTGCTGCACCGATAGGTGACATCTGAGTTGGCTTGCCGTGATGGTGGGACTTGACCCTGGATATTGGACACCAGACACACTTGGATCCTGACGATCCGGGTGGACAGGAGTCCCGTTCAGATGGTGATGAAGCACTACCCGCCGGAGTTCCGGGCCGAGGCGGTCGCGCTCTACCGGTCCCGACCGGGCGCGACGATCAAGTCCGTGGCCGAGGATCTCGGGGTCAACCACGAGACGCTGCGCAACTGGATCAGGCTCGACGACGCGCAGCGCACCGGACCGCAGGTCACCACCTCAGCGACCGGTATGGCCCCGCCCTCGCCGGGGGACGAGAACGCCGCACTGCGCAAGCGGGTCCGCGAACTGGAGGAAGAGCGCGACATCCTGCGCAAGGCGGCCAAGTATTTCGCGGGCGAGACGCGCTGGTGAACCGCTTCCAGTTCGTCGACGATCATCAGCGCCACCATGGCGTGAAGCGGTTGTGCCAGGTCATCGGGATCGCCCGGTCCAGCTATTACCACTGGAAGGCCACCGCGTCGGACCGGGCCGCCCGCGTCGCGGACGATGCGCGCCTGGCCGCCCGTATCCGGGTGATCCACCGCGAGTCGGCCGGCACCTACGGCGTCCCGCAGATCACCGCCGAACTGCACGACACCGGAGATCGCGTCAACCACAAGCGCGTCGCCCGGGTGATGCGCGGGATCGGCCTGGCCGGTCTGCGGTTGCGCCGCCGGCACCGCACCACCCTCGCCGACCCAGCGGCGGTCAAGGCCCCCGACCTGCTCGAACGCGACTTCACCGCCGACACGCCCAACACCCGCTACGTCGGCGACATCACCTACCTGCCCATCGCCGACGGCACGTTCCTCTACCTGGCCACGGTGATGGACCTGTGCTCTCGCCGCCTGGTCGGCTGGGCCGTGGCCGACCACATGCGCGTCGACCTCGTCCTCGACGCCCTGCACGTGGCCGAGCGGACACGCGGCAGCCTGGCCGGGGCGATCTTCCACAGCGACCGCGGGGCGCAAGGTGAGTTCAACTGGTCGTCGCAACACTTCGATGACGGAGGTGTTGGATGGGATGGCCGAGGAAGCAGGTGCCGCAGGCGCCGAGCGGGGCTCGACGTCAGTGGGCTGTGGATAGGGCGATGCGGGCGCCGATGCGCTCACCGGGGCGGCCGGAGCCGTCGCGGGCGGTTCAGCGGGATTTCTGGCGTCTGATCGCCTCCGGG
The DNA here is from genome assembly GCF_050946825.1 of Actinosynnema sp. CA-299493. Lineage (NCBI taxonomy): Bacteria > Bacillati > Actinomycetota > Actinomycetes > Pseudonocardiales > Pseudonocardiaceae > Actinosynnema > Actinosynnema sp. CA-299493. The sequence continues at coordinate 6,489,690 of NZ_CP191993.1, forward strand.
GTCACGACGGTCCAGGCCGCGGAGGGGGTCGGCGTGTCGTCACCGGTCGGGATCCGTTGGTTTCGACACGCTGGCGGGATGACGCCGCTGAGCCTCGACGATCCCACCGGCCGGTACTTGTCGTTCGCTGAGAGGGAGGAGATCGCGCTGCTGAGGGCTCGGGACATGGGCGTGCGTGAGATCGCGCGCGTGATCGGCCGCGATCCTGGGACCGTGTCTCGTGAGCTGCGGCGCAATGCCGCGACCAGGGGTGGCAAGGCGGTCTATCGCGCGGTGGTGGCGCAGTGGAAGGCTCAGCAGGCGGCGAAGCGCCCGAGAACGGCGAAGCTGGCGGGTGACGAGCGGTTGCGCGAGTACGTGCGGGACCGGCTCGCCGGCGATGTCCGTCGCCCCGACGGCACGGTCGTCGCGGGCCCCGGGACGCCGCCGTGGAAGGGGTTGAACAAGCCCCATCGTCAGGACAGGCGCTGGTCGACGGCGTGGAGTCCGGAGCAGATCGCGCATCGCCTGAAGCTCGACTTCCCCGATGATGAGTCCATGCGCATCAGCCACGAGGCGATCTACCAGTCCCTGTTCATTCAGGGACGTGGCGCGCTCAAACGTGAACTGGTCACGTGTCTGCGCACGGGCCGGGCGCTGCGAGAGCCGAGGGCCCGATCACGCAACAAGCCGCGGGGACACGTCACCGCCGATGTCGTCCTCAGCGAACGCCCCGCCGAAGCTGCCGACCGCGCCGTCCCCGGTCACTGGGAGGGCGATCGTGCGACACGAAGTCGCACGAATGTGAGTGGACTGACCGATTGGAGAGGCGGTTGATGAGGCCGTAGGTGCAGTCACGGGTCCGTGTCCGTATGACCCGTCCCCGCCCTCGACGTGCGATTCCGGTAACGGCGTGGTGCGAAGCTCGGGGGAAAGCCCAAGGACTCCTGTTCCATCCGGGAGTTACCGGCAAGGGGAAGACCGGACGGGTGAACGCAAGTGAACTCCCGATGATGCCTCGTGATCCCAAGCCCCGCCGATGGAATGTGTTAGTGGGGTGCATGGCTGGCCGTTGAGAAGCGGCAGGCGCTGGCTGGCAGAGGTCTCTCCGGCCAGGTGGACACCGCCGCCTCGGGGTAAAGGGAGCACCCACCCCGGTCGTATCTCACTCGTGTGGAACGTGGAAAACCCGTTGAGGTCCAGGCCTTCGTGGCCCGGTCGGTCGACCGCAAGGAAGGCTCAACTCTCCAGCGGGAACAGGACGGCCCAACAAGCCAATGCCGGAAGCCGAAAGGAAACGGGAAACTTGGGCGCTTTGACCGGATTCTCCGCCGGTGGCCCCGGATAACCGTCCGGATACGGGTGCGCTGCCCGGACCCGAAAGGGTGCTGACGTGGGCCGGGTGAGCCTGTGGGGAAACACTGGACAGGACGACGGAACCGAGGGACAAGTTGGACGCTGTGTGGATCACGGGCGGAGCGGCCTCGGTCGTCTCGGCTGTTTCTGCGCCGGTGAACGGACCCGAGGGCGAGGACTTGGACTGGCCGTCGATCGACTGGCGGCGGGTCGAGGAAGACGTACGGCGTCTGCGGCAGAGAATCTTCGCGGCATCGCAGGCAGGGGACCTGAAGAAGGTCCGAAATCTACAGAAACTGATGCTCCGATCCCGCTCGAACACGCTTCTGGGCGTGCGACGGGTCACGGAGATCAATGCTGGACGCGCGACGGCGGGAGTCGACGGGAAGGTCGTGCTGATGTCCCAGGACAAGGCCGCACTGGCCGACTGGGTCCAGCACCGGGCCCGACCGTGGATTCCCAAGCCCGTCAAGCGGGTGTTCATCCCCAAGTCGGGGACCACGAAGAAGCGCGGGCTCGGGATTCCCGTCATTGTCGACCGGTGCCTGCAAGCCGTGGCATTGGGGGCATTGGAGCCCGAATGGGAAGCGCGGTTCGAGCCGAAGTCGTACGGTTTTCGGCCCGGCCGTGGCTGTCACGACGCGATCGGAGCCGTCTACTCCACGCTCAACGGGAAGAATCCGCAGCGTGCGTGGGTGCTCGACGCGGACCTGACGGCGGCGTTCGACCGCATCGGCCATGCCCGGCTCATGGCCGCACTCGGCACCTTCCCCGCCCGGGGACTGGTCCGACAGTGGCTCAAGGCCGGGATCGTGGATCGCGGTCGGTTCGCCCCGACCGAGGAAGGAGTTCCGCAGGGTGGGGTGATCAGCCCGTTGCTTTTCAACGTGGCCCTGCACGGAATGGAGGAGGCCGCGGGCGTCCGCTACTACACCACCGGCAGGGACGCCGGAAGTGCGCAAAGCGGCAGCCCCGTGCTGGTCCGGTACTCGGATGATTTTGTCGCGATGTGCACCAGTCGCGAACAGGCCGAACAGGTCAAGGAACGACTGGCGGCATGGCTGACACCCAGAGGACTCGCCTTCCACGAGGACAAGACGCGCATCGTCCACGCGGAGAGCGGGTTCGACTTCCTGGGGTTCAACGTCCGCCGCTATCACGGCAAACTGCTGATCAAGCCGAGCAGGGCGGCCCGGCGACGAATCCGGGAACGGCTCAGCGCCGAGATGCTGGCCCTGCGTGGGGCCAACGCCGGTGCGGTGCTCAAGAAGATCAACCCGATCGTACGCGGCTGGTCGGCCTATTACAGGACAGTGGTGTCCAGCGAGATCTTCACGGCGCTGGACAACCACATGTGGAAGCTCGCTTACAAGTGGGCCAAGCACAGCCACCCGAACAAGTCGAAGCACTGGGTATCCGACAAGTACTTCGGCCGGTTCAACAGGACCAGGAAGGACAGGTGGGTGTTCGGTGACCGCGACAGCGGCGCCTACCTCCTCAAGTTCTCCTGGACGAAGATAGTCCGGCACCGGTTGGTCAAGGGAAGGGCGTCCCCGGACGACCCCGCCCTGGAATCATACTGGGCTCAGCGGCGCCGCAAGGGAACACCTCTGCCGGTCGACGCCATGACCATGCGCCTCATACAGGCGCAACACGGTCGTTGCCCAGCCTGCGGAGGTCTCCTGCTGTACGCCGACCACCCGCCGCGAAGCCCACGAGAATGGGAAACATGGCGGGTGGTCATCCGGAAGGCGATCTCCAAGCAGTACATCGCGCTTCCAGACGAGAGTGCGCCGGGCGATCAACGAATCCACCTCCTCCACGCCCATTGTCAACGACGGAATGAACCGCCGCGATGACAAGTCCAGCACTGTTGCCTGCCGGCGAGCCTTTGGGGCTTGCTTGAGCCGTGTGCGGTGAAAGCTGCTTGCACGGTTCTGAGGGGGCGGGGACGCAGTAATGCGTCCCCGCTACCCGACTGATCATCGGGTCGGGCCGCTCGGCGATCGGCACCATTGTCGAGCGCAGCAGCCGCTCCACGCTCCTGGTGCATCTGCCGCGGCTGGAGGGCTGGGGCGAGACGCCGCCTGTGAAGAACGGCCTGTCGCTCGGCGGCTACGGCGCCGTCGCGATGAACGCCGCCCTGACGGTGTCGATGACGAAGCTGCCCGAGCAGCTCCGCAAGACCCTCACCTGGGACCGGGGGAAGGAACTGTCCGCGCACGCCCGGTTCGCTCTCGACACCGGCACGAGAGTGTTCTTCGCCGACCCCACTCACCGTGGCAACGGCCGACGAACGAGAACACGAACGGGTTGCTGCGTCAGTACTTCCCCAAGGGCACCGACCTGTCGAGATGGTCCGCCGAGGACCTCGAAGCCGTCGCCCTGGCCCTGAACAACCGGCCCCGCAAAGTCCTCGGCTGGAAGACCCCCGCCGAGGTATTCACCGAACAGCTACAGTCGCTCCAACAGCCCGGTGTTGCATCGACCGATTGAACTCGCCCAGGATGCGGCGCAGGGCCTCCCGACTGACCGCCGCCACGCTGGAGGCGGGCACGCAGTTTCGACAGCAACCAGATGAGAACGCGGCGGTGATGCCCCCAGGAGGCGGGGGACGTCTGCTCGATCAGGCAGGTCCGTTGCCGGACCGCCTCACCGATCGCCTTCGGGCGTCCCCCGCCCCATTCCGCCTGCCCGTGGGTGGACATCAGGACCACGACCGCCCGACGCAACCGCACCGGGTCCTTCACTGAACTGCCGGGCCAGCTTCTCGCGCTCGACCCCGCCGACTCCCGCGAGATCTTGACTCGGTGGGCGGGCGTCTACGAGCGCGAAGCCGCCTGAGCTGCGCGTCCCGCCACGTCACTCGGCCGGCGGTGTCCGCTGGGTTGTGAGACCACCAGCCGCCCGTCTCGAAGAACTCTAGGAACAGACACCGCGTAAGCCCGTCCGACCGCAGCACGAGGTCACGATGCCGTACACCATCCGACTCCGATGCGACATGTTCACCGAATCAGCGAAGCTGGCGGGCTTCCGATCCGACTACGCGCTCGCCACGAAGAGGGAGATCAACCGCTCGACCCTGGCGCGAGTACTCAGGAACGAGCTGCAACCCGGTCCCCGCGTTCATCGCAGGTGCTCTCATGGCCCTCGCACCTGTGCAGTTCACCGACCTGTTCCACATCGCGCACACCGACCGGCAACTTCGCGGCGGGTCGGGCAGTGCGATCGCCAACCGGATCGTCTCGTCAAGCGCAGGAGGGCACCCGAGGAGCATCCGCAGTCGGCCATCCGACGACCTTTTCGGTCTGGGCGGGGTCGACTACGGCATCGGCGACGTTCGCACCGGTGGCATCGGCGCCGTCGAGAACAGCCTTGGTGAGATCGACTCGATACATGCACGTGCCGCGCAGGTCGGCGCCGCGCAGGTCGGCACCCACCAGTGACGCCCGGTCGAGCACGGCACCGCGGAAGGACGCCCCGGAGGCCAGCGCGCCGGTGAGGTCGCGAGCGCGCAGGTCCACCCCGTCGAAGACCGCGCCTGCGAGCAGCGCCCCCCGCAGGTCGCGGTTCTTGACGTCGTCAGCGGTTACCACCTTCCCGCGCAGGTCGACCGGTTCCGGTGGCCCCGTCGGGGTCGCGAGGAAGTCCACACCCGCCAGCCTGCCCACCACTACTCCGGCTCCGAACACGATGGCCAATGCCGAGATCCAGATCCGCAGCCCTCGGCTGACCACGTCCCGGCCGACCAAGAGCACCAGGGTCGTCACTGCCACTAGCGAGGCGAGCAGTGCTCCGAACGCGCTCCACAGCTCTCCAGCCGCTGCGACGACGGCGATGGCACCCACCGGCCACAACCACAGTAGACGGTCCGAGAGCTGGGATCCGTGACGATAGAGGCCAACCGGCTCGCGTTCACCGGGTCCGGTGTCCGTCATCGAGGGTGATGCAGGTGGGGGCGGTGGAGGCATACCAGGCGGCTCTTCGCCTTGGGCTGCCGTTGGCGTTGCGTTCTCGACCACTCTGGTGTTCTACCCGGTCCCCGATCGTTCCTGCTCGTCACCTGCCGCACCAGCTTGGGACGGGAAGGGGAACTGCAAGGGCGGCGGCGGGTGTTCGTAATCGATGTCGCGGTCAGTCGGCAGGGTAGACCTGAGCAGGGACATCAATCCAGCGTTGAGCTCCCGCTCGGACGTGATCGACTCGGGAAGTTTCAGATGGAGGCGTTCGTAGAGCGAAAATCGATTTAATTCGATCATGACGGTGAGCGCGGTGCCGTACTCGTGAGCGACGACGATTGCACCCTTGTAAGCAAAGTATGCCACTGCGTATGGGATAAGGGCGAGCAGAAGCCACACGCCGTGCCGCCACATTACGGCTACCGTAATCATCGCAGCAAGCATACCGAGCACAGCGATTCGAACTGCGAGTTCTAATTGCGTCCGCTGATCGGATACGTACTGAACTCCTCGCTCGTCCGCAACCATGGCCATCCGGGGAATGGCTGGAATCATCCCGATGCCGTACGGCGAGCCGCTGCTCATCTCGTACCGGCGCAAAACGTTCCCCAATCGAGTAGGCAAGAAGTCGTTTTCGTTGAGAGGGTACGACGCCAGGAGCCGGTTCGCCTCCCTTCGTCGCACTCTCGCCAAGAGCACACGGTTACGCATATCCGGCTCGCGCGACCCGCCACCGACGACCTCATCGGCCTCCAGGATTTCGTCGACCATTTCCTTTGACAGCGATCGATGGTGATTTATTCGTAAAACGGCAAGGATTTGTCCGACTCGGGATCGTCCCCAGTATCCCTCAAGCAGTTGAATGAGAGTGTACTGGAGCGAATGCAATGCCACCGCAGCCGTGAAGGAAAGGATTGCCAGCAATACACCGGCCTTCAGGTCAAGGTCACGGACCGCATCGCCGAAGCGCACCGGTCCGCTCCATGCACCGCTAGCCAGCAACAAGTAGACGTAACTTACAAAAACAGCCGACGGCAGTGCGCTGACCACGGTAAAATAACGACCTATGCGATGAGTTCCGGAAATGGCCCCCAGAATCTCGGCCGCCATCTAGCCCACCTCCCATGACTGACCGGTCAACTCACATTTCCACTTTTTGTCTTTGGATCGCCGAACCGCGTATCCGTGCCCACCGGGCCTGACATTATGCGAGCTACATAAACACGGTGTTGTACTAAGTTGTCCACACTCTCCGGTAGAGCAGACCCACGGTGCGTTCTCCCCTGCCTTCACTGCAAGCCAGGTGCACGGACATTTTCTGCCGTGCATTTGACCATCTCTAGGGCACCACCAATAGTTTTCGTCTTGCCGAAGCGCCATGTTTTTACATTTAGGGCAATGAGCCCGAGAGAACAGATGCCCGCAAATCAGACACTGAAATAAGTCGTATGAGGCATCGATGCATCGAGAACCCTTGTTGCAGCGGGGACATTTCGCCACCGACGAGGCGGACGAGTCGGGACCAGGAGGCGTGAAGCCAGGGTTCTGCAAGACCTGGTGAATGAGTAACAGAAGAATGACCAGTGTGTCCTTGACCGGGCGGGGGATCACTGGAGCCAAGCGCGCCACCCCCTCCACTTCCGCGCTTGCGCTCGGTCTAGCAGGTGTTCGAGGGTATGTCCATGGGTCATGGTTGGCATACCGGCACTCGGGTAGGAGTCGCGTGCCCGACAAGACAAGATCAACTTCGAGCGATCCGCAGCGCGCCGCCTTCGGATGCCCGAGGTCGACGATCCCGAATCCGCTAGATGAGTAAGCTCAAGGGGCAGAGGCCTGGAGACATGGGACGAGGGTGTCGATGTACGGGTTGTGACGACCGACATTGACACCTCGCGACCGCACTCCACGTCAGAACCGACGACCTACTGAAGGACGCGCCGCCCTTCGCGCCATGGTGACCGAAGGTCGGCGGATCGGACGGGGGCGGTCGTCGTCACAGGCCCGGGAGCCGGTGGCCGTGTCGTGGCTACGATCGGAGGGGGATCGGCGATTGTGACGGCAGGCTGTTCCTGAGTCTGTGGCGCCGCGGTCGTCGGCGGCGTGATCGGATTGCCCCACTGCTGCACTACGCCAACCACTGCGGCCCGCTCACAGCCTCGGCGAGCGAGATACTGCCGCGGGCAGCATAGTTCCAGAGCTTGGCCGGCCAGACCGCGCAGGCAGTTGAGAGAGGACGCCGTCACACTGCCGAACCGGCTCGATCGATGGACGGTGTCCTGCGTCCGCAACACGTCGGCAGCCGTCACATTCGGCGTCCGTCTACCGATAGCCACGCATGGCACTCCACATGATCTCATCCGAACTACCTTCACCGTCTGTGCGTGCCGGATGGCGAAGACGTATCCACAGCCTGGCATGGGTGGTGGCGTTACTCGCGTCGCTGCTCACTTCGACTCCTGCGCAGGCGCTGGGTGACGACTACCCCTGGCCAAACGCCGACATGAACCAGCACTCGTGTGTCCCGCATGAACAGCATCCACTCCGTCGACTCGTCGGGTGGTGGCAGCAAATCCCGCGATGTGAGCAGTTCATGATGGCGCAGCGTGCGCTTGGCGAACGCAGCGTGCCGTCGCAACAGGTAGAGCGTAATGCGCATGGCGCACCTCCCTGCCGGACTGTTCTCACCGGACGCTACGTGTCTTTGGACCTTTGTCCAAATCACACGATTGAGGGGAGCCGGCGAACCGGTAACGAACATCCGTTCGAAGTGAACCAGTTAGCCACCTAATGGTCAGGACAACGGATCTTCCTGATCGCCCGGAGGTCCCCCGTCACCTGAGGCATCACCGCTTTTTCGACGTGGTCGCTGTCGCAGCTGCGCGACCACCTGTTCGACCACGGAACCGTCGCGGCGATCAGCTGGGAACCCGGCGCCTCATCGTGCACACAGGCGGCCACGGTGCAACGCGGATCACGAACTCCTCCGCGACCACGGTGACAGACCGCGAAGGCACGCTCGACCGACGAACCGACCACGTGTCAGCGCGCCTCCAGTTCGGCGGCCAGCGGCCCACAGGCGAGGTAGTTGGTCACCATGTGGAAATCGAACGCGTGGATCACCGAGGTGTGGTCGACGGTCACGCCCGCGAACCGCGACGAGACTCCACCGGACGGAATCGCGACCAGGTCGCCTGGGTCGGCGATGTTCACCCAGCGTCGCACGTTCGGGGGACGTGATCCCAGACCGTCGACCGGAGCGGGCGCGAGGCGGGGGAAGACGGCGTGAGGGAGCGCCAAAGGGGATCCGAGAGTGACGAGGAGGTCGATCTCCAGGTCTTCCTGCTGCCATAGGGTTTCATAGGCTACGACGCTTCCCAACGAGTGCGCCAGCACGACGGACGGTCGGTGTTCCCGGATCGTTGTGGCAACTGCCTCGCGGCTGGCTTTGCGGGCATCCGGGGTGTGCAGGTAGTGGGCGACCTCACGGCAGAACTTCCGGATGAACAGCTCCACCAGACGCGGCGCGAGCTTGCGGCGCTCCGCGATCCAGGCCAGGACCTGTCGGACGGGGAGGGTGCCCCAGCCCTGTGCAACGGACGGCGGCATGTCGAACTGGTCCACCAGCGCGAACAGCATGTCCAACGCCTCAGGAGTCAGGCCGTCCTGCTCACCCTGTCGACCAGGGATGTCCAGGTGATCGCCGTAGTACGCCACGGTCAGGTCCACCGGCGTCGGGCAACCTCGAGCTAAGGCACGGCTCCAAATCGCGGCCAACTGGTCACGCGCCTGATCCGGACGCACGGACGGACGGTGGTTACCGATGCCATGGACACCGACGACTCGCAGCATGTGATCATTCCTTCGGTCCGAAGTGCCATTTCGCGTCTTCGTCACACACCGCGCTCGCTTCCCGGCGCAGTCACGGTTGCGTGCACGAGGCAGGCGCGCCCACCCACCGTCCGCTTCACCGTTCTCGCCCGGCGCGTTGATCGAACACCAGGACATCCGACCCGCTGCACACCACCAGGCCGCCGTCGGACGAAATGCTCAGGGCATGCACCTCGACGGGCATGACCAGGATCGCCCTGCACGTTGCCGTGGTGAGGTCCCACATCCTGACCGTGCGGTCGGCCCCACCGCTGAAGGCCATTGGCCGACCGTCGACCACGGTGCAAACCACCGCCGAGACCCAGCTCATGTGTCCCATGAGCGGCTGATAGACCGCCCGACCAGTCGCGATGTCCCACAGATGCACCACGTCGTCGTCACCTCCGGTGACCACGACGTGACGGCCATTCAGCACCCCGCAACTCGCGGCGTAGACACGGTCGCGATGCCCGCGCATCGGCGGGTGGAGCAGCATGCCACCGTCCGGGTCCCAGATTCGGACACCGTGGTCATTGCTGCCTGTGACGACAAGCGGGTGGTCGTCGGGATCGACACAGGCCACGGCTCGTGCCCACCGATGCGCGTCCTGCGGACCGCCGATCGGCTCCTTGGAAGCAAGGTCCCACAACCGCACCGACTCGTCGCCGCACACCACGGCGACCGTGCGACCGCGGAGCCGGACGCACGCGATGGCGTTGACCCAGCCGCACCCGGCTTCGAACGCGGTGACCAGGTCACCCGTAACCACATCGCTCACCCTCACGGTGGAATCAGCTCCGCCGGTCACGACGACTTGCCGGCCTGCGAGGTCGGTGGTGGAGAGGGCGGACACATGACCTCGATGGCCGGTCAACGGCGCGCTGATCGGACCACCGGACACTGCATCCCGGATCCAGACCGCACCTGTCGAGCCGGCGACCGCGATGAAGTGCCGGTCGTTCACCACGCCACAGGCCACCGCAGTGGCCCTACCCTCGTCGAGGGACACGGTGTCCGCCCAACGTGGCACCCAACCCTCGGGACCGGTGTCCGCTACGAAGCGTTCAGCCAAGTCAGGCTCGCCGTGCCGGGCCGCTTCCACGGCGAGCACCCAGCGCCAGTCCGCGAGCTCCGCGTACTGTCCGCCGTGCAGTTTGGCTTCACAGGCCCGTTCGTAGACTTCCGCGTTCAACTTGGCAGCGGACGTCGTCGCCCGCCGTAGTTCGGGACGTAGGCTTGCGACGTCCGCATGCACCAGGAACTCGACATCGGCCAGCAGCTCGTCGACCCTGTCGGCCTCGACAGCGTGGTGGATCGTGTGTCGCACCAGGTACGGCGGCACCGAGGACCACCGCCCCCACTCGCCGCCGCGGACGGCGCTCAAGATGCGGTCGAGGACCAAGCTCGCCTGCAACGGGACAGAGGAGTAGGAAGCGTCGACGTCGTGCGCAGGTCTGACTGTGGGGAAGCGGCGCAGGTAGTCGGCAAGGCTCTGGTGGAGGAGCCGGTAGAGGGTGGTGCCGTCCCTTTCCACTGTCGTGCGCAGGTAGAAGCGGCCGGCGTCGAGGCAGTTGATGACGTCCTCGGCACGCATGTCGTCCGCGAACCCGGCTGCCACCAGGCCCGCGACCTCGGCCGGCATGCCTTCGCCCTTGGCGTAGGCCAACGCGGCCAAGGTCGCTCGAAGTTTCGCGCCGAGCAGGTGCACGCCCAGGTCGAGCTCCAAGACCTCCGGAAGGTTCCGCGGCACTGTCGCGCCCAGCTGTTCGGCCTCCTCCACGGTCATCGCGGGAACGATGCCGTTGAGGTAGCCGGCGAAAAGCCCGGCGACCAGGAATGCTCCCCATTGCGGCCCGGACGGATGAGAGTTCTTCCTCACCAGGCGTTCGGCGATCGTCGCGGCGAGCCGATCCCTCACGGGCCGCCGCACGGCTGCGGCATAGCGGGGAAGGTCCGCGAGCCGGGCGGTCAGGTACTCCTCGATGTCCACACGAAGCTCGGCAGGCGTCACTTTGTCGAGATCCAGCAACTCACCAGCCCGTACGGCGAGGTCGTTCGCACTCGCGGAGTGATGCCACGGCCGGAGTCCGACCAACAGTCGGCACACGGGCGCGTTGTCCATGCGCATGGCGGCAGCCAGCGGGAACAGTAGTTCGGAAATGACCTGTCGCGGGTGCAGCGCCTCGTCGACCGCGTCAACCACGACGACCGGCGTGGTCGGCAGTGCCTTGAACTCGCGGATCAAGTCGAACGCCGTCCAACCGTCGCCGGTCTCGGAGAAGTCGAACTGTCGGGCGAGCGAGGCGATCAACTCTTCGGCTCGACGCTGACGAGCGTGCACGGCGCCGAGGTGCTCGTTGCGCGAGGGACAGCCAGAAGCTTCCAGTCGTGCGCGCACATGCGGTACCGCATCTGCGAGGACCGGGTGCGCGGAGCACACCAGCGCGCCGAGCAATGCCGATTTGCCTACTCCCGGGCTACCGACGACGACCCGCAGGCCGGAGGTCGGGAAGCCACCGTCCATCCATCGAGCAAGCAAACGCAACTGCTTGCGGCGCCCTGCGAAATGCAGACCGACTCTGCCGAGGAAGTGCTCGGAGTCAAGCACGTCGTCGAGTTCGTCGAGAAAACTTCGCAGCGGCGACTCGATGGCCTGCCGCGCCTCACGCTGCGGGTCGTCGCTGTAGCGCGGATTCGGGAAGAACGGTAGCTCGGCTACCTTCTGCGCCGGATCGATCGGTGTCGCGTGAACCCTTTGCGGCAGACCTGGCATCGCTTCGACTCGTTCGGCGATCCGCCGTGCGACGGTTTGGAACGACACGTACCTGCGACTGGGATCGGTCCCCAGACCATCCTTCGCGAGTTGGGCCAGCACGGCCGCCACTGCCATACTGAACCGACCGTCGAAGGCGTCCTCATCCGGGCCCGCCGCAGCGATCACCCACACTCGCGCATCATGGTTGCCGAGACCGGTGAGCCAAGGCAGGCGGGCAGCTTTTCCCGATCGGCAAAGGTCAAGCAGGAACAACGCCGCGTTGCTCCGCTGCTGAGCGGTCGACACCCACTCGCTGACGTTCGTGCCGAGCCCAATACGGCCACACGCCGGAACCACGTCGAGGCGAGTGTCGTCATCACCCACTTCACCATGCGAGACGACATGCACGATAATGCCAGAGTCGTCACTGTCGAGTATTCCGCTGACGGCACGAACAAGTTCGGGGCGCTCCGGTTCGCGTAGAACCGTCGTGTCGTACCTCAAGTCGGCGAAGGCCCGCTCGACTTCAAGGACCACCTCGCCCACGAAGGCCAGCGGTTGCCGGACGATGTCGGTCAACGACAGCTCCTCAGCGTCCGCGTGAAGAGCCGCAAACTGCTCCACTCCGACGAGAAGCGCCTTGTTCCGCACTGTCCTCCCTTGATGAAGTCGCGTCACCGCAGGTCGCCAGGCGGCGACACAGACCAGGACAGCCGAGGGTAATCCACACCCAGTACGGCATGCCGCAGGTTCATCCGTCTGTTGCTCGTTCGGGGTACGGCGCGAGACCTAAAACCTGCAACTGCCCGAACAGACCACGTTCGGCGCGGCATGCGCGGTTTACCAGGCGGTCCCATATCGAGCTCGGAATCGATGCAGGCCTACCAATCCGCATTTATGCGGAGAAATTATCTTTCCGGAATGCTAATGCACCACACGGATAGCCCTGCGGGACATGTGCGGACTCTCGCTCTACGTCGGCGAGTCGTACCTAGTGTTCGCGTTCGGCGACTCCACTGGCAGCGAGGTGTCGTCCCACTATCGCTCCGGCACCCGCCGGCAAACGCCGGCCCGCCCGTGACGACCACGGCGATGGCCGCCCCGGCCGCGGCACCCACCTGCACCTCCGCCGCTTCCTGACCGCCCCGGACCGGATGTGGGTGGCCGCCACCACCCACATCCGGACACGTGTCGCAGCGCCTCGGTGGCACCCATTCAGTGCTGACGGCAACCTCGACCCCCGCAATCGAGCGCGGAGCACCGCGCTAGCGGACCCGAGCAGGGCCGAGGCAAGCCCTACGCGGCGTAGAGACACCCCTATGTGATCTCGACGCTCATCACAGGCAGCCCGCCCGTCGTCGCACAACCCGATTACGCGCTGTCGGGTATCAACCCCATGCCGCTGTGCAGGGAAACGACGACGAGCCTCGCACAACCAATTAACCACTAACCAGAACGACTTACGCTGAGGAGCGGACCTCAACCACTGCGCTCGACCAGCCACCTGGGAGCAGCGCTGTGGGAGCAGATTGGGAGCCGCAGGACGCGTCCAACCGCATCCAACGGCTCCCAACCACGGTCAACTGCACCCATGCAACCTGCTGGAGGCTTGTTCCGCAGGTCAGAGCAGGTGGCGATGTACGTTGACACGGTAGGGGTCACTGGTTCAATCCCAGTATCGTCCACCATCGATATACGCAGGTCAGACAGCCTGCCGGTGATCTTCACCGGCAGGCTGTTCTGCTGTCATAGGAGCACATCCGGAGCAACGATTCTGGTGTGACCGTCGACACCGTCACCCCTGCCGGACCCGTGGGAGCGACCAGCGAGCGTTCCCATCGCCGCTGCAGTCTGTCGAGCATCGCGTCCACCATGACCTGCGTCACATGCGAGTAGGTGCCCTGCACCCCGGCCATCCGGCGTCCGAGCCGCTTGCACTGGAAGATCTCCGGCACGCCGTCCTCGATGAGCCAGGTCTTGTGCGTGTGACGTAGGTCGTGGAAGTGCAGACCAGCGTGGATCGGTGCCCACCCTCGGGTCGGATCGCCGTTGACGAGAGGCAGCCAGACCCGCCGCTGGAAGTTCGACCTTCGACTTCGGCGGCCACAGCTTCAGACAGCCGCCGTGACGACCACCACGCTATCCACGGGCGAACACACCGCGGGGGTCTCGCCCGCACCTGCCACGACGAAGCATGAGGCCGCTCGTCATGATTACCGGTGTTGACCCGCAACCGCCGACACGGGTTCGCCCCGATCAACCCTTCGTCGACCGCGTCGCCCAGCAACATCGACAACAGCGTTACGACATCGCCCACGGTGCGCTTGGCCAGCGACCGACGCAGCGTCTTGACCCACCCCTTCACCGTGATCCGCGAGATGTCCTTCAACGGCACGTCGCCGAAGCGGGGCAGCACGTGGTTGCGCAGGTGCGAGTTGTACTTCGCCCACGTCGTCGCACTCACATCGTGTGCGTCCGCCCAGATCGGGACCCACTCCCCCAGCGGCACAGCGCCCACCGAGGGGTCCACAAAGGTGCCCCGACGCTGATCGGACTCGATGTCCCTCGCCCGGTCGACCGCCATCGAACGATCGGCGAACCCGGTCACCGACCTCAATGTGCCGTCCGGCAACCGGTACCGCACCCGGAAACCCGAACCGTGCTTCTCGACCCACGCCATACCGTGACTCCTCGTCAACGACGAACCGTGCCCGAACGGGCGCAGCAGGTATGGACGCTCCATAAAGGACAGATGTCAACCCGTATGTGGTCACCACACCCATTCGAATTCCGAGATTCAGATGGCCATTGGCCTGGCCGTGTCGGTTGCCCAGGTTCGTGTACAGGTCCAGCGCGCGGGTCGACGTCGTCTCCGCCAACCCGTACTCACCTCGCACGCCCTGCACGCGAACACCTACGCGACATCGTCAACAGGGCGAACGTTGCCTGATGCGGCGCTAGGCCGGCCGGGGGCGACCCATTGACACCGATGGCGCGGGTGGCGACAGTGGTTGACCAGCCTCATCGCGCCGGACCGGACGACGAACGCTCCTCCCGTCGTTCGTGCACGGCACCGGAGGAGGAGTGGCCGATGGAGCTGCCGGCTCCGGTCGTCGATGACTTACGTGGTGGCCCCGCTGCGTCCGTGCCGGTCCGGTCGGCGAGGCCGAAGGGGTGTCGCTTCCGCCCAGTCGCCTCGGGTGTGACCGGTGAGGACGGGCGACAGCGCCGGGCTGGCGCGCAGATCGCCCCGCGCGTCGTGCCGGGGTCCGCGCGGCGCTCCGGGCCGGGCGAGGCCTGCCGCCACCCCGGGATGGTCCAAGTCCTCCGGTCGGGGTCGTGCGGCGGGCCGGCCGCCGCGATCGCCGCCTCGGGGGGCTGCCACGCCCGGTGGCCGCGTATCACCGGGTACCGACGACCGGTTCGGGTCGGTGCCCGGTGAAACCCGCGCCGTTCGATTACCACAGACCTCGCTCGTTGGAGGAGGCGCTGGTCACCCTGGACCGGCTCGGCACCGCCGGGACCGTGATGGCGGGCGGGCAGAGCCTGGTCCCCCTGATGAACCGCCGGGAGGTCTCGCCCGCGAACATCGTCGACATCAACTCCCTGGTCGAGCTGTCCGGCATCATCCACGAGGACCGCGCGGTGCGCGTCGGCGCGCTGGTCCGCCACGCGGAGTTGGAGCGCGACGCAGCCGTGCGGCGGTGGAACCCGTTGCTCGCGGAAGCGGTGCCGCACATCGCCCACGCGGCGATCCGCAGTCGCGGCACGACCGTCGGCAGCCTCGTCCACGCGGACCCCACTGCCGAGATGCCGGCGGTCCTGGTCGCGCTGGGCGGCTCCGTGGAACTGCGGTCCGCGGCGGGCGGGCGCACGGTTCCCGCGACCGAGTTCTTCCTGGGTACCAACCGGTGCTGCGCGGCGGTGGGCGAGCTGGCGGTGGCCGCGAGCTTCCCCGTCCCGCCGCCGCGCACCGGGACCGCCTGGTTGGAAGTGGCCCGGCAGCGCGGCGGTCGAGCGGTGTGCGGCGTCGCGGCCGTGGTAACCCTGGATACCGGCCGGCGCGTCGAGCGCGCGACCGTGACGTACGCGGGTGTCGGCGCGACACCGGTGCTGGTGGACCTGACCGAGGTGATGACCGGTGCCCGGTTCGACGACCTCGCGCGGTGGCGCGTCGCGGCGGACGAGGGCGGGTCCGCCCTGGCGCCCGCGGACGACCTCCACGCGAGCGCGGGGTACCGGCGACACCTGGCGCGAGTCCTGGCCGAACGCGCCGGGCGACTGGCCGCGATCCGCGCGACGGGAGCGTGAAGCCCTTGTCCGAGCACGAGATCGAGTTGTCGGTCAACGGCAGGCGACAGGTGGTGCGGGTGCCCGCGCGACGGCTGCTGTCGGACTGCTTGCGCCACGACCTGGCGTTCACCTCCACGCACGTGGGCTGTGAACAGGGCACGTGCGGCGCCTGCACCGTGCTGGTCGACGGCGCGCCGATGCGGTCGTGCCTGTTGCCGGCGGTCACCGTCGACGGTTGCGAGATCACCACCGCCGAGGGCTGCCGGGCGCCCGACGGCGGCCTGGGCCGCGTGCAGCGGGCGCTGGTGCGGTGCCAGGGCGTCCAGTGCGGGTTCTGCACCCCCGGCATGGTCGTCAGCATCGTCGCGTTCCTCCGCGAGTGCCCCCGGCCTTCACCCGAGCAGGCGCGTGACGCCATTGCCGGGGTGCTGTGCCGGTGCACCGGGTACCAGGACCTGGTCGCGGCGGTCCTCCACGCGGCGCGGCCGGACGGGGAGGAGAGCGGATGACCGCGCCGCACGTCGGCCGGCCGGTCACCGGCGCGGCGGCCGAGCGCTTCGCCGCCGGGACCGGGCGGTTCCTGGACGACCTGGGTTCGGGCGCGGCGGCGGCAGCCTTCGTGCGCAGCCCCCACGGCCACGCCAGGGTGCTGCGGATCGACCTGGCGGACGCCGAACGGGTCCCCGGCCTGATCGCGGTGTTCACCTACCGGGACCTCACCGGCGGGGCGCGTGAACCGCTGCCGGTGCTGATCCCCCACCCCTCGCTGCACTCGCCGCGCACCGGCCTCCCGCTGGCCGACGACGTGGTCCGGCACGTCGGGGAGCCCGTCGTCATGGTCGTGGCAGTGGACAGGTACGTCGCCGAGGACGTCTGCCGGCTGATCAGGGTGGACTACGAACCGCTCCCGGTGGTGATCGGGATTCCCGCAGCGCGGCGTGCGGACCATCTCGTGCACCCCGGGGTCGCCGGAAACGTGGCCGCGCGCATGGTGCAGGAGAACGGTGACGCGCGGGCCGCGGTCGCCGCCGCGCCGCACCGCCTGACCCTGCGGCTCGGCGTGGAACGGTCCGCCGCGATGCCGATGGAGTGCCGTGGCGTGTACGCCCGACCCGACCGGGACGACCGGTCGCTGCGGGTCTACTCCGCCACGCAGGCGGCGGCGTCGCTCAGGTTCGCGCTGGCGGCCATCCTCGACCTGCCCGCGGACCGGGTGGAGGTGGTGGCACCCGACGTCGGCGGCGGTTTCGGCGTGAAGCTGGTGCACCCCTGGCCCGAAGAGGTCCTGGTCCCCTGGGCGGCGCTGCGCCTGGGCCGCGAGGTCAAGTGGGTGGAGGACCGCGCCGAGCACATCGCCGCCGCCTCGCACGAACGCGGGCAGCAGCACGAGGTGGAGGTGGGGTTCGATGGCGACGGCCAGGTCCGGGGCCTGGCCGTGTCCTTCTGGCACGACACCGGCGCCTACACCCCTTACGGCGTCATCGTCCCGCTCGTCACCAGCACCCAGTTGCCCGGCCCCTACCGCCTCGGCGCGTACCGGGTCGAGTTCCGCTCGCTCTACACCAACACCGCGATAGTCACGCCCTACCGCGGCGCGGGGCGGCCGCAAGGCGCGTTCGTGATGGAGCGCACCCTCGACGCGATCGCCCGGTTCCTCGGCGCGGACCGCGCCGAGGTGCGCCGCCGGAACATGATCCGGCCCTCGGAGATGCCCTACGACCAGGGGCTGACGTTCCAGGACGGCCGTCCGCTCGTCTACGACTCCGGTGACTACCCCGCCCTGCTCGACACCGCGCTGACGAGATCGGGGTGGCACGATTTCGCCACCCGCCGCGAACGGGAACCCGACAAGCGCCTGGGCATCGGCATCGCCTGCTACGTCGAAGGCACCGGCATGGGCCCCTACGAGGGTGCTCGCGTGCAGGTCGACACCGGCGGCCACGTGACGGTGACCGTCGGCCTGACGACCCAGGGACAGGGGCACGGGACCGTGTTCGCCCAGATCGCAGCCGACGAACTCGGGGTCGCGCCGCGGGACGTCACGGTGGTCTGCGGGGACACCCGGCGGTTCCCCTACGCCGCGGGCACGTTCGCGTCCCGGTCGGCGGTGGTGGGCGGCAACGCCGTCGCGCTCGCCGCACGAAAGGTGCGGGCCAAGGCGTTGCGCGTCGCGGCGAGGGCGCTGGACGTGCCGCCGGACGAACTCCGCCTGGCCGACGGCGCGGTCGTGGCGAACGATCGGGCGATCCCGCTGGCGACGGTGGCCGTCCTGGCCAACCCGCTGCGCTACGCGTTCGACCACCGCACCCGGCAGGCGACCCAGTTCGCCCCCGACGCGGACCCCGACCGGCCGCCGCTCGACGCCGACGACGCACCGGGTCTGGACGCGACCGCGTTCTTCTCACCGATCCGTTCCACCTTCTCCGCCGGGGTGCACGTCGCGGTGGTCGAGATCGACCCCGACACCGCGGAGATCGCACTGCGGAACTACGTCGTGGTGCACGACTGCGGCAGGCCGATCAACCCGGCTGTCGTGGAAGGCCAGATCCGCGGTGGGGTCGCGCAAGGCATCGGCGGCGCGCTCTACGAGCGCATCGTCTACGGGGACGACGGCCGGTTGCGGACGGGTTCGCTGGCTGACCTCCTGCTGCCCACGGCGCACGAGGTCCCCGAAATCACGATCGACCACCTGGTCACCCCCTCGCCGCTCAACCCCCTCGGGGTCAAGGGCGTGGGAGAAGGGGGAGTCGTCCCCGTGATGGCCGCCATCGCGTCAGCGGTCGAGGACGCCGAGGGCATCGTGCTCGACCGGATGCCGATCACCCCGGCCGAACTGTGGGAACTCCGGCAGAAGCACCGCGGCTGACGGGGGGCGACGGTGACGGCCTTGGGGCGGTGTGGGGTGCCAGAACTCTGCAGAGGGATGCTGAGCTGCGGCGATTATGCCCCTCGGCCGACAGGGCGGGATCGTTCTGGCACCCCACAGGCTTGCGACTCCCTCGGGCCGGTGAGCCGCGTGCGGCCAGCCGACGCCCGGTGGCATCGCGGCGAAAGCGGCCGGGTCCGGCGCCGGTGCTGTGCTCGGGCCGTCACGTCGAAACGGCGGCTACCGGGCCGGTGTGGCTCGGTAGCCGCCGTGCGAAGCCCTGCTGCTAGCAGCTGCCGTTCGACTCCTTCATGCCCGTGTTGGCGCCTGCCGTCTGTCCGACGATGGTCGGCACGCAGGCGGCCTGGTCGAGCGTGAAGTTGTAGGGGATGCTGACCGTGGTGGTGGACTTGACGTCCGGCCCGGCGGGCTTGTGCTCGCTGTCGGGCGTGGACCAGGTGACGTTGTCGAAGATGTTCCCGCTGACCTGCCAGTAGCCGGCCATGTCGGTGTAGAAGGTGCCGAGGACGTCTCGGGAGTTCTTGAAGTAGTTGTTGTCGACCTTGGCCTTGGCCCCGGCCCTGGAGTTGATGCCGGACTCGTTGAGGCTCACGTAGTAGTTGTTGTACATGTGGCCCACGCCGCCGCGCAGCAGGGGTGCCCGGGAGTCGATGTTCTCGTAGAGGTTGTGGTGGAAGGTGACGAACCCGTTCGAGAGGTCGCTCTCGCTGGACCCGACCAGTCCGCCGCGGCCGGAGTTGCGCAGGGTGCTGTAGGACAGGGTCACGTACTGGGTGTTGTTCTTCATGTCGAAGAGGCCGTCGAAGCCCTCCGCCTCACCGCCCGACGCGAGCAGGGTGGTGTGGTCGACCCAGACGTTGCGGACGTTGCTCTCCATGCCGATGGCGTCACCGCCGTTGGACGTGGGAGAACCCGACTTCTTGACGTTCCGGATCGTCACGTTCCGGATGATGATGTTGCGGGAATCGCGGATGTGGATGCCCAGCTGGTCGAAGACCGCTCCGCTGCCGACGCCGATGATCGTGACGTTGCTGATCTGCTTGAGCTCGATCACGCCTGAGGCGGTCGAGCAGCTGCCGCCCGACACCTGAGTGGTGTTGCCGTGGTTGATGGTGCCCTCGACCTCGATGATGATGGGGGTGCTGGCGCTGGCCCGACTGCACAGGGCCGCGTGGATCTGCGTTCCCGTGGTGGCCCGGACCCTCGCACCGCCCTGACCGCCGGTGGTCCCACCGTTCTGGGTCGCGTAGCCGGTCGCGGCGCCCGTGGGCGGCGGGTTCGTCGTGGTCGTGGTCGAGGTCGTGGTGGACGTCGTCGTGCTGGTGGACGTCGACGTGGACGTCGTGGTGGACGTGGAGGTCGACGTCGAGGTCGGCCCGCCGCTCACAGGGGTGAACGTCCACTGCTTGGTGGCCACGCTGTCGCAGGAGTTGATCTGCACCCCGGCGCCGGCGGTGGTCGAGCCGTCCTTGATGTTCATGCACTTCGTGCTGTTGGTGTCGACCACGCGGTAGTTGCTGCCACTCGCGGTCAACGTCCAGGTCTGGCCGGCGCCGCCGCACGCGACCTGCTGGACCGCCTTGCCCGCCGACGTCGACGCGTCCTGCACGCCGGCGCACAGACCCGTGGCGACCGAGCTGATCCGGTACCCCCCGCTGACCGCCGTGAGCTTCCACTGCTGGCTGCTCGCGGTGCCGCACGCCGCCTGCTGGAGCTGCACGCCCGCGGTCGCGCTGGGCACGTCGAGGCAGTGCCCGCTACCCACGTTCTTCAGCGTGTACGTGCCCGCGCCGATCGCCGCCGACGCGGTCGTGACCGGCCAGGCGACGAGCGTGGCGGCCAACGCCGTGACGCCCGCCGCCGCTGCCGCGCCCGCACGCCATCGCGCGCGGTGCGGCCGTACGGCCCGCGTGGAGGGAGGTTGAACATTCATCGACTACTCCGCTTCTGGCTTACCCGGACACCGGAACTGGCGGTGGCGACTATTCACGCTGGACGAGATCCGCCGCCGAGGAATTCGCCGGCACGTGCTGGCCAATGCCAAGCATCCAAGGCGCTTCCTCACGTCGTTGTGGGAAATCACTTTCCGGCCGAATGCTAGAGGGTCCGGAAGTGGCCGGTCAATAACGGTTTCGGCGACTGGCGCCGGGCAAGTGTCGAATACGATCGAACGCCCAGGTCAATGGCACCCGAACTGATCATCCGCCGACCGCGCGACAATGCTTCCAATCATACTTGTGAACAGAACCGGCGGTTGCCGATCACACTTGTGAACAATGGGCGCCGGTGGTCGCATTCAACCCGGCAGAAGCCGCCGAGGGCTGGCCCGGACCATGCCCGTGAAACCGGAAGCACTCCCGCAGCGCGTCGGCCAACGGCCGCACGTGAGGGAGCGGACCGTGTTCGGCCGCGTGCGCCATCGCCGCGACGAGGTTCGAGGCCTCGGCGTCCAGCCACTCCGGTACCGGTGGTGCGGTGAACGCGCGTCGGGGTCGATCGTCGCCACCGCGGCGGTCCGCGCTGTACTGGTGGTCGCCGCAGAGCACGGCCGCCACCTCGGCGGAGAAGTCCGCGCCCGGCCGAGGGCCAGTCGCTGCAACAGGATTCGCGCCCTGGTCGGCGAAACAGGTAGGACAGGCGAACGTCGCGCACCGTCATTCCCGGCTCGATGCCGACGGCGAGCGTCTCCATCGGAACGATCTCGACGCTCGCGGACTGCTCCGCACCTGCATCCTCTGGGACTCATCAACGAGTACAGACATGCCGCTCGATCAGCAGCGATGACTTTCGGGCGGCACAGTGCCGGTGCCGCACTGCCGACTGGAGGGTGAGCCGGAGTCGGTGCGGTGGCACCGCACCGGTTCCGGCATCCCGTTCTCGTCAGGCCGCAGCCGGTGTGGCCGACGGTGTCTCTTCGTGGGCGCGGGCGCCCACGCCGCGCACGAGCAGGTAGCCGACCATCCAGACCTCGCCCACGGTCGCGGGCAGGGCGAACGCGTCGACGACGCCCTCCGCGCCGGGGACGAGGTAGCGCACGAACGCGCCGAGCAGGTAGGCGACGCCGCCGGCGATGAGCACCCAGCCGAGTGCGCGTGGCATCCACCCGGAGCGGAGCACGCACCAGCCCATCGGGATCAGCCACAAGCCGAAGAACAACGCCCCGACGCCCCACAGGTTTGCGCTGACCAGGTAGAGCAGTTGGACGGTGGCGGCAGCGTCGCCCATCGGCTCCAGCGCGACATCGAGCGCGGTGGCGAGCATCGCCGCGCTGGTGAGGACTACGACCGCGTTGACGAGGCCGAATGCTGCGATGCCGGCGGCGGCGAACGGGTCCGCGGTGCGGAACAGCCGGTAGAACCACCCGGCGGCAAGCGCCTGCGTGACGACCACGAGCAGTTCGACCGCGATGCCGGCGCGGGCGAGCGTCTCCTGCTGGACCAGGTTGGCGAGCGTCGCGGGTGGATCGCCGGCTGCGAAGAGTTGCGACCGGATGAGCAGGAAACCGAGGCCGCCGGCGACAGCCAGGCCGAGGTAGAGCAGGCCTGTCGTGCGGGCGGTGCGGATAAGCGGGTGCATCGTGGCTCCTCCGAGAGTCGAGGCGGCCTTACACCGTAAGGTGTCTTACACTGTAAGGTACCGGTCAAGAGCGAGGAGACACGTGGCAGACAAGGCATCCCGGACGCCGCTCAGCCGCGAGCGCGTGTTGGCGACGGCCGTCGCCCTGGCGGACTCCGACGGGATCCAGGCGCTGACGATGCGCCGCCTCGCGGCCGACCTGGAGGTCGAGGCGATGTCGCTCTACTACCACCTGCCTGCCAAGGAAGCCCTGCTCGACGGCGTCGTCGAGACGGTGCTCGCCGAGGTCGACGCCGCGACCGCCCACCTCCCGACGAACGGTGACGACGACTGGCGCGCGCGGATCCGGCGGCAGTTCCTCGCGGCACGCCAGGTCATGCTGCGCCATCCGTGGATGCCCGGGCTGCTGGGCACGCGCCGGACGGCTCCACCGAGCGTGTTCACCTACTACGAAGGCATCCTGGGCACCATGGTCGGCGCCGGGTTCTCCTACCGGCTCGCGCACCGCGCGCTGCACGCGTTCGGCAGCATGCCGCTCGGGTTCGTGCAGGAGATCTTCAGCCCGGAAGCGGCCGGCGGCATCCCGGAGGCGGAATTCGTCGAGCTTGCCCGGCGGATGCCGCACCTCGCGGCCATGATGTCGACCGAAATGCACGACAGCGCCGATCCCACGCTCGGATGGTGCGACAGCCAGGTCGAGTTCGAGTTCACCCTCGACCTGCTCCTCGACGGCCTCGAACGCCTCCGCCGCACCGCCAATGCCCGAAGCTAGCGGTGTGCCTGCCGACAACTCCATCCATGCAGGTCGGAGCCGTGCGCAGCGCGAGGGGTGGAGGTGCTCCCAAATGCGGCTGACGCGGCATGACGACCGGCTGTCCGGCCGCCTGATCCGCGTCCTCGGCGCCACCACATCCTCGGGTCGCCCGAGCCGCCGGAAATCTCGTCATGGACCTCGAGACCGAGGACCGACACGCGCGGTTTCTGATCCGCGAGCGCGACGGCAAGTCCCCGCCCTGTTCGACACCGTCCTCGCTGACGCCGGCAGCCTCGACGCGTATCACCACCACGTCGCCTGACCTGTGTGGACGACATTGCCGGCAAGCACAGCGTTCGAGTCCCGACGCGGCTCCTACAGCATTCACACCGATCCCACAGGCCGGTGGCGCGGCATTCCTGGTCCGACTGCCACTCGACAGGACGTAACGACCGCCTCGGGTCACCGGGGGAACCTCATCCCGACCTCGACCGCGGACCTGCAGGCGTCACGTGCTCAGAGCTGGTCGACGTCCACGATTTCGTCTTGGATGGCGCGGGCGACGAGGGCGGCCTTGGTCAATGCCTCGCGACCGACGTTCGCGTACTTCATCCGGACGCGCTCCAAGTACGAGTTGACCGTGCCCAGCGAGATGCCCAGCCTCTTCGCCACCCGTTCCTTCGAGTCCGACTGGAACCAGGAAACCAGAACCTCGTACTCGCGGGCGGACAGGGCAGGGCGGGTGGGTCTTCGGTCACCGGCCAGCGCGCCCGCCATGGCCGGTGGTGTGTAGCCCTGCCCCTGGGCGGCGGCGAGCACCGCTTGCACCAGGTGCTTCTCGCCTTCCGCCTTCGTGAGGTAGCAGAGTGCGCCCAGTTCCAGCGAGTGCAGCGCCAACTCGTTGCTGGCGTGCATGGTGTAGACGATGACCCGCCTGTCCGCCCGGGCCAGTCTGCGGACCTCGCGGAGGTTGATGGGTCCGTCAAGCTGGAGGTCGAGGATCACCACGTCCGCGTGCGCCCCCGGGCCGACCCACGCCTCGCGGACATCGGCCGACGAGCCGAGCACCTCGACAGGTGGA
Source organism: Actinosynnema sp. CA-299493 (assembly GCF_050946825.1). Classification (NCBI taxonomy): domain Bacteria; kingdom Bacillati; phylum Actinomycetota; class Actinomycetes; order Pseudonocardiales; family Pseudonocardiaceae; genus Actinosynnema; species Actinosynnema sp. CA-299493. The sequence goes on from NZ_CP191993.1 coordinate 6,514,197, forward strand.
GTGGCCGTGGTGAGCCACAACTGGACGCCCGCGCGCACGGCCGGGTGGTCGTCGATGACGACTGCCGTCGCCCGCCCGTTCGTCAGTCGGCCAGTTGCCGTGTCCACATCGCCTCCATCCACAGGGTTCCGTCCTTGGTCGAACTGGTGATGTCGATTCCATCCGCGTGCGGGATCTTCAGGTGCGCCCGGTTGGTATCGGCGACAACGGCCACCCTCGTCACGTGCTCCGTCCGGAGCAGTGTCACGTGAGCGTTGTCCACGGCCATGGCCAGCGCTGTCATCACCGGTTCGGTCAGGCCACGCCGGACCTCCACGGGCACGGCTTGCGCGGACCCGCTGACCCGCAGCTCCACCACGAGGCCGCTTCGCTGGGCGACGTCGACGCACGCTGCCAACTCGTGGCCCAGCGAGTCCGGGACGCTGTCGTTCTCCGCGAGCAGCCTCCCCAGTCGGGCCGCGCCGAGCGCGCAGCGCTGCCTGCCCTGCTCCGTCTCGACATCCAGGGTCTGGTCGGCGAGGCCCACCAGGAGCGGCAGCGCGCCGCCCAGCTGGTCGGCCCATCGCGATCGGTTCTGGCGTTCGACGTCCGCGGCGATCAACTTGCCCGTGACCAGGCTCGCCCGCTGCGCCGCCAGCTCCGCGCCCACGGTGGCACGCGTGTGGGAGAAGCGGATGGCGACGGCAACAGCGAGCTGGAACCCGAGCACGCTGAACACGGCGGTGCCCGCGGCTGCGAACGCCGCCGCCGTGAGCGGAGCGATCAGCGCGTAGTTCACCAGGTTGATCGCGGCGTTCGCGCCGAGCGCCGTCGCCGTCGCCGTCAACTTGCGCGTGGCGAGCAGGAGCAGCAGCGGCCAGCCGACCAAACCGAAGCTCCAGTGCGCGTCTTCGAAGAACCGGTCGGGCGGCACCGCGAGGGTTCCGAGGGCGGACGCGGCGAACAACGCGATCGTTCCCGAGACGATGAAGGCCGGTGGCAGCAGCCGGGAGCGCAGCACCCACCACCCGCTGCCGAGCGTGACCACCGCGACGATGACGAAAGCTGCCACTGCGACCCATGTCGGTCGGTAGTGGGGGAACCACGTCACCAGGGAACGGAAGCTGAGCGCGAACTGCACGAAGACCGCGACAACGAACAGCACGACGCGCAAACTTCCGGCGTACTGCTCGACTTGTGTCGTCGGCGGCGGCGCCGTGCTGTCACGCATCGGGCCACACCAGTCGGACGGTCGTACCACGACCAGGTTCGGAACGCACCTCGGCGCATCCGCCGCAGGCCGCCATTCTGCCTACTATGGACGCGGATATGCCGTGACGTGTCGCGGGCACACTCTCGGGGTCGAACCCGAGCCCGGCGTCGCTGAGTTCGAGCAGGACGCCACGACCCGCTGCCGTCACCAGCAGCCGAACGTGCCGCACGCCCGCGTGTCGCTCCACGTTGGACAGCGCTTCGCGCAGTGCGCGCACCAGAGCGAGCGCCGGGTCCAGCGGCAGCAGCGCCTGGCAGGTGCCCACCGTCTGGACGATCAGTGAGCTTTCCCTCCCGACCGCGTCGACCAGCGCGGCGAGGTCCACCATTTCAGTGGTTGCGGGCGTGCCCACGCGGTGGCCCAGGATTTCCAGGTCGCGCCGCGCGTAGCGGCTCAGTTCCGCCGAACCGGGCCGAGGGTGCACGCTCGCCGCGACGAGCAGGGTGGCCGCCGCGGTGTCGTGCAACAGGGCCAGGTACTCCCTTTCTTGCTTGCGGCGCGCGGTGTCGAACGCGATCTGCTGTTCCAGCTGCTGCTTCTCGTCGCGCATGCGGTCGAGCCTGCGGGCGTTGCGCAACGCTATCCACGTGCAGAACCACGCCGCGCCCGATTCTGCGGCGACCCGGACCGCGAGGACCACCGACGGCGCGTCCGGGCGTTGCGCCAGTGCGTCGGCGGCAATGAGCACGGCACAAGCCGCGGCCGCAGCGGGTGCCGGCCACTGCCATTGCAGGGTGATCGCGGTGATGGAGACGACGGCGAAGGACCATTCGTTCGGGTGGAACGCGGTGGGACTCGACGCGAGGGCGGGTTGCAACGCGGACACCACCACCGCGAAGAGCACGGTCGCGCAGCCCGGCCAGTACACCCGATCGACACTCGCCGACAGGCAGTCGACCACGGCGAGGCCGAGCCCGACACCTGCGAGAGCGAAGGCGAACGGCCGGGCGTCCGCCGGAGCCGCGCTCGCGCCCAGGACGCTGACCACCGCCACCACCAAGGCGCGTATGAGACAGGCCAACCGCCAAGTCGACTCGACATAGGCCCGCTCGAACGACATGGCAGACATCGACGACGTCGTCACCGCGCGGATCCTCCTGCACCGGCTCCTGAGCGAGGGCTTCCGACCTGACAGGGGCACCCGACTGCTGTCGCGGTGTCGGGTTACGCACCGGTTATCTAACTCTCGCCTTGACGAAATGTGTCAACGATTTGTGCATTATGATCATGGAATAACCGGCTGATCGGACTTGTCCGATCGGAAAACACCTGGTCAAGCATGCAAGTCCATGGTTCTTCATCCTGCGGCATACCGAAGGGGCGGCTGCGACATCGTCCGTCGCCTGCGGATGCCGCTGCGAGAGCGACAGATCCACTGCGGCCGTCCGGGATCGGTCGTCAGCCGTATGCCGCGCCCTGGCACGGACAATGTCATGGCCTCGCGAATCCGATCGGTACCCACCATTCTCACCGCTCACTCCGGTCACACCTTCGGCGTCGTCAAGATCGTGGCGAGCATCCGGGGCGAGCTTTCGCTGATTCGTACGTGGGCAACGGTGCTTGGATATGCCTGCCGATTGCGCCCCACTAATACTTTCACCGTGATGCCGCAGGCCACGGCACCGGTTGGGCGATCGGTCCGCGCCTGGCATCGTCAGGAGCAGGTCGACTCGGGTCGTGCGCCGGGCTCGATCTCGGCGGAGAAGCCGGGGTCGTCCGCGGTCCGGTGCGGATCGCCGAGTCGGAATGGAGCCGGCCGACCTGAAGCGTGGAGCCGGCGTGATGCACGGACACTCCCCTCACCGCGCACGGGTGAATCCGCGTACGGCGATCCGGACGCTCACCAGGCACACACAGGCGCCGGCGGCCAGAGCAAACCAGACCGAGTGGCCCACGGAGGTGCCGAGGACGAGGCCGCGAATGGCGTCGACGCCATGGGTCAGCGGGTTCACCAGGGCCACGAGGCGCAACCAGTCCGGGAGTCCGGCGAGCGGCACGTAAGCGCTGGATGCGAACATCAGGGGAAACATGGCCATCATGCCGATCGACTGCATCGCCGAGGCATTGCGCAGCCACGTCGCGATGGCGAGGAAGACCCAGCCCAGCGACCATCCGATGGCCATCGTCATCAGGAACGCACCGAGGAGACCCGCGAGACCTCCGGCGGGCACGCCGGCGGAGATCACCAAGGCCAGGGCGAGCAGCAGGAAGAGTTGTCCTGTGAGGTTCATGAGGTCGCCCGCGCTCCGTGCGAGGAGGACTGCGACGGGACGGACCGGCATCGACCTCAGGCGCACCACGATTCCGTTGGCCAGGTCTTCCACCAAGCCCACTCCCGATTGCAGGGCGGACCCGATACCGGTGGTCATCATGATCGCCGGAAGCAGGTAGTCGAGGTAGGAAACCCCCGGCGGGAACCGCGCGGAACTCTGGAGCATCCCCCCGAAGAGTTGGCTGAAGACCAGGAACACGAGCAACGGCTGGAGCACGCCGAGCACCACGAGACGAGGGTCGCCCAGGTAGACCCGGACCGAGCGCGACGTCAGCACCAGCACCTGCGTGACGAGCCCGGCTCCCGTCCACGTACGAGGTTCGACGGAGGTGCCGGCTCCATTCGCGGAACGCGGTCGGACGCCCTTCACGGCACCGACATGACGACGCTGAAGTTCATCACGGCCTCGGTGTCCTCCCCGATCGGCACACCGTCCACCGCGACCCACGCGTGCGCGGCGAAGGGTTCGGTGACGACCCCTGTGCACCACTGCGGCCAGACCCCGCTCATGCGGCACAGCAGCGCCGTGGCGATCGATCGCTGCAGGCAGCGCGGGCCCGCACAGGCGATGCTGACCGCCACGACGGCGTCACGGGCTCCGAGCGCCTGCTCACCGCTCGCCGGGCGCGCACCCCGATAGGCGAGCCCGAGGACACGTCTCAGTCGCCGCGGCGGCATCCTGGCCAGCAGTCTGGCCGCGGCCACCGCCACAAGCGCGGCGGGGCGGCGTCGCCAGGGAACGGACCCGGACCTCTCGAGCGTCATGTGCAGGCTGCTCATCGCGCGATCACCTCGGCTTCGCGCAGGGCGCGCAGGAGGTTGTCGACGTCCGCGGCGATCTCGTCCGCCGCGTCGGGGAACCGGGTCCGGAGGTCTTCCACCGCCGCATCCTGTGCGCGTCCGTCCAGCAGGTGTTGGAGGACTACCGCTCCGGTGCCGTTCACCACCCAGTAGCGGCCGTTTCGCTCGTTCAGCAGGACCAAGCCGTGAGGGGTTGGGGTGACTGTGATGTCCGGGATCAGGGCGAAGGTCATCACACCTCTTCCAGGGACGGGGCGGGCAGGTTCTCGGGGGTCAGACTCCTGAGCCAGAGTTCGCAGGCGAGAGTGGGGTCCAAGGGCATGAGCGGGCGGGCATCGGCGTGGGAGTCGCGGATGACTCGGCGGAGTATCCGGGGGTCGACCAAGCCCATCCGCGCGAGTCTGGAGTCCTCGACCAGTTCCAGCAGTTCGGTCCTGCGGTTGCGCAGCCCCGCGTACATCTCCGCACTGGCGTCACCCTTGGTCTTGCGGTCGAGGATGTCGGCGGGGACGGCATCGCGCATCGCCGTGCCGAGCACGGGTTTGAACCGGCGCCGGTCGACCCGGTCCTCGAACCGGATCGCCAGCACGGCGTCCAGCACCCGGTCGTCGGTGTAGGGGGCCTCGAAGGTCACGCCGGCCGCCGAGGCGATTCGGGAGTTGCGCCGGATCGCCCGGCCGTTCACCGCGGTGATCCTGATCATCTCGTGCTGCGCCGGGATCGACGCCAACGGTTCGGGGTCGGCGGCCGCGGCCTCTCGCAGGACGCGTCGCACCGTGACCGCGGCGTCCGAGGTGACCCAAGGTGGGAGTTTCGGCGCCGCCTCCCACGCAGGTGCGCCGAACTGCGAGGGGTTCTCGACCAGGTCGTCGGCGCACGAGGCCAGCCAGCGCGAATATGACTTGCGGAAACCGAGCACCTTCGCCGTGGCGGTCAACGACCAGCGGCGTCGGGAGCGCATGGCTCGGACATGCGCCAAGGCGGCAAGGGGGCTTTGTCGTGCCAAGGCGTGCAGGGCCATCGTCCCGGCGTGGAAGAGTTCGTCCCCGCCGACGCCTTGGACGTGCCTTCGAGATCCGTGCGTCGCGACCAAGGCGGCCAGGTGCTCGTTGGTCGCCCGCGCCCTGGCGAACATCAGCGGGCCTTCACGGTCGTGCAGCCCGTCGCTCAACGGCGCGTACCAGTCCGGCGCCGATCCGGCAGGTACCACGAGGTGACGGGCGGCGCGCAGGTCGGATTCCGCTCGGGTGGCCCACGTCCTGTCGTCGACGGACCTGCCCAGCGCTTCGTAGTGGACGGTGACCAGGTCGGCGTCACCCCTGGACGCGAGGAAGCACAGTGTGGTCGAGTCCAGCCCTCCTGAGAGGTCCGCGCTGATGACGTCCTCGCCGCTCGTCCTCGCGGCGACAGCGTCGACGAGCGCGTCGCGGACCGTTGCTCCCGATCCGAGGGGGAGGTCGGGCTCCGGTGGTGTCCACCACCGTCTCGTGCGGCCGACACCGTCACCGTCGACTTCCAGGCATTCGCCCGTACGGGGGACTTGGACACCGTGCCACACGGTGCGCTCGCTCAGCGGCCACGGCGGTCCGAACGGCGAGAGCAGTTCCAGCGCGAGTTGCTCCTCGTCGACCCTTGCCCGTGTGCGGTCGACCAGGGACTCCGGCCGGTTGGACGCGATGGTCAACCCGGTGATCGACGCGAAGTAGACCTGGCGGGCGGTCGACAGCGTGCCCTGCACCCGGACTCGGCCATCGATGGACGCGATCAGGTGGAAGCTGCCCGCCAGTCCTCCGGCGAGTGTGTCGAGGTCGCGAATCGACCGCACCGCCCGCAGGCGCTCCTCCAACACCGCGGGGGTCACGAGCGCGCTGCCGAGGAGGACCAGACGCTTGGCACCACTGATCGCCGCCACCATGTCTTTGTCGTGCCATTCGCCGACGATCCACGGCCGTCCGGAAAAATGCGCGATCGTCCTGGTGCCCGTTGGTGCGGCAGCGACACCGGGCACCAGGGTGGCGGAACGCGAATTATCTGGCATTACAAGGAATTCCATGACGTGTCCGTCTCACGAAGAGCGGAATGGCGGAGTGGCGGCCGGCACCATGGTGCCGGCCGCTCCACACCTTCAGTTCCGCAGTCGGTCAGAACGCGGGATCAGAACCAGTACGCGCCCCACGGGCTGTCGATCCAGTAGCCCCTGCTGGTGAGCTGGGTCAGCTCGTCGAAGTCGCCGACCTCGACCAGGGTCGGGGCTTCGTAGACTGCGGTCACGTTCTCCATGATGTCCTCCGTCTGCTTGCCGAGTGCTTTTCGAGGTGTTCTGCCGGACGAACCGACAAGGTGATCCTGCCTGCGCACCGCATCGCCGGTCTTGGACGAAATCGCCATCGACCTCCACCCGGCGGTGATTTGTCGTGGGGACATGCCGGTCAACGCGCGGCACTCACGGCTCAGGTGAGCTTGGTCGTAGAAGTGGCACTCCACGGCGACCCGGGAACCGGGTAGTCCCGCGGAGAGGGACCGTAGAGCGCGGTGCAGGCGCAGCACACGGGCGGCCATCTTGGGTGGTACGCCGAGCTCCTCGGAGAACCGGCGCGACAGTTGGCGGTGGCTCCAACCCGCTGCAGTCGCCACCTGGGGAATCAGTGATGTTCCATGGGTCAGCGTCATCGCTCTCCACGCCCGCCGGACAGGCGGTGACGTTGGTGTCCCGCTGTCCCAGCGGCGGAGCAGTGCCGCGTCGAGCACGGCGAAGCGCGTCGACCAGTCCGCGGCGCCGGATAGCGTGCGCAGCAGTGCTTGCAGGCCCCTGTCCTGCAAGTGGATCTTCCGAGCGCTGAGCGCGGCATCCCGGCCGGCACTTCCCAAGAGTGTGTGTGCCGCCCAGGGATGGATGAAGACGTCCACTCCCGCGCAGTGGCCGCAATCGACATCCGCGTCCTCGGCGACAAATTCCGAGAGTGATGCCTTGAAGACCAGATGCCGACAACTCCCCTCGGGTCCGGACCCGTTCGGCGATCCGAAGCGGAAGGACAACGTTGCGGTGACGCCTTTCCTGTCCACCATCTCATCGGCATGAGTGAACTCCGGACCATAGGCACGGTAATGCGTGATCGCATGCCGTAGTCGTTCGTGTGGACGAACCGAGAGGCTGATCGAGTTCTGTTTCGACTGCAGAATCACACACTCCCCCTGTTTCGAATTTCCTTCCCAATGACCTCTGGCAAGTCCTCGTCGGAATGAATGCCGACCGAACGGCGGGCGGGATCGGATGGACAATGCTTTCCACTGGCACGAGTCGGCACTGCAGAAGAGGTTCTTATTTTTGACTTGCGCTAGTCGATACCCCCTTCACGACCGACGCTAGCGGTGCCCGCGGTCGGTGGGTGTCAGTCGATCATCCGACACCCACCGACCCGGTGGGTGTGCGACCAAGACCACCTTGGTCGGCGCGGCCTGCCGATGTCGGCGTAGTTGATCCTGTGCCGCTCGGAAGGTCATCGTCGCTGGTAGAGCGAGGCTGTCACGGTGTCGGAAGCATGTCCGGGCGATCGTGTCCGTGCTGTGGAGGTGACCCGCAGGTCGCTGTCCGTCCTGCCGGTGCTTTCCGCAGCGCCCCGCACGTCTGACATCGCAGACTCGTGTCTCGCAAGTGGGACTAGAGCTCGTGGCACGGTGTGGTCATCGATGAGTCCAAGGCGAAATGACCCGTTCCGGCCACCGCGTTGCCCACTCGACGGTCTGGCCGAACAGGGTGTGGTCGAGGACTTCGCGCCGTCCACGCCTGGGTTGGGTGGGCGGCGCGGCGACCGGCGGGCGGCGTTGGGCACGCCGCCCAAGTGCGGAGCGTGGCAGCAACTCCCGCTGTGGTTCGTGGTCCCCGCGCCGCTCGTGCTGATCGCGATCGGCTGGGCCATCCCGCTGCTCGGGGTGAGCCGGCGGGCGGGGACTTTCTCCGCTTCGCGAAGGACGATCTTCTCGTGTCCTGTGCCGATTGCCTACGCCAGCAGGAGAGTCTGCCGCGTTCACCCGACTTCACCGGCGCAGTGCTCGCCGCCACCCGTCGGTCCAGTCGGTCGGATCGGTCACGAACGGGTGGTCCAGGCGCATGGCCTCGCCGGGACCGCCTGAAATCCGCAAGCCGACATCGACCACGCCGGCATCGGGGATCCGGAACACCACACCGACGCACCAGCGGGCCGCTTCACGCGGCCATGAGCATCATCCACCGTGCCCGCTGTCGCCATCGTGACCCGGCTCCGGAACCACCACCGCGGACTGCCCGCCGATCGGCCCGACGACCGAGCCGAGCGTCCACGCGGCAGCCGCCACCAGCACCAGGACAACCCCGAACGCGACCAACTTCGCCACCGGGGTCAACCGCGCGATCCGATCTCCGACACCGCCCACCCCGATCGCCCAGCCGCAGCCCGCCACCAGGACCAACGCGAGCACGCCGGCGACGACCACCATCACGAACCGCTCGATGCCTCGACGCACCTCACCATGCGACAAAGGTACCGGGCACTTGTGCCGACGAGCGGCTCACCGGGGTGCTCCGGAAACCCTGGTCACAGGTTGGCGTGCACTGTGCGCACGGTCTGCTCGGCGTGGTCGTCGCGCAGGTCGAACGTCGAGCCGTCGCCGAACTCCATGCGCAGGAACCACTCCGGGGTGACGTGTCGGCCCAACGGCGCGGGGGTGAAGGCGCGGACGGTGGAAATCGGGCCCTCCCACCAGGTGACCAGGGGCGGCACGTCGCGGGACTGGCCCAGTGAGCGCACGCGGCCCAGCAGCCCGCCGGAGACCGGTTCCTCGGGGATGGCGACCTCACCCTCGACGATCAGGGCGACGCGCCGGTTGGTGATGAGCAACCAGCACTCGTCGCGACCGGCGGTGAACAGGTCGGCGAAGCGGACCGCGAGCTGGTCCAGGCGTCGGGCGTGGGCCCAACCCCAGACGGCCGGGTCGTGGGCCCACTCGTCGAGGTGGAAGCGGCCCTGGCCCACGGCGGCGGTGGGCAGCGGCCACGCCGGAGCAGGCGTGGACAAGGCGGGCGCGGCGGTGCGGTGGGGCGCGATGCGAGTGGTGCCGACAGTGCTGCCGACGTGCCCCTGCGGGTTGGCCAGCCACACGACCTGCTCGCCGGGGGCGGCCCAGTGCCGCTGGGCGATCTCACCGATCTTCGTCCGGTTCTTGGGCACGTCTTGTCCTAGGCGTTGACGAGGGCGAGCAGCCGTTGTGCGGCTTCGGGACGTCCCTTGGCCAGGACGTCCACACCGGAGCCGTCGGTCAGGGACAGCCGCAGCACGGTCGCGGAACCGGGCACGGAGCCGCGGGGCAGCTTGCGCTCGGCGAGGGAGACACCGGCGATGTGCGGCCGGGGCAGCTCGGCGAGCGCGGTGATCCCCGCGGTGGGGACGGGTTCGTGCGGCGGGTACGGGCTCGTGCCGGTGAACGCGTCCCGGGCGCCGCGGGCGAAGTCGCCGACCCGGTCGAGCAGCGACTTCTCCGGCTCGGGTTCGGCCGGGTCCGGCACGGCCGCCACCCAGGCCAGTCGACGCGGGGTGAGGACCAGCCAGGAGACGGCGGCCTGCCGGGACGCGAGCGCGGCACGGGGGCCGAGGGCGTCGGGAGAGGCGCCGAAGACGACGACTCCGGGCAGTTCCCGGGCGCCGAGGTCGTCGTCGGCCGCCGCGGACGCGATGTCGGCGGCGAACCCTGCCACACCGCGCAGCGCCTTGCCCGCGAACCCGGCCGCGGGGTTGCCGGACCAGTCCAGACCCGACACGTCGAACCTCGTGGACGCGCCGGCGGCGCCCGCGCACAGCAGCACGGGCTCGTCCGGTGCGGCCCAGTGCTCCCTGATCGCCAGGACCCCGTCGAGCTTCACCAGGTGAACCCGCGGTCCTGGGTCTCGCGGCGTTCCTCTTCGGACGGTGCGTCGCGCGCCTGGTCGTAGGCCTCCTGGGTGCCGAACTTGACGGCGCCGTCCACGGCGGCGTCCACGCCGGCGCTGACGACCGCGCCACCGACCCTGGTCTGACCGCCGAGCATGCCGGTGAGCACGGTCTGGGCGATGTTGCCGGCCAGCGCGCCCTCACCGGTGACGCCCTGCATGAACCGGTTGCCCGTGGTGGAGGCCAGGGAGACGTCGTCGGCGCGGGTGACGATGTTGACCAGCGGGTTCGAGCCGAGGTTGCGGCCCGCGAACTGCTGGGCCGCGTTGCCGCCGCGCAGGCCGTTCATGCGCTGGATGACCTGGCGCAGCGGACCGCGCAGCCGAGTGAGCAGGGCCTCCAACCGCTTGACGATCTTGAACAGCTCCATCTGGAGCTTCGAGACGCGCATGGTGATCCGCACACCGGTGCTGCCGACCTGCACCGTGGTGGTCGCCCCGGCGGCGGCGACCGAACCGCCTGCGGTGATCCAGGACGCGGCCAGCGCGGCCAGCCACTGCACGATCAGGCCGATGATCAGCTCGGTGAGGATCTGGATCACGAACTCGACGAACATGTCGAACAGGTCGGCGATCATGTCCAGGGTCTGCTTGAGCCCCCGCACGTCCTCGGCCAGGGCCGACACGCCGTCGCCGAACTCGGTGACCTGGCGGCGGAACGCGTCGCCGGCCGCTCCTTCCCAGACCCCGGTGGTGGCCTCCGCGCGCGTCTTCTCGGCCTCGGCGACCTCGTCGAGCCAGGACGCGACCTGCTCCCAGCCGTTACCGGTGGCACGCATCTGCTCCGGGTCGCCGACCGCCCACTCGGCGAGCTCGATCAACGGGCTGAGCACGATGGAGACCAGGAAGCCCAAGCCGTTGTCCAGCAGCGCCTGGCCGGGACTGGCCATGGTCTGCAACAGCTCCATGCGCCCGGAGATCGTGGCGGCGGCCATCTGCGGCGGGCTGGTCGCGTCGGCGAGGTCCTGCAGCGCCCCGACGCCCGAGCTGCCGCGCCCGGCGGCCTGCTCGAACCAGTTCTTCTGCTCGCCGCCGTTGAGGTCGGCGACCGTGCCCGGTCCGGCGTTCACCGCCCACCGCCCAGGCCGTCACCGATCTGCGTCAACGCCTGCGAGATGCCGTCGTCCACACCTCGGTAGACCTCGAAGCTGCCACGAAGCTGCTCACCGGTCTGCTCCAGGAAGCCCTTGGCGTCGGTGGCCAGCTGCCGGCACTCGTCCAGGCTGGAGAAGTAGCCGCTGCTCAGCCCCACGGCGTCCCCGATGGGGCCGAAGCACTGGTCGTCGACGCGCGCCTGCTCCAGCAGGTCGGCGAGCTGCCCGAACTTGCCGGCGAGGCTCTCGCTGCCGGCCGCGAAGGCGGTCAACGCCTCCGGGACGATGCTGAACGTCATCTGCTGCTCCCCCTCAACGCAGGTACGTGCTCGGTGGTTCGTCGTCTTCGACCGGCGCGGCCGGCCGGTTCCGCTGTGGTTGGCCGGGCGGCGGGGCGAACGGCGGCCCGCCGGCAGGCCCCGACGGTGGGCCGGTGCGCGGCGGCGCGGGCGGCGCGAAGTCCGGCGGTGGCGGAGCGGACGGCATGATCGGCTCGACGCCGGAGGCCGCCATGCCCTGCTTGAACTGCTCCAACCGGTCACCGAGGATCGGGGCGACCGCCGCGTCGAGTTGGCGCGCCGCGTCCTGGGTGGCCGTCCGGATCGCGTCCAGGATCTCCTGCTGCAGCGCCACGTGCGAGCGTCCCATCGCGGCCGGCGACAGCTGCAGGCCCAGCACGGCTCCGGACGGCGCCGCCGTCACGACCACCGCGCCGTCCCGGCTGCGGCCGACCCCGCGCAGCTCCTTCATCGCCTCCTGGAGCTGACCGGCCTTCGCCGCCTGTTCCTGGAACGACTTCATCATGTCCTGCAGTCGCTGCTGGTGATCAGCCACGACAACCCCCGTTCGGCGCGACGCCCCCGCTTTGCCGGATCCCTCGGCTGACGGGACCCGGCCGGCACCCTATCGACACCCGACCCGAACGCGCCGCCGAACACGTGACTTCCGCATCGGGCGTTGTCGTGTTCCCCCTATCGTGAGCGCCTCGGTGGTGGGAAGGTCGACACCACCAAGTTCAGCCACGGCTCCTCGGCTCAGCGGCAGAAGTGGTACACCACCGGCCTGCAGACCGGTGATCCCGCGCGCTGCAACACCTTCGACACCGACGACCTCGACTGACCGTTGCCCGCGATCGGGTTCACAGTCGTCACCCCGACGATTGCGGTGAGGCCCGCGCGACGAGCGTTATACGTTGATGGTGCCGGCCGCGTCACGCACGGTCGGCATTGGTTCGGCTCCCGACGCCACTCCCACTGGACTGGAGCCGGACCACCGTCACCACTTGCGTTGACGCGCTGACCCCGCGGCCGTGGAAGCCGGCCACCAGCGCCACCCCACCGGCGGCGAGTGCGATCTGGATGGCGCAAACGCCCGACCGGACCACGCCACCCTCTCCGATGACGCCCCTCGGGGAACTTCCACCCGGTCGGACGACGTGGGTGAGCAGCCCGCGCCGACGAGGGCGGGCGCGATCACCGCACCAGCTCGCACTGGTCGGACGGGTCGGTGACCGGTTTGGCGCGCGTGTCACCGCATCGGGCGGACACCGCCGCAACCTGGCATGGGCGGGCGGTGCGAGGGCATCCGCCGGGCACTCCCGGATGCCGGGGCGTCCCGACGACACGGTGAGGTTCCGCCGGAGGGCACCGTCGTAGAAGGAGTGGGTCGTATGCGCACGTACAGGATCGTTCCCGTTCTCGCCGCCGCCGTCATGATGACGGTCTCCGGCGCCGCCGCGGACGGCGCCGGTCCCGCGGCCACGCCGCACCGGGAGGTCGCCGCGCCTGCCGCGGCCGGTCTCCCGCCGATGGCGCTGTTGTTCGCGACCTCTCAGCGCGATGTGCTCACGACGCTGCGGGTCGAGGTCTGCACCGGCGCGGAGGTCGCGGGGACGCCCACCTTCAAGGTCGACGTCAAGACCAGCGACGAACCGGTCAACCCCGCCTGCGTCAACGCCACCCTGCCCGAACCTCCGCAGCGGCACCGCGCCACCGACCCGCGCCCGCGGGTGACAGCGGACACCGACAACGACGGCATCAGCATCGCCAACGCCGTCAACATCAACGCGATCAACATCAACCTGTGCGTCAACGGGGAGGTCACGGTCATCGGGCCGATCGTGGGGAGCGAAAATATCGATCCCGATGCGTGCAAGAAGGTTCCCCTCGGCAAGTAGGACCTTCTCCCCCGCGTCGTACGCCATGGGCGTTGCGGCGGGATCCGGACGGGCGGTGCCGTCCTATCGGACGCGGCCCGGCGGCGGTGGGAGGCCGTGGACAAGACACGAGGTTCTGAAGTGTCCAGTGTCCGCTCTGAGGGTCCATGGACATCGGAATAGAGATCAGCGTGAGTCGTTGAATAATTACGGCGTGTAGTCGTGGCGGCGTTGCCTTGCCACGTTCGTCGGGTTTCAGCAGACCGGATGGTGAATAGCGGTTGTGATCGGCATGGACGCCATCGGGCGGTCGACCCTTCCTGTGCCGTCCGCAGGGCGGCGAATCCTGTACGAGCGAAGGGAAGCGAGGATCATGATGCGTCGACCAACTGGAAAGATCGCCTGTTGTGGTGCCGCGATGGTGCTGGCCCTGGGTGCGCCGGCGTACGCCTCGGCCTCAACTACCGCCGGGACCGCGGCCCAGGAGGCGTACGCGTGCTCGTCCGTGGAGTGGGACGGTAGCGACGTCCAGGCCGAGGGGTGCGAACCGGAGGAGAGTCCCAACCTGAAGCCGGATCCGTTCATCATCCACCACAAGTTGGAACTGCTCCCGAGGTACATCCTCTGCCAGTCCGGCTCGCAGGTCTGGGACGTCATTCGCGGGAATGATTGCCAGTACGTATGGTACGAGCAGGATGACGAACGTGCGTGACGGCTCATAGTGCACGTTTCCGTCTTATCGGCGTCGAGCCGGGCTGATGACGTGCATTTGACCCGAGCGCAAATGCGGCCCTCGGCCGGTCGTCTGCCAGCGACTGGTGGATGACCGGACCGAGGGTCCGCATTCATCACCCCTGTGGTCGCCCCCTCGGCCGTCGCGTAGGCCGCCAGGACGCGCATCACAGGTCCTGCGCGGTGGCGCGCACCACCAGCACCGGGCACGGGGCGTGGTGGAGCAGGGCGTGGCTGGTGGAGCCCAGCAGCAGGCCGGTGAGCGCGCCGCGTCCCCGGCAGCCGACGACCAGCAGCGCGGCGTCCCGGGCGCGGTCGATCAGCGCTCGTGCCGGGTTGCCGCGGGCGACGACCAGTTCCAGCGGGACGTCGGGGTACTTCTCCCGCCACGGCGCGGCCAGCGCGGCGAGGTTCCCGCCTTGCTCGGCGTCGTACTCGGCCAGGTCGATCCCGACCACGTCGGTCAGCGGCTCGGGTGGCGCGTGCCAGGTGTGCACCAGGATCAGCGGCACGTCGCGGGCCGACGCCTGGTCGAACGCCTGGGTCAACACGGCCGGGCTGTCGCCCTCCACCCCGCACACGACCGGGCCGGATCGCCGGTCCCCGCGGACGACGACCACCGGGCAGGCGCCGCGGCTGGTGACGGCGATGGCCGTGGAGCCCAGCAGCATCGAGGTGAACCCGCCCAGTCCGCGCGAGGCCAGCACGACCAGTTCCGCGTCGACCGACTCGGCCACCAGCAACGGCGACCTCCACGTGCACGTCCAGCCGCAGGTCGGGATCGATGTCACGGGCGACGTCCGCGGCCTCGTGCAGCCACTGCCACGCCTGCTCGTGCAGCGCCTTGCGGGTGCGCCCGTCGAGGTCGGGCACGTCGCCGGGCAAGGGCAGTTCGGCGTGCACCAGCCGCAGCGGCAGGCCGCGGGTCCGCGCCTCCTGCGCCGCCCACCGCACCGCGTCGAACGCGGGCTCCGAACCGTCGACGCCGACGACCACGGGCTTGCTCATGCGAACCGCCTCCTCATCCACTTGTGCCCGGCGTCCACCAGCAGGACGACCGGGATGGTCATCGCCGCGAGCGCCCATCCCAGCGGGGTCGGCGCGCTGCCGCCCAGCAGGGTCGGACAACGGCGGCACGAACAGGAACACGGCCAGCACGGCGAGTTCGAAGAGCACCGCGCCGATCAGGATCCGGTTGCCCAGCAGGGTTTTCACCGGTGTGGTGGCGCTGCGGCAGGCGAAGGCGTTGGCCAGTTGCCCCAGCACGATCGCGGTGAACGCGGTGCCCGAGGCGGTGGCCAGCAGCACCGGGTCGCCGAGGTTCCAGTCGCCCGCGAGCAGCACGAGCGTGAACGCCGCCATCGCGGCCAACGCTTCGGCCGGTCCCAGCACGCCGAACGCGCGGACCAGCACCGAGCGGTCGATCAGCGACCCGGTCCGCGCGGGCCCGGTCATGGTGCGCGGGTTCAGCTTCTCCGCGCCCAGCGCCAGCGCGGGCAGCAGGTCGGTGCCGATGTCGAGCGCCAGCACCTGGAGCACGCTCAACGCGAGTGGGTACGAGCCGCCCGAGAGCGCCCAGAACACGAACGGCGTCAGCTCGGCGACGTTGTCGGTCAGGTGGTAGGTCAGGAACCGGCGGATGTTGGCGAACGTCGCCCGGCCCAGCTCGACCGCGTCGACGATGGTGCCGAAGTGGTCGTCGAGCAGGACGAGGTCGGCGGCTTCGCGGGCCACGTCGGTGCCGGAGGCGCCCATGGCCACGCCGATGTCGGCCGCCCGCAGCGCCGGCCCGTCGTTGACCCCGTCACCGGTCATCGCCACGACGTGACCGCGGTGCTGCAACGCCTGGGCGATGCGAAGCTTGTCCTCGGGCGTGACACGGGCGACGACGACGACGTCGTGGTCCAGCAGCTCACCCAACGCCGCGTCGTCGGCGGGCAGGTCCTTGTCCTCGACCACCAGCCGGTCGGGGCCGAGCAGTCCCACCTGGGCGGCGATGGCGCGGGCGGTGGCCGGGTGGTCGCCGGTGATCATGGCGAGCTTGATGCCGGCCTTGCGGCACAGGGCGATCGAATCGGTGACGTCGTCGCGCGGCGGATCCTGCAACGCGACCAGGCCGAGCAGGGCCAGGCCCTGTTCGGCGTCCTCCCAGCCGGTGGCCGTGCCGGGTCGCCAGGCCACCGCGAGCACGCGAAGCCCTTGCGCGCCGAGTGCGTCGATCGCCTCGTGCGCTCCCGGTGCCAGTGTGCACAGCGGGAGCACGGTGTCGGGTGTGCCGGTCACGTGCACGCCGTCACCGTCGACCACTGACGAGCGGCGTCGGCGCGGGTCGAACGGGAAGCGGGTCGCCGCCGGGGTCGCGGTGTCTGCGCCGACCCGTGCGGCCAGCACGTGGAGCGCGACCTCCATCGGGTCGCCGACCGGCTGGACCGGTCCGCGAACCGGTGACGGCATCCCACCCACGTCCGCCGGTGCGCGACCCGCACCCCAGGACGAATGGGCCATGCGAGACTTCCACGCCGCCGAACGCCCACCGGGCGAGGACTACGAATCCGACCCTCTCGTCGTGGTCCTCTGCTCGTTCTACAACGGACCCCTCGCCGAACTGCAAGCAGGCCAAGCCCTGCAACGCGTCCTGCTCACCGCCACCACCCTCGGCCTGTCCGCCTCCTTCCTGTCCCAGGCCATCGAAGTCCGCCCCGTCCGCGACGAACTCCGCCGAGCCCTCGGCGGCACCCTCGAACCCCAGACCGTCCTGCGCATCGGCTTCGGCTCACCGGTCCCCGCCAGCCCCCGCCGCACCGTCCGCGAGTTCATCCTGGAGCCGATCGGGACGGCCTGAACTCCACGAGACCGCATACCTGTCCACAGGTCCTGTGGGCAGCCGGAATAATTTGACGTATCTGACTCTTGCCACGTCGAGAGCCGCCTCCGCGAGGAGGAGGACGGGTGGTCGACACCGCGGACGGTGGGGAAGCCGAGTTGGAGTCGGACCTGGTCGATCTGACCGAGGTCGACCTCCAGCAGCTCGGACGGCTGCCGCGCACGGCACTGTGGACGTCGTTGCAGCGCATCCTGCTGGAGAACGGGACGCCCACGGACCAATACGCCTCCTTCCAGAGCCGGATCTGAGCGCGGGGGCCATGATGACCGAGCAGCCGCCCAGCGAGCGCACCGCGTCCAGCCCACCCTTGATCGTTGCGTTCACCTCGCCCACCAACGGCATCGGGCGCACCGGCGTGGTGGCCAACCTCGCGTGGCTGTTGGCCGCCGCCGGTAATCGGGTGGCGGTCGCAGACTGGGGCACCGAGGTTCCTCGCGTGCACGACTACCTGAGCCCGTTCCACGTCGCGGATGTGCCCATGCGGGAGTTCCTCGACGAGGTGGTCAGGCCGCGGCGGCTCGGAGTCCCCACCTCGGCGCACAGCACCTACGACGAGGAGCTGTTCCCGGCGCTGGTGGTCCGCCGCTGCCGCATGCCCGATGGTGTCGGACGTCTCGACGGGGTGGCCCCTGCGGACTCCTCTTCGCCTGTGCGGGGCTTCGCGCCGGAGCAGGGCGGTCTGGGTGAAGTCGAGCGGCTCCGCGACGCCATTCGGCGCAGCGATCACGACTTCGTGCTGGTCGACGCGCCCACCAACATGTCGGCTGACACGGGGAGCCGCATGGCGCGGTTGTACGACGTCGTCGCCGTGTGCTTCCTGCCGCTCAACAGTGCCATCCGGCAGGCCGCCTCGATCGCCGGGGAGGTCTGGGACTCCGCCAGGGTAGGCGTGCGGGTGCTCGCCGTACCGCTGCGGTTCGATCAGGGTGACCCCGCCCGGGCGGAGCAGAACGCCGCCACCGTGAACGCGGCGTTCGACCGGTTGTTGTCGGAGAGGCCGACGGTGAGGAGGTTGTGGCCGTTACGGCGGCGCACCAGGCCGAACTCCTCGACGCGCCAGCGGTGGGCGAGGCGCGCAGGGTCGCGGCGACGGTCAGGTAGGTGGCCGGTTCAGCGACTCGGGCATGCGTGGCAGCGGCACCATCGGGCACGGAAAGGGCGGCTTTGCCCACGCGGGCTTCGCGGGCGACGGAGACCACGGAGACGCCGAGTCCCTCGGTGGCGTAGAAGCGGCGGGCTGAACCCGGCCGAGCGCCCTGTCAACTATCCGTCATAGGACATTTGTGTATCCTGGGATCGTGCTCCGCCGCTTCCGCACCCGGACCTCGCAATGGGCTCTGGTGTGGGCTGTCGCGTTCGCCGTGGTCGGCATGCACCACCTCGGCACGCAGGAGCCAGCCGTCCACGCGACGACTGCTTCGGCAGCCGCGTCGGTGGTCGACTGTTGCCCCCATGCGTCCGAAGAGCACACTCCGGCGCCGACCGGGCAGCACGACATGTTGCACTTGTGCCTGGCGATCCTGTGCGCCGCGCTCGGCTTGACGCTCGCCATGGCAGCCCTGCGGGGCAGGACCGTCACTGAGCGCCTCAGTTCGCTGTCGATGCGAGCGGTACGACCGCGATCCCCTCCTCCGAGACCGGGCGGCGCACCAGCGCGGCTGGCCGAACTCTGCGTCCTGCGGCTGTGACAGGCGGCGCGTGACGTCCTCCGAGGACGTTGACGCGACGCCGCACATCCGACTGGACTTCACCACCGCAGAGGACATCATGACCAGGAAGAACCTGGTCAGGACGGCGCTTACCGTCCTGACCACCGGACTCGTGCTCGCCGGGTGCGGCGACTCCGGCTCCGGCGGCCACGACATGGGCAGCATGACCGGAACCGCCAGTTCCACAAGCCCCACCAGTGCTGCCGCCACGCCGTCGGGTCAGCACAACGACGCCGACATCGCGTTCGCACAGGGCATGATCCCCCATCACCAGGGCGCGATCGAGATGGCCAAGCTCGCCGAGGGCCGGACGTCCAACACCAAGGTGCTCGACCTCGCGTCACGCATCGAGAAGGCTCAGGATCCCGAGATCAAGACCATGACCGAGTGGCTGAACACCTGGGGCGCCGAGGTGCACACCACGGGAATGCCGGGCATGGATCACGGCTCGGACATGGCCGGCATGAGCGACGCCGAGATGGACATGTTGGAGCAGGCCAAGAACGCTGACTTCGACAGGATGTTCCTGGACATGATGATCAAGCACCACCAGGGCGCGATCGACATGTCCAAGCTGGAACTCCAGCAGGGCGACAACCCCGACGCCAAGAAGCTCGCGCAGCAGATCATCGACTCGCAGCAGACCGAGATCACCGAGATGCAGGGACTGCTCGCGGCCAGCTGACCGTCGACGGAATCCCAGGTGCTCCGCATCACGCCTACTGCGCTCGACAGGAGGCGTGATGCGGGAACCCGACGAACGGGAAGTCCCGATCCAGGTCAGGGTGGCGGTCGCAGACCTGTGATCGTGACGGTGACGAGCCTGCGGACGGCGGCCTCGGATCGCAGGCTCGCGGCTGCCGAGAGGGCGTGCACGCAGAAGGCGGCGAGTTCGTCGGGTGCGACGTCGTTCCGGAGGTCACCGCTCGCCGCGACTTCGATCAGCAGGTCCTTGATCAGGTCTTGGACCTGCTGCTGTGCTTGGGCGAGTTGTGGGCCCTGGTGCAGGGTCGCGGCGAGTTGGTGGCCGGGACGGTCGTGGGACGAGCGGTCCCGCGAGATGCGCGCGTAGGCGTGCAGAACGGTATCGAGCCGCTCGCGGGGGTCGGCTACCCGATCTCGGATGTCGGCGAGCTGCCGGAGGTGGCTCTCGACCTGCCGTTGGTGCCAGGTGTGCAGGATCGCTTCGACGTCGGGGAAGTACTTGTAGAGGGTCGCCCTCCCGATACCGGTGGTCTCGGCGATCTTCGACATGGTCACCGACAGCAGACCGTGCACGCGGACCAGTTCTGCGGTGGCGTTGAGGATCGCCTCGTGCACCGCTTGGCGGTGCGCGTCGATCGTCTCGTTCCACAGCCGGGGCACAGCCGAAGTGTACGAGACGGCCGGGTAGAGACAGTGTGGTTAGACATCGACAGAGTGTCTCGATAAACTCGCCGGACCGACGAGGAGGTCCACCGTGAGCACACCGCCCGTTCCCTCCGGCGATGACACCGCCCCGACCTCCGACCAGGGACAGGACTCGGATCAACCGCCCAGGGTGCCGCGCTGGGTGAAGGCGCTTGTGGTCATCGCCGGCATCCTCGCCCTGCTGGCCTTGATCCTGATGTTGACCGGTCTCGGGGGTGAGCACGGTCCCGGTCGTCACACGGGCACCGGTGTCTCCCCGGCCGTCGTCGTCCCAGCCGAGGAGATCACCCCCGACGGTGAGGTGTGAGATTCGCACCGAGGATGCGCAAGTTCGTGCTGCTCACCCACATCACGACCTCGGTGGGGTGGTTGGGCGCGCTACTCGCCTACCTCGCGCTGGACATCACCGCCACCACCGGCCAGGACGCGGAGACAGTCCGCGCCGCCTACGTCGCGATGGCGACCATGGTCTCCTACGTCATCGTCCCGCTCGCGCTGGCATCAGCAGTCATCGGCATCTTCAATGCGCTGGGCACCCCGTGGGGCCTGCTCCGGCACTACTGGATCCTGGTAAAGCTGCTGCTCACGGTCTTCGCCGCGACCGTGCTCCTGATCGAGACTTCGACGGTGCACCACCTGGCCGACACGGCTACCTCGGGCACCGACCCCCGTGAGCTGCCCGGCACGCTGCTGCACTCGATCGGCGGCTCGGTGGTGCTGCTGCTCATCATGGTGCTGTCGGTGTACAAGCCACGCGGCGTGACGCGCCACGGGTGGCGCAGGCAGCAGGAGCAGCGACGTCAACCGGGCAATCAACAGCCGACATCGGCGCGATGACCAGCCCCTTGGGGCTCAGCTCGCGGCGCTGTCGTCAGCCGGACGGTCAAGCAGGTGGTCGGTCAAGCCTGCCGGCATCTCGGCACGGCCCGGCCCACCCGCGGCGACCCAGTCGAGGATGTGGTCCACCGCCTCGTCGGTGAGCACGCCGCCCAACCACACAGGCCTCGCACCGGTGCCCCGCGCCGGTCTGACCACGACGACGTTGGAGAACTCGCAGGAGCTCAGGCAGTTCGCCACGGTGACCGCCTGCGGCCCCACGGCTTCCCGGAACCTGCGCAGTTGCGTCACGTGGTCGACGTCCGGGTGCTTCTTCACGGTGCCGCAGCAGCAGCCCCGACAGACGGTCAACCTGCTCGATTCGGACACCTGATCTCCATACGTCGCCGTTACGACCGTGAACCTACTAGGACGGGTAGTGCGTCAGCCAGCGCCGACGACCGAGAAGTGCTTACCTGCGGAAATGCTCCCCGCATACCCGGTCTGGGGTATGCGGGGAGCGGACCGGTGCGCGTTCACACACCACCGGGCTAGACCTTGGCCGCCACCTGCTCGGCGGGTTCGGCGGCCCGGCCGCGCAGGGTGAAGGCCGCCAGCAGCGCGGCCACCAGCGCGACCAGCGCCGCGCCGGTGAAGGCGGCCGAGTAGCCGTCGGTCAACGCGACCGCGTCACCCAGCCGGTCGGCGCCCTGTGACGTCGCCACCGCCGTCATCGCGGCCAAGCCGAGCGCCGAGCCGATCTGGTAGGTGGTGTTGACGATGCCCGAGGCCAATCCGCCCTGGTCGGGCGCGACTCCACCGATGGCGGCCATCGTCGCCGGGATGAAGACCAGCGCCATGCCGACCGCCGAGATCAGCGAGCCGGGCAGCACGTCGACGACGAAGCTGCCGCCCGGATCGGCGGTGGCCAGCAGGCCCAGGCCGGCGGCGAGCACGGCAAGGCCGGTGACGATCAGCGGCTTGGTGCCGAACCGTCCGATCAGGCGTCCGCTGGCGGTGGTCATGAGAACGGTCATCAGCACCGTCATCGGCAGCAGCGCCGCGCCGCTGGCGAACGAGTCGAACCCGAGCACCTGCTGGACGTAGAGGTTGAGGAAGTACCACATCGGGATCCACGCCGCGCCCAGCAACGCCATCGCGACGTTCGCCGCCGCCAAGTCGGGCGTGCGCCACACCTTCAGCGGCATCAACGGGTTCTTGACCGCACGCTGCAGCAACAGGAATCCGATCAGCAGCACTGCCGCGGCGCCGAGCTGCACGAGCGTCGCGGTCGACGCCCAGCCGCGTTCGGGAGCCTGCACGGTGGCGTAGACGGCCAGGGCGAGCCCGCCAGTCACCGCGATCGCCCCGCCGACGTCCAGGCCGCCGCTGCGTCCGGGGACGACGGGGAGCAGTTTGGGGGTGAGCGCGAGGGTCAGCACACCGATCGGGATGTAGACGATGAACACCCACGGCCAGCTCAGCCACTCGGTGATCACGCCACCGAGGAACACGCCCGCCGTGCCGCCCGCCGGTGCCGCCGCGCCGTAGAAGGCCATCGCCTTGGGCAGCTCGTTCGACTGACCGGCGAACAGCACCATCAGCAGCGTCATCGCGGCCGGTGCGATCAATGCCGCGCCGACACCCTGCACCGCACGTCCGAGCACTTCCACGCCCGCGCCGGTCGCCGCGGCGGCGACCACCGAGCCGACGATGAGGGTGGTCCAGCCGATGGCGAACACCCGACGGGCACCCCAGAGGTCGGAGAGTCTGCCGCCGAGCAGCAGCAGACCGCCGAGCGCGACCGCGTAGGCGTTGAACACCCACTGGAGCCCGCCCGGTGTGAAGCCGAGTTCGCGCTGCATGTCCGGCAGCGCCACGGCGATGATCGAGGTGTCCATGATGACCATGAACTGCGCTGCCGCGAGCACGACGAGTGCCCACCAGCGCCGGGGATCGGGATTCATGGCAAGTCCTTCCAATTGTTCCGCTTATACCCCATGGGGGTATGTTGCCAAGCGATCGAAACATACCCCCGTGGGGTAGTTGGTTGTCAAGCCGCAGGAACCCCGGACGGGCACCAGCACGAGGAAGCAAGAGGCGACCTAGCAGGAGCCGCGACTTCCAGGGCCATCCTCGACCGCGTAACATGTCGTGGTCGGAGGGGGCGGGATGCACGGGCTCGGCGAGCTGGAAGCAGCGGTGATGGACGTGCTGTGGCGCACGCCGGAGCCGATGAAGGTGCGCGATGTCCTCGACCGGCTCGACACTGGTAAGCAACTCGCGTACACCACGGTCCTGACCGTGCTGGACAACCTCCACCGCAAGGGCTGGGTCCAGCGCGAACTGGTGGGCAAGGCCTACCACTACGAAGCGATGACGAGCCGCGCGGAAGCCGCCGCGAAGGCGGTGCGCGAGCTGGTGAACGCCTCCGGCGACCCGGACGGCGTGCTGCTGCACTTTGCACGCTCCGCGTCGGAGCACGAGACAGAACTGTTGCGCAAAGCGCTGCCGAAGAGATCGCGCAAGACATGACCGTGGCCGCCGCACTGCTGGTGGCGGCAGGTCTGATGGGTGTGCTGGCACCCCGTCAGTTGTTGCGCCTGGTCACCCGCGGCGCCGACCCGCTCGTCCCGTTGCTGGCCTGGCTGGCGTCCGCGGTGAGCGTCGTCACCACCTCTGCCCTGGCCGTGACCCTGCTCCTCCTGCCGGACCACGGCACGGACGTACTGGCACTCGCGCACGAGTGCTGGTCATCGCTCGAACACGGGTTGGCCCCGCGCGTCGAGGCCGCCGGTGGCGTCGTCGGCCTGGTGTTGTTGACCGGGCTCTTGATCCGGCTCACGGTCCTGAGCGTCAAGGGCGCACGGCACCGGGCACGCAGGCGTCGCGACCACCTCGCCGTGCTCCGGGTCGCGGCTCGCCACGAACCCGGCTCGCCTTCGACGCTCTGGCTCGACCACGACGAACCGCTGGCGTTCAGCCTGGCCGGCACGCCGGGCGTCGTCGTCGCCACCGAAGGCCTCAACCGGCGACTGACCGACAAGCAGGTCGACGCCGTACTCACCCATGAACGCGCTCATCTCGACGGCAGGCACCACCTCCTCGTCGCCGCGGCTGACGCGTTGTCGACCGTGCTGCCGTTCCTCCCCCTGTTCCGGCGGACTCCTGGTGTGGTGCGGGAGTTGGTGGAGGTCGCCGCAGATGCCGCCGCGGTCCGCGCCTGCGGCGTCGAGGCGGTCCGGGCCGCCCTGCTCAAGGTTTCGGGCCACGGCGCACCCGGCTCGGCGCTCGCGATGGGTCGGGATTCGGTCGAGGTGAGGTTGGCACTCCTGGCCCACCCACGTCGACGTCCGGACTCGGCACGCAGCCTGCTGGCATACGGGGCAGCTTGCGCGACAGCCTTGACGGTCCCGGTCTTCGCGGCGTTCGGCGGCCTGCTGGCCGTGATCTTGGTCGCCTGTCACTGAGCCCGGACCTGAACGACACAACACGGCGCCCACTTCGCCACTCTTACAAGCAGGTCGACGACGCACGCGCCCAGTACCAACAGCTCAATTCGGCCGACAAGGCCATCCTCTCCAACCCCGGCGACACGTCGCGCATCGCCGTGCCCGCAGGGACCGCCGGCCGGGCGTTGGAGTACGCCCTCACCCAGCGCGGCGACCCTTACGTCTTCGGCGTCGACGTCATCCGACGCATCGAAGGCTGAGTGACCAGATCAAGGTGGACCCGTCTGACGGTCCCACCGACATCGTGGCTTCACCATAGGGGTACCCCCTATAGGCATAGTTCAACAGCACGTCATCAGGCCGTTACGCTTGATTGGCACGTGGGTACTCCCGGTAGGCATCTACTACGACTACTAGGAGGTCCTGGTGACCACGACGCAGGAGATGCTCCGCACCTACCCGGCCGACCTGGGAGGTATCGACCAAGAAGCTCTCGCGAGGTGCATCGAGGCGTGCTTCGAGTGCGCGCAAGCGTGCACCGCGTGCGCGGACGCCTGTCTGAGCGAGAGCGGCGTCGCCGAGTTGGTCAAGTGCATCCGAACCAACCTGGACTGCGCCGACGTCTGCACCACCACCGGCCGGGTGCTGTCCCGCCACACCGGCTACGACGCGAACCTGACCCGTGCGTTGCTCGAAGCGTGCGCGACGGCATGCAAGGCCTGCGGTGATGAGTGCGGCCAGCACGCGAGCATGCACGAGCACTGCCGGATCTGCGCCGAGGCGTGCCGTCGCTGCGAGCAGGCGTGCCGGGAGTTGTTGGCCTCGTTGAGCTGACCGGTGTCGGAGCCACCGCTACCAGCAGGTCGGGCGGGAGGCTCCAGAGCTGGAAAGCCGGTACGGTCGCGTGGATTAAGACTGCGGTGTGGGTCCGAAGTGGCATTCGGACCCACACCGCAGTCGGGTGTCAGGCGACCTTTGCGAGCGCCTTCTCCGCAGTGGTCCGGGCCCCGGCGGTCTGGTCGGTCGGCGCGGTGGCACGGAAACCGCGCAGGCGCAGGCTGTTGCTGACCACGAACACACTGGAGAACGCCATGGCGGCACCCGCGATCATCGGGTTCAGCAGTCCGGCGGCAGCCAGGGGCAAGGCCGCCACGTTGTAGGCGAAGGCCCAGAACAGGTTGCCCTTGATGGTGCTCAGAGTGCGGCGGGCGAGCCTGATCGCGTCCACTGCGGCCATCAAGTCGCCGCGTACCAGGGTGAGGTCGCTCGCCTCGATGGCGGCGTCGGTGCCGGTGCCCATCGCGAGGCCCAGGTCGGCCTTGGCCAACGCCGCGGCATCGTTCACCCCGTCGCCCACCATGGCCACGACCTTGCCCTCGCCCTGGAGGCGGGTGATGACGTCGACCTTGTCCTTGGGCAGGACTTCGGCGATGACCTCGTCGATGCCGACCTCGGCGGCGACCGCGCGGGCGGCGGCCTTGTTGTCGCCGGTCAGCAGGACCGGGGTCAAGCCCAGCTCGCGCAGGCGCCGGACGGCTTCGGCCGAGGTCGGCTTGACCGTGTCGGCGACCGCGAGGACCGCTTTCGCCTGCCCGTCCCACGCGACGAGGACAGCGGTGTGGCCACGCTGTTCGGCCGCCTCCTTGGCTTTGACGAGGTCCTGGTCGAGGTGGACGGACCACTCGGCCAGCAGGCGTTCACGGCCGACGACGACCGCGTGCCCGTCGACCACGCCCTGCACGCCCACGCCCTCGTGGTTCTGGAAACCTTCGACCTCGGGCAGCTCCCCCACCCGGTCGGCCGCGCCGGTCGCGATCGCCTTGGCGATGGGGTGCTCGGAGGCGTGCTCCAGCGCACCCGCCAAGCGCAGTACTTCGTCCTCCGCGACGCCCGCGGCCGGGTGCACGGCGACCAGGCTCATCCGGCCGGTGGTGACGGTGCCGGTCTTGTCCAGCACGACGGTGTCGACCCGCCGGGTGGACTCCAGCACCTCCGGCCCCTTGATCAGGATGCCGAGCTGTGCGCCCCGGCCGGTGCCGACCAGCAGCGCGGTCGGCGTGGCCAACCCGAGGGCGCACGGGCAGGCGATGATCAGCACCGCCACCGCGGCGGTGAACGCGGCGGAGACGCCGCCACCAGCACCGAGCCAGAAGGCCAGCGTGCCCACGGCGAGGGCGATGACGATGGGGACGAAAACGCCGGAGATGCGGTCCGCCAAGCGCTGGGCTTCGGCCTTGCCGCCCTGTGCGTCCTCGACCAGCTTGGCCATCTGCGCCAACTGGGTGTCGGTGCCCACGCGGGTGGCCTTGACGACCAGGCGTCCGCCGGCGTTGACGGTCGCACCGACCACGGCGTCGCCGGGACCGACCTCGACCGGCACGGACTCACCGGTCAACATGCTCGCGTCGACCGCGGAGCTGCCCTCGTCGACCACACCGTCCGTGGCGATCTTCTCGCCGGGCCGCACCACGAACCGGTCCCCGACCATCAGATCGGCGATCGGGACGCGTACCTCGCGGCCGTCGCGCAGCACGGCGACATCCTTGGCGCCCAGTTCCAGCAGCGCTCGCAAGGCCGCGCCCGCGCGCCGCTTGGAGCGGGCCTCGAAGTAGCGGCCGGCCAGGATGAACACGGTGACGCCGGCGGCGACTTCCAGGTAGATCGACCCGGCGCCGTCGGCGCGCTGGACGGTGAGCTCGAACGGGTGCGTCATGCCGGGCGTGCCCGCGGTGCCCCACAGCAGCGCGTACAACGACCAGCCGAACGCCGCGACCGTGCCCATCGAGATCAACGTGTCCATGGTGGCCGCGCCGTGGCGCAGGTTCGTCCACGCCGCCCGGTGGAACGGCCAGGCGCCCCAGACCAGCACCGGGGCCGCCAGCGTGAGGGAGATCCACTGCCAGTAGGTGAACTGGAGCGCTGGAACCATGGCCAGCACGATCACCGGCACCGCGAGCACGGTCGAGCCGATCAGCCGCTGCCGCAGGGTCCTGGTGGGGTCGACCTCGGCGGCCTCGGCGTGTTCCGGGTCGGCGGAGGGCAGCGTGGCGCCGTACCCGGCGGCCTCGACCTGCTGGACCAAGGTCTGCGGGTCGACGTCATCGGAGAAGGTGACGCGCGCTTTCTCGGTGGCGTAGTTGACCGTGGCGGTCACGCCGTCGAGTTTGTTGAGCTTGCGCTCGATCCGGTTGGCGCACGAGGCGCAGGTCATGCCGGTGATCGAGAGTTCGAGCCGCGTGTCAGCCATGTCCGTGCCCTTCCTCTTCCCCGTGCCCTTCCTCGACCGGTGCCGACGGTGCCGTCGGCGTCGGCGCGGGCTGCTGGCCCTGGATGCCCTCGGTGGTCACCGTGAACTCCGCGGTGCGCACGACACCGCCGTGCTGGAAGTCCAGGAACAGCCGGTACCCGCCCGCGGACGGCACCTCGGAGACGAACGCGACCTCCGGCCCGGCGGCCGTCTTCCCGTCACCGGGCGTGCCCTCGGGGTGGACGTGCAGGTAGGCGAGGTCACCCTGCCGCAGGGCCACCAGGTGGCCGTAGGCACCGAGATAGGGCTCCAAGTCGGTGACGGGCGTGCCACCCCTGCTCACGGTCAGCCGCACCGGCGACGCCTCACCGGGCTTGAGCTCGCCGTCCAAGCGCACCTCGTAGCCGTCGACCTGGGCCACCCGCGACGGCGTGTACTGCTGCGGCTCGAACTGCCCGGCGGCGGTGACGTCGACACCCAGCGTGACGGCCTCGCCGCCGGTGGGCTTGAAGTCGGCGAACACCCGGTAGGAGCCCGCGCCCGACACCGGCAGTTGAACGGTCCAGGTGCCGTCGGCGGCCATCTCCGGGTGGACGTGCCGGAAGCCGGAGGTGTCGCGTCGTACCGCGATGAGGTGCATCCGCTTGTCGTGCTCGACGTCGAAGGCGGTCACCGCCGCGCCGTCGGGGCCGGTGATCCGGAAGGAGAAGGTGTCGGTGGTCCCGGCGGTCAGCGTCGTGTCGACGGGCGTGAGGGTGTAACCGCCCCGAGACGATGCCAGCCCGGCCGGCTGGTCCTGCTCTGCTCCCGCGACGGCGTCGCCGTGGTCGTCCCCGTGCCCGGCGCCCTCAGCGCCGGACGTGTCGTGGCCCGCGGCCTCGACGGAGAAGGGACCGACAGCGCTCCCGGCCGCCCAGGCGCCACCGGCGACCAGGGCGAGCGCCACGCCGTAGGTGGCGAGCTTCGCTGCTGCATTCATTGCGAATACCCTTCACACATGATGGAGGCCGGCGGACCGGCGCTCCGCGTCACCCGGTGCGTCGCGCGAGTCAGCTCGCCAACGCGTAGCCCGCTTCCTCGACCGCCGCACGCACGTCCGCCTCGGCCACAGGTTCAGCACTGGTGACCTTGACGGCCCCCGTCGCCAGGTCGACGTCGACGTCGGTGACACCGGGGATCTCCGAGACCTCCTCGGTCACGGATGCCACGCAGTGGTCACAGGTCATGCCGGTGACGGTGTAAGTGGACTCGGCCATGGGGTTACTCCTCGTCAACGTGTCGATGTTCAGGAACGCACCAGGCGTGCGATGGCCTCGCTTGCCTCATTGACCTTGGCCTCCGCGCCCTCGCCACCCTGCGTCAGCGCATCCGCCACGCAGTGCTTGAGGTGCTCGTCGAGTAGGTTGAGCGACACCGCCTGCAGCGCCTTGGTCGCGGCGGCGATCTGGGTGAGCACGTCGATGCAGTACTCGTCGCTCTCGACCATCCGCTGCAAGCCGCGGACCTGCCCTTCGACGCGACGCAGCCGTTTCAGCACCGCGTCCTTGTTCGCTGTGTACCCGTGCATCCGATGCCCCTCTCACTCAATCCTGACGATACCCCGCAGGGGTATACAGGTCAAAGGTGCCCCTTCGAGTGACCGGCGCACCCGAACGACACGATCAGGGTGAGGACTCGCGCCATGTCGCCAAAGACTACCCCCCTGGGGTAAGAGGCAATCCTTGACCGACGACTCCCACCACGCCCGCCGCAGTTCGGCAGCGTCGTCGACACCACGTTCCGCGTATCCTGAACTTGGGTTGACCTGCCGAAAGGACTCTCGCCATGCCGGGCTACGCACACCGCCGCGACGACCACCTGAAGCGGTTGCGCCGCATCGAGGGCCAGATCCGCGGCCTGCAGCGCATGGTCGAGGGTGACGAGTACTGCATCGACGTGCTCACCCAGATCGCTGCCGCGACCAAGGCGCTGCAGGCGGTGTCACTCGGCCTGCTCGACGAGCACCTCAAGCACTGCGTGTCCGAAGCAGTCGCGGAGGGCGGCGAGGTGGCCGAGGCGAAGATCGCCGAGGCGAGCGCGGCGATCGGGCGACTCGTACGGTCCTGACCTGGAAGTTTCCCAGCAGACGACACAGCGCTCCTCCTTGTCGGGCAACCACTTCGTCGGCTCTGATACCGTACGGGGGTTCCGTTTACTAGCTTGGGAGCGTCGATGAGCACCATCTCGATCAACGTTGAAGGCATGACGTGCAACTCCTGCGTCAACAAGGTGACCGACGCGGTCAGCGCCGTTGACGGTGTAGAGGACGTCGACGTGGACGTCGCCAGCGGTGAGGTGACGGTCTCCGGCAGCCAGGTCGACCCCGAGATCGTCAGGACGGCCGTGACCGAAGCCGGCTACCGGATCGCTTCCTGAACCCACCCTCGCCCGGCGGCTCGCGGCACGCGCCGCGAGCCGCCCGACCCCGGGAACCCACGATGGACCAGCAGCAACCCGAAGTAGTGATCAAGGTCGTGAACTCCGGCCCCTACCAGGTGAAAGGGCCGGTGAAACTGGTCGATCACGAAGGCCGGGAGTACGACGTGCCGCAGCGTCGGAGCGTCCTGCTGTGCAGGTGTGGCCAATCGCAGGACAAGCCGTTCTGCGACGGTGCGCACACGAGGACCGGCTTCACGGCCGAAGCGTCTGCCGAGCGACCCGCTACCTGACCCGTGCGGCGGGTACCAGTGTCGACAAGCCCGTGATAGGCGTACTTCCGAGGAGGTGCAGCATGATCGGCTTCAGCACACCCACGAGCACGAAGCTCGACAGCGGTGGTGGCGGGTGCATGTACAAACAGATCGACGAACTCAGGGCGTCCGCTCCCGCCGTCCCGGTCGAGTTACCCGAGGGTGTATCCGCCTGGTCCGTCACCCGAGGCGACGTGGTCAAGCGGTTGCTCACCCATCCAGGTATCTCGCGCAACCTCAAGAAGAACAACTCCGACTACCAGCCCGGTTCGATCCCGTGGCTGGCGCCTTGGGTGGACGTGGACTCGATGTTCACCGCTCAGGGCCACGAGCACACCAGGCTGCGCAGGCTGATCGCCCCGGCCTTCACCCCCAAGCGCATCGACGCGATGCGGTCGCAGCTCGAGGCGATCACCGCCGACCTGCTCGACGACCTGTGGTCACGCCCCGGGAACGAGCCCGTCGACCTGCACGCGGCCTTCTCCCACGGTGTGCCCACCCGGCTGATCTGCGACCTGTTCGGCGTCCCGGACGACCAGCGGGCCGAGGTGCTGCGCATCCTTCGCGTGGTCGTGGCGACCGATGTCCCCGAGGACGAGTCGGCCAGGCTCAACGAGGACATGGACCGCGCGATGCGCCTGCTGATCGACACCAAGCGGCGCGAGCCCGGCGACGACCTGACCAGCTTCCTGCTCACCGCGCGAGTCGAGGGCGAAGCGCCGCTGAGCGAGCAGGAGCTGATCTCGACGCTGCTGCTGATGATCGGCGGTGGCAGTCAGACCACCGTTTCCTTGATCGATCATGCGGCGCGTGAGCTGCTCGCCCACCCCGACCAGCTCGCTGTCGCCCAGGCCGATCCGGCGAAGTGGACCGACGTGGTCGAAGAGGCACTGCGGGTCCACTGCCCGGTGATGCACCTGCCGATGAGGTGGGCGACCGAGGACATCGAACTGGGTGAAGGCGTGGTCATCCACGCCGGGGACGCGGTGCTGATCGCGTTCGGCGCGCACGGCCGCGATCCGAGACTTCACGACAACCCGGGTGAGTTCGACATCCACCGCGCGAACAAGGAACACCTGGCGTTCGGTGCGGGTCCGCACTTCTGCCCCGGCGCGCGTCTGGCTCGACTGGAGGCCGCGGTCGCCCTGCCGGCGCTGTTCGACCGCTTTCCACGCTTGGCCCTTGCCGTGGCTCCGGACGAGGTCGAGCCGCTGCGCTCGTTCATCGCCAACGACGTCCTGGCCTTGCCCGTGCTGCTCAACCACCGATGA
The DNA here is from genome assembly GCF_050946825.1 of Actinosynnema sp. CA-299493. Classification (NCBI taxonomy): domain Bacteria; kingdom Bacillati; phylum Actinomycetota; class Actinomycetes; order Pseudonocardiales; family Pseudonocardiaceae; genus Actinosynnema; species Actinosynnema sp. CA-299493. The sequence continues at coordinate 6,545,980 of NZ_CP191993.1, forward strand.
GCCGGCCTGGTGGCGGGCGGGGGTGACACAGGTCCCGTCCACCACCGGGTCTCCGCGTTGCAGAAAGGCGGGACATCGTGAACGACAGCCCGGCAGTCCGGACGCGGCGGCTGCTCGACGAGGCGAAGTACCTGACGTTGGCCACCGTGTCGCCGGACGGCACGCCCTGGTCGGCGGTGCTCCAGTACGCGTGGCTGGCCGAGCCGCTCCGGTTGCTGTTCGGCTCGGCCGTGCAGTCCAGGCACTCTCGCGACATCGCTGTGCGGCCCCAGGTGAGCGGGACGCTGTTCACGGCCAAGACCGGCGGTGGGCTCACGGCGGTGGACGGAGCGCAGTTCAGCGGCACGTGCACCGAGTTGCGGGACGAGGACGTGGAGCGCTTCCACAGTTCGTTCTACGACGCGGTGCTGCCCGATCCGCAGGATCGTGCCCGGTGGACGTTGCCGTCATCGCAGCTGGCGCCACCAGCCCCGCACCGCCTGTACGTGATCGAGGTCGAGCGGTGGTGGCTGGTGGACACCAGCACGTGGGCGGAGGACCGGATCGACCGGCGGGTCGAGGTGTCACCGGTTGACCTCGCGAGTCAGCTCTCGGTGATTCCCTCGGCCAGGGCATCCCAGAACAGCGACTCGTAGACGCTCACCAAACGGGCGGTCCGCACGGCCTCGTCCGGGTCCTCGCCCGCGGCGAGGCCGTGCGCCACCACGGCTTCGGCCTGGTCGAGCAGTTCGTCGGGCGTCTCGCCGAAGAAGCGGAAGTGGCCCACCGCCTTACCGGAGAAGCCGTATCGGGTCTGGAGTGCGTCGGCCACGCGCCGGTAGGTGGAACCGGACTCCGCGACGTTCGCCAGCAACGCCAGCGCGACCGCGCTACTGCCGCCACCGAGGGCGACCTGCGCCAGGTACGCGGGATAGACCTGGGCGAGCGGAAGCGGTTCGTGGGCACGGCGCTCGGCCTGGTCCACGTCGACCGCCGCGGCGAAGTCCGACAACAGCCGCAGCGCTTCGCCCTCGCCTTGCGCCATCGTCAGGTAGAAGTCACCGGCCGGAGACTCCGGGAAGCGCGATGCGAGCAGGGTGAAGCTTCGGCGGTCGCTGGCGACCAACCGGTGCAACTCCGCGGCGAGCTGCCGCAAGCGCTCGACGGGAAGGGCGCCGTTGTCCAACAGATCGAGGAATCTGTTGCTGTACGGGCGTTCTGCGGTGCGCTGTCGCGCTCGGGCGACGAGCTTCTTGACCTCGTGGTCCATGCAGGCATGGCAACACCGACCTGGAGCCCTGTCAAACCCGAGCACTCCTCTCGACTTGCTACCCATACCCCCTAGCGGTATAAGTTGTACCCGTACCCGGGCTGGGTATGTGTACCACACCGGCCGATCGGGTAGTCGAATCGAAGGACGTCGGTCGCCGACCTGGGCGACGACCGCGACGATCACGCCGCGAAGGGAAACACCATGTCCTCTGCGAACAGCACGTCCGCCCCGAAGGCCGGACGCCGGGAGTGGTTAGGACTGGTCCTGCTGGTCCTTCCTTCCCTGCTCTTGTTCATGATGCTCACGATCCTGTTCCTGGCGATCCCGCACATCGCCGCGGACCTGGCTCCCAGCAGCACGCAGATGCTGTGGATCCTGGACATCTACGGCTTCATGATGGCCGGGTTCCTGGTGACGATGGGCACCCTCGGCGACCGGATCGGCCGACGTCGGATGCTCATCCTCGGCGCGGCGATCTTCGGCGTCGTGTCGGTGGTGGCCGCGTTCACCGACGACCCGGCACTGATGATCGTATGGCGCGCGGTCCTGGGTCTGGCGGCGGCGATCCAGATGCCCGCCACGCTGGGCCTGATCTTCGCCACGTTCCAGGACGCCAAGCAGCGCGGTGTCGCGATCGGCGCGTGGGCGGCCGGCATCTCCGCCGGTGTCGCACTCGGACCGCTGCTGAGCGGCCTGCTGCTGGAGGCGTTCTCCTGGCGCGCGACCTTCCTGGTCGCCGTTCCGATCATGGCCCTGGTCGTGATCGGCGCGCCGTTCCTGCTGCCCGAGCACCGCGACACGGGCGCAGGTCGTCTCGACCTGGTCAGCGCGGTGCTGCTGCTGGCGACGCTGCTGCCGTTCGTCTACGGCGTGAAGGCGTTGGCGAAGGACGACGCCCTGGTGGTGGCGCTGGTGACCATCGCAGCGGGTCTGCTGTTCGGTGTGTGGTTCACGCTGCGCCAGCTCAAGGCCGAGCACCCGCTGCTGGACGTGCGGCTGTTCGCCAACCGCACCGTCAGCGGCGCACTGGCCGTGTTCATCCTCTCCGCCACCGCGCTGGGCGGCACGTACCTGATGTTCACGCAGTACCTGCAGCTGGTCGCCGGGTTGTCGCCGCTGCAGACGGGTCTGGCGATCCTGCCCGCGGCGTTGATCCTGATCGTGGTGGCGACGTCCTCGCCGATCATCGCCCGCAAGGTGCGTCCCGGCTACGTCATCGCCGCCGGTCTGGCCATCCAGGTGATCGGCTACGGGATGCTGACCCAGGTCGACAGCGCGTCCGGGCTGCCGCTGCTGATCGCGGGCTTCATCGTGCTGTACCCGGCGGTCGCACCGTCCATGGCGCTGACGACCGACCTCGTCGTCGGTTCCGTCCCGCCGGAGAAGGCAGGCGCGGCGTCGGGCCTGAGCACCACCGCGAACGACCTGGGCATCTCGCTGGGGGTCGCGCTCGTCGGCAGCGTCGGCGTGGCGACCTACCGCAACGAGATCGACGGCACGCTTCCGGCGGATCTGCCGGCCGAGGCGAGTTCGGCCGCGCGGGACAGCATCGACGGCGCGGTGGCCGCGGCGGGCCAACTGCCCGGCGACGCCGCCTCGTCCTTGCTGGACGCTGCACGCGCCGCGTTCACCAGCGGTCTGAACCTCGCCGCCATCGTCGCGGCGGTGATCGCGGCGGTCGCCGCCGTGATCGCCGCGACGCGGTTGAAGCACGTGCCGCCGACCGGTGCGGCTTCGACGGACCAGGCTCAGACCGAGGCGAACGCGCAGTAGGTCCTCGCGTCCCGGTGCGGTCCCCAGCCGCACCGGGACGCGGTCCAGGAGAACACCGAATTCCTTTCCCGCGCACATCGGACGGCGTCGGGAAATTTGTCATGCCCATTTCCAGGACAACAAAGGCATCCCCTTCCACTTGACGATGTCCGGTTCCACCCGTAATGTCGGTGGTGAAATTTCACCAAAGCCCTTCCGCTAATCGTCGTTTACTTGCGGAATCGAGGCCACCGAGCACAGCCACGAAGACCAGACGTCGCCCGGGACGTCCGTGATCCACGTGCAGAGCTCAACCCAGCGGGTTCGGTGCCGCAGTCGCGCCCGGGCCGCGTGGAACGGACGTCTTCAGGGTGTCAACGAACACGCTTGACGGCAGGCCGCCATTCGAGCGCTTGTCTCGTCGGGCTCCACGCTGAGGGGACTTGATGAACGTTCACCGGGAATTACCGGTTCACCACCTCGTCGCCAGGCACGCCGTCACCCGACCGCACCACACCGCCGTCGTGTGCGGGAACGCGCGAATCGACTACGCGGAACTCGACGCACGGGCCAACGGGCTGGCCAACCACCTCCGGGACAGCGGGGTGGACCGTCGATCGGTGGTCGTGGTCCACCTGGAGCGCTCCGTCGACGCGATCGTCGCGCTGCTCGCCACGTGGAAGGCCGGCGCGGCGTACCTCCCGGTCGAGCGCGGTGTGCCGGTCGGCCGGCTGGAGACCTTCATCAAGGAGACCGGCTGCCAGGTCGTCATCACCGACGAGCCCGGCCGCTTCACCGACCTTCCCGTCAGCGTGGCCACCGCCGACTCCGGCACCGCGACCTCGCCGCCCGAGGTGACGGTGGATCCCTCGGACACCGCGTACGTCATCTACACCTCCGGCTCCACCGGCGTGCCCAAGGGCGTGGTGGTCCAGCACCGGTCGTTGAGCTACCTGCTCGGACAGCTCGGTCCGCTCTACGGGATCACCCCTGCCGACCGGGTGCTCCAGTTCGCCTCCCTGTCCTTCGACACCTCGATCGAGCAGATCCTGGTCGCCCTGACCGGCGGCGCGACGCTCGTCCTGCCGGAGACGACGTGGGCTCCCAGCGAGTTCGCGGACCGGGTGGTCGGGCACGGCATCACGGTCATGGACCTCACCCCCGCCTACTGGCGCGGTTTCCTGTCCGAGCACGCCGGGAAACCGGTCGACCTGCCGGTGCGGCTGGCGATCGTGGGCGGCGAGGCGGTACGCGCCGAGGACTGCCGCACCGCACTGCGGCTGATGCCCGACACGCGGCTGGTCAACGCCTACGGGTTGACCGAAACCACCGTCACCTCCTGCACCGCGGAAGTCACCGAGGACGTGCTGCCCGCGCTGGGCAACGCACCGGTCGGACGCCCGCTGCCCGGCACCGTGGTGCACGTCCTGGACGAAGACCTGCGACCGGTCGTTCCCGGTGAGCGGGGCGAGGTCTACCTCGGTGGTCCGGGTGTCGCCTACGGCTACCTGGTCGAGGAGGCCCCGCACCGGGCCCGGTTCCTGCCCGACCCGCTCGCCGAGGAACCGGGAGCGCGCATGTTCCGCACCGGCGACCTCGGCGCGTGGACGGCGACGGGCGAGCTGGAGATCCTCGGCCGCACCGACCGACAGCTCAAGATCCGCGGCTTCCGGGTGGAACCGGCGGAGGTCGAGGCGGTGCTGGCCGGGCACGACCTGGTCGAGGACGTCGCCGTGACCGCACACGAGCACAACGGGCAGGCGCAGCTCATCGCCCACTACACCGTGCCGGGCAACACCGCGCACTCCCCCACGGCCGAGGAGTTGAGGACCTTCGCGTCCGGTCTCCTACCCGGCTTCATGGTGCCGACGGCCTTCGTGGAGCTGGCCGAGATGCCGGTCAAGACCAACGGGAAGATCGACCTCGACGCCCTGCCCGAGCCCGTGCCGGACGCGCCGACGTCGAGGGGCGCCGGCTCCACCGCCGGGGCGACCGAGCACGGCATCGCCAAGCTGTGGTGCCAGGTCCTCGGCGCCGAGGAGGTCGGCCCGGAGAGCAACTTCTTCGAGCTGGGCGGCAACTCGATCCTCGCCGCCGAACTGCTGGCGAAGGTGCGTGCCACGTTCGGCGTGCAGATCACCCAAGTACGACCGCTGATCCGCCTGCTGCTGGAGGACGCCACCCTGCGCGGCTTCGCCCAGGCGGTCCAAGACGCCCGCGCCGGCACGCTCGCGGGTGACGACACGCGCAAGCAGGTCGACTTCGCCGCCGAGTCGCAGGTCGAGGTGCCGATCCAGCGCACGGTCACCGACCCGCCCCGCTGGCAGGACCCGGGGCACGTCTTCCTCACCGGCGTCAGCGGCTTCCTGGGCATCTACCTGCTGCGCGAACTGCTCACCACCACCGACGCGATGGTGCACTGCCTGGTGCGCGCGAAGGACGACGAGCACGCCCTGCGCCGCATCCAGCACAACGCGGTGCACTACTTCCGCGACGACCTCGACGAGCACCGCGCGGCCGGACGGATCGTGCCGGTCGTCGGAGACCTCGACCAACCGCTGTTCGGCCTGTCCGAGGAGCACTTCGACACCCTGGCCCGCACGGTCGACGTGGTCCACCACCCCGGCGGGCTGGTGAACTTCATCTACCCCTACTCGCACATGCGCCCGGCCAACGTCGGCGGCACCCGTGAGGTCGTCCGGTTGGCAGGCCGGTACCGCAACATCCCGGTGCACTACACCTCCACGATGGCCGTGGTGTCCGGTTTCGGCACCGCGGGCGTCCACCACGTCACCGAGGACACTTCCGCCGACCATGCCGACCACCTGTCCGTGGGCTACGTGGAGAGCAAGTGGGTCGCCGAGGCGCTGCTGAAGAACGCGGCGAAGCAGGGACTGCCCGTGGCGATCTACCGCGCCGCGGACATCTCCGGGGACTGCGTGACCGGCGCGTGGAACACCTCCACCGAGATGTGCGCGATGAAGAAGTTCGTCGTGGACACCGGCGTCGCGCCGATCGCCGCGCTGCCGTTGGACTACACGCCGGTGGACCGCTTCGCCGCCGCCGTCGTGCACATCGCCCGCTCGGCGCTGCCGGCAGGCGAGGTCTACCACCTGACCAACCCGAACAAGGCCTACATCGGTGACCTCGTGGAGCGGTTGCGCGCCCACGGCCACGAGGTGCGCGAGGTGTCCTGGAGCGAGTGGGTCGAACGCATGGTGGAGCTGGCCGTGGAACGGCCCGACCACCCGATGACCCCGTTCGCCCCGCTGTTCATCGACCGGTGCGCGACAGGCGCGATGAGCGTCGCCGAAATGTACTTGGAAACGACCTTTCCCGAGTTCACCCGCACCAACGTCGAGAACAGGCTGCGTGGCAGCGGCATCGAGATCCCGCCGGTCGACACCGCGATGCTCGACCGCTACCTCCGCTACCTGACTTCCGTGGAGTTCCTGTGAGCGCGATGACGAACCGATTACCGACCCACCACGCCACCACGTGGGGACTGCTGGACCTGGCCGGCGCCCCTTCCGAGGGACCGGTCGCATTCCGCGACGAGCTGTCCCCAGCGGCCTTGTTCGACGCCTACCGGCACGGTCTGTTCCCGTTCCCCGCCTCGTCGCCGGAACAACGCTTCGTCCATGAGGTCGTCAGCGAAGCCGACGTGGCCGCCGGCCTCGTCCAGGTCTTCAACGGCGGTGACCCGTACTCGGTGGCCTGGTGCTCACCCGATCCCCGACCGGTGATCTTCGCCGCCCGGGCCCGGATCCAGCGGAGCCTGCGCCAACAGCTGCGCAACAAAGTCGTGTGGACCACCACGCTCGACCGCGCCTTCGAGCGCGTCGTGGAGCAGTGCCGCGCGGACCGCGAGTCGCAGTGGCTGACCGACGACCTGGTGAACGGCGTGATCGGGCTGCACGAGGCAGGGCACGCGCACAGCGTCGAGGTGTGGGAGGGCGAACAGCTCGTCGGCGGCACGTTCGGCGTGCTGGTCGGCGGCGTGTTCAGCGCCGACTCCCAGTTCACCCGTCGCAGTGGCGCGGGCAAGGTCGCCGTGTTCGACCTGATGCGGCGGCTCGCCGATGCCGGTGGGATCGCCGTGGACGTCCAGCACGACGGCGCCCATGCCCGCCTCTTGGGCGCGGCGCCGATCCCGCGAGCGGATTACCTCGCTCTGCTGCGCGAACACGCCGGAGACCCCGTCGTCCTGTCCACCGACGCGCTGCCGGCCGCGCGGCTGGCGGCCTGACGCAACCCTCGGAGGTAGCCATGTCCACCCTGGTGGACCTGCAGGTGGTCAGTCTCGCCGAACGCCCCGACCTGGAAGAGGCCATGCTGACCATGGAGGCGGCCTGGCCCGAGTACATCCGTCCGGACCCGGTGCTCGTCGACTGGGCGTTCGATCGCCACGCGCGCCACCAGCTCGTCGTGCTCGACGACGGCGAGGTCGTGGCCCGGGCCGCGAGCGTGCCCTTCGCGTGGGACGGAGACCCCGGCAGCCTGCCCGACACCGGGTGGGACGAGGCGCTGCGGCAGAGCATGACCGACACCTACGCGGGCGCGCACCTGAACACGCTCTGCGCGCTCGAAGTCGCCGTGGTGCCCGGCAAGCGGGCACAGAACCTCTCCGGCCGCACGCTCGCCGCCCTGAAGGAACGAGCACGCCGGGAGGGCTACAACGACGTCGTCGTCGCCGTGCGCCCCAGCCACAAGCACACCGAGCCGCACGTGACCATGGCCGAGTACGCCGCGCGCACCCGACCCGACGGGCTGCCCGCGGACCCCTGGCTGCGCGTGCACGTGAGGGAAGGCGCCGAGATCGTCAAGGTGTGCCCCGCGTCGATGACCATCGGTGGCAGCCTCGCGCAGTGGCGTGCCTGGACCGGCCTGCCGTTCGACCGCAGCGGCCCTCTCGTGGTCCCCGGCGCGCTCAGCCCGGTGATGGTCAGCGTCGAGCACGACCACGCCGCGTACGTGGAGCCGAACGTCTGGGTCCGGCACCGGCTGACCCGTCCCTGACAGACCACCAGCAACGGAAGGCGTTGGAGATGACCAGCACAGCACCCGCGAGCACTGACAAGAAGGCCGGTGACCGTGCCGCGCTGATCGAGCTGATCGGCGGTTACATGACCGCTCACGCGCTGGGCTTGGCCGCCGAGCTGAAGCTCGCCGACCACATCGGTGACAGCACGCGCACCAGCACCGAGCTGGCCGCGGCCACCGGCACGCACGAGCCGTCGCTGCACCGCCTGCTGCGCACGCTCGCCGCGGCCGGTGTCACCACCGAGCCCGAGCCGGGGCGCTTCGGCCTGACCGAGGTCGGCGCCCAGCTGCGCACCGACTCGCCGGACTCGCTGCACGCGTTCACCAGGATGTTCTGCGACCCGACGCTGTTCACGGCCTGGCAGGAGCTCGGCCGCGTCGTGCGCACCGGCGAACCGTCGTTCGCCCACGTGCACGGCAAGGACATCTACGGCTACCTGGCCGAACACCCCGAGCTGAGCGCGCTGTTCAACGAGGCGATGGGCCAGGAGTCCCGCATCTCGGCCGACCGGATCGCCGCCGCCCACGACTTCTCCGGGGTCGAGCACGTCGTGGACCTCGGTGGCGGCGACGGCACCCTGCTGGCCGCGATCCTGGGCGCCAACCCGCACCTGCGCGGCACGGTCGTCGACAGCCCCAGCGGTGTGGCCCAAGCGGCCGAGGTGCTCGGTGCGGCCGGCGTCGCCGACCGGTGCGAGGTCGTCGCCGGCGACTTCTTCCAGTCCGTGCCCGCCGACGGTGACCTGTACATCATCAAGAGCGTGTTCCAGGACTGGGACGACGAACCGGCGCGCGCGATCCTGCGCACCTGCCGGGCCCACATGCCCGACACCGCCACCCTGCTGATCATCGGCTCGGTGCTTCCCGAGACCGCGTCCGCCGAGACGGTGTCCGCCGAGACGCGGATCATGTTCTACACCGACGTGAACATGATGGTCACCTCCGGCGGTCGGGAGCGGACCGAGAGCGACTTCCGGACCATGCTCGCCGACACCGGGTTCACGGTCGAGTCGGTCGCCCACGCCGCCGCGGGGCCGTTGTCGATCATCCGCGCCACCCCGGCGTCCTGAAGGAGCGGCTCCTTGAGCACCGAGCAGTTGGACGAGGCCGTCGATCTACAGGCATCCGGTGGAACGAGCCGGAAACCGAGCTTCGGGCGCGAGTTGTTCCGGGGCAGCGCGCGGATCGACCTCCTGACCCTGCCTCCGGGCGTCGGACAGCGCTTGGACGAGGAGAGCGAGGCGTTCCTGGAACGCCTGCGCGAGTTCCTCACCCACATCGACGCCCCGGCGATCGAGCGGGACGACCACCTCCCCGACGAGGTGATCACCGGCCTGCGCGACCTCGGCGCGTTCGCGATCAAGATCCCGCGCGCCTACGGCGGCCTGGGGCTGCCCGGCGTGTGCTACCACCGGGCGCTGATGCTGGCCAGCAGCGTGCACCCCGCGTTGAGCGAGCTGCTGGCCGCGCACCAGGCCATCGGGCTGCCGCAGCCGATCGCCCTGTTCGGCACCGAGGAGCAGAAGCAGGAGTTCCTGCCCCGGTGCGTCCGGGAGATCTCCGCGTTCGCCCTCACCGAGCCGGACATCGGCAACGACCCCTACCGGATCCACACCACCGCCGTCCCCCACGGCGACACCTACGTCCTCAACGGCGTGAAGTCGTGGGCCACCAACGGTGTGCTCGCCGACCTGCTGGTCGTGCTGGCTCAGGTCCCCGACACGGAGGACCACGCGGGCGGCATGACCGCGTTCGTGGTCGAGGCCGACTCCCCCGGTGTCACGATCGAGCACCGCAACGCCTTCCTGGGCCTGCGCGGCGTCGAGAACGGCGTCATCCGGCTGCACGAGGTGGTCGTGCCCGCCGGCAACCGGATCGGTGGTGAAGGGGAAGGACTGGAGATCGCCCTCGCCGCCCAGGACACCGGTCGGCTGTCCCTGCCCGCGGTGTGCGCCGCCGCCGCGAAGTGGAGCCTGAAGATCGCCCGCGAGTGGTCCAAGGCCCGGGTGCAGTGGGGCCGCCCCATCGGCGAGCACGAGGCCGTGGCGGGCAAGATCGCGTTCATCGCCGCCACCGCCTTCGCGCTGGAGGCCATCGTCGAGGTGACCGGGCGCCACGCCGATGACGGGCAGGTCGACACGCGGATCGACGCGGAGCTGGCCAAGCTGTACGCCACGGAGAAGGCGTGGCTGATCGCCGACGAGCTGGTGCAGGTCCGCGGTGGGCGTGGTTACGAGACGGCCGAGTCCGCCGCGGCGCGCGGTGAGCGCGGTGTGCCGGTCGAGCAACTGCTGCGCGACCTGCGCGTCGGCCGCATCTTCGACGGCTCCAGCGAGGTGCTGCGCGTGTTCCTCGCCCACGAGATCCTCTCCGAGTACCGGTGGGACGGCCCCGGCGACAGCACGTCGACCGGCCTGGCGCACTATGGGCCGCTGGTCCCGCACCTGTTGTTCGTCGAGCAGGCCGCGCACAAGGTCGCCCAGCGCCTCACCGACGGCTTGGCACGGTGGGGCGAGGAGTTCGAGGAGCACCAACTCCACGTCGGACGGCTGGTCGACATCGTCGCCGAGCTGTACGCGATGAGTGCCGCGTGCGTGTACGCCAAGGCTCGTGACGACCTCGGTGAGGCCGCCGTGGAACTCGCGGACGCGTTCTGCCGTCAGGCCACCCGACGCGTGCAGGAGCTGTTCGACCGGCTGGCCTCCAATACCGACGATCACGACCGCGTGATCGCACGCCGGGTGCTGGACGAGCAGCACACGTGGTTGGAGCAAGGCGTTCTCGATCCCTCGACCGACGGCCCGTGGATCGTCCAGTCCGCCCCTGGGCCATCACGTCATCGCAACCTGCGCCGGAAGGTGCCGAAGGCGGCCGACCCCACCTGATGATCAGCCGGGCAGGCCACTACGCCCATGATCACTGGGGTATCGGAGGAAGGAGTTGATCCCTTGTGCTGGATCGTCCTGAACCGGAACCGCAGACCGGGAGCGTGACCGACGCGGCGTACCGGCACCTCAAAGAGCAAGTGCTGACCGGCTGCCTCCGTCCCGGTGAAGAGCTGCGCGAGGCCCGGCTCGCCCAGTTCACCGGTTTCGGCCGCTCACCGATCCGCGAGGCGCTGCGGCGCCTCGTGCAGGAAGGCTTCATCGAGGTACGTCCCAGGCTGGGCTACCGGGTCACCGCCATCACCCTCGCGGGAGTGCGCGACCTGTTCGAGATGAGGCTGCTGCTGGAACCCGCCGCCGTGGACCTCGCGGCTCGACGCGCACCACTTGAAACGCTGGAAGCACTGGCCCCGCCCGTGCAGGCGACCTACACCCAAGACGACACCGAAGCCCGCCGGCAGTTCCTCACCACCAACCGCGAGTTCCACGTACGCATAGCCCATGCGTCCGGCAACGATCGACTTGCCCATGCCATCGAGGGTCTGCTCGACGAGATGCAGCGACTGCTGTTCGTCAGCATCGGCAGTCGAGGTCTCCCCCCTGATCACACTCATGAGCACACCGTCCTGTATGACGCGCTCCTGCGCCGCGACGCTCCCGCAGCACGCAACCTCGCGATGGCGCACGTGGAGGCAAGCCGCAGACTGGTGTTGGAGCACTTCCTGGGCTGAGACTCGCGTGGCATGCCATCGGTTCTCCACAGTGGAAGAGCGCTCGTGGCAACGGCGTCAAGGTATAGGCGGGTGCATCGCTCGCGTGGATGCCATCGAAGGCCACCTCGGGGAACAAGCCCGAAGCTCGGCATCGGGCGATGGACCTCGCTCGTACATCCAGCTCGCGACCCACGCCTGTGCTATCGTCCGAATACCCCCTAGGGGTACATCCGGAAGGAGTTGACGATGGACGCCGAACACACTGAGCACCACCGCGGACACGGCACCCACGAGCAGCACGACACCCATCACAAGCATCAGCCCGGCGCGAGCTGGGGCATGGCCGCCTCGGCCACCCTGCACTGCCTCACCGGCTGCGCCATCGGCGAGGTCCTGGGCATGATCATCGGTACTGCGCTGGGCTGGGGCAACCTCGCCACCGTCGTGCTGGCGGTCGGACTGGCGTTCGTCTTCGGCTACGCCCTGACCATGCGCGGGGTCCTCAAGGCCGGTGTCGGTTTCCGGCGCGCGCTGAAGGTGGCACTGGCCGCCGACACCATCTCGATCGCCGTCATGGAGGTCATCGACAACGCCGTGATGCTCACCGTCCCCGGCGCGATGGAGGCCGGTTTGTCATCCTGGCTGTTCTGGGGGGCTCTCGCATTCGCCCTCGCAGTCGCCTTCGTGGTCACCGTGCCGGTGAACAAGTGGCTCATCGGACGCGGCAGCGGCCACGCCGTCGTGCACGCCTACCACCACTGAGTCGATGACCCACCCACCCGAGCACTTCACCTACCGCGGCGGGGACGGCTGCGCGCTGCACGCGGCCTCCCTCGGTGACGGCCCGCCCGTCGTGCTCCTGCACGGCGGCGGGCCCGACCACCACAGCCTTCTACCGCTGGGCAGATCCCTGGCCGACCGGTACACGCTGGTACTGCCCGACGTGCGCGGCTACGGCCGATCGGTGTGCACCGACCCCGGCAGGCACACCTGGGACAACTACGCCGACGACGTCGTCGCGCTACTGGACCACCTCGAAGTCGAGACCACCGTCCTGGGCGGCACCGGCCTGGGTTCCAGCATCACCCTGCGCACCTGCCTCCGACACCCCTCGCGCGTCCGCGCCGCCGTGCTGATCAGCGTCGAGGACGTCGAAGACGACCGCGCCAAGGCAGCGGAGGTCGACTTCCTCGACGCCTTCGCCGCGCGAGTACGCACCCATGGCATCCAGGCGGCGTGGACCCCGATCCTCCCCACCCTCGCGCCCGTCATCAGCACTCTGGTCGCCGACGCCATCCCCCGCTCGAACCCCGACAGCATCGCCGCAGCCGCCGCCATCGGCCACGACCGCCTGCTGCGCTCTGTCACCGAACTTGCCGACATGACCACCCTGACGCTCGTGATCCCCGGCATTGATCAACGCCATCCCACGGCGATCGCCGAAGCCGTAGCCGCGACGCTGCCCCACAGCAGGCTCGCCACCACCGCCATGTCGGACGACCTGCGCACCGCCGAGGACCTCGCTACCGCGTTCGAGCCACCTATCAGCGCGTTCCTCGCCGGATTCCAGTAGTCCCAGCCCCATGAGGCAGGAACTCTGCGCTGAACTGCCGGATCATGCTCGGTAAGCAAACCGAGATCGGCTTCGTAGTCAGGTTCCCCAGGGTCGCCAGGTGACCGCCGATGACCGGTCACCGTCGCCGGCGATAAGGTCATGGGCGGCTTTGATCACATCGGCCAGCGGCAGCTCAGCGTCGGAGGGCCACTCCCGGGCGTGGGCCTGGTGGTCGTAGAGGATCGGTTCGCCGTCCGGGTCGCCGCCGTTGGTGGTGATGTAGGAGCCGGTGGCGTCGGCGTGGGCGATGAAGCCGCGGTCGGGGGCGATGCCCAGCCGGACAGCCACCCAGCCCTCGGCCCACGGGTCGGGGCGGGCCAGTTCGACCATCGGAGGGACCGGGCCGTCCTGGGCGGCGAAGTCGGCGGCCATGCGTTGCAGCAGCGCGTCGAGATCGGCCGCGCTCGTGATGGGGGTCGGCTCCTCGCCCCTCTTGTACCAGGCCATCAACGACGCCACGGCGGTTTCCTCCGGTGAACCTCTTGTAGTAGCCGTCCGGGCCGTGCACGGCGAGCGTGTAGCCCTCGGGCAGCACGACCTCGGATCGGCACCCGAACACGGCCCTGAGATCGGCGGTTCGACATCGCCGCCCCGCAAGGCGGGCGGATCCTCGCCTGGGCACCGGACATCTGCACGATCGCACCGGACGAGATCATCCAACACGTGGAGCCGTGGGAGCTGTTCGGCATCGACCAGCGGAGCGGCCGTTGTGACCGACACGCCACGACGACGGATCCGGATGGCGGACTCGTCACCCGGAACTCCCGCACACTTACCCTGTTGCGGTAGGACTCCCGAGACTTCTTGAGCAGAAAGTGATTACCTTCCGGTGACCGGTGAAGGGACGGGGTATAGCGGTATGGACGCCGGCACAGCGATACGGGCCAGCCACGTCGCGGCCCAGACCCCTGGCAGGAGTGGTTCACATGTCCAAGTCCGACGTAGCACGATGGTTGGGTGCGCGCCTTGCAGCCTTCGCGGCGGTTGCTGCGGTGGCAGCCGCACCGGCCACTGCGGTGACCCCGCGCTCGCTGTGACGACCACCTCGGCCACCGTCATCACATGCGAGGAAATCCGAGACTGGGCCTGGCAACGATCACTTTGGGGGAACGGGGTGTCGACCGGACCTCGAGGGTCCGGCGAAGCAGGTGGCCATCAACGGACCTCACCACACCTACTCCTGCGGGTCCGCGGAACCACACGACGAGGGCGTCGTTCGCGCATTCAACCGCGACAGGCGCGAGTGAGCAGCCCGACGTCCGGCAGGGTCGCTGCAAGCCCGCGATTGTGACTGCCCGGAGCTGGCAAATCCTCCAGAGGCCCATTCCCGTCCAGGTGCAGGGAAAGCGGTTGTAGTTCGGCGCGGCGGTCGCGTACGCCGCCGTTGACCGGACGAGGCGAGGGCGTCGGTCCGGGCACGTCCCGGCCGAATCGCCACTCCTCCGGGTGAAGCTCGCCCGCCACGGACGGCCCCGGCGCCGGTGTGCCGGATAGGGTCGGGTGTCCACTCCAGCCACTCGTCTCGACCGTGCGGCACCGCGGAGGACCAGCGCCCGATGAGCCACGCAGCACCGACCGCGGACACCGGGGCCGCGAACCGCGGACGGTCGCGGTTCGCCACCGAGCTGCGCGACGCGCTCAGCGTGCGCGCGATGCTGTTGGTCCTGGGTGTCCTGGCGCTGCAACTGGGTTTTGTGCTGTCCTACATCGGCGCGTTCCACGCCCCCACGCCGCACCGCATCCCGGTCGCGGTCGTCGCGCCCGCCGCCGTGGCCGACCAATTGGTCCGGCAGCTCGACGAACTCGACGGCGAACCCATCCGGGCCCGCACTGCGGACAACGCGGACCAGGCCCGCGCACTGGTGCTGGACCGCACCGTCGACGCGGCCGTCCTCGTCGACACAGGCGGTACCACCGACACCCTGCTGGTGGCCTCCGCCAGCGGCCCCGCCGTGTCCGACACCGCGGCCCAGATCGCCCAGCGCGTCGAGTCCGCGCGGAACCGCGAGGTCACCGTCGAGGACATCCTCCCGCCCGCCGCCGGCGACGGCCGCGGCCTGTCCTCGTTCTACCTGGCCCTGGGCTGGATCATCGGCGGCTACCTGGTCGCCGCCATCCTCGGCATCGCAGGCGGCGCCCGCCTCGCCAACACCCGGCGCACCCTCATCCGGCTGGGCGCGCTCGCCCTCTACGCGGTGGCCTCCGGCCTGGGCGGCGCGCTCATCGTCGGCCCCGTCCTGGACGCGCTGCCCGGCCACCACGGACAGCTGTGGGCCATCGGCGCGCTCGTCGTCTTCGCCGCGGGCGCCGCCACCGTCGCCTTCCAGGTCCTGCTGGGCATCGCCGGGATCGGGGTCACCATCCTGGCCTTCGTCATCCTCGGCAACCCCAGCGCGGGCGGCGCCTACCCGGCACCGCTGCTGCCTCCGTTCTGGCGCGCCATCGGTCCCTGGCTTCCGCCGGGTGCCGCGACCACCGCGATCCGCAACACCGTCTACTTCGAGGGGCACGCGACCACCGGGCCGCTGTGGGTGCTGGCCGGCTACGCGGTCGGCGGTGCCGTCCTCGCCCTGGTCGCCACCCTGCTGCGGCAACGGCGCACCGCTGAGCCCTCGCTCGGCCGGCACGAGGCCGAGGAGCCGCGCACCACGTGAACGGCGACCACCCGGCCGTCGGACCACTGTGGACGACCCGGTGCGACGTGCCGGGCCCGCACCGGTGATAGCGTCGCCACTCGCGTCGGCCGAGGGCAGGCCCCTCCGCACGCGACGTGATGAGGACGGTCCGTTCCGGTGCTCGATGGGATCGTCATCCTCGTGGCTGTGGTGCTGTGGTCGTGCCAGGCCGCGCGCTGCCGGGTGAAACTGCCGGCGCACCGGCAGGCCACCGTCGTACGCATCGCACTGGCCACCCCGCCGGGAGGGCGTGGTCGGGCCGCTGGTCAAGGGATTTCCGATCGCGCCCGCGATCAGGTGCGCGACGATCGCCACCGCACAGCTGTAGATTTCGTTGAGCGAAAGCCGGAGTGGAAATTTCTCGGACACATAATTTGCCCCGCGAGATACTTCCAGGTCAATTGGGAGCCTCGTGGGGCTTTGTGTTTCCCGACCTCGCTCGAAGCCTACTTGCTGACTGCTGCTCGTGGGGTGTCTGCTGGCGTGAGGGCATGACCAGTGGGCGACGTCCGGCTCTTCGTGCCGGGGCCTGTCGACTGTGGTTGTAGTGGCGTCCGCTCGGCGGGTGATCGTCACGCCCGGTCCGGGAGGTGTCCCGCGACCGCCTGGCGAAGATAGCGGCGTCCTGTCTGCGTTGCCGGTGTCGCCGCTGTGGCACTGCGTGACGTTGCGGGCGGGGGCGGCGGCCGGAGAGGCTGCCGCGCGGGGTGGGTTTGACCAGCCGGTGCGTCACCCCGGTCCGCAGGTGCGTCGGGCCGGTCCGTCTCCTCGGCTGTCGCATAGGTCAAGACCAGCAGGAGCTGGTCGTCTCCGTTCCGGAGCGTGTCGTCGCCGGGCTGCCGGGCAGGCGTTTGCGTGGTGTGCGCGCTGATGTGATGGCACCGCGTTCGAGGAGTGCGACGCGGGTGGCGTCGCAGCGGAAGACGAGCCAGAGTTCGTCGACCAGTCGTGCGGTCTGCTCGGCGTCGGGGTTGTCGGCGATGCCCGTAGTGGTGAGGTGTGCGGCGATGCGGGCGAGCACGTGGTCCTCGCGCAAGTACAGGTTGCCGGGCGCACTCTCCGGTCGGGTATGGGCGCTGGTGCGACCGTGACGGCAGCGGTAGGCAGCCCGGCCGTGGGAGCGGCGCGAATCCATCTTCCGCCCGCACAACCCGCACTGAAGCCGGCCCGCCAACAGGTAGACGCACTCGCCGCCATCAGCGTCGACAGCCTGGCCGGTGCTGTGCCGGGCGGCTTGGACGGTCTGGGCGGCGACGAAGTCCTGCTCGGACACCAGCGGCACGTGGGCGATACGGGCCGAGATCGCCCACGCGTGCTGCTCGTTGCGGACGCTGGTCCGTCGGCCGCTCGGCGAGCGGGTGGCGCGGTCGGCGCTGGTGCGGTTCCACACCTGGCGGCCGGTGTAGCGGGGATTGCCCAGGATCTCCACCACGGTGCGCAGCGACCATTCGGCATCCACCCGAGCCCTGTCGCGTTCCGTGTCCGCACCCGCGGGGCTGGGCACGGCCTGCTCGTTGAGGTGACGGGCGATGCCCGCGGCACTGTGCCCGCCAGGCGTAACGAGAAGATCAGCTTCACCACGGGTGCCGTGGCCGGGTTCGGCACGAGCAGTTGCCCGACTACATGCAGCCCCACCGGATACAACGACTCCACAACTCCCCCTCACGCCCAACGGCAAGACCGACTACCGCACCCTGCACAACCTTCGACCGGAGTGGTGACTCACTGTCATCCCGGGCTTGCCGCAGGATGCCGGTGTGGCGGCAGGTGGGATACCCGATCGGGCGGCCCCAAAGGATTCGCAGGTCGGGATACTCGAGGTCGTGGACCCACCAACGGCCGCCCGGTATCCGCCTGTCGCCGTGTTCAGGGACCCGCGCCCCGACGGGACCGTCCCGGACCTCGATCTCCTCGCACGAATCGGCGCGCGACGAACAGCGGCGGCGCTGGCCGCGGTGCCGACGCACGCCGGCCCCGTCGAGCGCACGGCTGCCCTGAGGCGGGCTTCGGCGGTCGCGGACGGGCTGGTGGCGGCGCTGTCCGCGCGAGGCGCGGCCGTGGTCGGCGAGGACAACCCGGCCGAGTCGACCAGCCAGTCGTTCTTCCGCGTGCGCGAGGTGGACCTGTCCGACCACCAGGCCGCCTGGCACGGCGCCGCCATCGTGCAGCGAGGTCTGCGGGACCTGTGCGAGGCGCCGCTGTCGGGCGCCGATCTGGCGGTCGAAGTCGCGGGCATGGCGCAGGCCGTGCTCGACCTGACCGGGGCCGACAGCCAGGACGGTCCTCCCGACGAGCCGTTCCCCACCGCACGGGCGGGCGACGAGGCGTCGCTGGAAGAGCGGTGGACCGCCCGGTGGATCGTCGGGCACCAGGTGCACGTGCTGTTCAACGTCTGCGCGGCGGTCGCGGTGACCGACGCCGCGCACCACCTGCGCCGCGGTGCGGTCCGGGCCGCGCTGCAGCGACTGGGCCACGCCACCACGTTCGTGCGCGGCTTCCCCGCGGCCATGACCCACGCGAGCACGATCCCGGTCGAGTACTACACCGCCGCGGTCCGCCCCTCCATGCAGCCGCCCGAGGTGGCGCGTCCGTTGAGCGGGCGGCAGCACCGCGGCTACAAGACCTTCCGCACGGCGATGAAGGACCTGCTCGCGGTCGTTCCCGACACCTACGGACAGTTGGCCGCCCGCGACCCGGAACTCGCCGCCGCACGGGACGCGTTGCTCGAAGCCGACTTGATCGACAGTGAACGGCACGTCACGCTCGCCTACTCGATGGTGCGCCTGCAACGCTCGATCGCCCAGCTACCCGACGGCCCGGACAACGCCGTGGGCGAACTGCGCCTGATGCGCCACCGACGGGCGGCGCAGTACGCGCCGCTGATCCGCTTCGGCGACCACTACATCGCCGAAGCCGTCGCCGCCCTGCGGCACTGATCCCCACCAGGCGCCGGAACCAGGAGTGAACGCCGATGCCCGAGCTGACCGCCACCGCCGACCTGGAGCTGACACCGTCCGACACCGCCGAGGTCGACCGCGTCGCCCAAACCCTGTGCTCCGATCGACACCCCGTGGACGCGCCAGAGTGGATCGACCGCGCCCGCGACGCCTGGGACGAGCTGCCGCTCGCGTTGCGCCGCGGGGTCCGCCGGTTCCGGCGGCACTCCGGCCCGCACGGGGTGCTGGTGATCCGAGGACTGCCCGTGGACGAAGCCGCGCTACCGGCCACGCCGTCGAGGCCGGAGTCGGTGCAGCGCGAGCCCACCGTCGCGGCGGCGGTGCTGACCATGGTGGCCTGCGGGCTCGGCGACCCCGCCGCGTACCTGGCCGAGAAATTCGGTGCCCTCGTGCAGGACGTGGTCCCCGTGCCCGGCAGGGAGAACTTCTCCGGCAACGCCGGATCGGCGCTGCTGACCTTCCACAACGAGAACGCCTTCCACCCCCACGAACCCGACCACGTGCTGCTGCTGTGCCTGCGCGCCGACCACGACCGCACCGCCGGGCTGCGCACCGCGTGCCTGCGCGAGGTGCTGCCGCTGCTGCCCGAAGCCACCCGCGACGCACTGTTCACGCCCGAGTTCATCCTCCGACCACCACCCTCCTTCGGCGTCGACGACACCGCCCGCGCACCGCAGCCGCTGCTGTTCGGCGCGGTGGACGACCCGGACATGCGCATGGCCCAGATCGCCACCACCCCGGCGACCCCGCGGGCCGAAGCGGCGCTGGCCGAACTCGCCCGCGCCTTCGACACCGCCGCCCGCACCACCCGGCTCACCCCCGGCGACCTGGCCGTCATCGACAACCGGGTCACCGTCCACGGCCGAACCCCCTTCCGCCCCCGCTACGACGGAGCCGACCGCTGGGTCCAACGCACCTTCGCCGTCACCGACCTCCGCCGCTCCCGCGACCACCGCCCCGGCGACGGCTACGTGCTCACCCGATGACCACGCTCCCCTTGCACCTGTCACCCGATCGATACGTGGCCCGCCCGAGTCAGGCGTGATTCGCTCAAGACATGAACCCGATCGAGGAAGCCGGTGACAGATCGAGTCCCGACGGCTACCCCTACGCCTTCCACATCGCCCTGGACGGCAACGGGCTCAATGGCTTGGAAGGCCGTGCCGGGGTCTGCGTGTTCCACTACGACCCGGTCAGCGGACGCCACACCACCCGGATCCAGTACTACGACGGACTCGCCGGCGGCCACGCCATCAGCCTCAGCCCCGATCGACGCACCGGGTTCCTCGGCAACACCGGCCAGCACCTGGCGTTCTACGACACCGCACGGCCCGAGGAGACTGAACGGGTCTCCACGCTGCGCTTCGAACCGACCGACTCCTCGATCAAGGGCAGCACGCACGCCGTGTGGCTGGACAGCTCCACGGGCATCACCGCCATCGGAGAGTCGTTCTGGAAGTTCGACGTCAACCGGCTGACCGCCGCCGAGAACATCGGCGCCCACGGCCTGAAGCTCCCCCACGCGATCAAGCGCACCGCCTCGGGCCGCCACCTCGTCTACGGCGGTATGGACCACCCCCGTCGCGGTGAGGCGTGCGAGGTCGGCATCTTCGACCTGGAACGCCGAACGCACCGGGTGATCGAGCTGCCCGCGACCTGCTGGCACGTCGCCACCCACCCCACCGAGGACCGCTTCTACGCCCTGTCCTTCCGCGTCGTCCCCCAAGAGGGCCGCGACTGGCACGAATGGGCGATGGCCTACTTCAAGGAGTACGTCTTCGAGATCGACGCCGACTCGGGGCAGGTCCTGCGGCACTGGAGCGCCGCAGGCGACATCCCCGCCCACATCAACTCCGACGTCTGCCTCTCCGACCGCGAACTCATCTACTGCACCGGCGGCAGCAACACCGTCGTCCTGATCGACCTGGCCGACTTCTCCTCCTACCGGATCATCGACGAACGCCCCGACCTGCGCGACCAGGTCAAGGCCGGGCGCCAGGCCGCACGTCAGGTCCTCGATGTCCTCACCAGGGGCTCCGCCCTGGCCAGCACCAAGCACTTCCTCGCCGCCCTGCGCGTCAGCCGCGGCACCCTCATCGACGGCGTCTACGCCTGCCAACTCTCCGCCGACCAGACCCTGCTGTTCACCGCCAACCGCGGCCTCAACACCATCCCCGTCTACGACTACCCCGCCTGCACCGTCCGGCTACGCGTCAAGATGCCCGACCTGCACGACCACGTCGACGGCCTGCGACCCTGGTCCGACCCCCGCCTGGGCTTCCACCACGGCGCGCTCATCAGCCCCCGCACCGG
This sequence comes from Actinosynnema sp. CA-299493, assembly GCF_050946825.1. NCBI lineage: Bacteria > Bacillati > Actinomycetota > Actinomycetes > Pseudonocardiales > Pseudonocardiaceae > Actinosynnema > Actinosynnema sp. CA-299493. The sequence goes on from NZ_CP191993.1 coordinate 6,567,185, forward strand.
CCACTGAAGACCGCGCGAGCAGCACCTCCGACCGGAACCACACGGCCCGGACGCCTTCCGACAGGTGCGGATCGGCCCTACCCGGCAGACTGCGGTTCGTGATGGGACACAGCCGGTTCGACGTGGACGTCCTGGTCGTCGGTGACGGGGTGCTCGGGCGTTCGATCGCCTACGCCCTGGCGTCGGAGGGCGCGTCGGAGGGCGCCGGGGTCCGGGTTGCCCTGTGCGGCCTCGCGGGGCCGGCGGCGTCGACCGCGGCCGGCGCGATGCTGGGTGTGCTGGGTGAGGTCACCGACGCGTCGTCGACCAGGCCGCACGGTGACCTGAGGCTGCGGATGGCCGTCGAAGCAGCCGCTCGCTGGCCCTCGTGGCGCGCGGGCGTTCGTGAGCGCGCAGCCGCCGCGGCTCCCGCCGAGGACGGGTACGGCCAGGGGACGTTCATGCTTCTCAACGCCGTCTCCGCCCCACTGGACGAACGCGCTTACACCGCCGTGCAGGTCGCCGGGGACCGGCACGGGCTGCCGGTCGAGCACGTCGACCCCGCGGACATCCCGGCTACCGACCGCTGGACAACGACCGCGCGTTGCGGGCGCTGCACCTGCCCGCGGAAGGCTTCCTGGACGCGCGGCGCTGGCTGGCCACCCTCGACGCGGCGCTGGACGCGCTCCCCGGCACGACCCGGCGTCCTCGGTGGACGTCTGGCCGCCACAGCGTCCGGCTACGCCGTGCACAGCACCGACGGGACGCACGCCGCCCCCACAGCGGTCGTCGCGGCCGGCGCCTGGACCAGCCCGGTGCTGCGCGCGCTGGACCCGGACCTCACCGTGATGCCGGTGCTGGCGGTGCACGGCACCGCCGTCACCGCCCGCGCCCCGTCCCACTTCCCGCGGTCCTGCGGACACCCAACCGCGCCTACGCCTGCGGCCTGCACGCCGTTCCCCAAGCCGACGGCGCCTGGCACGTCGGAGCCTCCGCCGCGCCCGCTCTCACGCCCGGCGCGGACCCCACCGCGGGCGGCCTCCGCTTCCTGCTGGACGCGGCACTCGGCCAACTCCACCACGGACTCGCCACGGCGCCGCTGCACCGGCTCCACCACGGCAACCGCCCCATCGGGCTCGACGGCCACCCGCTGCTCGGCCCTGCTGCCCGGCCCGGCCTGTGGGTGGCCAACGGAACGCAGCGCACCTGACGCTGGACTTCTCCGGCGTCGCGTTCTGCGACTCCTCGGGGATGAGCGCGCTGCTCGGGATCTGGATCTGGCGGTGCCTGCACGCCCACGGCGGCACCCTCACTGTCACCGCTGTGCCCGCCAACATCGCCAAAGCCCTGCGCCTCGGCGGTCTCGACCAGATCATCACCGTCCGCACCGCCTGACACACCCGCCTGTGGGAATCCGCTGCCCGATTCGGCCATGCGGCGAGAGCGGGTCTGTCGAGGTGGCTGGTGCTTCACGCGGTCAGATCCTGTCTCAAGCGGCCCGGCCGACCACGAACCGTCCACTCAATCGGCTCCCGGTACTGCGCCTGGCACAGGACAACCCCACCGGGGCTACCGCCGCATGCATGGCGAACTGCTCGTCTCGGCACCAAGGTCGCAGCCTCCACGGGTATGGCAGATCGACAGGGCTACCCGGCTGCAGACGGTTGAACGCTCTCGGGTGCGGTTCTGTCGTGCCGCCGTCGGTGCTGTGGCGGACACGGTGGCAACGCTTGGTCGACGTCGGGTAGATATCGAACGCCTCGTCCAGTCGGGTGGCCTTGATCGAGCACAGCACGACACGGTGACCGGCAACCACGACGAACCTGACGCCGCATCGGTCGGCGTCCCTGGCGGCCTCGATCAACAGGGAAGATTCCACCCGTCTCCGGCGCCCCGCGACGTCGAGGTCCACTTCGGCGACATCACCCTCGACACCGCACCGCGGATCGAATCGCTCATCCCGCGCATCGATCGAGCCGAACGGCGAGGTCTTCCTATACGCCGATGACGTCGACGCCGCTACGCCAAATCCCCGGGATTGCGGAGGTTGCCCCGGAAGCCGGGCAGATTTCGGGCGGTGGCGCAACGGCTGTGCGGCAAGGATCTGTGCGGGTCTACACCTGAGGCCCGCACTCGCCCTGGCAAAGCGGCGGCGGCGAAGACACCAACGACCTGTCCACCAGTACTTCCCCGAAGCACCGACCTCTCGGTCCGCACCCCGAGGACCTTGCCGCCGTCGCCGCCCGACTCGACCGCCGCACACGCCAAGCGCTCGACTGGGACACCTCCAGCCGAGCGCTTGGCCAAACTCCTGAACGGAGCCAGTTGATCACCTGGGTCGCAACGACCCATGGAATCCGCCCAGGGCTCAAGCCGCCCGATGGGGCCGTCGTGGGCTCACCCCAGCTCGCGGTCGAGCGCGCGCCCGGCGACCCGGCCGGAGAAGACGCAACCGCCGAGGAAGCTGCCTTCCAGCGCGTGGTACCCGTGCATCCCCCCTCCGCCGAACCCCGCCGCCTCGCCGACCGCGTACAAGCCGTCGACCACCGTCCCGTCGCGGCGCACCACCTGCGAGTCGAGGGTGGTCTGCACCCCGCCCAGGGTCTTGCGGGTGAACAGGTTCAGCCGGATCCCGTACAGCGGCCCGTGCGCGGGATCGAGCAGCCGGTGTGGGCCGGCAGTGCGTGTCAACCGCTCCACCGTGTACTTGCGGACGTTGTGCAACGACATCAGTTGCGCGTCCTTGGAGTAGTCGTTGCGGACTTGGAGGTCGCGCGTCGCGGCCTCGTGCTCCACGCGCGCGAGGTCCAGCGGCGCGTGGGGGGTGAGCGTGTTCATCGCCTCCACCAGCGCGGACAGGGTTCGGCGGATCACGATGTCCTCGCCGTGGTCGAGGAAGGCGCGCACCGGCTTCATCAGGCTCTTCTTCGCCCTCAGCAGCAACAGCGCGAGGTTCTTGCCGGTCACGTCGGGGTTCTGCGCCGAGCCTGACAGGTCGAACTCCTTGTCCACCATCGTCTGCGTCATGACGAGCCACGAGTGGGCGTGCCCGCCGAGCGCCACGTGTCGCAGCACGTCACCTGCGGAGTGGCCGGGGAACAGCGGCGGTGGCAGCCGCCGCCCGGTGGCGTCGAGCCACAGGCCCGAGGGGCCGGGCAGGAAGTGCACCGCGTCGCGGGGCCAGACCGGGCTGTGGTTGCGCAGACCCTCCGGGTAGTGCCACATGCGGTCGAGGTTGACCACCGAGCCGCCGGCGCGCGAGGTGATGCCCAACATCCGCCCGTCGACGTGCGCGGGCACGCCGATGAGCATCGACTCCGGGAAGGTGCCGAGGCGGTCGACCGGCCAGTTCGCGCGTACCAGGTCGAGGTTGCCGCCGATACCGCCCGAGGCGACGACCACCGCCTGCGCCCGCAGGTCGAACGCGCCGACCTCTTCCCTCGATGAGGGCGCGCCGCGTGGTGCGTCCGAAGGCGCCAGCAGCGCGCCGCGCACGCCGACCACGGCGCCGCCCTCGACGACGATCTCGTCGACCCGGTGCCGGTGCTTGAAGGTCACCGACCCCCGGGCGGCGGCGTCGAGCACCGGGTCGCGGAAGACCCGCACGAGTTCGGGGCCGGAGCCCCAGACGACGTGCATCCGGGGCACGGAGTTGCCGGGCCCGGTCGCGGTGCCCGATCCGCGCTCGGGCCAGCCGACGTTGGGCATCAAGCGCAGCCCGAGGCCACGCAGGTAGTCGCGCTTACCTCCGGCGGCGAAGTCCAGGTACGCCTCGGCCCAGGCACGCGCCCAGCGGTCCTCCCGGTCGCGGTCGAACGCCGCCGAACCCAGCCAGTCCGACCGCGCCAGCTCGTGCGAGTCCTCGATGCCCACCCGTCGCTGCTCGGCGCTGTCCACCAGCAGCAGACCGCCTTGGGCCCAGTGCGCCTGGCCGCCGAGGTTGGCTTCGTTCTCCTGGTCGACCACGATCACCCGCCGTCCGAGGCGGGACAGCTCGTAGGTCGCGACGAGCCCGGCCAGTCCCGCGCCCACGACGATGACGTCCGCCTCGTCGTTCACGACCGCTCCTCTCCGTCGACCTGGTCACCGAGGCCGGCGAGGAAGTGGCGGACCGGCCGGAGCAGCTTCTCCGGAGCTTCCAGCGGCAGCAGGTGGGCTGCGCCGGTGACCAGCACCAGCCGGCCCCGGCGCAGCCTCCGGCGGGCCGCGATCCCCTGCCAGAACGGCACCTGCCGGTCCCGCAACCCCCACGCGACCAGCGTCGGCATCGGCAGCTCCGGCAGCCGGTCGAGGAGCGGGTCGCGCTGGCCGAAGAGCCCGGTCGTGGAGCGCTGCGAGCGCAGGCTCGTCTCCAGCGCGACGGGGTTGGAAACCGCGCGCGTCTGGCTCGACCACCAGGCCGAGGAGATGCGCCACGGCCGGCGCGCCCCGGTCAACGCCGTCGTCACGACGAGCAGTCGCGGACCGAACGGCAACACCGGGACCAGCCACTTCGTGAGGCCGCCCAACGGGGTGACGGACTGCACGATCGCGAGCGGGTTCACGGCGCGGCCCATGCCGGAGGAGTCGACCAGCACCAGGGCAGGCACCCGGCTCGGCTGTGCCAGCGCCGCGTGGACCGCCACCGCTCCTCCCAACGAGTGCCCGATGAGCACGGGCCGCCGCAGGTCGAGAGCACGGGCGAACCGCCACACGAACACCGCGAAGGCCGCCGGGGAGGCGCCGGCCACCGGCTCGGTGTAGCCGTAGCCGGGCAGGTCCACGGCGATGACCCGGTAACGGCCCGCGAGGCCTTGGATGACGTCGTGCCACTCCTCGGCCACGGAGCCCTCGCCCGGGATCAGCAGGACGGGGGGCCCGGCGCCGGCGACCAGGTAGCGGGTGGCCGTGCCGTCCACGTTCGTCCAGCGCTCCTGGACCTCGATCGCTCGTGTCCGCTCGGCGGTGGAAGTGGTCATCGGGTTCTCCTTGCTCAGGCTGGTCCGGAAGCTCCGGGCCGCGCGGCACGGGCTCGGCACCGGTGCGCGTCCGTCGCGGTGGCCGTGAGTGCCCACAGTCAGAAGTTAGGCACGCGGCGGGTGGCGCGGGCAGGCGTACTGGGGGCGCTCGGGAGCGCGGGTGCCGCGTGGCGCGCGCCCGCTCGTGGAGATTCATTCGCAGCAAGCCGTAGAACGGCGGGCGCGAATTTCCCACTGGCGACCTCAATCACGCCTATCTGACCGGTACGGTGATGCATGAGGCCGAACGGGTTATTTTCGACCTGGACTGCGCACGGTGGCCACCTTCACCCCAACGGCTTATACCCAACCCTCTCCGACCTGCGCTTACATGACTTACGCCATGCTCACTACCTTTACCAATAGAGGCGGCAATGGTGCACGGAGAGGTGGGGCGCAGGTAGTGGACCGGGTTTGATCGAATCCGCGCCGCACTGGAGAGGGCCACGCCGGAGTCGATCTACATTTCTCCGCCACCACCGCTGTGCAATATATCCCGCAGTCGCGGCCCGCGATTCCCGGGTAAGGAAGCGGCAACGTGCGGCCCGCGATGGTGATCGGCGCCGGTGCCATTGCCCGGCGTTTGCCCGAACGGCCTCCTCGGAGGTGTCCGTCAAGGGGTTGGGGCGATCGACCGACGCGGAATCGGCGGTCCGAACCACTCAGGCCCCACCCCGGCAGGCGTCCGAGGCCGGCGCGGCCGACCGGTGTGACCGCCGGGGGTGCGACCGGCGACTGCCCAAGGCCGACCACACGACGAACCGAGGAGATGCGAGAGCCATGGGTGTACGACTGCCTGCGAGCCGGAAGGCGAACGAACGGCTGCGCGCCGTGATGGAGGAGGCGAGGTGCTCCAACACCGGACTGGCCCGCCGGGTCAACACGTGCGGCGCCGAGCAAGGTCTCGACCTGCGCTACGACAAGACGTCGGTGGCTCGCTGGCTGCGGGGACAGCAGCCGCGGGGTCCGGCGCCCGCGATCATCGCTCAGGCGCTGGCGCACAAACTGGGTCGCACGGTGACCGTCGACGAGATCGGCATGACACCGGACCGGGGCGCGGCGCCCGCCACGGGGTTGCGGTTCGAGCCGGTCCTGGCGAGCGCCCTCCAGCAGGTGTGCGCGCTGTGGCGCGCGGACGCCGACCACGGTGGCGCGCCGACCGGGGAGGTGCTGTCGACCTCCGTGCTCGTGCAGCCCAGCCGGGACTGGCTGATCGCCGGCCCGGATGTCGCCGCCACCGACGACGGGTCGTCCGCCGTGGGCACGACCGGCGTCGACGCGGTGCGGGCGGCGACCGCCGCGTTCGCCGACCTCGACCACCGCTTCGGCAGCACCAGCGTCCGCCCCGTCGTCGTCCACTACCTCGACAGCGTCGTCTCACGGCTGCTCGTGGACTCCCCCGGCGAGTCCGCCGGACGGCAGTTGCTCGGCGCCGCCGCGCGCCTCACCGAACTCGCCGGCTACATGGCGGTCGACATCGCCCGACCCGGTCTCGCGCAGCGCTACTACATCCAGGCCCTGCGGCTCGCCCAGGCGGCGGACGACCGCGGCATGGGCGGGTACGTGCTGGCTTCGGGTATGAGCCGCGTGGCTCTGGCGCTGGGCAGTCCCCACGAGGCCGTCCAGCTCGCCCGGGTGGCGCAGGAGGGGGTGCGGGACCAGGTCACCGCCGGTGTCCACGCGGTCTGCCACCTCGCCGAGGCGCGCGGCCACGCCGTGCTGGGTGACGCGCGGGCCTGCGAGCGGGCAGCGGGTAGGGCGATCAGGGCGCTGGAGCACGGCGACCCCGCCGGAGAGGCGGACTTCCTCGTCCACGTCGACCGGGCCTACCTGGCGGAGGAGTTGGCCCGGTGCGCCCAAGACCTCGGCCAGGCCGCGACCGCCGTGCGGTGGTCCCGGGAGGCCGTTCAGGGCTGTCGCCCGGACTGGTCACGGCGTCGTGCGCGCAGGCTGCTGCTGCTGGCCACAGCGCAATTGCGGGTGGACGACCTCGAACAGGCCCGCTCGACCGCCAAGCAGGCGGTGGAGGTGCTCAAGGGGGTGCACTCCGCGCAATGCGCCGACGACCTGGTGGGCTTCAGCGCCCGGTTGGCTGCCCTGGGCCACCGGGAAGAGGCACGCGAGCTCGTCGCCGGGCAGGACGGGAGCTGATCCGCTCGGCGCACGTGATCCGGCCCGGCGACGAGTCGGCGCCGGGCCGGATCGGTCCGCGCGTCCGTCACGGCACCCACTTCGCCCGGTCGGGCCGGTTCGCGGACATCCGGTGGAACGACGGGGGCACGTCGTCCTTGTGGAGGAACACCTCGATGAGGACGAGCCGGTCCTCGGTCGCGGCGGCGCGGACGAGCGCCCGGTCCAACTCGGCGCGCCTGCGCGCCGACAGCACGAGCGGGTGCGGCACGCCGAGCGCGGTCGGCACCTCGGGCCAGTGCCAGCGGACCACGTCGTTGTAGACGGCGCGCTGCCCGTGGGTGATCCGCTCGACGGTGTAGCCGTCGTTGTTCACCAGAACCACGATGGGGTTGAGGCGGTGGCGGCCGATGACGCCCAGTTCCGGTGCGGTGAGCTGAGCCGCACCGTCGCCGATGAGCAGCAGCCCCCGCCTGGAGGGATCGGCGAGCTGCCCGAGCAGCGCGGGGATGCCGTAGCCGATGGAGGCCCACAGCGGCTGGGCCACGAACCGCGCGCCGCTCGGGAAGCGTCGGCCCGCCACGCCCATCAACGCCGTGCCGTTGTCCGCGTAGACGGTGTAGTCGGACCGCACGGCCTCGCCCACGGCCTCCCACAGGTAGGACTGGGTCAGCGGAGTCCGCGGTCCGCACAGCGCCCGGCCGACGGCTCCGGCGGACTTCCTCACCGCCGTCGCGAGGTGCGTGGTCGGCGAGACCTGCCGTCGCCGCTCGGACGCGGTGACCGCCGCCCGGGACATGGGGCGCTCCTTCACCAGCTCCGCCAGCACCTCCAGCGCGGCGGCCAACGGCACGCCGGGGAAGGTGACGCCGTCCACCTTGGCGGCTTCCGGGCCCAGGTCGATGGCCCGGCCGGGGTCGAACTCGTGCGTGAACTTGCCAGTGGCCATGTCGGTGAGGACCACACCGGCCATGATCAGCGGATCCGCCCGGTCGATGGTGGCGCGGACGACCGCCTCGCTCGTGGCCCCCGCGTACAGGCCGAGGAAACCGGGGTTGCCCTCGTCTACCACGGTCTTGCCGGCCATGGTCGTCGCGTGCGGCAGCGGACCGGCCGCCACCAGCGCGGCCAGCTCGGCCCGGGCGTGGAACCGGTCCACCAGGAAGTCCGCCAGTACCGCCGCGTCGTCCGACCCGGCGAGTCGTGCCCGGGCCGCGTCGCGGAACGCCTCCAGGCTCTCCGCGTCGGCCGCCTTCAGGTCCGGCACCGCCAGCGGCGGGCGCGGCGCGGCGGGCCCGAGGGCGACATCGCGCGGTATCCGCAGGTAGCCAGGGCGGCTTTCGCGCAGGCAGGTCGTCACCACGCGGTCGACCTCCGACAGCGCGTCCTCGGGCCGCAGCACGGCGTCCGCGCACACCACCTGCCGGTGCACTCGGGCGAACCGGTCGAAGTCGCCGTCCCCCATCGTGTGGTGCACCAGGCCGCCCGCCCGCTCGGTGGCCCGGGTAGGTCCGATCGCGATGTGGAGCACCGGAACCCGCTCGGCGTAGCTGCCCGCCACACCGTTGACGGCGTTCAGCTCGCCCACCCCGAACGTGGTCAGCAGCGCGCCGAAGCCATTCGCGCGACCGTAGCCGTCAGCGGCGTACGCGGCCGACAGCTCGTTCGTCGTCCCCACCCACTCGACCCCGGGGTGGGCGAGCACCCGATCCAGCACTTCGAGGTTGTAGTCACCCGGCATCCCGAACAAGTGCCGGACCCCCAACGCGCTCAGGCGGTCCAGGATGTGGTCGATCACCGTGGCGCTGGTTTCCGATCGACTGGTCGTCATGTGCCTTCCTCTCTCGTCATGGACATGCGGGCCCACCGGTGTCCACGGGGTGCGCGGTGCGTCGGGCCCGTGGAACGCGCGCCGGGGGTGCGGCGGCAGGTCGGGCGCGCTCTCGCCGCGCCTTGTCGGGATCCGCGCGCCCCTCCCACGCTTTCCTGCATGGGAGGGAAACTGTCCCGACGCCTGGTGCCGGACCCGCTGTGGGCGGTGGTGGTGCCACTGGTGCCGGAGTTCGGTCCACGACCGCAGGGAGGCGGCACCGCCCCGCTGGACGGTCGGGATGTCTTCACCGCGATCGTGTTCGTGCTCGTGAGCGGCTGCGCCTGGCGCCGGTTGCCGCCCACGTTCCCCGTCTCACCCGCCACGGCGCACCGCCGCTTCGTCGCCTGGACCGAGGCCGGGCTGTGGGAGGGGATGCAACGGGCGCTGGCGAAGAGCCGCGACCTCGGTGACGACCGGGCGTGGGCGTCGACGATCGTCGATGCCGCGTTCACCCGGGCAGCGCGCCGTGAGTGAGCGGCGCCGTCGTCCGGACGTGGGTGTTCGCGGCGCGCGTTCCTCGGCGTCACTCCGCCAAGTGGGTCACCTCGAGTTGGCCGCGCGAGTACTGGTCCCGGATGAGCCGCTTGTCGTACTTGCCCACCGACGTCTTCGGCACCAGCGCCACGGCTGCCCACCGCTCGGGCACCATCCAGGACTCGACGTGCCCGCGCAGGAAGTCGCGCAGGTCCCGGAAGTCCACCGCGCTGTCCGCCCGCAACGCCACCGCGGCCAGGGGCCGCTCGCCCCAGCGGTCGTCGGACACGGCGATCACGGCCGCCTCGACCACCGCCGGGTGCTCCGCCAACGCGTTCTCCAACGCCACACTGGAAATGAACTCACCACCCGACTTGATGACGTCCCTCGCCCGGTCGGTGAGTGTCAGGAAACCATCCGGGGACACGCTGCCCACATCACCGGTCCTCAACCAGCCGTCGACGGTGAAGCTCTCCTCCGGCCGTTGCGGCGGCCCGTCGCACCCACCGTGGTAGGCGGCGGTCACGCAGGGACCGCGCAGTTGCAGCTCGCCGGTGCTCACCCCGTCGTCGGGCACGACGGAACCGTCCGGCCCGACGACCCGGAACCGGATCGACACCGGGAACTGGCCTTGGCTGACCCGGTACGCCCGCTCGCGCTCGGCGTCGACGTCCAGTGGTGGCAGTGCCGTGGTCGCTAGCGACGACGTCTCGGCCATGCCCCAGGCGTGCAGCAGTTCGATGGCGTGGCGGTCCCGGTAGGCGGCGATGAGCGCGGGCGGGCAGGCGGACCCTCCCACGAGTCCGCGGCGCAGGCTGGACGTGTCGTGGGGACGGGCGTCCAGCTCCTCCAGCAGCCCGGCCCAGACAGTCGGCACCGCCCCCGCGAAGTCCGGGCGCCCCGCTTCGATGATGTGGGCGAGCGAAGCGGGCTTGAGGTGCCGGTCGGCCAGGATGAGGTCCGCGCCGGTGAAGAGCGCGACGTGGGGGATGCTCCAGCCGTTGACGTGGAACATGGGCGCGATGGGGAAGACGGTCTCGCGGTGGGTGAGGTCGTAGCGGTTCGGCGCCGCCACTTGGAGGCAGTGCAGGTAGATCGACCGGTGGCTGTACACGATCCCCTTGGGGTTGCCGGTGGTTCCGGACGTGTAGCAGATCGCCGCGGCGGTGCCCTCGTCGAGCTCCTCCTCCCAGAGGTAGTCGGTCGGCGCATCGGCGAGCAGCTCTTCGTAGTCGTGCACCTCTCCCGCGAACCGGGCCAGTGCCCGGCGGTCGCCGGACCCGGCGACGACGATGTGCCGGACGGAGGTAGGCAGCAGGGGGAGCACGGGGGCGAACGCCTCCAGCAAGCCGGCGTCCACGACGATCACCTCGTCCCCGGCGTGCTGGACGGTGTAGGCGACCTGCACCGCCGACATGCGTGTGTTGAGGGCGTGCACGACGGCCCCCATCGCGGGTACCGCGAGGAACAGCTCCAGGTGGCGGTTGTTGTTCCACATGAAGGTGCCGACCACGCCCTGCCGGTCCTGCGGTCGGGTGCCGACCGGCACTCCCAGCCGGCTGCGCAGCACATGTGCCAGGCGGGCGGCACGTGTGCCCACTTCCGCATAGGTCATGCGGTCGAAACCGGTCCCGTTCCACGTGGCCACGGTGGAGACGCCTTGGACCGTGGAGCCGTACCTCAAGATGCGTGCGATGGTGAGCGGCACGGCGGGCATGGTGCTGTGCATGGGAATCCTCCGGGTCGGATGTCGCTTCCAGTGGACCGGACCTCAGGCGCCTTCGATCCGTGCCACCGAACGTAGGCGTCGACACGACATCCGTCGCCCGTCGAAGCCATCTCACGTGGTGGGCCGATTCGTGGCGGTCAACGTGGTCGTGACCACCTCGTGCGGGTGAAACCCGGGGGAACGTGCAGTCAGGCACACGGTTTCGCCACGTCGGCACGCACCCACGTGAAACGGCGGCCTGTTGTCGCACATGGTGTCGCGGCCGGGTGCCCGCGCGGTTCCGCGCGCCACCACCGCGCGCCCTCTGCACCCCCGGCGCAACCGCGAGGCCACGGCCACCCAACGCGCCTGCCGTTGCGCGCTGCGCGGTTCTACGGTCTTGCAAAGGAAGTGGACGCCCACCCGGCTGCCGCGCTCCCCGGCGACGTGCCGGGACAGTGCCGGGCGTCCGGAGCCACCACGGGGACCGGTTGAACCGCTGGTCCGGTGAGGAGCACGTCCAGTGGATCCGCACTACCGCGAAGCGCACAGTCCGGATTGGCCGCAGACCGCCGGGCAGCGCGCTGCCGCCGACGTCGAGTGGTGGCACCGCGAACTCCTCACGGCGATGAGATCCGGCCCGGACCCCGACGACGGCCGGTTCCGCGACGCGGCTTGGCACGCCACCGGCTACCGGTTCCTGCTCCGGGGATACCTGGCGTGGCGGAAGCTGGTGCCTGCCGTCGCCGGGACGCCGTTCGCGTCGGCGCGGCGCCGCGCGCAGGCGAGGTTCCTGGCGGAGGTCGTCGCCGAGGCGGCGGCTCCCGTGAACACCTTGCTCGGCAACCCGGCGGCGTTGCGCCGCGCCGCGGCCACCCGCGGCGGGAGCCTGGTCCGCGGGGCGGGCAACTTCCTCGACGACCTGGTGCGACGGCGGGGGCGCCCGGCCAAGATGCAGTCGGGCTCCTACCGCCTGGGGGAGAACCTGGCCACGACGCCCGGCCGGGTCGTGTACCGCGACGACCTCGTGGAGGTGCTCCAGTACGAGCCGCAGACTTCCGAGGTGCGCCGGACTCCCCTGCTGCTCATCCCCGCTTGGGTGAACAAGTTCTACATCTACGACCTGGCACCGGGCCGCAGCCTGGTCGAGTGGGCCGTCCGGGAAGGGTTCACGGTGTTCGCCATCAGCCAGCGCAACCCGCGGCCACACCAGGAGGACGTGGGGCTGGACGAGTACTTCCGGCGCGTTCCACTGCGCGCCTTGGACATCGCGCGGGAGGTCACCGGCTCGCCGGAGGTCCACCTGGTGGGGGTGTGCGCGGGCGGAATGCTCGCCGCGTCCCTGGCCGCCTGGCTCACGGCGGGCGGGGAACCGGGTGCGGCGTCGCTGACGCTGCTGATGTCCGCCCTCGACCACCAAGCAGCCGACAGTGGTGAGAACCTGTGGTCGGAAGTCGAGATCAAGGCGCTGACCCGTGTGCTGTCGAGGCGGCGAGGCTTGGTCGACGCCGGCCGGATCAGCCTGCTGCTCGACTTGCTGCGCTCCCGGGACACGCTGTGGCAGCCGTTGATCTCGGGCTGGCTGCTCGGCGAACGGCCGGCGCCCTTCGACATCTGGGCCTGGAGCGAGGACGGGGTGGACGTGCCCCGCGTCCTCTTCGAACAGACGCTCCGCCTATCGGCCGACAACGCGCTGGCCCGCGGCTCGCTGCGAATCGCGGGGAGGCCGATCGACCTCGCCGCCGCCACGCAGGACGCCTTCGTGGTCGCCGGCGTCCGGGACCACATCGTCTCCTGGGAAACGGTGTACCGCAGCGCACGGCTGCTCGGCGGCGAAGTCGCCTTCCACCTCGTGCCCTCAGGGCACGTGGGCAGCATCATCAACCCACCACGCCCCGCAGCGGCCTACCGGACAGGTCCGACCGAGTTGCCGGCCGACCCCTCGGACTGGGCGGCCGGCTCGGCGGCGCGGCAGGAATCCTGGTGGCAGGCGTGGTCCCGCTGGCTCGCTCCCCGGTCGGGGCCGCACGTGCCCGCCCGCGCACCCGGGAGCGACCGTCACCCCGCCGGTCCCCCCGCACCCGGTCTCCACGTGCGATCGCGCTGACCGGAGGTTCCCCGGTTCTCGTCACGACAGCAGACCAAGTCATCACCCCGAGGAGGAACGACATGAGCACGTTCACCCGTAGCGCTCCCCTTGCCGCTCTCGGCCCGGCCGCCCTCGACCACGAGCAAATCATCCTGTGCCAGGACGCGGCCACAGGACTGAAAGCCGTCATCGCCATCCACTCCACCGCGCTGGGCCCGGCGCTGGGCGGCACCCGCTTCCGCCGCTATCCCAGTGACGAGGAAGCCGTCAAAGACGCGTTGGACCTGTCACGCGGCATGTCGTACAAGAACGCCATGGCCGGGCTCGACTTCGGCGGCGGCAAGGCCGTCATCATCGGCGAACCGGCTCGGGACAAGTCCGAGGAGCTGCTGATGGCCTTCGGGCGGTGCGTGGCCGACATGGGCGGTCGGTTCACGACCGGGTCCGACCTGGGCACCGACCTGACGGACATGGCGGTGCTGTCCCGCGTGTGCCGATGGGTCGTGGGCCTGTCCCACGAGACGGGCGACGTGGGCGACACGTCGAACCTCACCGCGCAGGGGTTGGTCCACGGCATCCGCGCGGCGGCCGGACACCGCTGGGGCTCCACGTCGCTGCGAGGGCGGGTGGTCGGTGTCGCGGGGCTGGGAAAGGTCGGTCGCAGGCTGGTGGGCCTCCTCGTCCACGAAGGCGCGGAGGTGGTGGTCACCGACCTGCGTGCCGAGGCAGTGCGCCGTGTCGTGGAGGAATTCCCCGGAGCTGTGGCCGTTGAGGACGCTGACGCCCTGGTCCGATTCGAGGGCTTGGACGTCTATTCCCCTTGTGCGGTGGGAGGAACCCTGAACTCCGCCGTCGCCTCGGTACTCACCGCCGAGGTCGTGTGCGGCGCCGCCAACAACCAGCTCGCCCATCCGGAGGTGGAGCAGCGGCTCGCCGACCGGGGGGTGCTCTACCTCCCGGACTACGTGGTCAACGCCGGTGGCGCGATCCGCGCGGCCGGGGAATCGCTCGGGCACTCCGTGCGCGAGAGCGCCGCGAACGTCGGACGGATCTTCGACACCACGCTGGAGGTCCTGGAACGCGCCGAGTCGGACGGCATCCTGCCCGGCGAGGCCGCCGACCGGACAGCCCGGCAGCGCATCACCGCCGCGGCCGAGAAGCATGTGAGCAGGACTGCGGCACGCGCGTAGCAGGTGCGCAACCAACTCGGGTGGCAGCAACCGCGTCACCGAGCACGAGGACACCGAGGAGTCTATCCATGATCTTGGACAGGTTTCGTCTGGACGGCAAAGTCGCCGTGGTGACCGGAGCCGGTCGCGGCATCGGCGCGGCGAGCGCCGTCGCACTCGCCGAAGCCGGAGCGGATGTCGTGCTCGCCGCACGCACGGAACCCCAGCTGCTCGCGGTGGCCGAGAAAGTGCGGAGAACGGGTAGCCGCCCCCACGTCGTGCCGGGCGACCTGTCGGACCCGGATGCCGCGGCGGCGTTGGCCGATCGCGCCGCGGCCGAGTTCGGCCGGCTCGACGTGGTGGTCAACAACGTCGGCGGCGGCTCGGCCAGGTCACTGGCGCGCAGTTCGACGGAAGACCTCGAAAAGGCCTTCCGCTTCAACGTCTCCACCGCGCACGCGCTGACGCGTGCCGCGGCCGACGTGATGCTGCGCGGCGACGGCGGCGCGATCGTCAACATCTCCTCGGTGATCGGACGCGTCACCGGCCGCGGATTCCTCGCCTATGGCACGGCGAAAGCGGCGTTGACCCACTACACGCGCCTCGCCGCCGCGGATCTGTCACCCCGGATCCGGGTCAACGCCGTGGCCCCGGGCACCGTGCTCACGTCGGCGTTGCGAGCGCTCCTCGGGGAAGGCGCGATGCGCACGCAGGCCGAGGCCGCGACGCCACTGCGGCGAATCGGCGATCCGGAGGACGTCGCCGCCGCGGTCCTGTACCTCGCCACGGATGCGAGCGCATACCTGACCGGGAAGGTCATCGAGGTCGACGGCGGGTTGCAGGCGCTCAACGTGGACCTGGGTCTCCCCGATCTCCAGGCGGGTAACGCACAGGTCGGCCAGTGGCCGCAAGCGGTCCGGGACCGGGCGACGGGCTGACGGGTGGCCCGGTCGTGCCGCATCAGTCTCCGGCCTGCTCCGGTCAGGGGATGCGGCACTCTGCCCCTACACGCCGGGTCTGCTGCACGGATTGGTGACATCTGAGTTGGCTTGCCTTGATGGAAGACGACTTGGGTACGGCGGCGCTCCCCCGTGGCGATAGATGATTGTCACGGCACTGCATGCCAGCCGCTCCACGGTCTCGGACCTTGATGGCCATGCAGGCAGGCGAGTCGGTGTGCGGCCTGGTTGGCATAGCGTGCTGGATTGGTGCTTGCTACTTGGATGGCCATGGTGGTCATGCGCAGTTCGCGGATGTCACGCAAGACGTCAAATCCGGCCCAGGTGGTGACGTCGAAGCCGTAGGCCCTGCTGTAGGCGGTCCATTCAGCGGTGTTCATCCAGTCGGTGGTGACGTGCGAGACGGCGGTGGAGACCAGGTCCCATTCCGGTGGGCCGAGCGCGCAGCGCTCGAAGTCCAGCAGCACCACGTCGCCATCACGAGTACGGACCACGTTGCCTTCCCACGCGTCGCCGTGGACCACCGCGCGTGGCAGGCCGGGTGGTAGGGCGTCGTAGGCGTCCTGGAGTGCTGCCAGCCGCCTCAATATCCATGCCCGGTCGTCGTCGCTCAGCACGGACGCGGCCTGGATGCGTTCGGCGAGCCGCACGAATGGGTCCAGTTCGGGCAGTTCGAAGTCCTCCGGCGGAGCAAGGGCGTGGAAGCGGCGCAGGACGGCAGCCACGTCGTCACTGGAACCGGGCTCGTGCGGGGGCAGTTCGTGCCAGAACGTCACGGCTCTGCCCTCGACCACGACCGGTTGTTCCACCTCCCGCAGCACGCGTACGGCCGGCACGCCGCCGTCCTCCAGCCACCGGGCTACCTGTACCTCTTTGGCCGCCGCGGCGTCTTGCCCGACGCGCGCGACCCTGGCCACCAGGGAACCGGGCAGCCGGTAGAGGTCGTTCTCCCCGAGCCGGATCACCGCAGTACCTGCCGTGTCCAAGCCCGCCTTCGCGGCGGCGCTCTCGAGTGCCGCGCGGCTGGTGTTCCGTTGGGTGTCGGTCATCCGACCACCGCTGTGCCGATGCGGTGCCGCAACTCGGCCACCTCCGTGACGTTGTCGTGCACAAGCGCGAAGCGGTGAAGATCGCGCAGGTCATCCGCGGCGCGTCGTGACTTCACGGTGCCCGCCCAGTCCAGCGCCAGGCTACCGAGCACGGCGGCTTCCGCCGGATCTCCGACGGCCATGACCAGGGAGGCAAGCTTGGTCTGGCTGATCGCACGGGCACGGGCGAACTCGTCACCGTGTCCGGTCACCGCCGAGGCGAGCCTGTCCCGGGCTTCCGCGTAGAAGTGTCCTCGGACGGCGGTGTCCCACAAGGCGTGCCCCGTGTCCCCGGCATGTTGAGCGGTGTCGTAATACCGCATCCACGGCGGATCGTCGTCCGGGCGGCTATGGCCGAACTCCTCGTCGGCGGCACCGACCGCGCTCGCCGTCTCCTGCATCCTGGCGAGCTTGGCCAGCGCGCGGGCACGACCGGTGTGCAGCATGGCCCGCTCGGTGGCGGTCAACCGATCGGCACGCACCAGGGCCAACTCGGTGAACGTCAGCCCACTGTCGGGATCACCGCACCAGATCGCCTGGCGTGCCATCGAGGAGAGCACCTTGGCGCGCAGGTGCCAGTCCCCTGCCTCCTCGGCGCACGCCAGGGCGAAGCGGAACATGCGACGCGCGTCGTCGTGGGCGTAAGCGTCGAAAGCCATGAACCCGGTGACGTGACCGAGGTAGCCCACGGCCGAGAACAGGGCTGGGCGGACCTTGTCCGAGCACCGTGCGCCCAGCAGGCCCGCGCAAAACCGCAGTTGCGCGGTGACGGCCGTGCGGACCAGCCCTCCACCGTAGAGAGCGTCCCAGCCCTCGAAAGCACGTGCAGCGGCCCGCACCTCCTCGACTTCCGTCAAGCCGACCACCGAAGGAAGAGGCTCAGGCTGGACCGGCACGATGAGCTCGGCCAATCCGGACCAATCGGCTGTCGACCTCGCAGAGGAAGGCCTCACATTACCCGTTGACGTTGTCATGACGTCATCCGAGTGAAGGTTGAGTCGTATCCGACTACCTACATCACGAGGGTCATCGATGTCGTCCAGTGACCTTTTCTGCTGTCCACCTTCTGCTCTGCCGAATTGCTGACGGAGTCGTCTCTGCTCGTCCTTGACTTCTTCTCTCAGCGTGATCAGCGCACCCTCGGCGCCCAAGGCGTGGTCGAGAGCCCTGACCATCTCGGCGGAGGGGAGGTTGTGGCCGGGGCGTTCGGCCAGGGACACGTACTGCCTGGTGTAGCCGACCATCCGAGCCAGTTGCGGCTGGCTGAGACCGGTCTCGGTGCGGCGTCGACGGATCTCGCGGGCGAGCCGAAGTCCAGCCGATTTGGTCACGTCAGACTGCTTATCATCACTCATGTCGCCTCCGCCTGCACTGGAGGAAAAGGGGGCAAATCCATATTCCGACTGTTTGCGCTACCCCCTGATCGTACCGGTCCTGACCAAACCCACACGAACGACTCGACGAACCGAAAGGGAAGATAACCGACGACAGGATCTGTCCGAGCTGCCTGCTGTCGATAGGCACAGTAGTACTCAGGACGCTGAATGAGTCACCGCCAGCACAGCTCTACACCACGCCAACGTGCTTCATCGTCAGGAAACTCGGTCGCAGTGGGTGAGGTAGGTCCGTCCCCAGGGCGATTGCGTAGTCGGACAGCAAGGCTCTGAGCTGGGAGTTCGTGGAGTGAAGGGCCTTCGTGGAGGCGATGGTGGCGGGTGAGATCGCGTCGGTGATCATGGAGTTGCGACGCTTCACGACTCCGAGGAAGACCTCACCCGCCGATGACATCATCTCTCATCACCGCACTGACCGTCACGACGCCCTCCGGCAACGGCCCGGCGGCGCCTGTCACCGATGGTGAGCAGGGTGGTCTGCTGGACGCCTTGGCGAAGGTCCCGGACCCGCGTGACCCGCGCGGGATCCGATACCCACTGTCGGCACTGCTGATGGTCGCGGTCTGCGCGGTCCTGGCCGGGGCGTCGTCCTTCGCGGCGATCAGCGACTGGCTGCGGGATCTCGACCGTCATGCCCGTGACCGGCTCGGTTTCGACCGCATCCCTTCCGGCACAACGATGTGGCGGCTGTTGACCCGCCTCGACGCCGACCAGTTGGCCACCGTCCTCGCCGGCTGGCTCACCACCCGCACCCGACGATCACCACCGGCCCGACCAGGCCGACACCGCCGCGTCATCGCCGTGGACGGCAAGACCCTGCGCGGCGCCCGCGTCGGCGACGGCCGCCAGGTCCACCTGCTCTCCGCGCTGGACACCGACACCGGCATCGTCCTGGCCCAGATCACCGTGGACCCGAAAACGAACGAGATCCCCGCGTTCACCCCGCTTCTCGACGCCGTCCACACGGTCGTCGGCACCCTGAAAGGCACCGTGTTCGTCGCCGACGCACTGCATGCCCAAGCCGGCCACGCCCGGCAGGTCGCCGCCCGCGGAGCCCACCTGATGACCGCGGTCAAAGGCAACCAACCGAAGCTCCTCGCCCAACTCAAATCCTTACCCTGGCCCGAAATCCCGGTCGGTGGCCGCACCCGAAACCGCGGCCACGGACGCCGCGAGACCCGCACCGTCAAAGCCGTCACCCCGCGCACCCCCGGCGGCATCGCGTTCCCGCACGCCGAGCAGGCCGTCCGGATCACCCGCAGCCGCACCACCAGCGCAAAGACCACCCGCGAAACGGCCTACTTCACCATGTCCCTGCCCGCCGGCGACGCCCCGCCGGCCGAACTGCAGGACTGGATCCGCCGCGAATGGCTCATCGAGAACCAGATCCACCACGTCCGCGACGTGACGCTCCGTGAAGACTCACACCAAGCCCGGACCGGCACCGGCCCCGCCGTCATCGCCACCCTGCGCAACACCGCGATCGGATGGCACCGCACCAACGGCGACACCAACATCGCCCGCGCCCTCCGACGCGCCAACCGCCGATCACACGACCTCATCACCGCCGTGACCAGCAGCTACCCCACAACGCAATGACCCTGGGTCCGTCCCTCCGAACGCCCATCGTGACGTCCGAGAGTGAAGCCAGAGTCCGGACGCCGTTCCCGCCGGAGGCTGCGAATAGACCTCTCAGTCAGGTTTCCCATGGTCTCCAGGTGACCGCCGACGAGCGGTCACCGTCGCTGGCGATGAGGTCGTGGGCTGCCTTGATCACGTCCGTCAGCGGCAGTTCGGCGTCGGAGGGCCATTCGCGGGTGTGGGCCTGGTGGTCGTAGAGGACCGGTTCGCCGTTCGGGTCGTCGCCGTTGGTGGTGATGTAGGAGCCGGTGGCGTCGGCGTGGGCGATGAAGCCGCGGTCGGGGGCGATGCCCAGCCGGACGGCCACCCAGCCCTCGGCCCACGGGTCGGGGCGGGCCAGTTCGACCATCGGCGGGACCGGGCCGTCCTGTGCGACGAAGTCGGCGGCCATGCGTTGCAGCAGCGCGTCGAGATCGGCCGCGCCCGTGATCGGAGTCAGCTCCTCGCCCCTCTTGTACCAGGCCATCAACGACGCCACGGCGGTTTCCTCCGATGGACTTCTTGTACGGCCTTGAGGTCGGCCAACGGCCCTGGTGGCAGATCGGGTCTGGCCAGCAGTCGCGGCTTGGACGACTGCTTCGCCTCGCTGCTTTCCTCGCTCACCCCACACATAGTGCCCGCACCGCGGACGCTCGACCTACCCACTGCCCGCATACCTGGAGGGTGGGTGAGCAGGCCTCGGCCCGTGACCGACTGTCGAAGACCGGCCGTGCGACTTGCTAGCACTTCACCTGAGCCCTGTCATCCGCACCGCCACCGGGACCGGTGGTTGCACCGATGCGGACCGGTGGGGCGGTGGCGCAGGGTCGTCGCTGTCCACGGTTCCCTGCCAAGCGAGGTGTACACCGACGTGCAACTCCGCACACTGATCCCCGCGCTGGTTTCCGCGCTCACCCTGTCGCTGGTGGCGGTCTCCCCCGCCAACGCCGAGGTCGAGTACCGACGCGGCCCGGCTCCGTCCAACGCGAGCATCGAGGCGTTGCGCGGTCCCTTCAGCACCGCCTCCACCTCGGTGTCGTCGCTGGTGAGCGGCTTCGGCGGCGGCACGATCCACTATCCGACGAGCACCTCCGAGGGCACCTTCGGCGCGGTCGCCATCTCACCCGGCTTCACCGGCACGGAGTCCACCATCGCGTGGTTGGGCCCCCGCCTGGCGTCGCAGGGCTTCGTGGTGATCACGATCGCCACCAACACCCTCTACGACCAGCCCGACAGCCGGGCGGACCAACTGCTCGCCGCCCTGGACTACCTGACCCAGCGCAGCGATGTCCGCGGCCGGATCGACGCCTCGCGGCTGGGCGTCATGGGTCACTCGATGGGCGGCGGCGGCACGCTCCGGGCCGCCGAGCAGCGCCCGGCCCTGCAGGCCGCGATTCCCCTGACCGGTTGGCACACCGACAAGACCTGGGGCAGCGTGCGGGTGCCCACCCTGGTGATCGGTGCCGACGGCGACACGATCGCACCGGTGGCCTCGCACTCCCAGCCGTTCTACACCTCGCTGCCGTCCACCCTGGACAAGGCGTACCTGGAGCTCAACGGCGCCAGCCACTTCACGCCGAACAGCTCGAACACGACGATCGCGAAGTACAGCATCGCGTGGCTCAAGCGGTTCATCGACAACGACACCCGCTACGAGCAGTTCCTGTGCCCGGCGCCGAGCCGGAGCCTGACGATCTCGGAGTACCGAGACACCTGTCCCCACTCCGTCTGATCCACTCGAAGACCCACCCTGAAAGGCCCGGGCGTGGCACCGCGACGATGTCCGGTGCCACGCCGGGCCTGGTGGTCCGGGTCGCCGACGCCGCGTCCACCGGCACCCGCGCCAACGCACCGGTTGGACCGGGATGGCCGGGCGCGTAGGCCGGGAACAGGTACGCGACTGTCACCACCGGTGGCCCCGACCACGAGTGCCGACCGAACGCGCGGAGCCGGTCGCCTTCGGCACGTGCCTGAGGATGGCGGGACTACTGACGCCCAGCAGGCGCGCGAGCTCGAGCAGCCCCCGTCGTAGCGATCCCGGCACCGGGCCCGAACGAGAGCCGGTACGGCGCGAAAGTTGCCGATGACCGAGGCGGGCGGTTCCGCTCGCCCGTCCGTGGACGACGCGGTCGCGGTCCGTGCACACCAGGTCACCCTGTCGGGGGTTCGGTGACCGGCGGACCCAGAACAGGCACTGTCGATCCGAGCGGCCCGGAGCGCGAGTCCGTCCGCCTCGGGCAGCAGCGGGTACGGCACGTCGTGCGGGTGGGCTTGCCGCCACTGGTCAGTTCGTCCGTCCCGATCTCGGACCGGACCAGGTGGTCCTGTTGAACCGGCGGCCCGCCGCGCTGGTGGTCGACCTCGACGGAGTGGAGTTCTTCGGGTCGTCGGGCATCACGACGCTGCTGGAGGCCAGGGAGCGTGCCCGTCCGGCTGGGGCGGGGTTCGCCGTGGCCGCGAGTCGGCGACCGGTGCTGAGAACGCTTCAGGTGACCGACCTGGTGGAGGTGCTGCACGTCCGGGTGAGCTTGCCGGAAGCAGTCGACTTCGCCCGATCGGCCGTGTAGCCCGAACTACGGTCGAGAGGAACGCGTGCCTTCCGCCGGGCTGATGCGCGTGTCACGGATTCGGGTGCCGGCGGCGTATCGGTGCCTGTCGAAGAGCCGCGCCGGTCGGGTCGGGCACCGGGGCGGTCCGGTTTCCGATTCGTCGTTGCCGCTCACGTGTGCACGCCGAGGGTGTGGATTCGTCCGGACCGGGTAGGTGATGCACGCCCCGGTTCGGGGCTTCGACGAGGAAGAGGTGTGATGGGCGGTCGGACGGAGTTCTCGCGCCCCGACGATGACGCAGCACCGTCGGCACAGGGACATCACGAGTTGGTGGGCCAGCCTCATCGAGAGGACGAGGAAGGACCGGTGGCCGAGGCCGAGGCGGTCGCGGCGGAGATCAGCACGCCGCAGCAGCCGCTGGGGCGGCCCGGCAAGCCTCTCAACCGGAGGTCTCCGTTCTTCGTCGGGATGCTCGGCGCGGCCGGTGTCGCGGCCACCTACCTGCTCGCCCAGATCATCGTCACCGCGCAGGACATGCTGGTGCTGATCGGGTTGGCGTGGTTCATCGCGATCGGCCTGGAACCGGCGGTGTCCTGGCTGGTCGGCCGCCGCCTGCCCCGCTGGGCCGCCGTCACCGCGGTGTTCGCCGGGGTACTGGGGCTGGTCGGCGGCTTTCTCGCCGCCGCGATCCCGGTGATCGTCGCGCAGGCCGGCGAGTTCGCGGCCGACGTGCCCGACCACCTGCAACGCCTGCAGGACAGCAACTCCGCGCTGGGGCGGCTCAACGGCCGCTTCGGCGTCGAGGAGCAACTGCGCCGACTGCTCGACGGCCAAGCAGCGGTGGAAGGCGCACTGGGTGCCGGCCAGGCCGTGCTCGGCGTGCTGGGCGACCTGCTGATCGTCGTGGTGCTCACCATCTACTTCCTGGCCGACCTGCCCCGCATCCGCCAGGGCCTCTACCGGCTGGTGCCGCACTCGCGACGGCCCAGGGCCATCCTGATCGGCGACGAGATCTTCGCCAAGGTCGGCGGCTACGTCCTGGGCAACCTCACCATCTCCCTGATAGCGGGTGCCCTCACCTTCGTGTGGCTGCTGGCGTGGAACGTGCCGTACGCGCTGCTGCTGGCCGTCACCGTCGCCCTGCTCGACCTCGTCCCCGTCGTCGGCGCCACGCTCAGCGCCGTCGTGGTGTCGCTGGTCGCCTTCACCGTGTCGCTGCCGGTCGGGCTGTCCACCATCGGGTTCTTCGTCGTCTACCAACTGCTGGAGGACTACGTGCTCGTACCCAGGATCATCGGCCGCGCGGTCAAGGTCCCCGCCCTGATCACCGTCGTCGCCGTGTTGCTGGGCGGTGTGCTCCTCGGCGTCATCGGCGCACTGGTGGCCATCCCCATCGCCGCAGCGGTGCTGCTGCTCCTGCGCGAGGTCACCTTCCCCCGCCTCGACAAAGCCTGACCCACCCGATCGGGCGTTGTGCTCGTGCCGCACGTCCGGAATGCGGCACGAGCGCGGACGGGCCGACGAGACTTACGTGGTGGCCAACGTCGTCAGCGACTCCAATTCGTGTGACAGTCCTCCGCCGCCCAGGGCACTCAGGGACCAGTCCTGCACCGCCGAGCCGATCACCCCCGCCGACAGGCATCGTCTGGGCACCCACGTACGGCCGCGCACGAGGGCGGCGGGCTGTACCTGACCGACGACGAGGTCGCCGCGTCGGCCCTGATCGGATACGACGCCGTGGACAGCATGGAGGACGGGCACGCGGCGATCGGCGCCGAACTCGGCGACGGCATTGCCCAGCTGTTCGCCGTCGGGCTGCTCGCCTCCGGTTTCGCCTCCACCGCCGCGGGCTGCTACTCCGGCGTGGTCGTCCTGGACGGTCTGATCGAGGTCCGCGCGCCTCTCCTGGTCCGACGCCTGGCCACGCTGGTGCCCGCGCTCGTCGTGCTGGGCGCGGGTGTGGACCTGACGGTCGCACTGGTGCTCTCGCAGGTCGTGCGGTCCTTCGGCATCTCCTTCGTCCTGATTCCGCTGGTCCGGCTGACCTCCGGTCGCGTCGTGATGGGCGTCCACGTCAACCACCGGGCCGTCACCACCGCCGCAGTTCTCGTCGCCGCAGCGGTGATCGCGCTGAACACGGCGTGGATTTCATCTGACCGTGCGATGAGCCGTTCGACTCCTGGCGATGGCACACCACAAACACAGTGAGACGCGTCACAGGAACTGGCGCGCTGTCTCATGCGACCACCTGGGCAGAGGACTTTCGCCTGGGCTTGATCGGGAACACCAGCCGGGATCGCACCAGGACGCTGGTCCTCGTCACACAGCACCAGCCGCCGCCGGTCAAAGCCGCTACCCGACCTGGAGGCACCTGTGAGGCCCGTCAGTTCGTCACCGCTTGATTCGGTGGCCGACCACCGAGACCGCACCGGCCTCAACACCACCGGCTGCGGCACGGCCGATGACACGATCCCGCAGGATCCGGGCGGCTTCATCGACGGCGAGCGCACCGACCCGCCCGGCGCGGTGGCCGGTTTCCCGTGGGCGCTGCCTACCGGAGCTCAGTCGATCGGGCGCGCCGAGGTCGCCGCCGCGCTGTCGGCAGCGGCGAGGATCAGCCCGGACTGCGCGGCCGACCAGGACCACACCGGCGAGCCGCTGCGCTCGCTGCACACCGATCCCGCAGCCTTGACCGAGGCCGTGCGGCGGGTCGGCGCGAGGTTCGAGGCCGCCGAGGCCCGCGTGGCCGCGTCGACCCTGCAGTTCCTGGTGGCGCACCGGCTGTGGTCGGTCGCCCTCGGCGCGCTGGCCGGCGGTGGTGTCGTGCCCGACCTGGTCGGGGTGCGGTACCGGGTCGACGAGGACGCCTCCGTGCGGCTGTCACTGCCCGACCCCGGTGGGTGGACCACCACCGGTGATGCCGCGCCGCTGCTGCTGCGCGCCGTGGTCGAGGATCACCTGGTGCCGTTCCACCGCGGGCTGCGCGCCGTGGTCAAGGTCGCCGACGGGCTGCTGCGGGGCAATGCCGCCGCGGCCCTGCGCAGCGCCCTGCGGCCACTGCCCGCCGACCTCGGCACACTCGGGGACCGCCTGCTGTCCACCCCGCTGCTGCGCGGCGCGCTGTCCTCCGACGGCACCCGCCGCAGTTGCTGCCTGTTCTACCGCACCCCCACCGGCCACACGTGCCGCGCCTGCCCGCTCGTCGGCGCCGCGGTCACCGCGTCGAGAGGGAACCGCACCTGACCGGTCCCCAGGGGCGGTGTGACCGAGGAGGTCGACATGCATGTCCACCGGTTGACCGCCGAGGATCACGGGTTGCTCGATGTCGCGGTGCGCAGGTTCCGTGACGTCGTGGTCGAGGATCACGCCTCGTTCCTTGAGGATTCCGCGACGGTCGTGTTCGTGGCGTTGGAGGACGACGAGGTGCTCGGGTGGGTGTGGGGCTGCCGGTGGGCGCCCTTCGCCGCACGCCGATGCGGGTTACTGGTGGGTGCTCGACGGCGCTACGGCCGGCTGACCTCCGACATGGCGGTCCGCTTGCGGGCGTGTGCCGCCGGGACCTGCGCGCCCGCCGGGCTCGCGGACGCGTACCCGGAAACGGGACGACACCCGGACGACACCCGATCGAAGGTGCTGCCGGCATGGCTCGATGCGCGTGCACACCGCCTACGAAGGTGCCCTCGGCGACCACTTCGCCCACCGTGCCACCGACAGCCCCTACAACGCCCACACCGACCGGCCGGCCGTGCTCGCCCTGGCCCGGGGACGTCACCGGGTCGAGGGTCCTCGACGCCGGGTGCGGCACCGGGCACTACATCGCTGAGCTGCGGGCGCGGGGAGCGGCCGAGGTCGTCGGTGTCGACGGCAGCGCAACGCTGCTCGGTCACGCCCGCGAGCGCGTCGGGGGCGATCCCGCGGTGCGGCTGCACCGGCACGATCTGGAGGAGCCGCTGACCTTCCTGGCCGACGGCTCGTTCGACGTCGTGGTGATGGCCCTGGTGCACCACCACGTCGAGGCCCGGAGGCACCTGCTCGCCGAGGTGCACCGGGTGCTCCGGCCGGCCGGCGTCCTGGTGCTGTCCACCACGCACCCGATCGCCGACTGGACGTGGCACGGCGGGTCCTACTTCGACGCGGGGCGCGTCGAGGCGGGCGTCGGCGACGGTTTCACCATCAACTACCGCCGCATGACGTTGCAGACCTTCCTGAACGAACTTCTCGACGCCGGTTTCGCGTTGGAGCGCGTCGCGGAACCGGGCCACCGAGGAGGCCCGGAGTGTCGACGAGCGGCGGTACCTCAAGACCCAGCGGACGCCGTTCTTCCTCGCGGTCAGGATGAGGAAGAACCCGTGCGCGGGGGCTACCAGGTGACGGGGAGCCGCTCCGGGCCGCGTGCCATCCGGCCGTGTCGCCAGGACAGCTCGTCCTCGGCGGCGGCCGGCCGCAGGGTCGGGAAGCGGCGCAGCAGGGAACCGAGGGCCACACGCAGCTCGGCCTTGGCCAGCTGGGCGGCGACGCAGTAGTGCAGGCCGAAGCCGAACGCGAGATGCGGGTTGGGTTTGCGGGTGACGTCGAGTTCGTCGGGGCGGTCGAAGACGCGGTCGTCGCGATTGGCGGCGTCGGGGTGCACCATCACCGCGTCACCGGCGCGGACGAGCACGCCGCCCAGTTCGACGTCCTCCAAGGCGATGCGGGTGAATCCCGCCGAGGTGACCAGGGGGTTGAAGCGCAGCAGTTCGTCCACCGCCCGGTCGATCAGCGCGGGGTCGGCGCGCAGCGCGGCGAGCTGGTCGGGATGGGTGAGCAGGGTGTGGATGCCGTTGCCGAGCTCGCTGGTCGTGGTCTCCAGACCGGCGTAGAGCAGGGTCACGCCCAGCACGACCAGCTCGTCCTCGCTGAGCCGGTCGTCGGTGTCGCGCGCTTGGACCAGGGCGCCGAGCAGGTCGTCGCCGGGTTCGCGGCGGCGGGCGGCGACCAGGCCGGCCACGTAGTCCTTCAACCGGGCGAACGCGGCGTGGATCTCCTCGCTGGAGAACGCGGTGGTGGCCAGCGCGACGTCGATCCAGCCCGCGAACTCCTCGCGGTCGGCGACCGGCACGCCCAGCATCTGGCAGATCACCGCTACCGGCACCGGCACCGCGAAGCCCGCGATCAGGTCGGCGGGCGGTCCCTGCTCCTCGATCCGGTCGAGCAGTTCGTCGGTGACGTGCTGGGCGTGTTCGGCCAGGCGCTCGATCCGCCGGGGGCTGAAGGCGGCGGCGACCAGGCGGCGCAGCCGGGTGTGCTCGGGCGGGTCGACGGTGTGCAGCGTGGCGTCGGTGTGCCTGCGGGGTGAGGCTCGGGGCACGTCGCGGTCCAGCAGCGCGGCCCGGCTGAACCTCGGGTCGCTGAGCACCGTGCGGACGTCTTCATGCCGCACGGCCAGCCACGCGTCGCCCCCGTAGGGCAGGGAGATGCGGCTGAGCGGTTCGTGCTCCCGGAGATGGGCGTACTCCGGCTCCAACTCCAGCGCGGTCGGCTCGCGGAACGGGTAGGCGCGTGCTGCCTGCGTGGGTCGCATCGGATCCCCAACCTCGAAGTCGGCTGTCACCACCACAGGTCGTCCTGGCAGGTTCGGAAGTTCCCGACAGTCGACGGCGGTCGACGTGTCTCGGGAACCGGTCGAAGCTCTCCGACGACCAGTAGGACGGGAAGGCGTTATTCCGCGCGAGGACGCTACGGCTGGAGCGGCATGGGCTGGTACGAGGACGACGACCTGTGGGTGGGGTTCGCGGAGGTGATGTTCCCGCCGCGTCGGGTCGAGGAGGCGGAGCGCCTGGTGACGACCTCGCCGCTGCTCAAGGTGGCTGCGGGCGATCGGGTGCTGGATCTGGCGTGCGGCCCGGGCACGCACGTCGTGCCACTGGCCCGGCGAGGGGCGGTGGTCACCGGGGTGGACCTGAGCGAGGCGATGCTGGTGCGGGCGCGCGAGGCGTGCCGGGAGGCAGAAGTCGAGGCGCGGCTGGTGCGGGCGGATATGCGCGCGCACGTCGAGCCGGACGCTTACGACCTGGTGGTGAACCTGTACACGTCGTTCGGCTACTTCACCGACCCGGACGAGAACCTGGCCGTGCTCCGCAACGCGCACACCAGCCTCGCCCACGGTGGACGGCTGCTGGTCGACATGTTGGGCAAGGAGGTGTTCGCCGGGTGGGTCGGCCGCCCGCAGGCGGTGGACGTCGGCGGCGGCACGGTGTTCATGCGTGACACCGTGCTGGACGACTGGACACGGGTGCGCAGCGACTGGACCTGGGTGCGCGGGGACGAGGTGCGGCGCACGTCGATCCACAACACCCTCTACAGCGCCGCGGAGCTGCGGGCGCTGTTCGAGGAGGCGGGGTTCACCGATGTCGAGTGCTTCGGCGACTTCGACTGCTCCCCCTACGACAACCACGCCCGCCGGCTGATCGTGCGGGGCACCCGCGCCTGAACGCCGGGTCCGCCGGGCAGCCGTGCCCGGCGGACCCGGTGCCTCAGGAGGCGCGGGCGAAGCAGGTGCCCTTGGCGTCCGGGAACAACTCGGGCGCCAGGCCGATGGCGAAGTCGCGGATGAGCACGTCGACGTCGAGGTAGGTCTTGGCGCGGCACTCCTCGAAGTTCTCGTCGACACCGGCGATGAAGTCGTCGTCCCGGAAGGGCTTGAACTGGTTGGTGCGCGGGTCGGCCTCCAGCGCGGCGCGGGTCATCTTCATGGGGTCGTAGACGATGAAGAAGTCCGCATTGGCCGCGGTGCCCACGGCCTTCTCGAAGTCGTAGGGCTGCCCGTTGGGCGCGGGGTTGTCGGGCGCGAAGACGTTGTCCACCCCGAGTTGGGTGAGCAGGCGGCCGACGAGGGTTTCGGCGCCGTGGCCGTGCACGAACTCGCAACCGCGCTCGGGGGCGACGCAGAGGTAGCCCGCCTTGCGGTTGCCGATCTTGCCGGAGACGGTGGAGACGACCTCGTCGTAGCGGGTCTTGATGGTGTCGAACTCGGTGTTGGCGGCGGCTTCGGCGTTGTAGAACGCGGCGACCATCTTGATCCACTCGGCGGAGGCCAGGGCGTGGCGCTCCAGCCGGTTGGACACGCTGACCCCGGGCATCCCGGAGGCGCGGGCGTTGCTGATGTCGTCGAACCCCTTGCCGAACCCGGACATGAGGATGACCTGGTTCTTCAGGCCCAGCACGGCTTCCTTGTTCAGGTCGGTGTACTCGCCGATCGACATGGGCTTGCCGGCGGCCTCGGCGACGCCCGCGTACCACTTGTCCTTCCCGGCGTTGCCCAGCAGCTGACCGCTCAGTCCGGTGATGGTCTTGTTCTTGCCCAGCCGGTCGACCATGGCGAGGGCGTTGAACGAGGTGACCGAGACGTTGGTGACCGGCACCTGGACCGTCAGCGCGCCTTCCAGCTCGCCGGTGGCCTCGGGTTGGGGCGTGCCGCACTGGTAGAGCACGTACTTGAGCTCGGGGCCGTCGGTGTTCTCGGTGTCGGTGAGCGTGATGGTCTTGTAGGAGCCGTGGTAGGTGATCTTCCACAGCTCGGATTCGGTGACGGTGGCTTTGTCGGGGAAGTAGTCCCGGCCCTCGGCGTAGTCGGTGACGCAGCCGTCCGCGCCGGCCTGGCCGCCCGACGCGTCGGGATTCGACCCTCCGCAGCCGGCCAGGGCGAGGGGCAGCGCGAGCAGCGCGACGGCCGAGCGGGTGAGTGTGTTCACGGTGGTGCTCTCCTGCGTGTCCGTGGTGGGTCGGGCGGTGGGACCGGGTGTCACCCGGTCCGGGCGTCTTCGGGCAGCGGCGCGGCGCGGCCGCGCAGGTGGATGACCAGGGCGTCGAAGCCGACGCCCTGCGCGCCGTTGACGTTCCAGCGGCACGGTGTGCCGTGCTCGATGCTCAGGACGTGCCCGCACGGGTCCGCGACCGGTTCCCACCCGGCGCGGCGCACGGCGTGCTCGGCCCACTGGCGCAGACGTCCGTCGGCGACGACCTGGACGGTGGCGCCGGGTTCGGTGTCGTCGGCCACGACGATGGTGGCCGCGGCGTCGTCGAAGGACATGTTCTCGCCGGTGAAGGTGCGGGTGATCGCGTCGCCGTAGGCGAGGTCCTCGGGTGCGCCGGCGGTCACCGCGCCGTCGCCGCCGACCAGCCACACCTGGTCGGCGCGGCGCAGCGCGAACGACAGGTCGTGGGTGGACAGCACGATCGCCGTGCCGGTGGTCGCGCTCAGCCGGGTCAGCATCGCCGCGAACTCGATGCGGCGCGCCACGTCCAGGAACGCGGTGGGCTCGTCCAGCACCAGCACCGCCGGTTCCTGCGCCAGGGCGCGGGCCACCATCACCCGCTGCCGCTCACCGTCGGACAGGTCGGTCAACGGGCGGTCGCGCAGGTCGGCGACCCCGGCGTCGAGCAGCGCCCGGTCGACGGCGTCGCGGTCTCGCGGGCTCTCCCGGCCGATCCACGACCGGTAGGGGATCCGACCTAGCGCCACCACCGCCTCGACGCTCATCTGCCCCACGTCGACCGGTTCGGTCAACGTGACCGCGAGCCGCCGGGCGCGCTGCCGCGGCGACAGGTCCGCGAGGTCGTGACCGTCGAGCAGGACGTGACCGGCCAGCGGCGGCTGCGCCCCGACCAGCGTGCGCAGCAGGGTGGACTTGCCCGCGCCGTTGGGGCCGATCAGGGTGATCAGCTCGCCGGGCCGGGCGGCCAGGTGCACGTCGCGCAGCACGGTGACCTCCGGGTGCCGACGCCGCCGCCGGTAACCCGCGCTCACGGCCACGGCTTGCAGGGCGGGCCGGGTGTTCTCGGTCGTCACGCCTGCCTCCTCGCCCGACCGGACAGCAGCACCCACAGGATCACCGGCGCGCCGACGAACGCGGTCACCGAGTTCAACGGCAACGACGTCCTGGTCAACCCGTTGCCACCCGCGATGTACTCCGCGACCAGCACGATCACCGCGCCGATCAGGGCGCTGGCGGGCAGCACCAGCCGGTGGTCGGCGGTGCGCAGCAGGCCCCGGGCCAGGTGCGGCGCGGCCAGCCCGACGAACCCGATGGCCCCGCAGTAGGCGGTGGTGATGCCCGACAGCACCGCGACGCTCGCCAACGCCAGGAAGTGCACGCGGCGGACGTTGATCCCCAGGCTGCCCGCGTACCGGTCACCCAACAGCAGGGCGTTGAGCGGCTGGGCCAGGAACACCGACAGCACCAGCACCACCGCGCAGGACACCGCGATGACCTGCAGCTCGTTCCAGGTCACGTTGCGCACCGAACCGCGGGTGAACGTGGCCAACGCTTGCAACCGGTCCGGGTCGGTGTAGTAGACCAGCATGTCCACCACCGCCCCGGCCAGATAACCCAGCATCACGCCCACGACCAGCACCACCACCGGGTCACCCACCCGACGGGCGATGCCCAGCGCGATCAGCAGCACCCCGGCGGCCCCGGCCACGGCCGCCCCGGTCACCCCCAGCTGGCTGACCACGCCGAGCCCCGAGAGCCAGCCCACGCCGCTGGTGCCCAGGATGACGACCGACGCCCCCAGGATCGCGCCGGAGCTGACGCCGAGCACGAACGGGTCGGCCAGCGGGTTGCGGAACAACGTCTGCATCTGCGCCCCGCCCACCGCCAGCGCCGCACCGGCCAGCAACCCGGCGACCACCTTGGGCAGCCGCGCGTCCAGCACGATCGTGCGGCTGATCTCGGACTCCGCCTGCCGGCCGGTCAGGATGCGCAGCACCTCCCCGATCGGGATGGCGATCGAGCCCTGCGCGACCAGCACCACCACCGCGCCCAGCAACAGCAGGAGCAGTAGCCCGAACAACCCCGCCACGTACCCGGCCCGCCCACGCGCCCTGGCCCCGCGCGGCGGTGCGACGACCTCGGCCGCGTCCTCGACCCCCGTGCCACTACCCGACACCGCGCACCCTGTTCCTCTCGCTCCGGGCCGCTGTCGAACCGGCCACCACCGTAGAAGTCGTGCCGCACCGCCATCCGGTTCCCGAGGATCGCGGAAACGCACAGGCGGTGACGATTCCGCACGAGTCGGGAACTCAACGGATCGGCCGGCCGACCTTGGTGGACGTGCCGTGGCCGCCGAACCCTGCCCGCACCACGCGCCCGGCCGCGGGAAACGGCCCTCGGGAGGACACCTCATGCAGAGCTTCGGACCGGAGACCTACGGCGAGCTCAACGCCGACGTCTACGACGAGTGGCACGCCGCGCACGACCCCGCCGACGCGGTGCGGGGCCTGGCCGAGCTGGTCGAGGAAGGACCGGTCGGGCCGGTGTTCGAGCTCGCGGTGGGCACCGGGCGGGTGACGATCCCATTGGCCGAGGCGGGTGTCGACGTGAGGGGCGTGGACGCCTCGGAGGCCATGGTGGCCCGCATGCGCGCCAAGCCCGGCGGCGACCGCATCCCCGTCGTCATCGGCGACATGGCCGACGTCGACGACGGCACCGACGACCTGTTCGCCATGGTGTTCGTGGTGTTCTCCACCTTCTTCTTCCTCCAGGACCAGGAAGAACAGGTGCGCTGCTTCGCCAACGCCGCGAAGCGCCTGCTGCCCGGCGGCCGGTTCGTCCTGGAGTGCCCGATGCCCGACGTCGCCCGCTACCAGCGCAACCAGACCCTGGAGACCCACCAGGTCGGCCTCGACCGGGTGCGACTCGCCGCAGTCCGCCACGACCCGGTCGAACAGCGCTTCGAGGGCCACCACGTGCTGATCACCGAGCACGGGATCAAGCTGGCGCCGGCGTTCATGCGCTACGCCTGGCCGGCCGAACTCGACCTCATGGCGCGCCTGGCGGGGCTGCGACGCGTGCACCGGTGGGGAGGCTGGCGCCGTGAGCCGTTCCGCGCCGAGGGCAACTACATCACCGTCTACGAGAAGCCCGTGATGACGGCTTCGTAATCCCGCAGGGGTCAGGCGTGGACGTGGGACATCGCGAACCGCGGTGTCCCACGTCCCACCGGATCACCTCGGCATGGACAGCCTTCGGGCCACCACCAGCACCAGCGGCGGCAGCAGCAGGCACTGCGCGGCCACCGCCAACCAGAACCCCGGCAGCAGACCCGCCTCCTCGAACAGCCCGTACACCGCGCCGCCGACCACCCCGCTGAGCAGGGAACCCACCCCGACCGCCAGCCGCTGCTGCCCGAAGGTCACCGTGGCCGACCGCCGCGACCCCGTCAGCGCCTCCAGGTCGTTCTTGAGGAACAACACCGCCGTGCCCACCGCCATCACCGCGACACCCGTGGCAAGACCAGCCACCCCGCCGGTGGCCAAGGCGGCCATGCCGGCGGCCATGCAGCAGAAGCCGACCGCCATCGCCGCCGGGTAGCCGACGCGACCGACCCGCCGCGCCACCAGCGGCTGCACCGCCACCAACCCGAGTGAGTACCCCATCATGACCACCCCGTAGACCGCCGTGGGCACACGCCCTTCCGCGAAGGTCGACAGGTATTGGTAGAACTGCATGTAGAGGTAGTGGGTCAGCACGGTCACCGCGAACGGCAGCCCGGCCAGCCCCCGCAGCACCCGTCGGAACGGCTCGACCTCGGGCCTGGAACCGGTCGTCCGCTCCGGGCGCAGGAAGAAGTGCGCCACCGCCAGCACGGCGTAGAGCGCGGTGGTCATCGCGAACAACCGACCCGGCTGGTGCAGGAACAGCGCCCCGACCACCGGCCCGAGCGCGATGCCGAGGTTGCCGGCCGCGTTGCCCGCCGACAGCATCCGCGGCCGCTGCTCCTCGGTCGCCGAGTGCACCAGGTAGCCGCGGTAGGCCGGCGAGTAGAGCGCCCCGGCGCCGCAGCTCAGAAACAGCGCGAGCACCGTCAACCCGGGTTCGTCCGCCCCGACCAGGTAGGTCAGCGCAGCCATCACGTAGACGAACGTGGCCAGCAGCAGGCAGCGCTTGAGCCCGATCCGCTCGGCGAACGCGGCCGTGAGCGGTGCGCCGGCGAACTGCACCAGCGTGGCCGCCCCGAGCACCACACCGACCTGCGCCATCCCTGCTCCCAGCCGGTCGCGCAGCAGCACGGCCAGGTACGGGTACACCGCGAAGGTGCCCACGTTGACCAGGCACCCGGCAACCAGCAGCGCGGCCTGCGCTCCCGTGAGACCCGCCACCCCGGTTCCCCGGAAACGCCTTCGGGTTCCCGCGCGAGGAGGTATTCCGGCGCCCATCAACCGTCCCAACCCATGCGCAGCCTCCGTGCCCCCGTCGCCCCCGCACCGGCCGGTCCACCGGCCCGGCGCAGAACTGGTCGTTCCACCACGTGCGGGAGTTCCGAGTCTCACCCCGAATTCCACCGCCCAGGGAACCGATCAGGTCCTGCGGACGACCAGTAGGACTGGAAGCGGTGCGGCCGGTGGGCAGGCCGGCGCGACCCGCACCACCGTGCGCACGGTAGCGGTCCGCGCATCCCCACCCGCACCGCCGCTCGACGACCCGCCCCACACCCGGAAGGGCTCGATCATGACCCTGACCCGCACGACGGTCCCACCGGCGGCGGCAGCGGCGCGCTGCCCACGGCCGGCCGGGAGGTGAGGACCGTGCTCGACCACAACGCCGTGGCGCCGCCGGTCCACGACCACATCACCGACGCCGTCAAAGCGCCCTCACTGATCCGGCTCTCGCCGAACACCGTGCTGGTCCGCTTCGAGACCCTCAAGGTGTACGCCGCGCTCGGTGCGGTGCGCCACCTCCTGGACACCGGGGTGGTTCACCGTGGACAGACCCTGGTCGACAGCTCCAGCGGCATCTACGCCCTCGCGCTGGCCATGGCCTGCCACCGCCACGGGCTGCACTGCCACATCGTCGCCTCCACCACTGTCAACGACACCATGCGCGCCCAACTGGAGATCCTGGGCGTCACCGTGGATCAGATGCCGCCGTCGGACGATTTGCGACTGGACCAGAGCAGGCGGGTGGCCCGCGTGCGCGAGTTGCTGGCCCGACGTCCCGACCTGCACTGGATGCGCCAGTACCACGACCCCGTGCACCACCTCGGTTACACCGAACTGGCCGACCTGCTGCGCCGCGCGTTACCCGGGCAGGCGCTGACCGTGGTGGGCAGCGTCGGCACCGGGGCCTCCACCGGCGGTCTGACCCGGTCGCTGCGCGAACACGACCCGGACGTGCGGCTGGTGGGCGTGCAACCGTTCGGCAGCGTCACCTTCGGCAGCGAGCGGTTCACCGACCCCGAGGCCATCATCGCCGGCATCGGCAGCGCCATCCACTTCGACAACGTCCACCACAACCTCTACGACCGCATCCACTGGCTGGACTTCCAGCACGCCATGGCCGCCACCATCGGCCTGCTGCGCGAGCACGCCGTCTTCGCCGGCCTGTCCACCGGCGCGGCCAACCTCGTCGCCACCTGGGAAGCCGCACGCGATCCCCTGCGCACCCATGTGGTCATCGGCGCCGACACCGGCCACCGCTACACCGACCGCGTCTTCTCCCGCTGGCGCGAGGCCTCCGACCCCGCGCTGCTCAAGCCCGTGGAGATCGACTCGCTGGACGAGTTGGCCCCGCCGTGGGCGGCGATCGAGTGGGCACGCCGCTCGTACGGACCGGTCGAGCCCGCGCAGGAACGCCTCTTGGAGCTCAGGAAGGACCCCGTGCCGTGACCGTCGTGCTGCTGGAAGCCCTCACCTTCGGCCTCGGCCGCCTCGCCGACGCCGCCCGCGCCGCCGGGCACGACCTCGTGCTGCTCACCGGCGACCGCGCGATCTACCGCCACGAACTGTCCCGCTGCGGTGACCGCGTGCGGGTCGTGGACATCGACACCACCGACGTCGCCGCCTGCGAGCGCGCGCTGCGGGACACCCCCGACCTCGCCGGGCTGATCAGCTCCACCGACACCTGGGCGCTACCCGCCGCGGACGTGGCCAAGCGCCTGGGCCTGCCCGGACCGGCGCCGGACGCGGTGCGCGTGCTGCGGGACAAGGCCGCCGTCCGGGCCCGGCTGCACGCACACGGCCTCAGCCGCACCGGCCCGCTCGACCCCGCCACGGCGCAGGACTTCCCGCTGGTGGTCAAGGACTCCGCGGGCACCTCGTCCCGCGCGGTGTGGCTGTGCCGCACCCCCGCCGAGCGCGACGCCGCCCTGTGCGAAGCCGCCGACACCCCGCTCAAGGGCCACCTGACCGCCGAACCGTACTTCGAAGGCCCGCTCTACAGCGCCGAGACCATCACCTGGCAGGGCGAGACCCGGCTGCTGGGCGTGCTCAGCCGGGTGCTGTCCCCCGAACCCGCCCGCCGCGAGGAGGCGTCCGCGTTCCCGGTCGCCTTCCCCGACTCCGACCTCGCCGAGCTGGACGACTGGATCGGCCGCGTGCTGAAAGCCGCCGGGCACGAACGCGGCTTCGCGCACACCGAGTTCGTGCTCACCACCGACGGCCCCGAGGTCGTCGAGATCAACGCCCGCATCGGCGGAGCCCTCGTCGGCGAAGCCCTCTGCCGGGCCCTGGGCGCCAACGCCTACGACGCGATGGTCCGGATCGCCCTCGGCGAGCGGCCCGACCTGCTCGACAGCACGGCCGGTGACGGCACGGCGACCGGGTTCGTGGCGCTCTACCCCCGCGAAGCCGGGGTCCTGGAGGGCTGGACCGGGCTGGACCGGCTGCCCGACCTGCCTGGGTCACCCGAGTGGTACCCGACCGCGAGTCCTGGCGACCTGCTGGAGCACCTGACCGATCAGCGCTCCTGCACCGGCATCGTCCTCGCCGAAGGCCCCACCGCCGAACTCGCCCTGCACCGCGCCCAGGCCGCCGCCGGCGGCATCACACCCTTGATCCGGGCGCGAGGCTAACCACGTCGCTCCGCGTCGATGCCGTGCCGCGTATACGCCGCACGGCGGACAGCAACAATCCGGGAGTTCATTGTGGAACGTCGTTCTTTCCTGCGTGCCTCGGCGTTGTCGGCCGGTGGACTGGTCGGGGTGGCCGCGACCGCCCCGACCGCGTCGGCGGCGAACCCGCTGCGAGTGCAGCTGCTGATGTTCGACGGTGTGGAGGAGCAGGACTGGGCCGGCCCGGCGGAGGTGCTCGGCCTGGCCGGCGGGCTCAGCGGCGGCGCGCTGTCCACCACCCTGGTGACCACCGGGAGGCCCGGTACCGTGACGTGCAGCTTCGGCGCCCGGGTCGAGGTGGCGAAGGGGTGGTCGCCGCACGAGGCGGACGTGCTGGTGGTGCCCGGTGGCGGACGCTACACCGACCCGGCGAGCCCCGGTGTGCGCCGGCTGATGGCCGACCGGGAGTTCCTGCGCCGCCTGGCCTCGGTCGACGCGCTCCGGGTGGGCATCTGCACCGGCGTCATGGTCCTGTCGGCCGCGGGGATCACCAGGGGACGCAACGCGACCACCCACCACCGCGCGAAGGCAGACCTCGCGGCCCAGGGTGCGATCGTGGTCGACGCCCGCGTGGTCGACGACGGCGACCTGGTCACCGGCGGGGGCGTCACGTCCGGTCTGGACGTGGCGCTGTGGCTCGTGGAGCGCTTCCTGGGCGCGCGGTCGGCCCAGCAGGCGGAGACCTTCCTGGAGTACGAGCGCCGGGGCACCGTCTGGCGCGCCTGATCGGCGACGAGGAAGTCCGGCAGTGCGCGCACCGCACACCACCGGCCCTACTCGACGGTGGGGTCGTGTGGTGCGGGCGCTCCGCTGCCGCCGCGCCGTGTCCGTGACGAGTGGACGTCCGGAAGGCCCGCGCCGGCCGGGGGAAGGGGTGCCCGGCCGGCGCGGGTGATCGCGGCGGTGTGCGACGCCAGGGCAGTGGGAGGAAGACCGGCCCGGCGTGTCCGCGGGGTCAGGCGGCTCGTCGGTGGTGGGCGGTGGGTCGCAGGTGACGCCGCTGCCCGCGACGCTCCTCGGGGCTCAGGACGGTGTCGTCGCCGTCGTGGTCGTGCTGGTCGAGGTCGTCGCGGTCGTGCCTGGCGGGCATGCCCGGGGTCGGCTCCCGGTGAGCGCGGGCGACGAGGTAGAGCAGCACCAGACCGGCCACCAGGGGCAGGTGGGATGCGACGCGGGTGGTGGTCGCGGTGCCGTCGAGCAGGTCGCTGACCGAGAAGGCCAGCAGCACCGCGACGAACCCGCCGAGGGTGGGCAACAGCCCGGCGGCGCGGTGCGAGCTCACGGCGGCCACCATCAGGCCGATGCCCAGGGCGAGATTCCACGCGGCGCCCTCGTTGAACAGGTGGGTGGAGATCCCGGGGCCACCGTGCCCGCCGGTGGCCCCGGCGAGGAGTTGGGCCAGGGCGAGCCACAGCTGGACGATGGCGACCGCGGCCAGCGCCAGGCGTGGCCTCAGGGCGGTGTGGCGGGGTACGGAGGTGTGATCGGGTGGGGCGGCGGCCAGCACGGCGTCGACCAGGTCCGGGTCCGGCCCGACGGGACGGACCCGGATGGTCCTGGTCAGCGCCTGTGCGCTCGCCTGCCACCGGGTGCAGGCGGGGCACTGTGCCAGATGCGCGTCCGTCTCGGCGGCGGGTACGGGCTCGGTCTCGCCGTCCAGGCGGGCCGAGAGCGCTTCACGGCAGGATTGGCAGTCCACGCTCCAATAGTCGGGCCATTCGGCTCACGAGTTCCCCACGGGGTGTGGTTACGATTCGGAATCGTGACAGCCTTCGACGACGAGGTGACGCGCTGGGCGCTGGACGCGCGTTCCGGCGACCGCGACGCCCTGGAGCGGTTCGTCCGCGCCACCCAGCGCGACGTGTGGCGCTTCGTCGCCCACCTGTCCGAGGTCGCGTTGGCCGACGACCTCGCGCAGGAGACCTACGCCCGCGCCCTGCCGAGCCTGTCGCGCTTCGCCGGGCGCTCCTCCGCCCGCACCTGGTTGCTGGTCATCGCCCGCCGCGTCGTGGTCGACCACATCCGCATGGCGCAGTCACGACCTCGGCTGTCCTCGGGCGCGGACTGGGCGCAGGAGGCCGACCGCCAGACAGCCGCCACCGGCTTCGAGGACGTCGTCGAGCTCAACATGCTGCTCGACGCCCTGGACCCGGACCGCCGCGAAGCCTTGGTGCTCACCCAGGTCCTGGGCCTGCCCTACGCCGAGGCCGCCGAGGTCGCCGGCTGCCCGGTGGGCACCATCCGCTCCCGCGTCGCCCGCGCCCGCGACGACCTGCTGCGCGCCACGGGTGACGAGGCCACCGACGTGGGATGATCTTCCGCTGGGCGGCCGGTCTTCGCGACACCGTCACAGCAGGCTCGTCCAGTAGTCCCAGAAGGCGTGCAGCACCAGACCGGCGATCAGCGCGTACCAGAGGGCCAGGACGGCGCTGTGCAGGCGGCGCAGCGGCGCGAGCGCGGGCCAGGTGTCCAGGGTGGTGTACCAGAAGATCGGGATGGTCACGACCCAGACCACCAGGCAGTAGGGGCACAGGGCGTGGATGTCGTACAGGCTCGCCGCGATGAGCCAGTGCACGAACACCACGCCGAAGGCGGTGCCCGCGTTGAGCGCGATCCGGTACCAGCGCGGTGGTTCGAACCCGGCCAGCACCGCTACCCCGCTGGTGACCACGACCGCGAACGCCGCGATGCCGATCAGCGGGTTGGGGAAGCCGAACGCGGCGGCCTGCGGGCTGTCCATGACCGACCCGCACGAGATGACCGGGTTGAGCGAGCACGTGGGGATGTAGGCGGGGTCGCGCAGCTTGGCGATCTTCTCCAGCGTCAGCGCCACGGCTGCTGCCAGGCCGAGGGCGCCGCCGAGGACGTGCAGCCAGGCAAGGCGGTGGTTCACCCGGTTCACCCGGCCAGGGCGGCGTCGATCTTCGCGCGCAGCTCGCGGTCGATGTCGGCGACGGTGCGCCCGGCGGGCTGGAACTGCTCGCCGTCGAGGAAGAACGTCGGCGTGCTGCCCACCCCGAGTTCCCCGCCGTCGGCGACATCGCGGTCGATGGTGGCCCGCACCTCGTCCGAGGCCATGTCGGCGAGGAAGCGCTCCAGGTCCAACCCGAGGCTCGTGGCGTACTCCTCGAACCTCACGGTCGCACGGCCGGTGTCGGAGCTGGTGGACTGCCCGGCCACGGCCCACTGGTCGAAGTTGTCGTAGAGGGCGTGGTACATCTCGGCGTGCTTGCCCTGCTTGACGGCGGCCTCGGCGGCGCGCGCGGCGGGGACCGCGAGCAGGTGCATCTCCAGCGGGAAGTTGCGCGTCACGAACGTGATGCGTCCCTGGTAGTCCTGTTCCAGCTTTTTGGTGATGTTGGCGTAGTAGGAGGCGCAGGCGGGGCACTGGAAGTCCAGGAACTCCACCAGGGTGACCTTGTCACCGTCCACCCTGGACAGGGTGTGCGCGCCCGCCGGGAACAGCGTCTCGTTCGACGCGGCACCCTCCTCACCGGACCGGTTGGCCAGCAGCACCCCGCCGATCACCAGGACCGCGACGAGGACCACCGCGCCGGTGAGGACGAGGTTGAGGGAGGGACCGCGGCGCGCGGCCATGGTGTTGCGGTTCTTCTGGCGGCTTGTGCGTGACATCGGGTACGTCGTTTCTGATCGGGTTCGACTTCTCGTCAAGTTGGTCGGATGACGATCGGAGTAGTTCCGGGAACTCCGCGACTTGTTCGCCCGACTGGTGCAGTCGTGAGGGTTGACCAGGCCGCTGTGCTCGCGACCGGTATTGCGGTGTCGTGCGTCACGTACGTGGTCCTGGCGGCGGGGGACGTGCACGGGTGCTCGGCGACACCGATCCGGGACGGGTGGCGTCGTGGCTGTTCGGGGTGGTCCGGTTCACCGCCGAGGCGGGTGCGGTGGTGGCGGTCGGCGCGCTGGCCTTCGCCGCGTTCGTTGTGCCGGCCGGGCGCGCGCGGGACTGACTGCCGACGCCCACGCCGCGGTCCGGCGAACGCCACCACCGGCACCGTGGCGACGACCAGACCCACCACCAGGGCGGCGTACCCCGGCCCGGACACCGGGTATGGCCGCTTGAGTCCCGGCGCGGTGCTAGCCGTGCGCGGCATCGGCCAGCTTCTTCACCGCGACCGTGTTGAGCGGGCCCGGGTAGATCCCGTCCGACACCGACGTGAACCGCTTGGTCTTGGACGCCTCCACCGCGGGAACTTCGCGAACAGGTCCTCGGCCATCACCTGCGCGTTCTCGCCGGGCTGGAACAACCCGACCACCAGCAGGTCGACCTGCGCCGCGGCCAGCGCCTCGGCGTTGATCTCGGCCAGTTCGGCGTTGGTCTTGCCGGCGAACGGGTTCACCCCGCCCGCGCGGTCGACGACGTCGTCTTAGCTTGTCTTTTAACCTGTTCGGCGGGGTTTGGTGCCCTTCTTGTGGTGGGTCGGTCGTGTGTGGGCCTTGCCGGTGGCCAGGAGTAGGCCGACGTCGAAGCGTTGCGCGACAACACGGTTCTTCGACCCGACAGGTCGTCCTGGGCCGGGCCGGACAGGTTTGGGTGCCGCTGCTGGGCGGGCGATCTTCGTGTGGAGGTTGCGGAACCCGCGCCGGACGCGGGCGGGGGTGAGCTTGGCGGGTTCGGCGGGGCGTTCCCAGGGGTGGCGCAGGTCGGCGACCAGCGGGCGGGCCAGGCGGAGTTGGGTGTGGGCGGCCAGAATCAGCCAGGTCCAGCGGTCGGCGGCGTCGGGATCGCGCAGTCGGGGTCTGGTCCAGCCGAGGGTCTGTTTGAGCATGCGGAAGGTGTGCTCGATGTCGAAGCGGCGCAGGAACATCTGCCACCACCGGTCGACCTGCGCGGGGTCGGCGTCGATGCCGGAGCACCATAGCCAGACGGGTTTGTTCACCCCGCCGCTGGGCAGCCGCTGCACCGTCAGGCGGATGACGGTGCCCTCGATGATCGGCAGTGGTGCGGTGTGGTCGATCCAGGCGTTGCGGCGGGTCAGGCGTGGGTGCAGTCGGTTCCATGCTTGTGCGGTGGCGGTGCCGTAGAGGCGGGTGTCGGTGCTGGTGGTCACGTGTTCGGTGCCCCAGGTGGCCGGGTCGCCGAAGACGAACTCGCCGCCGTGTTTGGGGAAGCGTCCGCCCACAGGGTTGTGGACCCGGGGTGGGGTCGGGCGGCGCAGCACCCGGTCCGACCGCATCCGCCCCAGCACCAGCACCGGCAGATCGGCCAACAGGTGGGCGATGCGGGGGGCGTCGTAGCCGGCGTCGAGCACCACCAAAATCTCCGGATCGCCGTGCTTCCAGTGGCCGGCGGCGATCAGCCGTTCGACCACCCCGCGCAGCTGGGCGACGGTCACGGCGGCGACATCCGCGCCGGGCTGCAACCTGACCGCGTCCAGCAGTGCGGTCCACGACGTTCCGCCGGTCTCCAGCGCGGCCACGAAGGAGTACGGCCA
Organism: Actinosynnema sp. CA-299493; assembly: GCF_050946825.1. Classification (NCBI taxonomy): domain Bacteria; kingdom Bacillati; phylum Actinomycetota; class Actinomycetes; order Pseudonocardiales; family Pseudonocardiaceae; genus Actinosynnema; species Actinosynnema sp. CA-299493. Next base: position 6,609,541 of record NZ_CP191993.1, read on the forward strand.
TCCCGGGATCATGCGGTGCTCGTTGTGTCCGCGGCCGTAGGTGTGGCAGAAGGAGCGGTCCGGGCAGGTGTTGCCGTCCGGACGCAGCCACGGCGAGACGTCCACCGCGAGCACCAGCCGACCGTCCGCCGCACGGGGCAGCGGCAACCCGGCCAACGCGTCACGTAACCAGTCTGTGTCGATCCGGCCGTTGTTGACCGCGTCGTACAGCCCACCGTGCCCGCGTCGGTGCTCCGGTGCCAGCGACAGGCCGACCAGGGTCCGCACCGGCCCGTCGGCGCACAGCACGGCGTCGGCCAGCTCGAACAGGCCGTCCGCCCGGCGGGTGAGGCAACGGTGGAACTCATGCCGGAACCCGGACAACTCCCCGAGTGCCGGTCCAGGGTCGAGATGGTGCACACTGATCACGCAGCCCTTTGGTCGATCATCCTTCTGTCGCAAGAGTGATGATCAACCAAGGGCTGCTTCCATGATCAACCGGGGTGCACGTCACCCGTCCGGGACCTTAAACGGCAAGCTTAGATTCCGCCGCCGAACACCGCGGGCAGGCCGTTGTTGTTCATCATCGACATTCCCGGGTAGACGACCAGGACGTTCGCGCGCTGCTTGCCCGCCACCGCCTGCTCGGCCCCGGCCAGGCGAGCGCGCTGCTCGTTGACGTAGTCGGCGGCCCGCTGCCGCACGTCGAAGATCCGGCCCAACTCCAGCAGCAGCTCGAACGACGGCTCGACCGACTGCCCCCGGTAGCGCTCCTGGTCCTCCGGCGACGCCGCCGGGTCACCGAAGCCGCAGTTGACCGGCGTCACATAACTCGCGACACCGACCGCGGCCAACTGCTCGCGGCTGATGGAGCCGATCTTCTCGTCGAAGCCGCCCGCCCACGGGGAGATCACCAGGTCCGGTCGCAGGCCGAGCACCTGCTCTCGCGGCACCTCGAAGTTCTGGTTGAGCGTCAAGCCGCCGGTGGGGACCGCTGTCACCTTCTCCACCATCGCCGGGTCGTCCGACACCCCGTAGGACTGGCTGTTGGCCAGGACGCGGTCCTGCAGGCCCAGCACGACGAAGCTCTCCACCTCGGCCACGGAGGTCCCGTTGAGTAGGACCACCCGGCCGGGAACCCGGTCGAACGTCACCGTCCGGCCGCAGTTGCGGATGGTCAACGGGTAGGTCGTCGGGCCGCGGTCGCCGACGGCGGCACGGAACGGGACGTGGGCGCCGTGGAGGCGCCCGACCCCGCACCACATCCGAGGACGGTCACCGCCACCAGTGCCAGGGGATCGCGAACACGCGCCGGGTCGTGGATGTCAACACACCCACCAAGTCGTCCGGGGGTCTCCCCTGGTTCCCGCCGCCCGCGAACCCGGCCGGTGTCCCAGCACCGTCTGCGACACGCGGTACCCGACAGGTTCATCCTGTTGCAAATATCTTGCAGTTAGTATCTTATGGCAACAGCACACCGAGCGATGAGGTGACCACGCGTGGGCCAGTACCACCTGCCCGACCTGCCCTACGACTACTCCGCGCTGGAGCCGGCGATCACCGGCGAGATCCTGGAGCTGCACCACTCCAAGCACCACGCCGCCTACGTCAAGGGCGCCAACGACACCCTGGAGCGCATCGCCGAGATCCGCGAGAAGGACGACTTCTCCGGCATCGTCGGACTGGAGAAGACCTTCGCGTTCAACCTGTCCGGCCACGTGCTGCACACGGTCTTCTGGGAGAACCTGTCCCCCGACGGCGGCGACCGCCCCGAGGGCGAGCTGGCCGCCGCGATCGACGAGCACTTCGGCTCCTTCGACGCCTTCGCCAAGCAGCTCTCCGCCGCCACCTCCACCGTGCAGGGCTCGGGCTGGGGCGTGCTGGCCTGGGAACCGCTGTCACGCCGCCTGGTGGTCGAACAGGTCTACGACCACCACGGCAACATCGGCATGAACACCAGCCCGCTGCTGGTCTTCGACGCCTGGGAGCACGCCTACTACCTCCAGTACCGCAACGTGCGCCCCGACTACGTCCAGAAGCTGTGGTCACTGGTCAACTGGACCGACGTCACCCGCCGCTTCGACCTCGCCCGCAACGGGCTGCCCACCCTGCCCGCCGCCTGACCGCGGGCCGCGAACCCGGCAGTGGGTGCTCCGACAAGCCCTCCTCTGCCGTGACCGGTGCCCCGGATCAACCGATCCGGGGCACCTCGCCGTCTTCCCTGCACCGGTCCGTCATCGAGGAGGTTGAAGTGGGTAGTCGTGTCGACAGCGCTGTCGCCCGCGAGTGGGTGCGGCGGTGGGACCACCAGCAGGAGCGCTACATCGCCGACCGCGAGGAGCGGTTCCGGGTGATCGGCGACGTGGTGGAGAAGGCGTGCGCGAGGGTCGGTTCCCCCGTGGTGGTCGATCTCGGGTGCGGCCCGGGATCGCTGACCACCCGGCTGCGCGACCGTGTCGGCGGACGCGTGGTCGGCGTCGACGCGGACCCGTTCCTGCTCGAACTGGCCCGCGCCACCGGCGAGGGCATCGACTACCTGCACGCCGACCTCGCCTCGCCCGGCTGGACCGACCGGGTCGGCGGCCCGTGGGATGCCGCGGTGTCCACCACCGCGCTGCACTGGATCGCACCCGAACCGCTCGCCGACCTCTACCGCGAACTGGCGCGGATGATCCGCCCCGGCGGCGTCCTGGTCAACGGCGACCACCTCCACCACGACCAGCCCGCGCTGCGCGAGTTCGCCGCGCACGTGCGGGACCGCCGCGCCGAACGCGCCGGGGTCACCGGCAACGAGGAGTGGCGGCCCTGGTGGGAGGCGGTGCGCGCCGACCCCGACCTGACCGCCGCCTTCAGCCCCGAGGAACTGGCCTGCGCCCACGGCGGCTACGGCAACGGCCTCAGCGCCGGCGACCACGCCGCGCTGCTGCGCGCGGCGGGCTTCACCGAGGTGGGCGTCGTGTGGCAGTACGGCGACGACCACGTACTGGTGGCTGTGCGGTGACCGACGACCTCACGCACCGCGACCCGACCGGGCACCACGTGCTCACCGAAGTCGACGCACCGGGCCTGCTCGCACTCGCACAACCCCTGGAGCGGATCTACCGCGCCTGCTTCGCCGCACCACCGTGGAACGAGGACGAAGCCCGCTTCGCCAGGTTCGCCGACCGCCTCGCCCGGCACATGGCCGAACCCGGCGTGCGCGGCATCGTCGCCCGACACGACGGGGAACCGGTCGCCGTCGCCTACGGCTGGCCGTCCGCGCCCGAGGTCCCGGACACGCCCTTCTACACCGGCGCCCACAACGCCCTCGCCCCCGCCGACCGGTACCGGCTGCGCCCATCCGCGATCGAGGTCGTGGAGCTGATGGTCGCCCCCGGACACCGCGGGCACGGCCTGGCCGGCCGACTGCTGGAACGCTTCGTCCGGGGTTACCCCCGCGCCTGGTTGTGCACCCACCCCGACGCCCCGGCCCGACACCTCTACCGGTCACGGGGATGGGTGGAACGCGGCTCGTTCACCGACGTCAACGGCGTGCCGCTGATCGTGCTCACCCTCGACGCCGCGCCCTGACCGCTCCCCACCCAGTACGACAACCACCGAACCGGCGCTGCCCGACAGCCGCGCCGCCGGGTTCTTCGAATCGCCGGGAACCAGGTGGCCACCCGGCACGACTAGTGGGCAGGTGTTCCTCCCTTCCCCACCAGAGGTGTCCCGTGTCCGCTCCTCCCGTCGACGACGTGCGCACCGACGAAACCCCCGCTGCCACACCCCGGGTGTCCGTCGTGCCGTTGTTGCGCCGTCTGCACTTCTACGCCGGGGTGCTGGTAGCACCGTTCCTGGTCGTGGCCGCGCTGTCGGGGCTGCTCTACGCGCTCGCACCCCAGCTCGACACCCTGCTCTACGACGACGTGCTGGAGGTGTCCTCGACCGCCGGCACGCCCCGCCCGGTGTCCGAGCAGGTCGCCGCCGCGCAGGCCGCCCTGCCCGACGGTGCGGTCACCGGCGTGCTGCTGGCCGACGACCCCGACACCACCACCCAGGTGGTGTTCTCCCTACCCGGCCTCGACGAGGAGTACAACCGGACCGTCTACGTCAACCCCCACACCGCGCAGGTGCAAGGCCAGCTGACCACCTGGTTCGGATCGACCCCGGTCACGACCTGGCTGGACAACCTGCACCGGCACCTGCACCTCGGCGAGCCCGGCAGGCTGTACTCCGAGCTGGCCGCGAGCTGGCTGTGGGTGATCGCACTGGGCGGCGTGGTGCTGTGGCTGAACCGGCAGCGCACCGCCCGCCGCCGGGTCAAGGCGGTGCTGGTCCCGGAGTCCGACGCCAAGGGCGTCCGCAAGACCCGCTCACGGCACGCGAGCCTCGGGATGTGGGTGCTGATCGGCGCGCTGTTCCTCTCCGCCACCGGCCTGACCTGGTCGACCTACGCCGGCGAGAACTTCAGCGCCGCCCTGACCGCCCTCAACGCCAAGGCACCCGTCCTGGACACCAGCCTGAGCGGCACCACGGGAAGCACCGGCTCCGACGGGCACGGTGAACACAGCAGCGGATCGCAGGACGCCGAGCCGGTAGACCCCGCCACGTTCGACCGGGTGCTCGTCACCGCACGCGCCGCAGGGCTGGACGGACCGCTCCAGCTCGGCGTCGCCGCCGAACCCGGCACCGCGTGGACGGCCGCGCAGAACGACAACACCTGGCCGGTCCGCCTCGACAAGGTCGCCGTCGACCCGGAGACCACTACCGTGACCGCCCGCGCCGACTGGGCCGACCGCCCCTTCCTGGCCAAGCTGTCGTCCCTGGGCATCCAGGCCCACATGGGCAGGCTGTTCGGCCTGGTCAACCAGATCGCCCTGTTCCTGCTCGCCGCCGCCATCCTCACCCTGATCGTGCTCGGCTACCGGATGTGGTGGCAGCGCCGCCCCACCCGCGCCGACCGCCGCGCCCTGCTGGGCACCGCCCCCAAGCGGGGAACCTGGCAGCACCTCCCGCTGTGGTTCGTCATCCCCGCACCACTCGTGCTCATCGCCATCGGCTGGGCCATCCCCCTGCTCGGCCTGAGCCTGCTCGCCTTCCTCGTCCTCGACGGACTGATCGGCCTGACCCGCAAACGCACCGGCCGCGGGAGCGGAACCGACGACGTGGCGGCCCGGCCGGCGAGCTGAGCGGAAACCGGTCGCCCACGAGCCGAGTCCCCCGGCGGCTGTTCGGTGGCGCGGATCAGCTCCGCACCACCGAACAGCCCGGTCACTCGCCATGTCCGTCACCGGAGTGATCCTCCGACACCCCCGTCACAGGCTGACCGCCGATCGGCCCCACCGCCGAGCCAAGGGTCCACGCCGCGGCCGCCACCAACACCAGCACAACCCCGAACGCGGCCAACTTCCCCACCGGATTCAGCCGCGCCACCAACTCACCGGCACCACCCATGCCGATCGCCACACCGCAGCCCACCAACAGCACGACCGCGAGCACACCTGCCACGACCGCCATCACCGGCGCCCCACCAAGCCAATCAGCTCGACCATGCGCCAAGGGTACCGACCGGCGACGGCACACAGCCCGCGCGACATCGCCATCGCGCTCTTCCGGCAGCCAGGAGAACTCCTGAACGGGCCACACCACGTCACACCGCCGACCGAACCACCCAACACACGAACCCGACCCTCGACAAAACACTCACCACAGGACCACGGCAGGTCGGCCATGCCTGCAATCCCGGGCTCGCGGCAACCGACCACACCGGACGGTGCTCGCTCCCGCAGACGCGATGCGTGAATTGATAACAGTCCAAAAGAGACTATAAGACGAGCGGCCCTGACCGTAATCGACAGTGACACCGAGTAGTCGATCATGATCATGATCATGATCATGTGGTGGATGTCGATCTCCACTCGGGATATGGCCGCGCCGTGTCCGGTGTGCGGGACTGCGACGGCGAAGGCGCACGGGAATCACCACCGGACAGTGAAGGACGTGCCGGTCGACGGCCGCCAGGTCGTTTAAGGCGAAGTTCTCCCCGCGCTACGAACCGGTGCACATGGCCTTCCGCGACGAGGCCGACCTGCCGCCACCCGATCACCGGCCTGACCCGCCGCCAGCGCGCCGGCAGGGGTGGTGGTCGTTCAGGTCGTTCAGGTCGTCGGGGGCGGTGGGGGCGAGACCGAAGGCGGTGGTCATGCCGATGCCGGAGGTCACCGGGACGACCTGGGTGGTGGGGTGCTGCGGCGCGGCGATGAGGAACTCGTCGGGGACCGAGGCGTAGACGCCGGTCCAACGTCGGCGCACGGTCAGCGCGGGCACGCCAAGCAGGCGGGCGGCTTCGCGCAGCACCAGGTCGTCGGTGTCCTCGTCGAGGAACGGGTCGTGGGTGAAGGAGGCAAGACCGTTGAGGTTCACGCGACGTCGAGCGCGAGGCCGGACGGCGCGACCTCCCCGGACCGCTCCTCCCGCCACACCCGGAGATCCCGGTGGTGCCCGACGCCGAACGGCACTGCCCGCCCCGGCGGTACCGCGGCGGACGCGGCCACCCGGGTGCGATTCCCGGCCGAGCCCACGACTCGGTGAAATCCCGGTTTCGGGTTTCCCTGCGCCAGGGCTTCTGGTTCCGTGGATCGCATCGTCCTGCTGGAGGTGGCGTGCGTCGGTCGGTGGCACAGGTGGCGCTCGCGGGACTGCTGGTCTCCGCGGTCGTCGTGGTCGGGCCCCCCGCGGCCCGTTCCGTGTCGGCGGGCTTGGCCCCGACGCCCCCGATGGGGTGGAACTCGTGGAACAGGTTCGGCTGCGACGTCGGGGAGCGGATGGTCCGCGAGACCGCGGACACGATGGTGGAGTCGGGCATGCGCGATGCCGGCTACACCTATCTCAACCTGGACGACTGCTGGATGGCGCGCGACCGGGACGGGCGGGGGGAACTGGTGCCGGACCCGGCGAAGTTCCCCAACGGTCTCAAGCCGGTGGCGGACTACGTGCACGAGCGCGGGTTGAAGTTCGGCGTCTACGCCGACGCGGGCTCGAAGACGTGCGCGGGCTACCCCGGCAGCCTGGGGCACGAGCAGGTCGACGCGCGCAGCTTCGCCGAGTGGGGTGTCGACTACCTCAAGTACGACAACTGCAACAACGACGGCAGCCCCGCGGCCGAGCGGTACGCGAAGATGGGACGCGCGCTGCGGGAGTCGGGCAGGCCGATCGTGTTCAGCATCTGCGAGTGGGGGCACCAGCGCCCGTGGGAAGGCTGGGGTCGCAAGGTCGGCGGGCACCTGTGGCGCACGACCGGCGACATCTCCGACTCCTGGGCGAGCTGGACGGCGCTGCTGGACCTCCAGGTCGGGTTGGAGGCCTACTCCGGGCCCAACGGCTGGAACGACCCGGACATGCTGGAGGTCGGCAACGGTGGCATGGCCGAGCACGAGGACCGGGCGCACTTCACGATGTGGGCGCTGTTGAACGCGCCGTTGATCGCGGGCAACGACTTGAGGGTGATGGACCCGGCGACCAGGGACATCCTGCTGGACCGCGACGTCATCGCCGTGAACCAGGACTGGGGCGGGCGGCAGGGTCATCGACTGCGCGACGACGGTGAGCAGGAGGTCTGGATGAAGCCGATGTCGGACGGATCCGCCGCCGTGGTGCTGCTCAACCGGGCGTTGGCCGAGCGCGAGATCGGTGCCACCGTGGACGCGATCGGGCTGCCGTCCGCGGCGGAGTACCGCGTGGTCGACCTGTGGACCGACGAGGAGACCGAGATCGCCGACGAGGTGCGCACCCGTGTGCCCGCTCACTCCGTCGTGGCCTACCGGATCTGGCTGACGTGAGCGGGGCGCTCCGCGCGGTGGCCAAATCCTTCTTTCGAATGACGCACAGCGCGAACACCGGTGGAGGAATCCTTTTCAGACGGTCATCCGCGACGTGTCACCCGCACGAGTGTCGTCCGGCGCATCCCGTTGGGAGTACAGGGGATTCCGAGTAACGTCGACTTGAATCCGCCCGCGGAGGAGGGAACTGATCAGCGATGACTTCCGGAATCACGAGAAAAGCGCTCGCCCTCGTGGCGTTGGCCGTGCTCGGCGGTTCGGCGCTCGTCTTCCCGGGCACCGCGTCGGCCGAGGACCCCCGGATGATCCGCAACGGCGGCAGCGGGCGCTGCCTGGACGCCGACGTGGGCACCATCGGCGACGACGGCACCAAGGTCCAGCTCTGGGAGTGCCACGGTGACGTCAACCAGCTGTGGGACCTCGAATACGGTGGGCTCATCCGCAACAGTCGGAGCGGGCGTTGCCTGGACGCAGAACTGGACAGCATCCACCGCAACGGCACGAAGGTCCACCTGTGGGACTGCCACGCCGACAAGAACCAGATCTGGGACTTCGACCACGATCGCGGAGTGCTGATCAACTACATGAGCGGGCGCTGCCTGGACGCCGATCTGGGCACCATCGGCGGCAACGGCACGACGATGCGGCTCTGGGACTGCCACGGCCGGTCGAACCAGCGGTGGCAGTTCTAGCCGGTGGCGGATCCCCGTCGTCGGCGGCGAAGGCGGAAAGCGGTGCGCGGTGTCCGCGCGAGCGGGCTTCCGGCCTGCCCGCCCGTCTCAGCCGGGTGGCGACCGGAGCGGGACACCTCGGACCTCGTCTTCGCTGACCAGGCCGTGGCGGGTGAGTTCCCAGTGGTGGCGCTTGCTGGGGCGCAGTAGTTGGACGAGCGCCTTGTAGGCGGCGACGCTCATCAGCGCCCAGTACAGGGGGACGGTGAGCATGGTCGGCACGGCGCGGTGCAGGCCGCGTTCCATGCACCCGGCCATGAAGTGGTACAGCACGGCGAGGTTGCCCCCCAGCATGGCGACCGTTCCCGCGTAGAGCACCGCCGGCGGGAACAGCGGCTCGATCCGCTCCGGGCCCGCGACGAGGTAGAGGCACGTCAACGACCAGAACAGCGGGTTGACCAGCGTGGTGAAGGTCGTGAAGCCGAAGGTCAACTGGAAGCCGACGAACTTCCGAGGGCCGAGTTCGCGCAGCAGCCGCCACGGGTTGCGCATGTGCACCAACCAGGTCTGGAGGTAGCCCTTGATCCAGCGGCTGCGCTGGCGGATCCAGTTGCCCAGTTCGCTGTTGGCCTCCTCGTGGGTGATCGAGTCGATCATCCGCACGTCCCAGCCGCGTCGGGCGATGCGCACGCCCAGGTCGGCGTCTTCGGTGACGTTGTGCGGGTCCCAGCCGCCGAGCGCGTGCAGGGCGTCGACCCGGAAGTGGTTCGACGTGCCCCCCAAGGGGATGGGCAGGCGGAAGCGGTCCAGCCCGCGCAGCACCAAGGCGAAGGTCAACGCGTACTCGGCGGCGAAGTTGCGGGTCAGCCAGTTCGTCCACGGATTCCAGTAGGCCAGCTCCGCCTGCAGGCACACCACCCGGTCCGGTTGCCGCGCGAACGCCACCGCCGCCTTGCGGAGCTGGTCTGATTCGGGCCGGTCCTCCGCGTCGTAGACGACGCACAGCTCGCCGGTCGCGCGGGTCAGGCCGACGTTGCACGCGTTGGGCTTGGTGCGCGGCCCGCCCTCGGGAACGAGCACCACCTCGAACACCGGCGGCAGGTCCAGGCGGTCCAGCGCTGGACGGGTGATGTCGTCGTCCTGTTCGACCAGCAGCAGCACCTGCAGCCGGTGAGCGGGGTAGTCGAGCCGGTGGATGGTCCCGATCAGGCCTGGCAGCACCGCCTCTTCGCGGTGCACCGGGACCAGCACCGTGTAGGGCGGCAGGTCCTGGTCGGCGGTCAGGAGGTCGTCGCGCACCCGGATGACCCGTGCACCGGGGCCCGCCACCACCAGCAGGCATCGGAAGCAGATCACGAGCACGTAGACGATCGTGGTGCCGGTCACGAACGCCTGCGCCCACCACAGGGGAGGCGGTGCGGCCGTGGTGAAGGCGCCGGCCAGGACGGTGCACGCCAGGACGACGGACACCACCGCGAGCGTGGACTTCTGCGCGTGGCTGAGCAGTCTGAGGGCGCTGTACCGCTCGGGGAGGACGAGGTCTTCGGCCCGGTCTCGGGGGGAACTGGTCGTCATGCGCGTTGTGGTTCCATTCGTGGGCGCGGGCGGGTTGCCGTCACCGGGCGGGCCCGCCCCGGCGGAAGACGACCTTGCTGTACAGGACGTAGTTCCACACCAGTCCGAAGGCCAGGGCGATGAGTTTCGGCCCCGTCACCGCGGTCAGCGTGGTCGGGTCGCCGAACAGCCCTTCGGTCGTGTCGATCACCAGGGGTTGCAGGACCCACAGCCCTGATGCCGTGCACAGGACGAACAGCGCGACCTGGGCGCGCAGGGGGCCTGACCGCGCGCGGAAGGTGAACGACCTGTTGAGCACGAAGCTCGACGCCATCCCCGTCGAGGTGGACAGCAGGTTCGCGAGGAACACCGGGGTGCCCGCCAGCACGAGTGCGGTGTAGCCGAGGAGGTCCGCGGTGGTGTTCACCGAACCGACCGCGCCGAATCGCAGCCGGAGGCTGGTGGCCGGCTTCACCGGTTCAGGCTCCGGTGGCCCGACCGCACCGACCGGTTCCGCGCGGTCTTCTCGGCGGTGGTGCGCTGGTCGGCGGCTGTGCGCACCGAGGACACGGTGTAGAGCGGTCGCCCTTGGGCTTCGGCGTAGGTCCGGCCGATGTAGCTGCCCAGCACCCCGAGCATCGTGATCTGCACCCCGCTGAGGAAGAACATCGCGATGGCGGTGAACGCCCAGCCGGGCACCGCCGTCTCCGGAGCCAGGGCTTTCACCCCGGCCGTGTACAGGATTCCCAGGAAGCTCAGCAGCGAGATGCCGTACCCGATCCTGCTGATCAACCTGAGCGGGGTGACGGAGAACCCGAGGAGGCCGCCCGCGGCCAACCCCAGCATCTTGCCCAAGGGGTAGCCGGTGGTGCCCGCGTGCCGCTCGTCGCGGTCGAACAGCACCCCGGTCTGGCGGAAGCCGATGTAGCTGACCAGGCCGCGCAGGAACCGGTCGCGTTCGCGGAACTTGCGCAGTTCGTCGACCACCCTGCGGTCCAGGAGCCTGAAGTCACCGGTGTCGCGCGGGATGTCGACCGAGGCGATCTTGCGCAGGAACCAGTAGAAGGCGCTCGCGGTGACCCTCTTGAACGTCGTGTCGCGGCGGGTGCGGCGTTGCGCGTAGACCACCTCGTACCCCTGCCGCCACTTCGCGATCAGCTCCAGGCTCACCCGCGGCGGATCCTGCAGGTCGCTGTCCATGATGATCACCGCATCGGCGTCGACGAGGTCCAGGCCCGCCGTGACCGCCAACTGGTGGCCGAAGTTGCGCGCCAGTTCGATCACGGTGACGCGGTGGTCCGCGTCGGCCAGCGCCTGCAGTCGGGTGGCGGAGTCGTCCTCGCTGCCGTCGTCGACGTAGATGAAGGAGAAGTGGTAGCGGTCCGAGAGCACCTCCGTGACCTCGCACACCGTGCGGTGCAGCAGCTCGATGTTCTCCGCCTCGTTGTAGACCGGGAAGACGTACGCGATGGTCCGCTCCCCGCCTCCTTGGCCCTCGTGGGTCACTGCCGCTCCAGTCCTCGGCCCTCCACGCGCCGGTAGAAGATGTGGTGGTCGTCTGCGTAGGCCGGCTTGTACTCGACGTGCATCAGGGGGCTGTCGTGCAGGCGCCGCCACACCTCGTCCTCACCGCCGGGCGTGCGACGCAAGTGGACCCAGCGGATGCCCTGCCCGACGGGGTCGTCGAGCGCGGGCTCCCACTGGCGGAAGCTGCCCTCGTAGACCACGCGCGCCGCGGGCACGCGGGAGTCGAAGGTGACCGTCTCGTTGCTCCACGACTGCATCAACACCCGGCCGCCGTCGTAGTGCTCGCGCAACCAGGCCGCGGCTCGGGCGTTGGCGCGTTCGGTCCCGCCCGCCCGGAAGGCCGCCGCCTCCTCCAGCGTCGCGGTTCCCGCCATCGCCAGGTACCCGCAGCCGAACAGCACCGCGAGCGCGGGCAGGGACCGGACCAGCGCCCGGCTCGCCGGCGCGACGAGGTAGGCGGTGAACACCGCGGCGGGCAGCACCATGACGAGCCCGAACCGGACGTTGTAGAGGTCGCCGCTGATCTCGGGCACGTGCAGCGGCCGTTGACCGGCGTGCAGCGCGCAGACGAAGAACGGCAGGAACACCAGCAGGGGCATCGGTGCCAGTGCCTCGTCCCGCAGCCCGGTCCGCCGCGTGAAGCAGACCAGCCCGACCACGGCCAGCGCCAGGACCACCGGCCCGAGGTTGTGGTTCACGGCGTACGAGTAGGTCGACAACGACACGGCCCAGTCACCTGCGGCCCGCTCTCCCACGCCGACCCACAACGCGGGCTTGGCGAACTCGCCACGCACGAAGTTCAGCGGGTCGCCGAAGATCGCGGCGTTCCACGCCGCCCAGCCCACCGCGCCGCTGACCGCCAGGCAGCCGAAGAACACCAGGTCGGCGCGCACTCGGACCAACGGCTTCGGCTCGATCCGCGACCGCCGCCACGACCTCACCCCGACGACCACCGCCACCGCGGCCAGGAAGACCCACCCCTCGTAGCGCACCAGGGTGGCCCCGAGGACGGCGACGGCCGTCGCCAGCAGTTGTCGGTAGTCGTCCTCCCGGCACCACCGCAGCAGGTGCCAGGTCGCTGCGGACAGGCAGGCGAGCAGCAGGGATTCGGTCATCGGGGTGCTCTGCAGGTACAGGACGTCGGGATTGGCGCAGAACACCAGCGCCGCGGTCACCCCTCCCCCGCGGCGACCGGTCAGCGCGGAGCCGATGCGGTACAGCCAGCCCGCGGTGGCGACGTAGGCGCACATGGACACCGCGCTCGGCAGGACGCCCGCGTGGTACCAGGAGTCGTTCACCACGAGCGGCAGGGCCAGCACGTGCGACAGCGGCAGCCAGACCCCGCCCAGCTGGGCGGCGCCGGGTGTCGGCGAGTCGAACACCCGGCGGGTGATCAGGAGGTGTGACACCGCGTCCGGATAGGCCAGCGTCATCCCGCTCGTGGCCACCACGGCGCAGGCGCCGATCGACAACGCCACCGCTGCCAGGAGCACCGCGCGGAAGATCGGGTCACGTGGCGGGACCACCCTGCCGGTGACGCGACCGACCGGACCCGAGCGGATCCGAGCCGTCCGGGTCCCGAGCACGCTCGCGACCGAGGCGACCGGACCGTCGTCGTCCCATCCGGGCACGTGCTGGACGGGGACGGTCAGGACCCTCGCCTCACGCCGGCGCAGCTCGGCGAGCAGGTCCACCGGCACCACCGCGGACCGCGCGGTCGAGCCGAGGTCGGCCAACGCCCGCCGGTCGACCAGGTGGTGGGCCGGGTCCGGGCCGTGGAGGCCGGTGCGCGGCAGGACCGGGCACACCACCGCCCACAGCCAGGAGAACACCCCGGGTCGCGGTGGACCGGCTCGGCCACGCCGGTACCCGACGACCAGGTCGGCCCGTTCCTCACGCGCCACCGCCAGCAGGGCCAGCAGTTGCGCGGCGGCGAAACGACCGTCGGCCAGGAAGACCCGCCGGTGGTCGCTCTCCGCCAGGGCCACCGCCAAGGCCCTGCCCGGCACCGCGTCCTCGTCCTGACCCGGTTCACGACGGACCGCCTTGACGCGATCCGGGTACCGGTTCGCCAAGACGTCCGCGGCGCCTCCCGTGACGGGGTCGTCCTCGGTCACGAGGAGCACGCTGCACCGCTCACCGGCCCGGTCCAGCGCGGACACCAGTTCGTCCACCGCCGCGGCCGCCAAGTCGCCTCGATCCCCCTGGACCGACATGACCACGGTGACGCCCTCGGCGGCGCGCTGCTCGGACGGACCCGGGCGGAGCATGGACCTGGTCACTCCTCGTGGAGAAGAACGATTCGCCGCAGGCGTGGTGGAAGCGGCCAGGGCTGCGATCGGCCCGAGTTCCCTCCGCGACAGAGCATCGACGCCGCGGTCGACCGTCGCAAGTGGAACCACTCGGTCATCGACCCTCCGCACCCGTGCGGGTGACGATCCACTTCACCGGACGTCCGCCGAAGAGGCGCTCGAATCCTCGGCCCGCCCCGGCGCGCCGATTCGCGCCAGGAGACTCCGGTGCTCACACCCACCCGGGTGTGGTCGGATCACGGGCGGAGTCGACGGTGAAAGGACCGGGTGGCCTGTTCTCGCGACGGGCTCGCTGCTCCGGCACGTGGCCGAGCCGCTGGTGCGCGACACGAAATCACAGACGACCGCGCAGGACCCCGCAGGGGTGAAGTCGCCGATCTCACGCTGCGAGCGGACCGCGGGCTGTCGAGGCTGTGCTGACCGTCGCCAGGAGAGGACAGGGCCACGTGGACTGGGTGAGATCGCTGTTGCAGGCCACCCCCGAGATCGCCCTCTTCGTGTGCCTGGCGCTCGGGTACACCGTCGGCAAGGTGCGGGTGGGGTCGATCCAGCTGGGCGGCATCTGCGGCACGCTGATCGTGGCGATGGTGGTGGGGCAGCTCGACGTCACGGTGGACGACCAGGTGAAGAACATCGCGTTCGCGTTGTTCATCTTCGCGCTCGGCTACACCGGCGGGCCTCAGTTCTTCGGCAACTTCAACCGGTCCGGGCTCAAGATCGGGGTGCTGTCGTTCATCGAGACGGTGACCGTGGTGGCCATCGTCCTGGTGCTGGCGGGCGTGCTGGACCTCGGGGTCGGGGTGGCGTCGGGCATCCTGGCGGGGTCGGCCACGGAGTCGGCGGTGGTCGGGACGGCGTCGGAGGCGATCGGGAAGCTGGGTCTGCCCGTCGACGAGGTCGTCGCCCAGCAGGGGCAGGTCGCCACCGCCTACACCGTCTGCTACCTGTTCGGCCTGGTGACGATCGTGCTGTTCACCAGCGGGGTCGGCCCGGCGCTGCTGCGGGTGGACCTGCGCAAGTCGGCGGCGGAGCTGTTCGAGCGGATGGGTGGGGCCGGTGACCAGGAGGGCCGGTCCCCCGCCATGCCCGACATCGTCGGCCGCAGCTACCGGATCGGCCCGGCCGCGGGCCGCACGCCGGCCGAGGTGGAGGCGGCGCTGGCCGGGCGCAGCGCGGTGGAGCGGGTCGTGCGAGGCGGGAAGCCGATCCCAGTGGCGCCGGACCTGCGCCTGGAGAAGGACGACGTGGTGCTGGTGGTCGGCCGGCGGGAGGCCCTGGTCGACGCGGAGTCGGTGCTCGGCCGCGAGGAGGTCACCGTCGACGGCGACCCGGTGACGCTGGAGAGCCGCGAGATCGTGGTGACCGCGAAGGACGCGGACCACACCACCGTGGGCGAGTTCCGGGCGGAGCGGAGCGCGCCGAGCCACGGGGTCTTCATCACCGGGCTGCTGCGCGGGGAGAAGCGCCTCCCGGTGGTCGACGGCACGACGCTGCGGCGCGGCGACTCGCTGGACGTCGTCGGCGCGACCCCGGACGTCGACCGGGTGACCAGGAGCCTCGGCTACGCGGTTCCGCGCGGCGCCGGGACGGATTTCGTCTACCTGGGGCTCGGTGTCGCCCTGGGCATGCTGATCGGCAAGCTGACCGTGCGCGTCGGCGACGTCCCGCTCTCGCTGGGGACCGGCGGCGGCGCGCTGGTGGCGGGGCTGGTCTTCGGCTGGTTCCGCTCCCGGCACAAGGCGATCGGCAACATCCCGCCCGCCGCGGCCACCGTCATGAAGGACCTGGGGCTGGCGACCTTCATCGCCGCGACCGGGCTGGCCGCCGCGCCGCAGGCCGGGCCGATGCTGGCCCGGTACGGGGTGCTGCTGCCGCTGGCCGGGATCGGGATGGTCCTCGTCCCGGCCCTGCTCTCGCTCTTCGTGGGGCACCGGCTGCTCAAGATCGAGACGCCGATCCTGATGGGGGCCATCGCCGGGCAGCAGTGCAGCACGCCCGCGATCTCCTCGGTCACCGCGGCGGCGGGCAACCCCGTGCCGCTCATCGGCTACACCATCACCTACGCGCTCTCCAGCATCCTGCTGCCGCTGACGGGACCGGTCGTGGTCGGTCTCGTCGGCACCTGACCGCAGACGGACCACCCTGTGCGGGCTTCTTGCGCCCAGGTCGAGGGTGCCCGGTGCCTCGACGCGGCCCTGAGCGCGCCACGGCGCGTGCCGCCGGGGAGGCGGTCCGGTCCGCTCGTCCCTCTGACGGGTGATCCGGCTGATCCCCACCCGCGGAACCGGCGATGATGTGTGAGCGTGGTCGCTGTGGACCTGCTGAAGGACAAGGTCTTCGGGCCCTACCCGGAGCTGCTCGTCTTCATCGTCGTGGCTCTCGGCTTCCTCGTCGGCAGGCTCCACTACCGCGCCATCGCGCTCGGGGCCGTCACCGGGTGCCTGCTGTCCGGCCTCGCCTTCGGCTGGCTGTTCGACGTCGGGGTCAACGGCACGGTCAAGTCGCTGTTCTTCGTCCTCTTCCTCTTCGCCCTGGGCTACCGGGTCGGCCCGCAGTTCTTCAGGGGACTGCGCTCCGACGGCCTGCCCCAGGTGTTCCTCGCGATCGTGGTGTGCGTGTCGGGCCTGCTGGTCTGCTGGCTGTTCGCCGCGATGCTCGGCTACGGCCCCGGACTGTCCGCCGGTCTGCTGGGCGGCGCGCTCACCCAGTCGGCGGTGATCGGCGTGGCCGGGGACGCCATCGGCAACCTGCCTGGCCTGTCCCCCGAGCAGGCCACCGAGCAGGCGAACCTGGTGGCGGTCGGGTACGCGGTCACCTACCCGCTCGGCACCATCCTGGCCGCCCTGCTGTTGGCCAACGTGCTCCCCCGACTGCTGCGCAGGGACCTCGCCCGGGAAAGCGCGGATTTGGCCGCGGAGATGGACGTGCACGCCGAGGACCCGGACCTCGGCCACGGCTACTACGAAATCGTGCTGCGGGCCTACGACCTGACCAGCACGGCGGTGGCGGGCAGGACGATCGATGCGTTCGAGCGGGCGCAGGCCGAGCAGGGCAGGCGGATCTACATCACCCGGGTGCGCCGGGACGGGAAACTGCTGGAGCAGAGCCAGGACATCGTCCTCACCCAGGGCGACGTGGTCGCGGTCAGCGCCCTGCGCGGCGACCTTATCGGCTTCGACCCCGAGGACGAGATCGGCCCCGAGACCGACGACGTCGCCCTGCTCGGCTACGAGACCGAGCACCTGCACGTGGTGGTCCACAACCGCGACCAGCTCCACAAGAGCATCGCCGACCTGCGCACAGAGCCGTTCATGGCGGGCGTCTACGTCGACAAGCTCTACCGGTCCGGCTCGGAGTTCCCGTTCCGGCTCGGCACGGAGGTCGAGCGCGGCGACACCGTGGTGCTCACCGGCCCCAAGCGGCTCGTCGAGCCCGCGGCCAGGGCCATCGGCACGCCGGTCCGCACGAGCTTCGCCACCGACATGACCTGGGTGTCGCTGGGGGTGTTCCTCGGCGGCTGCCTCGGGATCCCGGCGCTGACGCTGAGCGGGGTGCCGATCAGCCTGTCCACGTCGGGCGGCGCGCTCATCATGGGCCTGGTCTTCGGCTGGCTGCGCGGCAAGTACCCGACGTTCGGCAACGTGCCGCCCGGCGCGCAGTGGTTCATGGACACCTTCGGGCTGTGCCTGTTCGTCGCGGTGGTCGGCATCGACGCCGGTCCCGGTTTCGCCGGCGGCCTGGCCCAGGCCGGGTGGGGGCTGCTCGGGTTCGGCGCGGTCGCGACCGTGGTCCCGCTGCTGGTGGGCTTCGTCGTCGGGTGGTGGGTGCTCAAGATCCGGCTGCCCATCCTGCTGGGCGTCCTCGCCGGTGCGCAGACGACGACGGCCGCCATCGGGGCGATCAACGAGTCCGCCCGCAGCCAGATCCCCACCCTCGGCTACACGATCCCCTACGCCGTCGGCAACGTGCTGCTCACGGTGTGGGGCGCGGTGATCGTCATCCTCCGGCACTGACGCACAGAGAGGCAGCGGCCATGACCGAGCCCGGCCACACCCGCGCGGAACTGCGGCGGTACGCGCAGCTGAGCCCGTTCGAGCTGAAGGAGCGGTTCATCGCCCTCGCCGAGCAGCGGCTCGCCGAGCAGCCCGTGCAGAAGCAGCGGGCCAACGACCTGATGCTCAACGCCGGGCGTGGCAACCCGAACTGGACGGCGGCAGCCCCGCGAGAGGCGTTCTACGCGTTGGGGGCGTTCGCGATGGCCGAGAGCCGTCGCGTGTGGACCGCGGGCGACCTGGCGGGCATGCCCGCGAAGGGCGGTATCGCCGCGCGGTTCACCGACTACGCGTTGGCCAACCCGGGACTGCCCGGGATGGCGGAGCTGCGGCGGGCGGTGGACCTGGGCGTCGAGGAGTTCGGGTTCGACCCCGACACCTGGGTGCACGAACTGGCCGACGGCATCACCGCCGACAACTACCCCGTGCCGGACCGGATGCTGCGCTGCGGCGAGCAGGTGGTCGCCCGGTACCTGCGGGAAGAGCTCTTCGACGGGCACGCCCCGGAAGGGCAGACGCTGAACCTGTTCGCCACCGAGGGCGGCACGGCGGCCATGTGCTACATCTTCGACTCGCTAATGGCCAACGGGCTGCTGAAGCGGGGTGACCGGGTCGCGCTGATGGTGCCGATCTTCACCCCGTACATCGAGATCCCGGTGCTCGACACCTACGGCCTCGAACTGGTCCTGGTGCAGGCCGACAAGTTCAGCGACACCGGCGTGCGGGAGTGGCGCTACCCGTCCCGGGAGATCGCCAAGCTGGCCGACCCGTCGGTGAGGCTGGTCTGCCTAGTCAACCCGAGCAACCCGCCGTCACTGGCGCTCTCGGACGTGGTGCGCAAGGAGATCCAGCAGGTCGTCGCGACCCGCAACCCGAACCTGATGATCGTCACCGACGACGTCTACGGCACGTTCGTCGAGGGGTTCCGCAGCCTGGCCGCCGACCTGCCCCGCAACACGCTGCTCGTCTACTCCTACTCCAAGCACTACGGCGCGACCGGCTGGCGGCTGGGCGTCATCGGCCTGCACGACGACAACATCTACGACGAGCAGATCGCGAACCTGCCCGACGCCGAGCGCGACCGGCTGCGGACGCGCTACGGCACGCTGACCCTGGAACCGGACGAGATCCGCTTCATCGACCGGATCGTCGCCGACTCCCGCCGGGTCGCGCTCAACCACACCGCGGGCTTGAGCACACCGCAGCAGGTGCAGATGACGCTGTTCTCGCTGTACGCGCTGCAGAAGGCGGGGCAGGAGTACAAGCACCAGGTCCGCGAGATCGTCGACCGCCGGCTGAACCTGCTGCTGGAGGGTTCCCAGATGCGGATCACCGACGACCCCCACCGCGCCGCCTACTACATCGAACTGGACCTCCTCGCCGAGGCCGAGCGCCTGCACGGCTCCGCGTTCGCCGAGTACCTCCAAGCGACCTACGAGCCGGTCGACCCCCTGTTCCGGCTCGCCGAGCAGACCTCGGTGGTCCTGCTCAACGGCGGCGGTTTCGACGGCCCCGAATGGTCCGTGCGCGTCTCCCTGGCCAACCTGGAGGACCTGGACTACCTGCGGATCGGCCACTACCTGAACCTGATCTTCCGCCAGTACCTGAACGAATGGCAGGAGTCGACCGCCAGGTGACCGCCCTCTGGTTCACAACGACGCCGACGGCCGGGCGGGTGACGGTGGCGTAGGCCGCAGGCGACGACTTCTCTGAAGTTAGCGCGTTGACCACATACGTTCGCCGGGTTGGTCAGGCTGCTCGTGGTCGGGTTGCCGTTGGCGTTGAGCCAGCCGACGCGTACCTGGCCGACCAGCCGCTGCTCACCGTCACCGCCTACCGGGGCCTGCTGGCCGACCGGTGCCGCGCCCTGGCCGAACTCACCCCACCCGAACACACCCTGCCCGAACACCAATGCACCATCGCGGTCACCTGGTGGGTTCCATCGAACGCGCCGACCTCGTCAAAGACCCGACCCGGCCGTGCGGCGCGGGCCTGGCCCGCCCGCTGCTGGAAATCGCCGCCCTGCTCGACCCCAACGACATCCCCTCACCACCTTCACCGCCCAACCCGTCCTGGACCACCTCACCGGCTGGCCGATCGAACCCGACGACGTCCACGACGGACTGACCGACTACACCGGTTCAACCTCATCACCCTCACCCCGAACCAGCCCCCACTGGCGGTGACGGTGCACGCCCTGGCCCAACGCGCAGTCCGCGACAGGCTCACCCCGACCGGCTCCACATCCTTGCCCACACCACCGCCGACACCCTCCACGCTATCTGGCCCGACTCTGACACCACCCAACCCGATTTCGCCTATCGCGATGGTCAAGTCGGCCCGGACCGGGACGCCGTCGGCGGCCAGGATCATGACGTCGATCGGGGTGGAATCGAGAACGGAGATTCAACACATCGACGCGCTCAACAAAGCTGGTGGCATGGAAATGATGCTGCGAGCCCGCGAGGTCATCCGCCAGAACCTCGGGGCCGCTCTGGCACGGGAGCACGAAGCCGCCTGGGATGGCGTCGCCTACCGGGCGGCCTGTGTTGCCTGTGATCCTCGGTGGAAGATCGTGGTGGGGGCGGTCAAGGTCGCGGTGCCCACCGGGGGAGCAACCATGTGCAACAGAGGGGCCCTTGCGATGCGGAAGCGCCGCGGTCAACTTTGCAACCGGTCGCGGCGCTGGGTGCCATCTGCTCCCGAGTCCCATATGAGTGGCGACGGTCGGGCGTCCAGCAGGACAGACGACTGTCACGCGTAGGAGGTCCGGCCGCCGGTCACGCGGTAAGCCAGGAACCACAACCGTTGGAATTGCACGCCCGGAACTGCGGCCGCTGGGTCGACCACGTGAAGTACTCTGCGAAGTTCGGTCGCTTAGTGTTCTGCCAGGTCGCCCGTCCGTCTGCGGTCACCCAGTTCACCTGACCGAAGCTTTCGCCGTAGACCGTTCCACCCACCCTCCACATCGGCACGCGGCCGCCGACACCGTCGCTCCCTTCGCTGTACGTCCAGCAGAACTCCACCCGGGCACCCCCCGGGCTGGTCGCGTCCCGACATTCCAGGGAGGCGGCACTGCCCGACTGCCCGGCCTTCCCGGACGCGACGCGAGCCACCGCGTCCGGCGCGTCCGGCGCGGCGGCAACCGAACCGGCGGACATCACCCCGGCAACTATGAGCAGCATCGGGATCATAAGCTTGGACCCGTATCGACCCGACATCGAAACCCCTATTCTCACAACACAGACCACGGCACGAAAAACATCCGACGTGTTAAACAGGAAATTTACCGGTCAATCTGCACACATCCTCGACACTTACCGTCGAACAGGCGCTCACCAGCCTCATCGCCCCAGAAATGTTCCGCTGCGGACAAAATCAAACTAGCTCACCACCCACCTGCAACTGACCTGAGCGCAGAATATTACCCATTTGGCGCACCAAAACGAGGACCATCGCAACAATCCGTCCCGACCCCGCCGCTGCCGAGCCGGAGGTGTTGCGCCGTCCGAGTGAGGGTCCGCGTTGTCGAACGCTCGACGACAACCTGGGAAGACGTGGCCCATGACCGTCAGCAGCCACGCCCACCGTGTTCCCACCGCAGCTCCCCTCAACCGAATTCGTCAACCAGGTCTGAAAACTTCGCCAGCCAGTTATCCGGACCTGGTTGACGAACCGCAGGGCAGCCGCTCGCGCCTCCGTCAACCTCGCGCGGACCGGACAACAGCACAACGACTGCGGCCCGACCCCAGACGGGGTCGGGCCGCGTCCCGTTTGCAGGGCCGGTGGCGGCTACCCGCCCCCGCGATACCGACGTCGCCCGCGCGGAGGCCGCAGCGGACAGCCTGACCCCCACGTCGCTACGTGATCGACTTCGGGTGATCAGGAGATCGGTCAGCAGTTCTCGCCGATGAGGCCATCGCCTCCGCAAACTGCGCCGTACCCGCACCGGTACGCTTCATGAATATTGAACCGAAAGTGCGTGGTTGCCTTCCTTGCTGTCGAATCACCGCAGGTCGGGAGTTTGAGGGTCGACAAGCGGACAATATCTTCCGACTTTGTCGGCGGAACAATCGTTGCGCTTTAGGGCCGCCACATCAGAGCAAAACGTCATCGGGTTCGTGTCGACCCTGTGTGGGAAGCCAGCCGGATGGCCGACCTGGGGACGCCACGGCCTCAACGTCGGCTTCGCAGACCGGAACCGGTCACAGAGCAGCGCCGACGAAGGTGCCGCTGGACATCGACCCCCTCGCTGATGGCCGGCTCCCGAAGCCGATGAACGGTGTCCCATCACCGGCATCCGGCGTCGGGATTCATTGAAACGACGTGGGCGGCTGCCCTCTTCTCCGCAACGCGCCGCTGATCGCCTCGCGTGGCGGCGCCACGTCGGCCGTGCCGTGTCGGTCTGCGCCGCGGCCTGGTGGGTGCTGCCGTGAGCACGGTGCCAGCCGACGCGATCATCGCCGCCGCTCGCCGGGATCTGCTCATCGTGCCCCCGGTGTTGTCGCGTACTTGCTCCCGAGGAACCGCTAGTGCCGCGATGGTGGTGTCGCGGTCATCGTCTCGGCGGGTTGTGGAACCAGGTGCGCAGGGGTGAGTCGGTGTCGAAGCCGGTCTTGGGGCGGGCGTGGGTGTTGCGTCGGCGGATGTAGACGGCGATGGCGGCATTCTGCTCGGCGTGGCTGTGGTGGTCGGTGCCGCTCAGGGCGAGGTGGCGCAGGGCGATGAACTCGACTTCGATCCAGTTGAGCCAGGAACTGTAGGTGGGCAGGAACACCAGTTCGGCGTTGTTGTCCTCGGCCCACTCGCGGACGGCGAGGTGGTGGTGGGATGCGTAGTTGTCCAGCACGAGGTGGAGCCGTTGTCGCGGCCAGCGGGCTCGGAGGCTGCGCAGGAGGTCGAGCAGTTCGTGGTGGCGTTGACGACGCCGGATCCGGTAGTGGATCCGACCGGTGGTCAGGTCGAGTGCGGCGAGCATGTACATCACGCCGTGTCGCCGTGGACGCCTGCCGCGAGGGTGGGGCGGCGGGACCGAACGTTGCCAGGCCGGGCCTTTGCGTGGGCGCAGGCGCAGCGGGCCGAACTCGTCCACGCAGATGACGCGGCCGTCGTGTGGTGGGTGGTCGTACAGGGTCAGGACGTTGTGCGCCTTGGTGTGGGGGGTCGATGTCGCGTCGGAGGTGTTCATGCGGCCTGCTCCTCGGCGATGACCGGCCGGCCGGAGCGGCCCAACCAAGGTGAGCAGCCGTCGGAGTCGTCCTCGACGCTTATGTCCGTGGAGGTCAGCTGCGGGCCTGGAGTAGTGGCGTGGCGGAGGGCGTGGTCGGGCCCGGCAGCTTCGGCCCACCCCTGAGGGCCGTTGTCGCGTACCCGGTACCGGCTCGCGTTGCCGTGGAAGGGGCAGCCGACGCAGGCGGACTCCACCGGCTGCGCGGATCCGTGCTGGGCGAGGTACTGCACGCAGCGGGCCCGGTCGAAACCGAGGCCGATCAGCGGAAAGGTACTGCGCGGCGCACTGCGCGGGTGCGGATCGTCGGCACGGCAACCGTCCGCACGGTTCGAGGGCAACGATCCGCCCAGGAACCCGCCGGACAACCTCGCGTCAACCTGCGCTGACTCGCTCGCGTGCTGCCCTATCGATGTCGGCAGACTGATCACATGACAGGTCTGACCGCCGAACTCGTCGTTGATGGTCGCGCACCGCAGACCCCGACCCTTGCCCCGAACGGGCAACTGCTCTGCTACGTCCTCGCTCCCACCAGCCGGACCGGTGACCACCTCGACACCGAACTCTGGCTCGTCGACACCGACAGCGCCGCCGCGTCGCGCCGGGCTACCACCGACACCGCAACGGAGTCCCGACCACGCTGGTCCGCGGACTCGGGCACGGTGTTCTTCCTGTCCGACCGCGCGGACCGCGGCACCCCACAGGTGCACCGGCTCGCCCTCGCCGACGGCGCGGCGGCCGCGGTGACCAGCTGGCGCGCCGGCATTGTCGACCACCTGCCGCTCGCCGACCCCAACCTGGTCGCTCTGCTCGCCCAGGACGAACCCACCGAACAGGACGCGCGCCGCGCCCAGGACCGTGACGACGCCATTGTCGTCGGTGAGCGCGAACCGCGTGCCCGGTTGCGCCTGCTCGACCTGCGCACCAGCCTGGTCACCACTCCGGATGTGTTCGGCGACCGGCACGTCGTGGAATTGCGGCAACGACCCGACGGTGGCCCGCTCGCCGTGCTCACCCAGGCCGGCAGCGATAACGACTACGGCCCCCGCACCGGCCGACTGCACCTGTTCGATCCCACGACCGGGGTCACGGTGGACCTCGGGACGGTCGGGGCGGACGCGCGATCCCTGGCCTGGTGGCCGGGCGAGGACGGCTGGCACCTCGGTTATCTCGCTCTCACCCCACCGGTTCTGCAAGCCGGTACCGCTGTGTTCGACCTGGCCGTGGACAGCCGCGTCCTGCGCAACCGGACGTCCGGCCTCCCGATGTGCCCCACCGAACTGCACCAGACCGACACCGTCCCACTGGTCGTGTTTGCCGACGGCCTGAACACGACCTTGGCCCGACTCGACCCCACCGGCCCCACGACCTTGTCGCAGCACCCCGGACGCCTCGACGACCTCACCACCACACCCACCGGCGAGAAGATCGCGGCACTGACCGGCACCCGGTACCAGCCCGCGAACGTTCACGTCGGGCCGCCGACCGGGCCGCTGCGGAAGATCACCGACACCCGCCCGGAACTGAGCGGCATCGCATTCGGGACCCAACAACCGCTGGCCTACCGTGCCGCCGACGGCCTCGACCTGGACGGCCTGCTCGTGCTGCCGGTAGGGAAGACCGCGTCGGACGGCCCGTTCCCCCTGGTCACGATCGTGCACGGAGGCCCCTACGATCGTTACGCCGACCGCTTCCAGCTGTTCTGGTTCCCCAGCGCGCAGTGGCTGGCCACCGCCGGCTACGCGGTGTTCCTGCCTAACCCGCGCGGGGGCCAAGGCCACGGCCACCAGTTCGCCCTCAGCGTGGCCGGCAGGGTCGGACAAGAGGAGTGGACCGACATCCTGACCGGCATCGACCTGCTCATCACCGAGGGCGTCGCCGATCCGGATCGACTGGGCATCGCCGGCGGGAGCCACGGCGGGTTCATGGCCGCCTGGGCGGTCGGTCAGACCGACCGATTCCGCGCCGCGCTGGTCCTCGCCGGCGTCATCGACTGGGGCATGCTCGCCGCGACCGGGGAGAACGGCCAGTTCGAAGCTGCGCTCGGGGGCAGCACGGGGTGGTCGGGCATCGGCCCGCACCCGCACGACGCGGTCAGCCCGATCTCCTTCGCCGGCCGCATCACCACCCCGGTGCTCATCCTGCACGGCGCCGAGGACACCAACGTGCCCCTCGGCCAGTCCGTGTACTTGCACCGGGCGTTGCGGCATTTCGGTGTCGAGCACGAGTTCGTGATCTATCCGAGGGAAGGGCACTCGATCCGGGAACGCCACCACCAACTCGACCTCCTGCGCCGGACCCGTGCGTGGTTCGACCGCCGGCTCCGGCCCTGACCGAGGGTGTGTGGCCCGGGTGTCGGTGCGGAGGTTCCCGGCCGAGACCCGGTGTACCGGGATGTCGTGCTTCGCGGCGTGCGCGGTCAGGCGTTCCGGGTTGGCGTAGACGGCTTGGAGTTCCCGGCCGGTGCCGGGGGACAGCAGTCGCAGGGCGGGCCCGTGATCGGGCGCCGCCGGGTGTCGTGTGGTCATGACGCGAGCACCTCCTCTCCGGTCTGGGACCGGTGGTCGGGGTGGAGAAGTTCGGCGAGGTCGTCCAGCAGCAGCGACACTGCGTGGGCGGCCTGCTGCGGGACTACGCCGTTGCCCAGCGCTCGCAGCTGCGCGGTGCGGGGTAGCGGGAGGTCGGTGACCCAGCCGGGTGGTAGGCCCATGAGGTGTTCGACGAAGGTGGGTGCGAGCACCGGGCGGCCGTGGTTACCGGGCTGGGTCGGGTGCGGTGTCGGACGGCCGAGCACGGTTTCCCAGCGGCGGATCGCCGCCTCGTAGACACCCCACTGCACCGACTCGGACGACGCCTGGACGGTCGGCTCACCGGCCGGGCCGCCGGTCGGGTCCGGCACCGCTACGAGGTGGCCTTTCCTTCCTGGCCGTCGGCCGGGGTCAGCAGCCGGATGACCGCCGACGGCAGCATCAGGTCGCCCTTGGACCCGCGCTGTGCCGGGCAGCCCTTCGTGCCGTCCGTGGCACGCGGTGTCGGCAGCAACCCTGTCAGGTCCACGAGTGGAAGCACCTGCTGCGACAGCGGTGGCCGGAATCCCCGTCCGGCCGCACGGCCCGCCGTTCCGGTGTCCGAGGTCCGCAGGGTGGGCAGTAGCGGACGCTCGCCGGGCGGCGTCGGGCCACCTCGTCTGCTCGCGGCTGCGGCGTCGTTCGACGAGCCGTCGTGCGCGGTCGACATCCCGGCCCTCTCGACCGGGGCAGAGCAGGCGGAGCCAGGCGAGCAGGAGCACCCGTTCGCGGCGGTGGGCGGCTCCGATGTCGGAGGCGCGGACGCTACGCCATGCCGCGTCATACCCCGTTTCGGCCAGGTCGCCGAGTACACGGTGCAGTCCTCCCCCTCGCCAGCGAAGCGCGGCGACGTTCTCCACGACGACGAGCGCTGGTCGTAGTAGGCGAAGGCCCGCCACGATGTCGGTCCAGAGTCCACTGCGGGCTCCTTTCTCGATGCCCGCGCGCTGGCCGGCGGCGGAGATGTCCTGGCAGGGCCATCCGGCGACGAGCACGTCGACCGGCTCGACTCCCGCCCAGTCGATGTGCCTCAGGTCGCCGAGGTTGGGCACGCCCGGCATCCGGGCGGCGAGGATCTGCTCGATGTGCGGGTCGGGGTCGGCGACCCAGGCGATCCGGCCACCGCCGAGCGCGGTCAGCACGCCGAGGTCCAGGCCGCCGTAACCGGTGCACAATGACCCTATGACCGGTTCGCGGTCGACGATTGAGGTGCCCCGCCCCGGCCCCGACGTCACCGCCGGGGCCGGGGCGGGAGCGAGCGGACGTGCCGTCCGCGAACGAGGCGAACGGTGCCGGGTCATGCCGCCCGTCCTCGCCGTGCGGGAACGTCACCGAGATGGCCGGTGGACCGCGTCAAATGGACCTGCCCGAGGTCGGTCACGCTCGCCGCAGGCCCGCCGGCGGTCTTGTGCAGGGCGGTGCGGAAGACGAGCACGTCCTCGTGCGCGATCAGGTGCAGCGGTAGCCCAGCCTCACGCTGTTTGCGGATGAAGTCGCGCTGGAAGAAGCTGCCGCGGGCGACGAGGTCAGTGGCGGCGACGCGGGCCAGCAGGGCGACGTTGCGCTCCACCGGGATCAGACCGGCCGTGCGTCCGCAGGCGAGGATCTGGGAGGGCAGGTCGATCAGTTCGGCGTGTTCGCGCCACGGGCGGATGGTGATGGCGATGTGCCCGCCCGGCTTCAGGAAGGTGCGCAGCGCGGCGAGGATGCGGGTGAACCCGGCCAGCAGCCGGTGGTGGCCGATGTTGGCGAGGTTGCCGCGGTCGAGGGTGTTGCCGTAGAGGTGGTACTTCTGCACCCCGACGCCCGGCACCGCCGAGACCTGCCCGTGGGTCGACGGTCCGTAGGGCGGGGAGGTCACCACCAGCGCCGCCTGTCCCACGTACTCCTCCGGCAGCAGCGTCACGAGCTGGCGGGCGTCGCCCTGGAAGACCCGCCCGTCGTGGTCGATGCCCTGTTCGGTCGCGAGGTCGAGATTGGCGTTCGCGACGTCGACCCAGTGGGGTTCGTACTCGACGCCGACGGCGCGGCGGCCGAGGCGGACGGCTTCGACGAGGGTGGTACCGATGCCGCACATCGGGTCGAGCACCAACTCGCCCGGGCGGGTGTAGTGGGTGACGGCGTGGCGGACGACCTCGGGCAGCATCTTGGCCGGGTGCGCGGTCGACTCCGGGACGTAGGTGTTCTTGCGCTGGGCCGCCGGCGACGCCTGCGCGGTGGTCCACACCGAGACTGCGGGCGGCTCGGACCGGTCGCCGCTGGTGCCGGTTGAGGGGTTCGCGTCGGTGTCGGCGGAGGGTCGAGTAGAACGGGGAGTGCGCGGCACGCTCATCGGATGTCTTCCTTCCGCACGGGTGCGTCCGTCGGGGGTTGGTGGTCGTGCGGTTGGGCGAAGACGAGGACGTCGGAGTGGATGCGCCGATGCGGTGCGGGCAGTCCGCGTACTTGCGCGCGGTGCCGCGTGCGGGCCTGTGCGTCGTCGGTGTCGGTGTGGTCTGACGTGCCGTCGCGGTGGTGGGTGGGTGGTGTGTCGGCGAGGTGGAACTGTCCGTCGCGGACGGGTGCGTGGACGGCGACGACGTGCTGGAGGTAGAGCAGATCGGCGTTCTGCCCAGCGGTCACCACGGCACCGGTCGGGTCCGCCAGCTCACCGCTGGTCCAGTCACAGTGCGTGAGCACGGCAAGGGTGCCGCCGGCTCGCAGCAGGCGGGCCGCATGGACGGCGACGAGGTCTGCCGCGCGGTCACCGGAGTGGTGCGGACGCAGGCTGGTGATGACCAGGTCCGCAGTGCCGCCGGCCATCGACCGCTCGTGGTGCGCCGTGGCCTCGATGGCGACCGCTGGTGTCGTCGGGACGGTCGCGGACGCCGGGCCGGTGCCGTCGAGGAAGTCGGCCCGGAAGGGGCGGGAGGCCGGGTCGGTGGCGATCGGGTCGCCCGGGACGTGCTCGACGCGCACTGCGCGGTCGAGGTGTTCGATCGTGCGCACGGCGTCGGCGAGTTCGGGGTCCGACTCGGCGTCCGGCGCGTGGTCGATGACGCCGTCGATCCCCTCCGGAACGGTCCCCGGCAGTTGTTGGTCGGTGGTGGGCCAGGTGAGCAGGACGACCTGTGCGGCGGGACGGCTGAACGAGGTGACGATGCGTTGCACCAGCGCTGCGGGCCACGTGGCGTCGAGGTCGATCGGGTGCGCGGTGGCGGTCCAGACAGTGGCCGGGGTGGGTGTGGAGGCCGAGCCGCGCGACCGGGAACGGGTGGTGTCGCCGATGGGCTTGGCGGGGCTGACGCGGGTCGTTGTCGGGGCGGTCGGCCAGGGACGACGGTCCGCGCCCTGCCGTCCACCGGGGCGAGGTGGGGTCGGGCGCGTGGTGTCGGCGTGGCGTTGTGGTGGGCGGCTGTCGGAGTGCTCGGGTCGGGCCATGGGATTCCCGTCGCTGAGGTGGGGTGCGCCCGTCGGTGCGGGACGCTGACGACACCCGAGAACTCCGAAATAAAGGTCCTCCGGGGACATGCGGTGGGCCACTTTCCGAATGACTCCATAGTCACGTTGAAACTGGTGAAGGCTTACGCTCCGCCTTCGCGCATGCGAGGAGGGCGGCTTTCACGCGGGACGGTGGCGGCGGTTTCCGGCGCTAGTCGTCGCCGGTCCGGCTCGTCACTTTCGCGCCGCTGCCTGAGGGACACCGCTATGACCAAACTGGTACCGAACTAGTACCGGACCCGACTAAGCACAGCTAGAGGGGCATTACCGCCGCGCCGTTGAGGATCTTGAAAACGTCAAGCCGATGATCATGCTCACCGTGAAGGTCGATCTGCGGATTATCAGGGAGGCGCGCGGAAGGTCGTCGGTACCTGTGCGGTACCAGTTTGGTCAGTGGTTGGTACTACCCGCTGTGGCGTCCTGGGCGATTCGTTGTTCCGACTCGCTTCGGGAGCTGTTCCATGACTTCACATGACGTCGTTCCGCGCTCGGGTTTCGAGCGTGGTGACATGCCGTTGGACGCCGTCCGGTCCGCGTTCGCATGGCTGACCGTCGGCCCGCATCCGGTAGGTGTCGACGGCCGGTTGTTCCCCGGCCTGCCGGCGCGGCGGGTGCCGCTGGACGAGCTGCGCGACCGGCTGCTGAACCGCCGTTGCCCGCAGGCGCTGCGGGACGCGGTGTGGGCGCACCTGGTCCTGCTCGCCCGCACCGAGGGCGGCACCTGGACCGTCGGCGCGGTCGGTGTCGCCCTGCCCGCGTTGATCTCCATCATCGCCGCGCTGTCGGCGAAGTTCGCCGGCGATCCCAGCGACATCCACGCCGCCGTGCTCACCGGGTTCGTCGCCGAACTGGGCGAGGTGGACCTGCGTCGGCCGCGCATCATGTTGCGGTTGCGGTGGGCGGCCTACCGCGCCGGCCACGCGGCCGTGCGCGAGGCGCTCGACCGGCCGATGCCGTTCAGCCCGGGGTTCCGCTCGACCGCGCCGCAACCCCCGTGGGGCCACCCCGACTTCGTCCTGGCCCGCGCCGTCGCCGAGGGCGCCATCACCGCGACCGAGGCCGAACTCATCGGCTCCACCCGCCTGGAAGGCGTGTCCCTGGCCGACGCCGCGGCGGTACGCGACCTGTCCTACCAAGCGGTGAAGAAAGCACGCCGGCGCGCCGAGCACCGCCTCGTCGCCTACCTGCTCCACGACGCCGCGGACACGACGCACGCCGGTGCCAGCGAAGACGATCCGGCGACCCGGGCGGTCGACTCGGTGGTCATCACCACGGCCACCCAACGGTCGATCTCCACTACCGATTCGTCACGCAAGGTGACGGCCTTGCGGAAGCGCGCGCCACGGAAATCTGGGGATCGTATGTCCCCGCAGGACGGATTTTCCGGAGTTCACGGACGCGGGAGGACTTCGCCCTCCCCCACGCCCACCACCTCCTCGCCCGAGCCGCCGCAGCGGCTGTCGGGCCCGACTCCGGGAGCGTCGCAATGCGCCTGACCCGTACCCCCGTCCGTCTTCACCGCCACCGCGGGAACGTCGACAACCGACCCGTCGACGGACCCGCACCGGACCGGAACGAGAGCAGCTCGCACGTCCGGCCGACCGGCTGCACAAGCTCCGACTCGCACAGCCGGCAGACAACGATCCCTCCGACCTCTCATGCAGTGCGCGGGCGTGTGTTGCGTCGCGTGTTCGTGCTCACCGAGGTGGTCCTGCTGGTGCTGCTGGCCTCTGCGGCAACCGCGCACGCGGGCACGGTGGTGCTCGCGATCGCGGGCAGCGTCGACGAGGTGCTCAACAACATCCGCAACTGGTTGATGGGCATCCTCGCCGGGCTGGCGACGGTGTTCCTCACCGTGGGCGGTGTGCGTCGGGTGTTCGGCGCCGGTGACCCCGGCGAGCAGGAGAAGTCCAAGCAGGCGTTCAAGTCGGCCGGGATCGGCTACGGCCTGGCCGCGCTCGCCCCGCTGGTCGTCACCGTGCTCAAGGGAATCGTGGGGGCCTGACCATGGCCGCATCCACCACGCGCCCGCACCCGCAGGACCGGTCCGCAGCCGACGTCCGACCCGGGACCTCGCCGGTCGACGACGACACCACTGGGCGCACGACCCGACGACGACGCCGCACCGTGTGGGTGGTGCTCACCGGCGTGGTCGCGGCGTTGGCCTGCACGCTGGTGCTGTCCGCGTCAGCCCAACCCGCCGATCCCTGCACCGGCCCGGGACCATACCCACTGCCATGCCCGACGAGCTCACCGACGACAGCGGTGCCGACCACCGCGCCGGCGAACCCGTGCCTCACCCCTCAACCCGGTCAACCTCGCCCGCCACAATGCCTTCCCTCACCAACGACCTCGACTCACCCCGCCGCCACACCGACGAGTGCTCCACCGACACCTCCGGCGATGTCCGAGTGCGGGATTCTCAACCCCGGTGCCTGCATCGGGGAGGGCATCGCCGGGTTCCTGCACCTGTTGGTCGGCGAGTCGCTCAACGTCTTGTTGAGTTGGGTGGGCAGCAGTCTGCTGTCCACGCCGACGCTGGCCGACCTGCCCAGGGTCGGGGAGATCTGGGAGCAGTCGCGGCTGTTCGTGGTGGCGGTCTACTCGCTGCTGGTGATGCTGGCCGGGCTGCTGGTGATGGGGCACGAGTCAGTGCAGGCTCGTTACTCGTTCCGGGAGATCGCGCCGCGTGTGGTGGTCGGGTTCCTGGCCGCCAACCTCAGCCTGATCGTGGGCGATCACGCCATCCGCCTGGCCAACGCCGCGACCATGGCCGTGCTCGGTGACGGGCTGGACCCGCAGACCTCGGGCAAGGCGGTCACCGAACTGTTCGTCAGCCTGGTGGCCAACTCGCTGGTCACCGGTGGGCTGTTCGCCGGGGCGCTGTCGGTGGTGCTCACCATCCTGCTGGTCGCGCTGCTGGTCGGCTACATCGTCCGCGTCGCGCTCACGGTGATCCTGCTGGCCGGAGCACCTTTGCCGCTGATGTGCCACGGCCTGCCCCAGACCGAAGGACTGGCCTACTGGTACTGGCGCGCCGGGGCCGGAGTCCTGGGCATCCAGGTCGGCCAGAGCCTCACGCTGATCTGCGCGCTCAAGGTGTTCCTACAACCCGGCGGCTTCCACTTCTTCGGCGCACCCACCGCCGACGGACTGGTCAACCTGCTCGTGCTCATCTCCCTGATCTGGGTCCTGGTGAAGATCCCCGGCTGGATCATGCGACAGGTCCAGATCGGCGGCGGACGACACTCCCTCGTCGGCGGACTTGCCCGCGCGTTCGTGGTCGGCAAGACGATGGGCCTGCTCGGCGGTCGAGGCGCGGGTGTTCCCGTCGCGTCCGCGGCGGGCGGCGCGAAACACGGTGCCCGAACACCGCACGGACGCGACCCGATGTGGCCTGCGCCGGTGCGGGAGTGGGGCGGCATCGGCGGCGTGTTCAGCCCCGAGGCGACCAGCCGTCGCCTGTACACCCACCACGCCCGGGAAGTCGCGCGGCGGCGCACGGTATCCGGTCACCAGCACCTGCGGTTCCTCCAGCCCTCCCCTCAAACGCCCACGCACGACCTGGCCAGTTGGAGCCCTGTGGGCAGCACCACCACTCCGGAATTCCGGACCGCGTCACCCGCCACCGACGACTCGCCGGAACCCGGTCAGCCACCGATCGGCACCGCGGCGGCACCCGTATTCCGCACGACGGGTAACGACGCCCCTCCTCGGCCCACGTCACCCTCCACACGCGCGGTCACCGTCCCGCCCGAGGTGCGGTTCCGCCCTCCCGCTCGCGCGACTCCCGTCGCACCGGTCCGGGCGGCGGAGCGGGCCGAGGCACCGGTGTTCCGCCCGGCCGCGCCGCCACCGCCCGGCGCGCACGGCCGGCGTGCCAGGACCCACACACCCGCGCCCGTGCTGTTCCAGCCGCCGGGTCCGCCCACCACGCCACCGACACCCGGCGGTCCGCCGGTTCGAGGTGTTCCTCCGGTCCCTCCCGCACGCCCCGTGCGGCCGGCGCGTCCAGGAGGTGAGCAGCGGTGAGCCACCCCGTGCGCATCCCGGCCGATGTCGACATGCACGACCGCGTGCTCGGCCCGCTGACCGCACGCCAACTCGCCGTCCTCGCCACCACCGGGACAGTCCTCTACCTGATCTGGTTGGTCACCCGCGCGTTCGTGCCGATCCCGGTGTTCGCGGCCTTCGCCGTCCCGGTCGGCGCGGCGGCGACGATGCTCGCGGTCGGCAAGCGCGACGGAATGCCGCTGGACACACTGCTGCTCGCCGCCATCCGACAACGCCTGGCCCCGCGCCACCGCGTCGCCGCCCCCGAAGGCGTGCGACCGGCACCCGCATGGCTCACCCAGACCGCGAACCACACCACCGACGGCAAGGACCGCGTCGAGCGACCCGAGCAGGTCTCCCCTTCGGCGCTGCGGCTGCCGGCCGAGGCGGTCACCGAGACCGGAGTGGTGGACCTGGGCGGCGACGGCCTGGCGGTGGTCGCGGTCGCCTCCACGGTGAACTTCGCACTGCGCACCCCGAACGAACAGGAGGCGCTGGTCGCCTCGTTCGGCCGCTACCTGCACTCGCTCACCGCACCCGTGCAGGTGCTGGTACGCACCGAACGGCTCGACCTGACCGCCCAGATCGCCGAGCTGCGGGAGCGCGCGGGCGGACTGCCGCACCCCGCGCTGGAGGCCGCCGCGGTCGAACACGCCGACTACCTGACCCAACTCGGCGGGCAGTCCGACCTGCTGCGTCGCCAGGTACTGCTCGTGCTGCGTGAACCGCTCAACGGTGCCGTCCCGACCGACGGGCTGGGTGGCCCCGGTCCGCTGTCGCTGCTCGGCGCGATGGCAGGCAAGCGCTGCACGCGAGCGGGCGGTGAGAGCGGTGCGGGGATGCGGCGAGCAGCGGAGTCACGCCTGGTACGCCGCCTCGGCGAAGCGATCGACCTGCTCGCCCCGGCCGGGATCGTGGTCACCCCGCTGGACGCCGGGCAGGCCACGGCGGTGCTGGCTTCGGCGTGCAATCCCGACAGCCTGCTGCCCCCGTCGACCGGGCTGGCCGGGGCCGACGACGTCATCACCACACCCGACTCCGACCTGGTCGACGACGACTGGGACTACGAGGACGAGAGGGGACGGTCCTGATGGCCTTCCGCACCCGACGCGACCACAGCCCGCCCGCCCCGGTCGGTTCCTCCGCGTTCACTCCCGATGCCCTGTCGGTCGCCGCACGGCACCTGGAGGTCGGCGGCGAATGGGTCTCCAGCTTCGCCGTCGTCGGCTTCCCGCGCGAGGTGCACCCCGGTTGGCTCGCGCCGCTGCTGACCTACCCCGGACGGCTGGACGTGTCGCTGCACGTGGAGCCGATCGACCCGGTCACCTCCGCCTCCCGGTTGCGCAAGCAGCTGGCGAAGTTGGAGGCCGGGCGGCGTCACACCGCCGAGCACGGGCGCCTGTTCGACCCGCAGGTCGAGGCGGCCACCGAAGACGCCTACGACCTGTCCTCACGGGTTGCCCGTGGCGAGGGCAAGCTGTTCCGGGTCGGGCTGTACCTGACCATCCACGCCGTCTCGGACAAGGCGCTGGGCGATGAGGTGGCCGCGCTGCGGTCGCTGTGCGCCTCGCTGTTGCTGGACGCCAAGCACACCACCTACCGGTCGTTGCAGGGCTGGGTGTCGACCCTGCCGATGGGCTTGGACCTGATCGGCATGCGCCGCACGTTCGACACCAGCGCGCTGGCCGCCGCGTTCCCGTTCACCAGTCCCGACCTGCCCGCTGCCGATCCCACGTCCGTGGCCGCACCGTCCGGGGTGCTCTACGGCTACAACGTCGGTTCCCAAGGGCTGGTGCACTGGGACCGGTTCGGCGACGGGATGCACAACCACAACTCCGTCATCCTGGGCCGCTCCGGCGCGGGCAAGTCCTACCTGGTCAAGCTGGAACTGCTGCGCAACCTGTACCGGGGCATCGAGATCGCCGTGGTCGACCCCGAGGACGAGTACGCCCGTCTGGCCGCCGCAGTGGGCGGGGTCTACGTCCACCTCGGCGCGCGGGGTGTCCGGCTCAACCCGTTCGACCTGCCCGTCCACACCCGCGCAGACGGCCACCGCACCGCACCCAAGGACGCGCTCGTGCGCCGGTCGCTGTTCCTGCACACCGTCATCGCCGTGCTCCTCGGCGGCGAACCGACAGCGGCCGAGCGGGCCGCGCTGGACCGAGCGATCGCGGCGACCTACCAGTCGGTCGGCATCACCTCCGACGCCCGCACCTGGACTCGCCCCTCCCCCACCCTGCGGGACCTGCGCGACCAACTCGCGGGCGCCGGCCAGGCCGGTGACCGGGCGGGCGGTGAGCTGGCAGCCCGGCTGCACCCCTACGTGGAAGGCGCGTTCAAGCAACTGTTCGACGGGCCCAGCAGCGTCAACCCCGAAGGCCACCTGGTGGTGTTCAGCCTGCGCGACCTGCCCGACGAGCTCAAGGGCATCGGCACGCTGCTGACCCTGGACGCGGTGTGGCGGCGGGTGTCCAACCCGGCCATCCGACGCCCGCGCCTGGTCGTAGTGGACGAGGCATGGCTGCTGATGAAGCAACCCTCCGGCGCCGAGTTCCTCTTCCGCATGGCCAAGGCCTCCCGCAAGCACTGGGCGGGCCTCACGGTGGCCACGCAGGACACCGCCGACGTGCTCGGCAGCGACCTGGGCAAAGCGGTCGTCGCGAACGCGGCCACCCAGATCCTGCTGCGGCAGGCGTCGCAGGCCATCGACGAGATCACCCGGACCTTCGACCTCTCCGCCGGGGAACGGGCCTTCCTCCTCTCCGCCGACCGTGGACAGGGGTTGCTGTCGGCGGGCACGCAGCGGGTGGCGTTCCAGAGCATCGCCTCGCCGACCGAGCACTACCTGGTCACCAGCGACCCGGCCGAACTCGCCGCCTACGCCAACGCCGCCGGTACGGACGAGGAAGCCGACGCCGCATTCGTCGACCTGGGCCTCGACGCCGCCTGACCACTTTCTCCGCGCGTTCTCACGCGCCGTTCGAAGGGCTCCCTCATGTCGACTCGAACATCCGCCTGGGTCTCGGCTGCCTATGACCGGCCACCACAATCTCTCCCCGCCACCGGCATCGAGGCTCTCCGACCGTCGACTGTTGCGGCGGCCGGGTGGCTGGAGGACTACCTGCGTGACCCCGGCGGTGCCCTGCTGACGTTGCTGGGCCGGCTGCGTGACCTCGTACTGGAGTGGGGTCCGATCGCGGCACCGGTCTTGGCCGTGCCCGCCATCGCGATCGTGGTCGGCAGGTGGCGGTGGAGGCGCCGTTGCCACGAACTGCTGCTGGTCGACGCCCGTCAGGTCACCGTGCTCGTCCCACCCACCGTGGATGCCGCCGGCGGGGCAGCGCTGTGGTCCAATCTGGTCGGCTTGTTGCGGCCGGGCTGGCGGCGGGCGTTCACCGGCCAGCCGCACGTGGCGTGCGAGTACGTGTTCTCCGAGGCCGGTGTCGCGATCCGGCTGTGGGTGCCCGGCGTCATCCCACCGGGCCTCGTCGAGCGTGCCGTCGAGGCCGCTTGGCCCGGCGCGCACACCCGCGTCGGCCCGGCCGAACCACCCCTCCCCTCACCGAGTGAGGGACAGCAACGGCTGGTGGTCGGCGGCGAGCTGCGGCTGGCGCGCCCGGAGGCGTTGCCGATTCGCGGTGATTTCGACGCCGATCCCCTTCGCGCCTTGATCGGTGCGCCGGTCGGGCTTTCCCGTGATGAGTACGCCTGCGTGCAGGTGCTGGCCCGCCCGGTGACCGGTCGCCGGGTGCAACGCGCACGCCACGCCGCCCGCCGGGTCCACACCGGCGGCTCGACCCGTCTGGTCGGCCGCCTGCTCGACGCCGTCACGCCCGGCACGGGCATTCAGTCGCGACGTTCACCGTCGTCACGGGCGACGACCGGAGCGCCGCACACCGATCCGCAGACGTCGCTGGAGTACGCGGCGCAGAACCGCGCCATCGTGACCAAGCAACGAGGCAGCCAGTTCGAGACCGTCGTGCGCTACGCCGTCGCCACCCTCCTACCTTCCGACGCCGGCGAGGACGCGGTCCGTCAAGCCCGCGATGTGGCCCGCGGTCGCGCGCACGCCCTTGCCGCTTCGTTCGCCTCCTACACCGAGCACAACCACTACCGACGTCGTCACCTGCGCCACCCCGGCCGGGTCATCGACTCCCGTCGCTTCGGGCACGGGGACCTGTTGTCGGTGCCCGAGCTGGCGGCGATCGCGCACCTGCCCACCGACGAGGCCATCCCCGGCATCCAACGCGCCGGAGCCCGCGCCATCTCGCCGCCACCCGGCATCGCCACCCCCGGCCCCGACGCCAAACCGCTCGGGATCACCGACACCGGCCACCAACGCCCCGTCGCGCTGCGCGTCATCGACGCACGCCACCACCTGCACGTCATCGGCGCCACCGGCTCCGGCAAATCCACCCTGCTGGGCAACATGATCCTGGCCGACGCCGAAGCCGGTCGCGGCATCGTCCTGATCGACCCCAAAGGCGACCTCGTCACCGACGTCCTGTCCCGCCTGCCCCGCTCGGCCGCCGACCGTGTGGTCATCTTCGACGCCGACAGCAAGTCCCGACCACCGTGCCTCAACCCGCTTGACGGCGGTGAGACCGATCTGACCGTGGACAACCTCGTCTCGGTGTTCCGGCGGGTCTACGCGGCGTTCTGGGGACCGCGCACCGATGACGTCATGCGCGCCGCGTGCCTCACCCTGCGCACCCAGGACGGCGTCGCCACCTTGGCCGACCTGCCCAAGCTGCTCACGGACACCGCCTTCCGCAACCGCGTCACCGCCGGCGTCACCGACCCGGTGCTGCGCGGATTCTGGTCCTGGTACGAGGACCTCACCGACTCGTCCCGTTCCCAGGCCATCGCGCCGTTGATGAACAAGCTCCGCGCGTTCCTGCTCCGCCCGTTCGTGCGCGACGCCGTCGCAGGCGGCCCCTCCACAGTGGACATGAGCAGCATCCTGGACGGCGGGATCTGCCTGGTGCGCATTCCCAAAGGCTCACTCGGCGAGGAGACCACCCGACTGGTCGGATCACTGGTGGTCGCCCGCACCTGGCAGGCCACCACCGGCCGGGCCCGTACCCCGGAACGCCAACGGCGCGACGCGAGCCTGGTGATCGACGAGTGCCACAACTTCCTCAACCTGCCCTACCCGATCGAGGACATGCTCGCCGAAGCCCGCGGCTTCCGCGTCGCCATGACCCTCGCCCACCAACACCTCGGCCAACTCCCCCGCGAGCTCAAGGAAGGCCTGTCCACCAACGCCCGCAGCAAGATCTTCTTCAACGCCTCCCCCGAGGACGCCCGCGAACTGTCCCGCCACACCACACCACGACTCTCCGAGCACGACCTCGCCCACCTCGGCGCCTACCACGTCGCCGCCCGCCTCGTCCTCGGCGGTGAACAAGCCCAACCGTTCACCATCCTCACCCAACCCCTCCCGCCCTCCGTCCCCGGCCGGGCCCGCGAGATCCGCGCCGTCGCGCGCCGGACAGCACGGACTGATGTGACCGAGGCCGCCACCGGCACCGGACCGTCGAGTCCTTCCCGACCGGTGGAACGGAGCGCCGACCCCCGCCGCAACGGCTGATCCCGACCCGCTCCAGCCCTTCGCCACCGTGCCCCGGCGAACACCCGAACCGAGGGCTACTTCGCCCTGCTCACCAGAAGGAGTACACCGTGATCACCAACCCGACCAGGCAACGTGCCCTGCGCGGCCACAAGCCCACCCGACCGACCCCGCGCGCGGCCAACACCGCCGAGCACCAAGCCGTACTGGCCTGGCGGCTCACACCGCGCGACAAGTGGATCACCCGGATGCTCTGGGAACACCGGGTCCTCACCGCCCACCAGATCACCGCCCTGGCCTTCCCGTCACCGCGGTCCGGACGCCAACGGCTGCGTGAGCTCTACACCTGGGGCGTGGTCGACCGCTTCCAACCGTTCGTCACCCTCGGCACCGCCCCCATGCACTACGTGCTGGCACCGGCCGGCGCGACCGTGCTCGCCGCCGAGGACGGCCTCGACGTCAAAGAGATGGGCTACCGACACGACCGGACCTTCGGCATCGCCCACAGCCTGCGCCTGGCCCACATCATCGGGGTCAACGACTGGTTCACCGCCCTGGTCGACCGCGCCCGCCACCCCAAACCCGGCGAACAGGCAGCGCTGACGGCGTGGTGGTCGGAGACCCGCTGCGCACGCCACTTCGGCGACCTGGTCAAACCCGACGGCTACG
Source organism: Actinosynnema sp. CA-299493 (assembly GCF_050946825.1). Taxonomy (NCBI): domain Bacteria; kingdom Bacillati; phylum Actinomycetota; class Actinomycetes; order Pseudonocardiales; family Pseudonocardiaceae; genus Actinosynnema; species Actinosynnema sp. CA-299493. Next base: position 6,649,024 of record NZ_CP191993.1, read on the forward strand.
GCCGCTGGCACCACCACGACCACCACGGCGACCGACAGATCGAATGGTTCCTCGAATACGACTTCGGCACCGAGGCCCTGACCAAACTCGCTGCCAAGCTCACCGGCTACGCCGACCTCGCCCAAGCCACCGGCATCACCACGCCACTGCTGGTGTGGCTGCCCACCTCACATCGCGAAGCCACCGCCCGCCGACTACTCGCACGAGCCTGGCACGAACTGGAGAACCCCCGCTCGGTACCGGTCGCCACCGCCGCAGCCGAACTGCTCAACCCCGACACCACCCACCCCAGTCCCGCCGACCAGATCTGGCTCCCACTCGACACCCCGACCAGCCGGCCACCACGACGAGCACTGGCCCAACTGCCCGACGCCTGGCCACACCTCCCACCCCCGATCACCACCGACGAGACGGTGATCGGGTCGGACTCACCACAACCGGCAACCCCGCCACCCTCGCCCATGCCACCTGCGGTGACGGCGCGCGGAGCGGACCAACCAGGGAGGCGGTGAACCTTGTCCGCCAAGCTCCCGGTCGGGATCGCCGCGACGCTGCTGCTCGTCGTCGTCCTACTCGGCCACGCCATGGGCACCGTGTTCGGTGCGCTGTTCGGCAGCTCGTCCAGCACCGTGGACTGCGCCAAACCGATCGCCGACATCCCGCCCGAGTACTGCCTGCTCTACGTCACCGCCGCCCCGCACTGCCCCGACCTCGACTGGACGATCCTCGCCGCCATCGGCAAGGTCGAAACCGACCACGGTCGACTACAGGCACCCGGCGTGCACGAGGGTGAGAATCACGCCGGAGCCGGCGGGCCGATGCAGTTCCTCGCACCCACCTTCGACGGCGTCATCACCGCACACCCGATCCCGCCAGGCGGCGCCACCCCGCCCTCCCGGTACAACCCGCACGACGCCATCCACGCCGCAGCCTTCCTGCTGTGCGACGAAGGAGTCCGCCGAGGCGACCTGCGCGCAGCGATCTTCGCCTACAACCACGCCGACTGGTACGTCGACATGGTCCTCGACCAAGCCGCCAAGTACGCCGCCGCCGCAGCGGCCGGCGTCGGCAACGGCGACTGCAACGCCATCCACGCCCCCAACACCACCACCCTCACGGCGATCAACTACGCCTGCGGCATGCGCGGCCTGCCCTACGTATGGGGCGGCAACGGCCCCGACGGCGGCCACGAAGGCTTCGACTGCTCCGGCCTGACCAAAGCCGCCTACGCCGCCGCCGGCCTCACCCTCCCCCGCACCGCACAAGCCCAGTACGACGCAGGCCCACGCGTCCCGGCCGGACAGCCGCTACTGCCCGGCGATCTCGTCTTCTACGGCGCACCCGACAGCATCCACCACGTCGGTCTCTACATCGGCGCCGGGCTCATGATCAACGCCCCGACCTTCGGCCAACCGGTCCAGATCGACAACTACCGGTACGACGGCGACGATTACGCAGGAGCGACCCGCCCAGCAGCTTCCAGCGCCGCCACAGCGTCCGCAGCAAGATGAATACTCCGCATGAAGGGCAAGCACCGGACGAGCGCCTCACATTGATTTCACAATCCCAACGTTCGCATGGATCGCTTTGTTGTGAGGCAATCAGGGCCTAGCGCGCGCTCGCATTTATCGAGGTGGCTTTGAACAACGGGATCGCCCTGCCGTGGTCGCCTGCCGCCCGGCAGGCGCAAGCCAGGTTGTTCCGCAAGGCCAGTGTAAGCGGATGGTCGGAATTCAGGGCCCGCCCTCGACGAAAGATATCGCCCTGCCCAGATCACCCACCGATCCGCAGGCGCCGGCCAGGTTGTTTCGTGAGGTCAGCGTGTCCAGGTGGTCAGGATCGTTGAGGCGTTTGAGACTGGCAGCGGCACAGTAGGCGATGACGGCACCGAGATCACCATGGTTTGAGGTACAGACCCAGATCCGCCCAGGAGCCGGACGGCTTGAGCGGTGTCGGTGGCGGATGTGGTGCCCGGCCAGCAAGGTCGCGAGTGGGGCAGGATCATCTGGCAAGTGGGCCGGCCGGTGGGATTGGACAGGTGAAGTTCGACGAGGGCGCTTGCCGAGGTGGACGCGGCTGTGTCGCGGGCGGCGGCGATGTCGATGGACTGTCGGTGCCGGTCGGTCGGGTCGGGGGTACGGCTGACCGCCTGGACCAAGCGGTGCATGGCAGCGGTTTCTTCGGATACAGACCTTGAAAGCGGGCCGGAAGGTCAACGTCGTCGCCGACCGGCACCCGGTCCATCGCAGCAAGGCCGTCCGGGTGTGGCTCGATGCCGACGCCGACCGGGTCGAGCTTTACCTGACGCCCGGCTACAGCCGCGCGCTCAACCCGGACGAGTTGCCCAACGCCGACCTCAAAGGCAACGTCGACGTCTCCCGCGCCCACAACGTCGACCGCCTCGCCCACGAGACCCGACGCTTCCTGCACCGCCGCGAACGCCAACCGCACCTCGTCCGCAGCTGCTTCCAGGCCCCGCACGCCTGCCATGCCATCGTGCAGGAAGCTCAATACTTCCTGCTCAATAATTAGCACGGGTACTGCTCAAATAATTAGCACGGATCGCAACGGTCGGCCGCTTTTCAACTCGTGAGGGCTCCGTTACAGTCTGTACCTGGGAACGCTCCCAGCTCCTGAGGGGTTACCGTGCCAAGGTTGTCGCGCGTGCTCGCCGTTCTGTCCGTCGGCGCGTTGGTTCCGATAGGCAGTCGGCAGATCACGTCCGACTGGAACCACGATTGCTTACCGACCGATGCCTTGTTCCACGGGCATGGAGCCGGTAGACGAGTCCATAGTGGTCCTCTCCATTTCGGCGGCCCGGCGGTAATGACGATGGGTCCGATGATCGGTGTATCCCCGTAGACGTGACACCCGCGAAAGGGGTTTTTTGATGCGTCGGAACAGCCCTCGCACGCTGTCCCAGCGCTTGGCCCGCGCAGCGCTGGCCGGCGCCACACTCCTCGCGACCATCGGCACGGTGCAACCCGTCGCCGCAGGACAACCCTCCGCCGCAACACAGCCGGCCGTCGCAACACAGTCCGCCCCCGCGGCCGCGGCTGCCGGCGCCACCGCGATCGCCTCGGTCGACCTGGCCGGGACGTGGGGTTTCACGCCGGCGGGTCGGGGGGCGACCTCGATCACCGTGCCCGGCGGCGGCTGGTACAAGCAGGGCTTCACCGACGTGAACGAGGCGGTGTACTCGCGCACCATCACGGTGCCCGACTCGGGCCAGCCGCAGTCGACGTGGATCGAGTTCGGGGCGGTCAACCACCAGGCGACGCTGTCGGTCGACGGCCGGGTGGTGGCGACGCAGACCACGTCGTTCACGCCGTCGAACTTCGACATCACCGCCTACGCGGCCCCCGGCAGCACCCACACGATCAGCGTCGCCGTGAAGGGTCGCGGCGCGTTGAAGGCGTCCAACGGCCGGTACCTGGTGCCCGACGCCGCCACGTGGTCCGAGGCGATCCCGCAGGGGATCTTCGGGTCCGCGTTCCTGCAGGTGTACCCGGCGGTGTACGTCAGCGACACATTCGTGCGCACGTCGGTGGCGAACAAGACGTTGAGCTACGACGTGTCGGTGCGCAACACGTCGGGCAGTTCCCGATCGGTGACGCTGACCGGGTCGCTGTCGTCCGCCAACGGAACGGCTTTCAGCTACCCGGAACTCCCCAGCCGCACGGTCACCGTGCCGGCCAACTCGACCATGACCGTGACCGTCGGGCCGGTCGCGTGGAACCTCGACAGCACCTCGTACTGGTGGCCCAACGTGCCGTACCGGTCGGGGTACCGGGCGCAACTGCACCGGCTGACGGTGCACGCCGTCGCCGATGACGGGCGCACCAGCGACGCCACGTACCGGTTCGGGTTCCGGGAGGCCACCCAGAACGGTGACTACTACTACCTCAACGGCGTGCGCGTGAACTTCCGCGGCGACAACCTCCAGGGAGCCGACTACGACCGGGTCAACAACGGCGGCAAGGGCGACGCGTACCACACCCTGCCCGGCTTCCTGCCCCCGTCGCCCGGCAACGGCGGCTGGCCGCAGGCGGTGGACAACTACCAGCGGCTGAACTTCAACGTGGTGCGCATCCACCAGGAGCCCGCGAGCCCGTACATGTTGGATGTCGCCGACGAGATGGGCCTGATGATCATCGGCGAGGTCGCGATTCGCGGCTCCCAATCCTCGCAGGAGTGGAGGGAGACCGTCGGGCGCAACAACATGATCAACCACGCCCGTGCGCTGGTCCTGCGCGACCGCAACCACCCCGCGATCATCCGTTGGAGTCAGAACAACGAGCCGAACCAGAGCGGCCAGGATTCCGAACAGTTCGAGAAGGACTTGTACGCGGCGATGAACGGCGCCGACGGAACCCGGCCGATCATTGTAGAGGTGGGCGTCGGCAACAATGTCAGCCTGTATCCCGGGATGACGTACGCCAACTTCGCGGTGATCCCGCACTACGTCGACGGCTTCGGCAAGTACGGGGAGGGCCTGATCACCGTGAATGGGCGGCCCGACGGCGAGGGCGAGTACATCTGGCCGGCATGCAACACCAAGCAGGGCTTCGAGTGGTTCGCCACGGCAACCCTGGCCAAGCGCGGCAAGGGCGCCACCGACCTGCGTCCGTACACGCTGCTGTCCGCCTGGGCCAGCGTCGTGCCCGGAGTGCGCACCGGCGACTTCGTCCCGGAGGAGGGCGGTCGCCCCGTCTACGGCGCGGACAACCTACCGGACCCCTGGAGCAACCCGCAGTTCCAGCGCGTGCAGGCGGCGTTCAACCCGGTGGCCGCGGTCGACCTCCCCTACTGGTCGGCCTCCGGCGTCTCGGACTCCAACGGCACCTTCCCCCTGCCGCAGGCCGTGCCCAACTACGCCCGGAACGCCGCGGTCACCCGCAACATCACCGTCTTCAACGACGACTTCGCCGACACTTCGGTGGGCTTCACCTGGACGGCGCGGCTCGACGCGCCGGACGGCGCGGTCGTCGCGTCCGGGAGCACGACCCTGACCGTCCCGCTCGGCTCGCGGGTCACCCAGCCGGTGTCCTTCACCACCCCGGCCACCGGCAACCGCGTGTACCTGCAGCTGTCGACCACGAAGTCCGGCAGGTCCGTCTTCACCGACGCGGTGGAGTACTTCAACCTCGGAAGCGGCGGAGACGGACCCGCACCGGGCACCTACCGCATCGTCAACCGCAACAGCGGCAAGCCGCTCGCCGTCGCGGGCAACTCCACCGCGGACGGCGCCAAGGTGGTCCAGCAGAGCGGCACCGGCACCTGGACCGTCGCCACGACCTCCGACGGCTCCTACACCCTCCGGTACATCCCGAGCGGAAAGATGCTCGACGTCAACGGCGGCAGCAGCACCGCCGGACTGCAACTACAGCAGTGGACGGCCAACGGCGGCACCAACCAGATGTGGTACCTGCGGTCCACCGGCAACGGCTACCACACCATCACCAGCCACGACAGCGGACTGGTGGCGGACGTCTCCGGCGCCGCGACCAGCGACGGGGCACAGGTCGTGCAGTGGGCCGCCAACGGCGGGACCAACCAGCAGTGGCAACTGATCCGGGCCTGACCGGACGACCCGGTTCTCGCCTGCCGCCTCGGCAGCGACCGCTACCCCTGACCGCCCGGCCCTGCGGCCAGGGGTAGCAGCGAGATGTCAACTCCGAACATCGGCAAGCAACCACCACCGAACACCTGCCCCCGCTCCCATCGGTACGGACCGGCAGACCACGAGGAGGCGCATCGGTTGTCACCCGCAGAGCGTGAGGTGTTCCGGTCGCGGGCGGTGGCGGCTCCGGACGGACGAGGCCGGGTGGGAACGCGTGACCGTGGAGTCGGCGCCGACTGCGACGACGATCCCGGTCACCCGCGACCGGCACGTAGGATCACCCGGCCCACATAGCCGAGGAGTGCTCATGTCGTCCAGGACGGTTGCTGACCCGGTCGCGTCGGAGGTCGACGCGCGTGCCCGCTGGGCGTCATTGGATCCGGTCGCCGCGACCGGCCAGGACCAGCACGGCCGTCGCCTGGAGATCGCGCCGAGCGAGCTGCTGGCGCCGATCCTGCGGCGGGCCCGGCTGATCAGCGCCTCGGCGGCGCTGTGCGAGGCGGTCGTCGCGCACCTGGCCGCGTCCGGGGTGGACGCCGTGGTGGACCAGGTGCGAGCCGATCCGCGCGCCGCCGACGAACTCGCCGCCGACGGGCGCGGCCCGGTGCAGGTCATCGCGGTGCGCGCCGGGGATCGACTGGTCCCCTTGCGGCCCGGCCACGGCACGCTGCGGGTGTGGCCACTGACCGAGGACGTCGACCTGACCGGTGAACCGCTGGCCGAGGTCACGGTGGACGCCGACCCGGACCGGTGGGTACCGGCTGCCCGGATCGCCGAAGCACTACGACCCCATCTGGTCTGATCGGTCCATCCGGCGGTTCACACCCTCGCGGCGCCGCGAGGGTGTGGAGAGCCGGTGGGCTCGCTCACCGCGTGAGGCTGAACGTGGGCATGATCCAGTAGTTCGCGCCCCGGTAGGTCTCCGTCGGGTATCCGCCGCCCGTCCCGTAGCGGTAGTAGCTGCGGGTGGCCCGGAACGGTGATTGGACCAGCAGCCCGGTGAAGTAGTCGGGAGACGCGGCGTAGCCACCGGCCGGCGTGTAGTAGGTGATCATGAGCTGCTGCCAGCGCAGCACCGGCAGGGGCGAGGCGAAGCGCACTTGCTGGACGCCCGTGCCCGGGGGTGCCGTGACCTGCACGATCCGGGTGCCGGACGGGTTGTAGACGCGTACGACCAGCTCACCGGTGTACGCGCCCCGGCGGATCGCCGCACCGGTGAGGTAGCCGTCGCGGTCGACCATCGTGCTCAGGCCCAGCTCCACCGGTTGGTCGTCGGAGTGGGCCGCCATCGGCTTGTCGACCATGTCGAACACGCATTCGCAGGTGATCTGCGGCGCGGGGAGCGTCGACCCACCGACCCGCACCACCACCGACGAAGCCGGCCCGACCACGTCGTCCACGACCGCGCGGGCCAACACCGAGTGCGAACCGGTGGTCGTGGGTGTGAAGTCGTGGAACCACCCGTCCGGTGTCCCCGAAGCGGTCACCCACCCGACACCGCCGTCGGTGGACACCTCCACCCGCACACCCGGCTCGGCCGAGGACGTACCGGTCACCATCACCGTCGTGCCGGACACGACGAGCAGGTTGGGCGTCGGAGTCCGGATGACCGCCACCGGATCGGCGGTCGGCGTCGGCGCCGCGACGGCCGGTGCGGCGGTGGCCGTCAACGCGATCGCGGCCACAACGGCGAGCAGTGCTCGTGAACGGAACACGATGTCCCTCCCGTGGCGCGTCCGTCGCGCCCAGGGGTGGGATCGCGCACCACACCCGTCCCGCTACCGGAACCGGCGCCGGACAAGCCCTTCGGCCCAACACCTAACCCGAACCCGACCAACCGGTTGCGCCGTTGAGCCGGCGCCGTTGCGCCGAAACGCCCCGGTGCGAGTGATCGGTCGGGACCAGTTCCGGGTTCGGCTCCGTTCGTGGACGCCGTGATGCGACGCTGCAACCGAGCACCTTCCGGAAGTGCCCGTCGCGGATCGCGCGCAGGAACACTCAGGCAGCTGCGGCGTGAGCGAGTCCAGCGCCAAGCTCCTTGAGGAGGTGATGCGGTTCACCGAGCTGGGCCACACCATCTTCGTGGCCGAACACGCTGATTGCCCCGGACGTGCGGTCGACGTCTGGGTCGACCGCGACATGCAGGTCGAAGTCATTCACTTCTGCGTGCAGTCCATGCAGCACGGTCACCACACGATCGCTTCGGTGAAGATCGCCGAGGCCGAGACCCGGTTGTGCGCCGCCGGTATGCCGATCATCGACCCCGAAGCCGACGACGTGGCCGAACTGGACGGCCTGCTCCCCGACGAACAAGCCGGGCACACGCTCACCGCCGACGCGCACGCCGGCTGCCCCGGCCACGCCGCCTACATCGACCACGCCCACGACCGGGAGGAACCGGACGTCCACTACGTCTGCACCGACCACACCGCCACGGACACGTGCTGCGCTTCGCACCCGCGGCGCGGCCGGAGCCCGACAGCGCCTTCGAGACCGGCGAGCGCAAGCGCACGAAGGAGAACAACCAGCTCTGGCGTGACGGCAAGGCCGACCGCTGGGAGTGGCTGGTCAGGCACTTCGCCCAGTGGCACAGGACCAAGGCCAAGGAGATCGTGTTGCCGCCGCGGGTGCACCACTGGCTCGGGTTGGCCGAGGTGCTGGCGGGCGACTACCTCAGCGACGCCGCACCCCTGCACCGCTACACCTGCACCCTGCTCACGCTGGACGAACCGAAGGACCACCGGCGCGAGCTGCACCCGATCACGGTGCAGCTGCGCAAGAAGTCCACCACCAAGCCGGCCCGGTCCCGAAGCTTCAGCACATCGCACTCACCGGCTACATCACCGAACTCGGCCGTCTCATCGGTGACCTCGACGGCAAGCAGGCTCAACCGTGACCCGCGCCGCCACCCAGGCCCGTCTGCACCAGGTGCTGACCTGGCTGCTCGCGGGCCAACCCACCGCCGCCGACGGCGAACTGACTGTGGTCAACCTGTGTCGGGAAGCCGGTGGGTGCCGCGACTCGTTCTACCGCGCGCCCCAAAGTTCGAAGACGCCGTTGCGGCAGCCCAAGAGAATCGCGACACGTGTCAACCGGAACTCGTCGCACTGCGCGACGAGGTCACCATCCTCAAACGGCAGCGCAAACAGACCGCCGGTCAACAGGTCGTCACGGTCCATGAAATGAAGGAAACGGTCAGGGTCTATGCCAACCCTGATCCAGATCCTCGCCCTGCGGAATTCCGAATTGGAAGAACAGGTCCGATGACTGCACCTCCGACTGGACGACACCGACCACGCCGTCATCGCGTTGCCCGACCGATCCTGACACCGACAGAACCAATCCGTGCCGGAGCGGTGCGGCGGTCCAGTTCGGGCCGTGGTCGATGTCCGTTGACGGCTCATCGCGAAGCTGTGTCTGTCGGGTGGCTGCCTTCGGCGTGCGTGGCTGGAAGGATGGGCGGTGGGCCGACGTGGTCGGCCTTGTCCGGGCCGGTGGTGAGCGGGCCAGGGTCAAGCTGGCCCGCTCACCACCGGTCATACCTCGACCACCTGCAGTGGTTGGTCGGGGTTACACGGTGGCGCTGCACACGCAGACGCCGTCCGGAGTGGCGGCGCATGTGCTGACGTCGCCCTGGCCGCCGACGACCGAGTCGAGCTCGGTGTCGGTCAGCTCCAGGATCTCCTCCATGCTGGGTTCACCTCCTTCCGTTGCCGTGGGTGGTCTCCGCTGTCGCGGAGGTGGCTGGTGTGGGCACCTGCGGTGCGGTGGCGGGTTGGTCGAGTTGTGCGGTGACCAGGGCGGTGTAGTGCCCGTCGTGGGTGAGCAGCTCGTCGTGGGTGCCGGTTTCAACCAGGCGGCCGTCGTGCAGGACGAGGATCCGGTCGGCGTCGCGGACGGTGCTGAGCCGGTGGGCGATGACGATCTGGGTGCACCGCTGGTCGGCGAGGTTGCGGTGGACCTGGGCCTCGGTGACGGCGTCGAGGTGGCTGGTGGCCTCGTCCAGCAGCAGCACGGCGGGGCGACGCACGAGGGCACGAGCCAGGGCGAGCCGTTGGCGTTGGCCGCCGGACAGCCCTGTGCCGCGTTGGGCCAGGCGGGTGGCGTAGCCCTGGGGCATGCCGTTGATCTCGTCGTGCAGCCCGGCCAGGCGCGCGGCACGCGCGATCTCCTCGTCGGTGATCGCCGGGTCGTGCAGGGTGATGTTGTCGCGGATGGTGCCGCTGAACACGAACGGCTCTTGCAACACCACGCCGATCTGGCCGCGCAACGCGCGCGGGTCGAGCGTGCCCGCGTCGTGGCCGTCGAAACGAATCGTTCCCGCCGTAGGGCTGTACAGGCCGAGCAGGAGCATGCCGAGCGTGGTCTTGCCCGATCCGGTGGAGCCGACCACGGCCACGCGTTGACCGGGGCGGACGGCGATGGTGACGTCGTGCAGGACAGCGGGGCTGTAGGGGTCGTGGCCGAAGCCGACCCGGTCGAGCTCGATCGCCCCCCGCAGCCGCGGCGCCGTGTCGTCGGAGGGCTCGGGACGTGGTTCCGTTGCGGTGTCGAGCACGTCGGCGAGGCGTTGCAGCTGCGCGCCGGCCAGTTGCAGGCGTTGGCCGTTGACCGTGACCGAGGCCAGCGGGGTGAGGATCGCGGCGGCCAGCCAGGTGACGGCGAGCATGGTGCCGGGTGACAGGGTGCCGTCGAGCACCCGGGGCAGGCACAGCCACAGCACCAGCAGCGGTGTCACGAAGCGCAGCGTCGAGGTGACCGCGTCGATGGTGGAGGCGAGGTGGCCGCGGCGCAGGGTGACCGAGGTCCAGGTGGACACCAGCCTCGCCAGCCTGCTCATGGCGCGGTCCTCGGCCGCGGCGGCCTTGACGGTGGTCATGCCTTCGAGCATCTCCACCAGGTAGCCCTGGGCTTCGGACTGCGTGGCCAGGTCCAGTGCCATGCGTTCGCGCACCAAGCGGGTCGTGCTCCACAGCAGTACCACCACGGCGACGGCCACGGCCAGGACCGCGAGCGCGACGGTCAGGTCGACGAAGAACAGCACGCCGAGGTAGGTCAGCACCAGCACGGCGTCCAACAGCGAGCCCAGGGTCTGGCCGGTCATCAGCTCGCGCAGCATGGCGATGCTGCTGAACCGGGTCACCAGGTCGCCGGTGCTGCGTTGCTCGAAGAACCGCAGGGGCAGCCGCAGCAGGTGTGCGCTGAACCCCAGTAGGGCGTGGGTGTCGAGCCTGCCCTGCAACCCGATCAGCAACGCCGCCCGCAACAGGCCGGTGACCAGTTGCGCGACCGCCACGACCAGCACGCCCACGCCGAGCAGGGTCATCAGCGACGAGCCACGCAGCGCGGACGTCTCGTCGATCACGAGCTTGGTGGCCAGCGGCATCGCGACCACGAGCGCCTGCGCGACCAGGCTCACCAGCAGCACCTGCGCCAGCAGGCCACGTGTGCCGGGCAGGGCGAGCAACGATCGCAGGTAGCGGCGCCAGAAGGGTTCGGGGCGCCGACCGCCGGGCTTCGCGCCCTCGTCGGGCCGGATGCTGAGCACGACCTTGCCCAGTCCGGCGGAGAACTCCGAGGGCAACAGCCGCCGCCGTCCGAGCCTGGGGTCCACCAGGTCGACGCCGCGATCGGTGATCCGTTCCACGACGACGAAGTGGTCGTCCTCCCAGTGCGCGATCACCGGCAGCGGCACCTGCTCGAACACGGCAGGGACCGCCGGGTAGCCGCCGGCCCGCATGCCCAGCTGTCTGGCGGCGCGGATCATCACGCCGGCGCTGATCCCGTCACGGCCGACCGGGCACAACCGCCGCACCTCTTGCGGTGAGATCATCTGGCCGTGGTGGTTGAGCACCATGGTCAGGCACGCGACACCGCACTCGGCGCGGCTGGCCTGCAACACCACCGGCACCCTGCGCCGCCCGGGTCGGGCGAGGACGGGCATCACAGGACCGTCCCGATGGCCACGGCGACGCCGGCCAGGGCCAGCAGCACCGCCGCGAGGACGAGCCACGTCCGGCGCACGGCGGCGGGACGCGCCGGGGCGGGAAGCAGTTCCTCAGTACGGCCGGCTGGCCACCGCGCGGCGTCGTCGCCGAACAGGAGCCCGTCTGCGGCGTAGGGTGACGCGGCCGATCGCATGGACGACGGCATCACAGGTCCCTGACCGGTTCGACCGGCGGATCGGCCTGCGCCTGTGGCGACAAGGGCTGTGGCGGCGCGTCGCCGAGGTCGATCACGGTGCCCAACCGGCGCATCGCGTCGCGGTCCACCGAGTAGTAGGCCCAACTACCCCGCTGTTGGCGGCGCAGCAGACCCGCGCCGACGAGTTGCTTGAGGTGGTGGCTGATCGTGGACTGCGGCATGCCCATGGCGACCTGGATGTCGTAGACGCAGGCCGCGAACGCGCTGGACACCAACAGGTTCATCAACTGCACCCGGGTCGGGTGCGCCAAGGCCTTGAACACCACCGACAGATCGTGGGCCTGGTCCTGGGACAGCCGCGGCGTGGTCAGCGGAACGCTGCAATGCGGCGCGTCCGGCGATCGCGTCGCGACGACCTCCAACTCGATGAGTCGCCCAGGCGTCGTCACGACCGTCCACCCCTCACATCGAATACTGTCGATCCTCAAGGGATCGAACTTTGTCGATGTGACCGAGAGTAGGCCCGGAGTGGCGGACCGCGCAATCCCCCGGCACTGCCGACTGGTCAAGAGTCAGGTGTCAGGGGACCGCGCGGCGTCAGCCCGTCACGCGAACTGGGCCAGCTTGCTCTCGTAGAACTCCTTCATGCCGGCGTTGGCCTGCACGGTGACCTTCAGCGCCTCGACGAACTCGCCGACCTTGGCTCCCGGCAGCACGGCCAGCATCCGGTCGGCCGCGATGCCGGTGAACGTGCGCATGCCGATGCAGCCCAGCGCCATGCGCGGCTGCCCGGTGTCCATCGCCAGCGCCAGCGCTGAGCACGCCGGACGCCCGGTCACCTGCCCCGCGTCGGCGGTCCAATTCGCCGTACCCGCCGCCTCGTTGTAGATCATCGCCTGGGCCGGGGTCAGCCACAGCAGCACCACGTCCGGCTCGACGGGCAGGTCCGCCAGCGGCCCGTAGACCACGCCCACGCCCGCCTTGCTCACCGACGGGATCTTCGCCACCTCCGACATTTCCAGGTACTGGGCGTCGCACATCGACTGCACCAGCCCGCCCAGCTCCGCGTTGACCTCTTCCGGCATCTCGAAGCCCATCACCATGGACCCCACCGGACAGTTGAAGTGCTCCGCGGCCTCGGCGTAGAACACTCCCTTCTCCGCCACCCGCCACAACGCGCAACTGGACGGCACCGGCCGACCGGTGTCGACGACCCCCTCCGGACGCGCGTCCACCTTCGACAGCGCCACCGGCGGCAGGTCCAGCGACAGCAGATCGGTCAAGGCGGTAGCCAGCTCGGGATGACTCATCACTTCGTCCTCTTCTCATTCCATGCCACAACGCATCAAGCACGTCGAGACAAGGCGTATAAAGCTCATATTTCGATGGCGCGTACCACTGTCCGCGCACGGTGATCAACGCAGGATCGACCGACAGACCTAAGGCATCCCCCAATAATCCACCCGTGATGCGCCTAACGGAGCATCCCAATACCCGCAGTCTGAACCAGATTCAATCAACCACGAACCCCGCAGACGGGTACGATTTCCGGCCTGACGAATACACATTCCGGTCACACAGCGTGCGAACTCCGCAACGGCGGCTACGGCATCAGGGTGACGACGACAGGCCCCGACTCAAGCCCGACCGGCGCCGGGAGGGCCCGGACTAGAGTCGATGCGGCCGCACGCGACCAGCTCGGCGGCGTTGTCAGCGGCCAGCGCGCGAGCGAGACGTACCAGGTCCACCACCCGTGAATCGGCGACCCGGTAGCAGGAGAAGCGACTGTCCCGGCGGACCTTGACGTAGCCGCAGTCGGCCAGATGCGCCAGAATGGGTCGCGACCCGACCCTGGGCAAGGCCGATGTGCCGGACGCACTCGCCGACCGACCATTCTGGCCGTCAGGAACTCCAGCAGCCGCAGCCGGGCCGGATCACCGAGCGCGCGGAAGAACTTCGCCAGCACCGCGGCCACGCCCGATCTGCCCTTCGCGCCCTGGGCGGCTACGGCAGGTACCGGTCGAGCCAACGCAGGAACACCCCCAGCGCACCACGCTCGTGCCATCCTCGTCGGATCACCGCCTCGCGGACGACGCGGACGCCACTCCGCAGCCTCCCGGCCGCCGAAGGTCGCAGTTCATCACGTCGCCGCACGGCACGCCGCTGCAACCACCGGGCGCAACGCAGACACACACCCACCTCGGGATGCTCCCCGAGCCGGACCAGTTCCGATTCCGGGAATCCGTCTCCGCAGCACCAGCATTTCGTCGCCGAGGTGCTGTCCGGCTCGGGCCGCACAGTCATCGGGCCACCTCCGATCCATGTGGTCGCGCGGATCCTCAGTGACCAGGAATCTGCTCGCACGAGCGTTGTCGCCGTAGCGATTCCTACACTCTGGTAGACCGGAGTCACGGCGTGGCTCCCTGCCAGGCGGTCCCTCCTCGCTCCACAGCCTGGCGGTGACCGAGCGCGAACATCATCGGCCCGCGCCTGTAGGTCCGCATCACGCCTTCGGCAGATGACAGTGCGGGGAACTGCGACATCCGATGGCCTGCGACAGCTTGACTGTCTACATAACGGTCGTGATCGCCGCCCGCTACACCACCGACCCGTCCAGTCGGAACTTCGCCTTGCGGGATCTGGCCGTGATCACCGGGATGACCGGACAGGTTCTGTCGCCGGTCTGGGCATGTTGCCGGAAGCTCCCTGTACTTGCGGTTTCATTTCGAGGGTGTGGCCGGGGCCGAATGCGGCGCGCAGGCCGAGTACGGCGTGGTCGTCGACGGGGCGGTCGGTGGGCATCGCACGGTCCTTCCATGGTCCGGAGGGTTCCGGTGGCGCGTCGTGGGACCGCCCGGGGAACGGCGACTGGTGTCCGGGTGGTCAGCGGGTGGTGTCGGGTCGGGTCGTGTGGGGGCCGAGGGTGCAGTCGGGTAGGTGGGCCGGGTCGTGGCGGAACCGGTCGCAGGGGTGGATGCCGGTGTCGGGGTCGAGGTGTTCGCCGAGGTCGGCGAGGGTGGCGACGGGTGTGGCGGGTACGTCGATGCCGCATTCGGGACACGGGGTGATCAGGAACCAGCCGTTGCCGTAGGCGGCGGGGTCGGTGATGAACCGCCACGTCTGTTCGGTCGCGGGGTCGGCGACGATGATCAGGTCGCCGGGTACGTGCCCGTCCCGTGTGCGGTGTTCGCGGTAGGTGTCGTCGGTGACGGTCACCTGGTCGGCGGGGATCTGGAGTGCGGCGGCGATGGTGCGGGCGACACGGGCGCGGCGGGCCCACCGCCCCCATCGGACCGGGTCGTCGTGGCGGTGGTCGAATCCGTTGGGATCGACGGCGCGGTAGGCGCGTGCGACGTGAACCGCTCGTTCGGCGAGCCCTGGCGGGATGGTCGCCCCTGTCGTGCCGGGTACTGGCCGGAGTCCACGGCCATCGCTGGTGTCGCCCGGATTTCCGGCGGCATCAGCGTGTATGAGGCGGCGTCCGAGAGGGATGGGAACACCGATGTTCGGTTGTGTGTTTCCATCGTTCGTCGGCGACTCGTCGTGCTGAAGTTGTTTCGGCGTTGACGGGCCTGTGCCCGACGGGTCGTCGGGTGGGGTCTGTGCCCGTCGGCGCGGTTCGCTGGTCGACATTCGCTCGGCGTTCCTTCGGTTCCGTGATCAGTGGCCGCGGTGTCCGTGTGTATGGACGCTCCATTGAGGCGGTCATGTCAACCGATGTGCGGGATCACCGATGGAATGAACCCTTATGGGTACGTCAAGTCACGTGGACCTCAATGTCCACACGAGACGGTCATGGTTCCTCGACAGACGACTTGACTTCATAGCGCGAAGGAAGCGTTCATAGTCGTGCGGCCCGGAACCATCGGATGCGCACCGCGGGGCCGCACCCGCTCCGGCCGGGGCATGACCACCGCATCGATCACAAGCTCGAATCGAGGTAGTCGTGTCCAGCAAGACCCGCACCCGCGAAACCCACACCACCCCCGAGCCCGTCCCTGCACCGATCCTGCGGTCAGTTCCCGATCGCACGACCGTCGTCAAGGCCCGCACGGACGTGGAGAACAAGCTGTGGGCGGCGTTGCACGCCAACCCGAACAGCACCGCCGCCGACCTTGCCGAGACGGCGGCGATCGGAAGGTCGACAGCGCAGAAGCTTCTCGTCAAGTGGGCGAACGACGGCAGCCTCACCCGCACCCTCGGCATCGCCAACGGTGGGCGGCGCGCCGCCGACCTGTGGGCGATCACCGAAACCGACACCGACCCGACCCGCGCGGACCACCAGGTTCCAACCGGTGACGTCGACACGGCAGACACCACGCAGGCCGGTCCGCCCGCACCGATCGAGCAGAACACGCCCGACACGATCGACGCCGCGCCCGACGACGACCATCCAACCGAGCCGACAAACACCACACCGACGGACGTTGATCAGAGCTCCGATGACGATCGACCTGCGGACGACGGACCGACCGGTGACCGACCCGTCCAGGAACAGCCCGTCGCAGAGTTGGGTGACGTGCCCTCCGACGACCCTCCGGCTACGGCCGAAAAGGCACAGGCGGGCGTGGGGTCGAAGGGCGGGCGGTTGGCGTCGGGGGCGTTGCGCGGGCTGGTCGAGGACTACCTGCGGGAGCACTCCGGTCAGGACTTCAGCCCAAACACCGTGGGCAAGGCGCTGAACCGGTCGGCCGGTGCGGTGCACAACGCGCTGGAGAAGCTGGCCGCCGGCGGCTATGCCGTGCGCACCAGCGACAAGCCCAAGAAGTACGCGCTCGCCCCGACCTCCGACGACTCCGCCGTACGCAACTGACGGGCGCAGGGGCGCGGGCATCTCCCGCCCCCGCCACCCACACCGAACGACCTACGGGAGCACAACCATGCCCATCACCGACCCGGCGGACGCCACCACCACCGATCACGACGAGCACGCCCTCACCTCCACGCCGCCCTGCCACGCCATCGCCGACTTCCACGACGAACACGACGCCCAGCCGCGCTGGCTCGGATCCGTCCAAGGCCACGCCGACCCGGCATCACTGCGCGCCATCGAGTCCGGCCGGAGGCTGCTGGAGGCAACCGACCCCCATGCCTTCGCCACCGCCGTGGCCGACCTGGTCGACGCGTGGGCCGACCAGGACGACGGTCTGCGCTATCCACCGGCGGACGGGTGGCCCTGGCCGTGGCCGGACCTGCGCCACGCCGACTGGATCTACACCTTCGACGGACAGCAGGTCTGGGTCGTCACCGACCGCGCCACCGTCGGCACCATCATCCCCACCGCCCTGCTGCCCGACCCGCAGGACGCCCTCGCACGACGGGTCGAACTGCTCGACGACCTCCACCGTCGAACCGACCCCACCGCCGAGGACCGCTCCACCTCCCCCGGCCGGCCCAGCCCTCGGCGACACCGATTCGACCTGCTGCACGAACACGTACTCCGCACCGCCGACCGCACCCACCCACTGACCGACCGCGAAGTCGCCGACCTGGCCTTCGCACTGACCAACCCACTGGTCCGCGACGCCTGCCTGTCCTTCGCCCTCGGCGAGCACGCCGGGCACGCCGAGGCGCTGTGGACCGAACTGGTCCGGGCCAGCCCCACACCCGAACGAGCCGAACCCGCCGCGCTCCTGGCCGCGTTCGCCTACACCCGAGGAGACCTCGACCTAGCCGCCGCCGCGATCGGACTCGCCACACGCAGTTGCCCCGGGCATCGTCTCGGCGAACTGCTCGGCACCGCCCTGCGCAACGGCGTCACTGCGGACGCCCTACCTGAAATGGCCAGGCAAAGCCGGGAACTGATCGCAGAGCTGTGACGTCACCACCCGAGCACCGGATGCCGTCCTCTCCGACCTGATCCCGAACCAGCCGTCGGCGGCCAACCAGGGTCGCCGACGGCTGTTCCCTCTCACAGACGCGACCAGGTCGCCCCTGGCCCGAGGACCCTCGATCCCGTGCTGCGATCAAGGCCGGCCACTCGCGAGTCGACCGCTCGGCGTCGGGCCGGACCAACGCGTCCGGACGACGAACAGTGCCGCGTCGTGCGTAGTGCACGCGCGACCGTCATCGGTCGGCACCGACCGCTTCCACTCCCACAACCTGCAGACGGCCCACCGGCACCATCGCCGCCGGGCACGTCGACGCGCGCGAACTGTCAGTGGCCAGTTCGCTCTCCCCCTGACGGCCACTTGGCGGGGAGGTATCCGGCCGTGTCGTCACCACGCTCGGTGAGCTTGCCTGCTACCGGCCGTCTCATCGCCGGCAGACTGGGCCGCGTGCTCCGTGGCGTACCGGTGGACATGACCGGTCTCGTGCCCGGTGTCAGGTCGTGATCGCCTGCAACGTCGCGGCGAGTTCACGGTCCGGACTGACGTTCCTGCCGTACAGCGGGCTGCACGGGGTCGCGGCCAGTCGGACCGCGAGTGCGACGAGGTCCACGGTGGGATCGTCGTCGTGGTGGATCTCCGCGAGGCGGGCGAAGTCGACCATCACCCCCACGACGCTGCGGTTGGCGGTGACACCGAACTGAGCGGTCCGCATGTGTCGCTGTTCCTGGTCGACGATCGCGGACGGCGTGTCGAGGGTGGTCAGCACCGTGCCAATCTCCTCGGAGAGCCTGCCGGCCAGAGTCTTCGCGGGTGCCAAAGGCAGCAGCACGGGCAGCAACGTCACCTCGTTGACCAGCAGCACGACCCGAGGCCGCCAGAACAGGACCGTGGCGTACCAGGGGCCCAGCAACGTCGTGCCCCGATCGTCGGCGGGCGCGGTGGGCGGACCCGTCAGACGCAGCAGCTTCCTGGTGGCACGCACGATCAACACCCGACCATTCTGCCCCGATCCCGACCGCGGCACACCACCACGTCAGCCGTCGACGCCGACGCCGGTCACGGAGACCCGGCTCGGCGCGGCTCGCCCGCGGCGGCGCGAACCGGTCCGACGTGACGAGCGCGGAGGCAAGGCTGCGCTTGTCACCGACCGCGCATCCGGCCGCGAGCGGGAACTGCAACCAACCACCACAACTGGCCGTCCTCGGGAATCGTCATCGACGAGCTCGGCTACAGGGAACCCGACCGCCGCGACACCCAACCGCTCTTCCAGGTCCTCACCGAACGCGAGAAGACCAACTCCACCGCCATCGCCTCCGACCAGCCCTTCTCCAAAGCGCACAGGTTCGCGCGAACCTGTGTCAGGCAGCGCCGAAACGCACCGAGTTCTCCGGGAACACGGCGAAAGGAATCAACGTGCGTGTGAGCCGCAGGCATCCTAGGCTCGGTTGGTGCTTACCGAGGACATCCGGAGTGGTCTGAACGTCGCGTTGAACGAAAGCCGGTTCCTGTCGGTGCAGGTCGATCGCGCGGTGCGCAGTGCCATGGTGTGGTTTGAGGTGCTGACCTTGCCCGAGGATGGACCCCCGCCGGCCGACACCGTGGTGGCCCTCGCCGTTCGAGGGGTGACGCGTGTCGCAGCGTCGTTGCGCGAGGGGTGGTGGGACGATAGGGAAGCCGCAGTCACGCCGGTCACGCTCGACCGCCTCGACGCCGTGGTGCGCGAATTCAGCGGATCAGCGATCTATGGCTGGGACTTCATTGATCCTCCAGATGAATCCTGGGTGCATTGGTGTGAGCGGTTGAGCCTGGACGAGGTGCTGTCCGCGGAGGCGGCAGACCACGTGTTGGACCTGTTCCAAGAGGGCGCGACCGTGAGCCGTCACCTGGACCTGCGGTTGTGGTTCACCGAATTGAGCGTCGTTGATCGGCACGGCCAGAAGATCGAGCTTGAGCAGTTCGTGGCAGGCGGGGCGCGGTGGTGGGATGCCTTATACACAGGCGATTCTCGCACCGACGGTCACGGCATCGTTCCGGGGTGAGCGTCGGCCTGCTCGCAGGAAGGCGCATGCCGTCGATGTGGTCAGCGAGGTAGATCAGTGGCGCTTGGGGGTCCATGCCGAACGCGGCGGCGACGAGTTTCGGGTCCATGGTGTTGCCCAGGTCGACCAGGCGGGTGCTGCGGATGACGCGGGGCGAGAGCCCGCAGCCGTCAAGGACGTGGCTGAGATAGGCGGTCGAAGCGGGTCCCCGCCCGGCCTTGGTGCCCTTGATGTCGCCGAGGGACGGACATACCGCATCGTCGAACTCACGCCGGCCCAGATGGCTGGCCCCACACCTTCACCAACCCACGCCTCCGCGCTGCGATCACCAACTGACTCACCTTCGCCGGCAACATCCCAGAGACCGGCGCCCACCTCCTACCGACTCGCCCACACCCGGTCGGCGACCGCGCACCGAGCCGACACTGTCGGTGGGAGCTGATTGACTGGTCGAGTGTTCGAAACTCCCGACGAGCTCCACAGCCTCCAACTCCTGCTCGACACGTCCCTGGCCGGCTCCGGCAGCCACCTCAAATCGATCATCCGGCCAGGTGAGAGCACCTTGAATGCCGAGCAGGTCGTCCGAGTCTGCCAAGGCATGTGCACCCTGGCCATCGCCACGGTCACCCGGCGCGGCGAGCCACGCATCAGCGGCGCCGACGGACACCTCCTGCACGGCCGCTGGATCTTCGGCACCCACCGCCAGGCCGCCAAAGCCCGTCATCTCGCGGCCCGGCCCGGCATCAGCGCCACCTTCATGCGCGGCGAGCAGCTCGGCATCTTCACACACGGACAGGCCGTCCCGCTCAACCCCGAAGGGACCAGCAGCGACCCGACCTGGCCAGCAATCCGCGACTACCTCGTCAACCACTACCACGGCGACAACGACGACCCGTTCTGGGACGACAACATCTGGTACCGCATCAACCCCAGCTGGATGGTCGCCTACAGCACCGACCCCGCCGGGCTGCTCGACCAACAACCGCCAGCCTGAACAGAGCCCGCGCGGGTTCACCCCAGGCCGTCACTCCGGGGCCAGTCGAGGTTGACGTCTTCAGCCACGTGCTTGCGCAGCTCCTGGCGCTCATCGGCCGACACGCCGCCCGCCGGCGGAGCGGCTTGGGCCTGTTCGGCTGTGCGGGCCCAGTTGCGGAGGGTCTCGTGCCCGGGCGCGGTGTCGGTCATCGTGGTCATCTCGCGTGTGGTCGGCCGATGGGGCGGTTCGGGGTGCGGTACCGGCCCCGGATCCGGCGGGGTCAGCGGGTGGCGCGGAGGGCGGCGGTGGCCGCGCGTCCGATGGCTTGGGCGGTGGTGGCGGGATCGGTCAGCAGGTGCACGGTCGCCCCGCCGAGCGGGGTGTCGTCGGGGTCGGTGCTCAGCCACAGCACCGCGCACCCGGTCGTGCGCAGCCGGTCGAGTGCGCGCTGTCCGTCGTGGCGGGGTTGGTCGCGGAACCGGCCGTCGGAGACCACGACCAGCAGGCGTGCCGCGCCGGGGCGGGACAGCCCGAGGGCTCCGTCGAGGGCGTGCAGGGCGGTGGGGACGTCCTCCCAGTTGTCGCGGGACTCGAACTCGGTGACCCCGGCGGGGTGCTTGTCGGGGTGGGTCAGGGGGCGGACGTGGTGGCCGAAGATCACGCTGGCGGTCTGGGTGGGGACCCTGGTGTGGCGGGCGGCGTCGGCGAGGATCCACGCCGCCGAGGCCACGTGGGCGCGTGCCCAGCCCATCGAGCCGGACACGTCGCACGCCACCCCGATCCGCAACGGCGGCGTGGTGACCGGGGTGCGGGTGATCCGGGTGAACGGTTGCGCGGTCACGGTCGCCCCGGCCGCGCGTTGTGCTTCGGCGGCGAGCACGCCGCGCATCCGCAACCGCCCCGGCGGCACTGCCGAGGCGGACTTGACCGCGACCCGTTCCCTCAGGCCGGCGGTGTCCAATGCCCGCGCCAACACCCGCGCGGCCGTGCGTTCCCGCAGGGTGGGTGGGCGGGTGCCCGTCGTGGCGGTGCGCCCGTCCCGGGGACCACCGGCCTGGAACACACCGCGTGCCGCCCGACGGGCTACCTGGTCGGCGGCGGCCTCACGCGCCCTGTCGGCGGCGGCGACGGCGGCGGGGTCCTCCGGTGCCTTCTCCCGCGCCACCCTGCCCGCCACGTTGTCCAACACGGCGGCGATCGCACCCGCCAACGGCGACGGCGGGGCACCGACCGGGGGCATGCCCGTTCCGCTACCGGTTGTGGTGCCGCTGGAGGGGTCGGGTGTGCCGGAGGGATCGGGTTCCGCGCCGGGGTCGGGGTCGCCGGTGTCCGGGTCGGTGCCGGTGATCTCGCACCACCGCCGGCCGAGGTCGAGCATGGTTTCGCCGTCGTCGTCGGCGGTGCGCAACGCCGTGCGCCACACCGCCCGCAACTCGTCCAGGGTGTCCTCGCCGAGCACGTCCCGCACCACCCGCGCGACCGGGGCGACCTCGACGCGGGTCAGCACACCGGCGTCCGCCCGTCCCAGGAGCAGGGCGGCGGCGCGGGCGGCGTCGGCCTTGGTCATCTGCGGGGCGGTGGCGGGGTCGGCGAACAGGTGCAGGTCGGCGACGACGATGCCGCGCACGCACGCCCGCAACCAGTGCCGGTCATCCGGCCGGCGACGGACCTGCGCGGCTTCCATGCGCGGCTCTTCCAACAGCATTGCGGCGGCCACCACACCCGACGGGGCGTCGCACGGCGGTTCCCAGGCGGTGTGACGGGCGTGCCCGCACTCATGGGTCAGCGCACCCCACGCCGAGGCGTAGCGGGACCGGTCGGAGAGGTCGGACGGATTGACGGTGGCGGGGTCGACGCCGAGGTGGTCGCCGTCGACCTCGATCAGCGCGCGGGCCGGGTAGAAACACGCCGGGGCACCACTGCCCGCACCGGGCGCGACGCTGACCACGAGGTCGTCCCGGTCGGCGATCACCGGGACCTCGTCGGCGAACGCGGCGGACAGGGCCAGCCACTCCGGGCGGGTCGGGAACACGGCGGCACCGGTGACGGTCGGGTCGGCGGTGAAGTGGGTGCTCATGGTCGGAGTCCTTACGCAGCGGTCACGGGGTGGCAGGGTCAGGGGGTGATGCGGGCACCGAGGGCGAGTGGCTTCACGGTGCGACCGAAGGCGTCGCGCACCACGGCGGCGACGGTCTCCCGGTCCTCCTCCGGCGCGATGCCCACCAGGTTCGCGGCGGCGGCGTCCACCCCGAGCACGGCGGCGACCTTCTTGAACGCCAGCAACTCCCGCAGTTGTGGTGCCCAGCCGACCTCGCCCCGCTCCTGCCGGGTGGCCAGGTTGCGCGCCACCCGTACCGCCTTCTTGTCGACCCCCAACTGGTCGGCGAGGTCGTAGTCCGACGACACCGCGACCTGCACCGAGAACCGGCTGGAGAGGGCGTCGGTGAGCACCGCCCCGTGCACACCGGGGTTGTGCCCGGCGACCACGTAGAACCCCGGTGCGGCGTCCACCACCTCGCCGCCGTTGGCCTTCACGACGATCTGCCGGCGGCCGTCCATCGCGGGGTAGACCACGGCGAGCACGGTCGGCGGAATCAGGGTGGCGTCGTCGATGAACAGCGGCACGCCCTCGCGCATCGCACGCACCAGCGGACCGTGCACGAACACGAACTCCCCGTCCGGGGTCTTGGTGTAATCGCCCACCAGGTCGGCGACCACCGTGTCCCCGTCGCCCTGCACCGTGACGCAGTCCGGGAACGCCGCCTCCACCACAGACGTCTTGCCCGTGCCGGGAGGCCCGTACAGCAGCGCGGCGACACCGGCCTCCCGCAACCGCCGCAACGCCGTCACATCCGGCAACGAAGTGCCCGCCAACAGGCGCGGGTGGTACTCGGTGCCGTTGGGGCGCAGCACCGGACCTGTCACCACGGCCGCCGACCGTGCCTTCCCCGGTGCTGGACCGGTCGCCGCCACGGTGCGCGCGGCAGCGCTCATGGGCACCGTGGCGGACGGCGCGGCGAGCGGCTTGAGACGGGGCGTTCGGGATGGTGCGGCGGTGAACGCGGTCGCGGCGGCGGATGTCGTGGTCGCGGTCGCCCGATAGGCCAGCGGCGTGGCAGAAGCGACCACCGCCGCGCCCTGGTCCGCCAACACCCGGCACGCGTTGCCCACCGCACCGGAGGACCGGTTCAACGCGTGCGCGATGGCACGCGGCGTCAGCGCGGTACCAGGACTGTCGGCGAGGACCCTCGCGACCATCGCGCGCAGCTCACCGCTGCGCAACCGCGACACCGACCCACTTGCCTTCGCGGTGGGCGCGGTGGTGGTGACGGTCGTGGGTGGTGCGGTCGGCGGCATCGCATGTCCTTCCATGGCGTACAGGGTGATAGCGGCAGGGACCGGTGTGGACGTTCAGGGAAGGGACGTCAGGGCCGTAGTCGAGACATGGCTCACGCCGGGCATGACATTCGAAAGGTTTCCGACTTCCCGGCCTAATTCAATTATTGCTCGACACCACACAAGATACAACTCGAATGACGACTTCTTCTCAAGACTCTTCTCAGACCAGCGATCGCAATCGCGTTCACCACGGACCATCGACGTGCAGCCAGCCATCCGAACCGCCACGATCCCAAGAGAACGAATCGGACGACTTCAAGGCAAAGCAGAGACGTGGACCGAACTAAATATGGTGAACGAGATCGGGGAATTCATTTCAGTAGAGCGAAGGACAGAAATCATGAGCTGAGAGAAGGCAGACCGGAAGGCGTGGAGCGACCGACAGGCGCGAGACTGCGAGACCGCCCGATGTTCACCGGCTTGCGAGCAAGCGAGTCTGGGATACCAGCGGATCCTCTTGCAGCACCCTGACCAGCTTCTTCGCCGGATGGAGAAGGTAGTGCCCTAACAGGATCCCCGACCTGATCCCCAATGTGATCCCCCATGCGCCCCTCCGGCGGAAGTCACCGTACGCGCAGTCGATCTCCATGACAGTCACTCAGCGCGACGACCGACGACTCTGCTTTTAGCGGACTCTCAAGGGAACATGACCACTCACCATCTCCATCTCAACTTTGAAGACTCGCCGCGCCGGACCGAAATTCCGGCATCGATCAACCCGCACCGCAGTGAAACCGGAATAACTGGAGACGACATCCCGCACGATAGCATTCCGGCTCACACCCCAAATGAAGGCATACCGTGCCAGGCCAGAGCGTCCGACGGGTCGAAGCAACTCTTCCTCGGAGTCGAATACTTGCCGAAGCCGCCGAGTCCTCGGAAGAGGATGTCCACAGCCGACCTCGGATGTCTGCACAGGACAGTTGAACGACACCTGGACCGGTGCTCTGGGCGGCGTGCTGACCGCCGCCGACGGTGTGCTGCTGTGCCGACCGACGTCGGTGTGCACGTTTCGTCGATCAGTGTGGGTGTGTGCTGACTGCCCCGATTGTCGGGGCGACCTGGTAGATAGGGGGCATGTTCCGCGACTTCAACTTCAAGCTGCTGGTCATCGACAAGCTCATGTACCAGGACAAGGTGATCCAGCCCCGTTTCCGGATCGCCGACGTCCTCCACGCCAAGGGCGCCACCGGCGACCTCTGGAAGTACCTGTACCAACAGGACCTGCTGTACACCGTCCTGGAGGAAGCCCGCCAGTACTTCACCGACCTGGAGATCACCCCCGACCAACTGGCCACCGTGGAGGAACTGACCACCGACGGCGGCCTGGAGATCTACCACCAGTGCTCGCCGTTCTGGGACGGAGAGGACGACCTCTTCGACGTCACCTCACTGGACGACCTCGCCCTGCTCCCCAACCTCCGCGTCATCCACGGCGGCAACGAGTCCATGATGTCCGCCCCCGACGCCGCAGACACCCTCAAAGCCCGCGGCATCGCCGTGGGCTGACCAACACGTCCATCGCCACCACTCAACGGCCCTCGCCCCTCGCAGAAAGAACTCCTCAAGGCTTCCCTTCTCCCCTGGGACCTGCCCGCGCGGCAAGCGATTCAAGGTCAGGTGTCGTGGACGCGCCTGGGCGGTGCAGCACTTCGTCGGATTCGTCAACCTGCCCTGTTGTGCCCGCGTCGGTCGGTCGCTGACAGGTGAGGGACGTCGGCGGTGGTGTCGTGGCGGTGGCGCAGCCGGTCGGCCAGGCTGATCGCCTGCGGGGTGGGCCGGTCGTCGACTTCGGCGAGTCTGGTGGTCAGCAGGGTGAGTGTGCGCGGGATGGCGTCGAGCCGGCCGAGGCGTTCCTGCAGTCGCATGATGTCGCGGTAGATCAGTTCGTTGTGCGGGTCGAAGGTCCGTGCGATCTCCAGCAGGTCCAGCGTCTGCTGGGGGTCGTGCTCGACCAGGGCGCGGGCCAGTGCGGCGACGGCGTCGATGGCGTCGCGGCGGATGGCCTCCCGCGCGGTTTCGATCCAGTCGGTGCTGATCCCGTCGGCCAGCGGGCCGCGGTAGGTGTCGACGATGCGCCGGTAGGTCTCGACTCGTTGGTGGTCGGTGGCGGCGGTGCGGCGGGCGGTCACGGCGGCGGCGAAGGACCAGTAGTCGACCTCCACCAGGCCGGGGTCGAGGCGGTACCGGCCTTCGCCCGCCAGCAGGACGTCCGACAGGGCACCCTCGGTCGCAGCCGTGACGGCGCGGCGAAGGCGGCTGAAGCTGGTGTTCATCGCGTTGGTGGTCTTCTCCGGCGGGCTGGTGGCCCACAGTGCGGAGATGAGCGCTTCACGGCTGGCGCCGTCGGGGTGCAGGGCCAGGAACACCAGCAGCTCGCGCAGCCGCGGCTGGAAGGCGGAGCTGATCTCGCGTTCGGTGATGTCACCGTCGGGTCCTGCCGACTCGGGACGCCACCACACCTGCGGCGGTCCCAGCACGCTGAGCCGCATCGGCACGAACGGGACACCTTGGGTAGGACGGGCAACGTCGCCAGACCTGTGGTCCTGGGAATGGCCAGGGCTGGTGACCGGTGACGTGTGGTCGGCGCGGGGTTCAGTTCGTGTGCGCGTGGGTCGGTCGGGGCGCAACCGGGAACCGGGCGAGGTCGTGGACGCCGTCGCGAAGATTTCCAGGTCGCGGGCGTCCCGTCGTTTGACACCGCTGCGGGCGACCGGCAGTTCCAGTTCGTCGTCGGCTGGTTCCTCGGCGACCGGGTACTCGTCGTGTCGGCCACCCTCACCGCTATCAGCGGGGGCCACGGTGAATGCGTCCGAACCGGCGTGAAGACGAGGAGGAAGTACCGGTAGCGGAGGGTTGTCAGCAGTGTGTTCGGTTTCGGTCGCGTCGTCGGGGGCGGCACGGTGCAGCAGGGTCAGGAGATCGGTGGTGTGGTCGTCGCCGAGCCGGAACACTCGGGTGCCGCGCAGTGGTTCGCCCATGCCGGGGCTGGTCGCGGAGATGGTGCCGTCGTCGCGGACGTAGGCGGTCACCCCTGAGTTCCATTGCCCCAGCAGCAGCCCGGTGACGCCGACGGCCGCTCCGTTGTCCAACACCGCCTGCAACCGTCGCGACTGCCGACCTGGGGTGCGGGCCACCAGCACGATCGGCCCCGACGGGCGGTCGGTGGACCGGCGTTGGCCGGCACGCACCAGGGTCTCGGACTCCAGCACGTCCAAGGCCGCGTCGAGGTCGGGCACCACGTGCAGACCGGCCGGGAGCGACGCCTGCACCGCCCGCCGACCCGCCAGGACAGCGAGGTCCTCGACCGGAACGAGTACCGTGGCCGCTTCGTCCGCGGTGGTCAGGGCGGCGAGGAGCAACGCGCGGGCCGCGCCGGCGGCACCCGCGCCGAGCAGGCCCAGACCACGCGTCGTGGCCAGGCTCAGGGCTATCTCGCGGCCGTCGCGCACGCCGACCGGCAGAACCGGCGCCTGATCGTCGGGGGTGTGGTCGTCGTGGCCGAGCACGATCGGCGGTACCGGTTCCCGTCGGCCCGTCCGGTCGTGGGCCAGGTCGTCGTCAGCGCGACCTGGGCCGTGGCCGCCTTGGTCGGCACGCAGGTGTGCAAGCCGTAGCTGGTACACCACCGGGGCGACGGGGAGGTCGCTGCGGTCGCCGCTTCCAGGCCGGTAGTCACGCCGGTTGCGGCGGCGTACCACGACCAGAGCGGCGCTGATCACCGAAACCAGACCGAGTCCGACGAACAGCTCCTCGCCCCAGCTGAACCCTGGTCCGGCGGGCGCGTCGGTGCTCGACGACGGCGGTGTGGCCGGCACCCGGGAATCCTGCGAGGTTGTGGCAGGTAGTCGTGTGGGGGTGGATGCCGGTGTCGGCGGGTTGGTGGACGGCGGCGTCGCGGTGGTCGGCGATGGTGAAGTGGGTTGGTGCGGCGGTGTCCCGGGCACGGTGGCGTCGTCGGGCAGGGCCAGCTCTTCACCGGGGAAGACCAGGCTGGGCCGGGTGAACGTGCCGCCGTCGGGTTGGGGTTTGCCGTGGTTGAGCTCATAGATCTCCGGCCAGCGGGTGCCGTCGCCCAGCGCGCGTTCGGCCATGCGCCACAGCGAGTCGTACACGCCCGTCTCGGGGTCGTACGGGAGCACCACGGCAGAGGTCGCACGGGCGGGCCGCTCGTCGGCCCCACCGGGCGCTGCCCGGAGGGGCGAGGTGTGAGCGGTCGGGCGCACCCGGGTTGAGGCTTGCTCGGACGGCTGGTTCCAGGCCGGACCCGCCGCGACCACGTCGGTGCTGCCCGGTCCGACTGCGTGCAGGGGTGATGCGGGAAGACCGGCGCGCTGGCCGAGTAGCGCGATCAGGACCGCGCCG
This sequence comes from Actinosynnema sp. CA-299493, assembly GCF_050946825.1. Taxonomy (NCBI): domain Bacteria; kingdom Bacillati; phylum Actinomycetota; class Actinomycetes; order Pseudonocardiales; family Pseudonocardiaceae; genus Actinosynnema; species Actinosynnema sp. CA-299493. The sequence goes on from NZ_CP191993.1 coordinate 6,677,401, forward strand.
ACGAGCACGGCCGCGATCCGGTGGACCGGCCCGGTCGCGAACAGGTCCGGCGCTCGTGCGTCGCGGGCGATGTCGATCGCGCAGCGGGCGACGTCGAGGGCGAAGAAGACCCAGACCAGCCAGGTGAGGCAGGCGAGGGAGTCCAGCAGGAACGTCGTGGTCATCGGGCCGAGCAGCACGCCTTGGATCTCCGCCCAGGTGGGCAGGTGGTTCGGCAGCGGCCAGCCGACGAAGTGCGTCAGCGCCCACGGCAACCCCGCCAACAACGCTCCGAGAACGGCAGCGGCCAGCAAGCCGCGCACCAGTTGCGCGAGCGACCCGAGCACGTGCCCAGCAGCAGCACGCCGTGCCCGACCGCGTTCTCGCGGCAGCGTTCGGCGGGGAGGGTGCGGTGGTGCCGTCATCACGTGCTCGTTTCCACAGCAGGATAAGGACTCCGGCCCGGAGGGAAGTCAGCTCGCCTGCGCGACCGGACCCTCAGCTGCGCCCTGCGGCCTGGCTGCGGCCAGTACTCCGCGCGGAACGGGTGCTTGGCCGGACGTCGACGTCCTCGATTCCGGGCCGCGACGGTCGTCGCCTTGGGCGCTGGAGGTGCCGGTGGGCTTCTTGCGCTTGCCGCGACCGGGTTTGCGGCCGGCGAGCCAGGCGGTGAGGTCGGCGGGCTTGAGGTCGGTGAACTCGGCCAGTTCGTCGACGCCGATGACGTCCTGGGCCTCGGCGAGCACGTCGCCGAGCTCCCGCTCGACGTCTTCGAGTTGGTCCAGGACGGCGGCGCGGCGCTGGGCGAGTTCGCCGACCTGCTGTGCGGCGGCGGCCCGTCGCGCGCTGCGGGCGGTGTCGGTCTGTTCGACGCGGCGGCGGATCTCCTCGGGCGTTGCCATGCTCTTCTCCTTCTCCGGTCGGCATTCACGGTGGACAGCGGTGGTCAGGGATCGATGGCGGTCACCCCGCGCTGCGGATGGGCGCTGCCCTGGCCGTGCACCGACAGGGAGCCGATGCCGACCAGCCCGAGCAGTTGGGTGGTCCGGGTAGCGGTCACGGTGACCGTGACGGTGTCCCCGGAGACGGTCACCGTGCCGGTGGCGCCTTCGATGGCCAGGTGCGTTTGGGCGGCGGCGACCGCGTGCGCGGGCACCAGGTGCACGGTGCCGGTGGCGCGGTAGGCGGTGAGGTCGATGGCCTGTGCGCCGGCACGGGCGGCGGCTTCGGCCTGGCCGTTGGCCCGCACCTTCGCGGCCAGTGCGAGGCCGCCGTCCAGGGTGAGGCCGGCCAGGGCGAGGATGCCGGTGGTGAGCACCACGACGAACGCGGTCACCCCGCCCTCGTCGGCACGCCACCACCGAACCCGCGAACACCACGCTGCACCTCCGCCATGACGGGCAACGTGGTGTCGACGGGTCATGTCAGGCTCCCGGTGTTCGATGTCGAACGCCACAGGTCGACCGGTTCGACAGAGGTGGCCGAGAGGGTCTTGCCGCCGGGTACGCCGAGGACGATCGCGTCGCCGAAGTCCACGGTGCAGGACACGGTCACGCTGACCGTGCTGCCGGGCCGCAGACCTCCGGTGGCGGTGCTCACCGACAGGGACGCGCACGTCACCCCGGCCTGTGACAGCGCGCTGGCGGCGGTGGACTGGGCGGCGGCAGTGGCGGCGGCGGGGGTGCGTTCGATGCTGGCGGCGCGGGCGGCCTGGTGGGCGGCGTCGTCGATGCGGATACGGGCGTCCACGCCCCGGTGGATCACCACGCCCACGAACACCAACAGCATGACCAGGAACGGCGCGGCGATGGTCACTTCGGCGGCCACGGAACCGTCGTCAGTCCGCCACCAGGCCGACCACTGTCGGCGACCGTGGCCGCACCGGAGGGGTGTTGCGCGCGTATCGGGTGTTGTGGGTGGTGCGGTCATCGCACCTCACCCGCTTTCCAGGTCGGGGACGAACCGTTCGACCGGGCCGGTGGCTTCGGCGTGCACCGGCAGGCTCAGGAACGGCACTACGGAGTTGGCGGTGCCCGAGATCCGCACCGACGCCGCCGTCACCCCTCGGTCGGTGGTGACGGCGGTGCCGGTCAAGGGCCCGCCTGCGAGCTGGTCGAGGATCTGCTGTGCGCTCGCCGTTCCGGCCGCCGAGGTCCCGTTCTGCGATCGCGCTGCGGCCAGGCCTTGCGAGGCGGCGGCCTGGGCGATGTGGGTGGCGTGCGACCAGAGCGCGAACTGCACGATCGCCAGCAGCATCAGCAGAAGCAGCGGTGTGGCGATCACCAACTCCGCGCTGACCGCTCCGCCGTCACCGCGCAACGCCCATCGGACACGATGGCCGCGCCGTGGCGGTCGCCCATGGAGGCGATGTCCGTGGCTCATGTGGATCACATCGTGATCCCGTTGGCCTTCTCGGTGACCTTGGCGACCACGATCGCGATCACCGCGAGCGCGGCCACCACCAGCAGCGCGGTCACCAGGACAGCCTCCGTCGAGTACCCGGCATCGGGCAGCCTGCGCAGTTCCTGCCAACGAGCTCGCAGCACCGTCATCCATGCATCCAGTTGCGGGAGCATCACGTTCCTCCTTGTTCGTTCCTGTTCGCGGTGTCCACACCAGGTGGTTTCCGTACGTCACTTGTAATTTCGTTGATTTCCTCGCAGCGACTGTCGGGTCTGGCACGATCGCTCCATGGCAGCGGAAGCTCGTTTGACGAGGCGGATCCGCCGGGATTTCCCGGAGCCGGGTTCCGCGAACGGAATCCTTCGTCTGCTCGCCGACAGCCCATCAGTGAGGGGCAGCGAGCCGGAGGGCACCGAACGCATCCAGGCGGCGATCGTCATCCTGGCCGCCGGAGACCTCACACGACTGCGTGCGGCGTTGGCCGTAGTCGAGGCGGACTGGCGTGACCTGCTCGTCGCAGCCGGTCTCGCCCACAACGACTGGCGCGCACGACTCGATCAGGAACTCGGTACCGCCGACACCTGAACGGGCTGGGCGACAGCTCTGCCCCGACACGGTGATCATCCCCTTTCGGTTGCGGCTGACGTTCACAATCCGGTGAGCACCTGGCTCAGGGCCGGGTAGGCGATGAAGACGAGGAATCCGAGGAACAGGGCCATGACCGGCAGCGACATGCGCTCGGTCGCGGCCTGTGCGTCGCCCTCGGCCTCGGTGATCTGGTGGGTCCGCAGGGCGTGTGCCTTGGCGGCCAGCGAGACGCGGACCTTGGCGCCCTCGGTGCCGGCCAGGCTGACCGTGGCGGCGAGCTCGGACAGCTCCGTCACGTCCAACTCCTCCCCCAACCGGCGCAGGGTCGCCCACGGGGTCGTGCGGGTCAGACGGGCGGTGTCCAGGGCGCGGCGGATCTGGGCGAACGCCCACCCGCGGCCGACGCTCACCGAGTCACCCAAGGCGCTGTCCACCCCCGCACCACCGGCCAGCGTGATCCACACCAGGTCCAGGTAGGCGGACAGGGCGTGGCGGAACCCGACGCGCAGCTTGGCGGCTTGTGAGCGGGCGTGCAGGTCCGGCAGGACGAAACCCACGACGGCCAGCAGCAGACCTGCGATGACCGGGAACCGCAAGCCCGGACCCAGCCCTGCCACCGTGAGCACCACGGCCGACAGCACGGGCAGCAGCAGGCCGGCGAGGGCGAGTGTGGCCTTCTCCGCCAGGTGGGTCGAGGTCGACCGGCCGATGACCGCGAGGTCCCGCGCCAGGCGCGGACCGGGCAACCCGAGCGCACGCAGCGGGGCGACGGCGGGGCGACCCAGCCGTGCGGCCCAATCGGTGTCGTCGGTGGCGAGGATCGGCGCGGGCGCCGGTGGCGTCGTGGCGCGGGCCAGGACAGCGCCGAGGGCAGGGCGCGGCGGGACCAGGTAGACCGCCACGGCCCACAGGCCGATCCCGAGCCCGATGCCCAGAGCGATGGAGGTGATCACGGCGCTCACCCCTGTCTTCCGGTGGCCACGGGCACCCGCTGCCCACCGGCCGGGCCCGGCTCGGTGGTGGACAGGAAGCGGTCGGGTCGGGTGACCCGGGCGATGCGGGCCAGCCAGACGAAGCCGAGGGCGAACACCGTTCCGATGCCCAGCAGGACGATCTGGCCGGTCGCGCTGTCGTAGACGGCCATGTAGTCGCGGTTGAGCAGCACCACCACGACCGCGAACGCCAGCGTGGTGCCGACGATGACCCGCACCGACGTGCGCGTACGGGCACGTCCGGCCTCGACCCGCATCCGCATCGAGGCCTGCCCGCGCGCCGCGTCGGCCAGCGAACCGAGCAGATCGGCCAACCGGCGGGTCTGCTGCTCGGCGGCGAGCACCAGCGCGGCGACGACCAGGTCCCCTACCGGGTCGTCCAGCCGCTCGCCGAGCCGGCGCAGCGCGGGAGCCAGACGCTCGCCGTTCTCGATCCCGGCGGCCAACCCGCCAACCTCACCGCGGATCGCAGCCGGGGCGAGCGGGGCGGTGGCGAGGATGGCCTGCTCCAACCCGGCCGCGGCCGACAGGGTGTCGCGCAGCATCTCCGTCCAGGTCGCGACCGCCTCGATCCGCGCCACCCCGCGGACGTGCTCCGGGTCGCGTCCCAACACCCGAGGCAACGCCCACACCGCCAGCCCTGCCAGCACCCCACCGACGACCCACCCGGTCAGCAGACCGGTCACCACCGCAGCGGTGACCGCCAACGCCACGCGCAATGTCCGGCGCCGGTCCAGCGCGCCGGTGGCGTGCGTACGAGCCCGGCGAGGCCGGTCCGGGTCGGTGCCGCGCTGGCCGAGGACGATCAGCAGCAGGCCGACCCCGGCGCCCATGCCGAGCAGGGCGGCCACCGCCGTGGTGGGGCTGAGGGTGATGCTCACGGAACCCACCACCCGTCGGGGTTCTCCAACACGCCGGGGTCGAAGCCGACGTCGACCAGGTCGTCGAGGGTGTCACCGCTCACCGCACCGGCCACCGGCCGGGCACGCCGGTCGGGGCCGGGCCGGTAGACCTCGTTGGAGATCACCTGCGGGCCGTCGGCACCGACCACTTCGCGGATCGAGGACACCACCCGTGTCCGGCGATCGGTGGCACGGGCCAGGTGCACCACGAAGTGCACCGCGCTGGCGACCAGCAGGTTCGTCGCCTCCAACGGCAGCCGTTCGACACCCTGCGCGGCGTAGGAGGCCAGCCGGGTGAACGCGACACGCGAACTGGAGGCGTGCAGGGTCGCCATGCTGCCGTCGTTGCCCTGGCTCATCGCGTTGCACATCGGGATGACCTCGGGCCCGCGGATCTCCCCGACGATCACCCGATCCGGCGACATGCGCAAACCCCAGCGCACCAACTCCGCCTGGCTGACCGCGCCCTCACCCTCGACATTGGGCTCACGGGCCTGGAACGCGGTCACATCCGCGTGAACCTCCGGGTCGTGGTCCAAGCCCAGCTCGAAGGCGTCCTCGACGGTGACGATCCGCTCCAGCGGGTCCATCTCCGAGGCCAACGCCCGCAGCAACGTCGTCTTGCCCGCACCGGTACCGCCGGTGATCAATACGTTCTTGCGTGCCTTGACCAACGCCCGCAGGAACACCTCCAACCCGGGGTCCAAGGTGCCTCGACGACGCAGCTCGGACAGCGTGACGGTGAGGTAGCCGTGGCGGCGGATCGACAACGCCGTCACCCCGCCCGCCGTCAGGCCCATCACGGCGAACAACCGCTCCCCGCCGGGCAGCTGCAGGTTGACCGCCGGGGAGCCCTGGTCGAACCGGCGCTCCTGACTGCTGGCACGAGCGGCGAGCAGCCGCACCAAGTCGGTCAACTCCTCGTTGGACCCCGCGATCGGCCCGACCCGGGCTCGGCGACCGTCGTCGTACTGCACGAACACCCGGTCCCAGCGGTTAGCGTTGACCGTCTCCACCGTCGGGTCGTCCAACAGCGGCTGCAACCCGGCCATGCCGAACAACTCGTTGACGACCTCGCCCACTACCCGCAGCTCGGCCTCGCGGGGCAGCAGCTGCCGTCCTGCGGCCAACTCATTCTCGGTGTGCATCCGCAACGCCTCGTCCAGAACGCCCCGCGCCAACTCTCGCCGCGTCTCCCGGCCGGCGGTCGCCCCGGTGCGGTCCTGTTGATCTGCCACCCGCTGCGGCAGTTCCGCGTTCAACCGCTCACGCAGGTACCGACGCAGCCGGGTGGCCGGAGCCACGAGGTCCGTCTCGCCGGAATCAACTGCCGATGCCCGGCCGCCGAACGGATCGGCCTCGCCTGGCCGCGGGTAGGGACGCAGCGGCACGGGCGGCGGGTAGTGGTCGGTTGGATCAGTCATGACGCCTGACCTCCTCGCTGCCGATACGGGTCGATGTCCGGCCCGGGCACCGGATAGATGCCACTGCGCCCGCCATGGCCCGCGGGCAGCCTGGTCACCAGTGCTCCCAGCGCCGCAGGTTCCGCAGACGGCTGAGACAGCGGGGTGGGCCGTTCGCGGGCGGCGAGTTGGATGGCGACCTTGTGCGCGAATCGACCCAGCGCGGAATGGGAAGGGCCGCTGCGACCCCAGCGCAGCGTGTTCGGCCGCCCGCACAGCACAGCAGCGCCGTTCGGGTCGTGCGGCACCCGACCCAACGGCGACACCCCGAGTTCCCGGGCCACCTCGGCGCCGCTGTAGCCCTCGCCCACCAGCAGCAGCACCGGGTTCGGGCTCCAGCGGCCGACCACAGGCAGCCTGCGCGGCAGGTGCGCCAGGTCATCCGCGTGAGCCCGCGACAACAGCACCACCACATCGGACGACCGCACGATCGACAACGCGGGTGAACCGGGATCGACCCGCCCGCAGTCCACCACGACCACCAAGCCGGGCTGGTCGGCCGCCACACGCAGAACACCAGGCCCACCGGCTGGATCCGGAGCGAGAGCGGACAGCGCCGCACCGGCCCGCTCGGCGTCCGGCGGTGCGGCGATCACCGGCAGACCACCGGGAAGCTGCCGGGTGTGCGACCACACCAGATCGATGTGACCGTCCCGACGGGCGGCGGCGGCCAGACTCACGAGACCGGGCGCCGAGGGCAGGGAGAACCGCACACCCAGATCACCCCCGGAAGAGTCGGCCTCCACCACCACGGCGCGAGCAGGAACCGGCCAGCGCGCGGCCAAGGCCACCGCGAAGGTGGTCACCCCCGGCGAACCCTTCAACGACAGCACCGAGACCAACATCAACGACCCCCCACGGTCGAGAGCATCACGATCGACAACTGCCCGGCAGGCACCGCCGCGACCTGACGGGCAGCGGCCTCGGGCAACTGCACCGACACCACGGTGCCCTGCCCGCCGGGTGACGCGGTCACGCTGGTCACCACGGCAGGCCAGACGATGCCGCCGTCCGTAGGCGGACCGGTCGCGGTACCCGCCTGACCAGGAACGAACACCACCGAAACCCGCGCACCTGCAGAGACCTCGGGTGGGAACTGACCGGACTTGAGCGCGAGCGCCGCGACAGCCTGCCCCCTGACCGGAACCACAGCACCACCGACCGAGCTCGACGTGAGCAGAGCCCCGATCGACAGACTGGTGGCCATCGGCCTGCCGACCACCGTGGCCGCCTGGTCCGCGCCCATCACCGCCACACCGGGGTCGACCGCGACGTTGACCTGTCGCAGGTCCTGCGCGCTCAGCACGTGACCGACCGACACGTCGCGGGTCAGCACGAGCACGGCCCGGCGGTCGCCGGAGTTCAACGAGATCAGCACGAACCCGCCCACACAGGCCAGCAAGAGCAGCACGCCGAGTAGCAGGTACGGCAAGCTCCGGCGGCGAGTGGTGGCACGCAGCCGCGAGGCGGACGGCTTCCTGCCCTCGCTTATCCAGGGGCCGTCGGCCGTGGCCGCAGGCCGGTCGATGTCCAGCCGGATCGTGGTATTGGTACTCACGCCGGAACCTCCAAAAGGCATAGGGGTGGTGCGCCGCGTCGCCGAGAGGGATCAGCGAACGGAACAGGTCTGGCTATCGGTTGGGCTCTGCAGAGATGGACCGGTGGGGACGGGGTGCCGGTCAGCCGCCGCCGTTGTTCAACGCCTGCGACTCCGCGACACGAAAGCCAGCGCCGCCCGTGGTGGTCATGTCCGGGAACGTGCCGCCCTGCCCAGCGCCGGACCAGGTCACCGTCCAGTGCACCGTCGCCGTCACAGCAAACGCCTGCCCCGGTTGGCTCGCCGACGACCGGCGGTAGACGTGGCCACAGTCCGGTGAAGGCACCTCCGCGTCGGTGCCCGCCGTATACGGAGTCCCCGCATCCATACAGGTCACGGTCGAGCCGTCACCCATCGACCAGGTCACCGAGATCGGAGCCGCGACCGCGGTCACCGACACACCCGGAACCGACGCGTTCGCCGACACCTCCTGCCAACCACCGCTCAACCACAACCACGTCGGCAAGTTCACCAACTGCACCTCAGCGGGGTTGGCCGCGATCACGACTGAAGGCAACTGCAAACGGTTGCGCGCGATGGCTGCCACCTGCTCCGGCGACAGCGCCGGTTGCGCACCACCGCCGGCAGGCACCCACACGGGCCCGTGGGACAGCGGATCCTTGCCATCCGGCGAACACAGCACCATGAACCAACCGCCCGGCTGCTCCGGCTGCCCTTGCGGTGATTGGTAGTCGACCGGCTTGTAGTTGCAGTCCGCATAGGGATCGTCGCCGTTGTCATGTTCGGAGGGTGGTTCTTTGCCTCCGGGGCGTCCGATCACCGGCCCGGGTCGGTTACCGATTCCAGCACCGAGATCGCAGATCGGCGAGGGATCTTGGGTGCAGTTCACATCGCCCCATGGGTCCTGGGCCCTGGCAGGCGCAGCTGTCATCGAGAGGATGAGCACTCCGATGATCGCGGGACTCAGCATGTTCCCACCTCGTGTACGCCGAAGTCGCTGACCTTCCAGGATCCGTCGACCTGCTTCTCCACCACCGCGTTGATGTGCCGCCTGCCTCCAGGTTCACCGTCAGCGAGTGCTCCGCTGTCGGCGTAGTGCTTGGTCCATGTCGTCGAGTCGCCGCAGTCGGAGACGATCACCTTGGCGGGCAGATCAGGAGGCTCCACTGAGGACACCACCGGATTCAGGACGGGTTGCCCGCGCGTCACGATCTTCAAATCGCGGTAGCCGAAAAGACCTCGGGTCAAGGTCGACAAGGCGCCGCCGGTGGCGTAGCGGGCCAGTTCCGGCGACTGCCAGTCGGCGGTGGCACCGGCTGTGGCGTAAGCAGTCCACATCTGCCGATAGGTCTGCACGCCTTGTGCCCGTGCCTCATCAACCGGATTGGTTGCCGCCACCGTGGATGTTTCGGGGAGAGGGCCGTCCACGTCGGCTGGCATGCCTGACTGGTCTGGCGAAATAGAGGTTGATGAACTGCACGCGGACACAGAGAGGAAGACGGCCAGAGCGGTCGCCGTGCTGTGGAAAATCTTCATATCATCCTTCAGGTCTCGATCGTGGTGACGGGAGAAGGCGCATCGGCGGACTTCCAGATGATCACGGTGTGACGAGAGCGAGCAGGGCTCCGCCGACGATGGCCGGGCCGAAGGCGAGGCGGTCCGTCCGCGAGATTCGTCGGGTGATCAGCAGTGTCGTGCCTGCAGTGGCGCCCAGGAGCAGCGCGAGCACAACGCCGCGCAGCAGGTCGAGCCAGCCGACCCACCCAAGGTAAAGGGCGACCGCTCCCAGGAGCTTGACGTCGCCCGCCCCCAGAGCGGCAGGAATGATCATCGCCACTGTCAACGACGCAGCGGACGTGATCGCGACGGCTAGGAGCGCTCGTATCAGGGCGTTCAGGTCATCGTGGGAAGCCGCGACATATCCCAAGATCGCCACTCCGCCCGCGAACAGGGCTCGGACGAGTGGGGCGGGCAGGCGGTGGCATGCCCAGTCGATCATCATCAGCGGAACGCCGATCGCTGCCAGCCACAGGACGGCGAGCTGGTGGGGCACACCGTCGAACCGCTGGTGAAGCACGACCAGACCGACTCCGACGACCGCGCCCACCATGAACCCGTCGCGCGTCCCGAGCGCGTTCAACGAAGGCCAGGACCAGAGCCCAGTTTCCGGATACGGAACCTGTGGCCGTCCGCCGTTCGCCTGGGGCCCGTTCGTGCCAGCTGGATCTCCGGCCACCACGCCGAGCGTCACGGGGCCGCACGCTGCGCCGATCATTGCGACTTCAACCCACATGTCACAACCTCTCGCGAGGTGAAGCGAAGATGACTTCACGTATCCGACAACCGCACTGTTCACTCGATCGGGGTTTCATCGGATCGGTTGGACCATCGGTCTGCATCTGATCCCCATATCCTCGACTCCTGTCGGTCGCCATCGGGGCCGGCTGGCACCAACGGTGGCAAGGTCGCCTGGGAGGTGACAAGGGGGGCGGTGTATTCACTTGGACGGAATAAAGAATAGGCAGGCCGACATAGGGCCCGAGCTGCGCCGGAGGCGTACCGCAGCGAAGCTGTCGTTGCAGCAGTTGGCGGACCGATGCCACTACAGCCCTGGGCACATCAGCAACGTCGAGCACGGGACCAAGCCTGCGAGTGAGGACTTCCTCCGGGCCTGTGACCAGGCGCTCGACACTGGCGGCACCCTGGTGGCACTGCTGTCCGCGCGAGGCGATCGCGCCAAATCACGTACGTGGAGCAGTCCTTCGCAGTTGCCTCCGGTGCCACGACTGGTGGGCCGTTCTGCACTCGTCGACGAACTCGACAGGACACTCGACGCGGTGATGAATACCCGATCGTTGGGCGTTATTGCGCTGGATGGGGCAGCTGGCAGCGGCAAAACCACACTTGCCGTTACATGGAGTCACCGGATACGGCAGAACTTCCCCGATGGGGTGTTGTTTTACGATCTCCGCGGCTACTCGGCGAATTCTGCTCCAGCAGACCCGACCGAAGTGTTGGAGACCTTTTTGCTCGATCTCGGGGTGCCGCCGGCAGACATCCCGCCGACCGCCGACCGCCGAGCCACCCTCCTGCGCACGAAGCTCGATCGGATGCGCGCCTTGCTGCTCCTGGACAACGCATCCGACGCACAGCAGGTACGCCCTCTGCTCCCAGGAGGGTCAGGCTGCCTGGTGATCATCACGAGCCGTCGACGACTGTCCAGCCTGGCAGTCCGGGAGGGCGCCCGATGCGTCACCGTTCCCTCGTTCACCTCCGACGAAGCAGTGACCCTGTTGCGCGAAGCGATCGGCACCGAGCGGGTGAACAGCGAGCCGACCGCCGCCTATGAGATAGCCCGGTTGTGCGCGCACTTGCCGTTGGCGGTCAGGGTGGCCGCGGAGCGGATCAGCGCCCACCCGCACGTGACGTTGGACGAGCTGGCGAGGGAACTGTCCGCGATCGACAAGCGGTTGGATGTCCTCTCGCAGGAGGACGAAGCGGTGCGCGCGGTGTTCTCCTGGTCCTACCGCGCCCTGGGCGACGATGCGGCCAGGCTGTTCCGCCTGCTCGGCCTGCACTCCGGTGACCGGTTCGGTCCCGACATCGCCGCGGCGTTGTGCGGCATCGAGTCCCGCAGCGCGATGCCGCTGCTCAGGCAACTGTCGGCCGTGCGGCTGGTTGACGAAGTCGGTCAAGACCGCTTTCGTCAGCACGACCTGCTCAAGGCGTACAGCGTCGAACTGGTCCGCACCGAAGAATCCGAGGATCAACGCACCGCGGCCGTGACCCGGCTCGTCGACTGGTACCTGCACACCGCCTATAGGGCCAACCACGCCCTGGCCCCGCAACGGCGCGATCCCGAACTGGACCGTCCTGCCGACGGGGTGCCGTCGTCACCGGCCGGCTTCACCTATGAGCAGGCGCTCACGTGGTGCGAAGCGGAGCTTCCCAACCTCGTCGCGGCCACCCGGTTGGCACATCACAGCGACCTGCACAAGCAGGCGTGGCAGCTACCGGTCGGGCTCTGGAACTACCTGTTCCTGCGCAAGCCGTGGACGGCCTGGATCACCTCCCACACCATCGCCTTGGCCGCCGCAGAGGCCGGCGGAGACGTTTTCGGTCGGGCATGGGCGCTCAACAACCTCGCTCACGCCCACCGCGAGCGTCAGGAATACGACCTGGCCAATCGCGAGCTGGAAGAGGCGTTGACCCTACGTCGCCAGATCGGGGACGAGACGGGGCAGGCGTGGACACTGACCGGCAGCGGCTACCTGGCCGCCGAACTGGGCAGGCGGGATGAGGCGGTGACGCTGTTCAGCGAGGCGGTGGAGTTGTTCCGCGGTGTCGGCGATCGCCATGGTGAAGCCATCGCATCGGCCAGCCTCGGTGAGGCGATGCGACGTTCCGGCCGCGACGCGGAAGCCTTGCACCACCTGGGCAGGGCTCTGGAGATCATGCGTGGCACCGACGATCGCTACGGCGAAGGCTTCACCCTGACGAAGCTCGGCACCACACTGCACGACCTGGGCCGCTATCAGGAAGCCCTCGGCCAGTTCGACCTCGCGCTGAAGACTCGTCGACAGGTCGGTGACCGGTGGGGCGAGGCTGAGACGTTGGTCAGCCGTGGCCATACCCTGAATGCTCTCGGCGACCGGCAAGAAGCGCAGGCCTCATGGCGCAAGGCGCTGGCCATCCTCGACGAACTCGACGACCCGCGCGCGAACGAGGTCCGGGATTACCTGAACTCCGCGAGCGATGACATGCCAACGCCTCGCAGTCATGAACCCGACGGTCCGGCAGTATCCACCGGGTCGTCCGACCAGGTGTAGTCGGGCGGTTGGTAAGCGATGAAGCGGTCCAGCAAGCGGTCCACGTCGTCGTCGACCAGCAGCATCTCGCGGTACGGCCGCTTGAGGAACCCCTCGGCCACCATGTGGTCGACCATTGCCAGCAACGGGTCGAAGAACCCGGCCACGTTGAGCACCCCGACCGGCTTGGTGTGCACCTTCAGCTGCGCCCACGTCCACGCCTCGAACAACTCGTCCAGCGTGCCCGCTCCGCCCGGCAACGCCAGCACCGCGTCCGACAGTCCGGTCATCATCGCCTTGCGCTCGTGCAAGCCCGCCACCACACGCAGCTCGGTCAGCCCCTGGTGGGCGATCTCCCACCCCACCAGCGACTCAGGGATCACCCCGATCACCCGACCACCGGCCTCCAGCGCCCCGTCGGCAACGGCTCCCATCGTGCCCACTCGGGCACCGCCGTACACCACCTCGATCCCCCTCCGGGCCAATGTCGCGCCGACCTGCCTGGCCGCCGAGAGGTAGGTCACCCCGGCACTGGAGGAACCGCAGTAAACGCACACCCGCATGACGCCGAACCTAAAGGCACACCGCTCGAACGAGTGATAGCGACGCCCCTGACCAACCTGATTGGGTGACCACGTGCGCATCGTTCTGGACACCGACCCCGGCATCGACGACGCACTGGCCATCCTCTACCTCGCCGCCCAAGAGCAAGCCGAGATCGTCGCCGTAGGCAGCGTCCACGGCAACGTCCCGGCTCCCCAAGCCGCCGACAACGCCCTCCGGGTGCTCGAACTCGCGGGCCTGCACACCGTGCCGGTGGCAATCGGCGCACGTCGCCCGTTGGCGCAGCCACTGCACACCGCCGAATTCGTCCACGGCCACGACGGCCTCGGCGGTCACGCCGGTCCTCCCCCCGAAGGCCGCCCGATCCAGCAGTCCGCGGCCGAGCAGCTCGTCCGCCTGGCCCGCCACCACCCTGGCGAACTCACCCTCCTCGCCCTCGGCCCGCTGACCAACATCGCCCTGGCACTGCTGCTGGAACCCGAACTGCCCGGGCTGCTGCGCTCGGTCATCGTCATGGGCGGCGCCCTGACCGCCCCCGGCAACATCACCCCTTCGGCCGACGCCAACTCCTGGCACGACCCCGAAGCGACCGACCTCGTCCTGGGAGCCGGATTCCCCCTGACCCTCATCGGCCTGGAGGTCACCGAAGCAGCCCGTGTCGACCAGGCGTGGCTGGACACACTTGCCACGATCGACAACTCCCGCGCCCGCTTCGCCACGAGCATCATCGGCCACTACGCCAACTTCTACGCCGCCATGTTCGGCCGCCGCGAATGCACCCTGCACGACCCGCTCGCCGCCGCCATCGCACTGGATCCCGACCTGGCCACCTACCGTCGACTGGCTGTAGCCGTCGAACTCACCGGCACCCATACCCGCGGCCGGCTCATCGCCGACCTGCGCCCCATCGTCAACACCACCCACATCGAAAGCTCCATCACCACCGACCGCCACCCCGTTGACGTCGCTCTCACCGCCGACGCCGCCACCTTCTTGTCCAGACTGCTCGAAGCACTCAGCTGAAGGCGACATCGAAGCGGCAGCCGAGGGCACGTGGACGCGGATGAGGCGGAAGAGCCCCCGGATGTCGCATGAAGCGGCACCGAGGGTACCGGCCGAACCCGGATCTACCGGGTCGTCGCAGGGCCTTGAGCGCGGCGATGTTGTCAGCCGAAGTGGAGCTGTGGGACGTCGTAGAGGTTTGCGTTGCGGCGGCGGATGAGGGCGGGCTGCGCGATTTCGATGATCAGCATTTCGGTGAGGAACTGGACTCGTGCGTTGAGCAGGTGGCTGGTGTACCCGGCGGCACTGTGCTCTTTGAGGCCGACCGAGACGTGAGTGTGGGGGTGCACCTGGTCGCCAGCTTCGTCGTAGGCGAGGGTGCCGCCACCGAAAGCTTCGACATTGGTGAGGTGAACCTTGGACCAGACCGGAGCCTGTGGATCTTGAAGTTTGTCGCATGTGCCGACGATGTCGACTTCACTGAAGCCGGCGATGAAGCTGGGGATGTAGGCGTGCCGGACCTGGTGGTGGTCACAGAAGGCGGCCAGTTCGGTGAAGAAGTCGTCGCCGTGGTCGAAGGCGACACCGAAGCTGCGGCCGAGGGTGAGTTCATGGCTGCGCACGGTAGGTCCTTATCCAGTCGTGGTCGTGTACGGCCAATCGGCAACTGTGCCGTGGCTGCCGGCTGCGGCGAACGCCATCGTGATGGTCTTCCGATCACAGCCAGCTTCCACGGAGAGGAGTCCGTGGAGAAGCAGGCGGGACTTGAGGGGGTCGAGGAAGCCCGCCCGGATGAGTCCACGCGACAGCAGGTCGTGTTCGGAGCCGGGGAACGCGTAGGTGGTTGAAAGCACGGATCCGGCTCCGGTGCGGGAGCAGAGCACCATGGGGATGCGTGCTGCGATGTGTTCCAGGGCAGTCACCCAGGCGACGGGGACGTGGCCCACCCCGAACGCCGCCACGACGAGGCCGTCGAGCTGGCTGGCCAGCGTGTGCAGCAGTGACCCGTCGTCTCCGAGAGAGGCGGTGACGACTCCCACCCGCACGTCCAGGCGGTTGCCGATGTCGGGAAGCAGCGTACGACCGACGGGCCTGTTGACGATCCGGGGCCGGCCTTCGACGAGGTAACCGAGCGGTCCCCCGTCGGGTGACTTGAAGGTGGAACCGCTGGTGGTGTGGGTCTTGCGGACCCTGTGAGCGGCGTGGATCTCGTCGGCGAAGACAACCAGGCAACCGAGGCCGTGCGTGGCCGGGTCCGCAGCGGTCTGGATGGCGGCGAGCAGGTTGGCTGGCCCGTCGGCCCCGGCGAGGGTCGGGTTGCGCATGGCGCCGGTCACGACAACCGGTTGTACGGCGGCGTGCCGAAGATCGAGGTAGTAGGAGGTCTCCTCGATGGTGTCGGTGCCCTGCGTCACCACAACACCGTCGACTCCGGCAGCACACCGGTCACGGATCTCGTCCGTCAGTGCGGCGAGGTCTTCGAAGGTCAATGACGCGCCCGGCACACGGCGGAAGTCCACCACCTCGACTTCGATACCGGTGTCTGCCAGACCTGGTACGGCGGCGACCAACTGCTCCGCGGACAACGCGGGCACGACGCCGCCGCCTGTCGTCGCTGTCATCGCGATCGTCCCACCGAGGCCGATGACCGCGACGCGATGAGCAGGCCTACTCGAGGCTTCAAACGACACGAGCGGTCCCCTCCGATCCGGGCCGGTTGATCACCACCCTAGTCATTCCGCCCGGCGGCACTTCCGACGAACCAGCAGGCCCGTTCATGAACTGTCGCGCCTCGGGCCACCGAATGCGCGCGGGCATGATTCGACGCATCGTGGAACTCGCGCAGCTTGGGCCGGTGCTCGGTGATGTCGACCTGCCAAATACCGTCGGCACCCATCCAGTTGGCCACCACCGCGCGACGCCGGTCTGCCACGAACCCGTCCAACGAGCCGTACTCGGGGTCGGTGACGACGTCCACCCGGATGTCGAACGACTCCATCAACGCCACGGCAAGCAGCAGGAGCACCCGCTCAGGGCGGCTCGACCCTGTAACAGCCGTGTTCGGGACGCAGAACGTGCTACCCAAGTCGGCCTGATCCGTGGCCGTTCTCCGCAAGGAGTCGAACTTGTGGGCGAGGAACAGCCAAGTGCTCGCCTCCTCGCTTTCGTCTTCCTCGCCGCGATCAGCGTTGGTCTGGATTCATTCGTGCGGTCCTGTGGTAGCGAGGTAGACGGCCAACGCGGTCAGTGAGGGGCCGTCGGTGATCTGTCCGGTTTTAATGAGTCTGCGCAGGTCGGACACCGGGATCCATTCAACGCGACTGGCTTCGGCGACTTCGTGACCGCCGACCAGCGTTGCGGATCGCGCCAGGTACACGTAGTACCTCTGGCTGCTGATGCCGGTCATTGGGCTGTAGGTGACCATGAGTGTGACGTCATGGGGTTCGTAGCCGGTTTCCTCACGAACCTCGCGAGCAACGGCTTGGGCGGGATCCTCGCCCTGCTCGGACCACCCGGCGGGGATTTCCCAGCCCCAGGTGTCCGTGGTGAAGCGATGTCGCCACAGGAGCAGAACGCGGTCCCGGTCGGTGACGACGGCGCCTGTCGAGGCGCGGGGGAAGCGTAGGACGTGGTGTTCGAAGCGTGGCCCGTCCGGGATGTCGACGTCGTCGAGGTCGACGTTGACCCACTCGGAGGCGTAGACCCTGCGGGTGCCTCGGACTGTCCACTGTGTCGGATCGTCAGCCACGCGCTACCTCCTTCAGCCTGGCGTCCAGGCTTCGCGTGCCAGCCAGGCCGACTGAGCGAACCATCTGGCCTCGAATGGCGTACGCACGGGTCAGGATCGGTTCCACCATGGCGTCATCCGCCCAATCCAGTGCGGTGATGGCCAACCGTGCCGCCTCCACAGGCTCGTCGTCGTGGAGATGACACTCGGCCAAGTCCAAGCCGAGCAGTGCCCGTCCTTTGACATCGTCGGCTGCCCGCCGACCAAGCGCTGCGCGCAGCAACGACGTGGCGGGCCGGGTCTGACGCAGTAGAAGGTAGGTGCTGCCCGCGATGCCGTCCAGGCGCGCACCGTCGAAGAAGTCAGTGCCCTGAGGCGGGTCGTTGATCGCCTCCACGTGGCGGCGGGCCGCGTCGAGTGCTCGGAGACTGGCTCGGGTGTCACCCATCGCGGCATGAGCTCGCGCCAGGAGTGCACTCACCCAGGCACGGCGTCGTGGGCTCGACGACGCACTTTCCAGATAGGCGCGTTCCAGCGACTCGACCGCCAAGCGGTAGTCCCCGCTGAAGAACGGGCCAAGCGAACGGACCGCGAAGACCCAGGTGGCGAGGTCGGGCGACTCTGCCTCCAGGGCGGCCAACTCGGCCACGTCGAAGTACCCGACAGCTTCGTCCTGACGATTGCGGTCCAGGCACAAGTTCCCGGCGATACCGGTCAGCACACCCAACAATGACGCGACACGACGACGCACGCGTTGCGGCTGCGGGCGGGACAGCACGTCGTTGATCCGGGCGATCTGGCCGGACACGGACGGCCAAAGCGCGTTCGGCGGAATCGCAGGGTATCGCTGTGCGTACAGGGAGGCCGCCCGTTCCATGTGATCCAGTGCTGTACCGCTGATATCGGATCGCGTCAGCGTGTCCACGAGCACCCACGGGTTGATATCCGACCCATCCGACGGGCTAACGACGGGCTCGATCCATCGTTTACCTCTGCGCTGTGCTTGCTGTTCCGCTTTGGCCTGTTCTCGGAGGGCAAGAAGTTGACCGTTTGCGTCGAGCGCGTTGTCGATGGCCTTGACGACTTCAATCGACGGCAGATTGTGCCCGGCGCGCTCGGCAAGTGAGACGTACTGGCGGGTGTAGCCGATGAGCTTGGCCAGTTGAGGTTGACTGAGACCGGCTTGTTCGCGGCGCTCTTTGATTTCCTGGGCGAGTCGAGCTGCTGCGGTGATGTCGGAGTCGGGCGAGCGGTGGTTGGTCATGATGGCTCCGCTGCGACAGGAGGGAAAATAGGGGGCAAGTCTCTCAATAATCGATTTGCCCGTTCCGCAATCGTAGCTGGTCCGGGTCGAATGGCCCCAGGGTGGTTCGGGTGATCAGGGGAGGCAGGTGCGGCCATGGAACGGGCGGGTCGGGGCGAGCGGGTCGGCAGGTCGGGTGTTCGGCTGCTGGGTGCGGTGGAGCGGGCGCGGTTGCGGCCGGAGTTGTTGGAGGTGGTCGAGTACCGGAAGTCGGGGTTGAGCCTGAACTGGATTATCGGGTGTCCGCTGGACTGTGGGTACTGCGTACGGCACCTGTTCGACAACTACGGGATGAAGGTGCCGCGGGCGTTGACGGGCGAGGAGGAGGCGGTCGGGTTGCTGACCGGGCACCGGTTCTTCCAGCCGCACGTCACGCCGGTCCAGCTGCTCAACCGGGCGACGGACCCGATGCTGCCCGTGGTGAAGCCGCACCCGCGCTTGAGTAGCTGTTTCCGAGCTACCGGGGTCTGGTGAGTCGGCGGGTGGTGATGTGGATCATGGACCAGCGGACCATGGCCTCGTGGTGGTGGGGTAGTCGTTCGTAGTCGCGGACGCAGCGGCGGTGCCCGGTGATCCACGCCAACGTCCGCTCCACCACCCACCTTCTGGGCAGCACGGTGAAGTACGGCACTTGCGGGCGTTGGACGATCTCGATCACCAGACGAAGTGTCTTTCGTGCCCAGTCGATCAGAGGGCCGGTGTAGGCGCCGTCGGCCCACACCAGACGGACCCGCCCGCCGGCGGTGTCGCGCATCCGGCGCAGCAGGCTGCGGGCGGCGACCCGGTCCTGCGTCGAGGCGGGCGTCACCAACACGGCCAACAGCAAGCCCAGGGTGTCCACGACGATGTGCCGCTTGCGGCCGGCGACCTTCTTCCCTCCGTCCCAGCCACGCGTGGCCCGGCCCACGGTGGCGGCGGCGCGCACCGACTGCGAGTCGACCACCGCCGCCGAGGGTGCCGCCTCCCGGCCCTCCGCCAGGCGGACGCGGTCACGCAACGCGTCGAGCAACCGCTGCGACGCACCGGCCTTCTCCCAGGCGGCGAAGCGCTTGTAGACCGTCTGCCAGGGCGGGAAGTCGACGGGAAGTGCCCGCCACTTGATGCCGTTGTCGACCACGTACAGGATCGCGTCCACGATCATCCGGCGGCAGTGCTTCTCCCACCGTCCGCCCCGACCGGCCAGGCACGCCGGATCCGGCAACAACGGGTCCAGCTCGGCCCACTGCGCGTCGGTGACGTCGGTGGGATACCGCGCCGTCCGTCGCGCGGGCTGGTGGGAGGCGGACAGACGACAGCACGGGGCACCCGCGGTGGACCCGCCCGCGGGCATCGGGCACGATAACAACGGAACTCCTGGTGGAACGGCGCATAGACACCGTCCGATCTACCAGGAGTTCCTTGTGTCCGCACCAAAGGCCCTTCACCAGCCCAAGCTCGGAAACGGACACTGAGATGTGGCCGTGCCGTGTCCGATGAGCGGGACCGCGACGGCAAGGTGCACGGGCATCACGCCGGACGGTGAAGGACATACCGATCGACGGTCGTCAGGTCATCGTGCACCTGCGCGTGCGGCGGCTGGTCTACCCGGCTCGGAGCTGCCTGCGGCAGACCCTCCTCATTCGGTCCTCCGCGGCCAAGGACGTCGAACTGCTGGTACTGCGGCACGAGGTCGCCGTGCTACGCCGGGCCAATCCCCGCCCGCGGTGGGAGTGGGCCGATCGAGCTGTGCTCGCCGCGCTGGTTCACCGACTCCCTGACAGGTGCGCGAGCACCGGTTGGCGACACCGGGAACCCTCCTACGCCAGCACCGGCGCTTGATCGCGAGGAACTGGATCCACCCGAACCGAACCCGGCGGCCATTGGTCAACGACGGTGTCGTGGCTTCGATCGAGCGGATGGCCCGGGAGAACACCCATTGGGGCTACCGCCGGATCCAGGGCGAGCTACTCAAGCTCGGCCACCGGATAGCCGCCTCAACCGTACGCCGCGTGCTCAAGCGCCTGTGAGTACCGCCCGCGCCCCAGCGCAACACCGACGCCTCCTGGCGACTGTTCCCGCACGCCCAGGCCGCGAGCATGTTGGACTGCGACTTCTTCCACGTCGACTGCGCCGTCACCCTTCAAGTGCGTCTACGTGTCTTCGTGATGGACGTGGCCACCCACTACGTGCACATCCTCGGAGCCACCACAAACCCCGACGGCCCTTGGATCACCCAACAGGCCCGCAACCTGCTAATGGACCTGGCTGATCGAGCCGACGACTTCCGGTTCCTGATCCGGGCCGGGCCGGGCCGGGCCGGGCCGGGTAGTTCACCACCTCGTTCGACGCTGTCTTCTCCGACACCGACATCAAGGGCGTGAAGTTCCACCACGCTGCCCGAGCAGTCAACGGCCACGCCGAAAGGTTCGTCGGCACCGTCAGACGCGAAGTCACCGACCGCCTGATCGTCATCAACGAACACCACCTGCGAGCGCTTCTGGACCGCTACAACCACCGCCGACCACACCAGGCGTTACAACTCACACCACCGCGACCAGACCAGCCGATCACAGAGCCGAGCCGCACCTCGATACGTCGCCGACCAATCCTCGGCGGCCTGATCAACCAGTACAAACCCACAGCAGGATGAGCGCAGGTCAGACCATGTGACCGACTTTCGGCACCCCACAGGCTGGTCAGGGTCAAGGCGCCGTTCCAGGACAACAGCGAGCCGCCATCTGCAGCGAAGGAGACACGACCTGCCTTTTCTGCATTTTTGCGGTCTGGGGTTGGGCAGTGAGTACGAGATGGTGAGAGGGTCGGCGTGTCGACCACCCTTGATGGCATGAGCCGACGCTAGAAGATCTAGCATCTTCGGCCATGGGGGCGAGCAAGTTGCCGTCGACCTCCTTTGGACAGCAGCCCAGCGACGTGGTCGGGACGTCACGGTGGGCAGAACGGAGCAATCCGCAGTCGTGCACCTGAAGAGCTTCTCCGCGAACGGGTTCCGTTCGCTCATGAAGGTCGAGGACATCCCGATCAGCTCGCCGACGATCGTCGCGGGCCACAACGATGGGGGCAAGACCGCGCTGCTGGCGTCCCTTTCGTTCCTGCTCGGCGATTACGAGGCTGTCGAAGAGGATCGTTCCTACGTTCCCGGACCTCCGGGGACCCGCTGCGGAGCCACCGACGTCGAAGGGCTCTTCGAACTCGACGAGTGGGAGCAGGAGACGTTCAGACTCCCCTCGATGGTCAGGATCCGTCGCACTGCGGACGACGAATCGGCACGGTGGGAGTGCTGGATGCCGATGCCGACCGACGAGCGCCTGCGTGACCTCACCCAGTACAAGGCCCCGGAGCTGGCCAAGCTGGCCCGGCAACTGGTTCCTGAGGAGGCTGCGACCCGCAAGGCCGACAATCTCGCGGTGTTGGAGAAGTACGGTCGGATCCACAGCGAGGGCGAGGATTGGATTCCCGTCACTCAGCAGGTGGTCGACCGGCTCCCGCACCTGCTGCCCTTCGACGGCAAGGTCGCCAGGGCCAACGAGGCGGTCAAGTCGGCGTTGACTTCCCGGTTCCAGAGCCATGTGCAGGATCCCGACTTGCGCGGGCGCCTGACCGACATCGAGGACGAGGTCAAGAACCGCCTGCGCACGGACTCCAAGTCGCTGTGCGACCACATCAAGTACCGCTGCCCCGACATCACCGAGATCTCCGTGGAGCCGGAGATCTCGTTCACCCATGGCTTCCGCAGCGCTCAACTGCGTATGACGCGCAACTCGGGCGGCCCGGTCGACATGACGCGGTCCGGTGACGGCAGTGGACGTCGGGTCGCGCTGGCCATCTGGGAGTGGACCAGCAACCTGCTCGCCGAGCAGAACGCCAGTGAGCCCGATCCCGTCTCCTTGGACCAACTCACGCCGTCGCCGTTGCAGACGATCATCGTCTACGACGAGCCGGACACCCACTTGGACTACGCGCACCAGCGCAAGGTCATGGGTTTGATCCGCGAACAGAGTGCGATCCCGAACGTCAACGTCGTCGTCGCCACCCATTCGATGAATCTCATCGACGGTGTCGACATCGCCGACGTGGTGCACCTCAAGCTGGCCGACGGGTACACGGTCGTCGAGCGACTGGGTACCGAGACGCACGAGAAGATCGACGGCTTTCTCGGCAAGCTCTCCGCGAGCGTCGGACTGCGCAACTCCGTGCTCCTGCACGAGCGCTGCTTCATGGCCGTCGAGGGAGACACCGAGCAGCAGGCGATCCCGCTCCTGTTCAGCCTCAGCGAAGGCGTCTCGCTCCAGGCTGCGGGCATCGCATTGTGGGCGTGCAACAACAACGAAGGCGCTCTGCACCTGGCGAAGTACCTCGTGGACCACGAGAGACTCGTCCGCTTGGTCGTCGACGCGGACAGCCGTCGCATCAGAATGTTCCAGGACACCAGCCTGGAGATGAAGTTCGGCCGGCGGAAGCAGGAGGTCGTCACCTTCATCGGCGAACCGGACGGTCACAACGAGCTGGAAGAGATCTTCCCGGACGAAGTGTGGGCCAGGGTAGCCAATGAACGATGGCCACGCGGTACACCCTGGACATCGGACGACTTCGCCGAACACCGCGCGAGTAAGTTTAGTTCGAAGGTGCAACAGATGCTACAAGAGGGCAGCGAAGCCGGCCCTGGCGGCAAGACCGCCATGATGCACGGCTTGGCCCTCTCATTGCGATCACCGGATGACGTACCCGACCAACTCCGCAAGGTCTTCAAGGAAATCCGGGAGCTAGCCGCAGAGTAAGTACCGACTCTCGTGCTCGCGCGGCTCCGTCGTAGGACGGCGTCGCGCGAGCATGCGGGCTTTGCGCTGCTCGCTGGTCGGAGCTTCCCAGAAGTGCCACCCGATCGGCGGCTTCCACCTCCGGTAGTGCGACCGTTCCTCCACGCCGCACCACTTGCACCCGTTGGGGCTGCCGGTCTCCGGCTCAGCGCTGCTGTCACCGCTCGCCATGGGTCCTCCTCGGTCCTGCCGTAGTTGTACCCCCTCCCACCGACATTTTCGCCGCACCGGACCGAAGCCGCAGGTCGACGGCGTGACACCCCGAGGTCCCAATGAACCGCCAGGTCGTCCAGTCCTCGAGCATCTCCTCCATCGGCTACGGCGAACCCAGCCTCACCCTCGAAGTCGAGTTCCACCACGGCGGGACCTATCAGTACCTTTCGGTCTCCGATGCGGTTCACCTCGGATTTCTGAACGCCTCCAGCCACGGCCGGTTCTTCCAGAGTCACATCCGAAATCGTTACTCATACATTCGGGTTAACTGAGCTTTGTTGCTTTTCAAGGTATTCATCTTCCATCCGAGCTGCCCCAGGACAGATATTTGAGCCAAAAGTGATCATCTTTCGGTAGGTTGATCCGTCGTGATCGAGGTCGAGGGTGCGCACCGGTTGTCGCCTGCGGAGCCTGAGATGTGCGGTTGCGGGTGGTGGCCGCGTTGGAGCCCAAAAAGGTCGAGGGCTATCGGCAGGCTGCGGAGGTGTTCGGGGTCTCGAAGCGCTCGGTGGCGGCCTGACGGCGCGCCTACCGGCGGAACGGCCGCGACGGCCTGGCGACCGACACGGGACGCCCCAGCCCTGCCGAACTGATCGGCCCGGAGGGATTGGGGTACACTGTTCGCCGCAATGGCGCGACTACGCGCAGAAGCTGCTGACCGTGGCTCCACCCGAAGCCCAAAGCAGCGATTGCCGAATAATCTGATCTGCCAGCTCACGGTGAACGTGTCTGCCCATGCCAAACCTGTTTATTGGGCGGAGCGACGGACGCATCGACTTGGATATATTGCCCAAACACGCTGACCCGGTCGATCGAAAACTTCGACAACACCGCTTCCTCCACTGACCCTGACGAAGCGGAAGGTCCTACTGAGCGCGCATATGCCGTCACGTAGTCGATCAAACCATCCCGAAGGAACGGCCTTGCAGTCAAAGGGCTCGTGATCAACACTGATCGCGCTCCACCTGTGTGCAATAGTGCGAGCTGCGCTGCGGGATCGTCGGCGGGGACGGCGGCGGGCAACCTGAACGCGGTGTCTCCGTGACCGTTCGGCAGGCCTTCAGTGAGTCGACCGGTGTCGCCTAGGACCGCGTCGAACTCGACTCGGTGCCGGGCGACGAGTACATCGCTAGGCGCGATGATCCGACCGGATGTGTCGATCTCGTAGAGCCATGTGACGTGTGGCCGTCCCAGTTGCAGGCTGTGCAGCCACGGGCGGAGCACCAGTTGCGCGGATTCGGCCAGGAGGCCGACTTCGACGTCGACGCCTGCCGCTCGCAGTCGCTCGGCGCCTCCTTCTTCTCGGGAGGTCGGGTCGATCACCGCGATCACAGTTCGGCTGATGCCCGCGTCGATGAGTGCTTGGCGGCACGGTGGTGTCCGGCCGTGGTGATTGCACGGTTCAAGGGTGACCACCGCGGTGCCGCCGCGGGCGCGTTCGCCTGCTGCGGTGAGGGCGTGGACCTCGGCGTGTGCTTCGCCTTTGCGTTCGTGGTAGCCCTCACCGACGACTCGCCCGCCACGGTCGAGGATGACGCAGCCGACCGGCGGGTTCGGGCTGGTGCGTCCGAGCCCGAAGGCGGACAGGACGATGGCACGCTGCATCGCGCTGACCTCGTTCACCGACGCGCTCACCGGGCACCGTTGAACGTCACCTTGGCCCGGAACGCGGCAACCGATGGCAGCGTGTCGTAGCGGGTCAGTGCGTTGGCGACGACCCGCAGCTCGTTCTCGGTCCGTGCGGATCCGGAGCCGCGCGCGATGTCCAACGCCTCGGCGGCGAGATGCGCGGCTTGTTCCGCTTCTCCGACGGCGGCTGATGCCAGCGCGTAGCGGCCAAGGGCGATGCCCCTGTCACGCCGGTACACCGCCGGCAGGGACGGCAGGACCACGTCGTAGAGCTCGATGGCCTTGCGGGGATGCCCCAAGGTCAGCCAACAACCGGCGCGCTGCAGTTCGAGGTAGTTGGCGGTGCAGAAGGAGCCGTGCCCGCCACGAGCCTCACCTGTCGTGTCCGATGCGGCCCATTCGTGCGCTTCGTCCAATGTGCGTTGAGCAGCGAGCACATCGCCGTCGAGTGCGTGTCCATGAGCTTGCTGCTGGGTGATGGCCGCGCGCATCGGGGACGGGAGCGCCGAGCCTTCGCGGTGGGCGGCGTGCGCCATGCCGATCACTCGGGCGGGGTCGCGGTTGGTCGTGGCCTGCTGGCTGCGACGGAACAACGTCCACGCCAGCATGAGGCGGTCGTCCGCTTCGTGTGACCATTCCATCGCCCGGTCTGTCCACCGCTCGGCGAGCAGGGTCTCGCCGGCGTCCTCGTGCAGCCATGCGGCGGACTCGGCGTACTGCGCCGCCAACGCCACCACCTCGCGTCGGACCAGGCCTCTGGCCGAGCGAGCGATGCTCATCACGAGTCTGAGGTACTCGTGCACCGAACTGAGCGCGAATCGCGGACCGAAGAGGTTGTCGGTCTTCACCAGGAGGTGCCACTGCTCCCGGAGGTGGCTGAGCAAGCCCGGAATGTCGCTCGAAGCCAGGCCGCTCAACAACGAGACCCCACTGAGCGGGTCGGTGTCGGCTGATTCGCCGTGGGTGATCGGGGTCGGCGCGGGGGTGGTTGTGTTCGGCCGGATCCGGCGGGCCTGCCGTTCCCGATGTGCCTGTTCGCGGAGGGCGAGGAGTCGTCCTCTTGCCCCCAGTGCCTCGTCGAGGGCTTTCACGATCTCCAGCGAGGGCAGATTGTGGCCAGGGCGTTCGGCGAGTGACACGTACTGGCGGGTGTAGCCGATCCGTTGAGCGAGTTGCGGCTGACTGAGTTCGGCGTCGTTGCGGAGCCGCTTGATCTCGGCGGCCAGCAGCGCCGCGGCGGGATGTGCCTCGTCGTATGCCCGGTTTTCGTTCACGGTCTCCTCCGCTGCGGCAGGGGGCAAACGAAGGGCAAATGCTCTAAGTAATCATTTTGCCCCGTTCCGTGATCGTAGCTGGTCCGGGTCGAATAGTCCCAGGGTGAACCGGGTGATCACGGGAAGCGGGTGCGGCCATGGAACGGACGGGTCGAGGCGAGCGGGTCGGCAGGTCGGGTGTTCGGCTGCTGGGCGCGGTGGAGCGGGCGCGGTTGCGGCCGGAGTTGTTGGAGGTGGTCGAGTACCGGAAGTCGGGGTTGAGCCTGAACTGGATTATCGGGTGTCCGCTGGACTGTAGGTACTGCGTACGGCACCTGTTCGACAACTACGGGATGAAGGTGCCGCGGGCGTTGACGGGCGAGGAGGAGGCGGTCGGGTTGCTGACCGGGCACCGGTTCTTCCAGCCGCACGTGACGCCGGTCCAGCTGCTCAACCGCGCGACGGACCCGATGCTGCCCGCGGTGAAGCCGCACCTGTTCCGGTTGTTGCGGTTGCTGGACGAGCGGGGGTTGACCAATCACGTGCTGGTGATCACCCGGTGGCGGGTGGAGCAGGAGGACTGCGCCGCGCTCAACGCGTTGCGGAACCTGAAGGTGACCCTGTTGATCACCCATTCGGGTATCGATGATCCGCAGATCGAGCCGGTGGACTCGGCCATCGCCGCGCGGTCGTTGCGCACGGCGTTCGAACACGCGGAGCGCTATCGGGTGGTGTTGTACTGGCGCCCGATCGTGCCCGGCCTCAACGACACCGACGTCCACCTCGACCACGCCCTGGACCTGGGCCGCTCCGCCCATGCGACGGTGTTCACCGGCCTGTTCTACCGTGACGTGATCCGCGACTACTACCGCGCGCAGGGCCTGCCCGAGCCCTACGAGACCGGGGCGCGGCGCAAGGTGTTCCCGGAACGGTTGGAGCAGCGCATCCTGACCGCCGCAGCACGCCGGACCGACGGTGCGGTGTTGTTCCGCAAGACCTCCTGCGCGGTCGCCTACGCCCACGGCATGGCCGACTACAACGGCCACTACGGCATCCGCGAGCTGTGCGACATCTGCCCGGTCGCGCAGCTCGGCCGGTGCGCGACCGGGTGGGCTCCGCCGGACCCGAACGCGGCCGCCGCGCTGGCACGGGAGTTGGGCGGCAGGCTGGTGGCGATCACCGACCGGGCCGTGATCGTGGACGGCCTGGACGAGCAGGCCCGTTACCTCATGCAGCACAGCTTCGGCTTCCAGGTCCACGACGTGGCCAAGCCGCACCACCCGCACCGTCACGGCCGCGCCGACATCGGCTGGCCCACCACCGTGGAGGCATCATGACCACCCCGCCACCTGGCGCGTCGTTGCCCGCCGTATTGGACGGCCACCCACTGGTGGTGGTCGACATCGAGGGCAACGGCGGACAGCCGCCGCAAATCGTGGAGATCGCCGTGCTGCCCGTCGACGGACCGGTCGCCGGACGTGACTTGCGCAGCTGGCTGGTGCGCCCCTCCTCCCCCATCACGCCGATCGCCCGCCGCATCCACGGCATCGGCAACGACGAGGTCGAACGCAAACCACGCTGGCACGGCGTCTCCCACGACATCCAACAGACACTGACCGGCCGCACCTTGGTCGCGCACAACGCGAGCACCGAGTACCGGGTGCTCCGCGCGCACCTGCCCAGCTGGCAGCCGCCCCTGGTGCTCGACACCCTCACACTTGCCAAACATGTCTGGCCCGACCTGCCCGGCTACGGCCTCGACAAACTCGTCGCGCACGCCGGTCTGGACACCACCGGCGTCAGCGGGCAGCGTCCGCACCGCGCCGGCTACGACACCTGGTGCGCCTGGTTGCTCTTCCGCACCCTCGTCGACCAGTCCGCGCTGGACTGGGACGGCCTGGTCCGCGCCGCCGCCCACCCCGACTTCCAGCCCGACCACGCGCAGGACGGGCTGTGGTGACCGGCGAAGTGGAGAAGCCCGTCGCGATCGGAGCGCTGGGCGCCCACTCGACCGGCAAGAGCGCCTTCCTCGCCCGACTGGCCCACGAACTGCGTCGTGAGCAGGTCCAGGTCTCCACGGTCGCAGACCTGGGGGAACAGGCCCAGCGCGTCGGGCTGCCGATCCTGCGCAACCACACCTGGGCCTCCACCCTGTGGATCATCACCAGAGGCATCAGCAACGAACTCGAAGCCTGGCTGCACGCCGACGTCGTCCTGGTCGACCGCGCCGTCCCCGACGCACTCGGCTACTACCGCGCCGCCCTCGCCCACCGCGACGAACAACCAGACCCCCGCATCCAGGCACACCTGGAAGCGATCGTCCGCGACCACAGCACCACCTACGACCTGCTCTACCGCACCACCCTCGACCCCGACATCCCCCTGGGCGACAACAAACCCCGCGATCCCGACCAGACCTTCAGACAACTCGCCGACCACCACGTCGCAGCCGTCCTGCACGACCTCGCCCTGCCACACCGCCTACTTCCCTCCGACGGCCACGACCGAGCACTCGACGACGCCCTGGACTTCATCATGGGCAGGCTCTCCGGAGCAGAAGTCAACACGCCATGACCATCCTTTACTCCACCATGGATGGCCGCGCCGACCACAGGACTGCCGGGACGACGGTCGGGCCAGTCGACCACGTCGAGCAGGGCGCTGCCTGAACTATCCGAAGCACGGTCGCCGGAACAGTTGCGATCAATCGGGAGGAGCCAGTCATGACCCGCCACCGGCAAGGACACGCCGTGCTGCGCCTGCTCATCCGCCTGGGCTGGCAGCACGATCCGGCCACGTGGACAGTCCGCTGCAGAAACCGGAGCGGCCGACGGGCACGACTGGAAATCCACGTGGCCGCCACCGGTATCTCGATCGACGGCATCCACGCCGATCAGCTGGTCCTGACACCTCTTGAGGTTGGAAGGCTGCGAGCCGCGCTCCGACAGGCGCTACTCGCATTCGACCGGCTCGCCGGTCACGACACCCAGCCCGACCACACGCTCGTCACACCCGTCACTTCGTCGATGCCCACCGAGCTTCCCCACAGCCGCGCACGAGTCCGCCTCTCCGCCCGGCCCACCGTGACTGCAATCCGCACGCGACTCGCCGTATCCCCGACTCCTGACGCCCCGGAGGTGAACAATGAACAACAACTCCGCACCAAGCCCCGCCGGTTCGCGGCGTGACCCCGCGGCAGGGCAGGACATCAATCCACACCGGGTCACCGCTCGGCCGTCGTCGGCGTATCGCACCGCCGGCTGCCGTACGCAGCGGAGCGGACCACCCGACGTCCACTCCGCCTCCTGGTCCACCGGCCCGGTCCGCACGCCGCTCGCCCACACCCGATCACGCCACCCCCACGTGACCGCCGTGCGCAGAGCGCCGAACCGACGCCGGCCGCCGGGGCGGCAGGTTCCGCACCCCCTGCCGCCCCACCTCGCTTTTGTCGATCCTTCCGCTTCCACCCGCGCCACCCCCCTCCATCACCAACGCACGGAGAACACGGACATGACCCGCAACGACGGCCGACCGCACCCAGCCACGCCAACCCTGCGAGGCCGTGTCCTCGGCACCGAACTGCGACGGGCCCGCGAAGCCTCCGGCCTGTCCATCACCGAACTCGCCGCATGCAGCGGCCACTCCCCCGACACCGTGCGACGACTGGAAGAAGGCATCACCGACGCCTCGGCGCCCGACCCGACGCTGTGGTGCCGCTGGGGCACCTTCGCCACCAGCGTGATCACCATTCTGTGCCGCATCTCGGAACGGATCGACATCTTCGCCCCGTCAGGCATCAACCCGGCTTTCGAACGACTCGCCCCCGACCGCTGCACCGCCTACGTACTGGAACACACCCACATCGACCACACCGACGTCACAGTCCGCGTGATCCCCCGCAGCGCGGGCTACTTCCCCGGCCTCGAACAACAACCACCGACCCGCTTCTCCCTTCCGGACGGCCCGGCCATCGTCCAGTACGCCTACCCCCACGCAGCACACTTCACCGAAGAACCAGAACACCTGCTGGCGGCCTACACGCTCTTCGAACAACTCGACCAGATCGCCCTCGCCGCAGACGACCGGTGACTGACCGGACCCTCTTCGAGGAATCCCTGTCCGGCGGCAACGCGGCGAAACGGTCGCAGGGACCAACTGCGATACCCCTATGGCGACTGCCCATGGCCACCGCGATACACAACCCGATCGCATGGCCGGAACTGACGGAGCTCAGCTTGCCCGCCCGGCCTCTTCCCCCTCCCCCGACGGTCACCCGACCGTACTGCCACCCTCAGGCCACAGGAGAAACCGATGGAGACCGACCAGCAGACCACCACGTCCAGGAACACCACCGCTCGTAGCCGTGAACTCGGCGAAGAACTGCGCCGAATCCGTCATCGGGCAAGGAAATCGGCCTCGGACACCGCCGACGCGCTCGGATGGTCATTGGGCAAGCTCAGCAAACTGGAGACCGGCAGCCGGGGAACCAGCCCGTGGGAGATCGCCGTCCTGACCGGCAGGCTGGGCGCGGACAAACCCGCCCGCGACCGCATCCTCACCATCGCCACCGAACTCGACACCGGCAGCTTCCTCCGCCACCACGGCACCGCCCCCGACACCCTGACCGCCCTGCGCCAGAACGAACAAGCCGCACTCACCATCACCACCTACCACCCACTCACCATCCCCGACCTCGTCCAAACCGGGGACTACACCCACGCCCTGACCGGCGACCGCGTCCTCGTCCAAGACCGGGCCATCAGGCAGGAAATCCTGCACAGCACCACCCGCCCCGACACGGTGCTCTACATACACGAAGCCGCGGTGCAGTCACTGGTCGGAGATCGGGTGGTCATGCGAGACCAACTGCGGCACCTGACGTCGATGTACGCACCGACAGGGATATCAGTGCGCCTGATCCCGATGATCGCGCCGTTCCACCCGGCCCTCGCCTGCCCCGCCACGCTGCTCACCTTCACCCCGCCGACCCGCCCCCTGGCGTACATCGAGACCGACACCACGACCGTGTTCCACGACGACCCGACCATCGTCGCCCACTACGAGACCAAAATGCGCCGCATCGACTCGCTGGCCCTGTCGGACACCGACTCCCGTGACGTCCTCGCAAGCTGGGCCGACACCTACAACAGCCACACACCCTGACCCACCACACCACGCCGCCCAGCTCCACACGCGCCGCCACTACAGCGCCGAATCCCGGCGGCAGGGAAGAACCCGATGAGCACCCACTACGTCGCACTACGGATCGATGTCTTCACCAAAGCCGCACGGCTGGCCGGTTTCCGCTCCGACTACAAACTCGCCAAAGCTATGGGCCTGAACCGCTCCACCGTCACACGCGTCCTGTCAGGCGACCTCCGACCCGGCCCCGCGTTCATCGCCGGCGCCCTCATCGCACTCCCACCGATGTCCTTCGAAGACCTCTTCGAGGCGACCACCGACCCGGACGGGTCCGCATGACCGACCCCGGACCCACCGTCGCACAACTACGCCGCGAACTGACCTCCCTGGGCTCCGACGCACACCCACCGTTCGACCCCGCGCGCGTACTGACAACGCTGCACGCGACCATCGGACAACCCGAGGCAGCGGTGGCGCTGCTGACCGACACATGGCGCGCCGTCCCCGCAGACCTCGACCAATCGTGGCTCCACAGACTGTGCGACCTCGGCACCGAACTGGCCGCCACCCTGCCCACCTCCCTACTGCTCGCCACAGCCTTCCGCCACGCCGCACAAACACTGCGCACCCGAGGCCTCCTCCACCTCGCCGCTGGCCAAGGCATGCGCGAACTGTCCATCCACCGCCTACACGATGACAACCCCGACGACGCCGCCGCCGCCCTACACGACCTCGCCCACACCTACCGCGCCCAACACCGCCTGCACAAGGTCATCGACTGCGCCGACGAAACCCTGGAAACCTACCTACTGCACGACCACGACACCGGCACGGCCCGCACACTGCTCCACCTCGGCGAACTCATGATCGAAGCAGGCCGACACGACTCAGCCGTCAAATACCTCACCCGGGTCGACAAGGAGCACCGACACGCGCTCACCACCACCGAACAAGCCCATGGCCTCGCCGCGCTGGGACAGGTGCTCCGACTGTCCGGCAAACACGCTCCAGCGCACCGCGCATTCAACCGGGCCGTCGCTCTGACCATCGGCATCGATGATCCCACGGCGCAAGAAATCCGAGTCCTCGCCACGCGGCCGGACGACACCGCCGAGATCCCGCTCCGGCCGGGTCCATGACCTCAAGCGATGGGCAGATTTGCCCCGGCCCACCTGCGCCGGCGACGGCCACCACCAACTCACCGACGAGACCCTGCCCGCCTCGCCACCGACCCCATCGTGATCAACGACCGTTACATCCCACACGTGGTTGTCTGGCTCGTTGCCCGCCCGAAGACGTCCTTGCGCTCGCTGAGACCAAACCACCTCGAAACCCACCACCTGGTCGAGGCCTTCACCGCTACGGGCTACAGCGCGACCAGGCCCGGACACGCCGACGGCCAACTCGACGTCATGATCACCACCAAGCACATCACCCTCCTCGACCCGCTCACTGCCACCCGACTATCTACCCCGTCCACCACGCCCCAGGGACACCGCACGAATGGCCGGCACCAGCCCCCGCATCGGCGCACGCGTACTCCTGCTCGACCCCACCGACCGGGTCCTGCTCATCCACGCCCGCGACCCCGACCAACCCGACCACCACTGGTGGGAACTCCCCGGCGGCGGCTGCGACCCTCACGAGACCCTTACCGACGCTGCCCGACGCGAAGTCGCTGAGGAAACCGGCCTCCGCTTGGACCGTCTTGGTCCGAAGCTGTGGATCCGCGAGAGTCGATTCCACTACCGCGGCCGCGGCCACCATCGCATCGACCACGTCTACCTCGCTCGCACCACCACAACAACTCCCCAACTGGCCCTCAGACCTACCGACAACGAGAAGCGCGGCCTCATCGAACGCCGTTGGCGCACCCTCCACGACCTGGTCAACAGCACCGACAAACTTCTCCCCTCACAGCTCCCCCAACTGCTGCACCAAGTCATCAACGGCCACCTGCCGACCGAACCCGTGATCCTCGTCGACTGACCGGCACGGCAAGCCGCCCGCTGCGTGCGCTGCGCCGCCGAACCACAACCGACACCGCCTCACCAGGCCCGAGACCAGCTACCACCCGAGACTCAGCAGTACCCCGCCGCGGTACGCGACCTCGACACCCGCAGAGTGCTCCGCACCCGCATCCTCGGCGGTCTCATCAACGAATACAGACAGGTCACCTGACCAGCAGCGATGACTTTCCGAGCGGCGCACAGTCACCGCGCTGCGGCGCAGTTCGCGGGCGGCCGAGGCGAACGCGCTCGGTCAGGTCCGCCGCCCGCTCGGCGTCGACCGGCACGGCGTGGCAACTGGGGTAGACGCTCTTGCCGTACGGCTCGGTCAGCGCTTCGAAAGCGGCGTCGCCGCCGCTGAGGAACCGGTGACGAGGTCCGCCTCGCTGTCCACCATGCCCACCTCTCGGCATGAGTCGGGCCGTTGGGCCAAGTGGTGCCTGGTGGGAGGTCTTCGTGCACCGCATCACTGCGATCTGCGGGGTCACGATCGGCCGGCCACTGCGGGCGGGGGATGCGCCGGACGCTCACTCGGTGGTGCCGGAGTCTCAGGAGACGATCCGGCGGGGAACCGCGAGTCCTTCGCCTACAGCGAAGGTCAGGACCTCCAGGTCCACCTGGCGCGGGTTGGCGGTGCCGTTGTGCCGGATGGACCACGCGCCCACCGAGAGGATGGCGCGATCACCCGATTCGACGGCGATGCCCGTCACAGAGATTTCGTCATCGACGGACCCGATACACCTGATCGCTCGCACACACGTGCGAAGGCCGCATTACCCACACTCCTGTGGCAGGACCGGCAGGTGCTCGGCACCGGCGAGGGCGTGACGAAGGCTTTCGTGGGCACGGCACAGGCGACCTGCGGACGAATAACACCGTCGCCGCCACGGTGGCAGGTCGACGCCCGCAGGGTCCGCCATAGTGCGGATTACCCAGCCCGGGGCACTTCCGCGAATGCTCTCACGTGACACGCGATCCCGATGGCACCCATTTGACTGACGGGGGTTGGTCATGGACCCGCCTGTCTGTTTTACTGGTCAATCCAGGCAGGCGATCGACTCGTCGGGGGCCGCTGTGACTATCCATAATGGAGGATTTGCAGAAATCGGTAGCGTTTTGGCGTCGGTCGACGACCGGTTCCCGACTCGACAGCGGGCGCGCCCTCGCCCTGACCGTGATCGCATCGCGTTCCGCTCGTTCGGGCTCCGGTTCCTCCACGAAACTCCGGTGGCAGGCCAGCCGCCCTATCGGTACTCGCATGAACTCCAGTCAGTGGTGCACGACGGCCCTCGAACGCACGTCGTGCTGGCCGGCACGTCCAGCGGCGGAACCGACGGCCCCACAGGTGACGAGGAGATGGACTTCCACCAGCCCGACGACGAGTCGCCGTGACGGTGTTGATCATCAGTGGTGACTCCGACCCCACGGTCAACCGGGTCGTCCTCGAGCTCCGTAACCGCGCGGTGCCGGTCTTCCGATGCGACGTCGGGTGGTTTCCCGCCGGTCTGTCCCTGGATGCCGTGCTCGACGGGGGCAGGTGGCGTGGTTCGTTGACGACACCTCACCGCAGCGTCGATCTCGAGGCCATCAGGTCGGTGTTGTTCCGCAGTCCCACGGGCTTCACGTTCAAGACCGGGGTGTCCGCGGTCGAACTAAGGCACATGCGGATGGAGGCCAGGTTGGGGCTCGGCGGTGTCCTTGCGTCACTACCGGTGCCGTGGTGCAACCACCCTGCCCGGCAGGCCGACGCCGGGTACAAGCCGTGGCAGTTGGCGGTCGCCGCGCAGAGCGGGTTCTCCGTGCCTACGACGATGGTCACCAACGACCCGAAGGCGGCCCACCGGTTCACCGCCGACCTCTCCCAGGTCGTGACCAAGGTCCTCGGCGTCAACCGGCTGGACGACGGTCAGGTCACGAGGATCGCCTACACGCACCTGCTCCAATCCTCCGACCTGGATGATCTCGGCGGGGTCGAGACCACGGCGCACCTGTTCCAGGAGTGGGTCGAGAAGTCCTTCGAGGTGCGCCTGATCGCCGTCGGCACCACTCTGTTCGCGGTGGCGATCCACGCACACAGCGCCGCCGCGCGCGTCGACTGGCGCAGCGACTACGGCGCGCTGTCCTACTCGGTGATCGACCCGCCGCCGGAGATCGTCGACTCGGTCGGTCGGTTCCTGGACGCGTTCGGGCTCACCTTCGCGGCGTTCGACTTCGTCGTGACCCAGGAGGGTCTGTGGCGATTCCTGGAGGCCAATCCCGCGGGCCAGTTCGGCTGGTTGGAGGAGGCGGTGGGGTTGCCGGTCAGTGCGGCCATCGCCGACATGTTGGCGGAGGCGGCATGACCTCGGGCGCCTCCGGGCAGTCCGCGCGCTCGACCGGGCACGGCAGCGTCCTGCAGGCCGGCCGCGACATCGTGACCATCCACGACACCTCACGGTCGCCGCATCCGGACCTGTCGAGATTCGTATCGGTCGAACCGCTCTGGGACCGACTCGACCACGACGTCCACGGTCGCACCGGTCTGGTGGACCGCCTGACGCGGATGACCTCGGACGACACCGGGCGGATCATCGTGCTGCACGGTGGCGGCGGCTACGGCAAGACGACCCTGGCACTGCACTTCGCCGCTCGGATGCGCGACCGCGGGGTCGTCGTGTGGTGGGTGTCGGCCCACGACGAGACCGGTGTGACCACCGGCATGCGGGAAGTGTGCTCGCGTATCGGCGTATCGCTGGAACACATCCACGCCGCCTGGACAGGCCAGACCTCGGCACCGGACCTGCTGTGGCGACACCTCGTCGCCTTCCCGCACCCGTGGCTGCTCGTCATCGACAACGCCGACGACCCCGAACTCGTGCTCTCCGCCCGCTCCACCCACCCGGCGGGGCCGAGTTGGCTTCGCAGCACGAGCGGCAGCAACGGATCGGTCCTGGTCACCAGTCGCGACGGGCGGCGGCAGGCATGGGGCCCGCACGCGACACTGCTGCCGGTCCCCGCACTGGACCCCGACGACGGTGCCCGCGTGCTGCTCGACCTGACACACCGGGACGCCGACCAGTTCCCGGCCGCCCGGGCCGTCGCCGACCGCCTGGGCAGCCTTCCTCTGGCTCTACGACTGGCCGGCCTGCACTCGGCGCGCATGGCGACCGCACCTCCGTTGCCCGGACTGAAGACCGTCCGGAACTTCGACGACTACCTGGCCGCACTCGACGAGCACTTCGTCACCACGGTCGACGCCGCATCACCGCACCCCCGCGAACGCAGAGAGCCACGAGAGTTGATCACCGAAACCTGGGAACTGTCCTTGGAAGCGCTCCGACGACGCGGACACGCCGACGCACGCACAGTGCTGCGCCTGCTGTCCTGCTTCGCGGACAGCCCGATTCCCTACCGGCTGCTGGACGCCCGCGTCATGGCAACCTCTCCCCTGTTCACCGGGATCACACCGGAGAAACTCCTGACCCTGCTCCAAGCCCTCGCCGAACTCGGCCTCACCGAACAAGCTCCAGGACCACACCAGCCCCAGGCGACACCGGTGGCCGAACTGGTGCTGCACCCGGTGGTCCGGGAAAGCAACCGTCACCACCGCGACGTCGTCGACAACCTGGTCGAGTACGCCACCGTGACCGGGGCACTGCTGGACTCCGCCACCCGCGACCTGGACTACGAGGACTCCACGACCTGGACTCAATGGCAAACGCTGGCCCCGCACTGCACCGCCCCGCTACGACTGTGGGAGGAAACGGGCGCCGAAGCCCTCGACCACGCCGAACGCATACGCGTCACCGCCCTGAGCGTCTACCGGTGCGGACGGTTCCTCTACCAATGCGGCCTCTACTCCCAGGCCGAGCACGAATTGACCGCGGCCCTGGAGCCACAGCACAAGATCCTCGGCGACACCCATCCCGACACGATCCGGACCCGGGTCACCCTGGCCTCGGTCCTCACCACCGAGGGCAAGTTCGACGCCGCCGACACCGAATTCCACACCGCCCTCGCGATCCAGACGACACTCCTCGGCGAGGCACACCCCGATACCCTGGACACCCGCAGCCGACTCGCCGTGGCCCTGCGGGCACGCGACCGCCTCGACGAGGCCGAAGCCGAGTTCCGCGACGTACTGGACCGGCAGGTCGCCATCCTGGGTGCCGGGCACCGTCAGACCCTCGACACCCGGAACCGTCTCGCCCACCTCATGCACCTGCAAGGCCGGGTCGAGGAAGCGGAAGCGGAATTCCGCGCCGTGCTGGCCGCCCGGGAAGCCGTACTCGGCAGACACCACATCAACACCCTGGACACCCGCAGCGAACTGGCGTCACTGCTCCACGTCCGCGGCGACCTCGCCGCCGCCGAGGCCGAATACCACCGACTACTCGCCGACGAACGCCAAGCCCTGGGCGAGGACCACCCCAAAACCCTCATCGCCTACAGCCACCTGGTCATGCTGCGCCACGACCAGAACAAGATCGACGACCTCCAGACCCTGTACGAGGACGTCCTGAAAAAACAGAAACGCGTACTCGGCGCGACCCATATCCACACCCTCGCCACCTGCCATCGACTGGCGAAATTCCACTTCGAAAGCTCGCGACTGGAAACGGCCCGACAGCAGTTCGAGGATGTGTTCAAGGCAAAAACTGAAGTTCTCGGCGAAGAGCACCACGCCACGCTCATCACTCGCGAGTACCGGGCACTCACCCTCGCGGCCTCGGGAAAGACCCAGGCCGCCGTCGACGAACTGAAGGCACTGCTGGCGATCCGACTCCGCACCACAGGACAGCACCATCCCCTCACAGCGGCGACGCGAGCCAATCTTGCCTCGGTCGAAAAAACGGCGGAGGAACTCATGTCGAGGGAGGGCAACAGCTCTTCGGAACCGCACGAACCGGCATCAAGCTGACCGGGGTTCGTCAGCCGCAGCGACCGCAGGAACGCGACAGCCGCTCGGTGAACCAGCCGACGTGACCGATGTAGACCAGGCCCGGTTCGTCCGCCGTAGGCGCCCAGCAGCAATGATCCGACGGTTCCCCGCCGTCCTACCCCACATCCTGCACCTGCGCGAACACCCGTCGCCTCTCGACGCGGACGATTCCGAACCGCACATCATGCCCCTGACCGATCTCGTGCTGCACGGTTGATCACGCAATCAGCGACAGAATCACTCGTGTGACAGCCCTCCGGACAGCGAACCGCTCGTCGGCCGGCTGGTCTGCTCGATCGGTCATCGGCGGGGCCCACCGTCGCGTTCACAGCGGACTTCCCGAAGTCAGCGACATGGATTGATTGACTCCGCATTAATGCGGATCGTTGGTCTTCGGCCAGACGTGATGCACCGGACGAACGCGGAGTGGTGATACTTCTGGAGGACCATCCTTGAGGCGAGGGGTTGACGTCGTGGTGATGGAGTTCGTGGAGCCGGTGTTGCTGGCGTTGACCGCGGGCGCGGCGGTGGGTGCGGGTGAGACCGCTTCGACCGCGGTGCAGGACGCCTACCGGGGGTTGAAGACCGCAGCCGGCAAGGTGCTGCGCAGCAAGGTCGCCGATGAGGGCGACGAGGCCGCGACGGAGGCCGCGGTCGAGGAGCGGCTCACGGAGCCGCAGGTCCACCGCGACGAACTCGTAGCCGCCTTGGCCGAGACCGACCCGGACGAGCGGGCCGAAGTGCTGACCGCGGCTCACAGGTTGTTGGAACTGATCGATCCGCAGGACGTTGCGGCGGCCAAGTACAGGGTTGAGTTGCGGGACAACAAGGGTGTGCAGGTCGGTGACCACAACACCCAGACCAACCACTTCGGCGCCTGACAGCCGCATGACCTCGGCTTCGCCGGAAGGGGACGACCGCTCGACCGCCTCGGCGCGGGAGGGCGGGTTCGACGTGCACGGCAACCTCGGGCCGCAGATCGGCGACCACAACACCCAGCACAACACCATCGCGGTCACCCTGGCGCAGGCGGGGGTGAAGTGGCCCGTGCGCATCGGCGTGCCGCCGGAGGTGGTTCACCACTTCCAGGACCGGGCGGCGCGCTCGCGGTTGACCGAGGCCCTGTCGGCGGCCCGGGCCGCCGTGGTGACCGGTGCCGCGTCCGGCTCGGCGGTGGTGTCCGGGTTGGGAGGGGTCGGCAAGTCGCAGCTCGCGGCCGACTACGCCTGGCGGGTGTGGCACGACCGCTCGTTCGACGTGGCGGTGTGGGTGTCGGCGTTGTCCCGCGACGCCGTCATCACCGCCTACGCCGATGCGGCTCGACAGGTCCTGCGGGAGCAGGACCCTCGTATCGCGGACCGCACCCCCGTGGACGCCGCCCGGTCGTTGCGGGCGTGGTTGGCCGGTACCGACCGTCGTTGGCTGATCGTCCTCGACGACGTCCAAGCCCCCGCGGACCTGCGCGACCTACGGCCTCCGCACAGTCCCTCCGGCCAGGTCGTGATCACCACCCGTCGCCGCGACGCCGCCCTCACCGGGGGCGGTTACCGGCTCGTCGAGGTGGGCGTGTTCACCGAGCGGGAAGCTCTCGACTACCTCGACGGCGTCCTGCCCGAGAACGCGCGTCGAGGCACCGACCCCGAGCAGTTGCGCCTGCTGGCCGAGGACCTCGGTCGTCTGCCGCTGGCCCTGGCCCAGGCGGCGGCGTTCATCGCCGACAAGCCGCTGCTCACCGTCGAGCAGTACCGGCAACGGCTGGCGGACCGGCTCAAGAGCCTGGCCGACGTGATGCCCGCGCACGACGACTTGCTCGACGAGCACGGGCAAACGGTGGCCGCCACCTGGTCGATGTCCATCGACCTGGCCGAGCAGCTCTCGCCCGCGGGCATCGCCCGCCCGTTGCTGGTCCTGGCCGGCCTGCTCGACCCCAACGGCACACCGCTGGCGGTGTTCACCACCGAGGCCGTCCTCAGGCACCTGACGGGGCTCGTCGGGAATGACGTCGACGCCGAGATGGTCAACGATGCGCTCGCCGTCCTGCACCGGCTCAGCCTCGCCACCCTCGACACCAGACGATCAGCCCGCACACTCGCGGTGCACGCGATGGTGCAGCGCGTCGTCCGCGACACCCTCGACCCGGCGGAACTGCACGCCTCGGCCCACGTCACCGCCAATGCGCTGCTGACCGTCTGGCCGGGCATCGACACCACCGACCCCGACCTGACGCAGGCGCTGCGCTCGGCCACCCAAAGCCTGCACGCCTGCACCACGCCCGCCCTCTGGCAACCGGAAGGCCACACCCTGCTGTTCCGCGCCGGCGTCTCCCTCGGCGGGAGTGGCCAGGTCGCCGCCGCGATCGACCACTTCGGCATGCTGCGCCGACAGGCCGAGACCGAACTGGGTGCGGATCACCGGGACGCGCTACGCGCCCGGTGGTACCTCGCGTACTGGCGAGGTGCGGCCGGAGACGCCGCCGGTGCCGTGGCCGAGTTCGAAGCACTACTGGTCGACCAGCACCGCGTCCTGGGGCCCGACGACCCCGACACCCTCGACACGCGCAACGACCTGGCCTCCGGACGCGGTGACACCGGAGACGCCGCCGGCACCGTGGCGGAGCTGGAAGCGTTGCTGCTCGACCAGCAACGCGTCCTGGGCGCCGACCACCCGGACACGCTCGACACCCGGGCCAACATCGCCCGCTGGAAGGGAGAGGCAGGACGCCCGGCCAAGGCCGCGGCGGAGCTCGAAGTGCTCCTGCTCGACTTCCGGCAGGTACTGGGGCACGACCACCCCGCCACGCTGATGGTCCGGCACGAACTGGCCTGGTGGACAGGCGAAGCGGGAGACCCCGCCGGCGCCGTCGCGGACTTCAAGACCTTGCTGGACGACTACCGCGACCTGCTGGGCACCGACCACCCCCACACCCTCACCACCCGCCACAACCTCGCCCGCTGGCGGGGTGAGACCGGGGACAGCGCCACCGCAGCCGTGGAACTGCATGCGCTCCTCACCGACCAACAGCGCGTGCTCGGCCCCGACCACCCCCACACCCTCACCACCCGCCACAGCCTCGCCCACTGGCAAGGCGAGAACGGCGACACCGCCACCGCCATCGCGGAACTGCGCACCCTGCTCACCGACCAACAGCGTGTACTCGGCCCCGACCACCTCCAGACCACCGCGACCAACCACAGCCTCACCCACTGGCAGGAACGTCACACGACGACAAGCGCGGAGTCGTCCGTGGACCAGCTGCCCGCTGGCCCGTGATCGCCGCTGGTCGCTCACGTGTGGTGATCTCGCATACGGGAACGACCGGCTCGAAGCAGGTGACCTCACCCCCGCCGGGAGGACAGCGCTCGCGGTGCGCTGGGCGAGCAGCGCCCGCCCACATGTTCCGGGCGATCGGTTCATTGTCATCGGAATCAGGTGGGTCGCGACCAGAGGAGACCCGGGCAGCGTCCCGCGGACCACACGGCTGGCAGACACGTGCACCACAGGCGAGCATTGCGACCATGAAAGACCCGTACGCCGACGCCGACGCTGCCAAGACCGAGAACGACTACTTCGCTTACGCCGAGGACCTGGGCGCGTCGAAGGAACATGCCGACCGGGTCCTGCGGCAGGCAATCCTCGACGTCAGTCGAGGAGACGCCGCGGACCCCTACGAACTCGCTCGTCTCCAACTCGCCGCCGACCTGCATCAGAACCCGGAGTGAAGCGGGCTCCGGCCGCCAACCTTCTGAGCGGGCTTCGGCCGTTGCTGGGGCGCACGGCCTGCACCAGTTATGATTACCCATCGTGATGGACCGATTTCGGACCGTACTGTCACGTTGCCTTCTGAGGAGCGACCGTGAGCCAAGAAGACCTACCGGCGGGTGGTGACAGTCTCGCGGCTCGGCTGGCTCGGGAGATCAAGACTCGTCGGGTCGCCGCAGGCCTGAGTCAGCCACAGCTGGCCAAGCTGATCGGCTACACCCGCCAGTACGTGTCGCTGGCCGAGCGGCACAGTCACAACCTGCCCTCGTCCGAACTCGTCAACGCCATCGACGAAGCACTCGCCGCGAACGGGGCGCTGACCACCCTCCGCAGGCAGGCGAAGCACGAGCAGCAAATGCTTCGGCGGTCAACCGTTGCAGCCGTCCACCCGATATCCGATCAGCCGCTCTACCAGCACATACAGCCCCTGCACACGAGGCGGAGTCCAGGAAACGCGGCCACGCACCCGGCTTCCAACGTCGGATCCGAACCGCCTGATCTCGCATCCCGTCCCGGTGGTGTCCGGTACGCGGCGGCGCTCGTGCAGGGGCTGCACCGGGACTACCAGGCGGCCCGCTACGCCGAGGTCGCGCAGGTCCTGCCCGGCGTTGACGACACGGTCAGCGCGCTGGCGGACAGCAGCACCGGTGACCAGCGTCGTCGGGCGTTGAGCCTGCAATGCCAGGTCGCGATCGTGGCGGCGAAGCTGGCGACCAAGGTCGGCGACGGGGTCGCGGCCTATGCGGCGGCCGAGCGCGCGCGGACGGCCGCAGAGCACGCCGAGGATCCGTTCGGCCAGGCCGCTGCCGCCTACCAGCTCACCTGCGCACTGCTGCGGCTCGGCGGCGCCGACGAAGCGGAACTCCATGCCGTCGGCATCACCGACACCATGACCGGCGACGATCCGGACAGCGTCACCTGGCGGGGTGCGTTGACGCTGATCAGCGCGGTGATCGCCGCCCGCCGAAGCGATCCCGCCGAGGCCGGCCGCCGCCTGGACCACGCCGAACAGCTCGCGACCCGGCTCGGGGGCGACTACAACATCGGCTTCACCGCGTTCGGCCCGACCAACGTCCGGATCCACCGCGCCGCGGTCGCGGTCTCCGTCGACGACCCCCACCGGGTACTCGCCATCGCCGAGCAGGTGGACGTCACCGCCCTGCCTTCCGGCCTGCACGGCAGGCAAGGGCAGTTCCACCTGGACAGCGCGTGGGCACACGCCCGACTCGGCGAAGACCCGCTGGCCGTCATCCACCTGCTCGAGTCCGAGCGGGTCGCCGCCCAACTCCTGCGCACCCACCGCATCGCACGAACAGTGGTGCACGACCTGCTGCGCCGCGAACGTCGCCACGCCGTTCCCGGCCTCCGAGTCCTGGCCCGACGGATCGGAGTCCTCGCGTGACCGGACAGCGCCCATGGGTGTACATCGTGGCCTCTGCCGCGCCCCCGGTCCTCCGCCTCCACGAACTCATCGCGCTCCTGCACGACGACGGTTGGCGGGTGTGCGTCATCGCGACACCGACCGCGGCGACGTGGGTCGACCTCGGGCAATTGGCCGACCGGACCGGCTGCCTCACCAGAACCACCACACACCCACCCGGTCATCCCCAAGACGCTCTACCGCACGCCGACGCGGTGATCGCAGCACCGATCACCTTCAACTCCATCAACAAGTGGGCGGCCGGCATCAGCGACTCACTCGCCCTCGGCGTCCTGAACGAACTGATCTCCACCGACATCCCGATCATCGCCGCGCCCTGCGTCAAACCCCTGCTGCGCCAACACCCGGCCTACACCCCCAGCATCACGACACTCACCGACACCGGAGTCACCGTCCTCGACCCGGACTCCACAGCGGCGCGAACCGAAGACGGGTTGGCAACCTTCCGTTGGGCAGCGCTCACCACTGCCCTGATGGCCCACACCGATTAGGGCCTGTCCGGGGTTGTGATCAAGGTGCAGGCCGAAGGCCGCGCATCCAAATCATGGCTCCACGTAGATGCAGACCGGCGAAGTAGCCCCGGAGCGGATCTCCCATGTGACAGTCGGCGACTGAGCCGTGGCGGTCATCGCGATCGTGCTGGTCCGGCCCGCCGCGATGCTGCTGTCGTTGCTGCGCACGCCGCTGCCGCCCTGGGAGCACACCGCCGCGGCCCGGTTCGGGCCCAATGGCGTTGCCTCGGTGGTCTGCGTGCCGCTGGCCGTCCAGGCGGGCATGCCCGCCTGGTTGGGCTGGGCAGTGGTCTGGTTCGACGGCGGGTGGGACTCGCCGGGGGCCGCCGTCACCGCCCTGTTGGTCCTGCTGCCCACCGGTCGAGCGACCGCATCCTTGGTTATGACCACGCACGGTGGCTGAAGGACACCGGCCGTTCATGACGATGTGACCACCTGGTTCGTGCTCCGACGGACACCGCCGGGTACGGTCGGGGTGTTGCCCGCATGCGGGCATGGTGTGCCGGGAAGCCTGGTCGGCGACGTGTTTCGCCAACCCTGGGAGCCGCCCGTGCAACGCCGTGCCACCACCCTGTTC
Organism: Actinosynnema sp. CA-299493; assembly: GCF_050946825.1. Lineage (NCBI taxonomy): Bacteria > Bacillati > Actinomycetota > Actinomycetes > Pseudonocardiales > Pseudonocardiaceae > Actinosynnema > Actinosynnema sp. CA-299493. The sequence goes on from NZ_CP191993.1 coordinate 6,721,961, forward strand.
AACCGGGGCTCCTGGCCCGAGGCCAAGCGGATCGCCGACATCCTCCGCCTGGAGACCGTCGGCGGGGTGATCATGCTGGCCGCCGCCCTGGTGGGCCTGGCCTGGGCAAACTCTCCGTGGGCGCCGACCTACGAGGCGCTGCGCGACTTCGAGTTCGGCATCGCGGCGCTGCACCTGGAGCTCAGCGTCGGGCACTGGGCTTCCGACGGGCTGCTGGCGATCTTCTTCTTCGTCGCCGGGCTGGAACTCAAGCGGGAGTTCGTGGCCGGGGACCTGCGCGACCCGCGGCGGGCGGCGGTGCCGGTGGCCGCCGCGTTCGGCGGGGTGGCGGTGCCGGCCCTGATCTACGTGCTGGTCAACCTGGGCACCCCTGGGGCGACGTCCGGGTGGGCGATCCCGACCGCCACGGACATCGCGTTCGCCCTGGCCGTGCTGGCGGTGATCGGCCGGTTCCTGCCGTCGGCGCTGCGGACGTTCCTGCTCACCCTGGCCGTGGTGGACGACCTGATCGCGATCGTGATCATCGCCATCTTCTACACCGACGACCTGGCCGTGACGCCGCTGCTGCTCATGGTCGTGCCGCTGGCGCTGTTCACCGTGCTGGTGCAGCGGCGGGTGCGCTCGTGGTGGCTGCTGTTGCCGCTGGCCGCGGCCACGTGGGGGTTCATGCACGCTTCCGGGGTGCACGCCACGGTGGCCGGGGTGCTGCTGGGCTTCGCCGTGCCGGTCATCCGCCGCACGCCCGGCGAGGGGCCGGGGCTGGCCGAGCACTTCGAGCACCGGTTCCGGCCGTTGTCGACCGGGGTCGCGGTGCCGGTGTTCGCGTTCTTCGCCTCGGGCGTGGCCCTCGGCGGGATGGCCGGCCTGACCTCGTCGCTGGCCGACACGGTGACCCTCGGCATCGTGGCGGGTCTGCTGCTGGGCAAGCTGGTGGGCATCACCGCCGCCACCTGGCTGGTGTCGCGGTTCACCCGCGCCGAACTGGACGACGACCTGGCGTGGGTGGACGTGGTGGGCCTGGCGGTACTGGGCGGCATCGGGTTCACCGTGTCGCTGCTGGTGGGAGAGTTGGCCTTCGGCGAGGGCAGCCGTCCCTACGACGACGCCAAGATCGGCATCCTGCTCGGCTCCCTGCTGTCCGCCCTCGTCGCCACGGTCATCCTGCGCGCGCGCAACCGCGTCTACCGACGCATCCACGAGGAGGAAACGCGCGACGACGACCACGACGGCATCCCGGACGTCCACCAACGGAATGTTATTGACTAACAGTTGTTAGTGGATAACACTACGGCTCATGGGCGTAGTGGTGGTCGGCGCGGGTCCTACCGGTTTGGCGGCGGCGTGCGCGCTGCGCCTGTACGGCGTGCCGGTGCGGGTGGTCGACGCGGCGGCCGGGCCGGCGACCACCTCTCGTGCCCTGGGGTTGCAGCCGCGCGGCAGCGAGGTGTTGGAACGGCTCGGCGCGCTGGGCGACCTGCCGGCACGATCGGTCGGCATCCGCCGGGTCGTCGTGCACGTCGGTGGTCGCCACTCGGGTGAACTGCGGGTCGGTCACCCCACCGCGCTGGTCCGCCGCCCCGGTCTGCTCGTGTCGCAGGCCGAGGTCGAAGCCGGGCTGCGGGCACGCCTGGCGGACCTGGATGTCCGGGTGGAGTGGGGCATCGCGGTCACCGACCTCGACCAGGACGGACGCGGGGTGGCGCTGTCCACCCCGACCGGGCCGGTGGCGGCCGACTGGGTGATCGGCTGCGACGGCGCGCACAGCGCGGTCCGCAAGGCCGCCGGCATCGGCTTCCCCGGCGTCCCGCTCGTCGAGGGCTTCGTGCTGGGAGACGTGCGCACCGACCTGCCGCTGGAGCGCGACTCGGTCGGGGTGTGGGTCGACGGCGGGGAGGTGTTCGCGGCCTTCCCGCTGCCCGGAGGGGTGTGGCGGTTCATGGCACCCGCCCCGGGCACCTCGGTGGACGACGTCCCGGAGTTCCTCACCCGCGCCGCGCACCGGCACGCCGGCGCGCGAGTGGCGACCGGCGGGGACTGGCTGTGGGTGTCGGTGTTCCGCATCCACCGCCGCCTGGCCGAGACCTACCGGCGCGGCCGGGTGCTGCTGGCCGGCGACGCCGCGCACATCCACAGCCCGTTCGGCGGACAGGGCATGAACACCGGGCTGGGCGACGCCGAGAACCTCGCCTGGCGGCTGGCCCTGGTGTCCTCCGGCCGTGCCGGCGACCACCTGCTGGACGACTACCAGGCCGAACGCCGCCCCGTCGCCGAGGAGGTGCTCGGAGCCACCAGCGGTCTCACCGGGCTCGTGCTCGGCGAGTCCCCCGTGGCGCGACTCGTGCGCGACCGGGTGCTGTTCCCCCTGATGGGCCTTCGACCGGTGGAGAAGCTGATCTGGGAACAGGCGTCGCAGCTGAAGACCAGCTACGCCCGGTCGCCGTTCGGGCGACGGCCCAGGGTCGGCGACCGGGTGCCGGAGTTCGCGGCGGCCGACCGGTTCGGCTGGACCCTCGTCTCACCGCGCGACGACGCCTGCGCTGCGGTCGCCCGCGACGTGCTCGGCGACGTCCGGCACGTGCACCGCGACGGCGACGCGCTGCTGGTGCGCCCGGACGGCCACCTGGCCTGGCGCGGCAAGCCGGAGCCGGCCGCGCTGCGCCGGGCGCTGGCGGTCATGCTTGACCGGTGACGAAGCAGGCAGCGCGAGGCGGGGTGCGCGAGCAGCGCAAGGCCCGCACCCGCCGCACCATCCAGGAACACGCGCTGCGCCTGTTCCTCGACCAGGGCTACGAGCAGACCACGGTCGAGCAGATCGCCACCGCGGCGGACGTGTCGCACATGACCTTCTTCCGCCACTTCCCCACCAAGGAAGCCGTGGTCGAAGACGACGACTACGACCCGCTCATCGCCGACCTCGTCCGCACCCGCCCTGTCGGGGAAAGTCCGCTGGAGGCGCTGCACGCGGCCCTGCGCGCCGGCTTGGACGCGGTGCTCGACACCGACCGCGACGCCGTCTACGCCCGCACCCGACTCGTCGTCACCACCCCCGCCCTGCAAGCGCGGCAGTGGCACAACACCGCCACCACCGGCGAACTGCTCGCCACCGCACTCGCCGACCGCGAACAGCGACCGGTCGACCTGCGGCTGCGCGTGATCGCCGCAGCCGCCACCGCCACCCTCACCACCGCCCTCACCGCCTGGGTCGAAGGCCAGGGCACCGACGACCTGCGCTCACTGGTCGACGAGGCATTCGCGGCCCTGACCCCGGACCGGTAGACGAGGCGGACGAACAGGGACGCACCCGACCACCGCAGCGATGCCTGTCGTCCCACCACCTGACCGACCCGATCAGCCCGGAGGCAGCAGCACACCGACACCACGAGGGCTCCGACAGTCGGCATGGACGGCAGACAGGGGTCATTGGCCACTCCGGGCGCGGCGATGCGCTCCGGGTCCTGCGGGTCTACTCCACTCGCCCGACGGTGAACCGCACCTCGATCGAACCGGCCACGCCAACCCGGTTCCGCGCCGACCACGACGCCCGGCGCGGTCCGACCCGTCGCCAGCAGTTCGTCAGCCCTGTCCACCAAGAGGTTGGTGCCCACGACGAACCCCGCGAACAGCAGCAGCATCACGCGGCCGCGACGGCGCAGGCACCGCACCGCCACCGTCGCCACCGCATCCGGCACGGTGTGCCGGCCGGGCCGCGTCAGGTCGTCCTGGCCGCGCACCCCACCGCATCCCAGGCCACCCAAGCCGCCAAGACCTCGCCACGGACATTGAGCACGCAGGCAGCTCCGTGCGGTTTCCGATCCGCGACCGGGACCGGAAGTACCCGGCGCTGTTCGACGCCGTCCTCGCCGACACGGGCATCCAGATCGTTCTCAGCGGAGTCCGCATCCCGCACATGAACACGATCATGGAATGCTGGATCCACAACTGCCGCCGAGAACTCCTCGACCACACCCTCATCCGGAACCAACAGCACCTGCTCCACGCCCTGCGCGAGTACGAGCACCTCTACGACAACCACCGGCACGACATTCGCCGACGACAACGACTCGGCTGCATCCTCAACGAGTGCCAGCGCGCTGCCTGACCTGCACGGACGGCATTTCGAACAAGCACAGAATTCCCGACGATCATTCGCGAAACGTTGATCGACCCCGGCGGTGGCACCGCCGGGGTCGGTCGGCGTCACTCAGATGACGCGCAGGTACAGGTAAACGGTGGAGCCGGCGTGGGATTTGTCGAAGCTGGTGGTGTTGCCGTCCCCTGCGGCCTTCACGATGCCGAAGCTGTCCCCGTTGCCCCAGGTGCCGAACACCTCCGCCCGCTTGCCGTCGGCGTCGGTGTCCGAAACCCAACCCTGTGCCCGGATTCGCCCGCTGGCGCAGGTCAGCCGCCATGCTGCGGCGCCGCCGCCGACCGTCGGGTTGAAGCTTTGGCCGCAGGTCCCCTGGATGATCACGATGCCGTCGGTGCTCGCCGCAGCGGGGCCGGCCCCGATCAGCGCACTGCCCAGGGCCAGTCCGGTCATGGTCGCCGCGAGGGCGGCCTTTCTCCCCTTGTTCATTGTCTCTCCGTGGTTCGTCGGAAATGTTTCCGGTGAATTCCGGGCGCTCGTCGAAGTGTTGCCCGGGTGTCGACCGTGGCAGCTTCCCGGCGGGGCCACAAGGGGGGTTCCGGAGAAGCACTCGGTTGGCTCAGCGTAGGTCGAAATAATTTTCGTGCCGCTCAAAAGTCATTACCGCTGGTAGAGTGAGGGCCTCACGTCTTGAGAGCATGTCCGGGTGATGATCTCTGCTGTACAAGGTGACCCGGAGGTTGCAGCCCGTCTCGGCGGCGCTTCTGCGCAGCGAGGCGGCAAAGGATACCGAACTGCTCGTGCTGCGGCACGAGAACGCGGTCCTGCGCCAGCAGTTGGCGGGTCTCGTCCGCTACGAGTTCGCCAACCGGTCCGGTTCGCCACTCTGTCCGGGCTGGTGGATCCTCGACTTGGTCGGGGATCTTTTCGGTCACCGCGGGCACTCTGCTCGCCTGGCACCGCAGATTTGTGGTTCGTGCGCGGGACTGCTCCGCGCGTCGATGCACCGGACACCCACCGACCTGGGTCGCGATCAAGACGCTCGTGCTGTCGGACGCGAGTACCCCGCACCAACCCTTTCAGTCCATCGAGCCCACCCGAATGGACGTCAGTCGCCGCACCGGCACGACAGCCGCGCATGCCTTCGGCGGTGTCGCGGCCGGTCCTCGGTCCGGTAGGCCGGTACTACGTGGACGAACCGGAGTTCCGGAGCTCACCGGGTCACGGGTGCGGAGGGTCCAGAACGACCGCGTGCTTGGGCAGCACGCCGGGCAAGCCGTTCCCGTGCCCGGTCACCCCGGCATCTCCGAGGCCACCGATCCAGGCGAACACCCCGGCCAGCACCCCGACGACCGCTACCGCGCCGCCAGCCACCGCCAAGCCGAGACGCCCTGAAACCAGGCCTGCCAGCCCGAACACCACGAGCACACCGCACGCCCACATGCCCCACCGCCACCGCGCGCGCCTGAGCTCCGTCGCCGCGACGCTGTGGACGGTGAACGTCAACTCACGCGCGCACACGACGCACCGACGCAGCTGCCGCACGACCGGTTCCCCGTCCGCCGGCCGCTGCACCTCCCACGGCACGGCACCCCGGTACTCGAACGAGGCATCACCCGGCGAGGTACGCGCCCAGAAGTTCACCCGATGACGCACCACGGCACGGTGACTCCTGACCGGCTTCACCGGCACGCCACACCCCCTTCCGCTGCGGGACTCACACGCACGAGCGCGCCGACGTTAACAAAACGTGCCGTCGCACCGGTTCGCTGCTCCTTGATGCGCGTCGAGCCGTCAGCGCGCTGACCTCGACGGACGAACATACCCACCCCCGGTCGGCACAGGACCGGTTCCGGGCACCGGACCTGCTTTCAGCAGCCGCGCCACGTACACGGCGTTGCTCGTCGGCTACTTGTCGGTCGGGGTAGCGGGTCGGACGTCCAGGCCGAGCCGGAACGCCTGAGGCCCCGTCTGTTGCGACCACAACACGGACTTCCCCTGAACTGTTTCGGGTCTCCGCAGCAGGGCACCCGGAAGCATCGGGTCGGGTGATGGAAGGTGTCGCGGTGTCACTGACGGTGAACGGCAGCCTGTTGGCGGGTCGCTATCGGTTGCTGGAGTCGGTGGGTGTCGGCGGGATGGCCGAGGTCTACCGCGCCGAGGACGTGGTGCTGGGCCGTGAGGTGGCGGTCAAGGTGTTCCGGCCCGGGTGGGACGACACGGCCAGGCACCGGTTCGAGGCGGAGGTCCGCACGCTGGCAGGGCTGTCGCACCCCGGTCTGGTGCCGGTCCACGACGCCGGTACCGGCGGCGACACGCCGTTCCTGGTGATGCGGCTGGTCGAGGGGCACACCCTGCGCGGCGAGATCGCCGACGGCCCGTTGCCGGCGTGGCGGGTGCGCCGGTTGGGTGCGGAGTTGGCCGAGGCGCTGGCCTACGTGCACGCCCGGGGTGTGGTGCACCGCGACGTCAAGCCGTCCAACATCCTGCTCGACGCCCACGACAAGCCGTACCTGGCCGACTTCGGCCTGGCCCACCTGCCCGGCGCGACCCGGCTGACCCGCACCGACCAGATGGTGGGCACCGCGGCCTACCTCGCCCCCGAACAGGTCCGCGGCGTAGACGTCGACCACCCCGCCGACGTCTACGCCCTCGGGCTGGTCCTGCTGGAGTGCCTCACCGGCCACCGCGAGTACCCCGGTGGCGAGGTCGAGGCGGCCGTCGCCCGCCTGCACCGCTCCCCCACGATCCCCCCGCACCTGCCAGCCGAGCTGGCGAGCCTGTTGTCGTCGATGACCGCCACCGCCCCCGATCGACGGCCGACCGCAGCCGACTGCGCCCGCGCTCTGCGGCTCAGCCCGGTCGATGACACCGTCCCGGTTCCGGACGGCGTCGCGAAGACCGCTGCGGTGGAGGTGCCACTCCTGGCACGGGTGCCGCGCAAGGCGCTCCTGGCCTCGGCCGCAGCGCTGTTGGGCGCGGTCAGCGTCGCGTGGGCGATGGCCCCGGGGGCTCAACCGGTGAACTCGGCGCCGACGTCCGGCAGTTCCACGACCACCACGTCCTCCAGCACAACGGCCCCCGCCTTCACAGCGCCACCGCAGACCGCGGCACCGGCCGAGCAGACCGCCGCCCGGGTCGACACCGCCGCCCCCGCTCCCGCCGCCCCGGAAGTGGCGCACCAACCAGCCGCCGCCCGGGTCCCGGCTGCGGAACCGGGTGCGAAGAAGCAGAAGGACAAGACGCAGCCACCCGGCAAGGGCAAGAAGTAGCCGGCGGCACACGGGCGGACAGGCGCGGCAGCGCCGCTGCACGACGTCGGGACGTTCGAAGGACCCGTGCGCGATCCCGAGCCTCGACAAGGCTCCGCATCACCGCGCCGCCCGGTAAGGGTGGACCGCAACGCACGGAGAACGCTGCACTCGCGTCGAGCAGGCGGAGCTCCGAACGGTCGACGGCAGGTCGAACCCGGACCGGTGGTGGACATCCCAGCCGACATCAGGTCATCAGACCCGGGTGGGCCAGTGCTGTCCCGGCTCTTTGGCCACTCGATCACCGACAGCGAGGCCGCGGAAGACTTCGGGCGTCACCCCGACACTGATTGTTTCGTCGTCATCGGTGAGCACGATCACCCAGAAGTCGAAGTGGACGCTTCTCCCCGTGACGACCTTCTCATGACGCCGCTCGACGACTTGGCCGCTGAACATCCGAGCCCTTGTCACCGTCACGCGGTTGCCCGCGAGCGCCAGCACGGTGAACCCGACGCAGGCCGCGACCACCAAGGCCACCACCACTTCGACCGGCATCCCCATGCGCACGACTTACCCGGGCCACCGCCATCGACACGCCCTCACCTCGACCGACACCCGTTTGGAGCAGTTCTCACGGAACCGCCCGGCTGGAGCACCGAGGGGTGTCCGCCACCAGTGCGGCATCCACTCCTCCCGCCGAGCCCGGCGGATGGACGGGATGCGCGTGATCCGACGGCGTAGCAGGCGGGTAGGAGGAGCCGGCCAACCCGTGCCCGTCGGACCGGGTCGGCGCGGTCAACGGCGATCGACGAAGCGCGGTTCGACGGTAACGACAGATCCATCACCCGGCGATACAACGGACGTGGCCGATGACATGCACCCGACGGGATCCCTGCGGACCTCGACAGTCCTGCGGCTGCTGGCTGTGGTGTTCCTCGGTGTGGCGGTGGTCGACGCGGTCGTGGCCGTGCACGAGGCGGTGATGTGGCCGCTGGTGGCCGCGATCGGCTGCACGGGAGTCGCGTTGTGGCTGGAACGGCTCGTGTTCCGCAGCCGAGTCGCCGACCGCGCGCCGGACGGTCCTGCTCTCGCTTCACCGCGACACCCCGGCAAGGCCGGCACCTCGGTGGTCGTGCTGGCGGTCGTGCCGGCACCGACGCGTAAATAAGTGTGCGAACAGCACGCGGCCGGTGGTCATCCGACGACGCGGTGCGTGCGGCGGCATCGGCCCCGGACCACGATCCACGACCACCGCGTGCCGACCTGGCGTCGGCGGGTGTCACCGAGGCTCCCCGCTGGACAAGCGGGCGATCAGCAGGTGACGACGGCCTCGCGGGTCTTGGACGAAAATCTGCGGGTGAAGGGTTGGCGGTCACCCGATCGGGGTAATTACGGCTGCCGGGACGCGTCCGCTTCCGGTGCAGCCTGACCGGGATGCCCCATCGATCGACCAGGGACCACAGCGATGAGCAGCAGCAACCGCCCCGTCGACGGTTCCGCCGAGCACCGCGGCGGCACTTCCTCCGCCGGTCGCAACGGCACCGCGACTCCTGCTCGGACGAGCACCGCGCCGCCCGTCGACGCGGTCGCGACCCCGATCTACGACGAGCTGGCCGCCCGCTTCGACCTGCTACCCGGCCGCGAGGGCGCAGAGCGCCGCGCCGACACCCCGCCGGTCGACACGACCCGGTCCGACGCCGCGGAGGCGGACGAGGAACCGGTAGCCATGCGCCAGGCCTCCTGACGAACCACCGGCCACCGGATCAGGCACTTGTCGTGGTGAAGGTCGCCGGGATCACGTCGACCCGCGGTCGCCGGTTGATCGGATCGAGGGCACGTTGGGCGCATCGCAGCCGCGCCGAGGCAGTGGTTCTGCCGCCCGACACCCCGACTCATGCTGGTGATCGGGTTGTGCTCGACGGGGTGATGCAGCGGGGCCGGGCCTGATCGTGGTGGACGAGCTGTCCTGGAAGTGGGGCACCTCCCCCGCTGCCCGGTGGAGGCAGGGCCGTGTGGACGACCATCTCCGGACGCGCACCGAACCGGTGGCGCACCACCACCGTCCCCGAACGCGGCGGGTCGTGCCGGTCAGGAGGATCGGGCGCCGGTGGCGTGGTCGACGAACCGCGCTGCCAGGTCGCGGAGTTTGACGTTCTCCCGTTGGGATTGCTCGACCAGCAGGGTGAACGCCTCGTCGGCGTTGATCTGGCGGATGGCCATGAGGATGCCCTTGGCCTGATCGATCACCGCGCGGGTCTCCAGCGCGATGCGCAACTGCCCGGTGACGTCGCGGGCGTGCTGGTAGCGGCAGTAGGCGCGCAGCGCGGCGGTGGCGGCGCCGGTGTAGAGGCCGAGCAGCTTCTCGTCCAGCTCGGCGAAGCCGCCCGGGTGGCCGCTGTAGCAGTTGACGCCGCCACCGTGGCCGTCGTTGATCGCCAGAGGCGCGGACAGGAAGCTGCCGAACCCGGCGGCGCCCGCGTCCCGGGCGAACTCCGGCCACCGCTCGGCCACCTCACCGATCGACACGCGCACCAGCTCCCCGGTGCGGGCCGCTTCCAGGCACGGTCCGTCACCTCGCTCGTACTGGCCGCGGTCGAGGTCGACGACGACTTCGCTGGTGCTCGCGATGGTGGTCGGTTCGCCGTCCTGGAGCAGGGTGATGGTGGCCTCGTCCACGCCGGGTACGGCGGTGGTGACCTGCTCGCACACCCGGTGCAGCAGGGCCTCGAAGTCGTCCTCGGTGCCCAGTGTGGCGGTGAGGGACGCCAAGGCGCCGGTGACCTCGTCGAGCACTTGCGGCCACGAGTCGTCTGGGACGGGTTCCATGGGGGACGCTCCTGTCGGTCGCACCGAGCAAGGAAACCCCAGGGCGACGAGGCACGACGAGCGGGACGACACCATTTGCCGTCGATGATCGTCTCGGCGATGGTGCGATTCTTTCCCTGCCGCGCTGCTGGACGAGGAGAGAGGCGCCGTACCCCGCCTCACGGCGGAATTCCTGCGTTCGCGGGACCGGTGTGGTGAAGGCGGCACACCGCTGAATCGATGCGCGCGACGAACCTTCAACGCCAAGCTATCAGCACCGATGGCACGTCCGCGGAACGCGAGGTCCCGGATTCGCGACCGTTCCGATAGCCGCAGTCGACGTCCGGGGAGGCCGTGAGCGAGGTCTGGTCGTGCCCGGTGAACGCGGTCCGGAGGTGGTCACGCTGATCTGGACGGGGAGGAACTGCCGGCCATCATGGACCGGGTCTGCCGGCAGGTCGTCGGCGCGATGCCGGCGCGGACCTGGCCGTCGGCCGGGCCACGGCGGGTGCGGCGCGTCGCGGTGGCTGCGGGTGATCGGCCAACCGACGGGGTGTGCAACGCCCGGTGCGACGGCTTCGTCCGGTATGGCGGAGAACACGGCGTGGTCTGCGCGGAAGGCTTCGGCGAGCCTCCGTTCTGATGCGACAGTCCACTCGACGGTGACTCACTCGATGGATGGAACTCGCGGGTGGAGGGGTGCAGTGGTGTGGATTGCCTGTGACCATCCCGCTGTGGAACCCGCCAGAATTCCACCGTCCCAGGCAGGGAGTTGTCCCACCATGACCATCGTGCAGGACGCGTACACCACCAAGATGGCCGCCCGGTTCGCGACGTTCGACCGCGATCACGACGGGCGGGTCACCGTCGACGACTTCGAGGCGATGGCCAGGTCAGTCCTGCTCACCTTCGGATTGCCGCCGGAGTCGGCCAAGGGCCGTGAACTGATGGCCGGTGCCCGGGCGTTCTTCACGGGGCTGGCCGAAGTGGCCGACGCCGACGACGACGGGGCGATCACCGAGTCGGAGTTCGTGTCGGCGGCGCAGGACCGGTTGCGGGACAACCCCGGGGGATTCGCCGTCATCGTGCGCCCCTGGGCGGAAGCCGTGGTGTCCGTCGCCGACGCCAACGGCGACGGCACCGTCGACCTGGAGGAGTGGGAGCGGACGCTGTGCGCGATGGGCGCCGCACCGCACGCCGCGGCCGAGCAGGCCGCCCACGTGGACAGCGATGGCGACGGCGTGGTCAGCGTTGCGGAGGTGCTGGCCACCGCGGTGGCGTTCTACACCGACAGCCAGGCCGGGCACGAGTTCGACCAGGCATGACCACGGCGTTAGCTACCGGTCCGCAAGGGTTGCCCGTCCCCGTTCCGTGGGGCGCCAACCCGTCCGACGGGGTTCTCGGCGAGCTGGACCGGTGGGCTCGGGAGTACCTGTGCCAGTCCCACCTCCAGCTGGGGCGATCAGGGCCGGTCTGCCCGTACGTGCCTCGGGCGCTGGAGGCGGGGACCCTGTGGGCGGCCGTGATCGCCCACAGGGTCCGGGAGGTTGACGACGTGGTCGGGGTGATGGGCCACTACCGGGACTGGTTCACCGCCCGCACCGACCCGTCCGAAATTCACCACGCGCTGCTGGTCGTGTTCACCGCACTGGATCCGCACGAGGTCGAGCGGGCGCAGCGGCGGGCCAAGACCTCGTTCGCCCGCGCCGGGTTGATGATCGGCGAGTTCCACGACGGCCCACCCGCCGCCGGTGGCATCCGCAACCCGGCGTTCCGCCCGCTGCGCAGCCCGCTGCCGCTGCTGGCGGTGCGTCGCATGGTCACCACCGACCTGCCCTTCCTCACCGACGCACCAGAGCACCTCACCGCTTACCACTCCCGGTTCCCCGAGCGAGAAACCCCGTGACACCACCACAGCCCTCCTCCGCCGGCCACATGGACGTCGAGGAGTTCCGCCGGCACGGCTACGCGGTGGTGGACTGGTTGGCCCGTCACTGGACCGGACTCGAACACCGACCGGTCACCCCCGACGTGCGCCCCGGACAGGTGACGACCTCGCTGCCGTCCAGTGCCCCGGAGCACGGCGAGCCGTTCGAGGCGCTGCTGGCCGACGTGGACCGGCTGCTCGTGCCCGCGATGGCCCACTGGCAGCACCCGATGTTCCTCGGCCACTTCCCCATGACCAACTCCGCGCCGTCGGTGCTGGGCGAACTGCTGACCGCGGGCCTGAACCCCCAGGCGATGCTGTGGTCGGCCAACCCCGCCCTGGTGGAGCTGGAGGGCGTGGTGTGCGACTGGCTGGCCGACCTGCTCGACCTGCCCACCTCGTTCCGCGGCAACGGCGTGCTGAACGACACCGCCTCGGGCGGCGTGGTGGTGGCGTTGGCCGCAGCGCTGTGGCGACGCGGCGGCGAGCACTGGCGGCAGCACGGCGCCGGGCCCCGCTACACCGCCTACACCTCCACCGAGGGCAACTGCTCCATCGCCAAGGCCGTCCGCGTCGCCGGCCTCGGCGAATCCTCCCTGCGACTGGTCGACACCGACCCGGACACCCTCGCCCTGCGCGTGGAGCACCTGCGGGAACTCGTCGAGGCCGACCTGGCCGACGGGCGGGTCCCGGTCATGGTCGCCGCCACCATCGGCACCACCTCCACCACCGCCGTCGACCCGATCGCCGACATCGGCCGGCTGTGCCGGGAGCACGGCATCTGGCTGCACGTCGACGCCGCCTACGCCGGCGTCGCCGCCGCCTGCCCGGAACTGCGGTGGATCCACCACGGCGTCGAACTGGCCGACAGCTACTGCGTCAACCCGCACAAGTGGCTGCTCACCGGCTTCGACTGCAGCGCGCTGTGGGTCGCCGACCAGACCGCGCTCACCGCCGCGATGACCACCTCGCCGCCCTACCTGCACGAGACCACGGGCGCGGTGGACTTCCGCGACCGGCAGATCCCACTGGGCCACCGCTCCCGCGCGCTCAAGCTGTGGTTCGTGCTGCGCTGGTACGGTGCCGAAGGGCTGCGCGCCCACCTCCGCCACGGCATCGCCCTCGCCCGACGCTTCGCCGACCACGTCCGCGCCGACGAGCGCTTCGAGATCACCGCACCCCACCCGTTCAGCCTGGTCTGCTTCCGCCTGCGCGCCGACGACACCACCAACGCCGAACTCCTGCACCGCCTCAACGCCACCGGCGAACTGCTGCTCAGCCACACCGAAGTCCACGGCCGCCACACCCTGCGCATGGCCACCGGCGGCCCGACCACCACCACCGCGCACATCGACGCCGCCTGGCAGCGGATCAGCGCCACAGCCACCGAACTGCCGGGTTCCCGGCGACGCGCCGGAGGTGCGCCCGTCACGGACGAGCAGACCGTGCGGCGTGGCAGAACGGTCACGACCCCACCGGCGCGCCCGTCCCGGACCTGACCGCGACCGTCGTAGTGGGCGAGGTGAGACCACCACAGGGTGTTCGCCGGGTGGACCGTGATCGTTGTTGCACCACATCGGGTGATCGCCGGTCCGTGATGATGATCTTGCTATTGGGTAAGCAAGCTGTGACGCAACACAGTCGGCAGTGAGGACGGCCATGATCACCGACGAGACTCCCGCGAACAGAACCCGACCCGCCGAGCTGTCCGAACACCCTGTGCTCGAACTGGTCGGTGAGATGCCTGATCTCGCCGGAGTGCGGCGCTGGACGAGCGAGGCCTTGGCCGATCTCACCGAGGACGAGATCGCCGACGCGAGGTTGGTGGTGTCCGAGCTCGTGACCAACGCCTACCAGCACGGGCAGCACCCCCTGCACCTGCGGTTGCGGCGCACCCGTGCTCTGATCCGCGTGGAAGTGACCGATCTGTCGCCGCACCTGCCGGTGGTGGGTCGATCCTCGGTCCGGGTGACCCGCGGTCGCGGGATGGTGCTCGTGGACCGGCTGTGCCGACGCTGGGGAGCCGTGCGCCACGCGGTGGGCAAGACGGTGTGGGCCGTTCTGACTCGCCAACCCGGCCGCGCCACCACGGCGACGGCCGGTTGACCCGTTCTCCACCGCACAACGTCGATCTACGACGGAAGCGAACAACCTTTGCCGTCCACGCGACTGGAACTGCGCGGCGGTTCGTGTTCGATCTGCTCTACCAGGCAAGACGTCACCCAGACACCGACACACCTTCACACCTGGCACGAGCACTGGCCGAACGCGCCCGACACCTGACCGACGCCGCTTGAGCACCACGCGGTGCCCCGACCGATCCTGGCGGGGCAACCGGCGTCGAGGCGGTCAGTGGCCGGCGGTGAGTTCGCCGGTGAGCTTGCCGTGCAGGCGGGCGCTGTGCGGGTCGAGGCCAACGATCTCGACGGTTTGCCGCGCTGGGCGTACTTGGTCTCGATCGCGTCGAGCGCGGCGACCGAGGAGGCGTCCCAGATGTGCGCGGCGCCGAGGTCGATGACGACGTGGAGCGGGTCGCCGGTGTAGTCGAACCGGCCGACGAGGTCGTTGGAGGAGGCGAAGAACAGCTCGCCGGTGACCCGGTAGACGACGGTCGTGCCGTCGGGGTCGGGGACGGCGGTGACCTCGGCCAGGTGGGCGACGCGCCTGGCGAAGATGACCATCGCGGTGATCGAGCCGACGACGACGCCGATCGCGAGGTTGTGGGTGATCACCACGCAGGCGACCGTCGTCACCATGACGGTGATCTCCCCCAGCGGCATGCGGCGCAGGGTCTTCGGCGCGATCGAGTGCCAGTCGAACGTCGCGAACGACACCATCACCATCACGGCGACCAGCGCGGCCATCGGGATGTCGGAGACGACCGGGCCGAACACGATGCACAGCACCATCAGGAACGCGCCGGAGAGGAAGGTCGACAGGCGGGTGCGGGCATCGGAGACCTTCAGGTTGATCATCGTCTGGTCGATCATCGCGCAGCCGCCCATGCCGCCGAAGAAGCCGGTGACGATGTTGGCGACGCCCTGGCCGATGGACTCGCGGGTCTTGTCAGAGTGGGTGTCGGTGATGTCGTCGACCAGCTTGGCGGTCATTAACGACTCCAGCGGCGGAGACGGGCCCGCACCGGGCACCTACCGCATCGTCAACCGCAACAGCGGCAAGCCGCTCGCCGTCGCGGGCAACTCCACCGCGGACGGCGCCAAGGTGGTCCAGCAGAGCGGCACCGGCACCTGGACCGTCGCCACGACCTCCGACGGCTCCTACACCCTCCGGTACATCCCGAGCGGAAAGGCGCTCGACGTCAACGGCGGCAGCAGCACCGCCGGACTGCAACTACAGCAGTGGACGGCCAACGGCGGCACCAACCAGATGTGGTACCTGCGGTCCACCGGCAACGGCTACCACACCATCACCAGCCACGACAGCGGACTGGTGGCGGACGTCTCCGGCGCCGCGACCAGCGACGGGGCGCAAGTCGTGCAGTGGGCCGCCAACGGCGGGACCAACCAGCAGTGGCAACTGATCCGGGCCTGACCGGACGACCCGGTTCTCGCCTGCCGCCTCGGCAGCGACCGCTACCCCTGACCGCCCGGCCCTGCGGCCAGGGGTAGCAGCGAGATGTCAACTCCGAACATCGGCAAGCAACCACCACCGAACACCTGCCCCCGCTCCCATCGGTACGGACCGGCAGACCACCGCAGTGAACGCATCGAACCGCCTCGCCCGCGAGCGGCAAGCACCTGAAGTCCGGCACGTTGGCCGTGGCCCGTGTGATCGGATCAGGCGCATGCGAGCCGGCCGCACGGTGGTCGCAACACCACCGGCGTGCTCGTGGTGAAGCGTGAGGAGATTCCGTAGCGTCGGGCGCGTGCCCAACCCGGTGCGTATCGAGATGTCCGGCGAGGCGACCCTGGTCGTCCAGGCCGGGTCGATCACGGGCGGCGTGCACCTGCACCCACGGCACGCCGTCGCGGTCGACGGACCCGGGCTCCCGGACCTCCCCCGCGAGCACGATCAGACACTGGCCCGCTGGCCGACGCCGGACGGTGGGACGAGGCGCTGACCATCGCGCGCCGGGCCGCACTGGGCCGGCGCCTGGTTGGCGGAGCGGTTCGCCGCGACCGGCATGCCCGAAGCCGCCGCAAACCTGGCCGCCCACACCCTGTCCACCAACGACCAAGCCGACGCCGAGGCGGTGGTGTCGGGCTTCGTGGAGGCCGGTCACCCGCCGACCGAACGGCTGCTCGCCGCCTTGGTCGACAGGGGCAATGACGAGCTTGCGATCACGCTGGCCGACACCGGCCTCGGCCACGCCGGCCGAGAGCCGGCGGCGCTGCTCGCCGAACGCGGCCGGCACGGCGAACTGCTCGACCGGACGCATAAGGGCAACGAACACTGCGCGCAACGGCTCGTCGCCCGCGCCCACGAGGGAAAGATCCCGAACAGCGAGCGACTGCTCGCCGAAGGGCTATGACGCCAACCCGACGGGCGCGCCAAGCATGAACGCGGCAGCCGAGCAGCAGCCCGTCGACCACTCGGATCCCGCCCGACACGACCCCATACCCGCGCTTCCGTTCACCGCTGCACCGCGCAAGGACTGTCGAGACGACATCACGCGTCGCCTCAAACGCTTCATCGTCCGTGCCAGGTCCACTACGCCCTGACCAAGTAGCCGTTTCCGAGCTACTTGTGTTGGGTGAGTCGGCGGGTGGTGATGCGGATCGTGGACCAGCGGACCGCGGCCTCGTGGTGGTGGGGCAGGCGTTCGTAGTCGCGGACGCAGCGGCGGTGTCCGGTGATCCGTCGCGCGAGCCGGACGCCGGGCTTGCGGTGGTGGCCGCAAGCCCGGGGCGTGAACCTTGGTTACTGCTGTCGGTCAGCAGGAGCAGACGCCACCGTTGTTGACACCGGCTACGCCGTTGGCGCCGGCGATGCCGGGAGATCCGTTGACGACGGTCGCGCCGGCTTCGACGGTGCCGGTGTTACCCAGGCCGCCCGCGCCCGCGGCGCCGCCGAGTCCGCCGGCACCTCCGGGGCCGCTGCACCCGGTGCCGCCATTGCCGCCGGCACCGCCGTTACCACCGTTGCCGCCGGTGACGGTGATGACATCGGCACCCAGGTCGCCGTTGACGGCTCCGGAGTTGCCAATACCGCCCGCGCCACCCGCGCCGCCGACACCGCCCGCACCGCCGGGCTGGGTGGCGCTGATGCCGTTGCCGCCCTTGCCTCCGCCACCACCGGCGCCACCGAGACCGCCGTTGGCCTTGAGGGTGTCGACTCCGGCGCCGCCGTTGATCGTGCCGGAGTTACCGATACCGCCCGCGCCACCCGCGCCACCGACACCGCCCGCGCCGCCGCCGCTGCCGCAGCCGCCGACACCACCTGCGGCACCGGCTCCACCCGCACCGCCGGTGGCGGTGACGCTGTCGAGACCGGCGTCCGCAGTGCCACCGTTGACCGTGCCGGAGTTTCCGACACCGCCGACACCGGCCGCGCCACCGATGCCACCGGCGCCCGCGCCGCCCGCGACAGCGCCGCCGTTGCCGCCAAGCGCGCCGAGACCGCCGTTGCCGCCCTTGCCGCCGGTCGCGTTGACGGTGTCGTTGCCCACGCCGCCGTGGATCAGTCCGGCGTTGCCCGCCCCGCCGACCCCGGCTACGCCGCCGTTGCCGCCGGCGCCCCCGGCGCCACTGCTCAGTCCGGTCCCGCCGATGCCGCCGTTGCCGCCGTTGCCACCCGCGCCGCCGATGACGGTGATGCTGTCCGTACCGACGCCACCGTCGATGATCCCGGTGCCGCCGACGGCGACACCGCCGCCTGTTCCGACGCCGCCGTTGCCGCCGGCGCTGCCGGCCGGGGTGCCCACGGTGCCGTTCGCACCGGGAGCCCCGGCCGAGCCCGCGACACCCGCGACACCGGTGACGGTGATCGTGTCGTTGCCGCCGAGGCCGTTGACGGTCCCGTCGACCGGGCCTCCGGTGATGGTGATGATGTTGTTGGCCGAGGTGCCGTCGAGGACCTGGCCGGCGGGGATGCCGGCGGTGCAGACGAAGTTGTTGCCCGTCTGCGTGCACCCCGGCGGGATCGCCAGGGCCGTGCCCGGTGCCACCAACGCGAACCCGGCCACCGTACCCAAACCGATCAGAGCCCGGCCCAAGCGGCGGGCCGTGCCTGCGCGTGCTGTTGAAATCATGATCACTCTCCACCCGTGGGTGGGTCCGAGCCGATGCCGCGGACCCGCAGGGGTAATCCGAATGACCGGGGTCCAGAGTCACCAGGGTCGACGCTCCTGAAATGAGACGTCGAATCGGACAGCGCCCTTCGCGGACCACACTCCACCATTTTGCGGTGCGAGGGAAGGCACATCATGGTCGACCACCCCAATGCGATCGGTTCTCACTCCGATGCGTGGAAGCCGGCTCCTCCGGAATTTCCGCTCCGAGTGACCCGATCATCGCACCGGTCTTTCTGCCTTCATTTCGAATATCACCGAAGTCGAAGGCAAGCCGGAAACGCCCGACACCCCCACCTGCGACGACACAGCGGACTTGAGAGGTTTTCACAGTCACCACTTCCGATCACTCCGACGACCGCGCGCCCTCCCGGAACGCTTCGACTCGGCACGTGTCTCCTTCCACCAGTCATCCAGGGCGATCTTGGAATTCAACGGTCGTCCGACATAAACGCACGACCGGCCGGAGTAATATTCCCCCGGCCAAGTCCGAAGAAGTCGATGAAGACCGCGCACCGCCAGTCCCCTGCTCGGTGGATCTCCGAGCCCCTGGCGGACCGCGGGCCGAACCCCGGAGATTTCGGCGGCAAGACCGCAGAGCGGACAACATTGCGAGCCACCGTGCCTGACCCCGGAACGACGAAAGCCCCCGGAAACCGCGATCCCGAGAAAGCCGACCGCTCGCGCACCGCCCGGCGAGTTATCGCCATCACCGCGGTGGTCGCCACCTGTCCCCTCGGCGCGGAGTTCGTCACGGGAGTGGCGAACGCCGCGGCCGCTCTGACCTCGATCGTGACGGTGTCGATCGACGGCGCGACCGGCAGGTGGGCTCCTGACAGGAGTTCCGCCGCAGTGCCGGCGACGTCGGCACAACCCGCGCCGACATCCGAACAGCCGATCCCCGCCGCCCCGGAACAGGCCCGACCACGTCCTCGGTGGTCGACACCTCACTCGTTCCCGAGCCGACGAGCCAGAGCGGACCCGTACCGACGGCCCAGCCCTGACGACCGCGGGTCACCGCGCCGTCCGGCTCACACCGTCCACCTCGCGGTGTCCTCACCGCGTGGTTCCCGCTCGACATCAGGAGCAACGCCATGCGAGTCACCTCGAAGATCAAGCCTGTGGTCGGCCTCGCCGCCGTCGGCACGTTGATGGCCGTCACCGGGGTTCGATCGTCGCGTTCGCGGCCTCGGTGCCCGCCCTCAGCCCTGCGGTGAAGTTGGTGCTGCCGTCCTGCTATTGCAGGCGCCCCGACGCGTCGTGAAAGACCTGTCCAGAAGACCCGGCCGGTGGTGGAGAACGCAGCCAGGCGACGGCGCCCACGCCCGGCCTCCCTTGGAAATGACCGTGTCGGGTAACGGGTCTCGATGTCCACCGCGATCCCGATCCCGCCGGGCGGCGTGCCGTCCACCGCGCCTGCGGGCACACCACCGGCCAGCACCAACACGGCGGTGGCCGACACGGCTCCGAGCCTTCTCATCCGTCGTGTCACCACGTCGCGGGAACTGCGCTCGTCCGACGAGATCGCGGAGCACCCGAAAATCCGCCGAACGGTTGGTAATCGGGAATCACGGCACAGGATGTGACTCTTGCTCGCAATCCTCCGAGCCGCTGTCGCAACACCGGCAGCGCGGACCTGCGGCAACGAAATCTGCGGTTCCGCGCTCGTGGGCGCATACGGAAAGTGTCATCGCATTTCGCCCGTTCGGCATGCCACCACGTGATTACAGTGTGAACCCGGACGAGTCACGGATGTGGGGTGCTCCGATGAGGACTGCGGGAATCGGGAAACTGGTGTCGGCGGCGCGGCGGTCCTTCGTGGGCGTCGTCGTCGCCATGTCGGTGGCGGTCGCGGTGGTGGCCGCCGCACCAACGGCCCAAGCCGCGGACGTCGAGTTGCTGTCGTGCGTGGGCAGCGGCGCCAACACCTACCAGCCGGGGGTCACCGCGCAGCCCAGGGTCGTCTCCATCACCTCCAGCGCGGACTACGGCTCCTGCGTCTCGAGCGGATCACCCACGATCACCTCCGGCGGGTACGCGATCGCGGCGAACGGTCTGGTGTCCTGCCTGGGTGGTGGAGTCTCCATCACGGTGACCATCACCTGGAACACCGGTGAGACCACCA
This sequence comes from Actinosynnema sp. CA-299493, assembly GCF_050946825.1. Classification (NCBI taxonomy): domain Bacteria; kingdom Bacillati; phylum Actinomycetota; class Actinomycetes; order Pseudonocardiales; family Pseudonocardiaceae; genus Actinosynnema; species Actinosynnema sp. CA-299493. Next base: position 6,742,406 of record NZ_CP191993.1, read on the forward strand.
CCGTGGCCGCGGTGGGGCTGGTCGTGCTGCGACCCGCCAACGAGGTCGTCGTGGTCTACCAGGGCACCGTCACCGCGGGCCGGTTCACCGGAGCCGCCGTCGTGATGACCGCGGCGCTGCTCAACACCACACCGGCGCAGTGCTTCACCCCCGAAGGCGTCACCGGCACCAGCGGCCCCGCCAACATCACCATCACCCAGCTCACCTGACCGACCGCCTCGCAAGGAGTGCTCGCAGGCCACGCGCGAGGCCTCGCAGTCCGTCGCGAGGACGTGTCGCCCGCTGCACCCGGAGGTGGCATGTCGGACTCGCACGGATCGCGGAGCCGGATTCGCCCACCACCTTCCCGGGGAACAGGAATCCCATGCGCCTGCGTTCATCGATCGCCGCCGTGGTCGGCGGCCTGCTCGGCGCCGCAGGGATCTTCCACGCGCCCGCTTCGGCGTCCGCGGTGGATGTCAACTGCGCCCTGGGCACCCGGATCGGCACCTACTCCCCCGGCATGACGCTGCTGCCCAGGCACATCGATTTCCACGCCACCGGCACGCTGGGCGGCTGCGTGTCCCCCAGCCACCCCGACATCACCGGCGCGACCTCCACCTCCACCGTCAGCGGCACGTTCAGCTGCCTGGCCGGCTCCACCACCAACACCTCCACCTACCACTGGAACACCGGGCACAGCAGCACCGTCCGAGGCGGCTTCGAGGTCAACCTCAAACCCGGCGGCACCACCGTGCTCGTCCTGACCGGCACCGTGGTCGACGGACTGTTCCAAGGCGCGACCGTCGTGCAGACCAAAGTCCTGCCCGCCACCGACCTCACCGCCTGCCTCACCCACAGGGCCTGACCAGCGTCAGCGGTACCGTCACCTTCACCGCCGTCCGGTGAACCGACGAACGGCGGAACGACGAACGGCGGAACGACGAACCTCTGGCGGTCCGTGGCACATCCTTCTCGACCCACGTGACCGACATCGGGCTCGACAGCCTGATCAAGGAGTACGATTCGCCCGCCCCCCGGATCGGCACCGTCGTCCACCGAGCCTCGTGACCAGTGACAACAGGGCGATCGAGTCGCCCTGTGCCGATGAGCTCACGGAGCGGGACCGGAGCACCCCACGCCTCACCGACGCCATCGGATCGAATCCCGTACCCGATGGATGCCCTGATCGAGGGTCGCGGCACGATGGTCTATTCAGGTATGTTCGACATACTGCGGATAACGTTCCTATTCGACGAACCGACAATGGGTATTGAATGTCGTGTCGGTTCTGCGGAGGCAGGTGTGGCGGTGCCCCTTCCTGTCGGCCACCTGGTGGGCGGTAGGTACGAGTTGACCGGGTTGCTCGGGGCCGGGGGCATGGCCGAAGTCCACCGCGCCCTCGACCAGGACCTGCGTCGGCCGGTGGCGATCAAGGTGTTCCGGCCGAGCGCCGATGTGGACGCCGTACGCAGGTTCGACCTCGAGGCCCGGACGTTGGCCCGCTTGGCGCATCCCGCCGTGGTGTCCCTCTATGACGCGGGGCTCCACGGCGGTAGGCCGTTCATGGTGCTGCAGTTGGTCGAAGGACCCACGTTGCGCGCCCGAATACAGCAGAGCGCCTTATCGGTGGCCCAGGTCCGCCGACTGGGCACTGAGGTGGCCGAAGCGCTGGCGCACGTGCACGACCAGGGCGTGGTGCACCGGGACGTCAAGCCCTCGAACATCCTGCTCGACCACGACGACACGCCGTACCTGGCCGACTTCGGGCTCGCACGCTCGGCGCACGCCACGTGGTTCACCCGCACCGGCCACGTGCCCGGGACAGCGGCCTACCTCGCCCCCGAGCAGGTCCGCGGTGGTGACGTCGGCCCCGCCTCCGACGTCTACGCCCTGGGACTGGTATTGCTGGAATGCCTGACCGGCCGACGCGAATACCCCGGCAGCCAGGTCGACGCCGCGATGGCACGCCTGCACCGCCCACCAGCCATTCCCGACACCCTGCCGTCCGACCTCGCGCGCCTGCTCTCACTGATGACCTCCCTCACCCCACGCCGCCGACCGACCGCGCAACACTGCGCAGAAGCACTGCACACCCCGGGCTGGTAAGCCATCACGACCGTCCCGCGTACGGCGTCGACCGCAGGACTGGTTGCGGCGGCCGGCATCGCCTGGACCGCGTTGTCCTTCACCGGCCCCGCCCGACACCCCGGACCAACCCACTCCCCGATGTCGTCATCCACTACCTCCGATCAACCGACCGAGAATCCGAACGAGGTGATCGGTAGGGTCACGACACCGGCGGCAGCACTGCGGCGCCCCTCCGGCGCCGTCATCCCGCTGACGTCCCCATAACAACAGGTGGCACCGCACAAGGATTGATGAACGCGTTGCGCGCCACGGGCAACGCGTTGCGGGTCAACCTGTGGATGAGGAACGTCGAGCGCGGCCCTGCCGTGGAGCGCGGTGCCGCGACGGCGTCGCTGAGCGAGCTGGAGGCGTTCGTGTCGCTGAAGGGCAAGTTCCGGCACGACGGCGAGATGAACGGCACGACGGTGTTGTGGGCACCCTTCGGACCGCTGTCCGACGGGCTGCGAGGGCGGGTGGAGTGTCGGACCCAGGGATCAAGCGCGATGTGCCGGCGGGCGTATTCAACGCCGTGTGCCTGGGCAGAGTGGTGTCGGGGACGGCCAGGAGTGGGTGGTGCAACCGATCGCCGTGTTCCGGTGACGACCGGAGCAAATGACCAAAGCTCTCGCCGAGCGGGGTCGGTCTACACGGTCGGGGATCTCGCCGAGGAGGGAGGTACTCGGCGGCATCGTGTGGGTGAACGTGGAGCGGGATCTGCCCACCCAGGTGACTGTTCGACCGAAGGACCGCCCTACTGCTGGTCACTCGATCCACCGGACACGAGATCGACACGGCGGAGCTCGAAATCATCGAACGGGTGGCAGCAGGTCGTGCGCTGTGCCATCGGGCTGCACGTCTTCGTCAGCAACCTCGCAGGTCGACCTGTGCTGAGCCGCCTGGTGCAACGTGTCGCGGAGCGGATCGAGGGCCGGTGCTCGTCAGTCGACCTACGGGATCGGGCATGCGGCGGTCCGACCCCGCTGCCGCCTGCGTCACTGGCGCGCCGCGTGCTCTGACTCGATCACCACGCGGGAGATCTCGTCGACCGACTCTTCGCTCACCTTCTGCACGAAGGCGGCGTTCCTGGGCGACGCATTCATCCACTCCCGGAACGGGGCGCCAGTGCCCGGCACCAGATCCGCCTTTCGGCCCCTGCTGTGCTCCGCGGTCGCGGCCAGGTCGGAGAGGAAGCCCACCACATCGCCGGACACCCCGAAGCGTCCCGTCTTGCGCAGGTGGTTGAGGTAGCGCCAGAAGTCCCGGTCCCGTTCGCAGCCGTCGATGATGGCGGTCAGGTCCGCCACGCTCAACGGCCCGGCGCCTTCGCGCTGTGCCACATCCCGCGCCACCTTGCGAGACGTCCGGCTCACCGGGTGCACAGCCGGGTCCGGTCCGAGGTACCGCCACGTCGGCATGACCACTTTCTTGCCGATCACCGCCGCGAGCCAGAAGCCCAAGATACCAATGCCGCTCATCAAGATGAAGAGACCGACCCCGAGGAGCACTTCGAGCAGCATGTCCAGCAGCCTTGAAAGGAGCGGCTTTTCGTCGCCCCCGCCGGTCGGCGTCGATGTCGTCGTCGGCTGGATCGCGCTCGTCGCCCCCGCCGGGCTGCCGCTCGGTGAACTGCTGTCGGTCCCGGATGCGGGAGGCTGGTCGTCGGGACGCAGGCCAAGCCAGACGAGGAAGCCGATGACTCCGACGACGAACAGGGACAGGAGCCAGTACCGGACCCGCCACAACCTCTTCACGCAGGCGCGGAGCACCCACACGATCGCCTGCGCCGGGTAGACGACCAGCCAACTGCCGAACGCCATGGCCTTGTGGGTGGTCAGGTAGTGCGCCACCGAGGGGTACAGCAATCCGGAGATCCCGATGAGCACCGAGCCGGCGGCGGTGAACGCGATCCCCTCGGTGTAGTTGATCAAAACCACGACCATCAGAGCCGTCACGGCCAGCCGGAGCAGGATTCCGGCGGTGCCTACCACTTGGCCCGTGCTCGGCCCCGGATCAAGCCGCAGGAACCTCGCGAGAGTCAACAGCCGTGCCACCGATTTCCTCGGCCTGGTGGCCCAGGAGACGCGGGGCGACATCATCAGCATCTCCAGCGACAGGCGGTTGAGCAGCACGTAGCCGTTCACGATCACCACTACGCCGAGGACCAGTCCGGTATCGAGAACGTCGATGCCGGACAGAAAACCGACGGCGACTATTGCGGCGATGATCGAGAGGGCGAACTCGATCACGGGCAGGACGGTGATGGCGGACAAGGTCCGCAGCAGTCCTTTCGCACCTTCCAGTTGGCGGATCTGGTGGCGCAACGCGGATCTGCGTGCTCTGAGCCGGCCTTCGCCCCACAGCGTCAGGAGACCCTTCCGCATGTGGAGAGCGAGGTTGTGAGGGAGTTCAGGGAGGAGTCCGGCCTGCCGGTAGGCCTCACCGCGCAGCAACGAACTCGGGGACTCGAAAGCTTTCCGGATGATCGACAGCCGAGTCTCGGTGTCGGCCAGACCGACGATCTCCAGCACCCAGAACTTGTCATGACGACGCCCCGCGTTCCAGGTGGACTCGAGGAAGAGCGAAAGCGCCCCGCGGAACTCCGGCCGCAGGGCGTCCTGAGCGCCGGCGAGGCCCGCTGACATCAGGCTGAGCAGATGCAGTGAACCTTTCGGCCAGATGCCGGACGGCTGGTGCAGCGACATGGCCGCGGTCAGGAGTTCTTCCGCCTTGCGCAGCACGGGTTCGACGATTTTGTCGGCTTGGCTCTGCAGCATGGTCACGGCGGTCTCCCGCCAGTTGTGGTCCAGGACCAGCGTCTCGGGCGGTACGAGATCGAGGTTCTCGAGGACTACGCAGGTGGCGAAGTACTCTTGGATCCGCCGGTGGATGAAGGTGAACTCGCCGCCGTCCCGTGTCTTGACCTTGACGGGCCGCGCGATCTTGGCGTACTCCAGCGCGCGCAAGGCGGCTTCCGCCGTGTCGTCGTCCAGGGAGGAGTCCCGGTTCCGGAGCATCGACCGGAGTTCGGGCCGATCGACCTGCAGCCCGAACCCCGGTGTCGAAGCCATGAGGAACGCGGCGTGCTCGGCCACCAGGCGGACCGTGCCCTGCCCGACGTTGTAGAGCTTGCGGAAATCCCTCTCGTGCCGGCTGATCATGTCGTTGACGTATCCGGAGAACAGCTTGTGCGACACGTCCGGGAACTCGCCATTGGTTTCGACGTACAGGCAGAGCAGACTGAGGACCAGCGGTGTGTGGGCCAGTGTGCGCAGCTCGGGGTCGGCGGTCTCCAGGCCGTTGAACAGCACTGCCCGCCTTGCCGAGTCCAGGTTCCACTCGACGGCCAGCGTGTGCTGGCGTTCCTCGGTCAGGGCCAGGATCCGGAACCTCGGCCAGCCGATTCGTCCAGGCCCCCGGTACTCCCGGGAGGCGAGCACGCCTCGGCACCGGTTGAAAGGGCCGAGGAACGTGCTGATGGCCGTGATGTACTCCTGCACGACCTCGTCCACGTCGGTGGAGCTGAGGATGTCCGGAATCTCGTCGAACGAGTCGAACAGGAACAGGAACTCGCCCTCGTCCAAGCCGGGCGGGAGCTCGGTTTCCAGGAACTTCCTGACCCTCGCGTTCTGGTGCGGGTTGACCGCGTCCTTGACGAACTCGGCGACGTGGTCGGAGGTCACCGGGCGGGGCGGGCGGAAGGTCTTCAGGTTGACGTAGAGCGGCAGGACGACCTTCGGCGGCGCGGACTTGCGCCCGCTCAGCCGCTTGGCCATCGCCTGTGCGGTGTGCCGCAGAGCGATGCTCTTACCCGCCCCCGGGACACCTTCCACCAGGATGTTCTTCTCCGCCGTCCGTTCGACGGCGACGGAGAGGGACTTGACCCGCTGTGGGATGTTGCCGGCGGGCGTCAGCAGGTCGTGGAGCTTGCCGAAGTGCCGGTGGTGTGTACGTCCTTCCATCTCCACTTCGGCTTCGAGTTCGGTGTACCGGCTGTGCTCGAAGCTCTCCCCGTCGGCTAACTCCTTGGTGATCTCGAGGACGTGCTCGGCGAAGCGTCGTTGGCCCTCCCACCGCACCCGTGCCGCCTCACGTCGTTCTGCCACCGATGGTCGCTTGCGGCTCGTGTTGATGTAGATGTCGCCGGCCCTGCCCGTCTGCACAACGGTTTCGGCTGAACCGCTCAGTGTGTTCGACACCGAGTTCGGGGCTGTCTCGTCCATTAGGCACCTCAGGCGGCTGGGCGGGCATCGGTCTGGTCATCGCATCACTGGCCGGTGGCGTGGTGAGCCGTTCACCGGCCCGGAGACCCCAGCGGCAGGCCGACGAGCTGACCGGTCTGAAGCCGGGACGACTGGCAGCGAACCGGAGCTCACCCGGCACGGACGGTTCGACGGCTCGGGACTACGGGGTGGTGCGCTCGGATCCGGTGATGAGGTTTCGCACGTCGTGGGGTGCGCGGATCAGGTAGTGGCGCAGCAGGTCGGTGGTTGCCTCGGCGTCGGCGAGGGCGCGGTGGGCCGTGCCGTGGGTGAAGGGTATGCCGGTCGCGGTGAGGCAGTCGTGCAGTTTGCGGCGGCCTTCCCCGTGGACGTGGTTGTCGAGCTTCATCGTGCACAGCGTCCCGCTCGGGGTGAACGGGTGGCCGGCGCGGGCGAACTCGGCGTTCAGGAAGTTCACGTCGAACGAGGCGTTGTGGGCTACGACGACGGCACCGTCCAGGTGGGCCGCCAGGATGGGTGCCACTTCGGCGAACAACGGCGCGCCGGCCAGGTCGTCCTCGGTGATGCCGTGGATCTCGGAGGCCGCGAGTGGGCGTTGCGGGTTGACCAGTGCGCTCCACTCGTCCAGGACGGTGCCGTCGGGGGCGATGCGGATGACCGCTGCCTCGATGATCCGGTCCTTGCCCCAGGCGGCGAAGCCAGTGGTTTCGACGTCCACGATCGCGTAGGCCGTCGGGGTGGCGACGAGGGGTGACGGGACATGGGGGACTCCGGTGATGACGTCCGCGTCGTGCTCTGGCAGTCGGTCGACCAAGTCCGTCAGCGCGGAGCGGGCTCCGGCCATGTCGAGGTGACCGGCGGCGTAGGCGCGGGTGCGCAGGGGCTTGCCGAGGTGGACGTCGTGCTTCTCGACCGCGGTGTCGGGCAGTGCGGCGGCGATGTCCTCGGCGGTGGTGTTGTCCTCCAAGAGCAGTTGTTGGAGGACCGCGCGCAGTTGGGCCGGTGTGCACTTGGGCACGGTGAAGGCAACGCCGTCCCGGGCGGCCGGCACGCCGGCGCGGGTCAGCCAGGCGGTGAGTGTGTTGAGGATGCGGTCACCGCGCCAGGGGAACACGATGGTGTCGTCGCCCCTGGCCAGGCCCGCCACCGACGACGTGGTGCCGGCCGGCACCCAGGCCGGGGCGGACACCGGGGGCTGACGTCGCGATACCGGCTGAGACCGGGGAGGAGGCGGCGGCGGACCTGGCCGCGCTGAATGCGGTACGGGCACCGCCGGCGGCACGAACGCTGGGATCGGCGGCGAAGGTCGCGGTGGCGCCATGACGGCGGGCTTGCTCTCGAACAGCTGCCGCAGTCGGCCCAACAGCCCCACTCGGCCCCCTCAACTCGCGCCGTGTGCACACGGACGGTCCCTCTAAAACGGTGACAGCGGCTACGTCGCGTCAGATCCATGCCGCGTTAGCGCCCGAATGGGTGAATTACTTCAGTGGTGCTTTCACCTTGTCGCAGCAACAAGCCAATACATGAAAATTACTCACTCAACCGTGTGAATGGACGGCGCAGCGCTACCGCGAACGGCCGCAATCTTCCGCGAGGAGTACCCCCACACGGTGGGCGCGATGGCCACGGCCCCGGGCAACTGCACATTCCGGTCGTCCACCCCGCCGGAGGAGCTGGTCGACCCCAAGCGCCGCGGTTACCCGCGCGGCCTCGTGGTGCAGGCAAGGCAGACCGGTCGCCGCACCCCCTGGCGGACGGTATCCGCACGGTGCCCGACGCGTACGGGCCGCTGCGGCACTGACGGGAGCCGCCCGCCCCCGGGTGCTCCCGGGAAGAGGGGCGGCTTCTGCTCGCGGCGGTGCTCGGGCGGCGGAAACGCGGTGGAAACACCCGGCCCCCTATCTTGGACCGATGCGCGTGCTGCTGGCCGAGGACGAGGTGGAGTTGGCCGACCTGGTGGCGATGGGTCTGCGCAAGCACGGGTTGGTGGTGGACGTGGTGCACGACGGGCTGGCCGCCGACGAACGGCTGACCTACCACGACTACGACGTCCTCGTGCTCGACCGCGACCTGCCGGGCAGGCACGGCGACGAGGTGTGCGCCGACCTGGTCGCGCAAGGCGGTCGCACGAAGATCTTGATGCTCACCGCCGCCGGTTCGCTGGAGGACCGGGTGGACGGCCTCCGGCTGGGCGCGGACGACTACCTGGTCAAGCCCTTCGAGTACCCGGAACTGGTGGCGCGGGTCCACGCGCTGTGCCGGCGCAGCCAACCGGTGCTGCCGCCGGTCCTGGAGCGCAGGGGCGTGCGGCTCGACGTCGCCGACCGGACCGTCACCCGCGACGGCCGCCCCGTCGACCTCTCGCCCAAGGAGTTCACCGTGCTGGCCGTGCTGCTGCGCGCGCGGGGAGCCGTGCTCAGCCCGGAGCGGCTGCTCGAACTCGCCTGGGACGAGCACGCCGACCCGTTCACCAACGCGGTGCGCGTCGCGATGTCCAAGCTGCGCGCCAAGCTGGGCGACCCGCCGGTGATCGAGACCGTGCCGGGCGCCGGCTACCGTCTCTGAGGGACGACGACGTGCGGGTCACCATCCGGGTCAAGCTCACCCTGCTCTACGGCGGACTCATCCTGGTCAGCGGCGCCCTGCTGCTCACCGCCGTGTACCTGGTCATGGACCAGCGGCTCGAACCGCAGCTGGCGCAAGCGGTCCGGGGCACCCCCGCCGTACCGACCGGGAGTGTCCAGGTCTACTCGCGCGACAGCGACCAGGTCGTCGAGGTGGCCAGCACGACCGCCCTCGACACGCTGGTCGTCGTCTCGGCCCTGTGCCTGCTCGGCATCGCCGCGCTGTCGCTGCTGGGCGGCTGGTGGCTGTCCGCCCGCGTGCTCCGCCCGCTGCACACCATCACCGCCACCGCCCGGCGGCTCTCGGCCGGCACCCTGCACGAACGGCTCTCCCTCGGCGGACCGCGCGACGAGCTGATCGAGCTCGCCGACACCATCGACGGGATGCTCAACCGCCTCGAATCCGCTTTCCGGAGCCAGCGCCGCTTCGTCGCCCACGCCTCCCACGAGCTGCGCACCCCGCTCGCGCTGCAACGCGCGGCGCTCCAGATCGGCCTCGACGACAACGCGGACCCCGACGTGGTCAGGACCCGGGACCACCTGCTGACCGCCAACCGCCGCATCGAGCGCATCATCGACGGCCTGCTGCTCCTGGCGCGCAGCGACCGCGGCTTGGAGCACCGGGAACCGGTGGACCTGCGCGATGTCGTCACCGAGGTCGTCGACCAGCACCGCGACCTCGCCGCGGAACACCGGGTCGGACTCGACGTCGAGGCGGCGGACGCCACCGTGCTGGGCGACCGCGTCCTGCTCGTCCAGCTCACCGCCAACCTGGTGGCCAACGCCATCCGCCACAACGCGCCCGGCGGCACCGCCTGGATCCGCACCGACGGGCACGGCCGGCTCAGCGTGGCCAACACCGGCCGCCACGTCCCCGAGGACCAGCTCCCCCGGCTGTTCGAACCGTTCCACACCACCGGCTCCGGCGCCGGTCTCGGCCTGTCCATCGTGGACTCGATCGCGCGGGCGCACGACGGTGCGGTCACCGCCACGCCCCGTCCCGACGGCGGCTTGGAAGTCGAGGTCGTGCTACCGACCGGTCCTTGACCGGGGCGCGGCGACCGGCACGAGCGGCAGCAGGTCGGGCCCACCACCGCCGATGATCACGTCCTCGCGCTCCACGGGGTGGGTTTCCTCCCGGGTGGTGCCGTCCTCGGCCGCGCCGGGCTCGGCCGCGACGCACCCGGCGAGCTCCACCTGGCAGCCGACGAACGGGCCGTCCGCGCTCCGCCACCGAAGGTCTGCCTCACACCGGTGGTGAGGCCGTCGTACCCGTCCCCGTACCCGCGCCCCGGGAAGACCGGCCGCCCGAGGCGGAAACCGCCTGGAAACACCGCCCTCGGTAGACCTGCTCCCGACGGATCGCTCATCGAGGAGGAACGACGTGGGTACACGCCTGGGAGCACTGGCGCTGCTGTTCGCCGTGCTGGTGGTCGGTTGCGGCGACACGACCGGGAGCGGCGGCGGGAACGCCGCGACCGACGAGAAGACCAAGGCGTTGAAGTACGCGCAGTGCATGCGCGACAACGGTGTCGACATGCCCGACCCGACGTTCGGGGAGGACGGGTCCGTCCGAGACGGCGTGATGGCCCTGGGCAAGGACGACGACCCGACCGCGTTCACCAAGGCGCAGGAGGCGTGCAAGGAGTTCCAGTCCTCCGACCGCTTCGACCCGAACGACCCGGAGGTCGTGGAGGAACGGCTGGAGTTCGCCCGGTGCATGCGCGAGCACGGCGTGGACATGCCCGACCCCCAGGCCGGGAAGGGCATGGCGATCGACGAGGGCGGTGTGGACGACAAGACGCTCCAGGACGCCCTGACGGCGTGCGGCAAGGCCGGTTCCGTTCCCGCCGCACCCGCGGAAGGCGGCCGGTGAAGCGGCTCACGGTGGTGGCCGCGGCGGCAGTCCTGGTCGCCGGCGCGGGCGGGGTGGCCACGGTCGCGGTCACCGGGCAGGAACGGGTCGCGGAGGTCGTGCCGGACCCGCCCGGCGGGACGGCCACCGCGGACCAGGGTGACCTGGTGCAGCAGGAGCAGGTCAACGGCACGCTCGGCTACGCGGGCTCCCACCAGGTGACCGCGCGGGCCGGCGGGGTGCTCACCTGGCTGCCCGCACCGGGCTCGGTCGTGCGGCACGACGAGCGGGTGTTCGCGGTGGACGACCGGCCCGTCCCGCTGTGGCGCGGCGACAAGCCGCTGTGGCGGCGGGTCGAAGCCGGTGTGGGCAAGGGCTCGGACGTGACGCTGGTCGAGCAGAACCTCAAAGACCTGGGCCTGTTCCCCGGCACGCCCGACGACGCGTTCACCTGGACCACGGCGGCGGCGCTGCGCGAGTGGCAGCGGGCGAAGGGCCTGGAGCGCACCGGCGCGCTCGACGTGGGCGACGTGGTGGTGCTGCCCGGCGAGATCCGGGTCACCGAGGTGACCTCAGTGCTCGGCGCGGGCGCGGGTGGCCCGGTGCTGCGGGCCAGCGGCACCGGGCGGCTGGTGACGGTGGAGATGCCGGTCGCCAAGCAGACCATCGCCCGCCAGGACGCGGAGGTGGAGGTCCGGCTGCCCGGAGGCGCCCGGACGAAGGGCACGGTCGTCTCGGTGGGGACGGTCGCGAGGAACCGCGACGACGGCACGGCGGTGATCGACGTGCTGGTCACCCTGGTCGACCCGGCGGCGGCGGGCGGTCTGGACGGCGCTCCGGCCACCGTGCACTTCACCACCGAACGGCGCGAAGGCGTGATCACCGTCCCGGTCAACGCGCTGCTGGCGCTGCCCGGCGGCGGCTACGGCGTCGAGGTCGTGCGCCCTGGCGGGGTGGACCTCACCCCGGTGGAGCTGGGCCTGTTCGGCAACGGGCGGGTCGAGGTCACCGGCGTGGCCGAGGGCGCGGAGGTCAGGGTGGCCACGTCGTGACCCCGCCGGTGATCGAACTGGACCGGGTCGGCCGGACCTATCCCGGCCACGTGCACGCACTGCGGAGCGTGTCGCTGCGTGTGCACGCGGGTGAACTGCTGGCGGTGGTCGGCCCCTCGGGCTCCGGCAAGTCCACGATGCTCCAGCTCATGGGCACCCTCGACCGGCCGACCGAGGGCGTGGTGCGGCTGCTCGGCCACGACGTGGCGCGGCTGGACGACCGGCGGCTCGCGGCCGTGCGGGCGAAGCGGATCGGGTTCGTGTTCCAGCAGTTCCTGCTGACCGCCCACCTCACCGCGGCCCAGAACGTCGCCACCGGCCTGCTCTACCACGGCGTGGGCCACGCCGAGCAGGTGCGGCGGTCGACCGAGGCGCTGGAACGGGTCGGTCTGGGCCACCGCACCGCGCACCGGCCCGCGCAGCTCTCCGGCGGGGAGAAGCAGCGGGTCGCCATCGCCCGCGCGCTGGTCTCCGGCCCGGCGGTCGTGCTCGCCGACGAGCCGACCGGCGCGCTGGACTCGGCCACCGGCGCGGGCGTGCTCGACCTGCTCCGGCAGCTCAACGACGCGGGCACCACGATCGTCGTGATCACCCACGACCTCGGCATCGCGGCCTCGCTGCCGCGCCGGGTCGAGCTGCTCGACGGCCGGGTCCGCCACGACAGCGCGTCGGCGTCGCGGTGAGCGCCCCGCTCCCCCACCCGGCCCGCGTCCGGTTCCCCCAGCTGATCCGGGTGGGCCTGGTGGGCGTGGCCGGCCGGCCGGGCAGGGCCGCGCTGTCGGCGCTGGGCATCGCGATCGGTGTGGCCGCGCTCGTGGCCCTGCTCGGCATCGGCGCGGCCGGACAGGCGGAACTGGCCGCGAAGCTCGACGCGCTGGGCACGAACCTGCTCCGCGTGAGCGCGGGCAAGACGTTCACCGGCGAGACGAGCCGGTTGCCCCGCGAGGCCGTCGCGATGGTCGCCAGGGTGCCCGGCGTGCACCGGGCCGGCGGCACGGGCGAGGTGCGCGGCGCCACCGTGCACCGCACCGACCTGACCGACCCGCGGTCCACCGGCGCCATCCAGGTGCTCGCGGCGCGACCGGACCTGCTGGACGTGGTGGGCGCGCAGGTGCGCACCGGCACGTGGCTCAACACCGCCACCGGCCGGTACCCGAGCGTGGTCCTGGGCTCGGCCGCGGCCGAGCACCTGGGCGTGGACGCGTCCGGCACGCAGGTGTGGCTGGGTGGCCGCTGGTTCACCGTGCTCGGCGTGCTGGCCCCCGTGGAGCTTGCGTCCGAGCTGGACCGGGCCGCCCTGGTCGGCTGGGTGGCCGCCGAAGCGCTGCTCGGCTTCGACGGCCACCCCACCACCGTCTACGAGCGCTCCGACGACGACGCCGTGCAGCGGATCGCCGAGGTGCTGCCGGGCACGGTCAACCCGCAGCACCCGAACGAGGTCGAGGTCAGCCGCCCGTCCGACGCCCTGCGGGCGAAGATGGCCGCGCAGAACACCTTCGCCACCGCCTACCTGGGCCTGGGCGCGGTCGCGCTGGTGGTCGGCGGCATCGGCGTGGCCAACACGATGGTGGTGTCCGTGGTCGAGCGCCGAGCCGAGATCGGCCTCCGCAGGGCCCTGGGCGCGGGCAGGAGGCAGATCAGGACCCAGTTCCTCACCGAGGCGGTGCTGCTGTCCGTGCTGGGCGGCCTCACCGGCGTCCTGCTCGGCCTGGCGACCGCCGCCGGGTGGGCCCTGCACAGCGGCTGGCCGATCACCGTCCCGGCGGTGGCGGTGGCGGTGGGTGTCGGCTCGTCTGTCCTGATCGGCTCCGTCGCCGGCTGGTTCCCCGCGGCCCGCGCCGCTCGGCTGTCGCCCAGCGAGGCGCTGAACACCGCCTGAGTGAACGGGATGGGCACCGCGTGCCCGGCGACCGCGATCGAGCGGTCGCCGGGCACGTCCACGTGGTCGTCACGGCTCCTCGCGCCCCGGCTCGGCTACCGCTGGTAGGGCAAATCCTCCAGGACGTTCCCGGCGGCGTCGAACGTCACCACGCGCTCGGTGACCGGCCCCCGCTCGCGCGGCGCGGTGAGGTCGGGGTCCGCGATCACGAGGGTGCCGCCGGCGAGCACGGCGGGCAGTTCGCGGCCGGTCGCGCGACGCAGGACGACGGCGGCGACCCGCGGCTCCACCAGGCCGACCAGGGCCACCCGGTCGCTCCGGTCGTCCACGAACCCGTGGTACAGCCTGGTCAGCGCGACGGTCTCACCGGTGACGGCGAAGTCGCGCACCGGACCGCGCGCCGGGCCGAAGTCGGCCACGTGGGGAAGCTGACCGGTCAGGTGCGAAAGCAGCAGGTCGCCGTACCGGCCCAGTTGGACGGACTCGGTCTCGTCGAGCACCGCGTGCGCGCCGGGCTGCCAGCACGACGGGTCGACCACCGGCCGCACGGCGGCCTGTTCCAGCGCGTGCGCGAGGCGACGCCCGGCAGGTGACCGGCGATCGGCCGCCGGCGCGGGCCGATCCACCACACCCCCGGCACGCGGCGGCACGGCGACCGGTGTGGCCTCGCCGTCGACGCGCAGCACGACGCCCCCGTCGTCGGCGGTGAAGGCGTTGGGCACGACGAACACCCCGTCCACCACGACCGCGGACTCCTCGGCCCACCCACCGACCACCCTTTCCACGGCCACACGGGTGGTCCCCGGTGGCACGACACCGGCGAGCGTGCCCGAGCCGGTGTGCAACACCAGCTCGGGCGGCGCGAAGGGCACCGGGGGCGACAACGTCGTGGTGGTCGGTGTCAGTTCGGCGAACAGCGGACCGTCCGGAGTGGAGAAGACGACCACGCGGACGCCGGTGTGCCGCGCCGTGAGCACGGGCCGCCAGGTGCGTGCGGGTGGGTGCGCGGCGGTCGCCACCCGCGCGCAGCGGGCCACGTCGTCGTCATCGGCCCACCCCCGGTGCACTCGGTAGCGGTTGTCGGTGGTCAGCGCGCCGCGATCCGGCATCGCCGCGAGGTCGTCCAGGTGTCGCCGCAGTCGCGGCCAACTGGGGAAACCGTGGTGGCGGGCCACCACGAGCTGCGCGGAAGCCAACGTGAACGAGTCCGCCGCGATCTCGGGGGCGTGCTCGGCGACGAGGGCCAGCGCACGCGGTTCGGTGGCGCGGACCTGCCGCAGCAAGTCCTTGGCGCGCTTGCGGATCTGCTCGACGTCAGGGCGCTCGGGCAGGGGGATGACGGGCATTCCAGCCTCCTGGGCACCTGCGGTCCGCTGCTCAGGGCACTGAGGAGGGTGGCTTCGGAGGACGTGCGCGAAAGCCGGAGGTGGGCTCAGCCCTTCCCGCGGACCCGGGGGCGCTCCCCGGCGCCGACCACCACCGTACACGACGGAGCGCTTCGCACCCGGGATCCACCGCGACAGCGGGAACTCCCAGCCACTGCGAGGTCGACCGCCGGCGGCGGGGAGTGGAGGCAACCTCGTGGTCGCGAAGCCGGGCACGTCCCCGCGAGGGTTGGAGGACCGCCCGTGAGCGCGGCACCAAGCTCAAGTTCGGTGGCTCGTCACACCTCATCACCACCGGGCCGCGCTCAGGCGAGGCCACGGCGCTGATCCCGCCCACCGCTTGGAGCACCACCTCGAAACCTGGCAGCCATCGGCCAGGTGGAAGTGGCTTACGACTCCCCGGCGCGACCCCGCCTCGGCACGCCCAAGACGAGGACCGCGGCGAAGGCGCCGCACATCACCACCTGGTAGCCGAACGAGATCGGCTCGCTGGACGCGAGGTAGAGCGCGTCCGCGAACCCGACCGCCCACCACCCCGCCAACGTGCTCAGCGCGAAGCCGTGCCAGAGCAGGAACACCGCGCAGAAGACCAGGACGGCCACGCCCGGGGCGGCCCGGCGCCGCACCCGGCGCACCATCGGCACGAGCGCGGCCAGGTTGACCGGCAGGCCCAGCACGACCAGCACACCCAGAGCGGCCAGGTCGAACCTGGTGACCTCACCGGGCGGACCGCCGA
The DNA here is from genome assembly GCF_050946825.1 of Actinosynnema sp. CA-299493. Lineage (NCBI taxonomy): Bacteria > Bacillati > Actinomycetota > Actinomycetes > Pseudonocardiales > Pseudonocardiaceae > Actinosynnema > Actinosynnema sp. CA-299493. Next base: position 6,758,266 of record NZ_CP191993.1, read on the forward strand.
ACAGGAGCAGGGCGGACGCCGCCTGGACGCCGGTCACGACGACCGCGAGCCGGCTCGCCCAACTGCCTCGGGACTTCTCCATCGGACTCCACTCCGGTGCTCACGGGACGACGACCGGGCCGGCGGCGCCCGTGGTGGCGGACAGCAGCGCCCGCCACCACGGGTAATCATGCCTGGTCAGCAGTAGCCGACCTCGGTCTGCCCGACCGGGCCGTGCTCACCGCGCCGCTTGAACTCGCGCTGCTTACAGGCGGCTGCATCGTCACCTCGACGAACCGGAACCGGCCCTTCAGCTCCTCGATCGGGTCGGGGCCGGCGGACCGCTGGCGGCCATCACCTTGACGAACGGCAGCAGGGCATTCACCAGGCCGTTGGAGCGGCGGCACGGCCCGCCGGCCCTCGACAACGCCGGCAGTAGCACCGCCCGGTTCCTGATCCACAACCACGACCGCGACGGAAGTCCTCCCACCCTGTTCGACGAGTCGTGCTCAGCTCAGACCTGTGCGACGGGCTTCCACCGCACCGGTCGATCGACAGCTGATGAGCAGGTTGCCGGTCACCTCACTCCCCCGGTCCGCGTGGTCATCGTGAACGGAGCCCATGCGTGGGGCGATCCGTGCTGCTTCATGGTGTGCAGCGTGGCGATCCGGTGGGACTCGGCGAGGTCGTCGACGGATCCTGGCTCGTGGTGCTCGTGGAAGGCGTGCAGCCACGTCAACGCGGCTTCCTGGTCGACGTTCCACAGTGGGCTGATGAGGGTGTGTCCGCCGCTGAACAGGTGCCCGCGTTCCAGCCCGCTGCGAAGTCCTCCCGGTCCGATGTGGGTGCGGCCGGTCGCGCAGGCGATCGTCACCAGGACCGCGGGTGCGGGGTCCAAGGCCGCGAGTCGGGACCAGTCGATCAGGAAGTCGCCGAGGTCGGGGTCGAGTTCCACCAGCAGCTTCTTCGGGGGCAGCAGGCCGTGGGCGGCCACGCAGAAGCCGGGGCCGTTCGGGCCCTGGTACCCGTGGCAGAGGAAGTAGACCTCGTCGGCGGTCGCGCAGGCCGTCAGGACGGTGTCCGCGATCGCGTCGGTGTTCGTGATCGGCGCCTCGCCGCCTCCGGTGAGTTCGACGGCTGCGGCCGTCAACCCTTCCACGAACCAGGGCGCGTCGAGGTCGTTGGGCACGGCGATTACCTTCGTGCGCGTGGTCGTGCGGACGGGTACGGGTGTGAGGTAGGTGTGCAGGTTGGGGGAGAGCACGACCGGTCGCTCCGCCACCAGTGGCTGATCAGGCCACCCGGCCGCGTGCAACGGCGTGGTGGCCAGCCGCCTGCCGGGCAGGAGCACCAGCGGCAACCCCGGTGACAGGTGGGGGCGCAGGCCACGAGCGATCCGACCCGCCAGGTCCCACCACACCGTCACCTGGGCATCGGTGCGGTGCGGCGCGACGGGATTCGCGGAGTCGTAGGCGGCGACCTGGGCGACCGCGGTGGCGACCTCTTCGGAAGTGGCCGCCACGGTGACGACCGCGGGTTCACGGACCTCGTCGCCCGGGATCACGACGAGCCGCAGGACGCTGACCCCGTCGAGCACGGCTACCACGTCCTGGCCCCGCACCTGCGGCAGGAGATCCGCGGCCGACCCGGTCACCAGGTCCCTGCTGTTGGCGACCTCGTGCACCGCGAGCAGGTCCACCGCGGAGCCACCGGTCTCGGCTGCCACCGCGAGGGCGTGATCGATGGCGTCGCGCTGTTTGCTCAGCCACCCACGAGCGAAGCGGGCATCGACGCCCGCCGGGACGGACTCGTTCAGCGACTCGACCACACGGCGCAGGAACGGCCATGGGTCGCCGCCCTCGGCGGCGACCACGCGCGCCCACAGCGCCGCGGCACCCGCGTCCATTCGGTCGACTTCCAGGAAGTCGCCCAACCACCGTTCGAGGGCGCCGCGGGCGCCGGTCACGTCTCCTGACCCCAACGCCCGGTCGACCAGCGAGCCGACCATGCTCAGCCGCTCACCGGGATCGAGCCGGTGCGGTTCGAGCTGGTCGAGTTCCCGCGCGCACTGCGCGGCGAACGCGGCGAACTCCTTCGGGGGGTCGGCTATGCGGATGACTTGAGCCGCCACGCTCGGTTCCTCCAGCGGCAGGCTGATGCCACTGCACAACCCCCACGCAGCCGCCAAGCCGGGCAGGCCTTCCAGCGCTCGATCGAGTTCGTGCAGCACCACGGCGCGGAGCACGAGAAGACGGACTCGACCGGGATCCGCTATCTCGTGCAGCAACGCGCGGTCGAGGGCGTCCAACGCCGGCTCCCACTCACCGATGTCCAAGTGCATCAGCGCCCTCGTCTGCAAGACCTCGGGGTCGTCACCCAGCCCTTCGAACAGGCCGAAGGCCTCTCCGTAGCGACGCAGGGCACGCAGCGCCGAGGCGCTTCGCCTGCGGATTTGCTCCGATCGAACGTCGGCATCAGGCAGCGGAGCGCTCGCGAGCTCCGCCTTCGCGTACTCGTCGAGCGCCACAGCAGGTGAGTTGCGCGAGCGGATGAGGCCGGTCGCGAAGTGCAGCTCCGCTCGAACCAGGGTGGGCAGGTCGGCGACGTCCACCTCCAGCGCCTCCCACCAGCCGAGCAGCCGCAACGCGGCGTCGGACCAACCGGATCGGTCGAGGGCAGCGCCGCAGTACGTCACGAACACGGCGACTTCGGACGGCCCGGTCTCGGCGGCGAGGGCATCGGCGTAGCGCAGGACCAGTTCCACCGGTTGTCCGGCGTCCACCCACTGGCCGAACGTCTCCGCCAAGAAGGAGATCCACTCGTCGGTCGGCGCGTCCTCCTCCACCATCCAGGCGATCAGGTCGTGCATGCCCTCTTCAGGAGTGGAATCGGTTTCCACACCGACGAACGTGCGCGCTCTCGCCTGGGATAGCTTCACGCTGAGCAAACTTCTCCAGCCCGCTCGCTCGAAGAGTCCTCCGAATCGATTCCCCAACTCTTCGAGTTGTCCCTTCCCGCGGGAGTCGAGTGCATCGACGGCCGCCTTGAACAGCGTGTCGAAGCCGGTGCTGAACTGCAGGGCCTCGGCGTCGAGGAAGAAGGCGTCATCGAAGTCCTGGAGACCGAGTTCGCGCTGCGCCCACATGTAGACCAGCAGCCCCGCCCAATCCCCGGCTCTCGGGTTGGGGATCCCGGCCAGCGCGTGGGCCACTGCGCACACGTACTCCATGTGCCAGTTGAAGTACTCACCTTCGCATCCTCGCGCCAGTGCTGACAGCACATGGGGGAACAGCGCCTGAACGGGCACGGCGGAACGGAGCCGGTCCGCGAGCCGAGGCAGCGTGGAACTCCTGGCCACCTCAGTGGCGTGCGCGACGATCACGGCCACCACGACGTCCGCAACCGCCTCGGCCGACCCCTCGTCCCGGATGAAACCCATCCGCATCCCCAGGAGGGCTGCCCGGGAAACCTCCAGTGGAGCCCAGTCGTCCGCATACGCGCCACGAATGTGCACATCGGCGTCGCCTAGCAGCCGTTGCAGGACATAGGCGCGGAACATGTCCGCTTGGGGTGTCACGCCCGGCGTCGCTCCGGATTCGGCGTCCGGATCCAGGACCACTGGAACCTCGCCGAGCCCGTGCACGCTGATACGCGCATCGACCGTCGTCACGTGGCCGCAGAAATGCCGCACCTTGTTCAGGGTGTCGAATGCCAGCGCGTCGAGGTGGTCGGTGTCGACGGCGTAGTCGATCAGGGTCACCGGCTCGGGCAGCAGCATCGGGACCCCGCAGTTCTCGCAGGTCCGCGCCACTCGATCACTGCTCGCGGAACTGGTCAACTCCTGCACGGCCGTGGTCTCCTCGGTCGATCTCACTCCGTCGGAACGGCCTGGCCGTCCACCAGTCGGATCCAGGCCCTGGTGCTGGTCTCCTTCACCTCCACCGGCGTGGGGCGGAAAGCGTCCAGGTCGATGCCGGGGTCCTGGCGCACGACGGATTCGCGGATCTCCTCCGACACCACGAGCACGACGGTCCCCGTGGACTTCTTGAGGGCGTCCTTCACCGCGGGCGCGTCGAGCATCCGGTGAGCGAGGATCATGGTCTGCCCGACGTAGCCCGTGCCGTCGCGGCGGAGCTCGCCCGCGTCAACCGCCATGCGCAGTCGGAACCGAGCCTCCGGCGCGTGGACCGCGTTGTGCCGGCGAACCGCGGCGGCGATCCGAACCGGCAGGACGTCCACGAGCACGATCTTGGGCACCTCGGGCGGGAAGACCAGCAGCAGACCGTCGCCCGTGTCGCCGACCTCCGCCGAGTCCCACGGCACACCGGACTCGGCACACGCGGTCGTCATGACGCCGCGGAGCCCGTCTCGCGCGGCCATGCGGTGTTGCGTGGTCCGATCCGGATCGCCGTAACCCTCGATGTCCACCACCACGATCGAGCGGTGCAGGGACGTACGCGCTTCCGCACGGGTCTGGGGGTGATCAGTGGAATGAGGGACTTGACCGAGGGCCGCCTTGACCAGCGCCGAGAGCTCGGCCGGTGCGCGGTAGCCCGTCCTCCTGCGCACGATGATCCTCTCGGTGCCGTCGGGGTCGCGTTCGAAGGTGGTGACCTCCTCGTGCTGCTGCCGCCTTCGCAGGCTGATCGTGGAAATGATGGTGGTGGCGAGCGCCGCCATCATGATGATGTCGCTGAGCCCGAGCACGAGCTGTTTGCGCCCGGCACCCTCCAGGGACTCCTCGACCAGTTCGGCGGTCTCGCCTTCGGCGGCCAGGCTCAGGGCGATGAGCGCGAGCGTGTGCAACTCGTCGAGGTGGCCCATCGGCTCGCTCAGCAAGCTGGAGTCCGGCACCTCTTCGGGTTTGATCGCCAAGGCACTGCCGAGTAACAGCACCGCCTCGAACGCGATCTCCTGCCCGGTGTCGTCGATGCGGTCCTGCAGGTTTTCAGTCACTGAATCTCCTCGGCGGGCGGCGTCACTCGGGTGCTTGTGGTCAAAAGGCCGGTACGAGAGCCCAGGCGGCAAGGCATCGCGGTCAGGGTCGGACGCAACCTGGTCACCGATCCGGGACGAGTTAAGCGCGCCACCCCGCGGCCCACTTGAGTGCCCGGGAAGTGGAGTTGTACGACGCGCCGAGCAGGATCAGGACGATCAGCACCCACGGCAGCGGCTTGAACACGAACCAGTTCCACGACCACGTCGGACCGACGTAGCTGGACTGCGTGTCGGGCCATGACGGTTCTACCAGGGCCTGCGCGAGGAACAGCAGGACGAAGCCCTCGACCAGCACGACGCTGCGCGCAAGGGTCAGCAGGAACACACCGCGCGGCATCTCACGAGGTTCCTCTTTGCGGACCTCGGCGGTCGTGAAGCGCAGACGGGCCAATGTGAGCACCACCAGCAGCACGACCGTCAGCCCCGCGACGGCCACGCGGAACCCACCCGGATCTCCGGGTTCGATCCACGAGTCGGGCATCAGCACAGCCACCACGTCGCGAGTCGCGCCGAGAGCCGTCGACTGCTTGGTAGCCAGTAGGAAACCCGCCAGCGCGAACCCGCCCAGGCTCACCAGTAGGCCGGCGAGCCGCGCGGTGATCCCGCCACTACCTCCTCCGGAGGGACCCCGCGCCCTTTGGGGACGGTGACGGTCCAACTCCGGGTCGTCCTCACGCTCGTCCCGGTGCGACGAGTCCGGGCCGTAGTCCGGCTGCGCCGGGCGCCACCCCGTGTCGAACGATGTCGGACCGTCCCAGATCGAGCCCGGGTTCTGCTGCGTGTAGTCGCTGGTGCCGTGCTGCGGTCCGTTGCCGTAGAGATCGTCGTCAGACATGGCAGGAGTGTCCGTCTTGGCGGCCGGATGATCTCCGCAGAAGCACGGTCTGCCGAGAACCGCCGGTCAGCTGCCGAAGCCGGGCCGAAGGACACAGCGGCGCCTGAGGGACGCCGGACGCCGTCTCAGGGCCGGAGTCGCAACGTCAGCCCTCAGCACGCCACACCTCTCAACCCTGCAACTTCGTCATGATCGAGTCGACTTGAGCGGTCCGGTTCTGCGCCGTGTAGAGATCGAGCGCTCGCCGCCACTGCACTCTGGCCGCAACAAGGTCCACGACAGCGCAAGCATCTCCTGGTCTGGCTATGGCATCGGCTTCCCCCTTGCGCGCGCATCGACTCCACGCCGAAGCTCCGGGCTTCGGCGTAGTTCCCCATCCCCCGCGCCCGCGGTCGTGAGGCCGAGCGCTGTTCTCAGCGGGTTCCGATCCGCCCCGGCGGTCACGTCCCGGTAACCAGCTGTGCCGTCGAACCGCGACGCATGCCCCGACGGCCCCGCTCAACGTCCGACCACACGGCGACGGCGTGTCGATGTCAAGACCGAAGGTGGATGTCGCCGTCCTGCATCACGAAGTCGACCTGTCCCATCATGCTCATCGTGGTCAGTGGGTTGCCGGGCACGGCGATCAGGTCGGCGACGCAGCCGGGTCGCAGGCGGCCGAGTTCCGGTCGCTTCAGCAGGTCGGCCGCGACGCTGGTGGCGGCGCGCAGCACACGTGCGGGTTGGATGCCGGCCTCCGCCATGTCCACGAATTCCCGCCAGTTGTCCGCGTAGGGGACGGTGCTGGCGTCGGTGCCGAAGGCCAGGGTGACGTCGCTGTCAGCGAGCAGTCGGCTTGACGTGCGGATGCGGTCGGCGTGCGCCCGGAACTTCTCCCGCACCACGGGGAGTTTGCTCGACCAGAACTCGTCGTCGTCCAGTCTGCCGAGGAAGTGGGCCATCGAGTGCAGGGTCGGCACCAGGGGAACACCGTTCTCGGCCAGCAGCTCGAAGGTCTCCTTGCCCGCCATGTTGGCGTGCTCGACCGAGTCCACTCCCGCGCGTACGGCGCGCCGCACGGCTTCGTCGTTGAAGGCGTGCACCGCGCAGGGCAGTCCGAGGTCGTGCGCCGCGCCGACCAGCGCGTCCATCTCGCGTTGGGAGTAGGTCACCGTCGCAGGGTCGTCCGCCGGGGAGGAGAAGCCGCCGCTGGCGGCGAACTTGATCCAGTCCGCGCCGGCCCGCGCCTGTTCCCGCACCAGGCGCAGCACCTCCTCGACGCCGTCACCCAGGGTGCCGACCTGGAGGTTGTACCTGGTGGCGAGGGCGGGTTCCTTCTCCCCGTGGCCACCGCGCGCGGACAGCATGTTCGGCGCGACGACGAGGCGCGGGCCGACGACGACACCCTCGGCTTGGGCGCGGCGCAGGTCGATGCCGCCGGGGTAGTCGGCGCTCCCCAGATCGCGGACCGTGGTGAACCCGTTGTCCAGCAGTGTGCGCATCGCCGGCAAGGCCCACAGGATCTGGAGGCCGGTGGGGTCGGTCACCCGGGCCTCGTCGAGCACGTGCACGTGGCAGTCGATGAGGCCGGGCAGCAGCGTGTGACCGGGCAGCACCACAGTGGTGCCGGCCCACGCCGTGTCCACGTCCCGGCCGACCGCCTCGACGCGCCCCTGACGCACCAGGACCCGCGCGTGGCCGTCGGAGCGCAAGTGCTCGCCGTCCCACAACCTGTCGGCGAGGACCACGACGTCGTCGCGCGTCGGGTCGTCGGAGGTCAGCGACGTGCTCACCGGGTTTCGTCCTTGTCGCCGTCGGACAGGACCAGCGGACGGTAGTGTTCATCGGCCCACAGATCGCCGGGTCCCGGGTTGTCCGGGGTGGTGTCGCCGCCCAGGCAGCGCAGCACGCCCCAGGCGGCGTTGAGGCCGGACGCCATGGCGTGGTCGAGCCACCCCGGCGACCACGCGACGTCGTCACCGGCCAGGAACAGCGGTGAGGCGGGCTCACCCGGCACTGCCGGCGAGCCGGTGAAGTCCTTGAGGAAGTGCGCGAACAGGTCCCACTGGTAGGTGTACTCGCCGGGGCGGGCGAACCGGCAGTAGCCGCGGAAGTTCCGCTCGTTCTCCCACGAGATCGTGCACGCCTCGGCGGTGCTCGCCTGCCTTCGCAATTCGTCGGCCAGGTCCGGGTGGATGTCGGCCAGCTCGCGGACCAGGGCCCGCACCCGCTCCTGCACCGAGGACGCCGCCAGTTTCATCGAGTCCTGCGCCCAGGTGAAGCTCAGCACCAGCACGCCCCGCCGGCCACCGGGTTGCCGCGGTTCGCCGTAGTCGAACGTGTAGGTCGCCCTGGGCAGCCGGTCGGTGATGGTGACGCCGTCCATGCCGGTGCCCTCCCAGAACGGCGTCGGGGTGACGAGGACGGTTTTGGCCGACTGCCAGTAGCTGAGCCGGCGGATCGCCTGCCGCAGGCGTGGACCGAACGGAGGGCTGCCGTCCAGGGAGCGGACTTCGACACCGCTCTCCAGGATGTGCAACTGCGGTGTGAACACGGCGGCGGGATACCACTGGCTCGTGCCGTCCTCGCAGTGCACGACCACGCCCTGCGCGTGGTCCGCGCCGACCTCCAGCGCGGTCACCGCCGGCCGGGGCGCACCGCGGTTCACCTCCGCCAGACTGGTCGCGGTGCCGTCCGGGCCCGTCGTCCTCCGGTTCCAGAAGGCGTCCGCCAGCGCGCTGATCCCCTCTTCCAACAGGTACATCGTCGAGCCCTCGGTCGTCAGCAGCATCCGGAGCGTCTCCAGGAACGACAGGTCGTAGAACGCGTCCCACACCGTGGTCGCCACGCCCGCGGTCCCCACCAGGTGGGCGTCCGAGCGGCTCAGGCCGACTCCTCCTGGATCGCGCAGGAACCGGTAGAAGCTCCACTCCTCGAAGCGGTGCACGAGGTCGGTCCACATCCGCCTCGCGCGCGGGAGGTCGCGCGCGGCCAGTGCCGCCTGCAGTTCGAACACGCCTATGCGGTGCAGCGCCGACTCCCACTTCCGGTGGGCTTCGCCGAACCGGGCGTGCTCGGGGTACAGGTCGGTGATGGTGCTCACGGAGTAGCTCGTCCCGTCGAGGTCGAGCACGGTTCGAGGCGTGACGTCGGCGGCGTACTCGTCGCGGAAGGGTTTCCACCGCAGGTCGAACGCGTCCGTGTAGTGGCGCAGCAGCCGCGCCGAGTCGGGGAACCGCATGCACCCCAACTCGACCACGGCGCTGTCCGCCGCCGCGAGCCGCCGCGAGAACATGCGACCGCCGAGCCTGCGACCACCGGGGCCGTCCAGCTCGGTCTCCGCCTCGTAGAGGATCGGCCGGCAGCCGATCCGCAGCAGTTCGTAGGCGGCGGTCAAACCGCTGCCACCGGCGCCCACCACGGCCACCGGCGAACCCAGCGCGTGCTCGGGCAGCCGGCCGATCCGCCGCCCGTCCGAGACGTAACCGGTGTAGTCGAACGGGAAGTCGACCTGCAAGTCGGTGGCACGCGGTTCGGTCACCCTCTGTTCCTCCCTCGAAGCCGCAGCCGTGGCCGCGCAGCCAGAACCGCCACCGTGCGCGATCCGCTTCGACGGGATTGTGCTCCGGTATCCGCGAGAGTGGTCCGCCACAGGACTTTCAGCGACCGGCCGGCCGTGCGGACGAACACCGGAGCTGCTGCGGATCAGCGGCTCACACGGCTGCCCCGGATGGGGGGCGGCGTGGCCCTTCCGACACAAATTAGCAGCGACTCGGGCGTTCGTCCAGCGTCGGGGGGCGAGTGCGAGCCGGTATCCCCCTTATGTCGCAACACTTCCACGACAGTGGGACTACTATCGTCCACATCGGACAATTGCCTTGCTCGCGCGGTCGATTCCATCAGCGAACGACAGCCGTGCGCCGTCGATGGCCTAGGGCAGAAGTTGCATACCTGTTGGCACATCGGCGTTCTATCCTGGTCGCAGTGCGTTGCCCCGGTTCGCCGTCGGATGCGCGGCCAGGAGGGATACCATGGCGGAGGCCACCGAGATCATCCACAACTACCAGGCGCTCCTGCCGGTCGCACATCAGGTCCGGAGCAATGAACTGCTCGCCGCCGCGCGCCAGGGGCGGGTCCACCCGCAGCACCTCCAGCGGTTCGCGATCGGCGAGTTCCTCACCCAACAGGCCGAGATCCCCCGTTACGGCGTGCTGATCGACCGGTTCCGCCACGAGGTCCCGGCCGGGTTCTTCGCCCACGTGGCGACCCTGTTCATCTCCCAGAGGCGACTACTGGCCGATGCCGTGATCCCCGCGGTCGGCCTGGACGCCGACGAACTGCGCCACGCGGATCTGCCGCAGGCCGTCACCCAGCTCAACCAGGCGGTGTCGTGGGTGGCCTCCCACGCGGGTCCGGCCGAAGCGGCGATGGAGGTGCACACCGACTTCCAGCTGTTCTGCCCGGTCGCGGCCGAACTCGTGAGCGCGCTGCGCGAGCTCGACAACGTTCCCGATCCGGTGGTCGCGTACCTGGAGAACTACTCCGCCGAACCCTCCGAGATGCGGCAACGACTGCCCGAGGTGGTCGAGCACGGCCTCTCCCGGGGCGAGCCCGAGCGGTGGGTCACCCGCAGCGCCGAGGAGATCCCCGACCTGCTGACCGACTACTGGCACTACATCGCGACCGGTTGACCGCGGCTCGGGGAGGATTCCGTTGAGGCTGACGATGGGTGTGGAGGAGGAGTTCCTCCTCACCGACGCGGAAACGCGGCACGCGGTGTGGCGGTCGGGTGAGGTCATCCACTCCACCTCGCCGCGGGTCGGCGAAGGGATCGTCCCGGAACTGGCCCTGACCCAGGTCGAGACCGTGAGCAAGGTGTGCACCAGCCTGCCCGAGCTCCGCTCGGAACTGCTGGGGTTGCGCCGCGCCGCGGCCCACGCCGCCGAAGCGGCCGGATCCCGCCTGATTGCCAGTGGCACCGTCGTCCTGGGCCATCCCGGTCCACCGCCGGTCCTCGACCAGCCGCGGTACCACCGGATCGTGGAGCGCTTCGGCCCGGTGGTGGACCAGCAGTGCGTCTGCTCGTGCCACGTGCACATCGGCGTCGACGACCCCGAAGAGGCGGTGCAGACGGTCAACCACCTGCGCCCGTGGCTCCCGGCGCTGCTCGCCCTGTCCGGCAACTCGCCGTACTGGGAAGGACGCGACACCGGCTACCACAGCTGGCGGACCCAGTTGTGGGGGCGCTGGCCGACGGCAGGGCCGCCGCCGTACCTGGCCGACGCGGACGAGTACGGACGAGTGGTCACGGATCTCCTGGACAGCGGCGCCATCCTCGACAACGCCATGCTCTACTGGTACGCGCGTCCGTCACACCACCAGCCGACGGTCGAGGTGCGGGTGGCCGACGTGCCGCAGACCGTGGACGACACCGTCCTGATCGCGGCGTTGACCAAGGCACTGGTCGCCACCGCCCTGGGCGACATCCGTGCGGGGCGCGAGGCGCCACGCGTCGGCGATCAGGCATTGCGCGCCGAGTGCTGGCGCGCCGCCCGCTACGGTCTCCGCGACGACGGAGGTCCTCCACCGGCCGGCGGTGAGCGCGCGCGGCCCGTGGCGGGTGTGCCGGAACTGATCGCCCACGTCCGCCCGGTGCTGGACGCCGCCGGTGAAACCGGTCCTGTGCTCGACGCGCTGGGCTCGTTGCGCGTCGGCGGTTCGGGCGCCCACCGGCAGCGACTGGCCCACCAGCGACGAGGTCGGCTGGAGGACGTCGTGGACATGTTGGCCGAACGCACGACGGCGGGGTGAGCGCCGGGCCGGCCGGGAAGGTCCTCGGGTGGTCAACCGGTGACGACGAAGCGCCAGAACCCGCGCAGCAGTGGTTCCATCGCCGGCGCGCTGCGGGTGACCCACTCTTCCCGCTCCCCCGCCGCCAAGCCGAAGTCGATCACCTCGGCCGCGCCGTCCACGACCTCGTCGGGAGCCTCGGCGTAGTGCTGGACGTAGGCCTGCACCTCGGACGGGACGTCGGCGTCGGCCAACGCTTCGGCGAGCGGCGCGCACACGCCGCACCACAGCAGGAAGTCGGTGCGGGCCAACATCGCTGCCTCGCTCGCGCCGGCGTGCAGCGCGACCCACGAGATGAACTCCGTGAAACGCTTCACCTCCGGTGAGACGGGGGCCACCCGCATGTCATCCGGAACCAGGCCGACCGCTCCGGCCACGTCCGAGACCAGAAATCGACGCGTCTCCAGCAACGTGTCGGCGATGAACACGAAGAAGCTCCCCGGCACCTCGTGGTGGAACCTGGCGACCAGGGTGGCATAGGCGGTGAACTCGGCCTCCTGCGCCTGGAATTCGGCCAGCAGCAGCCGCCTCAACTGCCCGGTGTCCACCTGCTTGACCTTCGCCGCCGCCAGGAGCCCGTTCTCCCGCACGTGCTCGTGAACCGGCACGGTGAAGTTCTCCACCAGTTGCCTGCCACCCATCCCGAACCTCCTTGATCGGATCCCCACCGTATCCGGTATTCGCACCCGACACATCGAACCTTTGCCCTAGTGCCGGACAAGCCGTCTGGAATACGGCGACGACTACCCGTTCAGCGGCTGTCGACCGCTCATAGCGACTACTATTGTTACGGGGCAGTAACTTGACCACGACATGATCGGGACGGGCCCGATGCCATCCCAAGAAGACTTTTACCGAGCCTTGGACAGAGCGCTGGAACTCCAACGACTCGCATCGGACGCCTGGAACCACGTCCACCACTTGCTCGGAACACAACACCAGGACCTCGTGCGCCCGGTGGCGAGCCCGCCGACCGACCTGACGCCGCGGGAGACGCAGGTGGTCACCCTGATGGGCTCCGGCATGTCGAACCGGTCCATCGCCCGCCACCTGCGCATCTCGGAGCGCACCGTGAAATCACACCTGCACAGCATCTTCACCAAGCTGGGGGTCACCACGCGCGGCGAAGCCGCCGCGCACTTGAACAACAGCCCCGTCCCCGGCTGGATGTGCCCGAAGTGCCCGGCCGCGTATCGCCGTGCGGAGGACTACCCGCCAGACCGGATTCGTGAGGACACGCACCGGCCCCTGGACACGGTGACGATTTACGAAGAGTCGCGACAGCTGCCGACAACGAGAAGGGAATAAATTTCCACGAATATTTCCAGCCTTTCCGTCAATGACTCCAGCAGTCGCCAGTCGTTCTGCAAGCGCGACCGGGCCGTGCCCGGTCGCGATGAGAGGTTCTACCGTGGGAATGCGAGAGTCGCAGCGCACCGAGCACGCGGACCGGGTTCGGACCTGGAACGCGACGGCCACCGATTATCCGCGGGACGCGCTCGTCCACGAATTGTTCATCGAACAGGCCCGCGCGACCCCCGATGCGGTCGCCCTGTCACCCCAGGACAGTGACGACCTGGACTACCGCGAGGTCCACCGCCGCATGGAGAACTTCGCCGCGCTGCTCGCCGCCAAGGGAGTCCGGACCGGCGATTCCGTCGCGGTGGCGCTGGAACGCTCGGTGGACGCGTACGTGGCCATCCTCGCCATCCTGCGCACGGGCGCCCGGTGGGTCCCCGTCGCCCCGGACGACCCTCCTGCGCGGATCTCGACCATCTTGGCCGACGCGGGCTGCACGGCGGTGGTCACCGCGGCGGCCCATGGCGACGCGCTACCCGCCGAGGTCACCGCGGTGGACCCCACAGGCACCACGGACACCGCGCCACCGCCGATGCCGGAACTGACCGCGCGAGATCCCGCCTACGTCATGTTCACGTCCGGGTCGACCGGCACGCCCAAAGGGGTCGTAGTGCCGCACCGCGGGATCGTGCGGCTGGTGCGGAACACGGGCCCCCTCGCGTTCGGGCCCGACGACGTCGTGTGCGCGACGGTCAACCCGACCTTCGACATGTCCGTGTTCGAGCTGTTCGGAGCCCTGTTGAACGGCGCACGCCTCGTGATCCCGACCCGGGAGACCGTCCTGTCCGCGCCGGAGCTGGAATCGCTGATGGCACGGGAGCGAGTGACGACGATGTGGCTGGGGTCGGCCCTCTTCCACCAGTTCGTCGCCCAGCGGCCGACGATGTTCCGCGACCTGCGCTGCCTGGTGGCCGGCGGCGACGCGCTCAACCCGAACATCGTCCGCAAGCTCCTGGCGGAGGGCCGGCCGGCGCGGTTCGTCGACGGCTACGGCCCGACCGAGAACTCCGGGTTGAGCACGGCCCACGTGGTGGACGACCTGCCACCGGAAGCCGAGTCGGTGCCGATCGGGCTGCCGATCGACAACTCCACCGCGTACGTGGTCCGCGCGGACGGCTCCCTCGCCGATGTCGGTGAGGAAGGTGAGCTGTGGGTGGGTGGCGACGGCGTGGCGCTCGGTTACCTGGACATGCCGGACCTCACCGCGCAGAGGTTCGTGCCGGACGTGTTCCGGGGCGAGCGGGGAGGAACGCTCTACCGCACCGGTGACGTGGCCCGGTGGCGACCGGACGGCGTGCTGGAATTCCTCGGGCGCCGCGATCGGCAGGTCAAGGTCGACGGCTTCCGGGTGGAGCTGCGGGAGGTCGAGACCGTGCTCGCCGCGCACCACCAGGTGCAGGACGCGGTGGTGGAGGTGCTCGACGAACCCGACGGTGGTCAGCACTTGTGCGGCTGGGTCACGGCGGCCCGCGACACCGGTCCGGAGGAGCTGGTCGCGGCGTTGCGCCGCCACCTGCGTGACCGGTTGTCGACCTACATGGTGCCCAACGACATCAGGGTCGTCGACGCCATGCCGCTCAACTCCAGTGGGAAGGTCGACCGGAATCGGCTGCGGGACCTCGGCGCCCCCGAGCCGCCCGCGGTGGACGAGCAGGACCGACCGGAGGAGGGCGTCGAGAGCCTGGTGGCGGCGGTGTGGCAACGGGCGTTGGGTGTGTCCGCCGTGCGGCGGCACGACGACTTCTTCGCCTTGGGCGGCCAGTCCGTCCAAGCCGCGCAGGTCGCCGCGGCGGTGAGCGGCCGGGTCGGGATCGCGCCTGACCGCGTCGGGTCGTTGGTGCGCACGCTGTTGACCGATCCGAGCCTGGCGCGGTTCGCGCGGCAGGTGGAAGCCCTGCGATCGGCGGACCGACCCGACGAGGCGGCGGTGGACTTCCGGCAGGAGGCCGAGCTGCCGGAAGGGTTGCGGTTCACCGCGCCACCGGCCGGTGATCCGTCGACTCCCCGGCGGGTCCTGCTCACCGGCGCGACCGGTTTCCTCGGCGTGTTCCTGCTCGACCGCCTGGTCGAGGCCGGAGCGTCCGAGGTGCACTGCCTGGTCCGGGCGCACGACCAGGCCCACGCGCGGCGCAGGCTCGCCGGTCGAGTACGCCGCTACGGCCTCGACCACGACAAGGTCGCGAGCCATGTCGTGCCGCTGCCGGGCGACCTGTCCGAACCGCGCCTCGGGTTGGGCGAAGACGGGTTCGACCGGCTCGCGGAGACCGTGGACACGATCGTCCACAACGGAGCAGCGGTCAACTTCGCCTACCCCTACGAATCGCTGCGGGGCAGCAACGTCGACAGCGTCCGCACGCTGCTCGAACTGGCCGCGTCCCCCCGGCTCAAGACCTTCCACCACATCTCGACCATCTCCGTGCTGACGGGGTACGCCGCCACCGGTGACCGCTACGTCATGGAGGACCAACCGCTCGACTTCCCGGAGAGGCTTTCGCTGGGCTACCTGGAGACGAAGTGGGTCGCCGAGCAGATGGTGCGCGACGCCGCCCGGCGCGGCCTCCCGGTGTCGATCTACCGACCGTCCGAGATCACCGGCACCCGTGACCGCGGCACCTGGAACACCGACACCTTCCTGTGCGCGTGGCTCCGGGCGATCGTCGAAACCGGGACGGCGCCGGACGTCGCCCTGTCACTGGACTTCGTCCCGGTGGACTACACGGCCGAGGCGATCGTCCACATCATCCGCACCGGGCGGCACGAGGGCCGGACGCACAACCTCACCAACCCGCGCACCGCGCCCCTCGACCTGCTGGTGGACCGGCTGCGCCACCGCGGCTACCGGATCCGCCCGATCCCCTACGACCACTGGGTCGCCCACGTGACGAACGACAGCAGGAACGACCCCGGACGCCCGATGACCCCCTACCTCCAGATGTTCAACACCAGCGCGGCGGACGGCGAGCTCACGGTCGAGGAGATGCAATTCGCCGGGAACTTCCCCGCGTTCAGCCGCACCAACACCCGACGCGCCACCGACGGCGCGGCACCGCACCTGCCCCCGGTCGACGCCGACCTGGTCGACAAGTACCTCGACTACCTGACCGGTTCCGGTTTCCTGCCGCCCGCGCCGAGCCTCGACACGACCCGCCCGCCCACGCCGGACGACCCCACGCCGTCGGGAGGAGGACGAGGCGTCGCACTCGCGGACCTGCTGCTGCCCGACTTGCGCGGGCACGTCGACGCGAGCCCGCTGTACGAGGCGTTGCTGCGGGACGACCTCGATCCCGATCGGGTCCGCCGCGTCATCACCCGCGAAGTGCACCAGCGCCGGACCGAGGTGGACGCTCTCACCCGGCTGTCGCGCAGGTTCCGCGGCACTCCCGCCGGCACGCTGTTCGGCGGTCTGGCCGAAGCGGCCGACGGCCTGCTGGCCGACGCACGTGCGGCCGACGAAGCTCTGGACGCCCCGGCACAGGAGAAGATCTCGGCCCACACGGACCTCTCCGAGTTCCTCACCGCACTGGCCTCCGACGCAGAACCCGGCGCCGCCGCGGCGGCGGTGCGAAGCGCGTCGGTGCTGCACTCGGCGGTCTGCGCTGAGCTCGGCCACGCGCTGCGCCGCGCCGCCACGACCGCTGCCGAGCCGGTGCTGCGCTACTTCGACGAGTCGCGTCAAGCCGCTTCCCGGTCGTTCGCGGCCTTCGGAGACGTGATCGTCCAGGCCGTGGATGAGGGCGAGGACGCCGACGTGATCACCCGGACGGCGAAGAGAGTGGATCCGCTCCTGCACGCGTACTGGGCCACCGACACCGGTTGATGCTCCGGGGCGGGAGACCCCGGCAACGGCAACCGCGAAACGCACCACCGATCGAGGAGCCACCATGACAGCACACACCGCGGCAGCTGATCTCGCCGGACGGCTCGGCACCCTCCGCGAGGAGGAACCGATCGGCAACGCCGTCCTGGACAAGGTCAACGACGGCAGCGTCACCGAGAGCGACCTGCACGGGATGGTCCTGACGGAACTCCAAGCGCACCAAGCGGAGCTGGTGGCCTACGGGATCGGGCTGGCGAGGTACCCGCACATGCCGGCGACCGCGTTCTTCACGCAGATCACCGAACTGGTCGCCAACGCCACGCCCAAGCTCGAAGCGTGCGCCCGTGCGTTCGGGTTCAGCGACGCCGACCTGCGACGCCGGGAGCCGGACCCGAGGATCTACGCGTTCGGCGGCTGCCTGTCGTGGATCGCGGTGACCGGCAGCGAGGCGTCGCTGGCGCTGGCCCTGCACACCGACATGACCGTCTACTTCCCGGACTGCCTGGCGATCTCCACCGGGGTCAGGAAGTCGTCCCTCGACGTGCCGGACGAGTTCTTCGACTACTACGAGGGGACGGCGTCGGAGGACCTGCTCTCCCTGGCGCTGGAGGTCGTGGACGATGGTCTCCGCCGGGGCGACGACCCCGACGAGGCCGTCTTCTCGGCCCGGTTGCTGGAGGCCAACATCGGGCAGTTCTGGCGTGCCGCCGCCTCGGCCTGGTCCTGACCGCACGACGCGAGGAGATCGCCATGCGAGTCGGCATCATCGGTGCGGGCATCGCCGGTCTGGTCACCGCCTGGCTGATCGACGAGGCGTGCGCCGCGGTCGTGCTGGAAGCCCGTCCCCGGATCGGGGGGAACGCGCGGTCCGTGACGGGGTGCGTCGACGGCGTGCCCGCCGTGTTCGACCTCGGCACCCAGGAGATCGCGGCGGACGACTCCTCGCCGCACACCGCGCTGCTGAGCGCTGTCGGCGTTGACGAGCGGCACGTGGTCGACGTCCCGTCCTCGCACACGTTCTCCACGGACGGGGACGCTTCCCCGCTGCTGGTGGACGACCACCCCGGACGACCCGCCCACGTGGGCCGTGGTCGGTGGTGGGAACACGTGCGGTCGTTCCTCGACGGCGTGGGGGAGCTGCCGGACTGGGACGTCCCCTTCGGCGCGGTGCCGGCACTGCGGTCGCTACCACCCGCGGTGCGGGATCACGTCCTCTGCGCACTGCCGGCCGGCCTGTTCGGGTGCCCCGTGGCGGAGGTGCCCGGACTGTCGGCCCGCGTGGTCCTGACCTACCTGTCGGCCGTCGCGAACGACACGGCACCGCACGTGCGCCTCTTGCGCGGCGGCATGGAAAGCCTCGCCTGGGCGCTCGCCTCGAAGCTGACGACCGCCGAGATCAGGACCGAGGCGGTGGTCGACCGCGTCGAACGCACCGGCGACGGGTACGTGCTCGTCGATGCCGCGGGCCGCCGCTGCGCGGTGGAGCAACTCGTGCTCGCCGTGCCGCCACCGACCGCCGTGCGCCTGCTGCCCGCGTCGATGACCGGGCCCGGCACGCCGTTGCACGTGTTGCGACGGTTCACCTACCGGCAGCTGCGCTACGCCCTGCACCTGGACCCCGCCTACGTGCCGACCGACCGCTCGCTGTGGTCGACCCAGAACCTGGTCAGCCACGACGGCTGGGCGGAGACGAGCACCTGGTGCGGGCCCTCCCACGGCGTCGACGTCTTCAAGAGCCAGATCACCCACCGCGCCACCCCGCCACGACGCGTCCTGGCGGCGAGCACCTTCCAAGCCCTGTCACCCACCACCGACGTGATCGACGCGCAACGGGCGCTGACGGACCTGCAGGGACTCGGCGGCCTGCACTTCGCCGGCCACCACACCACCGGGCTGGGCGACCAGGAAAGCACGATCGCCTCGGCCGCCGCGGTGGCTCGCCGCATCGCGCCGAACAGCACCCGCCTGCGCCATCTGCCCGCACCGTGACCCGCTGGAGGACCTCATGCCAGTCACCGATCCCCGAACTCTCGTCGACCTGCTCATCCCGTGCGTCGACGTGTCCGCCGGGCGCTCCACGGAGCCCACCGGCGTCCCCGGCGTGCGGGACCAGTGGGATCCGGTCGAGTTGGTCGGGCGCTACGCCGATGCGGGCGTGCGACGGGTCCTGCTCGACGTGGTGGACACGTGGGACCAGGCCGACGACGCGATGCGGGTCATCGCCGGCGCGGCGCCCCTGGTCGAAGTCCTGGTGTCGCTGCACGACGGTCGCATCCCCTCGGTCGAGGACTGCGGGCGCCTGCTGGACGCCGGGGCGACCGCGGTGTCGGTCAGCACGAGCGTGATCACCGACCCGGACACCGTCGCGGCCGCCGTCGCGCGCTTCGGACCCGACCGGGTGGTGGGCACGGTCAACGCCCGGTACCGGTCCGGCGGGCAGGACGGCTGGACGGTCTACGTCGAAGGCGGTGACGAGGCGACCGGGATCGACGTCGTCTCCTTCGGGCGGACCCTGACCGGACTCGGGTGCGGGATGGTGATCGCCAACTGCGCCGACCGGGAAGGCACCGGGCGAGGCTTCGACCACGCCCTCACCCGCGCCTTGGTCGAGGCCACCGGACTCCCCGTGGTCGCCTCCGGCGGCAGCCGGACCGTCGAGGACCTGCACCAGGGCATCGCGGAAGGCGGCGCGTCCTACGTGCTGGCCAACAAGATGTTCCACTCGGGCAGCGTCACGATCGAGGACGTCCGCCGCGTTCCCCTGCCCGACGGGCGGTGACCCGTGCGCAGCGTCGTCTTCTTCCGGTACGGGCCCGCGTCCCGGGTCGTCACGCTGGAGGACCGTCCCCGGCCCCGGCCTGGCGCCGGTGAGGTGCTGGTGAGGGTCCGTGCCCGCCCGGTCAACCCGTCCGACGAGCTGTTCATCGAGGGGCGCTACGGCCGCCGTCCCACGCTGCCCACCGTGCCGGGGTTCGAAGGCGTGGGCACCGTCGAGGAGACGACGACCGGCGGTGGCCTCGCCGTCGGCCAACGCGTGGCCCTGTCCTCTCAAGGCACCTGGCAGGAGTACGTCGCGGTGCCGGAGACCGACGTCGTCCCGGTACCCGACCGGCTGGCGGACCCGGTGGCCTGCCAACTCACCGTCAACCCCCTCACCGCACTCCTGCTGACCCGTCAACTCGCGCTGCGCGGCGGAGACTGGTTGCTGATCACCGCGGCCGGGTCCGCGCTGTCCCGCATGGTCCTGCACCTGGCGCACCGCATCGGCGTCCGGTGCGTCTGCGTCGTCCGCGACGGCGACCACGACGACCTGACCCGCGCCGGAGCGACCGCCGTGGTCAACACCGCCACCGACGACCTGGTCGGCCGCGTGCGCGAGTTGACCGGTGGGCAAGGCGTCCACGCGGTGCTCGACGTCGTCGGCGGGGAGCCGGGCAGCACCGCCCTCCGCTGCCTCCGCGACGGTGGCCAGGCCGTCGTGCTCGGCATGTTCGACGGCGGCGCGATCACCGTCGAACCCCACGCCCTGGTGTTCGGCGACGTGACCGTCCGCGGCTTCTGGCTACCCCACCAGCTCTCCCGGCAGACCGCCGAGGTCCGTGCCGAGCTGACCGAACGCGCCCTCGACCTGCTGGGCACAGCCGACTTCGCCGCACCCATCGCCGCCGCCTACGACTTGGACGACGTCATCACCGCACTGGACCACGTCCACCGACCTGGCCGCCGGGGCAAGGTGATCCTCACCGGCTGACCCACCTGGCCACGTGCCCGACAGTTCCTTTTCCCACCACAGCGCCGGCTTCTCAGCGACCTGGGCACCGACCGGCCGGCCCGGCTCAAGGCCGGTGCCGCTCCACTGACACCCGCCGGCGAGATCGCTTCGCACCCCGGCGTGCCACGCGGAGCGGCCGGTCAGGTCTTCTGGAACGCGCTGTTCCCGGGGCGCACCGCGTGTTCACCAGGTCCTGCGCCGCCAATGACTTCCGAGGGGGCACAGGTCAGCTCACGGTGAAGTCGGTGGAGGCGCTGCCGGTCTGCCCGGCGTCGGTGACGACGTCGACCTGGAGTCGGTAACGGCCCGGCATGTCGAGCGAGTCGTTGAAGTTGAACATGGTGATGCCGCCGGACGTGCACCTGCCATTTCGGATCTTCTGCACCACGGCGTCCTCACGGGTCAGCACCCAGGAGGGGTAGCAGCCGGAGCTGAGTTGACCGACATCGTCGTAGACGTCGACGTTCGCGCCCGGTGTGGCTCCCGCACGGTATTCCGACGGGCCGATCTTGCCGCCCGACCCCATCTTGATGGTGATCACCAGCGCTCCGGCCCGGGTCGGCCGGGCGGCCGTCGTGGTGGGCCCGGGAGCCGGTGGCCGGGTCGTGGTCACCACCGGAGGGGGATCGGCGATCGTGACGGCAGGCTGTTCCCGGGTTTCCGACACCGTGGCCGTCGGCGGCACGGTCGGGGTGTCCTGCCGCTCGGGAGACCGGGCGATCGTGGTCTGGGTCGACTCACCCGCTCCGACGAAGCGCTCGACGAACGACAAGGCCCCGTCGAGGTTGGCCGCGCCGACCACCAAAGCCCCCACGACTGCACCAGCCGCGCCCAACTTGCCGTACTTGGCCCAACGGTCGCTTGCGGTTGTCGGCGTACGCCCCAGTGTGCACAGGTAAGTACGGGATGCCGTGCACATCAGCGGCGACCAGCGCAAGGGTGCTGACCGACGTCAAGTTCATCGAGCCTATGGACGCTGGCGGCCGTAGTGGCCAAGCCGGCACGCGAGCGCGCTCTGCGGCATGCGCGGATATTCTGCGTTTCCCGACAACGCCGACCCACCCCGGTCGCACTAATCAGCCAAACCCGCCAACAGTCCCATGTCGCTGACCACGCACTATTGGGGCGGGCGAAGTTTGCCAGGAAAAAGATACTTAGTCATCCTACCTAGCAGATTCGAGACTGCAGGTCCACTACCCTCCTCCCCTTCCGGAGCGTTTACTTGCCCAGAAGGCGTCGGGACTGACTGTTCGGATCCGGCGACCGACTTCGGTTTCTGAGCAGAGGCAGCCGATCGTGCGACGATGTCCTTGATGAGCCTGTCGATCTCGTGCTGATAGTCGACCAGCAAAGACTTGCGCAATTCATCGCGCACACGGGGGTCAAAACTCTCGTACTCGGCCAGTACCGCGGTTTTGTAACGCTCCGCGGAAGTGCTGAACAAATCGACATCGGCTCGGCCGATATGGCCCGCACGCACCATTTCCAGAATTCGACGTCCCGCCGGTTCCTCTATCTGCGTCCGGATCAGCGCCTCCAACTCGGCACGGTCACTCATCCTCGCTCCAGCCTGTCCTGCTCAATCTCGGCTTCGGCCACAATCTCCGAAATGCGCATGTCAACTCTAACCTCTTGACGAATGAGTGCGGCCTTGCGCTCCAAACCGGCAGCCAGTTGGGCAATTTTAGCCGCCTTGCCCGCCTCAGCAACCCCGCCACCGGCTGGATTTTGTTTCTCTACTTCGCCCATCGCGAGACTCCCATCTCGAACCGGATCATTGATCCCGCAATTTACCCATCTCGTGCTTTAGATCGCTAAGCAGGTTCTCCTCCAGCAGTCTCCGCACCTCCGGATGCCAGGAGTGATCGGCCTGAACAAGCAGAAGGTAGTCATTAAACCGTTTCGCGGTAACTATGTTCAGCTCGCACCGCTTGGCTACCCTGGCGTCCTGCATCTGCACTTCGACTTGTATTCTAAGCTTATTCACGGTCATGATCACTCCGCGCACCACGGCCGCAGCCGGGTAGTGGAGCGCATGCATCACCGCTTCGACCACCAATGCGCCAATATCTCGACCGGACGACATTAAGCCATCTTGGCCCCGCAAGGTAAAAGGCACCCGCGACCCGGCCGGTTCGATCGAATTACCCACTGACCTCACACCTCACTGATTCGGTCATACGTCCGCGACCACGAAACCGATCACTGCGAGCACGCCGACGCAGAACGCTGTCAGCAACGTCAGCCAGAAGCCTTGGAGTACCGAACTGATCAGCAGTCCGAATCCAACATCGACAAGGAACAACTCGACCTCACTGTCCATGTCGCCGTGGCGCGCCTTGCGCTGCCTGCCAAGCAACGCGCGCACCGGATACGACAAGATCTGGCGAACCGTCCGCAGAAACCCCTCTTCGCCCGACAATGCCTGAAATCCAGATATCAGTAGCCATCGGAAGAGTGGAACGAGCAAGAACTTCGCGCCACCGATACTCAGGCACAGGAGTAACAGCGCCAACAACGCCGAGCCCAGGAACTCGAAAATCGTCAACCTCCCGCATCGCACATTGGTGAAGGGTCACCACGCCTTCGGCGGGCACTTACCAACAGATCGGCCGGTATCGCGTCAGCGTTACGGACTCCACAGGCGGCAGGACGACCACCATGCAGTCTCCGCGCGTCCATCGGCTCGCTGGAAGCCGCTCATCGACAGATGAGGGACGTTCACCTGATGGGTCGACGACGGAAATGCCACCGACCCATCAGGGCAAGTACTGGACGTGCCAGAACACCAGGACGAACTTGCCCGTGCCTGGGGGACCACCTGGTGCTCGTGTGCACGTTCATCCGTACCGGGCTGGGCACGTTGACCTGTACGCCGACAGCGGTCGACATGCGGCTCTGCACTTCCTCGGGGTAGGCGCTGTCGAAGGCTCTATCGACCGGAAGGGCCAAAAGGTTTCGGCGCGTCCGCTTCACACGGCCCAGCATTTTATGAGTTCTACTCGACTATCACGGGTCGCCGGCACTGCGGCGAGTCGTTCAACTACCAGCAGTAGCACTTGCAGCACGGGGTTGCACAGGTACGAGTCGTGACTCCATCCACGTCATCACGCTCACATCATGAGTTTCAGCGGCCGCCCAGGTGGGTACCCAGCCCCCGGTGGCATGCCCGCTACCCACGATCCACAGAGATGCCGACGCCGATCCGACACCGCGCCTCAGTGGACGCAGCAGGCATGGACGCTCCACAAAGGACCGGCGCCAACCCGTACGTGGTCGAGGTTGTGGGTCGGGCACGGCCGTGTCCCAGGCGCTAAGCCGTCGCACAGCCCGGTACGTCCCCGCATTATCATCGGCACCACAGACTTCGGGAACGGATTACACGATGACGGCGGCACCAGACCAGCACTTTCTCGCCGCAGAGACCGCGGTCGCCGGACAGGCGGCCGAGGAGGACCTGCGCGTCTTGTTCGGGCAGTCCATCGCCGTGTACGCCTCGTTGGCGGGGCCGGGGCACGTGGTGGAGACGGCGAACCCGGCGTTCTTCGCCGCCATCGGCGAGCACCGGGCGCGCACCGGCGTCCCGCTGGCGGAGTTGATGCCCGAACTGGCCGGCCAAGGCTTCATCGCCCTGCTCGACGAGGTCTACCGCACCGGTGAGTCCTACACCGGACGCGACGTGCGGGTCGTGCTCGACACCGGGCCGCACGCGCGGGACGCGTTCTTCGACTTCACCTACGAGCCGCGGCGCGACGGCGAGGGCAACGTCGTCGGGATCCGGGTGATCGGGGTGGAGACCACCCAGGTCAAGCACGCGCAGCACCTGATGGCCGAGCACCGCGCCCTGCTGGAGCAGATCGCCCGGCAGGCGCCCCTGGACGAGGTCCTCGACGGGATGGCCCGCTGCATCGAAGAGCTGGCCCCGGAGGAAGTGCTCGTCTCCGTCCTGCTCGCCGATCCCGACGGCCTGCACCTGCGCCACGGTGCCGCGCCCAGCCTGCCCGACTTCTACAACCAGGCCATCGACGGGATCGCCACCGGCGAGGGCGTCGGCTCGTGCGGCACGGCCGCCCACCGGCGGGAACCGGTCATCGTCACCGACATCGCCACCGACCCGTTCTGGGACGACTTCCGGGACCTGGCCGACCGGGCGGGACTGGCCGCCTGCTGGTCCACGCCGATCCTGGCCCGCGACGGGAGCCTGCTGGGCACCTTCGCCATGTACCACCGAGCCGCCCGGGCCCCGCAGGACGTCGACCTCGCACTGGCCCGGATCTTCGCCGGCACCGCGGCCCTGGCCATCGAACGCCACCACGGCGAGCAGGCACGACGCGACGCCGAGACCCGCGCCGAAGCGGCCCACGCGGAGCTGGCCAAGGCGATGCGCGCGGAGCAGAAGCTGCGCGCCGAAGCCGAGCAGCGCGCCGAAGCCGCCGCGGAACTGGCCGACCGGATGCGCGACGCCACAGCCGCGCAGGCCGCCGTGCCACACCCCCGGCAGTGCGGGCTCGGCGGCGCGGACGGGTGCCCCGAACCGGCCGAGCTCAAGGTCGCCGACGCCTGGGGCGACGCGGCATGGGGCTGCCACGACCACGCCGAGGAAGCCCTCCTCACCGTGCGGTCGGCCTTCATCGCCAGCGAAGAACTCGGCGGCCTGGCCGCCTACATCGACCGCCGACCCGCCCGAGCACGGCACAAGGGACAGCCCCACACCGATTGAGCTTCAGGCGGAAGCCGGGCGTCGGCGCTACGGCCGCAGAGCCTGCGTCACAGGTCTTCGAGCCCGCGAACGGGAGTCAGCTCGGTGAGCCCCGAGGTGGTCAGGACGGGCTCCAGGAGGGGGTTGGCGGCGAGTTCGATGTGGTCCGCGTAGGAGAACAGGACGCTCAGGCCGGCGCTGTCGAGGTAGTCGACCTCGGTGAGGTCCACCAGCAGTCGCCCCCGGGCACCGTCGGAAGCAGCGGCCAGGGCCGCGGCGAAGGCATCGCTGTTGCTCATGTCGATCTCGCCGACGGCCTTGAGGACCGCGGTTCCGTCCGGGCCGCGGTCGGTGGTGAGGGTCAGCGGTGTGGTGCTCATCAGGTGATCCTCGTGTGCATCTCGACGGTCGTGCCGGCCGGGCCGCGGGTGATGGTGACGTCCCGCATGGTCGCGCGCATCAGGTCCACGCCGCGTCCGCGGTGCGGGTTGGCCTGTGGCTGGGGTGTCTTCCAGCGGCCGTTGTCCACCACCGTCAGGTACAGGTCGTCGACCAGCACCTCGGCCCGCAGCCGGACGGCGTCGGCCGGCTCGTCCCGGTAGCCGTGCTCGATGGAGTTGGCGCAGGCCTCACCGGCGGCGAGCAGCACGCTCTGCACGGTCCGAGGGGGCAGTCCGCACTGGTTCAGCCAGGTGCGCAGGGTGTCGCGGACCGGAGCGAGCTGACCGGTTTCCGCCGTGAAGGTCAGCTCCAGGGGAGCGGGGTGGCGGTACAGCAGGAGGGCGACGTCGTCCTCGTACCCCCCGGCCGGCGCCAATCGGTCCATCACCCGGGTGGCGAGGTCGTCGAGCGGGGCGTCGCGGCCGGCCTGGACGGCTTCACCCGCCTCGTCGATGCCCTCGGTCAACGGGCGGCGCCGCCGCTCGACCAGCCCGTCGGTGTACATCAGGAGAGTGGCGCGGGGTGGCAGGACGCACTCCGCCTCGGGACGTTCGCGACCGGGCCGCACGGCGAGCGGGGTCGACCGCCCCTCCTCCAGCAGGCGCGTGGCGCCGTCCGCTTCGGTGAGGATGGCGGGTGGGTGTCCGGCGCTGGAGTAGACCAAGCGACCGGTCTCCGGGTCCAGGACGCCGCAGAACACGGTGGTGCACAACGCGCCGGGCAGGGCGGCGGCGAAGTGGTCCAGGGCCATGAGCGTGCGCGCCGGGCCGATCTGCTGCAGCAGCAGCGCCCGGCAGGCGCTGCGCAACTGGCCCATGATGGCGGCGGCTTCCAGGCCGCGGCCGACGCAGTCGCCGACGACGATGCCGATGTGGCCGTCGGGCAGGACGACGGTGTCGTACCAGTCACCGCCGATCCCCAAGGGGCGTACCGCGGGTTCGTAGCGCACGGCGAAGCCGTCGGGCAGTCGGGACGGGCCGAGGATGGCGCGTTGCAGCGCCAGGGCGGTTTCGCGTTGCTGGTCGATCTGGTGGGCGCGGCTCAGTCCCTGGGCGAGGTGCCCGGCGAGCAGGGACAGCAGCAGCTGGTCCTGCTCGGTGAAGGGGCGGTGGTCGTCCAGGTCGAGCCAGAGCACCATGGTGCCCTCGGGGTGTTCCAGGCTGATCCCGGCGCCGTGGGTGGTCGGGCTCAACGCGGGGCGCTCGCGCAGCGCGGTGAGGGCCTCGCGACGGTCTTCGGTCAGGTCTTCCCAGGACAGGTCCGGGTCCGTGCTCGTCAGGGTGGACTTGCCGTGGTCGGTGAACACGACGGCCACGGCGCGCCGGGCGTGCCACAGGTCTTCGAACTCCCGCAAGGCTCCGGCCAGGGCTTCGGGGAGGCTGGCGGCCTGGGACAGACGCATGCTCAACGCCGCCAGGGCGGTCTCGCGCTGGATGGCGTAGTGCTCGGCGGTGACGTCGCGGAAGGTGCCCACGATGACGGTGCGACCGGTGTCGGGGTCCTGGGCGGGGTTGAACATGACGCTGACCCACAGCGGGTGCCCGTCGCGGTGCGTCACCGGGATGGTGCAGCTGCCCTGGTCGCGGCCGAGCAGACCGGCGAAGGCGTCGGCGACCTGCCGGTGGGCTTCGGGATCGGTGTCGGCGTCGGGCAACCAGGGGTGGGTCGGGGCGTAGGGCAGGCCCTCGGGTCCGAAGCCGAGGATGTCGGTGAACGCGGCGTTGGTCTCCACGACCGTGCCGTCCTCGTCGCAGACGAAGAACGCCTCCTGGAGGGAGTCGATCAGCGCGGTGCGCCAGCGGGCCTGGTGGTTGCGCAGCCGCGACAGCTCCACGTTCGCCCGCACGCGGGCCAGCAGCTCGGCGGCGGCGAACGGTTTGACCAGGTAGTCGTCCGCGCCTGCCCGCAACCCCTCGATCGACGCCTCCGGCCCGGCCCGGGCCGACAGCAGCAGCACCGGCACCGCCGCCGTGCGGTGATCGGCCCGCAGCGCGGCCACCAGGTACAGGCCGTCCAGGCGGGGCATCATCACATCGCTGACGACCAGGTCCGGGGCGTGGCTCCGGACGGCGTCGAGGGCTTCCGCACCGTCGACGACGGCTCGGACCTCGTACCCGGCGCCCGACAGGAGCCGGGTGAGGTACTCCCTCATGTCGGCGTTGTCGTCGGCGACCAGCACCCTCGTGGGCACGGTGGGACCGGGTGCGCTCGGACCGCCGATGTCCGACCCCACGACGTCCGCGCCACCCTCGTCGGGCAGCCAGCGCAGGGCCTCCTGCACGTACGGGTCGGCCGCCGTGGACGCCGCCGTGGACGGTGCGCCGCTGGGCGCCAGGGCGTCGGCCGGCAGGTGGGCGGAGCCGAACGGCAGCCTGATGGTGAAGCGGGTGCCCTCCCCCACCGCGCTGTCGGCGGTGATCGTGCCGCCGTGCACGCCCACCAGCTCCCGCACCAGGGCCAGCCCGATGCCGCTGCCCTCGTTGGACCGGGCGCGGACGTTCTCGATGCGGTGGAAGCGCTCGAACAACCGAGGGATCTCCTCGGGCGCCACGCCGATGCCGGTGTCCGCGACAGTGACCACGGCCTCGCCGTCACCGGCGCGGACGGACACCGCGACCGAGCCCTCGAAGGTGAACTTCAGCGCATTGCTGAGCAGGTTGAGAACCACCTTCTCCCACATGCCGCCATCGAGGTACACCGGTTCGGGCAGCGGTGGGCAGTCCACCTCGAACGCCAACCCGGCCTTCTGGATCGCGGAGCGGAAGACGCTGGCCAGGTCCGCGGTGACGACGGCCAGGTCGACCGGCGCGTAGGCGGCCTGCATCCGGCCTGCCTCGATGCGCGAGAAGTCGAGCAGCTGGTTGACCAGCTTGCCCAGCCGCAGCCCGTTGCGGTGCACGACGTCGAGCTCTTCGCGCGCCCGCGGGTCGGACTCCGCCAACCGGTCGCGCAGCTCCTGCACCGGCCCCATGATCAGGGTCAGCGGGGTGCGGAACTCGTGGCTGACGTTGGAGAAGAACGCGGTCTTGGCCCGGTCCAGCTCGGCCAGCTCCTCGGCCCGGCGCTGCTGGGCCTGGTAGCTGCGGGCGCTCGCGATACCGGCCGCCACGTGCCCGGCGACCAGGTCCACGAAGCCCCGGTAGCCCTCGTCCAGCGGCCGGTAGCGGTTCAACCCGGCCACCACGAACCCGTACGGCGTGCCGCCCTGCTGCTGCAACGGCGCCAGCAGCGCCCTGGTGGGAGGCTGCGGCCAGTCACCGCCCGGCAGCCCGGCGAACGCGGGTCCGTCGAGTTCCACCAGCGCGGAGTCACCCCGGGCAGCCGCCGCCACGGGCCACACCGCGGCCGGGTCGTCCACCGCCAACTCCGCCGGCGCGGCCGGGTGCCCGGCCGCGATCCTGGTCGCACCCGCCAGGTGCGCGCCGCCGTCGTCGTCGAACAGGTAGGTCAACGTGAAGGGCAGGTCCCGCAGGTTGCGGGCCAGCTGCCGGCAGGAGAAGGCCAGCGTCTCCTGCTCGGTGCGCACGACGCTGGGATCCGAACCGAGGTCCCGCAGGGTCGCCATCCGCCGCTCGCCGATGACCCTCTCGGTCTCCTCGCTCACCACGCACAACATGCCGACCACGACACCGGCGTCGTCGCGCAGCGGGCTGTAGGAGAACGTGTGGTAGGTCTCCTCGGGGTAACCGGACCGTTCCAGGAACAGCAGCAGCGCCTCGTCCCAGGTCGCCTCCCCCGTGGTCAGCACGGTGTCGATCCGCGGCCCGATGTCACCCCAGATCTCGGCCCACACCTCGCTCGCCGGGCGACCCAGCGCCCACGGGTACTTCCGGCCGAGGGTGTCCCGCCGGTAGGCGGCGTTGCAGAAGAACGTCAGCTCCGGTCCCCACGCCAACCACATGGGGAAACGGGACGACAGCAGGATGCTCACGGCGGTGCGCAGGCTCTGGTGCCACTCGACCGGCGGCCCCAGCGGCGTCGCCGCCCAGTCCACGACGGCGAGATCCCGACCGACCTCGGCGTCAGCGGCGAACACGTCGACCGCGGCGGCCGACGCTCTGTGCCCTGCGTCGTCAGAACCTGCCACTCGATCCTCTTCCTCCACACCGGCCACCGCTGCGACGGCTGTCACCCGGCTCCGCGATCGTCACGAGCCCGGTGACGGGGCTGGCTGGATGATAAGCAATCACGTCGTGGTGGGCGCGCTCCGGACCGGGGGTGCACGTGTCCGACTGCTCGATCGGCGGATATCCGCACCTCATGGTCACCGTGCCCGGGATGGAGCAGGTGCGGGACGTGCGGTTTTGCGCACCACCATCGGGTGGCCGCCACGAGGCCGGTCTCCGAATGTTCCGCCGGTTGATTGTGCCGAGCCGTGACGGACACGTACTGTTGAGTTCGGTGAGTCCTCACCGATCCGCCGCAGAGCGACGATACGGGTTGAACAACAGCAGCTCGGTTGCCGGTTCTCGTGGGTTCCGACGAGAGGCACCCCATGCTCCGCTCTTCCGAGATGGCGACAGTCGAGACCATTCGACACCGCGATGTCCCCGTGGTGGTGGTCATCGGTGAGATCGACTCGACCACGACCGCACCGGTCCGGGCCCACGTGGTCGACCAGCTCGACCGACGCCCACGCCGACTGGTCATCGACCTGTCCGGCGTCGACTTCCTCGGCTCCACGGGCCTGCAACTGCTGGCTGAAGCAGCGGTGCGTGCCGAAGCTCAGGGCACGACGCTCGCGGTGGTGGCGCGCAACCGCGCCGTCCTGCTTCCGATGCGGATCACCGAAATGGACGCGGAAGTGATCGTGCGCGACACGGTCGACCAGGCGATCACCGCCATGCGGTCGCGCTGACCACCGGTTACTCTCAGCCAGCCGGCGATTGTGTGACGTAGGGCACCTGCGCCCACACCGTCTTGCCGTGCGCACGGTGCTCGATGCCCCAGTCCGCGCTCAAGTTCGCCACGAGCACCATGCCCCGGCCGCGGTTGGGGCCCAAGCTCGACCGTCCCACCACCACCTCACCGGGCGACGCGTCGTCGACCTCGATCCGCACGGAGCACGGCTCCGGCACGCGGTGCAGCCGCACGCGCCGCGGCGCCTGGCCGTGGTCGTAGGCGTTGGCCACCAGTTCGGTGGCCACCAGCAGGCAGTCACCCACCTCGTCATCGGTGAGGTCGGACAACGCCGCCTCCACCCAACGGCGCACCCGAACCAGCGGTGGCTCTTCATCGACCAGGTCGAAGATCAGCGTTCCAGAGCCGCTCTCGTCTTCTTCGAGCAACGTCACGCGTCTCACGTCCTCTCCGCCGAAGACGTTGGACGGCGTGGAGGTACCCACGTGTTCTGACCGTCAACCACACGGCGATGAATACCGTAACCGCTCACCGAACGGCTCGCGTCAGTCCACAGATCAGACCATTGGCGGGTACGGCACCCCCTGAATCGCTTAAGGTGCCGGAATGGCGGAGGACGGGTTCGTCGAGGTGCGCGGGGCCAACCGGGACAACAACGTGATCCTGCACCTCTTCGCCGCGGCGTTGATGGTCACCGGACCGATCGTCTACGCGGCCAACGACGGCGGCACCGTCGGCATCGTGCTCACCGCGGTGCTGCTGCCGCTGGGCATCGCCGTGTGGCGCGGTATCGCGCGGGCCAAGCGGCGGCTGCTGCGCCTGGACGAGGTGGGTCTGCCCGCGACCGCCGTGGTCCTGTCCATGGAGCCGATCAGCGAGGACGCCACGGTCCGCGTCCGGCTCCTGATCAAGGGCCCGGACGTGCCCGAGTTCGTGATCGAGCACGACGCCAGGTACGACCCCAGCCTGAGGCCGGGGAACAAGCTCGTCGCGTCCGTCGACCCCGACGACCACCGCGACTTCGAACTGGACTATTAAGCCCTGGGTGACCCGCGCCACGCCGTGCCGCGTGCTGGTCCGGCCGGTGTGGGGTGGGCCAGGACATCGAGCGGGCGGCTGCCGCGGTGGTGCGTCGCACGGCGTGCAGGACCGCGCTCGCGGAGGGCAGCCACCGGTGTCCCGGGTCGGGGGCGACGAGCCAGGACCCCGACGGTCGTGGCGACGGCAGGGCCGGCGCGGCGCCCACCCACAGGTGCCTGACCCCGAGCGGCATGTCCGCCTGGGCGAGCACCGCGTCGTTGCCGTCGCGGAGGAAGGTCACCCGGTCGTTGCCCGTCCCGGTTCGCAGGGCCGGGCGGGGCACTCCCAAGCGCACACGGTCGGGCACCAGGGATACCGGCGGAAGATCGGTCCGGCGCGCCGCCTGCGCGACGCCCGACCGGTAGGTTGACCGCGTCGTCCCCCCGACCAGGCACCGCGTCGGGCTCTGGGGAGCACGACCTCACGTCTCGATGCAGGCGGTAAGCCACGAACTGGCTCGGCGACGGGCCTACGTCGTGAAGCGGCTGACGCGACGAGCCGGGTTCTGGCCGGCGGATGACCTGCCGCACCGGCGTTCGGCAACTCCATCGAGGGATGCATGTCCCCCGTACGGGCACTGTTGCTTCCGTGATCACGGGATGTGCCGGTTACTGGAGTGACGATACGACTCTGGGGGCAGGGGAATCTCGTCATGTCAGACGCGACCGCGTTCATCCGTTCCACCGTCCGGAATTCCGGCTCCGATTCGTTGGGGCACCTCGTTCACCGGCAGTTCACCGCCCTGGCCGAGGCGGTGGGGCTGACAGGTCGGCACGTGGAGTTCGGGCACCTCGGGTGCGCGCTGTTCGGGCCTTCCGCCACCCTCCCGGTGGGCGAGCCCGGATGGTGGCGCTCGGACGTGTCCGACGACCACTCGCCGGTGGAGTACTCGATCTCGTTCGAGGCGGGCCAACAGCCGCAGCTGCGGCTGTTGGCCGAGCCGAACGGGGTGCCGCCGGGAGTTCGCGAGAACGTGGCGGTCGGTCGGCGGGTCCTGCGCGGGCTCGCGGAGCGCCACAGCTTCGACCTGCGGCGGTTCGCCCTGGTCGAGGACCTGTTCCTGCCCGAACGGCCACGGGGCACGTTCGGGTTGTGGTGCGCGGTCGTGCTGACCGCGCACGGCGAGCCGTCGTTCAAGGTCTACTTCGATCCGTGCGCACGGGGCGCCGCGCGTGCCCCGGACCTGCTGGAGGAGGGGTTGGCCCGGTTGGGCTTCCGCCGCGCCCGCCGGCTGGTCGGTGACGCGGTGGCCGACGGGAGCCGGCCGATGTACTTCGCGCTGGACCTCGGGCAGTGGTCCCGGCCGCGGGTGAAGGTCTACTTCGCCCACGACGGCGGTGGTCCCGAGGACGCGGCGAGGGCGGCGGGCGCGGTTCCCGGCACCTCCGCAGCGGCGGTCGAGGAGTTCTGCCGCGCCGTCGGCGGGGCGGGCCCTTCCGCGACGCGGCCCCTGGTCTCGTGCTACTCGCTGGTGGACGCCGACCGGGAACAGCCTGGCGGGTACACCGTGCACGTGCCGGTCCGGGACTACGTCGAGCACGACGGGGAAGCGCGCGCCCGCGCGGTCGCGGTGATGCGTAGCCAGGGACATGACCCCGTGGTGCTGGACCGGGCGCTGGCCGCGGTGACCGGGCGGCGGCTGGACGCGGGGGTGGGGCTGATCTCCTACCTGTCGCAGGTGTTCACGCCGCACGCCCGGCGGTTGACCGCGTACCTGTCCGCGGAGGCCAACCTGGTCCGACCGCCGCGCACCCGCGTTCCCGACGCGGTAGCGGGCAGGTGAGCGACGTGGACGAGGTGCCGGTCATGGAACCGTTCCGCGCCAAGGTCGTGGAACCCATCCCGCTCACCACGCGGGCCCAGCGCGAGCAGGCGTTGGAACGGGCCCGCCACAACCTGTTCAACCTGCGGGCCGAGGAGGTGACCATCGACCTGCTGACCGACTCCGGCACAGGCGCGCTGTCCGCCGCGCAGATGGCCGCGGCGATGCTGGGTGACGAGAGCTACGCCGGGGCCCGCTCGTCACACCGGTTCCAGGAAGTCGTCGGGGACCTGACCTCCTACCCGCACGTCCTGCCGGTGCACCAGGGGCGGGCCGCCGAGCGCATCCTGTTCTCCACCCTGCTGCGCCCGGGGCAGCTCACCCTGGGGAACACGCACTTCGACACCACCCGCGCCAACGTCGAGCTCGTCGGCGGACAGGCCCGCGACCTGCCGTGCCCGGAGGCGGCGGACCTGGACAGCCCTCACCCGTTCAAGGGCGACATCGACCTGGACGCGCTGCACCGGACCCTCACCGGCCCGGACGGTCCGCGGGTGGCCGCGGTCGTCATGACGCTCACCAGCAACGGCATGGGCGGCCAGCCCGTCTCGATGGCCAACCTCACCGACACCGCCCGGCTGTGCCGCGCGCACGGGGTGCCGTTGTTCCTGGACGCGGCGCGCTTCGCGGAGAACGCCTGGCTGGTGACCCGGAACGAGCCCGGCTACCGGGACCGCAGCCCGCGCGAGGTGGCCGAGGAGGCGTTCCGGCTCGCCGACGGCTGCACGGCCAGCATGAAGAAGGACGGCCTGGTCAACACCGGCGGCTTCCTCGGCCTGCGCGACCCCGACCTGGCACAGCGGTGTGAGCTGCTGCTCGTCGCCACCGAGGGGTTCCCCACCTACGGCGGCCTGGCGGGCCGCGACCTGGACATGCTCGCCCAGGGACTGATCGAGGTCACCGACCCCGACTACCTTCGGTCCAGGGCCGCCACGACCGCCTACCTCGCCGAACTGGCACGCGCGGCCGGGGTCGCGGTGGTGGAGCCGCCGGGCGTGCACGCGGTCTACCTCAACGCCGGCCGACTCCTGCCGCACATCCCCCCGCACCGCTTCCCCGGGCACGCGCTGGCCTGCGCGCTGTACCTGGAGGGCGGCATCCGCAGCGTGGAGTGCGGCTCGCTCTACCTGGGCAAGGAGGACGAGCACGGCAACCCCGTGGTCAGCGCCCCGTGGGAACTGCTCCGCCTGGCCATCCCGCGCCGGGTCTACAGCCAGAGCCACATCGAGCACGTCGGCCGGACCCTCGCCCGGATCGCCGGGAACACCGACCACCTGCCCGGCTACCGGATCACCGGACAACCACCCCTGCTGAGGCACTTCAAGTGCACGCTGGAACCCGTACCGCTCCACACCGACGAACTCCGGGCGACGACCGATTCCACCACCGCGCCGAGCCCGCGACCACGCCCGACGGCGGTGGCGGTCCCACCCGCGTCCGCCGCAAGCCTCTGAGCCGGGCACGAGGCGAGGTTTTCATCAGCCGGAGTGGCCATCAGGTTGGTCGTCACCCGTGAGATCGGCGAACTGGACGCTCACCGGGTCGCCGATCCAGCCCTTGCCGATCATCACCGAGGAGTGCCACGGGTGGTCGGGGAAGGTGTGGTTGTTCCACCACGCCGAGGTCGTGCCGTCCTCGTTGATCGAGATCAGCTCGTCGAAGCCGTCGCCGTCGAGATCCGCGAAGCGAACGCGCACGGGGTCGGCGTGGCCCGGTCCGAGGTCGACGGCCGCGCTCCACGGTCGAGCGGGGAAGACGCCCGTGTTGCGTCCGACTCGGATCGGGCTGCCGGACGCCGTGCCCAAGGTGATCAGCTCGGCCTTCCCGTCACCATCGAGATCGGCGAACCGCGCGTGCCTGGACGGCGCTTCGCCCAGCTCCACCGGGTCGCTCCACGGCCACTCAGGGAAGTCGCCGTTGTTGGGCCAGGCGCGGACCAGCTCGTCGACGGCGATCATCTCATCCCTGCCGTCACCGTCCAGGTCAGCGAAGTGGATGTCGGCCGGATCTGCCGTCGAACCCTTGCCGACGATCACCGAAGAATGCCACGGCCGGTCGGGAAAGCCCCTGTCGTTCCACCACGCGGTAACCGTCCCATCGGCGGCGATCCGGACCAGTTCGTCGAACCCGTCGCCGTCCAGGTCGGCGAATCGGGCCAGAGCCGGGTCGCCGTGGCCCAGCACCATGCTGACCGGGTCGCTCCACGGCCATCCCGGGAAGCCGCCCGTGTTCGACCACGCGCGGACCGTGCCATCGGCGGCGGTGCGGATGTCGATCATCTCCGCTTTTCCGGCCGGAGGTTTCCCACGCTGCGGCGGATCGGTCCCCGCGGTGACCACGACCGCCGTTGCCGTACCCGCCAGCAGGAACAGCGCGGCCAGGATGACGACCAGTCGGCCGCGACGAATCCTGAAACGGGAAGCGTTTTTCACCCTCTCGGATTGTGACGGCACCTCAGTTTTCCCAGGTGGGTGCGGTTCCGGTTTCACGGGTATCTCCGGCGCCGAAACCGCCGCGACTTCGTGCCAGCGGCTTTCCCATTGCTCCGCGTCCCCTTCGCAGGCCCGCACGTACGCCAAGGTCACCGCGAGACTCGGCAACTCACGCCCTCCGGCCGCCCGCGCCAGGGTCGCCGGCGCGTAGTGGGCCCGCAGCGCCAGCGCCCGGTACGGCGGGCTGCCGGCCTTCTCCCGCAGCAGGCGCAGGTCGTGGGCGAAGAGCTGCACCACCCCCGCCTGCGGATCCAACCGGCTCTCAGGCCGCGGCATGCCCGTCTCCTCTGTCCGACCGGCCCGGCCGGGTTGTCTCCTGCGCTCCGGGTTGTCTCACGTTCATTGTCTCGGCCGTCCGGCACGCGGAAACAATTCCCCGATGCGGTAGAACTGGATCGCAGGACGGGCACAGCCCGTCGCCCTCTCTACCCGATCAGGTGAATCAATCTCCAGCAAGGGAATCCACCATGCCAAAGACACGTTTGCTGTTGGCCGCTTTTTGCGCGTCCCTCGTCTTCCCCGCCGGCACCGCCTCGGCGACCGACGAGGAAAGGGTTCTGAATACGACGGAGTGCGAGGAGTACCTCTGCATCAACATCATCCACTCCGACCGATTCGTGAACAAAGTGGAGGTGTACCAGAACGGCGACGGGCCGAACTGGTACGGCCACGTGGGATTCACGTCGAACACCCTGCCGCACCAAGTCGGACCGGACGGCAACCCCGTGCCCTGGGTGGTCGTCGAGCCTCTCCAGACGGTCCGGGAGGGCACGGACCTGTGCGGTGAGGCGTGGGAGAAGCACGGCGCGGGCTACCGGGATGTCGGCCACGTCTGCGTGCGCCTCTGACGATCACGCCCGCGGTGGCGCCCCGCTGGGGGTGGGGCGCCACCGCGACCTGGCAACCCACCGGCCGGGCAGGTCCGGCCGCCACAGCGCTTTGCGTGTCGCGTCCCACGTGTACGTTCGCTCGTCGCAGGGCATCCGGTCCGGTGTCGACCTCGTGAAGGCGGTTCGGGTGGATCCAGGGCGTGGCGGGCTTCGTGTTGCGGTGGTCGTTCATCCGGTCGCCGAGGTGGATCACCCCGGGTTGCGGGACCTGGTGTCCCGTACCGCCCGGGACCGGGGCTGGGGTGAGCCGCAGTGGTTCGAGACCACCCTTGAGGACGCCGGGACGGGGGTGACGGCGCTCGCCCTGCGCGACCACCCGCGGCTGGTCTTGGCGTGTGGTGGGGACGGCACGGTGAACGCGGTGGCCGCCGGGTTGGCGCACACCGGGGTGGCGATGGGGATCGTGCCGATCGGCACGGGCAACCTCGTGGCCCGGAACCTGGGGGTCGGCAGTGGCGTGGAGGACGCCGTGACGTCGGCGTTCGACGGGGTGGACCGCCGCGTCGACATGGGGCTGCTGGACGGACGCCCCTTCGTCGGCATGGGCGGGATCGGTCTGGACGCGGAGATGGTCCGCGACACCTCGCCCAGGATGAAGCGCCTCCTGGGGTGGCCCGCCTACGTGCCGGCGGTCCTCAAGGGCCTGAGATCGGGCGCCGGCCGGATGGCTGTCCGGTTGGACGACGGTCCCTGGCTGACCCGCCGCGTCCTGGGGGCGGTCGTCGGCAACATAGGCGCCTTGCAGGGCGGGGTCTCCCTCCTGCCGGAGGCGGACCCCGCCGACGGGCTCCTGGACCTGGCGTTGCTGCGTGACGTGCGCGCCAAGGGTTGGCTCGTCACCGCGGGACGCCTGATCGGTTCCCGCCGGGTGGACGGGCCGGTGGTGGAGCGGTTCCGGTTCCGACGCCTGGAGTTGCGCAGCAGCCGCACCAAGCCGTTCGAGGTCGACGGAGAAGTCTGCGGCACGACCAGGACGCTGACGGTCGAGGTGGACCCCGGAGCGCTCGTCGTCAAGGTGCCGGCCTGAACTCGGCGACCCTGTCCCGGGTCGAACCCCGAGATGTTCACCGGACCTGGTAGACCTCGGGCTTGAGGATGGTTCGCGTCACCGTCTGGCGGCCGTCGAGCATCCTCTGCAGCACCTCGACGGCGCTCTCGGTGAGGCGGTGGGGGTCTTGGACCACCGTGGCCCGCAGCGGACTCGCGGCGTTCGCGATGAGGTGTCGTGCCTCGGGTATCCCGTCGACGCCGATGACCGTGGTCTCCCTGGTGAGCGGTGATTCCGTCGCACGCAGTGCGTCGACCGCCCCCAGCGCCATCTCGTCGTTGGTGCAGAACACGGCGTCCAGACGGGGCGCCCGCACGGTCTGCGACCGGATGTGGGCCTGGACCGCCTCGTAGGCGCGTAAGCGGCTGAAAGCGCAGGTGTCGTCGACGCTGATCGACACGGTGCCCAAACCGGTTCGCAGGACGTCCGCGCACGAATCCTGGCGATCGGAGTGCTCACGGCTGGCGACGATCAACACGTGTGGCCGCCGCACGCCACGTCGCCGCAGGTGGTCCACCAGCCAACGCCCCGCCTCCGTCCCCAGGTCGGCGCTGACGTAACCGACGAACGCCGTGTTCGCGGGGTACTCCCTCTCGTCGTCGAACGGGTCGACGTCGGTGAACACCACCGGCAGCGCCAGTTCGGCGCAGAACTCCACCAGCAGCGAGCGCATCCGGTGCAGCTCGGTCGGGACGACGAACCCGCCCAGGTAGCTGTCCTTGGTGTTGAGCACCCGCCGCAAGTCGTGGCCCTGCGAAGCGGCGTCGTAGTCCCGGTCGGGCACCTTCAGCACCAGGTTGATGCCCTTGCGGTCCAACGCCCGGTGCAGGCGCTGCACCAACTCGGCCACCCAGTACTTCTGGCTGAAAGCCGAGGTGACGAGGAACGCCTGGCGCGGGTCCACCTTCCGCGCCTTCCTGCGAAGCAGGAGCGGAACGGTCACGAGCGACACCGCTACGGGAATCGTCCACGCGGGCACCGATTCGAACAGCACACCGCTGCGGATGACGACGACGCTGCCAACCACGACGACCACACCGCACACGGCGACCAACGCGGTGATCCCCACCGGTGCCGACCTGATCACCGATGCCCGGTGGTGGACGTGCTGCTCGAACGTGACCACAGCGTCCCGACCCGCCTGAATGACAGCGCCGGAGGACGAGGCCCGACCCCGCTGCCGGACAGCACGACCAAGACGGTCCGACGGCCCGGGTGGATCTTGTCGCGCAGCGGCGTCCGATCCGTCGCCATCGCCGGCCCGGGAACCCCTGCCCATGACGGTCCCCCTCGACGCCATCACGTGCGAACCCAAGGCATAGCCGATCCCGGCCGTGCTGATCACGCACTTCTGCGGACAAGGCGTCTCCGCGTTCGGCTGCACCCGAGATCGTGATACCTCGCAGACCACCGGCAACCGACGGTCCGGTCCTCGGCGGCCGAGGCATGATGACCGCGGCCAGGCGTGTCGGGCCGGGAACGCCGATTCGGAACAGTTCTCCAGGAAGATCGACCGGTGGTCGCCGAGCCGTCGACCCGAGGCTTTCGAGCGGCACGGGATGATGAGGTTGCACGGCGGGGTGAACTGTGGCGCGGCCGGTGGCGCGGTGGGCCGCAGCGGAGGTAGGCACAGGTGGTGTGGCGGGGACGTGGCCACCGTTGACCTGTCGCCTGCACGAGGATGGACGATGTCCGCACCGACGATGAACCACCAGGCCACCGGGTACGACCCCCGCCAGGCGTACTGCATGGCGAAGGCCGCCGAACTGGCCTACCAGGACCGGGACGAGATCGAGGCCACCGCCGCGGAGTGGGGCTTCGACCGGGTGCGGCACCACCACTCGACGTTCAAGCCGCCGTTCGCGATCAGCCACACCCAGGCCTACACGATGGCGAGCCCGACGATGATCGTCACCGCCTTCCGCGGCACCGAGCCGCTGCAGTTGCGGGACTGGTTCTCCGACGCGACCGTTCCGCCGTGGCCCGGACCGGCGAAGACCGGCCTGGTCCACTACGGGTTCGCCGAGGCGTTGCGCGCGGTGATCCCGTCCGTGCTGGCCGCCGTCGAGGAGCTGCGCGACGACGAG
Organism: Actinosynnema sp. CA-299493; assembly: GCF_050946825.1. Taxonomy (NCBI): domain Bacteria; kingdom Bacillati; phylum Actinomycetota; class Actinomycetes; order Pseudonocardiales; family Pseudonocardiaceae; genus Actinosynnema; species Actinosynnema sp. CA-299493. The sequence goes on from NZ_CP191993.1 coordinate 6,798,274, forward strand.
CAGACGGTGTGGTTCACCGGGCACAGCCTCGGCGGCGCACTGGCGATGCTGGCCGCCGCGTGGCTGCACTTCGAGAAGCCACAGCTGTCGGCGCACGGCGTCTACACCTTCGGACAACCCCGCACGTGCAACAACGCCTTGGTCAAGGCCTACGACCAGGCGCTGGCCGGACGGACGTTCCGAGTGGTCAACAACAACGACATCGTCGCGCAGGTCCCACCCGGGCCGGTGTTCCGCCACGTCGCCGCACTGCGCTACATCGACTCCGCCGGCAAGGTCCGCGACTCCATGCCCAGGGTGTCCAAACTGCTCGACCGCGCCAAAGGCCTGACCGCCGACCTGTTCGCCCCGGCCGCCGACGGGATGCGCGACCACCTCATGAAGGCGTACGTGGCCGCCCTGGAGAAGAACCTCCCTGAGGGCTCCGCACCGCGATGACCACGGGGGCACCTCTCGAATGGGTGCGAGAGGTCCGGTCGAACGACGCTTGCCGCCACCACGACCACTGCCCGTCACGTCGGCTGACACGATCTAGTCGATCTCGTCGTGGACCCGGCCGGCGCCGCCGATCTGACTTAGGTTCGGTTCGACGCGCTGCCGAGGTCGTGGAGGACCTGATGGTGAACCTGTTGCCCAAGATCGGTGTCGAGATCCCGTGCAGTTGCCTGGCCCTCAACACCCCGATGACCATCGGCACCAGCCTGTTCACCCTCGACTTCAAGGGCGGCATCAAGATCCGGGTCGAGGTCAACCCCAACGAACCGCTCAACTCGGTACGACTGCGAGTCGTCGGCCACAAGATCAGTGCCGAACTGCCGGCGGACGACAGCGCGGGAGGTCCCGCCACGGTCACCATCGAGCAGAACGACATCGACATCGACGCGAAGAGCGTGCTGCGACTGATCGGGAAGTTCCCGCCGAAGTTCGAGCAACTCATGGTGCTGAGCTTCACCATGACCATCGACAACCCCGGAGCGGTGCTGCGGAGCGCGGGGATCCGGACGACCGTTCCCTCCGAGCCGCTGGTGCTGTCCACGAAGAACCCGGTGCAGCTGACCAGCAAGCTCACGAAGTTCCCCCCGAGGGGGGACATGTACAAGCTGACGAGCCCGATGGAGCTGGTGCTGCCGGACAACCCGGACACCACGATCGTGAAGATCGACTCGTTCCCGATCAAGGTGGGCGGCTCCTGACCGGTCCGGCGGACACGCCGGTCCCGTCGAGTCCGGGTTTGTCGGCGGCGGGCGTCGAAGCCCGTCGCGCAACGCGGCCGGCACACGCCATGCCCACTCCCCGCGCTTCGTCAAGGCTCGTGCAGCACGGCCGGACGCTCGACGGTGATCCGCTGTCGCGGCACCACCGGAGCCACCCGTGGTGGGCGGGCGGCGGTGGCCAGCAGCACGACCACGCGGAGCACGCACACGACGACCAGGGCGAAGAACAAACCGAACACCACGTGGAACTGCACCAGCACGCCGTACACCGCAGCCGTCGCCAGCCCGAACAGGACCTGGTTGCGCGGCCGGACGGGCGTCGTGCCGGGATCGGTGATCATGTAGTTGGTGAACAGGATGAACGCCGTTCCGCTCAGCGGCAGCAACGCGCTGACCAGGGAGATGTCGGTGACACCCCACCGCAGCACCGCCTGGGCGACGAACCCTCCCACCCAGCCCAGGATCAGCGGCACCTTGCCGGTCAGCCGCGCGTTCACCACGGTCCCGGCGACCAGCAGCAGGGCTGGGACGACCGCGCCCCACCACCCGGTGACCCACTCGGTGAACTGGTACGGCGGCGCGACACCGATCCAGGGGAAGGCCACCAACACCACGACGATGCCGAAGTTGCTCGGGTTGAGCACGTGCCGCGAACGTCCACCGACCGGCACTCGGATCACGTACTTGCTCGCCACCCCGACCACCGTCGCGAGCACCGTGGGCAGCAACCGGTCGTTGGCGTACAGCAACATCGCGCACGCCATGCCCGTGATGTAGGCAGGGAGCAGGAAGTCCACGACCGCGCCCGGCCGGCCGAGCCAGCGCGGGCGGCACCCTTCCGCCGCCGCCTCCACCGAGTCCAGCACGAGCTCCGCGACGAGGCCGGCGAGGACCGCGACCACGGGAGTCAGGTACGCCTGCTCGAAGCCGAGAACGGTGTGCCCGAGCACCGTCAGCGCGGTGATCGACACCCCGAACCGGCGCAGTGCCGCGGAACGGCGATCACGACCGGTCGTGGTCACTCGTCCTCCCGCACACTGCCATCGGGCTCCAGCCGGAGCACGTGCCACCCGGCCGCCAGGGAGACCGAGCCGGTGTGCCGCCGGCCGCAGCCGTCCCGCCACGACACCCGGGCCGACACCGTGGCGGCCGGGTTCGCGCCGAGGCCGAAGTGCAGGTCCGCGGCGTTCACCCCGTTGTGGCCGTTGGCCGGGTAGAGCTGAGCCAACCTGGCACCGCCATCCGGAGTCGACACCTCGACCTCCGCGCCGATCGCCGGCGTGGTCGGCCCACCCGCGTGCGCCGTGCACCGGGCCGCGCCGGTCGGAAGACGCAGCCGCAGGCCGAGGAAGCTCCCCGCCGGGGACGTGTTCCGGTACAGGGTCGACCGCGCCCACTGGTTGGCGACCACGAAGTCCAGCCGGCCGTCCGAGTCGACGTCCCCCACGGCGAACGCCCGGCTGACCGCGGCGCTGTCCACGCCGACCGGGCCGGCCACGTCCACGAACCGGCCGTCCCGGCCGCGGACGAAGAACGTGTTGCGGTCGTGCCCGGACAGGTCGACGCCCTCGGTGAAGTCCGGCCACAACTCAGGGTGGCGGACCACGAGGTCGTTGGACATGGCCAGCTCCTGCAACTGGGCCCAGCGGTTCTCCGCACCGGCTACGAACCCGGTCGCGTGCATGACCTCGTCCGCCCCGGTGTTGTCGAAGTCGGCGGCCTTGACGTCCCACGACCAGCCCGACCGGGACAGGCCGAGATCCTCGCTGACGTCGTCGTAGGGCGCCACCCCGTGACGCAGCTGTTCGGCCATGGCGGTCCTGCCGCCGGTCGCGACGAAGGCGAAGTTGCTCTCCTGGAGGGCGTGGGGCTCGGTGATGTTGCTGACCAGGATCGCGGGCACGCCCGTGCCCAGCAGGTCGGTGAACGCCACCCCCATGCCCTTGAACGAGTCGTCGCCCAGCACCTTCGACTTCGGTGTGGTCGCGTGCCGGACGCCGCCGGCCGGGGTGAACGCGGCACGCCCCGGCGCGGACCCGTTGACCAGCAACCGGTCGGGGCCGAAGTCGTTGGCCACGTACAGCTCCGGCAGCCCGTCCCCGTCGAGGTCCTGTGCTCCGAGCGCGAACGTCCACCCGGTCCGGTCCGCCGGCGCGAACGCGTCGCGGGCCTCGGCGAAGTGCCCGCCCCCGGCTGACCGGAACAGGCGCAGCGTGCCCCCGTTCGCCGCGTGCGAGAGCGAGTCGTTCATGACGGGCTCGGGGGAACCGGCGGTCGGGTCGAGCACCCGGACGCCGTCCGGGAAGTAGTTGCCGAACACCAGGTCGAGGTGGCCGTCGCCGTCGAAGTCGCCCGTGGTCGCGGCGTTGGTGTTCCACACCTGCCACGGGCTCACCAGCTCACGCGCGGAGAACGCGGCGGCCGACGGCGACACGCCGGGGGTGCGCCGGAACAGCACGGGCGAGCGGCCCCAGTAGTAGACGACCACGTCCTGCCAGCCGTCCGCGTCGAGATCGGTCGGCAGGCAACCCATCGGCGCCGCGTGCGGAGGCAGCTCGGACCCGCCGGGAACGAGCGCGAACGGCCGGTAGCGGTCACCGGTCGTGGGCGCCGGCGCCACTCCCACCGTGTCCGTCCGCGGATCCACCAGGCACAAGTCGTGCGAGACCGTGCCGCCATCCGCGGCGAAGAGTCCGGTTCCCGCGCCGACCGAGGAGATCCAGGACCGGACGCCCTCGTAGGCGGGGGCGACGGAACGCAGGTGTCGAGCACCGGGTTGATCGGCAGGGCTGACCGGGTAGCCGGTGAACGAGAACCGCTCGGCCAGCGCATCGCGATCCGCCGCCGACGGCTGGGGCCCGACCGTCGCGGCGAACACCGCGGCACAGCCGAGCAGCGCGACCAACCGGACGGCGTGCCGGCGCAGGAACGTCCTCATCGCCCCTCCCGCTGTCGACTGCTGCCGGGTGATCCGGTGGCGCACCGACGAGGGTCCGCGCTCAGTGGCCGCGCGCAGGCCCACCCGAGGCCCCGGGCGAGCAGGGCACGGCCCGTTCCGGCTCCCTCCGACAGCCTCACCGCGATGCCCCGCCGCGCACCATCGCACGCTCGAACAGCGCGGTGACCAGCAAGGGCTTCGCCTCCCGCTGGAAGTCGACCTCCGGGTAGAACTCGCGCACGGTGCCCTCCAGAACCAGCAACGACAGGATCGGGAACACGAACTGCGGGTCGGCGTAGAAACCGTGCCGCCGCTGCACGTCGAACAGCGTGGTGGCGAACGAGATGAGGTCGAACTCCTCCGCCCGCCGGCCGGCGCTCTCCTCCACCAAGGTCACCAACTCGGCGCGGAAGCCGTCCGGGTCCGCACCCGGCGCCACCGTGGCCGTCGAGGCCACGATGTCCGCGCACGCCGGCCCGTCGCCACGGCCCATGCAGTAGAAGAACGCCGCGAACTTCTCCCGAGCCGAATCCGACAGCCGCACGGTGAAACCGGCGTCCAGGATCACGATCGAGCCGTCCTGGCGGAAGTACAGGTTCCCGGGGTGCAGGTCGCAGTGGACCACACCGTCGAGGAACAACATCCGGTACACCGCACGCAGCGCGATCACCACAGCCCGCCGCCGGTTCGCCACCGAGAGCTCGTCGGGCCGGAAGCGGACCAGGTCACCGACGAAGTCCATCACCACCATGTCCTCTGTGGACAGATCGCGGTCGACCGCCGGCACGGTCACCCCCGCGACGTCCGCCATGGTCCTCCGGAAACCGTCGAGCAGCTCGGCCTCGCGGGTGAGGTCGAGCTGCGCCCGGATGCCTTCGGTGAGCTGCCGGGCGATGTCGACGACCGGCGCACCGCGCAGGACTGGCAGCCGAGCCAGCACCCCGGCGACACGCTCCAGCACAGCCAGGTCCAGGGGCAGCGACCGCTCCACATCCGATCGACGCACCTTGACCGCGACGTCCCGGCCACCGGCGAGCCGAACCCGGTAGACGCAGGCGATGCTGCCCGACCCGACGAGCGTCGCCGACGAACCGGCCAACCCCCGCAGTGCCGCGAACGACGACGCGGGTTCCGGCCGCACCTGGTCGTAGAGCCGGGCCAGCGCACGGCAGACCTCCGGCGGCAGCAGATCCGCCCGCGTGCTCAGCAACTGCGCCGCCTTCACGAACGCCGCGCCGAGTTCGACCACCGTGCCCGCGAGCCACGACTCCAGCACGGGCCCGTGCCCGCGCAACCGGCCGGTCACCGCCAACCAGGCCAACGACAACGAGCGCCTGCCGAGAACCACCAGAACCCGCGCGAACCGAAGAACCACCGCACCCCGACCGACATTCCCGACGGCCATCCCCACGAGCGCCTCCGAATCGCCGGGTACGACATCGCGCCGAGACGCTAGCAGCGACCAGCCACACCGGCCGACACGCAATCAGACGACGCGAAACACCCTTATGAGCGAACATCCGCCCACCAATACGGTGAAGACGTGCGCCACTGCGGACCCGGCGTCAACGCCACATCCCGCGAGCATCGGCAACCGACCAGTCCTGAGCGTTCAGACGTCCCCCATCGCCGGAGCGGGAACGCATCCGGCTACGGAACGCACACGCCACTTTCGGGTAAACCGGAAGCTCCGGCGAGCACATCACCGCTGTACAAGATCACCCGGAGGCGTCGGGACCGCCATGAGCCCACAGGGCGATCCCGGCGCAGGCCCGAGCGCCTGCTCACGCAGCGTGCGCCGGCCGGAACCAAGGTTCCAAGGACAAGTGCTACAACGTAAACACGACACAATTCCCGCTCTCCCAAGGGGTCGGGCCGCCGAGATCCGCGCCTTGGTCGGGAGCGCGAGGTCGGTGATGATGGAGCTGTCGCTGAGCTGGGGATGGGATGATGCAACCGACGCTCTTTTTGATGGTCGGGCTGCCGGCCGCTGGGAAGACCAGTGCTGCGCGGCGCATCGAGGTCGAGCGCGACGCGCTTCGCCTGACGAAGGACGAGTGGGTCAAGGCCCTCTACGGGCACGAGAACCCGCCATCGGCCTCCGACGTGATCGAAGGACGGCTCAACGAGATCGGGCTGCGCGTCCTGGAACTCGGCGGCAACGTGGTGATCGACTACGGGCTCTGGGGGCGGGACGAGCGCTCCGCGCTGCGGCAGGCGGCGGCGGATCGGGGCGCACGTGTGGAGATGCACTACTTCGAGGTGTCCCAGGCCGAGCAGCGGAGGCGGCTCGATCAACGCCAAGCCGACGAGCCGCACACCACGTGGCCCGTGTCCGACCAGGAAGCCGCCGAATGGGCTGACGTCATCCAGATCCCCACACCAGGTGAACTCGACGGCACCGAACCCATCGACGACCCACCGGCCGGCTTCACCTCCTGGGACGAGTGGCGCAGGCACCGCTGGCCACCGGCGATCTCCTGACCGTTACCGACAGATCCGCGCGTGAACGGGAACGTGATCTCGCCCCACTCCAGGAACGACAGCCGCGCAGCCCACGACGCCAGGACCGGGTCGTGCTCGCTCTCGGCGACCAGGCGCCCGTGCAGCGACCGTGGGTCGGTGCCGAGCACCGCCGCGTGCGGCGCCAGATCGGGCCAGTCCTCCAGCGCGCGCAGCGTCAACCCCAGCCGGAGCAGGAAGTTCGGCACGTACACCTCGTCGTCCCGGAACGTCAGGTCCTCACCGTCGACGTAGATCTTCACCGAACGCAGCTGTGGGTGCTCCACCTCGACCGGCCCTACCAGGACCCCGAACCGCGCCCGATCACCGATCACCGAATCCTCCAGCTTCCCCGGAAAACCGCACCGTACCGGCAAGGCAGACCTGGCTCCTGCGTATTTCCGCGCAGCGCACCGCCCTACCTGGTTACGTCCGACTCGGTTGGCCGGGCACCTGCGGGTCAGGGTTTTTCGCGTAGGCGGTGGAGTTCGGCACGTGCGTGCACGACGCCGGGGCTGTCGTCGCCCCCGGCGCGGGCGAGTTCGTGGGCGAGGTCGCCCGCGCCCTCGATGAGGTGCCGGGCCTTGGTGCGGCTGCGCAGGTGCTTGCGGTAGTCCTTGCGGTCCTTGCGCAGACCGCTGACCGCGTCGAGCAGCGCGGGGTCCACGGCGCCCGTGCCGATCTCCGGTGCGAGGAGGTCACGGGTCCAGGAGCGTTCCCGCCGCGCGGCGTGCCGCAGGACGTAGAACAAGAACGCCAGTTCGACGATCGCGATGAGCAGCGCCAGCGGGATGAACAGCACGCTGCCGCCGCTGAGGCCTGCCATGTCGTCCCAGGCGAAGTGGAAGGCCATCGCCGTCAGCATGGTCAGCACACCGCGCACGACGTGCCGCTCGCCCGGCGTCCGGCCCAGCACCCACATCAGCCCGGCGCAGAAGATCGCGCTGAACAAGGCGTGCGACACGATCCCGGACGCGCCGCGGAGGAGGAACATCTGCAGCGAAGAACCGAACTGGTCGACGCCGAAGCCCTGCACCGCGCTGTTGTAGACGTACAGGATGTCCTCGAAGACCTCGAACCCCAGGCCGGTGAACGCGCCGATGATGAACCCGTCGTAGGCGCTGCGGACCAACCGCGGGGCCAAACCGATGAGCAACACCAGGGCCAGGGCCTTGCCGAACTCCTCGTTGATCGGCGCGGTGAGCCCGGCGCCCCAGTCGGCGGCGAAGGACGTGCCACCGAGCTTGGCCCAGATCTCCAGCAGGGCGCCGTTGGCGGGTAGCGCGATCCAGAACGTCGCGGCGACACCGCCCCACGCGAACCCGGTCGCCAGCAGCCCGGCCGGCAGGGCGGTGAACCGGTTGTGGTGGCGCAGCAGCAGCAACCACGGCACCAGGTAGAGCCCGAACAGCAGCACGCCCCCGGACAGGGCGGGCGCGTAGAAGCCGGCGTTCTGGCCGAAGTAGCGCAGCATGGTCAGCGCGCCACCGCCGACACCGAGCACGTACACCCAGAAGGCGAGGTTCTGCGGCTGGAGGAAGCGGAACGGCCGTCCCCAGCCGGACTGCTCGATGGCGGCCAGCTGCGCCGCCTTGGCCTCCGACGGCAGCGCCGCCGTGTTCCCGGACGACGTCACGTCGGTCATCGGCCCGCTCCCGGTGTGATGCTGCGCAGCAGTGCCGCGATCTCGTCCTGCACGTGCTCGAACCGGCCGGGCGCGGTGCGCACCCGCACCAGCAGCGCGGGTGCCGCCTCGACCTCCCGCGCCGTGCCGGTGGCCATCTTGAACGCCACGTCCAGGCTGTCGCCGCCGGGTCCCGTGTCGCTCTGCGCCACCCCGACCAGCCCCGTGGCGGTCGTGATCGCGCCGGGCGCGCCGTCCACCGCCGGCGCGTCCTGCGCGCGATTCACCTGATCGAGGAATTCCCGGGCGGTGCCGTCGAAGGATGCTCCCCGCAGTTCGGCCTGTGCGCCGCCCGTGACCAGCAGGACGTACACGCTCGTCGACGACGCACCGGCGCCACCGACGAGCGTGCCGTCCTCCAGCTGCCAGCCCACCGGCGGCACCGCGGTCGCCCCGTCGCCCAGGTCCAGCACGTCACCGGCCCGCACCTCGTTGTGCCACGGTATGGCCGCGTTGAGCGCGGGCAACCCGTAGATCAGCAGCAGGGCGATCCCCAAGGCGATCAAGCCGGGCTTGAACGCCCGCCGGTCCATCCCGAAGAACCGGTGCTCGACCGGCACCCGCGTCCCGGACGCCTCGCGCGCCTCCGCCATCCCGGCTCCTTCCCGGCACCCGGCCTGCCCGCACCTCGACCGGCGGCGCGACCGCCCGGAATCGGACGGGACCACCCGGTGGTGGGGGAACGGTAAGCACAACGCGTCCCGGCCGCATGACGAACGCACCCCGAACGCGCGGTGCTCACCGCGTTGGTGCGACCGCGCGGTTGAGGGCGGTGACGTTGACCCCGGGTTCGCCGAGGACGCCGAGCGCGCGGCCGTCGGTGTGCTCCGCGACCAGGTCGCGGACCCGTTCCTCGGTCAGCCCGTTCTCCCTGGCGACCCGGGGCACCTGGAGATCGGCGTAGGCGGTGCTGATGTGCGGGTCCAGCCCGGAGGCCGAGGCGGTGACCGCGTCCTGCGGCACCCGGTCCTCCCCCACGCCCTCGCGCCGGGCGACCGCGGTGCGGCGTTCGGCGACGACGGCGTCGTAGTCGGCGTTGCGCTCCCCCTTGTTGGAGCCGCCGGAGGCGGGCAGCGCGGCGGCCGACGGGCGGGCGACGAACCACCGGTCGCCCGCGCGCGGGACGGCGACGAGAGTGGTGTCGACCGCCTCGGCGTTGGCGTGCAGCCCCGGCACGCGGGACACCACCCACACCGCGGCGGGGTAGAGCACGCCGGTGATGACGGTGAGCACGAGCAGGACGCGCAGTCCGGCCAGCGCCTGTCTGACGAAGGAGGTCATGTCAGCCGATCCCGGGGATGAGTCGGACGAGCAGGTCGATGAGCCAGATCCCGGCGAACGGCGTCACGATGCCGCCCAGGCCGTAGACCAGCAGGTTGCGCCGCAGCAGCGCGGACGCGCTGGAGGGTTGGTAGCGCACGCCCCGCAGGGCCAGCGGGATCAGCACGACGATGATCAGCGCGTTGAAGATCACCGCAGAGAGGATCGCCGACTGCGGCGAGCCCAGGCGCATGACGTCGAGCCGGTCGAGCTGCGGGTGGATCGCGGCGAACATGGCCGGGAGGATCGCGAAGTACTTGGCGAGGTCGTTGGCCACCGAGAACGTGGTCAGCGCGCCGCGGGTGATCAGCAACTGCTTGCCGACCTCCACGATCTCGATGAGCTTGGTGGGGTCGGAGTCCAGGTCCACCATGTTCCCGGCTTCCTTGGCGGCCGAGGTGCCGGTGTTCATGGCCACGCCCACGTCGGACTGGGCCAAGGCGGGGGCGTCGTTGGTGCCGTCGCCGGTCATCGCGACGAGCCTGCCGCCTTCCTGCTCCTCGCGGATCAGGGCCAGCTTGTCCTCGGGCCTGGCCTCGGCGAGGAAGTCGTCCACCCCGGCCTCGGCCGCGATGGCGCGGGCGGTGAGCGGGTTGTCGCCGGTCACCATCACCGTGCGGATGCCCATCGCGCGCAACTCGGCGAACCGCTCCCGCATCCCGGGCTTGACCACGTCGGACAGCCGGATGACCCCGAGCACCCGGTCATCCTCGGCCACCACCAGCGGTGTGCCGCCCCGTGCGCTGATCCCGTCCACGACTGCCGTCGTGGACTCGTCGAGGGTGAAGGCGCTCGCCGCGCCCTTGCGGACGCGTCGGCCGTCGAGGTCGACGCCGCTGACCCGGGTCTGGGCCGTGAAGGGGACGAACTCGCCGGTCTTCTCGTGCTCGTCGGCCTGGGCGGAGCGGCCGTGCTCGACCGCGCAGAGCTCGACCACGCTGCGGCCTTCGGGGGTGCCGTCGGCCAACGACGACAGCCGGGCCGCGTCGACCAGCGCGTCCAGCGAGGTGCCGCGGACCGGGATGAGCTCCGTGGCGCGTCGGTTGCCCCAGGTGATGGTGCCGGTCTTGTCCAGCAGGAGGGTGTCCACGTCGCCCGCGGCCTCCACGGCACGGCCGGAGGTGGCCAGGACGTTGCGCTGCACGAGCCGGTCCATGCCCGCGATGCCGATCGCGGACAGCAGCGCGCCGATGGTGGTGGGGATCAGGCACACCAGCAACGCGGTCAGCACGATCACCGACTGCTCGCCACCGGAGTACACCGCGAAGGGCTGCAACGCGACCACCGCGAGCACGAAGATGACCGTCAGCGTCGAGAGCAGGATCGTCAGCGCGATCTCGTTGGGCGTCTTCTGCCGCCGGGCGCCCTCCACCAGCGCGATCATCCGGTCCACGAACGTCTCACCCGGTTTCGCGGTGACGCGCACGACGATCCGGTCCGACAGCACGGTCGTGCCGCCGGTGACCGCCGACCGGTCGCCGCCCGACTCGCGGATCACCGGCGCCGACTCGCCGGTGATGGCCGACTCGTCCACGGTGGCGATGCCCTCGACCACGTCGCCGTCACCGGGGATCACCTCGCCCGCCTCGACCACGACCAGGTCGCCGACGACGAGTTCGGCGCCGGGCACGGCGCGGCCGTCGGTCAGGCGGGCGACGGCGTCGGTCCTGGTCTTGCGCAGCGCGTCCGCCTGCGCTTTGCCACGTCCCTCGGCGACGGCCTCGGCGAGGTTGGCGAACAGCACGGTCAGCCACAGCCACACCGCCACGGTGGCGGTGAACACGTCGGGGTCGGTCACGGCGAAGACCGTGACCAGGACCGACCCGACCCACACCACGAACATCACGGGGTTGCGCGCCTGGTGGTGCGGGTGGAGCTTGCGCAGCGCGTCCGGGAAGGAGGCGAGCAGTTGCCGGGGGTGGAACACGCCCGCCGCGACCTGGCGGCCCGGACCGTGGTCGTGGACCTCTTCGGGAGTCCGCTGCGGGTGGTCGGTGGTGGTTGTCACAGCAGGGCCTCCGCGATGGGACCGAGGGCGAGGGCGGGCACGAAGGTGAGCGCGGCGACCAGCACGATCGAGCCGGCCAGCAGCGTGGCGAACAGCGGTCCGGTGGTGGGCAGCGTGCCCGCCGTCTCGGGGACCTTCCGCTGCGCGGCCAGCGAACCGGCCAGGCACAGCACCGCGATGATCGGCACGAACCGGCCCAGCGCCATGCACACGCCCAACGACGCCTGGAACCACTCGTCGGTGACTGTGATGCCGGCGAACGCGCTGCCGTTGTTGTTCGACGCCGACGCGTAGGCGTAGAGGATCTCCGACAGGCCGTGCTCACCGGGGTTGTTCAGCGCGTCTCGGGTGGCGGGCAGGATCGCGGCGGCGCCGGCGCCGAGCAGCACCAGGGCGGGCATGGCGAGCATGGACACCGCGGCGGCCGTCACCTCGCGGCGGCCGAGCTTCTTGCCCAGGTACTCCGGGGTGCGGCCGACCATCAGCCCGGCCAGGAACATCGCGATCACGGCCATCACCAGGATGCTGTAGAGGCCGGTGCCGACACCACCGGGCGTCATCTCGCCGAACAGCATGTTCAGCAGCGCGCCGCCACCGCCGAGACCGGTGAAGCTGTCGTGCGCGGAGTTGACCGCGCCGGTCGAGGTGGCGGTGGTGGTGTTGGCGAACAGCGCGCTGGAGGGGATGCCGAACCGCAGCTCCTTGCCCTCCAGCGGTCGCAGCCCGGTCGCCTCCGCGACCCAGATGACGGCGAGCATCGCGCCCCACAGCGCGCCCATCACGCCGAGCAGCACGTGACCCTGCCTGCGGTCGCCGACCATGACGCCGAAGGTGCGGGTGAGCGAGACCGGGATGAGCAGGATCAGGAAGAGCTCGACCAGGTTGGTCCAGCCGTCGGGGTTCTCGAAGGGGTGAGCGGAGTTGGCGTTGAGCACGCCGCCGCCGTTGGTGCCCAGTTCCTTGATCGCCTCCTGGGAGGCCACCGGGGCGGTGGCGACGGTCTGCCCGTCGACGTCCACACCGGACTTCAGGCTCATCACCACGCCCGAGGCCACCAGCACGATCGCGAACAGGAAGGCCACCGGCAGCAGGACGCGGATCGTGCCGCGGGTCAGGTCGACCCAGAAGTTGCCCACCCGGTCCGTCCGGTGCCGCACGAAGCCGCGCACCAGCGCCACCGCGACGGCCATGCCGACGGCCCCGGACGCGAAGTTCTGCACCGTCAGGCCCACCAGCTGCACGGTGTGGCCCATGACGGTCTCGGGCACGTAGGACTGCCAGTTCGTGTTGGTGACGAAGCTGACGGCGGTGTTGAACGCCATCCCGGGTGGCACGTCGCCGCGGCCGAAGTTCCACGGCAGCAGCGACTGCACGCGCTGGAGCACGTAGAGCAGGACGATCCCGACGAACGAGAACCCGAGCACACCCAGCGCGTAGGTGCCCCAGCGCTGCTCGGAACCCGGGTCCACCCGCGCCACCCGGTAGAGGGCGCGCTCGACCCTCGTGTGCTTCGAGGAGGTGTAGACGCGGGCCATGTAGTCGCCGAAGGGCCGGTGGACCACGGCCAGGGCGGCCACCAGCAAGCCGACCTGGAGCAGGCCGGCGGTGGTCGAGGACATCAGAACCTCTCCGGTCTGATCAGCGCGACGAGCAGGTAGCCGATCAGCAGCAGGGCCAGGACGCCGCCGACCACGTTCGCCACCACACCCGTGCCGCTCACAACCCCTCCAGACCGCGCACGCCCGACACCAGCAGCGCGAACACCCCGATCAGCAGCAACGCGTAGGCCAGGTCGGCCATGAGCGCGCTCCCTTCCCGACTCCGGGCGGCACCCGTCCGTGGACGCCGCGACACCCGGAAGGGTGCGTCAGGACGAGGCCGGTTCCGGGCGGGCTGACGCGTCCTTGACGCCTCCGACCGGGTCCCTTACGGCTTGTTGACGGTCGGGCGAGACCCGCGTCACCCCAGGTCACAGCCCGAACCACCCGTGCCGCGGTAGGCGCCGCACCAGGCGAACCGGTCGCCTGGTGAACGTCGCCGCTACCCGCCGACGTGGATGCCGGGACGCCGGTCCGGGTCGGCTTCGGTGGAGCGGATGATCTCGCGCACCACCGGCGCGGTGTCGCCGCGACCCAGCAGCAGGTACCGGAGCAGGTGGCCCAGCGGGTTGCCCTCGCTCCAGGCGAAGTGGCAGTGCGGTCGCACGCCCGTGGTGTCGCGCAGGGCCAGCAGGATCGCGGCGATGGCGTTGGGCGCGGCCGGGCTCTCGGCGCGCAGCACGCGGTGCCCGTCGACCTCCACGCCCCGCACCTTGAGCACGTCGCTGAAGCCCGACGGGTCGACCACGTCGATCTCCAGGAACATGACGTCGGCCGCGCCGGGCACCGGGTTCGCGCCGCGCTGCTCGGCCTCCTTCTCCGCGTACTCCGCGGCGTCACCGGCCTGGCGCCGGTTGGCGATGATCGTCAGCGCGCCGTCGTGGGTGATGGAGTCGGTGACGAACCGGCGGGCGGTGGCGTCGAACTCGATGTGCTCGACGCGCAGCTCGGTGGTGCGGCTGATCCGGGACACCAGCGAGACCGCGATGATGCCCAGGATGAAGAAGAACGAGATGGTGATGCCGTCGGGCTTCTCGATCACGTTCTCCACCAGGGCGTAGACCATGATCAGCGTGAGCACCGTGAACGCGATCGCCGCCGGCCGCCGCCGGGCGCGCGCGGCGGACAGGGACACCGCGGCGGAGGCCGAGACCATCATCACCAGGATGCCGGTGGCGTACGCGCCGGCCTGGGCGTTGACGTCGGCCTGGAAGACGACGGTGATGAGGACGCAGATCGCGGTGTAGACCAGCACGACGGGACGCACGGCGCGCGACCACTCCGGTGCCATGCCGTAGGCGGGCAGGTAGCGGGGCACGATGTTGATCAGACCGGCCATCGCGGACGCGCCGGCGAACCACAGGATCAGGACGCTGCTGATGTCGTAGGCCGTGCCGACCCACTCCCCCAGCAGCTCGTGGGCGAGGTAGGCCAGGGCGCGGCCGTTGGCCTCGCCACCGGGCTGGAACTGCTCCACCGGCACCAGGACCGTGGTCACGAAGCTGGTCGCGACCAGGTAGACCGACATGATGACCGCGGCGGTGGTGAGCAGCTTGCGGGTGTTGCGGATGCGGCTCTCCAACCGCTCGGCCTGCGTGCGCCCGTCGGCGGCGACCAGCGGCATCATGCTCACCCCGGTCTCGAACCCGGACAGGCCCAGCACCAGCAGCGGGAACGCCAGGACGGCCGGTCCGACGACGCCGAACAGCCCTCCGCCACCGGCGGTCAAGGCGTCCAACCACCGGTCCAGCGCGACCGGTCCGGAGACCACCTCCAGCACACCGGCCACCACGACCACGGCGTTGAGCAGCAGGAACACCGCCACCAGCGGGATCGCCACGCCGACGGCCTCGCTGAACCCGAGCAGGAACACCCCGCCCAGGACCAGCAGCAGCACGACCGTGACCAGCACTTCATGACCGTGCAGGAACTCCGGCGCCCGCGGGTTCTCCAGCGCGTGCACCGTCGCGTCGGCCGCGGACAGGGTGATGGTGATGATCCACGACGTGGCCACGAACCCCAGCAGCACCAGCACGAACAGCTTGCCCCGCCAGAACGGCAGCAGGTCCTCCAGCATCGCCACCGAACCCTGCCCGTACGGCGACTCCCGAGCCACCCGGTGATACATCGGCAGCATCCCGAACAGGGTCAGCGCCACGATCAGCAACGTCGCCAGCGGCGAGATCGCGCCCGCCGCCAACGCCGCGATACCGGGGAGGTAGGACAGGGTGGAGAAGTAGTCCACCCCGGTCAGGCACATGACCTTCCACCACGCCGTGGGCTTGGCGTGCTGCTCCGAACCCGCCGGCCCCACCGGCTGCACGCGGTGCTCCAGCAACCACCGCCCCAACCGGGACGACGGCGCGGACTGGCGGACCGGACTGTCCACCCGTTCGGGGACAGCGAACTCCGGTGTGTCGGACATGCAGGGTCTCCTGTTGTGATCACTTCATCGGCTACGGCATGCGGTCACCGCGCGGCGGGTGCGCGGCGACGGACCGGAGGGCGCAGGGCGGTCCGGTCAGGGCACAGCGGCAGTCAACTTCCCGCCGGATGCCGCCGAGGTGAAAAGGGGCGCCGTCACGCGTAAAAATCGCGCAAAGAATTCGATCGGATCCGCCCTCGAACCACGACGCAGGATTGCGAATTGTCTGCATTGCCGCATTGAGCGGAGTCGAGGGGCCTGCCCGCCACGGCACCACGGCCAACGAGATCGTCGAGTCCGGTGAGATCATGGTCTTCCTCGGCGCCGACTACGTCGTCACGGTCCGTCACGGGCACCACTCCGGGCTCGCGACCCTGCGGGAGGAGGCGATCGTGCTGCGCAGACCCACCTTCTGGGTGGTCGTCTTCCTGCTGACCTGGATCACCCTCGTCACCGTCCAGATCAGCCTCGGCATGGGCGCCGCCCCCGTCGAGGGCGGCAGCGCGCCCTGACGCAGGGCCGCTGACCCACGTCACCCCCGCGAGGAGCGACCGGACTCCGCAGGGATCGGACTCAGCGGGGGTCGGACCGCCGTGCCTGGACGAGGGCCGTGTCAGCGCGATGGCTGTCCCGTGTCAGGGCAGAGGCCGATGCTCGTCACCGTGACCACCCCCACCGCCCGGCGGAACTTGCACCGCCGGCTCTACTCAGCTTTACTAGGTACCGGTAGTCAGTACTACTAGGTAGAGGCCGGGGAAGCAGTCCACGGCTCCACGAAGGGGATGACCGGACATGAACATCACCGACCTCGCGTCGAAGGTGATCGGCGACAAACGCCGCTGGCGGGCCTATAAGGCGCGCACGAAACAACTGCCCGAGAACTACCGCACCGCGGTCGACGCGCTGGAGCGGTACCTGATGCACTTCGGGCCGGGGGACGGCGACAGCGCGGCCACGATGTACGAAGACCTCGCCGACCTGTTCGAACGGGCCGCGGCGGACGGCACGCCCATCCACGCCATCGTCGGGGACGACCCGGCGGAATTCGCCGAGGCGTTCCTGCGGAACTACCCCAAGGGCAGCTGGATCACCCGGGAACGGGAACGGCTGAACAGCGCCGTCAAGAAGGCCGAAGAAGCACCCGGGGAGACCTCGTCGTGAAGAACACGACCACCGAGCCCGTGATCCGCGTACAGGGTCTGAAGAAGTCCTACAAGGCTCTGGAAGTGCTGCGCGGCGTGGACTTCGAGGTGGCGCGCGGCAGCATCTTCGCACTGCTCGGCTCCAACGGGGCCGGCAAGACCACCGCGGTGAAGATCCTGGCCACGCTGCTCAAAGCCGACGCGGGCCGGGTGAGCGTCAACGGCTTCGACGTCGCCACGCGGGCCGCGGACGTGCGGGAGTCCATCAGCCTCACCGGGCAGTTCGCCGCCGTGGACGAGATCCTCAGCGGGCGCGAGAACCTCGTGCTCGTCGCCCGGCTCCGGCACCTCGGGAAGCCCGGCACGATCGCCGACGACCTGCTGGAGCGCTTCTCGTTGACCGACGCGGCGGCGCGGAGGGTGTCGACCTACTCGGGTGGCATGCGCCGCCGGCTCGACATCGCGATGAGCCTCGTCGGGAACCCGCCGGTCATCTTCCTCGACGAGCCGACCACCGGCCTCGACCCCCAGGGGCGCATCGAGGTGTGGCAGGCGGTCAAGGAGCTCGCCGCCCGGGGCACGACGGTGTTGCTCACGACGCAGTACCTGGACGAGGCCGAACAGCTCGCCGACCGGATCGCGATCCTGCACGAGGGCCGGATCATCGTGAACGACACCCTCGCCGAACTGAAGAAGCTGCTCCCGCCCGCCGAGGTCGAGTACGTCGAGAAGCAGCCGACGCTGGAAGACGTCTTCCTCGCGCTCGTCGGCGACAAGAAGTAGGGAACGACGATGGCCAAGAACTTCCTCGGCGACACCACCGTCCTGCTGGGACGGTCCCTGCGCCACATCGCGCGCAGCCCGGACACCATCATCACCACCGCGATCATGCCGATCGCCATGATGCTGATGTTCGTCTACGTCTTCGGCGGCGCGATCGACACCGGCTCCGACTCCTACGTCCAGTACATGCTGCCCGGCATCCTGCTCATCACCGTCGCCTCCGGCATCTCCTACACCGCGTTCCGGCTCTTCCTCGACCTGAAGGGCGGCATCTTCGAGCGGTTCCAGTCCATGCCGATCGCGCGGTCGTCGGTGCTGTGGGCGCACGTGATCACGTCACTGGTCGCCAACCTGATCTCGCTCGTCGTGGTCCTGCTCGTGGCGCTGCTGATGGGTTTCCGCGCGAGCGCGGGAGTGGTCGAGTGGCTCGCGGTCGCGGGCATCCTGTTCCTGTTCACCCTGGCGTTGACCTGGCTCGCCGTCATCCCCGGCCTCACCGCGAAGTCCGTCGACGGCGCGAGCGCGTTCTCCTACCCGCTCATCTTCCTGCCGTTCCTCAGCTCCGCCTTCGTCCCCACCACCACGATGCCCGGCCCGGTCCGCGCCTTCGCCGAGCACCAGCCGGTCACCTCGATCGTCAACACCATCCGCGCCCTGTTCACCCGGCAGCCGATCGGCGCCGACATCTGGACCGCCCTCGCCTGGTGCGTCGGCATCCTCGTGGTCGCCTACGTCCTCGCCACGGTCACCTACCGCCGCAAGATCGCCTGACGGCGGCGTCCGGGGCTCGACGACCAGACGATTCAGCGATGGCTGTAGTACAGCCGAAGCTGTATGGTTCCGTCCATGTTGAAGTGTGAGACGCGCGAGGACGCGCTGGCCCGTCTGGGCAAGGCGCTGGCCGACCCGACCCGCTGCCGCATCCTCGTGGCCCTGCTCGACGGGATCAGCTACCCCGCCCAGCTCGCCGACCACCTCGGACTGACCCGCTCCAACGTGTCCAACCACCTGTCGTGCCTGCGCGGCTGCGGCCTGGTCGTGGCCACCTACCAGGGACGACAGGTCCACTACGCCCTGGCCGACGCCCACCTGGCACGGGCGCTGGGCGAACTCGTCAAGGTCGTGCTCGCCGTGGACACCGCCGAGCCGTGCCTCGACGACGAGCGGCCCGTCGGCTCCGCGACCACGGCGGAGGCGGTCCGATGAGCACCGAGTCCACCCGGGTCGACCTCCCGCTGACCCCGAGGCCCGCCGCGGCCGGTCCCGGGTGCGCGGACGGGTGTTGCGCCCCGGGGACCGCCGACAACGCCGAGCTCGACCCGCGG
The DNA here is from genome assembly GCF_050946825.1 of Actinosynnema sp. CA-299493. Lineage (NCBI taxonomy): Bacteria > Bacillati > Actinomycetota > Actinomycetes > Pseudonocardiales > Pseudonocardiaceae > Actinosynnema > Actinosynnema sp. CA-299493. Next base: position 6,817,213 of record NZ_CP191993.1, read on the forward strand.
CGGAGGTCGTTCCTCACCCGCCGGGTGCGGCTGCTGGTGGCCGCGACGATCACCTACAACGTCATCGAGGCGATCGTCGCGCTCACCGCCGGCACGATCGCCTCCTCCACCGCGCTGATCGGCTTCGGCCTGGACTCCGTCATCGAGGTCGCCTCCGCCACCGCGGTGGCCTGGCAGTTCGCCGGCGCCGACCCCGGGAAGCGCGAGCGGACGGCGTTGAAGATCATCGCCGTGTCGTTCTTCGCCCTGGCGGCCTACGTCACCGTCGAGTCGGTGCGCTCCCTGCTGGGCGCGGCCGAAGCCGGCCACTCCACCGCGGGCATCGTGCTGGCGGCGGTCTCACTGCTGGTCATGCCGTTCCTGTCGGCCGCACAACGCCGCGCTGGCCGCGAACTGGGCTCGGCCAGCGCCGTCGCCGACTCCAAGCAGACCCTGCTGTGCACCTACCTGTCCGGCGTGCTGCTCGTCGGCCTGGTGCTCAACTCGCTGTTCGGCTGGTCCTGGGCCGACCCGGTCGTCGCCCTGGTCATCGCCGCCGTCGCGGTCAAGGAGGGCCGCGAAGCCTGGCGCGGCGAACACTGCTGCTGACACCGCACCTCCACAGCGGAGCCCTGACCGGCCGAGGTCGGGGCGTCAGTCGCCGAGCTCGCGCAGCAGGTCGCGGAGCACGCGTTCGTCTTCTTCGTCCAGCGCGCCGACGAAGCGGGTCAGCACGGAGGCGCGGTCCGGTTCGCCCGCCAGCAGCCTGCCCATGCGCCACGCGGTGAGCGACGACGGGTCGGTGGTGGCCCGGTACCGGTAGGCGCGGCCGTGACGGGTCCGCGTGGCCATCCCCTTGTCGTGCAACCGGGTCAGGGTGGTGACGACGGTGCTGTAGGAGATCCGGCCCGACGGGTCCACGATGTCGCGGACCTCGGCCGGTGTCAGGGCCGTGTCGGCGTCGTTGAGCACCTCCAGGACCCTGGACGCCAGGGCTCCCGGTTGGCGCCGGGGCGGCCGGTCGTCGCCCTCCGCGGCCTTGTCGTCCACGGTGCGAATCGTACCTTCGGCCGATTCCGGTCATCCGCCTCGTCCACGTCCGCGCGTGCGAGACTGGGCGCGTGTTCGACCACTTCGCCTGGTCCGTGCTGGCCACGCCGCTGCTGGTGCTGCTGGGCACGGTGTGGCTGGCCGAGCGGGTGCGCGCCGACGTGGCGCTGCGGGTGTTCGGGTGGACGGCGGTGGTGGCGGCCGGGGCGAGTTCGGTGACCCTGGTGGCGTTCGCGCTGAAGGCGTTGGCCGAACTGCCGGTCGTCGCCGGGTGGGGGCACTGGTCGCCGGAAAGGGTCATCGCCGACACCGCGCACGTGCCGTGGGTGTCGTGGGTGTCGCTGGCCTGGACCTGCACGACCGCGGTCGTGGTCGCCATCGCACGGTCACGACGCGGGCGCGTGCTCAGGGCGGTGCGCGACGAGGTCTCGTGGTGGGACCGGGACGGCGCCGTCGTGGTCTTCGACGACACCCGGGTCGACGCGTTCGCGGTTCCCGGCGAGCGGGGAGGACCCGGTCGGATCGTCGTCACCACCGGGATGCTGGACGTGCTGGACGAACCGGGGCGTGCCGCGGTGTTCGCCCACGAGCGGGCGCACCTGACGGGTGGCCACCACCGGTTGGTGTGGCTGGCGCGGTTGGCCGCGATGGTCCACCCCGTGCTGTGGCCGGTGGCGGGCAAGGTCGCCTACCTCGCCGAACGCGCCGCCGACGAGGCCGCCGCCGCGGTCTTGGGCGACCGGCGCGCGGCGGCCAAGGCCCTCGGCCACGCCGCGCTGGCCGTCTCGCGCGCGGGTCGCCGGTCGCACGGCCTGCCGGCCGCTTCGGGATCGAGCCCCGGAGCCGTGCCCCGCAGGGTGTCGGCGTTGATCGCGCCGGGACTGCGGCGGCGGTGGCCGGTGGTGCTGCCGGTGCTGCTGGCCGCCGCGACGGTCGGGTGGACCGGCGAGTGCGTCTACGACCTGTTCGAACTGCTGGACCTCGCCTCCGCCCAGTAGCCGGCCGGATCCGTCGCGTCAGCCGAACGCCTCGCGGTAGCCGTCGTGCCGCCTCGCGGTGACCGTCGTCTCACCCGGCCCACCTGCACCGGCGTCGCTTGACAAACCCACCCGCCTTTCTTCTACAGTCTTGTCGAAGTTCGCATAGGCTTACCTAACAGGGCGGTGCGCGGTGCTGGTGAGCAACGGGCTGATCGGGTTGCGGGAAGGGCTCGAAGCGGCGCTCGTCGTCAGCATCCTGGTCGCGTTCCTGGTCAAGACCGACCGCCGGTCGAAGTTGCCCCACGTCTGGACGGGCGTCGGGCTCGCCGTCGCGCTGTCGGTCGCCGTGGGCGCGGTCATCACGTTCACCACCGCCACCCTGAGCTTCGAGGCGCAGGAAGCGCTCGGCGGCGGCCTGTCGATCCTCGCCGTCGCGTTCGTCACCGGCATGATCTTCTGGATGCGGTCGACCGCGCGGACGATCGCCGCGGAGCTGCGCGGCCGACTCGACCGGGCCCTCGACGTAGGACCGGCGGCCATCATCACCGTCTCGTTCCTGGCCGTCGGCCGCGAAGGCCTGGAGACGGCCGTGTTCTTCTACTCCAGCGTCCAGAGCGCGGGTGGCGGCACCACGCAGCCGCTGATCGGGTTCGTGCTCGGCATCGCCGTCGCGATCGCGCTCGCGTTCCTGCTCTACCGGGGCGCGATCCGGTTCGACCTGGGCAAGTTCTTCACCTGGACGGGCGCCCTGCTGGTCTTCGTGGCCGCCGGCGTGCTCGCCTACGGCCTGCACGACCTCCAGGAGGCCGCGATCCTGCCCGGCCTGCACACCCTCGCGTTCGACCTCAGCGAGTCCGTCCCCGAGGACTCCTGGTACGGGGCGCTGCTGAAGGGGATCTTCAACTACTCCCAGCGCACGACGGTGCTCCAGGCCGTCGCCTGGTGCGCGTACGTCGCGATCGTCCTGCCGCTGTTCCTGATCCGCCCGCGCGCCCGCGTCGCGGCGGGCAACTGAAACCGGAGTAACGCACGTGTCCAAGCGCACCCTGGGCTTCGCCCTGCTCCTCCTGCTCACCGCGTGCGGCACGAGCGCGCCCGCGGCGGACGGCTCCGGCCCCATCGCGGTCGAGGCGTCCGACGACGCGTGCAGGGTCGCCCGCACCGACGCCGCCACCGGCAACGTGACCTTCGAGGTGACCAACAAGGGCAGCAAGGTCACCGAGTTCTACCTCTACGCCGAGGGCGACCGGATCCTCGGCGAGGTCGAGAACATCGGCCCCGGCCTCACCCGGCGGCTCATCGTGGAGGTCACCGAGGCCGGCGCGTTGCAGACCGCGTGCAAGCCGGGCATGAAGGGCGACGGCATCCGCGGCGCGTTCACCGTCACCGGCGACGCGAAGAAGTCCACCGACTCCGACGCGCGGCTGGCCGAGGCCACCAAGAGCTACCAGCGCTACGTCAACTCCCAGGCCGACAGCCTGCTCACCAAGACCACCGAGTTCGTCGACGCGGTCAAGGCGGGCAAGGTCGAGGAGGCCAAGGCCCTCTTCCCGATCGCCCGCACGTACTGGGAGCGCATCGAGCCCGTCGCGGAGAGCTTCGGCGACCTCGACCCGAAGATCGACGGCCGCGAGGACGTCATCGAGGAGGGCCTGGAGTTCACCGGCTACCACCGCCTGGAGAAGGACCTGTGGGAGACCGGACCGCAGGCCGACTCGCCGGCCATCGCCGATCGGCTGCTGACCGACGTCAAGGACATCGTGCGGCAGGCCAAGGCCGTCGAGCTGACGCCCCTGCAACTGGCCAACGGCGCCAAGGAACTCCTCGACGAGGTCGCCACCGGCAAGATCACCGGCGAGGAGGACCGCTACTCCCACACCGACCTGTGGGACTTCCGGGCCAACGTCGACGGCTCCCAGGCTGCGGTCGCCGCGCTGCGACCCGTGATCGAGGAGAAGGACAAGGCGCTCGTCGCGACCGTGGACGAGAAGTTCAAGGCGCTCGACGCCCTGCTGGAGACCCATCGCGCCGGTGACGGCTTCAAGCTCTACACCGACCTGACCGAGCCGGAGATCAAGGCGCTGGCCGCCGCCGTCGACGCGCTCGGCGAGCCGATCTCCCAGGTCGCCGAGGCGGTGTCGCGGTGACCGGACTGCCCCGACGACGCCTGCTCGGGTTCGCCGGAGCGGGCGTCGCCCTGGCGGGCGCGGGCGCGGCGGTGGGCGCGCTGACCTCGTCCCCGTCCTCGTCCTCGAACGACGTGCGGTCCGCCTCGTCGCCGGCCGACGCCGTGCCGTTCCACGGCGAGCACCAGGCCGGGATCACCACCCCGGCGCAGGACCGGATGCACTTCGTGGCGCTCGACGTCACCACGACCAAGCGCGCGGAACTGGTCGCGCTGCTCAGGGAGTGGACCGCGGCGGCCCGCCGGATGACCTCCGGGCAGGAGGCCGCGGCGGGCGGCGCCGTCGGCGGCAACCCCGACGCCCCGCCCAAGGACACCGGCGAGGCGCTGGACCTGCCGCCGTCCGCGCTGACGCTCACGATCGGCTTCGGCCCGTCGCTGTTCGACGACCGGTTCGGCCTGGCCGACCGGCGCCCGCCACGCCTGGTCGACCTGCCCCGATTCCCCCAGGACGACCTGGACTCGGCCCGCACCGGCGGCGACCTGTGCATCCAGGCGTGCGCCAACGACCCGCAGGTCGCCGTGCACGCCATCCGCAACCTGGTGCGCATCGGGTTCGGCCGGGTGACGGTGCGCTGGTCGCAGCTGGGGTTCGGGCGCACGTCGTCCACCTCCACCGCCCAGGCCACCCCGCGCAACCTGTTCGGCTTCAAGGACGGCACCAACAACCTCAAGGCCGAAGAGACCGACCAGCTGCGGCAGCACGTGTGGGTGCAGCCCGGCGACGGCCCCGACTGGCTCACCGGCGGCACCTACCTGGTGGCCCGCCGCATCCGCATGCACGTCGAGATCTGGGACCGCACGTCGCTGGCCGAGCAGGAAGCCATCGTGGGCCGCACCAAGGGCGTCGGCGCGCCGCTCGGCCAACTCGCCGAGTTCGACCCGGTCGACCTGCACGTCAAAGGAGCCGGCGGCACACCGCTCATCGCACCGGACGCCCACGTCCGCCTGGCGTCCGCCGAAGCGCTGGGCGGCGTCAAGGTCCTCCGCCGCGGCTACAACTTCACCGACGGCACCGACGGCCTCGGCCACCTGGACGCGGGACTGTTCTTCGTCTGCTTCAACCGCGACACGGCGAAGCAGTTCGTGCCGATGCAGCAGGCGCTCGCCACGAAGGACAGGATGATGGAGTACCTGGAGCACAACGGCTCCGGCCACTTCGCCGTCCCCCCGGGCGTGCGGGAGGGCGGCTTCTGGGGCGACACCCTGTTCACCCCGTAGGACACCGGCCAGGCGGACCGCCGTCGTTCGCCCGATCGCGTGGAATGACAAGCAATGTCCAAGCGCTCCGTCGACGGACCGCGTCCGGCGCCGCCGACACCAGGGGCCGGTCCGGCGCCGACTGGAGTGAGCAGTGCGTCGGCGGGAGTGGACGAGTGCGATGGCCACCGCACCCAGCGCTCCGACGGCCGCGAAGGCGTAGAAGCCCCACGGGTGGGCGACCCCTGCGGTGAGCAGTGCCCCGCCGAGGACCGGGCCGGAGATCGTGCCGAGCCGGCCGATGCCCGCGGCCCGGGAAACCTCCGGTGGCAGTGCGCGAGATCCGCTCCGGCAAGCTGCGAGCAAGTATGCGCAGAACGTCCGACCACGCGCTTCGAATCACTTTCACCCTGTGGAAGAACGCTCGGTTTTCGGCGCACGACGTCACGTCGGCAGCAGCGCGATGACCGTTGGGACGCCCAAGGCGAACATCACTCAAATGAGCTTTGATCAGATTTCTCGGCACGGTGAGGCACCGACCCCCACCACGTGTCCGATTCGATCCTCCACCGGGCAGTTCGGTTCCCGAAGATCGCGGCCTCCCACTTCCACCCCACGGAAGTTCGGTGCTCACGAACGGACGGATCACCGCTATCATCTGCCGGTTTCCAGACCGGAAGGGGTGCGGAGGTCGAATGTCGGAAGGAACGCCCGATCGCGAACGGGGAGTCCTGGCCAAGGCGTTCGACGTGCTGGCGGCGTTCGAGGGGTCGCGTGAGGGCCTGGGTTTGGCCAACCTGGCCCGCCGTTCGGGCTTACCGCTCACCACCGTGCACCGACTGGCCGCGGAAATGGTGCGGCAGCAGGTGCTGGAACGCCTTCCCGACCGTCGCTACGTCGTGGGTCGGCGCTTGTGGCAACTCGGCCTGCTGGCCCGCGTGCAGGGCGAGCTGAGGGATGTGGCGCTGCCGTTCCTCCAGGACCTGTACGAGGCGACCCGCGAGAACGTGCACCTCGCCATCCGCGACCACGATCAGGCCCTCTACCTGGAACGACTGCACGGTCGCACGTCCGTGCCGCTGGTCAGTCGCGCCGGCGGCCTGCTCCCGCTGCACGCCACCGGCGTCGGGAAGGTGCTGCTCGCCCACGCGCCACCGGACGTCCTCACCCACGTCGTGGAGAACGCCGAGAAGGTGACGCCCTACACGGTGACCGAACAGGGCCGCCTGCTGCGTGAACTGGCGGAGGTGCGGCGGCGTGACTACGCCAGGACCGTGGAGGAGATGACCCTGGGCACGTGCTCGGTCGCGGTGCCCGTGCGCGACCCCGAGGGGGTCGTGGTGGCGGCGATCGGCCTGGTCACGACGACGCGACGAGAGCCGGAGCGGCACCTGCCGCCGCTGCGGATGGCCGCGGCCGGCATCACCCGCGACCTGGCCCGCCACCACGGCGACCGGCTGTCGCCGTAGCTCGCGTAGCGGCGTCAACCGTCGACCACCAGATCGCCATTCCACTCAGCGGAAATCACCCCGAAGGGAATTGCCCCCACCACCGTTTTTGAAAAAGTTTCGCCTTACTGACCGGAAAGTTCGCCTGTATGGCCGAACCAGTCGAGGCAGGCGTCTGGCTAGATTTGCGACTGGCCCCCGGCGCTTATAGCCGCCGAACGACACGGCCGTGAAAGCGCGAACGAAAGGCCGCACCACACCCAAAGGAAAATGAGGGCAGCTCACCCCGAAACAGGGGCGGAGCTACACCTCGATCGGAAAGAGCGATCACCCGCAGGCCGCCCGGAGCTCCCATTGACCGCGATGGGCCCACTCCGGGCGGGATCAGGCACCAGCCGACGCATCGAATCGTCGCGCGGATCCATCGCGCCCTGTTGCCGCGCGTCCGGCTTTCCGCACACCAGTCACCACCAGGAGAGATGTACCCATGGCTCGAAGTGTCGGTTCATCGGCACGAAGGATCGTCAGCGCTCTGTCCGCCGTGACGCTGCTGGCCGCGATCTCCGGCTGCGGCGCGCTCGGCGGCACCGCGGAGGACGCCACCGGCGCCGCGGCGCCCGGCGAGGTCGAGAAGAGCAGGATCAGGCTGGGCCTGCTCCCCATCCTCGACGTCGCCCCGGTCCACATCGCGATCAAGAGGGGGTACTTCGAGCAAGAAGGGCTGGAGGTCGAGCCGGTCACCGTGACGGGTGGAGCCGCGGCGCTGCCCGCCCTGATCGGCGGCGACCTCGACATCACCTTCGGCAACTGGGTGTCGTTCTTCGCCGCCCAGTCCAACGACACCGCGAAGGGCGTCGGCGGGCTCAAGCTGATCATGGACGGCTACCAGGCGAAGCCGGACATGTTCCTGATCATGGCGAAGGCCGGGTCGGACATCAAGTCACCCCGGGACCTGGCCGGCAAGACGCTCGGGATCAACACCTTCAGGAACATCGCGGAACTGACGTCGAGGGCTTCCCTGGAGGCCAACAACGTCGACCCGAAGACCGTGACGTTCAAAGAGGTGCCACTGCCCGAGATGGAGGCGGCGATCGAGAACGGTTCGGTCGACGCCGCGTTCTCCAGCGAGCCGTTCATCACGAGGGCGCAGCGCAACTCCGGCCAGATCGCGATCCTCGACGCGGCATCGGGCCCGACCGACGGCATCCCGATCGCCGGGTACGGCACGACCGGCAAGTTCCTCGCGGACAACCCCAACACCGCTGCCGCGTTCCAGCGCGCCCTGGTCAAGGGCCAACGCGACGCCGAGGACCAGGCCATGGTCCGAGGGCTGCTGTCCGAGTACGCCAAGGTCGACAAGGACACCGCTTCGCTGGTCCACTTCGGCGAGTTCCCCACCACGCTCGACGCCACCCGCCTCCAGCGCGTGGCCGACCTGATGACGACCTACGGGCTGTTGAAGGACAAGTTCGACGTCAGGCCGATGCTGGCCCCGATGCCGGGCTGACCACCGGTGGCCGCGTGGCGGTGACGGCGTCGCACTCACGCCGTCACCGCCACGCCACTACGTGGTCCTGCCGGTCATCGCGCCACGCGGCTCCGCGCTGCTGGGGGACCGGGGAGCCGGCACCTGGTTCAGGGGGACGCGCGACGCCGAGCGGCCGTCGTCCGGCACGGGCGGAAGCCGGTCACCCACCTGTCGTGTGTCCGCGGTCGACCGGAGGAACAGACCCGTGACCCATTCGGCCACGGCGACGGGCGTCGGCACCGCCAGGCCGGCGAGGCGCTCCACCACCACCATGTCCTCATCGACCTCGACCACGGCCGTCCAGCCGTGGCGCTCGTCCCACAGCAGTGCCACGTCGTGGTCCGGGAACGAGGCCAACCGGCCGTCGAGTGCCAGGTAGATGCCCGCCAAGTGCTCGCCGAGCACGCACCAGCAGTCACCGCTGAGGCCCACCGCCGAGCTGACCGAGCGTGCGTACCTCCGCAACGCGTGCGTCATCGTGTCGTCGAAGTACAGGTCCATCAAGCCTCGCCGCCTCTGCTCGGTGCCCACCGCGCATACCGCGCCGACTGCTTGACGCCACCCCATCGAGTACCCGGCGACACCGCGCCCAACCGCACGCGGCACGACCGCGTGGCAGGTCAGCCGACGGGCGGGTACTGGGCCTGCTTGAGCAGCCGGGCCAGGTGCGCGACGCCTGCTGCGCAGCCTCCGCCGTGCGGTGGGCCGCATGGACGTGAACGGCGGTGGCATCGACTGTCCTGGTCCGCTCTCCGCGCGGGCAATCCGACTTCCGCCACTCCTGACTGAGGCGGCCTGAATCTGGCTACTCTGGGTGTGTGGGCCGTAGCCGCTCCAGTCGAGCGCCCTCGGCCGCCGCGGGAACGGGGTGGGTGATGAGCTGGCCGGGAATCAGCGGCGAGGAGGAGTTCCTCCAGCGGCTCGACGAGGTCACCGGCGCTCTGGCGGGTCTGTCCCGGGTGCTGGAGGAAGAAGAGGACCTGGCGGTCATCATGGACCGCGTCTGCCGGCAGGTCGTCGGCGCGGTTCCCGGCGCGGACCTGGCGAGCGTGACGGTGCTGGGCGGTGGGATCCCGCAGTCCGTGGCGTGGACCAGGCCGCACACCCTCGCCGTGGACCGGGCGCAGTACGAGGCCGGTGAGGGCCCCTGCCTGGAGGCCGCCCGGTCCGGGCAGGTGCAGCGCGTCGACGTGGCGGAGGCCGCCGGCCGGTGGCCCGCCTTCGCCGAGGCGGCCGGCGGTCTGGGCATCGGCAGCTACCTGTCCGCGCCGCTGTTCATCGACGAGGAGTACCGCGGTTCGCTGAACCTCTACGGCCGGCACACGCACGGCTTCCGGGAGCTCGACGCCGCCCTGCTCGAGCTCTACACCACCGCCGCCGAGGCGGCCCTGCGCAACGCTCGCCGCTACCTGCGGGCCCGCCGGCAGGCGGCCGAACTGGAGGAGGCGCTGACCTCGCGGGCGGTCATCGACCAGGCCAAGGGCATCGTGATGGCCGTCCACCGGATCTCCGCCGAGGAAGCGTTCGCCCTGCTGGTGGACCGGTCGCAGCAGGAGAACCGCAAGCTCCGCGACCTGGCCGAGCACTTCGTCGACGAGACCACCCGACCCGAAGCCTGACATGGACTCCGGCCCGGCGGGTATCCGCCGGACATGCTGATGCGCTCGCTGGGACAGGGTCTGCTCGCCGGAGCGGCCGGGGTGGCGGTGATGACGGTCGTGGAGAAGGTCGAACAGCGGTTCACCGGAAGACCCGACTCCCACGTGCCCCGCCAGGTGTTGGAGCGGCTGACCGGTCAGCCGGAGCGGCGCTCGCGGGCGCGCAACCTCTCCATGCACTTCGGCCAGGGCGCGTTGCTGGGTGTCGTCCGGGCGCTGATGGCCAACGCCGGCCTGCGGGGTCCGGTCGCCTCCGCGATGTTCGCGGTGGTGCGGTTGACCAACGACCAGATCCTGGAGAACGCCACCGGTGTCGGCGCGCCGCCGCAGACCTGGCCGCGCAAGGAGTTGGCCGTGGACCTGGTGCACAAGGGCGTGTACGCCTTCGCCACCGGAGCGGTCGCCGACGCGCTGGCCGCGCGCAACGGTCCCGGCCCCGGCCAACGGCACGCTGCGCTGCGCCCCGGTCGCCACTCCGATGTCGGACCGATCGCCCGGACCGACCGGTAGAGCACCCGCAGGACCGGGCCCGCAACCGCTCGGCCACCCGCAGGACCGGGCCCGCAACCGCTCGGCCACCCGCCGCGAACGGACCGAGCGCTCGTCACGCGTCCGCGATCGGACCGGCGGCCTGGCCGCGGGAACGCGGTTCAGGCGATGCCGTGGTGCTGGAGCCACAGTTCGAGCACGCCGACCTGCCACAGTTCGTTGCCGCCGACCTTGGTGGTGTGGCCGTTCGGGTCGTCGAGCAGGGCCTTGACGTAGTCGGGGCGCAGGATGCCGCGCTGCCGGGCCGCGGTGGACGACAGCGCGGTGCGCACCATGTCCAGGACGTCGCCGTCGAGTCGGGTGAGGGCGGGGACGGGGAAGTAGCCCTTGGGCCGGTCGACCACCTCGACGGGCAGCACGTCGCGGCCGATGTCCTTGAGGATCGCCTTGCCGCCCTGGCCCGACTTGAGCTCCGGCGGGCACGCCGCGACCAGTTCCACGAGGTCCTGGTCGAGGAACGGCACCCTGGCCTCGACGCCCCAGGCCATGGCCATGTTGTCCACCCGCTTGACCGGGTCGTCCGGCATCAGCAGGTGCGTGTCGGTCCGCAGCACGGCGTCCAGCGCCGTGTCCGCGCCCGGCCGGTCGAGGTGGGCGGCGAGCAGGGCCGAGCTGGGGTCGCCCTCGGCCGACCAGTCGGGGTGCAGGATGTGCGCGAGGTCGTCGTGGTCGGCGAACGCGTCGCGGAGCACCCTCGCGGCGTCGTGCCGCGGCGCGTCGGCCGCGGGCTGGTGGTAGCGGTAGCCGCCGAACACCTCGTCCGCGCCCTGGCCGGACTGCACGACCTTGACGTGCCGTGACACCTCCCGGCAGATCAGGTGGAACGCGGTGACGTCGTGGGTGCCCAACGGCTCGCTCATCGCCGCGACCGCGTGCCCCACCGCGGGGGCGAGCTCGTCGTCGCCGATGCGCAGCTGGTGGTGGTCGGTGCCGAACTTGTGCGCGACGGCGTCGGAGTAGGCGAACTCGTCGCCGACGAGGCCGTCGCGGTCGGTGAAGCCGATGCTGAACGTGCTGGGCCGCTGCCCTTCCTCGGCCAGCAGGGCGACCAGCAGGCTGGAGTCCACTCCCCCGGACAGCAGCACGCCCACCTCGACGTCGGCGACCGTCCGTCGTCGCACCGCGGTGCGCAGGGCGTCGCGGACGGCCTCCTGCCAGTCCCGCGCGGACCACCCGGCGTGCTCGGGCCGCCGGGTGTAGTCGGGCCGCCAGTAGACGTGGTCGCGGGGCTCGCGGCCGGGTTCGAGGACGCGGACGGTCGCGGGCGGCAGCTTGCGCACGCCCCGCAGGATCGTGCGCGGCGCCGGGACGATGGAGTGCCACGAGAGGTAGTGGTGCAGACCGACCGGGTCCAGGCCGGTGTCCACGCCGCCACCGGCCAGCAGCGCGGGCAGGCTGGAGGCGAACCGGGTCCGGCCCGCCACGTCGGCGAGGTACAGCGGCTTGATGCCCAGCCGGTCGCGGACCAGCAGCACGCGGTCGCGCCGCTGGTCTACCAGGACGATGGCGAACATGCCGACGAGGTGCTCGACGAACCGCTCACCCCAGCGGTCGTACGCCTTCAGGACGACCTCGGTGTCGCTGGTGGACGTGAAGTGGTACCGGTCGGACAGCTCCGACCGCAGCTCCTGGTAGTTGTAGACGCACCCGTTGAAGGCGACGGCGAGTCCGAGGTCGGCGTCGACCATGGGCTGGGAGCCGGTGTCGGACAGGTCGATGATCGAGAGCCTGCGGTGCCCCAGGGCCACCCGCCCCGCCGACCAGCGGCCCTCGCCGTCCGGTCCGCGCGAGCGCATGGCCCCCGTCATGCGCGCCACGGCGTCGAGGTCCGGAACGTCGTTCCGGCCGGTCACCACCTCACCGGCGATTCCGCACATGGTCAACCTCCACGGCTCGGTTGAGAAGACGTCCCCCACCGGGGTGGCCTCCGTGTACCCCGATCATGGAAAACCAAGCACCACCGACCCGGTGACCTGCGGTTCCACGGCCCTGGCAGGTGGCGTTACCCACAGCGAACGCTCCCGAAACACAGATGTGACGACGAATGGCTTGACGCCGGCCGCTCGCCGGCTTGGGGTGTACGCCATGCCCTCCCCGCCCGCCGCGCCGCCGGCCCGCGCCGAGACCGACGGGTGTCCGGACCTCGATCTGGACGCGGCCACGATCCCGGAACTGGCCGACCGGATGCAGGCCGGTGCGCTGACCTCCGTCGAGCTGACCCGCGCCTACCTGGACCGCATCGCCACCGTGGACCGGCAGGTGCGGTCGGTGCTCGTCGTGAACCCCGAGGCGCTCGACCAGGCCGCCGAGAGCGATCGCCGGCGCGGTCGCGGCCAGTCGCTCGGGCCGCTGGACGGCATCCCGGTGCTGGTCAAGGACAACATCGACACCCGCGGTCTGGGCACCACGGCCGGCTCGCGGGCGCTGGGCGTGCCACCGGTCGACGACGCCGAACTGGTCGGACGCCTGCGCGCGGCGGGGGCCGTCGTGCTGGGCAAGACCAACATGTCGGAGTGGGGGAACTTCCGCTCCGCGTGGTCCACCTCCGGCTGGTCGGGCGCGGGTGGGCAGACCCACAACCCGCACGTGCTGGACCGCAACCCGTGCGGCTCGTCGTCGGGGTCGGGCGCGGCGGTCGCGGCGTCGTTGGCGCAGGTCGCGGTCGGCACCGAGACCAACGGCTCGATCGTGTGCCCGTCGAGCCAGGCCGGTGTCGTCGGCTTCAAACCCACGCACGGCCTGATCAGCGGCGACGGGATCGTGCCGATCTCCGCGCGGCAGGACACCGCCGGGCCCGTGGCGCGACACGTCGTGGACGCCGCGATCCTGATGTCCGTTCTGGAGGGGCGCGGGGTGGACTACGCCGCCGCGCTCACGGCCGACCCGCTGCGCGGTGCGCGCGTGGGCGTGTGGCGCAGGGCGGGCCACGACGCGGAGGCGGACCGGGTCGTCCAGGAGGCGGTGGACGTGCTGCGACGCCATGGCGCCACCGTGGTCGAGGTCGACCTGCCCTACCAGGGCCGGATCGAGGCCATCGGGCTGCCCGCGCTGGTCGCGGAGTTCAAGCACGACCTGGAGGCGTACCTCGCGACGCGGCCGGGGGTGCCGCGGACCGTGCGGGAGCTGATCGAGTTCAACGAGGCGGATCCCGTCGAGCTGAGCAGGTTCGGGCAGGACCTGTTCTTCGAGGCCGTGAAGGCGCCGCCGATCACCGACCCGACCTACCTCGACCAGCGCCGCACGGCCACCGACCTGGCTCGCCGATCGATCGACGAGGTGATCGGGGCGCACCGACTGGACGTGATCCTGGCCCCGACCAACGGCCCGGCGTGGCGGACCGACTACGCCGGCGACCCGGTCGGGCTCGGCTCCTCCACGCCCGCGGCCGTCTCGGGCTACCCGAACGTCACCGTCCCGGCGGGCTTCGCCGGTCCGCTGCCGATCGGTGTGTCGTTCATGGCGGGACACGGGGCGGACGTGACGGTCCTGCGGTTCGCGGCGGCGTTCGAACGCGCCGCGCCGGTGCGCCGCGCGCCGGCCTACCTGCCCACCCTCCCGTGACGCTCACGCGGCGGTCTCGGGCAGCCAGTCGTGGCCCGTGTCACGGCTCAGCAGCTCCACGACGTCCTCGATCCGCCCGCGCCGCTGCAACGCCCGGCGCTGGCGGACGGCACCGTTGCCGTTCTGGAGGACCTTGGTGAGCAGGGCGGTGACCACGCGCAGCTCCCCGGTGTGGCGCAGGGCCGGCCGGACGTGGCGGATCAGCCGCCGCACCAGGTGTGCGGCCGGGACGCGGCGGTTGCCGAACAGGTCGATGCCGTCGCCCTCGATGCCGTCGTGCGCGGCGCGCCAGTAGGCCGCGCGCAACGCCTCGGTGGTGACCGGCAGCCCCCGATCGCCCCGGCCGACCGCACCGAGGGCGGTGACGACCAGGGCACGCACCAGGGCGGCGAGCAGGACCGACTCGTCGACCGTGGTGGGCACGTCGGAGACCCGGACCTCGACGGTGGGCAGGTGGTCCGAGGGCCGCACGTCCCAGTACACCATTCCCGGGTCCAGCACCGCTCCGCTGTCGACCATCATGTCCAGCACGGCGTCGTAGTGCTCCGCCGACGTGAAGTACGGCGGCGCGCCGGAACACGGCCAACGGCTGTTGAGCACCGACCGCCAGCTCGCGCAGCCGGTGTCCACGCCCTGGTGGATCGGCGAGTTGGCGGTCAGCGCGAGCAGGACCGGCAACCACGGCCGCAGGTGGTTGCACACCTGCACCGCGGTCTCCCGATCCGGCACGGCGACGTGCACGTGACAGCCGCAGACGCCGTGCTCGGCGGCCAGCAGACCGTAACCCTCCCCGATGCGCCGGTAGCGGTCCGAGTCGCTGAAGGACTGTCGCATCGGTCCGGTCAGCGGCGCGCCGACCGCCAGCAGCCGCGCCCCCGCCTGGAGCGCCGCCGCCGAGGCCGTCGACCGCGCGGTCAGCAGGTGCCCGCGCACCTCGCGCAGCGTGCGGCACACCGGTGTGTTGCTCTCCACCTGCACCCGGGTCAGCTCGGGCTGGAGGTCCGCGCCCAGCCGGCGGGCCAGGTCGACGACCTCGCCGGCCACCGGGACGGGCAGGCCGCTGCCGGGGTCGACGACCAGGAACTCCTCCTCCACCCCCAGGGTCGGCACGTCGGTGCCCGGGAGTGGCAGATCAACGTTGATCATGGTGTCCTCACCGCTCGCTCATCGTCGGCACGCGAGTGCGCCCGCGCGCCGCCTTCACGCGAGCGTGACGACGACACGATCCCCGCACGGGGCAACCGCGTGGCTGTCGGCACACTGCTTGACCGACGAGAAGTCCCTTCCGCGGCCTCGTTCCGATGGACACGAGACCCCGTCGAGGGATCACGGAATACCACTCACGAGTGCGGACAAACCGAGTGTGACCGGCTCCTGCGGCTCGCTCTTCGATCGGCCACGAAGCGTCGCACGCGAAGGGCGACGACGCCGTGCGAACAGGCGGCTCAGCGCGCGTCCACCGGCCAGCGGTGGACACCGGCGGCTTGCGCGTAGGACAGGTGGCCACCGAGTGCGCCGCCCGCGCTGAGCACCACCAGCCCGACCAGGCCCCACGCCCGGGCGCAGCGGTGGCCGCGGCACCGGGTCGAGGCGAGGAAGCAACCGGCGGCGAGCACGTTGCCGATCGCGTGCAGGAGACCGACGCGCCGCTGGCGGACGTCCAGGCGGGAGAAGTCGGCCAGACCGGCGAGCACGGTCGGCGGTGTCGCGGCCAGCCCGATCAGCACCAGCCGGCGTGCGGCGGCCCGGTTCCCGCTGACGTCGAGAACCGCGGAGCACACCCAGGCGCCGATCGGCACGGTCACCAGCAGCGGGTGCACGGGGTGGCCCAGCCACGCGCCGCGCAGCAGCCGGTCCGCCCGGCCCCGGCCCACGACCCGCCGCACGACGCGCGCGATCACGCCGGCCGGGGCGTCGACGGCGTCGAGCGACTCGGCGGCGTGCAGTGTCCGACGCAAGCTCATGCGTCCCGAGTACCCGCCGCCTGCCCGACGAACCACCGGCGGGACGCGGGGTGCCTACCGCGGGCCGCGGGCGGTGAAGGCGTCGACGCCGGCGCGGGCGCGGAAGGGTTCGAGGTCGGCGCGTTGGCGTGCGGCCCGGTCGATCAGGTGGTCGAAGTCGATGTCGGGCAGGCGTTCCCGCAGGCCCGCGAGGTCGCGCAGGGTTGTCCAGAGCTGCTTCTTGCCGTCGATGCCCATCGCGAGGAACTCCAACTCCTCGAACCGGCTCAACGGCGAGTACGACGTCAGCCGGCCGTTGCGCTTGAGCCGGCCGAGGCGCTCGGCGCCCCACGCCAACCCGGTCTTGACGGGGTCGGTGCGCACCCCGAGCCGTCGCATGATCGTCCGGAACGTCTCGACGTCCTCCGCGATGGCCGTCGCGACACCCCCCACCGCGGCGCCGAGCTCGGTGCCGCGGTTGTTGCGCTGCGCACGCCTCGCCAGCTCGCGCCACAGCACGCCCATCGCGAGCTGGTCCCTGAGGTAGATGCCCAGAAAATCGTCCACGGGCACGAGGTACCCGGCCCGCCGCCCACCGGAACCCTTCCCGCGCGGGCGAACCGCTCCTCTGCGGGACGACCGGCTCAAGTGGACGCGAGCCGCACCGCCACCACCGCGGCCCGCACCGTCGGGTGCAGGGGCAGCGCCGTGTCGACCTGGCTCATCCGCAGTGGCCGCAGCACGCGCTGGTTGTCCGCGACGACGGCGAAGGGGATGCCCAGCCTCGCGGCCCGGTGCCGGGCGTTGATGAGCAGGGCGATGCCGGACGACCCCAGGAAGTCGACCGCGCGCAGGTCCAGGACGATCGCGCCGGGACTCGTGTCGAAGACGGCGTCCAACGCGTCCGCGAGGGGCCGCTGCGATGCCACGTCCAGCGAACCCGACACCCGGACCGAGGAGATTCCCTCGTCCACGTCGGTCCTGGTCGAAAGGTGGGTCATCCAAGCCTCTCCTCGCGATCGGGATTGCGGGTCGGGCGTCACCGGTCGGTGACGGCCAGGCCGTGCCGGGCGACGGCCGGTGGGTGCACTCCGGCCAGCAGTTCCCGCAACGGGCCCCACAGCACAGGCGCCGCGGCCAGCACGTCGCCGCTGCCGGGCCACGTCCGCGGTGACGTGCCGACGAGGTCGCCGACCGTGCCGCCCGCCTCCTGCACGAGCAGGACACCCGCGGCGCAGTCCCACGGCTTCAGGTCGGGCGCCCACAGCGCGTCCGCCCGTCCGGTGGCGACGCGGGCCAGCGCCGCGGCGGTGCTGCCCCCACGCCGGACCTCGCCCACGCGTGCCACGAGCGCGTCCACCGTGCGGCCCGCCGAGGCGCCGCGCCCGTCGGAGGCGACCTCGACCAGGGCACGGGCCAGGTCGCGCCTGCCCGGAGGGGGCACGGGGTCGTCGTTGCTCGTGGCGCCGCCGCCCAGCCGGGCCCCGGTCAGCACGCCCGCCGCCGGCTCCGCCACCACCCCGGCCAGCAGCGTGCCACCGGGCGCGGCGGCGGCCACGCTGACCGCCCAGTCCGGCCGTTCGTAGAGGTAGTCGACGCTCCCGCCGATCGGGTCGACGATCCACCGCACGTCGGTGTAACCGGCGGTGCTCCCCTCCCGGCCGAGGATGCCGTCGTTGGGCCGCTGCCTGCGCAGGACGGCCCGGATGGCTTGATCGGCTTCGTGGCGCGCCTCGTCGATGAGGACGTCGAGCGCGATGTCGCCCTCCTGGAACAGGCGGTGCGCGCGGTGGCGCCAGAAGGCTGCGGTGCGGCCTCCCGCCCGCGCGGCGGCGCGGGCGACGGCCAGCAGCTCGTCGAGGTCCACGGCGCTCCGGCGCGAGGTCGGCGATGTCTCGGTCATGTCCGGTCCTGAAGGGGTCGGCCCGCTGCCCGGGCGGCGGGGTGACCAGGTCGCCACAGGCGCGCCCAGCCACCGGGGTGGTGGGGGTCGGCGCCTGCTCGACCGACCTGCCGAGGAACCGATCGGTCGACGCCGGCACGGCGCGGTCCGATCGATCCCGGGATACCCGGCCCACAACGGGCAAACCCCTCCCGGTCACCCTTGCGGCGCGGCCGGGCGCGGACGTGTGACGTGCGGGCACGCCGCCGCCATGAGCAGCAGGCAGCCCGCGAACGCCAGTGGCAGGTGGACGGCTGCTCGGCCGACCGCCGGCACGATGCCGAGCAGCGCCGACCACGCCTTGGCCGAGGTGCGGTGCACGGGCCGCCGGATCGTGGTCCGGCCGGAGAGCGCGCGGGCCGGGTCGGTGGTCTCGATCCGGCGGAGTCGACGGCGCTCGTACCGGGTCATCGGGTTCTGCTCCCCCACGACGTCAGTCGTCCTGTCGGGTGTCACGGTCGGTCGGGGCCAGGTACTTCTCGGTCGTCGGGTCGACGCCGGTGTCGTCCTGGTCGCGGTTGCGCACCGAGTAGTGGGCCTCGTCGCGCATCCGCTCGACCATGTGCGGGTAGTGCAGCTCGAACGCGGGGCGTTCGGAGCGGATGCGGGGCAGCTCGGTGAAGTTGTGCCGCGGCGGCGGGCAGCTGGTCGCCCATTCCAGCGAGTTGCCGAAGCCCCACGGGTCGTCGCGACCGGCGGGTTCGCCGAAGCGGTAGCTGCGCAGGACGTTCCAGATGAACGGCAGGGTCGAGGCGCCCAGGACGAACGAGCCGATGGTGGAGATGGTGTTGAGGCCGGTGAACTGGTCGCTCTGCAGGTAGTCGGCGTAGCGGCGCGGCATGCCCTGGTTGCCGAGCCAGTGGTGCACCAGGAAGGTCAGGTGGAAGCCGAGGAACGTGGTCCAGAAGTGGACCTTGCCCAGGGTCTCGTCCAGCATCCGGCCGGTCATCTTGGGGAACCAGAAGTAGATGCCCGCGTAGGTGGCGAACACGATCGTGCCGAACAGGACGTAGTGGAAGTGGGCCACCACGAAGTAGGTGTCGTGGACGTGGAAGTCGATCGGCGGCGAGGCGAGCAGGATGCCCGACAGGCCGCCGAACAGGAACGTCACCAGGAACCCGACGCCGAACAGCATCGGCGACTCGAACGTCAGCTGCCCCTTCCACATGGTGCCGATCCAGTTGAAGAACTTGATGCCGGTCGGGATGGCGATGATGAACGTGGACGCGGCGAAGAACAGCAGCAGCACCGCGCCGGTGGCGTACATGTGGTGCGCCCACACGATCACCGAGTACAGCGCGATCGCGATCGTGGCGTACACCAGGCCCTTGTAGCCGAAGATCGGCTTGCGGCTGAACACCGGGAAGATCTCCGACACGATGCCGAAGAACGGCAGCGCGACGATGTAGACCTCGGGGTGGCCGAAGAACCAGAACAGGTGCTGCCACAGGATCACGCCGCCGTTGGCCGGGTCGAACACGTGCGCGCCCAGGTGCCGGTCGGCCAGCAGGCCCAGCAGCGCGGCGGTCAGGATCGGGAACGCCACCAGCACCAGGATCGAGGTGATGAGGATGTTCCAGGTGAAGATCGGCATCCGGAACATGGTCATGCCCGGCGCGCGCAGGCAGACTACCGTGGTGATCATGTTGACCGCGCCGAGGATCGTGCCCAGACCGCCCACGACCAGGCCGGAGATCCACAGGTCGGCGCCCACACCGGGGCTGTGGATCGCGCTGGACAGCGGCGTGTAGGCGGTCCAGCCGAAGTCCGGCGCGCCGGCCGGCGTGAGGAACGAGCCGACCGCGATCAGGCCGCCGAACAGGTACAGCCAGTACGACAGCGCGTTGAGCCGCGGGAACGCCACGTCCGGCGACCCGATCTGCAACGGCAGGACGAAGTTGGCGAACCCGAACACGATCGGGGTCGCGTAGAGCAGCAGCATCACCGTGCCGTGCATGGTGAACAGCTGGTTGTACTGCTCGTTGGACAGGAACTGAAGCCCCGGCCGCGCCAGCTCGCCGCGCATCAGCAGTGCCATCAGCCCACCGACCAGGAAGAACGCGAACGACGTGGTCAGGTACATCAGGCCGATCACCTTGTGATCGGTGGTGCGGAACAGGCGGAGCAAAGCCGACCCCTTGAGACGGGGCCGCGCGGCCCCGCGGGCAACGATCGGCGTCGGCTTGAGCGTCGTCATGACCATCCTCGACTCACCGGGGCGGTGCGCCGGCCCACCGGCGCCACCGACCGCTTCCACCTTCCGGGTACCGACTCGGACCGCCACGGACGCGCCCGACCACCGCCAGTGCCGGCCCCCGCACCGCCGTGACTTCCGGTGGCGTTGACCGAGGTGGCCCACCGCGAGCCCGCTGCCGGAGTGCGTGCGCCCCGGCGCCTCATGCGATCCGGGACAGCGCGGTCGGCGGCACGGCGGCGTACGGCGCCAGTCGACGGGCCAGGTCCGCCCGCGCCGGGCCGGGTGACCCGTACCCGGCATCGGGGTGCGGGCCACCCCGCAGCAGCGCGTCGACCCAGCGGGCCACCGCACGCGGCCAGGGCAGCAGGTCCGTGCCGAACCACGCCTGCACGATCAGGTCCTCGCCGCTGTGCGTCTCCACCGCCGCCGCCCAGCCGCTGCGCTGGTCCCACAGCAAGGCCGCCTCGCGGTCAGGGAACGCCGGGAGCCTGCCGTCGAGCTCCAGGAACACGGTCGCCGGCCCCTCGGCCTGCACGTACGAGCGCTCAGGGGCGAGCCCCAGCTCAAGGGTCACCGACCGCGCGTAGCCGCGCAGCGCCCGGACCAGGAAGTCGTTGAACTGCGATTCCACCGCGTCGCCGCCTTCGTCCAACCATCGGGTGAACGCGCCGGCTTCTTGACGCACTGGTTCAGTACCCCGCACGGGACGACGAAACCACCCTTCCGGGTGAAAGACCGGGTGAGGTGCGGGCCGGACGCCGTGATCCACCCCGTCGGTGCCGCTCGGCCACGAGGGGTGTTCGCCCAGCGATGCCGCAGGAGCACCGCCACAGGTTCGCGCCGACAGGTGTGACCGCGGTGTGCACGGGGCAGGAGTGCTACGTGGAACGGGCCGGCGATGCCCGTTGCGGTGGAGGAGGCTGGGGCGATGGGCGGGCAGCGTGAGGAAGCGGGTGGTCACGTCGCGAACGGGTTGGCCCGTCGGCTCGACGAGGTCACGAAGGCGCTGGCGCAGCTGTGGGCGGTCCTGGACCAGGAGGAGCAGCTGTCGACCGTCCTGGACCGGGTCTGCCGACAAGTGGCCCAAGCCGTGCCCGGAGCGGACGTCGTCAGCGTGACCATGCTGGGCCGGGACGGCCCGAGAACCGCGGCGGCGACCGGGCAGCCCGCGCTGGACGTGGACACCGCGCAGTACCGCACGGGCGAGGGGCCCTGCCTGGAGGCCGCCCGGACGGGCCGGGTCCTCCAGGCGATGGTGACCGCCGCGTCAGATCGGTGGCCGGTGTTCTCGGCGGCGGCCGCGAAGTCGGGCATCACCGGCTACCTCTCGGCTCCGCTGCGCATCGACGAGGAGCGGTCCGGCTCGCTCAACCTCTACAGCAAGCAGGAGCGCGGGTTCGAAGAACTCGACGCGGCCGTGCTGGAGCTGTACACGACCGCCGCGGAGGCGGCGCTGCGCAACGCCCGCCGCTACCTGCGGGCCCGCCGGCAGGCGGCTGAACTGGATCAGGCGTTGACCAGCCGCGCGGTCATCGACCAGGCCAAGGGGATCATCATGGCGGTGCACGGGATCACCGCGGACGAGGCGTTCGCCATGCTGGCCGCCCGCTCCCAGCGCGAGAACGTCAAGCTCCGCGACCTCGCCCACCGCTTCGTCGCCGAGAGCAGCAACCGAGTCGACCGGGACAGGTGAGGTTCCGCGAACGGACCTCCGGTCGCACCAGCCCACGCACCGAACTGACCGTCCAAGTGCTCCCGCCGCTCGCGTGGTGCCCGGCGAGCGGCGGGAGCACTCGGCACGTCGGCTTCACGCCTGCCCGGACCCCCGGTCCGTCAACGCTCGCGGACCACCACGCGGAAGGACTTGACCTCGGAGTCGGCGGGGTCGGGCAGCATCATGCCGGCGTCGAGGCCCGAGCGGACGTAGTCCACGACCGCCTGGTTGATCACCTCACCGGGCAGCACGGCGGGCGCGCCGGGCGGGTAGGGGGTGACCATCTCGGCGCTGACCCGGCCGACGGCCTGGTCGGCGGGAACCTGCTCGACCTCGGCGAAGAACGCGTCGCGGGGCAGCATCGCGGTCTCCAGTTGCAGGTCGTCGGGCGTGGGCAGGTCGACCGGCTTGGGCGTGGGCATCCCGTCGGCGGCCTTGACCAGGGCGGCCAGCGCGTCGAGCAGGACGGCGGCGGTGCGGTGGTCGTCGGCGTGGGTGAACTGGGCGACGATCCGGCGGTGGTCGGACAACCCGAGGGCGACCCGCTGCTCCTCGCGCAGCCAGTCGGCGGCCTGGTAGCCGCTGATGCCCAGCCCGGTCAGGTCCACCACCACCTTGAGCGGGTCGAAGGTGTGCGCGAGAGCTCCACCGACGAACTCCGCCTCGCCCATCACGCGCAGGCCGGGCAGCTCGTCGATCGCGGCCCGGGTGGCGTGCGCCAGCGAGATGGTCGCGGTGAGCAACTCCTCCCCGTGCTGCACCATGTGCCTCCGCCAACCGTCCAGCGTGGCGTAGACCAGGGACGACGGGCTGGTGGTGCCCAGCAGGTCCTCGCGGGACTTGAGCGCGTAGGGGTCGACCAGGTCGCCCTGGAGGTGGAACACCGAGCTCTGCTCCACCGCCGCGCCGGACTTGTGCACGCTGGTGACGACCACGTCGGCGTTCGCGTCCATGCCCCACGGCGGCAGTTCGGGGTGGAACGGCAGGTGCGCGCCCCACGCCTCGTCCACGATCAGCGGCTTGCCGAACTCGTGGCAGACCTCCGCGATGGCGGCGATGTCCCCGCACGTGCCGTAGTCGTTCGGGGTCACCAGCAACATGCCCTTGGCCTCGGGCTCGGCTTGGAACAGCGCCCGCACCTCGTCGGGGCCCGGCGGGTGGGACAGGTGGCGCTCGGCGTCCCAGTGCGGCGACAGCCACACCGGGGACACGCCGGACAGGATCAGGCCCGAGGTGACCGACTTGTGGGCGTGCCGGGGCACGATCAGCTTCTCGTGCGGCCCGGCGACCGACAACATGGCGCTCTTGACCGACAACGAGCTGCCGCAGGTGGAGAAGAACGCGTGCTCGGCGTCCACGGCGTCGGCCATCAGCTGCTGCGCCTGCTCGATCACGCCCTGCCGGTTGAGCCGGTCGTCCAGACCGTTGACCGAGATGACGTCCGAGGCGAACACCGCTTCGCCCACGACTTCCAGCACGCGCGGGTCCACACCCCGTCCCTGCCGGTGGCCGGGCGGGTTGAACGGCGTGTAACCGCGTTCGTGGAACGCCTGCAACGCTTCCAACACCGGTGCTCTGCTGTGGTCCATGCGAACGGAGTAACCAGAACGGGATCACTTGAACGTGCCCCACCACCGGCGCGTCGGTCAGCGTCGGTCAGCGTCGGTCAGCGGCGCTCGTGCAGCGCGGCGAGCCGTGGCCACAGGTGGGCCAGCGTGGCGGCTCCGGCGAGCAGCACGTCGACCGACACCCGCTCGTCGCTGTCGTGCCACCGGTCCTCGGGCAGCCCGGTGCCGAAGAACACGACCGGCGCGTCCAGGGCGCGGGCCAGCAGCTCGGCAGGCCCGCCGCCCGCGTTGCCCATCCGGCCCGGCGGTGTGCCGAACCCCTCGCGCACTGCCTCCGCGAGCGCGTCGAGCGCCGGGTGGTCCTCCGGGGTGCGGTACGGCTCCTGGCCGGCCTCCTCCGAGACCGTCAGCTCGTAGTCCACGTCGTCACCGATGTTCTCCGCTACCCAGCGCCGCACCTGCCCGGCCACGTCGGCGACCGTATGGTCCGGCACCGTGCGGATGCTCAGGTCGGCGACCGCGACCGCCGGGATCGCGCCGGTCGGCGGTCCGACCGGGTCGCCCGCGATCACGGTGAGCACCTCGACCGCCGGCCGGGTCCACAGCCGCTCCAGCACCGTGTACCCCGCCTCGCCGCCGATGCTCCGGGTCTCCGACCTGGTCAGCCAGTCCTCGTCGCTGAACGGCAGCGCCGCCAGGTCGGCCCGGGTGCGCTCGGAGGCCTCGGCCACGTCGTCGTAGAACCCGGGCAGGGTGACGCGGCCCTTCTCGTCGTGCAGCCGCGCCAGCAGCCTGGACAGCTCCTCGGCGGGATTGGGCGCCGGGCCGGACACCGCGCCGCTGTGCACGTCGCGCAACGGGCCGAACACTTCCAGGTGCGCGAGGAGCTGCCCCCTCACGCTGGTGCAGATCGCGGGGTGGTCGGCCCGCCACAGCAGCGTGTCGGAGAACATCACCAGGTCGGCGTCGAGCCGGTCGCGGTGCTCCTCGATCACCCCGGCGAAGTGCGGCGACCCGGCCTCCTCCTCACCCTCGACCAGGAACTTGAGGTTCACCGCGGGCGCCGTGCGCCCGGTGGTCGCCAAGTGCGCCCGGACGCCCCACAGGTGGGCCATCACCTGCCCCTTGGCGTCGGAAGTGCCCCGACCGTAGAGACGACCGTCGCGCAGGGTCGGCTCGAACGGCGGCGTCTCCTCCCACTGCCAGTCCTTGGCCGCGCGCACGTCGTGGTGGCTGTAGACCAGGACCGTCGGCGCGCCGGGCGCCTCGCACCACTCCGCGTAGACCGCGGGCCAGCCCGTCGCGCCCCACTCCTCCACCACGGGAAAACCGACCTCCCGCAACGCCCCGGCCAGCCACTTCGCCGACCGGGTCAGGTCGACGTCGTGCTCGGACTCCCCCGCGACCGAGCGCAGGCGCACCCACCCGATCAGCTCCTCGACCACCCGGTCGCGGTGCTCCGCCAGGTAGCCGCGCACCCGACCGGTCACCTCGCCGTCCCCTTCGGGCCCGGATCGCGTCCCCTCGTCAGC
Source organism: Actinosynnema sp. CA-299493 (assembly GCF_050946825.1). Classification (NCBI taxonomy): domain Bacteria; kingdom Bacillati; phylum Actinomycetota; class Actinomycetes; order Pseudonocardiales; family Pseudonocardiaceae; genus Actinosynnema; species Actinosynnema sp. CA-299493. The sequence continues at coordinate 6,842,247 of NZ_CP191993.1, forward strand.
CATCCTCGTCCCTTTCCGCTGTGCTGTCGTTCCGCGGACCTGGCGGATCGGATCGAGTACCCGACTCGTGGTCGGACAACCAACGCTCATCCGAGAGGGCGCCATCCGGACCGCGCGCCCTGACGCGGCACCGGCTGCCGAGCACCGGGCCCACGTGAGGTCGAGTGTGCGAGGGAGCGCCGAGCCGGGATAATCGGCTTCCTGGCACTCCCGGATGAGGCCGGGGCGCGTCCGCGACGTACCGCGTTCGTGCGCGAGGTCACCGAGGCAGGACTCATGGCTGGTTCGTGGTCCGGTGCGGCGGTGCTCACCTGCGGCAGCGAGGACGGATGTTGGACGGGCAGCGTCGAGACCAGTTGGCGCGGATGGTCGCGGAACGCGTGGCTTCGCCTGGTCGTACTGGGTGGACGCAGGCGCTGTGCGAGGTCTGCGCGCACGCCCTGGCCGGGGTCGACGCCGCCGCCGTGACGCTGCGCAGCGCGTCCCGGGCCCAAGAGCTGCTCGGCGCGAGCGACCACTGGGCCGGGGTGCTGGAGGAAGCCCAGTACACCGTCGGCGAGGGCCCGGGGGTCGAGGCGTTCACCACCGGCGGCCCGGTGCTCGTGGCGGACCTGAGCGCGCACCGCGCGAACTGGCCCGGGTTCGCGGACCTGGCCGAGGAGGAAGGGCTGGCGGCGGTGTTCGCCTTCCCGCTGCAACTGGGCGGCATCAGGCTCGGCACGCTGGGCCTCTACCGCCGCCGACCGGGCGGCCTGCCGCCCGACGTGGTCGCCGACGCCGCCGTGCTGGCCGATCTGACGGTCCTGTGGCTGCTCGACCACAGCGGCGCCACCGACGGCGCAGTACGCGCCGAGGTCTCCTACCAGGACGTCAACATCGCCACCGGGATGCTCTCCGCCCAGTTGCGGATCAGCCTGGAGGACGCCTTCGCCCGGCTGCGGGCGCACGCGTTCGCCGGCCGCCGATCGGTGCTCGAAGTGGCCCGCGACGTGCTGGCGCGGCGCCTGCCGCTGGACCGGTTCGCGGACTGAGCCGCCACCGCGCGCCGCGACCGCGGCGGGCCGTATGATTTTCAGGTGCCCGCCCCCGATCAGATCGCCGCCGCGTTGAGCGACATCACGGCGGAGCTGGTCGACGGCCGTGACGCCGACGCGGCGCTGCGCATGATCACGGCCGCGTGCACGCGGTTGCTCGACGCCTCCGCCACGGGCGTGATGCTGGTCGACCCGCGCGGCGGCATCAAGGTCGTGTCGGCGTCCGACGAACGGGCCCGGTTCGTCGAGCTGCTGCAGTCGCAGATCGACGAAGGTCCCTGCGTGGACTGCATCCGCGACGGCGCGGTGGTGAACGCCGCCGACCTCGCCCGGGAAACGGACCGCTGGCCCGAGTTCGTCCCCGCCGCCGCCGCCGCCGGCTACCACGCGGTCCACGCGATCCCGATGCGGTTGCACGGCGGCACCATCGGCGGCTTGAACGTGCTCTACGCCAGGACCGCGCCCTGGGAGCGGTGGCAGGAGCAGCTCGCCCGCGCCCTGGCCGACCTGACCGTGCTCGGGCTGTCGCAGGAAGGCGACGCGCGACGCGTCGACCGGCTGGTCCAGCAGACCTTGACCGCGATGAACGACCGGGTCCGCTTCGCCCACGCGACCGGCATCGTCGCGGGCGCCCTCGACCTCGCCCCCGAACGGGCCGGCGCGTCGATCCACGACTACGCCACCGCGCACCGCACACCGGTGCGCGACATCACCCGCGCGCTGGTCGACGGCTCGCTCGACCCGGCCGCCGTCGCCTCCCCCGCCGACGCGCGCGGGCAACGGCCGGAGGACGGCTAACGCCCGTCCCAGTCGGGATCGGCCCGCCCCTCGGCCGCCGCGTCCACGATCGCCGCCATGCGCGCCGCTTCCACCCGGCAGTGCTCGTCGTCGTAGCGGGCGGAGAACCGCTCGTCGGCGGAAGTCGGATCGCCACCACCCACTCCGCCCTGGATGATGCCGACCGCCTCGTAGAGCCCGCCACGGCTGACCACCTCGTCCACGATCCGCCGCGCCGCAGCGGCGCGGTCGACGGGGCTGCCATCCGGGTGCACCACTCCAACCTTCCTCTTCACCTCACACGAACACCACCCCACGACGACGCGCCACCGTCCCGACTGGACGGACACATCGGGAGCGAGGAAGGCGACGGCCACCGCGATCGAGGAGATGGGGGCGAGCCATGACGTCACCCTTCGGACGCTGGAGGCGCGCCGGCCGCTTGATGTCCCGGCCGAGTACCCACCACACGATCGTGCCAACCATGCGCCCACCGGCAGGGTAACCGGCGACCCGTCATCACGTCGTGACCTACTGCCTGCGTGACGCATGCGCCCGACATGACCGCCGAAGCACCACGAACGTGCCGTTAAGGGCTACGCTGTGGGAACTGAGGTTACTCGTGTGCACTGGCTGGACGGTGTGCCACCTTCGTGGCATTCCGAACCTGCGTCACACCGCCCACGCGGCGGGACGCGACGGCGGGGTGCGCTACAGGTTGTCCGCCTTGCGTTCGTCCTCGTGGACGGGTCTCTCCTGCTCGGCGCGACCGACAGGGGAACCGACTGTGGGAACTGGACAAGACGAGTCGTGGCCGCCGGCGCCGGACGAGGTCGCCGACGCCCTGACCCGCCTGACCGCCGCGCTCGACGGCTTGGAAGACCTCCCGGCGGCGCTGGACCGCATGTGCAAGCAGGTCACCCGGGCGATACCGGGCGTCGACGAGGTCAGCGTGACCCTGCTGACCGACGGACGACCCGGCACCGCGGCCGCCACCGCCGACGTCGTCGTGGAACTGGACCGGGTCCAGTACGCCTTGGACCGCGGCCCCTGTCTGGAGGCCATCCGCACCGGCGCGCTGGTGCGCAGCTCGATCACCGACGCGGCCGACCGGTGGCCTCCCTTCGCCCGTGACGCCGAGGCGGCGGGCTTCGGCAGCTTCCTATCCGTCCCCCTCTCGATCGACATCGGACACGCCGGCAGCATCAACTGCTACAGCCGTGCCGGGCACGGCTTCACCGACCTGGACGAGAAGCTGCTCGACCTCTACACCGCCACCGCCACCGCGGCGTTGCTGGCCCACTCCCGCTACCGGGACGCCGTCGACACCACCGAACGACTGCGGGCGGCACTGGACCACCCCTCGGTGATCGACCAAGCCAAGGGCATCCTCATGGCCACTCACCGGATCAGCGCCGACGAGGCCACCCGCCTGCTGGTCGAGCAGTCACAACGCGACGACACCGCGGTGCACGACCTGGCCGTCCGACTCGTCGCCGACATCACCAGCACACCACCACGACCGACGACCTGACACCACCCGCCACACCGCCGACCACAGACCTTCAGCCGGTCGGCGCCATCGTCACGCTGCGCCGACGGCGTTCTGGATGGCGGTGGCGAGGTGGTGAGCCTGGATGTCACGGCCGCGGGTGTTGGGGTGCAGCAGCCAGGGCAGCGGCACGCCGAGGAGCTTGACCTGGGACGTCTCGAAGAGGCCGCCGATGCCGCGGTCGTCGCCGTCGCAGGCGGTGTTCTCGCCGGTGACGGCGTAGAGGTCGACGAACACCGCTCCGGCCTCGTCGGCCTTGGCGCGCATCAGGTCGTTGAGGCGTTCCTGGACGTCGTCGAACACGGGCAGGGCGTCGGCCGGGATGTCGGCCAAGGGCTTGTACTTCCGCCCGGGTGCGGGGATCAGGCACTTGACGATGTCGGCGGGCACGATCCGCGGGTAGCCGACCAGCACGACCTCGGCGTCCGGGGAGGAGTCCTCGATCCTGCCGAACAACACCTCGAACTCGTCCTCGACCGCCTCGAACCGGGAATCGAGCCACTGCCTGCCGCCGCCGGCGGCGAAGAAGGCGGCGCACCGCTCGGCGGGGTCCTCGGGGTCGACCGGGTCGCCGGGCAGCGTCGCGCCCAGGTCGCGGAAGCGCTGGGAGCACTGCTGGAGGATCTGGACGAAGCCGAGGGTGTTGCCGCCGAGGGTGCCGACGACGAGCCTGGTCTCACTGCCCAGGGCCTCCTGCTGGGGCGGCTTGCTCCGGCCGCCCGGCAAGGGCTGCGCGGTCCAGAAGTGCTCGATGAGCGCGCCGCCGCAGGACCGGTCGGAGGCGACGTCGAGCGCGGTGCCCTGCTCGGCGAGTTCACGGGCAGCCGCCGCCGGGTAGTTCTCCTCGGACCGGAAGCAGTAGTACTCGTTCGCGTCCCAGGCCCCGGAGATCGGGGCGATGCCGAAGTTCGCGGCGTAGGAATCGCCGAAGAACACCGTCGACACCGGCTCCGCCCGCGCCGACTCCTGCGCGGCGGCGGGCACGGCGGCCCCCGCGCAGAGCACCACGGCCACCGCCGCCGCAAGCAGGTTGCGGCCCCGCCGAGCTGCTGTCACCACTGCGATCTCCCACCGGTCCGTTCGGTGCCGCTGCCGTCCACCCGGACGACGGCGGCGGTCGCCTGGCCGGCGACCTGTGCACGAACGTAGGCATGACTAGACCTGACCGCTCGAAGACGAAGCGGACTCCACCCGACCGTGCGCCGAGCCCGACGTCCTCGGAACACCGAGCCACTCGCACCGGCCGGAACACGGTCCGTGTCCGAGCGGGACCGCTTCTCCGCCTGACCGGGGGATGCCTTACCCGTGTGGTCGATTTTTCCCACTGTCAGCGACAGGCAGAGCGGCGGCTACCTAGCGTCGGGCGATATCGGTGTCGATGTCGGTGTCGCCACAGTGAGCACGGAGGTCGCGATGGTCCCCGGGTGGTTCGGCAGGGCGTCGGTGATCGCGGTGGCGGGACTGCTGCTGACCGGCCTGCCGGGCACGGCTGCCAGGAGCCCTCTGCTGACCGGGCTCCGCGTCGCCCGAGCAGGACACCGGAACACCACCGGTTCGAATTCGACCAACCCCCTTCCGTTGGGAGACGGCAATGATCGCTACCGCGTCCAAGGTCCTGGTGACCGCACTCCTGCTCGGAGCCGGTGTCCTGACGTCGGGGCCGGCGACGGCAGCACCCGCGCCCAGGGACTTCGGCGACTGCATGGACATCGCCGTGGACGAGCACGACGCCGACCCGTGGATCGCGCACGACGCCTGCGGCGCAACCGAGCTGACCACCTGCTACCGCATCTTCCGCGACGCCTACGGTCGACAGCCCTGGGCGCTGGAAGCCTGCCGAGCCCGCACCGACTGACCTCGTCGGGGTCGACACGCCGCAGTGGCTGGTTCACCTTCGGCGCGGTCCCGTCCCACGGGACCGCGCCGCTGTCAGGGCAGGTAGTACATCGGGTTGGGCAGCTTGACGTTGCGCGGTGAGTGCTCGCGGTGGTCGAACCTGAAGTCGTTGTCGGCCTGCCGGCCGTAGGTGATCTCGGCGGTGTCGTCGATGTCCAGCACGACCGCCGGGTTGGCCGCCAAGTCCACCTCGGTGAGCGCCTGCCGCGCCTCATGGGCTTTCTCTTGGACGTCGTGTGCCCACTGGCTGTTGTCCGAATGCTGGTTCTTCCCGTTCACCAGGCGTCCGCCGTAGTACTCCTTCACCGCGATCTTCGCCTTGCCGAGGTTGGCAGGCTCACCGGATCATCGAACATCCTTTCTCCGCGGGCCGGGTTCACTCGGCGTCTCGGCCCGGTGGCACCTGTCCAGGTGGTGTCGGGCGGGCGGGCCGGCCGGATTCCCGCGGTGCGACGACCCTGCGTCCAAAGAGGACATCGGTGGCGGTGTCCGGTGACGTGTGGAGGGAACAGGATGCGCCGAGTCGACACAGCCGGGGCTTCGGAGGAACTCACGCGACGGTGGTGGTCGCGGCTCGTGCTCGCGGTCCTGGTGGCGGTATCGCTGGTCGCCGCGCCGGTCACCGCGTCGGCCGGCGGACCCGGCGTTCTGGAGCCGTTGACCGACGAGCAGTGGGCCGCCCACGTCCGGGAGGTCGAAGACAAGGTCGCCGAAGCACTCACGCGGGGCAGGGCCACGTCCGTCACCCACACCGTCGGCGGTGACGGCGTGCGCTGGCTGCCCGAACGGGCGGCGAAGCAGCGCCGGATCGCCGGATCGCCGGATCGCCGGATCGCCGGATCGCCGGATCGCCGAGGAGCTGTACGTGCGGGGCGCGTGGGTCCCCGACGGCGGTGAGGCGCTGTTCACCGGCGGTCTGCCGGGCGCGGGCAAGACCACCGCGCTGAACCAGAACCCCGATGTCGACCCTTCCCGGTACCTGGTGCTCAACGCCGACGACGCCAAGCAGAAGCTCTGCGAGGCGGTTGCGGAGCGCTTGCCGACCTACCGCGCGTTGTCGAAACGGGGCGACCGGCCCTGCATCGCCTTATGGGATCCGGGTGTCCTGTGTCGCGGTGGTCGGCGGCGCGCTGTGGCCCACCGACGCACCACCTGCGTCCCGCACCACCGCGGTCGGAACGCGGAACCACTCGTTGGTGTGCTCGCGCAGGCGGTGGGTCTGTCGGCAGATCCCGCAGCAGCAAGGCGATGCGGAGCGCGGCAGACCTGGGGTCGCGTGGACCGGGCCGTGGGAGGCACAGGTGGGCACGGTGCCCGGCGTGTGGGCCGGGCACCGTGCCGGGTCATGGGCTCAGTGGAGGTGACGCATGGTCTTCTCCTCTCCTCGTCGGGTTTCGGTTTCGTGGTCAACCCCAACGCAGGTCGAGCCGGTCGAGGCCGCGCAGTGTGGCGTTGCGGCGGAAGACCGGCTCTCCCAGCGGTCGGGGTGGTCGGTGGTGGCGGGCCAAGGCGCCCAGGGCGGTGCGCGTGAGCAGCAGTGCCAGTGGTGCGCCGAGGCAGGCGTGGGCGCCGCGGCCGAAACCCAGGTGGTGGTTGGGGTGGCGGTCCAGCCGCAGGGTGTCCGGGCCGTCGAAGGCGCGCGGGTCCCGGTTGGCCGCGGCGATCAGGACTGTGACGATCTCGCCGCGGCGGACGGGGTGCCCGTTGACGTCGGTGTCGCGCACGCAGCCGCGGGCTTCGGCCTGGACCGGTCCGGCGCAGCGCACCAGTTCCTGCAACGCCGGGTCGGTCACGCCGTCGGCCAGGGTTGCCAGCGCGCCAGGGGTGTCCAGGCAGGCGAGCAGGGCGTTGCCCAGCAGCCGGCTGGCCGATTCGTAGCCGGAGTGCAGGATGACGCGCAGCGAGTTGCGCAGCACCGTCCCGGACACCTCGGTGGTGGCGCGGTGGGCGGCGAGGTAGCGCACCACGCCCGGCCCGGTGGTGGGCTCGTCGAGCCACCGGCCCGCCAGCTCGGCCAGAGCGGAGCGGGCGGCGCGTCCCGGTTCGACGGTGTCCGGGCGCAGGGCGTAGTCCATGGAGTCGACGATGTCCGCCGAGATCGCGGCGAACCGACGGCGGTCGGGCAGGGTGACCCCGAGGACGTCGGTGATGGTGTCCAGGGCCAGCGGTCCGGCGAACTCGCCCGTGAAGTCGAACGACGGCCGGTCGGCCAGTGCCGCGAGCCTGCGCTCGACGTTGTCGGCCATCCGCCTGCGCAGGCGGTCCCAGTCCAGGGCGCGGAAGGCGTGGACCAGCAGGGCGCGCACCGCGGTGTGCTCGGGCGGGTCGAGGGTCTGGACGCTCAGCGCGGAGTCCGGGGTGTCATCCCCCAGCCGTCGCCAGTCGGAGCAGAACCGCTCGGTGTCCGCCAGCACCGTCGAGCAGTCGTCCAGCGAGGCCGCCACCCAGGAGTCGAGGGTCTCGCTCCACCACAGGCCCTCACGGCGCCGGAACGGCTCCCATGCCGAAGCCGGGTCGCGCAACGCACGTGGTGTGATCAGGTCCCTGATCGGATCGTGGACCGGTGCTTCGATCACTGGTACCTCCAGCGTTCGATCGCAAATCACCTGTCACCCAACACTGCACAGGCAGCACGATCCGGGCAACCGGTGAGCGAGACGCTCACTCGACAGTGGACTCAACCACTCACCGTGGGTGAAACAGCGGCGGGAATTCCCGAGACAGCGCTATGGGTATCGCCCGATCGAGACCCGGGTCAGTGGTGTGGACAGCCGGGACGTGGCGGAGTTGTCACCGGTGCCGGTGACGGTGTCGCATCCAGTCCGACACTGGTGCCGAAGCGGGTGCCGGGCTACGGGCGGCTCACTGCGCCAGACACGGCACCCGCTGCGCACGCAGGCTTGGTTCGATCAGAACTCTCGTCGGCACTCGTACCCCGTGACGGACGTCCCGGCGGCATGACCGTTCTCGCACTCGTAGTGCCAGCGGGCGTACTCGGGTTGGATGATGAACGGGTCCGGAATGATGACGGGAGACGTCCAGTCCCCACACTCGTCGGCCGTCACGGTCGGCAGGTCGTCCTCATCCACCTCTGCGCAGACGAAGACGTCGGGGTCGTTCGCGCTGTGGGCCGACGCGGACATCGGCGCGGCTACGGCCAGTGCGAGCGTTGCACCCAGCACGGCGGCTCGACGGATCAACCGGTACGTGGTCACTGTTCCTCCTTGCTCGTGGTGATTACTGCTCGGGCAAGCCCGGCTCGTCACCGGACATCCCCGCCCCAGCACAGCAAGCCCGCCGGCCATCCACCACCTCACCAGCGCGGATCCCACCTGACCGCATGAGGACAGCCAACCGTCCGAGTGGGTGCCGGACCGCTAAACGTGACTGAGCGAGGCCACCCGGCGACACCCCCTCAGTCACTCCCCAGCACGGGTCCTGGTTCAACACCACACACCACCCGATGAGATGCCCGTCCGAACGTTGACAACGACACCGGGTAGCACACTTTCCGCACAAATCAGATCGGGAAGGCTTGCCAGTACTCCATTCAATCAGTTGAACCGAGCACCTCCGGCCACCTGCACGTCCATTCAGCGGATGCACCGGATTCGGAAGTGGGCTGATCCCTTCTGCCCCGCCTCGACCGGGACTACCGTGGGTGGAAACCGCAGAGGCGGAGTTGATGCACTATGGAACGGCGCATGTCGGTTGCGACGCACTGGGGCAGTTACGTCGCCGTGGTCGATTCCGGTCGATTAACGCGGATCGAGCCGAGGCACGACGACCCGGCGCCATCGCCCATCGGCCCCGGGATGGTGACGGCCGCCGACGACAGCGCTCGCGTGTTGCGCCCCGCGGTGCGCAAGGGCTGGCTGAACGGCGAGCCGCGCGCCCACGGCACGGCCAGGGGCACGGACGCCTTCGTGGAGGTGAGCTGGGACCACGCGATCACGCTGGTGAGCGATGAGCTCCGTCGGGTTCGCGCACAGCACGGGGACAGCGCGGTGTTCGGCGGGTCCTACGGTTGGGCGAGCGCGGGCAGGTTCCACAACGCGCAGGGTCAACTCCAGCGGTTCCTGTCGCTGGGCGGGGGATACACCGACTCGCGCAATACCTACAGCACCGCGGCTCTGGAGGTCATCCTCCCCCACGTGATCGGCGGTCACCCGTGGAGCTACCAGAGCCGGATGCCGATGTGGGACGAGATAGCCGAGAACTGCGAGTTCGTGGTGGCGTTCGGCGGGCTGGCCCTCAAGAACAGCCAGATCAACCCCGGCGGGCTGGCCAGGCACCAGACGCGGGATTGGCAACGCCGGTGCCACGAGGCCGGCGTGCGGTTCGTGAACATCAGCCCCATCCGCAGCGACGTCGCTGGTTTCCTCGACGCCGAGTGGCTGCCCGTCGTCCCCAACACCGACACCGCCGCGATGCTCGGCATCGCGCACACGATGCTGGTCAACGGCTGGCACGACGAGGACTTCCTCCGCCGGTGCTGCGTCGGGTTCGACCGCTTCGCCTCCTACCTGCTCGGCGAGCTCGACGGCATCCGGAAGGACGCCGCCTGGGCGGAGGCGATCACGGGCATCAGCCGCGAGGTGATCACCGACCTCGCCCGCCGCCTCACCACCCAACGGTCGCTCATCATGGTCAACTACGCGGTGCAACGGGCAGACCACGGTGAACAGCCGATCTGGATGTCCGTCGTGCTGGCCGCCATGGCGGGCTCGATGGGTCGGCCCGGAGGCGGCTGGGGCGCGGGCTACGCGACGATGGACGCGACGGGCGTGGCGGAAGGCCGCGCCTTCGTGGCGTCGGTACCGGCGGTTCCCAACCCGGTTCCGGACTTCATCCCCGTCGCGAGGATCGCCGACACCCTGCTGAACCCGGGCGAGGTCATCGACTACGACGGCAAGCGCCTCACGTTGCCCGAGCTCCGCCTCGTCTACTGGTGCGGGGGCAACCCGTTCCACCACCACCAGGACCTCCACCGGCTGACCCGCGCCTGGCAGACCCCGGACACGGTGGTGGTGCACGAAGCCTGGTGGAACACGACGGCCAAGTTCGCGGACATCGTCCTCCCCGTCGCCACCACCCTGGAGCGCGACGACTTCGCCGCCGGGTTCTCCGACCCCCACCTCGTCGCGATGCCGAAGGTCCGCGAACCGGCGGGCGAGTCGCGCACCGACCACCGGATCTTCGCCGCCTTGGCCTCCCGGCTCGGGTTCGAGCGGGAGTTCACCGAGTCGCGCTCCGAGATCGACTGGGTCCGGCACCTCTACGAGCAGACGAGGACCGAGCTCGGCGGCGAGGCCGCCTTGCCGGCTTTCGACGACTTCTGGCAGGGCTCCACCGCCGAGCTGCCGCCGCTGACCGGACCGTTCCCCGGCAGTTTCGAGGCCCTCCGCGCGGACCCGGGGCGGTTCCCCCTGTCGACGCCGTCGGGCCGGATCGAGGTCTTCTCCGAGGAGATCGACTCGTTCGGCTACGACGACTGCGCCGGGCACCCGAAGTGGTTCGAACCGGCGGAGTGGCTCCGGGCCGACCTGGCGGACCGGTTCCCGCTGCACCTGATCTCGAACCAGCCCGCCTCACGCCTGCACAGCCAGTACGACAACGGTGACCACAGCCTCGGTTCGAAGATCCGCGGCCGTGAGCCGGTGACGATCAACCGGTCGGACGCCGCGGCGCGCGGCATCGAGAGCGGCATGGTGGTGCGCGTCCACAACGACCGGGGCAGCTGCCTCGCGGGCGCGATCCTGTCGGACGACCTCATGCCGGGCATCGTGCAGCTGTCCACGGGAGCGTGGTGGGATCCGGTCCAGCCGGGCCTGAGCGGGACGTTGGACCGCCACGGCAACCCGAACGTCCTCACCGCGGATCGGCCGTGCTCGCGCCTGTCCCAAGGACCGAGTGCCCTCAGCGCGCTGGTCGAGGTCGAGCCCTACGACGGCCCCCTTCCCGATGTGCTCGCCTTCGCACCACCAAGCCTCGTGCCACCCGGTTGACGTCCACCGCGTCCGGCTACACCGTCCACGACCGGCCGCACCCGGTCGTCGGTGAAGCCGGACGCCGCCTACCGCGTGGGCGATGGCGACGTCACCCGAACGAGTGATTCGATCTCTCCGGTGGCGCGCCGACCGGGTAGACCGTGATCATCCGACTACGTTGCGCGGTCATGAATGGAGTTCGGGATCTCAAGTACCGCCAGTGGTTCAAGGGTGCGGACGTCGACGGTGACGGGGTGATCACCCGCGAGGACGTCCGGTTGATGGGCGAGCGCTACATCGCGGCCCGCGGTGACGCGTCGGAGTCCGAGACCGCCCGCCGGCTCACCGACGGGTTGGACGCGTTCTGGGCCTCCGTGATCGCGCCGATGGACCAGGACGGTGACGGGAAGGTCGACCTGCGGGAGATGACCGAGGGGTTCCGGCAGGCGCTGGCCGACCCCACCCTCTACCCCCACCAGGTCGGACCGGTGGGCGACTGCTACTTCGACCTGATCGACCTCGACGGCGACGACAGGGTCGACCAGGCGGAGTTCGGGGAGATCTTCGGCCTGGCGGGCAACGTGTCCCCGGAGGACTGCGCCGCGGTCTTCGACGCGTTGGACGTGGACGGCTCGGGCGGGCTGAGCCGCGACGAGTTCCACCAGGCGCTGGCGGAGTTCTTCTACGGCGACAACCCGGACGCCCCCGCCACCCACCTGTTCGGCAGGATCGCCGGCTAGTCGTACCGCCCGACCACCGCCTCCCGCTGGGCCGGCGGCGGTGGTCAGGTGAGGGCTTCATCAGGTTCCCTCCGAAACCGAATGCGCTGGTAGGCGGCAACCAGAGGCAGTGGTGGTGGCCGCCCCGGTGGGTCGGGGAAGGGTTAAGTGAAGTAGCCTGGCGAAAGGGTGCGGCGGAGGAGGGATCGTGGCGAGGAGCCCGGTGTGGGCGAGCCGGCCGAAGACGCGGGGCGTGGTCCTGGACGTGATCAGGGCGGCGCGCTCGATCAGCCGGGTGGAGCTCGCGACGGCGACCGGTCTCACCGGGGCGACGATCTCCGAGGTGGTGCGCGAGCTGTTGGGCGACGGGCTGGTCGTGGAGGCCGGCCGGGGTGCGCCGACGGGTGGCAAGCCGCGCACGATGGTCCAGCTCAACCCGCCTGCCCGCTACGGGGTGGGGGTGCAGCTCGAACGCAACGCGTGCGTGATCGTGGTGGTGGACCTGGCCGGCCGGCCGGTGGCACGGACCTCGTTCCACGGCGTGGAGTCGATGCCGCCGGAGCAGGCGTTGCCGCTGGTGGCGTCCCGGGTGGACGCCCTGCTGACGACGGCGGGCATCGACCGGGAGAAGGTGCTCGGGGTCGGCCTGGTCAGCTACGGCCCGCAGGACCGGGGCGCGGGCGTGCTGCTGACACCGCAGCCCACCGAGGACTGGTACGGCTACCCCGTCGCGCCGCGCCTGGCGGAGAGCCTGGGCCTGCCCGTGCTGCTGGACAACGACGCCGCGGCGGCGGCCATCGGCGAGTACTGGATGGGTGCGGTGGACCCGCACAGCACCTACGGCTGCTTCTACATGGCCACCGGCATCGGCGGCGGGGTGGTGGTCGCCGGCGAGGTGTACCGGGGCAGCTCATCCAACAGCGCGGAGATCGGCCACATCTCCATCGACGTCAACGGCGAGGAATGCCCGTGCGGCAACGTCGGGTGCCTGGAGAACTACGCCGGCCCGTCGGCCCTGGTCCGGCAGGCGCTGGCGATGCCGGACCTCGCCCGGCGGCTGGCGCTCGACCCGGCCGCCGACGACTTCCTGACCGAGTTCGCGCGGATCGCCGCCGCCGCGAACGCCGGTGATCCCGAGGCCCGTGAGCTGGTCGAGCGGTCGGCGCGCTACCTCGGCCACGCCGCGGTCACCGTGGCGGTCCTGTTCGACCTGGACACGATCGTCCTGGCCGGGCAGAGCTTCGCGGTGGCGGGCTCGATCTACCAGGCGGTGATCCAGCAGGAGCTGGACCGCCGGTTGTTCGCCCGCGAGGCGCACTCGGTCCGGGTGGTGCCGTCGGTCAACGGGTCGGACGCGGCGGCGATCGGCGGTGCGGTCCTCGTCCTGCAGAGCGAGCTGATCCTGGGCACCGGCCGCGCCGAGGACGGGGCACGGCCGGTGGCCGCCGGCGCAGTCGAGGCACCGTGACCCTTCGTGCGAGGTTGATGCCGGGGTCACTTCCCCGTGGGGCGCAGGCGCAGGAGGACTTCCGCGTTGTCGGGGTGCGCCCAGACCGCCGGTGAGGCGTACAGGTCGCCGTCCTTCGGCCAGCCGGTGAACTTCGCGTCGTGGTAGACGCTGATCGTGCCCTGGGTCAGCACCGGGATGTAGGGCATCGCCTGCTCGACGCGGGTCTGGATCGTGTCCAGGTGGGGTTGCCGGGCGGCGGTGTCGGCGGGGTCGAGGAGCTTGAGCGCGTCGAGGGCCTGGTCGACCCGCGGGTCGGAGAACCGGCTGACGTTCGGGCCGGGCTTGGTGCCCACCGCGGCGGTCTGCGCGGTGCTGTAGAAGTAGTTGTAGAGGTAGTACGGGTCCGGCGCGGGGCCCTGGTAGAGCGAGTCGATGATGAGCTGGAACGCGCCGCGGTCCTTGGCGTCGACGAACTCGTTCCAGGACACCTGCTGCGCGGTGAGCTTGATCCCGGCCTGCCGCAGCTGCTGGCCCATCGTGTCCACCGCGGTGATGTAGTCGGTCCAGCCGGCGACGACGCTCAGCGTCAACGACACCGGTGCGCCGTCCTTGGCGTAGATGCCGTCGGGGCCCTTGGCGTAGCCGGCGCTCTCCATTACCTGCCGGGCGGCGTCCAGGTCCGGGCGCGTCGGGGCGGTCCGGTTCCGGAGCCGGTCGGAGAGGAGGGCGTCGTCGCGTCCCGGCAGCAGGAAGCTCGGTGAGATGTCGCTGCCGGTGTTCTCGAACGCCAGCGCGTTGGTCTGGGTCCGGTCGATGGCGTGGTAGATCGCCTGGCGCACGGCCGGGTCCGTCTGGGGTCCCTGGCAGCCCAGGGCGGCGTTGCCGCACGTGACCAGGGCGATCTGGTTGGCGTGGGTGACGGTGGCCTGGTAGCCGGGGTAGGTCTTCGCGACGTCGCCGATCTCCGGCACCGGCCCGGTCTGCCAGTCGACCTGGCCCGCCTTGAGCGCGGCGACGCCGGCCTGGTTGCCGGACAGCGACAGGGAGCGGACCTTCTTGACGGCGGGCTCACCGCCCCAGTAGGTCGGGTTGGCCTTGACCGTGAACGCCTGCGGCTTGAACTCCTCCAGCAGGTACGGGCCGGTGCCGATCGGGTCCTCCACCACGGCGACCGCCGGATCGGCGATGCCCTTCCACTTGTGCTCGGGCACGATGTAGGTCCGGCCGAGCACGGACGGGCCGTCCAGGAACGACGGCCGGTCGAACGTGATCCTCACGTGCGTGTCGTCGGTCGCCTCGGCGCGTCCGGCGTAGCCGGTGTTGTTCATGCCCTTGTTCCTGGCGATCATGTCGAGGGTGAACACGACGTCGGCGGCGGTGAACTCCTCGCCGTCGGACCAGGTCACGCCGTCCCGAAGGGTGATGGACAGCCGCGTGCCGTCCTCGTTCCAGGCGAACTCGGCGCCCAGCCTCGGTGCCGGGTCCGCGTCGCGGAGGACGTTGTAGAAGAACAGGGTCTGGAAGATCGTTCCCGCGCCGCCGATGCTGGTCGGCGCGAACGGGTTGAAGTTGATCTGGTAGTCCCCGGACTGGCCGCTGTACGTCACCAAGGTGGAGCCCTCGGCCCCGGCCGACGTGCCCGATGGTCCGCACCCCGCGGCCACGACCGCCGCGGCGAGCAGGGCGGTCGCGGCGCGCACACGCGCGCTGGGGCTTCTCGACATCATCACGACGTCCTCCTTGACGTGCGGTCCGCGGGACGCGTCACGACATCCGCCCTGCGCCGGGCCATTATTAGGTCATCTAACTAAGGCGTCAACAGGGCAAGTTCGCTGATCGACGCGCAAGCCCTCGCCGGTTCTTGGCAGCTCTGCGTCAAGGTGTTGACTTACTTCGTCTGCCTGAGTAACCATCTCGATGCGCTTCGTCCCCGCGTCGACCACCGAGGAAGAGGGCCGCCATGACGCACTCGGACCTGCACGACGGCTGGCGGCTGCGCGCGGTCGGAGGCCCGGTACCGGCCGACCTGGCCGACCGGGACGTGCCCGCGCGGGTCCCCGGCAGTACCCACCTCGACCTGCTGGCCGCGGGCCTCATCCCGGACCCGTACGCGGACCGCAACGAGGCGGCGCTGACCTGGATGCACCGGGTCGACTGGCGGTACTCGACGACGTTCCGGGCGGAGGCGGCGCGGGCCGGTGAACGGGTGGAGCTGGTCTTCGACGGCATCGACACCGTCGCCACCGTCGAGCTGAACGGCGAGGTGCTCGGCCACACCGCCAACATGCACCGCGGCCACCGCTTCGACGTCGGGCGATCTCTGCGCGACGGCGACAACGACCTGGCAGTGACGTTGTGGTCCGCCCTCACCCACGCCGAGCGGGCGGAGGCCGGGCTCGGGTGGCGTCAGCGGGCGTACCCGCACCCGTACAACGCGATCCGCAAGATGGCCTGCTCCTTCGGCTGGGACTGGGGACCCGACCTGCAGACCGCCGGCCTGTGGAAACCCGTGCGGCTGGAACGCTGGGACACCGCACGCCTGGCGCAGGTGCGCCCGCTCGTCACCGTCGACGCCGACGGCACCGGCCGCGTCGACGTGCACCTGGCACTGGAGCGCGCCGCGGACCGCGACTACACCGCGCTGGTCAAGGTCGGCGAGCGCGCGGAAGCCCTGGCCGTCACCGGTGATCGCGCGCACGTCACCGTGCTCGTGCCGGACGCCCGGTTGTGGTGGCCGGCCGGCTACGGCGACCAACCGCTCTACGACCTGACCGTCGCGCTGCTGGTCGATGGCCGGCAGGTGGACGCCGTCGAGCGTCGGATCGGGTTCCGCACCGTCACCGTGGACACCGAGCCGGACGAGCACGGCACGCCGTTCGTCTTCGTCGTCAACGGCAAGCGCGTGTTCGCCAAGGGCGCCAACTGGATCCCCGACGACCACTTCCTCACCCGGGTCACCCGGGAGCGGCTCGTCCGGCGGGTCGACCAGGCCGTCGAGGCGAACATGAACATGCTGCGGGTCTGGGGCGGTGGCATCTACGAGACCGACGACTTCTACGACGTCTGCGACGAACGCGGCGTGATGGTGTGGCAGGACTTCCCCTTCGCGTGCGCCTTCTACGCCGAGGAGGAACCGCTGCGCGGGGAGGTCGAGGCCGAGGCCCGGGAGAACGTCACCCGCCTGGTCGCCCACCCGTCGCTGGTGCTGTGGAACGGCAACAACGAGAACCTCCCCGCTCACACCGACTGGGCGGGGTGGCGCGACAACCTGGGAGGACGGACCTGGGGCGCCGGCTACTACCACGACCTGCTGCCCGAGATCGTCGGAGAACTCGACCCCACCCGCCCGTACGCACCGGGCAGCCCGTACAGCCCCGGCGACCTGCCACCCAACGACGCCCACCACGGCACCCGCCACGACTGGGACGTCTGGAACGCCCTGGACTACACCCACTACCGCGACCACGTCCCCCGGTTCAGCGCCGAGTTCGGCTTCCAGGGGCCACCCACCTGGACCACCCTCACCCGCTGGATCCACGACCAGCCGCTGACCACCACCTCCCCCGCGTTCCTGCTGCACCAGAAAGCCGAGGACGGCAACGGCAAGCTGGACCGCGGCCTGGCGCCCCACCTGCCGGCCCCGACCGACTTCGAGCAGTGGCACTGGGCGACCCAGCTCAACCAGGCCCGCGCGGTGGCCTTCGGCGTCGAGCACTACCGCTCCTGGTGGCCACGCACCGCCGGAGCCCTGGTCTGGCAGCTCAACGACTGCTGGCCGGTCACCTCCTGGGCCGCCATCGACAGCGACGAACGCCCCAAACCCCTCTACTACGCCCTCAAGCACGCCTTCGCGCCACGCCTGCTGACCGTTCAACCCCGCGCAGGACGCCCCACCCTGGTCGCGGTCAACGACCACGACTACCCCTGGACGGGCGCGGTGAGCGTGACCCGGCAGGACTTCGGCGGCGAGGTGCTGGCCGCCGCCGAACTGAAGCTCGACGTGCCGCCCCGATCCACCGCCCGGCTGGAACTGGCCGGTCACCTCCTCGAACCCGAGGACCCGACGAGCGAGGTGCTGATCGCCGCGGCCGACGGCGTCCGCACCCACCACCTGTTCCTCGAAGACCTCGACCTCCGCTACCACCCCACGCCGTTCACCGCCGACGTCACACCCGTGGCAGGGGGGTACCGCGTCGACGTGCGGGCCACCTCGTACGTCCGCGACCTCGGCCTCCTGGTCGACAAGGTGGCTGCTGACGCGGTCGTCGACGACATGCTCATCTCGCTGACCGCCGGCGAATCGCACCGCTTCCTCGTGCGCACGTCGCAGAAGCTGCCCGAACCGTCCGTGTTGCTGCACCCGCGCGTGCTCCGCCATGCCGTGAACCCGATGCCACCGCCGCGCTGAAAGGGCGGTCGATCACGCCGAAGCCCGGAGCCGATGGCCGACATCATGAATCGGCCACGGCTCCGGGAATTTGACGACTTGTTTTCCGGACGCCATCGCGCGCGAATTGGCGAAGCGCTGCCCGCAGACCGTTTCGCACAGAGGTCTTCAAGTTTCCCGGAATTTTCGCTACCGTCCTTTCTGGGAACGCTCCCAGGTCGCTCTACCTGGGCACTTCGACCGGAGCGACCCACTCTCAATCAGGTGGCCCCCTCCTCACCTGTCAACTGATTCCCGGACGACAGGGCAGGACTGGGCTGTTACTCGCACAAAGGAGTGCTGATGTCGGGAAGAGTCAGGAAGCGCCGTACCGCGCTGGCCGCGTTGGGCGCTGTGGTGTCCATCGCGGGCACGGCCCTGATGGCGGCGGCGGGCGGGTCGTGGGCGAGTGACGCGAGCGCGGCGGCGGCGTTCGCGTGCCGGGTCGACTACACGACCAACGACTGGGGCAGCGGGTTCACCGCCACGGTGAAGGTCGCCAACCTCGGCTCGTCGCCGGTCAGCGGTTGGTCGCTGACCTATTCCTACGCCGGCAACCAGACCTTGCAGCACGGCTGGAACGGCGGCTGGTCGCAGGCGGGCAAGAAGGTCACCGTGACCAACTTGGGGTGGAACGGCACCATCGCCCCGAACGGCAGCGTCTCGGCGGGGGCGAACTTCGCCTACAGCGGCGCCAACGCCAAGCCTGCGGACTTCGCCGTCAACGGTGCGGCGTGCACCGGTGTCGACCCGACGACCACCACCACCACGACCACGACCACGACGACCACCACGACTCCGCCGGTCGACGGTGCGGCGCCGGAGTTGCGGGTGTCGGGCAACACGCTGGTCACCGCGGCGGGCGCGCCGTACCGGCTGCTGGGAGTGGACCGCTCCAGTGGTGAGTTCGCCTGCGTGCAGGGCAAGGGCATGTGGGACGGCGGTCCGGTGGACCAGGCGTCGGTGGACGCGATGAAGACCTGGAACATCCACGCGGTGCGGGTCCCGTTGAACGAGGAGTGCTGGCTGGGCGTGTACGGCTCGCCCGGCGGCGCCGTCTACCAGCAGCACGTCAAGGACTACGTGGACCTGCTGGTGCGCAACGGCATCAACGTGATCCTCGACCTGCACTGGACCTGGGGCGCCTACACGAACAGCCCGGACTGGCACTGCAAGGACGAGCACGCGGTGTGCCAGAAGCCGATGCCCGACGCGAAGTACTCCCCGCAGTTCTGGACCGGCGTCGCGAACACGTTCAAGGGCAACGACGCCGTCGTCTTCGACCTGTTCAACGAGCCCTACCCGGAGATGGCCGCCGACTGGGACAAGACCCTGGGCTGGCAGTGCTGGCGCGACGGCGGCACCTGCACCGGCATCCCCTACGAGGTCGCCGGGATGCAGGACCTGGTCGACGCGGTGCGGTCCACCGGCGCGACCAACGTGCTGATGCTGGGCGGTCTGGAGTGGGCCAACGACATGCGCGAGTGGCTGAACCACAAGCCGGTCGACCCGCAGAACAACATCGCCGCCTCGTGGCACGCCTACAGCTTCAACGCCTGCGCCACGGAATCCTGCTGGGACAGCCAGATCGCCCCGCTCGCGGCGCAGGTCCCGGTCGTGCTCGGCGAGTTCGGCCAGGACGACTGCGGCTTCGACTACATGCAGCGGGTGGCGGACTGGGCCGACGCCCACCACATCGGCTACCTCCCGTGGACCTGGAACCCCTGGGGTTGCAGCACCGGCGCCGTGCTCATCAAGGACTGGAACGGCACGCCCGAGCCCGGCGTCGGCGAAGGCTACAAGGCCCACCTGCTCACCCAGGACCCCTACTCGACCCGCTGACCGATCACCCGCACAGCTCCACCCGCACGCCGAGCCGCCCCGGCCGCCGGTCCGAACACGACCCCGGCCGGGGCGGCTCGGCGTGCGGGCTCCGCCACCTCATCCCGACCGGCTTCCTCGACCGGGGGTCGGGCATCGGCCGCATCGCGAAAATGTCCTCCGGAGGTGTGAAATCGGTGCGAGTTGGGCAACCCGGTGCCTGTAACGATCACGCCGCGTCAGGAAGACGGCGTGGCACGAGGACAAGGAAGCTACTGTGGGCATCCTGGGTTGGATCGTTCTGGGCCTCATCGCCGGCGCCATCGCGAAGGCGATCATGCCCGGCAAGGACCCCGGCGGCATCGTCATCACCATGCTGCTCGGCATCGTCGGCGCCATCATCGGCGGCTTCATCGGACGCGCGATCTTCGGCTCCGACATCGGCAGCTTCTTCGACCTGAGCACCTGGCTGCTCGCCATCCTCGGCTCGCTGGTCGTGCTCGGCATCTACCACGTCGTCACCAGCCGAGGCCACCGCGCACACAGCTGACACCCCCACCACAGCACACGGGCCCGCCGGCACACAGCCGGCGGGCCCGCTGCTCGTCCGACACCGCCGTCACCACGTCGACCGGAGGAACCGCGTTTGTGCCAGAACGAGCGCGGAGTCTTCTTCCGGGGCCGACTGGTCCTTGAAGAAACTGCGCGGGCGACGGCGTTCGCGCAGTTGGAGTTGGCCGGCGCGTCGACCATCCTCGGTCACGTCGACGCGCTGCCCGAAGGCATGGCCGGCTCATGGGTCGAGGTCCACCCCTACTCGGTGTGACTCGGTCGGTGCGCGGTCGTGGTGGCTGTCAGTCCCACCAGAACGTCCAGGAGTGGTCGTTCACGAGTCGGTCGGCGTAGGCGGCGAGCGTGTGGGGGGCCTCGCCCTGCCAGACGTTGTCCGGGCAGAGGGCGAAGTGCTCGGCGGCGATGGCCAACGCGCTCTCGCGGGTGCGGGGTGGTGCGGCGACGCTCAGCACGAGCGTGGCGAACCCGACGCCGACGACCCGCGCGCCGAACCGGTCTTCCCAACCGCGCAGCACCGCGGAGACCTCGGCGGTGTCGCCGATGTGGTTCGTCGGGCCGGTCCAGCCGGCCGCGGTCAGCGCGTCCGCGCCTCGCCCGGCCGCCACCAGGCCCAGGCGCAGTGACGGATGACCCGCCAGGAGCTGCCCGGCGAGTCCGTCGGCGATGCGGTCCGGGTCCGCGTCGAGCGGCGGAGTGGACGCCGACCCGGGCCAGGTGCGCCCGAACGGCGCGGTGACGGCCGAGCGTTCGGCCGGGGTCAGCGAGTCGTCGGGATCGTCGTCGGTGTTCCAGGCCCACCAGCGCGCCAGCAACGCCTCCGGGTCGTGCCCGCCCGGCGAGGACATGTCACCGGGCAGCACCTCGCCGTTCGCCCACGGCCGGTACTCCTCGTCCTCGTCGTCCAGGGAGTCCAACAGCAGCGGCCACAACCCCGACCGGGCGTGCTCGGCACGCAACCGCGGCCACAGCCCGGCCGGCGCGGGCCCGTCACCGAGCCAGAACGCGGGCCGCCCGCCGTCCTCCTCCTCCGGGACGACCGGACGGCCCGGCGGCAGCGGAACCGACAGCGACCGACCGGCATCGGCCCCGTCGACGAACAGCGCCCGCAGGTCGGCGGGCAGCGGCGGTTCGGAGATCATGACGGGATCGTAGGCCCAAAGATCGACAACCGGGCCCCATGTCGCCCACCAGGGCGAACGACCCGGCCGGATCGCTGCCAACCGCATCAGCAGACGTTCGCTGGATGGGGAAATCAGCGCAACAAATGTCACGGTATCGGCCAGGAGGGCCGCTGACCCGAGTGCGGGGACAGGGCGTCGCTACGTCGTTTCGCCGGCGTCCGCGACCATGCGGACGAGGGTGTCGACGAGCTCGTCGGCGGTGGTGTGCCACTTGTCCGGGACGAGGTGGCCGCTGAGCTCCATGCCCGCGATGCCGTGGGCGCTGCTGAGCAGCAGGGCGCCGTAGTGCGGTGCGTTCCGCTCCCCCACGAGGGTGGCGACAATGGCCAGGAACTCGTCCTGGAAGCGTCCGGCCGCGCGAACGGCCGCAGCCGGGTCGCCCTCCGGTCCGCAGAGCTGGAGCCGGACGCGCTCGAAGCCTTCACCGCGTTCTCCAGGACGGTCTCCGCGTTGCCTGAACAACATCTGGTAGAGGTGCGGCTGGTCCCGGCCGACGCCGATGAGGGCGCGGAGAGCGCCACGCAGCTTCTCGGAGGCCGACAGGGCCGGGTCGTTCCGCAGGGCGTGCACCCGGTCGCCGATCCGTTCCCAGCTTTCGGTCGCGACGGCGGTCAGCAGGCTGTCCTTGCCCGCGAAGTGCCGGTACGGCGCTCCCCGCGTCACGCCTGCCCGCGCGCCCACCTCGCGCAAGGTGACCGCTTCGGGCCCGCCGAGGTCGAGGAGTTCGGCGGCCGCGTCGAGCAGGGCGCGGCGGGTGGCGGCGGCGGACTCCGCACGGGTGACCATGACGCCCATCATACAGTTGACGTTGTCATCTGAACTGGTAGCGTCGCCAAGGTGACAACGTCATCTGAAAACCGGAAGCTGGTCGTCGTGACCGGAGCCTCCACGGGCATGGGCGCGTCAGCCGCCCGCGAACTGGCCCGCCGGGGATTCCACGTCCTGGCCGGCGTGCGACGCGACCGCGACGCCGACGCCATCCGATCGACCGGCGTCGAGCCGATCATCCTCGACATCACCGAGTCCGAGCAGGTGGAAGCACTCGCCGCGCGGGTCGCCGGCGACCCGCGCGCGCTGCACGCGCTCGTCAACAACGCCGGCATCCAGGTGAACGCCCCGGTCGAAGCCCTGCCGATGGCGCAGTGGCGGTGGGTGTTCGAAGTCAACCTCTTCGGCCACGTCGCCCTCACCCAGGCGCTCCTGCCCGCGCTGCTGCGCAGCAAGGGACGCGTGATCAACATCAGCTCGGTCGGCGGCAAGGTCGCCATGGCCACGTACGGCGCGTACGCCGGCGCGAAGTTCGCCCTGGAGGCGGTCAGCGACTCGCTCCGCCGGGAGGTCGCGCCGCTGGGCGTGCGGGTGGTCGTGATCGAGCCCGGCGGCATCCGCACGGAGATGGCCACCCGCGGGATCGCGACGGCGAACGACCTGGCCGCCCGGATGACGCCGGAGCAGCACGAGCGCTACGGCAGCCTGGTCCAGGCGACCAACGCGTTGATGGCCTCCGGCACCGCCTCGGGCCTGACCGCCGACGCCGCCGCCCGGGTCATCGCGAAGGCCGTGACGATCCGCAGACCGCGCACCCGCTACACCATCGGCCGGGATGCCGCCCTGATCACCCGCCTGACCCGGATGCTGTCCGACCGCACGCTCGACCGCGTCATCGCCGCCAACCTGCGCCGCCACTACCCGAAGGGAGCCACCCGCGCCTACAGCGGCTGACGAACAACACGGTGTTCGTCCTGCCCACCGGCGGTCGCCTGACAGTTCGAAGCCGGTGTTGTCGTATGCGGTCTTGGCCATCGTGCTGTTGATCATCAGACGACGGTGATCTGTTCCACCGACTGCCCGGCGGTCCGAGCTCGGTCGTGCGTCACGGGCATCCGCTCATCGGCATGTGCGGACGTGCAGTCGGCTGTGAGCTTCGGCGCGATCGGCTCGGATTCGCCGTGGAGGTCGGCGGTCATGGTTCTTCGGGGTAAATCGGGAGCGGTCTACGTGCGTGGTCGATACGATCCGCGCACCTCATGGAGTAGATCAGTGGCAGATCGCCCCGCTTCGGACGGGGAGGGCGCGGGTTCGATTCCCGCCTCCATGTCCGATCAACCGTGGAGTCCGCAGTGTCCGACCAGGTCCGCACCGCTTCGTCCGGCTACGCGACCGGTCAGCTGGTGCGGGCGCTGGCCGCGGCGGTCTCCGCGGGTACCGAGGCCGACCGCGAGCGGGCGCTGCGCAAGCTGCGGCGCTGGGAGGACGTCGTCAGCGGGATGGCCGACGGCACGCTCACGGTCGGCTCCCGCACCCCGGTCGCGGACACCCCGGCGTGGGTGACGCTCGATGTCGCGCACGGCGGATTCGCGACCGGCAGGTACCTGGCCGAGGTGCGGCTGTCCGAGGACGAGACGGCCCGCGTCGCCTCCCTCCCGGACGACGTGCCCGGCAGGAACGAGCGGGAACGGCTCAACTCCTGGTACCTCGGCGACGCCGGTCAGGCCGAGCTGCTGGACGCGATGCGCAGCGGGCACTACCGGGTCGAGGTGCCGGAGGACGCGGCGCTGCCCGTCGTGGCGTTGCTGCTGGACAAGGGTTTCCCGGAGCAGGCGCTCGACCTGGTCGCCGAACTGCGCCCGCTGATGCACCGGCTGCGGCTGACGCCACGATTCGAACCGATCGCCCGGCCTTCGGACGCCGCCGTCCGCCTCATCCCGGTGCAGGAAGCCGCCGCGTCGCTGCGTTCCGCGCGGGTGCCGGTGCAGCTCGCCACGATGCGCGACGCGCTGACCGTGTGGGATCCGCTGTACGACCGGCTGGTCGCGCTGTGGTGCCGCACCGTCGACGACGAGCTGCCGCACCTCGATGAGAACGGGACCGTACGCGGCGGCTGGCCGTGCCGGACGTGGCCCGCGGACTGGACGGCGGCCAGGACCGAGTGGCTCGCGGACTTCGCCGAGACGTCTCGCACCCACGCACCCTCGGGCAGGCAGACCAACCCGAAGAGCAACTTCGCGAGACTGCGCAGCGCACTGGAGTCCTGCCCGGACGGCAGCGACGCGCTCACCGCGCGGGAGGTCGGCTGGATCCGCCGCGTCATCGCGAGCACGGTGAGCCACCGGGGCGCTCCGGGAACCGGACAACGCGACGCGTGGCGCACCACCCAGGTGGCCACCGTCGCGGCGCCGACGCACGCCGCACTCGCCGGCGTGCTCGCGAGCAGGCTGGACCGGTACCCGACGGACGGAGGCCTGCCGTCGCTCGACGTCGCGACGGCCGAGGTGTCCGAAGCCGAGGCGACCGACGAAATCCCCTGCGGCACGACGATGCCGGACCACCTGGTGCACAAGGCGGCGCGGTCGCTCGAAGCACCGGTGGACGAGCTGGTGCGCCTCGGCGTGATCACGTCGGGGGAGACGCTGGCGATCGTGCTGCCGCAACTCACCTCACGGCTGCTGAGCGCGGCGATCGACGACCCGGCCGTGGCGGGGCTGCACGAGCAGACCTACACGGCGTTCCGGCGTCGCCGCGGCCTGCTGCTGCTCAACCTCGAACACCAGGTGCGGTTCACCGAGCTGCCCTGGGTGGACGCGCTCGCCCCCTGCCGCTCGCCCAAGCCGGACAACGCCGCGGCCGCACATCGCGCCCTGCGGCAGACCACGATGCTGGCGCTCACCGCGTTCCCGCACGCACTGCTGCCGAACCCGCTGGTGACCGAGCTGAGGGCGCTGGCGAAGCAGGCAGGGCTGGAGCTGCCGCTCGTGGAGGAAGTGGCCGCGGACATCTTCATGGGCACGTTCACCACCAAATGGCGCGATGCCGGCGCGGTGGCGAGCCGTCTGCTGGCCGGCACGCTCTACGCGGACTACTACGACCTGCCGACGGACTGGCCCAAGCCCCCGCGCAAGAGGAGGATGCGTCGGGGCACGCACACCGCCGAGGACTTCTCGGCGCTGTGCCGGGAGCGGGCGGGCACCTCCGGCGGCTCCACCGCGGCGAACGGCATGGTGCTGGAGCAGAGCCAGATCCTGACCACGCACAACCTCGCCGTGCTGGTCGACGGCCTGAACCTGACCGACGAGCTGCGCGAACGCGCGCCGGGACTCGCGTGGCAGGCGTTCGGGTGGATCGTCCGCAGGCTGACCCAGCGCGCGGCCCACCGGCACGCCGCGCTGATCCAGGTGAAGAACGCGGCGTACGCGTGGCGACAAGCCCTGTTCCTGCTCGCCTTCTGCGAGCCCGCCGTGCAGCTCGCCCACGCGGAAAGGCTGGCGGGCGAGGCGCGCGGCACCGCACTCGAACCGGCGGTCGAAGGTCTGCTGCACGTGCTCCACGGTGGCCGTTTCACGCCAACCGGAACCGTGCGGCACGGCACGGCCGTGCGGTTCCTCGGCTGGGCCGAGAACACACACCCGCTCCTGACCCCCTCCGGCCACAACTGACCCGGATCTACGGCAGGCGGGGGCAGCCCGCGACCGACACCCCGATGCCGACCGGCCCGAGGTCGCGTTCCACCTCGTCCACCACGCGCGCGACCGCCTCGGCGTCCGCAACGTCGGCGACGAAGGGCGTGACCCGGTCGCCTCGGCGGAGGCGCACGTTTGGGTCGACGTCGACCGCGGCGACCGAAGCGCCCGCGCGGACCAGCCCGTCCACCACCGCCGCGCCGATACCGCGCGCCGCGCCGGTCACCAGCGCGATCCGGATCCGTCCAGTGGACCGGCAGCCACCGGCGCCGGTGGCGTGACCCAACCGTGACCAGCCCGGTGCAATCCGCGGCAGGGGCGGCGCCGAACCACTCATGACGAACCCGGGAGCACGGCACCGGGACATCCACAAAGGAGTGATCCCCCATGCGCAAGACCCCGCGACTGGCCGCCATCGGCGCCTTCGCTGCCCTGGCCCTCTCGCTGGCGGCCTGCGGCGACAGCGGACAGTCCTCCACCGCTTCCGGCGACAGCGCGACGAGCACGACGTCCGCGGCCGCCGCCACGACGACCACCACCAAGGCGATGGGCAACGGCGTCACCAAGACCGGCGACGTGTTCGGCGCCGGCTGTGCGAGCCTGCCCGCCGAGGCGACCAACGAGGGCTCGCTCGACGGCATGGTCAACGACCCGGTGGCCACCGCCGCGAGCAACAACCCGTTGCTCACCAAGCTGGTCGCCGCCGTGAAGGCCGCGGGCCTGGTCGACACCCTCAACAAGACCGACGCCGGCTACACCGTGTTCGCGCCCTACGACCCCGCCTTCGACGCCCTCGGCGCCGACACGCTGAACGCCGTGCTGGCCGACACCCCGAAGCTGACCTCGATCCTGACCTACCACGTGGTCCCCAAGCGCATGGACAAGGACGGCATCCTGTCCACCGCCACGTTGACCACCGTCCAGGGCGGCACGCTCAAGGTCGCCGGCTCCGGTGACGACGTCACCGTCAACGACGCCAAGGTGCTGTGCGGCAACGTCCCCACCGCCAACGCCACCGTCTTCGTCATCGACAAGGTCATGATGCCCACCGGCTGACCACCACTGCACGCGAAGGGCGCTGCGGCCACGGCCGCGGCGCCCTTCGCGCGTGAGCGGGTCCCTCCAGACGCAGGCAACACTGAGTGACCCCGGTCACATCAGCCATCCGATCGGGTGCACTGCGTCGAATGGGAGACGTGCCGCACCCCGGGTCCCCCCTCCCCCGAGTCCGCCCGCTCCTCGTCCGGAGCGGCGACTCGCCCCAGCCGTTCGCCGACGCGGCGGTCCTGGTGCTGCCGGGCGGTCGTGCCCGCAGTCGGGAACGGGCCGGTCGGGCGAACCTCGCGTACCGCCGGATGGCGCCGATCGCCGCCGGGCTGCACCGGGCCACCCGCGGGAGGTCGGTCCCGGTGTGGCTGCTGCGCTACCGCTACCGGGGCTGGAACGAACCCGACCGCGATCCCGTGCACGACGCCCGGTGGGCCCTGGCCCAGCTGCACGACCGCCACCCGAACGCCCGGGTCGTGCTGGTCGGTCACTCGATGGGTGGGCGCACCGCGCTGCGGGTCGCCGACGACCCCGCCGTGACGGCCGTCTGCGCGCTGGCGCCGTGGATCGAGCCGGGCGAGCCGGTCGACCAGCTCCGGGGCCGCAGCCTGCTGGTGGCGCACGGCGACCTCGACCGGTGGACCGATCCCGCCGCCTCCTACCGCTACGCGGTGCGGGCCAAGGCCGTCACCGGCGCGACGTGCCGGTTCGTGGTGCACGGCAGCGGCCACCCGATGCTGCGCCGGTGGGCCGACTGGAACGGTCTGGTCCGCCGCTTCGTCCTGAGCGCGCTCGACGCCGCACCCGATCCCCTCATCACCGAGGCGATGAACGCCCCCACACCGCGCGGGTTGTCCGTCGCACTGCCCAGAGGAACCCGATGACCACCACGCAAGGCTCCCTCAGACAGCGCGTCGCGGTCGTGGGCGCGGGCGTCGCCGGCCTCACCGCCGCGTACCTGCTCCAGCGCCGCTACGACGTCCTGCTCTTCGAGGCCGAACCACGTCTGGGCGGCCACGCCCACACGCACGACGTCCTGGCCGACGACGGCGGCACGGTCGCCGTCGACAGCGGGTTCATCGTCCACAACGAGCGGACCTACCCCAACCTGCTGCGGTTGTTCGCCGAGCTGGACGTGCGCACGCAGGACACGGAGATGTCCATGAGCGTGCGCTGCGAGGGCTGCGGGCTCGAGTACGCGGGGGCCAAGGGACCGGGCGGGTTGTTCGCCCAACCCGGCAACACCGGCCGGGCGCCCTACCTGCGGCTGCTCGGCGAGGTCACGGCATTCCACCGGCAGGCGCGAAGGGTGCTGCGGGACCCCAGGG
This sequence comes from Actinosynnema sp. CA-299493, assembly GCF_050946825.1. Classification (NCBI taxonomy): domain Bacteria; kingdom Bacillati; phylum Actinomycetota; class Actinomycetes; order Pseudonocardiales; family Pseudonocardiaceae; genus Actinosynnema; species Actinosynnema sp. CA-299493. The sequence continues at coordinate 6,870,498 of NZ_CP191993.1, forward strand.
CGGAGGACGTCACCCTGGGCGCGTTCCTGGCCATCGGGGGCTACTCCGACTACTTCGTCGACCACTTCGCCGTGCCCCTGGTCTCCGCGGTGTGGTCGACCGACCAGGAGGCCAGTCTGCGTTACCCGGCCCGGTACCTGTTCGAGTTCCTGCACAACCACGGCATGCTGTCGATCACCGGTTCGCCGCGGTGGAAGACCGTGGTCGGCGGTTCCCGCACCTACGTCGAACGCGCGGCCAAGCAGCTGACCGCCGTGCACCTGTCCACCCCGGTGCGGGCCGTCACGCGCGCCGCGCACGACGTGCGGATCCGCGACGACGCCGACGAGGTGCACCGCGTCGACAAGGTCGTCCTCGCCACCCACCCGGACCAGGCGCTGGCGCTGCTGGCCGACCCGACCACCGCGGAACGGGACGCGCTGGGCGCGTTCCGGTACACGCGCAACGAGACGTGGCTGCACACCGACGCCTCACTGCTGCCCCGGTCACCGCGGGCACGCGCCTCGTGGAACTACCTCAAGCCCGGCTGCCGCTCCGACGACGGCGAGGTGCTGGTCACCTACCACATGAACCGCCTCATGCGGCTGACCGAGCCGCTGGACTACCTGGTCACGCTCAACGCGACCGACCGGATCGCGCCGTCGGCGGCGATCGCGAAGATGACCTACGAGCACCCCGTCCACACCCGCGAGTCGCTCGCCGCCCAACGCCTCCTGCCGGCGCTGAACACGGACCGGACCGCCTTCGCGGGCGCCTACCACGGCTGGGGCTTCCACGAGGACGGCTGCGCCTCGGGTGTGCGGGCCGCCGCCGCGCTCGGCGTGGACTGGTAGCCCGCCGTGCAGACACCCGCGCTCTACGACACCGTGGTCACCCACACCCGCCGGCGGCCGAACCGGGGGTTCCGGCACCGCGGCTACCAGTGGCTGGTGGACCTGGACCGGCTGCCACACCTCCCGTGGTGGCTGCGGCCCTTCGCCCGCTTCCGCGCCGCCGACCACCTCGGCCGCCCGGACCGGAGCATCCGGGAGAACCTCGACGCGTGGCTGTCCGGCCAAGGCGTGGACCTGCGGGGCGGGCAGGTGCTGATGCTGGCCAACGCGCGCGTGCTCGGCCACGTGGTCAACCCGTTGACCGTGTACTGGTGCCACGACCCGGACGGCGAGCAGGTCTGCGTCGTGGCGGAGGTGCACAACACCCACGGCGAACGGCACTGCTACCTGCTGCGCCCCGACCGGCACGGACGCGTGCGGACCGACAAGGAGTTCTACGTCTCCCCGTTCTTCCCGGTCGAGGGCGACTACATGATGCGGCTGGGACGACCCGGTGAGCGCCTATCGCTGACCATCGTGCTCCGCCAACGCGGGCGCACCGCGTTCAGCGCCTCGCTCACCGGCTCCCGCCTCCCCGCGACCCCGGCCGCGTTGCTGCGGCTGTTGCTGCGCGACCCGCTGCCCACGCGCCGGGTGAGCTTGGCGATCCGCCGCCACGGCGTCGCGCTGTGGCTGCGCCGCGTGCCGATCGTGCCCCGCACACCCCACACCGCGCAGGAAGGTGTCCAGTGACCGCGTCCCCGATCACCTCCGTCCACCCGGGCTCGACCTGGCCCGGCCTCGCGGCGCCGCGGTGCTCGCCCGGCCGCGCCGCCGTGGCGGAACTGCTGTTCCGCCACGCGGTGCGCACCTTGCCGGTGCGCGTCGCCCTCCCCGGAGGGGAGCGGCTGGGCGCGGGCGGCCCCGACTCGCCGGTGATGCGGATCGTCCGCCCGACCTCGTTCTTCCACCGGCTCGGCGCGGACGCCAAGATCGGGTTCGGCGAGGCGTACCTGGCCGAGGACTGGACCAGCAACGACCCCGCCGGCCTGCTCACCCCGTTCGCCGCCCGGATGGCGGACCTCGTGCCACGACCGCTCCAGGTGTTCCGCCGCTGGGTCGACGCCCGCCAACCGGCCGCCGAGCGGAACACCGTCGAAGGCGCGCGCGCCAACGTCCACCGCCACTACGACCTGTCCAACGACCTGTTCGCCGCGTTCCTCGACCCGTCGATGACCTACTCGGCCGCCTGGTTCGCGCCCGGCAGCGACGACCTGCACGCCGCGCAGCTGCGCAAGATCGACGGCGTGCTGGACTACGCCGGGGTCCGCGCGGGCACGCGGTTGCTGGAGATCGGCACCGGCTGGGGTTCGCTGGCGATCCGGGCCGCGCGGCGCGGCGCGCACGTCACGACGCTGACCATCTCCGCCGAGCAGAAGGAACTCGCCGAACGGCGCGTCGCCGAAGCCGGGCTGGCCGACCAGGTGCGGGTGCTGCTGCGCGACTACCGCGACGCCGACGACCTCTACGACGCCGTGGTGTCCGTGGAGATGGTCGAAGCCGTGGGCCAGGACTACTGGCCGGGCTACTTCCGCACCCTCGACCGCCTGCTCAAGCCGGGCGGCCGGATCGGTCTGCAGACCATCACCATGCCGCACGACCGGCTCCTGGCGACCCGCCACTCCTACACCTGGATCCACAAGTACGTCTTCCCCGGCGGACAGCTGCTGTCCGTGCCCGCCGTCGAGGAGGCCACCCGACGGCACACCGGGCTCGCCATCACCCAGCGGCGTCCGCTCGGCCAGGACTACGCCACGACGCTGCGCCACTGGCGCACCCGGTTCCTGGCCGGGTGGGACCAGGTCGCGGCGGCAGGGTTCGACCCCGCGTTCCGCCGCACGTGGGAGTTCTACCTCGCCTACTGCGAGGCGGGCTTCCGGTCCGGGTACCTGGACGTGTGGCAGTTCGGCCTGACCAAGGGCCGCCGCTGACCCGCCGCGCCCGGACACGACGACAACGGAGTCGCCGGGTCACCCGCGGGCATCGCTCACACCAGCGCGAGGACCACCACGGTCGGGGTGGTGGGCCGGGGTGATCCGCCGTGCGGCTCCACGGTGAGGCCCACGGCCTCCCGGCCGGTGAAACCACCGGCCAGCAGGGGATCGAGCTGCCCGCCGGAGTCGGTGAGCAGCCCTGCCGGACGTGGTCCTCCGGGCCCGATCAACCACAGCTGGTAGGCGCGGTCCTCGGGCAGTCGCGCCAAGTCCCGGGCGAGGAACAGCACCTGCCCCCTGCTCGACGACGCCACGACGGTGCCGGTGCCGCCGCCGTTCACCTCACCGCGGACGAGTCTGGCGTCCGGTGCGGACAGCAGTTCGGCCACCCGGCCGTTCCGGTCGTCGACCTGCTCCAGGGCCCGCACGTCCTGTTCGAGCCGATGGTTGGTGTCGACGCCCCGCACTCCCAGCGTGACGGCGACCGCGATGCCCGCCGCGGCGGCCAGCGCGGCTGTCCCGCGCAACCACGGGTTCCGGGGTCTGGACCCACCGGAGGGCCGCACGGAGGGGTCGGACGATCCCCCTCCAGGTCGGACGGTCGTCGTGCGGTCGTCGGTTTCCGGTGGCAGTTGGCGGGTGTCGGCGATGGCGCTCAACACCCGGTCACGCAAGTGGCCCGGAGGCTCGACCGCGGCCGCTCCCGCCAACAACGCGGTCGTCTCGAACAACTCCGCGGTCTCCTGCGCACAGGTCGGGCAACCCGCGACGTGCTCCTCGAAAGCACGCCGCTCGGCGTCGGAGACCGCGTCGAGCACATAGGCCCCGATCAACGTGTGCGCGTCCACGCGCGCGGTGCCACCGGTCACCGGGCCACCTCACCCACGTCACCGGCGGCGGCTACGACCTGGAGCTTGCGCTCACGCCCTGCCATCGTGCCCCTTCCGATCACCGCGTCCTCCCCACCGGCATCCGTCGCCGATCCCGGGGAGGCGCCTCCTCGGCAGTGGCAGGAAGCCGCTCGTGCGCTCCACGTACTCGGCGTAGGCGGGACGTCGACGGCGCAGGTGCTCCTCCAGCATGGGCTTGCCCGTCCCCTTGGCCAGGAGGAACGTCATGAGCACCGGTGACACGACGGTCACCAGGCCGTGCCAGGACGCGGTCGCCGGCAGGAACAGGCCCCACCACACGCAGGCGTCACCGAAGTAGTTCGGGTGCCGGGTGTAGCGCCACAAGCCCCGGTCGAGCACTCGGCCGCTGTTGTCGGGGTCGGCCTTGAACCGCCGCAACTGCCAGTCGCCGACCGCTTCGAACACCAGTCCGACCGACCACAGCACCACTCCGGCCACGATCAGCGCCGGGTGCGCCGCGGGACCGTACTGAGCGGCCTGCACGGGCAAGGAGACGAGCCACAGCACCACGCCCTGCGTCAGGTAGGCGCGCACCAGCACGTGCACGTGGGGGTTGCCCCTGGCGCGACCGCGCATCTCGGCATAGCGGTGGTCCTCGGGTTGCCCCCGGCTCCGCAGTCCGATGTGGATCGCCAGGCGGGTTCCCCACAGCACCGTCAGCGCGGTGACGAGCACCCGCGTCGCGGTGTCACCCGCGCCACTGGACATGACGAACGTCGTGCCCGCGACCAGGGCGAAACCCGCTCCCCACGCGACGTCGAGGGTGTCGTGCCGGTCCCTGGTCACCGAGACCGCGAAGGTGACCGCCACCAGCAGCGCGACCACACCGGCGCTGACCGCCAGGTTGACGGGCAGCCCCTCGGGCAAGGCGGGCCAGGTCACGGTTCACCGCTCCGACGCGACGCGGTCCGGCGCCAACGGGTCGGCCCGGCGCCACGGCATCCCGCTCGCGCCCGTCGCGGTCGGGCGCACGGCGAGGACCTGGTCCACGCCCATGCGGTTGTCCTCGAACGCCAGCGCCCCACCCGCCAGGTACAGCCGCCAGACCCTGGCCTGCCCCTCGCCGACCAGCGCGACGACCTCCTCCCACCGCCGTTCGAGCGTGGCGGCCCACTCCCGGACCGTGCGCACGTAGTGCTCGCGCAGCGCGTGGACGTCCCGGATCTCCAACCCCGCCCCTTCGAGGTGCGCCAACGTACGGCTGAGCGGTCGCATCGTCATGTCGGGCGCCACGTAGGTCTCGATGAACGCGCCGCCACCCGGCGCCGTGGCGCCCCGTGACATCTGCTGCAACAGCAGTCGGCCTCCGGGCCGGAGCAGGCGGTGCAACGTCGAGGCGTACACCGGGTAGTTCTCCTCGCCGACGTGCTCGCCCATCTCGATCGACGCCACGGCGTCGAACGGCTCGTCGGCGATGTCCCGGTAGTCCTGGAGCCGGACCTCGACGGTGTCCCGCAGGCCGAGTTCGTCGATCCGGCGGCTGACGTGGTCGTGCTGCTGCCGTGACAGCGTCACGCCGGTGGCGCGCACGCCGTGGTGCCGGGCGGCGTGCAGGAGCAGCGATCCCCAGCCGCACCCCACGTCCAGCAGCCGCATCCCGGGGCGCAGGTCCAACTTCCGGCAGATCAGCTCCAGCTTGTCCCGCTGGGCGTCCGCGAGCTCGCGGTCGAGGTCGTCGTCGACCCAGTACGCGCAGGAGTAGGCCATGGTCGGGTCCAGGACGAGCTCGTAGAACGCGTTGCCCAGGTCGTAGTGGTGGGCGATGGCCGCGCGGTCGCGGCCGCGGGTGTGCAGGCGACCGGCCGGTTTGGACTCCTCGGCGGGCGGGCGCGGGCGGGGGCCGAGGACACCGAGGCGGACCGCCGTGCGCAGCAGTCCCAGGCGTTCGGCGGCGGAGAGCCGGCGGCGCGGCCGGTCCGCTCGGACCGAGGACCAGAACCGGCGCAGCCCCGTGGTGATGTCGCCTTCGACGTCGAGGTCACCGGAGACGTAGGCGCGGGCCAAGCCGAGCTCGTCCGGGTTCCACAGCAGCCTGCGCAGGGCGCGGCGCGACCGCAGCACCACCCGGGGACCGTCGGCGGGGCCCGCCTCGCTGCCGTCCCAGGCCCGCAGCCCCACCGGCAGCTCGGCGCCCAGCACCCGCTCGACGACGTCGGCCAGCACCCGGGCGTGCCCCGTCTTACCGTCCCGCACGTCGTCCCCTTCCGTCGGTGGTCTCCGGTGGGTTCGCGGCAGGACGGTCCACGGCTCGGTCGCACGCCGATAAAGTGACGCCCGTCACAACACCATCCACCGGCGGCACCGCCGAGGGCGTTCGACCGGACGGGACCCGAGCGGCACTCCGCCACGGCCGCGGCCGGGTCGTGTCCCGCGTGTCGACCCCCATCGGCGGTCGATCCCGGGTGGATTGACCCTATCGTGGTCGCCGATCGATACTGGCGGGCGTGCGCCGCCGGACGGGTGGCCGGCCACGCGTCTTCAGCAAGGAGGACGTGAGCCCGTGAGCACCGACGACCCCGTGACGACGGTGGCGTTCGACCTGGCCGAGGACGTCCCACCGCTGGCCGCGGTGCGACGGTGGACGGCGGGGACGTTGGCCGACCTGACCGAGGACGAGGTCGACGACTGCATCCTGCTGGTCAACGAGCTGGTGAGCAACGCCTACGACCACGGCGCCGGTCCTCGCGCCGTTCGGCTCCGGCGCTCGCCGAACTGGAGCCACGTCCGGATCGAGGTGGACGACACCTCACCGGACCAGTTGACCTTCGGCCGCTCCCGCCTCGGCCCCACCCGCGGCCGTGGCCTGATCATCGTCGACCGGCTGTGCAAGGACTGGGGCGTGGACCTCCACCCCGGCGGCAAGACCGTCTGGGCCGAGCTGGCCTGCGGCGCGGCGCACGTGCCGCGGTGATCGAGCGGTGCCGACCCCGTCTCGGCGGTGAGGGGTCTTCGGGCCGCCGGAAACCGGGTGCGGCGGGAGCGGACCCCGTCCTATCCTGGTGAACGTGATGCAGCACCTGTTCTTCCTCTGAGGGACGACGCCTCCACCGGTAGCGCGGTTCGCGCTACCGGAGTTCGTCCTTCCTGCTCATCACCTTCTCCGGAGGCAGTTCTCCCATGTCGTCCCAACTCCGGCCCGCGCCAGTGCGCGCGGCCCACGTCCGCGCGTCCGACGTGCACCTCTCCTTCGGCGGACGGCCCGTGCTCGCGGGGGTCGACCTCGTCGCCGCCGCCGGTGACCGGGTCGCCGTGGTCGGCGAGAACGGTCGCGGCAAGACCTCCCTGCTCCGGGTGCTCGCCGGCGACCTGCCCGCCGACCGGGGCGAAGTGCGCCGCGCGGGCTCGACCGGCGTCGCCGACCAGCAGATCCCGCTCGGTCCCGCCGACACCGTCGGCGACCTGATCGACCTCGAACTGGCCGCGGTGCGCGCTGTCCTGGCCCGCGTGCAGCGCGCCGCCGAGGCGCTCGCCGACAGCCGTCCCGGCGCGGACGACGCCTACGCCACCGCGCTCGCCGAGGCCGAGGCCCTCGACGCGTGGGACGCCGACCGGCGGGTCGAGGTCTCGCTGGCCGCGCTGCACGCCGTGGACGACCGGACCCGACCGCTCGGCGCCCTGTCGGTCGGTCAGCGGCACCGCGTGCGGCTCGCGTGCCTGCTCGGCGCCGGGCACGCCGTGCTGCTGCTGGACGAGCCGACCAACCACCTCGACGCGGCCGGGCTCGACCACCTCACCGAACGGCTGCGCGCCCACCCGGGCGTGGTCGTGCTGGTCAGCCACGACCGGGCGCTGCTCGCCGACGTGGCCACCGCGGTGGTCGACCTCGACCCGTCCAGCGACGGCCGGCCGCGGGTGTACGGCGGCGGCTACACCGCCTACCTCGATGCCCGCCGCGCCGAGCGGGCCCGGTGGGAGGCGCTGCACGCCGAGCAGGTCGCCGAGCGGCAGCGCCTGGCCGACGACCTGACCGCGGCGCGGAACCGGCTTCAGGACAACTGGCGGCCCGCCAAGGGGCACGGCAGGCACACCCGCGCCACCCGTGCGCCCGGCCTCGTGCGGACCGTGCACCGACGGCAGGAGGAGCTGGACGCGCACGTGGTGGAAGTCCCGTCACCACCGACCCGGTTCACCATGCCGGAACTGCCCGAGCACCGCGGCGCGACCCTGCTGCGGGCGGACGGCGTCACCGTGGCCGGAAGGCTCCCCCGTCCGGTCGACCTGGCGTTGGACTCGGGGGATCGACTGGTGGTCGCCGGACCCAACGGCGCGGGCAAGTCGACGTTGCTGGCCGTGCTGGCGGGAGCCCTGGAGCCGACCGCGGGGACGCTCACCCGCGCCCGGGCGGTGCGGGTCGGGCGGTTGGGCCAGGAGTCCGACCCGCACGGCCGGCGCACGGCGGCGGAGCTGTACGACGAACGGCTCGCGCGGTCGGGGGTGCCGGGGCCGGGTCTGGATGAGCTGGGCCTGCTCGACGCCTACGACCGGAGCCGGCCGGTGGCCGAGCTGTCGGTCGGCGCGCGCAGGCGGTTGGACCTGGCGCTGGTGCTGGCGGCCAGGCCACACGTGGTGCTGCTGGACGAGCCGACCAACCACCTGTCGGCCGCGCTGGTCGACGAGCTGACCACCGCCCTCGACTCCACGCCGGCCGCGGTCGTGATCGCCACGCACGACCGGCAACTGCTGCGCGACACGCAATCCTGGCCACGGCTGGCCCTGTGAGGCAGCCGGGGCTCGTTCACCCGATCAGGGCTTCGCGCGCGTCATCTCGAAGTCGGGCGGCAGGTGGAGCCAGGCGGTGGACTCGGCGTCCCAGCCGGTCAGGATCGCGGTGCCATGTGGAGTCGTGATCGGGACGTGCTGCGCCGTGAGGAGGCCCGGAACGGTCAGGTGCACGGCGTCGAGGTCTTCGGCGGCCCGGGTCCAGCAGACCCGGGCGCGCCGTTCGACGAGCGCGGGTAGCTCGTCGTCGATCACACCGTCGAGCCGGTCCGCGGAGTCGACGTCGCCGAACAACTCCCGCAGGATCAGGCACAACTCGATGAACACCGGGCTCCTGCCCCTGTCGATCACGTGATCAGTCACGGTCGACGACCAAGGTCACCGCGCCCGGTCGCGTCACCGGCATCACCGGCATCATCGGCGTCATCGCGGTTCGCGGGCGAGGGCGTGCGGGCGGGAAGTGGTCAGGGGCGGTGGGATCTCGCCCGAACCGCGGTGGACGAGGGTGGCCGGGACGACGGCGTGCGTCGGCGGGGACTGCTCGCCGGTGATGCGGGCGAAGACGAGTTCGGCGGCTTTGCGACCGAGTGCGGGGACGTCCTGGCGCAGCACGGTGACGCCGGGTTCGAGCATGTCGGCCAGGGGGAAGTCGTCGAAGCCGATCAGCGCGACCCGGTGGTGCAGGTCGCGGGCGCGCAGGGTGCGCATGGCGCCGACGGTGACGAGGTTCTGGGCGGTGAACAGGGCGGTCGGTGGTTCGTCGAGGTCGAACAGGGCCGCGGTGGCGGTCGCCGCGGCGTCGGGGCCGTGCAGGTCGGTGCGGACGAGTTCCTCGTGCAGCGTCAGGCCGGTGTGGGCGAGCCCTTCCAGGTAGCCGGTGTAGCGCTCCTGGCTGGTCCAGAGCGTCTGGCGGTCGCCGAGGAAGGCGACGCGCCGGTGACCGAGGCCCGCCAGGTGGAGCACGGCCTGGCGGGAGCTGTCGCGGTTGGTGGTGGTGACGCTGTCGGTGCCGTCGAACGTGGGCGGGCGGTCGACCAGCACCATGGGTGTGCCGCGTTCGCGTTCCTGCTGAAGGGCGTCCTGGTGGCCGCCGACGGCCATCACGACCATGCCGTCGACGCGGCGGGTGGCCAGGGAGGTGAGCAGTTCGCGCTGGAGGTCCGGGTCGTCCTCGCTGCTGCCCGCCAGCACCAGCACGCCGTTCTGCCGGGCCAGGTCCTCGACCGCGCGCAGGAGCGCGGCGTCGAACGGGTTGGACAGGTCCTCCAGCAGCACGCCGATGGTGGCGCTGCGCCGGTCGGAGCGGCGCAGGCTGCTGGCGGTCAGGTTGGGTCGGTAGCCCAGGGTGCGCGCGGCGGCGCGGACCCGTTCGACGACCTCGGGACCCGCGCCGGGCAGGTCGTTGATCACCCGCGACACCGTCTTCGTGCTGACCTGGGCGAGTGCGGCGACATCGCGCATGGTCGGCTCGCGCCGTGGCCCCCGTGAGTCCATTGAGCTCTGCTCCATCCTGGGTAACGCTTGCGTAACGGCAGCTTGTCGTGACCTGGACCACGAAGCTAGCGTCAACGATGACTTAACGAAAGCCCCACTTCCCGAAGACAGCCTTGTCGGCTTGACGGTGCGGGGCTATCTGCTGCTATTCGCGTAACAGGCAACCAGACCGGGACCTCATCGTCTTCGGCGGCCGGTTACGTCAACGTTGACGTTGGAGGAGACATGACCGGACGGTCGCGCACGGGCGCCAGGCTCACGGCCCTGGTGTCGGCGGCACTGCTGGCACTGGCCACCGGATGCGGCGACGGCGGCGACGCGGCCGGCGACGGCACGCTCGTGGGGCTGGTGACCAAGACCGACACCAACCCGTTCTTCGTGAAGATGAAGGAGGGCGCGCAGGCCGCCGCGGGCTCCACCGGCACGCGGGTGCAGTCGTTCGCGGGCAAGCAGGACGGTGACAACCAGTCCCAGGTGGACGCGATCGAGAACCTGATCGGCGCGGGCGCCAAGGGCATCCTGATCACGCCCAACGACTCGAAGGCGATCGTGCCGTCGGTGGACAAGGCGCGGCAGGCCGGCCTGGTGGTGATCGCGCTGGACACGCAGCTGGAACCGGCCGACGCGGCGGACGCGACCTTCGCCACGGACAACTACCGGGCCGGGCTGCTGATCGGGCAGTGGGCCAAGGCGAAGTTCGAGGCCGAGGGCAAGCAGGCGAAGATCGCGCTGCTGGACCTCAACCCCAACCAGGTGTCCGTGGACGTGCAGCGCGACCAGGGCTTCCTGGAGGGCTTCGGCGTCGACGTGGAGGACAAGGCGAAGATCGGCGACGAGAGCGACCCGCGCGTCGTGGGCCACGACGTCACCGACGGCGCGCCGGAAGGTGGCCGCACGGCGATGGAGAACCTGCTCCAGAAGGACCCCGGCATCAACCTCGTCTACACGATCAACGAGCCCGCGGCGGCCGGCGCGTACGAGGCGCTGAAGGCGGCGGGCAAGGAGAAGGACGTCACCATCGTCTCCGTCGACGGCGGATGTCCCGGCGTGCAGAACGTCAAGTCGGGGATCATCGGCGCGACCTCGCAGCAGTACCCGCTGAAGATGGCCCAGCTCGGCGTGGAGGCGATCGCGAAGTTCGCCCAGGACGGCACCAAGCCGCAGAACACCGCCGGCAAGGACTTCGTGGACACCGGCGTCACCCTGATCACCGACCAGCCCGCGACCGGGGTCGAGTCGAAGGACTCCGCCTGGGGCCTGCAGAACTGCTGGGGCTGAGCATGTCGACGACGTTGTCCACGAGCCGCTCACCCGGCGGCAGCCCTCTCGGCGAGGACGCCAAGCGCTCGCCGCTGGCCCGGCTGCAACACCTGCTGCACTCGCAGGCCACCATCGGCCCGGCCGCGGTGCTGCTGGTCGCCGTCATCGTGTTCGCCGTGCTGTCGCCCCGCTTCCTCACGCCGGGCAACATCTCCCTGGTCCTGCAACAGGTCGCGGTCATCGGCACGCTCGCCGTGGGCCAGACCATCGTCATCCTCACCGCCGGCATCGACCTGTCCTGCGGCGCGATCATGGTGCTGACGTCGATCGTGATGGCCAAGGTCGCCGCCGACACCGGGCTGCCGGGCCTGCCCGCGCTGCTGCTCGGCTTCGTCGTCGGCACGCTGTGCGGCCTGCTCAACGGGTTGCTGGTGACGCGGCTGAAGCTGCCGCCGTTCATCGTCACCCTCGGCACGCTCAACGTGTTCTTCGCGCTGAACCTCTGGTACTCCTCCAGCGCCACCATCCGCGGCGCCGACATGCCGTCGTTGCTGCTGTGGACCGGCCAGACCGTCAACCTGGGCGGCACGCGCGTCACCTACGGCTCGATCATGATGGTGGTGCTGGTCGCGGCGATGGCGTTCGCGCTGAAGAACACCGCGTGGGGTCGGCACGTCTACGCCACCGGCGACGACGTCGAAGCGTCCCGCCTGTCCGGCATCCGCACCGGCCGGGTGCTGCTGAGCGTGTACGCGACGGCTGGCCTGGTGTACGCGCTGGCGGCGTGGGTGCTGATCGGCCGGATCGCCTCGGCGAGCCCGCAGGCCGGGCAGCTGGACAACCTGGACTCGATCACCGCCGTGGTGATCGGCGGCACCAGCCTGTTCGGCGGGCGCGGCGCGATCGTCGGCTCGCTGATCGGGGCGTTGATCGTCGGCGTGTTCCGCAACGGGCTGGCGCTGGCCGGGGTGGACGTGCTGTGGCAGACCTTGGCCGTGGGCGTGCTGATCATCGTCGCGGTGTCGCTGGACCAGTGGATCCGGAAGGTGAAGCCATGACCACACCGGTGCTGCGGGCTCGTGGCCTGGTCAAGCGCTACGGTCGGGTCACCGCGCTGGCGGGCGCCGACCTGGAGCTGCTGCCGGGCGAGATCCTCGCCGTCATCGGCGACAACGGGGCGGGCAAGTCCAGCCTGATCAAGGCGCTGTCCGGGGCCGTGGTGCCGGACGAGGGCGAGATCCTGCTCGACGGTGAACCGGTGTCGTTCTCCTCGCCGATCGACGCGCGTGACGCCGGCATCGAGACGGTGCACCAGTCGTTGGCCGTGTCGCCGTCGTTGGACATCGCCGCCAACCTGTTCCTCGGCCGCGAGCGCCGCCGCAAGGGCGTGCTCGGCTCGGTGTTCCGGATGCTCGACCGCAACGGGATGCGCGAGGAGGCCCGGCGGCAGCTCGACGCGCTGGGCATCATGACGATCCAGAACCCCGGCCAGGCGGTGGAGACGCTGTCCGGCGGACAGCGCCAGGCCGTCGCCGTGGCCCGTGCCGCCGCGTTCGGCAGCCGCGTGGTCATCATGGACGAGCCCACCGCCGCGCTGGGCGTGCGCGAATCGCGCGCCGTGCTCGACCTGGTCCTCCAGGTCCGCGACCGCGGCCTGCCGGTCATCCTGATCAGCCACAACATGCCGCACGTGTTCGAGGTCGCCGACCGCATCCACATCCAACGCCTCGGCCGGCGCAAGGCCGTGGTCGACCCGAAGACCATCTCGATGTCCGACGCCGTCGCGATCATGACCGGGGCCGTGGAGCCGCCCGGACAAGCCGCCTGACGCCCCCGCCCCGCGCGACTCCCCCACCGGGCGCCGCGCGGGACGAGCACGCCTTCCCGGAGGTGTCATGAGCCGACGTCGCCTCGTCAGCCTCCTCACCGCTCGCGGTGGTGGAGCCCCTCCGGCTCCACCACCGCTCCCCCGGACAAGGACAAGACATGATCATCGTTGGTGGCGAGGCCCTCATCGACCTCGTGCCCGACCGCGCCGGCGGTTACCGCCCCATCCCGGGTGGCAGCCCGGCCAACACCGCCGTCGGCCTCGGCCGCCTCGGCACGCAGACCGCGCTGCTGGCACGCCTGGCGGAGGACCGCCTCGGCGCGGTGCTGCGCGCCCACCTCGAAACCTCCAACGTCGACCTCCGCTACGCCGTCGGCTCGACCGCGCCGACCACGCTCGCCGTGGTGGACGTGGACCAGGACGGCGTGGCCGACTACTCGTTCTACATCGACGGCTGCGCCGACGGCGGCTGGCAGGTGACCGACCTGCCGCCCGCCCTGCCACCGGACGCGGCGCTGCACGTGGGCGGTTCCTTCGCCCTCGCGGTCGAGCCGATGGCCGCCACGTTCGAAACCCTGCTCTCCCGCGAGCACCCGCACCGCGTCATCACCCTCGACCCCAACGTCCGGCCGATCCTCATCACCGACCCCGCCGCCGCGCGCGCCCGGCTGCGGCGCTGGCTCGGCATGGTCGACGTGGTCAAGGTCAGCGCCGACGACCTGCGGTGGATCGCGCCCGACCGCCCCCTCGCCGACGTCGTGTCGGAGTGGCACGAGCTGGGGCCGGCCCTCGTCGTCGTCACCCGCGGCGCGGAGGGCGTGCACGCCTCCGGACCCACCGGTCACCTCGACCTCCCCGCCCTCCCGGTCGACGTGACCGACACCGTCGGCGCCGGAGACGCCTTCATGGCCGGCCTGCTGGCCGCCTTCGACCGCCACGACCTGCTCACCCGTACCAACTTGACGACCCTGACCCACGCCGAACTCGCCGACACCCTCGCCTACGCCCAACGCGTCGCGGCCATCACCTGCACCCGTGCCGGCGCCGACTCCCCGTGGTTCGACGAACTGCTCTCCGACGAGGTCCGCTCCGCGACCTGACGATCGATCGGTCGGGCGCACCGTCACACGTTGTCCCAGACGGTCGAGTAGTCGGTGGCGGGCGGGAAGTCGGTGGCGGGCGGGAAGTCGCCTGGTTCGCGCCAGGTCCCGGTGCTGAGGAACCGGGTGATCGTCTCCTCCCACGGACCGGTGACGATGCTGTTCTTGACGTACCAGTCCGGGTTGTAATAAGTCTTCGGGTACCGGTCGCCGCTGTCGCAGAGCACGGTCGCCACCGACCCCGTGCGCCGATCGAGGAGCATCTCCGCGATGATCTTCAACGTGGCGAGGAAGTGGGTACCCGAGGACGCGCCGGGCTTCGGGAAGCCCGGCGTCGCGGCCAGGACCTTCATCGCCGCCAGCGACCCGGCGTCGGGCACCTGCATCATGCGGTCGACGGTGTCGAAGACGAACGACGGTTCGATCCTCGGCCTGCCGATGCCCTCGATCCTGGACCCCTTGCCGGTCATGGTCCGGTCGCCGTCGCGCCAGCCGCAGAAGGACGCGGAGCCCTCGGGGTCGGGCATGCAGAGCAGTGTCGCCCGGTTGGTCGCCCTGGCGTAGCGGGAGAACACCGCCGCCGTCCCGCCGGTGCCGCCGCCCATGACGAACCAGCTCGGCTCGGGGTGGACCTGCCTGAAGACCTCCGCGGCCATCCCGCCGGCCCGCCAGTCGTACGCGCGCTCGGCGTTGGTGAACTGGTTCAGGTAGTGGCCGTTGTTCTTCCGGGCGATGGCCTCGGCCTCCTGGTAGATCATCCCCGGCGCCACCTTCTTGACCGAACCTCCCCACGCCTCGATGGCCTCGATCTTGTCCGGACTGGTCGCCTCGGGCACGACCGCGATGAACCGAAGGCACAGCTTCCTCGCGTACCAGGCCTCCGAGATCGCCGTCGAGCCGCTCGACGCCTCCACCACGACGGGTCTCCCGCCGTTCGACGGGGCCTTGATCCAGCCGTTCGCCAGCGCGTCGACGTACAGCGCCTCGGCCAACCGGTGCTTGTGGCTGCCCGACGGCTGCTCGGCCTCGACCTTGAACGACAGCGTGATACCCCACGCGGCGGGTAGCGGGTAGTGGATGACCCGGGTCAGGTGCGGGTGCAGCGACGGGTCCTCGCGCAGGCTGCGCAGCCGGGAGCGCGTTCCCTCGGCGTCCGTCGACCGGAAGCGGTCCAGGTCGTCCAGCCCGCCGGAGGAGGCGCACTCGGGCGCGACCGCTGTGTCGTTCGGGTTCATCGCCGCTCCGCGTTCTCTTTGTGCGTCTCACCATTCAGCAAGGCGGCCGGCCGTCGCGCCAGCAGGTCCACCTGAACGAATTACCGCCGGTGTGGTTGCGGGAACGGTCGACCTTCGACCCGGAAGGATGAACCACGGCACCGTTTCCCGCTCCTCGAAGCGGACAGGTCCTACGTTGCCCGGATGAATGAACACGGACGAGTGGACGGCGCCGTCCGCGTGATGCCGTCCGGCGTCGCGGCGGGACCGGGCTCGGCCGCGTTGGCGGCGGCGGTCGACGAGATCGTGTGGTACGACCGGTCCGCGTTCGTCACCGCCGCGTGCGGGCCGGCGATCCCGGGGCTGACGCACCGCCCGCGACCCCGCCACGGCGCCGGCCCCGTCGCCGGGCACGATGTCCGCGGTGGTGCGGGACGGCGGGTGTCGGTCACGTTCGCCCCGGAGGACGACGGCGCCGCGCGTCCGTGGGAGCACGACCCGTCCGCGCGGTTGCTCGCGCCGCCCCGGGCGGTGGCCGACTGGGCCGCGGACAAGGTCAACGCCGTGTCGATCTTCCGCGACGCCGGCGTGCGCACTCCGCCGTCGGTGGTGCTCCCGGCCGGCGCGACGACCGTTCCCGACGAGGTGTCCGACTGGCTGCGGGACGGTCCGGTGGTCCTGCAACGGCCCGCCAACAACCTCATCGGCCGCGGCACCAGGCTGTGCGCGGACGGGGAGTTGGCCGAGGCGTCGGCCGCCTGGTCGGGTGAACCGCTGAAGGTCTCGCGCCACGTGCCGGGGTTGCCGATCACGGTGTCCGGGTGCGTCGGCCGCGACGTGACGGTGGTGTCGGGGGTCTCGCACCAGCTGGTCGGGCTCGCCGAGCTCGGGGCCGGCTGGGGCACCCACTGCGGCAACCAACTGCTCGGTGACGGCGACGTGCCGGGAGAGGCGCTGGCGGCGTGCCACGCGGTGGGCGAACGTTTGCGCGCACGCGGGTTCCGGGGTGTGTTCGGCATCGACGCGGTGCTCGACCGGGAGGGCCGCGTGTGGGCCGTCGAGATCAACCCCCGGTTCCAGACCGTCGTGTCGCTGGTGCACGCGGCCGAGGTGGGGCGAGGGCTGCTGCCGTTGCTGGGCGTGCACGTCCTGGCGGACCTCGTGCCGCTCGCCCCGGTGCTCGCCGCGGCCGGCCGCGACTCGCCCGCTCCACCGTTCAGCCAGCTCGTGGTGCACTTCACCGACGCCGGTCGGGCCCGGGACCTGCCGGAGAGCGGGTGCTACCGGATGGTGGCACCCGGGACCGCCCGCCGCGTGGCCGACCGCGCGTTGTCGCGGTTGGGCCCCGACGCGGCGCTGGTGTGGGCGCACGCCGCCGAGGGAGACCCGGTCGAACCGGGTGACGAGGCGGTGCTCGTGCAGTTCGGGCACCGGGTGGCCACCGTCGAGCACCCACCCCGCCTCACCCCCGACGCCCGGGCGTGGCTCGAAGTGCTGCGCCCCGCCACACATCACCCGTTCGCGGGACGTGACCGGTGATCGGCCGGGTCGACGCCGGCGAGCTGCGCCGGCTCGCCCACGCGGTGGCCGACCTGGTGGTGGACCACCACCTCGGGTTGACGACGTCGTCACCGGGCCGCCGGGCCCGACCGGAAGACCTGGCGTGGCTCGACGAACCGGCGCCGCGCGGCCCGACACCCGCCGACGTGGTGCTGCCCCTGGTCGCCGACGGGATCCTGCCCCACCTGCTCAAGGCCGACCACCCGCGCAGCTTCGCCGGCGTCCCCGGCCCGGCGGACCCGGTGGCCGCCCTCGCCGACGCGGTGGCGACGGGGCTGAACCTCACCACGGTCAACTGGTCGCTGGCCGCCGGTCCCACCCAGGTGGAACTGGTCACCGCCGGGTGGCTGGCCACGGCGTTGGGCCTGCCACCCGGCAGCGGGGGCGTGTTCACCTCCGGCGGCTCCGTCGCCAACCTGACCGCCATCGCGGTGGCCCGCGACCGGCTCGGCCCGCCGCCCCACGACCGCGCCCCGGTCGTCTACCACGGCGACCAGGCCCACCCGAGCGTCGGCCGTGCCCTGCGCGTGCTGGGCTTCGCACCCGACCAGACCAGGGTGCTGCCCGGCGAGGACGACCGCCTCGTGCCCGACGCCGTGCGCGCCGCGGTGACCGCCGACCGCGCCGCCGGACGCCGACCGCTGATGGTGATCGCCACCGCGGGCACCACCAACACCGGCACCGTCGACCCCTTGGCCGAACTGGCGCGGGTCTGCCGGGACGAGGGGCTCTGGTTCCACGTCGACGGCGCGTTCGGCGCCGCCGCGGCCTTCGGATCGGCGGAGAACCCGTGGCTGGCCGGACTGTCCGAAGCGGACTCGATCACCGTCGACCCGCACAAGTGGATGTTCCAGCCCTTCGGCCTGGGCTGCCTGCTGCTGCGCGATCCCGGCGCGTCGGCGAGGACCTTCCACCTGGGCTCCGACTACCTCGCGGCGATGCACGACCCCGGGCAGTCCCGGGACCTGGGCGCCAACGGCATCGAGTACACCCGTCCCTTCCGGGCGTTCAGGTTGTGGTTCAGCATCAAGGTGCACGGCCTGGACGCGGTGCGCGACGCCGTCGACCGCGGGCTGGCCCTCGCCTCCCACCTGGCCGCCGAGGTGCGCGGTCGGCCGGACTTCGAACTGCTCACCGGACCCCGGCTGGCGGTGGTGTGCTTCACCCACCGCGCCGCCGGGCACGACGCACGGGTCCACCGGCGGATCAGCGACCGGCTCCTCGACCTGACCCCCGGCTCCCTGCTGCTGCCCACCCGGATCGCCGGCCGGCCCTGCTTCCGCGCCTGCACCACCAACCCCCGCACCACCGAGCAGGACCTCGACACGCTGCTCGACCAGATCGGACGACTCGCCGTCACCGAGTCGGAACGGCACAACGGGCCATCGGCCCTTCCGGAGGAAGAATGACGCACACGCGCAGGACGACGACCACGGCACTGCTCGTCCTACTGCTCTCGGTGATCACGGCGTCCGGAGCCCGGGCGCAGCCGGTTCCCGGCGCGGTCGGAGCGCTGACGACCTGCGTCGGGACCAACACCGTCCACTTCGACCCCGGCCTGCGGCTGCTGCCGCGCCAGGTCGGGATCTCCGGCAGCGGCGCCTACACCTGCGCCTCCACCGACCCCACCATCACCTCCGGGACCTCGGTCGTCACCGGATCGGGGACGTTGGGGTGCCTGACCTCCGACGGGAGCACCACGGAGGTCATCACCTGGAACACCGGCGAGCGGAGCAGGCTCGCCTACACCGCCGCCCTCATCGTGCAACCCGGCGGCGAAGCGGTCGTCGTCGTCATCGGCGTCGTCGAGTCCGGCAAGTTCGCGGGCAGCCGGATCGCCTCTCCCGGCGCGCAGGTCACGCTCGACCCGCTGCGCTGCCTCGGCGACACCGGCGTGGAACTGATCACCGGACCGTCCACCCTGGTCGTCGGCTGACCTCCGCACGGCCACCGGCCACCGGATGACGGAGCCGGATCCCTTGATCACCGCCGGCCGGCACGCCACAGTGTGCGGACGAGGCGCGAGCCCACGCGGGAGGACCTGGAACCATGACCATGCCGATGTCCGACGACCACCCGCTCGGCCCACCCCCGGACGAGCGGTCGTGGGTCCGCGTCGCCACCGAACTGGCCACCGGTTTCGCCGCCACCACCGACGAGTTCGACCGGACCGCGCACCTGCCGGTCGAGAACCTGCGGGCGCTGCACGCCAGCGGCCTCGACCAGGCCACCCTGCCGAGGGAGTCGGGCGGGCAGTCGCTGAGCTACCGCACCGTCGGCGTCGTCCTGCGGGTCCTCGCTGCCGCCGACCCGTCCACCGCCTGCCTGTGGCTCATGCACATCGGCGCCGCCGAGGGCCTCGTGCGCCACTCCACCCCCGACCTCGCCCGGTACTACGCCGACGAGCTCATCGCGGGACGCCGCTTCGCCAACGCCCTGTCCGAGCCCTCGGGCGGCAACCAGTTCCTCTCACCCCAGCAGGTCGCCGAGCCCGTCGCCGGCGGGTACCGGCTCACCGGCGCGAAGCGGTTCGTGTCCGGCTGCGAGATCGCCGACCACTTCCTCGTCAACGCGCTCGTGGACGGCCAGCCCACCCTGTTCGGGCTCGAACCCGACCACACCGTGACCTTCGAGCCCCAGGACACCCTGGGCCTGCGCGCCACCCGCAGCCACCTGGTCGGGCTCAACGGCACCGTGCTCCGCGCCGACCGGCGGTGCCCGCCCTCACCCGTGCCCAAGCCCAACCACATCGCCGCGGGCCTGGCCTGGCTCTCGCTCGGCATCGCCGACACCGCCCTGGACACCCTCGTCCGCTACGCGCGCACCCGGACCCTGCCCTCCACCGGCCAACCCCTGGCCGCCGAGCAGCACCTCCGGTTCGACGTCGCCGACGCCGTGCTCCGACTCGACGCCGCCGCCCTGGTCGCCCACAACAGCGCCTGGCTGGCCGACCAGGACTCCCCCCACTTCCTGCCCTCCGCGCTGCGCGCGAAACCCACCGCCAACCGCGTCGCCCGCGACATCGCGCAACTGTGCCTCCAAGTCGGCGGCGGCTCCGGCTTCGTCGCCACCTCGCCGATCCAGCGGATCTTCCGCGACGCGCAGACGGGGTGGCTGATGGCCCACTCCGTGGAGTTCTGCCTGAACCACATCGGCGCCACCACCATGCTCGAACCGGAGGACCAGCCCTGAGCGGGCACTCCACGCGGAGGCAGTCCATGGCCGATCCACCCACCGGCGTCGCACCGCGGACTTCCACTCTCGTGGTCGACGACGGCACCGCGATCACCTACCACCGCTGGGCGCCGGACGCCGACGTCGAACCGCACCCCGTGCCGGTGGTGCTGCAGCACGGCTTCATCGCCGACACCCTGGTCGAGTGGGCCGGTCACGGCACGGTCGCGGCCCTCACCGCGGCCGGTCGCGGCGTCGTGGGCGTCGACGCACGCGGTCACGGCCTCTCGCAGAAGTCGCCCGACCCCGCGCGCTACGGCGAGCCCCGCATGGCGCGTGACCTGCGCGCGGTCATCGCGACCCTGGGCGTACCCACCGTCGACCTCGTCGGCTACTCGATGGGCGCGATCATCGCCCTGCTCACCGCCGCCGAGGAACCCGCCGTGCGCAACCTGGTCGTCGGCGGTGTCGGCGCGGGGGTCGTGGAGGTGGGCGGCGTCGACACGCGCGCGCTGCCCGACGACGTGCTCGCCGACGCGCTCCTCGCCGACGACCCGGGCCCCCTGCCGCCCGGGATCGCCGCCATGCGCGCGTTCGCCGAAGCGGTGGGGGCCGACCTGCCCTCCCTGGCCGCGCAGGCACGGTCCGCGCACCGGGACGGCGTCGACCTCGCCGCGATCACCGCCCGGACCCTGGTGGTCACCGGCGACGACGACCCGCTCGCCCGACGCCCCCACGTCCTCGCCGAGGCCATCACCGGCGCCCGGCTCCACGTGGTGGCGGGCGACCACGGCACGGCGGTCGGCAGTCCCGCCTTCCGAGCCGCCGTCGTCGACTTCCTGAGCGGCTGACGCGCCGTTCGCTGTTAACGCTAACGCGGGCCAGTTGACGCGCCGCCGCCCTTGTCGGCGACGAACCGGTTGCGCTACGGTGATTCTGGGAGCGCTCCCAATCGGGCTGCCCCGGCACGCGACGACCACGACGCACCCTGCTCGCAAGGAGGCGAAGCATGGCTCCACGTGCGCAGAAGTCAGCCAAGTCGCTCCCGATCCACCACAGACCCGGCTCGGTCCCCTCCGCGACCGCCGATCAGCTCAGCTGAGCACACCTCCGCTCGAACACTCCGGTGCAGGTCGACCGCCATCGACTCGGCATTGTTCCGCCGCACATCTTGTTAGCGATAACAAGGCGATTCGCCTTGCATCCCGCGAGAGGAACACCATGCGAGACCCCCTGGCGACGAGGAAGGACCCGGTCCACCGCTCACGACTCCGAGCGGTGTCGGTGGTGGTGCTGTCGGTCCTCGGTGCCGCCCTCCCGGCACCCGGCGCGTCGGCCGCGACGGTGGACACCACCGCCTCGTACGTGCTGGTCAACCGCACCAGCGGCAAGGCACTGGACGTGTACGGACGCGCCACCGCCGACGGCGCCCGGATCTCCCAGCGCACCCGCGACGACGGCGCCTGGCAGCAGTGGCAGTTCGTCGCCTCCGGCAACGGCTACTACCGCGTCAAGTCCAAGCACAGCAACAAAGTCCTGACCTTCCAGTCCACCGCCGACCGCGCCGGGCTGGTGCAGACCACCGACGCCGGCCGCACGAGCCAGCAGTTCCGGTTGGCCGACTCCGCCGACGGGCGCGTGCGGCTGCTCAACCGGGCCAGTGGCAAGGCCGTGAGCGTGCTGAACTCCTCCACCGCCGACGGCGCCCAGCTCGTCCAGCTGCCCGACGCCGACAGCGCCGCCCAGCAGTGGCACCTGGTCCGGCTCGGCGCCGACACCACGCCACCGACCACACCGGCCTACCCCCGCACCTCGAACCTGACGTGCACCGGGGTGACGTTCTCCTGGTCGGCGTCCACGGACGACGTCGCGGTGGTGTTCTACGACATCTACCACGACGGGCAGCTCATGACCTCGGTGCCGGGCACGGCGCGGTCCGCCGACCTGACCGTCGCGCCGGGCGCCACCTGGGGCCTGTACGTCAACGCCCGCGACGCCGCGGGCAACGTCTCCCAGGCCAGCTCCACCGTCACCATCACCGTGCCGCAGTGCCAGGCCGACACCGAGCCGCCCACCACCCCCGCCGACGTGACCGCCACCGCGTCGGGCACCACGGTCACGGTGCGCTGGACGCCGGCCACCGACAACATCGGGGTCACCGGCTACGAGGTGCTCCGCGACGGCGTCCAGGTCGGCTCGACCAGCGGCGCGGCCACGACCTCCTTCACCGACAGCGGCCTGGCCACGAACACCCGCTACACCTACCAGGTGCGGGCCCGCGACGCGCAGGCCAACCGCTCGGCCCCGAGCGCGGGCGTCGCGGTCACCACGGGCAGCTCGTGCGCCACGTCGCTGTGCTCGGTCACCAGGGTCACCACCGAGACCGACCTGCCCTGGGGCCTGACCACCCTGCCCGACGGGCAGGTGCTCTACGGTCGCCGCGACGCCTTCGAGATCGTCCGCCTCGACCCCGCCACCGGCGTGAAGACCGTCGTCGGGCGCGTGCCGGGCGCGGCCGGGACCGACGGCGAGGGAGGCGTGCTGGGCATCGCCGTGGCCGCCGACTTCACGGCCGACCCCTGGTTGTACGTCATGCACACCAGCTCCACCGACAACCGCGTGGTGCGCATCCGCTACACCGGCGGCGCGCTCACCGGCAGCCCGCAGGTGCTGCTCACCGGCATCCCGCGCAATAAGTACCACAACGGCGGCCGGCTGCGCTTCGGTCCCGACGGCAAGCTCTACATCGCCACCGGCGACGGCCAGAACGGCGAGTGGGCCCAGGACCGCGCCAACCTCGCCGGCAAGGTCCTGCGCATCGACCGCGACGGCGCCGTCCCCTCGGACAACCCCTTCGGCACGCCGGTGTGGAGCTACGGCCACCGCAACCCGCAGGGCCTGGCCTTCGACTCCCAGGGCCGGTTGTGGGAGCAGGAGTTCGGCAACTCCGTCATGGACGAGACCAACCTGATCGTCCGCGGCGGCAACTACGGCTGGCCCCGCTGCGAGGGCACCACCGGCAGCTGCGACGAACCCGGCTTCGTCGCGCCGAAGCGCACCTACCCCGTCGCCGACGCCTCGTGCAGCGGCATCGCCGTGGTCCGCGACGCCCTCTACATCGCCTGCCTGCGCGGCGCGCGGCTGTACCGGGCCGAGATCTCCGGCGACGGCCTGACCAACGTCGAGCAGCACCTCACCGGCGTCCACGGGCGGCTGCGCACCGTGGAACCGTCCGCCGACGGCGGCCTCTGGCTGACCACCAGCACCCGCGGCGACAAGGACAGCATCGTGAACAACAGCAACGAAAGCATCCTGAAAGTCCAACTCGGACGGTGAATGGCGTCGCCGGGCCGGGGCGGTCGTCCCGGCCCGGCGGCACGCCTTCCCCGACCACGAAGGGAGTCGCCATGACTCACCGCAGGACAACCCGACACCGCCGCACGCGGACGCTCACGGCGGTGGTGATCGCCATCGCCGGCGCCGTGGCGCCGGGCACGACCGGCGCTTCCGCCGCCGTGGCGACAGCCGCACCGTGCACACCCGGAGCGACCTACGGCCCGCCGTTACCGGCGCAGTCGGTGTCGGCCCAGCTCGTCCGGGGAGGGTTCAACTTCCTCGAAGGCCCGACGTGGGACCAGCGGACGGGCACCTTGCTGCTGTCGCACATGCAGAACGCCAGTGGTCCGCAGGGCGTGCAGCCGTCGTCCGTGCTCCGGCACACGCCACCGGCCACCTTCGAGACGTTCATCGCCGACTCCGGCAGCAACGGCCTCGCGGTCACGCCCGACGGCACGCGCCTGCTCGCCGCCACCCACGACAACCGCGGTCTCTCCTCCTACAGCCTGACCGACCGCAGCCGCACCACCGTCGCGGCCGACTACCTCGGCCGCGCGTTCAACTCGCCCAACGACGTGACCATCGGCCAGGACGGCACCACCTACTTCACCGACCCGAACTTCCAGCGCGGCAACCGCGCCGACGAGCAAGGCGGTCGAACCGGTGTCTTCCGCGTGCGCGACGGCGTGGTCGGGCTCGTCGACGACTCCCTGCGGCAGCCCAACGGCATCGTCCTGTCGCCGGACGGCAGGACGCTCTACGTCGGGGCCACCAGCAGCAACGCGATCGTGAAGTACACCGTCCTCCCCGACGGCACGACCGCCAACCGCACGACGTTCGCGACCATGCGGACGCCCGACGGCGCGACGATCGACTGCGCGGGCAACGTGTACTGGGCCTCCTACGACGAAGGGCTCGTGCACGTCTTCTCCCCGTCGGGCGCACGGCTGGGCACCATCTCCGCCGGTCGCAACACCACCAACGCCGCGTTCGGCGGGCCGGACGGGCGGACCCTGTACATCACCTCCGGCACCTACGGCGGCGGGTTCGGTCTCTACCAGACCCGCCTCAACGTGCCGGGCAACCCGTACTGAGCGAAATCCCCGCGGCCCTGCCGCCGGCGTCGTGCCCGGCGCCGGCGGCAGCAGCCGCTAAGCGGGGCCCACCGGGGCGGCCTGGCTCCGGAAGCGCGCCGCCAGCTCGGCGTTGACTTCCACGTGGCGGAGCAGGAATGCCCGCTCGTCCAGTCGCTTGCGCCGCAGCCAACCGGTGACCTCGGTGTTGCACTTGCTCGCGTTGCACGACCCGCAGGCGGGCACGATGTTGTCGAGCGTGTAGCGCCCTCCGCGCGACAGCGCCTGCACGCAGTCCTTCTGGAGGGGCACGCCGGCGGCCCCGCAGTAGGCGCAGCCGCCCCAAGCCGCCTGGAGCGCGGTCCACTCCGCCGCGGAGAGGTCGTTCTCCACGCGCTCCATCCGGCGCTTCCGCTTGCGCGCGGCACGCACCTTCCTGCTGCCACCGATGGCCATGCGCGGACCTTACGCCCACCGGTCCCGTGCCGGACCACGACCCGGTTCAGTCTACACTGAAGTTATAGAGCGTGACATAAATTCACGTCCGGGGTTCGTCGACCGGCCCGGGAGGGAGGAGGGTGGAGGCATGAGCCACGTGCACGAGATCGCCGACATCCGGGTCGACCTGGCCCGCGGGGTCCCCGGCGAGGCCGGGGAGTACGCCCGCCTCAAGGTCTCCGCCATCGCCAAGTACTCCCCCGCCGACATCGGCTACGCCAAGGTGCGGCTGAGCACCGACGGACCCCGACTGCTCGTGGCGCACGCGTCGCTGGACGTCAACGGCACGCCGGTCAACGCCGACGCGACCGCGGCGACCTACCAGGAGGCCGTGGACCTGCTGCACGACAAGCTGCGGCACCAGCTCGCCGACATGGGCCGCTGACCCGTCGCGGCGCGGCGGTCAGGCCGTCGCGCCGCGGTGGCGCTGGTAGTGGCGGGCGGAGCGGGCGCGGTTGCCGCAGCCCGCCGAGCACCACTCCCGACGGGGGTGGTCCTTGAGGAAGTACAGGACGCAGGACGGCGCGAGGCAGGCGCGCAACTCGTGGCGGGTGTCCTCGCCGAAGAGCGCGACGGCGTCCTCGGCGATGGCGGAGACGGCGGCGGAGGCGGCCGTCCCGCCGGTGCGCGTGTGCCGCGAGGGTGCCCGACCGGGCGTCCAGGACAGCGCCGACCACCGGGGCGTGTCACCGGCGGCCCGGTTGAGCGCGGTCACGGCCGCTTCGAGGCCGCGGTCGGCGACGGCCGCCGGGCGCGGGTCCCCGGTGACCTCGGCGGCCAGCCGGCGCAGCGCGTCGCGCAGGCCGATCAGCCGGTGGCCGAGGCGGTCGAGGTCGGCCGCGGTGAGCACGTCGAGGTCGCCGGGGGCCACCAGGTCCGTCCTGGCCGAGACGGCGCGCAGCCAGCCCTTGATGCCGTCGCGATCGCGCAGCGAGTCGTGCACGCCGTCCCGGTCGGCCCAGATGGTGTTCATCAACTCCACCGGGAGCGGCTCGCCCAGCAGCGGCGCGTCCGTGTCCATGCCGTGGAGGCTAGCGCACTTCTAACGGTTACCCACGTCTCTGTCCGTTGACAACGGGTGCGGAAGCGTGCCATGGTCATTCTAATGGTTACTGACGCACCCAAGCGTCAGAATCGGTTACCGGAGGAGCGCCGTCGGATGACCGGTCCCACCCACGCCGCACGCACCGGCACCACGGGTTTCCACGAGGGCGAGCTGGCCGTGCAACGCCTGGCGGGCGTTTCCGCGGACGCCGCGCGGCTCTCGGGCATGGCGGCCCCCGGCCGGCTGGGCCTCGGCGCGGCACGGTTCCTGGCGCAACGGTCCTTCGCCGCGATCACCGCGCGCGACGCCGCCGGCGCGCTGTGGCTCTCCCCGCTCACCGGCCCGCCGGGATTCCTGCACGCCGACTCCCCGACCACCCTCGCCGTGCGGACGCGACCCGCCGAGGGCGACCCGCTGCGCGACCTGCCGGCGGACCAGCCGGTGGGGCTGATCGCGGTCGAGTTCGCCGCCCGCCGACGCCTGCGCGTCAACGGCGACCTGTCCGCCGCCGGGGACGACGGGCTGCGCGTCGAGGTGGAGCAGGCGTTCGGCAACTGCCCCCAGTACATCCAGGCCCGGCACCTGCGCGGCGCACCCGTCGCGTCCCGGGGGGCCACGCCGGTCCGACGCGGGACGGACCTCACGCCGGACGACGTCGACCTGATCCGCCGGTCCGACACCTTCCTGCTCGGCACCACCCACCCCGACCGCGGCAACGACGCCTCGCACCGCGGCGGCGCGCCCGGGTTCGTCCGCGTCGAGGACGGGCGGCTGTGGTTCCCCGACTACTCGGGCAACAACATGTTCACCACCCTGGGCAACCTCCGGTCCGACCCCGACGCCGCCCTGCTGTTCTTCGACTTCGCCACCGGCCGCACCCTGCACCTGTCCGGCCGGGCCGAGGTGGAGTGGACCCGCCCGGGCGTCCCCGGCGACGACGACCGCACCGGCCGCCGGGTCCACTTCACCCCCCGGCAGGTGCGCGCCGGCCACCTGCTGCCGCTGCGGGCCGACTCCGTGGCCCCCGCGCCCGACAACCCGCCGCTCACCGCACCGTGGAGGACAGCCCCGTGACCGACGCACGTCCGCCGTTCCCGCCCTTCGACCTCGACGCCGCCCTGGCCAAGGTCCAGGCCGCCGAAGACGCCTGGAACACCCGCGACCCGCACCGCGTCGCCCTCGCGTACACGGAGGACTCCGCCTGGCGCAACCGCGACGTCTTCGTCACCGGTCGCGACGGGATCGTGGGGTTCCTGACCGCCAAGTGGGAGCGCGAGCTCGACTACGTCCTGCGCAAGAGCTTGTGGGGCTTCCGGGAGAACCGCGTCGCCGTCCGCTTCCAGTACGAGTGGCACGACGTGGAGGCCGGTGGTTCCGCTCCTACGGCAACGAGCTGTGGGAGTTCGCCGACAACGGCCTGATGCGCCGCCGCGAGGCGAGCATCAACGACCTGCGCATCGACGAAGCCGACCGCCGCTACTCCGGCCCGCGCCCCGAGGACGAGCGGGGCCCCGGCCACGACATCCCGCTCGCCTGAGCCGCACCGTCCACATGGGTGGGTGACAGGGCGGCACGGTGGGGTGAACGGCGCTTCGCCCGGTGGCGCGGTGGTTCGCGGCGGAGGTAGGCACGAGTGGTGCGGCAGAGCGCGTGGCCGCCGTGGACGTGTTGTCTCCGTGAGGATGGGCGATGTCTGCACCGACGATGAACCACCAGGCCACCGGGTACGACCCCCGCCAGGCGTACTGCATGGCGAAGGCCGCCGAACTGGCCTATGAGGACCGGGACGGGATCGAGGCCACCGCCGCGGAGTGGGGCTTCGACCGGGTGCGGCACCACCACTCGACGTTCGAGCCGCCGTTCGCGATCAGCGACACCCAGGCGTACACGATGGCGAGCCCGACGATGATCGTCACCGCCTTCCGCGGCACCGAACCGGTCCAGTTGCGGGACTGGCTGTCCGACACGACCACCCCGCCGTGGCCCGGACCGGCGAACACCGGCCTGGTCCACTACGGGTTCGCCGAGGCGTTGCGGGCCGTGTTCCCGTCCGTGCTCGCGGCCGTCGAGGAGCTGCGCGACGACGAGCAGACGGTGTGGTTCACCGGGCACAGCCTCGGCGGCGGCCTGGCGATGCTGGCCGCCGCGTGGCTGCACTTCGAGGAGCCCGCGCTGTCCGCGCAGGGCGTCTACACCTTCGGGCAGCCGCGAACGTGCAACAAGGCCTTGGCCGACGCCTACGACCGGGCGCTGGCCGGACGGACGTTCCGGGTGGTCAACAACAACGACGTCGTCGCGCAGGTCCCACCCGAGCCGGTGTTCCGCCACGTCGCCGCACTGCGCTACATCGACTCCGCCGGCAAGGTCCGCGAGTCCATGCCCGTGGTGTCCAACCTGCTCGACCGCGGCAAGGGGATGACCGCCGACCCCTTCGCCCCGGCCGCCGACGGGATGCGCGACCACCTCATGAAGGCGTACGTGGCCGCCCTGGAGAAGAACCTCCCCTGAGACCTCCGCACGCGTGCCCGCCGGTCCCGGCGCCGCCCGCGGCCGTGCCTTACAGTGACGGCCCGTGACCTTAGGTGATCAGATCGGCTTCGCGCTGGTCAGGGTGCACAACAGCGGAGGCGTCGTGGGGGCGGGGTTCCTCGTCGCGCCCACCTTGGTCGTCACGTGCGCCCACGTCGTCGCCGAGGACGCGACCGCCGAGGCGCCGCCCGCGGGGGACGTGCTGGTCGACTTCCCGCTGCTGACCGGCACCGGCCCGGTGGTCGCGTCGGTGGTCGGTTGGCAGCCGGTCAGGCCCGACGGGACGGGCGACGTCGCGGTGCTCGGCCTGCACCCGCCGCCGGGTGCGCGGCCCGTCCCGATGGCGCCCCGGTCGGCGGACGTCTGGGGCCACCGCGTGCGGGTGTGCGGGTTCCCCCGCGGGTTCGAGGACGGGCGGTGGCTGTCCGGCGTCCTGCGCGCGCGCCAGGGCACCGGGTGGCTCCAGGTCGAGGTGGACGGACCCGTGCGCGCGGGCTTCAGCGGCGCTCCCGTCTGGGACGAGGACGCGGCCGGCGTGGTCGGCATGCTGGTCGCCCGCGCCGGGGACGGCACGGCGTTCGTCGTGCCCGGTGGCGCGCTCGGCGAGTGGGACGACCACCTGCCCGCGCCGTTCCGGGGCCTGTCGGCGTTCGACGAGGTCGACGCGCCGTTCTTCCACGGCCGTGACGCCGACACCGCCCGCCTGCGCGCGCACGTGGCCGAGAAGGACCTGGTGCTGGTCGTGGGCCCGTCCGGCAGCGGCAAGTCCTCCCTGGTCCGGGCCGGGCTGCTGCCGGGCCTGCGCGCCGACGGCGTGCACGTCGAGGTCTGCAAGCGCCTGCCGGGCGACCTGCCGGACGGGCGCTCGCTGCTGTTCGTGGACCAGTTCGAGGAACTCGTCGACGAGGACCCGGGGCTCGCCCGCGACCTGCTGCGCCGGCTCACCGGGGTGCTGGCGGAGCCGGGCAGGCGGGCGGTGCTCACCGCGCGGTCCGACTCCCTGGACGGCCTGCTCACCGCCGGGTCGGCGCGGGCGCTGGAGCACGCGGTCATGCTCGTCGGACCGCTGGACGTCGAGGGCCTGCGCGCCGCCGTCACCCGTCCCGTCGACGCGGTCGGCGGGACGCGGTTCGAGGACGGCCTGGTCGAGCGGATCGTCGCCGACGCCGGGCGCGAGCCGGGGCGGCTGCCGCTGGTCGAGTTCGCCCTGACCGAGCTGTGGGAGCGGCGTCGGGGCGGGTGGCTCACCCACGGCTCCTACGACGCGATCGGCGGCGTCTCCGGAGCCCTGACCCGGTACGCGGACCGCGCGCTGTGGCTGCCGACGACCGGCGCGAAGCAGATCCTCACCCGGTTGGCCCGCCCGGACGGCGCGGGCGGGTTCGTGAAGACCAGGATCAAGGTGTCCGAGGTGGGCGACCCGAAGATCCTGGAGAGGTTGGCCGCCACCAGGTTGGTGGTGATCGGCGACGGTGTCGTCGAGCTGGCCCACCAGGCGCTGGTCGACCGCTGGGACCGGCTCCGCGGCTGGCTGGAGGCCGACCGCGAGTTCCTGGCCTGGCGCGCCGACCTCGACCAGCGGCTGACCCAGTGGGAGGACGCCGCGCGCGACCGCAGGAGCCTGCTCGGCGGCCTGGCCCTGGACCGCGCCCTGTCGTGGCGGGGCAAGCGCGCCCTCTCCGATGCCGAACGGGACTACATCGAGCGCAGCCGGGTCCGCTCTCGGCGCGAGACGTGGACGGGGCGGTCGCTCACCGCGGTCCTGGCGGTCATCGCCCTGCTCGCGGGCGTGTTCCTGGTGCGGTCGGAGGCGCAGCGCCACGAGTTGGACGAACGGGTGCGGTTGTCCGACGCGAGCCTGCTGGGCGAGGAGTCCCTGCGGTTGCGCGACTCCCAGGTGCCCACGGCGCTCCAACTCGCCCTGGCGGCGTGGCGCGAGCACCCGGCGGCGCGCAACGCGCACCGCGCCGTCCTCGCCCAGCGCCAGGCGTGGTGGTCGGCCGACCGCGTCCTGAAGCGCGCGGGCGGCCACCCGGCCGCGAGCGCGGACGGCGGCGTGCTGGGGCTGTGGGACGAGAAGCGGCGCAAGGTCACCGTCTGGTGGGACGACCGGTCCTGGGAGGTGCCGACCGACGACGTGGGTGCCCATGCGATCAGCCCCGACGGCGGGCTGCTCGCCCTGGCCGCGCACCGCTCCGAGGTGCTGCTGTGGAACCTCCGCGACCGCACCGGACCGGTGCCGCTGCCGCACCGCCCGGACGGGGGTGTCGAGCGCCTGCGCTTCGCCGCGGACGGCGGCAGCCTCACCGCGACGGCCCACCGGCGCCTGGTCGCCTGGGACGTCGCGTCGGCCGCCGTCGTCGCCGAGACGTCGTGGGGCGCTTGGGACGCGGTGCTCCTGCCGGACCGCGGCGCCTTCCTCGCCGAGCGGTTCGACGAGCACGACAACGGGGTGGAGTTCGACGTGGCGGTGCGCCGCGTGCTGGTGCGGGACCCGGCCGGCACGACGCTGCGGGACTTCGGGAAGGGCACCGTGATCGTCGGTCAGGGCGAGGCCGTCGCGGAGTGCGCGCCGGACGGGATCCGGCTGCACTCGCCCACGTCCGACGAGGTGCGCGCCGCGCCCGTGGGCGGGACGGGGTGCCGGCTGGGTTTGCTCACCATGGACGACGCGCGCGACACGACGCGGCGCTTCATCCGGCTCGGCGACGGCGAGCCGGACCGGCGCACCTACCTGCACTGGCCGTCCGGCCGCACCTACACCGTGCGCGGGCCGTTCGGGAAGCGGCCCGTGGTCGTGGGCGCGCTGACCCCGGACGGCGGGTTCACCGCGGAGGTCGTGCACGGCGACCACTCGGTCCGGCTGCGGGCGCCTCGGCCGGACCCGCCCGTCGGCGTCCTCGGCGAGGTCGGAGCCGTGGTCTACCACCCCGGCGACGGGCCGCACGCGGTGATCGCGATGGACGGGGTGCTGCGGTTCGTCGACGCGAGCGGCTCGCTCACGGGCGAACTGCCCCTGTCGAGGCGCCTGGGGCAGGTCGGGTTCTCCCGGGACGGCGGCTCGCTGCTGATCTCCTCGGACGACACCGTCAAGGTGCACGACACCGCCGACCTGCGGTTACGGCACACCATCCGGCCACCGGACCGGCGCGCGCCCGACCCCGGGCCGATGACGTTCGCCCAGGTGTCGGAGTACGAGGTGGCGGTCGGGTTCGACGCGACCATCACCCGGTGGCGGCTGGACACGGGCAGGCAGGTGGGCGTCCCGATCGCGCTCGGCGACAACGGGCAGCTCCACCCCCGTCCGGGACCGGACCACGTCGGCCAGGTCGTGGTGGAGGGCGGGGGCGGTCTGGAGGTGTGGGACACCACGACGGGCCGGGCGCTGGGGAAGCTCCCGGTGCCGGTCAGCGGCCTGCGCGCCGGCTTCGTCTTCGACGGGACGGGCAAGCGGATCGCCGCGCTCGAACCCGAGGGCGCGGGCGTCCAGGTGTGGGACCTGGAGCGCCGGGAGCAGGTGACGAGGTTCCCGGTGGTCGCGGAGGCCCTGCCGGCGTTCGTGGACGACACCCTGGTGGTCCAGACGCCGGACGGCGTCCAGGTGTGGCGCGGTGACGAGCTGGTCGCGGACGTCGAGCTGTCCGCCGGTGTCCGGCGCGGCGTCCACGTGAAGGACGGGGTGTTGCGCCACCTGGCGCGCCACGACCGGGGCGCGGGGCGCGGCGTGGACGCGCCGTGGTCGCTGCCGCTGGACCCCTGGGACGCGTTCGCCGCGCTGTGCCGACTCCAGTACCGGGGTTTCACCCCGGCCGAGCTGGAGATGCTGCCGGACCGCGTCGACCCGCGACCGCCCTGCCACTCGTAGCCCGAGGCGGTGAATCCTTTCGCGGGTTTCGGGGCTCTTATGGGTGATGGTTACGTCGAGGGGGACACGGGCGACCGGTTCGCCGCGTGAGGTGGGGGTGGACGTGGTCGACCGTGGTTGGGCGAGTGAGCAGCTCGTCAAGGCCGCGCAGGGCGGGGACCTGGAGTCGCTCACCGCCGTGGTGCACGGCGCCCATCCGCACGTGCGGCGGTTCGCCGGGCACCTGTGCGCGTCCACCCAGGACGCCGAGGACGCGGCGCAGGAGGCGTTGATCGTCCTCTACCGCAAGATCGGTTCCCTGCGCGCCACGGCGGCGCTCGCGTCCTGGATGTTCCGGGTCGTCCGGCACGAGTGCCTGCGCCGCGCCCGACGGCTGGTCGAGCACCACGACGAGCGCGGGGACGAGCACCGGGACGAGACCGGCGGCGACCCGGCGGCGTCCGCGGAGGACCAGGTCCTCAAGCGGCTGGAGGCCGAGCGCGTCGCGGAGGCGATCCGGGCGCTGCCCGACCTCCAGCGCCGGGTGCTGGTCATGCGTGACGTGCTGGGTCAGCCGGGGCGAGAGGTCGCCGCGGCGCTCGGGTTGAGCACGCCCGCGATGAAGTCCCACCTGCACCGGGCCAGGACCGCGCTCCGGCTCGACCTCCGCGGCGAGGTCGAGGGCGCTCTCGACGCCGCCCGCGACTGACCGGACCGACACCCCGATACGAAGGGAAGTCCCACCATGCTCGAAGCCGGTTCACCCGCGCCGCGACTGGACCTGGAGGACACCGCAGGCCAGGCCGTCCGCCTCTCCGACTACCAGGGGAGGCACGCGGTGCTGGTCTTCTTTATGCGGTCCACGTCCTGCCCGGTCTGCAACCTGCACGTCCGGGACCTCGTCGGCCGTGCCGGCGAACTGGCGGCCGACGACGTCCGCGTCCTGGTCGCGGTCCCGGAGGACCGCGCGACGGCGGCGGCGTGGAAGGCGAAGCGCGAGATCCCGTTCCCCGTCCTCACCGGCCGACGCGAGAGCCCGCACGAGATGATCGGGCTGGGACGGAAGGTCTTCGGCTCGGTGCAGCGGTCCGGCAGCCTCCTGGTCGACCGACAGGGCGTCGTCCGCCACGCCCACGGCGCCACGCTGCCCACGAACAGCTACGACAAGAAGGGGATCGCCGCCGCGATCGCGTCCCTGCGCGCCCCGGCCTGAGCGGTCAGCGGCTCGCCGGCGCCGCGACCGGCCCGTCGGCGACCGGCTCGTCGGCGACCGCCGGGTGGGTCCGGCGCAGCGCGACCATGCCGACCACCGCGAACACCACGACCACCGCGGCGCCGACGACGGCGACGGTGTGCAGCCCGGACGCGAAGGCGTCCCGCGCGGTGGCGAGCACCCCGTCCGCCAGTGGAGCGGGGAGGGTACCCGCCGCGCGCAGGGCGCCGGCCATGCTGTCCGTCGCCAGGGCGGCGGCCTCGGCGGGCACCTCCGCGGGAACGACGATCCGGTCGCGGTAGACGGCCGTGCCGACGCTGCCGAACACCGCGATCCCCATGGCGATGCCGAACTCGCCGCTCGTCTCCGACATCGCCGCCGCGGCGCCGGCCCTGCGCGGCGGCACCGAGCCCACCACCATCTCGGTGCACAGCACGCCCTGCGGGCCCATCCCGAAGCTCGCGATCGACATGCCCGCCACCACGAACGCCACCCCGCCGGCGCCGGTGGCCTGCGTGAACAGCACGATCCCGCCCGCCGCGACCAGCATCCCGAAACCGAGCACGAACTCCGGCCGGAAGCGCCGCGCCAGTCGCGGCGCGATCAGCGACCCGACCACCACCGCGCCCGCCTGCGGCACCAACCAGAGCCCGGCCTGCACGGCGCTCAACCCGGCGACCATCTGCAGGTACTGGCTGACCAGCAGGAAGACACCGCCCATGGTGAGCGCGCCGACCAGCATGATGCCCACCGCCGCGCTGAACGCAGGCACCCGGAACAGCCGCAAGTCCAGCACCGGGTCCGCCAGGCCGCGCTGCCGGCGGACGAACACCGCGCCGACCGCCACGCCGGCGGCGAGCACGACCACGCCGACGACCGACACGCCGTCCTTGGCCGTCTCCTTGAGGGCGTAGACGACCGGCAGGATCGCGCCGAGGGACAGCACCACGCTCGCCGGGTCGAGCCGCCCGGCGGCGGCGTCGCGGTACTCCGGCAGCAGCTTCGGCGCGACGGCCAGCAGCAGGACCATGACCGGCACGGCCAGCAGGAACACCGAGCCCCACCGGAAGTGCTCCAGCAGCACTCCGCCGACCACCGGCCCGATCACCATGCCGCCCATGAAGCAGCTCATCCACACCGAGATCGCGGTCCCGCGCTGCCGGGGGTCCTGGAACATGTTGCTGATCAGCGCCAGCGTGGACGGCATCAGCGTCGCGCCGGCGATCCCGAGCGCGGCCCGGGCCGCGATCAGCATCTCCGGGCTGGTGCTGAACGCCGCCACCGCCGACGCCACGCCGAACGCGGCGCCGCCCACCACCAGCAGCTTCCGCCGGCCGATCCGGTCGCCCAGGGTGCCCATCGTGACCAGGAAGCCCGCGATCATGAAGCCGTAGACGTCGATGATCCACAGCAGTTGGGTGCCGCTCGGGCGCAGGTCGGCGGCCAGGTGCGGGACCGCCAGGTGCAGCACGCTCATGTCCAGCGACAACAGCAGCGTCGGCAGCGCCAGCACCGCCAACCCCCACCACTCGCGTCGTCCTGCCCTCATCGTCGTCTCCCCGGTCTCGGTCGTGTCCTGCCACCCCTCAGTCGAACGGCGACGGCCCGGATCGACACCGCGGCCGGAACTCTTCGCCGAATTCGTCTTTGACGAGCCTGCGATAGTCGATCCTCGTGGAACGACACGACGACGAGACGACCGCGCTGCGCGACCTGGCCGGGCTCGCCACGCCCATGGCACTCCGGGTCGCGGTGACCCTGGGGTTGCCGGACCGGCTGCTCGGCGGCGGTCCTCCCACCGACGAACTCGCGGACGAGCTCGACGTCGACCCGGTCGCGCTCGGGCTCCTGCTGGCCCACCTCGCGGACCTCGGGGTGGTCGAACGCACCCCCACCGGCCACCGGACGAGCGAGTACGGCGCGCACCTCCGCACCGACGCCGGCAACGGCCTGGCCGACCTCCTCAACCTGGACGCGGCGGGCGGGCGCGCGGAACTGGCGTACGTCGAGCTCGCGCACAGCGTCCGCACCGGCCGGGCGGCCTACCCGCGCCGGTACGGGCAGGACTTCTACACCGACCTGGACGAGCACCCGCGCCTGCGCGAGTCGTTCGACCGCCAGATGGCGCACCGGTTCCGCGCGCACGTCCCGCGGATCGTCGCCGCCTTCGACTGGTCCCGGTTCGCCACCGTCGTGGACGTGGGCGGCGGCCAGGGCGGGCTGCTCGCCGAGATCCTGCTCGCCCACCCCGGAACGCGCGGCCACCTGGTCGACCTCCCGCCGACCGCCGCCGAGGCCCGCCGCACCTTCGCCGCGCACGGTCTCGAAGGGCGGACCGAGGTGACGGCGGGCAGCTTCTTCGACCCGCTCCCGGCCGGCGCGGACGCCTACGTGCTGTTCGACATCCTCCACAACTGGGACGACGAGCACGCCGACCGCGTCCTGGGCCGGTGCGTCGAGGCCGTGCGCCCCGACGGGCGCGTGCTCGTCATCGAGGGGGTCGGCGGGCTGCGGGCGAGCAGCGCGAGCGACCTGGACATGCTGGTGATCTTCGGCGGGCGCGAGCGGCGGCTCGACGAGTTCCGCGCGCTCGGCTCGTCGCACGGCCTGGTCCTCGACACCGTGACCGACCTGACCGACCACCGCTGCCTGCTCGAATTCCGCTTCACGCCCGAATAGCGCCACCGCGCGTTCCCAGGCCGCGCCGCGAGGTCGAGACCGACCCGACGACCCCGCTCTCGTGCTGACCGCGCGCGGCGCCGGGTGCCGGTTCGACGCGGACGCCTGACGTGGGGGTTCGCCCGGCGCTCGTCGGGTCGTCCGCCGCCCGGGACACCGTCGGCGCAGGTGGGCGGTTGTGGATGCCTGATAGGGGTCGTATGGTTGTGGTGCACAGCTACCACTACGGGGAGCGACGAATCGGGTTGAGCAGAAGCTCGGTTGTTGGTTCTGGTACCAACCGAGGAGTGCCCAGTGGGCGAAGCCTGCACCGAGACCACACCCGGGACAACCACTCGCACCACCGATCACGACGGCGTGGTCGTCGTCACGGTGACCGGTGAGATCGACATGTCCTGCGAGCAGCCGATCCGGGCGACGATCCTGAGACAGCTGGACCGGCGACCCGCCGGTCTCGTCCTCGACCTCGCCGCCGTCGACTTCTTCGGCTCGGCCGGCATCCAACTGGTGGTGGAGGCGGTCCTGCGCGCGGAACGCCTCGACGTGCCGCTGGTGCTGGCGACCGACCGGCGCACCGTCCTGCGCCCGTTGGAGATCACCCTGGTGAACGAGACGGTCGACATCCACCCCACCCTGCGCGGCGCGCTCGCCGCGCTGCGGAACCACGCGCCGTCACCGCAGGCGGCGAACCGGTAGTCCGCCGGCCGGGACGGGGGCTGCCCGGTCCGTCAGTCCCCGCCGGCCAGGATCTCCTCGACGAACTGCTCGGCGAAGTCGCGGAGCTTGACGTTCGCCCGCTGCGACCGGTCGACCAGCATCGCGAACGCCTTGTCCGCGGGCACCCGGTGCACGGCCATGACGATGCCCTTCGCCTGGTCGATGACCGCCCGCGAGGTCAACGCGTGCCGCAGCTGCGCCGCCTGCCCACGAACGCGCAGGTAGCGACCGGCGCTGCGCAACGCCGTCTCCACCGCCGTGGTGTACAGCTCCAGCAGCGCCGCGTCGAGCGCCCGGAAGCCGTCCGGCCGCTTGCTGTAGAGGTTGAGCGAGCCCGGCGAGTCCTCGACGCGCAACGGCACCGACAGGTAAGCGGCGACGCCGAAGTCCGCGACCAGTTCGCCGAACGCCGGCCACCGGCGCGGCAGCTCGGCCGGCACGGCGAGCACGAGCTGCCCGGTCCGGGCGGCCTCCAGGCACGGCCCCTCGGCGGCCAGGTACTGCGCGAGGTCCACGTCCAGCGCCGCCTGACCGGTCGCCGCGCCGGTCACCGGCTCGCCGTCGGTCAGCAGCGTCACGCTGACCATGTCCGCGTTCGGGATCGCGTGCGCCACCTGCGCGCAGATCCGGTCGAGGATGACCGCCAGGTCCTCCTCCTGCTCCAGGAGCCCGGACAGCCCCTCCAACGCGCCGGTGACGTCGTCCAGCCGCCGGACCAGCCCTTCGACGACGTGGTCGTCCGCCGCAACCCGCCGCACGCCGCCCATCGCCATCGCCTCCCGTCCGTGCCGGTCAACACCCCGTGGCCGCCACCGGCGCCACGATCCGTCACCCCTATCGTGCCCACTTCGAGGCTTTGTCACACTTCCCGCACGAAGGCGTGAGCTGGCGCGGGAGGGGAACACCCGAAAGTTGGGGTGAGACCGGAACGGGGACGCATTCACCGTCCCGCACGCTCACGGCCTGGCGATCCCGACGAGCGCATCGCCGCTCGACGGAGAAGCAGTTCACCCGATCGGTGCGTCGAAAGCCGCTACCGTTCGGGTGAGATGACCGCAGCCACCGGGGCCGGACCCGCCAGACCGCCGGGCGCGCTGATCCGCGCCGACCCGCTCGCGCGCCGGTTCCACCCGGAGCACGCCGAGGCCGCGTACCGCGTGTTCTACCAAGGCGTCGGGCACGACGGCCGGGGTCGCCTCGTCACCGGGTCGGTGTTCATCCCCGAGGGCACGCCTCCCGCCGACGGCTGGCCGGTGGTCAGCTACGCCCACGGCACCACGGGCCTGGCCGACCGCACCGCACCGTCGCGCACCGGCCTGCTCCGGCTGGAACGCGCGCACGTCGCCACCTGGCTCGCGGCCGGCTACGCCGTCACCGCGACCGACTACGAAGGTCTCGCCACCCCCGGCCCGCACCCGTACCTCAACGGCGAGGCGGTGGCCGACGACGTGGTCGACATCGTCCGCGCCGCACGGCGGCTCGACCACCCGCTCGGCCACCGGTGGCTCGTCGCGGGTTTCTCGCAGGGCGGCCACGCCGCGCTGTTCACCGCCCTGATCGCGACGGGGTACGCGCCGGAGCTGGACTTCCTCGGCACGGTCGCGCTCGCGCCGCCCGTGCACCTGGCACGCGTCATCGCCACCCGCACCAGCGACGCCTCCGGGACCGTGTCCGCGTTCGTGCCGATCGTCCTGGCGGGCATGCGCACCCGGTACCCGGACTTCGCCGACGGCTTCCTCACCGAGCGCGGCGTCACCCTGGTCGACCTGGCCGAACGCGTGTCCCTGGTCGAGATGCTCCGTGCCACCAGGGCGGTCACCAACCACGAGACCGGCATGACCGACCTGACCCGGCACGTCGACGTGGCCCGGGTGCTCGACGAGTGCCGCGTCCCGGTCACCCGGCTGGACCGCCCGGTCTTCCTCGCCGCGGCCGGGCTCGACGAGATCGTGCCGCCGGGCGTGATCCACGACTTCGCCGACGACATCGCCACCGCGGGCAGCACGGTCCACCTGACCACGTACGCGGACGCCGACCACGGCACGATCCTCACCGCCGCCCACCCCGACGCGACGGACTGGGCGGCGGCGCTCACCGGCCACACCCACGCCCCCGTCACGCCCGCCGCGCGCTTCGACCTCCTGGACGCGACCGGCGACGGCTACCTGCGGCGTGACGACTACGAGGTCTTCGCGCTGCGGCTGGTCCAGTCGTTCGGCCACCCGCCCCGCTCGGCCGCCGCGATGGCCGTCCGGCTCGGCTACCGGGGCCTGTGGCGCGCGCTGGCCGCCGAGTCCGACACCGACGACGACGGTCGCGTCGGCAAGGCCGAGTTCCTCGCCTGGACGGGCCGCGCCGCGCACACCGCCTTCGACCGGACGCTGCGCCCGCTGGCGGCGGCCGTGCTGGCGCTGGTCGACACGAACGGCACGGACGTCCTGGAACGCGACGAGTTCCTGACCCTCACGACCCGGTGCGGCCTGCCCGACGCCGACGCCCGCGGCCTGTTCGAAGGCCTCGACGTCGACCGGCGCGGCGCCGTGGAGGCGGCGGAGATCATCCGCGCCACCAGGGAGTTCTGCCTGGACCCGACGCCGGACAAACCCGGCCGGTGGCTGTTCGGCCGGTTCTGACCCGCGTCGGCGAGCGTCACGTCTGCGGCCACATCGAGTACACGAGGTCCTCCCCGTTCGCGCACACGACCTGCGGCAGCGCCGGTTCCGGGACCTGGTTGCACGTCATCGTGGCGACCACCAGCGGCGCGAGCCCCGGAGTCGGGTCCCGGCGCTGGGCGTAGTAGTCGACCAGCACCGCGGCGGCCTGGTCGCACGTCAGCCGGCCCGACGGCGTCTCCACGACGACGGCCAGCATCGGCTTGCCCAGAGCGCCGGGGAACGGGTCGTCGCAGTACCGGGCGGGCGCGCCCTCGTCGATCGTCGGCAGCGGAACGGGGCCGGGCTCCGGGTCGGGCTCGGACGTCGGCTCCGGGGTCGACCCGGCGGTCGACCCCGAGGTCCGCTCGGTGGTCCGCTCCACCTCGACCGTCGTGGTCGCGGCCCCGGAGCCGATCACGGTGGCCGAGCAGCCGGTGACCAGCGCGAGGACCGCGACGAGGACCACCCCCGACAGGGTGGCCCGGTGCTGGTGGCTTCCGGCGTTCGATCGCCTGGCGGGCGGCAGCGTCGTCACGGTCACTGGGACGTGCCGGGGACGCCGGCGGTTGCGGTCGGTTTCACATCACAGCGCGGTAACGGTTGGCTGAGGCGGGCTCGGGGGTCCCGGCGGGGCGGTTTGCTGTCCGCCATGAACACGAAGGTCGCGTCCGCGCTGCTGGCGCTGGGTTTGAGCGCCTCCCTGGTCGGGTGCTCCAGCAAGGAGGACGAGTTCGTCCGGGAGTTGAAGGCCGCCGGGTTCACCGCGGTCGGCGAACCGAGCACCGAGTCCGAGAAGAAGACCAAGAAGATCGGCAAGCGGACGGTCAAGTCCTCGCAGAAGACCATCGAGGTCGTGGTGCGGGTCAAGGGCTGCGACCTGGAGTTCGCGAAGGTGTCCGGGCAGTCCGGCTACTGGCTGGACGAGCTGCACGTCAACGGCCAGGAGCCGGACTGGCCCGGCTACCCCGAGAACCTGAAGCAGCAGGACGTCGTGAGCGCGTTCGCGGGCAACCAGCCCAAGCCGGCCGGCTTCGAGGACTGCTACCGGCCGGACCAGCCCTAGCCCGGGAGCCGGTCGGATCAGCGGCCCCGTCCTCGATCACGAGGGCGGGGCCTCGTCGCGTTCACCCGAAGGCGTTCGACGAGAGAACCCGGGAGTTGACGACCGCACTAGTGCGGGCCGCTTGTCGCGCGCTCGTGGTGGTGTAGCGGACGAACGCGCGGTAGTCGTCCGGGAGAGGGAGTGGTGGCACTGCCCGGAGCACAGCGGACCGGACCCGGCCCCGAACCCCGCCCCGAACCCCGCCGGCCGGAGCCGGAGGGGGCACAGCGGCATGCCGCCTGCCTGGTCGCCGCGCGCGACGGCGACCGCCGGGCGCTGGACGCGCTGGTCGCGGACCTGACACCGCTGGTGTGGCACGTCGCCCGGGGGCACGGCCTGGACCGCGCCACGGCGGAGGACGTCGTGCAGGCGGTCTGGCTCGCGCTGCCGCGCGCCCTCGACCGGATCGCCGACCCGCGCGCGTTGGCCGGGTGGCTCGTCGTCACGACGCGCCGCGAGGCGAAGCGGACCTGGACACCGGCCCGCCGCGAAGCGTCGGTGAGCGACGACGCGGCGGAACTGGTGAGCGAGCACGGCCTGCCCGAGGACGCCGTGCTGCTCGACGACCGGGACCGCCGGCTGTGGCGGGCCTTCGGCCGGTTGTCCCAGCGGTGCCAGGAACTCCTGCGGCTCACCGCGCTGGCCGGCCGGGCGGAGCACGGCGCGGTCGCCGAGGCGCTGACCGCGCCGCGCACCGGCGCCGGCCCGACCCGGCGCCGGTGCCTGGACGTGCTGCGCGCGCACCTCGACGCCGAGACCGGTTGGCCGGGCCTGCCGTCGCCCGCCCGGCCGCAGCGCCCACCCCGTGACCCGCGGGTGCGGTTGCGCTCCGACCGGCCGGTGGTCGCCGGCGCGCCGGCGGAGGTCGAGTTCGGCTACACGGTGGTCCGGGACGCCCTCACGACCTCCGGGCACGACGCCCCGCCCGTGGCGGAACCGGTGCGCGTGCTGCTGCACGCCGAGGGCGCCACCGTCGAACCGCTGACCCGGGTGTTCCGGCTGCCGGCCGACCTCGACGCGCGGGCGGTGCGGTTCCGCGTGGTGCCGGTCGAGCGGGGCACGCTCGAACTCGTGTTCCGGGTCTACCTCGGCGACGGCCACCTGCTCCAGGAGGTCCGCGCCGACCTGCCGGTGGGTGAGGCCTGATGCGCGAGCTGACGAGCACGGTCACGGTCGACCACAGCGACCGCCTCCGGTCCATCCCGGACACCCGCCACCACCGCGACCGCACGATCCACCTCCGGTTCCCGCGCCTGGCCGACGGCTACCTCGTCCAGGCCTGGGGCAGCGCTTTCCCGCAGGACGGCGGCGGCCACCAGGGGCGCGTGCTCCTGGGCGCGGCCACGGTGCAGGCCGGCGTCGACGACCTGCGGGCGCGGTGGCGCGCCAGGCTGGTCGACCACGTCGACCACGTCGACCACGTCGACCACGTCGACCACGTCGAGCCGGGTGCGGGGCCGACCAGCCGGCCGTTCGCCGACGGCTGGGACCTGGCCGGCCGGGACGTGGACGAGGCGGTGCTGTCCCTCGCCCGCGCCGGCCACGACCTGTTCACCCTGCTGTTCCGCAACGGCGACGCCGGGCTCGATGAGATCCACGACCGCCTCCTCACCGCGATGCGCGCCGACGAGCACACCGTCACCGTCGAGTCCGACGACCTGCACGTGCCGTGGGGACTGCTCTACGTCCCGCTGGACGACCGCGAATCGTTGTGGGACAACGACTACCGCTGGGACCCGCGTGGTTTCTGGGGCTACCGCCACCTGATCGAGCACACCTCCTCCCGCGCGCCCGGCGTCGTCCACCCCGACCGTCACGGGGACGTCCACGACCACCTGCGGCACCGGGGCGCGTGCTGCCTGGTCGAGCCGCAGGTCGACCCGCCGCGCG
Source organism: Actinosynnema sp. CA-299493 (assembly GCF_050946825.1). Classification (NCBI taxonomy): domain Bacteria; kingdom Bacillati; phylum Actinomycetota; class Actinomycetes; order Pseudonocardiales; family Pseudonocardiaceae; genus Actinosynnema; species Actinosynnema sp. CA-299493. Next base: position 6,913,144 of record NZ_CP191993.1, read on the forward strand.
CCTTCGCCCGCGAGTACGCCACGAGGCTGTCCGACGCCTTCCTGGTGCCCGGCGCCAGGCTCGGCGACGTCGTCCGCGACCTCGCCCGCGCGTTCCTGGACGAGCACCACAACCCGCTCGGCCTGCTCTTCTCGCTGCACGGCGGCATCGGCGCGCACCCGGCGGCCGACGAGCCGGCGGCGTCGACACGGTGATCGGACTACCGGCGTGGTGCGTTACCTGAATGGGTGACAGTTAGGGGCATTTACGCACGGCAGAGACCGTATGCCTACCCGATGTGCGAAATAGCTTCTCGACGGTTACGCCGTTGTGCCACTATTGCCCTGTTCGAGCGGTACGAGGGGCCCGCTGAACCTGACTCAGAGCAATCGTCTGAGTCGCTTGCAAGGCCAAGACAGATCCTCAGGGGAGGGAGATCGTTTTGTCGACGCCCACCGAGACCAAGATCAACTTCGTGGACGAGAACGTCGGGATCGCGGAGACCGCGGAGAACGTCCAAGAGGACGGGACCACGACTGCGATCACGCCGGAAACCACACCGGGAACCACGCCGGAGCAGCCGGAACACCTGCACGACCACACGCACCACCACCGGCTGGAGAACGGCGAATTGTCGCCGCTGTGCTCAGGTGGCGGGTGTGCGGACGGTTCACCGGTGAAGTGACCTGTCAAACGTGATCGAGCCCGTCGACCGGATCTCCCGGTCGACGGGCTTTATCACGTCGCGTTGTGTGATGTCATGGAACCGTGCCTGAACCCGCTTCTCCCGATGAAGCCGCCGTCATCCGCGAAGCGCGCGAACTGCACCTGAGCGGGGTGGAGGCGACCTGCGCCGGACGGCACCACGAGGCGGCACGGTTGCTGCGGCGCGGGCAGCGCCTGGCGGACACGATCGACCCCGTGGACCCGGTGGTCCGATCCGAGTGGCTCGCCACGCGGATCCGGTTGGCCTCGACGTCCGCGACCGTGATGGCGGAGACCTCGGGCCCGGCCGCCGGGCTGACCGGACTGGTCGAGGCACGGCGGCTGATCGAGGACGTGGCCGATCCGGTCGTGAAGACGGAGCTGCGCGGACGGGTCGAGCACAACCACGGCCTGCTGTTGCTGAACGCGGGGTTCATCGAGGACGCGATCACCGCCTTCGACGCCGCGCTGGAGCACAAGGAGCGCCGTCTCGCCGCCGGCGGGCCGGTGTCGCCGTTGGTCGACCTGGTCGTGAAGACGCTGCGGAGCAGGGGCACGGCGCACACGCGGCTGGGCTCCGTGCGCCAGGCGCGGCTCGACCTCACCAGGGCCGTGGCGCTGGCGACCGAGCACGGGCTGCTGGACCGCGCGGCGGACGCGAACCACGCGGCCGGGTTGTTGGACCTGCGGGTCGGCGACGTGCCGGCGGCGCTGCGGCGCTACGAGACCATCGACCGGTCGTACCGGCAGCAGGGGCTGGACGTGCCGGTGCTGCTCGGCCTGAACCGGGCGCAGGCGCTGATGTCCGCGGGCCTGGCCGACGAGGCGGGCGACCAGCTCGACACCCTGCTCCCGGTGATGCGCGCCGAGCAGAGCGTCACCCGCGACCTGGCCGACGTCGAGCTGTACCGGGCGGGCGCCGCGTACATGACCGACGACCTCGACCTGGCGCGCGCCATGGCCTCGTCGGCACGGCGGCGGATGCGGCGCTGGGGCTGTGAGACCTGCGTCGCGAACGCCACGCTCATCGGGCTGCGCGTGGACACCCGGCTCGCGTTGCGGTCCGGCCGGGTGTCCCGGTCGTTGCCCGGGCGCGCGCTGGACTTCGCCGACTCGCTGCCCGTGCCGCGGTTGGCCGAGCAGGCGGCTCTCGCCCGGATGCTGGCGGTGCGGCTGGAGATCCGCCGCGGTGACGTCGGCGCGGCGGCGGGCATCCTCGACCGGGTGCCCCGGCCCGGGAAGCTCGCCCCGATCGACTACCGGATGCTGCGCCGGCTGTGCCGGGCCGAGCTCGCCATCGCCCTCGGCCGACGGTCCGCCGCGCTCACCGAGATCCGGGCCGGCCTGACGGACCTCGAACACGTGCGCGACCGGATGGGCGGTCTCGACCTGCTGTCCGGGACCGCGCTGCACGGCCGGGAGCTGGCCGAGCTCGCCGTCCAGCTGGTGCTCGACGGCGGCCACGCGCGGCGGTTGTTCTCCTGGCTGGAGCGGACGCGGGCGCAGACCTACCGCTACGAGCCCCTGACCCACCTCGACAACCCCGAGCTGGCCGAGCGGATCGCCGAGGTCCGCAGCCTCACCCAGTCGATCCACCAGGCCGAGCACGACGGCCACTCGACCGCCGTGCTGCGCGGTCGCCGGGCCGAACGCCTGCGCGAGGCCAACCGGCTCGGCTGGCACACGGGCCGGTGGGGCAGGCCCCGGCCGGTCGCCGGGCCGGCCGACGTCATGGCGCGCCTCGGCGACCGGGCCCTGGTGAGCTTCGCGTCGTCCGACGACGACCTGGTCGCGGTGGTCGTGGTCGGCTCCGACGTGCGGCTGGCGCGGCTCGGGTCGGCGGAGCGAGCGGCCGAGAGCGCCCGGATGCTGAACGCGGACCTCAACGCGCTGGCGCCCGACCACCTGCCGGAACCGCTGGTGCGGGTGATGTCGGCGTCGGCGCGCAAGCAGGCCGACCGGCTCGACGCGCAGCTGGTCCAGCCGCTGGCCGAGCTGATCGGCGAGCGCGAGCTGGTGGTCGTGCCGACCGGCGCGCTGTACGCGGTGCCCTGGGGCGTGTTGCCGACGCTGCACGGGCGGCCGACCGTCGTCGCGCCGTCGGCCACCGCGTGGCTGGCCGCGGACCGCGCCGAGAGCGGGTCGGGCGGGCGGGCGGTGCTGGTGCGCGGCCCGGGGCTGCCCGCCGCCGTCGGTGAGATCGACAAGCTCGGCGCGCACTACACCACCGCGGCGCTCCTGTCGGGCCGGCGGGCGTCGGTCGCCACGGTGCTGGAGGCGTTGGACGGCGCGGGGATCGCGCACCTGGCCGCGCACGGCGTCCACGAGCCGGAGAACGCCCTGTTCTCCCGGCTGGAGCTGAGCGACGGCCCGCTCTACGCGCACGAGATGGCCGGCCTCGCCCACCCGCCGCGGCAGGTCGTGCTGGCCGCGTGCGAGCTCGCCCTCAACCGGATCCGCCCCGGCGACGAGCCCCTCGGCTTCGCCAGCGCCCTGCTCGCCAGCGGCTCGCAGCTGGTGGTCGCCCCACTGAGCCGGGTCGGCGACCAGGCGTGCGCCGCCGCGATGGACGACTACCACCGCAGCCTGGCCGCCGGCGCGCGACCGGCCGTGGCACTGGCGGACGCCATCGCGATCGACCCGCTGCGGCGGCCGTTCGTGTGCCTCGGCAGCGGCTGAACCCGCTGCCCGCGTTCGACGTGCTCACCGGTCCGTCGACCCGCGGTCGGCGCGGCCCTCCTTTGTAGACCGACCAAGGCGTGACCCGGAGTGCGCAACCTCATCCCGCACGTCGGCGCATTGGCGGTGTCGGCCGGGCCTCCAGCGGGTAATGGTGGGAGGTGTCGCAGCCGGGATCGGGGTGAGGGAGCGACCGTGCACGGTGATGGAGAGCAGCCGTCGGTGACGGTCGAGGACGCGGGTGACGACGGTGTGGTGATCGCCGCCGTGCACGGCGACTTCGACGTCGACAGCTTCCGCGACGTGCGCGAAGCGTTGTTCACCTGCCTGAACGGCCGGGCGTCCGCGCTGGTGGTCGACCTGGGCGACGTGGGGTTCTTCGGGTCGATGGGCATCGCGGTGCTGGTCGAGGCGCGGCAGCGCGCGGACGTGGTGGGCGCCGGGTTCGCCGTGGTGGCGGGCAGGCGCACGGTGGCGCGGCCGATCCGCCTGACCGACACCGAGGACCTGCTGCGGCTGCACCGCACCCAGGACGAGGCGCTGGCCGCGGTGCGCGCCCGGTCCTCGCGGGGTGCGGACGCCGGGTTCTCGTGGTGGTCGTCGTGAGGCGGCCTCGGCGCCGATGACCGGGGTCGAGCCACCCCGTCCCGCGCGAGCCGTGACCACGAGGCCCGCCGTCCCCGGCTCGACTACCCTCGAAGAGGTCGGAGGGAGCGGTCGTGACGGATGAGGAGCTCGTGGTCGAGTTCGCCCTGACCCGGCTGGACAACCCCGGCCTCGACCTGGAGGACATCGCCGCGCTCGTGGTCCGGCGGGTCGGTCACGACCGCATGGTGGAGTTCGCCTCGCGGAACCTGGCCACGCGCGGCGAGCTGCGGGGCGCGGCGTTCCCGTCCGCGGTCGAGCACGTGCTCCGGGTCGTGCTGACCCTGCGCGGTCCCGCCGACTGAGGCCGCCCGACCGCCGGACGCGGTGGCCGGAGCACCTCGGCGGGCGGCACGGGGAGGTCAGACGCTGCGCAGCACCGAGACTACGGCGCCGAGGACGACCGCCCGGTCGCCGTCGATGGCGCTGTAAGCCGGGTTGCGCGGCTCCAGGAACACGTGCCCGTCGCGACGCCGGTACACCTTGACGGTCGCCTCGCCGTCGATCATCGCGGCGACGATCTGCCCCGAGTGCGCCTCGTGCTGCTGCCGCACCACCACGATGTCGCCGTCGCAGATCGCCGCGTCGACCATCGAGTCGCCGCGCACCTTCAGGCCGAACACGGTCCCGCGCCCGGTCAGCTCGCGCGGCAGCGTCAGCACGTCGTCCACGTGCTCCTCGGCCGCGATGGGCGCGCCGGCGGCGATGTGGCCGACCACGGGCACGGGCACGGAGTCGGCGGCCGGCCGCGTCGACGGCTCGCGCAGGAACAGGCGCACGTCCATCGGCCGGGACATCGCGGCGCCACGCCGCAGGAAGCCCTTCTCCTCCAGTGCCGCCAGGTGCTTGGACACCGAGGACGAGGACCGCAGGCCGACCGCGTCGCCGATCTCCCGCGTGCTCGGCGAGTACCCGTGCCTGACCACCCAGTCGCGGATCACCGCGAGGATCCGCTGCTGGCGTGGCGGGAGGGTGGAGGTGTCCAGGTGCTCGAAGGCGTCAAGATCGTCGTAGGCGGTCACCTGCTCGATCATAGAGCGGGGTGGCACCGGCAGTGCCCGGGCACTAAGTTACCGACTGGTAGCCACAGACCCGGAGGAACCCATGCCGACGCTCGACCGCCAGGACGACGTGTTCACCCTCGACCTCGGGGACACCGAGAACCGGTTCCACCCCGACTGGATCGCCTCGGTCGACGCCGCCCTCGGCGAGGTGGAGCGGGCGGAGGGCGCCCGCGCCCTGGTCACCACCGCCACCGGCAAGTTCTTCTCCAACGGCCTCGACCTCGAATGGCTGATGGCCAACGGCGACCACTACCGCGAGTACGTCGTGTCCGTGCACGAGCTGTTCGCGCGGGTGCTGTCGCTGCCCTTGATCACGGTCGCCGCGCTCCAGGGGCACACCTTCGCCGCCGGCGCGATGTTGTCCCTGGCGCACGACTTCCGCGTGATGCGCGCCGACCGCGGGTACTGGTGCCTGCCCGAGGCCGAGATCAACATCCCGTTCACGCCGGGCATGTCCGCGTTGATCCAGTCCCGGCTGGCGCCCCGGACCGCGCACGAGGCCATGACGACCGCCCGCCGCTACGGCGGCGTCGCCGCGCTGGACGCCGGCATCGTCGACCACGCGGTGGACGAGGACGCGGTCCGGTCGACCGCGGTCGGGATCGCCTCGGCTCAGGCGGGCAAGGCCGGTCCGACCCTGGGCACGATCAAGGCGCGCATGTACGCGCCCGCGCTGGACAGGTTGCGCGACAAGGACGACCTGCTCGGCTGAGCGGGCCGAGGGAGTGGCCTCCGACCTGGGGGTCGACATCGGAGGCCACTCCGGGCAGCGCCGGCCGTCGCGTGGGCGGTGCGGTCGGGCTGCGGCGGGGTGACACCGCGGCGCGGCGGGTGGACCGGCGCGTCACCGTGACTCGTGGGCCTCCAGGGCGAGTTGCCTCAGTTCGGCCGTGCACATCATGAACCGGTCGGTCGGCAGGTGCTTGAAGTAGTAGCCCACGTCCGCCCCCAGCGCGAACACGTGGACCGGCACCCCCGCCCGCCTGCCCGCCTCCACGGACTGGCGCAGTCCGGACATGACCGCCGGGTGCCGCGTCTGGTACGAGGAGGCGACCCGGTGGTTGCCCCGGTCCGCGGCGAGGTAGAACTGCGTCAGGTCCTTGGTGCCCATGAAGATCTCGCTCGCGCCCGCCTCGCAGAACTCCGTCACCGAGTGGACCGCGGCGGGGGTTTCCACGAAGACCGACAGCGGCACGTCGTCGGGCAGTTCGAGCCGCTCCCGCAGGCGCAGGAACTCGTCCTGGTCGTTGATGAACGGCACCGCGAAGTTCAACCGGTCGACGTCCGGGCCGAGGTGTTCCCGCACGTAGGCGCGCAAGGCCCGGAACGCGTGCGGGTAGTGCGGTTCGTGCAGCAGCCAGCGCGCGCCGTGCAGGCCGAGCTCCGGATTGGACTCGTGGTCGACGTCGACGTCGTTGGTGATCTGCGCGGCGTCGTCCGACCGGAGGTCCAGCAGCCTCATCACGAGGCGTTGGCCCGGGACGAGCTGGTCGACGATGCCGCACAGCTCCGCGCCGATCGCCGCGCCGTAGCGCTCGGCCTCGGGAATGCCCGCGCGGAGCGCGTCGAGCGGGCTGAGCCCCGCCGAGAGGCAGACGAACTCCTCGCGGACGAAGAACGAGGTCACCTGGTCGACGCGGGGTTGGATGGCATTCGTCGACTGGATGTCGGTCGCGTCGGCGATGACGACGCAGACCGAGCGGAGGTCATCGGGGGTGACGGTGGGGTATTCCACGGATTGCGCCGCGACTTCGCTCTCGCCGAGGGTGACCGACTCGCGGTCGGTCCGCACGGTCACTTCGCCGACCAGCCCGGCGAGTTCGGCGTGCGGAATCCGGAGCACCGGAATTCCCCGGGACCGGCACAGCGATTCCATGTGACCGGTGCGGCCACCGCCGGAACAGACCACGGCGGCCGATCTGACGATGGTGTCGTAGAGCTCGGGACCGAGCGCGTCGACCACCAGCACGGAACCGGGCAGCGGTCTTCCGGTGTGGTTGGCGATGCCGCGAACACTCGTCGACGGCGAACCGACGAGCAAAACCCCGGGGATCTCGCGCGGGCTCACGGCATCCTCCTACCGATTCCGATCGGCGTGCGGACCTGGCGAGGGCGTCGGCCTGACCGCCGACCTGCGGGGCCGACGTCGTCGTGCACGACATCGGCCCCGGGTTTGTGTGGCACAAGACGAGGCATGGCACGAGCCTCGCAGTCGTCCGAGCGGCGGCGCATCTTCTCGAGTGCGAGGTCGTGGTCCATTCGTGCGACACCGCCTTCGGCCGACGGGCAACGGCGGAGTAGTCGGGAGCCGGGTGGAAATGGTGGGAGATGAGTGGAGTTCGGTTCAGGCCACCGGCTCCACCGTCTCTTCGAGCCCGAGCAGGAAACGGAGTTCGCGCGGGGTCACGGAGAGGTCGGTCAGCTTCGTGGTGGCGGCGGAGCTCACCGCGAACCGCACGGCTCGATCGCTCGGCGGCGGTGACGCGTCCGCGCGCGTGGCGAGGTCCCGGATGCGCTGGATGTTCCCCTCGATCCGGTCCGCCAACGACTGGCGTTCGTCGTGGTGTCGGGCGGCCATTCGGCGGACGTCGAGCATGACCGAGTGCGTGACGAGTTCGCGCAATTCGGGATCGGTCGCGTCGGTCAGCGTTCCGGCGATGTCGTCGCCCGACACGTCGTAACACGATTCGAGGCGGTGCAGCGTGGTGGCCGCGACTTCCACGGAGTGGTTCTTGATGGCGGCGAGGTTGAACGTGAACGCGCCGGTCCGGCCATTCCGGATGATCTCGTCGCCCTCACGGGGGCTGCCCACAACGGAAACGGGACCGGATGGCGTGCCGTCAGGTCCGAGGAGCCGGCCGTGGGGGTCGACTTCGACGCCGCGCCCGGTGCGGCGGTGCGCGACCGCGATGTCCCGCTGGAGCAGGTTCGACCAGAGCGTCGAGTCGGCGCGCTCGTAGTTCGTCTCACGCCCGAAGTTCGACACGACGAGGTCCGCTTCGATGGTCCACGTCGAATCCCGACCCGCGACGGACAGCACGAGGGTGCCCGCCTCGGTGGCGTGGATCCGCTGCACGCGACCGGTGGTGAGCGCGATCTGCTTGTCGTCGCCCATGGCGGCGTCCACGATGTTCGTGGTGTAGGCCATGGCACTCACCCGCAGCACGGCCAACAGGCTCCCGTAACCGTCGAGCAGCGCGCGGAGCTCATCGGTGGGAATTCGCTCCAGAATCGCGGGAAGGTAAGGCTCCCACGACTTGGCGACCCGTTCCGTCACCACCACCGGCGATACTTCGGGATGCTCACGGGTGAGGAGCGCGCAGGCGCGTTCCCATTCTTCCCGGAACCGGCGGACGAATTCCTCCCGCCCTTCGTAGTGGTCGCCGAGCAGTTGCGGCGGGGGCAGTTCGAGCACCTGGTGCTGGTGGTTCGGCGGATAGGTGCGGGGCGTGAGACCGGAACCGGAAATCATGTGGATCCGGCCTTCGTGCCCCCGGCGCAACAACAGCGTCGCCGAGTCGTACGCGCTGAGCAGCGTGCCGACGATGGCCACGACGCCGTCTTTCCGCACGCCCAGCACCCGTTCGATCCCGCTCTTGGAGTACGGGCTGCGCACGAACGACGGGTGCTCCAGCACCTCGGCCGCGAACGCCGGGTACTTCGTCTCCAACCCGGTCGCGAGCACGACGTGGTCGGCCTTGAGGATCGCGTGCCCGGTCCCCTCGCCGTCGAGCGGCTCGGCGAGGTCCTCCACCACGACGTGCGCGTGGTCGCCGAACACCTCCACGTCGACCGCTTCGCCGTCGACCTCGACCAGCGTCACGCCCGCCGCCGCCTCGCGGACGGCCTCGGCGAGGCGGCTCTCCAGGTAGTCCTGGTAGATCCGGCGCGGCGCGGGACCGGACTCGGTGAACTCGAAGCCGTGCCAGTCCGGCGGCCAGTCCGACCGGTCGGCCTCGTGGTTGGCCCAGCGGATGAAGTCGTCGACGTCCTCGCGGAATGCCGACATGCGGCCCGCCTGGATGTTGAACACGTGGTGCCAGTGGTTGCTCTCGCGCTGGTACGCCACCCCCGAGTTCCGGTATTCCGGACGACGTTCCACCAGCACCACCTCTAATGGCTCGCGGGCGAACCGGAGAAAACGGATGGCGGTCGCGGTCCCGGCCAGACCCGCGCCGACGACGACAACCCTGCGGAACCGATCGGAGCTTTTCACCATGCCACCTCTGTTCCCTCTGGCGCTGCCCGCCGAAGTCGGCACTACGTGGTCGAAGCCGCGCCGTGCCGCACCGGGCATTGGGTGATCGAACGGTAGAATACCTTCGATCGTGCGAGGTGGACATGCCGTGAGACCCAATTGTTCTGAGGATTTCACGTCGGCGCCGACCGGACGTCCGACGCGTTCGACGGGATGATCACCGCAGGTCACGACACCGGACCGGAGCGGGGTCGACCACGACGGATTCCCGCACATTCCCGAAGCTGTTTCCACGCGCGTGCTTGACAATTCTTCGGACGACTCCCCCGGACGCACGAGAGGCCGTCGACGACGCGTCGACGGCCTCTCGCGGCGGGAAGGGAGGGGCCGGCGTCAGGAACCGCCCGACCGCGGCGCGGCGGCCGAGAGGAGCGCTTCGGCCAGGCCCCGTCCCCGCTTGGCGGGGCCGTCCGGACCGAACGACTGGCCCGACGCGTGCAGGCCCTCGAAGACCAGCACCAGGTGGTCGGACAGCGCGTCCGGGTCCTCGACCCCGAGCTTGTCGGTCAGCTCGCGGATCCGCGCCCTGGTCCACGACTTCGCCGCGAGGGCGTTCTGGTGCGCGGGCAGGTCGGGCTCCGGGAACTCGGCCATCGACATCAGGAACTTGCAGCCGCGGAACGTCGCGGAGGAGACCTCGGCGAACATGAGGTCGAACACCGCCAGGATCTGGTCGCGCGGATCGGGACCCGCTTGCTCGACCGCGGCGGTGAACCGGTCGCGGAGGTCCAGGTCGGCGAGCTCGACGTAGGCGCCGACGAGGTCGTCCTTGGACGCGAACAGGCGGTAGAGGGTGGTGGGCGCGACACCGGCCTCGGCCGCGACGAGGTCGACGCCCGTGGCCCGGATTCCCCTCAGGTAGAACAGGTCCCCGGCCACTCGCAGTACGTGGGACCGGGTCTCAGCAGCGGATCGATGCACGGCGCCCCTCGTCGTTCACCACGCTAGGGATGGTTCCCTCCAGGCTACTCCCGCACCGGTGGCCCCACCATTGCCCGCGAGGGCCAACCGCTGTGGCGACCGGTGCAACGGGCCGGCGTGAACGGACGAGGCCGTGGACCGGGTCACGCCGCGTCGTCGCCCGCGAGCCACGTGGCGCACCGCGACGCCCGCACCTCGAACGGCAGGCGCACCACCGCGACCGGCGGACCGGCGAGGTCGGCCGCGTCCAGCACCAGCACCTCGTCACCCGCGACGGCCACGACCCAGCCCTGGCCCTCCTCCTTGCCGCTCGGCACGAACACCGGCTGGCCGGGCGTGGTGCCGAGCTCGCGGCGCCACGTGCAGCCCAGCGCCACGTCGTGGCGGACGATCGCGGTGCCCGCCGTGCCGAACACGAAGCGGTGGTGGCGACCCGCCACGCGCTCGTCGACGACGCCGACGTCCATCGCCGGCAGCTCGACCCGGCGCACGCCGCCGGTGGCGAGGTCCAGCGTGTGGCGGCGCAGGACGCCGGGCGCCCAGACGGCGTCCACGACCACGCGGCCGAGGTCCTCGTAGACGTTGACCAAGGACAGCACCTCGCCCTCGTCCACCTCGAACCAGAGCGGCCGGCCGTAGGCGAGCAGGCCGATGCGCGTGGGGCCGGTGGCCGGGCCGGAGTACGGGTCGCGCATCCCGACGAGGTCGGCGGCGCGGCTGTAGTACGGCGCCGAGTCGAAGACGACCACGAACCGGTCCGTCACGCCGACCGCGCGCATCCGGGGCGCGTTGTCCAGCGGGAAGGGCTCGGCCCGCAGCACCTCGCCGTCGACGCCGAGCGTGACGTGCTCGGCGTAGCCCAGCTCCGGGTGCGACATGGCCGTGTGCCACACCTCGCCGTCGAAGACGGGGCGGGCCATCGTGGCGCCGGAGGGCCAGTCGGCCGGCGCGAGGGCGGCCGGCCTCGGACCGCGGTACCACCGCGCGCCGTCCGGCCCGAGCCGGACACCCGACACGCCGTACTTGCCGGACCAGACGAGAGCACCGTCCAGCTCGGCGGGCAGCGCACCACGCACCACCAGCGCTTCTGCGACTTCCCGCACCGACGCGACCACGCCCATCACCCCGTCCACACGTTCCATAACACTGTCTTACTACTATTTATAGCGGCGTTATGGAACCTCGTCAAGGCGATCCGGCCCCTGCCGGCGGGTATACCCGGATGGCGTATTGCGCCTCTGTCCGACGGCTCGCCGGACGAGGCCTCCGACAGGCGGTCACCGCTGGTCACCCGGAGGGTCCGCGCTCGCGGGGGTCTCGATCCCCGGCCTCGTGACGCGGCCGGCCGTGAGTCGGCGGTGCCGGGTGACGTCGTGGTCGAGCTGCCGGGCCAGGCGCGGGATGGTGGTCGAGGTCAGGTAGCCGTCGGCGCCGGCGTCGAGCACGCGCCGGACCGGACCGGGGTAGCTGACCGCAAGGCCGTCGTCCTCGACCTCGGTGACGATGACGCGGGCCTCGGGGAACGTCGACCGGAGCAGCCCGACCAGCTGCGGACTGCTCGGCGGCACCAGCAGCACGTCGGCCGTCCTCGGCGCCGCGTGCAGGTCGAGCACGATGTAGTCCTCGCCGAGCGCCGCCGACAGCGCCGCCCGCGCCGACCTGGACAGCTTCATCGCGGTGGCCACCACGGTCACGTCGCGCACCGACGGCTCCGGCCCGTCCTCCCCGTGCCGTGCCCCCGTGCCGGTGACCGTCGCGATCGGCGCGCCCTCGCGCGTGACGACCAGGCTCTCGCCGGGCCCGAGGGCGTCGACGAGCGCCACGACGTCCTCGGGCAGGCGCGTCACGTCGAGGTGCCGTGCGCCGGGCTCGGCGCGTTCGTCGGTCATGTCCTACGGACGGGCACGCCCCCCTCGACGTTGTCCGGGAGTCGCGGCGCTCTGGCTGGTCACCCCGGAACGAGCGGGCAACGTCCTGCGGCCCGGCGACGATCTCGCCGATCTCGTCCGGAACGTCGGCGGGGAGGGCGGGTGCACGTGGTCCGGCTGACCTGAGCCCGGACGCGGCAACGGCACCTCGCTGTGGGTCGAGGTGCCGTTGTGGAGGTGCCGCGGCGCTACAGCGGCACGTTGCCGTGCTTGCGCGCAGGCGTCGGGCGACGCTTGTCGCGCAGCATCGCCAGCCCCCTGGCGACCGCGGACCGGGTGTGCGACGGGTCGATCACGTCGTCCACCAGACCCCGCTCGGCCGCGTAGTACGGGTGCACGAGCTGTTCCGAGTACTCCGCCAGCAGCTCGGCCCGCAGGGCGTCCGGGTCGGCCGACGCGGCGAGCTCCTTGCGGAAGATGACGTTCACCGCGCCTTCCGCGCCCATCACCGCGATCTCGTTGGTGGGCCAGGCCAGCGACAGGTCCGTCCCGATGGACCGGGAGTCCATCACGATGTACGCGCCGCCGTAGGCCTTGCGCACGATCACCTGGATGCGCGGCACGGTCGCCTCGCAGTAGGCGTAGAGCAGCTTCGCCCCGTGCCGGATCACGCCCGCGTGCTCCTGCGCCGTGCCCGGGAGGAAGCCCGGGACGTCCACGAGGGACACCAGCGGGATGCCGAACGCGTCGCAGAACCGCACGAACCGCGCCGCCTTCTGGGACGCCTCGATGTCCAGCACGCCCGCGAACACCAGGGGCTGGTTGCCGACCAGCCCCACGACCGCGCCGTCGATCCGACCGAACGCCACCACCACGTTGCGCGCCCACCCCTCGTGCACTTCGAGGAACTCCCCGTCGTCCACCAGCTCCTCGATCAGGGTGCGCATGTCGTAGGGCTTGTTCGGCTCGACGGGCACGATCGAGGCGAACTCCGGCCGCACGTCGTCCACCGCGCCCACGGGCTCGTGGGCGGGCGGGGACTCCAGGTTGTTCGACGGCAGCATCGACACCAGGTAGCGGACGTCCTCCAGGCACGACTCCTCGTCGTCGTGCACGAACGACGCCACGCCCGACAGCTCGCCGTGCACCGCCGCGCCGCCCAGCTCGTCGTGCGTGACCTTCTCCCCCGACACGGCCTGCACCACGTCGGGACCGGTCAGGTACATCTGCGCGGTGCCGCGCACCATGAACGTGAAGTCGGCCAGCGCGGGCGAGTACGCGGCGCCGCCGGCGGACGGCCCCAGCACCACCGCGATCTGCGGGATGACACCGGACGCCGCGACCTGGCGGAGGAAGATGCCGCCGTAGCCGTCCAGCGCCATCACGCCTTCCTGGATGCGCGCGCCGCCGCTGTCGTTCAGCGCGATGATGGGCGAGCCGGTGTCGATGGCCATGTCCATCACCTTGTGGATCTTCGCCGCGTGCGCCTGGCCGAGCGAACCGCCGAAGATGGTGAAGTCCTGCGCGTAGACGAAGACGCGCCGTCCGTCGATGGTGCCCGAACCCGCCACCACGCCGTCGGTGTGCGGGCGGTGCTCGGACACCTTCAGGCCGTGCGCCTGGTGCCGCCGGTAGAGCTCGATCTCGGTGAACGAGCCCTTGTCCAGCAGCATGTCCAGGCGCTCGCGCGCCGTGTGCTTGCCGAGCGAGCGCTGCCGGCGCACCGACTCGGCGTTGGACACCGCCCGGTCGCGCAGGTCGTCGTTGCGCTCCCGCAGCAGTTCCATCGTGCGGGCGGGCAGTTCGGGCCGGAAGTCCGAGTGCCCGTTGACGTGGTCGATCCGTGAAGTGGTCATCGGCGTCCTGCCTGGCGTTCGGTCACCGCACCGGTGTCGGCGAGCCACCGCACCGCGTCGGTGACCGTGTCGGCGAACGGGCGGGGTTTGAGGTCGAGCGTGCTCGCGGCCGGGTCGACCCGGACCGCCGCGCCGACCGTGGCGATGGCCCCGTACTCGGCGGGGATGTGCCACGGCCAGAGCGGTTGCACCAGGTCGACGAACCGCCCGACGGGCGTCATCATCGCCGGGGGCAGGAAGACCGCGGGCAACGCGCGCCCGGTGGCCTCCCGGACACCCGCCAGGTACTCCCGCATGTCGAGGTAGTGCCCGGGACCGAAGTGCCGGCCGACCGAATCCGGGGCCGTCGCGTCCGGGGACAGCATCGCCACGTGCAGCGCCGCCGTGTCCCGCACGTCGCCGATCTGCAACCCGCCCGCGGGCCACATCGGCATGAGCCCGCGCACCGTGTTGCGCAACCGGTCGATCTGGTCGCCGAACTTGGGGTCGTACGGCCCGAGGAGGGCCGGTGGGTAGCTGATGACCACCGGCGCCCCCTCGTCCTGGTGCCGTCTCGCGATGGCCTCCGACGCCGCCTTGGTCGCGGCGTACGGCTCACGGGTCGTGCCGACGGGCGACTGCTCGTGGATCACCCGCACACCGGGCGTGAACAGCGCCGCGATGCTCGACACGTGGACGACGCGGCCCGCGCCGGCACGGCGGGCGGCGGAGAGCACCACCTCCGTGCCGTGCGCGTTGGTCCGCAGCATCTCCGCCCGCCTGCGCCGGTCGAACGAGTACACCGACGCCGCGTGGACCACCGCGTCCGCGCCCCGCACCGCCGCGTCGACCGACCGCTCGTCGGTCACGTCGCCGACCACGACGTCCACCGCGTCGGGTGGCACCTCCAACGGTCGCGTGGCGGCTTCCACCGCGCTCGCGTCCCGGACCAGCAGGCGGACCCGGTGGCCGGCGCGCACGAGCTCCGCCACCGTGTGCGAGCCGACGAAACCGGTACCACCGGTGACGGTCACCAGCATGTGCACTCCTTCCCGAAGCGTGCGGACCCTGAGGTCAGACCTGGTGGAACGAGCTGCCGTAGAACAGCAGCGCGGACGCGGACGCGCCCCGGCTGGAGCTCAGCACCTGACCGACGAAGATCGTGTGGTCCCCGCCGTCGTAGAACTGCACCAGCTCGCACTCCAACCAGGCCAGCGAACCGTTCAGCAGCGGCGCGCCACTGTGCGATCCCTCGATCCAGTCGACCGCGTCGAACTGCTCCGGCCCGAGCGGGCGGCGCTTGTCGGCGAAGTACTTCGCGGTGTCCCGCTGGTCCGCGCCCATGATCGACACTCCGAACCGCTTGGTGTTGGTGATCGCGTCGTGCATGACCGCCGAGTGGGCGATGCAGGCCAGCACGAGCGGCGGGTCGAGCGACACCGAGGTGAACGCGTTCGCCGTCATGCCGTGCGCGTGCTCGCCACCGACCGTCAGCACCGTGACCCCGGTCGCGAACAGGGACATCGCGTCCCGCAGCGTGGTCTCCTCCATCGTGGGCGCCGCCTCGTACATGTCCGTCATCCCCCCAGCCCGGCGCGGGCGAGCACCGGGGCCTCGGCGTAGGGCGCGAGCGCCTTGCGCAGGTCTTCGGGCACCCGGGAGGGCACCGTGTTGGTGTTCGGGCCGCGCATGCACGCGATCCGCTGCCGTCCCTTGGCGACCAGGACCTCCTGGTCGCCGGTGACCTTGACGTAGTCGAAGCTGAACTGGATCTGCGTCTGGGTCAGCTCCTCCAGCCGCATCCGCACCGACAGGTCGTCGAAGAGGGTGATCTCGGAGAAGAACTCGCACTCCACCTTGAGGGTGAACAGCTTGAGGTCGTCCTGGAGGTCCTTCAGCACGCTCGGCGCCTTCTCCTT
This sequence comes from Actinosynnema sp. CA-299493, assembly GCF_050946825.1. Classification (NCBI taxonomy): domain Bacteria; kingdom Bacillati; phylum Actinomycetota; class Actinomycetes; order Pseudonocardiales; family Pseudonocardiaceae; genus Actinosynnema; species Actinosynnema sp. CA-299493. Next base: position 6,929,017 of record NZ_CP191993.1, read on the forward strand.
CAGGAACATCTCCCGGCACCGCCCCTGCCACCGCAGGTAGTTCACGTAGTACACGTTGCCGACGAGGTTGGTCTCCTCGAAGCCGACCGTGTGGCGGATCTCGTAGTAGTCGGTCATGTCAGCCCTCCTTGCCCACGAGCACCGCGAACACCACCGGTTCGGACCGGTCGACGACGGTGGTCACCCAGGTGGCGACCTTGGCGTCGCCGGTCGACAGCACGGCCCAGCCGTCCGGGTGGACCCGGTCGACGGTGAGCGCCTGCGTGGTGGAACCGGTCTTGCGCAGGCACTCCAGGGCACTCCACACGCGGGTGCCGGCGATGGCCGCCGTCTCGCCCACCTCGGCGGTGAGCAGGTCGCGCACGGCGATCAGGTCCTCGCCGAGCAGCCCCGTCCAGTCCTCTTCGGACCGGGCGACGGCCTCCTCGACGTCGACGCCGAGCGTGCCGCCCGCCGCCGCCGCGGCGAAGGTGACGCCCGCGCTGTGCGAGGCGGACACCTCGACCCCGTCGACCTCGGGCTTGCCGTCGGGCCGGTAGTGCACCTCGACGGGACGGTCCAGCGCCCGGCTGAGCGCGAGCGCGGTCTGCGCGCGGCGCTCCGGCGAGGCGTCGGTCGGGTCGGGCTCGACCACGATCGCGCGGCTGCCGCCCAGGACCCGCTCCAGCGAGCGCTCCAGGTAGGAGCCGAGCATGGTCGGCGTCCACGGTCCCGCGCCGTCGCGCTTGCGCACGGCCCGCAGCACCAGGCCCTCCCACCGCTCGACGAGCCGGCCCTCGGGGTCGCGCACGTCGAGGTCGTAGGTGTAGCTGTCGCCGTCCTGCGACCGCTCGCGGGCGTCCAGCACCACGTACTGGGCCAGCTGGTCGACCTGCGCGGCCAGGTAGAGCCGCTCCACGCTCTGCGGCAGCAGCGTGGCGTCGGGGACGCAGCACTGGATGGCGTGCATCATCACGTCCCGCGTGCCCGGGTCGGCCAGCATCCGGTCCTGCGGCAGGAACGGGGCGAACCAGGTGGCCACGGACGTCGTGGCGACCTCGGCCACCGCGTGCCGGGCGCTCGCCCGCCGGTAGCCCTGCAACCGCTGGAACCGCTTGCCCTGGAACAGGACGCTGCCGTACAGCTCGGTGACCGGGTCGACCGGCACGAGCGGCAGCACGGGACCGCCGTCGACCACGTCGCCGGGGATCGCCGGTCGCGGGAACCGCAGCCGGGCCCGGAAGTGGTCGGCGGAGAACCCGGTGTCCTCGGCCCGGATCGCCACGTCCACCGTCTCGGCGTCACGGGCGAGCGCGGCGATGCGCACCGTCAGCGAGCCTCCCGGCCGCACGACCACCGGCCGCAGGAACTCCACGTCCTCCAGCAGCGGCGGCGAGTCGTGCCCGGTGAGGGCACTGGCCACCTGGGTCATCGCCTCCATGCCGATGACCGCCGGGAACAGCAGGTCGCCTTCGAGCAGGTGGTCGCCCAGGTACGGGTCGCTGCCGTCGGACAGGTCGGCCTCGGTGACCAGCTCGACCGCCGGGTAGTGGACCAGGACGCGGTCCACGAACCTGGCCAGCGGCAGCTCGGCGCGGGCCATCTCCAACGTGGGCAGGCCCGCCGCGCGGCCGGAGACCACGAGCACGGGGCCCACGGTCGGGTCGGCCAGCACCTCGCGGAGCACCGCGATGCCCGCGTCGGTGGAGATCGGCGTGATGCCGTCGCGCATCAGCGCCTCGACCACGCCCAGCCGCTCGCCCATGCCCGCGCCGGACCAGACCGACCACTCCAGGGCCAGCACGCGCGCCTGCGGGTGCTTCACTCCGAAGTCGACGGTCAGCTCGCTCATCCAGTCGTTGGCGGTCGAGTAGTGCGCCTCGCCGCGCAGACCCGCCCGGCCGATGATGCTGCCGAACGTGACCAGGAGCTTGATCCGGTCCTGGTCCACGGCGTCGAGCACCGCGTTGAGGCCGGTGATCTTCGGCGCCAGCGTCGCGTGGAAGTCCTGCTCGGACAGCCCGGTCAGCGCCTTGGGCTCGTTGCGGCCCGCGCCGTGCAGCACGGCGGTGACCTCGCCCAGCTCGGCGCGGAACTTCGCCACCGCGACGGCGATCTGCTCGGCGGAGGTCACGTCGGCCCGCTCGTAGCGGTGCTTGATGCCCGCCGCGGTCATCCGGGCGAGGTTGGCCGCCAGCTCCGGGTCGGCGGCCGGGTCGGCCCGCCCGATCAGCGCCAGGGACGCGCCCGAGTCGGTCGCCATCGCGATGGCGCACTCGGCCGTGATGCCCTTGCCGCCACCGGTGACCAGCAGCACGTCGTCCGAGTCGAGGGGCGATCCCCCGGCCTGACCGGACACCGCCCGCAGCACCGGCACGGTCCGCACGCCGTCGGCGTCGTACCGCACCTGCGAGAAGTCGGTCGTGGCCGCGACCTCGGCCGCCACCAGGCGTGCCACGTCGGTCTCCGGGCCGGTCTGCCCCGGTGCGAGGTCGACCAGCGTCACCGGGATGTGCGGCGCCTCCAGGTGCAGCGTGCGGGCCAGGCCCGACGCGCCGAGCTTGTGCTGCACGACCGCGAGCCTGCGGCCGGACGCCAGCACGTCGCGCGTGGCCTCCAGGAACAGGCCGACGTGGGCGTCACCGCCCTCCGGCGGCAGCAGCAGGAGCACGCCGTCGCCGGGCAGGCCGGCCTTCAGCGGCTCGACCAGCGGGTGGCCCTCGGGGGCGTAGACGGTCCACTCCCCCACCGCGCCGGGCGTCGCCGCGACGAGCTCGCGCTCGACGTGCTCGACCAGGAACGGCCGCACCCACGACGCGACGCCGGGCACCTCGCCGCTGTCGCGCTCGTCGGCGTGCGCGGTCTCGGCCAGGTTGTCGATCAGGTCGGCGAGCTCGCCCATCCGCACGGTGGCGAAGTTGGTCGTGCCCTCCAGGGCCGGGCGGCCGAGGCTGCGGGTGACCTCGTTGACCAGCTGGCCGACCGTGATGGAGCTCAGGTGCAGGTCGTCCAGCGGGTGGGTGTCCGCGGTGATGGCGTCCAGCGGCAGTTCCACGCGCTGCGCGGCCAGGCGGCGCAGCAGTTCCAGCGTGGACTCGCCGTCGGAGCCCGCGGCCGTCTCGGACTTGGCCGACTTGACCGCCGCGGAGGCGTTCTCCTCGGCCGTGCGCAGGCTCGACTCCAGCGCGGGAGCCGTCTCGCAGGGGCTCGCCAGGAACGTCATCGTGCCGTCCAGCGGCAGGTCGCGGAGGACCCGGTCGCCGAACAGGGCATCCGTGCGGACCGGCGCGCCGAGCACGTGCGCGGCGGCGACGACGGTCAGCAGCGACGTGAGCGAACCGCTGTCGGTGTCGACGGAGAGCGCGGGCTTGCCGGGCGCGATCTCCTCCAGCAGGCCGGTGAGGACGCGGCCGGGGCCGACCTCGACGACCAGGTCGGTCACGGCGGCGGCCTTGGTGGCGGCCTCGTGGAACCGGACCGGGAGGGTGATCTGGTCGCGCAGCAGCTCGCGCAGGTCGGCGCCCGCCTCCAGCACGTCACCGGTGACGGTGGAGTGCACCGGGCGGATCAGCCGGCCGAAGTCGAAGTCGACCAGCCGCTCCGCCATGGCCGACGACGCCGGGGACACCAGCGGCGAGTGGAACGCGTGGGAGACGTTGATGCGGGTCGCCTGCACGCCCTCGGCCCGGGCCACCGCGCACACCCGGTCCACGGCCTCGGCCGGGCCGGACAGCACGGTCTGCGCGGGACCGTTGTACCCGGCGATGACGACGTCCTCGCCGGCGGCCAGCTCCAGCGCGCGCTCGGGCGTCGTGCCCAGGCCGGCCATCGCGCCGCCGCCCTTGCTCGCGCTCGCCATGACGCGACCGCGCTCGGCGGCCAGCGACAGCACCCGGTTGGCGCTGAGCGCGCCGGCCCAGTGCACCGCGGACAGCTCGCCGAGGCTGTGCCCGACGGCCGTGTGCGCCTCGATGCCCAGGTCCCGCAGCACGTTCAGCGCGGCGAGGGAACCGGCGACGATGCGCGGCTGCGCCACCTCGGTGGCGACCTGGTCGCCGTCGGTGGGCAGGCCGGCGGTCCGGAAGACCTCCTCGGCGACCGGGAAGCGGCGGCGGATGGCGCCGACCGCGCCCCGGCCGGAGCCCTGGCCCGGGAACAGGAACGCCAGGCGCGGCGCCGCCGTCCGGTCGTCCAGGAACACGCCGTCGTTGGCGTCGAAGAGCGTGCCGCCCTCGCTCACCGCGACCATCAGCCGCTCGACCTTGCGCTCGGCCTCCTCGGGCGTGCGGGCCACGACGGCTCCACGCAGCGAGGCGCCGGTCAGCCGGGCCGACAACGCCCCGGCCAGGTCGGCGAGCTCGGCGAACGCCAGCTTCGGCAGCAGCGCGGCGACCTCGGCGACGCGGTCCTTCAGCGTCGTGCGGTCGGGCGCGTCGAACAGCAGCACCTCGGCGTCCTGGCGACCGGCGACCAACGCCTTCGTGCGGACGTCGAGCTGCTCGCGGCGCGTCGCGTCGGGCGCGGCCTCCAGGGCGATGTGGGTGTTGATGCCGCCGAAGCCCATGGCCGACACGCCGGCGCGCACCGGCTGGTCGTCCGGCCACAGCTCGGCCTCCAGCGGCACGTACATCACCGCGTCGTCGGCGGTCAGCTTCGGGTGCGGGTCGTAGTGACCCGTGCCCGGTGGGATGACCTGGTGGTGCACGGCGAGGGCCGCCTTGATCAGTCCGGCGACCCCCGCCGCTGCCTTGGTGTGCCCGAAGTTGCCCTTGACGGTGCTCAGCGCGGCGGGCCGGGCGTCCGGATCGGCGGTGCGGCGGGCCGAGGACAGCGCCTCGATCTCCGTCTCGTCGCCCAGCGCCGTGCCGGTGCCGTGGCCCTCGAAGTAGGACACCGACTCCAGGCCGTAGCCCGCGCGGCCGTAGGCGCGGTGCAGGGCCAGTCGGTGGCCGTCGGCCTCGGGGCGGGTGATGCCGCCCTTGCCGTCCGACGACACGCCCCAGCCGGCGATGGTGGCGTAGATCCGCGCGCCCTTGGCCAGGGCGTCCTCTTCGCGCATCAGCACGAGCGAACCGGCGCCCTCGCCCGGCCAGAAGCCGTTGGAGTCCTTGTCGTAGACCTTCATCACGCGCTTGGCCAGCGCGCCGGTCTTGGCGAAGCCGATGACCTCGAACGGGTCGATCGACAGGTCGACGCCACCCGCGATGGCCACGTCCATGTCGCCCTCGACGAGCGACTTGGCGGCCGTGGCGACCGACAGCAACGACGAGGAGCACGCGCCGTCGACGGTGTAGCCGCCGCCGCGCAGGTCGAAGTAGTTGCAGATGCGGCCCGCGATGGTGTTGGCCAGACCGCCCGCCAGGGTGTCCTCGTTGATCTCCGGGAACGGCGCCTTGTAGTCCACTTCCAGCTGGCTCAGGAAGCCCGCGATCTCGTCCTCGGGCCAGCCCTTGCCGGTCAGCGCCGCGGCGACGGTGCGCCGCACGTACGGCCAGCGCAGCCGCATCACGTTCGCCCGGGAGAACTCACCGGTGAGGCTGTTGCCCAGCACCACGCCGGTCGACCGCTTCGGCAGGCCCTCGCCGTCGGGGAAACCCGCGTCGGCCAGCGCCTGGGAGGTCACGTCGAGCGCCAGCCAGTGCGTCAGGTCGGTGGAGCGGAACGTGCTGCCCGCCACGCGGTAGCGAACGCGGTCGAACTCGAAGTCGCGCAGCACCGCCGCTTTCGTGCTGTAGAAGCGGTCTGGTGCCTCGGGGTCGGGGGAGTAGTAGTCCGCCTGGTTCATCCGCTCGTCGGGCAGCCTGCGGAAGGCCCGACGACCGGCCAGGACGTTTTCCCACAGTTCCCCGGTTGAACCGGCATCGGGGTAGCGCAGGCCGATGCCGACGATTGCGATCCGCTCACTGCTCATGCTTTCACCGTCTTTGAGGACATCGGGGGTTCTGGATGGTCCGAGAAAAAAGCTGTCGCGCACTGAAAAGTGCAAACACACGACACTTCGTAAAAGTGCGCAACGTAAGACTGCACGACCGCCCGACGACACTGCTTCTCCGATTTTGCCCTGCTGACCTGCGCTTTTCCATAACAGCGTGATTTGAATTCCGCGGGTGACCGGCGGGGCACCTCGCGCGCCGCCCGGCCCGACCACCACCAGGTGCCCGCCGCAGGCCGCAGACCTGCGGGCTCGACCGGTCACGCGGCCGTACGCCACCCGACGTGAGCCATTCGGCCCACCAGGTGCGCACACCGGAAGAAGTAATCGAGACATCACACTGGGATGCTTTGCAGGCCCCCGAATCGACGCCACGTAGGGGCTCACATCGGCCGTTCAGCATTGCTCCGGAGAGGGATCACATGGCGCGCACCGGAACCAACAGGCTCGTCCGGCAGGAGCCCGCAACGACGGCGGTGGCCACGTCGTCGTTCGTCAACGGCCACTTCCCGCGCAGGCGCGGGCTCATCGTCCTGCTCAGCTCGATCGCGGGCTTCCTGCTGACCGTGGTGTGGTCGGCGCAGTTCGTCGACTCGACCATCGGCGACAGCGTGGCCAACACCCTGCTCGGCCACGACGCCAAGGAGACCCCGATCCAGGGCATCGCGGCGGGCATCGCGTTCGCCTTCGTCAGCGGCATCGCGGGCACGTTCACCGCGTGCAACATCGCCGCGTTCGGCGCCGTCGCGCCCATGCTCAGCGCCACCGGGTCGCGCTGGGCGAAGCTGGCCGCGACGCTCAAGCCGGTCGGGTGGCTGGCCGTCGGCATGATCCCGGTGTCCGCCCTCTACGGGGTCCTGGTCGGGATCATCGGCACGCGGATGCCGCAGTTCTCCACCGCGGCGAACCAGCCGGGCACCCTGAGCAGCCGCGGCATCCAGTCGTTGATCGTGTTCGGCATCATCGGGCTCGTGATGGTCTACCTGGGGCTCGCCGCGCTCGGGTACGTGCGCGACCCGTTCCGCAAGATCGCCAAGCGGTTCCCGAACGCCCCGATGGTGTTCATGGGCGTGCTGATCGCCGGCTTCCTCATCGGTCGCCCGTTCGGGCTGTTCCGGCAGATGTTCCGTGACGCGGCGGAGAGCCACAATCCCCTGTACGGCGCTGCGGCGTTCACCCTTCAGTCGGTAGGCAACATCGTCATCATGGCTCTACTGTTCCTCGCGCTGGCGTACTTCACCGGCGGCCGTTTGCAGCGGTGGCTCTCCGCGAAACCGAGTCGGATCGCCGCTGTCACGGCCGTCGCGCTGATCGTCGCCGGTGTCTTCACCTTCATGTACTGGGACATCAGGATGCTGGCGCGGCGGGAGATCATCCCGTGGTACCCGACCGCACCTTGGGCCTGATCACGGCGATGGGAACAAGCACACCATGGGTATACCGACCGAGCCGATCGGCAGCGTCCCGCGTCCCGCGGAGCTCCTCAAGGGCTTCCAGGACCACGCGGAAGGCCGCATCGACGCCGCTGCGCTGCGCGCACTGACCGACGAGGCGTTAGCGGACACGGTCAGCCGGTTCGAGGCCACCGGTTCGCCGGTGGTCACCGACGGCGAGCAGGACAAGCCGAGCTTCCTGACCTACCCGGTGGCGGGCATCGCCGACCTGGCGGCGGGCGGCGCGGTCGTGCCGTTCGCCGACGGTCACACCCGTCAGCTGCCCGTGCTCACGAGCGGGCCGTTCCGCTACTCCGCGCACGCCGTCGACCTGCTGCGCGCCGCGCAGCAGCTCACGGCGCTGCCGGTGAAGCAGCCGGTGATCGCGCCGTCGGCACTGGCCCTGCTCTACCCGGCCGACGGGATCGACGGCTACTCGCGCGACGAGTTCATCGCGGACCTCGTCAACGAGACCGAGGCCGACATCCGCGCCTGCCTGGACGCGGGCGCGGCCGTGGTGCAGCTGGACTTCACCGAGGGGCGGCTGTCGCTCAAGCTCGACCCGTCGGGCGGGCTGCTGCGCGACTTCGTGGCGCTCAACAACGCGGTGCTGGACCGGTTCTCCGCCGAGGACCGGACCAGGATCGGCCTGCACACCTGCCCCGGCGGCGACCAGGACTCCACGCACAGCGCGGACGTCGACTACGCCGACCTGCTGCCGGACCTGTTCCGGATCAAGGCGGGCCGGTTCTACGTGCAGCTGGCCAGCGAGCCCGACCGCCGCCGGGTGCTGGCGATCATCAAGGAGCACCTGCCCGCCGACGCGCAGGTCTTCATCGGCGTGACCGACCCGATCGACCCGCGGGTGGAGACGCCCGAGGAGGTGCGCGACCGCGTGCTGGAGGCGGCCGAGTTCCTCCCCGTCGAGCGGCTGGGCACCTGCGACGACTGCGGTTTCGCCCCGTTCGCCGACGACACGTCCACCTCGCGCGACACGGCGTTCGCCAAGATCGCCGCGCGCGTCGAGGGCACCAGGCTCGCCGAGGCGGCCCTGGGGATCTGACCCGCGATTCCACGACGCCGGGGCAGCCGCGATTTCGCGGTTGCCCCGGCGTCGTCGTGTCCGCCGCCTTCCGGCCGACGACTCGTGAACAGCAATGCGCGAGAAGAGGAAAGCGGTCGTGTAACGCTGTAATGCATAAGTGGATTTCCCTTCGGACCCGCAAGGCACGGAGGGAGTAGGCGGCGCGTCACCGGCGCCGAGACGATCGCAGGCGGGCGGCGGCGTGCCGCCCGGCCGAATCGCACGACAGGGGCGAGGATGACCGAGACCACTGGCCGCCTGGTGCGGCTGCCCGGGCTGGTCCTGCGCTGCGCGTGGGTCGGCGCCATCGTGTTCTTCTACGGCCTGCTCATCGCCGGTTCGGCGCTCGGCGCGCGCTTCCGGCGTTCGAAGGACGGGCGAGGCCTGCGCGACGGCGACCGGTGGGTCCGGATGCTGACCCGCCTCGGGCCGTCCTACATCAAGATCGGCCAACTGCTGAGCACCCGGCGCGACCTGCTGCCGGAAGAGGTGACCACCCCGCTGGGGCGGCTCACCGACGGCGCCTCGCCCCCGCGCAGGCGGCGGATCGAGCGCGCCGTCCGGCACGCCTACCGCGACCGGCCGTGGCCGTTCCGGGAGTTCGACTGGGAGCCGGTCGCCTCCGGCAGCATCGCGACGGTCCACGAAGCCGTCACGCTGGACGGCAGGCACGTCGCGGTCAAGGTGCGCCGGCCCGGCATCGAGCGCGTGATGTGGCAGGACTTCACGCTGACCTCCTCGGCGATGAGCCTGATGGGCATGCTGCCCAAGCTGCGCAAGATGCCGTTCAAGCTCATGCACGGGCAGGTCGGCGGCGCGATCCTGCGGCAGCTCGACTTCGCGGCCGAGGCGGCGTCGCTGACCGCGTTGCGGGCCAACCTGGAGGGCGGCACGCGCAACGTGACCATCCCGGCGCCGCTGCCGGAGCTGTGCACGCCCGAGACCGTGGTCATGGAGTTCATCAGCGACCTGAGGCGGTTCGAGCCCGGCGAGCTGGACCTCGCCACCCGGCGCTCGGTGCAGCGGGCGGTGCTGGGCACGGTCTACGAGATGCTGTTCATCGACGGCTTCGTGCACTGCGACCTGCACCCGGGCAACCTGTACTTCGACCTCAACGCCGACCTGGTGATGCTGGACGCCGGCTTCGTCATCCAGCTGCCCGACCCGGTGCGCCGGTCGTTCGCGGACTTCTTCATCAACATGGCGATGGGCGACGGCTGGATGTGCGCCCAGATCGTCATCGAGAGCGCCGCCGAGGTCGCCGACGACTGCGACCTGGAGGGCTTCCGCACCGCGCTCGGCGAGCTGGTGTCGGAGACGTCGGGCGCGAAGTCCGGCGAGTTCGACCTCGCCACCTTCGCCGGCCGGCTGTTCGACCTGCAACGCCGCTTCGGCCTGTTCCCCGCGCCGGAGTTCGCCTTCCCCCTGCTCTCGCTGCTGGTCATCGAGGGCATGATCAAGGGTTTCGACTCCGACCTCGACTTCCAGGCCGAGGCCATCCCGGTGCTGCGCCGCCGCAACATCCCTCGTGACGCCCCATCCGCTGTTGAAAGGTGAGTCGAGCATGGACGCAACCACCCACGTCCGGGTTCCGCTGGTCGACGAGGGTCAGGCCGAAGGCCGCCTCGCCGAGCTGTACGCCGACATCAAGAGCAACACCAACCTGCCGTTCGTGCCGGACATGTTCCGCCTGCTGTCCACCCGGCCGGACCTGCTCGAAGGGGTGGTGGCCGGCTACAAGGGCATGTTCATCACCGGCATCATGCCCCGGCAGACGCGCGAGCTGATCGCCGCGTGGACGTCGAAGGTCAACCAGTGCCCCTACTGCGTCGGCACGCACAACTTCTTCTTCCAGGCCTTCGGCGGCCCCGAGGAGACCGCGAAGGCGGTCGAGTCCGCGGAGTCCGTCGAGGACCTGCCGGTGGACGAGAAGCACAAGGTACTGCTGCGCCTGCTCACCAAGCTGAGCAAGGAGGCGTACAAGATCACCGACGTCGACTGGAAGCTGGCCACGGACGCCGGCTGGACCTCCGAGGAGCTGCTGGAGGGCTTCTTCATCGCCGGGATGTTCAACTTCATCACCCGCATGGTGGACGGCCTGGGCCTGGGCTTCTCGGTGGCGGCGAGCCGGGTGTCGCAGCAGGAGGTCCCGGCCGGAGGTGAGGCGTGACGGCGTCCCGCGCGGTCCTGATCACCGGCGTCAACTCCTCGGGCGGGCTGTCGTCCGGCACCGGCCGCGCCACCGCGCTGCGCCTGCACCGCGCCGGCTGGCCGGTGTACGCCACCGGGCGTGACCTGGACGGGCTGAAGGACCTCGCCGAGGAGGGCATCACCACGCTCCAGGTGGACGTCACCGACGAGGAGTCGATGGTGGCCGCGGTGGAGCGCATCACCGAGGACCACGGCGCGGTCGGCGTCCTGGTGAACAACGCCGCCTACAGCCTCAACGGGACGATCGGCGAGACGCCGATCGACCAGGTGCGGCGGCAGTTCGAGACGAACTTCTTCGGGCTGTCCCGGATGACGCAGCTGGTGCTGCCCGGCATGCGCGAGCAGCGCTCCGGGCGGATCATCATGATGTCGTCGATCTTCGGCCTGTTCGCCACCCCCGGCCGCGGCTACTACCAGGCGACCAAGCACGCCCTGGAGGCCATCAGCGACTCGCTGCGGCTGGAGGTGAAGCCGTGGGACATCAAGGTGTCGATCATCGAGCCGTCGCCGATCCTCGGCTCGTTCGTGCCGACCACGGTCGGCGACCTCGGCCTGGACACCGACAGCGACCTGTACGCCGACTTCTGGGAGCGCTTCGTCGTCTGGCACGGCGCCTACCGCGAGGTCGACAAGCCCAAGGGCCGCGGTCGCACGGCGGTGCGCTCCAGCAAGGTCGCGGAGACCATCGAGAAGGCCATCACGGACCCCAACCCGAGGATCCGCTACCGGCTCGGCCTGCCGACCCACCTGCTGAAGCCGCAGCGCGCGATCTTCGGCGACCGGGCCTGGGAGGTGTTCGTCACCAAGTTCTTCCCGCAGCCGTAACGGTTGCGGCACCACGACGAAGCGGCTCCGGACCAAGAGGTTCCGGAGCCGCTTCGTCGTGGTGACGGGTCTCAGCCCTCACTCAGCCAGGCCGCCATCCGCTCCCCGATCATGATCGAGGTCAGGTTGGTGTTGGCGCGCACCGTGCTCGGCATGATGGACGAGTCGGCGACGTAGAGGGACTCGATGCCGTGCACCGCGCCCCGCTCGTCCACGACCGAGTCCGGGTCCGAGGCCGGCCCCATCCGGACCGTGCCCACCGGGTGGTAGGCGCTGTCGAGGCTGGTCTTCACGTACTGCCGCACCATGTCGTCGTTGTCGATCATGGCGTCCCGCAGCACCACGAAGCCCTGGCCGAGCTTCATGATCTCCGGGTGGTGCGCCAGCTTCCACGCCGTGCGGACGCCGTCGACGAGGATGTCCATCTCGCGCTCGTCGTCGAGGAAGTTCAGCACGATCGTCGGCTGGGCCGTCGGGTCGGCGGACGGCAGCGTGATCCGGCCGCGGGAGCCGGGGCGCTGCGACACCACCATCACGCCGAGGATCTCGGTGGCGCCCGCCAGCATCTGCAGCTCCGGGAAGTGCGCCAGCGAGAAGTGGTTGACCATGTAGTACTGCAGGTCGTTGAACTCGCCGCTCACCGGTGACGTGGTGCGCAGGATCTGCTGGAGGAACGCCTCGGTCGGGTCGATCACCCCCGGCTGCGGCACCAGGAACGCCCCGGTGCGCTGGTGGTCCACCAGGTTGCCGCCGACGCCCGACAGGTCCGCGCGGACGTCGATGCCCAGCCGGCGCAGGTCCTCGGCCGGGCCGATGCCGGAGCGCAGCAGGATCATCGGCGACGCGACCGCACCCGTGGCCAGGATGACCCGACGGCCCTCGACGAGCTCGTAGGAGCCGCCCTTCGCCGCCGCCATGACCCCGATCGCCTTCGCGCCCTCGAACACCACCCGGTCGACCGAGGTGTTCGCCCTGATCTCCAGGTTCGGCCGCGACCGGACCAACCGCAGGTACGTCGTGCCGGTGGTGGCCCGGTGCACCGTGTCGTGCCGGGTGGACGGGATCGAGCCGACGCCGGTCGCGTCCGGGTGGTTGTGGTCCTTGACCTCCGGGAAACCCGCCGCCAGGCAGGCCTCGACGAACGCCGTCTGCCCCGGCGACAGCTCCTCGGGCCGCCACCGGCGGATCGGCATCGGGCCACCGCCGCCGTGGAACTCGCTGTCGCCGAAGTCGTAGTCGTTCTCCAGCTTGCGGAAGTAGGGCAGCACCTCCTCGTAGGACCACCCGGGGTTCCCGGCGGCGGCCCAGTCGTCGTAGTCCTCCGCGACGCCGCGCAGACCCACCGTCGCGCCGACCGCCGACGAGCCGCCGGCGAGCTTGCCGCGGGGGAAGCGGATGCGGCGACCGTCGTGGACGTCCGCCCGGAAGGTCCAGTCATTGCCGTCGAACGACATCGCGCGGCCGTAGAAGATCTCCTCCGGCAGGTCCTCCGGCTCGACGTAGTCCGGGCCGCCCTCCAGGAGCAGCACGCGTCGAGCCGGGTCCTCGGTCAGCCGGGCCGCGAGCGCCGCACCGGCCGACCCGGCGCCGACGATGATGTCGTCATATTGAGCCGTCATAAGCAGTCCTCGAAGATTGGGCGCTTCGGTCGCAGGGTTCTGCGACCCACCCGCCGAGCCTCGCACCGGCCGCGATGACCTTGCTACTCGCGCGTTGCCCGGCGTGCGCGCGCCGTCGATCCCCCGCGATGAAGTAGAGGACCGCTCGGGAACACGGCCGAATCGTGCCGCGAATTCGTCTCTCACCTGGGAATTCCGCACCGGGGGCCGCCTTCTCCGATCATGCCGACTTCGCCGGTCGCGATGCCCGCGGAGGGAGCCGGCGGGCACGCTGGGAGTAGGCATCCGGGCGCGGTTGCGCCGACCATTTCAACCAAGTCCCAAACGCCGCGGCCATCCGTGGCGGGACGAAGGGAGCGAACATTGTCCAGCTCTTGGGGCGCGCTCAGGCGCCGCATCCTGACTCCCAACATCTCCGCGACGAAGCTGTCCGTGCGTGGCTTCCACTACAAGGACGAGACCGCGCGAGAACTGCTGGAGACGGTCGGGCGTTCCTTCCTGGAGGGCTACGGCTACGCCGCCGAGTCGCGTGAGCCGATCGAGGCCGAGCGCAAGCTCGAGGAGATGCCGTACAAGTTCCGCGGTTTCGCCTACGAGGGCGCCGGGATGGGCTTCGCGGTGCGCGACGCGCTCCCGTTCGGCCGCGGCGGGCGGACCGGCCGGTTCCTCCAGGGGCGGGCCAAGAACCACGACTACATGGTCCTCGTCGGCGTCGGCTGGGCGATGGCCCGGGTGCCGAGGTCGCGCTGGTCCAAGCTCGGACTGGACGACGACCCGTTGCTGCGCTGGCTCGCGCTCGACGGCTACGGGTTCCACCAGGCGTTCTTCAAGACCGGCAAGTACGTGCACGAGCAGTACCGCGAGCCGGCCTTCCCGTGGCCCACCGACGGCTCCAGCTGGTACTCGCCGCGCGGCATCGACCAGGGCATCGGTCGGGCCATGTGGTTCGTCGGCGGCGCCGACCCGAAGGTCGTGGCCGACCTGATCGAGGGGTTCGCCGAGGAGCGCCACGCCGACCTGTACGCGGGCTCCGGGCTGGCGGCCACCTACGCGGGCGGCCTGCCCGAGAGCGAGCTGCGCTGGTACGCCGACCGGGTGGGCCCCTACCTGCCCAACGTCGCGCAGGGCAGCGCGTTCGCCGCCACCGCGCGGGTGGACCAGGGCCTCGTCGTCGACCACACCGGTGTGGCGACCAAGGTCTTCTGCGACATGACGCCCGAAGAAGCGGCGAAGTTGTGCCACGACACCCGGCCGCCGGCGGTCGCCGAACTGCCCGAGCACCCCGGGATCCCGGCGTTCGAGGTGTGGCGCAAGCGCATCACCGCGGCGTTCACGACCGATGCGGATGTGACGACATGACGACGACCGACACGGCGGGCGCGCGGCGGGCCGTTCCCGGACCGCCGCGCAGCGAGACGCTGAGCCTGCTGGCCAGGATGGCGCGGGACCGGCTCTCCGTGATGACCACCGTGTCCCAGCAGTACGGCGACGCGGTCCGGCTGCGGCTCGGCCCGAAGTCGATGTACTTCTTCAACCACCCCGACCACGCCAAGTACGTGCTCGCCGACAACCCGACCAACTTCGTCAAGGGCATCGGCCTGGTGCACGCGCGCCGTGCCCTCGGCGACGGTCTGCTGACCAGCGAGGGCGAGCTGTGGAAGGCGCAGCGCAAGACGATGCAGCCGGTCTTCCAGGCCAAGCGGATCGCGGGCAAGGCCGACGTGATCGCGCAGGAGGCCGCGGGTCTGGTCGCCAAGCTGCGCGGGCACCGCGACGGCGGGCCGATCGACATCAGCGAGGAGATGACGGGGCTGACGCTCGGCGTGCTCGGCCGCGCCCTGCTCGACGCCGACCTCGGCGCGTTCGAGTCCATCGGGCACTCGTTCGAGGCGGTCCAGAACCAGGCGATGTTCGAGATGATGTCGTTGAGCACGGTGCCGCACTGGGTGCCGTTACCCATCCAGCGGCGCTTCCACCGCGCCAGGGCCGACCTGGACCGCATCGTCGCCCAGCTGGTCGACGAGCGCCGCGCGAACCCGACCGCCGAGGGCGACGACGTGCTGTCCCGACTGGTCGAGGCGACCAGGAACGAGCCCGACCCGGCGGTCGCGCACCAGCGGGTGCGCGACGAGATGGTGACCCTGCTGCTGGCCGGGCACGAGACCACCGCGAGCACGCTCAGCTGGACGTTCTACCTGGCCGACAAGCACCCCGAGGTGTGGGAGCGGATGCACGCCGAGGCCGTCGAGGTGCTGGGCGACCGGCAGCCGACGTTCCAGGACATCCCCCGCCTGCGGTACACCACCCAGGTGATCCAGGAGGTCATGCGGCTGTACCCGCCGGTGTGGATCCTGCCGCGGGTGACCGTCGAAGAGGACGAGATCGGCGGGTACCACGTGCCGGCCGGCGCGGACGTGCTGCTCTGCCCGTACACCCTGCACCGGCACCCCGGGTTCTGGGAGGAGCCCGACACGTTCGACCCGGACCGGTTCTCCCCCGGCCGGTCGTCCGGTCGGTCGCGGTACGCCTACATCCCGTTCGGCGCCGGTCCGCGCGTGTGCGTCGGCAGCGGTCTCGGCATGATGGAGGCGACCATCGTGGCCGCCAGCGTGGTGCGCGAGCTGCGACTGTCCACAGTGCCCGGTTACGACGTGCGCGGCGAGCCGATGCTGACGCTGCGCGTGCGCGGCGGGCTGCCGATGACCGTGCGGTCGGCCGCGTGAGGCACGGGTCGGCACCCGGACCGGCCGGCGCCATGAGCCGCGACTGCGCGTCCACCTGACGCGGAGGGCCGGCCGGGAGTCGGGGATCACCGGCGGGTGCCGGTAGTGCGCGCAGCGCCGGACGGCCGAACCGGGTCGTGGCACCTTACCAGCGGCGGAAGTTTCCATTACGCTGTGATTCTTCTTTCTCCCGATCCCTGAAGCGCCCGCGGAGGAACCGATCCCCATGCGACCAACACTGGTACAGGCCGGCTTGCGCGGGCTCTCCACCGCGCAGGTGCGGCAGGTGCGCGCAGTGCGTTACGGCGCGGCCGAAGAGGACGTGGCCCGGGTCTACCGGGAGCTCGAACGCGACTTCGGCGTGCTCGCGCCGCCGATCGCGCTGCACGCGTCGTCACCCGACGTGCTGGCGGCGGCCTGGTTGATGCTGCGCGAGACGCTGCTCGTGCCGGGCACGGCGCCGCGCGCGCACAAGGAGGCCGTCTCCACCGCGGTCTCCGAGACCAACGAGTGCCCGTTCTGCATCTCGATGCACTCGTCGATGCTGATCGACCTGGTCGGCTACCGGAACGGCACCATCCCGGACCCGGACACCCGGGCCGCCGCCGAGTGGGCGACCGCGAACGCGACCCCGGACGGGGCGGCCGGGCACCCGGTGCCGTTCCCGGCGGCGCAGGCCCCCGAGATGGTCGGCACGGCGGTGGTACTGCAGTACCTCAACCGGATGGTGAACATCTTCCTCGGCGAGCTGCCGCTGCCACCGGGCGCGCCGGCCGCGTCGATGACCGTCGTGCGCCGGGTGCTGGTGTGGTTGATCAAGTCGGCCGAGCGGCGCGGTCCGCGATCGGGCACCTCGCTCGACCTGCTGCCCGACGCGCCGCTGCCCGAGGACCTGAAGTGGGCCGAGGGGCACGCCGCGATCGCCGGCGCGTACGCGCGTGGCGCGGCGGCCATCGACGTGGCCGGTCGGCGTTCGGTGCCGGCCGAGGTGCGCTCGCTGGTGCTGGAGCACCTGGCGCGGTGGGACGGCAAGCCGATGGGCGTGAGCCGCGCGTGGGTGGAGGACGCGATCACCGTGCTGCCCGAGGACCAGCGGGACGCCGGACGCCTGGCGCTGCTGACCGCGCTGGCGTCCTACCAGATCGACCAGTCGGTGCTCGACCGCTTCCGCGCGGGACGGCCGGACGACGGGTCGCTGATCGACCTGACGTCGTGGGCGAGCCTGGCCGCGGCGCGGCGCGTGGGCAGCTGGATGACGTTCCGCTCGGAGACCGAGGCCCTGCCGCCGGCGGCTCGGTCGACGCACGAGTGACGTGATCGCGCCGGCGGTTCCGACCGACACCGGAGCCGCCGGCGCGATCACGCCCGGCGGCTTTGCGGCTTGCGGATCTGGGGCTCCACGGCTCTGCGGCACCCCGGCAGGCGTCACGGGTGGTTGCCCGACAAGGGGTTCGCGCCACCCGGCCGTCTCGGCGTCGCGGAGCAGCGGTCAGGTCTGCCGGCGCTCGTCCGTCCGACGCCCGTCAGCTCTCGGCGGCCTTGGCGGCGGCACCGGAGGCGGGGCCGCCAAGGCCGAGCCGAACCGGTCGACCACGACCAGCAGGAGCACGGCGACCAGCAGACCCGCGCCCGCGCCGATCGCGGTTCCCACCAGGCGGCCGACCCGCCAGCCGATCGCGCCGCCCGCCGCCACGAGCACGAGCAGCGCGGCCGACGCCGACGGCTGGACCAGCCACCTCCACGAGCCGGCGCGACGCACCGGGCACCTCCGGTCAGCGGGCCCGCGCGCCGAAGGGCGTCACGCGGCCCAGCGGTGCGCGGGCGGCCGGCACGGCCAGTTCCACGTCCGGCACGTCGCGGGTGTCCAGCTCGGGCAGCGCGAGCAGGATCGGCAGGTCCAACGTGGACGCCGACCTGGTCTCGATGTCCGCCTCCGCCGTCCGGCCCGCCCGCACGGAGCCCGCCTCGGCGGCGCCGACGAACAACGGCCGCCGCTTGGACGGGTTGGGGTCGAGGTCGTCGACCGCGACCACCGCGGCCCGGAGGTAGTACCGGCCCTCCGGCATCGCTTCGAGCCGGTACGGCCCCGAGCCGTCGCGGATGTCGCACGCGACCGGGACGCCCTGGGCGATCGGGTCCTTGAACGCGCCGACGTACACGCGCACGGGCGTCGCGGTCTCCGGCACGCCGACCCACCCGGCCACCGAACCCGCCTGGGTGCCGCGCGCGGACCCGGAGAACGACGAGGGCGACAGGATGCCGCCGTAGGACAACGCGCGGTAGCGGGCGGGCGGCACGCCGACGCTGCGGGTGAAGCGGCTGGTGAACGTGCCGAGGCTGTTGTAGCCCACCATGTACGAGATCTCGGTGACGCTCAACGACGTCTCCAGCAGCAGCTGCTTGGCCTTGGTGAGCCGGATCGCGGTGAGGAACCGGCCGGGCGAGGTGCCGGTCAGCGTCCGGAAGACCCGGGAGAAGTAGAACTTGCTCAGTATCGCGGTGTCCGCCATGTCCGCCAGTGAAAGCGGCTCGTGGTACCGGCTCCACATCGTGTCGATCGCGCGCTCTACCGCAGTCTGCACAACAGTCCCTCCATTCCGTTCGCTGAAGCGGTCACGGTGAGCACCTCGTACCTCCCGACGCCGGCGGACCACCGGTCTCCGGACACCGCCCGCGGCGGTTCGTACGAGGATGCCCCGCCGTTGTGGCACGGTCTACTTCGCGCTTGCGGTGCGACGTCGGCGATGACGGCGGCTAACGCCGGCCCGTGCCGACCGCGACCGGCGCCTGCGCCCGCTCGCGCATCCGGACGCTGACCCGCAGGTGTTCCCCCGGGCCGACGGCGACCACGTGGCCGTTCCCGCCGGCGAACTCCAGGCCCGAGCGGGACAGGCGCGGGTTGCCGGCGCGCATCGCGACCGCGACGCACCGGGTGGCCGAGGCGCCGACGACGAGCTCGTGGTCGAGCGGGCCCTCGACGAGCGTGCTCGACGCGGGCACGCCGCACGGGATCAGGTCGTCGATGAGACCCACGGTGACCTTCGACGCGTCGTCCCACGCCGGGACCTCCAGCGTGCCGACCACCGAGCCGCTGCCGCCGAACCGCGGCAGCGGCATCGCGTCGAACACCGACGAGCCGGTCTCCAGGGGGTTGTCGAAGTCCGGCAGCGCGACGGCCGCGAGCACACCGCTCACCCCCGGGTTGCGGTACTGGGTCGGCGAGAGGCCGACCGCACGGGTGAACCTGGTGGTGAACGTCCCCACGCTGCTGTACCCGATGGTGGCGACGATGTCCGCGACGTTCATCCACGTGGTCAGCAGCAAGCGTTTCGCCTCGAACAGCCGGACAGCGGTCAGGTACCGACCCGGCGGAACGCCCACGGCGGCGTGGAACAAGCGGGAGAAATGAAATGGACTGACCAGTGCCGCACCGGCCACATCGCGCAGGGTCAGTGGTTCGTAGTAGTTCGTGCGCATCAACGTGATGGCGCGCTGAACGGCATCGTGCACGGTTGTTTCCTTTCGGCCTGAATAGCGGTCGGTTGATTCGCGGCACGGTGCCACCGCAGCCGGACGTGCGGCGTCCAGACTGTTCGTAGTCCCAGATAAAGCCGCTGCGGTGCGGCGCGAACCTGCCAACTCGCTTTTTCGTGAATACGGCGGTTCCTGCACGATGCCGATCTTCACCACCCCAGATGGCCTTTGTGCGAAGCCCCCAATAACTTCGCAACGGGAAGGACGCTAGCAGGGACGGGTGGCGCTGGAAATTACCCGAGAACCAGGACCGCAATATGTGAGACGACCCTGCGCCGTTTCGGGCAACCAGTACGACCGCACAGGTGAACGCCGTGGCCGCCGATCGCCGAGGTGGCCTACCGCCCATCACGATGGGTGACAATTTACTCACCGGATGTCCGAGCGACCCCGTCCGCCCGCCCACAAGGTCCCCCGGGGGCCGCCCCGACCCGGATCCGGAGGGCTCGGACCAGCGGAGCCCGCAGGTCGGACGCGGTCTCGCCGCAGCTCCCGGGCCAGGCACCCACCGTCACCGACCGCTGTGCCGACCCACCAACCCGTCGACCGGACGGCCGGTGCGGGGCTTCATGGTCATCGCTAAGTGTAACGGTGTCATGCCACCGCCGGCGGCGACCCGGACCGGACCGGTCGGAACAGACCGCCCAGCCGAGACGGGAAAGGTCGAGTCGACCCGCAGGAAGACCGTGATCGATTCTCGGGAATTCCACGTGGCCGGGTTTCCGATCATTCCCGAATCGACCGCCACCACACCCGACGCGACGCCGGACCCGGGACCCGCGGCTCGTTCACATCGGGATCCCGCAGGTCCGTCCGAGCCGCCGCGCACGCCCCGCCCTCTCGATACCGGACCGCCTCGCCAGGGCGGTGAGTCGCCGACCGGCCCGATGACCGTTCGGCTCACCGGCGAATTCGGCCATTCGCCGTACAACGCGACCGCGGGCGCGCCCCTTGCTTGATCGATCCTTCTGCATTACTGTTGCCCACATCCGATAGGGAAGGTTCCCTTACATCGGTCGGCGATCGACTCGGAGACGAAACGGGAAGGTGGGAAATGAGCGCGCACGCGGACGTCGGCCGATCCGGAACACCCCCGTACCGCACGACCCGCCTCCCGACGTCCCGCTCCTGCGGACCACCACCATCGGCGGCCAAGCGCCCGCCGCACCCCTGTCGTTGATCGCCCACGGCCCCCTTCGCGGCCGAAGCGGCGATCAGCCCCTCTCAAGCCCATCCCGGAGCCGGCACCCCAGGCCGACTCCGAGGTGGCGCCCGCGGTGGTGGAGGAGAAGTCGGCGAACCGAGTCGTCTGCTCCACCACGGGCGAGGCAGCGGCACTCCCCCGACCGCTGCCTCGCCCCACCGCACCGCCCGGGCACGCTCCGGTGTGGACGATCGCCGACGCGGTCTTCCCGACGTGCCAGGTGTTCCCGGGAATCGACAGGACGTCGGTTCGGCAAGCCGAAACGACTCGTGAGGAACCAGGTTCGCCCCTGGCGCGCCGTGAACGCGCCGCGTCACCACCACGCCGCCGTACCGGATTCGGGCACACCCACCGCGGCGGTCGTCCCGACCCGGCCCGCGGACCGGCCCAGCGGCGAACCAGGTCGTCGCGGGCACGCCACCCGATCCCGGACCCCTGCCCGCGTCGACACGGCCGTGACAGGCGATCTGAAAGGCGGGCTCGACATGTCCGGAGAGGTACGCTCGCGTGGTCGATGCCCCGGGCGAACGCGAGGGTCACACGATCGGAGTACGTTGGCATAACAACGTTACGCAAAGAATAACGGTGTTGTGCAACACTGTTGACGTGAGTCCTCGCAAGCTGGATCCGGAAACGCGCGCCACGCTCGTCGACATCGCGGCGCGACTCCTGGCCGAGCACGGCGCCGAGGCGCTGTCGACCAGGAAGATCGCCGCCGAGGCCGGCACGTCGACCATGGCCGTCTACACCCACTTCGGCAGTATGAGCGGCCTGGTCCGGGAGATGGTGAACGAGGGCTTCGCCCGACTGGAGCGCCAGTTCTCCGCGGTGCTCCGGACCGACGACCCGGTGGCGGACATGGCGGTGCTCGGCTACGCCTACCGCCAGAACGCCAAGGCGAACTCCCACCTGTACGCGGTGATGTTCGGCGGGCAGTCGCTGGCCGGGTTCTCCCTCACCGACGAGGACCGCCAGTACGGGCGGTACACGCTGCTGACGGTCGTCGACTGCGCCACCCGCTGCATCGAGGCCGGCCGGTTCCGCGACAACGACCCGCTGCTGATCGCGCACGAGATGTGGATCGCGACGCACGGCCTGGTCAACCTCGAACTCGGCGGCTACCTGATCGACCCGGTCGACGCCGACCGCTGCTACGACACGATCCTGCACAGCCTGCTCGTCGGCGTCGGCGACGACGCCAAGTCGGTCGCGGCGTCGATGGTGGCGTCGAAGAAGCGCCGGGCGCACGAGGTCGAGGCCGACCTGGACCCCGCGGAACCGGTCACCACCCGACGCTGAGCACGCGCCGCCCGGCTCGCCACCCACCCGGCTCGCCACCCACCCGGCTCGCCACCCGTCCGGCTCCCCCGCCGACCCCGGCCCCGACTCGTCCCCTTCGACTCACGGGACCCGTCGTGGGCCGTTCGCCGCGCCGGCTCCCGGAAACGACGCGAGCGCGGGGGCAGGGGCCGTGTCACAGCCCTGCCCCCGCGCTCGCGAGTTGTCGATCCGCGGTCGGCTACGCCTTGTACCGGGTGCCGTTCCACCAGTTGTCATTGGGCCCGTGCGAGTCCTCGACGTTGTAGGTGTCCTTGAAGCGCCACCAGTCCCACGGGTGCTCGAGCTGGTCCTCCTGCCGCCCCAGGTGGGTGATGTCCAAGTAGTTGTAGAAGCTCTTGAAGATGTCCCCACCGCGGTCGAAGATCGAGTAGGTGAAGAACACCTCGTCACCGTCGCGGTAGAACGAGCTGACACCCGGCGACTCGCCCTTGTCGGTGGAGACCTCGTAGTCGTAGTTGAAGTCGCTGCCGAAGGACGAGTACCAGGGGAGGTTCCAGCCCATGCGCTCCTTGAACGGCGCGAAGTCCGCCATCGGCGCCCGGGAAATCATGACGAAAGTGGTGTCGCGGGCCCACATGTGCGAGAGCTCGCCGACGCTGTCCGCCTGCATGGAGCAGCCGATGCAGCCCTCGGTGGCGCCCGGGCTGAACATGTAGTGCCTGACAATGAGTTGGCGGCGGCCCTCGAACAGGTCGAGCAGCGAGAGCCGGCTACCGTTCGGGCCTTCGAAGGTGTAATTCTTCTCGACCTTCACCATCGGCAACCGGCGACGCTCCTCCGCGATCATGTCGCGGGCGCGCGTAACTTCTTTCTCCTTTTCCAGAAGCGCTTTGCGCGCTTCCAACCACTCTTGCCTCGAAACAACTTTCAGCTGGGTCATCGAATCTCCTCAGGATTTTCGGGGGAACGACTCCACCGATACCCGGCACGGCGGATGTCGAGTGGTGCCACTCGCTTCGGCCGGGAACCATCCCTCGTCAGGATATGTCGATTTCAGGCGACGAAACTTCTTCCAGATTGACATCTTGACAGCACCGAGCGAACCTGGACACGGTGCGTGATCGCGGTGTCGCGTGCGATCACGAAGGTCGCGTACGAGTGACCTGGCGGCGTCGACAGCCCGGTGACGTGACCGTGCGCCCCGGCGGAGCGGCGGCGGGGACTGTCCAGCATGAGCGCCCGAGGAGCGGCGCGCATCCGCGTTCGTGCTCATCTCCGGCAAGCCGGAAGAATCCACCGGCCGATCCTTGACGGACAATGCCGACGCCGCCGAGGCGTCCGCATTCGATCGTCCAAAAGCGACCGGGAACGACCCGACCGGCCACCGGTAAATGTAGCGGAAGACCTGTCACGTCACCCGGACAGCGCACGCGGCAAGTCGCCGGTAAGTCAGTAGCTAAATGCAACCTCCAGGGTGCACCGAGTCGGCTCCAGACGCCGCGAAACGCCACTCGAACCGCGCTGACCTGCAAGAATGCCCACCGGATGAGGTCGACGACGACGGCCGGGCCGGACCGAAGACCGCATCGGCAAATGCTCGTGCACGTGCACCGTCCGGTGAGCAAGCCTGAAGTAGCTACGCTCGTGAACCCTCTGCAACTCTTTTCACGTTCGCTTGTCCGGTGACGGGTCACCTGAGCTGGGGGGACGAGGTTGAGTGCACTGCGCGCCTCACGGCGCAATTATCCCGGGATCGTCGGGCGTCGGTTCACCGCAGATGACGCCTATGCGATCGCACGTGAACCCGTCGGAATGGGATTCGTCGCCGGTCGTGACGGGCGGGCGGTGACCCGGACGCCGCGGCCCGGGAATAAGTCGCGGGAAGAGTTTCCAATCCCCGTGGCACACCGGGACACCGGTCGTGGCACGTGGTTCGTCGGCGAGTCCGACGCCGAGCGCGTCGCCGACCTGATCGACAAGTGCCCGGAACGCCGGGAAGAGGAGCCGCACGTGGGTGCGGCGCCGACCGGCGCGACAGGCACGGCCGCCCCGTTCACCGGGGATGTGCGCACCGCGCCGGCGGCTGCCGACAGCGCGGCGCTCGTGTTCGAGACGTGGCGGCGACGCATCGCCGAGCAAGTCATCCACCAGGAAGGAGTCAGCTTGTGACCTCCACAGCCAGTTGGCTGCGCAGGCAACTACCCGGCGTCTTGGCACTCGTGCTCGTCGCGGCCACGTTCTTGGTGGCCCGGCTGCCGGAGGTGTCGGCCGAGGACCGGCAGGAAGTCGCGGCCCAGTTCGGCTTCCAGCCCGAGTCCATCGCCCTGCCCGGCGGCTACACGCAGCAGACCATCCGCGAGGTGAACCAGCGCTACCAGCACATCAACGCCTGGATCTCCTCGGTCGGTTCCGCGGTCGCGATCAACGACCTCGACGGCGACGGCCTCGCCAACGACCTGTGCTTCGTCGACGTGCGCATCGACCAGGTGGTCGTCACGCCGGCGCCGGAGTCGGGCAAGACGCCGCGCTACGAGCCGTTCGCCCTGTCGTCCGGCTCGCTGCCGATGAACGACGTGATGGCGCCGATGGGCTGCGTGCCCGGCGACTTCAACGAGGACGGCCGGATCGACCTGCTCATCTACATGTGGGGCCGCACGCCGATCCTGCACCTGGCCCAGGCCGACGCGAAGGGCATGGACGAGGACACCTACGAGGCGACCGAGCTGGTGCCCGGCAAGTCGTCCGGCACCTACGACGGCCCGGAGTGGAACTCGAACTCCGCGACCGTCGCGGACTTCGACGGTGACGGCCACGCCGACATCTTCATCGGCAACTACTTCCCGCACGGCCCGGTGCTGGACCCGTCCAAGAACACGGGCGTCTGGATGAACGACTCGATGTCCGCCGGTTTCAACGGCGGCGAGGACTACATCTTCCTCTCGAAGGACGCCTCGGGCGCCACCCCGACGTGGGACATGTCCGACCCGTTCCCGTTGGAGGTCTCCCGCGGGTGGGCCCTCGCGTCCAGCTCCACCGACGTGAACCACGAC
The DNA here is from genome assembly GCF_050946825.1 of Actinosynnema sp. CA-299493. Classification (NCBI taxonomy): domain Bacteria; kingdom Bacillati; phylum Actinomycetota; class Actinomycetes; order Pseudonocardiales; family Pseudonocardiaceae; genus Actinosynnema; species Actinosynnema sp. CA-299493. The sequence goes on from NZ_CP191993.1 coordinate 6,953,892, forward strand.
CTGCTGCCCGAGCTGTACGTCGGCAACGACTTCGGCCCGGACCGCCTGCTCTTCAACATGTCCACGCCGGGCAACCTGAAGTTCGAGGTCGTCGAGGGCTCGAAGGGCCCGATGGAGCCGAAGTCCAAGAACGTCGGCATCGACTCCTTCAAGGGCATGGGCGTCGACTTCGGCGACCTGAACGGCGACCAGGTGTTCGACATGTACGTCAGCAACATCACCGCGTCGTTCGGCATCGAGGAATCGCACTTCGCCTTCATGAGCGAGGAGAGCAACCTGAACCGGGTCACCTCCAGCCTCGAGGACGGCGAGGCGATCTGGGAGGACGAGAGCGCGCCGCTCAACCTGGCCTGGTCCGGCTGGGGCTGGGACGTGAAGCTGTCCGACCTCGACAACAACTCCGAGCTGGAGGTCCTCCAGGCCACCGGCTTCGTGAAGGGCGACGTGAACCGCTGGCCCCAGCTGCAGGAGCTGGCCACGGCCAACGACACGCTGCTGGACGACCCGATGTGGTGGCCGATCGTCGGCCCCGGCGACGACGTGGGTGGCAACCACCACTTCCACTTCTTCGCCAAGAACAAGGAGGGGTTCTACAGCGACCTGTCGGGCGACCTCGGCATGGCCGCCCAGATCCCGTCCCGCGGCATCGCGACCGGTGACGTCGACGGCGACGGCAAGCTGGACATGGCCATCTCCCGGCAGTGGTCCGACCCGGTCCTCTTCCACAACGACGGCGGCTCCGCCAACGGCTTCCTCGGACTGCGCCTGACGCACGACGACGAGCAGACCGCGGGCGCGTTCCCCGGCGCGGGCTCACCGGTCATCGGCGCCCAGGTCACGATCACCTCGTCGTCCGGCAAGAAGCAGATCAACCGCGTCGACGGCGGCAGCGGCCACTCGGGCAAGCGCAGCCACGAGGTCCACTTCGGACTCGGCACCGACAACGGGCCGGTCCAAGCGCACATCAAGTGGCGCGACCGGGACGGCGAGATCCACGAGCAGGACATGACACTGAACCCGGGTTGGCACGACATCCAGCTCGGCGACCAGGCCAAGGAGAAGTGACGGAAATGGCCGAGACCAAGACGGTGGCGGCAAGCCCACCGCGCCACGACCCCAAGGTCATCAAGGCGCTGCGCAACTTCGCGATCTCGATCAGCGTCTTCAACATCATCGGTTACACGATCCTCGGGTTCGAGCAGGCGTGGCTGTGGCCGTTCATCGCCATCGCCACCGCCTACACCGTCGAGATCGGGCTGGAGTGGATCGGCGCCCGGCAGGAGGGGCGCGCCCCGCGCTACGCCAGCGGCGGCATCAAGGGCATGGTGGAGTTCCTCTACCCGGCGCACATCACCGCGCTCGCGGTGAACATGCTGACCTACGTCAACGACCAGATCTGGGTGATGATCTTCGGTGTGGTCGTGGCGGTCGGCGCCAAGTGGGTCCTGCGGGCGCCCGTGAAGGGCCGCCTGCGGCACTACATGAACCCGTCGAACTTCGGCATCGCGGTCATCCTGCTCGTCTTCCCCTGGGCGTCGGTCGCGCCGCCGTACCACTTCAGCGAGCACGTCGGCACCTTCTTCGACTACCTGATCCCGGCCATCATCCTCATCGCGGGCACCATGCTGAACGGCATGCTGACCGGCCGGTTGTGGTTGATCCTGGCCTGGCTGGTCGGCTTCGCGCTGCAGGCCATCATCCGCGGCATCCTCCTGGACACCTCCATCCAGTCGGGCCTGGGCATGATGACGGGCATCGCGTTCGTGCTCTACACCAACTACATGGTGACGGACCCCGGCACGTCACCGTCCAAACCGGCCGCGCAGATCGCGTTCGGCGGCGGTGTGGCCGCAGTGTACGGCGTCCTGATGGGCATGAGCGTCGTGTACGGCCTGTTCTTCGCCACGGCGATCGTCTGCCTGATCCGCGGCGGCTTCCACTGGACGGTCCACTTCATCGAGAAGAACCGCCTCCAGGTCGAGAAGCAGAAGGAGGCGGCGGCGGCACAGCAGGTGCTGGTCGAACCGTCCCTCGTGGACCCGGCCCTCAACGGCGCGCCGAAGCAGGGCGCGGTCGTCACCACCTGACCGCGCACGGCTCGCACGACAACCGCGCAGACGAGACCGCACGGCAGCCCGCCACCGCACCGGTGGCGGGCTGTCGGCGTGTTCGGGTGGGATCGTCCACTTCGCGCTCCGTAGTGGAGCGGTGGCACGCTGTGCCGGCATTCGGCGGCACTCGGCGATGGACGGCGGCACCGGACCGGAAAGGCGCGCGGGTCCCCCGGAACAGGCGATTCGCAGTGCGTAGCCGCACAGTCGCGCGGTGTGCTCACATTCGGGTCGCACTGGGCTCTGACGGCCCCGTAGCGGGGCTGGAGCGGCACGGCCGGGGTGAGGTGGGCGGTTCGGGCATGGGGGGCGTCAGGCGGGGCGATCGGACGTTCGGCGCCCCAGGGTCCGCGCCGGATTCGCGAAAACCGCCGTCGCTTCGGCATTCGAGTACGGCGTGCCGTAGGGAAGTCTGCCCTTTCGGGCACCCGGCCGGACCGCGGTTCGGGCGCGCGGGGGTTTTCGGTGCGCGGCGTTCGGACGCACGAGCCCCGGCGAGTGGCGTTCAAACGCACGGGGTTCCAGCGTGCGGCGTTCGGACGCACGAGGTTCCGGCGCATAGCGTTCGGACGCACGAGCTCCGGCGCGCGGTGTTCAAGCGCGCGGGTTTCCGGCACGCGATGTTCGGACGCACGGGTTCCGGCGGGCGGTATTCAAGCGCGCGAAGTTTCCGGCGCACGGGGGTTCGGACGCACGGGCTTCGGCACCCGCTTTCAGCCGCACGGGCTCCGACGGGCGATGTTCGGGCACACGGGGTTTCCAGCGTGCGGCGTTCGGACGCAAGAGGTTCCGGCGCGCGGCGTTCGGACGCACGAGGTTCCGGCAGGCGGCGTTCGGAGGCACGGCGTTCAGGCGCACGGGTTCGGGCCCACGGGTTCGGGCGCGCAGTGCGGAGGACCCGCCGTCCGGCCGGGACGGCGGGTCCTCCGAGTGGTCTGGCCGGTCGTCAGCTCGCCGCGCCGGCGTCCAAGGCGACGGTGCGGATGTACGGCAGTGCGAGCAGCACCGGCGGGTCCAGCGTGCCGATCGGGCGCAGGCTCAGGTCGACGTCCTTGACCTGGGCGCCCGCCCGCACCGGCACCGGGCCGTACGACGCCACGTTGAGCGCCTGGTCCTGTCCGAACGGCCCGTCGCCGACCATCGATCCGCGCCCCAGTGCGACGGAGTGGGCCAGCAGGTGCCAGGTGCCGGGCGGCACGTTGGTCAGCACGTACGGTCCCGGCCGGTGGAGCATGGTGCAGCGGACCGGCTTGCCCTGCGGGATCCGGTCCGGGAACAGGCCCAGGAAGATGATGCCCGGGGCACCCCCCAGAGGTGCGTAGATCTCCCCCTGCACGGTCGACGTGCGTGCGTCGGGGCTCCGCCGGGTCAGCGGGATCGGTGGAGTCAGTCCCCCCAGTTGGCGATACGTCGACGGCGACACCCCGACACTGCTCCGGAACCGCGAGCTGAACGTGCCGACACTCGTGTAGCCGACCCGATGGCTGATATCGGTTACGGCCAACGTGGTGCACACCAGCAGCCGTTTGGCCTCCTGCAGCCTGATCGCGGCCAAAAATCGGCCGGGCGAGACACCGGTAACCCGCTGAAAAGCCCGGGAGAAGTGGAACTTGCTGTACATGGCGGTCCGGGCCATGTCATCTATGGTGAACTGCTCACCCAGATTCTGGTGCATGAAGTCGATGACACGGCCCACTGCCCGCTCTATTACGTCCTCCACTACGACCCCCATTCGCAGATGTAATGAAAGCTGAAACATGCCCCGACCCGCCGGCCGACCCATCGCACGCTGATGAACTGGCGCATCGTCGCGACCCAGCTCCCAATGAAACCCTCCGGTACCCCCAGTACCCCCGATTTTTGCAAGCTACCAGGGGCCCAACAGCCTGCGCAAGGAGCGCAGACGCCGTTAACCGGCCCATCCCATGATCGTCATTCACCCCGTTCCGATGATCTTGTGAACGTTCCTCGGCTCTATTTCCGGTGACCATGGAACAGATTCTCGGCCACCAACGGAGGTTATTGATGCGCCTTTCGGGTGATGTTGCCGCGCTCCTGCTCCGCAGCCCGGTCATCGCCTGTGACGGCCGGCACCGGACGACCGCCGGAGCGCCGGTGGTCATATCAGAGGACCACCGGGGCCCGTTTTCAGCCGGTATACGGCAATCACGAAGATGCGCCGCCAACCGTCCGCGGGGGACACTGGATCCTCACCACGCCACACCGCCGAGGGCTATTACCGACGGCACCGACCCCCGGTCCGCGGGCGCCACCCGGTCATTTTTCACGAACAATGGCCGACCGCGCCGACGCGACCGGCCGGGTCGAGCGTCCGCCCACTCCGGACCGGGAAACCACCGGCGCGACGCGCGCGCCGGCACGTCGTCGGGCGGCCGTCAGGCGGTCGTCGGGCGCGGATCCCGACGACGTGCGAGCCGCGGCGGCGCGGCGTCCGGCACGTCGGGCTCAGGGCATTCCCAAGCGCGGCAAGGCGGATCGAGCCCGCACAGGCACCACACAGGACGGAACGGATCGGGCGCACGCCGGAGATCGCCGCGTCGCCGGACGGCACGCGGACGCACACCGGACGCACCGTCCGGTGTGGACGCACACCCCGCGCGCCCGGCGGCGTGGAGCCCGCGGGGCGGCGCGGAGCCCGCGCGGATGGGCCGGTACCAACCCATCCGCGCGGGAGGCGGTCGCTCAGTCCAGGGAGGACGCGCGGGCCGCCCGCGCGTTCCGCTCGAGCGGGCTGGGGGTCCCACTGACGAGTCGGAACACGGCATCGGCGCGGAGTCCGGTCACCGCGGGATCGCCCGGCGGCGCGGCCTGACAGGTCGCGACCACCGGCACCCCCCGGATCTCGGTCCGCGATCGACGTCTTGGCCCCACAAGCTAACGGACGTTGGTCCTAAAAAGCAACCAACCAATGTGGTTCCCGTATCAACCTTGGCTAGACTGGGAGACCGTGGCGACCAGGCGGAGGTACGACGACGGGTGCGCGGTGGCCCACGCGCTCGACCTCGTCGGCGAGCGATGGGCCCTGCTGGTCGTCCGCGAGCTGCTGTTCGGGCCGAAGAGGTTCACCGACCTCCGGATCGGACTGCCGGGCGCGAGCCCCAACGTGCTGTCGCAGCGCCTGCGCGAGCTGGACGAGGCGGGCGTCCTGCACCGCCGGCGGCTCCCCCCGCCCGCCTCCGCGTGGGTGTACGAGCTGACCCCGTGGGGCCACAAGCTCGAACCGGTCGTGTTCGCACTGGGCAAGTGGGGTGCGCAGGCGTCGGGCCCCCGCGCCGGCAGGCCGATCAGCGTGGACTCGATGATGCTCGCGATGCGGACGTTGTACGACCCGGCGCTGACCCGCGGGCTGGTCGCCGACGTGGTGGTGGAACTGGGCGAGGACGGGTTCCGCGCCACCGCCACGCCCGACGGCCTGCGGCTGACCCGGGAACCGGTCGACCGGCCGGACGCGGTGATCCGCACGGACACCACGACGCTCAGCGGCATCGTCTCGGGGCAGCGCACGCTGACCGAGGCCCTCGACTCCGGGGACCTGGTGGTGGCCGGCGACGACGCCGTGGCGACGCGGTTCCTCACGTTGTTCTCCCGCGAGCGCCTGGCGTAGCGCCCGTCCTGCCGATCCCGGGCGCCACACCACTACGGAATACCGCTCCGATCGAAATCGTTATCATTCCACGCGACCGAGCCGAATGGCCGCCGGAAATCAGCGACTCCGCGCCCGTAGCACACGACCGGTCGTCCGCGCTTCTTCAGGATTGCTCTCTTCCCGCCCGTCCGGGTCGACCCGGCATTCCGGGACCGCAAGCCGGAAGAGGAAAAGCGCATCGGACCGCTATACAGTCGACCTGCGGGTTCCCGCGCGGTCACCAGGGGTGACCACCCTACCCACGCGTGGCCCCGGTGACCTTCTCCGTGATTGCGCAGTCCGCATCCAGGCGTTCTTGGCGCGCCTGATTACCGATATCGTCGCTGGTCACGGGAATCGATCGGATCGAGACCGGCGCAGCAGGAGGAAACCCATGGTAGACACTCACGCCCATATCCACTCGACGGGCGGTCCGCTGAACACAGTCAGGCACAAGCCGGCGCTCTACGTCTTCGCCCTGATCGTGCTCGCGCACTGGGCGGAGCACATCACCCAGGCCGTGCAGATCTACGCGCTGGGCTGGCCCGTGCCCCAGGCCAAGGGCGTGCTCGGCGTGTGGTTCCCCTGGCTGGTCACGTCCGAGGTCATGCACTACGGCTACGCGCTGATCATGCTCGTGTTCCTCTTCGCACTGCGCAAGGGGTTCGTCGGCCGCTCGAAGACGTGGTGGACGGTCGCGCTCGGCCTGCAGTTCTGGCACCACATCGAGCACCTGCTGCTGATCATCCAGGCGTCGGCCGGGACGAACCTGCTCGGCAAGCCGGCGCCGACGAGCATCATCCAGCTGATCATCCCCCGGGTGGAGCTGCACCTGTTCTACAACACCGTGGTGTTCATCCCGATGGTCATCGCGATGGTGCTGCACATGCGGCCCTCCGCCGAGGAACGCGCGCAGATGCACTGCTCGTGCGCGGTCGGCGCGTCGGCCTGATCGCATGCACAACCACGGCGCCGTCGGCCTGCCGCTCGGCTTCACCCTCCTCCGGCTGATCCTGCTCGGCGCGGTGACCGTGGTCGCCGGCTGGGCCCTGGTCCGGCCGTTCGTGCCCGCCGCGTCGGGGTTGTCGACCCGTCGGGTGGTCACCGGGTCCGCCGGTATCGGCGGCGTCGTGGTCCTGCTCATCGCGGAAGCGTCGTGGCTGCCGCCGTTGGCGGCGGTGGCCTTGATCGGGCTGCTCGCCGCGCCCCCCGCGACCCGCGTCGAACGACCGGTCCTCGGCCGGCTCGTGGTGGCGGTCGCCGTCCTGGCGACGGTGGCCGCCGGCACGTGGTTCACCGGGCCGCCGTCGTCGTTCGCCTACATCACGTTGATGGCGGCGTTCGTCGGGGTGTCCTGGCTCGTGCTGTGCCCGCCGACGGCGGTGGTGCGCGTCGTCGGCGCGGCGCTCGGCGTGACCTTGTTGGCCGGCCTCGGCCAGGTCACCATCGCCGGGCAGCTCGTCACCCCGGCCACCGGGGACCCGTTGCTGACCCGGGTGGCCCTCGGCGACGGCACGGTCGACGTGCTCGTGGTGCCGCACATGCCCGGTTGGAACATCGTGCAGACCACCGACACCCCGCTGTCGGTCGGCAACGCGCCCAACGCCCTGGCGCCCGTGCTCCCGCGTGACGGGACGACGGGCCGGTGGGCGCTGGTCTGGCTGCCGGAGGGGCGCAGCGACCTCTGGCTGGACCGGTCGGGCGCCAGGACGACGGTCCCGGTGAACACCGGCTCCGTGGCGTGGACCGGCCCGGACATCCGCGGCCCGGAAGGTCCGGACTACGCGTCCGCGGTGTTGGCGGCGAAGCTGACCGGCAAGCGCGGCGACCTGCCCTGGCCCGGGCTGACCGACGCCGACGCGGCGGCGTTGCGCGCGGAGGTCGCGTCGATCGGCGGGCCGTTCGCCGTCGTGGCGGACGGGTCGCGACGCGCGACCGAGGCGACGGAGGTCGTGCGCGAGGAGGCCGCGCGCCTGGGCTTCGCGGTCACGCCCGGTTCGCCGGACGTCCTGGTGCTCGGCGGCGCCCCGCCACCGGACACGCGGCGCCGCCTCGCGCCGTGGCTGGCACCGCCGGACCTGACGACCCCCGAGGCGGACCGGTACGCGCGGACGCTGTCGGCCGCCTTCCCCGGCGCCACTCCGTCCCGTTCCGGCCTCGCCGCCTGGTCCGGCTGACCCTTCCCCGGCAGCCGCTACCGGGGTTCGTCGCCGCCGAACTCGACCGCGCCGAACACCTCGTGCAGGCTCGCGTAGTCGGTCGGCGGTATCGCCCGCAACGCCTGGACCGCGGTCGGGTCGCCCTTGCGGATCGCCGCGTCGAGCAGGTCGTCCTTGCTCGCCGGGAAGTCGACGTCGGTCAGGCAGCTCTCCAGGTGGTCACGGGTCAGTGTCCCGGCCATGGCTCCTCCAGCCCTCTCCCCTGTTCTCTCGCCTGCCGGTGCGGTACCCCGGACAGCCGCGGGTAAGCGCGGTTCGGCCGGACGTCCCGGGGTATTCCACCCGGGCAAGCGCCTCATCCCCCAGGAGCATGGAGGAGGACCTGCCCATGCACCGCGAGAGCGACAAGCACGGCCCGATCAAGGATGACGAGCTCAAGCACGAGCTGGAAGGCACGTTGCGCGGCAACCGCCCGAGCCGGGCCGAGGAGTGGCGCGATCCCGAGCCACCCGCCGACGACGACGTGACCGTGCCCGGCATCGACGAACCCCGGTAGCCGCGACCCGGCACTCCACTTCGGACGGTCCCTCGGGTGGACCGTCCGAAGTGCCTTGTTCATTGTTGCTCGATCCGCCGACGGGGCCGTCGGGGCGTTGACCGCGGGCGGGGGCGTCATTAGCGTCGATCCCGTGACAGCCGAACGCATCGCTCCCGTCGTCCCGACCGATGACCTCGCCGGCGCGGTCGAGCGGTGGTCCGCGTTGCTCGGCGTGCCGCCGACGTTCGTGGACGGCGACCGCTGGGCGCAGTTCGACGTGGCGGGCGGGCGCTTGGCCCTGTCCGGCGCGGACCGCGTGCACGACGGTCCGGCGATGCTGGTGAAGGTGCCCGACCTGGAGGAGGCGCGGACCCGCGCGCAGTCCCTCGGGTTCCGGGTCGGCGACATCACCACCGGCCCGCACGAGCGGCGCTGCGTCGCCGTCGGCCCCGACGGGTACGCGGCGATCCTGCACAGCCCGCTGGGCTGAACCACCCCCGCGGCTCAGCGCGGTGGTCCGATGAGCGAGCGGTGACGCCGCCGCGGCAGGTCCGGCCCCCGACCCGCACGCACGCCGGCGCGAGCGGGTCGGGGGCCGGGGATCAGGAGACGGCGCCGACCGTCAGCAGCAGGTTCGCGTAGTGCCGGCCGTCACCGGTCGCCACGCACACCGCCAGCTCCGGCGCGCGGCAGGCCGCGTAGAAGTCCTGCCGTGCCAGCGGTTGCAGCGGCAGGTCCGGGCCGAGCACCCGCTCGTAGTCGGCCCACGCCGCCGGCGTGCCCAGGTCGTCCGGCCTCATGGTGTGCACGGCCTCCACCGGGATCGCCGACAGCACCGGCGCCAGCACCTCGTCGACCGAGACGAGGCCGGGGCGCAGGTTGAGGTGGATCAGCTCGGCCCGGTGGTGGACGTTGGTCCGGTGCGCGTAGTTGGCGTCCGCGATCAGGACCTTCGACCCGTGGCCGGCCGTGGCCAGGGCGTGCAGCAGCGGCGGGTGGAGCAAGGGGTAGTGCAGCACTTTTCGGTCACTCCAGGATGAACGTGGCGTCGGCGCGCGCGACGGCGTCGGGCGCGGTGGTCAGGTTGACGGTCGTGCCGTTGTGGCGGAGGTACTCACCGGGGAAGTTGGCCGACTCGAACGACACCGCGGCGCCCGAAGCCAGGCCGGCCCGGCGGTGGAACGACGCGTCGGCGCGGAACACGGCGCTGCCGTCGTTGCGCTCGACCCACAGCTCGTGGTTGCGGTGCCGCAGGTAGTAGCCGGGGAAGTTGGTCGACTCCAGCGACACCGTGCCGCCGCCGCCGAGACCGGTGACGATCCGGAACTGCGAGTCGGCCAGCGGGTTGGTGTCGGCCTCGACGCGGGCCCGGTACTCCCAGTGCCGGACGAACCGGTCCGGGTAGTTGTACGACTTGAGCCGCACGGGCGTGACGCCGTCGGCCACCGGGATGCCGAAGTTCGGCGTGCCGTCGGAGTTCCAGTAGACCTTCTGCACGCGGGTGCGGCGGTTCGGGTCGCGCAGCGGGTCGCCGGAGATGTCGCGGTAGTTGCGGTCGTGGTAGACGAGGATGTCGCTCTGCCCGTCCTCGGAGACGGTGAACGAGTTGTGCCCCGGACCGTACTGGCCGGTCGCGGCGTTGGAGGCGAACACCGGGTTCGCGCCCTTCGTCCACGACGACGGGTTGAGCAGGTCCGCCGACGCCGACGCGGTCAGCAGGCCGAGGCAGTAGTTCGCGTCGGTGGCGCTGGCCGAGTAGGTCAGGAAGACCCGGCCGTTGCGCTGGATCACCGTCGGCCCCTCGGCGACCTTCACGCCGCCGCGCGTCTCCCATGCCAAGGTCGGCACGGTCAACCGGGCGACCGATCCGGTGACCTGCCACGGGTTGGCGCCCATCCGGGCGAGGTAGAGGTTCGAGTTGGTGGCGATGCCGGGCTCGGACTGCGCCCAGGTCAGGTAGCGCGTGCCGTTGACCACGAAGGTCGACATGTCCAGGGAGAAGGTGTCCCACGGGACGTTGACCTTGCCCCGCTCGGTCCACGTGCCGGTCAGCGGGTTGGCGCTGCCGTTCTCCAGCACGTAGGGCCGGATGCGCCAGATGTCGTCGGTCCGGCCGGCGGCGAAGTAGACGTACCACTTGCCGTTGATGAAGTGGATCTCCGGCGCCCAGATGTGCGCGCCCATCTCACCCGACGAGTGCTTGCGCCAGATCACCGACTCCGGGGCGCTCGCCAGGCCCTGGATCGTGGTCGCGCGGCGCAGGACGATCCGGTCGTACTCCGGCGCGGTCGCGGTGAAGTAGTAGTAGCCGTCGGTGTGCTTGAAGATGTGCGGGTCGGCCCGTTGGTTCGCCAGGGGGTTCGTGTGCTGCGTGGCCGGCGAGGCCTGCGCGGCGGGCGTCACCACCAGCCCCGCGAGCGCGGTCACGGCCGCCACCGCGACCACCGCCAGCCTGCGGGCTGTCCACCGGGGAACGGCACTGTTCATCGGTTCCACTCCATCGTGGCGTCGGGATGCGGCGCTGTTAACGCTAACAGCGCAGGTCACGCGCCTCAATACCCCATTACGAGACGATTGAGGTCCGAGGGCCGGCAAGTCGCGCCCCGCCTCACATTCCCCCACCATAGAGGCTGGTTATCGGCATGATTCACCGCCAGCACTGGTGTTAGCGATAACATTGCGCTACCTTCGCCGACAACGCGGGCACCGACTTGCCGGGTGGGCGGACGCGACTCTCCCCCCGTCCACCCACCCGGCCACCACCTCAGATCCACTGTGGACCGGCGGTCACCCCGTCACACCGCCCACGATCCGCCGCAGCCGCGCCGCGCGCGCGGCCGGCGTCCTCGCTTTCATGAGCTGGAGGAGCAACGCGTACCGCCGCGTCCGGTCGAGGCGCTCGAACCGGTCCCGCGCGCGGTCGTCGCCCGCCAGCGCCCCGGCCAGGTCGGGCGGCACGGTGGCGTCGCGCTGCCGCTGGTAGGCCGCGTCCCACCGGCCGTCGGCCCTGGCGGCCTCGATCGCGGCGAAGCCGCCCTCCCGCACCCGCCCGGCGGCGACGAGCGCCTCGACCTTCCCGACGTTGACGCGCGACCACGAGCTGCCCCGTCGGCGCGGCGAGTACCGCTGGAGGTAGTGGTCGGCGTCGAGCCCCTTGCGGTGGCTGTCGATCCACCCGTGGCACAAGGCGACGTCGAGCGCCTCGGCGATGGTGACCGACGGCAGGCCCGACCCCTTCTTGGCGATCCTGAGCCAGACGCCGCCGCTCGTGCCGTGGTGCTCGGCCAGCCACGACTCCCAGCCGGCGGCGTCGGCGAAGTCGAGGGTCGGGGTGTCGGTGAGCGCGTCCATGCCCCCATCGTGCGGGGTGAAGTGCTCACCGAGTGAGCACTTTCAGGCGTCGGACTCGCGGCGTTCCGCCGCGGTGTCGGGCGCGGACTCCGGGATCTCGGTGCGCACGTCGGAGTCGCGCAGCACCTCGCGCGCCTGGGCCTCCGGGTCGGCGCTGCCGGTCCGCTCCTCCTCCGGCAGCAGGTTCGCCCTGGTCCGGGACCTGCGGTCGACGTCGTTGCGCCGGTCGAACACCGGTGGCTCGTCGAGGTCGTGCGCACGCCTGAGGCGCGCCTCCTCGGACTCGGAGAGGTCCGTCGCGCCGAGGTCCAGCGGTTCCTGGTGCGTCATGGCCTTTGCCATACCCCAACGGCCGCCTCTTGACGCGTCGGCGGTCATGACGAGCGGTGACGACGGGCGGTCACGGCGTGGCGCGGACCCGGCTGTGGTGCCGGCGGGCCTTCAGCCGGTTGCCGCAGCCCGTCATCGAGCACCACAGCCGCCTGCCGGTGCGCGAGACGTCCTGGAAGTGCAGCACGCACTCGGGGTTGGCGCACTTGCGGACGCGGTCCGGCGCCGCCTCGCGCAGCACGACGAAGTCACGCAGGCACGCCCACGCCGCGCGCCATCGCGGGTCGGGAACGTCGTCGTGCTCGACCCGGCCGCGCCCGTCAACCGCTACCGCGTGATCGCGCCGGACCACGTCGGCACCATCACCGGCTACATCCGGGGCTTCCTCGGCCGGGTTCTGAGCTGATCAGAAGGTTTGTGAGCGCTAACAGCCACCGCTGTCCCAAGTTTCCGGCCTGCCTGTTAGCGATAACAGGCAGGCTTGCCCACCCGAACGGGCCTGCGCTACGGTGCCGGAGAAGCGCTCCTGGTCCGGCCCACCGGCAGGCGACCGGAGGCGCGTCACGATTCCTGCTCGCAAGGAGGCGACGCACGGGTCCGCGCAGGCATGCCGCTGCCGGGTCGAGACGCCGAGCCTCCCTCTCCCCGCACCGCCGCAGTCCACTCAGGACACCCACGCCGCCGCGTCCAGTCCACCCCGAGAGTTTCGAGGAAACCGTGGCCGCACTGAGGAAACGCGCTCTCGCCACCTTCGTCACCGCACTCGCCGTCACCGGCGTGACCGTCGTGGCCGCGCCACCGGCGTCGGCCTACCCCGGACCCGGCGTCGTCACCGGCGACATCCGGGTGCACGACCCCAGCGTCGTCAAGAGGCCCGACGGCAGCTACCTGGTCGCGCACACCGCGGACGGCATCGGCCTGAAGACGTCGACCGACCGCACCGCCTTCCGCAACGCGGGGGCCGCCTTCCCCAACGGCGCCTCCTGGACCACCACCTACACCAACGGCAGCCGCAACCTCTGGGCGCCGGACATCTCCTACCTCAACGGGCAGTACTACCTGTACTACTCGGCCTCCTCGTTCGGCTCGAACCGGTCGGCGATCTTCCTGGCCACCAGCCCCAGCGGTAACGCCGGCACGTGGACGCACCGCGGCCTGGTCGTCGAGACGCGCACCAGCGACAACTACAACGCCATCGACCCCGACCTCGTCGTGGACGACCAGGGCCGCTGGTGGCTGAGCTTCGGCTCGTTCTGGTCCGGCCTCAAGATGATCGCGCTCAACTCCTCGACGGGTCTGCGCGCCGACTCCACGATCCGCTCCATCGCCGGTCGCAACGGCGGCGCGATCGAGGCGCCGAACATCGTCAAGCGCGGCGGCTACTACTACCTGTTCGTGTCGTTCGACTACTGCTGCCGCGGCGCGCAGAGCACCTACCGGGTCATGGTCGGCCGCTCCACCAGCGTCACCGGCCCGTACGTCGCGCGCAACGGCACGGCCCTGACCTCGGGCGGCGGCACGGAGATCCTCGCCGGCCAGGGCAGCGTCCACGGCCCCGGGCACCAGGACGTGTTCTCGGACGTCGACAGCGACATCCTCGTCTACCACTACTACGGTGATGACGGCGCGTCCCGTTTGGGCATCAACCTGCTGGCCTTCGACTCCGCTGGGTGGCCGTACGTCCGATGATCACCGACCGGCTCTCCGCCACCGTCCGCCGCGGTTCGCGGTGGACGGTGGCGTCGGCCGGGGCCGGCGGTGCCCGACCGACGACCGCCCGATCGCCGAAGTGGGCATTGACGTTGGCGCAACCTGCTCGTAGCCTCCCGGAAAGCGCTTTCCCCTACTGCACCGCGCGTCACGTCGGGAAGCGATCGAGACCGGAGGGTTTTCCGAATGGCTGCACTGAAACGTTTCAGAGTCCTGGCGACGTCGATGGTCGCGCTGCTGGCCGTCGCCTGCGGCGGCAGCGGCGGCAGCGGCGACGAGACCCAGGCCGGTCCCGCCACGCTGCGGTTCTCGTGGTGGGGGAACGCCGAGCGCGCCGAGTTGATGCAGAAGGCGATCGACCTCTTCCAGAGCAAGAACCCCGAGATCAAGGTCACCCCGAGCTTCCAGGAGTTCGAGGCGTACTGGCAGAAGATGGCCACCGAGACCGCGGGCGGCAACGCGCCCGACGTGCTGCAGATGGACTTCGCCTACCTCCGGGAGTACTCGGACCGCAACGCGCTCTACGACCTGAAGAAGCAGGACGGCAAGAACCTCGAACTCGGCGACCTGCTCGAAGGGCTCAAGGGCGCGGGCGAGATCGACGGCAAGCTGTACGGCGTGCCGACCGGCGGCAACACCTGGGGTTACATCTACGACCCCGCGCTGTACGCCCAGGCGGGCGTCGAGGAGCCGAAGGAGGGCTGGACCTGGGACGACTACCGTGACGCCATGAAGGTGATCGCGGAGAAGACCGGGGTCTCCGGCGGGGGCAACTACGTCGGCAGCTACTACAACCTGGAGCTTCAGCTCCGCCAAGAGGGCAAGCTGCTCTACACCGAGGACGGCAAGCTCGGGTTCGACAAGGCGCGGCTGGCCGAGTTCTTCGAGGAGGGCAAGGCGTTGACCGACGCCGGGGTCGTGCTGCCGATCGAGAAGGGCGTGCAGATCAAGCCGTCGTTCGCGCTGGAGCAGAAGCTGGTCGCGGGCGACCTCGGCTGGGACAACTTCATGTCCCGCTACGCCAAGGCCAACCCGGCGCTGAAGCTCGGGCCGGTGCCGACCGACCAGGCGGACACGTCCGGCCAGTACCTCAAGCCGTCGATGCTGCTGAGCGTGTCGCAGAAGACCGAGCACCCGGCGGCGGCGGCCAAGCTGGTGTCGTTCATGGTCAACGACCCGGAGGTCGGCAAGATCTTCGGCGCGAACCGCGGCCTGCCGCCGACGAACGCGCAGCGCGCCGCGGCGCAGCTGGAGGGCCCGCTGGCCGCCGTGGCGGCGTACGAGGACGGCTTGAAGGACGAGTTCGGCAAGACGCCCCCCGCACCGCCGAAGGGGGCCGGCTCGCTGGAGCAGGCGTTCATCCGGATCACCGAGGAGCTCCAGTACGGCCGCATCTCCGTGGACGAGGCGGTCGACCAGTTCTTCACCGAGACGGAAGAGACCCTCGGGTCGTGAGCCGGGCGACGATCGCGCCGGATCGGCGCGCCGAAGTCGCCGCACCGCGGCAGGCGGGTTCGCGCGAGCGGGCCCGCCGGTCCGGCGACGGCCTGGCGGGTTACCTGTTCCTGTCGCCGTGGATCATCGGGATCGTCCTGCTGACCCTCGGGCCGATGGTGACCTCGCTGTACCTCTCGTTCACCGACTACGACCTGTTCAACACGCCGAACTGGATCGGGCTGGAGAACTACCAGCGGATGTTCACCGACGCGCGGTGGCTGCGGTCGGTCGAGGTCACGGCGATCTACGTGGCGCTGGCCGTGCCGATCAAGCTCGCCGCGGCGCTGGCCATCGCCGTGCTGCTCAACGGCAAGCGCGCGGGTCAGGGCTTCTACCGGGCGGCGTTCTACGGGCCGTCGCTCATCGGCGGCAGCGTCGGCGTCGCCATCGTGTGGAAGATGATGTTCAGCGACGACTCGGTGGTCGACCAGCTGCTGCTGCGGTTCGGCATCGACACCGGCGGCTGGGCCGGCAACCCGGACTTCTCGCTGATGATGCTGGTGCTGCTGGCGACGTGGCAGCTCGGCGCGCCGATGGTGATCTTCCTGGCGGGGCTCAAGCAGGTGCCGCGGGAGCTGTACGAGGCGGCCGAGGTCGACGGCGCGGGTCGCGGGCGGCGGTTCTGGTCGATCACGTTGCCGATGATCTCGCCGGTGCTGTTCTTCAACCTGCTGCTGGAGACGATCAACGCCTTCCAGGTGTTCACCTCGGCGTACGTGGTGGGCGGGCCGAACGGGCAGCCGGCGGGCAGCACGCTGTTCTACACCACCTACCTGTTCGACCGCGGTTTCGGCGACTACCGCATGGGTTACGCGTCGGCGATGGCGTGGATGCTGCTGCTCGGCGTCGGCCTGGTCACCGTGGTCCTGTTCCGCACCGCGCGGGGTTGGGTGTTCTACTCCGGCGACTCGGGGGACAAGCGATGAGGCAGTCGTTGACCAGGGTGGCGTGGCACGTCGGCGCGCTGGCCCTGCTCGCCGTCGTGCTGTACCCGATCCTGTGGGTGGCGGCGGCGACGTTCAAGCCGTCCGAGGCGATCGTGGGCAGCCTGCAACTGCTGCCCACCGATCCGACGCTCGCGAACTACGAGCGGGTGTTCGAGGGCGTGGTCGGGATCGGCGTCGGCCGGTTCTTCTGGAACTCCACCGTGCTGGCGGTGCTGTCGGTGGTGGGGACGGTCGCGTCGTCGGCGTTGGCGGCCTACGCGTTCGCCCGGCTGCGGTTCCGGGGTCGGAGCGCGCTGTTCGGGATCATGATCGCGACGCTGCTGCTGCCGTTCCACGTGTTGATCATCCCGCAGTACGTCGTGTTCCAGAACCTGGACCTGGTGGACACCTACGTGCCGTTGCTGGCGGGCAAGTTCCTGGCGTCGGAGGCGTTCTTCGTGTTCTTGATCGTGCAGTTCATCCGGCAGCTGCCGCGTGAGCTGGACGAGTCGGCCAAGATCGACGGGGCCGGGCACTGGATCGTGTTCTGGCACATCATCCTGCCGCTGTGCCGGCCGGCGCTCATCACCACGGCGATCTTCACGTTCATCTGGAGCTGGAACGACTTCTTCGGGCCGCTGATCTACCTGAGCACGCCGGACAAGTACCCGCTGCCGCTGGCGTTGCAGCTGTTCATCGACGAGTCGACGGGGTCGGACTTCGGCGCGCTGATGGCGATGTCGATGCTGGCGCTGGTGCCGGTGATCCTGTTCTTCTTGTTCTTCCAGCGGTTCCTGGTGGAGGGTGTGTCGACGTCGGGGTTGAAGGGGTGAGCCGGTGAAGCGGTTCTCGTTGTTCGGCGAGTGCCTGATGGCGGGGTTGCTGGTGCTGCTGGCCGCCCTGCCGGTGGTGACGCTGGTGCCGGCGCTCGCGGCCGGGTGCGCGCACATCAAGGCCCACGTCGACGGGGAGACCACGACGATCCGGTCGTTCTTCGAGCGGGTGCGGTCGGCGCTGCCCGGCGGGTGGGTGGTGTCGGTCGGGGTGGTGGCGGGGTTCGCCGTGCTGGTGGTGGACGTGGTGTTCTTGCGGACGCGGGTCGCCGGTGGCGGTTACGTGGCCGTGGTGTGCGGGGTGGCGGCGGTGGGCCTGGCGGTGGTCGTGCTGCGTGCCGCGGCGCTGTGGTCGGTGGGTTCGCGGTGGCCGGCCGTGCTGCGGGCGGCCGGCCGACGTGCCGCCTCGGACTTCGGGGGCTCCCTCTTGCTGGTGATGTCACTGGCCGTGATGCTGATCGTCACCTGGCAACACCTGCCGCTCGGGCTCCCGATGGCCGGTTGCGTGCTGATGGCCGCCGTCGCGGTCGACCGTCGGCACAGTCCGGTCGCCGAAAGTCCGGTCTCTGGCTAGACTACCCCTGACCAGCCTTTTCCTAGTGTCGCCCTGTCCACGAACGAGTGAATCTCAACCCGACCAACAATCAAAACGCCGTTATCGACGTCCTGGGACGTCGGTTGAAACAACGAGGCCGGCGACCAACCCGCACCCCACCACCCACCACCCCGGGTGACCGATCCTGCCGCCACCGGCCCTACCGGACCGGCCCATGACGCGTCAGGCGCTCGCGCGTCACGTGCTCGCGCCTCACGTACTCGCGCCTCACGTGCTCGCGCGGAGGACCAGGGTGGACGGGTAGAAGGTCTGCGGGGCCGTGGGTCGGTGGTCGAGGACGGCGGTGGCCGCGCCCGTGGCGATGGCTTCGACGGGGTTCGTGGTGGTGGTCAGGCCGGGGCGGCTCAGGGTGGCGTAGGCGATGTCGTCGAAGCCGGCGACGGCGACATCGCCCGGGACGTCCGCGCCGGTGCGGCGCAGGGCCGTCAGCGCGCCCAGGGCGGACAGGTCGCCCAACGCGAAGATCGCGTCCGTGTCCGGCCAGCGGCTCATGATCTCGGTGGCGGCGGAGTCGCCGGTGGCCGCGGTGAAGTTGCCGGCGGCCAGGCGGGGTGGGGCGCCGGCGTCGGCGAGGGCCCGGCGGTAGGCGGTGAGGGCGCGGTCGGTGCACGGGAGCCACGAGGGGCCGGTGATCATGGCGATGCGGCGGCGGCCCGTGGTGAGGAGGTGTTCGACCACCCTCCTCGTACCGGTGGCGTTGTCGACGTCGAAGGACGGGACGTCGCGGGTTCCGATGCCGATCGACGCGATCCGGCCCCGCGCGGACCTGGGGATCGTGGCCAGCGCCGGGACGGTCGGGTTGACGACGATGATGCCGCCGATGTCGCGGTTCTCGGCCAGTTTGCCCAGTTCGGCCGGGTCGTGCAGCGGCAGCCAGTGGAGGGACACGCCGACCCCGCGCGCGGCGGCGGTGGTGGCGGTGGCGGTGGTCACGCGGGCCACGTAAGGGTCGTTGAGCACGTGCGCGGTCCCGCCGCCGACGGCTACCGCGAGGCGCGTGCCGCTGCGGGTGGCCAGGGCGCGGGCGACGGGGTTGGGGGTGTAGCCCAGTTCGCGGGCGGCTTCGGCGACCCGGTGGCGGGCGGAGGCCGAGGCGGGGCCCCGGACGCTCAGGGCGCGGGAGGCCGTTGCCACCGACACGCCGGCTCGGCGTGCCACGTCCGCCAAGGTCGGCTCACCGGCTGCGGATGTCGACATGCGCGCCTTCTCGACCACGGCGGCAAGTGTGCCGGCCGGCCCCTTGTGGTGGAAGCGCTTCCATGGGTGGGGTGGAGATCAGGGCAAGCGCGAGTGCCGGAAATGGCTGGGGGGAAGAGCATGTCGACCGTTGAGGAGACGGCGGGCGGGGCCGGGGGCACGTCGGGTGGGGCCGGGGGTGCGGCGGGCGAGGGCGGGGGTGCGGCGGTCGGGGTCGCGGTCACGTTCGGGCTCAACGGGGTCGCGGTGGCGTCCTGGTTCGCCCGCGTCCCCGCCGCCCGCGACGCGCTGGGGCTCGGCGCGGGCGCTCTCGGGTTGTTGCTGCTGGCCATGTCGGCGGGCGCGACGTTGGCGATGCTCACGGCCGGCGAGGTGACCCACCGCCTCGGCACCCGCCGGACGGTGCGCGTGTCGACGGTCGGGGTGTGCGCTGGGCTGGCGGTCGCCGGCGTGGCCATCGGGGTCTGGCCGTCGGTAGCGGCCACTGCGGTCGGGTTGTTCCTGCTCGGCTACGGGTCGGGCACGTGCAACGTGGCGATGAACGTCGAAGCGGCGGCTGTCGAGCGGGTGCTCGGTCGCACGGTCATGCCGCGGTTCCACGCGGTCTGGAGCCTGGGCACGGTGGCTGCCGCCGGGTCGGCCGCGGTGGCGGTCTGGCTGGACGTGCCGGTGACCGCCCACCTGACGGGCGTCGCGGTCGTCACGCTGGTTGGCACGGTCGTCGCCGCGCGGTCGTTCGGGCACAACGCGCACGACAAGCACGACACGCGCAGGGGGAAGAGCGGCGTGCTGACGGCCTGGCGCGAGCCGCGCACGGTGCTGATCGGCCTGCTGGTGCTGGTGCTGGCGTTCACCGAGGGCACCGCGAACGACTGGGTCGCGGTGGCGTTCGTGGACGGGTACGCGTTCGGGCCGACGGCGGGCGCGGTCGTGTTCGGCGTGTTCGTGGCCACGATGACGTTCGGCCGGGTGGTGGGCACGGTCGCCCTCGACCGCTGGGGACGGGTCCCGGTGCTGGTGGGCACCATGCTGCTGGCGATCACCGGGACGACCCTGGCGGTGCTGGCCGGCGAGCCGGCGGTGGCGGTGGCCGGGGTGGCGTTGTGGGGCCTCGGCACGTCGCTCGGCTTCCCGGTCGGCATGAGCGCCGCGGCCGACGACGAGGGCCGGGCGGCGGCACGGGTCAGCGTGGTCGCGGTCATCGGGTACACCGCGTTCCTGGCCGGGCCGCCGGTCGTCGGCCTCCTCGGGGACCAGGTCGGCGTCCTCCGGGCGCTGCTGGTCGTGCCGCTGCTGCTGCTCCCGGCGCTCGCCCTGGTCCCCGTCCTGCGCCCTACTCCGTCCGCAAGGCCGTCGCCGTAGACGTCTTCGCCGCCCAGGTGGCCGGTGGCAGCGCGCCCACGATCGCGATCAGCAGGCCGCCGACGCCGAGCAGGAGCAACGTCAGCGGGTCGTGCACGGCGAAGGCGGTCGACGGCAGGCCGATCCCGGCGCTCTCCCCCATCGCCGGCAGCACCGCCTGGTGCAACGCGACCCCGACGGGCACGCCGACCGCGCCACCGACCACACCGATCACGACCACCGAGGCGACCACCATCGCGATCGTCTGCCGCGGTGTCATGCCGAGTGCTTTGTGGACGCCCAGGTCCCGGATCCGTTCCCGGGTGTCGAGCACGACGGTGTTCAGCACCCCCATGGCGGCCACCGCGACGAGCATCAGGGTGAGGACCGCGGTCAGGCTGTCGATCAGCACGATGGTGTCGCTGGCCTGGCCGGACCGACCCGCCCGCGCGGTGACGCCGAGCGGCTTCAGCGCCGCGTTCAGCCCCTCGGTGTACGAGGTGACGTCGGTGCCGGGCCGCACCGCGATGTGGTGGCCCACGTCCGCCGACCCGGACGCGTACGTGGCCGCGTCGGTCAGCACCACCATGCCGTCGTTGCTCATCTCGAACACGTCGCCGACGATCCGCAGGGTGACCGACTTCCCGCCGTCGTCCACCGTGACGGTGTCGCCGACCGCCGTGCCGGTGGCGGTCAGGAACGTCGTCGGCGCGACGGCTTCGCCCGGCCGCTCGAACCACCGGCCGGAGACCAGCTGGTAGCCCTCCCAGGTGGCGTCGCCGGTGAACGAGACGAGCGCGGTCGTGCCGGCCACCCCGCTGACGGTCACGTTCGTCCGGGTGGTGCGGTAGTGCGCGCGCGTGCCGGTCTGGGCGTCGATGGCGGCCGAGACCGCGACCGGGTCGGCCGGGCGGACCCCGACACCAGCGCCGGGACCGGGACCGGGACCGGGACCGGGACCGGGACCGGGACGACGATCGCCGCCGGCCGGCCCCTCCACGCCGATCGTCACGTCGGCCGAGTCGTGGTCGCGGGCGATCTGGATCTGGTTGAGCGACGACGCCAGCCCGACCGCGAACGTGACCGCCGTGGCGCCGAACAGCACCGCCGTCACCATCGCCGCCGCACGGGCGGGTCGCGCGAACGGGCGGGCCAGGCCGAGGCCGACGGGTCGCGGCACGGCCAGTCGGCCGGTCAGCCTGGCGGCCCACCGGCCACGGCCGGGTCGCGGGGTGCGGCCGACGGCGATCGCGTCCACCGTGCGCAACCGCCCGGCGCGCAACGCGCTCGCCCACGCCACCACCGACACCAGCGCCAGCGCGCCGACGACCACCAAGACGTCCAGCCACGGCGCGACGGTCAACGACACCGCGCCGTAGACGTCCTCGGTCTCGGCCAGCACCGGGATGGTCAGCAGGTTGCCCGCCACGACGCCGATCGCGGCGCCGACCGCCGCCGGGATCAGGGCCTGAGCCACGTAGGCCCACACGACCTGCGCCGGGGTGAGTCCGAGGGCCTTGAGGATGCCGATGCGCCGGGTGCCCGCGCCGACCGCGCCCGCGACCACGTTGCCGACCACGAGCAACGACATGACCAGTCCCAGCAGGCCGAACGCGACCAGGAACGGCACGAACACCGCCACGCTCCGGTCGGCCGCCCGCTTGAGCACCAGCCACGACTGCGATCCGCTCAGCGCGCCCTCGGGCGCCGCCGCCGCGACCGCCGCGCGGGCCGCGTCGACCTGCTCGGTCGTGGCGGCGGACGCGAAGCGGTACAGCACCTGGTAGCCCTCGGGGGTGGTGATCCAGGACGGTGGCACCCAGCCGTCGGCGGTGCGGCTGACCGAGCGGGCGACGCCGACCACGGTCACCGTCGAGCCGTCGGCGAGGGAGAGGCGGCGGCCGACGCCGGAGCCGGTCGGCGAGTGCGCGTACGGGCCGTCGGCGGACACCACGACCTCGCCGGGCGCGTCGGCCCACTCCCCCTCGGTCACCGTCACCGCGTCGACCGGTCCGCCGGGTTCGGCCCGGCCGACTACCGTCATCGGCGACGCGTCGCCGGGTCCGCCGCCGGGCCCGTCGGCGCTCGGCGTGATCGACGCGGTCGGGAACGGCCCGGCGGAGGCGGTGACGCCCGCGATGGGCGCCAGCAGCTGCTCCGCCGTCGCCTTCGCCGCGTCGAACCGTGCGGACAGGTGTGCGCCGCGCTGCGCGGCGAACGCGTCGTCGAACGGCGCGGTGGACGCCACCAGCAGCGACCCGCCGAGCACGGACGACGTGACGGCCATCGTGGTGGCGAGCCCGATCACGGCGGTCTGCACCCGGCGACGCGCGACGCCCGAGCGGACGACCCGGCCCAGCCCGCTCATCGGGTCGGCTCCGCGGTGACGTCGCCCGCGATCCGGCCGTCGACCAGCTGGATCGTGCGGCGGGTGCACGACCTGGCCAGCGCGAGGTCGTGGGTGACCACCACCAGGGTCTGGCCGTCGGCGTTGAGCTCGGTGAGCAGCGCGCTGACGTCCTCGCCGGAGGCGGTGTCCAGCGCGCCGGTCGGTTCGTCGGCGAGCAGCAGCGCGGGCCGGTTCATCAACGCCCGCGCGACCGCGACCCGCTGCCGTTCGCCGCCGGACAGCCGTCCCGGGTAGGCGCGGGCGTGCCGGGCGACGCCGAGCTGGTCGAGCAGTTCCGCGGCACGCCGCGCCGCCGTGCCGCGCGCCATGCCCGCCAGTTGCGCGGGCAGGACCACGTTGTCGGCCACGGTGAGGTCGTCGAGCAGGTTGAAGAACTGGAACACCATGCCGACCCGGGCCCGCCGGTAGCGCGCGGACGCGGCCTCGCCCAGGCCGTCGACCCGCACGCCGGCCACGGTGACCGTGCCGGTGTCCGGCCGGTCGAGGCCCGCGATCAGGTTGAGCAGCGTGGACTTGCCGCTGCCGGAGGGGCCGAGGACCGCGACGGCCTCCCCCTCCCGCACGGTCAGCGTCACGTCGCTCAACGCCGGTGGCCCGTCGTCGTACCCGCGGCTCACGTCACGCAGCTCGATCACCGGCGTGGTCATGGTCGGCTCCCTGGTTCGTCCTCGATGTGGCGCGGTGGACGCTAGGAGCGGCGCGGATCCGGGCGCGTCGGTCGGCCGGGGCATTTCCGGTACCCCGCCGGGATGAGGGCGGCGCGGTGTCATCCCTGAGGCGTAGTCGAGCGGTGTAGGCGCAGGGGTCGCCGGGTGGATGCCCGGTGGTCGGCGCGTCGGTGAGAATGGCCGGGTGACGAACGCGCCGGTGGTGGGCCGACTGCGGGCCTGGGCGGCCTCGGTGGTGCTGCCGACCGGTCCGCTGCCGCGGCCCACGGTGCGCAACCACGTGTTCGACGCGGTGCTGGCGCTGGTGGTCGGCATCGCCTCGGTGCGGTACGCGGTCGACTCGCAGGACGTGCCCGTGCGCGTCGTCGTCGGCGGCCTGTGGCAGCCGATGCCCGTGCCTCCTCCGCCGCAACCCGACGCGTTGTTCGGCGCGGTGGTCATCGCGGTGGTGGCCGCGGTGGCGTTGGTGCTGCGCCGTCGTTACCCGCTGGCCGTGCTGTGGGTGGTGCTGTACGCGACCTTGGCGTCGCCGTCGGAGTCGCCGAGGCTCACGTTCTACGCGTGCGTCATCGCCGCCTACTCGGCCGCCGCGTACAGCCCGCACCGGCGGCCCGCGTTGGCGAGCCTGCTGGTGGCGGTGCTGGTGGTGGCGGTGTTCCGGGACTCGGAGCTGCCGGTGGTGCCGAACGAGTACGTGCCGCTGCTGGTCCTGGTGCCGCTGATCGTGGCGGCGAACGGCCTGCGCACGTGGAAGGTCCGCACGGACGAGGGCCGGGCGCAGGTGTCGGCGCTGGAGCGCGAGCAGGCGGAGGCGTTGCACCGGGCGGTCGAGCACGAGCGGGCCCGCATCGCCCGCGAGCTGCACGACGTGGTGACGCACCACGTGAGCGTGATGACGATCCAGGCGGGCGCGGCGCGCAAGGTGATGGCGTCCTCGCCCGGGCAGGCGCAGGAGGCGTTGTTGGCGGTCGAGGCGGGTGGGCGGGCGGCGATGACGGAGTTGCGGCACGTGATGGGGCTGTTGGCGACGGACGGCGCCGACCCGGCCGACCTCGCGCCGCAGCCGGGGCTCGACCAGCTGGCGGCCCTGGTCGCCCGGTTGCGGGACACCGGGGTGCCGGTCGAGTCGACCGTGACCGGGCAGCCGCGCCCGCTGCCGTCCGGGGTGGAGCTGGCCGCCTACCGGGTGGTGCAGGAGGCGTTGACGAACGCGGTGAAGCACGCCTCCGGCGGGTCGGCGGCGGTGACCGTGGCCTACGGCGTCGACCACCTCAGGGTGGAGGTGGTCGACACCGGCGGCGAACCCGGTCCCGGCGCGGCCACGGGCAACGGGCACGGGCTGATCGGCCTGCGCGAGCGGCTGGCGGTCTACGGCGGCACGCTGGACGCCCGACCCCGGACCGGCGGCGGTTACCACGTCACCGCGTCGATCCCGGTGCAGGCGCCGTGAACGCCCCGCTGCGAGTGGTGGTCGCCGACGACCAGGTGCTGGTGCGCACCGGTTTCCGGATGATCCTCACCGCCGACGGCATCGACGTGGTCGGCGAGGCCACCAACGGGCTGGAGGCCGTGGAGGCGGTGCGGCGCACCGTGCCCGACGTGGTGCTGATGGACATCCGGATGCCGGAGCTGGACGGCCTGGAGGCCACCCGCCGCATCCTGACCGGCGCGGGACCGGAACCGCGGGTGATCATCCTGACCACGTTCGACCTCGACCACTACGTCTACGCCGCGTTGTCGGCGGGTGCGAGCGGGTTCCTGCTCAAGGACGTGACGCCAGAGCACCTGGTCGCCTCGGTGCGGATGGTGCGCTCCGGTGACGCGCTGCTGGCGCCCGCCATCACCCGCCGGCTGGTGGAGCGGTTCGCGGACCGGGGCGCGGACACCGCGTCGTCGCACCGCGACCTGGCCGCGCTGACCCCGCGTGAGCTCGAGGTGCTCGGCCTGCTGGCGCGTGGGCTGAGCAACGCCGAGCTGGCCGGGAAGCTGCACCTGTCCGAGGCGACGGTGAAGACCCACGTGGCGCGCATCCTGGCCAAGCTGGGCCTGCGCGACCGCGTGCAGGCCGTCGTCGTGGCCTACGAGACCGGCCTGGTCACCCCCGGGGGACGTGGCTGAGGGACGTGGTTGACGGGCGTGGCTGACGGTTCAGCCGAGGAACCGCACGTCGGGGTGCCGGTCGGACGGTCCGTCGAGCAGGTGTCGCGGCCGGTGGCGCAGGTGCTGGTCGAAGAACGCGGTCAGGTAGGCGCGCTGGGCGGCGGTGCTGCGGGCGGGGTCGACCGTGCCGACGATCGGCGTCGTCACCGCCGGGTCGAGCCCGAGGTGGGCGGCCAGTCGCGGCACCAGCGACTGGTGGTCGGTGAAGGACGAGTGCTCGCCGTCGGGCAGGTGCAGCTGCCGCACCCACCCGCGGTGGTTGGCCAGGAACTCCTGCCACGACAGGTCGGACGCCGCGCTGTGGTCGCCCGCGCTCATCAGCAGGAACGGCCGGTCCAGGCCCTCGTCGGCGACCCGGCCGAAGTCCCGGGCGGACTGGGAGTACGCCATGCTGCCGTCGAGGTTCGCGCCCGCGTCGATCCGGCGGTCGGACACCATGGTCTCGCCGGCGGTGAAACCGCCCGCCGAGTGGCCGGCCACGCCGACCCGGGACAGGTCGAGCGACCGGCCGAGGCCCGGTGGCAGGCGGCGTCGGCCCGCGTCCGGGTTGCCGCCGGCGGCGAGGACCTCCAGTTGGTCCAGGACGAAGCTCGTGTCCTGGGTGCGCGTCGCCATCAACTTCTTGTTGACGTCGATCGTCAGCGGTGGCAGGGAACGCGGCGCGACCCGGCCGTCGGGGAACTGCACCGCGAGCGGCTCGTGGGTGTGGTCGATCGCGATGACCACGTACCCCTTGCTCGCCAACTGCTCGGTGAGGCCGGTGCCGAGGGCGCGCGGGTTGCCGCGCCCCGGCGAGTACAGCACGACGGGCCGTCGACCGGGGATGGCCGGCGCGTCGGGGACCGAGTGGGTGGCGAAGCCGTAGTCCAGCACGGCCGGGTCGATGCCCAAGGTCCTGGCGTCGCTCGCGGCGACCGCCGAGGCGACGGCGGGCGGCATGAACGGCGCCTCGTCGCGCGCGCTCGGCACCGCGGGGTACCGGACGGTGACCATCAGTTCCCTGCTGGTGTCCGGCCGCCACGGGTCCGGTCGGGTGTGGTCCACCAGGTGCAGCTCGGTGGCGCCCACCGCGTGGGGGCCGGTGGGCGCGGGGAGCGCGAACCGCACCGGCGACGGTGAAGCCGCCGCGGGCACGGCGGCGGCCAGCGCCACGCCGGCGAGCAGGGCCGGCACGATCACTCGTTTTCCAGTCACCTGGCGAACCTAGGACGGCTCGTGGGCACACCGGATCAGGACGATCACCCAGTGGAACCCCGGAGCGACCACTAGGTGAAGTCCCATCCGATCCATTGTGGAGCTTTCAAGGCGTCGGCGATCCCCCGCGCTCGGCGGTGGTGCTCGGCGGCCTGCTCGGGCCGGCCGAGCGCGGTGGCGAGGTTGCCGAGGTGGTGGGCGGTCGGGCCGAACGCGACCAGGCCGCTGCCCGCGCCGGCGAGTTCCCCGGCCGCCGGGAGGAGCCGGTCGTAGAGGCGCGCCATGGTCGGCCGGTCGCCCGCTTCGACGGCGATCACGGCGTGCAGGCACATCCGGGCCTCGAACAGCAGGTCGTGCGGCGAGTCGGGGACGACGGCCGCGAGGGCTTCGGCGCGCTCGCCCCGTGCGAGCAGGACGATCGGGCGCGCCCACGGCTCGTACGGGCCCCAGTCGGCGCCCGGCACGTCCGGCACGTCGCCCAGGCCCAGCAGCGCCAACGGCAGGATCCCGCGTTCCAGGCCCGGCATCCCGGCGCCGGACAGGCGGGACGCGGCGGCGCGGTAGGCGGCCCTGGCCTCGTCCCGCCGACCGGTCACGGCCAGGCGCAGCGCGGCGTACCAGGCGGTGAAGACGCCGACCAGCGGCAGGTCGTGCCGTTCCGCGAGCGCGTCGGCCGCGGCGGCGTGCCGGTCGGCGGCGGCCAGGTCGGCGAGCGCGGCGTGGGACTGCACGAGGACCAGGTGGGCGAGCACCTCGAACGTCACCAGGCCGTGGCGGGCGGAGAGGTCGAGCAGCTCCGCGCCGATCCGGGCCCGGTCGGGTGCGAGGCCCGCCCGGTGGAACGTCTGGAGGAACCGGCCGTTGAGCGCCAGGGCCAGCAACGACGGGTCGGCCAGGTCGCGGGCGACGGCCTCGGCTTCGAGTGCCGCTTCCCGGCCGCGCCGCCCGGTGTCGGCACGTCGTTCCATCGCGATGGTGATCAGCAGGCGGGCGCGTTCGGCGTCGTGGCCGGGAGGCAGGGCGTCCAGCGCGCGTTCGGCCGCGTCGACGAGGCGGGCGGACAGGGCCTCGTCGTCGTTGGTGGTCCAGATCGCGGGCACGTCGAACGAGCCGATCGTGCGGGCGGTCAGCACCGGGTCGCCGCCCGCCTCGGTGACGGCTTCCGCCCGGTGCCGGCGGGCCTGGTCGAGGTCGCCGGTCACGGCCAGCGCCCGCACCAGGCCCATCACGGCGTCGAGGCGGTCCGATTCCGCGCGGGCCAGCGTCTCCCGCCACCACCTGGCCGCTTGGTGCGGCGCCGACCGGCGTTCCGCGCGTTCGGCGGCGGCCCGGGTGTAGCGCGCGGTCCGCGCGGCGGGGGCCCGGTTCCCGGCGCGCAGGAGGTGGTGGGCGATGGCCTCGACGTCATCGTGGCGCACCCGTTCGAGGACGTCGGCGGTGGCGGCGTGCCACCGGGCCCGGCGGGCGTGCGCGATGTCGTCGTAGAGCGTGTCGTGCACGAGCGCGTGGGCGAACCGCAGGCGGTCGGCGTCCGGCTCGACCAGGAAGCCCGCGAGCAGCGCCGACTCGACGGAGTCCAGCACCGCGTCCTCGTCACCGGCGAGCGGGATCAGCACGTCCAGGTCGACCTCCTGGCCGAGGACCGACGCCTGGCGCAGGTGGGTCCGCGCGGTCTCGGTGAGGTGGGCGAGGCGGTGGCGCAGGACGTCGCGGACGCCGGCGGGGACGGTGCGCAGGGCGGGGTCGGTCTCCCAGAGGCGGGTCAGCTCGCGGACCAAGAACGGGTTGCCGGCGCTGCGGGTGTGGATCGCGCGGACGTCGGCGTCCGTCGGCTCGCGGTCGGTGACGGCCTCGACCAGTTCGCGCACCTGGGATTCGGTCAGGCCCCCGAGGTAGACGCGGGCGGGCTCCGTGCGGGCGGCCCGGCCGAGGGCCTCGGTCAGGGCGGCGGAGATCTCGGTGGAGCGGTAG
Source organism: Actinosynnema sp. CA-299493 (assembly GCF_050946825.1). NCBI lineage: Bacteria > Bacillati > Actinomycetota > Actinomycetes > Pseudonocardiales > Pseudonocardiaceae > Actinosynnema > Actinosynnema sp. CA-299493. The sequence continues at coordinate 6,982,550 of NZ_CP191993.1, forward strand.
GTAGCGACGACCAGCACGCGACCGGCGTCCGGGTCGGCGGCCAGGGACGTCACCAGCGCGAGGGTGTCGTCGTCGGCCCAGTGCAGGTCGTCGAAGACCAGCAGGACCGGTCGCCGCACCTCGGCCAGCGAGGCGGCGATCGCGCGGTGCCGCTCGAACCTGCCGGCGGGCAGGTCCTCCGTCAACGCCAGCTTTTCCGCCATCCGCGTCCACGGCCAGGCGGCGGGCGCGTCCTCGGCGCACGTGCCCCACGCGGTCGCCCAGCCGGCGCCGGCGAGCCGTCCGGCCAGTTCCCCGGCCAACGCCGTCTTGCCCGCACCGGCCGTGCCCGAGATCAACGCCAGCCGCCGGCCCGTCCGCGCGGCCCGCTCCAGCTCGGCCAGCTCGTCCGCGCGGCCAACGAACGGGGTGGACCGGGTGATCGGTGGTTCGGGCACGAGGGTCGGCGACTGGGCGAGGATGTCGGCCTCGATCTGCCGGAGGGCGTGGCCGGGGTCGACGCCCAGCTCCGCGCGCAGCACCTCGCGGGACTGGCGGAGGGTGGCCAGCGCCTCGCCCTGGCGTCCGGTCCGGTAGAGCGCGAGGGCGAGCAGCCGCCGCCCGTCCTCGCGCAGCGGGTGCGCGGCGACGTGCGCCCGCAGGTCCGGCACCGACTCCGCCGCCGCGCCCAGCGCCAACGCCGCCTCGGCCCGCCGTTCCACCGCCAGCAGCCGCAGCTCATCCAGCCTCGCGGCCTCGCCGTGCGCCCACGGCCGGTCGGCGAACTCCGCGTACGCGGGGCCGCGCCAGAGCGCGAGCGCGTCGTCCAGCAGCGCTTTGGCGTGCCCCGGCCTGCCGTCGGCCAAGGACCGGACCGCCTCCCCCACCGCCACCTCGAACCGCCAGGCGTCGACCTCGTCCGCCTCACCCGGCCCGTTCGCCTCGCCCGTTTCGTTTGTCTCGCCCGTTTCGTTCGTCTCGCCCGGCCCGTTCGCGCGCAGCGCGTACCCCGGCGGCACGGTCACCAGCAGCCGGGAGGGTGTCCGGGGTGGCCGGTCGGGTTCGAGGGCCTTGCGCAACGCGCCGACGAACGTCTGCACGGCGCCGAGCGCACCGTCCGGCGCGTCGCCGTCCCACAGGTCGTCGATCAGCCGCGTGACCGGCACCACCCGTCCCCCGGCGACCAGCAGGCGTGCCAGGACGGCGCGGTGCCGCGGCCCCTTGAGGTCGAGCGGCCCGCGTCCACCCACGGCCTCCAGCGGGCCCAGCACCCGGAAACGCACCATCGCCCACAACGTATCCGTCCTGGTCGGGGCGTGCCGCGGGGCGCTGATCGGCTGCTGATCGAGCGCTGATCGGGGTCGCTCAGAGTGGGTCGGGCAACCGCGCCCCACACCGAACCCGGAGCCGCACATGAAGTTCACCAGGCAGCGCGTCACCGTCGCCGACGGCGTGGCGCTCAACGTCGCCGTGGGAGGCTCGGGCAGCCCCGTCGTGCTGCTGCACGGCTTCCCCCAGACGCACCTGATGTGGCGGCACGTCGCCGCCGACCTCGCCGCCGACCACACCGTCATCTGCCCCGACCTGCGCGGGTACGGCGACAGCGACAAGCCCGCCGACGACGGTCGGACGTACTCGAAGCGCACGATGGCCGCCGACGTCGTCACCCTCGCCCGCGCGCTCGGGCACGACCGGTTCGCGCTGGCGGGCCACGACCGGGGCGCGCTGGTCGCCGTCCGCGCGGGGCTCGACCACCCCGACGCGGTCACGCACCTGGCCTCGCTGGACGTGCTGCCGACCCTCGACATGTGGGACGTCATGCACGGCGTCACCGCGTCCGTCGGCTTCCACCTGTACCTGATGGCCCAGCCGCCCGGTCTGCCGGAGGCGATGATCAGCGCGTCGGCGGACGCGTTCTTCGGCCACTTCCTGGACACCTGGGCCGTCGACCCGGCCGCGATCCCGCCCGACGTGCGCGCCGCGTACCTGAAGGCGTCCCGCGAGGCCGTCCCGTCGATCGTCGCCGACTACCGGGCCTCCGCCACCGTGGACGTCGAGCACGACGTGGCGGACCGGGAGGCCGGGAACCGGCTGCGCATGCCGGTGACCGTGCTGCAGCAGGACTGGGGCTCGGCCCTCGGCTTCGACGCCGCCGGCCGGTGGCGGGAGTGGGCGCCGGACCTGGACCACCGCACCGTCACGTGCGGCCACTTCATGGCCGAGGAGGCGCCGGGCGAGGTCGTCAAGGCGCTGCGCGACCTGCTCACCCGCTGACCCCTGCGTGTCCTACCTACGGCCCCCTGATGGGGCCATCAGCGTTGATGCTGGTCGGCGCGGTCTTCGACCACCGGGTTGGGACCGCCGGTTTGAGGGGCTTGACGAGTCACCGCCCGACTTGTTCTCGCTCCTGGGCCGGGCGGGTTGTGCATGGCGCATGTGTCACACCGGTCAGTGTTCGCTACGCCGTGCGGCCGTTACGCGTTGGCGCAACGTCAGAAGGGAAGCGGTTGCGCGGGCGGAGCGGACATCGCTCAGGGCCGCTTCCGCTTCCGCTGCCAACGCCTGAGCTTCATCCACCCGGCCGGTCCGGGCGTAGAGGTCGGCGAGGTCGATCATCCGTCCTGCTCGGCCGCGCAGCCGGTCCGGGCCCATGCGGGGCAACAGGTTCTCGAACCGCCGGATCGCTTCCCCGTGCTCGCCGGCGGCAGCCAGCGCCTGGGTAATGATCGAGTCGAGGCTTTCCGGTGTGAGGAAGCGCAACCACTGGGGGGTTTCACCGCCGCGTTCGGCCAGTGCCTCGGCTTTGACGATGTGCTTGATCGCGCCGTGCTTGTCGCCGGTCTTCGCCAGGTGTCCGGCCAAACCAGCGTGCAGGTTCGCGCGTTCCAGGCCGCAGACACGGGTGTCGGACACTGCCGACCGGACAAGGGTGACGGCATCGTCCGGGTGATCGTCGCCAACCTGGGCGGCCATGTTGAGCACCACGTGCGCGCGTAGGTCCGGATCGGCTCCCGCGTCGGCCGTGCGAAGAGCGAGGGTGGACAACCGGCGGGCCGAGTAGGTACGGCCGGAGTCGAAGTGGGTCCACGCCGTGCGGTCGGCCAGCGCACCGACGGCCGCTGAGAGCGCAATCCGCGTGTCGTCCCGCATCGGCGCGTCCAGGAGCGTCACCGCCCATCGCAGAGCGCCGCTGGAGACGTCTGCCGCGACCGCACCGCCGAATCGCAGGTCCATCGTCGTGTAGACCGACGTGGCGTGCCGCACTGCTTCGACCTCGGATCGGCCGACCGTGCCGGGTGCCTCCGCCGACGTGAGGCCGTCCAGTAGTCGGGCAAGAGGTTCCGGCGTGTTCGCTCCGGCGAGCACGGCGGCTGCCGCCGCCAGTAGCTCTCGTCTGTTCACTTCCTCACCCAGCCCTTGTGCGTCGAGCGCACGCTCGTAGGCGGCCACCAGTTCAGGTGTCGCGGTCCGCTGTCCTGTCTCCACCATGCCCAGGAACGACTTGCTGTAGTGGGTCCGCTGAGCCATCACGGCCAGGCTGACGCCTGCCGCCTCTCGGGCCGCGCGCAGTGCCCTTGCCGTCTCGGACATGACGCCTGGCTCCCGATGACTGTGGACGGGTGTGGACGGGTTGTTCATTCCAGCAACGCTCCGCACACGAGAGGCTACCCGTAGGCACAAACGAGTCCGAAGGTCCGAAAGGCTTGAATGCCACTGCCGACGTGCGGGGTGAATGGATGTGTTGATCTCGATCGGGATAGCGGTCACGGTCGCTGTTCCGGCAACTGCATGGCTCATCGGCACCGCGTGTGCACTCCGTTGTGGATGCGTGGAGTGCACAGCGAGAACGGCTTGGCTTCGGGCGGTATGCCGCCGGACTTCGCGGTTCGCCAGTTGGGCATCGCGAGCGTTTACGTGGCGAACGTGGGTGTGACGCAGATGGCACATACCGTAAGAGTCAAGTCGGGAATGATCGAGAAGGCGATGAGTCTTTCGGGGCACCGCTCGGAGTATTCCATGGCAAAAGCGATGGGCATCAATCGCTCAACCTTGGCGCGGGTGAGGTCCGGGCAACTCCAACCCGGCCCGTCGTTCATCGCCGGCGCACTGGTAGCGCTGTCCCCGTTCGAGTTCAGCGACTTATTCGAGATAGTGCCGCGTAATCATGATGTTCACCAAGTCGACCCACAGTCTGGATCTGAAACCGAGAATGATGACGATGACCTCCCTCAGTCGCGTATTGATCAACGTCCGATTCCACATGATGCAAGGTGAAGTCGAAGAGGCGGTGCGTTCGCTGGTTGACGAGTGGCCAGGAGCCCTGGCTGAGGGTTGTGCGGACGATGTCGTCAGGCTGCATGAAACAACTTTGGAGCTGGCTGACCGATTCCCTCTCGCAGAAGCGGTTTCGCACGTACTCCACCGCGCCACCGTGGCCTACGCCCGGGCGGGGGACTTCACCGCTGCTACTGTGACGGCGGCGCGGATGGTGTCCGTCTGGCGGGCGCGCTGTCAGCGGAACCCGACTCCCGACAATCTGGCGGGACATATTCACGCTTTGGATACGATGGCCGGAATTTTCCGCGCACGCGACATGGCGGCCTCCGTGGTTGGATGCCTGGTGGAGTTGGCAGAATGGCACCTCACCCATGGCAACAATATCGGAGTCGCTTGGGCGCTCCGGGAGATCGGAGCACTGGCTCTCCGGTCAGACAACCTGACCAACGCTGCCGAGAAGTTCACCCGGGCCGACGAAATATACGCTGACGAGGCCGGTGACCCTTCAGCCGCCGAGGAGCGTGCCGAGTGTCACGTACTCCTGGGCCGCTTGGCGTACATCAACGGTGATCACGAAACGGCGCGACTGTGGCTCGAACGAGCGGCGGTACACCTGAAGGATGATGCCGAGGGTGAGGTCCGGAGCCTCATAGAGGAGTTGAGCAAAGGCGACCCCTTGCCCGAACTGCGGATACTGAAAGTCGGCGTATTCGGCCTGCCATTCTGGGAGAACGATGAGCAATCCGACTCAATTCCATGTTCGGAAGTTTCCACCTAGCCGACCTCGGCATGGGCACCAGCCACGAGCTGAAGTTGGTCCAGGGGTGCTGACTATTCCCTGATAGTTCGGCACACAGGCCGGATTACGGATTACATTGGGCGAACACGAACGGTTACGGCTTGCTCGCTTGCCAAGGTCCAGGAAACGGGGCAAGTGGGGCCGCAAGTCAAGCAAGGCGGTTGCAACTTGCCTGTGCTCTACACCTTGGCAAGTGGGCAAGTCCGCCCCTGTCCATGCCGTCTCGGTCGCTGTCGGTCCCCTGTGCGACGCTGCCGCCCGGGAAGGGGCGGGGTGGCGTCGATCGAGGAAGTGGCCAAGTGCGTGTCTCAGGCGTGCGATCAGGCGTCGAAGTCCCGGGACGCGTTGGGGCAGGCTGAGGACTTGGTCGAAGAGGCACACGACCTGTTGGCCGCGAACCTGCGCGGGGCCGTTGATCTGGAGTCGGACACGGAGAGGACGCTGGCCCGGTTCACCGAGGTTAAAGACGGCATCACCGACTTGTGGAAGATCCTTGGTATGGGCATGGACCGGGCACAAGCAGCCTTGACCACGCTCACGGGTGAGAACGCCGCACCACCGCCCCCGGACGCTCCACGGCCCGCACAGCCGCCGCGACGGCCACCGGAGCGACAATCGTCCACGCCACCACAGGTCCGCCCGGTAGAGCCGAGTGCACCGCCCGTGATCCCGCCGGAAAAGGTCGAGGAACTACGGCGGGAACTTCCTCCCGATGTGCCGCCTGCCGATCAACGGCCGCCAGGCACGCCACGACCCAAGACACACGGGCGGTGGATCGGTCCGGACGGACAGACGCGGCCAGTTGTCAGCGGTGAAGACGAGATGTATCGGGAATCCGAAACGGCGTTGGCCGCTCTCGGCTTGCGCAGGAAGTTGACCCGTGCGTCCGACGTCGAAATGAAGATGGCGGCCTACATGCGCAACCACGGTGTCCGATCGGCCACACTATTGATCAACAACACGCCGTGTCGCGGTCCGCTCGGCTGCGACGAGCTTGTACCGGTGCTGTTGCCCGAGGGGGCCACACTCACCGTGCACGGCGCGAACGGCTTCACGAAGACCTACGCAGGAGGGGCTACGCCACCGTGGCGCAAGAGCTGAACGTCTACTACGAGGACGGCCACGCCGACGATCCTGTCGTCGTCACCACACCGGAGGAAGTCCGGGAGCTGTTCGCGGCCGTGCGAGGCAAATACCCAGCCGGCAGCGCAGTCCTGCTCACCGTCGTCCCCGCCGCCGATCCGTGGGTCTCCGAGCTGAACGCGGGGATCGACGGTGACGTGGGCGTTCTGCACTACTCCGGTGAGGACTGTCCGGAGGGCGTCCACAGCCACAGCTCCACGCCTTCCAACACCGATCCGGTGATCTACTACTACGTCACCGCAGACACGGAGTTCCCGCCTGACGCCGAAGTGCCTGCCACCGACGTGGAAGCCGCCGTGATCGATTACCTGACCACCGGGCAACGTCCGACCGTCGTGGACTGGCAAAACGACTCCACCCCGGCCGGAGGCTGAACCCCGGCATGGTTCGTGGCCTGGCCCCGGTCGGTACGTCAACGCACGCGTGGTGGGTTCTGCGGCGTTCTCAGCGCCGTCCAAGCGGCTGCCGCGTCCACCGGCGCAACCGCGTCCACACGCCGAACCGGGGCCACCAGGGCGGCCCGCCGGTTGGTCAGGACAGCCCGGATCGCGTCGTCTCGCGACCTCACCGAACGTCGAGATCGTCGCCACGTCCGGGACTCCTCGTGAGAGTGGTGCTCCCATAGGAAGTCCTACGTTCACGTCACGCGCGTTCCGAACGCAGGACACGCGGGTCAGTCGGGGTGTTCCGACTCGGCCTCGGCGCGGCGGGCCCGAAGCGAGCCGGGGTGTGCCTTCAGGGACGGGTCGCGCCGCGTCTTGACCAGGCTCGCCACGGTCACCACCGTCAGCACCACCAGGATCACGGCGAGGCTGAGCAGCGTCGGCACCTCCGGCACGCGCGGGTCGAGGTCCTCGTGCGCCCAGTGCAGGATCAGCTTCACCCCGATGAACGCCAGGATCAGCGACAGCCCCGTCGACAGGTACACCAGTCGGTCCAGCAAACCCTTCACCAGGAAGAACAACGCCCGCAACCCGAGCAGCGCGAACGCGTTGGCGACGAATACGATGTACGGCTCGGATGTGATGCCGAAGACCGCCGGGATCGAGTCCAGCGCGAACAGCACGTCGATGCTGCCGATCGCCAGCAGCACCACGAACAGCGGCGTGACCACCCGTCGGCCCTCGACGCGGTCGAACAGCTTCCCGTCCCGGTAGTCGTCGGTGATCGGCAGCACCCGGCGCGCGGTCTTCACCACGAGGTTGTCCTCGACGTCCGGGTCCTCCTCCCGGTGCCGGAACAGCTGCACGGCCGTGTAGAGCAGCAGCAGGCCGAACAGCAGGAACACGAACGAGAACAGCGCCAGCAACGTCGCGCCGACCGCGATGAACACCGCGCGCAACGCCAGCGCCAGCACGATGCCGAACGTCAGCACCTTGTGCTGGTGCTCCTCCGGCACGGCGAACTTCGACATGATGATCACGAACACGAACAGGTTGTCGACCGACAGGCTCTTCTCCACCAGGTAGCCGACGAAGTACTCGGTGCCTGCCTGCCCGCCGTACTGAAGCGTGAACCACACGCCGAACAGCAAGGCGAAGGCCACGTAGAACACCGACCACGCGGTCGCCTCGCGGATCTTGACGCGGTGCGGGCGCACGACCGCCAGCACCAGGTCCACCGCGAGCAGCACGAGGACGAGACCGATGGTGATCGCCCAGGTGAGCCCTCCGATGTCCGCCACGATCAGCGGACGCGGCGGTCGGAGGTGGGCGGGACCGGCGTCGGTATCGGCTTCGGCGGCACCGGCTCGGGCCCGGACGGCTGCGGCCGGCGCGGGACGGGCTCCGGGGTCGACGGGTCGGACGGGTCCGGCTCGTGGACACGAGGCGGGAAGGCGAAGGGACGTGACCGGGCCGGCTCGTAGGCACGAGGCAGGAAGGCCAAGGGACGCGACGGGGCCGGCTCGTGGGCACGAAGCAGGAAGGTGGAGCGGCGCGGCAGGTCTGGCCGGTGGGCGCGGAGTCGTGGGTTCACGCGGGCCTCCTCGTGGAGTCGCCGCGGGATACCCCGGCCCGCGGATGGCGTAACCGGTGGCGCGACCTGTCAGCCCGATCGGGTGGGCGTAACACCGGACCTGAGCGGGACGACGCCACGGTCACACGGAGGTCCACCCGCTCGAACTCACCGAGGTGGACCGGGTGCTGACTGTCGTGCCGTCCCTCGATCAGGTGGTCACCGGCTGACGCTGTCGAGCGGCGCGCTCTCGCGCGACCCGAGGGGACGACGGGCGTAGTGCGCCACGATGGTCACGGTCGCCGCGAGGAAGACGAGCTGCATGAGCGTGCGCGGCAGCAGGGCGTCGCCGAACGAGGGTGAGATGCCCTGCTCGGCGGCGTAGACGTTCGCCGGGAACATGCCGACCAGCAGCACGGAGAGCCCGGCCGCCGCCCACAGCGCGGTGCGGCGCCACAGGACGCCCACCGCGCCCGCGAGTTCCAGCACGCCCGTCACCGTGATCACGAGACCGGGCGCGGGGATGGCGGGCGGCACCATCGCGATCAGCTCTTCCCTCATGCCGACGAAGTGCGCCACACCGGTCGCGACGAACATCGCCGCGACCCCGCACCGCACGGCGAACGGCCAGGCGGGCACCAGGGTGACGCCGACGGCGCGCAGGCCGACCACGACGAGGGTGACCAGGACGAGGATCACGAGCGGTGCCACGGGAACTCCTTCGACCACGCGAACTTGACAGTGGCAAGATTGCCCACGAACGGCGAACTTGTCAATGACTAGATTGCGGTAGGCTGCCGGCGTGACCACGGAGCGCCCGTACCACCACGGGGACCTGCGCCGCGCCGTCCTGGACGCGGCCGTCGAGGCGATCACCGAGCACGGTCCCGCCGGCGTCGGCCTGCGCGACCTGGCCCGACGGGTCGGGGTGTCGCACGCGGGGCCGGTGCACCACTTCAAGGACAAGGCCGGCCTGCTCACCGCGCTCGCCGCGGAGGGCTTCACGTTGCTGGCCGACGCGCTGGACGGGACGGTGGCGGCGGGCGGCGACATCGTCGACCTGGGCGTGGCCTACGTGCGCTTCGCGATCGGGCACCGGGCGCACTTCGAGGTGATGTTCCGGCCCGACCTCCTCCGCCCCGACGACCCGGCGCTGACCGAGGCGCGCGACCGGGCGGGCGCGGCCCTGGCGAACGGCGTCGCCGACCGGCCCGACCCGGAGCTGGCGTCGGTCGCGGCGTGGTCGCTCGTGCACGGCTTCGCGACGCTGTGGAACACGGGCGCGCTGTCGCGGACCGATCGTGACCCGGAGGCGGTGGTGCGGGCCTTCGCGGGCTCGATGTTGTCGACCTAGCCGATCCCGCGCACGCCGACCGCGGGCGGCGCATCGCGTGGAGCCGATGCGCCGCCCGCGGCGATCAGGTGTCACATCACGTGCTTGAAATCGCCCCAGCCGTGCCCGATCTCGCGCGGAGAGGACAGGGCGAGGTCGTTCGCGTTCACCGGTCGGCCAGGTTCCGGTTGGACAGGAACCGCAGGTACTCGTCGTGGTCGAGCGGGTTGCCGTCCGTCCTGGCCCGGGTCGGCGCCGGACCGCGGACCCGGCGGGCGGGCCCCGGCTCGTGCCGGACGCTCCCCTCGCCGCGGGTCAGGCCGGGCAGGGCGGCGGCGAGGTCGTGCAGCGACCGGGCCGGGAGGTCGCCCGGCACGAGCCACCCCGAGCCGGACCCGACCGCCGGGCCGAGGTCCGCGCCCAGCGAGAGCAGCAGACCGGTCACGACGCCGAGCGCGTCGTCCGGCACCTCCACCTCGACGGTGCAACCGGGCTCGTGCACGGCGCTGCCCGCCTGCCGCAACGCCCGCAGCAGCACCACGGGCGTCAGGTGGCGGAAGTCGGCGGCGACCGTCATCGGCGCGTTGCACCCGACGCGCGTGATCGTCACCGCGCAGTCGGTCACCTCCCACCCGTGCAGGCCTTGCCGGAGCGTCGCGGTCACCGCCTCCTCGATCGCCCGGTGGTACGCCTTCGGCAGCAGGCCGAGCTGGGCCTGCCTGGTGAAGGTGTGGCCGGAGCCCGGCGGCAGGGGCTCCACGCGCACGCCCACCGTCTGCCAGAAGTCGTTCGGCCCGCGCGGGTCGAACTCGTGCACGGCCTCACCCCGGCCCACCGGCCGTTCGAAGTACACCGGCCGGACCTGCTCGAACACCGCCTCGATGCCGAACTCGCGCCGCAACCGCTCGGCGATCACCTCGCGCTGCACGGCGCCGTAGAGCAGCACGGACGTCGCGCCGCCGCCCGCCGGCCGGGTCCGGATGAGCGGGTCCTCGTCGGCCAGCCTGGTGAGCGCGGCGTGCAGGTCGGTCGCCCGGCCGGGCTCCTCGGGCCGGACCACCGACTCCAGGATCGGCGGCGAGAAGTGCGGTTCCGGACCGTCGTCGTCCGCGCCCAACCGGTCGCCGACGCGCACCTGCGGCAGACCGCGCAGCCTGCCGATGTCGCCCGCGGCGAGCGGCCCGGCGCCGCCGCCCACGACCTCCAGCCCGGCGACGCGCCCCCGGTGCACCTCCACCGCGCCCGAGGCGTCCCGCCGCCGGAACGCCAACCGCTGCCGACCGTGCACCGTCCCGGAGAACAACCGCAGGTAGGCGACCTTCTCGCCCTGGCCGGTGCGCTCGACGGCGAACACCGTGCCGCGCAGGTCGTCGGCCGGGGCCGGGCGCGGCGCGAGGAACCTCCGGACCCCGTCGACCAGGTCCGCCGTGCCCGCGCCGGACACCGCCGAGCCGAAGTACACCGGGTGCACCAGCCCTCGGCACGTCTGGTCCCGCAGCGGCCCGAGCACGTCCCCGGGCACGTCCCCGTCGATCACCCGGCCCAGCAGCCCGAGGTCGTGGTCGGCCAGGACCTCGGCCGCCTCCGCCGGGAACGCGCGGTCGGCGCAGGAGCGGGCCACGACCCTCGCGTCACGCGTGCCGAGCCGCTCGACCCTCACCATCGGCACCACGGCGGGTGTCAGCCGGCGGCGGACCTCGGCGAGCAGGTCGTCGTGCCGCGCGCCCATCCGGTCGATCTTGTTGACGAAGAGCAGGGTCGGCAGGCGCAACCGCCGCAGCGAGCGCAGCAGCACCCCGGTCTGCGCCTGCACGCCCTCGACCGCCGAGATCACCAGCACCGCCCCGTCCAGCACGGACAGGGCGCGTTCGACCTCGGCGATGAAGTCCGGGTGCCCCGGCGTGTCCACCAGGTTCACCTGGAGGTCGCCGAGCCGGAACCAGGCGACGGCGGAGCGGATCGTGATGCCGCGGCGGCGTTCCAGCTCGCCGCTGTCGGTCTGCGTGTCACCGCCGTCGACGCTGCCGAGCCGCGGGATCGTCCCGTGGTCGAACAGCAGCCGCTCGGTGAGGCTGGTCTTACCGGCGTCGACGTGCGCGAGCACGCCCAGGTTGAGGGTTCGAGTGGAGATGACGGTCCTCGGGGGTGTGGGAAGGGGCACCGGGACGGAGCACACCGTCGAGTCGCCGCATCTCATTCCTCCTCAAGGCTCGATCACCTGCGCGGCACACCGTAGGGCGAACGCCCGGATCGCGCCGGCCGATTTCGGCGGCGCCCGGCGAACCGACCCACCGGCGACCGGGCGACCGGGCGACCGGGCGACCGGCACGCCATACCACGGTCCGGCTAGTCAGAAAATCTCCCACTTGGCTGCTGTGCGGTAACTTGCCGGCGCTTAAGCTGCTGTCCGACGACCCCTGCCGCATCCCTGCGCCGATCCCCGGTGGATCCCGGGTCGGCGAGGGCTGCCCGTCGAAAGGACAGTCCCCATGCGTACCGGTCGGTTCCGCGCCGCCGTCGTGGCCGTCGCCACGGCACTGCTCACCATCACCGGCGCGACCACGGCCTCGGCCGCGCCCGCCGAAGTCGTCCAGGACACCGTCTTCCAGCCCGCCGCCGACACCCCGGTCACCGCCCTGGTCACCAAGCTGACCCACGCCGAGGCCGCGGCCCGCTTCCGCGCGGCCGGCATCACGTGGTCGTCCAGCGGTGGGTGCAGTGACCGCAACAACCCGACCTGCACCTCGTTCACGCAGATCAACCTGCCGACCGTGCAGGGCGCGGAGACCCTCAAGCGGGCCACCGGCTGCGCGCTGAACATCACCGGCGGCACCGAGACCGGCCACGCCAGCGGCACCTACAGCCACTGGAACGGCTACAAGCTCGACTACAGCCTCTCCACGTGCCTCGGCAACTACATCCGCGGCACCTTCTCCTACATCGGTGGCAACAAGTGGCAGTCCGGCTCCGGGAACGTCTACTTCCTGGAGAGCAACCACTGGGACGTCACCTACTACAACTGCGGCGGCTGCTGACACCGTCGCGTGAAGGGGGACCGGCGGCGCGACCGGTCCCCCCGCTCACACCCTTCCGCTCACCCGAAGGCCTTCACCTCCAGCAGCCCGACCGAGCCCGCACCGCTCTGGAGCACGACCCGCAACCGCGTCGTGCTCACCGGCGTGAACGTCACCTCCTGGTAGGCGTCCGGCGCGACCGGGTAACCGCTCGCGCCCGCCACGTCGACGTAGGCCGACCCGTTCCACTGCTGGACCTTCCACGACGCGGGCACGCGCACTCCCCCGTTGTCGTCGAAGAAGTACACCCGCGCCGACCGCACCGACTGCGCCGACGCCCACGTCAGCTCGGCCCACTGCTCGCCGGTCTCGGGCCAGGCGCCCCACAGCGGGTTGGCGGTGTCGTCGGACGACGGCGGGTCGACCCCGTCGTTGATCGCGGCCACCGACTCCCACGACGAGGTGTAGGACGCCGACGGCGTGGCGGAGGCGGCCAGGTTCACCGGCGGCTGAGGATCGGTGCCGCCTCCCCTGTGGTAGGCCTTCACCTCGGTCAACCCGGTCTTGAACCCGGACGCGTGCGTCACCTGGACCCGGATCCGCTGCGTGGACACCGGCGTGAACCGGACCCGGTTGTAGTTGGCCCTGGGCGTGGCCGGCGTCTTGGCCTGCGCCGCCGCCCCGACCCACGCGGAGCCGTTCCAGTACTGGATCGCGTACGACGACGGCGCGCGGTACCGGTTGCCCGCCCGGTCGTCGCGGAAGTGCAGCCGCACCTCGTCCACCGAGCGCTGCTGCCGGAAGTCGACCTCGTACCAGTCCGTGCCGTTGGGCGACCCCGAAGTGCCCCACAGCGGCTCGTTGATCGGGAACCCGTCGACCGCCGCACCGACCGACGTGCCGGACGCCGTGTACGACGCCGTGACGCCCGCGCCCTGCGCCAGGTTCGGCGTGGTGGAGGTCAGGTCGACGCCCGCCTTGGCGAACACGTCGACCATCCGCGCGCCGGTGTGCGCCACGTCCTGCGGCGCGCGCAACCCGTTGACCACCGCGGAGTAGTTCACCGTGCCCGCGCCGGACGGGAACGTGACCTCGCCGTTGGCCGGGTTGTAGAGCACGCGGGTCAACCGGTCGACGGTGAACGCGCGCGTGCCGTCGAGGTAGACCGAGTAGCCCTGCGGCACGCCGTTGTAGCGGGTGACGCCGTCGGCCGGGTCGTCCCACACCACGCTCAGGTCCATGTTGCGGTAGCGCAGGTTGTTGACCGCGAAGTGCGACCAGCCGATGTTGATCGGCGACAGCTCGATCCGGCTGTCGGTGCGCGGGCGCAGCCCGGCCACGTCCTCCACCACGGTCCAGTTGCTGCTGCCCAGGATGTTGTGGTGGATCCACGAGCGGTAGTCGACGGTGCGGCTGCCGGGGTTCCAGTTCGCCCAGAACTCGTTGGCGTCCGGCCACTGCGTGTTGCCGCCGACGTACTGCGCCCAGGTGTTCCAGTAGAGCAGCTTCTTGTAGTCCTCGGCGGTCATCCACTGGTTCGGGTAGTTGCGCAGCACCGAGGAGTACAGCCGGAACTGGACGGTGGAGTTGATGGTGGAGAAGTTGTTGGAACCGGGGTGGCCCGCCTGCGCGGCCTCGGCCTTGTCGCGCTGGTTGGCCGTGTAGAACGGGAACACCGGGTACTCGTCCGGGTCCGCGAACAGCCGCAGCGCCTGCTTGTACTGGTCGGTGCTCGGCATCAGGCCCACCGAGAACGGGTAGTAGTTGTTGATCTCCTTCCACGGCACGTGGGTGTTCGTGGCCACGTGCTTGTGCTCCAGCAGCTGCCGCGACGGGTTCCACAGCGTGTTCACCACGCCGGTGCGGATGCGGTCGGCGAGCGCTTGCATCTCGTTCGCCTTCGCGGTGTTCCCGGTCAGCGCGTAGGCCTGCTGCGCGGCCATCGCGCCGCTCCACACGTACGCCGTCTCGGCGCGGTCGAGGTTGCCCGCGCGCCAGTCGAACGACACCGCGTCGGCGTCGTTGCCCGTCATCGCGCCCCAGTCGTACTCGATGACGCCGTTGTTGTTGGTGTCGTAGGTGGCCAGCTGCCCCTTCACGTCACCTTCGGCGTACTTGGCCAGGTTGCCCGCCACGCCGGGCTGGCCGCCGTGGACCTGGTAGCTGCGCCAGGCCGCCTCGGAGATGTACTGGGTGTAGGAGTTGGACCAGTTCTCCGGGTCGCCCGGGTTGTCCATGAACCGGCCGCCCTTGGACGACTGGCCGGCCGACAGCCACGGCCCGTACGAGTAGACCGGGTCGCGCAGGTACTTCAGGTCGTCGATGTGCATCGGCTGGGTCAGCGCGATCGCGTTGTTGTAGCCGGTGACGCCCTCGATCGAGACCGGGAACTGGAAGTCCTGGCCCGGGATGTCCACGTCGAGGTGGTTGAACCGCATCAGCCACCAGCGGTAGTAGACGTTCTTCTTGATCGCCGGGTCGGGCACGTCGATGTAGGGGATGTTGTCCGCCCACCACCGGTTGTAGTCCCGCACGTGGGTGGCGAACGCGACCGACGGCGAGTGGCCGCGGTAGGCGTTGTACTCGGTCAGCGACTCGGGGATCTCGTCGGTGACGAAGCCCAGCACGACCTTCGTGGTGACCGACTGGCCCGCGCCCAGGGTGACCGACCTGGTCAGCGCGCCGCTCGCGGCGGTGAACCCGTCGCCGGCCAACCTCGGCCGGATGGTGGTGAGGTTGTTCTTCACCTGCCGCGACCCGGTCAGCTCGGCGCCGCTGACCGCGGTCGCGTACGGCGAGGTGACGCGCAGCGGCACGGTGGCCGACGCCGAGCCGGTGTTGGTGACGGTCAGGTTGGTGACGGCGACGTTGTTGTGCGTGATGAACTTCGCGACCTCTGCCCGCACGCCCGTGCCGGTGTAGACGCCCTTCCAGTGGCTCGGGGCCTGCCACCGGCTCGCCACCTGCTCGGTCAACGTCCCGGAGCCCACGGTGATCGCGTAGGCGTTCTGGCTGCTGATGTTGTCCCAGTACGCGGCGTTGCCGCCGAACCCGATCACGGCCGGGTTGTGGGTGTTCATGAACGCGCCGCGACCGCGGGTCATCAGCCACGGGCCCGCCGGGTCGTTGCCCGGCCGGGCGAGCAGGCGGTCCACCCAGAAGTCGGTGCCGCCGCTCTCCGCGTCGTAGATGGCGCGCATGGTGCTGCCGGTGCTGTAGCCGACCGGCGGCGCGGGGACCGCCGGACCGCTGAACGCGGGGTAGCCGATCGTCTGCGCGGCGGAGGCGCCCTGCACCGGCACGAGGAGCGCGCCGAGCACCACCACCGCCGCCAGCCGTCGGGTCACGCCTGGAAGGCTTGCCATTCCAACACCCCCGTCGAGAAGTCGGGCTTCGAGGTGATCGACAACCGCAGCCGCGTGGTGCTCACGGCGGTGAACGTGGTGGTGTTGACCGCGTTGCCGGCGACGCCGCACGCCGACTGGCCGGGCACGGCGGCGTACGCGCTGCCGTTCCAGTACTGGACCTGGCACGAGGCGGGCAGGTCGATGCCCTGGTCGTCGTCGAACCAGTACGTGGCCACCTTGTTCACCGACTTGGCGGTCGGCCACTGGTACTCGACCCACTGCGTGCCGCGCTCCGGCCAGTTGCCGTAGGCGAGGTTCGAGCGGTCCGCCGAGTTCGCGGGCGTGCCGCCGTTGTTCAGCGCCGTCAACGACTCCCACGCGGAGACGTAGGAGGTGGACGCGGTCGCGGACGGCGCCAGGTTGGTGCCCGTGCCGGGGTTCGTGCCCGGGTTGGCCGGCGGTCCGGTGGTGGTCTGGGTGACCTTGCGCATCGTGCCGTCGGCGTTGAAGGTCAGCAGGTCCACCGCGACGGAACGGCGGAAGTTGCCGCCGCCGGGCGCGTTGGCGTTGTGGTAGACGATGTACCACTGCCCGTTGAACTGCACGACGCCCGCGTGGTTGGTGGTCGAGGAGACCTGGTCGAGCACGACGCCGCGGTGCGTCCACGGTCCCAGCGGGCTGGTCGCGGTGGCGTAGCGCTGGCAGGCGTAGCTCGAGTTGGTGACGCAGCCGTTGGTGTCGTTGGCCGCGTACACCATGTAGTAGAGGCCGTCGCGCTTGAACATCCAGGGCGCTTCCCAGTAGTTCGCCAGGCCCTGCGGCGTGACGACCGCGCCGTCCAGCTCGACCATGTTGGCCTTGAGCTTCGCGGCGCGCACTCCCCAGTAGCCGCCCCAGTAGAGGTAGGACTGGCCGTCGTCGTCGGTGAACACGGTCGGGTCGATGTTCAGCCCGGACGAGTTGGGCGTGCTGTCGCTGACCAGCGGACCGCCCTTGGCGTCGCGGAACGGCCCGAGCGGGCTGTCGCCCACCGCGACGCCGATGTCCATCCAGCCCGCGCCGTTGCCGTTGACCGACGTGTACCAGTAGTACTTGCCGTTCTTCGGCTCGACCTCGCTCGCCCACGCGTCCGCGCCCGCCCACGGGAACGTGCCGATGTTCGCCTTCGCGCCGTGGTCGGTCCAGGTGGCGGCGTCCGTCGAGGACAGCACCCGCCACTCGCGCATGACGAAGTTGTTGGTGCCGGTCGCGGCCTCGTCGCGGCCCGCGTAGACGTACATCGTGTTGCCGACGACGAGGGGCGCCGGGTCGGCCGTGTAGTAGCTCGTGATGATCGGGTTGGCCGCGGACGCGGTCGGTGCGACGGCGACGGCGGCGGAGGCGACGAGCGCGAGTGCCGCGCCCAGCCTCACCGCCCGGATTCGGGTGCCCATGGAGGAGTCCTAACGGTGGGGGACGGTGGCTAGCGGCCGGTGGCGTGCAGGTCGGCCACTTCGGCGGCGGTGAGGGCGCGGCCGTGGACCCGGAAGCCGTCCACGGCGCCGTCCAGGTAGGGGTCGCCCGCGTACTGGGAGCGCCCGATCCAGTTCTGCGTGGTGCTGCCGAGCGCGGCCGGCCGCACGGTCAGCGCCGTGTTGCGGGCCACCTCCACCCCGTTGACGTAGAGCACGCCGAGGTTGCCGGTCTGCGTGACGGCCACGTGCGTCCACGCGCCGGAGGGCAGCGGTGACGGCGCGTCGACGCGCTGCTCGGCGCCCGACCCACCGGTGGTGATGGCGAACCTCGCGCCGCCCGCCGAACTGCGCGGGGTCAGGAACAGGTAGGCGTTGGCGCCCGCGCCGAAGTCGAACACGCGCGCCCACGTGGTCACCGCGCCCAGCCACACCCAGGTGGCCACGCTGAACGCCGTCGCGCCCACCAGCAGGCCCGCGGGCAGCAGCACGTGCTCGCCGGCGCCGCCGAGGTCGACGGCCGAGCCGGTGCGCCCCGTGGTCCACCGCGCGCCGCCGGCGAGGGTGGCGGTCCGGCCGTTGCCGGTGGCGTCGGCCGCCACCGAGCCCGCCGCCTCGTCGAACGGGTAGTGCGCGATGAACGGCGGCGGCGCGGGCGTGTCGGCGACGTTCCAGTAGACCGTGTAGCGCTGGCCGTGCAGCTGGTAGAACGGCAGCAGCGTCACCTGGCCGGTGCTCGCCGTCGCCGTGTACCGCAACGGGGTGGTCGTGGCCCGGAGGGTCCCCGGCTGGAGCGCGGGCATCGACGTCAGGTTCGTCGTGCCGTAACCGCCCGCGAGCACGATCGGGCCGTGCTTGACCGCCTGCACGGCCGGGTTGTCCCGCGCGGGCTCCCGGGTCAGCGCCATCGGCAGGCTGAGGTCCACCACGTCGCCGCTGCTCCACGTCCGGTCCAGGCGCGCGTACGTGCCGGGCACGGTCGCCACGTCCTGCACCACGCCGTTGAGCTTGAGCTGGGCGCCGGCGGCCCAGGACGGGACGCGCACGCGCAGGTCGATCTGGCCGGACCCGGTGACGGTGAGCCGGGTGGCGGCCGACTCCGGGAAGCCGGTGTCCTGCCGCACGGTGATCCCCCGGCCCGGCCAGGTCAGCGCGGAGGCGATGAACAGGTTGACGTACAACGTGGCGCCGGCGTGGAAGTAGATGCTGTCGGCGTGCTTGGTGTTGGTCTCCATCCCGGTGCCGTGGCAGCAGGTGAAGTCCTGGTAGTCGTTGCTGTACGTGCGCTGGCCGCCGGGCCGCAGCGGCACGTAGTAGCTGTGGTGGCCGTGCGCGGAGGACGGGTTCTGACCGCCGAGCAGGTGGTTGTAGAGCGCCTTCTCGTGGAAGTCGAAGTAGTGCGCCCTCGGGTCGGTGCGGAACAGCTGACGGGTCAGCTTGAGCATGTTGTAGCTGTTGCAGCACTCGCACGTGCTGTCGGACAGCTCCGACGCGATCCGCCCCGGCGCCTTGAAGTACTCGCCGTTGGAGTTGCCGCCGATGGCGTAGGTGTGCGAGCCGACCACGATGTTCCAGAAGTTGGTCGCGATGTCGCGGTACCGGGTCAGGCCGGTGGCGTGGTACTCGCGGATCGCGCCGAGCGCCTTGGGGATCTGGGTGTTGGCGTGGTAACCGTTGAGCGCGTCGGTGTTCGCCGCCAGCGGGTCGAAGACCTCGGCGTGGTCGAAGTGCTGGGCCGCGGTGAGGTGCGCCGGGTCGCCGGTGACCTGGTAGAGGTTGGTCAGCACCTCGTTCATGCCGCCGAACTCGGTCTTGAGCATGGCTTGGCGCTGGGCCAGGGTCAGCCTGCCGTTGCGCAGACCGACCCAGGCGGCCATCCGGGTCAGCACGGTGAGCGCCTGCGCGTTGCCCGCCAGCAGGTTCATGTCCAGCAGGCCCGCCATGACCTTGTGCAGGGTGTAGTAGGGCGCCCAGACCTGCTGGCGGGCTTCCACGCGGTCGATGAAGCTCTCCGGGAACGCGGAGAGGTAGCCGGTGGTGAACCCGGCGGCCTGCGCCCGGTCCTGGCAGGCGGCGAGCTGCGTGACCAGGTGGTCGCCCTTGCTCCGGAACGCGGTGTCGCCGGTGCTCGCGTACGCCTGGGCGAGCGCGGTCAGCACGTGGCCGGTGGAGTGACCGCGCAGCTCGGTGGTCGGCGACTCCCACCCGCCGCACGCGGCGGCCGACGACGGCAGGCCCACGTTGAGCCGGAACGTGTGCAGCAACCGGTCGGCGTCGAGGAACTTGAGGTAGGCGTGCGTGCGGGAGGTGTTGGTCTGGAACGGCCCGGCCAGCAGGGTCACCGCGCCGAGCGGGAACGCGTGCGCCGACGCGCCCGTGTCCGGTCTGGCGGTTGCCCTGATCGGGTCGGCGGCGGCAGCAGCGTTGGCGTTGGCGTTGTGCAGGGTGGGCAGGGCGGTGGCCGAGGCGACCACCGCGCCGGCGCGCAGCAAGGCACGGCGGGATGGGGTGTGCGGGGACATGGTCGTGACCTTCCGTGGCAGAGGGGCCTTCCGTGGCAGAGGGCCGGGCGGCGCCCCCGGTGCCGGGCCGGGGGCGCCGGCGTTCGCTCAGCGGCCGTAGCGGCTCTTCAGGTGCCGCCACCAGTCGCGGAACATCCAGGAGTCGAACTCGGTGATGGTCGACGCGCTGCCCGCCTTCATGAGGAAGCCGCCCACGCCGGACGGCGTCCAGTCGTAGAAGTCGTCCAGGCCGAAGGTGTGGCCGATCTCGTGCAGCAGGATGTGCACGTTCGGCGAGTTGAGGTTGTTGACGAAGTACTCGCTGCCGATGCGCTGACCCCAGTCGCCACCCGCGCCGCCGCCCATGCCGGCGGTCAGCCACAACGACTGGTCGTAGTGCCGGGGCACCCCGCCGGGGCAGTTGCGGTACTGGCCGTCGCGGACGAAGAACCGGCCGCACTGCTCGGCGCACTGCGGCGCGTTCTCCCGGATGTTGTTGACGTAGACGTCGACCGAGTTGTCGCTCCACTGCAACGTGCCGCGGTCGCGCACCGCCCAACCGACGACCTTGATCGGGACCTGCGCGTAGGGCCAGTTGTTGTGGCCCACCATGAGGTCCGTCCACTTCTTGTACTGCTCGGCGAGCTTCGCGTGGATGCGGTCGCGCAGCGACGCGCTCACCGGGGCCGACGAGTCCCACCGCACGCAGAAGTTCAGGTAGCCGCCGTTGGCGAAGACCTGGTCCCAGCCGTAGTTCCGGAACCCGTACAGGTCGCCGTACGTGCTCTCCTGGTGCGACCAGACCTGGTTCAGCGGGGTCACCAGGTTCGACGGCGGGCTCCACGTCGCCGGGTTGGCGGCGGCCGTGACGTCACGCGCCCGCACTTCCTGCTCTGCCTGCACTGCCTGCTCTGCCTGCGCGACGCCCGCGCCGCTCACCGCCAGCGCGAGCGCCACGGCGGTCAGCACTGTTCTCATCCATGATCGTGACACGACGATCTTCCTTCCGGTTGCCGGACGAAGCAGCGTCGGACGCGCGGGTCTGCGTCGGGGTGGGCCCGCGGACGTGGCTGCGTTGCATGGCGGCGGAGAGCGTGAGGCAGCGCACTGCCTTGGAGATCAGCGGTGGGAGGAGCCCGCGCCACGGGTGGCGTCAGGTGGTGGGCAGCCAGACCCGCATGGTGGACGGACCGCCGCGCGCCCACCGGTGGTACGGCACGAGGGTCAGCGGGGTGCTCGCCCGGGCGCGGTCGTCGGTCGGGCGCGGCGCGCCGTAGGGCCAGTCGTCCGGACCGGGCGCGGCGAACCGGGCGCGCACCTCGACGCCCGCCTCCGTGTCGACCGGCGGCACGGTGTCGTCCACGCGCAGGGTGTCGAGGTCGACCTCGGACTCGACCTTGGACTCGGCGCAGTACACCAGCGGCCCGCGTTCCACGGCCACGCACCCGCGCGTCGCGTCGATCCTCGGGTCGGGCGCGGTGAAGCGGGGCAGCGTCGGCAGCTCCAGCCGGATCTCCTCGCCGACCGCGAACGACCGGTACACCACGATGTCCCCCACCGGCACGTGCCGGCGACCGTGGGTGGTGACCAGCTCGGCACCCACCGCCCACCGCGGCACGCGCAGGGTGATCGACCACGGCTGGTCGTCGGTCTTGGTCACGCGGACGGTCACCGTGCCGTCGTCCGGCAGACCGGAACGCACTTGCAGGCCCACCTCACGGCCGTCGTTCAGCCGGGTGGAGACGTCGGAGTCGACGTACTGGTGCAGGCGGACGCCCGAGTCGTCGACCGTGACCAGGTAGCACGAGAGGCCTGCCAGCAGGCGTGCCGCGTTCGGCAGGCAGCAGGACACCTCGAACCACGGCGCTCTCGGCCCGCCGCCGAACCCCAGCTGCTCCTCGTCCGCCGCCACCGCGGCGGTGGGCGTCCGCTGGTGCAGGGTGTGCGCGTAGAAGAAGGACCGGCCGTCGTCGGCGATCGCGGTGGCGACGACGTTGTAGAGGATGCGTTCGACCACCTCGTCGTACCGGCCGTCGCCGGTGGCCAGCAGCAGCCGCCAGGCGAGCATGATCGCGGCCACCCCGGCGCAGGTCTCGGAGTACGCCCGGTCCGACGGCAGCACGAAGTCCTCGCCGAACGCCTCGTCGGCGTGCCGGGAGCCCATGCCGCCGGTGAGGTAGGTGCGTCGGGCCAACGTCCGGTCGAACTGGGCCGCGACGGTCTGGAGCAGCTCGTCGTCACCTGTCTCGACCGCGACGTCCACGGCGGCGGCGGCCAGGTAGAGCGCGCGCACGGCATGGCCGTGCAACACGGTTGACTGCCGCACGGGCTGGTCGTCGCTGAAGTACGACCAGCCGAAGTGGTGGCGCGGCAACGTGCGGTGGCCTCGGCGTTCGATGAAGAGCGCGGCCTGGTCCAGGTAGCGCTGCTCGCCGGTGAGTCGGGCCAGCTCCACCAGGCCGAGCTCGATCTCCGGGTGGCCGCAGACGCCCGGCGTGCCGTCCGGTCCGAACGCCTCGCAGACGTGGTCGGCGGCGCGGCGGGCCACGGCCAGGAGCGGGTCGGCCTCACCGCCGCCGGTGCGCGCCCTGGCGACGGCGGCTTGCAGCAGGTGCCCGGTGCAGTAGAGCTCGTGGCCCCACAGCAGGTCGCTGTACCGGGCGGGTTGGCCCGGACGACCGAACGCGGTGTGCAGGTAGCCGTCCGCCGCCTGGGCCGCCGCGATCACACCGGTCAGCTCGGCGATCCGCGCGTCGAGGGCTTCGCGGGCTCCGGGCGCTCCCGCGCCGCGACCGATCTCCCAGGACATCGCCTCCAGCAGCTTGTAGACCTCGGAGTCGGTGAACTCCCGGCCGCGGCGGGTGGCCGTGTCCGGGGCGGTGTTCGGGGCGGTGAAGTTGCCGGTCCAGCCGAGGCGGTCCTGCCACGACCGGGCGTGCGGGAGGGACGCGGTGGCGTTGACGTCCTGGCGCGCACGCCAGAAACCGCCGGTGATCCGGACCTCGTCCTGGCCGAGCGGGCGCAGCTTCCCGCGCGACGGCACGACGGGACGGCCCCCCACGGCAGTGGTGTCCGGTGACGTCACTGTCATCCCAACCTCCCGCGATCCGTGTGCCTCGTCCAGCACTCTGGCAGCCGAAAACGTTTTCGGCAATCGTCCTTGTGGCGTCTCGGGAATGTGCTCCAGGATGGCACTTCACGGTCGTGAAGAGCGCCGACGATCGATTCGACGTTCGACAAACGTTTCGAAAGGCTTTCGATGGGCAGACGGCGGTCCGACGCGGTGACCCTCAGCGACGTGGCGCGGCTGGCCGGCGTCTCGATCTCCACCGCCTCCAAGGCCATCAACGCCAGGACCGAGGTCGCGCCCGCCACCCGCGAGCGCGTGCTGCGTGCCGCCGCCGAGTTGTCGTTCCAGCCCAACGCCCTGGCCCGCGGGTTGATCTCGGGGCGGACGCGCACCATCGGGCTGCTCACCGACGAGCTGGGCGGCCGGTTCGCCATCCCGATCCTGCTGGGGGTGGAGAACGCGCTGGCCAACGAGCAGATGTCGGTGCTGCTGTGCGACGCGCGCGGTGACGCGATCCGGCGCCGGCACTACATCAGCACGCTGCTGGCCAGGCAGGTCGACGGGTTCATCGTGCTGGGCGACGACAACGACATCCGGCCGTCGCTGACCCGGGACATCCCGGTGCCGGTCGTGTACGTGTACTGCGAGTCGAGCGACCCGGAGGACCTGTCGGTGATAGCCGACGACGAGGGCGGCGCGCGGCTGGCGGTGGAGCACCTGGTGTCGTTGCGGCGCAGGCACATCGGCCACATCACCGGGCCGCAGGCGTACCGCGCGGCTCGTGACCGGGTGAGCGCGTTGCACCGGGTGCTGGCCGAGCACGGCCTGGGGCCGGCGGGCGGCGGGCCGCTGTACGGCGAGTGGTCGCAGCGCTGGGGCAGGCACGCGGCCCGGGTGCTGCTGGCCACCGATCCCGAGGTGGACGCGGTGTTCTGCGGCAACGACCAGATCGCGACCGGCGTCGCGGACACGTTGTCCCACCTGGGCAAGCGGATACCGGAGGACGTGGCGATCGTCGGCTACGACAACTGGGAGGAGTTCGCCGCCGACTGCCGGCCGCCGCTGACGACCGTGGACCTCGACCTGGAGCGGTTGGGCACCACGGCGGCCCGGTACCTGTTCGAGGCGTTGGACGGACACCGGCCGTCCGGGGTGGTCCGGCAGCCGTGCCGACTGGTCGTGCGGGAGTCGACCTCCGCGATCGGCCGAACCTGACCACGAGAGTCCTACGTCCAGAACGCGCGAGTCCTACGTTCAGAACACCCGTGTCCTACGTTCAGGACACCCGAGTTCAACGCTCAGGCGCGGAGGAAGCGGCCCGGAGCCGGGTTCAGCTCCGGGCCGCGGTGAAGCGCCGTCAGACGGCGGCGGGCACCTTGCCCTGGGTCGACCCCGCCGCACGGGTCGACCGCGACCGAGTCGTCGCGGTGCTGCGGAAACCGCGCAGCCGCAAGCTGTTCGACACCACGAAGACCGACGAGAACGCCATCGCCGCACCCGCGATCATCGGGTTGAGCAACCCGGCCGCCGCCAGCGGCAGCGCGGCGACGTTGTACGCGAACGCCCAGAACAGGTTGCCCTTGATCGTGGCGAGGGTGCGCCGCGACAGCCGGATCGCGTCCGCCGCCGCACGCAGGTCGCCCCGCACGAGCGTCAGGTCGCTCGCCTCGATCGCCGCGTCGGTCCCGGTGCCCATGGCCAGGCCCAGGTCGGCCTTCGCGAGCGCGGCGGCGTCGTTCACGCCGTCGCCGACCATCGCCACGACCTTGCCCTCGCCCTGGAGCCGGGCGACCACGTCGACCTTGTCCTTCGGCAGCACCTCGGCGATGACCTCGGTGATGCCGACCTCGGCGGCCACGGCACGCGCGGCGGCCTCGTTGTCGCCGGTCAGCAGCACGGGCGTCAGGCCGAGGTCGCGCAACTGCCGGATCGCCTCGGCGGACGTCGGCTTCACCGTGTCCGCCACGACCAGGACCGCACGCGCCTCGCCGTCCCACGCCACCAGGACCGCGGTGCGCCCCTTCTCCTCGGCGGCACGCCGGGCCGACGCCAGCGGACCGTCCAGGTGCACGCCCCACTCGGCCAGCAGCCGCTCACGGCCGACGATCAGCGCGTGCCCGTCGACCACGCCCTGCACGCCCAGCCCTTCGAGGTTCTGGAAATCCTCGACCTCGGGCAGCTCGCCGACCCGTTCGACCGCGCCGCCGGCGATGGCCTTGGCGATCGGGTGCTCGGAGGCGTGCTCCAGAGCCCCGGCCAGCCGCAGCACCTCGTCCTCTTCGACGCCGGACGCGGTGTGCACGGACACCAGGCCCATCCGCCCGGTGGTGACGGTGCCGGTCTTGTCCAGCACCACGGTGTCCACGCGCCGGGTCGACTCCAGCACCTCCGGCCCCTTGATCAGGATTCCGAGCTGCGCACCACGTCCGGTCCCGACCAGTAACGCGGTCGGCGTGGCCAGGCCCAGGGCGCACGGGCACGCGATGATCAGCACCGCGACCGCCGCCGTGAACGCCGCCGACGCACCACCGCCGGCGCCGAGCCAGAACGCCAGCGTGCCGACCGAGAGGGCGATCACGACGGGCACGAAGACCGCCGAGATCCGGTCGGCGAGGCGTTGCGCCTGCGCCTTGCCGTTCTGCGCGTCCTCGACCAACCTGGCCATCTGCGCCAGTTGCGTGTCGCCGCCGATCCGCGTCGCGCGGACCACGAGCCGACCACCCGCGTTGACGGTCGCGCCGACCACCGCGTCACCGGGACCGACCTCGACCGGCACCGACTCGCCGGTCACCATGCCGGCGTCGACCGCCGAACTGCCGTCCGCCACCACGCCGTCGGTGGCGATCTTCTCCCCCGGCCGGACCACGAACCGGTCCCCGACCGCGAGCTCGCCGATCGGGACGCGGACCTCGCGCCCGTCGCGGAGCACGGCGACGTCCTTCGCCCCCAGTTCCAGCAGCGCCCGCAGGGCCGCGCCCGCGCGGCGCTTGGAACGGGCCTCGAAGTAGCGGCCGGCCAGGATGAACACGGTGACGCCGGCGGCGACCTCCAGGTAGATCGACCCGGCGCCGTCGGCGCGCTGGACGGTGAGCTCGAACGGGTGCGTCATGCCGGGCGTGCCCGCGGTGCCGAACAGCAGCGCGTACAGCGACCAGGCGAACGCCGCGACCGTGCCCATCGAGATCAACGTGTCCATGGTCGCCGCACCGTGGCGCAGGTTCGTCCACGCGGCGCGGTGGAACGGCAACGCGCCCCAGACCAGCACCGGAGCCGCCAGCGTGAGCGAGATCCACTGCCAGTGGGTGAACTGCCACGCCGGGATCATGGCGAGCAGGACCACCGGGACGGAGAGGACCGTGGACACGACCAACCGCTGCCGCAGCTGCGTGGTCGGGTCGTCGTCGGTGGGGGTGGGGGTGGGGGTGGCGGTGGGGGTTTCGGGCACGGGCAGGGCGGCCTGGTAGCCGGCGGCCTCGACCTGGTCGACCAGGACCTGGGGGTCGATGGCTTCGGGGAACGTGACGCGCGCCTTCTCGGTCGCGTAGTTCACCGTCGCGGTGACGCCGTCGAGCTTGTTCAGCTTGCGCTCGATCCGGGCCGCGCACGAGGCGCAGGTCATGCCGGTGATCGCCAGCTCGATCCGGGTGTCAGCCATGGCCGTGCCCCTCCTCTGCCCCGTCGGTGTGGGTGCCCCCGGCGGCCACGGTGAACTCGGCCGTGCGCACGACGCCGTCGTGCTGGAAGTCCAGGAACAACCGGTAGCCACCGGCCGACGGCACCTCGGCGACGAACGCGATCTCCGGGCCGGCGGGTGTCCTGCCGTCGCCGGGAGCGCCCTCGGGGTGCACGTGGAGGTAGGCCAGGTCGCCCTCGCGCAGCGCCACCAGGTGACCGTACGCCGCCAGGTAGGGCTGCAGGTCGGTGACCGGCACGCCGTCCTTGGCGACGGTCAGCCGCACCGACGAGGCCTTGCCCGGCACGAGGTCGCCGTCCAGGCGGACCTGGTAGCCGTCGACTTCGGCGACGCGGGACGGCTCGTGGGCGCGCGGCTCGAACGCACCCGCCGCGTTGACGTCGACACCGAGCGTGACCCCCTCGCCACCGGTCGGCTCGAAGTCGGCGAAGACGCGGTAGCTGCCGGCCTCGGGCAGGCTCAGCGGCACGGTCCACGTGCCGTCCGGCGCCATCTCGGGGTGGACGTGCCGGAAGTGGGAGGTGTCGCGCCGGATCGAGATGAGGTGCATCCGCTTGTCGTGCTCGACGTCGTAGGCGGTGACCGCCGCGCCGTCCGGGCCGAGGACGCGGAAGGAGAAGGAGTCGGTTCCCGTGGTCAGCGTCGTGTCGGTGGGCGTGAGGGTGTAACCGCCCCTGGACGACGCCAGCCCCGCGGGCTGGTCCTGCGCGGTCTCCGCGACGGTGCCGCTGTGGTCGTCCCCGTGCCCGGCGCCCTCAGCGCCGGACGTGCCGTCGTGGCCGCTCGGAGCGGCTTCGACGGCGAAGGGACCGACAGCGCCACCGGCCGCCCAGGCGCCACCGGCGACCAGGGCGAGCACCGCACCGTAGGCGGAGAGCTTCGCTGTTGTGTTCATCGGTCAGTCCTCGAGACTGGAGGAGCCCGTCGACCGTTCGGCTGGTCGACCGTTCGGCTGGTCGACCGGGCAGCGGTCGACGGGCCGACAGGTCGACGGGCTCCGGGGTCGGCTGCTGTGCCGTGGTGGTGGCTCGGGTCAGGTCAGCCGGCGAGGGCGTAGCCGGCCTCTTCGACGGCGGCGCGGACGTCCGCCTCGGCGACCGGGGCGGCGCTGGTCACCTTGACCGCGCCGGTCGGCAGGTCGACGTCCACACCGGTCACGCCGTCGATCTTGGTGACCTCCTCGGTCACGGACGCGACGCAGTGGCCGCAGGTCATGCCGGTGACGGTGTAAGTGGACTCGGCCATCGGGTGCTCCTGGAGTTGGTTGGTTCGGGTTGGGAGGGGTGGGCGATCACGGACAGCTAGGAACGCACCAAGCGGGCGATTGCCTCGCTGGCTTCGCGGACCTTGGCGTCGGCGTTCTCGCCACCCTGGGTGAGGGCATCGGCGACGCAGTGCTTCAAGTGCTCGTCGAGCAGACCGAGGGAGACGGCTTGGAGCGCCTTGGTCGCCGCCGCGATCTGGGTCAGGACGTCGATGCAGTACTCGTCGTCCTCCACCATCCGCTGCAACCCGCGGACCTGCCCCTCGACCCGGCGCAAGCGCTTGAGGACGGCGTCCTTGTCGGAGGTGTAACCCCGCATGTCCACTCCCTTCGGTCACCTGTCGCGTGCCCGTCAGGGATATTCATACCCCCGGGGGGTACCTGAGTCAACTTGGACGTCCAAGGTGGTGACTGGTGTCACTCACGGAGGGTCACCCGCGCACCCTACCCCCGTACTGTATCCACGCCCGGTCGGCGGGGTTCCGGTGCGATCTGCTCAGGCGGTGCAGCGGAAGCAGAAGTGGGGGGCGAAGTGAGGGCCGACCGGGCGGTCCAGGCCGGGCCGGGCCGCGGCGGCGGCCTGGCCCTACAAAGCCTGTCATCTGGTGGCGGTCTCTTGTGCGCACGTCCGCTGCGGGGTGATGTGGGGTCGGGCAACCTGGTGAGGTGGGAGGGCGAAGGTGGGTCGAGAGCGGGAGCGAAAGCGGGGGGGCGAAAGCGGAGGGCGAAAGCGGGGCGAAGGCGGGTGCGAGAGCGAAGGCAGAGGCGAAGGCGGGGGCGAGAGCGGCGCGGTGGTGCGGCTCGGCTCGATATGACATGGGGCCCTTACGGGCACTCCAGGCAGGCCAAAGCCGGCAGGCCCGGCGGGGAAGAGCGTCCCGCCAAGCCTGCCGGCTTCGACCAGCCTAAAGCACCCGAACCCATGTCAAATCGGGCCTTGGTGGGATGTGGCGGGTCGTCGGGGTGTGGCAGGCAGAGGTGGACGTGAGGGTGGTCGACCTCGGTCGGGCGGGCACGCCCGCCGCGCAGCGGCTCGTGGTGGACGGCATCCCGGTGCGGGCGGTGACGCTCATGCAGAGGCCCGATCCGACGACGGCGGCCAGGTCGAGGTGAGGGGCGGGAAGGTGGTGGCGATGGTCGTGGTCGTGCTGCTCGTGGTGCTCGGTGGCGTGTTCGCGTTCCAGCGCAAGCTCGTCTACCTGCCGACCGGTGGGCCGTTGCCGGCTGCGGGTGAGGTCGGTGGGCTGGACGTCGTGCTGACCACCGGTGACGGGGTGGAGTTGACGGCTTGGCACTTCCCGGTCGCGGAGGCGCGGGCGGCGGTGCTGGTGGCGCCGGGCAATGCCGGTGATCGGCGGGTGCGGGTGCCGCTCGCGCGGGCGTTGAACGCGCGGGGGTTGTCGGTGCTGCTGGTCGAGTACCGGGGGTTCGGCGGCAACCCCGGGAGCCCGACGGAGACCGGATTGGCGTTGGACGTGCGCGCGGCCCGCGAGTTCCTGCTCCGGGAGGGGGTGTCGCCTGAGCGGTTGGTCTACTTCGGGGAGAGCCTGGGGTCGGCGGTGGTGGCGGAGCTCGCGGTCGAGCACCCGCCGGCCGGGTTGGTGCTGCGGTCGCCGTTCACGGACCTCGCCTCGGTCGGGGCGCGCCACTACCCGTTCCTGCCGGTCCGGTGGCTGCTGCTGGACGAGTTCCCGACCGAACGGCACGTGGCGCGGGTGAACGTGCCGGTCACCGTCGTCTACGGCACGGCGGACTCGATCGTGCCGCCCGAGCAGAGCCGGGCGGTGGCTGCGGCGGCGCGGGGGCGGTCCGTCGAGGTCGCGGGAGCCGACCACAACGACCGCGTGCTGCTGGACGGCTCGCGGTTGGTCGACGCGATCGACGCGATGGCCGGCTGACGCGCTACCAGGCGCCGTCCGGTTCGTCGGGCAGCGGCACGGCGCGGCGCTGGTCGGCGACGTCGGCCGGGTCGGCTTCGGACACCTCCGACGGCTCCGGGACCTCTTCCCGGCCGACGGCGGCCTCCTCGTCGAGGATCCCGGTGTCGGGCTCGGGCTCGGCGGGGCGCAGCTGGTCGGCCACGTCGTTCGACGGCTTCTCGATCACGGTGATCCTCCACGGCGGCGAGGGCGGGACGACGTCCGACGGGGTTCACCCGCCGGCGGGTGGCTCAAACCCGCGGGCGGGGACAACGGACCAGTCGGGTGGCAGGCCGGAGACCGCGACCTGCCCGCCGCTCGCGGTGACGCGCGCGGTCTCGGGGCCGAGGCGGAGGCCGGTCAGGGTCAGCTCGCCCCAGCGCGGGGGCAGGTGGGGGTTCGTGGTCACGGTGCGGTTCGGGACGTCGGGTTCCAGGCCCAGGCAGGCGCGGACCAGCAGCAGCGGCGCCGCGCTGGCCCACGCCTGCGGCGAGCACGACGTCGGGTAGGGCACGGGTGGGCTGAAGTCGGCGCGGGAGAAGCCGCAGTACAGCTCGGGGAGGCGTCCGCCGAACGCGGCGGCGGCGTCCAGCAGGCCGTCCGCCAGGCGGTGGGCCAGGTCGACCGCGCCGGGCAGGTGGGCGTAGCGCAGCAGCCCGGCCACCGCGATGGCCGTGTCGTGCGGCCACACGGATCCGTTGTGGTAGCTCATCGGGTTGTACGCGCCCATCGAGGACGCGAGCGTGCGCAGGCCGTAGCCGGTGTCCATGTCCGGCTCGGCCAGTCGCCGGATCACCTCGGCCGCGTGCTCGTCGGTCGCGATGCCCGACCACAGGCAGTGGGCGACGTTGCTGGTCAGCGCGTCCACCGGCTGCTTGCGACCGTCCAGCGCGACGGCGTACCAGCCGCGGTCGGGCAGCCAGAACGCCTCGGCGAACCGCCGGCGCAGCTCGTCGGCGCGGCGGCGCAGGCGGGTGGCGGTCGCCTCGTCGCCGAACCCCTCGGCCAGCTCCGCACGGCCCAGCAACGCCGCGTGCACGTAGCCCTGGACCTCGCACAGGGCGATCGCCGGGACGGCCGGTCGACCGGAGGCGTCGTTGACGCCGTCGGCGCTGTCCTTCCAGCCCTGGTTGACCAGCCCCCGGTCGGTGGCGCGGCGGTACTCGACGAAACCGTCGCCGTCGCGGTCGCCGTGCCGGTCGACCCACGCGAGCGCGGCGTCGGCGGCGGGCAGCAGGGAGCGCACCACGTCGGGGTCCGCGCCCCACCGCCGGCACTCGGCCAGCAGCATCACGAACAGCGGCGTGGCGTCCACCGTGCCGTAGTAGTGGTCGCCGCCCAGCACGGCGGCGCTGTCCGGCCCCCGGCGCAGTTCGTGCAGGACGCGGCCCGGTTCCTCCTCGGTCAGCGGGTCGACCGCCGTGCCCTGGAGCTCGGCGAGGATCTGCAACGTGCCCACCGCCAGACCGACGTCCAGCGGTAGCGCCATCCACGCGGTCAGCAGGCTGTCGCGGCCGAACAGGGTCATGAACCAGGGCGCGCCGGCGGCGACGAACGGTCTGCCGCCGCGCGCCGGGTCGTGGATCCGGAGCGCGCCGAGGTCGCTCCGGGTGCGACGCAGGACGTCGGTGAGCACCGGGTCGCTCGCGGCGACGGAGGTGCAGGCCGCGCGCCACCTCCGGATCTTGCGGGCGGGTCCGCCGGCCCCGCGGTGGAACCGGGGCCGCACCGGTTCGCCGGCCGCGATCGGCCGCACGAGGACCTCGGTGGTCCACCGGCCGCGGGCCGGCACGACCACGTGCCAGCTCAGCGTGCCCGGCGTGACGTCGGGATCGGCGGTGGCGGTGACCGCCACGCCGCGCGAGCCGTCCTCCCGGTCGCGCAGCAGCAGTTCCCCTCCGGCGGCGGCAGCGTGGCGGTCGTGGCGCCCGGCCCGGCCCTCCTTGACCGCGAACAGGTCGGCGAAGTCGGCGTCCACGTGCAGTTCCAGCCGCACGGTGGCGGCCTCGCGGCCCAGGTTGTCGATCGTGATCGTCTCGCGCATCCCGTCGTCCACCAGCCGGTCCCGCACCAGCAGCAGGGTGCTGTCCCGCCTGAGCACGAACCTGGCCGCGAACGCCTCGGGGTGCGACACCGACAGCGGGTGCGGCGCGTCGCCGTCGAGCCGGAGCCGCCACCGCGACAGCACGCGCGTGTCGCGGAAGAACAAGCCGTGCGGGCTGCCGGGCTCGATGTCGCCGTCGGCGGTCGAGAGGCAGAACGTGGTGCCCTCGAACACCGTCGTGGTGCCGCCGGTGAGCGCGGGTTCGCCTGCGTTGAACGGCTGCGGGTTCGCCATGTCGGACAACTCTTCCCACTGGACCGGGAACGGGAGCCGCCGTGCGGGGCAGTGGTGGTTGCGCATTTCGGTGGAGGGGAGCGAACCTCGGGTTTGGTGGTCTCAGTACGGTAGGAAAGCGTTGTGGTTGAAGGTGTGTCGCGCTGTCGATTTTCGGCGCGACGATCACGGGGAGGTGCTGCGCCGATGGCGGTGGACGGGGACCTGGTGCCGTTGCGGGCGGACTTCGACGTGGTGTGGCGCGGGTACGACCGCGGCCACGTGCGGCGTTACGTCGAGGGCGTCGAGGCCGAGCTCCGCGTGCTGGCGGTCGATCGCGACGCGGCCGAGGCGCGGGCCGACGACCTCGCCCGCCAGCTGGAGACCGCCCGCGCCGAGATCCGCGTGCTGCGGGAGCACGTCGACCGGATCTCCCGCACGCCGATCGACCCGGACGCGCTCACCGGGCGGCTGCGGAGGATGGCGGAGCTCGCGCACGAGGAGGCGGCCGAGATCACCACGCGGGCGCGGGCCGTCGCCGAGAACCACTGGGCCACCGCGGAACGGGCCGCGGCGCGGGTGCGCGAGCGGTCGGAACGGCTCGTCGCCGAGCTCGACGCCCAGCGGCGGCAGGCCGAGGCCGAGCACCGGACGCTGATGCGGGAGGCCGGTGAGCGGCTCCTGGCCACCACGCGGCAGGCCGAGCAGCGCAGGCGTGAGCTGGACGAGCAGGCGGCGGCGGTGCGCGAGGAGGTCTGGATCGACTTCGAGCTGGCGATGAGCGCGCGGCGGGCCGAGTCGATGGCGGCGATGGCCGCTCGGGAGGCTGCCGCCCGGGCGCGGGCGGATCAGCTGGTCCGCGCGGCCGAGGAGCACGCGCGGCGGATCGTGACCGAGGCGCGGCAGCGGGTGGACGAGCTGCGCGCCCGCCGTGACCGCATCGCCGCCGGGCTGCGTGGCGCGCGGGAGCTGCTGGCCCAGGCGAACCCGTTGCTGGACGAGATCCCGGCCCAGCGGACGAACTCGGCGCCGGTGCCGGAAAGCGCAGCGGAGGCCGTGTAGCCCAGACAGGTTGTCCAAAGATTGGACTTTGTGTCTAGACTGCCGGCATGACGGCGGATGCGATCCTGACGGCGCTCAAGGGCGTGGTGCCCGGGTTGGCGGCGACGTTCGGGCGGTCGTGCGAGGTCGTGCTGCACGACTACCGGCAGCCGGAGCACTCGGTGGTCGCGGTCGCCGGTGACGTGACCGGACGGCGCGTCGGCGGCGCGATGAGCGAGATCGGGCTGGCCGTGCTCGCCGCGGGCGACGAGGCGGTGGACGAGCTCAACCACCTGACCCGGACGTCGGACGGGCAGCTGGTCAAGTCGTCCACCATGCCGTTGCGCGACGAGCACGGCACGGTGTTCGGCGCGCTGTGCGTGAACCTGGACGTGACGGCGTTGCGCCAGGTCGGCGACCTGCTGGCGGACCTGGCCGGTGGCGACGGCGCGCCGACGACCACGACGTTCAGCGACGACGTCGAGGAGGTCGTCGACGCCGTGCTGCGCGCCGAGGAGCTGGCCTCGGCCAAGTCGGTGGGCAAACCCGAGCGCCTGCGCCTGCTGCGAGCCCTCGACCGGCGTGGCGTGTTCCACCTGCGCGGCGCGGCGCCGAAGGTCGCGGCACGGCTCGGCATCTCGCGCGCCTCCCTCTACGCCGACCTGGCCGCGTGCCGGTCCGAACCGACCGATGAGGAGCGATGACCCCCTACCTGCTCGTGGACGAGGCGAAGGTGCGGCGCAACGTCGACCGCCTGCGCGGCCACCTCGACGCGCACCGCACTCCCCTGCGCCCGCACGTGAAGACGGCCAAGTCCGTCGACGTGGCCCGGTTGGTGTTCGACGGCGGCACGGGCCCCATCACGGTGTCGACGTTGCGCGAGGCCGAGGCGTTCGCCGACGCGGGGTTCACCGACATCGTCTACGCGGTGGGCATCGCGCCGGCCAAGCTGGACCGCGTGCTGGCGTTGCGGCGGCGCGGCGTGGACCTGGTGGTGCTGCTGGACAACGTCGCGCAGGCCCGCGCGGTGGCGGAGGCGTCGGCGGCGTCCGGGATCGCGATCCCGGCCTTGGTCGAGGTCGACTGCGACGGCCACCGCGGCGGCGTGCTGCCCGGCTCCCCCGACGTCACGGCGATCGCCGCCGCGCTCGACGGCGCGGAGCTGCGCGGCGTGCTGACCCACGCCGGCGAGTCCTACTTCTGCCACACCCGGGACGCGCTGGCGCTGGCGGCGGAAGCCGAACGCGCCGCCGCCGTGCGCGTGGCCGAAGACCTGCGCGCGGCGGGGCACGCGTGCCCGGTGGTGAGCATCGGCTCGACGCCGACCGCGCACGCCGTGGCCGACCTGACCGGCGTGACCGAGGTCCGCGCGGGCAACTTCGTGTTCTTCGACCTGGTGATGGCGGGCATCGGCGTGTGCTCGGTGGCCGACCTCGCGTTGTCCGTGGTGGTCACGGTGATCGGCCACCGGCCGGGCCGGATCATGACCGACGGCGGCTGGATGGCCACCTCGCGCGACCGCGGCACGTCCCGCCAGCCGGTCGACCAGGGCTACGGCCTCGTCGCGCCGCTGGACGGCCCGCCGTTCGAGGACCTGCTGATGACCGACGCCAGCCAGGAGCACGGCACGCTGGCGATGCGCCCCGGCAGCGACC
The DNA here is from genome assembly GCF_050946825.1 of Actinosynnema sp. CA-299493. NCBI lineage: Bacteria > Bacillati > Actinomycetota > Actinomycetes > Pseudonocardiales > Pseudonocardiaceae > Actinosynnema > Actinosynnema sp. CA-299493. The sequence continues at coordinate 7,017,311 of NZ_CP191993.1, forward strand.
GCCCGCTGCCCGACCTGCCCGTCGGCACGCGGGTCCGCGTGCTGCCCAACCACGCGTGCGCCACGGCCGCGCAGCACGACACCTACCGGCTCGTCGGCGACGCGGGCACGACCTGGAAGCGGGTGAACGGCTGGTGATCTTCCTGTCGGAGGAGGAGACCCGGGCGCTGGTGACCCGGGAGCTGGCCTACGAGGCCGCCCTGTCGGCGTTGCTGGAGGCGGCGGACGGCGGGGTGCTGTTCCCGGCCGTGGTGGGTCACGGTTCGTCGCCCGCCAACCGGTTCACGGTCAAGTCGGCCGCCGGCGCGCGGGCGGCCGGGGTGAAGATCGGCAGCTACTGGCCGGGCAACACCGAGCGCGGGCTGCCGCGGCACAACTCGGTGATCCTGCTGTTCGACCAGTCCGCCGGCCGGGTCGCGGCGGTGATCGAGGCGGGTTTCGCGAACGCGTTCCGCACCGCCGCCGCCGACGCCGTGGCCGCCGACGTGCTGGCCCGGCCCGACGCGCGGTCGTTGGCGGTCTTCGGCACGGGTCCGCAGGCGTGGCACGAGTGCGTGGCGCTGGCCCGGGTCCGCGACCTGTCGGTGGTCCACGTGGTGGCGCGTGACGCCGCACGTGGCGCGCGGTTCGTGGCCGACCTGGCGGCGGAAGGGCTCGCGGCGGTGCTGACCGGGCCCGAGGAGGCGTGCCGGTCGGCGGACGTCATCGTCACCGCGACGACCGCGCGCGCCCCGCTGTTCGAGGCGGGGTGGGTGCGGCCGGGCACGCACGTGGCGAGCATGGGGTCCGACGGCAGGGGCAAGCAGGAGCTGCCGGTGGAGCTGCTCGCGTCCGCGCGGCTGTTCTGCGACTGGCCCGCGCAGTCCGTGGTGATCGGCGAGTTCCAGCACGTGCCGGACGCCCGGCCGACCGCGGTGGGCGACGTGCTCGCGGGCCGCGCGGCGGGCCGGTCGTCGCCCGACGACGTGACGGTGTTCGACAGCTCGGGCATCGCGCTTCAGGACCTGCACCTCGGCGTGGCCCTCCTGCGCGCCGCCGGGCTCGCCCCGCCGCCGGCGGGATAGCGGCCGGGGGTTGTGATGCAGCTCATGAGGACGCATGCTTGCGGCCGGTCGGGAGCGCTCCCAGGAAGCGTTCCGTGAGGAGCGGTCGAGTGGACAACGGAGTGAGGCAGCGGCGCGTCGGGCTGGCCCTGGCGGTGGCCGCGGTGTGCGCGTTGAGCGGCGCGAGCGGCGCCGGAGCGGAGGAAGCGGTGACGGCTTCAGGACCCCCGCACCTGCCGAAGGGCACGTCGTTCTACGTCGAACCGGACGGCAACGCCGCGCGGCAGGCCGAGCGGTGGCGCGCCGAGGGGCGCACCGCCGACGCCGACCTGATGGCGGCCGTGGCCGCGCAGCCGACCGCGATCTGGTTCACCACGGCGGGCGCGGAGCAGGTGCGGCGCGACGTGCGCGACGTCGTGCGCGCCGCGCGGGCGAAGCACCAGGTGCCGGTGCTCGTGGCGTACTTCGTGCCCTACCGCGACTGCTCGCAGTGGTCGGCGGGCGGGGCGCGCAGCGAGCAGGAGTACCGGGAGTGGATCGACGCCTTCGCCGACGGCATCGGTGACGAGAAGGCGGTCGTGGTGGTCGAGCCGGACGGCCTGGCCCTGCTGACCAGCGAGCCGTGGTGCACGATCGGGCCGGACGAAGAGCTGGTGCCCCAGCGGTTCCGCGAGATCAACCACGCCGTGGACACCCTCAAGCGCGGCAAGCACACCCGCGTCTACCTCGACGCCGGGCACTCCGCGTGGCAGGCGCTCGACGACTACGACGCGGGCTACGGCGAGCCGCGGCAGCAGCTGGGCATCGTCAACCGCCTGCTCCGGGGCGGCGTCACGCGGGCGGACGGTTTCGCGCTCAACACGTCGAACTACCGTTTCACCGAGGACCTGGTGCGGTACGGCACGCGCATCTCGAAGTGCGTCTACCTGCGCACGGAGGAGGGTGCGACCACCTGCCCGGCCGACGACGAGCTGGACGCGATGCCGGTGCTCAAGTCGAGGATGACGCACTTCGTGCTGGACACCAGCCGCAACGGCCGCGGCCACTACACGCCCGGCGAGGGCGAGACCGACTGGTGCAACCCGCCCGGCCGCGGCCTCGGCGAACGCCCCACGGCGAACACCGGCATCCCGCTGGTGGACGCGTTCCTGTGGATCAAGCGCCCCGGCGAGTCGGACGGCGAGTGCCAGGGCGGCCCGGCCGCCGGCCGCTGGTGGCCCGAGCAGGCGCTGGAACTGGCGGAGCTGGCCTCACCGCCGCTGCGCTGACGTGACCGTCGGGGGCCGCCGGCCGCTGGTGGCCCCCGACTCGGCGCCTGCCGCACGGCCGACCGTCGCCACCGCTACCGGTAGCCTGTCCGGGTACGGCTATCACGGCGGACCAGGGGTGACAGTGTTCAGCGTGCCCGAGGCGCGAGAAGAGCTGACCCGGCTCCGGCCGGTGCTCACCGAGATCGTCGAGGTCCGGGCCGACGCCGCCGAGCTGGCCGCCTCGCTCGGCGGCGGTGCGCCCACCGACCTCGGCGGCCTGCCGGAGCTGAAGGCGGCGCAGGCCCGGCTGGACGACCTCATGACCACGGTGCAGGCGACCGGCGCCGAGCTGAAGGGCTTCGCGCCCCTGCTGGTCGACTTCCCGTCCGAGCTCGACGGCGTGCCGGTGCTGCTGTGCTGGCTCGAAGGCGACCAAGGCCTCGACTGGTACCACCGGGCGGACCTCGGGTTCGCGGGCCGACGCCCCCTGGCGTGACGGGTCGACCCGGTCCCGGTGCGAACCGCCCAGCGCGGCGGACAACCGGCCGGCGTCACCAACCCTGGCGGCAACCGGCGCGGCACCACGGCCCGCCGAGGGCAGGCGCCTCGTCGCGCAGGATGCGTCGCTCCGACTCCCCCAACGCCGAACCCGGCGCCACGCCGAGCTCGTCCTTCAGCGTCCGGTACGCCTCGCGGTAGACCGCCAAGGCCTCGGCCCGCCGCCCGACCGCGGCCAGCGCGACCATCCGCGCCTCGTACAGCCGTTCCCGGTACGGGTGCTCGGCGATCAGCGGCGCGACGTCGGCCAGCACCTCGTCGTACCGCCCCAGCGCGAGCCGTGCCCCCAGCCGGCCCTCCCGCGCCGCGAGCCTCTCCTCGTGCCACCCCGCCCGGACCGGATCGGCGTGCTCGTCGTCCACGTCCGCCAACGCCGGCCCGCGCCACAGCGCCACCGCCGCGCCGAACGACTCCTCGGCGGCCTCGTGGTCCCCCGCCTCGGCCGCCCGCCTGCCCCGCGCCGCCAACGCCCGGAACTCCACCAGGTCCAGCTCGACGGCACGCGTGGTGAGCTGGTAGCCGGTGGGCCGGGTGACGATCACGCCGTCGTCCAGCTTCGCGCGCAACCTGCTCACCAGGTTGTGCAACTGCGCGCGAGCGGACCGGGGCGGCTGCGACCACAACCCGCCGATCAACCGCTCCACCGGCGTCACCCGGTCCGCGTTGAGCACCAACGCCGCCAACACGTACCGCTCACGCGCGCCGCCGACCGGCACGGCGTCTTCCCCGCGCCACGCCACCACCGGCCCCAACACCCCGAATCGCACCGAACCGGTATACCGCAGCCAACCCGGCGCGAAAGCGGCCGGAACCGGTCCCTGTCCGGTAGCGGAACCCACCGCGCCGCGGACCGCGTTCACGCCCGACCCGGCCCCCGGACACCTGGCCCACGGACACCGGCTCGACTGCCCCGGCGAGGGCAGTCGAGCCGGTGGAGCGGTCAGCGCGAGGTCAGAACGCGATCCCCCAGCCGTCGATCTTGCCGGTGTCGTACGTGTACACGTCCTTCACCCGCAACTTCCACGTCCCGTTCTTGTCCTCCGCCGACGTGTCCACCTCGAACGTCTCGTGGATGCCGTCCGCGGAGTTCTCCCCACCCGAACGCCGCAGCTCGAACACCGCGCCGCTCGGACCGATCAGGTCCACCGCCAGGTCAGCGGTGTACGGGTGCACGACGTCCACCTTCACCGCGGTCGCCGCCGTGCCACGACCGTCGCACCCGGACACCACGATCTCCGACGTCACGGCCTCACCGGCATCCGGGATCGCCACGTCCTCGGTGTTCGTCTTGCCCTCGCACGTCGGCGGTTCCGGGTCGCCACCGGTGATGAACCCCGTGTGCAGCAGCTTGTTCGGCGTGCCGGGCCCGACGTTCTTGACCACGCCGTCGGTCGCGTTGTCGATCAACGCCTTCGCCACCTCGGCGGGGGTCGCCGCGGCCCGAGCGGGGCTCGCGCCGAGGTACAGCGCCGCCGCGCCCGCCACGTGCGGCGTCGCCATCGACGTGCCGCTGATCGTGCGCTCCGCGCCGTTGTTCCAGGTCGACGTGATGTTGGTGCCGGGCGCGAAGATGTCGGTGCAGCGACCGAAGTTGGAGAACGACGACCGGGCGTCGGTGTTGTCCGTCGCGTTGGTCGTGATCGCCTCCGGGGTGCGCGCCGGCGACGTGTTGCACGCGTCGCGGTTGTCGTTGCCCGAGGCCACGGCGACCGTGACGCCCGCCGCGACGACCTTCTTCACCGCGTCGTCCACCGACGCGCTGGCCGATCCGCCGAGGCTCATGTTGGCCACGGCCGGCTTGGCCGCGTTCTGCGCCACCCAGTCCAGGCCGCCGATGATCTGCGACCACTGGCCGGACCCCTGGCAGTTGAGCACCCGCACGCCGACCAGCTTCACGGCCTTCGCCACGCCGTAGGTGGTCGAGCCGACCGTGCCCGCGACGTGCGTGCCGTGACCGTTGCAGTCCTGCGCTTCCTCGTCGTCGTCGATGAAGTCGCGCCCGTCCGCGGCCCGACCGCCGAAGTCGCTGTGCGCCTTGTGGATCCCCGTGTCGACGATGTACGCGGTCACGCCCGCGCCGGTGCTGTGGTAGGTGTACTTCTTGTCCAGCGGCAGGTTCTTCTGGTCCACCCGGTCCAGGCCCCAGGTCGGGTTCTCCTGGGTGTCGGTGGCGCGCGCGACGCCGTCCTGCTCCACGTACTCGACCGCCGGGTCGGCGGCCAGTTTGCGCGCCTGCGTCGAGCTCATCGTGGCGGCGAAGCCGCGCAGCGCCGCCGTGTAGGTCAGCTTGACCTCGCCGCCGTACGTGCCGACCAGGGCTTCCGCCACGGCGGGCGTCTGCTGCACGCTGACCGCGGTCTCCCGCAGCGCGACGATGTAGCTGTCCTTCACCGCGTCCGGCCGGTCGGCGCCGAGGACGTCGCCCTCGGGTTGGCGCCCAGCGGCGTGACCGTGGCCGTAGCCCCCGCCCGCCAGCAACAAGGCCGACGTCGCGAGGGCCGCGGTGACGACCCGTCGCCGGGTCGAGCGATCGTGTCGCATCGGTTGTTCTCCGTTCCACTCGACCGCGCGGCAGGGGTGTCGGTGAGGACTCACGGCCACGGGGACCCACCCTCCGGTGACGACGGACGCCTGACCATCCGGACAGCGGTGCGCGGGAGCGCGCGGAGCAAGGGGCGGTGGCCTCCGGACCTCGACCGGCTCGTCATGACATCGACTACCCGGCCGGTGCGCGCTCATGCGTCCGGAGCAGTCACCGGATCGGGCGATCGGCCGCGTCGACTACCCCGATAGGCCCTCTCACGGACCCGGGCGAGGGCCGCCGGCGCCAGGTCGAGGCCGGGCGGGCGGTTCCGGACCGGGTCGAGCGCGGGCAGGTCGCGATCGACGTCCAGCGGTCGCACGACGAGCCGGCCGACCGGCCGCCACGGCGCGCCGACCTCCAGCGTGAAGCCCAGTTCGGCCGGCAGCCCGGCCAACGCCGCCGAGCAGAGCCGGTGGTGGTCGGGGACGGCGGCCAGCCACACCAGCCGGTCGCGCCAGCGGAACGGGGCGATGCTGCCGTACCGGGCGCTGGTCCACGTCCGCGCGGGCCGCGGCAGCACGCGGGCGGCGCAGGTCGACAGCAGCACGTCCCACGGTCCCGGCAGCCGGAACGCCACCCCGAGCACGTCGGGCAGCCCGCCCGGGGTGCCCACGCCCTTGGACAGCCGACCGGACACCTCCGTCACACCGACCGGCAGCGGCAGCGCGGGGTCGAACGTCGTGGTCACCGTGCCCTCGAACCACCGGCCACGCGGGTGGAACGCCTTGGCGTCCCGCGCGCGGGCCAGCCCGCGGAAGGCCGGTTCGACGAGGTCAGGCACTACGCGCATGCGGGTTGCCCTTGAGCGCCGTGCCGAGCGCCACCATCCCCAGCCCCAGCCCGAAGTGCAGCCAGTCGTCGGCGTCGTTCACCGGCACGAAGTTCGCCGCGCCCGCCTTGTCCACGATCAGCCCGTACAGCCACAGCACCAGGTACACCGCGCCGCCGCCGACCAGGAACGCCCGCGCGGCCGACGCCGTGCGCGCCATCACCAGGCCGACCGCGCCGAACAGCAGGTGCACCAGGTTGTGCAGCACCGACACGTGGAACACGCCCAGCAGGTGCGCGCCGGACCCGGTCCCGGCGAACGTGATCCGGTCCAGGTGGGTGGTGATCCCGGGCACGAACCCGAGCACGCCCACCACCAGGAACACGATCGCGACCGCCATCGCCGCCGCGCGGACCGGGTGCGGCAGCCGCGTGCTCGCGCTCATAGCGGATCACCTCGCTTGTGACGGTGGTTCCCCGCTCGACTACCCCGTGGTCACGGCCCGAAACAGCCGGTCACCACCCGGCGCTGACCGGCCCCTCGTCGGCGCCCGGTCTGACGCTCTCCCTGCCTCCCCGCGACACACGGCCTCGCACCACACCGCCGCCCACCACGCGGCCACCCGCCACGCCCTGCTCGCCCAGCCGCTCCGCCGGCTTCTCCTCCAGCCTCGCCACCACCCGCTCCTCCGTCCTCGCCGCCGCCCGCCCGGTCGCCGCCGAGGCCACGTCCGGGTAGCGCGGGAACAGCCGATCCAGGTCCGTCCGCTCGAACACCCGCCGCACGTGCGGCGGCACGGCGGCCAGCCGCAGCCAACCGCCCGACCGCTGTGCCCTGGCCCTGGTGCGGACCAGCGCGCTCATCGCCTGGGCGCCGCAGAACGCGACCCCCGACATGTCGAGCACGATCCGGTCGCGTCCCTCGCTCACCAGGCGGTCCATCCGGTCCAGCACCCGGCGTGCGCCCGCCAGGTCCAACTCCCCGGTCGCCACGACCACCGCACACCCCGTCCGGTGAGCCTCGACCGACAGCGCCAGCATCCCGATCCCTTCACGCCACCCGGCAGTACTCGTCGTCATCGCCCGCCCCGAGCAGGGCGAGCAACAGCCCTTCCCTGGTCGACCAGGGACAGATCTCCACTTCGTCGTACCCGGTGGCCACCATCAACGCCTCCGCCACCAGGGCACCCGCCAACGACTGCTCCGCGCGATGCCGCGAGATGCCCGGCAACCGGGCGCGCCGGGGCACGGGCATCCGGGACAGCCGGGGTATCCAGCCGCGCAGGTCGGCCAGGCGCAGGGTGCGCGGCACGAACGGCCCCTCGTGCTGCGGTCGTGCCCCCGCCAGCCGCGCCAACTGCTGGAACACCTTCGAGCAGCCGACGGCCAGGTGCTCATGAACCGAGGTCCCCTCCAGCGCGGCCACCACCCGGTCGTGCACCCGCACCTGTTCCCGGGCCAGGCCCCGGTGGTCGCGCGGCGCGGTGCGGTCGGAGGCGAGCCGCCGGGTCAACGTGCGGGCGCCGAACGGCAGCGAGCGCGTGAACGACGGCTCCACGTCGTCACCGGCCGCGAGCTCCACCGTGCCGCCGCCGACGTCGAGCACCAGCAGCGGACCGGCGCGCCAGCCGAACCAGTGCCGCGCCGCGCGGTACGCCAGGCGGGCTTCCTCCTGGCCGGGCAGCACGCGCAACCGGGTTCCGGTGCGGCGGGCGACCTCGGCGATGACCTTGTCGGCGTTGGACGCGTCGCGGATGACGGAGGTGGCGAAGGGCACGAGGTCGGAGACCCCGGCGCGTTCGGCGATCCGGTGCGCGGCGTGGACGGCGGTCACAACCTGTTCCACGCCTTCCGGGCGGAGTCGGTTGTTCCGGTCGAGCGCCCGGTCGAGCCGCAGCCGGGTCTTGTGCGAGACGACGGGGTGCAGCGGCGAGCCCGACACGACGACCAGGTGGGCGCTGAAGCAGCCGACGTCGAGCACGCCGACCTTGCCCGGTCGTCCGGACATACGTCACCACCATCCGAGAGCTAGAGGTACCGAGAGGAGTTCCCGAACGTGCGTCGGGTGAAACCGGATTGGGTGACCCGACTCCGGGTAGTTCACGACCATGAGTGCTTCGGAGAGGCCGTTGGCGGTGGTGACCGGCGCGTCCAGCGGGATCGGGCTCGAACTGGCGAAGGTGTTCGTCGAGCACGGGTTCGACCTGGTCGTGGCGGCGGAGAACGACGTGGTGCACGACGTGGCGCGGGAACTGGCGGCCGGCGGGGCGCGGGTGGACCCGGTGCGGGCGGACCTGGCCACGTTCGAGGGCAACGAGGACCTGGTCGCGGTGGTCGAGGACGTGGGACGGCCGGTGGACGCGTTGGCGGTCAACGCCGGGGTCGGCGTGGGCGGCGACTTCGTCGACGACAGCGACCTGCGCAGCCACCTGCGGGTGGTGGACCTCAACATCTCCTCGGCGGTGCACCTGGCGAAGCGGTTGGTGCCCGCGATGGTGGAGCGCGGGGCCGGCCGGGTGCTGTTCACGTCGTCCGTGGCGGCGACCGCGCCCGGGCCGTTCCACTCGGTCTACGCGGCGTCGAAGGCGTTCCTGGCGTCGTTCTCGCAGGCGTTGCGGGAGGAGCTGCGCGACAGCGGGGTCACGGTGACCGCGCTGATGCCCGGCCCGACCGACACCGACTTCTTCCGCCGGGCGGGCATGACGGACACGAAGGTCGCGACCGGGCCGAAGGACGACCCGGCGGACGTCGCGCGGGAGGGGTTCAAGGCGCTGATGGACGGGGACGACCACGTGGTGGCCGGTTCGCTGCGGAACAAGGCGCAAGCGGCGGCCGGCCGCGTCCTGCCGGACCCGGTGAAGGCCCGGGCGATGCGCGGGATGACCGAACCGGGCTCGGGTCGCTCGTGAAGGACGGGCCGCGGACCTGGCCGAACCGGGCTTGAGCGCCCCGTGGAGGACGGGCCGCCGGACCCGACCGGACCGCACCCGGGTGGGCGGTGGAGCACGGGCCGCCGGGCCTGGCCCGACCGCACTCCCCGATCAGAAGTCCCGGATCAGAACTCCGGGATCTCCGGCACGCGCCTCTCCGCCCGGCCCGTCCTCCCTCCCCTCGCCGACACCCGTGCCTCCGCCGGCTCCCGCGACGCCTCCGGCTCGGGGATCTCGTCCCCGATCAGCGACCGGTACGCGTCGACCTCCTGCGGGGTGGGGTCGATCGGCGCTTCCTCGGCGACCTCGTCCGGGTCCACTGGTTCCTGTGCTGCCGTCATGACCGCTGGTTACCCCGTGTGCCGCCGCTCGAACGGGGGTAGCCGTGACGCCGTGACCATCCACGCGAGACGAGATGTGCCCGCCCTGCCCGACCTGGTGTTCAACGCCGCCGCCGACCCCGTCCGCCTGGCCTCCTGGCTGCCCGACCCCTACCAGGTCGTCGGCCGCACGGACGACGTGCTGATCCTGCGCGCCGGCGACGAGCACCACCAGGTCGGCCTCGCCGCCGACTACGACCAGCTCCTCCTCACCTGGACGCCGCTGGCCGGGCACGGCTGCCGGGGCGAGCTGCGCGTCTCGCTGGTCGGGGCGGCGGGCAGCGTCGCCGAGCTCGAGGTCGACGGCTGCCCCGACGACCAGTTCCCGGCACGCCTGCTCGAAGCCCTGGCGAACGAGGTTGAGGAGAACCTCACCGCCGGCTGATCATGCGGCGGTGGACCTCCGCCCAGCCCGGCCCGACGAACTGCCGCTGCTGCCCCCGATCGAACGGGCCTCCGGCGAGCCCTTCCGCGACTTCGGCATGCCCGAGATCGCCGACGACGACCCGACGCCGGTGAGCGCCCTGGTCCGACTGCACGTCTGGGTGGCCGCCGACCCGCGCCCGGTGGCCTGGGTCGCGGTCGAGGTGTCGGCCGAGGACCGCGCGGCGCACGTCGAGCAGGTCTGCGTGCACCCCGACCACGCCCGGCGCGGCATCGGGGCGGCGCTGCTCGACCACGTCGGGCGCTGGGCCGCGACGCGCGGGCTGGAGGCGCTGACCCTGACCACGTTCCGGGACATCCCGTGGAACGCCCCCTATTATCGACGACTCGGGTTCCACGAGGTGGTGGACCTCTCGCCGGGGCTGAGCGCCGTCGTGGCGGCGGAAGCCGCACGCGGCCTGGACCCGGCGACACGCGTGTGCCTGCGCAGGCCGCTCCGCGACGGCGTCCGGGCGCGATACTGAACGGGCAGGGCTCGCGGTAAGCAATCGTTCCCTCCCGTCAGCGCCCGTTCACCCACCCCCCGCTCGCAGCCGTTCGGAGGTTCCCCCGGTGGTCGACTTCGTGCACGAGGCACTGCTCTACCGCGATGACGAGGAGTACCTCGCGGGGACAGTGCCGTTCGTGCGCGACGGCGTCGCCGCCGGCGAGCCGGTGCTGGTGGCCGTGCCGCAGCGGGGCATCGACCTGCTGCGGCGCGCGCTGGGCGGGCGGGCCGAGCAGGTCGAGTTCCTGGACATGCGGCGTGCCGGGCGCAACCCGGGCCGGATCATCCCGGGCGTGCTGGCCGCGTTCGCGGACAACTCCGCCACCACCGGCCGGGTGCGGATCGTCGGCGAGCCGATGTGGCCCGACCGCACCGAGCTGGAGTACCCGGCCTGCGTGCAGCACGAAGCGATGATCAACACCGCGTTCGAGGACCGGCCCGCCTGGATCCTGTGCCCGTACGACGCGACGAACCTCGCGCCGGAGGCGGTGCGCGACGCGGAGGCCACGCACCCGGTCGTGGTCGAGGGGCAGCGGCGCAGGACCAGCGCCGGCTACCGCGAGCCGTTCCTGATCGCCGAGGAGTTCAACCGGCCGCTGCCGTCCCCGCCGCCGGACGCGCTGACCCGCCGGTTCGACCTGGACGCCCTCGGCGCCACCCGGCGGCTGGTGGCCGGGTTCGCCGTCGAGGCGGGCCTGACCGCCGACCAGGTGGAGGACCTGGTCCTCGCGGTCAACGAGCTGAGCACCAACAGCGTGGTGCACGGCGGCGGCTCCGGCACGCTGCTGCTGTGGCGCGAAGGCGACGCGGTGGTGTGCGAGGTGCGTGACGCGGGCCGGATCGCGAGCCCCATGGTGGGCAGGCGCAACCCGGGCGCGACCCCGCGCGGCGGGTACGGCGTGATGCTGGTGAACCTGCTGTGCGACCTGGTCCGCGTGCACACGCACGAGGACGGCACGGCGATCCGCGTGTACGTGGGCTGACCTCTCGGCGTACCGAAGCGTCCGCATGTGCGCTTGCCCACCGGCGGACCCGCCAAGACCGCATCCACGCTGGTCACGAATTGCCCTTTGCCCGCGATCCCCTGCCGCCGCACGCGCGTCGACCGGCAGAATCGGTCACGTGACTCCCGCACTTCTGCTCGCCCACGGGGCCGGTGGCACGGTCCGCGCCAACTTCAGCCCCCTCATCCCGCGGCTGTCGCGCAACCGCAAGGTGCACGCGGTGGACTTCCCCGGCTCCGGGACCACCCCGCGCGCGACCGGTCCCCTCGACCTGGACGACCTCGCCGACCGGCTGGTGGCCACCGCCGAAGGCGAGGACCGGTTCGCGGTCGTCGGCTACTCGATGGGCTGCGCGGTCGCCGTGCGCGTGGCGCAGCGGCACCCCGAACGCGTGACGGCCCTGGTGCTCACCGCCGGGTTCGCCCGCATCGACGACGAGACCCGGGAACGGATGCGGCAGTGGCGCCGGCTGGTGGACGCCGACCGCGCCGAGCTGGCCCGCTTCCTGCTGACCATCGCGTTGGGCGAGCCGTTCCTGCGGCGGATGACCGCCGAGCAGACCGACGGCTTCCTGGAGCTGATCGCGCTCACCATCCCGCCCGGCACGCCGGAGCAGGTCGACCTGGTGCAGCGGATCGACCTGCGCGACGAGCTGCCCGCGCTGACCGTGCCGACGCTGGTGATCGGCGCCAAGCACGACCGGCTGATCGCGCCCGGCACCACCCGCGAGCTGGCCGACCTGATCCCCGGCGCGCGGTGGGCGGAGCTGGACAGCGGCCACTCGCCCGCCGTGGAGGCGCCCGCCGAGTGGGTCCGGCTGATCGAGGAGTTCCTGGACTCCGCCGCCGGCCCCGCCTGACCACCCGCCGCGCCCATGCCCGGCGGCTCACCCGTGCGCAACAGCTTCAGCGGCACGGCGTCGTTCGTGTTGCAGGCCCGGGACGTGCACGGCGACGTGCACGTCCACCTGCCGGCCGCGGCCGGTCCGGTCGACCTCGCGGCGGCGGAGCTGGCCGCGCTGGTGCTGGCGCAGTGGCGCGACGAGTCGGCCGCCCGCGACGTGTTCGACCCCGCGCCGCTGCCGGTGGTGTGGCGGGCGGGCCGCGAGCACGCCGACCACCCGGAGAACATCGGCGGCGACGTGCCCGGGGGCGACGACCTGGCACGGCTGGCCGAGGCGTTCCGCGCGCTGCCGCGCGGCAGGCTGGTCGTGCTCGGCGCGCCGGGGTCGGGCAAGACCACCTTCGCCATGCTGATGGCGCAGCAGCTGCTGGTGGGCCTGCGCGAGGGGCAGACGGTGCCGGTGCTGCTGTCGGTCGCGTCGTGGGACCCGGTGCGCGAGAAGCCCGCCGAGTGGTTGCTGCGCCGGATCACCGAGGAGTACCCCGGTCTGCACGTCACGCACGGCCGGGCCGCGGTCGAACGGCTGGTGCGCGACCGGCGGGTGCTGCCGGTGCTGGACGGGTTGGACGAGCTGCCCGCGCCGGTGCGCGGCCGGGCGCTGGCGGAGCTGCACAAGGGGTTCGGCGAGGTGATCGTGACTTCCCGGGCGGAGGAGTACGCGGCGGGCGGCGAGGTGCTGCGGTCGGCGGCGGTGCTGCGCGCCGAGCCGCTCACCGCGTCCGCCGTGGTCGCGCACCTGCGCACGGCCGTCGCACCGGGCCGATTACCGGCCTGGGAGCCCGTGCTGGCCGCGGTGGACGCCGAGCCGGAGGGCGACCTCGCCGCCGCGCTGTCCACCCCGTTGACGGTGTGGCTCGCGCGCCGCGTCTACCGCGCGCCCGCCACCGACCCCGCCGAGCTGACCCGCCTGCCCGACCGCGCGGCCGTGGAGGAGCACCTGCTCGACGGGCTGATCCCGGCGGCGTTCGACGACGAGGACCGCGGCCGGTGGGACATCGGGCAGGCCACCCGGTACCTGCGGTTCCTGGCCGACCACCTGACGGCGCAGGGCGAGCAGGACATCGCCTGGTGGCGGCTGAGCCGGGCGCGGCCGGCCAGGGTCGCGGCCCTCGCGCTGGCCTCGCTGGTCACCGGGGTCGTCCTGGCGGCGCTGGTGGTCGCGGACCTCGGCTTCACCCACCTCGACGGGCTCGGCTGGTTCCCGACCGCGCTCGGCTTCCCGATGGGCGCGGTCGTCTGGCTGGTCGTGGAGTCCACGTCCGGCGGGATGACCGCCGACGGGCGGGCCCCCACCGGCCGACCGGGCCGGTTGGCGTGGCGCAGGCGGGTCCGGGCGCTGGCGCAGCAGGCCCGGCACCGACCGCGCCGGGCCGCCGTCGCCGTGGCCGGCTGGGTGGGCGGCACGGCGCTGATCGGCCTGCCGCTGGCGTCCGTCGGCGACGACTTCGGGTGGTTCCTGCTGCCCGCGGCCCTGCTGCTCGGGCTGACCAAGTCGGTGCTGATGTCACCGGTCGACGCGGACCGCGCCGTCGACCCGGACGCGCTGCTGCGCGGCGACCGCAAGGCGGTGCTCGCGGCGCTGCTGCTCGTCGCGCCGCAGGTCGGCTCGCTCATGTACCTGCCGACGCTGCACCAGGGCAAGCCGGTCGTCGTGCAACTGCTGCTGGGCGCGGCGTTCATGGTCGGCTCGTGGGCCGGGTGCGGCGCGGTGGTGCTGCTGGTCAGCGCGTCCGGCCGGTGGGTGGTGACCAGGGTGGGCCTGGCCCTGACCGGCCGGCTGCCGTGGGCGGCCACGGCCTTCCTGCGCGAGGCGCACCGGGCGGGCGTGCTGCGCCGGGTCGGCGGCGTCTACCAGTTCCGGCACGTCCGGCTGCGCGACCGGCTGGCCACGGTGGCGCCCGCGCCGGCACGGACCCTCGCCACGGTGCCGGTCCGGGGCAGCGAGGTGCTGTTCCGGCAGGCGAACGCGGTCTCGCGGGCCTGGGCGGCGCTGTCGATCGGCGGTGCGGCGGCGTTCGCGGTCTTCGTGGCGCTCGGCACGGTCCCGCGGCTGTTCGTCCCGGGCTGGGCGCCGGTGGCCGTCCTCGGCGTGGGCGTCGCGGTGCTGCACTGGCACGTGCGCGGCGTGCCGTGGCGGCCCAACCGGTTGCGGGTGGAGCCGGCCCGGCTGGTCGTGTCGTGGCAGGGCCGGTCGCGCGAGTTCACCCCCCGCGAGGTGGGCCGGCTGGAGATCCGGCGGATCGACGACGAGGTCCACTACCTGCACGTGCGCACGAGAGCGCGGATCCGGCCGGTCGGCGACGACGGTTGGCTCGTCGTGTGGCCGCTCGGCGTCACCCCTCACCAGCACCCGGACCTGGAACGGGCGCTGGCGCGGTTCGCGAGGTCGGCCGGTTTGCGGGTCGCCCGGTCGGGTTAACCAGGCCGCATGACCAACACGCTCGTCCTCGACGTCGACGGGACGCTGGTGGACACCAACTACCACCACGCGGTGGCCTGGTTCCGCGCGTTCCGCCGCTTCGACATCACCGTGCCGACCTGGCGCCTGCACCGGGCCATCGGGATGGGCGGCGACAAGCTCGTGGCCGCCGTCGCGGGCGAGCACGTGGAACGGCAGCACGGTGACGACCTGCGCAAGGCGTGGGAGGTGGCGTTCGAACCGATGCTGGCCGAGGTCAGGCCGCTGGAGGGCGCGCACCGCCTGGTCGCCTCGGCGCTGGAGCGGGACTTCGCGGTGGTGCTGGCCAGCTCCGGCAAGCGCCACCACGTCGACCACTACCTGAAGCTGATCGACGCGTCCGGCATCCCGTCCACCTCGTCGGACGACGTCGAGGAGAGCAAGCCCGCGCCGGACCTGATCGAGGTGGCGTTGCGGCGGGTCGAGGGCAGCGGTCGGGCCGTGGTCATCGGCGACTCGGTGTGGGACTGCGAGGCCGCCGGCCGGGCCGGGCTGCCCTCGGTGTGCCTTCGCACGGGTGGTTTCGGCGAGGCCGAGTTGCGGGACGCCGGCGCGTCGGCAGTCTACGAGGAACTCGACCAGTTGCGGGCGGACCTCACCGACCTGCCGATGGCGTAGGAGGAATCGTGCGGATCGGTTACACGCTGATGACCGAGCAGGCCGGGCCACGTGAGCTGGTCGAGCACGCCGCGCTCGCGGAGCAGGCGGGGTTCGACTTCGAGGTGATGAGCGACCACTACTCCCCTTGGCTGGACGAGCAGGGGCACGCGCCGTACGCGTGGAGCGTGCTCGGCGCCGTCACGCAGGCCACCGACCGGGTCGAGCTGATGACGTACGTGACCTGCCCGACCGTGCGCTACCACCCGGCGGTGGTGGCGCAGAAGGCGGCCACTGTGCAGCTGCTGTCGGGCAACCGGTTCACGCTGGGCATCGGCGCGGGCGAGAACCTGAACGAGCACGTGGTGGGTCGCGGCTGGCCGCCGGTGAACGTGCGGCACGAGCTGCTGCGCGAGGCCGTGGAGATCATCTCCCAGCTGTTCGACGGCGGGTACGTCAACTACTCGGGCCAGCACTTCCGGGTCGACTCGGCGAAGCTGTGGGACCTGCCCGAGCAGCGCGTGCCCATCGCGGTCGCGGTGTCGGGCAACCAGTCCGTGCGCACGTTCGCGCCGCTGGCCGACGCGATGGTGGCGACCGAGCCGGACGCGGCGCTGAGCCAGGAGTGGGACGTCTTCCAGGGCAAGCAGTCGCGCAAGATCGGCCAGCTGCCGATCTGCTGGGACCCGGACCGCGACTCGGCGGTCGAGCGCGCCCACGAGCAGTTCCGGTGGTTCGCGGGCGGGTGGAAGGTCAACTCGGAACTGCCCGGCACGTCCGGTTTCGCCGGCGCGACGCAGTTCGTGCGGCCGGAGGACGTGGCCGAGCGGATCCCGTGCGGCCCGGACGTCGGCCCGGTGGTGGAGGCGGTGGCGAAGTTCCGCGAGGCGGGCTTCACCGACCTGGCGCTGGTGCAGATCGGCGGCGACCAGCAGCCGGAGTTCCTGGACTTCGCCAAGGCCGAACTCCTGCCGGCCCTGCGCTGACCGGCGGGACCACCCCGCGCCCCGGTCAGCCCCTGCCGGACCTCCCTTCGCGGTCCTTCGACGGTGGTCCGGTCACCACCGCGGGCGGCCCCTGGGTCGGCAGGACCACGACCGGCGCGTCCGACGGCACCTCGACCGGCGCCGCCGGCCGGGTCTTGGTGTTCGTGGTGGTGGGCGCGGTCTCGGACACCGGTTCGCGGACGGCAGGAGCGTCGCCCCCGGTGCTGCCGGTCGGCGGCTGCCGCGGCGACGCGCCCTCCACCACGGTCACCGTGGACGGGTCGTCCGGCACGGTCGCACCCGTCTCCCGCGCCTGCTCGGCGAGCGGATCGGACGTGGTGGTCGTCGTCGGCCTGCCGACGCGGTCACCGGTCTCCGGTTCGAACGGGTCGCTCATCGCCAGGACACCGACCAGGGTCAGCAGCACCGCGGCGGCGACCGCGCCGAGCAGCAGTGACCGGTGGTCGGACCTCGGCTCGGGCTCGACCACCTCGGGCCGGTCCACCACCGCCACCTCGAGCAGCGGCGACAGTCCCGCGCTCGCCCGCTGCGCGGCGGTCAGCAACCGCTCGCACTCGGCCGCCGACGGACGCTTGGCCGGGTCGGACGCGGTCATCGCGGTCAGCACGCCGGCCCACGGGTCGGGCAGGTTGGCCGGGATGCGCGGCTCGCGGTGCAGCCGCGACAGCGCCGCCTCCGTGTCGCCACCCGGGTACTCGGGCCGCCCGGTCAGGCACTCCAGCAGCACCAGGCCGAGCGCGTAGACGTCGGCGGCGGGCAGCACGTCGCCGCCGCGCACCTGCTCGGGCGCGAGGTAGCCGGCCGTGCCGACCAGGATGCCGGACCTGGTCACGCGGGTGACCTGGCCCTGCAGCGCCAGGCCGAAGTCGGCCAGGTACGCCCGTCGCCCGGCCGGGTCGAGCAGGATGTTGGACGGCTTCACGTCCCGGTGCACCACGTCGTTGGCGTGCACGTGGGCCAGCACGCCGGCGATCTGCGCCCCGATCGCGGCCACCACCTCGGGCGACATCGCGCCGCGCATCCGACGGCGCAGCGTGCCGCCGTCGACCGGCTGCATCACGAAGTACGGCCGGCCGCGGAAGCTGCCGGTGCCGTACACCTCCACCAGGCCGGGGAACCGCATCGCGCCGAGCACCTGCGCCTCGCGGTCGAGCCGGATCCGGTCCTCGCCCGAGTCCTCGCCCAGGAAGAACTTGATCGCGACCTTCCGGTCGAGCCGCGTGTCGACCGCCCGGTACACCTCGGCCATGCCGCCCGATCCGTACAGGCTGCCCAGGGCGTACCTGCCGTCGACCACCTCTCCGGTCAGGTCACCGTCCCACATCCGGTTGAACCTCCGCTGTGTCGACGACGTCGGCCCGGACGCCGGAAGCTACCGGTACGCCGGTACGGCCGGCCACCCGGTTCGCCGTTCCGCGGACCCCTACCCGTAGCACCGCTGTCACAAACCACCGACTTCTTCGGGATGCCGAAGTGCTCGGCGAGGCGGACGGGGAGTCAGGCCGCGCAAGACGGACGACCCGGACGAAGGGTATGAGCACGCACCCGCGGCAGGGGCCGAGCCGACCGGCTGAGCGCCGAAGACCACCCGTTCGAGTGGCCTCCGGCGCACGGTCGGGCGAGATCGCCTCCCGTTACGGCGTGGCGGTCGCGCAAGTCGCCGTCGGCGGGGTCGTGGTGGTGGTAGGGGGCAGGGTGGTCACCGGCGGACCGGCCGAGGCGGGCCGGGTGCCGCTGCAGTAGTGCGACTCGACGCGACCGTCGGCCGAGTCGCCGTGCGCGAACACGACGTACTCCGTGCCCGGGTACAGCCTGATGCCGCACATCGCGCCGCCGGCGGACGTGATGACGGCGACCCGGCGGGGCACGTCGCCCTTGTGCTCGGTGCGGACGGCCACCGAGTACCGGTACTTGTCGTCGTAGGGCGAGGTGGGATCGCCTGCCTCCACCGCCTCGCTCAGCACGACCGCGTTGAAGACGTGGGTCGCTTGCTGGAAGCGCTGCCCCTCGGTGCTGGGCACGCAGCTGCACGCGCTGGCGGGACTGGTGAACACGGCGGTGAGCAGGGCGGCGGTGACGGTGACGACACCGGCCGCGTGGGCCAGGAAGCGGAAGCGCGCCAAAGGATCCCCCTCGGAAAAGAGAGCGTCGGCCGCGGTGCGCGCCCAGCGTACGGTCACGCGTGCAGGGCCAACCAGAGTTCGGCGCGCGTGCCTGCGGGTTCCAGCGAACGCCCGAGCAACCGCTCCACCCGCTTGAGCCGGTTGCGCACGGTGTGCCGGTGCACGCCCAGCCGGGTGGCGGCCGGGTCGGCTTGGCCGTGGCACGCCAGCCACGCCCGCACCGTCTCGCGCAGCACGTCGTCCAGCGGCGCCAGCAGGGCGGCGGCGAACTCCGCCGCGTCCGGCGCGAGCATCCCGGACCCGGCGACCTCCTCGAACGCGTCCACGCCGGCCTCCAGCGCGCGCAACGCCTCCCGGTAGCCGCGCGCGACGCCGCTCGCGTCCACCGGGCGGGACGCGGCGGCGGGCACGTCCACCTCGCGGGCCAGCACGACCACCCGCCCGTCCACCTCCGCCCAGAACCCCGCCGGCTCGGCCGGCTCACGCAGCACGAACACCCGGAACGGCTCCTCCGGCAGCCCGTCCACCGGCACGCCCGCCAGCGCCAGCCGGAACCGCGCCCCCCGCAGCTCCCGGCGCACCGCGTCGACCTCGTCCGACCTCGCCAGGGCCACCGTCAGCAGCGACGCGGCGGTGTTGACCACGTTCGCGTCCAACGGCGCGCGGGCCGCGACGGCGAGGTAGCCGCGCCGCCCCAGCACCTGCATGGCGACGTGCCGCCCAGCCGCCTGCCACGCCGCGCCGGCCGGTCCGCCCACCGCCGCGAGCCGCCGCACGTGCCCGGCGAGGTCCGGCAGCGCGCCGACCACGTGCACCGGCGTGCCGTGCGGGTCGAGCACCGCCGCCGCGCCGTCGATGAGCCGGGCCAGCCGCCGCACCACGCCCGGCGGCCCGTCGCCGACTGCGGCCCGGGTCAGCGCCCGCTGCGCCGCGCCGGTGCGCGCCAGCACCGCGTACTCGTCCGCCGCGACGGCCCGGGAGACCGCCTTGGTGATCGCGATGAACGGCGTGGCCCTGGGCACCTCCAGCAGCGCCAGCCCGGCCTCCCGGGCGGCCCGGACCAGGTCTTCCGGCACGCGGTCGTGGCTCAGCCCGGTGCCGAACCCGAGCCCCGCCGCGCCGGCCGCCACCAGCCGCCGCACGTACCCGTCGGGCGGCCCGAGGGCGATGCCGGTGGTCAGCAGCAGCTCGCCGCCCTCCAGGAACGGCGTCGGGTCGGCCAGCTCGGTGCTGTGCGCCCACGCCACGACCCGGTCCAGCCCCGCGTCCACGTGCACGGTCAGCCCGACCTCGCGGGCCAACGCCCCGACCGTCAACACCATGGCCAGTGTGTACACCCCGTCGCCCGCGGTTCACCACCTCGGATACTGTCGCCCGACGCTCGGCCGGTCGATGCTGGGACCCATGGCCCGACTGCGCACGGAGATCCCCGGTCCCCGGTCACGTGAGCTGGCCGAACGGCGCAAGGGCGTCGTCGCGGCGGGTGTCGGCTCGGTGCTCCCGGTGTTCGTCGACCACGCCGAGCCCGGCCTGGTGGTCGACGTCGACGGCAACCGGCTGATCGACCTGGGCTCCGGCATCGCGGTGACCGGCGTCGGCAACCCGGCGCCCGGCGTCGCGCGGGCCGTGCGCGAGCAGGTCGACCGGTTCAGCCACACGTGCTTCATGGTCACGCCGTACGAGGGCTACCTGGACGTGTGCGAACGGCTGGCCGAGCTGACGCCCGGCGGGCACGACAAGCGCTCGGTGCTGCTCAACTCCGGCGCGGAGGCGGTGGAGAACGCGGTCAAGATCGCCCGGCACGCCACCGGCCGGCCGGGTGTGGTGGCGCTGGACCACGGCTACCACGGCCGCACGAACCTCACCATGGCGCTGACCGCCAAGGAGATGCCCTACAAGCGCGGCTTCGGCCCGTTCACGCCCGAGGTGCACCGGATCCCCGGCTCGTACCCGCGGCACGACGGCCTGACCGGCGCGGAGGCGGCACGGCGGGCCGTCGCCGCGGTCGACCGGCCGGAGGAGATCGCGTGCGTCGTGGTCGAGCCGATCCAGGGCGAGGGCGGCTTCATCGTGCCCGCGCCGGGCTTCCTCCCGGACCTCGCCGACTGGTGCCGGTCGCACGGCGTGCTGCTGGTCGCCGACGAGGTCCAGACCGGGTTCTGCCGCACCGGCGACTGGTTCGCGTGCGACCACGAGGGGGTGACACCCGACCTGGTGGCCACGGCGAAGGGCATCGCGGGCGGGCTGCCGCTGGCCGCCGTCACCGGGCGCGCCGACGTGATGGACGCCGTGCACGCGGGCGGGCTCGGCGGCACGTACGGCGGCAACCCGATCGCCTGCGCCGCCGCCGTCGCCGCGATCGACACCATGCGCGACCTCGACCTCAACGCCGCCGCCCGGCACGTCGAAGCGACCGCGCTGCCCCGGCTGCGCGGCCTCACGTCGGACGCGGTGGTGGAGGTGCGCGGCCGCGGCGCGATGCTGGCCGTGGAACTGACCTCCGCCGAGGAGGCCGCCCGGGTCGCGGCCCGCTGCCACGCGGCCGGGGTGATCGTGCTGACCTGCGGCACCCGTGGGAACGTGATCCGCCTGCTGCCACCGCTCGTCATCCCGGACGAGCTGCTGGCCGAAGGCCTGGACGTGCTTGAAGGAGCCCTTCAGTGACGACGACGCCGTACTGGGTCGCGGGACAGCCCGCGACGAGCGAGGACCTGGTCGAGATCCGCACGCCCCACGACGGCGCGGTGGCCGGCGTGACGTCCAACGCGACCGCCGAGGACGTGGAGCGGGCCGTCGCTTCCGCGCACGCCGTGGCCGGCGAGTTCGCCGACCTGCCCGCGCACGCCAGGGCGGCGGCGCTGGACCACGTGTCGCGCCGGCTCGCCGAGCGCGCGGACGAGGTGGCCGCGCTGATCACCGCCGAGTCGGGCAAGCCGGTGAAGTGGTCGCGGATCGAGGTCACCCGCGCGGTGTCGACGTTCCGCTGGGCCGCCGAGGAGGCGCGCCGGTTCTCCGGTGAGCTCCAGCGGCTGGACACCGACCCGGCGGCGAACGGCAGGCTGGCGCTCGTGCGCCGGGCGCCGCGCGGACCCGTGCTGGGCATCGCGCCCTTCAACTTCCCGCTGAACCTGGTGGCGCACAAGGTCGCGCCCGCGCTGGCCGTGGGCGCGCCCATCATCGTCAAGCCCGCGCCCACGACGCCGCTGGTCGCGCTGCTGCTGGGCGAGCTGCTGGCGGAGACCGACCTGCCCGCCGGGTCGTGGTCGGTCCTGCCGGTGCCTAACGACGTCGCGGGCGCGCTGGCCGAGGACCACCGCCTGCCGGTGGTGTCGTTCACCGGGTCCGGTCCGGTCGGCCACTCGATCCTGGACCGGGTGCCGCGCAAGCACGTCGTGCTGGAGCTGGGCGGCAACGCGGCGGCCGTCGTCTGTCCCGATTGGACGGACATCGAGTGGGCGGCGCGGCGCATCGCCACGTTCTCGATGTACCAGGGCGGGCAGTCGTGCATCTCGGTGCAGCGCGTGTACGCGCACGAGGACGTGTACCCGGCGTTGGCCGAAGCCGTGGTGGCGCACGTGCGCGAGCTGGGCACGGGCGCCCCGACCGACCCGGCCACCGACGTCGGTCCGCTGATCGACGAGGCCGCCGCGCGGCGGGTCGGGGCGTGGGTGGACGAGGCCGTGGCGGCGGGCGGACGGGTGCTGACCGGCGGGCGGAGGGTGGGTGCGGCCTACGAGCCGACCGTGCTGGCCGACGTGCCGCCGGAGTGCAAGGTGGTGGACGAGGAGGTGTTCGGGCCGGTCGTGGTGCTGGCGTCCGTGCCGTCGGTCGAGGAGGCGTTCGACCGGGTGAACGCGTCCCGGTTCGGGTTGCAGGCGGGCCTGTTCACGCACGACGTGCGGCTGGCGTTCCGCGCCGCCAAGCGGCTGGCCGTCGGCGGGGTGATCGTCGGCGACGTGCCGAGCTTCCGGGCCGACCAGATGCCGTACGGCGGGGTCAAGGAGTCGGGGACGGGGCGCGAGGGGGTGCGCGCGGCCATGGAGGACCTCACCGAGCAGCGGGTCCTCGTGCTCACCGGACTGGAGTTGTAGCGCTTGACGCCGGGCCACGCCGTCGTCGCGATCGCCACCGACCCGGCCGCCGACCTCGACCTCGGTCGGCGGCTGCTCGTGGCCGTCCTCGACGGCCCCGCCCGCACCGCGCCGGGCCACGACGACGTCCTCTTCACGCGACCGCCGTCGGCCCGCTTCGCGGTGCGGCTCACCGAAGCCCTCCACCGGCACAACGACTCGGCCGCGCCCCCTCTCCGCTTACGGTTGGCCATGGCTCACGGCGAGGTCTCCACGGCGCTCGCCGTGCTCGGCTCCGAGGCCCTGCGGTCCGCGCACGCGGCCACCACCCGTCCCGTCACGATCGCGGTCACCGACGGCTACGCCCGGGCCCGCCCGATCACCGACCTCGACCGCCACCGGCTCGTGCGGGTGCCCGCGGTGCCCGAACCGGTCTGGCTGCTCGACGCCCGCGTGCCGGACGCCGAGGCCCTCTTCCACGCGCTGATGGCGCTGCCGTCGATGCGGCGGGAGGAGTCGCGCCGGCTGGTGCTCGACCTGCTGCCGCCCGCGATCACCGCCGCCGTGCCGCACCACCCGACCGACGCCCTGCACGTGAGCGGTTTGTTGCTGGCGTGCCTGGAGCACGAGGACGGCTTGAATGCCCTCCGCCACGCTTTGCACTTGGTGGAAGGTGAGGATTCCACACCAATGGTGTGGATTGACACCCTATTGCGCAATGAATGAACCCCGACCGGTAGCGACAATCCGTAACGTGCAACCCGGGACAAGCCGATACCGGAAGGGGTCGACCACTGGGCGCGGACCGCTCGAACGGGGGACCACCGATGGTCCATGCGGACGATGACGGCGGCCGAGGGCTGCTCATGCCCCTGGTCGACGTGCTGGCGCGCGTCCCGAGCCTGGCCGATCGCGCCGGTCGCGTCCTGGTCATCCGCATGATGTCCGCAGAATTGCGGGAAACCCTGATCGTCGAAGAGCACCACACCGCCATCGGGCACTTGTTCAACCTCGCCGAGGTCTGCCAGCAGAGGCCCGAACGCCTGTCGGCGCTCATCCGCATCGTGAGCCGCTTCGACCACGACTCGCGGTCGATGGTTGAATTGCGCCGCGTCGTCGCCGAACTGACGCCGATGGACCTCTTCCCGACCCACGAACGAGCAAGGCTGTTCACATTGCTGGCTGGCGTCGTCGTGCCCGACATCGCGGACATCTACCGCGTCGTGGCCGGACCGACCGCGCCGAGCCTGTACGGGCCGACGACCTACCCCGAGGTGTTCCGGGTCCTGGAGACGCTGAACGCGGGCGCGGACGGCGTGCCGCGGCCGATGGTGTTCGTGGAGCACATCGCGGCCCGCGTGCGCACCGAGCTGGCGATCGAGCTGCACCGGTGGAACGAGGCGCAGGCGGTGTCGATGAACCTGCTCCCGGAGCTGACCGCGGTCCGGGACGGCCTGCGCCCGGAGACCGCCCAGCCGCTCACCCCGCCGCCCGGCTCACCCGCCTACCTCGTGCTGCAACTGCGCCGGGAGGGGCCCAGCGGGGAGGAGTTCCGCCTGTCGCACTGGCGGCAGCTCGGCCGGCCCGAGCCGTGGTCGCCGCTGCGCGGCGCGGACTCGGTGGGCACGCTGGACGAGGTCAAGGAGCAGGTCGCCGCGCTGATCGAGCGGGTCGAGGACGACTGGGCGCAGTACAGCCCGGACATCCGGGTCGAGTTCGTGCTCGACTACGAGAACCTCAACCTCGACGTCGACCAGTGGCCGTGGGAGATCGGCGGGGACGACGAGGTGGTCGTGCCGGTGGGCTGCCGGTACCCGGTGGTGGTGCGCAGCCTCGAACGGATGACCACCCGGAAGTACCACCGGGAGTGGCGGCAGCGGTGGGCCGAGCTGACCGGGCAGCTGGGCCGGTCGGCCGGGCTCGCGCACACCTCGACGTGCCGCGCGTCGAGCGGCACCGAGCAGGGCCTGCGCGAGCTGCTGACGCGGTTCAACACCGAGCGCGGGCTGGTGTCCCTGGTGCTGAGCGCGCCGCCGTCGCCGGAGCACGCGGGACGTGACGAGGTCGCGGCCGGC
This sequence comes from Actinosynnema sp. CA-299493, assembly GCF_050946825.1. Classification (NCBI taxonomy): domain Bacteria; kingdom Bacillati; phylum Actinomycetota; class Actinomycetes; order Pseudonocardiales; family Pseudonocardiaceae; genus Actinosynnema; species Actinosynnema sp. CA-299493. The sequence goes on from NZ_CP191993.1 coordinate 7,041,991, forward strand.
GTGAAGGCGGGCGTGCCGCTGGTGGTGTGGCACCGGCACGACTGCGGCACCCCCGAGTTCGGCGACGTGGTCGAGTCCGTGCTGCACGGCCAGGACGAGCTGCACCTGCTGGAGCGCGTCCGCCTGGCCCGCAACACGGCGTTCAAGGAACGGCACCACGTCGGCGAGGCGCTGACGATCCTCTACGACGACCCGGAGCGGATCGTCGTGCCGAGCCAACCGGGTCCACCCCGGGAAGGGGTTGCGGTCGGATGAACGACGGCCAAGTCCACGCCGGCCGAGTCCACGCCGGCACCGTCTACCGCGGCACGGGGGACGTCGCGGTGGCGCCGGTCGCGGACCTGCCGCCGCCACCGCCGTGGCGGACGTTCACCGGTCGCGGCAGCACGTCCCGGCCGGCCGACGACGGCGGCGAGGGCGACCGCCGGGTGGGCGGCGTGCGCGCGGTGCGGCGGACACCGCACCCGAACGAGGTCGCGATGGTGGACGCGGCGATCCGGCTGCGGCGCCCGCTGCTGGTCACGGGCGCGCCGGGCACGGGCAAGTCGTCGTTGGCCTACCTGGTCGCGCGTGAGCTGGGCCTGGGTCCGGTGCTGCGCTGGCCGATCACCAGCCGCACCACGCTCAAGGACGGCCTGTACCTGTACGACGCGATCGCGCGGGTGCAGGCGGTGGGCGCGCACGACCCGGACTCCGGGATCGGCGACTACGTCCACCTCGGCCCGCTGGGCACCGCGCTGCTGCCCCACGACCTGCCGCGCGTGCTGCTGATCGACGAGCTGGACAAGGGCGACATCGACCTGCCCAACGACCTGCTGAACACGTTCGAGGAAGGCGAGTACGAGATACCGGAGCTGGTCCGGTACGCCAAGCACCGCGACGAGGTCGAGGTGCTGACCGCCGACCGCGGGCACACCGCGACCGTGCACCACGGCGTCGTGCGCTGCCGCGAGTTCCCGATCGTGATCATCACCAGCAACGGCGAGCGCGAGTTCCCGCCCGCGTTCCTGCGCCGCTGCCTGCGGCTGCACGTGCGGCAGCCGGGCAAGGAGCAGCTCGGCGAGATGGTGGCGGTGCACTTCGGCGACGCGCACGGCGTGGACGTGGCCCGGCTCATCGCGGACTTCCTGGCCCACCGCGCCGACGTCGGCACCGTGTCGGCCGACCAGTTGCTCAACGCCGTGCACCTGGCCACCTCCGGGTCCTACCAGCCGGACGAGGAGTGGGCCGAGCTGCTCAAGGCGATCTGGCACCCGTTGGCCGCGGAGGCCGGATGACCGGACCGCGGGCCGCGCCGCCGGCCGGTCGGGTGCTGCTGCAGCACCTCGACGCGACCGACAGCCGGGCGGAGGTGCTGCGCACGGCGGACCTGACCTTGCGCGAGGTCCGGGACTCGCTGTGGCTCGCCGGCGCGCTGCGCCCACCGGCGTCCGAGCCGACCGCGACCGAGCCGGCCGCCACCGCCGGCGAACCGCGGGACGACACCCCGCCCGCCCCTCCCCCGCCACCCTCGGAAGATCCACCGCGGGACGTGCCGGAGCCCGCGGACGGTCCGGGGTCGCGGCCGGGGTCGCGGGTCGAGCCCGGGACGGGCCGCATCGAGCGGTGGGCCCACACGACGATGACGCCGGCGCGTGCCGACCCCGTGCTCGCGGCGAGCGGCGCGGTGGGCGCGGTGTCGGCGTGGCCGACCGTGCCCGCGCTGCCGGAGCGGCGCGGCATCAGCCGGGCGTTGCGGCCGTTGGCGCGCCGGCAGCCGTCGCCCCGGTCGAAGGTGCTGGACGAGGAGGCGACCGCGGTGCGGGCCGCCCGGGACGGGCTGTGGCTGCCGGAGTGGCGGGCCGCGCCGTGGCGGCGCTTCGAGGTGGCGCTGGTGGTCGACACGACCGTGGCGGCCGAGCTGTGGCGGCAGACCGTGCGCGAGTTCCGGGTGCTGCTGGAGCGGCAGGGCGCGTTCCGGGACGTGCGGACCTACGAGCTGGACAGCTCGCGCACGGCGGCGCGGGACGTGACGCTGCGGTCCGAGGGCGGCGCGCGGCACGCGTGGCGCTACCTGGTCGAGCCGTCGGGCAACCGGATCGTGCTGGTGCTGACCGACACCATCGGCCGCGCCTGGCACAGCGGCGCGGTCGGGCACGTGCTGCACGCGTGGGGCCGGTCGATGCCGGTCGCGGTGGTGCAGACGCTGGCGCAGCGGCTGTGGTCGTGGGGCGGCCTGCCGACGAGGCGGGTGCGGCTGTCCGCGCCCGCGCCCGGCGTGCCGAACCGCAGGCTGCGCGTCGCCGGCGAGGTCGACGGCGGCGGCACGCCGGTGCCGGTGCTCGGCCTGTCCGCCGAGTGGATGGCGGGGTGGGCCAGGCTGCTGACCGCACCGGGCTCGGAGTGGGTGGAGACGACGGCCGCGCTGGTCGCGCCGCAGACCGCGCCACCGGCGGATCACGTCGACGAGGAGCCGTTGAGCGCGGTCGACCGGGTGCTGAGGTTCCGCACCTACGCCTCGGTGGACGGGTTCCAGCTCGCGGGACTGCTGGCCGCGACGCCGCTGAACCCGCGCTTGATGGGCTTGGTGCAGCGCGTGCTGCTGCCCGGCTCGGACCTCTCGGCGTTGGCCGAGGTGATGCTCGGCGGCCTGATGACGCGGCTGCCCGGGTCGAACGGCGCGAGCGACGCCGTCGCCTACGACTTCGACGCCGGTGTGCGGGAGGAGCTGCTGGCCACGTCGCGGCGCTCGGACACCGCCCGCGTCGCGCGCGTGCTCGACGCCTACGCGGGCGCCGACAACGAGGCCGTCCACAACTACCGGCTCGCGCTGGACGAACCGGACCGCACCCCGGAGCCGGCGCCGACGTCGGAGAACCTGCCCTACCTGAAGGTCCAGGAGGCGGTGTTCCGCGCCCTCTCCGGGGCCGCCTACTCCCGCAGGTCCAAGCGCATCCGGGAGCTGCTGGGCCCGGGCGACCGGGACCGCGTCCCCACCGCGGGTCCGGACGGCACACCCGACCAGGAGAACAACTCTGTGACGAACCTCGACATCCGACCACCGGCGCCAGTGGTCGGGTCGCTGCCGCGCGAAGGAGAAGACGTGGACGCTCCCGGTAGCCCGCTGTTCACCGGCGAGCGGCTCCCCGGTTCGACGCAGCCGCAGGTGTGGGGGCACGTGCCGTTGCGCAACCCGGACTTCGTCGGCCGCGACGACCTGCTGGAGTCGCTGCGCCTGCGGCTGGGCGAGGCCGGTCCGACCGCCGTGCTGCCCGAGGCGCTGCACGGCATGGGCGGCGTGGGCAAGTCGCAGACCGTGGTCGAGTACATCCACCGGCACGCCTCGGAGTACGAGGTCGTGTGGTGGATCCCGGCGGAGCAGCCGGCGCAGATCAAGTCCAGCTTCGTCGAGCTGGCCAAGAAGATCGGCGTCGCGGCCTCGGGATCGGCGGAGACGGCGGTGCCCGCCGTGCTGGAGGCGCTGCGGCGCGGCGAGCCGTTCCGCCGGTGGATCCTGGTGTTCGACAACGCCGACCGCCCCCAGGACGTGCGCCAGTACTTCCCCGCCGGCAACGGCCACATCGTCGTCACCTCCCGCAACTCCGAATGGGGCGGCTACGCCCGACCGGTCGCCGTCGACCTCTTCACCCGCGCCGAGAGCATCGAGCTGCTGCACCGCCGCGCGGGCGACCTGGACGACGACGAGGCCGACGCCCTGGCCGAGGCCCTCGGCGACCTGCCGCTGGCCGTCGAGCAGGCCGCCGCGTGGCGCGCGCAGACCGGCATGCAGGTCTCGGAGTACCTCCAGCTGCTGGAGCAGAACCGCACCGAGCTGCTGGAAGCGGGCACGTCCAGCGAGGACCAGCTCCCGGTCGCGGCGGCGTGGAACGTGCCCCTCAACCGCCTCAAGAACGACCACCGCGCCGCGTTGCAGCTGTTGCAGGTGTGCGCGTTCTTCGGCCCGGAGCCCATCTCCCAGAAGCTGTTCCGCGGCGTGCGCGACATGCCCGTGCCGGACGCGCTGCGCGAGGCGCTGGGCGACCCGATCAAGCTCAGCCGGGCGATCCGCGAGATCAGCCGGTACAGCCTCGCCAAGATCGACCACCGCAACAACGCCCTGCAGCTGCACCGCCTCGTCCAGACCGTGCTGAAGAACCGGTTGGACAACGACGAGCAGGCACGCATGCGGCACGCGGTGCACGTGCTGCTGGTCAACGGCGACCCCGGCGACCCGGACGCCTCGACCAACTGGCCGCGCTACGCCGAGCTCCTGCCGCACGCGCTGGTGTCGAAGGTGGTCGACTGCCAGGACCGCTGGGTGCGGGTCCTGGTGATGAACCTGGTCCGGTACCTGCTCAACGCCGGTGACTTCGGCGGCGCGCGCGACCTGGCCGGCCAGGCGTCGGAGTCGTGGCGCCAGTCACTGGGCGAGCGGGAGTTCGACACGCTGGAGATCACCCGCCGGTACGGCATCTCGCTGCGCAGGCTGGGTCGGATCGAAGAAGCGCGTGCCCTGAACCAGCGGACCTACGAGCTGTTCCGCGAGGTGATCGGCGACGACCACGAGGGCATGCTCAACATGCTCGACACCCTGGCCCTGGACCAGCGCGCGCAAGGGGTGTTCGGCGAGGAGCTGCTGACGCGCCAACGCATCTACGACCGCGCCGTCGAGATCCTGGGCGAGGACGACCCGCAGACCCTGATCTACGCGCACAACCTGGCCAGCTCGTTCCGGTTGACGGGCGAGTACGCCAAGGCGCTCGGGATCGACCAGGAAGTGCTGCGCCGGCGCAACGCGGTCATGGGCAACGACCACCCGCTCACCTTCGCCTCGTACAACAGCACGTGCATGGACCTGCGGGAGCTGGGCCGCTACGCGGAGGCCGCGCGGCGGCAAGGCGATTCGCTGGTGCTGCAACGGGAGCTGTTCGGCGACGACCACCCCCAGGTGATCGGCGCGTCGCGCAGCCTGGCGGTCGCGCTGCGGAAGGCGGGCGAGCACGTGCGCGCCCGGGAGGTGACCGAGGACGTCATCAAGCGCTACCGGAAGCGGCACGGCGACGAGCACATCGACACCACCACGGCGCGGATGACCCTCGCCCTCGACCTGCGCCACCTCGGCGAGCTCGACCGGTCGTGGGAACTGGCGCGGCGCAGCCACGAGACGTTCCAGCGCATCGTGGGCCGCAACCACCCGTACACCCTGGTCGCCGGGATCGCCCTGGCGGTGACGCACCGGGCGCGGGACGAGGTCGACGCCGCGCTGGCCCTGAACCGGGAGCTGCGCGCGACGTTGACCGACGTGTTCGACCACGACCACCCGTTCACCCTGGTGGCGACGACGAACCTGGCCAGCGACCTGGCCGCCGCCGGCAACCACGCGGAGGCCAGGGCGTTGGACGAGGACACCCTCGAACGGTCGACCCGGACGCTGGGCCCGGAGCACCCGTCGACCCTCGCGGTCGCCCTGAACCTGGCCATCGACCTGGGCAACGTCGGCGACGAGAACGCGGCGGCGGTCCTGCACGCCCGCACCGTGACCGGTTACCGCAAGGTGCTGGGCGACGAGCACCCCGGCACGATCACCGCCACGCAGTTCGTCCGGGCGAACTGCGACACCGACACGATGCAGTTCTGAGATCCGGCCGGTGACCGGTCAACCCGGTCACCGGCTCCCGACACCGGCGTCCAGGACGAACCGTCGTCCTGGACTGGTAAGCGCGCGCCCAAGACCTGGCGTCACGCGGTTCCCGGCCGGCGTCGGACGAGCCGAAGCCCTATCCGGAGAACAAGCGCGCGGTCAGCGTTGAGGAGCAGTCATGGACGTGTTCGACGAGCCCGCCCACCTGTGGGGTCATGTGCCGTTGGGCAACGCGCACTTCGTCGGCCGCGAGGACCACCTGGAGCAGTTGCGCCTGCTGCTTAGTCAGGCGGCGGGTGCGGGCCCTGCGCTCCCCGTGGCGCTGCAGGGCATGGGCGGCGTCGGCAAGTCGCAGACCGTGGTCGAGTACATCCACCGTCACGCCTCGGAGTACGAGGTGGTGTGGTGGATCGCTGCCGACCGGGTCGAGTCGATCACCAGGGGGTTCGTGGAGCTGGCCGAGCGGCTCGACGTGGCGGGCGAGGGGTCCGTTGACAGCGCTGTGCCCGCCGTGTTGGACGCGCTGCGCCGAGGAACGCCCTACCGCCGCTGGATCCTGGTCTTCGACAACGCCGACCGGCCGCAGGACGTGCGCCGGTACTTCCCCGCGGGCAACGGCCACATCGTCGTCACCTCCCGCAACTCCGAGTGGGGCGGCTACGCCCGACCGGTCGCCGTCGACGTGTTCACCCGTGCGGAGAGCATCGAGCTGCTGCGCCGCCGCGCAGGTGGCCTGGACGACGACGAGGCCGACGCCCTGGCCGAGGCCCTCGGCGACCTGCCCCTGGCCGTCGAACAGGCCGCCGCGTGGCACGCGCAGACCGTTATGCAGGTGCCGCAGTACCTGCAACTGCTGGAGCAGAATCGCGTCGAGTTACTGGAGGCGGGCACCTCGGACGACCAGCTCTCGGTCGCCGCCGCTTGGAACGTGGCCTTCAACGAACTCGAAGAACACCACCCGGCTGCTCTTCAGCTGCTCCAGCTGTGCGCGTTCTTCGGTCCGGATCCCATTCCGTTGCAGCTGTTCCAGGACGCGAGCGGTGCCGAGCTGCCCGAGCACCTCGCCACCGCGCTCGGCGACCCCATCCTGCTCGGCCGGGCGATCGTCCAGATCAGCCGCTACAGCCTGGCGAAGATCGACCGGCGCAACAACGCCCTGCAACTGCACCGCCTCGTGCAAACCGTGCTCAAGAACCGCCTGTCGCCTGCGCAACAGGCCCTGCTGCGGCACGCGGTGGACGTGCTGGTGGCGCGTGGCCGGCATGATCCGTTCGCCCCTCCGGGAGCCGGGAGGCAACGGCGCGCTGAGCGGACCACACCGAGAAGGCAAGGGCCCGCCATGTCGGTACGCCTCGGGTTCCTCGTCGACGTGATCCAGTACGGCAAGCGTTCCGGGGACCAGCGCATGGAGGCGCAACGCCGACTGCTGCACCTCGTCGACGCCGTCATGAGCCACCTGCGGCTCGACAGCGCCACAGTCGACCGCCAAGGAGGTGGTGACAGCGTGATGATCTTCCTCGGTGCGGAGGTGGACATAGTTCGGGTCCTGCCGCTGCTCCTCGAAGGCTGGCGGGACCTCTTGCGCGCCGACAACGAGACGTACAAGGATCGAGTCAGGCTGCGGATGTCCATAACAGCCGGCTCCGTCGCGCCGACCGAGTTGGGGTTCGCCGGAGAGCCCGCCGTGACACTGGGACGCCTGAACGAATGCGCGCTACTGCGAAGCGCGGTGACCGACAACGAAACCGCCGACCTGGTGGTCCTGATCTCCGGCGTGCTGCACAAGCTCGCAGAAGTCGACCAGCACGACCCCGCGTTCGTGTGCCGCCACGTGGACGAAAAGGAGTACAGCGACGACGCGTGGCTGTGGCTGCCATGAGCCGGGACGGGAGGCTTAGGCGACGCGGCCGGCGGCCTGGTCGAACCAGGTCACCAGCTCCACCGGCGACGGCGCGGCCCCCGTCCGCACGGCCACGCCGCGGTGCACCGCCCGCACCAGCTCGGGCGCCCGCCGCAGCACGTCCGAGTCGAGCGCGAGGCCCAGACCCGCCCACGCGGCCACGTCGTGCGGCGTGGCGCGCAGCCTGGCGGCGTAACCCTCGGCGGCCACGTCCCGCGCGCCGCGCAGGTAGGCGAAGTCCGGCCCGTCCCGGTGCGGCGCCCGGTCGAACTCGCGCGGGTCGAGCACGCGCAGCTTGAGCAGCGCCGCGAGCAGCGACTCACCCGAGCCGGCCGCGGGCACGACCGAGCCGTGACCTCCCTGACCGGGCGGGCGGCCGTCGAGCCAGGCCGCGACGGCGTCCCCGACCGCGCGCGGGTCCGGCCGGACGTGCCGCAGCCGCCAGGTCGTCGCGTGCTCGGCGGTGATCTCCTCGACGGCCGCGGCGACCTCCGGCGGGGAGTCCACCGGGCGGCACGCCGCGAGCCGCACGGCCACCGCCGCGACGAACTCGCGCCCCAGGTCGGTCAGCTCGACCGAGCTCCGCAGCCCGTCGACGGCGCGCCCCACCTGCCGGGCCCGGTAGGCGAGGGTGAACTCGGCGCGCCGGGCCAGTGCCGCGGGCGCGAGGTCGCGCTGGACGTGCCAGAACTCCACCACGCTGACGAACGCGTAGACGCCGTGCAGCAGCCCGTCGACGGGCCGCGGATCGTCCCGCCAGGGCGCGTAGTGCCCCGCCGCGCCGTCGGAGGTGTGCAGGTCGACCAGGTCGAGCAGCGCGTTGACCTTGGAGTGCTGCAACTCGTGCACGAGCGCTTCGGCGAACTCCGTCGCGGAACGCTTGGGCGACATGGCTATCGCGCCGAACGCCGCCGACGAGGACGCCGCGAACACGTCCCGCCGGGCGTCCAGCGGCACCACGGCCGACAACCCGGCCGACAGCTCCTCCGCCGCGCCGGGGTGCCGTGCGGTCACCAGCTCCCACGCCTCGTCCAGGTACTTGACCCACTCGTCCCACTCGCTGTCGCCCAACGGGTCCGGCGGCAGCGGTTGGCCGAACTCCCGGTACGGCCCGAGGTCGTCGACCACCACCTCGACCACGTGCCCCCGCGCGGAGCCGCGGTGCCGTCGGACGGCCTGCCACTCGACCGGACCCGGCGCCTCGACCGTCGTGCCCGCCGCCGAGTGGACCACCCGGGCCTGCCCCACCGGGAAGCGCCCGGACAACCGGTACGCGCCCACCGTCGGCAACGTGACCGCGCCGTGCACCACCGGCACGGTGACCGCGCACGGCTGTCCACCCCGGACGGCGGCGGCGACCGCGACGGCGTGGAACCAGCCGACTTCCGACCACAGCGGCGTGGCGTCGACCGCGGTGCCGAGCACCTGGCGCAGGGCACGGGACAACCAGACGCCCACCGAGTGGTGCATCAGGACTTCTTCCACCACGTCCGGCGCAGTCCGCTCCACATCGGACAACAACGTCCACGCGCCGTCGAGGTCGGCGAAGGGACCGAGCCGGGTCGCGAACGGGGAAGCGGCCTCCAGGAAAGCGCGCAACCGGAGCTTGCGAACGCTGTACTGGGTTCTCCGCAAAATTGTCATTCCAGCCGCGGAGACCGGTCCCGAGCAGATCTCGTCGAACACGAATCGGGGCAAGCGGTGCGTGCTCAACCCGCTGGGCACCACTAGGCCTGCTCCTGGACCGAATCGCCGAAGTCGCCCAACCGGAACCGGTCGAGCGTGCGACGAACGGCCTGGTCGAGCACGGTGTCGCGCAGCGTTCTCATCTCGGACAACGACGTCGAAGTGAGGTCCAACAAGTCCGAGGACAGTTCTTCTGGTGTTTCCACGGTCATACCGGCCGCCTCCCGATACCGTCCGATTCCATCATGCACGAACAGGCACATGTCCGGGAGTGGCCGAACGGATAATCCGCCCGACGGCCATCGCCCCTACGACGAACGGCCCCCGTCCCGACCGACGCGATCAGGTCGGATCGAGGGCGGGCCGGAGTCGAAGGGTGTGGGCCGGAAACTCCGGTGCCGCGGGACGCGCGCCGGTACGGTCGCCGCTCGTGGACAGGGTGCGGGTCAGGTCGAAGGCGGAGCTGGGCGGCGCCGGGTTGCCCGCCGGCCGGCCGGTGCTGGTGCTGGTCGGCGGCGCGGACGGGATGGCGCGGGACGCGTCGGAGGCGTTGGGGGTGGTGCTGCGCCGGTTGGCGCCGCTGCTCGACGCGTGCGGCGCGGTGGTGGTGGACGGCGGCACGGATGTCGGCGTGATGCGGGCGGTCGGGCGGGCGCGGGCGGCGGCGGGTGGGCGCGGGCGGCGGCGGGTGGGCGGTTCCCGCTGATCGGGGTGGCCGCGGAGGTCGCGGTGGACCTGGCCGCGTTCGAGCCGAACCACACCCACCTGGTGCTGGTGCCCGGTGGCGCGTGGGGTGACGAGTCGCCGTGGCTGGCCGAGGTGGCGGACGTGGTCGCCGGCCCGGAGCCGTCGCTGACCGTGCTGGTCAACGGCGGGCCGATCGCGTTCGCCGACGCCGAGCACAGCCTGTTCCACCACCGGCCGCTGGTCGTGCTGCGCGGCAGCGGGCGCACCGCCGACCTCATCGCCGAGGGCGCGGACGAGCGCTCCACCACGATCGCCTCCTCCCCGTTGACCACCGTGCTCGGGTTCGACGAACTGCACGCGCACGTCGAACGGACCTTCCGCCCGGACGGGGTGCGATAAGCGGCGGAGGAGTCGGGCGACGGACGCGATCTCCCTCCACCCGGCCGAATACGACCCCGGTCCGGCCTCAACCGACCAGTTGACGGTTGTCACCGACCAATCACAGAGAGTATGGTCTAGACCGGCCGCCGCGTTTGGGTGAACGCACCACCCAGCGCGCTCGGGTTGGCGTTCGCCACAAGCGTTTCCGCCCATCCGATCAGAGGAGTCCACATGTCACTCCGCCGAAGGATCGCCGCAGTGGCGGCAGGCGTGCTCGCCGCGCCGCTCGTGACGATCGCCCTGCCCTCGGCGCCCGCGTTCGCGCACGGGTACGTCTCGTCGCCGGCCAGTCGTCAGGCGCAGTGCGCCCGCGGCGTCGTGTCGTGCGGCGACATCAAGTGGGAGCCGCAGAGCGTCGAAGGCCCGCAGGGCCTGCGCAGCTGCAACGGCGGCGTCGCCCGGTTCGCCGAGCTGAACGACAACAACAAGGGCTGGCAGGTCGCGAACACCGGCCGGACCGTCACGTTCAACTGGACCTTCACCGCACGGCACCGCACCGCGAACTACGAGTACTACGTCAGCGGCAGGCGGGTCGGTTTCGTCGACGGCGGCATGCAGCAGCCCCCGGCCACCGTGTCGCACACGGTGAACCTGGGCGCGTCCGGCCGTCAGACGGTGCTCGCCATCTGGAACATCGGCGACACCTCCAACGCGTTCTACGCCTGCATCGACGTGAACGCGAGCTAACCCGCGAGAGTCCTACGTCCAGCACGCGAGAGTCCTACGTCCGCGCACCCCGAGTTCAACGCTCAGGCAACGCCAAGCCTGCGCCGAACGGTGAACTCGGGTGCCGTGAACGTAGGACTCTCGCGGCGTGAACGTAGGACTCTCGCGGGTCAGGAGGTGAAGCCGCCGTCGACGTGCAGCTGCGCGCCCGTCACGTAACGGGCCTCGTCGGACGCCAGGAACGCCACCGCCGCCGCGATCTCCGCCGGCTCCGCGTAACGCCCCAAGGCCGTGAAGCCGCGCACGACGTCGGAAACGGCGCCGTCCGCCGGGTTCATGTCGGTGTCCGTCGCGCCGGGGTGCACCAGGTTCACCGTGATCCCCCGCGGCCCCAACTCCCTCGCCAACGCCTTCGTCATGCCCACCAACGCCGCCTTGGACGCCGAGTACAGCGAGAACCCGGGGAACACCGCCCGCTCGGCCACGTTGCTGCCGATGCCGATCACCCGCCCGCCGGCGCCGAGGTGCGGCAACGCCGCCTTGACCGCCACGAACGCCGCCCGCACGTTCACGTCGAACGTCCGGTCGAACTCCGCCACCCCCAGCTCCTCCACCGGTCCGACAACGAACTCGCCCGCGTTGTTCACCAGCACGTCCAACCGCCCCAGCACCGCGACGGTCTCCTCCACCGCCGCGACCACCGCCGCCGCGTCACCGCTGTCCGCCCGCACGGCCACCGCCCGCCGCCCCAGCCCCTGCACCCGCTCGACCACGTCACCCGGGCTGGTCCGGTAGGTGATCGCCACATCCGCGCCCAGCTCCGCCAACCGCACCGCGATCGCCGCGCCGATACCCCTGCTGCCGCCCGTGACCAGGGCGACCTTGCCGTCGAAGTCCATGCCGCGAATCGTGCCCCGCCGGCGCGTCCCGGTCCGGCGGGAATCAGACGTCGCGCTGGGCGAACCCACCGCGCAGACCGCTCCGCATCGGATCGGCCCCGGAGCCAACACGGAATTTACGTTGCGAGAGTCGCGTGGGCTCGCATAAGTTCGAGGTACACGAGGAAGGAGGTGGTCCGAAGTTGAATAGCTATAGGACTCGTCGTGAGGTGGCTGTCCGCTAGGACCGACCTTTCCCAGGTGGTCTGGGCGAATCCCAGGCAGCCACCCGGCCCCCGTGACCCCGAGCCCAGTCCAGCTCGGCCCGCACCTGGTGCGGGAAGCGGTCAGGGGGCCGTTTCACGTTCCGGAAGACCGTTCGCCCAGGTGGGCGCGCACGACCCGCAGGTCGGCCAGGAACTTCCGGTACGCCTCGTCGCGGTCGGGCGCGCGCAGCACCGCCGAAGGGTGCACGGTCGCGATCACGTCGTAGTCCTCGCCCCGCTCGACCTGGCCACGGCGCTCGGTGACCTTGAACGAGGCGCCCAGCACGGCCTTGGCCGCCGTCGCGCCCAGGCACACCACCAGCGCGGGCCGGACCTGCGCCAGCTCCGCCCGCAACCACGGCAGGCAGGCCACGACCTCGCCGCGTGACGGCGACTTGTGGATCCGCCGCTTCCCGCGCTCGGCGGGCACGAACTTGAAGTGCTTGACCGCGTTGGTCAGGTACACGCCCTCACGCGCCAGGTCGGCCTCGTCCAGCGCCTTGTCCAGCAGCCGGCCGGCGGGCCCGACGAACGGCTCGCCCTGCCGGTCCTCGACGTCGCCGGGCTGCTCGCCGACGAGCACCAGGCCGGCGTCGGCCGGTCCCGCGCCGAACACCGTCTGGGTGGCCGGCTCGTGCAGGTCACAGCCCCGGCAGCCGGCCGCGGCACGGCGAAGCGCCGCCAGGTCCGCGCCCTCGGGCACGAACTCGGCGGCGCTGGAAGTGCGATCAGCCGGCGGCACGACTAGCGGTCGTCGCCGCGGAACGCGTCCTTGACCTTCTCCCCCGCCTGCTTCAGCGAGCCCTTGGCCTGGTCGGCGCGGCCCTCGGCCTGCCACTGCTCGTTGTCGGTGGCGTCACCGACCGCTTCCTTCGCCTTGCCCTTGAGCTCCTCGGCCTTGTTGCTGACCTTGTCGTCGGTCCCCATGACCGTTCCTCTCGTCAGGACTCTTCCGTCTGCCGAGGGATACCCGTCGCCCGGACGGGGAAACTCCGACGACATGACCGCACGTATCGTCGCCATCGCCGTGGACTGCCCTCCGGGCCAGGTCAGCGCCTTGGAGGAGTTCTGGTGCGCGGCTCTCGGGCACCGCGTGACGCGCCGTTGGAAAGACCCCGAAGGGGTGGAGTACACCGAGTTGACCGGCGCCGGCCCGATGCTGCTGCCGCAACCCGTCGCCGAGCCGAAGCGGACCAAGAACCGGCTGCACCTCGACCTCGCGCCCGGCGGCGACCGGGACGCGGAGGTGGCCAGGCTCACCGGCCTCGGCGCACGCGTCGTCGACGCCGACCCGCGCCTGCCGTGGGTGGTGTGCGCCGACCCGGCGGGCAACGAGTTCTGCGTGCTGCCGCCACGCTGAAACCCCTCCAGTTGCACCGCACCGCCCGTCCTCTACTACGGTGATCGTCTACGCGGTTGAAAAGCCAGCCGCAAGCCACCCGGCGCCCGCGAGGGCACCAGGGTCAGCGAGAGCTGTGGGCTTGCCGGGTGCTGGCACCCGCGTGTCCGGACGTTCTCGCACTGCTGGCCTGGCTGACCGGTACCGACGTGCGAGAGAGGAGCCCGACCGTGGTCGGGGACAACGGGCATGACGATTCGCTGACCGCGCGGATCGCCAGCCTCGAGGCCGAGATCGTGGGGCTGCGCAAAGCGGTGCAGACGCGCACCGTGATCGGGCAGGCCACCGGCTTGATATCCGCGGTGCAGGGCTGCACCCCCCAAGAGGGGTTCCAGCTGCTCGTGCGGATGTCACAGCACCACAACGTGAAGCTGCACACGATCGCGCTGAAGCTGCTCGACCTCGCCACCGAGCTGGGGCCGAGGCAGGCCGTGCGCGCCGTCCACGTCTCCGCCGAGCCCGCACCCGCGGCAGCACCCGTGCCCGATCCGGACGACGGCCACCTCGCCGTCCCCGAGTGGCCCGGGGTGGAGGTGGTGAGCGCGGCACGCGGTCTGGTCGCGGCCTACGAAGCGGCTCGGTACTCCGGCGACGACCGGCCGGAAGTGCGAAGACAGCTGGCCGACCAGGTCGAGTCGGCCGGTCGGCTGCTGGCCGAGAAGCTCACCGAGGTCGGTTGGCTCGTCCCCGATCCGGGGGCGTGACCGGCGCGCGCTCGACGATGGCGAAGGAGTCGGCGGGCAGGTGCACCGCCTGCCCGTCCACCTCCACCTCCGCCGACGCGAGCAGCACCTCGCCCACCTCGACGTCGAGCCGCACCTCGGCGTCGTCCCCGAGGTTGCACAGCACCCGCAGCGAACCCCGGTGCAGCACGAGCACCCGCCCCTCCTCGCGCACCGCGAACCGGTCCAGCCGCGGGTCCGCGAGCTCCGGGCGCGACCGGCGCAGCGCGATCAACGCGCGGTAGAGGTCGAACAGCTCCCGGTGGCCGGGCTCGGACACCTCGTCCCAGCGCAGCGTCGAGCGCCGCACGGTCTCCGGGTCGATCGGGTCGGGCACCTCCGACTCGCCCCACCCGTGCCGGCCGAACTCGCGGCGCCGCCCCGTGCGCACCGCCTCGGCCAGCTCCGGGTCCGGGAACGACGCGAAGAACTGCCACGGCGTGCTCGCCGCCCACTCCTCGCCCATGAAGATCATCGGCGTGTACGGGGAGCACAGCACGATCGCCGCGCCCACGGCCTGCCGCCGCCACGGCACCGTCGCCGACAGCCGGTCGCCGGTGGCGCGGTTGCCGACCTGGTCGTGGTTCTGCAGGTAGGCGAGGAACCGGTAGCCGGGCAGCCGGTCGCGGTCCACCGGGCGGCCGTGGCGCCTGCCCCGGAACGACGACCACGTGCCCGCGTGGAGGAACACCTCGCGCAGCGTCCTGCCCAGCGCGCCCTCGAAGTCCGGGTAGTAGCCGGACGTCTCCCCGCTCAACGCCACGTGCAGCGCGTGGTGCAGGTCGTCGGACCACTGGGCGTGCAGGCCGAGGCCGCCGCCTTCCCGCGCGGTCACCAGCCGGGCGTCGTTCAGGTCCGACTCGGCGATCAACGTCAACGGCCTGCGGACGGCGGCCGACAGCGCGTCCACCTCGACGGCCATCTGCTCCAGCACGTGCAGCGCGCTGCGGTCCACGAGAGCGTGCACGGCGTCCAGCCGCAGCCCGTCCACGTGGAAGTCGCGCAGCCAGCCCAGCACGTTGTCCACGACGTACCGGCGCACCTCGTCGGAGCCTTCGCCGTCGAGGTTGAGACCCGGCCCCCAGTCGTTGCTGCCCGCGAAGTACGGCCCGAACCGGTCGAGGTACGCGCCGGACGGCCCGAGGTGGTTGTACACGACGTCCAGCACCACGGCCAGTCCGCGCCCGTGGCAGGCGTCCACGAACCGCTTGAACCCGTCCGGTCCGCCGTAGGGCTCGTGCGCCGCGCCCCACAGCACGCCGTCGTAGCCCCAGCCCGCCGTGCCGTCGAACGAGTTCACCGGCAGCACCTCGACGTGCGTGACGCCCAGTTCCACCAGGTGGTCCAGCCGCCCCACCGCGCCGTCGAACGTGCCGGCGGGCGTGAACGTGCCGATGTGCAGCTCGTAGATCACCGCGCCGGGCAGCGCGCGCCCGGTCCACGCCTGGTCGGTCCACTCGAACGCCGAGTGGTCGTAGACGCGTGACTCGGCGTGCACCCCGTTCGGCTGCCAGGACGAGCGCGGGTCGGGCAGCACGTCGTCGGAGTCGCCGAGCAGGAACCCGTAGTCCACCCCGGCCACCTCGGCGTGCCACCACCCGCCGGCGCCGGCGGTCATCTCGTGGTCCCGACCGTCCACCCGCACCCGGACGCGCTCGTGCGCCGGCGCCCACACCGAGAAACTCACCGATCTCCTCTTACCAGCAGTGCCACGGGGTAGCGGTCCAGCATCCCGGCCAGCAGCGGGTCGGCCGGGCGGGAGGTGAGCACGTCGGTCCACTCACCCGGCGGCAGGGGCAGCACCGCGTCGCCCCAGCCGCCCGCGTTCGCCAATCCCACCGGAAGCCGGGTCGCCACCGCGACCAGACCCGACCGCTCGAACGCGACTACGTGCGGTGCGGTCCGCCCGGACGCCTCCAGCGGCCGGTAGCCGCGGAACAGATCGGGCCGGTCCCGGCGCAACCGCAGCGCGCGCTGCACGACGAGCAGCTTGGCCGCGCCCGAGTCGTCGACGTCCGGCAGCCAGCCGTCGTCGAGCCGGTCCAGCAGCCGCCGCCGCACCTCGTAGTCCACCGGTCGCCGGTTGTCCGGGTCGACCAGCGACAAATCCCACAGCTCGCTGCCCTGGTACACGTCCGGCACACCGGGCGCGGTGAGCTGCACCAGCTTCTGGCCGAGCGCGTTGGACCAGCCGGGCACGACGATCCGCTCCACGAACGACGCCACCTCGGCCGCCACCGGACCGGACAGCACCTGCTCCGGCCACGCCGCCACGGCCGCCTCGAACGCCTCGTCGTGGTCGACCCACGTGGTGCGGACCTTCGACTCCTTGGCCGCCTTGTCCAGGTAGGCGCGCATCCGGTCGGCGGTGATCGGCCACGCGCCGACCAGCGACTGCCACGCCAGCATGGCCAACGACGGCTCGTCGATCGGGTGCGCGGCGTTCCACCGGCGCACCGACTCGGCGAACTCGCCGGGCAGCTCCGCCAGCACCGCGAGCCGGGCCCGCACGTCCTCCGAGCGCTTCGTGTCGTGCGTCGACAACGCCGTCATCGTCGTGGGCGACCCCGCTTCCCGCGACGCCGCACGCGCGTGGAACTCGCCCGGCGGCACCCCGAACCGGTCCGGCGCGCCACCGACCTCGTTGAGCGCCACGAACCGGGTGTAGCGGTAGAACGCGGTGTCCTCGGTGCCCTTCGCGACCACCATGCCGGACGTCTGCTGGATCCGCGTGGCCAGCTCGCCCTGCGGCTCGGCGCGCACCTGCCGGTCCAGCGCCGCCGCCGCCGGCGACCTCGCCGCGGTCACCGCCGCTTCCCACGCGTCGAGCCCTTCGGGCAGGTAGGAGCGGTAGACCGGGAAGTTGACCATCACCTCGGCCACCGCGCGTTCGGCCTCGGCCTGGTCCGCGTCGCGCACCAGGGCGGCGATCCGCCGCACCTCGGCGCGCAGGATCGTGCGGGTCACCAGGTCCCGGCACTCGTGCTCGACGGCGGCGAAGTCCGCCGGCACGCCGAACTCCTCGGCCAGCGCGGTGAACGCCGCCTCGCCCGCCGGGTCCACGAACAGCCCGCACACCTCGCGCAACGCGTCGTAGCCCGTGGTGCCGTCGACGGGCCAGCTCGCGGGCAGGCGCTCGTCCGCGCCGAGGATCTTCTCCACCACCAGCCACACCCCGGCGCGGTCCCGGAGCCGCCGCGCGTACCCGCCGGGATCGGCCAGGCCGTCGGGGTGGTCGACCCGCAGCCCGGTCACCTCGCCCGCCGCGACCCACCGCAGCACTTCGCCGTGGGTCGCGTCGAACACCTCCGGGTCCTCGACCCGCACCGCGGCCAGCGTGGTGATGTCGAAGAACCGCCGGTAGTTCAGCTCGGTGTTGCCGCGCCGCCAGAACGCCAGCCGGTAGTGCTCGTGCTCCTCCTCCGACGCCTCGTCGGCGGCGAAGGGCAGCAGCAGCGGCCCGGACTCCCAGTCGACGTCGAAGTACTTCGCGTACCGCGACCCCCGGCCGTGCCGGAGCACGTCCGCCCACCACTGGTTGACCTCGTCGTGGCCGACCGCCATGTGGTTGGGCACGATGTCGAGCACGAACCCGAGGCCGGCCCGCTTGAGCGCCTCGTGCAGCGCCACCCGCCCCGGCTCGCCGCCCAGCTCCTCGCGCGCCCGGGTCGGGTCGACCACGTCGTAGCCGTGCGTGGAGCCGGGCACGGCCTCCAGCACGGGCGAGGCGTACAGCGCGCCGACACCCAACGCGTCCAGGTAGTCGACCACGGCCTCGGCGTGGGCGAAGGTGAAGTCGGGCGTGAACTGCACCCGGTAGGTCGACGCCGGGGGCTCCCCCGCGTTCGAAGAGCTCCGCGGGCGTCCCCCCTCAGGGACCCCTGGTTTGATTCTACCGGCGGGGTCTGACAATTCCGTCACTCCTGCTCCAACCGCTGCAGCACCACCAGCGAGCGGGCGACCAGGGTCAGCGAGCCGCCTCCCGGCACCACCTCGCCCTGGCCCGGCGGCGCGACCTCGCCCGTCGCGGTGTCGACCACGACCGTCCACTGCGGACCGTAGCCCTCCTCCGGCAGGGTGACCTCGATGTCCTCGTGGTGCGCGTTGAACGCCAGCAGGAACGAGTCGTCCAGCACCCGCATGCCCCGCGGGTCGAGGTCCGGGATGCCCTCGCCGTTGAGGAACACCACGACGCAGCGGCCGAAGTCGTCGCCCCAGTTCTGCTCCGTCATCTCTTCACCCGAAGGTGTGAACCAGGCGATGTCGCGGAGCTCGTCGCCCTTGCGGATCGGCTTGCCCTGGAAGAACCGGCGCCGCCGCAGCACGGGGTGCTGCCGGCGGAACGCGGTCAACGCCGAGGCGAACTCCAGCAGGTCGCGGTTCTTCTCCGCCAACGTCCAGTCGACCCAGGACAGCTCGGTGTCCTGGCAGTAGGCGTTGTTGTTGCCCTGCTGCGTCCGGCCGATCTCGTCGCCGTGCAGCAGCATCGGCACGCCCTGCGACAGCAGCGTGGTGGCCAGCAGGTTCCGCCGCTGCCTGGCCCGCAGGTCGTTGACCTCGGGGTCGTCGGTCGGCCCCTCGACGCCGCAGTTCCACGACCGGTTGTCGTCCGCGCCGTCGCGGCCGTCCTCGCCGTTGGCGTCGTTGTGCTTGTCGTTGTACGACACCAGGTCGTTGAGCGTGAACCCGTCGTGCGCGGTGACGAAGTTGATCGACGCGTACGGGCGGCGGCCGTCGTCCTGGTACAGGTCCGACGACCCGGTGATGCGGGACGCGAACTCGCCGAGCGTGGCCGGCTCGCCGCGCCAGAAGTCGCGCACCGTGTCGCGGTACTTGCCGTTCCACTCGGTCCACAGCGGCGGGAAGTTGCCGACCTGGTAGCCGCCCGGCCCGACGTCCCACGGCTCGGCGATCAGCTTCACCTGCGAGACCACCGGGTCCTGCTGCACCAGGTCGAAGAACGTCGACAGCCGGTCCACGTCGTAGAACTCGCGGGCCAGGGTGGCGGCCAGGTCGAACCGGAACCCGTCGACCCGCATCTCCGTCACCCAGTACCGCAGCGAGTCCATGATCAGCTGCAACGTGTGCGGGCTGCGCACGTTCAGCGAGTTCCCGGTGCCCGTGTAGTCCATGTAGAACTTCGGCTCGTCGTCCACCAGCCGGTAGTACGCCTGGTTGTCGATGCCGCGCATGGAGAGCGTGGGACCGAGGTGGTTGCCCTCGGCGGTGTGGTTGTAGACCACATCCAGGATGACCTCGATGCCCGCCTCGTGCAAGGCGCGCACCATGCCCTTGAACTCCTGGACCTGCGTCCCGGTCTCCGGCATCGCGGTGTAGCCGGCGTGGGGCGCGAAGAACCCGATCGTGTTGTAGCCCCAGTAGTTCCGGAGGCCTTTTTCCTGCAGTCCGTGATCGGTGATGAAGTGGTGCACCGGCATCAGCTCGACCGCCGTGACGCCGAGGCCCTTGAGGTGGTCGATCACCGCCGGGTGCGCCAGGCCCGCGTAGGTGCCGCGCAGGCTCTGCGGCACCTCGGGGTGCTGCATGGTGAGGCCGCGCACGTGGGTCTCGTAGATGACCGACTCGTTGTACGGGGTCTTCGGCGGGCGGTCGTTGGCCCAGTCGAAGAACGGGTTGACCACGACCGACAGCGGCACGTGGCCCGCCGAGTCGAGGTCGTTGCGCGTGTCCGGGTCGCCGAACCGGTAGCCGAACAGCGACTCGTCCCAGTCGACGTCGCCGGCGATCGCCTTGGCGTACGGGTCGATCAGCAGCTTGTTCGGGTTGCAGCGCGGGCCGCGTGCCGGGTCGTGCGGTCCGTGCACGCGGTAGCCGTACAGCTGCCCGGGACCGACGCCGAGGAGGTAGCCGTGGTGGACGAAGCCGTCCACCTCGGGCAGCCGCACGCGCGTTTCGGCGCCGTCGGCGTCGAACAGGCACAGCTCGACGTAGTCCGCGACCTCCGAGAAGAGGGTGAAGTTGGTGCCGACGCCGTCATAGGTGGCGCCGAGCGGATAAGGAGTTCCGGGCCAGGGCCGCACAGGGTTATTCCTCCGGACGAGCGTGAACGATCCGACCCCTACCGGTCTGGATCAGGACCGGCCGCCGTGCGACCGGACGAGCTGACCGCGGGCCGCGACGAGGAGCAGCCTCGCCTCTTGCAGTTCGCCGTAGCGCAGGTGGTCGCAGGCGGCGCTGGCGCAGGCCACGGCCTGGGTCAGCGCGTCGTCCGACCCGGCTTCGACGCGCCGCAGGGCGTCCCTCAGGGACTCTTCGGCGTGCCCGGCCCCGGCGAGCGGGTCGGCCAGGTTCGAGGGCCGGACGTCCACCAGGACCTTCTCGACGGTCGACTCCAGGACACTTGCCGGACTGCTCTGGGGGACCATCTGCTCGGGCACGAGCCCGGTGCGGGTCATCAAGTCGGTGTTCACGGGTGACTGCCACCTCCAACCATGGCGCGGGTGACTGGCTGACGATACTCCGCGGCCGGGCCGCGCGCTGTGACGTGCACGTTTCGCTTCATCACGGACCATTCCCGCCTGCTGCGGACGGGCGACCGGCGGCCAGCGCCGCCACCGCCCGCCGCACGCCCGGGTCGTCGAACAGGTCGGCGAGCGGGATGGGCAACGGGATTCGCCAGTTCGGGTACTGGTCGGTGGTGCCTGGCAGGTTCGGCTGGCGCGTCTCGCCCAGCGCGTCCTGCGGCGAGGTCAGCACCAGCACGGAGCGGACCTTCGCGAGCAGGGCGTGGAACCCGGTAACCAAGTCATCGGCAGGGACACCTTCGTGCTTGAGGAGTTCGAGCAGTTCGCCACGCTCTCGCTCGGCTGCCTCATATTCCCCGTCCACCGGCCCGTCAAACTGCCCCAGTTCGGCTCGCACCCGAACGTGTTCGGCGGCGAGGAACCCGGCCACCGTCGGCAGGTCGTGGGTGGAGATGCTGGCCATCGCCGACGCGGTCCACTTCTCCGGCGGGACCAGCGGGTGCCCCGGCAGGTCGTACTCGCGCTGGAACCACAGGACCGCCGAGCTGAGCATCCCGTGCTCGTGCAACGCCTCGGTGACCTTCGGCTCCACCGTGCCGAGGTCCTCGCCCACGACGACGGCGCCCGCCCGGTGCGCTTCCAGCGTCAGCACGGCCAGCATCGCGTCCGGGTCGTAGTGCACGTAGGTGCCGCGCTTGGGCGCCTCGCCCGGCGGGATCCACCACAGCCGCCACAGTCCCGCGACGTGGTCGATGCGGATGCCGTCCGCGTGCCGCAGCACGCTGCGCACCACGGCCCGGAACGGCTCGTAGCCCTGCTCGGCGAGCCGGTCGGGCCGCCACGGCGGCAGGCCCCAGTCCTGGCCCAGGCGGCTGAACGCGTCCGGCGGCGCGCCGACCGTGACGTCCGCGGCGAACGCGTCCCGCACCGCCCACGTGTCCGCGCCGCCGGGGTGCACGCCGACCGGCAGGTCGTGCACGACGCCGACGGCCATGCCCGCGTCGCGCGCGGCCCGGCGCGCGGCGGCCAGCTGCTGCTCGCACAGCTCCTGCAACCACGCGTGGAACGCCACCCGCTCGGGGTCGGCGGTGGCCGTCGCCGGGTCGCGCTGCGCCGGCGGCCACTCGCGCCAGTCCGGGCCGTGGGCCTCGGCCAGCGCGCAGAACCGGGCGAAGTCCAGCAGCTCGCCCTCGGGCGCGCGGTGCTCCTCGTGCCGCCAGAGCAGTTCGAGCGCCTTCGCCTTGGCCGTCCACACGGCGTCGTAGTCGATCAGCTCGGTGTCGTCGGGCGGGCGCAGCGCGTCGATCTCGGCGCGGGTGGCGGCGTCGGCGTCCCGGTAGGCCCGCAGGTCGGAGATCCGCAGGTAGAGCGGGTTGGCGAAGCGGCGGCTCGACGGGGAGTAGGGCGAGCGCTCCACCGGTAGGGTCGGGCTGACCGCCTGCACCGGGTTGACCAGCAGCACGCCCGCGCCCAGCTCGGCCGCGCTGCGCCGGGCCAGGGTCGCGAGGTCGGCGTAGTCGCCCATGCCCCACGACTCGGCCGAGCGCATCGCGTAGAGCTGGAGCATCCACCCCCACGACCGGGGGACGGGTGGGAGCCGGCGCGGCGCGACGATCACGGTCCGCGCGCCGAGCTTGTGGTAGCCCGCCGGCAGGGCCGCGGGCAGCTCGACCCGGCCGCCGTCCTCCAGCTCGACCTCGCGGGCCCCGCCCGCGCGGGTCTCGTCCAGCACGTCGCCCTCGCGCAGGACGATCGTGCTCGGCGGTGGTTTCGGGGTGGCGAGCGCGCGTCGCACCGCCTCCGGCGTCGAGGCGTCCACGTCCAGCTGCGCGAGCACCGCGACGACCACATCGGGGTCGACGTCCGCTCGGCGTTGGTTGGCGTCCTCGTAGTGGGTGGCCACGCCGTGGGCCTCGGCCAGTGCCGCGAGCTCGTCGTCCACGTCGGACAGCTTCGCCTTCCCCGTCGGTTGGGATCCAGACCGGTGACGAGTGGTCACCCGAAGGTTGCAGGAAGTTGCCCGTGGTTAATAACCCGGCCGAGTGACGTCCAAACCTGTTCGCCGGTGTTCACGCGGTCACATCCGGCGGACCGGTCCGGTCGACTCGCGCACCACGAGCCGCACCGGGGGCGGCTCGGTCCGGTCCTCCTCGCCGCGCAACCGGGCCAGCAGCACCTCCACGGCGTGCTCGCCGCGTTCACGCCACGCGCCCTCCACCGCGGTCACGCCGACCGCGCGGGCCAGGTCCGTGCCCTCCAGGCTGACGATCGACACGTCGCCCGGCACGTCGCGCCCGTCGCGGCGCAGCCGCAGGAGCACGCCGAGCGCCACCTCGCCGCTCGTGCTGATCACCGCGGACGGCAGCCGCTCCCCGTCCAGCAGCGCGTCCACCACCTGCTCGCCGCCCGCCACCGTCGAGGACGACCACAGCGTCCACTCGGGACGGACCGGCAGCCCCTCGGCGACCAGCACCTCGTCGTAGGACTCGTCGATGTCGCCGGCCAGGACCAGCGCGACGTCCCGGTGACCCGACCCGGTGAGGTGGCCGACGGCCAGCCGCAGCGCCTCGCGCAGGTCGTCGTCCCACACCGCGACCACGGGCACGTCCAGGCCCGCCAGCGCGGCGTCCTCGGCGGCGGTCAGGTTGACCGCCAGCGCCAGCACGCCGTCGACCCGCCGGGCCAGCGGCAGCTCCTCGAAGAACCGCTTGCGCGCGTCGGCGTCGCGCAGCACGTAGAGCAGCACGTCGTACCCGGCCTGCCGCAACGCGCCCTCCGCGCCCGCGAGCAGGTCGCCCCGTCCCACGTCGGCGGTGAGCACCGCGACGGCGTACCGGCGCCCGCCCGCGAGGCTGGACGCGTCCCGGGCGATCGCGTACCGCATGCGCTTGGCGACCTCGGTGACGTACCGGCGGGTCGCGTCGGACACGCCGGGCTCGCCGCGCAGCGCCCGCGACACCGTCGCCGCGGACACCCCGGCCGCCCTCGCCACGTCGGACATGCTCGTCAACTCACACCTCCCGGCCTGGTACGAGATTAGCGAGAACCGTACGGTTGCCCTGTCGCGAGCACCCTGCGAGACGTGATCGGCACCCTGCGGAAGGACCTCCATGAAGCCCGGCGACCAGGCACCCGACTTCACCCTGCCCGACCAGGACGGCACGTCGCGCGCGCTGTCCGACCTGCTCGCCGACGGGCCCGTGGCGCTGTTCTTCTACCCCGCCGCGATGACCTCCGGGTGCACCGCGGAGAGCTGCCACTTCCGGGACCTGGCGACCGAGTTCGCCGAGGTGGGGGCCCAGCGGGTGGGGATCAGCCCGGACTCGGTGCAGCGGCAGAACCAGTTCGCGACGCTGAACGACTTCGACTACCCGCTGCTGTCCGACGGCGACGGCGCGGTGGCCGCGGCGTTCGGCGTGAAGCGCCGCTTCGGCCCACTGCCCGTGAAGCGGCACACGTTCGTCATCGACACCGACCGCACCGTGATCGAAGTCATCAAATCCGAGTTCGCCATGAACGCGCACGCCGACAAGGCGCTGACCGTGCTGCGCGAACGGGCCGACCGCGCCGCTGACGGGCCGACCGGGACTTGACCGCACGGCGCGGACGACCTGACCGCGACCTGGCCGCCGCTACGCGGGCCTGAGCCCGGCGAGGACGAAGTCGGCGATCTCGTCGCCGAGCCGGGTGGGCGACTTGGGCCCGTCCGGCCGGTACCAGGTGGGCAGCTGGTTGACCACGCCCAAGGCGATCAGGACCACCGTCTCGGCGGGCACGGCCGAGCTGAACCCGCCGTCGCGCTGGGCCTGCTCGACCACCGACCGGAACGTCTCGTGGTAGCGCCGCCGCTCGGACCGGAAGGCGGCCATCCGGTCCGCGTCGAGCCGGTGCATCTCGCGCACGAACACCGCCGTCTCGTCCACGCTCGCCGCGGTCGTCTCGACCAGGCTGACCACGATCCGCCGCACGGTGGTGGCCGCGTCGAGGTCGGCCGACACGATCCGGTCGAGGTCGGCCATCTGCCGCCCGATCAGCGCGCGGTAGATCTCGAACAGCAGGTCGTCCTTGGAGCCGAAGTAGTGGTAGAGCGCGCCCTTGGTGACCGAGGCCGCCTCCACGACCTCCTGCACGGTCGTCGCGTCGAACCCCTTCGCGGCGAACAACCGCACGGCCGCGCCCACGATCCGCTCGGGCGTCGTCCCGGTCCGCCGCGCCACGGTCAGGCCCCCGGCGCCAGCGCGCGCGCCAGGTCGAGCGGGTCCGCGCCGGTGGGCAGCAGGGCGATCACGGGCGTGTCGACGCCGTTGGCCGCGTACTGGGCCACGTGCGCGCGGCACTCGTCCACGTTGCCGTGCACGATCAGCGCGTCCACCACCTCGTCCGGGATGAGCGCGCCCGCGCCGCGCCGGTCGCCGGACGCCCACGCCTCGTGCATCGGGCGCAGCGCCTCACCGCGGCCGAGCCAGTCGTGGAACGCCGCGTACGCGGGGACGGTCAGGTAGGTGCTGATCAGCACGCGGCCCAGCGCGCGGGCCGCGTCGGCGTCCTCGGTCGGGCACACGAAGATCCGGGCGGCCAGCTCGCCGCCGCCCATCTCGGCGCGCACCTTGGGCACGTCGGCAGCACCGAGCCAGTTGGTGATGGCGCCGTCGGCCTCGCGCCCCGCCAGCCTCAGCATCCCGGGGCGCAGCGCGGCCAGCATGATCGGCACCGGGTGCTCGGGCGCGCGTTCCAGCTTGAAGCCGCGCACGGTGAACGTCTCGTACTCCTCGGACACCTTCTCGCCGGTCAGCGCGGCCTTGAGGAACCGCAGCGTGTCCCTCGTGCGCTTGAACGGCTCGTGGAACGGCACGCCGTTCCACCGCTCGACGATCGCGGGCGAGGACGACCCGATGCCCAGCACGAACCGCCCGCCGGACACCTCGGCCAGCGTTGCGGCCGTCATCGCCAGCGTCGCCGGCCCGCGCGTGTAGACGGGCGCGATGGCGGTGCCGAGCCGGACGCGGTCGGACCACTGCGCGGCGAGCGCCAGCGGCGTGAAGGCGTCGGTGCCCGCGGTCTCGGCCGACCACGCGTCGGTGTAGCCGAGATCGGCGAGCTCGGCCACCAGCGCGCGGTGGTCGAGCACCGGCACGCCCGTCAGCGGCAGGGTGATTCCCCAACGACCCACGATCGCCTCCCTGAAGGTGTCCGACGGCCACCGTACCTCAGGTACCGACCAGTCGGTATGCCTTCCGGGCCGGTGTCACCTCGCGGGCGTCCGCACCCCGAACGTCGTCCTGCCCCACCGGTCGGGGCCGGCGGGGCAGGACGGGACGTGCGGTGGACCGGTGCGCGAGGAGTCAGAGGGAGATGCCGCGCTCGCCCAGCCAGCCGATCGGGTCGATCTTCTGCGAGCCGTTGACCCACACCTCGAAGTGCAGGTGGGGGCCGGTGGACTGGCCGCGGTTGCCCATGGTGGCGATCTGCTGGCCCGCCTGGACCTGCTGACCGGCCGACACCAGGGTCTCGTTGACGTGGCCGTAGATGGTGATGGTGCCGTCGTTGTGCTGCACCCGCACCCAGAGGCCGAAGCCGGACGCCGGGCCCGCCTCGACCACGACGCCGTCCATCGCGGACAGGATCGGGGTGCCGATGGAGTTCGCGATGTCCACGCCGTAGTGCGTCGTGCCCCAGCGGGCGCCGAAGCCGGACGTGAACTGGCCCTCGGCGGGCTTGACGACCGCCGGACGCCGGGCCGCCGCCGCGGCGGCCTCCTCGGCGGCCTTCTGCTCGGCGGCCCGGGCCTGCTCCTGGGCGATCCGGGCGTTCTCCGCGTCGACGCGGGCCTGCTCGGCCGCCGCGGCGTCCTGCTGCCGCTTCAGCTCGGCCTGCCGGGCGGTGAAGCCCTCGGACGCGTGGCGGATCGCCTGGTCCACGTGCTGCCGGACGAAGAGCCCCTCGGAGCGCATGAGCTTCGCCGCCTCGAACGCGGGCTGGACGGCGTGCACGGTGCGGATGGTGTCCTGACCGGGCGCCGCGCTGTGCGCCAGCGCCGCCGCCAGGTCGGAGCCGGCCGCGACCGGGAGGAACCGGGTGTCGCCGCCGTCGAAGCCGCCGCCGGCGGCGCCCACGCCGGTGGCGAGGGCGCCTGCCGCGACCACCGCGGCCGCGACCCGGCCGCTGACGGGTTTCCGATCGCACTCGGCGCGATGGGAGCGGTTGCCGGACGGCGTGCGGGGCGCGAGGAACGCGCGTCGACCGTCGGCTTTCGTGTGCCGTGCCAAGGTAGTGCCTTCCTGCATCGGGGAGCACGGCCCGGCCACGGGGACACCTGGCGGGGGATCCAGGCTGGCGGCGCTTTCGGGGAGCGACGCCGTGTCCCTATGGTGACCGAACCGTGACATGCGGCGGGGACCGTAACCCGATGTAACAAGAAAGAGCAAGCCTCGGCACTACGACTAGTGCTTTTTGGTGACACACCCCACTGATCGTCACACAGCGTGTTCGAGTAACGGGGAGTTCCGTCTCGGGCCGTTATGAAAGCCCAGCTCAGAGGCGGCTCCGAGGCTGACGCAACCCGTGACGGAGGTCGACTACCGGTAGCGCGGGTCGACGGCGGGCAGGGCGGCGGGGGGCTTGCCCTCGTGGATCACCCGCATGGCGTTGAACCACGTCGGCGCGGCCACCTGACCACCGAAAACACCGCCGGCGTCGTACGTGCCGCACAACCTCGGCGGGGTGCCGTTGCAGATCACCTGCGGCGCCACCCCATCGGTGAACGTCATGACCGCGCCGGCGAACTGCGGGGTGGCGCCGATGAACGCCACCGACCAGTGGTTCTCGGTGGTGCCGGTCTTGCCGATCATGGGCCGGTTCCAACCGGTCGCCGCGCCCGCCGCCGTGCCGCCCGGCTTGGTGTCCGCGCTCATGCCGACGGCCAGCGCGTTGGCCACCTCGGGCGCGACGGCCTGGTCGCACGGCGCTTCCTTCAGCTGCACCGGCCGGCCGTTGCGGTCGACCACCTGCTCCACCGGCGTCGGCGGGCACCACTTGCCGCCGCTCACGATCGTCGCCGCCACGTTCGACAGCTCCAGCACGCTGGTCGGGCCGGCGCCGAGGGTGAACGAGCCGCTGTTGTCCCGCTTGTAGACGTCGCCCTGGGACGGGCCGTTGGAGCCGTCGGCCTTGAGCGGGTCGCCGCGCCAGTCGACGCCCTGCATCGACTCGCGCAGCCCGAGCCGGTAGGCCATGTCGACCACGTTGTTCAGCCCGGCCTTCTCCTCCAGGATGATGAACGCGGTGTTCGGCGACTGGGCCAGCGCCTCGGTCAACGTCATCTTGTCCTTGTAGTCGCCCGCGTTCTTGACCGTGTAGGGCTTGTTGCCGTCCTTGTAGACCTTCGAGGTGTAGGTCTTCGGCACGTCGATCTGCTTGTCGATGCCCGTGACACCGCGCTCCAGCGCCGACGCGGCGGTGAACACCTTGTAGATCGAGCCCGCGCCGAACTTGGTCACCTCGGCGGGGATGGAGTAGGCGCTCTGCCCGGCGTCGGCGTTGTTGCCGAAGTCGCGGTTGGCGGCCAGCGCGCGCACCCGGTGCTTGTCCGTGCCCGGCTCCACGACGGCCATCGCGTTGGCGACGCCCGGCTGGGTCTTGGGCACCTGCGCCTCGGCGGCCTCCTTGGCCGCGCGGGTGGCGACCGGGTCCATCGTGGTGGTGATCGTGTACCCGCCGCGCAGCAGCTCCTCGGTCGGGAGGCCCGCCTTCTCCAGGTAGTCGATCAGGTAGCGGCAGAAGAAGCCGTAGACCGGCCCGTCGCCCGCGCCGACGCAGCCGTTGGGCAGCAGCCTCAGGTCGGGCACGACGCCGATGTCGGCGGCCTTGTACTCGGCCGCCTTCTCCTCGGCGACCTTCGCGTCGGGGCCGAACGCGCCGTTGTCGCGCATCCGCTCGATCACGGTGTTGCGGCGCTTGATCGCGGCGTCGACGTCGGAGCCCGGGTTGAGCCTGCTCGGCTCGTTGACCAGGCCGGCGAGCATCGCGGCCTGCGGCACGGTCAGCTTGTCCGGGGTGGTGTCGAAGTAGGTGCGGGCCGCCGCGCCGACGCCGTACGCGCCGTTGCCGAACGGGACGACGTTGAGGTAGGCGGTGAGGATCTCGTCCTTGCTCATCTTCTGCTCTAGCTGGGTCGCGATCCGGGCCTCGCTGATCTTGCGGCCCAAGGTCGCCTCGGTCGCCTTCTCGTAGGCCTCCTCGGAGCCCTTGCCGACCACGAACGCGAGGTAGTTCTTCACGTACTGCTGGGTGAGCGTCGACGCGCCCTGGCTGGTCTCGCCGTCGACGCCCGCCTTGGCGGCGGCCCGGGCGATGCCCTGCCAGTCGACGCCCTTGTGCTCGAAGAACCGCTTGTCCTCGATCGCGATGATCGCGGCCTTCATGGTGTCCGCGATGCCCTCGGACGGCACGGGCACGCGGTACTGGTCGTAGAGGTAGGCGATCGGCTGGCCGTGCATGTCCAGCACCGTCGTCACCAGGGGCAGCTCGGCCTTGGTCAACTCACCGGAGGTCTGGTCCACCGTGTCCGCGGCCCGGTTGGACGCCAGGCCCAGGCCGCCGACCACCGGGAACAGCACCGCCGCGACGAGCACACCCGCCATCAGGCACAACCCCACCAACTTGACCAGACCTGTCGCGCGCGCGGCGAACACTGAACCAGCAACCCCTTCCACAACCCCGCGGGAACCCCCACTGACTAAGTCGCGCGAAGAGCACCGCGGGTTGCTCCGCGAAGAGCAGAAGTTTCGGCGCGATCTTCGACGACGCTCGTCGAAGTTACTCCTGCCCGGCGGAGAGCGTGGTCAAACCCCACTGGGCCGGACGGCGGAGCCCACCAGGCACGGGAGGGTGATCAGCCTCACGCCCGCCCGGCGGCACGGCCGGCGCCCGGGCCCAGGGGGTCCGATCGGTGCCGCGGCACGTCCGTGATCGAAGGGATCGAGGGGTTCCCGGCACCGGCAAGATCACGAACGGGTGAACCCGGTGCGCGTTCCGACGTGGCCGGCGGTCAGTTCGACGCGCGCAGCCGGATCGTCGCGCTGGCCCGCCGGACCTCGACCCCGGTGTGGTTCGGCAGCACGTCCTCCAGGAACCCGTACTTCTTCAGCTCCTCGTCCGGCCGCCGCGACACCGTCCGCCACCACGTGGCGATGTCCGCCCACCCCGGCGCGGACAGCGACCCGCCGAAGTGCTGCACCGAGAGCGCGGCGCACAGGTTCGCGAACCGCACCCGGTGCGCCAGCGGCCAGCCGGACAGGGTCCCGAGCACGAACCCGGCGCCGAACACGTCACCGGCGCCGGTCGAGTCCAGCGGCGCGACGTTCAGCCCCGGCACGTCCACCACCTCCCCGGTGGCCGAGTCGACCGCCACCGCGCCGCCGCCGCCCCGCGTCACCACCACCACGGGCACGTGCTCGGCCAACGCCATCGCGGCGCGCTCAGGCGTGTCGCACCGCGTGTACCGCTGGGCCTCGGCGTCGTTGGGCAGGAACACGTCGTACTGCTCCAGCCGCCGCAGCAGCTCGGGCGCCCACAGCTCGGTCCGGTCCCACCCGATGTCGGCGAACAGCAGCGCGCCCTGCTCCTTCGACCGCGTCACCCACCGCTCGTCCTCGGCGCCCACGTGCACGAAGCACGCCCGCGTGGGCGGCGGCGGGTCCAGGATCTCGTCGGCCGACACCGGCGGCTGGTGGCCGTGCGTCACCATCGACCGGTCGCGGTCCATCGCCATGGACACGGTCACCGGCGAGTGCCAGCCGTAGTACCGGCGGCAGTGGCTGAGGTCGACGCCCTCCTGCTCGGCCAGGACCTCCCAGCAGAAGTCGCCGTAGACGTCCTCGCCGAACGCGGCGGACAGCGCGGTCCGCAGTTGCAGCCTGCTCAGCGCCACGGCGAGGTTCGCGATCCCGCCGGGGCACGAGCCGAGCCCCTCGGCCCACACCTCGGTGCCCGGCGCGGGCGGCCGGGGCAGGCCGGTGAAGATGATGTCGAGGAACACGGTCCCGGACAGCAGCACGTCGAACACCGGGTCGGCACCCGCGCCCGGCCCCGGCGCGAGCGGCGGTGACGAGGGGTCCGACGGCGGCACGAGCGGAGGCACGAGCGGAGGCGTGGCGGCCATGGACCCAACGATGCCAGTCCGGGTCAGCCGTCGACAGCCGCGAACATCTCGCGCATACGGGCCAGCGCACGGTGCTGCGCGACGCGCACCGCGCCCGCGGTCGAGCCGACGGCCGCCGCCGTCTCCTCCGCCGACAGCCCCACCGCGACCCTCAGCACCAGGATCTCGCGCTGCCGCTCCGGCAGCTTCCGCAGCAGCTGCGTGACGTGGCCGATCAGCTCGCCGGTCATCGCCCGCTGCTCCGGCCCGGCCTCCGAGGTCGGCGTGTCGGGCAGTTCGGGCACGACTTCGGCCCGGCTGCGCACCGCGCGCCTGCGGGCGTCGGCGACCTTGTGCGCGGCGATCCCGTACACGAAGGCCAGGAACGAGCCCGGCTCGTAGTGGTACCTGCCCAGCGCCGACACCACGGCCAGGCAGACCTCCTGGGCGATGTCCTCGGCCGAGACGAGCGTGCGCTCCCTCGACCCGACCCTGGCCCGGCAGTAGCGCAGCACCAGCGGCTGGATGCGCGCCAGGAGCTGGCCGATCGCGCGCGGCTCCCCGAGCAGCGCCTCGTCGACCAGCTCGGACAGCTCGGCCTCGGCCAGCCACTGGGTGGTCACCTGTCGCGGACCCTCGCCCACGACGAGCCTGACCTCGGGACGACCGGGCGCGTCAGCCGCGTGGCGGACCGCGCCGACCCCCACTTCGACGTCGGCTCGCACGGATGCGTGCTGCACCATCCGGCGACCTCCTCACGCTTGTGTCGAACCTCCGGCCATCCCGGCTCATTGATGAGGAGCACGCAGCGGGGCTCCTGATACGGGACGAGCCAAAGCTGACCACGATCCGACGCAGCGTGGTCGGGACAACACCCGGTGGTGACGACGGAGGTCCCCGTTCGGCGTAGTGACCGGGGCCGTTACTTCACCGCGGCGAACTGGCGGACACTCAGATGGCCTACCCGGAAGCCCGCTTCGGAGTACGCCAGGTAGAACTCCCACATCCGCCGGAACGTGTCATCGAAGCCGAGCGCGGCGACCTCGTCCCACCGGGACAGGAACCGCTCCCGCCAGCGGCGCAGGGTCTCGGCGTAGTCGCGGCCGAACTCGCGGCTGTCGACCACCCGCATCGCGGTGCGCTCGCGCACGGTGTCCTCGATCGCCCGGACGGACGGGATCAGGCCGCCGGGGAAGATGTACTTGTGCACCCAGCCGTAGGCGGACGCGCTCGCGAGCATCCGGTCGTGCGGCATGGTGATGGACTGGAGCCCGAACCGGCCGCCGGGCACGAGCGCCCGGTCGACCGCGGCGAAGTAGGCGGGCCAGTACTCCGCGCCGACGGCCTCGATCATCTCGACCGACACCACGGCGTCGTACCGGCCGCGTTCCTCCCGGTAGTCGCGCAGGTGGACGGCGACGCGGTCGCCGACACCGGCCTCCTCCGCCCGCCGCACGGCCAGCGCGCGCTGCTCGGCGGACAGGGTCAGCGAGGTGACGGTCGCGCCGCGCCGAGCCGCCCGGACGGCCAGCGCGCCCCAGCCCGTGCCGATCTCCAGCACCCGGCTGCCCCGGCGCACGCCCGCGTAGTCCAGCACGCCGTCGACCTTGCGCAGCTGCGCGTCGGCCAGCGTGCCGCCGGAGCCGTCGAACCAGGCCGACGAGTAGGTCATCGTGTCGTCCAGGAACACCCGGAACAGGTCGTTGGACAGGTCGTAGTGCCGGTGGGCGTTCCGCCTGGAGTTCACCACGTCGTTGCGGTCGGACTCGGGGTGGCGGCGCTCGACCCAGCGGCGCAGCGGTTGCAGCCCCGGCGGGACCAGGGTGGTCAGCCTCGCCGCGAACGCGGTCAGCAGGTCGGCGAGCGCGGTGGACGTCCAGTCGCCGACCATGTACGCCTCGCCGAACCCGATCTTGACGTCCACGCCGAGCCGGCGGAAGAACGCGTCGGGCCGGCGCACGCGCATGACGGGCGCGTCCGGACCGCCCGCGCCGAGCACGCGCCCGCCGGGCAGCAGCACGCGCACCGGCAACCCGCGCACCGCGTGGCGGAACAGGGACTCGGCGACCTCGGCCCGCACGACGGACCGGGGCGGGCTCCACAGGCCGGGCCAGACGCCCTGGCCCGGCCGGGGCAGGGCGAGGGCACGACGGGTGGTCCTGGGCGACATCGGCCACTCCTGGGACTGCGGGCGCGCGGCCCACGGCACCGTGGGTCGTCAGCGGCCGTCGGACGGGTGGTGGCGCCGGGCGGCGCGCGGCCTTCCACGGCGGCGCCGGCCCACGCGTGACCCGCGCCCTCCCATGGTGGCACCGCCGCCGCAGCGGGCAAGCCGACGCCGGAGCGACGGCCCCGCCGCGACTCCGGTGCGTCACCGCGCGCGAGAATGCGCACCACAACACGTGGACCGGTCGAGTGATGGGACTGAAGATCACCGTGATCGAACAGCTGAGCGTGCGGACCGACGAAGGCGACTTCGACGCGATCGCGGCGGGCCCCGAGGACGGCCGGCCGGTGCTGCTGCTGCACGGCTTCCCGGAGGCCGCCGTCGAGTGGGAGCACCAGGTCGCGGTGCTCGGCCGCGAGGGCTTCCGGGCGGTGGCGTTCGACCAGCGCGGCTACTCCCCCGGCGTGCGGCCGGAGCGGGCGGCCGAGTACGGCGTCGACGCGCTGGTCGGCGACGTGCTGGCGGTGGCGGACTCGTTCGGCTGGTCGGTGTTCGACCTGGTCGGCCACGACTGGGGCGGCGCGGTGGCGTGGTGGACCGCGGCCGAGCACCCCGGGCGGCTGCGGAAGCTGGCGGTCGTGTCCACGCCGCACCCCGGCGCGTTCGCCGAGGCCCTGCGCACCGACGAGGACCAGCACCTGCGGTCCGGTTACCTGACCGACTGGCGCAACGGCAACACCGAGAAGCGGATGCTGGACGACGACGCCGCGGCGTTGCGGCAGATGTTCGAGTGGCGGGTGCCGTCGAGCCGGGTCGACGAGTACGTGCGGCGGCTGTCCGAGCCGGGCGCGCTGACGGCCGCGCTGAACTGGTACCGCGCCGGGCGTCCGGGCGGCAAGGCCGGGAAGGTGTCCGTGCCCACGCTGTACGTGTGGAGCACGGAGGACGTGGCGTTCGGGTCGACGGCGGCGTTGAGCACCGGCGACTGGGTCACCGGCCCGTACCGGTTCGAGATGCTGGAGGACGTGTCGCACTGGGTGCCGGAGGAGGCGCCGGAGGCGTTGACGGCGCTCCTGCTGGAGCACCTCTCGTCCTGAGTTGAACCGCCCCCGTGCCGCCGCACGTGTTCTCGCGTATGACGGAGTTGACCTACTCGGAGCGCAGGGTCGCGACCCTCGCCGCGTGTGGCCACAGCAACCGGGCCATCGCGATGCGGTTGCACATCACCGTGAGCACGGTGGAGCAGCACCTGACCAGGGTCTACCGCAAGCTGGCGGTGGCCGGCCGGACGGAGCTGAGGGGGCACCAGGCCATAGTGTGACCGCATGGCGGTCGCGGGGTTGCTGCTCGCCGCGGGCGCCGGGCGGCGCTTCGGCGGGCCCAAGGCGCTGGTGTCGCACGGCGGCGTGCTGTGGGTCGACCGGGCCGCGGCGGTGCTGCGCGAGGTGGGGTGCGAACCGGTCGTCGTGGTGCTCGGCGCCTCGGCGTCGTCGGTGCGCTCGCGGGCGGCGCTGGACGGCTGCGTCGTGGTGGACAACCCCGGGTGGGCCACCGGCATGGGCTCGTCGCTGCGCGTGGGGCTGGCCGCGCTGGCCGGCGTCGCGGTCGAGGCGGTCGTCGTGCTGCCGGTGGACACGCCGGGTGTCACGGTGGCCGCGGTCCGGCGGCTGCGGGCGTTGGCGGAACCGACGGCGCTGGCGCGCGCCTCGTACGACGGCGCGCCCGGCCACCCCGTGCTGATCGGCTCCGGGCACTGGGCGGGGGTGGCCGCTTCGGCGGTCGGCGACGCCGGCGCGCGGGACTACCTGCGTGCGCACGGCGCGCTCGACGTGCCGTGCGGCGACGTGGCGGACGGCGACGACGTGGACCACCCGCACGACCTCCCGAGCTGAGGGCGTGCGCCGGCGAACGGCCGCGTGCGTGCGACCGTTCGCCGGCGACGTGGGCACGGCCGTTCGCCGGCGACGTGCGCGTGACCGTCAGGCGGAGGTCGGGCGTTGCTCCTCCGCGTCCGGCTGCACGACGGGCAGCGGGCCGGAGATGATGCGCGGCATCGGCACGTCCAGCGACGGCGCGGTGTCCACGGTCCAGCGGTCCTGGCCGTCCACCTTCCCACCGTCCACCTTCCCGCCGAGCAGGGCGCTCGCCTCCGCCGTCGCCTGCTGCACGATCCGGCGGGCCCGTCGCTCGGCCTCGGCGAGCCGCCGCTGCGTCTCCTGCTCGGTCTCGTCCAGCAGCACGGCCTGCTGCCGCGCCACCTCCTCGGCCCGCTTGAGCATCTGCTCGCTGCGCTCCCGCGCGTCGGTCTCGAAGGCGTCCGCCTTCTGCCTGGCCACGTGCATCAGGTACCGGATGCAGCCGGACACGGCGTTGTCCTTCGCGTAACCCGCGTGCAGCACCCGGTACTCGCCGAGCTCGCTGCGCGCGTCCTCCAGCTCCCGCATCAGGTCGTCGGCGGTGGCCACGGCCCCGTCCCGGTCCAGCCGGAGCACCTCCAGCTCCTCCCGCAGGCGGGCCACCTCCTGCACCGAGCGGACCAGCTCGTCGTCCACCTCACGTCGGTCGTAGCCGCGCCACCGCACGGAGAAGGACCTGCCCTGGGACTTGTCGATGTGCATGGCTGCCGCCGTTCCGGACGACTCAGCCCCGGGCCAGCGCCACGAGGTCGTCCATGGTGCCGTTGAACAGGTTCTGGTCGATCGGGGTCGACGTGTGCTGCCAGATCGAGTGCGCCGACCAGCGGTGCGGCAGCGGGCCGATGCTGTCGGCGTAGCGGGCCACCCACACCGGGTTCGTCCCGGTGAAGTCACCGAGGCTGCCCGTGCACAGGTCCCACCACGTGGTGGACGTGTAGATCATCGGCCAGCGGCCGGTGCGCAGCTGGTACGTATCGCTGAACTGGCGGATCCAGGTCACCATCGCCTCGGGCGCGAGGCCGTAGCACTTGTCGTCGCCGTACGGGTTGTACTCGACGTCGAGCGCGCCGGGCAGCGTGCCGCCGTCACCGACCCAGCCGCCGCTGTGGTCCACGAAGTAGTTCGCCTGCGTCGCGCCGTCGGACTTGTCGGGCAGCGCGAAGTGGTACGCGCCGCGGACCATGCCCACCTCGCGCGAGCCGCCGTACTGCTGACCGTACTTCGGGTTGACGTAACCGGTGCCCTCGGTCGCCTTCACGTAGGCGAACCGCATCCCCTGCGCCCACCAGTGCGGCCAGTCGACGTCGCCCTGGTGGCTGCTCACGTCCATGCCGGGGACCGTCGGGCCGGTGAGCACGAGGTCGGCGGCGGCGACCGGGTTCCCGCCCTCGTGCTCGGCGATCTGCGAGCCCGCGGCGTGGTCGACGGAGTTCGCGGTGTCGGTGTTGGCGTTGATGGCGTTGTTGGCGGTGATCTCGGCTCGTGGTTCGGCCGCCTCTACCCGCGACCCGGCCCCGGTCGCCGGCACGTGCAGGGCGGCGAGGCAGAGGAGCACCACCGCCGAGGCGGTCGTGCGGGAAGGCCACCTGGGTGATCGCGCCGGCATTGGACTTCCTCCCCTTCTCCGCCCGGGCGGAGCCGTGCTCGACTCGCGGCTCGCGGTGGCTCACGCCGAGTCGCGGCCGTGACTTCTGCTCGAACGGCTACCACCGTTCGCACCCGGACAACCTGAAGAAGTCGTTTCCACCTGATCGAATGACAGAAGCCGTCTTTCGCGGCACGCCATGTGACCATCCGGTGTGCCTGGGTGACGATCAATTCTTCGAGCACTGGGAAAAATGGGCATGAAGTGCCACTTCCGAGGGCACTCACCCGATGAGCGCGACGCACAGAAGGTGAGAGCCATGACCACGACCCAAGTGGACTGGGAGCCGTTCATCGAGTCACTGCACGAGGCGGCCGGCCTGTGGGACCGCGGCCTCGCGTGCCGGGCCAGTCGGCAGCAGGTCGACGACGACGTCGACGCCGACCGGCCGCGGGTCGTGCCGATCACCGAAGCCGAGGCGGAACGGCTGATGAGGGCCGTGGCGTTCCTCGCGCGGCGGTTGAGCGTGGCCGCCGAGTGCGTCGTCTACGTGACCGCCGAGTCCAGGCTGGAGCCCACCGAGGGCGACCCGGCGGCGCAGGCGGACGCGTTGTCGTTGACCGCGCTGCACGCCGCCGCGATGCGGCACGCGGCCGACCTCGCCAGCGCCGCGTTCACCCGCTCCGACGCCGCGTGAAGCGACGCTGAGTAGAAACGTTCACGATCGGGTGAACAATGCCGGGTTAAACACCAGGTCGCGATTATCCGTAGTTGCGGTGAAACCGGCCTCTCAGGTGTTTCCGCCGCCCGTCCGAGCGTAACTCCCCAGTCATGCGCACCGCCTCCCTCGCGAAACTCATCGGCCTCTGCCTCGTGGCCGGGGTGCTGGTCGCCGGGATGGCGATCCCGGTCGTCGGCGCCGCCGGCCTGGTGTCCAACAGGGTGAGCGACCAGGTGGCCGCCACCACGGTCAGCATGCTGGACTCGCCGCCGCCGTTGATGACGACGATCACGGACAAGGACGGCGTCCCGTTCGCCTACCTCTACGACCAGTACCGCGTGCTCACGCCGCCGGACAAGGTCGCGCAGGTCATGAAGGACGCGCTGGTGTCCGCCGAGGACCGCCGGTTCTACGAGCACAACGGCGTCGACTGGCTGGCCACGCTGCGCGCCGCGTTGCGCAACCAGTCCGAGGGCTCCGTCTCGCAGGGCGCTTCCACGATCACGCAGCAGTACGTCAAGAACCACCTCGTGCACGTGCTGGAGCGGGAGGACGCCGGCGGGCAGAAGAAGGCGCAGGAGCAGACGTTGTCCCGCAAGCTGCGGGAGGCGCGCATCGCGGTACACGTGGAGTCGCAGCTCACCAAGGACGAGATCCTGTCGCGGTACCTGGACGTGGTGCCGTTCGGCGGCACGATCTACGGCATCGCGGCGGCGTCCCAGGCGTACTTCGACACCACGCCCGACCGGTTGACCGTGCCGCAGGCGGCGCTGCTCGCCGGGATGGTGAACAGCCCGACGTTCCTGGACCCGGAGGCCCGGCCGGACAAGGCGGTCGAGCGGCGGAACATGGTCATCGACCTGATGGCGGAGAACGCCAAGCTGTCCCGCGAGCAGGCCGAGGCGCACAAGCGCGCGCCGCTGGGCCTGTCCACGCCCGTCCGTCCACTGCCGACCGGGTGCGTCGGGTCCGGGGTGGAGTTCGGGTTCTACTGCTCGTTCGTGATCAACCACCTGACCCGCAACGGGTACTCGTTGAACGAGTTGAAGATCGGCGGCTACACCATCCAGACCACTTTGGACCGCTCGCTCACGGTCCAGGCCAAGCAGGCGGCCGAGGCGCAGGTGCCGAAGACGATCGAGGGCATCGCGAACACCGCGGCGGTCGTGCGGCCGGGCAAGGAGCGGCACGAGGTGGTGGCGCTGGTGGCCAACCGGGACTACGGGCTGCACAAGGAGCAGTTCCAGACCCAGTTCGACCTGCCGAGCGCGGTGGAGAACAAGTTCGGCGCGGGGTCGGTGTACAAGGTGTTCACGGCCGCGTCGGCGTTGGAGAAGGGCGGGCTCGGGATCGAGAGCGTCATCGAGTCGCCCGGTTCGCACTCCTCACGCGTGTTCCGCGGCGGTGCACCTGGGTGCCCGGGCACCGGCGAGCCGTTCACGTACTGGTACTGCCTGCGCAACCACGACGGCAGCTACCCGCCCCGGATGCCGCTGAAGGAGGCGTTGGCGACCTCGCCCAACACGGCGTTCGTGATCCTGGAGGAGCAGGTCGGGTTGGACTCGGTGGTCGACATGGCGTACCGGCTGGGGATGCGGGACACGCTGGCGACGAACATCGCGGGCGTGCCGCCGGACCCGAAGTCGAAGCAGAAGGAGTTGCGGGTGACGCAGGCGGACTTCTACAAGAAGGCCGGGAACGCGTCGTTCACGCTCGGGCCGGCTCCGACCAGCACGCTGGAGCTGGCGAACGTGGCCGCGACGCTGATGTCGGGTGGCGTGTGGTGCCCGCCGACGCCGATCGTGAAGATCACCGACCGGAACGGCGAGGA
Organism: Actinosynnema sp. CA-299493; assembly: GCF_050946825.1. Taxonomy (NCBI): domain Bacteria; kingdom Bacillati; phylum Actinomycetota; class Actinomycetes; order Pseudonocardiales; family Pseudonocardiaceae; genus Actinosynnema; species Actinosynnema sp. CA-299493. The sequence goes on from NZ_CP191993.1 coordinate 7,081,099, forward strand.
CACGGGGTTCACCGACGCGCCGTGCGAGCAGGTCGTGGAGGAGCCGTTGGCGAACGCGCTGGCGGTGGGGTTGAGCGGGGACGACCAGGACCGCGGCACCGCCGCCGCGGCGGCGAAGCAGTACGGGTGGACCCGGCCGGCGCTGGGGAAGACCGGCACGACGGAGGAGTACAAGTCCGCCGCGTTCCTGGGGGCGACCCCCGACTACGCCGGTGCGGTGCAGGTGTTCAACGACAGCACTTCGCCACGGGGCATCTGCGTGAACGCCGGCCCACCCCGGCTGTGCGGCGAGGGTGACATCTACGGCGGCACCCTGCCCGCGCGCACGTGGTTCGACTTCATGACCAAGGCCCACGCCAACCTGCCGGAAAAACCCCTCCCCCCAGTCGAACCGCGCTACCTTCGCCCCTGACAACCGCACCTCGGCCCCTGGGACCACAACGTCACCCGCCACCCCGGACACCTCAGACACCCCCGTCACACCATCGGGTGATCATCGCCCGAAAATGTACGGAAACACTGTTACCCCACCTCGGTTAATATGACCGAGCCCCGAACCACCACGGCCTGAAACCACGGGCTCGGACGTCAGCACGAACGCCAACGGCAGCTTGGCGGCGTCGACCGCAGCGTGAATGTCGACTGCGGCGCAGATCTTGCTGCTCAGCCCGCCTCGGGACCGGCCGAGCCCGGCTGCCTTCGCCCGCGCCTTTGCCCTCGCCCGCGCCTTCCCGCGACGTCGGAGGGCGGCATGATCCTGATCGGGTGATGTGCCCGCGTCGGCCGTGCCCGGTGCCGACCGCGCTGGATCACCCGCAGCACCCGCTGCTGTGCGGGCAACGGAGTCCCCTTTTCCTCGGTCAGCGCCTGTTCCAGCGCGTCGAGGGTCTCCCCGGCAATCGCCAGCCCTGCCGATTCGTGATGCGCACGCACGATCACGGAGTCCACGCCGACCAGGTCAAGACCGACCTGTCCACGTGACGCCGCTTCGGCGATCAGCGCGTCCATCAACGTCTGGAACACCCCCGCCTTGGCCCAGGCGTTGAATCGGGAGTAGACGGTGGACCACGGCCCGTACCGTTGCGGGATGTCGCGCCAATCCGATCCGTTGCGGAACCGCCACAGGATCCCGTTGAACTCCTCCCGCGCCTGACGGGACGACGGCCCGGTAGCCGCCACCAGCACGTGCGGCTCGATCAGGCCCCACTCGGCATCGGTCAAGTCGAAACGCGCCACACCCGTGTTCTACCAGCCCTACCAGCACACCACGGGACCCGACCTAGATCCGAACTACCCCGCCGGCACCCAGGACCAGAGGACCCACCACCTGGCCAGTACACCGTGCCGAAGCGCACGACCCGCCGGTCGCCCATCACGCGACGGAAGAGCACCAGCGTGGCGAACCCGGCGTGGCCCCAGCCGGCACGCCCCGCTCCCGCGACCTGCGGACGGCGTCTCACAGGTACAGAGCCGCCCAGTCGCCGACCGCGCGCCGACCGCGCCCGCCGGCGACACCGGTGGCGTCGGCGGCGTCAGACGAGCATCACCTCCACCCCCGCCTCACGAATCCGGCTCACCTCCCCCTCCGGCGCGTCCGAGTCGGTCACCAGCACGTCGATCTCCTCCACCGCGCACACCCGACCGAACGCCGTGCGCCCGAACTTCGAGCTGTCGATCGCCGCGATCACCCGCGCCGACGCCTCGACCGCCGCCTTCTTCACCGCGCCCTCGGCCAGGTCGTGCGCCGACACACCGTTGCGCGCGCTCAACCCGCAGCTGCCGAGCACCATCGTGTCGAACCGCATCACCCGGAACGCGTGCTCCGTCAACGGCCCGACGAACGCCAGCTCACCGGGCCGGATGTCGCCACCCGGCAACACCATCCGCACCTGCTCCGCCCCCCTCAGCTCGTCCGCCGAGTGCAACGACAGCGGCAGCACGGTCAGCCGCCGCTCGCCGAGCCGCCGCGCCACCTCCACCGTGGTGCTGCCGCCGTCGAGCACCACGGTCTCGCCGTCGTCCAGCAGGGCCGCGACCGCACCGCCGATCCGCCGCTTCGCCTCCAACCGCTGCCGCGCCCGTGCCGCATAAGGCGTCTCCTCCCCCGTCAACATGCTCACCGCCGCACCGCGCACCCGCCGGAGCAGCCCTTCCCGCTCCAGCACGTCGAGGTCGCGCCGCACCGTCATCTCCGAGGTGCCCACCAAGTCCGCCAGGCTGCCGACGGACACCCGCTCGCCGCCCCGCAAGCGGTGGAGGATCTTCTCGTGACGCCAGGACACGTCCATGGCGTTCATTTGAACACCGGACATGTTCGTGGGTCAACACCCTGGCGGGTGATGGGACGATCCGGTAGGACTTGGCACCGGCACCGTTTGGTATAGACCACTGGAGGACCGCATGACGACCGAGCCCGCGACCGACACCGACTACGGCGACGTCGTGCGCACCCACCTCACCAGGGTGGAGCAGCAGAACGCGGCGGCCCTGGACGACGTGGCCGAACTGGTGCTGGCGAGCGTCCGCGCGGACGGCATGGTGCTCACGGCGGGCGCGGGCCACTCCCTCGCCGCCGTCGCCGAGACGTTCTACCGCGCGGGCGGCCTGGCCTGCGTCCGCCCGATCTACCACCCCGAACTGCTGCCCATGCACGGCGCGGTGAGCAGCACGTCCGCCGAACGCCGCTCCGGCCTGGCCGCCGAGGTGCTGCGCGAAGCGGGCCTGGCCGCGCACGACGTGCTGTTCGTCTTCTCCACCTCGGGCGTGAACCCGTACCCGGTGGAACTGGCGGTGCTCGCGGCGAACGCCGGCTGCCCCGTGGTCGCGGTGACGTCGGTCGCGGCGAGCGCGCTCGCACCGCGCCGTGCGGGCACCACGCTCGCCGAGAACGCCACCGTGGTGCTGGACAACCTGGTGCCACCCGGCGACGCGACCTACCCGCTCGCGAACCCCGTCACCGCCGCCGTGTCCACGATCGCGACCGCGTTCCTGTGGAACCTGCTGATGGTGCGCCTGGTCGACAAGGCCGCCGAGGCGCGCGTGCCGCTGCCGCTGTGGCGCAGCGCGAACGTCGAGGGCGGGGACGCGGCCAACGCCGACCTGCTGCGCAAGTACCAGACGCGGGTGCCCCAGCTGGGCTGAATCGACGTTCACGAATTCTCCACACGTCCGGGTTAATCTCCGGGCGCTGAGGGGGGAATTCCGTGAACAAGAGGATGAAGCGCTGGGTATTGGCCGGTGGGGGCGCCGTGACGGTCGCGGTGATCGTCGCGGGCGCGCTGGTGCTGTGGCCGAACGACGAGCGGACGGCCGACGACAAACCCGAACGGGTGGCTCCGGGCGTCATCGCCCAGCAGTTCTTCACCGCGATGACGTCCGGTCAGGCGGGACAGGCGGCGGCGGTCACCGACGCGGCGGACGTGGCGGGCGCGGTGATCGCCCGCACCCGGCAGGGCATGCCGGGTGCGACGTTCCAGGCGCGGCTCGGCAGGCTGCCGCAGGTCGCCGACGGCGCCACGACGGCCGAGGTGGACGCGAACGTCACGTGGACGTTGCCGGGCGGTGTGCCGCTCGAGTACGCGACCAAGGCCGAACTGCGACTGGTGGACGCCCAGTGGCGCGTGCACTGGGCGCCGACCTTGCTGCACCCGCAGCTCGCCGAGGGCCAGAGCCTGGCCTACACCACGACGCCCGCCGACGGCGCGCTGTTCGACCGCACGGGCCAGCCCGCGCCGCCGGGCTTCGCGCCCGTGGTGATGGACTCGGTGCGCGCGGCCGTCGGCACGCTGAAGGGCACGCCCGGTTGGCGGGTCGCCATCGTGGACCAGGCCGGGGCGGCGGTCGCAGTGCTGCGGGAGCAGAAGGCGCAGGTCCCGCAGTCGATGACGGTCACGCTGGACCCGAGGACGCAGGCCGCTGCGCAAGTCGCGGTCGACCAGGTCGGTGGTCAGCAGGCCATGCTGGTGGCGATCCAGCCGTCGACCGGCGAGATCCTGGCGGTGGCGCAGAACGCGACCGCCGGGCACGACCCGCTCGCGCTCTACGGCCACTACGAGCCTGGGTCGACGTTCAAGGTCGTCACGGCGACGGCGGCGATGACCAGTGGCCTGGCGACGGCCGACACGCCGGTGGCGTGCCCGGGCAAGGCGACCATCGGCACCCGGCAGATCACCAACGACGACTCGTTCGAGCTGGGCACGGTGCCGCTGCACCGGGCGTTCGCGGCGTCGTGCAACACCAGCTTCAGCCGGCTGGCGGCGGACCTGCCCCCGACCGCGCTGCCCCAGGCCGCCGCGTACTTCGGGCTGACGTCGGACTTCACGGTCGCGGGCATCACCACCAACACCGGCAAGGTCCCGCCCGCCGAGTCCGTGCCGGCCAGGGTGGAGGCGGGCATCGGCCAGGGCGAGGTGCAGGCGACGCCGTTCGGCATGGCGCTGGTCGCGGCCACGGTCGCCAACGGCCGCACGCCCGTGCCGCGGCTGATCCGGGAGATCCCGACCGAGGGCCAGGCGCCGGCGGCGTTGCCCGGTGGGGTCGTGGGCGCGTTGCGCTCGATGATGGGCGAGGTCGTCACCGGCGGCACGGCCCGCGAGCTCGCCGTTCACGGCGCCGTGCGCGGCAAGACCGGCACCGCCCAGTTCGGTGACGGCACCCGGTCGCACGGCTGGTTCATCGGGTACCGGGGGGACCTGGCGTTCGCCGTGCTGGTGGTGAACGGCGGCTCGTCCAAGGTCGCGGTCGCCGCCACCGGCACGTTCCTCGGCGGGCTCTAGCGGGGCGCCTTCAGCCGCAGGTGATCAGCCGGCGGTCTCCAGGTCCGCGGAGGCCTTCACAGCGGGCGATCCTTCGGCGGGCGGCCCCTCGGTGAGCGCTTCGGCGGACGATTCAGCAGGCGCTTCAAGCAGGCGCTTCAGTGGGCGCTTCGGCGAACTGCGTGCGGTACAGCTCCGCGTAGCGCCCCTCCGCCGCGAGCAGTTCGGCGTGCGTGCCGCGTTCCACCACGCGTCCGCCCTCCACGACCAGGATCTGGTCGGCCGCGCGGATCGTGGACAGCCGGTGCGCGATCACCAGCGCGGTCCGGCCGCGCAACGCCTCGGTCAGCGCGACCTGCACCGCGGCCTCCGACTCGGAGTCCAGGTGCGCGGTCGCCTCGTCCAGGATGACCACGCGCGGCCGGGCCAGGAGCAGGCGGGCGATGGTGAGCCGCTGCCGTTCACCGCCGGAGAGCCGGTAACCGCGCTCGCCCACCACGGTGTCGAGGCCGTCGGGCAGTGATTCGACGAGGTGGTCCAGGCGGGCGCGGCGCAGCGCGTCCCACAGCTCGTCCTCGGTCGCCTCCGGTCGCGGGTAGGCGAGGTTCGCGCGGATCGTGTCGTGGAACAGGTGACCGTCCTGGGTGACGACGCCGACGGTCCGCCGGATCGAGTCGAACGCCAGCTCACGGACGTCCACACCGGACAGCCGGACCGCGCCGGAGTCCGCGTCGTAGAGGCGCGGGATCAGGGAGGCGATGGTCGACTTGCCCGCGCCGGACGACCCGACGAGCGCCACGAGCTGTCCGGGCTCGGCGCGGAAGCTGATGCCGTGCAGCACTTCCTGACCGCCACGGGTGTCCAATGTGGCCACTGACTCCAGCGAGGCCAGCGAGACCTTGTCCGCCGCCGGGTAGGCGAACCGGACGTCGTCGAACTCGACGGACGCCGGGCCGTCGGGCACGCGGCGCGGGTGGGTCGGTTCGGCGATCATCGGCTTGAGGTCGAGGACTTCGAAGACGCGTTCGAACGACACGAGCGCGGTCATCACGTCGACCCGCGCGTTGGCGAGGGCGGTGAGCGGCGAGTAGAGGCGGGTCAGGAGGAGCGCGAGCGAGACGACGGTGCCCGCCGCCAGGTGACCGGTCAGCGCGAGGTAGCCGCCGAGGCCGTAGACCAGGGCTTGGGCCAGGGCGGAGACCAGGGTCAGGCCGGTCATGAACCAGCGGGTCGCCATCGCGGTGCGGACGCCGATGTCGCGGACGCGCGCCGCCCGTTCGTCGAACTCGGCGGTCTCGGCCTCGGGTCGGCCGAACAGCTTCACCAGCGTCGCGCCCGGCGCGGAGAACCGTTCGGTCATCTGGGTGGTCATGCCCGCGTTCAGCGTGGACGCCTCGCGCTGGAGGTCCGCCATCCGGCTGCCCATGCGCCGCGCGGGGATCACGAACACCGGCAACAACACCAGGGCGAGCGCGGTCACCTGCCACGAAAGGGTGAACATCACGCCTAGCGAGAGCCCCAGTTGGATGACGTTGGTGACCACCCCGGAGAGCGTCGACGTGAACGCCCGCTGCGCGCCGATCACATCGTTGTTCAGCCGGCTGACCAGCGCACCGGTACGCGTTCGGGTGAAGAACGCGATCGGCATGCGCTGCACGTGCTCGTACACGGCACGCCGCAGGTCGTGGATCAGACCTTCCCCGATCCGCGCCGACTGCCACCGCTCGACCAGCCCGAGCCCCGCGTCCACCACCGCGATGCCGGCGATCACCACGGCCAGCCACACCACGACGGACACGTCCCGGCCGCCGACGATCGCGTCCACCACGCGTCCGGCCAACACCGGCGTGCTGACCGCCAGCACCGCCGACACGACCGTGAGCAGCAGGAACACGACCAGCTTGGGCCGGTGCGGCCCGGCGAACCCCCACACCCGCCGGAACGTCCCCCGCCGCACCGCCGTTGGCACGTCCGACGCCCGCATCGCGCTGCGCATCAATCCCCAGGAACCGTCCACGACAGACGGTAACGCCCACGGCCCGCTCGACGTTCCCGTTCCTGCGGGCGCCACGACCCGGAAAGCGTTTGCGACCCGGGCGGAGCTGCGGACGCCCACCCTCCGAGCGCGTCATCCGCGTGCGGACGGCGGTGGCGGAACGGGCGGCGGTCTGCGGCGGGGCGGGTCTTCGGCGGCGCTGCTGTGGGGTGGCTTGGGGCGCTCTGCGGTGGGTGTGCAGTGGGCGGCGGAGCTGCGGTGGGCGGGACGGGCTGCGTGGGGTGGGCGCAGGGGCGGTCTGCATGGGGGCGGCGTGGCCGGGGGGGAGGGTCGGCGGTGGCGGATGGGTGAGGTCGGGGTGTCGGGTGTCGGGTGTCGGATGGCGGGGTGGGATTGGTTCGGGCGGGATGGGTTCGGGGTGGTTCGGGGCTCGGTCATATCAACCGAGGTACGGGAACGGTGTTTCCGTACATTTTCGGCCCGATCTCACCCGATCGTGTTTGGCCTCGTGTCAGCTCTGGCCGCCGGCCAGGGCGGACAGTTCGGCGAGGCGGCGCAGCTGCGCCTCACGTTCGGCCCGCAGCTGCTCCTCCTCCGAAGCGCCGTCCGCCGCCGACGCCAGCAGCGCCAACGTCTCCCGAACGGCGCCGGGCATCGGTTGCAGCAACTGGCCGACCAGGGCGTCGACCGCGCCGTCCAACCCGTCCGCGGGCACGACGGTGGTCGCGAGGCCGATCCGCAGCGCCTCCTCGGCGCCGACCCGCCGCCCCGTCAGGCAGATCTCGGCCGCGCGCGAGTACCCGACCAGGCGCACTAGGGGCAACGTGCCGCCGAGGTCGGGCACCAGGCCGAGCGACGTCTCGGCCATGCAGAACTTGACGTCGTCGGCGGCCACGCGGAAGTCGCACGCCAACGCGAGCTGGAAGCCCGCGCCGATCGCGTGCCCGCGCACCGCGGCGATCGTCACCCGAGCCGGGTCGCGCAGCCAGCGGAAGCCCTCTTGGAACTCCGCGATCAGCGCGGCGCCTGCTTCGGGTCCCCGTCGCGTGATGTCCGGCAGACCCGGTTCGCCCTCCACCGGGGCGCCCGTGAACATGCGCCGGTCGAGCCCTGCGGAGAAGGCGCGACCGGAACCCCGGACGACCACGACGCGGACGTCCGGGCCCAGCTGTTCACCGATCGTCCGCAACGCCACCCAGGTCGACGGCGTCTGCGCGTTGAGCACATCGGGACGGTCGAGCGTGATCGTCGCGCGCGGTCCGTCCACGACGAGCCGCACGCCTCCGCGTTCCAGCAGGTCGGCGTCGATGGTGGTCGGTGCCGACATGCGTGAACCCCCGGGTTTCGTCAGGCGTCGTCTCTCCTCGACGCCTTGTGGTTACCGGAGGGTAGCTTACTTCTTCTTCGTGCGGGTGGCGCCACCGCGACCGCGCAGCTGCACACCGGACTCGCTGAGAACCCGGTGCACGAAGCCGTAGGAGCGCCCGGTGGACTCGGCCAACGCCCGGATGCTCGCGCCCTTTTCGTACTTCTTCTTCAGGTCAGCGGCCAGCTTGTCCCGCGTGGCGCCGGTAATCCGGGCACCCTTCTTCAGGTCAGCCACCTTGTCCCGCCTTCCGTAGACAGCAGGTCGGGCCTTCGTAAGCCCCTGTCGTCGCAATGATCGAACACGAAGACCAAGAACGCCAGGTGATCAAGCGAAATGATCTGCGAGCGGTCGTTTGATCACACAGAGTCGATCAGTGCTCACGTTCGGGTGAGAGAGGCGAAACCCGTTGGCTCAGGCCAACTGCACGAGTTCCAGGTACTCCTGGGACCAGTGATCCTCCGTGCCGTCGGGCAGCAGGATCACCCGCTCGGGCTCAAGCGCCTCGACCGCTCCGGGGTCGTGCGTGACCAGGACGACCGCGCCCTCGTACCGCCGCAGCGCGTCGAGCACCTGCTCGCGGCTGGCCGGGTCGAGGTTGTTCGTCGGCTCGTCCAGCAGCAGCACGTTCGCCGCGCTCGACACCAGGCCGGCCAGCGCCAACCGGGTCTTCTCGCCACCCGACAGCGTGCCGGCGGGCTGTTCGAGCTGCTCACCGCTGAACAGGAACGTGCCCAGCAGCGACCGCAGCTGCTGCTCCGGCGTGTCCGGCGCGGCGTGGCGGATGTTCTGCCACACCGTGGCCTCATGGTCGAGCGTCTCGTGCTCCTGGGCGAAGTAGCCGAGCTTGAGGCCGTGGCCGGCGATCACCTCGCCGCTGTCCGGGCGCTCCATCGAGCCGATCAGCCGCAGCAACGTGGTCTTGCCGGCGCCGTTCAGCCCGAGGATGACCACCCGTGAGCCGCGGTCGATGGCCAGGTCGACGCCGCTGAAGACCTCCAGCGAGCCGTAAGACTTGCTCAGGCCCTCCGCGGTCAACGGCGTCCTGCCGCAGGTGGCGGGCTGCGGGAAGCGGATCTTGGCGACCTTGTCCGCCTGGCGGGTGTCCTCCAGGCCGGACAGCAGCTTCTCGGCTCGGCGGGCCATGTTCTGCGCGGCGACCGCCTTGGTGGCCTTCGCGCGCATCTTGTCGGCCTGCGCCATGAGCGCGCCGGCCTTCTTCTCCGCGTTGGCGCGCTCACGCCGGCGGCGCTTCTCGTCGGCGGCGCGCGCTTCGAGGTACTTCTTCCAGCCCATGTTGTAGATGTCGACCTCGCCGCGCGTCGCGTCGAGGAACCACACCTTGTTGACCACGTCGTCGAGCAGCTCGACGTCGTGGCTGATCACGACCAGGCCGCCCTCGTGCGACTTCAGGAACCCGCGCAGCCACGCGATGGAGTCCGCGTCGAGGTGGTTGGTCGGCTCGTCGATCAGCAGGATCGTGCTGGACTTCGTGCCGACGCCGCCCTCGGAGGCGGCGAACAGGATGCGGGCCAGCTCGACGCGGCGGCGTTGACCGCCGGACAGCGTGCGCAGCGGCTGGGCGAGCACGCGGTCGGCCAGGCCGAGGTTCGCGCAGATGCGGGCGGCTTCGCTCTCGGCCGCGTACCCGCCGAGCGCCGAGAACCGCTCCTCCAGGCGGCCGTACTTGCGCACGGCCTCCTGCAGCTCGGCGTCGTCGACCAGCTCGGCCATCGTGGACTGCATCTTCTCCATGTCCCGGAGCAGCTGGTCCAGGCCGCGCGCGGACAGCACGCGGTCCTTGGCGATGACCGACAGATCGCCCTCGCGCGGGTCCTGCGGCAGGTAGCCGAGCTCGCCGGTGCGGCGGACCTCGCCCGCGTACGGCTGACCCTCGCCCGCGAGGACGCGCAGGGACGTGGTCTTGCCCGCGCCGTTGCGGCCGACGAGGCCGATGCGGTCGCCGGACTGGACGCGGAGGGTGGCGTCGGACAGCAGGATGCGCGAGCCCGCGCGCAACTCGAGATCGGTCGCGGTGATCAAGTTTTACTCCGGGTGTGTGGTCATGCGAGGTCAACGGCGCAGCTGGCGCGGGACCTACTCGATGAGGATGACCACGGGTCCAGTCTACTGGGTGGGCGCCACCTGATCAGCAGTGTGTGTCCACCGGCATACATTGCCCGGTATGACTTCGGACTTCACGGGCAGGGCGGCCCTGGTCACGGGCGCCAGTCGGGGTATCGGGCACGGCATCGCGCTGGAGCTGCTGTCGCGCGGCGCGTCGGTGGCGATCACGTCGCGCAAGGCGGAGGCGGTCACGGCGGCGGCCGAATCGCTGGCGACCGCAGCGGGCGTTTCACCCGATCGTGTGCTGGCGGTCCCGGGAAACGCAGGAAACGCCGACGACCGCGCGCAGGCCGTCGAGGCGACCGTGGAGCGGTTCGGGCGGCTGGACGTGCTGGTCAACAACACCGGCATCAACCCCGTGTTCGGCGCTCTGGTGGACGCGGACCTCGACGCGGTGCGGAAGATCTTCGACGTCAACGTGGTCGCCGCGCTCGGGTTCGTGCAGCTGGCGTGGAAGGCGTGGATGCACGAGCACGGCGGCGCGGTGGTGAACATCGCGTCCGTGGGCGGGCTGCGGTCGACCGGGGTGATCGGGGCGTACGGGGCGAGCAAGGCGGCGCTGATCCGGTTGACGGAGGAGCTGGCGTGGCAGCTCGGGCCGAAGGTGCGGGTGAACGCCGTCGCGCCGGCGGTGGTGAAGACCCGCTTCGCCGAGGCCCTGTACACCGGGCGTGAGGAGGAGGCGGCGGCCGGGTACCCGATGAAGCGGCTCGGGACGCCGGAGGACGTCGCGCGGCTGGTCGCGTTCCTGGCTTCGGACGCCGCCGAGTGGATCACCGGCGAGACCGTGCGGGTGGACGGCGGGCTGCTCGCCACCGGCACGCTGGGGTAGGTCGGTCCCGGACTCCCCGGTTCACCCTGGGGACCGGACGACGGCGGGGCTCATGCCGGACGAGCCCCGCCGTTGGTGTCGGCGGGGTGGGAACGACGCGCGGGCAGCGGCGCGCGGAGCGGACATGGGTGGCGCGCGGGGTTGGGATGAGGCAGCAGGGCAGGCGCCGGAGGGCCGGGCCGGTCAGCAGGAGGCGCGGGGTGCGGGACCTGGTCTGGAGAAGGTACGGCGCGCCGAGTCGGGAACACCCAGTCGCTTGACGGTCTCAGCGAACCACTACCAGCAAAAATGCAGCGCTGCACGCGGAATCAGGCGGGCACGGATTGGCGACCGAACGGTGGGTGGCCGGTGGCGGACAAGTGGGCGCATTGGCCGGAAGCACAGCGGTGTCGGCGGAGTGAGCGGGAGCAGCGGGTGTCGGGCGGAGAGGTAGCTGGGCGGGAGGGTCGGGCGGGGGTAGGTGGCGGGGTAGTTAGCGGGTGGTTTGGAGGGTGTCGGTGGAGGTGGTGGTTGGGTTGGGGCTTGTGGTTCTTGTGGTGGTCGGTGTGGTGATCGTGGTGGTGGAGGTGGTGATCGGGGAGGTGGTGATGGTGGTGCGGTTGGGGTTGGTGGTGGTGGGGTTGGGGGGTGTGGCGGTTGGGTTCTCCGCCGAGGGCGAGGTGGGGTTCGGTGTGGTGGTGGCGGTGGGGTTCGGTTGCAGTGGGGTGCTCGTGGTCGGGATCGGGGGGCCTGCCGGGCGGTTGTCGTCCTGGCTCGGCGGCTGGTTCAGGGCGAAGGCGACCACCACGGCGACCACGGCGGTGCCGGTGCCGGTCGCGGCGACGGCGTAGGTGCGCCGGCGGCGTTTGACGGCGGTGCCCCGGTGGACGATGTCCACGGCCCCGAACGTGCGTGGCTGCGGCTTGATGTTCAGTTCTTCGAACGTCTTCTTCAACTCGTCCTCAAGCACCGCGCGACACCTCCTGCCACAACTCGCCGAACTCCGGTCCCAGCCTCTGCCGCAACGCCTTGAGGCCGCGGCTCGTGTTGCTCTTCACCGTGCCGACCGAGCAACCGAGGGCCGCGGCCGTCTCCTCCACCCCCAGGTCGTGCCAGTACCGCAGCACGAGCGCCGCCCGCTGCTTCGAGGGCACGGCGCCCAACGCCTTCCACACCACCAGCCGGTCCTCGCTCAACGACCCCGCCGCCGGCACCTCCGGCATCACGTCGGTGAGCTTCTCCCGTTTCCACCGCGCCCGACGGCGCTCGGCCAGGAACGTGCGCACCACGATCTGCCGGAGGTAGGCGTCCAGCCCTCCGCCCTGCGCCGGCTTCGGCCCCGCCAGGTAGAACTTGAGGAACGCGGACTGCACCACGTCTTCGGCCTCGTGGTGGTTGCCGCACAACAAGAACGCGGTGAAGCGCATCGAGTCGGCACACCGGTCGAAGTAGTGGGTGAACTCCGCGTCCCAGCTCACGCCGTCAGCGCCTCGTGGTGGCCGTCGTCGTGGTCGGCAGCGGCGTCGGTTGCGGGGACAGCGTCGTGGTCGTCGGGAACGACCCACCCGGCGACGTGGTCACCGTCGTCGTGGTCACCGGCGGTTGGGACGTGGTCGGCTCCGGGCGCGGGCTGGTCGTCGTGGGCCACGGCCCCGGGCTGGTGCTGACCGTCGGCTGCGGCGTGGTCTCGATCGGCGCCGTGGACGTCGGCGAGACAGACGTCGGTGAGATCGCGATCGGCGACGTGGTGACCGACGTGGCGGGGGGCTTGGTCGTGGTCGACGCGGGCGCTTCGTCGCCACCGCCGGACGCCAGCGCGGTCCCGGCCACGGCGATACCGCCGAGCACGACGGCCCCCGCCGCCAGCACGAGTCGTTTGCGCAGCAAGACTGCTCCTCGGGTTCGTGGGGCCGCTGCGGTTCGGCGTCCCCTCACCCTTCTAAATGCGGTCGGGTGCGGCGGGGGTTGTCACGAGTTTTGGGGAGTTTCCCGGACCACGACCTCCACCGCCCGCGCCCGCGCGGCGGCCTCGTCCAGCACCGCCCGCCGAGGCTCCGGCACGTCCAGCACGCGCGGTGACGCCAGCGCGAACACCTCCCCCAGTCGGCGGTCACCCCGCAGCGCCTCCAACGCCTGACGATCGCCACCGAGCACGACCGCGTCCAGCTCACCGAGCCGAACCCGGGGCGCCAACACCCTCGCCGCGTCGTCCGCCGCCGCCTGAAGGGCGACCCGGGCCTGCCCCTCCCGACGCCGCGCGAACCGCTGCTGCGACCACCCACCCGCCTTGTTGCGCCCGTGCACCTGACGACTGTCCGTGGTCGACACGAGCACGACGCCGTCCCGTGCCACCCCGACGCTGTGCCCGCCGAGCCGCACCAGCAGCAACCCGATCCGGCGCGACGCGAGCGCGTGCGCCAGCAACGCGTCCAGCACCAGACCTTCAGACTCACTCTCGGGGGTGAATTCACCGAACGCGGCCGTCACCGAGGCCGTCGTCCCGTCCACCGCCGTGACCAGGCAACGACCGGGCGTCACCGACGTGGACACCACCCCGCCGTGCCGCCCGGCGAACCGGGAGAACCACCCGGCCAGGCGTTCGGGCGGCACCTCGACCGCCCGGCCGCCGCCGGAGACCGGGCGGACCTTGGTCACGGCGGCACGGCGCTCATGCCGGCGCGACCGCGACCCAGACCGGCAGCGGGTGCCCGCACTCGGCGGGCGAGAGCCGCTGCACGGCGCCGAACCCGGCATCGGTCAACGAGGCTGACATCTGCTCGGGCGACAGCACGCGGTGCCGGGTCGACACGGTGTTCGCCACCTCCCACGTCTCCGCGCCGCGCACGAGCCGCACGACCTCCAGGGCGTAGGACTCGCCGTCGGCCGCCCAGTCCCACAGCTGCACGGTCACCTGCCGGTCGGGGCCGCGCCCGGACACCTTCGGCGGCGGCGCGGTGGGCCGGAGCCGGCCGAGCTTGTCCAGCTCGGGGACGGCGGCCACGAACAGGCCGCCGGGCCGCAGCACCTGCCGGGCCAGCAGCAGCGCCTGGTCCAGCGCGTTCTCGTGCGCCAGCCGGGGCAGCAGGTCGTCGCCCGCGCGCACCACGTCGACGGGCGGCCCGCCGTGGTGGCGCACGACGTCGAGCAGGTCGAGCACCACGTGGTGGCCGGCGCCGAGCACGGCGGCGGCGACCTCCGTCAACGCGTCCTCCGGCAGGGGCACGAGGTCCTGGGCGGCGGTCACCGGGCACACAGTAGGCCCAACGGATCAACGACCGCCAACGGCACGTGGCCGGTGGGGCGCAGGACGGGCGGCGCCGCGTACCAGTCCGGCATCGGTGCCGAAGGGGTCGACGCCAGGACCCCGAAGCCCGCGTTGCACAATGTTACCGACGGGTTTACAAAGGGAAGAGCACGGATGTTCACCACTTGACAGAACGATGCCCATCCCAGTGAACTCGTAACCCGTATGGCCCAATCATTGACTCCACCTGGAAGGCACCAACGCCCTGCGTTGGCGGGTAGGGTCACTGGGGCGTGATCTCATGACAGCGGGGAGTCACAATGACCAACGCTGCCGGTCGACCCAACCTGTCCGTCGACGAACTCGACTCGACGGGACACGGCAGTCTTGCGCAGCTTCTCACCACGGGACCGTTCCCCGAGGCGCTGAGAGCCGCGATCAAAGCGAGCAGGCTGAGTCTCGACCGCATCCAGCACCGGCTCGCGCTGCGCGGGGTCACCATCAGCGTCGCGACGCTGAGCTACTGGCAGTCCGGCCGACGCCGACCCGAGCGACCCGAGTCGCTGGAGGCGCTGCGCCACCTGGAGACCGTGCTCGGCGTGCCGCAGGCAGGCCTGTCGGCGCTGCTCGGGCCGCCGCGCCCGCGTGGCAGGCGGTCCCGACCGACGACGATGATGCCCATCGACGCGCTGTGGGCGCGTCGTGAACGGGTGGCGAGCCTGCTCACGAAGGTGGACACGTCGTCGGACGTGAAGCTGGGCCGGATCAGCCAGCACGACCGGATCGAGATCGCCGCGGACGGCGGTCAGCGCTCGGTGTGGGTGCGCCAGATCCTGCGCGCCGAGCAGGACGGCCCGGACCGGTGGGCGCTGGTGTTCGAGACCGAGCAGGCCAACGTGCTGCCGCAGGTGGTGAACCTGCGCAACTGCCACCTCGGCCGCGTGGTCGAGGACACCGAGGCCAACATCATGGCCGCGGAGATGATGTTCGACCGGCCCCTGGCCAGGGGCGAGACCATCATCATGGAGTACGAGCTGCTGTTCGCCGAGGGCCACTACCCGGCGGGCAACAACA
The DNA here is from genome assembly GCF_050946825.1 of Actinosynnema sp. CA-299493. Taxonomy (NCBI): domain Bacteria; kingdom Bacillati; phylum Actinomycetota; class Actinomycetes; order Pseudonocardiales; family Pseudonocardiaceae; genus Actinosynnema; species Actinosynnema sp. CA-299493. Next base: position 7,096,471 of record NZ_CP191993.1, read on the forward strand.
CCTTCGCCCGCAAGTTCCGGCTGCCGGTGCGCGAGTACGTGATCGAGGTGCGGTTCGACCAGTCGAACCTGCCGGCCCGCTGCCAGCAGTTCAGCGTGCCCGCCGGCGACGACACCCCGTCACGGCGCCGCAACCTGGCCCTGGACGCGGCGGGCGGCGTGCACGCCGTGGCTCTGGGCTTCGGGCCCGGCGTGTTCGGCATCCGCTGGGAGTGGCCGAAGTAACACGTGAACATCCGTGCGCAGAAGGGCCCCGGGAGCGTGCTCCCGGGGCCCTTCCCACACGCTGGTGAACCCTAGATGTAACCGTTGATCTTCAGCGAGACCGAGCGGATCGAGCCGCGGTCGGACGCCGCGCCGTCCGTGACCTTGAACGTCCACGTGCCGTCCACCGGCTCGGCCAGCAGCGCGCCCAGCGGGGTGGTGGGCCGCCACGTGCCGGTGTACGGCGCCAACGCGCTGGTCACCGACGAGAACGGCTGCGCGGCGGTGTCGTCGAACACGACCTGGCACAGGTTGTTGCCGGTCGAGCCGTTGCGCTGGAACACCGTGGCGGTCGCGCCGGACGGCGAGGTCAGCGTGCCGACCAGGTCACCGACGAACGTGTGGTCGATGCCGACCGTGGTCGCGCCCGTCGTCGCGTTGCAGGTGTCGCCGTCGATGGAGAACACGACCTTGGAGCCGCGGCCGACGCCGCTGACCGGGATCTCCACCGAGACGCCGGTGGCGTCGTTGTCCGGGATGGCCACGGCCGGCCCGGCGTAAGCGAACGTCTTCGTGTCGCGGGACGGCTCGCCGACGTTGAGCGTGAACGTGCTCGTGGTGGGCGAGGTGGAGCCCGCGAAGGTCACCCTGGCGTCCAGCCGGATGGCCGAGCCGACGGTCGACGACGCGGGCACGGTCACCTTGAACGTGTTGGTGACCGTCTGGCCGACCTCGATGTTGCCGTAGGACTTCGACCGCGGCGCGATCGTCACACCCGGGGTGGGCGTGGTGAGCACGAGGCTGGTCGACGCGGCCGTGCCGTCACCGGAGTTGACCACCGGCACGGTGACCGTGGCCGTGGTGCCCGGCTTGAGGTACTGGCTGCCGTCGGCGTCGTTGACCACGGACGGCTTCGCCGCCTTCGCCAGCGGCTGCGGCGAGGCGCCGGTGTAGGCCAGCACCAGGTCGGCGCGCACGACGCCCGCACCGGTCCGGTTGTCCCGGCCCGCCTCGACGAGGTCGATCGCGGTGGCGGTCATCGCCTCCCGCACCTCGGCGGGCGACAGGCCGGGGTTGCCGGACAGCACCAGACCCGCGATGCCGGCCGCGTTCGGCGCGGACGCCGACGTGCCGAAGAACGGGTTGAAGCCGGCCACGCTGGTCTGCACGCCGTCGGCCGCGGTCAGGTCGGGCTTCTGCCGCAACTCCTCGCGCGGGGTGCCGTCGGGCGCGAAGAACACCCGGCGCGGACCGTCCGAGGTGAACCGCTCGGGCTTCTGCGTGCCGTCGAACGCGTTCGGGAACGGGCCGCGCGGGTTGGCCGGGTCACCCGGCTCCAGGTCGAACGGCAGCGGGTTGTTCGCCGGCGCCGCCGCCACGCTGATCGCGCCCTTGGCCGCGGAGTGGCCACGGGTCACGCCGGGCGTGGCGAACTTCTTGAGCCCGTCGGAGGAGTCCTTGAAGCGACCGCCCAGGGCGCTCAGCGCCAGGTACTTGTCCTCACCGCGGAACTTGACCACGGCCAGCCGCAGGCCGGACGCGCCCGTGGGCGTGTTCAGCCGCTCGTACGGGTCCTGGCTGCCGTCCTGCACGCCCTGGCTGAACGCCACCACGTTGCCCTGCGAGTTCGCCAGGTACAGGTCGTAGTCGTTGAACGACGAGGTCAGCGGGTCGGACCAGAACAGCGTCACGGGCACGTTGCCCGAGCTGTCCGACAGCGGGTTGAACACCTGCTTGGCGTCGGGCGAGGGGTTGAAGTCGTGCGCGGTGCCGGCGAACTTGCCGACGCCCACGCCGGAGTCGACGAACTGGCCCTCCCAGTGGCCCGAGGTGCCGTCGGCGACGTTGCCCTCGTTGCCGGCGGAGGAGAAGAACAGCGCGCCGTCGGCGGTGACCGCGTCCACGGCCTGCGCGATCACGCCGTCCTGGAACGGCGACTCGTTGAAGTAGAGGATGTCGTCCACGATGACGTCGCAGCCCAGCTGGAAGCGCAGGGCGCGGATGTTGTCGGCGAAGCTCGCGTCGCCGTTGACCGCCGTGGCGAAGCCGAGGCTCGCGTTCGGCGCGATGTCGTGGAGGATCTCCAGCATCGCGGTGCCCTCGTTGCCGGAGCCCTCCTGGCCGGCCAGGACCTCGACGCCGGCGGGCAGCTCGCCGGCCGTCTGCGAGAGCGCGAGCGAGTCGACGCCGTCGGACAGCGCGCACAGCTTCACGCCCGTGCCGGTGACGCGGAAGGAGCTGCGGGCGGTGTCCGCCGCGTGCGCCCGGTCGCCCTCACCGGTCTTGACCGCCTGCGGCGCGATCAGGGCCTCGCGGGTGCGGGTCTCGATCTCCCGGGCCTTGTCCTCCTTCGAGGTCGCCGGGTCGGCCTTGCGGTCCTGCTTGTTGAACGTCTTGTACTCGACCGCCGTCTCGACGCGACGGACGTCGCCCCGCGCGGAGAGCTTGGTCAGCGAGCCGAGCGGCAACTGGGCGCGGACCGTCCGACCCTCGGTGGAGACCGAGCGGATGGCGCCGCCGGCCGTCTTCACGGCGGCCACCAGGTCGTCGGTGACCTTGAACGCGCGGATGTCCACCACGACGGTGTTTCCGCTTTGGACCTTCACCCCCGTCTGGAGGGCGGGGAGCTTGGCGAACGTGGTGGAGTTCGACCGGCGGCGCTGCTCGACCACGAGCGCGCTGTCCACTTTGGACTCGGCTTCGGTGAGCGACCGCTTGATGTCCTGCAGCGCGGCGATCTGCGCGGCGGTCTTGTCCTCGACGCCCTTGGACGCCTTGGTCGGATCGGCGGAGGCGGGCGACACGGCGCCCAGGGTCAGCAGCACCGCGGCGCCGGCCGCGATGAGGGCGTTTCTTCGTGAACGACGTTTCGGTGAGCGCACAGGCGTCTCCCCCAGATATTGCGTGCCCCCGACGCACGCGGCCTGCGGTCGGATGTCTCCGACCGAGGGGTCAACGTATTGCGCACGGACAAGTACCGTCTGCCACCGTTCGGCCTACTTCCCAGACGGTGAATCCATCACATTTCACAGTACAAAAGCATCTGTCCACAGCTGACCGGTTCGTCCGGACAGCGCGTCGAGCAGCGCCGCGGCCTGGTTGTCGGTGAGCGAGGCGATGAAGTCGACCACCGCGCGGCCACGCGCCAGCGCCCGGACGGCGTCCGGACCGGACGGCGTCTCACCCGTCGCGCCGACCAGTGCGGACGGGTCCGTGCGCGCCAGCGCCGCGTACTCCTCCCCCGCCAGCTCGACCAGGTCGTGCAGCCGGCGCGGCAGCCGGTTCGCCTCGTGCCGGTCGGTGACCCACTGCTCCAACGCCTCGACCAGCGCCGTCAGCAGCCGCGCCTGGCCGCGCTGGTGCAGCGCGAGGTCGGGTCGGAGCAGCACGAACCGGCGGTGCACGAACTTCAGCACCTGCACCTCGTGCCACTGCGGCACGGCCAGCACCACGTGCCCGGACCTGGTCGTGGGCTCCTCGACCACGCCCACCGAGTCGACCAGGCGGCGTGTCCAGCGGGCGGAGAACCCGGCCACCGCCTGCTCCGCCTCCACCGAGCCGTCGAACGGCACCGCCAGCAGACCGTCGACCAGCTCGGCGCGCACCTTCGCCACCGCCTGCGCGAACGCGTCGTCGTGCACGGCCCACGAGTCCTTGGCGTGCAGCCGGCGGCGCAGCGCCTCCAGCGAACGGCCCGGTCGGCGTTCCTGGGCGGCGAGGTCCGCGGCGCTCAGGCCCGCCAGCTCCACCGCGTGGTCCAGCCAGGTGTTCAGCTCGGTCGAGACGGTGGCGTGCTGGAGCACGCCCACGCGGTGGAAGTCCTCCAGGTCGTGGATGGCGTAGGCGATGTCGTCCGCCGTGTCCATGACCGACGCCTCGACCGTCTGCTGCCACGACTCCACCCGGGCCGTGTAGAACGCGCGGGACTGCACGACGTCGTCCAGCTCGGTGACGTAGGCGGAGAACTTGCTCGACCCGGTGCCCGGCCCGTCGGTCGGCTCGGCCGCGCCACGGGGCGGCGCGGGCAGGTCCCTCGGGTGCGGCTTCGGGTACGACAGGCGCGTCCACGGGTACTTCAGCATCGCCGCGCGCACCGCCACCGTCAGGTCGAGCCCGACCGCCGCCGGTCCCCGCACGTCCGTGGTCGTGACGATGCGGAACGACTGGGCGTTGCCCTCGAACCCGTCCGACAACCCGAACCGGTGCCGGGCCAGGCGGTCGAGGACCTGCTCGCCGAGATGCCCGAACGGCGGGTGCCCCAGGTCGTGCGCCAACGAGGCGGCCTCCACCACGTCCGGGTCGCAGCCGCCGAGCTTGTCCAGCAGGTTGGCCACGTCGAGCCGGGTGGTGAGGCGCTCGGCGATGGCGCGGGCGGCCTGCGCGACCTTCAAGCTGTGCGTGAGGCGGTTGTGCACCAGCAGACCCGAACCGGTCGAGCTGACGACCTGCGTGACGCCGCCGAGCCGGGCGAAGAACGGGGAGCTGGCCACCCGGTCCCGGTCGACGCGGAACGGATTCGTGGCCAGGTCCGCTTGGACGGTGGCGCTCCCGCCGGAGCGGCGCTGCGTTCGGGGGTCGACCGGCTCGTGGTGCATGGCAGAAAACTACTCAACCGAGCCCGGTCATGCCGAGCAGCCCGGTCACACCTCACCGTGCCGAACGTGAAAAAGCCTTCAGGGGCACCCTGATCCGGGTGCCCCTGAAGGCGAAGAATTGTTCGGCGGCGTCCTACTCTCCCACACCCTCACGAGTGCAGTACCATCGGCGCTGGAAGGCTTAACTACCGGGTTCGGAATGGGACCGGGTGTTCCCCAACCGCTATGACCACCGAAACACTATGAAATTACCAACCCGTAGGCACCCCAACCCACCCCGACCTACGTCATGGGTGGACCGTGGTGGTCCGGTTCGGTTCTTTCAGAACCGCACAGTGGATGCGTAGCGTCTTCGAGACAAGTCCTCGGCCTATTAGTACCGGTCAACTCCAGCCGTTACCGACCTTCCATCTCCGGCCTATCAACCCAATGGTCTCTTGGGGGCCTTAACCCACAAAGGGGTGGGATACCTCATCTAGGAACAGGCTTCCCGCTTAGATGCTTTCAGCGGTTATCCCTTCCGAACGTAGCCAACCAGCAATGCCCTTGGCAGGACAACTGGCACACCAGAGGTCCGTCCGTCCCGGTCCTCTCGTACTAGGGACAGCCTTCCGCAAGTATCCTACGCGCGCGGCGGATAGGGACCGAACTGTCTCACGACGTTCTAAACCCAGCTCGCGTACCGCTTTAATGGGCGAACAGCCCAACCCTTGGGACCTACTCCAGCCCCAGGATGCGACGAGCCGACATCGAGGTGCCAAACCATGCCGTCGATATGGACTCTTGGGCAAGATCAGCCTGTTATCCCCGGGGTACCTTTTATCCGTTGAGCGACCACGCTTCCACAAGCCATGGCCGGATCACTAGTTCCGACTTTCGTCCCTGCTCGACCTGTCGGTCTCACAGTCAAGCTCCCTTGTGCACTTGCACTCGACACCTGATTGCCAACCAGGCTGAGGGAACCTTTGAGCGCCTCCGTTACCCTTTGGGAGGCAACCGCCCCAGTTAAACTACCCACCAGGCACTGTCCCTGATCCGGATCACGGACCGAGGTTAGACATCCAGTACGACCAGAGTGGTATTTCAACGACGACTCCACACTGACTGGCGTCAGCGCTTCACAGTCTCCCACCTATCCTACACAAGCCGAACCGAACACCAATACCAAGCTATAGTAAAGGTCCCGGGGTCTTTCCGTCCTGCCGCGCGTAACGAGCATCTTTACTCGTAATGCAATTTCGCCGGGCCTGTGGTTGAGACAGTCGAGAAGTCGTTACGCCATTCGTGCAGGTCGGAACTTACCCGACAAGGAATTTCGCTACCTTAGGATGGTTATAGTTACCACCGCCGTTTACTGGCGCTTAAGTTCTCAGCTTCGCCCCGAAAGACTAACCGGTCCCCTTAACGTTCCAGCACCGGGCAGGCGTCAGTCCGTATACATCGTCTTGCGACTTCGCACGGACCTGTGTTTTTAGTAAACAGTCGCTTCTCGCTGGTCTCTGCGGCCGAAAAATCCTAGCCCGCAAGGGGCTTCAAATCCCTCGGCCCCCCTTCTCCCGAAGTTACGGGGGCATTTTGCCGAGTTCCTTAACCACAGTTCGCCCGATCGCCTCGGTATTCTCTACCTGACCACCTGTGTCGGTTTGGGGTACGGGCCGCATGAACACTCACTAGAGGCTTTTCTCGGCAGCATGGGATCACTCTACTTCGCCTCAATCGGCTATGCATCACGTCTCAGCCTGTATGCAGCACGGATTTGCCTATGCTACGGCCTACACGCTTACACCAGTACTACCACTCACTGGCGGAGCTACCCTCCTGCGTCACCCCATCGCTTGACTACTACAAGTTCAGGTCCCGCGCTCCACGTAGTCCCAGATCCGAAGACCCAGGACAGGCTTTGGGCGGTTAGTATCACAAGGTTCGCCATGGGCGCGTTCACACGGGTACGGGAATATCAACCCGTTGTCCATCGACTACGCCTGTCGGCCTCGCCTTAGGTCCCGACTTACCCTGGGCGGATTAGCCTGGCCCAGGAACCCTTGGTCATCCGGCGGACGAGTTTCTCACTCGTCTTTCGCTACTCATGCCTGCATTCTCACTCGTCCAGCCTCCACACCTGGATCACTCCGGCGCTTCAATGGCTGAACGACGCTCCCCTACCCATCCCAGCATGACACTGAAATGACACGGCTTCGGCGGTGTGCTTGAGCCCCGCTACATTGTCGGCGCAGGACCACTTGACCAGTGAGCTATTACGCACTCTTTAAAGGGTGGCTGCTTCTAAGCCAACCTCCTGGTTGTCTGGGCGACCCCACATCCTTTCCCACTTAGCACACACTTAGGGGCCTTAGCCGGCGTTCTGGGCTGTTTCCCTCTCGACTACGAAGCTTATCCCCCGCAGTCTCACTGCCGCGCTCTCACGTACCGGCATTCGGAGTTTGGTTGATTTCGGTAAGCTTGTGGGCCCCCTAGACCATCCAGTGCTCTACCTCCGGCACGAAACACACGACGCTGCACCTAAATGCATTTCGGGGAGAACCAGCTATCACGGAGTTTGATTGGCCTTTCACCCCTAACCACAGCTCATCCCCCAGGTTTTCAACCCTGGTGGGTTCGGGCCTCCACGTAGTCTTACCCACGCTTCACCCTGGCCATGGCTAGATCACTCCGCTTCGGGTCTAGACCACGCGACTCAATCGCCCTATTCGGACTCGCTTTCGCTACGGCTACCCCACACGGGTTAACCTCGCCACGCAGCACTAACTCGCAGGCTCATTCTTCAAAAGGCACGCCGTCACCCCTAAAGGCTCCGACGGATTGTAGGCACACGGTTTCAGGTACTATTTCACTCCCCTCCCGGGGTACTTTTCACCTTTCCCTCACGGTACTAGTCCGCTATCGGTCACCAGGTAGTATTCAGGCTTAGCGGGTGGTCCCGCCAGATTCACAGCGAATTTCACGAGTACGCTGCTACTTGGGAACATCACTAGGAGATGTCGGGTTTTCACGTACGGGACTCTCACCCTCTACGGCCACGCTTTCCAGACGCGTTCCGCTAACCACGACATTTTATGACTCCTTGCCAATCCGGCAGAACTGGCCAGTAAGTCCCACGACCCCGTACACGCAACCCCTGCCGGGTATCACACGAATACGGTTTAGCCTCTTCCGCTTTCGCTCGCCACTACTCACGGAATCACGGTTGTTTTCTCTTCCTGCGGGTACTGAGATGTTTCACTTCCCCGCGTTCCCTCCACACGCCCTATGTGTTCAGGCGTGGGTGACCCCACATGACTGGGGCCGGGTTTCCCCATTCGGATACCCTTGGATCTCAGCTCGGTTGACAGCTCCCCAAGGCTTTTCGCAGTCTCCTACGTCCTTCATCGGCTCCTGGTGCCAAGGCATCCACCGTGTGCCCTTAATAACTTGCCACAAAGATGCTCGCATCCACTGTGCAGTTCTCAAAGAACAACCAGACACCATCCCACACTGCCCACGCCTACCCGGCCCGAAGACCAGCGGTTCGCGGACGGAGACCGTCCTGTCGTTTCTCGCTGAGGAAAACACTCACGTGTTCTCTCAGGACCCAACAGCGTGCCGAACACGAGACCAAGCCCCCACACGACCCTTCCACGCCCCCGAAGGGACAGTACTAACTCGTATGGCAACAAGACCGAATGCATTAGCCAGCATCCACATCATTGAGCAACCATCCGACGATCATTCGCCGCCGGCATGGCTCTCCACAGGCCACCCGAAAGTGACCGGTGAGGAATGCTCCTTAGAAAGGAGGTGATCCAGCCGCACCTTCCGGTACGGCTACCTTGTTACGACTTCGTCCCAATCGCCAGTCCCACCTTCGACCGCTCCCCCCAGCAAGCTGGTTGGGCCACGGGCTTCGGGTGTTACCGACTTTCGTGACGTGACGGGCGGTGTGTACAAGGCCCGGGAACGTATTCACCGCAGCGTTGCTGATCTGCGATTACTAGCGACTCCGACTTCACGGGGTCGAGTTGCAGACCCCGATCCGAACTGAGACCGGCTTTGTGGGATTCGCTCCACCTCACGGCTTAGCAGCCCTCTGTACCGGCCATTGTAGCATGTGTGAAGCCCTGGACATAAGGGGCATGATGACTTGACGTCATCCCCACCTTCCTCCGAGTTGACCCCGGCAGTCTCCCATGAGTCCCCGCCATTACGCGCTGGCAACATGGAACGAGGGTTGCGCTCGTTGCGGGACTTAACCCAACATCTCACGACACGAGCTGACGACAGCCATGCACCACCTGTACACCAGTCCGAAGAGGCCTACATCTCTGCAGGTTTCCGGTGCATGTCAAGCCCAGGTAAGGTTCTTCGCGTTGCATCGAATTAATCCACATGCTCCGCCGCTTGTGCGGGCCCCCGTCAATTCCTTTGAGTTTTAGCCTTGCGGCCGTACTCCCCAGGCGGGGTGCTTAATGCGTTAGCTGCGGCACGGAGGACGTGGAAGTCCCCCACACCTAGCACCCACCGTTTACGGCGTGGACTACCAGGGTATCTAATCCTGTTCGCTCCCCACGCTTTCGCTCCTCAGCGTCAGTATCGGCCCAGAGACCCGCCTTCGCCACCGGTGTTCCTCCTGATATCTGCGCATTTCACCGCTACACCAGGAATTCCAGTCTCCCCTGCCGAACTCAAGTCTGCCCGTATCGACTGCAGGCTCCACGTTAAGCGTGAAGTTTTCACAGCCGACGCAACAAACCGCCTACGAGCTCTTTACGCCCAATAATTCCGGACAACGCTCGCACCCTACGTATTACCGCGGCTGCTGGCACGTAGTTAGCCGGTGCTTCTTCTGCGGGTACCGTCAGTTGCCCTTCGTCCCCGCTGAAAGAGGTTTACAACCCGAAGGCCGTCATCCCTCACGCGGCGTCGCTGCATCAGGCTTTCGCCCATTGTGCAATATTCCCCACTGCTGCCTCCCGTAGGAGTCTGGGCCGTGTCTCAGTCCCAGTGTGGCCGGTCACCCTCTCAGGCCGGCTACCCGTCGTCGCCTTGGTAGGCCATTACCCCACCAACAAGCTGATAGGCCGCGGGTCCATCCTGTACCGCCGGAACTTTCCACCCCACAAGATGCCTAGTGGAGTCATATCCGGTATTAGACCTAGTTTCCCAGGCTTATCCCAGAGTACAGGGCAGGTTACCCACGTGTTACTCACCCGTTCGCCGCTCGTGTACCCCGAAGGGCCTTACCGCTCGACTTGCATGTGTTAAGCACGCCGCCAGCGTTCGTCCTGAGCCAGGATCAAACTCTCCAATAAGGAATGTTTGATCGCTCCGAACAACACTGACAATAATGTCAGTTGTCCAGTAACAATCTCAAAGGAAACCTCTTGACGAGGTTCATAAATTTACTGGCTATTCGGCACGCTGTTGAGTTCTCAAAGAACACGCGCTCACCATCTCGTCCCGCAGTCTTACCGCGGTGCAATCCGGGGCTTTGTGTTTCCGGTGTTTCGCTTGCTGTGGTTGAACCTTAGCTCGTTCGTTTTCGCGGTGTCAAATCGGCCGGTTTCGGCTTCTCGGCTCCGCGACAAACTCGCTTAGCATTCAATTGTGTGCTACCAGTCCAGGGCCGAGGCAGCACGCTGTGCTGCTGATTCAGTCCCGGGGGCTTCTGCGCGCCGCGCTCCGTTCCGGTTTCTCTCCGGCCCGTTCCGCGCTGGCAGAGAGAAAGTTACACCCCGCCTCCCGCAGAGACAAATCGGGGGGTCGACTACGTCATCTCCGCAGCTAGACGTGGTGCGACCCCCGGGGACGGTGGATGCTGTGCCGGTGCAGCCCTCGCCTCGGTTCGGCCGGTACGCGTTCCACGTCGTCCTCGTCGCGGCTTGTTACTACGCGGGCGCGCTGGTCGGTCTCCTCCAAGCACTGGTCAACGACCAGGTGACGCCGTTGTGGCCGCCGACCGGTGTCGCCGTGCTCGCCCTCCTGCTGTGCGGGCTGAAGATGTGGCCGGGGATCGCACTGGGCGCGTTCGTGGCCAACACGACGCTCGCCGACCTCGACGCGACGGTCCTCATCACCGCCGGCAACACGATCGCTCCCCTCGTCGCCTACCTCCTGCTGAGGCGAGCGGGCTTCCGGTTGGAGATGGACCGCACGCGTGACGCGCTCGCCCTGGTGCTGTTGGGCGGGCTCGTGGGCATGGCGGTCAGCGCGACCTTCGGCGCGGGCACGTTGCTGGTGACGGGCGTCATCGACGGCGCGCTGTTCTGGTCGACGTGGACGGTGTGGTGGACCGGTGACGCGCTGGGCGTGCTGGTGTTCGTGCCGATCGTCCTGGCGTTCCGCTCGTTCCGCCCGCGCGGCCACACCGCGCCCCGGTGGGTGGAGGCCGCCGGGTTGACGGCGAGCACGGCGGCGGTCATGGCCGTGGCGAGCACGAACGACCTGCGGCTGATGTACCTGGTGTTCCCGTTCCTGATCTGGGCGGCGCTGCGCTTCCAGCACCTGGGCACGGCCCCGTGCGCGTTGATCGCGACAACTTTGGCGGCGCGGGGCGCGGCCCGCAGCACGGGTCCGTTCGCCGACCTGGAACTGCCGGTGCGGATGGTGACGCTCCAGGCGTTCAACGGGACGGCGGTGCTGACGGCGCTGCTGCTGTCGACGGTGATCTCCGAGCGCAACGCGGCGCGGGCGGCGATCGAGCGGACGGTGACGCAGCTGGCGGACGTGGTGGCGCGGTACCAGCCGCCGGCACTGGGCGACCTGCTGCCGCCGAGGCCGCCGGAGGAGCGCTGATGGACGTGGTGGTCGTGGGTGGTGGGCCGGCGGGTCGGGCGTTGGCGCGGGCGTGCGCGGCGCGGGGCCTCGGCACGACGCTGGTCGATCCGAACCCGGAGCGGCCGTGGCGGGCGACCTACTCGGCGTGGGTGGACGAGTTGCCCGCCGACGCGCCGGTGGCCGTCAGCACGTCGGGGGCCAGGGCGGTGGCGACGGCGGAGCACGTGATCGCGCGGGGTTACGCCGTGCTGGACAACGAGCGGTTGCGGTGGCTGCCGGCCGAGGTGCGGGTGGTCGCCGGGCGCGTGGTCGCCCGCACCGACCGGACCGCGACGTTGGCCGACGGGCGGGTGTTGGCCGGACGGGTGGTCGACGCGAGCGGCGCGGTGGGTGGTCGGGCGGCGCAGACGGCGGTCGGCGTGGTGGTGCCGGCGAGGTCGGCGACGCCGTTCGTGGGTGCGGACGAGGCGTTGATCATGGACTGGCGCAGGCCTCCCGCGGCCACGACGGGTGATCCGACGTTCCTGTACGCGATCCCGGTGTCGGCGGACGAGGTGTTGTTGGAGGAGACGTCGTTGGCGCGCCGGCCGGGTCTGCCGCTGCGCGAGTTGCGGCTGCGGTTGCACGCGCGCCTGGCCGGGCACGGCATCCCGGTGCCGGAGGTGGAGGAGCGGGTGCGCATCACGTTGGACGGTCGGGCGCGAGACGGCGCATTCGGCGCGGCGGCGGGGTGGGTCCACCCGGCGACGGGGTACAGCGTGGCGGCGGCGTTGCGGCGGGCTCCCCTCGTGGCGGACGCGATCGTGGCCGGCCGCGCGGTGGCGCGGTCAGGGGCGGAGCGCGCGGTGCGCGGGTTGCGGCTGAGAGGCCTGGAGGCGTTGCTGGCGCTGCCGCCCGACGAGGTCCCGGAATTCTTCGACGAATTCTTCCGATTGTCGGGAAGTCTTCAACGCGACTACCTCGGCCGGCACGATGACGGGCTCGCTGACCTGCGCGGGACCGTTCGGGCGATGCTCCGGCTGTTCGGCTCGGCCTCGTGGGGTATGCGTGCCCGGTTGGCATTTCCTGTGCAATCGGCCAAAAGTGCGGGAACACCTGGTTAACGGTCTCGGCAAAAGAAGATCGACCGGGCACGATCGACGCCGTGCCCGCCTTGCTGGATGACGTTCGCTTCGCCTTCCAGCCGTTGTTCAACCTCCACACCGGAGGGGCCGTGGCGGTGGAAGCGCTGGCCCGACCGCACGACGGCACCGTCCAGGACCTGCTGCGGATGGCGTTCCGCGCCGGATACCTGGCCAACACCGACGTGGCGCTCGCGTGCCGCGCGGTCCGGCACGCGGCCGACCACGGGCTCGGCGTGCCGCTGCACGTCAACCTGCTCGCGTTGACGGTCGCGGACAAGCCCGAGCTGATGGCCCCGCTCCACGGCGCGCTGCGCGAGGTGGGGCGCACCCCGGCCGACGTCGTGGTGGAGGTCGGCACGCCGTACTCGCGCGCGCCGCGCCGGCTGCTGGTCAAGGGCGTCGAACGGCTGCGGGAGGACGGGTTCCGGATCGGCCTGGACGGTGTCGGCGAGGGGGACTCGCCGTTGTCGCTGCTGACCGAGGTGCGGCCCGACGTGGTCAAGCTGGACCGCGAGGTGGTGGTGGCGCTGCCCGCGGACCCCGCCCGGTACGCGCTGGCCCAGGCGTTGCAGCACGTGTGCGAGCACATCGGGTCGCTGATCGTCGCGGAGGGCGTGGAGACCGAGGCCCAGCTGGCCGCGCTGCGCCGGCTGGGGGTGCGGCTCGCGCAGGGCAACCTGCTGGCGGCCCCGCAGCGCCGGCCCAAGGTGGACGCGACGATCGCGGCGGTGTTGAGCGAGGTCAACGACCCGGAGGCGGTCACGAGCACGATGACCGCGCCGTTGCGGCGCCAGGCCGGGCCGAAGGTCACCGACTTCCTGCACCCGGCGACCACGCTGCCCGACTCGGCGACGTCGGAGGAGGTGCGCGACGTGCTCGCGAACCAGCCGACGGTCAGCGGCGTGGTGCTCGTGGACGGCGAGGGCAGGCCGCGGTGGACGGTGGACCGCAACCGGTTCCTGCTGGCGGTGACGGGGCCGTTCGGGCACGCCCTGCACGCCAAGCGGGAGGCGGCGCGGCTGGCGGACCGGCCGAAGCTGATCGGCGCGGGGTCGAGCGCGCTGGAGCTGCTGGACGTGGTGGCGCACGCCAACCGCGAGCGCACCAACGACGACCTGGTGGTCGTGGACGACGACGACCGCTGTCTCGGGGTGGTGCGGGTCGCGGACGTGGTGCGCGGCGTGGCCGAGATGAAGGTGGAGCAGGCCGCGGCGTTGAGCCCGTTGACGAGGTTGCCGGGCAGCGACTCGATCGCGCGCGAGGTGGACCGGCGCATCCTGGGCGGCGAGCTGTTCGCGGTGGGGTGGCTGGACGTGGACGCGTTCAAGCGGGTGAACGACTCGGCGGGGTTCGCGGCGGGTGACGACCTGATCCGGGCCATCGGGCGTGCGCTCACCGAGGGCGCGCCGTCGTACCCGGGCGTGCAGGTGGGTCACGTCGGCGGGGACGACTTCCTGGTCGTGGCCGGGTTGGACGAGGTGGTGCCGTTCGCCGCGGGTGTGCTGGACGTGCCGTTCGAGGTCGAGGGGCGCGGGGTGACGTTGTCGTTGGCGACGTTGATCTGCGCGGCCGGGTCGGTGGGGTCGTACCGGGAGGTGTCCCGGTTGCTCGCGCCGTTGAAGGCGCACGCGAAGTCGTTGCGGGGCACCAGTTGGGTGCTGGGGCGGCCGGGCAGCGACCACGTCGACGTCCTGCGCGGCGGGCCGCACCTGGCGGTGAGCTAGGAAGTTCACCGCAAAGCCGCATGTGCGGCCTGCTCGGTTACTCATAGCATCAAGCGGACTACCCTGAGTCGGGAGGTCCCTGGTGAGCGAGGTCACCGCCCTACCGCTTCCGCGAGTCGCCTCGGACCTGCCGCTGTCGGTGGGGGTCGAGGAGGAGTTCCTGCTGGTCGACGCGGCCACCGGGGTGCTGGTGCCGTTGGCGGGCGAGGTGCTGGGCGGCGCCCGGGCCGGCCTCGACCTGCAGACCGAGATCACGCTCTACCAGGTGGAGAGCGCCACCGGGGTGTGCCGGAGCATGGCCGAGGTGCGTGAGCAGCTCCTCGCGGCACGTCGGGAGCTCGCCGCGCTGGCGCGGGCGCACGGCGCGCGCATCGTGGCGACCGGGACCCCGGTGCTCGACGGCGTCCACCCGCCGCCGTTGACCGACTCCGACCGCTACCGCACCATCGCCGCCGAGTACGGGTCGTTGGTTGACGGGCTGACCATCTGCGGGTGCCACGTGCACATCGGGATACCGGACGAGGACACCGGGGTGCTGATCAGCAACCACCTGCGGCAGTGGCTGCCGGTGCTGCTGGCGATCAGCGCGAACTCGCCGTTCGGGAACGGGCGTGACACGGGGTACGCGAGCTGGCGCTACCTGTCGTGGAGCCCGTGGCCGTCGGCGGGGGCGCCGCCGTGGTTCGAGTCGCCGGAGGACTACCACCGCAGCACGCGGGTGCTGCGGTCGACCGGGGCGGCGTTGGACCCGGCGATGATCTACTGGGACGTGCGGCTGTCGGACCGGCACCCGACGGTGGAGCTGCGGGTGTGCGACGTGGCGGCGACCGTGGACGAGGCCGTGCTGCTGGCGGCCCTGGTGCGGGCGATCGCGGTGACGGCGTCGGCCGGCGTGCCCGCGCGGCGCGTGCCGGACCTGGCGTTGCGGTCGGCGTTGTGGCGGTCGGCGCGGGACGGGTTGGACGGCGCGGGGATCGAGCCGCTGAGCGGTCGGCTGGTGCCGGCGGCGGAGATGGTGCGGTCACTGGTGGACTGGGCGCGTCCGGCGCTGCGCCAGGCCGGTGACGAGGACCTGGTGGTCGACGGCGTCGACCGGTTGCTGGTGGACGGCACGGGCGCGGTGCGGCAGCGGCGGGCGTTCCGGCGACGCGGATCGCTCGCGGACGTGGTCGAGATGCTGGTGGCGCAGACGTAGCCGCCGAGGTGTGGGCACGGCGGGCTGGGGCACCCTCGGTCATGGGCGAACAAGGAGGTTCGGCATGACCACCGCACGGGAGATCATGAATTCCGGTGTCCAGTGCGTCAAGGAGGACCAGAGCCTGCTCGACGCGGCCCGGATGATGCGGGACCTGAACGTCGGCTCGTTGCCGATCTGCGGTCAGGACGACCGGCTGCACGGCATCATCACCGATCGGGACATCGTGCTGCGCTGCGTGGCCGAGGGCCGCGACCCGGCGTCGATGAAGGCCGGTGACATGTCCGGGCACCTGCACTGGGTCGAGGCGGACGACGACCTGTCGCACGTGCTGCGGACGATGGAGGACAACCAGATCCGCCGGCTCCCGGTGATCGAGAACCACCGGCTGGTCGGCATGGTCTCGGAAGCGGACCTCGCCCGGCACCTGGACGAGTCGCAGATCGCGGAGTTCGTGGAACGCGTCTACGCCCGCTGACGACCGCCGTGGGCAAGACACGAGCAGGGGCCCTCGCGATGAGGGCCCCTGCTCCGTGCGGCGTGGGTCGGGTCAGACGGTGAAGCCGAGGGCGCGCAGCTGCTCCCGGCCGTCGTCGGTGATCTTCTCCGGGCCCCACGGCGGCATCCAGACCCAGTTGATGCGGAAGTCGTTGACGATCCCGCTCGCGCCGCCACCGCCGCCGACCAGCGCCGACCGCGTCTGGTCCTCGATGACGTCCGTCAACGGGCACGCCGCCGAGGTCAGCGTCATGTCGATGAGCGCGGTGTTCTCCTCGTCCACGCGGATGTCGTAGACCAGGCCCAGGTCGACGACGTTGATCCCCAGCTCGGGGTCGACGACGTCGCGCATGGCCTCCTCGACGTCGTCCACCGCGGCCACGTCTGCCTTCGGCGCGGGCGGCTCGGGCATGCCCTCGATGCCGCGCACCACGTCTTCTTCGGCGGTCATGCCTTTGCTCCCTCGCTGCGTGCCACCGCGTCCTTGAAAGCCATCCACCCCAGCAGCGCGCACTTCACGCGCGCCGGGTACTTCGCCACGCCCGCGAACGCGATGCCGTCCTCCAGGACGTCCTCGTCCGGCTCCACCTGGCCGCGGCCCTGCATGAGCTCCACGAACGCGTCCATCTTCACGAACGCCTCGTCCAGGGGCTTGCCGACCACCAGGTCCGTCAGCACCGAGGTGGACGCCTGGCTGATGGAGCAGCCCTGCCCGTCGTAGGACACGTCGCGCACGGTGTCGCCGTCGAGCGAGACCCGCAACGTCACCTCGTCGCCGCACGTGGGGTTGACCTGGTGCGACTCGGCGTCGAACGGGTCGCGCAGGCCGCGCCCGTGCGGGTTCTTGTAGTGGTCCAGGATGATCTCCTGGTACATCTGCTGAAGCTGCATCTCAGACCACCCCGAAGAACTTCTGCGCCTCGCGGACGGCGTCCACCAGGGCGGTCACCTCGTCCGGCGTGTTGTACAGGTAGAAGCTGGCCCGCACGGTGGCGGCGGCGTCCATCCGCCGGTGCAGGGGCCACGCGCAGTGGTGGCCGACGCGCACCGCGACGCCCAGGCTGTCGAGCACCTGGCCGGCGTCGTGCGCGTGGATGCCGTCGATGACGAACGACACCGCGCCGCCGCGGTCCACCACTTCCGTCGGACCCACGACCCGCACGCCCGGCACCTCGGCCAGACCGCGCAGCGCCAGCTCGGTGAGCTGGTGCTCGTGCGCGGCGATCCGGTCCATGCCGATGGCGTCGAGGTAGTCCACCGCCGCGCCCAGCGCCACGGCCTGCGACGTCATCGGCACGCCCGCCTCGAACCGGGCGGGCGGCGGCGCGAACGTCGACCGCGCCATGTGCACCATCTCGATCATCGACCCGCCGGTGAGGAACGGCGGCAGGGTCTCCAGCAGCTCACGGCGCCCGTACAGGACGCCGATGCCGGACGGGCCGAGCATCTTGTGGCCGCTGAACACCGCGAAGTCCACGCCGAGCGCCTTGAAGTCGACCGGACCGTGCGGCACGGACTGGCACGCGTCCAGCACGGTGAGCGCGCCCACCGCGCGGGCCGCGTCCGCCAGCACCCGCACCGGGTTGACCGTGCCGAGCACGTTCGACTGGTGGGTGAACGCGACGACCTTGGTGGCCGGGGTGATCAACGAGTCGATCTCCGACAGGTCGAGCCGGCCCTCGTCGGTCACGCCGAACCAGCGCAGCGTGGCGCCCGTGCGGGCGGCCAGCTGCTGCCACGGCACGAGGTTCGCGTGGTGCTCCATCTCGGTGACGACGATCTCGTCGCCGGGGCCGAGGCGGAACCGCTCGGCCTCGGGACCGGCGGTGGCCGCGTTGCCCATCGCGTACGCGACGAGGTTCACGCCTTCGGTCGCGTTCTTGGTGAACACGATCTCGCCGTGGTCCACGCCCACGAAGTCGGCGATCTTCTGCCGCGCGCCCTCGTAGGCGTCCGTCGCCTCTTCGGCCAGCTGGTGCGCCCCGCGGTGCACCGCGGCGTTGGCGGTCTCCAGGAAGGCGCGCTCGGCGTCGAGGACCTGCCTCGGGCGTTGCGAGGTGGCGCCGGAGTCCAGGTAGACCAGCCGCTTCCCCTCCCGCACGGTGCGGCCCAGGATGGGGAAGTCCGCGCGGACGGTAGCGACGTCCAGTGCGGTAGCGGTGGTGGTCACTGGTCCGACGCCTCCTCTCGATACGTGTTCACGGAACAAGGTGTTGCCCCACAGGGTGCAACGTCAGGCGATGCCGGCTGCTTCCGGCTTTCCGATGTACTTCACGTAACCCTCGGCCTCGAGCTGGTCGGCCAGCTCCGGACCGCCGGACTCGGCGATGCGGCCACCGGCGAACACGTGCACGAAGTCGGGCGAGATGTACTTGAGGATCCGGGTGTAGTGCGTGATCAGCATGACGCCGACCTCACCGGACCGCTTGTACCGGTTCACGCCCTCGGACACGACGCGCAGCGCGTCGACGTCCAGGCCGGAGTCGGTCTCGTCGAGGATCGCGATCTTCGGCTGGAGCAGCCCGAGCTGCAGGATCTCGTGGCGCTTCTTCTCGCCGCCGGAGAAGCCCTCGTTGACCGAGCGCTCGGCGAAGGCCGGGTCGATGTCCAGCTCGGACATCGCCTCCTTGACCTCCTTGACCCAGTGGCGCAGCTTCGGCGCCTCGCCGCGCACGGCGGTGGCGGCGGTGCGCAGGAAGTTCGACATCGAGACGCCGGGCACCTCGACCGGGTACTGCATGGCGAGGAACACGCCCGCGCGGGCGCGCTCGTCCACGGTCATCCCCAGCACGTCCTCGCCGTCCAGCAGCACGCTGCCGGAGGTGACGTCGTACTTGGGGTGCCCGGCGATGGCGTAGGACAAAGTGGACTTGCCCGAGCCGTTGGGGCCCATGATCGCGTGGGTCTCGCCTGCCTTGATGGTCAGGTCGACGCCCTTGAGGATCTCCTTGGAGCCGTCGTCGGTGTTGACCGAGACGTGCAGGTCCTTGATCTCCAGAGTGGCCATTGGGTGCTTCGTTCTCCTGGTGTTGCGGGCGAAAGTCAGTTCGTAGCCAAGGTCAGTTCACCGCCGCGGTGACGTCCACGTAGACGTCGTCACCGCGGAGTTCGACGGCGAACACGTCGACCGGCTCGGTGGCGGGCGGCGAGGACGGGCGGCCGGTGCGCAGGTCGAAGCACGACCCGTGCAGCCAGCACTCCACGCCCTTGCGCGTGACCTCGCCCTCGCTCAGCGCCACTTCGGCGTGCGAGCACAGGTCGCGCAGCGCGTGCACGGTCTCGCCGTCGCGGACGAGCAGGACCGGGGTGTGCTCGTCCCCGACCCCGAACGCGGCGGGCTTGCCGTCGTCGAGGTCGGCCAGCGAGCACACCCTGATCACACGCCCACCGCTTCGAGCTCCGCCTCGATCGCGGCTTCCAGGCGCTCGCGCACCTCGGGAACGGCGATCTTGAGCAGGATCTCGTGGAAGAAGCCGCGCACGACCAGCCGGCGCGCCTGGTCCTCCGGGATGCCTCGGGCCTGGAGGTAGAACAGCTGCTCGTCGTCGAACCGGCCGGTGGCGCTGGCGTGGCCCGCGCCCTCGATCTCGCCGGTCTCGATCTCCAGGTTGGGCACCGAGTCGGCGCGCGCGCCGTCGGTGAGCACCAGGTTCCGGTTGAGCTCGAAGGTCTCGGTGCCCTCGGCGGCGGCGCGGATCAGCACGTCGCCGATCCACACCGTGTGCGCGTCCTCGCCCTGCAAAGCGCCCTTGTAGACCACGTTGCTGCGGCAGTTGGACGCCGAGTGGTCGATGAAGGTGCGGTGCTCCAGGTGCTGGCCCGCGTCGGCGAAGTACAGGCCGAGCAGCTCGGCGTCGCCGCCGCGGCCGGTGTAGGTGACCACCGGCGTGAGGCGGACGACGTTGCCGCCGAGGGTGATGACGGTGTGCTTGAACGAGGCGTCGCGGCCCAGCTTGGCGTGGTGCGACGAGACGTGCACCGCGTCGTCGGCCCAGTCCTGGATGGCGACCACGGTCAGGTGCGCGCCGTCGCCGACGACGAACTCGATGTTGTCGGCGTACGCGCCGGAGCCGCGGTGGTCGATGACGACGACGGCCTCGGCGAACTGCTTCGCGTGCACGTGCAGGTGGCCGTAGGCGACCTGGCCCTCGCCCGCGCCGGTCACCGTGATGGTGGTCGGCTCGGACTTCGCGTCACCGGGGAGGGTGACGACGGTGGCCTCGGTGAACGACGTCCACGCCTGGGCGGCGACGCGGTCACCGGGGGTGCCCGCGACGCCGAGGCGCTCGTCGCCGCGCGCCGCGGTCTCGACCGTGACGCCCTCCGGCGCGGTGACCTCGACGGTCGCCGTGCCGGTGGCCTCGGCGCCGTTGTGCAGGTTCGCCAGGCGCTTCAGGGGGGTGAAGCGCCAGATCTCCTCGCGACCGCCGGGCACCTCGAACGCGTTCACGTCGAAGGACGTGAAGTGGTCCGCGCGCGAGGAGATCGGGGCTGTGCCCGTCTTCCCGGCGCCACCGTGCGAGTGGGCCGTCAGGCCGTGTTGCTGGTCTTCGGTGGTGACGGCCATGTCAGCCGACGGCCCCTTCCATCTGCAGCTCGATCAGGCGGTTCAGCTCGAGGGCGTACTCCATCGGCAGCTCGCGCGCGATGGGCTCGACGAACCCGCGCACGATCATCGCCATGGCCTCGTCCTCGTTGAGACCGCGGGACATCAGGTAGAACAGCTGGTCCTCGGAGACCTTCGAGACCGTGGCCTCGTGGCCCATCGACACGTCGTCCTCGCGGACGTCGACGTACGGGTAGGTGTCCGAGCGGCTGATGTTGTCCACCAGCAGCGCGTCGCACTTGACCGTGGACTTCGAGTGGTGCGCCCGCTTGTTGACCTGGACCAGGCCGCGGTAGGAGGTGCGACCGCCGCCGCGCGCCACCGACTTCGACACGATCGTGGACGACGTGTACGGCGCCATGTGCACCATCTTCGCGCCGGCGTCCTGGTGCTGGCCCTCGCCCGCGAACGCGATCGAGAGGACCTCGCCCTTGGCGTGCTCGCCCATCAGGAACACGGCCGGGTACTTCATGGTGACCTTGGAGCCGATGTTGCCGTCGATCCACTCCATGGTCGCGCCCTCTTCGGCCTTGGCGCGCTTGGTGACCAGGTTGTAGACGTTGTTCGACCAGTTCTGGATGGTCGTGTAGCGGCAACGACCACCCTTCTTGACGATGATCTCCACGACGGCGGAGTGCAGCGAGTCCGACGAGTAGATCGGCGCGGTGCAGCCCTCGACGTAGTGCACGTACGCGCCCTCGTCGACGATGATCAGCGTGCGCTCGAACTGGCCCATGTTCTCGGTGTTGATCCGGAAGTAGGCCTGGAGCGGGATGTCGACGTGGACACCCTTGGGCACGTAGATGAACGAGCCGCCCGACCACACCGAGGAGTTCAGCGCGGAGAACTTGTTGTCACCCGAAGGGATGACGGAGCCGAAGTACTCCTTGAACAGCTCCGGGTGCTCGCGCAGCGCGGTGTCCGTGTCGAGGAAGATGACGCCCTGCTCCTCGAGGTCCTCACGGATCTTGTGGTAGACGACCTCGGACTCGTACTGGGCCGCGACGCCGGACACCAGGCGCTGCTTCTCCGCCTCCGGGATGCCGAGGCGGTCGTAGGTGTTCTTGATCTCGTCGGGCAGGTCGTCCCAGGTCGCCGCCTGCTTCTCGGTCGACCGGACGAAGTACTTGATGTTGTCGAAGTCGATGCCCGACAGGTCGGAGCCCCAGGTCGGCATGGGCTTGCGGTCGAACAACCGCAGCGCCTTGAGCCGGAACTCCAGCATCCACTCGGGCTCGTTCTTCTTCGCCGAGATGTCCCGAACGACGTCCTCGTTCAGGCCCCGGCGAGCGCTCGCGCCTGCCACGTCCGAGTCGGACCAGCCGAACTCGTAGTTGCCGATGCTCGCCAGGGTCTCTTCCTGGGTGAGCGGGGCTGTGGTGGTGCGCTGCTCGGCAGCGGCAGTCATGCGGGCTCCCCTCCATCTGGGATCCGGGGTGTGTTCGGGATGTGCGTCGTGCACACGGCATCGCCGCGGGCGATGGTGGCCAGGCGCTGGACGTGCGTGCCGAGCAGGTCGGCGAACGCCGCCGTCTCGGTCTCGCACAGCTGCGGGAACTCCGCCGCGACGTGCGCCACCGGGCACAGGTGCTGGCAGAGCTGCTCGCCCGCACCCACGTGGCGCGCCGAGGCAGCGTAGCCCTCCCTGGTCAGGGCCACCGCGAGGGCCTTGGTCCGCTCCGCGGCGTCGGGCTGGGCCACGATGGCCGCGCGGTGCCGGTCGACGAATGCGGACACCCGTCGTTCGGCGAAGGTTCGTACCGCCTCCTCCCCGCCGTGCTCGGCGAGGAACCGCAACGCGGACGCGGCGAGGTCGTCGTAGGCGTGCCCGAAGCGGGCCCGCCCCTGCTCGGTCAGCAGGAAGAGCTTGGCCGGGCGACCCCGGCCGCGCTGGCCCCGTCGAGAGGCCTCCCTGCTCGTCGCCTCGCCGTCGGCCACCAGCGCGTCGATGTGCCGGCGCACCGCCGTGGGGCTCAGGCCCAGCTGCTCCGCGACCGAGGCCGCGGTCACCGGACCCTGCTCCAAAAGGAGCCGTGCGACGGCGTGCCGGGTACGGCCGTCGTGCCCGGACGGCACAGCGGTCGAAGAGGTCCCGGCGTTTTTCACAACACCAGTGTTGCGTATTTCGTCGGCGGTCGCAAAGATCGGCCCTCGCCGGGTGACCCGAGTCACGCGTTCGGGCCGGTCGCTACCCTTCGGACGTGGCGGCGGGCGGAATGGTGATGGCTAACCGGAGCGAGATCGGCGAGGCAGCACCCCTCGACGCGCCCGAACGGCGACAGCTCGACGTGATCCGCCGGTGGGGCACGGTGGGCGCGTTGCTGCTGGCGGTCGGGTCGCTCGGATCGGGCGCCGCGCCGATCTTCAGCCCGCTGCCGGGCACGCCGCTGCTCGGGCTGTTCCCCCGGATGCCCAGCGCGTCGATGGCCGTCGCGTGGACCGGCATCTTCCTCATCGTGTCGGCGTGGCTGTGGCTGGGCCGGTTCGCCCGGCCGGGACGTCCCCGGCTGGTGTCGCGCAGCCAGCTCGACCGCACGCTGCTGATGTGGATCACGCCGCTGGTGTTCGTGCTGCCCATGTTCAGCCGGGACGTCTACAGCTACCTGGCCCAGTCGCAGATCGCGGCCAACGGGCAGGACCCCTACGAGCTCGGCCCGGCCACGGCGCTGGGCGTCGAGCACGACCTGACGAAGAACGTGCCGAACATCTGGCGCGAGACGCCCGCGCCGTACGGGCCGCTCTTCCTGGCCGCCGGGCGGGTCATCTCGATGGTGACCGGCGACAGCGTGCTGCCCGGCATCTTCCTGCACCGGCTGCTGGGGCTGCTGGGGCTGGCGATGATCGTGTGGGCGCTGCCTCGGCTGGCCCGGCGCTTCGGCGTGCCCCCGGTGAGCGCGCTGTGGCTGGGCGCGGCGAACCCGCTGGTGCTGTTCCACCTGGTCGTGGGCGTGCACAACGAGGGCCTGGCGATCGGCCTGATGCTGGTGGGGCTGGAGTTGGCGTTGCGCAAGATGCCCGTGGCGCCGGGCGTGCCGATGACGCGCGAAGAGCTGCTGTGGATAGTCCTGGGCGCGACCATGATCACGTTCGGCGCGGCGGTGAAGATCCCGGCCGCGCTGGGGCTCGGGTTCCTGGGCGTGCTGATCGCGCGGCGGTGGGGCGGGCGGTTCTCCGACCTGGTGCGGGCGGCGTTGTTGTTGCTGGTCATCTCCGGTGTGGTGATGGTGGGCACGTGCGTCGGCACCGGGCTCGGGTTCGGGTGGGTGGAGACGCTGAACGTGGCCGGCACGGTGAAGAGCTGGATGTCGCCGCCGACCGCGATGGGGTTCATGGGCGGCGGCCTCGGGCTGCTGCTCGGGCTGGGCAACCACACCGAGTCGGTGATCGTGCTGATGCGGATCGTGACGCAGGCCGTGTCGGTGGTGATCGTGGCGACGCTGCTGTGGAAGGCGTTCCGGGGTCGGATCAAGGCGGTCAACGGCCTGGGGGCCGGGTTGGGCGCGGTGCTCGTGCTCGGGCCCGTGCTGCAGCCGTGGTACGTGCTGTGGGCGGCGTTGCCGCTGGCCACGGCCGTGCTGGCGCGCCGGTTCCGGGTGTTCGCCACCGTCGCCAGCGCGGTGATCGCGGTGATCCTGCCGCCTACCGGCTCGGCGTTCGACGGGCGGGCCTACATCGTGCCGCAGGCCGTGGCGGGCGCCTTGATCGCGTTCGCCGTGTGCCTCTTCGTCGCCCGCAGGCAGGTGCTCCCCCTGCTCAAGCGCGACCCCCTCCCCGGCTACGCCTGACCCCGCGAGAGTCCTACGTTCACGCCGCGAGAGTCCTACGTTCGGAACACCCGAGTTGAACGCTCAGAGCACGCGGCATCGGGCCGGGGCCGCGCTGAGCGTTGAACTCACCCCTCGTGAACGTAGGACTCTCGACGCGTGAACGTAGGACTCGCGTGTGCGGGATGTAACTGGGTGGGGGCGGTGGGCGAGGTAGGGGGTGCGGGAGGATCGGGGCAAGTCGGGGAGGTGGGCGTGATGGTGGACGTGCCCAGGGAGCAGATCCGGTTCGCCGTCGTGCTCAACGGGGGTGTGAGCCTCGCCGTGTGGATGGGCGGGGTCGTGCTCGAGCTCGACCGCCTGACCAGGGGTGACGGCCCGTACGCCGACCTGCTGGACCTGGTCGGCAGCACGGCGCGCGCCGACGTCATCACGGGCACGTCGGCAGGCGGCATCAACGGCGCCGCGCTGGCGTTGTCGCAGGTCAACGCCAACGCCCGGCTGGAACGGCTGCGTGACCTGTGGGCCGAGCAGGGCCGCATGGAGCAACTGCTGCGCACGCCGTTCCGGGGGCAGCCGGCGTCACTGCTGCGCGGCGACGAGTTCTTCCTCCCGAGGCTCCGGGAAGCACTCGGACGCCTGACCTCGGACTTCGTCCCGCAGGAGGACCGGCCGGTCGACCTGCGCATCACGACCACGCTGCTCACGGGCGTGCCCACGGTCACCCACGACGACCTCGGCCAGACCCTCGTCCAGGCCACCCACCAGGGCAGCTTCTCGTTCCGCCGCGACCCCGGCGGCCGGGACGACTTCACCGCCGAGAAGCTGCCCACGCTGGTCAGCCGGATGGCGCTGGCCGCGCGCTCGTCCGCCTCGTTCCCGTTCGCGTTCGAGCCGTCGTTCATCCCGGTCGCGCCCGGCGCGCCCGACGGGGACAAGCCCAACATGGCCGAGGTCGCCTCCTGGGCCAACGACACCGACAACCGGTCCCGCTACGCCGTCGACGGCGGTGTCCTGGTCAACACGCCCACCGAGGAGGCGTTGGAGGCCATCGACCGGATGCCCGCCGAGGGCCCGGTGCGGCGGGTGATGCTGCTGGTGTTCCCGCACGCCCCCGAGGCGGTCGTGGAGCCGGTGGCCCCGGTGGACGGCGCGCTGCCCAGCACCCTGGCCACCGGCGGCAAGCTGCTCGGCGCGCTGACCAGCCAGAGCGGGCGGACCTACGTCGACCGCATCGAGGAGCACAACCGCAACGCCGCCTCCCGTCGTGGCGGGCGCAACGCCCTGCTCGACCGGCTCGCGTCCGGCGGCTCGGTCACCGGCCGGGTGTACGCGCTGGCCGAGACCCTGCACGACCACTACGAGGACGTGCGCATCCGGCACGCCGCCCGCGACGTCACGACCCGCCAGTTCGAGGTGCCGGGCGCGAACGCCGCCGGCTGGACGTTCGAACGGGTCCGCACGGCGGCCGAGGCGGCGCAGCGCGAGTACCGCGCGGACCACAGCAGGCTGCCGTACGTGCCGACGCGGCCACAGCCCGCCGCGTTGCCCGACCACGGCTGGCCGTGGGGCATCACGATGGCCGAACGGCTCGCGTCCGCCGCGATGGACCTGCTCAAGCGCCTGGTGTGGGTCATGCCGGACGCCCAGCGGCTCGCGATGGCCCGCACGAACCTGTTCGACGTGCGGGCCAGGCTGCGCGCCGCCCGGATCGAGCTGGACGAGCACTGGACCACCGGCGTCGCGGAGGAGCTGGACCAGGAGTACTGGGAACGGCGGGTGCGGCGGTTCGCCGAGAAGATGCTGGACGAGCCGGACGGTGTCGGGCAGCGGGTGCGCGAGCAGGTGGAGCGGATCGCGGGCGTCCTCGGCGACGCGCACGACATCCTCGACCAGCTGGAGGAGGAGCAGCTGCGGATCGGCGGGCTGCGGTCGTGGCACCGGCTGCTGACCGAGCCGCGCACCGACGCGGAGGCCGGTGCGGGCCTGGTGGCGGGCGAGCTGTGGCTGTCGCGGGTGCTGGCGCTGGAGGTCGCGACGACGTGCCTGGCCGACGACACCCGCGGCGGCCTCGACCAGGCCGTGGAGCTGGTGCAGATCAGCCTGCAGACGCGCAACGCGTTCGCCGAGTACAGCGTCACCGCCGAGGACAAGGCGGGCGGCGCGTCGCTGCACCGGTTCTCCGGGTTCCTCAAGCGGTCCTGGCGGGTCAACGACTGGATCTGGGGACGGCTCGACGGCGCGACCATGCTGTGCAAGGTGCTGTTCGACCCGAAGCGGCTGCTGCGCGTGGACCGGCTGACCGGCACGGGCGGCGACCCCGTCGAACGGGCCGCGGCGAAGGTCGACGAGCTGGTGGTGGAGCTGTTCGGCGACGGCGTGCCGGACGAGCTGGCGCCGTGCGTCGAGCGGGCGAAGGCCGAGCTGGGGAAGGTCTACGCGAGCCCGGACGGCGACCACCCGCCGACCTGTTCGGCGTTGGCGGAGCTGGCCGCGTGGGGCCTGCACGTGCGGATCATCTGCGAGGAGCTGCCCGCGTTGCGCGCCGCGATCCTGGCCGACCGGCACGAGGGCGCGGACCGGCGTTCGCGCGGCGAGCTGTTCCTGGAGGAGCAGGCGGCGCTGCTGGCCCGGCTGCCCGTGCGCACGGACGCGGAACGGGTCGAGGTGGGCGTGCGGGGGTTGAGCGCGTTCGACCGTGCGGGCATCGGGCGTGAGCCGCTGGTGCAGGAGGCGAGCAGCGACCAGGTGATCCGGACGGCGGCGACGGCCGCGGCGGTGGCGATCACCGTGGCCGACAGCGACAACTCGGGCCTCGGCACGGCGAAACCGCTGACCAGGACGTTGCGCGGGGCGGCGCTGCTGCCGTACTGGACGATCACCGGTCTGACCAGGGGCGGCCGGTTGGCGCAGTTCCTGGGGCTGCTCGGGTTCGCGCTGGGCGGGGCGCTGCTGGTGCTGTCGCTGTTCGACCTGCTGCCGCCGTGGGCGGTGGGTCCGGCGGCGGCGCTCGGCGGCGGCACGCTGCTGGCCGCGTTCGGCTACGCGGCGCTGCGTTCCGGCACGTTGCTGCACGGTCTCGTGCTGCTGTCGCCGGTGATCCCGCTGGTGACGGTGGCGATAGACCGGACCAGGAACGCGTTGGCCGGGGAGGCCGGCGACCAGGCCGTGACGGGCATGGTGGCGGTCGGTGGCGTGCTGCTGGTCGTGGTGGGGCTGCTGATCATCGGCAGCCTGCCCGCGCCGGTGGGCACGCCGCTGGCCGTGCTGGGCAGGATCCGGCTCAAGCCCCGGCTGCTGGTGCGGGTGCTCGTGGCGGCGGCGATCGTGGTCGGCGTGTGGGCCGTGGTGCGGTACCGGCTGTACGACCTGAGCCCCGTGCCGGTGGTGGTGGGCACGGTCGTGGCGATCGTGTTCGGCGCGGTCACGTCGTACGTGCTGGGCAGTTCGCTGCGCCGGTGGCGGCAGGTGGACGGGGTGTGGGACACGGAGGCCGCCGAGCCGCCCGCGTCCGCGACCGCCGGGTGGGCCGCGGTGTACGGGGCCGTGCTGCTGGTCGTCGCCGCGGTGGTGCAGGTGTTCTCGCTGCGGTTCACCGGGTGGGAGGCGGTGCTGGGCACGGCGTTGGCGTTCGGCCTGGTGCTGTTGCTGGTGACGACGTGGTGGGTGCCGCTGCGGGCCAGGCGGACCATCGCCACGTCGCTGGTGGAGCAGATGTCCATCGTGGACTTCGAGGCGGAGGACGTGGCCGAGGCGCTGCTGCGGCGGCTGGAGGGGCACGGGATGCTGTTCAAGTTCCTCACCGAGCTGGACGCCACCGGCAAGCCGCGCCTCAACGCCACCGGCCGCCGCGTGGCCAACCGCGCCGCCCACCGCTCCGTCACCGGCTCCGACCTCGACTGACCCCTGCGCGAGAGTCCTACGTTCACGCGGTGAGAGTCCTACGTTCAGGGCCCCCGAGTTCAACGCTCGGCACGTGCTGCGGCCGGGGCTCGCGTGCTGAGCGTTGAACTCGGGTGTCCTGAACGTAGGACACGCACGTTCCGAACGTAGGACACGCGCGACGTGAACGTAGGACTCTCGCGGCGTGGAGGTAGGACTCTCGCGGGGGTCAGGCGGCGAGGGCCGGGGTGTGGTGGACGGGGGGCAGGCCGAGGGCGCGGGCGTAGAGGGACTCGAAGGTCTCCAGGGTGGTGTCGATGGCGTGGGCGGCGATGAGGTCGCTGCTCGCCGCGCCCATGCGGGCGGTGACGGTGGGGTCCGCGGTGACGGCGTGCAGGCGGTCCGCCAGGCCGCGCACGTCGCCCGGCGTGAACAGCCAGCCGTTGCGCCCCGGCTTGCACAGGTGCGGCAACGCCATCGCGTCCGCCACCACCACCGGCTTGCCCGCGGCCATCGCCTCCATCGTCGCCAGGCTCTGGAGCTCGGCGATGCCCGGCATGCAGAACACGTCGGCGGCGGCGTAGGCGTCGAGCAGCTCGACCTCGCTCACGACACCGCGGAACCGGACGCGGTCGGTGATGCCCAGGTCACGGGCCAGCAGCTCCCACTCCGCCCGGCACGAGCCGTCGCCCACGATCTCGGCGTGCAGGCGCGGCACGAGGGCGAGGGCGCGCAGCAGCTCGTCGACCCGCTTCTCCTCGTCCAGCCGACCCACGAACAGCACGGTCGGCGCGTCGGTGTGCCGCACGGGCTTGCGCCCCCGGTACCGGTCGATGTCGATCCCGCACGACACCGGCACGGCCCGCGCCGGGAACCCGTTGTCGTGCAGCAGCTGCACGGCACGCGGCGTCGGCGCGGTCACCACGTCCGCGAGGCCGAACACCCGGCCCAGGTCGCGCCACGCCCACCGCGACGCCACCCCCTGCAACCACACCGGCACGCGGGCGTGCCCGAACAGGTTCTCCGGCATGAAGTGGTTCGTCGCCACCGTCGGGATGCCCAGCGACGCCGCCTGCCGCAGCACGTGCCGACCCACCACGAAGTGCGCCTGGACGTGCACCAGGTCCGGCCGCAGCTCCTCCAGCAGCGCGCCGACGTCCTCGCGCACCTGCCACGGCAGCCCGACGCGGAACGTGCGGTGGAACGGCGTGCGGTGCGAGCGCACCCGGTGCACGGTGATCCCGTCGGCGCGTTCGGTGCGGGCCGCGCCGTCCGCCGACACGCAGATCACGTGCACGTCGTGGTCGCGGCCGGCGAGTCCGGTGGCGAGGCGGTGGGCGAACCTGGCCGCGCCGTTGACGTCCGGGGGGAACGTCTCCGCGGCGATCACGATCCGCATGGCGCGTCCGTTGGTCACTGTCGTCTCCGATCGGGTGGGAACTGCGGGAAGGGTTCGGGTGCGGGCGAGCGCGACGACGCCACCGACGGCGAGCGCGGCGCACGCGACCTGGGCGAAGCCGACGAGGGAGCTGGTCCGGGTCGCCTCGCCGAGCAGCCCCGCGCCGATGCCGACGGCCACGAGCGGGTCCACCACGGTGAGGCAGGCGACCGCGACGTGCGGCGGTCCGCCGGCGTAGGCGTGCTGGATGAACCAGCCGCCGACGACGAGGGCGGCGGCGATGCCCGCCGCCGAGAACGCGGTCGTCCACGCCAAGCCGCCCCGTTGGACGTCCTGGGACACCGACCGCATGAGCACCGACACGAAGCCGTAGGCGACGCCGCCCGCCGCGCCGAACCCGAGGGCGCGCACCGCCGGCCGGGTCGACAGCACGCCGACCAGGCCCGGGACCGCGATCAGGCCCAGTGCCAGCAGCGCGGCCCGCAGCTCGGCCTCCGGCGCGACCGCAGTGGACGTGGCGCTGCCCGCGGCCAGGAGCACGAAGGCCCCCACGCCGAACGTGGTCCACGCGACCGTGGGCAGCTCACGCCGGCGACCGTCGAGCACCGCGGTGATGCCGATCGCGACCACGCCGACCGGCTGCACCACGCTCAACGGCGCCATCCCCAACGCCGCGGCGTGCACACCGGCGCCGAGGACGAGCAACACCAGGCCCAGCAGCCACCGCGGCCTGCGCAGCAGCTCCAGGACCCGCAACGCGCCGTCGCCGGCCCGCACGGCGTCGTGCTGCAGGCGTGCGGCGAAGGCGAAGAACACCGCGCCCACGACCGCGAGCAGGACGGCGACCCACGTCATGACGTCTCCTCGCGGCGCAGGACGGCGGAGGCCAGCGCGAACAGCAGGCCGTACAGCAACGCGAACAACAAGCGCTCGAAAAGTCCGAGCACGACCGCGCCACCGCCCGGGAAGACCACCGACACGTGGCTGAGCATGAATGCCACCGAGGTGATTCCAGCGGCGATGGAAAAACGACGCAAGGTGGCACTGGGGATGAACGTCCGGGAAATCAGCCACCCGGCCAGCGGCAGGCTCGCGAACATCACCGCGCCCGCGTAGCGGTGCACCGCGCCGGAGAACGACGTGGGCGTGCCGATCGGGTCGGTGGGGAACACCGTCGCCACCGCGAGCCCCGCCGACCACAGCCCCATGAGCACCGCGACCGGCCCCCGCCTGGGCAGACCCGACCGGACCAGGGCGACGAGCAGGCCCGCCGACGCCGCCGCCAGGGACAGCGACGTCACGGCGAGCAAGCCGCTGCCGTTGTCCACGAAGATGTAATCGCTGATCGTGTGTGCGATCGGGCTGAGTTCGCCGACCGACGCCACGTGCAGGTAAACAATCGGGAACAGTGACAGGACGAGCCCCACGACGGTCAGCGGCAACACCGCCGCCCGTCTTTCCCCCCGGATCTCCACCACGAGGAAAATCTTCACCCGGAATGGTGACGGAAGATATCGGGAACACCCCCGAGACGACCCTGATGCCACCCGGAGAACCCTGGTGGGGCTGACCCCACCACCGGGGTGGGCACGGCGACGCCCTAGGCTTCCGCGTCGTGAGCCCGCACCCCCAGCACCCTGCCGTGGAAGTGTCGGGGCTGGTCAAGCGCTACGGCTCCACCGTCGCGGTGAACGGACTCGACCTCACCCTGGACACCGGCTCGGTCCTCGCCCTCCTCGGCCCCAACGGCGCCGGGAAGACGACGACCGTCGAGGTGTGCGAGGGGTTCCGGGCGGCCGACGGCGGCGAGGTCCGCGTCCTCGGGCTCGACCCGAAGCGCGACGGCGACCGGCTGCGGCCCCGCATCGGCGTGATGCCGCAGGGCGGCGGCGGCTACCCCGGCGTGCGGGCCGACGAGATGCTGCGCCTGGTGGCCGCCTGCGCCGCCAACCCCCTCGACCCCGCGTGGCTGCTCGACGTGCTCGGGCTGACGTCCTCGGTGCGCACCCCGTACAAGCGGCTGTCCGGTGGGCAGCAGCAACGCCTGTCGCTGGCGTGCGCCCTGGTCGGACGGCCCGAGCTGGTGTTCCTCGACGAGCCGACCGCCGGCATGGACCCCCAGGCCCGCCGCCTGGTGTGGGAGCTGGTGTCGGCGCTGCGCGCGGACGGCGTGAGCGTGCTGCTCACCACCCACCTCATGGACGAGGCCGAGGCCCTCGCCGACCACGTCGTCATCGTCGACGCCGGCCGCGTCGTGGCGCAGGGCAGCCCCGCCGAGCTCACCGAGCACCACGCCGACGACCGGCAGCTCCGCTTCCGCGCCCGACCCGGGCTGGAGCTGACGCTGTTGCGCGACGCCCTCCCGGAAGGCCTCCAGGTGCGTGAAGCCAGCCGGGGCACCTACCTGGTGCACGGCACCATCGACCCGCAGGTCCTCTCCACGGTCACCTCGTGGTGCGCTCAGCAGGGCGTGCTGGCCGAGGAGCTGACCGTGGCCAGGCGCAGCCTGGAGGACGTGTTCCTGGAGCTGACCGGCAGGGAGCTGCGATCGTGACGGAACCACCGACCTTCGCGGCGGGCACGTTCACGCCCGCGCCCGGACGCGGGAAGCTCGGGCGGATGCTGTTCGCCCAGGCCCGCACCGAGACCCTGCTCACCCTGCGCAACGGTGAGCAGATCCTGCTGACCGTGCTCATCCCGGCGGCGCTGCTGGTCGCGATGAGCCTCATGGACGTCATCCCGGTGCCCGAACCGCGGGTCGGCTCGGCCACCGCGCGCATCCTCGCGCTGGCCGTGATCTCGTCCGCGTTCACCGGGCAGGCGATCGCGCTGGGCTTCGACCGGCGCTACGGCGTGCTCAAGCGGCTCGCGGCGACCGCGCTGCCCCGCTGGCTGCTCGTCGCCGGGCGGGTCGTCTCGGCCCTGGCCGTGGTCGCCGTGCAGGTCGTGATCATCGCCGTGATCGCGCTGCTGCTGGGCTGGCGGCTGCCGTCCGCGACCGGCCTGCTGTGGGCGGCCGTGCTGATCGTGCTCGGCACGTTGTCGTTCGGCGCGCTCGGCGTGCTGCTCGGCGGCGCGCTGCGGGCGGAGATCGTGCTCGCGCTGGCCAACATCGTGTGGTTCGCGCTGCTGCTCATCGGCGGCGTCGCGCTCGGCGTGGACACCCTGCCGACGTGGCTGGCGACCGTCGTGGACGCGCTGCCGTCCGCTGCGCTCGCGCTCGCGCTGCACGACGCCGTGGTCGACGGGACCGCGCCGGCGCCGGGGCACGTCGCCGTGCTGGTGGTCTGGGGCGTGGCCGCGGGCGCGCTGGCGATGAGGACCACGAAGCTCGGGTGACACCCCCGGACGGCGGTTCTCAGCCGGTGGTACCTACCATCGGGTCGTGTCCGTCCCATCCTGGTTCACCACCTTCCTGAGCACGTTCCAGCGCGCGTTCGCCATCGCCGTCGTGATCGCCCAAGGCGGCATCGCGGTCACCGGGTCGATCGTGCGGGTGACCGGGTCGGGCCTCGGCTGCCCCACTTGGCCGCAGTGCTTCGAGGGCAGCCTCGTGCCGGTCGAGCACCCCGAGGTGGCGTCGCTGCACCAGTGGGTCGAGTTCGGCAACCGCACGCTGACCGGTGTGGTCGGCGTCATCGCCGGGCTGTGCGTGCTGGCGGCGTGGTTCAACCGGCCTCGGCGCAAGCGGGTCGTGGTGCTGGCGCTGGTGCAGTTCGGCGGCGTCGTGGTGCAGGCCGTGATCGGCGGGTTCACCGTGCTCACCGGCCTGCTGTGGTGGACGGTGAGCGTGCACTTCCTGGTGTCGATGGCGCTGGTCTGGTTCGCCGTGCTGCTGGTCGCGGCGCTGGGCGAGGGTGACGAGCCGGCCCGGCCGCTCGTGCCGCGGCCGTTGCTGGCGTTGCAGGGCGTGCAGGCGGTCGTGCTCGGGCTGCTGCTGCTGGCCGGCACGTTCGTCACCGCCGCCGGGCCGCACGCGGGCGACGCGGCGACCCCTCGCCTGGACGTGTCGGTGGACACGCTGTCCCAGCTGCACGCCGACCTGCTGTTCCTGTTCCTCGGCATGGTGATCGCGCTGGGCTTCGCGCTGCGCGGCCACCCCGTGCCCCGGCGGCCGTACTACGTGCTCGTGGCCGTGGTGCTGTCGCAGGGCGCGCTGGGCATGGTCCAGTACTGGACCGGCGTGCCCGAGGTGCTGGTCTCGCTGCACGTGCTGGGTGCCGGCGCGGTCGTCGTCGCCACCGCCGCCCTGTGGGTGTCGACCCGCGAACGGCCTCAGCGCGAGGACGAGGGCCTGCGGTCCCAGACGGCGGGCAGTTCCGTCGCCAGCCACGTGTAGAGGTCGTCCACGGTCCGCAGCCGCACGGCGCGTTCCGGGTCGCCGCTCATCAGCCGCATCCCGGCCTCGGTCAGCTCGCGCACGCTCACCATGGCGTCCAGCTTGCGCTGGATCAGGTCGACCCACCGCTTCTCGTTGATCCGGTACTGCGCCGCCTGCCTGCCGCGCCGCGTCCGCTTCGTCACCAGACCGGCGTTGACCAGGAACTTCAGGTTCGTGCTGATCGAGCCGCTGCTGGCCTCCAGCTCCTGGGACAGCTCGGCGGCGGTCCGTTCCGTCGGCTGGCACACCAGCAGGTAGCCGAGGATGCGGCCCCCGATCAGCGGGATGCCCTCCTCGGCGAAGTGCGCGGCGAACCGCTCGATCCACGCCGACAGCCGTGTTTCCCGTCCGACGCTCATCCGACCCCCTCGGCTCGACGACCGGCACTTCGGTCGACACTGAAGCCACGATAGGTCGTGCGCTGATCATCGTGCAAAGGCGGCGCGCCGTGCCGAGCGTTCAACTCGGGTGTTCCGAACGTAGGACTCTCGCGGCGTGAACGTAGGACTCGCGCGTTCTAGAGGCGGCGGAGGCCTGCCAGGACGCGCTCCATCAGGCCCAGGTCCGGCAGTTCGCCGTCGGTGGTGGCGGTGCGGTGGACGTCGATCAGGCCGCGTTCGGCCATGTCGCCGAGCAGCACCTTGGCCACGCCGAGGGGCAGGCGCAGGAGGGCGGCGATCTCCGCCACCGACCGCGGCCTCGTCACCAGGGCGATCACCTCGTGGTACTCGGACTTCATCGCTCCCGGGTAGTCCCAGTCCACCGCCGACACCAGCGTCTCGATCTCCAGCTGGAACGACGACGTGGTCCGGCCACCGGTCCACGAGTAGGCGCGGACGATCGACGCCGCCTCCTCGCGCGGGTACTCGACGTCGTCCTCGTCGTCGAAGACCGGGCGGTGGGGCTTGGTGTCCCCGGGCCCGGTCCGGTGCTGCTCGGGCTTCGGCTGCTCCTGCTTGCGACGGCGGGAGGAGTCGAGGCTGAACCCGTTGAGCAGGGCGGCGAACGTCTCGTCCGACGCCCCGGTCTCCTCGTTCCGGTCCATGACCACCTCACGCAGAAGGGCGGGCCATCATCCGCTTCGCGCCGTGGAGCTGGGCGCGCAGCTCGGGGGTCAGGAGCTGGCCGACCTGGTCCACGACCACGGTCATCTCGTAGGCGACCTGGCCGACATCGGCGTCCGGTGCGGCCAGCACCGCGAGGCACGAGCCGTCCCTGATGGACATCAGCAGCATGATCCCGTACTGCATCTCGATCACGGAGCGCAACACGCCGCCGCCGTCGAAGCACCTCGCCGCCGACTCGGTCAGGCTCGCCACGCCCGCCGCGATCGCGGCCAACTGGTCGGCCCGGTCGTCGGGCAGCCCGCTGGACGCGGTCAGCAGCAGGCCGTCCACCGAGATCACCACGGCGTGGGCCACCCCGGGCACGCGATCGGCGAAGTTGCCCACCAGCCAGCCGAACTGGTCGACCTGTCGCGACTTCTGCGTGCTCATCCGTTCTCCTGCCCCGCTCGATTCTCACCGGAACCCCGCACACCTTGCCGGATCCCGGTCTGGTAGCTGGCGAGGAAGCCGCGTGTCGCCTGCGGATCCCTCCGTACGGGTGCCACCCCGTCGGGCGCACTCGGCCGTTCGGCCACCAGGTTGGTCCGCGGCTGCCTCTTGGGCAGTTCCGCCGGAATGTCGTGGTCGGGCTTGTCGTTCACGGGCGCCTCCCCGCGCGCGTGGATGTCCGCGGCCCGGTGCCGCGCCGGTTCCGCCGGTCCGGTGCGCGCCGGTCCGACGGGCGCCGGTCCGGTCGGCGCGGGTCCGGAAGGCGCCGGTGCGCCGCCGAACCAGGTCGAGGCCGTCCGCCGCGGCGCGGACGCCGACGTGGCGGGCGGTGTGGTGCCGGGCGGTGTCGTGCCGGGTGGTGTGGCGGTGGGCGGCGCGGGGGCCGACGGTGTGGCGTGCTGCTCGTCGACGGTGCGCCCCCGGAAGGGCGTCCACCCGTCGTCCTTCAGCGGCGCGGCGGGCGGCAGGACCGGTTGCGGCAGGACCGGCGGTGGCACGGCGGCACGCGGCAGAGCAGGTTGCGGCCCGGTCGACGGAGACGGCGAACCCGCGGCACGCGGCAGCGCGGGCTGAGGGCCGGTGGAGTAGGGCTGGGTGCCGGCGGTGCGTGGCAGGGCGGGTTGCGGACCGGTGGAGTAGGGCTGGGCGCCGGCGGTGCGGAGAGCCGGCTGCGGGATGGACGGCGACGGGATGGACGGCTGCGCGGCCGGCACGCGGGCCGGCGTCGGGCCGGTGGCGCGGACCAGCTCGGCGGGCAGCGCCACGACCGCGCGCAGCCCGTCGCCCTGCTCGCGCAGCGACACGTCGATGCCGTGCCGCCCGGCGAGCCTGCCGACCACGTACAGGCCGAGCTGGCGCGACACGGGCAGCTCGCCGGAGTCCTCCGAGGCGGCCAGCGCGATCCGGCGGTTGGCCTGCGCCAGGTCCTCCTCCGACATGCCGACGCCGAGGTCGACCACGTCGACGAACACGCCGCCGCCCGGCCGGGCCCGGCCGCCGACGACCACCTGGGTGCGCGGCGGCGAGAACGCGGTGGCGTTGTCCAGCAGCTCGGCGACCAGCCGGACCAGGTCGCCCGCGGCGTAGCCG
This sequence comes from Actinosynnema sp. CA-299493, assembly GCF_050946825.1. Lineage (NCBI taxonomy): Bacteria > Bacillati > Actinomycetota > Actinomycetes > Pseudonocardiales > Pseudonocardiaceae > Actinosynnema > Actinosynnema sp. CA-299493. The sequence continues at coordinate 7,133,258 of NZ_CP191993.1, forward strand.
ACGACCTCGACCGACGGCGTGGCCTGCACGACGACCCGCTGGTACTGCTCGATCTCGGACGCGGCGGCGCGCAGCACGTCGCCCAGCGGCACCGGCCGGGTGAAGCGGCGGGCCACGTCGCTGCCGGAGAGCACCATCAGGTTCTCGTTGTTGCGGCGCATCCGGGTGGCGAGGTTGTCCAGCTTGAACAGGTTCGCCAGCTGCTCGGGGTTCTCCTCCTGCCGCTCCAGCTCCTCCATGAGCTTGAGCTGCCGCTCCACCAGGCCCTGGCTGCGGCGGGACAGGTTGATGAACGCGTTGCGCATGCCGGTGCGCAGGTCGGCCTGCTCGGCGGCGGAGCTGACCGCCTGCCGGTGCACCGCGTCGAACGCGCGCGCCAGCTGGCCGAACTCCTCCCTGGTGTGCACGGGCACCGGCGTCACGCTCACGTCGTGCGCGGCGTTCTCCCGCAGCTGCGCCACCAGGGTGGGCAGGCGGTGCTCGGCGACGTCCAGCGCGGCGGTGCGCAGCGCGCGCAGGGAGCGCAGCAGGTAGCTGCCGACGACGTAGCCGACCGCGGCGGCGGCGAACATCGAGGCGAGCAGGATCACCGACGCCGCGCCCGCCCGGTCGCTGGTGGAGTCCTGCAACCGGCTCGCGGCGGCGGTCAGCTGGCCCTCCAGCGACCGCAGCACGATGCCGAGCTGCCGGAGGGTGGCCTCCGAGCCGAGGTTCCAGGCGTCGGCCTTGACGAACAGCTCCACCGCGGTGGAGTTGGTGCGGATCTGCTGGAACAGGCTGTTGCGGAGGTCGACGTCCGGGCCCGCCACGGTGCTGCGGTAGTCGGCCTGCTGCTGCGGCGTGGCGACGGCGGAGAAGTCGGCCAGCTTGTCCTGCTGGCGGGTGTAGGACTGCTCCAGCGCGGTGACCTCGGAGTCGAGCAGCCGGACGCGGCTGATGCCCGCCTGCACCGTCGCGTGCTGCCAGGACACCTGCTCACCGGCCATGGCGAGGTTGTGCAGCGCGGTCGCGGTGCCGGACAGCGCCGGGTCGCCGAAGTCGCCGACCATGGCCTGGTCGAAGTCGAGCAGGGCGCGCAGCACCACGGTGTAGCCGCCGATGCCGCCTTCCAGGTCGACGCTGCCCGACACCACCCGTTCGCGCAGCTGGGGCAGGCCGTCGAGCTGGACGACCACGTCGCGGAACCGGGCGTTGGCGACCTCGCCGAGGGTCGTGGTGCGCTCCATCAGGTTCCGCACGCCGGCGGTGGCGTTGTCGGTGGCGCGGGTCAGCTCCCGGAACTCGGCCTCGGGCACGCCCGTCCCCTCGGTCCGCTGCGCCGACCGCGCGCGTTCCGCCTGCACGCCCGCGATCAGCGGGTCGATGCCGGCACGCAGCGTGACGATGCGCTGCATCGAAGAGTAGGTGTCGGCGCTCTTGACGTACCCGCGGATCTGCACCACGCCCGCGCCGACGGCGACGAGCACGGGCACCGCCAGCACGGCGGCGAGCTTGACCGGCAGACGCCAATTCCGCCAGTCCGCGACGGCGCTCCACCACTGCCCGCGCGCGTTGTTGTCGCCAGTCACCAGACAAGCCCCGGAAAGTCCGTAGTTGTTTCGAAGTTGAACGACGTCGACGCATTGATGATCGACGAGCGTGATGTTGCTGGGCGGATAGTAGGTGGTGGACAGGCGTGGGACAACGACCTTGCGGTAGGTCCTCATCCGATCGGCGCAGCGTGACCACCCCGGGCGCCTCGGATGCCAATCGAGACAACGGTCCGGCACCGACTGAGCAGCGGTGACACGACCGTTGGCGGCACGTCGTTGACTGGCGGCGCAGCGCGGTTACGCTGAGCGCTCGCCGGCGGCCGCGCATCCGCGTGCTCGGCGAGGCAAATCCCCGTGGAGGATTGATGACGAAGGCGATCCTGCCTCCGACGGATTCCAGACCCGCTCGCGGCGGGCGCGGCTTCGCCACTTTCGACGACCCCGGGTCTTCCCTGTTGGTCGACGAAGCGGGCGACCCGGACTTCGTCGCGCTACAGGCGAGCGCTGATTTCCGCGAGCTCCGCCGGCGGATAACGATCTTCGTGGTGCCGGCGACGTGCGGGTTCCTGCTGTGGTACCTGGGTTATGTCGCGCTGTCGGCGTACGCGCCCGACTTCATGGGCACGCCGGTGTGGGGCGTGATCAACGTCGGGCTGCTGTTCGGGCTGCTCCAGTTCGCCTCCACCATCGCGCTGACGCTGGGCTACGCCCGCTACGCGCGGCGCACGCTCGACCCGCAGGTCGACGCGGTCCGCGCGCTCACCGCGGAGGACCGGGCCTGATGGGCGGCAACACCACGATCAACCTCGGCGTCTTCGGCGTCTTCGTGCTGATCACCCTCTACATCGTGTACCGGGCGGGCAGCCGCAACGCCACCGCGTCGGACTACTACGCGGCGGGCAGCAGCTTCACCGGGCCGCAGAACGGCATCGCGCTGTCGGGCGACTTCCTGTCCGCCGCGTCGTTCCTCGGCATCTCCGGCAGCATCGCGGTCAACGGCTACGACGGGTTCCTGTACTCGATCGGCTGGGTCGTGTCCTGGCTGCTCGGCCTGATGATCATCGCGGAGCGGCTGCGCAACACCGGCCGGTTCACCCTCGGCGACGTGCTGGCGTTCCGGATGCGGCAACGCCCGGTGCGCGCCGCGGCGGCCAACGTGACCCTGGTGATCTCGCTGTTCTACATGATCGCGCAGATGGCCGGCGCGGGCGCGCTGATGGCGCTGCTGCTGGACGTGCACAGCAAGGTCGGCCAGTCGGTGATCATCGCCGTGGTGGGCATCGTCATGGTGCTGTACGTGCTGGTGGGCGGCATGAAGGGCACCACCTGGGTGCAGATCATCAAGGCCGTTTTCCTGATCATGTGCGTGACGCTGCTGACGGTGTTCCTGCTGGGCAAGTTCGGCTTCAGCCTGTCGGCGATCCTGGAGACGGCGTCGCGGAACACGCCGCTCGGGCCGGAGGTGCTGGAGCCGGGCGTGCGCTACGGCGGCACCCCGACCAGCCGGCTCGACTTCATCTCCCTGGCGCTGGCCCTGGTGCTCGGCACCGCGTCGCTGCCGCACGTGCTGATGCGGTTCTACACCGTGCCGAACGCCCGCGAGGCGCGCCGGTCGGTGGTGTGGGCGACCTGGATGATGGCCACCTTCTACCTGTGCACGCTGGTGATCGGGTTCGGCGCGCTGGCGCTGGTCGGCTCGAAGGAGATCTCGGCCGCGCCCGGCGGCGAGAACTCGGCCGCGCCGCTGCTGGCCTACGAGGTCGGCGGCGCGGTGCTGCTCGGCGTGGTGAGCGCGGTGGCGTTCGCGACGATCCTGGCGGTGGTGGCCGGTCTGACGTTGACGGCGTCGGCGTCGTTCGCGCACGACGTGTACGCGAACGTGATCAAGCGGGGTCAGGCGGACCCGCGGTCGGAGCTCCGGGTCGCCCGGTTGACCGCGGTGGTGGTCGGCCTGCTGGCGATCGTCGGCGGCATCGCGGCCAACGGGCAGAACGTGGCGTTCCTGGTGGCCCTGGCGTTCGCGCTGGCGGCGTCGGCGAACCTGTCCACGATCATCTACTCGATGTTCTGGAAGCGGTTCAACACGCCGGGGACGCTGTGGGCGGTGTACGGCGGGCTGGGGTCGTGCGTCTTCCTGCTCGCCTTCTCCCCCGCCGTGTCCGGCGCGAAGTCCTCGATCTTCCCCGACGTCGACTTCGCCTGGTTCCCGCTGAGCAACCCGGGCCTGGTGTCCATCCCGTTCTCGTTCGTGTGCGGCTACCTCGGCACGGTCCTGAGCAAGGAGAAGGCCGACCCGGTCAAGCAGGCCGAGATGGAGGTCCGGTCGCTGACCGGCATCGGCTCCGGCCTGAAGTAACACCGCGCGCCCGCGCCGGGATATCCCGAACCACAACGGGGTGTCCCGGCGGAGCGGAGCGTGGTGGTGGACGACTTAGAGGTGCGGCAGGCCGCGGTGGCGTCGGGTTCGGCGGACGTCGTCCAGGCCGGCCGCGACATCCACGTCCACCGGCACGCGCCGGCGCCGCAACCGGGACGGGGTTCGGTCGCCGTGCCGTCCGGGCAGCTCGACCACCAGGTGCGCGGCCGGGCTGAGCTGCTGGCCGAGCTGGGCTCGCGGGTGCGCTCCGGCGGCGACGTGGTGGTCCTGCAGGGCGCGGGCGGCAACGGCAAGACGACCTTGGCGCTGGCGCTGGCCGAACAGGTCCGCGGCCAGGCCGAGGTCTGGTGGGTCGACGCCACCAGCGCCGCCGCGGTCGGCGAAGGGCTGCGTGAGGTCGCGCTGCGGGCGGGCGCGAACGCGGAGGCCGTCCGCGCGGCGTGGTCCGGTGAGATGTCGGCGCCCGACCTGCTGTGGCGGGAACTCGACCGGGTCGCTTCGCCGTGGTTGCTGGTGCTGGACAACGCCGACGACCCGGGGGTGCTGGGCGCGGCGGCCGAGGGCCGCGGGTGGCTGCGGCGCCCCGGTCCCGGGCGGACCGTGCTGGTCACGAGCCGGGACGGCGGGACCGCGACGTGGGGCAGGCGTGCGGTGCTGTTGCCGGTGCGGCAGTTGGCCGACGACGACGGCGCGGCGGTGTTGCTCGACCTCGCGCCGGACGCGGGCACGGCCGCCGAGGCGCGGGCCCTGACCGCGCAGCTGGGTGGCTCGCCGCTGGCGCTGCGACTGGCGGGCACCTACCTGGAGTCGACCGCGCGCAGCCCCGCGTTGCCGGGTTTGTCCGTGCCGCGTGGTTTCCGCGAGTACTCCGCGGCCCTGGCCGCCCGGTTCGTCGAGTTGACCGAGGCGGTGAGCGTGGGGTCGCGGCACGAGCGGCAGGTGCTCAGCCGCACCTGGGAGCTGTCACTGGACCTGCTCGCCGAACGCGGGCACCCGTTCGCCCGGCCGTTGCTCAGGTTCCTGTCCACGCTGGCCGCCGCGCCGGTGCCGTACGCGTTGCTCGACGCGACACGCCTGGCCGGATCTCCGGTGTTCGCGGGGCTCACGCCGCAGCGGCTGGCGGACACCCTCAGCGCGCTGCTGGGCATCGGGTTGGCCGACCAGAGCCCGGACGCGATCGTGCTCCACCCGCTGTTGCGGGAGATCAACCGGCACCAGGCCGACGCGCTGGACCACGCGGCGCAGTACCGGTCGGCCCGGCTGTCCGTGCTGGACGGCGCGACAGAGGGCCTCGACCCGGATGACGTGAGCAGGTGGCCGCGCTGGCGCATGTTGTTGCCCCATTGCGCGGCCGAGCACGAGCACGACGAGGTAGGAGCACGCGTGCACCAGCGCGCGGGACTGTTCGCCCGGACCGCCGGCCAGTACGTGCTGTGTGAAGAGCTGCACCTCCTGGCGCACAAAGTCACCTCGCGGTTGTTCGGCCCGACCCACCCGGCCACCCTTGACGCGAGACACGGCGTCGCCGGGGCGCTGCACCGGCGTTCGGCGGTGGTCAAAGCGGAACAGGAGTACCGGGAGGTGCTGGCTGCCCGGACCGAGGTGCTCGGCGCCGGCCACCCGAAGACGCTCACCACCCAGCACGACCTCGCGATGGTGGTGGACCGGAGGGGAGACCACACCTCTGCGATGACGCTGTACCAAGAGGTGCTGGCGACCCGCACGGCGGTGCTGGGTCCGGAGCACCCCGAGACACTGCGCACCCGTCACCGACTAGCCGGCACGCTGCGCGCCCTTGGCCGGCTGGACGATGCGTCCGCCGAGTACCGCGAAGTGCTGACCGCCCGCACTCGTCTCTTTGGGCCCGAGCACCGCGACACCTTGGAAACCCGGCACAACGCCAACGGCATCCTCCTCGACCGAGGTGACTTCGAGAGGGCGGTGACCGAGTACGAGGCCGTGCTCGCTGCTCGCCGCCACGCGCTCGGTGCCGACCACCCGGACACCCTCATCGCCTGGCAGAACCTCGCCCATGCCCGAGGACTGAGCGGAGACCTGGAATCCTCGGAAGCCGAGCACCGCGAAGTGGTCTTGGCACGCACCAGGGTGCAGGGCGCGGAGCACGGCGGCACTTTGATCAGCCGGAACAATCTGGCGCGAGTGCTGCGCGACATGGGCCGAATCGAGGACGCGGAAGCCGAGTACAGGGAGGTGCTGGCGATCCGCCAACGGGTTCTCGACGCCGACCACCCGTCCACGCTGATCACCCGGCGACACCTGGTGCAGGTCATGGCTGCCACAGGGCGGGGCACCGAAGCCGTGGCGGCGTGCCGCGACCTGGTGGTCACCGCGGTCCGGGTGTGGGGACCGGAGCAACTCGGCACTCTCAGGACGCGTGCGACGCTGGCCGCCGCGCTGCTCGCCGGGGGCCGGCGGGCCGAAGCGGAGGCGGAGTACCGGGACGTCCTCGCGGTCGCGCGCGAGCGGTTCAGCGCGGGCCACCCGGTGATCGCCGAACTGGAGGAGGCGCTGGCGCGGCTGCCCGACTAGCGCCGGGCGAGGGCCGCGCGGACCGCGGAGGCGAAGCGGAGCGGGGCGGTGGTGTCGGTGTGGCGGAAGCCCAGGGAGGGTTCGACCAGTTCGAGTTCCAGCAGCAGCGGCGCGTGGTCGGGGCCCGGGATCAGGTCCACCCGCGCGTAGAGGAAGTCGGGGCGGCGCAGGCCGGTCAGCGTGGCGGCGGCGTCCAGGACGTCCTCGGCGACCCGGCGTTGCGCGGGTGACGGCGTCGCGCCGGTCAGGCGTTCCACGATGTACAGCCCGGACTCGTCGTACTCCGCGTCCGGGGTGAGCATGGCGCCCTTGGTGAACGCGTGCGAGTACTGGCCGCCCAGGAAGACCATCGCGGTCTCGCCGACGGAGTCCACGTGCGACTGGTACGGCTGCACGAGCGCGGGCACGCCGAGGGCGGCCAGGTGCGCGGCGGCCGTCGCGTGGTCGCCGGCCGCGACGCGCAGCGCTCCCCGCGACCCCGCGCCGACGGTCGGCTTCACCACGAACTCGCCGTCCGGCCAGTCGGCGAAGCCCGGCCCGGCCACCGCCGTCGGCACGACCGGCACGCCGTGGCGCGCCAGGTCGACCAGGTAGGTCTTGTCGGTGTTCCACCGCACCACGGACGCCGGGTTCGCCAGCGCGGGCTCGGCGTCGCACCACGCCAGGAACTCCGGCAGCCGCTCGGGGTAGTCCCAGGTGGACCGCAGCACGACCAGGTCGGCCGACGCCGGCGTGCCCCACGCCGCCCACGACGCGTGCACGCCGACGTCGGCGAGGGCCTCCACCAGGGCGTCGTCGTCGCCGTCGCCGGCGGGCAGCGCGTCGCAGGTCGCGAAGACGACCTTCACCGGCCGGCCATCTTCCGCCGGTGCGCCGGTCCGATCTTCACCGCGGCCGTCGTCTCCCGATCCCACTCGTGCCGCTCCAGGTCGGGGACGGCCTCGACCAGCGCCTCCGCCGACGCCACGTCCGGCAGCACCACGTCGCCCATGGCGCCGTCGTCGCCGACCAGCACGACCCGCGCGCCGGCCCGCCCGACGTTCTCCACGACCGCCCGGGCGGGCTTGCCGTGCGCGGCCACGAACGCCGTCGCCGTCTTCACCGCGCGCCCGATCTTCTTGTCCTCTGCCACGTCGGCCAGACTAGAACCTGTCGGTAACTTCCGCGCACGTGACCGCACTCACGACCTCGGTCAGGACGACGACCACACCGTCGACCACACCGACTCGTACGCCTCCACCAGCCACTTGTCGGCCCGCGCGTGGTCGGGCCGCTCGGGCAGCGCGGAATCCGCGGTCAGCTCCTCCAACCGCGCCTCCAACGACTCGGCCGCGTCCATCGCCTCCTGCCGGGTGTGCCGGCCCTGCCGCAGGTCGCGGATCCAGGTCAGCCACGGCTCCGGCATCGGCAGCGTGATCCGGCCGGTCTCCAGCAGCTCGACGCCCTGGACGCCCAACCGCACCATGTGCGCCGCGAACTTCGTGTCGTAGCCGTGCCGCGCCACCAGTTCGGGCCGGTTGACGCGCCTGGCCACCGTGCCCTCGACCATGCGCCGGCGCTGGCTGTGCAGGTAGCCGATGAACCGCCGCCCCGCCAGCCGGGACACGATCATGTCCGCGTTGTCGCGCAGGTCACGCCCCAGGTCGGTGACGGAGACGATCTCGTGCTCGGGCGCGAACAGCGGCAGCAGCACGGTCGGGTTGCCCTGCAACGCCAGGCGCAGCCACTTGCGCAACGAGTAGACGACCAGGTCCAGGTCACCCGCGGCGGACGGCGTGTTCAGCACGCCCGTGCGCTCCTCGGCGCTGCGGTGGATGTACTGCTCGAAGCGGCGCAGCCCGATCACGAACTCCGGCGGCTCGACGCACACACCCATCTCGTCGCGGTCGTCGGTGCCCTCGATGGCGGTCCCGTGCACGCCCGAACCCACCTGCGTGCGCAGGATCGTGGCGCGTCGGGCGATCTCGGCGAATTCCGGGTTGTTGTGCTTCACGGCCGTTCTCCCTCTGGCGGACGAGGAGAACCTAGAGCGCCGACGGGCGGAGGCCCAGGGAATTTCCGCCGGCTCCCGGACCTCGCGGTCGCGAGGTAGCTTGCGGGTCGTGACCGATACCCCGCACCTCACCCACCTGGTCGAACAGTTCCTCGCGTGGCACTTCGACCGCAACCCGGGCAACGCCGCGATGCTCGGCTCGCTCGCCCACGACCACACCCTCGGCGACTTCAGCGCGGACGCGTTCACCGAGTACGAGCGCGGCGCGGACGCGTGGCTCGACCGGTTCGCCGCGGTCGAGGCCGACGACCTCCAGGGCTCGGTGGACCGCGACCTCGTCGTCGCCGTGCTGCGCGGTGTGCGGGCGAAGGCGACGTGGCCGGCGTGGCGGCGCGACCCGTCCGTGTACACCTCCGCGGTGCTGTACCCGTTGTTCAGCGCGTTCCTCAACCGGTTGCGGCCGGAGCCGGAGCTGGTGGCGAGCGTGGTGCGGCGGCTCGCCGAGGTGCCCGCCGTGCTGGCCGCGTGCCGGGCGAACCTGGACCCGGGGCTGGCCGCGCCGAAGATCGTCGAGCGGGCCGCCGACCAGGCCCGCACCGGCCGGGCGTTCCTGACCGCCACGCTGCCCGCCGAGGTGTCCGACCCGGTGCTGCGGGCACGGCTGGCCGAGGCCGCCGAACCGGCCGCGCGGGCGTTCGACGAGCTGGCGGCGTTCCTGGACGGGTTCGCCCACCGGGCCGAGGGCGACTGGCGGATGGGCGAAGGGCTCTACTCGACGCTGCTGCGCGAGCAGGAGGTGCTGGGGTACGGCGCGGCGGAGCTGCACGAGCGGGGCAAGGCCGCCTACGCCGAGCTGGACGCCGAGATGCGCGCGCTGGCCGGGTCGGACGACTGGCACGCGGTGATGGCGTCGTTCCAGGACGACCACCCGCCGACGCCGGAGGCGATGCGCGACGAGTACGAGGCGGAGACCCGGCGGGCGCGGGCGTTCCTGGTCGAGCACGGCCTGGTGACGTTCGCCGAGGGCGAGGAGTGCCGGGTGGTGCCGTCGCCCACGTTCCAGCGCCCGGTCCTGTCGGTGGCGTCCTACATGTCGCCGCCGCCGCTGACCGACCAGCGGACCGGCCACTTCTTCGTGCCGTTCCCGCCGGACGGGTTCACCGCCGAGCAGACCACCCAGCGGCTGCGCACGAACTCCCGCGCCCAGCTGGCCACGATCGCGGTGCACGAGGCGTACCCCGGCCACCACTGGCACCTGTCGTGGCTGGCCGCGCAGGACCGGCCGGTGCGCAAGGTGTTCCGCACGCCGTACTTCTCCGAGGGCTGGGCGCTGTACGCGGAGAAGCTGCTGCGCGAGCACGGCTACTTCACCGCCGAGGTCGTCGGCGACGCGGCCAAGGCGCGGGCGCAGGAGTTGGCGCACGTCGAAGCGCGCTTGTTCCGCGCGGCGCGGATGATCGTGGACACCGCGCTGCACTGCGGCGAGATGACGGTCGAGGAGGCCGAGGTGTTCATGAGCACGAAGGCGTCGCTCACGCCGGGGACGGCGGCCGGCGAGGTCAGCCGGTACTGCGCCTGGCCGACGCAGGCGCCGTCGTACCTGACCGGCGCGTTGGAGATCGAGCGCATCCGGGCCGAGCACACCGGGTCGTTGCGCGAGTTCCACGACACCATCGCGGGCGCGGGCGCGTTGCCGCTCGGGCTGGCGCGCAAGGTCGCTCTCGGCAGGTGAGACGAGCCGGGAGCGGCGACCCGACGCGGAACAGGCCGGCCGCCGCGGCGGTTGGCGTACTGACGTACGGACAGAGCGACCAGGAGGACGACAGATGCCCAAGGCAGTGGTGGTGCGCGCGACCGGCGGGCCGGAAGCGCTGGAGTTCACCGACGTCGAGGCGAAGACGCCCGGCGCGGGCGAGCTGCTGGTGGACGTGGCCGCCGCCGGGGTGAACTTCATCGACTGCTACCACCGCGAGGGCCGCTACCCGCTGGCCCTGCCGTTCGGTCCGGGGCAGGAGGGCGTCGGCCGGGTGAGCGCGGTCGGCCCGGACGTCACCGGCTTCACCGTGGGCGACCGGGTGGCCTGGGCGCAGACCATCGGCAGCTACGCGGAGCAGACCGTGGTGCCGGCCGAGGACGCGGTGCCGGTGCCCGAGGGCGTGGACGACGACACAGCGGGCGCGTTGCTGCTCCAGGGCTTGACCGCGCACTACCTGGTCGCGTCCACGTACCCGGCGCAGAAGGGTGACACGGTGCTCGTGCACGCCGCCGCCGGCGGTGTGGGGCTGCTGCTGGTGCAGTTGGCCAAGGCACGGGGCGCGCGGGTGATCGGCACGGTGTCCACCGAGGAGAAGGAGGCGTTGGCGCGCGAGGCCGGCGCCGACGAGGTGATCAGGTACGACCGGGTGGACTTCGTGCCCGAGGTGCGGCGGCTGACCGACGGCGCGGGCGTCGCGGCCGTGTACGACGGCGTCGGCAAGACGACGTTCGACGGGAGCCTGGCCAGCCTGAAGCCGCGCGGCACGCTGGCGCTGTTCGGCGCGTCCAGCGGGGCGGTGCCGCCGTTCGACCCGCTGCGGCTCAACCACGCGGGTTCGGTGTTCCTGACCCGGCCGTCGCTGGGCGCGCACCTGGCCACCCCCGAGGAGCGGCGGTGGCGGACCGGCGAGCTGTTCGCCGCCGTGCTGGACGGTTCGCTGAAGGTGCGGATCGGCGGGCGCTACCCGCTGGCCGAGGCACGGCGGGCGCACGAGGACCTGGAGGCCCGCCGCTCCACCGGCAAGCTGCTGCTCCTGCCCTGACGCTGCTCCTGCCCCGACCCCGACGAGCACCGACAGGGACCGATGAGCGCAGACGGGCGCCGGCCCGGACGCGCGGAAGGGCGGCCCCGGCACGGGACCGCCCTTCCGCCACGCTCTCCCGGCGGTCGGCTCAGCCCGTGACCTTGACCGCGTCGACCACGAAGATCAGCGTCTCGCCGGGCTGGATGTCGCCCTTGCCGTTCGGGTAACCCTTGTCCGACGGCACGACGAGCAGCCGGCGACCGCCCTCCTTGAGCCCGATCAGGCCCTCGTTCCAGCCCTGGATCACGCTGGCCTGGCCGATGTTCGTCAGCTCGAACGGCTCGCCGCCGTCCCAGGACGCCTCACGGGTCCGCTGGTCGCGGAACGTCGCCAGCACGTAGTGCAGCTGGGCGCTGGAGCCGGGCTTGATCTCCGCGCCGACGCCCTCGGTCAGGTCCTCGACCACCAGACCGTCCTGCGGCGTGCAGCCGGTCGGGACGGTGATCGTCGGCTTCTCCCCCGCCGCGCCGGTCACCTGGTACTGCGCCACCTCGCACGGCGGACCGCTCGGCTCGGGCAGGTCGGCCTCGGTGGGCCGCGCCTCCGGCTGGTCGGCGGTCGCGGACGGGGTGGTGGTCAGGGTGGACGGCCGGTCGCTAGCGGTGCACGCGGTCAGCGCCAGACCGGCGGACAACAAGGAGACGAGGGCCAGGGCCGTACGGCCGACAGTACGCATGGTTGCCGAGCTTAGGGTTCACCCCCGCGTGGCGCGTCGCGACCCCACCGGCAGGCCCAACGCCGATCACGGTGCGCTGCTGTCGATCTACGAAACAATCCGCAAATGTGCCACTAATTACCGCTTCCGCCGTTGCTCGCGCGCGCGTACAGTAACTGCGCGCACTTGATCGCATACCGAGAGCATTCGGCCGTTCGAGTGCCCACCAAGGAGGTGACCTCGTGTCCGCGGAGCCGAAGGGCGTCCGCAGCAACCTGTTACAAGAATTGTTCTGGACCAGAACAGGACTGCTCCTGCTGAGCCTGGTCGTCACTTCCGGCAGCAGTCTGGCTATTTCCAGCACAATGGATCAAGGAGCGCTGCGCACGTTCCTCACGTCGGTCGGCACCGGCACCCTGATCTCGGCCGTGGTCGGTTTCGGGCAGACGTTGATCACCAATTCGGCCGCGCAACGGGCGTTGATCACGCCGGTCGTGGAGGAGAGCCGCCGGGCGCTCCGCGACCTCACCGCCGAGTACCGGGCCCTGGACCGCGAGTTCTTCCCCACTCACGTGTTCGAGCCGACCGCGCGACCCGACCCGGCGTTCAACCAGGTCATGATGCAGGACCTGGAACGCACGCGGCTGTACGTGTTCCGCGGCTTCGCGGGTCGCTACGCGGCCGGCCGGCTGCTGCTGTCGCAGTCGGAGTGCGAGCTCAGAGCCGTCCTGGCTGATCCACGGGACGACGACGCGATCAGCGGGCGCGCTCGGTACCTGCTTCGCAACGAAGGCGTGGACGGCGACTACGACGCGATCGCCGAGAGGTTGCGCGAGCAGATCTCCATCGGTCTGGTGGGCTTGTTCCTGGCCCGCGGCCGGTGCTCGCGGATCGACCTGACGATCGTGTCCGACCCGCCGTTGGACCGACTGGAGCTGTTCGACGACAGCGTGTGGCTCACCCTCTACAGCAACACCAGCGCGGGCGTGATCCGCCTGTACCCGCGCACGGTGCGGTTCGCGGAGGGCTCGTTCATCTACGGGATGGAACGCGCCGAGTTCCTGCGCATCAGCAATTCCAAGGCAGGGCTCCACATCGTCATCACGCCGGGCACCAGTCGGGCGGACTTCCTCGCCCTGTTCGAGAAGATCACCGGCAACCCGCTCACCGAGGACGGGTTCCGCTCGCTCGAGGAGAAGTTCCACCGATTCCGCAAAGAATTCTCCGCCTCCGCTCAGCTGGGGAGCTGATAAGTCGTGCTCACCGAGTTCACCGGGTTCTCCGCCCTCGCGGAGCTCGCCACGCTCATCGCCGTGGCCGACCCCCCTGTCGTCGACCACTGGGGACACGTCGAGAGGCGTTTCCAGGAGTGGGCGGGCCGACCCGGCCTGCGGGAGAGGCTGCGCGGGCACCTGCGCGCCCTCTCACCGCAGGACGAGATGCGCGTCGTGGCCAGGTCCCGCGAGACGACCACCCACTTCGCGTGGTGCCTGCGGGACGAGCCCGCCGAGCCGTTCACGTTCTGGCTGCACGAGTACAAGCCGCAGCGTGACTGGCGACCGGGCTACGCCGACTCCATCCACAACCACCGCTACCACTTCTGCACCACCATCCTGTCGGGCTCCTACCTGCACGAGCGCTTCACCGCGGACGTGGCCGACGACGGCAGGCAGATCGTGTCCACCACCCTGCTGCGCAGCGCCGAGGCACGTGAGGGCGCCTCGGGCACGATGCTCGCGCACGAGTTCCACCGCATCCCGAAGGCCGCCGACGACACCATGACCTTCCTGGTCAAGTCGCGCGCGGTCAGCCCGTGGAGCCTCAGCTACGACCCCGACACCGGGACCAGCCACCGGCACGTGCCGGTCGAGGCGAGGCTGGAGGTGCTGACGAACAACCTGTAACCCGCGCCAACGATCTTCGCGCGCACCTACCATCGGCCCACCCGGCACGGGAGGGTCCAATGAGTACTGTCACGAAGGCAGTCACGGCGCAGGCGATCTCCGAGGTGCGGGGCGAGGTGTGGCGACTGTGCCGCGACCTCGCCGCGAAGCTCCAGTTCCACGGCTGGCACCACGTCAGCTTCGTGCGGGACAAGGCCGTCCACTTCGCCCGGCGCAACGGTTCGGACGTGACGCTGGTCGAAGTGGCCGCCCTGGTCCACGACGTGAACTACATGGTCAGGCGCAACTCGCTGCCGGTGGACGGCAGGCGGCTGCGGCTGGACATCCTGGCGCGCGCGGGCGTGCCGGACGACGTCGCGGCGCGGGTGGACGCCGTGGTCGAGGAGGCCGAGATGCGCACCCGCCACCGCGACATCTCGCTCGAGGCGCAGGCGCTGTCCGACGCGGACACGCTGTTCAAGGCCCTGCCGGTGACGCCGGTGGTGCTCGCGCCCAAGTACCTCGAGGAGAACGGCATCACGCTGAAGGAGCTGGCGCACAAGATCGTCGGCGAGCAGCGGGGCAAGCACGACGCGGGCTACTACTTCTACGACCCGGAGGCGGCGGCCACCTACTCGCGGTGGGCCACGGCGAACCTGGAGCTGTGGTCGTGCATCGTGGAGTCGCTGGACGACCCCACCGTCACCGAACTGCTGTCGGCGGTGCCGTAGGAGCTACTTCTCCCAGACCACCAGGTCGAACTTCACGCTGTCCTGATCGGACGACACGACGCGGTGGTCGCGGACGTGGTCCCGGTGTGCGCTGGAGCCGCTTCGGCAGCGGGGCTCAGCTCCAAGGCGCCGACATGCCCGCGGCCATCGCGCCGCCGACCGCGACGAGCACCGGCAGGGCGAACAGCCAGGGCGGTCGGCGCGAGGTCCTTGAGCCGGCGGTTCACGGTCGCGGTGTCGTAGGCCCCACCCGATCGAATGAACTTCGCCGCACCGGTCCCGACCTGCGGCTTCCGGTCGTTATCCGCAAATATGCGGAAAGTGCATGAGGCTCAGAACGGCCGGCCGAGCACCGGCAGGCCCACCACCGCGTCCACGGCCAAGCCGCAGAACACGAGCATCAGGTACAGGTTCGACAGGTGGAAGAACTTCATCGTGTTCGTCGACCCACCGCGCCGCACGACACCGTGCAGCCGGTGGGCGAACACCGCGAACCACACACCCGACGCCGCCGCGATCGCGACGTAGATCCACGAGGTCACCGGCGCCAGCAGCAGGGTGCACCCGACCGTGATCCACGAGTAGATGACGATCTGACGGGTGACCTGCTGCGCCGTCGCCACCACCGGCAGCATCGGCACGCCGGCGCGCGCGTAGTCCTCCTTGAACTTCATCGCGAGCGCCCACGTGTGCGGCGGCGTCCAGAAGAAGATCACGCCGAACATCACCAGCGCGGGCCACGCCACGGTGCCGGTCACCGAGGACCAGCCGATGATCACCGGCATGCAGCCGGCCATGCCGCCCCAGATGATGTTCTGCGAGGTCCGGCGCTTGAGCACGAGGGTGTAGACGAAGATGTAGAACAGGATCGTGGCCACCGCGAACACGGCCGACATCAGGTTCGTGGTCAGCCACAGGAACCCGAAGGACACGACGCCGAGCACGATGCCGAAGATCAGCGCGTTGCGCGGCGGGATGGCGTCCTTGGCCAGCGGCCGGGCGCTGGTCCGCTTCATCACCGAGTCGATGTCGGCGTCGACGTAGCAGTTCAGCGCGTTCGCCGAGCCCGCGGCCAGGGTGCCGCCCGCGAGGGTGCACGCGATCAGCCACAGCGGCGGCAGGCCGCGGGCGGCCAGGAGCATCGCCGGGATGGTGGTGATCAGCAGCAGCTCGATCACCCGTGGCTTGGTCAGCGCCACGTAGGCGCCGACGACCTGCCGGGGCGACCGCGCCGGAGCCTCGGTGACGGCACTCATGGCGTCGCGCTCCTCGTCAGGTCTGGGGATGAACCGATGGTAACCGCGTGGTGTTCGAGCAGCCCGTTCGGGTACTCCCGGAACGCACCAACCACCCTTGTGCGTACACCCACAGAGCGTGCGTGCCACGAGCGTCCGCTAGTCGGACTAGGCTGGCCGGCGGACCTTGGTAGCCGCGGATCGGGCCTGACGGGATCGATTAAGTTCACGCCGGCCGTCACAACCGCCGCCTAGTGAGTTTGGAGCTGGAAGTCAGTGTCCGTCACCGATGACATCGCCCGGTTGACCGAAGCCCACCTGCCCGAAGATTGGACCGACCTCGACAAGCGCGCGGTGGACACCGCCCGCGTCCTGGCCGCGGACGCCGTGCAGAAGGTCGGCAACGGCCACCCCGGCACCGCCATGAGCCTCGCGCCGCTCGCGTACGCGCTGTTCCAGCGCGTGATGCGGCACGACCCGGCCGACGCCGACTGGATCGGCCGCGACCGGTTCGTGCTCAGCGCGGGCCACTCGAGCCTCACCCTGTACGTCCAGCTGTTCCTCAACGGCTACGGCCTGGAGCTGGACGACCTCAAGGCGCTGCGCACGTGGGGCTCCAAGACCCCCGGCCACCCCGAGCACCGGCACACCAACGGCGTGGAGATCACCACCGGACCGCTGGGCCAGGGCCTGGCCTCCGCCGTCGGCATGGCGATGGGCGCGCGCCGCGAGCGCGGCCTGTTCGACCCGGACGCGCCGGTCGGGCAGAGCCCGTTCGACCACGAGATCTTCGTGATCGCCTCCGACGGCGACATCGAGGAGGGCGTGACGTCCGAGGCGTCGTCCCTGGCGGGCACCCAGAAGCTGGGCAACCTGACGGTGGTCTACGACGACAACAAGATCTCCATCGAGGACGACACCACGATCGCGCTGTCCGAGGACACCGCGAAGCGCTACGAGGCCTACGGCTGGCACGTGCAGGTCGTCGAGGGCGGCGAGAACGTCGCCGGCATCATCGAGGCGCTGGAGAACGCGAAGGCCGAGACCGAGCGCCCGTCGTTCATCCTGCTGCGCACGATCATCGGCTACCCGGCGCCGACCAAGCAGAACACCGGCGCGGCGCACGGCTCCGCCCTGGGCGGCGACGAGGTCGCCGAGGTCAAGCGCATCCTGGGCTTCGACCCGGAGCAGACGTTCGAGGTCTCCGACGAGGTGCTGGAGCACACCCGCGCGGTGGTCAAGCGCGGCGAGGCGGCCAAGTCGGAGTGGCAGAAGTCGTTCGACGCGTGGGCCGAGGCGAACCCGGAGCGCAAGGCGCTGCTGGACCGCCTGGTCGCCAACGAGCTGCCCGAGGGCTGGGCCGACGCGCTGCCGTCGTGGGACCCGGACCCGAAGGGCGTGGCGACGCGCAAGGCGTCCGGCGAGGTGCTGAACTCGCTCAAGGACGTGCTGCCGGAGCTGTGGGGCGGCTCGGCCGACCTCGCGGAGTCGAACAACACCACGATGAAGGGCGTCGAGTCGTTCGGCCCGGAGTCGATCTCCACCAAGATGTGGAAGACCAGCCCGTACGGCCGCACGCTGCACTTCGGCGTCCGCGAGCACGCCATGGGCTCGATCCTCAACGGCATCGCGCTGCACGGCCCGACGCGCCCGTACGGCGGCACGTTCCTGGTGTTCAGCGACTACATGCGCCCGGCGGTCCGGCTGGCGGCGCTGATGAAGTCCCCGGTCGTCTACGTGTGGACGCACGACTCCATCGGCCTCGGCGAGGACGGCCCCACGCACCAGCCGATCGAGCACCTGGCCGCGTTGCGCGCGATCCCGGGGCTGACCGTGCTGCGCCCCGGTGACGCGAACGAGACGGCCGCCGCGTGGCGCGCCGTCATCGAGCACGCCGAAGGCCCGAAGGGCATCGCGCTGACCCGGCAGAACCTGCCGGTGCTCGACGGGACCAAGGAGCGGGCCACCGAGGGCGTGGCGCGCGGCGGGTACGTGCTGGAGGGCGACGCCGAGCCGGAGCTGATCCTCATCGCGACCGGCTCGGAGCTGCAGATCGCGGTGGAGGCCCGGCGCGTGTTCGAGGCCGAGGGCATCGCCGCCCGGGTGGTGTCCATGCCCAGCGTCGAGTGGTTCGACGCGCAGGACAAGGGCTACCAGGAGCAGGTGCTGCCGTCGTCGGTGAAGGCGCGCGTGGTGGTCGAGGCGGGCATCGCCCAGCCGTGGCACCGGTTCGCGGGCGACGCGGGCGAGATCGTGTCCATCGAGCACTTCGGTGCCTCGGCGGACTACCAGACGCTGTTCCGCGAGTTCGGGTTCACGACGGAGAACGTCGTCGCGGCGGCCCGCCGCTCGCTGGCCCGGACCAAGTAGAGAACTTCAGGGGAGTTGACGAGATGAGCACCAATCCGCTGGCCGCGCTCAGCGACGCGGGCGTGTCGATCTGGCTGGACGACCTGTCCCGCGAGCGGCTGGACTCCGGCAACCTGTCCGGCCTGATCGCCGAGCAGCACGTGGTGGGCGTGACCACCAACCCGACGATCTTCGCCGCGGCCCTGTCCAAGGGTTCGGCCTACGACGCGCAGGTGCGCGAGCTGGCCGCGCGCGGCGCCGACACCGACGCCGCCGTCCGCGAGATCACCACCACGGACGTGCGCAACGCGTGCGACCTGTTCCGCGACATCTACACCGCCACCGACGGCGTCGACGGCCGCGTGTCGATCGAGGTCGACCCGCGGCTGGCGAACAACACCGAGGCCACCGTCGCCGAGGCGCTCGACCTGGCCAAGGCCGTGGACCGGCCGAACCTGCTGGTGAAGATCCCGGCCACGGTCGCGGGCCTGCCCGCGATCACCCGGGTGCTCGCCGAGGGCATCAGCGTGAACGTGACGCTGATCTTCTCCGTCGAGCGCTACCGGCACGTGATGGAGGCGTTCATCGCGGGCCTGGAGCAGGCCAGGGCCAACGGGCACGACCTGCACGGCCTGCACTCCGTGGCGTCGTTCTTCGTGTCCCGGGTGGACAGCGAGATCGACAAGCGGCTCGACGCGCTGGGCACCCCGGCGGCGGCCGGGCTGCGCGGCGAGGCCGCCATCGCGAACGCGGTGCTGGCCTACGCGGCGTACGAGGAGACGTTCCGGGGCGAGCGCTGGGAGGCGCTGGCCGCCGCGGGCGCCCGCGCGCAGCGTCCACTGTGGGCGTCCACCGGCGTGAAGGACCCGCAGTACTCCGACACGAGGTACGTCGACCAGCTCGTCGTAGCCGACACAGTCAACACGATGCCGGAGAAGACGCTGCACGCCGTCGCCGATCACGGCAAGATCGAGGGCGACGCGGTCACCGGCCGCGCGGCACGGGCGCAGGAGGTCTTCGACGGGCTGGTCGAGGTCGGCATCGACCTGGACGACGTGTTCGTCGCGCTGGAGACCGAGGGCGTCGACAAGTTCGAGAAGTCGTGGGCCGAACTGCTCGACACGGTGACCGGACAGCTGGACCAGGCCAAGGGCTGAGAGCCCGGGAACGGACAGGACTGACATGACCGAGGTGATCTCCGTGGAGATCGTCCGCACGCCGAACCAGAACCAGGTCGACACCGTCGTCGGCGACCTGGTCCGGGATTCGGCGCCGAGCAGGCTCACCGCGGGGGACGCCACCCTGTGGGGCGCCGACGCGGAGTCGGAGGCGTCGATCCGCCTGGCGTGGACGACGCTGCACGAGACGTCCCGCCCGCTGGTCGCGGAGATCACCGCGCTGCGCGACGAGCTGCTCGCCGAAGGCGTGGACCGCGTGGTCCTCGCCGGCATGGGCGGCTCGTCGCTCGCGCCCGAGGTGATCACGGGCACGGCGGGTGTCCCGCTGGTGGTGCTGGACACCACCGACCCCGGCCAGGTGGCCGAGGCGCTGGCGGGCGACCTGCGGCGCACGGTCGTGGTGGTGTCGTCCAAGTCGGGCGGCACCGTCGAGACCGACAGCCACCGGCGGATCTTCGAGGCGGCGTTCACCGCCGAGGGCGTCGACGCGGCGTCCCGCATCGTCGTAGTGACCGACCCGGGCTCGCCGCTGGAGGCGGCGTCGCGGGAGGCGGGCTACCGCAAGGTGTTCCTGGCCGACCCGCACGTCGGCGGCCGGTACTCGGCGCTGACCGCGTTCGGCCTGGTGCCGTCGGGCCTGGCGGGCGCGGACGTCGGCAAGCTGCTGGACGAGGCGGCGTCGGCCGCGCCGCTGGTGTCGGCCGACTCGCCGGACAACCCGGCGGTGGTGCTGGCGGCGACGTTCGCGGTGGCGCACGCGCACGGCGCGGAGAAGGTCGTGCTCGCCGACACCGGCTCGGGCATCGCCGGGTTCGGCGACTGGGCCGAGCAGCTGATCGCCGAGTCGACCGGCAAGAACGGCACCGGCCTGCTGCCCGTGGTGGTCGAGGGTCCGGGCGCGCCCGGGTTCGTGGACGCCCGCACGGACGCCACGACCGTCGCGATCGGACCGGCCACCGGCTCGTCGACCATCGCGGTCGAGGGCTCGCTCGGCGCACAGTTCCTCCTCTGGGAGTACGCGACCGCGCTGGTGAGCCGGGTGCTGGAGATCAACCCGTTCGACCAGCCCGACGTCGAGGCGGCGAAGAAGGCGTCCCGGTCCCTCTTGGACGCCCCGGCCGCGTCGCCCGTCGAACCGGCCTTCGTGGACGGTCCGATCGAGGCGTACCCGAGCGAGGGCTGGCTGCCGGCGGACGTGAAGACGGTCACCGAGGCGTTGCGCGCGCTCGTCGCCGCCGCGCCGGAGCACGGCTACCTGTCCGTGCAGGCCTACCTCGACCGGGTGGACGACGCGTCGTTCGCCCTCGTTCGCCCGGAGTTGGCGCAGCGTTCACACCTGCAGGCCACCTTCGGATGGGGGCCGCGGTTCCTGCACTCGACCGGCCAGTACCACAAGGGCGGTCACCAGAACGGCGTGTTCCTGCAGCTGACCGGCGCGTCCGAGACGCGGTTGGACGTGCCGGGCAGGCCCTACGACCTCAGCACGTTGCAGTTGGCCCAGGCGCTGGGCGACGGCCAGGTGCTCGCCGAGCGCGGCCGACCGGTGCTGCGGCTGCACCTGACCGACCGCGTCGCCGGGCTCGCGCAGCTCGTCGAGGCAATCCAGGAGGACGGTTCGTGACGGCGCCCACCAAGCGCAACCCGCTGCGCGACCCTCGCGACAAGCGGATGCCGCGCATCGCCGGGCCTTCCGGCCTGGTCATCTTCGGCGTGACGGGCGACCTGTCGCGCAAGAAGCTCATGCCCGCCATCTACGACCTGGCCAACCGCGGCCTGCTGCCGCCTGGCTTCGCGCTCGTCGGCTTCGCCCGCCGCGACTGGGCCGACCAGGACTTCATGAAGGTCGTGCACGACGCCGTCAAGGAGCACGCGCGCACGCCGTTCCGGCAGGAGGTCTGGGACCAGCTCGCCGAGGGCATCCGGTTCGTGCAGGGCACCTTCGACGACGACGCCGCGTTCGACTCGCTCGCCGCGACGCTCTCCGACCTGGACCGCGACCGCGGCACCGGCGGCAACCACGCGTTCTACCTGTCGGTGCCGCCCAGCGCGTTCACCACGGTGGTCAACCAGCTCAAGCGCGCGGGCCTGGCCACGCCGCCGAACGACAACCCGGGCCAGTGGCGCCGGGTGGTCATCGAGAAGCCGTTCGGCCACGACCTGGCCAGCGCCAAGCAGCTCAACAAGACCGTCAACGAGGTCTTCCCCGAGGAGTCGGTGTTCCGCATCGACCACTACCTCGGCAAGGAGACGGTGCAGAACATCCTGGCGCTGCGCTTCGCCAACCAGCTCTACGAGCCCATCTGGAACGCCAACTACGTCGACCACGTGCAGATCACCATGGCCGAGGACATCGGCCTGGGCGGTCGCGCGGGCTACTACGACGGCATCGGCGCGGCCCGCGACGTGATCCAGAACCACCTGCTCCAGCTGCTCGCGCTGACCGCGATGGAGGAGCCGGTGTCGTTCCGGCCGAGCGACCTGCGCGCGGAGAAGGTCAAGGTGCTCTCGGCGACGCGCTCGATCGGGCCGTTCGACGAGACCACCGCCCGCGGCCAGTACACCGGCGGCTGGCAGGGCGGGCAGAAGGTGCTCGGGCTGCTGGAGGAGGGCGGGTTCGCGAAGGACTCGGTCACCGAGACCTACGCGGCCATCACCTGCGAGGTGAACACCCGCCGCTGGGCCGGTGTGCCGTTCTACCTGCGCACCGGCAAGCGCCTGGGTCGCCGCGTCACCGAGGTGGCCGTGGTGTTCAAGCGCGCGCCGCACCTGCCGTTCGACGACACCGCCACCGAGGAGCTGGGGCAGAACGCCCTGGTGGTGCGGGTGCAGCCGGACGAGGGCGTGACCATCCGGTTCGGGTCCAAGGTGCCGGGCAACTCGATGGAGGTCCGCGACGTCACGATGGACTTCGGCTACGGCCACGCGTTCACCGAGTCGTCGCCCGAGGCCTACGAGCGGCTGCTGCTCGACGTGCTGCTCGGCGAGCCGTCGCTGTTCCCGAAGAACGACGAGGTCGAGCTGTCCTGGGAGATCCTGGACCCCGTGATCAGGCACTGGGGCGCCACCGGCGCGCCGGAGAAGTACAAGGCAGGCACCTGGGGACCGGCGTCGGCGGACGAGATGCTGGCCCGCACCGGCAGGCACTGGAGGCGTCCGTGATCATCGACCTGCCCTCGACCACCACGTCGCAGGTCAACACCAAGCTCGTGCGGCTGCGCGAGGAAGGCGGCGCGGTCACCCTCGGCCGGGTGCTGACGCTGGTCATCGTGACCGACGACGGCACCAAGACCGAGGACGCCATCGACGCGGCCAACGACGCCAGCCGCGAGCACCCCTGCCGGGTGATCGTGGTGGCGCGCGGCGCGCGCAAGGCCGCGCCCCGCCTCGACGCGCAGATCCGCGTCGGCGGCGACGCGGGCGCGTCCGAGGTCATCGTGCTGCGCCTGTACGGCGAGCTGGCCAACGAGGGCGCTTCGTGCGTCGTGCCGCTGCTGCTGCCGGACACCCCGGTGGTGGCGTGGTGGCCGAACGAGGCGCCCGCCGTGCCCGCCGAGGACCCCATCGGGCAGCTCGCGCAGCGCCGCATCACCGACGCGGCGGCGGAGAAGAGCCCGATCCGGGCGTTGGAGCAGCGCAGGCTGGGTTACACGCCGGGTGACACGGACCTGGCGTGGACGCGGCTGACGCTGTGGCGGGCGATGCTCGCGTCGGCGTTCGACCTGCCGCCGTACGAGAAGGTCACCGAGGCCGAGGTGAGCGGCGAGGTCGACTCGCCGTCGACCGACCTGCTGGCCGCGTGGCTCGCCGGGTGCCTGCGGGTGCCGGTGAAGCGCCTGCGGGCCAGTCGCGGCGAGGGCATCGTCGACGTGCGGCTGGAGCGCCGGTCCGGTGTGGTGGAGCTGTCGCGCCCGGACGGCAAGGTGGGCACGCTGACCCAGCCCGGCCAGCCGGAGCGGCGGGTGGCGTTGCAGCGCCGGCAGGTGCGCGACTGCCTGGCGGAGGAGCTGCGCCGGCTCGACCCGGACGAGGTGTACGAGGCGGCGCTGCGGTCGCTGGGCAAGGTCGTGCGCGGCCGGAGCACGCCGAAGGCCGCCGCCGGGGCGACGCGCAAGCCCGCGCGGGCCGCGACCGGTGACGCCAAGCCCTCCGCCGGCGCGGTGGACGGCAAGGTCGAGGCGAAGGCCGTCGACAAGGCCGAGGCGAAGACGGACGCGAAGGCCGAGGCGAAGGTCGAGGCGAAGGCGGACGCGGGCGGCAAGGTGAACGCCAAGCCGGTGAAGGCCGCGTCGAAGACCGGCGCCAAGGCCGGTCCCAAGGCCGCCGCGAAGGCCGCGCCCAAGTCGACGAAGGCGAAGGCCGGCTCGTGAGCCGTCCCGAGGTGGTGGTGCACCGTGACGGCGACCTGCTGGCCGCCGCCACGGCCGCCCGCCTGATCACCGCGCTGGTGGACGCGCAGGCCGCGCGCGGGTCGGCGTCGCTGGTGCTGACCGGCGGGCGGACCGGCATCGCGGTGCTGGAGCACCTGCGCGCCACCCCCGCCCGGGACGCGGTGGACTGGACCCGGGTCGACCTGTACTGGGGCGACGAGCGGTTCCTGCCCGCCGGGCACCCCGAGCGCAACGAGACGCAGGCGCGGGAGGCGTTGCTGGACCACGTGCCGGTGCCGGCTTCGCGGGTGCACGTCGTGGAGCCGTCGGACGGGCGGTTCGGAGACGACCCGGAGGCCGCCGCCGAGGCGTACGCCGCCGTGCTCGCCGCCGCCGCGCGCCCGGAGGACCAGGGCTCCGTGCCGTCGTTCGACGTGTGCCTGCTGGGCGTCGGCGAGGAGGGGCACGTGGCCTCGATCTTCCCGGAGTCGCCGGCCGTGGCGGAGCGGGAGCGCGCGGTCGTGGCGGTGCGCGACTGCCCCAAGCCGCCGCCGACCCGGGTGAGCCTCACCCTGCCCGCCATCCGCGCGGCGCGGGAGGTGTGGCTGATGACGACCGGTGCGGCGAAGGCCTCCGCCGTGGCCCTGGGCCTGTCCGGCGAGGACGAGGCGCGGCTGCCCGCCGCCGGCGCGCGTGGTCTGCACCGGACGCTGTGGCTGCTCGACCCGGCCGCCGCCGCGAAGGCTCCGGGCACCCCGCCGGCCGTCTGATCCGCCGGTCGGCCCGACCCACAGCCGGTCCGAACCCCGCTGTCCCGCTGCCGCCGTCGTCCGTCCCGGGCGCGGCGGCAGTGGCGTTCCCGGGGTGATGTGGCGCACTCGCGGGCGGTTCCCACGCACGTTGTCCGCTCACCGGACGTTCGCGCTCGCAATTTTGTGCGGCGTCCGGCGTCCCGTTCGGGTAATCACAGCATCTCGAAGGGTGAGCGGGTCGTCCGAGCGGGTCGGGGGCGGAAAGGCGGGTCATGCCAAGCGTGATGACAGCGCAGTACGGTGAGGACCGGCGGACAGCTGACACAGGAGGTCGGACCCTGGCCGGCAACGCTGTCGGAAGGCTGCCGAGCGGTCGGGTCAACGGCGTCGCGACCGAGCGGGTGCGGCGTGCTGCCTTCCCGGAGGCGGTCGGGCGGTTCCTGGGTCGGGTGCTCGGCAGGCACCGGCAGCCGGCGTTCGACGCGGCGGCCGTCGGCATCGCGGCGCTGGACGTGTGGCTGCGGGTCGTGCCCGAGGCCGAGCCGTACAACTACGTGCTGTCGGTCGTGTCGGTGGCGGCGGTGGCGTTGCGCCGGCGGTTCCCGTTCCTGGTGGTGCTGATCACCGTGCCCGGGTTCCTGGCCGGGTGGGCGCAGTTGGCGGCGATGATCGCGCTGGGGACGTTGGCGCGACAGCAGTTGCTGTCGAAGCAGACCTACGTCGGCGCGGCGCTGGTGTGGCTGAGCCGGTTCTTCGTGTGGCCGCCGGACGAGTTCGCGGCGCTGGACTGGAAGACGCACGTCCACAACGCCATCTACGGGTGCATCGTCGCGGGGATGCCCATCGCGATCGGGTTGCTGGCGCACGCGCGGGAGGAGTTGTCGGCGCGGATCGCCGAGCTGGCGGCGAGCCGGGAGCGGGAGCGGATGCTGCACTCGCACGCCGTGCGGGCGGACGAGCGGGCCCGGCTGGCGCGGGAGATGCACGACGTCGTGTCGCACCAGGTGAGCTTGATCGCGATGCAGGCGGGCGCGCTGCGGGTGGCGGTGGCCGATCCGAAGGCGAAGCAGGTCGCCGGGACGATCCGGATGTTGAGCACCAGGACGTTGGACGAGCTGCGTCAGCTGGTGAGCGTGCTGCGGACGACCAGTGGCGAGGACTCCCCGCAGCCTCGGGTCGAGGACTTGGCGCAGTTGGTGGGCGCGGCCGGGATTCCCGCGACGTTGACCGTGCGGGGCCCGGTGGCCGACCTGCCCGCCCCGGTGTCGGGCGCGGCGTACCGGACGGTGCAGGAGGCGTTGACGAACGTGCGGAAGCACGCGTGCGGTGCGGCGACGGCGGTGTCGCTCGTCGCCGACGCCGACCAGCTGCGGGTGGAGGTGCGCAACGAGGCGCCGGAAGGCGCGGTGGGGTCGGTGGACGGGGCGGCGCTGCCCAGTGGCGGTCACGGGTTGACGGGGCTGCGGGAGCGCGCGGCGCTGTTGGACGGCGAGCTGGAAGCGGGCCCGACGGACAGCGGCGGCTTCGTGGTCCGGGTGACGTTCCCGCTTTTCCGGACGCTGGAGGACTGAGCCAGGGCCAGGGTCACGCCGGGTCCGACCGGGCCCGGCGCGCGCGGAGCAGGTTCACCGCGGCGAGCAGCACGCCCAAGCCGATCAGGACCAGGCCGCGCAGCCAGACCGCGCCGTCGATCCTCGTGAACAGCAGCAGGCACGAGGCGAGTCCCAGCCACGGCACGACGGTGAGGACCCGGAAGTGGTCGGCCTCGCCCGCGTCCCGGCGCAGCACCAGCACCGCCGCGTTGACCGCCACGAAGACCACCAGCAGCAACAGCACCAGCGTCTCCGCCAGCGCGGCCACCTCACCGGTCAGCGCGAGGACCAGGGACAGCGCCGACGTCACGAGGATCGCCACCCACGGCGTCCGCCGGCCGGGCAGCACGCGGGCCAGGGCCGAGGGCAGCAGGCCGTCGCGGGCCATGCCGTACGCCAGCCGGGAGGACATGATGCCGGTGAGCAGGGCGCCGTTGGCCACGGCCACCAGGGCGACGAGGCCGAACAGCCACCCCGGCACGCCACCCGCCAGCCGCACCACCTCCAGCAGCGGCCCGCTCGACTCCGCCAGCCGGTCGGTCGGCACGGTGGCGGCGGCGACCACGCCGACCAGCAGGTACGCCACACCGGCCGTGGCCAGCGCGCCGAACAGCGCCAGGGGGTAGGACCGGCGCGGCTCCCGGACCTCCTCGGCGAGGTTCACCGACGTCTCGAACCCGACGAACGAGTAGTACGCCAGCACCGTGCCCGCCAGCGTCGCGCCGACGACCCCCTGCCCGCCCGTGCCGATCTGGGTGAGCCGGCCGAGGTCGGCGTCGCCGCGCAGCACCACCCAGGCGCCCAGGCCGATGACCAGCACGAGACCGCCCACCTCGATGAGCGTGGCCACCACGTTCGCGCCCAGCGACTCCTTGATGCCGCGGATGTTGAGCAGGGCCAACGCGGTCAGGAACACCACCACGACGACCAGGGTCGGCAACGAGACCAACGCGCTGAGGTACTGCCCGGCGAACCCGCGGGCCAGCGCGCCCACCGACACGACACCCGCCGCGAGCATGCAGAACCCGACCAGCGAGCCGACCGCCGGGCCGAACGCCCTGGTCACGTAGTGGGCGGACCCGCCCGCTCGCGGGTACTTGGTGGCCAGCTCCGCGTAGGAGCCGGCGGTGAGCGAGGCGAGCAGGAGCGCGGTCAGCAGGGGCAGCCACACCGCGCCGCCGGACTCCCCCGCGACCGACCCGACCAGCACGTACACACCCGCGCCGAGGATGTCGCCCAGGATGAAGAAGTACAGCAGGGGTGTGCTCACGGCTCGGTTCAGCGCGACGACCATGCCGTCCAGTACCCCGCGCGACGCCCGGCGAAGCGGATCACGCCTCGGCTCACGCCACTCCCGGCAGCGGTCCGCCTCGTGCGCGCGACCGACTGCTCAGCGGAGTGCCGACCGCCGGGCGGCCACGGCCGCGCACACCGCCGCCACCACGCCCAGCCCGCCGCACACCAGCGCCGGCCACAGGTCGGGGGTGTGGCGCAGCAGCACGGACGGCAGGAGCCACGCGGCCACCCCGAGCACGAAGCCCAACGGCCCCGCCACGACCACCGCGCCCGTCCCGGCCTGACGCCGCCGCAAGGACCGCACGACCGACTCCAGGTACGCGAGCGCGAACAGCAGCAGCACCGCGCTCCCCGCCCCCATGATGCTGATCATCGGGTGCGTCACCGGGCGGAGGGAGTAGGCGGTGGACCGGCCGTCGGCCGTCACGGTCGCCACCGCCGCGCCGCCCACGATCCACCGGCTCGCGCCCGGCAGCTCGAACGTCAGCGGTGACGTGGTGGAGGCGGGCGGGGAGGCGGGCACGTCGGCCAGGGTGATGCCGGCGGCCGTCACGGCGAGGCGCGCGGTCACCGGGTCGCCCTGGCCCGCGGACACCGGCTTGCTCAGGTCGGCGTCGAGGACCGGCAGGTCGCGGGCCGGCGCGGTGAACGGGACGGCGATCATCACGGCCGCCGCCAGGGCCGCCGCCGCCGCGAACCACCGGGCGGGCTTCGGTGCGGGCCCCTGCGCCGCCAGCACCTGCGCCGCCGGCACGAGGGGCTGCGCGCCCAGCCGCACGGGCGTCGCCGGGGTGTCCACGAGCGTCGCCCGAACGGGGAGGTCGAGGCTCTCCCGCGGCACGGCGGGGCCGGGCGCGGACCGGTTGGCGGCGGCGGCCACGTGCGGGCTCAGGTGGACCGGGACGCCGAGGCGCAGGAGCCAGTCCCGGCCGAAGACCTCGGCCGCCGCGCCGGCCAGGTCCACCGCGAACGTCTCCGCGTTACGGTACCGGGACCGGGGGTCGCGTTCGAGTCCTCGCATGATCACCTGGGCGAGCGGGGTCGGCACCTCGACCAGGGGACGGGGCTGCTGGTGGACGTGACGCTGGATCATCGCCAACGCCCCGCCGCCGCTGTCGAACGGCAACCTGCCGCTCAGCAGCTCGTAGAGCACCGTCGCCGCGCCGTAGACGTCGGCCGCCGGGCTCAGCGGATTGCCCAGCGCCTGCTCCGGCGACAGGTACGCGGGCGTGCCGAGCACCTGACCGCCGTGCGTCACGAGCGTCGCGCCCTCGCTCACCACCTGCGAGATCCCGAAATCGGCGACCTTGAGCACCCCGCCGGCGGTGAACAGCAGGTTCTTCGGCTTCACGTCCAGGTGCAGCACCCCGGCCCCGTGCGCCGCGTGCAAACCCGACAGCATCGCCAGGCCGATGGCGCACGACGACGCGGGCGTGACACCCGAACCGGTGAACCTCGACCACACCGTGCCGCCGTCGAGCTTCTCCATCACGAGCAGGTGCTCACCGCGGTCCTGGACGTAGTCGTACACGGGCACGATGTGCGGGTGGTCGAGCCGCGCCAGCAGCCGCGCCTCGTGCGCGAACCGCGCGCTCATCCGCTCGTCCGAAGCGAGCACCCCGGGCAGCCGCTTCACCGCCACCGCACGCCCCAGCGGCCGGTGCACGGCCGCGTACACGACCCCCATCCCGCCGCGCCCGACCTCTGCGCCCAGCTCGTACTGCGGCAGCGCCGCGACGACGTTCGCCGACACCGTCACGCCGCACCGCCCGGCAACGGCCGCGTGATGCGCTGCGTGGCCTCGGGATCGACCGGGTCGGCCCGGTCGATCCGGTCGACCGGGCGCAGGTCGTCCACGTCCGGGTGCGGGGTCAGGTAGCCGAGGGTGAACGCGACCGCGGCCGCGCCCAGGACGAACGGGATCTCCGCGGCCGGCGACGGCGCCACGACCCGCAGCACGGACAGCGAGATCACCGCGACCAGGCCCGTGCCGACGCCGGCGGGCAGGAACCGCATCGCCCGCTGCCACCGGTTCGCGGGCAGCCGCCGGCGGGCCAGCGCGAACAGCGCGCCCGCCCACGCGAGCGAGGTCAACCCGAACACCGCCAGCCCGAACACCCCGTAGACCGACCACACCGACCCGCGCACGTCACCGGTCATGCCGATCGACGCGACCACGTCGCGGTCGGTGTCGAGCACCTCCAGCTCGGTCGGCAGCAACCCGGTCGCCTGGGCGCCGAGCTGCCCGAGGTCGAGCACGAACCCGCGCGTGACGCTCTCCTTGGCGGGCACGTCGAACGGCACGGTCGTGTCGTAGGAGAAGAACGTCAGCGCCAGCGCCGTGCCGGACAGCCGGATCGTCTTGACGTGCCGCACCACGTCCGTCCCGTTGTGGACGGTCACGGAGATGAGGGAGGAGCGGGACGGGTCGAGCAGCAGCTCGTCCTCACCGACCGGAGTGCCGTCCACCGTGGCGTCGATGGTGACCGCGTCCCCGGCGGCGTGGGCGGGGACGACGCCGAGGAAGATCCCGCACAGGAGCAGTAAACCGACGCTGCTCATAATGCGTCTCACAAGGGCACCTCATCGGGGGTAGCGGACTGGTCCGGGGGTCGGTATGCGATCGGCAGGAACACTAGCTTCACTCGGTGCCTTGGCATACGCCGTCGGGGTGCTCGTAGCGGCACCGGTATCGGCGCAGCAGCAGGGGGTCGCGACCGCGAGCCCGGATTCCGGTCCGGCGGGCAGCACGTTCACGGTGAGCTGGACCGGCGTGTACCTCGACCCGGACTGCTCGAACTACACCGTGCAGCTGCTGTGGGACGGCGGGCGGGTGATCGGCAGCGGCAGGCACTCGGGGCGCGGCGCCGGTTCCGGCTCGGCGACCGTGCCGCCGGACGCGGGTGTCGGCGTGCACCGGGTCACGGCGCGTCCTCAGTGCGCGGCGACGTCGAGCCCGACGGACAACTTCACGGTGACGGCGAGGCCGACCACGACCACCACCCCGCCGCCGGTCACGACGACGACCGCTCCCCCGGTGACCACGACCACCACCGCGCGCCCGACGACGACCACCACCACCCGGACGACCACGACCACCACGTCGACGACGACCACGACGACCAGCTCCGCGCCGTCCAGCACCGTCACCACGACCCCGTTCGACGGTGACGGCGCGTTGACGTTGGACAAGGACAACATCCAGCCGGGTGACCCGTTGACCGCCACCGGCACGGGGTGCGAGCCGGGTTCCCCGGTGCGGCTCAGCTCGCTGGGCGAGGCCGTCGGCGCGGCGAAGGCGGACGACTCGGGCACGTTCAGCACCAGGGTCGAGTTCACCACGATCCAGCCGGGCCGCCACGTGATCCGCGCCGACTGCGGGGTGGTGCTGGTCGGCAGCGTGGACGTGGCGCTGACCAGTTCGACCGGCGGCACGACGTCCACCCTGGTGATCCTGGTGTTCTTCCTGCTGGTGGGCGCGATCATGGTCCGCCGCCAGTTCTCCGGCCTGTTCACCAGGCGGAGCTGACCGGGCGGGCGCGGGGACGACGACGGCCCCGGCGGGAAGTCCCACCGGGGCCGTCGTGCCGTTCTCGCCCAAGCCTGTCTAGGGCTCTTCGCGCTGCTTGCGCAGCTTGGTGAGCGCCTCTTCGAGGATCGCCTCACCGTCCGCGTCGGAGCGCCGCTCCTTCACGTACGCCAAGTGCGTCTTGTACGGCTCGTTGCGCGGCGGAGCAGGGGGTGCCTGCTCGTCGCGCCCGGCCGGCAGACCGCACCGGGGGCAGTCCCAGTTCTCCGGGATCTCGGCTTCGACCGCGAACGACGGCCGAGACTCGTGCGCGTTCGCGCACCAGTACGACACCCGACGTCGGGGCGCGGACTCGCCGCGCTCCGATTCGCCCATCGGGCCTGCGCCGACGCGGGTACCGCGAATCGCGTTACCACCAGCCATCGACCCTCACACCCCCACCACGTGGTTTCCCTGTGTCCGCGTCGACCAACACCGTCGGCCGGGTCGCCGACCTGTGTCAGTTGACCTTCATCAGCAGCCCGATGCCCACGATGGCGATGACCCAGACCGCGCCGACGAACAACGTCAGCCGGTCGAGGTTCTTCTCCACCACGCTGGAACCGGACAGGCTGGACTGCATACCGCCGCCGAACAACGAGGACAGACCGCCGCCACGCCCGCGGTGCAAGAGCACGAGCAGGATCAGCAGCAAGCTGGAGACGATCAACAGGATCTGAAGGAACAGGATCATTTCTTCCTCGCTGTCAGGCAGGTGACGCCACAGAGTACCCGGTCGACTGCCGACCGTGGACCACCGCGGGTGGAGAGTGTGTCAGTCACATCAGGGTAGAGGGCCACCCGCCGCCAGTGCGCACAGCTTGGCGAACTCGTCCGCATCCAGGCTCGCACCACCGACAAGGGCGCCGTCGACGTCCTTCTGGGAGATCAACTCGGCGATGTTGCCCGACTTGACCGAGCCGCCGTAAAGCACTCGAACGGCCGAAGCGACGTCCTCGCCGTGGAGCTCCGCGAGCTTGACCCGAATGGCGGAGCACACCTCCTGCGCGTCCGCCGACGAGGCGACCTTGCCCGTGCCGATCGCCCACACCGGCTCGTAGGCGATGACGACGTCGCGCACCTGCTCGGCGGTGAGGCCCTTCAGCCCCGCGACGAGCTGGTCGGTGCAGTGCCCGACGTGGTTGCCCGCCTCGCGGACGTCCAGCTGCTCGCCGAGGCAGAAGATCGGGGTGACACCGTGCTTGAGCGCCGCCTTGACCTTCTTGTTGACCGTCGCGTCGTCCTCGCTGTGGTACTCACGCCGCTCGGAGTGACCCACAGTGACGAACGAGCAGCCGAGCTTGGCCAGCATCGGGCCGGACACGTCGCCGGTGTAGGCGCCCGAGTCGTGCGGCGACAGGTCCTGCGCGCCGTACTTGAGCAGCAGCTTGTCGCCGTCGACGAGGGTCTGGATGGACCGGATGTCGA
The DNA here is from genome assembly GCF_050946825.1 of Actinosynnema sp. CA-299493. Lineage (NCBI taxonomy): Bacteria > Bacillati > Actinomycetota > Actinomycetes > Pseudonocardiales > Pseudonocardiaceae > Actinosynnema > Actinosynnema sp. CA-299493. The sequence continues at coordinate 7,165,584 of NZ_CP191993.1, forward strand.
CGAACGGGGGCAGCACCGCGACCTCGACCTTGGCGAAGTACTTCTCCGGGAGCGAGAAGGCGATCTTCTGCACCAGGGCGATGGCCTCGAGGTGGTTGAGGTTCATCTTCCAGTTGCCCGCGATGAGGGGCTGACGCTGAGCCATCACGCCTCCAACACAGACACGCCGGGCAGTTCCTTGCCCTCCAGGTACTCCAGGGACGCCCCACCACCGGTGGAGATGTGCGAGAACCCGTCTTCGGGCAGGCCGAGGGCGCGCACGGCCGCGGCCGAGTCGCCGCCGCCGACCACGGTGAACGCGTCGCTCTTGACCAGCGCCTCGGCCACCGCGCGGGTGCCGCCGGAGAAGGCCTCGAACTCGAACACGCCCATGGGGCCGTTCCAGAACACGGTCTGCGCGTCGGCCAGCTTGGCGGCGAACAGCTCGCGCGTCTCCGGGCCGATGTCCAGGCCCTGCCGGTCGGCGGGGATGGCGTCGGTCCGCACGACCTCGAACTCCGCGTCGGGCGCGAAGTCGACGGCGGCCAGCACGTCGACCGGGAGCACGAGCTCGACGCCGCGCTCCTCGGCCTCCGCGAGGAAGCCGCGGACCTGGTCGAGCTGGTCCTCCTGGAGCAGCGAGCCGCCGACCTCGTGGCCCTGGGCCTTGAGGAAGGTGTAGGCCATGCCGCCGCCGACGAGGAGCCGGTCGACCTTGGTGAGCAGGTTCTTGATGACGCCGAGCTTGTCGGACACCTTCGCGCCGCCGAGCACGACGACGTACGGGCGCTTGAGGTCGTCGGTGAGCTTGCGCAGCACCTCGACCTCGGCCAGCACGAGGCCGCCCGCGTAGTGCGGGAGCTTCTGGGCCACGTCGTAGACCGACGCCTGCTTGCGGTGCACGACGCCGAAGCCGTCGGAGACGAACGCGTCGGCCTTGGCGGCCAGCTCGTCGGCGAGGGCCGCGCGCTCGGCGTCGTCCTTGCTGGTCTCGCGGGCGTCGAAGCGGATGTTCTCCAGCAGCACGACGGTGCCGTCGCCCGCGGCCTCGACGCCGATCTCGACCGGCTGGCCGAGCAGCTCACCGAGCCTCGTGGCGACGGGGGCGAGCGAGAACTTGGGGTCGGGTTCGCCCTTGGGGCGGCCCAGGTGCGCGGCGACCAGGACGCGGGCGCCCGCGTCCACGAGCGCCTTGATGGTCGGCACCGACGCGCGGACGCGGCCGTCGTCGGTGATCCGGTCGCCGTCGAGGGGGACGTTCAGGTCGGCGCGCACCAGGACGCGCCGACCCGAGACACCCTCGCTGAGCAGATCGTCGAGAGTCTTCACAGCGAGTGATCCGCCCCTGCGCTCAGAGCTTGCTGGCGACGAGGTTGACCAGGTCGGCGAGGCGGTTGGAGTAGCCCCACTCGTTGTCGTACCAGCCGACGACCTTGACCTGGTTGCCGATGACCTTGGTCAGCGGCGCGTCGTAGATGCACGACGCCGGGTCGGTGACGATGTCGGCCGACACGATCGGGTCGGTGTTGTAGCGCAGGTAGCCCTTGAGCGGACCGTCGGCGGCGGCCTTGTAGGCGGCGTTGACCTCGTCCACGGTGACGTCGCGGCCGACGGTGACGGTCAGGTCGGTGGCCGAGCCGGTGGGCACGGGCACGCGCAGGGCGTAGCCGTCGAGCTTGCCCTTCAGCTCCGGCAGGACCAGGCCGATCGCCTTCGCGGCGCCGGTGCTGGTGGGCACGATGTTCAGCGCGGCGGCGCGGGCGCGGCGCAGGTCCTTGTGCGGCGCGTCCTGGAGGTTCTGGTCCTGCGTGTAGGCGTGGATCGTGGTCATGAGGCCACGCTCGATGGTGAAGCTGTCGTGCAGCACCTTGGCCAGCGGGGCCAGGCAGTTGGTGGTGCACGAGGCGTTCGAGATGACGGTCTGCGAACCGTCGTACTGGTCGTCGTTCGCGCCCAGCACCACGGTGAGGTCCTCACCCTTGGCCGGCGCGGAGATGATGACCTTCTTCGCGCCACCCTCGTCCACGTGCTTGCGGGCGGCCGAGGCGTCGGTGAAGAAGCCGGTCGACTCCACCACGACGTCGACGCCGAGGTCCTTCCAGGGCAGCTTGCCCGGGTCGCGCTCGGCCAGCGCCTTGATGACCTTGCCGTCGACCGCGATACCCTCGTCGGTCACGGTCACCTCACCGTCGAGGCGGCCGAGGATGGAGTCGTACTTGAGCAGGTGGGCCATGGTGTTGACGTCACCGAGGTCGTTGAAGGCGACGATCTCGATGTCGTGCCCGCTGGCCTGAACGGCGCGCCAGAAGTTGCGACCGATGCGGCCGAAACCATTGACACCTACGCGAACCGTCACGGTGAGTCTCCTCGGTACTCGACTGGCGTTGTCCGCCAGGGGCGTGCAGTCATGGGCTGACCAGGCAGCCGAGAGCCAGCCTAGCCTCCGGCCTGCGTCCCTGGTCACGTGGACCACCAGGATCTCTTTATCGAACAAGAAAATCCAGCTTGACCGGCTTGTTACTTCTGGGTAACTCGGAGGCCGGGCTTTCGCGACCCCGGAGTCCGGCCACGGCGTGCCACGGCGCCGGGCCCGCCGTCCCCAGCGTATGACGCTCGGTGCCCGCCCGCAGGGGCACGCCTTCGCGTGACGGAGGGTGGCCGTCGCGAGCGTTCGACTCGGGGGTCCGGAACGTGGGACACGGTCGTTCTGGACGTGGGACACGCCCTGGGTGGGGGCAACTGTTACACGATCGGGTTAAGCTGCGCCGCTTTTCGAGTCGAGTCGAGGCGGTGGCAGTGGCGCTGGTGACCGGTGAACCACCCGTCGCGGCCCCGCGTGCCGCCGATCGCCCGGCGGTCCGGGCCGACATCCAGGGCCTGCGCGCGCTGGCCGTCGCCCTGGTGATCGTCTACCACCTGCGCCCCGAGTGGCTGCCCGGCGGTTTCGTCGGCGTCGACGTCTTCTTCGTGCTCTCGGGCTTCCTGATCATCGGCACGCTCACCGGCGAGGTGCGGCGCACCGGGCGGGTCGGGCTGCTCGACTTCTACGCGCGGCGGATCCGCAGGCTCCTGCCCGCCGCCACCGCCGTGCTGCTGGCCGTCACGGCGGCGGTGTTCGCGGTGCTGCCCGAGTCGCGGTGGCCGACCGTGCTGCGCGAGGTCCTGTTCTCCGCCGTCAACGGGCAGAACTGGCTGCTGGCCGTGCTGTCCGACGACTACGGGCACGCCACCGCCGGCGCCTCACCGGTGCAGCACTTCTGGTCGCTGGCCGTGGAGGAGCAGTTCTACCTGGTCATCCCGCTGGTGCTGCTGGCCGCGGCCGTCCTGGCGGCACGCCTGGGCGGTGGGCCGGTGCGCTACGCCGCGGTCGCGGTCGGCGTGGTCACCGTCGCGTCCTTCGCGTTCTCGGTCTGGTACACGCCGGTGGACCCGGGCGCGGCGTACTTCATCACGCCGACGCGGATGTGGGAGCTCGGGATCGGCGGCCTGGCCGCGATGGCGCTGCACCGGCTGAGACCGGGCCGGGTGGCCCGGCTGCTGCTCGGCTGGTGCGGTCTGGCGGCGGTGCTGGCGAGCGCGTTCTGGTTCAGCACGGACCTGGCGTTCCCGGGCTGGATCGCGGCGCTGCCGACGGTCGGGACGGTCGCGCTGCTCGTCGCCCGGGAGGAGTCGCTGGCCCGCGTGCTCGGCCTGCGCCCGCTGACCTACCTCGGCGACATCTCCTACAGCCTCTACCTGTGGCACTGGCCGGTGATCGTGTTCGTGCTGGAGCTGACCGGGCGCGAGTCGTTGGCCGGGCACGAGGCACTGGCCGCCGCCGTGAGCCTGGTGCTGGCGGCGGTGTCGAAGCACTTCGTCGAGGACCCGTTCCGGCGCCGGCGGCCCGCCCGCAGGCGCGTGACGTACGGGATCGGCGCGGTGATGGTCGCGGTGACCGTGGCGGTCGCGTCGGGCGGTTGGGCGTCGGCCGAGTCCGCGCTGGCCGCGTTGCGCGGCAGGTCCGTGATCGACGCCGACCACCCCGGCGCGCTGGCGCTGGACCCGAGCCGCCCGCTGTCCGCGCCGACCGGCGTCCCGCTCGCGCCCGCGCCCGCCGTGGCCGGGGAGGACTGGCCGCACGACGACTGCGTCACGCGTGACCTGGGCGACGGGCTCAAGTCGTGCGTGGTCGGCAAGTCCGAGGCGGCCAGGACGGTGGTCGTGGTCGGCGACTCGCACGCGGCGCAGTTCAGCACCGCGCTGGCCGAGTTCGCCCGGCGTGGCGGTGGCGACCAGTGGCAGGTGCACCTCCTCGTGCGCAACGGCTGTCCGTTCTCGACCGTGCCGCCGACGGAGGCAGGCACGCCGCTGACCGTCTGCTCCGAGGAGAACCTGAAGAAGCTCGACCACATCCGCGCCCTGTCGCCCGACCTGGTGGTCACGGCCGCCATGTCGCCGGAGTCCTACCTCAAGGACCTCGGGTGGACGTGGGAGTCGACGGCCGACATGGTCGACGGCTACCGGACCGTGCTCTCCGAGTTGTCCGACGCCGCCATCCCGGTCGCCGTGATCCGCGAGCTGCCCCGCCCGGGACGCCCGGTCGCGGAGTGCCTGGAACGCCACCCCGACGACCCGGCCGACTGCGACACGCCCCGGGCACGGGCCGTCGGCTCGTCGGCCGACCCGCTGGCCGACGCCGCGACCGGCCTGCCGGGCGTGCGGGTGGTCGACCTGACCGACTGGATCTGCCGCGCCGACACCTGCCCGGCCGTGGTCGGCAACGTGGTCGTCTACCGCGACAACCACCTCACCGACACCTACGTGAGGTCCCTGGTCGACCCGCTCGTCGCGGCCCTGGGGCTGAACTAGGACGTGCCGCGGGGTGGTGCGGCACGTCCTGAGCGTTCAACTCGGGGGTCCTGAACGTAGGACACGGTCGTTCCGAACGTAGGACACGAGTGTTCCGAACGTAGGACTCGCGCGGGCTGGAGGTAGGACTCTCGCGTCAGACCTCGGCGTCGAGCATGTCGGCGGTCACGGCGGACTCGGTGTCGGGCATGCCCAGCTCCTTGGCCCGCTTGTCCGCCATCGCCAGCAGCCGGCGGATGCGGCCCGCGACGGCGTCCTTGGTCATCTGCGGGTCGGACAGCTGGCCCAGCTCCTCCAGGGACGCCTGGCGGTGGGCCAGGCGCAGGGCGCCCGCGGCGGCCAGGTGGTCCGGCGCCTCGGCGCCCAGGATCTCCAGCGCGCGCTGGACGCGAGCGGCGGCGGCCACGGCCGCGCGGGCCGAGCGGCGCAGGTTGGCGTCGTCGAAGTTCGCCAGGCGGTTCGCCGTCGCGCGCACCTCGCGGCGCATCCGGCGCTCCTCCCAGGCCAGCACGCTGTCGTGCGCGCCGAGCCTGGTCAGCATCGCGCCGATCGCGTCGCCATCCCTTATCACCACGCGCTCCGCGCCGCGCACCTCGCGCGACTTCGAGCCGATGCCCATCCGCCGGGCCGCGCCGACCAGCGCCAGCGCCGCCTCCGGCCCCGGGCAGGTCACCTCCATCGACGACGACCGGCCCGGCTCGGTCAGCGAGCCGTGCGCCAGGAACGCGCCGCGCCACGCCGCCTCCGCGTCGCACACCCCGCCCGACACCACCGGCGCGGGCAGGCCGCGCACCGGGCGTCCGCGCGGGTCCAGCAGACCCGTCTGCCTGGCCAGCCCCTCGCCGTCCTTCACCACGCGCACCACGAACCGGGTGCCCTTGCGCAGCCCGCTGGAGGTGATGGTGAACACGTCCGACTGGTGCCCGTACAGCTCGTGGATCTCGCGGCGCAGCCGACGCGCCGTCGAACCCAGGTCCAGCTCCGCCTCGACGACCACCCGGCCGCCCACGATGTGCAGCCCGCCCGCGAACCGCAGCAACGAGGCGACCTCCGCGCGGCGACAGCAGGTCTTGGAGACGGCCAGCCTGCTCAGCTCGTCCTTCACCGCCGACGTCATCGCCACGGCGCCTCGCCTCCCCTGCTCGTCCGGTCTTCCTGGAGGGTTGTACTCGACGCCCCGCCGGTCTCGTCACCAGGGCCGGCCAACGCCCGGGTGATGCCCGACGCCAGCGCGGTCGGGTCGTGCCGGTCGGGCGCGCCGGCCACCGCGATGGGCGCGAGGTGCGCCGCAGCGCCGAGAGCTGCGGCGGCCCTGCGCAGCCGGTCCGGCACGGGCACCGCGTCGACGTCCGCGATCACCGCGTCCACCCGCAGGGCGGGCGCGTGGGCGCACAGGACGTCCAGGTGCAGCTCCGGCGAGAAGCCGTCGGTTTCCCCCGGTTGGGGGACGAGGTTGAGCACGACCACCTTCCGCGCCGACGTGCGCACCAGGGCGTCGTGCAGCTCGGGCACGAGCAGGTGCGGCAGCACGCTGGTGAACCAGGAGCCCGGCCCGAGCACCACGACGTCCGCCGCGAGCACCGCCTCCACCGCCTCCGGGCAGCCGCGCGGCGCCTCACCCGGGCCGCCGGGCCCGTTGAGCCGGATCCGCTGCACGCGTCCCGGCGTGGTGGCGACGGCGACCTGGCCCCGGATGCGGCGCACCACGTCGTCGTCATCGTCGAGCCCGGTCACGTCGGCCTCGATCGACAGCGGCTCGGTGCACATCGGCAGCACGCGACCGCGCACGCCGAGCAGCCGTCCCGCCTCCTCCAGCACCGCCACCGGGTCGCCGAGCTGCTCGAACAGGCCAGCCAGCACGAGGTTGCCCACCGCGTGCCCGGCGAGCGCGCCGGTGCCGCCGAAGCGGTGCTGGAACAACGTCGACCACAACGCGCTCGACTCGTCGGCGCCCGCCAGCGCCACCATCGCCTTGCGCAGGTCGCCGGGCGGCAGCAGGCCCAGCTCGCGGCGCAGCCGCCCCGAGGAGCCGCCGTCGTCCGCGACCGTCACCACGGCCGTCACGTCGTCGGTCACCCGGCGCAGGGCGGTGAGCGTGGCGTGCAGCCCGTGCCCACCGCCCAGCGCTACCGCTCTGAAGCTCACTCGCGTCCCAGGTCCCGGTGCACGACCTTGACGGCCATGCCGTCCTCGCTGGCCAACCGGCCCGCGAGCTCCTCGGAGATGGCCACGCTGCGGTGCTTGCCGCCGGTGCAGCCGACCGCCAGCGTCAGGTACCGCTTGCCCTCGCGCCGGTAGCCGGCGCCGATCAGCCGCAGCAGCTCGTGGTAGCGGTCCAGGAACTCCTCCGCGCCCTCCTGCGTGAGCACGTAGTTGCGCACGTCGCCGTCCAGGCCGGTCTGCTCGCGCAGCTCGGGGATCCAGAACGGGTTCGGCAGGAACCGCACGTCCATGACCAGGTCGGCGTCCATCGGCAGGCCGTACTTGTAGCCGAACGACAGCACCGTGACGCGGGTGCGGGTCGCCGACTCCGTGCCGAAGGTGTCCTCGATCTTGGCCCGCAGCTGGTGCACCGACAGCGCCGAGGTGTCCAGCACCAGGTCGGCCTCCTCGCGCAACGGCGTCAGGAGGATCCGCTCGGCCTCGATGCCGTCGGCCAGCCGGCCGTCCGCCTGCAACGGGTGGCCGCGCCGCACCGACTCGAACCGGCGGATCAGCACGTCGTCGGTGGCCTCCAGGAACAGCACCTTCGGCTTGTAGCCGCGCGCGTCCAGGTCCTTGATCACCGCCGCCAGGTCCTCGGTGAACGCGCGGCTGCGCACGTCCATCACCACCGCGACCCTGGTGATCGCGCCCCTCGCCTGCGCGCCGAGCTCCACCATGGTCGCGATCAGCTCGGGCGGCAGGTTGTCCACCACGAACCAGCCCAGGTCCTCCAGGCACTTCGCGGCCGTGCTGCGGCCCGCCCCCGACAGGCCCGTCACCACCGCGACTTCGATGCCGGACTTCTCGCCGGCCGGTGCGCTCACGTTCGCTCCCCTTCGGTGCCCGCCGTGCCCAACGTCGCGTGCACGGCCTCCGCGGTGCGCCGGCCCACTCCGGGCACACCGCTGATCTCCTCGACGCTCGCCTCGCGCAACTTCTTCAGCGAGCCGAAGTGCTTCAACAACGCGGCCTTGCGCGTCTGACCCAGCCCCGGGACGTCGTCCAGCGCCGAGGCCGTCATCCGCTTGGACCGCTTCTGCCGGTGGTAGGCGATGGCGAACCGGTGCGCCTCGTCGCGCACCCGTTGCAGCAGGTACAGGGCCTCGCTGGTGCGGGGCAGGATCACCGGGTCCGGCTCGCCGGGCACCCACACCTCCTCCAGCCGCTTCGCCAGGCCGACCACGGCGACGTCGGTGATGCCCAGCTCCGCCAAGACGTCGGAGGCTACCTGCGCCTGCGGCGCGCCGCCGTCCACCACCAGCAGGTTCGGCGCGTACGCGAACCTGCGCGGCTTGCCCGTCTCCGGGTCGATGCCGGGCGTCGCGCCACCGGTGTCCTTGTTGTCGCGCAGGTAGGCCTGGAACCGCCGCCGCACCACCTCGGCGATCGAGCCGACGTCGCCCTGCTCGGCGCCCTCCCGCACGGCGAACCGGCGGTACTCGGACTTGCGCGCCAGGCCGTCCTCGAACACCACCAGCGACGCCACCACGTCCGTGCCCTGCACGTGGCTGATGTCGGTGCACTCGATCCGCAGCGGCGCCGTGTCCAGGCCCAGCGCCTCCTGGAGCTCCTGCAACGCCGCGGAGCGGGCCGTCAGGTCGCCGGCGCGGCGCAGCTTGTGCTGCTGGAACGCCTCCTTGGCGTTGCGCTCCACGGTCTCCATGAGCGCCCGCTTGTCACCGCGCTGCGGCACCCGCAGGGCGACCCGGCTGCCGCGCAGGGCCGACAGCCACTTCTCGACCGCCTCGGCGTCGTCGGGCAGCTCCGGCACCAGCACCTCGCGCGGCACCGGCGCCGACTCCACGCCACCGGCCCGCGCCGACTCGGCCTGCTCGCCGTAGAACTGGGTGACGAACTGGTCCACCAGGCCGGTCACGCCGCTCTCGTCGACCTTGTCGACCACCCAGCCGCGCTGGCCGCGCACCCGGCCGCCGCGCACGTGGAAGACCTGGACCGACACCTCCAGATCGTCCTGCGCGAACGCGACCACGTCGGCGTCCGTGCCGTCGCCGAGGACGACGGCCTGCTTCTCCAGCGCCCGCTTGAGGGCGGCCTGGTCGTCGCGCAGGCGGGCCGCCTTCTCGAACTCCAGCTCCTCCGCGGCGGCCATCATCTCGCGTTCGAGGCGGCGCACCATCGAGTCCGTCCGGCCGGCCAGGAAGTCGCAGAAGTCCTCGACGATGTCGCGGTGCTCGTCCGGGCTGACCCGGCCCACGCACGGCGCGGAGCACTTGTCGATGTAGCCGAGCAGGCAGGGGCGGCCCATCTGGCCGTGGCGCTTGAACACGCCGGCCGAGCAGGTGCGCGCCGGGAAGACGCGCAGCAGCAGGTCCAGCGTCTCGCGGATCGCCCAGGCGTGCGCGTACGGGCCGAAGTAGCGCACGCCCTTGCGGCGCGGGCCGCGGTAGACGTGCAGGCGGGGGAACTCCTCGTGCAACGTCACGGCCAGGACCGGGTACGACTTGTCGTCGCGGTAGCGGACGTTGAAGCGCGGGTCGAACTCCTTGATCCAGTTGTACTCCAGCTGGAGGGCCTCGACCTCGGTGCCGACGACGGTCCACTCGACGCTCGCGGCGGTGGTCACCATCTGCCGGGTGCGCGGGTGCAGGCCGGTGATGTCGGCGAAGTAGGAGTTCAGGCGTTGGCGCAGGCTCTTGGCCTTGCCGACGTACACCACGCGACCGCCGGCGTCGCGGAACTTGTAGACGCCGGGGGCTTCGGGGATGGTGCCTGTCGCAGGGCGATAGGTCGACGGATCGGCCACAGGCAAAGCGTACGTGGGAGCACCGACAGCCTCGCCGTGGCCGACCCCGCGCCGGGCCGGCCAGGTCTGCTACCGGTTCCCCGGCCGGGGGGCGGCCCGGCCGGGCGGCAGGTCAGGCGGGCACGACCTGGCCGGCCTCCACCTTCACCGGCACCTCCGCCAGGCCCTTCGTGGCCGGGCCCTTGGTCACCGCGCCGTCCGCGGCGTTGAAGGTGCTGCCGTGGTTCGGGCACGTGATCACGCCGCCCTCCGGCGGCGACACGGCGGTGCCCTGGTGCGGGCAGGTGGCGTCGTAGGCCTTGACCGTCTCGCCGGTGCGCACCAGCACGAGCGGCTTGCCGTTGGCCGGGTTGCCGGCGATCATCCCGCCGCCCTCGGGCACGTCGGCCAGCGCCGCGATGATCGGGGGGCCGGCCGGGGTGGTGCCGCCGGGGGCCGTGCCGCCGGTGGTGCCGGCGCCGCTCGGGGTGGTCCCGCTGCCGCACGCGGCCAGGCCGCCCGGGACCGCCAGCGCGACCAGCACGCCGCACAGCATCGAGCGACGGGACAGTCCTGTCTTCTCCAAGGAGCTCAACGCAGGTCCTCCGCTAAGTGGTGGTGGGTAGTCGTCCGGTACACGCAATACGACAGCACGTGAAGCGGGGTTCAACACTTCCACCACTTGGGACGGTTCTTCAGGAAAGCACCACGTCCGGACCGGACACCGCGACCGCCACCTCGGCCAGCCCGCGCGGCGACGGGCCGGCCAGCACCGCGCCCGTCGCCGGGTCGAACGCGCTGCGGTGCGTGGGGCAGCTGATCGTGCCGGCGGCGGGCGGGTTGACCGTCGTGCCCTGGTGCGGACAGGCCGGGTTGAACGCCCGCACCTCCGACTCCGACGGCCTGACCAGCAGCAACTGGCCGTCGCCGCCGACGTCGACCAGTGCGCCGGAGCCCACCGGGACGTCGGCGAGCCCGGCTAGGCGGTCACCCGCGCGGGCCGAGCCGACGCCCGGCCGGCGCGTCGGCTCGCCCGTGCCGCAGGCGGTCGCCGGCACGCCCGCGGTCAGGGCGAGCAGGCCGCACAGCAACGTCCGTCGGTCCACCCGCCCATCCTCGCCTACCGGTCCTTCGTCACCGCCGTCCGGGCCAGCGCCAGCACCGCCGTGAACGGCGGGAACCAGTGCCGGGAGTGCGACGGCGGGTTCGCCCACCTCAGCGACCCGTAGCGGGTCATCGTCGGCGGCAGCGCGATGCGCTGCGGCGAGCGGACGAACTGGACCTCGGCGGGCGCCTTCAGGTGCGTGGGCAGCAGGGCGACCAGCTCGGCGAGGAAGATCCAGTGCTCCCGGGGCCCGGGGATGACGGTGACGGGACCGGCGAGCATCCTGGCCTTGAGGTCGGCCAGGACGCGGGAGCCGATGCGGGCGGGCATGGCCAGGGCGGTGGTGGCGGGTCCGAGCGGCAGGAAGACGCCCTGCTCGGTGACGGACACCTTCCAGCCCAGCAGCCGGTAGCCCGCGATCGCCTCGCCGAGTGCCTGCTGGTGCGCGCGGTCGCGTGGTCCGTATCGCGGGCCGTTGTCGGCGGTGGTGGCGGCGGTGATGCTCATCGGCGGAGGTCCCTCCCCGGTCGGGTGGAGTGGGCGGCGTGCGCGGGCCGCGGGGGTCGTCCCGGCACTGGCACACCACGAAGCGTCGACCCGGTCCGGGCGTTTCACCACACCGTTGTCGGGTCGGATCCATGCACCGGGCGGATCACCGCCATCCACCACCCGGCGTCACGGGGTCCCCGGCCGGGGGCCCACCCCGCCTTATGCACGAAATGCATGGACTCCTGATCACATCTCTATACACTGGTGACCACGCTCAGTGACGGGAGCGAGCCATGGAACGGAAAGCTCGAAGAGCAGCCAGTACCAGGCGCGCATGCCCGACGTGCGGGGCGCTGATCGCCGCCGACAACACCGACCGGCTCTGCCAGCGTTGTCGCCGCAACGCGCGGACCGAGCTCTACGGACCACCCGGGGTACCCGGGGACTTCTGGGACCACGAGGCGATGGCCGCCGCGTTCTCCGACCGGGACATGGGCGCCCTCCTCGCCGCCTACCGGCACCACCCCCAGCACGTCAGTCGCGTCACCCAAGACCGCATGGCGTCCTGGCTGGGGATCTCCCAGGCGCAGCTGTCGCGGTACGAGACCGGTGAGAACCCGATCGACCGGATCGACCGGCTGCGCCACTTCGCCAGGGCGCTCGGCGTCCCGGCCGACCGACTGTGGTTCGACCGCGTCGGAATCCCAAGCCAGGCGGACGCCGATCGCGGCGCCCCGCCCGATGTGCTCGCCGCGGCGTGGGACGCGTCGAGCATTGCCAGATCGGTCGAGGAGACGGCGAGGAACGACTTGGCGATCAGCAGACGAGCGGCGCTCACCGGAGCCGCCGCGGTGGCGATGGGTCCCGCACTGGTCGAACCGTTGCAGCGGTGGCTGCACCCCTTGCAGCCCCTCTCCAAGTGGTCGTCCAGCGCGGCGATCAGCGAGGAGGAGCTGGCGGCGCTGCAACGCGTCGCCGACGGGCTGCGCGGGTGGGGTGGCCGGGGCGGGTACGGGTTGGCGCGCAAGGCGGTGCTCGGGCAGTTGGAGGAACTGGCCGAGCGGTTGTCGCGGGCGCCGGCGGGCCCGACCACGGAACGGGCCTTCTTCATCGGGGCCGAGCTGTCCAAGGTGGCGGCGAGCATGTCCTGGGACGCGGGCATGCACGACGCCGCGCAGCGGTACTACGTGCTCGGGGTGCGCATGGCGAAGGCCGGGCGCAACGACCCGTTCGCCGCCCTGTGCCTGGCGGCGATGGCCCGGCAGATGTTCGACCTGGGCCGTCCCGAGGACGGTCTGGAGCTGGTCCAGCTGGGCCAGTACGGCACGCGGCGCAACGCCACCCCGACGTTGCAGGCGCTCCTGCTGACCCGTGAGGCGTGGGCCTACGCGCAGATGGGTCGGGTGCGGGAGTTCCACCGGGCGGTCGGGCAGGCGCAGGACAGCTTCGCGCAGCGGCGGCCCGGTTCGGACCCGTGGTGGCTGGACTCGTTCGACGAGGCGGAGCTGGAGGGGGTCATCGGGGCCCGGATGCGCGACCTGGCCGGGCACGACCCGAAGCAGGCGCCGATGGCGGAGCAGCACATCCGGCGGGCGCTCGACCTGCGCGACCCGGCCAGGGTGCGCAACCGGGCGTTCGACGTCATCGGGCTGGCCCGCACGAAGATGGTGGCGGGCGAGCCCGAGGAGGCGTGCGGGCTGATCCAGCAGGTGCTGCCGACGGCGGTGGGCCTGGCGTCCGGGCGGGTGGTGCGCAAGCTCCAGGACTTCGCCAAGGAGGCCGAGCGGCACCGCGACCTGGCGGTCGTGCGCGACACCCGTGAGGCGATCCGCGGGGTCCGGACGGCCTAGTGATGCGGGTGGGGATCACCGGGCACAGCAAGCTGGCGCCCGATTGCGTCGACGCCGTGCGCGAAGCCATCCGCGCGGCGTTGGAGGCCGAGGCGGCGGGCGGGTCATCCTTGGTCGGGGTGACCTGCCTGGCGCCGGGCGCGGACCAGTTGTTCGCGCGCGCGGTGCTGGAGCTGGGCGGCCGGGTCGAGGTCGTGCTGCCCGCGATGGACTACCGGGACAAGCTGAAGCCGGAGAAGCGGGCCGACTACGACGAGCTGCTGGCGCGGGCGCACGTGGTCAGCGTGCTGCCGAACGAGCTGTCGGGCCGGCACGCGTACGTGATGGCGAACGAGCGGATGCTCGCGTCGGTGGAGCTGCTGATCGCCGTGTGGGACGGCCTGCCCCCGGACGGGCGCGGCGGCACGGCGGACGTCGTGGAGACGGCGCGCGCGTCGGGCGTGCCGGTGGTGGTCGTCTGGCCGGAAGGCGCACGACGCGGCTAGGACGCGGACAGGAGCTGTCCGCGTTGGCCGGCAGACTGCGGCTCATGCTGGAGACCTCGGCCCGTCTGCTCAAGCTGCTGTCGTTGTTGCAGGTGCGCCGCGACTGGACCGGATCGGACCTCGCGCACCGGCTCGGCGTCGACGTCCGGACCGTGCGGCGCGACGTCGACAAGCTGCGCACCCTCGGCTACCCGGTCAACGCCGCGCCGGGCGTGTCGGGCGGCTACCAGCTGGGCGCGGGCGCCGAGCTGCCGCCGTTGCTGCTGGACGACGACGAGGCCGTGGCGGTCGCCGTGGGGTTGCGCACGGCGGCCAACGGCAGCGTGGCGGGCATCGAGGAGACGTCCGTGCGGGCGCTGGCCAAGCTGGAGCAGGTGCTGCCGTCCCGGCTGCGGCGGCGGGTGAACGCGCTCCAGGCGCACACCGTCGCGCTGCCGACGCGCGGGGCGCAGGTCGACCCGGGCACGTTGACCGCGATCGCCATCGCGTGCCGCGACCACCAGCGGCTGCGGTTCCCCTACGCCGGGCGCGACGGCGGCACCCGCCGGCACGTGGAGCCGTTCGGCCTGGCCCACACCGGGCGGCGGTGGTACCTGGTGGCGTGGGACGTGGACAAGGAGGACTGGCGCACGTTCCGGGTGGACCGGATCGAGGAGGAGCCGACGCCGGGCGCCCGCTTCACCCCGCGCGAGCCGCCGGCGGAGGACCTGGCGTCGTACGTGGCGCGGCAGCTGTCCGTCGCGCCGTACCCGCACGAGGCCCGGCTGATCATGCACGCGCCGTACGACGTGGTCGCGGCGCGCACCTCGTACGGCTCGGTGCACCTGGAGCGGATCGACGACGAGCGGACCCGGCTGACGGTCGGCACGCCGTCGTTGGAGGACGTCGGCCCGTGGATCGCGATGATCGGCGTCGACTTCGAGGTCGAGGGCCCGGAGGAGCTGAGGCAGCACCTCCGGGCCACCGCCGGACGCCTGCTGCGCGCGGCCGGCGACACCTGATCGCTAGTCCCGGGCGCAGGCCAGGCGGTAGGCGGCCGCGCCGATCAGCTCCAGCGAGATCTGCAGGCGGTCCGGGCTCACGTTCTGCGCGATCGTGTCCTCGGGGGTGTGGTAGAGCGGTTCCAGCTCGTGCGGGCCGCCCTCGCCGCGCCAGCTGAAGTTCGCCGCCGCGATCCCGCGCTCGTGGAACGGCACGTGGTCGCTGCTGCCGCGCGGCACCGGGCCGTGCGCCTGCGCGCCGTAGCCCAGGCGGGCCGCGGCCGCCGCGACCTGCGCGGTCGTGGCGTTGTCGCCGCCGTCCACCGAGAGCAGCCAGTACGCGGTGGCCGGGCCGTGGCTGGTGGCGACCATGTCGTTCTGGAAGACGCCCGCGATGCGCGCCGCGTCCGCGTCGGCCAACTGGTTCACGTAGTGGCGGGAGCCGAGCAGGCCCTGCTCCTCCGAGCCCCACAGCGCGAACCGCAGCGCCTTGTGGGTCGGCAGGTGCCGCAGCACGCGGGCCAGTTCGAGGGTCAGCACCGTGCCGCTGCCGTCGTCGTTCGCGCCGGGCGAGCCGGGCACGCTGTCGTAGTGGGCGGTCACCATGACCACGCCCGCGTCGCGGCCGGGGAACGTCGCCGGCCGTTCGGCGATGACGTTGTGCGAGGTCAGGCCCGCGAGGTGGGTGGTGGAGACGGTCACCGCGACGGCGCCCGCCGCCCGCAGCCGCTCCACGTGCACCTGGGCGACGCCCAGCACCGGCACGGCGACGTTCGCGGTCAACGTCGGGGAGAACGCGCCGGTCTTGCCCGCCGGCGGCGTCGACACCCGGCCGACCAGCACGGCCGCCGCGCCCAGCCGTGCCGCGTCCAGCACCGCCGTGGAGCCGGTGGGCACGTTCACCAGCAGCGCGACCTTCCCGGTCAGGTCGGCGGGCAGGGACGCGCCGGTGTCCAGGTCCACCACCGGGCCGCTCGCGGTCACGCCCAGCGCGCCGAAGCGCGACGCGCCCGCGTGCCACGTGTCGGGCCCGACGGTCAGCGTGGACAGGTACTTGTCCGGCACCGCGAACGGCTGCACCGTCACCTGGTAGCGCAGGTCCCGCAGCACGGAGGCGAGGTAGTCGCGGGCCCGGTGCTCGGACTCCGTGCCGCCGATGCGCTGACCGATCCGCTCGCTGAGCACCCGCAGGTGCTCCATCGCCTTGCGCGACCGCACCCGGCCCACCACCGGGTAGTCGCCGAGGAGCAGGTCGGGCCCGTCGGACGCGCCGGGCCGCTGCGCCCGTGCCGCCGGGTTCAAGCCGAGCGTCACCGCGCCCGCCACGGCCGCGGCACCGGTCAGGAGTGAACGTCTGCGCATGTGCGGACCCCCAAGCTCGTAGATCACCCGAACCTAGGCAGGGGCCCGATCCCCTACAAGGGTGCCGTTGGGGGACACCCGTCGGCCAACGGCACCACGACGATCAGCGCTTACGCCGGCACTCCCGACCGGGTACGCGAACGGTGAACTCAGGGGTCCTGAACGTAGGACTCACGCGTCCTGAACGTAGGACTCGCGCGTGGGGGTGATCAGTTGAGGGCGGCTCTGTGCAGGTCGCGGAGGGCGCGGACGGCGGCGACGGCGTGGTCCCGGTCCACCGCCTGGACGGCCATGATCGACACGTACTCGTCGTCCGGCAGCTCCAAACGCGCCCACGACGCGCCGTCCGGGAACGACACGTGCAGCACCTCCGGCCAGGCGAAGCGGTGCGCGGTCACCACGTTGCGCACCTCGACGCCCTCGGCGTCGGCCCGCACCCGCGGCCTGGCCAGCAGCAGCATGCCGCACGCCAGCAGCACGCCCAGGAAGATCATCGCCACCTGGTCGGACGTCCGGAAGATCACGCCGGTCGGCGTGTCGCCCAGCAGCAACCCGACCACGGTGAACACCGCGACCAGGAACACCGCGCTGGCCCAGGCGACCACGCGGATCCTCTTCGGGCGGAACTCGATCACGTCGGCGGCCACGGCGGTCCTCACGAGCCCGCTCGCAGCCCGCGCAGCACGAGGGCCGTGCCCAACGCCGCCATGCACGCCTCGAACCCCTTGTCCTCCGCCGAGTCCGGGAACCCGGCGCGGGCCAGCGCCTGGTCCTCGTCGTCGGTGGTCAGCACACCGTTGCCGACCGGCGTGGACTCGTCCAGCGCCACCCGGGTCAGCCCGGCGGTCAGGGCGTCGCACACGTACTCGAAGTGCGGCGTGCCGCCCCGGATCACCACGCCCAGCGCCACCACCGCGTCGTGCGTGCGGGCCAGTTCCTGCGCCACCACCGGCAGCTCCACCGCGCCCGCCACCCGCACCACCGTCGGCGACGGGACACCGGCCCGCGCCGCCGCGGCCAGCGCCCGCTCGACCAGGTTGTCGGTGATCTTCGTGTGCCAGCGCGTGGCCACGACGCCCAGCGTCAGCCCCGCTGCGTCGGGGACGGCGTCCTCGGGTCGCCCTTCGCCGCTCATTCCGCTCCCTCCGTGGTGGACACCACCGCGCCGCCCTGGGACAGCGCCTCGTACTGCTCGAGCTGGTGCAGCTCGTGCCCCATCCGATCGCGCTTGGTGCGCAGGTACCGCAGGTTCTCCGGGTTGGGCGAGATCGGCAGCGGCACCCGGTCGAGCACGGTCAGCCCGTAGCCCTCCAACCCGACCCGCTTGGCCGGGTTGTTGGTCAGCAGCCGCATCGACTTGATGCCCAGCGAGCTCAGGATCTGCGCGCCGGTGCCGTAGTCGCGGGCGTCGGCGGGCAGCCCGAGGCCCAGGTTCGCGTCCACCGTGTCCGCGCCCCGGTCCTGCAACTGGTAGGCCTGCAACTTGTGCATCAGGCCGATGCCGCGGCCCTCGTGCCCGCGCATGTAGAGCACGACGCCGCGGCCCTGCGCGGCCACCGCCTCCAGCGCCGCGTCCAGCTGCGGGCCGCAGTCGCAGCGCAGCGAGCCGAACACGTCGCCGGTCAGGCACTCCGAGTGCACCCGGACCAGCACGTCCTCGCCGTCGCCGAGGTCGCCGTAGACCATCGCGATGTGCTCGATGCCGTCGAGCTTGCTGTCGTAGCCGACCGCGGTGAACGTGCCGTGCGCGGTCGGGATGCGCGCCTCGGCGACCCGCTCCACCTGCGTCTCCACCCGCCGCCGGTAGGCGATCAGGTCGGCGATGGTGATCAGCACCAGGTCGTGCTTGCGGACGAACAGCTCCAGGTCGTCACGCCGGGCCATGGTGCCGTCGGCGTTGGCGATCTCGCAGATCGCGCCGGCCGGGCGCAGGCCCGCCATCCGGGCCAGGTCGATCGCCGCCTCGGTGTGGCCCGCGCGCCGCAGCACGCCACCCTCCTTGGCGCGCAGCGGGAACACGTGCCCGGGGCGCACCACGTCGTGCGCGGTCGTCGCGGGGTCGGCCAGCAGCCGGATCGTGCGCGCGCGGTCGGCGGCGGAGATGCCGGTGGTGACGCCCTCGCGGGCGTCGACCGACACGGTGAACGCCGTGCCCATCCGCTCCGTGTTGTTCCCGACCATCAGGTCGATGCCCAGCCGGTCCAGCGCCTCGGGCTCCATCGGCGTGCACAGCAGGCCGCGGCACTCGGCCATGGTGAACGCCACCAGCTCCGGGGTGGCCTTCTCCGCCGCGAAGATCAGGTCGCCCTCGTTCTCGCGGTCCTCGTCGTCCACGACGACGACGGGCCTGCCCGCGGCGATCTCCGCGATGGCCCGCTCGATGTCGGCGAAGTCCTTCACCGGGCCTCCTCGGCGCGCAGGTGGGGCAGCGCGAGCCGCTCGACGTACTTCGCGAGCACGTCCACCTCCAGGTTGACGTGGTCGCCCGGCGCACGCCGGCCGAGGGTGGTGAGCTCCAACGTGGTCGGGATCAGGCTCACCGAGAACTGGTCCTCCGAGACGGCCACCACGGTCAGCGACACGCCGTCCACGGTGATCGAGCCCTTCTCCACCACGTACCGCGCCAGGGCCGGCGGCAGTCCGAAGTGGACGATCTCCCAGTGCTCGGCCTTCTCCCTGGCCAGCACCACGCCGGTGCCGTCCACGTGGCCCTGCACGATGTGGCCGCCCAGGCGCTGGCCGACGGCGGCGGCGCGCTCCAGGTTGACCTGGTCGCCCTCGGCGACCTTGGCCAGGCTGCTGCGGGTCAGCGTCTCGCGCATCACGTCCGCCGTGAACGCGCCCGCGGCGACGTCCACCACGGTGAGGCACACGCCGTTGACCGCGATCGAATCGCCGTGCTTCGCGTCGCTGGTCACCACCGGGCCCGCGATGGTGACGCGGGCCGCGTCCGGCAGGTCGGTGACGGCGACGACCTCACCCAACTCCTCGACGATCCCGGTGAACACCGTTCCTCCTCAACGCGCGGGGACTGCGGAAACCCGCACGTCCGGCCCGCACATACTGACCTGCTCCACGACCAAACCCACAGCGTCGGTGACGGTCGACACGCCCGCGTCCCGCAACGCCTGCGGACCGTCGCCCAGGAACTTGGGGGCGAGGTAGGCGAGCACCCGGTCGACGCGGCCGGCCGCCACGAACGCACCCGCCAGGGTAGGCCCGCCCTCCAGCAGCACGTCGACCACGCCCCGCGCGGCCAGCGCGCCGAGCACGACGTCCGGGTCGTGCGTCCGCAGGTGCATCGTCTCCGCCTCGTCGTCCAGCACACGGGCCCCCGGGGGCAGGTCGCCCGTCCCGACGACGACCCGCAGCGGCTGTCGGACCCCATCCTGCCCCGGACGGGTCCTCCGCGCGGTCAATCTCGGGTCATCCGTGCGGACCGTGCCGGCGCCGACCACGATCGCGTCCACCACCGCGCGGAACTCGTGCACCTCGGCCCGCGACTCCGCCGAGCTGATCCACCGGCTCGTGCCGTCGCCCGCCGCCACCCGCCCGTCGAGGCTGGCCGCGTACTTCCACGTCACGTGGGGCCGCCCGGTCCGCGCGTAGTGCAACCAGGCCCGCAACGGCCCCCGCCGCACGACCTCGCCCGACACGCCCTCCTCGACCCGGACGCCGGCCTCCCGCAACACCGCGGCCCCACCGGCCGCCTTCGGGTTCGGATCCGCCACCGCGAACACCACCCGCGCCACCCCCGCCGCGAGCAACGCCTCGGTGCACGGCGGCGTCCGCCCGTGGTGGGAGCAGGGCTCCAACGTCACCACGGCCGTGCCGCCCCGGGCCGACCCGCCCGCCTCCGCCAACGCCACCACCTCGGCGTGCGGCCCACCCGGCGGCCGGGTGGCCCCGACGCCGACCACCGCACCACCCGCGTCCAGGACCACGCAGCCCACCGGCGGGTTCGGGCTGGTCGTCCCCCGCACCCGCTCACTCGCCGCGACGGCCAGCGCCATCGCCTCGTCCACGGTCACCTGGCGCGCGCCGCCTGCTCGCGCAACCGCTCCAAGGCCGCACCGGGATCCGCCGCGTCGTACACCGCGGATCCGGCCACGAAGCAGTCCACCCCGGCCTCCGCCGCCTGCTCGATCGTGTCCGCGTTGATGCCGCCGTCGATCTCGACCACCAACCGGAGGTGCCCGGTGTCCACCAACCGCCGCGCCAGCCGCACCTTGTCCAGCACCTCGGCCATGAACGACTGCCCGCCGAACCCCGGCTCCACCGACATGACCAGCAACGTGTCGTAGTGCTTCAGCACGTCCACGTACGGCTCCAAGGGCGTGCCCGGCTTCACCGACAACCCCGCCTTCGCCCCCGCCGCGCGCAAGTCCTTCGCCAACTTCACCGGATCCCGCGCCGCCTCCACGTGCACCGTCACGTTATAGGCGCCCGCCTCCGCGTACCCGATGGCCCAGCGGTCCGGGTCGTCGATCATCAGGTGGCAGTCCAGCGGCAGGTCGGTCGCCTCGCGCAGCGACTTCACCACCGGCAGCCCGATGGTCAGGTTGGGCACGAAGTGCGCGTCCATGACGTCCACGTGCAGCCAGTCGGCCGACGGCACGGCGGCGGCCTCGTCGGCGAGTCGGGCGAAATCGGCGGACAGGATGCTCGGGGCGATCATCGGCTGGTGGACCACGGCTGCCGAGTCTAGGCTTCCGCGATTGCCCGGACCGGCCCGGGAGCCACATTTCACCCTCCGCTTTCCGACTACTCACGCGGGTAGTTCCCTAGCCGGTGTGCCTGCCATAACGTGCACACGGGGGCAGCAACTGGGGAGCACTGGGGATGAATGCCGAATTCCGCCACAAGATCGCACTGATCACCGGAGCCTGTTCACCGCTCGGCGCCGAGGTAGTCGAGTCGCTGGCCAGGCAGGGCGCGCTGGTCGCGGCCGTCGACAGCGACGGCGCCAGACTCGCCGACCTCGTCGAACGCCTCCACGCGCAGGGCCTGCGGATCGCCGGCAGGCAGATCGACGTCACGTCCAGCGCGGCCGTGGACGCCCTCGTCGACCAGGTCGAACGCGAGTTCGGCGCCATCGACGCCCTGGTCGCCATGGCGGGCGCCCTGCGCCCCGGCCCGGTCCTCTCGATCACCGACGACGACTGGTCGCACTGCTTCGCGGTCAACGTGGACGGCGTGTTCAACGTCTCCCGCGCGGTCGCCACCAGAATGATCGACCGGGGCAACGGCACGATCGTCGTGGTGCCCGCCCACGTGATCGCCGTACCGCGATCGGGCTTCGCCGCCTACGCCGCATCACGCGCCGCAGCCATCGCCTACACGGAGTGCCTGGCCGTCGAAGTAGCCGCCCACGGCGTCCACTGCACCGTCGTGGCACCCACCGACACCCACCGCGTCGCCGACGAAGTCACATTCCTCCTCACCGACACAACCCCGATCCACAACGCCGTCGGCGCCTGACCGAACATCCCATCACCACACAACCGCCACATCCCCACCAAGGCCCGATGTGACATGGGTTCAGGTGCTTTAGGCTGGTCGAAGCCGGGCAGGCTTGGCGGAACGCTTTACCCCGCCGGGCCTGCCGGCTTTGGCCAGCCTGGAGTGCCCGTAAGGGCCCCATGTCACATCGAGCCGCCCTGCTCACACCTTCGAACTCTTCGAACTCTCCGCGCCCTTCGCGCCCTTCGCGCCCTTCGCGCCCTCCGCGCCCTCCGCACTCTCCTGCTCGTGCGCCAACCTCGCCAACTCCACCCGCGAACTGATCCCGAGCTTCCTGAAGATCCCCCGCAGGTGGTAGTTGACCGTGTGCGGCGACAGGTACAGCTGCTTCGCCACCTGCCGGTTGGTCAACCCGACCCCCACCAGCCGGGCTATGTCCCGCTCCGCCCCCGACAACAACCGCCACTCCTCCGCCGAACCCCCATCCCCACCCCCACCCGCACTCCCACCCGCCGAGCCCCCGGCCCCCTCATCCACACCCACACCCCGTAACCGCGCCAACTCCCCATCCGCCCCCATCCGCTCGAAGATCCGCGACGCCACCGTCGTGTGCGCCGAAGCCCGGACCACCTCACCGGCCTCGGCCAGCACCGCCGCCAGGTCCTCGTTGGCGTTCGCCCGCGCCCACGGGTGCCGATGCCGCTCCGCCACCTCCAGCAACCGCTCCGCGTCCCGGTCCACCAGCGCCCGCGCGTGCCCGGCCGCCACCGACACCGCCTCGAACCCCGGGTTCTCGGCCGCCAACCGCTCGGCCACGTCCACGACCTCGCCCGCCAGCCCGCTGTCCCCCACCGCCGAGGCCTGCCGCACCAACCACGACGCGGCTCCCGGCTCCTCGATCAGCATCCGGCGGGCCGAACCGGGGTCGTCCATCCGCTCCCGCGCCAGCCCGGCGGCCCGCTCCGGCCCGCCCTGGGCGTGCGCCAGCAGCAACTCCACCCAGTCGTACTGCCCCGAGTGCAGCACCGCCTCGCCCGCCGCCAGGTCCGCCCGGTACCGGCGCACGTGCTCGGCCGCCGTCACGACGTCGCCCCGGTGCAACGCCACCGTCGCCAGCACGGTCGACGCGAGCGGCACCAGGATCCGCAACCCGCGGTCCCGGGCGGTCGACAGCCCACGCCGCGCCGTCGCCAGCGCGTGGCCCAGCTCCCCCGCCTGGACCAGCACCCTGGCCCGCGCGATCGTCCGGGCGGTCGGCGCACCCGCGTTCACCGCTTCGTCATCGCACGCCGCCCCGCCCCCCACCGCCCCCTCGCCCACCGGACCACCCCGGCCCACCTCACCCCGGCCCACCTCACCCCGGCCCACCCCATCCCGGACCAACCTCTCCGCCTGCTCGAACTCCCCCAACGCCGACAGCTTCAACGCGAACGACACCGCCGACTGCGACTGCCACCACGCGGTCGGCCGGTCGAGCTCCCAGCGGGTCGACTCACGGCCCCAGTACATGCCCTCGGCGATCTTCCCGGCGCTCCACTCCAGGCACGAGTGGACCGTCGCCGCCATCACCACGTCCGCGTCCGCGGGCTCGCGGTCCCGCGTGGTCAGCACCGACAACGCGTGCGCGCCTGCCCGGCTCCCCGTGGCGAAGTACAGCGACAACAACCGCCCGGCCGCCGCCAGCCGTCGCAACGGCGCGGGCACGCCCGGCGTGGCCAGCACGTGCTCCATCGCGGACACCGCGTCGGCGGGCCGGCCATCCGCCAGCAGGATCCCCGCCAGCACCACGTGCAGCTCCGCCGCCGCACCGGCCGGCACACCACCCACCAGGCTCTGCCGCGCCAGCGCGATGGCGGAGCCGAGCTTGCCGTTGGCGGCCAACGACCGCACCCCGCTCACCGCGACCGCGCCCTGCTGCTCTTCTTCCTCCCCCCACCCCTCGGCGGGTTCGCCCACCTCGGCCTGCCTCGTGCGCAGCACCTCCACGTCGTGCCGCAGGGCGTGCCGCACCGATCCCGGCATCGAGTCGACCACCGCCCGCCACACCAGGTCCGACCCGAACTCCAGGTGCTCGTCGACGCACACCACCAGGCCGGAGGCCAGCACCTCGTCCACCGCGAGCAGCAACGCGCCGGTGGTCTCGTCCATCAGCGCGGCCACGTCCCGGAGCAGGAACGACTTGCCGATCACGGCCGCGACCCGCAGCACCTGGGTGGCCTTCGCCGACATCGCGTCGGCCTGACCGCGCACCGCGGCCCCGACCCGGCGCGGCAGCCACCCGCCGCGCGGACGGGCCACGCCGTCACGCACGTCGAGCCGGCCTTCCTCCTTCAACCCCGCCACCAGTTCGGCGACCAGCCGCGGGTTGCCGCCCGCCCCCGCCGTCAACGAAGCCAGCTCCGGGTGCGGCGCCGCGTCCACCAGGTCGGTGACCATCCGCTCGACCGCGTCGTCGTCGAGCGGCCCGAGCGGGAGCAGCTCCCCGTACCGGCTCAGGGCGTCGCGCACCTCGACGGCCTCGCCGCAGAACGCCACCAGCACCGACACGACCGGCTTCCCGGCACCCACCCCGAACGCCGCCGCCGCCAACTCCAGCAGCGCCGCCGGGTCCTCGTGCGCCTGGTCCACCACGATCAGCAACGGCACCCGATCGTTCTCCACCCGATCGAGTGCCGCCGCCACGTCGGCCGATCCCGCCAACCCGCCACCCGAAACGGGCACGACGGCGTAACCCCGATCACGGGCGACGGCGACCGCCGCACGCAACAGGGACGTCTTTCCGGAGCACGGCGGGCCGTCGATGGCCAGCAGGCCACCGGGCGCGGACAGGAAGCGGAGAACCGAAGCCCATTCACGATCCCGGCCGTACAATTTCGACACAATCCAGACTGCTACGCGTCTCGACTGGCTGTCAATTCAGCCGGTTGCGCCGTTACCGCCGTTTTCACCTAATGCGACGAGCGGCGCCACCCGATCCAGTTCACGCACCACCGACCCGGGGTCGGTCGCGAACACCACCCCGGCGGAGCGCAACACCGCCAGGTGGCCTTCGAACGCGGGGTGGGCCGCCTGGTCGGCGGACACCTGCGGCAGCACCACCATCGGCGCGCGGCGGCCCAACGCCTCGCACAGCACCGTGAGCGCCTGGTTGTCGGCGATCCCCGACGCGAGCTTGGCCAGCGAGTTCGCGGTCGCCGGCGCGAACACGAACGCGTCCGGCACCGGGTGGGGCTTGGGCTCGGTCGGCAGGCGGGACGTCGACCGCACCGGCAACCCGGTCAACGCCCGGAGCGCCTCCGCCCCGGGCTCCATCCACCGGGCCGCGGTGGGGGTGAACGTGATGGCCAACCGCCACCCCCTGTCGGCCAGCGGCCGGGCAAGGGCGTCCACGAACCACCGCTCGACCCCACCCGCCGCCGCCGCGACCACCCCGAGCACCGGCCCACCACCCACCAAACCGCCATCCACCGGCTCACCACTCACCGGCCCACCACCCACCGGACCACCGGCTCACCACCCACCGGGCCACCACTCACACGGGCCGCCGCAGGATCGCGCAGAACATCGCGTCCGTCCCGTGCTTGTGCGGCCACAACTGCACCTGCGGCCCGTCACCCAGATCCGGCACGCCCGGGAAGAACTCCCGCGCGTCCAACCACTCGGCCCCGGTCCGCCGCGCCACGTCGCCCACCACGCCCACGGTCTCCGACAAGTGCGGCGTGCACACCACGTACGCCACCACACCCCCCGGCCTGACCAGCGACAACGCCGCCGTCAGCAGCTCGCGCTGCAACTTCGCCAACGGCGCGACGTCCGACGGCTGCCGCCGCCACCGCGCCTCCGGCCGCCGCCGCAACGCGCCCAGCCCCGTGCACGGCGCGTCCACCAGCACCCGGTCGAACCCGCCCTCCTCCAGCCCGGACTCCCGGCCGTCGGCCACGTGCACCGCGATCGGCAGGTCGCCCATGGCCTTCTTGATCAGCTCCGCCCGGTGCGGCGCCTTCTCGACCGCGTCCATCGACGCGCCCGACAACCGGGCCAACGACCCCAGCAGCACGGCCTTGCCGCCGGGCCCGGCGCACAGGTCCAGCCACCGCTCGTCCCGGCCCTCGACCGGCACCCGCGTCAACGCCACCGCGCACAGCTGGCTGCCCTCGTCCTGCACGGTCGCCAAGCGCTCGCGCACCGGGTCGAGGTCGCCCGGGTCGCCCGAGCCCGTCTCCAGGTGCACCCCGTACGGCGAGTACGGCGCCATCTCCCCACCGGTCATCGCGGCCAGCTCGTCCGCGCCGCACTCACCGGGCCTGGCCGCCAGGTGCACCGCCGGCCGCATGTCGTCGGCGGCCAGCGCCTCCCGCAACGGCTCGCCGCGACTGCCGAGCGCCTCCGCGAACGCTTGCGCGATCCACCGGGGGTGCGCGTTGGCCATGGCGACGTACCCGATCGGGTCGGTGTCCTCGTCCGGCGCGACCTCCTCGACCCAGGCCGCCTCGTCCTGCCCGGTGACCCGCCGCAGCACCGCGTTCGCGAACCCGGCCGCGCCCGAACCCCGGTCGGCGCGCACCAGGTCCACCGTCGAGGCGACGGCCGCGTGGGCCGGGATGCGCGTGCGCAGCAACTGGTACGCGCCCAGCCGCAACGCGTCCAGCACCGCGCCATCCACTTCGGACAGCGGCCGGTCGGTGCACGCCGCCAGCACCGCGTCCAGCAACCCCTGCGCGCGCAGCGACCCGTACGTCAGCTCGGTCGCCAGGGCCGCGTCGCGCCCGGTGATCCGACGTTCCCGCAGGATGCCCGGCAGCACCAGGTTCGCGTAGGCGTCGCGCTGCCGAACGGCGCGCAACGTGTCCAGCGCGGCCTGCCGCGCCGGGTCCTCCACCGGCGGCCGGGCCGGACCGGTGCGCCCGCGTGGGGGGTGCGCCCGCTGGGGGCGGGATGGACGCGAAGACCTCTGGGTCATGAAATCCGTTCCCCCGCCTCGATCCGGGCGCCGCGCGCCCAGTCGGTCGCCGACATCCGCTTCTTGCCTTGCGCCTGCACGTCGCCCAACGCCACCGGGTCGGTGGCCGTCCCGACGAGCACGCGCTTGCGCTCCACCCGGATCTCGCCGGGCGCGAGCGGTTCCTCCGCCTCGACCGGGAGCACCGGGCCGAGCTTGATCCGTTCGCCGCGGAACTCCGCCCACGCGCCGGGGTCCGGCGTCACCGCGCGGGCCACCCGGTCGATCGCGACGGCGGGCGTGCCGAAGTCGAGCCGCGCGTCGTCCACGGCCACCTTCGGCGCGTGGCTGACGCCCTCGTCGGGCTGGTCGACCGGCCGCAGCGTGCCGTCCGCGATGCCGTCCACAGTGGACAGCAGCAGGCGGGCGCCGGACTCGGCGAGCCTGCCGAGCAGGTCACCGGCCGTGTCCCGCTCGCGCACCCGCTCGGTCACCACGCCGAACACCGGGCCCGCGTCCAGCTCCTTGACGATGCGGAACGTGGTCGCGCCGGTGATGTCGTCACCGTGCCGCACGGACGCCTGCACGGGCGCCGCGCCGCGCCAGGCCGGCAGCACCGAGAAGTGCAGGTTCACCCAACCGTGGTGCGGGATCGCCAGGGTGGACTCGGGCAGCAGCGCGCCGTAGGCCACCACCGGGCACAGGTCCGGCTCCAGCTCCGCCAACCGCGCCCGGAACGCCGGGTCGCCCGCCTTGGCCGGCGCCAGCACCTCGATCCCGCGTTCGTCGGCCAGCGCCGCGACCGGGGAGCGCTCCACCCGGCGGCCACGACCGGCGGGCGCGTCCGGCCGGGTCACCACGGCCACGACCTCGTGCCGGCCGGACTCCAGCAGCGCCCGCAACGACGGCAGCGCGACCTCGGGTGTGCCCGCGAAGACCAGCCGCATGTCAGACCCCTCCGCAACGCACGTCGGGACTCGGACGGGACGGCCTGGTTCCTTGGACGAACACGCACTCTCCTCGCATCTACCGCGACACCGCTCTACCGCGACGCCGCGGACCGCAAGTCTAGAAGAGCGCCTCCGACCCAGCTCGCCCGCGAGGTCGACTTGCCGGCGACCTCGCCCGCCGTCCGCGCGGCGGGGCGGCGATCAGGCGCCGAACAACGGGTGCGGCGACTGCTTGATCGCGGGCACGCCGCCGTCGAACCACGACTGCTGCCGGATCGCCCGCATGGCTTCCTTGCGGGTCTGGTCGTCCAGCCGGTCGAGGAACAGCACGCCGTCCAGGTGGTCGGTCTCGTGCTGGACGCAGCGGGCCAGCAGGTCCGTGCCCTCGACCTCGATCGGCTCGCCGTGCATGTTCCAGCCCTTGGCCACGACGTGCCGGTGCCGGCGGCAGTCCCACGACATGCCGGGGATGGACAGGCAGCCCTCCGGGCCGTCCTGCTCCTCCTCGCCGACCACCTCGAACGTCGGGTTGACCAGGTGACCGGCGAAGCCGTCGCAGTGGTAGGTGAACACCCGCAGGCCGACACCCAGCTGCGGCGCGGCCAACCCGGCGCCGCCCGCCTCGCTCATGGTGTCCCACAGGTCCTTGACCAGCTTGCGCAGCTCGGCGTCGAAGTCGGTGACCTCGACGGCGGGCGTCCGCAGCACCGGGTCGCCGAACAGCCTGATCGGTTGGACGGTCACGCGCACTCCTCGAAGCCTGGGGAGGGTCCAGTCTACGAAAGCACGCTCAGTGCTCCAGGTCACGGCCGAGGAAGGCGACGCCGACCAGCGCGGCCAGGAAGTGCCCGACGAACCGGGCCGCCGTCACGACCGGCGTCACCACACCGGCCACCGGCTCGGCGACCGCACCGGAGGTCGTCGTGATCGTGGTCATGTCGGCTCCTTCGGCTCCTCGCGTGCCTCCAGGGTGCGCCCCGGTGACGTCGGCGGGCGTCCGCTCGGAGTAGCGGAAGGGCCTCATCCTCCGGGATGGGACCGGCCGTGACAGCGGGGGCGTTGCCCAAGGCCGTGCGGGAGGCCGTGGAGCCGGCAACGCGCGGGTGGCCCCACCCGGCCGAGGGGCGGGTGGGGCCACACCACCTGTCATCGCGTCGGCCACACCACCCGGGCCGCGCCGCCGCCACGCCGGGACGTCTCCGCCGCCGCGCGCCACCGGCCGTCGGGGAGGCGTTCGACCGCCGTGACCGCGCCGATCTCGGCGGTCGACGCGAACCGGTGGCCCAGCGCGCGCAGCGCCTCCGCCTCCGCGCCCGCCAGGAACGCGGGCTCGGCCTGGGTGTTGGCGGCGTTGCGCTGGGACGCGCGCGGCGCGGCGATGGCCTCGACCAGCGGCGTGTCGCGGTCCAGTCGCCGGGTCAGCACCTGCAGGACGGTGGTGATGATGGACGCGCCGCCGGGCGAGCCGAGCGCCAGCACCGGCTTGCCGTGCTCCAGCACGATCGTCGGTGACATGGACGAGCGCGGGCGCTTGCCGGGGCCGGGCAGGTTCGGGTCCGGCACGCCCGGCGTCACCGGCGTGAACGAGAAGTCGGTCAGCTCGTTGTTGAGCAGGAACCCGCGACCCGGCACCACGATGCCGCTGCCGCCCTCCTGCTCGATGGTCAACGTGTAGGCGACCACGTTGCCCCAGCGGTCGGCGACCGTCAGGTGCGTGGTGTCCGTGCCCTCGTACGGCGTGGCGACCGGCTCGCCGCCGGCACCGCACGGCGTCGGCTCGCGCGGGTCGCCCGGCGCGACCGGGCCGGGCATGGCCGCCGTCGGCGAGATCAGGCACGCCCGGCTGTCGGCGAAGCGCTGCGACAGCAGTTCCCTGGTCGGGACGTCGCTGAACGCCGGGTCGCCGACCCACCGGTTGCGGTCGGCGAACGACAGCCGGCTGGCCTCCAGGAACCGGTGCAGGTACTGGACCGGGTCCTCCGCGCCCAGGTCCGTGGTCTCCAGGATGTTCAACGCCTCGCCGGTGGTCGTGCCGCCGGACGAGGGCGGCGCCATGCCGAACACGTCGTGGTCGCGGTAGCGGACGCGGGTCGGCTCGCGCAGCGGCGCCTGGTACCCGGCGAGGTCCGCCGCCGTCATGTCACCGGCCCGGACCTCACGGGTGGCGCCGGGCCTCACCGGCGGCTGCCGGACGGCCGCCACCAGGTCGCGCCCCACCTCGCCCCGGTAGAACGCCGACGTGCCGCCCTGGCGCAGCCGGCGGTAGGTGTCGGCGAGGTCGGGGTTGCGGAACGTGCTGCCGACCGCCGGCGGCGCGCCGCCGGGCAGGTACAGCGCGCTGGTCGAGGTGAAGTCGGCGAACCGGCCGGCGTTGTCGGTGACCTGCCGGTTGAACGTGGCGTCGACGGTGAAGCCGCGCCGGGCCAGCTCCTCCGCCGGCCGCACGGCCTGGTCGAGCGACCACGTGCCCCACTGCCGCAGTGCCTGCTGCCAGGTGCGCGGCGTGCCCGGCACGCCGACCGACAACCCGCTGGTCACGGCCTCGGCGAACGGGATGGCGACGCCGTTCTCGACGAACAGGTTCGCGTCGGCGGAGGCCGGCGCCGTCTCCCGTCCATCCACTGTGGACACGCGGTGCGTGCGGGCGTCGTAGTGCACGAGGAACCCGCCACCGCCGATGCCGGCCGAGAACGGGTCGGTGACGCCCAGCGCGGCGGCCACGGCGACGGCGGCGTCCACCGCGTTGCCGCCGCGACGCAGGACGTCGACGCCGATCTGCGAGGCGTCGGGGTCGACGCTGGACACGACGCCGCCGGAGCCGACCGCTTCGGGCACGCGTGGCGGGTCGGCGGAGGCGGAGGCGGTGGCGGGCAGGAGAGGTGCGACGAGGAGTGAGGCGAGGACGCTGGCGACAGTCGACCGGAGCATCGTTCCCTTCTACTCCACCTCGGCGCGAAGCAGAACCACCAGGGAGCCGCCGTGTCGGTTCGGACGTCAGAGGACTTCGAGGGGGTCGAGCTTGACCCGCACCACGTCCGGCTCCTTCCGGGCACTGCGCACGGCCAGCACGTCGGCCAGCAGCGTGGCCAGCGCGCGGCCCTCCGCCCTGGACACCCGGACCAGGGCGCGTTCCTTGTCCTCCGAGAGCGGCACCGGGCCCAGGACCTCCCCCGTCGGCGGCAGGTCCAGCTCCTCCAGGACACCGGCCAGCGCGTCCGGCGCGCCGTCCACGGTCGCCATCCGCACGGCGGGCGGGAAGCCCAGCTCGGCCCGCGCCGCCAGTTCCTGCCGCGCGTGCCACACCGGGTCCCACCGGACCAGGGCCTGGACCGGCGCCAGCGACGAGTCCGCGACCACGACCACCCGCCCGGCCGCGTGGACCAGGGCCGCCGCCGTCATCCACCGGCGCAGCGCCTCCTCCGCCGCCCGCAGGTCGGCCCGGCCGAGCAACGCCCACCCGTCCAGCAGCAGGGCCGCGCCGTAGCCGCCCGGGGCGAACGGCTCCGCGCCCGGCGTGGCCACCACCAGGGACCGGCCGCCCGGCACCTCGGCCAGCACCTCGTCACCGCCCGACGTGCGGACCGGCACGCCGCTGAACGCGCGCCCCAGCTCCTCGGCCGTGCGGCGGGCGCCGATGATCTGGCCGCGCAGCCTGCGCGAACCGCAGCTCGGGCAGCGGTACGCCGCCTCCGTCGCGCCGCACCACCGGCAGTAGGCGGGCCTCGGCACGCCGTCCTGGGTGCCGCCCGGCAGCGCCAACGGGCCCGCGCACCGGCGGCACCGGGCCGGTGACCGGCACTGACCGCAGGCCAGCGCGGGCACGTACCCGCGCCGCGGCACCTGGATGAGCACGGGGGTGTCGGCGGCCAGGGCGGCCCGCGCCGCGTCGAAGGCGATCGACGGCAGCCTGGCCGACCTCGCCGCCGCGTCCTTGACCTCCTGCCACTCGCTCTCCCCCACCGCCGCCACCCGCGGCGCCACGGCCCGCAGCGCGTCGCGGGCCGCGACCACCTCGTGCGCCCAGCCGCTGTCCACCAGCAGCTGCGCCTCGGCGGTCCGGGCGAAGCCGCCGACCAGCAGCGACGCGCCGGTCAGGTGCGAGCGCTGCACCAGCACGTCGCGCACGTTCGGGTACGGCATCCTCGGCTCGGAGTGCAGGTCGTCGCCGTCGTCCCAGACCGCGACCAGCCCGAGGTCCCGCACCGGCGCGAAGGCCGCGCCCCGCGTGCCCAGCACCACCCGCACCGCGCCCCGCCGCACGGCCAGCCACCGCTTGTACCGCTCGGACGGCCCGAGGTCGGCCGACAGCGCCACCACGCCCGCCTCGCCCACCAGCGCCGCGCACGCCCGCTGGAGCCGGGCCAGGTCGCGGTGGTCCGGCACGACCACCAGCGCGCCCTTGCCCGTGCTGGCCACCGACGCCGCCGCCTCGGCCAGCCGGGCGGGCCAGTCCTCGGCCGGCAGCGCCTGCCACACCGCCCGCGCGGCCCGGCCGGACCGCAGCGCGTCCAGCAGGTTCGGTCCGAACGGGTAGCGCGCCCACCCCTCGTCCGACGGCGCGCCGGGCGGCGGCGCGAGCTCGTCGGAGGGCTTGGCCTCGGCCCGCGCGTGCCGGGGCGGGATCGCCATCCGCAGCACGTCGATCAACGACCCCGCGTACCGGTCGGCGACCACCCGCGCCAGTTCCGCCACCTCCGGCGACAGCACCGGCTCCGGCGAGATCACCCGGTCCAGGAACGTCAGCTTCCGCCCGTACTCCGAGGACTCCGCCCGCTCCAGCAGGTAGCCGTCCACCAGCTGGCCCGCGAACCGCACCCGCACCCGGCAGCCCGGCACGGCGTCCGCGTCCTGCTCGGTCGACACCTGGTAGTCGAACGGCCGGTCGAGGTGCGCCAGCGGCACGTCCACGCACACGCGGGCAACCGGCAGCGAGGCGGCGGGAACCCGCTCGCCGCGCCTGGTAGTCGCCTCGCCCGCCACGGGTGGAGGTCTACCAGAGACCGGGGCGGCCACCCGCAACCCGGTGCCGCGTCGCGAACCGTGCAGTCATGACCCCATTATCGAACAACAGTTCGAACCAAGCAAGATCACGGCCGGGTGACCGCCGTGATGTCACCTGGCGCGCTCGCCGTCGCGCACCCGGCGACGACGAAACAGGGGCCCCCTGAGCGGGGACCCCTGCGGAGTGCGGGCGGTGCGGCGGTCGGTCAGGCGCCGGCCGCGGCGCGGAGGGCGTCGGCCCGGTCCGTGCTCTCCCACGGCAGGTCGACGTCGGTGCGGCCGAAGTGGCCGTACGCGGCGGTCGGGGCGTAGATCGGGCGCAGCAGGTCCAGGTCGCGGATGATCGCGGCCGGGCGGAGGTCGAAGACCTCGGCGATCGCCTGCTGGATCTTGGTCGGGTCGACCGTCTCGGTGCCGAAGGTCTCCACGAACAGACCGACCGGGGCGGCCTTGCCGATGGCGTACGCCACCTGCACCTCGATGCGCGTGGCCAGGCCCGCCGCCACCGCGTTCTTCGCCACCCAGCGCATCGCGTACGCGGCGGACCGGTCCACCTTCGACGGGTCCTTGCCGGAGAACGCGCCGCCGCCGTGCCGCGCCATGCCGCCGTAGGTGTCGACGATGATCTTGCGACCGGTCAGGCCGGCGTCACCCATCGGGCCGCCGATGACGAACCGGCCGGTCGGGTTGACCAGCAGCCGCACGTCCGAGGTGTCCAGGCCGAGCGCGTCGACCTCGGGGGCCACCACGTGCCGCCGGATGTCGACGCCGAGCAGCTTCTCCAGGTCGATGCCGTCCGCGTGCTGCGTGGACACCACGACGGTGTCCAGCCGCACCGGCTGGTCGCCCGCGTACTCGATGGTGACCTGCGTCTTGCCGTCGGGACGCAGGTAGGGCACCGTGCCGTCCTTGCGGACCGCGGTCAGCCGCCGCGACAGCCGGTGCGCCAGCGCGATCGGCAGCGGCATCAGCTCGGGGGTGTCCGTGCAGGCGTAGCCGAACATGAGGCCCTGGTCGCCCGCGCCCTGCTTGGCGATCTCGTCCTCGGTACCCTCGACCCGCTTCTCGAACGCGGTGTCCACGCCCTGCGCGATGTCGGGCGACTGCGAGCCGATGGCCACGTTCACGCCGCACGAGAAGCCGTCGAAGCCCTTGGCCGACGAGTCGTAGCCGATCTCGACGATCTTGTCCCGCACGATCGACGGGATGTCGGCGTAGGCGTCGGTCGTGACCTCGCCCGCCACGTGCACCTGGCCGGTGGTGACCATCGTCTCCACCGCCACGCGCGAGCGCGGGTCCTTCGCCAGCAGCGCGTCGAGGATCGAGTCGCTGATGGCGTCGCAGATCTTGTCGGGGTGCCCTTCGGTCACCGACTCACTGGTGAACAGCCTGCTGCTGTGCTGGCTCACGACACTCCCTAACTATGGATCCGACTATCGATCTGCGAATGGTCTCGAGCTTACTGAGCGCTCGGGCGCGAGGGTCACCGTTCGACGGCAGGGGCGACGGCGTCCCACAATGCGGACGCCAGCCGTGCCTTCGAGCCGTGCGGGATCGGTGTCTCCGCGCCGTCGGCGGACAACAGCCAGCCGGCGTTGTCCTCGACCTCGAAGGCGCGGCCGTCGCCGACGGCGTTGACGACGAGCCAGTCGCAGCCCTTGCGCTTGAGCTTCGCGCGACCGTACTCGAGCACACCGGTGTCGGCGTCCCCGGTCTCGGCCGCGAACCCCACGACGACCTGGCCCGGCCGCCGCGCGGCGACCAGTTCGGCCAGGACGTCCGGGTTGCGGGTGAGCGCGACCGGGTCGGGATCGCGATCGGTCTTCTTGATCTTGTGCTGGACCAGGTCCACCGGTCGGAAGTCGGCGACGGCCGCGGCCATCACCACGACGTCGGCGGTGGCGGCGACGTCGTGCATCGCGTCCCGCAGCTCCAGCGCCGAGCCGACGCGCACGACGTCCACCCCGGCGGGCGCGACCAGGTCCGCGGTGTGCGCGGCGACCAGCGTCACCCGTGCCCCGCGCTGGGCGGCGACCCTGGCCAGCGCGAAGCCCTGCCGGCCGGACGAGCGGTTGCCCAGGAAGCGCACCGGGTCGAGCGGCTCGCGCGTGCCGCCCGCCGACACGGCGACGTGCACGCCCTCCAGGTCGCGCGGCAGCGCGTCGGGGCGCGCCAGCAGCAACCGGGCCAGGTCGACGATCTCGGCGGGCTCGGACAGCCTGCCCTTGCCGGTGTCCTTGCCGGTCAACCTGCCGCTGGCGGGCTCGGCGACGATCACGCCGCGCGAGCGCAGCAGCGCCACGTTGGCCCGGGTCGCCGGGTGCTCCCACATCTCGGTGTGCATCGCCGGCACGAGCAGGACCGGGCAGCGCGCGGTCAGCAGCGTGTTGGTGAGCAGGTCGTCGGCCAGGCCGTGGGCGGCCTTCGCGATCAGGTTCGCCGTGGCGGGCGCGACGACGACCAGGTCGGCGTTCTGCCCCAGCTTCACGTGCGGCACCGAGGGGACGTCCTCGAACACCCCCGTCCGCACGGGCCGGCCGGACAGCGCCTCGAACGTGGCCGCGCCGACGAACTCCAGCGCGCCCTCCGTCGGCACGACGCGCACGTCGTGACCGGACTCGGTGAGCCGGCGCAGCACCTCGCACGCCTTGTACGCGGCGATGCCCCCGCCCACCCCGAGGATCACGTCGGGGCGGTCGGGGGCGGCGACGGCCTCGGTCACTCGCCCTCGGTGTGCTCGAGGAGACCCGCGTGGATCTCCCGGAGCGCGATCGACAGCGGCTTCTCGCGCGGGCCCGGCTCGACCAGCGGGCCGACGTACTCGAGCAGGCCCTCGCCGAGCTGCGCGTAGTAGTCGTTGATCTGGCGCGCGCGCTTGGCGGCGTAGATCACCAGCGCGTACTTCGAGCTGACCTGCTCCAGGAGGTCGTCGATCGGGGGGTTGGTGATGCCCTCCGGAGTACCCGAGAGCGGGCCCAGCTCGGTGTGCGTGGTCACTCGTCAACGCTCCTGCGGTTCAGGGGTGGGTCTGCGGGTCGTCCCGCGCCTCGCGACGCGCGTGCTGACGCGTCGGGCACCGGGCCGACCACCAAGTTTAGCAAGCTCGCGGCGGCGGACCGCACGTCGTCGTTCACCACGACCTCGTCGAACTCCGGTTCGGCCGCCAGTTCCTCCCTGGCGATCTCCAACCGGCGGGCGACGACGGCGGGGTCCTCGGTGCCGCGGCCGGTCAGCCGACCGACCAGGTCCTCCCACGACGGCGGGGCCAGCATGACCAGCCGGGCCTCCGGCATCGCGACCCGGACCTGCCGGGCGCCCTGCAGCTCGATCTCCAGCAGGGACGGCGTGCCGGCCGCCAGGGCCAGCTCCACCGGCGCCTTGGGGGTGCCGTAGCAGTTGCCCGCGAACTCGGCGTGCTCCAGGAGCTCGCCCCTGGCGACCATCTCGCGGAACTCGGCGGTGTCGACGAAGTGGTAGTGCACCCCGTCGACCTCGCCCGGTCTCGGCTTCCGCGTGGTCACCGAGACGCTGAAGTGGATCTCCGGTTCCATCCGGCGCAGCTCGGCCAGCACGCTGGACTTGCCGACGCCGGACGGCCCGGACAGAACGGTGAGGCGGGGCCGGGCGCGAACGCCCGACCCCACCCCGGTGCCATCACTCACTCGCCGCTGAACTCGGTGAGCAGCGCCTTGCGCTGCCGCTCACCCAGACCGCGCAGCCGACGGGACGGAGCGATCTCAAGGCGCTCCATGATCTGCTGCGCACGCACCTTGCCGACGCCCGGAAGGG
This sequence comes from Actinosynnema sp. CA-299493, assembly GCF_050946825.1. Lineage (NCBI taxonomy): Bacteria > Bacillati > Actinomycetota > Actinomycetes > Pseudonocardiales > Pseudonocardiaceae > Actinosynnema > Actinosynnema sp. CA-299493. The sequence goes on from NZ_CP191993.1 coordinate 7,201,772, forward strand.
CCTCGAGCAGCGCGGACACCTTCATCTTGCCAAGGACCTCGTCGCTCTCGGCGGCCTTCAGCACGTCGGTCAGGTTCGTGCCGCCACGCTTGAGGCGCTCCTTGAGCTCAGCCCGAGTGCGACGAGCGGCAGCAGCCTTCTCCAGCGCTGCGGCCCGCTGCTCCTCGGTAAGCTGGGGAAGGGCCACGATTTCCTCCGTGGTGTGGGAATTTCAATTCTGGATCGGTGCCGCGACCGTACCGAGCGCAATTGCCTGGGTACAACGTGGGTCCCAGTCAGGTGAATCTTTCAGCGCTGGAGTGGTTGCGGCGGGTGGTAGTAGTACCAACACCCACCAACAAGCCCATCACCGCCACCGGTAACGCCTTGCGCACGCCGTGTGTGGTATGCACTCGATGAGTGGTGGACCTGTCGGTGGCCAGGACCGTACCAGGGAACGTTTGCGCAGGTGAGCGGACCACGTTAAGCGTGTCGCGATTTGATCGTGATCACATCTCCAGGGAGCGCCGCACGGCGTCCGCCGCCGACCGCAACTTTGCGGCTTCGGGGCCGTGCCTGAGCACGTCCCGGGAGGACGCCGGGAGCACCCCGCGCAGGTCCGCCCCGAACACCGCGCGCAGGTCGGCGACGGTCGCGCCCTGTGCCCCGAACCCCGGCGCGAGGACGTATCCGTGCAGGTCGGAGAGGTCCAGCCGGTGGTCGCCGACGGTCGCGCCCACCACGAGACCGACGTCGCCGAGCGGGTCGAGACCGGCGTTCGCGCGGGCCGCGGCGTCCACCACCGACTGCGCCACGGAACGCCCGTCGGGCCCCACGGCGCGCTGCACGGAGGCGCCCTCGGGATTCGAAGTCAACGCGAGGACGAATATTCCGCGACCGCTCGCGGCGGCGGCTTCCAGCGCCGGGTCGAGCGATCCGAAGCCGAGGTACGGCGACGCGGTGACCGCGTCGCCGGCCAGCGGGGAGCCCTCGGCGAGGTACGCCGCGGCGTACGCGGCCATGGTGGAGCCGATGTCGCCGCGCTTCGCGTCCACCAGCACGAGCGTGCCGCTGCCCCTGAGGTCCGCCACGACGCGTTCCAGCACCGCCACGCCTCGTGACCCGTGCGCCTCGAAGAAGGCCGCCTGCGGCTTCACCAGCGCCACGTGGCCGCCGAACGCCTCCACGCACGTCAGCGCGAACCGCTCCAGCCCCGCGGCGTCCTGGGAGAGGCCCCAGGACGCCAGCAGGCCGGGGTGCGGGTCGATGCCCACGCACAGGGGGCCGTGCTCGGCGACCGCCTTCGCCATCCGCGCGCCGAACCTCACTCGTCACCCCGCAGGGCCGCCTGGAGCGCCTGGAGGGGCCGCACGCCGATGTCGCCGCGGATGGCGGCCTCGATGCCGTGCACGGCCGCCGCCGCGCCCTGGATCGTGGTCACGCACGGGATGTCCTTGGCCACGGCCGCGGTGCGGATCTCGTAGCCGTCCACGCGCGGGCCGTGGTTGCCGTACGGGGTGTTGATGATCATGTCGACGGTGCCCGCGAGGATGGCGTCCACGATGTTGTCGGCGCCCTCGAAGTGCTTGCGCACGACCGTGCAGGGGATGCCGTTGCGGCGCAGCACCTCGGCCGTGCCCGCGGTGGCCAGCACCTCGAAGCCCAGGTCGGCGAGCCGCTTGACCGGGAAGATCATGGCCCGCTTGTCCCGGTTGGCCACCGACACGAACACCCGGCCCGACGTGGGCAGGGAGCCGTAGGAGGCGGTCTGGGACTTGGCGTAGGCCATGCCGAAGGACACGTCGATGCCCATGACCTCGCCGGTCGACTTCATCTCCGGGCCGAGCAGCGAGTCGACGCCCTTGCCCTCCGGCGTGCGGAACCGGTGGAACGGCAGCACGGCCTCCTTGACCGCGACCGGCGCGTGCGGCGGCAGCTTGGCGCCGTCGCCGGTCTTGGGCAGCAGCCCCTCGGCGCGCAGCTGGGCCACGGTGGCGCCGAGCATGATCCGGGCGGCGGCCTTGGCCAGCGGCACCGCCGTGGCCTTGGAGACGAACGGGACGGTGCGCGAGGCGCGCGGGTTGGCCTCCAGGACGTACAGCACGTCGTCCTTCAGCGCGTACTGCACGTTGAGCAGGCCGCGCACGCCGATGCCCTCGGCGATGGCCAGCGTGGACCGCCGGACCGCCTCGACGTCGGACTCGCCGAGCGTGATCGGCGGCAGGGCGCACGCCGAGTCGCCGGAGTGCACGCCGGCCTCCTCGATGTGTTCCATCACACCCCCGATGAACACCTCGTCACCGTCGTAGAGGGCGTCCACGTCGATCTCGATGGCGTCGTCGAGGAACCGGTCGACCAGCACCGGGTGCTCCGGGCTGACCTCGGTGGCGCGCTGGATGTAGCCCTGGAGGGTCTCCTCGTCGTAGACGATCTCCATGCCGCGCCCGCCGAGCACGTACGAGGGCCGCACGAGCACCGGGTAGCCGATCTCGTCGGCGATGGCCTTGGCCTGCGCGAACGAGGTGGCCATGCCGTACTTCGGGGCGGGCAGCCCGGCGTCGGCGAGGACCTGGCCGAACGCGCCGCGCTCCTCGGCGAGGTGGATGGCGTGCGGCGGGGTGCCCACGATCGGCACGCCCGCGGCCTCGAGCCGCCGCGCCAGGCCCAGCGGGGTCTGGCCGCCGAGCTGCACGATCACGCCCACGACCGTGCCGGAGCGCTGCTCGGAGTGGAACACCTCCAGCACGTCCTCGAACGTCAGCGGCTCGAAGTACAGCCGGTCCGCCGTGTCGTAGTCGGTGGAGACGGTCTCCGGGTTGCAGTTGACCATCACGGTCTCGTACCCGGCCTCGCGCAGCGCCATGGCCGCGTGCACGCACGAGTAGTCGAACTCGATGCCCTGCCCGATCCGGTTCGGGCCCGAGCCGAGGATCAGCACCTTCGGCTTGTCGCGCTGCTCGGAGACCTCGCTCTCGGCCTCGGGGTCCAGCTCGTAGGCCGAGTAGTGGTAGGGCGTCTTCGCGGCGAACTCGGCGGCGCAGGTGTCCACCGTCTTGAACACCGGCCGCACGGCCAGCCGGTGGCGCAGCGAGCGCACGCCGTCCTCGCCGGCCAGCTCCGGGCGCAGCGCGGCGACCTGCCGGTCGGACAGGCCCGCCCGCTTGGCCTTGCGCAGCAGGCGCTCGTCCAGCACGGGCGCGTCCTCGATCTCGCCGCGCAGGTCGACCAGCCAGGCCAGCTGCTCGATGAACCACGGGTCGATCCGCGACGCCTCGTGCACCTGCTCGATCGTCGCGCCGAGGCGCAGCGCGCGGTCCACCGTGTACAGGCGTCCGTCGTGGCCGTCGCGCAGGGCGTCCAGAGTGGACTCCAGCGTCACGTCGGGGTCGGGGGTGGTCCAGAAGCCGGCGGCCTTGGTCTCCATGGAGCGCAACGCCTTGCCGAGCGCCTCCACGAAGCTGCGGCCGATGGACATCGCCTCGCCGACCGACTTCATGGTCGTGGTGAGGGTGCTGTCCGCGCCGGGAAACTTCTCGAACGCGAACCTCGGCACCTTCACCACGACGTAGTCCAGCGTCGGTTCGAAACTGGCCGGCGTTTCCCCGGTGATGTCGTTCTGGATCTCGTCCAGGGTGTAGCCGATGGCGAGTTTCGCGGCGATCTTGGCGATCGGGAAACCGGTCGCTTTCGACGCCAGCGCGGACGAGCGGGAGACGCGCGGGTTCATTTCGATGACGACCATGCGGCCGTCCCGGGGGTTGATGGCGAACTGGATGTTGCAGCCGCCGGTGTCCACCCCGACCTCGCGGATGACCGCGATGCCGACGTCGCGCATGTGCTGGTACTCGCGGTCGGTGAGCGTCATCGCGGGCGCCACGGTCACCGAGTCGCCGGTGTGCACGCCCATCGGGTCGATGTTCTCGATGGAGCAGACGACGACCACGTTGTCGTTGCGGTCGCGCATCAGCTCCAGCTCGTACTCCTTCCAGCCGAGCACGCTCTCCTCGATCAGCACCTCGGTGACCGGGGACTCGGCCAGGCCGCTCGCGGCCAGCCGCTCCAGCTCCTCCGGGGTGTGCGCCATGCCCGAGCCGAGGCCGCCCATGGTGAACGACGGCCGGATGACGACCGGCAGGCCCAGGTCGGCCACGGTCGCGCGGACGTCGTCCATGGTCTTGCAGACCGCGCTGCGCGGCACGTCCGCGCCGATCTTGCGGACCAGGTCCTTGAAGATCTGCCGGTCCTCGCCGCGCTGGATGGCGTCGATGTCCGCGCCGATCAGCTCGACGTCGTACTTCTCCAGGACGCCGCGCTCGTGCAGCGCGATGGCGGTGTTCAGCGCGGTCTGGCCGCCCAGCGTGGCCAGGATGGCGTCCGGCCGCTCGGCCGCGATGACCTTCTCCACGAACTCCGGCGTGATCGGCTCGACGTAGGTGGCGTCGGCGAACTCCGGGTCCGTCATGATCGTCGCCGGGTTGGAGTTGACCAGCGAGACCCGCAGGCCCTCCTCGCGCAGCACCCGGCACGCCTGGGTGCCGGAGTAGTCGAACTCGCAGGCCTGGCCGATGACGATCGGGCCGGAGCCGATGACGAGCACGTGCTTGAGATCAGTCCTCTTCGGCATGGTCAGCGGCCCTCGCCCATCATGGTCACGAACTCGTCGAACAGCGGTGCGGCGTCGTGTGGACCGGCCGCGGCTTCGGGGTGGTACTGCACGCTGAAGGCGGGCACGTCCAAGGCGCGCACGCCCTCGACCGTGCCGTCGTTGGGGCAGTAGTGGCTCAGCAGCACGCGGCCGAAGTCGGAGGTGAACTCCTCGCCCGGCTCGCCCTCCAGCGCGAACCCGTGGTTCTGCGCGGTGATCGCCACCTTGCCGGTCGCCACGTCGATCACCGGGATGTTGATGCCCCGGTGGCCGTAGCGCAGCTTGTAGGTGTCGCGGCCGAGCGCGCGGCCGAGGATCTGGTTGCCGAAGCAGATGCCGAACAGCGGGATCCGCCGGTCGAGCACGGCCCGGGTCAGCTCGACCGCGTGCGCCTGGGTGGCCGGGTCGCCCGGGCCGTTGGACAGGAACACGCCGTCCGGCTTCACCGCGACCAGGTCGTCCGCGGTCGAGGTCAGCGGCAGCACGTGCACCTCGATGCCGCGGGCGGCCATCATCCGCGGCGTGTTGGACTTGATGCCCAGGTCGAGCGCGGCGACGGTGAGGCGGCGCTCGCCGACGGCCTCGACCACGTACGGCTCGGCCGTGGTCACGTCGCCCGCGAGGTCCGCGCCCACCATGGCGGGCGCGCTGCGGACGCGGTCCAGCATCTCCTCGACGCTGCCGAGGTCGTCGCCGGAGAACACGCCCGCGCGCATCGCGCCCTGTTCGCGCAGGTGGCGGGTCAGCATCCGGGTGTCGACGCCCGAGATGCCGACGACGCCCTGCTCGGCCAGCGCGTCGTCCAGGCGGCGCGTGGAGCGCCAGTTGGACGGCACGCGGGCCGGGTCGCGGACCACGTAGCCGGAGACCCAGATGCGGCCCGACTCGTCGTCCTCGTCGTTCCAGCCGGTGTTGCCGATCTGCGGCGCCGTCTGCACCACGATCTGGCGGTGGTAGGACGGATCGGTCAGCGTCTCCTGGTACCCGGTCATGCCGGTGGAGAACACCACCTCGCCCAGGCTCGCGCCGACCGCGCCGTAGGCCTCACCGCGGAACACGCGGCCGTCTTCCAGCACCAGTGCCGCGTTCGTCATGAGTCGCCTCCCAGCGCTTGCACCCACTGCTCGTACACGTCCTTGTCGTCGCCCCGGAACCCGGTGTCGAACACCCGGTCGCCGAGGTGCCAGCGCACGACCAGCAGGCCGTCCGCCGTCATCACCTTGCCCGCGAGGCCGCGGGCCGTGCGGGCTCCGTCGAGTTGCGCCGCGGGAATCCACAGCGCGCTCGCGCCGGTGCGTTCCACCAGCACGCCGTTCTCGGTGAGCCTGAGGGTCGCCTCGGCTCGGTGGCCGATGTCGCCGACCGCGACCCGGTCCTGCCAGTCGTCGCCGATGGTGGTGCCGACGTACACGCCGGTCGTCTCCAGCATCGTCGCGCCGGTCTCGGCGGGCGGTCGCGGGAACGCCGGCAGCACCTCGGCCTGCCGGCGGGCGCGCCGCCGCCAGCCGTGCCACATGCCGTACAGGCACAGCAGGAAGATCGCCAGCACGGCGAGGGAGAGCAGCACGCGCGTCATCCGACGATCCTTCCGCCGACGGCCGTCACGCGCCCGCGCAGCAGCGTCGCGACCACCGCGCCGGGCAGCTCCATGCCCTCGAACGGGGTGTTGGCCGCGATGCTGGCGAACTCCGCGCCGCGCACCGTCCAGGTCGCGTCCGGGTCGACCAGGGCGAGGTTCGCGGGCTCGCCGACCTCGATCGGCCGGCCCTGGTCGGGCAGGCCCGCGATCTCGGCGGGCCGCTCGCTCATCACCCGCGCCACGCCGCGCCAGTCCAGCAGCCCGGTCCGGACCATGGTCTCCACCACGATCGACAGGGCGGTCTGCAGGCCCAGCATGCCGGGCCGGGCGGCGGACCACTCGGTGTCCTTGTCCTGCACGGCGTGCGGCGCGTGGTCGGTGGCCACGCAGTCGATGACGCCCTCGGCGAGCGCCTCGCGCAGCACCCGCACGTCGGCCGGCGTGCGCAGCGGCGGGTTGACCTTGTTCACCGGGTCGTAGGTCGCCAGCCGCTCGTCGGTCAGCAGCAGGTGGTGCGGCGTGACCTCGGCGGAGACCTCCGTGCCGCGGGCCTTGGCCCACCTGAGCACGTCGGCCGTGCCGGTGGTGGAGACGTGGCAGACGTGCAGCCGGGCGCCCGCGTGCCGCGCCAGCAGGCAGTCCCGGGCCACGATCGACTCCTCGGCGGCGGCGGGCCAGCCCGGCAACCCGAGCCGGGAGGCCTGCTCGCCCTCGTGCGCCTGCGCGCCCGCGGTGAGCCGGGGCTCCTCCGCGTGCTGGGCGATGACGACGTCGAGCGCCTTGCTGTACTCCAGCGCGCGCCGCATGATCAGCGGGTCGTGCACGCAGTGGCCGTCGTCGGAGAACACCCGCACGCCCGCCTTGGCCATCGTGCCCAGCTCGGCGAGCCGCACGCCCTCCAGGCCGACGGTGACCGCGCCGACCGGGTGCACGTCGACCAGGCCGACCTCGCGGCCACGCCGGGCGACGTGCTGGACGACGACCTCGTTGTCCGCGACCGGGCTCGTGTTGGCCATGGCGAACACCGCCGTGTAGCCGCCCAGCGCGGCGGCGGCCGAGCCGGTGGCGATGGTCTCGGTGTCCTCGCGGCCGGGTTCGCGCAGGTGGGTGTGCAGGTCGACGAAGCCGGGCAGCAGGACCGCGCCGTTCCCCTCGACGACGTCCGCGCCTTCTTCGTCCACGGACCCGATCGCGGCGATCACGCCGTCGCGGATCAGCACATCGGTCGGGTCACCCTCGCCGTACGGTCGCACTCCCCTGAGGATCAAGGAGACCGCGGGACTGCTCGTGTTCAATGGTTCGGTCGCAAGCTCCCTCACCGGGTTTCCTCCTCGTGGGCAAGCAGGTGGTAGAGGACGGCCATGCGCACGTGCACGCCGTTGCGCACCTGGTCGGTGATGGCGGCGCGGGGCGAGTCGGCGACCGCCGAGGCGATCTCCATGCCGCGCAGCATCGGACCGGGGTGCAGCACGACGGCGTGCTCGGGCAGCAGCTCCAGCCGCCGCTCGCTCAGGCCGTAGGCGATGGAGTACTCGCGGGCCGACGGGAAGAAATGTCCGTTGCCTCCCGCGCCGGCGGGCCCGCCGTACATCCGCTCGGCCTGCACTCGCAGCAGCATCACGGCGTCGAGGCTGGGCAGCTCGGCGTCCAGCTCGTGCGAGACGGCGACCGGCCAGTTCGAGACGCCGACCGGCAGCAGGGTGGGGGGTGCGACCAGGGTCACGTGCGCGCCCAGCGCGGTGAGCAGGTGCACGTTGGACCGGGCGACCCGGCTGTGCAGCACGTCGCCGACGATCGCGATCCGGCGGTCCCGCAGGTCGCCGAGGCGTTCCCGCAGGGTGGCCGCGTCGAGCAGGGCCTGGGTGGGGTGCTCGTGCATCCCGTCGCCGGCGTTGACCACCGACGTGCCCGCCTCGTGCAGCCAGCCGGCCAGCCGGTGCGCCGCGCCGGACGCCGGGTGCCGCACGATGACGCAGTCCGCGCCCGCCGCGGCCAGGGTCAGCGCGGTGTCGCGCAGCGACTCGCCCTTGCCCACGCTGGAGCCGGACGACGAGACGTTCACCACGTCCGCGCTCATCCACTTGCCCGCGATCTCGAAGCTGACGCGCGTGCGGGTGGAGTTCTCGTAGAACATCGTGATGACCGTGCGACCGCGCAACGTCGGCAGTTTGCGCACCTCACGGCCTTCGAGGGCCTGCTTGAGGCTCGCCGCGGTGTCCAGGATGGCGGTCGCCTGGGCCGGGTCGATGCCCTCGGTGGTGAGCAGGTGCTTCACCGCAGCACCACCCCGTCACGCTGGTCGAACTCGTCCAGCAGCACGTGGACCTCCTCGGTGCGGGCCGTGGGCACGTTCTTGCCCACGTAGTCCGCGCGGATCGGCAGCTCCCGGTGGCCGCGGTCGACCAGGACGGCCAGCTGCACGGCGCGCGGGCGGCCGTGGTCGCGCAGGGCGTCGAGCGCGGCGCGGATCGTGCGACCGGAGAACAGCACGTCGTCCACCAGGACCACGAGCTTGTCGTCGACGCCGCCCTCGGGCAGCTTGGTCGCCTCCAGCGGGCGGGTGGGCCCTCGGCGCAGGTCGTCCCGGTAGAGGGTCACGTCCAGCGTGCCGGTCGGCACCTCGACACCCGAGAACTCGGCGATCCGCACGGCCAGCCGGCGGGCCAGCGGCGCTCCCCGGCTCGGAATCCCCATCAGGACTACTGCGGGTGCGCTCGGTGCATCAAGAGCGGTCTTCTCGATGATCTGATGGGCCATTCGGGCGACGGTGCGCGCGACGTCACCGGCCGACAAGAGCTCTCGCTCCCCGGCCGGGTCCGTCGCGCCACGTTGACGTGGCGCCACGGTTGGACCTCCTTCCCCGCCTCGCTGGACGGGTCCTTAAAGGACGTCGGACACCCGGCTGCGACCGGGCTGACCAGCACCGTATCAGGCGCGCGCGGTCAATCTTCCGGGTGGTGTGCGTGGTCTCGCCCACCTGGGCCGGCGAGATCAGCTTGACCTGGTGACCACGGAGAGCAATCATTACTCTGCGTATTGATCTAAGCCTCCCCGCGGCAGTCCCCTACCGGCTGACGGGGCGAATGAACGGAGAACCGCCACATGGGCGACTACGCCAAGGCGCTGGGGGCAAAGCTCCGCGCGATCCGCCAGCAGCAGGGCTTGTCTTTGCACGGCGTCGAGCAGAAGTCCGGCGGTCGATGGAAGGCCGTGGTCGTCGGCTCGTACGAGCGCGGCGACCGCGCCGTGACCGTGCAGAAGCTCGCCGAGCTGGCCGACTTCTACGGCGTCCCGGTGGCCGAGCTGCTGCCGGAAGGTCGGGTGCCGTCCGGTGCGGAGCCCGCCACGAAGATCGTCATCAACCTGGAACGGCTGCAACAGCTGCCGGCGGAGAAGGTCGGGCCGCTCGCGCGGTACGCGGCCACCATCCAGAGCCAGCGCGGCGACTACAACGGCAAGGTGCTGTCCATCCGGACCGAGGACCTGCGCTCGTTGGCGATCATCTACGACATGACGCCCGGCGAGCTGACCGAGCAGCTCATCGACTGGGGCGTGCTGCCTCCCGAGGCCCGTCCGGCCAAGGAGGACTGAGCACGCGGAAAAGGGCCACCCGGCGGTTCGCCAATGGGTGGCCCTCCCGACCTGTGACCTGCTCGGCGGCAGGCGCCGGGTGCGCGGCCGCGCGATGCCGCGATGTGCGACCGCGGCACGCGGCGGTGTGGTGCGCGACGGGTGTGGTGCGCGGCTAGAGCACGGCCCGGAGCTGGTCGGCGATGACCGCGATCCGGCCGAGCACGCCGTTGACGAACCGCGGCGAGTCGTCTGTGGACAGGCCCTTCGCCAGCTCGACCGCCTCGTCGATCGCGACCGCGTCCGGCACGTCGGCGGCCCACAGCAGCTCGTAGAGCCCGATCCGCAGCACCGCGCGGTCGACCGCCGGCATGCGCTGCAGCGTCCACCCCTCCGCGTGCTCGGAGATCAGGTCGTCGATGCGCGCGCGGTGCGCCGTGACGCCTTCCACCAGGACGATCGTGTAGTCGTTCACCGGCGGCACGTCCGTCGAACCGACCCGGTCCGAGAGCAGCGTCACCGGGTCGGCGCCCCGCAGGTCGGCCTCGTAGAGGACGTCCAGCGCGCGTTTGCGGGCCTTGCTCCGTGCGCCCATCTCAGCCGTTCACTCGGCCCAGGTAACGGCCGTCGCGGGTGTCGACCTTGATCTTCTCGCCGGTGGTGACGAACAGCGGCACCTGGATCTCCGCGCCGGTCTCCAGCGTGGCGGGCTTGGTGCCGCCGGTGGAGCGGTCGCCCTGCAGGCCCGGGTCGGTGTGCTGGATCACGAGCTCGACCGAGGTCGGGAGCTCGATGAAGAGCGCGACGCCCTCGTGCAGGGCGACGATCGCTTCCTGGTTCTCCAGCATGTAGTTCGCCGCGTCGCCGACCGTCTCGCCCGGGACGTTGATCTGGTCGTAGGTGTCGCCGTCCATGAAGACGAAGTCGGCGCCGTCCTTGTACAGGTAGGTCATGCCGCGCTTGTCGACGGTGGCCGTCTCGACCTTGGTGCCCGCGTTGAAGGTCTTGTCCACGACCTTGCCGGACAGGACGTGCTTCAACGTGGTGCGCACGAAGGCGCCGCCCTTGCCCGGCTTCACGTGCTGGAACGCGGTGACGGTCCACAGCTGGCCGTCGAGGTTCAGCACCAGGCCGTTCTTCAGGTCGTTGGTGGTGGCCACGGTGGTGGGCTCTCCTGTTGCGTGAGTGGAGGACGACGTCGGCTTGGCCGACGAATCCGATTCGGGCGATCCGACTTCAGATGACCACGAGCTCCTTCGTGGTCAGGGTGAGGAGCTCCGGGGCGCCTTCGCGCACCACGAGCGTGTCCTCGATGCGGACACCGCCCTTCCCGGCCAGGTACACACCGGGCTCGACGGTGACCGCCATGCCGGGCAAGAGTGTACCGTCACCCGCCTTCGACAGCGCTGGAGCCTCGTGGATCTGCAGGCCGACGCCGTGGCCGAGGCCGTGCAGGAACTCGTCGCCGTACCCGGCCTCCTCGATCACGCCGCGCGCCGCCGCGTCGACGTCCGAGACCTGCGCGCCGACCACCAGCGCGGCCCGGCCCGCCGCCTGCGCGGCCACGACCAGCCGGTGCAGCTCGCGCTGCCAGTCCGCGGCCCGGCCGACGACCAGGGTGCGGGTCATGTCGGAGTGGTAGCCGTCGACCAGCGCGCCGAAGTCCAGCTTCACGAAGTCGCCGTCGCGGACCGGGGCGTCGGTCGGCCGGTGGTGCGGCACGGCCGAGTTCGCGCCCGTCGCCACGATCGACTCGAACGACGGCCCGGCCGCGCCGTGGTCGAGCATCCGGCTCTCCAGCTCGCGGGCGATCTCCTTCTCGCTGCGGCCCGGGCGCAGGCCGCCGTGCTCGATGAGCCCGGCCAGCGCCCGGTCGGCCGCCGCGCACGCCATGCGCAGCGCCTCGACCTCGGCGTCGTCCTTGACCAGCCGCAGCCGTTCGACCAGGTCGGCGGCGCGCACCAGCTCGGCGCCGTGGGCCGCGGCCGTGAGCACGTCCAGTCCGTCCACGGTCACGTGGCGGCTCTCGAAGCCGACCCGGCCCGCGCCCGCCTTCACCGCGCGCTCGACCAGCGCCGCGTCGCACGGCCGGTCGATGACCCGCTTCAGGTCCGGCACCTGCGCGGCGGCCTGGGTGAGGTAGCGGCCGTCGGTGCAGAACACCGTCGCGTCGTCGGAGTCCGCGTGCACGAGCAGCGCCGCGTTCGACCCGGTGAAGCCGGTGAGGTAGCGGACGTTGAGCAGGTCGGTCACCAGCAGCGCGTCCAGCTCCCGGTCCCGGAGCGTGGCGCGCAGGGCGGCGCGGCGAGTGGAGTGCGGCATGTCAGCAGCCTAAGCCCCGGTGGTCCACCTGACCCCGCCACTCGATCGGGTGAACCGTGCTGAATCGTGCGACGGTTCGCGTGACGGACAGTGGGGACCTGCGACGAGCCGCCGGACGTCCTGGCGGGCGCTGTGGCGGACCGCCGGTGCGGCTCAGGGCGGCTTAAGGTGGGACGCATGCGCGCGTGGCTGGTCCGAGGGCTCTGGCTGGGTCTGTTCCACGGCGGGGTGCAGACCGGCGCCTCGGCGGTGAGCGTCCACAGCCCCGAGGCCTCCTCGTCCACCCGGTACATCGCGTTCGGGCTGGTGGTCGTCATCGGCGTGCTGTGGGGCGCGTTGGACGCGTGGCGGCTGCTCGACGGGCGCGGCATGGTGTGGTTCGCCGCGGCGCTGGTGGCCGGTCCGCTGGCCGGGGCCGTGGGCGTGGCCGGCCGGTCGCTGGTGGACCAGACGGGACTCGAATCGCTCGGACCGGCGCTGACCGGCGGCGCCGCGTTCACCGCGTTGCTGGTCATGGCGACGGCGGCGGTCGGGATGGGCATCGGCAACGCGCTGCCCCAGCCGGACGACTCGCGTCAGCCTGACGTTTCGCACTAGCCCGCCACTGGGTGTCAGCCACTGGGTGTCAGCCGCGCAGTTTCGCCTATCGCTCGTCACCCGGTCTTCGACGTGGAAGGCGAGGTGGTTCAACCCCGTGCCGAGCCGGTGGTGCGCGTCCAACGCGGGCGACTGCTCGACCACGAGGTAAGTCGGGCCGAGCCGCCAGCTCACCCCTGCCGGCCAACGCTGGTACTCGACCCAGCCCAGCTCGGTGAGCAACCAGCCGATGCTGTGCTCGGCCCGGGCCAGGTCGGGCACCCACAGCTCGACGTGGTGCAGGAGCCCCACCACCATCCGCCCTCCACATCCCCGAGCCGCCCGCCACCCCGCCCCCGCCCCTCGCGCGCCTCCGCCGTCCCTGGTCGCACGGGTCGCACGGTGATCACCCGAAAGGGGCACGGGCTTCGGGGATGGATGGTAAGCCCGGATTTGTTGCCGGAAGGAGAAAGGTGTGGCGCCCCGGCCCGTCGTGCCTGCGTCGGCTGGTTCTGTGTCGACGTCGACTCGGGTGGTCTCGGGGCGACTCGGGGTGGTCTCGGGGCGGGGTCAGAGGGTTCGGATCAGGGATGCGAGGTCAGGGGATGCGAGGTCAGAGCAGGATGCTTCCGCCCGACTTCGGCTTCGGCTCGGCCGCGACCGCGGAGTAGGCCGCCGCGATGAGCGCCGGGTCCGGTCCCTCCAGCCGACCGGGCTTGGCCAGGCCGTCGAGCACCACGAACCGCAGCACGCCCGAGCGGGTCTTCTTGTCCGACCGCATGCCCTCCAGGAGCTGGCCGAGCGCGTCCGGGTCGTAGCCGGTCGGCAGGCCGAGCGAGGTGAGGATCGAGCGGTGGCGGTCGGCGGTGGTGTCGTCCAGCCTGCCCGCGAGGCGGGCCAGTTCGGCGGCGAACACCAGGCCGACGCTGACCGCCGCGCCGTGCCTCCAGCGGTAGCGCTCGCGGCGTTCGATGGCGTGCGCCAGGGTGTGGCCGTAGTTCAGGATCTCCCGCAGGTCCGACTCGCGCAGGTCGGTCGACACCACGTCGGCCTTGACCTGGATCTTGCGCCGGACCAGCTCCTCGATCACGTCGCCGGACGGGTCGAGCGCGGCCTCCGGGTCGGCCTCGATCAGGTCGAGGATCACCGGGTCGGCGATGAAACCGCCCTTGACCACCTCGGCCATGCCCGCGACGAGCTCGTGGCGGGGCAACGTCTCCAGCGTGGCCAGGTCGACCATGACGGCGTCCGGCTCGTAGAACGTGCCGACGAGGTTCTTGCCCGCGTCGGTGTTGATGCCGGTCTTGCCGCCGACCGCGGCGTCCACCATGCCCAGCAGGGTGGTGGGCACGTGGACCAGCTTCACGCCGCGCATCCAGGTGGAGGCGACGAACCCGGCCAGGTCGGTCACCGCGCCGCCGCCGAGGCTGACCACGACGTCCGCGCGCCCGAGCCCGATGCGGCCGAACACGTCCCAGCAGTACCCGGCGACCCGCAGGTCCTTGCCGTCCTCGGCGTCGGGGACCTCGACGCGGTGCGCGTCGATCCCGGCCGCCTCCAGCTCGCCGCGGACCACCTCGGCGGTCTCCGTCAACGTCGGCGTGTGGACGATCGCCGCCCTCGCCGTGCCCTTCAGGGTCTCGACCAGGTCGCCGAGCAGGCCGCGGCCCACCACCACGTCGTACGGTCGTTCCGCGGCCACGCGGATCCGCACCGGCTCGCCCATCACCACTCCCCTCGTCGGGTCACCATTCGACCACGTCCGCTCCGAGCACGTCGCCGCCCCACACCCCGGCCAGCACCGCGGCCTGGTCCTTGATCGCGCGCCGCGCCGGTCCCTTGACCTTCGACCAGCCCGTGACCTGGAACGTCACCGTCCGGCCGCGGAACCCGTGCCGCCACGCGCCCGCGACCCGACCGTGCAGGACGAGCGCGCCGGGGCTGCCGACTGGCCGCCACACCCGCTTGGCGACGTCCGGGTCGGCGACCAGGTGACGCGGGCCGAGCAGGTACGGGTCACGCGCGAACAGCAGCAGGCCGGCGGGCGGGTCGGGCGCTTCCGGCACGTCCTCGTGCACCAGCAGCCGCTTGCCGTCGACGCGCACGGTGCGCAGGTCGGGCCACGTGTCCTGGGGTCCCGCGCCGAGCCACTTCTCCGCGTCGGCCTTGGCGAACGGTCCGACGAGCCGCGCGTAGTCGCGCAGCAGGGTCGGCTCGCCGGGGTCCTCGACGTCGGGTCTCGCGGTCGGGCGGCGGAAGACGAGCTTCGCGCCCAGGTGCTCCAGTTCGACGCCCGCGAGGAGCGTGGCGAGGCGGAACACGTTCTCGATGACGTGGTGGGCGTCGCAGCCCGGGCAGTGCGGGGTGACGGCGTCGGGCAGCAGCGGGCTGATCGCGGCGGACAGCTCGCCCTTGGTGGCCGTGTCGCCGGGGAACTCGCGGTGCAGGAGGTCGACGACGAGGTCGAGGTGCGCCAGGTCGGGCGTCGGGTGCGCGCCGCACCAGGCCGCCAGCTGCCGCGGGGTGCGCGGCCGGAGCTGGCGGCGCAGCGCGGGCAGGTCGTCGCGGCGGTGCAGGTGCGGCGCGCCGCGCAGGCTCAGCACCCGCGCCAGGTCCCCGGCGTTCAGGTCCCCGGCGTTCAGGTTCCCGGCGTTCACGGTGTCCTCGCGGCGGCCTCTCACGCCCAACGCCGCCGCGCCCGTCTTCGGCGGGCTGTCCAGCACGCCCAGCGGCAGCACCGCGTCGGGGTCGTCGCCGTGCAGACCTTGCACCGCAGCGCGGCGCGCGAGGACCTGTGCCCCGGTCAGGTCCACTCAGGTCCCTTGCGCCGGCCCCGTCGGGCGGAGCACGGCGTCGACCACCTGCTCCGGCGTGAGGGCGTCGGTGGTCACCTCGATCGTGGCGACCTCCCGGTACAGCGGCAGGCGGGCGTCCAGCAGCGTCTTGAAGGTCGCGCGGGGGTTCACGCCCGCCAGCAGCGGCCGGGCGCTGGACATGCCGGTGCGCCGCACGCCCTCAGCCATGCCGACGTTCAGGAAGACCACGGCGTGCCCGGCGAGCCGGCCCCGGGTGGTCGCGGACAGCACCGCGCCGCCGCCGAGCGCCAGCACGCCGTCGTGGGTCTTCAGGCCTTCGACGACGGCTTCTTCCTCCATCGCGCGGAACGCGGGCTCGCCGTCGTCGGTGAAGATGTCGGAGATCGGTTTGCCGGCGGTGGCGACGATGTCGTCGTCGGTGTCGCGGAAGGCGACGCCGAGGCGTTCGGCGAGCAGCAGGCCGACCGTCGTCTTGCCGGCTCCGGGTGGGCCGAGGACGACGAACCGGGGGCTCACAGACCCTCCCAGCGGGCTTCCAACGTCTCCAGGTAGGAGGCGACGTTGCGCTTGGTCTCGGCGATCGAGTCGCCGCCGAACTTCTCCAGCGCCGTCTCGGCCAGCACCAGCGCCACCACGGACTCCAGCACCACGCCCGCGCGCGGCACCGCGCACACGTCCGAGCGCTGGTGGATCGCCACCGCGGGCTCTCCGGTTCGGACGTCCACAGTGGACAGCGCGCGGGGCACCGTCGAGATCGGCTTCATGGCGACGCGGACGCGCAGCGGCTCGCCGTTGGTGATGCCGCCCTCCAGGCCGCCCGCCCGGTTGGAGCGCCGGGTGACGCCCTTCGGTCCCGGGCCGCGGTCGATCTCGTCGTGCGCCTCGCTGCCCCAGCGCTCGGCGGTGGTGAAGCCGTCGCCGATCTCCACGCCCTTCATCGCCTGCACGCCCATGAGCGCGCCGGCCAGCCGCGCGTCGAGGCGGCGGTCCCAGTGGACGTGCGAGCCGAGGCCCGGCGGCAGGCCGTAGACGATGACCTCGATCACGCCGCCGACCGTGTCACCCGCCTCCTTCACCGCCTCGACCTCGGCCACCATCGCCTCGGTGCCGCGGGCGTCGAAGGCCCGGACCGGGCTCTCGTCGACGGCGGCCAGGTCGTCCGGGCCGGGCACGGGCGCGTCGGCGGGCGTCTTGGCCTTGCCGATGGAGACGACGTGGCTGATCACGTCCGCGTCGAAGACCTGCTTGAGGAAGTGGCGGGCGACGGTGCCGAGCGCGGTGCGGGCGGCGGTCTCCCGGGCGCTGGCGCGTTCCAGCACGGGGCGGGCCTCGTCGAAGCCGAACTTCTGCATGCCGGGCAGGTCGGCGTGGCCGGGGCGGGGCCTGGTCAGCGCCTCGTTGCGGCCGGTCGGCTTGAGCTCGGACGGGTCGACCGGGTCGGCGGACATCACCTTCTGCCACTTGGGCCACTCGGTGTTCCCGATCCGGACCGCGACCGGGCCGCCCTGCGTGAGCCCGTGGCGGACACCGCCGAGGATCTCGACCTCGTCGGCCTCGAAGCCCATGCGCGGGCTCCGGCCGAAGCCGAGCCGACGGCGCTCCAGTTGAGCGGTCAGGTCGGCAGTGGTGACCTCGACCCCGGCGACCATGCCTTCCAGCACGGCGACGAGGGCCGGTCCATGGGACTCCCCAGCGGTGATCCAGCGCAGCACGCCGCGAATCCTTTCACAGTGTGAACACCGGCCGAACGCCCAGGTCGTGCCCGTCGGCCCGGCCCGCCACGTGGACGACTCAGCTGGGGCGGTGGCGGGGGTCGGGGTGATCGGAGCCGCCTTCAGCCTCCTGACACCGACACGAGCCACGTCGTCGCCAGGAGGCCGGGTCCGTGCGGGATGCCGTCGTTCGGCCATCTCAGGCTCAACGCGAGGGTGAGCGCGCTCGCCAGCAATGCGCCGAGCGGTAGGGCGAGCCACGACACCGAGGCCAGCACCGCGCCGAGCGAGCCCGCCAGCTTCACGTCTCCCCCGCCCATCGACGACGGCGACAGCACGCGCACCAGCAGGTGGAAGCCCCCGAAGAGCAGGCAACCCGCCAACGCGCGCCACAGGTCTGCCCCGCACAGCCACAGCGCGACGCCGATCGCCGGGTACGCGGGCAGCGTCAACGCGTCCGGCAGGCGGCGGTGGCGCAGGTCGGTCGCGGTCAGCAGCACGCCGAGCCACGCCAGCAGCAGCGGCACCGGCAGCCAGTGCGGAGGAGCCAACGCCCAGGCCACGAACCACAGCACCGCCGTCGGCGCGGCGCACCACAGCCAGCACACGTCCGCACCGCGCGGGAGGCGGCGGAGCAACCCGGCGCCCACCGCGCCGGCCAGGAATCCCGAGATGACCACGGGGCCAGCGTCGTCCCGGAAACGCCCGGGGCGCAACGAGAAGTGCGGGTGAATGGTCCATTCACCCGCACTCGTCCCGTCAGCCGAGTCCCGTCAGCTGAGCCCCGTCAGCAGAGCCCTGCCAGCCGGCGACCCGTCAGCCCAAGACCCGGCTCAGCGCTGCCACGAGAACAACGCGTCACCCGCCGCCACCGGACCGCCGGCCTGGTCCAGCACCGCCTCCGGCGCCGCGTCCAGCGCGATCACCGGGCAGATCGGCGAGAACCCCGCCGCCTCCACCTCCGCCGGGTCCCACGTCACCACGGCCTGCCCCGCGCGCACCGCCTCGCCCTTGACCACGTGCAGCGTGAAGCCCTCGCCCTTGCGCTTCACGGTGTCGATCCCGAGGTGCACCAACACCGCCGCGCCCTCCGAGGTGGCCACGACGAACGCGTGCGGGTGCAGCGTCACCACGGTCCCGTCCACGGGGGACACCACGTCCGCCCGCTCGCGCACCGGCTCGACCGCCACCCCCGGACCCACCATGGCCTGGGCGAACACCGGGTCCGGCACCTCGGTCAACGGCACGACGCGCCCGCCGACCGGGCTGGTCACGCGCAGCGTCACAGCAGGTCCTCGATGTCGCTGGCGATCGTGTCGGCCTCGGGCCCCACGATCACCTGCACGACGTTGCCGGCACGCATCACGCCGTGCGCGCCCAGGCCCTTCAAAGCCTTCTCGTCCACCAGGGAGCCGTCTTCCAACTCACAGCGCAGGCGCGTGATGCACGGCTCGATCTCCACGATGTTGTCCGCGCCGCCGAGCGCGGCGAGGATCCCCGCCGCCTTGTCGTCCGCCACTTCGAAGTCCTCTCTCGACACCTGCCCTGAGGGTGCCACCGCTCGGGCACGGTCCCGTAACGGCGGTTGACACCCGGTTGGCGCGCGGAGCATCCTCCCCGCACCAACTGGTCTAGACCGGAAAGTACCAATCCCGGGATGGACGTGCGAGCACCGGGGAGGTGTCATGCGCCGCGACGAGATCGTCGACGGGCCCAGGCCCAAGCACGCCCAACTGCGCGACATCCTGCGGCGCCTGGCCGAGCAGGAACTCCCGCCCGGCTCGCTCATCCCGTCCGAGCGCGACCTCGCCGAGCAGTACGGTGTGTCCCGCATCACAGTACGCGCCGCCGTGGGCCACCTCGTCACCGAAGGCCTGCTGACCAGGGCGAAGGGCCGGGGCACGTTCACCGCTCGGCGGCGCATGGACGTCCAGCTGTACCTGGAGTCGTTCACAGACGACATGCGCCGGCGCGGCCTGACGCCCACGACCGAGGTGCTGGCCTGCGCCGAGGAGGCGCCGCCACCCGAGGCGGCCACCGCGCTCGGCCTGCTGCCGCACGAACCGGCGTGCCGGCTCGTGCGCCTGCGCCGGGCGGACGGCGTGCCACTGGCCGTCGAACGGGGCTGGTACAGCCCTCGGGTCGTGCCGGACCTCGACCGGCACGACCTCACCACCTCGCTCTACACCCTCATCGCCGACGCGTACGGCGTCCAGCTCGACCACGCCGGCCAGACCGTGTGGGCCGAGGGCGCCGACCCCGACACCGCGAAGCTGCTGGACGTCCGTCCCGGCAGCTCGCTGCTCGTCTTCCGCCGGGTCTCGAGCTCACGAGGCAGACCCGTCGAGGACATGACGTCCTGGTACCGGGGCGATCTCTACCAGGTGACCATGCAATTGGACCGGACCGTCCCGGAATCCGGCCCGCACCACTCCGCCAAGGGAGGTACCCCATGAGCGCCAGCGCCCCACAGGCGACCGGCGGTCGTGAGATCAAGGGTCTGGCCGGGCTGCAGCGATTCGGCCGCAGCCTCATGCTGCCGATCGCCGCGCTGCCCGTAGCCGCGCTCCTGCTACGACTCGGCCAGGACGACATCCTCGGCAAGGAGGGGCTGGGCTGGAACGCCGTGGCCGGCGTCATCGGCGGAGCGGGCAACGCCCTGTTCGCCAACCTGCCGCTGCTGTTCGCCGTCGGTGTCGCCATCGGCTTCGCCAGGCGCGGTGACGGTTCCACCGCGCTGGCCGCCGTGGTCGGCTTCGTGGTGACCGAGGCCGTGTTCAAGGCGATGTCGCCGCTCGTGCTGCCGCTGCCGGCGGACGCGGCGGCGGACGCCAAGCAGGAGCTGATCAACTACTCGGTGCTGACCGGCATCGTGGTCGGGCTGATCACCGCGGTGCTGTGGCAGAAGTACCACCGCATCAAGCTGCCCGCCTACCTGGCCTTCTTCGGCGGCCGGCGGTTCGTGCCGATCCTGGTCGCGGGCGTGATGATCCCGGTCGCCGTGGTCATGGGCCTGATCTACCCGTGGTTCGACGCGGGCCTGACCTCGGTCGGCGAGGCGATCTCCGGCAGCACGATCATCGGCGCGGGCATCTACGGCACCATCAACCGCCTGCTGCTCCCGCTGGGCCTGCACCACATCCCGAACACGTTCATGTGGCAGGTCTTCGGCGAGTACGAGGGCAAGACCGGCGACATCCAGCGGTTCTTCGCGGGCGACCCGTCCGCGGGCACGTTCATGACCGGCTTCTTCCCGATCTTCATGTTCGCGCTCCCGGCGGCGGCGCTGGCCATCGTGCACACCGCGCGGCCGACGCAGAAGAAGGTCATCGCGGGCATCATGGGCTCGGCGGCGCTGACCTCGTTCATCACGGGTGTGACCGAGCCGCTCGAGTTCGCGTTCATGTTCGTGGCGTGGCCGCTGTACGTGATCCACGCGGTGCTCACCGGCACGTCGCTGGCCATCAGCAACGCGCTGGACATCCACAGCGGGTTCGGGTTCTCCGCGGGCGCGATCGACTACGCCCTCAACTTCAACATCTCGACCAAGCCCCTGCTGATCCTGGTGCTGGGCGTGATCTACGCGGCCATCTACTACTTCCTGTTCCGCTTCGTCATCACCAAGTGGAACCTGAGGACGCCGGGTCGCAGCGAGGACGAGGACCCGGAAGCCGACCCGAGCATCGTCGACGACGGCGACAGGGGCGGCCGGACCGGGAAGCGCGACAAGGAAGGCCGGTCGGACGCGACGGCGTCCTGACGGCGGACGAGAAGGAACGAGAGGACGGGTCATGCCTGAGCGACGGGTCACCGTGGCGAGCAAGGTCGGACTGCACGCGCGCCCTGCCGCACTGCTGGCGAAGGCGGCGGCCGGGCAGCCGGTGAAGGTCACCATCCGCAAGGACGACGGCCAACCGGTCGAGGCGGCGAGCGTGCTGGGTCTGATGACGCTCGGCGCGATGCACGGCGACGAGGTCGTCCTGGCCGCGGACGGCGAAGGCGCGGACGCCGCGCTGGAGGCGATCGCGGAGATCATCGCCACCGACCTCGACGCGGGCTGATCCCCTCAGCACGACGCCCGGGCCCTGCTCGCACCCTCGCGCGAGCAGGGCCCGGGCGCGTTCTGAGCGTTGAACTCGGGTGTTCCGAACGTAGGACACGGGTGTTCCGAACGTAGGACACGCGTGTTCTGAACGTAGGACTCGCGGGTTAGAGGGGGAGCGGGAGGAGGTTGGCGGTGGCGGCGCGGAGTGCGGCGCGCATCGCCTCGCGCGGGGCGGGCAGGCCGGTGAACTGCTCCGACTGGCCGAAGGCCTGGTGCAGGAGCATGTCCAGGCCGGTGGCGAGGGTGCGGCCCCGCTTCTCCACGGCGTGGGCCAGCGGGGTCGGCCAGGGGTGGTAGATGACGTCCAGGACGCACGGCGCCCCGGCCAGCGCGCCGGCGATCGGCTCGGTCGCGTCCGGCGGCACGGTGCTGATCAGGACGTCCGAGGCCGACGCCAGGTCGGCGAAGTCCGCGGCGTCCCAGGTGACGACGTCCAGCGCCAGACCGAGGCGGGACGCGCACGACTCCGCCTCCGCCGCCCGGCTCACCGAGCGGACCACCAGCGTGACCGCGCGGACGCCGACGGACGCCAGCGCCACCAGGGCCGCGGTCGCCGTGCCGCCCGCGCCCAGCAGCACCGCGCGCGAGCCGGACGTGAAGCCGCACGAAGCGCGCAGAGCGCCGAGGACGCCGTCCACGTCGGTGTTGTCCGCGCGCCACCCGCCGTCGACCGGCACCAGGGTGTTCGCGGCGCCGACCCGCACGGCCCGGGACGTCGCCGAGGTCGCCACCGCCAGTGCCGCCCGCTTGTTCGGCATGGTCACCGACAGGCCCGCCCACGCCGGGTCCAGGCCCGCCACCAGGGACGGCACCTCGTCCGCCACGCACTCGACGCGCGTGTACCCCCAGCCGGTCAGGCCCAGCGCCGCGAACGCGGCGTTGTGCAGCACCGGCGACAACGAGTGGGCGACCGGCGAGCCGATGACCGCCGCGCGTCGAGCCTCGACCACGCTCAGAAGACGCCCCTCTCGCGAGCGTCGTCCGACACGGCCAGGTGCTCCTCGTAGGTGTTCGTGAAGCACGTCGTGCCGTCCTTCTCGCACTTCACGAAGTACATCCACGGTCCGTTCTCGGGCGTGATCGCGGCCGTGACCGCCTCGCGGCCGGGCGAGCCGATCGGGGTCGGCGGCAGCCCTTGCCGCTGGTAGGTGTTGTACGGCCCGGACGCCTCGCGGTCCTCGTCGCTGGTGGTGATGATCGGCCGGTCCAGCTTGTAGTTGACCGTGGAGTCCAGCTCCAGCTTCTGCGGCGCCGCCAGCCGGCTGAAGATGACCCGCGAGATCTTGCCGAAGTCCTTGGTCAGGCCTTCCTTCTCGATCAGGGAGGCGATGACCAGCACCTCGTAGGGCCGGAAGCCGGTCTTGCCGGTGCCGCTGGGGATGCCGTAACCCTGCAACCGGCTCAGCGACGTGGCGATCACGCTCTTGAGCAGCTCGACCGCGTCCGCGCCCGGCTTGAGGTGGTACAGGCCCGGCACGATGAGGCCTTCGAGCCGGTTCGCCCTCGGCGCGGCGGCGACGTCGGGCAGCGCCCACTCGGGGATGCCGAGCGCGACCGGGTCGGCGTTGTCCGCCGCGTCGCGCAGCTGCTCCGGGGTCACGCACTGCTTGGCGCCGTCCAGCTCCACGCACGAGGCGTCGGACAGCAGCGACAGGACGCCCTTGGTGATCTTGCCGTCGGGCGCGGTGATGTCGTGCAGCACGAAGCCGCCCTTGACCTCCAGCGGCACGACCTTCGCCGCCGGGTCCACCATCCGGGTCACCGCGGCCGCGCCGGACATCTTGGTCTTCATCAGGTAGAAGCCGGGCTGGATGGCGGTGACCCGCGAGTCGCTCGCGCCCGCCTCGGTGAACGCGCGCGCGCTGGCCACCACGCCCTGCTCCTTGAGCGTGGTGGCGATGGTGGTCACGAGGTCGCCGTCCTTGACCTCGACCACCACGTCCGCCTCGCCCGCGCCCGCGAAGTCGTCGTACGAGCCGATGCCGCTCAACGTGCGGTACCCGTAGTACGCGCCGACGCCGCCGCCGGTCAGCACCAGGGCCACGACGACCCACAGGATCGTCCTCTTGCGCCTGCGCTTGGCCCGGCGGGCCGCGGCCTCGCTCCTGCCGCGTGCGACCCGCTCGTCGTGGCGGGTCTCTGGATCGGTGAACAACCCGAGGTCGTCGTTCACGAGCCGTCCTTAGCTCCGGGGGCCCGCTCCGCTTCGGATCGAGCCACTTGTCGCGCCCGTGCGTCCAGCCAGGACTGCAGGATCTCGACAGCGGCAGCCTGGTCGACGACGGCACGTTGCTTCTTGCCGCGCACCCCGCGCTCGGCGAGCACCCGGCTCGCCGTGACGGTGGTCAGCCGCTCATCGGTGAGCCGCACCGGAACCGGTGCGACGCGCTCGGCCAACGCCGCAGCGTACGCCGACGCCGCCTCCGCCGCCGGCCCGTGCCTGCCCGCCAAGGTGCGCGGCAGGCCGACCACGACCTCCACCACGTCGTGCTCGGTGACGAGCCCGGCCAGGTCGCCCAGGTCCCGGCCGGTCTTCGCGTCACGCGCCAGGGTGACCAGCGGCGTCGCCAGGAACGCGCCCGGATCGCTCAGCGCCACCCCGACGCGCACCGCGCCGACGTCGACGCCCAGCCTCCGACCGAGGCCGGGGTCGTCGACGCCGGGGCGGTCAGCGCTGCTCAAGGGCGCGGTCCACCTCGGTCCGCAGGGCGGCGACGGCCTCGTCGACACCGCCCGGGTTCGTGCCGCCGCCCTGGGCGAGGTCCGGCTTGCCGCCGCCGCGGCCACCCACGGCCGGGGCGAAGGCGGGCACCAGCTTGCCGGCGGCCAGGCCCAGGTCGCGGGCGGCGGACGTGGTGGCGACCACGAAGCTGACCTTGTCGCCGTCCGGGGCGAACAGGCCGACCACGCCCGGCTTGTCGCCGAGCCGGTTGCGCACCTCGCCGGCGATGGTCCGCACGTCGGCGCCCGACGTGCCCTCCGGCAGCCGCAGGGCCACCAGGGACACGCCGCGCACGTCCAGCGCCTGCTCGGCCAGGGAGCCGGCGTCGGCCACGAGCTGGGCGGCCCTGACCTTCGCCAACTCCTTCTCGGCCACCCGCAGCCGCTCCACCAGGGCCTCGACCCGGGCGGGCACCTCGGCGTCGGGCACCTTCAGCAGGGCGGCGACGTTCTGCACCAGGGCCCGCTCCTGGGCCAGGTACTTGAAGGCCTCGATGCCGACGTAGGCCTCCAAGCGGCGCACGCCGGAGCCGACGGACGACTCGCCGATCACCGTGATGGGGCCGATCTGGGACGAGTGCTCGACGTGCGTGCCACCGCACAGCTCGCGCGACCACGGCCCGCCGATCTCGACCACGCGCACGGTCTCGTCGTAGGTCTCGCCGAACAGGGCCACCGCGCCCATCTCCTGGGCGCCACCCATGTCGGTGTAGACGACCTGCACCGGGAGGTCCTTGCGGACGGCCAGGTTGGAGACCTCTTCGATCTCGCTGCGGGCCTGTTCGGACAGGCCGCCGGTCCAGGCGAAGTCCAGCCGCAGGTAGCCCGGCTTGTTGTACGAGCCGCTCTGCAGGGCCGACGGGCCGAGCACCTGCCGCAGGGCGGCGTGCACGACGTGCGTGCCCGAGTGGCCCTGGCGGGCGCCCACGCGCCACTCCGGGTCGACCCTGGCCTCGACGTGCTCGCCCTCGGCGATCTCGCCGCTGACCACGCGCACCTGGTGCACCCACAGCTTGCGGGCCACCTTCTGGACGTCCACGACCTCCAGCTCGGCGTCGGCGGTGACGATCGTGCCGGCGTCGCTCTCCTGGCCGCCGGACTCGGCGTACAGCGGGGTGCGGTCGAGCACGACCTCCACGATGTCGCCCGCGCGAGCGGAGCGGACCCGCTTGCCGCCGCTGACGATGCCGCGCAGGGTGGCCTCGCTGGCCAGCTCGGTGTAGCCGGTGAACTCGGTGGCGCCGAGCTCCAGCAGCTCCCGGTACACGGTCTGGTCGCCGTGGCCGGTCTTCTTGCCGGCGGCGTCGGCCTTGGCGCGGGCGCGCTGCTCGGCCATCAGCTTGCGGAACCCGTCCTCGTCCACGCTCAGGCCGGCCTCGGCGGCCATCTCCAGGGTGAGGTCGAACGGGAAGCCGTAGGTGTCGTGCAGCTGGAACGCCTGGTCACCGGGCAGCGTGGCGCGGCCGTCGGCCTTGACCTGCCCGGCGGCCGTCTCGAAGATCCGCGACCCGGCGTCGAGCGTGCGCAGGAACGTGTCCTCCTCGGCCTTGAGCACCTGCTGGATGCGGGCGAAGCCGGAGACCAGCTCGGGGTAGGACGGGCCCATGGCGTCGCGCACGACCTCGGCGAACCGCACCAGCACCGGCTCGGTGACGCCCAGCAGGCGGGCCGAGCGGACGATGCGGCGCAGCAGGCGGCGCAGCACGTAGCCGCGGGCCTCGTTGCCGGGCGTGACGCCGTCGCCGACCAGCAGCACGCCGCTGCGGGCGTGGTCGGCGATGACGCGGAAGCGCACGTCGTCGGTGGCGTCGGCGCCGTACCTGCGGCCGGAGAGCTGCTCGGCCTTGGTGATGACGGTGCGGACGAGGTCGGTCTCGTAGACGTTCTCGACGTCCTGGAGCAGCATGGCGACGCGCTCGACGCCCATGCCGGTGTCGATGTTCTTGTCCGGCAGCTCGCCGAGGATCGGGTAGTCCCGCTTGGCGCCGCCCTCGCCGCGGACGTTCTGCATGAAGACCAGGTTCCAGATCTCCAGGTACCGGTCCTCGTCGACGACCGGGCCGCCCTCCTCGCCGAAGGCGGGGCCGCGGTCGTAGTAGATCTCCGAGCACGGGCCGCACGGGCCGGGCACGCCCATCGACCAGTAGTTGTCCTCGATGTCGCGGCGCTGGATGCGCTCGGGCGGCAGCCCGGCGACCTTCTGCCACAGGTCGGCGGCCTCGTCGTCGTCCAGGTAGACGGTCACCCAGATGCGCTCGGGGTCCAAGCCGTAGCCGCCGTCGGCCTGCGGCCTGGTGACCAGGTCCCAGGCCAGCCGGATGGCGTCTTCCTTGAAGTAGTCGCCGAAGGAGAAGTTGCCGGCCATCTGGAAGAACGTGTTGTGCCGGGTGGTCTTGCCGACCTCGTCGATGTCCGGCGTGCGCACGCACTTCTGGATGCTCGTCATCCGCGGGGCGGGCGGCGGGGCCTCGCCGAGGAAGTACGGCTTGAACGGCACCATGCCGGCGTTGACGAACAGCAGGTTCGGGTCGTCGAGCAGGAGCGAGGCGCTGGGCACGTACTTGTGGCCGGCGTTCTCGAAGTGCTCGCGGAAGCGCTTGATGATCTCGTGGGTCTGCACGGTGACGTCCTTCGGGAGTGTGGAAGCCCACGTCGGCCTGGCCGACGGTCGGGCGAGGGCGCGGTGAGGCGGACGAACGACCTACTCGGCGTCGTCCGCCCCGCGCGCTCGCCGACCCGGCGTGAAGCCCGTCCGACGTTCCACGGTGTCCTGCAACTCCTGTTCGCGCTCCGACATCCCGGCGCGCACCTCGGCGCCGAACGAGCCGAGGGCGCCCGCCAGCTCGCGCAGGCCCTGGCCGACGTTCTCGCCGATGCCCGCGGGCGTGGCGGCGTGCGCGGCCTGGTTCGCCTTGCGGGTGGCGAAGACGCCGGCGGCGATGCCGAGCCCGAACCAGAACAGCCGCCTCATCGCCTGCCCCTGCGTCGAGTGTGCTTGCTGGAGATCTCCTTGGTCGCGCGCCGGGCGCGGATGGCCTTGCTCACCCCGTAGGACAGCGCGGCGGCCTTGACCAGCGGCCCGCCCAGCGTGGCGGTGAACAGCGAGGTGAGCGCGGAGACGTTGCCGGTGACCGCGCGGGCGTTGGCGGTGATCCCGTCCACCCGCTCCAACTGCGTGTTCACGTGCGTGATCGTCGTGTTGGCGCCGGTGAAGAGCGGGTCGCTGTTCAGGTGCGCCTTGCGGATGGCGATCGTGGCCTCGTCCAGCGTCCGGCCCAGCTTGATCAACGGGATCGCCAGCAGGAGCACAAGCAGCACGAACGCGCCGGCGGCGACCAGCGCGGCGATCTGCCCTGGCGACACGGATCCTCCTGGTGGATTGCACGGCTCAAGGTGGTGGCCAAGGTTACCGCGACCGCGCCGGGGCCTCCGAACGAGATCGGGGCACGGCTGTGCCACCTGGTGGGACGCCTCCCCAAGACCCCCCATTTGGCGTCGATTCGATCGTGGTCGCGGCGGCTAGCGTGGTGACGCGAGTGATCGTCACAGCACGGATGGTGACCGAGGGCTTGACACGCACCACGCCGAGTAGATGAGGTAAGCCTAGCCTTAGTCGATCGTCGGAGGTGTCGTGTTCGCCGTCAGCCCCTCCGGAGGACCGATCCCGCCGGGCCGACCGGCCGACGTGCTGGCCAGGGCCCGCCGGGTGCTCGGCGAGGTGCCCGAGCACGGCATCGGCGCGGACGCCGCGCTGGCCCGCGTCACGACCGTGCTGACCGAGGGCGGTGTCGACCTGACGAGCCCGTTCGCCGCCGCCCACCTCCAGCCGCCGCCGCTGGCCGTCGCCGTCACGGCGGACGCGCTGGCCGGCGCGGGCAACGCCTCGCTGGACACCTACGACTCCGGCCCCGCCGCCCTCGCCGTGGAGCGGTGGGTGGTGGCGGCGCTCGCCCGGCTGGCCGGGTTCGACGCCGACGCCGACGGCGTGTTCACCCCCGGCGGCACGCTGTCGAACCTGACCGCGCTGCTGCTGGCCAGGGACGCGGCGGCGGCCCGGCTCGGCCTGGACGTGCGGGCCGACGGGGTGGGCGCGCTGCCCGACCCGGTGGTGCTCTGCTCGGAGCTCGCCCACTTCTCGGTGGCGCGGGCGTGCGCGGCGCTCGGCCTCGGCGAGCGCGCGGTGCGCACGGTGTCGGTGGACTCGCACCGGCGGATGCGGCCGGACGCGCTGGCGGCGGTGCTGCGCGCGGGCGGCACGCCGGTGGCCGTCGTGGCGACCGCGGGCACCACGGACTTCGGCTCGGTCGACCCGCTGCCGGAGGTGGCGGAGATCGCCCGCGAGCACGGCGCGTGGCTGCACGTGGACGCCGCCTACGGCTTCGGCGCGTTGTTCTCGGCGAAGCTGGCCGGGCTGGTGGACGGGCTGGCGCTGGCCGACTCGGTGACCGCGGACCTGCACAAGATCGGCTGGCAGCCGGCCGCGGCGAGCGTGCTGCTGGTGCGCTCGGCGTCGTTGTTCGGGCCGCTGGAGCGCTCGGTGGCCTACCTGAACCCGGAGGACGACCGGGCCGAGGGCTACGACGGCGCGCTGGGCCGGTCGTTGCAGACCACGCGCCGGCCGGACGCGGTGAAGGTGGCCGCGACGCTGCTCGCGCTGGGCCGCGCCGGGCTGGGCGCGCTGGTGGACCGGTGCCACGAGCTGGCCGGGCACGCCGCCGCGCTGATCTCCGCCGACCCGTCGTTCGAGCTGGTCGGCGGCGCGACGCTGACCACGGTGGTGTTCCGCTACCGGCCCGCCGACGAGTCGCTGGCCGACGAGGTGAACGCGCGGCTGCGCCGGGCGTTGCTGCGGGCGGGCGCGGCGCTGATCGGCCGCACCGAGGTGGACAAGGCGACGTGCCTGAAGCTGACCCTGCTCAACCCGAACGCCCGGGAGGCGGACCTGGTCGCGCTGCTGGCACTGGTCCGCGATGCGGGTTCCGCCGCCGAACGACTCGTGGAAGGAGCCGCATGACACGCGATCCGCTGGAAGGAGACCCCCGGTCGACCGCGGAGCACGCGCACTTGGAGGCGTTGTTGCGCTGTTGGGTGCGGGAGCGGGACGTGCCGGTGACGGACCTGGTGCGGATCGAGGTGCTGGGGCTCCCGCTGGAAGCCGAGGTGCGGTACGCGTCGCCGACCGGGCGGCACCGGTTCGGCACCGTGACGTTGGCCGGCAGACCCGCCGACCCCGTGGTGGCGGCGGCGCTGGTGGGCGCGGAGCTCGGCGGTGACGCGGCCGACCTGGTCGAGCGCACCGCCGAGTCGGTGCGCCGGGTCGCCGGGTACGTCGCCTACCGGCGCCGTGCGCCCGTCGGACCGGCGGACCGGTTCCTGGACAGCGAGCAGCGGTTGATGCTCGGGCACCTGCACCACCCCGCGCCCAAGAGCCGCGACGGCCTGTCCGCCGCCGACGACGCCCGGTACGCGCCGGAGCTGCGCGGCTCGTTCCCGCTGTTCTGGTTCTCGGCCGCGCGGGAGGTCGTGTCGCACGGCTCGGTGTCCGGTCCGGACGCGGTGACGCTGATGTCGACGCTGGCCGGGCGCGCCCCCGAACCCGGCCGGGTGCTGGTGCCCGCGCACCCGTGGCAGGCGCACGACCTGCTGGGCAGGCCGCGGATCGCGTCGCTGGTCTCGCGCGGGCTGCTGGAGCCGCTCGGCGAGTTCGGGCCCGCCTGGTCGCCGACCTCCAGCCTGCGCACGGTGTACCGGACCGGCGCGCCGGTGATGCTGAAGCTGTCGCTCGGCCTGCGGATCACGAACTCGCGGCGCGAGTCGACGTCGACCGAGCTGCGCCGGGGCTCGGAGGTGCACCTGCTGCTGGAGTCCGGCTACGCGGCCGGCACGGAGAAGGCGCACCCGGAGTTCAGCGTCGTGCGTGACCCGGCCTGGCTCGCGGTGGACGAGGGCGGCGACGTCACCGGGCTCGACGTGGCCGTGCGCGACGTGCCGGCGGACATCGGCGACTCGCGGTGCCTGGCCGGCATGGTCGCGCCGCGGCCGGGCATCGGGCGTTCCCTGCTGGGCGAGCTGGTGCTGCGGCTGGACGCGGCCCGCTGGGTCGCCGACTACACCGACCGCGTGCTGGTGCCGATGCTGCGGCTGTACGCGGAGACCGGCATCGGGCTGGAGGCGCACCAGCAGAACACGCTGGTGCGGCTGGACCCGGCGGGCCGGGTGGTCGGCGGGCGCTACCGGGACAACCAGGGCTACTACCTGGCGTCCTCGCACCTGCCGAGGGTGCTGGAGCGGCTGGGGGCCGAGGAGTCGACGCTGGCCGTGGTGGACGACGCGGTCGTGGACGACCGGCTCACCTACTACCTGCTGCGCAACCAGGCGCTGGCGGTGATCGGCTGCATCGGGGTGGAGGGGCTGGCCGACGAGCGCGACCTGCTCGGCGTGCTGGCGGCCCGGCTGGAGGCGGCGCTGCCCTCGCTGGCCGAGGCGGGCCCGGACGGCGACCGGCTGGCCCGGCGGTGGCTGGAGGCGGACGAGCTGCCGTGCAAGGCGAACCTGCTGACCAGGCTGGAGGGCATCGACGAGGTGCTCGCGCCGCTGGACGCGCAGTCGGTGTACTTCGACGCGCCCAACCCGTTGCGGGAGGGCAGGTGCGCCCGGTGAGCCACCTGGACGCCTACCGGCGGACCGACGACCTGTCGGCCGTGCCCGCTCCCCCGCTGCCGGTGCTCGCCGGCGACTGGCGGGCCCGGGTGGTCGACCCGGACACCCGCGACCTCGACCTGGTGCACCGCTGGATGCAGTCGCCGCACGTGGTCGCGTTCTGGCACCAGGCGTGGCCGCGCGAGCAGTGGGACGAGGAGCTGCGGCGGCAGCTGTCCGGGCGGCACTCGTTGCCGGTGCTGGTGAGCCGGGGCGAGGACCCGGTGATCTACCTGGAGGTGTACCGGGCGGCGCGGGACGTGGTGGCGGAGGTCTACCAGGCCCGGCCGCACGACCTCGGGCTGCACGTCGCCGTCGGCGAGCTGTCGATGACCGACCAGGGGCTGGTGCGCCGGCTGCTGCCGGAGGTGACGGCGGCGCTGTTCGACGCCGACCCGCGGTGCACGCGGGTGCTGCTGGAGCCGGACGTGCGCAACCGGCGGGCGATCGCGTCGTTCACCGCGAGCGGGTTCGCGCCGGTCGGCGAGGTGCTGCTGCCGGACAAGGTCGCCCTGCTGATGGTGCGCACGCGATGAGCCCCGGTGGCGCGGTCACCGACGTGGTGGCGATCGGGTGCGGGCCGTTCAACCTCGGGCTGGCCGCGCTGGCGTCCACCGTGGACGACCTGGACGTGGTGGTGCTGGAGGCGCGCCCGGAGCTGCGCTGGCACAGCGGGGTGATGTTCCCCGACGCGGTGCTCCAGGTGAGCTTCCTGGCCGACCTGGTGACGTTGGTCGACCCGACGCACCCGCTGTCGTTCCTGGCCTACCTGCGCGACGCGGACCGGCTGTACCCGTTCTACGTGCGGGAGAGGTTCCACCCGACCCGGCGCGAGTACGAGGACTACCTGAGGTGGGCGGCGGCGCGGCTGCCGGTGCGGTTCTCGCACGAGGTGACGTCGGCGCGGTGGGAGGACGGCCGGTTCGTGGTGTCGGGGCCGGGGTTCTCGGTGCAAGCGCGGCACCTGGTGCTCGGGGTCGGCACCACGCCGTCCGTGCCGCCCGCGTTGGCCGGGCTGGGTGACCGGCTGGTGCACAGCTCGGACTACCTGCACCGGTCGTCGTCCGCCGACCGGGTGACCGTGGTGGGGTCGGGGCAGTCGGGCGCGGAGATCGTGCTGGACCTGTTGCGCCGCAACCTGGCCGGCGGTCCGGCGGTGACGTGGCTGACCCGCACGCCGGTGTTCGCGCCGCTGGACTACACCAAGCTGGTGCTGGAGATGACCACGCCGGCGTACGTGCGGCACTTCCACTCGTTGCCGCAGGACCGGCGGGACGCGCTGCGCGCCGAGCACTGGCGGCACTACCGGGCGATCTCGGCGGAGACGCTGGAGGAGCTGCACGACCTGCTGTACCGGCGGGAGTGGGAGCGCGGGCTCGCGCCGGTCGAGCTGCGGCCCGGTGTGGCGGTGGTGTCGTCGTCGGTCTCCGGTGCCGAGGTCGTGCTGGAGTGCGCGCACCGGGACACCGGGCGGACGTTCCGGCACCGCACGGACCTCGTCGTGGCCGCCACCGGGTACGCGCAGGCGCCGACGCCGTTCCTGGAGCCGTTGGAGCCGCACGTGCGCCGGGACGCCCGGGGCCGGTACGTCGTGGCGCTGGACCACTCGATCGAGCTGGACCCGTCCGTGACCGGCCGGGTGTTCGTGGCGAACGCCGACCTGCACAGCCACGGCGTGGCCGCGCCCGACCTCGGCATCGGGGCGGTGCGCAACGCGACCATCGTCAACGCGGTGACCGGCCGCGAGGTCTACCCGCTGCCGGGGCACACCGCCTACACCAGCTTCACCGCACCTGGAGACGATGGTGACTGACCTGTGGCGCGAGTGCTCGGCGGCGTTGCTGGCGAAGGCGATCGGCGAGCTGTGCTTCGAAGGGCTGCTGACCCCGACCGGTGGCCGCGAGCTGCGGTTCGAGGACGCGGTCTACACGTTCTCGGCGACGCGGACGGCGTTCGGCGGGTGGGTCGTGGAGCCGGGGTCGGTGCGCCGGGCGGCGTCCGGGATCCTCGGCGACGACGTGGTGGAGCCGTGCGACGACGTGCAGCTGTTCGTGGTGGACGCGTTCCGGCACCTGCGGGTCGACCCGGCCACGACCGCCGGTTTCCTGGCCGAGGTGACCGCGACCCTGGCCGCCGACGTGGCGCTGGCGTCGACCGCGCGGCCGGTGGCGGAGCTGGCTTCGCTGCCGCGGGCGGAGCTGGACGGGCACCTGACCGGGCACCCGTGGCTGATCGCGAACAAGGGGCGGGTCGGGTTCTCCGCGGACGACCTGGCGCGGTACAGCCCCGAGGCACGCACACCCGTGCGGCTGCCGTGGCTGGCCGTGCACCGGGGGCTCGCCGAGTTCCGCGGCACGTCGTCGCTGTCGGAGTCGTCGGTGCGGGCGCACGAGCTCGACCCGGTGACGGTCGAGCGGTTCACCGAGTCGTTGCGGGAGGCGGGGGTCGACCCGGCGGCGTACGTGTGGCTGCCCGCGCACCCGTGGCAGCTCGACCACGTCGTGCGGACGTTGTGGGCGCCGGAGCTGGCCACCGGCGCGATCGTGGAGCTGGGCGAGGCGCCGGACTGGCACCTGCCGACCCAGGCCGTCCGGACCATGTCCAACGTGGACTCGCCCGAGCGGTACCAGGTCAAGCTGCCGCTGCGGGTGCTGAACACGTCGGTGTACCGGGGCATCCCGCCGCACTGCACGCTCGCCGCGCCGGTCGTCACGCAGTGGCTCTCGGGGCTGTGGGCGACCGACAAGCTGATCGGCGAGTGGGGCACGGAGCTGCTGGGCGAGGTGGCCTCGGTGACCGTCCGGCACCCGCGGCTGTCACGCGCGGGCGCCGTGCCGTACCAGTGGCTGGAGACGATGGGGTGCATCTGGCGCGAGCCGGTGGCGTTGCGGCCCGGTGAGCGCTCGTGGTCGCTGGCGGCCCTGCTGCACGTGGACCGCGCCGGTCGGCCCCTGGTGCTGGAGTACATCGGTGACACCGACCCGGCGGTGTGGTTCGCCGCGCTGCTGCGCGCGTTGTTCCGGCCGCTGCTGCACGTGCTCTACACGTACGGGATCACGTTCAACCCGCACGGCGAGAACGTCGTCGTGATCACGGATGCCGATGGCGTGCCGGTGCGGGTGGCGCTGCTCGACCTGGTGGACGACGTGAACGTGTCGGTGGAGCGGGTGCCCGCGCGTGGCCTGGAACCGGACGCGCACGACCCCGTGCTGCCGCGCAAACCGTGGCCGATCCTGCGCCAGTACATCGTGGACGCCCTGCTGATCGGCGTCTTCCGCCCGCTGTCCACCCTGCTTCCCCTGCCGGCAGACCGCTTCTGGGGCCTGGTCCGAGGCGAGGTCGACGCCTACCGCACCCGCTTCCCGGACCTGGCGACCCGGATGGACGAAGGCTCCCTGACCACCCCGACCTTCCTCCGCTACCCCCTCAACAGCTACCGGATCACCCTGGGCTACCAAGACCTGACCGCCCGCCCCCCGGTCCCGCGGACGGACACCCTGCCCAATCCCCTGCACGCCGCACCGTCGATCCCGCCGGTGGACGGTTGGTGAGCGTCATGCCGGCACGCCAAGCGCTCGACCGCCCGTGGGCGAAGGGGACCCGGTCGCCTCGTCCGGTATCCCCGGCCGGACGAGGCGACCGGAGGGTCAGAGGCGGGCCAGGGTCAGGTAGGCGAAGCCCAGGTGGCCCCGGTAGCCCTTGAGGTAGGCGTCGCGGTGGTCGTCGACGATCGAGCGGACCTCGGCGGACTGCGGGTGGTCCGGGTGCTCCAAGAGCCAGCGCTCCCGGGAGGCGCACCAGCGGGACTCGAAGCTGTCCCACTCGTCCGGGGTGGCGGTGGCGAGGTTGAGCAGGCGGTAGCCGCCGGCCGTGGTCAGGTCGACCAGGTCGGACAAGGTGCCGAACTCGTCCTCGCCGAAGAGCTCGACCGACTTGGCGTTGGGCGGCCGTTCCCAGAAGCCGTCGCCGAGCAGCAGGGTGCCGCCGGGGCGGAGGCGGGCGTGCATGGCGGCCAACGTCTGCTTCGTGCCGCCCCACGCGTGCGACGAGCCGATGGAGATGGCCACGTCGGCGGGCCCGGTCTCCCACGTGGTGACGTCGGCCGGCTCCAGGGTGACGCGGGACGCCAGGCCCCTGGCCTCGGCGTTCGCCCGGCCGCGGGTGATGGCGTAGTCGTCGCTGTCGACGCCGAGGCCACGGACGTTCGGCTCGTGCTCCACCGCCCTGAGCAGCAGTTCCGCCCAGCCGCAGCCGTAGTCGACGACCCGCTCGCCCGGCCGCAGGTGGAGGCTGCCGATCAGGTCGTAGGCCTTCCCGTCCGAGAGCGGGGAGTTGAAGTCGAGCAGGGCGTGGCCGTTCAGCGGTACGTCTGTCACGGGGCACACCGTGTCAGAACCAGGACGGATCGGAAATGGATTTACGCCTGGCCGCGGACGGCCTTGCGCAGTTTCGGCAGGCGGTCGGCGAGCACGCGTTCCGCTCCCCGGCCCGTCGGCTGGTAGTAGTCCCGGCCGACCAGGTCGTCCGGCGCGTACTGCTGGGTCACCACGCCCTCCGGCACGTCGTGCGGGTAGCGGTAGCCCTGGGCGTTGCCCAGCTTGGCCGCGCCCGCGTAGTGGCCGTCGCGCAGGTGCGCGGGCACCGAGCCGACCGCGCCCTCGCGCACGTCGGACATGGCCTCGCCGATCGCGGTCGTGACGGCGTTCGACTTGGGCGCGGTGGCCAGGTGGATGGTGGCCTGGGCCAGGTTCAGCGCGCACTCGGGCAGCCCGATCAGCTGCACGGCCTGCGCCGCCGCCACGCACGTCTGCAACGCGGTCGGGTCGGC
This sequence comes from Actinosynnema sp. CA-299493, assembly GCF_050946825.1. Classification (NCBI taxonomy): domain Bacteria; kingdom Bacillati; phylum Actinomycetota; class Actinomycetes; order Pseudonocardiales; family Pseudonocardiaceae; genus Actinosynnema; species Actinosynnema sp. CA-299493. Next base: position 7,237,324 of record NZ_CP191993.1, read on the forward strand.
CATGCCGACGTCCTCGCTGGCGTGGATCACCAGCCGCCGCGCGATGAACCTCGGGTCCTCGCCCGCCTCGATCATCCGGGCCAGGTAGTGCAGCGCGGCGTCCACGTCCGAACCCCGGATCGACTTGATGAACGCGCTGGTCACGTCGTAGTGCTGGTCGCCCTGCCGGTCGTAGCGCACGGCGGCCTTGTCGACCGTCGCCTCCAACGTCGGCAGGTCCAGCACGCCACCGTCGCCGACCGCGTCCGCCGCGGCTTCGAGGGCGGTCAACGCGCGCCGGGCGTCACCGCCGGCCAGCCGGACCAGGTGGTCCTCGGCGTCCGGCTCGACGGCGACCGTGCCGCCGAGGCCGCGTTCGTCCTCCACCGCGCGCTTGACCAGCACGCGCACCGCGTCGTCGGTCAACGGCCGCAGTTGCAGCACCAGCGACCGGGACAGCAGGGGTGACACGACGGAGAAGAACGGGTTCTCCGTGGTCGCCGCGACCAGCAGCACGATCCGGTCCTCGACCGCGCCGAGCAGCGCGTCCTGCTGGGTCTTGGAGAACCGGTGCACCTCGTCGATGAACAGCACGGTCGACTCGCCGGAGCGGACCAGGCGGCGGCGGGCCTCCTCGATGACCGCGCGCACCTCCTTCACGCCCGCCGACAGCGCCGACAGCGCGGCGAACCGCCGGCCGGTGGCCTGGGAGACGAGCGTGGCCAGCGTCGTCTTGCCGGTGCCCGGCGGGCCGTAGAGCATGATCGAGGCGGGCGACGAGCCCTCGACCAGCCTGCGCAGCGGCGCGCCCGGCCCGAGCAGGTGGTCCTGCCCGACCACCTCGTCCAGGGTGCGCGGGCGCATCCGCACGGCCAGTGGCGCGTTGGCGGCGATGCGCGCCGCCTTCTCCTCCGGGTCGACGCCGAACAAGCCGTCGTCGAACAGCCCTTCGTTCACGTGTTCGACTGTAGCTCCCTTGTGCACTGCCGCTGTCCGAGCGTGCAACGGTGGTTCCGCCGCAGGTCGCGGGTGGTGCAGGGTGACGGCATGAGCAAGCTGAGTCCGGAGCAGATCGCCCGGCACGCCCACGACGCGGGGTTCCGCGGGCAGGACCTGACGATCGCGGTGGCGGTCGCGCTGGCCGAGTCCGGCGGCGACCCGCGGGCGCACAACGCCACCCCGCCGGACAACTCCTACGGGCTGTGGCAGATCAACATGCTGGGGTCGATGGGCCCCGCGCGGCGGGACGAGTTCGGGTTGGAGTCCAACCGGGACCTGTTCGACCCGGCGGAGAACGCCCGTGCGGCGAACGAGATCTCCGGGGACGGCCGGTCGTGGACGCCGTGGTCGACCTACACCAATGGGGCGTACAAGCGTCACCTGGACGAGGCGCGGCGGGGCGTCGAGGCCCTGAAGCGCGGCGGGTCCGGGTCAGGTGGGGGCTCCGGCGGGGGTTCCGGTCAGGGCGGCGGCTCGCGCGGCGGCGGGTTCTCCGTGGACGTGGGCGTGCTGAGGGACTACGCGCGGCGGACGCGGAACTCGGCCGACGACCTCACCGCGCTCGGTCGGCGGCACGTGCGCGAGGTGCGGGAGGTCGCCGAGGACAGCTTCGGGCGCATCGGCAAGCAGTCCGGGTTCGCCGACGCGCTGGACAACTTCGGCGCGGCGCTGCGCAAGCAGGTCAAGGCGGTCGCGCACAACACCGACGCGCTGGCCACGTCCGCCGGCCGCTCGGCCCGCGCGTACAAGGAGCAGGACGACGACATCGCCGGCTCGTTCCGCGGCGGGATCAGCGGCGGAGGGGAAGGGTAGTGGACACCCGAGCGATGGCCCGGCACTTCGCCGAGAGCATGATCGGCCACCGGAACTCGTTGGCGGGCAAGGCCGAGGACGCGGTGAAGGTGCAGTACGCGCTGCACCAGACCGCGACCGGCCTCACCGACGGGCACGAGGACCAGCGCAAGGCCGCCAAGACCGTGCTGGAGCACTGGAAGGGCGACCACTCCCAGGGCTTCGAGCAGCGCTCGAACCGGTTGGGCAGGCAGCTGCGGGTCACCGCCGACGCCGCCCGTGACGCGGAGAAGATCGTCGCCGGCGTCACGAGCGCGTTGACGACCGGGCACACGCGGGCGCGGCAGGCCGTGGACGAGTACCTCGACAAGGCGTCCCGGCTGCTGGACGCGGGCAAGGCCGTCGGCACGCAGGCCGCGCTGCTCAAGGCCGTGGCGCAGGCGGCCGACCTGGAGCCGAAGTACACCAAGGAGACCACCGAGGCCGTCCGGCACGTGCGGGGCGAGCTGGAGGACGCCGCTCGCAGGCTGCGCGCGGTGGAGAAGGACGTCGAGCACGACGGCGTCGCGGACGGCCGGGCCGAACGCACCCGGGGCGGCACCAAGCCGTCCCGCGCCCGTGCCCGCGGCCGGTCGCGGACGATCATCTCGGCCGCGCGGCGTGAGCTGGGCACCCGGGAGAACCCGCCCGGCAGCAACCGCAACCCCTACGGGCCGACGGCGGCGTGGTGCTCGTCGTTCGCCACGGCGATGTGGCGCAAGGCGGGCGTGGACATCCCGCTGCTGCCGTTCACCGGCGACGTGTTCCGGTGGGGGCAGAAGCACGGCCAGGCGTACACGTCGTTGAGCGCGGTGAAGCCGGGCGACGTGCTGCTGTTCGGGTCGGGGCCGAGCAGCCCGGCGACCAGCAAGCACATCGGGATCGTGGAGAAGGTCTCGGGCGGGACCGTGACGCTGATCGAGGGCAACTCGGGCGACAGCGTGCGGCGCAACACGCACCGGCTCAGCTCGGCGACGTTCTACGGAGGGGTGCACCCGTCGTGATCACGGGGAACGCGCACGACCCGGACACGGGGATCGTGGTGGAGGTGGGTCCCGGCGGCGGGTTGCTCGACCTCGCGCTGGACTCGCGGTCGTTGCGGCTGGGGCAGACGGGGTTGGCGCGGGCGATCCTGGCGCTGGTCGACACGGCGACGGCGCGGGCGAACGCGCGGGCGCGGCACGTGGTCGGTGACGACGTGTCGGCGTTGGGGCTGGACGTGCGGGCGAGGCTGGTGGAGTCGGTCGAGGACACGACTCCCGAGACGTGGCGGGTGTGATGGGGCTCGGTGAGCGGTTGGACGCCGTGCGGCGGGAGGCTTCGGCGTCGGGCGTGACGGTGGTGGTCGACCTGCACGGGAAGCCGGTGGACCTGTCGTTCACGCGGGAGGCGCTGGCGCTGCGGCCCGCCGAGCTGGCCGGCGTGATCCGCGAGCTGGCCGACGAGGCCGCCGCGGCCGCCGTCGCCGAGGGCGTGGCGATCCTGGCGGACGTCGTCCCACCGGACCTGCTGACGTCCTGAGCGTTCAACTCGGGTGTTCCGAACGTAGGACACGCGCGGTCCGAATGTAGGACACGCGCGTTCTGGACGTAGGACTCTCGCGTTCTGGACGTAGGACTCTCGCGGGAGTCCTACGTTCAGGTCAGCAGGGCGGTCAGGTGGCGGGTCAGCCACGGCGTGTCGGCGGGTGAGAGGTGGACCCACTCGGTGTGGTGGGACTCCTCGGTGGTCAGGGCGTAGCGGCCGGCGGCGGTCTCGGTCCAGCTCAGCACCCGGGAACGGCCCCGCGGACCGGTGACGGCCAGCTGACCGGTCGACTTGCGCGGCGAGTCCACCAGCGTGGTGATCGACCGGGTGGCGCGGCCGGTGATGCCCGCCTGGGCGAGGGTGCGTTCCAGCGCGGCGTGGCCGGACTGGGCGTAGGCGTCCATCGCGGCGGAGAACGCGGACCTGGGCATCCGCACCTGCTCGCCGGGGCCGGCCGGCGCGTCGCCGATGACGCGCGTGATCGCGGACGCCAGGTCGGTGATCGGCTCCAGCGCCACCTCGCGGTCGTTCAGCACGGCCAGCACGCCGTGCCCGCCCCTGGCCGTGGCCAGCACCCGCCACGGGTACGGGCGGAACACCAGCGCGTCCACCGCGACCTCGCCGTGCGCGAGCAGGGCGAACAGGTCCTCCAGCTCGGGTGAGACGTCCGCGCCGTCGGCCAGCCCCGCCTCGGTCAGCGTGCGGAGGACCTCCGCGCCGAGGGCGTCCCGGTCGTCCATCGTCTCGCCGTGCGACGGCACTTCGAGCGGGTAGGGCGGCTCACCCACGCCCAGGTCCTCCCACAAGAGGTCGAACTCCAGGTGGGACAGGAGGACCGCGGTCGTCGAACGTCGCGCCATGACGCCAGAAGGTAGCGCCCGGCGGCGTCTCGCGCGGCCGGTTGGCCAACACCGGTGGTTACGCTGCTCCCCGTGGACGTCGCCGGCGGGTTCCTGACTGTGCGGGCTTCCGGCGCGGCGGCGGCCAAAGCAGCGCTCAGCGGGGGTGCGACCACCCCGGAGCACATCCAGCTGCTGGTCGGCTGCACGCTCTCGGGCGGTGTGCCCGGCAACGGCGCCGCGCTTCGGTTTCCCGATTGCGCGCTGCACGTCCTGCCCGACGTGGTGATGCTGACCGTGGCCGAGGCACGGCTCACCGTCGGCTTCGGCGAGCTCAAACCGCTGATGTTCCGGCCGGTCCCGGTGGACGCCGCGCTGGACGCCGTGTTCTCCGGCGCGGTGGCCCACGTGCTCGCCGCCGCGCACGCCCTCGACCCGCACGGCCTGTCCCACCACCTGCTCGGCCTGGCCGAACTCGTGCTGCGCAGCGCGCTGCGGGCCGAGCTGGAACGCGTGGACTCCCTGGTCGCACGACGGCGCGAAGCGTTGGAGTACATGCGCGAGCACCTGGCGGACCCGGCCCTGAGCGCGGACCGGGTCGCCGAGGCGTTGTTCATCTCCCGCCGCCGCCTCTACCAGCTCTTCGACGACGGGCAGGGCGTGTCCGAGCGCATCCGCGGCCTGCGGATCGACCGGGCCAAGGCGTTGCTCGCCGACCCGGCGAAGGCGGCGCGCGGCATCGGCGAGATCGCCAAGGACTGCGGGTTCGTCAGCGCCGCTCACTTCTCCCGGACGTTCCGCCAGGTGGTCGGCCGGACGCCGAGCGAGTTCCGTAGCCGCTGAACTCCACGCCCGAGACGAACCGGCCCGCGATGCCCGCCACCTCCAGCCAGCCGCGCCCGGTCGGCGAGTGCAGCGTGAACACCGCGATCCGCGGGTGGTCCGGGTCGCTCACCACGACCTGGAGCTGGGCGCCCGGCCCGGCGACCGGGATGCGTTCCACGATCACCACCGGGTAGCCGGTCGCCGTCTCGCCGCGGGTGACCTCGCGGATCGACGGGCCGTCGAGGTGGAAGCCCAGCTCGTCGGGGTCGGCGGGCCGGTCGACCGCCACCACGCCCGCCATCAGCAGCGCGGGGTCCGCGTCCCGGTGCTCGACCACGGCCAGCAGGCCGGCGCCGTGCCGGTGCGCCAGCTCCGCGGCCTGCGTGGCGGACACCTCCAACCCCGGGTCACGGGTGCCTTTGAGTCGTCGCAGCACGGCTAACAGCTCCGCCGCGGTGCGTTCGGGGGTGCCGAGTGCCACCGGGGTCACCCCCGGCACGGGAGCGAGTCTCACCCCAGGCCCGCCCGGAACGCCGCCGCCGCGCCCCTGGTGGACGCGGGCCGAGGTGGGCCGAGCAGCACGGACGCCAGTTCGGCGGTGAGGGACGAGAAGCTCGTCAGCGTGTCCGCGACGACCGTCGAGGACTCCTCCGCGCGCAGCCGGTCCGCGACCCGCCTGGCCTCCGCGCGGTGGTCGCGCTCCAGCAGCCGGGCCTCCTCCAGCACGTCGTCCAGCTGACGGCGCAGCTCGTCGTGCCGCGCCACGGCCCGGTCGTGCGCCTCGCCGTCGGCGGCGGTGAAGGACGCCATCGCGCCGGTCCGGTCGAGTTCGTCGGACGCTTCCGCGAGCGCGCGCCGCACACCGAGCGCGCGCCGGTCCAGCTCCTCGGCACGCCGCTGGTTGCCCAGCAGCGTGGTGGCCCAGCCGTCGAGCACCTCGGCCGCCGCCCGCATCGCGCGCCGCACCGCCGTCAGCTCCGACACCACCGCCTCCAACCGCGTCCTGAACCCGTCCGCCGCCGCGCCCCGCCACGGTTCCGGTGGCGCGTCGGGGACTGTAAGCGCAACCGACAACCGCTCGCTCGCCGCCGCCACCGCGCCCGCGTGGCCCGGCGCGGGATCGAAGCCCAGACCCCGGTAGTCAGTCATGGCGCAGCTCGTCGGCCTGCCGGTAGGTCTCACCCGCCGCGCGCAACGCGTCCGCCACGGCGTCCAGCTCCACACCGCGCACCACGCCCGCCCACTCGGCCACCAACTGGTCGACCGCCTCGGTGACGCCTTCCGGCCCGAGGTCGCCCGACGGCTGCTCCAGCGCGGAGGCGACGGCGCGCACCTCGTCGGCCACCTCGTCCAACCGGCCCGCGAACGCGGCCAGCTCGTCCGGGTCGACCTGGTAGCCGCCGCTCATTCGCCGAGCACCGGCGGGAACGCGGGCGGCAGGTCGTCGAGCAGGTCGAGGCCGAGGTCGTAGCGGTTGCGGTGCTCGCCGTCGTCCTCGCGGTTGCCCGGCGCCACCGGCGGGTACATGCCGAAGCCCTGCGGGCCGCCCGCGCCGACGACCGGTCCGACGCCGCCACGTGCCGCCGCGCCGCCCGGCACCGCGCCGAGCACGCCGGACGTGCCGCCCGGACCGAAGCCGCCTTGCCCGGCGCCACCACCCGGGCCTCCGCCCAGGCCACCCGGGCCGGCGCCCAAGCCGCCGCCGAGGCCGGAGGAGCCGCCGCCCGGGCCGAACCCGGACTGCGAGCCGAACCCGCCGGGGCCGCCGTAGCCGCTACCGGGGCCGGGCGTGCCGGCGGCCGCGACGGACGTCGTGCCCTCGGGCCGCACGCCGGGCTGGAGGGGTGACGGGTCGCCGGGCTGCTGCTGGACCGGAGGCGGCGCGCTCCACGGCGGCGGCACGGGCCCTTGGTCCGACGGCGGCGTCTGCGGCTGGGTCCACGTCGGTCGTGCGTCCACCGGTCGGGTGCCCGCCGGGGCCTCGTCGAACACCGGCAGCTCGCGCCCGATCCCGTGGCTGGCCGCCTCGTACTGCTCCATGACCCGGACCGCCCGGTCCATGGCCTCCTGCTGCTCGCGCTTGTCCGGCAGGTGGTCGTCCAGCAGCTGCTTGAGCATGTACGCGCCCTGCGGACCGTCGAGCGTGGTCACGTCGTACCCGGCGCGGAACCACTTCTCGGCGTCGGGGTGCACCGGCTCGGGGATCGCCCGGGCCGCCTCCTGGACCGCCGAGGTGTAGCCGTCGAGCCCGTCGCCCACCTGGAACGCGTGCCCCGAGGACCGCGCGCCCCACTTCGTCAGCTCCGACACCGACTCGGCCGCCGCCACCGCCGACGGACCCCGCCACGACAGCACGAGGTTCTGCACGATCTTCTGCACGTCCGCGGTCGCCTGGTCGACGTCGGCCGCCAGCCGCTGCCACTCGTAGGCGCGGGTGGCCATCTGCGCGGCGTCGGCCGACTTCACCATGTCCCAGAGCTGCCGGTGCGTGTACGCGCGCCAGTTGATCTTGCCGAAGTTCTCCGGCTCCCGGTTGGCCTGGCGCTGCCGCACGCGCTTGCCCTGCCGGCGGCGCGTGGCCGCCGAGTGGTCGTGGAAGTCCGACCAGTACCCGCCCTTGCGCTCGGTCACCGCAGCCGCCCCAAGTCCTGTCGCACCTGGTCGTCCTGGGCCTGCTGGGTCTTGCCCACCTGCTCCAGCGAGTCGCGCAGCAGCGCCAGCTCCCGCACGTAGGACCGCAGCGCCGTGCGCACACCGCCACCGACGTCGCCGCCGCGCAGGCCGAACGCCCGGCGCATGTTCAGCGCGACCGGGCCCCTGCCGTCGCCGAGCGGCTGGTCCATCTCGCGGTCCGCGCGGGCCAGCAGCTCGGTCAGCACCCCGTGCAGCCGTTCCAGGTCGGACACCGCCGTGGTGAAGGAGGCCAGGTCCAGCTCGATGAAGTCACCGCCCTCGGCCACCACGCCCGCCGCGCCCGCGCCGGTCGGCCCGGCCACCACCGACATCGCGACCGCGTCCGCGTCCGACCCGCGCTGCTCATCGCGCAGCTCTTCACGCATCCGCCTGGCGTCCTCGACGCCGCGCACCCTGACGACCATGGACACATGGTGGTGCGCCGGTGTGCGGGTGACCAGAGCGGGTGCACAGTGGGAGCAACGGCGGTGCACGATCGGACAAGGCAAGCGACACCGCAGCAACCCCGCGATGGACCGCCGCCGCAGCAGCAGATCGGCCGCAAGTAGCGGCAATTGCCCCCGGTCGGCACCCGATGAGCGGTGGGCGGCGCGGCAGCGGTCCGCCAAACCCGATAAAGAGCGCAACGACGCGGCAAGTTTCGCAGCGATGCGTTTAACGGCGAAGCAGATCGCTTGGCGGAGGGCTCCGGCGGACCACTTGGCGGCGGGCGGAAGTCGGAAGGCGGCACCGATGCGAGCCGATGAGCGTGGCGGTGGCGGTTGAGTGGGCCAGTGGCGGGTGGGACCGCGAGTGGTGGGGGTGTGCGAGGATTGGTACCCGTGCCGTCACCTGCCGTTCACGCGCGCGCCGTGTTGCTCGCCGGCCCCTCCGGTTCGGGCAAGTCCACCCTCGCCGCCCACCTCGGCCTGCCCGTGCTGCGGCTCGACGACTACTACCGCGAGGGCGACGACCCGCTGCTCCCCCGTGACGAGACCGGTCGGGCGGATTGGGATGCGGAGGGGTCCTGGAACACCTCCGACGCGTTGGCCGCCGTGGTCGAGTTGGCCACCACCGGCACCGTGGAGGCGCCCGTCTACGTGCTCGGCGAAGACCGCCGGGTCGGCTGCCGCACGGTGACCGCACCCGGCCTGTTCATCGCCGAAGGCCTGTTCGCGGACCGCCTGGTGACGGGCTGCCGCGAAGCGGGCGTGCTGGCCGACGCCATCGTGCTCGCCCCGAACGCGCTGGTGACGTTCGCCCGCCGGTTCGCCCGCGACGTGGCCGAGGCGCGCAAGCCGGTGCCGCTCCTGGCCCGCCGAGGCCTGCGGCTGCTGCGCGAGCACGCCGGTGTGGTGCGCCGGTGCGTGGACGCGGGCATGCGCCCGGCCCGCCCGCACCACGTGCGGCTCGCCACGATCGGGGGCATGGCGCCCGCGTCGGTGTAACCGGGACGCGCCGGGGTACTGCTGCCGGCATGGCTGAGTTCGAGCACGAGCAGACGGTGCCGGTCGACGCGCGGGTGGTGTTCGACCTGGCCCGGGACGTGACCGCGATGGAGGCGTGGCTGCCGGACGGGCTCCAGGTCGAGCCGAGCGGCCCCGAGCGGGTCACCGGGCGGGTGTCCATGGGTGACGAGATCGACGAGGCCGAGGGCTACCTGGCCGAGGACGCCGAGCAGCGCCGGCTGGAGTGGGGCGACCTGGAGGGCGGCGGCTACTCCGGCTGGCTCCAGGTGGACGACGAGGGCCCGGGCCGCAGCCGCGTGGTGCTGCACCTGGACGTCACGGGCGAGCACCACGCGGCGGTCGGCGGCGAGGCGCACGAGATCACCGACGAGCACCTCGTCCAGGCGCTGAGCCGGCTCGCAGCGCTGGCGACACAGAGCGTCACGTGACTGTTTTCACTGATCATCAGGTTTGAACGCGGAAAAGCGACACCTAGTGTGAACGCCGTTCACCTGGGCACGTCCGCACGTCGAGGCCCCGGATCACCTTCAAGGGAGCTTCGATGTTCCGCGCCTTGCGGAGCCGCAACTACCGTCGCTGGGCGTTCGCCGACCTCGTCTCGGTGACCGGCTCGTGGATGCAGTTGATCGGCTTGAACTGGGTCGTCCTCGACCGCACCGGCTCGGCCACCTCGGTCGGCGTCTCGGTGCTGCTGGGCGCCCTGCCGTCGGTGCTGCTCGGCCCGTGGGCCGGCGCGCTGGCCGACCGGCTGCCGGTGCGCCGGATCATCCTCGCCTGCCAGGCCATGCACGCCGTGCTGGCCGCGGTGCTCGCGCTGGTGGTGTGGCAGGGCGCGCCGATCGGGGCGGTGTTCGCGCTGACGTTCGCGGCCGGTCTGGTGTCGGTGTTCGACCTGCCCGCGCTCGGCCGGTTCGGCGGGCAGGTGGTGCCGCGGGAGGACCTGGGCAACGCGGTCGCGCTGGGCTCGGTGCTCAGCTCGACCGGCCGCATCCTGGGCATGAGCAGCGCCGCCGTGCTGGCCGCCGCGCTCGGCTCGCCCGCCCTGTTCCTGATCAACTCGGTGAGCTTCCTGGCCGTCATGGGCGCGGTGCTGACCATCCGCCGCGCGGAGCTGCACCCGTTGGCGAAGAGCCCGGACGACGGCGTGGGGGTGGTCGCCGGGCTGCGGTACGTGGCGGCCAGCGGGCGGTTGCTCCTGCTGTTCGCGCTCGGTTTCACGCTGTCCAGCCTCGGCCGCAACTACCAGGTCACGATGGCCGCGATGAGCGCGGACGCGACCGCGTACGGCCTGCTGTCGACGGTGTTCGCGATCGGCACCGTGGTGGGCGGGTTGGCCGCGGCGGCGCGCAAGGCGCTGACCGTGCGGCTGCTGCTGGTGGTCGCCTGCGCGACGAGCCTGCTCCAGGTGACCAGCGGGCTGATGCCGGGCACGCTCGGCTTCGCGCTCGTGCTGCTGCCCATCGCGGCGGGCGCGGTCGTCATCGACACGACCATGAGCACCCGCGTCCAGCTGGACACGGCGGACGGGATGCGCGGCAGGCTGCTCGCGGTCAACTCGGCCGTCGGCGCGGCGGCGGGCGCGGTGGGCGCGCCGCTGCTCGGCTGGTTGTGTGAACGGATCGGCGCGCCGGAGACGCTGGTGCTGGCGGGCGCGTCGACCTTGATCGCGACGGTGTTCGCGGCTTCCGTGCTGGCCGCGCCCGCGCACCACCGGACCGCGATGGCGCACCGCGTGCTGCGCAGGCCGCACCAGCCGGCGCCGCCCGCAGGCCACCCGGGCCACCCGGGTCACCCGCACGGCCCAGCGCGCCCCGCGAAACGCCGGATGCGGCGTGCACGCGTCCGGGTGTAGCCGACCGCGTCCATAGGGCCGCACGCGCTGCGCCGCTGAGATGCACTGTGTAGTCGCCCATTCACAGATCGAGGTGCGCGAGGTTACAGTCACACCTGTTCCTGGGAGCGCTCCCAGAACCTCAACGAGGAGGTGAACGACGTGACGGCCCGACGATGGATCGCGCTGGCCTCGGCCGGTGTGGCCGGCCTGATGATCGCGACGCTCGTGAACGTGATCAGCCCGACCGCGGCGTCCGCACACGGCGCCATGATGACGCCCGGCAGCCGGACCTTCCTGTGCTGGAAGGACGGCCTGAGCCCGCAGGGCAGCATCCAGCCGAAGAACCCGGCCTGCGCGGCCGCGGTGTCCGCCGGCGGCACCAACGCGCTCTACAACTGGTTCGGCGTGCTGAGGTCCGACGGCGCGGGCCGCATGAGCGGCTTCATCCCCGACGGCAAGCTGTGCAGCGGCGGCAACCCGACGTTCTCCGGGTTCGACATCGCGCGCAACGACTACCCGGTGACGCACCTGACCGCCGGCGCGAACTTCAACATCACCTACAACAAGTGGGCCGCGCACCCCGGCAGGTTCGACCTGTACATCACCAAGGACAGCTGGAGCCCGACCCGGTCGCTGGCGTGGAGCGACCTGGAGAGCACGCCGTTCGACAGCGTGACGAACCCGCCGGACAGCGGCGCGGTGGGCAGCGTCGAGGGCAAGTACTACTGGAACGCGAAGCTGCCCTCGGGCAAGTCCGGCCGGCACATCGTCTACTCGGTGTGGACCCGCTCGGACAGCACCGAGACGTTCTACAACTGCTCCGACGTCGTGTTCGACGGCGGCAACGGCCAGGAGACCGGCGTCGGCGACGGCAGTGGGACGACCACCACCACGACGACGACCACGACCACCACGTCGACGTCGACCACCACCACGACCCCGACGTCGACGACCACCACCACTCCCACGACGCCCACCCAGCCGGGTGGCGCGAACTGCATGGCGATCTACAAGATCACCAGTGCGTGGTCGGGCGGCTTCCAGGCCGAGGTGGAGCTCATGAACCACAGCAAGAGCGCGTACAACGGTTGGACCGCCACCTGGACGTGGGGCGGCAACCAGGCGATCAACAGCCTGTGGAGCGGCGTCAAGTCCGGCTCCGGCTCGCAGGTGATCGTCAAGAACGCGGCGTGGAACGGCTCGGTGGCACCGGAGGCATCGGTGAAGTTCGGCTTCACGGCCAACTACTCCGGCGCCAACTCGCTGCCCACGGTGTCCTGCACCAGCCCGTAGTCCCCCTGTCGGGCTGATTCGGGGATCACTCCAGGCGGAACCCGAACGGGAGCTCCAGCCGGTGCCGGGCGAGCAGCCCGGTGTCGGCCAGGAGCTCCCGCGTCGGTCCGTCGGCCACCACGACACCGCCGTCGATCACCACGCTGCGCGGGCACAGCTGCAAGGCGTAGGGCAGGTCGTGGGTGACCATGAGCATGGTGCGGTCCAACCCCAGCAGCACCTCGGCCAGCTCTCGGCGGGCCACCGGTTCCAGGTTCGCCGAGGGCTCGTCGAGCACCAGGACCTCGGGGTCGCAGGCCAGCACGGTGGCCAGCGCGACGCGGCGGCGCTGCCCGCCGGACAGGTGCAGCGGCGACCGGTCGGCGAAGTCCGCCATGCCCACGGCGGCCAGCGCGCGGGCCACCCGCTCGTCGAGCTCCGCGCCGCGCAGCCCGAAGTTCGCCGGGCCGAACGCCACGTCCTGCCGCGCGGTGGGCAGGAACAGCTGGTCGTCGGGGTCCTGGAAGACCAGGCCGACGCGGCGGCGGATCTCCTTGAGGTGCGCCTTCTCCACCGGCAGCCCGGCCACCTCGACCCGGCCGGACCCACCGCCCAGCACGCCGTTGAGGTGCAGCGCGAGCGTCGTCTTGCCGGCGCCGTTCGGCCCGAGGACGGCGACGCGCTCACCGCGTTCGACCCGCAGGTTCACCCCGTAGAGGGCCTGGCGGCCGTCCGGGTACGCGTACGCCAGCTTCTCCACCACCAACGCGGGCGCGGACCGCCCCGGCTCGACGGACACCGCTTCGCCGCCGCCACCGCCCGCGCCATCGGGCATCCGGCCCGTCCAGCCGCGCGACACCATCGCCAGGTGCACCCTCTCGCCGCGTTCGTAAGAGCGGATGAACAGGCTGCCGACACCGCGCGCGGTCGCGCCGAGCTGCCAGAGGAACCGGGGGTCGTCGCCCCGGGAGATCCGGGCCACCCGCATCCGCTTGGCCTCGCCCACGATCACCTCGGCGTAGCGCAGCATCAGCGTCGCGATGGTGATCAGCACCGGCGGCGTCCGCAGCCGTTGCAGGCCCAGCAGCAGGTCCTGCGGCGCGGTGGTGGCGGCGAGCGTCAACGACGTCAGCAGCCCGAGCGTGCCCTTGACCAGGATGTTCCACCCGGCCAACGCGCCCTCCACCGACACGGGCAGGCCCAGCACGTCGACCCGGTCCCCCGCGCCGGTGAACGGCAGCAGCACGGCCAGCACCACGAACGGCGCCTCGATCACCGACCGCGCGGCGAACCACCGCACCGGCACGCGGGCCACCGCCCAGACCCCCGTGAGCGCGAGCAGGTAGGCGCCGAACGCCCAGAACGCCTCACGCGGCGTGGCCACCACGCACAGCACGGCCACCACCACGGCGACGATCTTCACCTGCGGCGCGAGGCGGTGCACCGGCGAGTCGCCCGGCCGGTGCAGGAAGCCGTGGCCCGCGCTCACCCCTCGTCGGGCTTCGCGTCGGCCGGCGCGCCGGAGCGCTTGCGCAGCAGCCGGAACAGCCCGCCCGCGACGGCCAGCGTGACCGCCACGCCGAGGACGCCCGCGAGGCCGGTGAACCGGTCGTCGCCGCCCAGCGCGTAGTCGGCCAGCGGCCACCCGGACAGCGGGTGCTCCCGCGCGTGCTCGGCGATGCCCTGCTGCTCGGTGACGTGGTCCAGCCCGTCCGGGTCCGGATCGGCGAAGTAGGACACCACGCCCGCCAGCAGCACGCTGACCACCGCGAACCCCAGGAAGAAGCGCTTCACGCCCTCAACTCCAGCTTCTGCGGCACGCCGCGCAGCAGGTGCACCAGGTCCGGCCGGACCGCCGCGACCGCGGTCACGGTGACCGCGGTGATCACGCCCTCGCCGATGCCGATCAGCACGTGCACGCCGAGCACCGCGGCGGCGACCGTGCCGAACGGGACACCGCCCTGGCCGCCGATGGCGTACTCGATCACGAAGCCGAACGACGCGAGCACGGTGTTGACCAGGGCGGACACGAACGCGACCGCGGCGAGCCCGCCCTTGCCCCTGGTGGCGAGCCGACGCAGCGCCAATGCCGTGAGGTAGCCGACCGCGGTGCCGACGAGGGCCATGTTGGTGACGTTCGCGCCGAGCGCGGTGATGCCGCCGTCGGCGAAGAAGAGGGACTGGACGACCAGCACGATCGTCACGCACAGCGCGCCGACCCACGGCCCGACCAGGATCGCGGCCAGCGCGCCGCCGAGCAGGTGCCCGCTGACACCGGGCAGCACCGGGAAGTTCAGCATCTGGGTGGCGAACACGAACGCCGCCACCAGGCCCGCCATCGGCGCGGTCCTGTCGTCGAGGTCGCCACGCGCCTTGGCCAGCGCCACGCCCACCCCGGCCACCGCGACCGCGACGAACAGCAGCGAGGTCGGCGCGTTCAGCAGGCCGTCGCTCATGTGCATTGCTACCGGATCGGACACGCGCACCACGCTAGTTGCCAGTCGTGCGCAATGGCCAGCTCGATGCAACAACGATTCCGACCACACCGCCGGGAGACCGCGCCACCCGGACCGACGCGGTGGGCGCTGACCAGCGACGATCACGCGATCGTGGCGCGCCGGGCGGTGGCACTATGCTCTGCCTGCGATGACTCTCACCGACCGCCTGCCGGCCACCCCCGATCCCGACGTCCTCTACGACACCTTCGCCGACTGGGCGCGGGAGCGGGGGCTGTCGCTGTACCCGGCGCAGCAGGAGGCGTTGATCGAGATCGTCTCCGGCTCGAACGTCATCCTCAGCACGCCCACCGGCTCGGGCAAGTCGCTGGTCGCCATCGGCGCGCACTTCGCCGCCCTGGCGGAGGGCAGGAGGACCTACTACACCGCGCCCATCAAGGCCCTGGTGTCGGAGAAGTTCTTCGCGCTGATCGAGACGTTCGGCGCGGAGAACGTCGGCATGGTGACCGGCGACGCCAGCGTCAACGAGAGCGCGCCCATCATCTGCTGCACGGCCGAGATCCTGGCCAACATCGCCCTGCGCGACGGCACGAAGGCCGACGTCGGCCAGGTCGTCATGGACGAGTTCCACTTCTACTCCGAGCCCGACCGCGGCTGGGCCTGGCAGGTGCCGCTGATCGAGCTGCCGCAGGCCCAGTTCCTGCTGATGTCGGCGACCCTGGGCGACGTCGCGTTCTTCGAGAAGGACCTGACCCGCCGCACCGGCCGCACGACGTCGGTGGTGCGGTCCGCCGAACGCCCGGTGCCGTTGAACTTCCAGTACGTCACCACCCCGCTGCACGAGACGATCGAAGAGCTGCTGCACGGTCGCGAAGCGCCGATCTACGTGGTGCACTTCACCCAGGCCTCCGCGCTGGAACGCGCGCAGTCGCTGATGAGCGTGAACGTCGCCACCCGCGCCGAGAAGGACGCCATCGCGGCCACGATCGGCCGGTTCCGCTTCACCTCCGGGTTCGGCAAGACGCTGTCGCGCCTGGTCCGGCACGGCATCGGCGTGCACCACGCGGGCATGCTGCCGAAGTACCGGCGGCTGGTGGAGCAGCTGGCCCAGGCCGGCCTGCTGAAGGTCATCTGCGGCACGGACACCCTCGGCGTCGGCATCAACGTGCCCATCCGCACGGTCGTCTTCACCGCCCTGTCGAAGTACGACGGCCAGCGCACCCGCCACCTCAAGGCGCGCGAGTTCCACCAGATCGCGGGCCGGGCGGGCCGCGCGGGCTACGACACCATCGGCACGGTCGTGGTGCAGGCGCCCGACCACGTGGTGGAGAACGAGAAGGCGCTGGCCAAGGCGGGCGACGACCCGAAGAAGCGGCGCAAGGTGGTGCGCAAGAAGGCGCCCGACGGCTTCGTGTCGTGGAGCGACCAGACCTTCGAGCGGCTCAAGAACGCCGAGCCGGAGCCGCTGACGTCGAGCTTCCAGGTCAGCCACGCCATGCTGCTCAACGTGATCGGCAGGCCCGGTGACGCGTTCGGCGCGATGCGGCACCTGCTGGAGGACAACCACGAGGACCGGCCCGCGCAGCGCAGGCACATCCTGCGGGCCATCCAGATGTACCGCGGCCTGCTGGCGGCGGGCGTGGTGGAGCGGCAGGGCGGCGAGATCCGGCTCACCGTGGACCTCCAGGTGAACTTCGCGCTCAACCAGCCGCTGTCGCCGTTCGCGCTGGCCGCGATCGAGCTGCTGGACCGCGAGTCGCCGTCGTACGCGCTCGACGTGCTCTCGGTGGTCGAGTCCACCCTGGACGACCCGCGCCAGGTGCTGTCGGCGCAGGAGCACAAGGCGCGCGGCGAGGCCATCGGCGCGATGAAGTCCGAGGGCATCGAGTACGACCAGCGGATGGAGCTGCTGGAGGAGGTGACGTACCCGAAGCCGCTCGCCGAGCTGCTGGAGGCCGCGTTCACCACCTACCGGCGCGGGCACCCGTGGGTCGCCGACCACCACCTGTCGCCGAAGTCCGTGGTGCGGGACATGTTCGAGCGGGCGATGACGTTCACCGAGTACGTCTCGCACTACCAGCTGGCGCGCTCGGAGGGCCTGGTGCTGCGGTACCTGGCCGACGCGTACAAGGCGCTGCGGCAGACCGTGCCCGAGGACGCCAAGACCGAGGAGCTCAGCGACCTCCAGGAGTGGCTGGGCGAGCTGGTCCGCCAGGTCGACTCCAGCCTGCTGGACGAGTGGGAGAAGCTGCGCAACCCCTCGGAAGACGCAGCGGAGGCACCGTTGAGCGACACGCCACCCGCCGTCACGGGCAACGTGCGGGCGTTCCGGGTGCTGGTGCGCAACGCGTTGTTCCGGCGGGTCGAGCTGGCCGCGCGGCGCGACTACCACGAGCTGGGCCGGCTGGACGGCGACGCGGGCTGGTCCGCCGAGGACTGGCAGGACGCGCTCGACCCGTACTTCGAGGAGCACGACGAGATCGGCATGGGCCCGGACGCGCGCGGCCCGGCGCTGCTGGTGATCACCGAGGAGCCGGGGCTGTGGCGGGTGCGGCAGGTCCTGGACGACCCGGCGAAGGACCACGACTGGGGCTTCACCGCCGAGGTCGACCTGGCCGAGTCCGACGAGATCGGCACGGCCTCCGTGCGGATCACCGAAGTGGGCAGGCTGTAGCAGGGTCCATCCGGTGGTACTCCGGCGCGGACCGGCGTACGAGCATGTCAACGTCGGGACAGAGCGGAGGCGGTTGACCCTGTCGCAGGACGAGTTCGGCGTGCTGGGGTCCCTCGTGGTCCGCCGGAACGGCCGCTCGGTCCCCGTCACCGCCGCCAAGCACCGCATCGTCCTGGCGACCCTGCTGCTGGACGCGAACCGCTCGGTGCCCGCGAGCGACCTGATCCGCCGGGTGTGGGGCGAGACGCCGCCGGACCGCGCGGCGCAGACGTTGCCGGTGTACGTGATGCGGTTGCGGCGCGCGCTCGGCGAGCCGCCGCTGATCCACACCACGCCGACCGGCTACCGGATCGACCTGCCGCCCGGCGCGCTGGACCTGCACCGGTTCGAGGCGGCGGCCGAGCAGGGCGCGAAGCTGGCCGCCGCCGAGGACTTCGCCGCCGCCGCCGACGCCTACGAACGCGCGCTGGGGTGCTGGCACGGGCCGCCGCTGGCCGACGTGCCGTCGGAGTCGCTGCACGAGACCGAGGCGCCGACCCTGGCCGAGCAGCGGCTGCGGGTGATCTCCGAGCTGGTGGACGTGAAGCTGCGGCTCGGCCGGTCCGACGAGGTGGTCGCCGACCTGCGCCGGCTGACCTCGCAGCACCCGCTGCGCGAGCGGTTCTGGTCGCAGCTGATGGTGGCGCTGTACCGGGTGGACCGGCAGGCCGACGCGCTGGACGCCTACCGGCAGGCGTCCACGGCGCTGGCGCGCGAGCTGGGCGTGGACCCGAGCGACTCGCTGCGCGCCGTGCAGCACGCGATCCTCACCGGCGACCCGGCGCTGCACCAGCCGGTCGCGAGCACGTGGGCCCCGGTGTCGCAGCTGCCCGCGCCGGTGGGCAACTTCGTCGGCCGGGGCGCGGAGCTGACCCGGGTGACGGAGCTGCTGACGCGGGGCACGGCGACCGTGGTCGTGTGCGGGCCGCCGGGCGTCGGCAAGACGGCGTTCGCCATCTCGGTGGGGCACGCGGTGCGCGACCGGTACCCCGACGGCCAGCTGTACGTGAACCTGCGGGGGCACTCCACCTCGCCGCCGCTGCCGACGTCCGCCGTGCTGGCGAGGTTCCTGCGGGCGATGGGCGTGCGGGCCGACCACATCCCGGTGGACGAGGAGGACCTGGTCGCCGGCTACCGGGCCCGGCTGCGCGGCCGACGGGTGCTGATCACGCTGGACAACGCCGCGTCGGCGGAGCAGGTGCGACCGCTGCTGCCCGTCGACCCCGGTTGCTCGGTGCTGATCACCAGCCGCAACGAGCTGCGGCTGCGCGGCACGACCGTGCGGCTGGACGTGCTGCGCGGCGACGAGGCGTGGAAGCTGCTGGCCCGGTCGCTGGGCGCGGAGGCGGCCGTGACGCAGTTCGACGCGCTCGGCGAGCTGGCCCGGCTGTGCGGGTACCTGCCGCTGGCGCTGCGGATCGCGTTGGGGAACCTGGTCGGCTCCTCGCACGTGGACGTGGCGTCGTACGTGGAGGAGCTGCGCGGCGGCGACCGGCTGGCCGTGCTGGCGGTGGACAACGACGACACGGCGGCGGTGCGGCGGGCGTTCGACCTGTCGTACGCGGCGCTGACGCCGGACGCGGCGCGGCTGTTCCGGCTGACCGGGCTGCTGCCGGGGCCGGACTTCAGCGTGTTCGGCGCGGCGGCGCTGCTGGACGCGCCGGAGGACGTGGCGCGCGGGCTGCTGGAGGACCTGGCGTCGGCGCACCTCGTGCAGCGGGTCGGGCCCGACCGGTTCGCGCTGCACGACCTGCTGCACGACTACGCGGCCGACCGCGCCGAGGCGGCGGGCGAGGACCTGGGCGCGGCGCGGCGGCGGCTGTTCGACTGGTACCTGCGCACGGCGGTCGAGGTCGGTGACGTGCTGTACCCGGAGCTGGGCTCGTCCGGGCCGCCCCGGATGAGCCCGGACGAGGCCAGGGCGTGGCTGGCCGCGGAACGGGCCAGCGTGCTGGCGGCGACCGAGCACTGCGCGGCGCACGGTCCGCTGCCGATGGCGTGGCAGCTGGTCAACTCGGTGAGCGGGTACCTCGGGTCGCACGGGCACCACGTGGAGTTCCTCAACGCCGTCGGCGCGGCGCTGGGCGCGGCGCGGGCGGCCGGTGACCACGACGCCGAGACGTTGATGACGGTGTGGTTGGCGACCGAGCACCGGAACCTGGGCAACCTGAAGGCCGCGCAGCGGTACCTGGGGGCCGTCCGGCCGTCCGCGCGGGCGGAGTGGCTGTACGTCGGGTTGGCCGGGATCGTGCACCTGGAGCTCGGCGACCTGCCCGACGCGCTCGCCTCGTTCGAGCGGGTGGCGGAGCTGGGCGAGGTCGAGGGCGCCCTGCCGCACGTGCGGATCTCGGCGTTGACCGGGCTCGGCGCGGTGTGGTTGATGCGCGGCGACCTGGCGACGGCCGAGTCGTTCCTGTCGGCGGGGCTGGCGCTGGCGCAGGCGGCCGACGGGGTGAACATCGAGGCGGCGTGCGCCGCGCTGCTCGGGCGGTGCAGCACCTCCGCCGGGGACTACGCGCGGGCGGCGGAGCTCCAGCGCTACGCGTTGGAGGCGTGGTACCGCAGCGGCGCGCGGCACCCGCGGGCGGAGTCGATGGCGCACCTGGCGGCGGCGTTGTGCCTGGGCGGGGAGCACGCGGAGGCGATGCGGACGGCCCAGCGGGCGTTGGCGCTGGTGCAGGAGCTGGGCGGCAGTCGGCGGATCGAGTCGGAGGTGCACAACGCCCTCGGCCTGGTCCTGCGCCACCTGGGCAAACCGGGACGCGCCGTGGCGGCCCACCTGCGTGCGCTGGAGCTGGCCACGTCGTCGGACTACCGCTACGGCGTCGCCCGCTCGCACGTCAACCTGGTGCACGCCCTGGCCGCCGACGGCCGCCGCGCGGAAGCCCTCCGCCACGCCCGCGTGGGCCACGACCTGGCCACCCGCAGCGGCTTCGGCGAGTTCGAGTCCCTGGCCGCCGCCGCCCTGACCGACCTGACGTGACTGCCCGGCGGGTGGGTGGCGGTCGCCCGCCACCCACCCACCGGACCGTGCTCAGATGCCGTACCAGCGCTGGTCGCCGTACCCGGCCGCGTCGTACTGGTAGACCGGGGCGCCGTTGACGTTGTTGGAGCCCTGAACGGACAGCGCCCTACCCGTGTAGTAGTTGAGCAGGTAGGAACCGATGTAGGTGGAGCCGGAGTACGCGTCCACGATCACCCACAGCTGGTCCTGGTAGGAGGCGCACGGAGCCTGGAACGCCGGCGCGCCGTTGACGTTGTTGGACCCCTGGACGGCCAGGCACTGCCCGCTGTACTGGTTCCGGATGCGGAAGACGTCGGTGCCGGCGGCCTGCGCCTCCCACTTCTGGTCCGCGTAGGCGGGCGTGCAGTTGATCTGGAACGCCGGGGCGTTGGTGCCCTGCACCGCCAGGCACCTGGCCGTGTAGGCGTTGCTGACCTGCGAGTAGGCGAGGGCGGCGGGATCCTGGGTCGTGCGCTTGATCGTCCGGAGGCCCGACTCGGCGATCTTGGCGATCGCGGTGTCGACGGCCTCGGTCGACGAGGCGGCCTGGGAAGCGGGCGAGAACATCACGATCGCGGTCACCGCGGCGAGGAACCCCACCGCGAGCCTGACGAACGTCTTCTGGACAGACATCATCCTTCATCCCTTTCGAATTGAACACGCGGTCGACAGGTCGAATCGGACCGAACAGGCCAGAGCCACTTGCCGCTGTCCGCATTCCCCGAACCAGTAGCCGGGGAATTCAGCGGTCTCCGGAACACAGGGCCGTCATCGACGGTGGCGGCACCGTGCACTGCCACGTCAATCGGCTTCCCATCAGGCAATACGGCCTATTCGAGCGCGACGAACATCTTCCCATCGACTCAAACCGAGTTGACGGGCCTGACGGTACTGCATCCCGAAAAGCTGTCAACCAGCAATAGCCGAGAACGCGAAGGAGGGGGACGATCCGAACCAACCGAACAGTAAGACACGAAGAGGTCGCGAGGACAATCCACGCGCGAATCAGGGAGAACTCCTCACGCACACCGACGTCCGGCAGTTGCGCGGAGAACCGCAGGACAACCCGACCGAAGACCACTCGGGAGCGTCAGCGCAGTTCTTTGGCGTGCCGATCACGCGGTCAACCGACGACGACACCTCCGTTGACGCCCGACCCGGTCTCCCCCGTCCCGCCGCGGGACCCGTCGGAGCGCGCCGCCTGCCGTCCCTCCGGCGGGACACGCGACAGTGCAGCGCTCGGGACCCCCGCCGGATGACGCGAGTGTCGGACTCGGGGGGCTGGAGGTTCGACACGTGGGCGCCGAAGGTCCGACACGCGGATTCGGTTGCCAATTGAGACCACTCCTCCGGGTCGTTGACCGCGTGGTCGGCGAACGAGAGCATCGGGTTTCGATACTTCGGCGGCTCACTCGTGGGGGATGTCATGGATTCCGATCCGCACGTCGGACTGGCGCGGATCGTGGACCCGGTGCCGCGCACTTCCGCCGAATTGGTCTGCGCCCTGACGGAGCTGGCGCGGCTGGCGAACGAGTGGTCCGACGTGGTGCGCGGGCTGCACGAGCCGACCCGGCGGCTGGTCGGCAGCGCGGCGGCGGCCTCGGTGTCGCTGGCCGCGCGCCGGGCCGAGGAGGCGTTCCTGGAGCTGGAGATGACCCTGGGTGACGCCCAGGCGGCGCGCCGGTCATTGCCCTTGGCCACCCCGAGAGGTGAGGATAGGCGTCCGGTGGTCTAATCGCCGACGTCGCCGACCACACCACATTGGAACTCCATGACCTCAGGACTTCCCTGCCCTCTCTGCGAGGGCCCGGAGCGCCGTGGGGCGCTTGAGCGGACACTGAGGGTGCTCGCCGTCGACGACGAGGCCCCGGCGCTGGAGGACCTCGTCTACCTGCTGCGCTCCGACCCGCGCGTCGCCCACGTCGAGGGCGTCACGGACGCGACCAAGGCGTTGCGGACGCTGCACCGCGCCATGGACGCGGGCCAACCGGTCGACGCCGTCTTCCTCGACATCCGCATGCCCGGCCTGGACGGGCTCGACCTGGCCCGCGTGCTGTCCCGGTTCGCCCAGCCGCCGCGCATCGTCTTCGTCACCGCGCACCAGGAACCCGCGGTCGAGGCATTCGAGCTGAAAGCGCTCGATTACCTGCTCAAGCCCGTTCGGGCGGAACGGCTGGCCGAGTCCGTGCACCGGATAGTGCACGAGGTGCTCGATTCGAAGGCGCCGGAACCGGCCACCGCCGCGCCGGCCGAGAAAACGCCCGAAGTGGGCGACGAAGTCATTCCGGTCGAACTCGGTGGCATCACCAGGTTCATCCGGTTGGCCGACATCCGGTACGTCGAGGCGCACGGCGATTACGCCCGGCTGCACACCGCGACCGGGAGCGGGCTGGTCCGCGCCGCGCTCAACGGGCTGGAGGAGCGGTGGCGTTCCGCGGGGTTCGTGCGCATCCACCGCAGCCACCTCGTGTCCCTCGGCCACATCGACGAGCTGCGGCTGGAGGACGGCCACCTGAGCGTCAACATCGGCGGCGCGGTGCTGCCGGTCAGCCGGCGGCACGCCCGGCACCTCCGGCAGCTGCTGGTGCGCCGCAACCGGCAGCCGTCGTGACCTCGCCGCAGCGACCGCACGCCCAGCGGGTCGTGGTGACGAGCCCGCGCACCCGCGCGCCGCGCGCGCCCCGGCCGTACCCCGCGTCACGGGAGATCGACGAGCAGAGCGAGCTGGGCGCGGTCTACATGCGGTCGCTGATCCGGACGCAGCGGCGGCTCGGGCTGCTGCTGTGCGCGGTCGTGTGCGGGAGCGTGGCGGCGCTGCCCCTGGTGTTCACGCTCGCGCCCCAGGTCGGCGCGCAACGGCTGCTGGGCCTGCCGCTGCCGTGGCTGCTGCTGGGCCTGCTGGTGTTCCCCGTGTTCGTGCTGGCGGGCTGGTTCTACGTGCGCCAGGCCGAGCGCAGCGAGCGGGAGTTCGCCGAGCTGGTGGAGCGTTCGTGAGCAGTGGGTACGGCATCGTCGCGGTGCTGGTGGTCGCGGTCGGCACGATGCTGGTCGGCACCTACGGGCTGCGGATCTCGCGCACGACGTCGGACTTCTTCGTCGCCTCGCGCACCGTCTCGCCGTGGTGGAACGCCTCCGCCATCGGCGGCGAGTACCTGTCCGCGGCGTCGTTCGTGGGCATCGCCGGGCTGATCTTCGCGCACGGGCCGGACATGCTGTGGTTCCCGGTCGGCTACACGGCGGGCTACCTGGTGCTGCTGGCGCTGGTCGCCGCTCCCCTGCGCCGCAGCGGCGCGTACACGCTGCCGGACTTCGCCGAGGCGCGGTTCGCGTCGCCGGCGGTGCGCGCGGTGGCGAGCGTGTTCGCGCTGGGCATCGGGTGGCTGTACCTGTTGCCGCAGTTGCAGGGCGCCGGCCTGACCCTGCACACGGTGACGGGCACGCCGGACTGGGTGGGCGCGCTGGTGGTCGCGCTGGTGGTCACCACGAACGTGATCTCCGGCGGGATGCGCAGCATCACGTTCGTGCAGGCGTTCCAGTACTGGCTCAAGCTGACCGCGATCGCGGTGCCGGTGGTGTTCCTGGTGATGGCCTGGCACGCGCACGGCGCGCGGGACCTGACCGGGCCCCAGTTCCCCGAGTTCCCGAAGCGGACCACGGTCACGTTCGACTCCGACACGACGTTCGACGCGTCCCGCGCCACGCCCTTCAACGGCGCCGGCCGGGTGGACGGCGAGCGGGTCGACGGCGGCGGCCAGTTGACCGTGGGCCGGCACGAGGTGTCCGCCGGCACGCGGCTCACGTTCCCCGAGGGCGCCGCGGTGCCGCACGTGCGGTCGATCCCGTCGAACACCAACGACGTGTGGGCGCTGCCGATGCGCGGCGGCGAGCGCTTCCCCCTGTACGCGGTGTACTCGCTGATCATCGCCACCTTCCTGGGGACGATGGGCCTGCCGCACGTGATCGTGCGCTTCTACACCAACCCGAACGGCCGCGCGGCCCGGCGCACCACGTTGATCGTGCTGGGCCTGCTGGGCGTGTTCTACCTGATGCCGCCGATCTACGGCGCGCTCGGCCGCCTGTACACGCCGGAGCTGCTGATGACCGGTGACACGGACGCGGTGGTGCTGGTGCTGCCGAGCCGGATGATCGACGGGCTCGGCGGGCAGCTGCTGGGCGCGCTGGTGGCCGGTGGGGCGTTCGCCGCGTTCCTGTCCACGTCGTCCGGTCTGATGGTGTCGCTGGCGGGCGTGCTGAGCCGGGACGTGCTGCGGCTGCGCGGTGTGCGCGGGTTCCGGGTGTCGACGGTGCTGGCCGTGCTGGTGCCGTTGGGCATGACGTGGCTGGTGGGCAAGGTGCCGGTGGCGGACATGGTCGGCCTGGCGTTCGCGGTGGCGGCGTCGTCGCTGTGCCCGCTGCTCGTGCTGGGCATCTGGAGCACGCGCATCTCCACGGTCGGCGCCGTCGCCGGGATGGTGGCGGGCGGGCTGCCCGCCCTGGTGGCCGGGCTGGTCACGATCAGCGCGCGTGGCGGCGGCGCGTGGTACCACGTGTTCCTGGCCCGGCCCGCCGCGTGGACCGTGCCGCTGGGCTTCGTCGTGATGTACGTGGTGTCGCTGCTGACGCCGCGCAAGGTGCCTCCGGGGGTGAACCACGTCATGGTGCGCTTGCACGCGCCGGAGAACCTGGGTCTGCGCAGCCAGGACCGGTTGTGACGGCGTTGTGGACGGCGGGCGCGATCCTGCTCGTCGGCCTCGCCGTGGTGACCACGCTGTGGTGGACCTCCCGCACCCGCAACGACTTCCTGACCCACGAGCAGCGGATCACGTTCGAGACGCTGCACACCGCGTGGTCCGCCGCTCCCCCGCTGCGCGCCGGGCTGGTGCCGGAGGCGGCGAAGAAGTCGGCCAAGCACCTGCGGACGCTGCTCGGCACGCCCGCGCTCGCGTTGACCGACGAGACCGAGGTCGTGGCCTGGGAGGGCGACGGCGAGCACCACGCGGCCGAGGCGATGGGCCTGGCCGCCGACGTGTTCGGCACCGGCCGCACCAGGGCGTTCGACATCACCTGCTCCGCGCCCGACTGCCCCGTGCACACGGCCGTCCTCGCGCCGCTGACCGTGGAGGGACGGGTGGTCGGCGTGCTGGCGGCGTACAGCCGGGAGGCGTCGGCCGGGTTGGTCCGGGCGACCAACGAGGTGGCCCGGTGGGCGTCGGGCCAGCTGGAACTGGCCGAACTGGACCGGTCGCGGACCCGGTTGGTGGAGGCGGAGGTGCGGGCGCTGCGGGCGCAGATCTCGCCGCACTTCATCTACAACTCGCTGTCCGCCATCGCTTCGTACGTGCGCACGGACCCCGAACGCGCTCGCACGCTGTTGCTGGACTTCGCCGACTTCACCCGCTACTCGTTCCGCCGGGCCGGTGACTTCACCACGCTGTCGGAGGAGCTGAAGTCGATCGACCAGTACCTGGCGCTGGAGCGTGCCCGGTTCGGCGAGCGGCTCAAGGTGACGTTGCAGATCGCGCCGGAGGTCCTGCCGGTGACCGTGCCGTTCCTGTGCCTGCAACCGCTGGTGGAGAACGCGGTGCGGCACGGGATGGAGGGCAAGGTCGGGCCGGGGCACATCTCGATCCTGGCGGCGGACGCGGGCGAGGAGGCGCACATCACCATCGAGGACGACGGCATCGGCATGGACCCGGACGCCCTGCGCCGCACGTTGGCGGGCCAGGTCGGCGAGACGGCCGGGATAGGGCTGGGGAACATCGACGAGCGCCTGCGCCGCTGCTACGGCGACGACTACGGTCTCGTGGTGGAAACGGCCCAGGGGTTGGGGACGAAGGTCAGCGTGAGGGTGCCGAAGTACCAGGCGGGCGTGCACGCCTGACCGACGACGGGGACGGGTGCTCGCCGACCTGACCGGCGGGTTCGCCGAGCTGTTCCGGTGAGGTTCAGGCCGGCGCGAGGACGCCCAGGGCCGCGGCGCCGGCGGCGGTGAGGCGGGCGGTCGCGAGGTCACCCGGCGCGACCGGGCGCGCCGGCTCGATCAGGCCGGCGTGCACGAGCGCGCGGGCCGTCATCGGGTCGCAGAACGGCAGACCGTCCACCCGCACGTCCGGCTCGGCGCTGCGGGTCAGCTCGACCCGGTTCGCGACGGTCGCCTTCAGCAGCGCGATCTCGCGTCTGGAGAGCTCGTCCACGTCACACACACCTCCATTGGGACGAACGGCGCAGCGGGCGTCCCGGTTCACCTCTGGGACGCCCGCGTCGCCACCGCCGTTCCCGTTCCGCTCAGCCCACGGCGCGCGCGCCGCGTCGTTCCGCCGCTTCCAGCACCAGCCGCAGCCACTCGGCGTCGCCCGCCGCGCCGTCCACCGCCGCCCGGCGCAGCCGCAGCCACAGCCCGGCCTCGCTCCACTCCTGGAACCGGCGGTGCACGGTCGGCACGGTCACGCCGAACGTCGGCGGCAGGTGCCGCCACGCGCAACCGCTGGTCAGGACGAACACGATCGCGGTGAAGATGGCGCGGTCCGACACCCGGCCCCGGCCGCCGCCCTGGCGGCGCACCTTCGCGGGCGGCAGCAACGGCTCCACCACGGCCCACAGCGACGGCGGCACCAGGCGCACGGCCAGTTGCTCGATCACGTCGGCGTGCGGCGGTCGTGGTGGCGCCTCCGGCGCCCGGCGCACCCACGGCTCCTGCCGCTGGGCGTCGCCGCGCTGGCGGGCGCGCAGCAACATGGCCAGGGCGGCGTCGTCGGTGCGCCTGGGGGCGACCGCGGGGTGCGTGTGCTGTTGCACCTGGCGGGCGATCTCCGCGCCCACCGTTCGACCGAACGGCTGCGCTGGTCGTACGTAGTTGGTCATCAGGTCCTCCGCCCAGGACGTCGTGATGCCCATCACGCTAGGAACACCGACGCCCCCTGGTAAGAGAACGCGCGACGAACGGGAGTGGTCCAGCGTCACACGGCCACCGTCACCCGGCCGAACGGCCACACAGGAGCGACGAGCGGATGAGCGGTCACTCCCCGATACGCGCTGCGCACGGATACGCTCGAAGGTGTGAGCACTGCGCCGCGACTCCTCGCCACCAGCGACCTGCACGTGACATACCAGCAGAACCGCCGGTTCGTCGACGCGATCCGACCCCACTCGCCGGACGACTGGTTGATCGTGGCGGGTGACGTGGCGGAGAAGTTCGACGACGTCGAGTGGGCGCTGGGCGTGCTGCGCAACCGGTTCGCCAAGGTGGTGTGGTCGCCGGGCAACCACGAGCTGTGGACCACGAAGGACGACCCGGCGCAGTCGCGCGGCGAGGTGCGCTACAAGCAGCTGGTCGAGCTGTGCCGGAGCATCGACGTGCTCACGCCCGAGGACGAGTACGCGGTGTTCGAGGGCGCCGGCGGCCCGGTGGCGGTGGCGCCGCTGTTCACGCTCTACGACTACACGTTCCGCCCGGCGGGCACGACGGACAAGGCGTCCGCGCTGGCCGTCGCGCAGGAGGCCGGTGTGATCTGCACCGACGAGTACTTCCTGCACCCCGACCCGTACCCGAGCCGTGAGGCGTGGTGCGCGGCGCGGATCGAGGAGAGCGAACGCCGGTTGCGCGCCGTGGACAGCTCGTTGCGCACCGTGCTGATCAACCACTGGCCCCTCGTGCGCGATCCCACGTTCGTGCTGCGGTACCCCGAATTCGCCTTGTGGTGCGGCACCGAGCGGACCGCGGACTGGCACCTGAGGTTCCGCGCGGCGGTGATGGTCTACGGGCACCTGCACATCCCGCGCACGATCCGCAAGGACGGCGTCCGCTTCGACGAGGTGTCGCTCGGCTACCCGCGGGAGTGGCAGCCGCGCGGCTGGACCGCCGCCCCGCTGCTGGACGTGCTGCGAGAGGGGGACGCGCGGTGATCACGGACCTGCTCGCGCCGCCGGTGTCGGCGTTCGACGCGTTCGACGACCCCGACGGGGTGGTGTTGTTCCCCGAAGAGGAGGAACACGTCGCCCGGGCGGTGGAGAAGAGGCGCAAGGAGTTCACCACCGGCCGGCACTGCGCGCGCACGGCGCTGGCCGGTCTCGGCTTCCCGCCCGCGCCGCTGCTGCCCGGTCCGAACCGGGAGCCGACGTGGCCTCAGGGCGTCGTCGGCAGCATCACGCACTGCAAGGGCTACCGGGCGGCGGCCGTCGGCCGGGTGTCGGAGGTGTGGACGATCGGGATCGACGCCGAGCCGAACGAGCCGACCCCGGACGGCGTGCTGGAGGCCGTCGCGGTGCCCGGCGAGTTGGCCCGGATGGGTGAACTGCGGGCGTCGAGCGACAAGGTGGCGTGGGACCGGCTGCTGTTCAGCGCCAAGGAGACGGTCTACAAGGCGTGGTTCCCGCTGACGCGGAAGTGGCTGGGGTTCGAGGACGCCGAGGTGACCCTCAACCCGGACGACGGCACGTTCACCGCGCGCATCCTCATCGAGCCGCCCGTGGTGGACGGCGTCGTGCTGGACGGGTTCACCGGTCGCTGGCTGGCGCGGGAGGGGTTTGTGGTGACCGCGATCGCGGTACCCGCGCGCTGATCGAGGCGTGCGGAAGGCGGCGGTATGGGCGACGACGTCGGGCGACAGGAGTTCACCCGCGATGACCGGACGCGGTACCGCACGAAGGTGCGCCGCTGCCTGGACGTGTTCGCCCGGATGCTGGGCGAGTCCCGGTTCGAGTTCGACCGGCCGACGACCGGGTTGGAGATCGAGCTCAACCTGGTCGACGACGCGGGCGACCCGGCGATGCGCAACGCCGAGGCGTTGGAGGCCATCGCCGACCCCGACTTCGTGACCGAGTTGGGCCAGTGGAACCTGGAGATCAACGTCGCGCCCCGGCTGCTGACCGGTGGCGGGATCACGGCGTTCGAGGACGTCGTGCGGACGTCGTTGAACGAGGCCGAGCACAAGGCGCGCGGCGTGGGCTCGCACATGGTGATGATCGGCATCCTGCCGACGTTGCAGCCGAAGCACCTGGCGGTGGACGCGCTGTCGGGCAACCCGCGCTACGCGCTGCTGAACGAGCAGGTGCTGGCCGCGCGCGGCGAGGACCTCCAGATCGGGATCAGCGGCGTCGAGCGGTTGCAGCTCACCGCGGACTCGATCGTCCCGGAAGCCGCCTGCACCAGCACCCAGTTCCACCTCCAGGTGTCGCCGGAGGACTTCGCGGCGTACTGGAACGCGGCGCAGGCCATCGCGGGCGTGCAGGTCGCGATCGGGGCCAACTCGCCGTTCCTGCTGGGCAAGGAGCTGTGGCGGGAGACGCGGATCGCGTTGTTCCAGCAGGCCACGGACACGCGCAGCGACGAGCTGAAGGAGCAGGGCGTCCGGCCGCGGGTGTGGTTCGGCGAGCGGTGGATCACGTCGATCTTCGACCTGTTCGAGGAGAACGTGCGGTACTTCCCGGCGTTGCTGCCGATCTGCGACGAGGAGGACCCGTTGCAGGTGCTGGAGCGCGGCGACACGCCGTCGTTGGCCGAGCTGCGGCTGCACAACGGCACGATCTACCGGTGGAACCGGCCGGTGTACGACGTGGTGCGCGACCAGCCGCACCTGCGGGTGGAGAACCGCACGTTGCCGTCCGGGC
This sequence comes from Actinosynnema sp. CA-299493, assembly GCF_050946825.1. Taxonomy (NCBI): domain Bacteria; kingdom Bacillati; phylum Actinomycetota; class Actinomycetes; order Pseudonocardiales; family Pseudonocardiaceae; genus Actinosynnema; species Actinosynnema sp. CA-299493. Next base: position 7,267,351 of record NZ_CP191993.1, read on the forward strand.
CGACGGTGGTCGACATGCTGGCGAACGGCGCGTTCTACTACGGCCTGGTGCGCGTGCTGGCCGAGGAGGAGCGGCCGCTGTGGTCGCAGATGTCGTTCAGCGCGGCGGAGGAGAACTTCACGGCGGGCGCGCGGATGGGCCTCGACGCACAGGTGTACTGGCCGGGGCTCGGCACGGTGCCGGTGGCGGAGCTGGTGCTGCGCCGGCTGCTGCCGATGGCGCACGAGGGCTTGGTGCGGATGAAGGTGGACGCGGCCGAGCGCGACCGGCTGCTGGGCGTGATCGAGCAGCGGTGCCTGACCGGGGTGAACGGGGCGACGTGGCAGGCGCGCGCGTTCCACAAGCACTACGACCACACGGCGCTGGACCGGCCCGAGGCGCTGCGGCGGATGCTGCGCACCTACCGGGACCTGATGCACACCAACGAACCCGTCCACAGCTGGCCGGTCTCCTGACGCCGGGCCGCCACGCCGGGTCCGGCGGCGGTGTCGAGCCCGGAGTTGTCCGCACCGCGCGGCGCGGTCAGCCGGACGGGCCGTCGACCAGCGCCTCCATCGCGTCGGCCTGGCGCGCCGCGATGGCGCGGTGCCACCACAGGTCGCCCTCCGGACGGCCCTTGTGCAGGGCGGACAGGCTGAGCATCGCGTCCGGGTGGCCCGCCTCGGCGGCGCGGGTGAACCAGGTCTCCGGCTGGTCCGACGGCGGCTCGACCCGGCGGCCCGGACGCCGTGCGGCGGCACGCGTGGTGGCGCTGCCCCAGCGGGTCAGCAGCATCCCCAGCTCGTGCATCGCCTGGGCGTTGCCCGCGCCCGCCGCACGGCGGAAGCAGCGCTCGGCCCGGTCGACGTCGTCCCGCCACCGGGCCAGGACGCCGAGGACGACGAGCACCCACCCGGCCGCGTCGCGTTCCCGCCGGTCCAGCGCGCCGGGGTCCAGCGGCGGCAGGGTGGACCACAGGTCGTGGTCCACCTCGACCCCGGCCGAGGTCGCCGCCCGCGCCAACCACTCCTCCGCCTCGCCGACCTCGCCCCGGTGCGCCAACAAGAGCGCGAGGTCGGCCATGGCGGACCGCCGACCGGTCCCGGCCGCCTCCCGGTACCACTCCTCCGCCTCCGCCACCTCGCCCTTGGCCACCAGCACCGAGCCGAGGTGGCCCATCGCGTCGACGTGACCGGCCGAGGCGGCACGGCGGTGCCAGGTCTCGGCCTCCTCCAGATCGCCGCGCGCCGCGAGCAACGAACCCAGCTCCACCATGAAGAACGGCTCGTCGGTCACCTCCACGGCCCGGCGCGACCACCGCTCGGCCTCGGCGAGCTCTCCCCTGGCCCGCAGCCGCGTGCCGAGCACCACGAGGGCCCGCGGGTCGCCCGACTCGGCGGCGCGGCGGTACCACTCGTCGCCGCCACGTCCCGTCGACGACATCAGGTCGGCCAACGCGGTCATGGCCTCCTGGTCGCCGTGGTCGGCGGCCTCCCGGTACCAGTGCTCGGCGTCGTCGAGCCGGTCGTCCTGCCGCGCGATCCGCGCCAGGCCGTGCATGGCGACCGTGCTGCCCCCGGCCGCGGCACGCGCGTACCAGTGCGACGCTTCGCCGACGGCGCCGCGTTCCTCGTGGAGCAACGCCAACAGGTTCATGCCGTCCACGTCACCGCTGTCGGCGGCGGCGCGGTACCAGACCTCCGCCGCCGCGACGTCACCGCCGCGCGCCGCGGCCACCCCGAAGCCGACCACGGCCGCCGTGTCACCGCTGTCCGCCTTCTTGCGCACGTGTCCCCCTGGATCTCGCCCCGCCTCCGATGCTGCCGCACGGTCGGGCCCGACGCACTCACCTCGTCGAAGATCCCCCGATCGCCGGGGTGAAGACGACGTCGACCCAGTAGTTGTGGTGGTTGGCGGTCCGGGGGAAGTCGGGGTAGCCCTGGATGCGGCCGAACATCCCGTTGGGCGTGTCGGGACCGCCCGGTGCGGTCAGCGCCGGGGTGTCGACGCCACCGGACCGGAAGTAGTCGCGGGTTTCGGACTGGTGGCCCTGGTAGGTGCTGTACCAGGCCAGGTAGGTGGTGCCCGCGGTGACCGGCGCCGGGGTGGTGAAGGTCGTCCGCTGCCAGCCCGACGCGGTCTCGGCGTCGAACTCGCGGGAGGCCAGGGTCGTGTTGTCGGGGAGCGACAGGTAGGCGACGTGCGGACCGCCGTTGGCCGGCGACTTGTAGTACTTCACGCCGGTCACGAAGCCGTCCGCGGTGGGCACGAACTTGACGCCGAAGCCCGCGCCGCCCAGGTAGCCGCCGTCGACCGCCTCCGGCACCGCGGCCTCGCTGAACAGCGAGCACGGGCACGGCGGGTTCCCCGTGGTGTACGACCACGTCAGGGTCTCCGTCGCCGTGTTCTCGTGCACGTCGACCGCGCGCACGGCCGCGGTGTACGTGGTGCCGCGGACCAGCGGCGCGGCCGGGGTCCAGACCAGCGCGCGGTCGTCGTCGGCGCGGGTGAGGGCGCCCCGCATGGTGACGCCGTGGGAGTCCACCACCTTGAAGGTCGTGCCCACCGGGCTGACCCGCTCGTCGTAGGTGACGGTGAGCGGCGCGTCCAGCGGGACGTCCGCGGCGTCGTCGGCCGGCGTGTGCCCGGTGTGCACCGGCGGCGTGGTGTCGGTGAACGGCGTGAAGTCGACGTCCACCCAGTAGTTGTTGCCGTCCCAGGAGTGGTCGGGGAAGCCGCCGCCCGGCACGAACACACCGGCCGCGCTGCCCGCCGCGGTCGTCAACGGCGCGGAGACGACCGGGTGGCGGCGGAGGAAGTACTGCCCGTCCACGGCGTAGTGCCCGTTGGGCGCGGTGTAGGAGACCACGTAGGTCGTGCTGCTCGCGATGGGCGTCGGTTCGGCGAACGCGAGCGTCTGCCAGCCGGTCGCGGTCTCGTCGGTGAACGTGCCGGTGGCGACCCGCTGCCCGGCGGCGGTCCAGAGGGAGCCGGTGTGGACGCCGGTGTTGCCCTCACCCTTGTAGAACCGGACGCCGGTGACCCAGCCGCCGCGGCTGGTGGCGAACCGGGCGCCCAGCTCGTACGCGCCGCCGTCGTTCGCGGACGGGACGCGCGGCACGGTCGCGGTGCTGAACAGCGCGCAGGGGCAGGGCGCGGTGGCCTGGGTGGTGATCGCCCACGTGGCCGGCGACTCCACGGTGTTGCCGTTGACGTCGGCCGCCTGGACGCTCGCCGCGTACCGGGTGCCCGCCTTGAGCGCGCCGTTCGGCGTCCACGTCACGGTCTTCCCGTCCGCCGAGTACGTCGCCGTGCCGTGCAGCGACGCGCCCGCCGGGTCGGTCAGCACGACGACGGCCGACCCTGGGTCGACCGCTTCGCTGAACCCGAGCGTCAACGGCCCGTCGAGCGGCACGTCGGTGGCGTCCGGTCCGGGGGTGCGGGTGTCGAGGGTGGGCCGGGTGGTGTCGCCGTTGAGGCCGTTGCGGTACACGACGTCGACCCAGTAGTTGGACGCGAGGTGCGCGCTGGTCGGGAACCCCCCGCCGTAGCGGTACACCCCGTTCGCGCCGTCGCCCGGGGCGGTGACCGGGCCGTAGGTCGTCGGCTGCGACTCGAAGTGCCGCTGGGTGGCGGCGTAGTGGCCCTCGGGCGCGAGGTAGGACGCCACGTAGGTGGTGTTGGGCTGGACGGACACCGGCGCGGCGAACGTCAGCGTCTGCCACCCGGTCGTCGTCTCGCCGCCGAACGTGCCGGTGGCCAGCAGCAGCCCGGTCGACGTCCAGAGCGACCCGGTGTGCGTGCCGGTGTTGCCCGGCCCCTTGTAGAACCGGACGCCCAGCACCTCGCCCCGGCCCGCGAACCGGACCCCGACGCCGAGCTCGACCGGGCGCGCGTCGTCCGCGGCGGGCGTGGCCGGGGTGGTGAAGTCGTCCCACAGCGTGCACGGGCACTGCGCCGCCCGTGGTGTGCCGGTGGTGAACTGCCAGGTGTGCGTGGCGGTCCGGTTGCCCGCCGCGTCGCGGACGCGCACCGACGCGGTGAGCGCCGTGCCGGCCGGCAGCGGGGCGTCCGGCTGGAACTGGCTGGTCAGGCCGTTGCCGGACAACGAGGTGACGCCGGCGACGGTGCCGTCCGGACCGGTGAGCGCGAACTCGGCGGAGCCCGGCGCGACCGGCTCGTCGAAGGCGGCGGTCACGACCTCGGACAGCGCGACGCTGCCCGCGCCGGCGACCGGGGTCGTGCCGGTCAGGTCGGGCGCCCTGGTGTCCGCGCCGGGTTCCGGCGACCACACCACGTCGACCCAGTAGTTCGTGCCGGAGGAGGTGGCGCCGGGGAAGCCCGCGCCCGCGCGGAACACGCCGTTGGGGCCGTCGACGCCGGTCTGCAGGCCGGTGAGCGGCTCCAGGTAGCGCGAGGACCGGGTGAAGTAGCCGTGGTCGAACGAGTAGTGCCCGGCCGGCGCGAAGTAGGAGGTCACGTAGGTGGCGCCGCCGAGGACCGGCACGGGCGACGGGAAGACGAGGGTCTGCCAGCCGCTCGCCGTCTCGTCGCGGAACGTGCCGGTCGCCAGCCGCACGCCGGCGGCCGACCACAGCGAGCCGGTGTGCGCGCCGGTGTTGCGCGGTCCCTTGTAGAACCGGATGCCGCGCACGTGGCCGTCGTGCGTCGAGCGCCACTTCACGCCCAGCTCCACGGCCGCGTCGTCCGCCGCGTCGGCCGTCGTCGGCACGTCGGAGTCGGACCACAGGCCGCACGGGCACGTCCTCGCGGCGACCGGCGTCTCCGCGGCAGCCTCGCCGACCGTGCCGCCCTCGGCGTCGAGCGCGCGGACCCGCAGTCCCGCGCCGCCCGAGGCCGACGGTGTGAAGGTGTGGCTCCACGTCGTCCCACCGGCCTGCCAGGCGGCTGCCCGCCACGTCACGCCCGCGTCGGTCGACACCTCGACCGCCGCTACCGGGCCCTCGTCGGTCACGGTGCCGGAGAACGTGTACGGCGTGCCCACGGTCGCCGTCGTCGGCACGTCGGTGATCGCGGTCGGCGTCGCGGCCACGGCCGCCGGCGCGTGCCACGTGGTCGGCGTGACCACCAGTGCGGCGGCGAGGACGGCCACCGCGAGCACCCGGGCCACCGCCGTGCCGGAGCTTCGTCTGGCTGCACCACTTGGGGACATCCCGCACCGCCCGGTGTCGCGGAGCCTTGGACAGCCCCGGTCACGCCGGTGATCGACCCGCGGTGTGACGCCGTTACCCGATAGGCCTTCTGCCCACGCGTCGTGGTCCCTGTGGCGCAGAGGACTGCTTCTCACCGTCGGCGACGCCGCATCGTGGCGGACTGCCGTCCGCGGTGGCGCGGCGCCGCCGGAGGGAGTTCGGGGAACGGCCGGAGGAGCAGGCCGGCGAGGTGGCCGGTCAGCTCGTCGGGAAGTTGTCCGGGGTCCTCATGCGGTCGCGGATCCAGACGCCGGCGGGCTTGAGCACGCCCGTGCCGGTGAAGGTGGAACCCGCGCACGTGCCCTCCTTGAACACCGCGCCCGAGCGGAAGTCGTCGGAGAAGTTCCAGTTCGTCCAGCCGATCTTGTTCGCGGCCAGGAAGTCCAGGTACTTCTGGCTGTACGCGAAGTCGTCGGCGCCGTCACCGGTGTAGGTCTGGGTGCCGAACTCGGTCACGAAGATCGGCAGCCGCGACGCCGCCCGCTGCAGCGCGGCGAAGTACTCGTCCTGGTGCGACGCCGCGTAGAAGTGGAACGTGTACATGAAGTTCGTGGCGTTGATCGGGTTGTCGACGATGTCCTGCTCGCTGCGGCCGTCGGAGATGCCGAGCGAACCCCAGCCGTGCGTGCCGACGAACACCACGCCGTCGGGGTCCTGGGCCCGGATCACCGGGATCATCTGCTCGGCGTAGGACTTGATCCCCGCCCACGACACGGTGTTCGGCTCGTTCGCGATGTCGTAGATGATGTTGGTCTTGTCCCGGTGCCGCCGCGCGACCTCGGTGAAGAAGGTGCGCGCCAGGGAGATGTTCGCGTTCGGGTCACCGGGGTCGAGCTGGTGCCAGTCGACCAGCGCGTACATGCCGCGCCGGGTGGCCTCCTCGACGTAGCCGTGCACCAGGTCGGTGAACTTGCGCGGGTTCGTCTCGTACCCGCCCTCCTGCACGTACATCGAGATGCGCAGGACGTCGGCGCCCCAGTCGGTCGCCAACGCGTCCAGCGAGGCGCCCTTGACGCACTGCGAGTACCACTGGATGCCGTGCGTGCTCATGCCGCGCAGCTGGATCGGCTTCCCGTGCTGGTTGCACAGCTTCACGCCGCACACCCGCAGCTGCCCGTTGACGTCCGCGGGCCGGCCGGCCCCGGTCGTGCCGGTGTCGACGGTGAGCCGGTCGAGGTTCGGTCCGCCGGTGGCCGTGGTCGCGGTGACGCGCACCCGGTTCGCGCCGGCCGCGAGGGACGCGGTCGCCGAACCGGTGCCCCAGGTGGACCACGCGCCGGTGCCGGGGAACGCCACGCCCACGCCCGCCGAGCCGTTGACGGTGACGCTCACCGGCCGGTCGGCGGTGGTGCCGTTGGCGTAGCGGAAGGACAGGGTCGCCGCGCCGGCGGTCGCGGCGGTCACGGTGAACTCGACGTACGCGCCGGAGGCGTTGTCGTAGTTGACGAAGCCGCCGCCGGTGTAGCCCGCGTGGTTGGACTCGACCAGGCCGCCGGAGATCGTCGCGCTCTCCGCCTGGTGCTCGGTGACGGCCGCCGCGCCGACGTCGTCAGCCGAAGCGGTCGGCACGGACAGGACGGCCGCGACGAGCGGCGTCAGGAGGGTCAACACAGGCCATCGGGGTGCCACAGGGCGCCTCCCACGGTTCAGGGGTGAGGTGGAGCACGGCGGCGGCGGTTCAGTTAGGAAACTTTCCTATCCGTTGGGTGGATCACAGCACCCCACGACACCCGCTGTCAACGGTCCGGGCGACCGGTTCCGGTTCGGGAGAACGACCTCAGGAGACCCGGGCGGAGGCCCGGCGGGCGCGCAGGTGGGTGCTCGCGCTCCACGCCGACACCAGGCCGGGCAGCAGCACGTGCCACGGCAGTCGGGCCAGCACGTCGAGGCGCACGGTCAGCACGATCCGACCGGACGCGCCGCCGTCCAGCCACACCACCCGCAGCGGCACGTCGCCCGACACGTCGTCGACGGTGGCGAGCGCCACCAGGCACGAGGGCAGCGACACTCGGTGGACGCACGACTCGGCGGTGAAGCCGTCGGCCCGCAGCACCTCGTGCCGCACGAACAGGGACCGCACGGCGGCGACCAGGCGTCGTTCACCCACGCCCGCGCGCACCTGGATGGTCATGGACTCGTACCCGGCGGTCGCGACAGGGCGTGTGGACACTCAGCGCCTTCCCTAGTGAGGTCAGCCTAAGTTAGCACTAGTAGTCGTCGCCGCCGAAGAACGTTTCCTCCAGCCGGTCCGCCGTGCCCGCGAGCAGCGCCAGCGGCTCGGTGAACTCGTGGATGTCCAGGTCCGACAACGGCAACGAGTGCCGCAGCACGACGTGGTCGCCCATGATCGCCGCGCCGCACGCGATGGTCGAGTTGCCGACCTCGGCGAGGAACGCGTGCAGGTCGACGCGCGTGGCCAGCCCGATCGGCGAGGCGATCTGCACCCACTCGTGCAGCTTGTCGAGCACTTCGCGGACCAGGATGACCACCTGGGTCCGCTCGTCGTCCTCGTCGTACTGCTCGAAGTTGAACAGGATCCGGATCTCGTCCTCGTTCTCCGCGATCACGTCATAGGTGTCGTGCACGTATGCGGCGAGGTCGCCCCAAGTGGCCATGCGATCACCCTAGGGCGCGACCGCCGCCCACACCGCATCCCCGACCAGATCCGACGCCAGGGCCAGGTCGAGCACGCCCATGAGGTGCCGCCGGGCGCACTCGTGCGCGGGACCCATCACCACGGCGTCCAACGCCCACAACGGGATCTCCCGCAACTCCCCCGCCGCCATGCGCGCCGCGAACCAGCGCGCGACCGGCTCGAACACCTCCGCCTTCACCGCGGGATCGGCGGTCGCCGGCGCGGCGTAGAGGAACCGCGCCCGGCCGGGGTGCTCGGCGACCCAGCGCAGGTACCGCGCCGCCACCTCCCGCACGACCTGCTCCGGGCCGCCGACCTCCAGCGCCGGCGCCAGCGCCGCCACGCAGTGCGCGAAGCTCTCCCCGTACAGCACGGTGAGCAGGCCCGCCCGGCTGCCGAAGTGGTGGTACACGCTGCCGTTGGACACCCCGGAACGGGCGGTCAGCGCGCTGATCGTGACCGCGTCCAGCCCACCCTCGTCGACCAGCGCGAGGGCCGCGTCGAGCACTGCCCGCCGACCAGTCGATCTCACGGGGTTAGAGTACCGCTCTAGAGCGTCGCTCCCCAGGAGGTCACCGTGGCCCGTTCCATCCCCGATCTGCTGCGCGAACGCGTGCGCGAGACCCCGGACGCCGAGGCGTTGCGCCGCCGCGACGGCGCCGGGTGGACGTCGCTGACCTGGGCCGAGGTCGGCGAGCAGGTGCGCAGGCGGGCGCTGGGCTTCCGCGGGCTCGGCGTGCGCGACGAGGCGCGGGTCGCGATCATGGCGGCCACCAGCGTGGACTGGATCCTCACCGACCTGGCCGTGCTCGCGGCGGGCGGCGTGACGACGACCATCTACCCGAGCAGCACGCCGGACGTCGTCGCGCACATCGTCCGCGACTCGGAGAGCGTGCTCGTGGTGGCCGACCCCGAACTGGCGGGCAAGGTCGACGCGAAGGTCGTCACGACGGACTGGGAGCCCGACGAGGTCGAGGGCGACTACGACGCGATGGTGGACGAGCTCACACCGGACCGGCTGGCCACGCTGATCTACACCTCCGGCACCACGGGCACGCCCAAGGGCGTCGAGCTGACCCACGACAACTGGCTCTACACGGCCGAGGCGATCCACGAGCTGGGCGTGCTGACGCCGGAGGACCTGCACTTCCTGTGGCTGCCGATGTCCCACGCGTTCGGCAAGGTGCTCCAGGTCGGGATGCTCGCGACCGGCGTGCCCACCGCCGTGGACGGCGACGTGGACCGGATCGCGGCCAACCTGCTCGACCTGCGCCCGACCGTGGTGGCCGCCGCGCCGCGGATCTTCGAGAAGATCCACCAGCGGGTGGTGGCCTCCGTGCGCGAGGCGGGCGGGGTGAAGGCGAAGCTGTTCGACTGGGCGTTGGCCGTGGCCGAGCACCCCGGGTGGAAGGTGCGCCGGGCGATCGCCGACAAGCTGGTGTTCGGCAAGTTGCGCGACCGGGTCGGCGGTCGGATCAAGTACTTCGTGTCCGGCTCCGCGCCGCTGTCGCGCCCGGTCGGCGAGTTCTTCGACCGCGCGGGCATCACCATCCTGGAGGGCTACGGCCTGACCGAGTCGTCGGCGGCGTCGTTCGTGAACCGGCCCGGCGCGAACAAGCTCGGCACGGTCGGCAAGCCGCTGGTCGGCACCGAGGTCCGCATCGCCGACGACGGCGAGGTGCTGATCGGCGGGCGCGGCATCATGCGCGGCTACCGCGGGTTGGCCGAGGAGACCGCCGCGACGTTGCGGGACGGCTGGCTGCACACCGGCGACATCGGCGAGCTGGACGAGGCGGGCCGGCTGCGCATCACCGACCGGAAGAAGGAGCTGATCAAGACCTCCGGCGGCAAGTACGTCGCGCCGCAGGCGGTGGAGGGCCTGGTCAAGGCGGGCAGCCCGTACATCGGCAACGTGCTCGTGCACGGCGACGGCCGCAACTACTGCGTCGCGCTGGTCACCATCGACGCCGACCTCGCGCCCGCCGACCTGGACGCGGACGCCGAGGTGGCTCGTGCCGTGTCGGCGGCGAACGAGAAGGTGGCGCGGCACGAGACGATCAAGAAGTTCGCCGTGCTGCCGAAGGACTTCTCGGTGGACGACGGCACCCTCACCGCGAGCCTGAAGATGCGGCGCAAGGAGATCGAGGGCCGCTATAAGGACGTGCTGGACGGCTTGTACTCCTGAACCCGGTGTTCACCGGCGGGCCGGTGCGCCACCGCGATGGCCCACACCGCCGCCACCAGCACGGCCACCACCTCGGTCAGCACCAGCAGCCGCTCGACGTACCCGAGCGGGATCACCCGCCACCAGGACGTGCCCACGACCGCGTTCACGCCGATCGCGTACAGGATCGGCGTGAACGCCAGGGCCGACAGCACGCCGAACCGGAACGTCCACCGGGCGTGCGCGCCCCACACCGGGTCGCGCCGCCACGGTCGGGCGAGCAGGATCGCGGCGACCGGCAGCGCGACGAACGCGAGCAGGCTGCCGAAGCGGTGGATGCTGCCGCTCACGCTCGGGCCGATCGCCCAGTCGTTCTTGGGGAAGATCACGACCAGCGTCAACCCGACCGACCACGCGGCGAACGCCACCGAGCCCACCGAGTGCCACCTCGCCACGCCGTGCCGGACCAGCACGGCCAGGATCGCCACCGAGCCGAGCACCAGCAGCAGGACGGCGGTGTCGAACACCCAGCGCTGCGGCCCGAGGGCGTACTCGCTGATGGTGCGGCGGAGGTGTCGGGTGGAGTCGCCCAGCCGGTAGACGTCCATCCCGCCGACGAGGGCGACGGTGAGCAGGACGGCGACAGCGCCCGCCAGGGCGACGAAGCGGGCCGGGGAACGGGTCGGGGCGAGTTCGGCGGTCGGCACAACGGACAGAACGGACGCGACGGGTGCGTTGTTCCGACGTTCGGCGATCGACAGCTTGCCGACAGCCTGCGCCGGCTCTCGCGCCCCCTGCCTGGATCACCCGACCAGGCGAAGAATGCAACCTGGGACAACCCGAACCGCATTACTCACGTTAGCCGGATAAAACGGCCGGCCCGGCGGCGGGGACGGTCGTGCACGAGGAACGACCACGAACGAGGAGGGCACCACTCACCCCCAACCACCCCACCCCACCACAGCCCCACCCCAACCACCCCACCCCAACCACCCCAGCCCAACCACCCACGCCGACCTCACGCCGCCCACCCCTGCGGACCGCTTGCGCCCGATAGCGCGCTGGCAGCGGTCGCGGGTACCTGCCGCTAGCGGTGACGCGCAGGTCGAGGTCACGGGCGCACACAGGTCACGGGCGCGGACAGGTCACGGGCGCGATGACGCGTAGGGCGCGGCGGCGGGGTGGGTGTGAGCGAGCGGGGTGTGGGCGAGCGGGATGGGTGTGGGCGAGCGGGTTCGGGTCAGCTGGATCGGCGGACCACGAGCGTCGGCGCGAACACGACGGAGCTGACCGGGCGGTCCGGGCGTTCGACCCGTTCCACCAGCAGGCGGGCCATCTCGGCGGCCATGTCCTCCACCGGCTGGCGGACCGTGGTCAGCGGCGGGTCGCACTCGACGGCCGGGCTGCTGTCGTCGAAGCCGACCACCTTGACGTCCTCGGGCACCCGCAGCCCGCTGTTGCGCAGCACCGGCAGCGCGCCGGTCGCCATCAGGTCCGAGGCGACGAACAGGCCGTCGACGTCCAGGTCCACCAGTCGCCGGGCCGCCTCGGCGCCGCCCTCGCGGGAGAAGTCGCCCTCGACGACCACGGCCTCGGGCAGGCCGTGCCGGGCCACCGCGTCGCGGAAGCCGCGCAGCCGGTCCTGGCCGGCGGGCGTCTCCAGCGGACCGGTGATGGTGGCCAGCCGACGGCACCCCGAGGCCACCAGGTGGTCGGCGGCGAGGGCCGCGCCGGCGGCCTGGTCGACGTCGACGTACGTGATCGACATCGGCCGGACGGGGCGGGCGGCCAGCACGACCGGCAGGTTCGACTCGATCAGCTGCCGGGGCAGCGGGTCGGCGCCGTGGGTGTGGATCAGGATCACGCCGTCCAGCCTGCGCTGACGGATGTCGTCCACCACCTCGCGGTGGTCGCCCGTGGTCAGCACGAGCTGCACGCCGAGCGGCCGGATCACCGGCAGCACGCCGCTGACCACCCGGCCGAAGTACGGGTCGTGCACGGTGCGCCCCTCCTCCGGCAGGACGAGCCCGATGGCTCCGGCCCTGCGGGTGACGAGCGAACGCGCCGCGCGGTTGGGCGTGTACCCGGTCGTGGAGATGGCCTTCTCCACGACTTGGCGCAGCTCACGGTCCACCGTGGCGACCCCGTTGACGACCCGGGACACCGTGGCCCGGGAAACCCCCGCGATCCGCGCGACCTCTTCCAACGTGACTGGTCTGCGGTCCACGTCAGCCTTTATACCGGGAGGTGCGGTCCCACCGAGGCAGGACCGCACCCTCCCGTCACTGGTAGACGCGGACGTAGTCGACCAGCATGCGCTGCGGGAAGACCGTGGTGGCGTCCGGCGGGCCGGGCCAGTCACCGCCCACCGCGTTGTTGAGCAGGATGAAGAACGGCTTGTCGAACACCCACGGACCCCGCGTCGCCTCCACCGTCGCCTTGTCGATGGTGAGGACGGTCACGTTGTCGATGCTGAACACCATGCCCTTGCTGTTCCAGTCGACCCGGAACAGGTGGAACGCGTTGGCGTAGTCCTGGCCGATGTCGCGCACCTGCCCGATCCCGCCGCCGCCGAAGTAGGCCGGGCCGTGGATCGTCTGGTACGCCGTGTTCGGCTCGCGGCCCAGGTGCTCCATGATGTCGATCTCGCCGCTGGCGGGCCACGGTGTGCCCTTGAAGATGTCGTTGCCGAGCATCCAGAACGCGGGCCACAGGCCCTTGGTTCCCGAGACCTTGACGTTGGCCTCGATCCGGCCGTAGGTCCACGACGCCTTGCCCTCGGTGATGAGCCTGGCCGACGTGTACTGGCACGTGCCGCTGCCGCTGACCGGGTCGACCGGGCACGCCGAGCCGGGCGTGACCTCGCGCCTGGCCTCCAGCACCATGTTGCCGGCGCCGTCGGTGAACGCGTTGCGGTTGTCGGTGTAGTACTGGAGCTCCGCGTTCTGGCCGGTGCCGACCTCGGGCCGCCACTTGCCCGCGTCCGGCCTGGTGCCCGCAGGCGCGTTGAACTCGTCGCTCCACACCAGCCGCAGCGGGTTGCCGGGGTCCGGCGCCTGCGGCGGTGGTGACGTGGGGCTGCCGCCGGTGCCGTACACCTGGAACTCCCACAGCGAGTAGCCGTACTGCCCGCTGCGCTTGGTCAGGTTCACCCGGACGTACCGACCCGTACCGGACACGGTGAACGTCTGCTTGAACCCAGTGCCGTTGGTGACGGTGTGGATCGTGGTCCAGCTCGACGCGTTGGCCGAGGTCTGGATCTCGAACCCGGTGGCGAACGCCGGGTCCCACTGCAGCACGACCTTGCTGACCTGCGCGGTGGCCCCGAGGTCGACGTAGATCCAGCCGGGGTCGACCCAGCCGGTGCCGGCGTTGGTGGCCCAGCGGGTGGCCGGGTTGTAGTCCAGCGCCTTGGCCGGGGTGCAGCCCGGGCACGCGCCGTCGTCCTGGAACGACGAGGCGAACGCGGGCTTGTTGTAGGACAGCAGGCCCCCGGTGGGCGTCGAGTTCGTGCCGGTGCGCACGGCGAACTCCCACAGCGACACGCCGTACTGCGTGGCGCGGGCCGTGGTGTGGAGCCGGACGTAGCGGCCCGTGCCGGTGAAGGTGACGTTCTGCGTGCCACCCGTGCCGGTCGTGGTCTGGTAGACGGTCGTCCACGTCGTGCCGTCGGCCGAGACCTGGAGCTGGAACGCGGTGGCGTACGCGGCCTCCCACTGCACCGTCGCGCCGCACACCTCCCGGCTCGTGCCCAGGTCGACCCGCAGCCACTGCGGGTCGCTGAACGCGCTGGACCAGCGGGTGCCGGTGTTGCCGTCCACCGCCGAGGCGGCCGTGAACGGGCTGCCGGTCTCGACCGACGACGCGGTGACGGGCGCGTTCAGCGCCGCGTTGGCCGTGCCGCACTCGGCCGCCTGCGCCGCGGTGACCGGGACGACCGGCACGACCAGCGCGCCGAGCAGGGCGACCGCGGTGATCAGGCGCTTCACGGGCGACCGTCCGCGCCGCACTTGATGATCGGGTTGATGCAGTCGCGCACCCGGCGGGCGAGTTCCGCCTCCGGCCACGCGTTGAAGAAGTCGCCGTGCATGGTGAAGCCCGGTCCCGAGGCGAGCTTGAACCGCGCCGGGTCGCCGCTCACCGGGTAGCGCAGCACCTGGCGCAGCTTAGGCACCGGCACCGGGTGGGTGGCCGGGCAGTCCGCGTTCACCGGGTACGCCATGTGGCTCTTGTGGTCGGCCGAGTCCAGGTCGCGGCCGTTCCAGCACTGCGGGAAGTCCAGGTAGGACTCCAGCATGGTGCCCGCCGGGCAGTTCACGAAGTCCTTGGACGCGCCGACGTGCCCGGCGTGCAGGCAGGACCAGCGCGAGATCGTGCTGGCGTCGGGCTGGGTGGCCTTCGCGTTGCCCGCCACGACCCGCAGGCCGAGGGGGAACGGCTGGATGCGGGCGATGACGTCGTCGCGCACGCCTTCGCCCAGGTAGTAGAACGTGGTGCCGGTCGGTTCGACGGGCTGGTTGTCCGCGTACAGGGTGGGGACCCAGTAGGAGGACAGGTCGACGCCCGGGTTGCAGTTGCTCGTGCCGGCCAGCAGTGACTGGACGGTGGAGCGGGCGTTGGTGGTGACGTTGCCGAAGAAGCTGTGCATGTGCGACGCGCCGGGCAGGTTCGGCGCGACGATCGGGTCGTCCGGCAGTCGGTGGCTGTACGGGCACTCCGCCAGGAACTCGGCGACCCGCACGATCGGGCCGCTGGAGTTGGTGACGCCGAAGACCTGGAACTCCCACAGCGACACGCCGTACTGGGTGGCGCGGGCGGTGGTGTAGACGCGGACGTACCGCGCGGTGGCCGAGACGTTCAGCGTCTGCACGCCGACGTTGCCGGACGCGGTGGCGACGGTGTTCCAGGCGTTGCCGTCGGCCGAGGTCTGGAGCTGGAACGAGCGCGCGTAGGCGTTCTCCCAGTTCAGGCTGACCTGGCTGATGGCGGTGGACGAGCCGAGGTCGACCCGGAGCCACTGCGGGTCGGCGGCGGCGCTGGACCAGCGGGTGCCGGTGTTGCCGTCGACGGCGGCGGAGGCGGGCGTGCCGCCGTTCTCGGTGGAGGAGGCGGTGACGGGTTTGCCCTGGGACAGCAGCACCGGCGCCGCCGAGGCGGGAGAGGTGACGAAGGTCAGCGCGGACGCGGCCAGGGCCGTGACGGCGAGTGTGGTGACCAGACGACGCCATCGGCGAATGGTGGGGATCACGACTCCCCTTTCGAAGGGCGTTGCGGGGACGGTTAAGAGAGCGCTCTCACAGCGGAACGTAAGACGGCCCCCTGTATCAGTCAAGGAAAGGAGGCAGTTCCGGTCATCCCGTAACAACGGCTCAGAGAGCGCTCTCTGGACCGAGCGTTCAACTCGGGTGTTCTGAACGTAGGACACGCGCGACCTGAACGTGGGACACGGTCGTTCTGAACGTGGGACACGCGCGGCGTGGAGGTAGGACTCCCGGGGTCAGGAGAGGCGGGCGGCCGGGGGGAGGGTGGTCGGTGAGGCGGTCGGCCAGGCCAGGGGGTCGGGGCCGAGGGCCCACAGCTCGGCGACCTGGAGGGCGCACCACGGCGAGACCGGGCGGGCGCCGGCCAGGACGGCGGGGGCGAACTCGGCCCACGGCGCCCACTCGAAGGAGTCGACCTCGTCCGGGTTCGGCTCCGGGTCGCCGGCGACCAGACCCCGGAACACCGGGCACATCTCGTTCTCGGTGACCCCGTTCTCCATCACCGCCCGGTAGCGGAACGCGGGCAGCACCAGGTCGAGGGTGACGTCGGCCAGGCCGAGCTCGTCGGCCAGCCGCCGCGACACCGCCGACGCCACCGGCTCGTCGGGCGCCGGGTGGCCGCAGCACGAGTTGGTCCACACGCCCGGCCACGTCTTCTTGTGCAGGGCGCGCCTGGTCAGCAGCAGCCTGCCCGCCCCGTCGAACAGGTACGACGAGAACGCCAGGTGCAGCGGGGTGGACGCGTGGTGCACGGAGGCCTTGTCGGCCACGCCGATCCCGGCACCGGACTCGTCCAGGAGCACGACTTGTTCCACGTCGCCCACCCTGCCACACCGGCGATCACCGCGCGTCGGCGAGCACCCTGGGATTGCGCACGAGCTTGCCACTCGGGGTGCGCGGCAACGCGGGCAGCACGTGCACCCGCCGCGGCCGCTTGAACTCGGCCAGCCGCTCGGCGCACCAGGCGGCCACCTCGTCCGGCGTCAGCGCGTCCGACGCGGTCGCGACGTAGGCCTCGATGGCCCCGTCGTGCACCACGATGGCCTCGGTGACCAGCGGGTGGCCCCTCAGCGCCTCCTCCACCTCGGTCAGGTCGACGTTGAAGCCGAGCACCATGACCAGGGAGTCGGACCGTCCCAGCAGCACCAGGTTGCCCCGTGCGTCGAACTCGCCGCGGTCACCCGTGTGGAACCACCCGTCGGAGTAACGCGAGGCGCCTTCCTCGTGCAGGTACGGCGACTCGTCCAGGGCCACCTCGACCAGGCCCTCGCGCACCCTGATGGTGGTGTCGGACAGCGGCCTGCCCGCTGATGGCCGGGACGTGCCGCTCACGTCCATCGTCAGCGCCCCCGTCTCGGTGGTGCCGAAGCACTCGCCCACCGCTACCCCGTGGACAGCGGCGAACTTCTCGGCCACCTCCGGCGGCATCAGCTCGCCGCCGGAGAACGCGCCGCGCACCGACCGCAGCGCCTCGGACCCTCCCTGCTCGGCGAGCAGCTCGAAGTGGTACGGCTGGCCGGTGAGGAAGTCCACCCGGTGTCGCGCGGCGGTCCGCAGCACGTCCTCGGCGGAGGCCGACCGCGCCGCGAACACCAGCTCGACCCCGGCGGCCAGCGAGTGCAGCAGTCCTCCCATCAGCCCGTAGCTGTAGGCGGTGTTGTTGAGGATCAGGTACTTCTCGCCGTGGCGGGCCATCCCCTCGGCGGCGGCGAACCGCATCACCTCGCGGATGATCGATTCGGTGCTGCGGCCGATGATCTTGGGCCGTCCGGTCGAGCCCGAGGTGAACTGCACCAGCCGGTGCCGGGTGGCGGCGGGCCGGCCGTTCGGCTTGCGCTGGGTGACCAGCTCGTACCGCTCGCGGAAGGCGCCGGTGAACCGACCGGTCGCGCGCACGAGGAACTGCGGGTGGGTCAGGTCGCACAGCACGCCGACCTCGGTCGAGGTGAGCCGGTGGTCGATCGGCACGACCCTGGCGCCGAGCGTCCACAGCGCCAGCACCGCCTCCATCTGGGTGAAGCTCGGGGGCACCTGGACGGCGACCGTGCTGCCCTCTCCCACTCCTGAGGCGGCGAACAGGCTCGCCTCGGCGGCGACGGACGCGCGCAACGCGCCGTGGGTGACGGTGTGCTCGTGGGTGAACACCGGCACGTCGTCGCCTTGGCGGGACAACAGGTCGGTGACGAACTCGCGCATCTTGGCTCAGGTCTCCTTGCAGAACTCGCCGATGGGGATGCCCACGTGCCGCTGCTCGGTCGCGATGTAGCCGAGCAGCTCGTCGCCGCGTTGGAGCTCGGTGACGTTGCGGACCTTCCCGCCGGGGCCGAGCACCCGCACGTGCCAGTCGTCCTGCACGGTGAGGCTCACCTCGACGCCCTCGGGCGAGTGCGCGGTGATGGTCAGGATCGGGCGCGATTCGAGCTTGGCCCGGCCGACGGTGAGCTTGCGGGTGCGGCCCTCGGAGTTCACCGCGAGCACCGTGCTGCCCGAACGCAGTTCGGACAGGTAGTTGGTGCGGTTGTCCGGTCCGAGCACGTAGGAGTGCAGGGCGCCGGCGTTGACCCGGAACGGCCGGGTCGGCATGTAGGGCAGCGGGTGGGTCTCGCTGCAGCAGAGGATGAAGCCGGAGGAGAACGAGCCGACGAGGATGCCCTCGTCCTCCTGGAAGTGCGAGGCGGTGTCGACGCAGACGCGGTCGCCGAGGCCGTTGTGGGTGATGCCGTCGACGACGAGCGTGGTGAGGTCGAGCGGCGCGGTGGTCGCTTCCAGCAGCCTGGCCAGCTTGAACACGTCGTTGGCGTCGCGGGGTGCCATCAGCACGCCGTCCGAGCCGTGCTCCAGCACGTCGAGCACGATCGCGGCCTCTTCGAGGTCGGCCACGACGGTGACCAGCTTGCCGGGCGCGCCGTCGGCGGCGGCGATGACGATCTCCAGCGGGATCTTCGTCGGATCGGTGAACGCGACCACGGCGTGCCCGAGCCGGACCGCCGCGGCGCACGCGAGCTTGAGCGTGCGGTCGTCGCGGACCTGCACGAACGCCGCGTCGGTGGTGAGCCGGTCGAGCGCGTCCTGGTCCTCGACGACCACGGTGACCAGGTGCGGGCTGTCGACCGCCGCGTCGGCGAGGAGCACCCGGGTGATCGTGGGCGGCAGCGTGTCCAGCAGCGCCGGGTCGTCGGAGACGACGCCGGCGAGGCGGGCGTGCACGGCGGCGTCCACGACGGCTTCGCGGTGCGCTTCGGGGACGGTTCGGAGGTCGATCCAGGCGAACTTCAACGGTTCTCCAAGGGGTGAGAGCCCGATCGGCGTGCGGACGGGCCGCCGCCGGTCGGATGACCGGCGGCGGCCGTTGGCGACAAGCTCATGACGAGGCCACGACGCCCGTCATGGCGCGGACCAGGTCCGCTTCGGTGTCGTCGTGGACGATCGAGGCCAGTTCCGCGACCAGCGACATGGGCGCGGGCGCGGTGAACACGCGGCGGCCGACGGCCAGGCCGGCGCAGCCGACCGCCATCGCGGTGCGGGCGTGGTCGACCACGCTGCCGCCGGTCGCGGGGCCGCCCGCGACCAGCACCGGGATCGGACAGCTGGCGATCACGTCGGCCATCCGCTTGGTGGGTCGCGCGAGGTTGGTCTTGACGATGTCGGCGCCGAGGTCGACCGCGATGTTGACCACGTGCGCGAGCAGGGCGGGGTCGTTCGGGTCGGCGATGCGCGGTCCGCGCGGGTAGACCATGGCGATCAGCGGCACGTTCCACTCGTCGCACGCCTTGGCGACCACGCCGAAGTCGGCGAGCTGGCGCTCCTCGGTGTCCGAGCCGATGTTGACGTGCACGCTCACCGCGTCGGCGCCCAGTCGCAGCGCCTCGTCGACCTCGCCGACGATGACCTTGGCGTTGGTGTCGGCGGCGTGCGCGGTGCCCGCGCTGAGGTGGACGACCAGGGCGCAGCCCGCCAGCACGTCCGGGTCGATCGTCCGCACCCGTCCTTTGTGGACGATGATGGCGTCGGCGCCGCCCACCACGACCGAGTCGATGAGCTCGTGCCACCGGTCGCGCGGCACCACCGGACCGTCCGAGACGCTGTGGTCGAGCGGGACGAAGAGGTACCTGTCGTCGCGCGGACGGGAAAGGCGTCGCAACCGCAACGCTTTCGCCATGTCGCTCACACCTCCTCGGTATTCGGTGGCGGCCACCAGCAGGGTGGTGGAACCACTGAGCGCGGCGGGAGGTGTGAGGTGGCGATAACTCACCAGTTATGCACCTGTTGGAGCAACGGGCAGGGGTTCACCCCGGCACGTGGTCGTCACCCCTGGCCACCCTCGCGATCGGTGTCCGGTCCGTCTTGTTGCCCTAGGCTGCCGCAGTGAACATGGAGCTCAGGCATCTCCACGTCGTGCTGACCGTGGCGGAAGCGGGCAGCATCAGCCGAGCCGCCTCACTGCTGAAGATCGCGCAGGCCGGGCTGACCGCGCAGTTGCGGCGCATCGAGCGGGGCTTCGGTGGTCCGTTGTTCCTGCGGCGCACCGACGGCGTCGAACTGACCGAACTCGGCCGCCACGTCGTGCTGCGGTCCCGTGACCTGGTGGAACGGTTCGACGACTTGCTGGTGACCGCGCGCAAGCTGGCCGCGGAGAGCGACGGCACGGGCATCCGGCTCGGCGGCGTGGCCGGTTCGCTGACGCCGTTGCTGGTCGGCGTGGTGCGCGCGCTGCTGCCGACGCACCCGCAGACCACCCACCTCGAACGCACCAGCGACGCCGTGCTCGACCTGGTGCGCACGGGGAAGTTGGACCTGGCGCTGGTCACGGAGTTCCCGCAGAGTCCACTGCGGATTCCCGAAGAGGCCGACTGCCGGACCGTCGTGACGGAACCGATGTTGGTCGGGATCGCGGTCGGGCACCGGTTGTCGGCGCGCAACGAGATTCGGCTGTCCGAACTGGCCGATGAGGAGTGGGCCGTGCCGGACGAGAGCTACGGCGGCGGAAGGTTGAACCTTCACCTGGCTTGCGAGGCGGCCGGGTTCACGCCGCGGTGCGCGCACTTCGGGGTCGATCCGGCGTCGGCGGCGGAGCTGGTGCGCTCGGGGCACACCGTGGCGTGCTTCTTCCCGACCGGCCACGACCTGCCCGGCGTGCTGCTGAAACCGATCGTGGGCAACCCGGTGCACCGGCGCGTGACGGTGGTGTGGCGGCGGGACTGCGCGGCGGCCGAGTACGTCGACGAGGTCCACGCGGCGCTGCTGCGCGCCTACCAGGAGCGGATCTGGGCGCACGGTCCGCGCACGGCGAAGCTCGCCGCCACCGGGCTGACCGCGGCGGCCAGCTGACGGCCCGGACCCCGGCTGACGCCCCGGGCCATGGCAGCCCGGCACCGGCCCGGAGTCCTCACACCGCCGGTCCTCGGGGTGGACGGCTCAGCGCGCGTCCTCGTCGCGCGCGCTGTAGCGCTCGGCCATCTCCACGTCCCACCAGGCGGCGAAGAACTGGAAGTCGGCCTCGCCGTCGTTGACGAGCTGGTGCTCCTCGTACGGGCGGAAGTGCACGATGTCGCCCGCCGCGAACGGCGACCGGCCCTCGTCGGTGACGATCTCCGCCTCGCCGTGGACGGCCACCCAGACCTCGTGCTCGCGGTGGGCGTGCGTGCTCGACGCCGCGCCCGGCTGCACCACGCACCACGAACCGTCGAACGGGGCGTTCACCATCGGCCACGGCATCAGCCTGCGGGCCACCAGCCCGCTGTCCCGGACCAGTTCCCCCGGGTCGAGTCGGCGCATCTCCACGGTTATCGCCCCACCACGACGGCGGCAAGCTCCACGTGTCCCACGGTGCTCTCCCAGCGCCGACCGGAATCCGACGTTGTCAACGGCGAACGCTCGGGCGTGGTCGCCGGAGATCGTCGCCAGGGCACGCCGGGGCGGAAATCCATTGCCACCGAACGGCCTACCGCCAGAACTTATAGATCACGGTGCGCGGCGGCCACACGCTTGAGCACGCGCGTTCGCCACGAGCGCGCGACGGGTTCGGTCGGCGTTCCCCGGTGGACCGCGCCGGCAGGCCTCCGACCCGGCACTACCGCAGGTCGGAGCGTTCGGGCAGGTCGAACCGGGTCGGCCCGGTGGCCGTCGGCGCGGTCCGCCGACCCTTCGGGAACGCGAAACCCGGACGGCCGATCAGCGGTCCGCGTGCCGCAGCACGCTCTCCACCTCGGTGCGGAACGCGTTGACGCCGTCCTCGCCCTCGGGCGCGCCGTGCGCTTGGAGCAGGTGCAGCAACGCCACGCCGTCCGCGGACCGGCGCGACAGCGCGCGGAACGAGAACGCGGCCTCGTAGACGGCGGTCGCCGTGGCCAGCGCCGCCGCGACCGTCGCCAGGAACGCCCACAGCGCGCGCCGCCCGTCGTCGGCCACCGCCACCGCGCCCAACGCCGCCGCCGCGGTGAACAGCAGCACCGACAGGCTCGTGGTCCACCGGCGTGCGGCGGTGTAGCGGGCCTGGGCCTGCTCGAACCCGGCGAGCCGTTCGCCGACCCGGTGCCGCAGGTAGGCGCGGAGGAACTGCTCGCGGTGGTCGTGGACCGCCGTCGTGGCGCTGGTCATGTGCGGCTCACCGATTCGTGCCGGAGCCGCGCCACGGCCGTCGCCAACTCGCGGGCGCGGTCCTCGCGCTCGGCGTCGTCGACGGCGGGTGGCGCGGCGAGGTGGTCGAAGTACAAGGCGCGCAGCTGCTCGGCCCGGACCTTGGCGTCGGGGTCCTCGCCGGACCGCGCCACGACCGCGAGCACCGCCGCCGCCGCGCCGGACACGGCGAGCAGCACACCGGGCCACGGCTCGTCCCGCAGCCAGACCTGCAAGGCGGCGAACACCGTGGCGCCGAAGCCGGCCGCGATGGCGAGCACCACCAGCAGGCGGGCGCGGTCGCGCGAGCGGAGGGCGGCGACCTCGCACTCGTGCAGCACGGGGGCCACCACCTGGTTGGCCTCGTGGATCGCGTCGGCGAGCAGCGGGTAGTCCAGCACGTAGCCGGGGTCGATCACGGGGTGCGGCTCGGGCGCGCGGAACCGCACGCGCGGCCACACGGCGGGCGGCGGCACGTCGGCGTGCAGCCTGGCGCCGGGCCGGTTGCCCAGCACGCGCCGCACCACGGCCGCCACCTTGTCCGCGCCTTCGTCCAGGTGCACCAGGGCGACCTGGCCGCTGCGCACCAGCACGGCGAGGTCGTCGTCGCGCTCGGCGACAACGGGCTGCGGCACGGCCTCGGCCGCGGCGGTCCCGACCTGGGCCTCGACGTCCTCGCCACCCGCGACAACGCCGGTCCCGGGCTCGCCGCCCGCGATCGGGCCGGGAGTGGCAACACCCGGCCCGCCCTCCGCGATCACGCCAGGAGTGGCGGCACCTGGCCCGCCGCCCGCGATCACGCCGGGAGTGGCGGCAGCCGGCCCGCCCCCCGCGATCTCGTCCGCCAGCCCACCCGTGCCGGCGAGCACGAGCAGCGGCCGGTCGCGGCCCAGGTGGTCGACCAGGGCGGCCCGCGCGACCTCGCCACCGCCGACCAGCACCGCGAGCGCCGGGCGCTTCGGCCCGGTGACGGCGTCCACCGCGCGGAACAGCGCGGGCAGCTCCTCGCCCCACTTCGACCCCGGCACGAGCACCGCCGTGTCGTGGTTCACGTTGAGCCGTGCCTCACCGTCCGCCGGCTCCGCGTCCTCCGCCGCCACCCGGCCCGACGGCGCGACGCCGACCAGCCGCGGCCACCGGCCGTCCAGCGACTCGGCGGCCAGGCCGACCAGGTGCGTGACGCCCACGTCCGCGCCCGCCGTGACCACGACCGCGTCCGCGCCGGCCGCCGCCGCGAGCACCGCGCGCAGCACCGGGAGCACGGCGGCGGCCAGGTCGGTGCTCAGGGCGTCGGCCGAGCCGAACACCGCCAGGACCGGGCGTCCGCGCGGCAGGCCGAGGGCACGCGGCCGGATGTCGGCGTCGGGATGGGCCAGTCGCCGCACCCGTGGGCCGGCACCCGCTGTAGGCATGCCGGGCACCCTAGCGGTGGCTCACGTGAATTTCACCCGTTCGGGGTCGGATTTCACCGCAGGTAGAGTGCTCGACGTGTCGATTGACCCCGCCGAACTGGAAATCGCCCTAAGGGTGCTCGCCCAAGTGGACGAACTGGACACCGAGCACGCCGACGCGGTAGCCGTCCGCCGGGCCACCGCCGGCATCTGGAAGAACCTCCGCAAGCGCCGCAAGGCCGACCGCCGGGCCTCGGTCACGGCCGCCGACCGCGCCGTCATCGAGGCGACCGCGACCGGCTCGCCGTCCCGCATCGACGACGAGACCCGCGGCCTGCTGCTGCGCGAGCCGGAACCCGGCGCGAAGGCGGGCACGCTGCTGCGCGCCCGCTCCTGCTACACGTGCAAGAAGCGGTACACCGAGGTCGACGCGTTCTACCACCAGCTGTGCCCGGACTGCGCGGCGCTCAACCGCGCCAAGCGCGACCAGGGCGCGGACCTGACCGGCAAGCGCGCCCTGCTCACCGGCGGCCGGGCCAAGATCGGCATGTACATCGCGCTGCGGCTGCTGCGCGACGGCGCGCACACCACCATCACCACCCGGTTCCCGCACGACGCGGTGCGGCGGTTCGCGTCCATGCCCGACAGCGCCGACTGGCTGCACCGGCTCCGCGTGGTCGGCATCGACCTGCGCGACCCGGCCCAGGTCGTGCGGCTGGCCGACTCGGTGGCCGCCGCCGGGCCGCTGGACATCCTGATCAACAACGCCGCGCAGACCGTGCGCCGGTCGTCGAACGCCTACGCGCCCCTGGTGGCGGCCGAATCGGCCCCGCTGCCGGCCGGCCCGTTGCCCGAGCTGGTGACGTTCGGGCACACGATGGCCGCGCACCCGGTGGCGCTGGCGGGCACGTTGGCCGACACCATCCCGGCGGTCACGGCGCTGGCGCTGACCGCCGGGTCCAAGGAGATCGACGCGGGCGGCCTGGTGCCCGACGAGGCGGCGGTCAACAGCTGGGTGCAGCGGGTGGACGAGGTCGACCCGGTCGAGCTGCTGGAAGTGCAGCTGTGCAACAGCACCGCGCCGTTCATCCTGATCTCCCGGCTGCGGCCGGCGATGGCCGCCTCGCCCGCGCGCCGCAAGTACGTGGTGAACGTCTCCGCGATGGAGGGCCAGTTCAGCCGCGCCTACAAGGGGCCGGGCCACCCGCACACGAACATGGCCAAGGCCGCGCTGAACATGCTGACCCGCACCAGCGCCGAGGAGATGCTGACCGAGGACGGCATCCTGATGACCGCCGTCGACACCGGCTGGATCACCGACGAACGGCCGCACCCGACCAAGCTGCGGCTGGCCGCGGAGGGCTTCCACGCGCCGCTGGACCTCGTCGACGGCGCGGCCAGGGTGTACGACCCGATCGTGCGCGGCGAGCTGGGCGAGGACCTGTACGGCTGCTTCCTGAAGGACTACGCGCCCGCGGCCTGGTGAGCCCGTTCGCCGCGCGTGATCACCTGAGCGTCGACCGCGGCTACTCCGTCCACTCCCGGCAGCACCAACGGGGATGGGCCGAACGGGGTGCGCCGGTTAACGGATCCGTGCCCGTGTGCGACTCTCCGTCGGTAGGCTGGAGCTTTCGCCAGACCGCCGCGAGGCGACGGGGGTGGGCATGGACGGCGGGCGGGCCGGTCGAGCCGCCGCACTGCCGCGCGTGACCGGGGTGGGTGGCGCGGTGACCGGGTGGGTGGCGCGGTGACCGGGTGGGTGGCGCGGTGACCGCGCCCCGCGTCAACCCGTTCCCGCTGCCGGGCTGGGAGAGCACGCCGATGCGCCCGCTGCGCCCGTGGCACCGGCCGGCGCACCGCGACTACTACGTGCCCGTCGACGGCACCGAAGAGGCCTTCGACCTGTTCCGGCAGGAGATGGGCGACCTGGGCGTCCTGCTGGAGTACGGCCGCCTGGCGCTGGTCACCGGCGAGTCCGGGTGCGGCAAGACCGCGTTGGTCAACCGGTGCGCGGACTGGGTCGCCGCCGAGCTCGCGCGGCGGGACATGCGCGGGGTCGTGCTGGACCTGACCGGCTGCCTGCCGACCGACCGGGAGCTGTCGATCGACGAGCGCACCGCCGAGGTGTGCGACCGGATGTTCGACCTGCTGGTGGACGCCGGGGCGCTGCGCCCGGAGAGCGAGGACCGGCTGGACGCCGTCCGGGCCGTGCCGGGCCGCGTGTTCCCGCGCCTGGGCCGGGCGCTGCGCGAGGAGGTCGCGCTGGTCGTGCTGCTGCCCAGCCCGAACGAGCTGGTGGACGAGGTGATCCGCTACACCCGGACGCTCAACAGCGCGAAAGTGCTGTTCCTGACCGAATCCGCGTACTTGGGCACGGACGAGGTGGCCGACGTCGTGCGGCAACTGGAAACCTGGGTCCCGCCGATCACCCTGCACGTCGGCCCGCTCGACACCGGTGACGCGCAGCGATTCGCGGAGGACCGGCTGTCGCGGCACGCGGCAGCGGGCAGTTATCCACGGATGAGTGATGGCGCGATCGAACTGGTGGCGAAGCACTGCCAATCGATCGCCATGCTGCAAAGATTTTTACATGGCACTTACGAACACAAACGTGAAGCGGGACTAGGGTACACCGAGGCCGATCTGGTGACCGTCGAGGACATCAGGGCGTTCTTGAACACGAAGTCCCGGAATGGACCGGTGAATGGGCCATGAGCGACCGCAGCGATCTCCCGCCCTCGCGGAAGAACCCCTTCTCGCCGATGGCGGTCGCCCGGATCACGGACTTCGACGCCGACCCCGACGCGGTCGACGTGGCGATCACCACCGACGCGACGCGGCAGGCGCTCGCGCACCTCACGTCCTACCTGGACGCGCCGCCCGCGCGCGGCGGACGTGACCGCACCGGCACCGTGGTCGCCGTGCTCGGCGACTACGGCACGGGCAAGACGCACCTCGCCGTGCGGCTGGTCCGGCACGCCCGGCAGGTGCTGGCCGACCCGACGCACGCGCTGTACCTGGACGCGACCGCGGAGAGCTTCATCGAGCTGTACCGGCGGTTCATGCAGAAGCTCGGCCGCGAGGGCGTGCGGGCGCAGGTCAGCGAGTACTACGCGGACATCGTCGCGGACTCGTTGCAGAGCAGCGGGCTGACCAGCGACATGCTGGAGTGGCTCGGCAGCAGGCAGCTGGAGCCGCAGGAGGTCGTCGAGCGGCTGGGCCTGATGGAGAGCGCGCTGCTGCGCAAGGTCCAGGACACGCTGCGCGAGGTGACCAACAACAAGGACTTCGGCACCGCGCTCACCCTGCTGCTGCGGCCGGGGTTCGAGCACTCGGTGTGGTCGTGGCTGCTCGGCGGCGCGCCGGACCAGGTGCTGGTGGAACGCGGCATCGACACGCCCATCGACACCGAGGTGGCCGCGCTGGAGGCGATGGGCGTGTTCGCCCTGCTGTTCGGCGGCAGGCAGCGGCGGTTCGTGCTGGCGGTCGACGAGCTGGACAAGATCTTCTCCGCCGACAGCCGCCCGCAGGCCAGGACCATGGCCGCGTTCCAGACGTTGTTGCAGGTGTTCGCCAAGGCCGGGGCGTGCCTGGTGCTGTGCGGGCTGCCGGACTTCAAGTCCGTGCTGCCGCAGGCGGTGCGGGAGCGCATCCCGTACACGGTGGTCATGTCGGGGCTCAGCCAGGGCGAGGTGCGCGAGTTCGTCGAGCTGGCGCAGGAGCAGGTGTTCGGCGCGCGGCAGCTGGCGCCGTTCACCGTCGACACCACGCGGTACCTGCGCGACCTCGCCAGGGGCAACGCCCGCAACGTGATCCGGCTGTGCCACCGGGTGTTCCGGATGGCCGACGACCTCTCCCGCGAGCCCGGCCACGAGTTCGCCGTCACCGAGGACGTGGTGCGGCAGGCGGCGCGCGACCTGTTCGGGTCGTTGAGCTCGGACGACATCGACGGCGTGGTCCGCAGGCTGCTCGACGCGAACGGCCTCGACTACCTGCACCGGCACCTGCTCGGCACGGCCGAGGACTCGCTCGCGGACTTCTGGGTCACCTTCCCCGAGCACACGACCGGCTGCGCCGTGCTGGTCACCCGGTCCCTGCTGGAGAACGCGGACCTCGGCGCGGTGCGGCGGCGGATCTCGGCGGTGCGCGAGGCCGAGCCGGACGCCGAGCTGATCCTGCTGGTCAACGGCGTGGTGGCGGACGGCGTGGCGATCCAGCTGCGGGAGCTGCTGGGCCGCGAGCCGCTGGTGTACGTCGACCGGACGTTCGCCGACGACTTCAAGGCGCTGGTGAGCGCGACAGGGCGGCGGTTGACCGGCGACGCGGACCCGTTGTCGGCGCTGCGGTGGCGGATGGACCAGCTGGCCAAGCAGCAGTCGAGCATCTACGGGTTCATCGAGCACCTGGCCGAGCACATGGACGGCGTGCGGGCGTCGTCGGACCGGCAGCTCGGCGCGATCCAGCGGCAGCTCGGCGCGTTGGCGGGCGGCACGCCGGGCCGTGCGGAGGCGGCGGCGGCGTCGAACAGGCTGCCCGGCGAGGTGGAGCGGCTGTTCCGGGACGCGGTGGACGCGTTGGAGGACCTGACGCAGGTCGACGTGATGTTCGAGGAGGCGTTCGACCACGCGCCGACGGCCACCCAGGAGGCGGTGCACCGGCGGCTGCGGACGCCGGAGTTCACCCAGGCCGCGGCGCAGGCGGAGTTCATGCGCAAGGCCGTGCAGGCGTTCCGGGCCGGGGTGTCGCAGTGGTACCAGGCGTCCGAGGACGCCGACGCGCAGGACCGGTTGGAGGAGCTGTGCGGCATCTACGACGGGATCGTGGAGTTCCTGCCGCTGTTCCTGCTGGACCCGCTGTTCAAGCTGCCGCCGTGGTCGGCGCGGGCGGGTGGCCTGGTGGCCGAGGTGGGCCAGGGCTCGCGCCGCGCCCGCGTGCACGAGGCGCTGCGCAACCTGAGCCCCCGCGTGCGCCGCGCGGTCTTCCGCTCGTCCCCGGCGTGACCGCGCCGCTCAGGGCGTGGGCTTGACCCGGTAGGTCGCCGCCGTCTGCGGCGCGGGGGCCGGCTTGAGCGGCACCCTCGGCACGCGCGTCGGCCGGCGCACCGGCACCGGCACCGGCACCGGACGGGTCGCCGACCAGCGGTCGTAGGCGCCGTTCGTCACGGCGTGCAGCAGGTTCACCACGATGACGGCCGGCGCCACCACCGCGATGGCGCCCGGGAACACCGGTTCCAGCAGCAGCGCCAGGATGATCGCGGTCAGCCCGTTCTGCTGGCCCAGCGCCAGCCGCACCCGGTCGCCGCGCCACCGCTTGGGCGCCGTCAGCCCGAACGCCACCACGGCCTGCGCGCCGAACGCCGCCGCGCCGAGCACCGCGCCGACGCCGGCCAGCGCCCAGCTGAACTCGGCGGCCAGCACCAGCCCGACCGCGGCGGTGGCCAGGAACATCCCCGCCTGCGCCAGCCCGTCCACCCACCGGCCCAGGTCCGGCCGGAAGAACAGACCCAGCAGCGCCAGCGCCAGCAGCAGCGAGTGCTGCACCGCGACGAACCCGATGGCGAGCACCGCCACGACCATCACCGCGCGCACCGCGTACCGGACCGCGCGGCCACCGGCCTCGGCCCGCCGCACCCGCCCGCGCACCAGCGACCACAGCACGAACGCCACCCCGGCCAGCGCCAGGTTCAGCACCAGGTCGACCGCGAACGTCCCCACGCCGCCGACCGCGCCGCCCCTCAGCGCGAACGCGGTGAGGTAGACCGTGAGCAGCACCGTGATCGGGTCGTCGAACGACGCCCACGCCGACAGCAGCGCCTTCGCCGAGTCCGACATCCGCGACTTCGCGTGCATCGCGGCGACCGACAGCGGGTCGATCTGCGCCACCGCCACCGCGAGGACCAGGTGGGCCGGGTCGCGGAACGCGAAGAACACCACGGCGAAGATCAGCGCGACTTTCGCCAGCACGCCGATCGTGACCGCCAGGACGACCGTGCGCAGTTGCCTGCGGAATTCCGCGATCACGATCCCGCTGGTGCTCGCGTACAAACCGAATCCGAGCAGTGCGGTGATGAAGAACCCGTACACCGGCGACCGGTCGACCTCACGGAGTCCGAACTGCCAGGCGACGAGCCAGCCCGCGCCGAGGGCCGAGAGCAGCGCGGCCGAGCGGATCACGGGCGTCACCATTACACGGTAGGCACGGGTGGATGAGTGTTCAAGGACCGAGTGGAGTGAGTTCTTCCGCCAAAGCGGACATTCGATCATCCGCCACCGGCACCCGCGACTGGTCGATCGTCACGCCGACCAGGTATTCGCCGGCGCGCAACCGGTAGTAGTAGATCGCGCCCATCTCGACGTCGATCACGAGTCGTTCCATCAGCCCGCCGACGACCGGGCTCACGGCCCGGTTCAGCTTCGTCGTCACCGCGCCGAGCTCCTGCGCGAACCCGTGGTAGAACCGGCGCCGCGCGTCGACCGTGACCTGCTTGAAGAACGGCGCCAGCGACGGGTCGCCGAGGCAGTCGACCATCGCCCGCACCTCGCCGCCGGCGACGTGCGCCACCAGGTGCAGGTCCTGCGCCCGCACCGCCGCCAGGCACGCGGTCAGCGGCCCCTCCCCCGCCGTCACGTGCGCGCCCACCTCCTCCACCACCGGCAGCGGCTTGACGTCCACCGCGCTCTCCCACCCGCCGGGGTTGAGCGAGCCGAGGCTGAGCTGGGCCCGCAGCCGGGTGGCGAGCCCGGCGACGGCCCGGTCCGCCTCGTCCACGGCGGGGTGGCCGAACAGCGGCCCGGCGCCCGAGTGGTCCAGCACCAGGCCGACGACGTGCTCGGTCGGCACGACGGAGTCGCAGAACAGCGCGCCCTCCTCGGTGTGCAGCACGGTGCGGATCAGCCGGCCCGTGCGCACCTCCTGCAACGCCCGGTCCAGCGTGGCGACCTGGAACGTGAGGTGCCTGCCCAGCCGCTTGAGCTCCTCGCGGCGGGTGCCGCCGGGCAGCGCGTCCGGGGTGGGCGGCGGGTCGCCGAGGGCGTCGATGCCGAAGTCGAACACGCCGTTGCTGTAGTGCGCGAGGTAGTGCAGCGCGGGGGTGTCCGCGATCGCCTCGTGGCACGCCTGCCTGGCCAGGTCGAACTCCGGGCCGACGTGCTCGGCCTGCTCCTCGTGCAGCTCCACGCCGCTCCCTCCTGCGCGGTCAGGTGTGCGGGACGTCGACATCGCACTCCCGCCAGTCCTGGTCGGTCGGGTGCGCCGCGAGTCGCAGGTTGTGCGCCGCCGCGGCGGTGTGCGGGTGATCGTGCCCCAGGAACTCCAGGCAGTCGGTGTGCGCCTCGGCGATCAGTTCGGCGGCCCGGTCCGCGTCACCGGCCGCCGCGTGCACCCGTGCCTCGTCGATGGCCGCCGCCAACGTCCACGGGTGCGTGTCGCCGAGCCGTGAGCGCAACGTCCGCGTCGCGTCCTCCACTTGGCTCACCGCGCCGGCCGGGTCGCCCGCCGCGCGCAGCGCCAGCCCGAAGCCCAGCTTGCACAGCGCCACGAACGGGTGGTCCTCGCGCAGGCCGACGTGCTGCCGGAAGCCGTTCAGGGCGGTTCGGGCCAGCTCGACGGCCAGCTCCGGGTCGACGCCGACGCGGCGGTGGTCGGCGGCGAAGCTCAACGCGCAGCCCAGCGTGTACGGGTGGTGCGGGCCGAGGACCTCGCGGTAGTCCCGCAACGCCTTGCCGGTGCGCTCCTTGGCCTCCTTGGCCCGGCCGACCAGGCGCAGCGCGATGGCGCGGTTCCACTGCACGCCGATCTGCACCTGGTTCAGCTCGTGCCGCAGCGCCTGCAACTGCTGCGACGCGTGGAGCAGCGAGTCGAGCGCCTCCGGGTAGCGGCCCAGCTCCCGCTGGTACAGCCCGATCTGCGCGAGGGTCGCCCAGGTCCGCGGGTCGCCCGTGCCGAACAGCCGTCTGCGCCTGCGGTAGTTGTCCTCCTCCAGCGCGAGCGCGCCCGCCGCGTCGCCGGACAGGAACATCGAGGACGCCAGGTTGTTGGCCGCGCTGCGGGTCTCCGGGTGGTCCTCGCCGAGCACCGAGCGCAGACCCTCCCAGGTGGCCTGGTCCTCGGCCAGCGCCTCGGCGAACAGGCCGAGCCCGCGCAGGTCGCCGCCACGGCCGCGGGCCGTGATCAGGGGGCGCGGGTGGGTGAGGTCCAGCGCGCGCCGCTGCCGGGCCAGCGCCAGGTCGTCCAGCCGCAGCGCCTCGGTCGGCTCGCCGAGCACGCGGTGCACGTTGGCCAGCTCGGTGGCCAACCGGTTGCGCAGCGGGTCGGCCGCGCCGAACCGCTCGGTCCACGAGTCCAGCAGCGCCCGACCCGGCTCCAGCGCGGCCCGGCGCACGCCCGCGCCGCCGTCGGTGAACAGGAACCGCACCTGGTTGACCAGCCAGCGGCGCACCTTCGGGTCGTCGCCGGCCAGCGCGCCGGAGGGAATGACGTGCTTCTGCAGCTCGGCGAACCGGGCGTGCCGGGTCGGCGACTCGCCCTCGACCTCGGTCGGCGCCACCGCGGCCAGCGCGCCGAGCACGTCGGCCCGCCGCTGCTCCCGGTCGGTCGGCGACATCCGGTCGCGCAACGCGCGCTGCACCACGCGGTGCATGCGCAGCGAGTACTGGTCGCCCCAGTCGACGCGGTACAGCCCGTACCGCGCGCCGTGCCAGAGCACCCGGTCGATCTCGGCGGCGTCCAGCTCCAGCGGCTCGGCGTCCACGCCGCCCGAGGCGATCACCCTGGCCAGGAACGCGGGCGAGCGCACCAGGCCGAGGTCCGCGCCCTCCGGCGACAGGAACGCGCACAGCTCCGCGACCAGCACCGCCAACCGGCCGGTCGCGTTGTCGCGCAACGTGTCCACCGCGACGTCGACGACCCGCGCCACACCGTCCGGTTCGGACCGGCCGAGGCGTTCGAACAGGGTGCGGGTGGCCCAGGCGGCGGCGTCGGCGTCCCGGGACCCGGCGCCGACCTCGGTCCGCGCCGTCTCGCCCAGCCAGGACGACGTCAGGTCCAGCGCCAGCGGCAGGTGGCCCACGGCCTCCGCGACCCGGCCGGCGTCCTCCGCGGTCAACCCCGGCACGCGGTCCAGCAGCAGGCGGACGCTGTCCTCGGCGCGCATCGGCACCAGCTCGACGGCCTGCCCGTCCGCCGGCCCCGACGTGATCAGCACGTGCCCGGTGGAGCCGGCCGGCACCACGTCGGCGAGCACGTCCGGGTCGTCGGCGTTGTCGTAGACCAGCAGGAACCGCGCGTACGCCGGGTCGTTCGACAGCCGTTCCAGCGCGGACAGCGTGCCGTAGTCGGTCGAGCCCGGCTGGCTCAACCGGACCGCCAGCTCGGCCAGGCCGCTGAGCACCGACTGCCGGTCGTGCGCCGACAGCCACCACACCGCCGCGTAGTCCGACGAGAACCGGTAGGCGTACTCCAGCGCCAACTCGCTCTTGCCGACACCGGGCACGCCGTTCACCGTCACCACCGCGCGCCCGTCGCCGGCCGCCGCGAGCTGGTCGCGCAACGCCTCCAGTGCCTCGTCGCGGCCGACGAAGCCGGGGTGGCGCGGCGGCAGCCCGAACACGCCCGGGTCGCTGCCCGGCGTCCGCATCCCCGGCTCGTGCACCGTGCCGGGCCGGTCGATCAGGCCGAAGTGGCCGAGCAGCCGGGCGCTCAACGTCTCCGGGGTGTGCTCGCGCACGTCCAGCCCGCCGTCCGCGGGACCGTCCTCGGCCAACCGCAGCCGCAGCACGGTCAGCGGCAGGGCCGGCAGCTCCACCGGGCCCAGGTGCGGCGACGACAGGATCAGCACGCCCGGCGGCACGTCGGCCTCGAACCACTCGCGCGCGTCGGACAGCCGGCGCACCCGCGCGCCCGCGCGTTCCAGCTGGCCGCGCGCCCAGTCCGCCCAGGCCCGGTCGCGCGGCGCGTGGACGAGGACCACGCGGTCCGGCTCGGTGGTCGACGTCAGCCCGAACACCCGCCGGTAGCGGGCGCGCAGCACCGGCGACACCGGGACCACCTCGGTGACCGCGCCACCGGTGACCGCCGCGGCCAGCCTGCCGTACTGCGCCTCCAGCGCGCCGCCCGTGCCCGGCTCCTCCACCAGGATCGCCAGCAGCGGGTCGAACGCGTCGAACGGGCGGTAGGGGATCTCGATCGTGCCGCCGTCGGGGACCCGCTTCGCCTGCCCGGCCAGCAGTTCGGCGAACGCGGCGCGGATCGCGGACCGGATGCGCTGCGCCCGCGACTGCTCGTCGGCGTCGTCGAACAACGTCGCCACCGGCACCACGTCGATCCGGATCGGCGCGCGCTTGCGCAACCGGCCGGCGAGGTCCGCCGCGTCGGCGATGGCCCGGGGACGCGGGCGGAAGCACACCACGGCCAGCTCGCACAGCGTCGCGATCAGCGTCAGCGTCTCGTCGCCGGCGCCGGTCGGCGCGTCGATCAGCACCTGGTCGTAGTCGGACTCGGCCAGCCGGGCGCGCAGCTCGGCGATCGCGCCCGCGTCACCGTGCCTGGTCTCGGGCCGCGGCCGGCCCGCCGCGTCGGTCGGCATCGGCGACACCACGTCGATGTGGCCGGGGACCGTGACGTCGCCCGCCGGCGGCGCGAACCGCTCCACGACGGGCGCCGGGTCGTCCTCGTGCGCCGGGTCGGCCCGGTACGCGGTCAGCAGCCCGCGGCCCAACGCGTCCGGCAGGCCGAGGCGGGCCACCAGGAACGGCTCCAGGTACTCGCGCACCCGCGGCACCTCGGAGCCCCAGTCGACGACCAGGACCCGTTGCCCGGCCGCGGCCAACGCCCACGCCAGGTTCGCCACCGCGCTGGTGCGGCCGGTCCCTCCGGTCGCCGACAGGAACGCGGTGACCCCGGTGGGGCCCGGTGTGGTGCGCGGGGTGCTCATCTGCTGCTCCTGAGCGGCGGGGGGACTTGGGAATACCGGTGGCGCGGGCCGCTCGCCCGCGACTCAGCCGCGTTTCACCCGAACGGCAGCAGTCACAAGGAGCTCTCGAAGGCCGCGAACCGGTTGGGCAGCTCCGCGCTGTCCGCGAGGATCCGGTGCAGCGCGGCGCGCAGCGCGGTGTCCGGCAGCTCCGCCAACCGGGCCAGGTCCACACCCGTGACGTCCAGGAGTTCGGACTCCAGGACGGGTTCGGCAGTCATCTCCACCTACCCCCTAACCGCAATGCTGCGGTTACCACCGCAGTCGCCTGATTGCCGGCGAACGCCGGCGGCGCACTTCCCATCGTAGTGAACGACAACGGTCACCGTCGGGAATCCTCCGATTGGCGGAGGTAGTGGGCGGCGCGCTGTGTTTGATTGCTGGTGGGGTCTCGATTGCTTGTGGTGCGGGAATTTTGGGGGGTGGTGGCGGTGAACCCGGGGAATGGGTTGCCGTTCCGCCAGTTCGTGC
The DNA here is from genome assembly GCF_050946825.1 of Actinosynnema sp. CA-299493. NCBI lineage: Bacteria > Bacillati > Actinomycetota > Actinomycetes > Pseudonocardiales > Pseudonocardiaceae > Actinosynnema > Actinosynnema sp. CA-299493. The sequence goes on from NZ_CP191993.1 coordinate 7,302,049, forward strand.
TCAAGGTGCACGGCAGGTGCAACCTGGCGTGCGACTACTGCTACGTCTACGAGCTGGCCGACCAGCGGTGGCGTGCCCGACCGAGGGCGATGTCGCCGGAGATCGTCGCGCACACCGCCGAACGGGTGGCGGAACACGTGCGCGGGCACGGGTTGGCGGAAGTCGAAGTGGTGTTGCACGGCGGTGAGCCGCTGCTCGCCGGACGGGCCGCGATCGAGTCGCTGATCACGCGGTTCCGCTCGGTCGTGCCGGTGCCGGTGCGGTTCGCCGTGCAGACGAACGCGACATTGCTCGACCGCGAATTCCTGGAGCTGTTCTCCGCGCACGGCGTCCGGGTCGGGGTGAGCGTGGACGGCACGCCGCGGGCGCACGACCGGCACCGGGTGCGGCCGGACGGCAGCGGCAGCTGGGCGGCGGTGCGGGCGGCGTTGGCGGCGATGCGGTCGTTCCCGGCGGTGTACGGCGGTCTGCTGTGCGTGGTGGACGTGGCCGAAGACCCGCTGCGCGTCTACGAGTCGTTGCTGGAGCTCTCGCCTCCCGCGGTGGACTTCCTGCTGCCGCACGGCAACTGGTCGGTGCCGCCGCCGGGCCGTGTCGCGGGCGCGGGCTCGACGCCGTACGCGGAGTGGCTGATCGCCGTGTTCGACGTCTGGTACCCCCGGCCGGTGACGCGCGTGCGGCTGTTCGAGGAGCTGCTGGCGGTGTTGCTGGGCGGGCGTTCCGGGGTGGAGGGGATCGGGTTGAGCCCGTCGGCCCAGGTGGTGGTGGAGACCGACGGCACGATCGAGGCCTCGGACATCCTGGCGTCGTCCTCGCCGGCGGCCTCGGCCACGGGGCTGCACGTGGCGCGCGACCCGTTCGACGCGGCGTTGGAGCTGCCGGACGTGCGCGCCGGGCGGTCGGGGCTGGCCGGGTTGTCGGAGCCGTGCCGGCGGTGCCCGGTGGTGTCGGCGTGCGGCGGCGGGCTGCGGGCGCACCGGTTCCTGGAGGGGGCCGGGTTCGACCGGCCGTCGGTGTACTGCCCGGACCTGGCGCGGCTGATCGGGCACGTGCGGTCGCGCGTGGCGGCGGACCTGGCGGCGTTGGCGTGACGGTCGGACCGTTCCGGGTCACCGCCTCGGACTTCGCCGCCCTCGCGCGGGGCGGGGGTGGTCCGGCGGTGCGCACGCTGCGGCTGGCGCGGCGCAGCCGGACGTTGCTGATGATCAGGTCCATCGCGGCGGACCCGGCGGCGCGGGAGGCGTTCTCGTTGCTGCGGGAGGTGGCGCGGGTGGCGCCGGAGGCGGTGGACCGGGTGCTGGACCACCCGTCGGTCGGCGCGTGGGCGACGCGGACCGCGTTGGCGGCGCGCCGGGGGGCCGGGGCGCGGCCGGCGGAGCTGGCGTTCACGGCGGCCGCGGCGGCGGTGCGGGCTGGTGTGGCGGTGGACCTGGAGTTCCCTCCGGTGGAGGTCTTCTCGCTGCCGTCGTTGGGCGTGGTGGTGGGGCCGGGGCTGGCCTACGAGCCGTTGCCGGAGATCCGCTTGGGCGCGCACTCCCTCCAGGTGGACCTGTGGGCCGGTGGCGGGGTGCCGGACGAGCTGCCGGTGGCGTCGTCGGTCGACCTGCCGCGGTGGCGGGACGCCCTCGGCGCGGCGTGGGACCTGCTGACCCGCGACCACCCGGTGCTCGCCGCGGAGTTCGCCGAGGTCGTGTCGGTGCTGACGCCGATGCCGTCGTCGCCGACGGGCACGAGCAGCGCGACGTTGGCCGACGCGTTCGGGTGCGTGTTCCTGTCGCCGACGCCGGACGCGGAGACGTTGGCCGTGACGCTCGCGCACGAGGCGCAGCACAGCAAGCTGGTGGCGTTGATGGACCTGTTCGCGCTGGTCAAGCCCGGGAGCGAGGCCTTGTTCTACGCGCCGTGGCGGGAGGACCCGCGCCCGGCGGCCGGTCTGCTGCACGGCACCTACGCGCACCTGGGCGTGGCCGGCTTCTGGCGTGCCCGGCCCGGTCCGGCCGCGCGGGTCGAGTACGCGCGCTGGCGTTCGGCCGCGCTGATCGCCGCCGAGGCCCTGCTGGCCGGCGACGAGCTCACGCCGACCGGCGTCCGTTTCGTCACCGAGCTGGCCACCGTCCTGCGCGCCTGGTGCGCCGAATCGCTCCCCCCGGCCGCCGAAGCCGTGGCCGCCGCCGAAGCCGCCGCCCACCAGGCCCGCTGGCAAGCCGCCAACGGCCCCCTCCCCCGACCGTAGAACTCACACGTCGCGCGTGTCCTACCTTCGAAACAGGCGTGTCCTACGTTCAGGACACCCGAGTTGAACGCTCGGGACGTGGCGCGGGCCGGGTGGTGGTGGCCGCAGTCCGGCGACTCGCCGCGCGCGGTCCGCCGGGTTGGCGGGTCCGGCCGCGATACTGCCCGCCATGCTCACCGCCGACGGCCACCTGGTGCACTCCCCGGCGGACCTGGTGGACCTGTTGGAGTGCGACCACCGCGCCCGGCTGTCGCTGGCCCTGGCCACCGGCCTGCCCGGCGCACCCGTGCCGGACGCCCAGCCGAATACCCTCGCCACCCGGCACGGCCACGCGCACGAACAGGCCGTGCTCGCGAAGTTCCGCACTGCGCACGACGTCGTGGAGATCCCCCAGCCCGCGCCGACGCACGCGGGCATCACCCGGGCCGCCGAGCTGACCGCCCGGGCGATGGCGGACCGGGCCCCGGTGATCTACCAGGCCGTCTTCTACGCCGACGGCTTCCACGGCCGCGCCGACTTCCTGGTCGCCACCGACCGGGGCTACGAGCCGCACGACGCCAAGCTCGCCCGGCACGCCACCCCGGCCGCCGTCGTCCAGCTCACCGCCTACGCCAACGCGCTCAAGGACCACGCCGGGCCCGCCATGCACCTGCTGCTCGGCGACGGCGCCACCAAGACGTTCCAGGTCGCCGACTTCCTCCCGCTGGTCCGCGACCTCCAGACCCGCCTCACGGCACGCCTCGCCGCACCCGCCACCCTGCCCGAACGCCTCTGGGACGACGAACGCCCGGCGTGCGCCACCTGCCGCTTCGGCCGGCACTGCGCCACCGGCCGCGAACGGGACCGCGACCTGTCCCTGGTCGCCGGCATCCGCGCCGACCAGCGCCGCAAGCTCGCCGCCGCCGGCCTCGGCACGATCGACGCCCTCGCCAACGCCACCCGCGCCGACCGTCCCGCGACGATGTCCGCCGCCACGTTCACCGGCCTGCGCGCCCAGGCCGCGCTCCAGGTCATCCAGGACGACTCCCGCACCGACGACGACCCGACCGGCAAGGTCGCCTACGAGGTCGTCGCGCCGGAGGCCCTGGCCACGCTGCCCGCGCCCAGCACGGGCGACCTGTTCTTCGACATGGAGGGCGACCCGTTCGCCCTCGACGGCGAGGGCCTGGAGTACCTGTTCGGCGTGGTCGACGGCGACGAGCGCTTCACGCCGTTCTGGGCGCACACCCGGCCGCAGGAGAAGGCGGCGTTCGAGCGGTTCGTCGACCACGCCACCCGGGCGCTGGAAGCCCACCCGGACGCGCACGTCTACCACTACGCGCCGTACGAGGTGAACGCGCTCAAGAAGCTCGCCGCCCTGCACGGCACGCGGGAGGACGCCGTCGACCACCTGCTGCGCTCCGGCGCGCTGGTCGACCTCTACGCCGTCGTGCGCAAGGCCCTGCGCGTGTCCCAGCGGTCGTACTCGATCAAGTACCTGGAACCGCTCTACATGCCGGAGGCACGCGCGGGCGAGGTCACCACGGCCGTTTCCAGCATCGAGGCGTACGAGGAGTTCCTGGCCCTGCGCGACGCCGACCCGGCCCGCGCCGAGGACGTGCTCACCGGCATCGCCGACTACAACACCTACGACTGCGTCTCCACGCTGCGGCTCTACCGGTTCCTGCTGGAGGTGCGCGCGGAGGCGGGCATCGAGCCGCACGTGCCGGAGCCGTCGTTCACCGAGGAGATCGAGGACGAGCTCGCCGCCCAGCGCCGGGCCGAACGCGCCGAACGCCTCGCCGCCGTGGTCGACCCGCTGCTGGCGGGCCTGCCGGACAACCCGGCCGAGGCGACCGACGACGAGCGGGCACGGGCGCTGCTCGCCGCCGCCGTCGGCTACCACCGGCGCGAGACGAACCCGGCGTGGTGGGACTTCTTCCGGCAGATGGCGGCGCCGCTGTCCGAGCTGGAGTCCGACAGCGCGTGCGCGGTGCCGGTGTCGGTGCGGGCGCAGGACTGGGCGATGCCGTCCGGGCGGGTCCGCAAGGCCAAGCGCGAGGTGCGGGTGTGGTGCGACCCGGACCGGCCGCACCCGTTCGCGAAGGGCGACCAGGTCCGGCTGCTCTACCCCGGCAGGCCCGCGAACGTGACCCGGGACGCGGTGGTGCTCGCCGAGTCGGCCGAGGACATGGTGGTGCTGGAGAGCGTCGCGCCCGACGACGTGCACGGCGAGCAGCCCGTCGCGGTGCTGCCCGGCAGCCCGGTCCAGCCGAAGCCGAAGGACGAGGCGGTCTACGAGCTGGCGCGCTCGGTCGTGGACGGGCTGCCGGCGCTCCCGCCGCACCCCGGCATCGACCTGATCCGCCGCACGCCGCCGCGCCTGAGGACCGGCGCGCTGCCCAGGAGCGACGACCTGATCGCCGACGTGATCGCGGCGGTGGACGCGCTGGACGGCTCCACGCTCGCCGTGCAGGGCCCGCCCGGCGCGGGCAAGACCTACCTGGCGGGACGGCTGATCGCGCACCTGATCCGCGGCGGTCGCAGCGTCGGCGTGACGTCCACCAGCCACAAGGCGGTGGAGAACGTGCTGAGCGCGGCCCTGGCGGCGGGCCGCGAGCTCGGCGTGCCGATCCCCGCGGCCAAGCGCGCGAAGGGCGCGCCCGCGAAGGACTGCTCCTGGGAGCAGCCGCGCGACAACCCGGCGCTGGTGCGGTGGCGCGACGACCAGGGCGGCGGGCACCTGGTCGGCGGCACGGCGTGGACGTTCGCCAACGCGGCGTTGCGCGAGCAGCCGTTCGACGTGCTCATCGTGGACGAGGCCGGCCAGTTCGCGCTGGCCGACGCGCTGGCCGTGTCGACGTGCGCGCGCAACCTGGTGCTGCTCGGCGACCCGCAGCAGCTGCCGCAGGTCGTGCAGGGCACGCACCCGGCGGGCGCGGAGGCGTCGGCGCTGGGGCACCTGATCGGCGACGCCGACGTGATCCCGCCCGAGCTGGGCTACTTCCTGGACCAGACGCGGCGGATGCACCCGGCCGTGTGCGCGCCGGTGTCGAACCTGTCCTACGCCGGGCTCCTGCACGCCCACCCCAGCGCCGCCGCGCGCGGGGTCGACGGCGTGCCGTCCGGGGTGTACGTCCACTCGGTGCACCACTCGCACAACACCACGTCGTCCATCGAGGAGGCGGACGCGGTGGTGGGCGTGGTGCGGTCGCTGATGGGTCGGCTGTGGACGGACGGGCCGGACGCGCGGGCGCTGGACGACTCCGACATCGTGGTGGTGGCGCCGTACAACCTCCAGGTGCGCCTGGTGCGGCGCGAGTTGGAGAAGCACGGCTACGAGCACGTGCGGGTCGGCACCGTGGACCGGTTCCAGGGCCAGGAGGCGCCCGTGGTGATCACCACGATGACCTCGTCGGCCGCCGTCGACCTGCCGCGCGGGCTGGACTTCCTGTTGTCCCGCAACCGGTTGAACGTCGCGCTGTCACGGGCGCAGGCCCTGGCGGTCGTGGTGTGCTCGCCGAGGTTGGTGGAGGCGGACATCCGCGGCGTCGACCAGCTCCGCCTGGTCTCGGGGATGATCGGTCTGATGGCCGACGCCGCCCGCTGGGACGTCGACTGAGGCGACGAGAGTGATGAGGTTAGGTCACAATTTTACGGAAAGTAGTTACCGAACCCCCGATCGGGTTGTTACAAAGCCCCCGATATGGTGACGCGGTTCTCCTCAGCCCTTCCCTCAGGAGCCCTCACATGCAGTTCGCCAGAGTCGGTGCCCTGGTCGGTGCCGCTGTCGCCGCCGTCGCCGCGACCGTCTTCGCCGCTGTCCCCGCCTCCGCGCACACCCCCCGGCTCGAGGCTTCGTGCAAGGACGGCACGACCACCCTCACCGTCAAGCTCACGGCTTACGCGCAGAACAAGGCCAACCACGTCAAGGTCACCCTCGACGACGCCGACGAGCTGGAGAACAAGGACTTCGGGGCGAGCTTCGAGGGCAAGTACTCGGCCAGCGGCGACGTCAAGCGGGTGTTCGTCGTCGAGGTGACCGCCGCCGACGACAAGAAGTACTCCTTCAAGGAGACGAAGACCGTCGAGGCGTGCGTCGTCCCCACGACGACCACCACCACGACCACCACGACCACCACCACGGTCGAGACGACGACCGAGGAGACCGAGCCCACGACCACCACCACGGCGGTCGAGGTCACCACCTCGGAGTCCTCGGCGCCCGCCACCTCCACCACGACCACGACCGCCGCGGTCGTGCCGGTGGCCGACACGGGTGACGGCCTGGCCAACACGGGCGCGAGCATCGCGATCCCGCTGGTGATCGGCGTCGTCCTGCTCGGCGGTGGCGCGGCCCTGCTGATCGTGCTGCGCCGGCGCGCGGCGAACAACTAGCACCGACCGCCTCGGCCCCGGTCGCGACCACGCGACCGGGGCCGAGGCGTGTCACGGCAGCACCTGGATCTTGCGCCCCCGCCCCGCCTGGAACCGCGCCAGCGCCGAGGCGTAGTCCGCCAGCGGCAGGCGGTCGCTGATGAACACCTCCGGGTCGAGCACGCCGGTGGCGAACAGGTCGGCCGCGCGCTCGAACGAGTGCAGCACCGCCATCGAGCCGGTGATCGTGATCTCCTGGTTGTAGATGCGGTACGGGTCGATGGTCACCCGCGCCGCGTAGTCGGCCACGCCGAACTGCAGGAACGTGCCGCCCTTCGCGACCCGGCCGAGCCCGTCCTGGATGGCCTTCTCGTTGCCGGTGGCGTCGATGACCACGTCCCACCCGCGCGGCCGGTCGAGCTCGTCGGGCGACGTCGCGGTGGCCGTGACGCCGAGCAGCTCGGCCGTGGCCAGGCGGTCCGGGTTGAGGTCGACCACCTCGATGGACGACGCGCCGGTGAGCTTGCCGAGCTGCAACATCATCAGGCCCATCGTGCCCGAGCCGTAGATCAGCACCCGGCCGGCCATCCGCGCGCGCAGCACGTCGTAACCGCGCACCGCGCACGACAGCGGCTCGATCAGCGCGGCGTCCTCGGTGCGCACGTGGTCGGGCAGCTTCACGCAGTTCGCGACGGGCGCCAGCGCGTACTCGGCCGCGCCGCCACCGGTCGTGACGCCGATCGCGGCCCACCGCTCGCACAGGTTGCCGCGCCCGGACCGGCACATGCGGCACTCGTGGCAGTACAGCGAGGGGTCCACCGCGACCCGGTCGCCGACCGCCAGCTCGGTGACCTCCGAGCCGATCTCGACGATCACGCCCGCGAACTCGTGCCCGGGCACGACCGGCAGCGTCGGCGCGAACTCGCCTTGCAGGATGTGCAGGTCGGTGCCGCACAACCCGCACGCCGCGACGTCCACGACGACCTCGCGCGGGCCCGGCGCCGGGTCCGGCACCTCGGCGACCTCCACCGCGCCGACCCCGGTGATGACGGCTGCTCTCACTTCACGGCTCCCAAGGAGAGGCCCTGGACCAGCTTGTCCTGGGCGGCGAACCCGGCGACGAGCACCGGCAGCGACACCACGACGGCGGCGGCGCACACCTTGGCCAGGAACAAGCCCTGGCTGGTGACGAACCCGGTGAGGTAGACCGGCGCGGTGCCCGCGACCACACCGGTCAGCACGCGGGCGAACAGCAGCTCGTTCCAGCTGAAGATGAAGCAGATCAACGAGGTCGCGGCGATGCCGGGCACGGCGACCGGCGCGACGACCCGGCGCAGCGTGGTGACCAGGCCCGCGCCGTCCAGCGCGGCGGCCTCCAGGATCTCACCGGGCACCTCGGCCAGGAACGACCGCATCAGCCACACCGCGATCGGCAGGTTCATCGACGTGTAGAGCACGACCAGGAACGAGATGTTGTCGAGCATCCCGGTGTGCTGCGCGACCAGGTAGATCGGCAGCAGACCGGCCACGACGGGCAGCATCTTGGTGGACAGGAAGAAGAACAGCACGTCCGACCACTTGTCGACCTTCTTGATCGAGAGCGCGTACGCCGCCGGGATCGCCAGCAGCAGCACGAGCAGGGTCGAGCCGACCGACGCGCTCAGCGAGTTGATCAGCGGCGGCCACGGTTCGGAGTCGAAGAACTCGGCGTAGCCGTCGAACGTGATCGGCGCGGCCGGGGACGGCGGGTTGGTCGCCGCGTCCGACTCGCTGTGCAGCGAGGTCAGGACCATCCACGCCACCGGCGCGAAGAACAACAGGCCCGCGCACCACGCGGCCAGTCCCAGCAACCGCTTCACCCCCGCACCCCCGTCCGACGGGCGGCTCGGCCGCCGTCCTCCCACAGCAGCGACGACACCACGCGCAGCGCGAAGGTGGCGATGATGATCGAACCGACCACCACGACCACGCCGGCGGCGGACGCCTGGCCGTAGTCGTGCGCCTGGTAGAAGGTCTGGTAGATCGTGTACGGCAGGTTGGCCGTGCCGAGGCCGCCGGAGGTGATGGTGAAGACGGCGTCGAAGTTCTGCACGATGTAGATCGAGCCGAGCAGCGCCCCCAGCTCCAGGTACTGCCGCAGGTGCGGCAGCGTGAGGTAGCGGAACACCTGCCAGGCCGTGGCGCCGTCGATGCGCGCGGCCTCGACCGCGTCCTGCGGGCGGCTCTGCAGGCCCGCCAGCAGGATCAGCATCATGAACGGCGTCCACTGCCACACCAGCGACGCCTCGACCGCGAGCAGCGGCATGCCGCTGATCCACTCCGGCTGCGGCGCGCCGGCGCCGAACAACCACGTCAGCACCCCGTTGAACAGGCCGTACTCCGGGTTGTAGAGCGCGTGCTTCCACAGCAGCGCGGCGGCGACCGGCACCACCAGGAACGGCGCGATGAGCATCGTGCGCACGAGACCGCGCCCGGCGAACCGCCGGTCGAGCAGGAGGGCCAGCCCCAGCCCCAGGACCAGGCAGACCAGCACCACGGTCACGGTCAGCAGGACCGTGACGCCGATCGCGCCGCGCAGGTCCGGGTCGGTGACCACGGCGGTGTAGTTGTCCAGGCCGGCGAACCCGCGGTCGGCCGGGTCCAGCGAGTTCCACCGCATCAGCGAGATCACCAGCGTGGCCACGAACGGCAGCTGGGTGACCACGATCGTGAAGACCAGGGCGGGCAGGAGCGGTGCGCGCCGTGCCCAGCGCGCCGCCGCCGCGGGCCGAGCCCTCCGTGCCGGTGGCGGCGGCCGGTCCAGGACCGGGGCCTCCCGCACCGCGGTCACCGGGCCCTCCCGATGGGGGTGGGGTTGCCCATCACTTCCCCCGGTGCTTCGCGGCGACGACCTCGGCCAGGGCCTGGCTCTCCTCCAGCGCGGCGTCCACGGTGGTCGAGCCCGCGATGGCGGCGCTGATCCTCTGCGACACCTGCGTGCCCAGGTCGGTGAACTCGGGGATGCCGACGAACTGGATGCCGCTCGCGGGCCGCTCCTGCACGCCCGGGTCGGTGGGCCTGGCGCCCGCGATGGCCGCCTCCGCCTGCTTGGCGAACGCGCCGCCCGCGGCCAGGTACTCCGGCCGCTGGTAGGTCGACTTCCGCTTGCCGTCCGGCAGCTTGGACCAGCCCAGCGTCTTGCCGACCAGCTCCTCGTAACCCTTGCCGGACGCCCACGAGACGAACTTCCACGCGTCGTCGGCCTTCTTGCTCGCCTTCTGGACGCCGAACGCCCACGTGTACAGCCACGCCGAGGACTCGGTCTTGACCACCGGGGCCTGGGCGAAGCCCAGCTTGCCCTTCACCGGCGAGTCGTCGGCCTCCAGCAGGCCGGCGGCGACCGTGGCGTCGTACCACATAGCGACCTTGCCCTGGGTCATGTTGTTCAGGCACTCGGCGAACCCGGCCTGCGGCGCGCCCGCCTCGCCGTGCGCGCGGACCAGGTCGACGTAGAACTTCGTGGCCTCCTTGAACTCCGGCGCGTCGAGCCGCGCCTGCCAGTCCTTGGTGAACCACGTGCCGCCGAACGTGTTGACCACGGTGGTCAGCGGCGCCATCAGCTGGCCCCAGCCGGGCTGGCCGCGCAGGCAGATGCCCTTCATGCCGGGCTGCGCGCCGTCGACCTGGGCGGCGATCTCGGCGACCTGCTGCCACGTCGGCCTCTCGGGCATGGTCAGGTTCTTCGCGTCCAGCACGTCCTTGCGGTACATGAGGAACGACGACTCGCCGTAGAAGGGCTGGGCGTACACCTTGCCGTCGGCGGCGGTCAGGGACTGGCGGATCGGTTCGAGGACGTCGTCCTGGTCGAAGCCGGCGTCCTCGGCGACGTAGTCGTCCAGCGGGGTGAGCCAGCCGTTCCCGGCGTAGATCGGCGTCTCGTAGTTGCTGATCGTGGCCACGTCGTACTGGCCGGCCTGGCTGGAGAAGTCCTGGCTGATCTTGTCGCGGACGTCGTTCTCGGGCAGCACGGTGAAGTTGACCGTGATGCCGGTGTCCTTGGTGAAGTGGTCCGCGGTGAGCTCTCGCAGGTCCTGCATCTGCGGGTTGTTCACCATCAGGACGTTGATCGAGTTCTCGGCGCCGCCACCCCCGCCGCCCGCGCCGGCGCACGCGGTCGTGGCCAGGAGCACCGCGGCCACCAGGCCGCCGCACCGCAATGACTTCATCGTCTTGCCCTCCTTCGGGCGAGCGGAACCAGGCCCCTGGTGCTCCGGGGCCACCTCGTGGGTCGGGTCAGGCCCGGACGACCTTCGGTCCGAGCAGGGCGTAGCGGTGGGCCTCGCCGGCGGGCAGCGCGGAGTCCGTGACGACCGCCTCCAGGTCGGCGACGCCGCCGAACCGGTGGAAGCTCGACACGCCGAACTTCGTGTGCACGCCGACGAAGATCCGCCGGCGGGCCGAGGCCAGGGCCTGCGCCTTGACCGCGCCCACCGCCGGGTCCGGCGTGGTGAGGCCGTGCTCGCGGGAGATGCCGTTCGCGCCGATGTAGGCGAGGTCGATCACCATCTCCGAGAGCATCCGCGTGGCCCAGTGGTCGACGGTCGCCAGCGTCCGGCCGCGCACCCGGCCGCCGAGCAGCAGCACGGTCGCGGACGGCACTTCCGACAGCACGGCGGCGGTGGGCAGGGACGCGGTGATCACCGTCAGCGGCCGGCCGGTGGGCAGGGCCTCGGCGACGAGCTGGGGTGTGTAGCCCTCGTCGACGAACACCGTCTCGGCGTCACCGAGCCGGTCCGCGGCGGCCCGGGCGATGCGCCGCTTCTCCGGCACCATGGACGCGGACCGGAACTTCAGGCCCGTCTCGTACCCGGCGCTCTCCACCGGGAACGCGCCGCCGTGCGTGCGGCGGACCAGGCCGTGCTCGTCGAGCAGGCGCAGGTCGCGTCGCACGGTCTCCTGCGCGACCTCCAGCTCGGCCGCGATCTCGGCCACGTCGACCCGGCCGTCCGCCCGTGCCCTGGCCAGGATGCGGCGCTTGCGCTCGTCCGCCCGCACGACACCTCCCTGCCCGGTCGGACCGTCACCGCCCGTTCGGGCCGTGCTTAAGGTCTAACACCGCCGGAATGGTGTGGCCAGCGCCACAGCCAGGTGAACGCTGCCCGGGTTCCGCCCGCTTCGCCTGACCGAACACACACGAACGAGTGAATCCGTGCCCGAACGCACCCACCACCCTGCCCGTTCACACCCCATCACCCACGACAAGGCCCCCGAGTCCACCCGACCCGGGGGCCACCCCACTCGCGAGTCCTACGTTCAGAACACGCGTGTCCTACGTTCGGAACGACCGTGTCCTACGTCCGCGTACCCCGAGTTGACCGCTCAGGACGGACCGCTCAGGCGTTCACGCTGGTCAGGGCCGGGTAGTCGATGTAGCCCTGCTCCGCGCCGCCGAAGAACGTCGACTGGTCGGGCGTGTTGAACGGACCGCCGTTCGCCAGGCGGGCGGGCAGGTCCGGGTTGGCCAGGAACAGCGCGCCGAAGCTCACCGCGTCCGCGACGCCGTCGTCCAGCAAAGACAGGTGGTCCGGACCGGTCACGCCGTCCGGCGTGTGCGGGTTGAGGATCAGGACGCCGGAGAAGCGCTTGCGCAGGTCCAGCGTCAACGCCCGGTCGCCGGTCTCGCCGATGTGCAGGTAGGCCAGGCCGACCGGGTCGATCGCGTCGACCAGGGCCGGGTACAGCTCGGCGGTCGTCTCCTCGGCGATGTCGTTGTACCGGTTGAAGGGCGAGATCCGCAGGCCGACGCGGTCACCGCCGATCGCCTCGACCGTGGCGCGCACGACCTCGACGGTGAACCGGATGCGGTTCTCCACCGAGCCGCCCCACTCGTCGTCGCGCAGGTTGGTGTTGTCGGCCAGGAACTGGTGCAGCAGGTAGCCGTTGGCGCCGTGCAGCTCGATCCCGTCGAACCCGGCGTCGACCGCCCGGCGCGCGGCGGCGGCGAAGTCGGCGATGGTCGCCTCGATGTCGGCGGGGCTCAGCTCGACCGGCGTGACGAGCTCGGTCATCCCCTCGCCGGTGTACAGCTGGCCCGCCGCGCGCACCGGTGACGCGCCGACGGGGTGCAGGTCGCCGGGCAGCAGGCTCGGGTGGCCGATCCGACCGGAGTGCATGAGCTGCGCGAAGATCCGCCCGCCCGCCTCGTGCACCGCGTCCGTGACGACGCGCCAGCCCGCGACCTGCTCGTCGGTGTGCAACCCCGGCGTGTGCGGGTAGCCCTGGCCGACCGCGGACGGCTGGATGCCCTCGGTGATGATCAGCCCGGCACTGGCCCGTTGGGCGTAGTACTCGGCCATCACGGGCGTCGGCACCGTGTCGTACGCGCGGCTGCGGGTCATCGGCGACATCACGATCCGGTTGGCCAACGTGGTGCCGGCGAGGTCGAGCGGCTCGAACGCGGTGCTCATGTCTTCCTCCAGATTGCTGTTTACCTGTTCGAACAGCTAACAACACGGAGTACATTCCGATCTTCCGCTGTGACCGCGCTCACGATCCCCGGCGGCTAGAATCGAGACATGGCCCCGACCGGACAAAATCCCACGTCAGCGCCCCCGCTTCAGATCGACCAGGACGGCCGCGTCAGCCACGCGATCTTCCGCGTCGCCCGTCTGCACCGCATGCTCGCCGGACAGCTGCTCAGGCAGGCGGGCCTGCACCCAGGCCAGGAGATGGTGATGATGCGCCTCTGGGACCGCGGCCCGCAGCGGCAGGCCGACCTGTGCGGCGAGCTGGGCGCGGACTCACCGACGATGACCAGGACCGTGCAGCGGCTGGAACGCGCGGGCTTCGTGCGCCGCTCGCCCGACCCGACCGACGGCCGCGCCGTGCTCGTCGAGCCGACCGCCGCCAGCCAGGCGCTGCGGCACCAGGTCGAGCGCATGTGGCGCGAGCTGGAGGAGGCCACCCTCGGCGACCTGGACGAAGACCAGCAGGCCGAGACCCTGAGGGTGCTCGGCCTGCTGGAGTGCAACCTGGCGGTCCGGGCGAACAAGCCCGTCGGTCGGCTCAGCGACCAGGCCTGATCCAGGCCGCGGTGTCCGGCGGCACGGCGCCGTCCACGAGAGGGCCGCTGGTCAGCAGCACGGCGTCGTGCGCGGGCAGCGCGACCGGTTCGGCGGACAGGTTGAGCACGCACGCGAAGTCGTCGCCGCGGCTGAACGCGACCACGCCCGGCCCGAGGTCGAGCCACCGCATCGGCCCGTCCCCCAGCGACGGCTCCGACCGCCGCAGCGCCAGCACGGCGCGGTAGTGCGCGAGCATCGAGTCGGGCACGCCGGTCTGCGCGGCCACCGACAGCGACCGCCAGCGCTGCGGCCGGGGCAGCCACGACGGGCCGTCGTCACCCCACGGGATCGGCACCCGGCACCCGTCACGGCCGCGGTCGGTGTGCCCGGAACGCACCCACACCGGGTCCTCGCGCAGCTCGTCGGGCAGGTCGTCCACCTCTTCGAGCCCCAGCTCCTCCCCCTGGTAGACGTAGACGCAGCCGGGCAGCGCGGTGGTCAGCATGATCGCCGCACGCGCGCGCTTCGTGCCCAGCTCCAGGTCCGTCGGCGTCAGGTGCTGCCGCCGGCCGAAGTCGAACGACGAGTCCTCCCGCCCCATCCGCGACACGTGCCGCGTCACGTCGTGGTTGGACAGCACCCAGGTCGGCGGCGCGCCGACCGGCGCGTGCGCGGCGAGCGTGCCGTCGATGACCCGCCGCAGCTCGCCGGGCTCCCACGGGCAGCACAGGAAGTCGAAGTTGAACGCCGAGTGCAGCTCGTCCGCGCGCAGGTAGCGGGCGAACCGCTCCGGGTCGGGCAACCACATCTCGCCGACGAACACCCGCTCGTCCGGGTACTCGTCGAGCACCTTCCGCCACGAGCGGTAGATGTCGTGCACGCCGTCCTGGTCGGAGTACGGCAGCTCGGCGTCCGGCCTGGAGAAGTCCTTGACCAGGCCGTCGGCGACGTCGATGCGGAACCCGTCGACGCCCCGGTCCAGCCAGAACCGCAGGATCGACTCGAACTCGGCCCGCACCTCCGGGTTGGTCCAGTTCAGGTCCGGCTGCTCCGGGCTGTACAGGTGCAGGTACCACGACCCGTCCGGCGCCTGGCTCCACGCCGGTCCGCCGAACCGCGACCGCCAGTCGTTCGGCGGCTCGTCGCCCTCGTGGAACCAGAACCGGTCCCGCCCCTCGCCCGCCAACGCCTCCTGGAACCAGGGGTGCCGGTCGGAGCAGTGGTTGGGCACGATGTCGATGATCACCCGCAGGCCGACCGCGTGCGCCTCGCCGATCAGCTTCTCCGCCTCGACGAGCGTGCCGAACACCGGCTCGATGTCGCGGTAGTCGGCGACGTCGTAGCCGCCGTCCGCCAACGGCGACGGGTACCAGGGGCTGAGCCAGATCGCGTCCACACCCAACTCGGCGAGGTACGGGAGCTTCTGGCGCAGACCCGCCAGATCCCCGATCCCGTCGCCGTTGCCGTCGGCGAAGCTGCGCGGGTACACCTGGTAGATGGCCGCACCGCGCCACCAGTTCATGTGGATTCCTCCCTCGGTGATGTGTTCAGCCCTTCACGCCGCCGGCGGTGAGACCCGCCAGGACGTGCCGCTGGAACACCAGGAACAGGCCGATCATCGGCACGCTGGACAGCACCAGGCCGGCCAGCAGCAGGTTGACCGGGGTGTCGGGGGCGAAGCGCTGCAACGCGACGCTGAGCGTCTGCCGCGCCGGGTCGGAGAACACCAGCAGCGGCCAGATGAAGTCCTTCCACGCGGCCACCACCGCGAAGATGGACACGACCGCCAGGATCGGCCGGGACAGCGGCAGCACGATCCGCCACAGCATGGTGAACTGGCCGGCGCCGTCGATCCGCGCCGCCTCCAGCACCTCCGCGGGCAGCTGGTCGAAGAACCGCTTGAGCAGGAACACGGTGAACGCGTTGGCCGCGCCCAACAGCCACAGCGCCAACGGGTTGTTGAGCAGCCCGAGGTCGGCGATCGTCAGGTAGGTCGGCACCAGCAGCACGGCGGCGGGCATCATCAGGGTCAGCAGCATCATGCCGAGGATCCCCTTGCCCAGCACGGGTTTGAGCCGCGACAGCGCGTACGCCGCGGGCACGTCGACCGCGAGCTGCACCGCCCACACGCCCACCGCGACGACGATCGTGTTGAGGAAGTACCGGCCGAGGTCCATCAGCTCCCACGCCTCGACGTACGTGCCGGGCAGCCACGTCCGCGGCAGGATCGTCGGCGGCACCCGGGCCAGCTCCACGGCCGGTTTCATGGCCGAGAGCACGACCCACACCAGCGGCACCACGAAGATCGCGGTGAGGACGACGGTGGTGACCGCCAGCGCGACCTTGTAGCCGACCCCGGCCCGTCCCGGCGCGATCAACGTCCTCACGCGTCCGCCTTCCGCGTCACCCGCAGGTACAGCGCGGTGAACGCGCCGAGCACCAGCAGCAGCAACAGGCTCAGGGCACTCGCCGTGCCGAAGTCGTTGTAGTAGAAGGCGTACCGGTACAGCAGGAGCAGCACGGTGACCGTGGAGTCCTCCGGCCCGCCGCCGGTCATCACGTACGGCTCGGTGAACACCTGCATCGTCGCCACGACCTGCAACAGCAGCAGCACCAGCAGCACGAACCGGGTCTGCGGCACCGTGACGTGCCACAGCCTGCGCAGCACGCCCGCGCCGTCCAGCTCGGCCGCCTCGTACAGGTCGCCGGGGATGCTCTGCAGCGCGGCCAGGTAGATCAGCGTGGCGGTGCCCAGGTTCGCCCAGGTCGCCACCACCACCAGGGACAGCATCGAGGTGTCGGCGCTGTCCAGCCACGCCGCACCTTCCAGCCCGAGCCCGCGCAGCGCGGAGTTGAGCAGGCCCGGGCCGGGGTCGTACAGCCACTTCCAGATCAACGCGGCCACCACCGGCGGCAGCATCACGGGCAGGTACACGATGAGCCGGAAGTACCCCTTGAAGTGCCGCAGCTCGTTGAGCACGACCGCGAGCAGGAACGGCACCACGAAGCCGAACACCAGCGCCAGCGCGGTGAACAGCAGGGTGTTGCGCCACGCCGTGGCGAACAGGGGGTCGGCGAAGAGGCGCTCGAAGTTCTCCCAGCCGACCCACGTGGGCTCGGTGACGAAGTCGACCTGCTGGAAGCCGAGCACCGCCCCACGCGCGATGGGGTACCAGGAGAACACCGCGAAGCAGATCAGCGCGGCGGACAGGAACCCGTACGCGGTCAGGTTCTCCGCGACGCGGCGACGCATCACTTGACCTGGGCCAGGACGGGGTTCACCTTGGCTTCCGCGTCGGCCAGGAGCTGACTGACGTCCGCGTCGCGGTTGGTGAGCACGGCCTGCATGACGTTGTCGAGGATCGCGTACACCTGCTGGGCGTTCGGCGGCTCGATCCGGCCCTTGGGCGTGGCGTCGACGTAGGACTTGAAGTTCGCCACCGGCACGGTCGCCAGGCTCTCCTTGAGCTGGGCCTGCTTGGCGGCGATGTCACCGGTCCAGACGTCGGCGACCGGCGGCACGGGCAGGCCGATCGGCTGACCCTGGTCCTTGTACCGCTGGAGGTTCTTCTCGAACCGGTCCGGGTTGAGGAACTTCCACTGGACCCACTTCAGGCCGGCCTTGATCTTCTCCGGCGTCGCCTTCGGGTTGAGCATGTAGCCCTCGCCGCCGATGAGCGTGCCCTCGCCGTCCGGGATGCCGGTCAGGCCGTAGTTCGCGTAGTCGCCCTTGAACTGGTTGACCAGGGTGGGCACGTTGTCCGGCGCGGCCAGGTACATGCCGAGCTGGCCCGCGCCCATCATCTGCTGGACGTCCTCGATGACGAGCAGCTGCTTCTCGCCCATCGTGTTGTCGGCCCAGCGCATGTCCTTGAGGTGCTGGAGGGCTTCGCGGCCCTTGTCGTTGTTGAAGTCGGCGACCCACTTGTCGCCGTCCTGGCGGGCGACCTGGCCGCCGACGGAGTACATCCACGCGGTGAAGTGCCAGCCGCCCTGGTTGTTCTTGCTGTACTCGGCGAAGCCGACCTTGCCGTCACCGAGCGCGGTGATCTTCTTGGCGGCCTCGCGGACCTCGTCCCACGTCTTCGGCGGCTGGTCGGGGTTCAGGCCCGCCTGGGTGAACAGCGCGCGGTTGTAGAGCAGGCCCATCGAGTAGTTGGCGGTGGGGACGCCGTAGACCTTGCCGTCCTTGCTGAAGACGTCGCGCAGCTCCTGCCGGATGGCGTCGTAGTGCGGGACGTCCTTGACGTAGTCGGTGATGTCCGCGGCCTGCTTGCGCGCGATGAGGTTCGCCGGGTCCGTGAAGTAGGCGTAGAAGACGTCCTCGAGCTGGCCGCCGGCCAGCTTCGCGGAGAACGTCTTGGGGTCCATGAACCCTTCGTGCGGCTCGATGTCGATGTCCGGGTTGGCGGCCTCGAACTCGGCCACGTCCTCGTCGAAGACCTTGCGGTCGAACGGCTGGGTCTGCGGCGGCTGGCCGTTGACCGAGATCGTGACCTTGCCGCCGGCGGCGCCACCGGTCTCGTCGGCTTGCGAGCACGCGACGGCGGTGAGGCTCAGGCTGCCTGCCAGCAGCAACCCCGCCGCTCTGCGGAGGCTGGATGAGTTCATGGGGGCGGACCCTCCTCGGGTGTGGTGTGGCGCACACGGTAAGTCGCCCCAACACTCCGCCGCAAGATGTCTACGAAAACTCGCAACTTCCCGACATCAACTCGTAAGCACTCCACCCGCACCTCCAAACCCGCGAGAGTCCTACGTTCAACGCGCGAGAGTCCTACGTTCAAGCACCCCGAGTTCAACGCTCAGCGCAGGCGGCACCTGTCCGAGTGTTGAATTCAGGGTTCGTGAACGTAGGACTCTCGCGGCGTGGAGGTAGGACTCTCGCGGGTCAGCGGGGGGCGGGGGCGGTGGAGGAGCGGACGACCAGTTCCGGTTCGAAGAGGAGTTCCTCGTCGGGGACCGGGGTGCCGGCGATCTGGTTCGCCAGCAGTTCGACGGCGGCGCGGCCCATCGCCTCGATCGGCTGGCGGACCGTGGTCAACGGCGGTTCGGTGCAGGTCATGAGCGGCGAGTCGTCGTAGCCGACCACGGACACGTCGTGCGGCACCTTGAGGCCGTGCCGACGCACGGCACGCACCGCGCCCAGGGCCAGGGGGTCCGAGGCGCACAGGATCGCGGTGACGCCCCGGTGCAGCAGTCGGGTGGTCGCGGCCTGCCCGCCCTCCAGCGAGAACATCGCGTGCTCCTCGAACAGCTCCACCCCCGCCCCCGACGCGCACGACACCAACGCGGTCAGCTTCCGCCGCGACGGCATGTGGTCCGACGGACCCAGCACCGCCCCGATCCGCGTGTGCCCCAGCGCCACGAGGTGCCCGAACGCCTGCTCGACCGCCACGGCGTCGTCGCACGACACCCGCGGGAACCCGAGATCCTCTATGGCCGCGTTCACCAGCACCGCGGGCAGCTTGCGCCGCGTCATCTGCCGGTAGTGCTCGTGCGACGCGTCCGCCTGCGCGTACTGCCCGCCGGCGAACACCACCCCGGACACGTGCTGCTCGAACAGCAGCTCCAGGTAGTCCGCCTCGGTCACGCCGCCGGCGGTCCGGGTGCACAGCACCGGCGTGAAGCCGCGCTGCGCGAGGGCGTTGCCGACCACGTCGGCGAACGCGGGGAAGATCGGGTTCTGCAGCTCCGGCAGCACCAGGCCGACCAGCCGGGCGCGTTCACCGCGCAGCTGCGTCGGCCGTTCGTACCCGAGCACGTCCAGCGCCGTGAGCACGGCCGACCGCGTCGCGTCGGACACCCCCGGCTTGCCGTTGAGCACCCGGCTGACCGTCGCCTCGCTCACGCCGACCTTCGCGGCCACTTCCGCCAACCGCCGTTGCGTCATGGAGCAACTGTACGGCAGGACTTACGTTCCGCTTGCGTTGACTTGCACTCATTTGCGAGTTCGACGGCGGCCCGCAACACCGAGCGCCGCGGCACGACCCGGTCCACGAGTCCGATGCGCAACGCCTCCTCGGCACTCACGCGCCGTGCCACCAGCACCTGATCGCCCGTCACCCGACCGCAGGTCACCCACCCGAGCCCGCCATCGGCGGCCAGCACCCGCCAGTCACACGCCATGGCCAGCTCCGCCGCCTCGCCGGACGGGCTGCCGCCGATCGCCGCGACCACCGGCACGGGCAGGTTCGCCAGCTCGTCGCCCACCCCCCGCAACGCCGCCGCCACCGCCTCCCGCTGCGCCACCGACCCCCGGACCAGCCGCTCGGTGTCGGCGGCGCACAGGCCGGGTTCCACCACGAGCACGACCGCACGGGCGCAGGCCAGCACGGGCAGCAGCGCGCGCACCTCGGCCAGCACGGTGTCCGACGGCTCCTCGATCCGGATGACCGCGATTCCGCCGGAGACATCGAGTGAGACGGTCATGAGCCGCCATCGTGGCCGACGGTTCCCCCGGTTGTCATGTTCCACCCCACCATCGGGTGATGGCGGGGTACAACTCCACTGTGAAGCGGTGGGTGGTGGCGGTGGCGTTGGTCGGCCTGACCGGGTGCGCGGTGCCCGTGACGGGACAGCCGACAGCCGGTCCGGTGTCGTCGGTCTCCGGCACGAACGGGGCCGAGCCCGAGGTCGTGCGCTGGATGAACAACTTCTGCGGCGTGGCGAAGTACATGGTCGCCTCGGGCGGGGTGTCGTTCGACCAGACGCAGACCGACCCGGTCGAGGCCAAGAAGGCGGTCGGCGACTCCCTCGGCCGCGTGATCGACGTGCTCGACGTCGTCCTGCACGACCTGGACGAGCTGACCCCGGCCCCCTCCCCCGCCGCCGACACCGCGGTCGAGGTCATCAGCGAGCCGTTGACCAGGGCACGGGACAAGTTCGTCTCGGCCAAGTCGACGGTCGACGCGGCGGCGGAGATGACCACCGACGTCTTCTCCACCGTCATCCAGGACATGACCGAGGCCGTCACGGTGATGAACGAGGCCGTGGAGAAGATGGGCGTGGTCTCGCTGCCGGACGAGTTCCGCGACGCCGCCGGCCAAGCCGAGAACTGCGCGAGCTGACGGCCGCACCGGCCGTTCACCTCTCCGTAGTGGGCTGGTGACCTGCGGTGGGAGCCGATTCCGCACATCTGCGGCCCCACACCCGCGCACCCGCAAATCTGGGGGCAGTGCCCCCATGTGCGCCACCGCACGCCCATGACACGTTGTGCGCGTGTTCCCCTCCGCCGTCGACCGGCCGCCCGCAGCGTGGTGGCTCAGCGGTGTGCGCGGGAACCCCCAAGAGCTGGTCGTCCCCCGTGGACGGCCCTCATGGGCCGCGTTCGTGGAACGCGCCACCACGACCGCGGCCCGTGCAGACTTCGCCGGCGACCGTCCGGACAGCGACAACCCGGACAGCGGTAGCCCGGCCGGCGACGATCCGAACGGCCACGCCGACAACCCGGCCGAGGCGTTCGCGTTCGCGCTGAGACCCCTGGTGCGCGCGGCGGTCGCCCTCGACCCCAGGCTGGACGCCGACTTCGCCCGCGCGCTGGGCAAGCGGCTGGCCCGGATCGCCGCGCGCACGCTCGTGCTGGAGCTGAACCTCGACCGGGTCGGCGGACGGCTGGCCGGTGACACGCCGCGGGAGCGGTTCGCCGACTTCGTCCGGGGCGTCGACCTGCCCGCGCTGTTCGCCAGGTACCCGGTGCTGGCCCGGCTGCTCGGCCAGGCCTGCCTGCACGCGGTCGAGGCGCACGCCGAGCTGCTCGACCGGTTCGCCGCCGACCGGCCGGCGATCGTGCGGACCCTGCTCGACGGGCGCGACCCCGGCCCGCTCGCGCACGTGGAGACCGGGCGGGGAGACCCGCACGCGCGGGGGCGTTCGGTGGCCGTGCTGACCTTCGCCGACGGCCGCCGGGTGGTCTACAAGCCCCGGTCGGTGGCGTTGCACCAGGCGTTCGCGGACCTGGTGACGTGGTTCGACGGGCACACCGGCCTCGGCCCGCGGCTGCCGCGCGCCCTCGCCGGACCGGGGCACGGGTGGCTGGAGTTCGTCGAGCACCGCCCGTGCGCGGACGTCACCGAGGTCGGCCGGTTCTACCAGCGGCTCGGCGCGCTGATCGCGCTGCTGTACGCGGTGGACGGCACCGACATGCACTACGAGAACCTGATCGCGGCGGCCGACCAGCCCGTGCTGGTGGACGTGGAGACGCTGTTCCACCCCACCGTCGGCACGCCGGCGGACCCGGCGGTCCGGGCGCTGGCCCGGTCCGTGCACCGCACCGCCGTGCTGCCGCGCGTGCTGCTGGGCGAGCACGGCGCGCTGGACGTCGGCGGCATGGGCGGCGACCACGGCGACCGGCCGCCGACCGAGGGCGTGGCCTGGCTGCACCCCGGCACCGACCGGATGCGCCTGGTCCGCAGGCCCGCGCCGATGCCGCCCGCGCGCAACCGGCCCGTGGTGGACGGCGTGGAGGCCGAGCCCGCCGACTACCAGGGCGCGCTGCTGGCCGGGTTCCGGATCGGCTACGACGCCCTCTGCGACCACCGCGCCGACCTGCTCGGCCCGAACGGGCTGCTGAGCGCCTTCACCGACCTGCCGGTGCGGTTCGTGCCCCGGATGACCCAGCTGTACGCGACCGTGCTGGACGAGTCGACGCACCCGGACGCGGTGCGCGGCGCGGCGGACCGCCAGGACATCCTCGACCTGCTGTGGGACGGCACGGCGGACGACGACGTGTCCCGCGCCCTGGTCCCGCACGAGATGCGCGACCTGTGGGCGGGCGACGTGCCGCTGTTCACCACCCGGCCGGGCAGCCGCGACGTGTGGACCTCGACCGGGCAGCGGCTGCCGGACCTGCTGCCGTCCTCCGCGCTGGACGCCGTCACGGCCAAGGTCGCCGCGCTGGACGAGGTGGACAAGCACGACCAGCAGTGGCTGATCAGCGCCGGGCTGGCGAGCCGGCCGCGGCCGGTCGACCACCGCACCGGCCGCGGTGTCGCCTCGCCGCTGGAGGCGGGCGTCCCCGATCCGCAACGGCTGCTGGTCGCCGCGTGCGGCATCGCCGACGAGGTGCTGGCGCACGCCACGACCGCCGACGGCCGGGTCAACTGGGTGGGCCTGGAGCTGGTGGACGACCGGCACTGGGCGGTCGCCCCGATGGGCGCGGGCCTGTCCAACGGCTACACCGGCGTCGCGTTGTTCCTGGCGCAGCTCGGCGCGCTCACCGGCGCCGCCCGGTACACCGAGTACGCGCGGGACGCGCTGCGGCCGATCCCCGGCCTGCTGGCCGCGTTCGCCGAGGACGCCGGGATGGCGGCGGCCGTCGGCAGCGGCGCGTTCCACGGGCTGGGCGGCATCTCCTACGCCCTGGCACGGCTGGCGAACCTGCTGGACGACGACGGGATCGGCGACTGGCTGCGCTCGGCCGTGCGGGTCGCGACCGAGGTCGAGGCGATCGGCGAGGACCCGGCCAACGTGGTCGAGGGCTGGGCCGGCGGCCTGGCCGCGATGCTGGCGGTGCGGGCGGAGAGCGGCTTGCCGGCCGCCTGGGCGCTGGCCCGCTCCTACGCCGACCGGCTCACCGCGGCCACCCCCGGCGGCGACGGCTTCGCGCGCGGCCGGGCGGGCGTCGGCTGGGCGTTGCTGCGCTACGCTCGGGCGGCGGGCGACCAGCGCTGCGGTGTGGTCGGCCGGGCGAACCTGCGCGCGGACCACGCGCTGCGGCAACGCCTGCTCGACGTGACCGAGGCGGACCACAGTTGGTGCTCCGGGCTCTCCGGCGCGGTGCTCGCGCACTGCGCGCACCCGGATCAGCCGGTCGACGCGCACA
Organism: Actinosynnema sp. CA-299493; assembly: GCF_050946825.1. Lineage (NCBI taxonomy): Bacteria > Bacillati > Actinomycetota > Actinomycetes > Pseudonocardiales > Pseudonocardiaceae > Actinosynnema > Actinosynnema sp. CA-299493. Next base: position 7,325,501 of record NZ_CP191993.1, read on the forward strand.
CCCTGCACCTCGACCGGTGCCTGAACGCCTTGGCGGTGCACGAACCCTTGCGCGACCTGAGCCTGTGCCACGGTGAGCTGGGCGTGATCGAGGCCCTGACCGTCCTCGCGGAACGCGGGCACGGCCTGGCCGCGGCCATGCGGACCCGGCGCGCGGGACTGGTCCTCGGCGCGCTCGACCAGTACGGGGCGCGCTGCGGCACGCCCGGCGGCGTGCCGTCGGCCGGCCTGCTCACCGGGCTGTCCGGCATCGGGTACGGCTTGCTCCGCCTGGGTTTTCCCGAGCAGGTGCCTTCGGTGCTCCTGCTCGGATCAACGCACGACATCCACCCCCTCGAGGAGAACACCCGATGAACGACGCCAACCGCGACGAGGTCACCACCTGGAGCGAAGACCAGGACGGCGACCACCCCGCCGGGGAGATGGCGCTGTCCCGCAGGGCCAAGGCGGGCGCCCGTGCCCGCGCGCTGGCCGGCCTGACCATGGCCGTCGGCGCGTACGCGGCGGTCGCCGTGGGCGAGAGCACGATGACCACGGTGAGCGCGCCGGGACTGCCCCTGTAACCAGACTTCACCCTGCCGCCGGACTGCCCGCCCACACTGGGGGTGCGGGCAGTTTGGCATGCGGCCGTTCGGCTTGACTAAGGTTCGGCGCATGCACACCCGCGCGCCGGTCGTGGTCGGCCGCGACGAAGAACTCCACGTGCTCGACCGCATGCTGGCCGACGCGGGCACCCACCGGGGCCGCGCGGTGTTCCTCGTCGGCGAACCGGGCATCGGGAAGACCCGGCTGGCGCGCTTCGCCGCCGGCGCCGCCTTCGACCGCGGCATGCGGGTGCTGCGGGGTCGCGGCAGCACGATCGGGCCGATCGTGCCGTTCCGTCCGCTGGCCGAGGCCCTGATGTCCCTGCTGCGCGCCGGGGACGGCCTCGACCTGCGCGAACTGGGCCCGTACCGGTCGGCGCTCGGTCGGCTGGCGCCCGAGTGGGGCGCCGAGGAGCAGCGGCCCGCGCACTCCGTGCTGGTCCTCGCCGAGGCCGTGCTGCGGCTGCTGGCCGTGGTCGGCCGCACGCGGCCGTGCCTGCTCGTGCTGGAGGACCTGCACGACGCGGACGCCGAGACGCTGGCCGTCGTCGACTACCTGGTCGACAACCTCGACCAGGCGCCCGCCGCGCTCCTGGTGACCACCCGCGCGGACCCCGGCCCCACGCTGGACGTGGTCCGTTCGGCCGCGCAACGGCAGGCGGGCGTGCTGGTGGAGCTGCGCCGACTGGACGAGCGCCAGGTGCGCCGGATGGTCGGGCTGTGCCTGGAGGCGGAGGACCACGAGGTGCCCGCCGAGGTCGTGCGCCGGCTGTGGGCCGACAGCGCGGGCAACCCGTTCGTGGTCGAGGAGATGCTGCACGGCCTGGTGAACGGCGGCCTGCTGGTGCGCGGGCCGGGCGGCTGGCAGGTGCTCGGCGAGCTGCGCATCGACGTGCCGTCCGCGCTGGTCCGGCTGATCGCGCGGCGCACCGACCGGCTGGGGCCGCAGGGTCGCGAGGTGCTGTCGGTGGCCGCCGTGCTCGGCCACCGGTTCCCGCTGTCGGTGCTGCGCCGGGTGACCGGCATGGACGACCGCGCCCTGCTGTCGCACCTGCACGCCGGCGTGGCCGCGCAGCTCGTCACGCCGGACGAGCCGGTGCCCGACTGGTACGCGTTCCGGCACCCGCTGACCGCCGAGGCGCTGCTGGCGCAGATGCCGCCGCCGCACCGGGCCGAGCTGGCGCGGCGGACGGCCGACGCCGTCCGGGAGCTGCACCCCGACCTGCCCGGCGAGTGGTGCGCGCTGGTGGCGTCGCTGCGGCTGGACGCCGGGCAGACCGCCGAGGCGGGCGCGCTGCTGGCCGAGGCGGGACGGCGGGCCCTGGCGGGTGGCGCGGCCGGGTCCGCGGTGCGGCTGCTCGACCACGCGCACCGGCTGCTGGCCAGCGAGGTGGACGTGGCGGTCCGCGCCGACGTGCTGGACTCGCTGCTGCCCGCGCTCGCCGAGGCGGGCCAGTTCGAGCGGGCGTTCGCGCTGGTCGACGCGGTGACCGAGCTGAGCGCGGCCGGGTTGGGCCGGGTGCGGCGGGCCGAGCTGCACACCAAGCTGGCGCAGGTGGCCAACACCGCGGGCCGGTGGACCGACGGCATGGCGCACGTGGAGACGGCACGCGCGCTGCTCGGCGCGGACGCGACCGACGAGCACACCGCCCGGCTCGACGCCGTGGCCGCGTTCCTGACGTTGAACCTGGAGGTGCCGGACCGGATCGAGTCGGCCGAGTTCCTGGCCAGGCGGGCGGCCGACGCGGCGAAGCGGGTGCCGCTGCCCGAGGTGGGCTGCGAGACGTGGCAGCTGCTCGGCGTGCTGGCGCGCGACCGCGACCTGGCCGAGGCGGCCGACTGCTTCAGCCGGGCGCGGGCGCTGGCCGAGGAGCACGGGCTGCCCATCCAGCGGGCGTACGCGGTGATCCGGCAGGCCGGGCTGGACTGGCTGGCCGAGGGCAAGGCGGCGGAGCTGGCCGAGGCGCGCGAGGAGGCGTTGCTGATCGGGGCGATCAGCGTGGCCTACAACGTGGACGCGATCCTCGGGCTGGACACCGTGCTGCGCGGGCAGTACGGCGCGGCGGCGGAGCGGCTGACCCGGGTCGTCGCGGACACCCGGCGGCTGCAACTGCGGAACCTGACCCTGTACGGGTTGATGGCGCAGGCCACGGCGGCGGCGCACCAGGGCAAGCGGGCCGAGATGGACGCCGCGATCGAGGCGTTCGACGAGGTCGGCGGGGTCGGCTCGCAGGAGCGTCCGCTGTGCTTCGGGTTGGCGCGGGCGTTCTGCGCGCTGCTGGAAGAGGACCGGGTGGGCGCCGGGCACGACCTGGCGCGGGCCATCGCGCACGAGGCGGAGACGCCGACCGTGTACCACCTGTCGGGCCGGCACGGGTTGCAGCTGCTGCTGGACGCGTTGTCGGGCGGGTTGGACCTGGCCGGCTACCGCGCGGTGACGCGGTCGGCGGCGGCCCGGATGCGGTGGAACCGCGGCTTCGCGCAGTTCGCGCTGGCCGTGCTGCTGGGCAGGCTCGGCCGGGAGGCGGAGGCGGCGCAGGCCGTGCGCGCGGGCCGCGAGGCGGCGGCGATCCACCCGCTGGCCCGCCACCTGGGGCTGCGGCTGGTGGCCGAGGCGGCGGTGGCCGACGGCTGGGGCGAGCCGGTGAGCTGGCTGCGCGGCGCCGAGGAGTACTTCCACCAGGCCGGGCAGCCCGCCGTGGCCAGCGCGTGCCGCGGCCTGCTGCGGCAGGTCGGCGCGTCGGTGCCGCAGCGGCGGACCGGGTCCGACCAGGTGCCGCGCGAGCTGCGGGCGCTGGGCGTGACCGTGCGCGAGTTCGAGGTGTTCCGGCTGCTCGCGGGGCGTCTGGGCAACAAGGCGATCGCCACCCGGCTGCACATCTCGCCGCGCACGGTGGAGAAGCACGTGGCGAGCCTGATCGCGAAGACCGCGCGGCCGGACCGGGAGTCGCTCAGCGCGTTCGCCGCGTCGCTCGGACCCGCCGACCGGCCCTAGCAAGGCGGTCGCGGGTCCGTTAGACCTGGTGCGGTGAGAATCCTGGTGGCAGTGGCGCTGATGACGGCTCTGGTCGGCGGGGTGGCGCAGGCCTCCCCCGGCACACCGGAGGCCGGCACGCCGGACACGACTCGCGGGCCGTGCGCGTACACCGCGACGCCGGACGAGCCGGCCGCCCGGCCCGTGCCGCTGCCGCCCGACCCGCGGCACACGCCCGACCGCGGTCACGCCGAGGTGCTGCTGAAGACCAACCGGGGCCCCGTGCCGCTCGTGCTGGACCGCGCGAAGGCGCCGTGCACCGTCCAGAGCTTCCTGCACCTGGTGCGGCAGAAGTTCTACGACGACACGACGTGCCACCGGCTCACGGCGTACCCGACGTTGAAGGTGCTGCAGTGCGGCGACCCCTCGAACACGGGTGAGGGCGGTCCGGGCTACCGGTACCGGGACGAGCTGCCGACCGACCTCGCGCCCGTCCCGAACGACCCCACGGGCCTGCGCCGCGTCTACCCGCGCGGCACCCTGGCCATGGCCAACGCGGGCCCGGACACCAACGGCAGCCAGTTCTTCCTGGTCACGTCGGACTCCGTGCTGCGGCCGAACTACACCGTCTTCGGTCGCGTCACGGCCGCCGGGCTCGCCACCCTGGACGAGGTCGCCGCCGGCGGCATCGCGCCGAACCCGGACAGCGAGGTCGACGGCCGGCCCGCCCTGACCACGGACGTCCAGCGGGTCAAGCGCGCCGGCTAGGAGACGGGTGCGCTCACCCGGATGTCGGCGTTCCAGTCGGTGAAGCGGTGCAGGGTGCGCTGGAAGACGTTGTCCTCCAACGTCTTCAGCACCTGCTCCACCCGCACCGGCAGGTCGCCCGGACCCACCCACACGGTGGCGGACGCGGTGAAGCCCGACTCGTAGGCCGCCAGCAGCTGGGCGCGCCGCGAGCTGTCGGGCGTCCGCTCGGCTTGCAGCCGCAGGTCGACCAGGAGCGTGTAGCGGCGCGTCGACACGCCGTCGAGCTCCTCGTCGCCCTGCTCGACCAGCAGGCTCCCGGCCAGCGACTCCACCACCGACGCCGGGTCGACCTCGTCGGCCAGGCCGGCGACCGTGGTGTCCGCCCGCACGGGCGCGCGGTCGGTGAGGTCGAGCCTGGTCCACGTGCCGCCGTCGGTTCGAGAGTAGCCGGCGTCGGCCAGCACGACGACGTCGGTGGACGCGTCCTGCCGCAACGACACCAACCGGCCCTCACGGGCGTGCAGCAGGCCGCCGTCGAACGTCACGCGCCGCCCGGTCAACGTGGTCTCGGCCGTGAACCGGACCGACCCCTGCTCGTCGGCGCGGGCGGCCAGGCCGGTGATCAACGTGGCGCTGTCGCCCACCGCCGGGCCGAGGGTCGGCGTCGGCAGGGCTGTCCGCTCCGCGCAGCCCGCCAGCGACACCCCGGCCAGCAGCAACGCGACGACGGACCTGCGCATGTCTCTCCCAGCGGACGGTGAACAAGGCCCATCCTCCCCCACCGGCGACCTATGAGGAGTGCGAACCCCGAAAGTGCCTCGGCTACCGTCGTGGCCATGCCTCACGTGCTCTCCGTCAACGTCGGCTCCCGCGTCGAGTTCGACCAGGCCGCCGTCGGTCACACCGGGATCGGCAAGGGCCCCGCGCCCGGCCCCGTGGACGTCCGCGCGCCCGGCCGGGTCGGCAGCGGCCTCGTCGGCGACCACATCTCCGACGGGCGCCACCACGGTGGCGACGACCAGGCCGTTTACGCCTACGCGCGGGAAGACCTCGACGCGTGGGCGGCGGAGTTGGGTCGCGCAGACCTGCGGCCCGGGCTGTTCGGCGAGAACCTGACCACGGTGGGCGTCGACGTGTGCGGCGCGCGGATCGGGGAGCGGTGGCGGATCGGCCGGCTGCTGCTCCAGGCGACCAGCCCGCGGGTGCCGTGCCGGACGTTCGCCGAGGTGATGGCGGAGCGCGGGTGGGTGAAGACGTTCACCCGACGCGGGCTTCCCGGCACGTACTTCCGCGTCCTGGAGCCCGGCACGATCACGGCGGGTGACGAGATCACGGTCGAGCACCGGCCCGACCACGACGTCACGATCGCGCTCGCGTTCCGGGCCCTGACGTTGGAGCCGGCGTTGCTGCCGGGCCTGCTGGCGGCCGGCGACGACCTGCCCGAGGACCTGCGACGCCGGGTCGAACAGCGGACGTTCGACCCGGCGTGACGACAGCCGCGCCCAGGGGCGCGGCTCATGGCGCTCAGGCCAGCGCGGACAGCTTCTCGAACTCCTCGTCGGTCAGCTCGACGCGCGCCGCCGCCAGGTTCTCCTCCAGGTGCGCGATCGAGGACGTGCCGGGGATCGGCAGCACCACGGGCGACTTGCGCAGCAGCCACGCCAGCGCCAGCTGCGCGGGCGTGGCGCCGTGCTCCTTGGCCGCCGCGTCGAGCACGCCGCCCGGGCGGGCCAGCTCGCCGGTCGCCACCGGGAACCACGGGATGAACGCGATGCCCAGCTCGGTGCTGCGCTCCAGCACGGCCTCGTGGCCGCGGTTGGCCAGGTTGTACAGGTTCTGCACGCTCACGATCGGCGCGACCGCCCGTGCGGCTTCGAGCTGGTCGACGTCCACCTCGGACAGTCCGATGTGCCGGATCTTGCCCTCTTCCTGCAGCTTGCGCAGCTCGCCGACCTGGTCCTCCAGCGGGTAGTCCGGGTCGACGCGGTGCAGCTGGTAGAGGTCGATGCGCTCGACGCCGAGCCGGACGAGGCTGGTCTCCACGGCCTGCCGCAGGTACTCGGGCTTGCCGAGCACGGGCCACTCGTTCGGGCCGGTGCGCAGCAGGCCGCCCTTGGTCGCGATGACCAGGTCGTCCGCGTACGGGTGCAGGGCCTCCCGGATCAGCTCCTCGTTGATGTGCGGGCCGTAGGAATCCGCGGTGTCGATGAAGTTGACGCCCAGCTCGACCACCCGGCGCAGCAGCGCGATGGCGTTGTCGCGGTCGGCCGGGTACCCCCAGATGCCCTCACCGGTGAGCCGCATCGCTCCGTAGCCGAGGCGGTTGACGGTCAGGTCGCCGCCCAGCGAAAAGGTCTCAGACACCTCTGGTGCTCCTCGTGACTCAGGTGTTGCTCGGTCTCTTCTCGCGCCAACCAGACGGAGTGCGCCGGTTGTTCCCGTTCGGGTTGATCATCTCGGCGCACGTCCACCTGGTGGACCCCTGACGGCCCCCTACTGCTTGGCGACGAGCGTGAGCACGTCGTACCTGGCCACCGACTCGCCCTTCTGGTTGACCAGGTCGGCGTCCCAGCGGACCTCGCCGTAGTCCTGGTCCTCACGCGGCGTGATCTGCTTCGCGGTCAACGTCACGGTCAGCTCGTCGCCGGGGAACGTCGGCGTGAGGAACCGCAGGTTCTCCAGCCCGTAGTTGGCCAGCACCGGCCCCGGCTCGGGCGAGACGAACAGGCCCGCCGCGAACGACACCACCAGGTACCCGTGCGCGACCCGACCGCCGAAGAACGGGTTCGCCGCCGCGGCTTCCTCGTCCATGTGCGCGTAGAACGTGTCGCCGGTGAACTCCGCGAAGTGCTCGATGTCGGCCAACGTCACCGCGCGCGGCCCGGCCACCACCGTGTCGCCGATCCGCAGCTCGCGCAACGACTTGCGGAACGGGTGCACGTCCGACTCGGTGCGCGGCGCGCCCGTCACCCACCGCCCGGTGACCGCGCTCAGCACCCGCGGGCTCGCCTGAACCGCCGTGCGCTGCATGTGGTGCAGCACGCCCCGGATGCCGCCCATCTCCTCGCCGCCGCCCGCCCGGCCCGGACCGCCGTGCACCAGCATCGGCAGCGGCGAGCCGTGGCCCGTGGACTCCTTGGCGTCGTCGCGGTCCAGCACCAGGACGCGACCGTGCCACGGGGCCACGCCCAGCACCACGTCCCGCGCGAAGTCGGCGTCGTGCGTGACGACGGAGCCGACCAGGCTGCCCGCGCCCCGGGCGGCCAGCTCGACCGCGTGCTCGGCGTCGCGGTAGGCCATCAGCGTCGACACCGGCCCGAACGCCTCCACCTCGTGCGGCTGGGCGTGGTCCGGGTCGGCCTTGAGCAGCACCGGCGACAGGAACGCGCCGCGCTCGGCGTCGGCGTCCACCACGTCCACGTGGTCCGGCGAGCCGTAGACGACGTCACCGACCTCCAGCAGCGCCTTCAGCGACCGGCGGACCTCCTCGCGCTGCTCCAGCCCGGCCAGCGCGCCCATCCGCACGGTCTCGTTGGCGGGGTTGCCGATCACGACCTTCGCCAGGCGCGCGGCGGTGGCGTCGGCGACGGCGTCCAGGAGGGAGGCGGGGACCAGGGCGCGCCGGATCGCGGTGCACTTCTGGCCTGCCTTGACCGTCATCTCGCCGACGAGCTGCTTGACGAACAGGTCGAACTCGGGCGTGCCCTCGACCGCGTCCGGGCCGAGGATCGAGCAGTTCAGCGAGTCCGCCTCGGCGTTGAAGCGCACGCTGTTGCGCACCACGGCCGGGTGGGTCCGCAGCACCTGGGCGGTGGACGCGGAGCCGGTGAAGCCGACCAGGTCCTGGCCGGTCAGGTGGTCGAGCAGGTCTCCCGCGCCACCGGTGACGAGCTGCAGGGAGCCTTCCGGGAGCAGGTCCGAGGCGAGCATCAGCTCGACCAGCTTCTCGGTCACGTAGGCCGTCTGGGAGGCGGGCTTGATCAGCGAGGGCACGCCCGCGATGAAGGCGGGCGCGAACTTCTCCAGCGGGCCCCACATCGGGAAGTTGAAGGCGTTGATCTGCACGGCCACGCCGCGCAGCGGGGTCGCGATGTGCCGGCCGACGAACGTGCCGCCCTTGCTCAGCGGCTCGACGTCGCCGTCCACGTGGATCTTGGCGTTGGGCAGCTCGCGCTTGGCCTTGCTCGCGTAGCCGAACAGCACGCCGATGCCGCCGTCCACGTCGATCAGGGAGTCCGTCCTGGTGGCGCCCGATCGGGCGGACAGGGCGTACAGCTCGTCGCGGTGCTCCCGCAGGTGCGCGGCGAGGGCCTTGAGCAGGGCGGCGCGCTGGTGGAACGTCAGCTCCCGCAGCGCCGGTCCGCCGACGCGCCTGCCGTGGTCCAGCGCCGCCGCCATGTCGATGCCCCGCGACGAGATGCGGGCGATCTCCTCGCCGGTCACCGCGTCGTGCAGCGGCGCTCCTTCGACGGACGGGACGTGCCAGCGACCTGACACGTAGCTGCGCAGCATGGCCATCGGTGTCGACCTCCTCGTCGGGCCGGTGGGTGTCCCGGCATGACCCGACAGTAAAGCCTCCGTACTTTCATCGTGACTTGATACAAGGTCATCGAGTAAGTTCTGGCTGCCGTCGCCAGAGTGAGAGGAGTGTCGATGAGGACACGAGTGGTGGTGAGCGCGGTCGTGCTCGCCCTCAGCGGGCTGGCCGTGCCGGCCGCCCAAGCCGCACCCGCCCCCGCGCCGGGCGCCGCCGACGTGGGCACCATGGCGGTGACGTTCGCCGAGGAGTTCAACGGCTCGGCGGGCACGCGGGTCGACGCCTCCAAGTGGAACACGGAGGTCGGCGACAACGGCGGCAACAACCGCGAGCACCAGTACTACACGACGTCGGCGAGCAACGCGGCCATGGACGGCGCGGGCAACCTCGTCATCACCGCGCGCAAGGAGAACCCCGGCAACTACAACTGCTGGTACGGCCGGTGCCAGTACACCTCGGCCCGGATCAACACCGCGGGCAAGTTCACCACCACCCACGGCAAGGTCGAGGCGCGGATGAAGATGCCGCGCGGCAAGGGCATCTGGCCCGCGTTCTGGATGCTCGGCCAGGACATCAACTCCGGCAACCCGTGGCCGAACAGCGGTGAGATCGACATCATGGAGTTCCTGGGCCACGACCTGGACACCGTGTACGGCACCATCCACGGTCCCGGCTACTCCGGCGCGGGCGGCATCGGCGCGCCGTTCAACGGGCCGAACTTCGCCGACGGCTTCCACACCTTCGCCATCGAGTGGTCGCCCACCGGCATCGCGTGGTCCGTGGACGGCAACGTCTACCAGCGCCGCACGCCCGCCGACGTCGGCGGCAACCAGTGGGTGTTCAACAAGCCGTTCTTCATCATCCTGAACCTGGCGGTCGGCGGCGAGTGGCCGGGCTACCCGGACGCCTCCACCACGTTCCCGCAGCAGTTCGTGATCGACTACGTGCGGGTGTCGACGGTGGACGGCACCCCGCCCGCCAACGGCCGGATCACCGGGATCGGCGGCAAGTGCGTGGACGTGGCCGGCGCGAACTCCACCAACGGCACGCCCGTGCAGTTGTACGACTGCAACGGCACCGCGGCCCAGCAGTGGTCGCGTCCGGGCGACGGCACGATCCGCGCGCTGGGCAAGTGCCTGGACGCGGCGTCGGGCGGCACGGCGGACGGCACGCTGGTCCAGCTGTGGGACTGCAACGGCAGCGGCGCGCAGAAGTGGGCGGTGAGCGGCGCCAACGACATCGTGAACATCCAGGCGAACAAGTGCCTGGACGCGTCGAACAACAGCTCCGCCAACGGCACCCGGCTGCACCTGTGGACGTGCACCGGCGCCGCGAACCAGAAGTGGACCGTCGCGTGACCGAACGCGGCATGATCAGGACATGCACAGCCTGATCAGAGCGGAAGCGGCCAAGGCCGACCACGACCGCCGACTCTCCCCGGCGGTCGTGGCGGCACTGGTCGAGGCGGGCGCGACGCGGATGCTCGCGCCCGCCTCCCTCGGCGGCGGCGAGGTGGACCTGCCGTCGTGGGTGGCGGCGATCGAGGACCTGGCCCGTGCCGACGGATCGGCCGGGTGGACCGCGATGACGACCAGCGCGACGTCGTCCCTGGCCTGGTACCTGCCGCCGGACACGGCCGCCGAGGTGTTCGGCTCGCCGAAGTCGGTGATCGCGGGCACGGCCGCACCGGTGGGCGGGGTCGTCGCGGCGGACGGCGGCCACCACGTGACCGGCCGCTGGGGCTGGGGCAGCGCGGTGCCGCTGTGCGACTGGGTGGTCGGCGGCGCGATGACCCCGGACGGCCCGCGACTCATGATCTTCCCGTCGTCCGACGTGACGGTGCACGACACCTGGCACGCGACCGGCCTGCGTGCGACGGAGTCCCACGAGTGGGAGGTCGCGGACGCGTTCGTGCCGGCCCGCCGCCAGGTGTGGCCACCGGCCGTGCGGGTGTCCGGGCCGTTGCCGGCGTTCCCGTTCTTCGCGTTCCTGGCCGTCGGGGTGGCGGCGGTGGGCTTGGGGATCGCCGCGCGGGCGGTCGAAGAGGTCGAGGCGTTGGCGGTGACCAAGACGCCGCAGCACAGCCGCGGTCTGCTCGCCGAGGAGGCGGACGCGCAGCGCGACCTGGGCGTGGCCGAGGCACGGCTGTCGGCGGCGCGGGCCTTCCTGCACGCCGAGGTGGCGGCCCGCTGGGCGTCGGCGGTGGCCGGCGTGCCGAGCACACCGCAGGACCGGGCACGGCTGCGCCTGGCGTGCTCCCACGCCGCGACGGAAGCCGCGTCGACCACCCGCCTCGCGTTCGACATCGGCGGCGGCAGCTCCGTCTTCGAGTCCTCACCGCTCCAGCGCTGCCTGCGAGACGCCCAGGTGGCCGCCCAACACGCCATCGTCTCCCGCCGCCTGTTCGAGACCTACGGCAAGGTCAAACTGGGCATCCCCACCGACACCACCCGCCTCTGACCCCGCCCTCTCCCCCTGGCTGATGACCTCCTCCGCCCGCTGACCCGGACCGTGGTGCTCCCTGGTGACCCGGATGTGGTGTCCCGTGTGGCCGGAATGTGGTGTCCCTGTTCGGCCGGAATGTGGTGGCGACCGGAACCGTTGACCTCGTCGTGAGGCTTTCCGTGCTGGACCGGTCGCGGGTGCGGGCCGGGAGCGGCCACCCCGAGGCGCTGCGCGACACGGTCGCGTTCGCCCGCCAGGCGGAACAGCTCGGCTACCACCGCTTCTGGGTCTCCGAGCACCACGGCGTGCCGGGCGTGGCCGGTTCCGCGCCGACGGTGCTGGCGGCGGCCGTCGCCGCCGCGACGTCCCGGATCAGGGTCGGCACCGGTGGCGTGATGCTGCCCAACCACCAGCCGCTGGTCGTCGCCGAGCAGTTCGGGGTGCTGGAGTCGCTGTTCCCTGGCCGGATCGACATGGGCCTCGGGCGGTCGGTCGGCTTCATCGAGGCGGTCCGCAAGGCGTTGGGGCGCGACAAGGAGGACGCCGCCGACTTCGGTCCCGCGCTCACCGAACTGCTGGGTTACTTCACCGGCGACCAGGCGGTGCGCGGCTACCCGGCCGACGGCCTCCGCGTGTCGCCGTTCGTCCTGGCCACCGGCGCCGGCGCGCGCGTGGCCGCGGCACACGGCGTCCCGCTGGTCATCGGCTCGTTCCGCGGCGAAGACGCCATGATCGACGCCGTCACCACCTACCGCGCCGAGTTCCGCCCGTCGACCTGGGCGGCGGAGCCGTACGTGGTGATCTCCTCGACGGTCGCCGTCGCGGACACCACCGAGGACGCCTGGCGACTCCTCGTGCCGGAGGCGTGGGCGATGGCCCACTCCCGCACCCGAGGCGAGTTCCCGCCGCTGAGCTCGCCGGACGACATCCTCGCCCAGCCCATGACCAGCCGTGAGCGCAGGTTGTTCGAGCAGTCGCTCCAAGGCCACGTCCACGGCACGCCGTCGGAAGTCGCCAAGTCCCTCGACACCCTCCTCCACCGCACCGCCGCCGACGAGGTCCTCGTCACCACCAGCACCTACGACCGCGCCGCCATGCTCGACTCATACCGCCGACTGGCCGAGCTCTACCTCTGACCGACCGCCGCCTGCGGTCAGCTCTCGGCACTCCGGTTCGCCGCGTGCTGCGCCAACTCGACCTCGATGAACGCCCCGATCATCGCCCGCCACACCGCCTCCGCCACCACCGGCTCCAACCCGACCCCCACTGCCCGCTCCCGCACCGACGCGATCACCTTCGCCACGCGATCCGGCGCACGAACCGCCTGATCGTCCGCCTTGAACACCGCGGCAGCCCGCACCAGTTCCTGTCGTTGCGCCAGGAGGCGCACCAGCTCGGCGTCGATCACATCAATGCGCGCCCGCACCTCGGCCAATGACGCCGGCGGCAACGTCGAGGGCGGCGACGGAAGCGGTGATGAAGAGTCAAAGTCGGACACATCCATCATCATCCCCGACCCACCCAACACCGCACCGCAACCCTCACCACCGGTGGGCCTCCGCCGGCCATCCCGTCACTGACACGGCAGGCACCCAGCGTTCGGCTCACAGCACCTACCTGGCGTTCTACCGTGCGGCGGCACGCAGTACGCGGTGCGGCGGTGCCGGCAACCGGTCCTCTTCATCCCGTCCGCCCGGCGATGTGCGCAGGATGGCACCGCACTCGTTCGCACAGCGCGCCAACCCGGCAAATGCCAGGCCGAGCGGCATCAGCCAGCCGCTCGTCCGCACGGCGCGGTCACCCTCACAGAACGTCAGGCAAGCGCCGCGGGGCAGGCAGGTCCGTTCGCAGTCCCGCAAAACGCTTGCGGCACTGCGAGCGAACACGGGTCGGTTGTGGCACAGACCCGCCCGACCCGGCGTGGTGTGACGCGGGGCCTGAGGACAACCGGTGGATATGTGGTTGGGAGGTGATCAGTGGTCGCGTTGCTGTTCGGCCAGGAAGCGTTCGAATTCCGCGCCGAGTTCGTCCGCGCTGGGCAGCGGTTCGTCGTCGTTGATCAGCAGGTTGTCCGAGGCCTCGGTGAAGGCGTCGTACTGCCGCTCCAGCGCCTCGACGACCTGCGCGACCTCCGCCGACTCCGACACCTGGCGGGTGATCTCGGCGTCCGTCCGCCGGGCCGCCTCGTTCAGCGCAGCCGCCTGGACGACCAGGCCCGTCGACTTCGTCAACGCCTGGAGCAGACTCAACGCGGCGGCGGGGTAGGTGCCCTGCGCGAGGTAGTGCGGCACGTACGCGGCGAAGCCCATGGCGTCGTGACCGGACTCACCGAGCCGCAGCTCCAGCAGCGCCGACAGGTTGCCCGGCACCTGCACCCGGCTGAACGGCGAACCCTCCACGACCAGTTCCGGCCTGGTGGCGTGCGAGATCACCGACAACTTCCGGGTGTGCGGCACGCCCATCGGGATGCCGTGGAAGCCGATCGCGAGGCGCAAGCCCCACCGCTCGATCAGCGACCGCACCGCCGCGACCACCGCTTCCCACCGGCGATCCGGCTCGGGACCGGTCATCAGCAGGAACGGCGTGCCCACCGCGTCGTGCATCAGGTGCACGACCAGCTCAGGCGCGTCGTAGGACTCCCACCGGTCGGTGGCGTAGGTCATCGTCGGCCGCCGGGCGCGGTAGTCGATCAGGTCGTCGATGTCGAACCGGGCGATCACCCGGTGTTCGTGCACCTCCAGCAGGTGGGCGGCCAGCGCCGCGCCCGCCGCACCGGCGTCCATGAAGCCGTCGAAGTGGTGCAACAACACCGCTCCGGTCAGGTCCGGGACGTCGGAGTCGACCTCGAACAGATCCTCCGGGTCCAGCGCCACCGCGTGCCTCCCCAAGTGCTCACATGCCAGTCCTCCTATCCGTCAACGTCGACCGACCGCTGATCCATTCCCCGATCCCGTCGAGCATTCGAGCAAGACCGAATTCGAAGAGCGTGTCCAACCTCAAGTCCAGGTCGGAGGCCACCACGCGGCTGAACATCGGGAACTTCCCGGTGGCGACGATGTCCAGCAGGGCCGGCGCCTGCTGGACCATCCACTCGCCCTCGGCGATCCCGGTACCGCGACCCTGCTCGACCTCCGGTTCGAGGTTCACCGCAACACCTCGCACGAAGCCGAACACCGTCACGGCGGCGTGCATCATCTCCTCCAGGCTCAGCCCCTTCCCGTCGAGCGCTCGCAGGATCCACTCGGTGTGCGCGACCGCGCTGGGGAGCAGTTGCGGCCTGGTCAACGACATGGCCGGCGCCAGCCACGCATGTTCCTGGAACAACTTCCACTGCACTCTCGCGCACACCTCCAGCCGTTCCCGCCAGGTCTCGGGCCCGGGCTCGGGCAACGCCTCCTTCCTCAACACCTGGTCGATCATCCGGAGGACCAGTTCGTCCTTGTTCTCCACGTGCCGGTACAGCGACATGGTCGCCACACCCAGCTGTGACGCCACCCGCCGCATCGACAACCCGTCGAGCCCTTCCTCGTCCGCCAAGCGGACCGCCGCGAGGACCAGTCGCTCGCCGGTCAGGTCGGTTTCCCGTGCGCGCGGCCGCACAGGCTCCCCACCTTCCGACGACACGACCGTGCCCACCCCGGCCACGGGACGCACGAAGCCCTCGGAGCGCAAGGTGACCAGCACCTTGGTCGCGGTGGCCATCGCGACGTTCCACCGCACGGTGATCTCGCGCGTGGACGGCACGCGATCACCCGGCCTCAGCCGGCCCGACTCGATCGATTCGCGGATCTCGCGCGCTATCCGCTGGTAGATCGCGTCATTCATGCCCGCCTCCTCGAAGGTAGTGCACCGGATGCTATAGCACTAGTGCACTATCGAGTGATTGACCACGCAGAACACTGATGTACGTTGTACGCATGAACACCGTAATGATCTCCGGTACCGGCATCGCCGGCCCCACGCTCCCCTGCTGGCTGCGCCATCACGGCTCCATCCCGACTGTCGTCGAGCGGGTGCCGGCGCCACGACCCGGCGATCAGGCCGGCGACCTGCGCGGAACGGCACGCGAGGCCACTGAGCGGATGGGCGTGCTCGACCACGTGCGCACCACCACGCCGCCCGACCCGACGAGCGACTCGGGCGGCGTGATCGCCGAGCTGGAGATCCTGCGGGGCGACCTGGTCCGCGTCCCCCACGAGGCGACCGCGACCGGGGCCGAGCACGTCTTCGGCGACGGCACCACCTCGCTCACCCAGACCGGGTTCCGGGGCGGCGGTGACCTTCGAACACGACGAGCCACGCACGCTCGACCCCGTCATCGGCGCGGACGGGTCGCACTCCGGGGTCCGGTCGCCGGCGTTCGGCCCCGAGCCGCGGTTCGCGCACGACCTCGGCGCCTGCATCACCGCCTTCGGCACGACTCAACGGAAAGACCTGTGCGGTTGGCAGCCGATGCACACCGTGCCCGGTCGTAGCGCAGCCATCGGCTCCACTCCGGACGGCTCCGCCAAGGCGATGTTCGTGTTCGCCTCGCCCGGCGGAACACGACCTGCGTAACCCGGCACGGCAGCGCGGGCTGATCGCCACCACGTTCGCGGACGACGGGTGGGAGGTGCCCAACTGCCCGGAATATGCGCCACGCGCCCGACTTCCACTTCGACCGGCTCTGCCGGATTCGGATGACCACCTGGTCGGACGGCACGAACATGGCGTGGGTCGGGCGCGTGCGTCCCCGCAGGCGAGCCGACCACCACACCGGACCACGTCACGGCGTTCGGACGGTACGAGGAGGTGATGCGCGAGTACGTGAGACGGTGCCAGAAGTTCGCGCTGGGCGGGTCGCCCAGCCTGCTGCCGAAGTCGCGGGTGTTCATCCGCATGCGCGACTTCACGCGGCGCGTCGTCGCGGGATTACCGGCCCCGGAGCTTGACCTCCAGCTGGCTCCAGGTCTTACGTTCCGGGCATGGACATGGAGACCACGGCCTGGATGTCGCTGTACCACGTGACGAACGCGCAGGACGACAAGCGGCCGTTCTCCGTCGCCACGTTCCGCCGGATCTGGGCGTTCGCCCAACCGCACCGGGTGAGGTTGGCCCAGTACCTCACCCTGAGCGTGGTCGTGGCGGTGCTGGCGGTGGTGACACCGGTCCTCGCGGGCCGGATCGTGGACGCGATCGTCAACGGCTCGGCCTACCAGGTCGTGCTCGTGCTCGCGGCCGTCATCGCGGGCATCGCGATCGTCGAGGCGGGGTTGGGCCTGGTGACGCGGTGGCTGTCCGCGAGCATCGGCGAAGACCTGATCCTCGACCTGAGGACCACGGTGTTCGACCACGTGCAGCGGATGCCGATCGCGTTCTTCACCCGCACCCGCACCGGGGCGCTGGTGAGCCGGCTCAACAACGACGTGATCGGGGCGCAGCGGGCGTTCAGCGACACCCTGTCCAGCGTGGTGGGCAACCTGGTCACGTTGGCGCTGACGCTGGCGGTGATGATCAGCCTGTCGTGGCAGATCACGCTGCTCGCGCTGGTGTTGCTGCCGGTGTTCGTGGTGCCGGCGCGACGGATGGGGACGCGGTTGGCGCGACTCGAACGTGAGGCGGCCAACCACAACGCCACGATGGGCACGCAGATGACCGAGCGGTTCTCGGCGCCGGGCGCGACGCTGGTGAAGCTGTTCGGCAGGCCCGCGCACGAGTCGGCCGAGTTCGCGACGCGGGCGCGGCGGGTGCGGGACATCGGGGTGCGCACGGCCATGGTGCAGACCGTGTTCCTGACCGCGCTGACGCTGGTCTCGGCGCTGGCGTTGGCCGTGGTGTACGGGTTGGGCGGGTTCTACGCGCTGCGCGGCGAGTTGGACCCGGGGTCGGTGGTGGCGCTGGCGTTGCTGCTGACCAGGCTGTACGCGCCGCTCACGGCGCTGGCCAGCGCGCGGGTCGAGGTGATGAGCGCGCTGGTCAGCTTCGAGCGGGTCTTCGAGGTGCTCGACCTGAAGCCGTTGATCACCGAGAAGCCCGACGCGAAGTCCGTGCCGGACGGTCCGGTGTCGGTGGAGTTCGAGAACGTCCGGTTCGCCTACCCGGCGGCGGACAAAGTGTCCTTGGCGTCCTTGGAAGAGGTCGCGGTGCTCGACAACCGCGGCGGAGTGGAGGTGCTGCACGACGTGTCGTTCCGGGCCGAACCGGGCCAGGTGGTGGCGTTGGTCGGCTCGTCGGGCGCGGGGAAGTCCACGATCGCCTCGTTGTTGCCCCGGCTCTACGACGTGGACTCGGGGACGGTGCGCCTGTCCGGTGTGGACGTGCGCGACCTGTCCGCCGACTCGGTGCGCGGCGCGTTGGGCATGGTGACGCAGGACGGTCACCTGTTCCACGAGTCGATCCGGTCGAACCTGTTGCTCGCCCAGCCGCAGGCGACCGAGGCCGACCTGTGGGAGGTGCTGGGCCGGGCACGACTGGCCGATCTGGTGGCGTCGCTGCCGGACGGGCTGGACACCGTGGTCGGCGAGCGCGGCTACCGGTTGTCCGGCGGTGAGCGGCAGCGGTTGACGATCGCCCGGCTGCTGCTGGCGAAGCAGCGCGTGGTGATCCTGGACGAGGCCACCGCGCACTTGGACTCCACCTCGGAGGCGGCGGTGCAGGCGGCGTTGGGCGAGGCGTTGCACGGGCGGACGGCGGTGGTGATCGCGCACCGGCTGTCGACGATCCGGGCGGCCGACCTGATCCTCGTGGTGGAGGGCGGTCGGGTGGTGGAACGGGGCACCCACACCGAGTTGCTCGCCGCGGGCGGGCGTTATGAAGAGCTGTACCGGACCCAATTCGCAGAGGAGGCGCGAACGTCGTAACCAACACCTACGCGCGGCGCACCGCGTCGTCGGCGGCGGCCGTCGTGCCGGCGGTGGCATCAGCGGCGACGAGACCGAGGATGCCCACGGCCGGCTCGCACCGGGGGTCTTCTGGTGCGAGCCGGCCGGCGCAGAACCACCGCAGCGGCCCGGCGATCAACGGCTCGGCGCCAGAGCGCAGGCGCACCCACGCTGCGGTGCCGACGTGTGAGATGCCCGACGTGTGTGGTGCCCGACGTGTGCCGGAGGTCGATCGGGTCGTCCGCCGACAGCGCCGGCCACCGCGTCGGCGTGGTGCCTGTCGACCAGTGCGTTCCGATCACCCGCACCACGTTGACCAGTGGCAACGCTATCTCGGTTGCCCGTGGGCGGTGGGTCGGCACAATCGTCGTCATGCGCACCATCGGGTTGATCGGCGGGATGAGCTGGGAATCGTCCGCCGAGTACTACCGGCTGCTCAACGAGGAGACGCGGCGCAGGCTCGGCGGTCACCACTGCGCGCCCAGCCTGCTGCTGACCGTCGACTTCGCCGAGATCGAGGAGTTGCAGCGGACGGGCCAGTGGGAGCGGTCGGGTGAGGTGCTGGCCGAGGCCGCGCGCAAGCTCGGAGGCGCGGGCGCCGAGTTGGTCCTCTTGTGCACCAACACCATGCACAAGGTCGCCGACGCGATCACGGACGCCGTCGAGGTGCCGTTCGTGCACATCGTGGACGCCACGGCGAGGAGGTTGACCGAGTACCGCAAGGTCGGTCTGCTCGGCACGCGGTTCACCATGGAGGAGGACTTCTACCGCGACCGGATGCGCGGGCACGGCATCGAGCTGGTCGTCCCGGACGAGCCGGACCGCACGCTCGTGCACGACGTGATCTACCAGGAGCTGACCAGGAACCGGGTCGAGCCGGCGTCACGCGCCGCCTACCGGGACGTGATGGCACGCCTGGTCGACCGGGGCGCGGAAGCGGTGATCCTGGGCTGCACCGAGATCACCCTGCTGGTCGACCAGTCCGACAGCACCGTGCCGCTGGTCGACTCCACCCGCGTCCACGTGGAGACCGGCGTCGACCTCGCGCTGGCCTAGACCCCGGCCGCGCGCCACCGAGCAGCCGGATCCTGCCAGGTCAGGGTTTCCCCTGAGGCTCGGCCCGGTCGTGTGCGGCAGAGTGGACGGCATGGAGATCACCCCGCGCGCCCTGTTCGGACTGGCCAGGACGACCGTCGAGACCGCCGTGTCGGTGCCGGGCCGCGTGCTCGACCTGCTCGGCGCGGCGGAGGCCGTCGTGCGCCGTGCCGATGAGATGGTCACCCGCACCGAACGGGTGCTGGCCGAGACCGAGGCGCTGGTCGGGCGGGCGAAGGCGGTCACCGCGACGGCCGAGGACGTCACCACCGACGTCGGCCGCACCGCCCGGACGTCACGCGAGCTGCTGGACAGCTACGCGCCCATCGCGAAGAAGGCGCAGCCGCTGGCCCAGCGGTTCGTGGACGACCTGTCGCCCCACGAGGTGGACGCCGCCGTGCGGCTGGTGGACCAGTTGCCGGTGCTGACCAAGCACCTGATCGAGGACGTGCTGCCGATCCTGGCCACGCTGGACCGCGTCGGGCCGGACATCCACCAGCTGCTGGACGTCACCAACGACGTCCGGCAGGCGATCCTGGGCATCCCCGGGTTCACCTTCATGCGCCGCCGCGGCGAGGCCAAGGAAGACGACTAGGCGCACCGGCGTTATTCGCGCGATCACGAGTTCGACGCGCCGCGTTCTTGTCACCACGTGAGTGCCGTCAGCGACACCCCAACAATGTCCGGTGCGTTGTTTAGCGGGTTTCGAAGGTTTTCCGGGCAACCCTTGCCGCTGGTCCGCGCACCTCATTAGCTTCCGTCGAGTCGGCAGATTTCCGGCAGATTCGAGGAAGGACCACCCGTGAGGTTGAAGACCATACTGGGCGCGGGCGTGACGTCCGGGTTCGTCGTGGCCGGTCTGCTCGTCGGCGTCGGCACCGGCTCGGCCGCGCCCGTCCAGGTCGACAAGACGCTGACGTTCACCTGCCCGTTCCCGCTGATCGGCAACCAGGTGCTGAGCACCCGGATCCGGGCCACGATCGACGCGCCGGCCTCGGTCGGCGGCGAGGTGAAGACCACGGACTTCTCCGCGACGGTCACCGTGCCGCCGACCGCGACGCAGGGCCTGACGCTGGTCGGCTCCGCGACGGTGGAGGGCTCCGCCGAGGCGGGCGTGACGCTGGACAACGCCGGCGGCAAGATCGACATCGGGATCCCCGGCCTGACCGTGCCGAAGACCCCGGTGCCCGCCGAGGGCGCGTTCGACGTGGTCGCGAGCGGCCCGGTGCCGACCGCGGTGATCACCGGAGCGGGCACGACGACGGTGACGGTCGGCAACTACAGCACGACGTTGACCCCGAAGAAGACCGACGGGACCGACACCGGGCTCGGCACGTTCACGTCCGACTGCGTGCTGGACCCGGGCCAGGACCCGACGCTGATCCGGTTCGACGTGTCGGGCGGCGGCCCGACGACGACGACGACGACCACAACTACTACAACGACGACCACCGTCCCCACGACAACCACGACCACGACGACCCGGCCTCCCGGCGGCATCAAGCACGCCTACTCGCTGAACGGCACGTCGAAGATCAAGAAGCTGGGTGGCGCGGTCGCGCTCGGCCCCGGCAGCCTGAACGCCGACCTGGACCTGGCCACCGGCGCCTTCACCGGCGACCTGGCGCTGCCGCCGACCTCGGGCAGGTTCAGCCTGTTCGGGTTCGTGCCGGTGAAGGCGAAGATCGAGTTCGTGCCGGCGGGCAAGACCACCGGCACGCTCACCGCCGGCGCGGTGAGGTCGAGCTCGAAGGTCACCATCAAGCTGCCGTCGGTCACCGCGTTCGGCATCCCCATCAGCCACGACCCGAACTGCCGCACCACCACGCCCGCGGACATCGGACTGGCCTCGGCGGCGGGCTTCGACCCGCTCAAGGGCGGTGAGCTGTCGGGCACGTACACGATCCCGGCGCTGACGGGCTGCGGTCCGCTCAACGACTTCGTCAGCGGTCTCACCGCGGGTCCGGGCAACACGATCAACCTGACGCTCACCGCCAAGACCGCATGAGAACCACGGGAAGCCCACCGGAGACCGCCGCGTCCGACCGCGGCGGTCTCCTCAGCACCCGGGCGGATCAGCGGTTGGAGGAGGGGGAGGATGTCTTTCGCGGACCGACACGTCCCAGGAAATGTGACGGAGATAATGCGCAGTGCATTAATACGGGCCGGCCAGTCCGGGTCGACCGGTCGACTTGTCATCCGCGTGCGTGTTTCCACAACCGAAGTTGTAATGCTCCTACAACAAGCATCATCACTCGAAAGAGTGAACGCCGGGCAAGACCGGAAGAATATTTGACACGCCGTCGCGGGTGATTTTATGGTCAGCCGGGCGAAGTCCCAGGGCGGTGCTTCGCGCAAGGCGGAGGCGGCATGACGATCTCACCGGACGGCGGGTCGGTGCGGCAGCGGACGCACAGCGCGGCGCGCCGGCCGTGGTCCACCATCCCGGGCGAGCTGGCCGAGAAGCTGGCGCCGCTGTCGGGCGGCCTGGTGCGGGACGTGGTGCGGGAGATCCGCCGGTCCGTGCCCGCGTACGCGCAGCCGCTGGAGGGCAAGTTCCGCGAGGTGCTGGTGGGCGCGGTCGAGATGGCGATCGTGAAGTGCTTCGAGAACATCGCCAACCCGGACGCGGCGCAGGCCGACTGGCAGGCCGTGCTGCGCTACAGCGGGCGGATGGAGTACCTCGAAGGCCGCACCACGGACTCGTTGCAGACCGCGGTGCGGGTCGGGGCACGGGTCGTGTGGCGGCACCTGAGCGAGCACGGCCGCGCCGCGGGCGTCTCCACCGACACCTTGTTCGTGGTGGCCGACGCGATCTTCGCGTGGGTCGACGAGCTGTGCCGGGTGGCCATCGAGGGCTACTCGGAGGCGCGGGCCAACGCCGGCGGCGCGTTGGAGCGCAGGCGGCGGCAGCTGCTCAAGCTGGTGCTGGCCGAGCAGCCGCCGTCGCCGAGGTCGCTCGCGGACCTGGCGGGCACGACGGACTGGCCGCTGCCGGAACGGGTCGCGGTGGTGGCGCTGGAGTACCGGGAGGACCAGCACCGGCTGCCGCCGGTGACGCTGGGCCGTGACGTCCTGGTGGACCTGGAGAGCTCCACGCCGTGCCTGGTGGTGGCCAACCCCGAGGGGCGGTCGCCGCTGGAGCTGCGCGGTCGGCGTGCCGCGGTCGGTCCGACGGTCCCGCTGGCCGAGGCGCGGCAGTCGTCGGCGTGCGCGCGGCGGGCGCTGGGGTTCGTGCGGCGCGGCCTGCTGCCCGCCGTGCCGGTGACGTGGTGCGACGACCACCTGGCCACGTTGGCGCTGCTGTCGGACGAGTTCCTGGTGGGCCGGCTCAGCAGGCGGGCGCTGGGTGCGTTCGACGGCCTGACGGTGAAGCAGCGGGAACGGCTGGAGACGACGTTGCTGGCGTGGTTGGAGACGCGTGGCGGCATCGGCGAGATCGCGAGCCGGCTCGACGTGCACCCGCAGACCGTCCGGTACCGCATGCACCAGCTGGAGGAGCTGCTCGGCGACCGCCTGGCCGATCCCGACGAGCGCTTGGCGCTGGAGATCGCGTTGCGCGCCCGGCGGCTGCTCCGCCGGGCGCGTGACGCTCAGCAGGCGTCGCGCGCGGGCACGCAGGCGGAGCGCGCCCCCAGCCGGGCGAAGGCCTCCGGGTAGGCCGCGACCAGGCCGCGTGCGCCGGCACGGGCGAGGTGCTGGACTTGGCGTTCGCGCCCGGGGCGCACCGGCCTCACGGCACGGATCGCAGGAGGGTGTCCTTCTCGGCGGTCCCCGTTCGTCGTAGTGGTGGAATGCACCGGACGACAGGAGTGACCGATGAAGTACATGCTGCTGATCTGCGTGGACGCCGACATCGAGCCGACCGCGGGCGACCCGACCATCGAGCAGTGGCTGGCCGAGGTCGGGGACAGGCGACTGGACGGCTCCCAGCTGCGGTCGGTGCAGGACGCCACGACCGTGCGGACGCGGGGTGACGAGGTGCTGCTGAGCGACGGGCCGTTCGCCGAGACGAAGGAGCAGATCGTGGGCTACGACGTCGTCGACTGCGCCGACCTGGACGAGGCGATCCGGATCGCCTCGCGGCACCCGTGCGCGCGGTTCGGGTCGGTCGAGGTGCGGCCCTTCTACACCGGATGACGGTCGAGGCGGAGGTCTCGGAGCTGTTCCGGGCCGAACGGGGGCGGATCGTGGCCACGCTGATCCGCCTCACCGGCGACTGGGACCTCGCCGAGGAGTGCCTCCAGGACGCCTTCGCGCGGGCGCTGGAGTGCTGGCCGCGCGAGGGCGTCCCCCACCGTCCCGGCGCGTGGCTGACCACGACCGCCCGCAACCGCGCGCTGGACCGGTTGCGGCGGTCGAGCGTGGAGGCGGCGAAGCTGCGGGAGGTGGCGGCGGTGCCGGACGACTCGCCGGGAGGGGAAGAGGACGACGGCATCGGCGACGACCTGCTGCGGCTGATCTTCACGTGCTGCCACCCGGCGTTGACGCTGGAGGCGCGGGTCGCGCTGACCCTGCGCACCGTCGCCGGCCTGACCACGGCGGAGATCGCGCGGGCGTTCCTGGTGCCGGAGGCGACGATGGCCAAGCGGCTGGTGCGGGCGCGGCAGAAGATCCGCAACGCCCGCATCCCGTACCGGGTGCCCCCTGCCCACCTGCTGCCCGAACGCACGGGTGGCGTGCTGGGTGTGCTGTACCTGCTGTTCAACGAGGGGTACGCGGCCGGCGGTGGCGCCGACCTGTCGCGGCGCGACCTGTGCGTGGAGGCGATCCGGCTGGCCCGCACGCTGGTCGCGTTGATGCCCGATGAGCCGGAGGCGGTCGGCCTGCTCGCGTTGGCCCTGGTGCAGGACTCCCGCCGGGACGCGCGGTTCGACCGCGCGGGCGACCTCGTGCCGCTCGACGAGCAGGACCGGTCCCGGTGGGACGGCGGGCAGGTCGAGGAGGGCGTGGCGCTGCTGGACTCGGCGCTGCGCCGCGGCCGGCCGGGGCCGTACCAGGTGCAGGCCGCCATCGCCGCCTGCCACGCCACGGCCGCACGCGCGCAGGACACGGACTGGCCCCAGATCGCCCTGCTCTACGGCGAACTGGCCAAGCTCGTCCCGTCGCCGGTCGTGCGGTTGAACCGGGCGGTGGCCGTGGCGATGGCGGACGGCCCGGCGGCCGGCCTGGCGCTGGTGGACGACCTCGCCGACGAGGTGACCGGCCACCTGCTCCCGGCCACCAGGGCGGACTTCCTGCGCCGCCTGGGCCGGACGACCGAAGCGCTCGCCGCCTACGAGCAGGCCCGGGCGCTGGCCCCGACCGACGCCGAACGCCGCCACCTCACCCGCCTGATCAGCGCGCTGGGTGGGTGAGGCCGATCCGCCGGGGCCTCGGAAACGCAGGTCCACCAGGTAGTCGTACCCCACCTGGGCGGTGACGAGGGCGTCACGCGGCTGGTCGTTCACGTGGAACTGCCGCACCCCGGGGAAGTGGGCCCGGTGCACCGCCACCGGGTCGACCCCGCCGACCACCGCCGAGTGCAGGTCCAGCTCCAGGTGCACGTTGCGAACGTGCGGCGGGACGGCATGGGTGACTCCTCGATCAGCGGATGATGACCTGTGGCCCAGCTCACGAGCGCCATTCTGTTCAGAATCAACCGAAGTTGACAATGCTTTCGCTGGTTCTAGACAAAAGCTAGGCCCCGGCGGCCGGCAGACCTGCGTCCGCGCGCACGGTCCGTCACTACCGACGCCCTGGTCGGCGGTGGTCCACAATGGTCCGGTGGACGTGCTGCCGTGCGGGCATGCCGCGTACGCCGCCGAGTCCCGTGGCTGCGCGCACCTCGTCGTCGAACGGCCCCCTGACCACTACGGGTGGTTCACCGGGGTCGGCTTGGCCTACGACCGGCTGTGCGAGGCGTGCGCGAAGTGGGAGGACCCGCCCCTGATCGTGCTGTGCGTCGGGTGCGCGGAGCGGGTGGACGACTACAGCGACCTGGTCGGCTGGCTCGGCCGGCCGGAGGTCCGCCGGCACGACACCGATCCCGGCGGCACGTGGACGACCGCGCGGTGCCCGGTCGAGCCGCTGAACGCGTGGTGCGTGGCGCCGTTGCCCGGCGGTTGGCTGGTGCTCGCCGAAGCCGGCCTGGTGCGGGTCGACGAGGCCGGGACGGCGTTCGTCGCGCCGGTGTCGCCGCCCGTCGAACCGGCGGACCTCCGCTCGGCCGACCCGCCGCGCCCGGCGGTGCACGCCTCGCCGGACGGGCGGCACGCGGCGGTGGTCACCGACTTCGGCCGGTACGGCGTCGTGCTCGACCTGGTCGCCGGCACGCCGGTGCTGACCCTGGACCGGGGCGACTACCGCTACCGCCACACGTGCTTCCCGCTGGCGTTCGTCGGATCGGACCGGGACGCGGTCGTCGTCGCCGCGACCGACTGGAACCGGCTCGACGCGTTCGACCTCGCCTCCGGCCGACTGCTCACCGAGCGGGTGACGGCGTGGTCGGGCAACGGCCCGAAACCCGAGCACTACCTGGACTACTTCCACGGCGCGCTGCTCCTCGACCCGTCGGGGCGGTGGCTGCTGGACGACGGCTGGGTGTGGAGCCCGTCCGGCGTGACGCTCGTGCACGACGTGGCGGCGTGGCTGGGCGGTGACGCGCACGCGACCGAGCACGGCAGGCAGCTGGCCGTGCGGGAGGCGTGGGACGTGCCGATGGCGTGGCTGGACGAGCGCACCGCGGTGCTCCAGCCGATCGACCGCCACGACCGGCCGGCGGTGGCCGGCGTCGAGGTGCACGACGTCGTGGACGCGCGGCGGGTGGCGGCGTTCGCCGGTCCGGTCGGGCGGATGTGGGGGCACGACGGCCTGCTCTACGTCGGCGCGTCGGCGGGGCTGGAGGTCTGGGACCCGGTGGACGGCGCGCGGACGGGCGTGGTCGAGGGCTTCACGCCGATCGTGCACAACCCGCGCACCGGCAGGTTCGCCGAACTGGCGGCCGGCCGGCTCAGGACGTGGACCCCGCCAGCACCGTGAGCAGGAATCCCAGCGCTGCGCACGGGCCCGCGAGGCGCGCCGCAGTCAGGGACCGTGCGGCATGATGTCCGGGTGCGCGAGACGACGGCGGGCCCCGCGACCGGCGGTTACCTGAAGGGCCGGATCCGCCGCGAGGACATCATCACGGCGGCGGTCGCGGTGTACGGGGAGGCCGGCTACCACGGGTCGTCGCTGCGCGAGATCGCCAAGCGCGCCGGGATCACGCACGCCGGGTTGCTGTACTACTTCCCCACCAAGGAAGCGCTGCTCGCCGCCGTGCTGGAACGGCGTGACGCGGAGGACGCCGAGCGGGAGCGGCTGGCGGTCGCTCCCGGCGTCGACGTCCTGCGCCACTTCCTCGCCCTGGCCGAGCACAACGTCCGCCACCCCGGCATCGTCGACCTCTACTCGCGCCTGGCCGCCGAGGCCGTCGCCGCGGACCACCCGGCGCACGACTACTTCGTCCGCCACTACCGGGCGGCGCGCGAGGGCGTGGTCGGCTCGTTCCGGGCCCTCGCGGACCGCGGCGAGCTGCGCCCGGGCGTCGACCCGGCGGCGGCGGCGCTGGCGTTCATCGCGTTGATGGACGGCTTGCAGGTCCAGTGGCTGACCACGCCGGACGAGGTCGACCTGGTCGGCTCGTTGCGGTTCTACCTGGGTGGCCTGCTCACCGTTCCGCTCGACTGAGGGTCGGCGCGTGCGGGTCCCAGTCGACCGGCAGCGCGGGCGGCGGCTCGACGGTGCTGCCGACCTCCACCGGGCGCCCGAGCTCGATGGACCGCTCCGCAGCCAGCATGGCGTCCAGCACGTGGTGGGCGAGCTCGCCGGAGGCGCGTTCCGGCTCGCCGGCCCGGATCGCCCGCGCCAGCTCCAGCACGCCCGTGCCGCGCGACGCCGGATGCCCCTGCGGCGCAAGCGTTTGCACGCCGTCGAACAGGTGCAACGCGGTCGGGCCTGCGAAACCGTTCGGGTCCGGCAGCACGGCCGTGCCCAGCGTGCCGGCGACCTCCACGAAACCCGTGCGCGACAACGCCGAGTCGAAGCTGAACACGGCCTGCGCGGTGCCGCCGCGCTCGAACTCGACCAGCGCGGTCACCGTGGTGGGCACGGTCACCGCGAACTCGACGCCCGCGCGCGGCCCGGAGCCGATCACCCGCGTGTCCCGCGCCCGACCGCCGGTGGCGGTGACCCGGCGGATCGGGCCGAGCAGGTGCACCAGCCCGGTCAGGTAGTACGGGCCCATGTCGAGCAGCGGCCCGCCGCCCGCCTGGAACAGGAACTCCGGCGCGGGGTGCCAGCTCTCCGGACCCGGCGTCTGGAACAGGGCCAGCGCGGTGCGCGGCTCGCCGATCCGACCGGCGTCGACGGCCCGCCGCGCGGTCTGCCACCCGGCGCCCAGCAGGGTGTCGGGCGCGCACGCGACCCGCAGACCCCGTCGTGCGGCCAGGTCGAGCAGGTCGCGCGTGCCCCGCAGGTCCAGCCCGAGCGGTTTCTCCACCCACACGTGCTTCCCGGCCTCGATCGCGGCCCGGCTGACCGCGACGTGCGCGGCGGGCACGGTCAGGTTGACCACGATCCCGATGTCCGGGTCGGCCAACAGCTCCTCCACAGTGGACGATCGCGGCACGCCGTGCCGGGCCGCCCGCGCCGCCGCGCGTTCCGGGTCGAGGTCGGCGACGGCCGACACCCGCAGGTCGGGGAACGCGGTCAGGTTGCGCAGGTACTCCTCGCTGATGACGCCCGTGCCGACGACCCCGACGCCGACCGGGGCGCTCACGCCGCGACCCCGGCGAGGAACGCGTAGCTCTGGGCGAGGGCGGCGAACACGTCGCCGTCGTAGGCGTCGAACTCGACCACGCGCAACGCGTCCGGCGCGGCGGCCAGCACGTCCGCCACCGGCACGCGCCCCTGTCCGGCCGGGACCTGGCCCGACGCGTCCCGCGCGAGGCCGCCGTCCTTGACGTGGATCGCGTGCACCCGGTCGCCGAGGCGGCGCAGCAACGCGGGCGCGTCCTCACCGCCGACCGTCGCCCAGTAGGTGTCGACCTCCAGCACCACCTCGGGGTCGAGGTGGTCCGCCAGCAGCTCGAACGCGCTGCGACCGTCGATCCGGGACGCCAGTTCCCACCAGTGGTTGTGGTAGCCGACGCGGACGCCGTGGTCGGCGGCGATCCGGGCGGCGGCGTTGAGCGCGGACGCGGTGGCGGCGACGTCGGCCGGGTCCCGCCACCGCTCCGCGTCCACGTGCGGGTCGATCACGACCTCGATGCCGCACTCGGCCGCGGCGGCGAAGACGGCGGGCTGGTCCGCGCCGATGAGCCGCGCGTGCGCGGTCGGGGCGGTGAGGCCGTGCTCGGGCAACGCGGTGCGCAGCACGTCGACGTTCTCCAGGACG
The DNA here is from genome assembly GCF_050946825.1 of Actinosynnema sp. CA-299493. Lineage (NCBI taxonomy): Bacteria > Bacillati > Actinomycetota > Actinomycetes > Pseudonocardiales > Pseudonocardiaceae > Actinosynnema > Actinosynnema sp. CA-299493. The sequence continues at coordinate 7,354,160 of NZ_CP191993.1, forward strand.
CCGTAGGGCTCGACGCGGGTGAAGCCGATCGCGGCGAGGCGTCGCAGGGTGTCGGGGGGATCGGCCGCGAACGCGTCGCGGACGGAGTACAACTGCACGGAGGTTCTGCTCATCACGGGCTCCTGACGTCGTCGTCGGCATGCGTGGAAGCGCTCCCACAGATTTCTACCACTTGGTAGAAATCTGCGCCACGACCGAACGCCGTCACCCGACCGTGAAACGGACTTGAACCTGACGTCGCGTGAGGTTCTAGGGTCTGTGCCATGAGCGCGAAGGGGGGCCTCGACCAGCCGCGGTGGAGCGTCGGCGCGCTGGCCAGGGTCGCCGGGATGACGGTGCGGACGCTGCACCACTACGACGAACTGGGCCTGCTCCGGCCGAGCGAGCGCACGGCGTCCGGGCACCGGCGCTACACCGAGGCCGACCTGCACCGGCTCTACCAGATCCGGCTGCTGCGGCAGCTCGGCATGTCGTTGGAGGAGATCGGCGGCGTGCTGTCCGGCGCGTCCGACGCGGGACCGCTCGGCCGGGTGCTCGCCGCGCACCTGGAACAGCTGGACGAGCAGGTCTGGCGGCTCAACGCGTTGCGCCGCCGGACGAGGGGGCTGCTCGCCCAGCTGACCGGACCGACCCGGCCGGACCCCGACCGGCTCCTCGCGTTGCTGGGCAGCACCACGATCTTCGACGGGCACCTCACCCGGGAACAACGCGACTTCCTGGACGAGCACGCGGTCGAGATCGGCCCGCGCGCCCGCGAGAGGCTCGACGAGGAGTGGCCCGACGTGCTCGCGAAGGTGGTCGGGCACTACCGCGCGGGCGACCCGGTGGACGACCCGGAGGTCCGCCGGACCGCTCGACGCCTGGTCGACGTCGGTGAGACGTTCGCCGCGGGCGACCGGGAGATCCTGCGTTCGATGGGCGCGTTCTTCCGGGAGAACGGCCGCGGCGTGCTGCGGGACGTGCTGCCGGGTCAGCCGGTGGACGACCTCGGCGACGGTCTGTGGGACTACGTGGCCCGCATGTACGCGGCGTTGTCAGCCGACTGAAGAACCGCTCGGAATCAACAGGGGGAGAAATGTCTTGCAGGACAAGTGCGTCCGCGGCGGCCCTGGTGGTCCTCGCCGCGACGCTGACCGGCGTCGCCGGGGCGGAAACGGGCCCGGACCCGGGTTCGACCTCGAACCCGGGTCTGGCCTTGGACCTGCCCGCGCCGACCGGCCCGCACCGCGTCGGCGTCACCGCGCTGCACCTGGTCGACGCCGACCGGCCGGACCCGTGGTCCGCCGACGGCCGGCCCCGCGAGGTGGTGGTCTCGGTGCACTACCCGGCGCTGGACGTTCGCCACCACCCGGTGGCGCGGCAGCTGACGCCGGGCGCGGCGGCGGCGTTCCCGTCGTTCGTGCCGTGGGGGTTCGCGCACCTGCCGACGAGCGGCGTGGACTGGGCCGCCACCCCCACCCACTCGCACGTGGACGCGCCCGCGCTCCCCGTGCGCCGACCGGTCGTGCTCTACAGCCCCGGGTTGGTCGAGCCGCGCGCGTTCGGCGTCGGCACCGCGGAGGAGCTGGCGAGCCGCGGCTACGTCGTGGTGACGATCGACCACCCCGGTGAGACCTTCACCGTCGACCTGCCGTCGGGGCCTCGACCGGTCGGCCTGCCCGGCGATCCCAGCACGGATCCGCGGCTCTACGAAGCGGTGATCGCCACTCGGCTCGCGGACACGGACCTCGTGCTCGACCGGCTGGAGGTCCTGGCGGCGGGTGGCAACCCCGACGCCGAGGGCCGTGCGCTCCCCGAGCACCTCGGTCGTGCCCTCGACCCGCGCCGGGTCGGCATGTACGGCCAGGGACTGGGCGGCACGATCGCCGCCGAGGCGATGTACGAGGACCAGGGCCGCCGGATCGACGCGGCGATCAACCTGGAGGGCTTCCTGGACTACCACCCGGAGCGGCCCGGCCAGGACGGCGAGCTCCTGCCTGTCGCACGGCACGGGGTGGACCGGCCGTTGCTGCTGGTCGGCACGGCAGGCTTCCAGAACGACCGGTACCGGCGCGCGTGGTCGGCGGTGCTCGCGCACGGCCACGTCCGGCAGCACGTGATCGCCGACGCGAACCACTGGACGTTGACCGACTTCGCCGCCATGGTGCCGCGACTGCACGCGGCGGGCTTGGTGGACGACGCCGGGCGCGCGGCGATGGTCGGCACGCTCGACCCGGCCGTCGCGGTGCCGACCGTGCGCCGGCACGTGGTGTCCTTCTTCGACCGCACCTTGCGGTAGGCGCGCGGGGCCGTCGCCACGGCGGTCAGTCGGTCGGCCGTGGCGCCGGTGGCCCGTCGACGGCCGGCGACGACGACGGCCTCGACCGGTCGGTGCTACTCGACCGGCCCGCGGCGGGTCGCGTGAGTGATCAGCTCCGCCAGCGGCGCCTTGGCGGCCGGGTTCATCGACGACGAGCGCACCACGCCCGACGCCCGGTCCGCGCGGATCTTGATCAAGTGCTCCACCCGGGCCACCGCGCCGGTCGCGAGGACCACGTCGCGCAGCCGCGCGGCCCGCTCCTCGTCCAGCTCCGGATCCCCGTGCAGGGTCGAGATCACCTCGCGCTGCGCGGCGGTGGCCTGCTGCCGGGCCAACGCCATCAGCACGGTCGGCTTGCCGCCACGCAGGACTTCCAGGGAGGGCTCACCGGTCACCCCGGGCTCGCCGAACACGGCGAGCAGGTCGTCGCGCAGCCGGCACGCCTCCCCGACCGGCCGCCCGTACGCGCCGCACACCCGCGTCAACGCCGTGCCGCCACCGGCCAGCGACACCCCGATCCGCAACGGCAGCTCGACCGCGTACCGGGCGGTCTTGAGCCGGATCACCCGCCACGCCGACCGCACCGGGTCCGCCGCGGCGCGCGGGTCGCCGCCGAGGTCGAGGTACTGCCCGGCGATCAGCTCGGTGCGCATGGTGTGCAGCAGCACGCGCACCTCGCGCCACCGCGTCCGCTCGACGTCGGCCCGGTCCAGCAGCTCGTCGGTCCACGTGGAGCACAGGTCGCCCACCAGGATGGCCAGGTTCACGCCGAACCGCTCGGCCGCCGACCCGTCGCGGTCGACGCCGGTGAACCGCCCGGCGAGCGCCCGGTGCACGGTCGGCCGGCCGCGCCGCAGCTCGGCACGGTCCATGATGTCGTCGTGCACCAGCGCGAAGGTGTGGAACATCTCCAACGCCGCGCCGGCCCACACCACCGCGGGGTCGTCGGGCGAGCCGCCCGCGGCGAGGAAGCCGCAGTGGCAGGACAAGGGGCCCAACCGCGCGCCGCCGGCCACGAACCCGCGCAGCACGTCCACCAGCGGCGGCAGGCACGGGTCGGGCGCGGTGCGCGCCTTCTCCGCCAGGAAGCGGTCGAGCGTCGCGTCCACCCCGGCGCGGACGCCGACGAGGTCGCCGCGCACGGCGTCGGTGACTGTCATGGAACCTCCACGAGCGCGAACAGGACCGGGTTCCGACGGGGACGCGGGGCGCGGCGGGTGCACACGGTCGCGGTCCGGCGGTCGGCCGTGGTCACCTCCCGGCGCTCCCGAAGCTAACACCGGCGGGGCGGGACCGGCGGCTGACGACCCGTTCGGGGCCGTCCCCGGCCCTCGACACGGGGTGGCGCGAGCCCGACGACGCCGAGGAGTGCCGGTTCCCCGTTTCCCGCGAACCACACGCACACGTCCGTGTGGCGCCCGTGATCCCGTTCGCGTGAAACCCGGCGGCCCGCTTGTCCCGGCCGGCCGGGTGCGGCACGTTCGCCTCACCTCACGTTGCCGAGGCCTTCGCACCGCCTGGAGTGGCCTGATGACCGACACCACCACCCTGCCCAGAGCCATCCGGCCCCCCGCGTCGCGGATCACCGGTCCGGCCGACCTGCGCGGCCTGTCGCGCGGCGCGCTGGACGAGCTGGCGCGTGTGCTCCGGACACGCCTGGTCGAGGCGGTGGGCCGCACGGGTGGCCACCTCGGGTCGAACCTCGGGGTGGTCGAGCTGACGCTGGCGCTGCACCGGGTGTTCCGATCGCCGCGCGACCGGATCGTGTTCGACACCGGACACCAGTCCTACGTGCACAAGATGCTCACCGGCCGGGCCGAGGGCTTCGTCGACCTGCGCCGCGAGGGCGGCCTGTCCGGTTACCCGAGCCGGGCGGAGTCGCCGCACGACCTGGTGGAGAACTCGCACGCGTCCACCGCGCTGTCCTATGCGGACGGTCTGGCGCGGGCGGCGCGGCTGCGCGGCGAGCACGACCGGCACGTGGTGGCGGTCGTCGGCGACGGCGCGCTCACCGGCGGCATGGCGTGGGAGGCGTTGAACAACCTGGGCGGCGTCGACCACCCGGTGGTCGTGGTCCTCAACGACAACGGCCGGTCGTACGCGCCGACGGCGGGCGCGGTGGGCAGGCACCTCGCCGCCCTGCGCGCGGGCGGTGGCGGCGACGTGTTCGCCGCCTTCGGGTTGCCCTACCTCGGCCCGGTCGACGGGCACGACGTCGTCCGGGTGGAGGAGGCGTTGACCGCCGCGAAGGCGTTGGGGCGACCGGTCGTCGTGCACTGCGTGACCGAGAAGGGCAAGGGTCACCCGCCGGCGGAGAACGACCCGGTGGACCACCTGCACGCCGTGCCCGCGCCGTCGGCCCGCCGCGGTCCGGGGTGGACGTCGGTGTTCGGGCAGCACCTGCTGGTGCTCGCCGACCGGCACCCCGACCTGGTGTGCCTGACCGCGGCCATGCCGGACCCGACCGGGCTGACCGCGTTCGCCGAGGCGTTCCCCGACCGGGTGCTCGACACCGGGATCGCCGAGCAGCACACCGTGACGTGCGCGGCGGGCCTGGCCATGGGCGGGCTGCGGCCGTTGGTGGCGGTGTACTCGACGTTCCTGACCCGGGCGGCCGACCAGGTGCTGATGGACGTGGCGCTGCACCGGCTGCCAGTGACGTTCGTGCTCGACCGGGCCGGGGTGACCGGCGAGGACGGTCCCAGCCACCACGGCGCGTGGGACCTGGCGCTGCTGCGCGGCGTGCCCGGGATGCGGGTGGCCGCGCCCCGCGACCGGGCCAGGCTGCGCGAGCTGCTGGACGAGGCGGTCGCCGACGACGGACCGACCGCGGTCCGCTTCCCCAAGGGCACGATCGGCGCGGACGTCGCCGCGGTGGACCGGCTCGGCGGGGTGGAGGTGCTGCACCGCCCGTCGCGGCGGGACGTGCTGCTGGTGACCGTCGGCGGGCTCGCGTCCGACGGGGTGGCCGCCGCCGTGGCGCTCGCCGGCGAGGGCATCGGCGTGACCGTGTGCGACCCGCGCTGGGTGACTCCGGTCGACCCGGCGGTGGTGGCGTTGGCCGCCGAGCACCGGGTGGTGGTGTGCGTGGAGGACGGCGTGCGCGGCGGCGGGATCGGCGAGGCGGTCGCGGGCGCGCTGCGCGAGGCCGGGCTGAGCCGCCGGATCCGCGTCCTGGGGCTGCCCGACGACTTCCTGCCGCACGGCTCGCGCGCCGACATCCTGCGCATGCACGACCTGGACGCCGCCGGCATCGCCCGCACGGTGGCCCGCTTCCTTCCGGGGTGGACCTCGTGAGCACCGCGCGACGCTGCCGACGCCACGCGGGCCGTCACCGACGTTGGGCCGTCACCGACGCCCGGTCGCGGACACCCTCGGACGTGACCGACGGAGCGAATCGGGAGTTCCCGGGGTCTCGTGCACGGCGATCTCCCCAAGTCCACCCGGATCCTCCCCGTCATCGAACCTCATCGGCCGGATCGGTGGCCGACCGGGGAAGAATGTCCGAGGGGCACGACTCTGGGGAGGATGGCATGGCGGACGCGCCGGTGGCGGTCGTGACGGGCGGGAACAGGGGTATCGGGCTGGAGGTGTGCCGGCAGCTGGCGTCACTGGGCCACGTCGTGGTGCTGACCGCGCGTGACGCGGACAAGGCCCGGTCGGCGGCCGAGCGGCTGGGCGTCGACCACCACCGGTTGGACGTGACCGACGACGCGTCGGTGGCCGCGCTGGTCGAGCACGTGACCACGCGGCACGGTCGGCTGGACGTGCTGGTGAACAACGCGGCCATCCACTACGACACCTGGCAGCGGGCGTCCTCGGCCGATCTGGGGGTCGTCCGTGAGGCCATGGAGACCAATTTCTACGGACCGTGGCGCACGGTCCTCGGCCTGCTGCCGCTGCTGCGGGCGGCCCGGCGCGCGCGGGTGGTGAACGTGTCGAGCGAGGCCGCGTCGTTGGCGTCGATGGGCGGCGGGACACCGGCTTACGGGACGTCGAAGGCGGCGTTGAACGCGTTGACCTTGACGTTGGCCGCCGAACTGCCCGCGATGAAGGTCAACGCGGTGTGCCCGGGGTGGGTCGCCACGGACATGGGCGGACCCGGCGGGCGGCCGGTGGCGCAGGGCGCGGCGAGCGTGGTGTGGGCGGCGACGCTGCCCGACGACGGGCCGACCGGCGGGTTCTTCCGCGACGGGAAGCGGGTTCCCTGGTAGCGCGCCGGGGTAACCCGGCGGCATGAAGTGGCGCAGCGGTGTGGCGGCGGCGGTGCTGGTGGCGGTCGGGGTCCTGGTGGCGGCGTTCTTGGTGGTGCCCCGGTTGCTGACGGGCACGGACACGATCGACCGCAGCCAACCGGCGTTGTTGCAGTCGTTGCGGGACCTGAGCCAGTACCACGCGTCCGTGGGCGAGTTCCAGGTGGTGCTCGACATCGAGCGCGACGTCCGGTACGTGCCGTCGGCGTTGGCCGGGCAGCGGACGCTGTTCGTGGCGGCCGGGACGGTGAACGCCTACGTGGACTTCGGCGGGTTGGCCGAGGGCGCCTTGGAGGTGTCGCCGACGACCGCGTCCGGCGAGGCGCGGAAGGTCCGGCTGGCGCTGCCCAAGGCGGTGCTGGACAAGCCGAACCTGGACCAGGAGCGGTGTTACGTGTTCGCGCAGGAGCGCGGGCTGCTCGACCGGCTGACGTCGTTGGTGCAGACGCAGGACCAGCAGCCGTTCTACGTGGCGGCGGAGCAGAAGATCTCGGACGCGGCGCGGGAGTCCGGGCTGCTCCAGCGGGCCGACGACAACACCCGCAAGATGCTGACCGGCATGTTCGGCGCGCTGGGCTACCAGGCCGAGTTCACGAGCCTGGACTGACCTCCGCCGCCGGGAGCCACCCCGCCAGGCCGTCGAGGATCACGCCGAGCCCGAACGGGAACTCGTCGGCGAAGTCGTGGCCCGGTCGCAGGACGTGCTCGGTCGCCATCTCCACGAGGTGCGGGTAGGCGCCCTCCGCGAACCGGGCCATGATGTCCTCGGTCACCTCGGTGGCGGAATCGGGGCCGGTGAACGGGAGCGCGGCCTCCTGGAGCGCGAACCCGTAGACGTAGCTGTCCAGCAGGGCGCAGGCGTGGGCGGTCATGGCGACCGGGAAGCCCGCGCGGCGCAGGGTGCCGATGGTCGCGTCGTGGTGCCGCAGCGTCGCCGGGCCGGGCGCCTTCCGCGACTCCAGCAGGCCGATCGCCCACGGGTGGCGCTTGAGCACGTCCCGCGCGGAGTGCGCCCGCTTGACCATCTCCTGCCGCCAGTCGCCGCCGGGGGTCGGCAGCTCCATCCGGCCGAAGACCAGGTCCACGATCCCGTCGAGGATCTCGTCCTTGTTCCTGACGTGGTGGTAGAGGGACATCGGCTTGACCCCGAGCGCGTCGCCGAGGGACCTCATGGTCAACCCCGCGATCCCGCCCGCGTCGGCGATGGCGACGGCGGCGCGCAGCACGCGTTCCCGGGTCAGCGGTGCTCCTGCCTTCGACATCCGACCTCCGTGGCGACTGGTGCGTGGTGCGTGCGTACTAAGTAAGGTACCGTCCGCCTTACTAAGTAAGGTCGGCACCACCGTCGAAGGGGAACCCCATGTCATCGAGAGCCATCGGCCGGGCCATGGGGACGCTGTTCCTCTTGGCGTTCGTCGCGTACGGCGCCGGCGCCGCCCTGGTCGGCTCGGGGTCGAGCGCGCTGGTGGCCGCGGGAGCCCTGCTCATGCTGCTGAACTCCGCCGTCGTGGTCGGCATCGGCGTGCTGGCGTTCCCGGTGCTGCGACCGCACGGCGAGCTCACCGCGCACGCGTACCTGGTCGGCCGGGCGGTGGAGGCGGTGCTGCTGGCCGTCGGCGTCGTGTTCGTGCTGCTGCCGGCGTCGGCCGGGGTGGGGGTGGCGGGCAACCACTACAGCTACCAGGTCGCGATGACGGCCGTGGGCGCCGTGGGCGTGCTGTTCTGCCGCGTCCTGCTCCGCGCCCGCCTGGTGCCCCGCGCCGTCGCGGTGTGGGGTGTGGTCGGCTACGCCGTCTTCCTGCTGGGCGCGGTCCTGGAGGTCCTCGGCTTCGGCGTCGGCGTGGCGCTCTCCGTCCCGGGCGGCCTGTTCGAGATCGCGCTGGGCGTCCTGCTCATCGCCAAGGGCTTCACCCGGTCCGCGGTCGACCGGGAACCGGCGATGGCGGGTTAGCGCATCCGCGCGCCGCCCGCCCTGGCCAGGGCGCGGGGTGCCGGAGGACACCGGGGCGCCGGCCCGGTTCGGCGTATGCTGCCGGACGATGAGGCGCAAGCTCCGACCGCCGCTGGACCAGCGCCACGGCCTCGACCCGGCCCGGCTGCGGTTCCCCGACGACGGGCCGTGGGCCACGGTTCGCGATCACCTGGTCGAGCGGCTGCCCCGGGTCGCGCCCGAGCGGATCGACCTGATGCTCGCCGAAGGCCGCGTCTACGACCTCACCGGCCCCATCGCGCCGGACGCCCCGTTCACGCCCGGCGGCGCGGTGTGGTTCCACCGCGACCTGCCCGACGAGGTGGCGGTGCCGTTCGAGATCCGGGTCGTGCACCGGGACGACGCCATCCTCGTGGTCGACAAGCCGCACTTCCTGGCCACCATCCCGCGTGGCAGGCACGTGGTCGAGACCGCGCTCGTGCGGTTGCGCCGCGACCTCGGGCTGCCGCACCTGACCCCGGCGCACCGGCTGGACCGGGTGACCGCCGGGCTGGTCATGTTCGTGGTCGAACCGACCCTGCGCGGCAAGTACCAGACCCTGTTCGCGGACCGCGCGGTGCGCAAGGAGTACGAGGCCATCGCGCCGCACGACCCCGCGCTGACCCTGCCGACCCACGTGAGCAGCCGGATCGTCAAGGTCAAGGGCGTCATCACCGCCCAGGAGGTGCCCGGTCCGCCGAACGCCGAGACGCGGGTCGAGCTGGTCGAGCACCGCGCCGGCTGGGGCCGCTACCGGCTGGCACCCCTCACCGGCCGCACGCACCAGCTCCGCCTGCACATGGCCTCGCTGGGCGTGCCGATCCGCAACGACGACTTCTACCCCGTCCTGCGCGAGAAGCCCCTGGACGACTTCACCGACCCGCTCCAGCTGCTGGCGAAGGTGCTCGAGTTCACCGACCCGGTGACGGGCGAGCACCGTCGCTTCACCAGCGGCCTCCGGCTCGACCTCTAGTGCCGTGACCGGCGCTAGTCGAGGTAGCCGAGCATCTGCGCGATCTGCGCGGTGCGGGACTGGAAGATCCGCTCCGCCAGGTCCTTCGCCTGCGGGTTGACGCCGCCCTCCTTCTCCAGCTTCGCCATCGCCACCGCGTTGTGCTGGTGGCCGATGAGCAGGTTCAGGAACGCCCTCTCGAACTCGCCCGCGCCGGTCGCGGCCACTTCCGCGATGGCCTCCGGGCTGGTCGAGTGGTCACCGCCGTGGCCGGCGTGCAGCTGCGGGCTGTCCCCCGCCGTCTCCGGCTGCTCCCAGTCCGCCAGCCACTTCGTCATCGAGTCCACTTCGGACAGCTGGGTGACCTCGATGGCGGCGGCCAGGGTCTTCACCTCGGCGCGCACGGGGCCGTCCTCGGCCAGGCGCGCGATCTCCAGCCCGGCCTTGTGGTGCGGCACGGACATCTGGAGGAACATCACGTCGGTTTCGTTGAACTCGTCGGTCTCCACCACGGTCGACACGGGCGGCGGCGCCGCCGTGGGCGTGGTGGAGCCGCAACCGGCCAGCACGAGCACGCCGGCCACCAGGGCTGCGAGGCGTCGCAAGGTCGTCCTCCTTCACCGGACGGCCCGCCCGCGCCGTCACAGGGTCGGCGCGGACGGGCTGCGGTCACATCGGCTCCGCGTCAGGGTTTCAGAGCCGCTGCCACAGGGACGCGGTGTTCGGCGGCTCCCAGCCCACGAGGGACGTGTGGGCTTGGATGCAGCGGTAGTTGACGCCGCCGTACGTCACCTGCGAGCCGACCGGGTACGCGGTGTTGGCCGCCCACGTGCCGCCCACCGGGGGTGCGGTCGTGGTCGTCGTGGGCCGCGTGGTGCTGGTCGGCGTGGTCGTGCTGGTCGGCGTGGTCGTGGTGGTCGGCGTGCCGCCACCGGACCCCACCTGGAGGTCGACGCACGAGTAGAACGCCATGGGCGTGTCCGCGATGTTCCAGACCGCCAGCAGCTTGATCCGGCCGGTGCGACCGCCCAGGCTCACGTTGTGCGTCACGGTGGCCGCGGGCTGCCGGCCGCCGTCGTTGAACTCGGCGATCTTCGAGCCGCCGACGAAGTACTGCCACGTGGTGGTCGAGTGCCGGGCGGTGAGCGTCCAGTTGAACGTCACGTTGTTGCCCACCGAGGTGGTGGGCCACGCCCGGCTGTCGTCGCTGAGCTGGGCGAACTGGCTCAGGCCGGCGTGGCAGTTGTTCTGCCCCTTGGCCCCTTCCACGCTCTGCGGCTCGTAGACGATCGGGCCGCAGTTCGAGACCCGGCCCTGCGCGCACATCGCTTGCCTGCTGGGCGGCGACGAGATGTAGCCGTGCGCGCTCGCCGTTCCCGCCGACATCACGACGAAGAACGGGGTGATGCCCACGGCGGCCAGTACCACCGCGAGCTTGCGTTTCAGGCTCATGTGTCCAGCTCCTTCGGAGGAAACCCGGGAGGGGTCTCCAAGGCAGGGTCCATTTCCGCGGCGGCCGGAACACGCGACGCGTGACGAGCCGGGAACGGTCCGTCACACCACGCGATGTGGTCTAGACCATAATCGGGAACGGCAGCCGGGTCAAGGATCTGAACCGAGTGGTCCAGCCGCCCGTAACCCCGACTGTGAACGCACATCCCGGTAGGCGTGCCACCGCGCTGGTCGCGGCCGTCGTCGCGGCGCTGACCGCGCCGTGGCCCGCCGTCGCCCAGCCGACCGCGTCGGACGCGCTCGCGACGTACGAAGAGCTGTCGCGCGAGGCCGAACGGCTGCACGAAGAGCACCTGAGGGCGCAGGACGACCTCAAGGCCAAGCAGGGCGAGCTGGACCGCGCCAACGCCGACCTCGCCGACTCGGCGCGGCTCGGCGACCGGGCGAGAGCCGACCAGGAGGCGTTGCGCGGGCAGGTCGACCTGCTCACCGAGGCGTCGTTCGAGGGCGCGCGGTTCACCCGGCTCTCCGCGCTGCTGGTCAGCGATTCGCAGCAGGACTTCCTGGACCGGATGAGCGCGATGGGCGTGCTCGCCGCGGACAACGACGAGGCGTTGGGCCGGCTGTCGGCCGCCGTCGACGACGCCGCGCGGGCCACGGCCGGGGCGCAGGACGCGCAGCGACGCGCGGCCACCGCCGCCGGCGAGGCGGAACGACTGGTCACCGACCTCGCCGCCCGCGAGACGGCGGTGGACCGGCAGGTCGAGGACGCGCGGGCGCAGTACCGGGCGCTCAGCCCGGCCGACAAGGCGGTGCTCGCGTCCCCCGGTGACACCTCCGACGTCGCCGTGCCGCCGGGAGCCGCCGGCGTGGCGCTCGACTTCGCCCTCGCCCAACGCGGGGAGCAGTACGTGTTCGGCGCCGACGGACCCGACGCCTGGGACTGCTCCAGCCTCACGCAGGCCGCCTACCGCGAGGCGGGCGTGACGATCGGGCGCACCACGTACGTGCAGGCCACGGCGGGTCGGGCGGTGACGCGGGCGCAGGTCCAGGCCGGCGACCTGATCATCTACTACGCCGGCCAGTCGCACGTGGCGATGGCCGTGGACAACGCGCGCGCGGTGCACGCGTCGACCGAGGGCGTTCCCGTGAAGATCGCCGCCATCGACTCGATTGGTCCGATCAGTGTGATCCGACGCCTGGTTGGTTGACACTGGGCCGCATGGAGGAGCACAAGGTCATCGCGGACGACGGCCGCGTGGTGTGGGCAGCCGACTCGGGCCGCGCCGGAGCGGGGCTCGCCGTCCCGGGACGGGGCGAGCCGCTGGTGCTGTGCCACGGCGACCCCGGGCCGTGGGACGTGTTCGAGGGTCTCGCGGACCTGCTGGCCGACCGGGTCCGGGTGATCCGCTGGGACCAGCGCGGTGGTGGCCGGTCCGAGCGCGAGGGGCCGTACCCGGTGGCCCGGACGCTCGCCGACCTCGACGCCGTCAGGGTCCACTTCGGACTGCCGAGGATGGCCCTGCTCGGCCACTCCCGGGGCGCGGACGTGGCGCTGCACTACGCGTTGGCGCACCCGGACCGGGTCTCGTCGCTGGTCTACGTCTCCGGCACCGGGTTGGGGCAGGGGTGGCGCGAGGAGTACCGCCGCAACCGCGCCGAACGGCTGGGCGAGCCGGACGTCCCGGGCCCGATCGGGCGGGACGCGGCGGTCCGGCCGTGGACGGCGGACTTCGCCGACCCGGCGACGGCGCGGTGGCGGGCCGAGGAACCGGCCACGCCGTGGTTCGGCGTGGACGAGGAGGCCAACGCCGCGTTGAACGCCGAGTCGCACGCGTGGGACGAGGCGGAGCTGATCGCGCGCTGCCGCGGGCTGGACGTGCCGACGCTGATCGTGGACGGCGCGGCGGACGTGCGGCCCCGGTGGTCGGTGGACTCGCTGGCCGACGCGCTGCCGGACGTGGCGCGGGTCGTGCTGCCCGGCGCGGGTCACGTGCCGTGGGTCGAGTCGCCGGGGTCGTTCGGGTGGGCCGTGCTCGCGCACCTGGGCCGGTGACGCGGGACGGGGGCCGCCGCGCGACCCCCGCCACCACGCCGCTCAGCAGTACAGGTTGGCGCCCGCGGGCACGCCCAGGATGGCGACGAACCGCTGGTAGGCGTCGACCCGGCTCTGGACCTGCGCCGGGTTGCGCCCGCCGCACTCCAGCGACCCGTTGATGCTGCGGATCGTCTCGCCGAAGCCGTACCCGTTGACCATCGCGTTGTGCGGGGTCATCGTGCCCGGGCCGGACTGGGTGTTCCAGTACCAGAGGGCGGTCTTCCAGGCCACCGAGGCGTCGTTCTGCACCAGCCACGGGTTGGTCAGCAGCGGCAGGCCCAGCGCGTCGCCCGCCGCCTTGTAGTTGAAGTTCCAGCTGAGCTGGATGGGACCGCGGCCGTAGTAGGCCGCCTGGCCGGCGGGGCAGCCGTAGGGCTGGCCCGCGTCGCAGTAGTGCGGGTAGTTCGCCTGGTTCTGCTCGACGATGTGGACCAGGCCGCCGGTCTCGTGGTTGGCGTTGGCCAGGAACGCCGCCGCTTCCTGCTTGCGGACGGTGTCCGAGCCGGTCTTGGCGAACCCGGGGTACGCGCCGAGTGCGGCCGTGAGCCCGGAGTAGGTGTAGAACGCGTTCCGGTTCGGGAACATCTGCTGGAACTGCGCCTGGCTCACCGCGAAGCCGCCCGGCACGGGGGTGCTGGTCGTGGTGGTCGGGGTCGAGCCGCAGTCGTGGGGGTTCCAGTACCAGGTGCTGATGATCGGGTCGTAGCCCGGGTTGTCGTGCTCGGCGACGTAGTACTTGCCGTCGGTGTAGCGCACGACGCTGCCGGCGGTGTACCACTGGCCCTGCACCCACGCGGGGTAGTCGCAGGCGGGCGGCGGCGTCGTGCCGCCACCGCAGGCGCCCTGGTCGGCCCAGACCGCGGCCGAGCCGGGGGTCTCGTTCTGGGTCCACCACTGGGCCCGCCAGTTGTGCCCGCCGTGCGACGCCGTCGTGCCGCCGGTGTAGACGGCCGACGAGGTCCACGCGGACGCACAGGCCGCGGCGGACGCGGAGTTGGCCACCACGACGGTCAGTGCCGCCCCGACCACGAAAGCGGCGATCGCCGCCACTGCGCGGAATCTCGACACAAGAATCACTCTTCTCCGTTCGAGCGCCCTCGGACGTGTGACGGGGGCCACTCAACCGGAAATGGTCTACACCAGTCAAGAGCAAAGGCGAATCACTCGCACATTTCCGCCGATTCCATGGGAGCGCTCACACGGACGGGTGGTCGACCATCGCGCGGGCGGCGCGACCGCCGGTGTTGAATGGCGACGTGCAGTGGACGCGGTACTGGCGCGCGGCGGATGAGCCGGTCGAGGCGATGCACGCGCACTTCACGTCGCACCGGTACCACCGGCACAGCCACGACGCCTACTCGTTCGGCGTGACCGAGCAGGGGGTGCAGGCGTTCCGGTGCCGGGGCGGCGCGCACACCAGCGCGGCGGGCGAGGTGCTCGCGTTCAACCCCGACGAGGTGCACGACGGCCGCACCGCCACCGAGGACGGCTTCACCTACCGGATCGTCCACATCGGACCGTCGCTGGTCGCCGAACTGCTGCCGCGCCTGCCGCTGTTCCGCGACCCGGTGGTGCACTCGCCGGCGCTGGCCGACGCGCTGCGCCGCCTGCACGACGCCCTCCCGGACGGCCACCTGGCCCGCGACGAGCACCTGACGCACGCCGTGCTCGCGATGGCGGCCCACGTCGTGCCGCTGCCCACGACGACGACCCGGCCACGGGGCGACGCCTCCGCCGCGCGCGACCTGATCGAGGCCCACTACGCCGACGACGTCACCACCGGGGAGCTCACCAGGGCGACCGGCCTGAGCAGGTTCGCGCTCTACCGGGCGTTCCGCGCCGAGTACGGCCTCTCCCCCAGCGACTACCAGCGCCAACGCCGCCTCCGCGCGGCCAGGCGGCTGCTGGCGGACGGCCACCCGGCGGCCGAGGCGGCGGCGCTCGCGGGGTTCGCCGACCAGGCGCACCTGACCCGGTGGTTCCGCCGCTGCTACGGCATCACCCCCGCCGCGTACGCCCGTTCCGCGCGCTGAGGACGCGGCGCGGAGCGTTGACGCGCGACCGGACGCGGACCGCGACGACCTTACGGGTGAACGAGGGCCACGATTCGGGCGAACGCTTCACATAACTGTGTTGTGTTTTCGTCCGATCGCCGCTCGACCGGGTGTCACGCGCTGGGGACACTGATCACATGCCGCACATCGAGTTGGACAACGCCCTGCCCGGGATGGCCGGGCTGATGAACTACCGCCCCGAGACGGGCCGCCCGCTCTCCGAGCTCACCGAGGTGCTGCTGCGCGGCCCGAGCGACCTGACCCGCGGCGAGCGCGAGCTGATCGCCACGCACGTCTCCGAGTTGAACAAGTGCAAGTTCTGCGCGGGCTCCCACGGCGCCTTCGCCGCCGCGCAGCTGCCCGAGGACTACGAGCACACCCCCAAGATGGTGGCGCTGCTCGACATCGCCACGGCGGTGACCGACAGCGGGCGCGCGGTGACCGCCGAGCTGATCGCGAAGGCGAAGGAGAACGGGGCCACGGACGTCGAGGTGCACGACACCGTGCTGATCGCCGCGATGTTCTGCGCGGCCAACCGCTACGTCGACGGGCTGGCCACGTGGGCGCCCGACGACCCGGAGGCCTACCAGCGGATGGCCGAGAGGATCGTGCCCAACGGCTACACCTCGATCATCGGCATCAGCTGACGCGCCGGAACTCCGCCCACCACCGGTTGTCGGTGCGGTCGACCAGCACGGCGCGGAGGTCGTCGTCGGCGTACGACTCGACCTCCGCGCGCACCAACGGCCACGGCGGGCCGGCCACCGGCCCGTCGTCGTCGCGGGCGTGCGCCAGCAGGACGAACGTGCCGCCGGGCGCGACGAACCGGCGCATGGCGGCGATGGCGGCCGGCCGCACGTCGGCGGGCAGCGCCTGGGCGATCAGCACCTCCACCACCACGTCGAACGCGCCCCACCACTCGGCGGGCGGGTCGAGCAGGTCGGCCACCACGAACCGCGCGGCCGGGAACCGCTCCGCCGCCACGCCCACCGCGGTCGGCGAGATGTCGAACCCGAGGGTGTCGAAGCCCAGGCCGGCGAGGAACCCGGCGTCCTGCCCGTACCCCGCGCCGATGACGAGCGCGCGCTTGCCCGTGCCGTCCACGCCCTCGAAGCGGTCCAGGATCAGCCGGTGCGGCTCCTCGCGGTGCCACGGCACGTCCACCTCGCCGCGGGCCGCGGCGGCGTAGAGCCGTTCGAACGCCGTGCTCGCGTCCACCGTCCCGAGCCGCCGGATCCGCGCCAGAACCTCGTCGCGTCCCGGCTTGACCGAGTCGGTGTGCGCCACGATCGCCGGGACGACCACGTCCCAGACGCCGGGCGGCAGCTCGTGCCCGCAGTCCTCCAGCAGCAGCAACCGTGCGCCGGGCACCTCGCGCGCCATCGCCTCGCCGTGCCCCGGCGGGGTCAGCGGGTCCACGTCGCCGTGCACGACCAGCGTGGGCGCCGTGATCGCGCCCAACCGCGGCCGCCACGACTCGATGCGGTCGATCCGGAAGTGGTTGCCGCTCGACGCGATGTCCCGCGCCCGGTCGAACACCCGTCCCGCCGTCGCGCGCGCCGCGTCCACGTCCACCGGTCGCGGCCCGGCGTAGGGCCGATCAGCCGCCGCCAGGTGCTCAACCGCGGCGGCGCGGTCGGTCCAGTCGGGCGCGGGCGGCGCGCCGGCGGCGAAGTGCTCCAGCAGCGCGGGCGACATGGGCGGCAGGTCCGGCGCGCCGGGACCGGCCGGGCTGGTGGCGATCAGCGTCAGCGACGCCACCCGGTCGGCGGCGTCGAGCGCGAGGAGCTGCGCGAGGCCGCCTCCCATGGAGATGCCGACGACGTGCGCCCGCGCCACCGCCAGGGCGTCCAGCACGCCGACCGCGTCCGCCGCCAGGTCCGCGAACCCGTAGCCGGGCTCACCCACCGGGTACGTCACCGACTGCCCGGTGTCGCGGTGGTCGTACCGGATGACGTGGCGCCCGCCGGCCGCGAGCCGCGCGCAGAAACCGTCGGCCCACGACAGCATCGACCCGGTCGCACCGGCGATGAGCAGCACCGCCGGGTCCGCCGGCGTGCCGAAGGTCTCCACGCACAGGTCGACGCCGTTGGCCCGCACGATCCGCTCGGTCACGCGGCCACCGTAGCGCGCGCGACCAGCTCGGCCTGCCGGAACCGGTCCTCGGTGAACGGCATCGCGACCACCCGGTCCGCGCCCGCCTCCGCCAGCCGGCCGAAGTGGTCGCGGGCCCGCTCCACCGACCCGGTCACGAGCACCTCCCGCGCCTGCTCCTCGGTCAGCCCGTAGTCGGTCATCGACCGGATCCGGTGCTCCACCGCGGACCCGGGCACGTCGCCCAGCGCCACGCCCACCCCGACCGTCACCCCGCACACCGGCCGACCGCGCTCCTCCGCCAGCTCCCGCAACCGCGCCACCCCCGACGACACCGCCCGGAGCGGCACGAACGCCGGGTACCAGTGGTCGCCGAACCGCGCCGCCCGCCGCAACGCGGCCGCGCCGCCACCGCCGACGAGCACCGGCGGCACCACCGCGCCCGGCGACAGCACGACGTCCGCGCCGTGCACCCGCGCCGCGTCGCCCCGCACCAGGTCCGGCAGCACGGCCAGCGCCTCGTCCGTCCGCCTGCCCCGCTCCGCGAACGGCACGTCGACCGCGCGCCACGCCGCCTCGCCGTGCGCCTCGCCACCGCTGCCGACGCCGAGCAGCACCCGTTCCCCGGACAGGTGCTGGAGGGTGGCGACCTGCTTGGCCGCCCAGGCGACCGGACGCAGCGGCAGGACCATCACGCCGAACCCCAGCTTGACCCGATCGGTCGTGGCGGCGACCGCCGCGAGGACCAGCGTCGCGTCCAGGAACGGGGCCACCGGGACCAGGTGGTCGCCGTGCCACACCGACTCCAACCCCAGCCCTTCGGCGTGCCGCGCGTGCTCCACCGGGTCGGTCCCGAATCCCGGCAGGGTGATCCCGACGTCCATCACCGCATCTCCACGATCATGCTCACAGCCTGTGACCTCAAGTTAACCGGAGGTCAAATCCAGGCTTGTGAATGTGCGACGAGTCACTCTAGAGTCCCTGGGAGCGCTCCCAGGGAGCGCTCCCAGAAGCGTCGTCAACCGTCAGAGCAGACGGAGGAGACCCAAGTCCATGAGATCGCTCCCTTCTCCCCGGTGGCGCCGCCAGGCCACCGCAGCCCTCGCACTAGTGGCGGTCAGCGGCGCGCTAGCGTCCGGAACGGCCTACGCGGCCGACTACGAAAGGCTGGTGAACGGCTCGTTCAGCGCCGGCTCGGCCGACCCGTGGTGGGCCAGCGCGGGCGTGTCGAACCGCGTCACGAACGGCGAGCTGTGCGCCACGGTCACCGGCGGCACCGTCAACCCGTGGGACTCCCTGATCGGCCAGAACGGCGTGCCGTTCGAAGCGGGCCAGTCCTACACGATGTCCTTCGACGCCTACGCCTCGGTCGCCAGGCCGGCGGCGGCGGTGGCCGGTGAGGGTGTCAGCCCGTACCGGCAGATCGCCAAGCACGACGTCGCGCTGACCACGACGAAGCAGCGCTTCAGCTTCACGTTCACCTCGGAGCTGGACTTCCCGGACGCGGGGCCCGGGCAGGTCACCTTCCACCTGGGCGCGCAGGCGGCGGACACGACGGTCTGCGTGGACAACGTCTCCCTCATCGGCGGCGTGAAGCCGCCGGGCGGCGACCCGGCCAACCCCCCGAAGAAGATCAACGTCAACCAGGTCGCCTACGTGCCCGGTCTGCCCAAGCAGGCCACGCTGACCTCGGACGCGCTGACCGCTCAGACGTGGGCGCTGAAGAACTCGGCCGGCACGACCGTGGCGACCGGCCAGACCGTGCCGAAGGGCTCCGTGGACCCCGAGTCGGGCGACTCCACGCACCTGATCGACTTCTCGTCGTTCGACACCGCGGGCGCCGGCTACACGCTGACCGTGGGCGCGGAGACGAGCTTCCCGTTCGACATCGCGACGGACGAGATCAAGAAGCTGCGGTACGACTCGCTGGCGTACTTCTACCACAACCGCAGCGGCATCCCGATCGAGGCGCAGTACGTGGGCGAGCAGTACGCGCGCCCCGCCGGCCACCTCAACGTCGCGCCGAACCAGGGTGACAACAACGTCCCCTGCCTCGCGACCGTCACCTGCGGTTACACGCTCGACGTGCGCGGTGGTTGGTACGACGCGGGCGACCACGGCAAGTACGTCGTCAACGGCGGCATCTCGGCGTGGCAGGTGCTCAACACCTACGAGCGCGCGAAGCTGATCGGCGACGCCGCCGCGCTGGGCGACGGCAAGCTGAACATCCCGGAGAAGGCCAACGGCGTCCCGGACATCCTGGACGAGGCCCGCTGGGAGGTCGAGTTCCTGCTGAAGATGCAGGCGCCCGACGGCATGGTCCACCACAAGATCCACGACCAGAACTGGACCGGGCTGCCCCTGCTGCCCCACCTGGACCCGCAGGCCCGCAGGCTGTCCGCGACCAGCACGGCCGCGACGCTGAACACCGCCGCGGTGGCGGCCCAGGCCGCCCGCATCTGGAAGACGATCGACCCGGCGTTCTCGGCGAAGGCGCTCGCGGCGGCCACCAAGGCGTACGCGGCGGCGAAGGCGAACCCGAACAAGATCGCCGACCCGAACGACGGCACCGGCGGCGGCTCCTACAGCGACGCCACGCTGACCGACGAGTTCTACTGGGCCGCGGCGGAGATGTTCACCACCACCGGTGAGTCCGCCTACCGGACCGACCTCACGTCGTCGACGCACTTCAAGGGCAAGAGCGTGACCACGCGCGGCTACGACTGGGGTTCCACCGGTCCGCTGGGCGACATCACGCTGGCGCTCGTGCCCAACGGCCTGCCGGCCGCGGACGTCTCGGCGATCAAGTCGGCGTTCACCGCGGTCGCGGACTCGCTCCTGACCCGGATGGCGGGCCAGGCGTACCCCGCGCCGTACCAGCCGACCGAGGGCTACGACTGGGGCTCCAACGGCCTGGTCGCGAACAACATCTCGGTGCTCGCGCTGGCGCACGACTTCACCGGCGCGGCCAAGTACCGCGCGGGTGTGTTCCAGGGCCTGAACTACCTGCTCGGCCGCAACCCGATGTCGTACTCGTACGTCTCGGGCTACGGCGAGCAGGCGGTCGAGAACGTGCACCACCGGCACTGGGCGAACCAGCTCGACCCGACGCTGCCGACCGCGCCCGCGGGCGCGCTCTCCGGTGGCCCGAACAGCGCGCTTCAGGACCCGATCGCCGCGCGCCTGCTCACGGGCTGCAAGGCCCAGAAGTGCTTCGTGGACCACATCGAGGCGTACTCGGTCAACGAGGTCACGGTCAACTGGAACTCCGCGCTCGCGTGGATCGCCAACTGGGCGGCCGAGAAGGTCACGACCGCCCCGCCGGTCGACACCACCGCGCCGTCGACGCCGGGCACCCCGGTGGCGTCGGACATCACCACGACGGGCGCGAAGCTGACGTGGACGGCGTCCACCGACGCGGAGAGCGGCGTCAAGGAGTACGACGTCATCTCCGTCGAGGGCGACGCGCTGCGCGTGGTCGCCACGGTCACCTCGCCGTCGGCGACGCTGACCGGGCTGCGGCCGGACACGGCGTACAGCTTCACCGTGGTGGCGAAGAACGGCGTGAACCTGCGGTCGGCCATGTCGCCGCAGGCGAGCGTGCGGACCAAGCCGGACGTGGTGGCGGGCTACTGCAAGGTGACCTGGCAGGCGTCCTCGTGGTCGACCGGCATGTCGGTCAACATCACCGTGACGAACACCAGCGCCCAGGCGTGGAACGGCTGGAAGCTCGAGTTCACCATGCCGGGCAACCAGAAGATCACGCAGGGCTGGTCGGCGACGTGGGCGCAGTCGGGTCAGGCGGCGTCCGCGACGAACCTGTCGTGGAACCGCACGCTGGCGCCCGGCGCGTCGGCGGGCATCGGCTTCAACTCCTCAGGGTCGGGTTCGACGGCCAAGCCGACCGACTTCCGGGTGAACGGGAACCCCTGCACGGCGGGGTGACCTCGTAGGACGGGCGGTCCGGCACCACGGACCGCCGCACGACCGGTGGCGGGGTTCCCACGAACCCCGCCACCGCCTTTTCCGAGAGTCCTACCTTCACCCCGCGAGAGTCCTACCTTCACCCCGCGAGAGTCCTACGCTCAGGCCGCGAGAGTCCTACGTTCAGGCACCCCGAGTTCAACGCTCGGCATACCGGCTGGTCTGCCGAATGTTGAACTCAGGGGTCGCGAACGTAGGACTCACGAAGCGTGAACGTAGGACTCTCGCGTGCTGGAGGTACGACTCACGAGTTGGTGGAGGCGTTGCGGGAGCGGCGGTTCGGGGGTGGTGGGTCGAGCACGACCTTGACCACGGCCTTCAGCCGCTCCAGCGTTCCGCGCGGCGGCGGGGTGGCGACGCGTTCGCGCAGCAGCGGCACCCCGTCGCCCTCCAACGCGTCCAGCCCCACGGCACGGCCGCTCATCGCCAGCACCAGCGACTCGGCGTCACCCCGCACCGCCGCGCCGGCGCCCGACACCCAACCGGTGTCCACGGCCTCCAGCCGCAGCCCCGCCAACCGCGAGCCCAGCGCGTACCCCGGCGACGGCTTGGCGGCCAGGTGCTGGAACGCCACCCAGAGCCGGTCCTCCGGCACGTCGCGCCCGATGCCCAGCGGCACGCGGATGTCGTAGTCGTGCAGCACGATGTCGGTCAGCACGGGGTCGTAGCCCGAGCGCGGGATGGTGGTCTTCGACGTCGACCACCGGCGCAGCCGGGCGGTGAGCTCCGCGGTCGGCAGCCGGGCGGCCTTGGCGGTCAGCTCCCGGTTGAGCCGGTCGAAGTCGGCGGCCATGGACACGATGCACCAGTAGATCTTGAGCTGCCCGAACCTGAGGTAAGTGGTCAGATGCGCGCCGACGTCGTGCACGGTCCACCCCGCGGACAGGCTGGGCGTGGCCAGTTGGCCGGGGTCCAACCCGTCGAGGAGGTCCGCCATCCGCCGCCGCTCTTCAACGAGCATGTCGTGGACCTTCATCCGTCCACGCTAGGGCGCACGATCGATCACACTGTTATTCCCGCTTGCGGACTTCAACACCGCCAAGAACCGCTCCGGCGCGTCACGCAGCACGTTGTGGCCGGCGGGCCACGCCTCGACCCGCCACCCCGGGTCGTCGCGCAGCCGTTCGTAGGTGGTGGCCAGCGGGCTGTCCGGGAAGTCGGCCATGAACAGGTACCGGCGATCGGCCACCCGGTCGACGGCGCCGCTGATCGACGCCCGCTGCACCAACGTGGCCAGCGGGTGGGGCGTCGCGCGCTCGTCGAAGATCGGCAGCGGAGCCATGGCGAACCCGTCCCCCGCCGCGCCTCCGACGTACCACTCGCGCCAGGCGCCGTGCACGATGTCGTACGCCGACTCGCCGTCACGCGGCACGAACGCGTCCACGTACACCAGCGAGGCGACCCGGTCCGGCACGCGGTCGGCGACGACGGTGATCACCATGCCGCCGTAGCTGTGCCCGACGAGCACGGCGTCACGCACGTCGTGCCGCTCGACCAGGTCCAGCACCTCGGCCACGTGGTCCTCCAGGTTCACCCGCCCGGTGCTCAACGTGACCGCGTGCACCTCGTGGCCCTCGGCACGCAGCCGTTCGGAGATCGGGTCGTAGTACCAGCCGCCGTGGCAGGCGCCGGGGATGAGCACGTAGGTCGTCATGGGCACCACGCTAGGAGCCCTTCAGGACATAAGGTGTCCGTGATGACGATGCCGGGGAGGATGCTGCGCCTGCTGTCGCTGATGCAGGGCAGGCGCGACTGGACGGGACCGGAGCTGGCCGAACGGCTCGGCGTCACGGACCGGACGGTGCGCCGCGACGTCGAACGGCTGCGCGAGCTGGGCTACCCGGTCGACGGCACGACGGGCGCCGCGGGCGGCTACCGGCTCGCGTCGGGCCGCAACCTGCCGCCGCTGCTGCTGGACGACGACGAGGCGGTGGCGGTGACCGTCGGCCTGCGCACGGCGGCGGGCGTGCACGGCATCGAGGAGTCGTCCACCAGGGCGTTGGCGAAGCTGGAGCAGGTGTTGCCGTCCCGGCTGCGGCAGCGGATCGCGGCGGTGCGGGACGCCATCGCGGTCATGGCGGTCGACGGCCCGGTGTCCGACCCGGCGGCGCTGGGCGTGCTGGCGTCGGCGTGCCGGGACCACGAGGTGGTCGCGTTCACGCACCGGGGGCGGGAGCGGCGGGTGGAGCCGCGCAGCCTGGTGACCGCGTACCGGCGCTGGTACCTGCTGGCCTACGACCCGGCGCGGGAGGACTGGCGGACGTTCCGGGTGGACCGGATGGGCGCGCCGCGCGCCACCGGCCGCCGCTTCACGCCCCGTGAGCTGCCCGAGGACCCGGCCACGCACGTGGCCCGCTCGCTGACCACCGCGCCGTACCGGCACACGTGCACGGCGGTGGTCGACGCGCCGGCGGCCGTGGTCCGGTCACGGCTGGTGGTGGCGCTGCCGGGTCGGGTCGAGCCGATCGACGAGCGGACGTGCCGGGTGCGGTTGGGCTCGGACGTGATCGAGCACGTGGCCGCGGACCTGCTGCTGCTCGGCGCGCCCTACGCGCTCGACGCCTCGCCCGAGGTCCTCGCGGCGCTGCGCTCGGTCGGCTCCGGGCTCACCGGTAGGCGTCCTGACCCACCGGGCGGATCAGGATCTCGTTGACGTCCACCGAGGGCGGCTGGCTCACCGCGTACAGCACGGCGCGGGCCACGTCCTGCGGGTCGAGCTTCGGGTCGGCCGCGCGCGACGCCGGGATGCCGCCGGTGTCGGTCAGGCCGGGCTGCACCAGCGTGACGCGGACGCCCGTGCCGACGCACTCGGCCCGGATCGCCTGCGCGAGCCCCGTCACCGCCCACTTGGTGGCCGAGTAGAGGTTCCCCGGCCGCACACCGCGCCCGGCCGCCGACCCGGTCAGCACCAGGTGTCCGGCGTGGCGCATCAAAGCGGGCATCGCCGCGCGCGCCGTGAACGCGGGGCCGCACACGTTGGTCAGCACCATGTCGCTCCACTCGGCGGGCGGCGCGCCGTCGGTCGAGGTGAACGACGTGGTCACGCTGGCGCCCGCGTTGGCGAACACCACGTCGAGGCTCCCCCACTCCTCCTCGACCCGCCCCACCAGGGCCGCGAGCTGCTCGTACACCCGCACGTCGCACGAGGCCACCCACACCCGGTCGGGTCCGCCGAGCCGGGCGGCGAGCTCCGCCAGCGCGTCGGCGTCCCGGGCCGTGAGGACCAGCCGGTACCCCGCCTCGGCGGCCAGGCGGGCGGTCGCCGCGCCGATGCCCCGGCTGGCGCCCGTCACCAGGAATACCCCTGTTCCCATGGGTCGCAGGTTACCGCTGGTCAGACGGGATTCACCGGATCGGAGCAACATAAGAGCGGCCTGTGGCGTCTTAAGGGGGGTATCCACTGATTGGGGGCACATGAACATCAACCGCAGGTTCGCGCTGGGGCTGGGCTCGGCGGCGGCGGCGAGCGCCGTCCTCGGTTCGACCGCCGGGACCGCGCAGGCCCAGACGACCGAGGCGGAGTGGGACGCGGTGATCCCGACGACGGCCGAGCAGGCGTGTCGCAAGATCTCGCTCAAGTACGCGTGGGAGACGGCGCGGGCGCGGGGCACGTGGTCGTCCTACATCGGCGTGGCCGACCCGGACGGCGTGGTCAAGCCGGCCGTCGAGGCCGAGGCCGATCGCGTGGTCGAGGCCTACAGCGTGAACAAGATCGCCGTCGCGCTGGCCGTGCTGGACAAGGTCGACCGCGGCCTGATCACGCTGGACCAGCGGGTCGAGGTCACCTCGGACATCGTCATCCGGGACACCGACGGCATCTTCCACCTGGACGGCGGCTACCCGAGCTCGGTGACCGTGGGCCACGCCCTGGCCAACCTCCTCACCGTGTCGGACAACACCGCGGTGCGCCTGTGCGGCCTGGTCGTGCCCGCGCTGGAGCTGAACGAGATCCTGCGCGCCAAGGGCTTCGTGCACACGCAGGTCGTCCCGGTGGCCAACCCGAACCGGTTCTACCTCGGCACCACCACGGCCCGCGAGACGTTCACGATGCTGCGCGGGCTGGCGGCGGGTGAGCTGCTGTCGGCGGCGTCGACGCAGCACCTGTTCGCGGTGCTGCGGTCGCTGACGTCGTTCACCGACGGGATCAGGCTCAACCTGACCTCGGCGGAGCGGCTGAACGTGGCGACGAAGGCGGGCTGGGAGGCCGACGGCCGCAACGAGGCGGGCATCGTGTTCGACGTGAACGGCAAGCCGATCATCACCTACGCGCTGTTCGCGTCCGGCCAGTACAGCGGCAACCAGGCGGTGAACGCGGACAACTACGGGGCCACCCACCCGGCCCTGCGCGCCCGCGCCGCCCTCGGCCGCACGCTGTACGACTCGGTCCTCCGCATCACCGCGAACACCCCGCGCACCTACCGCACCCCGCAGTACCGCCCCGGCAACGGCGGCTGACCACGAGAACGGCCGATCACGGCGGAGCCCGCCCCCGGTGCCGCCGGAGGCGGGCTCCGCCGTGTGGTCAGGAGTTCTTGAGCCCGGCCAGGAACTTCCGCCACTCCCCTGTCGGGAACGACAGCGTCGGCCCGGTGGGGTTCTTGGAGTCACGCGTGGCGACCCCCTCACCGACCGGCGCGACTTCGACGCAGGATTCGCCTTCCCCGCTGTAGCTGCTCTTGCGCCAGGCCATGATCACCCGAACTTCCTCCGTCCATGACTGTCGGCGATCCCGGCGATCAGCTCGACCGAGTCGTCAGGGCTCTTGGCCACCGCGACCAGGTGGTCGAAGCTGTCCCGGAAGCGCTCGATGTCGGTGTCGGACTCCAAAAATATCTCACCCGCATGGCTGTCGATGTAGACCAAGTCGGTGTCCAGTGGATCATCGAAGTCCAGGATGAGGAACTGACCCGGCATCCCGAGGTGCGCGCCCGCGCTGAACGGGACCACCTGGATCGTCGTGTTCGACACCTCGGCCGCTTCCACCAAGCGGTCGAGCTGCGCCCGCATGACGTCCCGACCCCCGACCTCGTGGTGCAGCGCAGCCTCGTCGAGGATCGCCCAGAGCTTGATCGGCCGCTCCTTGGTCAGGACCGCCTGTCGCTCCATCCTGGTGCGCACCCGGTCTTCGACCTGATCAGGGGATGCCGCATACGAAATCCCGCGGACCACCGCGCGGGTGTAGTCCTCGGTCTGGAGCAAGCCGGGGATGAACATGGCCGAGTAGTGGCGGAGGCCGTGTGCGTCACGCTCGAAGCTGATGTAGGCCGTGTACTCCTCGCGCAGGCTCTCGTGCCAGGGCTGGATCCAGCCCTCCCCCGCCGACTGCTTGTACAGCGCCTTCAAGCGGATCTGCTCGTCGGTCGGGATCCCGTACAGCTTGAGCAGCATGTCCAAGGTCCGGTACTGCGGGCGGGCACGGGCGGTTTCGATGCGGTAGAGGGTGGTGGAGTGCAGGCCGGTCCGCTCCTCCACGTCCTCGCGGCGCAGGCCGGTGCCGTCGCGGAGCCTCCTGAGCTGACCGGCCAACCTGCGCAACCTGATGGTCGGCGTGCTCCTCTTCGCGGCCACGATGTCCGTCCTCCTCGGTGCTGCACGGCGAACGCAAGGCCTCTCTCTGCGTTTTTTGCGTTCCACGTCGGAGGTCGGCAGCCTTGCGGGCAGTCACGGTATCGATGACGCAGCGTAATCACCACCGGCTGGACCGGTGGGGCGGGAGGAGCGACATGACCGAGCAGGAGTTCGCCGTGCTGGTGCAGGAAGTCGCACGGGAGGAAGCACCGCGGCTGTTCGCCATCGTGGAGGAGCACGGCGATCGGGAGAGCGTCCGGGTGGCGGGCTACGGCGTCGCCTTCGAGGACCGGGCGGAGGTCAGCGCCGTGGAAGGCGGTTTCCACCTCAGCTCCCGGAGCCCTGAGAACGCGCGCACCCTGTTCGAGATCAGCTCGCGGTCGGCCGGGACGCGTCGGGCCCACCTGCTCTGGCTCGACCGGTGACGAGCAGCGGCACCCGGCCGGACGCGGTCGGTGAGTCGGCGTCGGACGGCGTGGCGTGACACGCCGTCCGGCGCGTCAGGCGACTACTTCGACGGCACCGTGGGCAGGGTCTGCGTCGGGCTCTCGTCCGGCGGCGGGTTCCGCGGGTCCGGCGGGTTCTTCTGGTCGGCGTTCGACATGGTTGTTCCTCTCGTCCGTGCCATGAGCGGTCGCAGGGCGGTCGGGGTGGGGGATGACCAGGGCCGTGACGTCGTCACGGCTGCCGTGCGCGCGGGCCGCGGCGACCAGTTCCCCGGCGCAGCGCTGCGGGTCGTCGCCGTGGGCGAGGAGCAGCCCGCGGAACTCCTCGTGCGGCAGCTTGAGACCGTCGGAAGCGAGGACCAGCAGCCGGGCGACGGCCTCGAAGCCCTCGACGCCGTAGAGCGGGACCCGGCCCAGGTTGTGCCGCAACTTGTGATCGTGGGCGGCGGCTTCGGCGTCGGTGGCGCCTTGGCTCCGCATCTCCTCGCCGAGGGTGTGCGGGGTCGTGAAGCGGCGCAGGGTTCCGTCGTCCTTGAGGCCGTAGGCGGAGCTGTCGCCGGCGTGGGCGATGCGCCAGTACCCGCCCGACCGCACCGACGCCACGACGATCGCACCGTTGGGCTCGGGGCTGTCGTCATCATCGTGGTCGGCGTAGGGGGCCGAGGCTGCGACGACGCCGAGCACGGGCGTCGCACGAGTGGCGACGCGGGCGGCGACGGACGCGGCGACGTGGGCGAAGTCCACGACCCCGGGTGTCGAGCCGGTGCCGTCCACCACCGCCGCCGCGAACGTGCCGCGGTAGGAGTGGTGGGCGTGGGCATCGGCGTTGAGCGGGCGGTCGGGCCCTCGGGAGGTCGCCGCGCCCACCTGGACGCGGGTGGAGGACACCACCGGGATACCGGCTGACGTGGTCATGGGCGGATCCTCTCGCGGCGACGACCGCTCGGGCGTGACCGTAGAGCCGAAATCCCCACCACCGCACGGGAAACACCTGTCAGTGCCACGCGCACCACCCAGCCGGGTGATACGGGCACACGGTGCGACCGCCCGCCGTCCCGCCGGGCAGGCGGCGGCACGGCGGTCGGCGGCCCCTCGCTCAAGGGATCAGCAGCAGCTTGCCCGTCGAGGCGCGCTTCTCCAGGTCCGCGTGCGCGGTGCCGGCCTCGGCCAGCGGGTACTTGTGCCCGATGTGGACGGTCACGGCGCCGTCGCGCACCCAGGCGAACAGGTCGTCCGCCCGGCCCATCAGCTCCTCGCGGGTGGCGATGTAGTCCGGGATCATCGGCATGACCAGGCGGGGCGAGCCGGGCTTGCCCGCCCGCATGTCGATGGACGTGATGGGGCCGCTGGTCTGCCCGTAGAGGACGATGGTGCCGCGCGAGCGCAGGGCGGCGAGGTCGCCGTCGATGGTGTCGTGGCCGACGCCGTCGTAGATGACGTCCACGCCCCGGCCGCCGGTCAGCTCCCTCGCGGCGGCCGCGAAGTCGACCTCCGTGTACCGGATCACCTCGTGGGCGCCCGCCGCCCGTGCCACCTCTTCCTTCTCGGCGGTGGACACGGTGCCGATGACCCGCGCGCCCCGGAGCCGGGCCACCTGCGTGAGCAACCGCCCTAACCCGCCCGCCGCCGCGTGGACGAGAACGGTCTCGCCGGGGCTCACCGGGTAGCACGACCCGGTGAGGTAGTGGGCGCTCAGGCCCTGCAGCAGCACCGCGGCGGCCTGCTCGGCGCTCACGCCGTCGATCACCGGCACGACGCTGTCGACGGACACCACGACCTGCTCGGCGTAGGAGCCGGTCGGGCCGAAGACGAGGCTCGCGACGAGGTCGCCGACGGCGACCCCGGTGACGCCGGAGCCGACGGCCGCCACGGTCCCCGAGCACTCCAGGCCGGGGACGTACGGCAGGTCGCGCGGGAACAACCCGATCCGCTGGTCGATGTCGTGGAAGTTGACGCCGGCGGCGGCCACGTCGATGAGCACCTCGCCCGGACCGGGCGCCGGGGTCGCCCACTCGCCGAACGTCAACTGCTCGGGACCGCCTTGGTGGTGCACTACGGTTGCGCGCACTGCGTTCACCCTTTCGCTGACCACGAAGTTGGACGGGGGCAAATGTCCCCGCGTATCCGAATTCTCTTCGCAATCAGCCGTGGCGTTACCCCCCATTATTGCTGCTCACGATGGGTGTGACGGCGGTAAACAGAAAGTGACGTAGATCACTTACAACACTTCGGGCCCTTGAGCGCAACTTACGGGTTGCACGTCCGTCAGGTGCGGTGCGACCATGGCGGCACGCTCGACGCCCGTCGTGACCACCGCCCACCACCACGCGCACTCGGGAGAGCTCATGGACGGCCAGGACTTCAGCACGACCATCTCGACGAACCGGACGCCCGAGGAGGTGTTCGCCGCCGTCGTCGACACCAGGGGGTGGTGGTCGGAGCACATCGACGGCGGCACTACCGAGGTCGGCGACCGGTTCACCTACCACTACTTCGACAACCACCGCTGCACGGTCGAGCTGACCGAGGTCGTGCCGGGCGAGAAGGTCGTCTGGCGGGTGCTGGAGAACTACTTCAGCTTCACCCAGGACCGCACCGAGTGGACCGGCACGGAGCTGGTCTTCGACATCTCCCGGACGGCCGACGGCGCGCGGCTGCACTTCACCCACTTCGGCCTGGTGCCCGAGTACGAGTGCTTCGACCTCTGCTCGAAGTCGTGGGGCTTCTACGTCGGCACCAGCCTGCGCGAGCTGATCGACACCGGCAAGGGACGCCCCAACACCAGGACGGCGGGCGGCGAGCTGTACCGGGCGCCGGCGCCGATCCGGTCCGTGATCGGCACGCGCGACGCGGCGTCACGGCGCTCGTGACCCGTCGTCGGCCGCGCCGCCGACGAGCCGCGCGCTGACAATCCGTTCCCGGGTGTATCCGGAGCGCGACGTGCGCCTCCTGTAAGCAGGGGGGTGGACGATGACCGACCTGCTGCACCAGCGCGCACGACGGCGGGAAGTGCCTCCTCCGCTGCGCCGGTCCCACGACATCCAGGGCAACGTCCTGGCCGCGTTCAACAAGGACCACCAGCTGTTCCGGTTCGTCCGCTTCACCGACGACCGGCTCGGGCGCACGTGGCTGGCCGCCATGCTCGGGCACCTCGACGTCACCTCCGACGTGGAGGACTTCAACGAGGTCTTCTCCCTCGGGCGCACGATGTCCGGCGGCGACCCCGCCGGGCTCAGGGCCACCTGGGCGAACGTGTCCCTCACGCCCGAGTGCCTGATCGACCTGAGCGTCAACCCCGACGCGACCCGGGAGGACCTCCGGGAGCACTTCCCGCACACCGCCGAACAAGCGGCGCGGGCCAACGGCGACACCGGCGACTCGGCGCCCGCGCACTGGCTGTTCGGCCGCGCGGACCAGCGGGTGCACGCCGTGGTCACGGTCGCGTCCGACGACCCGGACCGGGTGGCCGGGACCGCGCGCGACCTCGACGTGCTCGACACCCTGCTCGGCGTCACGACGGTCCACGAGCAGCACGCCGCCACGCTGCCGGGTGACCGGCGCGGGCGCGAGCACTTCGGTTACAAGGACGGCGTGTCGCAGCCCGGCGTGCGCGGCTTCCACCACGAGGACCGCGAACGGCCGGGTCACCGCGCCGGGCGGCCGGGGACGCTGCTGGTGAACGCGGGCGAGTTCGTGTTCGGCCACCCGACCGAGTCGGCCCGCCCGCACGCCGCCGCGTGGCTGGCCGACGGCTCGATCCAGGTGGTCCGCCGCCTCACCCAGGACGTCGACGGCTGGCGGGACGCCGTGGAGCGGCACGGCCGGGGGCCGGAGCTGATCGGCAGGCGCCCGGACGGCCGCCCGCTGGCCGCGGGCCCCGACTCCGGCCACGCCAACGACTTCGACTACGCCGACGACCCGGCGGGCACGGCGACACCGTGCCCGGCCCACATCCGCAAGACGAACCCGCGGTCGTTCGCGCACCGGACGCCCCGGGAGCACCGGATCCTGCGCCGGGGCATCCCGTTCGGCCCCGCCGAAGCAGAGGCCACCGGAACAGGACCCGCTGGAACGGGACCCGCCGCCACCGGGTCGACCGACGACGAGCGCGGCCTGGTGTTCGTGGCCCACTGCACGTCGTTGGCGGAGCAGTTCGAGCACGTCCAGCGAACGTGGGCGCTCAACCCGGACTTCGCGCCGGGCGAGCGCGGCGCGCCCACCGGCGTCGACGCCGTGATCGGCGGCGGCTTCGTGCGGACCACCGGCGCCCTCTACGCGCTGACGCCGTCGGTCAGCACCCTCAGACTGCTCGCCGCGGGTCGCGAGCTGCCCCGTTAAGGGGTGACGGGGAGTCGGTCGTGGCCGCCGTCCACGACCGGCTCCCAGCCCGTCGCGTGCCGCCGCACCAGGTCCGCCGCGACCGCGTCGAACGGCCGCGACCACACCTCCTCGTTGAACACCTCGACCTCCACGAACCCGTCGTACCCGGTCTCCGCGACGAGCGAGGTCAGCCCGACCAGGTCGATGTGCCCGTCACCGGGCAGGCCGCGGCCCAGCAGCACGTCGGCCGGCAGCGGCGTCACCCAGTCGCACACCTGGTAGGAGTGGATGCGCGGGCCGGCCCGCCGGACGTCGGCCGCCAACGCCGGGTCCCACCACACGTGCAGGGCGTCCACGACCACCCCGACCACCGACGACGGGTATGGCGCGGCCAGCTCCAGCGCCTGCCCCAACGTCGACACCACGCCCCGGTCGGCGCAGAACACCGGGTGCATGGCCTCCACCGCCAACCGCACGCCGGCCGACTCCGCGTACGGCGCCAGCACCTCCAGCGCCGTCGCTACCCGTCCCCTGGCCGCGACGAGGTCGCGGTCGGGCACGCCGCCGGGCACCAGCACCAGGCACCGCGCGCCCAGCGCGGCGGTCTCGTCGATCGCCCGCCGGTTGTCGTCCAGCCGCTGGTCGGACCCGGTGAAGAACCCGCCGCGGCACAGCGACGAGACCTCCAGCCCGGCCGACGCGACCAGCGCGGCCGTCCGCGCCAGCCCGTGCTCGGCCACCGGGTCGCGCCACAGCCCGATCCCCGGGATGCCGTTGCGCACGCACACGTCGACCACCTCGGGCACGGACGCCCGCTTCACCGTGGCCTGGTTCAGCGAGAGCCTCACGTCAGCACGTCCAGCAGTCGTCCCCACCGCCGGGCGGCGAGGTCCGGGTCCGGCAGCAGCCCGGCCAGGTCCGCCAGCCGCAACGCCTCCCCCAGGTGCACCACGTCCCGGGCCGACTGGAGACCGCCGACCATGCCGAACGCGTCTTGGAACCCGCCGAGCCAGGCCAGGAACACCACACCCGTCTTGTAGTGGTACGTCGGCGCGCCGAAGATGTGCCGGGACAGCGCGACCGTCGGCTCCAGCACCTCGTCGTACCGGGCGCGGTCGCCCGCGTCCAAGGCCCGCAACGCGGTGGACGCGGCCGGCGCGATGGCGTCGAAGATGCCCAGCAACGCGTCGCTGTGCCCGAGCTCGTCGCCCGCGATCAGCTCCGGGTAGTGGAAGTCGTCGCCGGTGTAGCACCGCACGCCCGCCGGCAGCGACCGCCGCAAGCCCACCTCGTGCGAGGCGTCCAGCAGCGACACCTTCACGCCGTCGACCTTGTCCGGGTACGCCTTGATGAGGTCGAGGAAGTGCCCGGTCGCCGTCGGCACGTCCGACGAGCCCCAGTAGCCCTCCAGCGCCGGGTCGAACGCCGGGCCCAGCCAGTGCAGGACCACCGGCTGGTCGACTTCCTCCAGCAGGGCCCCGTACACCTCCTGGTAGTCCTCGGGCCCGCGCGCGGCGGCGGCCAGCTTCCGGCTGCACATCAGGATCGGTTGCGCGCCCGCCTCCACGACGGCCGCCAGCTGCTCCCGGTACGCCGTCAGCGGGTCGGCGGTGTCGTGGTCGGTGCCGACGCCCGCCGCCAGCCTCCCGGACGCGATCGACGCGCTGCGCCGGATCAGCTCCAGCGCCGTGCCCCAGTCCAGGCCCATGCCGCGCTGCGCGGTGTCCATCGCCTCCGCGACGCCGAACCCGTGCTCCCACAACCGCGTCCGGTACGCCAGCGTGGCGTCCCAGTCGAGCACCGCGGGCGCGCCGGGGACGTTGCCGGCGAACGGGTCGGCCACCACGTGCGCCGCCGCGAACGCCACCCGCGACTCGAACGGCCCGGTCTCCCACGCCTTCGGCTCACCCAACCGGTGCTCGCGGAACGCGCCGTCCCGGCCGGGCAGCACCACCGACGTCACGCCGGCACCTCGATCCGACGGCCGGTGCGCGAGGACTCCAGGCCCAGCGCGGCCAGCCGCACCGTGCGCACGCCGGAGTGGAAGTCGTGCGAGTACGGCGTCCCGACGGCGACGTGCTTGAGGAACTCCTCCCACTGCACCATGAACCCGTTGTCGAACACCTCGTTGTCCGGGACCTCCTGCCACAGGGACCGGAAGTCGATCGACGACGGCACGTCCGGGTCCCACACCGGCTTGGGCGTGATCGCCCGCGACTGCACCTTGCAGTTGCGCAGCCCGGCCACCGCGCTGCCCAGCGTGCCGTCCACTTGGAACTCGACCAGCTCGTCGCGGTTCACCCGGGTCGCCCACGACGAGTTCACCTGCGCCACCACGCCGCCGGCCATCTCGAAGATCGCGTACGCCGCGTCGTCGGCCGTCGCCTCGTACGGCGCGCCGTTCTCGTCCCACCTGGTCGGCACGTGCGTGACGGCCCGCGCGGTCACCGCCTCCACCGGGCCGAGCAGCCCCTCCAGCAGGTAGCTCCAGTGGCAGAACATGTCCACCACGATCCCGCCGCCGTCCTCGGCGCGGTAGTTCCACGACGGGCGCTGCGCGGCCTGCCAGTCGCCCTCGAACACCCAGTAGCCGAACTCGCCGCGCACGGACAGCACGCGGCCGAAGAAGCCGCCGTCCAGCAGGCGCTTGAGCTTGCGGATGCCCGGCAGGTAGAGCTTGTCGGCCACCACGCCGTGCCTCACGCCCGCCGCGTCGGCGTGCCGGGCCAGGCCCAGCACCTCCTCGGGCGTGGCCGCGACCGGCTTCTCGCTGTAGACGTGCTTGCCCGCGTCGATCGCCGCGGTCAACGCCGACACGTGCGCCGACGTCACCTGCGCGTCGAAGTAGACCGACACGTCCGGGTCGCCGAGCGCCGCGTCGAGGTCGGTGGTCCAGCGCGCCAGGTCGTGCCGCTCGGCGATCTCCTTGAGCTTGGCGGGGTTGCGGCCGACCAGCAGCGGCTCGGGGACCAGCACGTCGTCACCGACCTGGATGCCGCCGCGCTCGCGGAGGGCCAGGATCGACCGGACGAGGTGCTGTCGGTACCCCATCCGCCCCGTGACCCCGTTCAACGCGACGCCGATCGTGCGCACCGCCATGCGTACACCCCGCTCACATTCGTGGAAAGCGCTTTCCAATACGCTACGGTCGGCCCCTCGTGGACGTCAACCTCCGCGTGGGCCGGCGACCGGCCGGTGGCCTCCGGCCGGTGGTCGACACGCCCGCGCCGCTTCGACGAGGATCCCGGCTGACCACGGCCGGTCGCCCCACTCGGTGAACTCGTCCCCGGCCGGCGCCCGGCAACGGCTAGTCTCGCCCGACCAGGAACGCGAAGGAGGCGGCGTTGACGTCGCGGCAGGTCACGCTGGCGGAAGTGGCGAAGCACGCGGGCGTGTCGCTCGCCACCGCGTCACGCGTGCTCAACGGCAGCACCCGGCAGGTCAGCGAGGAGCTGCGCGAACGGGTCCTCGGCACCGCGCGCAGGCTCGGCTACCTGCCCAACGCCTCGGCGCAGGCGCTGGCGCGCAACTCCAGCGTGCTGGTGGGCCTGGTGGTGCACGACATCGCCGACCCCTACTTCTCCAGCATCGCCGCCGGTGTGACGAGGATCGCCGAGGACGCCGGGCTGGTCGTGGTGCTCGGCACCACGGGCCGCGACCCCCGCCGCGAGGTGGAGCTGGTCAACACGCTGCGCGCGCACCGGGCCCGCGCCCTGGTGATCGCGGGCAGCCGCACCACCGACCGGTCGGCGTCCCGGCTGCTCGCCGAGGAGATCACCGCGTTCACCGCGCAGGGCGGCCGGGTGGCGTGCGTCTCCCAGGCCAAGCTCGGCACGGACACCGTGGTGCCCGCGAACCGCTCCGGCGCCCGCGCGCTGGCCCGCCGGCTGGCCGCGCTCGGCCACCGCCGGTTCGCCGTGCTGGCCGGCCCGCCGGACCTGCTGGTGGCGCGCGACCGGCTGGCCGGGTTCAAGGCCGGGCTGGCCGACGAGGGGCTGGAACTGCCCGACGCGAACGTCATCGCCAGCGGCTTCACCCGGGACGGCGGGCACGCCGCCGTGGCCGACCTGATCGCCGCGCGCACCGGCGCGACCTGCGTGTTCGCCGTGAACGACGTGATGGCCCTCGGCGCGATGGCGGGCTTGCGCGAGCACGGCCTGCGGGTGCCGGAGGACGTCTCGGTGGCCGGGTTCGACGACATCCCCACCCTGCGCGACCTGGTGCCCGCGCTGAGCACCGTGCGGCTGCCGCTGGAGGAGATGGGGGAACGGGCGGCACGGCTGGTGCTGGACGACGTGGTCGCCTCCGCGCGCACGATCCGGGTGGCCGGCGAGGTCGTGCTGCGGGCCTCGACGTCACCGCCCAGCGGTATCGGACTGCGCTGACCGGTGATTACGCTCTATTCTGGACGTTGTTCGACCACCCCTCACGAGGAGTGATCTCTTCCGTGCGCGACGCGCAGTCCCCGGGCTGCAGTACCGAGCCGGGTCCGATACCCGGCTGCCGACCCCGCCCGACCCACCACCGGTGGGCCCGATGACCATCCTGCTCAGCCTGCTCGGCCTCGTCGCCGTGGTGGTCCTCACCATCGGCACGTTCATCGCGGTCGCCGCCGAGTTCTCCCTGACCGCGCTGGAGCGCAGCACCGTCGAGGCGCACGTCGCCCAGGTGGGCGACACCAAGGCCCTGACCGTGGAGAAGGCGCACCGGTCCCTGTCGTTCCAGCTCTCCGGCGCGCAGCTGGCGATCACCATCACCACGCTGATCACCGGTTACATCGCCGAACCCGCCATCGCCCAGCTGATCTCCCCCGCGCTGACCGGCGTCGGCGTGCCCGCGGCGGTGGCCGGGCCGATCGCGTTGACGCTGGCGCTCGCGCTGGCCACCTCGCTGTCGATGGTGTTCGGCGAGCTGGTGCCGAAGAACCTGGCCATCGCCAAGCCGCTGGAGACCGCGCGTGCCGTCGCCGGCGTGCAGGCCGGGTTCTCCGCGGTGTTCAAGTGGCTGATCACCCTGCTCAACGGCACCGCGAACTGGCTGGTGCGCAGGCTCGGCGTGGAGCCCGCGGAGGAGCTGGCGTCGGCCCGCTCGCCGCAGGAGCTCGGCGCGTTGATCCGCTCCAGCGCCGAGCAGGGCACCCTCGACCCGAGCACGGCGACCCTGCTGGACCGCTCGCTGCGGTTCGGCGACCGCACGGCGGAGGAGCTGATGACGCCGCGCGTGCGGGTCGAGTCGCTGCGCTCGGACGCGACCGTGCTCGACCTGGTGGCGAAGGCGCGGGAGACGGGCTTCTCCCGCTTCCCCGTCTACACCGGCGACCTGGACGAGGTGCGCGGCATCGTGCACGTCAAGCAGGTGTTCGGGGTGCCCCGGT
This sequence comes from Actinosynnema sp. CA-299493, assembly GCF_050946825.1. NCBI lineage: Bacteria > Bacillati > Actinomycetota > Actinomycetes > Pseudonocardiales > Pseudonocardiaceae > Actinosynnema > Actinosynnema sp. CA-299493. The sequence continues at coordinate 7,391,023 of NZ_CP191993.1, forward strand.
CGCAGCGGGCGACCACGCCGGTGTCCGCGCTGACCAGGCCGGTGCAGACGGTGCCCGCCACGTTGGAGGGCGACGCGCTGCTGGACCGGCTGCGCGCCTCGGGCCTGCAGACGGCGCTGGTCGTCGACGAGTACGGCGGCACGGCGGGCCTGGTCACGTTGGAGGACCTGGTCGAGGAGATCGTCGGCGACGTGCGCGACGAGCACGACCGGCGGGAGACCTCGCCGGTGCGTCGGCTCGGCGGCGAGGCGTGGCTGGTGTCCGGGCTGCTGCGCGACGACGAGGTCGCCGAGGCGACCGGGTTCCGGATGCCCGAGGGCGACTACGAGACCGTGGCCGGCCTGGTGCTGGCCCGGCTCGGCCGGATCCCCGACGCGGGTGACGAGATCCGGGTGGACGACTGGCGGATCACCGTGGTGCAGATGGACCGGCACCGGGTGGCGGAGCTGCGGGTGGCCCGGGTCGACCCCGCGGCCGACCCGGCGACCGACCGAGTGGAGTCGTCCCGGTGATCGTGCTGGTGATCTTCCTGCTGCTGGCGGGCAACGCGTTCTTCGTGGGCGCCGAGTTCGCCATCATCACCGCCCGCCGCGACCGGCTGGAGGCGTTGGCCGAGCAGGGTGGCGGCCGGGCCCGCACCGTGATCAAGGCGGGCCGCGAGCTGCCGCTGCTGATCGCGGGCGCGCAGCTCGGCATCACGCTGTGCTCGCTCGGCCTGGGCGCGCTGGGCGAGCCGGCGGTGGCGGCGTTGCTGGAGGCGCCGTTCCACGGCGTCGGCGTCCCGGACGCGGTGCGGCACGGCGTGGCGTTCGCGGTGGCGCTGATCATCGTCGTCGCGCTGCACACCGTGCTGGGCGAGATGGTGCCGAAGAACCTGGCCATCGCCGGTCCGGAGCGCACCGCGCTGCTGCTGGTGCCCGCGCACTACTGGTTCTGCCGGCTGGTCGCGCCGCTGCTGCGCGGGTTCACCGTGGTGTCGACGGCGGTGCTGAAGCTCGTCGGCGTGACGCCGAGGGACGAGCTGGAGTCGGCCTACACGCGGGACGAGCTGGCCCTGCTGATCGGCCAGTCGCGGCAGGAGGGCCTGCTGGAGGACTCCGAGCACCGGCGGCTGACGAAGACCCTGTCGTCGGCCGAGCGGACCGTGGCCGACGTGCTGGTGCCGTTGGACCGGATCACGTCGGTGCCGTCGCGGCCGACCATGGAGGAGGTGGAGGCCGCCGTGTCGGCCACCGGCTTCTCCCGGTTCCCGGTGCGCGAGGACGACCGGCTGATCGGCTACCTGCACGTGAAGGACGTGCTGGACCTGGCCCACGCCGACCCGGCCACGCGGGTGCCGCCGGGCCGGGTGCGCGGCCTGCCCCGGGTGCCGGTGGACGCGACGCTGGACGACGCGGTGGCGGCGCTGCGGCGCTCGCAGAGCCACCTGGCGCAGGCCGTGTCGGCCGACGGCGTCGTGCGCGGCCTGGTGGCGCTGGAGGACCTGGTCGAGGAGTACGTCGGCACCGTCCGCGACGGCACGCACGTCCGCCGCGAGCTGTGACGGTGGCGCCGGCGTCGTGATCACGGCGCCGGCGCCGCCTAAGGTCTTCGTCGTGATCACCACGAACGACCGCGCCGAGATCGTCGAGACGACCACCCGCATGGCGTGGTTCGCCGACCGCCGCGACTGGGACGCCCTGCTCACCGTGTTCGCCGACGAGGTGGACCTCGACTACACCAGCCTCACCGGCGGCGAGCCCGCCCGGCTCCGGGCCGCCGACATCGTCGCCGGGTGGCGCGCCGGGCTCGGCGGCCTGGACGCGACCCAGCACCTGGTGGCCAACCACCTGGTCGACGTCGACGGCGACCGGGCCGTGGTGACCGCCCAGTTCCAGGCCGTGCACGTGCTGGCGAACCCGCACGGCGACCCGACCTGGACCCTGGGCGGCCACTACCGCTTCGGCCTCGTCCGCGCCGGGGGCGGCTGGCGCATCGACGCGGTCACCATGACCACGACGTGGGCCGCGGGCAATCAGCAGATCATGACGCTGGCCGCACAGCGGGCAGGCTGAGGTACTCCCGCTCCGCCGCCGGCCCCTCCAGCGGCTCCGTCAGCGGCGGCACGCTGACCAGTTCGAGGTCGTGGTCGGCGGCGCGGTCGAGGGCCGTCACGATCCACGCCTCGAAGTCGGCGTTGGCGGCCATCGCCGCGCGCCGCCACCGGTCCACCGCGTCGCTGCCCGCGTTGACCCGCGGCATCACCACCCGCTCCGACCTCGATCCGGGGTGGCGGCTCTCCCGCAACGCCCGCCGCAGCGCCGTGCGCGACCAGCCCTCCCGCTGGGCCCGGTCGAGCCACTCGTCCTGCTCGGCCGGCGGCAGCGCCGCGACCTCGGCGTGGTGCTGGAACGGCAGGCCCTGCCGCCGCCGCGGCGGTTCGAACTTGCGCGCGATCCACGCGTAGTTGCGCAACGTCTGGTAGTCGAGCCCCACCGCCTCGACCGCCCGGCGGTACCTGTCGGTGTACCTGTCCTGGCCGAAGACCAGCCAGTCGCCCAGGTACCACGCCGACGAACTGGCGATGCGGGAGATCCGCTGCCCCGCCTGCTCCCACGACTCGAACGTGACGTCGCGCGGGAACGCCAGCCCCACCGGCGTGGTGAGGATCCGGCCTTCGACCGCGCCGCCGGGACGACGGCGCGGCACTGCGTTCACCTTGTCCACTTGCTCCCCCTGATCCGCTTGTGGGTGTCCTTGCTACCCCAGGGGTCCTCACACACCGGTCAACTTCCGCTCACACCGCGAACCCGATCGGGCCGGCCGGCGGATAACAGGTGACCGCCCTTCACCGGGAACCAGCCGGAAGGCCACCATGACACCCACCGACGCCGAGATCATCGACCGGTCGCGGCACGAGCCGGACACCTTCGCGGCGATCTTCGACCGGCACGCGCCGCACATCCGGCGCTACCTCGAGCGCAGGCTCGGCGCCCAGGTCGCGGACGACCTCGTGGCCGAGACGTTCCTGACCGCGTTCGACAAGCGGCAGCGCTACGACCGGGCCCGACCGGACGCCCGGCCGTGGCTGTACGGCATCGCGACGAACCTCGTCGGACAGCACCGCAGGCACGAGGCGCGCCGGCACCGGGAGCGCTCGGCGGAGATCGCCGAGCACGACCACGCGGACCGCGTCGCCGCCGAGGTGACCGCGTGGGCCGTGCGGTCGCGGCTGGCGGGAGCGCTGGACGGGCTGACCGCCGAGGACCGCGACGTGCTGCTGCTCGTGGCCTGGGAACAGCTGGCCTACGAGGAGGTCGCGACCGCCCTGGCGATCCCCGTCGGCACGGTGCGGTCCCGCTTGCACCGGGCCCGGCGCAAGGTCAGGGAGGCGTTGGGCGGGCAGAACCCCACCGAGGTCGAGGAGTTGCTGAACAATGGATGAGCTGCGGTTGCTGCGCGAGATGGGTGACGAGACGCCGTTGCCGGACGAGGCGGCGCTGGCGCCCGCGCGGGCGGCGTTGCTGGCCGGCATCGCCGAACGGGGACCGGTGCGCCGGCGCCGGTCGAGGCACGCGCTGGTCGGTGCGTCGGCGATCGGGCTGGCGGCGGCCGTCGCGGCGACGGTCGCGCTGCTGCCCGCCGGTCAGCCGGCGCCGGGCGGACAGGCGCTGACCCCGGCGACGACCACGGCACCGGCCGCGGCGGCGTCCACGGCGGTCGAGGTCGAGCCGGTGACCGACCCCGTGCGGCTGCTGGCGTTCGCCGCCAGGGCGGCCCGCGCCGATCCGGTCGCGCCGCCCCGCCCGGACCAGTTCGTCTACACGCGCGGTGAGACGGGAGGGGAACCGGCCCGGGAGATCTGGCGGTCGGTCGACGGCACCCACGACGGGGCGCTGACCAGGAACGACGGGTCGACGCTCCGGCTGCCGGGGTGCGTCGACGGGCAGCGGGACGTGTTCAAGGACCCCGCGGTGGTGCTCGGCACGGAGCCGTGCGAGCCGCGGCCGGCGTACCGGTCCGACCTGCCGACCGAGGTGGACGGCATGCTGGCCTACCTCGACGCGAACGCCGGCGGCGAGCCGGGCAGCGTCAACGCGCGCGGCAAGGACGTCCTCAGCCTGATCAACGAGTCGCTGCTGCCGCCGCTGACCAGGGCGGCGCTGTACGAGGCGGCGGCACGCGTGCCGGGGCTGTCGGTGGTGCAGGACGCGCGTGACGCGGCGGGCAGGCCGGGGGTCGGCATCACCTGGCCCGTGCCGCCGGGCTCGCCGCGGGCCGAACCGGTGGTGATCGTGTTCGACGCGCGGACCTACGAGCTGCTCGGCACGAACTTCCACGCCATCACGGCGCAGGCCGTGGTGGACCAGGTCGGGCAGCGCCCCTGACCGCGCGGGTGGGACCGGTCCGCCGGGGCGTGCCCGGTCCCACCCGACTACGGTTGGTCACGTGGATCCGCGTGAGGATGACGACGACGAGGAAGACTTCGACGACGAAGAGGACGAGGACGGGTTCGACGACGACGACGTCTCGGACGAGGACGACCTGTTCGGCGTGACCTCCGAACCCCGCACCATCTGCCACCTGTGCGGCGGGGCGGGGTTCATCGCCAACCCGACGTCCGCGGTGATCGGCGGCGCTCCCCGCACCGTCGACAACGGGCGCGAGTGCCCGCACTGCGTCGGCGCGCGCAAGTTCCCGGGCCTGATCCCCCCGCTCTGACGCGACCGGTCCGGACCTCACGCCGCCGGCGCTCCGATCGGTGTCAGCCGACGACGAGGTCGGCGGAACGCAGCCGCCCGACGAACTCGTCGACGTCCTTGCCCGCCTGTTCGGGACTCACCGGACTGGTGCGGGCGATGTGCTCGCTGATCTCGGCGGGCGTCTGCCCGGCCAGGAGGCGGTCGAGGACCGTCGCGGCGCTCGTGTTGAGCTGCCAGTAGCGCCCGTTGCGCTCGTCGAGGACCACCATCCCGTCGTCGGCGTGGGTGATCGTGACGCCGTCAGGTGTTCGAAGTGCCATGCGGACCTCCGGCGGGCGGCGGGGCAATCGTGATCATCGGAGCCCAGAGGCCCATGTCGGACGGTTCGCCGATCGGCACGCCGTCGACCTCGACCCACGCGTGGGCCCGGAACGGGTGCAGTCGCGTGCCCGCCCGCCAAGTGGGCCACCCGCCGCGGAGCCGGCACAGCAGCGCCACCGCGATGGAACGCGGCAGGCACCCGTCACCGGCGACCATCACGCTGCTGGCGAGCACCGACCGGTGCGCGGCGCGGGCCTCTTCGAGCGTCGCGGGACGTGCGCCCCGCGTCAGCGCGGTCAGCACCCGGCGAATGCGCCGCGGCGGCAGTTTCGCCAGCGCGCGGGCGAGGTAGACCGCTGAGGTCGCCGACAGTCGGCGAGCGATCCCGACACCGCCGGTGCGGGTGATCGCGGTGGCTTTGGCCTTCACTTCTCACGGCTCCCCGTGGTCGGCACGGCGTGCGATCGGGTGGTGCTCACGGTTCGCAGCCAGGATTCGAGGTTGAACGTCATCGCCAGCGCGGGCAGCACCTGTCCCGGTGGCGGCGGCGCCAGGCACGCTCGACGCAGGACGTCGGCGTCCACCACGCCCAACTCCGCGAGCACGAGGTCGTCGCACCACCGCGCCAGCCGACCCCGTTGGGCCCGCAGGCCCGCGTGCACGTCCTCCGCCATGTCGTTCTTCGTCGAGCGTTGGACGAGGCCGTGCGGCACCACGTCGCGCAAGGCGCTGGTGAGCAGCGGTTTGAACGCCCAAGGGCCGGCACGCAGGTGGGGTTGGACGGACAGGGCGGTCTCCACCACCCGGTCGTCGAGGAACGGCACCGCGGTCCCGACCCCCTCGTGACCGGTGAGCTGACCCATCAGGCGTGACACCCGTCCCGCCGCGCGGATGCCCTCCAGCGCCATGTGCTGGGACCGGTCCGGGGACAGCGGCCGGGCCAGGTCCGCCGCCTCCACGACCGCCCGCACGACGGAGTCACGAGCCGCCGCCGTGGTCCACGGCGCGAGCCAGAGCCGGTGGTGCCAGCTCGGCGGCGGCAGCCGGGCGCCCGCCTGCGAGCCGGCGGCGCTCACCCCGGCCGCGTTGTCCAGCAGCCACCTGGGGTAGGACCGGTTGTCGGCCACGGCCTGCCACACCTGCCGCAACGTCCACCGCCGCAGCCCGCGCTGGCCGCGGATGTGGTCCAGCGCGACCACGGGGTGGCGGCGCGCCAGTCGGTGCAAGTAGGACGTCGGGCTGGTGAGCACCTCGTCACCGCCATGACCGGTGAAGTGCAGCGTGGAACCGCGTCGCGCCGCCAAGCTCGCGATGTGCTTCACCCGCGCGCCCGAGGGCCCCAGGAACGGCTCGTCGTGGTAGCGGGTCTGGTCGAACAGGGCGTCGAAGGGCCTGGGCATCGCACCGGTGTCCAGGAGCACGTGGCGCAGACCCGGCATCCGCGCGGCGGCGGCCAGCGCGACCGCCGTGTCGTCGTCCTCGGTCGTCAGCCCCGTCATGGTGTACGCGGTCAGGTGCGGGTCGCACTGCCACGCCAGGTAGGCGACCGGCGTCGAGTCCATGCCACCCGACAGGTCGGTGCTGATCGCCGGGTGCGCGGCGGCACCGTGCCCGACCGCCGCCGTCAACGAGTCCCGGAACGGCTCGGCCGCCTCCGCCAAGGTCGCCCCGGAGTCCGGCACGGTCCACCAGGGCGTGGTGGTCGGGCCGCGGTCGTGGCTCCACTCGACCGCCTCGCCGGCCGGCACCGCCGCCACACCCCGCCACAGGGTGGTGGCCGTCAGCGGGTGCGGGACCGCCGGGAAGAGCAGTCTCAGGGCGGCACTCCCCTCGTCCAGCGGAGCGCCCGCCGCCGCGGCCACCACGTCCGCGCGGTTCGCCACCACGTCCGCGCCGTGGAACAGCCGCCGGGTGTTCGACGCCGTGCCGCGGGCCCGGACCACGGGTCCGAACGCGGCGATCACGTGGTGGCTGCCGGGCAACCGGACGTGGTCGACCTGGCGGGGGTTCGTGAGCCGGCCGAGGACCTGGTCGAGCCTCGCGTCGTCGAGCGGGCAGTAGCCGATCAGCACGACCACCCCGGCCCGACCGGTGATCACCCGGAGGTGGTCGCCGCCCAGGACTCCGACCACCAGCGGGCGGCCGGACGGGTGGGTCGCGAGGACTTCGGCCCCCTGGATGAGGGAATCGGTGGCAAAGGCGCGTCCGCGGTCCGCGAGAACCACGAACGCGCCTTCACCGCCGCCGTCGTGGCGGTTCAACGCGGGGCTCTCAGTCCCAGAGCCAGGCGGTGTCCCAGGTCTGGCTACCGATACCGTTGGTCAACTCGGCGAAACCACCGACCTCGACCATGAGCGGCGGCTCGTAGTGTTCCTGCACGGTCTCTTCCACGGCTTCCTCCTACGATCGCTCCGGCCTCGCCGAAAGGCGAGGGAAATCGGAACAGTGCTTCGTCGGACGAAAGCGACCGTAACCTCCTGCGCGCCGCGCGACCAGTGTTCGAGGCGCCGTGGCCGTGCGCTGGACGCCGGTCAGGCGGCACGGCCGAGATCGGTGCCGGGATCACCGGCGCGCGCGTCGGCCGAACCTTCGCCCCCCTGGTGCGGGAAGACCCATCGGCGGAACGCCCACCAGCGGAAACCGGTGGCGACGAGGGTGCCGATGATCATGCCGCTGAGGAAGTCGGCGATCTCCTGCACCGGCAGGCTCACGGCCGGCGCCCGGAAGTCGAGCAGGTAGCGGGAAACGCTGAGCGGCACCGAGTTGAGCGCGATGCCGAGCCCGCTGATGAAGAAGAAGAGCGCGGCCTCGTGGCGACGTTCACGACCGCCACGAGCGCGGAACGACCACTCGCGATTGAGCACGTAAGACACGATCGTGGCGACGATCGTCGCGATGACCAGCGCCGTCACCGGTTTGTCGGTCAGCACGGTGAACTTGAGCGCGTAGTTGACACCCACGGTGACCAGGAACGTCATCGCGCCCACGGTCAGGAACTTGAGCAGTTCGTGGTGCTTGCGCAGAAGATCGCCCACCGGAGCCGGCGCAAGGGCGAGAACTTTGCGGACGAAAGTCACCGGTGCAGTCTAGCGCTATCGCAATTCCACGACTTCGTACCCTTTTCGGGTGACCGTCCGACGTCACCTTTCCGACAACGCGAGCGGCGGCGTTGCGCGAGCACCGGTCACGGGTTGCGACGAGTCGCCGATCGCACCTCATCCGGGTGATTCCGCCGTTCGACCTCCATGGCGAAGTCGAGCCACATGGCGGCCGCCGCGCGGGCCAGGTCGACCACCAGTGCGACGCGGTGCGACGGCACGGCCTCGACCACCAGGTCGCGCTCCACGGTCGTCAGCGCCTGACCCAGGAGTTTGTTGATCAGCACCCGGCCGCCCTCCCGGAACCTCAGCGACGGGTCGCGGGACAACTCGTGCAGCAACGCGTCACGTCGGTCCACCAGGCGCCGCTGAGGGGTTCGGACCCCATCGGCGGACCGCTCGCGCCGTCCACGCGCCCGCGGCGGCACGGGGTGCTCGCCGCGTTCCACCCGCAGCCGCACGTCGCGCACCGTGCTGACGGACATGTTCGCCATGCGTGCCAGCTCGCGCAGCGACGCGTCCGGGTGCTCCCTGATGAGCCGGCACACCCGGAGCCGACCCGCGGCCGGGTCGAGCGGTCGAACGCGACCGTCCCGCCCGATCCGGGCGTTCGACTGGGGACCGTGCCCGGTCGAACGCGCGCGAAGGCCCGCGACCGAGCGCGCCGACAGGCCGGCGGCCGAGGCGATCGCCCGGTCCGACCACTCGGGATGGGTGACGAGGATCCGCGCGGCCGCCGATTGCCGCTCGGCGAAGGTCAACGGCAGGCCGTGGGTGGTGTTCGCCCTGACCGCCAGCACGAACGCGTCGCGCTCGCTGCCTTCGAAGAACCGCACCTCGATGTCGTGCGCGCCGGCGAGCCTGGCGGCGTGGAGCCGGTGCGCGCCGTCCACCACGCGCATCGTCGGACGGTGCACGACGATCGGCGGCAACGGCGCCTCGCTCTCGAAGAGCACCCGCACGTGCTCCGGCCTCAGCCCTTCCGCGCGCGGTGAGTCGAGAGCCCGCAGCGAACCCACCGACACCCTCGTGACCGGTGACAGCAACCGCTCCACCGACTCCGGGCCGCGCATCCCCTCGTCCGCCGGTCCCACCACCGAATCGACCTCCACCCGAAGACGTCCTTCTCGTCCTCTCCGCGTGTCGTCGGCTCGGGCCCGCTCCGGCACTCCCGGTCGGAGTTCGAGCCGGCGACCGACCGCGATATCAATATCGCACGTCGTCGCAGGTCTGACGGTGTACCGATCGGCGGTCCCACAGTCAGGTCGAACGCGATTCAGCAGCGGTGCCACGGCATTCGCGGTTCTCCCGACACCCGCTCCCGTGAGTGGATCCCGCGGCGGGGGTCACCGTTCGGCGGCGACCAGCTCCGCGTCCCGGAACGCCTGCGGCGAGAGGCCGCGCCACGCGGTGATCAGGGCGCCGACCTGCACCAACGCCGCCATCACCCACACCGCGCGCAGGCCGAACCCCGCGGCCACGAACCCGCCGGCCAGCGCACCCAGCGGCGTCAGCCCCCAGGCCAGCGCGCGGTGGCTGGTGAGCACCCGCCCCAGCAGCGCGGGCGGCGTGAAGCGCTGGCGGCTGGACTGCGAGCAGACGTTCCACACCATCACGGTCGCCGACTGGACGAACATCAGCGCCCCGATCAGCCACGCCCACGGCGGCAGCACGGCGAACAGCGCCACGGTCACCACCATCCCGACCTGGGCCAGCCGCATCGACCACGAGTACCCGAGCCGGTCGACCACCCGGGCCGCCACGAACGACGACGCCACCCACCCGGCCGCCATCGACGCCTGCAACACCCCGTAGCCCACCGCGCCGAGCCCGAGCAGCTCCTTGGCGTACAGCACGAACATCGCCATCGTGGCGCTCGCCGCGAACGACCCGAGCGCCACCGCCACCGTGATCGACAGCAGCAGCCGCGTGCCGACCAGGAACTTGAGCCCCTCCCCGATGTCGCGCACCGGGTGCTTGGTGGTCGACGGCGTCGACCGACCCGAACGCAGCCCCCGGACCAGCACCAACGCCACCAGAGCGGCCATGACGGCGACCCACGCGGGCGTGCCCAGGCCGAACGCCACCAGGAAGCCCGCCACCGGCGGCACCACGAACTGCACCACCCCCCGGTCGATCACCATCAACCGCGTGTTCGCCGCCGGCAACCGGCCCGGCTCCACCACCTCCGGCACCAGCGCGCCCGTCGTGCCGTCACCGAGCACCTGCGCCGACGTCACCACGAACGCCAGCACCACCAGCAGCGGCAGGCTCAACGCGTCCGTCACACCCGCCACCGCGAGCGCCAGCGCGGCACCCGCCTGCACCGCGTACGCCCACGTCAGCACGGCACTGCGCCGCACCCGGTCGATCAGCACCCCCGCGAACAGCGAGAACACCAGCCACGGCGCCTGACCCACCACGTTGACCAGCGACAGCTGCCGCGGGTCGGAGGTGATCGTCGCGGCGATCCACGGCAACACCGACAACATCAGGCCCTCGGCCACCGAACCGGACACCACGACGGCCTGAAGCCGCACCCACCCCCTGGACATGGCTCACACCTTGCCCGTCGAGGCCGCCGACGCCGGACCTTTTAGCGAGGGATGACCCTCTCGACGGGCTCGGGCCGGTCACCACCCGGGGCGAAGTACCCTGATGTCTCGTGGGGGTCGTTCTGTCGCAATCCGAGTGGACCGCGCGCCGTGACGCGCACGCGGACCGGATGCGCCGGTGGACCGGGCCGCACCACGAGCGCAAGGCCGCCGGCCGCAAGCACCCCGTGCTGGACTTCCTGTTCTCCTACTACTCGCACCGCCCGTCACGGCTGGAGCGCTGGCACCCCGGCCCCGGCGTGGTCCTCGAAGGCGACGCCGCGCTCGCCTACCTGAAGTGGCCCGTCTACCGGCGCACCCCCGACGGCGTGACGCTGGACGTGGCGGCGTTCGCGCGGGAACGGGCCACCACGATCGAGTTCGCCGGACGGCTGCTGGCCGCGACCGCCGGCCGCGCGCCCCGGCTCGGCTGCTTCGGGCTGCACGAGTGGGCGATGGTCTACCGGCAGCGGCCGGAGCAGGTGCGGCACGACGCGTGGCCGTTGCGGCTGGGCGGCGAGGGCACCGACCGGGTGGTGGAGTCGCAGCGGGTGCAGTGCGGTCACTTCGACGCGTTCCGCTTCTTCACCCCGGACGCACGGCCGCGCAACTCGGTGCAGCCGACCCGCGAGACCCAGGTCGACCTGGAGCAGCCTGGCTGCCTGCACGCCAACATGGACCTGTTCAAGTGGGCCTACAAGCTGGACCCGGCGACGCCGTCGGACCTGGTCGCGGACTGCTTCGAGCTGGCCGTGCGGATCCGCGAGCTGGACATGCGGGCCAGCCCGTACGACCTGGCCGACCTCGGCTACGAGCCGGTGCGGATCGAGACCGCCGAGGGCCGCGCCGAGTACGTTCGGCAGCAGAGCGCGTTCGCCGAGGCCGCCGCGCCGCTGAGAGCCGGGCTGATCGAGCTGAGCCGGGTGCTCGCCGCGGCCCCCGTCGCCGCTCGATGACCTGGAGTGACTTCACCCGAGCCGCCGAGTTCACCTGTTAGCGTGACGCCGGTCGGGATTCGCCAGCCGTATCCGGTCGGACGCTGAGAGGGAAGACGATGTCTCGACACCGCGCGCTGCGGACGAAGGTGCGGCGCGGCATCGCGACGTGGCCCGTGGCCATCGTCGGCTTGGTGGTCCTCCTCGTGCTCGGCTGGCTCGGCTGGAACTGGGTCGGCGGGCTCGTCGACCGCCGTGCCGCGGCCCAGGCGGGTGACTGCGACGAGGGCCAGGCGCTGCTCCGGGTCGCCTCGACGCCCAGCGTCGCCGAGGCGGTCAAGCAGGTCGCCGAGGCGTGGAGCAGGCAGCGGCCCGTCGTCTACGACCACTGCATCCAGGTCGAGGTGCAGTCGATCGACTCCGAGGTCGTGCTCGAAGGCCTCACCCAGGGCTGGGACACCGCCAAGATCGGCGAACGCCCGCACGCGTGGGTCACCGACTCGATGCTGTGGGCGAACCGGCTCGGCGCGCAGAACGCCTCCCTGCTCGGCGCGGTGCCCGAGTCGATCGCGACCAGTCCCGTGCTGCTCGCCCTGCACCAGGACGCGGCGCAGGCGGTGCAGTCCGGTTCCGGGTTCCGCTGGACCGACCTGCCCGACCTCGCGAGCGCGGCCGACGGCTGGGGCCGGTTCGGGCACCCCGAGTGGGGCCGGTTCACCGCCGCCATGCCCGACCCGACGGCGAACACGGCCACCGCGATGGCCGTGCAGTCGGCGCTGGCCGGCGCGAGCCCCGAGGGCAAGGGCCCCGTCACCACCGAGATGCTGGCGCTGGAACCGGTGAAGAGCACGATGAGCCGGTTGTCGTCGGCCAAGCCCGAGCAGACGCCCGCGAGCACGTGGGAGGCGTTGAAGGCGTTGTCCGACGGCGTCGCGGTGAACGCGGCCGGGTTCAGCGCGGTGCCGGTGTTCGAGGTGGACCTGTACCGGCACAACACCGGCAAGGACAGCGGCACGCCGCCGTCGCAGCCCCTGTACGGGGTGGCGGCGGGCGGGCCCACGCCGATCGCCGACTTCCCGTTCGTGCCCCTGGCCGGCGACTGGGTCGGCGAGGCGCAGGTGCGCGCGGCGCAGGCGTTCCGGGAGTTCCTGCACGAACCGGACCAGCAGAAGATCCTGGCCGGCGCGGGCCTGCGGGTCGACGCGACGACCGAGCGGCCCAAGCCGTCGCCCGGCATCCGCTGGGCCGCCGTCACGGACACGCTCATGCCCGCCGACGCCAACACGACCCAGCAGATCTCGGCCGCGTGGGCGACCGCGGACGGCGGCCAGGTCGTCACCGTGCTGGTGGACACGTCGAAGTCGATGGAGGAACCCGGCGGTGAGGGCCGCAGCCGGATGGACTGGGTGAAGCAGGCGCTGTCCGGGCAGGTCAACCGGTCGGTGTCGGGGTCGCTCGGGCTGTGGGAGTTCTCCCGGCAGCTCGACGGCGAGAAGCCCTACCGGCAGCTCGTGGCCACCGGCCCGGTCGCCACCCAGCGGCAGGCGCTGCTGGACGGCGTCGCCGAGCTGGCGCCGCAGAGCGCCACCCAGCTCTACACCAGCGTGCTCGCGCTGTACGAGCGGATGCTGGCCGACCACCAGGACGGCAAGCGCAACCGGATCGTGGTGCTCACCGACGGCGTGAACGACGGCGGGCTGACGTTCGAGGAGCTGACGTCGCGGCTCGCGTCGGTCAAGCAGCCGGGCAAGGACATCGCGATCAGCGTCATCGCGCTCGGCCCCGACCCGGAACGCGCGCCGCTGTCGGAACTGGCCCGGTCCACCGGCGGCACGCTGTCGGTGGTCGAGGACGGACGTGGCGTGGACGCCGCGCTCGGGCAGCTCCTCTCGGCCGACTGACCGCCCGACTCCCGCGAGGTCGGGGCGGTTCGGAGCGACGTGGCACGGCTCGGCCTGGCTTGGTCGGCTGCCCACCGCGACCGCGGGGGCGCGGCCGGGCACCCGAACGGCGGCAGCGGTCGCGGCGGTGGCCCGGTCACCGCGCACGACGGCTGCGGCGCGTGGCGATATCGCGTCGAATTGCGCCGGACGAAGGACCGCGGTGCGTCATTCGACCTGTTAAATTCACACCCGAATCATTTCCGATCTTTCCCGGAATCGGATCGCGCCTGGCCGGTGCCCACGATGTGATCGTTATTCGCCAGCCAATCGCGTGGCCGGCCGGTTGATCCCTGACCAGCGGTCTCGTAACTTCGAGTGCTTCGACGTCCCTGCACAACGTCGAGATCCCTGCACACGAAAGGACGAACAAGGTGAGGAAACTCTTCTTGGCGCCTGCCCTGCTGGCGCTGGTGCTCGCCGTTCTCGTCGCGCCGAGCTCCCAGAGCGCGTTCACCGGGGAAGCGCACGCCACCAGTGTCGTGGAATTGGCGGCGGCGCCCCCGAACGCCCGGACGTCCGACCCCTCGGTGGCGGCGTGGCCCGTGCCGAACGCCCGCACGTACCGCATCCTCAGCTCGTGCTCGCCCTACGCGTCGGCCATCCGCGCCGGCGCGCGGGCGTGGAGCGGGCTGACCGAGAGCTCCAGCGGCACCCCGGTCGAGTGCCGCAACGGCTACATCACCGACTGCGGCGGCGGCAGCCGGGTGGTCGGCTGCAACTGGGGCGCGGGCCAGCGGATCGCGCTCTACATGGGTGGCGTGAACGACGACGCCCTCCTGGCCGCCCACGAGTTCGGCCACGACTGGTACGGCCACTCGTCGTACCAGTGCGCCGGTTGGGGCAGCCCCGCGGAGGTCATGGCGCCGTCCATCTGCAACTACAACGGCGTCACCGCGTCCGTCCAGTAGCGGATCGCCGGGACGGGGGCCACTCGCGCCCCCGTCCCGGGGTCGCACGGTCACCGCTGGTAGACGGCGGCCATCGCGGCGATCCGGGCGATGACGCGGTCGCGCAGCTCCGGCGGTTCCAGCACGTCCACCTCGGGACCGAGGCGGAGCAGGTCGACCAGCGCGTGCTCCAGCGACTCGACCGGCACCCGGACCGTCGTCCACTCGCCGTCGGGCTCGACGCCCTCGATCTCGCGCGCCGCGACGAGGCCCAGCAGGACCCGGGCGCTCTCGAGGCCGTTCGGCGTCAGCCGGACCGTGACCCGCATCGGGTACATGCGCTCCTCGAACCGCGCCGACCAGCCGGCCCAGTACCCGACCAGGTCGAACCCCTCCGGGCGGTCGAACGACTCCTCCAGCGCGGTCAGCTCCAGCACCCGCGAGACCCGGTACGTGCGCAGCCCGTCGGTCCGGGCGACGAGGTACCAGGTGCCCGCCTTGAGCACGAGCCCGAGGGGCTCCACCGTCCGCTCCACCTCGACCCGCGCCCACCGCACGTACCTGATCCGCAGCCGCCGCTGCTGCCACACCGCCTCCGCGATCCCGGCCACGTGCGGCGTCCCCTCGTTGCCCCGGAACCAACCGGGCGCGTCCAGGTGGAACCTCTCCCGGACCCGCGCGGCCCGCGACCGCAGCTCCGGCGGGAGGGCGGCGAGCACCTTGAGCTGCGCCGCCGCCACCACCGCGCCCAGTCCCAGCTCCGCCGCCGGTCCGGGCAGGCCCGCCAGGAACAGCGAGTCGGCCTCCTCCGTGGTCAGCCCGGTGAGCCGGGTGCGGTAGCCGTCGACCAGCCGGTAGCCACCCGCCGGGCCGCGGTCGGCGTACACGGGGACGCCGGACGCGCCGAGCGCCTCCACGTCGCGGTAGACGGTGCGGACCGAGACCTCCAACTCGTCCGCCAACTCCCGCGCCGTCATCCGGCCGCGCGACTGGAGCAGGAGGAGCAGGGTCAGCAACCGGCCGGCGCGCATCCGCCCATCCTGACAGGAGCTGTCAGGTACGTCCGGCAGGCTTCCGGCCATGGACACCGCACACGCCACCGCCGAGATGAAGAGCTGGGACGAGCACACGTCCTGCGCCATGGCGACGGAGCGGAACTCCTCGAACGTGGTCAGGTTCCGCGCCGTGTACGACCCGTTGAAGATCGGCGACGGCGGCAGTTCTGTGTTCGGCGCGAACAGCGTCCGGCTGTCCTTCACCGTGACCAGCACCCCGGCAGCCGCGATCAGCGAGACGACGACGAGACAGGCACTGGCCGCCAAACCCACGCTGAACGCCGCAACGAGCCACCCGCCCACCGTCCCGTTCGCACCGAGCAGTTGGGACAGGATCACCGCGTTACCGGCCGACAGCAGCGCACCCGCGCTGAGCACCACGGCAGCCCGGCTGGCCGTAGACGCCCGCAACCGGTCGTACCGGTCGATGTGCCACTTGGTCGCGGCCGTCGTTCGACGGCCGCGACCAGCCGTGCACGGGTCAGCCGCCGTAGGCCGAGACCGGCGGGCAGGAGCAGACCAGGTTGCGGTCGCCCTTGACGCCGTCGATGCGGCGCACCGGGGGCCAGATCTTCGGCGCCGACGTGCCCGCCGGGAACACGGCCACCTCACGGCTGTACGGGTGGTCCCACTCGGTGGCGATGGAGGCCGCCGTGTGCGGCGCGTTGCGCAGCGGGTTGTCGTCCACCGGCCACTCGCCCGAGCCGACGCGGTCGATCTCGTGCCGGATCGCGATCATCGCGTCGATGAACCGGTCGATCTCGGCCAGGTCCTCGCTCTCCGTCGGCTCCACCATGAGCGTGCCCGCCACCGGGAAGGACATGGTCGGCGCGTGCAGCCCGTAGTCCGCCAACCGCTTCGCCACGTCGTCCACCGTCACGCCGGTCGCCTTGGTGATCGGCCGCAGGTCGAGGATGCACTCGTGGGCCACGAAACCGCCCTCCCCGGTGTACAGCACGGGGAAGTGCTCGTCCAACCGCCGCGCCACGTAGTTCGCCGCCGCCACCGCGGTCAACGTCGCCCGCCGCAGCCCGTCGCCGCCCATCATCCGCACGTACGCCCACGAGATCGGCAGGATCGACGCCGAGCCCCACGGCGCGGCGCTGATCGGGCCGACACCGGTCGCCGGACCGGCCGACGGCTGCAACGGGTGGTTCGGCAGGAACGGCGCCAGGTGCGAGCGCACGCCGATCGGCCCGACGCCCGGACCACCGCCGCCGTGCGGGATGCAGAACGTCTTGTGCAGGTTCAGGTGCGACACGTCCGACCCGAACTTGCCGTACTGCGCCAACCCGATCAGCGCGTTGAGGTTCGCGCCGTCCACGTACACCTGGCCGCCCGCGTCGTGCACCAGCCCGCACACCTCGCGCACGGTGTCCTCGTACACGCCGTGCGTCGACGGGTAGGTGATCATGATCGCGGCCAGCGAGTCGCGGTGCGCGTCGATCGTCGAACGCAGGTGCTCGACGTCCACGTTGCCGTGGTCGTCGCACTTGACGACCACGACCCGCATCCCGGCCATCACGGCGGACGCGGCGTTGGTGCCGTGCGCGCTCGACGGGATCAGGCACACGTCGCGGTGCGAGTCGCCGTTGGCCAGGTGGTAGGCGCGGATCGCCAGCAGGCCCGCGAACTCGCCCTGGCTGCCCGCGTTGGGCTGCAACGACACCGCGTCGTACCCGGTCACCTCGGCCAGCCACCGCTCCAGGTCACCGACGATCGTCAGCAGCCCCTCGGCGTCCGACGCGGGCGCGAACGGGTGCAGGTCGGCGAACTCCGGCCACGTGACCGGCTCCATCTCGGCCGTGGCGTTGAGCTTCATCGTGCACGAGCCCAGCGGGATCATGCTGCGGTCCAGCGCCACGTCCTTGTCCGACAGCGCGCGCAGGTAGCGCAGCAACGCGGTCTCGGAGCGGTGCGCGTGGAACACCGGGTGGGTCAGGTAGTCGCTGGTGCGGCGCAGGTCGGCGGGGATGCCGTCGGCGGTGTCGGCGTCCAGGCCGTCCACGTCGCCGACCGTCACGCCGAACGCCTGCCACACCGCGACCAGGTGCTCCCGCGTGGTGGTCTCGTCGCACGCGATGGACACCACGTCGTCGTCCACCTGCCATAGGTTCACGCCGAGGTCGCGCGCGGCGGAGACGACGGCGGCGGCACGGCCCTCCACCCGGGCGCGCACGGTGTCGAAGAACTCGCCGTGCACGACCTCGACGCCACCCTCCAGCAGACCGGCGGCCAGCACGGTCGCCATCCGGTGGGCCCGGGTCGCGATGGCCTTCAGCCCTTCCGGACCGTGGTACACCGCGTACATCGACGCGATCACCGCGAGCAGGACCTGCGCGGTGCAGATGTTGCTGGTCGCCTTCTCCCGGCGGATGTGCTGCTCGCGCGTCTGCAGCGCGAGGCGGTAGGCGAGCGAGCCGTCCGCGTCCACGGACACGCCGACGAGCCGTCCGGGCAGCTGCCGCTCCAAGCCCTGGCGCACGGCCATGTAGCCGGCGTGCGGCCCGCCGAACCCGACCGGCACGCCGAACCTCTGCGTGGTGCCGATGACGACGTCCGCGCCGATCTCGCCGGGGGGCCGCAGCAGCGTCAACGCCAGCAGGTCGGCGGCGACGACGGCCTGCGCGCCGGCCTTGTGGATCTCCTCGACGACCGTCGCGTGGTCGCGCACCACGCCGGACGCGCCGGGGTAGGACAGCAGCACGCCGAAGAAGTCGCCGCCGAGGCCGAGGCCCTCGATGCCCTGCGACAGGTCGGCGGTCACGATCTCGATGCCCAGCGGCTCGGCGCGCGTCTCGATGACGGCCAGCGTCTGCGGCAGCGTGTCGGCGTCCACCACGAACTTGGTCGACTTCGACCGTCCCGCGCGGCGGACCAGCGTCATCGCCTCGGCGGCGGCGGTGGACTCGTCCAGCATGGACGCGTTGGCCAGCGGCAGGCCGGTCAGGTCGGCGACCATCGTCTGGAAGTTCAGCAGGGCTTCGAGGCGGCCCTGGGAGATCTCCGGCTGGTACGGCGTGTACGCGGTGTACCAGGCGGGGCTCTCCAGCACGTTGCGGCGGATCACCGGCGGCGTGGTGGTGCCGTAGTAGCCGAGCCCGATCATCTGCGTCATCGGGCGGTTGCGCGCGGCGAGGGCGCGCAGTTCGGCCAGCGCCTCGGTCTCGGTGGCGGGCGCGGGCAGGTCCAGCACCAGGTCGCGCTCGCGGATCGACTCGGGGACGGCGTGCTGCGCCAGCTCCTCCAGCGAGCCGACGCCGATCACGTCGAGGATGCGGGCCAGCTCGGCGGGCCGCGGGCCCACGTGCCGGTCGGCGAACGGGGTGCCGTGCTCGAGTGCGGCGAGGGGGATGCGGTCCTGCGTCATCGGTGCTGGCCTCCAGGGCTCCGGGCAGACTTCTGCCGTTGCCCTCCCCCTCTGTCTTCTGCCCGGCGGCGGGCGCCTGAGAGCTTCACCCGGCTGTCGGGCTTGCACCGTCGGCGGGGTCGGTCGGTGGTGGCCGACCCGCTTTCCAGAGGCGTCTCACCCGCACGGTCCTTGCGCCTGAGAGGTTCCGGGGAGGATTTGCTCCTTCGGCGCCGAGACTGGCTCGGACTCTCCCGCACGGGATAAAGCGACTACGCGCGAAATCCTACCCGGCAGGTGGGTGAACGGTACCGCCGGCGCGACGTGGATCTCACCGCGTGGCACCGGTCGCCACCTGCCCGCCGGCGGGCTCCCGTCAGCCGATGGCCCTGGTCCGACGGCGGCGGGACAGCTCGTCGTTGGCGGGCTCCACGATCTCCGCGCCGTCCGCGCGCTCGGCGGGGAAGTCGTGGATCGTGCCGCTGATCTCGCGCATCGCGCCGGAGACCGCGATGCCGAACACCCCTTGGCCGCCTTGGAGCAGGTCGACCACCTCTTCCGGCGACGTGCACTCGTAGACGGTGGTGCCGTCGCTGAACAACGTGATCCGGGCCAGGTCCTGCACGCCGCGGCGACGCAGGTGGTCGACCGCGACCCGGATGTTCTGCAGCGAGACACCGGTGTCCAGCAGCCGCTTGACTACCTTGAGGACCAGGATGTCCTTGAACGAGTAGAGCCGTTGGCTGCCGGAGCCGTGGGCACTCCTTATGGTCGGGTTGACCAACCCCGTGCGCGCCCAGTAGTCCAGCTGGCGGTAGGTGATGCCCGCGATCTGGCACGCGGCGGGGCCGCGGTACCCGACCAGTTCGTCCGGCAGCGAGGAGTCCGGGAACAGCTCACCCTGTTCGCCGGATCCGGCCCGGATGGGCGCTTCCTCGACCACGCCTGCCTCCCCTCGGTCCGGTCACGACGACCGGCGACCAACGTGAAGCCGCCGCGGTGTCCGAATCACACCGTGGCAATTCACCTGAGTTCGACGGTAAGACCGCCCAGGTGGCAGGTCAACGCGACGCGCGGGACGTGTCTGACCTCGACGTGAGGTTGAGGTTGAGAGAGTCGGCAGTCGTAAGCCATTCGGGTGACGTTTAGTGATCGTTTAGCGGATCAACATTGACGTTGTGTAACCCAGGTGCGTGACGCCCAGAGGTGTCATGCGGCCTTCATCCACAACGCACCGCACACGCCTTCGGACCACCGTTCACGGCACGGGACCGACGCTCCGACCCTCCACCGACGTCGCCGAAACCGACCGGTTTTGTCAAGCACCCGACCCGCTTGTTCACAGCCCCGGCACTCGCACCGCCGAGGGAGCCACCCCACCCACCCAGTTGTCCACAGGCAGCGACCGCCGCCCGGAATTCGTCGGTGCCACGTGGCAGGGTCGAAAACAGGGATCCCCTGGGCGGGGACCTCTGCGAAAGCACGGGCAAGCGCGGACAAGCAGGGGCAAGCAGGGTTCAGCGGCGCGGGTAACGCGAGCCGACGGAACTGGCACGGTCCGGGGCACTGCATCCGCGAGCCCAGCCGGGTCAGCGAAACCAGGCGAGGTCCGCAAATCCGGCAGGCCGCGCGAGATCAGGCCGGGTCTCCGAATCCGGCGGGGGCCGGCGAGACCAGGCGGGGTCCGCGAGACCAGCGGGGCCAGCCAGACTCGGAGGGGTCCGCGAGTCCGGCGGATCGGCGAGACCCAGTGGGCCGGCGAGACCAGGCAAGGGCGGTGAGACAGGCAGAGGCCGGGATGCGGGCCAGGGCGGCGAGCCGTGGACCGGCGTGGGCAAGCAGGCAGAAGCCGGTGCAGGAGGCACACGCGGCGGTCAGGCGGCTACAGGCGAGGCGGACGAGACCGGCGGGGGTTGCGAGACCGACAGAGCGGCGTGACCAGCGTGGTGGGGCTCTAGCCGGTCAGGGCACGCGGGCGCGCGGCAGTTCGGTGATGTCGGCGCGTGGTGAAGCGCGCCGGAACCCGAACCGGACCGCGAGCTGCCGGCCGAGCTACGTGTCCGCGCCCCGGAAGTCCTCGGGCGACACGGAGTCGAGGAACTCGCGGAACTTCTCGACCTCGTCCTCCTGCTCGTCCGGGATGATGAGGCCGGCCTCCGCCAGCACCGACTCCTCCGCGTGGATCGGCACGCCGATCCTCAGCGCCAGCGCCACCGAGTCGCTCGGCCGCGCGGACACCCGGATGTCGCCGTCGAAGACCAGTTCCGCGAAGTACGTGCCTTCCTGCAAGTCCGTGATCCGCACCTGCTCCAGCTGCCGGCCGAGCGCTCCGATGACGTCCTTGAGCAGGTCGTGCGTCAACGGCCGGGCCGGACGCACACCTTGCTGCTCCAACGCGATCGCCGTGGCCTCGACCGATCCGATCCAGATCGGCAGGTACCGTTCGCCCTCGGTTTCGCGCAGCAGCAGGATCGGCTGGTTGGCGGGCAGTTCCACCCGCACGCCGACGACGCGCATTTCGCTCATCGGGTCTCGCCTCCCTCAGCGCGCTGAAATTCTGGCGTCCCCGCTACCAACGAGGATCCCCCACGTACTCTTTCGACGCTACCCGCCAAGCGGGCCCTGTGCGCAACCGCCCGCCCGCTTCCGATCACGATGCGGACACGCGTTCACCTCGGCGAAACCGGGCGACCGACCACGTCACGCAGGCCCACCTTCACCAGGAGTGTGTGCAGCGTTACGGAAAGCGCCGCCAACTCCCGCACCACATCGTCACGTTCCCGCGTCCCGCGCCCAGCGCCGACGACCTGCTCCACCAACCCCACCTCGCGGTCGGCCGCGAGGCGGAACGGGCGCAGGTCGCGCGCCTCCAACCCGTGCTCGGCCATGGCCCGCACGGTCGACGCGATCTGCACCGCCTCGTGGTCGTAGAACCCGCCCGCACCAGCCCTGATCAGGCCGTGCTGCTCCAGGTCCGCCAGCACGCCCGGCTCGATGCCCGCCCGCGCCAGCAGGTCTTCGCGGGTGACCCGGTGCCCGGCGGTCGCGGCGAGGTCGACGGCGCGCGTCGCCTTCTGGTCGGCCGCGTCCAACTGCTCCTTGATGACTTTCAGCGGCAGGTACCTGTCCCGTTGCGCGGACAGGACGTACCGCAGGCGGTCCACGTCGGCGGACGTGAACTGCCGGTACCCCGAGGCCGTGCGCGCCGGGCGGACCAAGCCCTCCGACTCCAGGAATCGGATCTTGGAGATGGTGACGTCGGGGAAGTCGGGTCGCAGCTGCGCCAGCACCGCCCCGATGCTCAACCCCCCGCGTGGCCGCCCGGCCGCCGTCACCGGAGCCCCATCGCTCAGGCCCCCTGGCCCCCGGCGCCCGGACCGGTCAGGAACACGAGGCGGAACTTGCCGATCTGCACCTCGTCGCCGTTCGCCAGCACCGCCTGGTCGACGGGCTCGCGGTTGACGTAGGTGCCGTTGAGGCTGCCCACGTCGATGACCACGAACTCGCCGCCCTCGCGGCGGAACTCGGCGTGGCGGCGGGAGACCGTCACGTCGTCGAGGAAGATGTCGCTGTCGGGGTGCCGTCCCGCGCTGGTGGTGTCGCGGTCCAGCAGGAACCTCGACCCCGCGTTGGGGCCGCGCTTGACCACGAGCAGCGCCGACCCGGCGGGCAGTGCGTCGACACCCGCGACGGCCGGCTCCTGGGCGGGCGCCTCGGCGCCCTCGACCTCGGCGAGGAAGTCGGCCCGGAAAACGGAGGTCCGCTCCGGGGACTGCTCGGGCGGAACGCCTGGCCCGTCGTTCGTGCTCACCTGAGCTCTCCTCCTGCTGCTGGAACCGTCAAGACCGCTAGAACCTATCGTGCCCGAGCCCTTGTCCGAGGAGCGGCTCCCCCACCGGCCGAAGAGCCTCCGGAAGATCGACGTCACTCCGCCGCCGCCAGCTCCTGGTACGCGGCGGCGTCGAGCAGGTCGTCGACCGCGGTCGGGTCCTCCAGCCGCAGCTCCACCATCCACCCCTCGCCGTACGGGTCGGAGTTCACCAGGTCGGGCTGCTGGTCGAGCGAGTCGTTGCGGGAGACGACCTCGCCGGCGAGCGGCGCGTAGATGTCGGACACGCTCTTGGTCGACTCGACCTCGCCCAGCGTCTGCCCGGCAGCGACCTGCTCGCCGATCTCCGGGAGCTGGACGAACACGACGTCACCCAGTTGTTCCTGGGCGTAGTCGGTGATGCCCACGCGCACGGTGTCCTCACCGGTGCGCAGCACCCACTCATGTTCCTCGGTGTACTTGAGCTCCTCGGGAATCACCGCGGTGTGCTCCTTCAATGACGGTGGATCAACGCTCCGCCGGATCTTCCCACGTCGGCGTTCAGGCCGTCGCGACACCCGGCTGTCGCCGCATCGCGAGGGTGAACTGGTAGACGTACAGCACGCCCGACCACAGGTACAAGGCCCCACCCCAGACCATGAACGCGTACGCCACCGGTCGGGCGATCTGCGCGGCGGTGGAGGCGCCCTGGGCGAGCAGGAGCATGGGGAACGCGTAGAGCAGGTTGAACGTGGCCGCCTTGCCGAGGTAGTTGACCTCGAACGGGCCGTAGCCGCGGGTCCGGAGCACGGCCAGGCAGACACCGACGACGAGTTCGCGGCCGACCAGCGCCGCCGCCACCCACCAGGGCACGATGCCGCGCACGACGAACGCGAGCAGCGTGGCGAGGATGTAGAGGCGGTCGGCGGCCGGGTCGAGCAGGGCGCCGAGCCTGCTGGTCTGGTCGAGCCACCGGGCGATCTTGCCGTCGAGCCAGTCGGACAGGCCCGCCGCGACGAGCACGACCAGCGCCCAGCCGTCGGCGTGCGGCCCGAGCAGCAGGTAGAGGAACAGGGGCACGCCGAGCAGCCGCAACACGCTCAGCGCGTTCGGGATGGTCAGCAGCCGGTCGGCTGGATCGTGCGACACGTCCGCACTGTAGATGGCCGCTCGGCGTGCACCGGTGGTCGACTCGCGGTGCGGGCCCCGGCGGGCTCGCCCGCGGTGCGCTCAGTTGTTCGATCGGGTGCGGCTCCAGCCGCGGCGCCGCAGTTCGTCACCGCTGAGCGCCTGCGGACGACCGCGGTCGTCGACGCCGACCCAGCGGGCCCGGAAACCTTCGAGCACGTAGGCGTGGCCCTTGCTCCAGACCACGCTGCACGGGGCTGTGGGCAGCGGCGCCGCGCCGGTGGCGCCGGCACGCGCCGCCCTCCGCTTCGCGGGCTCGGACTCGGTTTCCGTTCTGGTGCTCATGTTCAGATCCCTCCACCAGGGTTGTCGCTCGCGGCTCTCGCGGCGTTATCCCCGTCACCCGATTCTGCGCGACCGTGGTCGAGACCACCTCCTCATCCGTGCCCGGTCTCGACCGGCGGGCGGTTGCGTCGCCCAGTTGCGCGCGGCGGGCGGGAACGCTTCCCCCGAGGTGTAACCGGCCCCGGCGGTACCAAACCGTTCACCGTGCGTCGCCCGCCGCACACCGAACGGCGCACTACACTGATGCCTGTCAAGGCGCCGGCCGCGCGCTTGTGGTGTCGCCGCGGGCTACGTACGGTGGGTGCCGCAGCGGTTGAGCAAACAGCCGCGCCGGGAAGTCCGGCTAGCGGGGAAACGTTTCCGCCACGCTGCTGTTCAGTGCTGCGCGCACACTTCGTGCGTCCGGGCTTCCCACCCAGCGGTTCCAGCTGAAGAGGAGTGCCTCGTGACGGTTCAGGATCCGAACGTCGTGGCGACGAGCGGAGCCGAGTCCGCCGCGTCCGACAGCCCGCGGGCCGGGCAGCTCGGCCTCGCCGTGCGCACCCCGGTCGACGGGGTCACCGTGGTCGCCGTGAGCGGTGAGGTCGACATGCTCACCGCGCCGCAGTTGCGGGCGGACGCGCTGCGGCACCTCGACGCGGGCAGCACGCTGGTGCTGGACCTGTCGGGCGTGAGCTTCCTCGGCTCGGCCGGCCTCGCGGTGCTGGTGGAGGCGTCGCAGCACGCCCAGCGGCGTGACGCGTCGTTCCGCGTGGTGGCGGTGGAGCGCGCCGTGACCCGCCCGCTGGCCGCGACCGGCCTGGGCGAGGTGTTCAGCGTGTTCCAGTCGGTCGAGCAGGCCCTGGAGTCCGACGGGTCCCGCTGACGAGCCAGGTGACGGAGCGGGGCTGGACGGAGCGGGGCTAGACGTGCGGCACCAGGTCGACGACTTGGTCCACGCCCGCCGCGACGAGTGCGCGGCGGGCGTGGCCGTCTTCGGACGCGCGCACGACGACGCGGTTGCCCGCCGCGGCGGCGGCCTCGGCGACCGCCCGCAGGCTGCGGACCAGGCCTTCGCTGCGCTCGCCCAACGCGCGCAGGTCTACGACCACCGGTACGGTCCCGCCGCGTGCGGCGGTCAGGATGCGGCGGCGGACGGCGGGCGCGGCGTGCGCCGGCACGTCGCCGCGCACGTGCACTTCCACCCAGCCGTCACGCGCGGTCACCTCCACCGGGTCGGCCGGCGCCGGCGGGACGAGGAACGTGCCGCCCCGGGCGTGCCGGGGCGCGAGGACCAGGGTCACCGTGGTGCCGCCCGCGCCCCGGTCGACCAGCACTTCGTCGACGTTCTCGCGCATGAGCAGCAGTCCGCGCCCGCGGGCGGTCAGGGTCGCCGGCGGCACGCGCCAGCCGCCGTGGTCGGTGATGACGACGCGCACGCTGCCGTCGGGTCTGGCCTGGGCGTCGATCCGGACGAGACCCTGCTCCTCCGGGCCGTAGGCGTGCTCCACGGCGTTGCTCGCGGCTTCGTTGACCGCGAGGAGCAGGTCGTAGCGGTCGTCCTCGGTCAGCCTCTCGGCGGTCAGCCAGGCGTCGAGCTGGGCGCGGACCACCGCGAGTTGCCCGGGCTGTGCCGGGAACTCGACACCCCAGTGGTGGTCAGCGAGTTGATCGGTCAAAAGCCCTCCCCGTCTCGCAACTGTCAGTCTTCCCGGCGCGCACGTCGGCTACACGTGTGAACGACGATCAATTCGGGTACCGGTAGCTTCAGCAGCACAACGAGACAGAACGGACGACGAGGTGAGCGTGTCGCACACTGAGCCGCGAAGCGGTGAGTCGGATAACGCCCTGGCCGGGGTCGAGTTGCGGATGGCGGCCGACCCCACGCAGCTGTCGATCGTCCGAGCCGTGGCGGCGGACATCGCCATGCGGCAGGACTTCGACCTTGACTCCATCGAGGACCTGAAGCTGGCGGTCGACGAGGCGTGCTCGACCCTGATCTCGCTGGCCGACGGGGGTGCGGTGCTCAGCGCCCAGTTCGTCGTGGTGGACGGTTCGGTGCAGGTGTTCACCAAGGTGGGCTCGCAGCGGTCGGCGCCGCCGGACCGGGACAGCTTCGGCTGGCGCGTGCTGAGCGCCCTGGTCGACTCCGTGACGACCTGGGTCGCGCCGCAGGCGGACGCGTTCGAGGTGCACATCGACCTGGTCAAGAGGTCGTTGGGGACGGTGGATGCGTGACGGGGACGGACGGGGGCACGACACGGTCCAGCACCCAGGGTGACTACGACCACCTGGCGCCGCTGTTCGTCCGGCTCGCCGCGACCGGGAAGGACGACCCGGCGCGGGAGCGGTTGCGCGACGAGCTGGTGACCGAGCACCTGCCCGTGGCCAAGCACATCGCCCGGCGGTTCGGCCACCGCGGTGAGCCGCACGACGACCTGGTGCAGGTGGCCACCGTCGGGTTGATCAACGCGGTGGACCGGTTCGACCCGGAGCGCGGCAGCGACTTCCTGTCGTTCGCGGTGCCGACGATCATGGGCGAGGTCCGGAAGTACTTCCGGGACTCCAGCTGGTCGGTGCGCATGCCGCGGCGGCTCAAGGAGCTGCACCTGGCGATCAACGCGGGGTCGGCGCGGCTGTCGCAGCAGCTGGGTCGCGCGCCGACGCCGAGCGAGCTGGCGCAGCACCTGGGGTTGAGCCGGGAGGAGATCCACGAAGGGCTGGCGGCGGGCAACGCCTACCACAGCGCGTCGCTGGACGACCTGCTGGTGGCCGACGACAGCTCCATCTCGCTGGGCAGCACGCTCGGCGAGGAGGACCCGGAGCTGGAGGCGATCGAGCAGCGCGAGGCGCTGCACCCGTTGCTGGAGAAGTTGCCGGAGCGGGAGCGCAAGATCGTGGTGATGCGGTTCTTCGGGAACATGACGCAGACCCAGATCGCGCAGAAGGTCGGCATCTCGCAGATGCACGTGTCGCGGCTGCTGGCCAAGACGCTGCGCCAGCTGCGCGAGGGGCTGAGCGAGTAAGCCGCGGATCCGACGCGGACGACGCGAGTGGATCCGACGCGAAGGCCGCCTGACTCCGCTGTCAGGCGGCCTTTGTGCATTCGGGGGGACCGGGGGTTGACGCGAGTCCGACCGGCGGCGGGCAGTCCGGGATCAGGCGGCGGAGCGGCGGCGGTTGGCGATGAGCCGCCGCCTCTCGTCCTCGCCCATGCCGCCCCACACGCCGTAGGGCTCCTGCACCGCGAGCGCGTGCTCGCGGCACGGGTCCACCACGGGGCAGCGGGCGCAGAGCTGCTTGGCCTTGTCCTCGCGAGCGGCCCGGGCGGAGCCGCGCTCGTTGTCCGGGTGGAAGAAGACCGCGCTGTCACGGCCTCGGCACAACCCCTCCTTCTGCCAGTCCCAGACGTCGGTGACGGGCTTGGGCAGGCGCGCGGTGCTGGTCATCGGATGAACCCCCTTGCGGTGTCACGGTGCTTGATCACGGCTTACCCGCTGCTCCCCCAGGGGCAAACGTGGTGCGCCTCATCGGATGGATTACCGAAGGAGGGTGGTTACTCCGGTTCCTCCTGCGCGAGCCGCTGGTCGAGGGTCTCGCCCTCGCGCTGCTCGCGCGGCGTGGTGCCGTGGCGGTCCGCGCCGCTCCAGTGCTCCGGCGGCTCGATGCCGCGCTCCAGCGGGTCGACGCCCAGCTCGTCCTCGTCCAGCTGCTCGATCTCGTCCAGCGGGCGTTCGTCCGGATCGGTCATCGCACTCCTCCCGGCGCGGTGGCGGCGCCGTTCAGCTCGGGCGCCACGGACTCGGCCCAGAAGGAGAAGAACCGCTCCTGGTCCGGACCGATCTGGCTGACGTACACCTCGTCGTAGCCCGCGTCGGCGAACTCGCGGACGCGGTCCAGGTACGGGCCCGGGTCGGGACCCACGGGCAGCGCCGAGGCCACCATGTCCTCGGTGACCAGCGTCGACGCCTGCTCGAAGTGCCTCGGCGTAGGCAGCACCTGGGCCAGTTCGCCGGGCAGCTGCTCGTTGGCCCACAGCCGGTGCGCGGTCTTCACCGCCGCTTCGGCGGACGGCGCGTGGCAGACCTTGAAGCCGGCCTGGGTCGGCTTGCCCGCGCCGCCGGCGGCGCGGAACTTCTCCAGCAGCGACGGGTCCGGCATGGTGGAGCACAGGCCGTCGCCGATCCGCCCGGCCACCTCCGCCGCCTTCGGCCCGAACGCCGACACGTACACCGGGACGGGTGATGGAGGGACCGTGTAGAGCCGGGCGTTCTCGACCTTGTAGTGCTCGCCGCGGTGGCTGACCTCCTCGCCGGTCCACAGCGCCCGCATCACCTCGACGGCCTCTTCGAGCATCTCCAGCCGTTCCGGCGCGGACGGCCACGGGTCGCCGAAGATGTGCTCGTTCAACGCCTCACCCGTGCCCACCCCGAGGGTGAACCCGCCCTGGCACTGGACGGCGGCCGTGGCCGCGGCCTGGGCCACCACCGCCGGGTGAATTCTCAGAGTCGGACAGGTGACCGCGGTCGTGATGGGCAACGACGTGACCTCCGACAGCGCCCCGATGACGGACCACACGAACGGGCTGTTGCCCTGCTCGCGGTTCCACGGGTGGTAGTGGTCGGAGATCCACAACCGCTCGAACCCTGCCTGCTCCGCCCACCGCGCCTGCCTCACCAGCTCACGCGGTCCGTGTTCCTCGCTGGAGAGGAAGTAACCGATGCTGACCATGGCCACCGGTTACCCGCGCAGGAACTCCTGAACCTCGGTCGCCACCCCGCGCCTGACCACGTCCCACGCGTCCGGGTCGCCGCGGAGCATCGCCTCGGCGGTCGCCTTGGCCTGCTCGAACGTCGTGCGCGGCGGGATCGGCGGCACGTTCGGGTCGCACCGCACGTCCAGCACCACGGGCCGGTCTTCACCAACCGCGCGTACCAGTTGGCCGCGGCCCCCGAGTCGGCGGTGACGATCGCGTCCTCGGGCAACCGGGGCGACAACTCCCACATGATCCGCACGGGTCCACCGGGTCGGCGTCCACAAAGGACTGCGGCGCAGCGTCGCCCACCACTCGGCCACGTCGGCCTCGACGGTGGTCGATCGCCGTGGTCAATCGCCGTGGTCGACCACCGTGGTCGACCGCCGTGGTCGCCAGTGGGGCTCGCCAGTCCTGGTCGCCGCCGGGCCGGCCGTTTTATCCGGCTAACACGAGTAATGCGATCCAGGTTGTCCCAGGTTGCACTCTTCGCTCGATCGAGTGGTCGCAACAAGCCAAGCCAGGCCCACACCGGACCAGGGCGCTCACAGGGGCAGCAACAACCGTCCGCCCAGCACCAGAGTCCCCACCGCCACGCCGGCGAACAGCAGCACCCACACCAGGCCCGGCACCCGCGTGATCCGCGCCAGCTGGTCGGCGTCGGACTGCCGCGCCAACCCGCGCATCCGCCGACGCTGCAACTCCCCCACCGGCCGCACCCCGCCCAGCAGCAGGAACCACGTCACGAACAGCGCGAACGCCGCCTGCCACTCCGCCGTCGCGTACCAGGACACGACGACCATCACCGCGCCGGTCACCACCACCGACAGCACGCCGAACGCGTTGCGGATCATGACCAGCATCCCGACGAGCAGCCCCACCGTCGCCCACAGCAACGGCCGGACCTGGTCGGACGTCACCAGCACCGCCGCGCCCAGGCCGAGCAACGACGGCGTCACGTACCCCGCGAAGTACATCAGCACCACCGCGAGGCCGGTCGGCCTCCCGCTCGACACGGTGACCCCGGACGTGTCCGAGTTCAGCTTGATGCCCTCCAGCCGCCGGCCGGTGAGCAGCGCGACGAGGGCGTGCCCAGCCTCGTGCGCGATGGTGATGACGTGCCTGCTGTACCGCCACACGCCGGGACTGGCCACGAGGACCAGCGCCAGCACGGCGGGAGCCCATTTCGTCAGAGTCGACATCGCCACCCAGCATGCCAGGACCTGGGCCGGGGACTTGACCTGGACCGCGCTCCGGCACGCAGGCCGGCCGCCGTGGGACGACGGCGCACCGGTGCCCCGGAGGTCAGGGCCCCGCGGCAGGCCCACGACGCACGACGGTGCACGGTCCCAGGCGGACCGTGCACCGTTCGCGACTTCTCCTGCCAGGACGTCGGCGGCTCAGGCCGTCGACGTCACGTCACCGGCCGAACCGCGACTTGTGCTGCTCCGCGATGGCCGGGTCGATCGGCTGGACCGGCCGCGGGTTCATGGTCGGGTCCATCGACTCGATCCGCTCGTCGCGGTGCGCGCCGTGCCGGGTGTCGTCCACGCGCTGCGTGGGCATCTCCTGGGTCACCGGGTCGGCCTTGGGGTCGCGGATGCTCGCTTCCCGCTCGTACCGCGCGTGCTCCTGACGCCGGTCGGCGGCCGTCCGGTCGTCGAACGTCCCGTCCGTGACCGTCTCCCCAGGACCGACCTCGTCGATCGGGGGTTCCGTCACGATCTTGCGCCGCGCCGGCAGCACCGCGATCAGCAGACCGACGGCGGCGAGGCCGAGGTGCAGCCAGTTGTCGTTGATGTTGAGCGCCAGCGGGTTGCCGAGGCCGGCCACCGGGTTGGTGGAGAACACCCCGGCCAGGGCCAGGCCCCACAGCAGCACGGCGCCGTAGCCGATGAACAGGATCCAGCCGTACAGCCGGGCCAGGCCGGACGTGCTCGCCATGAGCAGGCCGAGCACACCGAACGCCAGGTGGACGACGTTGTGCAGCGGGTTCAGCGTGAACCCGAGCAGCATCGCGTGCTGGTCGCCCGCGAAGTCGCCGAACCCGGTGCGCATGAAGCCCAGCACGCCCAAGGCGAGGAAGACCAGGCCGACCAGGCCTGCCAGCACCTGGGCGGGTTGCAGGCCCGCGACCTTGACGCGACCGACCGTCGAGTGGTGGGTCATCTCGCCCTCCAACTGAGGACCACGAGCCCGTCTGACCGGGCTCCGGACGCCCACCGACTACCCGTCCGCCACGAACCGCAAACAGCCCGGGCCACGCCCTTGGGCCGGATGGCGGCGGAGGACGGGCGCACGAACCCGTCCCCCCTTTTCCGACAGGAGTCGCACAGCCCGTCGTGCCGGGTTTTATCCGCCCCGACCCACCCCATGAAGGTCGGGCCGCCGTGACCGCACCCAATGCGCGCCGATCATGCCGGCCAATAGGCCGATACGATTTCCGAATAATCACGCGCCGTATCGCCGGATTCGACGTACGGGCAGGTCAGGAGCGCTGGCCCCGGTCACCGGACGCGCGCGTCGCGGAACCGTTCCACTCGGTCTCCCTGCTGTTCACGAAGGTCCCCTTTGTGGTTCGTCGAACACCACCGCGGTGTCGGTACGACTATCTCCGAACAGGCCGCTCCCGTCAAAGCGATTATGACGTCCGCTAATTGGCCGAACCAGTCTGCCGAGCACCCGGGACAAGATCGCTTGACCTCGACTTAACTCGAACTCCTAGCGTGGTGGCAGGACTTCGGAGGGATCACGGGATGCACGCCATCGTTCAGCACGAGTTCGGTCCGGCGGAGAGCCTGCGCTACGAGCGGGCCCCCGACCCGGAGCCGGGCGCCGGGCAGGTGCGGATCGCGGTGTCCGCGGCCGGGGTGCACCTGCTCGACACGTCGATCCGCCGCGGTGTGCGCGGTGGCCCGTTCCCGTTGCCCGAGCTGCCCATGACGCCGGGTCGGGAGGTCGCGGGGGTCGTCACCGCGCTGGGCGACGGGGTCGAGCCGCACTGGTTGGGCAAGCGGGTCGTCGCGCACCTCGGGCAGGCCAGTGGCGGGTACGCGGAGCAGGCCGCGGCGAACGTCGCCTCGCTGCACGAGCTGCCAGACCACGTGTCCGACGACGCCGCCGTGGCCATGATCGGCACCGGCCGCACCGCGGTCGGCGTGCTGCGCGTCGCCGAGCTCACGGCCGACGACGTGGTCCTCGTGACCTCGGCCGCCGGCGGGCTCGGCGCGCTGTTCGTGCAGGAGGCCAAGGCGGTCGGCGCCGAGGTGGTCGGCGTGGCGAGCACCGCCAAGCTGGACCTGGTCCGCGGACTGGGCGCGGACGTGGTGGCCGACTACACCCGGCCGGACTGGGACCAGGGCATCGGCCGGGTCACCGTCGTGCTCGACGGCGTCGGCGGCGAGGCGGGCCGCAAGTCCCTCGAACTGCTCGGCGTCGGCGGCCGGATCCTGCTGTTCGGCTGGTCCGCGGGCGAGCCCACCGCCATCGACACGTCCGACCTGTACCGCCTCGGCATCACCGCGTCGGTCGTCGTCGGGCCGCGGATGACGAAGGGCACGACCCTGCGCGGGCTCGAAGAGCTGTCCATGCGGGCGCTGGCCGAGGGCCGCCTCGTCCCGTTGACGACGACGTTCCCGCTCAGCGAGGCCGCCGAGGCGCACACCGCGCTGGAGGGCCGCGCCGCGGTGGGCAAGGTCGTGCTCAAGCCCTGACCCCGGTGGTGCGGCCCCCGTGCGCGGTGACGCACGGGGGCCCACACCGGTTCGGGCTACACCGGCACCGTGACGATCCGCTCGTCGTCGAAGTCGCGCACCTCGATCGCCGCGACGTCCTCGGGCGCGATGAGCGCCGAGCCGTCGAGGTTGGTGCCGTCCTCCTCACCGGTCGCCGAGACGAGCCAGCTGCCCGCCTCCGCCCGCCGGCCGTCCTTCGCCACGACGAACAGCCGGCACTCCCGGCCCTGCTCGACGCCGGCGACGGACGCGTTCACCCGCACCCACCCGGCGGCGGGCCTGACC
The DNA here is from genome assembly GCF_050946825.1 of Actinosynnema sp. CA-299493. Classification (NCBI taxonomy): domain Bacteria; kingdom Bacillati; phylum Actinomycetota; class Actinomycetes; order Pseudonocardiales; family Pseudonocardiaceae; genus Actinosynnema; species Actinosynnema sp. CA-299493. Next base: position 7,423,919 of record NZ_CP191993.1, read on the forward strand.
TGCACGGTCATCCGCGCGCCGGTGTCCGGGTCGGTGGCCGTCCCGACCTTGGTCCCGGCGGGCGGCGCGGGCGCGGTCGTCGTCTGCTGGACGGCTCCCACGTCGGGCGCGGTGCCGCGGCCGACCGCGAAACCGCCGCCGAGCACGACCGCGGCCACGGCCGCCGCGACCAGGCCCAGGCCGACCTGACGACGGCGCAGCCGGCCGGCGCGCTCGGACCGCGCCTGCCGCAACGCGCGTCGCAGCAGCAGGTCGCCGCCCTCGGGCGGGCCGTCGAGCAACGCCTCGGGCGGCACGTCGCCCATGGCCTCCTCCACCGCCCGCAGCCCGGCCAGCTCGGCGGCGCACCGCGGGCAGGACGCCAGGTGGTCCTCCACGGCACGCGCCTCCCGCTCGTCGAGCGCGCCCAGCACGTAAGCGCCGAGCAGTTGTGGATCGTGGTCCGCGGTCATCCGGCCACCCCCTTCAGCGCGACCCGCTGCCCGGCGAACGTCTCTCGCAACGCCCGCAGCGCGTAGTGGGACCTCGACTTCACCGTGCCCGGCGGCACCCCCAGCGCCTCGGCCGCCTCGGTGACGCTCCGGCCGCGGAAGTAGATCTCCATCAGCACGTCGCGGTGGTCGGACGAGAGCAGGTCCAGGGCTTGCAGCACCACCATCGAGTCCACCACCGAGTCCGCGTGGTCGCGCTGCACCGGCGGGGTCGACGTCGGCGTCTCGGCCACCTCCCGGGGTCGGGCCGCCTTCGCCCTGAACCGGTCGGTGACGATGTTGCGCGCCACCGTGAGCAGCCAGCCCCGGACCGAGCCCTTGCCGTTCACCAGGGCGTCCGGGTGCCGCCACGCGCGCACGAGGGTCTCCTGGACGACGTCCTCGGCCGCCGCCCGATCACCGGTCAACCGCGTCGCGTACGCGAGCAGCGCCCGACCGTGCTCCTCGTAGAGGGACCGGATCAGGGCCTCGTCGGCCGCGGCCTCCCGTTTCCGGGACCACAGACCCGCCATCCACCCACTCCTCTCGTCGACTCCCGTCCCCGACACGGGCGGTGGACGGGTTCGGTTCACCGCGGGCGGGGGAAGTTCCTCAGGAGCAGGTCTCGCCGGTGTTCAGGCAGGCCGTGACGTGGTCCATCAGCCCGACCGGCATCACGTTGACGAACATCGCGTGGTCGGTGCGCGGGTCGCGCAGCTGCTCGGGGAAGCTGTCGATGGCGTACGGCCGCCCGGCGGGCACCGCGTAGGCGACCCGCACGCGCAGCTTCGGCATCGGGAACGTGCCCGGCCGGCACACCCCGTTCGACCCGGGGAACTCGGCGTGCGCCCGGTGGCTCGGGCTGTCGGTGTTGCGGCCGTCCCAGCAGCTCGGGAAGTCGAACGTGCGCAGCACCTCGCGGCCCGGCCCGCACTCCGGGTAGCGGTCGGTGTGCCGGTCCTCGAACCCGGCGCAGCTCCACCGCGCCCGGCCCCGGCCGCTGGTCGCCGCCGCCGGGTCGCCGGTGATCATGCGCAGGAACCTCGGCATCGGCACGACCCGGCTGACCGGGCTGCCGATGAACGTGATCTCCACCCGGGACGGCGGCAGCACCTCGCCGGTGTTGCCGTGCGCGCCGCCGCCGGGCGCGTGCTCGTCGTGCCCGGTCCGGTCGGTCAGCCGCAGCACCGGCCAGTAGTGGGTGGACCTGTCGCCGGCCGGGCAGGTGGTCCCGGCGGCGGCCAGCGAGTCGTCGGTGGAGCCCGCGTGCGTGCTCAGGTTGCCGACGTACTCGTGGGTGTGGTGCGCGCCGGAGGGCTGACCCGGCGCGATGACCATGTTGTCGGCGTTGAGGTGGCGCGGTTCGTTGCGCCCGCAGTCGACGCGGAACGTGCCGGTCGACGCGTCCGGGGTGGTCGTGACCGACTCGACCGCCACCGGCACCTCGTCGATGGCCGCGGTGCGGCCGTCCGCGCAGGCCGTCGCCAGCACGAGCACCAGCAGCAGGGGCGGCCACCTCACGGCCGACAGCCTATTCGGCGGAACCGGTGACCAGGACCCGGCCGTCCTCTGTGACGACGCCGATGGCGGCGAGGTCGTCCGGGTCCACCACGGCGGCGCCCGCGAGGGCGGTGTCGCCGTGGCGGGAGGCGACCCAGCCGCCCGCCACGTGCCGCCGGCCGCGCACGTCGGTGACCACGAGCCGGCACCGCTCCCCCGGGTCGACGCCGTGCACCACCGCGCGCAGCCGCACCCAGCCGTCGGCGGGCGTCACCGTGGTGGTGATCCGCACGCCGTCGGCCGCGGTGGCGACCAGCACCCGTTCCCCGGGCACGCTGTGCCGGCCGAGGTGGACGCCCCCGGCCAGCACCGCGGCGGCGAGCGCGGCGCCCACGGCCGTGACGAGACCGCCGCGGCTGCGGCGGTGGCGCGCCCGTTCGGCCCGGACCTGGCGCAGCGCGCGGTCGAGGATCGGATCGTGCATCTCTTCTCGTTCAGCTCGTGCTCGGACGGGTGCCGAGCGGCGACGGGTTGCGGCGGGTGGTGTGCATCGGCGGGTGCCTTCCTCTGCTGACTGCTGGCGCACCCCTGACACGCACCCGTGGGACGTTCGGTTCAACCGTTCACGGATCTGTCTCGGACCACCCGGGCGCCGCCTCCCGGCAGACCGCGAGGCGGCCCCGGACCGGGTGCCGGGACCGCCTCGCGGGTGTTCAGGACCGACCGGTCAGTTCAGCTGCACCCTCAGGATCCGGGAGTTCGAGTTGTTGGGCGTGCTGTCCCGGTCGTCGCTGGTGGTCAGCCACAGGCTGCCGTCCGGCGCGGGCTCGACCGTGCGCAGGCGGCCGTACGTGCCCTGGAAGTGGGTCGTCTCCGAGCCGACCGACGTGCCGCTGATGACCAGCCGGTAGAGCCTGCTGCCGCGCAGCGTGGCGACGTACAGGGCGTTGTTGACGATGGTGATGCCGCTGGGCGAGGCGGTGGCCGTGCTCCACGTCCGCTTCGGCGCGATGTAGCCGGCGCAGGCGCCCGACGTGCCCTCGCACGAGGGCCAGCCGTAGTTGCCGCCGCGCTCGGCCAGGTTCAGCTCGTCCATGATCGTGTTGCCCAGCTCGGCCTGCCACAGCCTGCCCTGGCCGTCGAACGCGAGGCCCTGCACGTTGCGGTGCCCGTAGGTCCACACGTACCGGGCGTTGCCGCCGTTGCCGTAGTAGGGGTTGTCGGTCGGCGCGGAGCCGTCGGCGTTGAGCCGCAACACTTTGCCGCCCAGGTTCGACAGGTCCTGCGCCCAGTTCGCGTTCTGGCCGTCGCCGGTGCCCGCGTACAGCTTGCCGTCCGGGCCGAACCGCAGCCGGCCGCCGTTGTGGTAGCGGTTGCGCGGGATGCCGGTGAGCAGCACCTGCAACGACGACTGCACCAGCGCGTTGCCCTGCACCTTCATCCGCACGATCCGGTTGTCGTTCGCGGCCGTGTGGTAGATGTACAGGTAGTTGTCGGTCGCGAAGGTCGGCGACACCTCGATGCCCAGCAGGCCGCCCTCGCCGTTCGTCGTGACGACGTTCGGCACCGTGCCCAGGGTGGTCTTCGCCCCGGACGGCGACAGCTTCACGATGTCGAACGCGTCGCGCCGGGAGTAGACGCCCGACCCGTCGGGCAGGAAGTCCAGGCCCCACGGCACGTCGTCGTCCGCGGCCAGTTGCGTCACCGCGCCGACCTGGTCGCCGCCGGACGTCGTGGTGGCGGTGATCGCGCCGCTCCAGTCGGACACGTTGCCCACCGCGTCGTACGCGCGCACGTTCATCAGGTACGAGGTGTTCGGGCGGCGTCCGCCGATGGTGGCCGACGTGCCCGTGGTCTCGCCCACCGGCGCGCCGCCCGAGAGGACCTCGTAGCGGGTCACGCCCACGTTGTCGGTCGCCGGGTTCCACGCCAGTGACACGGAGTTCGCCGTGACGCCCGTGACGCGCAGCCCGGTCGGCGTGGTCGGCCGCTGGGTGTCGGCCTGCGCGGGCGGGGTGGTCACCTCCAGGTTGTTCCCCGCCTGGGAGATGTTGCCGGCGGCGTCCTTCGCGTTGACGTAGTAGACGTACGAGCCGTTGGGGGTCAGGCCGGTGACCGTGGTGGACGTGCCGGTGACCGACTTGACGAACTGGCCGCGCTGGTAGACCTCGTAGGAGGTCACGCCGACGTCGTCGGTGGCCGGGTCCCAGGCCAGGTCGACGGAGGTGGGCGTGACGGTGGCCGAGCGCAGGTTCGCCGGCGGTGACGGCGGCGTGGTGTCGGCCCGGCCGATCTCACCGAACACCTGGAACTCCTGCAACGAGTAGCTGTTGTAGGGAGCGGTGCGGCAGCGCGTGGTGCCGTGCATGCGGACGTAACGGCCGTTCCCGGCCACCACCAGGTCCTCCACGCCGCCCGCGCCGTTCGCGGTGGCGAAGACGCTGGTCCACGTGCTCGCGTCGGACGACGTTTCGAGCCGGTAGGCGCGGGCGCACGAGAGGTCCCACTGGAGCCGGACCCTCGTGATCGTCGCCGCGGCCCCGAGGTCTACCTGGAGCCACGACGGGTCGATGCCGCCCTGGCTGGCCCAGCGGGTGGCCGGGTCGCCGTCGACCGCGAGCGCGGGCGCGAGACCCGAACTCCCCGAAGTGGACGCGGTGGCCGGTTTTCCTTGGGACAGCAGGACGGGAGCCGCGCTCGCGGGCGCGGCGGACGCCAGGGCGGACGCCACCACGGCCAGCGCGGCGGCGAGGGCGCCGAGCGAGGTCGGCCAGGCGCTCCTGGTACGGGGTGCCACAGATGCCTCCACGGTCGTTGACGACTCCCCCGCGACGCTGGGGGATTGGTGCGGCGGTGGGGCGGCGGCAGAAGAACGAGGACGGACTCGCGCGCGGTCGGGGTCTGCGGAGCTTGCGCAACCGCCGACCCCGAGCCGGTGGCGTGTGGTCATCGTTCCGTCACCCGAACGGTAAGGGCTTTCCCGAACAGCGTCCAGTGGTGTCGCGGTGCGGGACCCGGCGCGGTCAGCCGGTGAAGGGCTCGGCGACGAGGCGGCCCCACACCACGAAGGCCAGCAGCGCCAGGTAGACCAGGTCCACCACGGCCAACTTCAGCTCCCGACGCCGGACCCGGACGACCGTCGCGCCCACCATGACGACCATCAGGCCGATGGCCGCCGACGGCGCCAGGACCGGCGCGATGCCGAGCACGGCGGGCAGGACCAGGCCCACCCCGCCCAGCACCTCCACCGCGCCGATGGCCTTGACGGCGCCCGCGCTCCAGTCCTCGGTCCACGCCGCGGCGGGACCGGTGGCGGCTATCTTCTGCTTGGACAGGACGAGCTTGCCGCCGCCGCCGAGGACGTAGGCGGCGGCGAGCACGCCGGTGACGATCCACAGTGCGAGGTTCATGGCGTTCCTACTGGTCGGGGTTGTGCGTCGACCACGAGACGCCGGTGGGCCGGGCCCTGTGACAGGCCGCCCGTGTGACGCGCGCGACAAGGCGTCGGCCCGGCGGTGGGAGGACAGGAGCGACCGATGGGCGGCACGGCGGACACACGTCCCGCGACCGAGGCGTTCGTCGCCCACCGCAACCTGCTGTTCACCGTCGCCTACCAACTGCTCGGCTCGGCCGCCGACGCCGAGGACGTGGTGCAGGAGACCTGGCTGCGGTGGACGGGCGTAGACCTCGACGCCGTGCGCGACCAGCGGGCGTACCTGGTCCGGATCGTCACCCGCCAGTCGCTCACCCGGCTGCGCGCGCTCGGCAGGCGCAAGGAGACCTACGTCGGCCCCTGGCTGCCCGAGCCGCTGCTGACCACGCCGGACGTGGCCGAGGACGTCGTGCTGGCCGACAGCGTCTCGATGGCCGTGCTGCTGGTGCTGGAGACGCTCGCGCCGACCGAGCGGGCGGTGTTCGTGCTGCGCGACGTGTTCGCGGTCGACTACGACGAGATCGCCGAGGCCGTCGACAAGACCCCGGCCGCGGTGCGCCAGATCGCGCACCGGGCCAGGGCCCACGTCGCCGACCGCCGGCCGCGCGGCGTCACATCCCCGGACGAGACCCGGGCCGCGCTGGCGGCCTTCCAGCGGGCGGTCGAGACCGGCGACCTCCAGGGCCTGCTCGACGTGCTCGCGCCGGACGTCGTCATCCTCAGCGACGCCGGCGGGTTCAAGCAGGCCGCGCGCAAGCCCGTCGTCGGCGCCGACAAGGTGGCCCGCTTCCTGGCCGCCCGCTGGGACGTCGTCGGCACCCGGACCACGGTCGAGCCGGTGCAGGTCAACGGTTGCCCGGCGCTGGTCCTGCGGCTCGACGGCGAGCTCGACGGCGTCGTGGCGGCGCGGATCGAGGACGGTCTCGTCACCGGGCTGTACTTCGTGCGCAACCCGGAGAAGCTGTCGCACGTGCGGCGGGAGACCGCGCTGAGCCGGTGACGGCTGCGCCCGGGGCGCCCGCGGCTCAGCGGTAGAGGCCGTCGTACAGGGCGGCGTGGGTGGAGTGGACGACCTTCCGCTTGACCTTCAACGTCGGCGTCAGCTCGCCGCCGTCCTGGCTCAGGTCGCGGTCCAGGACGGTGAAGCGCTTGATCTGCGAGACGTGCGCGAAGTGGGAGTTCGCCTCGTCCACCACGTCCTGGACCAGGGCGCGCACCTCGGGCGTGCGGACCAGGGCGGGCAGGTCCGTCGGCAGGCCCTGGGCCTTCGCCCACGGCACGACCTCGTCCACGTCCAGGGTGATCAACGCGACCAGGTACGGCTTGAGGTCGCCGTAGACCACCGCGTGCGAGATCCAGCGCGACTGGCGGAGCTGGTTCTCGACGTTCGCGGGCGCGATGTTCTTGCCGCCGGCGGTGATGATGATGTCCTTCTTGCGGCCCGTGATGGTGACGAAGCCGTCCTCGTCGACCTCGCCCAGGTCGCCCGTGCGCAGCCAGCCGTCGGTCAGCACCTCGGCGGTCGCGGCGGGGTTGTTCCAGTAGCCCGCGAACACGTGCGGCCCCCGCAGCAGCAGCTCGCCGTCCTCGGCCACCTCGACCTCCAGGCCCGCCATCCCGAACGTGCCGACCGAGCCGAGCTTGTGCCGCGCCAGCGTGTTCACCGTGCCGACGCCCGTGGACTCGCTCATGCCGTACCCCTCCAGCACGGGCACGCCCGCGGCCGTGAAGAACTCCAGCACCTCCACCGAGATGGGCGCCGCGCCGGACAGCGCCTGCCGCAGCCTGCCGCCGAAGATCGCCCTCACGCGAGCGAACACGGGGTCCACCTTCTCGAACGCGGCGGCCAGGTCGGCCGGCAGCGGCCGGCCCGCGGCCCGGAGCCGACGCACCGCCAGGCCCACCTCCACCGCCTGCCGCAGCTGCTCCGCCGGCACACCGGCCGTGGCGGCGGTGTAGATCTTCTCGAAGATCCGGGGCACGGACGGCAGGAACGTCGGCCGCACCTGCGCCAGCTCCGCCACCACCTTCGACGAGTCGCCGCCGTAGAACGCGACCGCGTGGCCCGTGTAGAGCGCGCCCAGGTGCACGATCTGCGCGAACACGTGCGCCAGCGGCAGGAACAGGTACGCCACGTCGTCCGGCAGGACGTACGACAGCTCCTCGCTGAGCCGGCACATGGTCAGCCAGTTCCGGTTGGTCAGCACGCAGCCCTTGGGCGGCCCCGTGGTGCCCGAGGTGTAGATGACCACGGTCGGGTCGTCGGGGCGGATCGCGGCCCGGCGGTCGTCCAGCTCGCCCGGCACCGGCGACGTGCGCCCCAGCGACCGCAGCTCGGCCAGCCCGCCGCCCTCGATCACGACGACGTCCCGCAGCGCGGGCACCCGCGAGCGGATCGACTCGACCTTGTCCCGCTGCGCGTCGTCCTCCGCGACCACGAGCACCGCGCCCGAGTCGCCGATGATCCACGCGCACTCCTCCGCCGCGCTCGACGGGTAGATCGGCACCACGATGCCGCCGGCCGCGAGCACCGCCAGCTCCACCGCCGACCACTCGACCCTGGTGTCCGACAGCACGCACACCCGGTCGCCCGGCTCGACGCCCAGGTGCACCAGCCCGGACGCCAGCTCCATGACCCACTCGGCGACGTCGGTGAACGTCAGGTCGTGCCACTGCCCGTCACGCGAGTGGCGCCACGCCACCCGGTCGTCGTGCGCCTGGGCGGCCACGAAGGGCAGGTCGGCGATGACGCGCGCCGTGGTCACGGGCATGGAGGTGCTCCTCACTGGGCTGCGGAAGGGGTGACGCGCACGGGGACGCCGTTGAGCACCGCGGTGCCGGACAGCGGGTCCACGGCCAGGTCGTCGGTGAGCAGGTTGACGTTGACGCCGGGGTGGGCGTTCGCGGTGGCCAGTCGCGTGCCGGGCCGGTCGTGGCCCCAGCCGTGCGGCAGGCTGACCACCCCGGCGGCCATGTCGGCGCTGACCTCCACGGTCGCCTCGACCTCGCCGACCCGCGACGCCACCCGGGCCGTCCCGCCGTCTTCGAGACCCAGCCGCGCGGCGTCGGCCGGGTTGACCAGCAACGTGCACGGCAGCTTGCCCTTCACCAGCGCGGGCACGTTGTGCAGCCACGAGTTGTTCGACCGCAGGTGCCGCCGCCCGACCAGCACCAACCCGTCGACGGGCGCCCGCAACGCCGCCAGCACGCGCGGCACGTCGGCCGCGATCGGCTCCGGGCACAGCTCGATCCGCCCGGACGGCGTGCGCAGGATCTCCGGGACCCGGCTCGTCAGCGGCCCGAGGTCGACGCCGTGCGGCCGGGCCAGCAGGTCGTCCAGCGACAACCCGTACGCCCCGGCCCGCAGCCGCGCGTCCAGCAGCCGCTCCTCCCGGGTGCGCTCCGACCCGCCCGACAGGCCCACCAGCGCGTCGAGGTCGGCGTCCGCCCCGAGCCCGGCCAGGATCCCGGTCAACCGCAGCAGGATCTCGCCCTCGTCCCGCTCGTCCGGCCCGAGCGGCACCGGTGGCCGCGAGTACTTCGCCACGTTGCGCACCGTGAACGACAGGAACGCCAGGTCGTAGTGGGCGCGCCGGCTGGGCGGCGGTGGCGGCAGGATGACGTCGGCGTGCCGCGTGGTCTCGTTGAGGTACGGGTCGACCGACACCATGAAGTCCACGGTGGACAGGGCCGCGTCCAGCCGCGCCGAGTTGGGCACCGACAACGCCGGGTTCCCCGCGACCGTCACCACCGCCCGGACCTGCCCGTCCCCCGGCGTCTCGATCTCGTCGGCCAGCGTGACCACGGGCAGCTCGCCCGCCACCTCGGGCAGCCCCCGCACCCGGCTGCGCCACCGGCCCGTGGCGAACCCCTTGCCGCTGCCCGTCCCCCGCCTCATGTGCGCGGGCATCGGGAACATCGCCCCGCCGGGCCGGTCCAGGTTCCCGGTCAGGACGTTCAGCACGTCCACCAGCCAGCTGGCCACCGTGCCGAACTCGACCGTCGTCGTGCCGATCCGCCCGTACACGGCCGCCCGCGGCGCCGCCGAGAGCCGGTGCGCCAACGCCCGGATCTCCGCCGCCCCGATGCCGCAGCGCGCCGCCACCGCCTCCGGCGTGAACGGCAGGCTGAGCTCCCGCACCCCCGCCACGCCGGTCACGTGCGGCGCGAGCGCCTTCAGGTCGACCAGCGACGCGGCGAACAGCTCGTTCACCATCGCCAGCAGCAGGAACACGTCCGTGCCGGGCACGATCGCCAAGTGCCGGTCGGCCGCGGCGGCGGTGCGGCTGCGGCGCGGGTCGACCACCACGAACGCCCCGCCGCGCCGGCGCAACGCCTTCAGCCGCCCCGGCGCGTCCGGCACCGTCCACAGGCTGCCGTTCGACGAGAACGGGTCCGCGCCCAGCAGCAGCAGGAAGTCCGTCCGGTCGATGTCCGGCACCGGGATCGAGTAGACGCCGCCGTAGAGCAGCCCGGACGACACGTGCTTCGGCATCTGGTCGACGGTGGCGGCCGTGAAGAAGTTGCGCGACCCCAGCGCCTTGCGCAACCCGCCCGCGTACAGGCCGCCGGCCAGCGAGTGCACCGTCGGGTTGCCCAGGTACATCGCCACCGCGTCGCGGCCGTGCTCGTCGATGATCGCGGTCAACCGCCGGTCGACCAGGGCGAACGCCTCGTCCCACGACACCGCCTCGAACGACCCGCCCCGACGGGCGAGCGGCTCGCGCAGCCGGTCCGGGTCGGCGTCCAACGCGCCCAGCGAGGCGCCCTTCGGGCACAGGAACCCACCGCTGAACGCGTCCTGCCGATCACCGCGGACACCCGTGATCCGGTCGCCCCCGATCGTCAGCTCCAGACCACAGGTCGCCTCGCACAACGGACATGTCGTGAACGCGGTGCGCATACGCCTCCTCAACGGACCCGCCACGGCACCCATCCGACCCGCTGGGGTTACCACCGGGTAAGTCAGGCTTCCACAACAACTAAGAACGCCCGTCGAGCACCCTCGCCAGCTCCAGCCGCGACGAGACCCGCAACTTCGCGTAGATCCGCGACAGGTACACCTCGATCGTGCGCGGGCTGTAGTGCAGCGCCGCCGCGATGTCCCGGTTGCGCATCCCCTGCTGCACCAGCCGCGCGACGTTCTCCTCCGCCGCCGTCAACACCCCGGGCGCGCGCCCCCGCGCCCTCGGCACCTTCGCGCCCAGCTCCTTGAGCCGCCCGCCGGCCTGCCGGCGCAACCCGTGCGCCCCCACCCGCTGGAACACCGCGTAGGCATCGAGCAGTTCCTCCACCGCCGACCCGTCCACCTGCCCCAGCGCCAGCTGCCCCCGTGCCCGCTCGAACACCAACCCCCCGGTCTCCGCCTCGCGCACGGCCTCGCGCAGCACCGCGCCGTCCCGCTCGACCAGGCCGATCGCCCGCCGCACCGCGGTCCGGCTCCACGGCGCCACCCGGTCGGCCGCCACCACCCGCAGCCTGCCCAGCACCCGCCGCGCCTCGTCCACCCGGCCGGCGGCGAGGTCCAGCTCGACCAGCCGGCCCAGCAGCGCGCAGCTGTACGCCGACATCCCGTCGTCGTCGACCGCCGCCACCAGCACGGTCCGCGCGCCCGCCAGGTCACCCCGCGCCGCCAGGTACCCGGCCATCGCCAACGCGTGCAGCCGGGACATGTTGGGGCTGCTCGGCGCGCCCAGCGCCGCCAGCCGCGCGGCCACGTCCAGCTCACCCCGCCAGGTCCGCACCTCCAGCTCGATCGCGCGCAGCCCGTCCAACATCATCAGCTCCTGCCGCGACTCCAGCTCCGCCGCGGCCCTGCCCACCCGTTCCAGGCAGGCGTCCCACTCGCCGCCGAACCAGTCCAGCGCCACCCGCGCCATCTCCAGCTCGCCGCGGAACGCGTGGCCGCCCGCCCGTTCCCGCAGCTCCTCGGCCCGTCGCAGCCGCCACGACGCGTCGTGCACCAGACCGGCCAACGCGCCCGTGGACGCGCTCACCGCCAGCGCCTGCAACTCCAGCGCGGGCTGGCCGGCCGCCGAGGCCAACGACCGGTTCGCGTAGTCGACCGTCTTGTCGTGCCGGAACAGCATCGACGTGAGGACCGCCAGCCGGTCGAACACCACCACGCCCTCGGCGGCGGACGTCAACGGCATGGCCTCGATCCGCTCGGCGGCGGCCAGCGCCTCCGCGTGACGCCCGGTGAACACCAACAACAACGCCCGCTGCGCGTGCATCGCCGCCGGCGCGCCGCCCGCCGCCAGCTCCGCGTCCGCGAGCCGCAGCGCCTCGGCGAACCGACCGACCAGGAACATGCTGCTCAGCACCACCACCGCGCACCGCGACCGGTCCACCCCGGCGGGCAGCGCCGCCAACGCCGCCAGCCCGGGGCCGATCGCCGCGCCGGGCCGTGACGCGTGCGCCAACGCCCGGCACTGCGAGGCCAGCAGCCCGGCCCGTTCCGGCGCGGCCACCGGCAGCAGCTCCAACGCCCGCGCGCACAACGCCGCCGCCGTCTCCGGCGCGGTCGTGCGGTTCGCCGCGGCGGCCTGCGCCATCACCCGCACCGCGCGCAGGTCGCCCGGCGGCGCGGACTCGGCCAGGTGCCAGGCCAGCTCCATCTCGTCGACCGCCAGCCCGCGCGCCCGGTCGTCCAGCAGCCGGGCGCTGATCAGGCTGTGCAGGTGCCGGCGCTGCGCCGGCCCGATCTCCTGGTACAGCGCCTCACCGACCAGCGCGTGCGAGAACCGGTAGCCCCGGTCTTCCTCCCGCACCACGATGTGCGCCCGCAGCAGCCCGTCGAACGCGTCGACCACCGCCTCCTCGGGCAGCGACGACACCCGCGCCAGCAGCCCGATCTGGTCCAGCCGCACCCGCCGGAAGATCGACACCGCGCGGGCCACCGCCCTGGTGTCCCGGTCCAGCGGCGCGACCCGCCGCAGCACCGCCTCCCGCCTGGTCAGCCGGATCGCCGACGGCGACACGGTGAGCCGCGCCCGGTCGCCGTCCACCGCGACCAGGTCCAGCTCGCGCAGCGACCGGGCGATCTCCACCGCGAAGAACGGGTTGCCGTCCGCCCGCTGGTGCACCTCGTGGGCCAGGCCGTCGTCCACCGGCGTGCCCAGCACGGACGCCACGATCCGCGCCACGTCGCCGCCGCTCAACGGCGCCAGCCGCACCCGGACCACGTCGGCGTGCCGTTCGAGCCGGTCCAGCAGCTCCTCCACGCCGGGGTTGCGGTGGTGCTCGCGCACCGCCGTGACCAGCGCCAACGGCGCGGCCGTGACCCGGCGCAGCACCACGGCGAGCATGGCCAGCGAATCGTCGTCCACCTGGTCGACGTCGTCCAGCACGAGCGCGGCGGGCCGTTCGGCGGTGAGCGCGGTCAGCGCCCGCGCGACCAGCTCGCACGACCGCCCGAACCAGGTCGCGTCCGGCGCCGAGGTCGGCTCCAACGCCGCCAGCGCGGCGCGCACCTCACCCGATGCCGATGCCGATCCCGATGCCGGTCCGGCCCCCGGTCCCGACCCGGCCGCCGACCGCAGCGCCGTGGCCACCGCCGCGTACGGGATGCGCCTGCTGACGTCGTCCGACTCGGCGGCGGCGACCGCGCACCCCCGGTCGCGCAGCAGGCGGCCCGTCTCGGCCAACAGGCTGGACTTGCCAATCCCGGGCTCGCCCGACACCACGACCACCACCAACCCGGCCGCGGGCACGCGCCCGACCGCGTCGAACACGGCCGCCAGCTCGGTCTCCCGGCCGACGAACGACCGGTCCGCGGAAGACGACACCAGGCCACCTCCCCCGCCGTCGGAGCGGCCACCACCCTACCGACTGAGGAATCCCTACTCACGTGCGGTGGCGCGCGGTGGTGGCATGGCGGCAGACGGAACTGCCGCACCTGGAGGGTCGATGACGGTCGAGGGAACTTGCGCCGACGGGTTCGCCGAGGTCCGCGCCGAGTTCGAGCGCAACTTCGCCGAGCGCGGCGAGCTCGGCGGTGGCGTGCACGTGACGCTCGACGGCGAGACCGTGGTCGACCTGTGGGGCGGCGACGCGGGCGGGCGGGCGTGGACCGAGGACACGATCACCCACGTGTGGTCGTGCACCAAGGGCGCGACCGCGTTGTGCGCGCACGTGCTGGCGTCACGCGGTGAGCTGGACCTGGACGCGCCCGTCGTGCGGTACTGGCCGGAGTTCGGGCAGAACGGCAAGGCGGACACGCTGGTGCGGCACCTGCTGGCGCACCAGGCCGGGTTGGCCGCGGTGCGCGAGCCGGTGCCGCCGGGCGGGATGGGCGACTGGGAGCTGATGACGGACCTGCTGGCGCGGCAGGAGCCGTTCTGGGCGCCCGGCACGCGGCACGGCTACCACGCGTTGACGTTCGGGCACCTGGTCGGCGAGGTGGTCCGGCGGGTGTCCGGCCTGGCGCCGGCCGAGTTCTTCGAGAAGGAGGTGTCCGGTCCGCTGGGGCTGGACTTCTGGCTGACGTTGCCCGAGGACCTGGAGCCGCTGGTCGCGCCGACCGTCCCGGCCGAGCGCGGCGGGGCGCTGCCGAACGTGTACGCGGCGGCGTTGGGCAGGCCCGGGTCGATGCAGGCGCTGCTGGTCGGCAACTCCGGCGGGTACGTCGCCGCGTCGGACACCCGGGCGGCGCACGCGGCCCAGTACGGCTCGGTCGGCGGGATGAGCAACGCGCGTGGCCTGGCGCAGATGTACCGGCCACTCGCGTCGGGCGGCGAGTACAACGGGGTGCGGCTGGTGGACGAGGCCCAGCTCCCGGTCATGTCGGGGGTGGTGTCGGCCGGGTTCGACGAGATGCTGCTCGCGCCGACCCGGTTCTCGCTCGGCTTCGCGAAGGCCGTCGGCAACCTGCACCTGCCCGCCGTGGAACGCGGCGTGCTGCTGTCGGAGGACGCCTTCGGGCACTCCGGGATGGGCGGCTCGCTGGGGTTCGCCGACCCCGGCGCGCGGATGTCGTTCGGGTACGCGATGACGCGGATGGGGCCGGGCGTGGGCGTCAACGCGCGCGGGCAGTCCCTTGTGGACGCCGTCTACCGCGCCCTGGGCTACCGGCAGGCCCCGGACGGCACCTGGTTCACCCGGCGCTGACGCCGTAGACCGAGCGCAGCCAGACGCACGTCAGGGTGTCGACCAGCTCGCGGTCCCGGGCCACCGACCGGCGGGACCGCGAGCGGCTCAGGAAGGCCTGCTCGTTCATCGCCACCAGCACCGCCGCCAGCGACTTGGCGTCCGGGCCCGGCGGGGCGACCCCCGCCTCCCGCTCCAGCTCGATCCGGGACGCGGTCGCCTCGACGAACCGGCGCGCGACACCGGCCCAGAACTCGCGCATCAACGGGTCGGTGTCACGCGCCCGCACGGCCGCGCGCAGCACCGGCCCGTGCTTGCGCCACAGCGCCAGGCTCGCGCCCAACGCCCGCCGGATCGAGTCCTCGGGCGGTTCGCTGCCGCGCCGCAGCCACGACGACGCCGCCTCGTAGAGGGCGTCGAGGACGCCACCGGACAACGCGTGCAGCACCGCCTCCCGCGACGCGAAGTGGAAGTAGAAGGTCGACCGCGAGATACCCGCTCCCGAGGCCAGCTCGTCGACCGCGACGTCGTCCAGGGAACGGGTCTGCAGCAGCCGTTCGGCGGTGTCGAGGATCGCCTGCGAGGTGAGGTCGCCCTTGCTGGGCCTGCGTCGCGACCCGACCGTGCCGGCACGTGGGGACATGGCGGACATCCTCGGTTCCCGGCCCGTGCGCCCGCAAGGTTTTCGCGGGCAACGCCGCCAAGTCGAGAAGGTTCACGCGCACCAACCGCGCCGGTCGGGTGGAGAATCGAGGTGTGGATCCGCTCTGGGCACTGCGACAGGTGGCGTTCCAGCTCGAACGCGCCGGTGAACCCGCGTACCGCGTCCGGGCTTTCCGCAAGGCCGCGGAGGTGCTGGCGGCGTTGCCGGACGGCGAGGTGGCGCGGCGGGTCGCGGCGGGCACGCTGACGGACCTGCCCGGCATCGGCAAGGCCACCGCCGGCGTGGTCGCGGACGCCGCGGCCGGGCGCGAGCCGGCCTACCTGAGCCGGTTCCGCGAGCCGGTGGTGGGCGGGCAGGCGCTGCGGGCGCTGCTGAAGGGCGACTGCCACACGCACTCCGACTGGTCCGACGGCGGCAGCCCGATCCGCGAGATGGCCGAGACCGCGCGCGACCTCGGGCACTCGTGGATGGCGCTGACCGACCACTCCCCCCGGCTCGCGGTGGCCAACGGGCTGTCCGCCGACCGGCTCCTGGCGCAGCTGGACGTGGTGGCCGCGCTGAACGCCGAGCTGGCGCCGTTCCGGATCCTGACCGGCATCGAGGTCGACATCCTGGACGACGGCTCGCTCGACCAGCGGCCCGAGCTGCTGGCGCGGCTGGACCTCGTGGTCGCGAGCGTGCACTCGAAGCTGCGGATGGCGGCGCCGGAGATGACGCGGCGGATGGTGGCCGCCGCAGCAGACCCGCACGTCGACGTGCTCGGGCACTGCACGGGACGGCTGGTGGTCGGCAAGGGGCGGCCGGAGTCGACGTTCGACGCGGAGGCGGTGTTCTCGGCGTGCGCCGAGCACGGCACGGCGGTGGAGGTCAACTCGCGGCCGGAGCGCCGCGACCCGCCGGGCAGGCTGCTGCGGCTGGCGGTCGAGCTGGGGTGCTCGTTCGCGATCGACAGCGACGCGCACGCGCCGGGGCAGCTGGACTGGCTGTCGTTCGGCTGCGAGCGGGCGGAGGAGTGCGGCGTCACCCCCGACCGGGTGATCAACACCCTGGAGGCGGCGGAACTCCTGGCCCGTTGAGCGGAACTCCGGCCCGCTGAGCGGAGTTCCCGGGCCGCTGAGTGGCGCTCGTCAGCGGCCCGCCGTGGCCGGGCGCGGGGTCCTCGACGCGCGGACCAGGTGGCCGTACCAGGGGATCAGCGGCCCGGTCCGGCCCTCGACCAGGCGTTGCCACGTGGCGCGGCACAGGGCGAGGAACGGTGCGGCGTCCCAGTGGCGCGCCAGCTCCGCCAGCGGCCGGGTCTGGACGTTGCCCAGCCCGTACCGGCGGTCGAAGCCGTAGGACACCGGCACCGCCGCGCCGTTCGCCTCGATCACCAGCGGGGTGAGCCAGCGGCCGAGGGGCTGCCCGTCGTCGACCGGCGCGGCCATGAACGCCTCGGGTTCGCGGGCCAGCATGGTGCGCGGCACGGCGTCCAGCTGCACGGCCATGCCGTGCTCCTCCGCGATGCGGCCCAGCTCCACCGCCGCGTACGCCAGCTCGACGGCGTCCGGGCGTTCGCCGGCCATCAACCTGTTCGCGGCGCCCTCGGGCTCCAACGGGTGAACCTGGAGCAGCAGGGCGCCCGACTGGACCGCGGCCAGCGCGACGTCACCCAGTTGGGTGGCATTCCCCTGGGTCAACGTGGTGATCACGCCGACCGGGATGCCCGCCTCGGTGAGCCTGCGGATGCCGGCCAGGGCCTTCTCGAAGCACCCCTCCTGGTCGCGGATCCGGTCGTGCGTGGCGCGGTCGCCGTCCAGCGACACGGCCACCAGGTCGACCAGCCCGCGCACCAGGCCGATGCGGCGCTGCGTCAACGCCACCGCGTTCGTCGTCACGGTCGTCCGCATCCCGGCCGTGCGGGCGGCACGCAGCAGCGCGGGCAGTTCCGGGTAGAGGAACGGCTCGCCACCGGACACGTTGAGCACGTCGTAGCCGAGCCCGGCCGCGTCCCGCACCACCGCCGACAGCACGGAGACCGGGATGGACTCGGCGACGTCCGGACCCGAGCTGGAGTAGCAGTGCAGGCAGCGCAGGTTGCACAGCCTGGTCGGGTGGACCTGAAGGACCGCCCGGCCACTCGTCTGGCCCATTCCACCCTCCCGTGGTGCTCGATATCCCTATGGAGGGCGCAGGAGGCGTGGTGATACGTCGAACGTCAACACTCTTCGCAGCCATTCCCTCCAAAGGAGGAACCTCGTCGGGGGTTTGAAACGGCATGTGGCGGCACGACGACTTTCCCTACGGGCGAAGCGGCCGGCACCGCGGCACGGCGTCCCGCGTGCCCACCCGCAGGGGGAGGGGCGAGGCGATCTCCGGCGCGGCGATCTCGCGGTGCGGCTGCCCGGTCGCCGGTCACGATGGCGATGGCACACCGGGGCACGAGGCGGGAGCACCGAGATGGACGCGCACCAGCCGATCGCGGTCGTCCTGCACGCCGCGGACGCCATCAGCAGGGCCGGTGTGACCGCGGCGTTGCGGTCGCGGCCCGAGGTCCGGCTGGTCGGGCCGGACGAGCCGGCGCCCGTGGCGCTGGTCGTGCTGGACCGGCTGGACGGCGAGGCGCGGTCGCTGCTGCGCCGGCTCCAGGCGCCGGGCGGCGCGGGCATCGTGCTGGTGGCGGGCGAGATCGCCGACCCGGAGCTGCTCGACGTGGTCAGCGGCGGCGTGTCCGCGGTGATCCGCCGCTGCGACGCCACCGCGGACACGTTGGCGTGCCTGGTGAAGGCCACCGCGGCGGGCCAGGGCGCGCTCCCGCCGGACCTGCTCGGCCGGCTGCTCGACCGGGTGTCGCGGTTGCAGCGCACCGTGCTGAACCCCCACGGCTGGAGCATGGCGGGCATGTCCGACCGGGAGACCGAGGTGCTGCGGCTGATCGCGGACGGCCTCGAGACCCGCGAGATCGCCGAGAAGCTGTGCTACTCGCAGCGCACCGTCAAGAGCATCCTGCACGACGTCACCAACCGGTTCCAGCTGCGCAACCGGGCGCACGCGGTGGCGTTCGCGCTGCGCGAGGGCCTGATCTGACCCGAGCCCGGCGGACCGCGGCGACTGCCCGGGACCGGAACGCGTGGGCGTCCGGGCCGACCCGGCCCTCACCCCTGCCGCCAGGTGAGCGGCACACCCCCGACGCGCCGCGAACCCGGGTCGACCCGACGGTGACGCGCCGTCGGGTCGACCGCACGAGGCCTACTGGTAGCAGGGCTTCTCGAACTTGAAGTCCTTCGCCGTCGGACCGGTGAAGAAGTCCTCCACCAGGCCGACGCCCGTCGCCGCCTGCTCGTCCGGCTTGTAGATCAACGTCTGCCGGAACGCGGCGTCGTTCGAGTTGCCGGCGAAGTTGCCCGCGCCCTCGGGCAACATGCCCTCGTAGTCCACCGAGTTCAGCTGCCGCACGGCCGCGAGCACACCGGCCCTGGTCAGGTCCTTGTTCCCGGCCGCCTTCTCCAGCGCCGCCTTCAACGGGTAGGACCACACCCACCCGGCCGTGTAGCCGTCGTTCGGCGTCACGCTCGGCAGCGCCTCACGCAGGGCCTCGTGCCCCGGCGAGTCCGTCGCCCACGACTTCCACGGCGCCGACTGCAGGTACAGCGCCTTGATCGCGGGCGCCGCCGGGCTCTGCATCAGGCCCTGGTTCCACGTCGGCGACGTGCCGATGAACTTGCCCTTGAACCCGCGCGCCGCCGTCTGGCCGATGATCACCGCCGCGTCGGTCGGCCCGGTGGTCAGGACGACCACGTCCGGCTTGCCCGCCAGCACCGCGTCGATCGCGCCGCCCTGGTTGTCCTGACCGGTCTGGGTGACCGCGCTGGAGAACGTCACGCCGCGCTTCTCCGCCGCGATCTTCGCGCCGGCCGCCGCGTCGTCGCCGTAGTCACCCGGCAGGTGCACGGCCATCACGCTCTTCGCGCCGAGCTCGTCCACCGCGTAGTCGACCGAGTTCATCGACTCGACGCAGTAGTTCGCGCCCGACTCCAGCACGACCTCCTCCACGCCCCACAGCGACGTCCACGACGCCGGCACGCCGACCATCTGCGTGCTCTCCAGGTCGGGCAGGATCGCCGCGGTCGTCGGCGAGCCCAGGGTCTGCGCCAGGGCCAGGACCTTGCCCTTGATCTCCTGGTAGACCTGGTTGTGGATCTGCGGGTTGTACTTGTTGTCCTTGACGTACGACGTCACGTCGACGTCGTAGCCGCCGATGCCGCCCTTGTCGTTGACGCGCTTCCAGAACGCCTTCTGCGACTCCGTGATCGGCACCGCGAGCGTCTTGAACGGCCCTTCGGTCAGGTCGGAGATCGACCCGAGGTAGATGCAGCCCCGGTCACTGTGACCGGTGTCCGGGCACGGCTCGCCGGTCACGCCGAAGTCGACCTTGACACCGCCCTTGCCCTCCTGCGGCGCCGCGCCGTCGCCGCCGCGACACGCGACGGCGGCCAGCGCCACCACGGAGAGCACCGCGAGCACCGCTCTGTGACTTGCCATCCCATCCACCCTTTCAGTACGAGAAAGGCCAGGTGCGCCAGTAGTTGCGGACCCGCACCCAGATACCGAACAGGCCACGTGGTTCCACGATCAGGAACACCACGATCAGCAGCCCGTAGAGGACCGCCTCGACCTGGAACACCGTGACCGCACCGGTCGCGTCCGAGCTGATGAACGGCAGCACCGTCGGGAGTTCCCGGGTGATGCGCGGCAGCAGCGTGATGAACAGCGCGCCCATGATCGCGCCGGAGATGGTGCCCGCGCCGCCGATGAGCACCATGGCGATGTACTGCACCGACAGCAGCAGGCCGAACGACCCGGGGTCGAAGAACCCGTTGACCACGAACAGCAACGAGCCCGCCACACCGGCGTAGAACGACGACACGGCGAACGCCAGCGCCTTGTACCGGGTCAGGTCGACGCCGATCACGGCCGCCGCGAGGTCCCGGTCCCGCACGGCCGCGAACGCCCGCCCGATCCGCGACCGCACGAGGTTGCGCGCCAGCACCGCGAAGATCACCAGCAGCGCGAACATCAGCAGGTACAGCTGCTGCGGCCCGCTGAAGAACTCCGACGGCCGGTCCAGCCGCACGCCGAACAGCTCCGGCACCGCCGCCGGACGGCCCACGCCCGGACCGCCCGTCAACGACGTCCACTCGCGGAAGACGTGCTCGCCGAGGAACACCAGCCCCAGCGTCACGATCGCCAGGTACAGGCCGCGCAGCCGGACCGCGATGGGCGCCACGACCAGCCCTGCCAGCCCCGCCACCAGCCCGGACGCCAGCAGCCACACGGGCAGCGACGTCACGCCGAACCCGAGCACCCGCCCGTCCGGGTCGCCGGAGAGCGCCGCGCCCGTGTACGCGCCGATGGCCAGGAAGAACGCGTGCCCCAGCGACACCTGCCCGGCGTACCCGGTCGCGATGTTCAACCCGATCGCGCCGATCGCCGCCACGAAGCCGGTGGCCAGCAGCATCAGCAGGTCGTCGGTGATGGCGAACGGCACCAGCAGCGCCACCACCACCAACGCCCCGGTCCACGTGCGCTTGGGACGCGTGTTGAGGAACGCCATGTCCTGCGCGTAAGAGGTGTAGAGCTCCGGACGACCCTTCACAGGCGTTCCACCTCCTTGCTGCCGAACAGCCCGTAGGGCCGCACGAGCAGCACGAGCAGCATCAGCACGTACGGCGCGACCAGCGCGAAGTTCGGTCCCAGCCACGGCGCCGCGTCACCTTGGTAGGTGCCGACCAGCGACTCCACCACCCCGACCGCCAGCCCACCGACGACCGCGCCGCCCAGCGAGTCCAGACCGCCGAGGATGATCGCCGGCAGCGCCTTCAGCGCGATCACCCACAGCTGCTGGTCCACGCCCGCGCCGGTGGCCACGAACACCCCGGCCAACGCCGCCAGGCCGCCCGCGATGGCCCACGACAGCGCGAACACCGAGCCGACCGAGATGCCCTGCGCCAGCGCGACCTCCTGGTCGTAGGCGACCGCGCGCATCGCCAGCCCGACCCGGGAGAACCGGAAGAACGCGAACAGCACCGCGACCACGGCCACCGTCGTGCCGAACATGACCAGGTACCGCTGCTGCACCTCGACGCCGAGCAGCGTCACCGTCGCCAGGCCCCACGGGTCGCCGACCTGCCGCACGTCCAGCCCGATGAACGCGTTGGTCACCACGCGCACCACCACGTCCACGCCGATGGTGATGATCGCGACCACGAACACCGGCTTGCCGATCATCGGCCGCAGCACGGTCCGCTCCACGCCCAGCGCCAGCACGGCGATCAGCACCGCCGCGATCGGCACGGCCGCGAAGAAGCCCACCTCCGCGGCCAGGTAGCTGACCAGCACCGCGCCCGCCAGCATGAACGCCGGCTGGGCGAAGCTGATCACCCTGGTGGACTTGTAGATGATGACGAAGCCCAGCGCCAGCAGCGCGTAGATCGACCCGGAGCCGAGGCCGCGGATCAGCGATTGCAGGAACTCGGTCATCCGCGCCCCCCGGCGTACATGTCGTCGACGAGTTCGCCGAACACCTTGACCAGCGCCGACCGCTTCACCTTCTGCGTCGCGGTCAGCTCGCCGTCCTCGTGGTCGAGCTCCTTGGGCAGCATCCGGAACTTCTTCACCTGCTCCACGGTGGCGAACCGCTCGTTGACCTTCGTGACGATGCCCTGCACCAACTCGCGCACCTCGTCCTTCTCCGCGAGGTCGCGGTAGGTGGTGTAGGAGATCCGGCGCTGCCTGGCCCAGTGGCCGACGGTGTCCTGCTCGATGCCGATCAGCGCCACCAGGTACGGGCGCCGGTCGCCGAGCACGACCGCCTCCTTGATGTACGGCGAGGACTTCAGCGCGTTCTCGACCTCGGACGGCGCCACGTTCTTGCCGCCCGCGGTGATGATGATGTCCTTCATCCGGTCGGTGATCCGCACGTGCGTGCCGTCGACCCACTCGCCGACGTCGCCGGTGCGCAGCCAGCCGTCCGGGGTCATCGCCCGCCGGGTCGCGTCCTCGTCGCGCCAGTAGCCCTTGAACACGCCCGCGTGCCTGGTCTGGATCTCGCCGTCGTCGGCGATCCGCAGCTCGACGCCGGGGTGCGGCTCGCCGACGGTGCCGACCTTCACCCGGCCGGGCCGGTTGCCGGTGGCGACGGCGGTGTTCTCGGTCATCCCGTACACCTCGTGCATCGGCACGCCGATGCCCATGAAGAACCGCAGCACCTGCGGCGAGATGGGCGCGGCCCCCGACGACGCGTACCGGACGTGCCTCATGCCGATCCGCGCCTTCAACGCCCGGAAGCACAACAGCCAGCCCACGCCGTACTTCAGCCGGGTCGCGACCGTGTGCCGGCCGCCGTTGCGCACCAGCTGCTCGCCGAGGCCGTCGGCCACGCGCAGCCAGAACCGGGTGGTCGCCCGCTTCAGCCAGGTGGCGCTGGACGCGTTGATCGTGATGGCCGCCAGCACCTTCTCCCAGATGCGCGGCACGCCGAACAGGATCGTCGGCTGCACCTCGCGCAGGTTCGCCTGCACCGTCTCGATGGACTCGGCGAAGTGCACCTGGACCCCGGCCGACGCGCTGAACCACGTGGTGAAGATGCGTTCGGCGACGTGGCACAGCGGCAGGTACGACAGCGTGATGTCCTTGGGCGACGGCGGCGGATCGGTGAACCCGCCGCCCTCGATCAGCGACTCGACCGCGAACTCGACGTTCGCCACGGTGAGCATCGCGCCCTTGGGCGGCCCGGTCGTGCCCGAGGTGTAGATCAGCGTCAGCACGTCGTCCGGCTCGACCTCGCGCATCCGGCGCGCGACCGCGTCCGGGTGGTGCTCGCGGTGCTCCGCGCCCATCGCCAGGAAGTCGTCCCAGGACAGCAGCTTCGGGTTGTCGTAGCGGTGCCGGATGCCGCGCGGCTCGAGGTAGACGATCCGTTCGAGGTCGGGCAGGGCGTCCAGCACGGCCAGCGCCTTGTCCACCTGCTCCTGGTCCTCGGCGATGAGCACGCGCGCCGCGGAGTGCGACAGCAGGTAGGCGACCTCGGCGGCCGGGTTCGTCGGGTACAGGCCCACGGTGACCGCGCGCACGGCCACCGCGCCGATGTCGGCGTAGAGCCACTCGCGGCGGTTCTCGGACCCGATCGCGACCCGGTCGCCCGCGTCGACGCCGAGCGCCAGCAGGGCGTGCCCGACCAGCTCGGCCTGCGCCCAGTACCGCGACCAGGTGACCTCGCGCCACACGCCGAAGTCCTTGGCCCGCAACGCCACCGCGTCCGGCGTCCGGGCGGCCCGGTCGCGGACGCGGGTCACCACGGTGGTGAGCCCGGTGGTGGTGGCCGCGGTCATGCCGCACCCCCCACGCCCTGGTGCGCCTCGCCGAGGTAGGCGCGCACGACGTCCGGGTCCTGCTGCACCTCGGCGGGCGTGCCGGTGCGGATCGGCTTGCCGAAGTCCAGCACCATCACCCGGTCGGCGAGGTCCATCACCAGGCCCATGTCGTGCTCGACCATGATCATCGCGATGCCGAGCTCGTCGCGGACGTCCAGCACGAACCGCGCCATGTCCTCGGTCTCCTCGACGTTCATGCCCGCGACCGGCTCGTCCAGCAGCAGCACCTTCGGCTCCATCGCCAGCGCGCGCCCGAGCTCCACGCGCTTCTGCACGCCGTAGGGCAGCAGTCCCACCGGCAGGCGTCGCCACTGCTCCAGTTCGAGGAAGTCGATCACCTCCTCGACGGCCTCCCGGTTGGCCAGCTCCTCGCGCCGGGCCCGACCGACCCACGCGAACGCGGCCAGCGCCCCGTACCGCATGTGGTTGTGCCTGCCCAGCATCAGGTTCTCGACCACGGTGAGGTGCGCGAACAGCTCGATGTTCTGGAACGTCCTGGCGATGCCCATGGCGGCGATCTTGTGCGGGCGCCTGCCGAGCACCTCCTCGCCCCGGAACCGGACCGAGCCGCGCTGCGGCCGGTACACGCCGGACAGCACGTTGAAGATCGACGTCTTGCCCGCGCCGTTGGGCCCGATGATGGCGAACAGCTCGCCCGCGGCGACGTGGAACGACACGCCGTCCACGGCGGTGACGCCGTCGAACGCCAGCCGCACGTCCCGCACTTCCAGCACGTTGCCCTCGTCGGGGGTGCTCACGACAACCACCGCTTCCGCCGCTTGTAGTGCTTCACGTCGCGGAACGACTGCGCGGTCGACTCGCCGCGCAGGCCCAGGTAGAACTCGCGCACGTCCTCGTCGGCCAGCAGCGCGGCGGCGGGCTTGTCCATCACGACCTTGCCGGTCTCCAGCACGTAGCCGTGGTCGGCGATGGACAGCGCCATGGTCGCGTTCTGCTCGACCAGCAGCACCGTCGTGCCCGCCGCGTTGATCTTCACGATGAGGTCGCGGATCTGCTGGACCATGAGCGGGGCCAGGCCGAGGCTCGGCTCGTCCAGCAGCAGGTAGCGCGGCTCGGACATCAGCGCCCGGCCGATGGAGAGCATCTGCTGCTCGCCGCCGGACAGGTAGCCGGCGCTCTGCCGCCGCCGCTCGCGCAACCTGGGGAACAACTCGTACATCCGGTCCAGGTTCTGCTTGATGCCGCGCGGCCTGCTGTGGCCGCCGATGCGCAGGTTCTCCTCGACCGACAGCTCGGCCAGGATGCGCCTGCCCTCCAGCGCCTGCTTCACGCCGAGCGACGCGATGCGCGTCGGCGAGGAGCGGTGGATCGGTTCGCCGTCCAGGGTGATCCCGCCGCGGGTGATCTTGCCGTCGTGCACGTCGAGCAGGCCGGACAGCGCGCGCAGCAGCGTCGTCTTGCCCGCTCCGTTCGCGCCGAGCAGGGCGACGATCCGCCCTTCCGGAACCCTCAGGCTCACGCCGCGCAGCACCAACATCACGTCGTCGTAGACCACCTCAAGGTTGTTCGCCTCGAGCACCAGGCGCCTCCGGGGATGTCGGGGAGGCGATCAGTATGACTCCGATCACAGGGTTACCTACCGCTGTTCGCAAACCGTGATGAACCAGCCCACGGCATGTTCGGCTTTCACGATTCTGTTGCTCAGTCCTGTGTGGACGGGTGTAGGGCGGGGGGTCCGCGGGTATGCCCCCGGCGACCGCGACGAGGGTGTGAGGAGCGTTCGCCACACATGGACGACTCGGAGGTGGAGCTCAGGTTGGCGGCCAGGCCCGCCCACCTCTCGGTCATCCGCGCGGTGGCCGCGGCCGTCGCGCGGCGCACCCCGGAGCTGGCCATCGACCTCGTCATCGCCGTCGACGAGGCGTGCAGCGCGTTGATCTCCCGGACCCTCGACCCTTCGGCCGTACTTCGGTGCCGGTTCGCCCGCGAAGGTGATTCCGTGCGCTTCCGGGCGGAGGTCCGGTCATCGGCCGTCACCGTCCCCGACCACGACTCGTTGTACTGGCGGGTGGTCAGCTCCGTGACGGACGCGGTGTCCACCTGGGTCGATGGGGAGGGCCGGTTGCGGGTCGAGCTGAGGTGCCGGGCATGAGCGCGGTGGACTACCAGCCGCTGTTCCACGAGTTGGCGGAGGCCGAGCGGTACGGTGAGCGCTACCAGCGGCTGCGGGACCGGCTGGTCACCGAGCACCTGCCGATGGCCAGGCACATCGCCGACCGGTTCGCCGAGCGCGGCGAGTCCGTGGAGGACCTGCGGCAGGTGGCGGCGGTCGGGTTGATCAACGCCGTCGACCGGTTCGACGTGTCGCGCGGCATCGAGTTCCTGGCGTTCGCCGTGCCCACCATCACCGGCGAGGTGCGGCGGTACCTGCGCGACCAGGGGTGGGCGGTGCGCGTGCCGCGGCGGTTGAAGGAGCTGTGCGCCTCCATCGACACCGCGCGCGTGGAGCTGTCCCGGGTGTCCGGGCGCACGCCGACGCCCAGCGAGGTCGCCAGGCACCTGGGCATCGGGGTGGACCAGGTGTACGAGGGGCTGCACGCGACGTCGGCGTACCACCTGCTGTCGTTGGACGAGCGGTCGACCAGCGACGAGTTGGCCTACGCCGACCACCTGATCTGCGACGATCCGGCCCTGGAAGTGGTCGAGCTGCACCACGCGTTGGATCCGATGCTCCGCGGGCTACCCAAGAGGGAAAGACGGATCGTCGTGCTGCGGTTCTTCCGGGGCATGACGCAGAGCCAGATCGCGGACTCGGTCGGCGTGTCGCAGATGCACGTCTCGCGGCTGTTGAGCCGATCCCTGGCCCGGTTGCGGTCGTTGCTCGATGATGAGTAGCGCCCGTGCGCCATCGGGACCGGCGCGAGGCTGAAAAAAGGGGTGGTCGCAGTGGTGACGAACCTGACGGGCCTGGCGGGCCTGGCGTGGCCTCAGCGGGCGGCCCTCCTCCTGGGCGTGTCGCTGGTCGCGTGGGGCGTGGCCGACCTCGTGCGGTCCGAGCCGCGGTTGGCGGTGCTGCACCTGGTGACCGGTGCGGTGATCGGCGCGGCGGCGGTGCGGACCCGGGTGGCGCGGCTGGTCGGTTCCCTGCTGGGCGTCGTGTACCTGGTCGTGTTCGCGTTCGGGGTGGGTGAGCCGGGCGGTGCGATGGACGCCGGCGTCGTCGGCAACGCGGTGCACCTGCTGATCGGCTTCGCCTCCGTGGGCGTCGCGGAGAGCTGCGCGTGGTGCGAACAACGCGCCCGCCGCCACACCGCCGACTCCAACTGACCCCCACCCCTCTCCCTACCCCTCCCGCTTGCCCCTCCCCCACCCCTCCCTTGTGATCGAGATTGCGCACGCACTCCCTCCAGCGGCCCTTCCAGTGACCCTTCCTCCAATGACCTCACGTCGGCCGAACTCGGGCGGCCCGAGCTTGCGCCGCGGAGGCTTGCGTCGACGGAGGCGGTTGCCGCGGAGGCTCGCGTCGGTGGGGGCGGTTGCGCCAACCCCCGTTCGGGTACCACCCGTGTAACCCGAACGGGGAGGACCGAACCGATGCACACGGCGAGTCTGCAAAACCTGGTCGACGTCGAAGGACCTTTCGTCTCCGTGTACCTCGACGTCGGCGATCACGTGGACCTGCGCTGGCGGGCGATGCGTGATCAACTGCAAGCCATGGGCGCCGACCCTTACCTCGTGGCGTTGGCGCACAACGCGATCGCGTCCGGCGTGACCCCGCGCGGCCTCGCCGGGCGCGGCCTGGTCGTGGGCGGCGGACGGGTGCTGGTCGACCAGTACGTCCCCGTTCCACCAACCGGCTACACCGCCCGCTGCGGCCCGCTCCCCTACATCCTGCCGCTGGTCGACCTGTCCGAACCCCTCCTGCCGCACGTGGTCGTGCAGGTCGGCGAGCACGGCGTGGACCTGCGCGGCGTCGACCCGACCGGCCGCCCGGTGGCCGTGGCGACGGTGGGCGCGCGGCGACCGGGACGCCGCCTGGACGCCGACGAACTGGCCGACGTCGCCGCGGAAGCCGCCACCCTGGTCGACCGCCTGGGCGCACCGCTGCTGGTCCTGGCCGGGCCACTGGCCGGCCGGCGATCACTGCGAGTCGCCCTGCCCAACCGCTACCACCACTTGGTGGTCGAGGTCGAGGGCCCACCCGACCGGGCCGTGCTGCACCTGGCCGGTCGGGCGAACCAGGATGCCCGGCGGGCGGTGGTCGAACGGTTCCGCGACGAGTCCACACGGCTCACCGGGCGCGCGGTGCACGGATTGGTGGCGGTCAGGCAGGCGTTGGCCGAGGGCCGGGTCGACACCCTGTTGCTCACCGACGGGCTCGTCGGCTCGCAGCAGGTCGACGAAGGACGGGCCGACGAGGTGCTGCCGTTGCGCGCAGTCGAGTGCGGAGCCGAGATCGTGCTCGTCGGCGGGGCGGTTCGGCTGCACGAGGACGTCGGGGCTCTGCTCCGTCAGTGATGTGGACGGCACCGAATGATCCGCAGCGCTGCGATTTAAAGTCACACTCACCGCTGCCCCGTCCCAGCCGGTGACCCAGTTGGCCGGTGATCGCACCGGCGGGACATCACAACCCAGCGGGACGTCATAGCGGCGATCACCGCAGCGGCCGGCGATTGCGGTGGCCGACGATTGCGGTGCCGGGTGTCGCGGGTGCCGGGTGCCGCAGTTGCCGGGTGGCGGTGGTGACGGCGAGTGGGTGCGGGGGTGCGGGTGCGTGATTTGCGGCGGCGGTTGGCGGTCGCGGCGGGCAGTGGCGGTGGATGGGTTGGGCGGCTGGGGTGAGTGGCTGGGGTGAGTGACGGTCGGCGGCGTTGGTGGTCGGGGTAGGTGGGGTTGGGTGGTCTGGTGGTTGGCGGGCCTCCTCATGGTTTTAACCGAGGTGCGGTAACGGTGTTTCCGTACATTTTCGGCCGATGATCACCCGTTAGTGTGACCGGACGGCTCGCTGGCCTGCGGAAACAAGGGAGGCGAAGTTGATTCACCTCCGTAGCATCCGCAGGACGGCACGTTCCACTGTCTCACGATCAGCCGACTTCGCCCTGATCATCACCCCCTCGTGGTACAGCCGCACCACCCGGGGGTCGATGTAGGACCTGCGCGCCACGGCCGGGGTGTTGCCCAGGCTCTCGGAGACCTCCCGCACCACCGCCGCCTCCACCCGCTGCCGCCCCCGCTTCGTCTCCGGCCGCCCCTCCCGCGCGAACGCCGCCGCCGCCAGCACCGTCGCGTGCCACGTCCGCAAGTCCTTCACCGAGAACTCCGACCCCACCATCTCCTTGAACCGCTCGTTCACGTCGTCCGACCCGACCGCGCGCCCCCGCTGGTCCACCAGCAGCCGCTCGTCCCCGCCCCGCCCGCGCAACAGCCCCCGGACCGCCCGCGCCAACGCCCCGTCCTGCACCGCCGTGGTGAACTCGATCCCGCCCTTCGCCGGGTAGCAGAACTCCACGGTGGACCGGCGAACGGCCACGTGCGAGCACAGCAGCGTCGCCACGCCGTGCGTCCCGTTGTCCGCCGCGTAGGTCTCACCCCCGACCCGGAACACCCCGCGCTCCAGCACCGCCAACGCCACCGCCAGCACCCGCTGCCGCGACCGCCCCCGCCCCTCCAGCTCCCGACCCACCTCGGCCCGGAACCCCGGCAGCAGCGGCGCCAGCGCCAGCACCCGGTCGTGCTTCTCCTCGTCCCGGTCCTGCCGCCACCGCTCGTGGTACAGGTACTGCCGCCGCCCGGCCGAGTCCGTGCCCACCGCCTGGATGTGGCCGTTCGGGTGCGGGCACACCCACACGTCGCGCCACGCGGGCGGGATGACCAGGGACTTGATCCGCTCGACCGACCCGGCGTCCAGCGGCTCGCCGTCGGCGTCCACGTAGCTGAACCCCCGACCGCGGGCACGCCGGCGCCAGCCGGGCCCGGACGGATCACTGCGGCGCAACCTCACCGCGGCGAGGTTCCCGGCCACGACCGCGTGAAACGCCGGCACCCGAAAATAACCCGGAACACCGTGGTTGAACGTTCGCCCGATTGGGTATGGGTGGGTCATGACCGCGCCGTGGACCGTGGGGGTCGAGCAGGAGTTCCTCCTCGTCGACCCCGGGACGCGCCGTCCCGTGCCGCCGGCCGACTCGGTCGCCCAGCACGCCGGCGCAGGTCACGACGTGCAACGCGAGCTGACGCCGTTCCGGATCGAGGTCGCCGCGCCGGTGTGCGGGACCACTGAGGAGCCGGCGGAGCAGGTGGTCGGCGGTCGGCTCCACCTGGCGAAGGCCGCGCACGCGGCGGGGGCCCGGCTGATGGCCTCGGCGATCCCGCCGATCGGCACGCTGGGGCCGCCGCCGCGCACGGGCGACCTGGTGCCGGCCCGGGACCGGGCGGCCGAGCTGGTGTCGTGGTGCGCGGGCGCGCTCGACGACGCCTCCGCGTTGTCCACTGTGGAGGGCCACCTGGCCTGGTCGGTCGCACAGGGCAGGGGCGCGCCGGCGCCGGGCTTTCGGCGGTTCGCCGGACGCGCGCGGGCTGGTCGACCTGATCTTGGCCGAAACGGTCGACGATGCCCGTTGAGGTCTACCGTGGAGGATTCGACGCCGCGCCGGCGTCGCTGAGTGAGAGGAGTACCGGCGTGCCAGAACCCGCGGCAACGCTCGCTTCCGTTCGAGTCGACAGACCCGTGGACGGCGTGGTGGTGCTGCACGTGTCGGGCGAGTTGGACACGAGCAGCGCAGAGGAGCTGACCAGGCCGCTCACGGAGCACCTGGTCGAGGACGTGCGGGGTGTGGTGGTGGACCTCGGCGGGGTGCGCTTCCTCGGCTCGGCCGGGCTGGAGTCGTTGGTCGTCGGCAGTCAGCGGGCGAGTGGTCTGGGCGTGCCGCTGGTGCTGGTGGCGACCAGCCGGGCGACGCAGCGGCCGATCGAGGCGACCGGGCTGAGTTCGGTGTTCACCGTCGTCGGTTCCGTGGAAGAGGCGTTGAGCCGGTTCTAGTCGAGCCGGTTCTAGTCGAGCCGGTTCCGGCTGAGCCGGTTCCGGTCGAGCCGGTTCGGGCGGGCGGAGAGGCCTACCAGAACCGGCGGACCGTCCTGATGGCGCAGCGCACCGCCCCCACCGGGGGCAGTGCGCCCGCCGGGGGCACCACCCACCGCGATTCGGCCGCCGGGATGCGGCGCGGACCGTGCCAGTAGCGGACGTCGGGTGGCGGCACGTGCCGCGCCTCGGGTTCCGGGTCCGGTCTGGCGAGGAACAGCCAGCGCAGCCGGGGGCCGGGGATGGCGAGGATCGGCCCGAGCGGTCCGGCGGAGCGGAGGCAGGTGCTGACCTCGGCGCCCCAGCTGGCCGGCACCTCCACCGCCACCGCGCCCTCGGCGAGCACGAAGCAGGCCAGTGATTCGTCGACGTGCCACGGTTCCATGCCGGACGATGGTGGCGTCGGCCCGTGTCGGGATTGTGTCGGCGTGCGGCGCGGCGCGTTAATCCTGGCCGATGTCCTCGAACCACAGCTCGGGTTCGGCGGCGATGAAGTCGGTCATCATCCGGACGCACTCCGGGTCGTCCAGGAGGGTGATCCGGACACCGTGTTCGGCGAGCCAGTCGTGACCGCCGTGGAACGTCCGGGCCTCGCCGATCACCACGTGGGCCATCCCGAACTGGCGAACGAGACCGCTGCAGTACCAGCACGGTGACAGCGTGGTGACCATGATCGTGTCGCGGTAGCCCGGTCGGCGGCCCGCGGCGCGGAACGCGGCGGTCTCGGCGTGGGTGGACGCGTCGCCGTCCTGCACCCGCCGGTTGTGGCCGCGGCCCAGGAGCGTGCCATCGGCGGCGAACAGCGCCGCGCCGATCGGGATGCCGCCCTCGGCGAGGCCGGCGCGCGCTTCGGCGACCGCCACCGCCAACATGTCCCGTGCGTCCGCGCTCTCGTCCACGACGCCAACCTACTGGGGCCGCGGGGTCTTCACGAGTGGCCGGCGCCGGGGGTCACGCGCCGAAGCACAGGAACCCGGCGCTCGCGGCGAACGCGGTGTCGCCGTCTTCCCGGTGCGCTTCCTGCGCGCCCGCCAGCGCGACGGCCGGCGAGTGGCCCGCGCCGAGCCTGCGGTGCAGGTCGACCATCAGCGGTGTGGTCACCTCGGCCGGCACGGGGATGACCGGCGCGACGAGCGTCCGGGTGCCGAGCCCGAGCAGCGCCGCGGTGAACCCCATCAGCTCGTCGCCGGGCCGCACCGCCGACAGGCCCGAGTCGCACGCCGACAGCACGACCCGCGCGGGTGGTGTGCGCAGCCGTTCGAGGTCGTAGACGGTCAGCGGGCCGTCGGCGAGTTCCAGCGCGGAGAACAGCGGGTTGTCCGCGCGGAACGAGCCGTGCGCGGCCACGTGCGCCAACGGTGCGCCGTCCATCGCCGCCGCCACCGCGTCCACCGTCGCCGCGCCGCCGACCAGCACCGAGGCGTTGACCGGGCCGAGCGACTCGATCGCCGCGATCTCCGTCGGCGCGGCCGGCAACCGCGGCCCGGCCGCCAGGACCACCCGGTCGTGCGACACCAGGACGGAGGTCGTCGCGCGCAGCCACACGGTCGCCGACGGCACCACGGTCACCGCGCGGCCCCGGCACGCGGGCAGCGCGGACCACGGCAGGCCGCCGAGCCGGCCGGTCGGCGCGAGCACCAGCGGCCGGTCGTCGAGCCGTCGCCGCAACGGCTCCAGCAGCCGGTTCTGCAGCAGTCGGGCCGCGTGCTCCGCGCCCGCGCGCACCGCCGTGCGGTCGACGTGCCCGGGCAGCGTCACCAGTCGGTGCAGGGCGAACCGCAGCAGCCGCAGTTCCCGCAGCGCGCCGTCCAGCGGGCCGAGCCGGTGCAGCGACGCCCGGCCGCCCGCCACCACCACGGCCAGCAGCTCGCCCTCGTGGTCGAGGTACTCCACCAACGCCGACGTGCCCAACGCCCGCGCCAGCTCGCCCACCGCCGGTGGCTTGAACACCGCGCCACCGCCGCCGGTCTGCCGGGTCAGCTCGCGCACCCGCTGCTCGCCGCGCACCTGCCGCTGCCGCAACGACGCCGTCGGCCGTCCCGCGGTGGACGCCGCTTCCAGGTCCGCTGTCACGGCGCGCAGCTCGGCCAGCGCGTCGGCCAGCCCGGAGTCCTCCGGGGGCCGGGCGGGCGTCATCCGCAGCGCGCCCGCGCGCCACGCCTCCGCCCAGCTCAGCACCCGGCCGGCCCGGCCGCCCGCGACCGCCGTGCGCAGTCCTTCCGATGCCAGGGCCGCGCCCTGCGCGCCGCTCAACGCCCGCAGTTCCGTCGCGCCCAGGGACACGCGGTACTCGTCGAGCAGCGCCAGCCCGCGCCGCAACGCGATCTGCGCGCCGCGCGCGCTGCCCAGCAGGTCGCGCCGCAACGCCTCGGCGTACCAGCCCTGCACGCGGTGCGCCGCCGGTCCGCCGCGTCGGGCCGCGCCCGCCGCGGTGAGCTCCGCCACCGCGCGCGAGTGGTCGCCCAGGTCGCGTGCGACCAGCGCACCGTCGACCCGCGCCTCCAGGCCCGCCATCCGCCAGCCGAGCGCGTCCAACCGGGTCGCGACCTTGGTCAGCGCCGTCACCAGCGCCCTGGTCCGCTGCCCGCTCAGGTACGCCGCGCGCAGCTCCACGTGCCGCGCGCCTTCCGCCCACACCTCGCGCTTCTCGCGGCGGAAGCCCTTGCGCGCGGCCACCGCCATCTCCACGGCGCGGTTCAGGTCGCCTTCCAGCAGCGCGATCCTGGCCCGGTAGAACAACGCCTCCGACCGGGCCAGCACGAGGTCGCCGCCCAGTTCCTCCAGCGCGAGGTCGGCCGCCGCCCGCGCCTCCTCCAGCAGCGGCACGGACACCAGCAGCTCCAGCCGGTTGATCAGCAGCGCGGGCCGCGGCACCGCCAACCGCCGGTACTCGCGCTCGGCCTCGGCGAACATGGTCAACGCGCGCGGCACGTCGCCCGCGCGGGACGCGGAGATGCCCGCGTTCCACCGGACGTCCGCCACGGCCAGCGCCTGGTCCAGCTCCCGGTAGAGCACGGCGGCGCGGTCGAAGTCCTCGTCCGCCGCGCGCAGCCCGCCGGTGTAGGCGCGCAGCAGTCCCCGGTTGTTCAGCGCGCGCGCCTCCACCAGCCGTTCGCCGAACCGGCGCACCACCTCGATCGCGCCGTTGTACTCGCGCAACGCCTCGTCGTACCGGCACAGGTAGTGCAGCACCAGACCTCGTTGCATCCGACCGCTGCCCGCGTCCACGCCGCGCAGGTTCGGCAGCGCCGCGTTGATCGCGCGCAACGCCTGGGCGTGCCGGCCGGTGTTGGACAGCACGAACGCGAGGCTCATCCGGGCCAGTGCCGCCGCTCGCGCCGACCCGGCCCCTTCGGCGACGCGCACGGAGCGCCGCAGGTGGCGCAGCGCCGCGTCGAAGTCGTGCAGCTCGCGGAACGCGAGACCGATCGCGCGTTCCGCCGCGGAGGCCTCTTCGCCGTCGCCCGAAGCCCGCGCCGCCCGCAGCGCGGACCGGCCGATCTCGATGGCCGCGCGCGGGTCCCGTTGCCGGGCTTCCAGCGCTGCGGCGGCGGAAACCCCTGCCACGAACCCACCTTATTACCAAGTCGGCTGTGGTAGCTTGCTCACACCCAGCACCCGTCGACGCTGCTGTGAGGCCTCGGTGTCCGATCCATCGACTCGCTCCGGGCTCTACCAGGAGGCCTTCCACCAGGTCATCCGCGCGCACCAGAGCTATCGCCTCCACCCCGAGCGCGGCCGGGAGTTCGTCTTCGTCGCCGGTGAGCTGCTGACCATTCCCGAGGACGTCGACCGGGTGGCTCGGAAGCTCGCGCAGAACAACATCGTCAACACCCGCGGCCGGGACTTCGCGGGCATGGCCCGGTTGCTGCTGTCGCGCAACCCCGACGACATCCCGGAGATCGTCCGCCTGCTGCGCGACCCGGCGCAGTGGCCCGGTGAGCGCACGCCGTTCGTGCAGCCGCACCACGTGCTCTTCGGCCACGGCGGCAACATGCACGGCAACCCGGGCGAGCCGCCGCGCGTGGGCACGCCGCTGGCGGCGCCGGACCCGGCGAACTCCGGCCTCGGCCGCGGCGTCGTGGTCGGCGTCCTCGACACGGGCATCTCGGCGACCGCCGCGGTCGACCACCCGCAGTGGCTCGGCGGCGCGTTCACCCCCAGGGCCGACGAGGTCGACGCCGCGTACCGGTACTCCGACGTGTTCGCGCTCGAAGGCGGTCACGGCACGTTCGTCGCGGGCGTGGTCCGGCAGGCCGCGCCGGGCGTGCGGATCGACCCGGAGAAGGCGCTGGACCCGAACGGGCTCGGCACCGAGGAGCAGTTCGCCCGCGCGCTGTCGTCGTTCGACGAGAAGGTCCAGGTCGTCAACATCTCGATGGGCTGCTTCACCCAGGACGACACCGCCTCCGAACCCATCCGCCGGGCGCTCGCGACCCTGCCGCGCGACGTCGTCGTGGTGGCGTCCGCGGGCAACCAGGGCACCACCCGGCCGAGTTGGCCCGCCGCGCTGCCCGGCGTGGTCGCCGTGTCCGCGGTCGCCGAGGAGCGCGACGGCAGCCGGGCGCCCGCCTGCTACGCCAACCACGGTTACTGGGTCGACGCGTGCGCGGTCGGCAACCGGACCAGCACGTTCCTCAGGGGCAGGTGGGAGCTGCCGGGCCTGCCGGTGGACGTCTTCGACCGGTTCGCCTACTGGCTGGGCACCTCGTTCGCCGCGCCGCACGTGGCCGGGCTGATCGCCGCGACGATGACCGAGCGCGGCCTGACCGCCGTGGCCGCCCGCGACCACCTGCTCGTCGGGCGGCCGGAGTTCTTCCCGGGCTACGGTGTCCTCTGTGCCTGACGGCCGCGGCCCCTCGGGTGGCGGCGGTCTCGCGGTGGTTCGGCCGAAGCTTGTATCTCGCGGCCGGGTCGCCGCTCCGTAGTGTGTGGCAGCGAGGAATCCGAAGTCCGTGACCCGGCCGGGGTCCGCGCCGGGGCACGTCCGGGCGGCGGTGCAGCACCCCCGGGACCAGAGGAGGGGACGTGACCCCTGCTTCCCCGATCGCCGCGCTGGTGAGCGCGGCGGCGGAGGGCGACCAGGACGCGTGGAACGAGATCGTCGCGCGCTTCACGCCCCTGGTGCTGGCGGTGGTGCACCGGCACCGGTTGCGCCACGCGGACGCGGCGGACGTGCACCAGACCGTGTGGTTGCGGCTGGTGGAGCAGCTGGGCCGGCTGCGCGAGGCGGACGCGCTGCCCGGGTGGATCGCCACGACCACCCGCAACGAGTGCCTGCGGATGCTGCGGCTCCAGCAGCGCACCCTGCCGTACGACCCGCAGTCCGAGGACGAGCCGGCGAGCCCGGACGACGCGGTCGCGGACCTGGACGAGGAGTGGGAGGCCGCCCAGCGGCGGCAGGCGCTGCGCGAGGGCTTCCGCTCGCTGTCGGAGCCGTGCCGGGTGCTGCTGGCCAAGCTCATGGCCGACCCGCCGCCGGGCTACGCGGTGGTGGCCGAGGAGCTGGGGATGCCGGTGGGCAGCATCGGGCCCACCCGGATCAGGTGCCTGGAGAAGTTGCGCAAGACTCCCGCGGTGATGGAGCTGGTCGAGCCGCGGCCGGCAGGCGGAGGAGGTGTGGTCGGTGTTGAGGGACGATCCGGGGTGGGAAAGCGATGAGGTGCTGCTGCGGGAGTTGGGCACGGCGCTCGCCGAGGAGCGCGACGTGCCCGAGCACCTGCTCCAGGCCGCGCGCGCCGCGTTCACGTGGCGCACGGTCGACGCCGAGCTGCTCGCCCTGACCAGCTACGACTCCGTGCTGGACGAGGAGCTGGCGGCGCGGGCGCGGGCGACGCAGACCGCACGGCAGCTCGTGTTCGACGCCGAGGGCGTGTCGGTGCAGGTCGAGGTGACCGAGGCGGGTGTCGCGGGCCAGGTGCTGCCGGCGCGGCCGGGCCGGGTCTGGCTGGTCACCGCGACCGGGCCGGTGGAGGAGGCGGAGCTGGACGAGCTGGGCCTGTTCCTCCTCGGCCCGCCGCCGTCGGGTCCGGTCCGGTTCCGGTGCAAGGTCGGCGACACGACGATCCTGACCGAATGGGTATGTGTTTAACACGATCCGGTGAAGCCTTGACGGCGGTGGCCGGTGGTCCGGAAGATGCGCGGTGACCTGATCTTCACCCCTCTCCGCACACCCGCCCATGACCGAGCCAGTCCGCGTCACCCCCGCCGAGGGAAGCGCTCCCACGGCGGTCGAGGCGTGGGCGCTGCCGGAGCTGTTCCGGCAGGTCTTCGTCGGCTCCACGGCGGGCATCGCGATCTTCGACGCGC
Organism: Actinosynnema sp. CA-299493; assembly: GCF_050946825.1. Classification (NCBI taxonomy): domain Bacteria; kingdom Bacillati; phylum Actinomycetota; class Actinomycetes; order Pseudonocardiales; family Pseudonocardiaceae; genus Actinosynnema; species Actinosynnema sp. CA-299493. The sequence continues at coordinate 7,460,832 of NZ_CP191993.1, forward strand.
ACGGCGCGCTGGTGGGCGCCAACCCGGCGCTGGAGGCGATGCTGCCGCCGGAGGACCTGGCGACCCTGTTCGTCGCCACGCCGCCGACCGCGGACGAGACCAGGGTGCAGCGGCAGTTCACCGACGCGGCGGGTGAGCCGATGTGGACCGAGGTCGCGCTGTCGGTGGTGCGCGACGACGACGGCAGGCCGCGGTGGCACGTCGCCGTGGTCGAGGACACCACCGAGCAGCGGGTGCTGCGCGACTACCTGCGCCACCAGGCGCTGCACGACGTGCTGACCGGCCTGCCGAACCGGCAGAGCTTCCTGCCCAGGCTGGAGGGCGCGCTGAGCCGGCCGGGCTCGATCACGTTGTGCTACCTGGACGTGGACAGCGTCGCCATCGTCAACGACGGCCTCGGCTACGAGGCGGGCGACGAGCTGCTCAAGGTCGTGGCCCGGCGGCTGACCGCGGTGGTGGCGGACGAGGACGCCACCGTCGCGCGCATCGGCGGCGACGAGTTCGTCGTGCTGATCGAGGACTCCCCCACCACGCCGGGCATCTCCGCCCTGGCCGAGGCGATCGAGGCCGCGCTGGTCGAGCCGGTGCGGTTGGCCGGGCACGGCGTCGGCGTGTCCGCGGGCATGGGTTTCGTCCGCACGTCGGCGCGCGGGACGGACGCGATGGCGTTGCTGCGCCAGGCCCACAGCACGCTGCGCCGCGCGGAGAGCGCCGGCAAGGGCCAGTGGGGCATCTACGACGCCGGGCGGGACGCCCGCGACCGCGCCAGGTCGTCGCTGATCGCGACCATGCCCGGCGCGTTGCAGAACGGCGAGATCGCGCTGGACTACCTGCCGGTCGACCGGGACGGCGAACGCGTCGCGGTGGCGGCCCGGCTGCGGTGGCACGAGGCGGAGTACGGCCCGGTGTCGCACGACGAGTGCCTGCGGTTCGCCGACGAGCTCGGGCTCAGCGGCCAGCTGGCCGAGTGGGTGCTGGACGAGGCGTGCGCCTTCGCCGCCGCCGAACGGCTGCCGGCGCTGGTGCGGCTGTCACCGGACCAGTCGCGGGACCCGGACCTGACCGCACCGGTCGCCGAGGCGTTGCGCTCGTCCGGGCTGGCGCCGCAGGAGCTGTGGCTGAGCCTGTCCGCGCGGTGCCTGTCGGCGCCGGGCCAGGCCGAGGACCTGGACGTGGTGGAGGACAACCTGATCGCGTTGCGCGGCATGGGGGTCCGCCTGCTGCTGCACGACGTCACGTTCGGCCTGCCGGAGCTGTCCGCCGTGGAGCGTCACGGGCTGCACGGCGTGCAGCCGGCCGTGCCGACCGGGGAAGCGCTGGCGCAGCAGGCCCTGTGCGCCGTGCTGCCGCTGGTGCGGTCGGCCGGCGCGCTGGTCGTCAGCGACGGCGCGCTGCCGGGGGCGGACCTGGTCGTGCGATCGTGATGATCTCGCGGGCGGCGCCGGTGAGCGGCGTCCGGTCCCAGGAGCCGTAGCGGTCGTCCTCGTCGAACTCGTTGATCAGGTCGTAGTAGGCCGCCAGGTCCGCGTCCTCGACAGCGTCCGCCACCCGTCCGAGTGTGGTTCGCACGGCGACGGGCCGCGACCCGGTTTTCCGGTCACGGCCCGTCGCGCTGTGGTCAGGCGGTGGGTCAGGCGAACGTCGGCTGCCGCATCGCGTGCTGCACCAACGTGATCAGCGTCTGCTTGGTCGACTGCCGGTTGCGCGCGTCGCAGGGCACGATCGGCACCGACTCGTCGATCGTCAGCGCCTCCCGGATGTCCTCGATGCGGTGGTGCAGCAGGCCGTCGAAGCAGTTCACGCCCACCACGTACGGCAGTTCCCGGTCCTCGAAGAAGTCGATCGAGGCGAACGCGTCCGACAGCCGGCGGGTGTCGACCAGCACGACCGCGCCGATCGCGCCGCGCACCAGGTCGTCCCACATGAACCAGAACCGGTGCTGGCCGGGTGTGCCGAACAGGTACAGGATGAGGTCGCTGTCCAGCGACACCCGGCCGAAGTCCATGGCCACCGTGGTGGTCATCTTGTTGGGCGTGGCCGAGAGGTCGTCCACGCCGACGCTGGCCTCGGTCATCACCGCCTCGGTGGTCAGCGGCACGATTTCCGACACCGACCCGACGAAGGTCGTCTTGCCGACACCGAACCCGCCGGCCACCACGATCTTCGTCGACGTCACGGTCAGGCTCGCCGCGGATGACCCCGGCCGGCCGGGAGCGCCACCGCTCATGTTGCTCTGCTTTCCCTAGTAGTAGGACCTCGCCGGGTGGTGGGACCTCAGCCGCGCATGGCGACGTGCAGCTGCGAGCGGATCTCCGGGGTGAGCTGGATGCCGACCCGCTCGACCAGCCGCGTCATCGCGTAGCCGATCAGGCCGATGTCGCAGTTGGGCGCCGCGAGCACGGCCAGGCACGAGCCGTCGCTGATGGACATCAGGAACAGGTAGCCCCGCTCCATCTCCACCACGGTCTGCTTGACGTCGCCCGCCTCGAAGCAGCGCGCCGCGCCGAGGTTCAGGCTGACCAGGCCCGACGAGACGGCCGCGAGCTGCTCGGCGCGGTCGATCGGCAACCGCTCCGAGGAGGCGAGCAGCAGTCCGTCCGCGGAGACCACGATCGCGTGTGCGACGCCCGCGACCCGGGCGACGAAGTCATCGACCAGCCAACTGAAGTTTTCGAGTTCCTCGGTTGCGGAGGTCACTTCTGCTCCTTGGTCTGATTGCCGCCGTTGGCGGTGGTGTTGTCCTCGAACGACACGCCGTCCCACGGCATGCCGGCGTCGTCGCCCGCCTGACGGCCGAGTTGCACACCTCGCTGGTAGGTGGCGAAGCGCTGGCGCAACCGGTCGGCGGACCGGCTCGGCGACACCGCGGTCGCCACACCGGCCGACGTGGCGCTGTTCGCCGACGGCTGCGCCGCCGTCGGCGCCGACCCGCGCGAGGAGGGTGCGGAGAGCGAACCCGGCATCAGGCGCGCCTTGGGGACGCGCTTGGGCAGGCCCGCGGTGGTCGTGTCGTCGACCGGCGCCTTGAGCGCGCTGGTCGCCACCGTCCAGCCGTCATCGGCCGCCGCGCCCCACCCAGGCGTGGACGCCGTGCCGGACGACGGGATCGCCGACGGCGCGGGCTCGCGCTTGGGCAGGCCGGCCGGGGTCGAGCCGCGCGGCTCGGGCGGCGTCGGCCTGCTCGGCGGCGCGGGCGGCGCGCTCGGCGACGTGATCAGGTCGGACCGGTCGGTGTAGGCGGTCTGCTCCGACGCGGTGCCCACGTGGCCCCGGCCGTTGTCGGTGCCCGCGCGGCCGTTGTCGGCGCCCGCGTGGCCGTTGTCGGCGCCCATCAGCTCGGCGCGGTCGGCGAACATCGTCCGCTCGGACGCGGTCTCCGGCGGCGCGGTGGCCGGCTGCTGGTCGACGACCTCGCCGCGCGCCACCCCGCCCTCGGCCTCGCCGCCCTGGAACCAGCGCGACAGCACGTCCTCGTAGATCGGCAGCCGCTGGGTGGAGGCGTCGTCCTCCTCCCGCTCGACCACCACCGGGGCGGGCTCGGGCGCCGGGCGCCGGGCGGCCGACGGCGGGTACGAGTAGTCCGGGACCTCCTCGCCGGGCGGCGGCAGGGTCTCGGCCACGGTGGCGGTGAACAGGTCGTCCACCGGGGTCTGCTCGACCTGGAAGTACCCGCCGGGCTCGGCCTCGTGGGTGTGCACGACCTGCGGTCCGGTCGAAGCGGGCAGCTCCAGCGGCGCGTAGCCGCCGGGCGCGATCTCCGGCGTCCACTTGGGCACGCCGGCCAGCACGCCGACACCGCTCTCCTCCAGCTGCGGCACGGCCTGGCGCTGCGGCAGCGCGGCGGGCGCGGGCCTGGGCGCGAGCGGCTCGGGACCGCGGTGCAGCAGGTCCATCGGGAGCACGACCTGCGCCGTGACGCCACCCTCTATGTCGTCGTTGTTGCTCAACGTGACCCGGATGTTGTGCCGCTTGGCGAGCTGGCCGACCACGTACAGGCCCATCTCGCGGGCCACCGACACGTCGACCTCGGGCGGGTCGGCGAGCTTGGTGTTGGCCTCGACGACGTCCTGCTCCTGCATGCCGACACCGCGGTCGTGGATGCGGATGGACACCTCGCCGCGCCGCGTCTCGATCGCCCGCACGGTCACCTTGGTGGTGGGCTTGGAGAACGCGGTCGCGTTGTCCAGCAGCTCGGCGATGAGGTGCGCGAGGTCGTTGACCACGCGGCCCTGCACCTTCAGCTCCGGCGCGGGCGCGATCTGGATCCGGGCGTACTTCTCGACCTCGGACACCGCGGCGCCGAGCACCTCGGAGATCGGCACGGGCCGGGTGACGCGGCGGTTGACCGTGGTGCCGGAGAGCACCAGCAGGTTCTCGCTGTTGCGGCGCATCTGGGTGGCCAGGTGGTCCAGCTCGAAGAGGCTGGCCAGCTGGTCGGGGTCCTGCTCGTCCTGCTCCAGCCGGTCGATGACGGTGATCTGCCGCTCGACCAGCGCCTGCGAGCGCCGGGACAGGTTGATGAACATGTCGTTGACGTTCGCGCGCAGCGCCACCTGCTCGACCGCGAGGCGGACGGCTTCGCGCTGCACGGCGTCGAACGCCCGGGCCACCTGGCCGACCTCTTCGGTCGTGTGGATCGGCACCGGCACCAGCGCCTCTTCCGCGGCGCGGGCCGGGTCGCGGTGCGTCCGGATCCGCTTGATCGCGTCCGGCAGGCGGTTGCGGGCCACGTCCAACGCGGTGCGGCGCAGCACGCGCAGCGGCGTCAGCATCGAGCGGGCGACGAAGGCCATGAGGGCGAACGCGATCACCAGCGCGACGGCGACCAGCGCCGCGTCACGCCACGCGGACGCGCGGGCCGCCTCGGTCAGGTCGATCGACGCCTGGTCGGCCTGGCGTTCGAGGTCCTGCGACACCTGCCGCAGCAGGGCCGCGGTCGCCTCGCCGACGGCCAGGACGTCACCGTCCGAGATGGACACCTCGCCGGCGTCCTCCTGCTGCACCAGCGCCAGCTGCACCAGGCTGTTGCGCGCGTCGACGGGCGTGCCGGACACGGTGTCGGACAGCAGCTGCCGGTTCTCCTGGCTCGCGGTGACCGCGAAGTCGGTGAGCGCCGCGTCCAACCGGGACTGCGCCGCGCGCAGCGCGTTGGCCTGGCCGGGCGCGAACTCGCCGCGGGTGGCCGTCGACAGCAGGATCGAGTTCTGCTGCGTCAGCTGCTCCTTCGCGGAGTAGAGCGCGAGGTTGGCGCCGGCCAGCGGGGTGATCGTCTCGTTGCTCAGGCTGCTCGCGGTCGCGCGGTGCACCTGCGCCAGCGCGGCCAGCACCTGGCCGTAGGCGCTGTGCACCGAGATGTCCGGGTACTTGGTGGTGGTCACCGTGTTCCGCAGCGCGTTGAGGCCGTCCAGTGACTGCAACGACTTCTGGAACGCCTCGCGCACCGCGTCGTCGACACCGGTCGTGGAGGCGGCGACGTCGCGCAGCCTGCCGACCTCGGCGTCGACCTTGCTGGAGCGCGTCTGGAACTCGGGTTGGTTCAGCTCGCGACCGCCCGCCACGAACCAGACCGCGGCGTCGCGTTCCAGCTGCAGGGCGTCGGACACCGCCGCCACCTGGGCGGACAGCTGGAGCTCCCGCTGGACCTGGCCGAACAGCTCCACGTCGTCCAGCTGGGTGTTCAGCCGCAGCCCGGCGAGGGTCAGCGTGCTCAGCGCGGGCACCAGGAGCACCACCGCCAGCTTGCTGCGCAGGCGCCAGTTCCGCAGGCGCCACCGGGATACTCCCCGGTCGCCGGGCACGGCGCCTGTGCTGGGCCCCGAGTCGGGTGGACCGCTTCCAGCGGCACCCGTGTCGAGTTGAATCCGCTCCGGATCTCTCCCGGAGGCGTGGTCGTCGTGACCGCGCACCGTCAGCACACTCCCCAGCCCGGTGAAACGACACATCCCTACAAACCCGGTGGATCTTGGTGGAAAAATCCGCCGAGTCATACCGCCGTTCGGACGAGGAAGCCGGTAGTTTGCAAATCAACCATTGTCGCGCAGACCACACGTGGACGCGCTAAACGATCGCTAACCGGCGTTCATGGTTTTTTCACGCCCTCGACCCGAACGGGAAACACCCGAGGGGGGAGCCCGGCGGGCGGGCTCCCCCCGACGGGATCAGCTACCTGACGCGCTGAACAGCATCGGCTTGACGTCGAAGTCCTTCTCGAGCAGGCCGTAGGTTCGCATCAGCCCCGCCACGCGCTGCAAGCGGGTGGCGTCCAGCGTGGTCGGGAACTCGCCGAAGTGCACGAGGCTGGCGGTTTCCTTGTCGACCTTGGCGTACTCGACCAGCAGCGGCTCGACCGTGGGGCGGTCCGCCGCGTCGCGCTGGCCCTTCGCCATCGCGCGCTGGAACGCGGCGACGGTGTTCGGGTTGGCCTTGGCGAACTTGCCGGTCGTGGCGTAGCCCGCGATCGGGATGTCCGCCGTGGGGCCGGACGCCGCGTCGAGCACGGTGATCTGACCGCTCGTGCGCTGGGCCTTGCTGATGAACGGCTCCACCATGAAGGCCGCGTCGACCGTGCCGTTCTGGACCGCCGCTTCCATGTCCGGGAACGGGAACTCCTTGAAGTTGACCTTGGCGGGGTCGACGTCGTTGGCTTCCAGCGTCGCCTTCGCGGTCAGCTCGGCGATGTTGCGGAACGTGTTGATCGCGATGGTCTTGCCCTCGAGGTCCTTGGGCGACTTGATCGGGGAGTCGGCCTTGGCGAGGATCAGGAACATCTCGGGCTTGGCCTGGTAGCCGTCGCTGACGAGCTTCAGGCCGTCGACGCCCTTGGCCGCCTCCTTCGCCTCGGCGGCGAAGAACGAGACCCAGTTGCCGAAGGTGAAGTCGAGCTCGCCGTTGATCAGGGCCGGGATGGCGACGGCGCCACCCTGGACGATCTTGACGTCGATCTCGAGGCCCTCCTCCTTGAAGTAACCCTTCTTGATCGCGACGTGGACCGACGCGACGTCGAGGATGTTGAGCAGGCCAACCGAGATCTTGGCCTTCTCGACCTTGCCCGGTGCCGAGGCTTCGGTGGGCTTCGCCTCGGAACCGCCGAGGAGACCGCAGCCGGAGACGACGGCGAGCATCGCGACGGCGGCGAGTACGCCGAAGGTCCTTCGTGCCGAGAGGCCGACTCTTCGAGTCATGGGGGGCATCTCCTGTTGGAGTGAAGACTTTGCGGGGGCAGGATGCACGAGCGACAGGGGCGCTGCGGAACCACTCAAAGTGACACGAGCGGTTCGGCAAGACCCCAGTCGACCGACACTCGAAGGCTGATCCACTACCTTCGGTGAGCATCTTTGCACAGGCTGTCCAGAGGTTGGGGTATGCGGTGAGCGATCTTGACGCGGAATGGGCCGTACAGAGCAACCGGCGCCCGGTGGGCATCGTCGGAGCGGGCCCGGCGGGATTGACCTTGGGGAACCTGCTCCGCGAGGCCGGAATCCCCTGCGTGGTGCTGGAAAAAGGCACTCGCGAGTACATCGAGACCCGGCCCCGCGCCGGGGTGTTGGAGCACCGCGCGGTGCAAATGTTGACCGAGCACGGTCTCGCGGACCGGTTGCTCCAAGAGGCGGACAGGCATGGCGCGTGCGAATTCCGGGTGAACGGTGAAGCGCACGAGGTGGACTACGCCACCCTGTACGACGGCCAGACGCACTACATCTACCCGCAGCAGGAGGTCGTCCAGGACCTCGTGCGGGTCTACGCCGACGAGCGCGGCGGCGACGTCCGGTGGTCCGTCACGGACGTCGAGGTGCACGGGGTCGAGTCCACCGAACCGGCTCTGACCTGGACGAACGCCGACGGCACGCGGGAGCGGCTCGACTGCTCGTTCATCGCGGGCGCGGACGGGTTCCACGGGGTGACGCGGCGCAGCATCCCGGCGGGCGCGGTGCAGGAGTTCACCCACCAGCACGGCATCGAGTGGCTGAGCATCCTGGCCGAGGCCCCGCCATCCACCCACAAGGTGATTTACGCACTTCACCCGGATGGATTCGCGGGTCATATGCTCCGCAGTTCCACGGTGTCGCGCTACTACCTCCAGGTCCCGGTGGACGACACGGTGGACAACTGGCCGGACGAGCGGGTGTGGGCGGAGCTGCACAAGCGGCTGGCGCTCCGGGACTCCGACTGGAAGCTCACCGAAGGGCGCATCGTCGAGAAGCGCATCCTGGACATGCGCAGCCACGTGGTCGAACCGATGAACCACGGCAACCTGTACCTGCTCGGCGACGCCGCGCACATCATCACCCCGGTGGGGGCAAAGGGAATGAACCTCGCGTTGCACGACGCCGAGGTGCTGGCCGACGCCCTGACGCGCTACCACCGAACGGGTGATGAGACGGGGCTGCGGAGCTACTCCGACGTGTGCCTGCGACGCGTGTGGCGTGCGCAGGAGTTCTCGCAGTGGATGGTGTTCATGATCCACCGGTCGCCGGAGCCGTTCCTGAGCCGGTTGGGTCAAGCCCGACTCGAACACCTCATCGCCTCCGGGTCGTCCGCGGGCTATTTCGCCCAAAACTACGTGGGGCCCTAGGCAGAACATCTTACGATTAGCGGGACCCGCGCTCGGCGACCCGCTCCGCGATGACACCGGAATACCGGAGCCTTGTTCTCCGCCACGGCACGGGAATGCGCCCGCCCCGGAGAACAAGGCACCGGCGGGATGACATCGCCCGGCATTCGGATTCCGACCGGGCGCACGCATTCCCGAAGTCGACCGGATGCATTCGTCGCCGATTCCACCCGGTGGACGCCCGAGCGCGTGCCGGGATATCTCGTCGACGGCCCGCCGGGGCGCGCCGGACAATTGGCGGAGCATCTCTCCGCAACGACCGGAAATGCGCACGACGCACACGGCGCGTGATCGACCGGCGACGGCGTGGTGATCATCGGCGAAGCCCGGCGGCAGCGAGAAAGATGTCGAATCGTTGCGAACGATCGTCATCGAAACCCGCGCCCGAAAACGTTTCCGACAAACCCCCCGCGCACGACGACGGGCGACCCCCGGCGCCGGCCCTGAGAGGGCCGACGAGCCGCGGATCGCCCGTCCGGCGTCGTCTTCGCCTAGAGGAGGCCCGTCACGTCGTGGCGCGCTCCTCGGCCTCGGCGCGCGAGGCCTCCGCCCGCTCCGCCTCGGCCCACTTCGCCGCCTGCTGCTCGTTCGCCTTGCGCCGCGCCTTGACCTCCTCGGAGGTCTTGCCGACGTTCAGCAGCCGCGCCACCTCGCCCCGCAGCGCGACGAACGCCTCGGACTCGCGGGTGGTGATCTGGTCGCGCTGCGCGGGCAGGTCGACCTTGAGGTCGGCCACCACCGACGCGGGCGACGTGGAGAGGACCAGGATCCGGTCTCCCAGGTAGACGCTCTCGTCGATGTCGTGCGTCACCACGAGGACCGTGGTGTCCTGTTCGGTGCGGACCTTCAGCAGCAGGTCCTCCAGCTCGAACCGGGTCTGCGCGTCCACCGAGGCGAACGGCTCGTCCATCAGCAGCAGCGCGGGCCGGTAGGCCAGCGCCCTGGCGATGGCGACGCGCTGCTGCATGCCGCCGGACAGCTGCCACGGGTACTTGCGGCCGGCGTCGGACAGCCCGACCCACTCCAACGCCTCGGCCGCGCGGGCCCGGCGGTCGGCCCGGCCCAGGCTGCGGCGCAACGGGAACTCGACGTTCTTCTGCACCGTCAGCCAGGGGAACAGCGAGCGGCTGTAGTCCTGGAACACCACGGCGAGGTCGTCGGGCACGCCGCGGACCTGGTCGCCGTGCAGGCTGACCTCGCCGCGAGTGGGGCGGATCAGGCCGGAGATGGTGCGCAGCAGCGTCGACTTGCCGCAGCCGGACGGGCCGACCACGCACACCAGCTCTCCGGTGCCGACGGTGAACGACAGGTCGGCGATCGCGGTGTGCGCGCCGTCCTTCGCCTGGTAGGTGTGGCCGAGGTCGGCCACTTCGAGCATCGCGGTCATACTGCTTTTTCCTCCACCGTCGCGGGGGTGCGCTCCTGCTTCGGCTGCCACGCAAGGGATCTGCGCTCGAAGCCGAGGAGCACGGTGTTGAGGGCATAGCCGAGGACACCCAGGAGGATGATCCCGGCCCACATGTCGGGGAAGTCGAACTCCCGCTGTGCGACGAGGAGTTGCGACCCGATCCCGTTGTCGGTCCCGACGAGTTCGGACACGACCATGAGCACCAGCGACAGCGACAGGGAGACCCGCAGCCCGGCGAAGATCTTCGGCGCCGCTGAGGGCAGGACGACACCGAGGATCCACTGTGGCTTGGGGATGCGGAACACCGCCGAGGTCTCGAACTTCGTGGCGTCGACGGAACGGGCGCCGTCGACGCTGTTGAGCAGGATGGGCCACAGCACGCCGAAGATGATCGTGGCGAGCTGCATGGTGGTGCCCACGTTGAACACGAGCAGGAACACGGGCACCAGCAGGGGTGGCGGGATCGACCGCATGAACGTCAGCAGCGGCCCGGCGTACTCCGCGGCCTTGTCCGAGCGGCCGAGCGCCACGCCGAGCGAGACGCCGACGACGGCCGCGACGCCCCAGCCGGCCAGGAGCCGGCCGATGCTCGGGAACACGTGGTCGAACACCGTGTCGGTGAGGAACAGGTCACCGGCCGGTCCGGACAGCCACAGGTCGTACGCGGCCAGGGCGATCTCGGTGGGGCGGGGGAAGAACGTGTCGTCGGCGTACCAGGTGAGCAGCTCCCAGACCACGACGAGGCCCACGAACACCGCCCACCGCTGCAGGAATCGACTCACGACCGACCTCCGGTGACCGCGCTCCAGCCGACCCAGCGGCGCTGCGCGCGGTCGAGCCCTTCGTTGAGCAGGTAGCCGATCACGCCCGCGACCGCGGTGCCGGCGAGGACGACGTCCATCCGGCCGCCGCCGCTGCGCGCGTTCGCGATGTACTGCCCGATGCCGCCGGACCCGCCTTCCAGCAGCTCCACGCTGACGATCACGACCAGGCTCGTCGTGGCGGCGAGCCGGATGCCGGTGAGGACGAACGGCATCGCGCTCGGCAGGGCGACCGACGCCAGCACGCGCACCCGGCCCGCGCCGAACGCGCGCGCCGTCTCGACCAGCAGGGGGTCGAGCTCGTCGAGCGCGTAGATGGTGTTGAACAGGATGGGCCAGATCGCCGCGTACACCGCGAGGAAGATCTTGGTCTCCGGCCCGATGCCGAGCAGCAGCACCGCCAGCGGGATCAGCGCCACCGACGGGATGGGGCGCAGGAACTCGACCACGGCGCGGGTGGCGTGCCGCACGGGCGCCACGCTGCCCAGGACGAGGCCGAGCGGGACGGCGATCCCGACCGACAGCGCCACGGCGATGACCACCGCGAGGAGCGTCGCGACGACGTCCCGCAGGAAAGGCTCATCCCCCAACAACTTCACGAGCTCCACCGCTACGACGGACGGCGGTGGCAAGTACTCCGAGGGAACCAGCCGGGACCGGCCGAACAGCTCCCAGATGACGAGGAACCCGGCCACACCGAGCAGCCCTCGGGTGAGCGCACGCACGCGCAAACGCCTCTTCCCAGTTGATCAACCCCAGCCAACCCGGCTCAATCTAGAGAGTGAAGTCCGCCGCCACAATGAGTGGCGGTAAAACTTCATGATGTGATCTTGCAAGTTGCTGTCAGCGGGCACTGAAGCGACCTGGGCGCGTCGCCCGCGCCGGCTGGGGCCGGCTAGGGCCGGTCGCACGGCGGGTCGTGGGGCAGGTCGGGGAAGTAGCCCGCCCACTGCCGGTCGGTGATCCCGGGGTACGCGGTGGCGCAGATCCGGTCCACCACCGCGCCCAGGTCGGTCTGCCAGAACCGGAGCACCGAGTCGCCCGCGCTGACCAGCGTGCGCCCATCGGGCGCGAACGCCACCGAGTTGGCGCCCGACGAGTGCGCGGCGAACACGGCCGACCGGCGGACGGGCCCGTCGGCGGGCACGTCGTGCAGGCGCAGGTTCCCGTCGGCGTCGGCGACCACCAGCAGGTCGTCGACGACCGCGACCGCGCGCACCGCCGACCCGAGCACCTCCGCGGCGGTGAACCGCACCGGCGAGTCGTCGCCGGGGTCGTGCCCCGTCCCGGGTTCGCGCCACAGCACGGCCCTGCCGTCCGACTCCACCACCACCAGCCCGCCGGGCGCCGGCACCACCGCGGCGATGTACCTGACGAGGTCCAGCCCGACCCGGCGGCGCCGCTCGGGCCACATCGGCACGGTCACGTCCCACTCCTCGACCGCCCCGCCGTACTTGGCGACCACCAACCGGTCGCCGGTCCGGTCGAACGCCAGCGCGCTGGTCACCAGCTCCGGGTTGTCCTCGTCGCCGAACTCGGCGACCTCCTCCACGGTCGCGACGTTCCACAGCCGCGCCACGCCGTCCTCCAGCCCGCCGGTGGCGAAGTGCACGCCCTTCGGGCTGAACGCCACCAGGTGCGCCCGCCCGGCCTCGCCGACCAGGTCCGGCGCGGCCGGGTTGGTGGTCCGCCACACCCGCACCCGCGTGTCCTCGCCGACCGTGACCAGGTGCTCGCCGTCCCGGCTGAGCGCGGCGGTGCGGACGGGGCCCGGGTGCGCGGTCAACGGCCAGGCGGTGCGCGGGCCGCGCGGCTCGGAGATGTCGACCAGCCTCAGCACGCCGTCGACGTCCACGGTGGCGGCCAGGCCGCGGTCGGCGGCGACCACGACCGAGCGCGGCGTCGTCGGGTGGGCGACCGGCAGGTCGGTGAGGTCGGTGAGCCGGGCGGCGCGGTCGCCCCCGGCGGTGACCAGGGCACGTCCCCCGGCGGCGAAGGTCAGCGCGGTGGCCACCCCGAGGTGGCCGTCGAGCGTGGCGGCCTCGACCGGCGCGTGCCGGTCGGTGACGTTCCACAACCGCGCGGACCGGTCGTCGCCCGCCGTGGCGAGCAGCCGCGCGTCAGCGTCGAACGCCAGGGCGCGCACGTCACCGCCGTGCCGCAGGGCGGCGGTCTGCCGCGCGGGCCCACCACCGTCGGCGACCTCCCACAACCGCACCACCCGGTCCTCCCCCGCCGTGGCCAGCACCCGGCCGCCGTCGCCGACCGCCAGCGCGGTGACCGCGCCGACGCCGTCGACCACGACGCCCGACGCGCCGCTGGCCAGGTCGACCGCGAGCACCCGGTCGCCGGAGCCGACCGCCACCACGTGTCCGGAGAGGAAGGCCACCTGGTGCGACGACTCGCCGGTCGGCGGCAGCTCCACCCTCGTGCCGCGGCCGGCCAGATCCCACACCCGCGCCGGTCCGGCGTCGAACCCGGCCACGAGGTGGCGGGCGTCCGGCGAGAACGCCAGGGCCAGCGTCGGCCGGGGCGACAGGTCGACGAGCCGGTGCGTGACCACGGGGTGGCGGGGGTCCGTCACCCGCCACACCACGATGTAGTTGTCCGCCGCGCCGGCGAGCCACTCGCCGTCGTCGGAGAACGCCAGCACCCTGGGCGTGCTGACCCCGGTCAACGTGACGAGGTGCTCGGGGCGGTGCGGGTCGGCGATGTCCACCAGGCGCACGTCCGCGGTGGTGGTGTCGTCCACGACGGCGAGCAGCGAGGCGGTCGGGCCGGCGGCCATCGCGCGCACCGCGCCGATCCGGGTCGAGTAGGGCTCGGTGAACGCGCCGAACAGCGCGTCCCGCGTCTCCGGCAGCGGCGCGAGCCGGTGCGCGGCCAGCGTGAGCTGCAACGACAGCGCCGGGTCGGCGTCACGCAGCGCGGCGGCCTGGGTGATCACCTTGTGCGCCAGCGCGATGTTGCGCTGCTCGGTCGCGGACCGCTCGGCGCGGACGGCGAACACGATCGCGCTGGACGCCAGCACCAGCAGCACGGCCATCACCGACACGAGCTGCCGCAGCCGCCGCGTGCGCCGGTGCTCGATCGCGCGCACCGCGTCGTCCGCGGCGATGCTGGCCTCCAGGAACCGGATCTCGCCGGGCGTGAGCCCGCGCGTCCCGTCGACCCACTCGCGCACCAGCGCCAGCCGGGCGCCCCGGTACAGCGCGCCGGGGTCGTGGTCCAGTGCCTCCCAGGTGTGCGCGGCCTCGGTCAGCATCCGCTGCACCCGCAGGCCCGCCCGGTCCTCGGCGATCCAGCCGCGCAGCCGCGGCCAGTTGCGGATCAACGCCTCGTGCGCCAGCGCCACCGCGTCGCGGTCCAGCACCACCAGCCGGGCCTGCGCCAACGCGGCCAGCACCTCCGCGCCGTCGCCCTCGGCGTGGTGGTCGACCTCGGCGCGGGCGACGCGGCGCTTGGTGTCCTCGGTGCCCTCGCCGACCGCGATCAGCCGCAGGAACACCTGCTGGGCGATCAGCCGTCGGGCCGGGCTCATCGCCGTGTAGACGTGCTCGGCGCTGCGCGCGATCGAGTGCTCGACGCCGCCGACCTCCTCGTAGCCCGCCAGGGTCAGCGCGACACCGCGCCGCCGGCGCCACGTCTCCAGCAACGCGTGCGACACCAGCGGCAGCACCGCCGGTTGGCCCGCCGCGTCCGAGACCAGGCGCGTGACCAGCGCGGTCTCGACCTTGCAGCCGACCGCGACGGCGGGCGACACGATCGCCTCGCGCAGCTCGTCCGCGGACATCGGTCCGACCAGGACGTGCCCGCCGCGCAGCGCCTCCACCAGCTCGGGGTACTGGCCGCAGTGTCCGAGGAAGTCGGCCCGGACGCCCAGCACCACCCGCGTGCGGCTGGTCGGCGCGGACGCGGCGGTGGTCAGCGCGGCGATGAACGCGGACCGTTCGGCGGGGTCCCGGCACAGCGTGAAGACCTCTTCGAACTGGTCGACCACGATCAGCAGGTCGTCGTCGCCGACGACGAGCGCCTGCCGCACGCGCAGGTGCAGGTTCTCCCGGTACGCGGTGAACTCGGCGGCCAGCGCGGGCGCGTCACCGCCGGTGCTCGCGGCCACCCGCACCGCCAGCTCCTGCACCGGCCGCGCGCCGGGCGTGAGCACCACCGAGGGCCGGTCCCACGTCGCCACCAGGCCCGCCCGCAGCACCGACGACTTGCCCGAGCCGGACGCGCCGAACACACCGGCGAACCGCCGCTGCCCGACGAGACCCACGACTTCGCGCACGACGCGGTCGCGGCCGAAGAACCGGTCCGCGTCCCGCACCTGGAACGCCGCCAACCCCGTGTACGGGGCCTCGACCACTTCCGACGGCGTGCGCGGGTTCGCGTCGGCGACCCGTTCGGCCAGCACCCGCCAGCGCGCCTCCCACGCCGCCGCGTCACCGCCGCAGGCGCGCACGTACGCCAACGTGACCGCGAGGCTCGGCAGCTTCCGGCCGTTCGCCGCCTCCGACAGCGCCGCCGCCGAGTAGTGGGCGGCCCGGGCGAGCCGCCGGTAGGTGGGGCTGCCCGCCCGTTCCCGCAGAGCCCTCAGGTCGGCGGCGAACTCGCCGAGGTCACGGCTGTCCGCCCGTAACGGGCCCTCCGGTCTGGCCATCGTCGTCGCCCTCCCCTTCGAGAGGGCGATTGTTCAGAAAAGCCTGTTCAGCGTCCACGCGCTGACACTGAACAACCCGTCTGCCGTAGGAATGGCGGTGGAGCCGCGTACGGGTTCCGCGAGGGGGGCGGGGGGAGGGGCGCTTGGTGGTGAAGGGGGACTCCACCAAGCGCCTGCCCCGGCTACAGGCCGACGGCCTTGTAGAGGGAGCCGACTTCCTGGCGGTTGAGCACCCGCATCGAACCGGGGCGCTGGTTGCCGAGGCGCACGTCGCCCACGGCGGTGCGGACCAGGTTCTCGACGGGGTGGCCGACGTGGTCGAGCAGGCGGCGCACGATGTGCTTGCGGCCCTCGTGCAGGACCACCTCGACCAGCGCCTTGCCCGGCATCGACGAGATCAGCTTGAACGAGTCGACCGCGATCGGGCCGTCCTCCAGCTCGACGCCCGCGCGCAGCCGCTTGCCCAGGTCCTTCGGGATCGGGCCGGGCACCTCGGCCAGGTACGTCTTGGTGATCTCGTAGGACGGGTGCATCAGCCGGTGCGCGAGGTCGCCGTCGTTGGTCAGCAGCAGCAGGCCCTCGGTGTCGGCGTCCAGCCTGCCGACGTGGAACAGGCGTTCCCTGCGGTTGTGCAGGTAGTCGCCGACGCACGGGCGGTGCGCGTCGTCGTGCATGGTCGACAGCACACCGCGCGGCTTGTTGAACGCGATGGTGACCACGTCTTCCTTGAGCACCACGCGCACGCCGTCGACGTGCACGACCGCGGTGTCCGGGTCGACGCGGCGGCCCTGCTCGCGGACCACCTCGCCGTCGACCTGGACGCGGCCGAGTTCGATCAGCTCCTCGGCGACCCGCCGCGAGGCGATGCCCGCCTTGGCGAGCACCTTCTGGAGCCGGATCCCCTCGGGGTTGTGGTCCTGGTCAGACATCGTCGATCGCATCCACTTCGGGCAGGAGGGGAGCGATCGGCGGCAGGTCGCCCAACGACGACAGCCCCAACCGCTCCAGGAACAGTTCGGTCGTGCGGTAAAGGATGCCACCCGTGTCGGAGTCCGTGCCCGTCTCGGCGATCAGGCCACGCGCGACGAGCGTGCGGATGACACCGTCCACGTTCACCCCGCGCACCGCCGCGATCCGGGCCCTGGTCACGGGTTGCCGGTAGGCGATGACCGCGAGTGTCTCCAACGCGGCCCGGGTGAGCTTGGCGCGCTGCCCGTCGAGCAGCAGCTTCTCCACGAATGGCGCGAAGCGGTCCCGCGTGTAGAACCGCCAGCCGTCGCCGATTCTACGCAGGTCGATGCCGCTGCCCCGCTCGGTGTACCGGTCGGCCAGCCGGCGCAGGGCGGCGGTGACGCGCTTCACGGACTGGTCCAGGACGCCCGCGAGCTGCTCCTCGGCGATCGGGCTGTCCACGACGAGCAGGATCGACTCCACCGCGCCGTCGAGCTCGGCGTCGTCGGAGAGGTCCGGCAACCCGCCCGCCTCGGCCTCGTCCTCCGCCGCCGACGGTGGGACCTCGGGCCCCACCACCACATCGGGCCCGGTCGCCTCGGCCGCCACGACGGCGGGTCCGGCGACCGCGGGTCCGGCCGCCTTGGGTTTGGCCGCCTCAGGTCCGGCCGCCTCGGCGTCGTCCTCCGCGACCCGCTCGAACCCGGCCGCGACCGACTCCACCGCCACGTCGGGCCCGACCGCCGGTTCGTCCGCCGCGCCGGGGCCGACAGCTCCGTGGTCGCTCACCCGTACTCCTCGTCCTCGTCGTGGGCCTGCGCCCGCGCCTGCTCGATCGTGCCGCCGACCCACGTGATGCGCAGCTCGCCGAGCGGATCGGGCTGCTCGAAGGCCAGCGACTGCTCCCGGTACAGCTCCAGCAGCGCCAGGAACCGCGCCACGACCTCCATGGTCTCCGTGCACTCGGCGATCAGCTCGGCGAACGTCGCCGTGCCCAGCTCCGCCAGCCGTGCCCGCAGCGCGTCCGCGTGCTCGCGCACCGACACCCGGTGCTGGTGGATGTGCGACGTCGACACCGTCGGCGGCGGTTTGGGCCGGAACACGACCGCGGCGATCTCGCTGAACCGCCGGACGTCCACCCCCAGCATCACCTCGGGCAACAGCCCCTCGTACCGCTGCTCCAGCGCCACCGAGCGCGGGTAGCGCCGGTACGCGCCCCGCTCCAGCTCCGCGAACAGCGTCGCGACCTGCTTGTACGCCCGGTACTGCAGCAACCGCGCGAACAGCAGGTCCCGCGCCTCCAGCAGCGCCAGGTCCTCCTCGTCCTCCACGTCGCCCGAGGGCAGCAGCCGGGCCGCCTTGAGGTCCAGCAGGGTCGCCGCGATGACCAGGAACTCGGTCGTCTCGTCCAGGTCCCACTGGTCGCCCAACGCCCGGATGTAGGCGATGAAGTCGTCGGTGACGGTGTGCAGCGCCACCTCGGTCACGTCCAGCGTGTGCTGCGAGATCAGCTGGAGCAGCAGGTCGAACGGTCCCTCGAAGTTGGTCAGCTTGACCTTGAACCGGCCGTCGCCCGGCGCCGCAGGCTCCGCCACCTCGAACACCGCGGGCTCGGTCCCGACCACCTCGACCGGCGCGGCCACTCCGGGTCCGGTCCCGGGCGCGTCACCGCTCACTGCTCGCGCAACCTGCGCACCAGCAACGAGTCCTCGCCGTGCCCTTCGAGGTCGTCCAGCACGATCGCGATGGCCTCGCGCACCACGCGGCCCCGGTCGACCGCCAGGCCGTGCTCGCCGCGCAACGCCAGCCGCGCGTGCTCCAGCGCCAGCAGCTCCTCGTCGGACACGTACACGGTGATCTTCGTCGAGTGCTTCTGCCGCCCGGTGCCGCGCCGCGGCGCCGACGGCTCCGGATCGGGCGCGTCGGCGACGGCGGCGGTGGTAGTGACGGTGGCGGTGGTGAGACGGAACAGCTCGGACGCGCCCGGCAGCGATGGGCGACGGGTCACCGGGCGATCACCTCGCGCGCCAACGCCCGGTAGGCCTTCGCGCCCGCCGAGCGCGGTGCCCAGCTGGTGATCGGCTCGCCGGCGACGGTCGTCTCCGGGAACCGGACGGTGCGGTTGATCACCGTGTCGAACACGACGTCGCCGAACGCCTCGACCACGCGCGCCATCACCTCGCGGGAGTGCAGGGTGCGCGGGTCGTACATGGTGGCGAGGATCCCGGTGATCTCCAGCTTCGGGTTCAACCTCTCCCTGACCTTCTCGATGGTGTCTATCAGCAGGGCGACCCCGCGCAGGCTGAAGAACTCGCACTCCAGCGGGATGAGGACGCCGTCAGCCGCCGCGAGGGCGTTGACCGTGAGCAGGCCGAGCGACGGCTGGCAGTCCACCAGCACGTAGTCGTAGTGCTCGATGACCGGGCGCAGGGTGCGGACCAGCGTGTGCTCCCGGCCGACCTCGGAGACCAGCTGGATCTCCGCGGCGGACAGGTCGATGTTGCTGGGCAGCAGGTCCATGCCCTCGACCGGGGTCCTCATGATCACGTCACGGACGCCGACCTCGCGTTCCATGATCACGTTGTAGATCGTCTGGTCGAGCTGGTGCGGGTGCACGCCGAGGCCGACCGACAACGCGCCCTGCGGGTCGAAGTCGACCAGCAGCACCTTGCGGCCGTACTCGCTCAGCGCCGCGCCGAGGTTGATGGTGGACGTGGTCTTGCCGACCCCGCCCTTCTGGTTGCACACCGCCAGGATCTTCGCCGGACCGTGCCCGGCGACCAGCGGTGGATCGGCGACGAAGCGCAACGGACGGCCCGTCGGCCCCATATCACCCGCGACCTGCTCGGTCGCGTCTTCGTCCGCGGGTGCGGCGTGCGGGGCGAGGCTCAGCTCGACCGAGGCGCGCGGCACACCGGACGGTTGCGGGGGTGGTGGGGGTGGGCCCCACGCCTGACCCGCGTGCTCCGGTGTCGACATCGCCTTCCCGATTCCTAGTCCTCTGCCTGGGCGCAGCCTAGGCACACCGGAGGCCACCGGCAACGTGCCCCGCCGAAGCGCGGCCGATCGTCCTCAACCCGTTTCCCGAGGCTCCGGACGTCGGCGCCGCTGTCGGCGCGCGCTCAGGACGCCGCGCCCGCCGGCGCTCCGGACCGGTCGGCGGCGTGGTGACCGAGGTCGCGGCAGTGCCGCTCGGCCGCGCGGAGCACGACGTCGAGCAGTCCGGGGAACAGCTCGTCGAGGTCGTCGCGCCGCAGCGACACCCACCGCTGGTTGCCGCGGGCCCTGGTCCGGGTGATGCCCGCTTCCCGCAGCACGCGCAGGTGCTGCGACAACGTCGACTTGGCGACCTCGACCATCAGCGCGCCGCACAGCCGCTCGCCGTCGGACTCGATCTGCCGCACCACCGCCAGCCGGGTGGCGTCGCTCAACGCGTGCAGCACCGCGCCCAGCTCGATCGCGCTGCGCTCGGGCTCGTCCAAGTTCGGCACCGGGTCGACACCTCCAGCTCGTCGGGCTCATCGGAAGTGGGTGGGCGTCCGGTCGGGCGAGCGCCCACAATACCCGTGGCCGGCTCATGTTCCACCCGAAGCGCGAGGATGGGCGGTCGCGTAGACCTCGCGCAAGGTGTTGACGGTGACCAGTGTGTAGACCTGCGTCGTCGTCACGGAGGCGTGACCGAGCAGTTCCTGCACGACCCGCACGTCCGCGCCGCCTTCCATCAGGTGGGTGGCGAACGAGTGCCGCAGCGTGTGCGGTGAGACCTCGGCTTCGACACCCGCGCGCTCGGCCGCGGCCTTCAGCACGTGCCACGCGGTCTGCCTGGTCAACCGGCCGCCCCTGGCGTTGAGGAACAGCGCGGGCGTGCCGCGTTTGGCCAGGCTCGGGCGGGCGCGCACCAGGTACGCCTCCAGCGCCGCGAGCGCCGGGCGGCCGACGGGCACGATGCGCTGCTTGCCGCCCTTGCCGTCGAGCAGCACGGTGCGTTCGTCGGCGTCGACGTCGTCCACGTCGAGCCCGACCACTTCGGAGATCCGCGCGCCGCTGGAGTACAGCAGCTCCAGCAGGGCGCGGTCACGTAGGTGGGCGGGGGTGTCGGTGGGTCCTTCGAGGAGCTTCAGCACGTCGTGGACGGGCAGCGCCTTGGGCAGTCGGCGCGGCGGTGTCGGCGGGTGGACGCCGCGGGCCGGGTCGTGCGCGGTGATGCCTTCGAGGTGCGCGAACCGGTGCAGGCCGCGCACGGCGACCAGGGTGCGCGCGGCGGAGGAGGCGGCCAGGCCGGCTTCGCGCAACGTGGCCAGGAAGTCCCCGACCAGGGCTTCGGTGACGTCGGCCAGGTCGTCCACCCCGGTGGCCGCCAGGTGCGCGGTGTACCGGCGCAGGTCCCGGCCGTAGGAGTCGAGGGTGTTGCGCGCCGTGCCCCGCTCCACCGCCAGGTGGTCGAGGTACGCGCGCACCGCACGCGAGACAGGCGTCTGCGCGTTCTGCCGCGCTTCGGGGGCACGCCCGGCGGAGTCGTCACCGGCAGAGGTCGCCGTCATCCCGTCGGCGCCGGGTCGTCGCTGATCGCCTGTCGGGAAACCGTTGTCCGCCAACCCCGTCACGTAGGGCAGTGTGACGTTCGCGAGCGCCCACGTCGAGTCGCGCGGTACCGCGCCCGGCATGCCCACCACCTTCCACGCCGACCACCGCACCGCGCCCACCCCGGTCGCGTCCCGGGCGCGTCCCGGGCGCGTCCCGGGTGCCGCGACGCGGCGGCCGACACCCGTGGAGCGCAGGTCGACCAGCGGGTTCCGGCCCGACCGGCGGCCCGCGGCTGTTAGCGTCTACGTGTGTCGGAACCACACCAGGTGCGCATCGGCGACCAGCAGCGCGAAGAGGCGATCAGCGCGCTGAACGACCACTTCGCGGCCGGTCGCCTGGAGATCGGCGAGTACGAGCAGCGCGTCGGCTACGCGTCCGCGGCCCAGTCCGCGCAGGAGTTGGCCGCGCTGTTCCACGACCTGCCGCACCCGCACCCGGTGTTCCTGCCGCCCGGGTACCCGCCGACCGCCACGTACCCGCCGACCGCCACGTACCCGTCGGCCTCCGCGTACCCGCCACCGGCCCCGCCGCCGCCCGGTTACGCCGCCACGCCCGGCCAGGGCTTCCCCCACTACCCGCCGCCCGGCTACGCGGACCCGTCCCAGACCTACGGCACGGCGTACGGCTACCCGCCCGGGTTCACCCCGAACGCGCCGTACGGCCTGGACCCGGTCACCGGCCAGCCGCTGTCGGACAAGTCGCGCATCGCGGCGGGCGTGCTGCAACTCGCGCTGCCGTTCGGCATCGGCCGGTTCTACATGGGCGACACGGCGATCGGCATCGCCCAGCTGCTGACGTGCGGCGGGTGCGGCATCTGGTCCCTGATCGACGGGATCATCCTGCTGGTCAACGGCGGCACCGACAGCCAGGGCCGCAAGCTACGCGACTAGGTTCCGCGCGACCATCCACGTGACGGCCAGCGCCACCACCGGCACGCCCACCTTCCGCGACACCGGCGGCGTCGGCAGCCCCCGCTTGGCCGCCCGGAACCACCGCACCCACAACCAGGCCAGCAGCGGCAGCCCGACCAGCAGCATCACGGCGTTGAAGTGCCAGGCGCCGACCAGGTCGCCGTGCAGCAGGGCGTGCGCCATCCGGGTCGACCCGCAGGCCGGGCACTGGATGCCGGTCATCGCGTAGAGCGGGCACGGCGGCAGGAACGACCCGGGCTGGTTGGGGTCCACGAACAACAGCACCCCGCACCCGCCCACCGCCGCCGCGGCCACCGCCAACGGCCATCGCACACCCACGGACGCCATTATCCGCTCCCCGACCCCGGACACCCACCGATCATGAGCTTCTCCTGGTACGCGCGCCGCGCGGCGAACGCGACCCTGCCCCTGCCGCACCGCGTGTCGTCGTTCCGCTCGTGCGTGCGGCGCTTCCACGCGGCGACGTACGAGGACACCATGCGCTACCTGGAACTGGTGGCGGGCCCCTGCCAACAAGACGAGCGGGCGTTGGCGGCGGCGCTGGACGTGCTGCTGGTGCTGCGGGACCGGTGGAAGCTGCACCTGGAGACCTACGCGGCGACCCGTCGGGCGGAGAAGCGGCAGGGTCGGCGCACACCGCGCGGAGCCACGCCGTTCGACCGCGACCACGAACGCCCGCCGCTGCCCGACCTGCACCTGAACCGCGCGCCCGACAGGTCCTGAACGTTCGACTCACGTGTCCCGAACGTAGGACACGCGCGTCCTGAACGTAGGACACGCGGGCGCCGAACGTAGGACTCTCGCGCGAGTCCCACGTTCAGCGCCCGCGTGTCGAACGCTCGGGCACCGCGAGTCCCACGGTCAGGAATCGCGGGCGGCGAAGCGGGTCGGGCGGTCGGTGAACGGGGCGTCGGAGGGGCGCCCCGTTCCGCCGCCGGTGATCACGGCGTGGGCGGCGAGCAGCCCGGACACGGCGGGGCCGTTGACGATCTCCCCGGCCAGGACCATGTCCACCGCCTCGGCCAACGGGAAGCTCTTCGCCTCCAGGTCGGCCTCTTCATCGCCCTGCACGTCGCGATCGACCTCGGTGAGCCCACGAGCCAGGAACACCCGCACCACCTCGTCGGTGAACCCGGGTGACACGGCGACGTCCACCAACGTCACCCACTCCGACGCCGCCAGCCCGACCTCCTCGGCCAGTTCCCGCTCCGCGGCGGCCAGCGGCGTCTCGTCACCCCCGTCCAACAACCCGGCCGGCAGCTCCCAGAGCCGCCGGCCCAACGGGTGCCGGTACTGGTGGATCAACCTCACCGCACCGGCCTCGTCCAAGGCCACCACCGCCACCGCGCCGAGGTGTTCCACCACCTCGCGCGCTGCCGTACCGCCACCAGGCATGGCGACCTCGTCCACCCGCAACGCGACGACGCGCCCGACGTGCACGTCCCGCGACGAAACAGTCCCGAACTCGTGCCGAGGAGTCACTGCGCGGCCCCCGCGGTCTCGGGCAGCGGCAGCCGGTCGGCCAGCCGGTAGTCCAACGCCGCCTTCACGAACGCCGCGAACAGCGGGTGCGGGCGGGTCGGACGGGACTTCAGCTCCGGGTGCGCCTGCGTGGCCACGAAGAACGGGTGCACGTCGGCCGGCAGCTCGACGAACTCCACCAGCCGCCCGTCCGGCGACGTCCCGGAGAACACCAACCCCGCGTCGCCCAGCTTCGAGCGGTAGGCGTTGTTGACCTCGTACCGGTGCCGGTGCCGCTCGGAGACCTCCAGCGACCCGTACGCCGCCGCCACCTGCGACCCCGGCAGCAACGACGCCGGGTACGCGCCGAGCCGCATCGTGCCGCCCATGTCCCGCTGCCCGGAGACGACGTCCTCCTGGTCGGCCATGGTGCTGATCACCGGCGACCCGGTGTCCTCGAACTCCGACGAGTTCGCGTCGGCGATGCCCGCCAGGTTCCGCGCCGCCTCGATGACCAGGCACTGCAACCCCAGGCACAGGCCCAGCAGCGGGATGCCGCGGGTCCGCGCGTAGGTGATCGCGCCGATCTTGCCCTCGATGCCGCGCACCCCGAACCCGCCGGGGATGAGGATCGCGTCGAGCCCGCCCAGGGCGTGCGCCGCGCCGGACGGCGTCTGGCACTCGTCGGACGGCACCCACACGATCTCGACCTTGGTGCGGTGCGCGAACCCGCCGGCCCGCAGCGCCTCGGTCACCGAGAGGTAGGCGTCGGGCAGGTCGACGTACTTGCCGACCAGGCCGACGCGGACCTTCTCGGACGGGTTGTGCACGCGGTCGAGCAGGTCGCCCCACACGGTCCAGTCGACGTCGCGGAACGGCAGGTCCAGCCGCCGCACCACGTACGCGTCGAGGCCCTCGCCGTGCAGCACCTTGGGGATGTCGTAGATGGACCGCGCGTCCACCGCCGCCACCACGGCCTCGTTGTCCACGTCGCACATCAGGCCGATCTTGCGCTTCAGCGCGTCCGGGATCTCCCGGTCCGCCCGGCACACGATGGCGTCGGGCTGGATGCCGATGTTGCGCAGCGCGGCCACGGAGTGCTGCGTCGGCTTGGTCTTCAGCTCGCCCGACGGCGCGAGGTAGGGCACCAGCGACACGTGCAGGAAGAACACGTTGTCCCGGCCGACGTCGTGGCGCACCTGCCGGCACGCCTCCAGGAACGGCAGCGACTCGATGTCGCCGACCGTGCCGCCGACCTCGGTGATCACCACGTCCGGGGTGGCGCCGTCGGTGCCCGGCTCGGCCATGGCCCGGATGCGCCGCTTGATCTCGTCGGTGATGTGCGGGATCACCTGGACGGTGTCGCCCAGGTACTCGCCGCGCCGCTCCTTGGCGATGACCTCGGAGTACACCTGCCCGGTGGTCACGTTCGCGTCACCGGAGAGGTCCCGCGCCAGGAACCGCTCGTAGTGGCCGATGTCGAGGTCGGTCTCCGCGCCGTCGTCGGTGACGAACACCTCGCCGTGCTGGAACGGGTTCATCGTGCCCGGGTCCACGTTCAGGTAGGGGTCGAGCTTCTGCATGGTCACCCGGAGACCACGAGAGGTGAGCAGCTGTCCGAGGCTCGACGCGGTCAACCCCTTGCCGAGGGACGACGCGACACCCCCGGTGACGAAAACGTGCTTGGTCGTACGTGCCTGCTGCACCAAGGAGGCTCCCCGTGGTCTGGATGTCCGCTAGGGGCCGGCTGCGGTGGTTCCGCACAGCTCAGCGCCCTGTCCACGGGCCCTAACGCTAACACGCCGCCGGTCACCCAGCGCGCGGACGGGCACCCAAGCGTGTCACTCGGATGGCCTAGGCCGGTTCGAACAGGCGACCACAGCCCCGCGAATCGGGCGAAAACCCAGCGGGAACCCTGTGAAAACCGGGCGGGAACCCCGTGGGAACACCCGGTTGCCGGGTCCGGACCGGGCTCCCCGGTTTCCCCGCCGGACGCGCCCACGACCTGGGCCGCACCGGAAGCCCCGTCACGACTCGGCGGCTCAGCCGGACGCGCCCGGCGCGGGGGCTTCGGCGTTGCCCGCCACCCCGTACCGGCCCGCCTTCCCGTCCAGCTGCTCCCGCAGCGCGAGCACCACCACCACGCGCCCGGCCGCCGTGCCCGCGTGGTCCACGGTGGACAGCACCGACGTCGCCGCCGTGTCCGCCCGCACGACCCCGACCGCGCCCGTCCCGTCCGCCGACCCGTCGCCGCCCGCCAGCACCGCGCCCGCACCGGACCGGTCGAGCTGGGTGGCGAACCGCGCCACCACCGCCGCCCGGTCGGCCGCCGAGTCCCCCGCCACCGCGCCGCCGGTCAGCACCACGGCCAGCTGCGCGGGCCGCAAACCCTGGTCCACCTTGACGAACCCCGCGCTGGACAGCCCGCCGAGCGCCGCCGCCTGCTCGTCCGGCGTGGCCCGCGGCCGGTTGCCGCCCTGGTCGAGCAGCAGCACGGAGCCGAGCAGCCCGCCCGCCCTGGTGCCGGGGTCACCGCCGGTGGGCAGCAGGGTGCCCGCGGGCTGGAGCCGGGCGACCAGGTCGAGCAGCTGGTCGGCCTTGTCCGGGTCGGTGAACGACTCGGTGAGCTGGAGCTCGCCGGTGACCGTCGCCCCCGCCGAGCGCAGCAGGTCGGTCACCGCGTCCCGGTCGTCCGGCGCGGCGCCGGCGGTGGTGACCAGCAGCACGGTCCGGTCGGCCAGCTGCCCCTTCACCGCGAGCGGTCCGACGGTGCTCGCGAACCGGTCCGCGTCGGCGAGTCGGGCGTCCAGGCCGTTGCGCTCCGACTGCAACGCGGCGACCTCCCGGCCCAGCGCGCCGTTGTCCTCGTTGAGCCCGGACAGCAACCTGCCGCTGATCGCGGTCGAGCCGAGCACCACCCCGACGGCCAGGGCCAGGAACACCGCGGTGATGGAGACGATGTGGTAGCGCAGCGAGATCACGCGAACAACCCCCCGAACCAGTCGACGACGGAGTGCAACGCGCCGGCCGCGAGGTCCACGTAGGCCTGGCCGACCCCGGACACCGCCACCGCGGCGGCCATCGCCACCACCACCGCCAGCACCAGCAGGACGACCAACCCCGGCGACACCCGGCCGCGGTGCAGGGTCGCGACGGCGTGCCCGTCCACCAGCTTGTTGCCGAGCTTGAGCCGGGTGAGGAACGTCGAGGGGGTGGACCCGGCGTTGCCCCGGTCCAGGAACTCGCGCAGACCGGCCTGGAGGCCGACGGTCACCACCAGGGACGCGCCGTGCGCCTCGGCCAGCAGCAGCGCCAGGTCCTCGGCGTTGCCGGTCGCCGGGAACGTCACCGCGCCGATGCCCAGGTCCTGGATGCGCTCCAGGCCGGGCGCGTGGCCGTCGATCTGCGCGGGCACCACGACCTCCGAGCCGGACCGCAACGTCGCGGTGGCGATGGTGTCCGGGTCGCCGACGATGACGTCCGGGTCGAACCCGGCGTCGTGCAGGGTGTCCGCGCCCGCGTCGACGCCGATCAGCACCGGTCGGTGCTCGCGGATGTAGCGGCGCAGCTTGCGCAGCTCCTCGGCGTGCCGGGGACCGCCCGCGACGACCAGCACCTGCCGGTCGCGGATCGGCACGAGCAGCTCGGGCACGCCGAGGCCGTCCAGGAGCAGCGTCCGTTCCCGGCGCAGGAACTCGATCGTGTTCGCGGAGAACGCCTCCAGCTGCGCGGACATGCCCGCCTTGGCCTCGATCATCGCGTCGGCGATCGACTCGGCGTCCTGCGCGACGCCGCGCGCGACCTCCTTGTCGCCGACGAACACCCCGCCGTCGTGCAGCCGCAGCTTCGTGCCGTCCCTGACCTCGCGCAGCACCGCCGTGCCGACGCCGTCGACCAGCGCGACGCCCGCCTCGACCAGCAGTTCCGGGCCGAGGTTCGGGAACCGGCCGGAGATGGACGTCGAGGCGTTGACCACGCCGACCACCCCCGCGTGCACCAGGGCCTCGGCGGTGCGGCGGTCGATGTCGACGTGGTCGAGGACCGCGACGTCACCGGGACCCAGCCGGCGCAGCAGGTCGCCCGAGCGGCGGTCGACGCGCGCCACACCGGTGACGCCTGGCAGTTCGTGGTGTGCGCGGCCGAGCAACCCGGAGAGCTTCATGCACCGATGGTGACTCACGTCGCGCGCGGTCGGCGGCCAACACGCCGAGCCGATCCGGGCAGGTCAGTGACCTCGTCAATCCACAGTGGACGAATTACCCCCGGTAGGGTGACGTCGTTCGTCGGCCGCCGAACCCGGCGCGGCGTGCGGTCGGGGCAGGTCGACCACGGGTGGCAGCTCCGCCACCGGCGGCGCCACGGGGCCGGCCGGTGGGGCGGGTTCACCCGGTGGGACGGCCAGCTCCGTCACCGGGACGGGGATGCCGAACGGCGGCGTGTCGTCGTCCGCCACCTGGTACACCGACACCCCGGTGGGCCGCGGCACGCGGGCGGGCCAGTCGTGCGCCGCCACCGCGCCGACGAGCATCGCCACCGCCGACGCGCCGATCAGCCACGTGCCCGTGCCGATGAACGGCTCGTTGGTGAGCGTGGGCGGAGGCGTGCTGACCCCGAACAGGGTCCGCAGCGTCTCCACCGCGGCCCACACCGTGCCGACGAGCACCCCGACCGCCGCGAGCACCCCGAACCGGCCGACCGCCGCGAGCAGCGGCGAGCGCAGTTGCAGCAGCGCGCAGGCGCCGGCGAGGACGGCGGCGAAGACCAGGCCGTACCCGTAGACGGGGATGTCGAACCCGCCGCCGTCCGGGTTCACCACCACCGGCTCCTGCACGTACTCCCAGCCGGTGAGCGCCACGAGCCGGCGCACGCCGTCGGGGATCGGGCCGTCCAGCCCGGGCCGCGCGGAGGTCTCCACCCCGTACAGCGGGAACAACGAGCCCAGCACCACCATGAGCGCGCCCGCGCCGATGGTCAGGACGGCGAACGCGCGCCGGGTCATGTGGCCTTCTCCTCGGTGCTCCGTGCTCGGTGGCGTGCCGCGGCCCGGCGGACCGACCTGTCCACATCTACCAGCAAAGCCCGGCCGCGCCCCGACCCGCGCCCGTCACGGGCCTTCGGCTCGGCGGTCGTGCTCGGCGTCCGGGAGCCGCGCGACCTCCACCTCCGCCACCGGGATGCCGAACGGCGGGGTGTCCGTGTCGTCGTCCTCGCCACCGTCCACGCGGTAGACCACGGGTCCTTCGGGACGTGGCTCGGGCCGCCGGGCGTGCAGCAGCACGACGCCGACCACCGCGCCCACCACCGCCGCGCCCATCACCGCGATGCCCGCGCCGACCTCCACGCGGAAGTCGCCGTCGTCCGGCTGCCGCGACGCGTTGCCGACCGCGGCCATGACCGCCGCCCCCGCCGCCCACACCGCGCCGGCGAGCAGGCCCGTCCCGGAGATCGCCACGTAGCGGGCGGCCAGGCGCTGGCTCTCCGGCAGGAACACCAGCGCCACCGCGACCGCCAGCAACACCGCCGCCACCACGATCGGCACCCCGTACTGGGGGCTCCGGACGGGACCGAAGTCCATGCCCTCCGGCACGTTGGAGAAGACGTAGCTCCACGAGGTCGAGGTGATGTGCAGCCCCGAGCTCCTGGCGCTGGTGGACTCCCCGTACAGCGGCAGGAACGTGCCGACCACGGCCGCGACACCGGCCGCGACCAGCAGGACCGCGCCGACCAGGCGCCTGCTCACCTCTTCTTCGCCTTGCGCCGCACCACGGGCACGCTCTCCTTGTCGGCCTTCGCCGCCGCCAGCAGCTCCTCGGCGTGCGCGCGGCCGGTGTCGGTGGAGTCCATGCCGGCGAGCATCCGGGCCAGCTCGACCACGCGCTGCGACTCGTCCAGCCTGCGCACGCCGCTGCGGGTCAGCACGCCGTCCGCGGTCTTGTCGACCACCAGGTGCCGGTCGGCGAACGCGGCGACCTGCGGCAGGTGCGTGACCACGATGACCTGGTGGGTGCGCGCCAACCGGGCCAGCCTGCGGCCCACCTCGACCGCAGCCCGGCCACCGACACCGGCGTCGACCTCGTCGAACACCAGCGTGGGCACCGGGTCGGAGTGCGACAGCACGACCTCCAGCGCCAACATCACCCGCGACAGCTCACCACCGGACGCGCCCTTGTGCACCGGCAGCGCGGGCGCGCCGGGGTGCGCGATCAGCCGCAGCTCCACGTCGTCCACGCCGCTGGCGCCCGCGTGCAGCAGCCGCGCGCCCACCTTCAACGCCTGCGAGTCGCCCTGCTCGGCCACGCGGGGCCGCACCGCGACCTCGACCGTGGCGTGCGGCATGGCCAGGCCGGTCAGCTCCTCCGACACCGCCCGGCCCAGCTCCTCGGCCGAGGAGGTCCGTTCGGCGGTCACCCGGAGCGCGTACCCGGCCAGCTCCACGGCCAGCTCGTCGCGCCGCGCGGCCAACGCCGCCAACGCCTCGTCCGACGTGTCCAGCCCGGCCAGCCGCGACGACGCGTCCCGCGCCCACTCGATCACGCCGTCCACGTCGGCGGCGTACTTCCGGGTCAACGACTTCAGCTCGGCCTGGCGGGCGAGCACCTGCTCCAACCGGGCCGGGTCCGCGTCCAGGTGCTCCAGGTACGACACGATCTCCGCGCCGACGTCGGCCAGCAGCGACTCCGCCTCCACCAGCCGGGACTCCAGGTCGCGCAGCTTCGGGTCGTCCGACGCCACCAGCCGCCGCCGCGCCTCGCCGATCAGGCCCAGCGCGCCGGGCACGTCCGGGTCGCCGTCGGGCGAGCCCGCCACCGCGTACTGCGCGCCGGACGCGGCCTCCCGCAACTGGTCGGCGTCGGCGAGCCGGCGCGCCTCGGCGACCAGCTCCTCGTCCTCGCCGGGCTTCGGGTCGATCGAGCCGATCTCGGTCAGGCCGTGCCGCAGCATCTCGGCCTCGCGCGCCAGCTCGTGCGACCGGGCGGTGCGCTCGGTCAGCTCGGTCGCCACCCGCAGCCACTCGTCGCGGACCTTCCGGTAGGACCGCAGCGGCTCGGCGACCTCGTCACCGGCGAACCGGTCCAGCACCGCGCGCTGCTCGGCGGGCCGCAGCAGCCGCAGCTGGTCGTTCTGCCCGTGCACCGCGATCAGCTGCTCGGCCAGCTCGGACAGCACGCCGACGGGCACGGAGCGGCCACCGAGGTGGGCCCGGGAACGCCCGTCCGCGCCGACGGTGCGGATCGCGATCACGCTGCCGTCGTCGTCGGGCTCGCCGCCGACCTCCTCGGCGACCTTCGCCGCCGGGCTGCCCGCGGGCGCCTGGAACCGCCCCTCGACCACCGCCTTGTCCGCGCCGTTGCGCACGCGGGACGCCTCGGCCCGGCCACCGCTCAACAGGTGGAGCCCGGTCACGACCATCGTCTTGCCCGCACCGGTCTCGCCCGTCACCACGGTGAAACCGGCATCGAGCTCAAGGGTGGCCTCGTCGATCACACCGAGGCCCTGGATGCGCATCTCGGCCAGCACGCAGGGAACACTACTGGGCGACGCGGACAAAGCGTGTGCTCGGGGGAGGGTGTCCCCGTGTCGATCAAGCCCGGCTCACTCCGCCGACGGACCCCGCCACCCCTGCACCGGAAGCTCGAACTTCTCCACCAACCGGTCGGTGAACGGCCCCGGCCGCAACCGGACCAGCCGCAACGGCGTGCGACCGCCGACGACCTCGACGCGTGCGCCCGGCGGCAGGTTCACCGTGCGGCGACCGTCCGCGCACAACACCGCCGGATGCCCCTCGGGATCGACCTCCAGCGCCACCACGGACGCCGGCGACACCACCAGGGGCCGGGCGAACAGGGCGTGCGCGTTGCTCGGCACCACCAGCAGCGCCTGCACGTCCGGCCACACCACCGGGCCGCCCGCGGAGAACGCGTACGCCGTCGACCCGGTCGGGGTCGCCACCAGCACGCCGTCGCAGCCGAACGCCGACACCGGCCGCCCGTCCACCTCCACCACGACGTCCAGGATCCGTTCCCGGGTGCTCTTCTCCACGCTGGCCTCGTTGAGCGCCCACGTGCCCTCGATCTCCTCGCCGTCGATCGACGCGGTGATGTCGAGCGTCATCCGCTCCTCGACGTCGTAGTCCCGCTCGACGACGTGCTTGATCGCCTCGTACAGCGCGTCGGAGTCGGCCTCGGCCAGGAAACCGACCCGGCCCAGGTTCACCCCCAGCACCGGCACGCCCGCCGCCCGCGCCAGCTCCGCGGCCCGCAGCAGCGTGCCGTCACCGCCGAGCACGAACACCAGTTCGGTGCCCTCGGCGGCCTTCTCGTCGGCCGGCACGACCTGCGTGAAGCACGACGGGTCGAGGTCCGGCGCCTCGTCCTCCAGCACCCGGAGCTTCACCCCGCCCGCCGAGAACCGCGCCGCGACCTCCTGCGCCACCAGCACGTTGCTGCGCCGCCCGGTGTGGACGACGAGCAGGATCTCCCTGGTCACTGGATCCGTCCTCACTGGGGACCTTCCGCTACGGCGGCGCGCACGAGCGCGGTGGCGTCCGCCGCGTCCAGGGGTTCGCCCCGGCGCAGCCAGACGAAGAACTCGACGTTGCCCGACGGACCGGGCAGGGGGCTGGCGGTGACGCCGTGCAGGCGCAGGCCGAGCCCGGCGGCGGACGCGACCACGTCCAGCACCGCCTCCGCCCGCAACCCCGGGTCGCGCACCACCCCGCCCGAGCCGAGGCGTTCCTTCCCGACCTCGAACTGGGGTTTCACCATCGGCAGCAAGTCGCCCTCCTCGTCGAGGCACGCGGCCAGCGCGGGCAGCACCAGCCTCAACGAGATGAACGAGAGGTCGGCGACCACCAGTTCAACCGGACCGCCGATGTCTTCGGGCGTCAACGAACGCACGTTCGTCCTGTCCTTGACCACGAC
This sequence comes from Actinosynnema sp. CA-299493, assembly GCF_050946825.1. NCBI lineage: Bacteria > Bacillati > Actinomycetota > Actinomycetes > Pseudonocardiales > Pseudonocardiaceae > Actinosynnema > Actinosynnema sp. CA-299493. The sequence continues at coordinate 7,493,181 of NZ_CP191993.1, forward strand.
CCGGTCGTCGGTGCGCAACCGCCAGTCCAGCAGGCCGCGACCGACGTCGGCCGCGACGACCTGCCGCGCGCCCTCGCGCAGCAGCACGTCGGTGAACCCGCCGGTGGACGCGCCCGCGTCCAGGCACCGCCTGCCCTTGACGTCGACCCCGTCGAACGCCTCCAGCGCGCCGACGAGCTTGTGCGCGCCCCGCGAGGCGTAGTTCGGGTCGTCGGTCTCGCGGACCACCAGCGCGGTGTCCAGCTCGACGGCGGTGGCGGGTTTCGTGGCCACCGTGCCGCGCACGGTCACCCGGCCCTCGGCGACGAGTTGGCTCGCGTGCTCCCGTGACCTGGCCAGCCCGCGGCGGACCAGTTCGGCGTCCAGCCGAGCCCTGCGCGGCACCGGTCAGACCTTGTCGATGGTGGACAACGCGGCCGTCAACGCCGTGTGCGCGTCGTCGAACCGGGCCACGTGCTCGACCACGTCCAGCGCGTCCAGCCCGTCGAGACCGGCCAGCGCGTCGTCGATCCCGGCCACGGGATCGCGCGGCGGGCCGGGGAGGGGAACCTCGAAGCTCACAGGATTCAAGGTAGCCGATGGAGCACGGACAAGTCGGCAGCCACGTAGGTGGGGCGGAGGTCCGCCGGCAGTTCGTTCACTTCGGCTTCGGTGGACACGCCGGTGAGCACCAGCAGCGAGTCCATGCCCGCGTTGACCGCGCCCGCGATGTCCGTGTCGAGCCGGTCGCCGACCACCAGCGGCCGTTGCGCGCCCGCCGACTTCGCCGCCTGCTCCAGCAGCGGCGTGGCCGGCTTGCCCGCCACCAGCGGTGCCACGCCCGTCGCCGTCCGCAGCGCGGCGACCAGCGACCCGTTGCCGGGCAGCAGACCGCGTTCGGTGGGCAGGGTGGCGTCGACGTTGCAGGCGATCCAGTGCGCGCCGCCCTGGCGGATCGCCACGCACGCCTCGGCCAGCTCCCGCCAGCCCAAGTCCTGCGACAGGCCTTGGACGACGGCTTGGGCGTGCTCGGCGGTGCGGGTCGGCCGGTAGCCCCGCAGCCGGACCTGCTCGGCCAGCGCGTCCGTGCCCAGGACCAGCACGTGCGCGCCCTGCGGTACCAGGTCCAGCAGCATCGCCGCGCCCGCCTGGGCGCTCGTGCTGACCTCGTCCAGCGCGGCGTGGAAACCGAGCTCGGTCAGGTGCTCGGCCACCGTCTCCGGCGACCGGGACGCGTTGTTGGTGACGAACCGGATGCCGGTGCCGTGCTCGCGGGCGGCGGCGACGGCCTCGACCGCGCCGGGCACGACCTCCTGTCCCCGGTAGACCGTGCCGTCGAGGTCCAGCAGCAGGGCGTCGTAACGGTCCAGCAGCACAGGCGTCTCCGTTCGGGAGTCTTCCGGTCGGGAACAGTCTGAAGGCTCGGCGCCAGGTGGCGCCGAGCCTTCAGCTGTGACTTCGGTCTTGCGCGGCCTCGCGAGAGGTCAGTCCTGCGGGCTGAGGCCGAACGCGCGCTCGGCGGCGTCGGTCTCGTTGTCGTCGTCGGCCTGGGCGGCGTTGAGGAACCACTTCACGGCTTCCTCGGTGCGACCGGCGGCCTCCAGGTTGTCCGCGTAGGCGTAGAACAGCCGCGCGCTCCACGGGTCACGCCGCTTCTCGTCCAGGTCGTCGCCCTGCAACGCCACCACGGCCGCGTCCAGCTGCCCCATGTCGCGCCGGGCGCCGGCCGCGACGATCCGCAGCTCGACCGCCTCGTCCGGGGACAGCAGCGCCACCTGCGCCTCGCGGGCCAGCTCGATCGCCCGCTCGGGACGACCCAGCGCCCGTTCGCAGTCGGCCATCACCGCGACGTGCCCGGTGCCGTGCGACATGCGCCGCGCGGTCCGCAGCTCGGACAACGCCTCGGCCCACTCGCCGGCGTGGTAGGCGGCCAGCCCGGCGGCCTCCCGGACCACCGCGACCCGCGCCGCCTTCGTCCGCGCGTACCGCGCGTGCTCCAGCGCCAGCTCGGGCTCGCTGTCGATCAGCATGCCCGCCGCCGCCAGGTGCCGGCCCACGATGTCGGCCAAGCCCTTGGGCAGTCCGCGCAGCTCCTGCTTCACCTCGGGGTCGAGGATGGAGATGTCGGCGTCCTCGGGCAGCTCGGGCGTCCGTGCCCGGGTGAACACCCGCTCTTCGGACTCGCCCTCACCGGCCGCCGCGCCGGTCTCCGGTGCCCCGGCCTCCGGCGTCTCCGACTCCGCGACCGCGGGCTCCGAACCCTCCGCCGCCGCCTCGTCACCGCTCTCGTCGTCAGCTTCGGACTTCTCGTCCGCCGCCTCGACCTCCGCCGCCACCGACTCGTCGGCGACAACCGCGCCGGTCTCGACCGCCTCGACCGCTACCGCGTCGACCTCGACGGCAGTCGCCTCGACCTCGCCCGAGGTGTCCTCGGTGACCTGCTGCTCGTCGGTCTGGGAGACCCGCTCCTGGAACCGCGCGGCCCGATCACGGCTGCGCGAATCCCGCTTGTCACTGCCGGCCCTGTCACTGTTGGCCCTGTCACTGCCGGGCTTGTCGTGCCCGGCCTTGTCGTGGCGCGGCCGGTCGTCGCGGCGCTGGTAACCACCACGGTCACCGCTGGGCCGGTCATCACGGCGCGGGTAGCTCGGCCGGTCGCCACCGGTCCGGTCGTCCCGACGCGGGTAGCTGGAACGCTCCCCACCACGGTCGCCACTGGGCCGATCACCACTGGGCCGGTCGTCCCGCCGCTGATAACCACCACGATCGCTGCTGCGGTCATCGCGCCGGGGGTAGCTGGGCCGGTCGTCGCGCCGCTGGTACCCGCCACGGTCGCCACTGGGCCGGTCGCCACTGGGCCGGTCATCGCGGCGCTGGTAACCACCGCGGTCGCCACTCGGGCGGTCGTCCCGGCGGGGGTAGCTCGGTCGGTCACCGCTGGGCCGGTCATCGCGACGCGGGTAGCTCGGCCGGTCGCCACCGGTCCGGTCGTCCCGACGCGGGTAGCTGGAACGCTCCCCACCACGGTCGCCACTGGGCCGATCACCACTGGGCCGGTCGTCGCGGCGCTGGTAACCACCACGGTCACCGCTCGGGCGGTCGTCCCGACGCTGGTAACCACCGCGGTCGCTGCCGCCCCGGTCGTCCCGACGCGGATATCCGCCACGGTCGCCGCTGGGTCGGTCACTGCTCGAACGGTTCGGGCGGTCGCTGCCGGCGCGGTCGTCGCGACGCGGGTAGCTCGGCCGGTCGCTACCGGTCCGGTCGTCCCGGCGGGGGTAGCTCGGGCGGTCGCCACCAGGTCGGTCATCACGGCGCGGGTAGCTGGGACGGTCGTCGCGGCGCTGGTAACCACCCCGGTCGCTGCTGGAGCGGTCGTCACGCTTCGGGTAGCCGCCACGGTCCCCGCCGGGTCGCCCACCACCGGCCCGGTCGTCACGACGCGGGTAGCTGGGGCGCTCGCCCCGATCCGCTCCACGAGGAGCGGCGCCGCGATCGGAACCACGGTCGTCACGGGACTTGTCGTAGCGCGGGCGCTCACCACGGCTGTCATCGCGCCGGAACCCGCCCCGGTCACCGGTGCGGTCGTCGCGACGTGGTGCGCCACCGCGGTCATCGCGGCGCGGGTAGCTCGGCCGGTCGCCGGAATCGCGGCGGAAACCACCACTCCGGTTGTCATCCCGTCGTGGAGCTGCGCCACGGTCGTCACGGGGCTTGTCGTAGCGAGGGCGCTCGCCCCGGTTGTCATCGCGTCGGTCGCCGCCACGAGGCTTGTCACCACTCGTGTACCGGTCATTGCCGGGTCGGTCGTCCCGACGCGGCCCACCGCCGCTGCTGGTGGTCGGCTTACGACTTCCCTGGGCACGGCCACCGTCATCGGATCGGCGCGGTCGGTCTCCCTGGCCACGCTGACGGTCGCCGGGTCGATCCCCGAACCTGGGCACTAGCTCCTCCTACTGGTGGACACGCCGAAAGGGCCTGTGGTTGAAGCACAAATCAATGTGCCCCCAACCACAAGCCCTTTCAGGGAAAAATTGTTCGGCGGCGTCCTACTCTCCCACACCCTCACGAGTGCAGTACCATCGGCGCTGGAAGGCTTAACTACCGGGTTCGGAATGGGACCGGGTGTTCCCCAACCGCTATGACCACCGAAACACTATGAAATTACCAACCCGTAGGCACCCCCAACCCACCCCGACCTATGCCATGGGTGGACCGTGGTGGTCCGGTTCGGTTCTTTCAGAACCGCACAGTGGATGCGTAGCGTCTTCGAGACAAGTCCTCGGCCTATTAGTACCGGTCAACTCCAGCCGTTACCGACCTTCCATCTCCGGCCTATCAACCCAATGGTCTCTTGGGGGCCTTAACCCACAAAGGGGTGGGATACCTCATCTAGGAACAGGCTTCCCGCTTAGATGCTTTCAGCGGTTATCCCTTCCGAACGTAGCCAACCAGCAATGCCCTTGGCAGGACAACTGGCACACCAGAGGTCCGTCCGTCCCGGTCCTCTCGTACTAGGGACAGCCTTCCGCAAGTATCCTACGCGCGCGGCGGATAGGGACCGAACTGTCTCACGACGTTCTAAACCCAGCTCGCGTACCGCTTTAATGGGCGAACAGCCCAACCCTTGGGACCTACTCCAGCCCCAGGATGCGACGAGCCGACATCGAGGTGCCAAACCATGCCGTCGATATGGACTCTTGGGCAAGATCAGCCTGTTATCCCCGGGGTACCTTTTATCCGTTGAGCGACCACGCTTCCACAAGCCATGGCCGGATCACTAGTTCCGACTTTCGTCCCTGCTCGACCTGTCGGTCTCACAGTCAAGCTCCCTTGTGCACTTGCACTCGACACCTGATTGCCAACCAGGCTGAGGGAACCTTTGAGCGCCTCCGTTACCCTTTGGGAGGCAACCGCCCCAGTTAAACTACCCACCAGGCACTGTCCCTGATCCGGATCACGGACCGAGGTTAGACATCCAGTACGACCAGAGTGGTATTTCAACGACGACTCCACACTGACTGGCGTCAGCGCTTCACAGTCTCCCACCTATCCTACACAAGCCGAACCGAACACCAATACCAAGCTATAGTAAAGGTCCCGGGGTCTTTCCGTCCTGCCGCGCGTAACGAGCATCTTTACTCGTAATGCAATTTCGCCGGGCCTGTGGTTGAGACAGTCGAGAAGTCGTTACGCCATTCGTGCAGGTCGGAACTTACCCGACAAGGAATTTCGCTACCTTAGGATGGTTATAGTTACCACCGCCGTTTACTGGCGCTTAAGTTCTCAGCTTCGCCCCGAAAGACTAACCGGTCCCCTTAACGTTCCAGCACCGGGCAGGCGTCAGTCCGTATACATCGTCTTGCGACTTCGCACGGACCTGTGTTTTTAGTAAACAGTCGCTTCTCGCTGGTCTCTGCGGCCGAAAAATCCTAGCCCGCAAGGGGCTTCAAATCCCTCGGCCCCCCTTCTCCCGAAGTTACGGGGGCATTTTGCCGAGTTCCTTAACCACAGTTCGCCCGATCGCCTCGGTATTCTCTACCTGACCACCTGTGTCGGTTTGGGGTACGGGCCGCATGAACACTCACTAGAGGCTTTTCTCGGCAGCATGGGATCACTCTACTTCGCCTCAATCGGCTATGCATCACGTCTCAGCCTTAATGCAGCACGGATTTGCCTATGCTACGGCCTACACGCTTACACCAGTACTACCACTCACTGGCGGAGCTACCCTCCTGCGTCACCCCATCGCTTGACTACTACAAGTTCAGGTCCCGCGCTCCACGTAGTCCCAGATCCGAAGACCCAGGACAGGCTTTGGGCGGTTAGTATCACAAGGTTCGCCATGGGCGCGTTCACACGGGTACGGGAATATCAACCCGTTGTCCATCGACTACGCCTGTCGGCCTCGCCTTAGGTCCCGACTTACCCTGGGCGGATTAGCCTGGCCCAGGAACCCTTGGTCATCCGGCGGACGAGTTTCTCACTCGTCTTTCGCTACTCATGCCTGCATTCTCACTCGTCCAGCCTCCACACCTGGATCACTCCGGCGCTTCAATGGCTGAACGACGCTCCCCTACCCATCCCAGCATGACACTGAAATGACACGGCTTCGGCGGTGTGCTTGAGCCCCGCTACATTGTCGGCGCAGGACCACTTGACCAGTGAGCTATTACGCACTCTTTAAAGGGTGGCTGCTTCTAAGCCAACCTCCTGGTTGTCTGGGCGACCCCACATCCTTTCCCACTTAGCACACACTTAGGGGCCTTAGCCGGCGTTCTGGGCTGTTTCCCTCTCGACTACGAAGCTTATCCCCCGCAGTCTCACTGCCGCGCTCTCACGTACCGGCATTCGGAGTTTGGTTGATTTCGGTAAGCTTGTGGGCCCCCTAGACCATCCAGTGCTCTACCTCCGGCACGAAACACACGACGCTGCACCTAAATGCATTTCGGGGAGAACCAGCTATCACGGAGTTTGATTGGCCTTTCACCCCTAACCACAGCTCATCCCCCAGGTTTTCAACCCTGGTGGGTTCGGGCCTCCACGTAGTCTTACCCACGCTTCACCCTGGCCATGGCTAGATCACTCCGCTTCGGGTCTAGACCACGCGACTCAATCGCCCTATTCGGACTCGCTTTCGCTACGGCTACCCCACACGGGTTAACCTCGCCACGCAGCACTAACTCGCAGGCTCATTCTTCAAAAGGCACGCCGTCACCCCTAAAGGCTCCGACGGATTGTAGGCACACGGTTTCAGGTACTATTTCACTCCCCTCCCGGGGTACTTTTCACCTTTCCCTCACGGTACTAGTCCGCTATCGGTCACCAGGTAGTATTCAGGCTTAGCGGGTGGTCCCGCCAGATTCACAGCGAATTTCACGAGTACGCTGCTACTTGGGAACACCGTCAGGAGACACCGGGTTTTCACGTACGGGACTCTCACCCTCTACGGCCACGCTTTCCAGACGCGTTCCGCTAACCACAGTGTTTTATGACTCCTCGATCGTCCGGCAGAACGATCAGACAGGTCCCACGACCCCGTACACGCAACCCCTGCCGGGTATCACACGAATACGGTTTAGCCTCTTCCGCTTTCGCTCGCCACTACTCACGGAATCACGGTTGTTTTCTCTTCCTGCGGGTACTGAGATGTTTCACTTCCCCGCGTTCCCTCCACACGCCCTATGTGTTCAGGCGTGGGTGACCCCACATGACTGGGGCCGGGTTTCCCCATTCGGATACCCTTGGATCTCAGCTCGGTTGACAGCTCCCCAAGGCTTTTCGCAGTCTCCTACGTCCTTCATCGGCTCCTGGTGCCAAGGCATCCACCGTGTGCCCTTAATAACTTGCCACAAAGATGCTCGCATCCACTGTGCAGTTCTCAAAGAACAACCAGACACCGCCCCACACTGCCCACGCCTACCCGGCCCGAAGACCAGCGGTTCGCGGACGGAGACCGTCCTGTCGTTTCTCGCTGAGGAAAACACTCACGTGTTCTCTCAGGACCCAACAGCGTGCCGAACAGAAGACTTGAACCCTCGACGATCCCTTCCACGCCCTTACGGACAGTACTAACACCGTCGACAACCCGAGGTTCTGTATATAGCCAGCATCCACATCATTGAGCAACCACCGATCGATCATTCGCCGATCGCGAGGCTCTCCACAGGCCCTCCGAAGAAGACCGGTGAGGAATGCTCCTTAGAAAGGAGGTGATCCAGCCGCACCTTCCGGTACGGCTACCTTGTTACGACTTCGTCCCAATCGCCAGTCCCACCTTCGACCGCTCCCCCCAGCAAGCTGGTTGGGCCACGGGCTTCGGGTGTTACCGACTTTCGTGACGTGACGGGCGGTGTGTACAAGGCCCGGGAACGTATTCACCGCAGCGTTGCTGATCTGCGATTACTAGCGACTCCGACTTCACGGGGTCGAGTTGCAGACCCCGATCCGAACTGAGACCGGCTTTGTGGGATTCGCTCCACCTCACGGCTTAGCAGCCCTCTGTACCGGCCATTGTAGCATGTGTGAAGCCCTGGACATAAGGGGCATGATGACTTGACGTCATCCCCACCTTCCTCCGAGTTGACCCCGGCAGTCTCCCATGAGTCCCCGCCATTACGCGCTGGCAACATGGAACGAGGGTTGCGCTCGTTGCGGGACTTAACCCAACATCTCACGACACGAGCTGACGACAGCCATGCACCACCTGTACACCAGTCCGAAGAGGCCTACATCTCTGCAGGTTTCCGGTGCATGTCAAGCCCAGGTAAGGTTCTTCGCGTTGCATCGAATTAATCCACATGCTCCGCCGCTTGTGCGGGCCCCCGTCAATTCCTTTGAGTTTTAGCCTTGCGGCCGTACTCCCCAGGCGGGGTGCTTAATGCGTTAGCTGCGGCACGGAGGACGTGGAAGTCCCCCACACCTAGCACCCACCGTTTACGGCGTGGACTACCAGGGTATCTAATCCTGTTCGCTCCCCACGCTTTCGCTCCTCAGCGTCAGTATCGGCCCAGAGACCCGCCTTCGCCACCGGTGTTCCTCCTGATATCTGCGCATTTCACCGCTACACCAGGAATTCCAGTCTCCCCTGCCGAACTCAAGTCTGCCCGTATCGACTGCAGGCTCCACGTTAAGCGTGAAGTTTTCACAGCCGACGCAACAAACCGCCTACGAGCTCTTTACGCCCAATAATTCCGGACAACGCTCGCACCCTACGTATTACCGCGGCTGCTGGCACGTAGTTAGCCGGTGCTTCTTCTGCGGGTACCGTCAGTTGCCCTTCGTCCCCGCTGAAAGAGGTTTACAACCCGAAGGCCGTCATCCCTCACGCGGCGTCGCTGCATCAGGCTTTCGCCCATTGTGCAATATTCCCCACTGCTGCCTCCCGTAGGAGTCTGGGCCGTGTCTCAGTCCCAGTGTGGCCGGTCACCCTCTCAGGCCGGCTACCCGTCGTCGCCTTGGTAGGCCATTACCCCACCAACAAGCTGATAGGCCGCGGGTCCATCCTGTACCGCCGGAACTTTCCACCCCACAAGATGCCTAGTGGAGTCATATCCGGTATTAGACCTAGTTTCCCAGGCTTATCCCAGAGTACAGGGCAGGTTACCCACGTGTTACTCACCCGTTCGCCGCTCGTGTACCCCGAAGGGCCTTACCGCTCGACTTGCATGTGTTAAGCACGCCGCCAGCGTTCGTCCTGAGCCAGGATCAAACTCTCCAATAAGGAATGTTTGATCGCTCCGAACAACACTGACAAGTAATGTCAGTTGTCCAGTAACAATCTCAAAGGAAACCTCTTGACGAGGTTCATAAATTTACTGGCTATTCGGCACGCTGTTGAGTTCTCAAAGAACACGCGCTCATCATCACGTACCGCAGCGAAGCGGCCCGATCCGAGGCTTGTGATTCAGCTAAAGCTTGTGTTTAGAAACTAGACGCCCTGGCCGCTGGCCTCAGACGAGGCTCGACTGGGTCTTCCGTTCCGAGGTCACCCACTCTACCACGCTAGTGGGAGCTTGGTTCGTGACCTGCCGCACTCCGTTCCGGTGTTCCCGGCCCGTTCCGCGCTGACATGGAGAAAGTTACACGCAGCCGAACCTGAGGTCAAATCGGGGGCGCGGCAGCGTGCCACAGGCTGAAACCGCAGGTCAGCAGCCCGTGCCGCACTCGAGTCCACGCTATCCGACCCGGTCCGGCCGCAACAGTGTGACTGCGATCACATCCGAACGTGTCGAAGGCCGCCGGTCCGAGTGGGACCGGCGGCCTTCGACGTCACGCTCGCGGAGCCTGTCCGCGCAGGTCAGACAGGGTCAGAGCCGCACCCGCACGCCGGCGGTGTTGCGCTTGCCGCGCCGGACGACCAGCCACGACCCGTGCAGCAGGTCCGCTTCGGCCGGGACCCACTCCTCGTCGGCGACCTTGGCGTTGTTCACGTACGCGCCGCCTTCCTTCACGGTGCGCCGCGCCGCGCCCTTGCTGTCCGCCAGCCCGGAGCTGACCAGCAGGTCGACGATGGTCGGCGCGTCGGCCAGGCGCACCTCGCCGGTCGGCGCCTCCGCCATCGCGGCCTCCAGCGTCGACAGGTCCAGCTCGCGCAGCTCGCCGCGGCCGAACAGGGCCTGGCTCGCGGCGATGACCTGCCGCGTCTCGTGCTCGCCGTGCACCAGGTTGGTGAACTCCTCGGCCAGCTTCTTCTGCGCGGCGCGCAGGTGCGGCGTCTCGGTGGTCTGCCGCTCCAGCTCGGCGATCTCCTCCCTGGTCAGGAAGGTGAACAGGCGCAGGTAGCGGAGCACGTCGGCGTCGCCCACGTTCACGAAGTACTGGTACCAGGCGTACGGCGAGGTCATCAGCGGGTCGAGCCACACGTTGCCGCCGCCGGTGGACTTGCCGAACTTGCGGCCCTCGGCGTCGGTGACCAGCGGCGCGGTCAACGCGTGCACGGACCCGCCGTCGACCTTCCGGACCAGGTCGACGCCGCCGATGATGTTGCCCCACTGGTCGGAGCCGCCCACCTGGAGCCTGGTCCCGTACTTCCGGTTGAGCTGGAGGTAGTCGTGCGACTGAAGGAGCAGGTAGCTGAACTCGGTGTAGGACATGCCGTCGCCTTCGAGGCGGCGCTTGACCGTCTCGCGGGCCAGCATGACGTTGATCGAGAAGTGCTTGCCGACGTCGCGCAGGAACTCCAGCACCGAGACGTTCCCGGTCCAGTCCAGGTTGTTGACCACGACCGCGCCGGTGGGGCCGTCGTCGAACTCGACGAACCGCTCCAGCTGGCCGCGGATGCGCCCGGCCCACTCGGCGACGGTGTCCAGCGTGTTGAGCGCGCGCTCCGCGCTGTCACGCGGGTCGCCGATCATGCCGGTGGCGCCGCCCGCGAGGACGATCGGCCGGTGCCCGGCGCGCTGGAAGCGGCGCAGCATCAGCAGCGGGACGAGGTTGCCGGCGTGCAGGCTGGGCGCGGTCGGGTCGAACCCGGCGTAGAGGGTGAGCGGACCGGCGTCGAGGTCCTTCCGCAGCGCGTCGAGATCGGTGGACTGCGCGATCAGGCCGCGCCAGGACAGCTCATCGAGGATGTGCTCGCTCACGGACAGCCATTCTCCCCTACCTGCGCAAAGCAGTTTGAGGCGGTGCCGGTGGCGGGTAGTCGGCGGTGGGCCCTACTGAGAGGACCACGGTGATGACCTACCCGAACCGCGACCGACGTCCCACCGAGCAGTTGCGCCCCGCCGAGCCCGTGTACCGGGAGGAACCCGTTTACCCGCGTGAGGAAGAGGTCGTCGAGCGCGGTGACGGCCGGGTGCGGGCGGTGCGCGTGGCGTGCGCCGTGATCGACGTGCTGTGCTGGCTGTTCGCGATCGTGCTGGCGATCCACATCTTCCTGGTGATCGGCGGGGCCAACCCGGCGAACGGGTTCGCGCAGCTGGTCGAGTCGTGGTCGGCGGGGGTGTCGTTGGGCCTGCGCGACCTGTTCACGCCCGCGAACGCCGGGCTGCGGACGCTGTTGAACGACGGCTTGGCCGCGTTGCTGTGGCTGCTGATCGGCGCGGTGCTGACGAACGTGATCAGCCGGGTCGCGCTGCCCTCGCACGAGCGCCGGGTCTGGTACCGGCGCACGGTGCGCTAGGCGGCGGCGTCGGTGCGGGTGACGGCGGTGGTGCGGCGTGTCCCCTTGCGCCGGCCGCCGCACTACCGACCGTCACCGCGATGTCACTCGGGCGCGCGGAGGTTTGCCCCGGCTGGTCAATTGTCCTCGTGGCGTTCGCCGACCAGGTTTGCTTCCGTGGCCAGCGACTTGCAGCGGAAGAAGACCTCCATCGTGTTCACCGCGATGGACTCGAACGGTGACGGGTTCCTCGAACGGGCCGATTTCGAGGCGTTGACGGACCGGTGGGTGCACCTCCGGGGCGCGGCCGAGGCGGACCGGTTGCGGGAGATCATGATGGGCTGGTGGGAGGCGCTGCGGGCGGCGTCCGACCACGACCGCGACGACAGGGTCACGGTGGACGAGGTGCTGACCGTGGTGGAGGACCTCGGCACCATGCTCGACCTGGTGGTGGCCACGGCGGAGTCGATGTTCGAGGCGGTGGACGAGGACGGCGACGGCCAGGTGTCCGCGCCCGAGTACGCCCGCATGATCCACGCCTGGACCGGGGACGACTCCCCGACCGACGCCGTGTTCGCCCGGCTCGACCTCGACGGCGACGGCGCGATCTCGAAGTCCGAGTTCGTCCGGCACTGGGTGGAGTTCTGGGCGGGCGACGACGCGGACGCGCCCGGCACCCACGTGTTCGGGGAGGTCTAGCGGGGGTCCACCGCGACGCGCGTGCGGCGGGTGCCCCGGCGGTAGGCGCTGACGGCGGGCGAGTCGATCCAGAAGCGCCACGGCACGTCCACCGCCACGGCCACGCCGACGCGCGGGCCGGTGCGGATGTCGGCGGGGTCCACCGGCTCCCCCGCCAGCAGCCGCACGGTCGCGCCCGGCTCGGTCAGGTCCACGCCGTTGTGCGCGCGGTCCAGGCCGAGCACGCCGGTCAGCCGGGCGGGGCCCTTGGCCAGTTCGGCGGCGCTGCGCGCGGTCGGGCGGCGGGCGTGCGCCAGCGCGGACCCGGTGACCACCTCGCCGGCGCGCAGCAGCACCGCGCCGGGCACGCCGTCGGTCAGCGACACGACGTTCGCGCAGAAGTGCATCCCGTAGACGAAGTACACGTAGAGCCGGCCGGCCGGGCCGAACATCACGTCGTTGCGCGGTGTGCGGCCCCGGTAGCAGTGCGACGCCGGGTCGTCGCCGCCCCGGTACGCCTCGACCTCCACGATCCGCAGCCCGACCACGCCCTCGTCGGTGGTCGACTCGATGACGCTCCCGAGCAGGAGCCGCGCGGCGTCGACGGGGTCGACCGCGAGCTCCCGCTCGGTGAGCTGCCTAGGCGTTGCGGGCAACGGAGACCTTGTCGCGCAACCTCTTCAGCTGCTCGGCGACCCGGTCGGGCGCGGTGCCGCCGTGCGCGTCGCGTGACGCGATGGACCCTTCCACGGTCAACACGCTACGCACCTCGGGCGTCAGCGCGGGAGAGATCGTGGCGAACTCCTCATCGGTCAGCTCCGCCAGTCCGACGCCGCGCCCCTCGGCCACCCGGACGCACTCGCCCGCGGCCTCGTGCGCGACCCGGAACGGCACGCCCTGCCGCACCAGCCACTCGGCGATGTCGGTGGCCAGGGTGAACCCGGCGGGCGCCAGCTCCGCCATCCGCGCGGTGTCGAACCGGGTGGTGGCGATCATCCCGGCCAGCGCGGGCAGCAGCAGTTCCAGCTGCTCGACCGAGTCGAACAGCGGTTCCTTGTCCTCCTGGAGGTCCCGGTTGTAGGCCAGCGGCTGCGCCTTCAACGTCGCCAGCAGGCCGGTCAGGTTGCCGATGAGCCGGCCGGACTTGCCCCTGGTCAGCTCGGCGACGTCCGGGTTCTTCTTCTGCGGCATGATCGAGCTGCCGGTGGCCCACGCGTCGTCCAGCACGGCGAAGCGGAACTCGGCGGTGGTCCAGATGATCACCTCTTCGGCGATCCGGGACAGGTCGACGCCGATCATGGCCAGCACGAACGCGATCTCGGCGGCGAAGTCGCGCGACGCGGTGCCGTCGATGGAGTTCTCCACCGGGCCGTCGAAGCCCAGCTCCGCGGCCACCGCCGCCGGGTCGAGGCCGAGCGACGAGCCGGCCAGCGCGCCCGAGCCGTACGGCGACACGGCGGTCCGCTTGTCCCAGTCGGCCAGCCGGTCGACGTCGCGCAGCAGCGCCTGGCCGTGCGCGAGCAGGTGGTGGGCCAGCAGCACGGGCTGCGCGGACTGGAGGTGCGTGCGGCCGGGCATGACGGTGGTGGCGTGCGCGGACGCCTGGTCGGCCAGCGCCTCGACCACGTCCAGCACGCCCGCGGCCACCCGCCGGGCGGCGTCGCGCAGCCACATCCGGAACAGCGTGGCCACCTGGTCGTTGCGGGACCGGCCGGCGCGCAGCTTGCCGCCCAGCTCCGGTCCGGCGCGCTCGATCAGGCCGCGTTCCAGCGCGGTGTGCACGTCCTCGTCGGCCAAGGTCGGGGTGAACGCCCCGGACGCCACGTCGGCTTCCAGGGCGTCCAGGGCCGCCAGCATGCGCGCCAGCTCGTCGGCGGTCAGCAGGCCGGCCCGGTGCAGCACGCGGGCGTGCGCGCGGGAACCCCTGATGTCGTACGGGGCGAGTCGCCAGTCGAAGTGCGTCGACGCGGACAGCCGCGCCATCGCCTCCGCCGGTCCTCCGGCGAACCGGCCACCCCACAATGAGCTCACGTGATCGAATCCCTCTTCGCGGCGATCTTGTTCGGCAGGCCCCGCGGTGCCGCGGGGCCCCGGCTGAAGTCTGGCAGCGGCGGCTCGCCGCGGAGGACGACCCGGTCACTCATCGGCGTCCCCCTGCGGCGACTGGTCGTCGCCCGCGGCGAGGGCGGCGACCCGGGCGGCCAGGTCGGCGCCGCTGAGGGGTTCCCTGGCCACGGCGAGGATGGTGTCGTCACCGGCGATGGTGCCGACGATGTCGTGCAGCGCGGCCCGGTCCAGCGCGCTGGCCAGGAACTGGGCCGCGCCGGGCGGGGTGCGCAGGACGGCCAGGTTGCCGGAGTGGTCCACCGACACGAGCAGTTCGGCGAGCACCCTGGTGAGGCGGGACGTGCCGCCCTGCACGCCCCGCACCGGGCTGCCGTCCTCGGGGATGACGTAGACGGGGGCGCCGCCGTCGGGTCCGCGCAGCTTGACCGCGCCCAGCTCGTCCAGGTCGCGCGACAGCGTGGCCTGGGTGACCTCGATGCCTTCCACCGCCAGCGTCTTCGCCAGTTCCGACTGGCTGCGGATGGCGCGCTGGGCGACCAGTTCGACGATGCGGGCCTGCCGCGCGGTCCGCGTCATCGGCGCGTTGCCCCGGTGGCGCCCGAGTTCTCCAGCAACCACACGAGCAGGGCCTTCTGGGCGTGCAGCCGGTTCTCCGCCTCGTCCCACACGGCGCTGTCCGGGCCGTCCAGCACGTCGTCGGTGATCTCCTGGCCGCGGTGGGCGGGCAGGCAGTGCAGCACGGTCGTCTTCACGCCGGTCGCGGCCACGAGGTCGGCGTTGAGCTGGTAGGGCCGGAACGGGCGGGTCCGGTCGCGGCCGTCGTTCTCCTGGCCCATGGACGTCCACGTGTCGGTGACCAGCACGTCCGAGCCGTCGACCGCCTCGCGCGGGTCCTCGATCACGGTCACCGAGCCGCCGGTGTCCGCGGCGCGCTTGCGGGCGTCGTCCAGCACCCAGGGCAGCGGCTGGAACAGCGCGGGCGCGGCGATCCGCACGTGCATGCCCGCCGTGACGCCGCCGAGCAGCATCGAGTGGGACATGTTGTTCGCGCCGTCGCCCAGGTAGGTGACGGTGAGGCCGGTGAGCCCGCCGTGCACGCGCCGGATGGTCTGGAGGTCGGCCAGCACCTGGCAGGGGTGGAACTCGTCGGTCAGCGCGTTGATCACCGGGATGCGGGACACCGACGCCATCGCGTCGATCCGCTTCTGCGCGAACGTCCGCCAGATCACCGCGTCCACGTACCCGGACAGGATGCGGGAGGTGTCCTCGATGGTCTCCTCGCGGCCGAGCTGCATGGACCGGCCGTCGATGATCACCGGGTTGCCGCCGAGCTGGGCGATGCCCACCTCGAACGACAGCCGGGTGCGGGTGGAGTTCTTCTCGAAGATCACCGCGACGGACTTGGGCCCGGCCAGCGGCTTGGCGGTCAGCCGGTCGGCCTTGTAGCCGTCGGCGAGGTCGAGGACCGCGGCCTGCTCGTCGGGGGTCAGGTCGTCGTCACGCAGGAAGTGGCGCACCATCACGGCTCCTGGCCTGGGGTGGGGAGGAACGACGGCAGGTCGGCCACCAGTCGGTGGGCGTCCGCCTCGTCCAGCACCAGCGGCGGCGCCAGGCGGATGACGTCGGGCTGGATCGGGTTGATCAGGTAGCCGGCCCGCTGCGCGGCCGCCGCGGCCTTCGCCGAGACCGCCTCGCGCAGCGTGATGCCGAGCAGCAGGCCGGCGCCCCGCACACCGGAGATGAGCGGGTGGTCCAGCGCCTCGACGCCGGTCGCGATCTCCTTGCCGACGGCGGCGGTGTGCTCCAGCAGGCCGTCGGCGGCGATCGTGTCGAGCACCGCGAGCGCGGCGGCGCAGCACACCGGGTTGCCGCCGAACGTGGTGCCGTGCTGGCCGGGCTCGAACAGGTCCTTGGCCGCGCCGATCGCGATGCACGCGCCCAGCGGCAGCCCGCCGCCCAGGCCCTTGGCCAGCGTGATCACGTCGGGCACGATGCCGACCTGCTGGAACGCGAACCAGGTGCCCAGCCGGCCGACGCCGGTCTGCACCTCGTCGAGGACGAGCAGCGCGCCGTGCTCGGCGGTGATCCGGCGGGCCGCTTCGAGGTAGCCCTCGGGCGGCACGACGACGCCGTTCTCGCCCTGGATCGGCTCCACGACGAAGGCGGCGGTCTCGTCGTCGATCGCGGCTTCCAGGGCGGCCACGTCGCCGTACGGGATGTGCACGACGCCGGGCACCAGCGGCTCGAACGGCTCGCGCTTCTTGGGCTGGCCGGTCAGCGCCAGCGCGCCCATGGTGCGGCCGTGGAAGCCGCCGTCGGTCGAGACGACCTTGGTGCGGCCGGTGCGGCGGCTCAGCTTGAACGCGGCCTCGTTGGCCTCGGCGCCGGAGTTGCAGAACAGCACCCGGCCGTCACCGTCCACACCGGACAGGTCGAGCAGCCGTTCGGCGAGCGCGAGCGCGGGCTCGTTGATGTAGAGGTTGGAGGTGTGGCCGATCTTGCCGATCTGCTCGGTCACGGCGGCCACGATCGCCGGGTGGGCGTGGCCGAGCGCGTTGACCGCGATGCCGGTGAGCAGGTCGAGGTAGCGGTTGCCGTCGGCGTCCCAGACGTGCGCGCCCTCGCCCCGGGTGAGGGTCAGGCCGGGGGTGCCGTAGTTGTTCATCATCGCGGCTTGCCACCGCTGCTGGTCGCTCATGCCTCGTCCACCCCAGTCCGCTCGGTCACCATCGTCCCGACGCCCTCGGAGGTGAAGACCTCCAGCAACACCGAGTGCGCCAGCCTGCCGTCGATCACGTGCGCCTCGGGGACGCCGCCGCGCACCGCGCGCAGGCAGGCCTCCATCTTCGGCACCATGCCGCTGTCCAGGTCCGGCAGCATCTTCTCCAGCCGCTCGGCGTCCACCCGGTGCAGCAGCGAGCTCTTGTCCGGCCAGTCCGCGTACAGGCCCTCGACGTCGGTGAGCACGACCAGCTTCTCGGCCTTCAGCGCCACCGCCACCGCGCCCGCCGCCGTGTCGGCGTTGACGTTGTGCACCACGCCGTCGACGTCCGGCGCGACCGTGGACACGACCGGGATGCGGCCCGCGCGCACGATGTCGAGCACCGCGTCGGGGTTGACGTCGACGATGTCGCCGACCAGGCCGATGTCGACCGGCTCGCCGTCCACCAAGGCCGGTCGCCGGGCGGCGGTCAGCAGGTGGGCGTCCTCGCCGGACAGGCCGACCGCGAGCGGGCCGTGGGAGTTGATCAGGCCGACCAGCTCGCGCTGCACCTGGCCCACCAGCACCATCCGGACCACGTCCATGGCCTCGGGCGTGGTGACGCGCAGGCCGCCGCGGAACTCGGACTCGATGCCGAGCCGCTTGAGCATCGCGGCGATCTGCGGCCCGCCGCCGTGCACCACGACCGGGTGCAGGCCGGCGAGCTTGAGGAACACCATGTCCTGCGCGAACGCCCGCTTCAGCTCGTCGTGCACCATGGCGTTGCCGCCGTACTTGACGACCACGATCGCGTCGCGGAAGCGCTGCAACCACGGCAGCGCCTCGATCAGGATCCCGGCCTTCTCCCGCGGCGTGATCACGAGCTGTACGCGCTGTTCTCTTCGACGTACCCGTGCGACAGGTCGGTGGTCAGCACGGTGGCCGTGCCGTCGCCCAGGTTCAGGTCGATCACGATGGCGACGTCGCGGCCGGACAGGTCGGCCTCGCTCCGGTCGGCGGCCTTGTGCCCGTCCGCGAACAGCGTGACGCCGTTGATCGCGATGCCGAGCTTGTGCTGGTCCACGGTCGCCCGCGACCGCCCGACGGCCATCGCGATGCGGCCCCAGTTCGGGTCGGAGCCGAACAGCGCGGTCTTCACCAGGTTGTCCTCGGCGACGGTCTTGGCGACCACGACGGCCTCGTCCTCGGTGAGCGCGCCGTTGACCGTGATGGCGACCTCCTTGGTGACGCCCTCCGCGTCCCCTTGGAGCTGCTTGACCAGGTCGTTCGCCACGGCGGTGAGCACGTCGGCGAACTGCTCGGCGGTCGGCGTGACGCCGGAGGCGCCGGAGGCCAGGACCAGCACGGTGTCGTTGGTGGACGTGCCGCCGTCCACGTCGAGCCGGTCGTAGGTCTTGGCGGTGACCGCGCGCAGGGCCGCGTCGAGGGCGTCGCCGTCGATCACCGCGTCGGTGGTGATGACGCTGAGCATCGTGGCCATGTTCGGCGAGAGCATCCCCGCGCCCTTGACGAACCCGCCGACCGACCACCCGTCCGGGTGGTCCTGCCAGCTCTGCTTGGGGTGGGAGTCGGTGGTCATCACGGCGGTGGCGGCGTCCAGCCCCGCCTGGTCGGTGGCGTCGAGGTCCTGGGCCGCCTTCGCCACGCCCGCCTTGAGGGCGTCCATCGGCAGGCGCTCGCCGATCAGGCCGGTGGAGCACACCGCGACCTCGACCGCGCCGACGTCCAGCACCTCGGCGACCTTTTCGGCGGTGGCGTGCGTGTCCTGGAAGCCCTCGGGCCCGGTGCACGCGTTCGCGCCGCCGGAGTTCAGCACGACGGCGTGGAGCTTGCGCTCCCGGAGCACCTGCTGGGACCACAGCACGGGCGCGGCCTTCACCTGGTTGGTGGTGAAGACGCCCGCGGCGGCCTGGCCGGGTCCTTCGTTGACGACCAGCGCCAGGTCGAGCGCGCCGGACTCCTTGATGCCGGCCGCGACACCGGCGGCCTTGAAGCCCTTCGGTCCCGTGACGCCTTTGCTGCGGTTCAAGGTGCTACTCCCACGGTGGACAGGCCGGTGGTCTCCGGCAGGCCGAGTGCCAGGTTCATGCACTGCACCGCGGCGCCCGCGGTGCCCTTCGCCAGGTTGTCGATCGCGGCCACCACGACCAGCCGGTTCACGTCGCGGTCGACGGCCACCTGGAGCTGCACGGCGTTCGAGCCGAGCACCGCGCCCGTGGTCGGCCAGTGGCCTTCCGGCAGCAGGTGCACGAACGGCTCGTCGGCGTAGGCCTTCTCGTACGCGGCGCGGACGTCCGCGGCGCCGGCCGCGAGCGTCGCCGAGCAGGTCGCCAGGATGCCCCTCGGCAACGGCGCCAGCACCGGGGTGAACGAGACGCGCACCGGCCCGCCGGCGACCTTCGAGAGGTTCTGCGTGATCTCCGGGGTGTGCCGGTGCGCGCCGCCGACGCCGTAGGCGCTGAGCGAGCCCATCACCTCGGAACCGAGGAGGTTCGGCTTGAGCGCCTTGCCCGCGCCGGACGTGCCGGACACGGCCACCACCGTCACCTCGGGCTCGACCAGCCCCATCGCGGGGGCCAGTGCCAGCGAGGACACGGTCGGGTAGCAGCCGGGCACGGCGACGCGGCGGGCCCCGCGCAGCTCGTCGCGCTGACCGGGCAGCTCGGGCAGGCCGTACGGCCAACTGCCCGCGTGCGCGCCGCCGTACCAGCGGTCCCAGGCGGCGGGGTCGGTGAGCCGGTGGTCCGCGCCGCAGTCGACGACGAGCGTGTCGTCGCCCAGTTGCGCGGCGATCTCGGCCGAGCGGCCATGCGGCAGGGCGAGGAAGACGACGTCGTGGCCCGCGAGGGTGTCGGCGGTGGTCTCCTCCAGCACCCGGTCGGCCAATGGCAGCAGGTGGGGCTGGTGGGCGAACAGCGGGGAGCCCGCGTTGCCGCCGGCGGTGAGCGCGCCGATCTCCACGTCCGGGTGTCCGAGCAGGAGGCGCAGCACCTCACCGCCGGCGTACCCGCTGGCCCCGGCGACCGCGATCCGTACCGTCATGCGGATAAGTATGCACGCTGATGCAAAGGTACTCAAATCTAATGCGGAGTTCCGCGAATGGGGCGGCGGGGTCCCCCGGTGTCGTGCTTTCCTGTACGGGAACTGGGGGGTTCATCGTGATGCACCATCCGCACGACCACGCACGGGGGCACGTCTCACACGGCCGGCGACGTCTGCTCGACGGCCATCCGGACCAGGTCGCCGCGCGGCCGTGGGTGAAGGCGCTCGCCTGGGCCGGCGTGCTCACCGCGATCGTGGGCATGACCGTCATCGGCCTGGACGTGGTCTGCGACGCCGCCCCGACGCCCGACCTCCGCTCGGCGCACGCCAACGGGTTCCCCGGCCGCGACCCGTTCCCGGGCGCGCCGATCCCGGCGGGCGACCGGCTCGACGGCGACCCTGCGGTCGGGACCCGCCCGGCGCGGCCGGGCGACGCGGGCTTCGGCCTCGGCCTGGTCTTCGGCGGCTTCGCGCTCGCGGCCGTCGCGGGCCTCGGGCACTCGCGCCGCCGCCGTCACCACGTCACGGGCAGCGACCCCAGGCCGTAGACGACCTGCTGGGAGCGGTAGTCGGGGGCCGGCCCGACCGCGCGCAGGTCGGGGAACCGGCGGGCCAGGGCGGGGAACGCGATCCGCATCTCCATCCTGGCCAGCGGCGCGCCGAGGCAGTGGTGCACGCCGTGGCCGAACGCGACGTGGCCGCCCGCCTCCCGGGTGATGTCCAGCACGTCCGGGTCGGGCACGAGAGCCGGGTCCCGGTCGGCCGCGGGCAGCGAGCAGACGATCAGCTCGCCGGGACCGAGGACGTGCCCGCCGAGCTCCACCTCGGCGGTCGTGACCCGGGGCACGCCGGTGTGCACGACGGTCAGCCACCGCAGCAGCTCCTCCACGGCCGCGGCGGCGCGTCCGGGCTCGTCGCGCAGCAACCTGAGCTGGTCGGGGTGGCGCAGCAGCGCGAGCACGCCGAGGCCGAGCATGTTGGCCGTGGTCTCGTGGCCGGCCAGGAGCAGCAGGTCCGCGATGCCGACCAGCTCGCGGTCGTCGAGGGCGGCGGTCTCGTCGCGGGCGAGCATGCCCAGCAGGTCGTCGCCGGGCTCGACCCTGGCCCGCGCGACCAGCTCGGCCAGGTAGGCCTTGGACTCGTACTGGATGGCGAGCCGCTGCTCGAACGTCAGCGTCACGTCGAAGTACCTCGTGTAGCGGTCCTGGAAGGCGTCGCGGTCCTCGAAGGGCACGCCCAGCAGCTCGCAGATCACCAGCGCCGGCACGGGCAGCGCGAAGTCGGCCACCAGGTCCGCGGGCGGCCCCTGGCGCTCGATCGCGTCGAGGTGCTCGCGCACGATGTCGTGGACGCGCGGTTCCAGCCGGCGCATCCGGCGGGCGGTGAACTCCGGCGCCAGCGTCCGCCGCAGGCGGGTGTGCTCGGGCGGGTCGAACGCCAGCAGGTTGCCCGGCCGCACGGCGGCCAGCTCCTCGTCGGTCAGCGCGGGCGCGCCCGGCACCAGGTGGTGGGCGGAGATGCGGAACCTCCGGGTGTCGCTGTAGACCAGCCGGACGTCCTCGACCCGGGTGACCAGCCACACCGACTGGCCCAGCACCGGCGAGTCGACCCGGCGCACCCCGCCCCCGTCGCGGATCTCCGTCAGGTCGGGGTGGGGGTCGAACCCCACCCGGCGGAAGTGCAGGGGCGTCGTCGGCATCGCGGCCATGCCGCCTCCAACCGTCGTGGGTCCTGCGAAAAAAGTAGCGACGTGGCGGAGTGGTGCGCGAGCCTTCACACGAGTGAGTCATCAACTACCCACCGTGACGAGAAGGAGTGTCCCGATGACCGGACGCCTACGTGCCGTGATCTTCGACTGGCGGGGGACGCTGGTGCTCGCCCCCACGTTCCGCGGGTGGGTGTCGGAGGCGTTGCGCCGGCTCGGGCGCGACACCGACCGGACCTCCGACGTGATCGCGTCGCTGGACCTGTCCCTGGTGGACGTCCCCGGTCTCGACGCGGACGCCGAGCTGCACCGGGCGACCTACTACGGGGCGTTCCGGGCGGCCGGGCTGGACGGGGAGCCGGCCGACTCGCTCTACGCGGTGGAGTCCGACCCGGCGTTCACCCCGTTCGCGGTGGACGCCGGGCCGACGTTGCGGGAGCTGCGCGACGCGGGAGTGCGGATCGGGGTCCTCAGCGACATCCACTTCGACCTCCGGCCCGCGTTCGCCGGCCTGCCGGTCGACTCGTTCGTGCTGTCCTTCGAGCACGGCGTGGTGAAGCCCGACCCGGCGATCTTCCACGTCGCGCTGCGCGAGCTCGGCGCCGCGCCCGGCGAGACGCTGATGGTCGGCGACCGCTCGACGCACGACGGCGCGGGCGTCGAGGCCGGCCTGCCGACGTTGCTCGTCCCGCCGCTGCGGGACGTCGGGGACGCCCGGCTCCACCTCGTCACGAAGCTGCTGGGGTGATCAGGAGCCGAAGCGCTCCAGCGCGCGCATCTTGTTCGTGGCGTCCAACGCGGCCACCTTGTACGCCTCGGACAGCGTCGGGTAGTTGAAGACGGTGTCCACCAGGTAGTCCACCGTGCCTCCGCACGCCATGACCGCCTGACCGATGTGGACGAGGTCGGTCGCGCCGGTGCCGAACAGGTGCACGCCGAGCAGCTTGCGGTCCGCGGTGGACACGAGCAGCTTGAGCATGCCGTAGGCGTCGCCGACGATCGAGCCGCGCGCCAGCTCGCGGTACCGCGCCAGCCCCACCTCGTACGGCACCGCGGACGACGTCAGCTCGGCCTCCGTGGCGCCGCAGTAGGAGATCTCCGGGATCGTGTAGATGCCGATCGGCTGCAACGCCGACAGCTCGCGGGCCTGCTCGCCGAACGCGTGGTAGGCGGCGAGGCGGCCCTGGTCCATCGACGTGGCGGCCAGCGCCGGGAAGCCGATCACGTCACCGACCGCGTAGATGTGCTCCACGGGCGTGCGGTAGTGCTCGTCCACGGCCAGCCGGCCGCGGTGGTCCGCCGCCAGGCCCGCCTTGTCCAGGTCCAGCGCCTCGGTGTTGCCCTGCCGGCCGGCCGAGTACATCACCGCGGCGGCCGGGATGCGCTTGCCGCTGGCCAGGGTGGTGACCGTGCCGGAGTCGGACACGTCGACGTTGACGACCTTCTCGCCGAACCGGAACGTCACCGCCAGGTCCCGCAGGTGGAACTTCAGCGACTCCACGATCTCCGGGTCGCAGAAGTCGAGCATCCGGTCGCGCTGCTCGACCACCGTGACCCGGCTGCCCAGCGCGGCGAACATCGACGCGTACTCGATGCCGATCACACCCGCGCCGACCACGACCAGGGACGACGGGATCTCCTCCAGCGCCAGCACCTCGTCGGAGTCCAGCACCCGGATCTCGTCGAAGTCCACCTGGTCCGGTCGGGCGGGACGGGTGCCGGTGGCGATCACCACGTGCCCGGCGGTGACCACGTGGTGCTCGCCGCGGTGCCCGCCGTCCACCGCGATCGTGTGCGGGTCGACGAACCGGGCGGTGCCGGTGAGCAGGTCGACCTGGTTGCGGTGCAGCTGCGCGCGCACGACCTGGACCTCGCGGCCGATCACGTGCTGCGTGCGGGCGAGCAGGTCGGTGATCGTGATGTCCTGCTTCACCCGGTAGCTCGCGCCGTACAGGTCGCGCTGGCTCAGGCCGGTCAGGTACATCACCGCCTCGCGCAGCGTCTTCGACGGGATCGTGCCGGTGTTCACGCACACACCGCCCACCATGTCGGCGCGGTCCACGATCGCGACCCGCTTGCCGAGCTTGGCGCCCGCGATGGCGGCCTTCTGCCCACCCGGGCCCGAGCCGATCACCAGCAGGTCGTAGTCGTAGTCGCTCGCACCCGGAACAGTCATGCGCCGAAGCGTCGCACACACCGCCGCTCCGCGTGGCTCCGCGGACGCACTCGTGCCGGCGCGCCGGGGCTGTCCGGGCGGGAAGCCCCTCGGACACCTCTCAGGTGCGGGCCGCCCGACCCGAGTAGGTCAGCGGGAACACCAGGTCCGTGCACGCGTTCGGCACGTCGTGCGCGATCCGCACGACCATCGCGACCTCGACCTCGCCCGCCGGCGGGATGGTGACCGGCTCCGCCATCGGCGCCACGGTCAGCACGCCGGACGGGCAGTCCGGCACCCGGTTCCGCGCGGCGTCCAACGGCTGGCCCGGCTGGGCCTCCAGCGTCAGCACCACGATCTCCACGCTGTTCGGGTTCGACAGCCGCACCAGGCGGGCGCCCTCGCTGCCCGGCGTCAGCTCGACCGCGCCGCCGGAGATGTCGTTGATCCCGAACGGCTCGAGCTCGGACACCTCACCGCCGCTGATCGAGTACGCCATCGCGGGCAGCTCGGGTTCGGGCCAGGTCAGGTGCATGGCGGTCACGACGGCGGCGCCCACGCCGAGGATCGTCATGGCGACGGCGACTTCCATCCGCGGGCCCAAGCTGCGCATGAGGCAACCTCACTCGATTGCTGCTCCAGGCGGTGGGTTCGCCGTTAGCTCCCCGTCGGACCGGCGACCAGACTCGCCCGGCGGTTCATCGCTTCGCCCCTCGGCCCAACGGGCCGCGAAGCCAATCTTGGAGAACGTTCAACCTGTGCGCAAGGACCTGGCCGACCCGGAAAGAAAGGTCTTTGGGCCTCTTGACACGGCACGCGACAGCGCGTGAACTGCACGTTCGCCTTTCTCCACCACCGGGCGGTTCACCCGGGCGGCCTAACCCCGGACCCGCACTGGTGCGGGTCCGGGGCATTTCCGTCAGCTTCTCAGCACCGCGCCGAAGCGCTCCGCCGCGGCGGCCACGGCCGCGTCACGCGCCGCCGTCGCCTCCTCCACGGTCAGCGTGCGGTCCGGCGCGCGGAACCTCAGCGAGTACGCCAACGACCGCTTGCCGTCGCCGACCTGGTCACCGGTGTAGACGTCGAACAGCCGGATGTCCTCCAGCAACGCGCCACCGCCGCCGCGCAGCACCCGCGCCACCTGCTCGGCGGGCACGTCCGCCGGCACGACCACGGCCACGTCCAGCAGCACCGGCGGGTACGCCGACACGACCGGCGCGGGCCGGTTGTCGCTCAACGGCAGCGCGTCGAGGTCCAGCTCCATCACCACGGTCCGCTTCGGCAGCCCCAGCGCCTCCACGACCTTCGGGTGCAGCTCGCCCGCGTGGCCCACGGGCCAGTCGCCGACGCGCAGCTCGGCGCACCGGCCGGGGTGCCACGGCGCGAGGTCGGAGGCGACCGCGGTCAGCTCCACCCCGTAGGCCTGGCCGACCAGCCGCGCGGCCTGCACCGCGTCCGCCCAGTCCGCCTGCCTGCCCTTGCCCCACCACCCGGCCCGCTCGCGGTGGCCCGCCAGCACGGCCGCCACGTGCACCGGCTGCTGCGGCAGCGCCGCCAGCAACGACGCCACCTGCGCGTCCGAGGGGCGCTCGCCGACGCCCACCTGCGGCACCGGCACCTGCTGCGTGCGCGGCAACGTCACCTGGGCGACCGCGTAGACCGCGACGTCCTTCTGGCCGCGCGCCAGGTTCCGCTGCACCGTCTCCAGCAGCCCCGGCACCAGCGTGGTGGCCAGCGCGTGCTTGTCCGACTCCAACGGGTTCAGCACGCTCACCGCGTTGCGGCGCACGTCGCCCTCGGGCAGGCCCAGCGCGTCGAACACCGCCGGGGCCACGAACGGGAACGGCTTGACCTCGACGAACCCGTTCTCCGCCAACGCGCGCGACACCGTGCGGCGACGGCGCTGCTGCTCGGTCAACCCGCGACCGGCGGGCGCGGGCGGCAGCGTGGACGGGATCGTGTCGTAGCCCTCCAGCCGCAGCACCTCCTCCACCAGGTCGGCGGGCTGGGTCAGGTCCGAGCGCCAGGTCGGCGGCACCGCGGTGACCATGGTCGCGCCGTCGTCGCCCGTGGTGACCTCGACCAGGCAGCCGATCTGGCCGAGCCGGCGCGCGGTCACGCCGCGGGCGTAGTTCACCCCGGCGACCTTGTCCGGCAGGTTGATCGGCATCGACACCGGCTTGGGCGACGCGGGCGTGCCCACGTCGGTGCGGCCGGGCTTGATGCTGCCGTCGCCGAACATGTCCAGCAGCCGGGCCGCGCGCTCCAGCGCCACCGGCGCCAGGGCCGGGTCCACCGTGCGCTCGAACCGCTTCGCCGCCTCGCTGGGCAGCTTGTGCCGGCGCACCGTGCGGGCGATGGACGCCGGGTCCCAGTTCGCCGCCTCCAGCAGGATGTCCGTGCTGGCCGGGGACACCTCGGTGCTCGCGCCGCCCATCACGCCGGCCAGCGAGATCACGCCGCTGTCGTCGGCGATCACGATGTCGTCCGGGTCCAGCGCCCGCACCTGCTCGTCCAGCGTGGTCAGCTTCTCGCCGGCCGCCGCGCGCCGCACCACCAGGCCGCCCTTGACCGACGCCGCGTCGAACGCGTGCAGCGGCTGGCCCAGTTCGAGCATCACGTAGTTGGTGACGTCCACCGGCAGCGAGATCGACCGGATGCCCGCCAGCATCAGCCGCCGGCGCATCCACCACGGCGTCGGCGCGGTCGGGTCCACGCCGCTGACGCGGCGGGCCACGAACCGGGAGCACGTCGCCGGGTCCTCGACGGTGACCGGCAGCACCTCGCCCTCGCCTTCGGGCACCTCGGCGGTGCCGGGGTCGCGGTAGGGCACGTCGAACGCGCACGCGATCTCGCGGGCCAGGCCGCGCACGGAGAACGCGTAGCCGCGGTCGGGGGTCGGCGCGACCTCGATCACCGTGTCGCCGAGGCCGAGCAGCTCCAGCGCGTCGTCACCGGGCTGCGCGGTGCCGCTGGGCAGCACCATGATCCCCGCGTGGTCGTCGCCGAGGCCCAGCTCGCGGGCCGAGCAGATCATGCCGTCGCTGGTCTTGCCGTAGGTCTTGCGCGCGGAGATGGTGAAGCCGCCGGGCAGCACCGCACCGGGCAGCGCCACCACGACCGTGTCGCCCTCCTGGAAGTTCGACGCGCCGCAGACGATGCCGTTGACCTGGTCCGGGCCGACCTCGACCTGGCAGTAGCGGATCGGCTTCTTGAACTCGGTCAGCTCCTCGATCTCCACCACGCGACCCGCGACGAGCGGACCGGTGACCGAGTCGAGCTCGTGGACGTCCTCGACCTCGATGCCGATCCGGACGAACGCCTCGGCGAGCTGCTCGGGCGTGGGCGTCTCGGCGAACTCGAGGTTCTCGACCAGCCAGGTAACCGGAATGCGCACCGGTCAGGCCTCCGTTCCGAATGGCTGGGTGAAGCGGACATCGCCTTCGACCATGTCCCGCATGTCGGGCAGGCCGTTGCGGAACTGCAGCGTGCGCTCCAGGCCCATGCCGAACGCGAACCCCGAGTACACGTCGGGGTCGACGCCGCAGTTGCGCAGCACGTTGGGGTTGACCATGCCGCAGCCGCCCCACTCGACCCAGCCCGCGCCGCCCTTCTTCTCCGGGAACCACACGTCCACCTCGGCGGACGGCTCGGTGAACGGGAAGAAGCTGGGCCGCAGGCGGGTCTTGGAGTCCTCGCCGAACATGGCGCGGGCGAACGCGTCGAGCGTGCCCTTCAGGTGCGCCATGGTCAGGCCCTTGTCCACGGCCAGGCCTTCGACCTGGTGGAAGACGGGCGTGTGGGTGGCGTCCAGCTCGTCGGTGCGGAACGTGCGGCCGGGGCACACCACGTAGACGGGCGGCTCGCGGTCCAGCAGGGTGCGGGCCTGCACCGGGCTGGTGTGCGTGCGCAGGACCAGGCCGGAGTCGGCGGGCGCCACGTAGAACGTGTCCTGCATGGTGCGCGCCGGGTGGTCCTTGCCGAAGTTCAGCGCGTCGAAGTTGAACCACTCGGTCTCCAGCTCCGGGCCCTCGGCGACCTCGTAGCCCATGGCCACGAAGACGTCGCCGATGCGCTCGGCGAGGGTGGAGATCGGGTGGCGGGCGCCGCGCGGCACCCGGTCCCACGGCAGCGTGACGTCGACCGTCTCCTCGCGCAGCACCCGGTCGTCGCGCTCGGCCTGCAACCGGGCGCGGCGCTCCTCGAACGCGGCCTTGACCGCGTTCTGCGCCTCGTTCACCCGCTTGCCCGCCTCCGCCTTCGCGGCCGGTGGCAGCGCGCCGATCTCGCGGCGGGCCAGCAGGACCGGCGAGCGGTCTCCCAGGTGGCTCGGCTTCACGGCGGCGAGCTCGTCGAGGTCGGCCGCCTTCGCGAACGCCTCACGAGCCTGCTCGACCGCCGCGCCGAGCGCTTCCGGGGAGAGCGCCGCGACCTGCTTGGGGTCGTACGGGTCGTTGGCTCCGGACATGGTTGGTGGACAGCTCCCGTCACGGACAACTGGTGGTCAGCCCTCCGCACGGCATGCGGAGCAGCGGACCGATCCTAGGCGATCGGCCGAACCGCAGGCCCACCGCCGCCCGCCGGGGCCGCATCACGTGACGTCCCGCCCACCGCGAGCGGGCACGCCGGGAGCCGGGGTCCCGGCCGATGCGCCACGTGACGCCCCACGAACCAGGGTCGTTCGACCGGATGGAGGCCAGGCGCGGCCGGGATCCTCTAACCGGGCGCCGCCGAGGGGAGCGCTCGGGCGCGCTGCCCGGGCACTTGTTCCGGGGTCTTGCCGTCCGGCCACGCGAGAAGCGGCTTCCGCCCGGCCGGAACTGTCGGTGGGTCGTGGCACTCTTGACCACGCGAGCAGGACCCCGGCGGGCGATCAGCGGAAAACCGGGTCACAAGCCGCCGGCACGCCCTTAGAATCTCGTCCCTCCCCCGTGACCTGACCCGAGGTGAACTCCAGTCCCATGGCACACACCTTCGGTGTCGACCTGCGCGGGATCATCGACCTGCTCAGCCACCACCTCTACAGCAGCCCCCGCGTGTACGCGCGCGAGCTCCTGCAGAACGCGGTGGACGCGATCACCGCCCGCCGCGCGCTGCAACCGGACGCGCCGGGCGAGGTCGTGATCGAGCCGGTCGGGTCCTCCGGCGGCACCCTCCGCATCACCGACACCGGCATCGGCCTCACCGAGCGCGAGGTGCACGACCTGCTGTCCACGCTCGGCCGCACGTCCAAGCGCGACGACCTGGGCTTCGCCCGCCAGGGCTTCCTCGGCCAGTTCGGCGTCGGCCTGCTGTCGGCGTTCCTGGTCGCCGAGCGCATCCGGCTCGTCAGCCGCTCGGTCAAGGGCGGGCCCGCGGTGCGGTGGACGGCCGACGCGGCGGGCAACTACGAGGTGGAGGTCGACGACTCGGCGCGCGCCGAGATCGGCACCACCATCGAACTCGTGCCCCACCGCGACTCCGAGCACTGGCTGGAGCACGACGTGGTGAAGGCGCTCGTCACCGAGTACGGCGCGCTGCTGCCGGTCACGGTCCGGGTCGGCGACGAGGTCGTCACGCACGGCGAGCTGCCGTGGGTGGAGGACGCCCTGGCCTACGGCGAGGAGGTGCTCGGCGTGGCCCCGTTCGACGCGATCCCGGTCGAGGTGCCGACGGTGGGCCTCAAGGGCGTCGCGTACGTGCTGCCGCGCGGCGTGCACCCCGGCGCCCGCCAGTCCCACCGCGTGTACCTGAAGCGGATGCTCGTCGGCGACTCCATCGAGGGCCTGCTGCCGGAGTGGGCGTACTTCGTGCGCTGCGTGGTCGACTCGACGTCGCTGCGGCCGACCGCGAGCCGCGAGTCGCTCTACCAGGACGAGACGCTGCTCGCCGTGCGCGAGGAGCTGGGCCGCCAGGTCCGCGACTGGCTGGTCCGGCTCGACGCGACCGACCCCGACCGCACCCGCGCCCTGCTCGACGCCCACCACCTGGGCATCAAGTCGCTGGCCAGGGTGGACGACGAGATGCTGCGGCTGGTCGAGCGGTGGCTGCCGTTCGAGACCACCGACGGCCCGCAGTCGCTGCGCCAGTTCCGCCGCAAGCACGGCGTCGTCGCGCACGTGCCGGACGTGGACGAGTTCCGCCAGCTCGCGCCGGTCGCGCACGCGCAGGGCATGGGCCTGGTCAACGCGGGCTACGCCTACGACGCGGAGATCATGGACCGGCTGGTCGCCCTGGACGGCCCCACCGCCGCGCGCCGGGTCGCGCCGAGCGAGGTGCTGGCCGCGCTGGGCGACCCGGACGCCGAGCTGGAGCGCGCGTTGCGCGAGCGGCTCACCACGGCCAAGGACGTGCTGGAGCGGCACGACTGCGAGGCCGTGCCGCGCGACTTCGACCCCGGCTCGCTGCCCGCGCTGCTGGTCACGAACGTGGAGGCCGAGCGCAAGCGGGACGCGCGGCTGGTCGGCGAGCAGGCCGACCCGCTGTGGGCGGAACTGCTGGGCAGCCTGGTCGAGTCGACGTCGGACGCGGCGCAGCGGCTCGTGCTCAACTGCCGCAACCCGCTGGTGCGGCGGCTGGCGCAGCTGACCGACCCGGCGCTGGTGGAGCTGACCGTGGAGTCGCTGTACGTGCACGCGCTGCTGCAGGCACGCCGTCCGATGCGCCCGAAGGACACCGCGGCGCTGAACCGCTCGTTCCTGGAACTGCTGGACCGCGCTGTGGGGGATCACCCGTGAACGAGGACAAGGACGCCGCCGAGCGGCAGTTCGTCGAGGCCTACCACATGCCGGAGGGCATGGCGCGGCACGAGGCGCTGGAGCGCGCGGCCCGGTCCGCCGACGCCCTCGACCACCTGCCGCTGGCCGTGAGCTGCCGGATCGCGCTGATCCGCTCCGCCTACGACCTGGGCCGCTACGACCTGATGCTGGCGCCGTTCGCCTGGTGCGGCACGGCCGAGCAGCGCGACCCCACGTCGTTCGACGAGTGGGAGACGCACAGCTACGACTGGGCGCACAAGTGGATCGTCAGCGGCCTGATCGCGGACCCGCGGTTCACGCTGGCGCAGATCGGCTCGTTCGTCGACCAGCTCGCCGAGCGCTACCAGCGGCTCGGGTACTCGATGCAGCCGGTGCACGGCGCGCGGGCCGACCTCGCCGCGCACATCGGCGACGACGAGGCGTACCGGGAGCACTTCGCGAAGTACCTGGCGATGGATCGCGGCCCGATGAGCGACTGCGAGGCGTGCGTCATCGAGGAGCAGGCCGGGCACCTGATCCGGCAGGGCAGGCACGCCGAGGCCGTCGCGCACGCCGAGCACCAGCTGGAGCAGGACACCGGCTGCGCGACCCAGCCGCAGGGCATCCTGACCACGTTGACGCCCGCGTTCGTGGCGCTCGGCGACGTCGACCGGGCCCGGCAGGCGCACGTGGTGGCGTACCGGCTGGTGCGCGACGACCTGGTCGGCGGCTACCTGGACGACCACCTGGAGTTCTGCGCGACGTCGGGCAACGTGCGGCGCGGGGTGGAGCTGCTGCGCGGCCACCTGCACCGGGTGCACCACTCGACCAGCCCGTCACGGGCCATGCACTTCGCCGCCGGCGCGGCGCTGCTGCTCGGCCGGGTGTCCCCGGACGAGGAGTTCGCCGTGCCGCGCGACGGGCGGACGACCGTGCTGACCGCGCCGGAGCTGCGCGAGCTGCTCCAGGCGCAGGCGCTGGAGATCGCGGCCAGGTTCGACCAGCGCAACGGCAGTGCCGCGGTGAGCACCCGCGTCCGGCGGACGCTGGCCGCCGAGGACACGATCCCGGTGGCGCTGGCCGTGCCGATCGCGTCCACGCCCGCTCCCGCCGCGGACGAGGAAGACCCGGTGGCCGTCGCCGACCCGGTCGAGCTGGCGCAGCGGTTGTGCGACGCGTTCGACGGCGGCGAGTTCGTCACCGGCATGCGGTTGCTGCGGTCGTTGCCGGAGGACCTGGACCCGTTGCTGCCCGAGACCCTGGGCGCGCTGGTCGCGGCCCGGCGGGCGATCGTCAGCGCGCACGTGCGGCCGAAGGAGGAGGTGCTGGCCGAGCTGGACGCGGCGGTCGAGCGGCTGGCCGCGTGCGGCGAGCACGACCTGGCCAACCGGTTCCGGGCGCGGGGCGCGGGGCTGCGCGCCGAGGAGGACGGGCCGGCCGAGTCCATCGCGGTGGCGCGCACGTGCCTGGCCGAGGCGGAGGTCGCGGGCACCCCGTACACGCGGGTGCTGACCCGGCTGCTGCTCGCGGACCTGCTGGCGGACGAGGACGAGACCGACGAGCCGGCGGCGTTGACCGCCGAGGCGTTGGAGCTGGCCCGGGCCGAGGTCCCGGAGCTGGTGTCGCGGGCGCGGTGCGACCGGGCCCAGCACCTGGCCACCGTGGGTCGGCTGGACGAGGCGCGCGCCGAGGTCGTGGACGTGCTGTCGGACGCGCCGTCGGCGTCGGTGCGGTTCGACGCGCTGCGCCTGCTGCTGAAGGTCCAGACCGTGCGCGGTGACGAGGAGGCGGTGCGGGTGGCCGCCGAGTTCGTCGGCGCGTTCAGCACGCCGCGCGGACCGTGGACGGCCGAGGCGCACCGCCAGCGGGTGGCGTCGGTCGAACGGCTGGGCCTGGAGGCCGAGCACCTGGCGGAACTGCGTGACGCGGTCGCGATCGGGCACGAGGTCGGCGTGCCGGACGACGTGGCGAAGGCGTGCTACGCCCTGGCCGGCGGCTACCTGAAGGCGGGCCGGTTCGTCGAGGCGGCCGAAGCCCTGGAAGAAGCCGTGCGCGTGATCGACGGCGGCGACGTGGACCCGGACGTCGTCGTCCCCGTCCGCTACCGGCTGGGCCAGGTGTGCGCCCGGCTGGACGAGATCGAGGCCGCCCGGCGGCACCTGGAGGTGGCCCTGGGCCTGGTGCCCGCCGACGAGCCGTGGCGGCGGGCCATGGTCCTGGACGTCCTGGCCGGTGTCCTGCGCCGCCTGGACCTGCCGCTGGAGGCCGCGTCCGCCTACCAGGGCGCCGCGGCGGCGTGGCAGGAGGTGTCGGAGCCGGCCGAAGCCGCCGGTTCCCTGGTCGAAGCCGCCGCCGTGCTGCCGAACGAGGAAGCCGCCGAGTGCGTCACCACCCTGACCGAGGCGGAACGGCTCCTGCCCGCCGTGGAGGACCCCGACCACCGCACCCACCTGACCGCCAGGATCGCCGCGATCCGGGCGTTCCTGCACGTCCAGGCGGGTGAGCACGCGGCGGCGATCGAGCAGAACGGCATCGCCGAGGAACTGGCCGCCCAGCTGGGTGACCTGGACTGGCAGACGTTCCTGGTGGCCCGGGGCGCCAGGTTCCTCCTGGACTCGGGCGACCAGGTCAACGCCGAAGCCGAAGCCCGCCGCGCGGGGGGCCTGATCAACGACGAGACCCCGCCGCAGATCCTCGGCGACATCGCGAACGTCCTCGAAGAAGCCCTGCGGACCCAGGCCAGACCGACCTCTGGCGACCCTCTGCTCCGCAGCCTGACCAGCCGCCTGGACCCGTGACCACCCGGCGTGCTGACCACCGGAACCGCTGGTCAGCACGTCGTCACGGCCCTGGTGCTCGCCGGACCGCCGCGGCCCGTGCCTCAGGCGCGCTGGGCGCGAGCGGATGCGTAGAGGCACACCGCGGCGGCGGTCGCGAGGTTGAGGCTCTCCGCCCCGCCGTAGATCGGCACCTTCAGCGAAGCGTCCAAGCCCGCCACGACCTCGTCCGGCAGCCCGTGCGCCTCGCTGCCGAACACCCACCCCGTCGACACCGCGAGGTCACCGCGCAGGTCGGCCGTCACCAGGTCCTCCGGCGCGTACCCGTCCGCCGCGACCAGCCGCAGCCCCGCGTCCCGGCACGCCGCGAACGCCTCGTCCGCGTCCCGCACCCGCGCGATCGGCAGGTGGAACACGCTGCCCGTGGACGCACGCACGCACTTGCCGTTGTGCGGGTCGACCGCGTCGCCCGCGAAGATCACCGCGTCGGCGCCCGCCGCGTCCGCCACGCGCACCACCGTGCCCGCGTTGCCCGGGTCCGCCACGCCGTGCAGCACGGCCACCAGCCGAACGCCCGGCGTGAGCGCCTCCGCCACCGGCACGTCGACCAGCGAGCACACGGCCACGACGCCCTGCGGCGTCACGGTCTCCGACAGCGCGGCGGCGGCCTTGTCGGTCACGGCGCTCACCGGCACACCGGCGTCGACCGCGGCCCGCACCAGCGAACGGTTGCGGGCGCCGGCGTCGGCGGTCACGAAGAGTTCGTGCACCCGGCCGCGCCCGGCCGCCGCCCAGGCCAGGGCCTCGCGCACGGCCTGCGCGCCCTCGGCCAGGAAGCGTTCGGCGCGGTCGCGGCCGGAACGCCTGGTCAGCCGCTTAGCGGCAACGACCCGGGGCGTCCGTTCGGTGAACGGAGCATCCCCGGGTCGTGGTGCGCGATCGTCCGCGCTCAGGCCTTGTCCTCGACGGGCGCGTTCACGTCGCTCGGCAGGGCGGCGCGAGCGGCCTCGACCAGCGCGGTGAACGCGCCGGGGTCGCTGACGGCCAGCTCGGCGAGGATCTTGCGGTCCACCTCGATGCCGGCGAGCCGCATGCCCTGGATGAAGCGGTTGTACGTCATGCCGTTGGCGCGGACACCGGCGTTGATGCGCTGGATCCACAGCTTCCGGAAGTCACCCTTGCGGGCGCGGCGGTCCCGGTAGGCGTAGTTGAGCGAGTGGAGCACCTGCTCCTTGGCCTTGCGGTACAGCCTCGAACGCTGGCCGCGGTAGCCGCTGGCGAGCTCAAGGGTGGTACGGCGCTTCTTCTGGGCGTTCACTGCCCTTTTGACGCGTGCCACGGGTCCATCCTGTCGATCTCGTGGGGTCGGTGGGGGCCGACCCCGGTGTTCAAGGGGGTGAAGGTCTGGCCTCGGAGGCCCGGACGGCCTCGGACGCTCAGAGGCCGAGCAGCTTCTTCAGCCGCGGCACGTCGTTCTTCGCGACCTCGGTCGTGCCGGCGAGACGGCGCGTCAGCTTGCTGGACTTCTTCTCCAGCAGGTGGCGCTTGCCGGCCTTCTCGCGGACGAGCTTGCCGCTGCCGGTGACCTTCACGCGCTTGGAGGTCCCGCTGTGGCTCTTGTTCTTGGGCATTTCCGTCCTCAGTCTCGTGCAGCCACCGGGGGTGGGGGCGGCCATGCTTGCTCCCGGCCCGGAGGCCGGGAGATCACTCTTCGACAGACTCGTCCGTCGCCTCGTCGGCGCCGTCGTTCCTGATCGGACGGGTCTTCGTGGTCTTGTGCGGCGCCAACACCATGATCATGTTGCGGCCGTCCTGCTTCGGGTTCGACTCGACGAACCCCAGCTCCGCGACGTCCTCGGCGAGCCGCTGCAGCAGTCGGTAACCCAGTTCCGGCCGGGACTGCTCGCGGCCGCGGAACATGATGGTCACCTTGACCTTGTTCCCGTGCGACAGGAAGCGGGCCACGTGGCCCTTCTTCGTCAGGTAGTCGTGCGGGTCGATCTTCGGCCGGAGCTTCTGCTCCTTGATGACCGTCAGCTGCTGGTTGCGGCGCGATTCACGGGCCTTCTGCGCGCTCTCGTACTTGAACTTGCCGTAGTCCATGAGCTTGCAGACCGGCGGCCGAGCCTGTGCGGCGACCTCGACGAGGTCGAGATCCGATTCCTGGGCGAGTCGGAGCGCGTCCTCGATGCGAACGATCCCGACCTGCTCGCCGTTCGGCCCGACCAGACGAACCTCGGGCACGCGGATGCGGTCGTTGATGCGCGGCTCGGTGCTCACCGGAGCACCTCGGTTCGAGGGACTTGTCATTCACGTCCTTTGTGACTCGTTGTGCGCCAAAGACAAGAGGCCCCACACCTGCCCGGTGTGAGGCCCGCTTCCTACCGATCGCACAACGAAGGGCGCAGTCGACCCCTCGATGGACCGGACCCGGCCACCTGCACGAAGCGGCAGACTCGGGTGGGAGCGGGGCTCCACTTGCCGTCCCCACAGGTGCGGGGACTGGTCGCGCGGAGAATAGTAGCAGATGGCCTTGTCAACCCCCGAATCGGCGACCGGTCGGGGGCGGTTGCGAGAATGGCTCCCGTGACCGACCTGCCTTCGAACAACGTCCGCGACCTGTCCGATGTTCCCAGCGTCGAGGTGATCAGCAAGGCGGCGATCATGCTGCTCTCCTCCGCCGCCGAACGCCTCGGCCTGGCCGACGAAGACCCCGAGCACAGCCCGCGCCGCGACCTCGACGAGGCGCGCCGCCTGATCACCGCGCTGGCCGGCCTGGTCACCGCGTCCGCCGAGTACCTGGGCCCGCACGCCGGGCCGTTGCGCGAGGGGTTGCAGTCCGTGCAACGGGCGTTCCGCGAGGCGTCGGCGTACCCGGACGAGCCGGGCCAGGGCCCGGGCGAGAAGTACACCGGCCCCGTGTACTGAGCGTCGACGTGCCGAGCGTTCAACTCGGGGGTCCTGAACGTAGGACACGCGTGTTCCGAACGTAGGACACGCGTGTCCTGGGCGTAGGACTCTCGGGGCCGAAGGGTTGGCGGGTGGCGCCGAAGGGGCGGGGCGCGAGGTCTGGAGGAGTGGCGCGCGGGCGTGCCAGGGTCGAAGGGGTTCGCGCGAACTCCTGATCCTCGACCCCTGCACGAGGGAGAACCCGACATGGGAGAGTTCCGCGCGCCCTGGATCCGATTGGTCCGAGCGGTCGGCGTCGGTGCGTCGGCGGTGCTGGTGGCGGCGTTGGCGATGACGCCGGCGCAGGCCGCCGAGCCGCAGATCCGCGACGCCGGCGGCCCGACGGCCGTTCCGGGCAGCTACATCGTGGTGGTGAAGGACGGCGCCGGCGCGGACGCGGCGGCGGCGAGGGTGGGCGCCCGCGTCACCCACCGCTACCGGTCCGCGTTGAACGGTTTCGCCGCGGCCATGAGCGAGGGGGCGGCCAAGCGGTTGGCGGCCGACCCGGCGGTGGCCTACGTCGCCCAGGACCAGCGGGTGGACGCCCTGGCCGACCAGCCGAACCCGCCGTCGTGGGGCTTGGACCGCGTGGACCAGCGCGACCTGCCCCTCAACGCGAACTACGGCTACGCGACCACGGGGGGCAACGTGCACGCCTACATCATCGACACCGGCATCCGCACGACGCACGCGGACTTCGGCGGTCGGGCCAGCTTCGACGCCAACACCACCGGTGACGGCAACAACACGGACTGCAACGGTCACGGCACGCACGTGGCGGGCACGGTCGGCGGCGCGGCGCACGGTGTGGCGAAGGCCGTCCGGCTGCACGGCGTGAAGGTGCTCTCGTGCTCCGGTTCGGGCACGATCGCGGGCGTCGTGGCGGGTGTGGACTGGGTGACGGCGAACGCGCAGAAGCCGGCCGTGGCGAACATGAGCCTCGGCGGCGGCGCGAACGACACGCTGGACGCGGCCGTGCGCCGGTCCATCGCGTCGGGTGTCACGTACGCCGTGGCGTCCGGCAACTCGAACGCCGACGCGTGCTCGTACTCACCCGCACGGGTGGCGGAGGCGATCACGGTCAACGCCTCGGACAGCGCCGACACGAGGGCGACGTTCTCGAACTGGGGCACGTGCTCGGACGTGTTCGCGCCGGGCGTGGGCATCACGTCGGCGTGGAGCACGAGCGACACCGCCACGAACACGATCAGCGGGACGTCGATGGCGTCGCCGCACGTCGCGGGCGCCGCCGCGCTGGTCCTGGCGGGCAGCCCGGGCGCGTCGCCGCAGCAGGTGCGGGACGCCCTGGTGTCCGCCGCGACGCCGAACAAGGTGGGCAACCCGGGCACGGGTTCGCCGAACGCGCTGCTGTTCACCGGTTCGGCGCCGCCGCCGCAGCCGGGCGCCGACACGCTGGCGCGCGGCGAGAGCTTGCAGGCGGGTCAGGCCAAGGTGTCGCAGGACGGCCGGTTCACGCTGGTCATGCAGGGTGACGGCAACCTGGTGCTGTACACGGCGGCCGGTCAGGCGCTGTGGCACACGAACACGCACGGCACGGGCGCGGCGTACGTGGTCCTCCAGCACGACGGCAACCTGGTGATCTACACGGCGGCCGGTCAGCCGGTGTGGCACACGAGCACGCACGGCACGGCG
Organism: Actinosynnema sp. CA-299493; assembly: GCF_050946825.1. NCBI lineage: Bacteria > Bacillati > Actinomycetota > Actinomycetes > Pseudonocardiales > Pseudonocardiaceae > Actinosynnema > Actinosynnema sp. CA-299493. Next base: position 7,531,226 of record NZ_CP191993.1, read on the forward strand.
GCCGACCGGTTGATCGTGCAGAACGACTCGAACGTGGTGCTCTACGGTCCGACGGGCCAGGTCTTCTGGCACCGCCTGGCCTGATCGCGGCGTGACGCCGGGGTCGGGGACGGCCCCGGCGTCACGGCCGGACCCCGCTGGCCCGCAGCCGCCGGGCGGCCAGCGCCGCGATGACCTCGGGGTCCTGGCGCCGCCAGCCCTCGACCGGGTCGCCGGGGAACGTCGCCAGGTCGCGCAGCGACAGGGTGGTCAACGCGTGCAGCGCGAGCAGGTCGAGCCGGCCCTCATCGCGCAGCCGGCGTGCCACGGCGGCCCGTCGGGCGAACCGCAGCCGCAGCGGCAGCCACGTGATCAGCACGAACGCCAGCGGGATGGCGATGAGCGCGGTGGTGAGCCACAGCGCGGTGGACTCGACGGCCTGCACCTGGGCTTGGCCCGCATCGGTCAGGGTGCCGCCCGCGGACCGGCCGCGTTCCAGCGCGTCGGCCAGCCTCCCGCCGACGATGGGCACCTCGCGGGCCTTGGCGGCGGCCTCGCCGAAGGTGTCGGACAGGGTGTGCCCGGCGTCGGACAGGCCGTCGCCGGGCGCGCGCAACGCGCGGACCGCGTCGCCCACCGCCGTGGCGACCTTCACCCAGGCCCACGTCCAGGCGACCGCGAGCAGGTCGGCGAGCACTTGCCACACCAGCCGGGGTGGGCGATCCGCGTACCACTTCATGAGGTGTGGTCTTACCACCTCGGCGTTACCGATGGCCGACGTGACGGTCGTCGCCGCGACCGCGGGCCGGTGTCGCGGTGAGTGGCACTAATGTCGGAACCGTGGGGATGACGTTCGGTGAGCTGCTGCGCGCGCACCGGTTGCGGGTCCGGTTGACGCAGGAGGAGCTGGCGGAGGGTTCCGGGGTCAGCGTGCGGGCGATCAGCGACATGGAGCGCGGTCGCGCCAAGGGGCCCCAGCGGCGCACGGTGGAGGCGCTGGCCGGGGTGCTGTCGTTGGCGGAGCAGGAGATCCGGGAGTTGCTGGACGCGGCCAAGGAGGGCCGGTCGCGGCGCGTGCCGTCGCCCGTGACGCCGTCGGCGCTGCCGCCCGACGTGGCCGACCTGACGGGCCGTGAGGGCGAGTTGGCCGAGCTGGTGGAGGTGGCGGAGCGGACGCGGACGACGTCGTTGGTCGTGGTGCACGGTCCGCCGGGCGCGGGGAAGACGGCGTTGGCGGTGCGGGCGGCGTACCGGTTGGCGTCTCGTTTCGCGGACGGGTGCTTCTTCTTCAACCTGCGCGGGATGGACGTGCGGCCGGTGCACCCGTCGGAGGTCGTGCACCGGATGTTGCTGGCGCTGGGTGTGCCGGAGAAGGAGGTCCCGGCGGGCGAGGCGGAGCGCTCGGACCTGTACCGGGCGCGGCTGCGGGACCGGTCGACGTTGTTGGTGCTGGACAACGCGTCGGACGAGGCGCAGGTGCGGCCGTTGTTGGCAACGGGGTCGGGGTCGTTGGTGCTGGTGACGTCGCGGTTGGTGCTGGGCGGGTTGGAGGCGGGCCGGCGGCTGGGGTTGGACGTGCTGGACCCGGGTGAGTCGTTCGAGCTGCTCGGCGCGATCGCCGGGCGGGCGAGGGTGGGCGCGGAGCCGGTGGCGACGGCGCGGGTGGCGAAGTTGTGCGGTCACCTGCCGCTGGCGCTGCGGATCGCGGGCAACCGGCTGGCGAGCCGTCCGAAGTGGACGATCGGGCACCTGGCCGGGCAGCTGGTGGACGAACGGCGGCGGTTGTCCGCGTTGACGGCGGGTGACCTCCAGGTGCGGACGGCGTTCGAGATGTCCTACCGGCAGCTGGGCGCGAAGGCGGCGGTGCTGTTCCGGCGGTTGTCGCTGGCGCCGGGCGCGGACTTCGGGCCGGACCTGGCCGCGGTGCTGGCGGACGTGGACCGGTTCGCCGCCGAGGACACGTTGGAGGAGTTGGTGGACATGAGCCTGCTGGACACCGCGGAGGTGCCCGGCCGGTACGTGTTCCACGACCTGATCCGGGTGTTCGCCGGTGAACGGCTCCTCGACGAGGAGCCGGCGCCGGTGGTGCGGCAGGCGCGGCGGCGGATGGCGGACTGGCTGCTGGGCACGGCGGTGGCGGCGGCCGGGTTCTTCGGCCCGGACGCGCGCACGACGCCGTCGGGGCCGTTGGGCAGCCAGGAGGACGCGGACGCGTGGTTGACCGCGGAGACCGCGAACTGGTTGGGCGCGCTGCGGTGGGCGGGTGCGAACGGGTTGCCCGCGGAGGTGTTGCGGCTGGCCACCGCGATGCACTGGTACTCGGACCAGCGGGGGCGGGCCGAGACGTGGGTCGAGGTGTTCACCGCCGGGGTGGCGGCGGCGCGGGCGCTGGGCAGCGTGCGCGACGAGGCCGTGCAGCTGAACTTCCTGACGTGGACGCTGTCGGTGCTGATGCGCCGGTACCCGGAGGCGTTGGCGTTGCACGACGAGGCGTGGCGGGCGTCGGTGGCGGCGGGCGACGTGACGGAGCAGGGCTGGGCCGTGCACTACCGGTCGGTGTCGGAGCTGCGGACGGGGCGGTTGGAGGAGGCGCAGGTCAGCGCGCGGCGGGCGCAGGAGCTGTTCCGGCTGGCCGGGTACCCGTTGGGCGAGCAGATCTCGTTGTCGTGCCTGGCGCTGGTGCTCGACGGGTTGGCGCGGCACGAGGAGGCGGTGCGGGTGCACCGGGAGCTGCTGGCGAACGTGCGGGCGGGGAGGCTGGAGCTGGCGCCGGTGATGGCGGCCGAGATGTCGGCGACGCTGCTGGTGCGCACGGCGGACAGCCTGAGCCGGTTGGCGCGGTGGCCGGAGGTGCTGGCGGCAGCGGACGAGGCGTTGGCGCTGCTGCGCGCGGCGACCGCGCCGCCGAGCCTGTGCGACGCCCACTACCTGCGCGGGGTGGCGTTGCACCGGCTCGGCGACCCGGGGGGCGCGCGGGTGGAGCTGACGCGGGCGGCGGCGTTGGCCGCCGAGCACCGGCACCACCGGCTGGCGGTGGTGCTGGGCGCGTTGGCCGAGGTCCACGAGGCCCTGGGCGACCCGGTCGGGGCTGGGGTGTCCCGCGACCGGGCCGCGGCCGTGGAGTCAGCCGATCGGTGATGCGTTCCTAGCCATCGCCGGGTCCTTCCATGACGTGCTCTCGGGGGTGTACCCAGTCAATCCCCCGCGCGAGCCCGGCACCACGCAGAACAACCGGCAGAAGTACGCGTCGTCCCCCGTCCGGGTGGCGGTGGGGTTACTCGACCACGGCCAGCGCGTCGATCTCGACCAGCAGCTCGCCGGGCAGGCCGACGTAGACGGTAGTGCGCGCGGGGAACGGCTGTTCGGTGACGAACTCGCCGTAGGCGGCGTTCATCTCGGCGAAGTGGGCGGTGTCGGTGAGGTAGACGCGCAGCATCACCACGTCGGCGAGGGTGGCGCCGCCGGCGGCCAGCACGGCGATCACGTTGCGCATCGCCTGCCGGGTCTGCTCGGCCACGGTGTCGCCGACGACGGCGCCGGTGGCCGGGTCGAACGCGACCTGGCCCGCCACCTGGAGCACGGGGCCCTTGCGGACGCCCTGGGAGAACGCGGCCACGGGGGTGGGCGCGTCGGCGGTCCTGATCTCGGTCTTCGCCATGGGTTGTGCGTTTCCTCTCTGGTGGTTTCGCCAGTCGCGCCCCGGCGATGTGCCGGCCGCGCTCTGGTGGGACGTCAGTCGCGCGGCGACCAGCCGCACTCCACGGAGGCGGCCTGCGCGGTGGCGAGCAGGTCGGGCAGGTGGCCGAGCAGCCCGTCGAAGTCCAGCAGCACCTTGGGCACGGACATCGACACGGCCGCGACGACCTCGCCGCGGGCGCCGCGGACGGGCGCGGCGACGCAGTGGATGAAGTCCTCGTGCTCGGCGTTGTCGACCGCGTAGCCGGCGGCGCGGACGCGGTCGAGCTCGGCCAGGTAGGCGTCCGGCGTGGTGATGGTGTTCGCGGTGAGCGGCACGTAGTCGATGGACCGGGCGACCTCGCGGCGGCGCGGCTCGGGCAGGTCCGACAGCAGCACCTTGGCCACGGCGGTGCAGTGCAGCGGCGCCCGCCTGCCGACGCGCGAGTACATCCGCATGGGGTGGGTGCTGTCGTACTTGTCGATGTAGATGACCTCGCCGTCCTCGTAGGAGGCGAGGTGGACGGTGTAGCCGGTGCGGGCGTTGAGGTCGCGCAGGGCGTTCTCGGCGCTGCGCCGCACGTCGCGCTCCTCCAGCGCCCGGTTGGCCAGGTCGAACAGGGCGGTGCCCAGCCGGTAGTGGTGCACGCCCTCGCGCTGCACGAACCGGTGCGACTCCAGCGTCCGCAGCAGCCTCATGGCGGTCGACTTGTGGACCTCGATGACGCCCGACAGCTCGTCCAGCGTCTTGGGCCCGGTGGCCAGTTCCCCCACCAGGGTCAGCGCCCGGTCCAGGCTTTGGCTCATCGGCGTCTCCTCAGGTGTGCGGCGGCCCACGTGCGGGAATCGGCGTCCAGCAGTGGCGCGGTCACCGCGGGCGGCAGCGACTCGCCGACATCCTCCCTGGTGAGCAGTGCGGAGGCGGCCAGGAGGTGCCCGACGCGCAGTCGTCGGGCCGGTGGCTCGCCGGCGAGGTGCGCGGCGAGGTAGCCGGCGGCGAACGCGTCGCCCGCGCCGACGGGTTCCACCACGTCCACGCGCAGACCGGGCTGGAACGTCGAGGCGCCGCCTTCGAGCACGGTCGCGCCGCGTGCGCCGTGCTTGACCACGAGGGTCGTCGGGCCGGGCAGCAGCGCCCGCAGCCCGGCCGGGTCGTCGACGCCCCACACGGCGTGCGCCTCGTCGGAGCCGGCGAGCACGATGTCGGCGGCGTCGGCGAGGTCCCGCAGCACGGACGGGTCGCGGTCGTGCCACAGCGCGGGCCGCCAGTTCAGGTCGAACGACACGGGCGCGGCGCGCGGTCGGCGCAGGACGGCCCGCAGCAGGTCCAGGCAGCTGTCCGAGAGCGCCGCGGTGATGCCGCTGACGTGCACCAGCGCCACGTCGTCCCAGCGCAGCCGGTCCAGCGCGGCCGGTCCCATCGCGGACGCCGCCGAGCCGCGCCGGTAGTACCGCACGGGGCTGCCCGCGGCGTCGGCCTCCTTGACGTAGAGGCCGGTCGGCCGGTCGGGGTCGACGCGCACGCCGGTGACGTCCACGCCCGCGCCGCTCACCGCGTCGAGGACCGCGCCGCCGAACGCGTCGTCGCCCACCGCGCCCACCCAGCGGCTGCGCACGCCCAGCCGGGCCAGGTGGATGGCCACGTTGGACTCGGCGCCGCCGATCGCCCGGGTCCAGGTGCGGGCCGCGCGCACCGGGCCGGGTTCGGCGGGCACCAGCACCGCCATGGTCTCGCCCAGGCACACCACGCCACCCGGCAGGTCGAACCGCATCCGGACTCCTTGCTCGACGGTGTCGGCTGATTGACGGGCGGGCGACCGAATGTTACACACTTCAACATCACATCGCGCAATAGCCGTTGCACAAGGCGCAACGTTAGGAGCGGGAGACGTGGATCTCGACGCTGTGGCCGCCATCCGCGACGAGCGGGTCGACTGGCGGTTCAAGGGCCTGCCCGCCGACGCGTTCGGCGCCACGATCGGCGACGTGGCGGCCCGCCGGCTCGACCTGTTCGCCGACGGCTTCGTCGGCCCCCTGGTCGTGCTGGACGCCGCCGCGCTGGAGCACAACCTCGCCACCATGGCCCGCTGGTGCGCCGATCGCGGCGTGCTGCTGGCGCCGCACGGCAAGACGACCATGGCCCCGCAGCTGTTCGCCCGCCAGTTGGCGCACGGCGCGTGGGGCATCACCGCGGCCAACACCAGCCAGCTGCGGGTGTACCGGGCGTTCGGGGTGGCGCGGGTGCTGCTGGCCAACCAGCTCGTGGACCCCGCCGGGCTGCGGTGGCTGGCCGCCGAACTGGCCGCCGATGACACGTTCGAGTTCACCTGTTGGGTTGATTCCGTCGCCGGGGTGGCGCGGATGACCGAGGCGCTGGGCGCGGTCGGCCACCCGGCCGGACGGCCGGTCGACGTGCTGGTCGAGCTCGGGGCGCGCGGCGGGCGGACCGGCGCGCGCGACCAGGCCACCGCGCTGGAGGTCGCCCGGGCCGCCGCCGCGAGCCCGTCGTTGCGCCTGGTCGGCGTCGGCGGCTACGAGGGCGCGCTGGCGCACGACGCGTCACCCGGGGCGCGTGCCGTCGTGGACGGTTACCTGACCTCGTTGCGCGAACTGGCGATCGCGCTGCACGACCTGTTCGACGTGGACGAGCCGATCGTCACCGCCGGTGGCAGCGCGTACTTCGACCAGGTGGCGGCGAAGCTCACCGAGCCGTGGCCGTTCCCGGTGCGGCCGGTGCTGCGCAGCGGCGCGTACATCACCCACGACGACGGGTTCTACCGCGGCATCTCCCCCTTGGGCCGCACGCCCGGCGCGCAACCGTTCCGCAGTGCGTTGCGCGCGTGGGCGCAGGTCACCTCACGGCCGCAGCCGGACCTGGCGCTGCTGACGCTGGGCAAGCGGGACGCGTCGTTCGACGAAGGTCTGCCCGAGCCGCAGGTCGTGCGCGGCCGGGACGGCGTCGAGCGCCCGTTCGCCGCCGAGGTCACCGCGCTCAACGACCAGCACGCGTTCGTGCGGCTGTCCGGCGACGACGTCGAGGTCGGCGACTGGGTCGGCCTCGGCCTGTCCCACCCCTGCACGGTGTTCGACAAGTGGCCGCTGATCCCGGTGGTCGACGGCACCACCGTGGTCGACCTGGTCCGCACCTACTTCTAGGAGGCACGACGGCGTGGACATCGTCTTCAGGGGCGCACGGGTCGTCGACGGCACCGGCGCGCCCTCCTACCGGGCGGACGTGGGCGTGCGCGACGGGCGCGTCGCCGCGATCGGCGAGCGGCTCGACGGGCGGCGGGTGGTCGACGCCGACGGCCGGGTCCTCGCGCCCGGCTTCATCGACATGCACTCCCACTCCGACCTCCAGGTGCTGGCCGAGCCGGACCACCTCGCGAAGGTCTCCCAGGGCGTGACCACCGAGGTCCTGGGACAGGACGGGCTGTCCTACGCGCCCGTGGACGACGACGTGCTGGCCGTGCTGCGCGCGCAGCTGGCCGGGTGGAACGACGACCCGCCCGGCTTCGACTGGGACTGGCGGTCGGTCGGCGAGTACCTGGACCGCCTCGACCGGGGCATCGCGGTCAACGCCGCCTACCTCGTGCCGCAGGGCACGCTGCGGATGCTGTGCGTCGGCTACGACGACCGGCCCGCCACCGACGCCGAGCTCGACCGGATGCGGGAGCTGCTGGCGCGGTCGTTGCGCGAGGGCGCGCTGGGCATGTCGTCCGGCCTGACCTACACCCCCGGCATGTACGCCGACACCGCCGAGCTGACCGAGCTGTGCCGCGTCGTCGGCGAGCACGGCGGGTACTACAGCCCGCACCACCGCAGCTACGGCGCGGGCGCGCTGGAGGCGTACGCCGAGATGGTGCGCGTGTCGCGGGACGCCGGCTGCCCGCTGCACCTCGCGCACGCCACGATGAACTTCGAGGTCAACCGGGGTCGGGCGGGCGAGCTGCTCGACCTGCTCGACCGGGCGATCGCGGCCGGCGCGGACATCACCCTCGACACCTACCCCTACCTGCCCGGCGCGACGTACCTGTCGGCGCTGCTGCCGAGCTGGGCGGGCGAGGGCGGCCCGGAGGCGACCCTGGCCAGGCTGTCCGACGCGGGCACGCGCGAGCGGATCCGGGTCGAGGTCGAGGAGACCGGGTCCGACGGCTGCCACGGCGTGCCGGTCGACTGGTCCGCCATCGAGGTCAACGGCGTGCGCGAGGCCCGCAACGCGCACCTGGTCGGGTTCTCGATCGCCGAGTCCGCGCGGCGCGCCGGACGTCCGCCGGCCGAGCTGTACTTCGACGTCCTGGTGTCCGAGCGGCTGGGCACCTCGTGCCTGATGCACGTCGGCCACGAGGATAACGTCCGCGCGATCATGCGGCACCCGGCGCACACCGGCGGCAGCGACGGCCTGCTGGTCGGCGACCGGCCGCACCCGCGCGCGTGGGGCACGTTCCCCCGCTACCTCGCCCGGTACGTGCGCGAACTGGGCGTGCTGGGGCTGGAGGAGTGCGTCGCCCACCTGACCGGGCGGGCCGCGCGGCGGCTCCGGCTGGCCGACCGGGGTCTCGTCCGCGAGGGCTGCGCGGCAGACCTCGTGCTGTTCGACCCCGACGCGATCACCGACACCGCGACGTTCGACGAGCCGCGGCAGGCCGCCGCGGGCATCACCCACGTCCTCGTCAACGGGGTGCCCGTGCTCGACGGGGGCAGGCGGACCGACGCCCTGCCCGGACGTTCCCTGCGACACCACCGGAGCCACGCGTGATCGACTGGTTGCAGCACACCACCGGAGGGCTGCTGACGCTGTCCGCGCTCAGCATCGCCCTCCTCCTGGCGATGATCATCAGGTGGAAGGTCGAGCCGTTCATCGCGCTGCTCATCGTCGGCCTGCTGGTCGCGCTCGCCGCCGGCCTGCCGGTGGAGACGCTGGTCGGCTCGGCGCAGAAGGCGTCGGAGTCCCTGGTGGAGAAGGGTTTCGGCGGCATCCTCGGGCACGTCGCCGCGATCATCGGCCTCGGCACGCTGCTCGGCTCGATCCTGGAGGCCTCCGGTGGCGCGGAGGTGCTGACCCGGTCGCTGCTGCGGGCGTTCGGCGAGAACCGCGCCCCGCTGGCCATGGGCCTGGCCGGGTTGATCTTCGGTGTGCCGGTGTTCTTCGACATCGGCATCTTCGTGCTCGCTCCCCTGGTGTACGTGGCCGCGAAGCGCAGTGGCCGGTCGATCGTGCTGTACGCGATGCCGTTGCTGGCGGGCCTGTCGGTGATGCACGCGTTCATGCCGCCGCACCCCGGGCCCGTCGCGGCGGCCGGGCTGCTCGGCGTCGAGCTCGGCTGGATCATCATCATGGCGCTGGCCGTCGCGCTGCCGGCGTGGTTCATCGGCGGCGTGCTGTTCTCCGCGTGGATGGGCAAGCGGCTGCACGTGCCCGTGCCGGAGGAGATGCTGGCCGCCGCGGCGAGGACGCGTGACGAGCAGACCAAGGGCGAGCCGCCGCTGTCGCTGGTGCTGGGCGTCATCGCGGTGCCGCTGGTGCTGATCCTGGCGGGCACGTTCGGCAGCATCCTGCTGCCCAAGGGCTCCACCGTGCTCGGCGTGTTCACGTTCTTCGGCACGCCCGCGGTGGCGTTGACGATCGCCGTGCTGCTCGCGTTCTGGCTGCTGGGTTTCCGCCGGGGCATGACGCGCTCGCAGGTGACCGAGCTGTCCGCCGCGTCGCTGCGGCCGGTGGCGATGATCCTGCTGGTGGTCGGCGCCGGCGGGTTCTTCGGCGCGGTCCTCTCCGCGACCGGTGTCGGCAAGGTGCTCGCCACGTCGTTGGCCGACGTCGGGCTGCCGGTGATCGCGCTGTCGTACGTGATCAGCTGCGGGATGCGCATCGCGCAGGGCTCGGCCACCGTCGCGATCGTGACCACGACCGGCATCGTCGCGCCCGTCGTGGCGGACCTGGACTACTCGCAGCCCCAGTTGGCGCTGCTGGTCATGTCGATCGCGGCGGGCTCGATCATCGCCTCGCACGTCAACGACGGCGGGTTCTGGATCGTGTCGCGCTACTTCGGCCTGTCGGTGAAGGAAACGCTCCAGACGTGGACCGTGCTGGAGACCATCCTGTCCGTCGTGGGCTTCACCGTGGCCGCGCTGCTGAGCCTGGTCGTCTAGCCCCCACCCCTTTCCCCCGCTCCTCCTTGCCCCCGCCATCCCTTGTTGCCCCTTGTTGCCCCTTGTTGCCCCTTGTTGCCCCTTGTTGCCCCTACCCCTTGCCCTACCCCTTGCCCAACGCCGCGTGGAACCCGGCGAGGTAGGTGCGCAGCCCCCGTTGGCCGCTGCGCATCATCAGCTCGTGGTTGGCCAGGAGCAGCGGCCGGGCGAGGACGGACAGGCGCCGCAGCAGCGGTTTGCGCACGACGACCTCCTGGTCGTAGACCAACCGCGACCCGGCGCCCTCGGCGAAGATCCGCCAGCTCGCCGTGCCGTCGAGGTCCCCGACCAGGTCCGCGCGCAACAAACCCGCCGCAGGCTCCCGGGCGTTGTGGCGCGCCTGGAACACCAAGTCGTACGGCAGCACCGAACGGCACCGGAGCTCGGCCACCTCGTCGGCGACCCGGCGGGCCGCACGCACCTGCGGCCACCAGCTCGGATAGCTGCCCAGGTCGGCCAGCACCTCGAACGCCCACTCGGGTGTGCTGTCCACCGACCAGACGCTGCGGAAGCGGTACGTGTTCAGCGGCATGCGGCCATAGTCACCCACATCGGCCGCCGCAGTCACGTGCACAGTCACGTGCACGTGACTGTGCACGTGACTGCGGACGTGAGCGCGGACTCGGGCTCAACTCGCCATGGTCACGTGCACCACGCGAGCCGCGTGCGTGCCCAAGTCGCGCGTGCGTGCCCGAGTCACACGTGCGCAACGCACGCGTCAGCCGACACGCGCGTCAGCCGACACACGCACCAGCCCGAGGCACGCGGCAGCGGTGAGGCAGGCATGCGGTCCAGGTCACGCGGTCCGGGCTACGGGACCAGGTCACCGGGCCGCGCGGGACCAGGTCACGCCTTCCCGGGGACCGGTGGTGTGGGGTGAGCGGGTTGGGATGGCGGCATGATGATGTGCCTGGCCGTCGCGCCTCCTTTATTCCGGCAACGCGATCCGCGTTTCCATTCATACCCGGAGGCCGTAACGCCTTCGGGTGATCTCGGCTCAGCTCACGGCGGCTTCGGCGGGGAGGGCTTCGCGCAGGAACTGGCCGGTGTAGCTGTCGGTCACGTCCGCGACCTGCTCCGGCGTGCCCTCGGCCACCACCATGCCGCCGCCGGACCCGCCCTCGGGCCCCATGTCGACCAGCCAGTCCGACGTCTTGATCACGTCGAGGTTGTGCTCGATCACGATCACCGTGTTGCCCTTGTCCACCAACCCGTTGATCACGCCGAGCAGCTTGCGGATGTCCTCGAAGTGCAACCCCGTGGTCGGCTCGTCGAGGATGTAGACGGTCTTGCCCGTCGACCGCTTCTGCAGCTCCGCCGCCAGCTTCACCCGCTGCGCCTCACCGCCGGACAACGTGGGCGCGGGCTGACCCAGCCGCACGTACCCCAGCCCGACGTCCACCAACGTGCGCAGGTGCCGGTGGATGGCGTTGATCGGCTCGAAGAACGTCGCCGCCTCCTCGATCGGCATGTCGAGGACCTCGGAGATCGTCTTGCCCTTGTAGTGCACTTCCAGCGTCTCGCGGTTGTACCGGGCGCCCTTGCACACCTCGCACGGCACGTAGACGTCCGGCAGGAAGTTCATCTCGATCTTGATCGTGCCGTCGCCCGCGCACGCCTCGCAGCGCCCGCCCTTGACGTTGAACGAGAACCGGCCCGGCTGGTAGCCGCGCACCTTCGCCTCGGTGGTCGCCGCGAACAGCTTGCGGATGTGGTCGAACACACCCGTGTAGGTGGCCGGGTTGGACCGGGGGGTCCGGCCGATCGGCGACTGGTCGACCTGCACCAGCTTGTCGACCTGGTCCAGCCCGCGCACGCGCGTGTGCCTGCCCGGCACCTGCCGCGCGCCGTTGAGCTTGTTCGCCAGCACGGTCGCCAGGATGTCGTTGACGAGCGTGGACTTGCCCGACCCGGACACGCCGGTGACCGAGACCAGGCAGCCGAGCGGGAACGACACGTCGATGCCGCGCAGGTTGTGCTCCCGCGCGCCGACCACGGTGAGCTGCCGCTTCTTGTCGACCTTGCGGCGGGCGGCGGGCATGGGGATCTCCTGGCGCCCCGACAGGTACGCGCCGGTGATCGACTCCTTGTTCTTCAGCAGCTCCTTGTACGGGCCGCTGTGCACGACCTTGCCGCCGTGCTCGCCCGCGCCGGGGCCGATGTCGACCACCCAGTCGGAGGTGCGGATGGTGTCCTCGTCGTGCTCGACCACGATCAGCGTGTTGCCCAGGTCGCGCAGCCGGATCAGGGTCTCGATCAGCTTGTGGTTGTCACGCTGGTGCAACCCGATCGAGGGTTCGTCCAGCACGTACAGCACGCCGACGAGCCCGGAGCCGATCTGCGTCGCCAACCTGATCCGCTGAGCTTCTCCACCTGAAAGGGTGCCGGACGCGCGGTCCAGTGACAGGTAGTTGAGGCCGACGTCGAGCAGGAAGTGCAGCCGGGCCTGGATCTCCTTGAGCACCGCGCCCGCGATCATCGACTCGCGCTTGCCCAGCTTGAGCCCGTCGAGGAACTCCGAGCACTCCGACACCGACATCGCGCAGACCTCGGCGATGGACTTGTCGCCCTTGCGCCCGTGGTGCAGCGTGACGGCCAGGATCTCCGGCTTGAGGCGGGTGCCCTGGCACGTCGGGCACGGCACCTCCCGCATGTAGCCCTCGTACTTCTCCCGCATGTACTCGGACTCGGTCTGCTCCTGACGCCGTTCCAGGAACGGGATCACGCCCTCGTAGTTGGCGTAGTAGGAGCGCTCACGGCCGTAGCGGTTCTTGTAGCGGACGTTGACCTGCTCGTCCACGCCGTGCAGCACGGCCTTCTGCGTCCTGGCGGGCAGCTGCCGCCACGGCGTGTCCATCCGGAACCCGATCGTGAGCCCGAGGGACTCCAGCAGCCGGGTGAAGTACTCGGCGGTCTGGCCGGACGCCCACGGCGCGATCGCGCCCTCGCCCAGTGACAGCTCGTCGTCCGGCACGACCAGCTCCGGGTCGACCTCCTTGCGCACGCCGATGCCGGTGCACGCCGGGCAGGCGCCGTAGGGCGAGTTGAACGAGAACGACCGCGGTTCCAGGTCCTCGATCGCCAGCGGGTGGCCGTTCGGGCACGCCAGGTGCTCGGAGAAGCCGCGCACCCGGCCGGGGTCGTTCTCCGGGACGTCCACGAACTCCAGCTCGACCAGGCCGTCGGCCAGGCGCAGCGCCGTCTCCACCGAGTCGGTCAGCCGCTGCTTGGAGCTCGCCTTGACGCTCAGCCGGTCGATCACGACCGCGATGTCGTGCTTCTCCTGCTTCTTGAGCTTCGGCACCTCGCCGAGGGCGTGCACCACGCCGTCGACCTTGGCGCGCGAGTAGCCCTGCGACTGGAGCGTGGAGAACAGGTCGAGGTACTCGCCCTTGCGGCCGCGGATGACCGGCGCGAGCACCTGGAACTTGGTGCCCGACTCCATGGCCAGCACCTGGTCCACGATCTGCTGGGGCGTCTGCTTGCTGATCGCCTCGCCGCACGTGGGGCAGTGCGCCTTGCCGGCGCGGGCGTAGAGCAGCCGCAGGTAGTCGTAGACCTCGGTGATGGTGCCCACGGTCGACCGCGGGTTGCGGCTGGTCGACTTCTGGTCGATCGACACCGCGGGCGACAGGCCCTCGATGAAGTCGACGTCGGGCTTGTCCATCTGACCGAGGAACTGCCGCGCGTACGCCGAGAGCGACTCGACGTAGCGGCGCTGCCCCTCGGCGAAGATGGTGTCGAAGGCGAGGCTGGACTTGCCCGAGCCGGACAGCCCGGTGAACACGATGAGGCTGTCCCTCGGCAGGTCGAGGTCCACCCCTCGCAGGTTGTGCTCGCGCGCCCCGCGAACGACAAGCCGGTCGGCCACAACGGTTCCCTTCGGTTTTTGACCTTTCCCCGAACAAACGTTCGAAAAGCGTATCGGACCACTGCGTCGGCCCTGTCGGGGAGGGCGTTCACCATGCTAGGACCGGGTACCGACAATTCGTGCCGGGCACACTCCCCCGATCGTGCGCCAACGGCTCTACCGGTCGGTAGGGAACGCCCCTACGCTGGGGTGATAGGCCGTTCGGCCGCAAACGCCGGGATGAGGTGCCCATGAGCTTCGCTGATGCCGCCCAGGTCCGATCCGCCCAGACGAGCGTACCCGCGCCGCGCGAGCAGTCGGCCGCGGTCCAGGACGCGGTCGCCGGGCTCGCCGAGGTCGAGCGGGCGACAGGCGCGTTGTACGAGGTCGTGGCCGCCTTGGACCTCTCCGCGCTGCGCGGTCCGAGCCTGCTGCCGGGCTGGAGCCGGGCGCACGTGGTGACGCACCTCGCGCGCAACGCCGACGCCCTGGTGAACCTGCTCACGTGGGCGAAGACCGGCGTCGAGCACCAGATGTACCCGAGCGCGGTCGACCGTGACGCCGACATCGCCGAGGGCTCGGGCCGGTTGCCGCAGCTACTGCGGGCCGACCTGGACGCGGCGTGCCAGCGGTTCGCCGTGGCCGCCCGCGAGCTGCCCGCCGCGGCGTGGGAGGCGGAGGTCGTGCACCCGAGGTCGGGTCCGTTCCTGGCGCACCGGGTGCCGTGGCTGCGGCTGCGGGAGGTGTGGTTCCACCTGGTCGACCTCGACCGGGGCGTCGGGTTCGCCGATCTGCCCGCGGAGCTGCTGGAGCACTTCCTGGAGGACGCCGCGGGCCAGTACGCCGACCGGGCCGACACGCCGTCGGTGCTGGTGGAGGCGGTGTTCCCGGACGGCCGTCAGCGCAGCTGGGCGCTGACCGCGGCGGACGGCGCGACGTCGCCCGCGGTCGGTGGCGCGGCGGCGGACGTGCTGGCGTGGCTGACCGGGCGCCACAGCGGCGCCCGGCTGAACGGGACGGCGCCGACGTTGCCCAAGTGGCTCTGAGCGGCGTGCAGGCGGGCGGTGAGCAGCAGCCCGGCCAGGGTCGGCCTGCTCGCCGTCAGCGCCCGGTGCGCGGGGCGTTCCACGAACTTGGTGAGCAGCCAGCCGAGGAGGACGGCCGAGCCGGTGAAGAACGCGAGCTGGGTCCACGGTCCGCCGTGGGGCGCGACCTTGGCCATCACGACGTAGCCGAGTTCCTGGTGCACCAGGTACACGCCGTATGAGATGCCCGCCAGCCACTTGATCGGCCGGGTGAGCAGGCGCACGGGCGCGATGTCCCAGTCCGGGCCGCCCGCCGCGGCGCACACGCCGATCAGCAGGACGCCGAACCCGATGGTGGACTTGAGGTCGCCGCTGTGCCCGGCCTGCGCCAGGAGTGCGGCCGTGAGCAGGGCGAACAGGTGCCGTTCGCCGAGTCGCCCCTTGGACCAGAGCCAGATGGCGATGCCGATGGCGAACAGCTGCGCCCGTTGCGCGCCCAGGCCGTTGTAGAGGGTGTGGACCAGGCCGGGGTCGGCGGTCCAGTCCCGGATGGCCAGGGGGATCACGATGAGGGCCCAGAGCAGCGCCTTGACCGCCCGGCCGCGGATCCGCGACACCAGCAGGGCGCCCGCGACGAACCCGGTGATCTGGATCGGGAGAGTCCAGTAGGCGACGTCGACCAGGCGTGCCTCGGGGAACCAGCTCTGCAGCATGAGGACGTTGACGAGCAGGTCGCGCGGTTCGAGCTCGCTCCAGCCGTCCGGGGTGAAGTGGCGCAGCACGGTGTAGGTGCACACGGCGGCGACCAGGTAGGCGGGCAGCAGGCGGGCCAGTCGGTTGCGCAGGAAGCGGGCGGGTTCGCCCTTGGCCAGGGCGGCGCAGGCGAAGAAGGCGGAGATCACCACGAGCGTGCTGGCGCCGAACTCGAAGCCGAAGACGAAGGCGGGCCGGGCGAGCTCGGGGTGGTTGGCCGGGCCGACGCGGGTGGCGTGCTGGAGGAGCACGCACAGCACGGCGAGGATGCGCAGGACGTCCCAGTTGATCCGACGTTTGGTAGGCACGAGGTAGAAGAACCCTAATCAGACGAAATCGGAGGGGCGGCGTGATCGTCGCCAACCCTATGGGGTCGACCTGTGGGGACCCTGAAGGGTGCCCGGTCGGATACGGTCGGCCATTGTGGACGTACTAGAGGACTACACGGGGCACGTGTCACCGGGCGGACCGGCGGCGCGGCGCACCCTCGACGCGCTGACCATCACCAAGGTCTCGGTCGGCCCGATGGACAACAACGCGTACCTGCTGGTCTGCCGTGCGACGAACGAGGGTTTGCTCATCGACGCGGCGGCCGACCCGGAGCGGCTGTCGGACGTGGTCGGCCACGGGGTGGACCGGCCGAGGCTGAAGACGGTCGTCACCACGCACCGGCACCAGGACCACTGGGGTGCGCTCGGCGCGGTCGCGGGCGCGAACGGCTCCAACACCATCGCGCACGCGGCGGACGCGGACGTGCTGCCCATCCCGCCGGACGTGCTGGTGGGGCACGGTGACACCGTTCACGTCGGCGAGGTGCCGTTGGCGGTGATCCACCTGCGCGGCCACACGCCGGGCTCGATCGCCCTGCTGTACAGCGACCCGACCGGCCACCCCCACCTCTTCACCGGGGACTCGCTGTTCCCGGGCGGTCCTGGACGGACAACAAGCCCGGAGGACTTCAAGAGCCTGATGGACGACTTGGAGGCCCGGGTCTTCGGTGAACTACCCGACGACACCTGGATCTATCCCGGTCATGGGGATGATTCCACGATCGGAGCAGAGCGTCCCAAGCTCGGCGAGTGGCGTTCGCGCGGCTGGTGAGTACACGGATGGGTGCCGGGAGCGGCCAAGCGGAGCGCCAACGAGCCCCGACCTGCACCCATCCGATACCCATCCGGGCAATTCGGTCCACGCCCGTGTGATTCGGACCGACGGAGACCGCCCCGGGCGTCCGCGAGGACATGAGCGCCGGCTCGATGGGATGCGGCAAGGCACGGGCAACGGCTCGACCCAGGTCGCCGGCCGTAGGACGACCAGGCGCTTTGCCTCTTACTCCGAAAAGCCACGAACCGACTACGCAGAGTGCCATCTTCCGCGCCATGGGTGGCGTTGACGTACGTCCGGAGAGCATCCACTCGGCAGCTCAGCGCGTCGATGGAGCCGGGCATGACTGGGGTGAATCGGTCGCCGCGCTGTCCGGTGACATGGACTCCGCCGGCTCACCGTACGGCGGGGACGAACTGGGCGCCGCGCTCGCCGAGATGTACGGGATCATCGGCCCGACCGCGTTGGAGTACTTCACCGAGACCGGGTTGTGCATGGTCGAGACAGCTGCGGCGATGAACGAGATGGCCGCCGAGTACACCGTCGTGGAACAGGACAACGCCGCGCAGATGCGTCGCGTCCAGGACATCCTCAACAGCCTCGGCGAGGTCTGATGGGCTTGCAGTTACCGCCGGAACTGATCGAGGCGCTGTCCTGGATCGGGTGCACGTGGCCGGAGGCCGACGAGACCGCCCTGTTCCACTGCGGTGAGCACTGGGGCGCGTTCGCTGAACGCGTGGTCGAGCACGCCGAGGCGGCGACCACCGCCGTGCAGACGATGCTCGCGGAGAACAGCAGCCCCGGTCTTGACGCGTTCCGGACCTATTGGGAGAAGCTGTCCGGCGAGGACGGCTACCTGGTCGACTGCGGCATCGTGGCCGGGGCGGTGTCCATCGCGTTCTACGCCGCCGGCGGCCTCGTGCTGACGTTGAAGATCATGGTGATCGTCCAGCTCGTCGCGTTCGCGATCATCTTGGCCGCGGCCATCGCCGCCGCGTTCTTCACCCTCGGCGCATCCCTGGCCGCAGCGGCCAATGCGGCGGTCACCATCAACCGGACGATCGTCGCGCTGGTCAACTCGACCATCCTGGCGATCCGCGAACTCGGCGCACCGCTCTCGGAACTGGTGCGCGATCACCTCAGCAAGGAGGTCGACCGGCTCGGCTCCCGTCCCATCCACTCGTCCGAGCGGGGCGTCGACGACTTCGACACCCCGGAGGAGCGTGAAGCGGACCGCACTGAGTACGAACGCCGCAAGGAAGAGCTGGCCAAGGATCCCGACAACGGCGGCAAGGCCACCGACGCGACCCGTCGGGAAGCGGAAGTCGCGCTGGGCCTGGAGAAGGTGGGAGCGGTCACCCCGCCGGTCGAACGCGGCAGCCCCGGCGCGGACTTCAAGGACGGCACAGGCCAGGACTGGGACGTGAAAGGCTTCCACACCAGGCCGGGCAAGGGCGGCTACACCACCGCGGCGGCGGAGCAGTCGATCAAGCGGGAGATCGCGGCCGGGGAGCACGTCGCGCTCGACACCGCCAAGCTGTCCCCAGCAGACCGTGAGGACCTGAAGGAACTCGTTGCGGCCCACCCTGAGTGGGCCGGTCAGGTAGTGATCTACTGATGAACGCGCCACCGACCCAGACGGAGTTCGACGCGCTGCTGCGCGAACACCACGCGTGGAACGACGACGGCAGCGGTCGAAGACTGGTTCTCGCCGGCCGTTCGCTGACCGGCCTCCGATTGGCGGGGCTGCGGCTGGACGGCGCGGTGCTCGACGAAGCCGACCTGTCCGGTTGCGACCTGACCGGCGCTGATCTCAGCCACGCCGAACTGATCGGCGCGAACCTCCGCGATGCACGGCTGACCACCGCCGACCTCTACAAGGCGAACCTGACCGGCGCCGACCTCACCGGCGCGGATCTCACCGGCGCCCGTCTGCTCCGCACCGACCTGACCGAGGCCGTGCTCGCCCGCACCGCCCTCGACCACGCGGAACTGACCAAGACGTATTTCTTCCGCACCGACCTGCGCGGCGCGACGTTGCGCAATGCCCGGTTCGAGCGCGTTGGCTTCGACGCCGACCTGGTGGCCGGTTGGGACGCGACCGATGCGACCGGAACGGTGCTCGCGGGCGGTCTCGTCATCGACGCGGGCGGCCCGACCGACGTGATCGACGCCCTACACCAGGCCGGTGCCCTGATCCGACCCTTCGCGGGAAAGGCACAGCTATGACCGACCCCTGGAGCGGGTCCAAGGATGTCGTGCACACCATGCAGGACCAACTGGCCCGCCTGCGAGCGAACGCCGCATCACAGCCTGCCGCGCCACCCGAGCCTGTGGTCGGTACCGGCGAAGCACTGGACGGCCACATTCGCGTGGAAGCCACGCTCGGCCGTGTGAGTTCACTCCGCGTCGACCCGTCCGCTCTGCGCACCCGACTACCGGACCTGGTCGCCGCAATCGTGGAAGCGACGAACGCCGCGCTCGACGCCGCCCGGACGGCGACGGCCGAGTCGCTGCCGATCCCGCCGTCGCTGGATCAGATGACCCGCGTCCTGGGCGAGTTGTCCACCGACTCGCTGCGGGCTGCGGACCAGGCGGCCGAGGGCATTCGCCAGTCGATGGCAGCAATCCAACGCATCTCGCAACTGCACCGCAAACAGCCGTGAGCCGACCTCTTCACCGGTGATTCGCTGTTCCCGGCAGGGGTCGGCAAGACCTCGATGACGTGGAGACCCGGGTCTTCGGTGAACTGCCGGACGACACCCGGGTGTGGCGCTGATCGGGCGGGCCGTTCGAGCCTCGGGTGGCCGCCGGGGTGCGCGGTGGACTGCGACGTCCGGGTGATCGACTGATCGTCGCCGCCCGGCGACCGCTTTGCGTTCTAAGTTCATCACAACAGGTGACGAACGGAGGGTGCATGGCTCTCAGTGCGCATGCCTGGCGCCGGGTGCAGCAAGAGGCCGGGGAGGTCCTGGCCCGAGCGATGCCGCGGTTGCCGCCCCGATCCCGCCGAGTGCTCACCGCCCTGCTCTCCGGCACCGCGACCGGCCGGCGGTTCTTCGTCCACGGTGATCAGGAGCGGCGTGACCGGGCGGACGCCTTCGTGGTCGGGGCCAGCGGCATCACGGCGGTGGTGATCGGGGAGGTCGGGGACGCGCGGGCGGTGGTCCGGCACGCCGAGGAGCGGTGCGCCGGCATCCGGGGGCCGCGCGGGCAGGTGCTGGTGCGCAGCGCGATCCACTTCGCGCTGATCGGCGCCGGCGGCGACCTACCCCCGTTCCGGGTGCTGGACGAGAGCCGGTTGGAGCTGCTGTTCCGCCACGACGCCGCCCACCTGGACCGCAACCAGGTCGACTCCATCGCAGACCAGCTCGGCAAGCGGCTGGCGAACTACCGGGAGCTGGGGGTCCGGGCGCCCGGGCGCGTGCCCGAGCAGGTAGGGCTGCTGGACGTCGAGGAGGTGACCGAGGACCAGCTCACGGCCGCCCAGCAGAGGCCCTTCGACACGTGGTTGACCTTCCTGCACCCGCAGCAGCAGGTCGTGGTGAACCGCCGCTACCACGGTCCGGCGCGGATCAGCGGCCCGGCGGGCACCGGGAAGACGGTGGTCGCCCTGCACCGCCTGCGGCACCTGGCCAGGCAGTCCACCGGTCCGCTGTTGTTCACCACGTTCGTCCGCACCCTGCCGCACGTCCACCGCACCGCGTTCCTGCGGCTGGCCCCGGAGTTGGGCGACCGGGTCGAGTTCACCAACCTGCACTCCTGGGCCCGCGACTTCCTCGCCGCGCGCGGCCGGCGGGTCGACGTCCAACCCACCCAGGCCCAGACGCAGTTCAGCCGGGCCTGGATGGCGCACCGCGACGCGTTGGCCCGGTGGGAACCCGCCGCCGCCTACTGGCAGACGGAGATCGACCGGGTGATCAAGGGCCGCGGTCTGCGGACCCTCAAGAAGTACCAAGAGGTCCACCGGCGCGGCCGCACCGTGCGCTTGGACGCCGGGCAACGCGAACTGGTCTGGCAGCTCTACCTCACCTACGAGCGGTTCCTGGCGGACAAGGGCGTGCACGACCACAACGACCTGATCGCCATCGCCTTGGCCGAGCTCGAGCGGCAGCCGCCGGACGAGCGGTACGCCGCCGTGGTGGTGGACGAGGTGCAGGACGTCCCGCTGACCGGGTTGCGGTTGCTGCGCGAGTTGGCGGGTGACGCGCCGAACCGGCTGCTTCTCGTCGGCGACGGTCAGCAGCAGGTGTACCCGGGTGGCTGGCGGCTGTCCGATGCCGGCATCCCGATCCAAGGGCGGGGCGAGGTGCTGCGGGTGAACTACCGCAACCGCCAGGGCGTGCTCGACTTCGCCCGGCGGTTCGACGCGAGCAACACCGTGGACGACCTCGACGGCGCGACCGGTGTCACGTTGCGCCAAGCCGACACGGCCTCGACGGGTGGCGAGGCGCACGTGTGGCGGGGCGGCGAGCAGGACTTGCCTCGAACGCTCGTGACCGCCGTGCGCGAGCTGCCGGTTCCCGTCGGGCAGGCCGCGGTGATCACGTTCGGCAACCAGGACGCCCAGCGCTGCGCCGCGGTGTTGCGCGAGGCGGGCATCCCGTCACGGCGTCTCGAGGACTACACCGGCGAGCAGGACGACCGGCTCAAGGTCGGCACGGTGCACCGCGCCAAGGGTCTGGAGTTCCAGGCGGTCCTGGTGGTCGAGTTCCTGCGCCCGGACGACGACGTGCACGAGGAGCAGGTCGAGCTGCGGACCAGGCAACGCCTCGTCGCCGCCACGCGGGCGCGTGACTACTTGTGGTGGGCCGTGGTCGAGCGGGCGAACACGTCCTCCGGGAGGAAGCAGCCGTAGCCGCGACCCGTCCCGGTCGGCCGGCGTGCCCACGGCCGCCGGCCGGGCGGAAGCGGTTGCGCTCACGGCGGAACGCCCGCCGCCGGTCGGTATGTTTTCCCGCATGGAGCAGGTGGTGGAGATCTACACCGACGGCGCGTGCAGCGGCAACCCCGGGCCGGGCGGGTGGGGCGCGGTGCTGCGGTACGGGACGCACGAGCGCGACCTGTTCGGCGGGGAGTCGACGGCCACCACCAACAACCGGATGGAGCTGATGGCGCCGATCCGCGCGCTGGAGACCCTCAAGCGGCCGTCGGTGGTGCGGATCTACACCGACAGCACGTACGTCCGCAACGGGGTGCTGTCCTGGATGACCAAGTGGAAGGCCAACGGCTGGCTGACCTCGGCCAGGCAGCCGGTCAAGAACGTCGACCTGTGGCAGCGCCTCGACGCCGCCGCCACGCCGCACGAGGTCGAGTGGCACTGGGTGAAGGGGCACGCCGGGCACCCCGAGAACGAACGCGCGGACCGGCTGGCGGTCCGCGGCGTCCGGGCTGCGGTGGAGTCAGATCTGCGGGCAGACGTCGTACATGACGCGGAACAGGCGTGAGGACTCCGGTGTCTGCTCCGGCGGCAGGTCGAAGTAGCCCTTGGCGGCCTCCACGCACCGGGTGAGCAGGTCGTGCTCGCCGGACAGGGTCGACTCGCGGGACCGGTTGGTCTCCAGCGTCGCGTCGACCTCCTCCTGCTTCCCGGTCACGTCGGCGAGGCTGCGCTCCTGGTCGGACCTGGTGGCCGCGATCGCGTCGCGGTCGGCGCGCTCGCCCAGGTAGAGGACGGTGAACAGGCCCGTCACGAGGGCGAGCACGGCGGCCAGCGCGATCAGCGCGACGATCGGCGTCCGGCTCGGGCGCGCGGGTGGCGGTGGCGTCGGCTCGTGCTGCGGCGGCACGCCGTTCGGTGGCGTCGGCGCAGGTCCCGAGGCAGGTGTCAGGGCGGGCACCGGCGAGGGCGGCGTCAGCGAGGACGGTGTCGGCACGGGCGTCGGCGAAGACGGCGTGAACACCCGGTCGGGTTCTGGCGTGGTCATGTCGGCTCCCCGGCTCAGCAGTTGTCGGAGGCTCGGTCGACGGCGGGCCCGAGGGCCGCGTCATCGTCGTCCCGCGCCGCGATGATCGAGTCCCTGGCCGGGTCGGCGCACTTGTGCAGCTCGGCGTTCTGCGCCTCCAACGTGGAGATCCGGCCGATGACGGTGTCGTTGGCCGACTCGGTCTCCTCCAACCGCCCCTCGGCCTCGGTGAGCGACCGGCTCGTCTGGTCCAAGCGCTGGACCTCTAAGGCGTGCTCGTCCTTCGCGCCGACGAACAGCACGATCGTCAGCACGGACGCGCCGACCAGGACGATGACGAGCAGGCCCAGCAGCACGACGGCGGCACGTGACCGGGGCCGCGGCGGTGGTGGCGGTGACGGGATCGACAGCACGTGGTCGGTCATGTGGCCCCCTTCTTGTTCGAGATGCCACGAAAGTAGGGAACCGGACGACCACCGGCCAAGCCTCGGGCCGCCGGAAACTTCCGCTACCTGCCGGGGACCGGGCCGAACCCGTCCCCGGACCGGGCCGGTCCGGGGACGGGGATGGGGATGGGGGCGGGGATGGAGGCGGGACGGGGACCGGGCGGCGGACCCGGCGCCGGCCGCCGTCGTGCGCGGTGAGGCAGGACCGCCGAGTCGAGCTTCACCACCGCCACGAACAACGCCCTCGGAACCGACACGGTGCACCGCACCCCGGCCGCGGTCAACACCTGCCCCGCGCGCCGCCTAACCCCGCAGCACGGTCGCCAGCCGCCGCATCCCCTCCACGACCTCCTCGACCGTGTTGGTGGTGAACGACAACCGCAGGGTCGACCGGTCGGGGATCGTCGCGTAGAACGGCGCGCCCGGCACGAACGCCACGTCCCGCGCCAACGCCGCCGTGATCAGCGACGACGTGTCGACCTCGCCCGGCAGCGACACCCACACGAACATCCCGCCATCCGGATCGCTCCACCGGGCGCCGGCCGGCACGGTCGACGGCAGCGCGCCGATCATCGCGTCCCGCCGCTCCCGGTAGGCCGCGCACAGCCCGCGGATGTGCTCGTCCAGGTCGTTCGCCTTCAGGTACGCCGCCGCGGCGGCCTGGTCGATGGTGGACGTGTGCAGGTCCGCCGCCTGCTTCACGATCACCAGCGTGCGCATGATCGACGCGGGCGCGCGCAGCCAGCCCAGCCGCATCCCCGGCGCGCCGACCTTGGAGAAGCTGCCCGCGTACAGCACGCGGTCGCTCATCGACGCCAACGACGGCACCGGCTCGCCCCGGTAGCGCAGCTCGCCGTACGGGTCGTCCTCGACCACCCACAGGCCGTGCCGGTCGGCCAGCGCGGCGACCTCGGCCCGCCGCTCGGCGATCAA
Source organism: Actinosynnema sp. CA-299493 (assembly GCF_050946825.1). Classification (NCBI taxonomy): domain Bacteria; kingdom Bacillati; phylum Actinomycetota; class Actinomycetes; order Pseudonocardiales; family Pseudonocardiaceae; genus Actinosynnema; species Actinosynnema sp. CA-299493. Next base: position 7,555,086 of record NZ_CP191993.1, read on the forward strand.
CGTCCGGCCGGTCGGGTTCGCGAACGTCGGCACCAGGTACAGCAGCTCCGGGCGCTCCCGCTCGATCACGTCCGCCAGCGCGGCCGGGACCATGCCGTGCTCGTCGCTCGCGACGGGCACGATCCGCGCGTCGGCGAGCTGGAAGCACTGCAACGCGGCGAGGTAGGTCGGCTCCTCCACCGCGACGACCGCGCCCGGCTCCAGCAACGCGGTCACGACCAGCGTCAGCGCCTGCTGCGAGCCGGACGTGACGAGCAGGTCCTCCACCTCGGTCGGCAGGCCGCGCCGGGTCAGCCGGTCGGCGACCAGGCCGCGCAGGTCCACGTCGCCCTCGGTGGGCGCGTACTGGAGGGAACGGCGGGAGAGTGCCTGGTCGAAGGCCGTGCGCAGGCCTTCGACGTCGAACAGCTCGGGCGCGGGCAGGCCGCCGGCGAACGAGATGACCTCGGGACGGGAGGTGAGGGCGAGCAGGTCGCGGACCGGTGAGCCGGCGAACGTGCGCGGCATGGGAGGGCTCCTCGAAAGGTCGAGCGGAAGGGTTCACGCGGTTGTGCCACGCATGAGCAGGCCGCACTGGGGTCGAGGCGCCGGTTCCATCCTAACGGCCTGGTCGACGGGTGTCGGTGAGCCTGCCGACGGTGTCCGAGCACCTGGAGGTGCTGCGCGAGGCCGGGCCCGCGTTCGGCGACGTCCGCCGTGGCCGGAGGACCGGGCCGCCGACCCGCTCCCCGCTACCGCAGCAGCAGATCGTCCACGCGGGCCAGGTGGGCGCGGCCGAACGGGCCGTTCTCCAGCCCGTCCACCAGCACCTGGGGCAGGTCGGCGCGGATCTCGGCGGACCGTGACGCGGCGGCCAGCGCGACCGTCGCGACGGTGTCCACGTCACCGGTGAAGGCGACGCACGCCCGCAGCACCGAGCTCAGCGAGCCGCCCTCGGCCAAGGCGGTCAACGCGGCGCGCACGCTCATCACGCCCTTCGACCCCACCTCGCCCCGCCACGGCCGCGCCCACACGTCGGAGCCGAGCCGCTCGGCGATCCACGGGCCGACCTCCGCCACCGGGCCCAGCCCGTGGTGGCAGTAGTGCACGGCCAACGCCGCCGCCCAGGCCGACGCCACACCGTCCGGCGTGTCGTGGGTGACCTTGGCCTGCACGTCGGTGTGGTGCAGCACGTCGGCCACGGTGGGCAGCAGCCCGGCCGGGGCGGCGCGCATCGCCGCGCCGCTCTTGTCGCTGTCGGGCCGGATGCGGGCCAGGAACTCCGCGCCGGTGCGCACGCCTTCCAGGAAAGCCTGGAAACCCCGCGCATAACCCTCGCGCGGATCGCGGTGGAACGCGGTCACGAACGCCGACGCCACCGACTCGGGCGTCCACGGCGCGCCGGAGACCCGCAGCTCCGCCAACGCCAGCGTCATCTGCGTGTCGTCCGTGTACGAGCCGGGGCGGATACCGGTGTGCCGGGGGTGCCGCACGTACCCGGCGAGGGTGTTGTGGCTGGTCACGAGGGAGGGGTCGGCGTACTCGAAGCCCGCGCCGTACGCGTCCCCGATGGCCAGTTCGACGAGCATGGCGCACACCGTATAGCGCGCGTTATGACTGATTCGATATATCCCTTTTCACCCGGTCGAGTGGTACGAATCTCGTGACCCAAGACATCCCTGTGCGCGAGCGATCGCGTGTCTTCGGAATCGAGGAACCTTGCGAATCACCAGGTTGATCCCTGCCCTCGCAGCCGCGTTGCTCTCCCTGCTCACCCTCGCCCCGTCGGCGTCGGCCACGCCGGCGACGGCGGAGGGCGGCGTGACGCCGTACATCATCGGCGGCGGCTACGCGAGCAACGCCCCGTGGGCGGCCCGGCTGTTCTCCAACGGCAGGCAGACGTGCAGCGCGACCATCATCGCGCCCACGTGGATCCTGACCGCGAAGCACTGCGTCACCGGCGGCGGGCTGTCGTTCCGCATCGGCAGCCTCGACCAGACCTCCGGCGGCACGGTGGCCAACGGCGTCCAGACCTACACCCACTCGTCGGACCTCTCGCTGGTCCGGCTCGACCGCTCGGTGTCCGCGACCTACGCCCGGCTCGGCCAGCCGGGTTCGGTCACCGTGGGCCAGACCGTGCAGGTCTACGGCTGGGGCGCGACCTCCCAGTGCGGCTCGGAGATCAACTGCCAGTCGCAGTACCTGAAGGTCGCCAACGTGATCGTCACCGGCGGCTGCACCGACGCCTACGGCGGCAACGCGATCTGCGCCCGGCGCGGTGACGGCATCACCGCCGGCGGCGACTCGGGCGGTCCGATGATGGCGGGTGGCGCGCAGGTCGGCGTCGCGTCCACCAGCGACCGGCAGACCACCACCGCCTACACCAACGTGACGCGCTACCGGTCCTGGATCCAGTCCATCGCCGGCGTCTGATCCGCCTCGCGGGGCTGGGACGTCACAGCGCGCCCCAGTCCCGCGAACGGGCCATCAGGTGGCCGTGCACCAGCGCCACCGACGGGTTCGCCAGCCCGCCGACCCGGGCGGCCAGGAACAACGTGTTCAACGGCGGCACGGCGGCCTGGTGCGCCAACTCGACCGATCCCGCCGCCAGCGCCGGGTCGGCCAGGTACCGCGGCAGCGCCGACACGCCGGCCCCCGCGACCACCGCCGCCAGCACCGCCCGCAGGTCCGGCACGACCACCGCGACCGGGTTGGGCGGGCGGCGGCCGAACTCGCTGCGCCAGTACCGCCGCACGATCGGCAGCTCCTCCGCGTACGCGACCAGCGGCAGGTGCGCCAACGCGCGCACCGGGTCGGCCGCCAGCAGCGCGCGGTCGATCGTGCGCACCAACGTCGGCGCGCCGACCAGCACGAACTCCTCGTCCACGAACGGGGTCGCGACCACCGCGCGGTCCGTGGGCCGCACCGCGGACACCACCAGGTCCAGCCTGGCGTTGGCCAGCGCGGCGAGCAGGTCGTCGGCCAGGCCGAGGGTGATCCGCAACCGCAGCCCGCGCGTGGTCAGCGGCGCCAGCGCGGGCAGCACCCGCGCGGCCACCACCTCCACCGCGCCCGCCAGGTGCACGGTGCCCGCGTACGCCTCCCGGTCGTCCACCTCGGACAGCGCCGACCGCAGCTGGTCCACGTGCGCGCCGACCCGGCGGGCCAGCGCGTCGGCCCGCGCGGTCGGCGTCACGCCGCGGCTGGAGCGCGCGAACAGCGGCTCGCCGAGTTCGCGCTCCAGCCGGGCCAGCTGCCCGCTCACCGCCGGCTGGGTGAGGCCCCGGCGCTGGGCCGCGGCGGTCAGCGAGCCGGACCGGTAGATCTCCACGAACGTGGACAGCAGGTCGAGGTCCGCCACCGCGCAACTCCACAGCTATAAGAAGACTTATGACGGGCCGAACCGTATCGGATGAAACGTGATGGGGTGGTCGTTGTCCCGAGCAGTACCGGACTTCATGGGAGGAACGAACGATGAGCAGGGTTCTCGTGGTCGTCTCGGCAGCCGACGAGCTCGTGCTGGCCGACGGGTCCAGCCACCCCACCGGGTTCTGGGCGGAGGAAGTGGTCGAGTCGGTGCGCGTGCTGCGCGACGCCGGCGTGCGGGTGGACGTCGCCACGCCGGGCGGCGTGCGGCCGACGGTGGACGCGGTCAGCCTGACCGACGAGTTCGGCGCGTTCCTGGCGTCGATCGACGACGAGCTGGCGGCGCCGCTGCGGTTGGCGGACGTCGACGTGGCCGACTACGACGGCGTGCTGCTGCCCGGCGGGCACGGCCCGATGGCCGACCTGGCGTTCGACGCGGACCTCGGCCGGCTGCTGGTGGCGTTCGACGACGCGGGCAAGGTCGTCGGCGCGCTGTGCCACGGCCCGGCCGGGCTGCTCGCCGCGGTGCGCGAGGACGGCTCGTTCGCGTTCGCCGGGCGGCGGCTGACCGCGTTCACCGACGAGGAGGAGCGCCAGGGCGGCCTGTCCGTGCCGTACTCCGTGGAGGCGCGGTTGCGCGAGCTGGGCGCCGTGCCGCGCACGGGTCCGGCGTGGTCCAGCACGGTCGTCGTGGACGGCAACCTGGTCACCGGCCAGAACCCTCAGTCCAGTGTGGACACCGCACGCCGGGTGCTGGAAACCTTGTCGTAGGCCGACCTCGCGGCCTCGATCTCGTCCTCGTGCCGCAGCACCCACTGTCCCAGGGGGACGACGAGGTCCAGCATGGAACGGCCGAGCGCGGTCGCCGCGTACGTCACGCCGGCGGCCTTGCCCGGTCGCTCCTCCCGGCTGACGAGGCCGTCGCGCTCAAGGGTGCGCAGGGTGCGGGTGAGGATGCGGCGGCTCAGGTCGTGCACCGCGCGGTCCAGCTCGTTGAAGCCGTAGGGCCGTTCGGCGAGCAGGGCCAGCACCAGCAGGCTCCACTTGTCGCCGACCCTGGCCAGCAGGTCGGACACCGGGCAGGCGGCGCGGTCGGCGGCCGTGACCGGAGCCGGGACCAGTGACATGGATGTGCCTTCTTCCGGGACGTCGTGACGGGCTGCAAGCTCCAGGTTATGGCGAACGCGGTGATCACGGGTGGCACGAACGGCATCGGCCGGAGCTTGGCGGAACGGCTGGCGCGCGAGGGGCACCGCGTCGCGGTGGTGGGCCGGTCGGCCGTCGCACCGGATGGGGTCGAGCTGATCCGGGGCGACCTGAGCACGATCGCCGGCACCGCGGCGGTGGCCGAGGAGGTGACCTCGCGGTTCGACGTGGTCGACCACCTGGTGCTCGGCGCGGGCCGGTACACCCCGCGCCGGGTGGTCACCGCCGACGGCTTGGAGCACTCGTTCGCGCTCTACGCGGTGAGCCGGTTCGCGCTGGTGGAACGGTTGCTGCCGGCCTTGGCGCGGTCCGCCGCGCCGGTCGTGGTGAGCCTGTGCGGCGTGGCCGGGCTCAAGGGGCCGGGCATCCGGTGGGACGACCTGGCGCTGAGCCGCGGGTTCCGGCCGTTCCAGGCGGTCAGCCAGGGCGCGCGGGCGGCCGACCTGCTCGGCGCCGGGTTCGCCGACCGGCACCCGGGCAGCGCGGTGCGGTACGTGCTGCACAACCCGATGTTCGTGGACAGCGGGCTGGGGGCGCAGGTCGGCGGGCTGCGCGGCCGGGCGCTGGACCTGGCGGCCCGCCTGTTCGCCCGGTCGACGGCCGACGCGGCGGACCAGGTCCACCGGTTCCTGGCCGACCCGCCCGCCGTGCCCTTCACCGCGTCCCGCGCGGGCGCGCCGGTCGACCCGGGCAGGCCGGAGTTCGACCGGGCCACCGCCGCCCGGCTCTACACCGTGCTGGAGGACATCACCGCCGCGGCACGGTGACGCGACGGGGTCATCGCCGACCAGGACGAGGCGCTCGTCGTCCACCGCAACGTCTTCCACCGCGATGGCGGAGCCGATCGCCGAGGGCCCGCTGGGCGCGGTCGTCTTCCGGGTGGACGACCGCGACGCCACGGTCGCCGCGCCGCTCCAGCGCCGAACCGCGCCGTTTCGTGGTGGCGTGGTTCGTGACACGATCACGACGTGCCGACCAGCCCACGCGACCGCGACGACCAGGGCCGCGCCCGCAACGCGCGCCCGCGCGACGGCCTCGGCCGCCCGCTGCCCTACGGGCTGCCCGGCGTCGAGCGCCAGCCGGAAGGCGTGCCGCGCACGCCCGGGGAGTCGCTCGTCGAGGCGCAACGCCTGCTCGACCTCGGCCGGCCGTTCCACGCGCACGAAGTGCTGGAGGACGCGTGGAAGGCCGCGCCCGAGGCCGAACGGGAGCTGTGGCGCGGCCTGGCGCAACTGGCCGTGGGCATGACCCACGCCGCGCGGGGCAACGCGTCGGGCGCTTCGGCGCTGCTCGGCCGGGGCGCGCGCAACATCACCCCCTACCGTGACGACCCGCCGCACGGGGTGGACGTGGCCGGCCTGGTGGCCTGGGCCGCGTCGGGCGTCGGCGTGCCGCAGCTGACCGGGAGCTCGTGACGTGCCGATCAGGCCTCACCGGGTTCGAGTCGGGGTGGGCGCCGGAGGTCACCGCCTACCCGACGCGGGGCCGTTGACCTGTCCGGGCCTCGAAGTTGGGCCGAACGCGCGCTTGGCGGACCCCGCGGCGGGGTAACTGGTGGTCACCCACCTCACCTTGGAGGTTTCCCGTGTTAGCGATCATCGCCGCGGTCATCTTCGGCCTCGCCCTCCTGCTTGACCTGGCGAACGCCTCGCTCGGCTCCGTGCTGGACGGAGGGACGCTGCTCATGGCCGGTCTGCTGTGCGTGGCGTTGCACCTGGCCGGCGTCGGCGCCGGCGCGCGGGCGTTGAGCTTCCGCCGTCGTCGTTGAGGATCGCGACCCCGGGTGGCCGGTTGATCGACCGGCCACCCGGGGTCGTGGCGCACGAGCCGGGGACGAAGCCGGTTGTCAGTCGCGGGACGGCGGCACCGAGAGCAGGCACGCCACGCAGGGCATGCCCTCGGGTTCGGGCAGCAGCTCCGCCGAGTCCATGTCGAGCCGCTCCCCGCACAGCGTCAGCAGCGTCGACCGCGTGCCGTCGTCGGGCAGCGGCGCCAGGTGGCAGCTCCGCTCCCACTCGCCGACGAGGTCACCGCGCTTGCGCACGAGCAGGACGGGCTCGGTGTGATCCAGTGCCATGACGAAACGTCCTCTCCCCAGAGACCAGCAGTCTGACACCGCTCCCAGAACCGCGCGACCACCGTTTCGCGACTTCGTGGGCCCCACCGCGGATATGCTCCGCCGGTGATCAGGGTGCTGAGGGACTTCTCGACCGGTGTCGGACTGCTCGGCCAGGGTTTCTCGCTGGTGTTCCGCTCGCCGAAGCTGCTGCTCATCGGCGCGATCCCGGCGTTGCTCACGACCGTGCTGCTGATCGGCGGCGTGGTCGGGCTCGCGCTGTGGATCGACGAGATCGCCACCTGGGTCACGCCGTTCGCCGACGACTGGAACGAGGGTCTGCGCACGGCCACCCGCTTCGCCGCCGGGTTCTCGATCATCGGCGCGTTCGTCGCGATCGGACTGCTGCTGTTCACCGCGATCACGCTGATCATCGGCGGACCGTTCTACGAGCACATCGCCGAGACCGTCGAGGACACCCACCTCGGCGGCGTGCCCGAGGCCGAGCGGGTGAGCTGGCTCCAGTCGGCGGCGGTCGGCGTGCGGGACGCGGTCCTGCTCGTCGGCATCGCGATCCTGCTCGCCATCCCGCTGTTCGCCGCCGGGTTCATCCCGGTCGTCGGGCAGACCGTGGTGCCGGTGGTCGCGGTGCTCGTCAACGCGTCGCTGCTGGCGATCGAGCTGACCGCCATCCCGTTCACCCGGCGCGGCCTCAAGCTCGACGTGCGCCGCCGCACGCTGCGCAAGCGGCGCGCGGTCACGCTCGGCTTCGCCGTGCCGACCTACCTGCTGTGCCTGATCCCGTTGGCGGCGCTGGTGGTGCTGCCGGCGGCGATGGCAGGCGGCACGGTCCTCGCGCACCGCCTGCTCCACGACCAGATCAGGTGAACGGCACCCACGCCTGCCGCGCCAACCCGTCGATCCGGTCGACGCCGACGCCCACGGCCGACACCGTCCACAGGTCGTCGCCGATCACCAGCGCCCGGCGGATGCCCGGGTCGTAGGCCGACTGCTCGTGCCGGACCGTGCCCAGCGCGGAGAACGCGCCGTCGCCCAGCCGCAGCACCAGCAGCCCGCTCGACCCCGCCGTCGGATCGCCCGTGCCCGACCCGGTCACCGGCAGCACCACCAGGTCGCGGGCAGGCCAGTACAGGAACGCGTGCGGGTCGAACTCGACCTCCGAGCTCGCGCCGGGCAGGTGGTGGCCCGCGACCTTGGCCGGCGCGGCCGGGTCCGACACGTCGAACAGCGACACCTGCGTGCCGGTGGTCCGGCCCCGCTCGGTGGCCTCCTGGCCGACGCCGATCAGCTTCCCGTCACCGGCGGGGTGCAGGTACGCCGAGTAGCCGGTGATCTTCAGCTCGCCGACCTTGCGCGGCTTGGCCGGGTCGGACAGGTCCAGCGTGTAGAGCGGGTCGACCTGCCGGAACGTCACCACGTACCCGACCGGCCCGGCGAACCGGACGCTGTAGATCCGCTCGCCGACGCCGAGCCCGTCGACCACGCCCACCTGGCCGAGCGTCGCGCCGTCCCGCTTGAGCACGGTCACCGCGCTCTGCGTCGCGGGAGCCTGCTCGGGGACGCCCGGCGCGTCGCCGGACGTCGTCGCCACCCGCAGGTGCCCCTGGTGCTCGGACAGCGAGTACTGGTTGAGCAGCGTGCCCGCGACCCGCCCGGACGCCACGTGCTTCGGCGGGCCCGGCTGCGACACGTCGAACTGGTGGATCGCCGTGGTCGTGGGCCCGGTCGGCGCGAACCTCGTCATCGGCCGCAGGTGGTGGTCGTCGGCCACGTACAGCGACGTGCCGGTGCCGTACACGGTGTCGCCGTCGGCCATGATCGTCACCGCGTCGCCGCCGCCGAGCTCGCCCGGGAAGTCGAACGTCAGCACGGACAGCATCGACGTGGCCGAGTGCTCCACGGGGTGGCTGACCCGGTCGCACGCCACCAGCGTGCCCTCCGAGCGCGAGCCGTCGACTTCGGACAGCGCGTAGCGCGGCAGCCACGACTCGATCGGCGCGGTGGCGGCGAGCTCCCGGTTCGCGATCAGGGCCTCCGCCTCGCCGCGGACGCCGTCCGGGTACACCCACGGCAGCCGGGGCCCCGAGTGCACGACCACCCGCACCACGCCGCCGACCTGCCGCGCGTCGACGTACCGGCCGTCCACGGTGAGCGAGCCCAGGACCCGCGGCGCGCCGGACAGGTCGACCAACGTCACCGACGAGTCCTCCGCGTACACCTCGGCCGGGCCGTCGACCACGAACCCGCGTCCCGCCGTGCCCTGCCCGGCGCCGATGAGCAGCGCGCGGTCCTCGTGCAGCAGCAACTGGGTCGAGTGGCCCGCGGGCACGTCCAGCGTGCCGGTGAGCCGGCGGGTGGCCACGTCCAGCACGCGCAGCTTGCCGTCGGCCACCGTCACGACCCGCTTGCCGTCGGTCTTGACCAGGTCCGGCTCGTCGACGCCCGCCTCGTGCGCGTTCGTCTTCGAGTGCTCGGGCACGGCGGCCGAGTCGCGCTGCGCGCTGACCACCGGCGCGTCGGCCTCCATCGCGACGTCGCCGGCCTTGGTCCGGAAGCCGTGACCACCGACCCCGTACACGCCGACGTGCGGCGCGATCGCCTCCCGCAGCCCGGCCAGCGCGGTGTCGCACGTGTCGAACGCCACCAGCTCCACCGGCACGGCCTCGATCGGCGGCACGATCCGCCAGTCCTCCGCCTCGGTGGGCACGGCGGAGGCCGCGCTCACCCCCACGACCAGTGCCGCGCAGCCGAACAGCGCCGCACGCGTACCCCAGGACCATCGCCTCATGCACCCAGGACGGGACGGGCGGGGCAAAAGGTTGCGCCGCCCCGGTTCCGGCCTCGGTCACGCCTCGGTCACGGTCAACGTCGTGGCCCGGTCGCGGCCGGGGCCACGGCTCCGTCGCGGCCCTGTCACAGCCCCTGTCACAGCCCCGGTCACGGCTCGCGCGTAGGCCGATCGGCCCCACCAGGGGCGACATGATTGAGTAGGCCCGGACCGATTGCCCAACACCCCCGCATCCGGGGGTGGAGCGACCACAGGAGAGTCAAATGGCCCCGAGCAAGCCCGAGGTCGAGCCGTACGAGGGCGCCGCGCCCGCCGACCTGGTGATCGAGGACATCACCGTCGGCGACGGGCCCGAGGCGGCCCCCGGTCAGCTCGTGCACGTGCACTACGTCGGTGTGGCGCACTCGACCGGCGAGCAGTTCGACGCCTCGTGGGACCGCGGCGAGGCGTTCAGCTTCCCGCTGGGCGGGGGTCGCGTCATCGCCGGCTGGGACCGCGGCGTCGCGGGCATGAAGGTCGGCGGCCGGCGCAAGCTGGTCATCCCGCCGCACCTGGGCTACGGCGACCGCGGCGCGGGCGGCGCGATCAAGGGCGGCGAGACGCTGATCTTCGTGGTGGACCTGCTCGGCGTGAACTAGCGCCGCCGCGGCCCGGTTGCGACCCCTGCTCCGTTCGGAGCATTCGACCCGGGATCGGAACCGGGCCGTTCACCATTGCGTCATCCTGGGTGGAACCAACCGCTCGTCGTCTTCAAGGGGGAGAACCGCCGTGCCCGAGGACATCGGCGCGTCCGAGCGGATGCTCGGCCAGTGGCAGCAGAGCATCGAGCAGAAGGCCGAGCGCTACCAGCAGATGGCCGCCCGCGTGCAGGGCATGACCATCTCCGAGGCGTCGCGCGACGGCTCGGTGAAGCTCACCATCGGCTCGAACGGCATCCTGACCAACCTGGAGATCGCCGAGTCCGCGCGGGACAAGCGGATGGCCGAGGTGTCGGCCGAGGTGATGAGGACGTTGCAACGCGCGCAGTCGCGCATCCCGGAACTGCTCCAGCAGGCCATGGCCGAGACCATCGGCACGCAGGACGAGACGGCCAACGTGCTGTTCGACCAGGCCAAGCGCAACTTCCCCACCCCGCCGCACGAAGAGCCCGCGCCGCCGCCGGCAGGCCGTGAGATGCGCTTCGGCATCGAGGACGACGACACGCCCGCGCGGCCCACCCCGCGCTCGGCGCCACCGTCCCCTCCGCCGTCCACGCCACCGTCCGCCCCGCCGCCGTCGCGCAGGCCACCGCGCGGGCCGGACGAGGACGACGACTTCGGCGGACAGTCCTTCCTTTCGTGACCACGCTTTTCCAGGGGGATCGCATGGCCGGTTTCGAGATCGTCGCGGACACGCTCGAGGCGCACAGCAAGCAGCTGGGCGACCTGGGCGCGCGGTTGCAGGGCGCGGTGGACGCGGCGAAGACCGTGAGCATGCCCACCGACGCGTACGGCATCCTCTGCCAGCCGTTCCGGATGATGCTCGACCCGGTCGAGCAGTACGGGCTGGACGCGCTCCAGGGTGCCGTGGAGGCGATGGACGCCGCCGGCAAGGCGGTCAAGGACACCGTCGACCAGTACCGCGAGATGGAAGAGGCGATCCGGGACAGCTTCAAGGCCGGTGACTGATGGCCGGCGAGAACCCCCTGGTCCAAGCGCCGCCCGCGGAGTCGGGCTCGTTCTTCAACGCGGGCACCGGTGACAACGGGTGGGCCACCGGCATCTCCATCGCCGAGTCGGCGATGGACACGTTCAACGGGATCAAGGACGGCAACTGGGTCGAGGCCAGCCTGGGCATGGTCGGGTTGGCGGCGGACGCCGCCGCGATGGCCATCGACCCGTTCGGCACGCTGCTGTCGTCGGCGGCGTCGTTCCTGATGGAACACATGCAGCCGCTCAAGCAGATGCTGGACTGGCTGGCCGGGAACCCGCCGGTGATCGAGTCCTACTCGACGACGTGGAACAACGTCGCCGAGGAGCTGGGCAAGATCGCCGAGGAGTACACCTCGGGGGTGCGGCGCGGGACCGAGGGCTGGACCGGGTCGGCGGCGGAGACCTACCAGACCAACTCCGCGGTGCACGGTGACGCGCTGACGGGTGCGGCGTCGGCGGCGGGGACCGTGGGCACCGTCGTGGGCCTGATGGGCATGGTCGTGGGGTTCGTGCGCGAGATGGTGCGCGACCTGATCGCGGACCTGGTGGGCAAGCTCATCGCGTGGGTGCTGGAAGCGGTGTTCTCGCTGGGCTTCGGCACGCCGGTGATCGTGGCGCAGGCCGTGACGGCGATCTCCAGGTGGGCCGCGAAGATCGCCAAGATCGTCCAGGACCTGTTGAACACCATCAAGAAGGTCTCGCCGATGCTCAAGCGTCTGGTCGAGGTCTTCGAGAAGATCATGAAGGTGGTCGGCAAGCTGGCCGGCAAGGTCACCGGTCTGGACGTGCTGAGCCCGGGCAACATCAAGCCGGGTGGCTTCCTGCGGACCGGCCGGGCCGACATCGACACCCCCTCCGGCAGCCCGGACACCAGCCCTTCCGGCACCGGCCGTGACCGCGGCACCGGCGATCCGTCCACATCGGACACCCCGCCGCCGTCGAACCGCCCGGGCGACACCACTTCCACCTCCGGCACGACCACCGCCGACGCGCCGTCCACCTCCCGGCCCGGCCGCGGCGACCCGGCCGACCTGCCCACCTCGACCCCCCGCCCCGGCCGCGACCCCGGCGGCCCGGACCACGACCTACCGCGCGGCACCGCACCCGGCCCCGGCAGCGCTTCCCCGGGAAGCACCACGCCGCGCGGCAACTCGCCGATCGGTGAGCACCGCGGCGGACCGGGCGGACAGCCCGCGCCAGGCGGCAACTCCCCCCTCGGCGAACACCGGGGCGGACCCGGCGGCCAGCCCGCACCGGGGAGCTACGGCGGTGGCGGCGGCCCGAGCCCGAACGGCGGCGGCAGCCCGAACGGTGGCGGCAGCCCGAACGGTGGCGGCCCCGGCGGCGGCCCGAGCAGCGGCAGTCCCAGTGGAGGTGGCCCGAGCAGCGGCGGTCCCGGCGGCGGCAGCCCTGGTGGCGGCAGCGGTCCCAGCGGCAGCGGTTCACCCGGTGGTGGTTCACCCGGTGGTGGTTCACCCGGTGGCGGTTCGCCGAACCCGGCGGCCCCGCCGCACCGCGTCGACCAGACCTCCGCGGCGACCGCCGCGGCACCTGAGGCCCCGTCACGCCCGGACCAGCCGAACACCGGCAGTCCCCACACCGGCGGCCCCAGCACCAACGCCCAGCCGAACCAGCCCAGTCCCGGCGGCGCACCGCAGGCCGGCGCGCCAGGCGGTGGCACACCGGGTGGTGGCGGCGCACCGGGCGGCGCGCGTCCGGGCGGCGGCGCGGGCTGGACCGGGACCCCCGGCGGCCGAGGTGACGTCAACTCCGGCGTCCCGAGCGCGCGCGGCCCCGAGAACGCCACCCCCTCCGCGCACCGGCCCTCGGCCACCAACCCCTCGCACGCCGGGCCACCGCACGCCGCACCACCGCACGCGGGCCCGCCGCACAACGGTCCCGGCGCGCCCAACCACGGCCCCACCAACCCGAACGCCGGTCCGGGAGCCCCGCACAGCGGCCCACCGCACGCGGGCCCGACCCACCCCGGCCCCGGCAACACCGGCCCGGCCCACGCCCGCCCCCAAGGCGGTCCGACGCCACCCCACGCCGGTCCCCCGCACGCCGGCCCGACCCACACCAACCCCGCGCCGACCGGCCCACCGCACCAGGGCCCACCTCGCCACGGTCCCGCGAACCCGTCCGCACCGCACTCGCCGAACGGGCCGTCGCACACCACCCCGTCCCAGCACAGCCCGAACAGCGGCCCGCCCAACCGGGGGCCGGCGGGCGCACCGCACCAGCGCGACGGCAGCCCGGACTTCGCCCGCCACCGAGGCGGCGACGGTCCGGTGCCGCACACCCCGAACCGGCCGTTCGACGGCCCGCCGGCCCAGCGGCACTCCGACGCTCAGACGCCCGCGCCCCGCCGGGACCCGGACACGCAGCTCCCGCCGCGTCGCGACCAGGACGGCATCCCCGCCCAACGCCGCGACCCGAACGCGTGGACACCGCCCCACCGCGACGCCGACCCGAGCACCAACCGGCCCGACGCCGACCGGCCGACCACCGACCGGCCCGGCAGCGATCGGCCCGGCAGCGATCGGCCCGACGCCGACCAGCCGGACAACAGCACCCCGAACAGCGACCGGGACGACACCGGCTCGAACACCGGCTCGCCCGACCCGGACGGCCCCCACAGCCCCGACGGTGACCGGCCGGACATCGACGAGGCGCACGCGCGCCACGGCGAGACCACCCCCGCCGGCATCTCGCACCACCGGGGCGACCCGGACATGGGCGACCTGCCGCACCGGGTGCCGCCCGACCCTCGCTACTTCACCGCCGACGTCCACGTCACCCCCGACGGCCGGGCGAGGATCGGTAACCACACCTACACCCCCGAGCAGTACGGCGACCTCCTGCGCCGCAACGGCTGGGACGGCAAGACCCCCATCCGCCTCATCGGCTGCGACGCCGGCAGCAACAACTTCGCCAACCGCCTCTCCCACCACACCGGCGCCGACGTCCTCGCGCCCAGCAAACCCGCCTGGACCGACGCCAACGGCCGCGTCTACACCAGCGACGCCACCATCGGCCCCGACGGCAACCGCCGGCCCGAGATCCCGCCCAACGGCGAGTGGAACACCCACCACCCCGACGGCGCCACCACCAAGGCGAGCGACGACGGCTACGCCCCCGACACCGACAACACCGACCACACCACCCCGGACGACGCCCGGGACCGGGGCGCGGACGACACTGCGGACAACCCGGACGACACCGCGGACACGGGCAGCGACGACAAGTACGCCCGCGACCCGCAGTTCGACCACCACCCGGACCAGCCGCCGCCGGACTTCGCGGAGCCCCAACGGCTGGAGACGCTCGACCGGGACCGGTGCACGTTCGACGAGAACGACCTCATCACGCACTACGACGGCCGCCCGATCGACGACTACCAGCGCGAGGTGCTGACCGACCGGGCCAAGCTGCTCCAGTCGATGGTCGAGGACCGGTCGATCATCCCGGAGTCGGTCCGCAACGACCCGCGCCGCAACCCGGACAACTGGCCGGGCAAGAACATCGTCTGCGTGTCCGTGTCGATCGACCACCGCACGGGCCACGTGTACGAGTCGGTCAACGGCGCGTCCACGGACGTCATCCCGAACGACAAGCTGCACCCGGTGCTGCGCGACCGGCAGGAGGCGATGCGCGGCAACCCGCAGCCGGACGGCTCGACGCCCGGCTACATCCAGCCCGACCGCCGGCCGGGCCTCGAAGGCCAGCCTATGTCGAACAAGCACGGCGAGATCAGGTACGACTACCCGATCAACGACGCGCCGACCCGGCACGCCGAGGTGAAGAACGTCAACCAGATGCTGAACGACCGCGGCGTGCCCGCCGACGTGTCGCCCGAGGAGCTGGACCGCATCCTGTCCGAGATGGTGGTGGACAACGCCTTCATCCCGCCGGGGAAGGGTCCGAACGCGACCGGGGCCTTCCCCGACGTGGCGCCGTGCTGCGCCAACTGCACCCGGATGATCGACGGCGTGCCCAGCGCGACCGAGAAGCTCACCCAGCCGCCGTACCACCCCGACCTCAAGACGATCCCACCGAAGGTCACCCACCATGCGAGTTGAAGCAGACGACGTCGAGGACGACGGCGGCCTGGTGTTCTACCAGGGCGAGCCGTTCACCGGCGAGGTGGTCGAGCAGGGCGCGGACGGCAGCCTGGCGACGCTGTACACCTACGACACCGGCGCCGAGGACGGCCCGTACCGGGAGTGGTACCCGGACGACCGGCCGTACAAGGAGGGCCAGATGCGGATGGGCCTGCCCGTCGGCCTGCACCGCAGGTGGCACCCGAACGGCGTGCTCGCCGAGGAGACCCTGTTCGGCGACCACGCCGACCACCTGGGTCGCCGCAAGTGGGACGAGGCCGGGAACCTCCTGGTGGACACCATGCCGCCCGCGCCGTGACGTCGGGCGCGCCGGCCCGCCGGCGCGCCCGCGGGTTCCGGTGGCACGGGCGGGACGCGGCCGGCCGGCTGCCCGGACCGCCGAACCACCACACCGGACTCGTTCGCGGTTCCCCCGTCGAGTACCGGGTGCGCCGCCTCTTCAACCGGACCACGAGGGCACGTCCTGGCCGTTAAGATCAGCCCGCCGTGTCCGGGGGGAGCCGAAGGGGTGTTCGACGCATGAGCCAGCCAGCCACACCGCTGACCGAGCAGGAGCAGAACCGGCTCGTCAAGCAGATCGGCCGCGCCATGCTCCCCGCGCTGCCGCCGGGGTGGCAGCGCATCCGGGCGGAGTACCGGGCGGCCGGTCGGCACATCGAGGTGGACCTGGCGTTCGCGGGCCCCGACGGGCAGTGGCGGCCGGTGCGCCCGCCGATGGACGTGGTGCAGCTGTTCGGGCAGTTGCGGACCGGGATGTACGAGCCCGTGCGCGGCACGTGGCTGAGCGCGGTGTACGAGATCGAGGCGCCGGCCGCGTTCTCGGTCGACTTCAACGCCGACGACGAGCCGCGCTGGCGCAATGCGCCGCCGGTGATCGGCTTCCAGGACGAGCTGCGCACGTTCCCCCGGCAGGACGAGCGGATCCCGCCGTGGCTGCGGCAGCGCGTCGGCCTGCCGCCGCTGCCCGAGCCCGAGCCGGACCGGCCGGACGGCGAGCTGCGCACCGCGCACGTCTACGACGGCCGTGACGAGGCGGGCCGGCCGGTGGTGAACCGGCAGCTGCTCGACCCCCAGCTGGCCGACGCGCTGCTGACCTACCTGGAGGGCGCGCCGGTCGTGCTGGCCGCGCGTGACCTGGACGTGGACGAGTTCATCCCCGGCGACCAGGACGTGCCGCTGAACTTCCGCACCGACGGCGCCTGGATCTGGGCCGGCGCGGTGCCGCACTACCTCCGCAAGCACGGCCTGCCGCCGGAGCCGGAGCTGGTGGCCCACATCGTGGCCCGCGGTTTCCGGCTCGACGAGGTGGACGAGGCGACCCGCGAACGCGCGGTCACGCTGATCACCGGCGAGGCCTGACCCAGCGACACCGCGATCGGCCGGCCGGCCCGTGCCGCACGCGTGATGTGCGAATGCGACTCCCTCACCTCCCGGCGACCACGCGGGCGTGGAACGCGGCCGATCGCGAGTGAGGCAGAGGTCACCATGCCCGACCTCGGATGTTTACGTAGAGTCGCTAGATGTGCGCACTCTGTCGATGCAGTCCGACGATCGGGTTACCTATGCGCACAAAAGCGCACGCCCGGGATACCCTGTGCGCATGAGTCCTGCGCTGGAGGCGGTGTTGGCCAAAGCAGGTCTGCAGGTCACCCCCGACGAGTTCCTGTCGCTGGTGGCCGACGCGGCGAAGAAGCTGGCGCCGCCACACCCGGATCCCGCGAGCTACTTCCCACCCGACCAGCGCGACGCGCTGGAGGACGTCGGCCTCGACCTGGGCCCGCACCGCGTCCTCGACGACCAGGGGCGCGCGCGGACCGTGGTGGCGCACGCCGTGCTGCGCGACTCGGCGCTGACCGTCGCCGAGGCCGCACGGCAACTGGGCGTGGACACCAGCCGCATCCGGCACCGGCTCGGCGTCGGCCGCCTGGTCGGCTGGAAGGACCGGGGCAGCTGGCGGCTGCCCGCCTGGCAGTTCGCGGGCGGCGGCGTGCTGCCGGGGCTGGAGGCCGTGCTCGCGGCCGTGCCACCGGACCAGCCCGCGCTCGTGGTCGCCGGGTTCATGACGACCGACCAGGAGGACCTGGTGGTGGACGGCACGCCGACGGCGCCGCGCGAGTGGCTGCTGGCCGGCGGTGAACCCCGCCGCGTCGCGGCACTGGCCGCACAGCTGGGCACGCCCGCCTGACCGGCCGCCCTCCCCTGTCGCCGAGAACCTTGGACACGCATGTCACGGCTCCCCCAGCCGCCCGCTCCCGCTGTGCTCCAGGCGACCCTGCGCCGCACCGAGGACGTCGTGGCGGTGCACCGGGCCACCCGGTTGGTGCGCGTCTTCGCCGCGAAGGGCCTGCACCCGCAGCGGTGGAACAGCTTCCGCTACACCGGGCCCCTGCCGCACGCGCGGTTCGACACCCAGCCGGTCGGCCCTGACGGCTCGCCGACGCACGCCCACGACCAGGGGGTGCTGTACTTCGGCCTGACCGTGCGGACGTCGGTGGCCGAGGTGTTCCAGGCGACGTCGGTGGTGGACCGGCGCACGCGCAGCCCGTTCCTGGTGGTGATGAGGCCGCGCCGGACGCTGCGGCTGCTCGACCTGACCGGCCTGTGGCCGACCCGGGCGGGCGCGTCGCAGGAGATCAGCGCCGGGCCCAAGGCGATCACGCAGCAGTGGGCGCGGGCGATCCGCGCGGCCTACCCCGAGCTGGACGGGCTGTGGTACCGCTCGTCGATGGACGCCGGCGACCCGGCGGTGTGCCTGTGGGACCCGCCGGCCGGCACCGGCCTGCCCGCCTCGCCGGACGTGCTGCTGCCGTTGGAACACCCCGGCCTCGACCTGCCGCTGGCACGGGTGTGCGAGGAGCTGAACTACACCCTGCTCGGTTGAGCTAGACCCTGCTCGGCTGACCGCGCCGGCGCGGCGCCGGGAGGAACCGGGCGTACCTGACCTCGGGCAGCTCCTGGCCGCCGAGCTCGTAGCGGTTCACCAGCCCGTCGTGCCGCCAGCCGTGCGACTCGTAGAACCCGCGGCTGCGGGCGTTGTCCTGGAACACCCACAGGACGGCGTACCGGAACCCCTGGTCCATCAGGTGGCGCAGCCCGGCCTCGTGCACCTCGTGCCCCGCGCCCTGCCCGTGGTAGCGCGGGTCGGCGTAGATCGCCACCAGCTCCCCGGTGTGCAGGTCGGGGTGCGCGTCCTTGGACTCGCGGACCGCGTCGACCGCGCAGTAGGCGCCGATCCGGCCGGCGCTCTCGTCGACCGCGACGAACACCCGGCTGGGTTCGGGCAGCCTCAGCACGCGCGTCCACGCCGGGAGCCTGCTCTCGGGCAGCATCCGGTCCAGCACCGGGTCGTCCACTATCCCGCGGTACGAGTGCTGCCACGCGTCCACGTTGATCCTGGCGATCTCGGGCGCGTCGTCGGGCCGTCCGGCCCGCACGGTCCACTGCATCCGGTGAGAGTGCCGCAACCACGCCGCCGTCCGCTAGCCATTGGCCCAACCCCGACGGGGCGCGCCGGTGCACACGTACCCCGAGTAGCCCTGGTTCTTCACCCGGAACCGGGTGAACCGGAACCGGGTGGGGTCGAGCTCGTGGAACCGGGTGCGCACGACGTCGTCGTGCAGCTGCTGCGAGATCACCAGCACCAGGTCGTCGTCGGCGGTGGCCGCGAGCGCGTCGCGGACCACCTTGGCGTCGAGCAGCCGGCAGGTCACGATCGGGGCGTCGCCGACCAGCCCGAACGCGCCCGCGGTGAGCGGGCCGCAGTGCATGGCCACGCGCATCCGCAACGGCGTGCCCGCGCGGCGCAGGTCGGCCAACGCCTCGGCGAGCTGCTCGGTGAAGTGGGCGACCACCCACGCGGCGTCGGCGTCGGTGGGCAGCACGGCCAGTTCGCCGTCGCCGCGCACCTGCCGGTACCACAGGTCGCGGTCCAGCCCGGCCTTGCGGGCGGCCACGTCCAGCAGGTCGCTCAGCCGCGACTGGACCAGCGACTGGTCCAGCGCGTCGAGCTTGCTGTAGCCCTCGACGTCCACGGCCACCACGAGGCGGTAGACCAGTCCGTGGAGGGGCATCACCATGTCCAGCGTCACACGAGGAGCATCGTCCCGGACCGCGTTCGGAAGTAGGGCGATCACCGGGTTTCCCGTTTCACAGTTCGGCGATCTTCCGCAGCACGTCGCGGTCCACGATCGTGGTGGTCCGGTAGCCCATGGTTATGACGCCCCGGTCGCGCAACGCGCGCAGCTCACGCCGGGCGGTGTCCTCCTCCGCGCCGACCAGCGACCCGAGTTCGCCCTGGGTCAGGCCGAGGTCCAGGGTCACCCCGTCGGGCGAGACGCGCCCGTAGGCGTCGGCCAGGTGGTTGAGCACCCGCGCCAGCCGCACCGACGACGGGTAGCCGTTGACGTCGACCCGGCGCTGCTGGTTCCACCTCAGCGTCTTCATGATCATCCGGGTGAGGGCGAGGTTCGCCTCGGGGAACTCGCCGAGGTAGCGCTGGAACTGCGCCGCGGTGACCACCCGGGCCCGCGTGTCGACGCACGCGGTCACGGTCGCCGATCGCGGCTCGCCGCTCAGGAACGCCATCTCGCCGACCACGTCGCCGCCGACCTTGATGTTGAGCAGCGCGACCCGACCGTTCTCGAGCGTCTCGGTCACCTTGACCAGCGCCTGCAGCAGCACGACGACGTGGTCGCTGTCCTCGCCCTCGCGCATCATCACGTCGCCGCGGCGGAACACCTTCGGCGCGCCGAGGTCCAGCAGGGCGTGCTGCGCGGCCGGGACGAGCAGGTCCAGGAACGTCCCGGCGGGCCAATCGAGTGGGGTAGCCATCCCAACTCCCTCCACGAAAGACCAGTCTGCCGTTCGCGGAGGGAGTGGATCAGCGGTTTTGCCGGATTTCAGGCCAAATGACGAGCCCACCAGTCCAGGACGGCCTCGAACCGCTGCGCGCGGTGGCGCGGCTTGCCCGAGCGGGTCAGCTCGTGGCCCTCGCCGGGGAACACCAGCATCTCGGCCTCGACGCCGTTGCGGCGCAGAGCGACGAACAGCCGCTGCGCCTGCTCCAGCGGGCAGCGCCAGTCGTGCTCGGAGTGCACGACCATGAACGGCATGGAGATCTTCTCGGCGTAGGTCAGCGGGCTCATCGCGCGCTGGGTCTCCAGGCTCGGCCCGCAGTAGGCGTCGGCGAAGAACCAGCCGATGTCCGAGGAGCCGGCGAACGAGTCCCACGCGTTGACGGCGCGCTCGCTCCACGCGGCGCGGAACCGCTCGCCGTGGTGCGCGGCCAGCCAGGAGGTCATGAAGCCGCCGTAGGAGCCGCCCATCACGCCCACCCGGTCGGTGTCGAGGTCGGGGCGCTCCAGCGCGAGGTCGAGCACGGCGAGGACGTCGTCCACGTCGACCGTGCCGAACCCGCCGATCACGGCCTGGCCGTGCGCCTGGCCGTACCCGGCGGACCCGCGCGGGTTGGGCAGCACGACCGCGTAGCCGGCCGCGGCGTACACCTGGGCCTCGTCGTAGAACCCCCAGCCGTGGTACATGAACGGGCCGCCGTGCACGGCCAGCACCACCGGGTGCGGGCCCTCCCCCTCGGGCAGCACCAGCCAGCCGTGCACCGGGTAGCCGTCCGGCGCGGCGCCGGTCAGCTCGACCGCCGGCCGCAGCGGCACGGTCGAGCCGAAGTCGGTCAGCGGGCCGCCGCCGACGAGCTCGACCTCGCCGGCGTTGCCCGAGGTCGACACCACGGCCACGACCCGGTCGCCGTCCGCGGCGAAGGACCTCACCTCGGCCCGCTCGCCCGCCAGCAGCTCCAGGTCGGCCAGCACGGCAGCGTCGGCGTCCAGCGGCACGCGGCGCAGCTCGACCGCGCCCCGGTTGCGGACCGCCACGAGCACGCCCGAGGCGGTCGGCACCGGCGCGCCGGCGGCCTTCTCGCAGTCGACGGTCTCCAGGTCGGTGAGCCGGGTGAGCCGCTCGCCGTCGAAGCGCCACAGGCTCGTGTTCCGCGCGATGGCGGCCGTGCCGGGCGCGTGCTCGGGCGAGTAGAACAGCACGCCGCCGTCGGGCAGCGCGACCGGCAGCACGGCCGCGCCGGGCGTCCGCACCACCAGCTCGGGCTCGCCACCGGACGCGGGCACGCGGTAGACGTCGTTGTGGAAGGACTCGGCCGCGCCGAGGTCGCGTTCGGCCAGGAACAGCACGGCCGCGCCGTCCGCCGTCCAGGCGGGGTCGGCGACGGAGCACGTGCCGTCGGTCAGCTCGACCGGCTCGGCGTCGGCGTCCAGCGCGTCCACGGTGAACAGCCGCGCGTGCCGGTCGGCGGTGAAGCCGACGTCGTCGAGCCGGTAGTCCAGCCGGGTGATGTGCCGCGGCGCCTCCGCGTCCGGCGTCGGCACGTCCCCGCCCTCGACGAGCGGCGCGCCGTAGCGACCCGCTTCGGGGACCCGCGAGGTGAACGCGATCCGCCGCGAGTCCGGCGCCCACGCCGGCACGCCGGCGCCCAGCCGCAGGTCGGTGAGCGCACGCGCCTCACCGCCGTCGGCGGGCATCACGTGCAGCTGCGGCGCCTCGCCGCGGGCCGTGACGCGCAGGAACGCGACCCAGCGGCCGTCCGGGGAGATCCGGGGTGCCAGGTCGCGTTCCGCCCACGTCCAGCGCTTCGTCCCGCCGCCGTCCAGGGCGACGCGGTGCAGCCCGCCCCGGTAGGCGTTCGCGGCGACGTCCGGGGTGGAGACGTTCACCAGGACGAGGTCCCCACGCACCGACACGGAGCCGGGCTGGGTCAACGACTGCAAGTCATCGGGGCGCACGCTTCAGCACGTTACCGCACCGATCATTAGCAAGGCTCACGAGATTTTGACGCTCACAGATGGTCACTGGAGGTGGGCACCGGCTTGACCGCCTCGGGGTGGCGACGCACCTTGACCAGGCTGGCGATCGTGGTGATGGCCAGCACGCCCACGATCACCGAGAGCGACACCTCGATGCCGATCGTCGGCACGTGCAGCGGCTCACCGCCGTTGAGGAACGGCAGCGAGTTGGTGTGCAGCGCCTCCAGGATCAGCTTCACGCCGATGAAGCCGAGGATCACCGACAGGCCGATCGACAGGTACACCAGCTTGTTCAGCAGGCCGCCCAGCAGGAAGTACAGCTGCCGCAGGCCCATCAGCGCGAACGCGTTCGCGGTGAAGACCAGGAACGGCTCCTTGGTCAGGCCGAAGATGGCCGGGATGGAGTCGAGCGCGAACAGCAGGTCCGTGGTGCCGATGGCGACGATGACGATGAACATCGGCGTGACGAACCGCTTGCCGTCGATCTTCACGAACGACTTGCCGCCCTGGTAGCCGTCCACCACCGGGTACACCTTGCGGACGAGCCGGAGCGCGATGTTCTCCTTGTACTCCTCCTTCTCCTCCTCGTTGTGGTCCGTCCGCGCCAGCTTGTAGCCGGTGTAGATGAGGAACACGCCGAAGAGGTAGAAGACCCAGCTGAACTGGGCGATGACCGCCGCGCCCACGGCGATGAAGATGCCGCGCATGACCAGCGCCATCAGGATGCCGATCAGCAGCACCTTGTGCTGGTGGATCGCGGGCACCTTGAAGGTGGTCATGATGATCAAGAAGATGAACAGGTTGTCGACGCTCAGCGAGTACTCGGTGATGTACCCCGCGAAGAACTCGCCCGCGTAGACACCGCCCGAGAAGAACCAGATGCCGATGCCGAACAGGACCGCCACACCCACGTAGAAGGTGACCCACCGGGCGGCTTCGCCGATGGTGACCTCGTGCGGTTTGCGGTCGACGATGAAGAGGTCGATGGCCAACAGGACCACCAGGCCGGCGATCGTGGCGAACCACAGCCACACGGGAACAGACACGACTCAAACCTCCGGTGCATCGCGCGCACGCCAATGACCGGAGGTCTCCTCCGCCGATCTCAACGACCGACCGGCGGCACCGGGAACCTCACGCCAGGCTCCGTGCTGACGACACCGCCGCGAGGGAGTACTCCCCTCCACGCCTCCACAGTGTCACGCATGAATGCGGTCCGGCGCCAGCGGAGGTGATCAGAGGCACCCGTCCGGGGCCTGACCGGTGGTTCCGGCTGAGAGCGCGACGCGGTGCTGACAGTCCGTTCTCAGCCAATCACGCCTATGGTCAACTCCGTGGCCTCCCTCAACCGCCTCCGCGGCAGGTGGTCGCTCCCCGCGCTGGTCGTGCTGGTCGCCCTGGTGGGCGCCATCGTGGTCTTCACGCGCCAGGGGGACGACCCCGCCCCGGTGAGCACCCGCGACGCGGTGATCGACGTGCCGGAAAGTCCGGACAGCGACCGCACCGTGCAGATCGACACCACCCTGTACCTGCCCGAACGCACACCCGCACCCGCCGTCCTGCTGCCGCACGGCTTCGGCGGCAGCAAGGCCGCCGTCGCCGCCCAGGCCACCGAACTGGCCCAGCGCGGGTTCGTCGTGCTGGCCTACTCGGCGCGCGGCTTCGGCCGCAGCACCGGCCAGATCGCCCTGAACTCCGTCGACCACGAGGTCCGCGACGCGCAGAAGCTGCTCGACTGGCTGGCCACCCGCGAAGAGGTCGTGACCGACCGCGCCGGAGACCCCAAGGTGGGCGTGACCGGCGGTTCCTACGGTGGCGCGCTCGCGCTGTCGCTGGCCGGCGTCGACCCGCGGGTGGACACGATCGCGCCGGTCATCACCTACAACGACCTGGCCCAGGCGCTGCTGCCGAACTCGGGGCGCCCCGAGGGCGTGCCGACCGACACCCCGGCGGCGGGCGCGTTCGCCGACGAGGGCGTGTTCAAGAGGTCGTGGGCGGGCATCTTCTTCTCCGCCGGCCTGTCCGGCGCGGACGCCACCAACCCCGGCCAGGAGGCCACCGAACCAGGCCAGGACGACTCGCAGGGCGTCGACAGCGCCGCCGCCGCGGTCACCACGCCTCAGCCGCAGGGCGACAACGCCCGACCGGCCGGACCGCTGAACGGCGCGTGCGGCCGGTTCCAGGCCGACGTGTGCGCCGCGTACACCGAGGTCGCGACCACCGGCAAGGCCGGGCCGCAGACCCTGGAGGTGCTGCGGCGCGCGTCGCCGGCGGCCGTGACGGGCCGGATCACCCAGCCGACGCTGCTGGTCCAGGGCGAACAGGACACCCTGTTCGGCCTCGACCAGGCCGACGCCAACGCCCGCCAGATCGCCGCGAACGGCGCGAAGGTCAAGGTCGTCTGGTACTCGGGCGGCCACGACGGCGGCTCGCCCGGCCCGGAGCTGCGCGGCCAGATCGCCGACTGGATGGCGTTCCACCTGGAGGGCAAGGGCAGCGACCCCGGCACGAGCTTCGAGTACACCGTGGTCGGCGCGTTCCGCAGCAGCGGGACGCCGTCGTTGCGCAACGTCGTCGCGCCGAGCTACCCGGGCCTCGACGGCTCGGCGGGCGCCGAGCGCCGGGACGTGCCGCTGACCGGCCGTGAGCAGGTCGTGGTCAACCCGGCGGGTGGCAACCCGGCGGCGGTGTCCAGCCTGCCCGGTCTCGGATCGGTGGTGGCGCGGTCCAGCTCGCTGTCGTCGCGGCTGTCGATCGACCTGCCCGGCCAGGCGGCGGTGTTCCAGAGCGAGCCGCAGACCGCGCAGACGCTGCTGACCGGCGCGTCCACGGTGCGGCTGCGCGTGGCCGCCGTGCCGGGCCAGCCGGTGCCCGCCGAGGGCGCGGTGCTGTTCGTGAAGCTGTACGACGCCGACGCGAGCGGCGTGCGGACGCTGCCCGGCTCGGCGGTCGCGCCGGTGCGGGTGACCGACCTGCCGGCTGACGGCACGCCGGTCGAGGTCACCGTGACGCTGCCCGGCGCGGTGCGCCCGGTCGAGGCCGACCACCGGTTCCAGCTGGTCGTGTCGACCACCGACATGGCGTACTCGAACGCCGCCGAGCCCGCCGCGTACCGGATCTCGCTGGCCTCGCCCGCGCTGTCGGTGCCGGTGGTGCCGGGCGTGAACGCGACCAGCGAGGTGCCGACCGGCGCGCTGTGGGGCATCGCGATCGTGCTGGTCGTCTGCGTCATCGCGGGCGTGGTCGCGTGGTTCCGCCGCAGGCTGACCGCGGACGTCGACCCGGAGCTCGAGTCGGTGCCGCTGGTGATCGAGAACCTGAGCAAGTCCTACGCCGGCGGGTTCGTCGCGGTGAAGGACCTGTCGTTCCGGGTGGAGCACGGCCAGGTGCTGGGCCTGCTCGGGCCCAACGGCGCGGGCAAGACCACCACGCTGCGCATGCTGATGGGCCTGATCCGACCCACCGAGGGCGGCATCAGGGTGTTCGGCCACCGGATCGTGCCGGGCGCGCCGGTGCTGTCGCGGATCGGGTCGTTCGTGGAGGGCTCCGGCTTCCTGCCGCACCTGTCCGGCGCGGAGAACCTGCGGCTGTACTGGGCGGCCACCGGCCGGCCGCTGGAGCAGGCCCACGTCGAGGAGGCCCTGGAGATCGCGGGTCTGGGCAACGCCGTGCGGCGGCGCGTGCGGACCTACAGCCAGGGCATGCGGCAGCGGCTGGCGATCGCGCAGGCCATGCTCGGCCTGCCGGACCTGCTGGTGCTGGACGAGCCGACCAACGGGCTCGACCCGCCCCAGATCCACCAGATGCGCGAGGTGCTGCGCCGCTACGCGGCGGCCGGGCGCACCGTGCTGGTGTCGTCCCACCTGCTCGCCGAGGTCGAGCAGACGTGCACGCACGTGGTCGTGATGCACAAGGGTTCGCTGGTCGCGGCCGGTCCGGTCGACGAGATCGCGACGGGCGGCGGCGAGGCGAGCTTCAAGGTCGACCGGCCGGACGAGGCGGCCACCGTGCTGCGGAGCCTGGCCGGCGTGCACGACGTGCACGTCGACGGCGAGCAGGTCCACGCGAGCCTCAACGGCACGCCTCGCGCGTCGGCGTTGCAGGCGCTCGTGGCCGCGGGTGTGGCGGTGGACCAGGCCGGTCCGCGCCGCCGGTTGGAAGACGCGTTCCTGGAGTTGGTGGGGGAATGAGCGAGAACGGTGTGCACACCGATCCGGCCGCGATCTCCGATCTGACGGACGCCGCGGAGGCCGAGCACTCGTCGGTCGCGCCGGACGGGTCGAAGGTCGGGTACCGGGCCGGGCGGACGTTGCCCGTGCGGGTCGAGCTGGTGCGGCAGTTGCGCCGCAGGCGGACGCAGTTGGTGCTGGGTTTCCTGGTGCTGCTGCCGTTCATCCTGGTGGTGGCGTTCGAGCTGGGGCAGTCGTCGCCGAACCGGCGGGCGGGCGGCTTCGTCGACCTGGCCACGGCCAGCGGCGTGAACTTCGTGATCCTGACGCTGTTCGTGAGCAGCAGCTTCCTGCTGCCGATGATCGTGGCGCTGTTCTTCGGCGACACGATCGCGAGCGAGGCGTCGTGGTCGTCGTTGAAGTACCTGCTGGCCGCGCCGATCCCCCGGCACCGGCTGCTGCGGCGCAAGGCGCTGGCGTCCGGGCTGATGTCGGTGTTCGCGCTGGCGCTGCTGCCCGCGGTGGCCCTGGTCGTCGGCGTGATCTGGTACGGGGCGGGCGAGGCGGTGTCGCCGACCGGCGAGGCCGCGTCCTTCGGCGCCGGCGTGTACGGGGTGGCGCTGGCCGTGGTCTACATCTCGATCCACCTGTTCTGGGTGGCCGGGCTGGCGCTGTACCTGTCGGTGTCCACGGACGCGCCGCTCGGCGCCGTGGGCGGCGCGGTGCTGGCGTCGATCGTGTCGCAGATCCTCGACCAGATCACCGCGCTGGAAGGGCTGCGGGACTACCTGCCGACGCACTACGCGTTGGCGTGGGCGGACCTGCTGTCGTCGGACGTGGACTGGGCGCAGATGACGAAGGGCACGTTCTCCGCCCTGGCGTTCGGGGCGTTCTTCACGCTGCTGGCGGCGCGGAAGTTCGCGCGCAAGGACATCACCAGCTGAGTCGGGTTCCGCGGAACGGCGCACCGGGTGGTCCTGGTGCGCCGTTCCCGTTCAGGAGGCTGACGGCCGCTTGGCCTTGGGCAGCTTGTCCACGACGAGCTGGTAGGACAGGTCGAGGAGTTCGAGCAGCTCGTCGTCCGGGACCGCGCCGCCGACGCGCACGCGGTTCCAGCCGTAGCGCCCGATGTAGGCGCTGACCGAGACGTCGTCCGGGTACAGCTCGCGCCAGTGCCCCGCGTCGTCGGCGGTGGCGCCCGACTTCACGCCGACGCTGCCGCCGTCCAGCCCGACGAACGCGAAGATCTTCCCGCCGACCTTGCAACACAGCTCGCCGTCACCGAACGGGTAGGTCTCCTCGGCGCCGGGCTTGGCCAGGCAGTGCGCGATCACGTCGTCCACCGTCATGGCGCCACGCTAACCGGTGGCATTTAAGGTGATCACGTGACTGTCTACACGGACGAGGAAGGCCGGACCCTGCGCACGGCGGTCTTCGGCGCGATGGTGCTGGTGTCCACGGCCGAGCCGGGTGCGCTGGACGAGGAGAGCCACGCGGGCATCCGGGCGATGGCGACGTTCTCGCCCCGGTTGCGGCAGGTGCTCGGCGCGGCGCGGCCCGAGTTGCCGGCGGGGTCGGCGGCCGATGTGGAGGACGGTGTGCTGGCGGCGTTGCGGCGGTCGGTGGCGATCGTGGCCGCCAAGGCACCCGACGAGGTCGGGGCGTTCTCCGCCGCGGTGCTCGCGGTGTGCGAGGAGGTCGCTTCGGCGGACGGGCAGGTCGGAGCGGCCGAGGGCGCGGTCGTCGGGAAGGTGCGGGCGGCCTTGGCGGGCTGATCCCCGTGGATGCGGGGACCAGCCCGCCAAGGCCGCTACTTGAAGGCCGCGTCCATGCCGCGCAGTTCCTTCTTCAGGTCCTGGATCTCGTCGCGCAGCCGGCCGGCCAGTTCGAACTGCAGCTCGCGCGCGGCGTTCATCATCTGGTCGGTCAGTTGTTGGACCAGGTCGGCCAGTTCCGAGCGGGCCATGGAGCCGGTGTCGCGGTCGGTCAGGACGCCGGAGCCGGCGCGGCCGTTGGCGCCCGGGTCGCCGGTCGGCTTCTTGCCGCGCGAGGTGTTGCGGCCGGAGCCGCCGGGGGCGATGGCGTCCTCGGCCTCGGCGTAGACCTGCTCCAGGATGTCGGTGATCTTCTTGCGCAGCGGCTGGGGGTCGAGGCCCCGCTCCTCGTTGTACGCGACCTGCTTGGCCCGCCTGCGGGTGGTCTCGTCGATCGCGTGCCGCATCGAGTCGGTGATCCGGTCCGCGTACATGTGGACCTCGCCGGACACGTTGCGGGCCGCGCGGCCGATGGTCTGGATCAGGCTGGTGCCCGAGCGGAGGAAGCCTTCCTTGTCCGCGTCCAGGATGGCGACGAGGGAGACCTCCGGGAGGTCCAGGCCCTCGCGCAGCAGGTTGATGCCGATCAGGACGTCGTACTCGCCCAGTCGGAGCTGGCGCAGGAGTTCGACGCGGCGCAGGGTGTCGACCTCCGAGTGCAGGTACCGCACCCGGATGCCGAGTTCGAGCAGGTAGTCCGTCAGGTCCTCGGCCATCTTCTTGGTCAGCGTGGTGACCAGGACCCGCTCGTCCTTCTCGGCACGCACCCGGATCTCGTGCACCAGGTCGTCGATCTGGCCCTCGGTCGGCTTGACCACGACCTGCGGGTCGACCAGGCCGGTCGGGCGGATGACCTGCTCGACGAACTCGCCGCCGGTCTGGCCCATCTCGTACGGGCCGGGCGTGGCCGACAGGTACACCGTCTGGCCGATCCGGTCGGCGAACTCCTCCCAGGTCAACGGGCGGTTGTCCATCGCGCTCGGCAGGCGGAAGCCGTGCTCGACCAGGTTGCGCTTGCGCGAGGCGTCGCCCTCGTACATGCCGCCGATCTGCGGCACGGTCACGTGCGACTCGTCGATGACCATCAGGAAGTCGTCCGGGAAGTAGTCGATGAGCGTGGCGGGCGCGGTGCCGGGGCCGCGGTCGTCGATGTGGCGCGAGTAGTTCTCGATGCCGTTGCAGAAGCCGACCTGGCGCATCATCTCGATGTCGTACGCGGTGCGCATGCGCAGCCGCTGCGCCTCCAGCAGCTTGCCCTGCCGCTCCAGCGTGGCCAGCCGCTCGGCCAGCTCGATCTCGATGTTGCGGATCGCCTTCTCCATGCGCTCCGGGCCCGCCACGTAGTGGGTGGCCGGGAAGATGCGCAGCTCCTCGACCTCCTTGACCACGTCGCCGGTCAGGGGGTGCAGGTAGTAGAGCTTGTCGATCTCGTCGCCGAAGAACTCGACCCGCAGCGCCAGCTCCTCGTACGCCGGGATGATCTCCACCGTGTCGCCGCGCACGCGGAACGTGCCGCGGTTGAACGCGATGTCGTTGCGCGTGTACTGGATGTCGACCAGGGCGCGCAGCAGCAGGTCGCGCTCGACCTCGGCGCCGACCTCCAGCTTGATCGACCGGTCCAGGTACGACTGGGGCGTGCCCAGGCCGTAGATGCACGACACGGACGCGACCACGATCACGTCACGCCGGGTGAGCAGGCTCATCGTGGCCGAGTGGCGTAGCCGTTCGACGTCCTCGTTGACCGACGAGTCCTTCTCGATGTAGGTGTCGGTCTGCGGGATGTACGCCTCGGGCTGGTAGTAGTCGTAGTAGCTGACGAAGTACTCCACCGCGTTGTCCGGGAAGTACCCCTTCAGCTCGTTCGCCAGCTGCGCGGCCAGCGTCTTGTTCGGCGCCATCACCAGCGTGGGCCGCTGCACCTTCTCCACCAGCCACGCCGTGGTGGCCGACTTGCCCGTGCCGGTCGCGCCGAGCAGGACGACGTCCTTCTCACCGGCGCGCACCCGCCGCTCGAGGTCCGCGATCGCCGCGGGCTGGTCACCCGCGGGCTGGTAGTCGCTGACCACGCGGAACCGCCCGCCGGTGCGGGGGATGTCCCCGACGGGGCGGTGGGACGAGTGCGCCTTGACCGGGATCTCGGTTGGGAAAGCCACGGGTACGACGGTACGCCGGTGGTACGACAATTTCCGATCCGGCCCAGGTCAGCGGCCTTTGATCAGCAGTTGCAGTCGCACCCGCCGCAGTCGCAGCCCGGACCGCAGTCGCAGTTGCACCAGGCCTCGCGGGGCTTGCCGCTGAACGGGCCGGGGTACGGGTCGCGGCAGCAGTACTGGCACGTGCCGCACTGGTAGAGCACGGCCAGGCAGCCCAGGAACGCGCCGCGGGTCACCGGTGGCCGCTTCAGCTTGGGCCAGCACCACAGGCCGCTGCCGGGAGGGGGCGGCTCGGCGCCGCGCCGGCCCTTCTTGCCGCCCTTCGGCGGCTCGGGAGGACCGCCGCGGCCGGGAGCCGAGGGCGGCGGCACGTGACCGGGCGGCGGCATGCTGCCGGGGTGCGGGCCGGGCTGCCCGTGGGGACCGCGCGGCCCGGGCTGGGCGGCCGGCGGGTACATCCCCGGCGCGGGCTGCCAACCGGGAGGCGGTGGCGGGTTGTGCCCGTGCGAGTGGGGGTCGCCGAACGCCCGCCGGATCGACTCGCGCACCTCGTGCACCAGCAGCACGTGCACCAGCCGGTCGTCGGCGAACTCGACCTCCTTCATCGCCAGTTCGATGCCCGACGCCGCGTCGTCGCACAGCCGCCGCGCCTCGTCGGTGGTGGTGCCGGTGGCGACCAGCGGGTTCCACGCGCCGGACGCCCGGTCCTCCGCCAGGTCCTCCACCGCGTCCGCCAGGTGCGCCAACCTCCCGAACAGCCGTCCGACCTCCCGCAACGGCGCCGCGTTGGCCGGCCGCCCGGCCAGCACCGCGGTCTGCGCCACGGCCTCGCCCGCCGCCGTCGCGGTCGGCTCGGTCACGGTCAGCACCGACGACCCGGGACCCGCCGCGGCCTCCACCGACGACTGCCGCCGCACGGCGTCCACCAGCACCGCCGTGTCGAACCCCAGGTCGACGCCCGTCTCCGACGCCTGCGCCGCCCACCGCCGCGCCACCTGCCTGCCGACGCCGCGCATCGGGGCCCGCGCGAACACGCCGTCGCGGTCGGACACGTGGTCCCCGACCTTCGCCGAGGCCAGCACCAGGGACACCGACGCGGCCAGGCGCGCGCCCGTGCCCACGGCGACGTCCGCCGACTGCATGCCCCTCAGGGCGCACGGCCCGGCGGAGCGCCGCGACCGTCCCGCCTGCGCCTCCACCAGGGCGGAGATCACCAGGCCGTCGTAGTTGGTGACCACGCGGGCCAGGTGGCCGTGATCGTCGCGCAGCGCCAGGCACAGCCCGCACAGGTGCGCCAGCCACGACTCGCGCAGCTCGGGGTCCAGGCGGTTGCGACAGGGGCGGATGATGCCGAACATGGCGGGAAGAGTAAGCGATCCTCATACTTTCGGGTGACAGAAAGGAGCATTCCGCCGGTGTCGATGCCTAAGGTCGGCGCTGTGACGTCGAGTGCCGCCGGGACCCGCATGCACATCCACCCGCCGAAGATCGAGTACTTCGACCTCGACTCCAAGAGCAACACCGACCCCAAGGGCCACCTGCGCGGGGTCGAGGAGTACCGGCTGACCGGGCACGGCCTCTACATGTCCCGCCCGGTGCCCGGCCACCCGCACCTGTCGCACTTCGAGTCGTGGCTGCTGCCCGCGCACGGCCTGCGCGTCACCCGGCAGTCCTGGCACCCGGGCCACGAGCGCGACTACGACCTCTACGTGGACGTGGTCGAGATCAGCTCCAGCGGCTCGGTGTGGAAGACCGTCGACCTGTACCTGGACCTGGTCGTGCGCACGGGCCGCAGCGTGACCGTGCTGGACACCGACGAGCTGCTCACGGCGCTGGACCGCGGGCTCATCCAGGCCGACCGGGCGCAGTGGGCGCTGGAGACGACCTACCGCGCGGTGGCCGGCATCGCGGCGCACGGTCACGACGCGGTGCGCTGGCTCGCGTCCCAGGGAACGATCACCACCTGGCGTCGGCGGTAATACAGACCGTCACACTTGCTGGTCAACCGCCATCCGAGTCCGTCACCTGATAGAGACCGCTTCCCCGCACAGACCGTGATGTAACGAATCAAACCCGATAGTTACCAAGCACACATCTGCGTCTACGTTGGGTCGCGTGGCAGCAGTCATCACACCTCAGCTGGTCGACGTGGTCGACACCGTCAGCGCAGTTCGCAGCTACTCCAGCGGCATGTCGCGGCACCTGTCCACGTGTCGGGTGGAGCCGTGGGGACTGCGGCTGGAATGCCCGACACCGGAGGACCCGTTCACCGATTCGGAGGTCACCTGGTTGATGCCCGCACTCGGTCTCCGGCTGACCCACCACCGGCCCCGGTCCAGGCACGCGCGCAGCGGCCCGAGCGTGCTCAGCGCGGTCCGCGTGCAGCGGGACGGCCGCGCGTGGCGCACCACCGACCTGCTGCTCGGCCTGGCCGTGCCCGGCGGCACGACCGCGCGGATCGTGCACTGCGAGGAGTTCGCCGCCGCCGTCGCCGGACGCGTCCTCGGCCCCCTCGACGCCGACCAGGCGCTGCGCACCGTGCACCGCACCCTGGAGGAGGTCAGCCTCCACCGGCACGACCTCGGCTCGTGGCTGACCCACCGGGGCATCTACGACGTCTGGCCCTCCCTGTAGAAAGCGTCCACCCGCGCGGTCGCGGCGGCCATCCACGGCTCCTTCGACTCGCCGTAGGCGAAACCGTCCGCGTCACCCCGGTGCTGCTCGGACAGCTCCAGCTTCACCGCCGCGTACTCGTCCCGCGCCGCCGCGTCGGCCCGCAGCCAGTCGCGGAACCGCAGCGCCCAGTTCCACGCCGGACCGCCCTGGACCCGGACGTGCAGGTTGACCCGCCGTCCCGGATCCGCGCCCGCGTGCAGCCTCTTGTGCCAGTCCTCCGGCGCGTCGCCCTCGTACTTCACGCTGTCCTCGGCGACGCCCAGGCTCGGGAAACCCGCCTGCGTCAACGCTTCCTCCAGCTCCGCAGCCTCCTCCAGCGACTTCACGCCCAGCTGGAAGTCCAGCACGTCCTTGGCCACGAGTCCGGGCACGGACGTGGAGCCGATGTGCTCGACCACGCGGCCACCGGCGGCCAGCCGGATGCGCGCCTCGACCCGTGCCGCCTGGACGGGCCACGTCTCGTCGTAGGGCACCACGATCGGCGCGCCCGAGGCGTGGCGGCGCAGCCTGATGTTCGACTCGTACCGCACCAGCCGGTCCGCCCACAGCGCGTCCACCTGCGCCAGCACCAGGTCGGGCGTGCCGGAGTTGTCCAGCCACACGTCCGCCACGGCACGGCGGCGCTCGTCGTCGGCCTGCGCGGCGATGCGCCGGCGCGCGTCCTCCTCGGCCATGCCCCGGTCGCGCAGCCGCACGAGCCGCTGGTCCATATCCGCGTGCACGATCACCACCAGGTGGTAGAGCGGCGCCATGTCCTTCTCCACCAGCAACGGGACGTCGTGCACGACGATCGCGTCCGCGGGCGCGGCGGCGATCAGCTCGCCCGTGCGGGCGGCGATCCTCGGGTGGGTGATGCCGTTGAGCGTGGTCAGGGCCTGCTCGTCGCCGAACACCTTCGCCGCGAGGGCGGGCCGGTTCAGCGCGCCGTCCGCGCCGAGCACGTCCGCGCCGAACGCCTCCACCACCTCGCGCAGCCCGTCGGTGCCGGGTTCGAGCACCTCGCGGGCCAGCCGGTCGGCGTCGATCACCACCGCGCCGTGCTCGGCGAGCCTGCCCGCCACCGTCGACTTGCCCGACCCGATGCCCCCGGAGAGCCCCACGCGCAACATGCGGACCAGCCTGCCACGTGAAGGATCTTCAGGCCCCTTCGACCGGCGTCATCGACTGCTGCGCCAGGGCGGCGAGGACGCCCGCGACCGCGTCGTCGGGCAGCACGCCGAGCTTCACCCTGGCCACGTACGTGGTCTTGCCCAGCGAACCCAGGACCAACCGCTCGTCCTCGCTGCTGATGAACTGGCCCTTCTTCTTGCCCACGTCGACCTCGCGGACGGTCGCGCCGTCCTCGCGCTCGGCGGCCACGCTCTCGGCGACCCGGGTGCCGGCCGCCGCCTCGTCGGCGTACGTGGCCAGGCCGATGATCACGGGCGCGGCGGCGATCGGCTGCTTCTCCGGCACGCCGTAGTAGCAGTCGATCTTCCCGGTGCGGCCGAGTGACGGTTCCGGGATGCCGATGATCGTCTTCAGCTCGCCGGGCAGCTCGCGGCCGAGCTTCTGGTTGAACAGCTCGACCGGGATGACCAGCTCGCAGTCGTCCGGCAGGGGCCGGTCGGTCATCTGCGGGACCCGGCTGAACGACGTGGGCGGCACGATCGTCGGGATCTTCGGCTGCGCCGCGGGCTGCGTCTGCACGGCGGCGCAGCCCGCGCACGCGAGCACCACCATCGCCGCCAACACCGCAGTCCGCATGCTCATAGCATTCTCAATTTAGCGCAAGACGACGCCCAGCCACCCCTGAAAGAGTGAACGACGATCGCCCCCCGCCCGAGGTGGGCGAGGGGCGATCGTCGTCGTTCAGTCAGTCGGCGTCGATCCGCCGACCGGTGCTGCTCAGGCGCCGCCCGACAGCTTCTCGCGGAGCGCGGCCAGCTGCTCGTCGCTGGCCAGGGTGCCGCCGGCCTGAGCCGGGGCGCCCGTGCTGGACGAGGTCACGGCGGCCGGAGCCTCGCCACCGGAGGAGTAGTTCGTCTCCCCGGCGGCCTCTTCCTCGGCCGCGGCGGCCTTGGCCACCTGCTTCATGTGGGCCTCGTAGCGCGTGTGGGCCTCGGCGTACTGCCGCTCCCACTCCTCGCGCTGCTTGTCGAAGCCTTCCTGCCACTCCTGGGTCTCCGGGTCGAAGCCCTCGGGGTAGATGTAGTTCCCCTGGTCGTCGTACTCGGCGGCCATGCCGTACTGGGTCGGGTCGAACTCGGAGTCGACCGTGAAGCCCTCGTTGGCCTGCTTGAGCGACAGCGAGATGCGGCGGCGGTCCAGGTCGATGTCGATGACCTTGACCATGACGTCGTCGCCGACCTGCACGACCTGCTCCGGGATCTCGACGTGGCGCTCGGCCAGCTCCGAGATGTGGACCAGGCCCTCGATGCCCTCGTCCACCCGGACGAACGCGCCGAACGGGACGAGCTTGGTGACCTTGCCCGGCACGATCTGGCCGATCGCGTGGGTGCGGGCGAACTGGCGCCACGGGTCTTCCTGCGTCGCCTTGAGCGACAGCGACACGCGCTCGCGCTCCATGTCGACGTCCAGGACCTCGACCGTGACCTCCTGGCCGACCTCGACGACCTCGGACGGGTGGTCGATGTGCTTCCAGGACAGCTCCGAGACGTGCACGAGGCCGTCCACGCCACCCAGGTCCACGAAGGCGCCGAAGTTGACGATGGAGGACACGACGCCCTTGCGGACCTGGCCCTTCTGCAGCTGGTTGAGGAACTCGCTGCGGACCTCGGACTGGGTCTGCTCCAGCCACGCGCGGCGGGACAGGACCACGTTGTTGCGGTTCTTGTCCAGCTCGATGATCTTCGCTTCGAGCTCGCGGCCGACGTAGGGCTGCAGGTCGCGGACGCGACGCATCTCCACGAGGGAGGCGGGGAGGAAGCCGCGCAGGCCGATGTCCAGGATGAGGCCGCCCTTGACGACCTCGATGACCGTGCCCTTGACGGGCTCGTCCTTCTCCTTGAGCGCCTCGATGGTGCCCCAGGCGCGCTCGTACTGAGCACGCTTCTTGGAGAGGATCAGCCGACCTTCCTTGTCCTCCTTCTGGAGAACAAGCGCCTCGACCTCGTCACCAACCTTGACGACCTCGTTGGGGTCGACGTCGTGCTTGATCGACAACTCGCGCGAGGGGATGACGCCCTCGGTCTTGTAGCCGATGTCGAGCAGGACCTCGTCCCGGTCGACCTTGACGATCGTGCCCTCGACGATATCGCCGTCGTTGAAGTACTTGATCGTCTTGTCGATAGCGGCGAGGAAGTCCTCCTCCGTCCCGATATCGTTGATGGCGACCTGCTTCGGCGCAGCGGCAACCGGGACAGTGGTGGTGTCGGTGGACATTAGGTAGGTGGCTCCGGTACGGATTGGGGTTTGTGGCCTGCGGGTTTCAACACTACGCGGAGGGCACGCCCCCCACGAAGACCGACTTGCAGTGATCACCGATCGAGGACAGCGCGAACCCACTACGCGGGCGATATCGTACGCGGCCGGGAGCCCGCCGGGCAAACCGGCACACTTGAATGGAGCAGTGTGTCCGACCAGCACGCGAGCGCCGAACTGGCGCTCGGCACCACCGGCATCGCCAAGCGGGGCGTCGACGCGGCCGAGTCGCGCGCGGCCAACCGCGTGTGGTGGGACGCCGACGCCGACGACTACCACGCCGAGCACGGCGACTTCCTGGGCGCGGCGGACTTCGTGTGGTGCCCCGAGGGCGTCCGCGAGGAAGACGCCGGCTACCTCGGTGACCTGCGCGGACGTCGCGTCCTGGAGGTCGGCTGCGGCTCCGCGCCGTGCGCCAGGTGGCTGACCGCGAGGGGCGCGCACGCGGTGGCGTTCGACCTCTCGGCCGGGATGCTGCGGCACGCGGTGGCGGCCAACGCGGCGACCGGCGTGGCCGTGCCGCTGGTGCAGGCCAGCGCCGACCAGCTGCCGTTCGCCTCGGGCAGCTTCGACGCGGCCTGCTCGGCGTTCGGCGCGGTGCCGTTCGTGGCGGACGTGGGCGAGGTCTTCGGCGAGGTCGCGCGGGTGCTGCGGCCGGGCGCGCCGTGGGTGTTCTCCGTGACTCACCCGATCCGGTGGATTTTCCCGGACGACCCGGGACCGGGTGGGCTGACCGTGACCCAGTCGTACTTCGACCGGACGCCGTACGTGGAGGTCGACGACTCGGGCCGGGCGACGTACGTGGAGCACCACCGGACCACCGGGGACTACGTGCGGGCGCTGGTCGGCGCGGGCCTGGAGCTGGTGGACGTGGTGGAGCCGGAGTGGCCCGCCGGGCACACCCGCACGTGGGGGCAGTGGAGCCCGCTGCGCGGCCGGCTGTTCCCGGGCACCGCGATCTTCCGCGCCCGGAAGCCGTAACCTGCCCGGCATGGCCGTCGGTCAAGGGCTGATGGAGGCGCAGAGCGCGCGCTTCGCGAGCGTCGACCCGCTGCTGCCGCCGGCGGTCGCGCCGCCGGACGGCGACGTCATCACCGCGGCGCTGCCGGACGGGACCCGGGTCGCGGGCGTGCTGCAGCGGCAGGTGCACGACCGGCGGTCGCCGGCCCGGCTGTGGTCGGCCACCGAGGTGTGGGAGCTGACGCCGCTGCTGGGCAACGCGGGCGCGGCGGGCATGGACGCGCTGCTGCGCGCCTGGCGCAAGCGGCTCGACCTGCTCGGGCCGGCCGACCGCGACTCGGCGTGCGTGCTGACGTGGCCGAGCCGGGACGCCGAGGCGACCAGGGCGCTGCTGGACCACGGCCTGGTGCCGCTGACCGTGGTCGCGGTGCGGCAGGCCCCTCCCCCGCCGGCGACGGGCACGGTGACGATCCGCCGGGCCACGCCGGCCGACCTGGAGACGGTGCTGGCCCTGGCGCTGGCCGAGCTGCGCTACTCGTCCCTGGTGGGCTCGACGGTGCACCGGCCGGACGCGGTGACGCTGAAGCGGCGGACCCTGGCCGAGCGGCTGGCCTCGGGCGGTCCGGCGTGGCTGGCCGAGCGGGACGGCATCGCGGTGGCGCTGGCCGAGTGCGCCCTGGTGACGTCGGAGCCGGGCAACTGGACCGCGACCAGGCTGCCGCACGGCCGCTGGGGCTACGTGAACTGCGTGTCCGTGATGCCCGGCGCCCGCGGCACCGGGGTGGGTCGTCAGCTGATGGCGCACGCGCACCGCGAGCTGCACCGGCTGGGCACCGTCGGCACCTACTTGTACTACAACCCGCCGAACCCGCTGTCCTCGGTGTTCTGGCCGCGCCAGGGTTATCGTCCACTGTGGACGATGTGGGAGGTCCGCCCCGCCGGGGCGCTGCGCTAGGTGTCACACGACCGCGCCAGGCGCCGCGCCGGGAGGCGCACCGCTGCGCCGGGTGCCACACCGCGTCGAGTTGCGAGGATTCCTCGGTCGGGCCACTATTTGAACTGACTGGTCAGTTCAAAAGGAGGTCCGACGGTGCGCATCCACGCTCGGCGCGTCGGCGTCACCGGGCCGCACGGCCCGCTGCTCAAGCCGACGTCACTGCTGGTGGAGCCGGGTGGGCTGGTGCTGGTCGCCGGTGATCCGGGCGCAGGGCACACCGCGCTGGGCCTGGTGCTGTCCGGCCGGATGCGCCCGAGCACCGGCGAGGTCTCCCCCTCCGCCGCCGAGCTGCGCCGGCACGTCGTGCTGGTCGACTCACCCGACGTCAGCGAGCCCGAGGCGTCGCTGCCCCTGGCCGGCGTGGTCGGCGAGGAGCTGGCCGTGAACGGGGCGCGCAGCGGGCGCAAGGCGGTGGCCGACTGGCTGGTCGAGCGCGGCGCGGACGAACACCTGGACCAGCGGTTCGAGCAGGTCCCGGCGGCCACCCGGTGCGCGCTGATGCTGGAGCTGGCCGCGGGCCGCCCCGGCGCGACGACCCTGGTGCTGGACAGCCCCGACCGCTACCACGGCGACCCGGAGGGGTGGCTGGAGCTGGCGCGCCGGCACGTGACGCCCGAGCGGTCCGTCGTCGTCCTGTGCACCACCACCAGCGCCGCCGTGCTCGGCGTGCTCGACGTGCCCGTCGCGCGCATCGGCGCGGACAACACCGGCGCGGACGACGGCGCCCCCGACGCCGACAACCTCGACGAGGAGTCCGAGTGACCGCCTTGCGGATGGCGTTCAACGAGCTGCGCCGGATCACCTCCGGCACGCTGCCCAAGCTCGCGGTGCTGGCGTTGACGCTGGTGCCGCTGCTCTACGCGGCGCTCTACCTCTACGCCAACAAGG
Organism: Actinosynnema sp. CA-299493; assembly: GCF_050946825.1. Taxonomy (NCBI): domain Bacteria; kingdom Bacillati; phylum Actinomycetota; class Actinomycetes; order Pseudonocardiales; family Pseudonocardiaceae; genus Actinosynnema; species Actinosynnema sp. CA-299493. Next base: position 7,594,227 of record NZ_CP191993.1, read on the forward strand.
ACCCGTACGCGCACCTCAACCAGGTGCCCGCCGCGCTGGTCGTGGAGGACGAGGGCGCGACCGCGAGCGACGGCACGCGCCTGGACGCGGGCCGCGAGGTGGCCGAGGAGCTGGTGGGCGGCGACAAGTTCGACTGGCGCCGGGTGGACGCGGCGCAGGCCGAGCAGGGCGTGCGGGACGGGACCTACACGTTCGCGCTGACCCTGCCCGAGGACTTCTCGCAGGCCCTGCTGTCGTCCGGCGACTTCACGCCGCGCCAGGGCGTGATCCTGCTGACCACCAACGACGCGAACAACTACCTCGGCTCCACGATCGCCAACCAGGTGGTGGCCGAGGTGCGCCGGTCGGTGTCGGTGAAGGTCGGCTCGGAGGCGGCGGACAAGCTGCTGCTCGGCTTCTCCACGATCCGGCAGAAGACCGCCGAGGCCGCCGACGGCGCGACCGAGCTCGCGGCCGGCCAGCAGGACGCCTACAGCGGCGCCCAGCAGCTCGCCGACGGGTCGGTCCCGCTGGCCGACGGCGCGGCGCAGGTGTCGGCCGGGCTGACGCAGCTGCGCGACTCGACCGCGGACCTGCCGGTGAAGTCCCAGCAGCTCGCGGCCGGGGCCGAGCAGGTCGCCGACGGCAACGAGGCGGTCGCCGCCACCGCCGAGGACTACGCCGCCAAGGCGCAGGACCTGGTCGACCGGCTGGACGCGGCCAACGGCGAGCTGGCGGCGAAGCTGCGCGCGCTGGGCCTGGCCGAGGCCGACGTGCAGCGGGTGCTGGCCGCGGTGGGCGACGTGCGCAAGCCGGTGGACGACGCCAACGCCAAGGTGCAGGGCGCCGCCGGGCAGCTGCGCACGTTGGCGAACGGCGCGAAGCAGGTCTCCGACGGCGCGGCGCAGCTCGCGGCGAGCACGCCCGCGCTGACCGGCGCCGTCACCCGGCTGAACGACGGCGCGGCGCAGGTGTCGTCCGGCGCGGCTCAGCTCCGGGACGGGGCGGTGCGGTTGCGCGACGGCGAGGCGCAGCTCGTGGACGGCGCGAACCAGTTGCGCGACGGGCTCGACCAGGGCGTCGCGCAGATCCCCGACCCCGACGACCCGACCCGCGAGTCGACCGCCCAGAACATCGGCGACCCGGTGAACGTGCGCGGGGTGAGCCAGACGTCGGCGGGCAGCTACGGCGCGGGCCTGGCGCCGTTCTTCCTCGGGCTGGCCACCTGGATCGGCGCGTTCGTGCTGTTCCTGCTGCTCAAGCCGCTGTCCAGGCGGGGACTGGCGGCCGGGCAGTCGCCGTTGCGGGTGGCGGTGGGCGGCTGGCTGCCCGGCGCGCTGCTCGGCGCGGCCCAGGTCGTGGTGATGTACGCGGTGGTCACGCTGGTGGTGGACATCCGGCCGTCGCACCCGGTGGGCGCGCTGGCGTTCCTGCTGCTGGTGTCGGCGACGTTCGTGGCCGTGCTGCACGCGTTGAACGCCCTGTTCGGCGCGGTCGGCAAGTTCATCGGCCTGGTCCTGCTGATCCTGCAGCTGGTCAGCGCGGGCGGCACGTTCCCGTGGCAGACCATCCCCGTGCCGCTGTACCCGCTGCACTACGGGCTGCCCATGGGTTACGCCGTGGACGGCCTGCGGCACCTCATGTACGGCGGGTCGCTGGGCGGGGTCGGTCGGGACGCGCTGATCCTGGTCGGCTACCTGGCGGCGGGCCTTGCCCTGGCGACGCTCGCCGCGTACAAGCAGCGGGTGTGGACTCCCAGCCGCCTCAAGCCGGAACTGGTCCTGTGACCGGCGCGCGCCCCGGCCGCACCGCCGTGACCAAGCAGAAGCTGTTCGACGCCGCGCTGCGGCTCGTCGGCGAACGGGGCGCGGCCGGTGTCACCGTCGACGAGATCGCCGCCGAGGCCGGCGTGGCGAAGGGCACCGTCTACTACAACTTCGCCAGCAAGGACGCGCTGGTGGACGCGCTGCTGCGGCACGGCGTCGACCTGCTGGCCGCCCGGCTCAAGGTCGCCGAGGAGGAGTCCGAGACGGCCGCGGCGATGGAATCGCTGGTGGACGGGATGCTCGGGTTCTTCGCCGAGTACCCCGCGTTCGGGCAGCTGCTGGTGTCGGAGCTGTGGCGCACGCCCGGCCAGTGGCACGGCACGTTGAGCCTGCTGCGCGACGACATCGTGTCCATCGTGCGCGGTCAGATGCAGCGGCTGTCCGACGCGGGCCGGCTGCCCGACGGTGTGCAGGTGGGCACGGCGTCGGCGGCGCTGTTCGGCACGCTGCTGGTGACCGCGCTCGACTGGCAGGTCTTCCAGCCCGAACGCAGCCAGGCCGACGTGCGCGAATCGGTGTTGTCGCTGGTGCGGGGCCTGCGGCCGGGCTAGCGGCTACCTCGGGTCGACCGACGGGACCATGTGCAGCAGGTTCCGCACCACCGGGTGCAACCGCGGCTTGGTGCGCAGGAACCGCACGAGCGCCTCGTCATCCTCGTCCCCGGCGTCCGGCGACTCCTCCAACGACCGCAGCACACCGTCATCCGTCCACAGCCGGTCGACGACATCGGGCCACAGGTCGCGGAGCACCACCCACTTGGCGAGGTGGGCCGGGGTGACGGGCGACCCCGCGTCGAAGACACCCCGTTCCACCGCCACCACCACGGCGAGCCGGACCTGCTTGCGCCAGCGGTCCACGTCGACCGGGTCGGAGTGCTTCGGCGCGCAGTCCCGCAAGGCCGTCCACGCGGCTTGGGTCCGGTCTTCACGGGTGGCACGCCGGACCTCGGCCGGCGGCTCGTCGGCGGCCGTCGCGGACGTCCCGCCCTCCGCCGCCGGCGCGGAGGCCCGGTTCGGGCGGAGCACGACCGCGAACGCCAGTGCCGCGACCCCGATGAGGACCGCCGCCGCGACGGGCAGTGCGTGGACGGGCAGTGCCTCGCCGCCTTCGGCCCAGCCGCGGAACACCCCGCCCAGCGATTCCAGGAGGACGTCGCCGTACTTGATGAGGGAGTAGACGACCACGCCGAGGACGAGGAAGCCGAAGAACCCGGCGAGGCTCCGCTGATCCCCGTACAGGTACTTCAACCCGATGACACCGATGATGACCGCAGCCAGGGGGGCCATGAAGTTCCTGATGTCCTGGGCGATGGCCCCATCGGTGGTCGCCAGCAGGATGTCCAGCGTCACGTCCGGCTCACCGTTCCCACACCTCGTCGCTCGTCGCGTGCGGCAGCGCCACGACGTTGGGGATCAGGTTCCGCACGTGCCGGCGGCCCAGGCGGCGGGCGTGCGCGGATTCCACCGGGAGCCCGGTCTTGCGGACCGCGGCCTCCTCCATCGTCCTCAGGTCGCCGAGGAACACCAGCACGACACCGGGGGCCCGGACGATCTTCTTGGCCTTCTCGCACAGGTCGAGCACGAAGTCGCCGCCGCAGCGGTCGATGTTCCGCACGACGACCACGAACCGGCGCCCGTGCCGGCGGGCGCGCAGCGCTTGGCGGATGAGCCTGGTCAACTGCTCGCGGACCTCCTCGAACGTGCCCTTCGTGGCTTCGTCGCGGACGCTCGCGGCGAACCGGGCGACCGCGGTCGTCGCGGTCCACGCGCGGCCGAGCACGACCCAGAACACCAGGGCGAGCAGGACGGCGGCCACCACCGGGGAGCGGACGGCCTGTGCCGCGATCTCGCCGATCGGGCCACCTTTCCCGGCGAGGCTGAAGGCGGCGGCGCGCACGTCTGGCAGCGCGACGACACCCACCGCGATGAACGCCGACACCACACCGGCGAGGACCTTGCGCCGCCGCCGCGTCCGCGGTGAGCTCATCTCGACGGAGATCGGCTGGAACGCGCGGCGCACCCAGTTCCGGCGTTGTCCGGCGGCACGCGCGACGCCGCGCGCCAGCAGCGCGCCGGCCGGTCGGGCGTCCCCTTCCCAGTCGGCCGCGTCGAACGAGCAGAGGACGTGGGACCGCGCGGGCAGCCGCTCCCGGAGCAGGTCGGCGATGTCCGGCCGCCCGCCCGTGTCCCACCCCGTGACGGCGACCGTGATCGGCGGCTCGTCGTCGGGCCACTCGGCGATCACCTGCTCGATGGCGGTGACGACCGCGTCGGCGGGCGAGGGTCTGGAACGGTCGGCTTCCGCCGGCGATCGGCTCGTGGACAACCCCGGCTTCATGCGCACCTCCCGCGGCCGATTCGGCACGCGGAGTATCGCACCGAACGCGCACGGTGAACCCGCATCGAGCGGTGTGTCGGCGGCCGGGCTAGTGCCGTGCGCTCCAGGTGTCGACCTCGCCCACCTGGTGCACCGAGGGCGCCTTGCCGTCCAGGGCGCGGTGGACGGCGTCGAGGACACCGACCGAGGCTTCTTCGTGGCTGAGCCAGCGGATGCCGCCGCCGTGCCGGGCGAAACCCAGCACGACCTGCTGCGTCGGGTGGCCGTCCAGGGCCGGGTCGGGCACGCCGCGCACGGCGTGGATGGTGCCGCTGTCGTGCACCTCGACCACCGGCGCGTGCGGGGCGAGCAGGGGGGCGACGGCGCGCAGCACGGCGTCCCGGTAGCTCTCGTGCACCCAGGCCACGAGCAGGTCGGCGGGCCGGTCGACCACGTCCCGGACCCGGTCGGCCAGCTCCGCCGGTCTGGCCCAGTCCGCCGCCACGGCGACCCGCGCTCCTCGCGCGCTGCTCACGTGGGGCACGTGGCCGCCTCCGCGCAGGGCCGCCCTCGCCACGCGGCCCAGCACGCGCTCGGGCCGCCGGCTGGGCAGCACGACCTGCCAGCCCAGCGCCAGCAGCTCGTCCGCGCACCCCTTCAGCATCCCGGTGCCACCCAGGACCAACGCCGTCCGCTCGCTCATCGCACCGACTCCTCGCCGCGCTCCGCCGCCCGTCGCAACGGGCCGGACCGCCATTGGTCGACCTCACGCTGCCCGCGCAGCCGCACCACCGCGAGCCGGTCGGCGTGCTCCCCGCGGAGCACCGCCCCGACCCGCTCGCCGGTGCGGGTGTGCGACTTCCACGCCCACCGCAACAGGTGCTCCGGATCGGTGAACACCGTGCGCAGGGGCGGTTCGACGTTGCCGTTCCACAGCTCTTCACGGCGCAGCCGGCGCACCACCGTCCGCGCCGTCACCCGCCGCATCACCACGTGCCGGGGGTGGTCCAGCCAGACCAGCGTGTCGGCGTGCGCCAGCAGCACCGGCCGCACCACGCGGTACTGCCACTCGGTGGCCCACGCCTCGCCCTTGACGAACCGCCGCACGTCCGCCTCGAACTCCGGCCTGGGCGTCCACTGTGGACCGTGGAACAGCGAGTCCATCTCCACATAGGACAACCCGAGGGCGCGTGCGACGAGACTGGCCAGGGTCGATTTCCCGGCGCCGGACGTGCCGGCCACGAGCACCCGGCGCGGCGGGTGCGGCAACTCGTCGGCTGGTCCCAGGAGCGGCACCGAGCCAGGCTACCGCCAACCGACGTCGAGCAACTCCGCCACGCGCACGGGTTCGCCGGTCTCGAAGCTGCGGTTCGCCGCGAAGCCGGTGGCCAGCGACAACGCACCGTCACGGTGGGTGGCGCGACGACCCAGGGGGTCCGGTTGACCGGGCGGGCCGTAGAGCACCTCGGTCATCCGGGCGTCCGCGCCGCCGTGCCCGGCGCCACCGGCCGCCAGCGGCACCTCCTCGGCCCGGCCGAACAGCGGTTGCACGGTCAGCCGGACGTGCCCCTCCTCCGGGTTGGCCTCCTTGCCGTGCACGGCGGGCCGCTGGCCGCTGACCCAGCTGTTCTCCACGACCTCCAGCTCCAGCCGGCCGCGGCTGCCGTTGACCATCAGCCGGTAGCCCTCCCACGGCGAGTAGGCCGTGAGGTGGTAGGTCAGGTTCGCGCCGTTGGCGTAGCGCACCAGCACGGACATGTCGTCCTCAATGGACACACCGGGCGCGAACGGGTTCCGGTCGCGGTGGTAGCCGTCCTCGTGCTCGGCGTCGAGGTAGAGCCGGCGCAGCCACCCGTCGCGCCCGACGTGCAGCGCGAACGGGTCGTCCTGGGCCTCCGGCGCGCCGTGCACCCGGTCGTAGGGCCGGCGGAGGCCGTGGCGCTCGCCGTTCTCGTCGCCGTAGAAGAACAGCCGCCCGTGCGCGTACACGACCTCCGGCACCGAGTCGACCCACCAGTTGAGCAGGTCGAAGTGGTGGGTGGCCTTGTGCACCATCAGGCCGCCCGAGTTCGCCTTGTCCCGGTGCCAGCGGCGGAAGTAGTCGGCGCCGTGGCGCACGTCGAGCAGCCACTCGAAGTGCACCGAGCCGATCTCGCCCACCGCGCCGCCGGACAGCAGTTCGCGGACCTTCTCGTGCACCGGGTTGTACCGGTAGTTGAACGTGACGGTGACCCGGCCGTCGGTCCGCTCGACCGCGTCGAAGACCTTGCCGACGCCCGCCGGGTCGACCGTCATCGGCTTCTCGGTGACGACGTCGCAGCCCGCGTCCAGCGCCTCCACGATGTAGGTGTCGTGGTGGCGGTCGACCGTGCAGACCACCACGACGTCGACCCGCTCGGCCTCGACCATCCGCAGGAAGTCCTCGGCGGCGTAGGTCGGCACGGGCCGGTCGAGGCGATCGTTGTGCACGGCCATGCGGGTGCGGTTGACGTCGCAGAACGCGACCAGCTCCCCCTGCTCCGGGTGCCCGACGATCGCGTCGACGTGCAGCTCGGCGCGGGCGCCGGCGCCCACGACCGCGTAGCGCCTGCGTGCCATGCACACCTCCTGGTAAGCGTTTTCCACCACGCTAGCCCGCCCGGACCGCGCGGCGTCAAGAGCGCGATCCCACCCGGTGGTCGGCGACGCCGAGTGCCTGCGCGGCACCGCGAGCACGACCTCGGGTGCGCGACCGCTGACGCTGCCGATCGGGGTGGGCCCGCGCTGCGGAAGGCCGCCTAGCAGGCCGGGAAGAGGCGGCGGGTGTTGTTGGGCGCGGTGTGCGCGGCCGGGTCGCTGAAGCGGCAGCCGTAGTCCGGCGCGGCGACGACGGCGGGGTCGTCCACCACGTCGCCGGCGGGCCGCCGGCCGGTGTCGGCCCAGGTCACCAGGTCGTCCCAGGCCGTGCCGACCTCGGTCGGGCTGAACTCGCAGTGGCCGGTCGCGCGGATCGCCCGCTGCACGAGCAGGTGGCCGCGGCCGTTGCGCTCGACGTCCCGCTCGTAGAGCTGCTCCATCGAGAACGGCACGAACAGGTCGCCGAGGTCGTGCAGCGACAGCACCGGCGCGGTCGGCCGGCCGGCGATGCGCGGCACCTCGGTCAGCGTCGGCGTGAGGCGGGCCTTCACGTTCGCCGGCGGCACGCGCCGGACCTCGCGGTTGACGTCGACCGGCGCGTTCGGCTCGTACCGGGTGAGGACGTTGGTGGCGAGCTGACCCGGGTTCGTCGCCAACCCCTCGCCGGACGACGTGGTCGCGAGTCGGAACAGGAAGTCCTTCCAGTACGCGACCGAGGGCGCCGCGCCGGGCCGGGGGCCGCCGCTGCGGTTGGTGACGACCGAGGTGAACTGCGCGCCGCGCTCGTTCGGCGTGCCGGTCAGCCCGAGCTCCGCCTGGATGCGCGGCACCACCGCGGTCAGGTAGTCGGCCGGCGCGGGCCAGGCGTGGACGCCGCTGACGGCCTGCGCGGTGAGGTTGAAGTCGAGGATGAAGTCGAACAGCTCCTGGTCGCCGAGCACGCCGCACAGCGGCAGCGCGGCCTCGTAGAAACCGGGGAACTGCTCCAGCGACCGGCCGATGACGTGCCCGCCCATGGAGACGCCCGCGATGAACGTCTCGCGGGGCTTGCCGACCAGTCCGCGAAAGTGCCTGGCCAGGGCGTGCGTGCTCAGCACGCCGGCCCTCACGTCGTAGTTGTTGGCGTAGTAGCTGGACGCGGCCCAGGCGAAGCCCTGGTCGAGCAGCTTCTGGCGCAGGCCGAACTGGGGCGGGTCGACGGTGAGCACGGTGCTCGCGCCCCGGTAGCCGTGCGCCCACATGACCAGGCGACCGTTCCAGCGCGGCGGCGCCTCGATCGTGTAGGCCGCGTGCTCGTGCACGCCCTGGAGCACGCGGGACGGCTCGCCGCCGACCTGCGCGGGGGGCAACGGCGGGTTGGCGAACGTGTAACCGGGCAGTGGCTGGTCACCGGGCGGCGTCGACGCCGCGGCCGGTGGCGCCAGCAGCACCAGGACGAGCGCCAACCCGAAGATCCGTCGCATGCGCCCCATTCTGCTCACCACCGCAGGTCGGCCACCAGGTCTTCGTGGGTCAACTGGTAGTTCAACGGATAGCGGACCCGGATGACGTCGTCGTCCTCGCGGGTCAGGCGCGCGCCGGGGAACACCCGCGCGACCAGGCGCAGCATCGCCTGGTTCTCCCCCAGCACGTCGCCGTGCAGCTCGGCGTAGCGCAGGTCCGCGGCCAACCTGCCGAGGGCGGTCATGAGCTCGGTGCCGACGCCCTTGCGCTGCCACGGGTCCACCACGGCGAGGGCGATCTCCGCGGTGTCCTCGCCCGTGGCGATCAGGCGGGCGATGCCGACCGGCGCGTGGTGGCACTCCGCGACGACGGCGACCTTGCGGTGGCCGTCGAGGTCGGTCAGCCGGCGGCGCATGGACCCGGTGAGGCGGGGCACCGGGGCGTGGAAGCGCAGGTAGCGACTCCGCGGCGACAGGCCGTGGAAGACCGCGTCGACGGCGTGGCCCGCCTCGGCGGCGTGCAGTTCACGGACCTTCATGGCGGACGCCCCTTGAGTTCGGATTCCGAACCCTAGCTGGATTCGTTTTCCGAACGCAAGGCGTATCGTCAGTGGGCATGGCCCACGTGAAGGTCGCCGACGAGCTGTGCACCCTCTCGCTGCCCGCCGCCCTGCTGGGCGAGCGCTGGACGTTGCTGCTGCTGCGGCAGGCGTTCCTGGGCACGCGGCGGTTCGAGGACTTCCAGACCGAGATGGACATCTCCCGCAGCGTGCTGACCGAGCGCCTCGGCACGCTGGTCGAGGAGGGCATCCTGCGCCGCGAGGCGTACAAGGACGTGCGGACGCGGTACGAGTACCGGCTGACCGAGAAGGGGCTGGAGCTCTACCCGGTGCTGATGGCGCTGCGGAAGTGGGGCGACCGCTGGATGTCGCCGGCCGAGGGCCCGTCGTTCGAGGTGCACCACCGCGCGTGCGGCGGCGACATCGGCGTGCACGTGTCGTGCGAGGAGTGCGGCGCGGAGCTGACCGCGCGGGACGTGCGCGTCACGCCGCTGCGCGACTCACGTGCGTGAGGCCAGCACCTGTTCCACGGCCGAGACGACGAAGATCAGCCCGAGCAGCACGGCGAACATGACGAAGTAGACCGTGTGCTCCTGCAGCTCGGCGCGGTCGGCCGCCCACACGTCCATGGCGGTGAACGCGGTGAACCACCCGAGCCAGCCGACCACGGCCGCGGTGAGCCACCGGGTGCTGCGCCGCAGCACGGCGGCCACGGCGACCAGGCCCAGCGCCAGCTCCACGACCTTGACCAACCAGATCACCGGCAGCACCCAGTCGGCGCCCAGCCCGAGCGTGGCGTCCAGGTACCGGCCGACCTGCTGCTGCCGGTCCTTCCAGCCCAACGGCAGTTCGACGGCGTTCAGCACGCCGAAGAGCGCGAGGAACACGCCGATCGGGAGGAACAACCGAGACCACCGGGCAGTACCGCCGAACACCGGATTGCCGGTCATGGCCACCCCCTCCACCTGGGGGAATGATGACTCCTCGAAGCGGCGGAGCGAAGTACGGCTGTCCGCAGCCATCGGTGGGTGACGCCCCGACCGCCGTCAGTGCGCGACCCAGTCCCGCCCGGCGCGACCCGACGCTGCCCGACCCGACGCCACTCGACCCGGTGCTGCCCGACCCGGTGCTGCCCGGCTCAGTGCGCGGCGGCGTCCCAGGAACGGCCGACGCCCACCGAGACCTCCATCGCCACCGACAGCCGGTAGGCGCCGCCCATCTCCGCGCGGACCAGCGCCTCCACCTGCTCGCGCTCGCCCTCGGCGATCTCCAGCACCAGTTCGTCGTGCACCTGGAGCAGCATCCGCGACCGCAGGCCCGACTCCTCCAACGCGCGGAACACGCCGAGCATCGCGACCTTGATGATGTCCGCCGCGCTGCCCTGGATCGGCGCGTTCAACGCCATGCGCTCGGCCATCTCGCGGCGCTGCCGGTTGTCGCTGGTCAGGTCGGGCAGGTAGCGCCGGCGGCCGAGGATCGTCTCGGTGTAGCCCTTCTTCCGCGCGTCCTCGACCACCGCGTGCAGGTAGTCGCGCACCCCGCCGAACCGGGCGAAGTACGCCTCCTTCTGCTCCCGCGCCTCGGCCGCCGAGATCCGCAGCTGCTGCGCCAGCCCGTACTCCGACAGCCCGTAGGCCAGCCCGTACGACATCGCCTTCACCCGGCGGCGCTGCTCGGCGGTGACCTCCGCGGTCGGCACCGAGAACGCGCGCGACGCGACGAACGTGTGCAGGTCCTCGCCGCTGCGGAAGGCCTCGATCAGGCCCGCGTCCTCGGACAGGTGGGCCATGATCCGCATCTCGATCTGGCTGTAGTCCGCGGTCATCAGCTCGGCGTAACCCGGCCCGACCACGAACGCCTCGCGGATGCGCCTGCCCTCGTCGGTGCGGATCGGGATGTTCTGCAGGTTCGGGTCGGTGGACGACAGCCGCCCGGTGGCCGCGATCGTCTGGTGGAACGTGGTGTGGATGCGGCCGTCGTCGGCCACCGACTTGAGCAGCCCGTCCACGGTCGACTTCAGCCTGGTCACGTCCCGGTGCGCGAGCAGGTGCTGCAGGAACGGGTGCTCGGTCGACTCGAACAGGCTCTGCAACGCGTCCGCGTCGGTGGTGTACCCGGTCTTGGTCTTCTTCGTCTTCGGCATGTTCAGCTCGTCGAACAGCACCGTCTGGAGCTGCTTGGGCGAGCCGAGGTTGATCTCCTTGCCGATCACCGAGTACGCGTCCTGCGCGGCCTGCTTCACCCCCGCCGCGAAGTGCGCCTCCAACGCCGCGAGGTGCTCGGTGTCGATCGCGATGCCGACCGCCTCGACGTCGTCGAGCACCACCATCAGCGGCAGTTCGAGGCTCGCCAGCAGCGACTCCTGGCCGGTGTTCACCAGCTCCACGTCCAGCGCGTCGGCCAGCTCCACCACCGCGAACGCCCGCACGATCGCCGCCTGCGCGATCTTCTGCCGCTCCTCCTCCTCGTCGGCCAGCAGCGACAGCTGCCCGTCGTCCGGCTCCTCGGCCCGCAGCTCGCGCTTGAGGTAGCGCAGCGCCAGGTCGTCCAGCGCGAACGACCGCTGGCCCGGCCGCACCAGGTAGGCGGCCAGCGCCGTGTCGCTGCTCACCCCGCGCAGCGTCCAGCCGCGCGCCCGCAACGCCCGCAGCGGCAGCTTCAGGTCGTGCGCCGCCTTGGCCACCGACTCGTCGGCCAGCCACGCGGCCAGCGCGTTCTCGTCGGCCTCGGTCAGCGACGCGACCTCGACGTACCCGCCCTCGCCGCCGATCGCGGCCAGCGCCAGGCCCTCCAGGTCGCCGCCCGAGGCGCGGAACGCGATGCCGACCCGGCCCGAGCGCGCGTGCGCGTCGAGCCACTCGGCCACCCCGCCGACCGCCACCGGGCCGCCGCTGACCGCGAAGCCCTCCTCGGCCTCCGGCTCGGCGGTGGGCAGGGTCGCGAACAGCCGGTCCCGCAGCACCCGGAACTCCAGCTCGTCGAACAGCCGGTGCACGGCGTCGCGGTCCCACGGCCTGGCTTCCAGCTCCGCCGGGCCCAGGGGCAGCTCGACGTCCCGCACCAGCTCGGTGAGCTGCCGGTTCAGCATGATGTTGGCCAGGTTGGCCCGCAGCGCGTCGCCGACCTTGCCCGGCACCTCGTCGACGTGGTCGATCAGCCCGCCCAGCGAGCCGAACTGGGTGAGCAGCTTCACGATGGTCTTGGGTCCGACGCCGGGCGTGTTCGGCAGGTTGTCCGACGAGTCGCCGCGCACCGCCGCGTAGTCGGCGTACAGCTCGGGCGGCACGCCCTGCTTCTCCAGCACCAGCCCGGGGGTGTACCGGGCCATCTCGGACACGCCCTTGACGGGGTACAGCACCGTCACCTTGTCCGTGACCAGTTGCAGCGCGTCGCGGTCGCCGGTGCAGATCAGCACCTCGAAACCCAGCGCCGTGGCCTGCGTGGTGAGCGTGGCGATCAGGTCGTCGGCCTCGAAGTTGGCCTTGGACAGCACCGGGACGTTCAGCGTGCCCAGGACGTCCTCGATGAGGCTGACCTGGCCGCGGAACTCGTCCGGGGTCTCGCTGCGACCGGCCTTGTACTCCGCGTACGCCTCGGTGCGGAACGTCTTGCGCGAGACGTCGAACGCCACCGCGATGTGCGTGGGCTTCTCGTCGCGCAGCAGGTTGATGAGCATCGACGTGAAGCCGTAGACCGCGTTGGTGGTCTGGCCCGTGCCCGTCTGGAAGTTCTCCTTGGGCAGCGCGAAGAAGGCGCGGTAGGCCATGGAGTGGCCGTCGACCAGCAGCAGGCGGGAGGCTTCTGAAGTGCTCACGGGCCGAGTCTAGGGTGAGGGTCCGACAGCACCGCACAGGCTGGCAGCACCGACTGGAGAACACGTGACACCAGCACCCGAGGACATCCCCGGCGCCGACCAGGCCGCCGCCCACGAGCAGCTCACCTCGAAGCTGGGCATCGAGATCACCCGATGGGATGCCGACCGGCTGGTCGGGACGATGCCGGTGAAGGGCAACCGCCAGCCGTACGGGCTGCTGCACGGCGGCGCGAACGCGGCGCTGGCGGAGACGCTCGGCTCGATCGCCGCGGCCATGCACGCGGCGCCGGAGCGGCTGGCCGTGGGGCTGGAGCTGTCCTGCACGCACCACCGGGCCGTCGCCGAGGGCGTCGTCACGGGGGTGTGCACGCCGATCCACCGCGGTCGCAGCACCGCCACCTACGAGATCGTGATCACCGACGAGCAGGACCGGCGCGCCTGCACGGCCCGGCTGACGTGCTTCCTCAAGGACGTCCGGGAGAAAGACCAACCGAAGGTGTGAAGGTGCGGTTCGGTCGACCGAGGTGTGCAATGCAGGGGGACCCGGTGAGTCGGAGGTGGCCGTGCGGCGTGTGGTGTTGGTGATGGCCGTGGTGCTGGCGGCGGCCGGGTGCGGTGGCACCCCGGTCGTGGCCGGGACCCAGACGACCGCGACGTCGGCGGCGACGTACCCGGTGCCCGCGCAGACGGTGCGGCCGGACGAGAAGCCGCTCAAGATCCCCACCACCGCGGACGGCGACACGGCGTTCACGCTGGTGGGCCTGACCACGGAGGTGCCGACGCTGATCGGCAGCCACGCGGAGTTCCACGCCAAGGGCCAGTTCGTCCGGATCCGGATGAGCGTGATCAACAACGGCCGCAGCAGCGTGTCGTTCGACGCCCGCCGCCACGTGCTGCTCGACGACCACGACGTCGAGCACACCGCGGACTCGCAGGCGATGACGATCAAGCGGCAGCCGGAGACCATCGACCTGGGCGCGAACGTGCGCCTGGAGTACGACGTCTACTACGACCTGCCCACCGACGCGAAGCCGCTGGCCCTGCGGGTGTACGGGGGGCCGACGCTGACCGACCTGAAGGACGAGTCGAGCACCGAGATCCCGCTGACCCAGCCCTGAGGGCCGGGGTGCCGCCGCCCGGCCAGCCCCGAGCCAGGTACCGAGGGGCCCACCGGCCGGTCCGGCCCCGAGCCGGGCACCGGGGTCCCGCCGGCGCGGCCGTCGAGGGCCGGGCCGGCGGGACCCCGGGCTCAGTGACCGCCGAGGTACGCCGCGCGCACCTGCGGGTCGTCCAGCAGGTCCGGGCCGGGCGCGCTCTTCACGACCCGGCCGGTCTCCAGCACGTACGCGCGGTCGGAGAGCTTCAGCGCCTGCTGCGCGTTCTGCTCGACCAGCAGCACGGTCGTGCCGCGCTTGTTGATCTCCTTGATGATCTCGAAGATCTGCGCGATGAGCATGGGCGCGAGGCCCATCGACGGCTCGTCGAGCAGGAGCACCTTCGGCTTGGTCATCAACGCCCGGCCGATGGCGATCATCTGCTGCTCGCCGCCGGACATGGTGCCGCCGAACTGGCTCTTGCGCTCCGCCAGCCGCGGGAACAGCTCGTAGACCTCGGCCAGGTCGGCGTCGAGCGCGTCCTTGCGGGTGTAGGCGCCCATCAGCAGGTTCTCCTGCACCGTCATGCCGGGGAACACGCCGCGGCCTTCCGGTGACTGGCCGATGCCGGCGATGACCCGCTTGTGGCCGGGCATCTTCGAGATGTCCTCGCCGTTGAACAGCACCTGGCCGCTGGTCAGCGGGCGCAACCCGGAGATGGTCTTCAGCGTGGTCGTCTTGCCCGCGCCGTTGGCGCCGATCAGCGAGACGATCTCACCGTCCTCGACCTGGAGGCTGATGCCCTTGATCGCGGCGATCTTGCCGTAGTGGACGTGGATGTCCTTGAGCTCAAGAAGCATCTTCGGACACCCCCAGGTACGCCTCGATGACCTTCGGGTTGCTCTGCACCTCTTGCGGGAGCCCTTCTGCGATCAGCTGGCCGAAGTCCAGCACCGCCACGCGGTCGCTGACGCCCATGACCAGGCTCATGTCGTGCTCGATCAGCAGCACGGTCCGACCGCTGTCGCGGATCTTGCGGATCAGCGTTTGCAGCGACTCCTTCTCGGCCGGGTTCATGCCGGCCGCCGGTTCGTCGAGCAGCAGCAGCTTCGGGTCCGTGGCCAGCGCGCGGGCGATCTCCAGCCGCCGCTGGTCGCCGTAGGGCAGGTTCTTCGCGGTCTCGCTCATCCGGCCGGGGATGCCGACGAAGTCGAGCAGCTCCCGGGCCACCTCGCGGCCGCGCTTCTCCTCCTTGCGGTGCCAGGGCAGGCCGAGCGTGGCGCCGACCGCACCGGTCTTGTGGTGCGCGTCCGCGCCGACCATCACGTTCTCCAGCGCCGACATGTTGTGGAACAGCCGGATGTTCTGGAACGTGCGGGCGATGCCCAGCTTGGTGATCTTGAACCGCTTGGTGCCGTCGATCCGGGCGCCGTTGAACAGCACCTGGCCCTCGGTGGGCTGGTAGACGCCGGTGACCACGTTGAACACCGTGGTCTTGCCCGCGCCGTTCGGCCCGATGAGGGCGAAGATCTCGCCCTCGCCGACGCTGATCTTCGCTTCGCGGAGCGCGACCACGCCGCCGAAGCGCATGGTCACGTTGTCCAGCTGAAGGACGGGAGTGCTCACTTGGCCGCCTCCGTCGAGACATCGGTGTCCGGACCGGCGACCTCGGCGCCCAGGGCGCCCATGCCGCCGGTGCCCTCGTGCAGTTCGGCCTTGCGCCTGCGGGAGGGCAGCAGGCCCTCCGGCCGCAACGCCATCATCAGCACCAGCACGCCGCCGAACAGCAGGATGCGGTACTCGGCCGGGTCCTTGCCCAGCGCTTCCTTCAGCCAGTCGACCTCGCGGAACCGCTCGGGCAGCCAGGCGATGACGAACGCGCCGAGCATGACGCCGGGCAGGTTGCCCGCGCCGCCGAGGACGACCGCGGCGAGGATGGTCGCGGACAGGATGAACGGGAACGTGCCCGGCTCGATGAACACGGCCTTGCCCGCGTAGATGCCGCCGGCCAGACCGCCGATCATGGCGCCGATCGCGAACGCGAGCAGCTTGAACTTGAACGTCGGCACGCCCATCAGCTCGGCCGCGTCCTCGTCCTCCCGGATCGCCGCCCACGCGCGGCCGACGCGGCTCTTCTGCAACCGCACCGAGAAGACGATCACCACCACGATCGCGGCGACCATCAGGTAGTAGTACGGCGCGGGCAGCACGCCGAAGTCCAGGCCGATGGCCGGCATGTCCGTCGGGTGCGGGATGTTGGGGATGCCGCGCGCGCCACCGATCTCGTCGGTGTTGTTCGCGGTGATGCGGATGATCTCACCGAAGCCGAGCGTCACGATCGCCAGGTAGTCGCCGCGCAGCCGCAGCGTCGGCGCGCCGAGGATGACGCCCGAGACCGCCGCCAGGAAGATGCCGAACACCACCGTCGGCCAGTACGACCAGCCGTGCTCGGTGGCGAAGTAGGCCAGCGTGTAGCCGCCGATGGCGAAGAACGCGACGAAACCGAGGTCGAGCAGGCCGGCTTGGCCGACGACCACGTTCAGGCCGATCGCCAGCAGGATGTAGGTGCCGATCGGGTAGATCAGCACCGTCGTCCAGTCCGCGCCGGGCGACATGAACGAGCCGATCCACGGCGCGGGCAGGATCAGCGCGAACACGAGCGCGCCGATGTAGACGACGAACCGCTGCCAGGTCTTGGCGCGTTCCCACCAGTCGCGTGCGCCGTCGAACAGGGCGCCGACGCGCCTCAACGGATTCGCGTTGCCAGTCACTCCGTTGCCTTTCATGCGCGGGCCTTCTGCAGGGATTCGCCGAGGATGCCGGTCGGGCGGAACATCAACACGACCACCAGCACGGTGAACGCGATCACGTCCTTCCACTCCGAACCCAGGAAGATCGCGCCCCAGTTCTCGATGAGGCCGAGCACGATACCGCCGAGCAGCGCGCCGCGCAGGTTGCCGATACCGCCGAGCACCGCCGCGGTGAACGCCTTGATGCCGAGCACGAAACCGACGTTGAAGACGGTGTTCTCGAACTCCATCAAATACAGCGCGCCCGCGACGCCGGCCATCGCGCCACCGAGCAGGAACGTGACCCGCACGATGTTGTCGATGCTGACGCCCATGAGCACCGCGGCTTCGGGGTCCTGGGCGGTGGCGCGGATGCCGCGACCGATCTTCGTCTTGTTGACCAGGCGGTCCAGCGCGATCATCATGATGACCGCGGCGACCACGACGATGATGTGGTCGGTGCGCACCGCCGCGTTGCCGATGGTGAAGACCGTGTCGCGGTCGACGATGCGCGGCGCGGACTGCTGGTTGCGCCCGGCGTTGCCGGTCAACCAGGGGATGATGACCAGGGCGAACAGTTCCGAGAGGAACAGCGACGCGCCGATCGCGGAGATGAGCGCGGTGAGCCTGGTCGCGCCCTTCCTGCGCAGCGGCCGGTAGGCCACCACCTCCAGCAGCATCGCGGCGCCGCCGGAGACCGCCGCGGACGCCACGATGATCAACAGCATCACGCCGAACAGGGCGATCCCGGTCAGCGGCGCCGCGGGCGCGATCGCGGTGATCACCACGAGCGACGTGAACGTGCCGATCATGAAGATCTCGGAGTGCGCGAAGTTGATCAGACGCAGCACGCCGTAGACCATCGTGTAGCCGAGGGCGATGAGCGCGTAGATGGAGCCGAACACCAGTCCGCCCACCGTGCTGGGCAGGAACTGGTTGAGGAAATCATCAAGCATGACAGGTTGCCTCACGAGACGGGCGGGGAGAGAACTTCGCCATAGGGGTGGGGAGCGGGAGCTGTCGTTCCCACGACACTCCCGCTCCCCAGCGCACCAGCTTGCTTACCTGATCCGTCCCGGATCAGCCCTCGAGCTTCGCTTCCTCCGCGGCACCCAGCAGCTTCACCTTGCCGTCGACGACCTGGTAGATGAAGATCGCGTTGTTCTCCGGCTCGCCGTTCGCCTTGAACTTGATCGGCTTGGAGACGCCCTCGAAGCTGACGCCCTTCAGGAACTCGTTGATCTTCTCGCCGGTGGTGTTGCCCGCCTCGACGGCCTTGATGAACGACGTCGCGGCGTCGTAGCCCTCGGTCGCGTAGATCGCGGGCTCGACGTTGGCGCTCTTCTTGTAGTTGTCGAAGAACGTCTTCAGCGCGCCGGTCACGTCGGGCGTCGGGATGTTGCACGGGCAGGCGAGGACGGCGCCCTCGGCGGCCTCGGCGCCCGCACCCGTGACGAGCTGCTGGTCGAGCGAGCCGTCACCGGAGGCGAAGATGGCCTTGACACCGCCGTCGCGCAGCTGCTTGAGCAGCCGGCCGGCCTGCGCGTAGTAACCGCCGAAGACGATCACGTCGGGGTTCGACGCGGCGACCTTCGTGACCGTGGACGAGTAGTCGGACGCGTCCTTGGAGAACTTGTCCCGCTCGACCGTGACGTTCGACTTCTCGAACGACTGGGCGACGGCGTCGGCCAGGCCGACGCTGTACTCCTGGTCGTCGGACAGGACGAACGCCTTCTTCGGGCTCTTCGCCTTCACCAGGAAGTCCGCGATGCCGGGGCCCTGGTCGGCGTCGTTGGCCACGACGCGGTGCCAGTAGGTCCAGCCGTTCTGCGCCAGGCCGGGGTTCGTGGCCGACGGCGAGACGCTGGGGATCTTGCCCTCTTCCAGCTGGCCGCCGATGGCCTTGGACTCACCGGAGAAGGCCGGGCCGATGAGGGCCACGATCTTGTCCTGCGTGATGGCCTTCGTGATCAGCGAGGTGGCCTGGTCGGCCTTGCCCTGGCTGTCGTACTGCACCAGCTCGATCTTGATCTTGGGGTTCTTGGCGTTGTACTCGTCGACCGCCATCACCGCACCGTTCCGGGGCGGGATCACGATCGCCGCGTTCTCGCCGGTGAGGTCACCCATGAACCCGATCTTGACCGAGGTGACGTCGCCACCCGCTTCGCCACCGCCGCCGCCTCCGGCACAAGCCGCGAGCACCAGCGACGAAGCCGCCGCCAGCGCCAGAACTCGGCCGAGTCGTGCTCCTGACACCGGAATACCTCCCATGACACCAACCATCCCGCCGGTAGGCGGAGCCCTCACACGAGGGCTTGGGTTAGGGAGGGAACGTAGCTTCAGTTGAGTTCGCTGAACAGGTGGTCTTACTGCTCTGTGTCCACATCGTGACGGTAGTCACCGGAAAATGCCCCGATGTTAACCACCTTAAATCCAGCTCAAATCGCCGCAGGTCACAAGGTCAATGCGTGCAGTAACCGAGAATGACCGGCGGAGCGTCCGATACTCGAACGGGTATCACTCGCCGGATAGTCACCCGAAGTTTTCGATGACGGCTTCCGCCACGGCCTTCATCGTGGTGCGCCGATCCATCGCGGTGCGCTGCACCCAGCGGAATGCCTCGGGCTCCGACAGACCCTGCTTGGTCATCAGCAATCCCTTGGCGCGCTCGACCACCTTGCGCGTCTCCAGCCGCTCGGTGAGCCCGGCGACCTCGTTCTCCAGCGCCTGCAACTCGGCGAACCGGCTCATCGCCAGCTCGATCGCGGGCACCAGGTCGCGCTTGGCGAACGGCTTGACCAGGTAGGCCATGGCGCCCGCGTCACGCGCGCGCTCCACCAGGTCCCGCTGGCTGAACGCGGTCAGGATCACGACCGGCGCGATGCGCTTGCCGGCGATCACCGACGCGGCCTCGATGCCGTCGACCTTGGGCATCTTCACGTCCATGATGACCAGGTCGGGCCGCAGCTCGGTGGCCAGCGTGACCGCCTCGTCGCCGTCGGCGGCCTGCCCGGCCACCTCGTACCCCTCTTCGCGCAACATCTCGACCAGGTCGAGGCGGATGAGGGCTTCGTCCTCGGCCACGAGCACGCGCCGGGGCGCGACCTCGGGCTGGGCCTCGGCAGCCTGATGGGTCACCGGGGTCCTCCTGACACTCTGACGGCGGCTCGACGCGGTCGCGTCGGACGAAACCGCAGTCTACCGGCGTGCACCGCCCGGTCCGCGCGGTTATGCCGTGATCGCGGCCACCGGTGGGGACTTCGTCGGTTCGGACGCGCCCGCTCGGCCGGACGCCGGGGGTGGGCGCGTCCCCGGCGTTCGGCCGAACGCCGGGGCGGGCACCTCCCCGGGCGGGTGTCACCCACCCGGGGAGGTCGGCTCACCCGACCGCCTGCGGCGGCTCCCACCAGCCCGTGACGCCCTTAGGCCACTCCATCGCGGCCAGCGCCTCCTCGTGGTCGGGGTCCGGGCCGTCGACCTCGCGCAGGAACAGGTCGTACCAGCCGGTGGACACGCCGAGGCCGCCGCCGGCACTGGGAACTTCCACAGCTCCGGGCAGGCCGAACACCGGGTGCAGCAGCCGGTCGGCCACCGTCGGCACGCCCAGGCTCGCGGGCCACTCGAACCACCACCGGTCGCCCTGCGCCAGCGCGCGCAACCACGGCGCCGCGCTGAACAGGTGGTACCGGCGCAGCACGGCGCTGCCCACGCCCGTCGGGTGCGGCGTCCCGGCCAGGTGGTCCCGCTCGACCGGGGCGAGCGGGCCCTCGATGAACGTGCCGCCCAGGTCACGGCCCTCGATCAGGTTGCGCACGTACTTCAGGCCGTCCGCCCAGGCCCGCTCGTCCACGCCCGCGAGGTGCACCGCCGCGTCGAGCCCGACCAGCCGCAGCTCCACCGACCGCGGGTGGTGGACGACGCGCAGACCGGCCACGCCCGCCACCCACGACTCGTCGTGGCGCGGCAGCAGCTCGTAGAGCAGCGGTCCGAGGGCGTGCTCGGCGAGGTGCACGCGCAGGCGCCCGCCCGGCTCCACGGCCCGGAACGCGTGCGCCGGGCGCAGCATGCTCGCGGGCGGGCGCAGTTGCAGGTGCATTCCCGCGTCCAGACCCGCTTTCAGCACCACGCACTCCAGCGCGCGCTGGTCGTCGCCCTCGGCGTCGGGCAGGAACAGGCCGCGCACGTCGGCCTGGCCGCGCAGCGCGTCGACCACGCGTGCGCGGCGGTCGTCGGGCAGGTCGTGCAGCACTGCCTTCACCGCGGGCACGGCCTGGGTGAGGTTCTCTCCGGTGTAGCTCCGGCGTAGGTCGACCAGCTGCTCGGTCAACGACGATCGCGCCATGGCAGTCCTCGCTCCCGCCGCCCGGCTCGGCGTGACAAGGACGCGACACGCGTCGGTCAACGGTCTTCGGTGGTACTCCATGAGCAGGGGTGCCCCCACCCCGCGGCGGATCTGCCACCCGTTGCCGGGGAGTGGCTCCAGCCTCACGTCTGCTCACGCACGCCGCTTCCGACGATAGCGCAGCATTGCCCGCGAGGCGGCGCGTCCCCGGCGTCTGGCGCGTGGTGAGCGGGGCGGAGCGGTTGCCGGGTGTGCCGGCCGCGCACGGCGTCGAGGTCGTGTTCGGGCTGCCGGTGTGCGCAACCCGCCCCTGTGGGAGGCGTTGCGGACCTCCGGCATCCGGCTGGTCGGCGTCCGGCACGACCAGGCGCGGTCCGGCCACGAGCCGTTCGGGGTGGACCTGCGGTCGCCGGACTTCGTGGCGCCGGCCCGGGGCTCCGGCGCGGAGGCGTCCGCTGTGGACGGTTTCGGCGACGGGTTCCGGTCCCGCCTGGACGACTGCGCGGCGCGGTCGGGGCCGAACGTCCTCGTGGTGCGCGCGGCGGCGCTGGAGCCACCGGTCACCACGTCACCGCGGTGGTACCGCAGGGGCTAAGGTGCCGAACATGAGTTCGAACGAACGCGTGTGGCCCGCCGCGGCCGCCCCCGACGAGCTGCGGCTGCTGACCGGGTTCCTGACCTTCCTGCGACTGACCGCCGTGTCGAAGGTGGAGGGTCTGAGCTGGGCGGACGCCTCGGCGACGCCGATCCCGACGTCACCGGTGGTGAGCGCGCTCGGCGTGCTGCGGCACCTGACGGCGGTGGAGCGGTGGTGGCTGTCGATCGAGGCGGGCGGCGTCGAGCTGCCGTCGTTGTGGGGCGAGGACGCGGACGCGTCGTGGCTCCTGCACGACGGCGACACGGTGGAGTCGGTGATCGCCGAGTACCGCGCCGAGTGGGAGCGGTCGGACACCGCGCTCAAGGGCCTCGGGCCGGACGACCGCACCAGGGGCGACCACGACGGCAACGGCCGCACCGTGCGCTGGGTCCTCGCCCACCTGGTGCAGGAGACCGGCCGGCACGTCGGCCACCTCGACTTCCTCCGCGAGCTGGCGGACGGGCAGAAGGGCGAGTAGCACCCCGGCCCGGGTCGACCACCGCGTGAGGTGACGGAACGCCGGAGGTCCGCGCTCGTCCCGCTCCCCCGCCTGCCGGGCGGGAACCTCACCAGCCGACCGGCATCGAACGCGGGCCGCGCACCAGCATCCGGGTCTTCCACACCACCTCGCCCGCGAGGTGCAGGCCGGGCAGGTCGCGCAGCAGCGCGTGCAGCGCTTCCCGCAGCTCCAGCCGGGCCAGCGGCGCGCCCAGGCAGTGGTGCGCGCCGTGGCCGAACGCCAGGTGCTGCTCCACCTCACGGTCCAGCCGCAGGTCCTCGGGACCGTCGAACCTCGACCGGTCGCGGTTGGCGGCGTTGAGGGCGCACAGCACCGGTTCGCCCGCCCGCACCAGCGTGCCGCCGACCTCCACGTCCTCGGTGGCGTAGCGGGGGAACGCCGCGCTCGCGCCGACCGGCACGTACCGGAGCAGTTCCTCCACCGCGCCGGGCACCAGCCCGGGATCGGCGACCAGCCGCCGCCACCGCTCCGGTTCGACCAGCAGGGCGTAGGCGAAGTTGGCGATCTGACTGGCGGTCGTCTCGTGGCCCGCCACCAGCAGGCCGAGGGACAGGTCGACCAGCTCGGCCTCGGTGAGCCGGTCGTGCACGTCGCGCGCCTCGACCAGCGCGCTCACCAAATCGTCGGCGGGGTGCGCGCGGCGTCGCGCGACGAGTTCGGCGAAGTAGTCGCGCAGCTCGCCCCGGTTGCGGTCGAAGTCCTCGGTGTCGAGCCCGCTGGTGGACAGCAGCCCGTCGGTCCACCGGCGGAACTCCGGGCGATCGGCGACCGGCACGCCCAGCAGCTCGCAGATCACCGCGACCGGTATCGACAGCGCGTAGTGCTCCACCAGGTCGACGGGCGGTCCGATGAGCTCCATCTCGCGGATGAGCGCGGTGGCCAGGTCGGCGACGCGCGGGCGCAGCCCCTCGACCCGGCGCGCGGTGAACGCCTTGGACACCAAGGTGCGCAACCGCGTGTGGTCCGGCGGGTCGAGGGCGAGGATGCCGCTGGTGAGCCTGCCCGGGGACAGGCGCGGCTCGTCGTGCTCCTTGGCCCGCGCGCGGGAGAACCGCCGGTCGCCCAGCACCAGGCGGACGTCGTCGTACCGGGTGGCGAGCCAGGACTCCTCCCCGAACGGCATCCGGACGCGGATCAGGCCGTCGGCGTCCCGGGCCCGCGCGTACGCCCGGTCGAGCCCGAGCCCGTCGCCGCTGTGGAAGGGGTACGCGACCGGATCGGTGTGTGCGGAGGTCATGCAGGAGCCCCCTGCCCGCTCGCTCCATCACCGATGGAGTCGTCTTCCCAAGCTACGGCCACCCGTCGGAGGGCGTCAAAGACGCGCGTTCGGTGTGCGGGCTCATACCGCGATGTCCTTGCACCGCAGGGCAATGCGCACTAGGGAGCCGGTCGCCGGCGCGCACCGGCGCCGGTTCGCGCCGGGCCGCACCATCGGGTGAACGAGCGTGCGGCACGCGGTGGCGGCTGATTGGATCAACGCCCATGCGCCACCTGGTAGCGGTGCTCACCGCACTCGTGCTGTCCGCGTCCGCCGCACCCGCGCTCGCCGCCCCGTCGGCTCCCGCGCGCGTCGAGCTCGACTTCACCGGCACCGTGTCGATGCGCGGCTGCTCGGGCGCGGTGGTCCGGCCGCCCGCCCACCAGCCGTCGGACCCGGCGCTGGTGATGACGAACGGGCACTGCGTGCGGTTCCTGGAGTCCGAGGAGGTCGTGGTCGACCAACCGGCGGACCGGGAGTTCACCCTGCTCGACAGCTCCGGCGAGGACTCGCTCGGCGAGCTGCGCGCGTCCTCGCTGGTCTACGCCACGATGTCCCGCACCGACGTCGCGCTGTACCGGCTCACGGCCACCTACGCCGACGTCGAGGCGATGGGCAGCCGGGCGCTGGAGCTGTCGGCGGAGCACCCCGGCGCGGGCATCGCGATCGGCGTGGTGTCCGGCTACTGGCGGCACGTCTACGCGTGCGAGGTGGACGGGTACGCGTACCGGCTGCGCGAGGGCCGGTACACCTGGCACGACTCGATGCGCTACACCGCCGACTGCCGCACGAGGGGCGGCACGTCCGGCTCGCCCGTGGTGGACGTGGCCACCGGCAAGGTGGTGGCCGTCAACAACACCGGCAACGAGGACGGCGAGCGGTGCACGGACAACAACCCGTGCGAGGTCGACGCGGCCGGTGAGGTGACCGTGCGCCAGGGCATCGGGTACGGGCAGCAGACCTTCCAGATCGTGCCGTGCCTGACCGGGGGCGGTCGGGTGGACCTGACCGCCCCCGGCTGCGGGCTGCCGCGACCGGCGGCCTAGGGCTGGAAGCGCTCGCCGGACAGGGCGCGGACCGCGGCCATCGGGTCGCCCAGGTGGTAGTGGTCCACGGCCAGGTAGGTCGGGGTCTTGCGGGCGGCCGGCTCGCAGAACCGGCGGGCCCGGTCGGCGAGCTTGCCGTTGTCGGTGGTCGCGGTCCCGGTGATCGGGACGTCCCGGAAGTGGTTCATCACGAACAGCGGCCGGAAGCCGGGCTCGGTGCGGGTGAGCGGCGTGCTCCAGCGGCTGTGGCAGGACCAGTCCGACGTGCCCAGGCCCGAGCCCATCGACCAGTGGTTCTCCACCGTCCACTCCGACTGGTACATCACGCCGAAGGTGTCGCGCTGCGGCGAGTCGCCCGAGCGGCCGCGGTCGGTGAAGATCATGAGCCGCTTGCCGGTGGCGCGCAGGGCGTCCAGGGTCGGCCAGCCGTTCTCCCGCACGCCGGCCTGGTCCGGGCGGAACAGGACGTCCGCCAGGCCGTCGACGCGGGCGAGCTCGGCGCGCAGCACCTCGGCGGGGACGTAGTCCTCCAGGAAGATCGTGACGAACTCGGTCGGGTTGCGGCGCAGGAAGTCCACGATCCGCCGCACGTCCACCCACAGCGCCACCGGCCGGCTGACCCACGTGCAGCTGTTGTGGCACAGGATGGCGCCGTCCGGCGTCTGGTGGACGTCGAGCTGGAACCCGCGCACGCCGTCCCCGAGCTGCTGCTCGACACCGCGGGCCTGGTTGGGCGCGAGGTTGACGAACGGCGGGGCGAAACCGCCGTCCACGCCGTTGGCGTAGGCGTTGTGCGCGGTGAGGAAGGTGACCTGGTCCAGCCGCCGCTGACCCTCCGGCGGGGCCGGCGCCCGCCGGGGTGACACCGGGGTGAGGTACCAGAGGTCGGCCCCGGCGCCGATCCGCACCTGGTCCGTGCCGACGGCGATCAGGTAGCGGTCGGCGCCGGGCACCTTGAGCCGGTGGCGGTCGCCGCCGGGCAGGTCGCCGCCGGGCAGCACGTCCCACTGCGCGTCGGCGCTGTCGCAGGACGACATCACGGCCTGGTCGCCCTGGCGGCCCAGGCACTGCGCGCCCTCGCGCAGCGTGCGGCCGACGAGGGTCCACCGCTGGCGGTCCTCGTCGCCCTTGGGCCGGCGTTGGAGCACCGACGTGCCCGAGGCGCTGGCGTTCAGGCCGGTGGTGACGCTCTGCACGTAGTAGACGCCGTCGGCGGGCGCGGCCTGGGCGGTGAGCGGTGCCGCCAGGGAGGCGACGAGCGTGGCGACCAGGACTGATCGGGTGACGCGCATCAAGAAGTCCTCTCGAAGGCTCCGCGGCGGCGGACAGGTCACAGGGTAAACGCGAAAGCTCTTCACGTCAGCCCGTCCCCCTTCCCGTCGACCCGTCCTAGGCTGGTGCCATGACCGAACCGTGGGGTGACCCCGACAAGATCCGCCGCGTCCTCGCCGGCGGGGAGACGTGGGCCGTGGTGGGGCTGGCCGACCACCCGCACCGCGCCGCGCACGGCGTGGCGAAGTTCCTCCAGCAGCGCGGCAAGCGGATCGTGCCCGTGCACCCGGACGCGCCGACCGTGCACGGCGAGCAGGGCTACGCGACGCTGGCCGACATCCCGTTCCCGGTCGACGTGGTCGACGTGTTCCGCCGGTCCGAGGCGGCGGGCGCGTTCGCCGACGAGGCGGTGGCGATCGGCGCGAAGGCGGTGTGGTTCCAGCTCGACGTGATCGACGAAGCGGCGTACGAGCGGGCCACGGCCGCCGGGCTGGACGTGGTCATGGACCGCTGCCCCGCCATCGAGTGGTCCGAGCACGGCCCGCGCTGATCACCGCCGGACCGCCGGGAACCCGTGCGCGCGGGCGGCGACGACCACGGCCAGGGCGGGCACGAGGAGCACCAGCGCGCTCCACGGCAGCGAGCCCGCGCCGAGCCGGTCGAGCAGCAGGCCGCCCGCGACGCCGCCGCCCGCCATGGCCGCGTTCCACAACGTGACCAGCAGGGCCTGCGCGGAGTCCGCGGCCTCGCCGCCCGCGTCGCCCGCCGCCGTCGTCAGCAGCGTCGGCACGCCGCCGAACCCGAGGCCCCACAACGCCACCGCGACGTAGACCAGGGGCGCGGTGGCGAGATCCGCGGCCAGCACGGTGACCGCCACGGCGAACAGCACGGCGGCGGCGATCATCAACGCGCGCAGGCGGCGGTCGATGTGCGCGCCGACGACCCAGATGCCCGCCACCGACGCCACGCCGAACACGAGCAGCACCGCGTCGACCCGGTCGGCCATGCCGAGCCGCGCCAGGTACGCGGCGACGTAGGTGTAGAGGATCGTGTGCGCGAGGACGAAGACCAGCGTCACGGCGAGCACCGGCGCCACACCGGGCAGCGCGAGCGTCCGCGCGACCGGGATCCGACCGCCGCGCGGCTGCCCGGGCCGGTCCGGCACCACCGCCACCACCCAGGCGGTCAACGCCACGGCCAGCCCGGTCATCGCCCAGAACGCGGCACGCCAGCCGAGCGCGCCGCCGAGGAACGTGCCGGCGGGCACGCCGAGCGACAACGCGACCGGGATACCGGCCATGACCAGCGCGGTGGCCTTGCCGCGCAGGTGGTCGGGCGCGACCCGGCGGGCGTACCCGGCCAGCAGCGCCCACACCACGCCCGCGGCCACGCCGGCGACGAACCGGGCGGCCAGGGTGACCGGGAAGGCCGTGGACACGGCGGTGACGGTGTTGCCGACCGCGAACCCCGCCACCCCGACCAGCAGCAAGCGCTTGCGCGGCCAGGCCGAGGTGGCGGCGGACAGCGGGATCGCCGCCGCCACCGTGCCGATCGCGTAGACGGTGACCAGCTGGCCGGTCGCGGACTCGCTCACGCCGAGGCCCTCGCTCATGCCGCGCAGCACGCCGGCGGGCAGCGCCTCGGTCAGGACGGTGATGAACGCGGCCGTGGCCAGCGCGAGCAAGGGCCGCAACGGCAGCTTCCCGCCCCCGGCCACGGGCTGGGCAGGCGGCGCGGTGTCGGGCTCGGCGGCCGTGCCGGTGTCGACGCCGGACCGGGCAGCGCTGTCGGACCCGGCAGCGGATCGGGCGGCGGCGTCAGGTCGAGGTTTGGCGAATCGCATACCGCATGGTCGAACCTGACACCGGTGTCACTTTCAATCCACCGCGGCGTGAGCCGGCACACAGCCGCCCGGGCTATCGGTCCTGCCGACGCGCGGTGACCTCGATCTCGATGCGCATCCTGGGGTCGGCCAGGCCGCACTCCAGCATCGTCGCGGCCGGGCGGACCTCGCCGAACGCGGCGCGCAGCACCGGCCAGCACGGCTCGAAGTCCTCGGCGTCGGGCAGGTAGTACGTCACCCGCACCACGTCGGCGAAGCCGCTGTCCGCCTCGGCCAGCGCCGCGCCGATGTTCGCCAGGCACTGCTCGGCCTGCGCCACCACGTCGTCGGAGATGGTCATGGCGGTGTAGTCGAAGCCGGTGGTGCCGGAGACGTGCACCCACTCGCCGTCGACCACCGCCCGCGCGTAGCCGATCTGCTCTTCGAACGTGGAACCGGACAGGATCACTCGCCTCATGGGGTCAACCTACGTCCTGCCCGACGCGAGCTCGAAGCGTTTCCGCACGGTGATGGCGGCCGGGCGGAGCCGATCAGTAATCTGCGGGCCATGCCGGTCGTCGCGCTCAACGGGATCAACCTCAGCTACCACGTGCAGGGCGAGGGCGACCTCGTCGTCATGGTGATGGGCACCGGCAGCCCGGGTCGGGTGTGGCACGCGCACCAGGCGCCCGCGCTGCGCGAGGCCGGGTTCCGGGTGGCGACCGTCGACAACCGGGGCATCCCGCCGACGGACGAGTGCGCGGCCGGGATGAGGATCGACGACCTGGTCGGCGACGTGGCGGCGTTGATCGAGTCGCTCGGCGGCCGGGCGCACGTGGTCGGCACGTCCATGGGCGCGCGGGTGACGCAGGAGCTCGCGCTGGCCCGGCCGGACCTGGTGGCCAAGGCCGTGCTGCTGGCGACCGCGGGCCGCAACGACCCCGTGCAGTCGGCGTTGTCGCACGGCGAGCGCGCGCTGCACGACCAGGGGATCACGTTGCCACCGCGCTACTTCGCGGCGGTGGACGCGGTGCTGAACCTGTCGCCCGCGACGCTGCGCGACCCGGTCGTCGCACAGGACTGGCTGGACGTGTTCGAGTTCACCGGGTCGGCGGTGGGCGAGGGCGTGCGGGCGCAGATGGAGATGAACGACTTCGACGACCGGCTCGACGCCTACCGCGCCATCACCGTGCCGTGCCTGGTGGTGGGTTTCGCCGACGACCGGGTCCTGCCCTGCCACCTCGCCCGCGAGGTGGCCGACGCAATCCCGGGCGCGCGGTACGAGGAAGTGGCCGACGCGGGCCACTTCGGGTTCCTCGAACAGCCCGCCGCGGTCAACCGGCTCCTGGTGGACTTCCTCACCGGCTGAACCGGGTCCGTCCACTTCACGTTGTGGAAGGTGGGCACCGACGGTGACCGGCCGACCACGTTAACTCGCCTACCCCCGCGCCCCGAACGCCGTTACCGTCGGTCGCGACCTGGTGGGAGGGCACATGGACGCGCGACGGTTCGGCCGCACCGCCCGCTTGGTCGCCCTGGCCGCGGTCGGCGGGGTGACGTGCCTCGTGCTGGTCCCCGTCGCGATCAACGCCGCCACCGGCGGGTCGGCGCTGCCGGTGCTCGGCCCGCACGCGCGCTGGCTGTGGCCGGCGCTGGTCGTGCTGTCCGCGCTCACCGCGTGCCTCGCGGCCTGGGGCCGGTTGAGCGCGCTGCTCGTGCGAAGGCGTCCCGCGCACCCCGCCAACCGCCGGGCGGCGTTGGACCGGGTGGAGCGGTTCGTGCGGGCGCGGGTGGACGGGTCGCTGGCCGAACAGCTGCGGCTCAAGCTCGGCGTCGTGCCGCGGGTCGGACCGCGCCTGTCGACGCGCGTGCGCCACCCGGTGGTGGTGACCGGCGAGGCGGGCTCGGGCAAGACGACGTTGCTGCTCGAACTGGCCGGGGCGTTGCTGGCGCGGGCCGCGCTCGACCCGGTCCAGCCGGTGCCGGTGGTGGTGGACCTCGGCGGGTGGCGGCGGGACGACGACTTCGACGCGTGGCTGCTGCGCGCGCTCGCCGACCGGTACCGGATCGCGGCGCGGGTCGGGCGGGCGTGGCTGCGGGAGCGCAACCTCGTGCTGCTGTTCGACGGGCTGGACGGACTGGCTCCCGCCGACCGGGTCGAGTGCCTGGCCTGGATCACCGCGCTGAACGTGCCGCAGGTCGTGCTGTGCACCGCGAACGACGAGCACGAGCACCTGCCGCGGTTCGACGTCGTGCGGGTGGAACCGTTGTCGCGCACCGCGGTCCAGGAGCTGATCGCCGCCTGCGGCCCGCGCCTGGACGGCTTGCAGGACGAGCTGGGGAAGAACCCGGACCTGTGGGACGAGCTGCGCACGCCGCTCGCGTTCGGCCTGCTGGCGTTGGCGTACCGGGCCGGGCGGGTGGAGTTCCGGGGCGTGCTGGACACCTACGTGGTGGAGTCGGCGGCACGGGGTGCGACGCGTCCGGACCGGACGGTGCGCGCGTTGCGGTTCCTGGCGCTCATCGCGCGGCGCAAGCGCGACCTGCTGGCCCGGTCACGGCTGCCCGCGCGGCACGTCTGGCTGGACTTCGTCGGCCCGGACGCGGTGTGGCGGCTGTTCCGGCGGGCCGCGCCGGCCGCGTTGGCGGGCGCGGCGGTGGCGTTGTGCTTCGTGGTGGGCGTGCGGCTCGGCCTGGTGCCGGCGGCGGTCGCCGCCGTGGCCACGGTCCTGGCGCCGCGCAGCGCGTTCCGGGTGACGCGCGGCGACCCGCGCCGGGGGAACGTCTGGGCGGCAACGGGTTTCGTCGCCGGCGCGGTGGCGACCGGTGCCGTGGCGGCCCTCGGCGGGGTGCTCGGCGCGCAGGTCGCGCGGTGGCCCGCGGCGGTCGGGTACGGGGTGGTCGTCGTGGTCTCGCTGCTCGTCGCGTACGGCAACACGCGCGATCGGTACTGGGCGGTCGCGTGCGCGCTCGTGCCCGCCGGCGCGATGGTGGTGACGGGACCGTCGGCGGACCTGCTGGCCGGGTTGGGCATCGGGCTCGGCACGGGTGCGGTGGCGGGCGCGTTCGTCGGCGGCCTGCGCGAGGTGTGGTCCGGCGTGCGGGTCCGGCCGGCCGGCGGGCTGCGCTGGCTGCCGGCGGCGGGCGCGGTCGGGGTGGGTCTCGCGGCGCTCGTGGGCGCCGACGTCGGCCTGTCCGCGACGGGCGCGGTGACCGGGCTGCTGGTCGGGCTGGTCGTCACGCCGATCGCGAACCGGCCGTTCCACCCGGTCGCCGAACTGCTCGCCCGGCCGCTCGCGCTGGACGAGCTCCCGTTGCGCCGCAAGGCTATCCTGCACTCCGCGCGGGACCGGGTGCTGCTGGTGGACGGGCACCGGTTCCCGCACGACCTGGTCCGCGACCACCTCGCCGAGTGCGACCCGGCCGGGCTGGCGACGAGCGTCGAGCGCAGGCGCGCCGAGCTCAGCCCCACCGGGTCCGGCCCCACGGCTTGAACACCGACAGCACCGTGTTGACCGTGTAGAGCGCCAGCGACACGCACGCCGCCGCCAGCACGTCGCCGCCCGCCGTGCCGACGACGCCGTCCGCCGCCTCGTGCAGGCCCGAGCGCAGCGAGAACGTCGTGGCGACGACGGCGACGACGGTCAGCACGAACTTCACCAGCACCCACCGGTGCCTCACCAGGCCCCACTTCGTGCCCAGCGACAGCACCACGCCGGTGACCAGCGCGCTCAGCGCCAGCGGCAGCACGACGAGGTCGCCGAGCAGTGCCATCGCCTGGTAGAGCGGCGGCGCGTCGAACGCCGCCAGCGCGAGCACGAGCATCCCGATCGTGACGCCGAGCCAGCCGACGGACGAGATGACGTGCAGCAGCAGCCAGGTCTTGCGCGCCTTGGGTTTCAGGCCGTTCCCGGTCCTGGCGGTCGTTCCGGCGGTTCTCATGGCGCGTAGCGTGACGCGCCGCGCGCCGTCACCGCGTCGGTCCGGTGGCGGCTCCCGCGCCTACGCCTGTCGACGTACCCAGTGCGCCGGTCTGGTCACGGACTTCGGCAGCTTCGTCGTCCCGTCGCCCCTGGCGGCGTCCACCTGCGGCTGGGTGAGGAAGAAGGCGCCGGTTAGGTCCGCGCCGGACAGGTCGGCGCCGCGCAGGTCCGCGCCGATGAAGTCGACCAGCCGCAGGTCCGCCTTGATCAGCTTGGCCCCGATGAGGTACGCGCCGCGCAGGGTGGACGCGCGGAGGTTCGCGCCCTTGAGGTCCTTGCCGACCAGGTCCGCGCCCCGGCGGTTCTTGCCCTTGCCCCTGGTCAGCTCGCTGGCGCGCAGCAGCAGGGCGTTCGCGCGCTCCCAGTGCGGGCCCACGTCGAGTCCCAGCAGGTCCTCGGGCGTGCCGGTGGTCAGGCCCTCGATCGTCTTCTTCAGCTCGCGCGCGGCGGGGTGCAGCGCGCGGGCCGGCGCCAGGTCCAGCGCCTCGGTCAGGTACCAGAGCAGCTCGTGCAGCTGCCGCATGACCGGGAACACGTCGAACATGGTGCGCGCCGACGCCGGGTCGTCACGCCAGCTCGTGCCGCCGAACGTCACCTGCGCCACCTGCTGGCCCGCGCCGAAGCAGTCGTACACCGTGCAGCCGGTGAACCCGGTGGCCCGCAGTTCGGTGTGGACGCCGCAGCGGAAGTCGTCGCGCAGGTTCGGGCACGGCGTGCGGGCGGGCTTGTCGATCGCGAAGTCGACCGACTTGGCGAACGACGGCACCACGCAGCACAGGGCGAAGCAGCGCGTGCAGTCGGCGCGGAGCTCGTTCATGCGCTCAACGTGTCCAGGATCTGCTGACCGTACTTGGCGAGCTTGTTCTCGCCGACGCCGCTGATCGCGCTCAGCTCGTCCAACGTGGCCGGTGTCGTCGCGGCGATCTGCCGCAGCGTGGCGTCGTTGAAGATGATGTAGGGCGGGACGCCCTGCTCCCTGGCCTGCACCGTCCGCCACGCCCGCAGCTTCTCGAACACCGGCGCGGCCTCGGCGGGCAGGTCCACCGGCGCGCTCTTGGCCGCCTTGGCGGTCTTGACCTTGGGCGCGCGCTCCGCCTCGCGCCGCATCAGCACCTTGCGGCCCTGGTAGAGCACCTCGTCACTGGCGGGCGTGACGACGAGCGTGGAGTACTCGCCCTCGACCGTGATCAGACCCTGCGCCAGGAGTTGGCGCACCACGCCGCGCCAGCCGCTCTCGTTCAGCTCCGTGCCGATGCCGAAGACCTTGAGCTGGTCGTGGTCGTGCTGGATGATCTTCGCGGTCTTGCGGCCGAGCAGGATGTCGATCGTCTGGCCCGCGCCGAACTTCTGCCGCCGTTCGTTGCGCAGGCGCACCACGGTGGACAGCACCTTCTGCGCGGCCACCGTGCCGTCCCACGTCTCCGGCGGCGCGAGGCAGGTGTCGCAGTTGCCGCACGGCTTGCCGGACTGGCCGAAGTACTCCAGCAACCGCACGCGGCGGCACTCGACCGTCTCGCACAGCGCGAGCATCGCGTCGAGGTGGGCCATGAGCTTGCGGCGGTGCTGCTGGTCGCCCTCGGAGTCGTCGATCATCTTGCGCTGCTGGACGACGTCCTGCAGGCCGTAGGCCAGCCAGGCGGTGGACAGCAGCCCGTCGCGGCCCGCGCGGCCCGTCTCCTGGTAGTAGCCCTCCACGGACTTCGGCAGGTCCAGGTGGGCGACGAACCGGACGTCCGGCTTGTCGATGCCCATGCCGAACGCGATGGTGGCGACCATCACCAGGCCGTCCTCGCGCAGGAAGCGGGACTGGTTGCGCGACCGGGTGCCCGCGTCGAGCCCCGCGTGGTACGGCAGGGCCGCGACGCCGTTCTGGGTGAGGAACTCGGCGGTCTTCTCCACCGAGTTGCGCGAGAGGCAGTAGACGATGCCCGCGTCGCCCTCGTGCTCGGTGCGCAGCAGTTCCAGCAGCTGCTTCTTCGGCTCGTTCTTGGGCACGATCCGGTACTGGATGTTCGGGCGGTCGAAGCTGGCGACGAAGTGCTTCGCGTCACCGAGGTTGAGGCGTTCGGCGATCTCGGCGTGCGTGGCCCGCGTGGCGGTCGCCGTGAGCGCGATGCGCGGCACCTCCGGCCACCGCTCGTGCAGGTGGGACAGCGCCAGGTACTCGGGCCGGAAGTCGTGGCCCCACTGGGAGACGCAGTGCGCCTCGTCGATCGCGAACAGGGCGATCTTGCCACGCTCCAGCAGGCGGGTGGTCTGCTCGGTGCGCAGGCGCTCGGGGGCGAGGTAGAGCAGGTCCAGCTCACCCGCCAGGAACTCGGCCTCGACCATCGAGCGCTCGTCGGGGAACTGGGTCGAGTTGAGGAACCCGGCGCGCACGCCGAGGTCCCGCAGCGCGTCCACCTGGTCCTGCATCAGCGCGATGAGCGGCGACACCACCACCCCGGTGCCCTCGCGCACCAGGGAGGGGATCTGGTAGCACAACGACTTGCCGCCGCCGGTGGGCATGAGCACCAACGCGTCCCCGCCGGAGACGACGTGGTCGACGATGTCCTGCTGCTCCCCGCGGAAGGACTCGTACCCGAAGACCCTTCGCAGCACCTCTTGCGAAGCCATCACGCGATCCTAACGGACCCCTCCGACACCCCCTCCGGTCCGACCCTTGAACACGTTCCGACGGTGCCACCGGAAGTACCCCGCCGACCGCTCGTGGAAAGCCTCCGCAACACGCCCACGCAGGTGTTCGAGGTGCGGTTCGAGGCCGCCGGCCGACGCGACCAGCACCGCTCCGCCCTCGTCCACTGAGACGTACCCCACCTCGAAGAGCCGGTCGCAGCCGAACGAGCACGCGAGCATCGCGACGTTGCGCAGGTCGTTGCGCTCGTAGTCGTCGCACACCGACCGCCGCTTGATGTGCGCCGCGATCAGCAGCTCGACCGGGAACACCCGCCCGCACAGCGCGCACGGAGCCTCGGCCGCGGCCCCGACCAGCACCTTCCGCAGTTCGCCCTGCTCCTTGCGGTACTTCGCGACCACCCGGCCGTCCAGCTCGGCGAAGTGCTTGTCGCGCCCGTCCCGGACCGCCCGTCCGCCGCGCAGCACGACCCGCCCGGCCCGGACAACGGCGCCGGCCACCGTCCCGACCACGGCGGCCACGACCTCGTCCTGCCCGACGGGCACGGTCCCGTCCTCCGTGAGCCGGTCGAGCGCGGCCTGGACCTCGTCCACCGCGATCTCGACCTGCCCGTCCGCGGTGGTCAGCACCGCCGACGACGGGCCGACCTCGACCACCTCGGCGGTCCGCCCGGAAGCCGTCGTCACCTCGACGCCGATGAGCCCTCGCAGCACGTCGAGCGCCCGGGGCGGCTCGGCGACCGGCAGACCCACCCGCCGCCACAACGCCCGGTGGTCGACCCCGGCGAGGTAGGCGACCCGCACCACCTCGGCCGCCTGCGCGCGCACCACGGGATCGGCCAGCAGCTCGGCGGCCTGCTCGGTGAACCCGGCCGAGGCCGACCCGTCCGCCGCCGTGGGCTCCTCGGTCAACCCGTGGGTCTCCCACAGGGCGTCGGCGGAGCGGAGCCGCCAGAACGGTTCCTCGGCCGTCGCCCCTTCCTGCCCGAACTCGTGCAACAACGCGGTGACCGTCGGCCGGAACTCGGCCCACGGGAACAACCGGTCGTGCCCGGCCGCGAGTCGGCCCACGGCCCACGTCAGCACCAAGGGCTCTGCGGACGCGACCTCACCGCCCTGCCGACGCGTGGCCAGGTCCTCCAACGCGGCGAACAGGTCGGGCGCGCGGAACCGCTCGGCGAGCCGCGGTCGAGGCCACGCGATGTCCCGGGCCAGCCGCTGGTCGTCCGCAGTCCGGTACCCCGGCACGTCGACCCGCAACCTGAGCCGCTTGCTGTTGTTGCCCGCCTTCGGCGCACCCGGCCGCTGCCCGATGCGCCCCTGGCCGCTGGTGAGCCGCCGGCGCAGGGCGGAGACGTCGACGCCCCGGCCCAGCCACACCGGCTCGGCGAGGAGCCTGCGCTCGTCCTCGGCCAGGCCGCGGACCTGGCGCGAGTCGACCAGCGCGTCGAGCAGCACGGCGTCGATCGCCGCCAACCGCGCCAGCAGCACCTCCAACCCGGGCCGGTAGTCGGCGTTGCGCACCCCACCGTCCGCCGTCCGCCCGCCGGCGCTCTCCAACAGCACCGCCAGGTGCTCGCCGTCCGGCTCCACCGAGAAGTCGGCGTTCAACTCGTCGCCGACGTCGTCCACCACTCGCACCACCACACCGTGTCAGACACGATGCGGTGAAATCCGGCAGATCTGGACATCGGGTCATCCGCGAACCACCCGCGACAGGGCGGCTCGGATGGGTGAAGATGGCCGGTAGGGGGTGGTTGGTGTGGGGGAACTCTCCGGGGACGAGGCCAGGGCGCTGGCGAGCAGTTTGCGGCGGTTGATGCAGTTGACGGCGAACCTCGTCGAGCAGGACGGTGAGGCGGCGCCGTTGATCGCGAGGTTGCGGGAGCACCTCGGGTGCGAGTTGGCGCAGGTGCTGTCGGTCGCCACGCGGTTCGAGGCGTGGGAGCACGTCAACCTCCAGCGGGGTGTCGACGCCTACCTCGCGGAGCACACGCCGGAGGCCCAGTGGTTCGGGGTGGGTGGGCAGCACCGCGGCCACGAGGACATCATGGGCATGCTCCTGGCCGCACGGCACTCGGTCGGCTACGGGCTCGGGTCGGCCGACTACGCGACGGCGGCGGTGGGCCCCGAGGACAGCGTCGAGGTCGTCCAGCTCGGCCTGGCGCCGACGACCGCGCCCGACGGCACGCCCGTGCTGGTCGGCATCCGCGGGTCCAACGACTACGGGCCGCCGGCCTGCCGGTTGGAGGTCCTCGCGGCCGATCGAGCGGCGGCGCGGGCGGTCGGCGGGGAGATCGAGCGGTTGATGCGGGAGCACGACGTGTTCCGGCGGCAGGTGCTGGCGTTCGGGGTGAGCGAGCACCGGGGCAACGAGCTGCTGACGTTCCTCCCCCGGCCCGCGCTGACCGCCGACGACGTGGTGCTGCCGGACGGCGTGCTGGACTCGATCGAGGAGCACGTCGTCGGCATCGCCGAGCACTCCGAACGGCTGCTCGCGGCCGGTCAGCACCTCAAGCGCGGGCTGCTGCTGCACGGACCGCCCGGCACCGGCAAGACGCACACCGTCCGCTACCTGATGAGCCGGTTGTCCGACTGCACGGTCATCCTGCTGACCGGCCAGGCGATGCGGCTGATCGGCCAGGCGGCGGCTCTGGCCAGGCGGTTGCAGCCGTCGATGGTCGTGGTGGAGGACGTGGACCTGGTCGCCATGGACCGCGGTGTCGCGGCCGGACCCACGAACCCGCTGCTGTTCACGCTGCTCGACGCGATGGACGGGGTCGGCGCGGACGCGGACGTCACGTTCGTGCTCACCACGAACCGGGCCGACGAGCTGGAACGCGCGCTGGCCGACCGGCCGGGGCGCGTCGACCTGGCCATCGAGGTGCCCCGGCCCGACGCGGACGGCCGCCGCAGGCTGGTCGAGCTGTACGGGCGCGGTGTCGACCTGCGGGCCGACCTGGGTCCGGTGGTCGAGGCGACCGAGGGCGTCACGGCGTCGTTCATCAAGGAGCTGCTGCGACGGGCCGTGCTGGGCGCGGTGCGGGCGGACGGCGGAGGAGGCGTGCCGGTGGTGGGCGACGAGCTCGCCGACGTGGCACGGGCCATGGCCGACGAACGCGCGTCGCTCACCGGCATCCTGCTCGGCGGCTCGGAGAGCAGGACGAACGCAACGAGCGCGGCAGGCACCCCGGGCACGACGACTGGACCAGGTCCGGCGCGTCCGGGCCTGGCGCCGCCGCAGGGGTTCGCGGTGAGAGCCACCAAGGGGCACTGAGCGCCGACGCCGTTCCCCCGCGCGCCCGGTCGTGCCATGGTGGTCGGTGCCAGGATTGGTCTGGACCTTCACCGGAGAGGGGCTCAGGAGGATGCGCGGCACCACCGTGTTGCCGGGAATGCCCAGCCGGACGCCGCGCGACGGCGACTTGCCCGTGCACCGGCTCGAGGTGCCGTCACCCGGCGCGCCGCCGTTCGCGGTCGGCACGTTCGACACCATCGGGCCGATGTCGCGCGCGTCGTTCCCGCACCGGCACACGTTCCACGAGATCGTGCACGTCACCGGCGGCACCGGCACGCACGTGGTCGACCTCGCCCGCTGGGAGCTGCGCCCGCCGCACCTGTGCGTGATCGCGCCCGGCCAGGTGCACCACTGGGACGGCGCGCACGACCTGCAGGGCTCGGTGCTGCTGTTCACCGACGACTTCCTGCTCGACCACCCCGCCGACCGCGAGCTGCTGCGCCGGTTGAGCGAACGGCCCTGGTTGACGCTGGACGAGCCGACGCACGCCCGGGTCGGCCGGCTGATCGCCGAGCTGCACGACGAGTACCGGCACGGCGAAGCGGGCGCGGAGACCGTGTTGCGGGCGTTGCTGCACGTGCTCGTCGTGCGCGCGGCCCGGCTGACCGCGACACCGGCCGCACCGCCGCCCGCCCGCTCCGGCGCGGTGGCGGAGGAGTTCGTCCGGCTGTCCGGCCGCACGGACCACCGGCTGTGGTCCGTCCGCGCGTACGCGGAGCGGATCGGCGTCACCCCCGGCTACCTCACCGAGGCGGTGAAGGCGGCGACCGGGCGGACGCCGTCGCAGCTGGTCCGCCAGGCGCGCACGCAGGAGGCGCAACGGCTGCTGGTCAAGACGGAGCTGACCGTGCGGCAGGTGGCGAACCGGGTCGGCTTCGACGATCCCGCCTACTTCTGCCGGTTCTTCCGCCGGGAGGCGGGCGCGAGCCCCGGCGCGTTCCGCCGCGCGGCGGGCCGTTCACAGTGAGCGCGAGAGGCAACGGAGACCGCGAGGATCACCACGAACGACGGCGTCAGTCCATCGTCCGCGAGTGATCCGCGTCCGTAGGTTCGTCTGCATCCCGAACCCGCCGCCCCCACGAGGAGCCGGACCGAAGGAGAAGACATGGACGCATCCACGGACGGCGACCGCGGCACGACCGGACAACCCGTCGTCGACGAGTCGGGCGCACGCCACCTCAGCCGCAAGACGGTGCTGCGCGCCGCGGTGGCCGCGGGCGTCGCGCTGCCGGTGGCGATGATGGGCGTGCCCGCGCTGGCCCGCACGGTCGGCGCGAACGGCGAGCCGGTGGAGCTGACGCCGGCGTGCGACGACGGCGACGACCCGACACCGGCGCAGACCGAGGGGCCGTACTTCAAGCCGAACTCGCCGCGCCGCACGTCGCTGGTCGACGCGGGCACACCCGGCACCAGGCTCACCGTCACCGGCTACGTGTTCGGGTTGGCGTGCCTGCCGCTGGGCAACGTGCTGATGGACTTCTGGCAGGCCGACGTCAACGGCGTGTACGACAACAGCGGCTACCGGTTCCGCGGCCACCAGTTCACCAACCCGGACGGCACGTTCACGCTGACCACGATCGTGCCCGGCCTCTACCCCGGCCGGACCAGGCACATCCACGTGAAGTTGCAGGCGCCCGGTCGGCCGGTGCTCACCACCCAGCTGTACTTCCCGGGCGAGCCCCGCAACAACACCGACAGCATCTTCGACCCGCGGCTGCTGATGGAGGTGCGCACCGTCGGCGGCGGGCGGGAGGCGAAGTTCGACTTCGTGCTGAACGTGCCGCAGAGCTCCACCACCCGGCCGACCTCGACCACGAGCACGACGCCGTCGTCGCCGGGTGGTGGCACGTGGGCGGCGGGCACGAACTACGCGATCGGCGCGATCGTGACCCACAACGGCGTCGGGTACGTGTGCTTGCAGGGGCACCTCGCCCAGCCGGGCTGGGAACCGCCGAACGTGCCCGCGCTGTGGCGCGCGGAGTGACCGCGGCCTGACGGGCGCGACGGGGAACCCCCGGTGTTCGGGTGGCGCCGGGGCGTTCTCCGTCGCGCGCGAAGTCTCGACGGGTCGCGCCCGGGGTCACCCGACGCGCGGCCGTGCGACCCGCCGCGACGCGCGCGGCGGGTGGGGTGCCTGGGTCAGGCGGTGCCGCCGGTGCCCTGCGGGGGCACGTCGGCCGGCTCGCGGAACAGGTCGGTGTAGGACCGCTGCTCGTCGCGGCGCGGGCCGCTCGTGTCCTCGGGCCGGTCCGTGTCCGGGTGGCTGAACAGGTCGTGGTACGTGGATGACATGTGCTTCCGACTTTCTCCGCGTCCGATGCGTGCTCACGGTCGGCGATGCCGGTCCGGAGATCCCCGCACGGCGCGAGGGTGTTCGGGGTTCAGAAGATAAGGAACGCCCCGATGCCACCTACGGTACACGTCGAGGCGCCGTGACCGCCACAGCGTTGCGGTGGGCGTGTCGAGCGCGACGTCGGACCGACGGTTGAACCGGCTGCCCGGACCGGCCTGGTCCGGACCGGGGGCGAGGCGGCGGCACGACGCCGGGACCACCCGTCGGCCGGTCGGAGGTCT
Organism: Actinosynnema sp. CA-299493; assembly: GCF_050946825.1. Lineage (NCBI taxonomy): Bacteria > Bacillati > Actinomycetota > Actinomycetes > Pseudonocardiales > Pseudonocardiaceae > Actinosynnema > Actinosynnema sp. CA-299493. The sequence goes on from NZ_CP191993.1 coordinate 7,634,049, forward strand.
GTCCACAGTGCACCGCATGACCGTCCACTTCGGACTTTCCAGGCACGTCGGCCGCCCGGTTCGGCGCATTCGGGTGATCCCCGCCGCGACCAGGGGCGATCGGCTCGGCGTGCTGGTCCATCCGGCCGCGCCGGCGGCCGGAGCCGGCTCGACGTGTACCTTCGGGGGTAGGCGGGAACCGTTCGAGCATCAGTCACGAGTTGCCGGTGTCCCGACCCATCTCGCACCGCCCGGAGATCGACGTGCTCCGCAGGTGCGGACAGGACAGGTCCGATGAACCACGTGCTGCCGACCATCGACTCGACCGACGCCCCCGCGGCCGAGGTCGACGCCGCCGGGACCACCGCCGCGGCATCCCCGCGGTGCGCCGCGTGCCCGCACCCCCTGGAGTCCCACGACCGGATCGCGCTGCGCTTCTGCACCGCGACCACCAGCGAGAGCCACAGCCGCGGTTGCGTCTGCGGCTCCTGACCCACCAGGCGTCGCGACTGCGGCAGTCGGGCTCCGGCTCCTCGTCCTCCACCGGCACGACCTCCGGACCACGCGGGGCGGCACGGTGGCGGCCACCTCCCGCGGGGCTCGTCGCCGAACACCGCCAGCCCTCGGCGAGCACCCGGTCCAGCGGCGTCGTGTCGCCCAGCGCCGCGCGGGCCACCTCGGCCTGCTCGCGGGCCGCGTCCGCGCGGGCCGGCGCGATCGCCCGCAGCGTCCCCACGAGCTGACGCAGGTCGCCGGTGACCAGCTCGGGCTCACCGGAGACGAGCGCCTCGGGGTCGTCCGTCTCGCCGAGTCGTGCCGCCGTCAGGACACCGGCCCCTCCGGGTCGAGCCGGCCGAAGACGTCCGCGCGTGCACTGTCGGCGTCCACATAGGACGATGCCGCGGCCCGCAACCCGATAACGCAATCGTCGGCCTGTTGCCGCAACCGTCCCCGTTCGGCCGGAGCGGTGGTCGCGCGGACGTTCGGCCGAATCAGGTCAGGGAGTCCGCCGGAGGGCGGCTGCCGTCGCCGCCACGAGCGACCGGGTGCGGGCCACGGCCCCCGGCGGCAACGACTCCACGACGTCGGCCAACGACTCCGCGTCGAGCGCGCGCCGCCACGCCTCGTGCGCGCCAGCCATCTTCGCGGCGAGCACGCACGTCGTCCGGCAGTCCTCGGCGGGCAGCGCGCCCCGTCCCCGCTGCCGGATCTCCTGGCACTCGTACGGCGAGGACGCGCCGTCGACGGCCTCCACCACGTGCCGCAACGTGATCTCCGAGGCCGGCCTGGCGAGCCGGAAGCCGCCGCGCGGGCCGGTCGTCGCGGTCAGCACGCCCGCCTTGACCAGCCCCTGCAACTGCTTGGCGAGGTAGGGCGCGGGCAGGTCGTAGTACGCCGCGAGCTGGGCCGCCGACGCCGTGGCGCCCGGTTCGAGCTGCGCCAGGGTCGTGGCGCAGTGCAAGACCCACTCGGTGCTCACAGGCAGCTTCACGGGGTCATTCTATCCAAGACATTGCGGATCTATTTAGTCCGAGATAGGTTCGGCGCACAGCACCGAAGCGGAAGGATCGTCATGCGGATCGCAGTCGCCGGCGCGACCGGCAACATCGGCTCCCTCACCGTCGCCGCCCTTGAGCGCGGCGGTCACGACGTCGTGCGCGTCAGCCGGGCGCACGGCGTGGACCTGGTGACCGGCGACGGTCTCGACGCGGCGCTGGCCGGCGTCGACGCGGTGGTGGACGCGGTCAACGTGCCCGCGGCGGACCGCGCCGAGACCGTGCGCCTGTTCGGCGGGATGACCGCCACCCTGCTCGCCGCCGAGGCGCGGGCCGGCGTCCGGCACCACGTGCTGCTCTCGATCGTCGGCATCGCGGACGTCGAGGGCAACGTGCACTACGCGGGCAAGCGCGAGCAGGAACGCCTGGTCGCCGCGAGCCCCGTGCCGTGGACGATCGTCCCGGCCACGCAGTTCCACGACTTCGCCGAGATGGTCGCGGGCTGGACCGAGCGGGACGGCGTGGCCACCATCGCGCCGCTGCTCGTGCAGCCGATCGCGCCGCAGGACGTGGCCGACGTCCTCGCCGAGGTCGCCGTCGGCGAGCCGCAGGGGCGTTGCGCGGACCTCGCCGGCCCGGAGACGCAGGACTTGGTCGACATGGCGCGGCGCACGCACCTGGCGCGTGGCCGGGACGTGCGCCTGGTGCCGACGTGGTCGGGCGTGTTCGGCCCGGAGATGGCCGGGAACGCGCTGCTGCCGGGCGAGCGCGTCCGCGTCGCGCCGACCACGTTCGACGAGTGGCTGGCGAAGTCGGTGTGAACCAGGACGGGTCCGGCGCCTGGGCGGAGCCGGACCCGTCGGCGGTCACCGGGTCGCGGTGGCCAGTTCCGCGCGGTCCTCTTCCAGCGCGGCGCCCTCGACGTCGAGGGTCGGCAGGCGGCGCAGCCACTTCGGCAGCCACCAGGCCTTCTCGCCCAGCAGGGCCAGCGCGGCGGGCACGAGGACCATCCGGACCACGAACGCGTCGAACAGGATGCCGATGGCCAGGGCGAACGCGATGGACTTCATCGGGCCCTCGCCCGCGGGCACGAAGCCCGCGAACACCGAGAACATGATCAGCGCGGCGGCCACGACCACGGGCGCGGCCTGGCGGAAGCCGGTGTCGATCGCGGCGAGCGGCGCCTTGCCGTGGTGGTGCGCCTCGTGCATCCGGGACACCAGGAAGATCTGGTAGTCCATCGCCAGGCCGAACAGGATGCCCACCATCAGGATCGGGGTGAGGCTGAGCAGCGGACCGGTGCCGTCCAGGTTGACCGCGTCGGCCAGCCAGCCCCACTGGAACACCGCGACCGTCGCGCCGAGCGAGGCGCCGATGGTGAGCAGGAAGCCCAGCACGCCCACCAGCGGCACCAGGATCGACCGGAACACGAGCACCAGCAGCACCAGGGCGAGGCCGACGACGAGCGCCAGGTAGACCGGCATGGCCTCGTCCAGGGCGACGGCCACGTCCACGCTCACGGCGGTGGCACCGGTGACGTAGGTGGTCGCGCCGGCCACGTCGGCCAGCCGTTCGCGCAGGTCGGTGACCAGCTGCTCGGTGGCCTGCGTGGCCGGGCCGGACTCCGGGATCACGGTGACCATCGCGGCCGTGCCGTCGGCGTTGGGCACCGGCGGCGTGACCAGCGCGACGTCACCCGCGCCCTGGATGGTCCCGACGGTGGCGGCCGCGGTGGCGGCGGCGTCGTCGCCCTCGAACAGCACGACCAGCGGGCCGTTGAAGCCCTCGCCGAAGCCCTCGGCGAGCAGCCGTTCCGCGCGGGCCTGGCTCGAGTCGGCCGGCGGGGCCGCGACCAGGGTCGTCTCCATCGACAGCACCGGCACGGCGATCGCGCCCAGGCCCAGGACGGCCAGCAGCAGCGCCACGACCCGGTTGCGGGTGACCGCGCCGATCCAGCCGCCGAAGAAACCGCGCTCGCGCGGTTCGGCGGCGTTGCCGGCAGGCACGTCGCGCTCCTTGCGCGGCAGCACGCGGCGGCCGAGGTAGCCGAGCACGGCGGGCACCAGGGTGACCGCGACTCCGACCGCGACCACGATGGTCAACGCGGCGGCGACGCCCATCTGGGTCAGGAACGGGATGCCGACCACGGCCAGGCCCGCCAGCGCGATGACCACGGTCAGGCCGGCGGTCACGACGGCGGAGCCCGCGGTGCCGACGGCCGTGCCGATCGCGTCGCCCACGTCCCGGCCCCGGCGCAGCTCCTGCCGGTAGCGGTTGATGATGAACAGGGCGTAGTCGATGCCGACCGCCAGGCCGAGCATCGCGGCCAGGATCGGGGTGGTGGACTGCAGGTCCATGAAGCCGGTGGCGATGGTGACGCCCAGCGCGCCGATGCCGACGCCGACGGAGGCGGTCAGCAGGTTCATGCCCGCCAGCACGAGCGAGCCGTAGGTGACGGCCAGCACCAGCAGGGCGATGACCACGCCGATGACCTCGGCCGGACCGCCCACGTGCGGCGGCGCCTGCGTGGCCTCACCGGTGGCCTCCACGGTCAGCCCGCTCACGTGCCGCGTGGCGTCGAAGAGCGCGGTGCGCTGCTCCTCGGTGACCTCGCCGACCGCGGCCTCGTAGGTGACCGTGCTGTAGGCGACGTCCTGGTCCGCGTTCACGGTCGGCGCACGCGGGTCGAGCGGGTTGCTCGCGGACGTCACGCCGGGCAGCGCGGACAGCTCTTGCACCAGCCCGGCGAGCTTCGCGGCGTTCTCGGGCGAGGTCACCTGCTGCCCGTCCGGCGCCTGCACGACCACTCGCGCGGTCGCGCCGCCGCCGGTGCCGAACTCGTCGGAGATCTTGTCCAGGGCGGTGGTCGACTCCTGCCCCGGGATGGAGAAGGAGCCGGAGGTCGGGCCGGACAGGGTGACCGCGCCGAACGCCGTGCCGCCGAGCACGAGCAGCCACAGCAGGACGACGACCAGGCGGCGCCGGTGCGCGCCGAAGCCGAGTCGGTAGAGCAGACGTGCCATGGGAGTCAGGCCTCCGAAGGGGATGGGTCGCGGTGCCCGAGCGCGTCGAGGCAGGTGGCGATGATGTGCGGCCGCCAGGCGGTCTTCTCGCCCGTGTGGTTGGCGGCCAGGCTGAGCACGGCCAGGGCGCTGAGCACGCCGATCGCCCGGACCAGCCGCTCGGTGTCGACCGTGTCCGGTTCGACGCCGAACACCGCGAGCACGTGCTGGGACAGGGCGTCCAGGCGGTGGGCGTCCAGGTCTTCGGCGCCGAGGCGGCCGATCGCGCGGGACTCCAGCGCGACCAGCCCGGGGCGGTCCAGGGCGAAGTCGACCAGCAGCTCCACGGCTCGCCGGTCGCGCGCCGGGCCCGGCGGCACCCGCGTGGCCTGCTCGAACAGCTCGCGGCTGTGCGTGCGGCCGACGTCACGGGCGGCCTCGAACAGCGCTTCCTTGCTCGGGTAGTGGTGCAGCAGGCCGGCCTTCGACAACCCGACCGCGTCGGCCAGGTCCTTCAACGACGTGTGGTCGAACCCGTGCTGGGCGAACAGACCCGCCACCCGGTCGAGCAACTGGTCCTCGGTCAGCGCGCGTGCCATACCTCCACGGTACGCAGCGACCTACCGATCCGGTCGGTAAGCCGACCGATCCGGTAGGTGGGTTCCATCACGTCGCCGAGGACCGGCGAACCGGTCGGTCGCGAACGGCCGACGTGCCGGACGGACCCTCGGCGCAGCACCGGGTTCCGGGCTGCGGCCTCTGGTCGTCAGGGCGTGCTGGGGCGGTCGGGTGGGCGTGGTGGGGGTTCGAGCGACTTCCACGTGAGCTCGGGCAGCGGGCCGCTGGTGATGTCGAGGTCGGCGCGGGCGGAGGCGTAGAACTCGTTGCGCAGGCGCATGGCGCTCCGGTAGGCGTCGGTGAACGAGGACGGGTCGGGGTCGTCCTCGCGCACGACGTGCTCCAGCCGCCACACCTGCTCGCTCCAGGCCCGTGCCGCGGAGATCGTCGCCGGCTCGCCGAGGAGCAGGACGGTCTCCCACCGGGCGGCGCGGTCGGTCTCCGCCTCCGCGAGGTCGGTGAACGCGGAGTCGAGGTCGACGGGCTGCCCCGTGGACAGCAGCCCCTTGGTCTCCGCGATCCGGCGGCACAGCCGGACCATGCGCTTGACCGCGTTGGCGTACTCGGAGTACGCGAGCAGGCGCTTGTCGTCCCACCGGGCCGACTGCGCTCGTCGCCAACGGGTCCGCTCGGTGGCCGAGGTGACGACGAACGTCGCGCCTGAGCCGAGCAGGACACCGACGATGGTCAACACCTGCGCGACGATCGGGTTCACGCGATCCAGCCTGCCGGCTGTCCGGCCGGATCGGGACGTCCATCCCGCACCCGCCCACGACGCGGGCGGGTCGAACCGGGCAGTCGCCGATCAGCCGATGGCGACCACCCGCGCCCACGCCGGTGGCGCGTCCGGCACGTAGTCGGGGTCGTCCTCGCCCGACCGGGGCGGTCGGGGGAACAGGCCCACGACCGTCCGGCAGGACGGACGCGCGTCGGGCCAAGGCGTCTGACCGTCGGTCAGGGCGACGACCACGTCCGGGCGGGGGTTGCCGCGCAGCGCCTTGGCGAAGCCGGAGCGCAGGTCCGTGCCGCCACCGCCCACCAGCGGGATCCCCTCGGCACGGCACAGCGGATGCGTGACGTGGGCGGCGGCGTCGCACGACAGCACCGAGACCAGGTCACGCCGACCTCCCACGGCGTGGGCGATCGCGGCGATCTCGACGATCGCGCTGCCCAGTTCGTCGTCGCTCACCGACGCGGAGGTGTCGACGATCACGCACACCCGGGGCGGCCGGCGGCGCAGGCTCGGCAGGACGACCCCAGGCAGACCCGCCGACCTGCGCGAAGGCCGGCCGTAGGTGTAGTCCTCGCCCACTCCCGGGCCGGACGCCGCCGAACGGACCGCCGCGCCCAGGAGCTCACGCCACGGCTGCGGCGGGTGGAACGCCTCCCTCGCCCACCGCTGCCAGCCGCGCGGGGCGTTCCCCGGGCGGGCGTTGAGGCCTTGGGCCACCCGGAACCGGACGGCGTCCCGTTCCTGCTCGGTGAGCCCGTGCGCGCCGTCCGGCCCCAGGTCCCACTCCCGCTCCAGCCCGTCGGCGCCGCTGCCGCAGTCCAGCCAGCCGAACCCGTCGGTGTGCGGCCCGAGCCGGAACTGGCGCAGGTAGTCCTCCATCAACTGCCCCTCGGGCAACCTGAGCGCGGCCGGTCGGACCGCGCCCGCGGGCTGGACCAGCCCTTCGCCGAACACGTCGTCGTTGATCTCGCAGTCCGCGGCGATGTTCATCCGCAACCGCTCCCCCGGCCCGGTCAGCCCGTGCTCCGCGGCGAACCGGTCGCCGCGCCCGTGGTGGTCGCGCAGCAGGTGGGAGACCTCGTGCACCCAGACCCCGGCCAGCTCCTCCACGGATGTGCGGGCCACGAACGCCGGCGAGACGTAGCAGCGCCAGTGCCGGTCCACCGCCATCGTCGGCACCCGCCGCGAGCCCACCACGTGCAACGCGAACAACGCCGTCGCCAGGTAGGGCCGGCAGCGGACCGCGTGCAACCGGGCGGCGAACAGCTTCTCCTCGTCCAGCCCCACCTGCGACACCGGCGTCACCGGCGGCCACCCGCGCCGACCGCCGCCCGGTCCGCCCGCTTCGACAGCGACACCACCCCGGCCAGCCGCTCGATCACCGCCGGCACCTCCCAGTCGTCGCGGCGCAGCGCGGCGAGCGTGGACGCCGGCACGACCACCAGGTCCGGCGCCCCGCTTTCCAGTGCCAGCACCAGCAACGTCCACGCCGCGTCCCACCGGGCTCGTTCCGGCCTCCCGCGCACCGCCTCCACCACGCCGTCGAGCACCGCCTGGCGCAGGTCGCCGCGCTCGGGCAGGACGGCCGCCGACGGGTCCGCGAGCAGCGCCTCGGGGTCCGGCAGGTCCATCCGGTCCAGGCTCGCCACCAACTCCAGGCCCGGCCCGTCCCCCACGGTGGCCCGCACCAACGTCGACAGCACCTCCCGCGCGGCGCCGGCCGCGGTGGCGAAGGCGATCAGGCGCAGTGCCATCTCCCACGTGCGCGGGGACGGCCACGGCCCGCCGCGTCCCGCGTCGCTCTTCGGCAGCTGGTGCACGAGCCCGGGACGGGCGGCCAGGAGCGCGCACACCGCCCGACGGGCGTATGCCACGGCGTCGACCAGCCGTCCGGGGTCCAGCCTCGGCAACGCCGCTGTCGGCCACGTCCCACCCAGCCCCCGCACCACGACCTCGTGGTCGTAGGACCACCGCAGGTGCACGAACCGGTTGGCCAGCGGCGGGCTCAGCTCCCAGCCGTCGGCGGCGGAGGAGCGCGGGTTGGCGGCGGCCACGATCCGGACGCCGGGCGGGAGTCGCAGCGCGCCGATCCGGCGTTCGAGCACGACGCGCAGCAACGCGGCCTGGACGGCGGGCGGCGCGGTGGACAGCTCGTCGAGGAACAAGAGCCCGCGGCCTGCCCGGACCAGGCGCACGGCCCAGTCGGGCGGGGCCATGGGCACGCCCTGCACGGCCGGGTCGTCACCCACCACCGGCAGGCCGGAGAAGTCGGAGGGCTCGTGCACGCTGGCGATCACCGTGGTCAGCGGCAGGTCGAGGGCGTCGGCGAGCTGGTTCAGCGCCGCGGTCTTGCCGATCCCCGGCTCGCCCCACAGCAGCACCGGCAGGTCGGCGGAAACGGCCAGCGTCAACGCTTCCAGCTGCGTGTCGGCACGCGGTTCGGTCGTGGTGTCGCGGAGCAGGGCGAGCAGGTCGGCGGCGGCGTCCATCGGTCGGACGTACGCCGCTTCGGCTGGGGTGTCCAGGGCAACAGGCATGTGTCGATCACCTTTCGAGGTCGGTTCGGTGGCCGTGCGTCGGCCGGGAGAGCGGGCGGTACGGGGAAGTCAGCGAGCAATCGCGTGGCGCGGGTGGGACCGGAGGTCACGAGGGCGGGTGTCCCGCGCCGCCGGACCCGGAGCGGCCCCGACGAGGCCGGTCCGGAACAGCCCGTGCGCCACCCGGCGGCGCGCCGCCGTCTCCAGCTCGTCGCGCAACGCCCCGCCGCGCAGCAGCACGTCCGGTCCGAGCAGGCCTTCGACCACGGCGAGGGCGCCGGCGGTGTCGCCGTGGTCCAGCCGGGCGCGAACGTCCACAAGGGACTCCGGTCGCCGGTGCGCGTCGTCGATCGCCCGCAGGCACGGCAGCGGAGGTCCGCCCAACGCGACCAGCAGCTCCTCGCGGCGGATCTCGTCGGCGTCGTGGTCCAGCGGGACGAGCACCCCGTCCACCACGCCGATCCGGTGCGTGGTGCCACGGCACTCCACGAGCCGCGCGTGGCCGGAGCCGGTGGAACTCGGCGGCGCCCCGGCCGGCCGGTGGTCCGGCAGGAGCACGGACGCGACGAGCGGGTGCAGCCGGTCGCCGTCGATCAACCCGGCGCGGAGCAGGTCCAGGTCGGGGAGGACCCACGTCGCGGCGTCGGGCAGGACCGGCAACGCACGGCCGCACCCCCTCGGAGGACCCGCCGTGATCCACGGCGTGGACGACCCGGCCCCGACCGGGTGCAGTGACACCCTGCTCCGGGCGTTGAGCCGCACGGTGACCACACCGTCCGCACGGCCCTCCGCGCGCAGCAGCAACGCCGCCTCCGCCGGCCATCGGTCCACGGCGAAGCCGCTCGACCACGCCACCACGCCGTCCGGGAGCCCGGCCACCGCCGGATCACCGGGCGGCTGCCCGGCCCCGGACCGCTCCCCCAGCTCACCGGCCCGGCGCACGTCCCAGAGGTGGCGGTGCAGGTCGAGGCGGAACCGCCGGTCGGGCCGGGGGTGCGGGTGCAGTCCCGCCCCGGCCCTCGGGCGGGAGGGCTCCCACAGCGCGAGGCTGATCCGCTGACCGGCACCCGCCCAAGCCGGCGGCGTGCGCGCCACGAGGTGCACCGCGCCGCCGCTGTCGCCCGTCGAGGGGTACCGGGCCAGGGACGCGGTGAGCCCCGGCCGCAGCAACCCGTCCGGGGCGATCCTCGGGAAGTGCCAGCGAAGCAGGTCGGGGGCCAGCTGACGGAGATCGGCGCGGACCAGGGCCGCGAACTCCCGGCCGTGGTCACGACGCACGGCTCGCAGGTCCAGGTCCACGTCGACGCGCGCGCCGGCGCAGGCGCCGGCCCAGTCGCCCACCACTCGGCGGGCGGTCGACTGCTCGATCATCGACGGCGGCACGGCGAACTCGCGCACGCGCGCCCAGAAAAGGAGGCGGGAATCCTCATTCGCGGTCAAGTGGTGCATCAGCACTCACCTTGAGCGAAGAGAACCCCCGTTCTGCTCACGTTGGTAACCATCGCGGCGAGCCTAGCAGGACCGACGCGGAACGGGGCCAGGTCCGGGCCCGGCACGCTCGCGTCGACGGACCTGCCGGGTCCGAGGTGAACCGCCGAACGCCCCACCACCTCGGCGGCGGGGCGTTCGGCGGTCAGGTCGGGACGGCCGTCAGACGGCCGTGCGCGACCACTGCTGGTTGGTGCCGGTGTTGCAGGTGTACTGCTTGAGGATCGCGCCATCGGCGGTGGACGCGGCGGGCACGTCCACGCACTTGCCGCTGTGGCGGGCCTTGAGCTGGGAGTAGCCGCCGTTGGCGACGAGCTGGAACTGCTGGTTGGTCCCGGTGCCGCAGGTGTACTGGACGATCTCGGCGCCGTCGGCGGTCGAGGCGCCGACCACGTCGAGGCACTTGCCGCTGTGGCGGCTGACGATGCGCCAGTAGCCGCTGCCGGCGTCCTGGAACTGCCACTGCTGCCACGCGTTGCCGCTGTAGGTGTACTGGCCGACGCGCACGCTGTTGTCGGCGGTCGCCTGCGGGAGGCCCATGGCCTTGCCGCTGTGGCGGGCGTCGAGCCGGTAGTTGGTCACCGGCGGGGTCGTGACGCTGTCGCCCCAGGCGTAGCGCAGCCGGTCGGCGCCGGAGGCGTTGCGGATCGTCAGGTTCAGGTCGGTGCCGGTGCCGCTCAGCGAGTACATCGAGTACCAGTCGTAGCCGATGGTGCCGGGCTTGCCGCCGATCGCGGGCCAGTACGTGCCGCCCATGTTGTTGTCCCGCATGACCTGCGCGATGGCGCGGATGTAGCGCACGAAGTTCTCGGTGCTGTTCGCGTCGGCGTAGTTCAGGCCGGTGGACATGGGCGCGCCGAACTCGGTGGCGACCGCGCGGGAGGCGCAGTTGCCCAGCCGGGTCTGGATGTGGCTGCGGAACTGGTCGTAGGTCATGGCGCCGTAGAAGAAGGCGTAGTGGTGGAAGGACAGCAGCGTGGAGTTGAAGCGGCTGTCGTTGCACACGTCGCGCAGGTCCTGGCTGAACCCGGTGCCGCCGACGAGGACCCGACCCGGCACCGCCGAGGTGTGGTAGCTCAGCCAGTTCGCGGCGACGTTGCGCCAGTCCGCCGAGGAGTAGCCGTGCGGCTCGTTCATCGGCTCGAAGTAGACGTTGCCGTTGGAGCCGTAGGTGTTGGTCACGCTGGACCACATCGTGTTCCACGCGGCCAGGTTCGTGATCCGGCCGCCGGAGGCCGCGCCGTCCTCCCAGTAGGCGAGGATGACCTTGAACCCGCGCTCGGTGGCGGCGTCGATCGCGCCGCGGTAGGCGTTCCACCACGTCGTGTTGGCCACCGTGTGCGTGTTGATCGGCAGCCGCACGGTGTTGACGCTCAGGGTCGCGGCCATGTCGTCGTAGAGCGCGTTGGCCTTGGCCCGCACGGTCGCGTTGCTGTCGGACTGGTTCAAGCCCTGCACGACCAGCGTGCCGGTGCTGAAGTTGTCGCCCAGCACCGCCCAGTTCATGCCGCGGAACTGGCTGGTGGCGGCGCCGGCCGACGGCGCGGTGACCACCAGCCCGATCGCCGCGGTCAGCACGGTCACCGCGAGGGTGATCAGGGACCTCCGCGTTGAGGTCGCGATCAGTGTCATGGAACGTCCAATCACTAGGTCGGGGTTCTGCGTCGAACCACCTGGCACGGCACGCTGCACGTTCTCGAAGCGGGTCCTTGAGTCGTGGGGTGTCGAACGCGCCGGCCACCTTGCGAGGGGATGTCAAAGAGGCAATCGTGCGTTCGATATTGTTTGATTATGTTGCACGAAAGTGTCCCGATCCCACTATGCCGTGTCAAGAGGCCATCTTGACCACCGAAATTGAACATCCAAGGCCAAAACAGCAACATTAAATAAAAAATCGCTCAACATCGATCAGGTGCTCGCTCGGCACTGATCTTGCTAAAAGTTCTCCGGCCGCGGCACGACGGCGGTGGCCCGCCCGGCGCTGCTGAGCGGGCCACCGGTGTCACCGGGTCACGGGGTCAAGCCACCACTCCGTCGATCTGCAGCGTCTGGACCGAGCCGGCGACGAACGGCACGCGGACGATCTTCCCGGTCACCCGCTGGTCCTGCCGCCGGGTGTAGCGGTCGCCGGAGCCGGAGGTGGTGGTCGACCAGCGGGTGACCACGCCGTCGGGGACCTGGCCGAAGCGGGCCAGGTCGAAGGTCAAGGTCTGGGCCGCGCCGACGTTCGCCGCGACGATCACCAGCCGGCGGGCTGCCGGGTCGTGCGCGGCGACGGCGTAGTCGACGCCGGTGCCCAGGATCCTCATGCCGGGCCGGATGTGGCGGGTGAACTGGGCCAGCACGTACAGCTTCGTCTCCACCGCGCCCGCCTGGCCCGCGTTGCCGTCGTAGCGGATCGCGCCCCAGCCGGCGGTGGGGTCCATGACCTGCCAGTAGCACCAGGCGGTCGGCCGCAGCCAGCGGAAGTCCATCAGCAGGCAGCGGGCGGTCTGCATGCCCGAGCCGTCACCGTCGCCGTGCTCGGTGTTCCACAGCACCTTGCCCGACGCGCGGACGTCGTTGCCCAGCAGGTCGCGACGACCGCTCAGGCCCTGGTAGCCGTGCACGTTGACCTGTCGCACCCGGCCCTTGGTGGTGGAGTCGAAGCTGTTCCAGGTGGTGCGGGCCAGGTCGTAGCTGGTCTCGTCCGACGCCGAGACCCACGTCCCGGTCAGGCCCTGGCGGTCCAGTTCGGCGCGCAGGTGGCCGATGACGTCGCGCTGGGTGGTGGCGCCGACGTGGCAGCCCTCCTGAGTGCCGTTGGCGTGCCAGTAGTTCGAGGAGGGCTCGTTGAACGCGTCCACGGTGCGGAAGTTCACGCCCCACTGGTCACGGGCGCGGCGCGCGGTGGCGGCCAGGTGCAGGGCGTGCTGGCGGTGGTTCCACGACTGGAGGTTGTCGTCGGCGGCGTTCGCCGCGCCGGAGGGGTTGTGGTTGCCGCACATCCACCACATCGGCGAGTTGGCGAACAGCTCGCTCATCGCGCCCCGCTGGGTCGCCTTGACCAGCATCGCGCGCTGCTTCGCGTCGGCGTTCCAGTTCCACGCCGCCGAGTTCGGGTCCTCGTTGTTCCAGTCCTGCCAGAAACCCTCGACCTGCTTGAACCTCGGGATGTTCGGCGAGGCGACCATGCGCTCGCCGTTCACCGCGTTCCAGCTCGACGCGCCCAGGTTGTAGCGGGCGATGTTCATGCCCAGCCCCGGCAGCGCGGCCCCGTTGTAGGTGACGGACTTGGTGGTGAAGAACAGGTCGGCGAAGTCGTCCCGGTCGCCGAACACGGTGGCCCACCACGCCAGCGAGGTGCCCCAGCCTTCCCACGTGCCCTGGTCGGCGGCGGGGTCCACGCCGATCGTCGCGTCGGCACGGGCGACACCGGTGCCCAACGCGGTGCTCGCGGCCGCGACACCCGCCGCGGTCAACACCGTTCTGCGGTTGATCATCGAGTTCTCCTGTCGGAAGTCACCGACGACGTGCGCTCGTCGGGTGGGACCGGCGGCGGTCAGCGGGTGGGGACGGTGAAGCCGTCGTCCGCGCTGCGGCGCGTTGTCGAAGACGCACCGGGTCAGAGGTTCGACGGCTTCGCGCGTCTATGCCGTGAGGTCGGTCGGCGGCGAGGCGGGACCGACGGTCACGGTGCGGCGGCCGGTGCGTGAGCGCGCACCAGAGCAGGGGAAGCGGACATGGCAGGTCTCCTCCACGACGGTGTGAAAGGGCCGGGGCCGGGGTGCGACCACTGATGGTTGCGCAAACATCGGTCTCCGCACCGTAACGCCCGCACCACCGCGTGTCCAGGGACAGTCAACGTTGTCAACCGAAATCCAACGAAATCCAGCTGATCAAAACACAACACGCCGTGATAACGAACAGAAGTCAACACATGTGTCGTCCAAGTACCCAAGGGGGCCTGGATCGCTCGATCGTGTCCTGACCGGTGTGGAGATGATGGCGGCAACGACCGCCCGCAGCCGGAAGATGGTGCCGTCTTGCCACCGCTGACACGTATCGTCACCGCCGCCCTGACCGACGCGGTGAACCAGTACGGGGCCGGTGCGACGCCGGCGCTGGACGGTCGGGGGTTGCACTGGGAGATCGACGCGCACGGCGTCCTGCGCGGTGTGGTGCCGGAGACGTGCCCGGCAACGGAGGTGCTGGAGCGCCTGGTCAACTGGGCCGCCGTCCTCGACCTCGCCCTCGCCGCCCCCGACCGGCACTCCCGAGGAGCCTTCACCTACCGCGGCACGGTCGAAAACCGCCCGGTCGAGGTGTGCGGCACCGTGACCACCTGACTCGGTCATGCGTGGCGACCGGTCTGGCGTGGACGGCGAATGTGCGGACGATCCGCCACGTGCCGGAGGCTCGCACCGCACCGGGCGCGGAAGAGGAGATCCGGCTCCGTGCGTTCGCCACGGAGCCCGGTGTCCGAGTTACAGGTAGTCGCGCCAGAACGGCACGGTGGCCTCCGGTGACCAGTCGTCCGGGTACTCGGGTCGGGGCTCCTCGAACTCCTGGTTGACGTAGTCGACCAAGTCGGCGCCGTAGCAGATGATGTCCGTTCCCGACATGGACAGAACCGGGTGTCCGACCGTGCCGCGTCCTGCGGGCAGGAACCGATGCGCGTAGACCGGGACCAACCTGGGCACGTCCGCCAGCAACCGCCGAGCCATCGCCACCGCCGCTTCAAGGGCGTCCGGCCGAGCACCCCAGCCGGGGTACCAGTGCCCGTTGTTCTCAACCGCCCACAGCACGCCCTCGACCGGCCGGTCGAGCCGCTCGCGGAGCTCGCCCGGGTCGCCGTCGCGCCACTCGGGCCACGGCTTCTCCCAGGCGTAGCCGACCCCCGGTTCCGGCTCGAAAGGGGTGTTCACCGGCAATCCCGCCGCGAGGAACGCTCGGTGGTCGTCAGCGAACTCGACACCGTGTTCGCCCTCGATGCGAACGAATTCCGCATCGGTCAACCCAGGTGTGATCACGCAGCAACCCAGCTCAGCCAAGCGACGCGCCGCCACCACTCCCAGACTGACGCCCTCAGCTCTCACCACAGGGGGACCTTAACGCGTCAGGACCTCGCCGACGCTGACCTGCGCACTGACCGGCAACCACACCCGACGCCACCGGAGCCCGGCACGGCCAGGGCCGACCCAGCATGCCCAACCCTCCGGAGATTCGGGTCCGGCCACCGGAACCCGTCCACGAACCCCTGATCCAGAAGTCGGTGTTCGACGGCATCAGCATGGATGCTTATGTGCCCCCGGTGCGACTCGAACGCACACTGGACGGATTTTGAGTCCGCTGCCTCTGCCGATTGGGCTACGGGGGCCGGCGGGAGCACTGTACTCGATCAGGTTGCCCGGCCGCCGTTCGGGTGGGTGGCGGCCGGGCGGGTGGGTCAGGAGCGGACGAGGCGGCTGATCGCGGCGGAGGCTTCGGCGATCTTCTCGTCGGCCACCTCGCCCCCCTCGGCCACGGCCTGGGCCACGCAGTGCTTCAGGTGCTCGTCGAGCAGTCCCAGGGAGACCGCCTGCAACGCCTTCGTCGCGGCGGAGATCTGGGTCAGCACGTCGATGCAGTACTCGTCGTTCTCGACCATCCGCTGGAGGCCGCGGACCTGCCCCTCGATGCGGCGCAATCGCTTGAGGTACGCGTCCTTGTCCGCCGTGTAACCGTGCATCGCTCCCGACCTTCCCTACCCTGGGCGGGTATCCGGGTCCAGGATAGGCCACTCGACCGGGTGTGACCGGCACCACGGGGTGACGGCGTGGGGCCGCACATTTCGGCTCGGTGCGGTTTGTGTCGCGAAATGACCCGTCCGGGGGCATCGGACACATTTTCACCGCGAAAGGTTAGGCGATATTCCTCTCGTGCACTATGGTGTCGACCTAAGCGTGTGGCGCAGAACAAGTCGAGGGCAGCACGCGCTATGCGAGCACACACGGAGGAACAGTGGCACAGCAGACCGTCGTCCAACTCATCGACGACCTCGACGGCAGCGAAGCCGCCGAGACCGTGACCTTCGCGCTGGACGGTGTGGAGTACTCCATCGACCTCTCCAAGGACAATGCGGACAAGCTCCGCGAGTCCCTGGCCGACTTCGTCGCCAAGGCGCGCCGCGCAGGTGGCCGCAAGCAGCGCAAGGGCACCGGCAAGAGCACGGTAAAGGCTGGTGACAAGGCGCAGGCCCAGGCCATTCGGGACTGGGCTCGCGCGCAGGGCCACCAGATCTCCGACCGGGGCCGCATTCCCCAGGGCCTGGTCGTGCAGTTCCAGGAAGCCCACGCTTCCTGACCCACGTCGTTCTCCCCTGCGGTGGACTACACCTACCGCAGGGGAAAGCGGCAGGTCAGGGCCTTTCAGGGGTAGTTCACAGCTCCTCAGGGCACCGAAGAACGCCCCGGGAACGCCACGCCCGCCAGGCTGAGCAGGGCGGTCGCCTTGACCGCGGTCTCCTCGAATTCCTCCGCGGGGTCGGACAGCGCGATGACCGCGCCCCCGACCCCGAAACTCACCTTGTCGCGGTCCACCACGAGCGTCCTGATGACGATGCTGAAGTCGGCCGTTCCGGAGAGTGAGAAGTATCCGAGCGCCCCGGAGTAGACACCCCTGGGCCCGGCTTCCAGCCCGTCGATGATCTGCATTGTCCGGATCTTGGGCGCGCCCGTCATGGACCCGCCGGGGAACGCCGCCCTAACCACCCGTGCGGCCGAACTCCCGGAACGCAGTCGAGCCCGAACGGTGCTGACGAGCTGGTGCACTGTCGCGTAGGTCTCCACCTCGAAGATCCTGGGCACCTCGACGCTGCCGACTTCCGCGCAATGGCCCAGATCATTGCGGACCAAGTCCACGATCATGAGGTTCTCGGCGCGGTCCTTCGCGCTGGCAGCCAAGGCCCTGCGCAAAGCCCCGTCCTCGGCGGCGGTGGCCCCGCGGGGGCGCGTGCCCTTGATTGGCTCGGATTCGACGACACCCTGTCGGTCGACCCGGATGAACCGCTCGGGTGAAGTGCTGAGCACGGAGAGCGCACCGAAACGGAGCAACGCCCCGAACGGCGCGGGGCTTTCCGCGCGCAGGAACCGGTAGGCGTCCCACGGGTCGACCGGCCCGCGCCACGTCACCGTGTTCGTCAAACACACCTCATAGGTCTCGCCCGCCGTGATGGCCTCCTGGCAAGCCGCCACCAGCTTCAAGTACTGCGAACGCCCGTGTCGCGGCTGCACGGAGCCCGCCCGGGCCGGGCGCGGCGCGGGCGCCGGGGGCGCGCTGAATTGACGCAGGAAATCGGCCGTTCGGCCCAACCAGCCGTCCTCGTCGGACAACGCCAACAGGTAGACGCACCGGGAATCGTGGTCGAAAACCAGCGCCCGGTCGGCGAACACGAATGCCGCGTCGGGTTGCTCCGAACGGTGCGCCGCCGCGCCGCCGCATTCCGCCTTCAGCTCGTACCCGAGGTAGCCCACCCAGCCGAGCGCGAACTCGAACGGCACGTCCGGCGGCGCCACCCGCCACGCCGCCAGGTCGGCTTCCAGCCAGTCGAAGAACGGCCCGGGTCGCGTCACCCCGTCCACCGTCACCTCGCCGGTCCACACGTCGTACGTCGCCACGCGCGCCAGCGGCCCGGACGCGTCACCCATCACGGAGAACCGGCCGCGGCCCCCGGTGAGGCTGCTGTCCAGCCAGAACGCGTCGTGGGACGCCCCGTACAGCGCCGCGTGGACGTCCTCCGGCGAGGGGTGCACGTCCACCCGCCGCACCAACACCTCACGGACCGCCTCAGGCGCCGAAGCCGCCGCAGGAGCCGCAGGAAGCGTGGGCAGCACGGGCAGCACGGGCAGCACGGCGGCGGCGTCGGTCAGGTCGCGGAAGTTGGCCAGCAGCTGGTGTCCGTGCGACGTGCACACCGACTCGGGGTGGAACTGCACGCCCCAGGCGGGCCGCGACCGGTGCCGCACGCCCATCAGCACGTCGTCGGACGACGTCCAGGCGATCGGCTCCAGCGACGGCGGCAGGTCCGATACGGCCAACGAGTGGTAGCGCACGACGGGCAGCGGGGACGGCAGGCCGGCGAACACGTCCACCCCGGTGTGCCGCACGTGGTCCACCACGCCGTGCCGGGGCGTGACCAAGCCCACGGACGCGCCGTGCGCGAGGCACAGCCCCTGGTGACCGAGGCAGACACCCAGAAGGGGGATGTCGGCGTGCTCGACCACCGCGCGGCACAGGCCGAAGTCGGCCGCGCGCTCCGGCCGGCCCGGTCCGGGCGAGATCACCACGTTGTCGAACCGCCGCAGGTCGGCGAGCCGGAACCGCGGGTCGTCGTTGGTGATGACGACCGGTTCACGCCCGTTCACCTGAGCCAGGTACTGGAAGAGGTTGAACGTGAACGAGTCGTGGTTGTCGATGAGCAGCGTCCGCATGGCAAACAGCACGGTACCTGCACAGACACCCGGATGGAGTACCCCCGGACGAGGAGCGGGGGACGGTGCGCACGGCCGCGGACGCCGAAGAGGCCGGGCGCGCGTGCGCCCGGCCTCCCCGTCCCCGGTGGTGGCTCAGTCCAGGTGGAACTTCGGATCCGCGGCCAGCGCCGCGAGCTGCGCCCCCGTCAGCGCCGGCCGGGACAGCGCCGGGTGACCGGACTCCAGGTACTCGCTCGAATACGCGACCGTCACCAGCGTGCCGTCCGGGTGCCGGTGGAACGCCGCGGCGTCCATCGTGTTGTGGTCGGCGTCCGGGGTCGCCCCGGTGACGAGGGCGACCTGCTCGCCGCCGACGTCGACCAGCGCGCACGTGCCGCCCGCGACCGGGTACTCGTACCGGGTCGCCGCCGCGCACCCGACGAGGCCGCCGAGCCTGGTGCCGCCCTTCGTCTCGACCCGGACGAACAGCTCGCCGACGCCCGCCTCACCGGTGATCACGACCGGTGTGCGCGCCTCGTAGTCCCAGACCTCCAGGTCGCCGACGTGCTCGACGAACTGCGCCTGGTGCCGGGTCATCGGCCCGTAGTCGGCGAAGCCGATCCGGGTCCGGTCCTCGGCCTTCACGCCGGCCGGCAGCGACGACGCGACGTCGTTGAACAGCTTGGCGCCCTTGTCGGCGCGCGGCCCGTTCCTCGCGGTCCGGTCGTCCTGCCCGTTCGGCCACGGGGTGCTCGTGCCGGAGGGCGGCCGTCCGCTGGCCGGCCCCGCGCTCGGCGTCAGCGCGGGCGCCGACATCCCCTCCGACGGCGGCCGGTCGGTCGGGGTGACCCTCGGCGCGGACTCCGACGGCTGCCCTCCCGCCACCTGGACGCCGGCGCCGCCGCCGGTCAGCGTCGGCACCAGCACGGCGCCCACCGCGATCGCCACCACCGCGAGACCCGCGACCGCACCGCCCCAGGTGGCCTTCCGGCGACTGCGCGCACGTCGACCGCGGTCCAGCGCGGCCTCCGGGCTCATGGGCGGCGGCGGGCTGCTCGCCACCATCACTTCCTGCAACGCGCTCTTCAGCTCGTGCTCGTTCATCGCACCTTTTCTCCCTGCTGAGGGGTGATCAGGCCGCGCAGCGTCTGCAGCCCCCGCGCGGCCTGGCTCTTCACCGTTCCTTCGGAGCAGTTCAACGCCCTGGCGGTCTCCTCGACCGACAGGTCTTCCCAGTACCGCAGCACGAGCACGGCGCGTTGCCTCGGCGGCACGTCCGCCAGCGCCGACAGCAGCACCAGCCGGTCCTCCGCCGAGCCGCGCGTGACGCCCGCCACGTCGGCGGTCGACTCGCTCACGCGCTCCTTGCGGAACCAGCCCCGGCGCAGTTCGGACACGAACGTCCGGACGAGGGTCTGGCGGGTGTAGGCGTCGAGTGCCTCGTGCCGGTTGATCCGCCGCCACGCCACGTAGAGCTTGGCGAAGGTGGTTTGGACCAGGTCCTCCGCACGGTGCCAGTCGCCGCACAGCAGGTACGCCGTGCCGCGCATGGCCTCGGACCGCGCCGCGAAGTACTCCGCGAACGCCGCGTCCCGATCACTCATCTGTCCTCCCCCGTACTGCGGTACGGGGTAATCACGCCCGCGGGCGGTCAGGGGGTTGCATCCCCGCCGCGAGATTCGTGGAAACTGGGGGCACCACCACCGGGAGGCCCGCCTTGTTCTTCTTCGTGCTGTTCGCGGTCGTGATGGGCGCGGCCCACTACTACATCTGGAAGCGCGCCGTGCTGGCCACGACGCGGCCCGGGCGCGGGCGCCGGATCGGCACCTGGGTCGTGCTCTTCCTCTACCTGCTGGTGATGTCGGCGTTGTCGGTGAGCAGGCTCGGCGAGTCGGGGCTCGTCGCCGCCGTGGCGTGGCCGGGGTTCGTCTGGCTGGCGGGCGCGTTCTACCTCGCGCTGGTCCTGGGCGTGCTCGAGATCCCCCGGCTGGTGCTGAACCGCGCGGCGCGCGAGCACGAGGTGCCGGCCGCGGTCGGCGCGCCCACCGCCGAGGTGCAGGTGCCCGGGACGGCGCTCGAAGGGCAGCCGGCGGACCCCGGTCGACGGCTGTTCATCGCACGGTCGCTCGCCGTCGCGGGCGGCGTGGCGACGGCGGGCGTGGTCGGTTACGGCACCACGCAGGCGTTGGGCGACCCGGTGGTCAAGCGGGTGCCGGTGACGCTGGGGAAGCTCGACCAGCGGCTGTCCGGCTACCGGATCGCGGTGGTGAGCGACATCCACCTCGGGCCGCTGCTCGGCCGGGGGCACACCGAGCGGATCGTGCGCATGATCAACGAGCAGCGGGTGGACCTGGTCGCCATCGTCGGCGACCTGGTCGACGGCACGGTCGCCGAACTGGGCGAGGCGGCGGCTCCGCTGGGTGACCTCGTGAGCACGCACGGCAGCTTCTTCGTCACCGGCAACCACGAGTACTACTCGGGCGTGGAGCCGTGGGTGGCGGAGCTGGAGCGGCTCGGGGTGAACCCGCTGCGCAACGAGCGGCTGCGGATCGAGCGGGCCGGGGCGTCGTTCGACCTCGCGGGCGTCAACGACGTCACCGGCGAGACGTTCCAGGACGGCCCCGACTACGCTCGCGCGCTGGCCGGTCGCGACACGTCCACGCCGGTCGTGCTGATGGCGCACCAGCCGGTGGCGGTCCGCGAGGCCGCGAGGCACGGGGTGGACCTGCAGCTGTCCGGGCACACCCACGGCGGGCAGATGTGGCCGTTCCACCTCGCGGTGGGCTTGCAGCAGCCGGTGCGCAGCGGGCTGGAGACCGTCGACGGCACCCAGGTCTACACCAGCAACGGGGCCGGGTTCTGGGGTCCTCCGGTGCGCGTCGGCGCGGCGCCGGACATCTCCGTCGTGGAGTTGCGTCACAAGTTCGCCGGCTGATAGCGCATTTTTCGCCTTCAGCACCTAGAGTGGACCGCCGTGCCCGAACACGGTCGGACCGTGCCTGCTCACGGTCGCGAAGGGGGACCCCTAGCGAGATGACGACGAGCTTTGCCGACGAACGGCTTCACGAGGCAATGGCTCGTATTCGTCGTTTCCTGGACCACGACCGACCCGAGACGCCCTGCCTGGTCATCGACCTGCCGACGGTGCGCGACCGGTTCGCCGCCATCCGCGCGGCGCTGCCGCGAGTGGGGATCTTCTACGCGGTCAAGGCGAACCCGACTCCCGACGTGGTCGGGCTGCTGGCCGCCGAGGGTTCCGGCTTCGACGTCGCCAGCCCCGCCGAGATCGACCTGTGCCTGGCCCGCGGTGCGGCGCCGGAGGCCGTCTCCTACAGCAACCCGATCAAGAAGGCGCGTGACATCGCGTACGCCCACGAGCGCGGTGTGCGACTCTTCGTGTCCGACAGCGAACAGGACGTGCGCGCCCTGGCCGAGCACGCGCCCGGCGCGTCCGTGCTGCTGCGGATCTTGGTCGACAGCAACGGTTCCACCTACCCGTTCGGCAAGAAGTTCGGCTGTTCGCCCGAGATGGCGACGGATCTGCTGCGGTTGGCCGCCGAACTCGGACTCGTTCCGCTCGGCGTGGCCTTCCACGCCGGGTCGCAGCAGCTCGACCCGAACGGCTGGGACGGCGCGATCGCCGACGCGGCCGTGATCATCGGGAAGCTGCGCGCCGAGGGGCTGTCGCCGACCACGGTCAACCTGGGCGGCGGGCTGCCCGCGGGCTACCTGGCGCAGCCGCCGCCGCTGGCCGAGTACGCCGCGGCCATCACCGCGTCGATCGCCCGGCACTTCGGCGACTTCTCGCCCGAGGTGATGATCGAGCCGGGACGCGCTGTCGTGGCGGAGTCCGGTGTGATCCGCTCCGAAGTGGTGCTGGTGTCCCGGAAGTCCTATTCGGACGAACGGCGCTGGGTCTTCCTCGACATCGGCCGCTACGGCGGCCTCGCGGAGACCGAGGGCGAGGCCATCGCGTACCCGATGGCCACCAGCCGTGACGGCGTGCCGCAGACCGGCTCGCCGGTCGGTCCGGTCGTGCTGGCCGGGCCCACGTGCGACGCGGACGACGTGCTGTACCAGAACACGTGCTACGAGCTGCCGCTGGAACTGCGCGCGGGCGACCACGTCGACCTGCTCGGCGCGGGCGCCTACACGGCCAGCTACTCGTCGGTGGCGTTCAACGGCTTCCCGCCGTTGGCCACCCACTGCGTGCGATGAGCGCGCCCCCGCCTGTCCGCTGATGTGCCCTCCTGAAGATGTTTGGAGTGATTGATGTCCGAACTCCCGTGCGAATCCGAGCCGGTTGGCTTGTTCGCAGGACAGCACGTGCTCGCCGAGCTCGAAGGCGTGAGCCCTGAACTGCTCGACGACGAGCGGTTCCTGCGGCACGCGCTCGGCGAGGCGCTCACCCAGGCTGACGCCACGGTGTTGGAGGTGGTCTCCAAGCAGTTCGAGCCGCAAGGGGTCACCGTGCTGGCCCTGTTGTCGGAGTCGCACGCGTCCATCCACACGTACCCCGAGGTCGGGGCCGTGTTCGTGGACGTGTTCACCTGCGGCACGCGCGCCAAGCCCGCGCTCGCGGTGCAGTTGCTGGCCGAAGCGCTGGGAGCTGCGTCGGCACGGACGGACATGATCAGCCGGGGGCGCCGCGTCCCCGCGCTCGTCGGTGAGGAGAAGGCATCTTGATCCGCGAACCGCTCGCGGCCGGTATGACCAGGCACTGGGACGTCGACGAGGTCGTGGTCGACACCCGGACCGAGTTCCAGCACCTGGTGATCGCCCGCACGTCCCAGGGGTTGTCGCTGTTCTGCGACGACGACCGGCAGAGCACCGAGTTCAGCCAGCTGACCTACCACGAGGCGCTGATGGTCCCGGCGCTGCTGCTCGCCGACCGCGTGGACCGGGTGCTGGTCATCGGGTCGTCGGAGGGCGTGGTGTGCCAGATGGCGGTGGCCGCCGGCGCCTCGGTGGTCGACCACATCGACATCGACGCGCAGGCCGTGCGGCTGTGCGCCGAGCACCTCCCCTACGGCTACACGCTCGACGAGCTCGCGGCGGCGGAGAAGGGCGAAGGCCCGATCCACGTCCGGTACATCGACGGCTACGAGCACATCCGGACGACGTCGGAGCGCTACGACATCGTCCTGGTGGACCTGCCGGACGAGCGCGAGGAAGAGGCGCAGCACAACCGCCTGTACGGCGCCGAGTTCCTGGCGATGTGCAAGGCGCTGCTCTCGCCCGGCGGCGTCGTCGTGTCGCAGGCCGGCTGCCAGACCATGTGGCGCAACACCACGCTGATCCGCATGTGGGAGCGGTTCAACGAGGTGTTCGGCACGGTCGCGTACTACGGCTCGGACGAGCACGAGTGGGCGTACCTGTTCGGACGCGCCGACGAGGTGGCCGACCCGACCGCGCTGATGGTCGAGCGGCTGCCCGGGTGCGGTTACCAGCCGGAGACGATCGACGACCTGGCGCTGGTGGGCAACTCGATCCCGCCGTACCTGGTCCGCCACTCGCCGGCCTGACCCGAGAGTCCTACGTTCACGATGCGAGAGTCCTACGTTCACGAGCCCTGAGTTCACCACTCGACCGACCAACCGGTATGCCGAATGCCGAACTCAGGCGCTCCGAACGTAGGACTCTCGCGTGCTGGACGTAGGACTCTCGTGCTCCGAACGTAGGACTCTCGCGCGCTGGACGTAGGACTCTCGCGTCAGTGGGCGAGGGCGCGGTGGAGGAAGTCGACCTGGAGCAGGAGCAGGTTCTCGGCCACCTGCTCCTGCGGGGTCATGTGGGTCACGCCGGACAGCGGCAGCACGGTGTGCGGGCGGCCCGCGGCCAGCAGCGCCGAGGACAGCCGCAGGGTGTGCGCGGCCACCACGTTGTCGTCCGCCAGGCCGTGCACGATCATCAACGGGCGCTCCAGCTTCGGCGCGTCGGCGATGAGCGAGTTGGCGTCGTACACCTCGGGCCGCTCCGCAGGGTGGCCGAGGTAGCGCTCGGTGTAGTGGGTGTCGTAGAGCCGCCAGTCGGTGACCGGCGCGCCCGCGATGCCCGCGTGGAACACGTCCGGGCGGCGCAGCACGGCCAGCGCCGCCAGGTAGCCGCCGTAGGACCAGCCGCGGATGCCGACCCTGGTCAGGTCGAGGTCGGCCTCGGTGGCCGCGACCGCGTGCAGCGCGTCCACCTGGTCCTCCAGGGTGGCGCCGGCGAAGTCGAACGCGATCTCCCGCTCCCACGCCGGGCCGCGGCCGGGCGTGCCGCGGCCGTCCACGACGAGGACCGCGAAACCCTGGTCCGCCAGCCACTGCGAGGCCAGGTAGGCGTTGCGCGCCGACACCACGCGCTGCGCGTGCGGACCGCCGTACGGGTCGAGCAGGACCGGCAGCTTCGTGCCCGGCACGTGGCCGCGCGGGAACAGCAGCGCCGCCCTCAGGTCCCGCTCGCCGACGGTCAGCAGCCGCACCTCCGGTGTCAGCACGGGGGTTTCGGCGAACGTGCCGATCCCGCCGCCGGTCGACACGGTGACCTCCGGTCCGAAGTGGTCCAGGGACGAGCGGGACAGCACCAGCACGCCGCCCGCGCGCGTCGCACCGTGCACACCGTCCTCAGTGGACAGTCGGGCGACCTCGCCGTCGCGGACGAGGAAGACGTGCGTCTGCGTCGGGTCGTCGGTGGACGCGGTGACCAGCACGCCGTCCCGGGCCACGTCGAGCACCGCGCGGACCTGGAAGCCGTCCGGCGTCCACGGCCGGTCCCCCACGACGAGCCGGTTCGCGTCGCCGATCGGCAGCACGCGCAGCAGCTCGCCGCCCGGCGTCCAGCGCGGTGCGCCCGGCACGAGCTCCAGCCAGTGCGGGTCGGTGTCGTCGGCGACCACGTCGGTGGCGCCGGTCCCCACGTCGACCGCCAGCACCCGGACGCGGCGCTGGTCGCGTGCCTGGACCTGCACCAGCGGCTTGCCGTGCGAGGACCACGACACCGCGTTGACGTACGGGAACGAGTCGCGGTCCCACGTCACGTCGGTCCGGCCGGTCCCGAAGACCGCCAGCTCCACCACGGCGTTGGCCTCGCCGGCGGCCGGGTAGGCGATCTCGGCGGCGGGCGTGCCCGGGTTGGCCGGGTCGGCGATGTGCCAGCGCGGCACGGGCGCGTTGTCCACCCTGGCCGCCAGCACGTGCTCGCCGTCCGGGGAGAACCAGTAGCCCCGGTAGCGGCCCATCTCCTCGGCCGCGATGAACTCCGCCAGGCCCCACGTGACGTCCGGGCCGTCCGGCGACGCGACCACGCGGTCCGCGCCGGACTCCAGGTCCACCACGTGCAGCGCGCCGTCGGCCACGTAGCCGACCTTGCGGCCGGTCGGGTCCAGCCGCGGGTCGACCGCCGCGCCGGCGACCGGCAGCTCGCGGACGGCGGCGGTGGCGAGCTCGACCACGAACAGCCTGCCGGACAACGCGAACACCGCCTGCCGCGCGGCGCTGTCGGTGGCGTAGCCGACGATGCCCGCCGCCGACTCGCGGGTGCGCTCGCGGCGGGCCCGTTCCTCCGGGGACAGGTCCTCGGGGTCGGTCAGCAGGGCGCCGGGGTCGACCAGCAGCGTCTCGGACCGGGTCGCGGTGTCGAACGCCCACAGGCCGTTCGCCCGGCTCGTGGCCGTGGCGGTGCGGAGGAAGTACACCTTCGTCCCGTCCGGCGCCGCGGTGAACGTCCGGGGTGCGCCGAGGGTGAACCGCTGGCTGCGCGCGTGCTGGCGCGGGAAGGAGATCTCGTTGCCCACCGGGACACCCTATGTCCCCGGCCGGCCGGCGGTCAGGCGATGCGGTGGTGACCGGTCGCGCGACCCCTGTCCTGGCCCGCGTCTCCGAGGTGGGCTGAACCGCGTCGGCCGGCGGGCCGTAGTCGTCGGTGGAGCGATTGACGGACCAAGGAGGAGTGAGTGTGATCCGACGAAACCGCATCGCCATCGCCGTCGCGGGTGGCCTGGCCGCCGTGCTCGCGCTGGTCGTGTGGACATCCAGCGCCACCGGCCTGCAGGGCAGGACGGTCGCGCAGACCGAGCAGGTCGGCGCCGCGGCCCAGGGCGACTACGGCGACGTTCAGGAGCCCTTGGCCCCTCCGACCAGCGAGGAGGCGGCGCCCGTCGAGGAGCCCGCCGCCGACGCGCCAGAGGGCCAGGCCGCGCCCGCGCCGTCCGGCCCGCAGGTCACGTTGGTCGGCAAGAGCGTGCCCAAGATGGGCGAGGTCGTGCAGGACGGCGACGGCCGCACGCTGTACCGGTTCGACAAGGACACGCCGGACCCGGCGAAGTCCAACTGCGAGGGCCAGTGCGCCGTCACGTGGCCTCCCGTGCTGTCCGACGGCACGCCGCAGCTCCAGGGCGTCGACCCGGCGCTCGTGTCGACGGTGAAGCGGGCCGACGGCACCGAGCAGGTGACGCTCGCCGGCTGGCCGCTCTACACGTACGCGAAGGACGAGACGCCGGGCCAGTGGAAGGGCCAGGGCGTGGGCGGCACGTGGTTCGTGGTGCGGCCCGACGGCAAGCGCAACGTCGAGTGCCTGCCGCCGGGGGTGACGCCTCCCGCCGCCTAGTCCGCTGCGCCACGCCCTGATCCCCCGGCCCGGGGTTGGCCGGGGGATTTGGGCGTCACGCAGCGGTCACGCCGGCGACAGCGGCTCCTGACCAGGCACGATGAAAGAACCAAAAAACTTCCGACGAGGATGTCGAGAACCGGTGACCGGCTCCGTCCCAGGGGTGTGAGCGACCAGAATGGGGTCGCACCGGCACCGAGGAGAACCACGATGGCCAAGTACCTGCTGCTCAAGCACTACCGCGGCGCGCCGACTGCGGTCAACGACGTCCCCATGGAGCGGTGGACGCCGCAGGAGATCACCGACCACGTGCGGTACATGAGCGACTTCGCGGCCAGGCTGGAGGAGACCGGCGAGTACGTCGACGGTCAGGCGCTCGCACCCGAGGGGACGTTCGTCCGGTACGACGGCGAGGGCCGCCCGCCGGTCACCGACGGCCCGTTCGCCGAGACCAAGGACCTCATCGCCGGGTGGATGGTGATCGACGTCGACAGCTACGAGCGGGCCGTCGAGCTGGCCGGCGAGCTGTCGGCCGCGCCCGGCGCCGGCGGCGAGCCGATCCACGAGTGGCTTGAGCTGCGCCCGTTCCTGCACGCGCCGCCCACCATCACGGAGTGACGTCCCCGCATGGACGCGCTCCTGCTCCGCAGCCTCACGCCGGGCGTGCTCGGGATCCTCGTCCGCCGCGGAGCAGACTTCGCGGCGGCCGAGGACGCCGTGCAGGACGCGCTGGTGGAGGCGGTCCGCGCCTGGCCCGACGACCCGCCGCGGGACCCGAAGGGCTGGCTGGCCACGGTGGCGTGGCGCCGGTTCCTCGACGCGAGTCGCGCGGACGCCGCCCGGCGTCGGCGTGAGGACGTCGTCGACGAGGAACCGGCGCCGGGGCCGGTGTCCACGGTGGACGACACGCTCCAGCTCTACTTCCTGTGCGCCCACCCGTCGTTGACGCCGTCGTCGGCGGTCGCGCTCACGCTGCGCGCCGTCGGCGGGCTGACCACCCGCCAGATCGCCCAGGCGTACCTGGTGCCGGAGGCGACGATGGCGCAGCGGATCAGCCGGGCCAAGCGCACCGTCTCCGGTGTGCGGTTCGACCAGCCCGGGGACGTCGCCACCGTGCTGCGGGTCCTCTACCTGGTCTTCAACGAGGGCTACTCGGGCGACGTCGACCTGGCCGTCGAGGCGATCCGGCTCACCCGGCAGCTCGCGGCGGCGATCGACCACCCCGAGGTGGCGGGGCTGCTCGCCCTCATGCTGCTCCACCACGCCCGGCGCGAGGCCCGGACCGCGCCGGACGGCAGCCTGGTGCCGCTCGCCCGGCAGGACCGCGGCCGGTGGGACACCGCGGCGATCGCCGAGGGCGTCGGGATCCTCCAGGCGGCGCTGTCCCGCGACCGGCTGGGCGAGTTCCAGGCGCAGGCCGCCATCGCGGCGCTGCACGCCGACGCGCCGACCGCCGAGGAGACCGACTGGGTGCAGATCGTCGAGTGGTACGACGAGCTGGCGCGCCTGACCGACAGCCCGGTCGTCCGGCTCAACCGCGCGGTCGCCGTGGGCGAGGCCGACGGGCCGCGCGCCGGGCTGGCGGCGCTCGCCGAGCTGGACGGCTCCCTGCCCAGGCACACCGCGGTGGCGGCGTACCTGCGCGAGCGCGACGGCGACCTGGCCACGGCGGCGCGGCTGTACGCCGAGGCGGCCCGCCAGGCGGGCAACCTCGCCGAGGTCGCCCACCTGACCCGCCAGGCCGCCCGGCTCAACGCCCACCGGTCCCGCTGACGGGCCGGCGGCGGCGGTGCGGCCGGCGGGCCGGTGCGGTCAGAGGGTGCGGACGGCTTCGGCGAAGTCCAGGCGCGGGTTGCGCGGGTGGGTGCCGGAGTGGTCCGGGTGGCCGATGTTGACGATCACCAGGGGCAGCTGGTTGGTGTCGGCGAAGAACTCGCCGCGCACGCCCTCCGCGTCGAAACCGCTCATCGGGCCCGCCGCGAGACCGGCCGCGCGGACGCCGACGATGAAGTAGCCGACCTGGAGCAGCGCGCTCGTCCTGGCCGCCTCGGCGCGCCTCGCGTCGTCCGCGAACGCCGCCTTCGCGCCCGGGTAGTGCGGGAACGTCGTGGCGAGGTGCTCGTGGAAGTCGGTGTCGGCCGCCAGGACCGCGGTCACCGGCGCGGCGACGGTCTTGGCGCGGTTGCCCTCCGCCATGTGCGGCGCGAGGCGGGCCTTGGCGTCCTCGCCCCGGACGAACAGCACGCGCAGCGGCTGGCTGTTCATCGCGGTCGGACCCCACTTCACGAGGTCGTAGACGGCGCGGAGCTGCTCGTCGGTCACCGGCTCGTCGGTGAACGCGTTCGCCGTGCGCGCCTCGCGGAACAGCAGGTCCTGTGCGTCGCGCGGCAGTGCCAGGGCGTCGAGGGTCGCGGTCATGGTGCCTCTTTCGGTTGTCCCGTACGCGGGTTGCGCACGGGACAACCTCCAGTATCCGCGAGCTATTTCGTGTCGTCGTTCACAGGGTCGGGTACAGCGGGTGCTTGGCGGCCAGCACCTCGACCCGCGAGCGCAGCTCCGCCAGGTCCGGTGAGGACCCCAGCGCCGCCGCGATGACATCCGACACCTCGGCGAAGTCGGCCGCGCCGAACCCGCGCGTGGCCAGCGCCGGCGTGCCGATGCGCAGGCCGGAGGTCACCATCGGCGGGCGCGGGTCGTTCGGCACCGCGTTGCGGTTGACCGTGATGCCCACCTCGTGCAGCCGGTCCTCGGCCTGCTTGCCGTCCAGTTCGGACCCCACCAGGTCCACCAGCACGAGGTGCACGTCCGTGCCGCCGGTGAGCACCTTCACACCCGCCGCCGCCGCGTCGGGCTGGGACAGCCGCTCGGCGAGGATCTTCGCGCCCTCGACCGTGCGCCGCTGGCGGTCGGCGAACTCGGGCGACGCGGCGTGCTTGAACGCCACCGCCTTGCCCGCGATCACGTGCTCCAGCGGACCGCCCTGCTGACCCGGGAACACCGCCGAGTTGATCTTCTTCGCCAGGTCGGCCTCGTTGGTCAGGATCACGCCGCCGCGCGGGCCGCCGAGCGTCTTGTGCGTGGTCGTGGTCACGACGTGCGCGTGCGGCACGGGGCTCGGGTGCAGGCCCGCCGCCACCAGGCCGGCGAAGTGCGCCATGTCGACCATGAGGTACGCGCCCACCGCGTCGGCGATCCGGCGGAACTCGGCGAAGTCCAGCTGACGCGGGTACGCCGACCAGCCGGCCACGATCAGCTTCGGCTTGTGCTCGGTCGCCAGCCGCTCCACCTCGGCCATGTCGACCCGGCCGTCGGAGTCCGACACGTGGTAGGGCACCACGTTGTAGAGCTTGCCGGAGAAGTTGATCCGCATGCCGTGGGTGAGGTGGCCGCCGTGCGCGAGGTCGAGGCCCAGGATCGTGTCGCCCGGCTGGATCAGGGCGAACATCGCGCACGCGTTGGCCTGCGCGCCCGAGTGCGGCTGCACGTTCGCGAAACCGGCGCCGAACAGCGCCTTGACCCGCTCGATCGCCAGCCGCTCGATCACGTCGACGTTCTCGCAGCCGCCGTAGTAGCGCCGGCCGGGGTAGCCCTCGGCGTACTTGTTCGTCAGCACCGACCCCTGCGCCTGGAGCACCGACACCGGCGTGAAGTTCTCCGAGGCGATCATCTCCAGCGTGCTCTGCTGCCGGTGCAGCTCGGCGGCGACGGCGTCCGCGACCTCCGGGTCGAACTCCGCGAGGGAGGTGTTGAAGTGCTCGGACATGTGTGGGGTCTCCCTTACGAGGTGCGCTTGTAGAAGGGCAGTGCGACGACTTCGACCGGCTCGTGCCTGCCGCGGACGTCCACCGAGAGCCGCGTGCCCGGCTCGGTGTTGCCGACGGTGACGTACGCCATCGCCACCGAGTAGCCCAGGGTCGGCGACAACGCGCCGCTGGTCACCTCGCCGATCCGGGCGCCGGACGCGTCCAGCACCGGGTAACCGTGCCGCGGCGCGCGGCGCGAGTCGGTCTTCAGGCCGACCAGGACCTGGTCGGCGCCCTGCTCGGCGACGGCGGCCAGCGCGTCGCGGCCGACGAAGTCGCCCGGCTTGTCCAGCTTCACCACCCGGCCGAGGTTCGCCTGGAACGGCGTGCGGTCGCGGCCGAGCTCGTTGCCGTACAGCGGCATCCCGGCCTCCAGCCGCAGCGTGTCGCGGCAGCCGAGGCCGGCGGGCTTGAGGTCGTGCGGCGCGCCCGCCGCCAGCAGGGCCTGCCAGACGTGCGCGGCGTCGTCCGGCGCGACGAACAGCTCGAAGCCGTCCTCGCCGGTGTAGCCGGTGCGGGCCAGCAGCACGGGCCTGCCCGCGACCTCGGTCGGGTACGACGCGTAGTACTTCACCGCGGCCAGGTCGGTCGGCGTGAGGCCGGCGAGGATGGCGGTGGCCTTCGGGCCCTGCACGGCGAGCAGCGCGTAGTCGGTCGAGGCGTCGGTCACCGTCGCGTCGAAGCCCTTCGCCCGCTCGACCAGGGCCTCGTGCACGACGGCGGCGTTCGAGGCGTTGGCCACGACGAGGTACTCGGCGTCACCGGTGCGGTACACGATCAGGTCGTCGATCACACCGCCGTCGGCCTCGCAGATCATCGTGTACCGGGCGCGGCCGACGCCGATCGCGGACGCGTGGCCGACCAGGGCGTGGTCCAGCGCGGCGCCCGCCTCCGGGCCGGTGAGCAGGATCTCACCCATGTGGGTCAGGTCGAACAGGCCTGCCGACGTGCGCACCGCGTGGTGCTCGGCCAGCTCGCTGTCGTAGCGCAGCGGCATCCGCCAGCCCGCGAAGTCGGTGAACATGGCCCCCAACGCCTCGTGTTCGGCGTGCAGGGGCGTGCGGCGGCTTTCCATCAGGCGGGCCCTCCCTGGGTGCGGACATGCCGATGGGCCGACCGGTCGGGTCGACGGGCGGGCACGTCCGAGAGATTCACGAGCGAAAGGATGACACGGTCCACCGGAGACTCCTCGTCGAGTGAGCCTCCCCCTCTGCCATGAGCCTGAGAGCTTCGCCGCCGGGTGAGGACGGCTTGCACCGTGGGCGAGGCGCACCGGGTGCGCCTGCTTTCCAGAGTTGCCTTCGTCGCGCGGTACCTGTGCCTGAGAGATTCCGGGGAGGAGTTGCTCCTTCGGCGCCCCGCTCGGGGACTCTCCCGCGTGACATCGACGGCCGTGTTCAGTTGGTACCGCCAGACGCTAGGGGTGCCCGGCGGGCGGGGTCAAGCCCGGTCACAGGCTCTTCTCGGCCCGGACGCTCTCGACCACCCTGCGCTCGGCGTAGAACGACACGAACGGGATCGTGCCCGCGAGCAGCACCAGCACCGTGCCCTTGATCGACCAGCGGGACTTGAGCGCGAGGTCGACGGTGAGCACCAGGTACACCGCGTAGAGGAAGCCGTGGATGGGGCCGATGACCTGCACCATGCCCGCGTTGCCGCCCGCGTACTTGGCGATCATGCCGACCACGAGCAGCAGCAGGCCGACACCGACCACGTAAGCCATGAACCGGAACCTGGTCAACGCGCCGCTCATCGCCCTACCTTCGCTCACCGCTGGTCCCGCGCGTTGAGCTCGGCGAGCATGCGGTTGTAGGCCGCGAGCTCGTCGTCCTCGTCATCCCGCACGGGCGCTCTGACGGGCTCAACGGTAACGACCGGCCGAGACGGCGCGGCCACCGGCTCCGGCGCGGCCTCGTCGGCGGCGTCCGTCGTCCCGGCGGCGGCCTCGGCCTCGCGCCGGGCGTCCAGCCTGCGGATGCGCCACACCATGAACGCGGGGAAGAGGCCGAACAGCGGCCACTGGAACACGTAACCCAGGTTCTGGAACGTGCCGCCGGCCTGGGAGAACCGGTCCCACTGCCAGTAGGCCAGGCCGCAGCACACGACCAGCGACGCCAGGCAGACGGCCGCGATGGCCAGGCGCTGAGGGGTGATGAGGCCTCGCACGCCTCAAGAGTACTTCGTGCCTCGCACGGGGCTGGGGCTCCCCGCACGGGAGCCCGCACCCTCCAAGGTAAGGGCTCCTCGACCTCAGGAGCCCGCCCCGACTCGTCGGACCTAGGCCACGCCGTCCCGGCGTTGCCTCTGCAACCTGGCCACGCACCAGGCCGCCGCACTACCCCGACGCAGGTGCTGGAGCACCGTCATCGGGCCGAGGCGACGACCGAGGTCGGCGGGCGAGAGCCCGGCCGCCCGGTAGTCGAGAGCGCGCTGGTCCAACGGGCTGATGCCCGCGTCCCACCACTGCTCCGCCTCGGACAGGTCGCCCACCAGCTGCCAGTAGCTGGCGGCGGCGGCGAGCAGGGGCTCGGGCACCTCGGGCGCCCGCTTCCGCATCGCCGCCACGTACGCCGGATCCGCGGACTCGACCTTCACCAGGCCGCGGGGACCGCCATTCGCCCGCTGCACCGGGATCCCCGGCACGGACGGCGGCGCTTCCGCGAGCCACGCGTCCTTGATCCGGTTCACCTCCTGCAGGTCGGCGTCGTCCGAGCGCTCAGCCGCCCACTGCCGCAACAGCTCGTCGACTCCGGAGTCCTCGACCATTCTGCCTCCTCATCGGTCGAAGATCAGCCAATGCGACGCACCGTATTAGCGGGTACCGACAACCGCTAGACCCTGGTTTGTCAAAAACCCTGTTACCAGGGCGTTATAGCCCTCATTCCACCCGTACGGTGCAACGTTGGAGGTGCGATGTCACTGACCGTGACCGCATTGAGCGGAGTTCGAAAGGCCGCCGAGCGACCCCTAGGCGAAGAGGCTGCGAACGAAGGTGATGATCGACTCGGCGCCGGACTGGAGCCACCCGACCGCGGTCCGCACCGCTTCGGCGGACTCGTTCGGCTGGGTGATCAGGAGGAACAGCACCAGCGCGACCGCCGCCAGCGTCACCACCTTCTTGACGTTCACTGATCGGTCTCCGTCCGTTTCACTGCGCGGTGCGGCCTGGCGCCGCGCCGCTCGTGTCAACGGCCATGGTCCCTCATTCACCCGGATGATGACGATCGAACCCGCCGCCCTCCCTCGACTGGTCGCGCGAACACCACGCAACCATGCCTGAGGGCCCCGAGCGTCACCCGAACGGACGATCAAGGGGACCAGTGGTCCCGCCGATCACCAAGGTACGGGCCACTCGCCCACCCCCCTGGCACGGACACCGAGGTTCTTCAGACACTGCCACCTCTGCACAGCCCATCACCTGATTGCGCCGAAGCACGCACCGAGCGTGACAAAGGCCGATGACGGCTGCCACTCATTTCCGTTACACCTTCAGGTGATTTCGCACGCCTTTTTCCTTGCTCGATCGGGCTGCGATCAAGGCTGCGCCGAGGTCCTCGATCGGGTCGTCAGCCGATCACGCCGGACCGCCGCAACCCGGCGATCTCGTCCTCGCCCAGCCCCAGCCCGGTCAGCACCTCGACGGTGTGCTCGCCGACCGCGGGCGGCGGCGTCGGCGTGGCCGCGGGCGTGCGGCCGAACCGCGGCGCGGGCGCGGGCTGAGCCACCCCGCCCACCTCGACGAACGTCCCCCGTTGGGCGTTGTGCCCGTGCTCCGGGGCCTCACCGGGCGCCAGCACGGGCGCGAGGCACGCGTCGGTGCCCTCCGCGAGCGCGGCCCACTCGTCCCTGGTCCGGGTCGCCACCGCGGCGGCGATGCGGGCCCGCAGCTCCGGCCAGTTCGCCGGGTCGTGCCGCCCCGGCAGCCCGGCGTCGTCGAGCCCGAGCAGGACCAGCAGTTCGGCGTAGAACTTGTCCTCCAGCGCGCCGATGCCGACGAACCGGCCGTCGGCCGCCTCGTACACGTCGTAGAACGGCGCGCCGCCGTCCAGCAGGTTCGTCCCGCGCGCGCCCGACCACGCGCCCACCGACGACATCCCGTGCACGAACGTGGTCAGCAGCGCCGCGCCGTCGACCATGGCCGCGTCCACCACCTGCCCGCGCCCGGACCGCTGCCGCTCGTACAACGCCGCCAGCACGCCCAGCGCCAGCAGCAGCCCGCCGCCGCCGAAGTCGCCGACGAGGTTGAGCGGCACGGTCGGCGGCGCGCCCGCCCGGCCGATCGGCTCCAGCGCGCCGGCCACCGCGATGTAGTTGATGTCGTGCCCGGCGCGGTCGGCCAGCGGCCCGTCCTGGCCCCAGCCGGTCATCCGCCCGTAGACCAGCCCCGGGTTGCGGGCCAGGCACTGCGCCGGGCCGATGCCGAGCCGTTCGGTCACGCCGGGCCGGAAGCCCTCGATCAGCACGTCCGACTCCGCGACCAGGCGCAGCACCAGCTCGGCGCCCTCGGGTCGGCGGACGTCCACGCCGATCGAGCGCCGGCCGCGGCCGAGCAGGGGCACCTCGGTGCCGCCGCCGACGCGGTCCACCCGGACCACGGACGCGCCGAGGTCGGCCAGCACCATGCAGCCGAACGGCGCGGGCGCGAGGCCGGCCAGCTCGACGACCCTCAGCCCCTCCAGCGGCCCCGGCACTAGAGCGACCTCGCGATGATTTCCTTCATGATCTCGTTCGTCCCGCCGTAGATCTTCTGCACGCGCGCGTCCGCCCACGCGCGCGCGATCGGGTACTCGGCCATGTAGCCGTAGCCGCCGAACAGCTGCACGCACTCGTCCACCACCTGGCACAGCCGCTCGGTGGCCCACCACTTGGCCATCGCGGCGGTGGGCACGTCGAGCCGGCCCGACAGGTGCTCCTGCACGCACTCGTCCACGAAAGCCCTGGTCACGCGGGCCTCGGTGGCGCACTCGGCGAGCTTGAACCGGGTGTTCTGGAACTTGATCAGCTCCCGGCCGAACGCCGTGCGGTCCTTGACGTAGGCCAGCGTGAGGTCCACCGCCGCCTCGATGCCCGCGACCGACGCCACCGCGATGATCAGCCGTTCCTGCGGCAGCTGCTGCATCAGCTGGATGAACCCCTGGCCCTCGCCGGTGCCGAGCAGGTTCGCCGCGGGCACGCGGACGTCGTCGAAGAACAGCTCGGCGGTGTCCTGGCCGTGCATCCCGATCTTGTCCAGCACCCGGCCCCGGCGGAAGCCCGGCGCCTGCGCGGTCTCCACGACCAGCAGCGAGATGCCGGTCGCGCCCTGGCTGGGGTCGGTCTTGGCGACCACGACGACCAGGTCGGCCTGCGCGCCGTTGGTGATGAACGTCTTCGAGCCCGACAGCAGGTACTCGTCGCCGCGCCGCACCGCCCGCGTCTTGATGTTCTGCAGGTCGGAGCCGCCGCCGGGCTCGGACATGGCGATCGCGCCGACGTACTCGCCCGAGGCCATCTTCGGCAGCCAGCGCCGCTTCTGCTCCTCGGTGCCGTAGGCGTTGACGTAGTGGGCCACGATCCCGCTGTGCACGCTGTTGCCCCACGCGGTGTCACCGCACCGGGCCTGCTCCTCCAGCAGCACGGCCTCGTGCGCGAACGTGCCGCCGCCACCGCCGTACTCCTCGGGGATGGACAGGCAGAGCAGGCCGAGCCCGCCCGCCTGGCGCCAGAAGTCCCGGTCGACCTGCTTCTGCGCGGCCCAGCGCTCCTGGTGCGGGACGGCTTCCTTCTCGAAGAACGTGCGGGCCAGCTTGCGCAACTGGTCCAGGTCCTCGGTCATCCATGCGGAACGGCGAGTTGGCATGTCCCGACGGTCCCACCGGCAGGCCCGCGCCGCCATGACCGCAGCGTGCTGCGTACGGGTTGATCGTGAGCGCAAAAGTCAGTGCCGGACCGCACCGCCTCCGGCGTCACGGGCGAGGTGGCGTGGGGGTGGGCCACACTGGAGGTATGCGACTGCGGCGGCTCGGGCCCGACGACTGGGCGACGTGGCGTGACATCCGGCTGACCGCGCTGGGCAGTGACCCCCGTGCGTTCGGCTCGACGTTGGCGCTGGAGAAGCGGTTCGACGAGGCGCGGTGGCGTGAGCTGTTGGCGCCGGAGCGCGGCGTGAAGGTCGTCGCCGAGGAGACCGAGCCGGTGGGGCTCGTCGCCGGTGTGCCGCACGAGGTCGACTCGACCGTGTTGTACCTGTACTCCATGTGGGTCAAGCCGGAGTTCCGGCGGCGCGGCGTCGGCGAGGCGCTGGTCGGCGACGTGCTGGCGTGGGCGCGCGAGCACGGGTGGGCGCGGGTGCAGTTGCGCGTGTTCCGGGGCAACGACACGGCTCGGCGGCTGTACGCGCGGCTGGGGTTCGTCGGCGAGGGCGAGATCATGGACCACCGGCTCGCGCCGGTGAGCTAATAAGTCACCTCGGCAGGTCATGGGCAACCGCGACCGCGCTCCCTACCGTGGAGCACATGAGCGAAGCCTTGATCTTCGACGCGGTGCGCACACCGCGTGGCAGGGGAAAGCGCGGTTCGCTGCACAGCGTCAAGCCGATCACCCTGGCTTCCGGGGTGCTCGCGGCGCTGGCGCGGCGCAACGACCTGGACACCTCCGCCGTGG
Source organism: Actinosynnema sp. CA-299493 (assembly GCF_050946825.1). Classification (NCBI taxonomy): domain Bacteria; kingdom Bacillati; phylum Actinomycetota; class Actinomycetes; order Pseudonocardiales; family Pseudonocardiaceae; genus Actinosynnema; species Actinosynnema sp. CA-299493. The sequence goes on from NZ_CP191993.1 coordinate 7,671,368, forward strand.
ACGACGTGGTGTTCGGCGTCGTGTCGCCGGTCGGCGAGCAGGGCGCGGACATCGCCCGCACGGCGGTGCTGGCGGCCGGGTGGGACCTGCGTCCGGCGGGCATGCAGCTCAACCGGTTCTGCGCGTCGGGCCTGGAGTCGGTGAACCTGGCCGCGGCCAAGGTCGCCTCCGGGTTCGAGGACCTGGTGGTGGCGGGCGGCGTCGAGTCGATGTCGCGGGTGCCGATGGGCTCGGACGGCGGCGCGTGGATGGCCGACCCGGAGACCAACATGGCGGTCAACTTCGTGCCGCAGGGCGTGAGCGCGGACCTCATCGCCACGCTGGAGGGGTTCAGCCGCGAGGACGTGGACGCGTTCGCGCTGCGCTCGCAGCAGCGGGCCGCGCTGGCGCGGGACAAAGGCTGGTTCGACCGGTCGCTGGTGGCCGTGGTCGACCAGAACGGCTCGGTCGTGCTCGACCACGACGAGGCGATCCGCCCGGAGACCACGCTGGACGGGCTCGGCAAGCTCAAGCCGAGCTTCGCGTTCCACGGCGACCTCGGCTTCGACTCGGTGGCCATCGACCGCTACCCGACCGTGGAGCGCATCGACCACGTCCACACGCCGGGCAACTCGTCGCAGATCGTGGACGGCGCGGCGGCGATGCTGATCGGCAACGAGCGCACCGGCCGCGAGCTGGGCCTGACGCCCCGCGCCCGGATCATCGCCACCGCGATCGTCGGCTCGGAGCCCACGATCATGCTGACCGGTCCCGCGCCGGCCGCGCGCAAGGCGCTGGACAAGGCCAGGCTGACCGTCGAGGACATCGACCTGTTCGAGATCAACGAGGCGTTCTCGTCGGTGGTGCTGAAGTTCCAGCGGGAGCTCGACCTGCCCGACGAGAAGGTCAACGTCAACGGCGGCGCGATCGCCATGGGCCACCCGCTCGGCGCGACCGGCTGCATGATCCTCGGCACCCTGCTCGACGAGCTGGAGCGCCGGGACCTGCGCCGGGGTCTGGCCACGCTGTGCGTGGGCGGCGGCATGGGCATCGCGACGATCATCGAGAGGGTCTGATGGCCATCCACTTCGAGCGGGACGACGAGGGTGTCGTCACCCTCACGATGGACATGTCCGGTTCGGCGAACGTGATGAACGCCGAGTACCACGAGGACATGGGCGACGCGGTCGCGCGGCTGGAGGCGGAGCGCGACGACATCACGGGCGTGGTGCTGACGTCGGCCAAGAAGACGTTCTTCGCCGGTGGCGACCTGAACCTGCTGGTCACGATCACGCCGGAGAACGCGGCCGAGGCGCTCGGGTTCCTGGAGGAGGTCAAGGGCCAGCTGCGGCGGCTGGAGCTGCTGGGCAAGCCGGTCGTCGCGGCGATCAACGGCAGCGCGCTCGGCGGCGGCCTGGAGATCGCGCTGGCGTGCCACCACCGGGTGGTGCTGGACGACGACAGGATCAAGCTCGGCCTGCCCGAGGCGACGCTCGGCCTGCTGCCCGGCGGTGGCGGCGTGACGCGGATGGTGCGGCTGCTCGGCGTGCAGCCCGCGTTGCCGCTGTTGATGGAGGGCAAGCAGCTGCGGCCGGCGCGGGCGTTGCAGGCCGGGTTGGTGCACTCGCTGGCTTCGTCGCGCGAGGACCTGATCGCCCAGGCGCGGGCGTGGATCAAGGAGAACCCGGCTCCGCAGCAGCCGTGGGACAAGCCCGGGTACGTGGTGCCGGACGTGCGGTTCGGCGACCCGAACATGTACGGGCTGCTCGCCGCGGCGCCCGCCGTGCTGCGGAAGAAGACGCACGGCGTGTACCCGGCGCCGGAGAAGGTGCTGGCGGCGGCCGTCGAGGGCGCGCTGGTGGACTTCGACACGGCGTTGCGGATCGAGGCGCGGTACTTCGTGGAGCTGGCCTCGGGCCAGGTCTCCAAGAACATGATCAACACGTTCTGGTTCCAGCTGAACGAGATCGGCGCGGGCAAGTCGCGGCCGGCCGGGGTGCCGGCGTCGAAGGTGTCCAAGGTCGGTGTGCTCGGCGCGGGCATGATGGGCGCGGGCATCGCCGAGGTCACCGCCAAGGCCGGGATCGAGGTCGTGCTGAAGGACGTGACGCTGGAGGCGGCGCGGCGCGGGGCCGGTGACACGCCGGGCATCACGCCGACCGACTCCGATGCCGACCTGGCGGGCTGCGACCTCGTGATCGAGGCGGTGTTCGAGAACCGCGAGCTGAAGAACTCGGTGCTGCCGGCGGCGGAGGCCTCGGCGCTGCCGGACGCGGTGATCGCGTCGAACACGTCGACGTTGCCGATCACCGGGCTGGCCTCGGCGGTGGGCGACCCGTCGCGGTTCATCGGGCTGCACTTCTTCTCGCCGGTGCCGAAGATGCGGCTGGTGGAGATCATCCGCGGGGAGAAGACGTCGGACGAGACGTTGGCGCGGGCGTTCGACTACGTGCTGCGGATCGGGAAGACGCCGATCGTGGTGAACGACAGCCGGGGCTTCTACACGTCGCGGACGTTCGGCACCTACGTGACCGAGGCCGTGTCGATGGTGGCGGAGGGCGTGTCGCCGGCGTTGATCGAGAACGTGGCGCGCCGGGCGGGCATGGCCGTGGGTCCGCTGGCGGTGTCCGACGAGGTGACGTTGACGTTGCAGCTGAAGATCCGCGACCAGGCGGTGGCCGACGACCCGACCGCTGCCGGCGCGTTGGCCGATCACCCGGCGTTCCGCGTGCTGGAGGAGCTGGTCGGCGAGGGGCGCACGGGCAAGTCCGGCGGCGCGGGGTTCTACGAGTACCCCGAGGGCGGCAGGAAGTTCCTGTGGCCGGGGCTGGCGCGGTACGCGCGGGCCGACGCGGGCGTGACGGAGCAGGACGTCGAGGACCGGTTGCTGTTCATCCAGGCGTTGGAGACGGTGCGGTGCCTGGACGAGGGCGTGCTGACGTCGATCGGTGACGCGAACGTGGGCAGCGTGTTCGGGTTCGGCTTCGCACCGTGGAGCGGCGGCACCGTCCAGTTCGTCAACTCCTACGGCCTGACCGGGTTCGTGGAGCGTGCCGACTACCTGGCCGACACCTACGGCGAACGCTTCCGCCCGCCGACCTCCCTGCGCGACCGCGCCACCACCTCCACCCCCTTCTGACCGCGAGTCCTACGTTCGGAACGCGCGTGTCCTACGTTCCGGTACCCCATGTTGAACGCTCACGGTCGTCAGACCTCTTCTGAATGTTCAACATGGGTGTTCCGAACGTAGGACACGCGTGACGGGAACGTAGGACTCTCGCGGGGGTCAGGTGGGGCGGTAGGTGCCGGGGCTCGTGCCGGTCCACCGCTTGAAGGCGCGGTGGAAGGCGCTCGCCTCGGAGAAGCCCAGCCGCAGCGCCAGCTCCTCCACCGACTCGCCGCCGCGCACCAGGCTCGCCACGGCCTGGTCGCGCAGCAGCTGCTCGCGCACCTCGCGGAACGACGTGCCCTCGGCCGCCAGCTTCCGCCGCAACGTCGGCGCGCTCATCCCCAGCCGCGCGGCCACGTTCTCCAGCCCCACCACGCCGCCGCCGAGCATCCGCCGCACCTGGCTGGACGCGTCCGCGCCGTAATCGCGCCGGGACAGCAGCTCGGCGGGCGAGTTGCGCAGGAACCGCCTCAACGCGGCTTCGTCCTGCACCACGGGCATCCGCAGGAACCGCGCGTCGAAGCTCAACGTGGTCGTGCGCGCGGAGAACCGCAGCGGAGCGCCGAAGATCAGGTGGTACTCCGCGCCGTGCGGCGGCTCGGGATAGGCGAGGTCGACCCCGCGCAACGGGATCCGGCGGCCGATCAGCCACGACGAGAACCGGTGCCACAGCACCAGCAGCGACTCGACCAGGAACCGGTCCGGGTCGTCGACGCCCGCCGCGGACAGGCTGAACGCGGCCACGCCGTCGTGCTCGTCCAACGCCATCCCCGGCCGCACGTCGAACAGCTCGTAGAACGCCAGACCGCGCCGCAGGGCGTCCTCCAGCGACGCGCAGTGCACGGCGAGCAGGCACATCGTCGGGAACGTGCCCCGCTTGCTCGGCCGCGGCCCCAGGCCCATGAACTCGTCGTCCAGCGCGTCCCAGAGCGCTTGGACGAGCTTGGTGTACTGGGCGGGGGTGACCCGGGCGCGCTCGTCGGAGACCAGTGCCTCGCCGATGCCCGCGGTCGCCAGCAGCCGCGCGACGTCGTGACCACGCCGCACGGCGCCACGCAGCGCGGCATTGACGTAGTGGATCGCGATGGTCCTGGTGAGCATCACGCACAGTGTGCAGCACTGGTGCGGCGGGCCGTGAGCGGCGACGCGGAACGGGGAGAGAAAGCGCCGCGCCGCCGCCAACGGTGGCCCACCCCAGTGAGCCGGCTCCTCGTCGGTGGGGCATCAGCCCGCCCACCAACGAGGGACGTTGTGGTACTACCACTTTAGGTGGTCTAGACCAGATATGTCAATACGGCGAAAAGGCCATAAATGGATCAGACCACCGAGCATTTGTTTCCCTTATGTGTCAGACCTGTTCCAACGGCGCTACCGCGAAACCGGCGGAAAACCTCTTGCACCAGATCACGACGCTGCGGACGGCGCCCAGGTCGGTGCCGGCGGGCACCGCGTAGACCTGGTTGCCGCGATTCGCCTTCAGTTCACCCAGGTTCGTGAAACCGGAGCCGAACGCCGCCTCGGGCGAGTCCGACGCCTTGTCCGACAGGTAGACGTAGAGGTCCGGCCCGTCGCTGGTGTCCAACGCCTCGAACTGCACCGCGTGACCACCGTCGGGCAACCGGACCAACGTCGCGCTCCCGGTCGTCGCGTGCTCCAGCGAGCGGAACGGCCCGGAGGCCAGCGCGACCGGGCCCGCGGGCGGGGCGGGCGTCGTGGTGACCGGAGCCGCCGCCGTCGACCGGGCCGCCGAGGTCGTGGTCGTCGTGGACGTCGCGCCCGGCAGCAGCAGCGCCTCGTCGGCCGTCCGGTCGGTCGCCAGCCGCCACGGCTGGAACAAGTACAACCCCACCACCAGGGCGACCACCAGCACACCGGCCACCCCGATCACCACTACCCGCTTGGACATCTCACGCCTTCCGGAGTCGACTCGTCCCCACCGGACAACTCTGGCGAACCGGACGCCGAATGGTGGCCGAAACCCGATTACGAAGTTCTGACGTCTGCCGTCCGGCGGGGTCGGGTCAGTTCACGGACGTGTTCACCTGAACGGGTGACGCACGGACCTGGCACCCGACCGGCGCGGTGCTCGTGACAGATCTGTCCGGCGCGCAGCGACACGCACCTTCCCGATGGCGGGACACCCGAAGTGGTGTAACGACCGCAGGAATGGCCGCCTCCGATACCCGTGGTGAACGGAACGCCGGCGACGTCCGGCCGCCGGAGAACAGGGACTTCCGGGCGACCGTCACCGCGGAGCCGTTCCGCTCGTTGTCCGCTGTGGCACGGAAAGCCGTGCTCAACGAGGTGGACCGGACGACCGGCCCGACCGGGGCGCACTGGGTCGGGTGAGGCCGGTTCGGCGGGCTGTACTGTTCAGCCGCTCACCGTTGCGCCACGAGTGCGTTCTGTCAGGAGGGTTGCGGTGCGGGTGCTGTGGGCCACGTGCGGCTTGGCCGTGGCGGCGTCGGCGCTGGTCGGTGTCCTCATCGGGGTGTACCTCGACGGGGTGAACGACGAGCGGCAGGCCGACACCCCCGCCTCGACCTGGATCACCGGTCGGCCCTCGACCAGCGCGGTCACCACGCCGCCGAGCTCCGCCACCGCGGACGCCATCTCGTCGCCACCGGGTTCGACCACCGCGGTCCGCACCACGACGACCACGACGACGCCACCGGCCGCACCGCCGCCACCACCGGAAACCTCGACCGAGGCGCCGCCGCCGACCACCACGACCACCACGGTGAAGAACACCGAGTGGCCGTGCAGCCCGCTCAACCCGCTGCCGCCACCGCACTGCCGGGACTGAGCGCGGGAGGGCCATCCCTCACGTCGCCGAAACGCCCGCGTCCCCGCGCCGCAACCTGGGCCGTCCAGCCTGGTCGCATGGACACCACACCGAACACCTGGCGGCTGCGCGTCGAGCTGGACGACAGTCCCGGCGCCCTGGCCCGGGTGACCATCCGGCTGGCGCACCAGGACTGCAACGTGCTGGCGCTGTCCGTGATCCCGGTGCCCGGCGGCGTGCTGGACGAGCTGGTGGTCCAGGCCGCGCCCGGCCTGCTGCCCGCGGACCTGGTGGACGCGGTGCGCGCCGAGGGCGGCCGGTGCGTCGGCATCACGGCGGCCGACCTGCGTGACCTGGTCGACGCGCCGACGGCGGTGTTGCGCGCCGCCGCGCTGGCGGTGCGCGACCCGAACGCCGTCGGCGAGGCCCTGCGCGTCGTGATGGGCGCCGACTCGGTGGTCGTCACCCCCGGCGAGCCCGACGTCAAGCACCAGCACGAGGTCGCGTCGCGAACGGCCGCCTTCCGGGCGACCTCGGCCACGGCGCCGGAGGTGGCGCAGTCCTACGCGGTCAAGCGCGGGTGGTCGCCGTTCACCCAGGTCGAGCTGGCCCGGGGGCAGGCGTTGATCGACCTGCTGTCCGCCGCCGGCGCGGCGACGCCCCAGCCGACCGCCCTGCTGACCGACGACGGCATGGCGCTGGTGCTGCGGGCCGGCCGCGCGGGCGACGAGGAGGCGGTCGCCGAGCTGCACTCCCGCTGCTCGATGGGCACCCTGTTCAACCGGTACCACTCGGGCATGCGGACCGTGCCGAGGCGGTGGCTGCACCGGCTGCTGAGCCCGCCGCGCGGCAGCACCGCGGTGGCCCAGTGCGCGGACCGGGTGGTCGCCCTGGGGCAGCTGATCCCGACGTCCACCCCCGACACCGCCGAGGTGTCGTTGCTGGTCGAGGACGAGTGGCAGGGACGCGGGGTGGGCACCGCGCTGCTCGGCTCGCTGGCCGGCTCGGCGCGGGCGGCCGGGTACCGGGAGCTGGTCGGCTGGTGCCTGCCCGCGGAGACCGGTCTGGTCCGCACCGCGGCCCGCGCCGGGCTGCCGACCTCGGTGCGCCGCGAGGACGGGTTGCTGCGGGTCGCGGTCGCCACCGACGGTTCGCGCGTCACCGGTCCGGGTCGTCTTGAGAGCGCTTCCCGGCAGGTCGCCTCCGGCTAAGCTGGGTCGGTAGCGCGATCGTCGAGGAGTGGTGCTCGTGTCGGTTCAATCGCACTCAGCCGCGCGGCCCACGTTGGAGGACGTGGCGGCCAAGGCCGGCGTCTCCCGTGCGACGGCGTCGCGGGTGCTCAACGCGTCGCCCAGGGTGAGCCCGGAGGCGCACGAGGCGGTCACGGCGGCGGTGATGGAGTTGGGCTACCAGCCGAACCACGCCGCGCGGGCGCTCGTGACCAGGCGTTCCGGCGCGGTGGCGGTGGTGTTCTCCGAGCCCGAGCCGAAGATCTTCGACGACCCCCACTTCGCGTGGCTGATCCGCTCGGCGGCGCGGTCGCTGGCCGACGCGGACGTCCAGATGGTGCTCATGCTGGTGCACTCGACGCAGGACCAGGCCCGCGCCGAGCGGTTCCTGGCGGGCGGGCACGTGGACGGCGCGTTGTTGTTCGCGCCGCACAAGGGCGACCAGCTGCCGACGGTGGCGCGCAAGCTGCCGCTGCCGGTGGTGTACGCGGGCCGGCCGTGGGGCTCGCTGCGCGGGCTGCACACCGTCGACCACGACAACGAGGGCGGCGGCCTGCTCGCCACCGAGCACCTGATCTCGTTGGGGCGCAAGAAGATCGTCTCGGTGACGGGCCCGCTCGACGAGCACTCGGCGATGGACCGGCTGGCCGGGTGGCGCACGGCGGTCGGCGCGGACGACGAGACCACGGCGTTGATGACGGCGGACGGCGGCTTCTCCCGCGAGGGCGGCAAGAAGGCGATGGAGGCGTTGCTGGGCCGGGTGCCGGACCTGGACGCGGTGTTCGTCGCGTCGGACCACATGGCGGCCGGCGTGCTGGACGCGGTGCGCGAGGCGGGCAAGCGGGTGCCGCAGGACGTGGCCATCGTGGGGTTCGACGACCACCCGATGATCGCACCGCACACCATGCCGTCCTTGACCAGCGTGCGGCAGGACACGAGTGCGCAGGTCCGCCACATGGTGTCCCACCTGCTGCAACTGCTGCGCGGCGAGACGATCCGGGCGCGGCGCGAGGTCCTGCCCACCACGATGGTCCGCCGCGAGTCCGCGTGAGGCGACGGGTGGAGCAGCGGCGGCCGGCCGCCGCTGGGTGAGCGCCGGGCGGGGGCCGCCGCGGCGACATGCGGCCCCCGACCGACAGGTCACGGCAGGTCGTGCCCGGTGGCCGGGACGGCGTTGGCGCCGATCACCCCGGCCAGCGTCCTGCCGCTCCGCTTCACCGTGCGCACCTGGGTGTCGTAGTCCACGTGCACGATGCCGAACCGCTGGCTGTACCCCGCCGCCCACTCGAAGTTGTCCAGCAGCGACCACGCGAAGTACCCGCGCACGTCGACACCCGCCTCGATGGCCCGGTGCACCGCGCGCAGGTGGTCGACCAGGTACCGGGTGCGGTCCTCGTCCACCACCTCGCCGTCCTCGACCACGTCCGGGAACGCCGACCCGTTCTCCGTGACGAACAGCGGCAGGCCGACCTCGCGCTGGAGGCGTTCCAGCAGCCCGGTGAGGCCGCTCGCGTCGACCTCCCAGCCGAACCCGGTCACCTCGCCGCGCGCCGGCGGGAACTCCACGCCGCGCAGACCCGGGAACGGCCCGCCGCTCACCTCCAGCGGGTCGGCCGTGGGCGCGACGCGGGTCGGGGCGTAGTAGTTCACGCCCATCCAGTCGATCGGCGAGGCGATCACGTCCAGGTCGCCCTCGCGCACCACGGCCGTCCAGTCGCCCAGCCACGCGGTGTCCTCGATGACGTCCCGCGGGTAGCCGCGACCACCCAGGGGGTCGAGGAACAGCCGGTTCTGCAGGCCGTCGACCTTGCGCGCCGCGTCGAGCTGCGAGTCGTCGTCCACCGTCAGCGCGCAGAAGTTCAGCACGATGGAGAGCTCGTGGTCGTCCGGCGCCTGGTCGCGCATCACCTGCACGGCCAGGCCGTGCCCGAGCAGGAGGTGGTGCGCGGCCTCCAGCGACGCCTTCGGGTCGACCACGCCGGGCGCGTGGATGCCGTTGGCGTACCCGAGGAACGCCGAGCACCACGGCTCGTTCAAGGTGGTCCACTGCCGCACCCGGTCGCCCAGGTGCTCGTGCGCCAGCGCCGCGTACTCGGCGAACCGGTAGGCGGTGTCGCGGTCGCGCCACCCGCCGTTGTCCTCCAACGCCTGCGGCAGGTCCCAGTGGTACAGCGTGACCACCGGCTCGATCTCCCGGGCCAGCAGCTCGTCCACCAGCCGGTCGTAGAACGCCAGCCCCCTCGGCTCGACCCGGCCGGCGCCGGCCGGCTGGATGCGCGGCCACGCCAGCGAGAACCGGTACGCGCCCAGCCCCAGCTCCGCCATCAGCTCCACGTCGGAGGGGTAGCGGTGGTAGTGGTCGCACGCCGGGTCACCGGTGTCGCCGCCGAGCACCGCGCCCGGCGTGGCCGCGAACGTGTCCCAGATGGAGGGGCCACGGCCGTCCGCCGTCGTCGCGCCCTCGATCTGGAAGGACGCCGTCGCCGCCCCCCACAGGAAACCCGGTGGGAAGCGCAGCACGTCCCGCCGGACCTCGGTGTCCGGGTCGGTTGTCGTCATGTGCGAGTTCACCCCTTCACAGCGCCCTGCACGATCCCGCCGACGATCTGCCGCGCCGGCGGGATGAAGAACCCCACCACCGGCAGCACCGCGAGCGATGCGCTCGCCGGGCTCGGACCCGGCGTCATGAGAGCGCTCTCACAGTCGTGAGTCCCGGTCCGCCCGTCAACCCGGGAAGTACCGGTCGACACCGTTCCGCAACATTCTGAAGCGCTCTCGTGCGCCGACCGTGACGGTACGCGACTTTCCGTGAACACGGTTGCGGGGTGTCGAAGCCGGGTGGCCCGGCCCTCGCTCGGGCCACCCGGCACCCTGTTAGAGGCGGTTCGCCGCCGGATGTGACGCGTGCTCGGCAAGAATCCCGTGACCCGTGTCGCGCGAAACCCGGTGGCCCGCTCCTCCCCCGAAGAAGAGCGGGCCACCGGGTCCTTCACGCCTCGGCCATCCCCGCGACGACCGAGGTCCTGGCGGCACGCCGGGCGGGCAGCGCGGCGGCCACGATCGCGGCCACCACGGCGCCGGCGAGCATCACGCCGATCTGCCCGAACGGCACGACCAGGTCGACCGAGATCGTGTCGGTGGACAACGCCTCGGTGATCACCCACCCGAAGCCGATGCCGAGCAGCAGCCCGATGGCCGCGCCCATCAACGCCATCAGCACCGACTCGACCACCAGCATCAACCGCAGCTGTCCGCGCGTCAGCCCCAGCGCCCGCAGCAACGCCGACTCGCGCGTCCGCTCCAGCACCGACAGCGTCAACGTGTTCGCGATGCCGAACAACGCGATCACCACGGCCAACCCGATCAACGCCCAGATGAACCCCAGCACCTGGTTGAGCTGCTGGTTGAGCTGTTCCTTGGTCTCGGCCGCGCTGTCGAGCACCGCCAGCGGCGAGGGGTCGGTGACCGCCTCGACCGCCGCGCGCCCGTTCACGGCGCCGGCCTCGAGCTTGACCAGGATGCTGTCGTAGCCCTCGGCGGCCTGCTCGAACCGCAACGACGTCTCCATCGTCATGATCCCGTCGGACAGCCGCTGGCCCTCCACGACCGCGACCACCTTGAGGTCCTGCGCCTCACCGCGGCTCGGCTTGAACGACACCACCGAGCCGATCGACACGTCGCGCCGCTTGGCGTAGTCCGCGTTCACCGCGACCGTGCCGTCACGGAGGTCGTCGAGCGACCCGCTGGTCACGGTCGGCCGGAACAGGCTGCCGAGGGCGTCGCGCGTGATGCCGGTGAAGTACTCGCGCTCCCCGTAGACGACGGTGGTCGGCGCGACCTGCGCCACCTCCGGCACGGCGGCCAGCTCCTCGGCCAGCTCCCTGGGCAGCGGCCGGTCGTGGACGGCGGAGGTCACCGTGTAGTCGGCGGGCATCCGCTGGTCGATCTCGGCGTTCGCGGTCTCCTTGGCGCTGTTGGCGACCACGGTCACCAGCGACACGATCGTCACGCCGATCATCAACGCCGCCGTGGTCGCCGCGGTGCGCTTGGGGTTGCGGCCCGCGTTGGCCGACGCGAGCTTGGCGGGCACGCCGAGCAACGCCCGCGGCAGCGCGCCGAGCACCCGGTTGACCGGGCCGACCAGCAGCGGACCCAGCACGAGCACCGCGGCCAGCAGCGCCATCGTGCCCGCGCCGCTGGTGATCATGGCGACTTCCTCGTCGTCCATGCCCATGCCGAACACCACCGCGCCGACGCCGACCGCCAGGAACAGCACGGCGATCAGCACGCGCACCACACCGGTGCGGGAGACCTCCTCGCCGCTGTCGGGCTGGCTGCGCAGCGCGGCCACCGGCGCGACCCGGGTCGCCTTGCGGGCGGGCAGCACCGCGGCGAGCACGGTCACCAGCGTGCCGACCGCGAACGCGGCGGCCACGGTCGTCCCCGTCACGGGCAGCAGCACGGCGCCCTCGCCGCCGTCGAACGAGAAGATCACCCGTTGCAGCAGGGCGGACACGCCGATGCCGCCGAGCAGGCCGATCACCGACGCGGCCAGGCCCATCACCAGCGCCTCGGCCAGCACCCCCCGGAACACCTGGCCGCGGCTCGCGCCGACGCAGCGCATCAGCGCCAGCTCACGGGTGCGCTGGGCGACGAGGATCGTGAACGTGTTGTAGATGACCATCGCCGCGACGATCAGCGCGATGATCGCGAACGCCAGCAGCAACGAGGTGAACTCGCCCGACTGGGACTCGACCCGTTGCAGGGTCTCCTCGGTCAGCTCCTCGCCGCTCTGGATCTTGAAGCCCTGCCCGCCGATGGCCTGGCGGACGTTGTCCACCACCTGGCGCTGGGTGAAGCCGGCCGCGGCGGTGGCGACCACCTGGTACGGCGGGCGTTCCGGCTCCAGCGCCTGGAACCCCCCGGGCGTCAGCCCGACGTGGTCGTAGCCCGCGAGCGACAGCTGGTTCGTGCCCTGCTGGTAGGTGCCGACGAGCGTGTACGTGTGCCGCGCCTCCTCCTTGCCCAGCAGCACGACCGGTTGGCCGATCGTCAGCTTGGCGGTGGCGGCGGTGCGCTTGTCGACCGCGATCTCGTCGTCCTCGGTCGGGTAGCGCCCCTCGACCAGGTCGAACTCGCGCAGCTTCTCGTTGCTCGCCAGCGGAACGGCCCACGCGGGCTTGGCCTTGCCGTTGGCCGCGAGTACCGGCACCTGCTGGAAGTCGCGCGGGTCCGCGCCCGCCACCCCCGGCGCCTGCCGGATCTTCGCCAACGTCTCCGAGGTGATGCCCGGGATGTCGGCGGACTCGCCGGACGACGACCTGCTGTCCACGGTGACCGAGACGTCCACGTTGCGCGCGTCCTTGGCGAACTCGTCGCGCAGGCTCGCGTTCATGGCGTCGCCGAGCACCAGCGTGCCGGTCACGAAGGCGACGCCGAGGGCGATCGCCACCGAGGACAGCACGAGCCGCGCGGTGCGGGCCTTGAGACCCGCGATGATCGTGCGCAGCATCTCCTCACGCACCCAGGTGCTTGAGGGCGGACAGCACGGAGTCGGCGGTCGGGTTGTCGATCTCGCCGGCGAGGTGGCCGTCGGCCATCAGCACGACGCGGTCGGCGTAGGACGCGGCGACCGGGTCGTGCGTCACCATGATCACGGTCTGGCCCAGCTTGCGCACGGACATGCGCAGGAAGTCGAGCACCTCGGCGCCGGAGCGCGAGTCGAGGTTGCCGGTCGGCTCGTCGGCGAACACCACGTCGGGCCGGGCGACCAGGGCACGGGCGCAGGCCACGCGCTGCTGCTGGCCGCCGGACAGCTCGGTCGGCTTGTGCTTGAGCCGGTCGCGCAGGCCGAGCACGTCCACGATGGTGTCGAACCACTCGCGGTCGGGCTTGCGGCCCGCCAGTTCGAGGCCGAGCAGGATGTTGGCCTCGGCGCTGAGCGTGGGCAGCAGGTTGAACGCCTGGAAGACGAACCCGACCCGGTCGCGGCGCAGCCTGGTCAGCTCCTTGTCGCCCAGCGAGGTGATCTCGGTGCCGCCGATCGCGACGCTGCCGCCGTCGACGTTGTCCAGGCCGGCCAGGCAGTGCATCAGCGTGGACTTGCCGGACCCGGACGGACCCATGATGGCGGTGAACCTGCCCGCCGCGAACTCGACGCTGACCCCGTCGAGCGCCCGCACGGCGGTGTCGCCCTTGCCGTACACCTTCACCAGGTTCGCGGCGGCTACAGCGGTGCGGGTTCCGACGTCGGACACCAGTGCGGACATGCTCCCTCAATTCCTCGGGTCTGGCTGACGTCGAGAAAGCTAGGGGGCACGCGGGTCGGCAGGCGTCACCTCGACGGCGGAACCGGAGGTCAACCGGCGGGATGACGGGCACTAGTCCCGAGGTCTGACGGCACCTGTTCACCGGGGTGGCCGGGCAGGTCCAGCAGGCCGCGGTCGAACGCGGTGGCCACGGCCTCGGCCCGCCTGCTCGCGCCGAGCTTGGACATGATCCGGCTCAGGTGCACGCTGACCGTCTTCTCCGAGATGTAGAGCTCCTCGCCGACCTGGCGGTTGGTGCGGCCCAGCGCGACCAGCTCCAGCACGGACCGCTCCCGCGGCGTGAACGGGTCCACCCGGTCACGCGGCCCGACGTCGCGCAACGCCACCCGGGCCCGCCGGGCGACCAGGTCGAGCACCTCGCGCAGCGGCGCCGCGCCCAGCTCGTCGACCACCGCGCCGGCCAGCCGCAACTCCGCCGCGGCCTCCTCGCGCCGGTCCGCGCCGAGCAGCGCCTCGGCCAGCCGCCACCGGCACACGGCCTGCTCGAACACCGATCCGAACCCGAACGCGTCGACCGCGCGCCGCCACAGGTCCGGGTCGCCGACCCCGGTCACCCTCGACTCCTCGGCCGCCGCGCGCGCCAGCCACGCCCGTCCCTCCGGCCCGAGCACGCCGGTGCGGGGCATCCCCATCTCGGCCGTCGTGCGCGCGTACTCGGCCAGCTCCCGGCCGGCCCGCACCGCCTGCTCCTCGGCCGCCCGGTCCTTGCGTCGCCGGGCCCGCGCGGCGATCTCCACGTGCCCCGCCACGCCGAGGGCGGCCAGCCGGATGCCGGCCAGCACCCACTCGCCCTCCTTGCGCGACCAGCTGATCGCGTCCGCGATCCGGTCCACCGCCAGTTCCGGCTGACCGCGCCACAACGCCAGCTCCGCGCCCGTGCCGCCGGTGATCAGGGCGATCTGGAGGTCGCGGTGCCAGTCCGCGCGCAGCTCCCGGATCATCCGCTCGGCCTGGTCGAACTCGCCCCGGCCGACCGCCACGTGCGTGCCGGCCGCGGCCAGCCGCGCCGACACCGTGCTGGAGACCCGCAGGCCGGGCGGTTCGGCGGCGGTCGCCGCGCCGTCCCACTCACCGCGGTAGTACTTGGTCAGCACCTGGAGGATGCGCAGCTCCAGGCCGAACGAGCTCCACGTCAGGCCGGTCGCCTTGGCCCGCGCCACGCCCTCGTCGAACGCCCGGCCGGCCTCGGCCAGCTCGCCGAGGTCGTAGTGGTGCAGGCCGAGGTAGTACCGGGCGCGCAGCTCGGTGGTGACCGCGTCGGCCTCCATCGCGCACGCCACCGCGTCCGTCAGGTGCTCGCGCGCCCGCGAGATCTGCCCGTCGGGCTCGTCGAGCAGGCCCAGCGTGGTCAACCCGTCCGCGACGGCCGAGTCCGCGCCGGCCGAGCGACCGTCCGCCACCGCCATCTCGGCGCGCTCCCGGGCCTCCACGTACTTGTGGTCGTGCCGCAACGCCGCCGCCCACACCGCCAGCACCCACGCGCGGGCCCGGCTCGCGGGCCGGTCCCGCACCAGCCGCCACGCCTCCTCCACCGCGTGGTACTTCTCGTCCTCGGTGCCGTCGAGCACCTGAAGGGCCTGCGCGAAGCGCCGCCACATCTCGGCGGCCTCCTCGGGGTCGGACCCGTCCACCACGGTGGTGCCGGTGCGGGCGAACGCGATGGCCCGCTCGGGCTGACCCGCCGTGCCCGCCGCCCACGACGCGCTGCGCAGCAACGACAGCTCGGTCAGGCCGGCCGGGCGGTCGCCGGCGGGCACCGCGTGCCACAGCTTCAACGCCTGCTCCAGGTGCCGCAGCGACTCGGCGGGCGCGCCGGAGGCCTTGGCCTCCTCCCCCGCGTCGACCGACGCCCGCAGCGCGCGGACCAGGTCGTGGGACTCCAGGCTGTGGTGGGCCAGCGCGGCGGCGGCGCCCCGGCCGCCGGACGACGCGAGCCGGTCCGCGTAGGCGGCGTGCAGCCGCACGCGTTCACCGGGCAGCAGGTCGAGGTAGACGGTCTCGCGCAGCAACGCGTGCCGGAACGTGTACACCTCCGAGCCGTCGACCACCAGCACGTGGTGCCGCACGGCCTCGCGCAGCACGCCGTCCAGGCCGACGTCGTCCATCCCGGCCACGTCGCGCAGCAGGTCGTGGCGCACGGACCGGCCGCCGACCGACGCGACCCGCACCACGCGCTGCGCCTCCGGGGAGAGGCCCTCGATGCGGGTCAGCAGCACCTCGGCCAGGGTCCACGGCACCTCGCGGTCACCGCAGCAGGCGACCGCGATCAGCTCCTCGGCGAAGAACGGGTTGCCGTCCGAGCGCTCGGCGACCTCCAGCACCACGTCGTCGGGCAGGTCGTCGGCCAGCGCGGCGACGAACGAGCGCGCGTCGATCGCGCTCAGCGGGGTCAGGTCGAGCCGCTGCACGGCGGGCAGCCGCACCAGCTCGTTGAGCAGGGGGCGCAGCGGGTGGCTGCGGTGCAGGTCGTCGGACCGGTAGGTGGCGACGACGAGCAACCGCTGCGCGCGCAGCCGGGAGAGAAGGAACGACAGCAGGTACCGGGTGGAGGCGTCGGCCCAGTGCAGGTCTTCCAGCACCAGCAGCACGGGCCGCTCCTCGGCCAGCTCGCCGAGCAGGCCGTGCACCGCGTCGAACAGCTGGAGCTGGCCGACGTCCTGCTCGGGGCGGCGGCCGACCAGGTGCGACGGCAGGCCGGAGACCGACGTGCCGCCGTCGTGGCCCGGGGGCAGCGCCAGTTCCGGCAGCAGCAGGCCGAGGGCGGGCCGGGCCGCGACGTCGAGCAGACCGGCCTGCCGCACCTGCCCCAACGCCTCGGTGAAGGGCAGGTACGGCAGGCCGGTCTCGCCGACGTCCAGGCAGCGGCCGTTGAGCACGAGCGCGTCGCCCGCCGTGGCGGACAGCTCGTCCACCAGCCGGGTCTTGCCGACACCCGCGTCGCCGGCGAGCAGGACCGCGCCCGCCTCGCCGCGCACGGCCTCGTCGAGGGCGGCGCGCAACCTGGTCATCTCCCGGCTACGCGCCACCAAGGGAATTCCGGAACCGATGCGTGCCACACCAGGCATGCTGTCACACCTCAGGCGGCCTCGCGGTGGCCGTTGTCCGCGTCGGGCACGTCCGGACCGGAGCCGTGGCCGAGCCGCCGCCACCACGACCGCCTGGCCGGGTGCGTCTGCCGGCCGACGCGGTAGTGCGCCGCGTCCGCGCGCAGTGCGGCCTGCCGGTAGTCGATCTCCGCCTTCAAGGACTCGGGCGTCCACTCCATGACTCGCTCCTCGTGTCGTACCGCTTCTCTCCGGTGACACGAAGAGTCGTCCTGAGGCGGGGGCGAGGGCATCGGGCGTTCACGTGGGTTGCCGCCCTGGTCCCCTCACCCGCCGCCGTAAGGGGTGGCAGACGGCGGGTAAGGGATGCCTCAGGCGGACGTCGGAGCGCGTCGGGTGCCCCTCAGCAGGTGCCCAGGTCGCGCCAGACGCCCCACTCGCCGGTCGTGCCCGGCTCGTCGCCCTGCGTCCACCACTTGGCCTGCCAGCGCTTGCCCCGGTGCGAGACCTCGTTGCCGCCGTTGTAGACCTTGGCGCGGTCCCACGCGGGCACGGTGCAGCTCGGCTGGTCGGTCGTGGTCGTGGTGGTCGTGGTGGTGCTGCTGGTCGGGTCCGGGCCGCCACCACCGCGCGGGTGGTCGGAGGCGATGGCGTAGGACTGGCCGCCGAACGTGAGCTTGACGTTCGACGGCGACGCGATCGGCAGCTGGTAGCTCAGCGCGACGTCCACCGACGCGCCGGGCGCGAGCGGCTGCCAGGTCGGCAACGTCAGCTCGACGTGCTGGAAGTCGCCCTTCAGCCCGCCGGCGTTGCCGCCGGAGTGCCCCTTGGCGGTGACCCGCAGCCCGAAGCCGGACTGGTCGGCCATGCTGCCGGGCGCGCTGGTGCCGTAGTCGAACTCGATCTTCGTGCCGCCCGGCAGGGTGGTGGTCGAGTTGTTGGCCAGCTTCAGCTTCGGCGTGATCGGGTAGTTGCTGTCGCCGAGCGCGAACCCGGAGACGGTGGCGCTCACGTTCAGCACCTGGCTCGGCGTGGCCCCGGCGGCCTTCCGCGCCCCGTACGGCGCCGCGCCGCGCAACCCCTCGTTGATCTTGGTGAGCAGGGTGTCGCCGACCGTGTACTGGCCCTTGGCGCTGTCGAAGCGGTAGTCGCCCGCCAGCTCCCAGATCATGATGCCGCCGATGCCCTTGTCGGCCACGTACTTCGCCTTGGCCGCGATGGACTGCTCGTCCTCGGTGGACAGGAAGACCTTCTTGTCGGCGTTCCACAGCCACGGCGAGGTGAGCGTGCTGTCGTAGAACCGGTTGTAGGAGCCGGAGATCCGGTCGGCCGGGTCGGTGGCCGGGTCGAGGCCGTGCCGTCCCAGGTAGTCCGGCGTGATCTCGTTCTCCAGGTTCTTGGCGTGCCACATCGGGTTCACGCCCGACGGCACCTCGGCGCCGCCCGCGGTGGAGTCGTGCCACAGGTTGTCGATGCCGATCGCGCCGTTGCCGCACGGCGTGGTCGAGCCGACGCTGGAACCCGTGCCGGGCGGGCACTTCGCCTGGTCCGGCAACGCGGCGCGGCCCCACAGCCCGTTCGTGCCGCCGGTGACGCCCTGCCAGCCGCGGCTGTAGAACGGGACGCCGAGGTTGATCCGGCCGGCCTGCATCGCGCCCCGGTAGTAGTGGTAGGCCCAGTCGGTGTTCAGGTAGCCCATGCCCTCGTACTGCGGCGCGGTGTAGACGCCGCCGGCGGCCAGTTCGCCGTCCTTGCCGTCGTCGTAGAGCGCGGCGTTCGGGCCGACGAAGTGGTTCCACGAGCCGTGCAGGTCGTAGCTCATCACGTTCAGGTAGTCGAGGTAGCGGGTGACCTGGTAGGCCTCCTGCCCGCGCAGCAGCCAGCCCGAGGCGGGCACGGCGGCGGTGAGCAGGTAGTGCCTGCCGTCCTGCACCGAGGCGCGGTCCAGCTTCTCCCGCAACGCCTTCATGATCTTCTCGTAGCCCGCCCACAGCGTGCCGCGGTTGGCGTTGGAGATCCAGAAGTCGTCCGGGTTGCCCGCGTGGTTGTTCGACGTGGCGTACTCGTAGTCGATGTCCACGCCGTTGAACCCGTACGTGCGGATGAACTGCACGGCCGAGTCGGCGAAGGCGTCCACGGTGGCCTGCGGCTGCGCGCCGAGCTTGTAGAACCCGCCGTTCGCGTTGCGCGTGCCGTCGGGGTCGAGGAAGCCCCCGGTCTCCGCCCAGCCACCGACCGAGATCAGCGTCTTCACGTTCGGGTGCTGCTTCTTGTACTTGTTGAGCAGGTTGAAGTGCCCCTTGTACGGCAGGGACGGGTCGGGCTCGACGCCCGGCCAGGTCATGCCGGTGGAGGCGTTGTCCGGGCCGTCGGGTCCGACCGAGACCCGGTTCTGCGCGTCGAGGTGCGCGAACGCGTAGTTGAGGTGCGTGACCTTGGTCCACGGGATGTCGGAGGCCAGGTAGGCGGGCGTGCCGTCCCGGCCCGTGCGCCAGTTGGTGAAGTAGCCGATGACGCGGCGGGAGTGGTCGGCGCCCAACGACTCCCGGCCCTCGGTGTCGTAGACGGAGCAGTACGGGACGGCGACGCCGGGTGTCTGGTAGAGGCCGTCGGGACGGCACTCCTCCCCGGCGGCGGCGGCACTGGGCGGGGTCGGGGACACGACGGCGACGACGAGTCCGGCCACCGCGGCGAACAACGCCACGAGCGGCGACAACCTGGTTCTCTTGGGCACGACCGGCACACCTCCTGCGCGGGGGCGGCGGCCACAGCACGATGCCCGAACCGTAAATAGGTCTAGACCTCTCTGTCAATAGGTCCAGACCACTTGAGGAGGTGGTGCGGTCAGGCGGAGGTGGTGGCGCGGGCGCGGGCCAGGCGTTCCCGCACCTGGTCGGCCTCCGGGGCGTCCAGCTCGGTGAACAGCGCCAGCGCCCGCTGCCAGTGCGCCACCGCGCCGGGCAGCCCCTGCCGGTCGAACACCGTGGCCAACCGGTCGTGCGCCATCGCCTGGTGGTAGGGGCTCGCCGCGGCCGACGCGACCGACAGCGCCGTGCGCGCCGACGTGACGGCCTCCGCGCCCTCGCCCGCCTCCAGCAGCACCATCGCGAGGTCGGTGTGGCAGGTCGACTCACCGCACTGCTCGCCGACCTCGCGGTACATCGTCACCGCCGCCCGCAGCCACGTCTTCGCCTCGCCGTAGCGGCGTGACGCCTGGTGCAGCAGCCCGAGGTTGTGGTGGGCGTTCGCCTCGGCCCAGCGGGAACCGGCCGCCCGGCTGGCCTCCAGCGCCTCCCGGTAGGAGGCCTCCGACTCGTCGACCCGGCCCAGGGACGCCAGCATGTCCGCGACCGTGGTCAGCGCTCTGGCCTGCGCGTTCACGTCGCCGGACGCCCGCGCCACCTCCAACGCCTCGCGGTGCCGGGCCAGGGACTCGTCCATCCGCTGGAACTGGGCCAGCGCGACACCCAGGTTGAACAGCATCACGAACCTCGCCTCGGGGTCGCCGAGCGTGGTGGCCGCCTCCAGCGCGGCCTCCGTGGTGCGCAGCCACGTCGTCCGGTCCGCGCGCAGCCAGAGGAACCGCGACAGCGTGTACGGCAGCTGCCAGGCGTGCACGAGCCACGCCGGGTCCGAACCCGGCGCGGCGGCCAGCTCGGAGGCGGCGACGATGTTGCCCTGCTCGGCGTCCAGCCAGGCGATCGCCTCCGGCGAGCCGGTCAGCTTCGGCACCTCCAGCGGCACGTGCGCCGGCGCGACCCGCACGCTGCTGCCGCGCGTCACCGGCAGCCGACCGTCGGCCAGGTCCGCGCAGTGCAGGTAGTAGTCCAGCATCCGGCTGGTCGCCTCGTGCCGCGGGGTCGCGGGCAGTTCGGCGGCCAGCGTCCGCATGTAGACGCGCACCAGGTCGTGCGCCCCGTACCGACCGGGCTCGTTGACCGACAGCAGGTTCGCCGCCGTCAACGCGTCCAACGCGCGCTGCGCGTCGCCGACGCGGACCTGTGCCATGGCGGCCACCACGAACGCCGTCACGTCCGCGCCGGGGTGCAGGCCGAGCAGCGCCAGCAGCCGCGCGGGCAGCGGGGACAGCGCCCGGCGTGACGCGTCCAGCGCCGCGCGCACCGTCGAGTCCTCGTCCTCCAGGCCGAGGGCGGCCAGCCGGCCGTGCTCGTCGTCCAGCTCGGCGACGAGTTCGGCGACCCGCAACGCGGGCGCGACCGCGAGCCTGGCCGCCGCGATCCGCAGCGCCAGCGGCAGCCCGTCGCACAGCACGGCCAGCCGGCGCAGCGCGGCGGCCTCCGTCGCGTCCCGGCCGGCGACCCGGCTGACCACGGCCACCGACGCGTCCGGGTCCAGCATGTCCAGCTCGACCAGCCGCGCCTCGGCGTGCGCGACCAGCCCGACCAACCGCCGGCGGGACGTCACCAGCACGCACGACGGCGGTCCGGGCAGCAGCGGCAGCAGCTCGGTCGAGCCGCGGGCGTTGTCCAGCATCACCACCATGCGCCGGTCCGCGATGAGCGTGCGGAACAACGCCGACCGCTCCTCGACCGTGACCGGGATGTCCGGCGACGGCACGCCCAGCGTGCGCAGGAACCTGCTCAGCACCTCGCCCGCGCCCAGCGGCTCCTGGTTCGGGTCGTAGCCGTGCAGGTCGACGTACAGCTGGCCGTCCGGGAACTCCTCGCGCACGCGTTGCGCCCAGTGCAGGGCCAGCGCGGTCTTGCCGACGCCCGCGGGACCGGTGACCACGAGGACCAGGCCGCCACCCGGGTAGGAGGCCAGCAGGCCGTCCAGGCGCTTGAGCTCGTCGTCACGGCCGATCAAGGACGCCGAGACGCGCGGCAGCTGCGCAGGCGTGATGGCGGGCGAGGACTCGGCGACCGGGCGCACCGCCATCGGCTGGGTCGGGCGCTCGGGCTCGGGGTCCTCCCCCGCCAGCACGGCCCGCTGGAGCTTGCGCAGCTCCGGGCCCGGCTCCACGCCCAGCTCCTCGACCAGCACCCGACGTGCCTCGCGGTAGACGGCCAACGCCTCGGCCTGCCGTCCCGCCTGGCACAGCGCGCGCATCAGCAGGCCGTGCCCGCGTTCCCGGAGGGGGTGCTCGCCGACCAGCGTGGTCAGGGACGGCACCAGCTCCGCGCCGCGGCCGATCAGCAGCAGCAGCTCGGCCCGTTCCTCCAGCACCGCCAGCCTGCGCTCGACCAGCCGGCCGCGCTCGACCTCGGCGAACAGGCCCGCGACACCGCCGAGCGGCTCGCCGCGCCACCGGCCGAGCGCCTCGTCCAGCGCGGTGGCCGCCGCGACCAGGTCGCCGGTCGCGCGCAGCCGGGCCGCCGCCGCCACGCCGCGCTCGAACTCGTCCAGGTCGACCTGCTGCGGGTCCACGCGGAGCAGGTAGCCGTCACCGACCGAGGTCAGCAGCTCGGCCGGGGCTCGGCGGGCGCGGCTGGGCTCCAGCGCGCGGCGCAGGCCGGCCACGTAGGTCTGCACCAGGTTGACCGCGCTGGTCGGCGTGTGGTCGCCCCAGACGGCCTCGATGATCTGGTCGCGGCTGACCGGGACGTTGCGGGCCAGCAGCAGCACCGCCAGCACGGCGCGCTGCTTGGCGGCGCCGAGGTCGACCTCCCCGCCGCCGCGCACCGCTCGGAGCAGGCCGAGCACCTCGAACCGCAAGCGCTCGCCGCCGCCGTCTGCCACCGACCGATCCTTCGCCGAACGTTGGGCCCCCGGACGGAGCCTAGGAGATCACTCCAGTCCGGCTCCAGTCGTCCTGTAGCCGCATTCTTACGCTAAGCGTGTCCGATCAACCACACAGGGCGAACCCCGGTGAACGAGGTTGGACCAGACAGCGGAACATCCGCTGCTCTCCCTGAACGACGAGGGCAGGCCGGCGTGCAAGGGGCATCCAGCCCGCGGCGGCGGAACGCCGGCCCGCCCTCGTCCCCTTCTCCACCGGAGAAGGGTCATCCGGTAGGGGATGACCCACCTCCATGCCCTCCCCCAGTCGAAGGGGCCGGGTCCGGGACCGAACCCCCGGACCCGGCCCTTTCGGCGTTCGCGCGGGGCCAGAGCTCCGACACCGACGGCCGACGCGCGAGTCCCGCTCCAGCCGACCGTTCGCGGGCGCCGATTCGGGCGACCGCACCGGCTGGGCGGCCGATCCAGGGTCTTGGCGCGTCCGGTGCCCGGCGGCAGTCCGGGGACAGGCGGCGAGTCGGGTCACCAGCCGACCGGCCCATGCCGGGTCACCGGCACCGATGAGGCAGCATCCCGACCGAGCGGGGTTCGGGGTCAGGCGGTCCCGGTCACGCCGCGGTGCAGTGGCCGATCCAGGCGGAGGGGTCGCCGTCGCTGCCAGTGGCCCTTTGCCGGAAGCGGTGGCCGGAAGCGGTGGCCGGAGGCGGGCGTCCCGAGCAGGTGAGGTTCCGGGGTCAGGCGACCTCCTCCAGCTCACGCGGCGCGGGGACGGGCTTGGCCGCTTTCCGCCGCCGGCGCAGCACCACCACCACGCCGACCACGGCCGCGACACCCATCAAGCCCCACATCGCGCCGTTGAACACCGACTCGATGTACTTCGCCGACGCGCCCGCCGCCGAGCCGATGCCGATGTGCAGCGCCGACCAGCTCACCGCCCCCGCGATCGACGCCGGCAGGAACCGCCGGTACTCCAGCTTCGACGCCCCCGCCGACGCGGGCACCAGGGTCCGCACCACCGGCATGAACCGGGCGAAGAACACCGCCCACGCGCCACGCCTGCGCAGCAGCGCGCCGGCCTTGTCCCAGTGCTCCTGGCCGAGCTTGCGCACCACCTTGCCGTCCCGCAGCCGATCGCCGTACCGGCGCCCGAGGAAGTAGCCGATGCTGTCCCCCGCCACCGCGCACACCGACACGACCAGCCACATGACCAGGAAGCGGGACGTGCTGGTGACCGTCGTGGCGGCCAGCAGCAGCGCGCTCTCGCCCGGCGCGATGAAGCCGACGCCCAACGTGCACTCCGCCAACGTCAACGCGCCCGTCACCGCGAGCACGGCGGGCTGCGGCAGACCGGCGAGCCCCTCCAGGGCGTCGGTCAGCAAGGCCATGGTTCATCCCCCTGTGGATCATGACGTGCACTCGGAGTGCAGGCTAAGGGGAGTCCACCGCAATCACGCCGGCGGGCGCATCGGACCTCGGTCTGACCGACCGCCAGACCAAGGTCGTACGGGTAGGTGGCCGAAAGTCGGGGACACGCCCGGAAGGGAACGGCGGTCAGCGGCCGTCGAATGCGCCGTTCTTCGCGCCGCCCACGAATCGCGACCACTGCGCGAAACCGAAGTCCAGCTCGCCGCGGCTTCGGTTCTTCGAATCACGCACGCCGGCGCCGTTGCGGTCGAGCGCGATTTCCACGCACTCCGGACCACCGGCGGACGACCACGTGCTCTTGCGCCACGGGCGTTTCATGTCGGTTCACCTCGGATTCAGGCGAGCTCGCGCGCCACCCGCCCGATCAGCGCGGACGAGGCGGCCGGGTCGAGCGAGTGAGCGCTGAGCCGTGCGAACATGTCGGAATACCTGGCGACGTCCGAAGGCTGTTCCCAATAGACGTCGCCCTTCGGACTTTCGATGTATACCACGGCCGGATCCGACTGCTCGGGAAACGACAGGATGACGAACGGGCCGTCCATCGCAGCGTGACCGCCCGCTTCGAAAGGAACCACCTGCAGGGTGATATTCGGCAGTTCTCCGACCTCGTTGAGTCGCGCCAACTGCTCGGCCATCACCTCCGGGCCGCCCACCGACCTCCTCAGGGCCGCCTCGTCCACGACCACGTGCAGGCGCAGCGGGTCGTCCTCCCGCAGCAGCGCCTGCCGCGCCCTGCGCAACTCCACCCGGCGGTCCACCTCGGCCGGCGCCGCGCCCGGCAGCACGGCCCGGATCAACGCCCTGGTGTACGCCTCGGACTGGAGCAGGCCGGGCACCATGAGACCCTGGTAGGTGCGCACCCACTCGGCGTCGGCCTCGAACCCGACGTAGCGGCCGGGCGCGACGTCGCCGAACTCGTCCCACCACGCCCGCCGCCGCGCGTCGCGGGCCAGCTGCACGAGCCCCTCCGACGTGGCCCGGTCGGCGCCGTAGGCCGAGAGCATGTCGCGGACGTCGCGCGGGGTGACGCCGACGCGGCCGGTCTCGATGCGGCTGATCTTGGACGCCGAGCACTCCAGCCGCTCGGCGACGTCCTCGATGGTGAGGTCGGCCGCCTCGCGCAGCCTGCGCAGCTCGCTGACCAGCCGTCGCTTGCGCAGCGTCGGGCTGCTGCCCCGTGGCATCCGGACACCTTTCGTCGGCGGCCCCGACCCGGGGGCCGTCGACCAGTCTGTGGCCGTGCGCGGAAGGAGCAAAGGGACGTCATCCATTCGTGTAATGCAACTTGCAGAGGGCCGGACCCGGTAACAGGCTGCGTGCAGCACACCGCCCCCAGAAAAGGAGCGCTGAAGGTGTCCACCACCGTCTTCAGCCAGCTCGACCGGTCCCTCCGGGAACACCTGGCCACGCTGGTCCGCCTCGCGTCGACCGGCGACGACGAGACGGCGGTCGAGCTGGCCCGCCGCGAACTGCCCAAGGTGGTGACCGCGGTCAAGGCGCTGCTCGACGAGCACACGCCCGACGAGCACGGCCGCTGCCCGACGTGCCGCACCCACCGCTGGAGCCGCCGCCTGCCCTCGCCGTGCCGGGCCTACCTCGGCGCGCAGCTGGCGCTGACCGCGGGCGGCGACGAGCCGTCCGGCAACCACCGCAAGCACCTGCGCAGCGTCGGCTAGCCGAAGCCCCGTCGGGCGACGCGCCTCCCCCGCGGATCGAGCCCCACCAGCGCCGCCCGACCTGATCCGAGCCCGCCGCCGAACCGGCCACGCACCCCCGACCGAGGCCGGTCCGCGGTCGAGGCTCGGCACGGGGTGGTCGGTCCGTGAGGGGACCGACCACCCTGTGGTGAACTCAGACGCAGACGGGTTCGAGGCCGTCGCGCTCCGGGTCCACCAGGTACACCCGGGCCGCCGAGATGTCGAAGTACATGCCGACCAGGCGCAACGACCGCGTGGCCACCGCTTCCCGCACGCTCGGGTACGTCATCAGGTTGTCCAGCTGCTGCGCCACGTTCGCCACCGACAGCCGTTCCACCACCGGCAGGTCGGACTCGCCCGCGTGGAACCGGATCAGGCTCGGCTCGACCGCCTTCAGCCACGTGTGCAGCTGCGTGCCCGGTCGCGTCGAGCCGTGCACCACCGCCTTCATCGCGCCGCAGTCCGAGTGCCCGCACACCGCGATCGTCTCGACCGCCAGCACCTCCACCGCGTACTCGATCGCCGCGCCGACGGAGTCGTCGCCGGCCAGCGGCACCAGGTTGCCGATGTTGCGCACGCAGAACAGGTCGCCCGGCCCGCTCGTGGTGATCAGGTTGGGCACCACGCGGGAGTCGGCACACGTGATGAACAGCTGCCGCGGGCGTTGGCCTCGCGCGGCCAGCTCCGCCAGGAACGGGCGGACCAACGGCGCGGTGGTGCGCTCGAACTCGCGCATGCCGCGGATCATCGGGTCGGCGTCGGCGCGCTGCCTGGGCAGGGTGACGTGCCGGCCGCGCTGCCAGTGCGACCACGGCGCGAACCACCTCGGCAGCGGCGACAGCGGTGTCTTGCGCAGCGCGGGGATGCCCTTGGTGGCCTTGCTGAACCACGTGTCGTGCACCTCGTCCACCTCGACGTGGCCGCCCAGCCGCTCGTAGCCGACGCGCCAGTCGTCGATCGCCTCGTACGCCCCGTGGTCGAGGAAGTCGATGTGCAGCTCCAGCGTCACGCGCTGCCCCAGCGGGATGGCGCGCAGCCCGCGCACCAGCCGCCCGGCGCCGAGGAACACCAGCGAGCCGCGGATCGTCACGCGCCAGGAGTCCGGCTCCTCCTCGATCCGCACCGACGAGCGGGTCAGCCGGTACAGCGACCGCAGCACCGCCGCCGCGACGCCCAGCAGCACGCCTTCCACCAGCCCGAGCACCAGCACGCCCACCACCGTGACCGCGTACGCGGAGAACTCGCCGTGCCGCCACAACGCCCGCATCCGGCGCACGCTCACCAGCCGCACGCCCACCACGAGCAGCACACCGGCCAACGCCGCCAACGGGATCCGCTCCAGGACCCAGCCGAGCGCGAGCACGAACACCGCGACCCACAAGCCGTGCAGCACGGTCGACGCGCGGGTGCGCGCGCCGGCGGCGACGTTGGTCGAGCTGCGCGCGATCCCGCCGGCGATGGGCAGCCCGCCCAGCGCGCCGGCCACGACGTTGGCCGCGCCCTGGGCGATCAGCTCCCGGTCGAGGTCCGCGCGCGGGCCGTCGTGCAGCTTGTCGACGGCGACGGCGGACAGCAGCGACTCGACGCTGGTCACCACGGCCACGGTCAGCACGGCGAAGGTGACCGCGCCGAAGCTGCCGGAGGGCATCCGGGGCAGCACGACCTGGCCGAACAGGTCACCGGGCAGGTCGACCCTCGCCACGTCGAGCCCGACGGTGGCCAGCGTCGCCGCCAGCACCGCCACCAACGGCGCGGGCACGAACCCGGCACGCGGCACGTGCGGCCACAGCAGCAGCGCCAGCACGGCGAGCGCGCCGACCAGCAGCGCCGACCACGCCACGTCGGCGGTGAGCACCCGGGCCAGGTTGTCGAGCACGGACGTGGCCGCCGAGCCGCCGAGGACGACCGACAGCTGCCCCACCGCGATGCTGAGGCCGATGCCGGCCAGCATGCCGTGCACCACGGCGGGCGACAGGGACAGCGCGACCCGGCCGAGCCGGCCGAGGCCGAACGCGACCTGCACCGCGCCGGCGGCGAGCGTGATGGCGGCGGTGGCGGCCCAGCCGTACTCGGCGATGATCCCCGCGATGATCACCACCGAGCCGGTCGCGGGCCCGCTGACCAGGACCGGTGTGCCGGACAGCGCGCCGGCCAGGATGCCGCCGACGACGGCGGAGATCAGCCCGGCCATCAGCGGCGCGCCGGTCGCGGCGGCGACGCCCAGCGACAGCGGCACGGAGATCAGGAGCACCACCAGCGAGGCGGGCAGGTCGTGGCGCAGCACGGCGGCGAGACCACCCGGGGGGCCCGCCGTGGTGTGCTCGCCCGCGTGGGACTTGTTGGGGCGTGGACGGTTCATGCCTGGTCCTCTTCTTCTGGCAAGGGGGTATCGCCCCACGCGGGCGCGCGGGGTGTCGTTCGGGAGAGGTGTGCCTAGTGGCGCGCTAAGGGCGGCAGCAGTCGCGGCCAGCAGGCGTCGAGTCGGAACTCGGCCCCGGCGCGGTGATGGGGGTCGGCCACGGTGGCACCTCCGTGTCGGCACAGGGGAACGTGTCGGCACAGCCCGCGTCGCACAGGTCGCGTCCAGACCATGATGACTGAGGAAGTGGGCGGTCTGACAGCGGTTCCACCCGGTCGTGTTGATCACGAGCGGGGTCGTCACCCCTGGTGACGGACTTACCTGCCGACGGCCGCGTAGGCGCGGCCCACCGCGAGCGTGCCGCCGCACAGTCCGATGAGGACGGCCGCGACCTGGCCCACGGCGGCGAACCCGGGCACCGGGCCGAACCACTCGGCGCTCGCCAACGGGAACGCGAGGAGCAGCGCCAGCCAGGGCGCGCGCAGCACCACCGGACCCAGCACGGTGATGCCGCCGGCCGCGCTGAGCGCGACGTGGGCGGGGCCGACGTCGACCACGTCGGTCAGATCGACCGGGTAGGCGCCCGAAGAGATGACGAGCGCCGTCACGAGCGCCGCGCCGACGTGTCCCACGAGGACCACCGCCACCGCGCGCCACGGCCCGACCTCGCGCTCCAGCGCGCCGAGGCAGAGCGCCACGCCGACCAGGGCCAGCCCGGTGGCCACCAGGCCGTCGCCGGCGGGGTCGAGCACGAACGCGCTGCCGAGCAGCGCGTTGACCGGGTGGTCGGCGAGGTTGGCCGCGTTCGTGCTCAGCGACGCCCGCACCTGCGCCGACATCCCGTCGGCGAACACGAACCGCGTCAGCAGCGCGAGCACCGCCACGGCCGACAGGTAGCCGGCCGTGACGGGGAGGCGCCGGAAGCGTTCACGCACCCGGCCATGATCGGGCCGGTGGTCTCAGGCGTCCACTTGAGACCTGTCACCCGACCAGAGGGTGTGGAAGCTGCCCTCGCGGTCGGTGCGGCGGTAGGTGTGCGCGCCGAAGAAGTCGCGCAGCCCCTGGATCAGCGACGCGGGCAGCCGCTCGGACCGCAGCCCGTCGTAGTACGCCAGCGCGGACACGAACCCGGGCGCGGGCACGCCGGCGGACACCGCCTTCACCACGACGCGCCGCCACGCCTCCTCGGCCGACTGGACCGCGTCGCGGAAGTAGTCGTCCACGAGCAGGGACGCCAGCTCCGGCGCCTTGTCGTAGGCCTCGCGGATGCGGTCGAGGAACCGGGCCCGGATGATGCAGCCGCCGCGCCAGATCGTGGCCATCGCGCCCAGGTCGAGGTCCCAGCCGTACTCGGCGCTCGCCGCCCGCATCTGGTCGAAGCCCTGCGCGTACGCCACGACCTTCGACGCGTACAGCGCCTGCCGCACGTCCTCGACCAGCGAGGTGTCCGCGCCGCCCACGACCGCGGCCGGGCCGAACGCCGACCGCACCGCCTGCCGCTGGCCGGCCCGCCCGGACAGCGACCGCGCGAACACCGCCTCGGCGATGCCGGTCACCGGCACGCCCAGCTCCAGCGCCTCCTGCACGGTCCAGCGGCCGGTGCCCTTCTGCTCGGCCTCGTCCGCGATCACGTCCACCAGCGCGGCGCCCGTCTCGGCGTCCACGTGGCCGAGCACCTCGGCGGTGATCTCCACCAGGTAGGACTCCAGGTCGCCGGTGTTCCAGCCGCGGAACACCTCGGCCACCTCGGCGGGCGCCATGCCGCCGACCCGGTGCAGCAGGTCGTAGGCCTCGGCGATGAGCTGCATGTCGGCGTACTCGATGCCGTTGTGCACCATCTTCACGAAGTGCCCGGCGCCGTCCGGCCCGACGTGCACGCAGCACGGCACGCCGTCGACCTTGGCCGCGATGTCCTCCAGCACCGGCCCGAGGTGCTGGTAGGACTCCTTCGAGCCGCCGGGCATGATCGACGGGCCGTTGAGCGCGCCTTCCTCGCCGCCGGAGATGCCCGCGCCGACGAAGTGCAGCCCGGCGTCCTTCAGCGCGGCCTCGCGGCGGCGGGTGTCGGCGTAGTGGGCGTTGCCGCCGTCGATCACCGTGTCGCCGGCCTCCAGCAGGGGCACGAGCTCGTCGATGACGGCGTCGGTGGGTCCGCCCGCCTTGACCATGATGATGATCTGGCGGGGCGTCTGGAGGCTCGCGACGAGCTCTTCCAGCGTCTCGGCCGGCACGAAGTCGCCCTCGTGGCCGTGGTCGGCGATCAGCGCTTTGGTGCGGGCGTGGCTGCGGTTGTGCACGGCGACGCGGTAGCCGTGCCGGGCGAGGTTGCGCGCCAGGTTGCTGCCCATGACGGCGAGCCCGGTGACGGCGATCCGCGCGGGTGCCTCGGAGGTGGTCATCTGCACAGCCTGCCCAAATCCCCGCCCGCGCGCACCTGTGCGAGCCTCCTGTCCGCCCACTTCGTCGCACTGCGCCGATTGCCCTGTAACATCGTGAAACGCTGGTGGAACAGGGGGACGCGAATGGCCAGGGCGACGGTGCGGGACGTGGCGGCGGCGACCGGGCTCTCCATCGCCACGGTGTCGCGCGTGCTCAACGGCCAGGCCAACGTCGCCGAGCGCACCCGCGAGCTGGTGCTGCGCACCGTGGCCGGGTTGGGCGCGGAGGCGCCGCGGGCGCGTGGCGCGAAGCCGGCCGGCCCGATCTACGTGCGCTGCCCGTACCTGCTCACCGACTACTTCGGACTGATCGTCTCCAGCGTCGCCGAGACGCTGGCCCTGCACCACCGCCAGGTCGCGCTGAGCGCGGGCGTGTCGGCGCAGCGGGAATCGGTGCTGCCCGGCCTGGCGGCCCGCGCGGACGTGGGCGGCGCGATCCTGATCCTGCCGCCGGAGCCGGCCGAGGAGCTGGTCCGGCTGCGCGACCGCCGGTTCCCGTTCGTGGTGGTCGACCCGCGCACCGAGCTGCCCCGTGACGTGGCGTCGGTGTCGGCGGCGCACTTCGCGGGCGCGCGGCGGCTGATGGCGCACCTGGTGGAGCTGGGCCACCGGCGGATCGGGATCATCGGCGGCCCCCGCGACTGGCTGGCCGGCGACGGCAGGCTCGCCGGGTACGCGGCGGCGTTGTCCGACGTCGGCGTGCTGCCGTCGGCGGAGCTGCTGCGGCACGTGGACGAGCCCACCGAGGAGAACGGCCACCTGGTCGCCCGTGACCTGCTCGCCCTCGCGGACCGGCCGACGGCGCTGGTCGCGTTCAACGACAAGATGGCCGTCGGCGCGTTGCGCGCGGCCCGCGAGCTGGGCCTCGACGTGCCGCGCGACGTGTCGGTCGCCGGTTTCGACGACCTCGACCTCAGCCGCGCCACGTGGCCGGAGCTGACCACGGTGCGGCAGCCGTTGCAGGAGATGGGCCGGATGGCCGTGACCCTGCTGATGCGGTTGCTCGACCGGCACGAGCTGGAGGCGCTGCACGTCGAGCTGGCCACGGAACTCGTGGTCAGGGCGTCCACCGGGCCCGCCCCACGCGGCTGACGGCCCGCGACCGCACCGCTCTTCACGGTCTTTACCGGTATTCACCGGCTGGAAAGCGCGAGCCTTGACACGGGTTCGGCAGCATTGTTTCCTTTCATCTGCGGACTAGTTCCACAAATGTTCCATTTTGTTACAGACTGCCGACCCCTGCCCACAACGTCGTGAAAGGAGTCCGGGGTGCCCTCTTCCCACCGTCGGGCTTTCGTCAGCGCCGGCATAGCCGTGATCACCGTCGCAGCCACCCTCGCCGCCTCGCAGCCCGCCGCCGCCGCGGGCGAGACCGTCAACGTGCACCTGACCACCACTTCCGACGGCGGCGGCCGGGTCGTCACCCGCGGCCTCGCCCAGCAGCCGGCCACCGCGTTCGGCTCGAACGGCGGCAGCGCGACCCACACCATCACCGTCAACGAGGGCACGACCTACCAGCAGTTCGAGGGCGGCGGCGCGTCGATCACCGACACCACCGCCTACCTGCTGCGCGGCGGTCCGGTCCCGGCCGCCACGCGGGACGCGGTGATGCGCAAGCTGTTCCACCCCGTCGACGGCATCGGCCTGTCGTTCGTGCGCAACCCCATCGGCGCGTCGGACCTGTCCCGGCCGGGCCACGTCTCGCTCGACGACACGTGCTGCGACCTCAACGACTTCGGCGCGAACGGCTACGACACGAACGTGCGGCTGCTCACCCAGCAGGCCAAGCAGCTCAACCCGCAACTGCGGGTGAAGGGCGTGCCGTGGAGCGCGCCGGGCTGGATGAAGGACAACGGCCGCATGGACCAGATGGGCTGGCTCAAGTGGGAGTACGCCCCCCTGTACGCCCAGTACTTCGTCAAGTACGTCCAGAGCTACCAGGCCGCGGGCATCCCGGTCGACTACGTGTCGGTGCAGAACGAGCCGAACTGCTGCCAGGCGGCCAACCCGACCGCGATGGACTACCCCGGCATGAGCTGGAACCCGGCGGGCCTGGCCGAGTTCACCAAGAACAACCTGTACCCGGCGTTCCGCGCGGCGGGCATCACCACCAAGGTGCTGGTGCACGACTGGAACTACGGCGACTACGCCAACTTCGGCTCCGGCGTCCTCAACGACGCGGGCGTGCGCAACGACCCGCTGTTCGGCGGCATCGCGTGGCACGGCTACTTCGGCGACCCGGCGGTCGGCACGCAGGTGCGCGGCCAGTACCCGACCGTGAAGCAGTTCAGCACCGAGCACTCCGGCGGCACGTGGATCTCGAACCAGCACAACGAGGACATGGCCGACATCGTCAACTACGCCCGCAACCACAGCTCCAGCCTGGTGAAGTGGAGCCTCGCGCTCAACCAGAACATGGGGCCGCACAACGGCGGCTGCGGCACGTGCACCGGCCTGATCACCGTGCAGGAGGGCGGGTCGCGCGCCGGCCAGGTCGACTACACCGTCGAGTACTACACGACCGGTCACCTGACGAAGTTCGTCCGGCCGGGCGCGTACCGGATCGACTCGACCGCGAACAGCACCGTGCAGAACGTGGCCTACCGCAACCCGGACGGCTCCAAGGCCCTGATCGCGCACAACGGCGGCACGTCGTCCCAGTCCATCCGGGTGAACTGGGGCAACCAGTCGTTCACCTACACCCTGCCCGCCCGCACCTCGGCCACGTTCACCTGGCAGGGCACGCCCGGCACCGGCAACCCCGGCGGCGGCGGTGGCGCGATCACCGGGCTGGGTGGCAAGTGCGTCGACGTCGCGGGGGCCAGCAGCGCGGACGGCGCGGCGGTGCAGCTGTACTCGTGCAACGGCACGGCGGCGCAGCAGTGGTCGCGGCCCGGTGACGGCACGCTGCGCGCGCTCGGCAAGTGCCTCGACATCAAGGACCGCGGCACCGCCGACGGCGCGCAGCTCCAGCTGTGGACCTGCGGCGGCGGCGCGAACCAGCAGTGGACGCACACCTCGGGCCGCGACCTGGTGAACCCGGCGACCGGCAAGTGCGTCGACGTCACGGGCAACACCAGCGCGGACGGGACCAGGCTCCAGATCTGGACCTGCACGGGCGCGGCCAACCAGAAGTGGACCATCGCCTGACCCCCGCCCCCGACCGCTGCGGGATCCCGCTCCACCGGACGGGCCACCCCTGACAACACGGCCGCGACGGCGCGAGAGTCCTCGGTATGACACGACTCCTCGTGCTCGTCGCGGCCGTGCTCGCGGCCGGTCTGACCGCTCCGGCGGCGCAGGCGCAGGCACCGTGGACCCTGACCGCCGCGCAGCGGCAGGCGTACCTCAACCACTACGCGCCCGTCATCCTCAAGCGGGGTGACGAGAACGACGGCAAGCAGGGCCGGGACTGGCTCGCGAACTTCGACTTCGACCGGGACGGCGCCTACGCCTCCAACCGCGCGAACTGGAAGCAGGTCCCGCAGTTCGTCACCGGGACCGCGGGCTACGAGCGGTGGCGCGTCCGGCCCACCCTCTACACCGCGCTGCTGGAGTTCACCGAGAACGGCGGCAAGTCGCTGGTGCTGCTGTACCACGTCTACAACGCGGCCGACAAGGACGGCGACGAGATCCACGACTGGGAGCGGGTGGAGATCGTGGTGCGCGGGGTGACCGGCACGCCGGGCGGCGCGGGCGAGTCGTTCGGCAACGCCACCGTGACCCACCACAAGGACCACGTCATGCGGCGCTCCTACGACCCTGACGTCAACTTCCTGCAGACCGCCGACGGCAGGCACCTGCTGCTGTGGCAGGCCGACGAGAGCGACTTCGACCTGCCCGACGCCGGGCCGCACGCGCACGAGCTGCGGTTCGTCACCGACACCTGGGCCTACGTCTCGGGCCGCGTGGCGTCCGGTGCGAACGCCGAGGTGCGGATCTCCGGCGCGGACAACCGGCGCAACGTGCACTACGCGTTCGTGCCGGAGGGCGCGGTGGGGGCGGTGGCCGCGCTCGGCGCGGTGCCGCTGACGTTCGCCAACGCGTCCGCGCAGGCCAGCCGGGTCGACAACGGCACGAAGGTGGCGTGGCCGCGGGTCAAGCGGCTGACCTACGAGTTGCAGGACCTGGCCGACATCGTGCCGACGCACTGGTCGCAGTCTGCGTGGCAGCGGCACTGGCTGGCCACCGACGTGGTGGACGTGCGGTTCGAGGCGCCCGCGCTGGGCATCGGGACGGGCGTGCAGCGGTTCTACAACCAGTCCCGCGACGACGCCGCGTCCGACCTCACCGACGGCCGCGAGGGTTACCTGTCCAAGGCGTGGTTCTTCGGCGCGTACTCGGCGGAGCTGGACGAG
Organism: Actinosynnema sp. CA-299493; assembly: GCF_050946825.1. Classification (NCBI taxonomy): domain Bacteria; kingdom Bacillati; phylum Actinomycetota; class Actinomycetes; order Pseudonocardiales; family Pseudonocardiaceae; genus Actinosynnema; species Actinosynnema sp. CA-299493. Next base: position 7,705,880 of record NZ_CP191993.1, read on the forward strand.
GACACGCCGTCCGGGTCGGACGACTTCGGCGGGTTCGCGGGCACCGGCCTGGACAGCTCCGGGCGCAGCCGCGGCGCGGTCAGCGGCGACCTGGCCTCGCACGGCGCGTACTGGCGGCAGCACGAGTACTTCGTGCACTCGGGCGGGATCGACGACAGCACGAGCCGCGAGGTGGGCGTGTGGCTGCCGCCGGGCTGGCACCTGGCGGCGAACGGCGGCTTCGACGGCCGGTGGCAACCGCTGTTCGACGACCGGCCGGACGCCTGAGGGGTACCCGGCCCGCCGCTGCTCGACCAGCGGCGGGCCGGTACCGCGGAGCGCCCGTCGCCGCACGACCGGCGGCGGGCGCTCGCCTAACCGGTGGCGCGGTAGGCCTCGCCGGCCCGGTTCGGCGTCCCTCCGGGCACGTACAGCCCCGTGCCCGGCTTGTCGGCGGGGAGCGCGAACCACGCGTAGCGCTCCAGGTAGGGCAGGTCTTCGAGCATCCGGGACGACGCGCCGGCGAAGTCGGCGAGCTGCCGCGCGTCCGGGTAGCGCACGCCGCCGCCCGAGAAGTCCATCAGCGAGTACTCGGTGAGCCAGATCGGCAGGCCGTAGCGGGCGCGCACGGCGTCCAGGTAGTTCTTCAGGTGGCCGACGGCGGCCGGGCCGAAGTCCGACCCGTACCAGTGCAGCGTGATGAAGTCGACCCGCAGGCCGCGCTGCCGCGCGCCGGTCATGAACCGGTCGAGCCAGCCGCCCGCCTGGTCACCGCTGTGCGCGACGGCCGGACTGCCCAGGCGCATCCCGGTCGCCTGGAGCTGCGGCCACAGGTCCAGCGCCTGCTCGACGGTCAGGTTCGACTGCTCGGCGAGGTCCGGCTCGTTGAAGCCGAGCAGGGTCGTGCCCTGGCCCTTGACCGCGGCCAGGTTCGCGGGCGTGACGGTCTTCGCGCCCCAGATCATCGGCACGTACTCCACGCCCGGCGGCGCCTGCACGTTTTCCCTGGTGGTGGCCCAGTTGTAGAACCAGCCCGCGCCGACGTCGGACAGCGCCCGCGTCACGCCCTCGAAGTGCCAGGTGCCGACGCCCTTCTTGACCGACTTGGCGACCGGCCGCACGACCGGCGCCGGCGCGACCGGAGGAACCGTCGTCGTCGTGGCCGTCGTGGTCGTCGTGGTCGTAGTGGCCGATGTGGTGGTGGTCGCCGGGACGGTCGAGTGCGTCCTGGTGGTCGTGACGGCGACCGGTGCGGCCACGGGCGTCGGCGTCCGTTCGACGGGCAGCAGCACGACCGCGCCCACCACCGCCGCGACGGCCGCCGCCGCGATCAGCGGCTTCGTGACCGCGCTCGCCCAGACCTTGCCGATGCCGACACCCTTCTCCACCACCGCGACCACCGGCTCGGCGGCGGCCAGGTCGAACCCGGCGGGCAGCGGCACGAGCGGGATCCGGGCCAGCAGCCCGTCCACGGCGGCCAGGTCGTCGAACCCGCGGGCGCAGCGGGCGCACTCCCGCGCGTGCCGCACGATCCGCTTGCGCCACAGCGCGTTCGGCTGCCCGTCCCAGTCCGCGACCACCTCGGCCAAGTCGCCGCAACGCGGCGCGGCGAGCACCCGGACGACCACCCGCGCCCCTTCGAGCTGCGCCTTCATCCGCTGCACCCGCACCGCCGCGTGCTGCGGCGTGAGGCCCAGCGCCTCGGCGAGCTCGGCCCGGGTGATCCGGCCGACCTGCTCCATCCACCACAGCGACAGCAGCTCGCGCTCGTCGTCGCCGATCCACCGGGTGGCCGCGACGACCTCGCGGCGCTGGCCGGTGAGCTGGAGCCGGGTGATGGCCAGGTCGGCGAAGTCCGCGCCGGGGTCGGCGAGGTCGGCCGGTTCGGTGTCGACCAGCGGCGGTCGGGTCCGGTGGTGGTCGCGCACCTGGTTCAGCGCGATGGCCAGCAGCCACGACCGGAACGCCTCGGGCTCGCGCAGCCCCGACAGCCCGTTCAGCGCGCGGAGCATGGTCTCCTGCACCACGTCGTCGGTGTCCGAGTGGCCGGCCAGGGCGCGCCCGACCACGTTGTAGACCAGCGGCAGGTAGGCGGCCACCAGCGCGTCCAACGCGCCCGGCTCCCCCCGCTGCGCGGCCGTCACCGCCGCGGCGTCCCCTGGTGTGCGCATGCCGTGTTCCTCTCGGCCGAGTCGGGCTTACCCACCGGAGACTCCTCGGCCGCGTCACGATAACGAGAATCAGGCGGCGAGCACCGAAGCCGCCATGCCGATCAGCGCCGTGCCGCACAGCCGCTCGAACACCGGCCGCACCCTCGGCCGCGACAGCAGCGCCGCCAGCCGGCCCGCCAACGGCACCACCACGGCCCAGAAGCACGCGAACACGCCCACCGCGACCGCCGAGAGGAGCGCGGCCTGCGGCAGCGGCGGCGCCGCCGGGTCCATGGCCTGCGGCACGAGGCTGAGGAACGTCAGCATCACCTTCGGGTTGAGCAGGTCGCACAGCACGCCGCGCAGGAACAGCGACCGGTCCGACTTCGGCGCCCGCCTGATCGGCCCACCGCGCCGGGCCGCCCGCAGCGTGGTCACGCCCAGGTAGGCCAGGTACAGCGCGCCCACCGCCTTGACCGCCAGCAACGCCGCCGGCGCCGCCGCGACCAGCGCGGACAGCCCCACCGTGGCCAGCAGGGCGTGCACCAGCAGGCCGGTCACCACGCCCGCCGCCGTCAGCGCGCCGTGCCGCACGCCGCGCACGGCGTTGCCGGTGACCAGCACGAAGTCCGGGCCGGGCACGACGGTGATGACGACGAGGGCGAGCAGGAACGAGGTCCAGGCGATGTGCACGGCCGCATCCTGGGCGATCCGTTCTGCTGTATTCCACCTGATGGTTACAGTGTTCGGTTGTGAGCGGCACAGCCGAACTGGATTCGGTCGACTGGCTGATCCTGGAGGCGTTGCAGAACGACGCGACGCTGCCGAACCGGAGCCTGGCCGAGGCGGTCGGCATCGCGCCGTCCACCTGCCTTCAGCGCGTGCGCCGGTTGCGCGACCTCGGCGTGATCACCGGGTTCCACGCCGTGGTCGACCCGCGGACCACCGGCCTGCCGCTGGAGGCCGTCGTCTCGGTCAACGTGCGCCCGCACACCAGGCCGGTGGTGGCGGCGTTCCGGCGGTTCGTGATGGCGCAGCCGGAGACGCGCTCGTTGTTCCACGTCAGCGGCCAGGCGGACTTCCTGGTGCACATCGCGGTCGCCGACAGCACGCACCTCCAGGCGTTCCTGATGGACAAGATCGCCTCGCGCGCGGAGGTGCGGAACCTGACCAGCTCGGTGGTGCTGGAGCGGGTCGAGACGCGGGCCCTGACGCCGCCGGACGACCAGCGCCCCACCCACCGCAGGCGGCGCGTATAGATTTCCGGCCATGGACCCCGACGAGTTCCGCCGGGTCGGCCACGAGGTGGTCGACTGGATCGCCGACTACCGCTCGCGCGTCGAGGACTTCCCGGTCAGGTCACCGGTCGAGCCCGGCTGGGTGCGCGGGCAGTTGGCCGGGCTGCCCGAGCGGGGCGAGGGCTTCGACGGGCTGCTCGCGGACCTGGACCGGGTCGTGCTGCCGGGGACGACGCACTGGCAGCACCCGGGGTTCTTCGCCTACTTCCCGTCGAACGCCTCGCTGCCGTCCGTGCTCGGCGACCTGCTGTCGTCGGGCATGGGCGTGCAGGGCATGTTGTGGTCCACCTCCCCCGCCGCGACCGAGGTCGAGCAGCACCTGATGGACGAGTTGGTGGGCGCGCTGGGCCTGCCGTCGTCGTTCGTCGGCGGTGGGGTCATCCAGGACACCGCGTCGTCCGCGGCGCTGGTCGCGGTGCTCGCCGCGCTGCACCGGTCGTCGGGCGGGCAGTGGCGGCGGTCCGGCGTGGACGGGACCGAGACGGTGTACGTGTCGTCGCAGACGCACTCGTCGCTCGAACGGGCGGCGCGGCTGGCGGGGCTGGGCGAGCAGGCCGTGCGGGCGGTCGAGGTCGACGCCCGGTTGGCCATGCGCGTGGACGACCTGGCGTCGCGGATCCGGTCCGACGTGGCGGCGGGCCGGCGGCCGGTGCTGGTGTGCGCCACCGTCGGCACCACGGGCACCGGCGCGGTCGACCCGGTGCGGGAGATCGCCGCGGTGTGCGCCGAGCACGGGATCTGGCTGCACGTGGACGCGGCGTGGGCCGGTCCGGCGGCGCTGTGCCGTGAGTTCCGCGACTTGTTCGACGGCGTCGAGCGCGCCGACTCGTTCACCGCGAACGCGCACAAGTGGATGCTGACCGCGTTCGACGTGTCCCTGTTCTGGACCGCCCACCCGGACGTGCTGGTCGACGCCCTCACGATCCTGCCGGAGTACCTGCGGAACACGGCGACCGAGTCGGGCGCCGTCGTGGACTACCGCGACTGGCAGATCCCCCTGGGCCGCCGGTTCCGGGCGCTGAAGCTGTGGTCGGTGCTGCGCTGGTACGGCCTGGAGGGCATCCGCGACCACCTGCGCGGCCACGTGGAGCTGGCGGCCCTGCTCGAGTCGTGGGTCGAGGCGTCCGACGACTGGGAACTCGTCGTCCCCCGCTCCCTCTCCCTGCTCACCCTCGCCCACCGCGCCGGCGACGACGCGACCCGCGCGGCGATGGACCGCGTCAACGCCTCGGGCGACGCGTTCATCACCCACACCACCGTCAACGGCCGCTTCGCCGTCCGCGTGGCGATCGGCGCGGAGGCGACTCGCGAGCACCACGTGCGAGCGCTGTGGGAGGCCCTGCGGGCAGTTGCTCTTTGAGGCAGCTCCGGAGGTTCGCCATCGCCACTCGGTGCTTCGGCACCGGCCTCGGCGCCACCGGCAAGACTCCTTCGACCAGCTCCTGCTCCATCGATCGCGCGGCGTTGCCGATCGATCACAGGACCCGGAGCAGGCCCTCCTGCACCACGGTAGCGACCAGTTGGCCGTCGTGGCTGTAGAAGCGGCCCGTGGCCAGCCCGCGCGCCCCCGACGCGGAAGGCGAGGCGCAGTCGTAGAGGAACCACTCGTCCGCCCGGAACCGGCGGTGGAACCACATGGCGTGGTCCAGGCTCGCGCCCAGGACCTTGTCGGTGCCCCAGTACACGCCGTGGCGGACCAGCACCGAGTCGAGCAGCGTCATGTCGGAGGCGTACGCCAGCACGCACACGTGCAGCAGGTCGTCGTCCGGCAACGTGCCGTCCGCCCTCATCCACACCTGGCTGCGCGCCTCGCCCGGCCCGTCCTCCCGCGCCCGCCACGGCGGCTCGGTCACGTACCGGATGTCGATCGGCCTCGGCAGGCGCGCCATGCCCACCTTCTCCAGGTACCCGGCCGCCGACTCGGCGTACGTGGGCAGCGAGGACGGCGGCGGCACGGCGGGCATCGGCTCCTGGTGGTCCAGGCCCGGCTCGTCCAGCTGGAACGACGCCGACAGCGTGAAGATCGCCTTGCCGTGCTGCACGGCGACCACGCGGCGGGTGGTGAAGGACCGTCCATCGCGGACGCGGTCCACCTCGTACACGATCGGCACGCTCGGGTCGCCGCCGCGGATGAAGTACGAGTGCAGCGAGTGCACCCGGCGCTCGCGCGGCACGGTGCGGCCGGCGGCTACCAGGGCCTGGCCGGCGACCTGCCCGCCGAACACCCGGACGGGCGACTCGGCTGGTGACACGCCGCGGAAGATGTTCTCCTCGACGCGCTCCAGGTCGAGCAGCGCGACGAGCCGGTCGAGCACGGGCTGCCCGTGGGGCACGCCGTCGGCGTCCAGTGGAACGTCCGAGAACTCGGCGGTCGCCGCGGCACGGGCAGCCTCGGTCACGTCATCTCCTAAGCGTGGTCGTCCTCCCCCAGGCGGTGCACCCGGATGAGGTTCGTCGAGCCGATGGTGCCAGGCGGCGAGCCTGCCACGACCACGACGAGGTCGCCCGGCTGGTACCGGCCGATGTCGATCATCGACAGGTCCACCTGGCGGACCATCTCGTCCGTCGAGTCCACCTTAGGCACGATGAACGTCTCGGTGCCCCAGGTGAGAGAAAGCTGACTGCGCACGCTGGGCTCCGGCGTGAACGCCAGCAGCGGCAGCGGGGTGTGCAGGCGGGCGAGCCGCCGCACGGTGTCACCGGACTGGGTGAAGGCGACCAGCGCCTTCGCGTTCAGCCGCTCGCCGATGTCGCGCGCCGCGTACGAGATCACGCCGCGCTTGGTGCGCGGGACGTGCGTCAGCGGCGGGACCACGGTCGACTCGGTCTCGACGGCCACGATGATGCGGCTCATGGTCTGGACCGACTCGATGGCGTAGCGGCCGACCGACGTCTCGCCGGACAGCATCAGCGCGTCGGCGCCGTCGAGCACGGCGTTCGCGACGTCCGAGGTCTCGGCGCGGGTCGGTCGGGAGTTCGTGATCATCGAGTCGAGCATCTGGGTGGCCACGATGACCGGCTTGGCGTTCTCGCGGGCGATCTGGATGGCCCGCTTCTGCACCAGCGGCACGTGCTCCAGCGGCAGCTCGACGCCCAGGTCGCCGCGGGCGACCATGACGCCGTCGAAGGCGAGCACGATCGCTTCGAGGTTGTCGACCGCCTCCGGCTTCTCGATCTTGGCGATCACCGGCTTGCGGCCGTGGCCCACGCGGTCCATGACCTGGTGGACCAGGTCGATGTCCGCGGGCGAGCGCACGAACGACAGGGCGATGAAGTCCACGCCCAGGTTGAGGGCGAACTCCAGGTCCTCGATGTCCTTCTCGGACATCGCGGGCACGGACACGTCCATGCCGGGCAGCGAGAGGCCCTTGTTGTTGCTGACGGGGCCGCCCTCGGTGACCTCGCAGACCACGTCCGGCCCGTCGATCTCGGTGACGGTCAGGCCCACCTTGCCGTCGTCCACCAGCAGGCGGTCGCCGGCCTTGGCGTCCTGCGCGAGCTGCTTGTAGGTGGTGGAGACCCGGTCGTGGGTGCCCTCGACGTCCTCGACGGTCACCCGGACGATGTCACCGGTGCGCCACTCGACGGGGCCGTGGGCGAACCGACCGAGGCGGATCTTCGGTCCCTGGAGGTCGGCCAGGATGCCGACCGCGCGGCCCGACGCCTCGGCCGCGTTGCGGACGAGGTCGTAGACCTGCTTGTGGTCGGCATGGCTGCCGTGGCTGAAGTTCATCCGGGCAACGTCCATACCGGCCGCCACCAGCTCGTTGACCTTGTCCTCGGTCGCGGTGGCAGGACCCATCGTACAGACGATCTTCGCGCGTCGACTCACGTCTAGTCAGAGTAGTCCCTGTCACTGGACCGATCAGGATGTACCGGGAAGTAATCTCCGCGAAACAGGCAGAATCTGCACCGTGGGCCCCAGAATCCTTCCGTTCGTGGTCGCCGTGTCGCTCAGCGTCATCGTGCTGTTCACCCCCGCGTCAGGTGTGCCCACCGCTCCCCCGGGCACCGACAAGGTGGTGCACTTCGTGCTGTTCGCCCTGCTCATGGGCACGGGGAGGTACGCGCGGCTGCCGTCCGGACCACTCGTCATCGTCCTCTTGGGTTACGCCGCGGTCTCGGAAGCGTTGCAGTGGCTCATCACCGCGCTGAACCGCGGCGGCGACGTGCTGGACGCCCTTGTGGACGTCGCCGGCGTGGGCTTCGGGGCCTTGGTCGCACGGTCGGTGGCCCGAAAACGTCGTACCCCTCTGGGAGAATGAGAACAGGGGTCCCCTGGCGGGTGACGCCTGCGCAGCCGTCACCGGGAAGCGGTGGGCGGTGCGTGAGTGTGAGGTAGGACACCAGCGCCGGGCGCCGGGTCGTGCCCGCTGTCGGTGGCGCGGCCGTCGAGGGCGCGAGCGCCGCAGGTGGGCCGGTCGGCGGCGGGAGCACCGGGCAGCTGTCAGCGGCGGAAGCCGACCTCGGTCAGGCCGATGTGGTCGGCGCACCAGTCGACGAACGGCGTGACCTGCCGCCACGCCTCGCGGACCCGGTCCAGGCAGCCCGGCTCGTGCAGCACGTCGTCCGGCGGCCACACCTTCGCCACGTAGACGCGCTTGTGCTTGAGCAGCTCGATCCGGGGGTGCGCCAAGTCCGCGCCGCGCGGTGCGCGCTTGAGCTTGTCCCCGCGCAGCTCCCAGCCGGACTCGGCGAGCTTCGCGAGCAGCTTCTCCAGCGCACGACCGCGCACGTCGTCGGCGACCGACTCGCGGTAGCGGGCGAGCTGGTCGGACGCCATGGCGAACGACCCACCGGCCACGAACAGCCCTTCGGTCCCGAGCTGCACGTAGTGCGCGCCGCCGCCGCGGCCGAGTTCCACCACCCCGCCGCAGTGGTCTTTGTACGGCGTCTTGTCCTTGCTGAACCGCACGTCCCGATAGGGCCGGAAGACCTTTCCCGGGCCGAACTCGGGTTCGAGCACGGCGAGCAAGGTCTCCATGGGCGCACGCACATCGCGCTGGTAGACGTGCTTGTGGTCGTCCCAGTAGGCCTTGGAGTTGTCGGCGACGAGTCCGTCGTAGAAGTCGATGGCGTGTTCGCCGAACCCGGTGAATTCCACGGCGCACAGCTTACGTTCGTCCATTCGTGGCTCATTCGAACGCTCTATCGCACCGCATCACCGAGCCGTCACGTTCTGTGCATAATCGGCCGGGTGGGTAGGAAAACGGCGCTGGCCGGATGGCTGCGCGAGCTCGACGCGGTGGAGATCCGGGACATCTTGGCGCTGCGCAAGGACGCGGCCGACCGCAGGCCCCACTCGCTGCGGGCGCTGGCGGACGAGTTGACGTCGGCGTCGTCGTTGCGGGCGGCGGTCGACGGGCTCGACCAGGCGTGCCGGGACGTCCTCGACACCGTGGTCCGGCTGGGCGACGAGGCCGGTGTGGAAGCGCTGGCGGAACGGTTGCGCTGCACCGGGAAGGCGCCGCGGGCGGAGTTGAAGCGGGCGTTGGGCCAGTTGCGCGCGAGGGCGCTGGTCTGGCCGGCGGACGGGCGGTTGGTGTGTTCGCCGGGGTTGCGACCGCTGGAGGAGGAACCGCCGCACCGCATCACGCCCGCGCCGCGCACCCCCCGCCGCACGCCGCAGAACCGGGGTTTCGCGGACCGGGCCGCGATCACGCCCGCCACGTCCACTGTGGACGGCGTGACGCGGCTGGTCGACCTGTGCGACGTCGAGCAGGTGGCGTGCCGCGCGGTGATGGGGCTGCGGGAGCTGCGGCGGCTCGCGGGCGTGCTGCGCGCGGACGAGGGCCGGACGCGGTTGTGGGTGGGGCTGGCCGTCGAGGCGCGGTTGCTCGCGGTGGACGACGGCAGGCTGGTGCCGACGGTCGGCGCGGACCCGTGGCGGGCCGCGTCACCCCCGGTGCGGCTGACCGCGCTGGCCCAGGCGTGGCCGCGGCTGACGTGGACGCCCGGCAAGCAGCGGCCCGCGTCGGCGGAACCGTCCCCGGCGGACTCGGGCGACCGGACCCGGCGCGGCCTGCTGGAGCGGTACGCGCTGCTGGACGAGGACGAGGCGTTCGAGCACCGGCACGAGGTGGTGGCCGATCTGGTGTGGTCGCGGCCCGCCGTGCACGCCCGCGCGGCGACGGAGGCGGCGTTGGTGGAGGCCGAGTCGGTGGGGTTGGTGGCGCTGGGCGCGGCGACCGCGCTGGGCCGCGCGGTGCTGGCGGGCGGGGTGGACGAGGTGGCGGGCCGGTTCGTGCCGCCCGACGCGTCGACCGCGCACCTGCGGCCGGACCTGACCGCCGTGGTGGCCGGGTTGCCGTCGCGCGAGCTGAGCGCGGTGCTGGACCTGGCGGCGGACGGCACGGAGGGTGGGTGGCGGTTCAGCGGGGCGAGCGTGCGGCGGGCGCTGGACGCGGGGCACGAGCCGGACGCGCTGCTGGCCCGGTTGGCGTCGGTGGCCGAGCACGGCGTGCCGCCGACGTTGGCGCACCTGGTGCGCGAGGTGGCGCGGCAGCACGGGCGGATCACGGTGACGCCGGTCGCGTGCTGCGTGCGGACCGAGGACCCGGTGCTGTTGCGCGAGATCGCCGCGCACCGGTCGTTGGCGCAGCTGTCGTTGCAGCCGCTGGGACCGACGGTGCTGGCCTCGGCGAAGCCCGCCACGGAGACGCTGGCGTTGCTGCGGGCGGTCGGTTACGCGCCCACGACGGCCGCGGTGGACGGCACGGCGGTGCTGGAACGGGTGCCGCGGCGCCGGGTCGAGCCACCGCCGCCGGCTCGTGCGGCGACGGGCGGGTGGCGTGCGCCGCTGACCGGGCACGAGGTGACGAAGCTGGCGGCGGCGCTGGTGGAGCGGGAGCGGCCCCGGCCGAAGTTCGTCCTGCCGCCGGTGGAGTCGCAGCGGGTGGGCACGGTGCGGCTGCTGCGCGACCAGTCGCTGGTGCTGCGCGATTCCGAGGTGGAGGTGCTGGCGGACGCGCTGGTGAGCCACACGTCGGTGGAGATCGCGGTGGCGAACGGTCCCCGCAGCACGGTGAAGCACGTGATCACGCCGGTGGACCACGCGGCGGGCAACCTGAAGGCCAACTGCGCGCCCCGCGGCGAGCACCGCGAGTTCCTGGTCAGCCGCATCCGCTCGGTGCGCGCGGTGACCGGCGTCTGACCGCGGGCGGTCGGGCCGGTGGGGAAGCGAAAAGGCCGCCCCGACGTCGTTGTCGGGGCGGCCGGGCAACCAGCGAGCAGCGGTCTGAGGGGTTACACCACGGCGAGCGGCAGCATGTTGGGGATCACCGGGGACGGCAGGTCGGACGAGCCGGTCAGGTAGCGGTCCACCGCGTTGGCCACCGAGCGGCCCTCCGCGATCGCCCACACGACCAGCGAAGCGCCCCGGTGCGCGTCGCCGCAGACGAACACGCCGGGCGACTGGGTCTGCCAGTCCGAGCCGCACGAGATCGTGCCGCGCGAGGTGAGCCGGATGCCGAGCCCGTCCAGCAACGGCATGTGCTCGACGCCCTCGAAGCCGATGGCCAGCAGCACCAGGTCCGCCGGCAGCACCTCGACCTCCTCGGACGTCGGCACGACCTGGCGGCGGCCGGAGGCGTCCTTCTCCACCCGCACCTTGCGCAGCTGGATCTGGCGCACGTGCCCGTCGGCGTCGCCGACGAACTTCTCCACCGCGACCGCGAACTTCCGCTCGCCCGCCTCCTCGTGCGCGGGGTACGTGCGCAGGATCCACGGCCACACCGGCCACGGCGAGCGGTCGTTGTCGCGAGTGGACGGTGGCATCGGGTACTGGTCGAGCTGCAGCACGGAAGCCGCGCCCTGGCGGGACGCCGTGCCGTAGCAGTCGGCCCCGGTGTCGCCACCGCCGATGATCACGACGTGCTTGCCCGCCGCGTCGATCGCGGGCGGACCGTCGCCCTCGCACGCGCGGTTGGCGGGCACCAGGTGCTCCATGGCCAGGTGCACGCCCCGCAACGAGCGGCCGGGCGTCGTGGTGTCGTCACGGCCGCGCAGCGCGCCCACCGCGAGCACCACGGCGTCGAACTTCGACCGCAGCTCCTCGACGGTCAGGTCGACGCCGACCTCGCAGCCGGTGACGAACTTCGTGCCCTCCTTGCGCAGCTGCGCGAGCCGCCGGTCGAGGACCTTCTTCTCCATCTTGAACTCGGGGATGCCGTAGCGGAGCAGCCCGCCGAGCCGGTCGTCCCGCTCGAACACGGTGACCTCGTGGCCCGCCCTCGTGAGCTGCTGCGCCGCCGCCAGCCCCGCCGGGCCGGAGCCGACGACCGCCACCCGGCGGCCCGACGACACCTGCGACTGCGACGGCCGCACGAGCCCTTGGTCCCACGACACGTCCGCGATGGCCTGCTCGACCCGCTTGATCGCGACCGCGCCGCCCGCGTCGTGGCTGATCGACAGCACGCACGCCGCCTCGCACGGCGCGGGGCACAACCGGCCGGTGAACTCGGGGAAGTTGTTCGTCGCGTGCAGCCGGTCCGACGCGGACTCCCAGTCGCCCCGGCGCACCAGGTCGTTCCACTCGGGGATCAGGTTGCCCAGCGGGCACCCGGCCGACCCCGAGTGGCAGAACGGGATGCCGCAGTCCATGCACCGCGTGGCCTGCGTGCGCACCTCCGCGTCGCGCTGCTCGGCGGGGACGTCGAGGTACACCTCGTCCCAGTCGGACAGCCGGTCCGCGGCGGGCCGCTTCTTCGCCTCGGCGCGGGAGTGCTTGAGGAAACCGTACGGGTCAGCCACGGGAGGCCTCCATGATCGCCTGGTCGACGTCCCTGCCTTCCGCGCGGGCGAGCCTCATCGCTTCGAGCACGCGCTGGTAGTCACCGGGCATGACCTTGGTGAAGGACGCGGAACGCCGGGGCCAGTCGCCGAGCAGCGACGCGGCCACCGCCGAACCGGTGAGCTGGTGGTGGCGCTCCACCACTTCGCGCAGCCAGCGCAGGTCTTCCGCACCGGGCCGCTGGAGCTCGACCATCGCGGTGTTGACCGCGGCCGGGTCGAGTTCCAGCACGTACGCGATGCCGCCGGACATGCCCGCGGCGAGGTTGCGGCCGGTCGGCCCGAGCACCACTGCCCGGCCACCGGTCATGTACTCGAACGCGTGGTCGCCGACGCCCTCGGCCACCGCCAGCGCGCCCGAGTTGCGCACGCAGAACCGCTCGCCGACCCGTCCGCGCAGGAAGATCTCACCGGACGTGGCGCCGTAGCCGATCACGTTGCCCGCGATGACCTGCTGCTCGGCCGCGAACGGCGCGTCGGGGTGCGGTCGCACGACGATCCGGCCACCGGACAGGCCCTTGCCGACGTAGTCGTTGGCGTCGCCGATCATCTCCAGCGTGATGCCGCGCGGGATGAACGCGCCGAGCGACTGGCCGGCCGACCCGGTGAACGTCACGTGGATCGTGTCGTCGGGCAGGCCGTCGCCGCCGAACCGGCGGGTGACCTCCGCGCCGAGCAGCGTGCCCGCGGTGCGGTTGACGTTGCGCAGCGGCAGTTCCAGCCGCACCGGGCGGGCGTCGTTCAGCGCCGCGTCGGCGAGCTGGAGCAGCGTGCGGTCCAACGCCTGCGCCAGGCCGTGGTCCTGCTCGCGGACCTTGCGCTTGGCCGTGCGGTAGGGCGTCTCGGGCACCTCGAACACCGGCGTCAGGTCCAGGCCCGACGCCTTCCAGTGCTCGATCGCCTCGTCGGTCTTGAGCAGCTCGGCGTGGCCCACGGCCTCGTCGATCGTGCGGAAACCGAGTGACGCCAGCAGTTCCCGGACCTCTTCGGCGATGAAGTGGAAGAAGTTCACCACGTGGTCGACCTGACCGGTGAAGCGCTTGCGCAGCTCGGGGTTCTGCGTGGCGATGCCGACCGGACAGGTGTCCAGGTGGCAGACCCGCATCATCACGCAGCCCTCGACGATCAGCGGCGCGGTCGCGAAGCCGAACTCCTCCGCGCCGAGCAGCGCGGCCACCACCACGTCGCGGCCGGTGCGCATCGCGCCGTCGACCTGCACGGTGATCCGGTCGCGCAAACCGTTGAGCAGCAACGTCTGCTGGGTCTCGGCGAGGCCGATCTCCCACGGCGTGCCCGCGTGCTTGAGCGAGTTCAGCGGCGACGCGCCGGTGCCGCCGTCGTGGCCGGAGATCAGCACCACGTCCGCGTGCGCCTTCGCCACGCCGGCCGCGACCGTGCCGACGCCGACCTCGCTGACCAGCTTCACGTGCACGCGGGCCTGCTCGTTGGCGTTCTTCAGGTCGTGGATCAGCTGCGCGAGGTCTTCGATCGAGTAGATGTCGTGGTGCGGCGGCGGCGAGATCAGGCCGACGCCCGGCGTGGAGTGCCGGGTGCGCGCGATCCACGGGTACACCTTGTAGCCGGGCAGCTGGCCGCCCTCGCCGGGCTTCGCGCCCTGCGCCATCTTGATCTGGATGTCGCTGGCGTTGACCAGGTACTCGCTGGTGACGCCGAACCGGCCGGACGCGACCTGCTTGACCGCGCTGCGCCGCTCCGGGTCGTACAGGCGCTCCGGGTCCTCGCCGCCCTCGCCGCTGTTGGACCGGCCGCCGAGCCGGTTCATCGCGATGGCCAGCGTCTCGTGCGCCTCGGCCGAGATCGACCCGTAGGACATGGCGCCGGTGTTGAACCGCTTGACGATCGAGGAGACCGGCTCGACCTCGTCGATCGGGACCGGGGTGCGGCCCTCGGCGGCGAACGAGAACAGGCCGCGCAGCGTGCCGCCCTGCCGGGCCAGGCGCTCCACCTCCTCGGTGTAGCGCTGGTACACGTCCCGCTTGCCGGTCTTGGTGGCGTGCTGGAGCAGGAACACCGTCTCCGGCGTGAACAGGTGGAGCTCGCCCTCGCGGCGGTAGGCATACTCGCCGCCCACCTCCAGCCGGCGGTGCACCCGGTCGGTCGGGTTGTCGGGGTGCGCGCGGCGGTGGCGCAGCGCCACCTCCTCCGCCAGCACGTCCAGGCCCGCGCCGCCGAGCTTCGACACCGTGCCGGTGAAGTACTCGCCCAGCAGCTCGTGGGACAGGCCGACGGCCTCGAACACCTGCGCCGCCGTGTACGCGCCGACGGTCGAGATGCCCATCTTCGACATGATCTTCAGGGTGCCCTTGACCAGCGCCGTCACGTAGTTCCGCACGGCCTTGCGCGGCTCGATGCCGGTCACCGCGCCGGTGCTGATCATGTCTTCGATCGTCTCGAACGCCAGGTACGGGTTCACCGCGGCGGCGCCGTAGCTCAGCAGCGCGGCGATGTGGTGCACCTCGCGGGCGTCACCGGTCTCCACGACCAGCGCCACGCGCAGCCGCTCCTTGGTGCGCACCAGGTGGTGGTGCACCGCGGAGACGAGCAGCAGCGACGGGATCGGCGCCATCCGGTGGTCGGAGTCGCGGTCGGACAGCACCAGCGTGCGGGCGCCGTTCGCGATGGCCTCGGACGCCTCGCGGCGGACCCGCTCGACCGCCGCCGCCAGCGCCGCCCCGCCGCCGTCCACTTCGTACAGTCCGGACAGGACGGTGCAGGCGAAGCCGGGCAGGTCGCCGTCGTCGTTGATGTGGATGAGCTTGGCCAGCTCGTCGTTGTCGATCACCGGGTAGGTCAGCTTGATGTGCCGGCAGCTGACCGGGCCGGGCTCCAGCAGGTTCTGCTCCGGGCCCATGACCCGCGACACGCTGGTGACGATCTCCTCGCGGATCGCGTCCAGCGGCGGGTTGGTGACCTGGGCGAAGTTCTGCACGAAGTAGTCGTAGAGCAGCCGGGAGCGCTGCGACAGCGCCGCCACCGGGGTGTCGGTGCCCATCGAGCCGAGCGGCTCGGCCCCGTTGGTGGACATCGGGGCGAGCAGGATCCGCAGCTCTTCCTCGGTGTAGCCGAACGTGAGCTGCCGGCGCACCACGGACTCGTGGCTCTGCACCACGTGCTCGCGGTCGGACAGGTCGGCCAGCTCCAGCAGGCCCGCGTGCAGCCACTCGTCGTAGGGCAGCTCCTCGGCCAGCTTCGCCTTGACCTCGTCGTCCTCGACCAGGCGACCCTCGACCGTGTCGACCAGGAACATCTTGCCCGGCTGCAACCGGCCCTTGGCGACGACCTGGTCGGCGGGCACGTCCAGCACGCCGGTCTCCGAGGCCAGCACCACGCGGCCGTCGGCGGTCTGCCACCAGCGGGCCGGGCGCAGGCCGTTGCGGTCGAGCACCGCGCCGACCAGCGAGCCGTCGGTGAACGTCACGCACGCCGGGCCGTCCCACGGCTCCATCAGGCTCGCGTGGAACTCGTAGAACGCGCGGCGCTTCGGGTCCATCGAGGTGTGGTTCTCCCACGCCTCGGGGATCATCATCAGCACCGCGTGCGGCAGGCTCCGGCCGCCCAGGTGCAGCAGCTCCAGCACCTCGTCGAAGCTCGCCGAGTCCGAACCGTCCGGGTGGCAGATCGGGAACAGCCTGGTCAGGTCGCCCGGGATCAGGTCGGAGGCCAGCAGCGCCTCGCGGGCCCGCATCCGGTTCCGGTTGCCGCGCACCGTGTTGATCTCACCGTTGTGGGCGACGTACCGGAACGGGTGCGCCAGCGGCCACGACGGGAACGTGTTGGTGGAGAAGCGGGAGTGGACCAGGGCGATCGCGCTGGCGAGCCGCTCGTCGCGCAGGTCGGGGAAGAACGCGGGCAGCTGACCCGTGGTCAGCATGCCCTTGTAGACGATCGTCCGGGACGACAGCGACGGGAAGTACGTGCCGACGTCCGCCGCCGCGCTCTCGTGCTCCACCCGCTTGCGCAGGGCGAACGTGAGGCGGTCCAGGGCGACGTCGCGCCGGTCGGCCTCGCCCTTGACGAGCAGCATCGCGAAGTGCGGCATCACCGACCGGGCGGTCGGGCCCACGCCGGCGTGCTCGGGCGCGGTGGGGACGTCGCGCCAGCCCAGCACCACCAGGCCCTCTTCGGTGGCGATCCGCTCGGTCAGCTCGACGGCCTTCTCGCGCGACTCCTCGTCGGCGGGCAGGAAGGCGATGCCGGCCGCGTACGCGCCCGCCTCCGGCAGCTCGAAGTCCAGCACCTGCCGGAGGAACGCGTCCGGCAGCTGCACGAGGATCCCGGCGCCGTCGCCGCTGGTCGGCTCGGCGCCGGCGGCGCCACGGTGCTCCAGGTTGGCCAGCGCGGTGAGCGCGTCGACGACGATGTCGTGCGAGCGCCGGCCTCGGATGTCGGCGACCATCGCCACACCGCAAGCGTCACGTTCCGCGGCGGGGTCGTAGAGCCCCCGCGGGGACGGGATGGCGGAGAAGATCACTGCGCAGACCTCCTTCGTCGTCCTTGGTGAAAGAACGAGTCCTCGTGTCCAGGTCCTGGAATCCGGGTGCTGGGCACGGGACGACGATGGCCCGCGTGTTGACGAGACTTTAACAGTCGCGAAACGGATCCACACCATCCTTCGGGTGATCTCGATCGGCGACCGGTAACGATTCGACCGGGTCGAGCGATACCCCGGCCGGCTTGTTACGCGTTGTTAAGCATAACGGAGGGCCGGCCGTCGCGCGCACTGGTGAGAGCCAGCCGACACGGTGCTCCACGCCGGCATTCCGAACGAACCCGCAGGTGAGCCCCCGTGCCGCCGCCTCGCGGGCGACGACCGGGGGCTCATGTGCCCGTCTCAGCGGGTGACGGCAGCCATTGACTCACGCTCCGTGACGTCTCCGTCACCGTGCTGCCGGTCCAGCAGGGCGTCCACGTCGACCTGCCCCGGGTTGTCCAGCACCTCGCGCAGCCGGTCGCGGTCCAACTGGCCCTGCCACCGCGCCACCACGAGGGTGCCGACGCCGTTGCCGATGACGTTCGTGATCGCCCGCGCCTCGGACATGAACCGGTCGATGCCCACGATCAGCGCGATGCCGACCGCCGGGATCGCGCTGTTGCCCTCGAACGCGCTCAGCGACGCCGCCAACGTGACCAGGCCGGCGCCCGTCACGCCCGCCGCGCCCTTGCTGGCCAGCAGCATGAACAGCAGCAGCCCGATCTGCGTGCCCAGGCCCACGTCCGTGCCCGTCGCCTGGGCGATGAAGATCGCGCCCATGGTCAGGTAGATGCACGTGCCGTCCAGGTTGAACGAGTAGCCGGTCGGGATCGTGAGGCCCACCACCGACTTGTCCGCGCCCGCCGCCTCCAGCTTCACCAACATGCGCGGCAGCACCGTCTCCGACGACGACGTGCCGAGCACGATCAGCAGCTCGTCCTTGATGTACCGGAGGAACTTGAAGATCGAGAACCCGGCGTACAGCGCCACGCCGCCCAGCACCACCAGGACGAACAGCAGGCACGTCGCGTAGAACGAGCCCATCAGCCACGCCAGCTTGCCCAGGATCGAGCCGCCGAACTTGCCGATGGTGTAGGCGATGCCGCCGAACGCGCCGATCGGCGCCGCGTACATGACGATCTTGATGACGCCGAACATCACCTTCGCCGTGGTGTCCAGCGCGGACACGACCTTCTCGCCGCGCTTGCCCATGCCCGCCACGGCCACCGCGACCAGGATCGCGACCACCAGCACCTGGATCAGCTGGCCGTCGGTGAACGCGCCCAGGAACGACTTCGGCACCAGGCCCAGGATGAACCCGGTGACGCCGGTCTCGGCGGTCTTGGCGTCGGCGAGCGTCTTCTCGGCCGCGTCGTCGTTGATCGGGATGGTCGCGCCGTGGTGGCCCGGCTGGACCAGGTTCACCACGATCAGGCCGATCGCCAGCGCCACCGTCGTCATCGCGGTGAAGTACAGGATGGTCCGCAGCGCCAGGCCGCCCGCCTTGGCGAGGTTGCCCAGTCCCGCGATGCCCACCACGACAGTGCAGAAGATCGTCGGCGCGATGACGACCTTGACCAGCGCGATGAAGAAGTCGGCCAGCCACTTCATGCCCGACGCCTGCGCCGGGAAGGCGTACCCGACGACCACGCCGAGCACGATCGACACCAGCACCCAGAAGTAGAGGTGCTTGTAGATCGGTTTGCTCTCACGTGCTTGCGCGCTGACCACGTGTCCTCCAAGGGGGACCATTGGGAGTTGGTTCGTGATCCTGAGCACAGCGGGCGGCCGGGACAAGGAGCGCGCCGGAA
The DNA here is from genome assembly GCF_050946825.1 of Actinosynnema sp. CA-299493. Lineage (NCBI taxonomy): Bacteria > Bacillati > Actinomycetota > Actinomycetes > Pseudonocardiales > Pseudonocardiaceae > Actinosynnema > Actinosynnema sp. CA-299493. The sequence goes on from NZ_CP191993.1 coordinate 7,724,400, forward strand.
ACTTCAGATCCCTCTGACGTAACACCCCGTTCACCCGGTGGTGCGGGGTTAGTCTGCTGTTCGTGCGGGTGTCCCGGCGTTCGGTGCTGCGAGCCGTCCTGGTGGCGGTCGGGCCGGCGGGGCTGTCGGCCTGCACGTCGACCGACCCGCCCGCGCTCGGTGAGCTGGTCCTCGCGACCGGGCCGGACGGCGCGGTGTTCCGCGAGATCGGCGGCGCGCTGGCGGCGGCGCTGGCCGACGAGCTGCCCGCGACCAGGGTGGTGGAGCGGCACACCGGCGCGTCGGTGGAGAACGTGCGGCTGCTCGGCGAGGGTCAGGTCCACCTTGGACTGTCCTCTTTGGATCCGCTGGTGTCGGGGGCGCTGCTCAGCGCGGAGGACCCGGGTGGGATCAGCGCCGTGGGTCGGCTCTACGACAGCTTCATGCAGGTCGCCGTGCCCGCCGACTCGCCGCTGCGGACCTTGTCGGACCTGGCCGGGAGGACGGTCTCGTTCGGCCCGTCGGAGTCGGGCACCGAGTTCACCGCGAGCAGGCTGTTGTCGTTGCTGGGGATCGAGGTCGACGCGCGCCGGATGGCCCACGCCGACGCGGCCGAGGAGCTGGCGGCCGGCTCGCTGGACGCGTTCCTCGCCCTGACCGGCATCCCCACCCCCGCGATCGCCGACACCCTCGACGCGTTCCCGCTGCGCCTGCTCGACCTGCCCGCCGAGGCGGAGCGCCTGGCCGAGGCCTACCCGGGGCCCTACGTGCCGGCCACCATCCCGGCCACGACCTACGGCGACCTGGGGCCGTGCCACACGTTCGCCGTGCCGAATCTGCTGCTGGCGCGGACGTCGTTGGACGAGGACGTGGTCGAGGTGGTGACGCGGACGGTGTTCACGCAATCGGCCCGGATCGCCGCGGGCCACTCGGAGGCCAGTCGGATCAACGTGCGGACCGGGATCGCCACGGGCCAGGTCCCCCTGCACAAGGGCGCCGAACGCTGGTTCCGCGCGACAAAGCGCTGACCGGCCAGTATCCTGACCCGACCGCCCCACCTGCGTTTCTCGGTCACTCGATCGAGGGAACCAGCCGTCAATGGAGAAACTTTCCACACACCATTGACGTTGCCGGGATAGGAGGAGGCGGCACCACGGCGAGCGCCATCGCGACCAGGCCAGGCGGATCGCGCACCACCAGACCAGAGGGCAGAGGGTCAGCCGTCAGCGGGCCAGCCGTCAGCGGGCCAGCCGTCAGCGGGCCAGCCACCAGGCAGGCCCAGGCAGTCGGCGCACCCGCGGCCCAAGCGCGGCTGGGCCCGAACGGCAGCGGACAGCGGGGACACGGCGGCTCGGTCAGGCTGCGGGGCTCGGGGCAGGCTGCGCGCGGGCACTGCGGCCGGACGCGCATGGCGGTCGGACACGAGCGCGGTTGGCGCGGGCACTCGGGCACGGTGGTCGTACGCACGCGGGCGTAGGCGCGGTTAGCGCGGGCACGCACGCAGGCAGGGCGGCTGCGGGCGTGGGCGGCGGGCGCGGCGGCTCGGACGCGACAGCCGTCGATGCAGGCCCGGGGGCTCATGCGCTTGGGCGCGCCCAACAGATCGGGCAGATCGGGCGATCAGTAGGCCCACTCGGGTCGGTACAGGCGCTCCCGGACCACCCAGCGCAGCGCGCGAACTTCCGCGCGGGTCAGGCCAGCGGCTTGGGCTGGCGGTCCGGTTCCGCAGAGGGCGGTTGGAGCTGGCGGTTCGGGTGGCGATGGTGGTTCGGGTGGGCGTTCGGGTGGGCGATGGTGGTGGTGGTTCGAGGGCGGCGGGGGTGGGTTAGGGGTGGGGTGGGTTAGGTCGGGGGGCGTGCGCTGAGGTGATGGGCGGCGTGACGATTCCAGCACCGTGCCGTCGGTGCCGACGAGGGCGGCCGAGATGCCGTAGAGCTGGTCGTAGCGGACCAGTTCCTCGCGCAACGCGGTCAGGCGGTCCGACGCCAGGGCGTTCTCGGCCAGCGACGCGAACCGGCTCGCGTCACCCAGGCGGTCGAGGTAGGTCTCCTGGCTCTCGCGCTGCACGACGGCGAACGCGAGCGGCACGCCGAGGGCCGCGACCAAGGCGACCAGCAGCGGCACGATGAGGACCAGCAGGCGGCGCAGCACGCGGAGGCAACCTCCCGTGGGTGACGTGCGTCATGTCGACTACGGGCTGTTCCGGCCCGGGCGAAGGGGGAAATGAGCATGCTACGCAAGGTTGCGTTAGTCCTCGCGGCATTGACGGCGTTCGCGGTGGTCGCGCCGATGACCGCCGCCGCGGCGCCCACGGCCTGCACGCCGGTCGGCTGGGGTTCGGGGCCCAAGTACGCGTCGCAGACCACGACCGGGCTGCTGACGAACATCCGGGCCGGTCAGCAGGAGTGCTACGACCGGCTGGTGTTCGACTTCACCGGCGGCGAGAACGACGGCTACACGGTGCAGTACGTGTCCGAGGTGACCCACGAGGGGTCGGGCAAGCCGGTGCCGTTGCGCGGCGGCGGCAAGTTGCAGATCACGGTGAACTCGCCGTCGTACGACCAGGGCGGCAACCCCACCTACACCTACCCGAACGGGTCCGAGCTGGTGGACGTCACCGGCTACCAGACGTTCCGGCAGGTCGCGTGGGCCGGGTCGTTCGAGGGGCAGACGACGGTCGGGCTGGGCGTGCGCGCCCTGCTGCCGTTCCGGGTGTTCACGCTGCCCGGTCGGGTCGTGGTGGACGTCGCCCACGTGTGGTGACCAGCGGTCAGGTGTGGGCTGCCACCCGGTAGCCCACACCCCGGATCGTCTCGATGCGCAGGGCGTGGCCGAGCTTGCCGCGCAGGGCGGCGATGTGGGTGTCCAGGGTGCGTGACGGCGCCTCCCAGTGCGCCTGCCACACCTGGTCCACGATCAGGTCGCGGCTGACGACGGTGCCCGCCCGGCCGACCAGCAGGGCGAGCAGGTCGAACTCCTTGCGGGTCAGCGGCACCGGTTCGCCGTTGACCCGCGCCTCGCGGCCGGCGGGGTCCAGGGTGAGCGGGCCGAGGGTGATCTCGTGCTCGCGCGCGGCGGCACGGGCGGCGCGGGTGCGGCGGAGGACGGCTTCGATGCGGGCCAGCAGCTCGGCGGTGCCGAACGGCTTCACCACGTAGTCGTCCGCGCCGAGCCGCAGGCCCAGCACCCGTTCCCGCTCCTCGCCGCGCGCGGTGACCGTGATGATCGCGGTGCCGGTGCGGTGGCGGAGTTCGCGCAGCACGTCGAGGCCGTCGCCGTCGGGCAGGCCGAGGTCGAGCAGCACGACGTCCGCCGGCGGTGCGGTGAGCGCCGCGGCGGCCGTGCCCACCCGGTGCACTTCGTAGCCCGCGTGCCGGAGCGCGGTGAGCAGCCCGCGCGCCACCCGGTCGTCATCTTCGACGACGAGGATGCGCACGGTGGACTACTGGTTCGACTTGTCGCCGGTGTCCGCGGGCGTGTCGGGTGCGGACGCCGTGTCCGGTGCGGACGCCGTGTCGGGGACGGTCGCCTGCTCGGCGTCCTCCGACGGCTCGTCGACGTCGGTCTTCGTGGACGAACTCGCCGGCTTGGCGCCGCTCTTGCCCGCGTGGCCGGCCTCGGCCGGGTCGGCGGCGGGATCTTCGCGCACGATGACCTCGCGGTCGCCCCTCTTCGCGGCGAGCAGGAAGTAGACGACCGCGCCGAGGAACACCACGACGGAGGTGATGACGTTGATCCGCAGCCCGAACACCTCGGTGGCCGGGTCGGTGCGCATCAGCTCGATCCAGAACCGGCCGGCCGTGTAGCCCGCGACGTACAGCGCGAACACGCGGCCGTGGCCGAGCCGGAACTTCCGGTCCGCCCAGACGATGAGCAGCGCGACGCCGAGGTTCCACAGCAGTTCGTAGAGGAACGTCGGGTGCACGATCTCGATCGGCGTGTGGTCCAGCGCCACGCCGGCGAGGTCGTCCTTGAAGCCGGTGTCGAGGTTGACCCGCTCGTAGATCTCCAGACCCCACGGCAGCGTGGTGGGACCGCCGTAGAGCTCCTGGTTGAAGTAGTTGCCGAGGCGGCCGATGGCCTGCGCGGTGACGATGCCGGGCGCGAGCGCGTCCGCCATCGCGGGCAGCGGGATGCCCTTGCGGCGGCACGCGATCCACGCGCCGACGCCACCGAGCGCGATGGCGCCCCAGATGCCGAGGCCGCCGTTCCAGATGGCCAGGGCGTCGAGCGGGTTGCGACCCTCTCCGAAGTACTTGTGGTAGTCCGTCGCCACGTGGTAGAGCCGGCCGCCGATCAGGCCGAACGGCACCGCGAAGACGGCGATGTCGGTGACCTCGCCCTTCAGGCCGCCCCGGGCGACCCAGCGGCGCTCACCCCACCAGATGGCCAGGATGATGCCGAGGATGATGCACAGCGCGTAGGCGCGGATCGGGATCGGTCCCAGTTGCCACACGCCCTGGTCGGGGCTGGGGATCGTCGCGAGGTAAGTCGTCACCACGGCCACCACCGTAGTGGGTGCGGCCGTTCGTCCTACCGTGACAGCTCGATTGTTACCGGGAAGGGTCGTTCGAGCTTCAGCACGCCGCCCTCGCTGCGCGCGGATTCGACGTACTCCCCCGCTTCCAGTTCGAACATCGTCGCGGTGACCTCGGCCTCCTTCGGGTCCACGACCAGGTAGAACGGGATGCCGGCCTCGGCGTAGAGCTTCCGCTTCAGCACCAGGTCGTCGACCCTGTTGCCGGGTGAGAGCGCTTCTCCCGCCACCACCAGGTCCGCCACCGGCAGCAGCAAGCCCTCTTCGCCTGCCACGTTGACGGTGAAGTCCGGGATGAGCATCCGGGTGCCGGAGATCTCGAGGTCGAGCCCGGCGATCGCCTCCAGGCCAGGAGGACGGGCGGCGTGCAGGACCCCCGTGATGCGCGTCGCGAGCCGCTGGTGGCGAACGTCGCCGATCGGGCTCGTGATCAGCGACCCGTCGACGAGTTCGACCCGCTGCGACGAGTCCTCCGGCAGCGCCATGACGTCGTCCGGCGTCCAGGGCCCGTCGTGGGCCGGCAGGGGGTGGCGGTACTCGTAGTCGGCCAGTGTCGATTCGCGGTCCGCCGGCAGAGCCGTGCGACATCACCTCCGGGGGCACCCGACGCACGCCGGTGCGGCACACCGGGTCGGGGATGGGCTTGATCACGAGCCCAGGATGCCGACGGGCACCGACAATTTCGGCACCCGGACGCCGCCGAACGGACTAGTTCACTCGAACGTGCGTGCTAGACGGCCGCCGCCGCTTGGCGCACCCCGGTGGCCAGGTCGACCGTCAGCGCTTCGACCGTCCCGTCCTGCACGGCCGACACGAACGCCGAGCCCACGATGACGCCGTCCGCGAACGCCGCCAGCTCCGCCGCCTGGGCGCCGTTCCGCACGCCCAGCCCGACGCCGATCGGCATGTCCGTGTGCTCGCGCACCCGCTTGACCAGCGCCGGAGCGGCCGACGACACCACGTCGCGCGCGCCCGTGACGCCCATGACGGAGGTCGCGTACAGGAAGCCGCGCGACGACCGGGCCGTCAGCGAGATCCGCTCCTCCGTCGAGGACGGCGCGACCAGGAAGATCCGGTCCAGGTCGTGCGCGTCGGTGGCCTCGATCCACGAAGCGGCCTCGTCCGGCACGAGGTCGGGCGTGATCACGCCCAGCCCGCCGGCCGCCGCCAGGTCACGCGCGAACCGGTCCACCCCGTAGGCCAGCACCGGGTTCCAGTACGTCATCACGACCGCGCTCCCGCCGGCCGCCGCCACCGACTCGACCACGCCGAACAGGTCGCGCACCCGGAACCCGCCGCGCAACGCCTGCTCGGCCGCGCGCTGGATGGTCACGCCGTCCATCACCGGGTCGGAGAACGGCAGGCCGACCTCCACCAGGTCGCACCCGGACGACACCATCGTCCGCAGCACGTCCTTCGAGTCATCGAGCGTGGGGTACCCGGCGGGCAGGTACCCGATCAGGGCCGCCCGCGACTCCGCCCGACAAGCCGAGAAAATCGGATCAAGCCTGCTCACGACTCCACCCCCAGCCCGAACCACTTGATCGCGGTGTCCATGTCCTTGTCACCGCGCCCGGAGAGGTTGACCAGGATCAGCCCGTCCGGTCCCAGTTCACGGCCCAGCACCAGCGCGCCGGCCAGGGCGTGCGCCGACTCGACCGCCGGGATGATGCCCTCCTCCCGCGACAGCAGCGCGAACGCCTCCATCGCCTGGGCGTCGGTCACCGGCCGGTACTCGGCCCGTCCGCTGTCCTTCAGGAACGCGTGCTCGGGGCCGACGCCGGGGTAGTCGAGACCGGCCGAGATGGAGTGCGCCTCGGTGATCTGCCCGTCGGAGTCCTGCAGCACGTACGACATGGCGCCGTGCAGCGACCCGGGCGTGCCCGCGGTCAACGTCGCGCCGTGCCGGTCGGTGTCGATGCCGTCGCCGCCGGGCTCCAGGCCGACCAGCCGCACGGACGGGTCGTCGATGAAGCCGTGGAAGATGCCGATGGCGTTCGACCCGCCGCCGACGCACGCGGCCACCACGTCGGGCAGCCGGCCCGCCTTCTCCAGTACCTGCTCGCGCGCCTCGATGCCGATGATCCGGTGGAAGTCGCGCACGAGCACCGGGAACGGGTGGGGCCCGGCGGCGGTGCCGAGCAGGTAGTGCGTGTCGTCGACGTTGGCGACCCAGTCGCGCAGCGCCTCGTTGATGGCGTCCTTCAACGTGCGCGAGCCGGTCTTCACCGGGACGACCTTCGCGCCGAGCAGCCGCATCCGGGCCACGTTGAGGGCCTGCCGCTCGGTGTCGACCTCGCCCATGTAGACGACGCAGTCCAGGCCCATCAGGGCGCAGGCGGTGGCCGTGGCCACGCCGTGCTGTCCCGCACCGGTCTCGGCGATGACCCGCTTCTTGCCCATCCGCTTGGTCAGCAACGCCTGGCCGAGCACGTTGTTGATCTTGTGGGAGCCGGTGTGGTTGAGGTCCTCGCGCTTGAGGAACACCCGTGCGCCGCCCGCGTGGGCGGCGAACTTCGGCGCCTCCGTGAGCAGCGACGGGCGTCCGGCGAAGTCGCGCAGCAGCCGGGCGAACTCGTCCAGGAACTCGGGGTCGACCCGCGCCTTCTCGTAGAACGCGGCGAGCTCGTCCACCGCGGCGATGAGCGCTTCCGGCATGAACCGGCCGCCCCACGGCCCGAAGTGGCCCCGCTCGTCCGGGTCGTGGGGTGTCGGAGCGAACTGGCCGCCGCGCGACATGCGCTCTCCTATCGACTCGGCCGGGGACAGGCGGGATGCGATCCCGCCGTCACCAGCTTGTTCACCGCGACCTTGGGGTCACCGCTGGTCACCAGGCTCTCGCCGACCAGCACCGCGTCGGCGCCCGCGCCCGCGTACGCCATCAGGTCGCCCGGCCCGGACACGCCGGACTCGGCGATCTTGATGGTGTCGAAGGGCAGGCCGGGCGCGATCCGCCCGAACACGTCCTTGTCCACGTCCAGGGTGTGCAGGTTGCGCGCGTTCACGCCGATGACGCTCGCGCCCGCCTCCAGCGCGCGGTCGGCCTCCTCGGCCGTGTGCACCTCGACCAGGGCCGTCATGCCGAGCGACTCCACCCGGTCGAGCAGGGACACCAGCGCGTTCTGCTCCAGCGCCGCCACGATCAGCAGCACCAGGTCGGCGCCGTGCAGGCGCGCCTCGTGCACCTGGTACGGGCTGACGATGAAGTCCTTGCGCAACAGGGGGACGCCCACCGCCGCGCGCACCGCGTCGAAGTCCTCCAGCGACCCGCCGAACCGACGGCCCTCGGTCAGCACGCTGATCGCCCGCGCGCCGCCCAGCTCGTACTGCGCGGCGAGCTCCGCGGGCTCCGGGATGTCGGCCAGCTGCCCCTTGGACGGGCTGCGCCGCTTGACCTCGGCGATGACGCCGACGCCCGGTCCGCGCAGGATCGACATCACGTCCTGCGGCGGCGGCACCTTGGTCGCCTTCTCCCTGAGCACGTCGAAGGGCAGTGCCGCCTCGCGCTCGGCGAGGTCCTCGCGGACGCCTTCGATGATCGACTCGAGCACGGTCATCCGCGCACCTCGCTCGAGTCCGTCAGACCTTCCGGTTCAGTCGCAAGCTCCCGCACGTCATGCTCCCCTTCCCGCCACGAGGATGCTAACCCCGCAGCGCACCCCGTCCGGCCACCGGGGTGGCCGCGTCGGCGCAGTTGACCAGCGCCCTTGCCAGCCGACGTGCGCAAACGTGCGGTGCCGGCGGGTCGGTCCGCCGTCGGCACGGGGTCAGTCCCGGTCCGTGGGATCGTCGCCGCGCTCCAGGGCGTTCCACAGCTCCCGCTCGGGATCGGCGGTCCGCTTGGCCGCGCCGGGCGTCTGGTAGCCGCCACCCAGGCGTGGCATGGCCGAACCGCGCACGACGAGCAGCACGCCCGCCGCGACCGCGAGCGCCGCGCCCAGCAGCACGAGACCCCGGCCGGTCACGGGGCCGTCGGCGTCCACTGCCTGGAACGCCGCCGCCACGCCCGCCGGCAGGACCACGACGCCGAGCACGCGCCGCGCCCAGCCGCTCAACGCGACCACGGCGGCGATCGCGGCCAGGAACAGCAGCGCCAACGGGGTCAGCGCGGGCACGACGTCGCCGCCGCTTCGGTCCGCCGAAGCGTCCCAGGACATGGCCGAAGCGCCCCACAACGCGAGCGCGCCGAGCAGCAGCAGCGCCACCACGATCCACAGTGGACGCCTGCCGGGCCGGGCGCCGGGCTCCTCAGACACGGGCCGGGTCCACCGCCGGGGCCATGGTCTGCGCGGTCGCGATCGCCGAGAGCACCGCGCCCGCCTTGTTCAGGCACTCGTTGTCCTCGGCGACCGGGTCGGAGTCGGCCACGATGCCGCCGCCCGCCTGCACGTACGCCACGCCGTCGCGCACCAGGGCGGTGCGGATGGCGATCGCGGTGTCCGCGTCGCCCGCGAAGTCCAGGTAGCCGACGACGCCGCCGTACAGGCCGCGCCGGGTGGGCTCCAGCTCCTCGATCAGCTCCATCGCGCGCGGCTTGGGCGCGCCGGACAGGGTGCCCGCCGGGAAGCACGCCGCGACCGCGTCGAACGCCGTGCGGCCCTCGGCGAGCTCGCCGCTGACCGTGGACACGATGTGCATGACGTGGCTGTACCGCTCGACCTTGAAGAAGTCGACCACGGTCACCGAACCCGGCTTGCACACCCGGCCCAGGTCGTTGCGGCCCAGGTCGACCAGCATCAGGTGCTCGGCGCGTTCCTTGTGGTCGGCCAGCAGGTCCTTCTCCAGCAGGGCGTCTTCCTCGTCGTCGACGCCCCTCCACCGGGTGCCCGCGATCGGGTGAGTGGTGGCCTTGCCGTCGCGCACGGTCACCAACGACTCGGGGCTGCACCCGACGATGTCGAAGTCCTCCAGCCGCAGCAGGTACATGTACGGGCTGGGGTTGGACGTGCGCAGCACGCGGTAGATGTCGAGCGGGTCGGCGGTGGTGCGCATCTCGAACCGCTGCGACAGCACGACCTGGAACGCCTCACCGGCCCGGATGGCCTCCTTGGCCTTCTCCACGACCGCGTAGTGCTCCTGCTGCGAGCGGCGGCGCACGAACTCCGGCTTGGGCCGGGCGAACACCGCGACCGTGGGCGGCGCGGGGCTCTGGAGGTCCTGCGTCATCGCGTCGAGCCTGGTCACCGCGTCGTCGTACGCCGCGTCCACGCGTTCGGGCGAGTCGTCCCAGTTGATGGCGTTCGCGATGAGCGTGACGGTGCCCTCGTGGTGGTCCAGCGCGGCCAGGTCGGTGGCCAGCAGCATCACCAGCTCCGGCACCTGGAGGTCGTCCTCGGCCAACGACGGCAGCCGCTCCAGCCGCCGCACGGCGTCGTAGCCGATGTAGCCGACCATCCCGCCGGTCAACGGCGGCAGGCCGGGCAGCGGGTCGGTGCGCAGCACCTCGATGGTCTCGCGCAGCGCCACCAGCGGGTCGCCGCCCTCGGGCAGGCCGACCGGGTGCGGTCCGAGCCAGAACGCCTCGCCGCCGGTCGCGGTCAACGCGCCCGCGCTGCGCGCGCCGACGAACGACCAGCGCGACCAGGAGCGGCCGTTCTCGGCCGACTCGAACAGGAACGTGCCCGGACGGTCCGCCGCGAGCTTGCGGTACAGCCCGACGGGCGTCTCCGCGTCCGCCAGCAGCCGCCGCACCACCGGGATGACCCGCCGCTGGGCGGCGAGCTCGCGGAACTCCTCGCGCGTCGGGCTGACCTCGCCCAGACCCGCGCCTGCACCGATGACGCTCACCATGGGCGACATTGTGCCGGTCGCCCGCACAGGGGTGCGCGGGGCTCTATTTCAACGCCCGTTGAAAAAATAGCGGGCGTCCCGCATGATGATGGGCGTGAACACCGGCTCGGACCAAACCGAACCCAAGCGCCGCGGCCGGCGGTCCGGCGGCGAGGACACCAAGGCCGCGCTGCTGGCCGCCGCGCGCGAGGTGTTCGTCGAGCGCGGCTACGAGGGCGCCACCGTCCGGTCCATCGCCGCGCGGGCGGGCGTGGACGCGGCCATGGTCAACCACTGGTTCGGCGGCAAGGAAGGCCTGTTCGCCAAGGCCGTGCTCCAGGTCCCGGTCGACATCAACGCGCTGATCGACCGGCTGCTCGACGGGCCGGACGAGGAGATCGGCGAGCGGATCGTGCGCAACTTCATCGGCGTGTGGGACCCCATCGGCGGCGGGCCGTTCGCCGCGATGGTGCGCAGCGTGACGTCGCACGACCAGGTCGCCGACGTGCTGCGCGCGTTCTTCGTGCAGACCCTGCTCAAGCGGCTCGTGACGCACCTGGGCGTGGCCGACGGCGAGCTGCGCGCGACCCTGCTGGCCACCCAGATCTTCGGCATGGGCATGGTGCGGTACGTGGTGAAGTTCGAGCCGCTGGCGTCGGCGGACGTGGAGACGATGGTCAAGGCCATCGCGCCCAACCTGCAGCGCTACCTGACCGGCGACATCGGCTGATCCCGGGACCGGGACCGGGTCGTCAGTCGGCCGGACCCAGCAGCACGGTGGCGTCGAAGCAGGTCGCGTCGCCGGTGTGGCAGGCCGCGCCGACCTGGTCCACGACCAGCAGCAGCGTGTCGCCGTCGCAGTCCAGCCGCACCTCGTGCACGTACTGCGCGTGCCCGGACGTCTCGCCCTTCACCCACAGCTGCTGCCGGCTGCGCGAGTAGTACGTGGCGCGGCGGGTGGTGAGCGTGCGGTGCAGGGCCTCGTCGTCCATCCACGCCACCATCAGCACCTCCCCGGTGCCGCGCCGCTGCGCCACGGCGCACACCAGGCCGTCGGCGGTGCGCTTGAGCCGTGAGGCGATGGACGGGTCGAGCGCGCTGGTCAACGCTGTCCTCCGAGGAAGTGGATCAGGGCGGGCTTGGTGTTGAGCATCACCACGGCGAAGACGTGCACGGCGGACAGCAGGCCAGACAGCACGCGGATCCACACCGGCCCCTGGTTGAGCACCGCGAGCAGGTGGACCAGCGCGACCAGGCCGAAGACGAACGCCGCCGTCAGCCGGGCCGGGCGCAGGCGACCCAGCAGGCCGCCGACCGCGAGCAGTTCCAGCACGGCGACGATCACCGGGAACCTGAGCCAGCTCGGGTCGTCCTCGACCTGCCACTGGACCAGGCCCATCAGCACGAACGCCAGACCACCCGCCGCGCCGACCAGGATCGCGAGGGACACCTCGGTGGGCGCGTTGCGCGGGTTCGGCAGGAGGTTCGGCATCAGCGCACCTCCACACCCGCGTCGCGCAGGCCCTGCTTCACGTCGCCGATGCGCAGCGTGCCGAAATGGAAGACGCTGGCCGCGAGCACGGCGTCCGCGCCGCCGGCCACGGCCGGCGGGAAGTGCTCCACCGCGCCCGCGCCGCCGCTGGCGATCAACGGCACGTCGACGACCGCGCGGGTGAGCCGGATCAGCTCCAGGTCGAACCCCGCCTTGGTGCCGTCGGCGTCCATCGAGTTCAGCAGGATCTCGCCGACGCCCAACTCCTGGCCCCGGGCCGCCCACTCGACCGCGTCGATGCCGGCGCCCTTGCGGCCACCGTGGGTGGTGACCTCGAAGCCCGACGGGGTCGGCCGCTCGCCCTCGGGCACGCGCCGCGCGTCCACCGACAGCACGATGCACTGGGCGCCGAACCGGCGCGACAACTCACCGAGCAGCTCGGGCCGGGCGATGGCGGCCGTGTTCACGCTCACCTTGTCCGCGCCGGCGCGGAGCAGCTTGTCCACGTCGTCCGCGCTGCGCACGCCGCCGCCCACGGTCAGCGGGATGAACACCTGCTCCGCCGTGCGCCGGACCACGTCGAACGTGGTCTCGCGGTCGCTGGACGACGCCGTCACGTCGAGGAACGTCAGCTCGTCCGCGCCCTCGGCGTCGTAGGCCCGCGCCAGCTCGACCGGGTCGCCGGCGTCGACGAGGTTGGTGAAGTTCACACCCTTGACGACCCTGCCCCGGTCGACGTCCAGGCAGGGGATCACGCGCACCGCGACCGACATGGCCAAAAGCCTACGTGGACGCCCTGAGCGGCCGACTTCCGGTGCCTGAGCGTTCAACTCGGGTGTTCTGAACGTAGGACACACGCGACGTGAACGTAGGACTCGCGGGACGCAAACGTGGGACTCGCGACACCTGAAAGTGGGATTCGTGGCCGTCGGTGGGCGACGTGGCGGCGAAAGTGTGGTTCACTTGTGGAGGTCGCAAGTTTTGTGTTCGTGTCATCCACGCTCGCGAAACATTGTTTGAGCGTGTGATTCCTCAGGGTCAGCGTTTGGACCGGCCCCAGCGGGTGCGTTCGCCCCGTTGGTAGCTGTATGAGGAGTACAAAGATGGCGCAGGGCACCGTGAAGTGGTTCAACTCGGAGAAGGGCTTCGGCTTCATCTCCCCCGAGGATGGCGGCGCGGACGTGTTCGTCCACTACTCGGAGATCCAGAGCGGCGGCTACCGCAGCCTGGAAGAGAACCAGCGGGTGAGCTTCGACGTCGGCCAGGGTGCCAAGGGCCCCCAGGCGACGAACGTGACGGTCATCTGACCTAGCGTTGCTCGTGAAGAGCCCCGTTCCCCTCGTGGGAGCGGGGCTCTTCCGCATGTCGGGGCCGTCCACGGCCGACTCGGCCGCCGACCACGACTACTGTTGCCGGACATGGACCTCGCAGCCGGCAAGTACCTGTTGTTGACCACCTTCCGCAAGGACGGCACCGCCGTGCCGACCCCCGTGTGGGTGGCGGGCGGTGACGGCACGTTGTACGCGTGGTCCGCCACCGACACGGGCAAGGTCAAGCGCATCCGCCGCAGCGGCGACGTGCGCGTCGGACCGTGCGACATCCGGGGCAGGCCCACCGGCGAGCAGGTCCCGGCGACCGCGCGGCTGCTCGACGGGTCCGGCAGCGACCGCGTGCGGTCCCTCATCGCGAAGAAGTACGGCGTGGTGGGCAAGCTCTCGGTGCTCGGCAGCAAGCTCCGCCGCGGTCGCGACGGCACGATCGGCATCGAGATCAAGGTCGCCTAGCGTCAACCCGAGGTTGACCCGTCGCGTTGCGTCAACCTACAGTTGACGGGTGGTAGCACCCCCGGTCCAGCTGACGGACCTCATCGTCACCGTCGCGTCGGAGCACACCGACGTGCTGGGCAGACTGGCCGCCGCCGTGCGGCTGAGCGGCCGGCTCGACGAGCTGGGCGACCACCTCATCGGGCACTTCGTGGACGAGGCGCGCCGCGCGGGCGCGAGCTGGACCGAGATCGGCGAGAGCCTCGGCGTCACCAAGCAGGCCGCGCAGAAGCGGTTCGTGCCCAAGGAGTCGCCGGACCTGAAGCCGAGCTTCGACCGCTACACCGCCCGGGCCGGCCGGGTCGTCGTGCTGGCCCGCCACCACGCCCGGTTCAGCGAGCACATCGGCACCGAGCACGTCCTGCTCGGCCTGCTGGACGAGTCCGGCGGCCTGGCCGCCAAGACGATCGCCGCGCTGGAGGCGTCGGAGGGCACCACGCGGATGGCGGTGCTCGGCGAGCTGGACGGCGCGGTCCGGGAGCGACCCGACCCGCAGCCGTTCACCACGCACTGCAAGAAGGCGCTGGAACTGGCCGTGCGGGCGTCGCTGCGCCAGGGCCACGCGTTCGTCGGCACCGAGCACCTGCTGCTCGGCCTGCTCGCCGAGGGCGAGGGCGCCGCGGCCAAGGCCCTCGAACGCACGGGCGTCACCGAGGCCGCCGCGGAGGCTTACATCGTCCGCGAGATCAAGGACGCGATCGATCGCGGACCGCGGCCAGCGCCTCGGGGAGCGTGAACGCGCCCGCGTAGAGCGCCTTGCCCACGATCGCGCCCTCCACGCCGTCGCGGGACAGCGCCGCCAGCGCGACCAGGTCGTCCACACTGGACACGCCGCCGGAGGCGATCACCGGCGCGTCGGTCCGCGCGCACACCTCGCGCAACAGGTCCACGTTCGGCCCCTGGAGGGTGCCGTCCTTGCCGACGTCGGTGACCACGTAGCGGGCGCAGCCGTCGCGGTCCAGCCGCTCCAGCACCTCCCACAGGTCGCCGCCGTCCTTCGTCCAGCCGCGCGCGGCCACCCGGTGGCCCTGCTCGGTGATCCGCACGTCGAGACCGACCGCGACCTTCTCGCCGTGCTCGGCGACGACCTTGGCACACCACACCGGGTCCTCCAGCGCGGCCGTGCCCAGGTTCACCCGCGCGCAGCCGGTCGCGAGCGCGGCGGCCAGCGACGCGTCGTCGCGGATGCCGCCGGACAGCTCGACCTGCACGTCCAGCTCGCCGACCACGCGGGCCAGCAGCTCGCGGTTGCTGCCGCGGCCGAACGCGGCGTCGAGGTCGACCAGGTGCACCCACTCGGCGCCGTCGCGCTGCCAGGCGAGCGCGGCGTCCAGCGGGTCGCCGTAGTTGGTCTCGGTGCCGGCCTCGCCCTGCACGAGCCGAACGGCCAGGCCATCGGCCACGTCAACAGCCGGGAGCAGCGTGAAAGTCACGCGTTCAGCCTAGTTGACGCTCTTGAGCCAGTTCTCCAGCAGGTGCGCGCCCGCGTCGCCGGACTTCTCCGGGTGGAACTGGGTCGCCCACAGCGGCCCGTTCTCGACCGCCGCGACGAACTCGTCGCCGCCGTGCTCGGCCCACGTCACCAGCGGCGCGCGGAGCACGTCGGACTCCTCCAGCTCCCACTTCCGCACGCCGTAGGAGTGCACGAAGTAGTACCGGGTGTCCGGGTCGAGGCCGGCGAACAGCTTGGTGTTCTCGGCGGTGCGGACGGTGTTCCAGCCCATGTGCGGCACGACCGGGGCCTCCAGGCGCTCCACCGTGCCCGGCCACTCGCCGCAGCCCTCGGTGAGCACGCCGTGCTCGATGCCCCGCTCGAACAGGATCTGCATGCCGACGCAGATGCCGAGCACGGGACGTCCGCCAGCGAGCCGTTGGCCGATGAGCCGCCCGCCCCTGATCGCGTCCAGTCCGGCCATGCAGGCGGCGAACGCGCCGACACCGGGCACCACCAGACCGTCCGCGTCGAGCGCGGCCCGGTGGTCCGCGGTCACCTCGACGTCGGCGCCGACGCGCTGCAACGCGCGCTCGGCGGAGCGGATGTTGCCGAATCCGTAGTCCAGCACAACGACCTTGGGCACCTGACCAGCTTAGTCTTCCCGCGCCGACGCACGATCGCGCGGTCCGCCACGACCCTCAGGCCAAGCCGCCCTGGGTGACGGGGACCACCGGCAGGACCGTGTTGATCGCCAGGCCCGTCCGGTCCGGCAGGGCCGTCACCCACGTGTCGGCGCGGCCCTCGTCCACCAGGGACCGCACCTCGGCGACGTCGGCGGGCAGGTCGGCGGGGCGTGGTCGGGCGTCCAGCCGCCACCAGCGCAGCAGGCCGACCAGCCGGCGCGCCGAGCCCGTCGACCCCGCCCGCTCGCCGTCCGTCCACACCTCGGCGGTCGGGGACCAGCGCAGCAGCAGCGCCGCCGCGCCGGTCTCCCGGACCTGCTCGGCCAGCCGGAGCGCCGCCGGGAACCCGATCTGCCTGCGCGGCAGCAGCACCGTCCCGGACGCCACCGGAACGAGTGCCGCGGGCCCTGCGGCGGCGCGGTGCAGGTTCAGCTGCAGCTCCGCGGTCGGCGCGGGTGTCCAGATCAGGGTTCTCGGCGCGCTCACAGGCAGAGATCATGCCGCAGCCGCCGGGTGGCCGAACATCCGACGCACGGCCGCGGCGACGCCGAGCACGTCGAGGTCGTGCGCCGAATCGTGGTCCTCGGCCGTGCCGTAGGCCCGCAGCTCGGCGTCACGCCGCACCCCGAGGGACCGCAGCCGGTGCGGCACGTCCGCCAGCGCCTCGGCCGCCCGGTGCGCCGACGTGCCCTCCAGGTACGGCTCGACCAGCAGCACGTCGGCCCGCCCGGCACGGCGCACCGCCGCCTGGAGCCCGGCCGCGTCGAACGGCCGCACGGTGGTCGCGTAGAGCACGGTCACGTCCGCGTCCCGGGTGGCCTCCAGCACGGTGTCGAGCATCGGCCCGACCGCCACCACCACGCCCCGCCCGCCGCGCCGCACCTCGGTGAACCCCTCGACCACCGGGTGCGGCGCGGTGTTCTCGCGCAGGGAGAGCCGGAGGTAGACCCGGTCGTCGCGCTCCAGCGCGTCCCGCACGATCGGCCCCACCTCCTCCGGGTGGCCCGGCACGCGGACCGTCCAGCCCGGCAGCGTGTCGAACAGCGCGACGTCGCCGGGCGCCTGGTGCGTGCGGCCCCACACCGGCTCGTCGTAGGAGCCGCCGATGCCGACCAGCACCCCGCCCAGGTCCTGGTGGCCGAAGTCCAGCTTGACCTGCTCGAACGGCCGCTCGACCAGGAACGGCGCGTAGGTGTGCACCACCGGCCGCAGCCCGCTCAGCGCCAGCCCCGCGCCGATGCCGACCATGGCCTGCTCGCGGATGCCGACGTTGATCACCCGCTCGTGCGGCGTGAACACATCCCGCGAGATCTCCGCCAGCACGACCGCGATCCTCGGGTCGTGCCGCATCACCTCCTCGACGGTGTCCACGAACACCTGGCGCATCGACGTCATCGCCGCTCCCCCTCACCGATCTCCGCCACCACGGCCGACGGCCGGCCGGGGTGCTCCCGCGTGAACGCCTCGTGCAGCGCCCCGTGGTCACGTCCGTCCACTGTGGATGTCTGCCACCCCTCGACCTCGAACCGCTTCGCCACCCCGCCCGGCCAGCCGTGCGTGCCGGAGGCGTTGTCCACCACCACGGTGACGAGCCGGTCGAGACCGAGCCGACCGGCCAGCGCGATCGCCTCGTGGTTGCTGCCCTCGTCCAACTCCGCGTCGCCGACCAGCACGAACGTCCGCGCGGCCCGTCCCTGCAGGCGCAGGCCCAGCGCGGTGCCCACGGCGATCGGCAGCCCGTGCCCGAGCGAGCCGCTGCCGATCTCGACGCCGTTGACCAGCACGCGGTCCGGGTGCCGGCCCAACGGCGAGCCCCACTCCGTCCAGGTGTCCAAAGTGGATGGTTCGAGGTAGCCCTTCGCGGCCAGCACGGCGTAGTACGCCATCGGGCCGTGCCCCTTGGACAGCAGGAACCGGTCGCGGTCCGGGTCGTCCACCCGGTCCGGCGAGACGTCCAGCACCCGGTCGTAGAGCACCCACAGCACGTCCAGCGTGGACGCCGCCGCCCACTCGTGCTTCTCGTCCCCCGTCATCCGCCGGAACAACGCGGGGACGTCCGCGAAGCCCGACTTTCCCTTGACTGCCATGGACCCACGAAACAACTTCGACTTAAGTCGAGGTCAAGACCTAGGATGGGCACGTGAGCAAGTTGCCGGAGATGTTGACCATCGGTCAGGTGGCCGAACGCAGCGGCGTGCCGCACACCGCGTTGAGGTTCTACGAGGAGCGGGGGCTGATCACCTCCGAGCGCACGGCGGGCAACCAGCGCCGGTACCCCCGGCACGTGCTGCGGCGGCTGGCGTTCATCCGCACCGCGCAGCGGGTCGGGCTGTCGCTGGAGGACGTGCACGACGCGTTGGCGACGCTGCCGGAGAACCGCACGCCCACCAAGACCGACTGGAGCAGGCTGTCGGCGAGCTGGCAGGTGGAGCTGGACGCCCGGATCGACGCGTTGCGACGGCTGCGCGACCGGCTGACGTCGTGCATCGGGTGCGGGTGCCTGTCGCTGCGCAGCTGCTTCCTGCACAACCTGGACGACGAGCAGGCCGTCGACGGGCCCGGCGCGCCCAAGCTCAAGCCCGCCCTCGAAGGCGGCACGTGATATCGGGTTGCGCCGCGTGCTGCACTGGAGCCGTGCAGGAGAAGAAGCAGATGACCCGCTTGTCCAAGCGGATGTCCAAGGTGCTGCGCCACGCGCCGGAAGAGATCGGGTTGACGCTCGACGCGGCCGGGTGGGTGGACCTCGACGACTTCGCCCGTGCGCTGGGCGTGAGCCGGGCGCGGGTGCTGGAGGTGGTGGCGGACAACGACAAGCAGCGGTTCGCGGTCGAGGACGGGCGCATCCGGGCCAGCCAGGGCCACACCGTGGACGTGTCGTTGGACCTGCCGGTGGCCGAGCCGCCCGCCGAGCTGTACCACGGGACCGTCGGTCAGGTCCTGCCCGACATCTTCCGGGACGGGCTGCGGCCGATGCGACGGCACGACGTGCACCTGTCCGCGACCGTGGAGACGGCTGTGCGGGTCGGGTCGCGCCGGGGCAAGCCGGTGGTGCTGGTGGTCGACGCCGCGGCCATGGCCGCCGACGGCCACGAGTTCCGGGTGAGCGCCAACGGCGTGTGGCTGGCGCCCGCCGTGCCGCCTAACTACCTGCGAGCACACGTCTCGTGAGCCAGTCGAGGCCCGCGACCACCTCGTCCGGGCCGAGGCCACGCACCTGTCTCTGGTACTGGTAGACCTCGGGGGCCAGCGGCGCCATCAGGGCGTCCACCACGGCCGCCGGCGCGCCGTCCACCAGCGAGGCGACGTGCCGCCGCCAGAAGCCGTAGCCGCCCGCCCGGAACCGCGCCCGGCCCGTCTCCGCGCCGAGCACCAGGTGCAGGTGCCGTTCCAGCAGGCCGACCATGGTCCGGTAGAACGCGGCCAGCCGCTCGTCCGGCGGCGCGCCGGGGCCCAGCGGCGGAGGGCCGGTGAGGATGCGGTCCTTGATCTCGGACTCGTGCTCGTCCAGCAGCGCCTGCGCGATCGACGTCGTGTCCGGGTAGCGCCGGTAGAGCGTCGCCCGGCCCACGCCCGCGGCACGCGCGATGTCCTCCATCGTCACGCCCACCGCCCCACCGGCGGCGGCGAACACCTCTTCCGCCGCGGCGAGCACTCGGGCCCTGTTGCGAGCCGCGTCGGCCCGCTCCCGAGGACGACCGACGGTGATGGCGGCCTCAGCCGGTGACGACATGTGACCAACCATACGCAGACAGCCAAACCGACCGCGTCCACCGTCCCGAACGTCGACTTCACCGGACCTGGGTGTTCGACACGCGGGACGCGGGCGTTCGACACGCGCGTGTCGAACGCTCAGGTCGCGCGTGTCGAACGCCCGGGTACGGCGAGTGCCGCGGTCAGGTCACAGCAACCAGGCGAGGGCGGCACCCACGGTGACCAGGGCCAGGACCAGCAGGACGATCGCCAGGCCCCGGGCCGTCCTCCACGTGCTGTAGACGCCGCCACCGAGGAAGCCGGCCAGCGCGATCAGGCCGATGACCACGTATTCCTTCGGCATCTAGAGGACGCCCTTGGTCGACGGCACGCCGCCCACCCGCGGGTCCGGCTCGACGGCCGTGCGCAGCGCCCGCGCGATCGCCTTGAACTGCGCCTCGGCGATGTGGTGCGGGTCGCGCCCGTACTCCACCCGCACGTGCAGCGCGATGCCCGCGTGGAACGCCAGCGAGTCGAACACGTGCCGGTTCAGCACGAACGGGTAGTTGCCGCCGATCGTGAAGGTGGCGAACTGCTCCGGCTCGCCCACGTGCACGCAGTACGGCCGCCCCGACACGTCCACCGCCGCGTGCGCGAGCGTCTCGTCCATCGGGATCCACGCGTCGCCGAACCGGCGGATGCCCGTCTTGTCCCCCAACGCCTCGCGCAACGCCTGCCCGAGCACGATCGCCACGTCCTCCACGGTGTGGTGCGCGTCGATCTCCACGTCGCCCGTCGCCCGGACGACCAGGTCCAACGACCCGTGCACGCCCAGCGCGGTCAGCATGTGGTCGTAGAACGGCACGCCCGTGCCGATCTCGACCTGCCCGGTGCCGTCGAGGTCGACCTCGACGTGCACCGACGATTCCCTGGTGGTCCGCTCCACCTTGCCGACCCGGCTCACCGGCCAACCTCCTTGCTCGCCGCGAGGAACGCGTCGTTCTCCTCCGGAGTACCGACCGTCACCCTCAGATGTCCGGCGATGCCGACGTCCCTGATCAGCACACCGCGTTCCAGATACGACCGCCACGTGGCCCGCGCGTCCTCGAACCACCCGAACAGCACGAAGTTCGCGTCGCTCGGCACCACGGAGAAGCCCAGGCCCGACAGGGAGCCCATCACCCGCTCCCGCTCGGACGCCAGCTTCGCCACCGAGCCCAGGGTCTCCGCCGCGTGCCGCAACGACGCCCGCGCCGCCGCCTGCGTCAACGCCGACAGGTGGTACGGCAGCCGCACCAGCTGCAGCGCGTCCACCACGGCGGGCGCGGCGGCGAGGTAGCCCAGCCGGCCGCCGGCGAAGGCGAACGCCTTGCTCATGGTCCGGCTGACGATCAGCTTCGCCGGGTAGTCCTCCAGCAGCACGACCGCGCTCTCCCGGGACGAGAACTCCGCGTACGCCTCGTCCACCACGACCATCCCGGGCGCGGCCTCGATCAGCACGCGCAGGTCCGCCACCGGCAGGCTCTGCCCGGTCGGGTTGTTCGGGCTGGTCACGAACACCACGTCGGGCGCGCGCTCGGCGACGATCTCGGCCGCCCGCGCCACGTCCAGCGAGAAGTCGGCGCGGCGGGGCGTCGGCGCCCACTCGGTGCGGGTGCCGGCGGCGATGATCGGGTGCATCGAGTACGACGGCTCGAAGCCCAGCGCCGAGCGCCCCGGCCCGCCGAACGCCTGGAGGATCTGCTGGAGCACCTCGTTCGACCCGTTCGCCGCCCACAGGTTCGCCGAGGTCAGCGGCACGCCCGTGGACGAGGCCAGGTAGTACGCCAGGTCCTCGCGCAACGCCACCGCGTCCCGGTCCGGGTAGCGGTGCAGCTCGCCGGCGATGGCCGCCACCTCCCGCACCACCTCCTCCACCAGGGCGGGCGTGGGCGGGTACGGGTTCTCGTTCGTGTTCAGCCGGACGGGCACGTCCAGCTGCGGCGCGCCGTACGGCGTCCGGCCGCGCAGGTCCTCCCGCAGGGGCAGGTCGACCAGTTCCACCTTCGAGCCGATGGGCCTCATGCCGGGAACCTCGCCGTCACGGCCTGGCCGTGCGCGGGCAGGTCCTCGGCGTTCGCCAGCGCCACGACGTGCGGCGCGACCTCGCGCAACGCGTCCTCGCTGTAGTCGATCACGTGGATGCCGCGCAGGAACGTCTGCACCGACAGCCCCGAGGAGTGCCGGGCGCAGCCGGCGGTGGGCAGCACGTGGTTGGAGCCCGCGCAGTAGTCGCCCAGCGACACCGGCGAGTGCGCCCCCACGAAGATCGCGCCGGCCGCGCGCACGCGGGCGGCGACCTCGCGGGCGTCGGCCGTCTGGACCTCCAGGTGCTCGGCGGCGTAGGTGTCCACCACCCGCAGCCCGTCGTCGACGCTCGACACCAGCACGGTGCCGGACTGCCTGCCGGTCAACGCGGTCCGCACGCGCTCGTGGTGCTTGGTCGCGCCGATCTGCCGCTCCAGCTCGGCGTCCACGGCGTCCGCCAGCTCCACCGACGTGGTCACCAGCACGCTCGCGGCCAGCGGGTCGTGCTCGGCCTGGCTGATCAGGTCGGCGGCCACGTGCACCGGGTCGGCCGTGTCGTCGGCCAGGACCGCGATCTCGGTCGGCCCGGCCTCGGAGTCGATGCCGATCAGGCCGCGCAGCAGCCGCTTGGCCGCGGTCAGGTAGATGTTGCCGGGACCGGTCACCAGGTCGACCGGCTCCAGGGCCTTCCCGTCGGTGTCCGTGCCGCCGTGCGCGAGCAGCGCGACCGCGAGCGCGCCGCCCACGGCCCACACCTCGGTCACGCCGAGCAGCGCCGAGGCGGCCAGGATCGTCGGGTGCGGCAGGCCGCCGAACTCCGCCTGCGGCGGCGAGCACACCACCAGCGACTCGACGCCCGCGATCTGCGCCGGCACCACGTTCATCACCACGGTGGACGGGTAGACGGCCAGGCCGCCGGGCGCGTACAGGCCGACCCGGGACACCGGCACCCAGCGCTCGGTGACCGTGCCGCCGGGCACGACCTGGGTCGTCGTGTCGACGCGGCGCTGGTCGGCGTGCACCTTCCGGGCCCGCGCGACGGACTCCTCCAACGCCGCCCGCACCGCCGGGTCCAGCTCGGCCAGCGCGCGCTCCAGCTCGGCGACGGGCACGCGGATCGACGACGGGCGCACCCCGTCGAACTTCTCGCCGTGCTCCAGCACGGCCTCGACGCCCCGTTCGCGCACGTCGTCCACGAGCGGCCGGACCTGATGCAGCACCGCGTCCACGTCGACCTCGGCGCGCGGCAGCGCGGCACTCAGCTCGGCGGGTGACGGGACACGACCTCGCAGGTCGACGCGGTTGAGCATGTCCACAAGGGTAAGGCGTCGCCAATTCCGTCAACTGTCAGCCCGGGTCCCGGAGCTGAACCCGACAAACGGGGGCTACCTCGATGCGTGACCCGGGGGCCACGCTGCGTGGGCACCCTCGCGGGTGTTCTCCAGCTCCGTCGCAAACCCTGCTGATGATGGAGGCTTGATGTTCACCAAGCGGCGCGGCCTTGTGGCCGCCGCGTTGGTCGCGAGCGTGGCCCTGGTGCTCCCCGCGCACCCCGGGTCGGCGCAACCGGCGACCGCCCAAACCCCCGAGCGGACCGTGTTCGAGGTCACCGCGGCCTCACCCGAGGCGAGGACCAAGGTCGCCCGGACCGGGGTCGACGTCCTCGGTCAGCACGGCGACACGCTCACCGTGATCGCCGAACCGCGCCAGCAGTGGCTGCTGCGGGCCACCGGGCTGCCGATGAAGAACGCCGGTGACGCGGACGCCCAGCTCGCGGGCCTGGGCAAGGCGGACTTCGCCGACCCCCAGCTCGGCGCGCAGGACTTCCCGTCCGGCTACACCGGCTACCACAACTACGCCGAGATGGTCGCCGAGCTGAACCAGACGGTCAGCGACCACCCGAACCTGGTCACGATGCGCAGCATCGGCAAGTCGTACCAGAACCGCGACCTGTGGATGATCAAGATCAGCGACAACCCGACCTCCGACGAGGCCGAGCCCGAGGTGCTGTTCACCTGCAACCAGCACGCGCGGGAGCACCTGACCGTGGAGATGTGCCTGCACATCATCAAGCGGTACACGGACAACTACGCGTCCAACTCGGCCATCAAGGGCGCGGTCGACAGCCGGGAGATCTGGGTCATCCCCAGCGTCAACCCGGACGGCGCCGAGTACGACATCGCGACCGGCTCGTTCCGGGCGTGGCGCAAGAACCGGCAGCCGAACTCCACCTCGACCGGCACCGACCCGAACCGCAACTGGGGCTACCAGTGGGGCTGCTGCGGCGGTTCCAGCGGCAGCGGGTCGAGCGAGACCTACCGCGGCCCGTCCGCGTTCTCCGCGCCGGAGACCGCCCGGGTCCGCGACTTCGTCGGCACGCGCGTGGTCGGCGGTGTGCAGCAGATCAAGACGCACATCGACTGGCACACGTTCTCGGAGCTGATCCTGTGGCCGTACGGCTACACCTACAACGACACCGCCGCGGGCCTGGACGCCACCCAGGCCAACGTGTTCCAGACCATGGGCAGGCGGATGGCCTCGTTGAACGGCTACACGCCGCAGCAGGCCAGCGACCTCTACATCACCGACGGCAGCGTCGACGACTGGATGTGGGCCCAGCACAAGATCTGGAGCTACACGTTCGAGATGTACCCGGCGTCGGCGAGCGGCACCAGCGGGTTCTACCCGCGTGACACGGTGATCCCCGCGCAGACCACGCGCAACGACACCGCCGTGCAGCTGTTCCTCGACTACTCCGACTGCGTCCCGCGCATCACCGGGCGCACCTGCTGACGGCCTCCACGGCCTGATCCACCTGCGCGGGCTCGACGAAGTAGTGGGGCGACGCCCTCACCACCTCGGCGAGCCCGCGCCGGGTCATGTCCAGCAGCGTGGACGACGCCCAGCTGACGGTGACCGTGATGCCCTCGCGGGCCAGCCGGTCGCGCACGTCGGTCGCCGCCACGCCGTCCACGGTGAACGTGACGATGCCCGCCTTGCGCACGCCCGGGTCGCGCACCGTCACGCCGGGCAGCGCGCCCAGCCCGTCACGCAGCCGCCGGGCGCGCTCGCCCACCTCGCGTTCGATCACGTCCAGGCCCCTGGCCAGCGCGTGCCGCGCCGCCGCGATGAGCCCGAGCCGGTCGGCGACGCTGGTCTCCCAGATCTCGTAGACCCGCGCGTCGTCCCGCAGCCGGTACTCGTCCGGGGCCGTCCACTCGGCGCTGTGCAGGTCGATCAGCCGGGGGGTCATGCGCGCGGCGGCCTCGCGGCGCACCACCAGCACACCGGTGCCGCGTGGTCCGCGCAGCCACTTGCGGCCGGTGCCCGCGATCAGGTCCACGCCGAGCTCGTCGGCCCGCACCGGCAGCTGCCCGATCGACTGGCACGCGTCCAGCAGCACCAGCGCGCCCACCTCGTGCGCCGCGTCGGCCACCTCGCGCGCCGGGTTCACCAGCCCGCTGTTGGTCGGCACGTGCACCAGCGAGACCAGCTTCACCCGCTCGTCCAGCAGGTCCTTCAGCGCGTCCACGTCGATCTGCCCGAACGAGTCCGACGGCACCGCCTCGGCCGACGCGCCGACCTCCCGCGCCCGGCGCAGGATCGGGATCGCCGTGCCCGCGTACTCGGCCTCGCTGAACAGCACCCGGTCGCCCGCCGCCAGCGGCACGGCGTCGAACGCGGTCAGCCACGACCGGGTCGCGCTGTCGGTGAACGCGATCTCGTCCGGCGACGCGCCCAGCAGCTCCGCGAGCACCCCGTACCCGGCCTCCAGGTCGGCCTCGCGCTCCTGCGCGGCGACGTACCCGCCGATCTCCGCCTCGCGCCTCAGGTGGCCGATCACCTCGTCGAGCACCTCACGCGGTGGCAGCGACGAACCGGCCGAGTCGAGGAAGATCGTCATGGTGCCCCCCGTGGTCCGCGGATACCTGATCTTCACTATCGCCGACGGCGCGCGAGAAGACGAGGGCTAGCGGGGCGTCCACTTCTCCAGGTTCCACCACGGGCCCCACGACAAGGCGCCGTGCGCGTGCGGGTCCACGACCTCCTGGTAGCCGTTCCAGTTCTCCCGCACCACGTACGTGTGCCGCACGGACGCCAGCACCACCATGCCCGGCGCGGCCACGTAGGCACGCTGGAACTGCTTGTACGCCGCCGCGCGCTGCGCCGGGTCCAGCAACGTCCGCCCGGCGTCCAGGGCGGCGTCCACCTGCGGGTTCGAGTAGCCCCACGGGTTCGGGGCGCGCAGCGGCAGGTAGGTCATCAGGTCCGGGTCGAACGGCGTGCCGCCGCCGTGCAGCAGCGCGTCCACGCCCAGCCTCGGCGCGAGGGCCTCCCAGCTCAGCCCGGCCAGCTGCACGTCGACGCCGACCGCCTTGGCGTCCGCGGCGAACGCGGTGGCCAGGTCAGCGCGCACCACGTCGCCGATCGGGTACATCAGCGTGAACCGGGCGGCCACGCCCTCGCGCACGCGCACGCCGTCCGCGCCGCGCACCCAGCCCGCCTGGTCCAGCAGCAGCTCGGCCAGCGCCTTGTCGTAGGCGAACCGGGCGCCGGTCTCCACGAACTCCGGCAGCGTGTCCGGCACCGGCGTGCTCACCACCGCGCCCTGGCCGCCGAGCAGGTTGTCCACCATGCCCTTGCGGTTGACCGCGTGGTTCAACGCCATCCGGATCGCGCTGTCACCCGTCACGGGGCCACCCGGCAGCGTGACGGCACGCAGGTCGGCGCTGCGGTGCGTGATCAGCCTCATGCCGTTGGCCGCGCTGAACGACGTGGCCAGCCGGGGCGGCAGCTCCGTGCCGTCGAACTCGCCCGCCTGCATCCGCTGCGCCCGCGTGTTGTCGTCCGGCACGAACACCACGGTCAGCTTGCGGATCTCGGGCTCGCCGCCGAAGTAGGACGCGTTGGCCTCCAGCACCATCCGGTCGCCCTTGCGCCACTCCACCAGCTTGTAGGGGCCCGTGCCGACCGGTCGCACGTCGCGCAACGGCCCGCCGAGCGCCTCGCTGGGCAGGATGCCGAGCACCAGCGTGTGCGGGAACGCCGCCCACGGCCTGGCCAGCGTGAACCGGACCGTGCGCGGGTCCAGCTGCGCCACGCCGGACAGCTCGGCGAACGCGGTCCGCTCGGTCGAGCCGGACGCCGGGTCGAGCAGCGCCCGGTAGGTCGCCACCACGTCCTCGGGCCCGAACGACGTGCCGTCGGTGAACTCCACGCCCTCGCGCAGCGTCACGGTCCAGCTCAGGCCGTCGGCGGCGGGAGTGGGCGCGTCCGCCGCCAGTTGCGGCCGCACCGTGCCGTCCGCGCGGTGCTCCACCAGCCCGTCGTACAGCTTGGACACGCCCTCGCGGCCGTAACCGAGCAGCGGGTTCAGCGTGGTCGGCTCCAGCGGGTCCGCCAGCACGAGCGCGCTGTTGTCCGACGTGCCCTCGGCGCTCGGTGTCGTCGCTCCCGTGCACCCCGCAGCGGCGAGCAGGGCGACGACGACCAGCGGGGGAAGGAGGGAGCGCACGAGACCCGACACTACCTAGAGTGGGCCGCATGCGTGTCGCCCTCTGCCAGATCACCTCGTCCAGCGACCCGTCGGCCAACCTCGACCTGGTGCGCTCGGAGACCGCGCGCGCGGCGGCGGCCGGCGCCCGCGTGGTGGTGTTCCCGGAAGCCGCGATGTGCCGGTTCGGCGTGCCCCTCGGCCCGGTGGCCGAGCCGCTGGACGGCCCGTGGGCGAGCGCCGTGCGCGACGTCGCCGACGAGCACGGCGTGGTCGTCGTGGCGGGCATGTTCACACCGGCGCCGGACGGCCGGGTGGCGAACACCCTGCTGGTCACCGGCGGTGGGCACCACCTCGGCTACGACAAGATCCACTTGTTCGACGCGTTCGGGTTCACCGAGTCGCGCACGGTCGCCCCCGGCTCCGCGCCGGTGACCGTCGAGATCGACGGGGTCACGTTCGGGCTGGCGACCTGCTACGACGTGCGGTTCCCCGAGCTGTTCCGGGCGTTGGCGGACCGGGGCGCGACGGCCGTGCTCGTGTGCGCGTCGTGGGGCTCGGGGCCGGGCAAGCGCGACCAGTGGGAGCTGCTGGTGCGCGCGCGTGCGCTGGACTGCACCTCGTGGGTGCTGGCCTGCGGCCAGGCCGACCCGGGGGTCGACCACGGCGGCGCGCCCACCGGGGTCGGCCGCAGCACGGTCGCCTCGCCGTTGGGCGAGGTGGTCGAGCAGCTGGCCGGCGAGCCGGGGCTGATCCTGACCGAAGTGGACGCGGAGAGCGTCACGCGGGCGAGGGCTGCCTTGCCGGTCCTCGCGAACCGTCGACTCTGAATTTCTTTCGGAGGGTGTTGCCTCACACGAACGGGTGGCAGCCGACTAGGTGGCCCTTGGCGCCGGGAATCCCCTTTCGGGACTATCCGACACGCGAAGGGGACCCGGCCATGATCAACCAGGCCGAAGTGGACCGCTTGTACGACTGCGAAGTGATCGACGAGCACGGTGAGCGCATCGGCTCGGTCAAGCAGGTGTGGCTGGACGACCGGGACGGGCGGCCGATGTGGGCCTCGGTGCACACCGGCCTGTTCGGCCTCAAGGAGTCGTTCGTGCCGATCCAGGACGCGACCATGGGCAACGGCGTCGTCACCGTGCCCGTGGACAAGCAGCAGGTCAAGGACGCGCCCAGGATCGACGTGTCCGACCAGCACATGTCCGACCGGCAGCAGGACGAGCTGTACGAGTACTACGGCCTGATCCCGTCGCACCGCTCCGGCGACCACGACCGGCTGCCGAACCGCGGGCGCGCCGAGACCAAGCCCATGCCGGCCGCCGGCCACACGTCCGGCCTGAGCCGCGGCGAGATGCGCGGCGGCGGGATGCCCGGTGAGACCCGCCCCGAGGGACGCGGCACCGTGCGCGGCGAGACGGCGGCGGGCGAGGCGGCAGCCGGCAAGCGGGCCCGACACGAGACCCGCGCGGGCGAGTCGGTCACCCGCTACGAGGAGGACATCGACGTCGGCACCCGCGACGTCGAGGCCGGCCGCGTGCGCCTGGTCAAGCACACCGTGACCGAGCAGAAGGACGTGACGGTGCCGGTCACGCACGAAGAGGTCCGCGTGGTGCGGGAGCCCGCCGACGGCGCGCCGACCGACCGCGCGTTCGTGGACGAGGAGGCCGAGGTCACCCTCCGCCGGCAGGAGCCGGTGGTGGAGAAGAAGGCCAGGGCGGTGGAGAAGGTCCGGTTGGAGAAGCAGGCCGTGACCGAGCAGGAGCACGTCCGCGGCGACGTCCGCAAGGAACGGGTGGACGTGGAGCGCGACGACGAGACCAAGCGGCGCGACTCCTGATCGGGGCGTGCCCGCGCCTGTGCCCCGGGCGCGGGCACGTTCCCTGTCCGCTCCGCCGACCTGTCGGTCCGCCGACCTGTCCGCTCCGCCGATCCGTCGGTTCCGCCGACCTGCGGGTCCCGCCGGCTAGCGCAGGTCCAGCCCCAGGTCGAGGGCCGGCGCGGAGTGCGTGAGGCCGCCGACGGCCAGGTAGTCCACGCCGGTCTCGGCGTAGGCCCTGGCCACGTCGAGCGTGAGCCCGCCGGACGCCTCCAGCGCGACACCGCCCGCCCGGCGCACCGCCTCCGCGCACTCGGCGGCGGTGAAGTTGTCCAGCAGCACGAGTTCCGCGCCCTCGGCGACGGCCTCGTCCAGCTGGTCGAGCGAGTCGACCTCGACCTCGCACGCCAGGTGCGGCGCGTGTGCGCGCACGGCGGCCAGCGCCGCCCGCACCGAGCCCGCGGCCCGCACGTGGTTGTCCTTGATCAGCACCGCGTCGCCGAGGCCGAGGCGGTGGTTGACGCCGCCGCCGCACCGCACCGCGTACTTCTCCAGCAACCGCAGGCCCGGCAGGGTCTTGCGGGAGTCGCGCACGCGCGCCTTCGTGTCCGCGACCTCGTCCACCCACGCGGCGGTGAGCGTGGCCACGCCGGACAGGTGGCACAGCAGGTTCAACGCGGTGCGCTCGGCGGTGAGCAGGCCGCGCACCGGCCCGCGCAGCACCAGCGCGGGCTCGCCGGGCACGGCCTTGTCGCCGTCCCGCCGCTCCTCCAGCACCTCGACGTCCGTGACCTGCCGGAACACCTCCAGCGCCACCGGGATGCCCGCGAGCACACCGGCCGCGCGCGGCGTCAGCTCCGCCACGGCCACCGCGTCCGCGGGCACGGTCGCCTCGGTCGTCGCGTCCGCCCCGTACCGCAGGTCCTCCGCCAACGCCGTCGCGATCACGCGGCGCGCGTCGTCCAGGTCCAGGTTCATGCCACTCCCCTCGCCACTGCGGGATCGGCCAGCACCGGCTGGCCGGACGGGTTGAGCCGGACCACTTGGCCGCGCTGCCAGCGCGCGTCGTCCCGCTCGGTGTGATCGGTGCGCACGTGGCAGCCGCGCGACTCCTCGCGCTCCGCCGCCGCCGCGATCAACGCCCGTGCGGCCACCGTGAGCGCGGCGTCCTCCACGAGCTGCCGGCTGGTCAGCTCGCGATCCGCGGTGGACAGGTCGAGCACCGACCCGACCACGGCCAGGCCCTCGGCGTCACGGCCGATCGCCGCGTACCGGGACATCACCCGCTGCAACGAGTCCCGGTCGGCGACCGGCGCCGTCGGCAGCCGCGCCACGACCGACGCCGACGGGCGGGCCAGCACGCCGAGCGCCAGGTCCGCCGCGACCGCCTCGGCCGCGCGCGTGCCGACGACCAGACCTTCGAGCAGGCTGTTGGACGCCAACCGGTTCGCGCCGTGCAGCCCGGTGCGGGCCACCTCGCCCGCCGCGTACAGGCCGGTCACGCCGGTTCTTCCGTCCACATCGGACACCACGCCGCCGCACGCGAAGTGCGCCGCCGGAGCGACCGGGATCGGTTGGCCCGACGGGTCGATCCCCGCCGTGAGGCAGGCCGCGTGCACGGTCGGGAACCGGCGCGCGAAGTCGGAGATGCCCGTGGCGTCGAGGAACACGTGGTCGTCCACGCCGCCCGGGCTGCCCGCCATGTGCCGCGTGATCGCCGCGGCCACCACGTCGCGCGGCGCCAGGTCCTCCAGCGGGTGCACGCCGCGCATGACCCGCGCGCCGGTCGCGTCGACCAGCACCGCGCCCTCGCCGCGCACCGCCTCCGTGACCAGCGGGCAGCGGCCACGCGCGCCACGCCCGGTGTAGAGCACGGTGGGGTGGAACTGGACGAACTCGACGTCCGCCGCCACCGCGCCGGCCCGCAGCGCCAGCGCGAGGCCGTCACCGGTGGCCACCTCCGGGTTGGACGTGGCCTGGTAGAGCTGGCCGAGGCCGCCGCTGGCCAGCAGCACGGCGGGCGCGCCGAGCACGCCCGGCACGCCGTTGCCGTCCAGCACCAGCAGGCCGCTCACCTGGCCGAGCGGTGTGCGCACCGCGTCCACCGCGACGTGGTTCTCCAGCACCGGCACCCGACCGTCGGACGCCGCCGCCAACAACGCGCGCTCGACCTCCGCGCCGGTCGCGTCACCGCCCGCGTGCACCACCCGGAACGCGCTGTGCCCGCCCTCCCGCGTGCGGGCCAGCCCACCGGTCGGCGCGGCGTCGAACACCGCGCCCCGCTCGCGCAACCGCGCCACCGCGGCCGGCCCGCCGGCGATGATCGCCTCGACCGCGGCCTCGTCGCACAGCCCGGCGCCGGCGACCAGCGTGTCGCGCACGTGCGCCTCGACCGTGTCGCCCTCGTCGTGCTCGCCGGGCAGCACGACGGCCACGCCGCCCTGCGCCCACCGGGTGTTGCCGTCCTCGCCGGCGGCCTTCGTCACCACCAGGACCCGGAGCCCCAGCTCACGCGCGCGCAGCGCCGCCGTCAGACCGGCCACTCCCGTGCCGACGACCAAGAGGTCGGCGCGGGCCTCCCACAGCGGTGTGTTCATTCCCCGCCGCCGGGCTGCCCGATCTCGATCATGCGCTGCACCGCGCCCTTGGCGCGGCGGGCCGTCTCCAGGTCCACGTGCACCTCGTCCTTGCCCTCGCGCAGCCCGCGCAGCAGGGCGGCCGGGGTGATCATCTTCATGTACCGGCACGACGCCCGGTCGTTCACGGCGCGGAAGTCGATCTCCGGCGCGGCCCGGCGCAGCTGGTGCAGCATCCCGATCTCGGTGGCCACCAGCACCGTCTTCGCGCTGGTCCGCCGGGCGGCGGTGATCATGTCGCCGGTCGAGAGGATCTTCACCTTCTCCGCCGGGACGGTGCCCTCGCCCGCGAGGTAGAGCGCCGACGTGGCGCACCCGCACTCGGGGTGGATGAACAGGTCGGCGTCCGGGTTCGCCGCCGCGCGCTCGGCCAGCTCGGGGCCGTTGATGCCCGCGTGGACGTGGCACTCGCCGGCCCAGATGTGCAGGTTCTCCCGGCCGGTCTCGCGCTTGACGTGCGCGCCGAGGAACTGGTCCGGCAGGAACAGCACCTCGCGGTCGGCCGGGATCGACCTCACCACGTCCACCGCGTTCGACGAGGTGCAGCAGATGTCGGTCTCCGCCTTCACCTCGGCCGTGGTGTTGACGTAGGAGACGACGACCGCGCCGGGGTGCTCGGCCTTCCACTCGCGCAGCTGCTCGCCGGTGATCGAGTCGGCCAGCGAGCAGCCCGCCCGCTCGTCCGGGATCAGCACGGTCTTGTGCGGCGCGAGGATCTTGGCGGTCTCGGCCATGAAGTGCACGCCGCAGAACACGATGGTGGACGCGTCGCTCGCGGCCGCGATGCGGCTGAGCGCCAGCGAGTCGCCCGTGTGGTGGGCGATGTCCTGGATCTCGGGCAGCTGGTAGTTGTGCGCGAGGATGACCGCGTCCCGCCGGCGCGCCAGCTCCAGGACCTCGTCGCGCCACGCGCCGTCCGGGGCGATCCCGTCGTAGGCGCCGTCGGAGGTTCGCTCCACGTAGGCGGTGGCGACCATCGGTTCCTCCCTAGATCCAGGTTTTCGCCTAAGGGGCGAAAACGTGGCCGATAGTATCAGCCGAGTGGGACTGGCGGAACATGAAGTGCTGGCCGCGGTGCTCCAGGTGAGAGCCGGATCACTCCAGGTCATGCTGTGGGAACGCGCCCGCGAACCCCACGCGCACCGCTGGTCACTGCCTGGTGGCGGGCTCGGCGACGACGAGGACGTCGAGGGCTCGATCCGCCGTCAGCTGGCCGAGAAAGTCGACGTGCGACAGTTGTCACACGTGGAGCAGCTGGCCGTGTTCAGCAACCCCGCGCGGGTGCCCGGACCGCGGGTGGTGGCGACCGCGTTCCTCGGCCTGGTGCCGTCGCACATCGACCCCGTGGTGCCGGCGGACACGACGTGGCACCCGGTGGACGCGCTGCCCGCGACCGCGTTCGACCACGAGGCGATCTGCCGCCGCGCCCGCAACCGGCTCGCGTCGAAGCTGTCGTACACGAACCTGGGTTTCGCGCTGGCGCCGCCGGAGTTCACCATCTCCGCGCTGCGCTCGCTGTACTCGGCGGCCCTGGGGTACAAGGTGTCGGCGACCAACCTGCAACGCGTGCTGTCGCGGCGGGGGCTGCTGGAGCCGACCGGCGGCACCGTGCAGCCCGGTCCGGCCGGTGGCAGGCCGGCGGCGCTGTTCCGGTTCGTGTCGGGGGAAATGCGGATCACGGACCCGTTCGCCGTGCTGCGGCCACCGTCCACCCGTAGCTTGGGCTCGTGACGACGACCCTCCCGCTGTTCCCGCTGGGCACCGTGCTGCTGCCCGGGGCGTCGCTGCCGCTGCACGTGTTCGAGCCGCGGTACCGGCAGTTGACCGTGGACCTGGTGACGGGCGCGGTGCCGGAGCGGACGTTCGGCGTGGTGTCGATCAAGCAGGGGTGGGAGGTCGGCGCGGAGAACGTCGAGGCGCTGTCCGACATCGGGTGCACGGCGGTGCTGCAGGAGGCGCGGCGGCTGCCGGACGGGCGGTTCGACCTGACCACGACGGGCGGCCGGCGGTTCCGGCTGATCGAAGTGGACGAGGACAGCGCGCCGTACCTGGTCGCGTCGGTGCAGTGGCTGCCGGACACCGCCGCGCCGCCGGAGGTCGAGGCCGTGCTGCCGCTGCTGGCGGAGAGCGCGCGGGCGGCGCACGGCCGGTACCGGCAGGCGGCGTACCAGAGCGTGGGACGTCGGCCGCCCGGTCCGGACACGGCGCCGGCCGACCTGGCGTACGCGTTGGCCGGCGACTGCCTGCTGACGTTCGAAGACCGGCAGCGGCTGCTGGAGGAGACCTCGCCCGCCCGGCGGCTGCGACTGGTGCGGAAAGTGCTGCACCGCGAGGCGGGCATTCTGGACGCGTTGGGCGCGGTGCCCGCGCCGTTGTCGGAATTGGGCCAACTACCTCATCGCAACTGACCGGTCAAGCCGGCGGTGTACCATGCCGCGAGTGAACCGGATGCGTGCGCTGCTCGGCCTCGACCTCCCGTTGATCGCGGTCAGCTTCGCCGACGACGACAGTGCGCGGGCGGCGGCGGAAGCGCGTTCCCTCGGGGTCGACGTGGCCGAATTGCGCATCGACCGGTTCGCCCGGACCGAGGTGGCGCACGTGCTCGGACAAGTGCGCGCGTTCGAGGGGCTGCCCGTGCTGGCGACCGTGCGCTCGGCGGCCGAGGGCGGCGGGTGGAGCGGCGGCGAGGAGGCCCGGCTCGCACTGTTCCGCGAGGTCGCGCCGCTGGTGGACGCCGTGGACGTGGAGCTGTCGTCGGAAGGGGTCGTGGCGGACGTGATCGCCGCCGCGCACGCGCACGACGCGTTGGCGATCGTGTCGTACCACAATTTCGACCGCACCCCCGATATCCGCGAGCTCGACGCGATCGCACGTGCCGCGAAAGAAGCCGGCGCGGATATCGTGAAGATTTCCACGATGGCGAACAGCGGTGCCGACGTGAAGACGTTGGCGTCGTTGTTGGTGAATTCCGGGGACGACTCGGAAATGATCGTGATCGCCATGGGCGAGATCGGCACCGCGTCCCGCGTCTTCTTCCCCGCGCTCGGTTCGCGGGTGACCTACACGTTCCTCGGCCACCAGCCCACGTCGGGCCAACTGGACTACGCCGAAACGTCCCGGCTCATCCGGCGGTTCTACCCGGGGTACGGCCGGCACAAGGGCGCCGTGACCGCCTGAAAGCCCACTACAGCGCGCTGACCCGCGGTTGACGCTCCGCTGAGCGATACGGCGTTCCGAACGTGCGCGCTCTTCCCCTCGCCGAGGTCGGCCGATTACCTCTTCCAGGACAGCCACTGCCTGGAGGAGTGCTCATGTTCCTGGCCGCCGCACCACCGAGCCCCATCGGCGCCCACCCGATGCTGGTGTTCCTGCTCCAGCTCACCGTCCTGCTCGGCGTGGCGTTCGCGCTGGGCAAGGTGGCGACCCGGTTCACGATGCCGGCCGTGGTCGGCGAGCTGGCCGCGGGCGTGATCCTCGGCCCCTCGCTGCTCGCGCACGTCGTGCCGCCCCTGTCGGCCTGGCTGTTCCCGGCCGACGCCGAGCAGATCCACCTGCTCGACGCGGTCGGCCAACTCGGCGTGCTGCTGCTGGTCGGCTTCACCGGCATGCACATCGACATGAAGCTGGTGCGCAGCAAGGGCAGGACCGCGATCTACGTCAGCCTCGGCGGTCTGCTCATCCCCCTCGCCCTGGGTGTCGGCGTCGGCATGGTGCTGCCCTCGGCACTGCTGTCCGGGGGCAAGGGCGACCTGGTGTTCGCGCTGTTCCTCGGCGTGGCGATGTGCGTGAGCGCCATCCCGGTGATCGCCAAGACCCTGGTCGAGCTCAAGATCCTGCACCGCAACATCGGCCAGCTGACCATCGGCGCGGCGGCCGTGGACGACATCGTGGGCTGGTCGCTGCTGTCCGTGGTGTCCGCGATGGCCACCACCGGCCTGCGCGCCGGGAACATCGCCCTGACCATCGGCAGCCTGGTCGCCGTGCTGGCGCTGACCTACCTGGTCGGCCGCCCGGTCGTGCGGGCGGGCCTGACGCTGGCGAACAAGTCCTCCGACCCGGCGGTGACGATCGCGATCGTGGTCGTGATGCTGCTGGCGTGCGCCGCGGGCACCCACGCCCTGGGCTTGGAGCCGATCTTCGGCACGTTCCTGTGCGGCATCCTGATCAGCACGTCGGGCATCCTCGACCGGACGAAGATCGCGCCGCTGCGGACGTTCGTGATGGGCGTCCTCGCGCCGATCTTCTTCGCCACGGCCGGCCTGCGGATGGACCTGACGCTGCTCGCCGAACCCGAGGTGCTGCTGTCGGCGGCGGTGGTGCTGGTCATCGCGATCGTGGGCAAGTTCGTCGGCGCGTACCTGGGCGCGCGACTGGGCAAGCTCAACCACTGGGAGGGCCTGGCCCTGGGCGCGGGGCTGAACGCGCGCGGCGTGATCGAGGTGATCGTGGCGATGGTGGGCCTGCGCCTGGGCGTGCTCACCACCGCCGGCTACACGATCATCGTGCTCGTCGCGGTCGTGACCTCGTTGATGGCCCCGCCGATGCTGCGCTACGCCGTGAAGCGGATCGAGACCACCGACGACGAGCGCGAGCGGGAGAAGCTGTACGCGGCCTCGTCGCAGCCCGGCTGAACCACACCACCACGACGGGGGCTCGCCATCGCGGCGGGCCCCCGTCGTCGTGCACGGGGTGCGGCACCACTCCCACCCCCGGAAGGGTGACGTGTTGATTCGTCCTATTGCCCCCTAGTGGGATTGTTCAACAATCCTCTACCGTGTGGGCCACGACACACCCTCACGGCTGCGAGGTGACCCTCATGAGCACCCCCGACCTGGACACCACCAAGGACGCCCGAGGTCCGTTCGCCTGGTTCCACACCCTGGGCCGCAACGGCAAGCGCGCCTTCGTCGGCGCGTTCGGCGGCTACGGACTGGACGCCTACGACTTCCAGGTGCTGCCCCTGAGCCTGTTCGCCATCACCGCCTACTTCGGCCTCACCACGGGCGAAGCGGGCCTGCTCACCACCGTCACCCTGGTCGTCTCCGCCGTCGGCGGCGCGGTCGCGGGCATCCTCGCGGACCGCATCGGCCGCGTCCGCACCCTGATGATCACGGTCGTCACCTACGCCGTCTTCACGGTCCTGTGCGGCTTCGCGACCAGCTACGAGATGCTGCTCGTCTTCCGCGCCCTGCAAGGCCTGGGCTTCGGCGGCGAGTGGGCGGCGGGCGCGATCCTCGTCGCCGAGTACTGCAAGCCGCGGTACCGGGGCCGCACCGTCGCGTTCATCCAGAGCTCGTGGGCCGTCGGCTGGGGCTTGAGCGTCCTCGTCTGCACCACGGTGTTCAGCTTCCTGCCGCAGGACATCGCCTGGCGCGTGCTGTTCTGGACCGGTGCGCTCCCGGCCGTCCTGATCTTCTACGTGCGCCGCAACGTCAAGGACGCGCCCCGGGTCGAGCGGACGTTGCAGACCAGCTCGGTCAAGGGCAGCGTCAAGGCCGTCTTCCGGGGCGGGCTCGGCCGCACCACGCTGTTCGCCTCGCTGCTCGCCACCGGCGTCCAGGGCGGCTACTACACCCTGGCCGGCTGGGTGCCGACGTTCCTCAGGACCGAACGCGGCCTCGGCGTCGTCGGCACCGGCGGCTACCTGGCCCTGCTCATCAGCGGCGCGTTCGCGGGCTACGTCACCGGCGGCTACCTGACCGACCGGCTCGGCCGCAAGCGGACGTTCACCCTGTTCGCCGTGCTCAGCGCGCTCCTCATCGTGCTGTTCACCAACATCCCGGCCGGCGCGAACGGCGTGATCCTGCTGCTCACGTTCCCGCTCGGGTTCACCACCTCGGCGATCTTCAGCGGCTTCGGCTCCTACCTGGCCGAGCTGTACCCGACCGAGCTGCGCGGCACCGGGCAGGGCTTCACCTACAACTTCGGCCGCGGGGTGGGCGCGTTCTTCCCCGCCCTGGTGGGTTTCCTGGCCGGCGGCATGGGCGTCGGCGGCGCGATGATCTTCGGCGCGGTCGCCTACGGCATCGCCGTGCTCGCCCTGCTCGGCCTCCCCGAGACGAACGGAGTCGAACTGCGATGACGACGATGACACCGGAGCAGGTGCGCCGGCTCCACCGGGGTCCGACGGCCGGGCTCGCCGACGGCTACGCGCAGGCCAACCTCATCGCGGTCCCCGAGGACTGGGCCTACGACGTGCTGCTGTTCACCCAGCGCAACCCCAGGCCGTGCCCGGTCCTCGACGTCACCGACAAGGGCGGCACCACGACGTTCCTCGCGGGCAACGCCGACCTGATGCGCGACGTGCCCCGCTACCGGATCTGGGAGCACGGCGAGCTGGTCGACGAGCCGACCGACGCCTCCGGCCACTGGCGCGACGACCTGGTCGCGTTCCTCATCGGGTGCAGCTTCACGTTCGAGTCGGCGCTCAAGCAGGCCGACGTCCCGCTGCGGCACGTCGAGCAGGGGCGCAACGTGCCGATGTACGTGACCGACCGCGAGTGCCGCCCGGCGGGCCGCCTGCACGGGCCGGTGGTCGTGTCGATGCGCTACGTGCCCGCCGACCTGGTCGACACCGCGAAGCGGGTCACCGCCCGGATGCCCGCCGTCCACGGCGCGCCGGTGCACGTGGGCGACCCGGGCGCGCTCGGCATCGCCGACCTCGACCAGCCGGACTTCGGCGACCGCACCGAGCCGCACGAGGGCGACGTGCCGGTGTTCTGGGCGTGCGGCGTGACGCCGCAGGCGGCGGTGATGGCGTCGAAACCGCCGTTCGCGATCACCCACGCGCCGGGGCACATGTTCGTCACCGACGTGCCCGACCTGGCCTACCAGCTCTGACCGGGCCGTCGCGGCCCCAGCCGGTTCCAGCCGGGTGCTAGCCGAGTCGACGGCCGAGGTCGTCCAGACCGTTCCACGCGGCCAGGCAGCCGTACGCCAGCGCCGTGCCCAAGGGCCACGCCAGCAAGCCCCACCACGTCTCCAGCACCGGGGCCAGGGCGATCACGTCACCCACCGAGGGCGCGGCGTCGACGGCGTACCGGCTGCCCGCCGAGCCGATCCCGGTCAGCTGCGCCAGGTAGGCCGCCACGACCGCGCCGAGCGTGGCCGCGAGCATCACCACCGGGCCGCGGCGCTCCCGCAGCAGCCACACCGCGATGCCCGTGATCAGCCCGGCGCCCAACCCGATCAGCACGAACAGCATCAGCCCGTCGAGCCGGTGGTAGCTCTCGCCGGTCACCGGGATCAGCGACCCGTCCTGCTGCGCCACCACGTTCTGCGGCGGCGCGAGCCTCGCCCACAACCACCCGGCGGGCAGCCCGAACAGCGAGATCACGGACAGCACGGAGAACGCGGGCAGCAGGTCGCGCTTCACCACGACCCGCGGCCGCTGCACCACGTAGTAGTACTCGAACGCCGGCGCGGGTGGCACCCGAACGGGCGTCGCCCGCTCGTCCACCGGTTGCTCCGCCACCCGACGACCTCCCTGCACCCGTGACCAGATGCAGGGCAGGTTACCGCGCGGAGGTGATCTCGCCGTGACGGCTGCACGCGGCCGTCCACCCGGCGGGCGTCACCTGCACGACCATCCGCCGCGCGCACTCCGCGCAGAACCGCGGCGGATCGATCACGCCCAGCCGCGACGCGCACGCGGAGTGGTCCGCCTCCGCGCTCGCCTTGCCGCAAAATCCGCAGTACGCCACCACACCCGGTCCACTCGTCACAGGGTCTTGCTCAGTTCCTTGATCGGCATGGACAGCTCGGTCAGCATGTCGAGGTCCTGCTGGGCCGGCCGGCCGAGGTTGGTCAGGTAGT
This sequence comes from Actinosynnema sp. CA-299493, assembly GCF_050946825.1. Taxonomy (NCBI): domain Bacteria; kingdom Bacillati; phylum Actinomycetota; class Actinomycetes; order Pseudonocardiales; family Pseudonocardiaceae; genus Actinosynnema; species Actinosynnema sp. CA-299493. Next base: position 7,763,642 of record NZ_CP191993.1, read on the forward strand.
TGCCGACGATGATCGCGTTGACGCCGCCGAGCATCCCCTGCTTGGCGCCGAGGTCGCCGAAGGTCAGCTCACGGCCGCCGGCGAAGCGCAGGATCGTGCGCGGCAGGGCGAGCCGGAACGCGCCGACGGTCCGCAGCGCCTCGGGGCCCTCGACCACCGGGTAGTTCTCGTACGGGGTGCCGGGGTTGGGGATCAGGAAGTTCAGCGGCACCTCGTCGGGCTCCAGCTCCGCCAGCTGCACGGCGAACTCCGCGCGCTGCTCCAGCGTCTCGCCCATGCCGATGATGCCGCCGCAGCAGACCTCCATGCCCGCCGTGCGGATCATCTTCAGCGTGTCCCAGCGCTCCTCCCACGAGTGCGTGGTGACCACGTTCGGGAAGTGCGAGCGGGCCGTCTCCAGGTTGTGGTTGTAGCGGTGGACGCCCATGTCCACCAGCTCGTCCACCTGCTCCTGGGTGAGCATGCCGAGCGAGCACGCGATCTGGATGTCGTTGCCGTCCTCGCGGATGGCCTTGATGCCGTCGCGCACCTGCGACAGCAGCCGCTTGTCCGGACCGCGCACGGCGGCGACGATGCAGAACTCGGACGCGCCGGTCTCGGCGGTCTGCCGGGCGGCCCGCACCAGGCCGGGGACGTCCAGCCAGGCCGAGCGCACCGGCGAGGGGAACTGGCCGGACTGCGAGCAGAAGTGGCAGTCCTCGGGGCAGCCGCCGGTCTTGAGCGACACGATCCCCTCGACCTCGACCTCCGGGCCGCACCAGCGCATCCGCACCGCGTGCGCCAGCTCCAGCAGCTCCGGGATGCGCTCGTCGGGCAGTCGGAGGACGTCGAGCACCTGTTCCTCGGTGAGCCCGACGCCCTGCTCCAGCACCTGCTCGCGGGCAACGCCGAGGACATCGACCTGTTCAGGGGCTGCGGTCACGACTTCTCCTCGTCAACTCCGGCGGTGGTCCGCCGTGCAGTCTGCCGCACGGGACCCGACCCGCCCCAGCGACGTGCGTCACTGGTTCGGTCAACCACGGGCGGAGGTCAGCAGGTGTGCGGCGCGGCGAACTTCTCCGGGTCGAACGTACCGCCGAACCACGGCGACAGGCCTTCCCCGGCCCGCTCCAGGAACTCCGACCGCCCCAGCGCCGCCATGCCGTCGGGCAGCACGCCGAGCAGCGGCGCGCCCGCGGCCTCGGGCAGGTCGACCAGGTTGGTGCGGGTGGCCAGGTCGGGCGCGGCGGGCCAGCGGCCCACCACCACGCCGACGGACTCCAAGCCGCGGCGCAGGAGGGCCTCGGCGGTCAGCGCGGTCATGTTCAACGTGCCCAGGCCCGGGTGCGCGACGATGAGCACCGGCGCGTTGAGCGCCCACGCCGCGTCGGCGATCGTCGAGCCCGCGTCGTCGAACCGGACCAGCAGCCCGCCCGCGCCCTCCACCAGCACCAGGTCGTGCGTCTCGTCCAGGGCCACGGCCGCCGAGGCGACCTCGCTGGGGTGCAGCGTCGGCTGCCCCGACCGGCGCGCGGCCGTGGCGGGCGCCAGCGGTTCCGGATATCGGCGCAGCTCACGGGTGGTGACGGAGCCGGCGAGGCGGGTCACCTCGGCCAGGTCCCCCGGCTCGCCGTCGGCGACACCGGTCTGCGCGGGCTTGAGCACGGCGACCCGCCGACCTTCGGCCGCGGCCAGGGCCGCCAGAGCGGCGACGACCACGGTCTTGCCGACCTCGGTGCCCGTGCCGGTGATCACGAGGACGCTCACGGCGACTCACCTTAGGCCTATACGGAGCGTTGCGGTCCTCCGCGTTCTACAGTCACCGCTATGAGTGAGATCGTTCTCTACGGGGCGAACTGGTGCGGCGACTGCCGGCGGGCCAAGGCATGGCTGCGGGAGCACGAAGTGCCGTTCACGGACGTCGACGTCGAGCAGGACGACGCGGCCCGTGACCGCGCGATCGAGCTGGCCGGCGGGCGCAAGAACATCCCGGTCATCGCGCTGCCGGACGGCCGGGTCCTGGTCGAGCCGACCGACACCGAACTCGCCGCCGCGGTGAACCACTGAGGTGGGCAAGGCCAACAGGCGCAAGCGGCGCCAGCGGGAGGCCCAGTCCAAGCGGGGCGAGGTCTGGGCCCAGCAGGAGGTGGCCCGCCGCCAGGCGCGGCGGACCGCCACCCGGAAGCCACCCACCTGGGTCGACCGGGTGCCCCCGTGGGGGTGGGTCGGGATCTGCGTGGGTGGTCTCGTCGGCGTGGTCCTCGGGCACTACCTGCTGTGGGTCTGGGTGATCCCGCGGGTCGGGGACGTGGTCGGCCGGGTCCCGGTGGTGTCGACCGTGGTGGGCTGGTTGTTCGCCGGTGGCGCTTTCGTCGCGACCGGGGTGGCCGTGGTGAACGACAAGACCGCGCGCGACACCACGCGCCGACGACTCCGGATGACCGCGTACGCGTGGGGCGGGATCGCGGTCCTCTGCCTGCCCATCGGCTGGGCGGAAGACGTCTACCTGCCGACGGACTACTGGGCGGGCGTGTTCGCGGGCGCCTACGGCCTGTTGGTCTCGCTGGTGGCGTTCCCGGTGATGGTGCTGCTCTGGTGGCTGCTGTCGCTGGTGGTGAAGCCGTTGCGCGACAAGCCGGCCCAGTCCGTCGGGTGGGCGTTCATCGGCTACGGCGTGCTGCTGCTGGTCTGGGGCTCAACCCTGCTGCGCCAGTGACGCCCCGGCCGCGGCGACGACGGCCGCGGCGATCGTCGCCACGTCGTCGTCCGTGCTGATGAACGGCGGCATGGTGTAGATCAGGTCCCGGAACGGCCGCAACCACACTCCGTGGTCGACCGCCGCGGCGGTGGCGGCGGCCATGTCCACCTGGTGGTCCAGCTGCACGACGCCGATCGCGCCGAGCACCCGCACGTCACCGGGCGCGTCCGCGAGGCCCGCCCGCAGCCCGGCCTCGATCCGCCCCACCGACGACCGCCAGTCCTGCGCCAGCAGCAGGTCGGTCGACGCCAGCGCCACCGCCGAGGCCAGCGGGTTGCCCATGAACGTCGGTCCGTGGGCCAGCACCGGCACGTCGCCGCGCGAGATGCCGTCCGCGACCCGTGACGTGCACAGGGTCGCGGCCATCGACAGGTAGCCGCCGGTCAGCGCCTTGCCCAGGCACATGATGTCCGGGCTGATCCCCGCGTGGTCGGCGGCGAACAGCTCGCCGGTGCGGCCGAAGCCGGTGGCGATCTCGTCGAAGATCAGCAGCACGTCGTGGGCCAGCGTCAGCTCGCGCAGCACGTGCAGGTAGCGCGGGTCGTGGAAGCGCATCCCGCCCGCGCCCTGCACCACCGGCTCCACGATCACCGCGGCCAGCTCACCGGCGTGCGCCTCGACGAGGTCCGCCAGCTCCTGGACGTACGCGGTCTCCAGGTCGCGCGGCGGCGCGGACGCGAACACCTGCTCCGGCAGCACGCCCCGCCACAGCGAGTGCATCCCGCCCTCCGGGTCGCACACCGACATCGGCTGGAACGTGTCGCCGTGGTACCCGCCGCGCCACGTCAGCAGCCGCCGCTTCTCGGGCCGGCCCCGGGAGCGCCAGTGCTGCACCGCCATCTTGATCGCGACCTCGACCGACACCGACCCCGAGTCGCACAGGAACACGTGCCGCAACGGCTCGGGCGTGATCTCCACCAACCGCGCGGACAGCGCCACCGCGGGCTCGTGGGTCAGGCCGCCGAACATGACGTGGCTCATCCGGCCGAGCTGGTCGCGCACCGCCGCGTCGAGCACGGGGTGCCGGTAGCCGTGGATCGCGGCCCACCACGACGACATGCCGTCGACCAGCTCGCGCCCGTCGTCCAGCCGGAGCCGGACACCCTCCGCCGAGGAGACGACCAGCGGCTCGCGGGTGCCCGGCATCGGGCCGTACGGGTGCCAGACGTGCGCTTGGTCCAGCTTCAGCAGCTCATCGCGCTCCACGAGGGGTCAGGCTAACCGGCAGCGACCGGAGGCCGCGGATGAGCGTGCCCTCCCGCCAGCGCAGCTCCTCCGGCTCGGCGGTCAGCGCCACGTCGAACCGGTCCAGCAGCGCCCCGATCGCGATCTCGCCCTCCATCCGGGCCAGCGGCGCGCCCAGGCAGTAGTGGATGCCGTGGCCGAACGCGAGGTGCCCGGCGGCCTGCCGGGTGATGTCGAGCCGGTCCGGGTCCGGGAACCTGGAGGCGTCCCGGTTGCCGCCCGACAGCGACACCACCACGAGGTTGTCCTTCGGGATGACCACGTCGCCCAGTTCCACGTCGTCGTTGGTGTAGCGGAACGTGGCCTGGTTGACCGGGCTCTCGAAGCGCAGCACCTCCTCCACCGCGCCGGGCAGCAGCGAGCGGTCGGCCCGCAGCTTCGCCAGCTGCTCCGGGTCGCGCAGCAGGTGGTACACGCCGTTGGCGATCAGGTTGACCGTCGTCTCGTGGCCCGCCACCAGCAGCAGGAACGCCATGGCGATCAGTTCCATCGGGTCGAGCCGGTCGCCCTCGTCGTCGGCCTGCACGAGGGCCGAGAAGAAGTCGTCGCCGGGGTTCGTCCGCTTGTGCTCGACCAGCTTCGCCAGGTAGCCCGCCATCTGGGCGCCGGCCTGCTGGAGCTGCTCCGGCTCGCCGTTGCCGGCCACCAGCACGTTGGACCACACGCGGAACTCGTCGCGCTCGTCCATCGGCACGTCGAGCATCTCGCAGATCACCGTGATGGGCAGCGGGAACGCCAGCGCGTCCACCAGGTCGACGTCGCCCTTCTCCCCCGCCTCGTCCAGCAGCCGGTCGGTGATCTCCTGGATGCGCGGTCGCAGCTGCTCCACCCGCCGGGCGGTGAACGCCTTGGTGACGAGCTTGCGCAGCCGGGTGTGGTGCGGCGGGTCCATGTTCAGCATGTGCTGCACCAGGGACTCGTCGAACTTGGGCGCGTCGCCCCCGTCGACCCGGTTGAGCTCCATCACCTCCGGGAACCGCTCCCAGTGCTTGCTGAAGCGCGGGTCGGCCAGTGCCGACCGCGCCTCCTCGTACCGGGTGACCAGCCACGCCTTCGTGCCGCGCGGAAGCACGATCTCGCTCGCCGCGGCTTGCTCGCGCAACCGCGCGTGGAAGCTGTGCGGATCGGCGAAGTAGTCCTCGCCGAGCACGTCGAGACCGGCGATCTTCTCCCCCAAAGGGATCCCCTCCTCGTTTGAGTAAACCCTGTTCACTCAACGATCCGAGATTCCCTCTTGTCCCCGATTGCGGACCTTGTCACCCGATCAGCCCAAGCACCCCGGTCCGAGTAGAGCCTTCAAATCACCCATGAGGGATGGGGTGGGAGTAACCCGAAGGGCGTCGTCCAGCTTGAGCAACGTGTTGCGGCTGCTGTTGATGACCAGGTTCAGGTGCACCTCGGTGGTGCCGGGGTGCGCGGAGAGGACCTCCTTGAGCGACGTCACCAGCTTCGGGTCGCAGCGCGACGCCGCCACCTTCAGCCTCAACGCCTGCGCGCCCAGCTCCGACAGGTCCGGCACGACCAGGTCGTTGGCGATCAGCGAGATCCGGTCCTCCCTCTTGGCCACCCGCGCCTTGACCAGCACGATCGCGTCCTCGGCCACCGACATGCCGTGCACCGTGTAGCTCTTGGGGAAGAACAGCACCTCGATGCCGCCGGCGAGGTCCTCCAGCATCGCCGACGCCCACGGCTCGCCGTTCTTGTTCACCCGGCGGGTGACCGTCGCGAGGATGCCGCCCAGCGTGACCTGCGTGCCGTCCGGCACGTCGCCTTCCAGGATGCGCGGGATCGTGGTGTCCGAGTAGGAGCTCAGCACCTGCTCCACGCCGTTGAGCGGGTGGCCGGACACGTACAGGCCCAGCATCTCCCGCTCCAGCGTGAGCTGGTGCTTGGACTCCCAGTGCTCGTCGGGGATCTTGACGTCGAACACGCTCGTGCCGTCGTCACCGCCGCCGTCGCCGAACAGGTCGAACTGGCCGCGCGCCTCTTCCTTCTTCGTCAGCATGATCGCGTCGACCGCCTCGACGTGCACCATGTGCAGGCCCTTGCGCGGGTGGCCGAGCGAGTCGAACGCGCCCGCCTTGATCAGCGACTCGACGACCTTCTTGTTGCACGCCTGCACGTCGACCTTGCGCAGGAAGTCGGAGAAGTCGGCGAACTTCCCCTTCTCCTTGCGGGTCTTGATGATGGCGTCGACCACGTTCGCGCCGACGTTGCGGATCGCGCCGAGGCCGAACCGGATGTCGTTGCCGACCGCGACGAACTCGCGCTCGGACTCGTTGACGTCCGGCGGCAGCACGGTGATGCCCATCCGCCGGCACTCGGCCAGGTAGATGGCCGACTTGTCCTTGTTGTCCGAGTTCGTGGTGAGCAGCGCGGCCATGTACTCGCCGGGGTAGTTGGCCTTGAGGTAGGCCGTCCAGTACGCGATCAGGCCGTACGCGGCGGAGTGCGCCTTGTTGAACGCGTAGTCCGCGAACGGGACCAGGATGTCCCACAGCGTCTTGATCGCCTCGGGCGAGTAGCCGTTGGCCACCATGCCCGCCTCGAAGCCCTCGTACTCCTTGTCGAGGATCTCCTTCTTCTTCTTGCCCATCGCGCGGCGGAGCAGGTCCGCCTGGGCCAGCGAGTAGCCCGCCACCTTCCGCGCGATGGCCATGACCTGCTCCTGGTACACGATCAGGCCGTACGTCGTGTCCAGGATCTCGGCCAGCGGCTCGCGCAGCTCCTCGTGGATCGGCACGATCTCCTGCTGCTTGTTCTTGCGCAGCGCGTAGTTCGTGTGCGAGTTCGCGCCCATCGGGCCCGGCCGGTACAGCGCGATGACGGCCGAGACGTCCTCGAAGTTGTCGGGGCGCATCAGGCGCAGCAGGTCGCGCAGGGCGCCACCGTCGAGCTGGAACACGCCCAGGGTGTCGCCGCGGCCCAGCAGCTCGTAGGTCTTGCGGTCGTCGAGGGAGACCGTGGTGATGTCGACGTCGCCCTTGCCGTTGAGCGCGATGTTCTTCAGCGCGTCGTCGATCGTGGTCAGGTTGCTCAGGCCGAGGAAGTCCATCTTCAGCAGGCCGAGCGTCTCGCACGTCGGGTAGTCGAACTGGGTGATGATCGACCCGTCCTGCGGGCGCATCCAGACCGGGATGTGGTCGGTCAGCGGCTCCGCGGACATGATCACCGCGCAGGCGTGCACGCCCGCGTTGCGGATCAGGCCCTCCAGCCCGCGGCCGGTGTCGATGATCTCCTTGACCTGCGGGTCCGTGTCGTACAGCGCGCGCACCTCGGCGGCCTCGGAGTACCGCTTGTGCGCCGGGTCGAAGACGCCGGACAGCGGGATGTCCTTGCCCATCACCGGTGGCGGCATGGCCTTGGAGATGCGGTCGGCCACCGCGTAGCCCGGCTGCCCGTACAGCACGCGGGCCGAGTCCTTGATCGCGGCCTTCGCCTTGATCGTGCCGAACGTGATCACCTGGGCGACCTTGTCGACGCCCCACTTCTCGGTGACGTACCGGATCACGTCGCCGCGCCGGCGCTCGTCGAAGTCGATGTCGATGTCGGGCGGGCTGACGCGGTCGGGGTTCAGGAACCGCTCGAAGATCAGGCCGTGCGCCAGCGGGTCGAGGTCGGTGATGCCCATCGCGTACGCGATCAGCGCGCCCGCGGCGGAACCGCGGCCGGGACCGACGCGGATGCCGTTGGCCTTGGCCCAGTTGATGAAGTCGGCGACCACCAGGAAGTACGACGGGAAGCCCATCTGGAGGATCACGTCGATCTCGAACTCGACCTGCTTGCGGTGGACCTCGTCCACGCCCTCCGGGAACCGGCGGCGCATGCCCTCCCAGACCTCGTCGCGGAAGTAGTCCGCCTCGGTCTTGCCCTCGGGGGTGGGGTAGCGCGGCATCAGGTTCTGGAAGGCGAACATGCCGGTGGTGTCGACCTTCTCGGCCACCAGCAGGGTGTTGCGGCACCCCTCCTGCCAGGCGTCGGAGGAGTCGATCGCGCGCATCTCGTCCGGCGACTTCAGGTGGTAGCCCGTGCCGTCGAACTTGAACCGGTTCGGGTCCGCGAGCGTCTTGCCGGTCTGCACGCACAGCAGCGCCGCGTGCGCGTCGCGGTCCTCGGAGTAGGTGTAGTGCGAGTCGTTGGTCACCACGAACGGGATGCTGAGCTTCTTGGCGATGTCCAGCAGCCCGCCCCGGACCCGGCTCTCGATCTCGATGCCGTGGTCCATCAGCTCGACGAAGAAGTTGTCCGCGCCGTAGATGTCGCGCCACTTCGCGGCGGCCTCCAGGGCCTCCTTCTCGTGGCCGAGGCGGAGCCTGGTCTGCACCTCGCCGGAGGGGCAGCCGGTCGTCGCCATCAGGCCCGCCGAGTGCTCGGCGATCAGCTCGACGTCCATCCGGGGCCACTTGCCCAGCTGGCCCTCGGTGGAGGCGCGGCTGGACATCTTCATCAGGTTGTGCAGGCCCTCGTTGTTCCGGGCCCAGATCGTCTGGTGGGTGTACGCGCCGCTGGCGGAGACGTCGTCGGACTTCTGGCCGGGGTCGCCCCACAGCACGCGCTTCTTGTTGAAGCGGGACTCCGGGGCCAGGTACGCCTCGATGCCGATCACCGGCTTGACGCCGGCGGCGGTCGCCTGCCGGTAGAAGTCGTACGCGCCGTACATGTTGCCGTGGTCGGTGATCGCGGCGGCGGGCATGCCCATCCGCTCGCACTCGGCGAACATGTCCTTCAGCTTCGCCGCACCGTCGAGCATCGAGTACTCGGTGTGCACGTGGAGGTGCACAAACGAGTCGGACACCCAAACCCCCCTGAAGATCGCAGCGGGCCCGGGACGGAGCGCGGGCGAGACGTCGGCGAGCCTATCCCCAAAACTCTCCGTGGTCGGGACAAGGGGTCTGCGTGTCGTGCGGGTCGATGGCGCGCGGATGTCCGCAGACGGGTAGCGTTCGAGGTGTGGTAGCGCCGGACCCCGTCGACGCCCGTCTCCTGGCCATGATCGCCGAGATGGGCCGTGCCGCCGTGCACGAGGTCGCCGCGCGGCTGGGCATGGACCCGCGGGAGGCCGCCACCCGGTTGATCACGTTGTCCGGCAGCGGGTTGCCGCTGCTCGTCGGCGTGGAGTGCGACCCGAACGGCATCCGCAAGGCACTGGCCAACAGCGTGGCGTGGGGCAACTACTCGGGGCCCGGCGGCCAGGCCGCGCGCGGCACGCCGAGTGGGCCGTACCCACCCGCGCCGGGCACGGTGCAGGGCACGCCGTCCGGCCCCTACCCCGGCTACCCCGGCCCGCAGGGTCCGCCGAGCGCGCCGTTCCCGGCGCAGCCGCAGACCGGGCCTCAGCCCGTGGCGTCCGGTCCGGTGCGCGTGCCCGAGCCGGTCAGCACCTGGGGCGTGCCCGGCACGTCCGGCTGGGCGCGCGGCGACCAGGCCCCCGCGCCGCGCTCGCGCACCGGCAAGATCGGCAGCTCGCTGGAGACCGAGGGCCTGGAGGGCGCCCGGTTCACCATCCAGCTGGTCGAGGTGGTCGACCCGGCGGACTTCCTGTTCACCGCGGCCGGGTACAAGCTGGCCGTCGGCGAGCGCGCCGTGGTCGTGCACACGGAGCTGGCGAACATCGGCCAGGTGCCGTTCAACGCCCTGCCCGACATGTACCTCGTGCTGATGACGAACAAGGGTGAGACGGTCGGCAAGGCGCCGGTCTCGCTGTCGTCCCGCCCGCCGCACAAGATCGGCGTGCAGCCGGGTGAGACGGCCGGCGGCCACACCGTCTACGTGCTGCCCGAGGACACCGTGATCTTCTCGGTGCGCTGGAGCTCGCGCCCCGAGACGGACCTGAACACCCTCGTCTGGACCATCGACGACTAACCCGAGAGTCCTACGTCCACAGCGCGAGAGTCCTACGTCCACGCACCCCGAGTTCAACGCTCACGACGAGCGGTCGTGCCGTGAGCGTTGAACTCGGGTGTCACGAACGCAGGACTCTCGCGTGCTGAACGTAGGACTCTCGGGTCAGGCGGGGGTGGTGGAGGGTTCGGGGTCGCGGGTGATGCCGACGTCGCCCCTGGTCATGGTGGCGAACAGGAGCACCGCCAGCAGCGTCGCGCCGGCCATCACGGTAACCATCGGCAGCACGCTCGCCGAACCGCCCGCGCCGACCAGCGGCGCCATCAGGCCACCGACCATGAACGTCGTCACGCCCAGCACGGCCGACGCGCTGCCCGCCGCCTCCGGGTGCCGCGCCATCGCCAGCGAACCGGCGTTCGGCATGAGCAGGCCCACGCTCATCGTCAGCACGAACAGCGGCGGCAGGAACGTCGCCAGCCCACCGCCGACGAGCCCGCCGACCAGCAACCCGACCCCGCCGACCGCGGCGCCCGCCAACCCGATCTTGAGCAGCGGACGCGGCATGATCCGGCCGGTCAACCTGGTGTTGAGCAGGCCGGCCAGCACGATCGCCACCGAGTTCGCGCCGAACACCAGGCTGAACTGCTGCGGGCTCAACCCGTACACGCCCTGGAGCACGAACGACGCGCCCGCGACGTAACCGAACAGCGAGCCGAGCGCCAGCGCCGAAGCCAGCGCGTAGCCGACGAACTTGCGGTCGGCCAGCAGCCCGCCGAACACCTTGATCGTGAGCAGCAGGTTCGCCGGCCGCCGCTTGTTCTGCGGCAACGTCTCCGGCAGCCCGACGGCCAGGGCGATCAGCAGGGCCAACCCGATCAACGCGAGCGCGATGAACGTGCCGCGCCAGCTGGTGAACCGCAGCAGCTGACCGCCGAGCACCGGAGCCACCACCGGCCCCAGGCTGTTGACCAGCATCATCAGCGACATGAACCGCGCCATCGCGAGACCCTCGAACCGGTCGCGCGCCACCGCCATCGCCACCACGAACCCGGCCGCCACGCCGAGCCCCTGCAACAGCCGCAGGCCGGAGAGCGCGAACGCGCTGGGCGCCACCGCGCAGAACAGCGAGATCACGACGTAGCTGCCGATCCCGAACAGCAGCGGACGCCGCCTGCCCCACGAGTCGGACAGCGGACCCACCAGCAGCTGCCCGACCGACAGGCCGAGGATGAACGTGGTCAGCGACAGCTGGATCTGCGACTCGGTCGAGCCGAACTCCGCGGCGATGCTCGGGAACGCGGGCAGGTACGTGTCGATCGAGAGCGGTCCGAGCAGGCACAGGGTGCCCAGCAGCGCCACCAGTCGGGACCTGTTGTCCATCGCAACCCCTCACAGGCTCGTCTGGCAAAAGCTTCGCAAGCCGAACGATCGGAGGAAAGCGATATGTCCCACGTCACGCGCCAGGCGCAAGTGTTTCGCCCCGGACGGCTCAGTAACCCTCTGCGCGCAGTAGTTCCAGCGCGGCCGTGAGGTCTTCGGGGTACTCGCTGGTGAACGACACCCACTGGCCGTCGGCCGGGTGGTGGAAGCCGAGCGTGCGGGCGTGCAGCCACTGCCGCGTGACGCCGAGGCGCTTGGCCAGCACCGGGTCCGCGCCGTAGGTGATGTCACCGACGCATGGGTGCCGCAACGCGGAGAAGTGCACCCGGATCTGGTGCGTGCGGCCGGTCTCCAGGTGCACGTCGAGCAGCGACGCGGCGCGGAACGCCTCCACCACCTCGTAGTGCGTGATGCTCGGCTTGCCGTTGGCCATCACGGCGAACTTGTAGTCGTGCTTGGGGTGCCGGTCGATCGGCGCGTCGATGGTGCCCTTGATCGGGTCCGGGTGGCCCTGCACGAGCGCGTGGTAGAGCTTGTCGACCGTGCGCTCCTTGAACGCGTGCTTCAACGCCGAGTAGGCGTGCTCGCTCTTGGCCACGACCATGACGCCGGTCGTGCCGACGTCCAGCCGGTGCACGACGCCCTGCCGCTCGGCCGCGCCCGACGTGGCGATCCGGATGCCCGCCGCGGCCAGGCCGCCGACGACGGTCGGACCGGTCCAGCCGGGGCTGGGGTGCACGGCCACGCCGACCGGCTTGTCGACCACGATCACGTCGTCGTCCTCGTGCAGGACGATCAGGCCCTCCACGGGCACGGCCTGCACCTGCACCGGGCGTTCGGGCTCGGGGAGGGTGACCTCCAGCACGGAGCCCGCGACCAGGCGGTCCGACTTGCCGGCGGGCTGCCCGTCGAGCACGACGTCACCCGATTCGGTCAACGCGACCACCACGGTGCGAGACAGGCCGAGGAGCTTGGCCAGACCTGCGTCGACCCTCATCCCGTCCAAGCCCTCGGGCACGGGAAGGGTTCGGTAGTCGCCGCTCATGCGCCAGCCTTCTTCTCAGTGGACTTCTTCTCCACGCGGGTGCCGTCGTAGTCGCGCTGGAGCAACGCCATCAGCACGATCACGCCACCGCCCACGCAGATGGCGGAGTCCGCGAGGTTGAACACGGGGAAGAAGTTGCCCCACGGGTCGAGCACCGAGATGAAGTCGACCACGCCGCCGCGCAGCGGGCCGGGGGCGCGGAAGATCCGGTCGGTCAGGTTGCCCATCGCGCCGCCGAGGACGAGGCCGAGGCCGATGGCCCAGCCGACCGACCGCAGCCGGCGGGCGATCCACAGGATGAACACGACCACACCGGCCGCGATCAGGGCGAGGATCACCGTCCAGCCCTCGGCCAGGCCGAACGCGGCGCCGGTGTTGCGGATCAGCGGCAGGTACAGCAGGCCGCCGAGCAGCTCGACGGGGTCGCGCCCCTCCAGGTTCTCCACCGCGATGATCTTGCTGACCAGGTCGAGCGCCAACACCAGCGGCGCGATGACGGCCAGCAGCAGGACCCGTCGCTTCGGCAGCGGTGCGTCCGGCTCGTCCGGCGTGTCCGGCTCGGTGTTGGGATCGGTGCTCACCGGGCCATTGTCCAGCATCGGAGTCAGCGCAGGAACGGCGGGAGCGCGCGCTGGTCGTCCAACGGCGTCCAGCGGCCGTCGCGGAGCTCGTACTCCCACCGCGAGCCCTCGACCACGAGCGCCCGCAACGCGGCCACGAACCGGTCCACGTGCTCCTCGGTGGTGCCCAGCCCGATCGACGCGCGCAGCGCGCGTTCGCCGTGGGTGAGTCGGTGCACGGCCACGTGGGCGCAGAACGCGCCGTCACGCACGCCGATGCCGTGCTCGGCGGACAGCGCGGCGGCCAGGTAGCCGGCGTCCTGACCGCCGACGGTGAAGCTCACCACACCCACGCGGTCCCGGTCCGAGCCGAACAGCGTCAGCTCGTGCGCGCCGGGAACGGTCGCCAGACCTTCCCGCAGCCTCGCCAGCAGCACGCGCTCGTGCGCGGTGGTCTGCTCCCAGTGCCTGCCCAGCACGTCGCACGCCACGGCCAGCGCGTGCACGCCCACCACGTTCGGCGTGCCCGCCTCGTGCCGCTCGGGCACCGCCGACCAGGCCACGCCCAGCCGGTCGCCGTGGTCGGTGACGCGGGCCGTCGCACCGCCGCCGACCAGGTACGGCTCGGCGGCCTGCAACCAGTCCGACCGGCCGACCAGCACACCCGCGCCGAACGGCGCGTAGATCTTGTGCCCCGACAGCACGGTGTAGTCCACGTCCAGGGCGCGCACGTCCACCGGCCGGTGCGGCGCGAGCTGGGCGGCGTCCAGGGCGATCCGGGCGCCGTGCCGGCGGGCCACCCGGGACAGCTCGGCCACCGGCCAGATCTCGCCGGTCACGTTGGACGCGCCGGTCACCACGACCAGCCGGGGGCCGACCGGCGCCTCGCGCAGCGCCCGGTCCAGCTCCAGCACGGCCTGGTCGGGTGAGGCGGGCGTGCGCAGCCGGCGCACGTTCGGGCCGCGCCACGGCAGCAGCGCGGCGTGGTGCTCGGTGTCGAACAGGATCACGGAGGTGTGCCTCGGCAGGCTCCTGGCCAGCAGGTTCAGCGCGTCGGTCGTGTTGCGGGCGAACACCACGGCGTCGCTGTCGCGGGCGTTGAGGAACCGCCGGACCGACGAGCGGGCCTGCTCGTAGACCTTGGTGCTGACCTGCGAGGCGAAGCCCGCGCCCCGGTGCACGCTGGCGTACCAGGGCAGCACCTCGTCCACCGCGTCGCGGACCTGCTCCAGACAGGGCGCGCTGGCCGCGTGGTCGAGGTTGGCGTACTCCACGCGCTCACCGGTGACCAGCGGCACGCGCAGCGACGCGCCGACGACGCGGGGCAGAGCAGCGGTGGTGGTGGTGGTGGTGGTGACGGGAACTGCGATCGTCATGACGCCCTCCGGGGGTCCCGGGGCACCCGTCGGAGAGGGGCCCGCGCTTGCCGGGCGCCCTGCGCGCCAGGCCAGGTCCTCACCAGGGGCACCCCACCGCGGTAGGAGGGTTGCCGGCCAGCAAGCCTGGGCTTAGCGCTGGCACTCATGACCTTCGCCTCGACGTTAGCCCGTCGCGCGCGCCGCCGTCGAGTGGCGTTCACATCCTGGGAGCGCCACGCACGGGCCGGCGCCTCGACCGGGGAGCGTCACGGCCGGCCGACGTCGCCCTTCCAGCGCGCGAACCGGCCCGCCCGGTCGACGGCCCGGATGCGGTCCTCGGTCGCCGTGCGCATGGCCTCGGTGCACACCACCAGCAACTGGTCGTGCACCTGCAACCGGGTCGTCGGCTGCGGCGTGAACCCGTTGTCGTCGCGCACCACGAGGCTCACCGACGAGCCCGGCGGCAGCCGCAGCTCCGACAGGTACACGCCGTGCAGCTTGGAGCCGGTTTGGATGCGCACCTGGAGCAGCTCCGCGCCGAGGTCGTCCAGCGCCGACGAGTCGACCTGCACCTCGTGCGCCTCGCCGGACTTGACCAGCCCCAACCACTTGGCCAGCCACGGCAGGGACGTGCCCTGCACCAAGGTCAGCACGACGACCAGCACGAACACCGCGTCGACGAGCTGCTGCGCCCCCTGGACGCCCTGGATCAGCGGGATCAGGGCGAACACGATCGGCACGGCGCCGCGCAGCCCGGACCACGAGATGAACACCTGCTCCCGCCACGGCACCCGGAACGGCAGCGCCGCGAACAGCACCGACAGCGGCCGGGCGAGCAGCACCAGCACCGCGCCCGCCACCAGCGCGGGCACCAGCGCGTCGAGCAGCCGTCCCGGCGACGCGTACAGGCCGAGCAGCACGAACAGGCCGATCTGCGCGATCCAGCCCAGGCCCTCGGCGAACGAGAGGGTGTCCGCCCGGTGCGGCAGGCGGGCGTTGCCGAGCACGAGGGCGGCGATGTAGACGGCCAGGAAGCCGGACGCGTGCGCGAGGTCGCCGACGGTGTAGGCGAGCAGGCACACCGCGACCGTGGCCAGCGGGTACAGGCCGGTGGCGGGCAGTGCGGCGCCGCGCAGGCCGACGCCGCCGAGCCAGCCGAGCACGACACCGATCACCGCGCCCGCGATCAGCTCGTAGCCCATCAGCAGCGGCGCGGTCCACGAGATCGGGTCCGGAGCGGCGAGCAGCACGACGGCGATGTAGACCGGCGCGTCGTTGATGCCGGACTCCAGCTCCAACGAGCCGATGAGCCGCTTGCCCACGCCCACCCCGCGCAACACGCTGAACACGGCCGCGGCGTCGGTGGAGGACAGCACCGCGCCCCACAGCAGCGCCGTGCGCCAGTCCATGTCCAGCAGGAAGTGCAGCGCGAACCCGGTGACCGCGATGCTCACGCCGACGGAGACCGTCGACAGCGCGATGCCGAGGCCGAGCGCCGGCTTCACCGCGCTCCACCGGGTGGTCAGACCACCCTCGGTGAGGATCAGCACGAGGGCGACCGTGCCGAGCGAGCGGGTCAGGTCGGCGTCCTCGAACTGGATGCCCACCACGGCCTCGCCCAGCAGCACGCCGATGCCGAGGTAGAGCAGGAGGGACGGCAGACCGAGCCGGATCGACACCCTGACCGCGATGACCGAGAGCAGCAGGACCGCGGCGACGATGCCCAGGTAGCCCGTCACATCGCCCACTCGACCTCCACGCCATCGCATCCGTCACCCGACGGGGTCATTCTCCCCGGTGATACCGAAATGGACGAATCCGGCACCGCACGCAGCGTCACCAGCCGAACGTCGCTAGCGCGAACCATGCGAAACCGTGCATGTTGACAACAGGGTCCGCCGCCCCGGTCAGCTCCCCCGTTCCCTCCGAGAGACACCCATCCCCTGCGGGAGACACCGTGAAGTTGCGAACGATCTCCATCGCGCTGGTCACCACCGGCGCGCTCCTCGGCTCAGGCCTCGGCTCGGCCACCGCCGCGCCGCCGACCGCCCTGGCCGGGCCGAACATCCCGGTCTCCGCCGTCCAGGCGGACCTGGCCCAGCTCCAGAGCATCGCCACCTCGAACGGCGGCAACCGGGCGCACGGCCGTCCCGGCTACCTGGCCTCGGTGAACTGGGTGAAGTCCAAGCTGGACGCCGCCGGGTTCACGACCAGGGTCCAGTCGTTCACCAGCAGCGGCGCCACCGGCTACAACCTGATCGCCGACTGGCCCGGCGGCGACGTGAACAACGTGGTCATGCTCGGCGGGCACCTCGACAGCGTGTCGGCGGGGCCCGGCATCAACGACAACGGCACCGGCTCGGCCGGGCTGCTGGAAGTCGCGCTGGCGGTGCGGTCCAGCGGCTTCCAGCCGACCAAGCACCTGCGCTTCGCCTGGTGGGGCGCGGAGGAGCTGGGCCTGGTCGGCTCGACCTACTACGTGAACTCGCTGTCCACGACGGACCGCTCGCGGATCGACGCGTACCTCAACTTCGACATGATCGGCTCGCCGAACCCGGGCTACTTCGTCTACAGCGCGTCCGGCCAGCCGTCGGGTTCCCTGCTGCTCCAGCAGACGCTCCAGGGCTACTTCGGCTCGATCGGCGTGGCCACCGAGCTGACCAGCGTGGGCGGGCGGTCCGACCACGCGGCGTTCGCGCGGGCCGGCATCCCGGTCGGCGGCACGTTCACCGGCGCCGAGGGCATCAAGACCTCCGCGCAGGCCCAGAAGTGGGGCGGCTCGGCGGGAGTGGCGTACGACCGCTGCTACCACCGCTCGTGCGACACCTCGTCGAACGTGAACGCGACCGCGCTCGACCGCAACACCGACGCCATCGCGCACACCCTGTGGACGCTGGCGGCCTAGCCGTCCAGCAGCCGCGCCAGCACTTCGGCGGCGTCGGCCGGGGCGGGGTCCACCCGCACGACCTTGTCCCGGCCGCGCTCGCCCGCGACCACCTCGACGTCCTGCTTGCGCACGCCGAACGCCTTGGCCAGCGCCTTGCGGACGGCCTCGTTCGCCTTGCCCTCCACGGCGGGCGCGGCGACCGCGACGACCAGCGCGCCGTCACCCCACCGGCCGCCGACGGCCTCGCGCCTCGCGGCCGGTTTGACCCTGATGCCGAACCGGAACGCGTCAGCCACGGCACAGCACCACGGTCAGCGTCTCCTCCAGCAACGCCCGCCGCTGCGCGACCAGCTCCGGGTCGGCCGCCAGCAACTGCGCCTGCCCCAGGTAGACCGAGTAGGCGAGCACGGCCCGCCGGCGCGCGACGTCGGCGGCGAAGCCCAGGCCGGCGAACAGCTCCTCCAGGTAGCCGACGCGGCGCTCGGTGACGCGGGCGAGCACCGGCCCCACCGCCGGGTCGTCCTTGGCCGCGAGCATGGCCAGCTCCACCGCGCTGTGCTCGACGTCCTCCAGCACCGTGGCGAACAGCAGCCGCAGCCGCTCCACCGGCTCCGACACCGACTCGACCAGCTCGATCACGGCCTCGGTGTGCTCGCGCTCCCAGCGTTCCAGGGTGGCCTTGAGCAGGGCTTCCCGGTTGGGGAAGTGCCAGTAGGCGCTGCCCTTGGTCGCACCGATGCGCGCCGCGAGCGGTTCCACCGCGACGGCCGCGACACCGCCCTCCACCAGCGCCCGCAGGGCCACCCGGGTCCAGTCGTCGCGCGTCCGCCGTGCCATGAATCCATACGCTACCGTACGGTAACGGACCATACGGTCCCGTACGGAGGTGGTGTCGTGATGATCGAGAACGTGCACACCCGGTTGTTCCCCGACAGCGCGGGCCTGGTCGACCGGATCGTGGAGCTGTGGCCGTCCGACCGCTGGCCGCCGCTGGTGCTGGACCGGCCGCTCGGCGTCGGCGCGGACGGCGGGCACGCGTTCGTGCGCTACCGCTGCACCGCCCACGTGCCCGGTGTGCGGGCCGAGTTCACCTTCGACCCCCGCATCGGCATCACCGGCACGCACGTCCTGGAAGCGGTTCCGGGCGGGGTGCGGCACACTCTCACCGGTCGGCCGCACGGCCTGATGCGGCTGGGCTGGCCGCTGGCCGTGCGGTGGTTGCACGACGCCCTGATCGAAGACCTGTTCGACGACGCGGCCCGCGCCGCCGGCCACCCGCCCGCCCGACCGGCCCGGTGGTCGCCGTGGGTCCGGTTGCTGCGCCGGGCGGCGAGGAGGGGCGCTCCGCGACCCGCTTGACCGGATTTCCTCCACAACCCCCGGTCTCGTCCGTCTACCCGTTACCGGGACCAGAGGGGGGAGGGGTTCGTGACGCCGGAGGATCCCGACGACCACGCGGCCACCTTCAGCGACTTCTACCACCGGGAGCGCACCCGGCTCTGCCGCTTCGCGGCGGTGATGTCGCCCCACCTGGACCACGAGTCCGCGGTGCAGGAGGCGTTCGTCGGCGCGTGGCGGAACTGGCCGGTGATCGCCCCCGGTTCCCGACGTGCTTGGCTGGTGAGGACGATCCGCAACCTGCTGGTGGACCAGGCCCGCCGGCGGGAGCGGCCGGGCGACCTGACCGACGAGGTCGTCGCCCGGCAGCGCGGCACGTACCGGATCCTGCTGCCCGGGCAGCGGGACGCCGAGACGTGGCACGAGCTGGTCAGCACGCTGGCGGCGGTCGCGAACCTGCCGGACCACCTGCGCACCGCGCTGGTCCTGCGGTTCTGGGACTTCGACGACGACGAGATCGCCGACGTGCTGGGCTGCCGGCGCGCGTCCGTGCGGCGGTACGTGTCGCAGGCGCGGTCGCGGGTCAGCGAGCGGGTCGGCAACGAGGAGCGGCGGGTGCGCGGTTCCCAGCGCGGGAAGGAGACGTCATGACCGACGAGCTGGACCCCCGACTCGACCACCTGCGCGCCGAACTGGCCGAAGCCATGCCGGAGGACCCCGGTCCCGACGACCTCGGCGTGGCCGCGATCATGGCGCAGGCGACGCGGACCGAGCGGCAGGCGGCGCTGGTCGAGGCCGCGCGTGCCGGGTCGCGGCGGGCGCTGGACTCCCTGGTCGCCGAGCTGACCCCGCTGGTGTGGCACGTGGCCAGGGGCAACGGCCTCGACCAGACCACCGCCGAGGACGTCGTGCAGACGGTGTGGTTGAGCCTGCTGCGCCACCTGGACCGCCTGGTCGAGCCGCGGGCGGTGGCCGGCTGGCTGATCGTGGCCACCCGTCGCGAGGCGCAACGGGCCTGGCGCGACCGCAACGGCCGCCCCGCCCTGTCCACCGACTCGGCCGTCGACCTGCCCGGCGACCGCTGGCTACCCGAGCCGGAAGCCCTGCGCGACGACCGCGACCGCCGCCTCTGGCACGCGTTCAACGCCCTGCCCCGGCGCTGCCAGGAACTGCTGCGCCTGACCGTCCTGGCGGGCCGGGCCGAGTACCGCGCCGTGGCCGAGGCCCTGTCGATGCCGAAGGGCTCGATCGGCCCGACGAGGGGCCGTTGCCTGACCCAGCTGAAGGCCCGCCTGGAACAGGACGACGTGCGCTGAAGCGTTCGGCCACCGGACGTCCCGACAAGGCAGAACCGGCATCCCTCGCGAACCGGACCGCCCCGGTCACGCTGCGGAAGCGGCACTGGGCCGAGCCGGTGTGTGAATTCCTCGCCAAATCAGCCGAATGACCGGCGATTGTTGGCAGGACTGCTCCCTACGGTGAGACACGAGCCTCGCGGCTTCCCCTGCAAGTCCCCTGTTTGCGAGGAGTCATCGTGTTGCGCAAAGCACTCGTGTCCCTGGCCCTGGCGGCGTCCGCCGTCATCGTGCCGCTGAGCGGTCAAGCGTCCGCCGAGGAGGCCTCGCCGCCCACCGCGGCGGCGGTCACCGTCTACTACGACACCACCAGCGCGCCCACCTACCGCAGCGCCATCCGCCAGGGCGCCGCCAACTGGAACGCCCGGGTGACGAACGTCAAGCTGGTCGAGAACGCCTCCGCGGCCACCCTGCGCTACCGCGAGGGCAACGACTCGCGCGGCTCGTGGGCGAGCACCGACGGCCACGGCCGGGGCACGATCTTCATCGACCACACCCAGGCGCGGCAGTACTACGTCGTCCGCATCACCGCGCACGAGACCGGCCACGCCCTCGGCCTGCCCGACCACTACTCCGGCCCCTGCTCGGAGCTCATGTCCGGCGGCGGCCCCGGCACGTCCTGCACGAACGCCTCCCCGAACGCCACCGAGGTGAGCCGGGTGAACAGCCTCTGGGCCAACGGCTTCGCGGGCACCTACGAGTGGAAGGTGATCTACGAGCAGATCCCGGTCGCGGTCGGCTGACCGGTCGGCCGGGGGTGGCGGGTCACCCGACCCGCCACCCCCGCCCCGTGCGTCGACCGGACGGTCAGACGCGGACGACCGCGACCCGGACCTTCTGGCCGTCGCCCACCACGCCGTCAGAGCCCTCGGCGACCTCGCCGTACGCGACCGACCCGGTGAGCGTCTCCTCCTGCACGAACGCCTCGAACCGGCGCACCGCGACCTCCACGGCCGGCGGCAGCTGCAACGTCAACGCGATCCGGTCCGACACGTCCAGCCCGGCGTCCTTGCGCGCCTGCTGCACCACCCGCACCAGGTCGCGGGCGACGCCCTCGGCCGCCAGCTCCTCCGTCACGACGGTGTCCAGCACGACCAGCCCGCCGCTGTTCGGCAGCGCCGCCGTCGCGCCCTGGTCGGTGGCGACCAGCCGCTGCTCGTACTCCTCCGGGAACAGCTCGATCCCGGCGGCCACGACGCGACCGCCCACCTCCTGCCAGTCACCCGCCTTCACGGCCTTGATGACCTTCTGCACGTCCGGCCCGAGCCGGGGACCGGCGGCCCGCGCGTTGACCGCCAGCTGGAAGTGGCCGTGCGCGTCCACGTCCGTGGTGAGCTCGACCTCCTTGACGTTCACCTCGTCCCGCAGGATCTCGGTGAACGCCTCCAACTGCCCCACCGCGCCCGAGGCGATCACGAGCTTCGCCAGCGGCAACCGCACCCGCAGCTTGTTCGACTTCCGCAGCGACAACGCCGTGGACGCCACCTGCCGCACCTGGTCCATCGCGGCCACCAGCGCGTCGTCCGCGGGCAGGTCCGCCGCCGACGGGTAGTCGGCCAGGTGCACCGACCGGCCGCCGGTCAACCCGCGCCACACCGACTCGGTGGTCAGCGGCAGCAGCGGCGCCGCCACCCGGCACACGACCTCCAGCACGGTGTGCAGCGTGTCGATCGCGTCCTGGTCGCCGGACCAGAACCGGTCGCGCGAACGCCGCACGTACCAGTTGGTCAGCACCTCCAGGAACTCCCGGATCGACGCGCACGCGCCCGAGATGTCGTAGGTGTCCAGCTGCGCGGTCACCCCGGCCACCAGGTCGTGGGTCTTCGCCAGCACGTACCGGTCCAGCACGTGCTCCGACGACGTCCGCCAGTGCCCCTCGACCCCGTCGGCGTTGGCGTACAGCGCCAGGAAGTACCAGGAGTTCCACAGCGGCAGCACGGCCTGGCGCACCGCGTCGCGGATGCCGCGCTCGGTCACCACCAGGTCGCCGCCGCGCAGGATCGGCGACGCCATGAGGAACCACCGCATGGCGTCCGAGCCGTCGCGGTCGAAGACCTCGTTGACCTCGGGGTAGTTCTTGCGCGACTTGGACATCTTCTGCCCGTCGTCGCCCAGCACGATCCCGTGCGCCACGCAGTTGCGGAACGCGGGCCGGTCGAACAGCGCCGTGGCCAGCACGTGCATGGTGTAGAACCAGCCGCGCGTCTGGTTGTTGTACTCCACGATGAAGTCGCCCGGGTAGTGGTCCTCGAACCACTGGGCGTTCTCGAACGGGTAGTGCACCTGCGCGAACGACATCGAGCCGGACTCGAACCAGCAGTCCAGCACCTCGGGCACCCGCCGCATCACGGACTGCCCGGTCGGGTCGTCCGGGTTCGGCCGGGTCAGCTCGTCGATCGTGGGCCGGTGCAGGTCGGTCGGCCGCACGCCGAAGTCGCGCTCCAGCTCGTCCAACGACCCGTAGACGTCCACCCGCGGGTACGCGGGGTCGTCCGACACCCACACCGGGATCGGCGAGCCCCAGAACCGGTTGCGGGAGATGTTCCAGTCGCGCGCGTTCTCCAGCCACTTGCCGAACTGGCCGTCCTTGACGTGCTCGGGCACCCAGTTGATCTGCTGGTTCAGCTCGACCATGCGGTCCTTGAACCGCGACACCGCGACGAACCACGACGACACCGCGCGCTGGATCAGCGGGTTGTCGCACCGCCAGCAGTGCGGGTACGGGTGGTCGTAGGTCTCGTGGCGCAGCAGCAGGCCCGCTTCCTTCAGGTCGCGGATGATCGGCTTGTTGGCCTCGAAGACCTGCAACCCCTCGTACGGCGGCACGTCGGCGGTGAACCGGCCGTGCGCGTCGACCGGCACGACCACCTCGATGCCCGCCGCGTCGGTGACGACCTTGTCCTCCTCACCGAACGCGGGCGCGATGTGCACGATGCCCGTGCCGTCCTCGGTGGTGACGTAGTCGGCGGCCAGCACCTGGTGCGCGTTCTCCCGGCCGACGAAGTAGTCGAACGGCGGCGCGTACTTGCGCCCGACCAGGTCGGCGCCCTTGTAGCGGCCGACGACCGGCGGCTCCTCGCCCAGCTCGCGGGCGTACGCGGGCACGCGCGCCTCCGCGAGCAGGTAGCGCTCGCCGTTCGCCTCGACCGTCACGTAGTCGACGTCCGGGTGCACGGCGGCGGCCAGGTTGGACGGCAGCGTCCACGGCGTCGTCGTCCAGACCAGGGCCAGCTCGCCGGTCTCCAGGCGCAGGCCGACGGTCACCGCCGGGTCCTGCCGGTCCCGGTAGGTGTCGTCCATCTTGGTCTCGGTGTTGGACAGCGGCGTCTCGCAGCGCCAGCAGTACCAGAGCACCCGGAAGCCCTCGTAGACCAGGCCCTTGTCCCACAGGGTCTTGAAGGCCCACATGACGCTTTCCATGTAGTCCAGGTCGAGGGTCTTGTAGTCGTTGTCGAAGTCGACCCAGCGGGCCTGCCGGGTCACGTAGTCGCGCCACTGCCCGGTGTAGCGCAGCACCGACGTGCGGCACGCCTCGTTGAACTTCTCGATCCCGAACGCCTCGATCTCGCTCTTGGACGAGAACCCGAGCTGCTTCTCCGCCTCGACCTCGGCGGGCAGGCCGTGGGTGTCCCAGCCGAAGCGGCGCTCCACGTGCTTGCCGCGCATGGTCTGGTAGCGCGGGATGAGGTCCTTGACGTAGCCGGTGAGCAGGTGGCCGTAGTGCGGCAGGCCGTTGGCGAACGGCGGGCCGTCGTAGAAGACGAACTCGTTCACCCCGTTGTCCCCGGCCGGGCGCGCGTCGATCGACGCCTGGAACGTCCCGTCCGACTTCCAGAAGTCGAGGACGCCCTCCTCGAGGGCGGGGAAGGACGGCTGGGAGGGAACGGGACCCTCGCCTGCCTTCGGGTAGGCCATCGTGCTGCTCCTCGCGTGCGTCCAACCGGCTCACGGGGACGACACGCCGGTCAGGCGCACCGCGGTACCACCCCGCTTGCCAGGGCGCGAAGGCTCTGGCCTCTCTTGAACGGCTGTGACGGGCCGCTCCCGTCCGGTTCTACTGGGGCGCGTGCGCCCGTTCCTCCGGAGGCTCCCCGGTGATGGCCGGATCAACGCCGTGCTGCCACCCAGGGTAGCCGAACGGCGCAACCGCTTTGCGCGGACGGCTCGGCCCGGGGTCGTGGTCGCTAGTCGTGCTGGGCCTGGTCGGCTGCCGACCGGTCCGCGGTCCGCTTGCGGTCGGCGAGGCCGGCGTCCGGGCGGCACACCGCGCACGGCGTGAAGCCCAGTTGGCGCGCCTCGTCGACCGGCAGGCCCAGCGACGCCCGTGAGGCGAGCCAGGAGCAGTCGGCGAGGTGGTAGCGAGGACGCTCGTCCAGCACCCGGACCTCGTCCGTGAGCTCGCTCACGACCAAGGCGTCGGCCGCGTCCGCGTCCTCCTCGCCAGGCTCGAGAAGTGCCTGGTCAGGTGAACTTCGCGGAGCTTCGTCCCCGGCACCCCGCGGTGCCCCGCGTTGATCTCCGGCGCTAACCTGGTGATCAACAACTGCGGCGCCGGCAGCCCGGGGACCCGACCGGCGGCGAAGCCACCAGTCGAGCACCAGGACCACCGCAGCGGCCCCGCTCGCACCCACGGACAACCAGGCCCAGTACGTCTGGGCGCTGGTCAGCGCGGGCACGAGCAACCCCAGGGCTGCCAGCACCAACAGCAGGACTATGTACAGCACGTCGAGCAGACTAGATCAGCAACGCCGATCAGCCGGCTTCGGCGCGCGCCCCGAACGAGTACCCACCCTGCTGACGGCCGTCGGACGGCGCGGCGGGGCCGCGGTCCTGCAGGTCGCGCAGCGACGACTCGAGCATCGTCTTGAGCCTCGTCCGGTACTCGCGCTCGAAGGTCTGCAGCTTGTCGATCTGCTTCTCGAGCGTGTTCTTCTCCTGGGTGATGTTGCCCATCACCTCGGCGTGCTTGCGCTGCGCGTCGCGGTCGAGCGCGCTGGCCTTCTCACGGGCCTGCCGCTCCAACGTCTCGGCGCGGGTTCGCGCGTCGTTCAGCATGGTCTCGGCACGCGTGCGCGCCTCGTTGACCATCGTGTCGGCCTTGGCTCGCGCCTCGGACAACAGCTGCTCGGACTTGGTCCTGGCCTCCGACAGCATCCCGTCGGCCTCGGCCTTGGCCTCGCCGGTGAGCCGGTCCGCCATCTCCTGGGCCAGTCCGAGCACCTTGGCGGCCTGGACGTGGTGGTCCCCACCACCTCCGGGCGATGTCTGCTCCAAAGCCGAAGGGGGCGGCACCGGAGCGAGCCTGCGGGGCTCGTCCACGACGCGGCTCGGGCCGACGCCCGCGGCAACCTTCGCCCGGGCGTCTTCGAGGTCGGCACGCGCGGTCTCGACCTGCTGGTCGAGCTGCTCGACCTGCTGGCGCAGGTCGTTGTTCTCCTCGATCAGGCGGGCCAGTTCGCCCTCAACCAGGTCGAGGAACGCGTCCACCTCGTCCTCGTTGTAGCCCCGCTTGCCAATCGGCGGCTTGCTGAACGCGACGTTGTGCACGTCCGCGGGGGTCAACGGCATCAGATCACCTCACGCACTCCTGGGCTGTGGACATCCCTGGTCCCCTCACCTGGGATCGGCTACTCGCATCAGAATGATAACGACCAGCAACAGCACAATAATGGACAAGTCCAGTCCGATGCCGCCGATCCGCACGGTCGGGATGATCCGACGCAGCAAGCGGACCGGGGGATCGGTCACGGTGTAGACGGTCTCAAGCGCCACCGCGACCCCACCCGCAGGCCGCCATCCCCTGGCGAAACTACGGACGAGTTCCACGACGACACGCGCCGTGAGCAGCAGCCAGAACGAGAACAACACGTAGTAGACCACGAGCCAGAGGGCATCCACATCGTCAACTGTGCCACCACTCAGCCCTGGTTGAGGAACCCACCCTCCGCGAGTCGCCTGCGGTCCTCCGCCGTGACGTCGATGTTGGGGGGTGAGAGAAGGAACACCTTGTTCGTGACCTTGTCGATCGAGCCGCGCAGCGCGAACGCCAGCCCGGCCGCGAAGTCGACCAGCCGCTTGGCGTCCGCGTCGTTCATGTCGGTGAGGTTCATGATCACCGGCGTGCCGTCGCGGTAGTGCTCCCCGATCGTCCGCGCCTCGTTGTAGCTGCGGGGGTGCAGCGTGGTGATGCGGGCGAGCGGGTTGCCCGCGGGCTCCGGGGCGGGCCGAAGCCTGCCGACGGGCTCGCGCTGCGGCTCCACGGCCAGCGCGCCGTGCGTGTCCGGGCTCCACGGCCGACGCGGGCGGGCACCGCGCTCCGGCTCGTAGTCGTCCGTTTCGTCCAGTTCGGCCCGGTAGCCGTTGAACGAGCGGCGACGCGCCGTGCGCTGCTCGGGGTAGGCCTCGTACTCTTCCGGGTCGGCGTACTCGGACCGGTAGTCCGCGTAGCGCCGGTCGTCCTCGTAGGCGGCCGGGTCGTCGGCGTACTCGGCGGGAACCATCCCGAAGTAGGCCTTCAGCTTGTGAAACCCGCTCATGGCTCGAGCCCTTCCTCCGCCGAATCCCCACCCGCAAGGACGTCGCGGCCGTCCCAGAGGTTCCAGACAGTTACGGCGAGGCTAGTCTCCGGCTGCCCAGCAACGCTGTTCCGACACGCACGCACGTGGATCCGTGCGCTATCGCATCCTCCAGGTCACCGCTCATCCCCGCCGAGATCACGGTGGCATCGGGATGATCGACCCGCAAGCGGGTTACCGCTTCGTATAGAGCGGCAAACGCCTGCTGTGGAGACATCCCGAGGGGTGCGACGGTCATCACACCCCGGAAAATAAGTTCACTCGAACGTGCTACGTGATCGGCCAGTCGCGGAAGGTCGTCGACGGGGTGGCCGCCGCGGGCCGCGTCCCCGTCGATGCTCACCTGGATGAGCACCTCGGTCGGTTCCGCCGCGGCCTTGGCGACGGCGTCGGCGAGGCGGACCGAGTCGACCGTGTCGATCCGGTCGGCCCACCGGAGGACGGACTTGGCCTTGTTCCGCTGGAGCGAGCCGACCATGTGCCACTTCGCCGGCGCGCCCGGGCGCAGTGCGGCGAACTCGGCGGTCTTGCGGTTCGCCTCCTGGTCGCGGTTCTCGGCGAAGGCGGTGAGGCCGAGGTCGCTGAGGAGCGCCACGTCCTCGGCCGGGAACGTCTTGGTCACGGCCAGCAGCTCGACCTCATCGGGTGATCTTCCGACGGTCGCGCACGCCTTGGCGATGCGCTCCCTGACCTCCGCCAGCGACAGGGCCAGCTCCTCGCGCCGGTTCACGACTCCATCCAGACGACGCCCGCGAGCCGTCCCGTGCCGGGGTCGCGACGGTGGCTGAACAGGGACTTCTCCTCGACCGTGCAGCGCGGGTCGACGCCGATGCGGCCGACGCCGGCGTCGGCGAGCTGCTGCCAGATGCCGGCGCGCAGGTCGAGGGAGGGCTTGCCGGACCGGGTCTTGGCCGCGCTGCCGGGCAGGTGCTTCTCGACGTCGTCGCGCATCGCGGCGGGCACCTCGTAGCACTGGCCGCAGACGGCCGGGCCGAGCAGGACCTCGATCCCGTCCTTCCGCGCGCCCAGCTCGACCATGCGGTCCAGGGTCGCCGGGATGACGCCGACCCGTGCGCCGACGCGTCCGGCGTGGACGGCGGCGACCACCCCCGCCCCGGGGTCACCGAGCAGCACCGGCACGCAGTCGGCGGTCAGCACGACCAGCCCCAGCCGTTCCCGCGTCGTGACCACGGCGTCCGTGGCCTCCAGGGGCTCGCTCACCGGGCCGTCCACGACCCCGACCGTGCGGCCGTGCACCTGCTCCATCCAGACCAGCCGGTCCGGGCTGAGCCCGATGCCCTCGGCCAGCCGCTTCCGGTTGGCCCCGACGTCCGCCGGGTCGTCACCGACGTGGTCACCGAGGTTGAAGGAGTCGTAAGGGGGTTTCGACACGCCGCCTTCGCGGGTGGTCAGGACACGACGGATGCGCACCCCCCCAGCTTCCCAGACCCGCGAGTCCTACGTTCACGCCTCGAGAGTCCTACCTTCACAGCGCGAGAGTCCTACGTTCAGGACACCTGAATTCAACGTTCAGGACCCCCGAGCTCGGTCCTCAGGCCGACTGGGCGGCGGCTGAGTGTTGAACTCGGGGGTCCTGAACGTAGGACTCTCGCGGGCTGAACGTAGGACTCTCGCGGGTCAGCGGCGCATGAAGGGTGGCACGTCGACCTCGTCGTCGGGGTCGTCCGTCACCGGCACGGCCCGGGTCGGCAACGACCCGCCGGTGTTCCCCGGCACGCCCGGCGACAGCGACCTCGGCATGGTCGGCTGCGGCGTGGCGTACGGGGACTGGCCGTTGCCCTGGCTGGGCTGCGGCTGCTGCGGCACGGTCGGCCGCTGCGCGACCGGCTGCTCCACCTGCTGCACGGGCTGCGGCTGGTGCTGGTGCTGGTGCTGCACGGGCTGGGGTTGCTGGACCTGCGGCACCGGCTGGGGCTGCGGGTTGTGGTTCACCTGACCCGCGGTGGCCGGGGCCACGGGCGTGCCACGCGGCGGGCTGGACAGAGCCTGGGGCTCCAACTTCTTGTGGGTCGGCCCGCCACTGTCAAAACCCGCCGCGATCACCGTCACCCGGACCTCGTCACCGAGCGAGTCGTCGATGACCGTGCCGAAGATGATGTTCGCGTCGGGGTGCGCGGCTTCCTGCACCAGCGAAGCCGACTCGTTGATCTCGAACAGCCCGAGGTCGCTGCCACCGGCGATCGAGAGCAGCACGCCGTGCGCACCCTCCATCGACGCTTCCAGCAACGGCGAGTTGATCGCCTTCTGGGCGGCCTGGACCGCTCTTCCCTCGCCTCGCGCGGAGCCGATGCCCATCAACGCGCTGCCCGCGCCGGACATGACCGACTTGACGTCGGCGAAGTCCAGGTTGATCAGACCGGGCGTGGTGATCAGGTCGGTGATGCCCTGGACACCGGACAGCAGCACCTCGTCCGCGGAGCGGAACGCGTCCATCAGCGAGACACCGATGTCGCCGAGCTGCAGCAGCCGGTCGTTCGGGATCACGATGAGGGTGTCGCACTCGTTGCGCAGGGCCTGGATGCCGTCCTCGGCCTGCTTGGCGCGGCGCTTGCCCTCGAACGAGAACGGTCGCGTGACCACACCGATGGTCAGCGCGCCGAGCTTGCGGGCGATCGAGGCGACGACGGGCGCGCCGCCGGTGCCCGTGCCACCGCCCTCTCCCGCGGTCACGAACACCATGTCCGCGCCCTTGAGGACTTCCTCGATCTCCTCGCGGTGGTCTTCGGCGGCCTTGTGGCCGACTTCCGGGTTGGCGCCTGCACCGAGGCCGCGGGTGAGTTCGCGGCCGATGTCGAGCTTCACGTCGGCATCCGACATGAGCAGCGCCTGGGCGTCGGTGTTCACCGCGATGAACTCGACGCCCTTGAGCCCGACCTCGATCATGCGGTTGACGGCGTTCACACCGCCACCGCCGATGCCGACGACCTTTATCACCGCGAGGTAGTTGTGCGGGGGCGTCATCGGTCCGCCTTCCTGATCGTGTCCGTGCTCATGTGCTGGAGTGGATGACCACCGGTGTCACAGCCCGGACGGATCTCCACCCGGATTGAAACTCTCAACCAGAGGTTCAGAGTTATGTCAACCCCGTATGTTCCTGCTGGACGTTATGCATCGCGAATGCCTCGGTCCAGCAGCCACGCCGTGTTGTGTCCTGACCGGGTGAGCGGTCCCTACTCGCCGGTCATCCCGTCGAGCAGTTCCCGCACCACGTCCAGGTGTCCCGCGTGCCGACCCGTTTCCTCGATCATGTGGATCAGCACCCAGCGCGCGGAAAGCCGCTCGTCCCCGCGGAACGCCACCTCGTGGTCGAGGTCGAGGTCCGCGAGGAGTTCCCGACTCACCGTGCACTGCTCAGCGTAGTCGGCGATCAATCCCGAGATCGTCTCACCCGGCTCGACGCGCCAATCTGCGTCCGGGTCCTCCCGGGTGTATGGCGCGCGCGAGGGCCGTCCGGTCAGCGCCACCTCGAACCAGTAGTGCTCGACCCACCGCAGGTGCTTGACGATGCCCGCGGCCGTGTTGAGCTGCGACGGGAGCACCGGACGCGCGGCGTCGTCGTCCGACAGCCCGGCGCACTTGAACTCGATCGTGCCGCGCAGGAAGTCGAGGAATCCGGAGAGCAGGGCGCGTTCGTCGCCGGTGTACGGGAGTGGGGTCCGGTTGTCCACCGGCGTCTGCGTCATGCCCGGAGTATCACCGCGAGACCACGTCGGGACGATCCACTTTCGCGGATGCCCCTTGTGGCGGGTTTCACCGCGCCACAAGGTTTACGAGATATATTCGCGTTTACGAGACGGTGGGCAGCTCGGGGCTGGACACGTCGAACACACTGCCCTTGCGGGTCATCAGGACGTCCAGCACGGCGGCCTTGCGCGGGGTGTCGGCGGGTGAGCCCCAGCGGGCCTGCCGGTCGCCGGTCAGCATCAGCCGGATGTCCAGGGGCGAGTCCGCGGTGACGCTCAGCACGTCCTCGCGCAAGGCCTCGGGCACCTGGGTGAGCACGGACACCGCCGCCGCGACCGCGTCCGGCGCGACCTTCAGCTCCGGCAGGCCGTCCGGCGGCTGCACGACGGTCGCGTAGTCCTTGCCGGTCACGTCGACCAGGTGCGCGCCGCCGGGCGCGACGACCACCGCGACCGGCTCCCGCTCGTCCACGGTGAGCCGCACGGTGCCGGGCACGACCCGCTCGACCTCGACACCGGCGACGCGCGGCAGTTCGCGGACCCGCGCGGCGACCGCGTCGACGTCCAGCCGCACCAGCGGCGTGCCGGGCTCGATGGCGGCGGCCGTGCGGACCTCGTCGACGGTGAGGGCGGCGATGCCGAGCACCTCCACCTCGCGGACGCCGAGCGCGGGCGTGAACCAAACCGTGCAGACGACGACGGTCACCACGAACATCGCGAGGACGGCCCCGAGCCGGCGGCGGACCACCCTGCGCCGGTACCGGTCGGCGCGCGTCGGACGTCGGGTCGGGCGTCGGCGCGCCGCCGGACGGGAGCCCGGGCCGGAGGAGGCGCCCGGGCGACGACGCGCCGACTGTGTGCTCATGCCCGGTCCAGCTCCGCGGCCCGGTCCAGCTCGCCGACGATCTCCGGCCCCAGCATGGTCACGTCGCCCGCGCCCATGGTCACCACCACGTCGCCCTCGCCGACCATGCTCGCGACCAGCGCGGGCACCCGGTCGAACGACGGCTCGTGGACGACCTCGCCGACGTCCAGCGGCACCAGGCCCGAGACCAGCGCGCCGGTGACACCGGGCTCCGGCTCCTCCCGCGCGCCGTAGACGTCGAGCACGACGACGCGGTCGGCCGTGCCGAGCGCGGCGGCGAACTCCTCGGCGAACAGCCTGGTCCGCGAGTACAGGTGCGGCTGGAACACCACGACCAGCTTGCCCTCGCCCGCGACCGGCCGGGCGGCGGCGATCTGGGCGGCGACCTCGGTGGGGTGGTGGGCGTAGTCGTCGTACACCCGCACGCCCCTGGCCTCGCCCTTGAACTCGAACCGCCGCCGGACGCCGCCGAACGCGGCCAGCCCGTTCAGCACGCCCTGGCGGTCCGCGCCCAGTTCCAGCGCCGCGATCAGGGCGGCGATGGCGTTGCCGGCCATGTGCTCCCCCGGCACGGCCACGCGCACGTCCAGCACCTCGTCGCCGGCTCCACCGGCCAGCTCGACCCTGGCGACGCCGCCGGAGTCGGCGGGCCGGTAGTCGACCAGTCGGACCGAGCCGTCGCCGGTGGCCGTGCGGCCGTACGTGCGGACCCGGATGCCGAGCTTCGCGGCCCGTTCCGCCAGCGCCGCCGAGCCCGGGTCGTCCGCGCACGCGATCAGCACGCCGTCGGGCTGGATGCGCTCCAGGAACGAGTCGAACACCGCCACGTACGCCTCGACGGTGCCGTGGTGGTCGAGGTGGTCGGCCTCGACGTTGGTCACCACCGCGACCGACGGCGAGAAGAAGAGGAACGAGCCGTCGCTCTCGTCGGCCTCGGCGACGAACACGCCACCGGTGCCCTGGTGCGCGTTCGCGCCCGACTCGTTGAGGTCGCCGCCGATCGCGAACGACGGGTCCATCCGGCAGTGCTGGAGGGCGACCGTGAGCATGGACGTGGTCGACGTCTTGCCGTGCGTGCCGGCGACGCACGCCACGCGGT
Source organism: Actinosynnema sp. CA-299493 (assembly GCF_050946825.1). Taxonomy (NCBI): domain Bacteria; kingdom Bacillati; phylum Actinomycetota; class Actinomycetes; order Pseudonocardiales; family Pseudonocardiaceae; genus Actinosynnema; species Actinosynnema sp. CA-299493. The sequence continues at coordinate 7,795,631 of NZ_CP191993.1, forward strand.
GGTCGAGCATCAACGCGGCCAGCGCCTCGGCCCGCCGCAGCACCACCGCGCCGCGCGCGCGTGCCTCCACCAGCTCCGGGTTGTCCTCGCGGATCGCGGTGGACACGACGACCGCCGTGGGCCCGCCGGGCAGCTGGTCGAGGTTCGCGCCGGCGTGGCCGACCGCGATCGCCGCACCCTGCGCGCGCAGCGCGAGCACGGTGCGGGAGTCCTTGGCGTCCGAGCCGGACACCTGCGCGCCCCGGGCGAGCAGGATCCGGGCGATGCCGCTCATGCCCGCCCCGCCGATGCCGACGAGGTGCACGCGGTCCAGGACGTCGCTCACTTCTCGATCACCTCGAGCACGATGCGGGCCAGCACCTCGTCCGCCTCGCGGTGGCCGGTGCTCAGCGTGGCCGTGGTCATCGCGGCCAGCCGGTCGCGGTCGGCGACCAGCGGGACCACGTTCGCCGCGATCCACTCCGGCGTCAACTGCTCGTCGGGCACCAGCAGGCCACCGCCGGCGGCGACCACGGGACCCGCGTTGAGCGACTGCTCGCCGTTGCCGATGGGCAGCGGCACGAACACCGCGGGCAGGCCCACGGCGGACACCTCGGCCACCGTCATCGCGCCGGACCGGCACAGCACCGCGTCCGCCGCCGCGTAGGCGAGGTCCATCCGGTCCAGGTACGGCACCGGCACGTACGGCGGCGCGCCCGGCACCGACTGCACCGCGACGGTGTTCTTGGGCCCGTGCGCGTGCAGCACGCCGATACCCGCCCACGCGAACGCGGACGCGGCGCCGGACACCGCGTTGTTGATCGACCGGGCGCCCTGCGAGCCGCCGAACACCAGCAGCGTCGGCGCGGTCGGGTGCAGGCCGAAGTGGGCGCGGGCCTGCTGCCGCAGCTCGGCGCGCTTGAGGGAGGTGATCGAGTAGCGCAGCGGGATGCCGATGATCTCGGCGTCGGTCAGGCCCGAGTCGGGCACCGCGGCGGCGACCCGGGCGGCGAACTTCGCGCCGACCTTGTTGGCCAGACCCGCCTTGGCGTTGGCCTCGTGCACCACGATCGGCACCCGGCCGCGCGCGGCGAGGTAGGCCGGCAGCGCGACGTAGCCGCCGAAGCCGACCACGACGTCGGCGCGGACCCGTTCCAGCACCTCACGGGTGTGCTTCACGGCGCCGCGCACCCGCAGGGGCAGCTTGAGCAGGTCCGGCGTCGGCTTGCGCGGCATCGGCACCGGGGGGATCAGCTCCAGCGGGTAGCCGCGAGCCGGCACGAGCCTGCTCTCCAGGCCACGCTCCGTGCCGAGCGCGACGACCCGCGCGTCGGGCCGGAGCCGCATGATCGCGTCGGCCAGGGCCAGGGCTGGCTCGATGTGCCCGGCGGTGCCGCCTCCGGCGACCACCACGCACGGACCGTTGGGGACAAGCCGATCACCGGACAGGAGAACCTCCAGGGCTGCGGGAGTTCGTCGACTCGACGCGCCGAGCCTAGCAACGGCACCATCGAACGCCGGGTGGAACCACACCGGGACGAGCGGACATGGGTGGGCATGGATCCAGTCGAGCCGGTGGAGACCGACGAGCTGCTGTGGCGACGGGCCACCGCGGGTGACGCCGCGGGCATGGGCCTGCTGTTCCAGCGCCATGCGAACACCGTCTACAACCACTGCTTCCGGCAGATCGGGAACTGGAGCACCGCCGAGGACCTGACCTCGGTGGCCTTCCTGGAGGCGTGGCGGCAGCGGCGCAGGCTGCGGCTCTCGCCCACGGGGTCGGTGCTGCCGTGGCTGCTGGGCATCGCGAACAACGTGGTGCGCAACCACACGCGGTCGCTGAGGCGGTACGAACGGGCGCTGGCCCGGCTGCCCCCGCAGGAGTCCGAGGCGGACCTCGCCGACGCGGCCTCGCGCCGCATGGACGCGGAGCTGGAGATGGCCACGATCCTGCCGGCCTACCGCCGCTTGCGCCGCGAGGAGCAGGAGGTGCTGGCGCTCTGCGCCTGGACGGGCCTGAGCTACGAGGACGCGTCGATCGCCCTGGCGATCCCCGTCGGCACCGTCCGCTCCCGGCTGAACAGGGCTCGGCAGCACCTGCGTGACCTGCTCGGTCGACCGACCACCCTGGAAAAGGAGATGCGATGACCGACCGGTTCGATCAGATCCCCATGGCGACGCACCGACTCGCGGCCCGCGGTCGGCACCTGGTGGACGCGGTCGCCGAACGTCCGAGTCCTCGCCGGCGGGTCGCCCGGTGGGCGGTTCCCGGCACGGTGGCCCTGTGCATGCTCTCCGGCGGGGTGGCGGTGGCCGCCTACGTGGCGTCCCAGCCGGCCACCGTCCGCGAACAGGTCCGCTGCTACACCGAGGCCGACACCCGCGGCCACCACGAGGACGCGGTGGGCGCGGTCGTCGAGGGCAAGCCGGCCGACGTCGCCGACGACGCGGCGGCGCTGTGCTCCGAACTCTGGGGGCTGGGCGCGCTGTCCGCGGGTCCCGCCGCGGCCCAGGTGCCGCTCCAGGGACACGACCCCAAGTCCGGCCGGGCCGAGGTCGAGCGCCCGGTGCCCCCGCTGACGGTCTGCGTGGTGACGGACGGGGTGGCCGGGGTGTTCCCCGGTGATCCCGGCCTCTGCGAGCGACTCGGCCTGCCGGCACTGCGGGAACTCGACGGCTGACGCACCCGGGCGGTCCCCGGAACATTCCCGGGGACCGCCCGCGATCATCAGGTCACGCCGGGACCACCGGCACGTCGAACAAGTGCGCCAATTCGCCGATTACGACCAGAAGATGCACTCGGTGCGGTCGTTGGCGGCCCCGAGGTCGGCCGCGAAACCGGCCCAGCCGTAGAGCCCGACGGTGCAGGCCGCATCGTCGACCATCAACTGGTAGCAGTTGTTGTAACCCTGGAACGAACGAATGTTGTTGTTCCAGTTGATCCCGCCGGAGGGGGCGAGGTTCGGCAGCGGGGCGACGTAGTACTCGACGGTGTCCAACGCGGTGGTGCAGGAGCCGGCGCCGGAAACGGTCAGCGAGTGGCTGCCGTAGTTCGACAGGTAGTACTGGATACCGATCACCACCGCGGTCGCGCCGACGTCCGGGGTGTTGATCTGCTGCTTCACCTTCGGGTCGGCGATGGCCTCGCCCATGTCACGCGGCGCGTCGGTCACCTGGCCGTTGGTGGCGAAGGAGATCGCCTCCGTGGCGGTGCTGAAGCACTTCACCGCCTTGGTCTCCGCGGAGATGGTGCAGTTCGTGGCTTCGGCGGCCGCGGCGACGGGCTTGTCGGCGGAGGCGGAGGCGGTCGGGGCCGCCACCCAGGCCAGACCGAGCGCCAGCGTCGCGAGCCCGACCGTGATCCTGTTTCTTCGACTGACCTGCATGAATATCCGCTCCTGGAAGTCGGGGAAATAAATATGGCGAACAGACCACTGGGAATGCCCGCATCGCATTGTCCAACGACCGCGCGACGCGGACACGCCAGGTGATTGCCCCCATGCGTGGAAAAATCCAGCCCGCCAAGTATCAACAGTGGCCGAAGAACCGCGATATAGCCCAATCAGGTCGAGAAAAAGCCACCCAATTCACTCGACCGGCACGGAACCCGATTCAGTCGTAGGATGATCGGATCGATTAGCTAATCACACTCGACCACATGCGCGACAAAACACTATTAGTACGGGAACCCATACGTGCGAATGCGGTGAATCGCCGGCCGAAAGCGCGGTCAGCGGCTGTCACGCCGCCTGGACCGCGCGTCCCGGTCCTGACCGGCCTTCCGGGATTCGCGACGGCGGTACTCCGAAGGCGGAGCGTGGCGACCGGCCATCCTCCGCTCGTCCACGGGCGGTGGGGCGGCCTTGCGGCCTCGGGGAGGCGGCGACGGCCGCACGGGACGCCGCTTCGGCGGTGGCTTGTAGACCACGGGCGCGGGCAGCTTCAGCACCCCGCCGACCCGACCGGGGCCGAGGGACCGCAACGCCGAGACCGCTTCCGGCTCGTGCCGCGCGCAGTTGGCGAGGATGCCGAAGACGAACATCGTCGTGACGACCGACGTGCCGCCGGAGGAGATCATCGGCAACGTGATGCCGGTGACCGGCAGCAACCTCACGACGTAGCCGATGTTGATCGCGGCCTGCGCGACCAGCCACACCGTCAGCGTCGCGGACACCATGCGGATCCACGGGTCGGTGTTGCGGGCGGCGATCCGCAGGCCGACCACCGCGAGCAGGGCGAAGAGGCCGAGGACCAGGACGCAGCCGATGAAGCCCAACTCCTCGCCGATGACGGCGAAGATGAAGTCGCTGTGCACGTTCGGCAGGTAGCGCCACTTCGAGCTGCCGTTGGTGAGGCCCTTGCCGAAGAACCCGCCCTCCGCCAGCGCGTACATCGCCTGCAACGCCTGAAGGCCCGAGCCCTGCGGGTCGGCCTCCGGGTTCAGGAAGGTCTGCACGCGTTCCAGCCGGTAGTCCGCGCCGAGCGCCAGCACCAGCGCGCCGGTGACCGCGCCGATCGCGATGATCCCGAAGATCCGCGCCGGCGCGCCGACGAACCACAGCAGGCTGATCAGCACGACACCGAGCGTGATCGTGCCGCCGAGGTCGGGTTGCAGCATCACCAGCGCGAACACCAGCATCGCCACCGGGACGACCGGGACCAGCAGGTGCCGGTACTGGTCCAGGAGGGCGCGCTTGGTCACCAGGACGTGCGCGCCCCACAGGGCGAGGGCCAGCTTCGCCGGTTCGATCGGCTGGAACGAGGCCGGTCCGACCTTGAACCAGGACTGCGCGCCGAAGTCCGTCGTCCCGAGGGGGGTCAGGACCAGGACCAGGAGGATCACGCAGACGAGCATCGCCATCGTGCTGCCGTGCCGGATCGTGCGCAGCGGCACGCGCAGGACGATCAGGAAGACGACCGCGCCGACGCCCACGTACAGCAGTTGCTTCTTGAACACGCTGTAGGCCGACGCGCCCACCGCCACCTCGCCCGGGGCGGACGCGGACAGCACCATGATCAGGCCGAGCACGGTCAGCACGCCGAAGATCGCGAGCAGCAGGTGGAAGTCCGCCAGCGGACGGCCCAGCCAAGCGGTCAACGACGTCCGCACCGCACGCTTGGCGCGCGGCGCTCTGGGCGGTCGCTCCCCCACCGGCTTCCGGTCCACCGCAGTCATGCGCCCATCGTCTCCCGCGCGAGCCGGTGAGACGTGACCATCGCCCGCGTGTCAGCGAGATTTATCCCCGCTTGACGGCGGACAGGAAGATCGCCATGGCCCGGCCGGGGAACTCCAGCGACGGGCCGGCGGTGTTCTTGCTGTCCCGAACCCGGAACGCGTCAGCCGACACGGCCACCTCGACACAGTTGCCCGTGCCATTGCTGCGGCTGCTCTTGCGCCACTCCGACCACATCGCGTTCTCCTCGACCGAGCTAGAGGTCTCCGATCACCCGCCTGATCAGCGCAACCGACTCCTGAGGATCGAGCGCCGCGGCTCGAAGGTGATCCAACACCAGGCTATACCGCTCGACCTCCGCGGCTTCGTCCAAGTAGAGGCCGCCGGTCAGGTTGTCGATGTAGATGACGCTCGGGAAGTCCACGAACTTGAGCAGTGTGAAGGCAGTTCCCATCGCCATGTGCTGCCCTTTGCCGAACGGCAGGACCTGCAAGGTCACATTGGGCAGTTCAGCCAGCTTGAGCAGGTGGGCGAGCTGCTCCTCCTGCACTTCCCGGCCACCGACCAGCCGGTGGAGGGTTGCCTCGTCGAGGAACGCCCACACCGAGAGCGAGCCGTCCTCCACCCGGCGCTGGCGGGTCTGTCGCAATTCGACTCGCTTGTGGAGCACGTCGTCGGTCGCGTCTGGCGTTCGCGCGCGCATGACCCAGCGGGCGTAGGCCGAAGTTTGGAAGAGACCGGGGATCAGGTCGATCTCGAAGGTGTCGATGGCGACCGCCTCCGACTCCAGGACCACGTACTCGGAGAACCAGTCGAACAGGACATCGCCGTAGACGTGCCACCAGCCGCGCTTCTTGGCCACCTTCGCCAACCGCAGCAGCCAGGCGGTCTTCTCGGGAGTCGCCCCGTAGAGATCGGCCAGCGCCCGGGTGTCTACTATGGACACACCGGTGTACGCCGACTCGATGCGGCTGATCTTCGACTTCGAGTAGCCCAGGTTCTCGACCACGTCGTCGAAGTCGAGCCCTGCCTCCTCGCGGAGTTGGGTCAGCGCGCTCGCCAGGACGCGCCGCCGGACTCCAGGGCCTTGGTTCTGCGGCATGGTGCGACATTAGCGGGGAACAGGGCCACTGATCGGGTGAACTTCTGCGAATATGCAGATTGCCCTGTTGCACCGAAGGCCGATGAGGTGCACCTTTGCCCGCATGATCTCCGCTGCGCTCGCTCGCGCCCACCACCTGCTGAACCAGGACATGCTCGGCTACCTGGACACCGTCGAGCTACTGACCGACGAGCACGACACCGACGACGAGACCGTGCGCGCCGTCGCACGCACCGAAGTCCCGCGCCTGGTCGCCGCCCTGCGCGCGACCCTGGCCACCCACAAGGCCGACGCCTCCGGCCAGTGCCCCACCTGCCGCACCGCCTGGCCGTGCGCCGTGATCGACTCCGCCCACGCCTACCTGAAGGACCCGGACAGCATCTACTCGATCTGCCCGGCCTGACCAGCCAACCCCAGCACGGCGTCGGCGAACGACTGCCCCCGGTGGGCGTAGTCGGTGAACATGTCCATCGAGGCGGCGGCCGGGGCGAGCACCACGGCGTCCCCGGGCTTCGCCAGCGAACGGGCCTCGCGCACGGCGTCGGCCATGGAACCGTCGTCCAGCACCACCACGGGCACCGACGGCGCGTGCCGGGCCAACGCCGAGGCGAACACCGAGCGGTCCGCCCCGATCAGCACCGCCCCGCGCAGCCGATGGCCCTCGGAGCGCACCAGGTCCTCCACCGACGCGCCCTTCAGCAGCCCGCCGGCCACCCACACGACGCTCCCGTGCGACCGCAACGACGCCGCCGCCGCGTGGGGGTTGGTGGCCTTCGAGTCGTTCACGTAGGCGACGCCGTCGACCGTCGTCACCAGCACGGCCCGGTGCGCCCCCGGCTTGAAGTCGCGCAACCCGCGCGCCACCGCGTCGGCCGGCACACCGTGCGCACGGGCCAGGGCCGCCGCCGCCAACGCGTCCGCGACACCGGGCGGCCCGCCCGGGTGGACGTCGGCGACCGGCAGCAGCACCTCGTCCGCGGGCCCGAACGCCCGGTCGACCAGCTGACCGCCGTGGACGCCGAGCTGCCCCTCCTCCGGCGACCCGAGCGTGAAACCGACGTGCGCGGCGGCCGGCGAGGAGGTCAGCAGTTCGGCCACCACGGGGTCGTCCACCCCGCCGATCGCGACCTCACCGGTCAGCACACCGGCCTTCGCCGACGCGTACGCCTCGAACGTGCCGTGCCAGTCGAGGTGGTCCTCGGCCAGGTTGAGCAGCACCCCGGCGAACGGCCGCACGGACGGCGACCAGTGCAGCTGGAAGCTCGACAGCTCCACCGCCAGCACCCGGCGTCCGGCCAGCAGGGCGTCCACCACGGGCAGGCCGACGTTGCCGCAGGCCACGGCGTCGATGCCGGCCGCGCGCAGGATCGACTCCAGCATCCCGACCGTCGTGGTCTTCCCGTTCGTCCCCGTCACGGCGAGCCACGTCGGCGGGTCGGCCAGCTCCAGGCCCATCCGCCAGGCCAGCTCGACCTCGCCGATCACCTCGACGCCCGCCGCCGTCGCCGCCTCCAGCAACGGGCTGGACGGACGCCACCCCGGACTGGTGACGACCAGGTCGGTCCCGTCGGGTGGCGTGACCAGGCCGGGTGTCAGCGCCACACCGGGCAGCAGCTGCTCCAGCGCCGCGAGGCGGTCGGCCGAACCGTCGGTCACGGTGACGACGGCGTCCGCCGCCAGCAACGCCTCCGCCGCCGACCGACCGGTCACCCCGGCGCCGGCCACGAGCACGTGACGACCTGCGAGGAAGCCCATCGTCAGCTCTCGACCGCGGTCAGCCACTCGCTGTAGAACAGGCCGAGCCCGAGCATGCAGCACATGGCCGCGAGCAGCCAGAACCTGATGATCACCGTGGTTTCCGCCCACCCGGCGAGTTCGAAGTGGTGGTGGAACGGCGCCATCCGGAACAACCGCCGTCGTGACGTGCGGAAGACCGCGACCTGGAGCACCACCGACAACGCCTCGACCACGAACAGACCGCCGATGACGACCATCAGCAGCTCGGTGCGGGTGGCGATGGACAGACCGGCGACCAGGCCGCCCAGCGCGAGCGAGCCCGTGTCACCCATGAAGATCTTGGCGGGCGCGGCGTTCCACCACAGGAAGCCGATGCAGCCGGCCATCGCGGCGGCGGCCACCAGCGCCAGGTCGAGCGGATCGCGCACGTCGTAGCAGCCCGCCACGAGCAGGTTCGAGCAGTTGTAGCGGAACTGCCAGAAGCTGATCACCACGTAGGTGCCGAGCACCATCGCGGACGTGCCGCCGGCCAGGCCGTCCAGGCCGTCGGTCAGGTTCACCGCGTTCGACCAGGCGCTGATCGCGGCGTAGCAGAACACCACGAAGCCGACGACGCCGAACGACACCACGCTGATGTCGCGCACGAACGACAGGTTCACCGAGGCCGGCGTGTACCCGTCGCGGTTCGGGAACTGGATCACCAGCACCGCGAAGATGATCGTGGCGACGAACTGGCCGACCAGCTTCGCGGTCTTGTTCAGCCCCAGGTTGCGCTGCTTGCGGATCTTGATGAAGTCGTCCAGGAAGCCGACGACGCCCAGTGACGTGGTCAGCATCAGCACCAGCAGGCCGGACGCGCTCGGCGTCTGGTCCTGCGCGGACGCCGACATGGAGTTCACCAGGTGCGCCCCGAGGTAGCCCGCCCACATCGCGACCAGGATCGCGACGCCACCCATGGTGGGCGTGCCGCGCTTGGTCTTGTGGCTCTGCGGACCCTCCTCGCGGATCTCCTGACCGAAGCCCTGCCGGGAGAAGATCTTGATCAGGTAGGGCGTCAGCATGATCGACGTGATCAGGGCGATGGCCGCCGCGATCAGGATGCTCTTCACTTGCTGCCCGCCTCCAGGAGAGCCTCGGCAACCCGCCACAGGCCGTATGAGTTGGATGCCTTCACCAGGACGACGTCACCGGGCCGCACCTGGTCGCGCAGCAGCTCGACGGCCGCCGACACGTCGGGCACCACAATCGCTTCTTCGCCCCAAGATCCTTCCAGGTGCGCCCCTTGGTGCATCGCGCGGGCGTCCTGACCGACCACGACCAGCTTGTTGATGTCCAAGCGGACCGCGAGCCGGCCGATCTCGTCGTGCGCGCGGATCGAGTCCGCGCCCAGTTCGGCCATCGGCCCCAGCACCGCCCAGCTGCGGCGGGCGGGCGTGGTGGACCGGGAGATGGTGGCGAGCGACTTGAGCGCCGCGCGCACCGACTCCGGGTTGGCGTTGTACGCGTCGTTGACGATCGTCACACCGTCAGGACGTTCGGAGACCGCCATGCGGTGCGCGGACACCCGTGCCGCGGTGCCGAGGCTCTCCGCGACCTGGTCCGGGGTCGCGCCGAGCTCGATCGCGATGGCGGCGGCGGTGAGGGCGTTGCCGACCTGGTGGGGCCCGTGGACGGCCAGCCGCACGGCCGCCTCGCCGGCGGGCGTGACCAGGGTGAAGCGGGCGCGTGCCTGCTCGTCCAGCTCGACGTCCACGGCGCGGACCTGCGCGGACGGGTTCTCGCCCACGAGGACGACCTTGGCCTTCGTGCGGCCGGCCATGCCCGCGACGAGGGGGTCGTCGGCGTTGAGGATCGCGACGCCGTCCTCGGGCAGGGCCTCGACCAGTTCGCCCTTCGCCAGGGCGATGTTCTCCCGGGAGCCGAACTCGCCGACGTGCGCGCTGCCGACGTTCAGCACCGCGCCGACGCGGGGCACGGCGACCCGGCACAGCTCGGCGATGTGGCCGATGCCGCGCGCGCTGAGCTCCAGGACCAGGAACCGGGTGTCCTCGTCGGCCCGCAACGCCGTCCAGGGGTGGCCCAGTTCGTTGTTGAACGACCCGGGCGGCGCGATGGTCGGGCCGAGCGGCGCCAGCACCTGGGCGATGAGGTCCTTGGTGGACGTCTTGCCGGACGACCCCGTCACGCCGACGACGGTCAGGTCCGCCAGCCGGTCCGTGACGTGCCGGGCGAGCTTGGCCAGGGCGGCCAGCACGGCCGCGCCCGCGCCGTCGGTGTCGCCGGACAGCACGTAGGCGTTGCCCTCGGCCCGGTCGACAGGCGGCGCGATGACGGCGGGCGCGTCGACCTCCCGGCCCGCCAGCACGCCCACCGCGCCCCGCTCGACGGCCTGGGCGGCGAAGTCGTGGCCGTCGACCCGTGCGCCGGGCAGCGCGAGGAACAGGCCGCCGGGCGTGATCTCACGGGTGTCGAACTCGACGCTGCCGGTGACCACCTCGGCGCCGGTGGCGTGGTGCAGCTTGCCGCCGACGACCTCGGCGATCTCGGCGAGGCTGAGCTGGATCACCGGGTGGCTCCTCTGATCGCGTCGGTCAGTGCGTCCACGTCGGAGAACGGCTGCACGACGCCCGCGATCTCCTGGCCGGTCTCGTGGCCCTTGCCCGCGACCACGACGACGTCGCCGGTGCGCGCGAGGGACACGGCGTGCTCGATGGCGCGGCGGCGGTCGCCGATCTCCACGATCTCTCCGCGCTCGTCGTCCGGCACGGCCAGCGCGCCGTGCAGCATCGCGGCCCGGATCCGCGCCGGGTCCTCCGTGCGCGGGTTGTCGTCGGTGACGATCAGGACGTCGCTGCGCCGTGCGGCTTCCTCGCCCATGAGCGGGCGCTTCGCCGTGTCGCGGTCGCCGCCGCAGCCCAGGACCGTGATGACGTGGCCGGTGGCGCGGGCGCGGACCGCCTGGAGCGCGAGGGCGACGGCGGCCGGCTTGTGCGAGTAGTCCACGACGGCGGTGAAGTCCTGGCCCTCGTCGACCCGTTGCATCCGGCCGGGCACCTGGACGTCCCGGAGGCCGTCGCGGATGGCGTCGAGCGGGATGCCCCGGACGTGCAGGCAGGCGATGGCCAGCAGGGCGTTGGCGACGTTGAAGTCGCCGGGGAGGCTGAGCTCGACGTCGAGCGTGACGCCGTCCGGGCCGTGCGCGGTGAACGTCTGCTCACCGGTGGCGGAGACGGTGACGCCGGTGGCCGTCCAGTCGGCGGGCTTCGTGGTCGCGACCGTGACGGTGGCGTCCGTGACCAGGCGCGGGCCCCACTCGCCGTCCACGCAGACCACCTCGGTGCGGGCCCGGCCGTCGAACAGCTCGGCCTTGGTCCGGAAGTAGTCCTCCATGTCCGGGTGGAAGTCCAGGTGGTCCTGGGAGAGGTTGGTGAACGCGCCGATCGCGAAACCGACGCCGCCGACCCGGCCCAGGCGCAGGGCGTGGCTGGAGACCTCCATCACCACGTCCGTGGTGCCGCACTCGACCATCACGGCCAGCAGCGCTTGCAGGTCGGGGGCCTCGGGCGTGGTGAGGGCGCTGTCGAGCCGGTTGCCCGCGACGCGCGTCTCGACGGTGCCGATGAGCCCGGTGGCGCGACCGGCCGCCCGCAGCGCCGACTCGATCATGTAGCTGGTGGTGGTCTTGCCGGACGTGCCGGTCACGCCCCACACGGCGAGCTTGGTGGACGGGTCGCCGTGCACGCCGGAGGCCAGCAGCCCGAGGACCCCGCGGGGGTCCGGGTGCACGAGCACGGGCACGCCGTGGACCTTCGCCGCGCCGTCCTCGTCAGTCAGCACGGCCACCGCGCCGTTCTCCACGGCTTGGGCGGCGAAGTCGGCGCCGTGCACCCGCGTGCCCGGCAGGGCGGCGAACAGGTCGCCGGGTCGCACGTGTTGGGCGCGCAAGGTCACGCCGCTGACCTGGACGTGCGCCCGGTCGGGGGCGGTCAGGCGCGCGTCGATGGCCGTGGCGAGCTCGGACACGGCAACGGGCTGGGTGCGGGAAGGGCGAGGCGGAGCGGTCGCGACCTTGCCCTCGAGCTTGGCAGGCACGCGCGGAAGGCTACCGGCGCACGGAGAGTGTTCGTCCGGCACGTCCACTCCGGACCGCCTTGCCGTCACCAAACCTGAATAGATTCCACGTAACACGAGGTGGGCGGGGTGTCCCTAGTGCACCAGCGGCACGATCGGGCTCTGCTCGGCCGACAGCGGGATCTGGTAGCGCTGCGCCAGGTAGGAGGCGACGTCGTGGAACAGCGGCGCGGCCGACTGGGGGCTCTCGGTCGGGTTGTCGAGCATGATGCCGACCACGAACCTGGGGTCGTCGGCGGGCAGGATGCCCGCGAACGTGATCCAGTACTGCGAACTGCTGTAGCAGCCGCACTTCGGGTCGATCTGCTGCGCCGTGCCCGTCTTGCCGCTGATCTGGTACCCCGGCAGCGCCGCCGGCGTGCCCGTGCCGCTCTGGAGCGCCGAGTCCGGCCCCGACGCCTTCTGCGTCACCGCGCGGAACATGTCGCGGACCGTCCTGGCCGTCTGCGGCGAGACGACCCGCTCGGTCTCCGGCGGGGCCATCTCCTTGCGGCTGCCGTCGGCCGACACCTCGGCGCGCACGATGCGCGGCGCGATGCGCATGCCGTCGTTCGCGATGGCCTGGTACATCCCGGTCATCTGGAGCAGGGTCATGTTCAGGCCCTGGCCGATCGGCAGGTTGCCGAACGTCGAACCGGACCACTGCTTCAACGGCGGCACGTACCCGGGCTCCTCGCCGGGCAGCCCCGACTGGGTCCGCTTGCCCAGCCCGAACTTGCGCAGCATGTCCGCGTACCGGTCCTGGCCGATCTTCTGCGCCGTCATCAGCGTGCCGACGTTGGACGACTTCGCGAACACGCCGGTGAACGTCATGTCCAGCGGGCCGTGCTGCCACCAGTCCCCGATGACCCGGTCGGCGACCTCGATGCTGCCGTCGACCCGCAGCACGCTGTCCGGCTGGTGGACGCCGTCCTCGATCGCCGTCGCCGCGGTCACGACCTTGTTCACCGAACCCGGCTCGAACACCGACGTGACCGCGATGTTGCGCAGCTGGTCCTCGGAGGCCTTGCCGAAGTCGTTCGGGTCGAACGTCTTGTCGTTGACCATCGCCAGGATCTCGCCGGTCCGGGAGTCCATCACCACCGCGGAACCGCTGCGCGCCGCCGTCCTGGTCGTGTAGTCGGTGACCATGCGCTGCAACGCGTACTGCGTGTCCAGGTCGAGCGTCAGCTCCAGGCTCTTGCCGGGCGTGGCGGCGGCCAGCTCCTGCGACCGGTTCGGTCCCGGGATGACCACGTCGTCGTTGCCCTGCATGGTGTCCACGACCCGCAGCCCGTTGTTACCGGCGAGCAGGTTGTCCCGCGCGATCTCCAACCCCAGCAGGCCGTGCGTGGCGGGCGGCTCCGTGTCCTTGCGCCAGTTCGCCGCGCCGACGATGTTCGACGCCAGCTCGCCGTTCGGGTACACGCGCACGGCCCGCGCCTCGGAGCCGATGTCGTAGTACTTGTCCGTGATGACGGCGGCCTTGCCCGGGTCGACGTTGTCCACCAGCTCCACGTACGTGGTGTCCTGGGACAGTTTCGCGAGCATGGTGTCCCGGTCGGTCTTCTGCCCGGCGACCTCCTTGCCCAGCGTCTGCTCGATGAACTCGGCGATGTCGGCGACGCGGTCCTCGAAGCTGCCGATCTCCGGGTCGTTCTCCAGCGCCTTCGCCCACTCCAGGCGCATCCGCTGCGGCACGACGTAGAGAGCGCGCGCTTCCACGCTGAACGCCAGCTGGTTGCCGTTGCGGTCCAGGATCGAGCCGCGCGGCGCCAGGATGTCGATCTGCGTGGCGCGCTGCTGCTCGGCCTGCGCGGACAGCGCCTCCGCCTGGAAGCCCTGGACCTGCACGAGCTTGATCCCGGCCAGGAGCAGCGCGCCCACCAGCAGCAGCCGGCCCACCGTGAGCCGCACCCGGCTGTTGCCACCGCGTCGCGCGCGGGGAGCGGGTCCCCGGACGGACAACGGGCGTCGCACGGGTCTGCCCCGGCTGGGCCCCGGCATCACTGACCTCCTGGTACCGGCTGTTCCACTGGTTCGTCCGCGCCCGGTGCCCGGGCCGTTCGTGTGCTGCGGGCTGGCCGCGCGGTCAGCCCGGCGGCGGTTGCTGCCCGGCCGGCGGTTGTTGCCCGGGGGGAGTCTGCGCGGGCGGCGGTTGCTGCCCGGTCGGGGTCTGCGCGGGCGGCGTGGTGGACGACGTGGTGGGCGGTGGGGGCGGCTGCACCGCGGACGGCTTGCCGTACACCTCGATCGAGCCGTCCGGCAGCTGCCGCAACCGCGCCGGGTCACCCGCCGGGACCAGGCCCAGCTTCGTCGCGGCGTCGGCCAGGCCCGGCGGCGACTCGGCCAGCGCGACCTCCTGCCGCAGCTGCTCGACCTGCCGGGCGAGCCGGGTCTCCTCGGCCCGCGCGTCCTGCAACCGGTACGAGTCCGCCGTCGCCTGGGTCGCCAGCCACATGATCGCCGCGATGCCGACGCCGAGCACGACCATCACCATCACCACGAACGGCGCCTTGGGCGCCGCCGCCGGCTGACGGGTCACCGCCGGACGGCGCTTCGACGACGTGCGCTGCGCACGCCGCGCGTAGGCCCGCTCCGCCGCGGCCGAACGGCGGCGCTCCGCCGGCACGGCCTTCAACGAGCGCTCACGGGGCTTGGCCGACCTGGCCGGTGACGACCCGCCACCGCCGGTCCGTGCCGGTGCGGTCATGTCGCCTCCCGGACGCGTTCCGCCGCTCGCAGCCGCACGGAGGCGGCCCTGGGGTTCTCCTCGATCTCCTGCTCGTTCGCCTGCTCCGCGCCCCTGGTCACCAGCTTCAGCTGGGGACCGTGGCCGGGCAGCTCGACCGGCAGGTCCTGCGGCGAGGTCGACGTGGCCAGCGCGGTGAACGCCCGCTTGACCATCCGGTCCTCCAGCGACTGGTAGGACTCCACGACGATCCGCCCGCCGACGGCCAGCACCGACAGCGCGGCGGGCAGCGCCAGGCGCAGCGACTCCAGCTCCTCGTTCACCTCGATGCGCAACGCCTGGAACGTCCGCTTCGCCGGGTGGCCGCCCGTCCGGCGGGTCGCCGCGGGCACCACCGCGTACAGCAGCTCGACCAGCCTGCCGCTGGTGGTGAACGGCTCGCGCTCGCGCTCCCGCGCCACGGCCCCGGCGATCTTGCGGGCGAACCGCTCCTCGCCGTAGTCGCGCAGGATCCGGGTCAGGTCGTCCACGGAGTACGTGTTCAGCACGTCGGCCGCCGTGGGCCCGGCGCCCGCGCTCATCCGCATGTCCAGCGGCGCGTCCCTGGAGTAGGCGAACCCGCGCTCCTCGGCGTCCAGCTGAAGGGAGGACACGCCGAGGTCCATCAGGATCCCGTCGACCTTCGCGCCGCCGACCGCCGAGGCGATCCCGTCGTACGTGGTCTGCACGAACTCCACGCGGTCGCCGAACGGCGCCAGCCGCCGCCGGGACAGCTCGATGGCCTGCGGGTCGCGGTCCAGCCCGATCAGCCGCACCCGCGGGTGCGCTCGCAGCACCGCTTCGGAGTGCCCGCCCAGACCGAGCGTGCAGTCGACGAACACGGCGTCCCGATCGGCCAACGCGGGGGCCAGGAGGTCGAGGACGCGATCGAGCAGCACCGGCACGTGACGCGCCTGCTCCACCACGTCCACTCCCTCGATGGTCCCCCCTCACAAGACAAGGAATTCGGGTGTCGTCAGGTCCCCGCCCGCCCGTCGGACCTGGCGCCGGGGAAGGTGCGCCAGGGCCGAAAGCCGAGCGGACCGAGGCCTCACGGCACCCGAAACTCGAAGCAAACGGCTGTTACAGCCGATCTAGAAGACGCCGGGCAGCACCTCCTCGCGCGCCGTGGCGTAGCTGTCCTCGTGTTCCTCGAGGTAGCGCTGCCACGCCTGCGCGTCCCAGATCTCCAGGCGGTTGATCGCGCCGATGACCACGCACTCCTTGGTCAACCCCGCGTACCGCCGAAGCTCCGGTGCGATCGACACCCGGCCCTGGCCGTCCGGCCGCTGCTCGTCGGTCCCCGCGAACAGGTAGCGCTGGTAGGCGCGGACCGCCTCGTTGGTGAAAGGAGCGTCCGCCACCTTGCGCGCCATCTGCTCGAACTCGGCCCGAGGGAACACGTAGAGGCAGTGGTCCTGGCCCTTGGTGACCATGAGACCCCCCGCTAGCGCGTCCCGGAACTTCGCAGGCAGCGTCAGTCGGCCCTTGTCGTCCAGCCTCGGGTAGTGCGTGCCCAGGAACACGGCGCCCACCTCCCGACGCCGGAAGCGTCACTTCCGACCGGCAGTGGAGCCCCCGTCTGCCCCACCGGCCGCCACAGTACCCCACTTTTCACCACAGTCAACGCTGAAACGGGTGGTCGCACGTCCCGCGCGGGGACGTTTGCGCAGGTAGAACGAAGATGGCCGGCGTGGAGCGTGGTGGGGGAAGCCGAGCGCGACCACCCCCGCAGGTGAGCCGATCCGGCCCGAACACCACCCGGATGGCCCAGCGAAATCGGGCAAAACCGGTCCTCCGGCGACCTTGGTGGGGAATCGTGGTGGGGTGGGGTGAACCGGCCGGTTCGGCGGGCCGTGGAATCCACGAGCACGAAACTGTTCAATCGGTGTAGGGCGCTTCGCCCTGGTTTGACACACTGCGTGAAACGCTCACCGCCACCGCGAACCGGTCGCGGTAGGGCCGCGCCCTGCTCCAGGAGGTCGAGTGACTCCGAGTACACAGCCAGCCGCGCTGCCAGAACACTCCTACGGGGGCAGCGGCTCGTCGGCGGGCAACCAGGCGAACCCCGCCGCCGGAGCCGACAACCGGACCCCGCACACCAACCACGCGCCGGTCCGGGAGGAAGCGCTCGCGGAGCTGCACGCCACGGTGGGTCGGATCGCCGCCAACGTGGAGAAGGTCATCGTCGGCAAGCCGGACGTCGTCCGCGTCGCGCTGGTGACCCTGCTGGCCGAGGGCCACCTGCTCGTCGAGGACGTGCCGGGCGTCGGCAAGACCTCGTTGGCCAAGGCGCTGGCCCGGTCCATCGACTGCACCGTGAGCCGCATCCAGTTCACCCCCGACCTGCTGCCCAGCGACATCACCGGCGTGTCGATCTACAACCGGCAGGACAACGACTTCGAGTTCCGCCCCGGCCCGGTGTTCGCGAACATCGTGGTGGGCGACGAGATCAACCGCGCCTCGCCGAAGACCCAGTCCGCGCTGCTGGAGTGCATGGAAGAGCGCCAGGTCACGGTGGACGGGCAGACCTACCCGCTCGGCGCGCCGTTCATGGTGATCGCCACCCAGAACCCGATCGAGATGGAGGGCACCTACGCCCTGCCCGAGGCGCAGCGCGACCGGTTCACCGCGCGCGTCTCCATCGGCTACCCGGACCCGGCGGCCGAGCTGGCGATGGTCGACGAGCACGCGGGCCACGACCCGATGGCCGACCTGCGCGCGGTGTCCGACGCGGAGCAGGTGCTCCGGCTGGTCCACGTGGTGCGGCGGGTGCACCTCTCGCAGGAGATCCGCCGGTACGCGGTGGACCTGGTCGGCGCCACCCGGCGGCTGCCCGAGCTGCGGCTGGGCGCCTCGCCGCGCTCGACGTTGCAGCTGGTGCGGGCGGCCCGGGCGCAGGCCGCGCTGGCCGGTCGCGACTTCGTGGTGCCGGACGACGTCCACGCGGTGGCCGTGCCGGTGCTGGCGCACCGCCTGGTGCTGACCGCGGAAGCGCAGGCGGCCCGCCGGTCGTCGGCCGACCTGGTGCGCAACCTGCTCCAGCGGGTGCCGGTGCCGCAGGCGGCGCTGGACCCGACCGGGCAGTTCCCGCACCACGTCAACCCGAACAACCACCGCTGACATGCGCGGAGCCCTGTCCGGGCTGACCACCCGGGGCCGATGCCTGCTGGCCGCGGGGTTCGCGGCCGGGTTGTGCGCGATCGTGCTCAACGAGCGCGACCTGTTGCGCGTGGCGGCGTTCGTGGTGGCCCTGCCGCTGCTGGCGGCCTGGCTGGCGCAGCGGGCCAGGATCGGCCTGCACGCGACCCGGCTGCTGCACCCCAGCCGCGTCCAGGTGGGCTCGGCGACGGACGTGCGCGTGGAGCTGCGCAGCGCCGGGCGGTTGCCGACCGGCGGGCTGCTGCTGGAGGACGCGGTGCCGTACGCGCTGGGTGCGCGCCCGCGGTTCGTGGTGGAGCGGTTGCCGCGCAACGTCGTGACCGTGCTGCGGTACCCGCTCAAGCCGGTGATGCGCGGCGTCCAGCAGGTGGGTCCGCTGATGGCGCGGATCACCGACCCGTTCGGCCTGGCCGAGTTCGACCGCGAGATGGCCGGTCGCAGCCGGCTGGTCGTGGTGCCGCGGGTGGTGGGGCTGACCGGTCTGCCGAGCGGTTCGGGCATGGGCTCCGGCGACGACGGCTCGATCCGGCTGCGCGCCGGGCAGGGCGAGGACGACGCGGTGGTGCGCCCCTACCGGCACGGCGACGACCTGCGGAAGGTGCACTGGCGCTCGACCGCCCGGCGCGACGAGCTGATGGTGCGGGTCGAGGAACGGCCGTGGCGCGGCGGCACGACCGTGCTGCTGGACCACCGGCTGGTAGCGCACCGGGGCAGCGGTCCCGGCGCGAGCCTGGAGTGGGCGGTCTCGCTGGCCGCGTCGATCTGCGTGCACCTGCACCGGTACGGCCACCAGGTGCGCCTGGTCGGCGACGACGGCCGGGTGCTGGCGGGCGGTCCGGGCAACAGCGGGTACAGCGACGCGGTGGTGCTGGACGCGTTGGCCGCGCTGGCGCCGTCGCACCGCCGTGAGCCCGCCACCGGGCTCGACCCCGGCGCGGGTCAGGAAGTGATCGCGATCCTCGGCGGCAGCACGCCCGCCGTGGTGGACGCGTTGGTCCGCAACCGGCCGCGCGGGATGCGCAGCCTCGCGGTGGTGATGGACGTCGGCGCGTGGGCGTCCGCGTCCGAGGACCCGGCGCCCGATCCGGCCGACGCCCGGCGGTTGCTGAGCGGCGCGGGGTGGGGCGTGGTCGTGGCGCGGCCGTCGACGCCGATGGGCCAGGTCTGGCAGGAGCTGTGCCACAGCGCGGGCAACCGCGGCCCCGTGGTGCGCACGGAGGTGGGCTAGGTGACCGGCAGGACCAGTGCGGTGGGCAGCGACAACTGGGTGGTGAGCGCGACACCGGCGGTGGCCGGCCTGGCCACGCTGTGCGCGGCGACGGCGTTGTCCAGCGTGCTCGACGGCGTGCTGTGGCTGGTGTACCTGGCCGTGGCGATCGCGGTGGTCGGCGGCACGGGCGTGCTGCTGCGCGCGACGCGGCTGGCCGCGCCGGTGGTCGCCCTCGGGCAGCTGCTGGCGTTGACGTGCCTGCTGGTGACGATCTTCACCCGCAGCGGTGTGCTCGTCGTGCTGCCCGGTCCGCAGTCGTTGCAGGACCTGCTGGCGGTGCTCGGCGACTCGATGACCGAGGTGCAGACCGGTGTGCCGCCGGTGCCGGACAGCCCGGCCATGCGGTGCCTGGTGATGGTCGCGATCGGGCTCGTCGCGATCCTGGTGGACATCCTGGCGGTCGGTCTGGGTGCGCCCGCCGCGTCGGGGCTGGTGCTGCTGTGCGTGTTCGCGGTGCCCGCGTCGCTGGCCGACGAGATGCTGCCGCTGTGGACGTTCGTGTTCGGCGCGGGGGCGTTCGCGCTGCTGCTGGCCGTGGACGGGCAACACCGGCACGAGGCTTGGCGCGGCAGGTTGGCCAACGGCGGGCAGAGCGGGTCGGGACCGGCGGCGACGGCGGTGGCCGGGTTGGCCGTGGTGGTCGCGCTGCTGGCGGGCGCGAGCCTGACCCTGGTCGGCACGGTCGGCCGGCTGCCGGGCACCGGCGAGGAGATCGGCGGCGGCAACGGCGGGCTGGGCATCGACCCGATGACGCAGCTGCGCGGCATGCTCAACCAGGGCGCGCCGCGCGAGCTGTTCCGGGTGCGGAACATGCCGGGCACCTCGGCGTACCTGCGGGCGATGACGTTGCGCCAGTACGTGCCGGACAAGGGCTGGGAGCTGGGCGGGAACATGCCCGAGGGCGTGCCCGCGAACGGCCCGCTGCCCCAGCAGCCCGGCGACCCCGGCGGCGGCGAGGTCACCGACGTCCGGATCGAGCCGGTGAACTGGGTGGACAACTGGCTGCCGGTGTACGGCCGGCCGCGCGAGGCCCGGGCGGTCGACGACAACTGGAGGTTCGACCCGGAGCGCGGGATGGTCTACAGCGTCCGGCCGCGCAAGTCCGAGGAGTACACGCTGAGCACGGTGTTCGACACGCCGTCGGCGGACACGCTGCGGAGGGTCGGCCGTCAGGTGGACATCGACCCGGCGTACCTGGAGGCGCCGGGCGTCGAGGGCCGGGTGGCGGAGCTGGCGCGGCGGATCGTGGCCGGGAGCACCAACCAGTTCGACCAGGCGACGGCGTTGTACCGGTACTTCACCGACGGCACAGAGGGCTTCGAGTACACGACGCAGACCTCGACCACGGACACGTCCGTCGACGCGTTGGAAGACTTCGTGTTCAACGGCAAGAAGGGCTACTGCGAGCAGTACGCGTCGGCGATGGCGATCATGGCGCGGTCGGTCGGCCTGCCGTCGCGGGTGGCGCTGGGCTTCACCGCCGGGTACGCCACCGGTGACGTGCAGACGATCACGTCGCAGGACGCGCACGCGTGGGTCGAGATCTACTTCCCCGGCTACGGCTGGATGACGTTCGACCCGACGCCGCTGTCGGACGGTCGCGGCGTGACCCCGCCGTACATCTCCGGGTTGGAGGCGGACGACGAGGAGGACGGCTCCAGCGCGAGCGCCACGGCGACCACGACCACCACGGCGGCTCCGGGCGCGTCGGCGTCCGCGTCGGCCGTGCCGGACGCGTTGGGGCAGGACGGGACCACTTCGGCGGAGCAGTCGACGCCGATGTGGCACCTGGTGACGCTCGGGGTGGTCGCGCTGCTCGCGTTGCTGGCGACGCTGGCGGTGCGGTTCGGCGGTGCGCGGTTGGCCCGGCCGGTGTGGCTGCGTTCGGCGGCGCCGGCGGCGGCGCTGGCGGGTTGGGCGGTTGTGCTCGCGTTGGTGTTGGCGCTGCTGTCGTGGTGGTTGGCGGTGGTGTTGCTGCTGGCGTTGGCGGTGGCGACGCCGGCGGCCGTGCGGACCTGGCGGCGGCGCGGGCGGTTGCGCGCGGTGGCCGGGTTGGGGCCGGACGCGGCGAGCGCGGCTTGGCAGGAGCTGGTCGCGGAGTCCGTGGACCGGGGTACCCGGGTGCCGCGCACGGAGACCGTGCGGGTGGCGGCGCGGCGGTTGGTGCGGGTGCACAACCTGGATGAGCAGGGGCGGGACGGGCTGCGCGCGGTCGTGGGCGCGGTGGAGCGGTCTTGGTACAGCACGCAGGCCGCCGCG
The DNA here is from genome assembly GCF_050946825.1 of Actinosynnema sp. CA-299493. Taxonomy (NCBI): domain Bacteria; kingdom Bacillati; phylum Actinomycetota; class Actinomycetes; order Pseudonocardiales; family Pseudonocardiaceae; genus Actinosynnema; species Actinosynnema sp. CA-299493. Next base: position 7,817,155 of record NZ_CP191993.1, read on the forward strand.
GACCCGTCGTTGCCGGGTGCGGTGGACGACGTGCGCCAGAGCCTGAGCCGCAACGCCCCGCTGGCGTTGAAGGCCAAGGTCCTGCCCCGTTCGGTGCTCCAACCCCAGCCGCCGGTGGAGCAGGACCCGGACGAGTGACCGCGGGTCTTCGAGCGGTGTGACCGGTCCGGTCGGGGGCCGGGGACTTCAGACCGTCCCCGGCCCTCAGCCGTTCACGGGTCCTCGCACCCGCGCCTCACGCTTCCCGCACGTGCCCTGGGCCTGCCCCAATTGCCGCTGCCCTCACCACGTGCCACGTGCCACGTGCCCGACACGCAGACGGCCCGCCCCGGAGGGTCCCGGGGCGGGCCGTCTGCGTTGTTCAGTCGTTCAATCGGGCTGTCGCGCGGACTACTCGTCCTCGAAACGGCGACGGAAACGTTCTTCCATCTTCTGTGAGAACGAGCTGCGGCTGGGCCGGCTTCCCTCTTCGCTGGGCTCTTCGGCACCCTGGTCACCACGACGCAACGTCGTCACGGTGAGCAGTACGCCGAAGAACATCAGCAGGAAGCCGACCACGCTCACCACCGGGATACCAGCGAGCTTCGGCAACATCACACCCGTCACCAGCAGTGCCACACCCACGGCGAACAACGCGATGCCTTGGATGCGACGCCGTCGGGACGGTTTGCGCAGCTTGGCGCCGCGCACAGTGGATGCGAACTTCGGGTCCTCGGCGTAGAGCGCGCGCTCGATCTGGTCGAGCAGTCGCTGCTCGTGCTCGGAGAGTGGCATGGCTCCTCCTCCGGCACAGCGGTCGCGGGCGCCGGGTAATCACGGTTGTCGCCGGTCCCGGCGGACGCCCCGCCCTGGGGGCGTCACAACCAGGATACGATTCGCGAGGCTTGGCGACTACCCAGTCCGTGCCCCTAAGCGGTTCGTTCTGTCACCATCATCCTCACGGGTCAACGGTCAGACCACCGTGAGGTCGCACAAGTCGGCTTGAGGTCAACTGTCAAGCCCTCGGAAAGCCCCGATGTTCACTCCCCTGCGAGGGTGATCAAGGGCCCCCGACCACCCAACCGTGACCCAAAACGGCCCTCAGCACCCTCTCACCCGTTCTCTGGTCCCACGTTCAGACCTGATGTGTACGTTCTGTGACTGACCGAGCACCCCCTCGAAGGAGTCGGTGGAGACCAAGATCACATCCGGCTGCCCGCCCTCCCGCCTCCACGCCACCGCAGCGAACCGCGCCGGAGGCCGAGTTCGGAACCACGAACCAGCCCTTGACTGGCTTGCATCCCAGTGTTAGCTCTGCGTGCTTGCCTCCTTGCTTTCCGTGTTCGGACGGCCGCCCACGATTCGCGGTAACCGCCTTGCCCGCCTTGATCCGGCGATCAGGCAGGAGGAGAAGGCGGGTGCGGCCGAATTCGCTCCTTTCTCCGCCGAGTGGTCGGCGGGATACCCCACAGCCGATCCGCGCGAACAACTGGCCAGGCGTGGGTGGTGGCTGGGTGGGTGGTGGCTGGGTGAGGTGAGGGTGTGGCGGAGTGGAAGTGGTAGGCGGGTGTGGCGGAGTGGGGGTGGCAGGTGGGCGGAGCGGGGTCGGTGGGCAGGCTCGGCGGGGCGGGTGGGTTAGGCGGGGCGGGGGTTGGGGTTGGGGGTGGTCAGGGGTGGGGTGGGGGCCTCCTCGGGGTTGGGAGGTGGAGGGCGGTGAGGTGAGGGGTGGGGCGGGTGGTGGCTTGGGTGGCGGCGCGGAGGAGGGCTTGGGCTACGGCGGTTGGTGATTGGCGCAGGTGGGTGGGGGTGGTGTGGAGGACGATGGCTCCGGCGGCTTCGAGGAGGTCCGACTTCGGGCTCGGGGTGGTGAACTGCCAGGCCAGGGCGCGGTCCGGCCACCAGGCGTCGGCGATGCCGAGTGGGCGGCCCTCGGCGCTGGCCAGGGGGACGCCCCAGGCTGGTGGCGGCAGGGGGAGGTCGTCCAGGACCGCCTTGGCCCAGGCTTGGGGTACCGACCGCACGCCGTCGGCCAGTTCGGAGAGGACTTGTCTCGCCTGTGCCGACGACCTGGCGAGCCCCGCCCTGAGGTCGGCCACCGGCACTCCCCCGTGGCGCACCACCTCGGTCAGGACGGCACGGATGTCGTCACGCCGGTGCAGCGACTTCGCGGTGTCGATGGCGGCCCTCGCCAACGGCGCGGTCAGGAAGCCTCGGCGCAGGACCGGGTCCGGTAAACGGCGGACCCGGGTGATGCGGACCTTCGAGGACGGTTCGAGGGCGCGGTCGACGAGGATCTGGACCGGGCCGGTGGCGGGCAGGGCGCGCAGGCCGTGCAGCTGGAGCGCGTCCACGCCGGTGAGCAGGGTGTGCGGGCCGCCGTACCGCAGGGCCGCACGGACCAGTTGCGCTCGCGTCGGCGGTGTTCGGGCCAGGAGCAGGATTCCCGGCAGGACGTGCTGCCACGGGCCCTGCGGGCGGCAGCGGACGGCCAGTTCCCCGCTCGGCAGGCCCAGACCCAGGAGTTCCGACGCGGTGGCGACGCGGTGGGGGAAGAGACCGCCCAGGGCGTCCAGGTCGATGGTGGTTCGCATGTGTCCACCATCGGCGGTTCGGTTCGGGGGGTCGATGGGGAGATCGCGAACTGTGGACAACTCGACGGGCTGTGGACAACCGGCGGGAGTCCGGACGAGAAGAGGCCTTCCGCAGACCCGACCGTCTACGGAAGGCCTCGGCGCACGGCGGCCACCCCTCGTTGGCCGCCGCGTGGTCTACAGGCGGACGAGGTCCTCGTGGATCTCCACGTCCAACTCGCGGCGGACGGAGCGGACCTCGCGCCAGGCGTCGTACACGGCGACCAGGCCGCCCGCGAGCACGAAGGAGACGGCGAGCGCGACCACACCGTCGAGGTCGGACTTGACGACGACCACCACGGTCGCCCACGCCATGACGGCGGTGAAGGCGAGGGTGCTGGCGAGGCGTTCGGTGAACCGCCGGCGAGACCTGGCGGGCTCCTCGATGTGGTTCATGGCTCCCCCTCTGAACTCGGCTGATGACTCATTTGTACGAGTTCCGGGCCTTGAGTTCTGCGTCAGATGACGCACAGGGGGAAATCAGTTGGTGAAGTCGTAGAGCCTGCTGACCTGGTGGATGTCGATCTTCCGCCGCCCGGTGCTGATGATGCCCTCCGCGCGCAGTCCGCGCAGCACCCGCACGAGCGATTCCCGCGACGTGCCCGCGATGCCCGCGAGGTCCTCCTGGCTCAGCGCGATCGCGCCCTGGTCGGCGATCCCCCGCTCCAACGCCATGTCGATGAGCACGGCGGCGACGCGCTGCGTGGCCGTGCCGCTGATCTGCACGCGCTGGCGGTCGGTGTCCCGTTGCCGCGACACCACGCAGACCAGCACGGACCACGCGATGCGCGGGTACCGCTGGCACAGGCCCGCGAACGAACCGGCCGACAGCACCAAGGCGCGCACCTCCCCCAGCGCCCGCACGGTCGCCGAACGCGGCCGGCCGTCGACCGCCGAACGCTCACCGACGATGTCGCCCGCACCGCGCACGGCCAGCACCTTCTCGCTGCCGTTGGCCGTGGTCGCGGTCACCCGCAGCAGGCCTCGGCGCACGACCAGCACGTGCCGCGTCACCTCGCCCTCGTGGCAGATCACCGAGCCGGACGGGTAGTCGCGCTCGACACCCGTCGCCAGGAGCACCTCGTGCTCGGAGGGCGTGAGCAGACCCCAGAACCGATCCACGTGCCCACTGTGCCGGGTGATCGACCCGCGGGACGCCGATCAGGCCCGCGACCACCCGAACGGCGTGCTCAAGGGGGTCGGGAAGCCGAACGCGCGGTCAGTCCCCGCGGTCCGGTTTGGGCTCGTCGTGCCCGGACCTGGTCGGTCCCTGGCTCAGCAGCGAGGCGGGACGGATCGCCGCCGTGCCGAACCTCGACCGCGCCTGGTCCGCCGCCTGCTCCGCCTCGCGCCAGCCGCGCTCCGGCGCGTCGAACATCAGCTGCTCGCCGTCGTCGCCCTCGACCAGCTGCTCGATCCGCACCCCGATCAACCGCACCGCGCCCGGCGGCACCTGCTCGTCCAGCAGGGTCGACGCCGTCTTGTAGACCTCCTGGGTCACGTCCGTCGCCACCCGCAACGTCTTCGACCGGGTGATCGTGGTGAAGTCGGCGAACCGCACCTTGATCGACACCGTGCGCCCGCGCAGCCCGCGCGACCGCAACGTCGCCGCCGAGCGCTCCGACAGCCGCAGCAGCTCCCGGCGCAGCAGCTCCCGGTCGAAGTGGTCGACCTCGAAGGTCTCCTCCGCGCCGATCGACTTCTCCCGCGTGGACGGCACCACCGGCCGGTCGTCGTGCCCCTGCGCCAACGCGTGCAGGTGCTCGGCCAACGCCACCCCGATCAGCCTGCGCAGGCGCGGCAACGGCGTCGCGGCCACGTCGGCCACCGTCTCCAGCCCCACCCGGTCCAGGTTCTCGGCCGTCCGCTTGCCCACGCCCCACAGCGCCGACACCGGCAACGGGTGCAGGAAGGACAGCACCTGATCCCGCGGCACGACCATGAAACCGTCCGGTTTGCACATCCCCGACGCGAGCTTGGCCAGGAACTTCGTCGGCGCCACGCCCACCGAGCAGGTGATCCCGTGCGCCTGCTGCACCTGCTCGCGGACCAGCTTCGCGATCTGCGCCGGGCCCAGGCGCAGCCGCTTCAGCGCGCCGCCCACGTCGAGGAACGCCTCGTCCAGGCTCAACGGCTCGACCAGCGGCGTGATGTCGCGGAAGATCGACATCACCCCGCGCGAGACCTCCTGGTACCGGGCGAAGTTCGGCGGCACGAACACCGCGTGCGGCGCGAGCCGGCGCGCGTGCGAGGTGGGCATGGCGGAGCGCACGCCGAACTCGCGGGCGATGTAGTTGGCCGACGCGACCACGCCCCGGTTCGCCGTGCCGCCCACGACCACCGGCTTGCGCGCCAACTCGGGCCGGTCGCGGATCTCGACCGACGCGTAGAAGGCGTCCATGTCCACGTGCAGCATCGAGCAGCCGGTGTCGTCCGGCCACACGTCGCCGCGGGCGAGGAAGCGATCGACGAGACCGCGCGGCAGGTTCGCGCTGCGGCCCACGACCACCTCCACCCAGACCGAACACCCGTTCGAGACTCTACTGCAGGCGGTAGACCCGCTGCGCGTTCTCCCACCCGATCAGGCGAGCGATGCGCTCCGCGTCCGCCAAGGCGAAGGCGTGCTCCCTCAGCCCGGCCGACAGGAAGTCCGACAACGCGCGGCGGAACGACAACGCGCCCAGGTAGTACAGCTCGGCCAGCGCGTACGCGTCGGTGGAGAACAGGAACTTGCCGAACGGCACGATCTCCAACGCCTCCGCCAGCACCCGGCTCGCCCGGTGCGCCACCGAGTGCGTGGCCAGCCCCAGGTCCACGAACACGTGCGGGAACACCTGCGCCAGGTAACCGGCGGTGCGGTGGAACGGGTAGTTGTGCAGCAGCATGATCGGCACGCCGAGCGGCGCGGTGGCCCGCAGCAGGTCCGTGAGCAGCGACGGGTCGCACTCGTGCAGCGACAGGTCCGCGTCCCCGAGACCGACGTGGAACTGCACGGGCAGGCCGCGCTCCAGCGCCTCCCACACCAGGAACCGGCTGATCACCGCGTCCGCGCACCGGGTCGAGCCGGACCTCAGCCAGCGGTCGGCCGCCGCCACCACCTCGGCGTCCGCCGGCCGCGCCGGGTCCAGGGCCAGCCCCACCCGGTAGGCGGCGACCGACTTCGCCGCGACCGCCGGCGACGAGTCCAACGCCGCCCGCACCCGCGCCGGGAACACCGAGGCCCCCTCGGGCACGACGTCCTCCGCCAACCGCTCCAGCCGCAGCACGCGATGTTCACGCGAACCGGTGAACGTGGCGGGGCTCACGAAGCCCTCCGACCACACCCCGTCGTCCACCAGAAACGTCGAGATCTCCGCCGCCGACACCAGTGCCCGGTTCACCTCCGCCGCGCCCAGCGACCGCCGCCGCGCCACGTACTCGTCGGCGGGCGCGAGGACCGGGAGGTCCAGCAGGGGCGCGCACCAGCGCCGCACCGCCAATCCCAACGACGAGTCGAACAACGACGTGCCCAGGGGTGACGCGGACTCGGCCTCGGTCAGGCGGGCCTCGAAGCCGTCCCGGTCCAGGTCGGCGTCGAGCACCCCGTGGCAGTGGTGGTCCACGAGGCGCAACGACGCCACGCACGGCAGCAGATGGTCCACTTGTTGAACAGTAGTGAGCTGGTGTAACCACGCACGATGGACACAGCGGAGCGGGAGCACCGACGTGCGCTGGCGGCCGAGATGGTGGACGACCTGCTGGAGCAGGACGTCGTGGCGGTCGCGTTGACCTGGGTCGACCACAGCGGCATCACGCGGGTGAAGTCGGTGCCGCTGGCGGGGTTGCCCAGAGCCGCCGCGGACGGCGTCGGCGCGTCACCGGTGTTCGACGCGTTCCTGCTGGACGACACGATCATCGCCGGGCGGCACGCGGGCGGACCCGTCGGCGACCTGCGGCTGTACCCGGACCTGGACCGGCTCACCGTGCTCGCGGGCCAGCCGGGCTGGGCGTGGGCGCCGGCCGACCGCTTCGACCAGCGGGGCGAGCCGCACCCGCAGGACGAACGCGGCCTGGCGCGGGCGGTGGCCGACCGGCTCACCGTGCACGGCTACGAGGTCCAGGCGGGTTTCGAGGTCGAGTGGGTCGTCGGCCAGGGCGACACCGACGAGTTCCGGCCCGCCACCACGGGACCCGCCTACGGCCACACCCGCCAGGTCGAGCTGTCCGACTACGCCGCGGACCTGCTGTCGGCGTTGGCCGAGCAGGACGTCGAGGTGCTCCAGTTCCACCCCGAGTACGCGCCGGGCCAGTTCGAGCTGTCCACCACGCCCGAGGACCCGGTGCACGCGGCGGACACGTCGGTGCTGGTGCGGGAGACGATCCGGGCCATCACGCTGCGGCACGGCCTGCGCGCGTCGTTCTCGCCGAAGGTCACCGCCGAGGGCGTGGGCAACGGCGGCCACCTGCACCTGAGCCTGTGGCGCGACGGCCGCAGCCTGTTCGCGGACGGCGAGAGCTGGTTCGGCCTGACCGAGGACGCCGACGCGTTCACCGCCGGTGTGCTGCGCCGGCTGCCCGCGCTGTGCGCGATCGGCGCGCCGTCGGTGGCCAGCTACCTGCGGCTCGTGCCGCAGCGCTGGGCGGGCGCGTTCGCCGTGTGGGGCCTGGAGAACCGGGAGGCGGCGCTGCGCCTGGTCGCGGGTCGTGACCTGGAGGTCAAGTGCTACGACCTGTCGGCGAACCCGTACCTCGTGGTGGCGGCCACGATGGCGGCGGGCCTGGCCGGGATCGTGGAGCAGGCGCGGCTGCCGGAGCCGGTCGGGGTCGACCCGGCCGGGCTCCCGGACGTCGAGCGCCTGCCGACGTGCCTGGCGGACGCCGTGGCGGCGTTCGAGGCCGACGAGGCGCTGACCGAGGCGTTCGGCGCGGAGTTCGCCGCGACGATCGCCGACGTGCGGCGCGGCGAGATCGCCCGGTTCGCCGACTGCTCACCGGAGGAGGTCGCCGCGCTGACCCGCTGGCGGCACTGAGGGGCCGTCAAGCGCCCTGCTGCGCCTCGTCCATCGCCTTGCGCAGCCGGGTGAGGGCCCGGTGCTGGGCCACCCGCACGGCGCCGGGCGTCGAGCCGACCGCCGCGGCGGTCTCCTCGGCGGACATGCCGAGGACCACGCGCAGGACGAGGATCTCCCGCTGCCGGTCCGGCAGGACGCCGAGCAGCCGCCCCATCCGCTCGGACAGCTCGCCCTGCAACGCCCGCTGCTCGGGACCCGGCTCGGCGCCCGCGCTGTCGGGCAGCTCCGGCACGGACTCGGCGCGGTTGCGCGCCGACGCACGATGCGCGTCGGCCACCTTGTGCGCCGCGATCCCGTACACGAAGGCCATGAACGGCCGGCCCTGCTCCCGGTAGTTGGGCAACGCCTTCAGCACGGCGAGGCAGACCTCCTGGGCCACGTCCTCCGCCGACGCCGACGACCGCTGCCCGTGCCCGATCCTGGCCCGGCAGTACTTCACGATCACGGGTCTGATCGCGGCCAGCAGCGCGTCGATCGCCCGCCGGTCGCCGCGGACCGCCCTCTCGACGTACGCCTCGGGTCCCCCTTCCACACGTGCCGGTGAGGAGGACGGGACGTCCTCGTACTGCACGGACATCACCGACCTCCCCGCGTTACCGCGAAGCCCCGGCATAACAGACGAACCAACCACCATCGTTGCCATCGCGAGCTCCTCGACGTCCGCGCGCTGGACGCCTCTCGGGGGCACATGCGAACGCGACGTTGGTGGCACACGGGGATGACGCGACTCACAAGAAGTTACCCCGAATGGCCGCGTTTGGTCCCCGAAAGGAGCAACCGCACTCATCTACCGACTGCGTTGCGTGATCAAGGGTCGTTCGATCTCTCTTCGGAGCCGGGTCAGCGCCCGGTGCTGCGCGACGCGGACCGCACCGGGCGTGGCGTCGACGACCTCGGCGGTCTGCTCGGCCGTGAGGCCGACCACCACGCGCAGCACGAGGATCTCCCGCTGCTTGTCCGGCAGCAGGCGCAGCAGCTCGCCGATCCGGCGCGACAGCTCCGCCCGCAGCACCGACGGCTCCGGGCCCGCGCGCTCGTCGTCCGGGCCGTCGGGCACCTCCGGCACCGGCTCGGCGCGGTTGCGCAACGCGGCGCGGTGCGCGTCGGCGACCTTGTGCGCCGCGATCCCGTACACGAACGCCAGGAACGGCCGCCCGTGGTCCTTGTAGGTCGGCAGCGCGGTCAACAGCGCCAGGCAGACTTCCTGGGCCACGTCGTCGGCCGACGTGGACGACCGCTCCTGCCTGCCCACGCGGGCGCGGCAGTACCGCACCACCAGCGGGCGGACGGTGGCCAGCAGCGACGCGACCGCCCGGCGGTCGCCGGCGACGGCGGCGCGCACCTCGTCGTCCAGGTCTTCGGGCACTGGTCCGGCCATCAGCCGGCCCAGGTTAAGTGCGGGTCTCCCACGGCGGGTCCTCTGCGGGTAGGCGGCGGAGACTCCGTTCTACCGCACTCAGGCCGGCTTTCGGCCCAGGACGTGCAACCGGGCGGCCACGTCGCGCAGCGGCGGGCGGGTCGACGCGGCCAGTTCGAGCTCGGCGAGCGCCTCCGCGGCGCCCGGGTTGGCCTCCAGCACGGCGCCCGGCACCAGGTCGGACACCACGCCGTGACCCTGGACCAGCTCCACCCCCAGCCCCGCGGCCACCACCGACGCCTCCAGCCCGGCCACGTCGAACCGGCGCCGCAGCGGGTCGCGGGTCCCGGTGAGCTGACCGGCCTCGTCGTCCAGCAGCCGCCGCGCGTCCACCAGCCGGCCGGCGATGGCCCGGTGCAGCACGGCCGCGTACCGGTTCGCCACCAGCAACGACACCGCGCCGCCCGGGATCACGGCGGCGGCCAGCGCGGCCAGGGCCGCGCCGACGTCGTCCACGACCTCCAGCAGGCCGTGCGCCAGGACCAGGTCCGCCGACGCGTTCCGGTCCAGCGCGTCGGTGTCGCCCTGAACCGCGGTGACGCGGTCCAGCACGCCCTCGTCGGCCGCACGCCGGTGCAACGTCGCCAGGGCGTCGGGGCTCGGGTCGATCACCGTCACGGTGCACCCGGCCACGGCCAGCGGCACGGCCCACACACCGCTGCCACCACCGACGTCGAGCACGCGCGGCGGTTCGCCGCCCCTGCGGTCCCGCGCGGCGGTCAGCTCGGCGTCGAGCACCCTGTGTACGGCGTCCGGTCGCATGGACGTAGAGCGTAAGGGCCGTAGGCTGCACTACGTGCATACGGTGGCGGTGCTCAGCCTCAAGGGTGGCGTGGGGAAGACGACGGTCGCGCTCGGTCTGGCGTCGGCGGCGCTGCGGCGTGGCGTCCGCACGCTGGTCATCGACCTCGATCCGCAGTGCAACGCCACCTCCACGCTGGAACCGGGCGACACCGAGGCCAGCATCTACGACGTCCTCCAGGACCCGAGCCGCGACACGGTGGACAAGGCGATCGCGCCCAGCGCGTGGGGCGACGGCGTGGACGTGCTGGCCGGTTCCGAGGACGCGGAGTCGTTGAACCACCCGGACCCGGGCGAGACCCGGCTCGGCCGGCTGCGCGAGGCGCTGCGGCTGCTCCAGGACGACGAGGACCCCTACCAGCTGGTGCTGCTGGACTGCCCGCCGTCGCTGGGTCAGCTGACCCGGTCGGCGCTGGTCGCGGCGGACCGCGCGCTGCTGGTGACGGAGCCCACGATGTTCGCGGTGGCGGGCGTGCAGCGGGCGTTCGAGGCGGTGCAGGCCGAGCGCGAGCACAACGAGGACCTGCAACCGCTGGGCGTGGTGGTGAACCGGGTGCGGCCGAGGTCGCACGAGCACCAGTTCCGCATCGAGGAGCTGCGCGACATCTTCGGACCGCTGGTGATGCCGGTGGCGCTGCCGGACCGGCTCGCGGTGCAGCAGGCCCAGGGCGCGTGCATGCCGATCCACGAGTGGGGCACGCCCGGCGCGCGCGAGGTGGCGCTGGCGTTCAACCTGCTGCTGGCCCGGATACTGCGGATCAGCCGGAGCAGGCGCAGGGCCGTGCACCACGACTTCAACGACGAGGAGATCGAGGAAGCGGTGGACGCGTGAGCACGGGCGCCCTCCTGGCGTTCACCGTCGCCGCCGTCCTGCTCACGATCACGCCCGGCCTGGACACCATGATGCTGTTGCGGATGGTGCTCGGCGGCGGGCGCAAGGCCGGCCTGGTCGGCGGGTTCGGCACCACGCTCGGCTGCCTGGTGTGGGGAGCGGCCGGCATCGCCGGGTTGACCGCCCTGCTGGTGGCGTCTCGATTCGCCTACGACGTGGTGCGCTACGCGGGCGCGGCGTACCTGCTGTGGCTCGGCGGTTCGGCGCTGTGGAAGTCGTGGCGCGGCACGGTCGAACGGCCGGCCGACGTCCTGGCGATCACGCCGGCGCAGGCGCTGCGAACCGGGTTCACCACGAACCTGCTCAACCCCAAGATCGGCGTGTTCTACCTGAGCCTGCTGCCCCAGTTCCTGCCGGCCGACCAGGCGTCGGCCGGGTGGGGCGCGCTGCTGGTGGGCGTGCACGTGGCCGTCGGCCAGGTGTGGCAGCTCGTCGTGGTGTGGCTCTCCGGGCGGGCGGTGGTCGTGCTGACGAAGCCCGCCGTGCGGCGGTGGACCGAGCGGCTGACCGCGTCCGTGCTGGTCGGGTTCGGCCTGAAGACGGCGTTCGACAGCGGTGCCCGAGGGTGACACGGTCTTCCTGGCCGGGCACCGCCTGAACGAGGCGCTGGCCGGCCGCTGGCTCCTGCGCGGCGAGCTCCGCCACCCGAGGTGGGCCACCGCCGACCTGGGCGGGCGGGACGTGCTGGCGGTGCGCTCGGTCGGCAAGCACCTGTTCACCCGGTTCTCCGGCGACCTGAGCCTGCACAGCCACTTCCGGATGGACGGCGCGTGGCACCTCTACCGGCCGGGCGAGCGCTGGCAGCGACCGGGTCACCAGGTGCGGGCACTGCTGGAGGTGCCCGACCGGGTCGCGGTGGGGTTCGCGCTGCACGACCTGGAGCTGCTGCCGACCGACCAGGAGTCGCGGCTGGTCGGCCACCTGGGGCCGGACCTGCTGGGTGACTGGGACGACGAACGGGCGGCCGAGGCGGTCGCCAGGCTGGTCGCCGACCCGGACCGCGAACTGGGGCTCGTGCTGCTCGACCAGCGGGTCGTGGCGGGCGTGGGGAACCTCTACAAGGCCGAGGTGTGCTTCCTGCTCGGCACCTCGCCGTGGAGCCCGGTGTCGGCGGTGGACCCCGCGGAGGCGGTGCGGCTGGCGCGCAAGCTGCTGCTGGCCAACGCGTGGCGCCCGGAGCAGAGCACGACCGGCCTGCTGGGACGCGGGCGGCAGCACTGGGTGTTCGAGCGGGGCGGCAAGCCGTGCCTGCGCTGCGGGACCAGGGTGCGCGTCGGCGGGCAGGGCGCGGGCGTGCTGGAGCGTCCCGCGTACTGGTGCCCGCGCTGCCAGCCAGGGCCGATCGCTTAGGGTTACCGCCGTGGTCTACAAGAGCGTGGTGCGCAAGGCGTTGTTCCGGATGCACGGCGGGGACGCGGAGCGGGTCCACGAGACCACTCTCGGCGTGATGGCGAAGCTGAGCCCGGCGGCGAAGCTCGTGAGGCGCAAGCCCTCCTCGGCGCGCACGGTCTTCGGCGTGCGGTTCCCCAACCCGGTCGGCCTGGCCGCCGGGCTGGACAAGAACGGCCGGGCGCTGCCCGCGTGGGGCGCGCTCGGGTTCGGGTTCGTCGAGGTCGGCACGGTCACCCGGCACGCGCAGCCCGGCAACCCGAAGCCGCGCCTGTTCCGGCTGCGCGACAGCGAGGCGATCATCAACCGGATGGGCTTCAACAACGACGGCGCGCTGGAGCTGGCCAACCGGCTCGACCGCCTCGGCCCGCTGTCCGTGCCGCTGGGCATCAGCCTGGGCAAGTCCAAGGTCACGCCGGTCGAGGACGCGGTGGAGGACTACCGGACGTCCCTGCGCGCGCTCTACCGGCACGGCGACTACTTCGCGATCAACATCAGCTCGCCCAACACGCCGGGCCTGCGCAGCCTCCAGGACCGGGCCGCGTTGACCGAGCTGCTCTCCGCGCTCGACACCACCGCCCGGGACCTGGCCGGGTCGAAGCCGCGCAAGCCCATCCTGGTCAAGATCGCGCCCGACCTGACCGACCCCGCGATCGCCGAACTGCTGGAGGTGTGCGCCGCGCACGAGGTCAGCGGCCTGATCGCGACCAACACCACGGTGTCGCGCGACGGCCTGGCGCCGGCCGACCGCCGCCTGGCGCACGAGGCTGGTGGGCTGAGCGGCAAGCCGTTGGCCGAACGCGCCCGCGAGGTGGTGCGCTTCGTCAGCCGGGAGACCGACGGCCGGCTGCCGATCATCGGCGTCGGCGGCATCGCGAGCCCGGACGACGCCGAGCGGATGCTGGACGCGGGCGCGAGCCTGATCCAGCTCTACACGGCGTTCATCTACGAGGGACCCGGCTTGGTGCACCGCATCAACCGCGCGGTGCGCTGACCGGCCGCTGCTTCGCGGCGGGGCGACCTCGCGGGGTCGGCTAGACCTTCCGGACCGCGCGGAGCCAGCGCAGGACCGGGTGCAGGATCACCACCAGCAGCGAGCCCCAGACCAGGCCGCCGAGCTCCATGTCGCCCAGCTCCAACGTCAGGTCGCCGACCCCGGCGACCAAGGCCGTGCCGCCGACCAGCGCGTTGCCCGGGTTGGTCAGGTCGACCCGGTTGTCCATCCACACCCGCACGCCGACCAGGCTGATCAGGCCGAGCAGCACCAGCGTCGCGCCGCCGACCACGCCCGCCGGGATGGTCGAGAGCACGGCGGTGATCTTCGGCGAGAACGCCATCAGCACCGCGGCCACCCCCGTCACCGCGTACGCGGCGGTCGAGAAGACCTTGGTCACACCCATCACGCCGATGTTCTCGGAGTACGTGGTGGTGCCCGACCCGCCGCCGAGACTGGCCAGCGCGGTGGACACGCCGTTGGCGATGATCGAGTCGCCGACGTTGCCGTCGAGGTTGCGGCCGGTCAGCGCGCCGATCGCCTTGACGTGGCCGACGTTCTCGGCGACCAGCACGATGACCACCGGCAGCACGAGCAGCGTGACCGACGGCCGCAGCTCCGGCGCGTGGAACTCGGGCAGCCCGAACCACGCGGCCCGGCCCACCGCGGCCGTGTCGACCAGGCCGAGCCAGAACCCGAGCGCCCAGCCGACGACCACGCCGATGAGCACGGAGAAGCGGAACGACGAGCCGCGGCCGAGCACGCCGCACAGCAGGATGATCCCCATCGTGACCACGGCGGGCAGCGGCTGCTGGGCGAACGAGTCGGTGGCCCGGTGCGAGAGGTTGAGCCCGATCAGCACGACCACCGCGCCGGTCACCACCGGCGGCATCACGGCTTCGAGCAGCCGCACGCCGAGCGCCTTCACCGCGACCCCGATGATGATCACCAGGAGGCCGGCCGCGAGCACGCCGCCGAGCTGCGCGGCGATGCCCTCGTCACGGGCGGCGGACAGCGGCGCGATGAACGCGAACGACGCGCCGAGGTAGCTGGGCACGCGGTTGCGGGTGATCAGCAGGAACAGCAGCGTGCCGAGACCGGAGAACAGCAGGGTGGTGCTGACGGGGAGGCCGGTGGTGGCGGGGACGAGGATCGTGGCGCCTGCCATCGCGACCAGGTGCTGGACGCCGAAACCGATGGTGCGCGGCCAGGTCAGCCGCTCCTGCGGCGCGACGGCGTCACCGTCGATGGGGCGGCCATCTCCGCGCACGGTCCACAACGCCACTCAATGACCTCCCCGGCGACCAGGACGGACCGCGCTGTCCGACCCAGGGATCCTGCCACGCCAAGTAGTGGCTGCGGCTATATAACGGTCTGATAATCACACGATCGCAGCAGCGTACGCCACTGTGGACTTGAGGTTAGCCCAACTTCGCTACGCAACGTGACGTAATCCTGGTTCGTGCAGATGGCCGCGCCCAAGTGCGGAGGTCCGCGACGGACTCAGCTCGACAGCTCGCGCAACCCCGAGGCGAGGCCCGCCAGGTGGTCCGTCGCGTCACCCAGGACCTGCCGGGGGTCGGAGGCGGTGCTCTCGGCGAGCACCCGGCCGGCGGCGGCGACCAGGCCGCAGTAGCCGTCCACACCCTCGTCCAGCTGGGTCCGCAGTCTTCGCACCCCTTCGACCAGCGGCGCGCGGTCCAGCGGCGGGGCGGTGTCCCGCGCCCGTTCGACGGCCTGCAGCTGGCGGGAGACGGCCCGGATCGCGGACGCGGCCTCGGCGCCGGTGGCACGGGCCTGCTCGACCGAGTCGGTCGGGATGGACGTCAACGCCGCCGAGTCGAGCTGGCGCAGCAGCTCCCGCAACGTGTCCTGGGCGTCCTCCAGCCGTTCCATCGGCTGACGTGCCGCCGAGGACCTGGCGGGCAGCGGCTCGGGCGCCGGCGCGGCCTCGAGCTGCCGCCGCTGGGCGTCGATGCCCCTCATCCTCAGGTTGGTGCGCACGGCCAGCACGGACGTGCCGGCGAACCCGAGAGCCGCCACCACGCCGGGCGCCGCGCCGAGCACGCCCACCAGCGTGAGCGTGCCGACCACCGCGAGCAGGGCCAGCACGATCAGCCAGAAGGTGAGCACGCGGCTCGATCGGCGGTACCGCCGATCGAGCTTCGCGCGCGGGTCGTTCCAGGCGGCGTACCGCCGCTTCACCTGGTCCGCGATCTGCCCTTGGAGCTGGCCGCCGATGACCTGGGCGATCTCGCCGGCCACCTTCCGCCGGGGTTCCATCGCGGACACCACCCCCTCAGCCCTGGCTCGCCGGCGGGTTCTGCTGGATCTGCTGCGTCGGCTGCGCCTGCGTCTGCTGCACGCGCTGCTGGATCTCCTGCTGGATGCTCGCGCTCGCGCTGGCCGGCTGACCGCTCGTCACCTCGCCGGCGACCTTGCCGCCCGCCATCGACGCGCGGATCTGCTCCAGCCGGGAGTGGCCCGCCATCTCGGTGGTCGACTGCTGGACCTCCAGCATCCGGCCCTGCACCGAGTTCTGCGCCAGCTCCGCGGAACCGAGCGCGGTGGTGTACCGCTTCTCGATCTTGTCGCGGACCTCTTCCAGCGACGGCGTGTTGCCCGGCGCGGCCAGCTCGGTCATCTGGCGCAGCGAGTGGGAGACCTGCTCCTGCATCTTCGCCTGCTCCAGCTGGCTGAGCAGCTTCGTGCGCTCGGCGAGCTTGGTCTGCAGGACCATCGCGTTGCGCTCGACCGCCTGCTTCGCCTGCGTCGCCGCCTGCAACGCCTGGTCGTGCAGCGTCTTCAGGTCCTCGATGCTCTGCTCGGCGGTCACCAGCTGGGTGGCGAAGCCCTGCGCCGCCGTCTCGAACTGCGTCGCGCGCTGCTCGTCACCCTTCGACCTCGCCTCGTCGGCGAGCACGAGCGCCTGGCGTGCGGATGCCTGGAGCTTCTCCACTTCGCCGAGCTGGCGGTTGAGCTTCATCTCGAGCTGGCGCTGGTTGCCGATCACCGCGGCGGCCTGCTGCGACAGCGCCTGGTGCTGCCGCTGCGCCTCCTCGATGGCCTGCTGGATCTGCACCTTCGGGTCGGCGTGCTCGTCGATCTTGGACGAAAAAGCCGCCATGAAGTACTTCCATGCCTTCACGAAAGGGTTGGCCATCTCCTACGCCTGCCTTCTCCGCACTTCCCTGGCTCGCGCTCGTGATTGGCAACGACCCGGTGCCGGTGTTGGTTCCATCGTGTCAGTTGTCCCGCGCTGCTTCCACCGACCTGGGGAGATATCCGGGATCACCCTGAGTCACCCCCGACCTTCGTCGGCATGGTCATCCTGCCCGCTCGGCTCCCGGGGGACGCGGCGACCCCGTCCGGGGTTGCCAACTCGTTGCCAGCGCCGAAAGCCGAGCCGGTCGGACCGGCTCGGCTCAGGCTGGTGTGAGCTGGGGTTACGCCGCCACCACCGCGTTGCGCGGCTTGCTGATGGACGTGGACAGCCGATGCGTCAGCACGGGCTGCAACCGCAGGTCGGACAGGTCGTTGCCGATCACCGCGGGCACCATCGTGCCGCCCTCCAGGCCCGCCGACGCGGACGCGGGGGCCCGTTCGGTGAGCTCGGCCGGGGTCGGCACGGGGCGCTGGACGGCGCCGATGTCCGAGGCGACCAGGTGCAGCAGCTCCCACAGGGGCAGGTCCAACGCTTCGCAGATCGCGGCCAACAGCTCGCTGGACGCCTCCTTGCGGCCACGCTCCACCTCGGAGAGGTACCCCAGGCTGACGCGGGCGGTCCTGGAGACCTCGCGCAGCGTGCGGCGTTGGGTGGTGCGGGCATGGCGGAGCCGATCACCGATCGCCTCGCGTAGCAGCACGGTCATCGCGCGCCTCCTTCCGGCCGGCCGTGCCACCACGTTACCGACCCGTCCCGTCGACGGGCAGTGACTTCCCGACACGTCCGCCAAGGGCGAACGAGTGAACTCGTCGGTAAGTTCCCGCGTGCGTGTCCGGGTGTGACGGAGAACGCGCTGCTCACGTCACTCGACTGAGATCTTGAGGTGGTCGCGCAGGAGGGTCAGCGCCGCCATTGTCGAACTCTTGCGCACTTCGTCACGACCGCCACCGAGAGTGAGCGTCCGGACATCGGACCCGGACGGACCGGACAAACCGATGTGGACGGTGCCCGGTGCGACGCCGTCCTGCGGGTCGGGACCGGCCACACCGGTCAGCCCGAGGCCCCAGGTCGCGCCGCAGCGCTCCCGTGCGCCCTCGGCGAGCTGCCGGGCCACCTCGGGGTGCACGGCGCCGTGCTCGGCCAGCAGCGCCGCGTCCACGCCCGCGAGCGCGTGCTTGAGGTCCGTCGCGTAGACCACGAGCCCGCCGCGCACCACGGCGCTGGCCCCGGGCACGGAGGTCAGCTCGGCGGTCACCAGGCCCGCGGTCAGCGACTCGGCGGTGGCGACCGTCTCACCGCGTTCGGCGAGGGTCCGCACGACGTCGGCGGCGCTCACGCCCCGGCCACCGCCCGCTTGCCCCTGGCCCGCAGCCGGAACGCGCGGATGACGTAGTCGACGCCCGTGACCACGGTCAGCACCACGGCCGCGCCCATCGCGGTCACCGACACCGCGTCCAACCAGGACGGCAGCGGCAGCACGTACAGGCCGATGGCGACGATCTGGACGAGCGTCTTGGCCTTGCCGCCGCGGCTGGCCGGGATCACGCCGTGCCGGATGACCCAGAAGCGCAGCAGCGTGACGCCGAGCTCGCGGACCGCGATGACGACCGTCACCCACCACGGCAGCTCGCCGAGCAGGCTCAGGCCGACCAGCGCGGCCCCGGTCAGCGCCTTGTCCGCGATCGGGTCGGCGATCTTGCCGAAGTCGGTGATCAGCCCGTGCTTGCGGGCCAGGTTGCCGTCCACGTGGTCGGTGACCGACGCCACGGCGAACACCCCGAACGCGGCCAGCCGCCACCACGCCTGCCGACCGTCCTCCTGGAACAGGAAGTAGAGGAACACCGGCACGAGCGCCAGCCGGGACATCGTCAGCACGTTGGCGATGTTCAGCACCGGCACGCGCGCGGGTTCGGTCACCTCGGGAGCACCTCGATCGCTGTCACGACCAGGTCGACGCCCTCGGAGGCGTCGACCCGGCAGCGCACCAGGTCGCCGACCGCCAGGCCGTCGGCGTTGGTGATGACGCACTCGCCGTCGACCTCGGGCGCCTGGTGGGCGGCGCGGCCGACGCAGTCGCTCTCGTCGTCCTCCTCGGTCTCGACCAGGACGACGACCTCGTCGCCGACGCGGTCCTCGGCGCGCTGGGAGGTGAGCTCCTCGACCAGGTTGGAGATGCGGGCGACGCGCTCGGCGATGGTGTCGGCGTCCAGCTTGTCCGGCAGGTTCTCGGCCTCGGTGCCGTCCTCGTCGGAGTAGCCGAACACGCCGACCGCGTCCAGCCGGGCGGCGGTGAGGAAGCGCTCCAGCTCGGCCACGTCCGCCTCGGTCTCGCCGGGGAAGCCGACGATGACGTTGCTGCGGATACCCGCACGCGGCGCGAGGGAGCGGATCTGCTCGACCAGGCCGAGGAACGACTCGGTGGAGCCGAACCGGCGCATCCGGCGCAGCACGGACTCGCTGGAGTGCTGGAAGGACATGTCGAAGTAGTCGGCCACGCCGTCGGTGGTGGCGATGGCCTTGACCAGCGTGGGCTTGGTCTCGGCGGGCTGCAGGTAGGACACGCGGACGCGGTCGATGCCGGGCACCTTCGCGAGCCGCTGGAGCAGCAGTTCGAGGCCGCCCAGCTCGCGGGGCAGGTCCTTGGCGTAGGAGGTGGAGTTCTCCGAGACCAGGAACACCTCGCGCACGCCCTGCTCGGCCAGCCACATCGCCTCGGCCACGACCTCGTCCGGGTGGCGGGAGACGAACGCGCCGCGGAAGGACGGGATCGCGCAGAACGAGCAGCGGCGGTCGCAGCCGGAGGCGATCTTCAGGGGCGCCACGGGGGTGTCGGCGAGGCGGGTGCGCAGCACGCGCGGGCCCCAGCCGTGCCCCGGCACCTGCACCTCTTCGGCCGCCTTCGGCCGCTGCACGGGCGTGAGCGGCAGCAGGGTGCGCCGGTCGACCGGCTGGTGGGACTCGATGGTCTGACCGGCCAGGACGTCGTCCAGCCGGTCGGCGAGGTCGGTGTAGTGGTCGAACCCGAGCACGGCGTTCGCCTCGGGCAGGCTGTCGGCCAGCTCGGCGCCGTAGCGCTCGGCCATGCACCCGACCGCGACCACCTTCGCGCCGCTGTCGGCGGCGGCGAGGAGGGTGTCCACGGAGTCCTTCTTGGCGGACTCCACGAAGCCGCACGTGTTGACCACGACCACGTCGGCTTCGTCGTCGACCAACTCCCAGCCGCCGGCGGTGAGGCGGCCGGCGAGCTCTTCGGAGTCGACTTCGTTGCGGGCGCACCCGAGGGTCAGCATGGCGACGCGCTTGGACGTGGTGGGGGAAGACACGGTGCTCAGCGTAACCGCCGCCGCCCCCCTCCCCGTCCGCTCACCTCCACCGACCGCCGGGGCGGCCGTCGACTGCTCCCGCCGGGGTCCTCCCGAGGGTGGTCGACCACGGCTCGTCGAGCCGTGGTGACGTGATCCGGGCGGGCCGGGGCCCTCGGCGCAGCCGGGCGGGTTCCCGTCCGGGAACTCCAGGTAGCCGCCTTGGAGCACGTTGCCCGCGCCTGGTGGCCGTGGTACCCGGGCAGTCCCGGCCGCGGTCGTCCGGCCGGCTCGCCGGTGCGAGGCGGTGTCGTTGCGGACCGCACTCCAGCGCGAGCACGAGGGCGCGGGTGTTGTCCGGTTTCACATCCGGCACCACGCGCACGCGGCGCACGGCCGGACGTCGGGGTCGAGCGGGCGGTTCCTCGCACAGGGCCTACCTTTGGACCGTGAACGACTCGATCAACGTGCGTCGCGCCCGCACCGGCGACGTTCGGGCGATGAAGGCCCTCATCGACGCCTACGCCGGCAAGGTGCTGCTGTCCAAGCCGCTCGTCACGCTGTTCGAGGACATCCAGGAGTTCTGGGTCGCCGAGGAGGACGGGGTGGTCCTCGGGTGTGGCGCGCTGCACGTGCTGTGGGAGGACCTGGCCGAGATCCGCACGGTCGCCGTGTCGCCCGCGTCGTTGGGACGGGGCATCGGCCACCGGATCGTGCACCGGTTGATCGAGATCGCCCGGGAGCTGCAGTTGCAGCGGTTGTTCGTGCTGACCTTCGAGACGGGCTTCTTCGGCAAGCACGGGTTCGTGGAGATCGACGGCACGCCCGTCTCCCCCGAGGTCTACGAGGAGATCATGCGATCGGCCGACGAGGGCGTGGCGGAGTTCCTCGACCTCTCGTACGTGAAGCCGAACACCCTGGGCAACTCGCGCATGTTGCTGCACCTGTGACTCTTCGAGTGTTCACTCGAAGAGTCTTGACTCCACGAACGCCGACCCGCCAAGATCGGTGACGTGGAGCAGTTGACGGTCGACGAGTTGGCGGTCCGGGTCGGCCTGCCGGGCAGCACGATCCGCATGTACCAGACCAAGGGCGTCCTGCACCCGCCCCGCAGGCAGGGCCGCGTCGCCTACTACGACGCCTCCCACCTGGAACGCCTCACCCTCGTCCAACGCCTCCAATCCCGCGGCTTCTCCCTGCCCGCCATCGCCGAACTGGTCAAGGCGCGGGAGAAGGGCGCGAGCGTCGCGGCGGTGCTGGGGGTCGGCGAGGCGGAGGGCCCGGACGACTGGGTCCGGATCAAGGCCCGCGACATCAGCCGCCTGGTCCCGCTGGGCGACGTCCGACCGCGCGTCCTGCGCCGCGCCGTGCAGCTCGGCCTGGTCCGCTGGCGCCTCGGGTGGCCGCACGTGCGGCGCTGGGCCCTGGAGGCGGGCAACCGGCTCGCCGCGCTGAGCGTCCCGAGCGACGACGTGCTGGCCAAGTTCGCGAACCTGCGCACGGCCACCGACGGCATCGCGGCCGACTTCGTGGAGGTCTTCGAACGCCGGCTGTGGCCGCAGCTGGCGGACAACGCGGACCAGGACGACCAGCTCGACCGGATGCGCGCGTTGCTCGTCGAGCTGACCTACACCGCCGAGACGGTGGTGATCGGCACGCTGCGCGAGTCCATCCGCGAGGCCGCCGAGCAGTTCGCCCGCCGCCACCAACTGCTGCCGAGCGACGACTTCCAGCCAGCCTGGGCCGAGGAACCACTGCCCATCGCCGAACGTCTCATCGAGACGCACGAGGACGAGTTCCCCGACGAGCCGACGATCCAGCGGTTCCTGGACCGGGGCGACGACCACGAAGAGCCGGGCAGATGACCGCGCACCTCCCCGAGGCGCCCGGCGGCGGAGCACGGGTGCTGATCGAGCTGTTCGAGCCGGTACGGAGGGGTTCGGCTCGCCCGCTCGCGCACCCGGGGTCGCCGAGCCCGGCGGGCTCGACCGTGTCCGACGCGCCGCCGGACCTCGGCGCGCACGTCGTCGGCACGGAGCCCGCCGGGTTCGGCGAACACCTCCCGCTGCCGGACGGTGACGTCGTGGTGCGGGCGCAAGCGCTTGCCTCGGCCGCGACCGCGCCGCCGAGCTGTGTCCACGAACGGAGGGCGGCGGCGTGATCGCACTGATCGGCGCGGTGGTGGGACTGCGCGCGGGCTACCGGTACGACCGCTCGATCGGCAAGCACCCGTTGCCGTCGGGGGTGAAGCGGTTGGCGTTCTGGGTGCTGCTGTTCATCACCGAGTGTCTGGTGGTGCCGCCGGTGGTCGACGCGGTCGGTCCGGTGGTGTGGGTGGTGGTGTTCGGGTACGTGATGGCGGTGGGCCTGGCCGGGCCGTGGGTGTCGGAGTACTACCGCCGCCGCACGGCGTGACGGCGGTGCGGACCGACTGACCGCCTGACCGCCTGCGGCTGCGCGAAGTGCCGGCCGCCCGTGCCGTGGTCCCGGTGGACCAACCGGCGTTGGGCCGGCACACGCGGCCCGGTGGCCGGTTGGGCTCGCGCGGGGTGGGCGGTGCGGCGCAGCAGGTCTGCCTCCGGACGGCCCCGCAGCCGGTTGACGCCGGTGGGCGCGTGCCGGCGAACGTTCACCCGTCGTTGACGCGGTATGAGCCGATCGGGGCTGTCGGGCGTCGATCCCCGACCGGTAAGAACCCCTCACACCCGAAAATCGAGGGGAAGAACAGTGCTCGCGAAATCCCTGCGCAACGCTTTCACCGTCGTGCTCGCCTCGCTCGCCCTGCTGGCGGGAGCCGGTGTCGGCCAGGCGGCCATCAACGCGCCCGCCGTGACCGACGACTACGTCTTCAGCAAGTCCCTGTCCCAGTTCAGCACGCTGCGGACGCAGCGGCCGTACAGCGACCAGCTCGACTGGTCGTCGGACGGTTGTTCGTGGTCGCCGGACAACCCGTTCGGGTTCAAGTTCCTGCCGGCCTGCCACCGGCACGACTTCGGCTACCGCAACTACAAGCGGCAGGGGCGGTTCACCGAGACGACCCGGCTGAGGATCGACAACAACTTCAAGACCGACCTGTACCACCAGTGCGCGGGCAACTGGTCCTGCAACCGCACGGCGGACCTGTACTACCAGGCCGTGCGGGAGTTCGGCGCGAGCTGACGCACCACCTCCGCACCAGACCCCACCGCGCTCCGCTTCCGCGCGCCCTCGCAGGGGTCCCCGCCAAGGGGACCCCTGCTTTTATTGTGCCGGCGGGGTCCGACAAATCCGGGTGGCCGGCGGTGGGCGGGGTGGGGCGTCAGGTGGTGATCGAGAAGCTGTTGGACATGAAGTCCATGCCGCCCGACGAGGACGTGATCTCGAACCCGAACTGCACGTCTCCGACGGTCACGTCGCCGTACCAGCCGCGCGCGCCGATCCACTTCAGCACCGCCAGCACGTCGACGGTGCCGGCGTTGGTGTTGCCCGTGCGCACGAACGAGAACACGGCGTTGGAGCCGTTGGAGCCCCGGTACACGTCCCACGTGTGGCCGCCGACGGTGGCGGTGGCCTGCTTCGACCCGATCGGCCCGACCGCGCCCTGCTTGTTCACCCAGATCATG
Organism: Actinosynnema sp. CA-299493; assembly: GCF_050946825.1. NCBI lineage: Bacteria > Bacillati > Actinomycetota > Actinomycetes > Pseudonocardiales > Pseudonocardiaceae > Actinosynnema > Actinosynnema sp. CA-299493. The sequence goes on from NZ_CP191993.1 coordinate 7,840,378, forward strand.
ATCTCGTAGGCGTGGTTGTCGGCCCAGATGTCATAAGCAGTCGCGTACGCGCCCGAACCGGGCCGTGAGACGTTGAAGGAGCTGGACAGCCTGCTCAACCCGCTGAGCTTCCGGTTGACGGCCTTCGCCGAGTGGGGGTAGGACTTGACGCCGCCGGTGTTCGGGTGGTTGGCCCACACGCCCCAGTTGCCGTAGGAGTTCGCCCAGATCGACTGGAACCCGGCGCCGGAGCCCCAGATGTTGTTGCGGACGGTGTACCCGCCGTTGGACCACGTGCCCCACTGGTCGCTCGACGACCAGGCCGCGGCTTGCGCGACCCCGGTGGAGCCGAGGAGGAATCCCACCAACGCGACCGCCACCGCGGCCGAACGCATCCTGTTCATGGCGCTTCTTCCCGGGCAACGCTGCCCCTGTCGTCGCACCCACTGTCGAATCGCTTCGACTGAACGGGCGCGGAATACCTGGCGGTGCGGCGGTGGATGAGCGGACTATCGCAGCCCGATGAGCCCCGGGTCAATGCCCGACAATGCCGTCCGGCGCGTTCGACCGATTCGACCGCCGATTCGACCGCGCATTCGACCGGCCATTCGACATCGCCGAAAAGACCGACGGGCGCGGTCAGTCGTCCCCGTCGTCGTCCGGACCGGACCCGCCGCGGATCAGGTAGACGAGCGAGTCCAGCTCGTCCGGCTTGATCAGGACCTCACGGGCCTTCGAGCCTTCCGACGGCCCGACGACGCCGCGCGTCTCCAGCAGGTCCATGAGCCGGCCGGCCTTGGCGAAGCCGACCCGCAGCTTGCGCTGCAACATCGACGTCGAGCCGAACTGCGACGTGACGATCAGCTCGGCCGCCTGGATCAGCACCTCCAGGTCGTCGCCGATGTCGGCGTCGATCTCCTTCTTCTCGCCCGCCTTGGCCGCCGTGACGCCGTCGGTGTACTCGGGCTGCGCCTGGTCCTTGGCGAAGTTGACGATCTCGGAGATCTCGTCGTCCCCCACGTACGCGCCCTGGACGCGCACCGGCTTCGAGGCGCCCATCGGCAGGTACAGGCCGTCGCCCATGCCGATCAGCTTCTCCGCGCCCGGCTGGTCCAGGATGACCCGCGAGTCGGTCAACGACGACGTGGCGAACGCCAGCCGTGACGGCACGTTCGTCTTGATCAGGCCGGTCACCACGTCCACCGACGGCCGCTGCGTCGCCAGCACCAGGTGGATGCCCGCCGCACGCGCCTTCTGCGTGATCCGGACGATCGCGTCCTCGACGTCGCGCGGCGCGGTCATCATCAGGTCGGCCAGCTCGTCCACGATCGCCATGATGTAGGGGTAAGGCCGGTAGACGCGCTCGCTGCCCGGCGGCGCGGTGATCTCGCCCGACTTGACCTTCCGGTTGAAGTCGTCGATGTGCCGCACCCGGTTGACCTGCATGTCCTGGTAGCGCTGCTCCATCTCCTCGACCAGCCAGGCCAGCGCGGCGGCGGCCTTCTTGGGCTGGGTGATGATGGGCGTGATCAGGTGCGGGATGCCCTCGTACGGCGTCAGCTCGACCATCTTCGGGTCGATCAGGATCATCCGGACCTCGTCCGGGGTGGCGCGCGCCAGCAGGGACACCAGCATCGAGTTCACGAAGCTCGACTTGCCGGAGCCCGTGGAGCCGGCCACCAGCAGGTGCGGCATCTTGGTCAGGTTCGCGGTGACGAAGTGGCCCTCGATGTCCTTGCCCAGCCCGATGACCATCGGGTGGTTGTCCTTCACCGTGGACGGCGAGCGCAGCACGTCGCCCAGCCGCACCATCTCGCGGTCGCTGTTGGGCACCTCGATGCCGACCGCGGACTTGCCGGGGATCGGCGCCAGCAGCCGCACGTTGTCCGTGGCGACCGCGTAGGCGATGTTCTTGGTCAGCGCGGTGATCTTCTCGACCTTCACGCCCGGGCCGAGCTCCACCTCGTACCGGGTGACGGTCGGGCCGCGGGTGAAGCCGGTGACCTGGGCGTCGATGGAGAACTGGTCGAGGACGCCGGAGATGGCCTCGATCATCACGTCGTTGGCCTTGCTGCGGGCCTTCGGCGCGTCGCCGTCCTTGAGGATGGTCGGCGGCGGCAGCCGGTAGTCGCCCTCGACCGCGCGCACGGCGATCGCGGCGGGCTTCGGCGTCTCGGGGGTCGCCTTCGGCTTAGGCGCGGGCCTGACCGGCAGCGGTGGCGGCTCTTCGTCCAGCGGCAGCTCGGGCTGCTCGTCGTCGGCGGCGGTCGGGCCGGCGGCGACGACCTGGCGGCGGCTGCGGGGCGAACGGCGCAGCTTGGCCGGCTTCTCCTCCGGCTCGGGCTCGACCTCCGCCTCCTCGGCGCCGAAACCGTCGAGCTGGTCGGGCTTGCGGTGCAGGAGGCCGCCGAGCCTCCCGGGCACGTCGCGGATCGGCACGTGCACGAGCAGCAGCACGCCGTAGGCGAAGATCAGCACGAGCAGCGGCCCGGCGACCCAGGACGTGAGGCCCTGCGCGAGGAAGCCGCCGGAGAGGTAGCCCAGCGCGCCACCGGCGTCACGGCGGGCGAGCGGGTCCGCCGGCAGGCCGCCGACGAGGTGGAACATGCCGAGGAACCCGACCGCGACCAGGATCGAGCCGATCACCAGGCGGGGCCGCGCCTCGGGGTTCGGGTCGGTGCGCATGAGCGTCACGCCGATCGCCAGCAGCACCACGGGGAAGATCACGGCCGGGCCGCCGACGGAGCTGCGCACGGCCACGTCGACCCACTGGCCGACCGGGCCGCCCGCCCGCCACCACACGCCGGCGGCGGTGATCACGGCCAGCGCGATGAGCACCAGCGCCAAGCCGTCACGGCGGTGCGCGGGGTCGAGTTCCTTGCCACGGCCCGCCGCGCGGACCACCGAGCCGACGCCGCGGCCGAGCAGGCCCCAGACCCTGCCGACGGAGCCGGCGGACTTCTTCGCCGGCGGACGCCGGGCGGGTGACCGCTTCGAGGCCGGTCGGGACGCTCCGGCGCGGGAGGCGCCCGCCCGGGCCTTCGACCCGGAACCGGTGCTGCGGGTCGTGCCCTTGCGAGAGGTCCCAGTTCGGCCGGCCATGGTGTATACGGTAGTCCCTCTGGCCTCAGCGGCCCCAACGTTCACGGCCGACGTGACGTGCGCTGCTCGACGCCCATGGTTGCCCGGAACCCGGTGCGCCGACACCTCGACACGCCGTAACCTGCCCGTCGTGTCCACACCACTGCTGTGGCGCGTGCTGACCGCCGTCGACCAAGGGGTCGTCGGTCTCAGCGGACGACTCGAAGTCACCGGCGACATCCCGGCGGACCTCAGGGGACGTCCCCTGCTGCTCGCGTCCAACCACATCGGCAACCTCGACCCGTTCGTGCTCATCGCGGCGTGCCGCAAGATCGGTGTCGCGCCCCGGTTCCTGCTCGCGGGCGGGTTGCTCGACGCACCGGTCCTCGGGCCGTTGCTGAAGGCGTCCGGCCACGTGCGCGTCGACCGCTCGGCCGCGGACGTCGGCGACGCGTACCACCGCACCGTCGACGTGCTGCGGCGCGGCGGCGACCCGATCGCGATGTACCCGGAGGGCCGGATCAGCCTCGATCCCGGGCTGTGGCCGGAACGCGGCAAGACGGGTGCGGCGAGGTTGGCGCTCAGCGGCGGGATCCCGGTGGTGCCGGTGAGCCAGTGGGGCGCGCACGAAGCCGTCTACTGGGGCAACACGCACGTCACCGGGTGGGCGGACGCCAAGCCCTACCTCACGTCCTACGCGCGTGGTCTGCGGAAGCGGCCGACGTTCAAGGTGCACTTCGGCAAGCCGGTGGACCTGTCGGGGCTGGAGGACGGCAAGCCGGGCGACGCGCGGCGGGCGCACGAGCGGATCATGCGCGCCATCACCGCGGGCCTGGCGCCGCTGCGGCCGGACGAGCCGGACCTGCCGAAGTTCCACGACCCCACGCGACCGACGACGGGCAAGAGCCCGTGGCGCCCGGCGACCGACGACGGTGGCATGACCTGACCGGTCCACCGTGGACGGTGGACCGGACGCCCGGCGGTCAGATCGTGAACGACGGGCTCTGCAGCTCGGGGAACTCCGTGATCACGCCGTCCGGCCACTCCACGGCCCCGACCGCGGCCATGAAGTAGGTCGCACGGACGTAGGGCGACACGGAGGCGTTGGTGTTGACCTGGATCGTGGACGTGTCGTAGTCGCTCGCGACGGCCACGAGCGTGTTGTTCCGGACCACGCCGACGATGACCTCCAGCTGGAGCATGACGTGGCTGCAGTTCAGCCAGCCCGGCCCCTGCACACCGCCGCCGGAGCCCCCGTACCACCGGCCGGGGTTGCTCACCGTCAACGTGCACGACCACGCGCCGCGGGTGATGGTGTTCGTGGCCTGGATGGAGATCGCCGAGCCCGTCAGGCCCACCGCCTGCCCGGTGATGACCGACCGCGGCGCGGTCACGACGCCGGCCTCCGCCCGGGCGACCGGACCGATCACCACGGCCGCCGAGATCGCCAGCAAGAAAGCCGCCGACCGGGTCAGGAAGGCGCCTGTTCTTCGTCCACGAGTTGTGCCCATGATGTGCCCACCATTCGGTCGTGAATCGCGAATTCGGTGTTTCCGCGCACACCGTAACCACCCGCGATTCACCGGCACATGCGGCGAACGAGTGCCGACCGATCGGCGCGCGACCGGAAGGAAATCGCCGATCACCCATCCGTTCCGCGCCGGAACGGCCATTCGCCGGTAAACGGCATCCGCACATCGCGGGCGACCGGATCCTGCGGCTCCACGTGCGCGACCGGACCACTCATTTCAAGAACGCGAGCACGCGCTCCATCATGAGCACGGCGGCCACCTCGTCGTACGACGACAGGCTCCGGTCGGCGAACAGGTGCCGGTCGCCGGGGTAGAGGAACAGCTCCCCGTCCGCCGCGCCCGCGACCAGCGCCCGCGCCGCGTCGAGGTCGCCGTCGGCCACGAACAGCTCGTCCGCGGCCATGGCGTGGACCTGCACCGGCACGCTCGCGGGCCACGCCTCGCCGAACTCCGTCACCGGCACGCAGGCGCTGACCAGCAGCGCGCCCGCGGCACCCGGTTTGGTCTGGGCCAGCAGCTGCGCGGGCAGCACGCCCAGCGAGAACCCCAGGTAGACGACGTCGGTGGGCAGTCCCTCGGCGGCGAGGCGACCGCGTTCGGCGATCGTGCCGAACCCGACCTGCTCCGCGTAGTCGAGGCCGTCGCCCAGGTCGACGAAGACCCGACCCTCGAACAGGTCCGGCACGTGCACGGTGTGCCCGGCCTCCGCCAGGTGCTCGGCGAAGGCCTCGACACCGGGCGTCAGCCCGTGCCCGTGGTGGAACAGCACGATCTCGGCCACGTCACGCCCCTCCCGCCGCGAGGCGGTTCAGTTCACCGGGATGATGGTCGGCACGATCATCGGACGCCGGCGGTAGGTCTCGGCGACCCAGCGGCCCACCACGCGGCGCACGGCCTGCGCGATGCGGTGGGAGTCGGTGATGCCCTCGGCCTCCGTGCGGGACAACTCCATCTCGACCAGGGACACCGCCTGGTCCAACGCCTTGGGGTCGTCGGAGAAACCCCGGCCGGACACGGTCGGCGGCGCGACCGCGCGACCGCTGCCGGAGTCGACGGCCACGGTGATCGCGATGAACCCGCCCTCTCCGAGCACGAGCCGGTCGGACAGGGTCGACTCGCCGACGTCGCCGACCGACAGGCCGTCCACGTAGACGTGGCCGACCTCGACCTTGCCGCTGATCGCCGCCTTGCCGTCGACCAGGTCGACCACCACGCCGTCCTCGGCGATGACGACCTGCTCCGCGGGCACGCCCGTGGCCACGGCCAGCGCCGCGTTCGCCCGCAGGTGCCGCCACTCGCCGTGCACCGGCATGACGTTCGACGGCCGCACCGCGTTGTAGAGGAACAGCAGCTCGCCGGCCGGCGAGTGCCCGGACACGTGCACCTTGGCGTTGCCCTGGTGCACGACCGTCGCGCCCAGCCGCGCCAGGCCGTTCACCACGCCGAACACCGCGTTCTCGTTGCCCGGGATCAACGACGACGCCAGCACGATCGTGTCACCGGCCCTGATCGAGATCTGCCGGTGCTCGCCGCGCGCCATCCGCGACAACGCCGACAGCGGCTCGCCCTGCGACCCGGTCGACACGAACATGACCTCGTCCTCGGGCATCTCCATCGCCTCGTTGAGGTCGACGAACAACCCGGCGGGCACGTTCAGGTAGCCGAGCTCCGCCGCGATGCCCATGTTGCGCACCATCGACCGCCCGACCAGCGCGACCCGCCGCCCGTGCTGCACGGCGACGTCCAGCACCTGCTGCACCCGGTGCACGTGGGAGGCGAAGCACGCGACGATCACCCGCTGGTTGGCCTTGCGGACCACGTTCTCCAGCACCGGCCCGATCTCGCGCTCGGGCGCGACGAACCCCGGCACCTCGGCGTTGGTCGAGTCGACCAGGAACAGGTCGACGCCCTCGTCGCCGAGCCGGGAGAACCCGGCCAGGTCGGTGAGCCTGCCGTCGAGCGGCAGCTGGTCGAGCTTGATGTCGCCGGTGTGCAGCACCAGCCCGGCGGTCGTGCGGACGGCGACCGCCACCGCGTCCGGGATGGAGTGGTTGACCGCGAAGAACTCCAGCTCGTACGGGCCGTGCGAACGCCGGTCGCCGTCGGTGATCTCGATCAGCCGGGGCGTCTGGCGGTGCTCCCGGCACTTGGCCGCGAGCAGCGCCAGCGTGAACCGCGAGCCGACCACCGGCAGGTCGGGGCGCAGCTTCAGCAGGAACGGCACCGCGCCGATGTGGTCCTCGTGCCCGTGGGTGAGCACCAGGGCCTCGATGTCGTCCAGCCGGTCCTCGATGGCCCGGAAGTCCGGGAGGATCAGGTCGACGCCGGGCTGGTCGTCCTCGGGGAAGAGCACGCCGCAGTCCACGACGAGCAGCCGGCCGGCGTGCTCGAACACCGTCATGTTGCGGCCGATCTCGCCAATTCCACCCAGTGCGACGACGCGCAGACCTCCGTCGGGCAGTGCGGGCGGGGGTGAGCTCGGGTTGATCACGCGTTGACTCCCAATTCAGCCTCGACGGCCTCGATGTCCTCGGTGGAAGCGGGTACCAGCGGCAGCCTCGGGTCGCCGACGTCGAGGCCGCGCAGGCGCAGCGCGGTCTTGGCGTAGGTGACGCCGGGCATCCGGCTGAAGGGGCGCAGCAGCGGCAGCAGCGCCTGGTGGGTGGCGGTCGCGCCGGCGACGTCGCCGGCCTCGAACGCGTCGAGCAGGTCGCGCAGCCGGTCCGCGGCGATGTGCGAGATGACGCTGACGAAGCCGACCGCGCCGACCGACAGCCACGGCAGGTTCAGCGGGTCGTCACCGGAGTAGTAGGCCAGGTCGGTGGCCGCGATGACCTTGCTGCCCGCGAGCAGGTCGCCCTTGGCGTCCTTCACCGCGACGATGCGCGGGTGCTCGGCGAGCCGCAGCAGGGTCGGCACCTCGATGGGGATCACCGTGCGCGGCGGGATGTCGTACAGCATCACCGGCACGCCGACCTGGTCGGCCACGGTGGTGAAGTGCGCGAACACGCCGTCCTGGGTGGGCCGCGAGTAGTACGGGGTGACCAGCAGCAGGCCGTGCGCGCCCGCCGCCTCCGCCTGCTTGGCCAGGTGCACGCTGTGCGCGGTGTCGTACGTGCCCGCGCCGGCGACCACGGTGGCGCGGTCGCCGACCGCCTCGACCACGGCGCGGACCAGGTCGGCCTTCTCCGCGTCGCTGGTGGTCGGGCTCTCGCCGGTGGTGCCGTTGACCACGAGACCGTCGTTGCCCAGCTCGACCAGGTGCTCGGCGAGCCGCTGCGCCTTGGCCAGGTCCACCGCCCCCTCCGCGTCGAACGGGGTGACCATGGCGGTGAGCACGCGGCCGAACGGGCGGCCGGGCGAGGCGGTAGGACTTCCGGTCATGGCCGGAAATCTACCGCGTCACCCTCGGCAAGCTGCGACTACATGCTCCGGTCGAGGCCGCGCACCAGCCGCACCGCCTCGTCCGGGCCGTCGTACTCGACCCGTGCGGCGGACCGGCCGAACACGTGCACCAGCAATTCCGAGACCTGCCCGGTCAGCACCACGGGGTCCGCCCCGCGCTTGGCCACGACCGCGTCGCCGTCCGGACGGCGCAGCACCACCCCGACCGGGCTCTTGCGGTACATCAGCCGGGCGGTCGGCGCGAGCCGCCGCCACAGCACCGCGTCTCGTACCGGATCGGGTGAACGCGGCGCCCAGTCGTCGCGCGCCCGGCGCACGTCCTCGTGGTGCACGAAGTACTCGACCGAGTTCACCAGCTCGTCGACCAGCGCGTAGGGCGAGTACCAGGGCGGGCCGCCGCGGACCAGCCCGAGCAGCTCGTCCCACGGCCAGGCCGCGAAGGCGTCCTGGACGCGCTGCGTGTGGCCGGCCAGCGGCTTGAGCAGGATGCCCGCCCCCGCGTCCGGCCGGCGGTCCCGCAGCACGAGGTGGGCGGCGAGGTCGCGGGTGCGCCACGGGTCGCACAACGTGGGCGCGTCCGGCCCCACCTCGGCGAACAGCTCGGTCAGCAGCCTGCGTTCGTCCTGCGCGACGCCCATGGCCTCACGCTACTTGGCGTGCAGCTGGTCCTTCAGCGCGGTGCCGTCCTTGTTCCACAGCACGCACGCCACGTCGCGGAAGCGCTTGTCCGACGACGAGGCCTTCGCCGGGTCCTCCGCCCAGACGCCCGAGGTGGGCACGACGGCGACGTAGCGGAGCTTGGTCTGCTTGTCCCGCACCGGCACCCGCTCGGACATGAAGTACATCGTGCAGAAGCTCTCCGCGTACGCGCGCAGCCACTCGTCGCCCGGGTAGGACATCTTGTCCGACCCGAACGGCTCCGCCGCCGCGTAGACCTCGACCCGGTGCGGCTCCTCGCAGTCGGTGTAGTTGACCGTGGTGTTGGGGTCGACCAGGTTGTCGCCGCACTGCCCGTTGCCCGCCTTGAACTGGGCGGGCTCGATCGTGCCGCCCGGCCCGTAGGTGACCGTCTCGGCCATCGCGGCGGGCGGCCCGTCGGTGAACCACCACCGGCCGAGGAGCACGCCCGCGACGAGCAGCGCCACGGCCGCCACCGCCGTGCCGGTGATCAGCGCGTTCTTGAGCCACGGCTTCCGCGCGGCGGTGGGCGGGGTGTAGTGCATGGTCGGGTTCGGCGCGCCGAACCCGGTCGGCGGGGTCGGCTGGGCCGCCGCGCGCTCCAGCATGGCGCGGGCCTGCGGGCCGGTCAGCCGGGCGTTCGGGTCGGGCATCATCAGGCCGGTGATCACCGCGCCGAGCACGCCGTGCGCCCTGGTCAGCCTGGGCATCTCGTTCATGATCGCGTGCAGGGTGGACGCGGTGGTCGGCCGGTCGTACGGGTTGGCGCCCTCGACGGCGTAGCAGAGCGTGGCGCCGAGCGCCCACAGGTCGGAGGCGGGCGAGGCCTCGTTGCCGTGGATGCGTTCCGGCGACATGTAGGCGGGCGAGCCGATGAGGCTGCCGCTGGTGGTCAGCCGGGGGTCGTCCACGGCCTGGGCGATGCCGAAGTCGGTGAGCTTCACCCGGCCGCTGGGCGTGACCATGAGGTTGCCGGGCTTGACGTCGCGGTGCACGATCCCGGCCTGGTGCGCGGAGTCCAACGCGGACAGCGCCTGGACGGCCATCGAGATGACCCGGTCCTGCGGCATCGGGCCGTGCGCGCTGATCAAAGTGGACAGCGTGGCGGCCTCGACCAGCTCCATCACGATGTACGTCATGCCGTGCTCGGCGACCACGTCGAACACGGTGACCACGCCGGGGTCGTTCAGCCGGCCCGCGGTGCGCGCCTCGCGCAGCACCCGTTCCTCCAGCACCCGGCGCTCCTCCAGCGCGATGCCGTCGGGCAGGTGCAGCTCCTTGATGGCCACCTGGCGGCCGATCACGTTGTCCTGCGCGCGCCAGACGACGCCCATGCCGCCACGTCCCAGCTCGGCGAGCAGGGTGTACCTGCCCGCGATCACGCGGGGTTGAACGCTCACACCTTGCGTCGGACCAGTCACCGTCACTCCTCGAAACCCGCGGACCGGGCGGAACGCTACTTCAGACCGCGTGTCGCCCGATCCGGTTTCACGGTTTCGTGACTTCGTGCCCGGACGACCGCAGCGCCTGCACGGCGCGGGCCAGGTCGCCCGACTTCACCAGCAGGTGGTCGGTGTCGTAGGTGGACAGTGCGAACAGGCTCACACCCGCCGCGGCCAGTTCACCCGACAGGGCGGCCATGATGCCAGTGAGGGTGAACTCCAGCGGACCGCGCACGGTCAGCAACCGCCAACCGGGCTGCGCGGTGCCCGCCTCCGGCGCGTGCTCGGCCGGGCACACGATCGACAGCTCGTCGGGTGTCCTGGTCACCGAGACCAGGCCGGGCGCGTCGAGCAGCCCGGACGGGACGGGCGCGTCGGCGGGCAGCCGCGCGACCGTGTACTCGCCCGGTCGGACGTCGACGATCAGCCGCTTCACCGGCCGTCAGCCTTCGGTGACCAGCGGGCTGGAGGCGACCTCGGAGCCGTCGGCCAGGGTGGAGATGGTGAAGTCGGCGAACACGTTGGCCGCCGCCTTCTGCAGCTCGCGCAGGCACTCCACCGCCAGCGCGCGGATCTCCACGTCGGCGTGCTCGGTGGCGCGCATGGCGATGAAGTGCCGCCACGCGCGGTAGTTGCCGGTCACCACGATGCGGGTCTCGGTGGCGTTGGGCAGGATCGCCCTGGCCGCCTGGCGCGCCTGCTTGCGGCGCAGGGTGGCGCTCGGCACGTCGGAGAACTTCTCCTCCAGGCCCTTGAGCAGCTCGGTGTAGGCCTCGACGCTGGCCTGCGCGGCGGCGAGGAACTTCTCGTGCAGCTCCGGGTCGTTCGCGATGACGTCCGGCTCGACCATGGCGGCGTTGCGCTCGGGCACGTACCGCTGGGACAACTGCGAGTACGAGAAGTGGCGGTGCCGGATCAGCTCGTGGGTGAGCGAGCGGGAGATCCCGGTCAGGTAGAAGCTGACCGAGCCGTGCTCCAGCACGGACAGGTGGCCGACCTCGATGATGTGCTTGATGTAGCCCGCGTTCGTGGCGGTGGCCGGGTTCGGCTTGGTCCACGACTGGTAGCACGCGCGGCCGGCGAACTCCGCCAGCGCCTCGCCGCCGTCGGCGTCGGTGGACCACGGGACGCCGTCCGGGGGGAAGAACTCCGTCTTCGCGATCAACTGCACCTTCGGCGCCACCGTCTCAGCCATGGCTCGAACCCTAACCGAAGCCGTTCCGTCCGTTGCCCGACACCGGGGCCCGGCCACCGCCGTTCGGCGGACACGGCCGCGTCCGTTCGCGGCGCGCGCCGTGCCGTCATGAACGACATCACCGTCCCGCTTGACTGATGTCAGGTTTGACGTCATGGTGGTGTCATGGATCTGTCGCCGTACATCGCCGCACTGCGCGAGGACCTCGCGACGGCCGCGTCCGCCGGGGACGACAACACCCGGCGCACCGCGGCCCTGCTGTCCGCAGCCTTGGAGCCCGCCGCGCGGCTCGCGCTCATGAACGCGCTGTCCGACCTGGCCGCGGAGGTCACCGCGGCCCTCGACGGCCCTGTCGTCGACGTGCGGTTGGACGGACGGGACGTGCAGGTGGTCGTCACCGGCACGGCCGCTCGGGAAGAACGCGAACCCGAGCCCCGGGAAGTTCCCCGGCCCTCCGCCGGTGACGCCACGCGCGTCACGCTGCGCCTGCTGGACGAGCTGAAGTCCAAGGCCGAGCAGGCGGCGGCGGCCCAGGGGCTGTCGCTCAACACGTTCGTCGCGCAGGCCGTGCAGGGCGCGGTCGGCGGGCGGCGCGGTGGTGGCGGCCACAAGCACTGGGGGCCGCCGAAGGACCAGTCGGGCGGCGATCCGTCGTCGTCCTCCCGCGTCCGCGGCTGGGTGCAGGGCTGAGGGGGAGTCGTGGAATCGGATGTCGTAGTGCGGCAGCAGAGCTTCGAGGTGGACGGAGCCGTGGAGATCGACGTGGCGCTGCTCGCCGGCCGGGTGCGGGTGCACCTGGTCGACGAGCCGGGCGTGCACGTCGAGGTCAAGCACGACCCGTCGCCGGGTGAGTCGTGGTCGGCGGGGCTGTCCGGACTGCTGAGCTGGGTGAACGACCAGTTCGGCACCGGGAGCGGGCAGCCGGCCGGGCCGGCGGAGGCGGTGCGCGACGCCCGGCTCGAACTGTCCGGTGGGCGGGTGAAGGTGCACTCGTCCAAGGCGCTGCCGCTGCGCGCCGTGCCGTTGAGCGTGACGGTGCGGGCGCCGGCCGGCTCCCACGTGATCACCAAGGCGGGCTCGGCGGACGTGACCGTGACCGGCGCGGCGGGCCGGCTGGAGCTCCACACCGGCACCGGTGACGTGACCGCGGATCGCGCGGACGCGTCGTCGCAGGTCAACTCGGGTTCGGGCAAGCTGAGGCTCGGGCCGATGCTCGGCGGGCTGCGGGCGAAGACCGGCAGCGGCGACGTCGAGGTGTCGTCGGTCGGCGGGAACACCGTGATCTACACGGGCACCGGCGACGTGTGGCTGGGCACCGTGCAGAACGACGTGCAGGTGCGCACGGGCGGCGGTGACGTCACCATCGCCGACGCCGCGTCCGGCCGGGTCCAGCTGGGCACCGGCTCGGGCGACGTCCGCGTCGGCGTGCGCCCCGGTGTGGCGGCGCAGGTCGACCTGGTCTCCAACTCGGGCTCGGCGCGCAGCGACCTGGACGTCTCCGACACCCCGCCGGCGGACGAGCCGTCCCTCTTCATCACCGGCCGGACCGGCAGCGGCACCGCCCTGGTCACCACGGCCACCACGGCCTGACCACCGGTCACGGACCAAGCCGCGGCGTGCGCACCCCCGATGCGCGCGCCGCGGCTTCCTGCGGCCTGGGCCGGAGCCCTGACACCAGGAGTGACACCACCGCGTCGAACACCGCGTCGACGCCCGGGGCGGACCAGTCGCCCGCGTGGGCCGGGTCGTGGAAGCGCGCGGTGGCCGCGAAGACGGCTCCGGCGCTGACGGCCGGGTCCTCGGTGGCGAAGTCGCCGGTGGCCACGCCGTCGGCGACGATCCGGGTGAGGTCGTCGACCATCGCCGCGATGTGCCTGGCGACGACGGAGCTGTTCTCGTTCACCAGCACGGAGAACGTGGCGAACAGCTCCGGGTCGCCCAGGGCCTTCTTGCGCTTGGCCTCGAAGAGGGCCGCCAGCCAGTCGCGCAGGCGCTGTGGCGCGGGCGTGTCGGCAGCGGCCAGCTCGGCGAGGCCCGCGTGCGCGCGGTCGAGCCAGCGCTGGGTGACGGCCTCCCGCAGCGCCGTCTTGGTCGGGAAGTGCCGGTAGACGCTGCCGTGGCTCACGCCCAGGGCGCGGGCCACGTCCACCACGGTCGCCTTGGCCGGGCCGAAGCGGCGCAGGACGTCCTCCGTGGTGCTGAGGATGACCTCCGCGGTCAGTGCGCCTTCCGCCACGTGGTGCTCCCTGGTGTCGCCGGCTGGTCCGGCCAATTGTGCGCGCACCGACCGGCGGCGCGGACCGCGGTCAGCGCTCGCTGTCCAGGTGCGCCATCAGGGCAGGCGCGTAGCGCTCGCCCGCCGCGGCGCCGGCCGGGACCGCCGCTTCGATCCGGGCCAGGTCCGGCTCGGTGAGCGTGACGTCCAGCGCGCCCAGTGCCTCGGTCAGCCGGTCGCGGCGGCGGGCGCCCACCAGCGGGACGATGTCGTCGCCCTGGGCCAGCACCCAGGCGATGGCCAGCTGCGCGACCGTCGCGCCCTTCTCGGCGGCCACCGCGCGCAGGGCCTCCACCAGCGACAGGTTGTGGTCGAGGTTCCCGCCCTGGAAGCGCGGCGAGACGGCGCGGAAGTCGCCGGCGCCCTTGACCGCTGTCCAGTGGCCCGAGATCAGGCCGCGCGACAGCACGCCGTACGCGGTGACGCCGATGCCCAGCTCGCGGGCGGTGGGCAGGATCTCCTCCTCGATGCCCCGGGAGATCAGCGAGTACTCGATCTGGAGGTCGGCGATCGGGTGGACCGCGTTGGCGCGGCGGAGCGTGTCCGCGCCCACCTCGGACAGGCCGATGTGGCGGACGCGGCCCTTCTCGACCTCCTCCTTGATCGCGCCGACGGTCTCCTCGATCGGGACGGCCGGGTCGAGGCGGGCCGGGCGGTAGACGTCGACGTGGTCCGTGCCGAGCCGGCGCAGCGTGTAGGCGAGGAAGTTGCGCACGGCCTCGGGCCTGGCGTCGTTGCCGTGCCAGCCGCCGTCCGCGTCCCGCAGCGCGCCGAACTTGACGCTGATCGCCACGTCGTCCCGGTCGCGCTCGCGCAGGGCCTGCCGGATCAGCAGCTCGTTGTGACCCATGCCGTAGAAGTCGCCGGTGTCGAGCAGGGTCACGCCCGCGTCGACGGCGGCGTGGATGGTGGCCACGCCCTCCGCCTCGTCGGCCGGGCCGTACAGGTCCGACATGCCCATGCAGCCCAGGCCGAGCGCCGACACCTCGGGGCCGGTCGTGCCCAGGACTCGACGCCGGGTCACGCGGTGGGTGGAGTTCGTCATGACTCCACTATGGGACTTGGCCTGACAGATTTCAACTTCTGTCAGCTGATCGAGTGGTCGCAGTCACCGCGCCACCGCCTTGAGCACCCCGGCGAGGTCTCCCTTGAGCACCACCTCGACGTCGTCCAGCTCCAGCCAGTCCGCCATGTGCCGCAGCTCGGCGGCCAGCTCGACCGCGACCCGGCCCACGTCCGCGGTCGGCTCGGCGTACGCCGCCTGCACCCGCAGCACGCCCGCCACCCGGTCCGCCTTCAGGTCGACCCGCGCCACCAGCTCGCCGTCCAGCAGGAACGGGAACACGTAGTAGCCGTGCACCCGCTTCGGCGCGGGCACGTAGATCTCGATCCGGTAGTAGAAGCCGAAGATCCGCTCGGTCCGGGCCCGTTCCCAGATCAGCGGGTCGAACGGGCACAGCAACGCCCGCCCGGTGATCCGCCGCGGCACGCGCGCCTCGACGTGCCGGTAGGCGGGCGCGCCCCACCCCCGCACCTCCACCGGCTCCAGCACCCCCGCCTCGACCAGCTCCGCCACGGCCTGCCGACTGCGCGCGGGCCCCAATCGGTAGTAGTCGCGCAGGTCGGGCTCCGTCGCCACGCCCAACGCCGTCGCCGCGCGCGTCACCAGCTCGCGCGCGCCCTCCTCCGCCGACACCGACGACCGCCGCGCCGACACCTCCGGCGGCAGCACCCGTTCGCTCAGGTCGTACAGCCGCTCGAAACCACGCCGCGACCCGGTGGTCAGCACGCCCTCGCCGAACAGGTACTCGCACACCTGCTTGACCTCGGACCAGTTCCAGCCCCAGTGGTCCTTCGCGCGCGGCCCGCCACCGGCCAACGCCTTCTCGATCGCGCCCGCGCCGACCGGCCCCAGCTCCGCCACCACCGCCAGGACGTCGTCCACGAGCCGCGGCGAGCGCTCGGCGACCGCCGCGTAGTTCTTCCACCAGCCGGGGCGCTTGGCCCCGGAGTGCAGCAGCGGCCAGTCCTCCACCGGCACCAGGCTCGCCTCGTGCGCCCAGTACTCCACCAGCAGCCGCGGCCTGCGCGCGCTGTGCGACCACGCCGCCTCGTCCACCAACGACGGCGCGTAGGCCCCGAGCCTGCTGAACAACGGCATGTAGTGCGCGCGGACGGCCACGTTCACCGAGTCCAGCTGCAACAACCTGACCTGGGACAGCACCTTCCGCAGGTGCCGCCGGGTGGGCGCGGAGGCGGGCCGGGGGTCGGCGAACCCCTGTGCGCCCAGCGCGATCCGGCGGGCGACGTCAGCGTTGATCTTCTGCACGAGGCGATACTCCCACCGGGGTACGACGTTTCCGCTCGGCCCGGACCACCAGCACCACCGCCGCGACCACCAGCAGACCGCCGAGCAGCTGCCGCACACCGAAGCGCTCGTCGGCCAGCCACACCCCGAGCACCACCGCGATCACCGGGTTCACGTACGCGTAGGTCGCCACCGTCGACACCGGCAACTGCCCCAGCACGTACACGTACGAGCTGAACGCCAGCAACGACCCGAACACCACCAGGTAGCCCCAGGCCACCCACGACGACGTGGTGATCGCGCCGAGCGACACCCGCTCCCCCGCGGCCAGCCCCGCCACCGTCAACGCCACCCCGCCGGCCAGCATCTCCACCGCCGACAACGCGAACGGGTTCGCCGGCGTGTCCAGCCGACCGCTCAGGAACGACCCCAACGCCCACCCGAACGCCGCCAGCAGCACCACCCACGGCCCCCACCACGACGTCTCGCCCATGTCGTCCGACAGCAGCACGGCCAACCCCACCAGGCCGATCGCCACGCCCGCGTACGTCACGCCGTGCGGCCGTTCACCGGTGATCCGCCGCATCAGCACGACGTACAGCGGCACGGCCGCCACCAGCAGCGCGGCCAACCCCGACGCCACCGACTGCTCGGCCAGCACCACGAGCCCGTTGCCCCAGGCGGGCAGCAGCAGTCCCAGCAGCACCGCCGAGCCGAACTGCCGCCGCGTCATCCGCAGCCCGCCGCGCCACGCCACCACCACCGCCAGCACCGCGCCGGCGAGGAGGAACCGCGTGCCGGCCGACACCAGCGGTGGCATCGACTCGATGGTGAACCTGATGCCCAGGTAGGTCGAACCCCAGACCACGTACACGACGCCCAACGCTGCCCAACGCACGTCACCGACGCTTTCACGCCGCACCGCCGCGATCACGCGGATTTCGGCCGCGGCGACCGTGACGTCCGACGCTCCCGGCCCGGACGGCGGCCGATAGGGTGCCGGCATGGCCGACGCCACCGTGCGCACCGCGCAGTCCGACGACGTGGCGGAGATCGCCCGCATCCACCGGGACACCTGGCGCACCGCCTACCGGGACATCGTGCCCGCCGAGGTCCTGTGGACCGTCGAAGTCGACCGGACCACGTCCGCGTGGGCCGAGGCGGTCGGGCACGGGCAGGTGTTCGTCGCCGCCGAGGGCACGTGGACGGTCGGTTTCTGCGTCGCCGGGTTGGCGCCCGAAGGAGAAGTGGCGCGCGCGGACGGTTCGCTGCCGCAGGACGCGGCGACGACCGCGCTGCTGAACGTGCTCGTGGAACCGCGCTGGGCACGGCGCGGGCACGGCGGCAGGCTGCTCGCCACGGCCGCCTCCCACCTGCGTGAAGCCGGTGCGACGAGGGGCGTCGCGTGGGTCCCGGAGGCGGACAAGGCGTTGATCGGCTTCTACGGCAAGGCGGGCTGGGAGGCCGACGGCACGGTCCGCACCCTGGACGCCGGCGGGCGGCCGTTGCGCGAAATAAGGGTTACCGGGGGGTTGTCCCTACTGCTCGAACCGTGACGGCGCGGGTAACCTCGCCCAGTGCTCGGGTGGTTGTGCCTCACGTTCGGCGTCGCCTTCGGCTCCGCGCTGTTACCCCTCATCAGCATCGAGATCTTCGTCATCGGGCTGGTCACCCAGCAACCGGGCATCTCGTGGTGGTGGATCGGTATCGCGGTCGCCGTCGGCCAGGTGCTGGGCAAGATGTTCTACTTCCTGGCCGCGCGCGGCTCGTTGCGCCTGCCCGCGGTCCTGAAGCGCGCGGAGAAACCGGACAAGGCGCTGTCGCCGTGGCGGCTGAAGTGGAAGACCAGGCTGGAGTGGGTGCGCGTGCGCTGCCACCGGCACCCCCACTGGATGTTCGGCACGCACGCGGTGAGCTCCGTGGTGGGGCTGCCGCCGTTCATGTTCACCACCGTGCTGGCGGGTCTGGCCGGCATGTCGTCGTGGTTGTTCATCTCCACCAGCGTGGCCGGCCGGTTCGCCCGGTTCAGCGTGCTCGCCGCCTCGCCTGCCGCGGTGGCTGGCTGGTGGGTGCACTGACGGCGCGCTGGTGGCGCACCAGGCGCTGCTCGGGCAGCCTCAGCCCGTAGTGGTCGTGCAGCTCGGCCTGCTCGGCTTCCGAGAGGTCGCGGTCGCCGACCTTCGGCGCGTCCTCCACCTCCCGCTTGTCCACCGGCACCACGAGCCTGCGGTCGTGCACCTGGGCGCCGCGGATCGGGACGAGCGTCGTGCCCCCGTCGCCGCGCACGGAGGCCCACAGCGGCCGGTTGCCGGCCAGCCACACCCCCGCGACGGGTCCGATCGGCCGACCGTGCCGGTCCAGCACGTCACAGTCGTAGAGGCGGTCCACTGCTACGCGATCCATGCCCCCTCGATTACCCCGCCGTTCGGGTCAGCGCGCGGTGGACCACCCGGTCGTGTGACGCCTAGAGCCGTTCGTCGGGGTCACCCACCCGTCGGAGGTGGCGGCGCACGACGAGCAGGACGGCGGTGCCCACCGCCGCCACGAGCAGGCTGATGACCAGGCCCAGGCGCAGCGCGTCCACCCCGCTGTCGGGGCTCACGTCCGCGGACAGCACGACCGCCGGCTTCGGCGACGCGGTCGGCCAGGTGACCGCGGCGCCGGCTGCCGCCGACGACTCCGACGGGGTGGTCGTGACCGTCGACGTGGACGAGGACGCCGAAGTCGTGGTAGCGGTCGTCGTCGTGGTCGTGGCGGACGGCACGGTCGTGAGCGACGGCGTGGACGTCGGCTCGGGCGGGTCATCGGTCGTGTCGGCGGTCACCGGCACGCCGGTGCACGGCACGCCGTCCACGGTGAACGACGTCGGCGCGGGGTTGCTGCCCGACCAGGCGCCGTTGAAGCCGACCGTCACCGACCTGCCCGTGGCCAGCGCGCCGTTGTAGGCGGTGTTCTTCACCCGCACGGTGCTGCCGCTCTGGCTGAACACGCCGTTCCACGTCTCGGACGTGATCCGCTGCCCGGCGGTGAACGCCCACTCCAGGGTCCACCCCGGGAGCGGGTCGCCGAGGTTCGTCAGGGTGACGCGCGCGCCGAACCCGCTCCGCCACTGGTCGGTGACCTGGTAGGCGACGTCGCAGCCGACCTCGGCGCGCGCGGTGGCCGTCGGCGTGACGAGACCGGTCGCGACCAGGGCCGCGGCGACGGCGAGAGCCGCCCGGACGATCCGAGCGAAGGTCATGGGCACTCCTGGGGACGGGCGGCGGTTCGCCTGATTCTTCCCCAGGAAACCGGCCCGGTCAGCCGATCACGAGCGCGATGCCCAGCGCGACGACGACGACCAGGCAGGCGACGGTCACTCTCAGGGTCTCGCAGGACTTGGCCACGTCACCCACGGTAACCGTGCCCACCGAAGGTTCCAAGGTGACAGAGGGTGAAGACCGAATGAATCGCGTCTCACCCGACTGGATTAAGCCTGATTCGTCGGCAGCGAGAACAGGTCGATCGCTTTCCGCATGGTCTCGCGGGCCCGGCCGCGGTCGCCGGCCAGGTCGTAGGCCTGCGCGAGCAGGAACCACGCCCGCCAGTCCTCCGGCCGCGCCTCGACGTCGACCCGGCGCTCCTCGAACCAGGCGTCGGCCGCCTCCCGCTCGACTCGGCCGGACGGGCGGCGCGGCAACCCGGACGTGTCGAGGAGCGCGCCCTCGGCGTCGAGCTGCCGCGCCATCCGCTCGGTGGTGAAGCCGAACCTGAGGTTCGTCCACGCGATCCACGCGCCGATCAGCGGCAGCAGGAGCACGCCGACGCCGAGGCCGATGCCGACCGGGTCGCCGGTGCCCAGCAGCACCGCGGCCCTGCCGCCGAGCAGCACGAAGTACACCGCCAGCGCGGCGGTGATCACGAACGCGACGGTGCGGGTCTTCACGGTGTCGGCCCCGTCGGGAGCGGCGTCAGCCGCAGCGGCGTCATCACGGGCAGGTCAGAGGTCCATGTACCGGTCGAGCCCCACCGAGAGCCCGGGGTGCTCCGCGATCGACCGCACGGCCAGCAGCACGCCGGGCATGAACGACTTGCGGTCCAGCGAGTCGTGCCGCAGCGTCAGCGTCTCGCCCTCCGTGCCGAACACGACCTCCTGGTGCGCGATCAGCCCGGCCAGCCGCAGCGAGTGCACCCGCACGTCGTCCACGAGCGCGCCACGCGCGCCGGGGGCCTCCTGCGTGGTCGCGTCCGGCATCGGGCCCAGGCCCGCCGCCGCGCGCGCCCGCGAGATCAGCCGGGCCGTGTGCGCGGCCGTGCCGGAGGGCGCGTCCACCTTGCGCGGGTGGTGCAGCTCGATGACCTCGGCCGACTCGTAGTACGGGGCGGCCAGCTCCGCGAACCGCATGGACAGCACGGCGCCGATGGCGAAGTTCGGCGCGATCAGCACGCCGAGTTCCGGCTTCGGTTCGAGCCACTCGGCGACCGTGCCCAGCCGCCGCGCGTCGAACCCGGAGGTGCCGACGACGGCGTGGATGTCGTTGTCCACGCAGAACCGGATGTTGTCCATCACCACCTCGGGGCTGGTGAAGTCGACCGCGACCTGGGCGCCGGCGTCGGCCAGGTTGAACAGCCAGTCACCCGCGTCGACCATGGCGACGACTTCCAGGTCCGCCGCGGCCTCGACCGCGCGGCACACCTCGGCGCCCATGCGGCCCCTGGCGCCGATGACGCCCACGCGGAGTGGTTCTGCGGAACTCAAGAGATCACCTCGTGCACCTGGGACGGCAGATCGTCGGCGTGAGCGTAAGGGCCGACCACGGCGGCGGCGACGGGGCGTCGCAGCAAGTCCTTCGCCAACGTGGCGACGTCGGCCGCGGTGACCTCGTCGATGCGCGCCAACGTCTGCTCCACGGACAGGTAGTCGCCGTAGTTCAGCTCGCCCTTGCCGATGCGCGACATCCGCGAGCTGGTGTCCTCCAGGCCGAGCACGAGCCCGCCGCGCAGCTGGCCCTTGCCCCGGGCCACCTCCGCGTCGCTCAGCCCGTCACGGGCCACGGTGGACAGCACCTCGCGCACCACACCGGCCACGTCGCCGAGCCGGTCCGGCTGGCAGCCCGCGTACACCGACAACGTGCCGGCGTCCGCGTAGAGGCCGACCGACGAGTACACCTGGTACGCCAGGCCGCGCCGTTCCCGGACTTCCTGGAACAGCCGCGAGCTCATGCCGCCGCCCAGCGCGGCGTTGAGCACGTTCAACGCGAACCGGCGCTCGTCGTGCCGGTCGAGCCCGCGCACGCCCAGCATCAGGTGCGCCTGCTCGGTGTCGTCGGAGTGCAGCACCAGCTTGCGCGAACCGGGGATGCGCGCCCGACCCGCCCGGGGCACGACGGGCGTGCCGACGCCGTCGAGCCGGTCGCCGATCTGCTTGCGCACCAGGCGCATCACGTGCGCGTGGTCGATGTTGCCCGCCACCGCGAGCACCATCCGCGGCAGCGTGTAGCGCTTCTTGTAGAAGCCGAAGAGGGCGTTGCGGTCCATGTCTCCGATGGACTGCTCGGTGCCCAGCACCGGACGGCCGAGCGCGTGCTCGCCGAGCAGGGCGTCCAGGAACGCGTCGTGCAGCAGGTCTTCCGGGTCGTCGTCGCGCATCGCGATCTCTTCGAGCACCACGCCGCGCTCGGTCTCGAAGTCGCGCGGCTCGCACAGCGCGTCGAACACCACGTCGCAGACCAGGTCCACCGCCAGCGGCAGGTCCTCGTCCAGGACGTGCGCGTAGTAGCAGGTGTGCTCCTTGGCGGTGAACGCGTTCAGCTCGCCGCCGACCGCGTCGATCTCCTCGGCGATCTGCGCGGCCGTGCGGTTCACCGTGCCCTTGAACAGCAGGTGCTCCAGGTAGTGCGCGGCGCCCGCGACCTCGACCCGCTCGTCGCGCGAGCCGACCTGCACCCACAGGCCGACCGACGCCGACCGGACGCCCGGGATGCGCTCGGTGATGACCCGCAGCCCGGACGGCAGCACGCTGCGGCGCACGGCCACGCCCGCGTCACCGCGTTCCAGCGACACCGTGCTGCCGGGCTTCTGCAGGTGCCCGAGCCGGCGCGCAAGCGGACGGCCGCGGGCGCCAGAAGCACCCGCGGCCGTCCTGTTGACGCTTGTCGTCACTGCGCGTTGGCCTCGGCCTCGGCGGGTGCGGCGTCCTGGGCGGGGTTGTCCGCGGCCGGGGCCGCGTCCGCGTCCTCGTTCACCAGCACCAGGCTGATCTTGCCGCGCTGGTCGATGTCCGCGATCTCCACGCGGAGCTTGTCGCCGACGTTGACGACGTCCTCGACCTTGTTGATGCGCTTGCCGCTGCCCAGCTTGGAGATGTGGATCAGGCCGTCCTTGCCCGGGAGCAGGGACACGAACGCGCCGAACGCCGCGGTCTTCACCACGGTGCCCAGGAAGCGCTCGCCCACCTTCGGCAGCTGCGGGTTCGCGATCGCGTTGATCAGGTCGATCGCGGCCTCGGCCGACGGGCCGTCCGCCGCGCCGACGTAGATCGTGCCGTCGTCCTCGATGGAGATGTCGGCGCCGGTCTGCTCGGTGATCGAGTTGATCATCTTGCCCTTCGGGCCGATGACCTCGCCGATCTTGTCGGTCGGGATCTTGACCGACGTCACGCGCGGCGCGAACGGGCTCATCTCGTCCGGGCTGTCGATGGCCTCGGCCATGACCTCCAGGATGGTCAGGCGCGCGTCGCGGGCCTGACCCAGGGCCGCGCCGAGCACCTCGGACGGGATGCCGTCCAGCTTGGTGTCCAGCTGCAGCGCGGTGACGAACTCCTTGGTGCCGGCGACCTTGAAGTCCATGTCGCCGAACGCGTCCTCGGCGCCGAGGATGTCGGTCAGCGCGACGTACTCCGTCTTGCCGTCGACCTCGTCGGACACCAGGCCCATGGCGATGCCCGAGACCGGCGCCTTCAGCGGCACGCCGGCGTTGAGCAGCGACATCGTGGACGCGCAGACCGAGCCCATGGACGTCGAGCCGTTGGAGCTCAGCGCCTCGGAGACCTGGCGGATCGCGTAGGGGAACTCCTCGCGCTTGGGCAGCACGGGCATCAGCGCCCGCTCGGCCAGCGCGCCGTGACCGATCTCGCGGCGCTTGGGCGAGCCCACGCGGCCGGTCTCACCGGTGGAGAACGGCGGGAAGTTGTAGTGGTGCAGGTAGCGCTTGTGCGTCTCCGGGGCCAGCGAGTCGATCTGCTGCTCCATGCGCAGCATGTTCAGCGTGGTGACACCCAGGATCTGGGTCTCGCCGCGCTCGAACAGCGCCGAGCCGTGCGCCCGCGGGATCAGCTCGACCTCGGCCGACAGCGACCGGATCTCGGTGAGGCCGCGGCCGTCGATGCGGACCTTGTCGCGCAGGATGCGCTGGCGCACGAGCTTCTTGGTCAGCGAGCGGAACGCCGCGCCGACCTCCTTCTCGCGACCCTCGAACTGCTCGGCCAGCTTCTCCAGCACCGACGCCTTGATCTCGTCGATGCGGGACTCGCGCTCCTGCTTGCCGCCGATGGTCATCGCCTGGCCCAGCTCGCCGGACGCGGCCTGCTCGACGGCCTCGAAGGCGTCGGCCTGGTAGGCCGGGTAGGTCGGGAACTCGCCGGTGGCCTTCGCCGCGACCTGCGCCAGCTGGGCCTGCGCGTCGCACAGCGCCTTGATGAACGGCTTGGACGCCTCCAGACCGGCGGCCACGACCTCTTCGGTCGGCGCCTGCGCGCCCTCGCCGATCAGGTCGATGACGTTGTCGGTGGCCTCGGCCTCGACCATCATGATCGCGACGTCGTCACCGACGACGCGACCGGCGACGACCATGTCGAAGACGGCCTTCTCGAGCTGCTCGTAGGTCGGGAACGCCACCCACTGGCCCTCGATCAGCGCCACCCGGACGCCGCCGATGGGGCCCGAGAACGGCAGGCCCGCGAGCTGCGTCGACGCCGACGCGGCGTTGATCGCCACGACGTCGTACAGGTCGGCCGGGTTCAGGCTCATCACCGTGATGACGACCTGGATCTCGTTGCGCAGACCGTCCACGAAGGACGGGCGCAGCGGCCGGTCGATGAGGCGGCAGGTCAGGATCGCGTCGGTCGACGGGCGGCCCTCGCGGCGGAAGAACGAGCCGGGGATGCGGCCCGCCGCGTACATTCGCTCCTCGACGTCCACCGTGAGGGGGAAGAAGTCGAAGTGCTCCTTGGGGTGCTTCGACGCCGTCGTCGCCGACAGCAGCATCGTCTCGTCGTCCAGGTAGGCGACGACCGAGCCCGCCGCCTGGCGGGCCAGGCGACCGGTCTCGAAGCGGATGGTGCGCGTGCCGAACCGACCGTTGTCGATCACGGCTGAAGTCTCGTGGACCTCGATGTCCGTCATATGGGTACTCCTCGTCATGCGGGTCACAGCGCGCTCACGGCGCGGGGATCGCGGTTCGGACGAGGCCGGTCTTCGATCGAAGTCCCCTGGGTTTCGCACACCAGGGGGCCACTACCGAGGACCGGCGAACTGTCGTCCCGTTCGCCGCGCGTGCTTCCCTCGTCTTGTCTTCGCGTCTTGTCTACGAACTACGCCGAGGGGGAGTGACCGCGGTGGTCACTCCCCCTCGGCACGTCTCACCTGCGCAGGCCGAGCCGACCGATGAGGTCGCGGTAGCGCTGGATGTCCACCTTCGAGAGGTAGTTGAGCAGCCGGCGGCGCCGGCCGACCAGCAGGAGCAGGCCACGACGCGAGTGGTGGTCGTGCTTGTGCTGCTTCAGGTGCTCCGTCAGGTCGGCGATGCGCTTGCTCAGCAGCGCGACCTGGGCCTCGGCGGAGCCGGTGTCCGTGTCGTGGACGCCGTACTCGGTGAGGATGGTCTTCTTCTGATCGGTGGTCAGTGCCACGTGCTCGCTACTCCTTGTGCTGGTAAGTGCCGTGCGGCCCCACGTGAGCGGGGTAGTCGGTACTGGCCGCCACGGACCGCAGCCAGACCCAAATGTCGAGGTTACCAGCAGTGGTCGCGCGCTACCCGTCTGACGTGCTCAAGCGCACCCGGTCGAGCACCGCGTAGCCCTCGGCCGGGTGGCTGCGGACCAGCGCGACCTCGGTGGCCGTCCACTCACGACCGGTGAACTCCACGTGCGGCAGCACGGCGCCCCGGGCCACGGTGAGGTGCGGTCGCCAGTCCGGCGGCACGTCGGCCGCCCCGCCCAGCTCGGCCAGCGCGCCGTCCACCCCGATCCACAGCACCTGGCGGAACGTGCCGCTGCCGCGCAACCTCAGCACGGGCGCGGTCACGCGGTCGAGGCCGTCGAGCGGGCCGGCGGGCCCGGTCTCGCCGAAGAACCGGACGGTGACGTGCCAGCGGGCCGGGTGCTGCCAGCGCAGCCGCGGGTGCGCCGCGCGGTGCGGGCGGAGGGCGTCGTGCAGCTCGTCGACGACGTCGGCGGGCGGGAAGATGGCGGAGAAGAGGCTCACGAGCGGCGCGGGTCAGGCGTCGCGGCCCTTGCCCGCGCGGCGCAGCAGCTCCGCGAGGGCCGGGAAGTCCTCGCCGAGCACGTCGGCGGCCTGCGACAGCTCGCGGCGGTCGGCCAGGCGGCGCAGGAACGGGAACACCACGGCCTCGTCGTCGGCGCTGCCGTTCACCGGCAGCGAGTCGCGGCTCACGGTCGGCTTCGACTGGCGGACGTCCTCCAGCGCGCGTTGCAGCGCGTCGGGCGAACCGGAGGCGACGTCGGGCGTGAGGACCTTGCGCTCCAGCATGATCATCCGGGCCAGCACGGAGGGGTTGCCGATCTTGGCCCGCCGTCCGCTCATGACCTGGCTCAACATCGGGGCGCTGATGCCGAGCACGTCCGCGAGCTGGGCCTGGGAGACGCTGAACGCGACCACGAGCCGGCGCACCCGGTCGCCCAAGGGTTCCCCGTACCACTCCCGCTGCAACGCGAGATTGCGCTGGACGATCTTGTGGTCCTCCACCTTCGCCTCTCCCCTGACCGACGGACGTGACAGGCATCTTGCCAGGTCGGCGGGCGTCGCACGGTCGGTTCCACCCACCTGGTTCAACCCGTCAGGCGTCACCCGGATCCGGCAGGAGGTCACGCGTCGTGGCCACGTCGCGGTGCATCTGCTCCAGCAGCGACTCGACGCTGTCGAACTTCTCCATGTCCCGCAGCCGGCCCACGAAGTCGAGCGCGACCCGCTGGCCGTAGAAGTCCTCGTCCACGTCGAGCACGAACGCCTCCACCCGCCGTTCCCGGCCGGAGAACGTCGGGTTGGTGCCCACGCTCACCGCGGCCTTGAGGCGGCGGCCCGAACCGTGCACGAACCAGCACGCGTACACGCCGTCCGCGGGCACGGCGGCGAACCGCGTGGTGGACAGGTTGGCCGTGGGGAAGCCCAACTCCTTGCCGCGGCCGTCGCCGCGCACCACGATGCCCTCCAGCCGGTGCGGCCGGCCGAGCGCCTGCGCGGCGGCGGCCACGTCGCCCGCGTCGATGCACGCCCGGATGTACGTCGACGAGTACGTGACGCCGTCGTCTGTCACCAGATCCGCCCCCTCGGTCACGAAACCGAACCGCTTGCCCAGCGCGCGCAGCAGGTCCACGTTGCCCGCCGCCCGGTGGCCGAAGGTGAAGTTCTCCCCCACCACCACGGCCGCCACGTGCAGCCGGTCCACCAGCACCTCGTGCGCGAACTCGTCGGCGGGCGTGCGCGCCACCTCGGCGGTGAACGGGATCACGCAGAACACGTCGACGCCCAGGCCCTCGACCAGTTCGGCGCGCCGGCGCAGGCTGGTGAGCTGGGCCGGGTGGCTGCCCGGCCGGACCACTTCGGACGGGTGCGGGTCGAAGGTGATCAGGACGCTCGGCACGCCCTTCTCCTCGGCCAGCCCGACCGCGCGGTCGATCAGCGCCTGGTGCCCGCGGTGGACGCCGTCGAACACGCCGATGGTCACCACGCAGCGGCCCCAGCCGCCGGGCAGGTCGTCGAGCCCTCTCCAGCGTTGCACGCGGGCCAGCCTAGGGGGTCGGCCACCGCGGGCCGGCCGAGGTCGGGCCAGTCGTGACGGATGTCGCGACGGGAGCCCTCGCCGGGTCTCGGTGAACGCCGAGCGGGGGCACGACCTCGCGCACAACCGGGTGATCCGGGTCCGGCACGGGAGTCGCGGTGACGTCCCACGGGGCCGCACGACCGCGGTCCTGCCACCACCTAGTCGTGACGGATGTCGCGACCGGCCTGGTGGACGGTGCCGCCGTCGCGCGCGACCGCCGTCTGGTTGACTGTGGACGGCGAGTTGATCGTGAGGCCGCCGCCGATGTCACCCGCCTGCACCACGGGGCCGGTCACGGTGCCGCTGACGCTGTTGTGCACGGTCGGCGCCGGTGGCCGCGGGTCCGGCGCCGGGTCGCCGGTCGCGGTCGGCTTGGCCGTCGCCTGCACGCGCAGGGCGATGACCACGCCCAACGCGGTGAGCAGCAGGACCGTCACCCACGCCCACGGGTTCGCGCCGCCGTCGGTGGCGAGGTTGATCGCCACCCCCGTGGCCGACGTGACCACACCGGCCGCGGCCGGCCACACCCATCTCGACATGCCGTCCACGGTAGGCCTCATCCGATCGGGGTGAGTACCACCAACGGTTTGGTGATCGGTCCCTCGTCCTTCGCCAGCGCCACCACGTGGCCGTCCGGTCCGAAGACGCCGTACGTGCCGTCCAGCCCACCCGCGGCCAGGCGCTGGCCGTGCGAGAGGGCGACAGCCTCGCGCGGCGCGATCTCCCGGCGGGGGAACGCGGTGGCCACCGCGGAGTCCAGGTCCAGGGACAGGCCCGGCGCGCTCTCCAGCTGCTCCAGGGTCTTGGCCACGCGCAGGTCGAACGGGCCGACGCGGGTGCGGCGCAGGGCCGCCAGGTGGCCGCCGACGCCGAGGTCCGCGCCGAGGTCACGGGCCAGCGCGCGCACGTAGGTGCCGGACGAGCACTCCACCATCACGTCCAGCTCGGTGACGCCCTCGCCCTCGCGGCGGATCGACAGCACGTCGAAGCGGTGCACGGTCACCGGGCGCGCCGGGATCTCCACCACCTCACCGGCGCGGACCCGCGCGTAGGCGCGCTTGCCGTCGATCTTCACCGCGCTCACCGCGCTGGGCACCTGCTCGATCGGGCCGGTCAACCTCGCCACGCCGGCCCGGATCGCGTCCTCGTCCACTTCGGACGCGTCGGCCGTGGACAGCACCTCGCCCTCGGCGTCGTCGGTCGTGGTGGAGGAGCCGAGGCGGATCGTCGACAGGTACGCCTTGCTGTCCAGCGCCAGGTGGCCGAGCAGCTTGGTGGCCCGCTCGATGCCGAGCACGAGCACGCCGGTGGCCATCGGGTCGAGCGTGCCCGCGTGCCCGACCTTGCGGGTGCCGAGGATGCGGCGGACCTTGGCCACCACGTCGTGGGAGGTCATGCCGTCGGACTTGTCGATCACGACGAGGCCGGGCGGGACAGGAGGACGAGAAGATGCGGACACGGACGAGGATCCTAAGCCTCCACGAGCACGTCCCACCGACGGCGGCGCAACTGCACGGGCACGGACTCGCCGCGGTCCTCGGCGGCGAACACCGCGGTGCGCGCCCGACGCCACCACACCACCGTGCGCCACAGGCCCACCAGCAGCACCGCCACCACGGACGAGAACGCGACCCGGTACGCCTGCGGCGCCGGGAGCACCGGCTCGACCACGTCCAGCAGCACGCCGACGGCCAGGGCGGTGAACGTGATCGCGGCGAACCCGCCGACGTTGGCCACGCCGGTCGCCGTGCTCACCCGGTGCAGCGGGTTGTAGTCGCGGACCAGCGCGAACGCCACGCCGGACGCCGGGTTGCCCAGGGCCAGCACCGCGAACACCGCGTACAGCGCGGGCGCCGGCAGCACGCCGCCCGGCCAGCCCAGCAGCACGGCCCAGCACAGCACGGCCGCGGCCAGGTAGGAGCCGACGATCGGCATCCGCCACTCCGGCCGGCCGCCGATCACGGTGCCCATCACCGGCCCGGTCACGATCGCCACCAGCACCAGCGTGCTCAGCACCGCCGACGCCGACGGCCGCGACAGGCCCTGCGCCTCGACCAGGTACGGGAAGCCCCACAGCAGGCCGAGCACGGCGGGCGCGGACATCGACGTGAAGTGCACCCAGAACCCGAGGCGGGTGCTCGGCTCGCGCCACGCGTCCCGCACCTTCGCGCCCACCGCGCGCAGCGGCGTCGGCTCGACCACGGGCGGCGGCACGCCGTCGGGCACCTCCCGCACGCGCCACCCGACCACCGCCGCGTACGCCGCCGTGGCCAGGCCCGCGACCAGGAACGTCACCGTCCAGCCCGCGTTGTCCAGCAGCAGCGTCAGGGGCACGGTCGCGACCAGGTTGCCGGCGCCGCCCAGCGCCGCCGACAGCGTCATGACCAGGGTGAACCGGCGGGGCGGGAAGTGCGCGGCGGCCAGGCGCAGCACGCTGACCCACGTCATGGCGTCGCCGACGCCGAGCACCGCCCGCGCGGCCAGGCCGAGCGGGTAGGAGTCGGCGAGGGCGAACAGGGTCTGGCCGACGCCCATGAGCAGGGCGGCGGCGGTCAGCACGCGGCGCGGGCCGAAGCGGTCCACCAGCAGGCCGGTGGGGATCTGCATCAGCGCGTAGAGGCCGATCTGGAGCACGGTGAACGTGCCGAGCGCGGCGGGCCCCACGGCGAAGCGGTCACCCGCCTCCAGGCCGGCCACGCCGAGCGAGGTCCGGTGGAACAGGGCGGCGACGTAGACGAGGACGGCGGTTGACCAGATCAGCCACGCTTGTCCCGTGGCGCGATCGACCGGCAAGGCGGATCTCCTAGGCTTCCGTGCGGCGGCACTCCCAGTATCGAGAAACAGTTGCCTGTTGTTAACGATTCCGGAGGGTGCCGAGCACCACATCACGCCTGGTCACCGGGTCACCACGTGGTGCCGACGCGCGCCCACTCCCCCGATTTCGTCCGGATCAGCACCAGCACCAGCCGCAGCACCATGAACGCCGACAGGCCGCTCCAGATCCCGACCAGCCCCCAGCCGAACGCGTAGGACGCCCACACCAGCGGCAGGAACCCGAGCGCGGCCGACGCCAGCGTCGCGGTGCGCAGGAACGCCGCGTCGCCCGCGCCGAGCAGCACGCCGTCCAGCGCGAACACCACGCCCGCGATCGGCTGCAAGCCCACGAAGAACCACCAGGCGTGCGGGATCTCGTCCAGCACGGCCCGGTCGGTGGTGAACACCTGCGGCAGCGGGCCGGACAGCGCCGCGAACAGGGCGCCGAGCAGCACGCCGAACCACAGCCCGTACCCGGTCACCTGCCAGGCGAACCGGCGGGCCTGCTCACGGCGTTCCGCGCCGAGCGCCGCGCCCACGATCGACTGCGCGGCGATCGCCAGCGAGTCCAGCACGAGCGCGAGGAACGTCCACAGCTGCAACACCACCTGGTGCGCGCCGACCGCGCCGACCGACGTGCGCGCGGCCACCGACGCGGCGGACAGGAAGCACGCCTGGAACGCGAGGCTGCGCAGGACGAGGTCCCGGCCGAGGCCCAGCTGGGCCTTCATGCGGCGCCGGTCGGGCCGCAGGCTCACCCGTTCCGCGCGCAGCGCCTTGCCGAACAGCCCGGCCGAGAGCACCTGCGCGATCACGTTCGCGACCGCCGAGCCCTCCAGGCCCCAGTGCGCGCCGTGCACCAGGACCGGGCACAGCACGGCCGAGATGGCGTTGCCGACCAGCACGTACCGCAGCGGTCTGCGGGTGTCCTGCACGCCGCGCATCCAGCCGTTGCCGGCCATCGTGACCAGCACGAACGGCGCGCCGAACAACGCGATCCGCAGCCACGCGACGGCGTTGTCGGCCACTTCGCCGCCGCCGCCGAGCAACCGGGCGGCGGGACCGGCCAGCAGCTGCCCGAGCACGATCACCAGCACGCCGACGGCCAGCGCGAGCCACGTCGCCTGCACGCCCTCCTCGACCGCCTCGCGCCGCCGCCCGGCGCCGAACAACCGCGCCGTGCGCGCCGTCGTGCCGTAGGAGAGGAACGTCAACTGGGTCGCGACCTGCGTGAACAGCACGCCGCCCACGGCGAGCCCGGCCAGCGGCAGCGCGCCGAGGTGCCCGACGACCGCGGTGTCCACCAGCACGTACAGCGGCTCGGCCGCCAACACCACCAGCGCGGGCGCGGCCAACCCGACCACCCGCCGCGCCGGAACCCGCTCCTCCACCTGATCCCCCCCAACCTCCGGACCGCGCGAGTCCTACGTTCAAGGCCCGAGAGTCCTACGTTCAGGACACGCGTGTCCTACGTTCGGGACACCCGAGTTCAACGCTCAGGACCGCGCGGTCACGGTCTCCAGGGCCGCACGCAGGTTCGCCAGCACCTCGTCGGCCGGGCCGGCGGCGGTGAAGCCCGCGGCCAACCGGTGGCCACCGCCGCCGAGCAGCTGCGCCACCTCCCGCACGTCCACCGCGCTCACCGCGCGCAACGACACCGACCACGACGACGGCCGCAGCTCCTTCAGCACCGCCGCCACCTCGGCCTCGGCCGTGGTGCGCACCAGGTCGACCACGCTCTCCACCTCCTCGGGCCGCAGCCCGGAGGCGTCCTCCAACGTCACGACGGCGTGCACGAACCCCAGCCCACCCGCCGCGTCGCGCTCCAGGCGCGCCCGGCTCAGCACCTTCGCCAACATGCCCAGGTACCCGAACGGGTGAGAATCCATCAACGGCCGGGCCACGGCCTCGGCGTCCACCCCGGCCGCGAGCAGCCGGGCGGCCACCTCGTGCGTCGTCGCCGACGCGTGCCGGAACGACCGCGTGTCCGTCACCAGACCCGCGTACACGCACCGGGCCACCGGCTCGTCCAGCTCCACGCCCAGCACGTCCAGCAGCCGCAGCACCACGAGCGCGGTCGCCTCGGCCCGGTCGTCCACCACGTTCACGTGCCCGAACCTCGGGTTCGACACGTGGTGGTCCAGCACCACGACCACACCGGCGGTGGACACCCGATCGGCCAACGGACCGAGCCGCCCGACACTGCCCGTGTCCAACGCGACCAGCACCGGCGGCGCGGCGGGCACGGCGGACGCGGGCACCAGCAGCCCGGCCACGTCCAGGTCCCGCAGCGTCTCCGGCACCTCGGCCGGCGCGCCGAACGACACCCGGACCGACACGCCCCGGCGGTGCAGGGCCAGCCCCAGCGCCAACGCGCTGCCCAACGCGTCCGCGTCGGGGTTCACGTGCGCCAGCAGCGTCACGTCGGTGGCGGTGGACAGGACGCGAGCGGCCTCGGCGAGGTCCGCGCTCACGTCGTCCCCGGACGCGCTCGCGTCGTTCAAGCTCGGATCGTTGTGCACGGCGAGAACGCTAGTCGGCGTCCCCGGCCTCGCGCGGAGGCTTGTACGGGTCGGGCTCGCCCGCGGGCTCCGCGCCGTGCGCGATGCGCGCCACCTCCGCGTCCAGCTCGCGCGCCTTCGCCAGCAGCTCGTCCATCCGACGCGCCTCGGCGGGCACGTTGTCGGTGACGAACGTCAGGGTCGGCGTGAACCGGACACCGGTCTGCTGGCCGACCATGGTGCGCAGCACGCCCTTGGCCTTCTCCAGCGCCGCGGCGGCCCCCGCGAGGTCCGGCTCGGAGTCCAGCTTCTCGCCGAGCACGGTGTAGTAGATCGTCGCGTCGTGCAGGTCGCCGGTCACCCTCGTGTCCGTGATGGTGACGCGAGCCAGCCGCGGGTCCTTCACCTCGTGCTCCAACGCGGAAGCGACGATCTGCGAGATCCGCTTGGCCAGCTTGCGAGCCCGTGCCTGGTCGGCCACGGCGCTCCCCTCCTGTCGTTGCGATTCGTCGCCTGATCGGCGACGCCTGCTAGTCGTCCTCCGGCCCGACTAACCTGTGGCGGGCGGAGAGAAGTTCCACTTCGGGCCGTCCGGCCACCAGCCGCTCGCAGGCGGCCATCACGTCCCTCACATGCTCGGCGTCGGCGGCGACGGCCGCCACTCCGATGAGGGCACGGCGGTGCAGGTCGAGGTGGCCCGCCTCGGCGACCGAGACCTCGAACCTGCGGCGCAGCTCGGCCACGATCGGCTTCACCACGGACCGCTTCTGCTTCAACGAGTGCACGTCGCCGAGCAGCACGTCCAACTCAAGGGCACCGACGAACACAGATGATCACCACGGGGTGTCCAGGGGTGCGGGGCCGCCGGTCACGACGGCCCCGCACCTGGCTGAAGACGATCAGGCGCGCGGCTTCTCGCGCATCTCGAACGTCTCGATGACGTCGCCGACCTTCAGGTCGCTGTAGTTGCCGAGCGTCAGACCGCACTCGAAGCCCTCGCGGACCTCGGTCGCGTCGTCCTTGAACCGGCGCAGCGAGCTGATCGGCAGGTTCTCCTGCACGACGTTGTTGTCGCGCAGCAGGCGGGCCCGGGCGTTGCGCCGGATCTCGCCCGACATCACGAGGCAACCCGCGATCGTGCCGACCTTGGAGGACTTGAAGACGTCGCGGACTTCCGCGCGTCCCAGCTGGACCTCTTCGTACTCCGGCTTGAGCATGCCCTTCAGGGCCTGCTCGATCTCGTCGATCGCCTGGTAGATCACCGTGTAGTAGCGGACGTCCACGCCCTCGCGGTTGGCGAGTTCGGTGGCCTTGCCCTCGGCCCGGACGTTGAAGCCCAGGACGATGGCGTTACCCGCGACGGCGAGGTTGATGTCGCCTTCGGTGATGCCACCGACACCGCGGTGGATGACCCGCAGCTCGACGTCGTCGCCGACCTCGATCTTCATCAGCGCGTCCTCGAGGGCCTCGACGGTACCCGAGTTGTCGCCCTTGATGATCAAGGTGAGGGCGCTCATCTCCTTCAGCGCGGCGTCCAGGTCCTCCAGGCTGACGCGCTTGCGCTTCGCGGCGTTCATCGCGTTGCGGTTGCGGGCCTGGCGGCGCTCGGCGATCTGCCGGGCCACCCGGTCCTCCTCGACCACGAGGAACGTGTCACCCGCGCCGGGCACCGAGGTGAGGCCGATGACCTGCACCGGACGCGACGGCGTCGCCACCGTGACGTCCACGCCGTGCTCGTCGACCATGCGGCGCACGCGACCGTAGGCGGCGCCCGCCACGATCGAGTCACCGACGCGGAGCGAACCGCGCTGCACCAGCACCGTGGCCACCGGACCGCGACCGCGGTCCAGGTGCGCCTCGATGGCGACGCCCTGCGCCTCCATCTCCGGGTTGGCCCGGAGGTCGAGCGACGCGTCGGCGGTCAGCAGGATCGCTTCCAGCAGGCCGTCGATGTTGATGCCCTGCTTCGCCGAGATGTCGACGAACATGGTCTCGCCGCCATACTCCTCGGCGACCAGCCCGTACTCGGTGAGCTGCTGGCGGATCTTGGCGGGGTTGGCCCCCTCCTTGTCGATCTTGTTCACCGCGACCACGATCGGCGCGTTCGCCGCCTGGGCGTGGTTGATCGCCTCCACCGTCTGCGGCATCACGCCGTCGTCGGCCGCCACCACGATGACCGCGATGTCGGTCGAGTTCGCACCACGCGCACGCATGGCGGTGAACGCCTCGTGACCCGGGGTGTCGATGAAGGTGATCAGTCGCTCGTTGCCCTCGAGCTCCGTGTTCACCTGGTAGGCGCCGATGTGCTGGGTGATGCCACCCGCCTCGCCCTCGGCCACCTTCGCCGTGCGGATGGTGTCCAACAGGCGCGTCTTGCCGTGGTCGACGTGACCCATGACGGTCACGACCGGCGGGCGGATCTGGAGGTCCTCCTCGCCGCCGGCGTCGTCGCCGTAGGTGATGTCGAACGTCCCCAGCAGCTCGCGGTCCTCTTCCTCAGGGGACACGACCTGCACGTTGTAGTTCATCTCGGAGCCGAGCAGCTCCAGGATCTCGTCGGAGACGGACTGCGTCGCGGTGACCATCTCGCCGAGGTGGAACAACACCTGCACCAGCGAGGCCGGGTTGGCGTTGATCTTGTCGGCGAAGTCGGTCAGCGAGGCGCCACGCGGCAGGCGGATCGTCTCGCCGTTGCCCTTGGGCAGGCGGACGCCACCGACCGACGGCGCCTGCATGTTGTCCATGTACTCCTGGCGCTTCTGCCGCTTCGACTTGCGGCCACGACGCGCCGGACCACCGGGACGGCCGAAGGCGCCCGCGGCGCCACCGCGACCACCCGGGCCACCGGGACGACCGCGGAAACCGCCGCCACCACCGGCCGGTGCGCCACCGCCGCCGCCACCGGCACCGCCGGGACGGAAGCCACCGCCACCGCCACCGCCGCCACCAGGGCGGAAGCCGCCACCGGCACCGCCACCGGCGCCACCACCGGGACGGAAGCCGCCACCGGCGCCACCGCCGCCACCGGGACGACCGCCGCCGCCACCAGGACCGCGGCCACCGCCGCCGCCACCGGGACCGCCGGGGCCACGACCGCCGCCGCCACCGCCACCGGGGCGGGGGGCCGGACGACCGGGCATCATGCCCGGGTTCGGCCGAGGCGGCATGTTGCCGGGGTTGGGCCGGGGACCGCCGGGACCGCCACCGGAGCCACCCGGACGGGGGCCTGCCGGGCGCGAGTCACCGGGCTTGGGACCGGACGGGCGCTCGCCGCCACCCGGCGCGGCCGGGCGCGGGGCCTGCGGACGCGGCGCCGGAGCGCCACCGCCCACGCCGAACGGGTTGTTGCCCGGACGCGGGGGCCGCGGGCCGGCGGGCTTGGGGGCCTGCGGGCGCGGCGGGACCACGGACGGGGGAGTGCTCTGCGCCGCAGCGGGCTGCTGCTGCGGTGCGCGAGGGCCGGGACGAGGGCCGGGGCCACTGGTCCGCGGCGCCTGCTGGGGCGCCTGCTGAGGCTGCTGGGGCTGCTGCACGGGTGCGGCGGCCGGCTGCTGCCTGGGCGCCTGGACGGGCGTCGGAGCCGCTGCGGCGGCCGGGGCCGGGGCCTCGGGCTGCGCGGCGGGGGCGGCCGGGGCGGCGGGAGCCGGAGCGGCGGGCTTGGCCACCGGCTTGGGCGCCATCGGCTTGGGGCCGGGCACCGGACGCGGACCCGGCTTGCCGGCGGGGGCCGGCGGGCGCGGGGTCTCGCTCTTGGTCTCGCCCGAGGCCGCGCTCGTGGGAGCGGGCTTCGGCGGCGCCGGACGGGCGCCCGCGGACTTGGGCTTGGACTCGCCCTTGGCGTAGGCGTCACGGAGACGTCGGGCCACCGGGGCCTCGACGGTGCTGGACGCGGACTTCACGTACTCGCCCTGGTCGGCGAGCTTCGTGAGCAGTTCTTTACTCGTGACTCCGAGCTCTTTGGCGAGCTCGTGCACGCGGGCCTTACCTGCCACTGCACTCCTCTGTGAGGGAGGCCGGCGGGCAAGTCCCGTCGACCTCGTCTTAACGTCGCGCGTTCATGTCTTCAGCTTCACGGCTGACTCATGACGGGTCGACCTGCTTCCTTGCTTCCTGCTGGTCACGGGGCGATCCCGCGACCTCCTGCCCATACTGCTCGAGATGACCGCGCACGCGTTCCACGTCGAGCGGTCCCTGGACCTTGAAGGCCCTGGGGAACGCCCGTCGCTTCTCGGCGTTGCGGAGGCAGTCCGGATCGGGGTGCAGCCATGCTCCCCTACCGGGCAACCGTCGACGTGTGTCCGGGACCACAGTCCCGCCCACGACCACCACGCGCAGCAGCTCGGAGGGCAACGTCCGAGCGCGGCATCCGATGCACGTACGAACCGGGCCGATGTGCGTGAGATCCGATCCCCGACGTTGAACCACTGAGAAGTCTATCCCCTGTTGCCTATTCAGCCGAACCGGATGCCGATGCGCCCGCCGGAGCGGCCCCGCCGGCCTCCGCATCACTGCGGATGTCGATGCGCCAACCGGTGAGCCGGGCGGCCAACCGGGCGTTCTGGCCCTCCTTGCCGATGGCGAGGGAGAGCTGGAAGTCCGGGACCACGACCCGTGCCGTCTTGGCGCGCTCGTCGAGCACCCGCACAGACACAACCTTCGCCGGTGACAAGGCATTCCCGACGAACGTCGCCGGGTCGTCGGAGTGGTCGATGATGTCGATCTTCTCACCGGCCAGCTCGCTCATGACGTTGCGCACCCGGGCGCCCATCGGCCCGATGCACGCGCCCTTGGCGTTGACGCCGGACACCGACGTGCGGACCGCGATCTTCGAACGGTGACCTGCCTCACGTGCCACCGCGGGGATCTCCACGGTGCCGTCGGCGATCTCAGGCACCTCGAGCGCGAACAGCCTGCGCACCAGGTTCGGGTGCGTGCGCGAAAGGGTGATCTGCGGGCCGCGCGAGCCGCGGGACACGCCCACGACGTAGCACTTGAGCCGCGAGCCGTGCTCGTAGGACTCGCCGGGCACCTGCTCGGCGGGCGGCAGCACGCCCTCGGTGTCGCCGATCTGGACCACGACCATGCCGCGGGCGTTGGCGCGGGCGTCGCGCTGCACGACGCCCGCGATGATCTCGCCCTCCTTGGCCGAGAACTCGCCGAAGGTGCGCTCGTGCTCGGCGTCGCGCAGGCGCTGGAGGATGACCTGGCGGGCGGTGGTGGCGGCGATGCGGCCGAACCCCTCGGGGGTGTCGTCCCACTCCTCGGCCACGGTGCCGTCCGGGTTCAGGTCCTGCGCGAGCACGCGCACCACGCCGGTCTTGCGGTCGATCTCGACGCGTGAGTGCGAGTGGTGGCCCTCGGTGTGCTTGTAAGCGGTCAGCAAGGCCGTCTCGATGGCTTCGAGAACGGTGTCGAAGGGGATGTCCTTGTCCCGTTCGATCGCCCTTAGAGCGGCGATGTCGACGTTCACTCCGACTCCTCCTTCAGGTGCTTGCCCTCGAGGAGCGCGAGCTCTTCGACCGGCGGCTGCTTGAACTCGACTTCGACGACGGCGCGCTCGATCGTCCGGTACTCGACGCGGCGCAGCTCGCCCTTGACCAGCAGCACGACGCCGGTGTCGTCGGCGTCGCCGACGCGGCCGAACCACTCGACCTGCTCCGGCTGCTTGACCTTCACCAGGCGCAGCCGGTTGCGCTTCCAGTGGCGGGGCCCGGTGAGCGGGCGGTCCGCGCCGGGCGAGGTGACCTCGAGCGTGTACGGCCCGGCGATCAGGTGCTCGTTGGCGTCGAGGGCGGCGGAGACGGCGCGACTGGCCTGCGCCACCTCGTCCAACCCGATCCCGTCGTCGCCGTCCACGACCACCTTGACCAGCCTGCGACGCCCAGCCTGGTTCACGTCGAGCAGCTCGAGGTCGAAGCCGATCGCCTCGACCGCTTCCCGCACGACGGGTGCTAGCTGCGCGGCGAGTTCTCCGCGCGGCGGGCTGGACACGTGGTGACTCCAAGTTCTCTTCGAGTGCAGAGGGCACGGCAACCCCGACCGACGCTGCACTTCGCCGGCCGTGGTCGCCCAGACTATCTGGTTCGGCGGCCCTCCACGTGCCACGGGCGACGCGTCCGGGGGCGGGTGGGCCGGGGACCACTGGGGGCGGCGCGGCTCTGGCAGGATCGGGACACGTGATCGGAAGAACGGCGTTCAGCAGGCGCGCGGTGCTGCTGGCGACGGCCACGGCGCCGTTGGCAGTCGCGTGCACCACACCCCCTCCCCCTCCCCCGCCACCGGACCCGCTGGCGGAGTTGGTGAAGGCGGCGCTGTCGGACGCCGCGCTGGCCACGGCGGTCGGAGCACTGGAGACGGCCGCGGCGCGGACCGAGCACGCGACGCGGTTGCAGACGGAGGTCGACCGGGCGACGCCGCGCGTTCCGGGCTCGGCGGCGCCGTCGGCGTCCGCCTCGGCCTCGGTGGCGCCCCCGGCGGGGGCGACGCGGGAGGCGCTGGCGCCGGCGTTGCAGGCGGCGCAGAAGCAGGCGGGCGACCTGGTGGCGACGGTGGAGTCGCACCGGGTGGGGTTGGTCGCCTCGGTGGCGGCCGGGTGCGCGAGCTTGCTGGAGGCGCTGTCGTGAGCGTGGAAGCGGTGCAGGTGGCACTGGCGGCGGAGCACGCGGCGGTGTGGACGTACGGGCTGGTCAGCGCGTTCATCTCGGTGCCGCAGCAGTCGGCGGCGGTGGCGGACGGCGCGAACGCGCACCGGGCGCGGCGGGACGTGGCGGAGCGGTGGTTGCGCGACGCCGGCGCGACGCCCGTGCCCCCGGCGGCGGCGTACCTGCCGCCTCAGCCGGTGGACAGCGCGGCGTCGGCCATCGCGGCGTTGGTCGCGGTGGAGACCGATGCGTGCGTGGCCTGGCGCGGGGTGCTGGAGCGGACCGACGACGGGGCGTTGCGGACGTCGGCCCTGGACGCGTTGACGGTGTCCGCGGTGCGGGCGACGCGGTGGCGGAAGGTGGCGGGGCTGACGCCGACGTCGATCGCGTTCCCCGGCGCGGGGGTCGGCTGACGTCGGCGGGCGCGCCCCGGTCAGGCGTCGAGGTCGGCGGCGAGGCGGAAGGCGTCGTTGCTGATCCGCTTCATCAGCTGGTTGTGCGCGGTCGCGTCGGGGCCGTGCTTGACGGAGTCCGACTCGATGATGATCACGTCCTGGCCCTCCAGGCGGGCGGCGAAGCCGCCGTTGGCCAGGGTGGTGAGGTTCGGCACGCGCACCGCGCCGTCCTTGACCAGGTCGTTGACGTTGCCGGTGCCGTCGCGGCTGGTCAGGTCCTTCAGCTTGGCGGCGTCCTCGGTCGTCTTCATCCGGACGATCGACACGGACGTGTAGACCTTCACCCCGTCAGGGGTGACCGTCGTGTACAGACCGCGGGTGAGCTGCTGGCACGGCGTGCTGGTCAGGAACGTCTTGGTCTGCCCGTACGCGTGGGACGCGCAGTCGCTGTCCTTCAGCGGTTCCGGCACGTCCGGCGACGCGGCGAAGGAGAACTCGCCCGACGGCGCGGACGTGGTGGTCGGCGTGCCGGTCGGGGTGTCCTTCGGCATCACGACCAGCCACACCAGGCCGGACACCACGGCCACGCCCAGCAGGCCCAGGCCCTTCAGCACGAGTCCGCGTCGCGGGTGGGCCGCGGGAGCGGCGGGCCCGCGGCGCGGCGGGGGCGGAGGTGGGCCCAGCAGCGAGTCCAGCTGCCCGATCTCCGACCGCCACAGTGGCGCGGTGTCGGACGACCGGATGGGCGGGATCTGCTGCGTCACCTCTTCGGGTGATTCGGGAGGAACCGACACAAAGACCCACGGTAACGGAAGAGGGTCACGCGAGCGCTGTGAGCACCTGGTCGACGTCCTCGACGGTGTTGTACAGGTGGAAAGCCAGCCGGACGCGTCCGGCGCGGATGCCGGACCGCACGCCGGCCGTCGCCAGCCGGTCGGCCGCGCCGGGGAGGTCCAGGGAGACGATCACCGTGCCGCGCGGGGGCAGGCCGAGGCCGGTGAGCAGGGCGTCGGCCAGGGCCACGGCGTGGTCGCGGACCACCGCCAGGTCCAGCGAGGCGAGGTACGGGAGCGAGACGGCGGCGCCGAACTGGGACAGCCAGACCGGGGAGAGGTCGAGGCGGCGGGCGTCGGGGGCGAGGCGCAGCGGGAGGCCGTACACGGTGTTCCAGGGGTCGTCGCCGGCGAACCAGTTGGCCG
Organism: Actinosynnema sp. CA-299493; assembly: GCF_050946825.1. Taxonomy (NCBI): domain Bacteria; kingdom Bacillati; phylum Actinomycetota; class Actinomycetes; order Pseudonocardiales; family Pseudonocardiaceae; genus Actinosynnema; species Actinosynnema sp. CA-299493. The sequence continues at coordinate 7,880,860 of NZ_CP191993.1, forward strand.
CGACGGGCACCGTGCGCTCCAGCGCCGAGGGCGAGCACGCCAGCCAGGCGCAGCCGCGCGGTGACATCAGGAACTTGTAGCCGACGGCCACGACCCAGTCGGCCCACCCCAGGTCGAGCGGCAGCCAGCCGACCGCCTGGGAGGCGTCCAGCAGGACCGGCACGCCGGTCGCGCGCAGCCCGTCCAGGTCGACCACGCGGCCGTCGGCGGACTGGACGACGCTGACCGCGACGAGGTCGTGCGCCCCCGCGTGGGCGACGACGTCCTCCAGATCGACTTCGGTGACCCGCAAGCCGCGGGCGGCGAAGGGGAACGTGAGGCTGGTGAACTCGCCGCGCGCGACGAGGACCGAGGTGTCGGCCGGCAGACCGGCGGCGACGAGGGAGACGAGCTGGGACGCCGACGCGCCCATCGCGACGCGGTCGGCCGGCACGCCGACCAGTCGGCCGAACGCCTCGCGCGCCGTGGTCGCGTGCTCGTCGGCCGCGCCCGGGCCGTCCGCGCCGACCGACCACCGGCGCACGGCGTCCGCGACGGCGGTGGCGGTGGGCGTCGGCGGGACGCCGATGCTGGCGGTGTTGAGGTAACCGAGGGGGACGTCGAAGGTCGTGCCGAAGGCTGAGCGCATGGGGTGATCACACGGTCTCGGCGACCCCGCCGTCCACCGGATTGCGGTTCTTGCGGCGGGCGTAGACCTGCTTGCGGGTGCGGGCGACGACCTCGCCGGTGGCGTCCACCACGTCGGTGGAGAACCACATCAGGGCCTTGCCGTCGGTCCCGGCCACGGCGCGCAGTTCGTCCAGGTGCTCGTCGGTCAGGTGGAACTCGGCGTGGACGGTGCCGCGGCCCGGCCTGACGAAGTCGATCTCGCCCGCCCGGTCCCACACCAGGTGCTCGCGGCCGAGGTGGTGCAGCACGAGCAGCATCCAGAACGGGTCGGTCATCGCGAACAGCGAGCCGCCGAAGTGCGTGCCCACGTAGTTGCGGTTCCACCAGTGCATCCGCATCCGGACCTTGGCGTGGCGGTAGTCGTCGGACAGTTCGACCACGCGGATGCCGGCGAACAGGAACGGTGGCCACAGGTTCATGCCGCGGCGCAGTCGGGATGCCTTCACGGCGGCTATGTTACCAGCGGGTAATGAGGGTTAGTGCAGCGTGATGACGTTCTTCGTCACCTTGGCCGCGGCGTCCGAGCAGAGGAACGCGACCACGTCGGCCACGTCCTCGGGCCGGGAGACGTCGTGCCGGGCGCGCACCGCGTCGTTGACCCAGCCGGTGTCGGTGACGCCCGGTTTGACGACGTTGGACGTGATGCCGTGCGGCCAGAGCTCGGCCGCCGCCGACATGGCGTAGTTGTCCAGCGCCGCCTTCGCCGCGCCGTAGGTGACCTCGCTGGGGAAGCCGAGCGGGCCGCCGGAGGTCAGGCCGACGATGCGGCCCCAGTCGCCGCCGCGCGCGATGTGCCGGCGGGCGAACTCGGCGATCAGCAGCGCGCCCGCGCGGGCGTCCACGGCGAACTGCGCGTCGAACGTCTGGGGCGTGACGGCTTGCAGGACGCGGCCGAACTGGTCGGTGTCCACGGCGAGGAACGTGTCCTGCACCCAGCTGGAGGCGTTGTTGACCAGGATGTCGACCGGGCCGAAGACCCGTTCCGCGGTGTCGAAGAGCGTGGTGGGCGCGAGCGTGTCGGTGAGGTCGACCTCCAGCGCGTGGGCCCTGCCGCCCGCCTCGGTGATGGCGGCGACCACGTCCGCCGCGTCCGACTCGCGGGCGGTGAAGTACTCGCCCGGCAGGCTCGGGTCCGGCGCGGGCGCGAAGCGCAGGAACGTGATGAGGACGTTGACGCCCCGGGCCGCGAGCGCCTTGGCGGTCGCGGCCCCGATGCCCTGGTTGGCCCCGGTGACGATCGCGGTGTGGATCACGAGTGGCATGGTGCCCGAACGAGCGGCGGTGGCGCACCGCGATTTAGGCTCTGGAGGCATGCGCAGCGAAGAGATCGAGATCCGCACCGGCTCGACCGAGGTCGTCCACGACCTCACCCGCGCCTGCGAGGACTTCCTGGCCGACGTGGACGGCGACGGGCTGCTGCACGTCTGGGTGCCGCACGCGACCGCGGGCCTGGCGGTGCTGGAGACCGGCGCGGGCAGCGACGACGACCTGCTGACCGCGTTGCGCGAGCTGCTGCCCGCCGACGGGCGGTGGCGGCACCGGCACGGATCGCCCGGTCACGGCCGTGACCACGTGCTCCCCGCGCTCGTGCCGCCCTACGCGACGATCCCGGTGCTAAGCGGTGTGCTGGCGCTCGGCACCTGGCAGTCGGTCTGCCTCGTCGACACCAACGTCGACAACCCCGTCCGCAAGGTCCGGCTGACCTTTCTGGCCGGGTAGCAGGAGCACGGCCAGGCCGACGACGGCGAGCGCGACGAACACCCAGACCTGGGCCGGGTTCGGCGACCCGCCGTGCAGCAGGGCGCGCAGGCCCTCGGTGGAGAAGCGGAACGGGGTCCACGACCACAGCAGGGCCCGGTAGACGGGGTCGATCAGCTCCGGCACCTGGCCCGCGACGGCGGGCGCGATCAGGTACAGCGGGCCGAGCACGGCCATCGCGCGGATGCCGAGCAGCCTCAGCAGCGCGCCCTGGACCAGCGCGAACGCGGCCCCGACCAGGGCGAGGTAGCCGAGCACGGCCGCGGTGAGCGGCAGGGACGAGTCCCACAGCGTGAAGAGGCCCGCGACCACGACGACGCCGAGCACGGTCGTGGTGGCGACGCCCGCCAGCCGGCCCACCGAGGTCGCCTTGCGCGCCACCAGCGTGAACGCCGCGCCGGCGACCAGACCGGCGATCCACAGCAGCGCGCTCGCGGCCAGCGGCGCCGTGCGACCGGCGGCCGACGCCGGGTCGAGCGTGACGACCTCCGCCTCCAACCCGGCGCCCCGGACCACGCCGCCGAGCACCTGCTGGGCGACCTGCGTGCCGGACGGGTTCACCGCGCCGGACAGCAGCACGGTCGCGCCGCCGGGCGCGAGTTCGAGCACCCCGTAGACCTCTTGGCGGGACAGCAGGTCCCGCGCCTCGTCGGGAGTCGTCACCCGCCACGAGACTTCCGCCACGTCGTCGGCGGCCAGCTTGTCGGCGACGCCGTGCAGCTGCGGTGGCGCGTCGGCCCCGACGGCGACCGCGAGCGGCACCCCGTCCGGGTGGACCGTCGCCTGGACGCCGAACGTCAGCAGGCCCAGCACGAGCGCGATCAACGCGCCCGCGACGGCGGTGGCCACCGCGATGACCGACGGCGGCCGGTCGTGCAGTGCAGCCATGGCGTCCTCCTAGATAGTTCATCATGTGTTGAATTGGAGGCTATGGCGTGCCCCCACAGAAGTCAACGCGCGCTGAATTGATCGGAGCGGTCCGGGCCGCGAGCGGCACCAGGTACGGTTTGGGCCGTGACTCACCCAGGTGACGGGCAGCCCGGCTGGGGCGGCCAGCCCAACCAGGGCGATTGGGGCCGGCAGGACCAGGGCTACCCGCAGCAGGTCTTCCCGCAGAACTACGGCGGCTCGTACGGCGGTCTCGGCGTCTTCTCCGGCGGTGAGGAGCCGCCGCCCGAGAAGAAGAGCAAGGCCAAGCTGTGGCTGGTGATCGGCGCGGTCGTCGTCCTGCTGGTCGGCGGCGGCGTGACCGCGTTCGTGCTGACCCGGCCGGACGACTCGTCGCCTGTCGCGCAGAACACGACGAGCAGCACGTCGACGACCACGACCACCACGACGAAGACGACGCCGTCGACCCCGCCGAACGCCACCTGCGAGCCCGTCCAGCAGGGCTGGAACTGCCTGCCGGTGAACGCCCTGTCCTACAGCTACGACGTGCCCAAGGGCTGGTCGCCCTCGCCGGGCAGCGCGCCGGTCGAGGCCATGGAGGACGTGAAGCTGACCGGCCTCACCGTCAGCGGCGCGTACGACTGCGGCGGCAAGGGCTTCAACCGCGGTGGCGCTGGCGGTGTCGTGGTGCCGCAGACCGACCTCACCGCGGTGGCCAAGGACTTCGCCCAGAAGCTCGCCACGCAGTACTACAAGGCCGCGCCCAAGTCCGAGGTCAAGCTCGGCGAGCCGAAGCCGGTGAAGCTGCCGAGCCCGCTGGGCGACATCGAGGGCGTGCAGGTCGACGCGACCGCCACCACCTCCGGCAACGAGTGCCTGGCCACCAAGGGCATGGTGAAGGTCCTGGTCCTCAAGGGGGACAAGGGCTTCCACGTGTTCATGGCGAACGGCGACCTCGAAGGCGGCCCGGCCGAGCCGAAGCCGCCGACCGAGGCCGAGTTGCAGGGCATGGTCGACTCCGTGAAGCCGCTGAGCCGGTGAGCCGGTGAGCTACTCGGGGCTGGGCGTCTACCAGCAACAACCGCCGAAGCGGCCGAGCCGCGCGCCGCTGTGGATCGCGCTGGCCGTGGTCGCCGTGCTGGTGGTCGGCGGCGGCGTCACCGCGCTGGCGGTGCTGAACTCCGGTGACGACCGGGCGACGCCCGCCCCGACGACGACCACGTCGACCGCGACCGAACCCGACTGGCAGCCGGTGGACGACGGGAAGGCCGGCCTGTCCTACGAGCTGCCGCCGTCCTGGGAGGCAGGCGGCGCCGGCTCGTCCGGGCGGGTCGCGCTGAGCACCACGTACGTGTCGCGGCCGTTCCAGTGCCAGGGCCGCAGCATGATCCAGGCGCAGGCGATGGCCGGTTCGGTCGTCGACGACGACCCGGAGCAGGTCGCCACCGAGCTGGTGAACCGGATCGCCGCCGGCGGGTACACGGTGAACGGCGCGCCGCCCGGGATCGGCGAGCCGCGCGTCGAGTCCGGTGACGACGAGGTGGTCCGGCTCAGCGTCGAGGTGACGCCCAAGTCCGCCAGCGCCTGCTACGCGCCCAAGGCCACGGTCAGCGCGGTGGCGACGCGCAACGGGGCCGAGGTGGCCGTGTTCGTGCTCAACGTCGCAGAGGGCGGGCCGCACGTGGCCGAGGGACCGTCGGACGACGACGTGCGGCGCATCCTGGGGAGCGTGCGGCGGTCGTGAACACGTTGGTGCTGTGGGACATCGACCTGACGTTGATCGACGCCAGGGGCCTCGGCCACGAGTGGTACCGCACCGCGTTCCGCGCGGTCTCGGGCCTGGACCTCGTGCACGTGCCCAGCTTCGCCGGCCGCACCGAGCGCGCCATCACGCGTGAGCTGCTGACCGCGCACGACCTGGAGCCGACCGAGGAGCTGGTGGCCCGGCTGCACGCGGAGCTGGTCGACGTGGCCACGCGGGAACGCGACCTGCTGCCGGCGCGCGGGCACGCGCTCCCGGGCGCTTCGGCGGCGTTGGCGGCGTTGGCCGGGCGCGAGGACGTCGTGCAGTCGCTGGTCACCGGGAACCTCGTGGAGATCGCCCGGCACAAGCTGGCCGCGTTCGGGCTCGACGCGCACCTGGACCTCGGGATCGGCGGCTACGGCTCGGTGTCCGAGCACCGGCCCGCGCTGGTGCTGGAGGCGGTGCGGCTGGCCACGGCCAAGCACACCCGCGAGTTCCGGGCGGTCGTCATCGGCGACACCCCGCACGACGTGGACGCCGCGCTGCACCACGGAGCCGTCGCCATCGGCGTGGCGACGGGCCGCAGCAGCGTGGCCGAACTGCGGGAGGCCGGCGCGCACGCCGTGCTGGAGGACCTGTCCGACACGCCGACCGTCCTGGCCGTGGTGCTCAACCGCTGAGGCCGGCGCGCCACAGGTGCAGTTCCACGTTCGGGGGGAAGCCTTCCAGCCCGAGCAGGAAGGCTTCGCCCCGGCTCGACGCGACCGCCACCAGCTCGGTGAGCCGGTCGAACCCGCTGTCCCGCACCGGCGCCCGGGTCCACGTGATGCCGTCCGGTGACGACCACACCAGGCCGGCCTCACCCCGTTCCGTCCGGCCGATCGCGATGAACCCGGTCCCCCACGGGTGGGCCGCGGTCGGCCACTGCTGAGCCGGGGGCACGACGGCGACGTCCGGGAGCCGCCCGAGGTCGATGGCGCCGTCGCTCCACCGGCTGTCGCCATCACGCCGGTACCGCGCGTACAGGCCGTTCGGGCTCTGGCCCAGCACGAACGTCAGGGACCCGGCACGTCCCACGGCGAGGCGGGTGCCGATCGGCAGGCCCTCGCCGAGGTACTGCCAGGACTCGCCGTCGGTCGACCGGTACAGCGGCGTGTCCTCGCGGAACACGTCGACGCCGTGGGCGCCGGAGTCGTGCAGGAGGAAGCCGTCGTCCGTCGCGACCACCCGCGGCGCGAGGCCGATCACGGTGCGCGCGAGCGAGAGGTCGCCCGCGTACCGGAACTCCTCGCCGTCGGCGGAGTGCCAGAACTCGAAGCCGAAGAAGTCCTCCGGGGTGTGCTCGGCCTCCAGCCCGGCGGCGTAGTCGAACCCGTCGGACCCGACGACCAGCACGCCGTGCGGCCCGGCGGCGATGGCCATGAACGGGTCGTCCAAGTCGCCGTGCGGCAGCGGCGTCCGCTGCCACGTCGTGCCGTCCTCCGTGCGCCACACGGCCACTTCGCCCGCGGCGCCGCCCAGGACGTAGGCGGTGGAGCCGTACGCGGCGAACGGCTGGCCACGCAGGTGGTCACCGAACCCCTCGGGAGCCTGCTCGGTCCACGTCCGCCCGTCCGGGGACGAGAACAGCGCGGGCTCGGGGTAGTCGCCCGCCACCAGCAGCCCGCCGTCCCAGCCGATCGCGGCCCGCACGTAGAGCGAGGCCAGCTCCGCGGGCAACTCGGACCGGTCCTGCTCCGACCACCGCGGCGGCGCGAAGGACGGCGGCGGCTCGGGTGCGGCGCCACACCCGGCCACCACGGCGAGCAGCGCGCCGACCACGACCCGGGTCAGCACGACGGCTGCCACCGGGAGCCACCGTCGAGGAGGCAGAACCGCCGCGCCGCGGCGGTGCCCGTGGTGCGGAAGGGCTCGCCGCCGTCGTCGAGGACCAACTCGTCCTCGGTGGAGCCGGACGTCCACCTGAGGTGGAGCCGCCACGCGACCTCCTCGTCGTCCGGGACGAGGGCCGTGATGACGAACTGCTCCGGCTCGACCTCGTCGACCCGGAAGGGGAAGGTCTGCGGCTCGCCCTCGAACGCCCTCGGCACCAGTTCGGGGGACGCCGCGGCGAGGTCGAGCTGGAAGAAGCGGGGCACCACGTCGGCCTGGCACGGCGAGGGCAGGAACACACCGGCGCGGGCGGGGGTGCGGCTCAGCACCTCGACCCGCGCCGACTGCAGCACCACCGACGCGCGGGTCCGCCCCTGCACCGTGACGACGACCTCGCCGCCCGCGGCGAGCACCGCGTCGACCGGGCGGCGCGTGGTGAACGGCACGGGCGCGTCACCGCGCTCGGGGACCACCCAGCCGGACGTGCAGTCGTCCTTGAGCCGGAGGTCGGTGTTCGCCAGGGGCGCGGCGGGCGGGTCCGGTTCCTCCCGGGTCAGCCGCCACACCACCACCACGCCACCCACGACCACCAGCACGACGACCACGAGCAGGGCGACCACGCCGCGGCGGTCGTGCTGGTCGCCGATCCGGACCTGCTCGACCCGGCCGGCCTGCACCACCGCGTCGGCGTGGCCGCTCATCACGTTCCTGGTGTCATCCCCGATGCCCGGATGTTCCCAGCCGGCGGTGGTGGCCGGTACGCCCTTCTGCGGTCCGATCGGGTGGTGTCAGCCCTTGACGACGGCCAGCAGGTGCTGGACCGCGTCGGCGACCGGCACCTCCTCGCGCTCGCCCGTGCGGCGGTCCTTGACCTCGACCAGGCCGTTCGCCAGGCCGCGGCCGACCACCAGGATCGTCGGCACGCCGATCAGCTCGGCGTCGGCGAACTTCACGCCAGGGCTCGCCTTGCGGTCGTCCAGCAGCACCTTGAGGCCCGCCGCGGACAGCTCGCCCGCCAGCTTCTCGCCGCCCGCGAGCAGCGTCTCGTCCTTGCCGGCGACGACCACGTGCACGTCGGCGGGCGCGACGTTGCGCGGCCAGATCAGACCGCGGTCGTCGTGGCTCTGCTCGGCGATCACGGCGACCAGGCGGGACACGCCGATGCCGTACGAGCCCATGGTGATCCGGATGGGCTTGCTGTCCGGGCCCAGCGCGTCCAGCGAGAACGCGTCCGCGTACTTGCGGCCCAGCTGGAAGATGTGCCCGATCTCGATGCCGCGCGCGGCGACCAGCGAGCCCTTGCCGTCCGGCGACGCGTCGCCCTCGCGGACCTCGGCCACGTCGATCGTGCCGTCGGGGGTGAAGTCGCGGCCGACGACCAGGTCCACCACGTGGTGGTCGGCCTTGTCCGCGCCGGTCACCCACGCCGTGCCGCGCACCACGCGCGGGTCGACCAGGTACTCCACGCCGTTGGCCTGGATCGCGCCCGGGCCGATGTAGCCCTTGACCAGGAAGGGGTTGCGGGCGAAGTCCGCCTCCTCCAGCATCGCCACCTCGGCGGGCTCGACCGCCGCCTCCAGGCGCTTGAGGTCGACCTCGCGGTCGCCGGGCAGGCCGATGGCCAGCAGCGTCCAGTCCTGCTCGCCGGGCTTCCGGGTCTTCACCAGGACGTTCTTCAGGGTGTCCGCGGCGGTGAAGGTGCGGTCGGTGTTGGCGTTGAGGAAGTCGACCATGGTCTTGATGGTCGGCGTGCTCGGCGTGTGGTGCACCTGCGCCGCGGGGTGCGCCGCCGGGTCCTGCTCGGGGGGCGCGGGCGTGACGACGGCTTCCACGTTCGCCGCGTAACCCGACTCCGTGCTGCGGACGAAGGTGTCCTCGCCGGTCGGCGCGACCGCCAGGAACTCCTCCGACGCCGAGCCGCCCATCGCGCCCGACGTGGCGGAGACGATCACGTACTCCAGGCCGAGCCGCTCGAAGATGCGGATGTAGGCCTCGCGGTGCCGCTGGTAGGACTGCGCCAGGCCCTCGTCGGCGAGGTCGAAGGAGTAGGAGTCCTTCATCAGGAACTCACGGCCGCGCAGGATGCCCGCGCGGGGGCGCGCCTCGTCCCGGTACTTGGTCTGGATCTGGTAGAGCGTGACCGGGTAGTCCTTGTACGAGGAGTACTCGCCCTTCACAGTGAGCGCGAACAGCTCCTCGTGGGTGGGGCCGAGCAGGTAGTCGGCGCCCTTGCGGTCCTTGAGGCGGAAGAGGTTGGGCCCGTACTCGGTCCACCGGTTCGTCGCCTCGTAGGGCTCCTTCGGCAGCAGCGCGGGGAACTGGATCTCCTGCGCGCCGAAGGCGTCCATCTCGTCGCGCACGATCTGCTCGATGTTGCGCAGCACCCGCAGCCCCAGCGGCAGCCACGAGTAACCGCCCGGCGCGACGCGGCGCACGTAGCCGGCGCGGACCAGCAGCTTGTGGCTGGGTACTTCGGCGTCCGCCGGGTCCTCGCGCAGCGTGCGCAGGAACAGCGACGACATCCTCGTGATCACGGTGGGTGCTCCTCGTGGGCGGGTTGTCCGGGAAAGGGTAGTGAACCTGCCCTGATCAGTTCCAACGGGTTACCCGGGGCGCGGGCGGCGGGAGTTGTCGGTGGCCGCCGCTAGCGTGCCGGGCCATGGGCATCACCATCGGCATGATCACCATCGACACGACCGACCCGCACCGGCTGGCGGACTTCTGGACCAAGGCGTTGGGCACGGCGGTGCAGCACGACTGGGGCGAGTTCCTGATCCTCGCGCCGGCGGGTGGCGAGGGCGGGCTCCAGCTGGGGCTGCAACGCGTCGACGACCCGACGCCGGGCAAGAACCGGGTGCACTTCGACTCCCACGTCGAGGACCGCGCGGGTGAGGTGGCCAGGTTGGTCGGGCTGGGCGCGACGGAGATCGGCGAGCACACCGTGCCGGGCCTGACCTGGACCGTCCTGGCCGATCCGGACGGCAACCAGTTCTGCGTCGGCCAGTCGGGCTGACCGGGGGCGGGCAGGAGGCGGGGCGGAGCCTTGCGGGGTGCCGGCGCGGTGGGGTGCAGGGGAAGTGCCTGTGCGGTGGTGGGCGGTGAGGTGGTGGGTGAGAGTGGGGCTGGGACTGGTCGGCGCATAGGCTCGACCCTCGTGTTGGTACTGCTCCCCCCGTCGGAGACCAAGGCCCTCGGTGGCTCCGGTGCGCCGCTCGACCTCGACCTGTTGGCGCACCCGGAGCTCACGCCGGTCCGCGGGAAGTTGGTCGACGCCCTCGTCGAACTCGCCGCCGACGTCCCCGCGAGCCTCGCCGTGCTCGGGCTCTCCGAACGCCAGGCCGGGGAGGTCGAGCGCAACGCCGAGCTGCGCCGCTCACCCACGCTGCCCGCACTCGCCAGGTACACCGGGGTGCTGTACGACGCGCTCGGCCTCGACGCGTTGACGAAGACCGAGAAGTCCCGGGCCTTCGCGCGCCTCTCGGTGGCCTCGGCGCTGTTCGGCGTGGTCGGCGGCGGGGATCCGATTCCCGCCTACCGGTTGTCGGGTGGCAGCGTGCCGCCCTCCATCGGCCCTCTCGGCGGGTTGTGGCGGCCCGCGCTCGAACCGGTGCTGGCCGCCGCCGACGAGTTCGTCGTCGACCTGCGGTCCAGCCCGTACACCTCGTTGGCCCGCATCCCCCGGGCCGCCGTGATCCGCGTGGTCACCGAGGACGGCACAGGGCGGCGCAACGCGGTCAGCCACTTCAACAAGGCGCACAAGGGCCGGCTGGCTCAGGCGATCGTCAAGTCGCGGTCCGAGCCGACCGACCTCAAGGGCCTGGTCAAGGTCGCGGGCCGGGCCGGCCTCCGGGTGGAGCGGACGGGTCCCACGACCGCCGACTTGATCGTCTAGCCGTCAGGCCGAACGGGCCGGGTGGATCGAACGCACGGGCGCGACCGGGTGCCGGGGCGCGACGCCTCGGTGCGCGGTCGGGTGCGTGGTGATGGCGCGCAGGTCGGCCGCCACGCGCGGCAGGTCGCGGTCTTCGGTGTCCGTGCTGCCCGCCAGGCGGGAGCCCAGGTGGAGTTGTCGCTGGTGATTGCGCTCCAGGCCGTAGACGACCAGCGCCACGACGGCCAGGGCGAAGAGGATCGCAGTCATGGCACTAACTGTGCGATGCACAAGAACCAGCCACAATTGGCAGTCTTGCCGTTGTGAATCAAAATCCCGCCAAGTACTCTGACGACATGCTCCGCACCGTCGCAGCCGTCCTCATCGACGGCCTCGCACCGTTCGAGTTCGGCGTGATCTGCGAAGTCTTCGGCGTCGACCGCACCGACGACGGCGTGCCGCCGATCGACTTCCGGGTCTGCGGCGAACGCCCCGGCGAGCCGGTCACCACGGACGTCGGCGCGTCCGTGGTCCCCGCGCACGGCCTCGACGCGCTGGCCGACGCGGACCTGGTCGCCGTGGCCGCCGCGAAGATCCGCGTCGAGTACCCGCCGCGACTCCTCGACGCCCTCCGCGAAGCCCACGCCCGGGGCGCCACGCTGCTGTCGGTGTGCAGCGGCGCGTTCGTGCTCGGCGCGGCGGGTCTGCTGGACGACCGCCGCTGCACCACGCACTGGCGCCACGCCGGCGACCTGGCCGAGCGCTTCCCCGACGCCAAGGTCGACCCGGACGTGCTGTTCGTGGACGACGGCGACATCGTCACCAGCGCGGGCACGGCCGCGGGCATCGACGCGTGCCTGCACGTGGTCCGCCGGGAGTTCGGCGCGGCCGTCACGGCGACCATCGCGCGGCGCATGGTCGTCGCACCGCAGCGGGAGGGCGGTCAGCGCCAGTTCGTCGAGGTGCCGACGCCGCCGCACGAGGCCGACAGCCTCCAGCCGCTGCTCGCCTGGCTCCAGGACCGGCTCGACCAGGAGCACACCGTCGCGAGCCTGGCCGAGCGGGCGACCATGTCCGAACGCACGTTCGCCCGCCGCTTCGCCGCCGAGACCGGCACGACGCCGCACCGCTGGCTCACCACCCAGCGCGTGCTGCGCGCCCGCCAGCTCCTGGAGGAGACCCGGCTCACCGTGGAGGACGTGGCCCACCGCTCCGGCTTCGGCACGGCCGCGCTCCTGCGGCACCACTTCACGTCCGTGGTGGGAGTCCCGCCAAAGGATTACCGCCGTTCGTTCTCACACCGCTGACCGCCGTTTGCGTGACTGGAAGTCAGGATTTGTCACCACTCGTGAGGGTGGTGACAGAATGACCGGGTGACCGCCGACACACCACCCGCCACATCGGGCACGACGTCCTCGGACCCGGTCACCCCGGCCCAGCTGCGGGGGATCACCGAGGACCTGCGGACCGACGCGCTCGACGCGCCGGGAGCCTTGAAGCGCGTGTGGTCCGGGGTGTGCCTGGCCCGCCTGCTCGGCCTGCGCCTGGCCCTGGCCGACCACACCTGGCGACAGCGGCAGGTCAACGCGGAGTCGGTGGAGCACCAGCTGGCCCGCGACCTCGGCACCTCGGCGACGTTCAGCGACACCACGCTCACGCTCCCCGGCACCGCGGCCCCCCGGCCGCTCGCGCCGGACGAGGTGGACGACGCGGTGGCCGCGTTGGTGGAGTTCAGCGGCACGGCCCGGCAGCGGATGCTGTCCGTCGCGCCGAAGGCGCCGCAGTGGCACGACGAACGCGTGCTGCGGCACGACTCGCTGGTGATCGCCCAGCTCGCCGCGGCCTGGATGGGCGAACGCAGCAGCTACCGCGCGGAATCGCGCTAGGAACGCGGGGGCAGGGCGGGTCGACGCGGAGTGCGGAGACGACCGCACGGCGAGACGCGGTGAAGCGGTAAATCGGTTGCGGCCGTGCCGACGGCCGGGCAACCTGTGCCCGTACGCGCAGAGCGCCGGTGGTGGCAGACCACGGCGGAGTCGAGGAGGTGCCAGATGGCGACAGCTGTCCGGGACGTGGCACCGACCCGTCCGCTCGCCCCGCCCGCCTGAGGCGGACCCGCGCGAAAGACCACACCGCGCCGGGTGGGGGCGATCACTCCCACTTCACCTGGAGCACATCCAGTGCGCGAGCACGATCAGCACACCGAGTTCGAATCCGACTTCGAGCACGCCGACGACCTCAAGTGGCGTGCCAAGAAAGCGAAGAAGACCCAGGCGCGCACCGACGGCGACGTCGAGCCGGGCCGGCGCGGACGCCTCACCGAAGAGGCCAAGGACCGCCTCGCCCAGCTGCGGGAGGACGCCGTCGCGGCGGACGTCCCGGAGGACGGCGACCGCTGGTCCACCTGGGGCGATGCCGACCAGGGCCCGAAACCGCACCCGGAGTGGCTGGTCACCGACCTGTCCGCGGTCGACCGCGAGCTGGGGATCGTGAAGACCGGCAAGGAGGCCGACGTCTTCCTGCTGGAACGCGCGATGCCCGGCACCGACCGGTCGTGCCTGCTGGCCGCGAAGCGGTACCGCAGCAACGACCACCGGCTGTTCCACCGGGACGCGGGCTACCTCGAGGGCAGGCGCATGCGCCGGTCACGCGAGATGCGCGCGATGACGAACCGCAGCGCGTTCGGCCGCAACCTCATCGCCGAGCGGTGGGCGGTGGCCGAGTTCGCCGCGCTGGCCACGCTCTGGCAGCTGGGCGCGCCGGTGCCCTACCCGGTGCAGCGCGACGGCACCGAGCTGCTGCTGGAGTTCGTCGGCACGGACGGCGCGGCGGCGCCGAGGCTGGCCCAGCTGCGGCCGGAGCCGGACGAGCTGCTCGGCCTGTGGCGGCAGCTGGTGGACGCGCTGGGCGTGATGGCGTCCGCCGGGCTGGGGCACGGCGACCTGTCGGCGTTCAACCTGATGGTGCACGACGGGCAGCTGGTCGTGATCGACCTGCCGCAGGTGGTGGACCTGGTGGCGAACCCGCGCGGGCCCGAGTTCCTGGAGCGGGACGTGCGCAACGTGGCCGGCTGGTTCACCTCGCGCGGCCTGCCGCCGGAGCTGGCGGAGCCGCACGAGGTCACCGGGATGCTGCTGGAGCTGGCGGGACTGCGGTGAGCGGGGACCGGGCGAGGTCGTAGACCGCGTCCGGCGAACGGGGCTCGCCCGCCACCGTCCGGTGGTGGACGGGCGGGCCGAGCAGCAGGTCGCGCACGAGCTCCGGGTCGACACCCGGCCCGGAGCTCGCCGGCGCGCGGCTGCGGGAGGTCGAAGTCCCGGGTCCGCTCACCACGCCGACCGCCGTTGCTCCGTTCAGCCGGTGGGCGTGGGGCTGACCTCGGCGCGCGGCGGCCGGGCTGAACCGGTCGCCACCTGGTACTTTGTGGTTCCGAATGATCGTCGGCGGGGTGCCGGTGACCGCCCGGCTCACCACCCGTGTGCGCGAGAACACCGCCGCGATGACGAACACCGCCGCGTGATCAGCTAGACTGAGTGGTGCACCGCCCGGTGGCGCCACTGAGTGCCCCAGGCCGCCAGAGTGGCCGGTGGTGCTTCCCAACCACTATCGGCGCGGTCCGCGCGCCGGGCCCGTCCCCGCGATCGCGCCTGCTCAAGCAGAGCAATCCTCGAGACGTGCCGTGTCCCGGAGGTTTGTTTTGCCGACAATGTCCCAAGGCCGTTCCGAGCGCCCGCAGTTCCGCAACTCCCGCAGTAACAGGCGCCCAGGCCAGGGCAACCGTCGTCCCGCTCCCGCCGCGGAGCTGGCGACCACCATCCCCGACCACGTCGAGAGCACCATGCCCGAGGGCCCGCTGCCCTCGTTCGCGGAGTTGGGCCTGTCCGACGAGCTGCTGCGCGCGCTCGAGCAGGCCGGCATCACCGATCCGTTCCCGATCCAGGCCGCCACGCTGCCGGACGCCATGGCGGGTCGTGACCTCCTCGGTCGCGGCCAGACCGGCTCCGGCAAGACGCTCGCGTTCGGCCTGGCGCTGCTGTCCCGCCTGACCGGTGGTCGGGCCAAGCCGCTCAAGCCGCGCGCGCTCGTGCTGGTGCCCACCCGCGAGCTGGCGATGCAGGTCGAGGAAGCCCTCAACCCGTTCGCCCGGTCGCTGGGCCTGTGGTGCCGCACGGTCGTCGGCGGCACGTCGTTCCCGCGTCAGGTCGACGCGCTGCGCCGTGGCGTCGACCTGCTGATCGCCACCCCCGGCCGGTTGTCCGACCACGTGCGGCAGGGCACGGCGGACCTGTCCGAGGTCATGTTCACCGCGCTGGACGAGGCCGACCAGATGGCGGACATGGGCTTCATGCCGCAGGTCCGGGCGATCCTCGACCTGACCCCGCAGGACGGCCAGCGCCTGCTGTTCTCCGCGACGCTCGACGGCGACGTGGACAAGCTGGTCCGCCAGTACCTGCACGACCCGGTGGTCCACTCGGTCTCGCCGCCCACGGGCAGCGTCACCACGATGGACCACCACCTGCTGTTCGTGTCCGCCGAGGACAAGCAGAACGTGGTCACCGAGGTCGCCGCGCGCGAGGGCCGCACGATCATGTTCGTGCGCACCAAGCACCACGTCGACAGGTTGGCCAAGAAGCTGCGGTCGATGGGCGTGCACGCCGGCGCGTTGCACGGCGGCAAGGCGCAGAGCGCGCGCACGCGCGTCCTGACCCAGTTCCGCGAGGGCAGCATGCCGGTGCTGATCGCCACCGACGTGGCGGCGCGCGGCATCCACGTGGACGACGTGAGCCTCGTGGTCCACGTCGACCCGCCGGCCGACCCGAAGGACTACCTGCACCGCGCCGGTCGCACGGCGCGCGCGGGCCAGTCCGGCACGGTCGTCACCCTGGTCACGCACGACCAGCGGCGCACCGTGCAGGGCCTGACCGCGCGGGCGGGCGTCCGCCCGACCTCGACCAAGGTCCGTCCCGGTGACGAGGAACTGGTCCGCATCACGGGCGCTCGCGTGCCGAGCGGCATCCCCGTGGTCGAGCCCGAGATCCCGGTCCGCGCCCGTCGTGGTGGCGGTGGGGGTGGCGGAGCTCGTCGCAGCGCCGGCGGCAGCAACGGTGGCAGCTTCGGCGGCTTCCGCAGCGGCCGTCCCGAGCGCGACCGCGGTGGCAACTCGGGTCGCCCGCGCCGGGTGGCCCAGCACTAGTCCGCAGCTCTTCGACAACGGCACCTCGTCCACGGGCGAGGTGCCGTTGTCGTGTCGCGGTCAGGTCATGAGGGTGTCGGCGCGGGTGGTGCGCATGTGCAGCACGTGCCGGCCCTCGCGGCGGGTGGTGACCAGGCGGGCGGCTCGCAGGACGCCGATGTGCTGCGACACCGCGCCCGCCGTGACGCCCAGCGCCGCCGCCAGGTCCGTCGTGCTCCTCGGCGCGGACAGCAACGTGAGCAGGCGGGCGCGGGTCCGGCCGATCAGGGCCGCCAGGTCGTGCGGTGTCCCCCGGTCCTCCCACAGCGCGCCGATGCCGCGCGCCGGGTAGCGCAGCACCCCTTGTCCCACGGGGTCGATCGCGATCCACGCCTTCGGCCAGCAGAACGCGCTCGGGCACAGGACGAGACCCCGTTCGGCCAGGTCGACGCGGTGCTCGGGCTTGCGGTGCAGCACCAGTTCGCCGTCGGCCCACGTGACCTCCGGGTGCAGGTCGTGGAACACCGCCTCCACGCCCTTGTCGGCCAGGGTCGCCGCCCGGGCCGCGATGTCGGCTTCGAGCACGGCCGTGATGCGCTTCCAGTGCGGCGCGATGAGGAGTTCGTGGCAGCGCCGGATCACGTCGGCCTCCGGTCGGGCGACGTGGCGCAGTTCGGCGTCCAGGTCCGGCATCCGCACGTCCGGCACGGGCATCAGGTCGGCCGGTTTCGCCGGGCCCTCCAGCCGGGCCAGCAACGTGTCCAGGCCGGGGATCCCGTCGATCCTCTCCCGCGCCCACCGCACCCACGGCAGGTGCACGGCGTGCGCGCCCGGTGTCCGGAGGCCGTCGACCGCCATCACGGTCTCGAACACCGGGGAGTAGGCGAACCTCACCTTGGCCAGCCCCACCCCGGCGAGCCGCACCCACACCGCCACGACGTCCCCGTTCCACTCGCCGCCATTGTCCCACCGGGGGCAGGGCCGGCCCTACCTCGCACTGCCCTGCCTGCACCAGTGATCTTGGCGGGGCGTCCGACGACGCTTGGCCCATGACGAAGACCTGGCACCGGCCCACCCTGTGGTTGGCCGTGGTGATGGCGGTGGGCGCGCTGGGGTGCGCGGTGGCGGCGGTGCTCGACGGGCGGGTGCTCCAGGACGTGTCGTTGTGGGCCAAGCCGTTCAAGTTCGCGCTGTCGTTGGCGGTCTACTCGGCGACGCTGTCGTGGCTGCTCTCCCTGCCCCACCGGGGGCGGAGATGGACGTCCGGGGCGGCGACGGTGATCGCGGCGATCATGTTCCTGGAGGTCGGGTTGATCGCCCTGCAGGCGGGTCGGGGCATGTTCACCCACTACAACAGCTCCGACGACCCGCTGAACCGGTTCGTGCAGATGACCTTCGGGACGTTGATCCCGGCGATGTTCCTGGCCAACGTGGTGCTGGCGCTCGTGCTGTCGTTCCAGCGCTTCGGGCGGCCGGACGTGCGGTGGGCCGTGCGCGGCGGGCTCTACCTGGCCGTCCTCGGCATGGCGTCGGGTTACCTGATGGTGGGACCGCGCGAGCCCGTCACGGCGGTCGACGCGGGCGGCCGGGAGGTCGAGCTGGTGGGCGGGCACAGCGTGGGCGTGCCCGACGGCGGCGCCGGGATGCCGATCACGGGCTGGAGCACGACCGGCGGCGACCTGCGCGTGCCGCACTTCGTCGGGATGCACGGGCTCCAGGTGATGGTCCTGCTGGCGCTCGGCCTGGCCGCGCTGGGCTTGGCCGAGCACGTCCGCACCCGGCTGGTCGCGGTGGCCGCCCTCGGGTACGCCGGGTTGTTCGCGGTGCTGGTCTGGCAGGCGCTGCGCGGCGAGCCGCTGGTCCACCCCGGCGGCACGACGTGGGCAGCCCTCGGCGGGCTGGCGCTGGTCGTGGCCGCCGGGGCGGGGCCGGCGCTCAGGAGCGGAACGGCAGCTCGTCCGCCAGCGCGGCAACCGGTCCCGCAACGATGATCGCGGGCGGGCGGATGCCGTGCTCGACGATGTCGGCGGCCAAGGACGCCAGCGTCGACCGCACGACCTTCTGGGTGCGGGTGCTGCCCTCCTGGATCACCGACACCGGGGTGTCGCCCGGACGGCCCGCCATGAGGGCGTCCGCGAACGCCTCCGCCCGCTCCACCCCCATGAGGATCACGACGGTGCCGCGCAGCCGGGCCAACGCCGGCCAGTCGACCAGCGACCGCTCGTCGTCCGGCGCGACGTGCCCGGACACGACCACCACCTCGTGCGCGACGCCCCGGTGCGTCACCGGCACGTCCGCCAGCGCCGGCACGCCGAACGCGCTGGTCACGCCGGGCACGACGGTGACCGGCACGCCCGCCTCGGCGCACGCGATCAGCTCCTCGAAGCCCCGGCCGAACACGTACGGGTCACCGCCCTTGAGGCGCACCACGAACCGGCCCGCCTTGGCGTGCTCGACCAGCGTGGTGTTGATGAAGTCCTGCGTCGCCGCTCGGCCGTACGGGATCTTCGCCGCGTCCACCACCTCGACGTGCGGGGGCAGCTCGTCCAGCAGCTCGCGCGGCGCGAGCCGGTCGGCCACCACGACGTCCGCCCTGGCCAGCAGCCTGCGCCCGCGCACGGTGATCAGGTCGGGGTCGCCGGGGCCGCCGCCGACGAGCGCCACGCCCGCCGGCTGGTCGTGGTGGTCGGCGGTGGAACCGTCGCGCAGCGCCGAGAGCAGGCCGTCGCGCACCCCGGCGGACCGGCGGTGCTGCCCGCCCGCGAGGACGCCGACCAGCAGTCCGTCGTGCTCGCCGACCGCCGGCGTGACGGCGGTGCCCTTCACGGCCACGTCGGCGCGCACGCAGAACACGCGGCGCTCCTCGGCGTCCGCCGTGACCCGCGCGTTCACCTCGGGCGACGACGTGCAGGCCAGCACGTACCAGGCGCCGTCCAGGTCGCCGTCGGCGTACTCGCGGGCGTGCCAGACCGCCTCGCCACCGTCGACGAGGCCCTGGACCGACGGGGTCACCTCCGGTGAGATCACCTCCACCCTCGCGCCCGCCGCGACCAGCCTGGGCAGCCTGCGCTGCGCGACCGTGCCACCGCCGACGACGACGACCCGCCGACCGGTCAGGTCCAGGCCCACGAGGTAGTGCTGTTCACCGTGCATGGGTAGAAGCATCCACACCGGACATGTCATGTCCAACCCGAGTGCCCCACATCATGAGAACACCGGCCTGCGCTGTCCGGAAGGACACGCCGAACGGGCCCACGACCGGCCGAACACCCGGTCGTGGGCCCGTCGCGGGGTGGTTACAGCTGGGCGGTGATCGTCGAGTAGTACGTGGCGATCCGCGAGTACACGCCGGGGTAGCCGGCGAGCGCGCAGCCGCGGCCGAACGAGGTGGCGCCGATGAGCTTGCCACCCGCGACCAGCGGGCCGCCCGAGTCACCCTGGCAGGTGTCGGTGCCGCCGTTCGGGTAGCCGGCGCACACCATGGAGGTCGCGCTGTAGTTGGAGTAGGCCGTGCGGCAGGTCGCGTCGGACGTCACCGGCACGGTCGCGCCGAGCAGGTACCGCGAGGCCGAGCCACCGGAGGACGTGGTGCCCCAGCCGTAGATCCGGGCGCTCGTGCCCGCCGCGTACAGCGCGGTGTCGGACGGGGTGGCCAGCGGCAGGTAGGTGGAGCTGATGCCGGTGCCCAGGGTCAGCACCGCGACGTCGTAGCCCGAGCTCGCGGTCCGGTAGCTGGGGTGGACCCAGATCGAGCTGACCGTGGCCACGGTGCCCGCCGTGCTCTGCTTGTCGTCGCGGCCGTGCACCACGCGGGTGCTCGACGCGCTCCGGCCGCTGACGCAGTGCGCGGCCGTGACGACCTTGTTGGCCTTGACGAGCGTGCCGCCGCAGAACTGGCCGCCGGTGCTGGTGGCCAGGTACACGACCCACGGGTAGGTGCTGGTGGACACGCGGGTGCCGCCGACGATGAACGGCGACACGCCGGTGTCCGAGGACGTCTCGGCCGAGGCGGGCGCGACGGTCATCACACCGACCGCGGCCACCGCTGTGGCCAGGACGGTGAGCAGGCGACGCAGGGTTTTCGCCATGTCGATCCTTCCGATGCAGGGGCGCCCGGGTGTGGGCGCTCCTCCAGCTAGGACCAAGACGGCGAAAGCGACAACCGCCTTTAGACGGCTGGTCGGCACTTCACAGTTGACGAGTGACACCTGTCACACGGATGACATCGGCCCGAATCGGCCCGGCAACCTCCGGCCCGGCGCCCGCCTCGACGTACGCCACCGCCGCGCCGTCCTCGGCCAGCCGCACCGCGCCGTCCGCCACCACCCTGGTGCCCGGCCGCAGCAGGTGCCGCACCTGGGCCACGCACTCGGCGCTGCCCACCACGACCGACGCCCGCCGCAGCTCGGCCTCCGCGCGCGGCGTGCGCTCGTCCGCGTCACCCGGACCCAGCCCCACCAGCGCCAACCGACCGCGCGGCAGCACTCGTGCGGCGGCGACCGTCACCCCGGCGCCCTTCACCTTCTCGGCCGCGATCTCCACCCGGCCGCCGCCGGACAGCTCCATCGCGCCGCGCAGCGCCGCCGCCTCGGCCACGCTCGGGATGCCGATGGCCAGCTCCGCCGGGTTCGGCACCGGGATCACCGCCAGCTCCTCGCCCGGGTAGGACAGCAGCGGCGCGGTGGTCGAGTCGTGCCAGAAACCCCAGTCCTCCAACGCGTCCGCGATGCCCTGCTCGGCGACCTTGCGGTCCAGCGTGGCGAACGCCCGGATGGCCCGCAGGTCCAGCCCGCGCCTCTCCTGGAGCTGCGCCAGCGCCGCCGAGACCGCCGCCGCCGACACGCCCGTGCTCGACCCGACGCCCACGACGAGCGTGCGCGGCACCACCCGCACCACGTGGTCGTCGGCGGGGCCCTTGGGCACGCGGTCGTCCACCAGCACGCTCCACGCCGTCGCGTGGCCGTGGGCGACGACGTTGTCCGGCAGCGCGGGCAGCGGGAAGCCGAGCGGGTTGGCCAGCAGCACGTGCTCGCCCAGCCGGACCGCCTCGCCGCACGCGGCCAGGTCGCCCTCGACGGTGGCGTCCAGCAGTTCCACCAGCTCGTCCAGCGGCGACCCGGCCGACGCCGACGTGGTCACGGCCTGCGCGCCGAGCACGTCGGCGACCCGTTCGGCCACGGCGTCCGCGCCACCGAGCAGCGACACGGCGAACCCGCCGTCCACGCACACCACGCCCGGGTCGGCCCGCTCGTCCCGCAGCAGCGGCGCGACCAGCCGCACGGTCGCCTCCGTGCCGAGGAAGAACACCGCCGAACCCAGCCGGGGCCACAACGCGCGCAGCGCGGGCCCGATCGGACCGTCCGGCACCACCGCGTCCGGCCCGAGGAACCCGGCCAGCTCCACCGCGGCCCGCCGTCCGCGCTCGCCGGCGGCGAACACACCGATCACGCCTTCTTCACCCCCCACAGCACGGTCACCGGGTTGGTGGCCAGCAACGAGCCGCCGGTGAGGCGGGCGGCGGACACCTGACTGCCCTCGACCTCGTACCCGGCCTCCAGCAGCGCGTCACGCGCGGGCAGCACGCGGTCCAGGTCGGGAGTCGCCACCACGACCCGCCGGGCGCCCGACCGCACGCACCGCCGCACCACGTCCGCGCCACCGCCGCCGACGAACACCGCGTCCGGCCGGGGCAGTTCGCCCGCCTCGTCCAGCTCCGCCTCGACCACGCGCACGTCCACGCCGTGCGCGGAGGCGTTCGCGATGATCCGCACGCACTGCACCGGGTCGCGTTCCACCGCGACCACGGCCGCGCCGAGCCGGGCGCACTCGACGCCGATCGCGCCTGGACCCGCGCCCACGTCCCACACCAGCACGCCGGGGCGCGGCGCGAGCCGGGCCAGCACCAGCGCCCGCACCTCGGCCACGGCGATCATGCCGTCGCGCTGGGCGAAGTCGCCGTCCGGCAACGCCCAGCCCTCGCCGGCGGGCGCGAAGTTCTGCTCGGCCAGGCACAGGATCGCACCGGGCTCGGACCACGGGCGCGCGACCGCGTCCGCCGGGTCCACAGTGGACATCCCGGCGGCCGACGCGACCACCAGCGAGCGGCGCCAGCCGGCCAGCCCGCGGGCCAGCTCCGCCGGGTCGGCGCCGGAGACGACGACGGCGGGCTTGGCCCGGCACACGTTCAGCGCGTGCCGCGAGCCGAGCGCCCCGGCGTCCACGACGGTCACGTCGTCCCAGGTACGACCGGCGGCCACGACGAAGCGGTGCAGCGCGAGGACGTCCACGTCAGTTCACGCGCTTGTTCTTCTTGACCCGCGTCCCGGACGGCTTGCGCGGCGTCGTGCTCGCCTGCACGGTGGTCGGCTTGCGCTTCGCGGCGGCGGCCACCACGGGCTTGGGCCTCGGCTTGGCGTCGTGCTCCACCGGCACGTCCTGCGACGCGTCGGCGGGCAGGTCGACGACCAGCTCCAGCAGCGGCTCGTCGACCGGCTCGGGCTTCGGCCTCGCGGGCGCGGCACGCTTGGTGCGCGCGGTCTCCTGCCAGTCGTGCACCGCCGACCACGCCGCCGCCGACGCCGAGTCGCCGGTCGACTTCACCACCGGTCGGTTCGCCCGCGCGGCCCACTTCGACGCCCGTGGCCCGCGCACCGGCTCGTCGCCCTCGACCACCGGGACCCGGCGGCGCGGCGCGGGCTGCGCGAGCACCTTGCCGACCAGGAACAGCGTGGTGCGGTACAGCTTGTGCTCCTTGACGCACGCCTCCAGCTCGCCCACCGTCGTCTGCGCGACCGTCTCGTCGGGCAGGGAGACCTTGTGCGCCACCACGACCGGCGTGTCGTCGGCGTAACCGCCCGCGCGCAGCCGTTCGACCAGCAGGCCGGCGCGGGAGCCGGACGCGGAGATCGCCATCGTGGTGCCGTGCGCGGCGAACTCCTCGACGTGCTCGGCGGTGTCGGGGCCGACCAGCAGCAACGACTGCGCGACGTCCGACGTGGTGAGCTCGCGGCCGACGACCGCCGCCGCCGCGGACACCTGGGACACGCCCGGCACGACGTCGGTCTCCAGGCCGAGCCGCCGGCACGCGTCCTGCTGGTCGCGCAAGCCGCCCCACAGCGACGGGTCGCCCGCGTGCAGCCGCACCACCTTCAGCTTGCCCGCCGACGCACGCCGGTACACCTCGACGACCTCGACGTCGGTGACGCGGGAGAAGTCGACCAGCTCGGCGTCGGCGCGGGCGTGCTCGCGCACGCACTCCACCTCGATCACGCTGGGCGCCCACAGCACGACGTCGGCCTCGGCTATCCGCTTCGCGCCGCGCACGGTGATGAGATCGGCGGCACCGGGACCGGCGCCCACGAAGGAGACCCGACCAGTCATCACAACTGCTCCCCACGACGTGTTCGGCTTGGTGGGCAAGGACCGTACCGCGCGAGCACGATCCACTAACGAGTGGCCTCGAAGCGCGCGGACTCGTTCGCGCAGGCCCGCACGAAGCGGGTCACGGCCTCCGGCGCGGACGCCGGGTGGGTGTGCAGGTACGACGCGTGCACCCGGCCGAGGACGAATCCCTCGGCCACCGGGCGCAGGTCGTGGCCGCGCCACTGCCAGGCCGGTTTCGCGCCGTGCGGGACGCTCAGCGCGGTGCGGTGGAACTCGTGGCCGGTGATCCGGGCCCCCGCGCGGGCCAGCACGGAGTCCTGCGGCGCGACGGCGTCGCGGTAGCCGAGGGTGAGCCGGGACGTCATCGAGCCGTCCGCGTCGATCACGCCGCACATCGGCGCGCCGTCCAGCGAGTTCGCCAGGTACAGCAGGCCGCCGCACTCGGCGTGCACGGGCGCTCCGGCGCGGGCCAGGGTGGCGACGGCGGCGCGCAGTCCCTCGTTGGCCGACAGCTCGGCGGCGTGCTGCTCGGGGAAACCGCCGGGCAGCACCAGGCCGGCGGTGCCGTCGGGCAGGGTCTCGTCGCGCAGCGGGTCGACCACGACGACGTCCGCGCCGGCCGCCGCGAGGAGCTCGACCTGCTCGGCGTAGCCGAACGTGAACGCCGCGCCGCCCGCGACCGCGATCGTCGGCGTGCCGCCGACCGGGTCGACCTCGGCGTGCGGATCCCAGGTGGGCACCGCCATCGCGGGCACCTCGGCGGCGAGCCGCCGCACGGCGTCCAGGTCGACGTGCCGCGCGACGGCGTCGGCGATGGCGTCCACGGCGGCGGTGGCGGCCGGGCCGTGCTCGGCGGCGGTGACCAGGCCGAGGTGGCGCGACGGCAGCGCGAACTTGTCGTCGCGCGGCAGCACGCCGAGCACTTCCAGGCCGACCTCGGCGCACGCGCCGCGCAGCACCTGCTCGTGCCGGGCGGAGCCGACCTGGTTGAGCACCACCCCGCCGAGCCGCACGGTCGGGTCGTAGCCCCGGAACCCGTGCAGCAGGGCGGCGAGGCTGCGGCTCTGCCCCCGTGCGTCGACCACGAACAGCACCGGCGCGGACAGCAGCTTGGCGACGTGCGCGGTGGACCCGATGCCCTCGGTGTCCACCCGCCCGTCGAACAGGCCCATCACGCCCTCCACCACGGCCAGGTCGCAGCCCTTGGCGCCGTGCGCGAACAGCGACGCCACCCGGTGCTCGCCCACCATGACCGGGTCGAGGTTGCGGCCCGGCCTGCCGGTGGCCACCGAGTGGTAGCCGGGGTCGATGTAGTCCGGACCGACCTTGAACGGCGCGACTCGGTCGCCCGCGCGGCGCAGCGCCGCCATCAGGCCGGTGGCCACGGTGGTCTTGCCGCTGCCCGACGCGGGCGCGGCGACCACCAGCCGGTTCACCACTCGATCCCCTTCTGCCCCTTCTGGCCCGCGTCCATCGGGTGCTTGACCTTGGTCATCTCCACCACGAGGTCGGCGGCGTCGACCAGCTTCCCGGGCGCGTGCCTGCCCGTGATGACGACGTGCTGGTGGCCGGGTCGGTTGGCCAGGGTGTCGACCACCTCGTCCACGTCGAGCCAGCCCCAGTGCATCGGGTAGGTGAACTCGTCGAGCACGTACAGGCCGTGCCGCTCGGTCGCCAGCCGGCGGGAGATCTCCTGCCAGCCCTCGCGCGCGGCGGCGGCGTGGTCGTCCTCGGTGCCCTGCTTGCGGGTCCAGGACCAGCCCTCGCCCATCTTGTGCCACTCGACGGGGCCGCCCTCGCCGGTCTGCTCGTGCAGGCGGCCGAGCGCGCGGAACGCCGACTCCTCGCCGACCTTCCACTTCGCCGACTTCACGAACTGGAAGACGCCGATGGACCAGCCCTGGTTCCACCCGCGCAGCGCGAGGCCGAAGGCGGCGGTCGACTTGCCCTTCATCTCGCCGGTGTGCAGCACGACCAGGGGCCGGTTGCGGCGCTGGCGGGTGCTGAGGCCGTCGTTCGGGACGACGGACGGTTGTCCTTGAGGCACTTTCGACGCTCCTAAGCGGCTCGGGCGGCGCGCACGACGCCCGCCACCTGGTCTGCGGACAGTTCTTCCAGGCGCACGCACGCCGCTTCCATCGCGTCCGCCACCCTGGCCGCGAGGCCGAGCCGGACGGGGCCGTGCTCGCAGTCCACGACGACCGACGCCACCCGGTCGGCGGCCAGCAGGCCGGCCGCGCGCAGGGCGTCGCGCATCGGGTCGCCGCCCGTGCCGGTCGCCGTCGCGCGGCCGTCGGTGAGCAGCACCAGCAGCGGTCGGCGGCGGGGGTCGCGGACGCGTTCGACGTCGAGCACGCGGCGGGCGCGCAGCAGGCCGTCGGCCAGCGGGGTCCGACCGCCGGTGCGCAGGGCGCGCAGCCGGGCCGCCGCCGCGTCCACCGAGTTCGTCGGCGGCAGGGCGACCTGGGCCTCCCGACCGCGGAAGGTCACCACGCCGACCTTGTCCCGCCGCTGGTAGGCGTCGCGGAGCAGGGAGATCACCGCGCCGGTGACCGCCGACATCCGCTGCCGGGCCGCCATCGAGCCGGACGCGTCGACCGCGAACAGCACGAGGTTGCCCTCCTTGCCCTCGCGCACGGAGAGCCGCAGGTCCGCGCCGCGCAGCCGCAGGCCGGGACCGCTGCGGCCCCGGGCGGCCTGGTGCGGCGCGGCGGCGGCGAGCGTGCCGAGGAGGTGCAGGCCCGAACCGTCCACAGTGGATGAGCGGACCACGCGGCCGGTGCGGGCGCGGGCGCGCGACCGCTTGCCCGGCGCGCCCTCGCCGACGCCCGGCACCTGGAGCAGCCGGGCGCGGAACGCGGGCGCCGGCGCGTGCGAGCGATCGGTCGAACGGTCGGTCGAGCCGTCGGTCGAGCCGTTGCCTTGATCGTCCGAAGTGGACTCCGGTGGCGTGCCGGGCAGCTCCGAGCCGCCACCGCCGTCCGGGCCGTCGGGGTCGGTCCCGGAGTCGGTCCCGGGGCCGTCGGGGTCGGTTTCCGGATCGTCGGGGTCGGTTCCGGGGTCCGCGGCCGGGTCGGTCTCGGGCTCTTGGGCGGCTTCCGCGCCCTGCTGGAGGGCGTCGTTCAGCTGCTCCTCCTCCAGCCCCGGCTCGTCGAACGGGTCGCGGCGCTTGCGGTGCGGCAGCGCCAGCCGCACGGCCGCCTCCACGTCCTCCTCGGCCACCTCTCCAGCGCCGCGCCAGGCGGCGTGCGCGGTCGCGGTGCGCGCCACGACGAGGTCCGCGCGCATCCCGTCCACCTCGAACGCGGCGCAGATCCCGGAGATGCGGCGCAGTTCCGCGTCCGGCAGCACCACGTCCCCGAGCCGGTCGCGGGCGGCGACGATCCGGCGGGCCAGCTCTTGATCGGCCTCGGCCCAGCGGGCGGCGAAGCCCTCGGGGTCGGCCTCGTAGGCCAACCGGCGCCGCACGACCTCGGTCCGGGTCGGCACGTCCCGCGAAGCGCGGACCGCGACCGTGAGGCCGAAGCGGTCCAGCAGCTGCGGGCGGAGCTCGCCCTCCTCTGGGTTCATGGTGCCCACCAGGAGGAACGACGCGGCGTGCGACACGGACACGCCTTCGCGCTCGACGTGCGCGCGGCCCATGGCGGCGGCGTCGAGCAGCAGGTCGACGAGGTGGTCGTGCAGGAGGTTCACCTCGTCCACGTACAGCACGCCCCGGTGGGCGGCGGCCAGCAGACCGGGCTGGTAGGCGCGGACGCCCTCGGTCAACGCGCGCTCCAGGTCGAGCGAGCCGATCAGCCGGTCCTCGGTCGCACCGACCGGCAACTCGACCAGCCGGGCCGGCCGCCGTTCCACGTCGGGGGCGGGGTCGTGCGGCCCATCCGGGCAGTCGGTCGGTGTCGTCGGGTCGCAGCCGAACCGGCAGCCCGACACCACGTCCAGCTCCGGGAGCAGCGCGGCGAGGGCGCGGACCACGGTCGACTTCGCGGTGCCCTTCTCGCCTCGGACGAGCACCCCGCCGATACCGGGGTGCACGGCGTTGAGCAGCAGGGCCGTGCGGAGGTCGTCGTGGCCGACGACAGCGGAAAAGGGGAAACGCGCGCCCATGCGGCGGTGTCCTTCCTCGGGTGTCCACGCCCGTGTCCGGTCGATGAGTCGGGGGTCGAGTTCCTGACTCCCGGGCTCCTCGGTCCGGTCACAGTGGCGGGACCGTGCCGGATTCACACCGGCTTCCTCGCGCACCCCCTCAAGCCTGGGCATCGTCGCACTTCCCCCGGCGCGCTCCAAGCCCCGGGCGGGCGAGGACGATCACACCGGAGTTCCCGGGACGGCGCCGGAGCCGGGCCGCCGGTCAACTCCCGGCGCGTGCCGGGTCGTCCGCCAGCACGCTCCGCGCGAGCGAGATCACACCGGCGCGCACCCGTGCCACGTCCAGGCCGCACCGGTCGATCATGTGGTGCAGCGTGTCGGCACGCACGTGCGCGATCAGGGCGTGCGCCAGGTACTCGGCGTCCACACCGGGCTTGACCTGCGAGATCAACGTGACGAGGCGGTGGTGCGTGAGCTTGGCGTCCGCGTCGCACGCGATGCTGCGCGTGGACACCCGCTCGAAGGCGGTCACCAGGGGCAGCGCGGCGACCACGTGGTCGAACAGGGTCGCCACGAACGTGATCACCCGCTCGTCCGGCGGGACGTCGCCGGCGCCCAACAACGCCTCCGCCTCCGCCCGCCAGGACTCGGAGGTCTCGTCCACCACCGCCTGCACGAGCCCGTCACGGTCGCCGAAGCGGCGGAACACCGTGCCCTTGCCCACGCCCGCGGCGGTCGCGACGTCGTCCATCGAGAACCCGTCCGGGCCGCGCTCGGCGATCAGCCGCGCGGCGGTGGCCAGGATCGCGGCGCGGTTGCGCTCGGCGTCCTTCCGCATCGTGGACCTCCTCGACGGTCCCTTGACAAAAGCGGACCGGCAGTCCGTATGGTAGCGGACAGGAAGCGGACCGCTGGTCCGTTTGAGATTCCTGGGAGGCGTTGTGCGAGCGGTGCGGTTCCACGAGTTCGGTCCGGCGGACGTGCTCGGTGTCGAGGAGGTGCCGGACCCGGTCGCCGGGCCGGGCCAGGTCCTGGTCCGCGTCACGGCGATCGGCGTGAACTACGGCGAGACGATCATCCGGTCGGGCGCGGGGTCGCGCGTGGTGCCCTGGTACGACCTCGCACCCGGCGCGCTCGGCGGCGAGGTGGTCGGGGTGGGCCCCGACGGCAGGCGGCTGATCGGCTTCGCGCTCGGCGAGGGCTACGCCGAGCTGGCCCTGCTGCCCGAGGACGCGACCGAGGTGCCGGACGACGTGTCCGACCACGAGGCGCTGGCCCTGTTCCTCCAAGGCACGACGGCGGTGACCGCCGTGGACGCGGTCCGGCTCACGGCGGGCGAGCGGGTGCTGGTCGAGGCGGCGGCGGGCGGTGTCGGCAGCCTGCTCGTGCAGATCGCGGCACGGGCGGGCGCGACGGTCGTGGCCGCCGCGCGGGGTGAGCGGAAGCTGGCGCTGGCCCGCGAGCTCGGCGCGCACGAGGTCGTGGACTACGGCGAGCCGGACTGGCCGACCCGGGTCGAACCGGTCGACGTGGTGTTCTCCTCGGTCGGCGGCACGGTGGCGCGCCAGTCGTTCGAGCTGTTGCGCGACCGGGTCGGCCGGCTGGCCGTGTTCGGCTTCGCGAGCGGCGAGCCGCTGGACGTGACCGCGTCCGACGTGTTCCGCAAGGGCGTCGCGGTGCTCGGTTTCGGCAACCCGATGACCCCCGACGCGGTGCGGCGCGCGTTCACCTCGGGGCTGCGCCCGGTGCTGGGCGAAGCGCTACCGCTGGCCGACGCCGCCCGCGCGCACGAACTGCTGGAGAGCCGGGCGAGCACCGGCAAGGTCGTGCTGGTCCCCTAGCTCGACCTCCACGCTCAACGGCGCGCGGAACGACAGCAGGCCCAGCATCGGCGGCGGCCCGGTCGAGGCCAGGCGCAGGTCCGGGAACCGCCGCGCGGTCTCCCGCAGCACGACCTCCGCCTCCAGCCTGGCCAGGCCGGCGCCGAGGCAGAAGTGCCTGCCGAAGCCGAACGCGAGGTGCTTGCGGGCGTCGGGCCTGGCCGGGCAGAAGCGCTCGGGCTCGGCGAAGACGCCCGGGTCCGAGCCGCTGCCCGCGAGCATCAGCAGCAGCGGCTCCCCCGCCGGCACGTCCACCCCGGAGAGGGTGACCGGCTCGGCCGTGATCCGCCGCCAGGTGCTCACCGGCGGATCACGGCGCAGCACCTCTTCCACGCAGGCGGCGGCCACGCCGGGCTCGTGCAGCCGCGACCACAGGCCGTCCTCCCGCAGGACGGCGTGCAACGCCGAGCACAGCAGCTGGGTCGTCGTCTCCTGGCCGGCGATCAGCAGGAAGTAGCAGAGCCCGGCCGCGTCCCGGATCGGCACGCCCTGCGCCCGCAACGCGCCGAACAGGTCGCCGCCCTCCGGGTCGCCGCCTTCCGGGTCGGCGGCTCTGATGCGGGAGGTCAGCCACTGGTGGAACGCGGCGGCGGGACGGGCCAGCTCGTGCTGCCGCTCCGCGGTGACGTCACCCCAGAACAGCTCCAACGACGCCGTGCTCCACGCCTTGAGCGCCTCGACGTCCACGTCCCGGATGCCCATGACCTCCAGCAGCACGATCGCGGGCAGGTCGCGGGCCAGCGCCGGGTGCAGGTCCGCCCGACCGCTGAGCGGGTCGAGCCGGTCGAGCCGTTGCGCGGTCAGCTCCGCGATCCGCGGCCCCATCGCGGCGACGCGGGCCGGGGTGAGGAACCGGGACACCAGTCGGCGCAGGGCGGCGTGCGTGTCGGTGCCGTTGTTGGCCAACGTCGGCGGCAGCGAGAACCCGGCACGGGCGAGCACCCGCAGCACCGGGCCCGGGATCGGGGTGACAGCGGTCAACGCGTTGTCCGGCCGGAAGCGGCGCGGGTCGGCCAGCACGGCGCGCACGTCGTCGTAGCGGCTGACCAGCCACATCCCGGTGCGCTCGTCGCGGTGGACCGGCGCGTTCTCCCGCAACGAGCGCAGGTCGGCAGGCTCCGGCTGGAAGAGGTCCACGCCGGCACCGTAGCCGTCGGATGCGACACTGCCGGCGTGAGCGTGCGCACAGGTGACTCGGTGTTCGACTGGATCGACACGCGGGCCGAGGCCCGCGCGAAAGCCGGTCTCGCCCGCCGGGTCCGGCCGCGGCCGGCGGACTCGACGAACCTGGACCTGGCCTCGAACGACTACCTCGGCCTGGCCCGCGACAAGCGGGTCACGGGCGCCGCCGCGGCGGCGGCGCTGCGCTGGGGCGCGGGCTCGACCGGGTCACGGCTGGTCACCGGCTCGATCGAGCTGCACACCGAACTGGAGTACGAGCTCGCGAACTTCTGCGGCGCGCAGTCCGCGCTGGTGTTCTCCTCCGGTTACGCGGCGAACCTGGGCGTGCTGACCGCGTTGTCCGGTCCCGGCACCGCGATCGTCGCCGACCAGCACATCCACGCCTCCCTGATCGACGGCACCCGGTTGTCCAAGGCGGACGTCGTGGTCGCCGGGCACTGCGACGTCGACCAGGTCACGCACGCCCTGGCCACGCGCGGCAAGCGGCGGGCGCTGGTGGTGACCGACTCGGTGTTCTCCGTCGACGGCGACCTCGCGCCGCTGGCCGGACTGGCCGCCGCCTGCCGCGAGCACGACGCGGCGCTGATCGTGGACGACGCGCACGGCCTCGGCGTGGTCGGCGACGGCGGACGCGGCGCGGTGCACGCGGCCGGCCTGGCCAAGGCGCCCGACGTGGTGACGACGGTGACGCTGTCCAAGTCGCTCGGCGCGCAGGGCGGTGCGGTGCTCGGACCGAGCCGGGTGATCAGGCACCTCGTCGACACCGCGCGCACGTTCATCTTCGACACCGGGCTCGCGCCGGCCAGCGCGGCGGCGTCGCTGGCCGCGTTGAAGGTGCTGCGGGACGAGCCGGAGCGGCCCGCGCGGGCGCTGGAAGTGGCCCAGGACCTGGCGTTCCGGCTGAAGGAGGCGGGGTTGCGGGTCAGCACGCCGACCGCGGCCGTCGTGTCCGTGCAGGCGCCGTCGCCGGAGGCGGCGTTCGACTGGGCCGAGGCGTGCCGCGCGCAGGGCGTGGTCGTCGGCTGCTTCCGGCCGCCGTCGGTGCCGGACCGGATCTCCCGGCTGCGCCTGACCGCCCGCGCCGACCTGTCCGAGGGCGAGATCGAGCGCGCCGTGCGGGTGATCACGGAGACCGGCGCATCCGCAGGTGCGGTATCCCGTCCTCGATGAACTCCGCGCCCTGCGGCTCGAAGCCGAACGACGCGTAGAAGTCGGCCACGTAGGTCTGCGCGTCCAGCACGCACTCCACCTGGCCGACGTCGGCCAGCGCCGCCTCCATCAGCCGACGGCTGTAGCCGCGACCGCGGGCGGCGCGGGCCGTGCAGACCCGGCCGACGCGGAACGCGCCGCCGGGCTCCTCCAGCAGCCGCAGGTAGGCCTGCGGGCCGGACGAGTCGTCGGCCTCCAGCCAGAAGTGGCGGGTGCCCGGTTCGAGGTCGCGCCCGTCCAGTTCCGGGTAGACGCAGTTCTGCTCCACCACGAAGACGTCGGAACGCAGCTTGAGCACGGCGTAGAGCTGGTCGGGGGTCAGGTCGGCCGACCACTGCCGGCGCAGCGTCGCCGGGTACGGGTGTGAACGCACCCCACCGTGGTACCACAGGCCGGATCGGTGCCGTGAAACCGCAGGTCCGGCATCGGTAGCGGTGGTTCGGCCAGAGCTGGTCGCGATGGTCCGGCCAGAGCTGGTCGGCGGTTCGGCCAGAGCTGGTCCCGGTGGTTCGGCCAGAGCTGGTCGCGGCGGTTCGGCCAGAGCTGGTCGCGGCGGTTCGGCCAGAGTCGGTCGCGGCGGTTCGGCTAGAGCTGGTCCCGGTAGCGGCTCAAGCGGGTGTAGACGCCGGGTTGGCCCGGTCGGGCGCAGCCGCGGCCGTAGGACACCAGGCCGACCAGCTCGCCCGCCACGGTGAGCGGCCCGCCGGAGTCACCCTCGCAGGCGTCCTTGCCCCCTTCCGGGTAACCCGCGCACAGCATCCCGCCCGGCCGGTAGTCGGGCACCTCGGCGGCGCACTCGGCGTCCGCGCGGATCGGCACGTCGACCTCGCGCAGCCGTCGGCTCGGCGCGCTCAGTTCCGCGGTCCGACCCCAGCCGTAGACCTTGGCCTGGCCCGACGCGGCATCCGCGATCCGGATCGGCCGGTACGGCAGCGGGGTGGCGAGGGTGAGGGTGGCCACGTCGTCGCCGTCGGACACCCCGGTGAACGCGGGGTGGCGCCAGAGCGAGGCGACCCGCACCGCACGGCCCTCGGCGGTGTCGAGGTCGGCCCGGCCGGCGACGGCGGTCAGGTCGGCGGGCAGCCGGTCCCGGACGCCGAGCGCGGTGCGCGCGACCGTGCAGTGCGCGGCGGTGACCACCTTGTCCGGTGCGATCAGCGCGCCGCCGCAGAAGAAGACTCCCCCGTCGAACAACGCCACCGCCCACGGCGTGGCGGGCGCGTCCCGGCCGCCGACGATCGCGTCCGCGGGCAGCGCGGACAGGATCAGGACGAGCACGGCGAAGACCGGCGCGCTGATGCGCATGGAGCACCTCTCTACATCGTGTGGCCGAACGGGCACCGACCGTAGCGGAACGGTCGAGTGGACGGGATTCGGGTATGAGATCCGGAAAATCTGTTGTTAGAGTCCGTTGCAGCCGAAGATTCGACGGCCAGTGAGGCAGATCACGGTGATCTGTCCGGAACATGAGGGAGGCTTCCATGCACCTGGACTTCACCCAGCTACCGGCGTTCCTGATCGCCTGCGCGGTGGTCGTGCTGACTCCCGGCGTGGACGCCTTCCTCCTGCTGCGCACCTCGATGAGGTCCGGCACGCGGGCCGGGCTGCTGGCCTTGGCGGGCATCCACACCGCGGCGTTCGTGCAGGTGGGATTGGTGATCTCGGGCTTGGGCGTGGTGATCGCCCGCTACCCGGCCGTGCTGACCGGGCTGCGCTGGATCGGCGCGGCGTACCTGCTCTACCTGGCCGTGACGATCACCCGGGGCCTGCTGCGGCGCTCGGGTGGCGAGGTGACGGCGGTCGCGCCGCCCCGACCGTTCCGGCAGGGGTTCCTGACCAACATCACCAACCCGAAGATGCTGCTGTTCTCGCTGGCGTTCCTGCCGCAGTTCATCGGCACGGGCGACCCGACGTGGCAGCTCGGGATGCTCGCCGCAGTGTTCCTCGGGCTGGCGGCGCTGTGGGAGCTGACGATCGTGGTGGCGGCGGCGCGGGTGGCGGGCTCGCTGCGACGGCCCGGAGTGACGACGGCGCTGGACGCGGTGTGCGCGGCGGTGTTCCTGACGATGTCGGTCGGGCTCGTGCTCTAGGTGGGCGTGGAAGCGGCGTGCGGACCCCGAGAGGCCCGCACGCCGTCGCTCAGGCCACCAGTTGCTCCCCGATCGCCTCGGCGTAGGCCGCGATCCTGCTGTAGACGCCCGGCTTGTCCTCCCGGGCGCAACCTTCACCCCAAGAGGTGACGCCGATCAGCTTCCCGCCGGCCACGAACGGCCCGCCCGAGTCGCCCTGGCAGGTGTCGACGCCACCCTCCTGGTAGCCGGCGCACGTCATCTCGTCCGGGTCGTACTGGGGGTAGGCGGCGGCGCAGTACTCGTCGCTCGTCACCGGCACGGTCGCACCCATCAGGTACCGCGAGGCAGAGCCCTGCTCGCCGGTCCGCCCCCAGCCGAGCACCAGGCCGCTCGTGCCCGCCTCGTACAGCGCGTCGTCGGACGGCTGCGCCAGCGGGAGGGGCGTGTGGTCGACCCGCGTGCGCAACGTCAGCACGGCGACGTCCGAGCCCTGGTCCGCGGACACGTAGTCCGGGTGGATCCAGATCGAGTCGAGCCGGGCGACCACGCCCTCGCTGCTCCTGCGGTCCTCGCGCCCCAGCACGACCCGCGTGTTGCGGGGCGTCCGGGAGGTCGCGCAGTGGGCGGCGGTGACCACCTTGGTCGGCGCGACCAGGGTGCCGCCGCAGAACTGGTTGCCGGCGGCGTCGGCCACGTACACCACCCACGGGTGGTCCGCGATCGACACCCGGTCACCACCCACCACGCGCTCGTCCACGTCCGCCGTGGCGGTGCCCGCAAGAGCCATCAACAACGTCATCAACAACGCGGCAAGCCGCATCGGCCCCTCCTCCTGATCAAAGGCATCAGGAGGAGGTTAGCCAGAACGGCCGGTCCCGCTGGGCCAAACAGACTAGTCCGCTCCGGTGAACTTGCTGCGCACCTTGCCCGCCGCGCCCGCGAGCACGTCGCCGACCTCGTTGAACACCTTCATCAGCGGGTCCTCCGACTCGGCCGCCGACGCCTTGTACGACCGGGCCGCCGACTTGATGTCCTCGGTGAACGAGCTCGTCGGCCGGTCGTCCTCGCGCCGCTGGTACGTGCCGGTCAGGATGGCGCGGTACTCCTCGCCCGCCGCCCACTTCTGCAGCTCCGCGGCGCGGACCACGGCCATCGGGTGGGTCAGGGGCCACGTGCGGATCAGCTTGAGCACGCTGTCGCGCACGTCCTCGACCTGCTCGTACTCCTTGGCCTGCTTGAGGAACTCGGACGTGTCGACCTGCGTGAGGTCCATGCCGCCCGCCATGGCCACGTGCACGCGCAGCGCGGCGGCCGGGTCCTGCCCGCACAGCAGACCGGCGCGGTCGCACGACAGCTCGGTCTTGCGGTACCACTCGCGCAGCGCGGCGATGATCGCGGTGATCGCCCAGTAGCCGCCCGGCATCCAGCCGAGGCCGTGCTGCAACTGCATCAGCCGTTGCAGGATCGTCTGGTACAGCGCGTGCCCGGACAGCACGTGCCCCATCTCGTGCCCGATGGCGAACCGCAGGCCCTCGGTGTCCAGCAGCTCGATCAGGCCCGTGGTGAGCACGATGAACGGCTTGTCGATGCCCAGCGTCATGGCGTTGGGCACGGGGTCGCGCTTGACGAACAGCTCCGGCACCGGGTCGACGTCCAGCGTCGCCGCCACTTCCAGCCGGAGCCGGTCCAGCTCCGGGTACTGCTTCGGGCCGACCCTGATGCTCGACGCCAGGTAGCCCAACCTCTCACCGCGTTCCGTGAACGCGCCCGCCACCGCCTGCAACACCGGGCCGATGCCCGGCACCGCCCGCAAGACCGCCAACGCCCCCCGGTCGACCGGGTGCTCGTAGG
Source organism: Actinosynnema sp. CA-299493 (assembly GCF_050946825.1). Classification (NCBI taxonomy): domain Bacteria; kingdom Bacillati; phylum Actinomycetota; class Actinomycetes; order Pseudonocardiales; family Pseudonocardiaceae; genus Actinosynnema; species Actinosynnema sp. CA-299493. Next base: position 7,916,501 of record NZ_CP191993.1, read on the forward strand.
CCCGCGGACTGATGCCGGGGAACCGGACACGCGCGCTCGACCGTTCGATCTCCTCGCTGCTCATGGCTCCCACAGTGCCACGACCCACGCCCCGCCTCTCCCCGATCGGACGAATCGGCGTGCACACTGACCCGGTGAACGCAGACGTGCTCGGCGCCGACTACGAGACCCGCGTGCTGCCCCTCGGCGGCGGTGACACGACCGCGACCCTGGTCCGCCGCCGCGCGCAGCCGGCCATCCGCGGCGCGGTGCTGTACGTGCACGGCTTCGCGGACTACTTCTTCCAGCGGCACGTCGCCGAGCACTTCACCGCGCGCGGCTTCGACTTCTACGCCATCGACCTGCGCGCGTACGGGCGGTCGTTGCGGCCGGGGCAGGTGGCGAACTACGTGACCGACCTGGCGGAGCACTTCGAGGAGATCGACGCGGCGACGCGGGTGATCCGCGAGGAGGACGGCCACCGGCACCTGGTGGTGATGGGCCACTCGACCGGTGGGCTCATCACGAGCTTGTGGGCGCACGAGCGGCGTTCGGACGACGTGCTGGACGCGTTGGTGCTCAACAGTCCTTGGCTGGACCTGGCCGAGCCGTGGCTGGTGCGGACGGTGGGGACGGCGCTGATCCGGGGTGTCGGCCGGATCGCGCCGAAGCTGGTGCTCAAGCCGGGCCTGGGGCCGGTGTACGGCGAGAGCATCCACCGCGACCACCACGGGGAGTGGGACTTCGACACGACGTGGAAGCCGATCGAGGCGTTCCCGGTGCACGCGGGGTGGTTGCGCGCGATCCGCCGCGGTCACGCCCAGCTGCACCGGGGGCTGGAGGTCGCGGTACCGGTGTTGTTGCTGCGGTCGGGGCGCAGTCACCTCCACGCGAAGCGGTGGACGCCCGAGGCGATGACGACGGACACCGTGCTGGACGTGGAGCACATGCGGACGTGGGGGCCGAAGATCGGTCGGCAGGTGCGGATCGTGCCGGTGGAGGGCGGGATGCACGACGTGTTCCTGTCCGCCGAGTCGGTGCGGTTGAGGGCGTTGGCGGAGGTGGACGAGTTCCTGGATGAGATTTGAGGGGTGAGAGAGCGAAAAATCTAAAGAGTCCTCGCCGGACGGGCAGATCAGCAGGATGACCCTCTGGTGGGTGGTTCTGTGCCGGGTCCGTTGTGGGTCAGGGTTTCGTGTCATCCCACCGACCTCCCTACGGGCTACCACACGTATCAAGGGGGGCCGGCACGCAGTCGACGCCGTGGGTATCGGTGCACTGGCCCCCCTTGACACGCGCGGTAGGGCGGAGCCAGGTCGGCGGGATGACACGAAGCCCTTCCGTTGGGGGAAGGGTGGTGGCAGTGGGGGTGGTCAGCGGAGGTGTTCGATGGCGAGTTTGGCGGCGGTGCCGATGACGGCGTCGGCTGGGGGCAGGGTGAAGGCGGTGCTCGCGCTGCGGGTGAAGACGGCGACGGCGTAGCGGCCACCGTCCGGGTATTCGACCACGCCGACCTCGTTGCGGATGGTCGGGAGGGTGCCGGTTTTGCCGGCTACGCGGACGTCGTCGAACGGGAAGCCGGAGGCCAGGCGGTGTGGCCAGACCTGGCGGGCCATGGTGCTGCGGATCGGGGCGCAGTCGTCGTGCTCCCAGATGTGCCGCAGCAGGGTGGTGAGGTCGCGTGCGGTGCCGCGGTTGGTCTGGTTCGGGTCGAGGGCGCGCAGTCGTGACAGGACGACGGGGTCGGTGAGGGCGGCCGGTGGTTCGGCGGGGGCGGCGTCCTCGGCCATGGTGCGCATGAAGTCACGTGCCCGGTGGACGACGAGGGTGCGGGTCAGGCCCAGGTCGTCGAGGGTGTGGTTGACGCCGTCCAGGCCGATCAGGTCGACCAGGGCGTCCGCGGCGGCGTTGTCGGAGACGGTGATGGCCAGGTAGGCCAAGTCCCGCAACGACATCGTGACCGGGTCGAGCATGCCGCCGATGCCGGTGGGGCCGGTGCTGCGGTCGTGGTCGAGGGTGATCCGGCGGGTCAGGTCGTGGGCGCTGTGGTGGAGGGCGACGAGCAGCGGGACCTTGAAGACGCTGGCGAGGACCACGGGGTCGTCCGCGCCGACGGACAGTTGGCGGTCGGGGTGGTCGAGGTCGAGGGCGTGCAGCGTGCCGGTGACGCCGGCGTCGGCGAAGGCGGCGCGCACCCGGGCGGCGGTCATGACAGGTACTCCGCGGCCGGGCGGGGGTAGCGGGGCAGCGTGCCCTCGGCGTGGCGCATCCCTTGTGCGGTCAGGACTTCGGTGACGGCGTCGGCGAAGGCGGCGGTGGCGGGGGTGTGGCGACCGCGCGGCCAGGCGGCCGAGGTCCGCCACAGGACCGGGTTGCCGCGCAGTGGTCGCCAGACGGCGTCCGGTGGTGGTGCGACGCCGTCGTGCAGGGCGACCGCGCCGCCGGCCAGGACGAGTCCCAGCGCGAACTCCGGGTTGCCCGCTTGGTGGACGTCGGTGGGTGTGTAGCCGTGCCGGGCGCACGTGGTCAGCACCTCGTCGTGCAGCGCGGGCGCGGTGGTGCGGGGGAAGAGCACCAGGGCCAGGCCGTCGAGGTCGGCCAGGCGGACGTCCGGGGCGGCGGCGAGGGGGTGGTCGCGGGGCAGCAGGACGCCGAGCGCGCTGGTCAGGACGGGGCCGAGGCTCAGCCAGGAGACGTCGAAGGGGAACCGCAGGACGCCGACGTCCAGGCTCCGGTCGGCCAGGGCGCGCAGTTGTCCGGCGGTGCCGATCTCCCGGAGCTTGAGCGCGACCGGGCTGCGGTGGCGGAACGCGGGCAGGAGCGCGGCGACCGCTCGTCCGCCCAGGTCCGGTGGGACGCCCGCGCGCAGTGAGCCGGCCTCGCCGTGGCGGAATCGTCCGGCGAGGGCGCGGAGCCGGTCTTCGCCCGCCAGCAGGTCGCGGGCCTCGGCGAGGACCTGTCGGCCCGCGTCGGTGAGGGCGACGTGCCGGGCGTCGCGGTCGAGGAGGCGGACGCCGAGCTCGCGTTCGAGGCGTTGGATGCTCTGCGACAGCGGTGGCTGGGACATGTGCAGGCGGGTCGCGGCACGGCCGAAGTGGAGTTCCTCGGCTACGGCCAGGAAGTACCGCAGGTGCCGGAGGAGGTCCACGAGCTGGGATGATAGCCGTTCGCATATCGCAGGGGTGGCGATATCGGACTTGGACAGACGGGTCCGGGCGCTGGTCTGGTTGGTGGCATGTGCGTGAGCAGACGACAGGTGTTGATCGGTTCGGCGGCCGTGGCGGTGGCGGGCGCGGGGGTGCCGGGGGTGGCGTTCGCGTCGGGGCGCAGCGGCGTGGGCCTGCGCTGGCTGGGTGTCGCCGGGTGGGAGTTGCTGTTCGACGGCCGGCGGGTGCTGATCGACCCGTACCTGAGCCGGTTGCCGGTGTTCGGCGCGGACGGCGAGTTCATCGCCGACCACCCGTTGGCGGTGCGGAAGGACTTGGTCGACCGGCACCTCGGTGAGCGGCCGGAGCTGGTGCTGGCGACGCACGGGCACTACGACCACCTGCTGGAGATCCCGTACGTGGTGGACAAGCACGGGTCGCGGGTGATCGGCACCGAGACCCACCGGCACCTGCTGACGGCGCAGGGCGTGCCCGGGGACGACGTGGTCGTGGCGTCCGGCGGGGAGCACCTGGACTTCCACGGCTTCACCGTCCAGGTGTTCCGGAGCCTGCACAGCCAGTTCGGCTCGTACGGGTACTTCGCGCCGGGCAGCCTGACCGCGCCGCCGAAGGCCCCGGCCACGATCAGCGACCTGGTGGAAGGCGGCTCGCTGGCGTACCTGGTCACGGTGGGCGGGTTCTCGGTGCTGTTCCTGTCCGGCACGGCCAACTACGTCGAGCGGGAGATCGCCGGGCTGCGGCCGGACGTCCTGGTGCTGGGCATGAGCGGCCACGCGAACGTTCACGACTACACCGCGCGGGCACTGCGGGCGACCCGGCCCAAGCTGCTGGTCCCGAGCCACCACGACGACATGGTGACCCAGCTGGACGACCCCGCCCTGCCGCCGCGCGGCAACCCCGCGGCGGCGGCCGAGTTGGCGGAGGCGGCACGGCGGATCGGGCTCGCGGCACGGGTGCTCGATCCGGAGGTCCTGCGCTGGTACGAGCTCTGACCGCACCCACGTCACGTCCGGAGTCGGTCGGGTTCAGAGCAGTCCGGCGCGGGCGGCGGAGAGGGCGGCTCGGGCGGCGCGTTCGGCGGTGGCGTGGTCGACCGGCTCGCCGGTGATGAAGATCCGGTAGTACAGCGGGGCGCAGGTGAGGCGGACGAGTTCGACCGGGTCGGTCTGCGGTGGGAGTTCGCCGCGTTCGACGGCGCGGGTCACGACCTCGGCCGCTTCGGTCTGCCTGGCGGCGTAGAAGGCGCGCTTCGCGTCGAGGGCCCGGGTGGACTGGAGGGCGGCGGCGACGATCGCGACCGGCACGGGGAGGCGTCCGGGGTCGGCGAAGGCGTCCGCGACCTCGGTGGCGACGGCGATCAGGTCGCCCTCGACCGTGCCGGTGTCGGGGACCGGCCAGCCGGTCTCCCTGGTGTGGTCGAGGACGTCGGCGACGAGCACGTCGACCGTGCCCCAACGGCGGTACACGGTGGTTTTGTGCACACCGGCGCGTTCGGCGACGTTCTCCACCGTCAGGCCGGTGTAGCCGTGCTCGGCCAGCTCGGCGTGCACGGCTCGGAGGACGGCTTCGCGGACGCGGGCCGAGCGTCCGCCGGGGCGTGAGGTCACAGGCGACTCCAGTTGTGCTGGTGGGATCAGGTGTGTCACTCTAACGCAACACCAGTCGCGTTAGGAGCTTGGGTTGATCCCCGATCCCACCGTCCTGCACCCGTTGCCGCACACCGATCGCGTCGTGCACCTGAAGCCGTTGGTGACGTCGCCGACGATCGAAGTGGGCGAGTACACGTACTACGACGACCCGGAGCACGCGCTGGAGTTCGAGACGCGCAACGTGCTCTACGGGTACGGGGCCGAGAAGCTGGTCATCGGCAGGTTCTGCGCCCTGGCGACCGGCACCAGGTTCATCATGGCCGGCGCGAACCACCTCAACACCGGCGTGTCGACGTTCCCGTTCACGATCTTCGGCGGCACGTGGGCCGAGCGGACGATGGACCTGATGACCGGCATGGAGACGCGCGGCGACACGGTCGTCGGCAACGACGTCTGGTTCGGCTACGACTCGATCGTCATGCCCGGTGTGACGATCGGCGACGGCGCGATCATCGCGACCGGCTCGGTGGTGACGTCGGACGTGCCGCCGTACACGGTGGTGGGTGGCAACCCTGCGAGGCCGCTGAAGCAGCGGTACCCGGACGAGGACGTGGCCCGGCTGCTGCGCGCCAAGTGGTGGGACTGGCCGATCGAGCTGGTGACCGAGCACGTCCGCACGATCATGTCCGGCACGCCGGCCGAGGTCGAGCGCATCGCGCTGGACCGGCTCCGGTAGCCGACCACGTCGCTCGCCGAACCCGGAGGCCTCCCCGGACTCGACCAGGTCGCGCAGCGTGAATCCCCCGTGAACAACCGATTGGTCTAGCGCCACGCCGCCCGCCACCAGGAGACGATGGACGCCGGGAGGTTCGCCATGGCCGAGGACTTCAACCGGTACTGCGACCTGACCATGCGGGGTGGGGCGGCCAGTGGCGTCGTCTACCCGTTGGCGGTCGTGGAGTTGGCCCGGCACTACCGGTTCCGGTCGTTGGGCGGGGCGTCGGCCGGTGCGATCGGGGCCGCGTTCACCGCCGCCGCCGAGAAGGGCCGGGAGCAGGACGGCTTCCGCAAGCTCGGGGAGGTGGTCGACTGGTTCGCCGCGCCCGGCTGGCGGCTGGCGCAGCTCTTCCAGCCCAGCGAGCACACCCGCAAGCTGTACCGGATCGTGGCGGCCTCCATGCAACGCCGCGACTCCACCGGACGCAGCCCGCTCACCTGCCTCCTCATCGCCCTGATCAGCGCGATCGGTCGGTGGGCACGGGTCTTCCTCGCCTTGGCACTGGCGCTGTGGCTCGTCGGTCCGACGCTGTGGTTCCACTCGATCGAGTGGGGCGCCACGCCGACCTGGGTGCTGATCAGCCTCACCGTCGCGGTCCTCGTCGCCGTGCCCGGCATCGTGCTGGGAGTCCTGCCGAACGGCCGGGACGCGTGGCTGCGCCGCATCGGCACCGGGCTGCTCCTGGTGCTCCCGCTGATCCCGGTCGCCCTGGGCGCGCGCTGGACGGCGCCGAGCCTGGCGAGCGCCGCCACCGCCGCCGTGTGGTGGCTGGTGCTCGGGTTCGCGTTCGTCAGCGCGGTCGCGGTCACCTGCGGTTCGAGCGCCAAGCGGTACCTCGACCGGATGGCCACCACCGTCCACTTCGGACTCGTACCGGGCACCGGGGCGTTCCGGCCCAACTTCTGGGACCGGCGCTGCGGCGTGCCCGCGTCGACCGGCGTGCCGCCGTTGAGCGACTGGATCGCCGACGTGCTGGACGACCTGTCGGGCGTCGAGGACCTGATGTTCGACGACCTGACCACCAACCTGGTCCTGATGACGACGGACCTGTCCGAGGGTCGCCCCTACCGCCTGCCGTTCACCGAGCCGACGGCCGCGTGGCTGTTCTGCCCGACGTGCCTGAAGACCGTCCTGCCGCCGCGGACCGTCGACCGGCTCGGCCACGACGCCACACCGCACCACTGCCCGCTGCACCCCGCCGAGACGCTCGACGTGCTGCCGAAGAACCTGCCGGTCGCGCTGGCCGTGCGGATGAGCATGCCGCTGCCGGGCCTGATCGCCGCGGTGCCGCTGGTGCGCGCCGAGCCGGAGCCGCGCGTCCACTGGTTCTCCGACGGCGGCATCACCAGCAACTTCCCGATCCACTTCTTCGACAACCTGCTGCCGCGCTGGCCGACGTTCGGCCTGAGCCTCCAGTCGTACCCGCCGGGCGACGACCGGGACGTCTGGCTGCCCGAGCAGGACTCGTCCACCAGCGGCACGCCGTGGCGGGGCATCGGCCTGGTGCAGCACTTCGCGTCGGCGATCCTCGACACCATGCTCGACTGGCGCGACACCACGCAGTCCGCCCTGCCGGGCTACCGGGGCCGGATCGCGCACGTCCGCGTCGGAGCCCTGGAGGGCGGCACGAACCTCTTCATGCGCCCGGAGACGATCCGCGCCCTGGCCGAGCGCGGCGCGGAGGCCGGCCGACTGCTGCGCACCCGGTTCACCGAGGACGGCTCGACCAAGACCGACCGCTACCGCTGGATCCGGATGCGCCTGGCCATGCGCGAGTACCGGCAACTGGCCGACCAGTCCCGCGACCGCGCCGCCCCGTACCGCGACCTCACCGCCCGCTACCGGATCCCGGAGGACCTGCACGGCTGGTTCACCACGCCGCCCGACACCGATCCGAACGCGCGCGAGATCGGCCTCACCCTCGACGCGCTGGCCGCCGTGCCCGACGGCCCGTTCGACGGCGAGCCGCCGGTCGACCCGGACCTCCGCCTGACCCCGCCGGAGTGACCGACCGTCAGACCTTCCGCCCGACCCCGGCGTACGCGCTGATGTAGGCGTCGTCCGAATCCGGGCGCCACTCGCTCAACGGCACCACGCCCGGCTCCACGACCTCCAGCCCACCGAAGAAGGCAGCGACCTCCGCACCGGTCCGCAGCACCAGCGGGCTGTCCGTGCGGCGGTAGATGGCGTTGACCTGCTCGCCGCTCTCCCGGCCTTCCTGCGACACGCCGTCCCAGCTCGCGTGCGACATGGCCACGAAGCTGCCCGGCGCGAGCGCGTCCCGGTACCGGGCGATCGCCGCGGCCGGCTCGTCCTCGTCCGGCACGAAGTGCAGCACGGCGACCATCAGCAGGCCGATGGGCCGGTCGAAGTCGAGCATCGTCCGGACCTCCTCGCTGTCCAGCACCGAGTCCGGGTCACGCAGGTCCGCCTGGATCGCGGCGGCCAGCGGGTTGTCCGCCAGCAACGCCGTGCTGTGCGCCACGGCCACCGGCTCGACGTCCGCGTACACCACCCGGGCCAGCGGGTTGGTCTGCTGGGCGATCTCGTGCACGTTGCCGACCGTCGGGATGCCCGAACCCAGGTCGAGGAACTGGTCGATGCCCTGCGACAGCAGGTACCGCACCGCGCGCCGCAGGAACGACCGGTTGGCCCGGGCCGCGCCGGACATGCCGGGGAAGATCTGCTCGACGGACTTCGCCGCCTCCCGGTCGACCGCGAAGTTGTGCGACCCGCCCAGGAAGTAGTCGTACATCCGGGCCGCGCTCGGCCGGTCCAGGTCCACCGAAGACGGAACCCAGCTCGCCTGCTCCATGCGCACATCTCCTCGTCAGCCGACGGCGTGATCGTCGCGGCGTCGCACAACGGGCACAACCCCCGAATGGACGCTCGCTCTGGGCGAACACCTACCGGAAACAATCCCGCGCTCATCTTGGTTGAGCCAGTCAGACTCAACTTTGGAGGGATCATGGGCGAGACGTTGGTGCTGCCGGTGCTGCCGCTGGACGACGTGGTCGTGCTGCCGGGCATGGTCGTGCCGATCCGGCTCAGCGGCTCGGACGCCACCGCCGAGGCCCGCGCCGCGATCGAGGCCGCGACGGCGACGGGCGGTCAGTCGAAGGTCCTGCTGGTGCCCCGGCTGGACGGCAAGTACGCCAAGGTGGGCACGTTGGCCCTGATAGAGCAGGTCGGCAGGCTTTCCGGCGGCGAGCGCGCGGCCGTCGTGCGCGGCACCGAGCGGGTGCGCATCGGCACCGGCACCACCGGCCCCGGCGCGGCGCTGTGGGTCGAGGCGACCGTCGCGGACGAACCACCGGCCGACGACCACACCCACGAACTGGCCCGCGAGTACCGGGGGCTGGTCACCACGATCCTCCAGCAGCGCGGCGCGTGGCAGGTGGTCGACTCGGTGCAGCAAGTGGACGACCCGTCCGCCCTCGCCGACCTCGCCGGCTACGCCTCGTACCTCAGCGACGAGCAGAAGGTCTGGCTGCTGGAGACCAGCGACGTCACCGAGCGGCTGGAGAAGCTGCTGGAGTGGGGCCGCGAGTACCTGACCGAGCTCGACGTCGCCGAGACCATCCGCAAGGACGTCAAGGAAGGCGTCGAGAAGCAGCAGCGCGAGTTCCTGCTGCGCCAGCAGCTGGCCGCGATCCGCAAGGAACTGGCCGAGCTCGACGGCAAGCCCGCCACCGAGGAGCAGGACTACCGGGCCCGCGTCGAAGGCGCGGACCTGCCCGAGAACGTCCGCAAGTCCGCCCTGGCCGAGGTCGACAAGCTCGAACGGACCTCCGAGCAGTCACCCGAGGTCGGCTGGATCCGCACCTGGCTCGACACCGTGCTCGAAATGCCCTGGAACGAGCGCACCGAGGACTCCTACGACATCGCGGGCGCGCGCGCCGTCCTCGACGCCGACCACGCGGGTCTGGACGACGTCAAGGAACGCATCACCGAGTACCTGGCCGTCCGCCGCCGCCGTGCCGACCGAGGCCTGGGCGTCGTGGGCGGTCGCCGTTCCGGCGCGGTCCTGGCCCTGGTCGGTCCTCCCGGCGTGGGCAAGACCTCCCTCGGCGAGTCCGTCGCCCGCGCCATGGGCCGCGAGTTCGTCCGGGTCGCCCTCGGCGGCGTCCGCGACGAGGCCGAGATCCGAGGCCACCGCCGCACGTACGTCGGCGCGCTGCCGGGCCGGATCGTCCGCGCCATCTCCGAGGCAGGCTCGATGAACCCGGTCGTCCTCCTGGACGAGATCGACAAGGTGGGCGCGGACTACCGGGGCGACCCCACCGCCGCTCTCCTCGAAGTCCTCGACCCAGCCCAGAACCACACCTTCCGCGACCACTACCTGGAGGTCGAGCTCGACCTCTCCGACGTGGTCTTCCTCGCCACCGCCAACGTCCTGGAATCCATCCCGGGCCCCCTCCTGGACCGCATGGAACTGGTCCGGCTCGACGGCTACACGGAGGATGAGAAGGTCACCATCGCCCGCGACCACCTGCTGCCACGCCAGGTCGAACGCGCCGGCCTCACCGCCGAGGACGTCACGATCACCGAACCGTCGCTGCGCAAACTGGCCGGCGAGTACACCCGTGAAGCAGGCGTCCGCCAACTGGAGCGCTCGCTGGCCCGCATCCTCCGCAAGGTGACCGCACGCGTCGCCCTGGACGAGACCACCCTGCCGGTCACCGTCGACATCCCGAACCTCCGGACCTACCTGGGCTCCCCCAAGCACACCCCGGAATCGGCCGAGCGCACCGCCGTCCCCGGCGTCGCGACAGGTCTCGCCGTCACCGGAGCCGGCGGCGACGTCCTCTTCGTCGAGGCGTCACTGGCCTCCCCGGGCACCGGCGCCTCCGGCGTCACCCTGACCGGCCAACTGGGCGACGTGATGAAGGAGTCGGCCCAGATCGCCCTCTCCTACCTGCGCTCCAACGACGAACGGGCCGAAGTGCTCGCGGATCGCGGCGTCCACATCCACGTCCCGGCCGGCGCGGTGCCGAAGGACGGCCCATCAGCCGGCGTCACCATGACCACGGCACTGGCATCACTGCTCTCCGGCCGCCCGGTCCGCTCCGACGTCGCCATGACCGGCGAAGTCTCCCTCACCGGCCGCGTCCTGCCGATCGGCGGCGTGAAGCAAAAACTGCTCGCCGCCCACCGCGCCGGCATCACCACGGTCCTGCTGCCCCAACGCAACGAACCGGACCTCGACGACGTCCCGGACTCCGTCCTGGCCGAACTGACCGTCCACCTCGTCGCCGACGTCCGCGAAGCCCTGGACCTAGCCCTCGAACCAGCCACCAACACCACCACCACCACTACGACCACTGCCACGACCACCGCCGCCGCCTAACAACACCCACAACAAACCGCCGCACCCCCACCGAGGCCCGATTTGACATGGGTTCGGGTGCTTTAGGCTGGTCGAAGCCGGCAGGCTTGGCGGGCGCTTTATCCGCCGGGCCTGCCGGCTTTGGCCTGCCTGGAGTGCCCGTAAGGGCCCCATGTCACATCGAGCCGGCCCCAACCACCACTCCCCCACTCACATCGCTTCGCTGACCGCCCCCGCCTCCGCCTCACTCCTCCGCCTCACCCCTCCGCCTCACACCTCCGCCTTGGGCTCCGCCAAGAAGTCGTCCAGCACCACCGGCGTCAACCCGTCCAGCTTGCAGCGCTCCAAGAACGCCAGGAAGTCCTCCGCGAACGTGTGCCGGAAGTGCATGAGCACGATGTCGCCCGCGTTCAACCGACCACCAGCCTGGAACTGCACGACACCGTCGTTCACCGCCGCCGTCCACATCACCAACGCCGTGAACCCGCAGTCCGCCGCCGCCCGCCGCGTCGTCTGGTCGAAGTTGCCGAACGGCGGCCGGAACAGCTTCGGCCGGGCATCGAGCTGCACCCGGAGCAGCTCCGCGTTGCCGCAGATCTCCCCGCGCTGGAAGTCGTACGACGTGCCCGTCAGGTCGGGGTGCGTCGCCGTGTGCGCGTGGACCGTCGCGAGGCCGTCGAACCCCTTGAAGTAGTCCGCGTATCCGTCCACGTGCTTCGAGTTCAGGAACAACGTCGGCTCGACGCCGCTCTTGCGCATCAACTCGACCGCGGCCGGGTGACGGACGGCTCCGTCGTCGATCGTGATGAACACGTACGGCCGGTCGGTCTCGATCCGCCGCACCACCGGCACCATGCCGTCCACGACCGGTGGCACGGGCTGCTGCGGCGTGCCGAAGGCGTAGGGGTGCTGGAACACGGGAATGGTGGTCCCGCCGGGGCCGGGCACGGCCGTCGGCGGCGTGGTGGTCGTCGTCGCGGCTGTCGTGGTCGTCGTGCCGGCCGTGGTCGACGGAACCTGCCGAGCTGCCGGCTGCGACGAGCACGCGCACACCACCGCGACGACGGCGGCCAGGACCGCCACTCCCTTGGGTCTCATCCGTGTTCCCCCTCGAACGGGCGCCACCCGCCCGGGCGACGCTCACCCGATGGAGACGTCACGAGGAACCTTCAGGTTGCTCACAGGTTCGAGCATCACCCCGCTCCCGATCTCTCGGGCACGCCCTCCCTGCGCCCGTCCCACCCCGGCGATAGGGTCGTGCGGGTCTGTCCCGCAAGATCACGTGTGGAGGACCCGATGAGCCTCGAACGCCCCGTCGCGCCCGATCCCTACGCGCTGCTGCCGCAGGTGGCGTCGTTCACCCTCAGCTCGACCGACGTGTCCGACGGCCAACCGCTGGCGGAGGCGCACGTGTTCGAGGGCGGCAACACGTCGCCGCAGCTGAGCTGGACCGGGTTCCCGGAGGAGACCAGGAGCTTCGTGGTCACCTGCTTCGACCCGGACGCGCCGACGCCCTCCGGCTTCTGGCACTGGGTCGTGGTGAACGTCCCGGCGTCCGTCACCTCGCTCGACACCGGCGCCGGCGCCTCGGACGACGCGCTGCCCGCCGGCGCGTTCCACGTGCGCAGCGACTTCGGCGCCCGTGCGTTCGGCGGGGCCGCCCCGCCGCCCGGCGACCAGGTGCACCGGTACTACTTCGTGGTGCACGCCGTCGACGTCGACGAGCTGGACGTGGACGGCGACGCCTCCCCCGCCGTGGTGAGCTTCAACCTGGCGTTCCACACCCTGGCCCGCGCGATCCTCGTGCCGACCTACGCCCACTAGCCGCCACCAGGACAAGCCACCGACCTCCCTCCCCCCTCCCGGGAACAAGTGCCTCACGTCGCGGGTTGCAGCACGACGTGAGGCACTTCGACCTGGTCATCATCGGCACCGGTTCCGGCAACTCCATCGCGGACGAGCGGTTCGCCGGCTGGAACATCGCGATCGTCGAGAAGGGTGTGTTCGGCGGCACGTGCCTGAACGTCGGGTGCATCCCCACCAAGATGTTCGTGCACACCGCCGACGTCGCCGCCGCACCCGCCTCGGGCGCGCGGCTGGGCGTCGACGCGCACCTGGACGGCGTGCGGTGGACCGACGTGCGCGACCGGATCTTCGGCCGCATCGACCCCATCTCCGAGGGTGGCCGCCGCTGGCGGGCCGAGGAGAACGCGAACGTCACCGTCTACGAGGGCACGGCCCGGTTCACCGGTCCGAAGACCCTCGACACGGGCACCGGCGAGGTGATCACCGCGGACCGGTTCGTGCTCGCCGCGGGCAGCCGGCCAGTGGTTCCGGACGTCGCCGACCTCGACTCCGCCGGCTACCACACCAGCGACACGATCATGCGGCTCGACGCCCTGCCCCCTCGCCTCACCATCCTGGGCAGCGGTTTCGTGGCGGCGGAGTTCGCGCACGTGTTCTCGTCGTTCGGCGTGCAGGTGACCCTGATCGCGCGGTCCGACCTGCTCCTGCGGCACGAGGACCGCGAGGTCGCGGCCCGGTTCACCGAGACCGCCGCGCAGAAGTGGGACGTGCGGCTCAAGCGCAAGGCGGTGCGGGCCGAGCGGGTCGACGGCGTGGTCCGGCTGCACCTGGAGGGCCCGGGCGGCGCGGAGGTCGTGGAGTCCGAGGAGCTGCTGGTCGCGGTCGGCCGCACGCCGAACTCCGACCTGCTCGACCTGGCCGCGACGGGCGTCGACCTGCACCCCGACGGCCGCGTGGTCGTGGACGAGCACCAGCGCACGTCCGTCGAGGGCATCTACGCGATGGGCGACGTCAGCTCGGAGTACCAGCTCAAGCACGTGGCCAACCACGAGGCGCGGGTCGTGCAGCACAACCTGCTGCACCCGGACGAGCCGATCTCCTCGGACCACCGGTTCGTGCCGGCCGCCGTCTTCTCGTCGCCCCAGATCGCGTCGGTCGGGTTGACCGAGGAGCAGGCCGTCGAGCGCGGCGTGCGGTACGTGGCTGCGGCGCAGGCCTACGCGTCCATCGCGTACGGCTGGGCGATGGAGGACACGACCGGGTTCGCGAAGGTGCTGGCCGACCCCGACACCGGGCTGATCCTGGGCGCGCACGTGATCGGGCCGCAGGCGTCGAGCGTGATCCAGCCGGTGGTCCAGGCCATGAGCTTCGGCCTGGACGCCCGGACGATGGCTCGCGGCCAGTACTGGATCCACCCGGCGATGCCCGAGGTCATCGAGAACGCGCTGCTCAACCTGCCCCTGACGAACTGAGCACCGCGCTCTCAACCTCCAGCGAACCGAGCGCCGCGCTCAACCTGCCCTGACGAACCGAACACCATGCTCGACCACCGCGACGGACCGAGCGCCGACCACCACCACACCGGAGACCCGGTCGTACCCCTCGTGCGACCGGGTCTCCGTTCTGTCCGTAACCGACACATCGTGCCGGGAAGGCGAGGTGTTATCACCTACACCGTGCGCGGTCGGCCGGCGATCCACCCGAGTCCGGTCAGCACGACCAGCAGCACCACCAGGACCAGCATCGACACGGTCCACGTGCCGGTCACCCCGCGCAGCACCCCGAACGCGAACGGCCCGGCGGCGGAGATCAGGTAGCCGATGCTCTGCGCCATCGCCGAGAGCCGCGCGGTGTCCGCGCCGGTCGACGTGCGCAACGAGATCATCACCAGCGCGAGCGGGAACATGCCCATCCCCACGCCGATCAGCACGACCCACAACCCGGGCGCCGCGCCGGGAGCCAGGGCCAGGCCCAGCACGCCCAGCACCGACAGCGCGCCCAGCACCAGCACCAGCCACGACTGACCCGACCACCGCGCGGCCAGCGGCGGCACGATCAGGCTCACCGGCACACCCAGCACCATCGTGATGGCCAGCAGCAGCCCGGCCGTCGTCCGGTCGACCCCCGCGTCCACGAGGATCTGCGGCAACCACCCCATCACCGTGTAGGCCAGCAGCGACTGGAGCCCGAAGAACACCGTGATCACCCACGCCAGCGGGCTGCGGAACAACGACCGGCCCGCCCTCGGCGAGCGCACCACCGGCCGTGCGGACAACCCGTGCGGCGCACCCGCCAGCCACACCAGCAACGCCGCCGCCGACAGGAACGCCCAGGCGCCGACGGCCAGCCGCCACGACCCGAACGCCGATTCCAGCCCGGGCGTGAACGCCGCGCCCGCCGCCGCACCGGCCGCCAGCGCCGCCGTGTAGACGCCGGTCACCAGGCCGACCCGGCCCGGGAACGACTCCTTCACGACCACCGGGATCAGCACGTTGCACACCGCGATGCCCGCGCACGCGATGAACGTGCCGCCGAGCACCGCCGCCGGACCGTCCACCACCCGCAGCACCAAGCCGACCGTCAGCACCAGCAACGACAGCGCGACCGCCCGGGCCATCCCGAACCGCCGGCCCAACCAGGGCGCGAGGAACGCGGCGAGCCCGAAGCACAGCGTCGGCACGGCGGTCAGCAGGCTCGTCCACGCGGTCGACACGCCCAGCGACGCGCGCACGTCGCCCAGCACGGAGGCCAGGCTCGTCACGGCCGGGCGGAGGTTCGCGGCGGCGAGCGCTACGCCGATCGCCAACAGGGTGCTGCCGACCAGGGCAACTTGGCGGTTCCGACGCCCATCGAGCACGCCGGTGCGGCCAGGATGGTCGGCGATCGTCGCGTTGGCATCGCCATCGGTGGCAATGTGGGCAGTCGACGGTGACCAGTCTGGCCGGGTCTGCTGGATTGGCACCGGACTACTATTACAGACATGGGATGTTCGGATGAAAGGATGACGCTGTGCCGTTGGCCACTACTCGGCGGGCCGGACTCGTCGACCAGGTGATCGACCAGATGAGGGGAGCGATCGCCGCCGGTGAATGGCCGGTCGGCCGCCGCATCCCACCGGAACCGGAGCTGGTCACCGCCCTGGGCGTGGGTCGCAACACCGTGCGGGAGGCGGTGCGCGCGTTGTCGCACGCCGGGCTGCTGGAGGTGCGGCAGGGCGACGGCACGTTCGTCCGCGCGACCAGCGAGCTGTCCGGCGCGGTCCGCCGGATGTGCGGCAGCGAGCTGCGCGAGGTCCTCCAGGTGCGCCGGACGCTGGAGGTGGAGGGCGCCCGCCTGGCCGCGACCCACCGCACCGACGAGGAGGTCCGCAAGCTCGACGAGCTGCTGGCCGAGCGGGACGGCGCGCTGGCCGCGAAGGACTGGGCCCGGCTGGTGGAGCGGGACACCGCGTTCCACGTGATGCTCGTCCAGTGCTCGCACAACACCCTGCTGGCCGAGCTGTACCAGGGCCTGACCGAGGCGGTCCGGGCCAGCATCACGGCCACCGTGGAGACCGATCACGAGGACGACCAGGTGTCGCACGCCGGGCTGCTGGACGCGGTGCGCGACCGGGACGCGGCCCGTGCCGCGGCCGAGGCGGGAGGCTTCCTGGAGGAGTTGCTGGAGCGGCACAAGGACTGAACCCGCCGTCCCGCAGGCCGCCGACGACGACCTGCGGGCACGTCTCGTCAACGTGCGTTTCTCCTGAAGCGCGCGTTTCTCCCGGACGTGCGTTCTCCCGAAGCGTGGGTTCTTCGGGTTCCGGCCGGGCCGGTAAGGGCTTTCACGACGGGGCGGAGACCTCCCGCGGTGGCGGATTTCCGCAGGAGGCCCCCTGGTGAGTGGCTTGACCGGGCCCGGACCCACTACCCCGACGGCCCACTCCGATAGTCGTCGAAATCTCCCGCGCCGCAACCGCGGGATGCCCGATCGTTATCCGCTGTCGCACAAGCGTGCTCAAGCGGTCTCCCGCTGGTCCCAGCAGTCGCGCAACGCGGCCAGGGTCGCGGTCACGGCGGGGCGGCGACCGGCCTGCGTGCGCCACACCGCGAACACCCGGCGCGTCGGCGTCG
This sequence comes from Actinosynnema sp. CA-299493, assembly GCF_050946825.1. Taxonomy (NCBI): domain Bacteria; kingdom Bacillati; phylum Actinomycetota; class Actinomycetes; order Pseudonocardiales; family Pseudonocardiaceae; genus Actinosynnema; species Actinosynnema sp. CA-299493. Next base: position 7,933,261 of record NZ_CP191993.1, read on the forward strand.
GCCGGAACGGCACCGCGCGCACCGAGCCCGGCAGCGCGCCCCGGCCGAGCCGTGGCAGCAGCGCCACGCCGATCCCCTTGGCCAGCAACGCCAGCTGCGTCTCGTACTCGGCGATCCGGTACGCCAGGTCGGGTTCCATGCCCGCGCCCCGGAAGGTGTTCACCAGCCAGTCGTGGCAGATCGTGCCCTCCGGCTGGCAGATCCACCGCTCGCCCGCCAAGTCCTCCGGCGCCACGGAGTCGCGCCGCGCCAACGGGTGCGCGACGGGCAGCAGCACGTCGGCGACGTCCTCACCCAGCCGCGCCCGCGACACCGGCTCCGGCACGGCCAGCGGCGCGTTGACCCAGTCGTGCGTGACGGCGAGGTCCAGCTCGCCGCGCGCCACCGCCTCCAGGCAGTCCGGCGGGTCGAGCTCGACCAGCCGCACGTCCAGCTGCGGGTGCCGCTCGGCCAGCCGCACCACCGCCGCCGGCAGCAGACCGCGCGCGGCGGTGGCGAACGCGCCCACCCGCAACTCGCCGACGGCCGCGCCGCGCTGCTCCTCCAACGCCACCTCGGCGTGCTCGACCAGGGCGAGCACCTGCCCGGCGGTGGCCGACAGCAGGTGCGCCGCGTCGGTCAGCGCGACACCGCGCCCTCGGCGTTCCAGCAGCGTGGTGCGGGTCTCCCGTTCCAGCTTGGCGATCTGCTGCGAGACCGCCGACGGCGTGTAGCCCAACGCCGTGGCCGCCGCGCCGACCGAGCCGTGCTGCGCGACCGCGTGCAGGGCGCGGAGGCGTCCGAGATCCAACATGTAGCAATGCTAAACCAATACCTTCAGCAGTCGTCGCTGGTGCTAAATGGTGGCAGCGCTGAGACTCGGTGGTGTGAAACCACGCCACGTCGCGATCGCGGTGCTCGTCGCCACCATCTGGGGGGTCAACTTCGTCGTCATCAAGGTGGGTCTGCGCGACTTCCCGCCGCTGTTCTTCTCCGCGCTGCGGTTCCTGGCCGCCGCCGTGCCCGCGCTGTGGTTCGTCGGCCGGCCCAAGGTGGCGTGGAAGTGGGTCTTCGCGGTCGCGTTGGCGCTCGGCGTGGCGAAGTTCGGGTTGGTGTTCGTCGGGATGGCGGCCGGGATGCCCGCCGGGTTGTCGTCCCTGGTGCTGCAGAGCCAGGTGTTCTTCACCGTGCTGTTCGCGGCCGTGCTGCTGCGTGAACGGCCGCGGCCCGTGCAGCTGATCGGGATGGGCGTGGCGGCGGCGGGGATCGTGGTGATCGCGGTCGACTACGGCGTCGGCAGCCCGATCTCGGCCTTCCTGCTGGTCGTGCTCGGCGCGGTGGCGTGGGGCCTGGCCAACGTCGCCACCCGGCACGCCCGGCCGCCGGACCCGGTCAACTTCATCGTGTGGGTCAGCGCGCTGGCGGTGCTGCCGCTGCTCGGGTTGTCGCTCGTCTTCGAGGGACCGGCGGCGGACCTGGCCGCGTTGCGCGGGATCGGCTGGACCGGTGTCGGCTCGATCCTGTTCATCGCGTGGGTGTCGACGCTGCTCGGCTTCGGGCTGTGGAACCTGCTGCTGCGGACCTACGAGGCGAGCGCCGTGGTGCCGTTCGCGCTGCTGGTGCCGGTGGCGGGGATGCTGTCCGGGTGGCTGCTGCTGGACGAGACGATCAGCGCGGTCCGGCTCGGCGCGGCGGCGCTGGTGGTCACCGGCATGGCCGCCACCACGGTGAAACGACGTGCGCCCCGCACGCCGGCACCGGTCCTCGTCGGGTCGACCGCCGCGGCGGCACCGCTTTCTTCCGCCCGCATCGGTGATTGACGGCCCGCCGGCGGTCCGCTGGGCTGGACCCCGTGGAGCACCGCGTGCTGTCGGCCAGGACGATCGTGCTCTGGGCGGTCGGGCTCGGCGTGGTGGGAGCGGGGTCCGTCGCGCTCCTGCTGGTCACCCTGGGTTCCGGCGAGCCCCGGGACGGCGTGCGGCTGGACGTGGTCCGCACCGCGGCCAGCATCGTGCTCGGCACGGGCGGTGCGGCGGCGTTGCTGCTCACCGCGCGCCGCCAGCGCTACGCCGAGCTCGACCTCGTGCAGAAGGAGCACGACGCGACCGAGCGGCGGGTCACCGAGCTGTACGGCAAGGCCGCCGACCAGCTCGGCAGCGACAAGGCGCCGGTGCGGCTGGCCGGGCTGTACGCGCTGGAACGGCTGGGGCAGGGCAACCCCGCGCACCGGCAGACGATCGTGAACCTGGTCTGCGCCTACCTGCGGATGCCGTTCACCCCGCCGCCGGAGGTCCGGGCCAGGACGCGGATCGGGCCGCGTGACGCGCACCGGTTCCAGGAGCTGGAGGTGCGGCAGACCGCCACCGCCCTGCTGGCCGCGCACCTGCGACCCGACCGGCCCGAGGTGTTCTGGGCCGGCGTCGCGCTCGACCTGTCCAACGCCACGCTGGTCAAGCTCACCCTGACGCACGCGCGGATCGGGTCGGCGTCGTTCGCCGGCACCACGTTCGTCGGCGCGGCGACGTTCCGCGGCACCGAGTTCACCGGCACCGCGGACTTCCGCGACACGTGGTTCCGCGACCAGGCCGACTTCCGGCGGGTGCGGTTCGACGAGTCGGTGTTCCGGGGCGCGGTGTTCGAGGGCGGCACGGACTTCGGCGTGCACACCGCGGCCAAGCTGGCCGGCGCCCGGACGCGGACCCGTGACGTGCGGCGGAAGTGGCCGGAGGGGTGGGTGGAGCAGGCCGCCGAGCCGGACTGGGCCGTGCTCGTCGCCCGACGGTGAACCCCGATGACCCGAACGGCGGCGTATCCCCCGGCTCGCCGCCGGTACCTTCACTGTGTGGCTACCCGTGAGCGGAGGTGTGACGTGTGTGCCGTTTTCCACCCGTCCCTCCGCGTGCGAGCGGACTTCGACTAGCGCGCACGTCCACCAGGACCGCACTGATTCCCCCACGCACGGATGCGACCGCACGGTCCACGACGGAACCACGCGGGTAGGTCCGCCCGGCTTGCCGGTCGGGCAGCCACCCGCCGCCGTCGCCGAGCCGGTCGTCCACACGACTCCGCCCACCGGTGGCACCATCGCGCGACTTGTCGGTCGCGCGCACCGCGGTCGGACGCCGTCAGGCGACAGGCGGAGCACCTGCGGGAGGGATGACCGGCAGCCCGGGTGGCGCGCCCTTCTCCAGCAACGCCCACACCGCGTCGGTGTCGAGGTGGTCGGCGACCAGGTCGCCGAGCAGGTCGAGCTGAGCGGACCGCCGGCCGGCGAAGTCCACGTCCGGCGCGGGGGTGAATCCTTCCCGGCCCGCGTGGCCGGCGGCCCAGCGCAGGAGCGCCCGGCGGAAGCCGTCGTTCTCCAGCAACCCGTGCCAGTGCGTGCCGGCGACCCGGCCGCGCAGCGCGCCCTCCGGCGTGCCGTCCGGCAGGGTGACCAGTCCTTCCTCGGCGTTGCGGGTGACCACGCCGTGGTGGATCTCGTAGCCCGTGACGGGTTCGCCGAACGCGTTGCCGTGGGGCGTGCGCAGCGTCTTCTCCGGCTCGAACCGCACGTCCACGTCCACCAGGCCCAAGCCCTCCACCGCGCCCGCGCGCGACTCCACCGCGTCCTCGATCGTCCGGCCGAGCATCTGGAACCCGCCGCAGATGCCGAGCACCGGCCCGTCGTGCGCGGTGATCGCGTCGGCCAGGCCGGTGGCGCGCAGCCAGCGCAGGTCGTCCACCGTCGCCTTCGACCCGGGCACGACCACGAGGTCCGCGTCGGCCAGCCGGGACGGCTCGGTGACGAACCGCACCGACACGCCCGGCTCGCACGCCAGCGCCTCCACGTCCGTGGCGTTGGAGATGCGCGGCAACCGCACCACGGCCACCCGCAGCCACTGGTCGCCGCGCGGTGGCTCGGGCCGGCCGATCACGCCGTCCGCCGCGTAGGACAGCGAGTCCTCCGCGTCCAGCCACAGCTCCTCCCGCCACGGCAGCACGCCGAGCACGGGACGACCGGTGAGGGCGGTCAGCTGCCGCAGGCCCGGTTCGAGCAACGCCGGGTCGCCGCGGAACTTGTTCACCACGAACCCGCCGACCAGCGCCTGGTCGGCCGGGTCGAGCAGGGCCAGCGTGCCGAACAGGTGCGCGAACACCCCGCCCCGGTCGATGTCGCCCACCACGAGCACCGGCAGGTCGGCCGCCCGCGCCAGGCCCATGTTCGCGATGTCGTTCGCCCTGAGGTTGATCTCGGCGGGCGAGCCCGCGCCCTCGCAGACCACCACCTCGAACTCGTCGCGCAGGCCGTCCAGGGTGGTCAGGACCGTGGCGAACAGCTCGGCCTTGCGCTCGCGGTAGGACAGCGCGGACACCTCGCCGACCGCCCGACCCAGCACCACGACCTGCGAGCTGCGGTCACCGCCCGGCTTGAGCAGCACCGGGTTGAACCGCACGCTCGGCGCCAGCCCGCACGCGGCGGCCTGCACCGCCTGGGCCCGGCCGATCTCGCCGCCGTCGGCCGTGACGACCGAGTTGTTGGACATGTTCTGGGCCTTGAACGGGGCCGTCCTCACCCCCTGGCGGGTGAGCCACCTGCACAGACCCGCCGCCAGCACGCTCTTCCCCGCGTCCGACGTGGTGCCGGCCACCAGCAACGCACTGCGCACAATGTCCCCTCGTGTCGGTCCCGGCTGACATCATCCACCGCATGGTCGACGTCCCCGCCACCGCGGTCCTGGTGCACAGCCCCTACCTCGGGCCCGCGAGCATGCGCCCGCTCGCCGACGCGCTGGCCGAGCTCGGTCACCCCGTGGTGCTGCTCGACCTGCGGGTGAACGTCAACGCCGCGCCCGTCCACCAACGGCTGCTCGGGGTGTTCGCCGACGCCGTCGAGGACGCCATGGTCGAGGGCGACCTGGTGCTCGTGGGGCACAGCGGCGCCGGTCCGCTGCTGCCCGCGTTCGCCGACGCCCTGGAGACGCCCGTGCGCGGGCTGGTGTTCCTCGACGCCGACCTGCCCACACCGGGCCGGAGCTGGCGTGACGACGCGCCGGCCGAGCGGATGGCGCACCTGAGGACCATCTCGCGGGACGGGCTGATGCCGCGCTGGGACCTCTGGTTCGCGCCCGAGGCGTTGTCGGCGATGGTGCCGGACGTGCGGCTGCTGGAGGAGATCGTGGCCGAGGCGCCCGAGGTGGCGCTGGCGTTCCTGAAGGAGCCCCGGCCCACCGTGGCGTGGACCGGGCCGTGCTCGTACGTGAGGCTCAGCCCCGCCTACGACGCCGCCGCGTCGGCGGCACGGCAGCTGGGCTGGCCCGTGGTGGAGCTGGACAGCCACCACCTGGGCGCGGTGACGTCGCCCGACGAGGTGGCGGCGACCCTGGTGCCGCTGATCAGCGGACCGTGAGGTGCCCGTTCAGCAGACGGTGAGGATCTCCGCGCCGTCCGCGGTGACCACGATCGTGTGCTCGAACTGGGCGGTCCAGCTCTTGTCGCGGGTGGTCACCGTCCAGCCGTCGTCCCACAGGTCGTGGTCGATGCCGCCGAGGGTGATCATCGGCTCGATGGTGAACGTCATGCCCTCTTCGATCACCGTGGGCACGTGCGGCGCGTCGTAGTGCAGCACGACCAGGCCGCTGTGGAAGGTGCGGCCGATGCCGTGGCCGGTGAAGTCGCGCACCACGCCGTAGCCGAAGCGGTTGGCGTAGGACTCGATGACGCGGCCGACCACGTTGAGCTGCCGTCCCGGCTTGACCGCCTTGATGGCGCGCATGGTGGCCTCGTGCGTGCGCTCGACCAGGAGGCGGGCCTCCTCGCTCACGTCGCCGGCGAGGAAGGTGGCGTTCGTGTCGCCGTGCACGCCGCCGATGAAGGCGGTGACGTCGACGTTGACGATGTCACCGTCCTCGACCACGGTCGTGTCGGGGATGCCGTGGCAGATGACCTCGTTCAGCGAGGTGCAGCAGGACTTGGGGAAGCCGCGGTAGCCGAGCGTGGACGGGTACGCGCCGTTGTCGCACAGGAACTCGTGCGCGACCGCGTCGATCTCGTCGGTGGTCACGCCGGGCACGATCACCTTGCCCGCCTCCTGCAACGCCTGCGCCGCCAGCCTGCCCGCGACGCGCATCGCCTCGATCACCTCGGGCGGCTGCACCCAGGGATCGGTGTTGCGCTTGGGTTCAGGCCGGTCGACGTACTCGGGCCGCTCGATCTGGGCGGGCACCGGACGGCGGGGGGACAGCACACCTGGCTGGAGGACGGCACGTGCGGACATGCCTCCAGGTTACGGCTCAGCGTGGTGGGGCATGCGCCACGTGCCCCCTACGCGGTCGCCTCGACCGTTCCGGGCGAGGCGACCGGCAGCCCCATCTCGTCGGCGGCGGTCAGGAGCCGCTTGTCGTAGGCCACGAACGCGTCCAGGTCACCTCGCACGCGCATCGCCGACACGAGGTGGATGGCGTCGAGGCTGCGCAGATCCATCGGCAGGTCTCCGGCCTCGTCGAGCAGGTCGAACGTCATGGGGATCATCTCGACCCCCGACAGGACGCGCCGGGCCCTGGCGCCGAGACGACCCGCGTCGCGCCGGACCGCGCGGACGACCTCGGTGCGGGCGAGGGCGCTGCTGACCACCGGATCGGGGTGTGCCACGAGCCAATCGCGCAGGTCGACGCTCTCGGCCTCAGCCCGGACCAACTTCACCAGGGCTGACGAGTCGAAGTAGATCAAAACCGGTCCTCTCGCTGCCACTGCAGCTCAGCCGACACGTCGAGGTCGGAGTCGATGGGCGGTTCGAGCAGGACGCTCCGGCTCGCGTCGGCGGGGAGCAGTTCGCCGTTCACCCGGAGGCGCTCCCGCAGGGTGACGTCCCGGGGCGGCGGGTTGAGCACCGCGACCGGCACCCCGTGGTCGGTCACGGTGATCGACTCACCGGACGCGACCCGCCGCAGGTACACGCTGGCGTTCTGCCGCAACTCGCGAACACCTATCGACTCCATGTGCTACATGGTAGCACAAAGTGGTCAGCCCAACGCGGCGAGGAAGCGGGCGGTGGCCTCGACCGCCGGGGCGGAGCTGTTCGCGCCCAGGATCAGGGTGGCGAACGCCACCTCGCCCCGGTAGCCGACGAACCAGCCGTGCGAGTTGACGCCGTCCCCGAACTGCGCCGTCCCCGTCTTGCCCCGCACGTCCCCGTACGGCTTGAGCTGGGGCGCGGTGCCGGACTCGACCACCTCGCGCATCATCGCCCGCAACGGCTCCAGCACGGCCGCGGTGGGCGGGGTCGGGGTGCGGTCGGCCTTCGTCTCACGGCCCTTCAGCAGCGTGGGCACCGGCACCTTGCCCGTGGCGGCCGTCGCGGCCACCACCGCCATCCCGAACGGGCTCGCCAGCACCTTGCCCTGGCCGAAGCCGTCCTCGGCCCGCTCGACCACGTCGGCGGCGGGCGGCACGGAGCCGGTGATCGTGGTGATGGCCGGGATCTCGAAGTCGACCCCGAGGCCGAAGCCCTCCGCCGCCGCGGTCAGCGCGTCCGCCGGCATCTCGGCGGCGAGCTGCGCGAACGTGGTGTTGCAGGAGAACGCGAACGCCGAGTGCAGCGGGATCGTGCCCTTGTCGAACTCGTGGTCGTTGGGCACGACGCGCCGCCCGTCGATGACCGACTTGCCGGGGCACGGCAGCGGGCTGTCCGCGGTCGCCTGCCCGGACGACAACGCCGCCGCCGCCGTGACCAGCTTGAACGTCGACCCCGGCGGGTAGCGGCCGGTCAGCGCCACCGCGCCCTCGGCGTCGGCGGGCGCGTTCTGCGCGACGGCCAGCAGCTCACCGGTGGACGCGTCCAGCGCGACCAGCATCGCCGCCTGCGGCACCGGCTCCAGCGCGTCCTCGGCGGCCACCTGCACGGTCCGGCTCATCGACGTCGAGATCGCCTGCGCCGCCTCCGGCGCCTGCTCGTGCAGCGTCTCCACCTCGTCACCGGCCGCGTTGACGGTGTAGACCCGCACCCCGGCCTTCCCGGCGATCTCCTCCTCCACCGCCTCGCGCACGGCGGGCAGCACCTGCGAGCCGAACGTGCGCGACGGCGCCAGCAGGCTCGTCCGCGTGGTGAACCGCACCCCCGGCAGCTCGTAGATCGCGGGCTTCACCGTCTGGTAGTCCGCGTCGCGCAGCGCGGCCACCTGGTAGACCTGCCCGGCGGGCGTCCTCGACACCCCGTCCACGATGGCCAGCTCGGTGATCGCGGGGTCGATCGGCGTCAGCGCCGCGGCCAGCGCGCCGGCCACCGCCTCCAGGTCGCCGGCGTCCTTCGCGTCGAGCAGCACCGACACGACCTGCTCGGGCGCGAGCAGCGGCGTGCCGTCCCGGTCGAGCACGGGCGCCAGCGCGGGTTTCACCTCGGCCACGCCGAGCGACTGCTGCACGGCGAGCTTGGGGTGCACGACCGAAGGCGCCCAGTGCACCTTCCAGTCGTCCTCCTCGCGCCGGAGGTCGAACTTCGCCTGGTAGCTCCACGCGTGGTCCTGCCCGAGGTCCCAGTCGAGCTGCGCGGTCGCGTCGGCGGTGGTCGACTCGCCCGCCGAGCGCACCTGCTCGACCTTCGTGGCCAGGCCCTCGGGCTTGAGCACCTCGCGGACCTTGCCCAGCACGTCCTTGGCGTTGCCCGGGTCGTCGGTCAGGCCGGCCGCGCCGTCCACGTCACCGGCGGCGAGCTTGGCCAGGAAATCGCCCGCCACCTGGTCCGGGCCGGGGCGGGAGGAGAACAGGCCGCAGCCGCTGACGAGCAGCAGGACCACCCCGGGCAGGACCAAGCGGGACAGGGACGGCTTGCGCGCGATCACGTCGCCGAGTATGCCCGGTGTGACCGACCGCACGCCGCGACGGTCTCAGAACAGCACGGTCGCGTACTGGCCGACCTGCGCGAACCCGATCTTGCGGTACGCCGCCTTGGCCACGTCGTTGTAGGAGTTCACGTACAGCGACGCGGTCCGGCCCAGGCTCTTGACCAGGCGTTCGGCCACCGCCGCGGTGCCCGCCGCGCCGATGCCGCGGCCGCGGCGGTCCGGCCGCACCCACACGCCCTGGATCTGGCCCACCTGCGCCGACATGGCCCCGATCTCGGCCTTGAACACCACCTCGCCGCCCTCGAACCGGGCGAACGCCCGCCCGCTCGCGATCAGCTCGGCCACCCGCGCCCGGTAGGACACGCCGCCGTCCTCGGCGCACGGGTCGACGCCGACCTCCTCGATGAACATGGCGATCGCGGCGGGCAGGTACCGGTCGAGCTCGTCCGGTCGGACCGGCCGCACCAGCGGGTCCAGCGGGATCGACGGGCTGCCGCCCAGCGCCATCAACGGCTGGTCGGCGCGCACCTCGCGGGCCGGTCCCCAGTCCGGGGACAGCTCCTCCCACAGGCCGAGCACCTGCTCGGAGGGCCCGACCAGCGACGAGCACATGCGGCCACGGCGTCGGGCGCGGTCGGCGAAGCTGCGCAGCGCGGGCGTGGTGCCGCGCAGCGGGATCAGGTTCGGGCCGGCGAAGCACAGCGCGTCGACCCGGCCGCCCCGCAGCGACCGGTGGTCGTACGCCCACACCTCGCCGCCGAGTCGCCACGGGTCGAGCCCCGCGACCTCGACCCGTGCGGCGACCATGCAGGACGCCACCGGGTCGGCCGCCAGCACGGCGAGCACCTCGGACAGGTCCCGCTCGTCGAGCAATCGCGCGCCAGCCAACCTCAGCACGTCGTCAAGCCTGCCAGATCGACCCCGTTACCCGCGCGTCCGCCACCCGCTCAGCCGACTGCCCGTCCACCCCTCGACCGCCCTCGACCACGCTCAGCCGACCGTGACGACCGGTTCGCCGCCCTCGGCGGTCTCGCCCATCTCCTCGGCGATCCGCATGGCCTCCTCGATCAGGGTCTCCACGATCTGGTGCTCGGGCACGGTCTTGACGACCTTGCCCTTGACGAAGATCTGGCCCTTGCCGTTGCCCGAGGCGACGCCCAGGTCGGCCTCGCGCGCCTCGCCCGGACCGTTCACCACGCAGCCCATCACGGCGACCCGCAGCGGCACCTCCATGCCCTCCAGACCGGCCGTGACCTGCTCCGCCAACGTGTAGACGTCGACCTGGGCGCGACCGCAGGACGGGCACGACACGATCTCCAGCTTGCGCGGGCGCAGGTTGAGCGACTGGAGGATCTGGTGCCCGACCTTGACCTCCTCCACCGGAGGGGCCGACAACGAGACCCGGATGGTGTCCCCGATGCCCTGCCGCAGCAGCGCGCCGAACGCCACCGCCGACTTGATCGTGCCCTGGAACGCCGGGCCCGCCTCCGTCACGCCCAGGTGCAACGGGTAGTCGCACTGCTCGGCCAGCAGCTCGTACGCCCGGATCATCACCACCGGGTCGTTGTGCTTCACCGAGATCTTCAGGTCGTGGAAGTCGTGCTCGGCGAACAGCGACGCCTCCCACAGCGCCGACTCCGCCAACGCCTCCGGCGTCGCCTTGCCGTACTTCGCCATCAACCGGGGGTCCAGCGAACCCGCGTTCACCCCGATGCGGATCGGCGTGCCGTGGTCCCGCGCCGCCGCCGCGATCTCCTTGACCTTGTCGTCGAACTTCTTGATGTTGCCCGGGTTGACCCGGACCGCCGCGCACCCGGCCTCGATCGCCGCGAACACGTACTTCGGCTGGAAGTGGATGTCCGCGATGACCGGGATCTGCGACTTGCGCGCGATCGCCGCCAGCGCGTCCGCGTCGTCCTGGGACGGGCAGGCCACCCGCACGATGTCGCAGCCCGCCGCCGTCAGCTCCGCGATCTGCTGGAGCGTGGCGTTCACGTCCGCCGTCACCGTCGTCGTCATCGACTGCACCGACACCGGGAACTCACTGCCCACGCCCACCGAGCCCACCATGAGCTGGCGGGTCTTGCGCCGCTCCGACAACACCGGAGGAGGCATTGCCGGCAGGCCGAGCATGACGCCGTCACTCATGAACTGGCACCTCTCACTGGGATCACTGGAAGAGCTTGATCGGGTTGACGATGTCCGCGGTGATCGTCAGCAGCGTGACCGATCCGCCGACGAAGATCACGAAGTAGGTCAACGGCAAGAGTCGCAGGTAGTTGACCGGTGCGCCGGCCGGCAGCCCGCGCAGCTTCCGGATCCAGTTTCGCACCCGTTCGTACAGGTTGACGGCGATGTGACCACCGTCAAGCGGCAGCAGCGGCAGGAGGTTGAACACACCCACGAAGAAGTTCAGCCCCGCCAGCATCAGCCAGAACAGCTGCCACAGGCCCCGGTCGACCGCCTCGCCGCCGAGCCTGCTCGCGCCGACCACGCTGACCGGGCTGTCGATGTCGCGCTCGCCGCCGCCGATGGCCTCGATCACGGCCGGGATCTTCTTCGGGAAGTTGATCAGGCCGCGCCAGGTGTTCTCGAACATCGTGCCGGTGAACGACGTCGCGCCGCCGAGCGCGGTGATCGCGTTGTACTCGAAGTTGCGCTGCTGGATGACGCCGATCGCGCCGACCTCTTCCTTGTAGCGCGTGCCGTCCTTGCGCTCCAGCTCGCGCTCGACGCGGGCGACGTCGGCGGTGAGGGTCAGCTCCTCGCCGTCGCGGAGCACCTCGAACTCGGTCGTGCCGGACCGCTCGCGGGTCTTCGTCAGCACATCGGCCCAGGTGGGCGTGGCCGCGCCCGCCACCGCCACGATCTCGTCGCCGACCTGGAAGCCCGCGTCCTTGGCCGGTGCGGGCGCGCCGGGCGCGCACTCGGCGTCGGTGCTGCTCTGCACGCACGGCGCGACCTCGGCGATCATCGCGCTGTCGCGGAGGTTCGGGATGCCCATGGTGAAGGCCATGAAGTACAGGATCACGAAGCCCACGATGAAGTGGGTGATGGAGCCCGCGGACAGCACCACCACGCGCTTCCAGGTCTTCTGCCGGTTGAACGCGCGGTGCTGGTCCTCCGGCGCGACCTCCTCCAGCGCGGTCATGCCGGTGATCTCGCAGAAGCCGCCCGCCGGGATCGCCTTGATGCCGTACTCGGTCTCACCGCGGCGGAAGGACCAGATCTTCGGGCCGAACCCGATGAAGTACCGGGTCACCTTCATCCCGAACATCTTCGCGGTGGCCAGGTGGCCGAGCTCGTGCAACGCGATCGAGATGCCGATGAGCAGGGCGAACAGCAGAATGCCCAGGAAAACGAGCACGTCAGTCCCTTCCAGACCCCACCGAAGTGGCCACGAGTTCCCGCGCCCGCGCCCGGGCCCATTGCTCCGCCGCGAGGACCTCGTCGACGTCGACCGGCTCGTGCGCCCAGCCGTCCGCCTCCGCGAGCACCCGTTCCACAGTGTCCACGATGGAGGTGAACGACGTGCCGCCGCCGAGGAAGACCGCGACCGCTTCCTCGTTGGCCGCGTTGTAGACCGCCGGCAGGCAACCGCCGCCGGAGCCCGCCTGCCTGGCCAGCCGCACCGCCGGGAACGTCTCGTCGTCCAGCGGCTCGAACGTCCACGCCGTCGCCACGTCGAAAGTACACGCGGCGGCGGCGCCGGGGATGCGGTCGGGCCAGCCCAGCGCCAGCGCGATCGGCAGCTTCATGTCCGGCGGGCTGGCCTGGGCGAGCGTGGACCCGTCGGTGAAGGTGACCATCGAGTGCACGACCGACTGGGGGTGCACGACCACGTCGATGCGGTCGTAGGGCACGTCGAACAGCAGCTGCGCCTCGATCAGCTCCAGGCCCTTGTTGACCAGGGTGGACGAGTTGACGGTGATGACCGGGCCCATCGACCACGTGGGGTGCGCCATGGCCTCGCGCGCGGTGACGTCGACCAGCTCGGCGCGGGTGCGACCGCGGAACGGGCCGCCGGAGGCCGTGAGGACGAGCTTCGCCACCTCGTCGGCCCGGCCGCCGCGCAGGCACTGGGCCAGGGCGGAGTGCTCGGAGTCGACCGGCACGATCTGGCCGGGCCTGGCCGCCTTGAGCACGAGCGGACCGCCCGCGATCAGCGACTCCTTGTTGGCCAGGGCGAGCGTCGCGCCCGACTTGAGCGCGTGCAGCGTCGGTGCCAGGCCGATCGAGCCGGTGATGCCGTTGAGCACCACGTCGGCCGGGGTGGAGTCGACCAGGTCGGTCATGGCGGTCGGACCGGCCAGGATCCGCGGCAGCTTGAACGCGCCCTGGGCGTAGCCGCGCTTCTGCGCCTCGGCGTAGAGGGCGAGCGTGACGTCCTCTACCGCGGTGGCCCGGGCGACGGCCACGGCCCGCACCCCGAACTCGACGGCCTGGGCGGCGAGGGCGGCCGGGTCCGCGCCGCCGGCGGCCAGTCCGACCACGGTGAACCGGTCGCGGTTGGCGGCGATGACGTCGAGGGCCTGGGTGCCGACGGACCCGGTCGACCCCAGTACCAGAACCGTGCGTGGTGTGCTCATCACCGACCATTGTTCCCGAGCCGACCTGATAGCCCGCACAGCGGTACTTCGGTAACGGAACGATAACGAGTGCGTGGTATCACTCGAACGTGGGCATTCCTCGATCAAGCGCCCGACGGATCCGCCCGTCGCGGCCATCAGGAAGGAGAGCCCCCGTGGGCATCTTGGGTTGGATCGTCCTCGGCCTCATCGCGGGTGCCATCGCCAAGGCCATCATGCCAGGCCGGGACCCCGGCGGCATCATCATCACGATGTTGCTCGGCATTGTCGGCGCCATCATCGGCGGCTTCGTCGGTCGGGCCATCTTCGGCACCGACATCAACACGTTCTTCGACCTGAGCACCTGGCTGCTCGCCATCCTCGGCTCGCTGATCGTGCTGGGCGTCTACCGCATGGTGACCGGAAACCGCGGCAACCGCGCCCGGGCATGACGACGCTCGGATCAACTGACCACTCCGGGTGTGCCCCGTCGAGAAATCGGCGGGGCACACCCGTGTCCGCACCTAGTTGGCCAGCCCCGCGTCGCGGGCCAGCAACGCGGCCTGCACCCGGTTGGTGAGCCCGAGCTTGGCCAGCAGCCTGCTCACGTAGGTCTTCACGGTCGCCTCGCTCATGTGCAGTCGCTGCCCGACGTCGGCGTTCGACATCCCCAGCCCGAGCAGGGCCAGCACCTCGACCTCGCGCTCGGTCAGCCCCTCGACCTGGCGCATCGCCGCCTGCCGGCGCGGCTGGCCCACCTGCGCCACCATGCCCACCACCCGGCTCGTCACCATGGGTGATAGATATGCCTCGCCCGAGTGAACCGCACGCACGGCGCGTAGCAGCTCTTCCGGGGCGGAGTCCTTCAGCAGGAACCCGGCCGCGCCGTCGGACAGCGCCCGGACGATGTTGTCGTCCTCGCCGAACGTGGTGAGCATCACCACCCGCACCGAGGGCGCGACGGTCTTCAGCTCACGCGCGGCGGCCAGGCCGTCCAGGCGGGGCATCCGGATGTCGAGCACGGCGACGTCCACCCGCCGTTCCCGGGCGACGCGGACGGCTTCCCGCCCGTCACCGGCCTCGGCGACCAGTTCGATGTCGTCGGCGGTGCCGAGGATGGCCTTGATGCCCGCGCGCATCAGCGGCTCGTCGTCGGCGATGAGGACCCGGATCACTGTCACAACTCCTGCAAGTGGGTGTTCTTCTCGACCAGCGTGCCGTCGGCGAAGCAGAACCGCACGATCTTGGTCGCCCGCGAGGAGTAGGTCTGCACGTCGGCCACGCGGTACTCGCACCGCGTCCCGGCGGGTTCGGGTCCGGCGGCGGAGTTGAGGTCGCCCAGCGGCGGCTCGGCGCCGCCCGGGAGCCTGGCCATCACCTCCGCCTCCGACTGCCCGACCGACACCGAGTCGTACAACTCGTCGGACACCACCTTGGTGACGGGCTGCGACCCGATCCACGTGTAGCCGCCGACGACCACGAGCACCACGACCCCCGCCAGCACGATCGAGCCGACCCCCGCCCACTTGCGGATGCCGGTGGGCTTGGCGGGCTCGGGCTGCTCCTCGTCGGAGGGCTCGTCGCCCGTCGCGGCGGTGTCCTCGTACGGCAGCACGGCCGCGATGCGGAACCCGCCGGTCGGCAGCTCCCCCACGTGCAGCATGCCGCCCGCCAGCCGCACCCGCTCGCCCAACCCGATCAGGCCGAACCCGGCGCCGCCCGGCGGCTTGGTCCGCGGCGGGTTGTTGCGCACCTCCACCACCAGCGCGTCCGGCTCGTACTTCACGGTCACCTGCACGCTCGCGCCCGGCGCGTGCTTGTTGGCGTTGGTCAGGCCCTCCTGGGCGATGCGGTACGCGGCGTGGCTGACCTTCGCGGGCAGCGGCACGGCCTGGCCACCGCGCACGAGGCCGACCCGCACGCCGGCCCGCCGCGCGCCGTCGACCAGCTCGTCGATCGCGTCCACGGTCCGGTTGTCGGCCCCGCCGACGGTGGTCCGCCGCGCCGGGTCCTCTTCCGGCTCCTCGTCGCGCCGCAGCACGCCGATGACCCCGCGCAGCTCCTCCATCGCGGTGAGGGCCGCGCTGCGCAGCACCTGCACCGCCTCGCGCTGGCGTTCGCCGAGGCCGGTGTCCATGGTCAGCGCGCCCGCGTGCACGGAGATGAGGCTGAGCCGGTGGCCGAGGCTGTCGTGCATGTCCTGCGCGATCCGGTTGCGCTCGCGCAGCCGCACCTGGCGCGACACCATCCGGCGTTCGCGCACCACCCGTTCCTCGCGTTCCTGCAACGCCGCGACCAGCGCGTTGCGCTGCGCGACGTACCGGCCGACCAGGAACGGCAGCGCCACGACCATGCAGTAGACGGTCAGCATCACCCACTGGCCGAAGGGTCCGGACAGGCCGGGCGCGGACATGCCCCAGGCGAACATGTGCAGGGCGAGCGCGAGGACCGCGGTGAGCAACGAGCGCTGCCACGGCGCGATCCGGTAGCCGGCGGAGTAGGAGAGCATGACCACCATCGCGACGCCGCCGTGGTCGGTGCTGAAGACGACCCAGGTGGCCACCAGCAGGGCCAGCGCGGGGAACGGCAGCCGGGACAGGAAGATCGCGACGTAGCCGGCGCCCAGGACGATCAGCGCCCACCCGGACGACCGCCAGTCGCCGGAGATCCAGCCGGGGAACACGTCCAGGCCGAGCAGCACGACGACGGCCAGCACCTCGCGCGCCACCCGCCAGGGCGTGACCTGGCGGAGGCGTTCGGCGTGGGCGCGCAGGAACGCGGCGGGCGCCTCCCGGAGGTCCGGCAGGACGGGCCGGAGCCGCTGAACGACGGACGTCACAGGTGACCACGGTAAAGAACCGCCCGCCCGCCGGCCGCGTTCGTTGGTCTCGACCCTCTCCGACGAAAGTTGACGCAGGTGACGCGGCGGCGGCGAGGCACCTGTGCCGCGCACCTCACGTCTCGCGCCGCGCGCGCGTGTGGGACGATGACGCCGTTGGTGAACGTGATCGGGCAGGAAGGTCGTGCGGCTGTGTCTTCGTCCTCGGAGTTGGACAAGCGTCCGGCGGTCGACCCCCACGAAGAGCCCTCGGCCGAGTGGGGTTGGCACGGCGGTTTCCCCAAGGGCATCAAGATCGCGGGCTGGCTCTCCACCCTGGGCGTCTTCGCCCTGCTGATCGGCAACCACCACGGCCGCACCGAGAACATCTGGGTGATCCTCACCGGCCTCACCATGGCCGCCCTGCTGATCTGGGACCAGGTCCGCAGCCGCACCTCCTGGCGCCGCTAGACCACCCCGACCTCCGCCCGGACCTCGCCCGCAGGAGCGCCGGGCCCCCGGCTGCGACCTCGCCGACGTGGGACGTCGGACCGAGGTCGCGGCCGGAGAAGCCGGCGGGAGGCTCAGCCCTCGGCGGCGAGCTGGCCGCAGGCGGCGGCGATCTCCTGGCCCCTGGTGTCGCGCACGGTGCACGCGACGCCCTGGTCGTTGACCCGGCGGACGAACTCGCGTTCCACCGGCTTCGGCGACGCGTCCCACTTCGAGCCCGGCGTCGGGTTCAGCGGGATGACGTTCACGTGCACCAGTTGGCCCAGGTGCCTGCGCAGCAGCTTGCCCAGCATGTCCGCGCGCCACGGCTGGTCGTTGATGTCGCGGATCAGGGCGTACTCGATCGACACCCGGCGACCGGTGCGGTCGGCGTAGCCGCGAGCCGCCTCCAGCACCTCGGCCACCTTCCACCGCGTGTTCACCGGCACCAAGGTGTCGCGCAGCTCGTCGTCCGGCGTGTGCAACGACACCGCCAGCCGGACCTGGAGGTTCTCCTCCGTCAACTTCCGGATCGCCGGCACCAGGCCCACCGTCGACACCGTCACCGAACGCTGCGAGATCCCCAGGCCGTCCGGCGTCGGGTCGCAGATGCGGTGCACCGACTCGACCACGCGCTTGTAGTTGGCCAGCGGCTCGCCCATGCCCATGAACACGATGTTGGACAACCGCCCCGGCCCACCGGGCAGCTCGCCGTCACGCATGGCCGCCGCGCCGCGCCGCACCTGGTCCACGATCTCCGCCGTGGACAGGTTCCGGGTCAGGCCGCCCTGCCCGGTCGCGCAGAACGGGCACGCCATGCCGCACCCTGCCTGCGACGAGATGCACAGCGTGGCGCGGTCCGGGTAGCGCATCAGGACGCTCTCGACCAGCGTGCCGTCGTGGGCGCGCAGCAACGTCTTGCGCGTCGTGCCGCCGTCGGCCTCGACGCTGCGCAGCTCCGTCCACAACGGCGGCATCAGGTCGGCCACCAGGCGTTCCCGCGCGGCGGCGGGGATGTCGGTCATCGCGTCGGGGTCGACGGTCAGCCGGCCGAAGTAGTGGTTCGACAGCTGCGCGGCGCGGAAGGGCTTCTCGCCGAGTGCGGCGACGGCCTCCCGGCGCTGGTCGGCGGCGAGGTCGGCGAGGTGGCGCGGCGGCAGCCCGCGCTTGGGCGCGTCGAAGACGAGGGGGAGGGCAGTCATAGCGCCCTCCAGTGTCCCACGTGCGCGCGGCACCCAGGACCACACCGACTGCGACGGCCATCACCGTTGCATCGCGATACGTTCCGATATATCGTCGACACGTCGCAACCGATCGATACGAGGAGCATGACGATGCATTTCCACGGACACGGGCACCACGAGCACAGGCTTCACCGCGAGCACGGCTTCGGTGATCCGCGACAGGGATTCGGCGGTGGGTTCGGCTTCGGCCGCGGCGGCCCGTTCGGCGGTCCCCCCGGACCGCCCGAGCCGTTCGGCGGCCCTCCGATCCCGCCCGAACCGCCGGGCTTCCCCGGTCACGGCCGGGGCCGCGGTCGCGGCGGCAGGCAGCGCAAGGGCAACGTCCGCACGGCGGTCCTGGCGCTGCTGGTCGAACGCCCCATGCACGGCTACGAGATGATCCAGGAGATCGCCGGCCGCACCGACGGCCTCTGGCGGCCCAGCCCCGGCTCGGTCTACCCGACCCTGCAGATGCTGGCCGACGAGGGCCTCGTCGCCTCCACCGAGGAGGCGGGCGGCAAGAAGCTGTTCACGCTGACCGAATCCGGGCGCGAAGCGGCGGAGAAGCTCGAAGGCGCGCCGCCGTGGCAGCAGGTCAACGACGACCTCGACCTGCACGCGGCGAAACTGCGCACGGCGGCACGGCACCTCGGCGCGGCCATGCAGCAGATGGCGCACGCGGGCACGCGTGAGCAGCAGGCGCGGGCCGTCGAAGTCCTCAGCGAGGCCCGCCGCAAGCTGTACGCGATCCTCGGCGAGCTCGACGTCGAGGAAGACAACCCGGAAGAGTGAACTACCAGCGGTCGTGGACCAGCGGTCGGACCAGCGAGTCGTACACCGCCCGCACCTCGTCCTGAGCCTGCGCCGACAACGGCGCGAGGTCCGCGGCGGCCGAGTTGGCCCGGGCCTGCTCGGCGTTGCGGGCGCCGGGGATGACCACGGTGACGCCCGGCTGGTCCACGATCCACCGCAGCGCGAACTGCGCCATGGTCGCGCCGGGCGGCACGAGGGCGCGCAGCCGCTCCACCGCCGCCAACCCGACCTCGAACGGCACGCCGGAGAACGTCTCGCCGACGTCGAACGCGTCACCGTTGCGGTTGTAGTTGCGGTGGTCGTCGGCCCCGAACGTGGTCGACGCGGTGTACTTGCCGGACAGCAGCCCCGAGGCGAGCGGAACGCGGGCGATGATCGCCACGCCCGCTTCCGCCGCCGCGGGCAGCACCCGCTCCAGCGGCTTGAGCCGCAGCGCGTTCAGGATGATCTGGACGCTCGCGACACCCGGCCGGGCGATCGCGGTCAGCGCCTCCTCGACGGTCTCCACGCTCACGCCGTACGCGGCGACCCGCTTGGTCTCCACCAGCTCGTCGAGGGTGTCGAACACCTCGTCGGTCGAGTAGACCGGCGTCGGCGGGCAGTGCAGCTGGACCAGGTCGAGCGTGTCGACGCCGAGGTTGGCGCGCGACCGGTCGTTCCAGGCCAGGAAGTTCTCGCGGTGGTAGTTCTCCGGCGTCTGGTCGACGCGGCGGCCCATCTTGGTGGCCACCGTGATACCCGCGTCGCCGCGCTCGCGGAGGAACTTGCCGATCAGCGTCTCGCTGCGGCCGTCGCCGTAGACGTCGGCGGTGTCGAAGAAGTTCACGCCGGTGTCGGCGGCGGCGTGCAGCACCGCCAGCGCGTCGGACTCCTCGACCTGGCCCCAGTCCGCGCCGAGCTGCCAGCAGCCCAGACCCACGACGCCGACCTGCCGACCCATCCTGCCCGCGTTCCTGTTCTCCACGACCCGATCCTAGGTGAGCGTTCTCAGGGCAGCACGATGCCGGTCGGCTTGCGCCTCACGTGGACGCGGTAGCCGACCTCGAACGACAGGCCGGGCGTGCGCGCGATGGCCCTCTCCGCGACCGCCTCGGAGAACTCGATGCGCAGCACGGCCTCCAAGTCCTCACGGCGCTCGAACCGCCACAGCGCGCGCACGCGTCGCAACGAGAACCCCTGATCGGCGAAGAACCGCTCCACCTCCGCGGGGTTGTAGCGCGGCTCGTCGGCGCACAGCCACGGCCCGTACGGCTCCGCCGAGCCGTCGAGGTCCACGACCGCCAGCGCGCCACCCGGCCGCAGCACCCGGTCGGCCTCGCGCATCCCCGGCTCGCAGCCGGGACCGAAGAAGTACGCCGTGCGGGCGTGCACCAGGTCCGCGGTCGCGTCGCGCAGCGGCAGGCGTTGCGCGGGACCGGCCACCGCCTCGGCGTTCGGCACGTCCGCCACCCGCGCCCGAGCGCGCTGCACCAGCGGAGGGTGCGGCTCGACGCCGATGACCGAGCGCGCCTCCCGCGCGAGCACCGGCAGGTGGAACCCGGCACCGCAGCCGACGTCGACCACGTCCCGCCCGGCCCAGTCGCACTCCTCGCGCAGCGCGCGCCAGATGGCGCCGTCCACGTCCTGGGCGCGGTTCTCGACCTCGTAGAGCTCGGGCCAGTGCCAGATGTTCGGGCTCGGCAGGACGTCGACAGGCCGCACTGCGGCCAACGCGGCGCGGACGAATCCCTTCACGGGACGACTCTAGAGCCGTAGCGTGATCGAACAAGCGGCTCGCAGGAGGTACCCGGTGTCGATCGTCCCCAATTCTCCCGCTCTGGCCGAGTTGCACCACGGCTCGCCGTGCTGGGTCGACATCGCCACCACGGACCTCCAGGCCACGATCGACTTCTACTCGGGCCTGTTCGGCTGGTACTTCTCCGACTCGGGCGGCAACGCGATCGCCCTGGTGGACGGGCTGCCGGTGGCCGAGCTGGTCGCCGCCGACAAGCCGAGCGCGTGGACGCTGTACCTGAACACGCCGCACGCCCGCGCCACCGCCGAGAAGGCGCACGCGTTGGGCGGCGAGGTGCTCGGCGAGCCCTCGGACACCGTCACCGTGCTCGCCGACCCGACCGGCGCGGTGGTCGGCTTCCGGCACGTGCCACCGGACTGGGTGTTCGGCGCGGACGGGCACGGCGCGTACGCGTGGGCCGAGCTGAACACGCGTGACGGGCAGGCCGCGGACGAGTTCTTCCACGAGCTGTGCGGGTACGAGATCACCCAGATCGGTGACGGCCAGGCGGTGGACTACACGCTCTGGGCCATCCAGGGGAACACCGTGCTCGGGCGTCAGCGGATGGGCCGGGCGTTCGCGCCGGAGACCCCGCCGCACTGGATGGTCTACTTCACCGCGGCGCCGGAGATCGGCACGGACTCGGCCGCGTCCAGGGTGCTGGAGCTGGGCGGACGGGTCACCGTGGAGCCGTACGACACGCCGTTCGGCCGGATCACGGTCGTCGCCGACCACACGGGCGCGGTGTTCTCGGTGATCGACCCGTCCCGCACCACACCGCTGTCCGACGACGACACCGGCTCACGCGTGGACGACCCGTACGACGACTAGCGCGGCCGACTCCCGGGCGACCTCGCCGCCACCCGCGGAGCAGTGGCGATCAAACACCGAACACGTGCAGCAGCAGCCAGGCGACGACGGCCGAGGGCAGCAGCGAGTCCATCCGGTCCATCAGGCCGCCGTGACCGGGCAGCAGCGTGCCCATGTCCTTGATCCCGAGGTCGCGCTTGATCAGCGACTCGACCAGGTCGCCCGCGGTCGCGGTGACGACCAGGGCCGCGCCGAACAGCACGCCCTGCCACCACTGGCCGTCCAGCATCAGGCCGACGGTGAGCGCGCCGCCGACCATGCCCGCCACCATCGAGCCCGCGAAGCCCTCCCAGGACTTCTTCGGGCTGATGGTGGGGGCCATCGGGTGCTTGCCGAACAGCACGCCGGCCACGTAGCCGCCGGTGTCGGACAGCACGACGCCGATCAGGAACGCCAGGACGCGGAACACACCGTCGTCCGGCACGACCAGCATGACCGCGAACGACGCGAACACGGCCACGTAGGCGACCGTGAAGATGGACGCGGTGACGTCGCGCAGGTAGCCGTCCGCGCCGTCCTTGAGCCGCCAGAGCAGGCACACCAGGATCGTCACCACGAACGCGCTGAGCACGCCGCCGCGCTCGTACGGCCAGGCCAGCCACACCACGGCCTGCCCGCCGACCAGCACGGGCAGCAGGGCCACCCGGATGCCCGCGCTCCGCCGCAACGCGCCAATCAGCTCGTACATCGAGACGGCGACCGCGATGGCGACGACGCCCACGAACAGCTCGCGCACCGTGAACAGCGCCACGAGGATGACGGCGCCCAAGCCGACACCCACGGCGATGGCCGCGGGCAGGTTGCGCCCCGCGCGTGACGCGCTCTTCTCCGGCGCGCCCCGGTCACCGCCACCTGACACCTGCTGTGCTCCTATCACGGCCGTGCACCGGCCGAGCCAAGCGCGCGGGCACCTCGCCCGACCCGCCGAACCGACGTGACCACCTAGACCTCGAGCAGCTCGGCTTCCTTGTGCTTGACCAGCTCGTCGATCTGGGCGACGTAGCGGTGGGTGACGTTCTCCAGTTCCTTCTCGGCCCTGGTGCCGTCGTCCTCGCCGACCTCGCCGTCCTTGACCAGGCGGTCCAGCTCTTCCTTGGCCTTGCGGCGGATGTTGCGGATGGACACCTTGGCGTCCTCGCCCTTGCCCTTGGCGACCTTGACCATCTCGCGGCGGCGTTCCTCGGACAGCTGCGGGATCACCACGCGGATGATCGAGCCGTCGTTGCTGGGGTTCACGCCCAGGTCGGAGTCGCGGATGGCCTTCTCGACCGCGTTGAGCTGGGTGGCGTCGTAGGGCTTGATCACCGCCATGCGCGCCTCCGGGATGGCGACGCTGGCGAGCTGGTTCAGCGGGGTGGGCGAACCGTAGTACTCGACCACGATGCGGGAGAACATCGAGGGGTTGGCGCGGCCGGTGCGCACCGCGGCCAGGTCTTCCTTCGCCACGGACACCGCTTTTTCCATCTTCTCCTCGGCGTCGAGGAGGGTCTCGTCAATCACGGCTGACTCCCTTGGTGTGCGCAGTTCGGCTCGAATCCCAGCAGGTCTAGAAGGACGGGCGACCACCGGGGGTGCTCACCAGCGTGCCGATCTTCTCACCACGCACGGCTCGCGCGATGTTCCCCTCGGTGAGCAGGTTGAAGACCATGATCGGCATGTTGTTGTCCATGCAGAGGCTGAACGCGGTCGCGTCGGCGACGTTCAGGCCGCGTTCGAGCACTTCCCGGTGGGTGATGTTGTCGAACATCTGCGCGTCCGGGTCGATCTTGGGGTCCGCGGTGTAGACGCCGTCCACGGCCTTGGCCATCAGCACGACCTCGCAGCCGATCTCCAGCGCGCGCTGCGCGGCGGTGGTGTCGGTGGAGAAGTACGGCATGCCCGCGCCGCCGCCGAAGATCACCACGCGCCCCTTGTCGAGGTGCCGCATGGCCCGGCGGGGGATGTAGGACTCGGCGATCTGGCCCATCGTGATGGCGGTCTGCACGCGGGTCTCGATGCCGTGCTCGCGTTCCAGGAAGTCCTGCAAGGCGAGGCAGTTCATCACGGTGCCGAGCATGCCCATGTAGTCGGCGCGGCTGCGGTCCATGCCGCGCTGCTGCAGTTCCGCGCCGCGGAAGAAGTTGCCGCCGCCGATGACGACCGCGACCTGGACCCCTGTTCGGACCACCGCGGCGATCTGGCGTGAGACGGTCTGCACGACGTCGGGGTCGACGCCGACACCACCACCGCCGAACATCTCGCCGCCGAGCTTGAGCATCACCCGGCGGTAGCCCTGGGTCGGCTCCTCGTCGGCGTGATCCGCTTTCGCGTGGTCTACCTCTGCGCTCACAGGTGCTCCTCTGGACACGGCAAGGGCGGGGTCGCGACGTCTGCGCGCAACCCCGCCCTCACGCGAATCAGGCCTGGCCGACCTCGAACCGGGCGAAGCGGGTCACGGTGACACCGGCCTCGTCCAGCACGGCCTTGACGGTCTTCTTGGACTCCGTCACGGACGACTGCTCCAGGAGCACGACGTCCTTGAAGAAGCCGTTCACGCGACCCTCGACGATCTTGGACAGCGCCGCTTCCGGCTTGCCCTCCTCGCGAGCGGTCTCCTCGGCGATGTGACGCTCGTTGGCCACCACGTCCGCGGGGACCTCGTCACGGGTGAGGAAGCGGGGACGCATCGCGGCGATCTGCATCGCGGCGCCGCGGGCGGCGTCCTCGTTGTCGCCGGTGTACTCGACCACCACGCCGACGGCGGGCGGCAGGTCGGCGGCACGGCGGTGCAGGTAGGTGGTCACGGTGCCGTCGAAGACGGCGACCTTGGCCAGCTCCAGCTTCTCGCCGATCTTGGCCGAGAACTCCTGGACGACCGCGTCGACGGCCTTGCCGTCGAGGTCGGTGGCCTTGAGGACCTCGACGTCGGCCGGGCGGGTGGCCTTGGCGACCGCGACGATCCGCGCCGCCAGCTCCTGGAAGTCGGCGTTCTTGGCGACGAAGTCCGTCTCGCAGCGCAGCTCGATCATCACGCCGCCCTCGGCCATGACCAGGCCGTTCGAGGTCGTGCGCTCGGCGCGCTTGTCGACGTCCTTCGCGCCCTTGATGCGCAGGATCTCGACCGCCTTGTCGAAGTCGCCGTCGGTCTCCTCGAGCGCCTTCTTGCAGGCCATCATGCCTGCGGCGGTCAGCTCGCGGAGGCGCTTCACGTCAGCGGCGGTGTAGTTCGCCATCGTGCGATTTCCGTTCCTTCTGCGGTCTGGTCGTCGGCTTCGCTCGCCGACGCGTTTACGCGCTTGGGGTGGTGCTGTTCCGGCTGTTCAGCGCCGGCGCCGTGCGCACGCCGCGCCCACCTCGATCAGGCGGGCGCGGCGTGCGGGCGGGTCAGGACTTGACGGCCTCGGTGCCCTCGGCGGCGGGCGCCTCGGCAGCGGGAGCCTCGGCGTCGGTGGCCTCGGCGGCGGGCGCCTCGGCAACGGGGGCCTCGGCGTCGGTGGCCTCGGCGGCAGCCGGTGCGGCGGGCGCGTCGGTGCCGACCAGCAGCTCCTGCTCCCACTCGGCCAGCGGCTCGTCGATGCCCGGCTCGGGCTTGTCCGCGCCGTCAGCGGCCTTGGTGCGGGCGCCGGAGCGCGACATCAGACCGGCGGCGGCGGCCTCGGCCACCACCTTGGTCAGCAGCGCGGCGGACCGGATCGCGTCGTCGTTTCCCGGGATCGGGTAGTCGACCTCGTCCGGGTCGCAGTTCGTGTCCAGGATCGCCACGATCGGGATGTTCAGCTTCCGCGCCTCGCCGACGGCGATGTGCTCCTTCTTGGTGTCCACGATCCACACGGCGCTGGGCACCTTGGACATGTCGCGGATACCGCCGAGCGTGCGCTCCAGCTTGTCCTTCTCGCGGTTCATCATCAGGATTTCCTTCTTGGTGAAACCCTGGAAACCGCCGGTCTGCTCCATCGACTCCAGCTCCTTGAGCCGCTGGAGACGCTTGTGCACCGTGGAGAAGTTGGTGAGCATGCCGCCCAGCCAGCGCTGGTTCACGAAGGGCATGCCGACGCGGAGGGCCTCGTTGGCGATGGCCTCCTGCGCCTGCTTCTTGGTGCCGATGAACAGGATCGACCCGCCGTGCGCGACCGTCTCCCGGACGAACTCGTACGCCCGGTCGATGTAGGTCAGCGTCTGCTGGAGGTCGATGATGTAGATGCCGTTGCGCTCGGTGAAGATGTAGCGCTTCATCTTCGGGTTCCAGCGGCGGGTCTGGTGCCCGAAGTGCACGCCGCTGTCGAGCAGCTGCTTCATGGTGACGACGGCCATGGCCGGGTTCGCACCTCTTCGTTCGGGCGCGCCTGGCGTCGAGCCGGCGCGCGTTCCGGTTGGTCGCGGCGGGCCGGGTCGGTCCGCCGCCCTGGTGCCCCTGCCGCCGCCCGAACCGGAGGACGTCTCGCCTCAGGACCGCTGGACGCCGTGACTCGGCCACACCGAAACTGGCCGGATCTGCATTGGCACGCGAAGTCGCCCCGCACTCACACGGGCCGCGCTCCGAGTGTACGCCGGTGGGCCGGGGAACCACGAACCGGGCCTGAGGTTGTCCACAGCCCCACGAGTTGTCCACAGGTGGGCCGAAGCCACTGGTAGCCCCCGGTCCACGCCCGGACGCTGGACCCATGACTCCCACCATGCGAACACTGCTGGTCCTGGGCTTGACAACGGTGGTGACGCTCCCCCTGGCCGTGCTGCCCGCACCCGCGAGGGCCTACCGCCCACCACGCTTCGCCTGGCCGCTCGCCCCACCGCACCAGGTCGTCCGCGCCTTCGAGGCCCCGGCGACGGAGTACGGCCCCGGCCACCGCGGCGTGGACCTGGCCGCCCCGGCGGGCGCCGCCGTCCTGGCCGCCGCCGACGCCGTGGTCGTGCACGCGGGCCCGGTGGCCGACCGCGCGGTCGTCTCGCTGCTGCACACCGGCGGCCTGCGAACCACGTACGAGCCGGTCACGCCGGCGGTCCGCCGAGGCCAACCGGTACGCCGCGGCGACCGGATAGGCGCCCTCGACCCGGGCCACGAGGGCTGCCCGACGGAGACCTGCCTGCACTGGGGCGCGTTCCGGACCACCCCGCCCCGATCCCGCACCTACCTGAACCCACTGCACCTGGTGTCGAACGGCCGAGTCCGCCTCCTCCCGAGGACGGACGCACGGGCTCCGCACCAGCCACCTGACCAGCCCCTGCTCTCTGCCAGAACCCCGACTGCCTCATCCTCACCCCACCGAGCCCCGCCCACCCGACTCACTCACCCACCCCACCGCCGGGCCCAACCCACCACCTCGACCCTGGGCGCATCCACCACGCAACCCACCGCCTCGCCGGCTTCGAGACTCCGCGCCGTCTTCGAACCTGCCGGTTCCACCCACCCACTCCGTGTTCGACCTGCACGTTCCGGCCGCCGGCAGCAACCAGCGCGTCGGGCGAGGCCACGTGGCAGGGTGCCGATGCTCGTGGTCGGCGTTCAGCGGTTCGTGGGTGTTCCGGGCAGGCCTTCGGTCGGAGCCGGGCCGGTTAGGACTCCAACTGCTCGTTCAGCTTGGTGCGCAGGCGCAGCACCGCCCGGGTGTGCAGTTGGCACACGCGCGACTCCGTGACGCCCAGGACCTTCCCGATCTCGGCCAGCGTCAGGTTCTCGAAGTAGTACAGGGTGACCACGACGCGGTCGCGTTCGGCGAGCTGGGCGATCGCGTCGGCGAGCTGGCGGCGGCTGTCCTGGTCGACCAGGGTGGCGATCGGGTCCTCCGCCCCCTCGTCGGGCAGGGACTCGGCCAGTGACGAGCCCGCGCCACCGGTGCTGCGACCCGCGGCGATCAGCTCGTCCAGGGCGACCACGCTGGTGAGCTGGAGCTGGGCGTAGAGCTCGCGCAGCTCGCCGAGGCCGATCTTCAGCTCGGCGGCGAGCTCGCGGTCGGTCGGGGTGCGTTGCAGGCGGCCACCGAGGCGTTCCAGGGCGCGTTCGACGTCACGCGCCCGGCTGCGGACCGAGCGCGGCACCCAGTCCTGCGAGCGCAGGTCGTCGAGGATCGCGCCGCGGATGCGCTGCATCGCGTAGGTCTCGAACTTCAGGCCGCGCTCGGGCTCGAACTTCTCGATCGCGTCGACCAGGCCGAAGATGCCGGACTGGATCAGGTCCGCCACGTCGACGTGCGCGGGCAGACCGGTGCCGACCCGGCCGGCGACGTACTTCACCAGCGGCGCGTAGTGCAGCACCAAGCGGTCCCGCAGGGCTTGCCGGCGCGACTCGCCGTAGGTGTGCCACAGCGCGATGATCCCGGCTTCCACGTCATCGGCGGTGCGCGACTCGGACGCGGCGTGCGCGGGTCTGCCGGGCGCCACCGCGGGGATGGCGTGCCCGTTCGTGCGCAGCGGCTCGCCGTCGACGTGGTGACCGTTCGTCCCGGTCGGGGTGCGCGCCGCCGACGAGGTCCCGACGTGCGCGGCGGGGGGAGAGGTCACGGTTGCGGTCCGCGAACCTCCCCCTGCGACGTCAGGAGCGGGGGTGGGTTCGGTCATGGATCGCCTTCAGCCGTTCGACGGTGACGTGTGTGTAGAGCTGAGTCGTTGCGAGCGTAGCGTGACCAAGAAGCTCTTGGACGGTGCGCAGGTCCGCTCCCCCTTCCAACAGGTGCGTGGCCGCCGAGTGGCGCAGGCCGTGGGGCCCGGTGTCCGCCGTCCCGGGTACCGCACCCACTACATCGTGGACAACCCTCCTGGCAGTACGCGGGTCGAGCCGGCCACCTCGCGCGCCGAGCAGCAGCGCACGCTGTGAACGGTCGTTGACCAGGGCCGATCGGCCATATTCCACCCAGCGCCGTACAGCCCGTTCGGCCGGAACGCCGAACGGCACGGTGCGTTCGCGACTACCCTTGCCCAGAACCCGAATCACCCTTTGGGAGTAGTCCACGTCGTCGAGGTCGAGACCGCACAACTCGGCGACCCGGACACCTGTTGCGTACAGCAACTCCACCACGGCCTGGTCACGCAGCGCAACCGGATCGCCTTGTTCCGCACCTACTTCGACAACTGTCATGGCGGCGTCGGCTTGGTCCGGCCGCAGTACGGCGGGAAGGGTCCGGTGGGGGCGGGGTGCGCTGAGCCGCGGGCCGGGGTCGGCGGCGAGCAGGTCGTTGCGGGAGGCCCAGGCGGTGAACGTGCGGGCGGAGGCGGCGCGTCGGGCCATCGTCGTCCGGCTCGCGCCGGCGGAGTGCTGGGAAGCCAACCACGACCGCAGGCCCGGCAGGTCGATCGCTTCCACGGTGACGTCGTCGGGTGTGTCCCCGGCTAAGTGGACCAGCAGGGCGACCACGTCGCCGAGGTACGCGCGCACCGTGTGCGGTGACAGACCGCGTTCCATCGCGAGGTGGCGTTCGTAGCGGTCCAGGGCCGTCGCCACGTCTGCGGGCAGCGCTCGACGCAGGCGAACCAGGTCGACACGACGTGTCCGAGCGGGCGGCTGCGGGGACATAGACCCTGACGCTGCGCCCTCAAGCGCTCTTGGTCAAGTATCGCCACGCCAACTCCCGTCCTGGGAGCGCTTCCAACCGCTTTCCACGCGTTCGGCGAGACTGGCCAGTTCCAATTGCGGCAGCAATGCGCGCACCCGAGCCAACTCGACGCCCGATTCCACGGAGATCGCCTCCGGGCTGTGGCCGAAGGTGAGGCCCAGTGCCTCGAAGACCCTCATCGCGTCGCCCTGCGGTGGTCCGGTGTCGGTGTTGCGGGTGGCTTCGACGAGGTCGACGCCGAGCCGTCCGGTCGACTCGATGACCTCGGCGACGCTGGTCACCGGCAACGCGATCCCCGAACGCAGCAACTCGTGGCAGCCCGACGAGCTGGCCGAGGTGATCGGCCCGGGAACCGCCATGAGCACCCGGCCGAGCGCCGCCGTCGACGCCGCGGTGTTCTTGGCCCCGCTGCGCCGCCCCGCTTCGACGACGACGGTGCCTTCGGCCAGAGCCGCGATGAGCCGGTTCCGCGTCAGGAATCGGTGCCGCGCGGGCGTGTGGGTCGGTGGGTATTCACTCACCAGCAGGCCTTGGCTCGGAATGCGTTCGAGCAGGGCACGGTGACCGGACGGATAGGCGACGTCTATTCCGCAGGCCAGCACGGCGATCGTCAGCCCGCCGGCCGTGATCGCGCCCCGGTGGGCCGCGCCGTCGATGCCGTGGGCCGCGCCGGACACCACGGTGACCCCCGCCTCGGCCAACCCGAAGCCGAACTCGCCCGCGACGTGCTGCCCGTACCCGGAGGCGGCCCGACTGCCGACCACCGCGACGGCACGCTCGGTGATCGTCGCGAGGCCGGCTTCGCCCCGGACCCACAACGCCAACGGCTCCAAGCCGCACCGCAGGCCGTTGGCGGCGGCGACGGCCAAGGCGTTGAAGCGCCAACGTGGCCACTCGTCGTCCTCGGGCACCAGGAGCCGCCCGCCGACCTCCGCAGCCGCCTCCAGGTCCTGTTCGGCCTGGTCCAGCGCCCGGCGGGCCGATGTCTGGCTGTCGACCCCGGAAGGCACCTCCCCGGTCCGGACCAACTCCGCCGCCGTGACCGGCCCGACTTCGGCGATGAACCGGACCAGCGCGGCGGCGGGCGGCTCGGCCACCCGGGACAGGTAGGCACGGGCGAGCCGGATCTCATCGGTGCTCACGACCACCTCCACCACTCGTCGGGACCGAGGCCCACCGACCGGACCGCGAGCCGACTGCCCGCGAACCGGCTGGACCCGACCAAGGTCCGCGTCGTAGAGGCCGGAACCGGAACCTGGGAAAGCGGTAGCGCGGGTGGTGGCGACAGCGGGAGCGGGGCTGAGGTCAGGGCCGGAGCCGGGGCCGGCTTGGTGGCGGTGGGCGACTGGCCGGAAGTGGGCGGGGTGGAAGTGGGCGGAGTGGTGGCGGGGAGGGGCGGCTGGGTGGGGGTTGGGGTGGTTGGTCCGGTCATGACTTCCTGCGCTCTCGGAATTCCAGGGCGGCGGCGACGTGGTCGGCGGTGGGTTGGTCGACCTCGGCCAGGTCGGCCAGGGTCCAGGCGACCCGCAGGCACCTGTCCGCGCCCCGGCCCGTCAGCGCGCCGGTGGCCAGCGCCCGGTCCAGGACGGTGGTGGTGTGGCGTGGGAGGGCGTAGTCACGGCGGAGAACGGGGCCGGGGACCTCGGCATTGGTCAGCCAGCCGTGGGCGGCCCAGCGTTCGGTGGCCCTCGTCCTGGCCTTCTGGACCCGCTCGCGGACGGTGGCGGTGGGTTCCGGTTGGGTGATCTCGGCGTTGCTCATGGCGGTCAGGGGGCGCATCGCCACCCTCAGGTCCACCCGGTCCAGCAGGGGGCCGGAGAGCTTGCTCTGGTAGCGCCTCCGCGCGGCCGGCAGGCAGACGCAGTCGATGTCCCTCGGCGGTGCGCAGGGGCACGGGTTCGTGGCCATCACCAGTTGGAACCTGGCCGGGTAGCGGACGATGCCGTCACGCCTCGCCAGCCGCACCTCGCCTTCCTCCAACGCCGTGCGCAGCGCCTCCAGCTTCGCCGTGCCGAACTCCCTCGCCTCGTCCAGGAACAGCACGCCCCGGTGGGCCCGGCTCATCGCCCCCGGCTTCGCCATCCCCGTGCCGCCGCCGATCAGCGCCACCGTCGACGTGGAGTGGTGCAGCGAGACGAACGGCGGCGTGGCGACCAGCGGGGTCTCCGGGCTGAGCAACCCCGCGATGGAGTGCACCGCCGTGACGCCGAGGGCCTCCGCCGGCGACAACGGCGGCAGGAGGCCGGCCAGGCGTTGGGCGAGCATGGTCTTGCCGGTGCCCGGCGGCCCGGTCAGCAGGATGTGGTGACCGCCGGCCGCGGCCACTTCGAGGGCCCACCTCGCCTCCGGCTGGCCGATCACGTCCGCCAGGTCCGGCCCGTCCGGTGGTGGGGCGACGGCGGGCGGGGTGGGGTGGTGGAGGGTCCGCTCGCCGGCCAGCCAGGACAGGACCTCGGTCAGCGTGGTGGCGCCGTGGACGGTCACGCCGTCCACCAGGGCGGCTTCGGGGAGGGCGTCCACCGGGACCACGGCCTCGGTCAGGCCCGACCGCCTGGCGGCCAGCAGCGCGGGCAGGACGCCGCGGACGGCGCGGACCCGGCCGTCCAGGGCCAACTCCCCCAGCAAGACGGTGTCGGCCAGGCGTTCGCCCGGGATCGCCTTGGCGGCGGCCAGCACGACGCACGCGATGGCCAGGTCGTAACCGGAGCCGTTCTTGGGCAGCGTGGCCGGGGACAACCCCAGCGTCACCCGTTGGGACGGCCAGTCGTGCCCGCTGTTGCGCACGGCCGCCTTCACGCGGTCCTTCGACTCGTGCAGGGCGGCGTCCGGCAGGCCGAGGAGCTGGGTCCTCACCGTGCCCACGCCGACGTCGGCCTCGATCTCCACCGGCACGCCGTCCACCCCGGACAACGCCACCGACCACGTACGCGCGAGCGCCATCACACACCTCGCAGGTGGTGCAGGCGGACCTTGCCCTCGGGCGGCCACTCGATCGCGATCACGTCGAACCGGACCTCCACGCGCCCGATCCGGTTGGCGCTGAGCCAGCGCAGGGCCGACTTCCGGACCCGCTCCAGCTTGTCCGGCGTCACGGCTTCCAGCGGCGTGCCCCGGGTGGTGCCCGAACGGCACTTCACCTCCACCACCACCAGCCGCGCGCCGTCGGTGGCTATGACGTCCAGCTCACCGCCGTCGCACCGCCAGTTGCGCGCCAGGATCGACAGGCCCTGGTGCTCCAGGTACCGGCACGCCGCGTCCTCGCCGCGCTTGCCCAGGTCGGTCGCCGTGTTCATGTCCCACTCCTCCGGATCGGTCTTGTTCGACCTTGCCGGGGTGGCGGAGGGCCGGCGATGGGCGGTTCGCCGGCTGTGGACAACTCCAGGGCCTGTGGAGGGCGGAGGCGGAAATGTCGGTGTCGCGTGGTAAGGGCCCGCAGGCGCAAAGGGGCCCGCCCTCACGGGCAGGCCCCTGCGACTTTGCGGGTATCAGGAGTTGAACGGACCGTCCTCGGGCAACCTGAGGTCGGGTTTGTCCAGCTCCTCGACGTTGACGTCCTTGAAGGTGATGACGCGGACGTTCTTCACGAACCGGGCGGGGCGGTACATGTCCCACACCCACGCGTCGGACATCCGCACCTCGAAGTAGACCTCGCCGTCCGCGTTGCGGACCTGCACGTCCACCGAGTTGGCCAGGTAGAACCGACGCTCGGTCTCCACGACGAACGAGAACTGGCTGACGATGTCGCGGTACTCCTTGTACAGCGACAACTCCATCTCGGTCTCGTACTTCTCGAGATCCTCTGCACTCATTACGCCTCCGCGCGGGTAATCATCGAATCCGCGCCCCTCCTCGTCGCGAGCCTGCCACCGCTGGTCTGCGGGGTTGTCCCATTCTGGACCACGGCGGCCGCGATCACGCCGCGCGCCACCCGGTGCGGCGCTTCCACCCCGTGCCGGAGTGCCGCGGCGGCCACGTTCGCATACGACCAGCGGTGTTGCGCACTCGGGCCGTGCTCCACCAGCGCCGCCGAGTGCTCGGCGGTGCTGTAGCCCTTGTGCACGTCGAACCCGTAGACGGGCAGCTCCTCGTGCAGACCGGTCATGATCCGGTCCCGCGTGACCTTGGCCAGCACGGACGCCGCGGCGACGCACGCGGCCACCCGGTCGCCCTTGACCACCGGCATGTTCGGCGCGGTGAGACCCGGCACCGGGAAGCCGTCCGTCAGCACGTACCCGGGGTGCGCGTCCAGCTGCGCGACCGCGCGCCGCATGCCCTCGATGTTCGCCACGTGCACGCCGATCAGGTCGACCTCGGCGGCCGGGATCACGATCACCGCGTAGTCCCGCGCGCGCTTGAGCACCAGGTCGTACATCCGGTCCCGCGCGGCGGCGGTGAGCAGCTTCGAGTCGGTGAGCCCCTCGAACTTCGCCGCGTCACCCGGCTTGAGCACGCACGACGCCACCACGAGCGGTCCCGCGCAGGCACCGCGACCGGCCTCGTCCACGCCGGCCACCGGGCCGAAGCCGCGGCGGTCCAACGCGGCCTCGAAGGCCCAGATGCCCGCGGTCTGCCGAACCTGGACGCGGGGCGGCTTGCGGATCACCCCAAGACCCTATCCCAGCCTCGAACCCCGCAACCGCGACCTCACCCGCTTGCCCAGCAGCAGCACCGGCCACGCTGCCGCGAAGCCGACACCGGCGGGCAGGGCGTCCTGCCACGCGGGCGCGCCGATGGCCACGACCTGCGGGTTGTGGTCGCCGACGCCCTGCCAGCGCGCCGGCGGCAGCACGATCACCCGCACCTTGCCCACCACGTTGCCCACCGGCACGAGACCGCCCTCGCGGCCGTCGCCCTGGCACCGCGAGTCGCACGAGTCGTTGCGGTTGTCACCCAGCACGAACAGGTAACCCTCGGGGATCTTCAGCTCGGCGAACGACTCCTGCACGGTGCTGCGGCCCGGCGCCCAGTGCACGTACGGCTCGTCCAGCGGCTTGCCGTCGACCACGACCCGGTTGCGGTCGTCGCAGCACTGCACGGTCTGCCCGCCGACCGCGATCACCCGCTTGACGAAGTCCTCCTCGTTCGCCGCCGGGAACCCCATCAGCGAGCCGAGCCCCTGCACCGCCTCGACCACCGGGTTCGTCGGCTCGGCCGCCACGAAGTCCTGGTTGATCCAGGTGTCGGGGCCGTGGAAGACCACGACCTCGCCCGGCTCGACGTCGGCGAAGTCGTAGACCAGCTTGTCGACCAGCACCCGGTCGCCGAAGCAGCCGTCGGAGCAGCCGTGCAGCGTCTGCTCCATCGACTCCGACGGGATCATGTAGACCTTCGCCAGGAACGACTGGATCAGCACCGCCAGCACCACCGCGACGCCGATCAGGATCGGCAGCTCCTTCCAGAACGACCCCTTGCGCTTGGCCGTCCTGCGCGCGCGGGCACGCCACTGCTCGACCTTTTCCTCGTGCTCCGGTTCCTCGTCGGAGGATCCCCGGGACGATGCGACGTCCACCACCCGGTCAGCGTACCGATCAGGGCTGTGTGGCCCTGGTCAACCGCCTCCGGACCTTGCGGCCGAAGAACACCAGCGGCCACGCCGCGGCCAGGCCGGCGCCGGCCGGGATGGCGCCCTGCCACGCGGGCGCGCCCAGCGCGAGGGCCTGCGGGTTGTGGTCGCCGATGCCCTGCCAGCGCGACGGCGGCAGCACGATGACCCGCGCCTTGCCGATGACGTTGTCCTCCGGCACGGTGCCCGCCAGGCCGCCGCCGCCCTGCTTGCGGGAGTCGGTGGAGTTCGTGCGGTTGTCACCCATCACCCAAAGGTGTCCTTCGGGGACCTTGACCGGCTCGAACGGGTCGTGGTTCTCGGGTGACGTGCCGGGCTGCCAGTAGATGTACGGCTCGTCCAGCGGCTTGCCGTCGACCTTCACGCGGTGCTGGTCGTCGCAGCACTCGACGGTCTGCCCGCCGACCGCGATGACCCGCTTCACGAAGTCGCGCTCGTCCGGCGGCGCGAGGCCGACCAGGGAGGCCACCGACTGGATGCCGGCCACGATCGGGTTGTCCGACCGGCCGGAGTTGAAGTCGTTGTTGCCCCACGTCTCGGGGCCGCGGAAGACCACGACCTCACCCGGCTCGATGTCGGTGAAGTCGTAGACCAGCTTGTCGACCAGCACCCGGTCGTTGTTGCACCCGGGGCAGCCGTGGAGCGTCTGCTCCATCGACTGCGACGGGATCACGTACACCCGCGCCAGGAAAGTCTGGATCAGGATGGTGAGGACGAGGGCCGTGGCACCGAGCACGAGGAGTTCGCGCCAGAGCGGGGGCTTCTTCTTGTCCTTCTTCGACTTGCCGCCCGCAGTCGAGTCCGGGCTGGACTCGACTGCGGGATCCTGACCGTCTTCGTCAGCGGAGCGGTGCACTGGATCTGCCACGTGGGCAGGCTACTGCTTCCGCGTGTGTCCGGCGTCAGGAGGCCGGACGTGCCTCGCGCTTCTCCTTGATCTTGGCGGCCTTGCCGCGCAGGTCGCGCAGGTAGTACAGCTTCGCGCGGCGGACGTCGCCGCGGGAGGCGACCTCGATCTCGGCGATGTTCGGGGAGTGCACCGGGAAGGTGCGCTCGACGCCGACACCGAACGAGACCTTGCGGACGGTGAAGGTCTCGCGGATGCCGCCGTTCTGCCGGCGGATCACGACGCCCTGGAACACCTGGACCCGCTCGCGGGAGCCCTCGATGACGCGGACGTGGACCTTCAGCGTGTCGCCCGGCCGGAAGCTGGGGATGTCGGAGCGCAGCGACTGGGCGTCAAGAGCGTCCAGGGTGTTCATCGGTGGTCCGTCCTCGTCCTCACGTGTATTGCGTACTCCCCCGAGGCGCGGCCGAACTCAAGTCACACACGCGCGGGGGCGGGCCTGGCGCACGCCGGATGAGTTGAACCGGGTGCAGCAACCTGTCCAGTGTGCCAGACGAGGGGCGGCGGCACGAAATCGCCCCTCGGCCGGCCCTCAGTCCAGCTCGTCGAGCAGCTTGCGGTCGTGCTTGTCGAGCGCCCCTTCGGGCAGGGCGTCGAGCAGTTCGGGGCGGCGTTCGCGGGTGCGGCGCAGCGACTGGTCGCGCCGCCAGCGGTCGATCGCCCGGTGGTTGCCCGAGCGCAGCACCTCCGGCACGGCGAGGTCGCGCCACACCTCGGGCCGGGTGTAGCTGGGTCCCTCCAGCAGGCCGTCGGAGAACGAGTCCTCGGCGGCCGACTTCGGGTTGCCCAGCACGCCGGGCAGCAGGCGGACGACGGCCTCGACCATCACCAGCACCGCCACCTCGCCGCCGACGAGCACGTAGTCGCCGATGGAGACCTCGTCCACGCGCGTCCGGCGCGCCGCGTCGTCCACCACCCGCTGGTCGATGCCCTCGTACCGGCCGCAGGCGAACACCAGGTGCTCCTCGGCGGCCAGGTCGTGCGCCAACCGCTGGGTGAACGGCCGGCCGGCCGGCGTGGGCACGATCAGGCGGGTGGCCGGGGTGACGACCTCGTCCAGCGCCTCGCCCCACACCTGCGGCTTCATCACCATGCCGGGACCGCCGCCGTACGGGCTGTCGTCGACGGCCTTGTGCACGTCGTGCGTCCAGTCCCTCAGGTCGTGCACGCCGACGCTGATCAGGCCCTTGTCGATCGCCTTGCCCAGCAGGGCGGCGCGGAGCGGGTCCAGGTACTCCGGGAAGATCGTGACGACGTCAATCCGCATCGAGCAGACCCTCGGGCGGGTCCAGCACGACGCGCTTGCCCGCGATGTCCACGGTCGGCACGATCTCGCGCACGAACGGGATCAGGGTCTCGTCCCCGTTCTCGCGCTTGACCACCAGCAGCTCGCCGCCCAGCCCGTGCACGACCTCCAGCACGGTGCCGATCCTGGTGCCGTCCGCCAGCTCGGCGGACAGCCCTTCGAGCTCGTGGTCGTAGAACTCGTCCGGGTCGCCGGTGGGCGGCAGGTCCTCGGTGCTGCCGAGCAGCAGCGTGCCCCGCAGCGTCTCGGCGACGTCACGGGTCAGCACTTCCTCGAAGCGCACCAGCAGCCGCCCGGAGTGGTTCCGGGCGGCTGCGACGGTGAGGTCGCGGGAAGTGCCGTCGCGCAGTTTGGCGGTCAGCACCGAGCCCAGCGCGAACCGGGTCTCGGGTGAGTCCGTGCGCACGTCGACCGCGAGCTCGCCGCTGATCCCGTGCGCCTTGGCCACTCGGCCGACGACAACGTCCATGTGCGCGTTCAGCGGTCGGTGTCGACCACGTCGACACGCACGCCACGACCACCGATGCCGGCCATCACGGTGCGCAGGGCGGTCGCGGTGCGACCGCTGCGGCCGATCACCTTGCCGAGGTCGTCCGGGTGGACGTGAACCTCGAGCGTGCGACCACGTCGGGTCGTGACCAGGTTCACCCGGACGTCGTCCGGGTGGTCGACGATGCCCCGAACGAGGTGTTCGAGGGCGTCAGCCAACAAACTCACGCCTCGTCCTTGGCAGCCTCGGGAGCGGCCTCGGCGTCAGCCTTCTTGGCGTCGTCCTTCTTGGCCGACTTCTTCTTCGGGGTGGTCGCCTCGGTGGACGGCGCGTCGCCCGCGGCGGCCAGCGCGGCGGCGAACAGCTCCGCCTTGCTGGTCTTGGGCTCCTTGACCTTCAGCGTGCCCTCGGCGCCCGGGAGGCCCTTGAACTTCTGCCAGTCACCGGTGATCTCCAGC
Organism: Actinosynnema sp. CA-299493; assembly: GCF_050946825.1. NCBI lineage: Bacteria > Bacillati > Actinomycetota > Actinomycetes > Pseudonocardiales > Pseudonocardiaceae > Actinosynnema > Actinosynnema sp. CA-299493. Next base: position 7,970,861 of record NZ_CP191993.1, read on the forward strand.
AGGCGCTGGACCGACTCGGTCGGCTGCGCGCCGACACCCAGCCAGTACTGCGCGCGGTCGCTGTCCACCGCGATGAACGACGGCTCTTCCTTGGGGTGGTACTTGCCGATCGTCTCGATGGCCTTGCCGCTGCGGCGGACGCGGGCGTCGGCGACGACGATCCGGTAGTACGGCTGACGGATCTTGCCAAGCCGCTGAAGCTTGATCTTGACGGCCACGGGTGTGGGTGCTCCTCGTGCTCTGTGTGCTCAGGTGCGGGCAGTCCTCACCCGAGTGGGGCGCGGGTGGTGAATGCCCAGATGTCTGGGGCGCCATGGCACGGTGAGAGGGACCGACCTCGGCGAACAACCAACCATTCTGCCAGACAGGTCTACCGGTGGACGAATCGGGCCACGGGGACGCCCGCGTCGGCCAGCGCCGCGCGGACCTTCGTCGCGTGCTCGACCGCGCCCGGGGTGTCGCCGTGCAGGCAGATGGAGTCGACCTCCGCCTCGACCACGGAGCCGTCCACGGCGACCAGCTCACCGCGTTCGGCGAGCCGGAGCACCTGCGCCAGCACGGCGTCCGTGCTGGTCAGGACCGCGTTCGGCGCGGTGCGCGGCACCAGGGTGCCCTCGGGCGTGTACGCGCGGTCGGCGAACGCCTCCCGCACCGGGCGCAGGCCCGCCCGTCCGGCGTGGTGGAGCAGGCGTGAGCCCGGCAGCCCGAGGACGGGCAGGTCGCCGAACGCCTTCACGCCCTCCACGACGGCCCGCGCCTGCCGGTCGTGGTGCACGGTGGCGTTGTAGAGCGCGCCGTGCGGCTTCACGTACTCGACCGAGGTCCCGGCCGCCTTGGCGCACGCGTCGAGCGCCCCGATCTGGTAGAGCACCTCGTCGGCCAGCTCGGACGGGTCCGCGTCGATGAACCGGCGGCCGAAGCCCGCCAGGTCGCGGTAGGAGACCTGCGCGCCGACCGCCACGCCCGCCTCCGCCGCTTGGCGGCACACCCGGCGCATGGTCGACGGGTCGCCCGCGTGGAAGCCGCAGGCCACGTTCGCGCTGGTCACGATGCCGAGCAGGGCTTCGTCGTCGCCGAGGCGCCAGATGCCGAAGCCCTCGCCGAGGTCGCTGTTGAGGTCGATCGCGCGAGTGCTCACGCGGGCATCACCCCGACGGAGACGAGGAGGAGGGTCAGGCCGGGCAGGAAGTTGTTGATCACGTGCGCCACCACGCTCGCGGTGAGCCTGCGGGTGATGAGGCGGGCGATGCCGATGGGCAGCGCGATGACGATGAGCAACGACGTCCGCAGCGGTTCGAGGTGGCTGGCCGCGAAGATCAGCGTGGTCAGCACGAACGCCGCCCACCGGCTCCAGCGCTGCCGCTCGATCGCGCCCCACAGCAGGCCGCGGTAGATCACCTCCTCGCACACCGGGCCCACGAAGCACACGTAGACGAACATCGCCACGGCGGCGGCCAGCGGCAGCCCCGCGCCGTCCACGAGCTCGCCGATCGCCGAGGTGGCGTTCTTGTCGCCGACCACCTTCGACCAGATCACCGCGGCCACGTAGGTGAGCACCAGGCCGAGCGCGCCCAGCTTGAGCCCGACCTTCACGTCCGCCCAGTCCCAGGCGAGCCGGAGGTCCTGGAACGGGCCGTTGCCGCGCAGGTAGGTGATGGTGACGGCGACCGCCGCGGCCAGCACCGTCGGCACCATGGAGCCGATCAGGACGAAGCTCACCGACGAGCCGAGGTCGGTGCCGGACGTGCGGGCCACCGCCGTGACGAACACGGCGCTGAGGACGAAGACCGCCTCGACGAGCAGGAACGCCCCGAAGCCCCACCGCTGGCCGGCGTCCACCGCTTCCGGCTCGCGCCCGACCGCGCGGACGCTGGCGATCAGGCCTGGGGGCGGTTCATCCGGTCGTGTCACAGCCATCCACCCTAGTCAGCCGGTGTAGAGGTAGACGGCGGGCAGCAGGTTGTTCGTCGCGTGGGCCACCACGCTCGACGCCACCCGGCCGGTGATCATGCGGGCCGCGCCGATGGCCAGCCCCTGCGCGAACAGGCCGAGCACGCGCCAGCTCTCCTCGTGCAGGAACGCGAAGACGACGGCGGTCAGCGCCAGGATCGCGATCCTGGGTATCCGGTAGTGGGCCAACGCCTGCCACAGCGCCCCCCTGGTCAGGATCTCCTCGGTCAGCGGAGCGCCGAGGAAGACGAACAGCGCCGCGGCGGCCAACCAGACCGTGCGACCGCCGGAGAGCGCCTCGATCTCGTCCAGCGAGCCGGACCGGTCCGGGTTGATGCGCAGCAGCAGCGCGCCGATGAGCCACGCGGCCAGCAGCGCCGCGCCGCCGGCGGCCACGCCCACCTTCAGGTCGCGGAGGGTGGGCACCAGGCCGAAGTCCTTGTTGGGCCCGTCGCCCCGGTACCACGAGATGACGACGGGACCGAGGCCGAGCAGGACGTTGGGCAGGAAGACCAGCAGCAGGAGCGGGCCGAGCACCGGCGGGTCGGTGACGTCCACCTCGGCGAAGCGGTCGGCCGTCGCGGCGGTGAAGGCGAGGATGGCGAGGTGGTAGCCGCCGAGACCGGTGAAGAACGCGAGGAAGCCCCAGTGCGCCCGGCCGGTGTCCTGGTCCCGCTGTTCCTCCACTCGTCCGAACGTAGTGGTCCGGTGGGGCGGAGTGCTGCCCGAGGCCGTTCAAGATCACCCTGACGGCCGCAGCGCCCACCTCGGGTGGCGGAAGAACTCCTCGTCACCCGGCCCGGTGACGGATTTCCTACCGCCGGGTGACGGTGCGGTCGAGGTCAGGCGTGGATCCGGCCGCGCAGCATGACCAGCTTCGGGTGCCGCAGGGCGTCGAGGTCCTCGCGCGGGTCGTCCTCGTAGACCACGACGTCGGCCGCGGCGCCCTCGGTCAGCGACGGGAAGCCGAGCCACTCGCGGGCGGCCCAGGAGGCGGCGCCCAGGGCCTGCGTGGCGCTCAGGCCGACGCCGTGCAGCGCCTTGACCTCGTCCACGATCCGGCCGTGCTCGATGCCGCCGCCCGCGTCCGTGCCCGCGAACACCGGCACGCCCGCCTCGACCGCCTTCGCGATGGTCTCGGTGTTGCGCTGGTACAGGTGCCTCATGTGCCCCTGGTAGGCCGGGTACTTGTCCGCGCCGGCCGCGATGGCCGGGAAGTTCTCGATGTTGATCAACGTCGGCACCAGCGCGGTCCGGTTGCGGGCCATCTGCGCGATCGTGTCGTCGGTCAGGCCCGTGCCGTGCTCGATGCAGTCGATGCCCGCGTTGAGCAGGGCGGGCAGGGCGTCCTCGCCGAAGACGTGCGCGGTGACCCTGGCCTTGTTCTCGTGCGCGACCTTGATCGCCTCGGTGAGCACGTCCTCGGTCCACAGGGGCGCGAGGTCGCCGGTGCCGCGGTCGATCCAGTCGCCGACGAGCTTCACCCAGCCGTCGCCGGCGGCGACCTGCTCGGCCACCGCGGACGGCAGGTCGGCCGGGTCCTCGATCTCCACGCCCAGGTACTTGATGTACCGCTTGGGCCGGGCCAGGTGCCTGCCCGCGCGGATGATGCGGGGCAGGTCGAGGCGCTCCTGCAGCGGTCGCGTGTCCAGCGGCGAGCCGCAGTCGCGGATGAGCAGCGTGCCCGTCCGCCGGTCGGCCAGCACCTGGTCCACCGCCTCGGGCAGGTCGACCGCGCCCTTGGCGCCCAGGCCGACGTGGCAGTGCGCGTCGACCAGGCCGGGCACCAGGTACCCGCCGCTGCTGACGGTGGTCGCGCCGGGCACCGGCTTGGTGCGGATCCGCCCGTTGACCACCCAGACGTCCCGCGGGTCACCGCCCTCGGGGAGGACCACGCCCCGCAGGTGCAGGCCGCTCACTTGTCGAACTTCAGCTTCGACGGGTCGAAACCGGGTGGGAGCTGGTCGAAACCGCCCAGTCCCGGTGGCAGCGCGGGGCCGCCGCCGCCCTGGGGGGGCAGGCCGGGCATCCCGGGCACCATGCCGGGCATGCCGGGGAACCCGCCGCGCACCTTCGGCGGCGTGGGACCGCGGCCCTTGCCCTTCTTCCCCTTCTTGCCCTTGCCCTTGCGGTTGTTCTTGTTGCCGCCCGGCAGGCCGAAGCGGCCGGCCATCTGGCTCATCATCTTGCGCGCTTCGAAGAAGCGGTTGACCAGGTCGTTCACGTCGCTGACCCGGACGCCCGAGCCGTTGGCGATGCGCAGCCGGCGGGACGCGTTGATGATCTTCGGGTCGTCGCGCTCGGCCGGGGTCATGCCCCGGATGATCGCCTGCACCCGGTCCAGGTGCTTCTCGTCCAGGTTGGCCAGCTGGTCCTTCATCTGGCCCGCGCCGGGCAGCATGCCGAGCAGGTTCGCGATCGGGCCCATCTTGCGCAGGGCCAGCATCTGCTCCAGGAAGTCCTCGAGCGTGAGCTGGCCGGAGCCCATCTTGACCGCGGCGGCCTCGGCCTGGTCGGCGTCGAACGCCTGTTCCGCCTGCTCGATGAGGGTGAGCATGTCGCCCATGCCCAGGATCCGGCTCGCCATCCGGTCCGGGTGGAAGACGTCGAAGTCCTCCAGCTTCTCACCGTTCGAGGCGAACAGGATGGGCCGGCCGGTGACCTCGCGGACGCTGAGCGCGGCGCCACCCCGGGCGTCGCCGTCGAGCTTGGTGAGCACCACGCCGGTGAAGCCGACGCCGTCCTGGAACGCCGTGGCGGTGTTCACCGCGTCCTGGCCGATCATCGCGTCGACCACGAACAGCACCTCGTCGGGCTGCACGGCGGCGCGGATGTCCACGGCCTGGCGCATCATCTCCTCGTCGACGCCGAGGCGGCCCGCGGTGTCGACCACGACGACGTCGTGCTGCGCCCGCTTGGCTTCCTCGATGCCCTTGCGGGCCACGTCGACCGGGTCGCCGACGCCGTTGCCCGGCTCGGGGGCGAACACGGGCACGCCCGCGCGCTGGCCGACCACCTGCAACTGGGTCACCGCGTTGGGGCGCTGGAGGTCGCAGGCCACCAGCATCGGGGTGTGGCCCTGCGCCTTGAGCCACTTGGCGAGCTTGCCCGCCAGGGTGGTCTTGCCGGCGCCCTGCAGACCCGCGAGCATGATCACGGTGGGCGGGTTCTTCGCCAGGTTGAGCCTGCGGGTCTCCCCGCCGAGGATCCCGACCAGCTCCTCGTCGACGATCTTGACGACCTGCTGGGCAGGGTTCAGCGCCTGGCTGACCTCGGCGCCCTTGGCGCGCTCCTTGACCTTCGCGATGAACGTGCGCACCACGGGCAGCGCGACGTCGGCCTCCAGCAGCGCGACCCGGATCTCGCGCGCGGTCGCGTCGATGTCGGCCTCGGACAGCCGCCCCTTGCCCCGCAGGTTCTGCAGGACCGAGGTGAGCCGGTCGGAAAGGGTGTTGAACACGATGCCGCCAGACCTCGCACGTCGTCGGTGGGTTCCTCGCACTCAGGGTAGCCGTTCACCCCGGCGTCACCGACAGGCGCAGGTGGTCGCGACGGGTCAGCAGGGTCAGGCCCTGCCAGCCGCGCGGCGGCACGCCCTCGGCGAACCGGGTGCGCAGCCGGGCCGCGCGGCGCACGTGCCGGGAGAAGGACCGCGACCGGATCAGCCTGCCCCGCTGGACCTGGCCGGACAGGGCCTGCTCCGGGCTCGCGTCCAGCCACAGGAAGTGCCGCGGCCGGTTGGTGAGCACCCCCACGGCGACCAGGCCGGCGCGGGTGGTCGGGCGGGTGGACGGCTCGTGCACGAGCAGCAGGCCGCTGGTGGTGATCGCGAACCACACGATCCGGGCGCGGTGCACGAAGTGCACCAGCGGGCGGTAGAGCCGGTACGGGAGGGACTTCGGGAAGAAGGCTCGGAGACTGGTCCGCACCTGGTCGGAATCGAGCACGACGGCGGGCGCGCCGTCCGTGTCGGCGGCGGCGAGCAGCGTCGACTTACCCGCTCCCGGCAGTCCGGCCAGCACGACCAGCGAGCGCGGCCTCACGGCGACAGCGGTCATCGCATCCATACTAAAGAGACGTTTCGGACGTCCACGAGTTCCGGTGTGATCGGGAGCGGCCCAACCCCTCGACAGGCCGCTCCCGACCACTCGGTGGCGATGACCCCGCCGGTGCCCCCCGGTCCACGCGGGCCCCCCGCGCCACGGGGAGAAGCTTCCCCCGGCACGGGGGTCCACCGGCAGCGTGAGCACCCTCGGTCGGTTGTGCGTAGACCTACGCAACCTCAGCGCGCGGCCAGCAGCACGGCCCGCTCGATCCGGCGCCGACCGCTCTCGTCCATGCCGCCGGGCACGGTGATGGCGAACGAGTCCACCACCGTGGAGCCCAATGTGGACACCCTCGACCACACGATGTCCACACCGGACTGCTCCAGCGCGTCCGCGACGTGGTGCAGCAGCCCGATCCGGTCCGCCGCGCGCAGTTCCAGCACCACCGCGCCGGTCGACTCGTCGTCGAACCAGAGCACCTTCGGCGGCGGCGGGTCCTGCGGCGGGCCGCCGTAGTCGCGTTCCTTCGCGGCGAGCTTGTCGGCCAGCGCGAGGGAGCCGTCCAGCGCCCTGGTGAGCTGTTCGCGCAGCAGGGTCACGTCCGGCAGGGAGCCGAACCTGGGCGACACGGTGAACACGTCGACCGCGGCTGCGCCGGAAGAGGGGTCACCGTGCGAGCGGAGGGTCGCGGCGTGCACTTCGAGGGAGTTGAGGGCGAGCACGCCCGCCGCTCGGGACAGCAACCCCGGCCGGTCGGGCGCGACCACCGTGACGGTGGCGGAGTGGCCGCCCGGGTCGATCAGCACGTCCGGCCTGCCGCTGTCCAGCACTGCCCGCGCGAGGTCCTGCTGGCGCTGGTCCAACGGCTCGGGCTTGGGCAGCGGGTCGCCCGCCATCGCCGTGCGGCAGCGCGCGACCAGGTCGCTGATCAGCGAGGCCTTCCAGTCCGACCACACGCCCGGCCCGGTGGCCACGGCGTCGGCCTCGGCCAGCGCGTAGAGCAGTTCCAGCAGCACCGGGTCGCCGCCGAGGGTGTCCACCACGCGGCGCACGGTGGCCTCGTCCTCCACGTCACGGCGGGTCGCCGTGTGCGGCAGCAGGAGGTGGTGGCGCACCAGCGCGGTGAGCGTGACCACGTCCTGCGGCCACAGGCCGAGCCGTTCGGCGATCTGCGTGGTGATCGCCGCGCCGACCTCGGAGTGGTCGGCCTGCCTGCCCTTGCCGATGTCGTGCACCAGCGTGCCGAGCAGCAGCAGGTCCGGCCGGGACACCCTGGTCACCAGGCGGGCCGCGTGCGCGGTGGCCTGCACCAGGTGGCGGTCGACGGTCCACGTGTGCGCGGCGTCGCGTGGCGGCAGGTCGCGCACCGCGCCCCACTCGGGGAAGAGCCTGCCCCACAGGCCGGTGCGGTCCAGCGCCTCGACCACGTCGATCAGGCCGGCGCCGGTGCCGAGCAGGGCCAGCAGCTCCTCGCGGGCCTCGGTCGGCCACGGTTGGCGCAGCTCCGGGGCCGAGTCGGCGAGCTTGGCCAGCGTGCCGGCGGCGATCGGGTGCTTGCTGCGCGCGGCGGCCGTGGCGACGCGGAGCAGCAGGGCCGGGTCACGGCTGGGCACGGCGTCACGCGCCAGCGCCACCTCGGAGCCGTGCAGCACGACGCCCTCGTCCAGCGGACGCCTGGCCGGGGCGCGCCTGAGCGGGGAACGGGCGAACACGCCCAGTCCGCGCTTGGGCACCGCAGCGCGCGCTGTGCGCATGGCCACGTCCACGGCGTAGACGATCGTGCGGGCGGCGGACGACATCGAACGGGCCAGCGTGAAGCGGTCTTGCAGGCCCAGCGCCGTGGCGACCTCGTCGCCGTCCTGCGCGCGGAGCACGTCCCGCGGCTTGCCCGCCACCCGGCGCAGCTCGGTGCGCACGTCCAGGAGCAGCTTGCGCGCCTCGTTGACCTCGGCGGACGGCCGGTCGGTCAGCTGCGCCGCGCTCAACGCGTCCAGCAGCGTCACGTCGCGCAGCCCGCCGCGGCCGTGCTTGAGGTCCGGCTCGACGCGGTGCGCGATCTCGCCGCTGCGCGCCCAGCGCCGAGCCGCCGACTCGGCCATCTCGTCCAGCCGCGTGCGCACCCCCGTGCGCCACGCCTGCCGGGCGCTGTCGGTCAGCCGTTGGCTGATCTCCTGATCGCCCGCGATGTGGCGGATGTCCAGCAGCCCCAGCGCGGTGCGCAGGTCACCGGCGGCGACGCGCAGCGCCTCGCCGACCGTGCGCACCGAGTGGTCCAGGCCGATGCCGGAGTTCCACAGCGGGTACCAGAGCTTCTCGGCGATCCCGTCCACGCCCTTGTGCCCGTTGTGCACCAGGAGCAGGTCGAGATCGGAATAGGGCACCAGCTCTCGCCTGCCCAGACCCCCCACGGCGACCAGCGCGACCCCGCCGCCCGGTCCGCCGACGCCCGACTGCGTGGCGTGCGCGGTGAGCCAGAACTCGTGCAGGTCCACCAGCGCCTCGCGCAGCGACTCCCCCGTCAAACGGCGCCGACCTGGCGCGAGCAGCCGATCGCGTGCTCGCACCAGGTCGTCAGCCGTGACGACGGCCGCCTCGGCGTTGTCCATACGGCCGTCTCCCATTCCTACTTCGGATCCCTATAGGGCATCCGAGCCGCGCTCCCCGGTGCGGACGCGGATGACGGTGTCGACGGGCGTCACCCAGACCTTGCCGTCACCGATCTTGCCGGTGCGCGCGGCCTCCACGACGGCGTCGAGGACCTTCTCCACGGCGGCGTCGTCGATCAGGACCTCGATGCGCAGCTTGGGCACGAAGTCCACGGCGTACTCGGCGCCGCGGTAGACCTCGGTGTGGCCCTTCTGCCTGCCGTACCCCTGGACCTCGCTGACGGTCATGCCCAGCACGCCCAGCTGCTCCAGGGACGCCTTCACGTCGTCCAGGGTGAAGGGCTTGATGATCGCGGTGACCAACTTCATGACTTGTTGCTCCCCTCGAGGACCGCAGTGGCGCCGGCGGCGACACTGGGCTTGCTGCCACCACGGGCGCCGATGCCGCTGCCGAACTCGTACGCGGTCTCCGCGTGCTCCGCCTCGTCGATGCCGGCGACCTCGGCCTCCTCGTCGGCCCGGAAGCCGACGGTGATCTTGACCAGGTAGCCGAGCACGAGGCTCAGCACGAACGAGTACGCGAGCACGGCCAGCGCGCCGACGACCTGCCGCCACAGCTGGTCCAGACCGCCACCGTAGAAGAGGCCGTCGATACCCGCCGGGGCGGCGGAGCTGGCGAAGAAGCCGATCAGGATGGTGCCGGACAGGCCACCGACCAGGTGCACGCCCACCACGTCGAGCGAGTCGTCGAAGCCGAAGCGGTACTTGAGGCTGACCGCCAGGGCGCACAGGGCGCCGGTGATCGCGCCGATCGCGATGGCGCCGAGCGGCGTGACCGCCGAGCAGGCCGGCGTGATGGCGACCAGGCCCGCGACGACGCCGGACGCGGCGCCGAGCGTGGTGGCGTTGCCGTCGCGGACGCGTTCCACGAGGAGCCAGCCGAGCATCGCGGCGGCGGTGGCGACGAGGGTGTTGACGAAGGTGACGCCGGCGGTGGTGTTCGCGCCGAGGGCGGAGCCCGCGTTGAAGCCGAACCAGCCGAACCACAGCAGACCCGCGCCCAGCACGACCAGCGGCAGGCTGTGCGGCTTCATCCGGTCCTTCGGCCAACCGACGCGCTTGCCGAGGACGATCGCCAGCGCGAGGCCCGCCGCACCGGCGTTGATGTGGACCGCCGTGCCGCCCGCGAAGTCGATGGCGAGCAGCTTGTTCGCGATCCAGCCGCCCGCGTCGACGACGTTGCCGTCAGCGTCCTTGCCGTCGAAGTCGAACACCCAGTGCGCGACCGGGAAGTACACGAGCACGGCCCACAGGCCGGCGAACAGCAGCCACGGCCCGAAGCGCGCCCGGTCGGCGATCGCGCCCGAGATCAGCGCCACCGTGATGATGGCGAACATCGCCTGGAACGCGACGAAGACGGTGGTCGGGATGGTCCCCGACAACGACTCCTTGCCGAGCAGGCCGTCGAGGCCGAAGAACTCGAACGGCTGACCGAGCAGACCGGCGCCGACGTCGGTGCCGAACGCCATCGAGTAGCCGACCAGCACCCAGAGCACACCGACCACGGCGATTGCGCCCAGGCTCATCATCATCATGTTGAGCACACTCTTCGACCGGACCATGCCCCCGTAGAAAAAGGCAAGTCCCGGCGTCATCAACAGCACCAGTGCGGCACTGGTGAGCACCCAGGCGGTGTCCCCTGTATCCACGTCGACCTCCACTGCACGTCGGTTGCAGGGAGCATCGGCAGGTCCTGTTTCACGCGGTTGCGCCCCAGGTTTCGGGCAGGTGAACTGTCCCGGCCCTGGTGTTACGGGCAGGTTTCGCGGGCTTGAAGCGAGCAGTTCCACCCGCGAGGAGGCCCGGTTGCCACCGAATTTCCGGTGACGGACCGTGCGAGCACAACTCGTCTTTGGGGTGGTCGTGTGATCCCGTGGGGGGACTTGACGACGCTGGGTCACCGGCCATCGGACACCGGTCGGGTGTGGTCGCGGCCGAGCCTGCCAGACCGGCCGGGACCGCCCCCACCGGGTGGCGGGACGGCCCGTGCGACTACGCCGACCGGCCCGGGATGGCCGGGACGACTTCCGCGCTCTTCAGCGCAGCTCCTGGTAGCGCTGGGTGAGCACCCTGAGACCGTCGGCGGTCAACCCGCCGAACAGCCGCAGCCGTGCCATCCCGCCGTCCGGGTAGATGTCGAGCCGCGCGTGGGTGGCCTCGGCGGCGTCCTCGACGCGGAAGCGGTGGCGGGTGTCGGGCTGGAGCCGGGTGCGCGGCAGCACGTCGAACTCCGCGCCGGTGCGCGCGTCGCGGGCCCGGACCGACGCCCAGCCCGGCGCGTTGCCCTTGAAGTGGCTCGTGTCCAGCTCCGCGAGCCGGATCACGCCCGGCGCGGCCAGCTCGACCTCGACCCAGTCGTTGCCGTCGTCACGCCGCCGCGCCGTCTCCCAGCCCTCGCCCATGACCGCGGCCTGGCCGGGCGCGATGAGGTTGCCCGGGTCGCCGTAGAACATGTTGCTGCACCCCGTGATCGACGCGCCGTTCTCCACCGCGGCCAGGTCGAGCGCGTCCGGCACGATCAGGTCGGGGTCGACCACCGGCGTGCCGTGCACGCGCAGCCTGGCCACCCCGCCGTCCGGGCGGATGGTGAGCCGGACGTGCGTGTAGCGGCGGTGCGCGGGCACCTCGAAGTAGTGCTTGCGGTCGCCTCCGAGCGGCGACTCGGGCACCACGGTCTCCCAGCCGGCCAGCTCGTCGGGCGCCGGGTAGCCGGTGGCGGAGGTCGCCTCGACCGACGCGAACGGCGGGTAGTTGCCCTTGAAGAACGCGGTGTCGACCACGACGCCCTCGATCACGCCCGGCAGGCCGAGCCGGACGATCGCCCGGTCCTCGCCGGCCTCCCGGCGGCGGCGCGTCTCCCACCCGTCGTAGACCTGGCCCTTGTGCCCGAACGTGTAGGTCCGGTACTCGGGCTCGGGCTTGCGGATCAGGTTCTCGCGCTCGGCGAAGGACTCGTCGTTGGCCCACACCACGCTGCCGCCGACCGCGCGGCCCGCCAGGTCGGGCAGTCGGGTCCAGCCGGGGACTCCGGTCATGCGTCTCCTCCGTCCGGTCCTCGGCTCGGCCGAGGGCGCTGGAGCAACCGGCCGCGCGGCCGGTCGTCGATCGGGCGACCGCGCAACCACGTCTGCCGCACCACGCCCGCCAGCGGACGGCCGTGGTAGGGCGTGACGGGGTTGCGGTGGCGCAGCGCGGCGCGGTCCACCACGAACGCGTCGTCCGGCGCGAACACGCAGAAGTCGGCGTCCGCGCCGGGCGCGATGCGGCCCTTGGTGGTCAGCCCGACCAGGTCGGCCGGGTTCGCGGCCATCCACCGGACCACGTCGGTCAGCGCGTGCCCGCGTTGCCTGGCCTGGGTCCACACCGCGGACAGGCCCAGCTGGAGGCTCGCGACACCGCCCCACGCGGTGGCGAAGTCGCCCTGCTTCAGCTCCGGGGTGCACGGCGAGTGGTCCGTGACGACGAGGTCGATCAGGTCCTCGCCCAACGCGCGCCAGAGCTGCTCGCGGTTGGCCGCGTCACGGATCGGCGGGCAGCACTTGAACTCCGTGGCGGTGTCGCCGATCTCCTCCGCCACGAACGTCAGGTAGTGCGGGCACGTCTCGGCGGTCAACCGCAGCCCGAGGCTCTTCGCGATCCGCACCTGCCGCACCGCCTCGCCGCTGGACAGGTGCAGCACGTGCAGCCTGGCCCGGGTCTCGTTGGCCAGGTCGACCACGGTGGTGATGGCGTGCTGCTCGGCCCGGTGCGGCCGGGAGTCGAGGAAGTCGCGGTAGCCGGGGCCGGGGTCGGTGACCTCGTCCGGGTCCTCGGCGTGCACGATGGTCAGGGCGTCACGTGCGCGCAACCGCAGCAGCGCCGCTCGCAGCTCGTCCTCGGTGACGTGCGGGAACTCGTCCACGCCCGAGTGGATCAGGAAGCACTTGAAGCCGAACACGCCGGCGTCGTGCAACTCCTCCAGGTCGTCCAGGTTGGTCGGCACGATGCCGCCCCAGAACCCGACGTCGACGTGCGCCTTGCCGCGCGCCGCCTCCCGCTTGACTTGCAGGGCCGCCACCGTGGTCGTCGGCGGCAGGCTGTTGAGCGGCATGTCGACGATCGTGGTGACGCCACCGGCCGCCGCCGCCCTGGTCGCGCTCTCGAAGCCCTCCCAGTCGCTGCGGCCCGGGTCGTTCACGTGCACGTGCGTGTCGACCAGGCCGGGGAGGAGGACTTCGTCGTCGGCGAGCGCCACCACCGTCGCGGCGTCCAGGCGGTCGGCCACCGCGACGATCCGACCGTCCGCGACGCCGACGTCCGCGCGGCGTTCACCGTCCGGTGTGATCACTCGGGCCGCGCGCAGCACCAGGTCCATGCGCCTCACTCTCCCAGCCGGTCGACGGCGATGCGACCAGCCAAACGCGCGGCTTCGGTCCGCGGCCACCGGAACCCGGCCGCGTCGACCCCCGGACGCCGGCACCGCGTCGCGTCTTCCGGGCAGGTCCTCGACGGCGGCGCGAGACTGTTGACACGCTCGGAGGGCGCTCGTAGCGTCCCCTCCTTGCGGAAGCAAGATTCCGCGATACAGAAAAGGGAGCCTCCGTGCCCGATCTGGAAGGGTTCAACTACGCGCCGGCGGCCGAGCTCCGCCCCCTGCTCACCGACTGCCTCGCCGTGCCGCGCTGGGTCGACGCGCTGCTCGCCGACCGCCCTTACGCCGACGTGGACGCGCTGCTCGCCGCGTCGGACCGGCACGCGGACCTGACGGACGACGAGGTGCGCGCCGCCATCAGGAGCCACCCCCGGATCGGGGAGAAGGCCGCGGGAGGCGGGGCGTCCGCGAAGTGGTCGGCCGACGAGCAGTCCGGCGTCACCGCGTCCCTCGCCGACCGGCTGCTCGCCGCCAACGCCGCCTACGAGGACCGGTTCGGGCACGTCTACCTGGTGTGCGCGACCGGGTTGAGCGGTGAGCGGATCCTGACCGACCTCACGTCCCGCATGGGCAACGCGCCGGACGTGGAGCTGCGGGTGGTGAGCCGGGAGCTGGCGAAGATCGCGGCGCTGCGGCTGGGGAAGGTGCTGGCCGCATGACGCGCCCGAAGACGACGTCGTTGTCCACCCACGTGCTCGACGCCGAGGCGGGCCGGCCGCGCGTCGGCGTGCCGGTCCGGTTGGAGCGCGACGGCGAGGTGCTGGCCGAGGGCGTCACCGACGACGACGGCCGGCTGCGGTTCGCGCGGGAGCTCCCACCCGGCGTGCACCGGCTGACGTTCGACGTCGACACGCCGTTCTACCCGGAGATCACGGTCGCGTTCCGGGTCACCGGCGACCCGGCGCACCTGCACGTGCCGATCCTGTTGAGCCCGTTCGCCTTCACCACCTACCGAGGGAGCTGACCGATGGCCATCGTCCTGGGGCCCAACCAGTACGGGAAAGCGGAGAACCGCCTCGTCACGGTGACCCGCGACGGCGCCGTGCACACGATCAGGGACCTCACGGTCGGCACCTCCCTGCGCGGCGACCTGGCGGACACCCACCTGACCGGCGACAACTCGAAGGTGCTGGCGACCGACACGCAGAAGAACACCGTCTACGCCTTCGCCAAGCAGGCGCCGGTCGGCGAGATCGAGGACTTCGCGCTGCGGCTGGGGCGGCACTTCGTCTCGTCGCAGGAGGCGATCACCGGCGCCCGCGTGCTGGTCGACGAGCACGCGTGGGAGCGCATCGAGGGCAACGATCACTCGTTCGTGCGAGGCAGCGACGAGAAGCGCACGACCGCCGTGACCGTCGAGGGCGGACGCGCGTGGGTGGTGTCGGGCGTGCGGGACGTCGTGGTGCTCAAGTCGACCGGTTCGGAGTTCCACGGCTTCCCGCGCGACGAGTACACGACGTTGCCCGAGACCGACGACCGCGTCCTGGCCACGTCGGTCACGGCGCGGTGGCGCTACCAGGGCGAGGACGTCGACTGGGCGGCGAGCTTCGCCGAGATCCGGCGGCTGCTGCTGACGACGTTCGCGACCAAGCACAGCCTGTCGTTGCAGCAGACCCTGTACGCGATGGGCGAGGCGGTGCTGCGGGCCCGGCCCGAGGTGGCGGAGGTGCGGCTGTCGATGCCGAACAAGCACCACTTCGCGGTGGACCTGTCGCCGTTCGGGCTGGTGAACGACAACGAGGTGTTCTACGCCGCCGACCGGCCGTACGGGCTGATCGAGGGCTCCGTGCTGCGTGACGACGCCGAGGACGCCGGGGCCGCCTGGCACACCCTGCCCGCCTTCTGAGCGGCCACTTCCCGTCGCCGCCACCGCTCGACGCCGTCACTTCTCGTGCAGCGCCATGCGTTGCAGCCGCCAGGCGTGGAACAGGTCGGCCTCCTCGTACCAGTCCACGGCGGTCGGCCGGCGCGCGGTGGACATGAACTCCAGCAGGACCTCCCGGTACGTCGTCAGCGGCACGCCCACGCCCGGCGGGAAGTCGGTGTAGGTCTCGTCCACGTACGGCGCGTCGGGCTCGCCCTTCGGCCAGCCGGTGAACTCGTCGTCCACGTAGTTGAGGTAGCCCCACCCGCCGCGGACGGCGAGCACCAGGTTGTGGTCGCTCTCCCCCTCCGCGTCGGGCGCCCGGCCGAAGTGCTCCAGCATCCCGTCATTGCACTCGGGCCGCGCCAAGGCGGCGATGAGCACGTCCACGTCCGCCGCGCACGCCACCACCTGGTAACGGAACTCCGCCCGCTCCAGGTCCGGCAGCCCGGTCCACAACCCGGCCCGCATGGTCATGGACACACCCTGGCCGGTATCGCGTGATCCGGCTTTTCGCTGGTTCGAGGATCACCCCATCCAGCGATACTGTGATCACTCTCTTCTGGCTAGAGCCTGCAATTCGGTCACGGTGAGTCCCGTCGCACGGCGGATTTCGTCCTCGTCCAGGGCACCGCAGTCCAGGGCGCGGATGAACGACGTGGACAGCGCCTGTGCGGTCGCGGGCTCGTCCAGCACCGAGCCGCCGGCCCGTGCCACGTACGCCCTGAGCCGCCGGGCGTCGGCGTCCACGCCTTCGAGGTAGAACGAGTGCACGGCCGCGTACCTGGTCACCAGTTGCGCCGGGTGCAGGTCCCAGCCCTGGTAGAAGCCGTGCGCCAGCGAACGCCGCACCAGCCGGTAGTGCGTGCGCCAGCCCTCGTGCACGTCGTCGCCGACCGGCAGCACGTTGGTGGAGCCGTCGGACAGCGCGACCCCGGTGCCGGCCGCGGACACCTGCATGACGTTGCGCGCGAAGTCGCACGCCCCGTGCGCCAGGTGCTGGTGCGCCGCGCCCAAGCCGCAACCGGCCGTGTAGTCGTACGTGCCGAAGTGCAGCCCGGTGACCCGGCCGCGGCCCGCCTCGATGAACCGGGGCAGGGCCAGCCTGCCCTCGGCGTCCACGATCGACCGGGTCGTCTCGACCTGGATCTCGAACCGCAGCGGCAGCCCGAACAGGTCGAGGACGTCCCCGAGCACCTCCACCTGCGCGACGGAGGTGACCTTCGGGAACGTGATCACGAAACCCTCGGGGGCCTCGCCCAGCGCGGTGAGGAAGACGTCCAGCGTCCGGATGCCGCGCTCGCGCAGCGCCCTCGTGTCGAAGGACTTCATCCGCAGGCCGAACCGCGACGGCGCCGTGCCGTCCCGCAGCCAGTCCCGCACCACGAGCGCGGTGCGTTCGGCGTCCGCGTCCTCCTCCGCGTCGGAACGGGCGCCGTAGCCGTCCTCGAAGTCGATCCGCAGGTCCTCCACCGGCTCGTCGACCAGCTTCGCCCGCACGCGCCCGTGCACGGCCTCCGCCACGTCCGGCGCGAGGTCGAGCACGTCGGCCAGGCCGTCCGGCGCGTGCTCCGCCAACGCCGCAAGCGCTTGCGCACCCCAGTCGCCGAGCGTGGACGGGCTCACCCGGTCGGCGGGCACGTAGCAGGTGTGCACGGGCTGGCGGCCCGCCGGCGCGCGCAGCTCCACATCGGACAGCCGGGCGGTGATCGCGCGCACCGCGTCGGCCGACAACGACGTCCGCGGCACGTCAGCCGATCCGCTCGTAGGCCGGCAGGGTCAGGAAGTCCACGAACTCGTCGGACAGCGCGACCTGCTCGAACAGCTCCACGGCCAGGTCGAGGTGCTCGCCCTCGATGGCCTCCTTCGCCTCGGCCAGCGCGCCGCGCACGAGGTCGGCGGTGACCGGCGTGCCGTCGTCCAGCACCACGTCGTTGTGCACCCACTGCCACAGCTGCGAGCGGGAGATCTCGGCGGTGGCGGCGTCCTCCATCAGGTTGTGGATGGCCGCCGCGCCGTTGCCGCCGAGCCAGGACATCAGGTACCGCACGCCGACGTCCACGGCGGACGTCACGCCCGCGCGGGTCGCGCCGCCGCCGGCGGACTTGAAGTCGAGCAGCTGCTCGGCGGTGACGGACACCTCGGGCCGCAGCTCGTCGAGCTGGTTGGGCTCGTCCCCGAACTTCTGGTCGAAGATCTCCGCGCACACCGGCACGAGGTCGGGGTGCGCCACCCACGAGCCGTCGAAGCCGTCGCCCGCCTCGCGGCGCTTGTCGTCACGCACCTTCGCCAGCGCTTGCCGGGTGACCTCCGGGTCGCGCCGGTTCGGGATGAACGCCGCCATGCCGCCCATCGCGAACGCGCCGCGCTTGTGGCACGTGCGCACCAGCAGTTCGGTGTAGGCGCGCATGAACGGCACGGTCATCGTGATGCTGTTGCGGTCCGGCAGCACGAAGTCCCGGCCGGCGTCGCGGAAGTACTTGATGACGCTGAACAGGTAGTCCCAGCGGCCCGCGTTCAGGCCCGACGCGTGCTCGCGCAGCTCGTAGAGGATCTCGTCCATCTCGAACGCGGCGGGGATCGTCTCGATCAGCACGGTCGCGCGGACCGTGCCGTGCGGGACGCCGAGCCGTCGCTGGGCGGCGGTGAAGACGTCGTTCCAGAGCCGGGCTTCGAGGTGGCTCTCCATCTTCGGCAGGTAGTAGTAGGGCCGGCCGAGCTCGGCGTTGTGGAAGAAGTGCAGGCCGAAGTCGACCAGCGCGCCGATGGCGGGCCTGCCGTCGACCTCGACGTGCCGCTCGGGCAGGTGCCAGCCGCGCGGCCGGACCACGATCGTCGGCCGGGCCACGTCGTCGCGCAGGGTGTAGCGCTTCCCCTCCGGCGAGGTGTGCTCGATCGTGCCGCGAGCCGCGTCGTAGAGGTTGACCTGGCCGGAGACCACGTTGTGCCAGTGCGGCGTGTTGGCGTCCTCCAGGTCGGCCAGCCACACCTTCGCGCCGGAGTTCAGCGCGTTGACGGTCATCTTGCGCTCGGTCGGGCCGGTGATCTCCACCCGCCGGTCGCGCAGCGGTGCCGGCGCTTCGGCGACCCGCCAGTCACCGTCGCGGATCACCTGCGTCTCCGGCAGGAACCCGAGCGGGCGGCGGTCCGCGCGGCGGCGCATCAGGGCGGCGTGCTCTAGCGCGAACGCGCGGTGCAGCTCGGCCACGAACTCCAGCGCGTCCGGCGTGAGGATCTCGTCCCCGCGCTCCACTTCGGCACCCAGGACGCGAACACCGGACATGGAAGCCCACCTCGTTCCGAGTCGGTTTCTACTTCGCGGACTATAGTTTTCACCACGCGGAACGGCAACGAAGGAGTGGTGTCGGTGGCACGAGAGTCCACGGGCGGCGTCCAGTCGCTCCAACGCGCCTTCGACCTGCTCGAACGCCTGGCCGACGCGGGCGGTGAGGCGAGCCTGTCCGAGTTGGCCGTCACCTCCGGCCTGCCGCTGCCGACCATCCACCGGTTGATCCGCACCCTCGTCACGCTGGGGTACGTGCGGCAGAACAGCAACCGCCGCTACACGCTCGGGTCCCGGCTGATCCGGCTCGGCGAGAGCGCGTCGCGGCAGTTCGGCACGTGGGCGCGGCCGTTGCTGGCGCAGTTGGTGGACAAGGTCGAGGAGACCGCGAACCTGGCCGTGCTGGACGGTGACGAGGTGGTGTACGTGGCGCAGGTGCCGTCACGGCACTCGATGCGGATGTTCACCGAGGTGGGTCGTCGGCTGCTGCCGCACGGCACGGGGGTGGGCAAGGCGATGCTGTCGCAGCTGCCGCGTGACGAGGTGCGCGCCCTGCTGGCCCGCACCGGCCTGCCCGCGTACACGCCGAACACCATCACCGACGCCGACGAGCTGCTGGCGTCCCTGGACCGGATCGCCGAGCAGGGCTACGCGCTGGACGAGAGCGAGCAGGAGCTGGGCGTGCGCTGCGTCGCCGTTCCGCTGCACGGCGCCCCGACCCTCGCCGCCGTCTCCGTCTCGGGCCCCGACAGCCGCCTCACCAAGGACTCGCTGACCCGGATCATCCCCGAGGTCCTGACCACCGCCACCCGCCTCTCCACCCACTCCCACCCCTGACCCCCGCGAGAGTCCTACGTTCAGGACGCGAGAGTCCTACGTTCAGGACACCTGAATTCAACGCTCAGCCACTTGCCGCTCGTCGTGAGTGTTGAATTCGGGGTGCGTGAACGTAGGACTCTCGCGCCGCCAACGTAGGACTCTCGCGGGTCAGGTGAGGAGGGCGTCGACGAAGGCGGTCGGCTCGAAGGGGGCCAAGTGGTCGGCGCCCTCGCCGAGGCCCACCAGCTTGACGGGCACGCCCAGCTCGCGCTGGACCTGGAACACGATGCCGCCCTTGGCGGTGCCGTCCAGCTTGGTCAGCACGATGCCGGTCACGTCGACCACCTCGGCGAACACCCGCGCCTGGGTCAGGCCGTTCTGGCCGGTGGTGGCGTCGAGCACGAGGAGCACCTCGTCCACCTCCGCCTGCTTCTCCACCACGCGCTTGACCTTGCCCAGCTCGTCCATCAGGCCGGTCTTGGTGTGCAGCCGGCCCGCCGTGTCGATCAGCACGGTGTCCACACCGGCTTCGACGCCCTGCTTCACCGCCTCGAACGCCACCGAGGCCGGGTCCGCGCCCTCGGCACCGCGGATGGTCGACGCGCCGACGCGCGAACCCCACGTCTCCAGCTGGTCGGCCGCCGCCGCGCGGAAGGTGTCCGCCGCGCCCAGCAGCACGGTGCGGCCGTCGGCCACCAGCACCCGGGCCAGCTTGCCCGTCGTCGTGGTCTTGCCGACGCCGTTCACGCCGACCACCAGCACCACGGCGGGCTTCGGCCCGGACGCGCCGTCGGCGTGCGGCAACGCGTTCACCGCGCGGCGCATCTCCGGGTGCAGGGCGTCGACCAGCACGTCCCGCAGCAACGCCCGCGCGTCCTCGGACGTGCGCACGCCACGCGCCACGATCTGCTCGCGCAGCGCCGTGACGATCTGGTCCGTGATCGCCGCACCGAGGTCGGCCATCAGCAGCGTGTCCTCGATGTCCGTCCACGAGTCCTCGTCCAGGTCGCCCGCGCCGAGCAGCCCCAGCAGGCCCTGCCCGAACGTCGACCGCGACCTCGACAGCCGTCCGCGCAACCGCTCCAACCGGCCGGAGGTCGGCTCGATCTCCTCGATCTCGGAGGCCTGCTCGGGCAGGTCGACCTCGACGAACCCGCGCTTGACCGAGTCGCGCGGCACCGCCGCGTCGTCACCGACCCCCGGCTGCCCGTCGACCTCGGTCCGATCCGCGACGGGGTGCTCTACCGGCTCTACCGGCTCGACCCGCTCGGCGGGAACGGGGGCCGGCGACGCCCCGGAGCGCTCCACGGGCTCGGCCGGTCTGGTCGGCTCGGCCACCGGGGGTGGCGCGGGCTCGTTGAACGTGATGGCGCCACCGGCCCGGTAACCGCCCTTGGCCGGCTTGTCCTGCTCGGGCTCGGTGAGGCTGATCCGCCGGCGCCGCGCCAGCACGACGCCCGTCACGAGGGCGACCGCGAGGAGTACCGCGACGACGACGATGATCCAGATCAGGGACGTGGTGGACACGGCGCAATCCTCGCACGCCACCGTATGTTGACGATCGACGAACCAGGTTGATTTCAGGCAACTTTCCAACGAACACTCTTGCGCAAGCGTGCAGTGTGGAATAGACCACAGGGCGTGAGGGTGATCGGGCTCATTTCGGGCACCTCGATGGACGCCATCGACGTGGCCGTCGCCGACCTGTCCCTGGACGGCCGCACGGTCGTGCTGACCCCGGTCGAGCACGCCGAGCACCCCTTCCCGGAGGACCTGCGCAGGCCGCCGACCAGCGCCGCCGACCTGTGCGTGCTCGACACCCGGCTCGGCCAGGCGTTCGCCGAGGTCGCCGCCCGGTACCAGGGCGACCTCGTGTCGTCGCTGGGCCAGACCGCGCACCACTGGGTCGAGGACGGCCGCTGCCTGGGCACGCTCCAGCTCGGCCAGCCCGCGTGGATAGCCGAAGCCACCGGCCTGCCGGTGGTGGCCGACCTGCGGGTCCGCGACGTCGCCGCGGGCGGTCACGGCGCGCCGCTGGCGAGCACCTTGGACGCGCTGTGGCTGGCCGACTTCGGCCGACCGGCCACCGCGCTGAACATCGGCGGCATCGCCAACGTCACCAGGGTTTCGCCCGAAGGTGTGATCGCCTACGACACCGGACCGGGCAACGCGCTCATGGACGCCGCGATGACCGTGCTGTCCGGCGGCTTGCGCAACCAGGACACCGACGGCGAGTTCGCCGGCCGCGGCCACGTCCACGCCGAACTGCTCGACCGCCTGCTGGCCGACCCGCACTACGCCCTCCCCGCGCCCAAGTCGACGGGCAAGGAGCACTTCGACCGGTCCTACCTCGACCGCGTCACCGAGGGCCTCACCATGCCCGCCGAGGACCTGCTGGCCACGTTGACCGAGCTCACCGCGCGCACGATCGCCGCCGAGTGCGAGGGCACGGTCATCGGCTCCGGCGGCGGGATGCGCAACCCCGTGCTGGTCGAGTCGCTGGGACGGCGCGTGGACCTGCGCACGAGCGACGAACTGGGACTGCCCGCCGCGGCCAAGGAGGCCTACCTCGCCGCCTTGCTCGGCTTCCTGACCTGGCACGGCCTGCCCGCGAACGTGCCGTCCGCCACCGGCGCCGCCGGCCCGCGCCCGCTGGGGTCGATCACCCCCGGCCGCTACCCGCTGCGCCTGCCCGAGCCCGTGATCACCGCCGTGTCGGGGTTGACGATCCGCCGCCGCGAGCGGCCGTCGAGCCCGCAGGTCCAGGAAGATGGAGGAGACCGTGCGCGCAGTTGATGTCGGCATCATCGTGCTGTTCCTGGTGGGCATGCCGCTGCTGGGCGTGTGGATCGCCGGGCGCCAGCGCTCCGCCACCGACTACTTCGTCAGCGAGCGCCGCATCTCGTGGTGGGTCGTGTGCGTGTCGGTGGTGTCGGCGGAGACGTCCACGCTGACCGTGCTGAGCGTGCCGACGGTCGCCTACCTGGGCACGATGACGTTCCTGTCGCTGGCCGTCGGCTACCTGATCGGCCGGATCGTGGTGTCGTTCGTGCTGCTGCCCAAGTACATCGCCGGCGAGCTGATCACCGCGTACGGCTTCCTGGGCAAGCGGTTCGGGCGCAACATCCAGAGCACGGCGTCGCTGACGTTCCTCGTCACCCGGCTGCTGGCGGACGGCCTGCGGCTGTTCGCCACCGCCATCCCGATCAAGGTCGTGCTCGTCGCGTACGGCGTGGACGTGTCGTACTGGGTGATCGTGGCGGCGCTCGGCGTCGCGATGGTCGTCTACAGCTTCCTCGGCGGCGTGCGGGCCGTGGTGTGGGTCGACGCGATCCAGATGCTCTGGTACGTCGTCGGCGCGTTCGCGGTGATCCTGGTGCTGAACGGCAAGCTGCCCGACGGGTGGTTCGCCAGTGCCGCCGACGCGGGCAAGTTCCAGGTCCTCGACTTCGACGCCAGCGCGTTCACCTCGCCGTACGCGATCGTCGTCGCGTTCATCGGCGGCGCGGTGCTGTCCATGGCCTCGCACGGCGCCGACCAGCTCATCGTGCAGCGGCTGATGGCCACCAAGGACGTTCGCTCGGCGCAGAAGGCGCTGATCGCCAGCGGTGTCGTGGTGTTCCTCCAGTTCGCGCTGTTCCTGTTCATCGGCGTGATGCTGTGGGCGTTCTACAAGGCGGCCAACCCGGTCAAGGACCTCGGGCTCAACAACAACGACGAGCTGTTCGCCAACTTCATCGTCAACGACATGCCGTCGGGGCTGTCCGGGTTCGTGATCGCGGGCATCCTGGCGGCGGCGCTGTCGTCGTCGTTGGGCGCGCTGGCCTCCTCGACCGTGACGGACATCGTGCAGCGCGTGGTGCGGCGGCCGATGAGCGAGGCCGAGGTGTTCAAGCAGGGTCGGATCTGGACGGTGGTCTGGGCCGGCCTGCTGATCGTGTGCGCCGGTCTGTTCGCCACGCTGACGCGGCGCGGCAACCCGATCGTGGAGCAGGGTCTGTCGATCGCCGGGTTCACCTACGGCGCGCTGCTCGGCGCGTTCCTGCTCGGCCTGGTGTTCCGCAAGGCCAAGGAGCTCGACGCGATCGTGGCGTTCGTGGTCACGGTGGTCGTGATGGCGTTCGTGATCCTGGGCGTGAAGTTCGTCGGGCCCGAGGCGAAGCTGGTGATCGACTTCTCGCCGGCGGCGCCCGCGCAGAAGATCGTGTCGCTGGCCTACCCCTGGTACACGGTGCTCGGCGTGCTGGTGACGCTGGTCGCGGGTGGTCTGATGTCGTTGCGGCACAAGGGCTACCAGCCGCCGGGCGTCCAGGACGACGTGCTGTCGGCCAAGACGTCGTAGCGGGCTCGGGTAGCGGCAGTTCCGGGTAGCGGGAGTTTCGGGCGGCGCGGTTCAGGCGGCGGCGGTGGCGCGATAGGCGACGAGTTCGAGGTGGAGGCGGAAGCCGAGGCGGTCGAAGAGCCGCTGGGAGGAGCGGTTGCCGGCCAGTATCGCGGCGGCGGCCTGCGGCCGTGCCCCGGACTTCTCGGCCAGCTTCCAGACCAGCTCGGTGACCAGCGCCGCGCCGACGCCCTGCCCGCGCACGTCCGGTTCCACGGCCACGAAGTCCAGGTAGAACTCGCTCGGCTCGGCCTTGCCCGAGGCGTACCCGAGGACTCGGTCGCCGTCCATGGCCACCACCACGGTGTGCCGCCGGGCCGGGTCCACGAGCTTGCGGCCGGTCAGGTAGGTCTTGGGGAAGCACCGCTCGTGCAGCACGGCCACCGCCTCGTGCACGGCCGGGTCGGTCGGCAGGACCCGCATCTCGCGGGCCGGTCCGGTGCGCGGGCAGCTCGCCTCGCGCAGCAGCAGGCCTCGCAGGCCGTCGCCGTCGAGGACGTGTATCCCGCACGCCCGGGCGGCGGCGAAGCGGTGCCGTTCGGCGAACGCGGCCAGCCGCCGGTGCCCGGTGTGGCCGAGCAGCTCGCGGTCCGCGACGCCGTCGAGCAGCGGCAGTGCCGCCGCGTAGAGCGCGTCGGCGGTCTGGTCCCAGATCCGGCTGCCCGCCGGGTGGTTGACCGGCACGTCGACGAACGGTCCGTGCAGGTAGGCGCGGTGGGACTCGGGGTCGACCTCGACGCTGAGCGCGCCGACCACCCACCCCGAGTCGTCGGTGGCGACCACGGTGCACGCGGCCCAGCCCGGCTCGAACTCGGCCAGCTCCGCCGAGATGTCGCCGAGCGTCTCGCCGAGGTAGCCGATGTGGTGCGCGTCGTCGGCCTGCAACCGCAGGACGAGCGAGAGGACGGCGTCCAGGTCGTCCTGGGCGGCGGGACGGATGTCGTACATGTCTGGAATGGTCACCCGCGAGGTCGCCGAACGCGAGGGAGTTTTCGGTGGTGGGACGCCCGGACGTGACGGAGGTCGCGGAAGCTCACCGAATGGCGCCGGCACCGCGTCCCCTCGGCTCCTAGCGTCGGGGTCATGACGGACGACGTCCTCGACATACCCTTCGCCGACGCCTTCGCCTTCGACCCCTCCCCCACGTGGGCGAGGCTGCGCGACGAGTCGCCCGCGGTCCGGGTCCGCACGCTCGCGGGCGCCGAGGTGTGGCTGGTGACCCGCTACGACGACGTGAAGCTGGTGCTGGCCGACCCGCGGTTCTCCCGGGCCGGCGTGGTCGCGGCGGGCGCGCCCCGGGTCGGCGTGTCCCGGCCGCTGCCCGGCACCCTGCCGACCACCGACCCGCCCGAGCACACCCGGCTGCGCAAGCTCGTGTCCGGCGCGTTCTCGCACCGGACGATCTCGCGGACCCGGCCGTGGGTGCGCGAGCTGTGCGAACGGCTCGCCGACGACGTGGTGGACGGCGCCGACCTGCGGCGGGTGTACGCGCTGCCGTTGCCGATCCAGGTCATCTGCACGCTGCTCGGCGTGCCGTACGCCGACCGGGAGCGGTTCCGCGAGTGGACCGAGCTCGCGTACAGCCTGGAGATGGCCGACCAGCCGCGGGTCGAGGCGGCGATGGCGAGCCTGCTGGGCTACATGGGCGACCTGGTCGCGGCGAAGCGGCGGGAGCCGCGGTCCGACGACCTGCTCGACGAGCTGTGCGCGACGCCGCTGGCGCACGACGAGCTGACCGCGTTCGCGTTGAACCTGCTGGTCGCGGGGCACGAGACGTCGGCCAACCAGATCACCGGCTTCGTCGCCACCCTGCTGCGCGAGCCGGCGCGGTGGGCACGGCTGGTGGCCGACCCGGACCTGGTGCCGAGCGCGGTCGAGGAGCTGATGAGGTTCACCCGGCTCAGCGAGGTCGGGCAGCTGCGGGTCGCGCTGGAGGACGTGCGGGTCGCCGGCGTGGTCGTGCGGGCGGGCGAGGGCGTGATGGCGTCCATCGGCTCGGCCAACCGCGACCCGCGCGCGTTCGCCGAGCCGGACTCGCTGGACCTCGCGCGCACCCCCAACCAGCACTTGGCGCTCGGGGCCGGCCCGCACTTCTGCCTCGGCGCGCAGTTGGCGCGCATCGAGCTCCAAGAGGCGCTGCTGGTGCTGTTGCGCCGGTTCCCGGGCCTGCGGGCGGCCCGGCCGGTCGAGGAGCTGGCGTGGCGGAGGGTCCTGGTCAGCGGTCTGGCCGAGTTGCCGGTCAGCCTCGGATGACCGACATCTATTGCCGCGCGTTTCGCGTTGGGGAACCCTGGGAGGGTGAGCGAGGAAACGATCCAACTCGAACTCAACGACAGCGGGGTGGCGGTAGACCTACCGATGCCTGCCAACCAGCGGGACACCGTGCAGGAGGTCCCCTACAGGCCGGTCGAGTTCCGCGACGACGACCTGCCCAGCGCGTTGGAGCGCGCGGCCTCCTGGCTGCGGCAGACACAGGACTGGCTCGGTGAAGCGGTCGACGTGATCGCGGTCCACCTGGACTACGACGACACCAAGGGTTCGCCGTACTACGCCCTCAAGCTGCTGTGCAATGAGGAGGACCTGGCCGGCGTTCCACGCGTGGTGCGTGAACACGATCGCACTACTGACGAGTAACGTAAGCTGGGGTTCATGCCAGATCGCGTGTACCCGCCGGTGATCGCCGCGGCCAAACTGATGTTCCGCGTGCTCGACATGCGGATCACCGTGGAGGGCGCGGAGCACGTGCCGACCACCGGCGGGGCCGTGCTGGCCTCGAACCACGTCTCCTACCTCGACTTCATCTTCGCCGGCTACGGCGCGCACCCGGCGCGCAGGCTGGTCCGGTTCATGGCCAAGCACGAGGTGTTCAAGCACCGCGTGTCCGGCCCGCTCATGCGTGGGATGCACCACATCCCGGTGGACCGGACCGCCGGTCAGGCGTCCTACCAGCAGGCGTTGGACGCGCTGCGCTCCGGTGAGATCGTCGGGATCTTCCCCGAGGCGACGATCAGCCGGTCGTTCACGGTCAAGGACGTGAAGAGCGGCGCGGTGCGGCTGGCGGCCGAGGCCGGCGTGCCGTTGCTGCCCACCGCGGTGTGGGGCACGCAGCGCCTGTGGACGAAGGGCAGGCCGAAGTCGCTGACCCAGCGGCACGTGCCGATCACGATCATCGTGGGCGAGCCGGTGGAGCCGACCACGGACGCCGCGCTGCGCGAGCGGATTCAGGACCTGGTGGACGACGCCCAGGCCCGTTACCCGGAGTCGGGCGAGGGCCAGTGGTGGCAACCGGCCCACCTCGGCGGCACCGCGCCCACCCCGGAAGAGGCCAAGCGCCTCGACGACCGCTGACCGGGTCCTAGGCCGGCGGGATCGACCGCGACCCGGGTCCCGGAACCTCCGGGACCGGGTCGGCCGCGACCCCGGGAGCCGCTTCCGCCCCGGGAACGGCGGGTGCGGCCTCGGCGGCCGGGACGACTGCGGTCACCGCGACGGCCTCGGCTTCCGGAGTGGTCGCGGGAGCGGGAGCGGCGTCGGCTGCCTGCTTGGGCGCGGGCTTGGCGCGCTTCGGCTTGTCCTCGCCGCGCAGGCGCTGCGAGATCACCTGGCTGATGCCGTCACCGCGCATCGAGACGCCGTACAGCGCGTCGGCGATCTCCATCGTCGGCTTCTGGTGCGTGATGATCAGCAGCTGCGAGTGCTCGCGCAGCTGCTCGAACAGGCTGATCAACCGGTGCAGGTTGGTGTCGTCCAGGGCCGCCTCGACCTCGTCCATCACGTAGAACGGCGACGGCCGCGCCCGGAAGATGGCGACCAGCATCGCCACCGCCGCCAGCGACTTCTCGCCACCCGACAGCAGCGACAGCCGCTTGACCTTCTTGCCCGGCGGACGGGCCTCCAGCTCGATGCCGGTGGTCAGCATGTCGTCCGGCTCGGTCAGCACCAGCCGTCCCTCGCCACCGGGGAACAGCACCTTGAACACGACCTCGAACTCGCGCGCGACGTCCACGTAGGCCGACGTGAAGACCTCCAGGATCTTGTCGTCGACCTCCTTCACCACGGTCAGCAGGTCGCGCCGCGTCGCCTTGATGTCCTCCAGCTGGTTGGACAGGAACTTGTACCGCTCCTCCAGCGCCGCGA
Source organism: Actinosynnema sp. CA-299493 (assembly GCF_050946825.1). NCBI lineage: Bacteria > Bacillati > Actinomycetota > Actinomycetes > Pseudonocardiales > Pseudonocardiaceae > Actinosynnema > Actinosynnema sp. CA-299493. Next base: position 7,998,418 of record NZ_CP191993.1, read on the forward strand.
ACTCCTCCAGCGCCAACGGGTTGACCTTGCCCAGCAGCGACAGGTCCCGCTCGGCGCGCTTGGCCCGCCGCGCCTGCGTGTCCCGGTCGTACGGGATCGGCTGCGGCGCGGTCACCGCCTCGCCGCGCTCCTTCGCCACCTCGTACTCGGCCATCTCCTGCTGCGACGGCGGGATGAACACGTCCGGGCCGTACTCGGCGACCAGGTCCTCCAGGCCGATGCCGAACTCCTCGGCGACCTTCGTCTCCAGCTGCTCGATGCGCATCCGCTGCTCGGCCCGCAGCACCTCGTCGCGGTGCACGGCGTCGGTCAGCTTCTCCAGCTCCACCGACATCTCGCGGACGAGGTTGCGCACCTGCGCCAGGTACGTCTCGCGCCGCGTCCTGCGCTCCTGCGCCGCGTCGCGCTCACCGGCCGCACGGGCCAACGACGCGGCGATCCGCTCCAGCGCGACCTCACCGCCGCGCACCACCGCCTTCGCCACGACCGCGCCCCGGGCCCGGGCGGCGTGGGCGCGCTGGGCGCGTTCCCGTGCCTCGCGCTCGGCGCGCGCGGCCCGGCGCAGCCCTTCCGCCTTGCCCTGCAACGCGCGAGCGCGTTCCTCGGCGGTCCGCAACGACAGCCGGGCGTCGACCTCGCCCTGACGCGCGGCGGCCAGCTCGGCGGCCAGCTCGTCGCGGTGGGAGGTGTCCGGCTCGTCGTCCAGCGGCTGCTCCTCCGCCACCAGCAGGCGTTCTTCCAGCTCGCCGAGCTTGAGCAGGTTCTCCTCGCGGGCCGCCTCGACCTTCGCCCGCTGCGTCCGCACGCGCTCCACCTCGGCCTCGGCCGAGCGCACCGCCGCGGCCAGCCGGTTCAGCCGCTCCGTCGACCGGGCGCGCCGCACCTTGGCCTCGTTGAGCTGCTCCTTCACCGCGGCGACCTCGGCCCGCCGTGCCTGCTGCTCGGCCCGTGCGCCTTCGAGGGCGGCCGTGGACTGCTCCAGCGCGCGCTCCGCCAGCGCCAGCTTCTCCGACGCCTCGTCCACCGCGGCCTGGACCTCGATGACGCTCTGGCTGCGACCGGAACCGCCGACCGCCCAGTCCGCGCCGAGCACGTCGCCGTCGCGGGTCACCGCGCGCACCGACGGGTGCGCGTCCACCAACCCGCGCGCCGCGGCCAGCGAGTCCACCACCACGACCTTGTCCAACGCGCGGTGCAGCGCGGGCCGCAGCGGCTCCGGCGCCTGCACCACGTCCACCGCCCACCGCGCCTCCGGCGGCAACGACGGCCAGCCGGACCGGTCGACGCTCACCGGCGCGCCGCCCACCAGCACCCCGGCCCGACCGGTGTCCTGCTCCTTCAACAGCTCCAACGCCGCCACCGCGTCCGCGCCGGAGGCCACCGCGACCGCGTCCGCGATCGGGCCCAACGCCGCCGCCAGCGCGACCTCCGCGCCCGGTTCCACGGTCAGCAGCGCCGCGACCGACCCGAGCAACCCCGGCAGCCGCGACGCCAGCAACGCGCCCGCGCCGTCCTTGCGGGTCAGGCCCAACGACAGCGCGTCGACCCGCGCCTTCCACGACGCGATGTCCCGCTCGGCCGTCCGCTCGGCCTTGACCAGCTCCTCGACCCGGCGGCGCGCGGCGTCGTCCGACTCCGCGGCCAACCGGTGCCGCTCGTCGAGCCCGACGTCGTCCTCGTCCTCGGTCCCGGTCACCTCGCGGGCCTCGGCCAGCTCCTGCTGCACGACCTCCGACCGCTCGACCGCCTCGGCCAGCGCGACGGACATCCGCTCGATCTCCTCGGCGGTCGCGCTCGTCTTCGACCGCAACGCCTCCACCTGCCCGGACAGCCGGGCCAGTCCCTCGCGCCGGTCCGCGATGGCCCGCACCGCGGCCAGGTGCGCCTTCTCCGCCGCGGACACCACGCGCTCCAGCTCGGCCCGCGTCTCCACGGCCTCCGCCAAGCCCACCCGGGCCTCGGTCACGCCGTCCTGGAGCTCCTGCTCCAGCTCCGCGGTCTGCTCGGCCTCGGCCTCCAGCTCGTCCGGGTCACGCCCGCCGCGCGGCGCGTCCACCGCCGCCGACAGGTGCCGCTCCCGCTCCACGGCCAGCCGCACCGTGCCGCGCAGCCGTTCCTCCAACGCCGACAGCCGGTACCAGGTGTCCTGGGCCTGCTGGAGCTTCGGCGCGTCGGCCGCGACCTGGTCCTCCAGCTCGTTCTGCTGGAGCTGGGCCTGTTGCAGCGACTTCTCGACCTCGGCGCGGCGGGCCCGGGCGACGGCCTCGTCCTGCTCCTCGCGGGCCAGCGCCTCGCGCTGCGTCACCAGGTCGTCGGCCAGCAGGCGCATCCGGGCGTCGCGCAGCTCCGACTGCACGGTCTGCGCGCGGCGCGCGATCTCGGCCTGCTTGCCCAGCGGCTTGAGCTGGCGGCGCAGCTCGGCGGTGAGGTCGGTGAGGCGGGTCAGGTTCGCCTGCATCGCCTCCAGCTTCCGCAGCGCCTTCTCCTTGCGCTTGCGGTGCTTCAGGACGCCCGCGGCCTCCTCGACGAACGCGCGCCGCTCCTCGGGCTTGGACTCCAGGATCGCGGCGAGCTGGCCCTGGCCGACGATCACGTGCATCTCGCGGCCGATGCCGGAGTCGCTGAGCAGTTCCTGGATGTCCATCAACCGGCACGAGCTGCCGTTGATCTCGTACTCGGTGGCGCCCTCGCGGAACATCCGGCGGGTGATCGACACCTCGACGTAGTCGATCGGCAGCGCGCCGTCGGAGTTGTCGATGGTCAGCGTCACCTCGGCGCGGCCGAGCGGCGCGCGGCCGGACGTGCCGGCGAAGATGACGTCCTCCATCTTGCCGCCGCGCAGGTCCTTCGCGCCCTGCGTGCCCATGACCCAGCGCAGCGCGTCGAGCACGTTCGACTTGCCGGACCCGTTCGGTCCGACGACGCAGGTGATGCCGGGCTCGAAGCGCAGCGTGGTAGCCGAGGCGAAGGACTTGAAGCCCTTCAGCGTCAGGCTCTTGAGGTGCACGCGGGGCAGCGTACCCGTGCGGTCGTGACACCAGCCGCAGGCACGCTGACCAGCGCGATCACGGCCGGACCGAGACCAGGACCGTCATGTCGACCACCAGGTCCAGCCGTTCGATCTCCCCGACCGGGAACGACGTGGCGCCGGGGATGCGCTCGTCGGGCGCGTGGTCGGCGCCCCACCAGCCGCCGACCTCGGTCCGCCCGTCCCGGTCGTGGACGATCACCTTGCACCGCACGCCCTTCGGCACGTTCTCGACGCTCATCCGCAGCTCGGTGCCCCACGACCTGCCGACGAGCTCGGCGCTGGCCGCCACGCCGGACGTGGCGTCGGCGGCGTGCCACGTCACGGCGTCGTCACCGACCAGGCGCGGCACGACCGCCACGCCCAGCGCCACGAGCACGACCAGCACACCCGCGCCGACCAGCACCGGCCACCGCCGCCGGCGTGCCCGCACGGGCGCCGGCCCCGGTTCCGGTTCCGCCAGGGGCGGCAGCGGCCGCAGGTCGGGATCGGGCGCGGGGTCGTCGAACGGCAGCTCCAGGTCCGACAGCCGCACCTGGCCGAGCAACCCGGGCAGCGGAGCCAGCCGCACCATCTCGCGCCGGCAGTCGGCGCAACCGCGCACGTGCCGCTCGAACGTCGACCGCTCCGCCGGGTCGAGGGAGCCGAGCAGGTAGGCGCCGAGCGCCACGGTCCGGGCGCAGCTCATGACTCCGTGACCCCCCGCTCCTCCAACGCGTCGCGCAACGCGCGCAGGGCGTAGAAGCAGCGCGACTTGACCGTGCCGGGCGGGATGCCGAGCACCGCCGCCGCCTCCGCCACCGAACGCCGCCGGTAGTACAGCTCGACCACCACGTCGCGGTGGTCCGCGCTGAGCCCGCGCAGCACCTCGGCGACCTGCCAGCTCTGCAGGACGTGCTCCACCTCGTCCGCGACCGGGGGCAGGTCACCCGGTTCGATCGGCACCTCGCAGTGCCGGCCGCCGCGCTTGCGGAAGCCGGAGATGACCAGGTTCCTGGCCACGGTGTAGAGCCACGGACCCGCGTCGGCGGGGGTCAGCGCGTCGACGTGCCGCCACGCCCGCAACAACGTCTCCTGGACGACGTCCTCCGCCTGCTGGTGGTCACCGCCGACCAGGCGCAGGACGTAGCCGTGCAGCGGGCCGCGCCAACGGCCGTACAGCTGCCTGACGACATCTTCGCCACGGTCCACATCGAGGTACTACGCCACCGGGCCCCTCCGCGTTCAACGCTCGACGAAACCCGTGAGGCCACCGCGGGCCTCCGACCAGCGCTCCACGATCGAGTCCACCCGACCGGGGGTAGCGCCGGAACGCAACGCAGTCAGCAGATCCTGGCACGCGGATTCCGGCCCTTCCGCGTTCACCTCGACCCGGCCGTCACGCAGGTTGGACGCCGATCCGACAAGTCCCAGCTCAAGCGCCCTGGCGCGAGTCCACCAGCGGAAACCGACGCCCTGCACGTGGCCCCGCACCCAGGCGGTCAGGCGCACGGTCTGCTCTACTCCAGCCACAAGAGCCATCCTGTCATTTCACCCGTTAGTGGTACGGTGCGCGACCGTGACAGCACGGCGTGGTAACCGATCCGTGATCGGCGGACTCGTCGGCCTGCTCCTCGGCGCGGCCGGTGCGACCGGCGTCGCCGTCGCCAACCCGGAACAGCTCGCCCCGTTCGTCGGGGAAAGCGCAGCACAGCGCAGCCGTTCCGACAACATCGGCGCCGGCGGGGTCGGGGGCGTGGGCGAGCCCGACCGGGGCCGTGAGCCGGTGGTCCTGCCGACCACCACCGAAGCGCCGCCGGCCACGAGCACCACCACCGGGACGACGACCACCACCACCGAGCCCACCACGACGACGGAGACGACGACCACGACGTCCGAACCGTCCCCCGAGCCCACGACGACGACCGCGCCCGCCGACGTGCCGCAGGCGCAGCAGGTCGTCGCCCTGGTGAACGAGGCGCGCGACCTCGCCGGCTGCGGGCCGTTGCAGGTGGACGACCGGGTGGTCCGGGCCGCGCAGGGCCACAGCACCGACATGGCCCAGCGCGACTACTTCTCGCACACCACCCCCGAGGGCGTCGACTTCGCCCAGCGCATGCGCACGGCGGGCTACCCGAGCCCCGGCGGGGAGAACATCGCCATGGGCCAGCGGTCCCCCGAGCAGGTCATGAAGGCCTGGATGAACTCCGACGGGCACCGCCGCAACATCCTGAACTGCGGGTTCACCACCATCGGCGTGGGTCTGGACACCCGCGGCTGGTACTGGACCCAGAACTTCGGCTGGTAGAGAAGACGTCCGACAGACCTTGGGAGAACCGTTGTACGAGACCCCGGAGCCCGAGCGCACCCGCCCGCGCGTGTCGCCCCACGTGCTGCTGGCGGCGTCCGGTGTCGCCGTGTCGACGATCTTCGCCACCATCGCGGCCCTGGCGGGCTCGACCCCGGACGCCTCGCCCGGCAGCCAGCTGCCGCGCGAGGACGTCGTGTCCCGCAGCACCCTGAGCACGTCCCCGCGCACGTCCTCGTCGTCGGCCACGATCAGCCTCACCACCACCGCGGAGTCGACCACCACGACGACCGAGGCCACCCCGACGACGACCACGTCGCGCCGCACCCGCGTGACCACGGTGACCCGGCCGGACGGCACCACCACGACCACGGTGGTGGACGACCCCCAGCCCCAGCCGACGACCACCACCCCGCCGCCGGTGGTCACGACGACCGACCCCACGACCACGACGACCACGCCGCCGACGACCACCACGGTCCCGACGACCACCACGACGGTCAGCAGCGCGGGATAGCAACGAGATCACCCGCTGCCGGTGACGGTCCGCCACACCATCGTGTGGTGGACCGCCGGAACGTTGAGGCAGGCGGCGCGAGCGGCCGATAACCCGAACACTGACCATCCGTCCGGATCCCCCGCAGGGAGATGGTGTGTTCGAGGAAGACCAGACCGCGCCGCCGAAGAAGAAGCTCACCTCGGTGGTGCTGCTCGCCGCGGGCGGCGCCGTCGTCGCCACCGTGATCGCCACCCTCGCGTCGGTGCTGACCGGCGGCGGGTCCACGGCCGCGCCACCACCGGTGCCGCGGGTCGGGGTGCTGACGACGCAGGACGCGCCGGACGCCGCCGCGCCGGACGCGAGGACGGCCACCCTGGTGGTCACGGTGTCCAAGCGGGTGGGCGAGCAGCCGCCGGGCAAGGGCAAGGCGGGCGGCTCGACGCCGGCGGACGCGCAGGCGCCGGCCGACCCGGGGTCGGAGTCGAGCGCGGCGACGCCGGCCGAGCCCGTGCTCACCACCCAGCCGCCGAGCAACCCGCCGGCGACCTACCACCCGCCGGCGCCGTCGTCCTCCACGTCGACCACCGCCACCACGCCGACGACGGAGGCAGACGGCGCGCCGTAGCTACCAGACGTCGCCGTCACGCCAGTCGCACACGAGATCGCCCGTCAGGTCGAGCGGCACGACCGGCAGGACGAAGATCCCGTCGTCCTCCTCACCGGTGCGCTCGACCCCGGTCGGCGTCATCGCGAACGTCCGTCCCCGCCAGCGCCGCCACCCCCGCGCCGCGTAGAACTCCAGGGCGCCCTCCGACGCGCTGAGGGCGCCGAGGGGGTACGCGCCGCGCACGACGTCCTCCAGGGCCGCCATCACGGCACCGCCCACGCCCCGGCGACGTCGGTCCGCGCGCACCGCGACACCTTCCACGTACCCGGTCCGCACCGCGCGCCCCTCGTGCAGCAACCGACGCTGCACGAGGGCGCCGTGGCCGATCAGCTCGTCGCCGTCCCAGGCGAGGGCGTGCACCCCGCCCAGGCCGTGCTCCCAGTCGTCGTCGCCGAACTCGCCGTCGAACGCCTCGTCGAGCAGCCCGCGGGCGGCGGTGAGCGTCGACGCGGGCACTTGCCAGGTGTGGAGCACGGAAACGGGTGACACGTCTCACACCCTAAGCCGTCACACCGAGCGCTCCCGTCTCGCTCCACTGACAGCGAAAGGAGCCCGAAGTGGCAGAGCACATCGTGGTCGTCGGCGCGGGTTACGCGGGTCTGGCGGCGGCCAAGCTGGCAGCCCGGTGGACCGACTCGAGGGTCACCCTGGTCAACGCGCGGGACCGGTTCGTCGAGCGGGTCCGGCTGCACCAGTTCGCGACGGGGCAGCGGCTGCGCGACGTCCCGCTCGCCGACGTCCTCAAGGGCACCGGCGTGGAGCTGGTGGTCGACCGGGTCACCGCCATCGACCCCGACACGCGCGAGGTCCGGCTCGCCGGCGGCGCGCTGACCTACGACCGGTTGATCTACGCCCTGGGCAGCCACGCGGACCTGGGCAGCGTCCCGGGCGCGGCCGAGCACGCGCACGCGGTCTCGACCCGGGAAGACGCCGAGGAGCTGGCCGCGGCGCTCAGGACCGCGCGCGCGGTCGCCGTCATGGGTGGCGGGCTGACCGGCATCGAGGCCGCCGCCGAGCTGGCCGAGTCGCGCCCGGACCTGGACGTGCTGCTGGTCACCGCGGGCGGTCTCGGCGAGGCCCTGTCGGACAAGGGCAGGCGGCACCTGGTCAAGGTGTTCGCCCGGCTCGGCGTCGAGGTCCGCGACCACGCGCACGTCACCGAGGTCCGCGCCGACGGCCTGGTGCTCGACACCGGTGAGCCGGTCGCCGCCGACACGGTCGTCTGGACGGCCGGTTTCGCCGTGCCCGACCTGGCGGCACGGGCCGGGTTCGCGGTGGACGGCCACGGCCGGATGCTGGTCGACCACACGTTGACCTCGACCTCGCACCCGGACGTCCAGGGCATCGGCGACGCCGCCGCGATGAAGCGGCACGACGGCCTCGAACTGCGCATGGCGTGCGCGACCGGCCTGCCCACGGCGCAGAAGGCCGTGCGGGCGCTGGCGAAGCGGCTGCGCGGTGACGAGCCGGCCGACCGGCTCGACTTCCGCTACGTCAACCAGTGCATCAGCCTCGGTCGCCGGGACGGCCTGATCCAGTTCGTGAACGCCGACGACAGCCCGAAGGAACGCGTCCTCACCGGCCGGGTGGCGGCGCGCTACAAGGAACTCGTGGTGCGCGTCGCCCTGATGTTCCAGCGCCACCCCACGATGCCGGCGGGCTGAGCCGTCACCGGGTCGCGAGACCGGCGTCCACCAGCGCCAGCACCGTGCCCGCGAGGGCCTCGGACCGCTCGACGGGCAGCTGACCGGCGAGCAGCAGCGAGCACAGGCCGTGCAGGACGCAGGCCATCAGGACGGTCACGTCCGCCACGTCGTGCGCGGCCAGCTCGCCGGACCGCTGCGCCGCCGCGATGGCGGACGACAGCAGGGCGTGCACGCGCTGCTCGGACGCGGACAGCTCCACGTGCACGTCCCGGCGCGGCACCTCGCCGCCGAACATGAGCCGGTACAGCGACGGGTTGGCCACGGCGAACCCGACGTAGGCCCGGCCGATCCCGCGCAGCCGGTCGAGCGGACCGCCCGACACCGCCTCGGCCGACGCGCGCAGCTCGTCGAAGCCCTGCGCCATCACGGCCGCCACCAGGGCGGCCTTGTCCGCGAAGTGCCGGTAGGCCGCGGTGTGCGAGACACCGGCCGACGCCGCGGCGCGGCGCAGGGTCAGCCCCTCGGCGTCCTCGGCGACCACGAGCGAGCGGGCCGCCGTGACCAGGGCGGCCCGCAGGTCCCCGTGGTGGTAGGGCCGCCGGGGCGATGTCGCCACTGGGTGAACTCCCTCTCCGGACGCGCGCTAGAGCTCGAACCGGTAGCCCATGCCGGGCTCCGTCACCAGGTGCCGGGGGTGCGCGGGCTCGGGCTCCAGCTTGCGTCGCAACTGGGCCAGGTAGACGCGCAGGTAGTGGGTCTCCTTCGCGTACGCCGGCCCCCACACCTCCTGCAACAGCTGCTTCTGCGCCACCAGCCGGCCCCGGTTGCGGGCCAGGATCTCCAGCAGGCCCCACTCCGTGGGCGTCAGGTGCACCTCGACGCCCGCCCGGCGCACCTTCTTCGCCACCAGGTCGACCGTGAACGAGGCGGTCTCGACGACCGCGTCCTCGCCCTCCACCACCGCCGACCGGCGCACCGCCGCGCGCAGCCTGGCCAGCAGCTCGTCCATCCCGAACGGCTTGGTCACGTAGTCGTCGGCGCCCGCGTCCAGCGCTTCCACCTTGTCGGCGGAGTCGACCCGCGCGGACAGCACGATGATCGGCACCGTCGTCCAGCCGCGCAGGCCCGCGATGACCTCGGTGCCGTCCACGTCCGGCAGGCCGAGGTCGAGCACCACCACGTCCGGCCTGCCCTCGGCCGCCGCCTTGAGCGCCGTCGTGCCGTCGTGCGCGGTCAGGACCGAGTAGCCGCGGGCCGACAGGTTGATCCGCAACGCCCGCACGATCTGCGGCTCGTCATCGACCACCAGCACCTTCGTCACGCTGAGACACTACGCCCGGGTCACGCCCGCCGATCGCGCCCGACTACGTTCGGCGAACTTCCTGACGAACCCTTGATGGTGGCCCGTTCACCCTTTATGGCGTTTTGACGGTTCCTTCTCCGCATCGGTGCGGAAAGGGTGAGTACATCCGGGTGCGAATGAAACCGTTCCCTGGACAGCAGTACTGCGAAAGTGCGAATGTCCTGTCCGAATTCGGACACTTGCTCACTCACGGTGAGCCATGAGGAGGTCTGATGACCACCAGTGTGACCAATCAGGACGCGTTACAACTCGTGGTCGCCGTACACCGGTTGGTCCGCAGCCTGCGCCAGTCCGCGTCCGTCCGGCGCCTGCAGCCCACCCAGCTGCTGGTGCTCGCGGAACTCGCGTCGCAGGGTCCGATGCGGATCGGCGAGATCGCAGTGCGCGCGCTGTGCTCGCAACCGACGGCGACCACGGTGGTGACGGGTCTGGAAGCCGGCGGCCTGGTGCGCCGCGAATCCGATCCGGCCGACGGGCGGGCCACCATCGTCGAGCTGACCGGCCTCGGGCGGGACACCATCCTGTCCCTCGCGCACGGCGAGGCGGAACTGCTGTCCGAGCGGATCTCCCGGCTGGAACCGGAGGAGCGCGACGCGCTCAGGTCGGTCACGCCGCTGCTGCGCAGGCTCGCCGACCCGGCGCGGTGAGCCCCCCGGTCATCCCCTCGGCGGGGGTTGGCAGCGCGGGCACGAGTAGGATGAGCGGTTCATGAACGGCTCGCGCCTGATCGCCGTCCCGCAGCGCCGGCACGGCTCGTCCTCCCGCCCGTACGCGGCCAAGGACCGGTCGAAGTAGCCGGACTGGCCGTTCACGTTGACGTAGAGCGCGTCGAACGACGTGCCGCCCTCGCCCAGCGCCTCGTGCATCACCTGTGTGGCGTGCGCCAGCAGCTCGGCGGCCTTGGCCCTGGTCAGCTTGTCCGCGGGCCGCGACCCGTGCAGCCGGGTCCGCCACAGCGCCTCGTCGGCGTAGATGTTCCCCACGCCCGAGACGAGCGTCTGGTCGAGCAGGGCGCGCTTGACCCCGGTCCGCCGCTTCCGCAACGCCGCGACCGCCGCGTCCGGGTCGAAGGCCGGGTCCATCGGATCGCGCGCGATGTGCGCCACCGGCCGCGGCAGCCGGGCGCCGTCGACCTCGACGATGTCGGCCAACGCCAGTCCGCCGAACGTGCGCTGGTCCACGAAGCGCAGTTCCGGCCCGCCGTCGGCGAACCGGACCCGCACCCGCAGGTGCTTCTCGTCCGGCGCGTCGACGGGCTGGACCAGCATCTGGCCGCTCATGCCGAGGTGCGCGAGCATGGCGTCGCCGCCCGACAGGTCGACCCACAGGTACTTGCCGCGACGACGCGCGGCCTCCAGTCGCTGACCGGTCAGGCGCACGGCGAAATCCGCCGCACCGGGCAGGTGTCGGCGGATCGCGCGTGGGTGGAGGACTTCCACCGCTTCGACGGTCCTCCCCGCGACGTGCTCGTGCAGGCCTCGGCGGACGACTTCGACCTCGGGCAGCTCGGGCACGGGCGGACGGTCAGTCCTCGGACTCGCGCTCGGCGGCGGCGGCCTCGGCCTGCTCCAGCTCTTCGAGCATCTGGTAGGCGGCGGCCTGCGGCTTGGTCGGCTTGAGCATCCAGCCGCCCGCCTGGGCGGTGTCGCGCACGAGGACCAGGCCCTGGATGCCGCCGTTGCGGCTGGCGTTCAGCGGGCGGGACGGACGCGCGAGGCGCGCGCGCCGGTTCGTCCGGACGTTCGTGGCATACATTTCGGCGTCAGTCTTCCTGAGTAGGTGAAGCCTGGGGTGAAGCCTGCGTGGCCGAGCCGGGCGCGTGGCCGTTCCCGGACGCGCCGGTCTCCTCGGCGCGAACCCGTTCGTGCAACACGCGGTAGGCGGCCTCGGCCGCCTTCTGCTCGGCTTCCTTCTTCGTGCTCCCGTCCCCGGTCCCGTAGGCCCGACCACCGACGTGCACCGTCGCGGTGAACTCCTTGCGGTGGTCCGGACCCTGGTCGTCCACCCGGTACTCGGGGACGCCAAGACCGGCGGACGCGGTCAGCTCTTGAAGACTCGTCTTCCAGTCCAGTCCAGCACCTCGCAGCGGCGCTTCCGCCAACAACGGGTCGAACAGGTGGTGAACGAGTTGACGCGCGGTTTCGATGCCGAACTGCAAGTACACCGCGCCGATGACGGCTTCCAGGCCGTCCGCGAGGATGCTCGCCTTGTCCCTGCCGCCGGTCAGCTCCTCGCCGCGACCGAGCAGCAGGTGCCCGCCCAACCCGTCGTCGCCGAGACCCCGCGCCACGCCCGCGAGGGCGTGCATGTTCACCACGCTCGCGCGGAGCTTGGCGAGCTGCCCCTCGGGCAGGTCGGGGTGCGTGCGGTACAGGTGGTCGGTGACGACGAGGCCGAGCACCGCGTCGCCGAGGAACTCCAGCCGCTCGTTCGGCGGCAGACCACCGTTCTCGTACGCGTACGAGCGGTGTGTGAGCGCGAGCGTCAGCAGCTCGGCGTCCAACGGGACGCCGAGCGCTTCGATCAACGGGGCGCGGTCGGCGGACCGACCGCGCGACGACCTACCCCCCACGATTCGCCGCTACCTTCACCAGAGGGGTGATCAGGCCGGCTGGACGACCTGGCGGCCGTCGTACTGGCCGCAGGCCGGGCAGGCGATGTGCTGCGGCTTGGGCTGGCGGCAGGCCCGGTTCTGGCACGCCACCAGGTGCACGGCACTGGTCTTCCACTGAGCGCGGCGCGAGCGCGTGTTCGAGCGCGACATCTTCCGCTTCGGGACGGCCACGACTAGTTCTCCTCTGGATTGTCACGATTCCCGTCGAACCGCTCGTGGAGAGCGGCCCAGCGGGGGTCAATCGTCTCGTGCCCGTGGTCGGGGCCGAGATCAGCCAGCCTGCCGCCGCAGTCGACGCACAGCCCGAGGCAGTCCGGCGAGCACAGCGGCACCTGTGGCAGCGAGAGCACGATGGCGTCGCGCACCACGGGTTCGAGGTCGATCAGGTCGTCGTGCAGACGGCTGACCTCGTCCTCTTCGGTGGTCTCGTCGGTGGCGCTGTCCGGGTAGGCGTACAGCTCGGTCAACTCCACCTCGACCTCCGCCGACAGCGGGTCCAGGCAGCGCGAGCACTCCCCTTCGACCACCGTCGCGGCCGTGCCCGTCACGAGCACGCCTTCGACCACCGACTCCAGCAGGAGGTCGAGTTCGACGTTGCCCCCCGCCGGCACCGAGATCACGCCGAGAAGGCCGACGCCCTCCGCGGGCACCGTCCGGCGCAGACCGCGGCTGGAGCCCGCTCTACGCCCGAGGTCCCTGGTGTCGATGACCCAGGGCCCGGTCGCTGTGGGACGCGCGGAGGCGTGACGATGCTCAGACATGATGTTTGGTGTTGCCGTCGGGGACTTACCACGACCAGCCGGTCAAGAGTACGGGACAACGGGCGTCCGCGTGAAATCGGCTGGTCGGGGCGTCGTCCGGTCGGGTTATTCGTGGTAGTCGAACGGGGCGGCGGCGCTGGCGACGACCGGGCCGCGCAGGTGCGAGCGACCCTTCCCGACGCTGCGCAGGGTGTGCGCGAGCAGGTCCTCGAAGTCGGCCAGCTTGCCGTCCACGTACGCGTCGCACTCGCTGCGCAGCCGGATGGCCTCCGTCTGCGCCGCGTCCAGCACGCGGGCGGCCTCGGCGTGCGCGGCCTGCACGACCTCGGTCCCGTCGACCAGGCGCGCCTGCTCCGCCCGGCCCTCCTCGATCGCGCGCTCGTAGTTGGCCCGGCCCGCCTGGACCATGCGGTCGGCCTCGGCGTGCGCCCGGCCCACCAGGTCCTCGTACTCCTGGCGGCCCGCGGAGACGGTGCGCTGCGCCTGGTCCTCGGCGTCGGCGACCATCCGCTCGGCACGCGCCCGCGCCTCGGACAGCATCCGCTCGGCCTCGTGCTGCGCCTCGGAGACCATCCGCTCGGCGTCGGACCGCGCCTTGCTCAGCGCCTGGTCCGCGTCGTGCTGCGCCTTGCCGACCAGCTCGTCGCGGTGGTCGAGCACGTCCTGGGCGTCGTCCAGCTCCGCCGGGATGGCGTCGCGCACGTCGTCGAGGAGTTCGAGCACGTCGCCGCGCGGCACGACGCACCCGGAGGTCATCGGCACGCCACGCGCTTCCTCGACGATCGTGACCAGCTCGTCGAGGGCCTCGAACACCCGGTACACGTCACACTCCTCGCGCCCACAGCAGTACCCGTCCTAGTGTGCCCTGCCGATCTCGTCGCCGCCGGGAGATCGGCAGGGCGTGTCCGACTACCGGGTGACGTCCACCAGGACGAAGCTCGCGTAGTGGTCCGGCGTGTAGAAGTACAGCTTCGGGCTCGCGGCGCCGGTCACGATCCGCCGCGCGCCGCGCGTGGAGACGCCCGGCGTCCTCACCGTGTACTCCCGGTAGTAGCCGGTCGAGCACGCCGGGAGGACGCCCTCGCGGTTGTAGAAGGTCTGGTTGTCCTGCGGATACGGGTACGGCCCGCCCCGCTGGACCAGCCGCACGGTGTCGGTCGCCTGGACGGGCAGGGCGGACAGGGCGACCCGGCGGAAGTCGGACGTGTCGCCACAGGCCGCCTGCTCGACCGCGACCGCCCGGGCGGACGTGGTGACCGTGCCCGCGAGGACCAGCAGCAGGGAGAGCAGCACCTTCGCGGTGCGCGATGTGATCTCGCTCATGCCGGTGAACGCTAACCACACCGGGCGACGAACGAGCTAACGGAACGTGACCGGTCAGCGACCCTCGGCGAGCCGGGCGGAGAGCCGGTCCTTGATGGTGGGCGGCAGCAGGCTCGTCACGTCGCCGCCGTAGGTCGCCACGTCCTTGACCAGGGAGCTGGCCAGGAAGCTGTAGATCGGGTTCGTCGGCATGAACAGCGTCTCGACCCCGGTGAGCTGGTGGTTCATCTGCGCCATCTGCAACTCGTAGTCGTAGTCGCTGACCGCCCGCAGGCCCTTGACGATGGCCTTGATGTCGTTCTCCAGGCAGTAGTCGACCAGCAGGCCGTGCCAGGCGTCGACGCGGACGTTCGGCCACTGCGCGGTCACCTCGCGCAGCATTTCCGTGCGCTCCTCCACCGAGAACAACGTCTTCTTGTTCTTGTTGATGAGCACGGCGACGACGACTTCGTCGAAGAGCTTCGCCGCTCTGCCGATGATGTCCAGGTGTCCGTTGGTGGCCGGGTCGTAGGAGCCGGGGCACACGGCACGCGTCATGGTTTCGGACGGTAGCACCCGATCGGACGCGTCCACTCCGGTGCGTGGTCGGCATCACCCGGAGGCGTCAACCTGTTCAGCCCAGTGCAGCGTGGTGTCCCCGTATCGCTTGCTGCGCAAGGATTCCACCGGGCTTGGCCAAATCGGTTCAGGGCTGCGCGCGCCGCGTTCGACGACGAGCAGCGACCCCGGTTTCGTCCAACCATTCGTGACCAGCGACGCGAGGACCCGGTTGAGCTGTTCGTCCGTCACCGCGTAGGGCGGATCGGCGAAGACCACGTCGCACGCGACCTCCGCCACACCGCCCACCACGGCCTCCGCGGTGCGGTTGACGACCGTCGCGCCGGGCAGCGCGACCACCCTGGCGTTGCCCTTCAAGACTTCGGCAGCCCGCTTGTCCGACTCCACGAACGTGGCTCTGGCCGCGCCCCTCGACAACGCCTCGAACCCGAGCGCCCCGGACCCCGCGTACAGGTCCAGCACCACCGCGCCGTCCAGGTCGACCACCGTCTCCAACGAGCTGAACAACGCCTCCCGCACCCGGTCGGACGTAGGACGGGTACCCCTCGGCGGCACTTGCAGCCGGCGGCCACCGGCGACGCCCGCGACGATCCTGGTCACCGGGTCATCGTCCCACCGCGAGCGCCTGCCACCACCCGTCGACCTCCGGCGGCTGCCCCACGTCGACCCGCTCGCCCGGCCGCGGCACGGCCAAGGGCACCCCGTGCGCCTTCGCCTCCCGCCACACCCGGTCCACCGGCTCGGACCAGTCGTGGAACGCGAGGTTGAAGGTCGCCCAGTGCACCGGGATCAACAGGCCGCCCCGCACGTCGCGGTGCGCCGCCACGCCCTCTTCCGGCGTCATGTGGATGTCCGGCCAACCAGGCCCGTAGGCGCCGATCTGGATCAGCGAGGCGTCGAACGGCCCGTGCTCCGCACCGATCCGCTCGTAACCGTCGAAGTAACCGGTGTCACCGCTGTAGTAGACCCGGTGGCGCGGTCCCTTCAGCACCCACGACGCCCACAGCGTGTTGTCCCGCTGCAAGCCCCGGCCGGAGAAGTGCTGCGCCGCGGTGGCCACCAACGTGACCCCCGCCACCTCGTGCGACTCGTCCCAGTCCAGTTCCACGATCCGGTGCTCGGGCACGTCCCACCGGCGCAGGTGCGCCCCGATCCCGAGCGGCACCACGAACACCGCGTCCGTGTCCCCGGTCAACGCGCGCACCGTCGCCAGGTCGAGGTGGTCGTAGTGGTCGTGCGAGATCACCACCGCGTCCACCCGCCCCACCTCGTGCAACGCGTGCGGCACCGGGTGCAACCGCCGCGGACCGACCACTTGCGACGGTGACACCCGGTCGCTCCACACGGGGTCGACCAACACCCGCGCGCCGTCGATCTCCACCAACGTCGACGCGTGCCCGTACCAGGTGATGTGCAACCCGTCCGCCGACCCGACGACCGGCGGCACCAACGGCACCTCGCCGACGGGCCGCCGCTGCTGCCCACCGAAGAACATCTCCCGCACCGTCCCGGCCGCGCCGTCCGGCGGCATCGTCCGAGTGCGGGCGGCGTTGTGGAACTTCCCATCGCGATACCGGGGCGACCGCCGCACCCGCTCACCACCGGGCTTCCCGCCCAACGCCAGCCGCACATCCCGCGCCGCCCAGGCAAGAGCGCCGGCCGTCACAGCGAACAACCCAACAGCGACCTTCTTCATGCCCCACCAACGCCAACCCCAACCCCCCGGGTTCCCCCCACCCCTCCATGTGTCCACCAACACCCACCACAACGGACCCGCCACACCCCACCAAGGCCCGATTTGACATGGGTTCGGGTGCTTTAGGCTGGTCGAAGCCGGCAGGCTTGGCGGGACGCTCTTCCCCGCCGGGCCTGCCGGCTTTGGCCTGCCTGGAGTGCCCGTAAGGGCCCCATGTCACATCGAGCCGAACCCAACCACCACTCCCCTAACCCCCAACCCCCACCCTCACTCCAACACGATCAACAAATCCCCACCCTCGACCTGCTGCACCCCACGCACGGCCAACCGCTTCACCCGGCCGGCCTTGGGCGCGGTGATCGCGGCCTCCATCTTCATCGCCTCGATCGTCGCGATCGTCTGCCCGACCTCGACCTCTTCGTCCTCCGCCACGCTCGGCGTGACGACCCCGGCGAACGGCGCCGCGACGTGCCCGGGGTTGCCCCGGTCCGCCTTCTCCGCCACCGGCACCTCGGCCGCGATCGACCGGTCCCGCACCTGGATCGGCCGCAACTGCCCGTTCAACGTCGCCATCACCGTGCGGATGCCGCGCTCGTCCGCCTCACCGATGGCCTCCAGCCCGATCAGCAGCCGCACGCCCGGCTCCAGGTCGACCTGGTACTCCTCCCCCCGCTTGAGCCCGTAGAAGAAGTCCTTGCTCCCCAGCACGCTCGTGTCGCCGTACGCCTCCCGGTGCGCCAGGAACTCCTTCGTCGGCGCCGGGAACAGCAACCGGTTGAGCGTCGCCCGCCGGTCGTCCGCCAGACCCTTGACGTCGTCGTCGGTCAGCTCCGCCACGCCCTTCGGCGCGGCACGCCCCTTCAACGCCTTGCTCCGGAACGGCTCCGGCCACCCGCCGGGCGGGTCGCCCAGCTCACCGTGCAGGAACCCGATGACCGACGCCGGGATGTCGAACCGGCCCGGGTCAGCCTCGAACTCCTTCGGCGAGACACCCGCTCCGACCAGGTGCAACGCCAGGTCGCCCACCACCTTGGACGACGGCGTCACCTTCACCAGCCGACCCAGCATCCGGTCGGCCGCCGCGTACATGGACTCGATCTCCTCGAACTTCTGCCCGAGCCCGAGCGCGACCGCCTGCGTCCGCAGGTTCGACAGCTGCCCGCCGGGGATCTCGTGCGAGTACACCCGTCCCGTCGGCCCGGGGATGCCCGACTCGAACGGCGCGTAGACCTTGCGCACCGACTCCCAGTACGGCTCCAGGTCGCACACCGCCCGCAGGTCCAGGCCCGTGGACCGGTCCGTGTAGTCCGTGGCCGCCACGATCGCCGACAACGGCGGCTGCGACGTCGTGCCCGCCATCGACGCCACCGCGCCGTCGACCGCGTCCACCCCGGACTGGATGGCCGCCAGGTACGTCGCCAGCTGCCCACCCGCCGTGTCGTGCGTGTGCAGGTGCACCGGCAGGTCGAACTCCTTGCGCAGCGCCGTCACCAACCGCGCCGCCGCCGGCGGGCGCAGCAGGCCCGCCATGTCCTTCACCGCGAGGACGTGCGCGCCGGCCCCGACGATCTGCTCGGCCAGCTTCAGGTAGTAGTCGAGCGTGTAGATCCGCTCGTCGGGGTTCGAGAGGTCCGAGGTGTAGCACAGGCACACCTCGGCCACCGCCGTGCCCGTCTCGCGGACCGCCTCGATCGCCGGCCGCATCTGCTCCACGTCGTTCAGCGCGTCGAAGATCCGGAAGATGTCGATACCGGTCTTCGTCGCTTCTTCGACGAACGCGCTGGTCACAGCCTCGGGGTACGGCGTGTAGCCCACCGTGTTCCGGCCGCGCAGCAGCATCTGCAGGGTGATGTTCGGCACCGCCTCGCGCAGCGCGGCCAGCCGCTCCCACGGGTCCTCGGCCAGGAACCGCAGCGCCACGTCGTACGTCGCGCCGCCCCAGGCCTCCAACGACAGCAGCTGCGGCGTCATCCGCGCCACGTGCGGCGCGATGGCCAGCAGGTCCTTCGTCCGCACGCGCGTCGCCAGCAACGACTGGTGCGCGTCGCGGAACGTGGTGTCGGTGACGGCCAGGGCCTTGCCCTCCCGCAGCCAGCGGGCGAAGCCCTCCGGCCCCAGCTCGTCCAGCTTCTGCTTCGACCCCGCCGGCGGCTCGGCGTTCAGGTCGACCGCCGGCAGCTTCACCTTCGGGTCCACGACGGCCGGGCGCGGGCCGTTGGGCCGGTTCACCGTCACGTCGGCCAGGTAGGTCAGCATCCGCGTGCCGCGGTCGGCGGAGTGCCGCGCCGTCAGCAGGTGGGGTCGCTTCTCGATGAACGACGTCGTGACCCGACCCTCGTAGAAGTCCGGGTCGTCCAGCACCGCCTGGATGAACGGGATGTTCGTGGACACGCCCCGGATGCGGAACTCGGCCACCGCGCGCCGCGCGCGGGCCACCGCGGCGGAGAACGTGCGTCCGCGGCACGTCAGCTTGACCAGCATCGAGTCGAAGTGCGCGCCGATGACCGTGCCCGCGCCGGTCGTGCCGCCGTCCAGCCGGATGCCCGAGCCGCCCGGCGAGCGGTAGGCGCTGATCATGCCGGTGTCCGGGCGGAAGCCGTTGGCCGGGTCTTCCGTCGTGATGCGGCACTGCAGCGCCGCGCCGCGCAGCTGCACGGTCTCCTGGCTCAGCCCCAGGTCGGCCAGCGTCTCGCCGCCCGCGATGCGCATCTGCGACTGCACCAGGTCCACGTCGGTGACCTCTTCGGTGACCGTGTGCTCGACCTGGATGCGGGGGTTCATCTCGATGAAGACGTAGTTGCCGCGCGGGTCGAGCAGGAACTCGACGGTGCCGGCGTTGCGGTAGCCGATGTGCCGGGCGAACTTCACGGCGTCGGCGCAGATCCGGTCGCGCAGCTCCGGCGCGAGGTTCGGCGCGGGCGCGATCTCGATGACCTTCTGGTGGCGGCGCTGGACCGAGCAGTCGCGCTCGAACAGGTGCATCACGTTGCCCTCGCCGTCGGCGAGGATCTGCACCTCGATGTGCCGCGGCTCGACCACGGCCTGCTCCAGGAACACCGTCGGGTCGCCGAACGCCGACTCCGCCTCGCGTGACGCGGCTTCCAGGGACTCCCTGAGCTGGGCGGGCTCTTCCACCCGCCGCATACCGCGCCCGCCACCACCCGCGACGGCCTTCACGAACACCGGGAACGAGATGTCCTCGGCGGCCCGGACCAGGGCGTCGATGTCGCTCGACGGCTCGCTGGACTTGAGCACCGGCAGGCCGGCCGCACGGGCCGCGGCGATGGCGCGGGCCTTGTTGCCGGTCAGTTCGAGCACGTCCGAGGGCGGGCCGACGAACGTGATGCCGGCGTCCGCGCAGGCCTTGGCCAGCTCGGGGTTCTCGGACAGGAAGCCGTAGCCGGGGTAGACCGCGTCGGCGCCGGCCTTGCGCGCCGCCTTGATGATCTCCTCGACGGACAGGTAGGCCCGGACGGGGTGGCCGGGGTCACCGATCTCGTACGACTCGTCGGCCTTCAGCCGGTGCAGGGAGTTGCGGTCCTCGTGGGGGAAGACGGCAACGGTGCCGGCGCCAAGCTCGTAGGCGGCGCGAAAGGCCCGGATCGCGATCTCGCCGCGGTTGGCGACAAGAACCTTGCGGAACATGCGGCGTTCCCTCCCGGTTACTCGGCGAGTCGCGCCCGAGCGCGGGCGGAACTCGATGAATCAAGGCACGTTACCGTGCGCTTCCCGCCCCTCGGGAGTTCCATCTCACGTGACGGACGTCATCGTGATCGTTCACTCACCCGGTCAAGGCAGGCGCGACCTGGGATCACGCCCAGGGATTCTCCCTTGCGAGCTCGTCTCGCGCAGCCCCCACGCGCACGGTGGATTGACGGACTGACTGCGTGGGCCCTTACCGCACCGCCGGCCGTACCGCCTTCACCCCACACGGTGGATCACCGACTCGTTACGGTGGGTTCGCTGCATCGGGTGACTACGGCCGGCGACTTCTCGGTAGGGTTGGGCCCATGGCCGGGGCTGAAGGGACTGGGCAGCCTGCTGCCCGCACCCATTTCGACGTCGTACTGCGCGGGTACAACCAGCGTCAGGTGAACGAACGGGTGACGCGGCTCGAGTTCGACCTCAAGAACTCGAACCGGGCCCGGGACGCGGCGTCGGCGCAGGTGGCCGAGCTGGGCAACCTCCTCAACTCCACCCGCGCCGAGCTCGACAAGGTCAAGACCCAGCTCGGCAAGCTGGCCACCAGCCCCTCCAGCGCGTCCAACGTCACCGAGCGCGTGCGCGTGATGATGACGTTGGCCGAGGAGGAGATCGCCGACATCCGCAAGGCCGCGCTCGACCAAGCCAACGCCACCCGCGCCGAGGCCGAGCGGGCGGCGGCCGAGGGCAAGGCGGCGCACCACCGCGCGATGGGCGAGCTGGAGGACCGGCGGCGGCAGCTGGAGGCGGCCCACCAGCAGCGGACCACCGAGCTGGAGCGGCAGTACGACGAGCGCCGCACCGAGCTGGAGCGCTCGCACGAGGAGCTGCGGGCCAAGCTGACCGCCGAGCACGAGGCGTTGATGGCGGAGTCCCGCGCCGACCGCGAGAAGTTCACGAAGGACTTCGAGACCAGGACGGCCGAGCTGGAGGCGAAGCGGGTCGAGCTGGAGCAGAAGTACAAGGGCTACCACGACGACCTCGACAAGGAGTACGACGAGCTGCGCACCAAGCTCCGCAAGGAGCACGAGGTGCACGTGGTCGAGGCGAAGGCCGAGGCCGTGAAGCTCCTCGAAGCCGCTCGGGCCGAGGCCGCCGAGCTGCGCGCGGAGACCGAGAAGCAGGTCGCCGAGCTGGAGGCCGAGGCGCTGGCCAAGGCGGAGCAGACGGTGTCCGAGGCGAACGCCCGCGCCGAGGAAGTCGTCGCCGAGGCCGACGCCCACGCCGAGAAGACCATCACCGAAGCCGACGCCCACGCCGACCGGCGCACCACCGCGGCCGACCGGAAGTTGGCCGAGCTGCACCGCGTGCACCGCGCGCTGAGCGAGCAGTTCGCCGCCGCGCAGGAAGCCGTGTCCCGCGCGGTGGCCACGCTCACCCCGCTGGACGAGGAAGCCGCCTCCGAGGGCGCGGCGACCACCGACTCGGTGTCCCCCACCGACTCGGCGACCTCCACCGACTCGCCCACCACACCAGCGGCCACCAAACCTGCGCCCGCCAAGCCCGTGCCCGCCAAGCCGACCGGCTCGAAACCCGATTCGAAGCCCGATTCGAAGCCCGCCAAGGCCAAGGCCGTCGACCCCTCCGAGCAGCCGACCACCCAACTGCCGGTCCCCAAGAGCAGGCAGTCCAGGTAACCCGCCCGAGGCCCGGGCAGCCGGTCACTGGGGCAGCTGGTCGGCCGGCGCCACCTCACCCTGCTCCGGCACGGTGATCTCGACCGGCTCGCCCCACCCGCGGAACCGGGTCGTCGACTGCTTCACGACCTTGCCGTCCAGCTCGAACCGGTACTCGGCGCGCACCGGCGCGCTCGTGCCGTCCACCCACACCGACGCCGCGATCTTCACCCCGTACTGGGCCAGCTGGGTGTGCTGCAACTGGATGTCCTGGTCCTCGATGACCTTCGCCATCTTCACCGCGTCCACGACCAGGTCGAACCGCGTCACCGGCACCCCGTCCACCTGCTCGGACGACTTGCCCACGATCAACGCCGCGCGCGGCTGCACGTAGTCCAGCTCCGCGCCCGGCGTCGCGCTCGGCCCGAAGCCGCGCAGCAACGCGGACACCTCGCCGCCGCTCGTCGCCGGGTAGAAGCCCCACTTCTTGCCCGCGGGCATCGGCGCGCCCTCGACCTGCACGTACGTGCCGTCGCGCACGACCACCAACGCGATCTTCTTCGGCGGCCCGCCGGTCGACACGTCCATCGTCATCGACCCGGTCACACCGCCGCCGTCGCGCCGCAGCACGCCGTCCGCCACGTTGCGCACCTCGGTGCCCTGCCCGTCCGACGCGAAGCCCTCGGTGTGGAACGTCGCCGTGCCCGACTCGGCCCGCCGCTGCTCGATGCGTTCGGCGAGCACCGCCAGATCGCCCTTGGGCGGCGCGGACGTGGTCGGCGCCTGGTCACCGGCGGGCGCGGGCGTGCAGGCGACGAGCACCAACGGAACCAGGACGAGCAGGAATCGGCGCACAAGCCAGGGTAACCGGCAGCCCGCCACGCCTCCGGCGGCCTCCACCCGCT
This sequence comes from Actinosynnema sp. CA-299493, assembly GCF_050946825.1. Classification (NCBI taxonomy): domain Bacteria; kingdom Bacillati; phylum Actinomycetota; class Actinomycetes; order Pseudonocardiales; family Pseudonocardiaceae; genus Actinosynnema; species Actinosynnema sp. CA-299493. The sequence continues at coordinate 8,021,083 of NZ_CP191993.1, forward strand.
CCACCCGCTCCACCCGCTCAGGCAGCCTCCGCGCGCTCCGCCTCCGCCCGCTCCCCCTCCGCCGCTCCGCCTCAGGCCGACTCCACCTTCTCCGCTCAGGCGGCCTCCGCCCGCTACGCCTTCTCCAGGTACTCCGCCCGCTCGTCGTCCAGCAACCCGGCCACCAACCCGGCCAACCCGGGGTGCGCGGCCAGCTCCGGATCGGCCTCCACGACCTCCTGCGCCACCACCCGCGCCTCCGCGATCACGTCCTCGTCCCGCAGCAGCGACAGCATCTTCAACCCCGACCGCGTGCCGGACTGCGCCGCGCCGAGGATGTCGCCTTCCCGCCGCAGCTCCAGGTCGAGCTGCGCCAGCTCGAACCCGTCCAGAGTGGACTCGACCGCCCGCAGCCGCTCCATCGTCGACGTGCCGTCCGGCATCTCGGTGACCAGCAGGCACAGCCCCGGCGCGCTGCCCCGCCCGACGCGTCCACGCAGCTGGTGCAGCTGGCTGACCCCGAACCGGTCCGCGTCCATGATGACCATCACGGTGGCGTTGGGCACGTTCACGCCGACCTCGACCACGGTCGTGGCGACCAGCACCTGCACCTCGTTCGCCGCGAACGCCCGCATCACGGCGTCCTTGTCCTCCGACGGCATCCGGCCGTGCAGGATGTCGATCCGCAGCCCGCGCAACGGCCCTCCGGCCAACCGGTTCGCCACGTCCACCACCGCGAGCGGCGGCCTCCGATCGGAACCGTCGTCCTTCGGCGGCCCCTTCGGCGAACCGTTCGACGATCCCTTCGGCGAACCACTCGACGTGCCCTTCGACGAGCCCTTGGCGGACCCGGACTCCTTCGGCGGCGCCTCCCCGTCGTCCTCCGCGTCGCCGTCGCCGATGCGCGGGCACACCACGTACACCTGGTGCCCCTTGCGGACCTCTTCGTGGATCCGCTGCCACGCCCGGTCCAGCCAGCCCGGTTTCGCCGCCACCGGCACCACGGACGTGCTGATCGGCGAACGCCCCTGCGGCAGCTCGCGCAGCGCGGACACCTCCAGGTCGCCGTACACCGTCATCGCCACCGTGCGCGGGATCGGTGTGGCCGTCATCACCAGCACGTGCGGCGTCGACCCGCCCGCGCGCCCGCTCAACGCGGCCCGCTGCTCCACGCCGAACCGGTGCTGCTCGTCCACCACGACCAGCCCCAGGTCGGCGAACTCGACCTTGTCCTGGATCAACGCGTGCGTGCCGACCACGATCCCGGCCTCGCCGGACACGATCTCCAACAACGCCCGCTTGCGCGCCGCCGTGGCCATCGACCCGGTCAGCAGCGTCACCCGCGTCGCGTGCTCGGCCCCGCCCAGCTCACCGGCCTGCCCGAGGTCGCCCAGCAGCTCCCGCAACGACCGCGCGTGCTGAGCCGCCAGCACCTCGGTCGGCGCGAGCATCGCCGCCTGCCGCCCGGCGTCGACCACCTGCAACATCGCCCGCAGCGCCACGATCGTCTTCCCCGAGCCGACTTCCCCTTGCAGCAGCCGGTTCATCGGGTGCGCGCCGGACAGGTCCCGGACGATCTGCTCGCCGACCTCGCGCTGCCCCGCCGTCAGCTCGAACGGCAGCCGGGCCTCGAACGCGTCGCGCACCAGACCCTCCCGGGGCGGGCACGCGGGCGCGGGACGGGCCGTCGCCGAACGGCGGCGTTGCGCCAGCGTCAGCTGCACCGCCATCGCCTCGTCCCACTTCAACCGCTGCTGCGCGACGGTGATCGCGGCCCAGCCGTCCGGCCGGTGGATGTCGCGCAACGCCTTCTCCAGCCCGATCAGCCCGCGCTCGGCGCGCAACGACTCCGGCAGCGGGTCCAGCGCCACCCCGTCCCACACCGCGAGGACCTGCTCGACGCAGTTGGAGACGTTCCACGACTGGATGCCCTGCGCCGCCGGGTAGACCGGGATCATCGCGCCCGCGAAGTCCGCCGCCGCGGCGTCCTCGCCGTCCAGCACCTGGTAGTCGGGGTGCGCGAGCTGGAGCTTGCCGTTGAACACGCCGACCTTGCCCGCGAACATCGCCTCGCGCCCCGGCAGCAGGTCCCGCTCGACCTTGCGCGAGCCGCGCCCGAAGAACACCAGGTGCAGGTCGCTGCTGCCGTCGGTGATCACGGCCTCCAGCAGCTCGCCGCTGCGCGACTTCATCCGCCGCTGCCGCGCGCTCTTGACCCGCGCCTGCACGGTGGCGTGCTCGCCCAGCTCCAGCCCGGCGATCTCGGTCAGCTTGCCGCGCTCGTCGTAGCGGCGCGGGTAGTGGCGCAGCAGCTCACCGACGGTGGTCAGGCCGAGCCCGGCCTCCAGCGCGTCGGCGCTCTTCTGGCCGAGCACCGACACCAGCTTCTCGTCGAAGGTCGTCATCCCGGCCCATCCAACTACTCGACACCGACAGTCAGCAGGGCGTCTCGCTGCCCGCCCGGGTAAGCGGCCAGTTCCACCTCCGGGTGGGCGACGCGCAGGTGATCTTCCAGCACCCGCTCGACCCCGTCCGGGGCGGCCCGCCCCAACAGCACGGTGACCAGCTCGCCGCCGCTGGCGAGCATCCGGTCGACCAGCCGGCACGCCAGCGCGCCCACGTCGGCCGGGTCCGGCTCGACCAGCACCACCTCGCCGTCCACCATGCCCAGCAGGTCGCCGGGACGGCACCGGCCGACCCAGGTGATCGCCTCCCGGTCGGACACCGCGACCTCGCCGCGCCGGGTGGCCGCCGCCGCCTCGGCCATCGCGACCACGTCGTCACCGGCGCGCCGGGTCGGCGAGTGCACGGCCAGCGCCGCCAACGCCTGCACCGGGGAGAACGTCGGCACGACCACGACGTCCTGACCCGCGGCGACGGCTTGCGCGACGGCCTCGTCCAGCGGTTCGCGCCAGGTCGGGTCACCGGGCAGCACGGTCACCTGCCGCGCCCGCGTGCTCACCACCACGGCCAGCAGGTCGGCCGCCGTCACCCCGTCACCCGGCTCGAACACCACCGCGCCCTCGGACCGGAACAGCTCGGCCACGCCCTCGCCCTCGACCAGCACGACGATCGCCCGGTCGCGCACGAACCGGGGCGCCTGGGCGGCGATCTGGTCGGCGAAGCGCGCCACCGTGATCCGGTGCGGCCGGCCGGCCCGGATGCCCGCCTCCACGGCCGCCCCGATGTCGTTGCAGTGCACGTGCACGGTCCACAGCCCAGCGCCGTCGCCGACCACGGACACGCAGTCGCCGATGGCCGCCAGCTCGTCCTTCAGCGCTTCCACGTCCGGCTCGCCCCCCACCCCCGCCGAACCGGCACCACCCACCGGACCAGCCCCACCCGCCGAACCGCTCGCACCCACCAGACCGTCCAGCAGGTACATGACCTCGTACTCGAACTCGGCCGACCCGTCCTCGCGCGCGGTGGTCAGCGGCTCGCGCGGCACCGTGGCGAAGACCGGCGCGTCCTCGACCTCGCGCCCGGTGATCACCGCCGCCAACGTGTCCAGCAGCACGACCAGCCCGCGCCCGCCCGCGTCCACCACACCGGCCCGCGCCAGCACGGCCAACTGGCGCGGTGTGTCGGCCAGCGCCTCGGCGCCCGCCTTCGCCGCGACCGTGATCACCTCGTCCAGGTCGTCGGACGCGCAGTCGCGAGCCGCCTCGGCCGCCGCGCGCAGCACGGACAGCACCGTGCCCGCGACCGGCTCCGAGACGGCGGCGGTGGCCAGTTCGTCGGCCCGCCACAACGCCCGCCGCAACGACGTGCCGGACGCCGTGGAGGCCCCTTGGACGGCCTCCGCCAGACCCCGCAGCACCTGCGAGAGGATCACCCCGGAGTTGCCCCGCGCGCCGGCCAGCGCACCTCTGGCGAGCGCGCTCAACGCCGCGCCCACCGTGTCGACGGGTGTCCGGAGCAGCGCGTCCAACGCCGAGCGCATCGTCTGGAGCAGGTTGGTCCCGGTGTCGCCGTCCGGCACGGGGAACACGTTGCTGCGATCGATGTCCTCCCGGTTGGCGTCCAGGGACCGAACACAGGCGTCCGCCCACTGGCGCACCGCGACCGCATCGAGTGCCTGCATGCCGGCGAGGGTATTCGACCCGGTTTGGTGGCAGAACGCGCCACCGGCTACCCTGTCTGGGTTGCCATGCCCGGCTGAGGCTTGTGCACGCTTGCGCGCCCGCCGGGGCGTGAGTACCGATCAGTAACCTTAAGGAGTGGCTGACGTGGCTGCCGTGTGCGACGTCTGTGGCAAGGGGCCGGGCTTCGGCCATTCTGTCTCGCACTCCCACCGGAAGACGAACCGCCGGTGGAACCCGAACATTCAGACCGTGCGCGCGAAGGTTTCCTCTTCGACGCGGCAGCGGCTGAACGTGTGCACCTCGTGCCTGAAGGCGGGCAAGGTGGTGCGCGGCTGATGACCCGCGCCTGAGCTAGCCGAAAGGCCCCCGGAACCGCGTTCCGGGGGCCTTTCGGCGTTCTGGGTGTGCCAGGTCGTGGGTGTCCGGTTCACCCGGACCCGAGGCGGACGGCTACGGCAGCTTCCAGTCGATCGGCTCGGCGCCCTGCTTCACCAGCAGCTCGTTGACCTTGCTGAACGGCCGCGAGCCGAAGAAGCCGCCTGCCGCGGACAGCGGGCTCGGGTGGACCGACTCCACGCAGCGGTCGGCGCCCAGCAGCGGCTTGAGGGCACGCGCCTGGCTGCCCCACAGGATCGCGACGAGCGGCGCGTCCCGCTCGGCCAGCGCCTTGATCGCCTGCTCGGTCACCGGCTCCCAGCCCTTGTTGCGGTGGGAGTTCGACTTGCCCGGCTGCACCGTCAGCGCCCGGTTGAGCAGCAGCACGCCGCGCTCGGTCCACGGGGTCAGGTCGCCGTTGGACGGCTTGGGGTGGCCCAGGTCCGCCACGTACTCGGTGTAGATGTTGATCAGGCTCTTCGGGATGGGCCGGGTCTCCGGCGACACCGAGAAGCTCAGCCCGACCGCGTGACCCGGCGTCGGGTACGGGTCCTGGCCGACGATCAGCACCCGCACGGAGTGGAACGGCTGCTGGAACGCCCGGAGCACGTTCTCCCCCGCGGGCAGGTACGTCCGCCCGGCGGCCACCTCCGCCCGCAGGAACTCGCCCATCTCGGCGATGCGATCGGCCACGGGCGCGAGTGCCTCGGCCCAGCCGGCTTCCATGATCTCTTCAAGCGGACGTGCCACGGCGGGACCCTACCTCAGTCCAGGCGGCGCAACTCCTTGCGGTAGAGCAAGATGTTGTCCACGTACTTGTCCACGGCGAACTGCCACGCGCCGTCCGGCACGACGTACCCCTCGCGCACGCGGGCGGGCACGCCGAGCGCCATCGACCGGGCGGGCACGTGCCCCTCGAACGACAGCACCGCGCCCGCGCCGACGATCGCGCCGGTCTCCACCACGGACCCGTTGAGCACCACCGAGCCCGAGGCGATCAGGCACCGGTCGGCGATGGTCGCGCCCTCGATGTGCACGTTGTGCCCGATCACGCACTCCGCGCCGATCAACGTCGGGTGGACCTCCGTGCAGTGCACGACCGTGCCGTCCTGGATCGACGTCCGCGCGCCGACCTCGATGCGCCCGTAGTCACCGCGCAGCACGGCCTGCGGCCACACCGAGGCGTGCGCGCCGATCCGCACGTCGCCGATCACCGTCGCGTCCGGGTGCACGTAGGCGTCCGGGTGGATCACCGGCTCGAAGTCGCCCAACGCGTAGATCGCCATCGCGGTCCCTCCCGACCCCTCAGAGATCCTTGGCGAAGCAGAGGCTTTCCGGATGATGCCGGTAGACGCCGAAGTTGTCGATGCGCGCGTATCCATTGGTCCGGTAGAGCCCGATGGCCTCCGGTTGGCGCAACCCGGTCTCCAGCACCATCCGCGTGCGACCGGCCGCCCGCGCCGCCGCTTCCAGCGACCCCAGCACGAGCCGCGCCAGGCCGCGCCCGCGCAGCGCCTCCACCACGTACATGCGCTTGATCTCGGCGTCGCCGGGGCGCAACGAGTCCGTGGCCACGTCGTGCGCCCGCCACCCGCCGCACGCCACCGGCACGCCGTCGAGGTAGCCGACCGCGAAGTGCCCCAGCGGCGCGGCGAACTCGGTCGGGTCGACCGGCGTGACGTCCCCCTCGCCGTACCGGTCCACGTAGACCTGCTGGAGATCGGAGATCAACTTGACCGAATCTGGATGGTCATACGCGAGCGTGCATAGTTCCACATACGTGAGGCTACCTACCGCCAGTGCTCCCAGCCAGGGGGTTTCTCGTACGCGCGCCCGTCGACGGTCACGCCGCTGCCGTGCCGGACCGTGCCGATCGTGCGCCAGCCCTCGGGCACGACCCCCGGTTCGGGGAACGTCGCCGCCAGCGCGTGATCCTCGCCACCGGTCAGCGCCCAGTGCCGGGCGTCCGCGCCGAGCGCCGCCGCGACGTCGATCAGCCGCGGGTGGACCTCCAGCAGCTCGGTGCGGATGTCGATGCCGATGCCGGACTCGTCCGCGATGTGCCCCAGGTCGGCCAGCAGGCCGTCCGAGACGTCGATCATCGCCGTCGCGCCCGCCGCGGCGGCCTGGGGCCCGGCCTCGTAAGGGGGTTCGGGGTTCCGCTGCGCGCCGACGACCGCGACCGGCGACCGGAACCCGCGCTGCAGCACCGCCAACCCGCCCGCCGCCCAGCCGAGCCGCCCGCACACCGCGACGACATCACCCACCTGCGCGCCCGACCGGGTGACGGGCTCCAACCCGCCCATGTCACCCATCGCGGTAACGGAGATCACCAGTGTCGCGGACGACACCATGTCCCCGCCCACCACGCCCGCGCCCGCCACGGTCGCCTCCTGCCACAGCCCGGCGGTGATCCCCTCGACCACGGCGGACGGCGTGTCGGCCGGGCAGGCGAGGCCGATCAGCAGGGCCGTCGGCATCGCGCCCATGGCCGCCACGTCGGCCAGGTTCACGGCCGCCGCCTTGCGCCCCACCTGCTCGGGAGAGGACCAGTCGAGTCTGAAGTGGACGCCTTCGACCAGCACGTCGGTGGAGACCACCACGCGGCCGTCGGGCGCCGCGACCACAGCCGCGTCGTCACCCGGCCCGAGCAGGGTGGTGGGCGGCTGCGTCCGACCTGCCGTCACCCGGCGGATGAGACCGAACTCACCCACCTCAGCGACCGTGTCCGCGTTGCGCGGCGGCTCCGGACGCAAGATTGCCTCCCGTTCTGAGCATTCGGAACCCCAACTGGGGTACGTTGCTGTGCACGTTCCTACCCCGACCTAACCTGTCGCGACGAAGGGGCACGCCGTGGTGCACGCATACATCCTCATCCAGACCGAGGTCGGGAAGGCAGCCGCCGTCGCGGCGGAGATCTCCGGCATCCCCGGTGTGGCCACCGCGGAGGACGTCACCGGTCCGTACGACGTCATCGTGCGCGCCGAGGCCGACACCGTCGACCAGTTGGGGCAACTCGTGGTCGCCCGCATCCAGAACGTGGAGGGCATCACGCGAACGCTGACCTGCCCGGTGGTCCACCTGTAAGCCCGTGCTGTCATAGCCGGGTGGCACAGGAACCGGAACCCGTCCCGCTGCTCCCCCGCCCGCTGCTCGTCGTCGCCCTAGGGCTGACGGCGCTGCTCGTGGCGGGGGTCGCGGCGGCGGGTCTCCTCCTCGGCGGCGACGACCCGGCGGACCCGTCCGCCGGCCACGCCGGTCCCGTGGCGCTCGTGCCGGTGCCCGCGCCGGAGGCCGAGTCGGCCGAGTGCGCGGCGCTGCTGGGCGCGCTGCCCGCGCAGCTCGTGTCCAGCGGCGTCACGCTGCCTCGCCGTGAGCTGGCCACGCCCGCTCCGGTCGGCGCCCTGGCGTGGGGTGACGCGGAACACGAGCCCGTCGTGCTGCGGTGCGGGCTGGACCGTCCCGGCGACCTCACCCCGACCTCCCAGCTTCGGGTGATCTCGGACGTGCAGTGGCTGGAGGTGGCCGAGGGCGGTTCGGCCACCTGGTACGTGGTGGACCGGCCGGTGTACGTGGCGCTGACCGTGCCGTCGGACGCGGGCACGGGGCCCCTACAGGACATCTCGGCCACGGTCCGAGACACCCTCGCCAAGGGCCCCGTGGACACCAGGGGCTGACTAGCGCAGGCCCGTGCCGCGGGCGATCGCCGTCTCCACCAACGTGGTCAGCAGCGCCGGGTAGTCGACGCCCGTCTCGGCCCACATCCGCGGGTACATCGAGATCGGCGTGAAGCCGGGCATGGTGTTGACCTCGTTGACCACGAGCTCGTCGTAGTCGGTGACGAAGAAGTCGACCCGGGCCAGGCCCTGGCAGTCCAGCGCGCGGAACGCGGCGACGGCCATCTCGCGCAGGTCCCGGGTGACGTGCTCGTCCAGCTTGGCGGGGATGTCGAACTCGCACACGTCGTCGAGGTACTTGGCGTCGAAGTCGTACCAGTCGACCTCGCCGCCGACGATGCGCAGCTCGGCGGGCAGCGACGCCTCGACGCGGCCGTCCGGGAACTCCAGCACGCCGCACTCGACCTCGCGGCCGGAGACGGCGGCCTCGATGATCACCTTCGGGTCGGTCTTGCGCGCCAACGCGATCGCGCTGTCCAGGTGGGCCCAGTCGACGACCTTCGAGATGCCGACGGACGACCCGGCGCGCGCGGGCTTGACGAAGACGGGCAGCCCCAACCGCTCGCGGTCGGCCTCGGTCAGCGTCTCCTGCTCGCGCCGCAGCACGGCGAACTCGCCGACGGGCAGGCCCGCGCCCTTGAGCAGGCGCTTGGTGAACTCCTTGTCCATGGCGACCGCGCTGGCCAGCACACCCGGTCCGACGTACGGGATGTCGGTCAGTTCCAGCAGGCCCTGGATGGTGCCGTCCTCTCCCCAGGCGCCGTGCAGGACGGGGAACACGACGTCCACGTCGGCCAGCACCTCGGTGGGGGCCACCGGCACCAGTTCGCTGCCGGACACGGGCACCAGCGCGTTGACGGTGGGCAGCTGCCGGTCGCGCACCTCGAGCGCCTTGGTGTCGTCGGCGCCGATCACCCACGCGCCCGTTTCGGTGATGCCGACGGGCACGACGTCGAACCTGTCCCGGTCCAGGTGCGGCAGGACACTGCCGGCGGACAGGCAGGAGACCATGTGCTCGCTGCTGCGCCCGCCGAACACCACGGCGACCTTGGTCTTGCGCTGTGTCATGGCTCGGACCCTACCCGGATGGCGTAACCACCCACCGGCACCGCACACCTGAGCGTAGAACTCACGGGTCCTGAGCGTAGGACTCTCGCACCCTGAACGTAGGACTCGCGCGAGTCCTACGTTCGCGGCGCGCGAGTCCTACGTTCAGGTACCCCGAGTTGAACGCTCAGGACGGGCGGGTGTGGGTGGCGAGGATGCGGATGAGGTCCGGGATCGCCGCGGTCAGCTGGTCGCGCGAGCAGGCGCTGTAGCCGATCGCCGCGCCGTGCACCTTCGGCCGGCCCGCGTGGTGGCGGCCGAGGCCGTCCAGCCGCAGGCCGCGGTCGTGCGCCTCGGCCAGCACGTCGCGCTCCGCCTGCGCCGACGGCAGCGGCACGACGATGTGCGCGCCCGCGTCGTCGCCCAGCACGGGGAGCCCGGCCTCGGCGAACGCCGCCGACAGCAGCGCGCGGCGCTCGGACAGCTCACGCCGGAGCTTGCGGAGGTGCCGCCCCAGGTCGCCGTTGCGCGCCAGCTCGACCAGGACCCGCTGCCCCGCCGCGGACGGGCTGGTGCCGGTCCGGTCCCGGTGCGCCATCACCTCGGCGGCGATCGGCTCGGGCGCGACCATCCACCCCGCGCCCAGCGTCGGCGTGAGGATCTTGCTCGTCGTGCCCAGGTGCACCACCACGTCCGGCGCCAACGCCGCCAGCAACGGCAACGGCGCGACGTCGTAGCGCAGCTCACCGTCGTAGTCGTCCTCGACGACCAGCCACCCCTCCGCCCGCGCCCGCTCCACCAGCGCCACCCGCCGCGCCGCCGACATCCGCCCGCCCATCGGGTACTGGTGCGCCGGCGAGCAGTACACGCCGCGCACCCCCGGCGGCACGGCCTCCACCAACAGCCCCTCGGCGTCCACGGGCGCCTGCACGACCTTCACCCCGGCCGACCGCAACGCCCACACCGCCCGCTGGTACCCCGGCTCCTCCACCGCCACCGCGTCACCCGGCCGCAGCACGGCCGACCCCAGCTCCACCAGCGCCGCCGTGGTCCCGCCGGTCGCCAGCACCAGCTCCTCCCGCAGCCCGCCGCGCACCGCCAACCCCCGGTGCCGCAACAGGTGCTCCGCCACCACCGCCCGGTACTCCGGCAACCCTCCCCGAGCCGGCCGGAACAACGGCTGCACGTCCGCCGCCGCGCGCCACGCCCGCCGCCAAGCCGCCCGGTCCAGCCCCTCCGCCCACGGCGCGCCGGGAGCCAGGTCCACCACGTCCACCGGCACGGCGGGCGCCGCCACCCGCCGGGCGCGCGACTTCAACGCGCCCGGCGGCGTGGTCGTCACGTAGGTGCCCGACCCGTGCCGTCCCGCGATCCAGCCCTCGGCGTGCAGCTGCTCGTATGCTGCCGCTGTCACGGTCCGGCTCACGCCGAGCCGCTCGGCCAGCGCCCGGGTCGAGGGCAACCGGTCACCGCTGCGCAGCCGCCCGTCGCCCGCCGCCGTGCGCAGGGCGTCCGCGAGCTGCACGGCCAGCGGTTCGGCCGATTCGCGGTCCAACACCACCGCCAACGCCGTCTCCGCCACAGTGGCCTCCTCAAAACGCCGAGAATTGGCTCTTGAAGAGGGCCACTTTACCGGACAAGCTCCTCCCATGACGTTGTCACCGACGGATCGCAGCACCATCAAGCGCGGGCGCAACCGCGCCGTCACCGAACGCGAGGCGCTGCACGCGGTCCTCGACGCCGCCCTCGTCTGCCACCTGGCCGTCGTCGTGGACGACGCGCCGCTCGTGCTCCCCACCGGCTACGGCCGCGACGGCGACACGCTCTACCTGCACGGCTCGACCGGCGCGCGCAGCCTCCGCGAGGCCGGGACCGGCGTGCCCGTGTGCGTCGCCGTCACGATCCTGGACGGCGTCGTCTACGCCCGCTCGGCGTTCGACCACTCGATGAACTACCGCGCCGCCGTCGTGCACGGCACCGCCGTCCCCGTCACCGACCCGGACACCAAGGTGCACGCCCTGCGCGTGCTCACCGAGCACATCGCGCCCGGCTCGTGGGACTACGCCCGGCCGCCGACGCCGAAGGAACTGGCCGCGACCGCCGTGCTGTCGCTCGACCTGACCGAGGCGTCGGTGAAGATCCGCAGCGGCCCGCCCGGCGACGAGCCCGAGGACGTCGAGGCCAACGCGAGGTGGGCGGGCGTGCTGCCGCTGCGCACCGCGTGGGGCGAGCCCGAACCGGACCCGGCGCTGGTCGGCAACTGGGACGTCCCGCCGCACGTCACCGCGCGGCGGCAGGTCCCGCCGCACGTCAGCGCGCCGCGGTAGCCCCGGGGAGCGGGTCGAACCGGACCGGCCGGATGGTGCGCCCGCCGTCGCGGAACACGTGGATCGTGACGGCGGGGTCGGCTCCGTCGTTGCGCACCTGGTGCGCGTACCCGGGCCCGAACACCCGCGACTGGCCCGCCACCAGGTGGTGCAGCACCTGGGTCGGGCCCGGCGTGACGACCTCCGTCAGCGAGCCGCTGACCACGGTGAACGCGCCACTGGTGACGCCGTGGTCGTGCAGGTCGGCGCGTTGGCCGGGCAACCAGCTCATCAGCCACACCTCCTGCTCGTCGGTGCGGTCGACCAGCGCGGCGAAGCGGGTCTCGGGGTCGTAGCGGAGCAGGTGGGCCCAGCGCTCACGCCGTGCCGCCGTGTCGAGCGCGATCCGCACGGGGTGCAGCGCGGCGTGCGACTGGGGCAGGGCGATGGTGTTCTCCGGAACGGCGAACATGGTTCCTTCTCGGTGCTCGGTGATGTGGCGAGCCTCACGGGCTCGCGGGACGCGAGACGATCACCGGGAAGGACAGAGCGCGCTGGCGACCAGGTGGAGGTCGATGTGACCCCGCCCGTCGGTCATGGCGCGAGAAGACATGGTGACGAGGGTGGCAGCCGACCTGCCACCACGCAACCACGTCCCACGAAATGGACCCGTCAGAGTGAGCGGAGCACGTCCTCGACGAGGTCGGCGGTGTCCTCGCAGCCGGCGGACAGCCGCACCAGGCCCTCGGGCACCGGGTCGCCCCACTGCGCCCGCCGGTCCAGGCTCGTGTGCAGGCCGCCGAAGCTCGTGCTCGCGAACACCAGCCGCGACCGGTCGAGGAAGGACGCCACCGCGCCCTCGTCCGCCAGCACGAACGTCAGCACCCCGCCGAACCGCCGCATCTGCCGCGACGCCACCTCGTGCGCCGGGTCCCCTGGCGCGCCCGGCCAGCGCAGCCCGCTGACCGCCGGGTGGTCCTCCAGCGCCTCGTACAGCGCCGCCGCGTTCTCCGCCTGCCTGCCCAGCCGCAGGTCGAGCGTGCCGAGTCCCCGGTGCGCCAGCCACGCCTCGAACGGTCCGGGGATCGCGCCGCCGGTCGTCCGCGCCGCGCGCACCCGTTCCGCCAGGTCCGGGTCCGCCGTCGACACGTGACCCAGCAGCACGTCGCTGTGCCCTGCGACGGCCTTCGTGTCGCTGCTCACCACCGCGTCCGCGCCCAGCAGCAGCGGCTGCTGCCCCAACGGCGTCGCGGTCGTGTTGTCCACCGCCACCAGCGCGCCCGCCGCGTGCGCGGCCCGCACCAGCGCGTCGATGTCGCACACGTCCAGCCCGGGGTTCGACGGCGACTCCAGCAGCACCAGCCGCACGCCCTCGAACGACGGGTACGGCCCGGCCGTCGGCGCCTCCACCACCCGCACCGGCATCCCGGCGACCAACGTGCGCGTCAGGTAGTAGCCGTCGCTCGGCAGCACCACCACGTCACCGGGCGCGAGCACGACCCGCAGGAACGTCGAGATCGCCGCCATCCCGGACGGGAACAGCACCGTCGTGCCGCCGTCCAGCTCGCCCAGCGCCACCTCCAACGCCCGCCAGGTCGGGTTGTGCGCCCGCCCGTAGGTGTCGGCGCCGCCCAGGTGGTAGGCGGACGCGAACACGGGACCGGCCAGGAACGGCTCGCCCCGCACCGCCGGCGTCGAGTGCACGACGCGCGTGCCGTCGCCCCAGGTCATTGCCGTTCCGCCTTCCGCTCGCGCCCGAGCAGCGCCGTCGTCAGCACGCGCGGGTCCAACCCTTCGTGGCACACCTGGTGCACGCCGTCCGTGATCGGCATGTCCACGCCGACCCGCGCGGCCAGCTCGCGGATCGACGAGCACGACTTCACGCCCTCGGCGACCTGCCCGTGCGCGGCCTCCTGCGCCTGCGCGAGCGAGTCGCCGAGCCCCAGCCGTTCGCCGAACGACCGGTTGCGCGACAGCGGTGAGGCGCACGTGGCCACCAGGTCGCCCAGACCGGCCAACCCGGCGAACGTCAACGGGTCCGCGCCGAGCGCCGCGCCCAACCGGGCCGTCTCGGCGAGGCCCCGGGTGATGATCGAGGCCATCGTGTTGTCCCCGAACCCCATCCCGGCCGCCATGCCGCACGCCAGCGCGATCACGTTCTTGCACGCGCCGCCGAGCTCGCAGCCCACCACGTCGACGTTCGTGTACGGCCGGAAGTAGGAGTTCGAGCACGCGTGCTGCAACTCCACCGCGCGGTCGTGGTCCGTGCACGCGATGACCGTCGCGGTCGGCTGCTCGTCCGCGATCTCCTTGGCCAGGTTGGGTCCCGACACCACCGCGACCTGGTCCTCCGGCACGCCGGCGACCTCGCGGACCACCTCGCTCATCCGCTTCAGCGTGCCCAGCTCGACCCCCTTGGCCAGGCTGACCAGCGTCGCGCCCGCCGGCAGCCACGGCCGCCAGCCGCCCAGGTTCTCCCGCAAGGTCTGGCTCGGCACCGCCAGCACCACGGCCCGCGCGCCGGCCAACGCCCTTCTCGCGTCCGACGTGGCGGTCAGGTTCGGTGGCAGCGCCACACCCGGCAGGTAGTCGTCGTTGACCCGCCCCGCCGTGATGGCGTCGGCCACGTCGGCGCGCCGCGCCCACAGCACCACGTCCGTGCCGGAGTCCGCGAGCACCTTCGCGAAGGCGGTGCCCCACGACCCGGCGCCCAGCACCGCGACCCGGTCCACGTCAGGCCTTCTTGGTGTAGAAGCCGTCGGGCGCCTGCTCCTGGCGGATGTCCGCGAGCAGGCCCTTCACGTCGTTCATCAGCACGTCGGTCACCTCGCGCAGCAACGCCAGGTCCCGCGGCCTGCTCCGGTACGCGTCGAGGTCGACCGGCGGGCCCACCTTCGTCACCACGGTCTTGCGCGGGAACGGCCGGAACTTCTTCCGGTAGTGGTCGTAGACCTCACGCGTGCCCCACCGCGCCGCGGGCAGCACCGGCACGTCGTGCTCCAGCGCGAGGCGCGCCACCCCGGTGCGCGAGTCCATCGGCCAGCCGTCCGGGTCGCGCGTGATCGTGCCCTCCGGGTAGATGATCACGACGAGCCCCTGCTCCAGGGCCTCGTGGGCGGCGCGCAGGCTCTGCCGCGCGTCGGCCGAGCCCCGGTACACCGGGATCTGCCGGGCGCCCTTGACCACCGTGCCGACGAACGGGACGTTCCACAGGCTGTGCTTCGCGAGGAAGTGCGGCACGCGTCCTTGCCGGTGCGTGAAGACGGCGTCGTAGACGGGGTCCAGGTGCGACACGTGGTTCATCACGATGAGCGCCCCGCCCGTCCTGGGCACCCTCTCCGCGCCCTCGTCGCGCCGCCGCGCCATCAACGCGGTGGCGGGGTAGAAGACCACTGCGGCGAGCCTGACCCAGAAGCCGCCCTTCTCCTTGGCCACGTGCACTCCCTCTTCGTCGTGGACCTGGAGTCTTCCCCACGTCGTCGGGGGCGACAATCAGGCCCGAGCCCCTGGCCAGGTCCAGCCGGCATCCGGGAGTATGGCGGGGTGGGAGCCGACGTCGACCTGGTGGTACCGGTCAAGACCCTGGAACGGGCCAAGACCCGGCTGGTCGGCACCCGGCTCGACCGCCCGGCGCTGGCCCTGGCGTTCGCGCTGGACACCATCTCCGCGGCGCTGCCGGCCGTCCGCCGTGTGGTGGCCGTCACGTCGGACCCCTCGGTCATCGCGGAGTTGCTGGCGCTCGGCGTCGAGTCGATCCCCGGTCCGGAAGGCCTGAACGAATCCCTGCGCCACGGCTTCGACGTCCTGCGGTCCCGCGACCCCGCCTCGGTGGTCGGCGCCCTCCAGGCCGACCTGCCGGCCCTCCGGACCGCGGACCTCGCCGCCGCCCTGGCCGCCGCCCGCGGTCGCGCGTTCTGCCCGGACCGCCAGGGCACCGGGACGACGCTCCTCCTCTCGTCCCCCGGCGGCGACCTCGCGCCCGCCTTCGGCCCCGGTTCCGCCGCCGCCCACTCGGCCTCGGGCGCCACGCCCCTGCCGGGCCCGTGGCCGTCACTGCGCCACGACGTCGACACCGCCGAGGACTTGCGCCTCGCCGCGGACCTGGGGCTGGGCCCGCGCACCGCCGCCGCCATCACGCCCGTGGGCGGCTGAGACCCCGTTCCCGCATCGGGATGCCGCGAAACCCCGGATCCGCAACGCGACGGGACCACCCCGTCCGCCCGTGCGGCCGGGACTCCTTGGGCTAGCTTTGCCCCGTGACCGACCACCCGGCCAAGCGCGAGCAGGCGACGGTGAGCTCCCACCACCCCGACGGCTCGGCCACCGTGCTGCGCGACGACGGCGTGCTGGTCGACGTGTCGGCCGAAGCCGTCGCCGAAGGCGGTTGGCGCTCGCTGCGCCCCGGCCAGCGGGTCACCCTCGTGCGGGATGCCGCTGGTGACGTGCGCGGCGTGCTCCGCCCGGTGTGACGCGGAGTTCACTTCCTCGTCGGCTCCGCTCAGCGCGCAGCCGCCCTTGTTGAGGGACAATGCTTGTCGTGAGCACGGAAAACACTCCCGACCAGCCCGCGCCCAGGCGACGGACGAGAACGCCGCGGACCACGCCCGCCGCGAGCACCCCTCGCCGGCCGCGCCCGGCCACCCGCCGCGGCGGCGCCGGCACGCGTGCGGGCACGGCGGCGGCCACGGCGGCGCCGCAACCGACCGACGGCGCGTCCCGGTCGTTCCCGAGCTCACCGCCCGCCGTCACCGCCACCGAGGCCCAGGCCGACCTGCCCGACGACCGGTACTTCAACCGGGAGCTGTCCTGGTTGGACTTCAACGCCAGGGTGCTCGCGCTGGCCGAGGACGCCTCCCAGCCGTTGCTGGAGCGGGCGAAGTTCCTGGCCATCTTCGCCTCGAACCTGGACGAGTTCTACATGGTCCGGGTCGCGGGCCTGAAGCGCCGCGACGAGACGGGCCTCTCGGTGCGCAGCGCGGACGGGCTCACCCCGCGCGAGCAGCTGGCGAACATGTCCAAGCGCGCCCAAGGACTGGTCGAGCAGCACGCCAGGGCGTTCCTCGACCACATCCAGCCGGAGCTGGAGAAGCACGCCATCAGCATCGTCAACTGGGCGCAGCTCAGCGACTTCGAGCAGCTGCGGCTGTCCAACTACTTCACCGACCAGGTGTTCCCGGTGCTCACACCGCTGGCCGTGGACGCCGCGCACCCGTTCCCCTACATCTCCGGCCTGTCGCTGAACCTCGCCGTGACCGTGCGCGACCCGGAGGGCGGCGCGGAGCGGTTCGCCCGCATCAAGGTGCCGGACAACGTGCCGCGCCTGGTGCGCGTGGAGAGCGACCGGACCAGCCCGACGGCGACGTTCCTGCCGTTGGAGGAGCTGATCACGGCGCACATGGGCGAGCTGTTCGCGGGCATGCAGGTCATCGAGTGCCACGCGTTCCGGGTCACCCGCAACGCCGACCTGGAGGTCGAGGAGGACCAGGACGAGGACCTGCTCCAGGCGCTGGAGCGGGAGCTGGCGCGTCGCCGGTTCGGGCCGCCGGTGCGGCTGGAGGTCGCCGACGACATGACGGACAACATGCTGGAGCGGCTGCTGCGGGAGATGGAGGTCGACCCGCACGACGTCGTCCAGGTGCCCGGCCTGCTGGACCTGTCGTGCCTGTGGCAGCTCTACAGCGTGGACCGCAAGCAGCTCAAGGACGCGCCGTTCGTGCCCGCGACGCACTCGGCGTTCGGCGAGCGCGAGACGCCCAAGAGCATCTTCGCCACCCTCCGCGAGGGCGACGTGCTGGTGCACCACCCGTACGACTCGTTCTCCACGTCCGTCCAGCGGTTCATCGAGCAGGCGGCGGCCGACCCGCGCGTGCTGGCCATCAAGCAGACGCTGTACCGCACGTCCGGCGACTCCCCGATCGTCGACGCGCTGATCGACGCGGCCGAGGCGGGCAAGCAGGTCGTGGCGCTGGTGGAGATCAAGGCGCGGTTCGACGAGCAGGCGAACATCAAGTGGGCGCGCGCGCTGGAGAAGGCGGGCGTGCACGTCGTCTACGGCCTGATGGGGCTCAAGACGCACTGCAAGACCTCGCTGGTGGTGCGGCAGGAGGGCTCGCGGATCCAGCGGTACTGCCACATCGGCACCGGCAACTACAACCCGAAGACGGCCCGGCTGTACGAGGACATCGGCATCCTGACCGCCGAGCCGACCATCGGCGCGGACCTCACCGACCTGTTCAACGTGCTCACCGGGTACGCCCGGCAGGACCACTACCGCAGCCTGCTCGTCGCGCCCTACGGCGTGCGGCGTGGCATCGTGGAGCGCATCGAGCGCGAGGTCGAGCACGCGCGGGCCGGTGCGCCCGCCGGTGTGCGGATCAAGGTGAACTCGCTGGTGGACGAGCAGGTCATCGACTCGCTGTACCGGGCGTCGCAGGCGGGCGTGCGGGTGGACGTGGTGGTGCGCGGCGTGTGCGCGTTGAAGCCGGGCATCAAGGGGCTGTCGGAGAACATCCACGTCCGATCCGTCCTCGGCCGGTTCCTGGAGCACTCGCGGGTGTTCCACTTCGTCGGCTCGGCCGAGCACTGGATCGGCAGCGCCGACATGATGCACCGCAACCTGGACCGGCGGGTGGAGGTGCAGCTGCGGGTGACCGACCCGAAGCTCACCGCGCAGCTCGACGCGATGATGGACTCGGCGTTGGAGCCGACCACGCGGTGCTGGGTGCTGCAACCGGACGGCGAGTGGGAGGCGTCGCCCGCGGACGGCACCAGGGTGCGCGACCACCAGACCGAGATGTTGCGCACCCACCGCGCGATCGGGTGAGACGGTGATCCGGGCAGCGGGCGCCGTGCTGTGGCGCGAGGGTTCCGTGGCGGTCGTGCACCGGCCGCGCTACGACGACTGGTCCTTGCCCAAGGGCAAGCTGGACCCCGGTGAGACCGTGCCGGCGGCGGCGGTGCGGGAGGTGCTGGAGGAGACCGGGTTCCACGCCGTGCTGGGGCGGCACCTGCGCCAGGTGTCGTACCGGGCTTTCGGCAAGCCGAAGGTCGTGGACTACTTCGGCGCGCAGGTCACGTCGGGTGCGTTCACGCCGAACGACGAGGTGGACGAGCTGCGGTGGGTGCCGTTGGCCGAGGCGGCTTCGCTGGTGACGGCGGACACGGACCGCTCGGTGCTGGCGGCGTTCGCGGCGGAGCCCCCCGACCTGGCGACGGTGCTGCTGGTGCGGCACGCGAAGGCGGGCAAGCGGGACAACTGGCCCGGTGACGACGACCTGCGGCCGTTGAGCTCGGCGGGGTGGCGGCAGGCGGGCGGGTTGCGGTCGATGCTGCCGTTGTGGGGGCCCGTGCGGGTGCACGCCGCGCCCCGGGTGCGGTGCGTGGAGACCGTCCAGGGGGTGGCGGAGGACTTGGGCATCGGCGTGCTGCTGGAGCCGAGGTTGTCCGAGGAGGGGTTCTGGCCGGACCGCGAGGCCGGGTTGGTGCGGCTGCTGGAGATCGCCGACGGCGCCGGGACGGCGGTCGTGTGCAGCCAGGGCGGGGTGATCCCGGACATCGTCTCCACCCTCGCCGACCTGGGCGGTCTGTCGTTGGACGGCACGCCGTGCAAGAAGGGCAGCGCGTGGCTGCTGGCGTTCCGGCGGCCGGAGCCGGGCTGGTCCACTTCGGACTCGCACACGTCCTGGCCGCGGCTCGTCTCGGCGCACTACTTCCCCACCGCGCTGCCCACCCCGACCGCCTGACCCGGCCCGCTGGTCCGGTCGGGTCACTAGTCCGGTCGGGTCACGCCGGGAGCCCGTTCGGGCACCGCGGGTTCACCGGCGGTCGGCAATTCGTTCGCGCGTGCCGGGCACCCGGCACGTTCCGAGCATTCAAACCAGGTCTTCCGAACGCAGGACGCGCTCAGGGCCCGGTGCGCGTCCGCACCGGGCCCTGAGCGTGTGTTGCGTGCCTGGCCGGTGATCACCCGGCCCGACTTCACTTCTTCTTGGCCGGGGCCTTCTTCGCCGCGGCCGCCGGCTTCGCGGCTGCGGCCGTGGTGGCCTTCGCCGCCGGAGCCTTCGCCGTGGTGGCCTTCTTCGCCGCCGCGGGCTTGGCCGTGGTCGCCTTCGCCGTGGTCGCCTTCGCCGTCGTCGCCGCCGCCGTCGTCGCCTTCGCGGCGGTGGCCTTGGTCGCGGTGCTCTTGGCAGGCGCGGCCTTGGTGGCGGTGGCGGCGGGCTTCGCAGCCGCGGCGGTCCGGCGGGTCGCCGGCGCCTTGGTGGCTGCCGCAGCAGCACGCGTGGCCGTACCGGTGCTGCGCGTCGCGCGCGCAGTGGTGGTACGAGCGGTGGTGCTGCGGGTCGCCGGCGCCTTCGTCGCGGCGGCCGGCTTGGCCGCCGCACCGGTGGCGGCGGCGGGCTTGGCGGCCGTGACGCGCGGCAGCTTCTTCGTGCCGCTGATGACGTCCTTGAACGTCGAACCCGCGCGGAACGCGGGCACGTTGGTCTTCTTGACCTTCACGGTCTCACCGGTGCGCGGGTTGCGAGCGGTGCGTGCCGCACGGGCGCGCTTCTCGAAGACACCGAACCCGGTGATGTTGACCTTCTCGCCCTTGTGGACGCTGCGGACGATGACGTCGACGATGCCGTCGACAGCGGCAGCGGCGTTCTTCTTGTCGCCGAGGCGCTCGGCGAGCGCCTCGATGAGCTGGGCCTTGTTCACCGTCAGTCCCTCCCAGGACGCTCACGGCCCTAGTAGTCGGGCCGACTGAATGCCCACGGTAAGCCCACATGCAAGGAAATACCAATCGCCACGCCAGATTTGTTGTTGTGGCGTGGGCAATTACGACCTGTCGAGGGACACCCCGGCGGCCCGCGGAGGGATCGAAGGGGCCGGATTCCCGCTGATCGGAGGGAATGCGACCCCTTCGCCGGTCACCCCGCGGGCAGCGGATCGGTAGTCGGCAACCAACCCTGCCTGCGCTGCTCGAACTCCGTGATGTCGTCGGCGTGCCGAAGGGTCAGGGCGATGTCGTCCAATCCCTCCAGCAGCCGCCAGCGGGTGTACTCGTCGACGGTGAAGGGCGCGGTGAAGTCCTTCGCCACAACCGTGTTCAGGGTGAGGTCGACGGTCACCTCGACGCCCGGCTCGTTCTCGAGCAGCTTCCACAGCAATTCGACATCCGACTGCTCGCACTGGGCCGCCACGAGACCCTGCTTGCCCGCGTTGCCCCGGAAGATGTCGGCGAACCGGGACGAGATGACCACCCGGAAGCCGTAATCCATGAGCGCCCACACGGCGTGCTCGCGGGACGACCCGGTGCCGAAATCGGGCCCGGCGACGAGCACGCTGCCCGCCCGGAAAGCTTCCTGGTTGAGCACGAACTGCTCGTCGCCGCGCCAGGCGGCGAACAGGCCGTCCTCGAAGCCCGTGCGGGTCACGCGCTTGAGGTAGACGGCCGGGATGATCTGGTCGGTGTCCACGTTGGACCTGCGCAGCGGAACGCCGACCCCGGTGTGCCTGGTGAACGCATCCATGTTCCTAGAACTCCCTCAGACCAGGTCGGCGGGCGACGACAGCGTGCCGCGCACGGCGGTGGCGGCGGCCACGAGTGGCGAGACCAGGTGGGTGCGACCACCCTTGCCCTGCCTGCCCTCGAAGTTGCGGTTGGAGGTCGACGCGCTGCGCTCGCCCGGCTTGAGCTGGTCCGGGTTCATGCCCAGGCACATCGAGCAGCCGGCCTGCCGCCACTCGGCCCCCGCCGCCAAGAACACTTCGTGCAGTCCTTCGGTCTCGGCCTGCGCGCGCACCCGCATGGACCCGGGGACGACGAGCATCCGGACGCCGTCGGCGACCTTGTGGCCGCGCAGGACGTCCGCCGCCGCGCGCAGGTCCTCGATGCGGCCGTTCGTGCACGAGCCGAGGAACACCGTGTCGACGTGGATGTCGCGCAGCGGGGTGCCCGGCTCCAGCCCCATGTAGGTCAGCGCCTTCTCCGCGGCCACGCGCTCGTTCTCGTCGACGATGGCCTCGGGGTCCGGCACCGACGCGCTCAGCGGCAGGCCCTGGCCCGGGTTGGTGCCCCAGGTGACGAACGGCGTCAGCTCGTCGGCGTCGAGGCGGACCTCGGCGTCGAACTCGGCGTCGTCGTCGGTGCGCAGGGTCTTCCAGTACTCCACGGCCGCGTCCCAGTCCGCGCCGGTCGGCGCGTGCGGACGGCCCTGGACGTAGTCGAACGTGGTCTGGTCCGGCGCGATCATGCCCGCGCGGGCGCCCGCCTCGATCGACATGTTGCACACGGTCATGCGCGCTTCCATGGACAGCGCCTCGATCGCGCTGCCCCGGTACTCCAGGACGTAGCCCTGACCGCCGCCGGTGCCGATCTTCGCGATCACCGCGAGGATGACGTCCTTCGCCGTGACGCCGGGCCGCAGCTCGCCGTCCACCGTGATGGACATGGTCTTGAACGGCCGCAGCGGCAACGTCTGGGTGGCCATCACGTGCTCCACCTCGGACGTCCCGATGCCGAACGCCAACGCGCCGAACGCGCCGTGCGTCGACGTGTGGCTGTCACCGCAGACGACCGTCATGCCGGGCTGGGTCAGGCCCAGCTGCGGGCCGACGACGTGCACGATGCCCTGCTCGGCGTCGCCCATCGGGTGCAGCCGCACGCCGAACTCCGCGCAGTTCTTGCGCAGCGTCTCGACCTGCGTGCGCGAGACCGGGTCGGCGATGGGGAGCTCGATGTCGATCGTCGGGACGTTGTGGTCCTCGGTGGCGATCGTGAGGTCCGGTCGGCGGAGCCCTCGCCCCGCCAGTCGCAGGCCGTCGAACGCCTGCGGGCTGGTCACTTCATGCAGCAGGTGGAGGTCGATGTAGAGCAGGTCCGGCTCCGCGCCACTGCCGTGGCGCACGACGTGTGCTTCCCACACCTTCTCCGCGAGCGTGCGGCTCATCGCAACTCTCCCAAGATCTGGACAGTCGATAGATCTGGACTTCCCAGACAGTGGGAAGTTAGTATCGGCTTGTGGGACAGCATAGCGGGATCGGCGTGCTCGACAAGGCAGTGGCCGTCTTGAACGCCGTCGCGAAGGATCCGTGTGGGCTCGCCGAGTTGTGCAACCGGACGGGCTTGCCGAGGGCTACCGCGCACAGGTTGGCGGTCGGGCTCGAGGTGCACCGGTTGCTGCGACGGGGTTCCGACGGCCGCTGGCGCCCGGGCGCGGCACTGGCGGAGTTGGCGGGCGGTGCCACCGACCCGTTGCTCGACGCGGCGTCCTCGGTGCTGCCGAGGTTGCGCGACATCACGGGCGAGAGCGTCCAGTTGTACCGGCGTGACGGGATGCAGCGGATCTGCGTGTCCTCCGCGGAACCACCGAGTGGTTTGCGCGACACCGTGCCGATCGGCTCGCGATTGCCGATGACCGCGGGTTCCGGCGCGAAGGTATTGGCGGCGTGGTCCGATCCCGGAACCCAACGCTCCGTTCTCGCCGACGCCGTTTACGGCGAGCGCACATTGTTGGAAGTCCGCCGGCGCGGCTGGGCGCAATCCGTGGCGGAACGCGAACCGGGCGTGGCGAGCGTTTCCGCGCCGGTCCGGGACAGCACGGGCACGGTCGTCGCCGCGGTCTCCGTTTCGGGCCCCATCGACCGCATGGGCCGCCGTCCGGGCGCCCGCTGGGCCGCCGACCTTCTAGCCGCCGCCGAAGCCCTCCAAAGCCGCCTCTGACCCACTAATCCGCCCCAACAGCACTGGACAGCGCCCTCGCCGCACCAAACCCGGCGGGGGCGCTGCCATCTCCCACGTCACCAAGTCACCCGGGGGTGCAGGGGGCGAAGCCCTCCTGCCCGGGGCCCGGGGGTGGACCCCCGGTGTAAATGCGAAAGATCCCTGTTTCGCGTCAGCGAAACAGGGATCTTCCTGATCTGTAGCCCCGATGGGATTCGAACCCACGCTACCGCCTTGAGAGGGCGGCGTCCTAGGCCGCTAGACGACGGGGCCAGGAACTTTCAATATTCACTTGAGCAGATCTTGTCTTGCTGTCCTGCGTTGCGAGTAGCTTACCACACTTGGTTTCGCACTTCGCAGCTGGGGTACCAGGACTCGAACCTAGACTAACTGAACCAGAATCAGTCGTGCTGCCAATTACACCATACCCCATTGGTTTCCCGGTTCGACTCCCCGTCGGTCTTGCTCAGGGGGCCTCTCCGTTCCGCCGGGAGGAATACTAGACCACGTACCCGGCGGAACGGAAATCGGGGTCACGCCGAGGCGGCGGAGAGCTCGCAGACCAGCAGTTCCGGCAGCTCAGCGAGGCTGCTGATGGCGGCGATGCCGGCGGGCAGCGCGCCTTCGCGCGGACCCTGGCGGTTCAGCCACACACCCCTCATGCCCGCGTCGCGCGCGCCGATCGCGTCGGCGTGCAGGCGGTCGCCGATGTGCACCGTGTCACCGAGGTTCACCCCGAGGTCCGCGCACGCGGTGTCGAAGATCACCCGGTCCGGTTTGGCCGCCCCGACCTCGCCGGCGATGAGGACCGTGTCGAAGTACTGCGCGAGCCCCAGCGAGGCGATTTTCACCCGTTGGTGGCGCCCTGAGGCGTTGCTCACGGCCGCCATGGGCAGACCGGTGGCCCGCAACCACTCGAGGCAGGGCACGACGTCCGGGAACAACCGCCAGCCGGACGCGAGGACTTCCTGCCGGCGCAGTTCCCGGCGGGTCGCCTCCTCCTGGTCCAACTCCTCGCCGAGGGCCGCGAAGAAGGCACGGGTGCGGATGTTGCGCATCGTCTCGTACTCGAGCTCGCCGGCGAGGAGGCGTTCGCAGTGCTCGTCCGTGATGCGCTGCCACAGCGGCCAGGCGTCGGCGTTGCCGACCATCGCGGCCAGGGCGGCCCGGGACGAGGTGCTGTAGTCGACGAGGGTGTCGTCGACGTCGAGGCACACCGCCCGGATCTCGCCGGTTCTCCGAGGGGTGGAAGTCGGGGCTGCGGTTGTCACCCCGTGAGGCTAGGTGCGGTCACCCCTCGTCCGACTCGACCAGAGAGGTGATATCTAGGGGTTCTTGCACGGTCAAGCACCCCTGAACCGACCGAACGAACCAGTCAGATTGCCCCGAGCGCGCGGCGCAATCGCCCGATCGAGCGACTCTGACCCAGTAGTTCCATGGATTCGTAGAGTGGTGGCGAGACGGTACGGCCCGTCACACCGACCCGCACCGGGGCGTACGCCTTGCGCGGCTTGAGGCCCAATCCGTCCACAAGCGACACCTTCAGCGCCTCCTCGACGGCGGCGGCCGTCCACTCCGGAAGCGGCTCCAGGGCGGCGATGGCCGCTTCGAGCACGGGCCGGGCGTCCGGGCCGAGCGCCTTGGCGGCGGAGTCCTCCTCGGGCGCGAAGTCCTCCTCCGCGACGAACAGGAACCGGACCATCCCGGACGCTTCGGACAGCACCACGAGCCGCTCCTGCACGAGCGGCGCGACGCCCGACAGCAGGGCGACCTGCTCCGGCGTCGGCTCGGCGGGCAGCACGCCGTCCTTGACCAAGTGGGGCAGCACGCGGCTGATGAAGTCCTCCACCGGCAGCGCGCGCAGGTGCGTGGCGTTGATCGCCTCGGCCTTCTTCAGGTCGAAGCGGGCCGGGTTGGCGCTCACCTTGTCCAGCTCGAACGCCTCGACCAGCTCGGCCACGGTGAAGATGTCGCGGTCCTCGGCGATGGACCAGCCGAGCAGCGCCAGGTAGTTCAGCAGGCCCTCGGGCAGGAACCCGCGGTCGCGGTAGAGGAACAGGTTCGACTGCGGGTCGCGCTTGGACAGCTTCTTGTTGCCCTCGCCCATCACGTACGGCAGGTGGCCGAACTCCGGCGTGAACGTGGTCACGCCGATCCGGGTCAACGCCTGGTACAGCGCGATCTGGCGCGGGGTCGACGGGAGCAGGTCCTCGCCGCGCAGCACGTGCGTGATGCCCATCAGGGCGTCGTCGACCGGGTTCACGAACGGGTACAGCGGGTCGCCGTTGGCGCGCACCAGCACCGGGTCGGGCGTGTTGCCCGCCTTGAACGTGATCTCGCCGCGCACGAGGTCGACCCACGTGATGTCCTCGTCGGGCATCTTCAGGCGCAGCACCGGCTCCCGGCCCTCGGCGCGGAACGCGGCCCGCTGCTCCTCGGTCAGGCCGCGGTCGTGGCCGTCGTAGCCCAGCTTCGGGTCCTGGCCCGCGGCCTTGCGGCGGGCCTCGATCTCCTCGGCCGTGGAGAACGACTCGTACAGCTCGCCCGCCTCGAACAGGCGCTTGGCGATGTCGGCGTAGAGGTCGCGGCGCAGGCTCTGCCGGTACGGCGCGTGCGGGCCGCCGATCTCGGGGCCCTCGTCCCAGTCCAGGCCCAGCCAGCGCATGGCTTCCAGCAGCGAGAGGTACGACTCCTCGGAGTCGCGGGCCGCGTCGGTGTCCTCGATCCGGAACACCACGGTGCCGCCGGTGTGGCGGGCGTACGCCCAGTTGAACAGGGCGGTGCGGATGAGCCCCACGTGGGGCGTGCCGGTCGGCGACGGGGAGAAGCGGACGCGGACCTCTGGAGATGCTGCTGATGCGCTCATGACCCGATCAGAGTATCGGGCTTGACCGGGGCGGCGCGCAGGAGCATCCTGAAGTTATTCAACCGGTGTTGAAAACAAGGGGGGTGGCTCGTGGAGAGGACTGGGGTCGTGGTCGTCGGGGGTGGCCCGGCGGGCATGGTGGCCGGGTTGTTGCTGGCCAGGGCCGGTGTCGGGGTGACGGTGCTGGAGAAGCACGGCGACTTCCTGCGCGACTTCCGCGGCGACACGGTGCACGCGTCGACGTTGACGCTGCTGGACGAGCTGGGCCTGGGGCCGTCGTTCGCGGCGGTGCCGCACCAGCTCGTGGACCGGATGCAGGTGCTGCTGGACGCGGGCCCGCAGACGATGGCCGACCTGCGGAGGCTGCCCGGGGCGCACAAGCACATCGCGTTCGTGCCGCAGTGGGACTTCCTCGACCTGCTGGCCGACGCGGGCAGGCGCGAGCCGTCGTTCGACCTGCGGATGAGCACCGAGTTCACCGGCCTCCTCAGGGAGGGCGGCAAGGTGACGGGCGTGCGCTACCGCACGGCGTCGGGCGGGACCGGCGAGCTGGCCGCGGACCTGGTCATCGCGGCCGACGGCCGCGGTTCGCTGGTGCGCGAGCAGCTCCGGCTGCCGGTGCGGTCGTTCGGCGTCCCGATGGACGTGTGGTGGTTCCGGCTGCCGCGCGAGGAGGGCGAGCTGAGCGGCGCCACCGGCAGGTTCGGCCGGAGCGACGGGCTGGTCCTGATCAACCGGGGCGACTACTTCCAGTGCGCGTACCTGATCCGCAAGGGCACCGACGAGGTGCTGCGGTCGGAGGGGGTGGCCGCGTTCCGGCGGCGGATGGTGGCGCTCGTGCCGTGGCTGGAGGAGCGGCTGGAGACCCTGGAGTCGCTGGACGACGTGAAGCTGCTCGACGTGAAGCTCGACCGGTTGCGCCGCTGGCACGCCGACGGCGTGCTGTGCATCGGTGACGCGGCGCACGCCATGTCGCCCATCGGCGGTGTCGGCATCAACCTGGCCGTGCAGGACGCGGTGGCCGCCGCGACCCTCGTGGCCGCGCCGCTGCGCCGGGGCGAGCTGGACGAGAAGGTGCTGGCCAAGGTGCGGCGCAGGCGGTGGCTGCCCACCGCGGTGACGCAGGCGATCCAGCGGCGGATCCAGGACTCGTTCCTCAAGCCGACGCTGGCGGGCACGTCGAGCGCGGCCGAGGGCCGGGTGCCGCGGCCGATCCGGCTGATGCAGCGGTTCCCGCGGCTCCAGGTCGTGCCCGCCTACCTGGTGGCGATCGGGCTGAGGCCCGAGCACGCGCCGGAGTTCGCGCGGCGCGCGCCCGAGCGCATCGAGCGGAGCTGACGCCTCAGCGGTTGGTGACGGTGTTCGTCAGCGTGCCGAGGCCCTCGACGGTCACCGAGACGGTCTGCCCGGCGGTCAGCGGGCCGACGCCGGCGGGGGTGCCGGTGAGGATCACGTCCAGCGGTCGCAGGGTCATCACCGAGGAGATGTACTCGATCAGCTCGGGGATGTCGTGCAGCAGCAGCGAGGTGCGCGAGTCCTGCTTGACCACGCCGTCCACCTCGGTGCGGATGGCCACGTCGGACGCGTCGAACTCGGTCTCCACCCACGGCCCCAGCGGGCAGAACGTGTCGAAGCCCTTGGCCCGCGTCCACTGGCCGTCGGCCTTCTGCAGGTCGCGCGCGGTGACGTCGTTGGCGATCGTGTAGCCGAGGATCGACTGGCGGGCGCGCGAGGCGGGGATGTCCCGGCCGCCGACGCCGACGACCACGGCCAGCTCACCCTCGAAGTCGACCCGCTCGGACACCGCGGGCAGCTTGATGTCCGCGTTCGGCCCGATCACGGCGGTGTTGGGCTTGAGGAACATCAGCGGGTTGTCGGGCACCTCGTTGCCCAGCTCGGCGGCGTGCTCGGCGTAGTTGCGGCCGATGGCCACGATCTTGGGCGGCAGGAACGGCGCCAGCAGCCGCACGTCGGCCAGCGGCCAGCGGCGACCGGTGAACGTCGGGTTGGCGAAGGGGTCGTCGGCGATCTCGACCGCGGTGAGGTCGTCGCCGTCGCCTTCGATCGCGGCGAAGGCGAGGCCGTCGGGTTGGGCGATACGGGCAATGCGCACGGAGATCACCCTAACCGGCGGCTGGAAACCCCACCGCGCGTGCCTAGCGTCGGAGGGATGCGAACCCTGCTGCTCGTACTCGCCCTGCTCGCCGCCGTGGCCACGCCCGCCACGGCGGCCACCGCCGCGCTGCCGACCCCGCTGGAGGCCGGCACCGCCCTCTCCACGGGGAACGGCGCGCGCTGCGCCAACGGCTTCAACGTCCGCGGCCACTTGATCGTGTCACCGTCCTGCGGGGTGGTCGGCGCCGTCGTCCGGGGCCCCGGCGCGGTGGACGTCGGTCCGATCGTCGCGGTCCGGCCGGCCTACGCGATCGTCCGGATCACCAACACCGCCGCCTGGGTCCAGCGGCCCACCATCGCCGGTCGGTCCGGCGCCATCACCGGTTCGGCGGAGACGCCCGTCGGCGGCCAGGTGTGCGCGGCGGGCCGCACCACCGGGTTGCGGTGCGGCGCCGTGCAGGCCAGGAACGTCACGGTCAACTACCCGGAAGGGGTCGTCTACGGGCTGACCAGGACGACGGTGTGCACCGAGCCCGGCGACCAGTGGGCCCCGGTCTTCACCGGCTCGCAGGCCCAGGGCCACTCGCTCGGCGGCAGCGGCAACTGCTCGGTCGGCGGCTCGTCCTTCTTCTACCCGCTCAACCGGATCCTGGCCGAGAACGGGTTCACGCTGGTGACGGGCTGACCCGCAGCGCCTTGTGCACGAGCGCGTCGCACAAGGCGAGCCAACTGGCCTCGACGATGTTGCCGTGCACGCCCACGGTGGTCCACTCGCGCTCGCCGTCGGTGGACTCCACGAGGACGCGGGTGACGGCGTCGGTGCCGTGCTGATCGGTGAGGATGCGCACCTTGTAGTCGTTCAGCTCCACCGCGTCCAACCACGACAGGTGGGGCAGGAGCGCCTTGCGCAGCGCGGCGTCCAGCGCGTGCACCGGGCCGTTGCCCTCGGCGGTGGCGATGACGCGCTCGCCCGCCACGTGCACCTTGACCGTGGCCTCGGACACGATCGAGCCGTCCTGGTGGTGGTCGAGCACGACGCGGTACGACTCCAGCGCGAACGGCGGCGTCTCGAGGTCGGACATCTCCGCCTTGAGGAGCAGCTCCAGGGAGGCGTCGGCGGCCTCGAACGACCAGCCGCCCGCCTCCAGCTCCTTGACCTTGCGCACCACGTTGGTGAGCGCGTCGGGCCGGCGGGTCAGGTCGATCCCGAGCTCACGTCCCTTGAGCTCGAGACTGGCCCGACCCGCCATCTCGGTGACCAGCACCCGCATGTCGTTGCCGACGGTGTCCGGATCGATGTGGTTGTACAGCTCCGGGTCCACCTTGATCGCGCTCGCGTGCAGCCCCGCCTTGTGGGCGAAGGCCGACGACCCGACGTAGGCCTGGTGGGTGTCGGGCGCGATGTTCGCGATCTCGGCCAACGCGTGGGAGACCCGGGTGAGCTCGGCCAGCGACTCGTGCGGTAGCACCTGAAGGCCCAGCTTGGTCACGAGGTTCCCGACGACGGCGAACAGGTCCGCGTTGCCCGCCCGCTCGCCGTAGCCGTTGGCGGTGCACTGGACGTGGGTCGCCCCCGCCTGCACCGCGGCAATGGTGTTGGCCACCGCGCAGGACGTGTCGTCCTGGCAGTGGATGCCGACCCGGAAGCCCGTGCGGGCGACCACGTCGGCGACGGTCTCGGCCAGGCCCAGGGGCAGTTGGCCGCCGTTGGTGTCGCACAGCACGACGACGTCCGCGCCACCCTCCACCGCGGACTCCAGCACGCGCAGCGAGGTGTCGGGGTCGTGGGCGAAGCCGTCGAAGAAGTGCTCGGCGTCGAGGAAGACCCGGCGGCCCTCGTTCACCAGGAAGGCGACGGTGTCGCGGACCATCGCGCAGTTCTCCGCCACGTCGGTGCGCAGGGCCTTCTCGATGTGCCTGCGGTCGGACTTGGCGACCAGCGTCACGACCGGCGTCCGCGCCTCCAGCAGAGCCCTGACCTGGGCGTCCTCCTCGACCTTGACGCCGGCCTTGCGGGTCGAGCCGAACGCGACGAGCTGCGCGTGCTTGAGCGTGAGCTCCCCCGCCGCCGCCCTGGCGAAGAACTCCGTGTCCTTCGGCATGGCACCCGGCCAGCCACCCTCGATGAAGCCGACGCCGAGCGAGTCGAGCAGGCGGGCGACGGCCAGCTTGTCGTTGACCGAGTAGGAGATGCCCTCGCGCTGGGCACCGTCCCTCAAGGTCGTGTCGAAGACGTGGAATGAATCGCCGAGGGGGGTCACGAGAGGGCTCCTGGGGGTCTGGAGAAACAAAAAGACCCCCCGCAGGATGCGAGAGGTCGGCGCGTCGGGTGCTTCGAGGGAGCACTACCCGACGCGCTGGGAAATAATGGTCGCGGTGTGGAGAGCCACGTCGCCGATGGTGCCACAACCCGTCCGCGGATACCAAGCCACGGACGGGTTGTCCCACATCATGGGTGGTAGCTAGCGGCCAGGAACCTGGCGAACGCCTCGATCGCGGCGGGGTTGCGCGGGCTCTCCACCAGTGCCGCGTACGGCAGCACGAAGAAGCGCCCGTTCTTGACCGCGGGCACGTCGGCGAGCGGCGGGTAGGACTCCAGGAACGCCCGCTTCTCGTCCGGTGTGGTCGCTTCCCCGTCGGCGTAGTCGTTGATCAGCACGACGTCCGGCGCGCGGTCGACGACGGCCTCCCAGCCGACCGTGGTCCAGCTGTCGTCGAGGTCGCCGAAGATGTTGTCGCCGCCCGCCTTGCCGATGATGTCGTGCGGCGCGGCGTTGCGGCCCGAGGTGAACGGCTGGTCGAGGCCGCTGTCGTAGAGGAACACCTTCGGCCGGTGCTGCCCGACCAGCTCCTCCGCGTCCTGCACCTGCTTGCGGTAGCCCGCGATGAGGCCCTCGGCCTTCTCCTCCACCCCGAAGACCCGGCCCAGGTTGCGCAGGTCGGTGTACAGGGCGTCCAGAGGCGGCATGATGCCGCGCTGCTTGCCGACGCCGTTGCGGCACGCCTCGGTGAGCTGGTAGGTGGCGATGCCGAGGTCGGCCAGGGCGTCCGGGGTGACACCGGTCGCCTCGGAGAAGCCGTAGTTCCAGCCCGCGAAGACGAAGTCCGCCTTCGCGCCCTGGACGATTTCCTTGGTGATCTGCTCGCCGAGGTTCGGCACGCGGTCGAAGTCCGCTCGCCACGGTGAGGAGGCGACGTCGCGCGCCTGGCCGCCGCCGATGACGTAACCGGCCATCCGGTCGCCGAGGCCGAGCGCGAACATGAGTTCGGCGATGCCGGTGTCGTTGGTGACCACCCGGGAGGGTTTCGCGTACGCGACCTCCTGCCCGCAGTTGGTGACGGTGACCGTGCCGGTGGCGGCGGTCGGTGCGATCTGCGCGCCGCAGCCCGTCGTGACGACGAGGGCGAGGGCGACGAACTTCTTCACTTCGGCAGGCTCCCTAGTGCTCGAACAGCAGCTGTGGCACGCCGCTGGTGGGGTGGCGGACGACGTGCGCGCGGACGTGGAAGACCTCGCGCAGCACTTCGGGGGTGAGCACTTCGTCCGGTGTGCCGCTGCGCACCACCCGGCCGTGGTCGAGCACGTGCAGTCGGTCGCAGTAGGCGGCGGCGAGGTTGAGGTCGTGCAGGACCGCGAGGACGGTCACGTCCAGGCTCCGGACCAGCGAGAGGACCGCGAGCTGGTGGTTGATGTCGAGGTGGTTGGTGGGTTCGTCCAGGACCAGCACCTCCGGCTCCTGGGCCAGGGCGCGGGCGATGAGGACGCGCTGGCGCTCGCCGCCGGACAGGCTGAGGAAACCGCGGTGGGCGAGGTGCGAGGCGTCCACTCGGGACAGTGCGCCGGCGACGACCTCGTCGTCGCGCTCCGGGGTCGTGCGGTGCGGGAGGCGTCCCATCGCGACGACCTCGGTGACGGTGAAGTCGAACTCGACGTGGCTGTCCTGGGTGAGCGCGGCGAGGTGCCCGGCGGTGTCGCGGACCTTCATCGCGGCGATGTCCCGGCCGCCGAGGCGGACCACTCCCCCGGACGGCGCGAGCGCCCGGTACACGCAGCGCAGCGTGGTGGACTTGCCGCTGCCGTTGGGCCCGATGACGCCGTGCACCTCGTGCTCCCCGGCGTGCAGGTCGACGCCGTGGAGGATGTCGGTGACGGTGAGGTCTTCCAGCCGGACGTCCATCAGCGACCGCCGAACACGTAGCCGCGGCGGCGCATCAGCAGGATGAAGCACGGCACGCCCAGCGCGGCCGTGATGACGCCGAGCGGCAGTTCCTCGGGTGCGGCGAGCAGGCGTGCGGCGACGTCCACCCAGATGAGGAAGCACGCGCCCGCCAGCGGTGCGACGGCGAGCACCTTGCGGTGGTCCGCGCCGACCGTGAGGCGCACCAGGTGCGGGAGCATGAGGCCGACGAACCCGACCGCGCCGCTGACCGCGACCAGCACGCCGGTCATCGCGGCCGTGACGCCGAACAGCGCCTTGCGGGTGCGGAGGACGTCGATGCCGAGGGTGGTGGCGGTCTCGTCGCCCATGGAGAGGGCGTTGAGGTGCTTGGCGCGGGTCCGGAGGTAGGCGACGCCGGCCAGCACGACCGCGGCGGCGACGGGCAGCGAGCCCCACGTGACGCCGCCGAGGCTCCCGAGCAGCCAGAACATCGCGGCGCGCGCGGCCTCACCGCGTGGCGACTGGAAGACCAGCAGCATGGCGACGGCGGAGAAGCCGTAGGCCAGGGCGGTGCCGGTGAGCACCAGGCGCAGCGGGGCGAGGTCGCGGCCCGCGACCACGTAGACCAGGGCCATCGCGGCGAGCGCGGCGAGGAACGCGGCCGTGGACAGGGCGTAGACGCCGAGCGAGGCGAACAGGCCCGTGGTCACGACGGCGGTGGCGCCGACGCTCGCGCCGGAGGAGATGCCCAGCACGTACGGGTCGGCCAGGGCGTTGCGGACCATGGCCTGGATGGCGACGCCGACCACGGACAGGCCCGCGCCGACGACGGCGGCGAGCAGGACGCGGGGCAGCCGGATGTCCCACACGATCCGGTAGGGACCGGCTTCGGCGGCGTCGATCGTGCCGCCGGTGAGGGCGGCGGCGAGGTAGCGGAGGACGTCGCCGAACGGGACGCTCACCGGCCCGAGCGCGACGCCGGCGACGACCGAGGCGGCGAGGACGGCCGTGAGGACGAGGCACAGGCCGGTGGTGGGCGGGCGGCGCGGCGTCGACGGGGTGCGCGTCGGGGGTGAGGTGCGCGGCGGCGGTGGGGTGCGCGGCGGCGGTGGGGTGCGCGGCGGCGGTGGGGTGCGCGGCGGCGGTGGGGTGCGCGGCGGCGGTGGGGTGCGGTCGGTCGGGCCGCGGTTGCTGGTGGAGGTCACCGGTCGCCTTTCGGACAGGTGGCCCAGACCGGCCACCCGCACCCGCTCGCGGCAGGCCGGCGCACCCGTCCCGCAGACCACGGCAGGAGTTGGAGCTTCTTCCCACCGCCCACGGGTGATCGGGCTCGCCGAGCCTGCTGGAGCGCTCGGCCTACCGTTGCGGGTCAGCGCCGGAATTCGACCGGACTTCCCCCACGGGCGGCACCGGCGACCATACGGCCCGTGACGCGGTCAGGGCCACCACGACGTCGCCGTGGTGGCCCTGATCACGTGTTCCGAGCGTTGAACTCGGGTGTCCCGAACGTAGGACACGCGTGTTCCGAACGTAGGACCCGCGCGCCTCGAACGGAGGACTCCCGGGGTTAGGCCGTCCTCACGTTCGAGGAGACCAGGGCGGCCAGGCGGTCGCCCACCGCGTAGGTGGCGCCCGGCGACGAGTGGTCACGAGTCGCCAGATCAAAGGCCACCGACGCCTCGATCCGCCGCGCGGCCTCCGACTCGCCCAGGTGGTCGAGCATCAGCGCCACCGACAGCACCGCGGCCGTCGGGTCGGCGATGCCCTGCCCGGCGATGTCCGGCGCGCTGCCGTGCACCGGCTCGAACATGCTCGGGTTGCGCCGCGTCACGTCGAGGTTGCCCGACGCCGCCAGCCCGATGCCGCCGGTCACGGCCGCCGCCAGGTCGGTCAGGATGTCGCCGAACAGGTTGTCCGTCACGATGACGTCGTACCGGCCCGGGTCGGTCACCAGGTGGATCGTCGCCGCGTCCACGTGCTGGTAGGCCACCGTCACGTCCGGGTGCTGCAACGACACCTCCTCCACCACTCGCGACCACAACGACCCGGCGTGCGTGAGCACGTTGGTCTTGTGCACGAGCGTGAGGTGCTTGCGCGGCCGGTTCGCGGCACGGGCGAACGCGTCGCGCACCACCCGCTCCACGCCGAACGACGTGTTGATCGACACCTCGGTCGCGATCTCGTGCGGCGTGTCCTTGCGCAGGAGGCCGCCGTTGCCGGCGTACAGCCCCTCCGTGCCCTCGCGCACCACCACCATGTCGATCTCGGGCGGATCGGCGATCGGGCTGCGCACACCGGGGTAGAGCCGCGCCGGGCGCAGGTTCACGTGGTGGTCGAGCTCGAACCGGAGCCGCAGCAACAGGCCGCGTTCCAGGATTCCGCTCGGCACCGACGGGTCGCCCACGGCGCCGAGCAGGATCGCGTCGTGCTGGCGGAGTTCCCCGAGCACGGACTCCGGCAGCAACTCACCTGTGGCGTGCCAGCGCGCCGCGCCGAGGTCATAGCGGGTGATCTCGGCCGCCGGAACGACCTCACCGAGCACCTTCAGGGCCTCGGCGACGACCTCGGGCCCGATCCCGTCTCCTGGGATCACTGCGAGCCGCATCCACACACCTCCCAGGTATAAGTCCCATTGCGCGGGACTAGTTTCCTTTGCGAAAGGCTACCGGTCCGAGGCGGCGAAACCGCACTCGGAACACCCCTCCGTGGTCATATCTCCCGGACTGCGGGACACCCGAACGGTCCAGTGCACCCGTTCGGTCGTCACCCGATGCGCGTAAACGGCTCTGGCCGGCCGGGGCAACCCCCGACCGGCCAGAGCGGTGCACGTCGATCAGGCCACTGCGCGGACGGCCGGGCCGACCGTCGTCCTCGCCCGGATCTTCACCACGTCCGCCTTGTCACCCGAGGCGTTGTGGTGGTGCAGGACCAGCAGGCTGTCCGAGCCGTCGGCCGCCGCGGCGGCCGCGTCGTGGTTGACCACCAGCGCGGTGGCCGGACGCGCCCGGTAGGACAGCGCGGCGTCGCCGCCGCCCTGCACCCACAGGCCGGGCTTGAGCGGGTCGAACGACAACGCGTCCGGGATCGAGTCGACCAGGCCGTTGGACGCGCCCGGCGCGACGTAGAACCCGGCCACGCCGACCTGGTAGCCGATCCGCGAGGTGTCCGCCGACGCGTCGATGCCCAGCGCGGACAGCAGCACGGGCAGGACCACCACGTTCGTGTCGAACACGTTCGTGTCGACGTCGCCGAACTGGCCGTTGACGCCCTGGAGGTCGACCGTGTCGCCCGTGCTCAGGTCCACCGTGGCCGCGACCAGCAGGTCCGTGTCGGTCAGCTTGGTCGCGTACACCTCGTAGTCGAACGTGCCGTCGCCGTTGATGTCGATGTCGACGAACGGGATGGTGTTGCTGCCCAGGTTGTACCAGTTGCCCCAGGTCGAGAGGCCGAACGCGAGCAGCGCGTTCTCCGGCGTGCCCTGCGCCCTGGCCAGCGGCGCGGTCGAGGCGACGCCCACGTGCCGCAGGTCGCCGCCCTTGGCGGTGTCGTTCAGCACGCAGTTGTCGGTGACGTTGCGGCGGCACTCCGGCAGCTGCGGCGAGGTCGCCTGCAGCTCCAGCACGCTCACCAGGGACTGGTAGGCCCCCTGGTCGACGCCCCGGCCGGTCAGGTTCAGCACGCCCTGGCCCTTGCCGCCGATCCGCACGTTGTTGACCACGTTGATGTCGGCCACCGGCTTCGGCGCCGAGTAGACCGGCACCCGCAGGGCCACCGAGGAGCCGGACGTCGGCGTGAGCACGACCCGGCCCGACGCGTCGGCCAGGTACTGGCGCGGCACGTCCAGGTGGTTCGCCTCGATCGTCGGGTCGGCGGTCTTGCGCAGCGCCTTCGGGTCGTCGACCTTCAGCGTGACGGTGACCCGGGCGACGCCGCGCGGGCTGAGCCGCACGGTGTTCGCGGACAGCTCGTAGCGCACGCCCGGGATCTGGGTCAGCGCCTCGTAGCCCACCGCGTAGTCCACCCACTTGGTGGACTTGTTGACCACCTTGATGGTCTTGGTGAGGCTGACCGGCGCGGCCACCTCGACCGTGCCGAACGACGCGGACACCGCGCCCGGGTTGTCCTGCACGTAGGCGAGGACCTGGTTCTCGACCGCGGCCTTGCCGTCGACGCGGCCGGCGCCGACGCGGTTGGGCGCGTAGGTCTTGCCGTCGGCCTTCACGTCGTGGCCGGCGGTGTTCATGACCGCGGCCTTGACCTCTTCCGGCGTCCAGTCCGGGTGGACCTGGCGCACGAGCGCGGCGATGCCGGCGATGTGCGGCGCGGCCATCGACGTGCCCGAGTTGACCATCGTCTGGTTGCCGGAGCCGACCAGCGCGGAGGCGATGGTGTCACCGGGCGCGGCCACGTCCGGCTTCACGACCGGGCCGCGCACGCCGCGCGAGGTGAACGAGCTCGGGGTGTCGCTGATGGACTGGTCGTAGGTGGGCAGCGAGGTGCGCAGCTCGCCCGCCTGGCGGACGGCCAGCGTGCCCGCGGCCAGCGCCGGGCGCAGGGCGGTGGTCGCCGAGCCGGTCAGCTGGAACACCGGGATCGCCGCGTTGCCGGAGATGCCCGCGTTGAAGTGCTCCAGGTTCGAGGTGAACAGCGCGCCGACGGCGCCGGCGGCGGTGGCGTTGTTGGTCCGGCCGACCGAGCCGCAGCGACGCGTGGCGTCGTTGTCGTCCCACTCCAGCCACACCACCTTGCCCGCGACGGCGGCCTTGTCCGCGGCCGAGAACGGCAGGCAGCCGTCCTTGTTGGCGGCGTCGCCCATCCCCGCGACCGGGGCGGTGAGGTTCAGGCCCTCGTAGTTGAACGCCACGCTGTACTGGCCGGGCTTGCGGCCCGCGGCGCTGCCGGGCGCGGTGACCTCGACCGCGTCGCGCAGCACGTAGGCGTCACGGGTGCTGGCCACGGTCAGCGCCTCGGGGGTGCTGCCCGGCGAGCCGCCGATGTCGTACAGGTCGCCGCCGTTGCCCGCGGAGAACACGGTCAGCACGCCGGAGGCGTTGAGCTTGCGCACGAACAGGCTGTCCGGGTCGTCCGGGGCGCCGTAGTCCGAGCCGAGCGACAGGTTGACCACGTCGAGGTGGTCGGAGAAGTCGCCGTCGCCGTCCGGGTCGAGCGCCCAGTCCAGGGCCTGCGCGGTGACGTTGGTCGAGCCCTCGCAGCCGAAGACCTTCAGCGCGTACAGCAGGCCCTTCGGCGCGGTGCCGGGGCCGATGCGCATCGCGTCCAGCGCCTCGGGGGTGAGCTTGGTGTAGTCGCCCTTGAAGGTGGAGCCGTCGGCGTTGACGCCGAAGCCCGCCGCGGTGCCGGCGACGTGCGAGCCGTGGCCGTTGCAGTCGAGCGGGTTCGGGTCCGGCTTCGGGGTGTTGATCGCCGGGTCGTCGCTCTCGCCGTCGTAGGCGTTGCCGACGAAGTCGTAGCCGCCGACCACCTTGGCGGTCGGGAAGTACGAGGCGTCGACCGCGGTCTCGTCGATCGCCTGGAAGGCCTCGATGGTGCCGGGGCCCGCGAAGTCGCTGTGGGTGTAGTCGATGCCCGTGTCGATGATGCCGATGCGGGTGTCGTCACCGAGCTTGCCGTACTCCTGCCACGCCTTGAGCGTGTTCGTCAGCTGCACGGCGGTGGAGTTCTGGCGGGACTTCGGCACCACGGTGCGCACGGACTTCACGTCCGCGCGCTGGGCCAGCTCGCGCACCTTCGTGGCGTCGGCCTGCACGACCACGCCGGGCACGCCGTTGGCGGTGCGGAACAGCTCCTTGGTGGCGGAGTCCTTGCCCTTCAAGGCGTCCACCACGACGTCGGTGACCCGACGGGTGTCGTTCCTCGTGGCCTTGGCGGCGTCCTTGGCCTGCTGCTTCGTCGCGCCCTGGCCGGTCTTCTCGGCGAACGCGTCGACGGCGGGCTTGGCCTCCAGCTCCACGAACGCGGTGACCCTGCCCTTGGCGGCCGTCAGCCGGTCGGACACCTTCAACTGCAACTTGCCCGCGTCCAGACCGCGCGCGTTCGCGACGGACGGCGCCAGTGGATCTTCCGCGGCCAGTGCGGTACCGGCGGTGGCTCCGGCGACGAGTATCGCGGCCAACACCGGTACGGCAGATCTGGCGACAACGCGAGATCGGCTCACAACGTGCCCCAAGCGAGGTCGGATTCGACCGGGCAGGCAGCGTCGTCTCCAGTGGGGGCACTGCCCGCGTGGTGCCGTGCCCTCTACGGCACCGGGTCAACCTCGTGCGAGGAACCTAATCGCTCGATCGAGCCGAACAGTTAGCCCGAACGAGTGATGGCAACCACAGTTTTGACAACTAACGGTGAATGTGACACCGCCGAGACCTGCGACGATATACATCGACAGGTCTCGGCGGCGTTACTCCGATCCAGGGACTACGCGGTCACTCGAAGTTGACCGCGCGCACCGTGCGCGCACCGACGGCCGCGCCGATCGGGTCGAGCACCGCGGTGTCCACCGGGCGGTCGACGCGCAGCAGCATGAACGCGTCCGCGCCGTCCTTGGTCTGGCTGATCTGGGCGGCCTCGACGTTCACGCCCGCCTCGCCGAGCAGCGTGCCGACGGTGCCCATCACGCCCGGCCGGTCCGGGTACTCCAGCAGCAGCACGTTGCCCTCGGCGCGCAGGTCGAAGCCGCGGCCGTTGATGCCGACCAGCTTCTCGACCTGGTCCAGGCCCGTGAGCGTGCCGGAGACCGTGATGACCGCGCCGTCCGCCTGCACCGCGCGCACCGTGACCAGGCTGCGGTGGTTGGCGCTCTCCGGCTCCTTGACCAGCTCGACGCTCACGCCGAGCGAGGTGGCCAGCGCCGGCGCGTTGACGAAGGTGACCTGCTCCTCGACCACGCTCGAGAACACGCCGCGCAGCGCCGCCAGCGGCAGCACCGCCACGTCCTCGTTGGACAGCTCGCCGCGCACCTCGACGGTGACGCTCGTCGGGGCCTTCGCGCTCAGCGCCGCGACCACCGTGCCCAGCTTCTGCACCAGCGGCAGGTACGGGCGGACCTCCTCGCCGACCACGCCGCCGCCCTGCACGTTCACCGCGTCCGGCACGAAGTCGCCGGCCAGCGCGAGCAGCACCGACTTGGCCACGTCCGTGCCCGCCCGGTCCTGCGCCTCCGTGGTCGACGCGCCCAGGTGCGGGGTGACGACGACGTTCGGCAGGCCGAACAGCGGGCTCTCGGTGGTGGGCTCGGTGGAGAACACGTCGATGCCCGCGCCGCCGACCTGACCCTCCTTCACGGCCTCGGCCAGCGCCTCCTCGTCGACCAGACCGCCGCGGGCGGCGTTGACGATGATCACGCCGCGCTTGGCCTTGGCCAGCTGCTCGGCACCGATCAGGCCCTTGGTCTCCGGGGTCTTCGGCAGGTGGATGGAGATGAAGTCGGCGCGCTCCAGCAGCTCCTCCAGCGTCACCAGCTCGATGCCGAGCTGCGCGGCGCGGGCGGCGCTGACGTACGGGTCGTAGGCGATGAGCTCGGTGCCGAAGGCCGCGATGCGGGCGGCGAACAGCTGGCCGATCTTGCCCAGGCCCACCACGCCGACGGTCTTGCCCTGGACCTCGACGCCGTTGAACTTGCTGCGCTTCCACTCGTGGTCCTGCAGCGTGGCGTGCGCGGCCGGGATCTGGCGCGCGGTGGCGAGCAGCAGGGCGACCGCGTGCTCGGCGGCGCTGACGATGTTCGAGGTGGGCGCGTTGACGACCATGACGCCGCGCTCGGTGGCGGCGGGCACCTCGACGTTGTCGAGCCCGACGCCCGCGCGGGCGACGACCTTCAGCTTGGTGGTCGCCTTGAAGACCTCGGCGTTCACCTTGGTGGCGGAGCGGACCAGGAGTGCGTCGGCGTCGGCGACGGCTTCGAGCAGCGCGGCACGGTCGGTGCCGTCGACGTGGCGCACCTCGATGCCATCACCGAAGACGTCGAGAACGGACGGTGCGAGCTTCTCGGCGATGAGGACAACGGGCTTGGTCACGGACGTCGCTCCCGGAGGTGTGAACGGGTGGGGAGCGCGGGGCCGTCGAGCAGGTCGTCACCCGCGCCGGCCGGCCACGGCAATGTGTCCGGGTTGTTAACGAGCATAGTCAGCGCCCGGCCGGTGCTTGACACCCGGGTGCCCCGTTTCACCTGCTGGAACACGGTACGCGCGTCCTACTTGGACCACCGCGCCGGCCCGGGCGTTCAACTCGGGGTACCCGGGCGTTCGACACGCGGGACGCGAACGTACGACACGCGGGTCACCAGGGTTCGTCGAACTCGCCGTCCTTGACGCCGAGGATGAAGGCCTCCCACTCGGCGGGCGTGAACACCAGCACCGGGCCGTCGGGGTGGGCGGAGTTGCGCATCGCCGTGTAGGTCACGCCGTCGGTGTGCTCGACGAACGCGATCTCGACGTGCTCCTCCTCGTCCTCCGCGCCCTCGTCGCTGCGGATCCACTCGGCCGCGCCGAGGTCGAGGTTGCCGCGGACGTGGGCCTTGTCGTCGTAGATGGGCGCGCTGTCGGTCATGGGGCCTAGGTATACCGGGGCCCGCGGTCGAAACCGCGGGCCCCGGTGAAAAATCCGCTGATCTTACGCCGTTTCGGTGATGGGGCGGTCGACCCAGGACATCAGGCCGCGCAGCTTCTTGCCGACCTCCTCGATCGGGTGCTGCTCGCCCTCCTGCTGCAACTTCTTGTAGTTGCCGCGGCCGGCGTCGTCCTCGTTCACCCACTCGGTGGCGAAGGTGCCGTCCTGGATCTCGCCCAGGATCTTGCGCATCTCCTCCTTGACCCCCGGCGTGATGACGCGCGGGCCGCGGGTGAGGTCGCCGAACTCGGCCGTGTCGGAGATCGAGTACCGCAT
This sequence comes from Actinosynnema sp. CA-299493, assembly GCF_050946825.1. Lineage (NCBI taxonomy): Bacteria > Bacillati > Actinomycetota > Actinomycetes > Pseudonocardiales > Pseudonocardiaceae > Actinosynnema > Actinosynnema sp. CA-299493. Next base: position 8,062,298 of record NZ_CP191993.1, read on the forward strand.
GCGGGCGATGCCGCCCTCGTACATGAGGTCCACGATGAGCTTCAGCTCGTGCAGGCACTCGAAGTAGGCGACCTCGGGCGCGTAGCCCGCCTCGGTCAGCACCTCGAAACCGGTCTGCACCAGCGCGGACGCGCCACCGCAGAGCACGGCCTGCTCACCGAACAGGTCGGTCTCGGTCTCCTCCTTGAACGTCGTCTTGATGACGCCCGCGCGCGTGCCGCCGATGCCCTTGGCGTAGGACAGCGCCAGCGCCTGCGCGGTGCCGGAGGCGTCCTGCTCGACCGCGATCAGCGCGGGCACGCCCTTGCCGTCCACGAACTGGCGGCGCACCAGGTGGCCCGGGCCCTTCGGCGCGACCATGGCGACGTCCACGTTGGACGGCACGGTGATCAGGCCGTAGCGGATGTTGAAGCCGTGGCCGAAGAAGACCGCGTCGCCGTCCTTGAGGTTCGGCGCGATGTCGTTGGCGTAGATGTGCCGCTGCGCGGTGTCCGGCGCCAGGATCATGATCAGGTCGGCCTCGGCGGAGACCTCGGCGGGGGTGCCGACCGGCAGGCCCTCCTCCTCGGCCTTGGCGCGGGACTTGGAGCCCTCGGGCAGGCCGATCCGGACGTCGACGCCCGAGTCGCGCAGGCTCAGCGCGTGCGCGTGGCCCTGGCTGCCGTAGCCGATGACCGCGACCTTGCGCCCCTGGATGATGCTCAGGTCGGCATCGTCGTCGTAGAAGATCTCGACGCTCACTGGTGGTACTTCCTTCCTCGGAACTGAAAAATCAGCGCACCGCGGTCGCGGTGATGGAGCGGGCGCCACGGCCGATGGCGACCATGCCGGACTGGACGATCTCGCGGAGCCCGTAGGGCTCCAGCATCCGCAGCAGCGCGTCGAGCTTCTCAGACGTGCCGGTGGCCTCGACGGTGACCGCCTCCGGGGAGACGTCGACGACCTTCGCGCGGAAGAGCTGCACCGTCTCCAGGACCTGGCTGCGCACCGTCGCGTCGGCGCGCACCTTGACGAGCAGGAGCTGCCGCTGGACCGACGCGGCGGGTTCCAGCTCCACGATCTTGATGACGTTGATGAGCTTGTTGAGCTGCTTGGTGACCTGCTCCAGCGGCAGCTCGTCGACCGACACCACGATGGTCATCCGGGAGATGTCCGGGTGCTCGGTGCGGCCGACGGCCAGCGACTCGATGTTGAAGCCGCGCCGGGAGAACAGCCCCGCCACGCGGGCGAGGACGCCGGGCTTGTCCTCGACCAGAACGCTCAGGGTGTGCCTAGTCATCACGGGGTCACTCGTCCTCGTCGAACAGCGGGCGGATGCCACGCGCGGCCATGATCTCGCTGTTGCCGGTGCCCGCGGCGACCATCGGCCACACCTGGGCGTCCGCGCCGACCACGAAGTCGATGACGACCGGCCGGTCGTTGATCTCCATGGCCTGCTGGATGACCGCGTCGACCTCGTCGCGCGACTCGGCCCGCAGGCCCGCGCAGCCGTAGGCCTCGGCGAGCAGCTTGAAGTCGGGGATGCGGTGCTTGTGCGTGCCCAGGTCGGTGCTGGAGTAGCGCTCGCCGTAGAACAGCGTCTGCCACTGGCGGACCATGCCCAGGTTGCCGTTGTTGATGACCGCGACCTTGATCGGCAGGCCCTCGATGGCGCAGGTGGCCAGCTCCTGGTTGGTCATCTGGAAGCAGCCGTCGCCGTCGATCGCCCACACCTGGACGTCCGGCACGCCGGCCTTCGCGCCCATCGCGGCGGGCACCGCGTACCCCATCGTGCCGAGCCCGCCGGAGTTGATCCAGGTGCGCGGGCGCTCGTACTTCACGAACTGCGCGGCCCACATCTGGTGCTGGCCGACGCCCGCGGTGAACAGGGTGTCCGGCGGGGTCAGCAGGCCGATCCGCTCGATCACGTACTGCGGGGACAGCGTGCCGTCCTCGGGCCAGTCGTAGCCGAGCGGGAACGTCTCGCGCAGCGCGTCGAGCTGCTGCCACCAGGGCGCCAGGTCGACCGGGCGCGCCGCGTTCTCCTTCTCCGCGCGCACCGCCTCGACCAGGTCGCGGATGATCTCCTTGCAGTCGCCGACGATCGGCACGTCCGCGCGGCGGTTCTTGGAGATCTCGGCCGGGTCGATGTCGGCGTGCACGATCTGCGCGTCCGGCGCGAACGAGGCCAGCTGACCGGTGACCCGGTCGTCGAAGCGCGCGCCGAGGGCGATCAGCAGGTCCGACTTCTGCATCGCGGCGACCGCGCCGACCGTGCCGTGCATGCCGGGCATGCCCATGTGCTGCGGGTGCGAGTCGGGGAACGCGCCGCGCGCCATCAGCGTGGTGACCACCGGGATGCCGGTGGACTCGGCCAGTTCGAGCAGCTCGGGCGACGCGTCGGCCTTGATCACGCCGCCGCCGACGTACAGGACGGGGCGACGGGCCGCGGCGATCAGCTTCGCGGCCTCGCGCACCTGCTTGCCGTGCGGCCGGGTCGTCGGCCGGTAACCGGGCAGGCGCAGCTCCGGCGGCCAGGAGAACGAGGTCATCTCCTGGAGCACGTCCTTGGGGATGTCCACCAGGACGGGGCCGGGGCGGCCGGTGGAGGCCAGGTGGAACGCCTCGGCGACGGCGCGCGGGATGTCCGCGGCGTCGGTGACGAGGAAGTTGTGCTTGGTGATCGGCATCGTGATGCCGCAGATGTCGGCTTCCTGGAACGCGTCGGTGCCGATCAGGGGGCGGGACTGCTGGCCGGTGATGGCGACCACCGGGACGGAGTCCATGTTGGCGTCGGCGAGGGGCGTGACGAGGTTCGTCGCGCCCGGCCCCGAGGTCGCCATGCAGACGCCGACCTTGCCGGTGGCCTGGGCGTACCCGGTCGCGGCGTGGCCCGCGCCCTGCTCGTGGCGGACCAGGATGTGCCGCACCTTGGTCGAGTCGAGGAGTGGGTCGTAGGCAGGCAGGATCGTGCCGCCGGGAATGCCGAAGACCACCTCGCAGCCCACTGCCTCCAGCGAGCGGACGAGGGACTGGGCACCGGTCACGCGGACGGGAGCGCCGCTCGGCGGGGCCGGTTTCGGCCGCGGTCCAGGGCGGGGCGACGACTCTCCGGGAGCCGGTCGCGAGGTTGCGCTGGTCATCTGTCTGCCTCGTGGGTAAGGAGAATGCACGGTCCGGGCACGAAAAAACCCTCGCCAACCCGAACGGGTCGTACGAGGGTCGCGCGTCGACGCAAGCTCGAATGCCTAGGCGTCGACGCGCCTGGGAAGTACGAGAACGAGGTTGCGCTGCATGGGCCTGACGTTAACCGTCAAGCGGGTGGAGCGTCAACTGTGCGGGACGGCACTCCCGGATGGTGGAAACCCCACGTGCGTGGACGCGGCCCGAGGTCACCCGCTCGGACGATGAGGTGGCAGCATCTCGAACCGTGCCGAAAGTCGTGTTCCGCATCCCCACGCCCGCCCTGCTCGCCGCCGGTTCCGCGGCGATCTGCGCCACGCCCGTCGCCTGGGGCGCACCCGGTCTCCAGGCCCTCTACCTGCTGCCGGCGGCGTTCGCCTGGTGGGTGGTGCGCAACCGGACGACCGTGGACGGCGAGCGGATCGTGGCGCGGGGCACGTTCGGCAGGCGGGTCGTGCCGTGGTCGGAGGTGAAGGCGATCAAGGTGGTACCGAAGGGGTGGTTGTCGGCGGTGCTCGGTGACGACTCGGTCGTCCGGCTGCCCGCCGTCCGCGCCGCCCACCTGCCGACGTTGTCGCTGGTCAGCGGCGGGCGGGTGGCCGACCCGACGGCCGTGGCCGAGGCCGGGGAGCCCGGTGGGACGGCCGCCGGGCCTGACCGGGACGACACGCCTCCGCCCGTAAGGTCCGAGGGGTGAGTTCGAACACGCGGACCCTCGGCCGGCTGCCGGTCGTCAGCCTGGTGCTGTCGCTGGCGGGCCTGGCGGTGTCGACCTACCTCACCACCGCGCACTTCACCTCGGGCGCGCTGCTGTGCGCCGAGGGCGAGGTGATCGACTGCGGCACGGTGACCACCAGCGAGCAGTCGGAGCTGCTCGGCGTCCCGGTCGCGGTGCTGGGGCTCGCGTTCTTCGCGTTCCTGACCGTCGCGTGCCTGCCCTTCGCGTGGCGCAGCGAGGCGCTGCACTGGGCGCGGCTGGTGTCCGCCGGCGTCGGCGTGCTGTTCGTGGTGTACCTGGTCGCCGCCGAGTTCCTGCTGATCGGGAAGATCTGCCTCTGGTGCACGGCTGTGCACGTCATCACGCTCGCGCTCGCCGCCGTCCTGGTCACGGGCGCGTTGCGGCGGAGTAGTCTCTGAGGCACCGCTCCTCGCCTTTTCGCGCCCCACACCCCGCGCGCGCGTCGTATGCGACTTCGTTCGGCAAAGACTTCCTGGAGGAGCCGTGCCACCGCTCCGTTCCCGCACCACCACCCACGGCCGCAACGCCGCGGGCGCACGCGCGCTCTGGCGCGCGACCGGCATGACCGACAGCGACTTCGGCAAGCCCATCGTGGCCATCGCCAACTCCTACACGCAGTTCGTGCCGGGGCACGTGCACCTGCGCGACCTCGGGGACATCGTGGCCGAGGCGATCCGCGAGGCGGGCGGGGTGCCGCGCGAGTTCCACACGATCGCGGTCGACGACGGCATCGCGATGGGGCACGGCGGGATGCTCTACTCCCTGCCGTCGCGGGAGATCATCGCCGACTCGGTCGAGTACATGGTCAACGCGCACCAGGCCGACGCGATCGTGTGCATCTCCAACTGCGACAAGATCACGCCGGGGATGCTCAACGCGGCGATGCGGCTGAACATCCCGGTCGTGTTCGTCTCGGGCGGGCCGATGGAGGCGGGCAAGGCGGTCGTGGTGGACGGCGTCGCCGTCGCGCCGACCGACCTGATCACCGCGATCTCCGCGTCCGCCTCGCCGGACGTGGACGAGGCCGGGCTGGCCGAGGTCGAGCGGTCGGCGTGCCCGACCTGCGGCTCGTGCTCGGGCATGTTCACCGCGAACTCGATGAACTGCCTCACCGAGGCGCTCGGCCTGGCGCTGCCCGGCAACGGCTCCACGCTGGCCACGCACGCCGCGCGCCGCGAGCTGTTCGCCGAGGCCGGCCGCACGGTCGTGGCGCTGTGCGAGCGGTACTACGGGCAGGGCGACGAGTCGGCGCTGCCGCGGTCGATCGCGAACCGCCGGGCGTTCGAGAACGCCATGGCGCTGGACATGGCGATGGGCGGCTCCACGAACACCGTGCTGCACATCCTCGCCGCCGCGCGGGAGGGCGAGGTCGACTTCACGCTGGCCGACATCGACGCGCTCAGCCGCCGCGTGCCGTGCCTGGCGAAGGTGTCGCCGAACTCCGACTACCACATGGAGGACGTCCACCGGGCGGGCGGCATCCCGGCCCTGCTCGGCGAGCTGTGGCGGGCCGGCCTGCTCAACGAGGACGTGCACACCGTGCACAGCCCGGACGTGGCGTCGTGGCTGGGCCAGTGGGACGTGCGCGCCGAGTCGCCGTCGCCGCGCGCGGTCGAGCTGTTCCACGCGGCGCCCGGCGGGGTGCGCACCACCGAGGCGTTCTCCACGGCCAACCGGTGGTCGAAGCTGGACGCGGACGCCGCCGGTGGCTGCATCCGGGACGTCGAGCACGCCTACACCAAGGACGGCGGCCTGGCCGTGCTGCACGGCAACCTGGCCGAGCGCGGCGCGATCATCAAGGCGGCGGGCATCGACGAGGAGCTGTGGCACTTCGAGGGGCCGGCGCGGGTGGTCGAGTCCCAGGAGGAGGCCGTCTCGGCGATCCTGAAGAAGGAGATCCAGGCCGGTGACGTGCTCGTGGTCCGCTACGAGGGCCCGGCGGGCGGTCCGGGGATGCAGGAGATGCTGCACCCGACCGCGTTCCTGAAGGGCGCGGGCCTCGGCCGCGAGTGCGCGCTGATCACCGACGGCCGGTTCTCCGGCGGTACGTCGGGCCTGTCCATCGGCCACGTCTCGCCGGAGGCGGCGGGCGGCGGCGTGATCGGCCTGGTCCAGGACGGCGACCGGATCGTGATCGACATCCACGAGCGGCGGCTGGAACTGCTGGTGGACGACGAGGTGCTGGCCGAGCGGCGGGCCAAGGTGGAGGCGTCGGAGCGGCCGTGGCAGCCGGTCGACCGGGTCCGCCCGGTGACCGCGGCGCTGCGCGCCTACGCCCGGATGGCGACGGACGCCTCCACGGGCGCGGTGCGGGACGTGGACAGGTAGCCGGCCGGCGCTCCCCGTCTCCGTCTCCGTCTCCGACCTGACCACCACGCGAGGTCGCGTCGGCCGTTCGCGTCCTCATTCCCGGCGATCACGCTTGTCGATCGTCGGGAATCAGGGCGCGAACGGCCGACTTCCCGGCGACCTCGCCCGCCGTCTGCGGAGCAGCGGCAATCTAGCGGAAGACGTAGAGGGTGGCGGCGGTCGCGCCGGCCGCGATCACCAGGCAGATGAAGCCGGACAGCAGCGGGTGGCGGAACCAGCCGCGGTTGTAGTCGAGGGCGGCGCGGCCGGGGCCGGCGAACAGCGCCGCGAACGCCATCGCCGCGTACGCCGCCTCCAGCTCGACACCGTTGGGCGCGAAGAAGCCGCCCCGGTACTTCAGGGCGATGACGTTCGCCATCACGCCGAGCACACCGGCCGCGGCGAGCGGTGTGAACAGGCCGAGGACGAGCAGTACGCCACCGCCGAGCTCGGTCACGCCGGTGACCCAGGCCAGGATCCGCGCCTCGCGGAACCCGGCGGACTGGAGGTACCGGGTGAACCCGTCGATGCCCGGCCCGCCGAACAGGCCGAACACCTTCTGCAGGCCGTGCACGACGAACGCGCCGCCCAGCGCGAGCCGCAGCACCAGCAGGCCGATGTCGGCGCCGGCGGTCCAGCCGAACGGCTTGCGCTCGTCCTCGTCGTAGGCGTCGTAGTGGGCGGGCTTGTCCCGCAGGTCGGCCACCGGGGTGTAGCCGGAGGTGTCGAAGCCCTTGGTGTCCTTGCCGAACGCGTCGCCGTCGAGGGGCCGCGTGCCGTCGTCGAAGTGGTGAACTCCTCCGCCCGCGCCACTCGCCGAGTAGAACCCGTCGTCGGAGTAGCCGCCGGATGTGCTCGAGCGGTCGTCGTGAGTAGCCACGCACCCGCACGTTAGGAGGTTCGGACGACGTCCGCGAGCGTCCGTTCAGGGGGTGGAATTCACCCGAACGGACTAATAGTCACCCTTGACCAGGTTCCGGGGCAGCTCGCCCCGGGCGAACCGGTCGACCTCGGCCGCCACCACCGCGTACGCGCGCTCGGCGTGGCCCGTGCAGCTGCCGGCGACGTGCGGGGTGAGGAACAGGCCCGGCGCCGCCCACAGCGGGTGGTCCGGGGGCAGCGGCTCCGGCTCGGTCACGTCCAGCGCCGCGCGCAGCCGTCCCGAGGACAGCTCGGCCACCAGCGCGTCGGTGTCGACCACCGCGCCACGCGCGCCGTTGACCAGGATCGCGCCGTCCTTCATCCGGGAGAGGAACTCCGCGTCCACCATCCCGGTGGTCTCCTCGGTCAGCGGCACGACGACCAGCACCGCGTCGAAGCCGCCGAGCAGGTCGGGCAGCTCCTCGACGCCGTGCACGCCGTCCCGCGCGGTGCGGCCGACCATGGTCGCGGTCGCGCCGAACGGCTCCAGCCTGCGCCGGAACTGCTCGCCCAGGTCGCCCGCGCCGACCACGAGCACCTTCTTGTCCTGCAACGTCTCCGTGAGGTGGTAGTCCCAGCGGCGTTCCTGCCTGGCCCGCTCGAACACCGGGAAGTCCCGGTAGAGCGCGAGCAGCGCGCCGATCGCCCACTCGGCCGTGCTGCCGCCGTGCGCGCCCCGGCACGTCGACAGCATCACACCTTCGGGTACGACGCCGACGAACCGCTCCGCGCCCGCCGACAGCAGCTGCACCAGCTTCAGCGACGGCAGCCGGCCGAACACCTCACGCGGGTCCGCGCCCTGGAGGAACTTCGGCACCAGGACTTCCGCGTGGGCGGCCTCGGCGGGCAGCGGCTGCCCCGGCTCGTAGCGGACGGGCCGCACACCCTCCACGTCGGACAGCACGCGGACACCCAGGTCGTCGGGGACCAGAACGGTAAGGCTCACGGGGGCGCACGTTACGGCACACTTGCCGCCATGCGGGAGCACGACGTCTTCTCCGCGGACGGCACGCGGATCAGGTTGTGGCGCACCGAGGCCGACGGGCCGGACGTGCTGCTGAGCCACGGCCTCGGCGTCGCGCCGACGGTGTGGCCGGAGCTGCCGTCGGCCCGCGTGCACGGCTGGCACCACCGCGGCACCCTCGACTCGGACCGGCCGGCCGACCCGTCCCGCGTCGAGCCGGCGGACCACGTCGCCGACGCGCTGGCCGTGCTGGACGACGCCGGCGTCGAGGGGTGCGTGGTGGTCGGCTGGTCGATGGGCGTGACGGTGGCCGCCGAGCTGGCGCTGCGGCACCCGGACCGGGTGACCGGGCTGATGCTGGTCACGGGCGCGCCGGGGGACGCGCTCGCGAACGCGTTCGGCCTGCCGGGCGTGCCGGAGCCGGTGCGGCGGCTGCTCGGCGTGGGCGGGCTGACGGCGTTGAGGGCCGCCGCGCCGCTGCTGGACGCCGTGCTGCACCGCGTGCCGGTGCCGGACGTCGGCGGGCCGCTGGTCGGGTCGTTGCGCCGCTACCTCCGGCACGACTGGGGCTGGTACCTGACCCTCGCGCTGGCGCTGGGCCGCGCGCCCCGGCTCGACCTGACCGGCGTGACGTGCCCCACAACGGTGCTGGCGGGCCGGTACGACTTCCTGGCCCCGGTCGACGACGTGCTCGGCCCGGTCGCCGCGCTGCCGCAGGCCAGGGTGCGGGTGCTGCCGAACACGCACTTCCTGCCGCTGGAGGACCCCCGGGTGGTGGTGGACGAGCTGGAGCTCCTGCTCGACCGGGTCGACGCCGTGCGCCGGGCCGTGCGCGACGACGTGGAAGGGCCGCTCACCTCGCGTTCACGGCCGCGCGCTTAACCTGGGAACCGTGTCACGACTGCGTGGAGTGCTGATCGGTTCGGCCCTCGGCCTGCTGGCCGCGGGCTGCGCGAGCTTCCCCGAGCAGCCGGGACCGGCGGGGTGGAGCGCGGCCCAGCAGCTGACGCCGCAGGTCGGGCCGGTGCCCGAACTGCCCGGCGAGCTGCCGAAGGGCCCCGCCCAGGGTCAGCAGCCCGGCCAGCAGCCGACGCCCGTGCCACCGCCGCAGGGCTGCAAGGACTTCAACCCCGCCGTGGTCGGCACGTGCCTGAGCCCGATCTCCGGCGTGGCGCTGACCGACGTCAACCAGACCACCGGCGCGGTGACCGCGCTGGCCACCGAGCGCGCCACCGGGCGGTTGCTCAGGGTGACCAAGGACGTGGACCCGGTCGAGGTGGCCAAGGTCGAGGTGGACGCGGCGGCCGACGGCGGGCTCACCGGGCTCACGCTGTCGCCGACGTACGCCGAGGACCAGCTGATCTTCGTGTACGCGACCACCGCGACCGACAACCGGGTGCTGCGGATCGCGCCGGACGACGTGCCCAAGCCCGTGCTGACCGGCATCCCGAAGGGCCCGACCGGCAACCGCGGCGCGCTCGCCTACGACCGCACCGGCGCGTTGCTGGTGGCGACCGGTGACGCGGGCAACCCGGCGGCGGCGGCCGACCCGAACTCGTTGGCCGGGAAGGTGCTGCGGATCGACGCCACCGGCCAGCCCGCGCGCGGCAACCCGGCGGCGGGCTCGCGGGTGCTGGCGAGCGGGCTGAGGTCGCCCGGCGGGCTGTGCGTGTCCGGCGACGGCACGAAGGCGTGGGTGACCGACGCGGGCGCGACCGCGGACCTGCTGTACCGGATCGAGCCGGGCAAGGCGCTCGGCGACCCGGCGTGGTCGTGGGCCGAGCGCCCCGGTGTCGGCGGCTGCGGGTCGTTCTCGAACACGGTGATGGTGGCCGCGAGCGCCACCCCCGGGCTGCTCAACCTGCCGATGAACCCGGACGGCAGCTTCACCGGCAAGCCCGAGGCGAGCATGACCGGCGAGGACGGCTTCGGCCGCCTCGGACCGCTGCTGATGCTCGACGACACGACCGCGCTGGCCGGCACGGTGAACAAGGGCGCGGGCGGCACGCCGGTCTCCAGCGACGACCGCGTGGTGATCATCGTGCGGGAGAGTGTCGCCGGCGGCAGCAAGGACTGACCGCCGTCAGGGCGCCGTCGTGCGGTAGATGGCGTCCGCGACCTGCCAGTACAGGCCCTTCGGGTGGTCGCGGAACAGCGGTTCGGTGCCGAACAGCACCGCCCGCGCGCCCCGTGGCGACGTGCCCGCCACGACCGCCGCCTGACCGACCGCGTCCCCGCTGCCCCCCGAGCCGTCCGGGCGGGTCGCCCAGTGCCCGGCGACGAAGCCCTGGTACCGCTGCCGCGCGCGCACGCCCGGCCCGAGGTCGGTGAACCAGTACGGCGCGTAGACGAACGAGTGGCCGACCGCGCCCGCCTCGTCCACCACCGACACGACGCCGTTCGCGTCCTCCCGGCCCGCGACCGCGCGCACCGGCAGCACACCGGCGTCGGCGTTGAACCTCGCGCCCGTCGCGCCGCGCGTCACCACCCCGCCGCGCGCCAGGAACGCGTCCACCGCCGCCTTGGCCGGCGCGCCGAGCCGGTCGTACCGCAACCCCGACGACACGAGCAGCACGTCGACGCCGGACAGGTCGAACCCGCCGTCCAGCACCGCCGTCGACACCGGCCGGACGTCGAAACCCATGTCCCGCAACGCCTTCAGCTCGTCCGCCGCGACCGCGCCCGCCACCACGGGACGCCGCAGCGGCACACCGCCCGGCGCCGCCGCCGTGAACCGAGCGCCGTGCCGGTGCGACACCTCCTCGGCCACCGACCGCGCCGACGCGGGCACCACGATCGTGCCGTCGTCCTGCCGGCGCAGCCCGATCCCCCGCGCGAGCAGGTCGTTCACCGCTGCCGCGTCCCTGCCGTCGGCCAGCGCCAGCGCCAGGTCAGCGCCCTCCGGCGCGTGCAGCGAGCCCGTCGCCGACGCCGCCATCACCTCGCGCCCGCGCACGTCCAGCGGCCCGTCCCGCACGACGTCCACCGACGCGCCCCACAGCAACCGGTGGCTCCAGCCGCTGATGTCGTACATCACCGGCACGGTGTCGGAGAGGTCCCGGCCGGCCTCCAGCATCACGTTCGCCAGCGCCCGCTTCGGTTGGTGCAGGTCCACCACGTAGGACCCGGCCGGGTAGGACCGGTCGCCCAGGGTGAACGGCCGGACGGCCCGCATCACCCGGACGTCGTGCGCCACCAGGTGGTCGACCAGGCGGGCGGCGGCCTGCCCGGACCGCTGCGCGTCACCCACCGGTATGACGTACCCGCGCGGGAACTCGGTGGTGTAGCGGTCTTCGGGGCCGAAGCCGGGCACGAAGCCGTCCGGCACGGCCCGCTGCGGCTCGCCCGCCGAACCCCGGCGGAACACCTCGATCTGGTTGTCCACCATGGCGGTCCGGTGTTCGCTCACGTACGTGAGCGCGCTGCGGATCGTCGCCTCGACCACGTCCGTGTTGATCGCCGAACGCCGCCGCAACTCCGTCACCGGCTGTGTCTCGTAGTCGGCCCGGTTCACGCGCATGGGGATCTCGATCGTGTAGGACACCGCGCCGTGGTACATCGAGTACTGCGCGGTGTAGATCGGCGCCCAGCCGTCCCACACGCCCGGCTCGTAGTCGCGGAACGGGATCTCCGGCGTGGCCGCCTCCGGGTGGCCGAGCGCCTGGACCGCCTGTTCCATCCGCAGGCCGCCCGCGTAGCCGTGCCCGACGTAGAGGTCGAAGTCGTAGTTCTGGCCGTGCGGCGGCGTGGTGGGCTCGATCAGCGTGGTGGCCACGTAGCCGTGCTCGTCGAGCACGAGCAGCGGCTGGATGCGCTTGACCACGTCCCGCATCGCCCGCGACTCCGGCTGCGACGAGGTGACGAAGTCGCGGTTCAGGTCGAACCCGGCCGCGTTGGCGCGCGTGCCCGCCACCCGGCCGTCCGGGTTCGCGGTCAGGTTCACGTAGACGCGGTGCCGGCGCAGGAAGTCCCGCGCGGCCGGGTCGACGGCGAGGTCCTCGACCACCCGCAGCGCCCCGTCGGTGCCCTCCCACTCGTCGCCGTGGATGTTGGCGTTGACCCACACCGGGGCCTTGTAGCCGGCGCGCAGGAAGATGTCGCGGGCGGCGGCGGTCGGGTCGTTCTCGATCTCGTCCCGCCACGCCTCCTGCCTACGCGTCTCCGCCGGGCTCTCCGGCGCGGTGAGCGTGACCAGGTAGAGGTCGCGGCCCGCGGTCGACCGGCCGACGACCTCGACGGACACCCGGTCGCTGCGCCGTTGCAGGTCGTTGAGGCGCGGCGCGAGCGCGTGGTACGGCGCGAGGCCGAGCTTGATCGCCCGGTCGGCCGGGTCCTCCGGGTAGGCGCGGAGCTGCGTGCGGCGCGGGTAGCCGGGGTTGGCGTCGGGCCAGTTGTCGCCGCGCGCGGTGGCGTGCAGCGGCGGGTCGACGGCGGCGACCTGGTTGCGCTCGGGCCCGTTGCCCGGCTCGTGCGCCCGGCCCGGCGCGGGCGCGGAGGTCGCGGGGGTGGTCATCGTGGCCAGCAACAGCACCGTGAGCGTCAACCAGCGCACCGGGCCCCCTAGGGGTGATCGCCGAAGAACTCCTCCACCCTGACTAGTGGGTGCGGGTGATCCGGGTCAACCGGTCGAATGGCTGGTCAGCGGCGCTACCCCGAACCGAGGCACACGAACGGACGACGCAGCGGGTCGACGGCGACCGCCTCGGCCAGCGCCACCGCGGGTGACGCGCCGCCCGCCAGGTTGCGGTGGAAGTCGGCCATCGCCGCCGCCGACGGCTGGTCGCCGACCCTGCTGGACGCGGCGATCACCGTCCGCGCGCCGCCGGCCAGCAGCGCGCCCGCGAAGCCGAGCGGCTCGTCGCCGGGGCGCACCCGGTTCAGCGCCAGCTCGCACGCGGCCAGCACGACCTGGTGCGGCGGGCGGCGCACCCGGCCGATCTCGTGCGCGAACATCGCCCCGTCCACCAGCTCCAGCCGGGAGAACAGCGCGTTCTCCGGCTCGTGCTCGCCGTGCGCGGCGATGTGCGCGAGCTCGACGCCGTCCAACGCCTCCAGCACCGCGCTGACCTTGGCCTCGGTGACGCCCAGCAGCTTCGCGTCGCCGTGGTAGCCGGCGAGCCGGTCGATCTCGCCCTGCGCGGCCTGCAACCCGGGGCCGCGCACCAGCAGCACGCCTTCGACGTGGTCGCGCTCCCGGCGGATCGCCGACACCCACGCGGTGGCCGACGGCACCGCCGTCGTGGGCCGGTTCACGCAGGTCGGCAGCACTCCCCACGGCACCACGTACAACGCGCCGGTCGGCACCACGACCAGCTCCCGGTCGCCGATCATCGGCGCCAGCGGGCGCAGCAGCAGCCGGTCCAGCTTCTCCGCCTCGCGCCGCGCGGACGCCGAGATGACCGCCGCCAACGGCGCCGGCAGGTGGTCGGGCGCGAGCGCGTTGAGGTCCGCGTGCAGGCGGCGCGCGCCCTCGGTGGCGTCGGCGGCCGACCCTAGGCGGACCATGCGCACGCGCGTGCCGGCGAGGACCACGGCGATCAACTCGTCACCGGACACCGCGAAGCTCACCATCGCCCGCCCGGCCAGCCGGGACAGCACCTCGTCCGGCATGACGACGGGGCGCGGCGTGCCCCACGGGCTCGCGTTCCAGCCCATCCGGGTGGCCGCGCGCTGGCTCGCCTTGAGCCGCGACTCCAGCTCACCGGTCGGCAGGCCGTCGAGGCGGGCCCGCAGCAGCGCCCGGCTCAGGGTGCGCACCTCGGTGATCCGCTCACCCAGCTCGGAGTCCACAGTGGACACCGCCGGGTCGTACCGGTACAGCTGGGCCCTGGTGCGCTCCAGCCAGGTGAACAGGCGCTTGGCGTTGGCCGCCGAGTCCGTGCCGCCCAGCACCAGGCGCACGGCGAGTTCGCCCAGCTCACGGCCGTGCACGGCGGTGCCCGACACCAGTTCCAGCCCGCCGAGCCGGTCCCGCATCCGGCCCAGTTCGGCCAGGCCCGCCTTGGCCTGCGCCAACGCCACCCGCTGGTTGCCGCGGGCCAGCGCCAGCTCCGCCCGGCACAGCCGCAGCAGCATCCGGTGGTCGATGGGCGTGATCCGGCGCGTCTTGGGCACGCTGCGGAGCAGTTCGGCGCCGCGGTCCGGGTCGCCGCGCCGGATCTCCAGCCGCGCGGCCAGCACCAGCGCGAACGCGGACTGGTCGTGCAGCTTCAACCCGGCCAGCTCCGCCGACAGCTCGCCCGCCCGCCGCACCACCCCGGCGACCGGGCGCCGGGAGCCGAGCGCGCGGACCGCGTCCACCCGCAGCGCGATCAACCCCGCCACCGCCGCCCACGCCGGGCTGCCGCGACCGACCAGCTTGCGCTGCGCCGAGGTCGCGGTCCGCCGGGCCAGCACGAGGTCGCCGTCCTGCAACGCCGCCGCCGCGCGGAACAGCTCGGCCTCGGCGACGTCCTGCCCGATGCGCTGGCGGCGCAGCTCCGGCAGCACCTCGTCCAGCAACCGGCCCGCCTCGTCGGCCAGCCCGACGCTGATCATCGCCTCGGCCTGGTCGATGCGCAGGCGCAGCAGCAGGCCGGGTTCGAGGGCCTGGAACGCCCGGTTGGCCTCGTGGTAGTGGCGCAGGGCGGCCGGGATGTCGCCGGCGCGCTGCACCGCGTTGCCCAACGCGTGCTTGGCGATCGCGGCGCGCAGCGGCAGGCCGTGCGCGTCGGCGAGCTCGACGGCGCGGTCGAGGTCGCGGGCGGCCTTGTCGTGGCGGTGCACCTCGCCGTGCGCGTTGCCCCGGTTGGACAGGGCCAGCGCGAGCAGGTCGACGGCCTCGGGGTCGGCGTGCGCGGACAGGCGCCGCGCGCTGCGCTCGATCTCGCGGTCGAGCTGGGCGATGCCCTCGTCGATGCGGCCGACCCGGCACAGCAGGGCCGCCCGGTTGAGGTTGACCAGGGTGGACAGGTGCGCCCGCAGCTCCTCGTCGCGCAGCCCGGCGAGTTCCGCGTCGACCCCGGCGAGCTGGGTGAGGCCGTCGTCGACCTTGCCCGTCTCGGCGAGGCAGAACGCGAGCGTGTTCCGCAGCCGCGTGCGGACCTCGAGCCGTTCCTGGGGGTCGATGCCCGGCGTCTCCAGCAGCGCCAGCCCCCGGCGCATCTGCCGGATGGCGGACGGGTGGCGGTCCGCGGTGGCCGCGTCCAACGCGCTGCGGTGCAACTGCCGGGCCCGTCCGACGGCGTGCTCCGGGCCGGCGGGGCCACGCGTTTCGCCAGGCACGCTCATATGAGATCACAAGCGGCAGAAGAATGCCGCCGGCCGGTGGCCGACGGCATTCAGCGTGACGTCACCGTGATTGCCGGTGACCTGTATTACTTCGTCTGGGTGACAGCCACCGGCTCGTCGGTGGTCGGCTTGTACGGGCCGCCGTTCGTCTCCGGGTCGCCGGTCGGCTTGTACGGGCCGCCCATCGGCTTCAGGAGCCGCTCGACCTCCGGGTCGTCCGTGGTCGGCTTGTACGGGCCGCCCGTCGGCTCCAGCCCCCCGATGTCGACCAGGTCGGTGGTGGTCTGGCCGGTGTCCGCGACCACGTCGGCGACCGCGTCCTCGATGGCGTCGATCTCGGCGACGAGCTTCGGGTCAGTGCGTGTCATGGCGTTGCCTCCCCTACAACGGAATCCCCTGATCGGGGCATCCTCGGCGGATGTTCAGGTCGTTCCGGTGGCCCCCCGGCCTGCCGAACGGCCCAAGCCTTACACAGATGGACGCACCTGGGGAGAAGGAAATTCACCGAGAGCTACCGAAGAGTGGATCTTGAGCTTCGCTGACCAGCACGGGAGGGGCCGTTCGGAAAGCGTTACCACTCGAACGGACTAATGTGTTAACAGGCTGAAGGCGCGTTGGGTCCGCAATAGGGCGAGTCCGCTTGGTCCGTCCGGCGTGGAATCGCCTCCCGGACATTCCCGGCCGGACACGGGCCGTCCCGAAATGGTGACCAACGGTGTCCGGAGAAGGGCCGAATCGCGAATGGACCGCTCGCGAGTGGACGATCCTCCCGCGGGCGCGAAAACGGCGGTGGGGCGGCGCCGCGACCGCGACACCGCCCCACCGCCGAACGTGCCCTACGAACAGCGGGCGATGATCAGCTCGCGCACGCGCTTCGCGTCCGCCTGACCCTTCGTCGCCTTCATCACCGCGCCGACGATCGCACCGGCCGCCGCCACCTTGCCGTCGCGGATCTTCGCCGCCACGTCCGGCTGCGCCGCCAGCGCCTCGTCCACCGCCTGCTCCAGCGCGGAGTCGTCCGAGACGACCTTCAGGCCACGCGCCTCGACGACCGCCTCGGGCTCGCCCTCGCCGTCCAGCACGCCGGTGACGACCTCGCGCGCCAGCTTGTTGGTCAGCTCACCGGAGTTCACCAGGCCGATCACCCGTGCGATCTGCGCCGGCGTGATGCCCAGCCCGGCCAACTCGACACCGCGGGCGTTGGCCTCCTTGGTCAGGTAGGCCACCCACCACGACCGGGCCTCGGCGGGCGTCGCGCCCGCCTCCACCGTGGCCGCCACCAGGTCCACCGCGCCGGCGTTGACCAGGTCGCGCAGCTCGGCGTCGGTCAGCGACCACTCCTGCCGCACCCGCTTGCGGCGCTCCCACGGCAGCTCGGGCAGCGTGCCGCGCAGCTCCTCCACCCACTCGCGCGAGGGCGCGATGGGCACCAGGTCGGGCTCCGGGAAGTACCGGTAGTCCTCCGCGGTCTCCTTCTTCCGGCCCGACGAGGTGGACCCCGTCGACTCGTCGAAGTGCCTGGTCTCCTGCGTGACCGTGCCGCCGCCGGCCAGCACCGCCGCCTGGCGGGTCATCTCGAACCGCACCGCCCGCTCGACGCTGCGCAGCGAGTTCACGTTCTTGGTCTCGGTGCGCGTGCCCAGCTCCCCCGAGCCCTTCGGGGACAGCGACACGTTCGCGTCGCACCGCAGCGAGCCCTGGTCCATCCGGACGTCGGACACGTCCAGCGCCTTGAGCAGGTCGCGCAACGCGGTCACGTACGCGCGCGCCACCTCCGGCGCCCGCTCGCCGGTGCCCGGGATCATCTTGGTGACGATCTCGATCAGCGGCACGCCGGCGCGGTTGTAGTCCAGCAGCGAGTGCTCCGCGCCGTGGATGCGCCCGTCCGAGCCGCCGACGTGCAGCGACTTGCCGGTGTCCTCCTCCATGTGCGCGCGCTCGATCTCGACCCGGAACAGCGAGCCGTCGTCCAGCGTCACGTCGAGGAAGCCGTTGAACGCGATCGGCTCGTCGTACTGCGAGGTCTGGAAGTTCTTCGGCATGTCCGGGTAGAAGTAGTTCTTCCGGGCGAACCGGCACCACTCCGCGATCTCGCAGTTGAGCGCCAACCCGATCCGGATCGCCGACTCCACCGCCACGCCGTTGACCGCGGGCAGCGCGCCCGGCATGCCCAGGCAGACCGGGCAGACCTGCGTGTTCGGCTCGCCGCCGAAGACGTTCGCGCAGCCGCAGAACATCTTGGTGTTGGTGTGCAGCTCGACGTGCACCTCCAACCCCAGCACCGGGTCGAAGCGCTCGACGACCTCGGCGTAGTCCATCAGCTCGTGCACCGACGTCATGCCTTGCCGTCCTTCCGCAGACCCCGCACGGCCAGCGCCGCGCCCGTGATCGCCACCAGGATGCTCGCCGCCGCGTTGGCCAGCGCGAGCTTGTCGTTCTTGCCGCGGGCCGCCTTCAACGTGGAGAACGCGCTGGTGGCCGCACCCGCGGCGCCGACCAGCGACAGGATCGTGCGTCCCCGCTTCACCGGGCACCCGCCAACTGCGGCACGCCGCTGATCACGGTCGCGCCCAGCGCCGCGTCCCGCGCCACCTCGTACGCCGCCGCCACCCGGTACATCCGGTGGTCCTGCAACGCGGGCGCCATGATCTGCAGGCCCACCGGCAGCCCGTCCTCGTCGGACAGTCCACTGGGAACGCTCATCGCGGCGTTGCCGGCCAGGTTCGCCGGGATCGTGCACAAGTCGGCCTTGTACATCGCCATCGGGTCGCCGGTGCGCTCGCCGATCGGGAACGCGGTGGTCGGCGTGGTCGGCGAGACCAGCACGTCCACGGTGGCGAACGCGGCGTCGAAGTCGCGGCTGATCAGCGTGCGCACCTTCTGCGCCGAGCCGTAGTAGGCGTCGTAGTAGCCCGACGACAGCGCGTACGTGCCGATCATGATGCGCCGCTTCACCTCGGGGCCGAAACCGGCCTCGCGGGTCAGCGACATGACCTCCTCGGCGCTGCGGGTGCCGTCGTCGCCCACCCGGATGCCGTAGCGCATCGCGTCGAAGCGGGCCAGGTTGGACGACGCCTCGCTGGGCGCGATCAGGTAGTACGCGGGCAGCGCGTAGTCGAAGCTCGGGCACGAGACCTCGACGACCTCCGCGCCCAGCTGCTTGAGCTGCGCCACGGCCGCCTCGAAGCTGCGCAGCACGCCCGCCTGGTAGCCCTCGCCGCTGAACTGGGTGACCACGCCGACGCGCACGCCGGACAGGTCGCCGTTCGCGCCCTCGCGCGCCGCCGCCACCACGGGCGGGACCGGCGCGTTGATCGAGGTGGAGTCCATCGGGTCGTACCCGGCGATGACCTCGTGCAGCAGGGCCGCGTCCAGCACCGTCCGGGCGCACGGCCCGGCCTGGTCCAGCGACGACGAGAACGCCACCAGCCCGTACCGGGAGACGCCGCCGTAGGTGGGCTTCACGCCGACCGTGCCGGTGACCGCGCCGGGCTGGCGGATCGAGCCGCCGGTGTCCGTGCCGATCGACAGCGGCGCCTGGAACGCGGCCAGCGCCGCCGCCGAGCCACCGCCCGAGCCGCCCGGGATGCGGTCCAGGTCCCACGGGTTGTGGGTCGGGCCGTACGCGGAGTTCTCGGTGGAGGAGCCCATCGCGAACTCGTCCATGTTGGTCTTGCCGAGGATCACCACGCCGGCTTCCTTCAGCCTGCGGGTGACCGTGGCGTCGTAGGGCGGCACCCAGCCCTCGAGGATCTTCGAGCCGACCGTGGTCGGCACGCCCTCGGTGGTGAGCACGTCCTTGAGCGCGATCGGCACGCCGGCCAGCGGACCGACCTGCGCGCCGGCGGCGATGTCGTCGTCGACCTTGCGGGCGGCGGTCAACGCGCCCTCGGTGTCGACGTGCAGGAACGCGTTGACCGCGCCGTCGACCTCGGCGATCCGGTCGAGGTGCGCCTGGGCCACCTCCACCGCGGAGACCTCGCGGCTCGCGATCTTGGCCGCCAGCTCGGCGGCCGTGCTGCGGATCAGGTCGGCGGTCATGCTTCCTCCCCCAGGATGCGGGGCACGCGGAAGCGGCCGTCCTCGGCGGCGGGGGCGCCCGCGAGCGCCTGCTGCTGACCGAGGCTGGGACGCACCACGTCCTCGCGGAACACGTTGGTCAGCGGAACGGCGTGCGAAGTGGGCGGGATGTCCGCGGTGGCGATGTCGCCCACCGTGGCCACCGACTGCAGGATCACGTCCAACTGGCCGGCGAACAGGTCCAGCTCGTCGTCGGTGACGGCGAGCCTCGCCAAGCGGGCCAGGTGCGCGACCTCGTCGCGGGAGATGCTGGGCACCTCGTCAACCCCCGTGGGTCGGTTTTTCGGATTTGGGACCTGCCGAGTCTATTGGCTGGTCAGGCCGACCTCCGACCGGGTTACCCGCGCTCGCGCGCGTGGGTGCGCGATTTTACCCGTGCGCAACGCCCCTGGTGGGTCGGAAAGCGAAGCTGCGTCTGCGAGAATCATCGGCCGGCGAGTTCCACCCCGATGCTCCACCACAGCCTTTGGAGGCGTGCACCGTGTCCTTCCTGATCCGGGTCCAGCTCCCGGACCGTCCCGGCACCCTGGGCGCGGTCGCCTCCGCGCTCGGCGCGATCGGGGCCGACATCCTCAGCGTGGACGTGGTGGAGCGCGGGGCGGGCCTGGCCATCGACGACCTGGTGGTCGAACTCCCCTCCGGGCGGCTGCCCGACGTGCTGATCACGGCCGCGGAGTCCATCGAAGGCGTCGAGGTGGACGCGGTCCGGCCGTACGCCGGCGTGCTGGACACCCACCGCGAGCTGGAGCTGGTGGAGGAGGTCGCCGAGGACCCCCGCAACGGGCTCGTGGTGTTCACCGAGGGCGTGCCGAAGATCATCCGGGCGGGGTGGGCGGTGGTCGTGTCGTGGGACGGCAGCACCATGCGCCGGCTGACCTCGTCCTCGGCCGCGCCGGAGACCAAGCTGCAGACCCCGCCGTGGCTCCCGCTGGCCCGCGCCACCGTGCTGGACGGCGAGGACCCGTGGGTCCCGGAGACGTGGCAGGAGCTGGGCACCGAACTGGCCGCCACCCCCCTGGGCAAACCGGACCGCGTCCTGCTGGTGGGCCGCCCGGGCGGCCCGATGTTCCGCGCCGCCGAAGTCGCCCGCCTCGCCCACCTGGCCGGCATCGTCTCCGTCGTCCTCCCCGACTAACCCGCGAGAGTCCTACCTCCACGGCGCGAGAGTCCTACGTTCGCGCACCCCGAGTTCAACGCTCACGCGTGGCGGCACCGTGCCCGAGCGTTGAATTCGGGGTACCTGAACGTAGGACTCTCGCGGGCTGGAGGTAGGACTCTCGCGGTGGGCTGGGGGTTCAGTCGTGGCAGCCCGTGGTGGCGATGGTGACGCCCAGGCCGATCATGGCCAGGCCGCCGGCGCCGCCCACCAGGGCCAGGCGGCGCGGTGAGCGGGCGAACCAGGTGCGCGCGGTGGCGGCGGCGAGGCCCCAGATGCTGTCGGACGCCACCGCGATGACGTTGAACACCAAGCCGAGCAGGAGCATCTGGGCGGCGACGTGACCTTGGGCGCGATCCACGAACTGCGGCAGCACGGCGGCGAAGAACACGATCGTCTTCGGGTTCGCCACGCCGACCGCGAAGCCCTCCCACAACGTGCGCAGCCCGCCCCGCGCCGGACCGCCGGCGGTGAACGTCGCGTGCATCGCCCCGCGCTGCCGCACCGCCCTCACCCCGAGGTGCACCAGGTACGCCGCGCCGGCCAGCTTCACCGTCGTGAACACGACCGCGGACCGCTCCACGACCGCCCCGACGCCGAACGCGACGGCCACGACCAGGGCACAAGCGCCGAGCGTGTTGCCCAGGACGGTGATCAACGCGGCACGACGACCCTGCGCCAACGCCCGCCCGACCACGAACAGGACGCTGGGCCCCGGGATCACGATCAGCAGGAACGACATGGCCGCGAAGGCGAGAAGCCGGTCGGTGGACACCATGGCGCAACGAAACCACGGCACCCGACCGCGCTACCAGCGCTTTTCCACGACCTGGAGAGCCAGCTCCACCAGCTGCGCGTTGCCCGCGGCCGGCGTGCCGTCACGCGAGGTGAGCGTGTCCTCCAGGCCGATGCGGGTGTCCAGCCCGCACGCCACCGCGTGGTCCAGCACCGGCCACGCGCTGTCGTCCTCACCGTGCAGCAGGACCGGCACCCCGAGCGGCGCGAGCAGGTCGACCAGCCGTGCCGCGTGCTCCGCGGTCTCTCCCGGCCGCACCTCCGCCAGCACCCGGACCGTCCCCGCGGGCACGCCGACGTCCAGCAACGTCCGCGCCGCCTCGACGTGGAACACCCCGAGCTCGACGCCGATGCCCGCCTCCCGCAACGCGGCGGCGACGTCGAGCCACCCGTCCTCGTGCACGTTGACCGACGCGAAGTCGGGACGTCCGGCGGCCAGCCCCTCCCACCCCCGCACCAGCTCCGCCCGCCGCACGGGGTCCGGCACGATCCACGCGCCGGTCGTCACGCCGATCGTCGCCCGCGCCACCGCCGCCCGCACCACGGACACCGAGGTCGCGACCTCCGGGCCGGCCAGCACCTCCAGTCCCACCACGTCACGCGGGTGCAGGTGGAACGACGTCACGCCCAGCTCGGCGCACGTCACGGCGTCGGCCGCCAGCTGCTGCGGCGTGATCGGCACACTCGGGTGGCTGCCCGGCTCACGGGCGCCGTTCAGACAGGCCTGGAGCACGGAACCCACCGAACCACACGGTGTTGGATACCGCCATGCCGACGCTGACCTCAGCCCTGCTGCGCCACCACGCGGGCGCCAAGTCGTACTGGCGCGGGCTGACCTACCGGGACGCCGTGGTCGACCTGGCCGTCCGCTCGCGGCACGTGGAAGGCGTCGTGGTCGGCGCGGCCGAGTACCGGGTGACGCTCCAGTGGGAGGACACCCGCCTGGACGGCGCGTGCACGTGCCCGTACGGGTCGCAGGGGTTCTTCTGCAAGCACTGCGTCGCGGTCGGCCTGGTGCTGCTGGAGCGCGGCCTGACCGTGCCGCCGCAGGACGCGGAGGACGAGGAGCTGCGCGTCCGCCTCGCCGAGCTCGACCACGCGACGCTGGTGGAGCTGCTCTACGACCGGGCCGCGCGGGACCGTTCGCTGCGCGACGAGATCATGCGAGTTCGAGGCTGAACCCGAGCGCGGTCACGTCGACGCCGGGCACGGGCCGCCAGTCGCGATCGGGCCGCCGGTGGAAACCCAGCCGCCGGTAGAGGCGGTGCGCCGTGGTCATGTGCTCGGAGCTGCTCATCACCAGCCGGTGCGCGCCCAGCTCACGCGCCCGCACGATCGCCGCGCGCACCAGCGCCTCACCGACCCCGCGCCCGCGTGCCGACGGGCTCACCGCCAGCATCCGGAACTCCACCTCGCCGTCCCGGCTGACCTCGGCGTACGGGGTGCCGGGCCGGACCACCGTGACGGTGCCGAGCACGGCGTCCCCGTCGTCCACCGCCACCAGCAGTTCCGCCTCGCGGGCGCGGGTGCGCGCGTCGACCAGCGTGTCGGCGTACCCGCCGGTGTGGCTGTCGATGTGGCGGTCGGCCCGGTAGGCGGCCACGGTGATCTCCCCCGCCGCCGCCCACTCGTCTTCCCTGGCGGGCCTCACCACGATGTCGGCCATCTGGTTCCCCTCTGCGTCATCGGACCGTCCCCGATTGTCGTCCAGCCAACTGCGCCGGCGGGCGTTCGATCAAGGTTTCGGCTGGATGTGGGGCGGATGCCGCGGGGGCACCTCCCGTCCGCCCGCAGGACCGCGGGCGGGATGATGTCGGGATGGCTCTTCCCGGTGCGATCGAACTGCCCGACGGCGCTCTGGTGCGTGGTCGCGGCCTGCGCAACCCCACTCCCGAGGGCACGCCCGACTACGGGCTGTACCTCGGTTCGCCCAGGATGCGGCGCGCGGTGATGGCGCGCGCGGACGCCCCTTCGTGGTCGCACGAGTGGGTCGAGTGGCCTGACTTCCGGTTGCCCAGGTCGACCGAGCACGCCGTGGCGCTGATCCGGGACCTGCACGCGCGGGCCGTGGCCGGCGAACGGGTCGAGGTGGCGTGCGGCGGGGGCGTCGGCCGGACCGGCACCGTGATCGCCTGCCTGGCCGTGCTGGCGGGCGTTCCGTCGGGTGACGCCGTGGCGTGGACGCGGACCCACTTCACCCGGCGCGCGGTGGAGACGCCCTGGCAGAAGCGCTGGGTGGCACGCTTCCCGCACGCCTGACGTGGTCCGGTCCGCGGTTCAGGCCCGGATCACGATCCGGGCCCGGGCCTCCGGGCCCGGGCCGCCGCCGAAGGCGCCCGACGAACCGTGCACCGGTTCGCCCACCAGCCGGACGGACCGCGCGGCACCACGTCCGGACCCGATAGCCGAACCCGAGCTGCCACTGGCGCGGACTGGGACATCGCGGGCGGTGCGGCCGGTGGGGTGCCTGGGGTGAGGTGGGCGGGGTGAGGTGGGCGGGGTGAGGTGGGCGGGGTGAGGTGGGCGGGGTGCTGGAGGTGGGTGGTGCGGGAGGGCGGGGTTGGTTGGCGGCCTCGTTGTTTCAACCGACGTTCGAGGGTGGCGGAAACAGCGTTTTGGTTTGGTACTCCTATCGTGATCACTCGGTCGTGGCGGGGGTAGTCGGAGAAGTCGCTGGTGGGGCTTCGGTGATGGTGGCGACCGCCGTGGCGGCTTCCGGGCCGTCGGCCAGCAGGACGCGGAAGCCGGCTTCGTCCAGGATCGGGACCTTCAGCTGCTCCGCCTTGTCCGCCTTGGAACCCGGGGACTCGCCGACGACGACGAACGCGGTCTTCTTCGACACCGCGCCCACCGCCTTGCCGCCGCGCGACAGGATCGCCTCCTTGGCCTCGTCCCGCGAGAACGTCTCCAGCGAACCCGTCACCACGATCGACAGCCCCTCCAGGGTGCGGGGGACCGAGGTGTCCCGCTCCTCCGCGGTGCGCACGCCGGCGGCTTGCCACCTGGCCACGACCGCCTGCCGCCACGGGGTCTCGACCCACTCGCGCACGGCGGTGGCGATGGTCGGCCCGACGCCCTCCGCGGCGGCCAGTTCCTCCTCCGTCGCCGCGACGACGCGCGACAGGGAGCCGAACTCCCGCGCCAGGGCACGGGCGGCGGTGGGGCCCACGTGGCGGATGGACAGGGCGACCAGGACCCTCCACAGTGGACGCTGCTTGACCACCTCCAGGTTGTCCAGCAGCTTCACCGCGTTCGCGGTCAGGTCGCCGTCCTTGGTGCGGAACAGGTCGACCTGCCCCAGCTTGTCCGCGTCGAGGTCGAACAGGTCGCCCTCGTCGGCGTACACCGGGGAGTCGACCAGGGCCGCCGCCGCCTCGAACCCGAGCACCTCGATGTCCAACGCCGACCGCGACGCCAGGTACGCCAGGCGCTCGCGCAGCTGCCCCGGGCACCCCGCCGCGTTGGGGCACCGGATGTCGACGTCCGCCTCCTTCATCGGGCGCAACGCGTGGCCGCACTCGGGGCAGGTCAACGGCATCTCGAACGGGCGGGCGTCGTCCGGGCGGGCGTCGATCACCGGACCCAGCACCTCGGGGATCACGTCACCGGCCTTGCGGATCACGATGCGGTCGCCGATGAGCACGCCCTTGCGCTTGACCTCGGCGGCGTTGTGCAGGGTGGCGCGGGCGACCGTCGAACCCGCCACCTTCACCGGCTCCATCACGGCGAACGGCGTCACCCGACCCGTGCGCCCGACCTGCACCTTGATGTCCAGCAGGGTGGTCGTGGCCTCCTCCGGCGGGTACTTGAACGCGATCGCCCACCGCGGCGCGCGGGACGTGCTGCCGAGCCGCCGTTGCAACGACACCTCGTCCACCTTGACGACGACGCCGTCGATCTCGTGCACGGCGTCGTGCCGGTGCTCGCCCCAGTGCGCGACGTGCGCGCCGATCTCCTCGAACGTGCCCAGCACGACGGTGTGCGGCGACACCGGCAGCCCCCACGCCCGCAGCGCCTCGTACGCCGACGACTGCCGGGTCAGCTCGAACCCCTCGCGCTTGCCCAGCCCGTGGCAGATCATCCGCAGCCGGCGCGACGCGGTGACCTTCGGGTCCTTCTGCCGCAGCGACCCGGCGGCGGTGTTGCGCGGGTTCGCGAAGGGCGGTTTGCCGGCTTCCACGAGCCGCGCGTTGAGCTCCAGGAAGTCCTCCACGGCGAAGAACACCTCGCCGCGCACCTCGACCAGCGCGGGCACCGGGTACTCGTCCGTGCCGGTCAACGTCTCCGGCACGTCCGGCAGGGTGCGGACGTTGAGCGTGACGTCCTCGCCGGTCCGCCCGTCGCCGCGGGTCAGGGCCCGGACCAGGCGCCCGTGCTCGTAGAGCAGGTTGATCGCCAACCCGTCGATCTTCAGCTCGCACAGGAAGTGGGCGTCCGCGCCGACCTCCTTGCGCACCCGCTCGTACCAGCCTTGCAGCTCCTCGGCGGAGAACACGTTGTCGAGGCTGAGCATCCGCTCCAGGTGGTCGACCGCCTTGAACTCGGTCGAGAACGTGCCGCCGACGAGCTGGGTGGGCGAGTCCGGGGTGGCGAGCCCGGGGTGCGCCCGCTCCAGCGCCTCCAGCTCCCGCAGCAGCGCGTCGAACTCGCCGTCACCGACCGTCGGCGAGTCGAGCACGTAGTAGCGGAACTGGTGCCCGCGCACCACCTCGGCCAGCGCGGCGTGCTCCTCGCGCACGCGGGCGGGCACGTCCTCGACGCCCTCGGCGGGGGCCTGGGTCGGGTTCAACGAGTCGTCGCTGGTCACGGCCTGAGGGTAACCAGGGGGTCCGACATCCTCAGGAGGGTTCCCCGACCATCGCGCGGACCAGTTCGCGGAACTCCAGCAGGCCGATCGTGCCCTCCGGCTCGGCGGACGCCGTTTCCACCCGGCCGAGTCGTTCACCGGCCAGTCGCTCACCCAGCGTGACGTCCAGGGGGAGGAACGTCATGGTCTGCCTGGCCTTGTCGTCGAGGCCGGCGAACTCGGGGTGGTAGACGGCGACGTCCACCAGGCCGTCCGAGACCTGGGCGACCACGCGCACGTCGGCCAGCCGCATCCGGCGCGGTCCGAGGTTGATGGTGACCAGGGTCGGGTCCGGCACCGCGGGCACCGAGTCGTGGTACTCCCAGATCATGTCCTCGGGCGGCGCGGCCCCGATCCACGCGTCGGTGTAGGGCCGCAGCCTCGGGTCCTCACGGCTGGTGATCACCAGGGCGTAGATCGCGCGGTGGCCGCGTTCGAGGGAGAACTCCAGGTCGGGGTGCATGGCGGCGACCATCGCGCCGAGGTCGCCCTCCACCCGGTACGACTCGCCGTCGCCCAGGGCCGCGCTCACGGTGGGCAGCAGCTCGAACCACTCCTGCCAGAACGCGACCGCGGCTTCGGCCGGGTTGGGCAGGTGGACGGGTTCGGGCTCGGGCCCGGTGCGGCGGCGGAACCAGCTCATGTCCCTCATTGAACTACGGCCGGACTACGGCTGCGCCGAACCGCGCCGGGCGGCCACCGCGAGCAGTTCCGCCGCGGGTCCGACCAGCTTGCGCCCACCCGGCCACACGGCGCGCAGCACGCGTCGCAGGTCGAGCTCCGCCGGCACCTCGACCAGCCGGCCCTCGGCGAGGTCGACGCCCACCGCGAGCACGCTGAGCGCGGCGGGCGCGACCCCGGCGACCACCGCGCCGCGCACCGCGGTGGTGGAGCCGAGCTCCAACGCGGGCGGGCACGCGTCCGGCAACGCCCGGTCCAGCGTGTCGCGGGTGCCGGAGCCGCGTTCCCGCATCACGAGGGGTGTGGCGGCCAGTTCCGGCGCGGTGAGCGGTCGACGCCCGCGGCACCACGGGTGACCGGGCGCGACGACCACCGCGAGCCGGTCCACGGCCACTTTGCGCGACGAAAGGCCTGGCAGCGGGCCTGGCGCTTCGACGAAGCCGAGGTCGACCACGCCGTCGCGGACGAGTGCGCCGACCGTCTCCGAGTTCGTCACCCGCAGTCCGACGCGCAGGTCGGGTCGGGCGCGGCGCAGTTCGGCGATCCAGCTCGGCGCGAGGTGCTCGGCCACGGTCATGCTGGCGGCGACCCTCAGCTCGGCCTCCCGCGCCGACCGCAGCGCCCGCGCGCCCTCCACCAGGCCCGCGACCTCGTCCAGCACCCGCCGTGCCCGTTCGGTCACGACCACGCCCGCGGGGGTGAGCACGGAGCCGCGCCGTCCCCGGTCGACCAGCACGACGCCGAGGCGCCGTTCCAGGGTGGACAGCCGCTTGCTCGCCGACGGTTGCGCGACGCCCAGCTCCGCGGCGGCCCGGCCGAGGCTGCCCAGCTCCCCGACGAGCACCAGCAGGCGCAACGAATCGAGGTCCGGGGTCATAGCCACAGGGTATGACCCCGGAGCCGACGGCCGCCTACCGGAAGCGCGCGCGTGGACGGAGGCTGGGCGGTGTGCTGATCGCCGCGTTGGTCCTGGGTGTGCTGGTGGGTGGGCGCCTGCCGGATCTGTCGGGCGTCACGCGCCGGTTGCTGCGCGCCGGGGTGGTGCTCCTCGGTCTGCGGCTGTCGGTCGGGCAACTGCTCGACCTGGGGCCCGGCGTCCTGGTCGCGATCGTGGTGACGGTCTCGGTGACGTTCTTCGGCACGGTGGCGCTGGGCCGCCTGCTGGGCCTGCCGCGTGGCCTGTGCGTGCTGGTGGCCGCCGGTTTCTCGATCTGCGGCGCGTCGGCCATCGCCGCCGTCGAGGGCCGGGTGGACCGCGAGGACGGGCACGTGGCCACCAGCATCGCCCTCGTCACGCTCTACGGCACGCTGGCGATGATCGCGCTGCCGCTGCTGGACGCCTCGCCGCAGTGGATCGGGCTGAGCGTGCACGAGGTCGCGCAGGTGGCCGCCGCCGCGCCGGCCGGCGGTGTGGCGACGGCGATGGCGGTGAAGCTGGGCCGGGTGGCGTTGTTGGCGCCGATCGTGGCCGGTGTCGGTGGTCGCGGCGCTCCGCCGGTGCCCGGCTTCCTGCTCGGTTTCCTGGCGTTGATGCTGGTCAGCCCCTTGGTGCCGACGGCTGTCGTGGACGTGGCCGGCACCGCGACGACCATCGTGCTGGCCGCCGCGCTGTTCGGCCTGGGCACGTCGGTGCGGCCCGGGAGCCTCGTGCGGACCAGCCCCAAGGCGCTGCTCCTGGGGCTGCTCGCCACGCTCCTGGTGTGCGGGACGGGTTACCTGTCGCTGCGGGTGGTGTGAGCGCGCAGCAGGTCGGCGTTCAGGCGGGCGATGGTGGTCAGCGGGATGCCCTTGGGGCACGCCGACGTGCACTCGCCGGTGTTCGTGCAGCCGCCGAAGCCCGACGCGTCGTGCTCGGCGACCATGTCCCGCGCCCGCGAGTACCGCTCCGGCTGACCCTGCGGCAGCACGCCGAGGTGCGTGGTCTTGGCGGCGGTGAACAGCATCGCGGACCCGTTGGGGCACGCCGCCACGCACGCGCCGCAGCCGATGCACGCCGCCGCCTCGAACGCCGTGTCCGCGTCCGGCTTGGGCACGGGTGTCGCGTGCGCGTCCGGCGCGGACCCCGTCGGCACGCTGACGTACCCGCCGGCCGCCACGATCCGGTCGAACGCCGACCGGTCCACCACCAGGTCGCGCACCACCGGGAACGGCTCGGCCCGCCACGGCTCCACGGTCACCACGTCGCCGTCGCGGAAGTGCCGCAGGTGCAGCTGGCACGCCGTGGTGGCCTTCTCCGGCCCGTGCGCCATCCCGTTGATCATCATCCCGCACGCGCCGCAGATGCCCTCGCGGCAGTCGTGGTCGAACGCCACCGGCTCCTGCCCGGACGTGATCAACCGCTCGTTGAGGACGTCCAGCGCTTCCAGGAACGACATGTCCGGCGAGAGGTCGTCCAGGTGGTACTCCACCAGCCGGCCGGTGGCGCCGCTCTGCCGCCAGATCCGCAGGGTCAGCTTCACGAGTAGCTCCGGGTGCTCGGCGTGACGTGCTCGAAGACCAGCTCTTCCTTGTGCAGCACGGGCGGCCGGCCCACGCCCGTGTACTCCCACGCGGCGACGTACGAGTAGTTCGCGTCGTCCCGCGCCGCCTCGCCGTCCGGGGTCTGGCTCTCCGACCGGAAGTGGCCGCCGCACGACTCCGCGCGGTGCAGGGCGTCCACGCACATCAGCTCCGCCAGCTCGAAGAAGTCCGCGACCCGGCCGGCCTTCTCCAGCTCCTGGTTCAGCCGCTCGCCGGCGCCGGGCACCTTCACCCGCTGCCAGAACTCGTCGCGCAGCTCCGGGATGCGCTCCAACGCCTTGCGCAGCCCCGCCTCGTCGCGCTCCATGCCGCACTCGTCCCACATCAGCCTGCCCAGCTCGCGGTGGAACGACTCGACCGTGCGGTCGCCGTCCACGGCCAGCAACGTCTTCACCCGTCCGCGCACCTCGGACACGGTGTCGGCGACGACCGGGTGGCTGTCGTCGACCGCGTCGAACGGCGCGTCGGCCAGGTAGTCCCCGATCACGCCGGGCAGCACGAAGTAGCCGTCCGCCAGGCCCTGCATCAACGCCGACGCGCCCAGCCGGTTCGCGCCGTGGTCGGAGAAGTTCGCCTCGCCGATCACGTACAGGCCGGGGATCGTGGAGCGCAGGTCGTAGTCCACCCACAATCCACCCATCGTGTAGTGCACGGCCGGGTAGATGCGCATCGGCGTCCGGTACGGGTCGTCGCCGGTGATGCGCTGGTACATCTCGAACAGGTTCCCGTAGCGCTGTTCGACGGCGAGCGCGCCGAGGCGCCCGACGGCGTCGGCGAAGTCCAGGTAGACGCCGCGCTTCTCGTCGGAGATGTTCTTGGCCGCCCGTGACGCGATGTCGCGCGGCACGAGGTTGCCGAACGCCGGGTACATGCGCTCCAGGAAGTAGTCCCGGTCGGCCTCGGGGATGTCGTTCGGCGCACGGGTGTCGTGCGGGTCGCGCGGCACCCACACGCGGCCGTCGTTGCGCAGGGATTCACTCATCAGCGTGAGCTTCGACTGGTGGTCGCCGCTGATCGGGATGCACGTCGGGTGGATCTGGGTGAAGCACGGGTTCGCGAACAGCGCGCCGCGCCGGTGCGCCCGCCAGATCGCGGTGGTGTTGCAGCCCTTGGCGTTGGTGGAGAGGTGGAACACGTTGCCGTAGCCGCCGGTGGCGAGCACGACGGCGTCCGCGAAGTGGGTGGACACCGCGCCGCTGACGAGGTCGCGCACCACGATCCCGCGCGCCCGGCCGTCCACCACGACGAGGTCCAGCATCTCGGTGCGCGGGTGCATCTCGACGCGGCCGGCGGCGATCTGGCGCTCCAACGCCTGGTAGGCGCCGAGCAGCAGTTGCTGTCCGGTCTGGCCTCGGGCGTAGAACGTGCGGGAGACCTGCGCGCCGCCGAACGAGCGGGTGTCGAGCAGGCCGCCGTACTCGCGCGCGAACGGCACGCCCTGCGCCACGCACTGGTCGATGATCTCGACGCTGATCTGCGCCAACCGGTGCACGTTCGACTCGCGGGAGCGGAAGTCGCCGCCCTTGACGGTGTCGTGGAACAGCCGGTGCACGCTGTCGCCGTCGTTGCGGTAGTTCTTGGCCGCGTTGATGCCGCCCTGCGCGGCGATGCTGTGCGCGCGGCGCGGGCTGTCCTGGTAGCAGAACGACTTGACCTGGTAGCCCAGCTCGGCCAGCGTCGCCGCGGCCGAGCCGCCCGCGAGGCCCGTGCCGACCACGATCACGCTGCGGTTGCGCCGGTTCGCGGGGTTGACCAGCCGGGCGGAGAAGCGGCGGCGGTCCCAGCGGGCTTCGATCGGGCCGACCGGCACGCGCTGGTCGGCGATCGGGGCGCCTTCGGAGAAGAACATGTCAGCTCACCAATCCGGTGAAGACGGCGAAGGGAACGGAGAGGAAACCGGCGCAGATCACCACGGCGACGCCGAGGCCGATCACGCGCGAGGTGGTGACGCCGAGGGTCTGGGTGGCGCTCCACACGCCGTGGCGGATGTGGAAGCCCAGGGCCAGCACGGCGACCGAGTACGCCAGCACCACGTACCAGTGCCGGAAGTCGGCGACCACGTTCGCGTGGATCTCGCCGGGCACGCCGTGGGGGTTGAGCCACCCGACGGTGAGGTCGAGCAGGTGGTAGACCACGAACAGGGCGATGATCACGCCGCCCCAGCGCATCGTGCGGGCCGCGTAGCTGCCCTGGACCCGTCTGCGGTGCTCGTACCGGCCCCTGGCCTTGCGCGCTCTGGCGGTCAGTTGATAGGCGGCGACGAAGTGCAGCGCCACGCAGGCCAGGAGCACCACCCGGGTCGGCCAGACCGCGCCGATCTCGCGCAGCCAGCGGCCGTAGCCGTCGATCGCGTCCGCACCGGAGAAGACGGTCAGGTTGCCGAGCATGTGCACGACGACGTACAGCAGCAGGCCGGCACCGGTGACCGCCATGACGACCTTCTTGCCGACGGTGGTGCGGTAGAGCCCGATCGTGTCCACGTCGCTGACGCTAGGAACCGGGGTGACGAGTCGTCCAATACATCGTGAGCTGCCTGAAGATAGCCTGGGGCTATGACGCTCCAGCAGCTCGTGTACTTCCTGGCAGTGGCCCGGACGCGGCACTTCACGCGGGCGGCGGCGGAGGCGCGTGTGGCGCAGCCCTCACTGTCCAAGCAGATCCACGCGTTGGAGAAGGAGCTGGGCGCGGAGCTGTTCAGCCGGGCGCGCGGGAACGTCACGCTGACGCCGGCGGGCGAGGCGCTGCTGCCAGTGGCCGCCCGGATCCTGTCCGATGTGGACACGGCGCGGCTGGAGGTGGCCGAGCTGGTGGGGCTGCGGCGGGGGCGGGTGCGGGTGGGCGCGACGCCGAGCCTGTGCGTGAGCCTGTTCGCGGACGTGATCAAGCGGTACCACGACGCCTACCCGGGCATCCAGGTGTCGGTGACGGAGGGCGGGTCGCGAGACCTGGTGGCGGCGTTGGAGGCGGGGCAGCTGGACCTGGCGCTGGTGATCGTGTCGCCGGCGGACGCCGACCGGGCGCTGACCGTGGTGCCGGTGCTGCGGGAGGAGCTGGTGGTGGCGTCGGCGTCACCGCTGGGGGTGACCCGGATGCCGTTGACGGACCTGCGCGACCAGCCGCTGGTGATGTTCCGACCGGGCTACGACCTGCGGGAGACGACGTTGGCGGCGTGCCGGCAGGCGGGGTTCGAGCCGCGGTTCGCGGTGGAGGGCGGGGAGATGGACGCCGTGCTGCGGTTCGTGGAGGTGGGGTTGGGGGTGGCGATCGTGCCGAGCACGGTGCTGGCCACGCGGTCGTTGCACGGCACGGCGTTGACGCCGGCGACGACCCGGACGGTGGCGCTGGCGCACCGGACGGACGTGGCGCCGACGTCGGCCGGGCGGGCGTTCCAGAGCGTGCTGCTGGCGTTCCTGCGCGAGGCGGAAATGCCCTCGGGGGTTCACCTGGTGGGGCCGTAGGGTGCCGTGTCGTGCTGATCCGACGCGAGACCGCCGCAGACGTCCAGGTCATCCACGACGTGACGGAGGCCGCGTTCGCGGCGCGACCGGGCGGTGAGGCGGGGCTGGTCGGCGCGCTGCGGGCGGATCCGGGGTGGATCCCGGCGTTGTCGCTGGTCGCCGAGGTGGGCGGCGCGGTCGTCGGTCACGTGGTGTGCACGCGCGGCTCGGTCGGCGGCGCTCCCGCCCTGGGCCTCGGCCCGCTGAGCGTGCTGCCCGCCCACCAGCGTTCCGGCGTCGGCAAGGCTCTCGTGCACACCGTCCTGGGTGCCGCGGACGCCTTGGACGAGCCCCTGGTCGTCCTGCTGGGCGACCCGGCGTACTACTCGCGCTTCGGCTTCGTCCCGGCGTCCACCTACGGCATCACCCCGCCGGACCCGGACTGGACCCCGTACTTCCAGGCCCGCGCCCTCACCGCGCACTCCCCCGACCTCACCGGTCCCTTCACCTACGCCGCGCCGTTCGCCGACCTCTAGGTCACCAGTCCTCGGGCGGTTCCACGAACGCCTTGCCCACGTCCCGGGTCAGCGCCAGCGCCCGCCGCACCCACTTCTCGCTCGCGCCCGCCATGCCGCACGTCGGCGTCGGCACCGCGTGCGTGCCGAGGATCGAGCGCGGGAAACCGAGCCGGTCCACCAGGTCCAGCGCGGGCTGGGCCAGCGACCTCAGCGTCTGCTTCGTGGTCGGGTCGGTGCTCGGGGCCAGGCCGAGGAACAGCTGGGTCTTCTCCTCCCACGCCTCGCCGATCTCGTCCCACATCGTGTCGTCCAGGACGGTGAGGTCGAACGACACGGCCCGCGCACCCGCCTCGCGCAGCAACTTGACCGGCGGCTTCGACGCGCAGCAGTGCACGATCACGTCCGCGTCGACGCCGTCGATCACGGCCTGGAGCAGGGCGCGCGCGTCCGGCTCGGGAACCGCGGCGACCGTGCCCAGCTTGGACGGCGTCGGCAGCAGGCCGTGCAGCACGGCGGGCAGGCCGGGTTCGTCCAGCTGCACGACGACCTTCGCGCCGGTGCGCTTGGCGACCTCGGCGACGTGCCGGTTGAGCCCTTCGACCAGCGACTGGGTGTACTCGCGCAGCGCGCCCTTGTCGGTCAGCACTCGGTGGCCGCGCGCCAGCTCGACGCTCGCCGCGAGCGTCCACGGTCCGGTGGACTGCACCTTGACGACCGGCGGCGGCACGGGGTCGGCGGCCTCCTCGAACGCGTCCAGGTCGCGGCGCAGCAGGTCCACCGCGCGGCGGTGGTCCTTGCCGGGGTGCGCGGCGCTCCGCCAGCCGGACGGGACCACCTCGACCGGGAGGTCGACCAGGAGCGCGGCGGTGCGGCCGATCATGTCCGCGCCGACGCCCCGCGCGGGGAGTTCGGGCAGGTGGGGAAGGTCGGGGAGTTCGCCGAGAACGATCCTGGCGGCCTCCAGCGGGTCGGTTCCGGGTAGCGAGCCGATGCCGGTTGCGGCGCCGGCGGACCAAGGGAGGGCATCCACCCGCACAGTCTCCCACCACGGGCGCCGGACCGTTCGGAACCGAAAAGGTCTAGACCCATTGACGAAATGGTCCAGTCCACTTACGGTCACCATGTCGGTGCCGACGGTGTTCGCGGGCACCGCCACGACGTGGTGTGGGGGCGTGCCGCGCCCCGCGCTCCCGCACCACTCCCACCCCGTCCCCCTGCACGGGAGTTCGACCTGCCGGCGGGCAGCACGCCCGGCTCGTACTGGGACGCCACGCTGACCAGCGGCGGCTCGCACCACACGTTCACCAACCGCGAGTACAACGGCGGCTTGGCGGCGGGCGCGTCCACGTCGTTCGGGTTCCTGGTGAACGGCTCCGGCGTGCCCGCCAACTGCAAGCTCAACGGCCAACCCTGCACCGGCGGCACGACGACCACGACCACCACCACGACCACTTCGGACCAGCCACCTCTCCCCGGCAGCCTGAAGTCGGCGCCGTACGTGGACGTCACCATGCCGACCCCGTCGCTGGAGTCGGTCGCCCGTGCCACCGGCCAGAAGGTGTTCACCCTCGCCTTCGCGCTGGCGGACAGCAGTGGCTGCAACCCGTCGTGGGGCGGCACGATCCCGTTGGACGACAGCCGGATCATCGACGACGTACGCGCCTTGAAGGCGTTGGGCGGCGACGTGATCGTGGCGACCGGTGGCGCGGCCGGGCCTTACCTGGAGTATTCGTGCCCCACCGCCGACGCGCTGCTGGCCGCGTACAAGAAGGTCCTCGACGCCGTCGGCAGCAACCACCTGGACGTGGACGTCGAGGCCGCCATCCCGCACGACGTGGTGAACACCGCGTTGAAGCGCCTGCAAACCGAGCGCGGCACGTCGATCAGCTACACGATGCGCGTGCAGGGCGACGACTACGGCATGGACCCGTACTCGGTGCAGATCCTGCAGAACGCCGCCGCCAAGGACCTGACCGTCCTGGTCAACCCGATGACCATGGAGTTCGGCTCCTCCCGCCCGGACTGGGGCGACGCCGTCATCGCCGCCGCGGAGAGCAGCCTGCGCCAGATGAAGCAGATCTGGCCCGCCAAGTCGGACGCGGAGCTGAAGCGCCTGCTCGGCGTGACCCCGATGATCGGCCGCAACTTCAACGGCAAGGTCTTCACCCAGGCGCATGCGCGCAAACTCGTGACGTGGGCCAACACGAACCGCATCGGCCTGCTGGGCTTCTGGTCGGTGGGCCGTGACAACGGCAACTGCCCGGGCGGCGGCATCTCGCCGACGTGCAGCAGCATCAGCCAGACCCAGTACGAGTTCACCAACATCTTCAAGGGCTTCACCGCCTGACCTGCCCAGACACCACCGGTTGAACGAACCGATCCGGACCTCACGCCACAGCCCGACCGGTCACCGGACCTCCACCACCTCGAACAGCTCCGTGAAACCCGCCGGGGCGAACGCCGTCACGCACCGGCGATGAACGCCGCACCCGGCCGCAACCGGCCCTCTATCACCCGACCGAGCGCGAAGAACAACGCCAGCAGCACGATGTCGTCCACGTTCGTCACCGCGAACAACCCGACCGCGCGGATGATGTCCAGCACCCGTGAACCCTAAGGTGCGGGCATGAACGGACCCGCGGAGATGCTCGCCAACGACGCCGCGTCGACCGCCCTGGGCATCCGGGCGCTCGAACTCGGCGACGGCACGGCCAAGCTCGCCATGACCGTCACCGGCCAGATGGTCAACGGTCACGGCATCGGGCACGGCGGGTACGTGTTCCTGCTCGCCGACACCGCCTTCGCCTGCGCGTGCAACCGCCACGGCTCGGTGACCGTGGCGGCGCAGGCGGAGATCGACTTCATCGCCCCCGTGCACGAGGGGGACGAGCTGGTGGCCGAGGCGGTGCAACGGGCGCGGTTCGGGCGCAGCGGGATCTACGACATCACCGTGCGCCGCGGCGACCAGGTGGTGGCCGAGTTCCGCGGCCGGAGCCGGACCCTCAGGCCGAACGGCGCAGACCCAGCACCTGGAGGGTGATGAACCCGAGCACGGCGACCGCCTGGGCGACGATCAGGAGAACGCCGAGCCCGGTCACCGGGAACCACCCGGCGAACGCGGTCAGGAAGCTGTCCAGCACCCACACCGAATTACCGATCACCACCACCGCGACCAGTGGGCGAATGGGCCGCAGGCCGAGCAGGAAGACGCCCACACCGTAGGCGACGAGAAATGCGCCGAGCCCGATCACCAGACCTCGCGGCAATCCCAGCGGGAGGTCGAAGAGCAGGGCCAGCAGGCCGAGCCCGCCCGACCCGACACCGTCGAGCTTGAGGGCGAAGCGGAGGAGACCGTCGTGGCGGACCTGAGTTGTCGTCATGGCTCGAAAGCTAGGGTCGGCGGCACTGCCGGCGGAACGCCGAACACTGCCAACGCCTGCCAGTCACACCGCTTCGACCTGTGCGAACAAGTCTTCGGCCACCAGCTTCGCCCCCGCGTTCTGCCAGTTGTGCAGGGTCCGCTCCGGCACCTGGTTGACGAACCACGCCAGCGCCCGCCGCGCCTCCGGGTCGAGCCCCTCGCGCTTGGTCCGCCTGCTGTACGGCCGAATACCGACCACGTAGTAGAAGTACAGCGCGTTGTAGTGCCGCCACTCATCACTGGTGCCGAATTCACCGTCACGCGGTTTGAGCCGGCAGATGCCCTCCAGCAACAACGACTTCAACTCGGCCGCGCGTTCCAGCGGTTGGTCCGACGCGCCCCGGGCGGCGAGCCGGGCGTCGATCACCGGCAATTCCGTCAACGGGCTGGCGACCAACTTCCCGAGGTCGCCGTAATTGCTCAACGCCCGCCTGGTCAGCTTCACGAACTCGGTCGGGTCCAGCGGCGCACGGCGCGGCAACGCCTCGGCCGCGTCACGCAGCTCGGCCCGCGACGCGGCCACCTCCGGCACCGCGACCCGGTCCACCAACAACGCCAGCGGGTTGGCCAGCACCTGCACCGCGATCGCGGCGGCGACCGTGCCGAACAGCAGCGGCACCAGCCGGTCGTCCAGGAACAACGCCACCTGCCCGCCGAACACCGCCGCCAGCCCGGCCGACGTGAGCAGCGAGCGCACCATGTCCGCCCGGATCGCCTCGCCCTCGTCGAACGCGTCCGACACCGCCACGACCACGCCGAACACCAGCAGGTCGACCCCGGCCGACGCGATCACCAGCGGCTCGGGCAGCACGTCCACCAGCAACAACGCGCAGCTGAGCCCGAACAGGACCGTCGCCGCGCCCAACAACGCCCGACGAACCCGCAGGCACAGCACCAGGGCCGCCGCCAACGGGACCAGCACCACCACGGGCGCGAAGCAGGCCGCCACCAGCAACGGCAGCGCGCCGTACCGCCACCAGCGGTCGTAGCGCACCGGCAGCCAGCACACGACGACCCCGGTCCACGCCACCGCGGGCACCACCATCACCACCGTCGAGAGCGGCTCCGGCAGGACGATCGCCAGCGCGTAGGCGGACAACCCGACCGAGGCCCGCTGGAGCAGGCGCTTGCGGGGATCGCGCACGAGCAGGTAGAGCCCGAGCCACCAGGCCAGGCCGAACGTCACCACCGAGACCGCGATCACCCGGAGATCCTACGGTTGCACGTGCTGGGACGATGTCCTCCATGCCGCTCGAGCTGACGCTCCACAAGGCCGCCGAAGAGCTCGAACGCGGTGACTTGGCCAGTGTCCTGCGGGCACGACAACGGTTGGTCGGGCTGGTCGGCAGCTACCCCGACCGGCTCGACCTGCGGGAGCGCCTCGCCGAGGTGTACCGGCTGCTCGGCGACGCGGCGCAGGCCGGCCGGTGGAGCTACCTGTCCCAGGTGCGCGACGAGGCGGAGACAGCGGCGTTCGAACGCGCCTACCGCACACCGCTGGCACGGCTGACCGCCATGAACTGGTCCAGCGGCGAGGCAGGCGCCTCGACCGAGACCGCGCGGGAACGGCTGGTGGCGTTGCGGAACGCGGCCAACGACCAGCTGCACGCCGAGCTGTCGGTGGCCGACGACCGCGACTCGTCGTGGCGCACGAACGTGTTCGTGCTGATGGGCATGGTGATCGTGCTGCTGTGCTTCGTCGTCGGCGCGGTGACGCTGGTCATGTGGGTCTACAGGTGGTTCACCGGATGAGCGCATGCTGGGAGGCATGACCCCCGACGTCGCCGCCGCCGCTGACCGCATCCGCCCACACGCCCGCCGCACCCCGTTGTGGCACACCGAGGTCGACGGCCGGCCGATCGCGTTCAAGCTCGAACACCTCCAGCTCACCGGCTCGTTCAAGCTGCGCGGCGCGCTCAACACCCTGCTCGCCTCCGGTTCACCGGATCGCGTGGTCACGGCGTCCGGCGGCAACCACGGCCTGGGCGTCGCCAAGGCCGCGCAACTGCTCGGGCTGCACGCCACGGTGTTCGTGCCGGTCAACGCGCCGGAGGGCAAAGTACGCCGGATCGAGGCCGCGGGCGCGAAACTGATCCGACACGGCGACACCTACGCCGAGGCCGTCCTGGCCGCCCGCGAGACACCCGGCTTCTACGTCGAGGCCTACAACGACCCGATCGTCGTCGCAGGTCAGGGCACCGTGGCCGCCGAGGTGATCGAGGACGCGCCAGACGTGGACGCCATCGTGGTCGCCGTGGGCGGCGGCGGCCTGGCCGCGGGCACCGCCCTGGCCTCGGGTCGCCTCACCGTCGCGGCGGAACCGGACCGGTGCTGCGCCCTGCACCACGCCCTGAACGCGGGCCAACCGGTCGACTCGGAGGTGGACTCGATCGCCGCGTCAGCCCTGGGCGCCACCCGAGTGGGCGAAGTGCCGTTCGACATCCTGAGCACCCACCCGGTGACCTCCGTCCTCGTCCCCGACCAGGCAACCCTGTCCGCCCGCGACCGGCTCTGGGAAGACTTCCGGCTGGCCGTCGAACCGGCAGCCGCCGTCCCGTTCGCCGCCTGGCTGGCCGGCCAAGTACCAGGCGACCTCGCCTGCGTAGTCCTCTGCGGCGCCAACACCGACTGGACCCCGTAAACACCGACCGGGCAACCACACGGGCAAGGCCACCCCGCCCACAACGGACCCACAACCACCCACGTAGGCCCGATTTGACATGGGTTCGGGTGCTTTAGGCTGGTCGAAGCCGGGCAGGCTTGGCGGACGCTCTTCCCGCCGGGCCTGCCCGGCTTTGGCCTGCCTGGAGTGCCCGTAAGGGCCCCATGTCACATCGAGCCGGACTCGCGCGAGTCAATCCAGCCGGCTCGCACCACCAAGCCCTACAAACCCCTCAACGACATTCCGTCACCCGCTCGGCGGACCCCCGCTCCACCGCCCCCAGCTCGGCAGCCCCCCGATCCCGATCCGGCGCCACCCGCCCCCGCGACACGCCTGCCTGCGGCGGCACCTCGACCTCCAGCGCGAGCGCCGGGTCGAGCCGCTCCACCCGTTCCACCATGGCCTCGACCTCGGCGATCAGGTCGGCCCACTCGGGTCGGTGCAGGCGCTCCCGGACCACCCAGCGCAGCGTGCGAACTTCCGCGCGCAGCCGTTCGAACTGCTCCGCGTCGAGACGTTGCGCGGACGGGTGGTCGAGCTTGCTCGAGAGCACCCTCACCCGGATCCCGATGTCCACCAGCGACCTCCGGCGTCGTGCGTTGTCATACGGCACGCACGCAGTGTCGCAGGCGACACCGACAAAACAACAAACCGGACCTCACTGCGTCGCACTTATGGTCGCGCTGGCGAGCACCAGGTCGCCCGCGACCGCGTCCTCCCGGTACACCGCAACCGCCTGACCAGG
Source organism: Actinosynnema sp. CA-299493 (assembly GCF_050946825.1). Taxonomy (NCBI): domain Bacteria; kingdom Bacillati; phylum Actinomycetota; class Actinomycetes; order Pseudonocardiales; family Pseudonocardiaceae; genus Actinosynnema; species Actinosynnema sp. CA-299493. The sequence goes on from NZ_CP191993.1 coordinate 8,102,563, forward strand.
GGCGACGCCGCTCAACGGCTCGCGCAAGTGGACCAGCAGCTCGCCGTCGACGACTTCGGCCACCGCAGGCGCGAGACCGCCGTGCGCCCGCACCTGCGCCACGCACTCCACCGGACCATCAAACGTGATCCGCGTCACAGGCCGCTGCGCGACGATCTCGGTGACCTGGAGCTTCTCCGCCGCGCCGACCCGCACGGTGCCGCTCACCGGCTCCAGCGACAGCACGTACCGGGGCCGCCCGTCGGGCGCGGGCGCGTCGATGCCCAGGCCCTTGCGCTGGCCGACGGTGAACTCGTGCACGCCCACGTGCCGTCCGAGCACGGCACCGGTCTCGTCGTCCACCAGGACGCCGGGCTGCTCACCCAACCGCCGCGTCAGGAAGCCCTGGGTGTCGCCGTCAGGGATGAAGCAGATGTCGTGGCTGTCGGGCTTCTCCGCGACCTGGAGCCCGCGCTCGGCGGCCTCGACGCGCACCTGCGCCTTGGTCGAGTCGCCCAGCGGGAACATCGCGTGCGCCAGCTGCTCGCGCGTCAACGACGCCAGCACGTACGACTGGTCCTTGCCGTCGTCGGCCGAGCGGCGCAGCTCCAGCACGCCGTCCACAGTGGACAGGCGGGCGTAGTGCCCGGTGGCGACCGCGTCGAAGCCGAGCGCGATCGCCTTGTCCAGCAACGCCTCGAACTTGATCTTCTCGTTGCACCGCAGGCACGGGTTGGGCGTGCGGCCGGCCGCGTACTCGGCCACGAACTCGTCCACGACCTCCTCGGTGAACCGCTCCGCGAAGTCCCAGACGTAGAACGGGATGCCGAGCACGTCCGCCGCGCGTCGCGCGTCGCGGGCGTCCTCGATGGTGCAGCAGCCGCGCGCCCCGGTGCGCAACGTGCCGGGCTTCGCCGACAGCGCCAGGTGCACGCCGGTCACCTCGTGCCCCGCCGCCACCGCCCGCGCCGCAGCCACGGCGGAATCCACCCCGCCGCTCATCGCCGCCAGCACCCGCATGCCCGTCACACCTCCGCCGTCGCCTTGCCCGCAAGCCTCTTCAACCCCGCGATGCCCGCCGTGCGGGCTCGTTCGACCACCGGGCCGATCACCTCGGCCAGCTCGCGCACGTCCGCCGCCGTGGACGTGTGGCCCAGCGAGAACCGCAGCGAGCCGCGGGCCAGCACCGGATCCACGCCCATGGCCAGCAGCACGTGGCTGGGCTGCGCCACCCCCGCCGTGCAGGCCGAGCCGGTGGAGCACTCGACGCCCTTGGCGTCCAGCAGCATCAGCAGGCTGTCGCCCTCGCAGCCGGGGAACGTCAGGTGCGCGTTGCCGGGCAGCCGGTGCACCGGGTCGCCGTTCACCCCGACGTCCGGCACCACGCGTCGCACCGACGCCACCAGCTCGTCGCGCAGCGCCGCGACCTCGACGGCGGACGCGGCCTGGTGCGACACCGCGTGCCGGACCGCGACGGCGAGGGCGACGATCGACGGCACGTCCAGCGTGCCGGACCGCACTTCCCGCTCCTGCCCGCCGCCGTGCAGCACCGGTGTCGTCGCCACGTCACGACCCAGCAGCAGCACGCCGACGCCGTACGGCCCGCCCAGCTTGTGCCCGGTGAGCGTCAGCGCGGACGCGCCCGAGGCGGTGAAGTCGACCGGCACCGCGCCGACGGCCTGCACCGCGTCGGTGTGGAACGGCACCCCTCGCTCGGCGGCCAGCCCGGCCAGCTCGCGCACCGGGTTGATCGTGCCGACCTCGTTGTTCGCCCACATGGTGGTGACCAGGGCGACGTCGTCGTCCAGCGCGTCGCGCAGCGCCTCGGGCCGGATCCGGCCGAGCCCGTCGGGCTCCAGCCAGGTGACCTCGGCGCCCTCGTGCTCGACCAGCCACTGCACGGCGTCCAGCACGGCGTGGTGCTCGACCGACGTCGCCACCACCCGGCGGCGGCGGGGCGTGCGGCGGGACCAGTAGACGCCCTTGACCGCGAGGTTGTCGCTCTCCGTGCCGCCGCTGGTGAAGATCACCTCGGAGGGCCGCGCGCCGAGGGCGTCCGCGATGTCCTCCCGCGCCTCCTCGACCGACCGCCGCGCCCGCCGGCCCGAGGTGTGCAACGACGAGGCGTTGCCCGTGGTGGACAACGCCCGAGTCATCGCCTCGATCGCCTCGGGGAGCATGGGGGTCGTGGCGGCGTGGTCGAAGTAGGCCATCAGCTTTCCAGGGTAGCCCTGCCCAGGCGTCCCGCGAGCACCGCACCGAGCACCGCGATGCCCGCCATCAGCAGGTCGAACGGCACCACGGCGGCCGTCGGCGCGGCGGCGGAGGCGAAGGTGGTGACGAGCACACCCCCGAGTCCGACCAGCAGCGCCGAGCCGAGCATGTCGCTGATCTGCAGGGCCGAGGAGTTGAACCCCCGGTCGACCTCGGACGACGCGCCCAGCGTGAGCACGCTCAAGCTCGACATGGCCAACCCCATCCCCGCTCCGGCAACCGCCCACAGCACCGGGGTGGCCCACGCCGGACCCCACGACGGTGCGATGAGCGTCACTCCGGAAATACCCACCGCGTTGAGCACGAATCCCCAACGCACCAGCTTCTCGCGCGGGATGTCCGGACGGCGGGACTGCCACCAGGCGGCGCTGGACCAGCCCAGCGCGCTCAGCGTGAGCGGGATGCCGGCGGCGATGGCCGAGTAGCCGTGCACGGCGGTCAGCGTCAGCGGGATGAACGCCTCGGCGGCGAAGAACGAGCCCGCCAGCAGCGCGCGGGCCAGGATCGTCACCGGCAGGCCGCGACGGGCGGTGAGCGTGCCCTTGGGCAGCAGCACGCGCAGCGCGGGCGCCAGCGCGACCAGCCCGGCCAGGCCGATGACCAGGTTGACGCCGGTGGGGTGCTGGGCGGCCCAGCTCAGCGCCGCGACGCCGAAGCCGGCGCCGAGCGCGGCCAGGGGCAGCCCGCGCCGGGTGTTCCGATCAGGGGTGTGCGGCGGCAGGTTCCGCAGCACGGGCACCACCAGCAGCACGCCGACCAGCACGAACGGGGCCAGCCCCAGGAACACCCACCGCCAGCTCAGCGTCTCGGTCAGCCACCCGGACAGCGCCGGCCCGACCAGTGACGGCACCACCCACGCCGACGCGAGCAGCCCGAACACCGCGGGCCGGTCCCGTTCCGGGTAGACCAGGCCGATCAGGACGTAGACCGCGACGACCTGCGCGCCGCCGCCGATGCCCTGGAGCACGCGGCCGAGGAGCAGCAGCGGCATGTCCTGGGCGAGGCCGGCGACGACCAGGCCGACCAGGAACAGCGCGGGGCCGATCAGCAGCGACGGCCGCGGTCCGCGCAGGTCGCTGAGCCGTCCGGACAGGACGGTGGCCACCACGCTCGCGGCGAGGAACGCCAGGAACGGCCACGCGTACAGGTCGTTGCCGCCGAGGTCGGCGACCATGCGCGGCATGGCCGTGCTGACGCCCATGTTCTCGAACGCGAGCAGCGTGACGAGCAGGATGATCCCGACCGTCGGGCCCCGCCGTTCGGGTGTCCAGAGGTTGCTCTTGGCGGGGGTGTCGGTCGTCGTCGTCACGGCTCAATGGTTCAACCTCCACCCGGGTGGAGGTCAAGGCAATATGACGCAGTCCGCCCCGGACACCTGCACGGACGGTGTGGTGCGAACGACCGGCGTGGCGGTGGGCGCGACGCGCAGCCGGCGGGTCGAGTCCGGCTACCAGTACCACGTGACCACGAACGGCGGCTGGGGCACCGTGACCATCTACAACATCTCCGGCCGGGTCCACTCCGTGTCGGTCAAGGCCTGCTGAGCGGGGCTCAGGCGACCCGGGTGGCGTGCCGGCGCGGCGAGGGCACCTCGACCGACCCGTACGCCACCCGTTCGGCTTCCTGCTGCACGAGCGCCGCCAGTTCCCGCCGCGTCGCCGCGCGGCCCGGCGCGACCTCGTCCAGCACGTGCACCTCCACCACCAGCCCGCGCGAGCGCAGCACCCGCCGCATCGAGCCGATCAGCGTGTCGGAGCCCACGAACGCGGGCCGGGTGGACGTCGCCGAACCCTGCGAGTACCGCAGCACCACCGGCCGCACGGGCACACCGGCGTCCAGCGCGGCCTGGAACAACGCCGGCCGGTAGCGCCCGGACGCCACGCCGCACCACGTCGTCCCCTCCGCGTGGATGCCGACCGCCGCGCCGTCCCGCAGCGCCGCCGCCAGCTCGGCCACCGTCCCCGGCAGCAGCGACAGCCGCTCCCGGTCCAGGTACACCGTGCGGGCCGCGGTGATCAGCCGGCCGAGCACCGGCCAGTCCCGGATGTCCCGCTTGGCCACCAGCCGGATGGGCTGCACCGCGTCGATCGCCAGCTCGTCCAACCAGGACACGTGGTTGGACACCACCAGCACGCCGCGTCCCGGGTTGTCCTGGAACACCGGCCCGACCACCCGCAGCCGCACGCCGAACGCGCCGAGCAGGGCCCGGAACCAGCGCCGCAGCAGCGCCGACCGCGCCTGGCCCCGCACGCACAGGACGCCGAGCACCACGAGCAGCCCGGACAGCAGCACCACCGACGCCGCCACCACCCGCCACGCCGTCCGGACCCGGCCGACGGAGGCCGTCGAGTGGTCCACGCACCCGTCGCCGCACGGCGACACGGGCATCCACGCGTGCTTGCTCATGCCGTCTCCCCGAGGAAGAACTTCAGGTAGCGCCGGTCCACCCGGTCCATCCCGAGCAGCACGGGCAGGTCGGCCACGCCGAAGTCGACGTCCAGCGCGGGCCGCCCGGCGACCCACGCCCCCAGCCGCAGGTAGCCCTTCAGCAACGGCGGCAGCACGGTCTTCGCCGGCCGCGCCACCGAGTCGACGTCCCACGGCGTCAGCGGCTCCACCCGGTACTCCTCGGGCGCGTGGTGCTTGGCCCGGACGACGTCCCAGACACCCGCCGCGAACGAACCGCCGTCGTGCAGCGGCACGGAGGCGCAGCCGATCAGCCACGAGTGGCCGGACAGCAGCATGTACCGGGCGATGCCGGCCCACACCAGCGACACCACGGCGCCGTTGCGGTGGTCGGGGTGCACGCACGACCGCCCGGTCTCCACCAACGACGGCCGCAGCGGGTCGAGCGCGGACAGGTCGAACTCGCCGTCGGAGTACAGCCCGCCCGCCTCGGCCGCGCGTTCCGGCGGCAGCATCCGGTAGGTGCCGACGATGTCGCCGGTCCGGTCGTCGCGGACCACGAGGTGGTCGCAGAACGGGTCGAAGTGGTCGACGTCGTGCCCCGGCACGGAGCTGTGCAGCACGGCGCCCATCTCGGCGGCGAACACCTGGTGCCGCAGCCGCTGCGCGGCCACGACCTCGTCGCTGTCGCGCGCGACCAGCAGGGAGTAGCGCGGCGCGTCGGAAGCGGCGTCACCGGTGCTGACAAGCAGTTGCGGCTGCGTCATGGGTCTGGTCTACCGACCGGTTGGCGACCGGGAGCAGGTCGTTCCGATGACGCCTCAGTGGCAGGTCGGTTAAGGCGCGGTGAGGCCCCGAGCGGCACGAGGGCCGTCCCGCTGGTCGCGGGACGGCCCTCGTGGGCGAAGCGGCAGGTCAGCCCTTGCGCTTGCCGACCTCGTCGGTCAGCTGCGGCGCGACCGCGAACAGGTCGCCGACCACACCGAAGTCGGCGATCTCGAAGATCGGCGCCTCCGGGTCCTTGTTGACCGCGACGATGGTCTTGGACGTCTGCATGCCCGCCCGGTGCTGGATCGCGCCGGAGATGCCCAGCGCGATGTACAGCTGCGGCGAGACCGTCTTGCCGGTCTGGCCGACCTGGAACTGGTGCGGGTAGTAGCCGGAGTCCACCGCGGCCCGGGACGCGCCCACCGCCGCGCCGAGGCTGTCGGCCAGCTTCTCCACGACGTCGAAGCTCTCCGCGCTGCCCACGCCACGACCACCGGACACGACGACCGACGCCTCGGTCAGCTCGGGCCGGTCGCCGCCGGAGACCGCCTCGCGGCCGGTCACCCTCGTGACCAGCGCCGGGTTCGCGGCAGGCGCCTCGACGGCCTGCTCGACCGCGTCCGCGGGCGACTCGGACGCCTCGACACCGCCGGGGCGGACCGCGATGACCGGCACGCCCTTGCTGACCTTCGACTTCACCACGTACGCGCCGCCGAAGATCGACTGCGTGGCGACGCCGTCGCCGTCGAGGTCGACGGCGTCGTAGAGCAGACCGGAGTCGAGGCGCACGGCGAGCCGGCCCGCGACCTCCTTGCCCTCCAACGTCGCCGACACCAGCACGGCGGCGGGCGACGCGGTGGCCGCGATCGCGGCGAGCGCGTCGACCTTCGGCGTGACCAGGTGGTTCACCGCGTCGTCCGATTCCACCGCGTACACCTTCACCGCGCCGTAACGGCCCAGCGACTCCCTCACCTTGCCCGCGGTGCCGGGCGATCCGACCACCACCGCGGCCGGCTCGCCGAGACGGCGCGCGGCGGATAGAAGCTCATAGGTGACCTTCTTGACCTCGCCGTCGACGTGGTCGACGAGGACGAGTACCTCTGACATTGGATTCCTCGCCTTCAGATGAGCTTCTGGTCGACCAGGTACGCGGCGATCTTCGAACCGCCGTCACCCGAGTCCTCGACACGCTGACCGGCGCCGCGCGGCGGCTTCGGCGCCGACTCCAGCACCTGCGACCAGGCCGCGCCGAGGCCGACCTCGCCCGCGTCCAGCCCCAGGTCCGCGACCGTGAGCTTGCTGACCGGCTTCTTCTTCGCCGCCATGATGCCCTTGAACGACGGGTACCGCGGCTCGTTGATCTTCTCGTTCACGCTGACCACGGCGGGCAGGCTCGCTTCGAGGTGCGCGACGCCCTCGTCGGTCTCCCGCTCGGCCTTGACCGTGCCGCCTTCGACGGTGAGCTTGCGCACCTGCGTCACCTGCGGCACACCCAGCAGCTCCGCCAGCATCGCGGGCACCGCGCCCGCGCGACCGTCGGTGGCCTCGTTGCCGGCGATGACCAGGTCGAAGCCCTCGATCGTGCCGATGGCCTTGGCCAGCACCTTGGCGGTGGTGAGGGCGTCGGAACCGTGCAGGGCCTCGTCGGAGACGTGCACGGCCTTGTCCGCACCCATGGAGAGCGCCTTGCGGATCGCGTCGGTCGCGCGGTCGGGACCCATCGCGACGACGGTCACCTCGCCGCCGTGCGCCTCCTGGAGCAGCAGCGCCTCTTCCACGGCGCGCTCGTTGATCTCGTCGAGCACGGCGTCCGCGGACTCGCGGTCGAGGGTGTGGTCGGCGTCGGAGAGCTTGCGCTCGGACCAGGTGTCGGGCACCTGCTTGACCAGGACGACAATGTTCATGGGTCCTCTTCGACCTCCTGCGGACGGGCGGCGACGTGGGTGGGCGACGGTAGTTGCCTGCGGTCGCCGGATTGTTCGTGACCCTGCCATGTCATCGCCGCATTGGCATGGTGGTGTCGGCCACCTGGATGTTACCCACCGGTAGCAGACGTGCAAACGACTGCAAGCACCTACTACGGGTGATGATGCTCACTGGCGCGTTTCCGGCCATTCGGACAATGTCGTCTCTCCGCACGACGGCGTTACAGGCCATCACCCCGCTGGGCTAGGTTCGAGCGCATGTCGTCCCGGCGAGTAGCGATTGTCACCGACTCCACCGCCTGCCTGCCGCCGCGGTTGACCGAGAAGCTCGGCGTGACCGTCGCGCAGATCCAGGTGCGCATCGGGGACTGGGTGGAGGACGAGGCGCGCGTGCCCGTGCCGAAGCTGGTGGACGCCCTGCGCGGGCAGCTCGACGTGACCACCGCGCCACCGGACCCCGGCGCGTTCTTCTGGTCCTACTCCGACGCGGCGGCGGCCGGCGCCGAGGCGATCGTGTCGCTGCACGTGTCGACCGGCTTGTCGCGGACCGTGGACGCGGCCCGGCAGGCAGCCGCGCAGGTGCCCGTGCCGGTGCACGTGGTGGACACGCAGACGTGCGGCATGAGCCTGGGGTACGCGGTGGTCGCCGCCGCCACCGCGGCCGACGCCGGCGGTGACGCGGACCACGTGCTGTCCGCCGCGCGGCACAGCGTCCAGCGCAGCACCGAGCTGATCTACGTGGACACGGTGGAGTACCTGCGGCGCGGTGGGCGGATCGGCCGGGCCGCCGCCCTGCTCGGCTCCGCACTGTCGATGAAGCCGCTGCTGACCGTGACCGACGGGCACATCACGCCGCTGGACAAGGTGCTCGGCGCGGAGCGGGCCATCCGCAAGCTGGTCGACATCGCGGCCGAGCGGGCGGGCGGGGACGCGGTCGACATCGCGGTCGAGCACTTCGACGCCGCCGACCGCGCCGGCACCGTGCTCGAACAACTGCGCGCGAAGCTGCCGAACGTGCGGCGGTTCCTGGTGACCCAGGTCAGCTCGGCGATCGGCGCGCACGTCGGGCCGGGCGCGGTGGGCGTGACCGTTTCGCCGGTTTAGTCGGGTTGGGAACTCCTCGCGGGGTTTGAGCGTTGAGCGGACAGGGAAGGAGGTGGACATGGCATCTCTGTTCAGCAAACTCGCCGCGTTCGCCCGCAGTCCGCAGGGTCGCCGGGTCACCGAGCAGGTCAAGCACGTGGCACGCGACCCCCGAAACAAGGCCAAGGCCGAACAACTGCTGCGCAAGTTCCGCAAGCGCTGACCACGCGACGTTCAGCGGCCCGCTACCGGTTGGACTCCCGGCGGGCCGCTTCGAACGCGCGGGCCACGACGGGCTCGGGCTGAGCCATCACCTGGAGAACCCTGGGCTCGGCGCTCGGCTCGGCCGGCTTGCTCGGCTCGACAACCGGAGCGGCGGTCTCGGCCGCTGATCCGGCGGACCCGGCCGTCTCGACGGGCACGACCGTTCCGACGGGCACGGCCGACTCGACGCGCGCGACCATCCCGGCGGGCGCGACCGTTTCGACGCGCACGACCGGGTCTGCGGGCGCGACCGGCTCGACCGGCTCACCGTGCGCAACCGGCTCGGCGGGCACCGATGACAGCTCGACCGACCCGGCGACCGCGGTGGCGGGCTCGACCGGGTCTGCCCGCACCGGTGGTCCGGGCTCGGCCCGGACCACGTGCATCCGCCGCACTTCGTCCTGCCGCACGGGTTTTCCGCTGTCCGGCACCGGGTCCGGGACGACCACCAGGTTGGGACGCGGAGCCGGGCGAGGAGCCGAGCGCAGGCGTTCCGGCGCGGGCAGCGCGACCGGGAAACCCATCACCGGGTTGCGGTGGATCGGCCTCGTCGCGTAGTCCCCCGGCGGGAACTGCGGTTCGGACACCGGGGCCGGCGGGGCCGGGGCCAGGGCCGGTTGCGGCGTCGGTTCGGGCGGTTGCTCCCGGCGCAGCATGACCGCGGTCAGCACGCAGCCAGCCGCGAACGACAAGGCGCACAACCCGAACACGACCGCCACCCCGGTCATCACACGTCCTCACTCGGCCGACGGGCCGTCGGCGCCACCGCCATCAAGCACCGACCCGGCGGCCGTCGCTGCCCGCCTGCTCGCCCTTCGACTGCGCGACGCGGACCTTCCCGGCGCCGATCTTCCCGCCGCTCACCGAACCCGCACCCACCGAACCGGCGCCCACCGAACCGGCGCTGATCGTCCCGGCGCCGAGGGGCTCCGCACCCGCCTGCCCGGCGATCACCTGCCCGACCGTCGTCTGCTCCGGGATCAGGCTCGGCACGCGGTCGGCCGCCTCGTCCAGCGCGACGCGCGCCGACGCCAGCTGCACGGCCACCATGTGGCGCAGCTCGCGCAGGTCGTCCGACTGCCGCTGGATCTCGTCGATCCGCCGGTGCGCCTCGCGGGCCGCGAGCTTGATCAGGAACGCGGCCCGCGCCTTCGCCAGCTCCTCCTGCTCGGCGAAGTGCTGCTCGGCCTCGTTGCGCCGCCGGTTCATGGTCAGCTCGAAGAAGTTCTGCGCCTTGGCGCGCTTGGCGTCGGAGTCGGCCTCCAGCCGCGAGCACCGCTCGGCGGCCTCCCGCAGCAGCTGGTCCGCGTCCCGCTCCGCCTCGGCCATCGCGGCGGCGCACTCGGCCTCCACCTGCTCGACGCGAGCCCGGAGGTGCGCCTCGACCTCGGCCTGGCGACGTTCCAGGTCGACCTCGCGCTGGTCCAACGCGGCGGCGCGCCGGTTCGCCGCCTCACGCTGGTCGCGCGCGTGCCCGTCGGCCTCCGCCCGTTGCGCGGCGAGCTCCTCCTCGACCTGACGCCGCCGGTCGGCCAACTCCGCCTCGGTGCGCTCGCGCAACGCGGTGACGTCGTGGTCGGCGCGCAGCCGCAGGTCGTTCGCCTCGTCCTCGGCGAGCGTCAGCATCCGGTGCAGGCGCTCGGACGCGCCGGCGGTCGTGCTGGGCGACATCTCCAGGCGTTCGATGCGCGCCCGCGCCGCGTCCAGGTCGCCCCTGGTCATCTCGAGCAGCTTGCGCAGATCCGCCGCCTGCGCCAAGGCCTCGGTCCGGTCGAGGGCCGTGTACTTGAGCTGCTCGTCCAGGTTCTCCAGGTGCTCGATCACCTGTCGCCGGTGGAAACCCCGGTAGACCACGTCGAAACCCGCGTGCAGCGGAACGATGTCCGGCTCTTTCGCACCCATGGCGGCCCCGCTCGTTCGAAGATTGGCCGAGGGTGCCGAGCGTAAGGCACCCGACCGGCCCATGACCACCCACGACTACCCTGGTAAGACGTGGCCGAAGCGCCGCGCTTGCAGGCGAAACACCATCAGGGAAGATCGTCGCGAATTTGGTGTAGGTCACCCGATGGAGTTATTCCGGCGGAATCAACCGGTGTATTGACACTGCCCACAGCGATAAATACCCACTATCGAGTGTCGAAAAATTCACGCGAAACAGTGACGCTCTAACGGACAGGCCCTGGCTACCCGCGAGTAACGAACAACTAGGCTGGCCGGGTGACCGTCGAGCCGCTGCCCCTCACCGGTGAGCGCACCGCGCCCGGGATCGTCGAGGAGAACTACTGGTTCCGGCGCCACGAGGCGGCGTACCTGGACCTGGTCCGATACTGCGTCGGCGCGGTCGTGCTGGAGGCCGGCTGCGGCGAGGGCTACGGCGCCGCGCTGATCGCCGGGCACGCCGCGCGGGTCGTCGCGCTCGACTACGACGAGCCGACGGCGGCGCACGCGCACCGGGCGTACCCGGAGCTGGCGGTGCTGCGCGGGAACCTGGCGGCGCTGCCGTTGCGCGACGGCAGCGTGGACGTGGTGGCGAACCTCCAGGTCATCGAGCACCTGTGGGACCAGGAGGGCTTCCTCGCCGAGTGCGCCCGGGTGCTGCGGCCCGGCGGCAGGCTGCTGGTCACCACGCCGAACCGGATCACCTTCTCCCCCGGCCGCGACACACCGCTCAACCCGTTCCACACCCGTGAGCTGGCGCCCGACGAGCTGCGCGGGCTGCTGGTCGGCGCGGGGCTGCGGGTCGAGCTGCTGGCCGGGCTGCGGCACGGTCCGGCGTTGCGCGAGCTGGACGGGCGGTTCGGCGGTTCGATCATCGACGCGCAGGTGGCCGTGGTGGTGGACGGCGGCGGCGCGTGGCCCGACGACCTGCGTGCCGCCGTGGCGTCGGTGCGCGCCGAGGACTTCGAGATCACGACCGACGACCTCGACGCGAGCCTGGACCTGGTCGCCGTGGCGGTGCGCCCGTGACGCACGAGGGGACGTTCTGCCTGGTCCTGCACAGCCACCTGCCGTGGCTGGCGCACCACGGCGCCTGGCCGGTCGGCGAGGAGTGGCTGTACCAGGCGTGGGCGCACTCGTACCTGCCGGTGGTGGACCTGCTGGAGCGGTTCGCCGCCGAGGGTCGCGAGGACGTGCTGACGCTGGGCGTCACGCCGGTCCTGGCCGCGCAGCTCGACGATCCGTACAGCCTGCGCGGCCTGCACGACTGGCTGGGGAACTGGCAGCTGCGCGCGCACAGCGCGTCGTCCCGGCTGCCCGACCTGGCGGCACGCGAGCACCGCGCGTCGGCGTGGGCGCTGGACCGCTTCGAAACGCGGTGGCGGCACGGTTTCTCGCCGGTCCTGCGGTCCCTTGTGGACGCACGGGCGGTCGAGCTGCTCGGCGGGCCGGCCGCGCACCCGTTCCAGCCGTTGCTCGACCCGCGGCTGCGCGCGTTCTCGTTGCGCACCGGGCTGGACGATACCGCTCACCGGATCGGGTCGGCCCCCGAGGGCATCTGGGCGCCGGAGTGCGCGTACGCGCCGGGCATGGAGCACGACTACGCGCGGGCGGGCGTGCGGCGGTTCCTGGTGGACGGGCCGTCGCTGCGCGGTGACACCGCCTCGGGCAGGCCGGTCGGCACGTCGGACGTGGTGGCCTTCGGCCGTGACCTGGAGGTGTCGTACCGGGTGTGGTCGCCCAAGGTCGGCTACCCCGGCGACCCGGCGTACCGCGACTTCCACACCTACGACCACCCCAGCGGGCTCAAGCCGGCGCGGGTGACGGGCAAGACCGTCGAGCCGGCCGACAAGCGGCCCTACGACCCGGACCTGGCGGCGCGGGCCGTCCAGCGGCACGCGGCGGACTTCGTGGACACGGTGGTGCGGCGGCTGCGTGCGCTGAAGGAGCAGCACGGCAAGCCGTCCCTGGTGGTCGCCGCGTACGACACCGAGCTGTACGGGCACTGGTGGCACGAGGGTCCGGCGTGGCTGGAAGCGGTGCTGCGGCAGCTGCCCGGGGCCGGGGTCCGGGTGACGACGTTGCGCGGCGCGGTCGAGGCCGGGCACGTCGGCGCGCCGGTCGACGTGCCGCCGTCGTCCTGGGGCGCGGGCAAGGACTGGCACGTGTGGAACGGGCCCCAGGTCGCCGACATCGTGCACGGCAACGCGGAGGTGCAGCGGGAGCTGCTCGCGCTCGACCTGTCCGGCGCGGTGCGCGACCCGGTCGCCGACCAGGCCGTGCGGGAGGCGCTGCTCGCGTTGTCCAGCGACTGGGCGTTCATGGTCACCAAGGACTCGGCGGCCGACTACGCCCGCTACCGGGCCAAGGTGCACGCGGACCGGTTCGCCGAGCTCGTCGCGCTGCGCCGGGCGGGACGCGGGCGTGACCGGGCGGTCGGACTGCGCCTGGTCGACGGTCCGTTCGGCCACCTCGACGCGCGGGGGCTGGCTAGATGACGGTCCCCGTGCCGCCGGCGCCGCCCTCTTGCCGGTGCGCGATGCCCGCCGAACCCGGGTTGTCGATCCGGGCCTGCACCACCGGGTCCGCCTTCGAGCGGCCCCTGGTGTCGGCCGGTCGGACCAGGCCGGCGCGCTTGGCGCGGGCCTTCCGGTCGACCGCGTACCCGATCGCCAGCACCGCGGCGCAGAACAGGACCGCCCAGACCCAAGGCTGCATGACCGTGCCCCCGCTTCTCCCCGAGGTTCCCAGGGTAGCGGCTCCGAGATGCGAGGATGGCCCATGCGCGTGCTGATGTTGTCCTGGGAGTACCCGCCGGTCGTCGTCGGCGGTTTGGGCCGGCACGTGCACGCGCTGGCCGGGCACCTGGCGGCGCGGGGGCACGACGTGGTCGTGCTGTGCCGGCAGCCCTCGGGGACGGACGCGGTCACGCACCCCACGTCGGACACCCCGGTCGACGGCGTGCGGCTGATCCGGGTGGCCGAGGACCCGACGCACCTGGTGTTCGAGCGGGACCTGGTGGCGTGGACGCTGGCCATGGGCCACGCGATGACCCGGGCCGGGCTGGCGCTGCTGCGCGGCTGGCGGCCGGACGTCGTACACGCGCACGACTGGCTGGTCGCGCACCCCGCGATCGCGTTGGCGCAGGAGTGCGGCGCGCCGTTGGTGGCGACCGTGCACGCGACCGAGGCCGGGCGGCACAGCGGGTGGCTGTCGCAGACGTTGAACCAGCAGGTGCACTCGGTCGAGTGGTGGCTGGCGAACCGGGCGGACGCGCTGATCACGTGCTCGTCGGCGATGCGGACGGAGGTGGCGCACCTGTTCGACGTCGAGCCGTCGTCCGTCACGGTGCTGCACAACGGCATCGAGCCGCGCCGGTGGCGGGTCCGCGCGTCCGACGTGACCGCCGCGCGGGACGCGCACAGCCCGTCGGGCGCGCCGCTGCTGCTGTTCTTCGGGCGGTTGGAGTGGGAGAAGGGCGTGCAGGACCTGATCGCGGCCCTGCCCCGGATCCGCCGCGCCCACCCCGGCACGCGGCTGGTCGTGGCCGGCACGGGAACCCACCGGGAGTGGCTCGTGGACCAGGCGCGCAAGCACAAGGTGCGGCGGGCGGTGGACTTCGTCGGCCACCTGCCGGACCGGGCGCTCGCGGCGGCGCTGGCCGCGGCGGACGCGGTCGTGCTGCCGAGCAGGTACGAGCCGTTCGGCATCGTGGCGCTGGAAGCGGCGGCGGCCGGCACGCCGTTGGTCGCGTCCACCGCCGGCGGCCTGGGCGAGGTCGTCCTGGACGGCGTGACGGGCCTGTCGTTCGCACCCGGTGACGTCGAGGCCCTGGCCGGCGCGGTCCGGACCGTGCTGGACGACCGCCCGGCCGCCGCCCGCCGGGCCCGCGCCGCGAAGTCCCGCCTCGCCACGGACTTCGACTGGTCGAGGATCGCCGAGGACACCGCGGCGGTCTACCGCTCCACGACCGTCCGCGACCACCCGCCGCTGGGCCGCCCCAAGATCCCGACCGGCAACGTGTTCCTCTAGGCCATGCGCTCCAGCGCGGCGAGGGCCGAGGGCAGGTCGTCGACACTCCCCTCGACCTCGTGCGCGGAGAGGTAGTCCTTGACGAAGCCCAGGGTGCTGTTCTCCGGTGCGGGCCCCGCCAGGAACCTCCGGACCACTTCCCGGAAGTGCCGCGGATCGACCCTGCCCAGCACGGACTCGGAGGCTTCCCGCAACGTCACCAGGAGCGTCTGGTCGAACACCCAGTCCACCGCCGCCGCGCTGGTCAGGTAGTCGAAGAAGTCGACCGGGAAGTAGATCTGGCGGCCCCACCCGCCGCCGTCGAGCCGGCGGGCGACCGCGGCCACGGCCTCCAGCAGCGCGTCGAGCCTCTCCCGGCCGCCGTCGGCGCCCGACCGGGCCCGCCACAGCAGGGTCAGGTTGGCCGGGGCGTTGTGCCGGTTGCCGGTGATCCAGTCGCTCAGCCGGTCCGCCAGGTGGCCGAGCTCGTCCAGCAACCGCGGGTGCGCACAGACGACGGAGCACATCTCGGACGCCATGGTCGCGTCCGGCGCGTACCGCATGAGGTGCGCGACCACCCGGCCCACCAGGTCCCGGGGAAGCCGCCACGCCTCGCGGGACAACGCGTAGAGCAGGGCGCGACGCGCGCCGAAGTTCAGCGCCACCCCGTCCTCGAGCTCGGTGATGATCGCGCCGAACGCCGCGAGGTCGTAGGCGAGGACGCTGCGCGTGCCGGCCATCCCGGTGTTCATGGCGATCCACCGGGAGAGGCTTTCCAGCAGCTCCTGTTCGCGGGTGTCCGAGGTGATGTCGGCCTCGACGAAGAACTCCCCGGTGCGGGCCATGCCTTCGAGCACGGGATCGCCCAGGAGCCGGGCCTCGCGCACGTGGGCGTTGTCGGCGGACCCCTCGGCGACGACGAGCGCGTCCTGGCCCACCCAGCGCAGGGTGAGCGTCCGGCGCACGCTCTGCCAGCCTTCCGCGTCGAGCCCGGAGTGCCACAGGTGGACCGCGGACTGCCAGTCGCCCAGCCCCGGCGCCAGGTCTCCCAGCGGCACACCCGCGTCGCTCAGGGCGACCCGGAGGCTGACCAGGTTCGCCGAGTAGGCCGCCACCCGTGACACCAGCGTCGCCCCGGACGGGTCGTAGGTCGGGTGTCGGTCGTGCTTCACCCGCTGGTGCACCGAACGGATCAGCTGTTCCAGCACGTGCGCGACGCCGGTGCGGACATCCGGGTCGAGGGCGCGGAACAGGCCGGCCGCGAAGCCCAGGATCGGCCACCTCTTCGTGAACGCCTGGTGCGAGATGAGCGCGTAGAGCAGGGCGTCGTCCAAGAGGCCGAAGTCCTCGAACGGGCGTGACTCGCGCCGCTCCTCGTCCGCAACGATCGCGCGGAGCAGGGTCAGGGTCACCTCGGCGACCAGGTACTCGCCGAACGTGGCGTGCAGGAACTCGTAGGTCCGTCGGCCGGGCCTGCCGTCGCGCTCGTTCAGCTGCGCCGAGTGGATGAAGAAGAAGTCGCCGACGGTGTGGTCGGCGAGGGTGAGCGGGTCGTCGAAGCTGCTGCGCGGCACCGCTTCCGGCACCGGGGTGAACGGCGTGAGGTCGCGTTCCAGCTCCGCGTCCTCCACGTACTGGCGGCCCCGGTTGACCATGGCGAGCGCCGCGATGCCCAGCTGCCACTTGCTCTGCTTCACCCGCTTGGCGATCTGTGCCTCGGACGGCCGCACGCGCCCCTTGTCCCGGGCCTGCCGCAGCACGAACGAGTCGATCAGGCGCTCGTACAGCTCGGACGGGGAGAGGCTCTCGTCGTCCAGTCGCGGGTTGTCCGCGTCCGCCGCGTAGATGGCGAGCATCAGCAGGACCAACGGCTGCCTGGCCAGGTCGCCGTGGCGGAGCAGGTCGTCCGGGGCGAGCGGGCGGAAGCCGGGGGTCGCGGCGTTCGCCCGGTTCCACGAGCCCAGCCACTTGCCGATCCGGGTGTCGTCGAACTCCTCCAGCTTCACGATCGGCACGCCGTCGGGGATGCGCGCCCGATCCACGACCAGCGTCCTCGACGTGATGACGACCGCCACCGGCCGCCCCAGGTCGGCTTCGCGCTCCTGGAAATCGCGCACCTGCTTGACGTAGTTGGACCGCGTCACGCCGCTCGCCTGGACGAGTTCGTCGAACCCGTCCAGCAGCACGACGCGGATGCTGTCGCCGCACTCGTCGGCGAGCCTGCCCCAGTCGACCCTCTCGGCGAGCACATCGGTCAACGCGGTCTCGACCTGCGCCCGGACCGCGTCATCGGCGTCGACCTTGCGCAGCTGGACGGTGATCACGGTGTACCCCGAGGCGGGCAGCCGGGCCGCCAGGACTTCCACCAGCAGCGACTTGCCCGCAC
This sequence comes from Actinosynnema sp. CA-299493, assembly GCF_050946825.1. Taxonomy (NCBI): domain Bacteria; kingdom Bacillati; phylum Actinomycetota; class Actinomycetes; order Pseudonocardiales; family Pseudonocardiaceae; genus Actinosynnema; species Actinosynnema sp. CA-299493. The sequence continues at coordinate 8,119,597 of NZ_CP191993.1, forward strand.
CCGGGTGACCCAGGACCAGCAGCGGCCGGTCGGTGCTCGTCGGGCCCGACAGGTGCGCCGCGAGGAACGCGTCGATGTCCTCCTCGACCGCCGTGTTCGACGCCCACCACTCCTCGGACGACGGCACGGCCTGCTCGTGGTGCACCGCGACGCGGAACCGGGGCGCGACGAAACCCCGTTCGACGGACGGGAACCGGGCGTTCGCGGGGTGGGTGTCCGGGTCGGTCCGGAGCAAGGGCTTGGACAGGGTGGCCAGCGCCGCCCTCTCCAGCTTCGCCCGGTACGAACGGTCCGGCTGGAGCCGCGGCGGCGTGGACAACGACAGCAGCCGGGCGAAGCGCTCCAGCGATTCCGTCTGGGCGGCCAGCGCTCCCGCCAGCCTCGCGTTGCCCGCCTCGACGGCGGCACGCGTCGCCGAGTGCTCGCCGATGAACGTCCACACCTCGAACTCCGGGATCGCCGACGCCAGCCCCAGGTAGTGGTGCACGTACTTCTCGCGGCTCTCCGCGGCGACCACCCGCAGCCGGCTCTCGACCAACCCGGCCGACAAGGCGGGCCACGCCGCCAGCCCGGCGAGGAAGTTCGCCAACGACGCCGCGGTCGACGAGAAGAACTGCGTGAGCGGGCCTTCGAGGTTCTGCTGGAAGCCGCGCGTGGCATCGGGCGAGGGGACGGCCAGGTGCGTCAACGCGGGCAAGGCGCCTGCCTCGTCCTTCCCGGCGGGCTCGACGCCGAGCACCCGGAACTTCTCGCGATCGGTGATGTCGAGCCGGTCGAACGCGGGACCGAGCAGGTCGCGGTAAGCGTCGAACACCGAGTTCACCGCGATCACGGTGTGCGCGGCGGACACGAGTTCCTGCCGGTGCACGCCCGACAAGCCGGTCATCCTGGCCGAGACCCCGTCGAGCACCTTCCGCAATGACGACATGGCCTCGTTCTTCGGGTCGATCAGGCCGAGGACGCCCGCGCCGCCGAACGCGCCGCCGGCCAGGATCGCGCCGCCCAACGCCCGGTCGAACTTCTCGAACCACGGCCGTTCGTACTTGCCCAGCACGCGAAGAGCTCCCGTGTACGTGAACAAGCCGGGTCGTGACACGGGCGCTCCACGGGGCAGGACAGCGGATGTCGGCCGATCCTCGCAGGAGATCGACTCCGCTGAGCCGCAGTTCTGCGGCCCGGGTCACGAAGGCGGTTCCGGCAGGGGCATCCGGCGGCCCGCGACGACGCGGCCGTCCACCGGGGTGGCGGCGCCGGTCAGGCACCCCGGGTCCACCGGCGCGGCGCGGGCGATGTCGTCCGGCGACGACTGCCCGTCGCCGCGGTCGACCTGGTCGTCAACGGTCCGCGACGGTGAGCACGAGCTTGCCGGTGGTCCGGTTGGCCTCGCCGACCTCGTGCGCCTTGACGACGTCCTCCAGCGGGAACGTCTCGGCGACGACCACCCTCAGCCCACCGCGTTCCACCAGGCCGGCCAGGTGCTCCAGCGCGGCGTGGTCCGGCACCGCCGACACGACCGCCGCGCGCACGCCCAGCGCGTCCGCCGCGACGCGCAGGTCGGGCAGCCGACTCGGGTCCACCAGGCCGACGTAGAGCCCGTCGGGCCGGAGCACGCCCATCGACCGCCGCTCGTAGTCCTCGCCGCCGACCAGGTCGATCACCACGTCGACGTCCCGCAGCTCGCCGAAGTCGCGCGCCGTGTAGTCCACCAGCTCGTCGGCGCCCAGCTCGCGCAGCAGGTCGTGCTTGCCCGCGCTCGCGGTGCCGATCACCCACGCCCCGAGCGACTTCGCGAGCTGCACGGCGACGTGCCCGACACCACCCGCGGCGGCGTGGATCAGCACCCGGTCACCCGGCTTGACGGCGGCGGCCTCGGTGAGGGCCTGCCACGCGGTCAGCGCCGACAGCGGCAGGGCCGCCGCGTGCACGTGGTCGACGTTGGCGGGCTTGCGGGCGAAGTGGCGCGAGGGCGCGGCGACGTACTCGGCGTACGCGCCGGCCGGGCGCGGCAGGTGTGGCATGCCGAACACCTCGTCGCCGACCCGGAGCCGGTTCTCCCCCGCCGGCACGGACACCACCACGCCCGAGACGTCCCAGCCCGGCACCCACGGCGCGGTGAACCAGAAGCCGTGCCGCCGCACCTTCCAGTCGAACGCGTTCAGGCCCGCCGCCCGCACCTCGACCAGGACCTCGTCCCGCGCCGGCGTCGGCCGCGCGACGTTGCGCACCTCCATCACCTCGGGGCCACCGAAGGCCTCGACCACCACCGCTCGCATCTCGTTCGTCATGGTCAAAGGATCATCTTTGGTGGTACCTCTTGTGAAGTAGGCACCTGAATGGTAATTAGGTACCTCGTGTATACCACTCCTGACCTGCGCACTCACGGCGGCGTGGACGCCTACCTCCGGGACTGCGCGTCACGCGCGGTGCTCGACCTGCTGACGAACAAGTGGGTGTGCCTCGTCATCGGCGCCCTGCGGCCCGGCACCCTGCGCTTCGGCGAGCTCCGGCGGCGGCTCGACGGCATCACCCAGAAGATGCTCACCCAGACCCTGCGGGACCTGGAACGGGCGGGGCTGGTGCACCGCGCCGTCTACCCGAGCGTGCCGCCGCGCGTCGAGTACCGCCTCACCCCGCTGGGCGACAACGTGGGCGGCCTGATGGACGCGATCAGGGTGTGGTCGGAGACCCACATCGACGACATCCGCGCCGCGCAGGAGGAGTACGACCGCAAGGCGGGCGAGGAGCTCCAGCCCGTCTAGGGACGGCCAGGACGGCGGTGGCGCGACCGGCTAGGAGCCGTTGCGGGATCGCTCCAGGGCTTCCTGCGCCTTGCGGGCCATGTCGGCGACGGCGGCGCGGCGCACGGCGTCGGCGTCGTAGTCCTCGCGGCGGTCCTTGACGACCCTCGCCGGGAGGCCCACGGCGATCTTGAAGTCCGGCACGTCGCCGCGCACCACCGCGTGCGCGCCGATCACGCAGCCGCGCCCGATCCGCGTGCCCCGGGTGACGGTGACCTTCGTGCCGAGCCAGCAGTCCGGCCCGATGCGCACCGGCGACTTCACGATGCCCTGGTCCTTGATCGGCAGCGTGATGTCGGCCGTGACGTGGTCGAAGTCGCAGATGTAGACCCAGTCGGCGATCAGCGTGGCCGCGCCGATCTCCACGTCCAGGTAGCAGTTCACCGTGTTGTCCTTGCCGAACACGGCCTTGTCGCCGATCCGCAGCGACCCCTCGTGGCAGCGGATGGCGTTGCCGTCGCCGATGTGCACCCAGCGGCCGATCTCCAACCGGCCGTAACCGGGGCGGCAGTGCAGCTCGACCTTCTTGCCCAGGAACACCATGCCGCGCAGCACCACGTGCGGGTTCGCGACCCGGAACTTCAGCAGCCGCCAGTACCGCACCAGGTACCAGGGCGTGTACGCGCGGTGCCGCAGGACCCAGCGCAGCGAGGACAGCGTGAGGAACCTGGCCTGCGCCGGGTCACGGCGCGACCGGCGCCACCTCGTCCACACCGGCGCACCCCACATGCTCGTCACGACCGGCACTCTAACCGGGCCGGTGGGCGCTGCTCCGCAGCCGGCGGGTGGTGCCACAGTGTGCACGTGACGACTCCGCTCATCATCGACACCGACCCCGGCGTGGACGACGCGTTCGCCCTCGCCCTCGCCGCCGCCAGCCCCGAGGTGGAGCTGATCGGGGTGACCACGGTCTTCGGCAACGTCTCGCTGGAGAACACCACGCGCAACGCCCTGCGGCTGCTGACGCTCCTGGGCCGCGACGACGTGCCGGTCGGGGTGGGCGCGTCCCGGCCACTGGTCCACCCCCACCCGCACCTGTCCAGCGCGCACGGCTCGGACGGCCTCTCCGGCTACGCCGACACGCTCCCGCCGCCCACCCGAGGCCCCGACGCGCGCGACGCCGTGACGCTCCTGCGCGACCTGCTCGACCAGGCCGACCGGCCCGTCACGATCGTCCCCATCGGCCCGCTCACCAACATCGCGCTGCTGCTCGCCGCCCACCCCGGCCTCAAGCCGAAGATCGGCAGGCTCGTCGTCATGGGCGGTGGCGTGCACGGCGGCAACGTCACCGCCACGGCCGAGTTCAACGTCTGGAGCGACCCCGAGGCCGCCCGCCGCGTGCTGGTCGAGGAGGACGTGCCCACCACGCTGGTGCCGATGGACCTGACCCGCCGGTGCGCCGTCGGCGCCGAGTGGCTGGACGCGCTGGCGAAGACGTCCCAGGTCGCCGCCACCCTCGTCGGCCTCACGCCCGACTACCTGGCCACCTACCGCAGGTTCCTCGGCTGGGACGGCATGGCCGTGCACGACGCGGTGGCGGTGGCCGAGGCGGTCCGGCCGGGCATCCTGAGCGGCTCGCCGTTCCCGGTGGACGTCGACTGCTCGTACGGCCCGAACCGGGGCGCGCTCGTGGTCGACCAGCGCCTGGAGGTCGAGGCGCCCAAGACCCTCGACATCGCGGTGGACGCCGACCTCGACGGCCTGCGCGCGTTCCTGTTCGAGAGGCTGGCGGATCTGGCGGGCTAGGTGCGCTCGGCGTGCGCGAGCAGGTAGACGGGACGGCGGCCGACGCGGGTCAGCGCCACGGTCGCCTCGCCCGACCCGGACAGCTTCAGCCTCGGCCGCAGCGCGTTCGGGTCCACGTCCAGCCCGCGCACCAGGATCTCCAGCCGGCCCACGTCGTGCGCCCGCAGCACGGACCGCAGCGCCTTCTCGCTGTAGTGACCGTGCTCGACCACCCGGAACGCCCGCACGCCCGGCGGCGGCGTGGGTCCGGTCAGGTAGGCGATCCGCTCGTCCAGCTGGGCCAGGCCGTGCCGGGCCGCGTAGTGCCGCACCAGCCCGGCCCGCACCACCGCGCCGTCCGGGTCGACCAGCCACTCGGCGGGCTCCCGCACCGGGCAGTCGTCGGGGTCGGCGGAGGTGATCGTCCACCCCGGGCCGTCCGACCGCAGCACGGTCGCCCGCCGCGACACGCCGGGCGTGGCCAGGCCCCGCGTCCACAGGCACGCCTCGCGCACCTGCCCGTCCAACGACACCAGCTCGACCTCGTCCGCCCACGGCGCGACCGCGAAGTCCACCCCCGGCGCGCACTTCACCGCCAGGTCGCGTCCCGCGTAGGCGTCCGCCAGCCCGTCCAACGGCGGCGCGAAGTCCGAGGGCCGCCACGTGCGCCGCCCGCTCGCGTCACGCCGGGCCGGGTCGGCGAGCACCGCCGTGCCGCGCGACACGGGCCGCACCGCGTCCGCCCGCACCAGCGGCACCCGGTCACCCAGGTTGTGCCGCGCCATGGCCAGCCGCACCGGGTCGAGGTCCGACCCGATCGAGCCCTCGGGCAACGCCGCCAGGTCCGCCCCGATCGAGCACGTGACGTCGTGCGCGGGGCCGCGGAACCGGCGCGCCCGGTGCACCGCGACCGGGTGGGCGGTGGCCTGCTGCAACGCGTCGGAGGTGAACAACCCGTCGGTGAAACCGACCTTCGCGACGGCCTTGCGGCGCAGCAGCAACGTCTCCAGCACCGCCGCGAAGTGCGTCGGCGAGACCTGCTTGGCCCGGCTCACGTCGGCCAGCCGCGACGCGGGCGTCAGCGGCAGGTCGGCCAGTGCCGACAACGCGGCGCGACCGGCGTCCGAACGCAGGTGCGCCACGTCGTCGAGGCTGAAGGCGTAGGCCACTAGACCGGCTTGCGACCCGTCACGGAGACGTTGTAGAACACCTCGCGCGGCAGCACCCTGGCCAGCACGTTCTCGTCCACCCAGGACAGCCGCTGCCAGGTCCGGTAGGCGAACATCGCCCACCCGAGGCCCAGCTTCCCGCGCGGCACGGCGGCCTCGAACGTGCGCACCGGCCAGCCGAACAACGCCGCCGACAGCTCCTCGGTCACCGCGTGCACGCCGACCGCGCCCGCGCCGCGAGCGGTCCGCTCCAGGTCCGACGGGTCGAACGTGTGCAGGTCGACCACCGCTTCCAGCGCCGCGGCCCGGGAGGACTCGTCCAGCTCCTCCTGCGGCCGGCGCCAGCCGTCCAGCGGCGCGAGCTTGGTCACGTTCGTGGTCAGCCACCACGTCAGCTGGCCGAGCTTGCGGGCGTAGAGGTTGCCGACGTTCGTCGGGTCGCCCGCGAACACGAACTTGCCGCCCGGCTTGAGCACGCGCAGCACCTCGCGCATCGCGGCGGGCACGTCCGGGATGTGGTGCAGCACGGCGTGCCCCACCACCAGGTCGAACGTGTCGTCGTCGTACGGGATGCGCTCGGCGTCGGCCACCCGGCCGTCGACCGGCAGCTCCAGCTGCTCCGCGTTGCGCAGGGCCACCTCGACCATGCCCGGCGACAGGTCGGTCACCGAGCCGCGCTTGACCACACCGCCCTGCATCAGGTTGAGCAGGAAGAACCCGGTGCCGCAGCCCAGCTCCAAGGCGTGCTCGTACGGCCCGGTGTCCCGCGCGACCGCGCGGAACCGGTCCTTGGCGTAGGTGATGCAGCGCTCGTCGTACGAGATCGACCACTTCTCGTCGTACGTGCCCGCTTCCCAGTCGTGGTAGAGCACGTTGGCGAGCTTGGGGTCCCGGTACGCCGCCTCGATCTCCTCGGCGGTGGCGTGCGGGTTGGGCTTGGGATCAACGGCCACTGAACTTCGCCTTCCCCGGGCCGTTCTCGATGAACGACGCCATGCCGGTCTTCTGGTCCTCGGTGGCGAACATCGCCGCGAACAGCTGGCTCTCCAGCTTCAGCCCGCTGCCGAGGTCGGTGTCCAGGCCGCCGTCGATCGCGGCCTTCGCGGCGGCGTACGCGCGCACCGGGCCGTTCACGAACTGCCCCGCCCACCGCCGCGCCGCCGCGTACACGTCGTCCGGCGCCACGACCTCGTCCACCATGCCGATCCGCAACGCCTCCTCGGCGCCCACGAACCGGCCGGTGTAGATCAGGTCCTTGGCGCGCGACGGGCCGATCAGCCGCGGCAGGCGCTGCGTGCCGCCCATGCCGGGGATGACGCCGAGCAGGATCTCCGGCTGGCCGACCTTGGCGTTGTCGCCCGCGATCCGCCGGTCCGCGCACAGCGCCAGCTCGAACCCGCCGCCCAGGGCGTACCCGGTGATGGCCGCGACGGTCGGCTTGGGGATCTCCTCCACCGAGCGCAACGCCGACGTGAACGCGCCCGCGCGGGCGGCCATCTCGGCGTAGGACAGCCCGGCCATCTCCTTGATGTCCGCACCGGCCGCGAACACCTTCGGACCGCCGTACACGATCACCGAGTAGACGTCGGCCCGGTCGGTCGCCTCCAGCGCGGCGGACCGGATCTCCTCCTGGAGCTGCCGGTTGAGCGCGTTCATCGGCGGGCGGTCCAGCCGGATGGTGCCGATCCCGTCCTCGACTTCGAGCCTCACGAACTCAGCCACGCGGTCCTCCTCGACCTCCGTCGGTGCGCCTCGCAGGTTACCCCTCGGTAGTTTTCCGGCGGGCGAAGTACCTGTCACCCGACCGCTGGAGCTCCAACGGCTGGTCGAACGTCTTGGACAGGTTCTCCTCGGTCAGCACGTCGGCCAGCAGGCCCTGCGCCACGATGCCGCCGTCACGCAGCAGCAGCGCGTGCGTGAAGCCGGGCGGGATCTCCTCCACGTGGTGCGTGACCAGCACGGTCGCCGGCGCGTCCGGGTCCATCGCCAGCTCGGACAGCCGGGCGACCAGGTCCTCGCGGCCACCCAGGTCCAGGCCCGCCGCCGGCTCGTCCAGCAGCAGCATCTCCGGGTCGGTCATCAACGCGCGCGAGATCAGCGTGCGCTTGCGCTCGCCCTCGGACAGGGTGCCGTAGGTGCGGTCGGCCAGGTGCTCGATGCCCATCGTGGCCAGCAGCTCCCGGGCGCGGCCCGTGTCGAGCTTGTCGTACTCCTCCCGCCACCGGCCCAGCACCGCGTACCCGGCGCTGACCACCAGGTCGACCACCTTCTCGTCGGGCGGGATCCGCCCGTTCAGCGCCGACGAGGACAGCCCGATGCGCGGTCGCAGCTCGGCCACGTCGGTCCGGCCGATCCGCTCGCCGAGCAGGTGCACCTTGCCCTTGGTCGGGTGCAGCTCCGCGCCGGCCAGCCTCAGCAGCGTCGTCTTGCCCGCCCCGTTCGGACCGAGCACGACCCAGCGCTCGTCCAGCTCCACGCTCCAGTCGACGTCCCCGACCAGCGTGGTCTTGCCACGTCGAACCGAAACACCCTGCATGTGGATGACCAGATCTTCGTTTTCCACGCCTGCCCTCGCCCCGTCGATGCACCGCCACCGCCATTGTTCTGCACCACCTCCCGCGCGGGGTCCGGTGGGGGGAGGTATGGACGCGGTCGGTGAACCTCAGCGCTCTCATGCCCACACGGGGCGTGTGTGCTGGAAAGATCGGTGGCATGGCTGCCGACTCGATCCTGCTCGCGGGCCGACCGTTCCCCCTCGGGGCGCATCCCGAGGCCGGAGGTGTGCGCTTCGCGGTCTCGGCTCCGCCCGCGCACGCCGTGGAAGTGTGCCTGATCAGCGAAGACGGCACCGAAGAGCGGGTCGAGCTGACCGAGCGCACGTTCGGCGTCTGGCACGGGTTGATCTCCGGCGTCACCCCCGGCCAGCGCTACGGCTACCGCGTGCACGGACCGTACGACCCGGCACGCGGCCTGCGGTGCAACCCGGCGAAGCTGTTGGTCGACCCCTATGCGACGCGGATCACGGGGACCTTGTCCGACCTCGACGCGGCGCTGGGCTACGTGGACGACCCGATGCTGGGCGGGCCGTCGCCGGTCGACTCGCTGGGCAGCGTGCCGCTGTCCGTGGTCACCTCGCCCGGCGGGCCGGACACGGGCACGAAGCCCGAGGTGCCGTTCGAGGAGGCGGTGTTCTACGAGCTGCACGTGCGCGGGTTCACCAAGCGGCACCCGGCCGTGCCCGAGCACCAGCGCGGCACCTACCTGGGGCTCGCGCACCCGGCCGTGCTGGAGCACCTGACGCGGCTCGGCGTGACGTCGGTGGAGCTGCTGCCCGTGCACGCGTTCGTCGACGAGCCGTCGTTGATCCGCGAGGGCAGGCACAACTACTGGGGGTACTCCCCGCTGAGCTACTTCGCGCCGCACCCCGCCTACGCCAGCGAGCCGGGCCGGGAGGTCGAGGAGTTCCGCACGATGGTCGCCGCGCTGCACGCCGCGGAGATCGAGGTGATCATCGACGTGGTGTTCAACCACACGTGCGAGGGCGGTCCGGAGGGTCCGACGCTGTCCTACCGCGGCTTCGACGCGCCCGGCTACTACCTGCACATCGACGGCGGCGGCACGCTCGACATCACCGGCTGCGGCAACACCACCGAGGCCGGGTCGCCGCAGTTCGTGCGGCTGGTGACGGACTCGCTGCGGTACTGGGCCACCGAGCTGGGGGTCGACGGGTTCCGGTTCGACCTCGCGTCCACGCTGGGCAGGCCGGGCGGCGGGCGGTTCGACCGGGCGTCGGCGATGCTCACCGCGATCACCTCGGACCCGGTGCTGTCGCGGTGCAAGCTGATCGCCGAGCCGTGGGACGCCACCGGCGACGGCTACCGGGTCGGCGACTTCGGCGTGCAGTGGGCCGAGTGGAACGGCCGGTACCGAGACACCGTGCGCGACTTCTGGCGCGGCATGACGAGCGTGCGGGACCTGGCGTACCGGCTGTCGGGCTCGTCCGACCTGTACGCCGACGACCTGCGGCGACCGTGGCAGTCGATCAACTTCGTCACCGCGCACGACGGGTTCACGCTGCGCGACCTCGTGTCGTACAACGACAAGCACAACCTGGCCAACGGCGAGGACAACCGCGACGGCACCAACGACAACCGGTCGTGGAACTGCGGCGTCGAGGGCGGGACGGACGACGCGGAGGTGCTCGCGCTGCGGGCCAGGCAGGCGCGCAACCTGCTCGCCACGCTGATGCTGTCCACCGGCACGCCGATGCTCACCGCCGGTGACGAGCAGTGGCGCACGCAGGGCGGCAACAACAACGCGTACTGCCTGGACGACGAGACCTCGTGGGTGGACTGGGAGCTCGGCGGCGAGGGCGAGGCGATGCTGGCGTTCGCCCGGCGGGTGATCGCCGTGCGGCGCGCGTCGCCCGCGTTGCGGCAGCCGCAGTTCTTCGACGGCCGGACCACGTCGTCCGGCGCGCCCGACCTGGTGTGGTTCCGGCCGGACGGCGAGGAGATGGCCGAGACCGACTGGTTCGACGAGGGCCGCCGGTTCCTCGGCATGTGGATCGACGGGTCGAACAGCCTGTCGCGCTCGCGGGACGGCGAGCTGGTGTCGGACGACTCGTGGCTGCTGCTCCTGCACGCGGGCGCGGACCCGGTCGAGGTCACCCTGCCGGGGCCCGAGTACGGCGGGCGCTACCAGCCGATGATCGACTCCACCACCCCGGACGGCTCGCCCGTGCTCGGGGAGAGCCTGGCGGCCGGCGCGACCGTCGTGCTGGAGGGCCGTTCCCTGGTGCTGCTGCGGGTGCCGAACTGAGGTGTGTCGGTGACCGACTGCCTCCGCCACCGACGCAATCCTGCCTGGTGAGAGCCGTGCGCGCGGTGCGCGGATCCGTGACACGATTCCGGCGTGGCCCGTCCGTTGCTGACCTGGTGCGACCGCACGATCGACCTCCTGCTGGTGGCGTCGTGCGGGTGTAGCGGGACGCGACGCGGCCGGTCACGCCCCACGGGTTGACGCCGCGTCGCGTCTTGATCGCTACCCCGCCCGACCCGTAGCCATCAGGAGCGACCCATCGTGACCGCGACGATCGCGCGCGCCGAACTGCACCCGAAGCTGGACGTGCGGTTCCTGCGCGACATCATCCACCCGGAACGCGACCTGTGGACGCCGCGCGAGCTGCGCGACCTGACGTCCACCGTCGCCGCCGAACTGACCACGCCGTTGCTGGACATCCTGCGGTTCGACCCCGATCGGCGCTGGTGGGCGCGTCTCGGGCTGACCGAGGGCGTCGAGCTGTGGCTGCTGAGCTGGCTGCCCGGTCAGGGCACCGAGCCGCACGACCACGGCGGCGCGGCGGGCTCGTTCACCGTGCTGACCGGTGAGCTGGCGGAGGACTACCGCTACCCCGGTGGGCCGATCCGCAGCGCCGCGCGACCCGTGGGCAGCGCGCTGGGCTTCGGCGCGGGGCGTGCGCACCGGGTGCTGAACCAGGGAGTCGTCGGCGCGGCGAGCGTGCACGCCTACTCGCCGCCGCTGGTGCCGACCCGGGAGTACCCGAGCCTCGCCGACATACCGCAGGAGATCCCGCCGTTGCCCGCCCTGCGGCTGCCGTTGGAGCAGCTGCGCGTTCTGGCCGACCAGGAGGGCCCGTGAGTGCCGAGGAGTTGCTGGAGGAGGCGCGGCGGTCGTTGACCCGCGTGTCGCCGGAGGAGCTGGCCGCGTTGTCGGACGTGCTGGTGGTGGACATCCGACCGCACCACAACCGGGCGGCGGAGGGTGAGATCCCCGGCTCGATCCCGGTGGAGCGGATCGTGCTGGAGTGGCGGCTGGACCCGCACGGCGAGCACCGCATCCCCGGCTTCACCGCCGACACCACCGTGGTCGTGCTGTGCAACGAGGGCTACGCCTCCAGCCTCGCCGCCCGCGACCTGCAACGCGTGGGCCTGCCGCGCGCGACGGACCTGGTGGGCGGCTTCCGCGGCTACGCCTCCGCCGGCCTCCCCGTCCGCCCGGGCGCCACCCAAGCCGTCACCTGACCGTCCTGAGCGTTCAACTCGGGTGTCCTGAACGTAGGACACGCTTGTTCTGGACGTAGGACACGCGCGTTGTGGACGTAGGACTCTCGCGTTGTGAACGTAGGACTCTCGCGTTCGGGAACCGGGAGGTCGGCGGTAGCGTCTCCAGGTTCGTGTGGAAAGCGCTGACCGGGTTGGCCCTGGTCGTCCTCGTGCTCTGGCGGCCGGGTGTCGCGACGTTCGGCGGGGCCGCGGTCGGGGCCTGGGCCGTCAACGCGGCGGTGCAGCTCGGCCTGCTGGCCGGCGCACGGCTGTGGCACGTGCGGGTGCCGCTGGTCGAGATCGGCGTCGGCGGCGAGGTCCGCACGTGGACGAAGCCCCACCTGCGGGTGGTCTGGCGGACGATCCCGCTGCTGATGTCGGTCGGCCTCACGTCGATCGAGGCGCCGGTCCGCCGTCGGCTGTCGCTGACCGGCCTCACGTCGGTGGTGGTGGGCGCGGCGGTCGTGGCGGTGGCCTGGCTCGGCGCGCTCGTCTGGTCGGACGCGGACCAGCCGTTCCTGCGGGGTTTCGCGGTCGCGGGCACGGCCGTGCTGCTCAACGCCCTGTGGCCGCGGCGCGGCGCGGGCACCACCTCACCCGGCTGGTTCCTGTTCACCCTGCCCCGGACGTCCGGCCGCACGGCGGCGGAGTTCGAGGCGACGCCCCTGGTCAACCAGGTGACCGACGCGCTGGAGGCCGGCGACCTCGACCGGGCCGAGGCGCTCGCCGACGAACTGGTCGAGCGCCACCCCACGCTGCTCGTCGCGATCGGCGCGCGGTCCTCCGTGCTGACCCTGCGCGGCCGGTACGGCGAGGCGCTGCACCTGGTCAGCGGCCTGGTCGGGCGCACCGACCTGGAGCCGCGCGACATGGCGTTCGTGCTCGCCGCGATGGCCGGCTCCACGGCGAACGCGGTCGAGGGCGGCCAACTGCCCGCCGAGGTCGGCGTGCCGGCGGCGAGGCGCGCGGCGGACGGCGCGATGAAGTTCGGCTACCCGCGCCACCGCTGCACGGGCACGCTGGCGCAACTCGCCCTCATCGAGCACGACCACGCCACCGCGCTCGTCCTCGCCACGCAGGCCAAGGCCACCAGCGAGAGCGGTCTGGCCCGCGCCGACGCCCTCGCCACGATCGCCCGCGCGCAGATGGCCGCCGGTGACAACGCGTCCGCCCGCGCGAGCCTGGTCGAGGCGCGACAGCTCGCCGGCTGGCTGCCCCGGGTCGCGGACACCACCGCCCGGCTCGACATCTCCTAGGGAACCCGGAGGGCTAGGCGGGGTCCGGCATGGTGGGCATACCGCCCTCCGGCACGGGCAGGCCGCAGTTCTTCAAGGCCTCGTTCACGACCTTCAACCACGTCTGCGCCTCGGCGCGCAGCTTCCCCGGGTCCGGCGGCACGGCGCCGGGCACGAGCTTGCTCAACACGCTGAACGCGCCGGCGAACATCGCCAGGTCCTGCGACAGGCACAGCTCCGGCCCGCGGAACCGGTCCTGCGCGAGCGCGGTCGCCGGCGGTGTCGGCAGGCACTTCGCCGCCGTCATCGCCACCAGCAGCCGCAGCACGTCGCCCAGCGGCACGGCGGCCTTGTCGGGCGCCGGCGGGGTCGCGGCCAGCGGCTCGACCACCTTCTTGAGCGTGTCCGCGAGCTGCGTCACCAGTCCCGCGCACGCGGCGGGGGGTTCCGCCGACCGCCGTGGCGCCGACGCGGCCGGGATGACGGCCACGGCGAGCACGACGGCGAGCACCGTGCCGATCGTCGCGAATTTCCTCACGCCGGAAGCGTAAGCAGGAACGCACGGCCACCCGCTGGTGAAACCGACGAGTTCACCCGACCGAAGAAACCCGTCCCACCAGCGTGGACGAACCGCGGCTCAGGTGACCGCCGGTCACGCCGACGGCCACCTGAACGAGCGGTGTCACCCGGCCAGCACGACCCGACCGAGTTCGGCCGGTGACGCGAGCAGGTCGTGCCTCGGCAGCACGCGCACCGTGTAGCCGACGGCGCCCGCGTGCGGCAACGGCACCTCGGCCTCGTAGTTGCCGTTGCCCGCGTAGTCCATGCCGTGCGTGACCACGTCGTACAGCTCGTCGGAGTCGCCGACCCGGCCCAGCGCCACCTGGACGTGCACCTCGGACGGTTCCAGCCCGGCCAGCTCGATCCGGGCCCGCACGCCGACCGGCGAGCCGAGGTTCGGCGTCACCGACCCGTTCAGCGACACCTCCGACTCCAGCACCCGCACCCGCGTCCACGACGACCGCAGCCGCTGCCGGTACGCGGCCAGCTCCTTCGCGCCCCGGAAGCCCTCGCCGACCACCGAGGCGGCCGACGACGCGGCGGGCGCGTACAGGTTCTCCACGTACTCGCGCACCATCCGCGACGCCTGCACCGCCGGGCCGAGCGAGGCGAGCGTGTGCCGCACCATGGCCAGCCACCGCGTCGGCACGCCGTCCTCGCCGCGGTCGTAGAACAGCGGCGCGACCTGGCTGCCCAGCAGGTCGTACAGCGCGGCGGCCTCCAGGTCGTCACGCCGGGTCGGGTCGGTGATGCCGTCGGCGGTCGGGATGGCCCAGCCGTTGCTGCCGTCGTACAGCTCGTCCCACCAGCCGTCGCGGATCGACAGGTTCAGCCCGCCGTTCAACGCCGACTTCATGCCGGACGTGCCGCACGCCTCCAGCGGGCGCATCGGGTTGTTCAGCCACACGTCGCAGCCCCAGTACAGGTACCGGGCCATGGACATGTCGTAGTCGGGCAGGAACACGATCCGGTGCCGCACGCCCGCGTCGTCGGCGAACCGCACGATCTGCTGGATCAGCGCCTTGCCACCGTCGTCGGCGGGGTGCGACTTGCCCGCGACGACCAGCTGCACCGGCCGTTCGGGGTGCAGCAGCATCGCGCGCAGCCGCTCCGGGTCGCGCAGCATCAGCGTCAACCGCTTGTAGGTCGGCACGCGGCGGGCGAAGCCGACGGTCAGCACGTCCGGGTCGAACACCGAGTCGGTCCAGCCGAGCTCCAACGCCGACGCGCCGCGTTGCAGCCACGACGCGCGCGTGCGGCGGCGGATCTCGCCGACGAGCTTGCCGCGCAGGTCGTTGCGCAGCTCCCACAGCCGCTGGTCGGTGACCGGCTCGAACCCGTGCGGGCCGACGCCGGACTCCTCGGTGTCGCCGACCAGCCTGCTCATCTCGGTCGCCGCCCACGTCGGGCCGTGCACGCCGTTGGTGACCGAGCCGATCGGCACCTCCGAGGCGTCGAAGCCCGGCCACAGGCCGCGGAACATGTCGCGGCTGACGGTGCCGTGCAGCTTGGAGACGCCGTTCGCGCGCTGCGCGAGCCGCAGGCCCATGTGCGCCATGTTGAACAGGCCCGGGTTGTCCTCCGCGCCGAGGGCGAGGAGCCGCTGGGTGTTCACCCCCGGCAGCAGGGTCTCGGCGCCGAAGTAGTGCTGCACCAGGTCGACGGGGAACCGGTCGATGCCCGCCGGCACCGGCGTGTGCGTGGTGAACACCGTGCCGGCGCGCACCGCCGCCAGCGCCTGGTCGAAGTCGAGGCCCTCGGTCGTGACCAGCTCGCGGATGCGCTCCAGGCCGAGGAAGCCCGCGTGGCCCTCGTTGGTGTGGAACACCTCGGGCGACGGGTGGCCGGTCAGGTCGCAGTACGTGCGCACGGCGCGGACGCCGCCGACGCCGGCCAGGATCTCCTGCCGGATGCGGTGGTCCTGGTCGCCGCCGTAGAGGCGGTCGGTGACGCCGCGCAGGTCGTCGTCGTTCTCCTCCACGTCGGAGTCGAGGAGCAGCAGCGGGATGCGGCCGACCTGCGCCTTCCACACCTTGGCGCGCAGCACCCGGTCGCCGGGCATGGCGACGTGCACCAGGATCGGCGCGCCGGACGGCTCGGTGAGCAGTTCCAGCGGCAGGCCGCGCGGGTCGAGCACGGGGTAGTGCTCGATCTGCCAGCCGTCCAGGGACAGCGCCTGGCGGAAGTAGCCCGACCGGTAGAGCAGGCCGACCGCGATCAGCGGCACGCCCAGGTCGGAGGCCGCCTTGAGGTGGTCGCCCGCCAGCACGCCGAGGCCGCCGGAGTAGTTCGGCAGGGCCTCGGTGACGCCGAACTCCATCGAGAAGTAGGCGATCGCGGACGGCAGGGGGTGCAGGTCGTGGTTGCCGTGCTCGCGGCGCTGCCCGATCTCGTCCTGGCGGCGCTGGAACCAGCGCGGCCCGGTGGTGTAGCGGTGCAGGTCGTCGGCCAGGGCACGGGCGTGGGCGAGGAACTGCTCGTCACGGGACAGCGCTTCCAGGCGCTCGGGGGCGACCACGGACAACAGCCGCAACGGATCCCCGCTCTCGGCCCACAGCTCGGGGTCGACCGACGCGAACAGGTCCTGGGTGGGCGGGTGCCACGTCCAGCGCAGGTTCGTGGCGAGGGTGCCCAGGGCCGCCAGCGGCTCGGGCAGACTGGCTCGGACGGTGAACCGGCGAAGTGCTCGCATGGCGTCGGACCTTATCCCCCATCCAGCGGTGCGGGACACCGGTCACCCGAACCGATGCAGGGACCGATCCAGCCCCACCTGGGGAAACGCCGGTCTGCAAGTTATTTCGCGCGGTGCGCGCAAACGTCAAGATCGCTCTGCCGGCCGTCGCGCGGACCCGTCGGCGTGATCATCGGGCCGATCGGGTGATCGAGCCGACCGCCGTGCCTGGCGTCCCCTGCCCGAGTGATCTTGGTCGCTCGATCGGTACCGGCGTGGCACGCCTTCGGAACCGATCACGAGTTGCAAATCTGCTCGAATCGCGAGACGGACGCCACCACCAAGTGTGCGATCCGGGAGAACGGGGTAGGAACAGCGAGTAAAGAGGGTGTCCCGGTGGTGGGTGGTCCCACCGCTGCGGGCAGACTTGACCGCGCAAGCGTCACACCAGGTGAGAGGGGCGCTGCCGATGAGCGGACGACTCGGTATCGACGATGTCTCCCCGACCGTGAGCGGCGGTCGCTACCCGGCGAAGGCCGTGGTCGGCGAACACGTGCCGGTCGAGGCCACGGTGTGGCGCGAGGGCCACGACGCCGTGGCCGCCACGGTGGCGTGGCGGGGACCGGACGACCGGGTCGCCAGACAGACGAGGATGGTCCCGCACGGTGACGGGCTCGACCGCTGGGCCGCCACGATCGTGCCGGACAAGCCGGGCGCGTGGACGTTCCGCGTCGACGCCTGGAGCGACCCGTGGGCCACCTGGGAGCACGCCGTCGAGGTCAAGATCGCCGCGGGCCAGAGCGCGCACGAGCTGGCGAACGACCTGGAGGCCGGCGCGCTGCTGCTCGACCGCGTCAGCCGCCGTCCCGACCGGCGCAAGGACAAGCCGCTGCTGGTCAACGCGGCCACCGCGCTGCGCGACGAGCACCGGCCCCTCGCCGAGCGGGTCGCGCCCGCCCTCGCGGGCGACGTCCGCCGGATCATGCACGAGCACCCCGTCCGCGAGCTGGTCACCCGGGGCAAGCCGCAGAAGGTGTGGGTCGACCGCAAGCTGGCGGCGTTCGGCTCCTGGTACGAGTTCTTCCCCCGCAGCACGGGCGGCGTCGACGAGTCGGGCGTCCCGGTGCACGGCACGTTCGTCACCGCCGCCAAGGAGCTCGACCGCGTCGCGGCCATGGGCTTCGACGTCGCCTACCTGCCCCCGATCCACCCGATCGGGCGGGTGAACCGCAAGGGCCCGAACAACACGCTCACCGCCACCGAGGACGACCCGGGCTCGACCTGGGCCATCGGCGCGGACGAGGGCGGGCACGACGCGATCCACCCGGAGCTCGGCACGATCGAGGACTTCGACGCGTTCGTGGCCCGCGCGAACGAGCTGAACATCGAGGTGGCCCTGGACCTGGCGCTGCAGTGCGCCCCGGACCACCCGTGGGTGCTGAAGAACCCCGAGTGGTTCACCACCCGCCCGGACGGCTCGATCGCCTACGCGGAGAACCCGCCGAAGAAGTACCAGGACATCTACCCGGTCAACTTCGACAACGACCCGCAGGGCATCTACAACGAGGTGCTGCGCGTCGTGCTGCACTGGGTCGACCACGGGGTGCGGATCTTCCGGGTCGACAACCCGCACACCAAGCCGCCGGACTTCTGGGCGTGGCTGATCTGGGCGGTCAAGGACCGCCACCCGGACGTGCTGTTCCTGTCCGAGGCGTTCACCCGCCCTGCCCGCCTGTACGGCCTGGCCAAGCTCGGCTTCACGCAGAGCTACACCTACTTCACCTGGCGCACGACCAAGGAGGAGCTGACCGAGTTCGGCAACGAGCTGGTCGAGCACTGGGATGAGGCACGGCCCAACCTGTTCGTCAACACCCCCGACATCCTGCACGAATCGCTCCAGCACGGCGGTCCGGGCATGTTCGCGCTGCGCGCGGCGCTGGCGGCGACGATGGCGCCGACCTGGGGTGTGTACTCGGGCTACGAGCTGTTCGAGCACGAGGCCGTCCGGCCGGGCAGCGAGGAGTACCTGAACTCGGAGAAGTACCAGCTCCGCCCCCGCGACTACGCGGCGGCGGTGGCCGAGGGACGGTCGCTGGAACCGTGGTTGCGCAAGCTGAACGCGATCCGCCGGGCGCACCCGGCGTTGCAGCAGATGCGAACACTCCGGTTCCACCACGTCGACAACCCGGCGTTGATCGCCTACTCCAAGCAGGACCCGGCCACGGGCGACACGGTCGTCGTCGTGGTCAACCTGGACCCGCACGAAGCGCAGGACGGCACCGTCTGGCTGGACCTGCCCGCGCTCGGTGTCGACTGGCACGAGCGGCTGATCGCGCACGACGAGGTGTCCGGGGAGACCTGGGACTGGGGTCAGGCGAACTACGTCCGCCTGGAACCCTGGCGCGCCCCGGCGCACGTCGTCGGCGTCCAGCGCAGGTTCGGCAGCGCCGGTTAACCCGGCCGAGAGAAACCCAGCCCGGTCCCCTTTACCGAGTCCCCGTGCCCGCCGAAGAGCACGAGGGACGATCGAACGCACCCCCAATGAGGTGGGACGAGGTGGAGCACACATGCAGGAAGAGGCACGACCCGACGCCGCGCTGGTAGGCCTGGAGAACGTGCCGCACACCGGCGAGGCCATCGGCGCGGACGGCCTGCTGGTCGAACCGCAGGCCGAGGACTTCCGGTCGGCCAAGCTGGTGCCGCGCGAGCGCGACTGGTTCAAGGGCGCGGTGTTCTACGAGGTGCTGGTGCGCGCGTTCAGCGACTCCAACGGCGACGGCACCGGAGACCTGCGGGGCCTCGCGTCCCGGCTGGACTACCTGGAGTGGCTCGGCGTCGACTGCCTGTGGCTGCCGCCGTTCTACGCCTCGCCGCTGCGCGACGGCGGCTACGACATCTCCGACTTCCGCGCGGTGCTGCCGGAGTTCGGCTCGGTCGAGGACTTCGTGTACCTGCTGGACGAGGCGCACCGGCGCGGCATCCGGGTGATCACCGACCTGGTGCTCAACCACACCAGCGACGCGCACCCGTGGTTCCAGCAGTCGCGGACCGACCCGGACGGACCCTACGGCGACTACTACGTGTGGAGCGACGACGACCAGCGCTACGCGGACGCGCGGATCATCTTCGTCGACACCGAGTCGTCCAACTGGACCTACGACCCGGTGCGCGGCCAGTTCTACTGGCACCGGTTCTTCTCCCACCAACCCGACCTGAACTTCGAGAACCCGCACGTCCAGGAGGCCATGCTGGACACCCTGCGGTTCTGGCTCGACCTCGGCATCGACGGGTTCCGGCTCGACGCCGTGCCGTACCTGTTCGAGCAGGAGGGCACGAACTGCGAGAACCTGCCGCGCACGCACGACTTCCTCAAGCGCTGCCGCAAGGTCGTCGACGACGAGTACCCCGGCCGGGTGCTGCTCGCGGAGGCCAACCAGTGGCCGTCGGACGTGGTGGAGTACTTCGGCGACCCCGATGTCGGTGGCGACGAGTGCCACATGGCGTTCCACTTCCCGCTGATGCCGCGCATCTTCATGGCGGTGCGGCGGGAGTCGCGGTTCCCGATCTCGGAGATCCTCGCGCAGACCCCGGAGATCCCGTCCGGCGCGCAGTGGGGCATCTTCCTGCGCAACCACGACGAGCTGACGCTCGAGATGGTCACCGACGAGGAACGCGACTACATGTACGCGGAGTACGCCAAGGACCCGCGGATGAAGGCGAACATCGGCATCAGACGTCGCCTGGCACCGCTGCTGGAGAACGACCGCAACCAGCAGGAGCTGTTCACCGCGATGCTGCTGTCGCTTCCCGGCTCGCCCGTCCTCTACTACGGTGACGAGATCGGCATGGGCGACAACATCTGGCTGGGCGACCGCGACGCGGTGCGCACGCCGATGCAGTGGACCCCGGACCGCAACGCGGGGTTCTCCAGCTGCGACCCCGGCCGGATCTACCTGCCCGTGATCATGGACCCGGTGTACGGCTACCAGGCGCTCAACGTCGAGGCGCAGCTGAACAACCAGTCCTCGCTGCTGCACTGGACCCGGCGGATGATCGAGGTCCGCAAGCAGCACCACGCGTTCGCGGAGGGCGACTTCACCGACCTGGGCGGGTCGAACCCGAGCGTGCTGGCCTACCGGCGGCGGTGGCTGCGGCCCGACGGCCACGAGGACGTCGTGCTGTGCGTGAACAACCTGTCGCGGTTCCCGCAGCCGGTCGAGCTCGACCTGTCGGAGCACCACGGCAGCCGGCCGGTCGAGCTGACCGGCGGCGTCGTGTTCCCGACCGTCGGCGACCTGCCCTACCTGCTGACCCTGCCCGGGCACGGCTTCTACTGGTTCCAGCTCGTGGAAGCCGGCGACGACAGCGAGCCGAGGTGATGGACGTGACGGAGCCCCACGACCTGGTCGACAGGGTGATGGCCGAGCTGCCAGAGTGGCTGCCGGCGCAGCGGTGGTTCGGCGGCAAGGACCGCCCGGTCACCTCGATCCGCCCGCTGCGGACGGCGGTGCTGCGGGCCGAGGAGCCGGTGCTGGTGCACCTGGTGGTGGAGGTGGAGCAGCCGGACCGGCGCGAGCCGTACCAGCTGCTCGTCACCGACCACGTGGACAACTACGACGCGACCCACGTGCCGGAGCTGACCGGCGTGCTGCTCGACCTGGTCGCCGAGGGCGTCGAGGTCGAGGGCCTGAGGTTCGCGCACGAGCCGGGAGTGGAGCTGCAGACGGGGCTGCGCGGCCGGCCGATCACGTCCGAGCAGTCCAACACCTCGATCGTGTTCGGCAACCAGTACATCCTCAAGCTGTTCCGCAAGCTGACCTACGGCGAGAACCCGGACCTGGCGCTGCACCGGGCGCTGCGCCAGGTCGGGTGCGAGCACATCGCCCAGCCGCTCGGGTCGATCACGGGACGGCTGGACGGCCGGACCACGACCGTGGGCATGCTCCAGCAGTTCATGCCGGACGCGGTGGACGGCTGGGCCATGGCCACCACGAGCGTGCGCGACCTGATGGCCGAGGCCGACCTGCACGCCGACGAGGTGGGCGGCGACTTCGCCGGCGAGGCGCAGCGGCTGGGTCAGGCCGTGGCCACCGTGCACGCGGACCTGGAGCGCGCCCTGGGCACGCAGTCCGCGGACGCGGAGAACATCGACCGGACCGTGCGGGCGATGATCACGCGGCTGGACTCGGTGGTCGCCTCGGTGCCGGAGCTGCGGCCGTACGTGCCCGCGTTGCGGGAGGCGTTCGAGCAGGCCAGGGAGACGCCGGACGCGGTGGCGGTGCAGCACATCCACGGCGACCTGCACCTCGGCCAGGTGCTGCGGACCGTGCAGGGGTGGCTGCTGATCGACTTCGAGGGCGAGCCGGGCTCGCCGATCGCGGAGCGGATGGAGCTGCGCTCGCCGTTGCGCGACGTGGCGGGGATGCTGCGGTCGTTCGACTACGCGGCCCACCAGCTGCTCGTCGGCCAGCCGGAGGACCACCAGCTGACCGTGCGGGCGCTGGAGTGGTCGCGGCGCAACCGCGCGGCGTTCGCCGAGGGCTACGCGGAGGCGGCGTCGGACTCGGTGGGCGACCCGCGCAAGCGGGGCTACCTGCTGCGGGCGTTCGAGCTGGACAAGGCCGTCTACGAGGTCGCCTACGAACACGCGAACAGGCCGGAGTGGTTGACGGTCCCGTTGTCGTCGATCGCGCGGATCACTGGAGAGGGAGCGGTGCAGTCATGATCTCGCCCGAGGACGTCGACCGGCTGCTGGCCGGGGCGCACCACGACCCGCACTCGGTGCTCGGCGTGCACCACGTCCCGGAGGGCGTGGTCGCGCGGGCGTTGCGGCCGGGCGCGACCGCGGTGGCGGTGATGGCCGGCGACAAGCGGTTCGAGCTGGACCGGGTCGCCGACGGGCTGTTCTCGGGCGAGCTGCCCGAGCACCCCGGCGACTACCGGCTGGAGGTCGAGTACGGCGACCGGGCCGTCGAGGTGGACGACCCGTACCGGTGGCTGCCGACGGTCGGCGAGCTGGACCTGCACCTGATCGGCGAGGGGCGGCACGAGCGGCTGTGGGACGTGCTGGGCGCGCGGGTGCGCACCTACGACACGCCCGACGGCACCGTCTCCGGTGTCTCGTTCGCCGTGTGGGCGCCGACCGCGCGCGGTGTGCGGGTGTGCGGCGACTTCGACGGCTGGGACGGTCGCGCGAACCCGATGAGGTCGCTCGGCTCGTCCGGCGTGTGGGAGATCTTCATCCCCGGCGTCCCGGAGGGCACCCGGTACAAGTTCCGGATCCTCGGCCGGGACGGCGGGTGGCACGAGAAGGCCGACCCGATGGCGTTCGCCACCGAGACGCCGCCGCAGACCGCCTCCGTCGTCACCCGGAGCGCGCACGAGTGGGGTGACGCGGAGTGGCTGGCCAGGCGCGACGCCACGCAGTGGATCAACGCGCCGATGAGCGCCTACGAGGTGCACCTCGGCTCGTGGCGGCCCGGTCTGGGCTACCGGGAGCTGGCCACGGAACTGGCGGACTACGTGGTGGACGCCGGTTTCACGCACGTGGAGCTGATGCCGGTGGCCGAGCACCCGTTCGGCGGGTCGTGGGGCTACCAGGTGACGTCGTACTACGCGCCGACGTCGAGGTTCGGCTCGCCGGACGACTTCCGGCACTTCGTGGACGTGCTGCACCAGCGCGGCGTCGGCGTGATCATGGACTGGGTGCCGGCGCACTTCCCGAAGGACTCGTGGGCGTTGGCGAGGTTCGACGGCAGCGCGTTGTACGAGCACGAGGACCCGCGCCGGGGTGAGCACCCGGACTGGGGCACGCTGGTGTTCGACTTCGGGCGCAACGAGGTGCGCAACTTCCTGGTCGCCAACGCGCTGTACTGGATCGAGGAGTTCCACATCGACGGCCTGCGGGTCGACGCGGTGGCCTCGATGCTGTACCTGGACTACTCGCGGCAGGAAGGGCAGTGGCTGCCCAACCAGTACGGCGGTCGGGAGAACCTGGACGCGGTGCGGTTCCTGCAAGAGCTGAACGCGACCGTCTACAAGCGGTACCCCGGCGTGGTGATGGTGGCGGAGGAGTCGACGGCGTGGCCGGGTGTCACGCGGCCGACGCACCTGGGCGGCCTCGGGTTCGGGTTCAAGTGGAACATGGGCTGGATGCACGACTCGCTGCACTACCTGTCGCGCGAGCCGATCCACCGGTCGTTCCACCACAACGAGATCACGTTCTCCCTGGTGTACGCGTGGAGCGAGAACTTCGTGCTGCCGCTGTCGCACGACGAGGTCGTGCACGGCAAGGGGTCGTTGTGGCAGCGGATGCCCGGCGACGACTGGAACAAGGCGGCCGGGCTGCGGTCGCTGCTGGCGTTCATGTGGGCGCACCCGGGCAAGCAACTGCTGTTCATGGGCGGCGAGTTCGGGCAGCGGGAGGAGTGGTCGGAGGGCCGGTCGCTGGACTGGCACCTGCTGGAGTCGCCGCTGCACGGCGGCCTGCACCGGCTGATCGGCGACCTGAACCGGGTGTACCGGGGCTCGCCCGCGCTCTACAGCGCGGACGACAAGCCCGAGGGGTTCTCGTGGATCGACGCGAACGACTCGGCGGGCAACGTGCTGAGCTTCCTGCGGATCGGTGAGGACGGCTCGGTGCTCGCGTGCGTGGCGAACTTCGCCGGCATGCCGCACCACGACTACCGGGTCGGGCTGCCGGCGGCGGGTCGGTGGCGCGAGGTGGTGAACACGGACTCGGAGGTCTACGGCGGGTCCGGGGTCGGGAACTTCGGCGTGGTGGAGGCCGAAGAGCACCCGTGGCACGGCCGGCCCGCGTCGGCGGTGCTGCAACTGCCGCCCGCGGGCGTGCTCTGGCTGGCGCCGGAGGCCCCCGCGGTCACCGCGACGCTCACCGCGGAGGACCGGGCGAGCGTCGAGGGCCCGATCGACCCGGACGACCTCGCCACCTTCTGATCCGAGCCGCCGCGGCCGAGCGGGGTCCTCGACCAAGAGGCCCTGCTCGGCCGGAGGCAGCGCGCCGAGATCCGAACCGTGAAGTGCGGAACGTCGTCCGCGGGGGTCGGCGCCTGCCATGCTGGGCCCCATGGCGAACGAGGTGTGGGCGGTCGGCGAGGCGTACGAGGCTTACGTCGGGCGTTGGAGCGCGCCAGTCGCGAGGCGGTTCCTCCGACTGCTGGACGTGCCGGCGGGCCGCCGGTGGTTGGACGTCGGCTGCGGCACCGGGGCGCTGACCACCGCGATCCTCAAGGTCGCCGACCCGGCCGAGGTCGTCGGGGTCGACCCGTCCCAGGGGTTCCTGGCCACCGCCGAGCACCGGGTCGCCGACCCGCGGGCGGCCTTCCACGTCGGTGACGCCCGGTCACTCCCGCTGCCCGACCACGCCTTCGACGCCGTGGTCAGCGGTCTCGCCCTCAACTTCGTGCCGGACCCCGTCCGGGCCGTGGCCGAGTTCGCCCGGGTCGCCGCGCCGCGCGGCGTGGTCGCCGGCTACGTCTGGGACTACGCCGAGGGCATGGCGATCACCCGCTTCTTCTGGGACGCCGCCACCGACCTCGACCCGGCCGCCGCCGCCCTGCACGAGGGCAGGCGCTTCCCCCTCTGCCGGCCCGAACCGCTCCGCGACCTGTGGACCGGCGCCGGGCTGACCGGGGTGCGCGTCGAGGCGTTGGAGGTGCCGACGGTGTTCACCGACTTCGACGACTACTGGCGCCCGTTCCTCGGCGGCCAGGGACCCGCGCCCGGCTACACCGCGTCCCTGCCCGAGGACCGCCGCCGCGCCCTGCGCGACCTGCTCCGCACCCGCCTGCCCACCCACCCGGACGGCTCCATCCGGCTCGCCGCGCGGGCGTGGTCGGTGCGCGGCGTCACGGCGCCGGCGTGAAGCCCGGCAGCAGCTCGGGCAGCCGTTCGGCGCCCCGTCCGGTGACGAGGAGCTCCCTGGTGCCGTCCTGACGGCGGACCAGGTCGTCGGCCACGAACGCGTCCAGCACGAGCCGGCCCAGGTCGCCGCCCAGGTGCGGGACGCGGTGCGTGCGGTCCAGGCACGCCAGCGCGAGGCTGCGGCGCGGCGCCACGACGTCCGGGTCGACGCCCAGGCGGTGCAACGCGGTCGGGTCGTCGCCCGGCGCGAGCTCGCCGGTGCGGCCGTCGGGCGGGCGGAGCGCGCCGGCCTCGACCAGGGTCGCGAACACCGAGATCCCCAGCCGGCCGGCCGCGTGGTCGTAGCACGTGTGGGCGACGTCCACGGGCGATGACGCGCGCTGGGGCGTGACGAGGTCGCCTTGGTGGGCGTAGCGGGCCAGTGCGGTGAGGACGTCGGCGACGTCGGCCCGGCCGACCCGGTAGACGGCGTGCCGGCCGGTGTGCTCGACCGTGACGAGACCGGCGGCGCGCAGGCGGGCCAGGTGGTTGCCCAGGCGCGGCGGCGAGACGCCCATGGCGTCGGCCAGCTGCACCATCGTGTGCGGGCCCTCGGCGGCGAGCAGTTGCAGCGCGGTGAGCCGGACCGGGTCGGACAGCTCACGGGCCAGCGCGACGACCGACGCCTGGACGGCGTTGCCGGAGTCGACCCATCCCGCCACGAGCGCACCCTATCACCGTTCACGATGCCCTGAACCCTGATTGCGACCCTGACCGGCCCGCGTTACGGTCAGAGTTCAGCCAATCGTGAAGGGTGAGTGCCGATGGGGTTGGGCGTGCTGCTGTGGGGACGCGGCGTCTCGGCGCTCGGCGACGGCCTGTGGTTCACCACGTGGGCCTTGTTCTTCACCCGCGTGCTCGGGCTGCCGCCGGTCACGGTCGGCGTCGGCATGGCGGTGGCGGGCGCGGCGGGGTTGGTCGCGGCGGTGCCGCTCGGCGCGCTGGCGGACCGCTTCGACCCCCGGCTGGTGCTGGCGGTGATCACCGTCGTGCGCGCGCTGGCCATGACGTCCTACCTGGCGGTGGACGGCGCGTGGTCGTTCCTCGCGGCGACGGTGGCGTTCACCGCGCCCGCCAACGGCGGCAACGCCGTGCGGACGGCGTTGATCACGGGCCTGGTGACCGAGGACGCGGCCAGGGTGCGGGCGTTGGCGAAGCAGCGGGTGGCGCAGCACGTCGGCTACGCGATCGGCGCCGGGCTCGGCGCCCTGGTGCTGACCGCCGACGACCGCTCCACCTACGCGCTGGCGATCACCGGCAACGCGATCACGTTCGGCGTGCTGGCGGTGACGACGCTCGCCGTGCGCAGACCGGCGCCGGTCGACGGGACGCCGCGCGCGCGTGCCGCGGTGCGCGACCGCCCCTACCTGGCCGTCGTCGCGGTCACCTCGGTGCTGTCGCTGTGCTGGGCGATGCTGTCGACCGGGCTGCCGCTGTGGCTGTCCCGGTCGACGGACCTGCCGCTCGCGCTGGGCGGCGTGGTGGTGGTCGTCGGCTCGGTGGGCATCGCGGTGTTCCAGGTGCCGTTCTCGCGGTTCGCCCGCACCCCGGACCAGGCCGCGCGCACGGCGGTGCGGTCGGGGGTCGCCCTGGCCGCGAGCTGCGTGCTGCTCGCCACGACCGCGGGCGGCTCCGGTGCGGTGGGCGTGGGGGTCGTGGTGGCCGCGGCGGTGCTCCACGTGGTCGGGGAACTGGGTTACGTGGCCGCGAACTGGGGTTTGTCGGTCGGCCTCATGCGTGACGAAGCCCGTGGCGCGTACCAGGGGGTGAACGAGGCCGCCACCGCCACCGTGCAGCTGTTCGGGCCCGCCGTCTTCACGCTCGCGCTCGGTGGTCTCGGCGCGGGGGGTTGGCTCGCGGTGGCGGTGGTCTTCCTGGTCGCGGTCGCGCCCGTGCCCGCGCTGACCAGGTGGGCGACGCGCACCCGTGAGCCGGCGGTGCCGTCGAACACGACCCCGTAGGGGTTCGGGGCGGGCACAATGGCCCCATGCGGCTCGTATCGGCTCGGCTGGTCCTGCTGGCGGCGGTTGTGCTCACGGCGAGCGCCTGCGCCCACGCGATCCCGGGCACACCGGTGGCGGGCGAGGCCGTCACCAGGGGCACCGTCGACCCGGGCTTCATCCGGGGCACCGACGGCGGCCCGATCGACCAGCTGGCGGCCACCGCCGTCACCGACATCGACAAGTTCTGGCAGGAGGCGTTCCCGGACACGTTCGACCGGGAGTGGGAACCGCTCAAGGGCGGCATCTACTCGGTCGACACCGCCGACTCCTCCGCCAAGCCGCCGCCGTGCACCGAGAAGGCGAGCGACGTCGAGGGCAACGCGTTCTACTGCCCCAGCGCCGACGCCATCGCCTGGGACCGCGCCGCGCTGCTGCCCGTGCTCAAGGACCGGTTCGGCGACGCGGCCGTGGTGATCGTGCTGGCGCACGAGATGGGCCACGCCGTGCAGAACCGGATGGGCATCACGCCGGAGGCCGAGCGGCGCGAGCCGCAGCGGTTCCCCACGATCCTCACCGAGGCGATGGCCGACTGCTTCGCGGGCTCGTTCACCAAGTGGGTCAACGACGACAAGTCCGAGCACCTCGACATCGGCTCCGACACGCTGGACTCGGCGCTGGGCGCGCTGATCACGTTCCGCGACCCGGTCGGCACCTCGGCGAGCGACCGGTCCGCGCACGGCAACGCGTTCGACCGGGTGTCCGCGTTCCAGGACGGCTACCAGCAGGGCACCGGGTTCTGCGCGGCCATGACGACGGACAACCGGGTGTTCACCCAGCAGGCGTTCACCTCCGCCGACGACCGCGACCGCGGCGGCAACCTGCCGTTCGACGAGATGCTGGAGAACGTCACGCCCGACCTGAACCTGTACTACAAGGCCCTGGTCGAGCAGGCGGGCAAGAAGTGGACCGACCCGAAGTCCACGCCCACCGAGGAGGAGCCGGACTGCTCCGGCGACCAGGGCCCGGTGGCGTACTGCCCGGCGGAGAAGTCGGTGGAGTTCGAGGTGAAGGCGGACCTGCCCGAGCTGCACGCCGAGATCGGCGACTACGCCACCGGCCTGCTGCTGGCGAGCCGGTACGCGATGGCCGCGATGGCGGCGGTGGGCGCGGACCTCGACGGCGAGCGCGCGGCGACCAGCGCGTTGTGCCTGGCCGGCGCGTACACGCGGGAGGTGTTCACCCGGCAGAAGGGGTTCGGGCTGTCGCCCGGCGACCTCGACGAAGCGGTGCAGGTGCTGCTCGCCTACGACTACGCGGCACGTGACGCGACCGGGTCGACGTCGCTCGGTCCGGGGTTCAAGCGGGTCGAGGTGTTCCGCGGCGGCGTGTTCGAGGGCGTCGAAGCCTGCGGTGTGGCCTAGTCCCCGGAGCCGGCCAAGTAGGGTTCGGGCTTGGATCGGCACGACCGGGGATGGGGCTTGGGCATGGCTCGACGGGCTTGGGTTGCGGCGACGCTCGCCACCGCGATGGTGCTGACCGGGTGCACCCAAACGGTGAGCGGCTACGGCCGGTCGGAACGGCCCGACGTCACCAAGGTGGCCGGGTTGGACATCACCACCGGTGAGAGCGGCGCGAAGCCGGGCGTGCCGGACGCCGACCTCCAGGTGGAGAACGGCGACGGCGGCGAGATGGACCGGCTCGCGATCAACACGCTGGCCGACGTCGAGGAGTACTGGGCCGAGCAGCTGCCTGCGCGGTTCGGCACGGAGTTCGAGCCGGTGAAGCGGTTGGTGTCCTACGACTCCAACGGCAAGGGCGTCGAGATCTGCCGCACCAACACCGCGGGCGTGGCCAACGCGTTCTACTGCTCGTTGGACGACTCGATCGCGTGGGACCGCGGCGAGCTGCTGCCGATGCTGGACGACGCGTTCGGGCCGATGTCGGTGGTGACCGTGCTGGCGCACGAGATGGGCCACGCGATCCAGTACAAGCTCGGCGACATCGGCGGGATCAACCAGGCCACGCCGTCGATCATCAAGGAGCAGCAGGCCGACTGCTACGCGGGCAACTTCTTCCGGTGGGTGGCCGAGGGCAAGTCCAAGCACTTCCGCATCTCGACCGGGCCCGGGTTGAACCAGGTGCTGGCGACGATGTTCTTCATCCGGGACGCGGCGGGCACGTCGGCCGAGAAGCAGGGCGCGCACGGCAGCGCGTTCGACCGGGTGGCGGCGTTCCAGTTCGGGTTCGCCGGTGATCCGACCCGGTGCGCGGAGATCGACGAGGCCGAGATCAAGGCGCGGATCACGCAGCAGAAGTTCGACGCGGAGGACAAGGACACCGGGCAGGGCAAGGGCAACCTGAAGGTGGACGACCAGCGTTCGCTCGACCTGCTGGAGGAGTCGCTGCGCGCGGCGTTCAACGAGGCCGCCGCCACGCCGCCCGCGTTGTCCACCTCGTCGTCCGCGCAGTGCCCGGACGGCGGCGACACCTCGCCCGCGGCGTACTGCCCGGCGACGAACTCGATCTCCATCGACCTGCCCGACCTGGTGAAGATCGGCACGCCGCCGAAGCGGGGGCAGAAGGGCGGGATCGGCGACTTCGCCGCGTTCGCCGAGATCGCGTCGCGGTTCGCGCTGTCGATCCAGAAGGCGACCGGGTACGGGCTGGAGGGTCCGGCGGCGGGGTTGCGGACGGCGTGCCTGACCGGGGCGTGGGCCGGGACGACGAACAGCGCGCCGGCCCAGGGCAAGGCGGCGCTGCGGCTGTCGTCGGGCGACCTGGACGAGGCCGTGGCCGAGCTGCTGGCGGACAAGAGCCTGATCGCGGCGGACGTGAACGGGACCGTGGTGCCGTCCGGCTTCGCCCGCGTCGAGTCGTTCCGCGACGGCTTCTACCAGGGCGCCGGCCTCTGCACCCGCAAGTACGCCGGCTGACCCGGTGCGGCCGAGCGGTGGTGGCTGACAGGGGCCCGGCGGGCGGACCCCTGTCAGCGGACGGGCTCAGAACAGGGCGCTGGCCAGGTTGCGGCGGGCCTTGGCGACCCGGTCGTCGTCCGGCGGGAAGAGCTCGAACAGGCCCACCAGGTGTTCGCGGACCTTGTCGCGGTCCTCGCCGAAGACCCGGCGGACCGTGTCGACCAGCCGCTTGAACGCCTGGTCGACGTCGTTCGTCGCCAGCTCCAGGTCCGCGGCGGCGAGTTGGGCGTCCACGTCGTCCCGGTCGGCGTCGGCCTTCGCGATGGCGTCCGCGGGCACCGCCTCGGCCCGAGCCGTGAACCGGACCTGCGCCAGGGCGGCCTTGGCCTCGGCGTTGGCCGGTTCGGCGGCCAGGATCGCCTCGTACGCGGCCTCGGCGGCGGCGAAGTCGCCCTGCTCGAAGGCGTCCTCGGCGGCGGCGAAGCGGGGGTCCTCCGGCTCGGCGACGGGCTCCTCGTCGGGTACCGCCCCGCGGTTCGCCTCGGCCGCCTTGATGCCCGGCAGGCGGTCGCGCAGGGCGTCCAGCAGGCGGGCGATCCACTGGCCGAA
The DNA here is from genome assembly GCF_050946825.1 of Actinosynnema sp. CA-299493. NCBI lineage: Bacteria > Bacillati > Actinomycetota > Actinomycetes > Pseudonocardiales > Pseudonocardiaceae > Actinosynnema > Actinosynnema sp. CA-299493. The sequence continues at coordinate 8,150,210 of NZ_CP191993.1, forward strand.
CTCGGCTTCCGGCAGCGGTCCGGCGAAGGCGTCGAGGGGCTGGCCGCCGGCGATGGCGACCACGGTCGGCACGGACTGCACGCCGAACACCTGGCCGATGCGCGGGTTGGCGTCGAGGTCGACCCTGGCCAGCAGCCAGGTGCCGCCGCCCGCCCGGGCGGCGCGTTCCAGCACGGGTGAGAGTTCGCCCGCCTCGGGGCTCCACGCCGCGGTCAGCTCGACGACGACCGGGATGTCCAGGGAGCGTTCGACGACCGACTGGAACGTCGCCTCAGTGACGTCGAGCACCCACGGGCTCGGACCGGCGTCCGAGCCGCCGACGGCTCCGCCGGAGCCGGGCGACGGGGGTGGGGCGGTGGCGCGCTGCCTCGCGGCGTCGGCCCGGGCCTTCAGCGCGCCGAGGTCGACCGCCCCGGACAACGCGGCGGACAGTGCGGCGGTCTTTCGGGGGTCTGGCCTTGTCACGCCTTCCATCCTGGCACGAGTCCGGCGGCCGGCCGCGCGCGGCTAGCCGGGGAGTTGCGCGACCGGGTCGATCGCCATCGGGTTCGTCCGCATGGCCTCGTTCAACCGCCCCAGGCGAAGCGCGATCGGGGTCGTCAGCTCGGCGAAGCGGGCGGTGCCCGCCGCGCCCAGGACATCCCACGGACGGGTGGCGGCCTCGTCGGTGCGCCGTTCGACGTCCTCCCGCAACGCCCGACCGGCGGGCGTGAGGCCGGCGCTGGTGCCGGCGCCGTTGCCGACGCCGTCGCGGTCGCGGTCGCGGTCGCGGAGCAGGCCACGGCCGATGAGCGTCGCTTCGGCTTCCCGCCATTCCTCTTCCGACCAGCCGCGCGCGCTGCGCATGTACGCCGGGTCCAAGCCCTTGTCGGCGCCGAACAGCACCAACGTCTCGCACGGCCCGAGGTCGGCGGCCACCAGCGCGGCCACGTGACCGTCACCACGCGACTCGCGCAACGTCGTGCAGGCCTGCCACAGCGCCAGGTGCGGCTCGTCGGGCAAGGGCAGCGCGCGGTTCGCGGCGGCCAGCACCCGTCCCGCCGTCGGCGCGGCCTCGGCCGCCTGAGCGGCCAGTTCGGCGGCCTCGGCGACGTCCAGGCTCGCCAGCATCCGCCGCAACGCCCCGTCGACGCCCTCCAGCCGTGCCTCCAGGAAGCGGGCGGGATCGGCCACGTCCCAGGCGTCGGGCAGCGCGCGGGCCACCATGCGCGGGTGGAAGTTGTAGAACGCGGCGGTCACGACCTCCGGCGACGCCGCGCCCAACGGCGCCGCGCGCTGGCCGAAGTAGCCCATCCAGCCGCCCTTGCAGCCCAGCGCGTCGGTGACCGCCCGTGACTCCGGCGAGAAGTACGTGACGTCGTGGTAGGTCTCGAAGCGGACCCACAGGTCTCTCGGCTCCATGACCACCAAGATAGTCGGACGTCCGACTATTCGTCAGCTGCCAGGTGTTGTTCGACCCGCTCCACCTTGGCCGTGAGCTGCCCCGTCCAGCCGGGCCTGATGTCCGCTTTGAGCACGAGGCTGACCCGCGGCGCGGTCGCCTGCACGACCTCCGTCGCCTTCTTCACCACCGCCATCACCTCGTCCCACTCGCCCTCGACCAGCGTGAACATGGCGTTGGTCTCGTTCGGCAGGCCGGACTCGCGGACCACCCGCACCGCCTGGGCGACGGCCTCGGCCACGCCGTCGGACTCACCGCCGAGCGGGCTCACACTGAACGCGACGAGCACTTCTGCCTCCTGGTCGGGGTACCCACTGGTAGCTTCGGCGCATGACGTCCCAGCCGCTGCCGTTCGACCCCATCGCGCGCGCCGCCGAGCTGTGGGAGAAGCGGATCGGACCGTCGACGGCGATGGCGGCGGTCACCAGCGTCATGCGAGTACAGCAGATCATCCAGTCCGCCGTGGACGCCGCCCTCAAGCCGCACGGGTTGACCTTCGCGCGGTTCGAGGCGCTGGTGCTGTTGACGTTCGCCCGCACGGGCAGCCTGCCGATGCGGGTCATGGGCGAGCGGCTCCAGCTGCACCCGACGAGCGTCACGAACATCGTGGACCGGCTGGAAGCCGACGGACTCGTGCGCCGCAACCCCCACCCCACCGACCGGCGCACCACCCTCGTGGAGATCACCGAGGCCGGGCACGCCCGGCGCGAGGCCGCCACCGAAGCCGTGACCGGCGTCGAGTTCGGGTTGCGCGGGCTGACCGACCGGCAGACCGAGCAGCTGACCGACCTGCTGGCGAAGGTCCGCCGCGCGGTCGGCGACTTCGAGGACTGAATCCCGGGGACCGGCTCCCGGGGACTGCGTCTCGGCGGTCGAATTCGGTCGACAGACCGCCGCCGGCCCGGCCACGCTGCACGTCGTGCGCGAGATCAGGGCTCTGGTGACGGTCGGCGACCGGTTCGTCGGCGAGGCGGAGCCGTTCTCGGTGGCCAGTCCTTGGTGGAACGACGTCGAGCCCGTGACCGCGCGCCTGGACCGGGACCTCGGCGTGACGACGAGCGTGTTGCGGCTGGTCGGGACCACCACGCCGGCCATGCGCGACGGCGTGGTGACGTACCAGGTGGAGGCCGACCGCGTGCCGGACCGCGGCCTGAGGACCGGTGGGCGGCACTCGTTCGAGGACCACCCGCTGCGGCTGCCGTGGGCGCGCCCGGGTGGGCCGGCGGCGTTGGTCGAGTGGGCGCGGGGGCACGTCGCCGTGACCGGGCCGGCGGTGCAGGTGAAGACGTGGAACCTGTCGTGCCTGTACCGGCTGCCGACCGCGCGCGGGGACGTGTGGGCGAAGGCCACGCCGCCGTTCACGGCGGACGAGGCCGAGGTGATCGGGCTGGTGGCGTCGGTCGACCCGTCGTTGGCGCCGGGGCTCATCGCGGCCGAGCCCGGTCGGGTGCTGCTCGCGGAGGCGCCGGGGGTGGACTGCTGGCAGCCGGGTGCGGACGTGGTCGAGCGGATCGTGCCGCGGTGGGTGGCGGTGCAGGCGGCGTTGGCCGGTGAGCCGCGGTTGCGGACGCGCGGGGTGCGCGTGCCGGACTTCGGGCTGCCGCAGACCCTGCTGCACGGCGACTTCCACCCGGGCAACTGGCGTTCCGGCGGTGTCGTGCTCGACTGGGGCGACGCGCACTGGGGCCACCCGGCGTTGGACGCGGCGCGGCTGATCGGGTTCGTCGCGCCGGAGTTCCGGGCGGTGGTCGAGCGCGTGTGGGTCGACGCGTGGTCGCGCCACTTCCCGTCGAGCGATCCGGCGAGCGCGCTGCGGCACGCCCGGCCGGCGTCACACCTCGTGGGCGCGCTGGTGTACCAGGAGTTCCTGGACAACATCGAGCCGAGCGAGCGCGTGTACCACCTCGGTGACCCCGAGGCGGAGTTGGCGCGGGCTCAGTCGCCGGAGGTCTGAGCCTCGGTCCCGGCCAGCCGACCGGTGCGGTTGGCCCAGCGCTCGAACACCACGGTGCCGAACGGCGGGATGCTCGCGAGCAGGCCGAGGACGAGCGTCTTGCGGTCCCAGCGGTGCGCCAGCATCAACGTCACCAGGACGTAGCCGACGAAGATCGCGCCGTGCACGGGCCCGAAGATCTTGACGCCGATCTCGTTCTCCACCACGACGTACTTGAAGAACATGCCGATCAACAGACCGGCCCACGACACCGCCTCGGCCATGGCGAGCAGGCGAAACCGACCAACAGCGCTGCTGAGCATGCCCCCATTGTGCTTCGTGACCCCCCTCACCCCACCCCCACCCCCGTCGAGAGTCCTACGTTCACGCCGCGAGAGTCCTACGTTCAGAGCCCTTGAATTCAACGCTCAGCACGCGCAGGGCAAGCCGCTGGCGACGCTGAGCGTTGAATTCGGGTGTCGTGAACGTAGGACTCTCGGCGTCTGGAGGTAGGACTCTCGCGGGGTCAGTCTTCCCAGCGGAAGATGCGGGCGGCGATGAAGCCCACGACCAGGGTGAAGGCGATCAGGACGGCGGAGGGGACGAGGAGGGCTTCCACGCCCTTGCCCCGCACCAGGACGTCCAGCATGCCGTCGTTCATGTGGCGCAACGGGAAGACGTTCGACACCGCCCGCAACCACGCCGGGGCGTTCTCCACCGGGAAGAACGTGCCCGACAGGAACGCCATCGGCATGATGATGACGTTCGCCGCGCCCGACGCCGACTCCTCCGTCTTGCAGAACGCGCCCACCAGCATCCCGATCGCGAAGAACGCCGTGGTGCCCAGCACCAGCAACGGCAGCGCCAGGTACCACTGCCCGGTCAGCTTCAGCCCGAACACCGGCAGCAGCGCCACCGCCACGAACACGACGCCCTGCACGACCGCGGTGCCCACGCTCACCACCACCCGCGACGTCAGCACGGTCGTCGTGCTCACCGGCGCCAGCCGGATCCGCCGCAGCACCTGCTTCTTGCGCCACGCCACCATGGTCAGCGCCGAGCCGAACACGCCCGAGAACGAGATCGCCCACGACAGGATGCCCGGCGTCAGGTACTGGATCGGCTTGAGCGACGCGTCCTCGACCGACTTCGCCTCCAACGTGAACCGGGGAACCACGTCCGCCGCACCCAGGTTGATCTTGTCGACCACGCCGGACACGATCCCCAGCACGGTGCCCGCCGCGACCTGGTCGCTCGCCGCGTAGATCAGCTCCACGCGATCACCGGACACCACCACGGCGGCGGGCAGGTCGCCGTCGTCCACCTTCCGCCGCGCGGCGGCCGTGTCGTCGTACTTCTCCAGCTCGATCGCGCCGGTCTGCTCCAACGTCGTCAGCACGGGCCCGTCGCCCACCGCCGCGATCTTGGTCTTGTCGCTGCCCGAGTCGCCGAGCAGCAGCCCGAACACGACGAGGAACATCAGCGGGAACAGGAAGACGAAGAACAACGTCATCCTGTCCCGCAGGAAGCCCTTGATCATCGCGACCGAGAGGCTCCGGAACGCGGTCATGCGCGGTACTCCCGTCCGGTCAGGTCGAGGAAGACGTCCTCCAACGTGGCCGTGCGCACCTGCAACCCGTCCAGGCTGCCGCGTTCGGCGAGCGCCGACAGCACCGGCGCGGGCTTGCGGGTGGAGATGGTCAACGACACCTCGTCCTCGTGCGCGTCGTCGACCCCGGTGATGCCACGCGCCGCCTCACGCGTCAGCAACCCCTTCTGCAGCACCACGTGCGTCGGCGCGTCGAGACCGCGCACCAACGTCGCGGGCGCGTCCATGGCGAGGATCCGGCCCCGGTCCATGATCGCCACGCGGTCGCACAGGATCTCGGCCTCGTCGAGGTAGTGGGTCGTGTACACGATGGTCTTGCCCCTGGCCTGGATCGCCCGCAGCACGTCCCACAGGTTGCGCCTGGCCTGCGGGTCGAGCGCGGCGGTCGGCTCGTCCAGGAAGACGAGGTCCGGGTCGTGCACGAGGGCGCACGCGATCGACAGGCGCTGGCGCTGGCCGCCGGAGAGCTTGTTCTCCTGCACGTCCGCCTTGTCGGTCAGGCCGACGAGCTCCAGCATCTCGTCGGCCGTGCGGCGGGTGACGCCGTACAGGGAGCCGAACGTCTGGAGCTGCTCACGGGCGGTCAGCTTCTCGAAGAAGCTCGACGCCTGGAGCTGCACGCCGATGCGCGGCAGCAGCTTCGGGTTGCGCGGCCACGGCTGCTCGCCGAGCAGCGTCACCTGGCCGCCGTCGGGCTTGCGCAGGCCCTCGACGATCTCCAGCGTGGTCGTCTTGCCCGCGCCGTTCGGCCCCAGGATGCCGAAGAACTCCCCCTCGGCGACGGTGAACGAGACGCCGTCCACCGCTTTCAGCTCGCCGTAGCTCTTCCTGATGTCGGCAACCACGACGGCCGGTATGCGTGCCCCTGTCATGGCTGGACGGTAAGCCGTGCCGGACGCCGCCGGTGGCGCTTCGATCCGTTCGCGACGGAAGTAGTCGTCGATCGAGACCTTCGACGCATCCCTTGGTAGCGCTGCGCACGGCCCCGATCACGAGACGTGCCCGCCCGTGCCGGGAGGGGGTGGCGCGGACTCCGGACGGGTCGCCCACGTCGCTTCCGCCGGGTCCGCGGTCAGGACGAAGTCGAGGCGCGCGCCGTCGAGCCGGTCGACGTTCAGGCGCACGTCGTCCCACGGCTGCGAGTCGACGTGGAGCGAGCGCACGTACCGGAGTTCCGACGGGTCCGCGCCGGCCGCCGTGATGGTGATGTCCCGGCCGTTCTCCAGGTGGACCACCGCCCGGTCGAACCTCGGCGCGTTCAGCACGAGGTCGCCGGTCCCGGGCGTGACCGGGTACAGGCCCAGGGCGCCGAGCACGTACCAGGCCGACATCTGGCCCAGGTCGTCGTTGCCGGTCACGCCGTTCGGCGCGTCGACGAACAACGTCTGCGCCGCCCGCACCACGGCCGAGGTCTTCCACGGCTGCCCCACCAGCGCGTACATCCACGGCACGTGCAGGTCCGGCTCGTTGTTCGGGTTGTAGCGGAACTGGTTGTAGTAGCTGTACGGCCCGACGACCCACTTCGAGCGCACCGTCCCCGCCGGGTCCGCCACCAGGTCCGGGTAGGCGAAGAAGTCGTCCAGCCGGGCGAGCGCCGCGGCACGGCCGCCGAGCAGCTCCACCAGACCGGCCACGTCCTGCTGCGCCAGCCACTGGTACTGCCACGCCGTGCCCTCGTGGAACCCGTCCGGCCCCTGCGGGGTGAACGGGGCCAGCCACCTGCCGTCGGCCAGCTTCGGCCGGGGGAAGCCGGTGAACCCGCGGTCGGCCACCGCGCGGTCCCACAGCACCCGGTAGTTCAGCCCGCGGCGGCGCAGGACCTCGGCGTCGTCCTGGCGGCCCAGCGCGCGTGCCATGATCGACAGCGCGGAGTCGGCCAGCGCGTACTCCAACGTCGCCGAAGCGCCGTGGTGCGGGTCGACGTCCTGCCCCTTCTTGCGGAAGTCCTTGTCGTACTGCACGAAGCCGTTGCGCAGGTAGGACGGGTTGCCCACCCTGCCCTCGAACGGCGACGACGCGGGCGGCACGCCGGTCGCGTTCTGCCACAGCGCCGCGTAGGCCCGCTCCTCCAGACCCGCCACCGCGCCGAACCGCCACAGGTCCACCAGGAACGGCGTGACCGGGTCGCCGGTCATGGTGTTCGTCTCCTGGTTGGCGTAGGCCCACCGGGGCAGCCAGCCGCCCTGCTCGTGGATCGCCAGCAACGACCGCGCGATGTCCTTCGCCCGTGACGGCCGCAGCAGCGCCAGCAACTGGTTCTGCGCGCGGTAGGTGTCCCAGAGCGAGAAGTACTCGTAGTACGTCCAGCCGTCGGCCGTGTGCACCTGCCCGTCGAACCCGCGGTACCGGCCGTCCACGTCGTTGCCCGTCAACGGTTGCAGCAGCACGTGGTAGAGCGCGGTGTAGAAGACCGTGCGGTCGGCGCCGGTCGAGGAGGTCTCGACGCTCGACAGCTCACGCCGCCACGCCTCCTGGGCCGCCGCGCGCACCTCGTCGAACGTCCTCCCGCGAGCCTCCCCGAGGTTCTTCGCGGCGCCGTCCGCGTCCACGTGCGAGATCGCAGTGGCCACGGTCACCGGGCCGTCCTCGAACCTCACCCACTGCCCGCGCAGCCCCGCGCCGCCCTCCGCGCCGCCCCAGTTGCCGGTGGCCTTGAACGGCCGGTCGAACGTCGTGGTGAAGTACGTCGTGTACGGCTTGCCGCCGCAGAACGCCTGCGCGACCACGGTTCCGGCCAGGGTCCGGTCGTCCACCACCCGCACGCTGCTGGCGGACACGGGCTCCTGGTCGTTCGCCTGGCCCACGTTCACCAGCACGTGCGGCGTCACCCCGGCCGGGAACGCGAACCGCTCCACCCCGGCCCGGGTCGTCGCCGTCGCCTCCGCGGTGATGCCGGACGCCAGCCGCACCCGGTAGTAGCCGGGCCGGCCGACCTCGCCCTCGTGCGTGTACGCCGCGCCGTAGGAACGGTGGTCGAAGCCGCGCGGCAGGCCGGTCGTCGGCAGGACCGACACCAGCCCGCCCTGCTCCGAGCACCCCGCGCCGGACAGGAAGAAGTGCCCGAAGCCCCGGATCACCGGGTCGTCGTAGCGGTAGCCGGCGTAGTGCGAGCCGATCGGGCTCGACTGCGCCATGCCGAACGGCATCGACGCGCCCGGGAACGTGTTCCCGTCGTCCTTCGTGCCGATGAACGTGTTCACGGACTCCACGGGGTCAGCCGTCACCGATCCACCATAGGGTCAGCCCACCGCGATGGCGACCACTTCGAGACGGCCGCGGGCGTTGACATCCGTGAACACGGGGTGTGTGATTCGGCCACTATGACAACGTTGTCCCCCAACGGCGCGGCAGGCGCCCGGAAGGTTCGGCGTGCCACGATGAACGACGTGGCACGGCTGGCGGGCGTCAGCATCAAGACCGTCTCGCGCGTGGTGAACGACGAGGCGGGGGTGCACCCGGCCACGGCCGAACGGGTGCTCGCGGCGATCGACCAGCTCGGCTTCCGGCGCAACCTCAGCGCGCGCAACCTGCGCCGGGGCTCGTCGACGGGCACGGTCGGCCTGGTGCTGGAGGACGTCGGCAACCCGTTCTACTCGGGTGTCACGCGCGCGGTCGAGGAGGTCGCCCGGCTGCGCGGGCGCCAGGTGATCACCGGCTCGTCGGACGAGGACCCGGCGCGCGAGCGCGAGCTGTCGCTGGAGTTCTGCTCACGGCGGGTGGACGGGCTGCTGATCGTGCCCGCCGGGTTGCAGCACGGGTACCTGGTGCCGGAGATGCGGGCGGGCACGCCGGTGGTGTTCCTGGACCGGCCGGCCGGTGACGTGGTCGCCGACACCGTGCTGGTGGACAACATCGGCGGCACCGCCGAGGCGGTCGCGCACCTGGCGTCGTTCGGGCACCGGCGGATCGCGTTCCTCGGCGACGCGCCGGACATCTTCACCGCCAACGAGCGCCTGCGCGGCTACCGCGAGGGCTGCCTGCGGGCCGGCATCGGCTACCACGAGCCGCTGGTCGTCATGGGCCCGCACGACGAGGAGTCGGTGCGCAAGGCGTTGCAGGGCCTGCGGAACGCCGCCGACCCGGCCACCGCCGTGGTGACCGGCAACAACCGGATCACCGTGCACGCGGTGCGCGCGTTGGCGGGCACCGCCGTGCGGCCCGCGCTCGTGGGCTTCGACGACTTCGAACTGGCCGACCTGCTGTCACCGCCGGTGACCGTGATCGCGCACGACGCGAGCGCGCTCGGCAAGGCAGCGGCGGACCTGCTCTTCGCCCGGTTGGACGGCGACGGCTCACCACCGCGCCGCGTCGTCCTGCCGGTCCGGTTGGTGGCCCGTGGATCAGGAGAGGTACCCGCATGAGTTCCGATGCCCAGCCCGTCGCGCTGGAGGCCAACCAGCCCCGGCAGTTCTACCGGGGAGGCCCGGCCATCGCGGCGTTCCGCCGGCGGGACGTGGCCGACCTGGGGCCCGAGGACTGGGTCGCGTCGGCCACCACGCAGTTCGGCAAGGACGAGGCCGGGTTGTCACGCCTGCCGGACGGGCGGTGGTTGCGCGACGCGGTGGCGGCGGACCCGGCGCTGTGGTTGGGCGCGGAGCACGCGGCGGAGTTCGGCGCGGACACCGCGCTGCTGGTGAAGCTGCTCGACGCCGGGCAGCGGCTGCCGGTGCACTGCCACCCGTCCGACGCGTTCGCGGCCACCCACCTGGGCTGCCGGCACGGCAAGACCGAGGCGTGGATCGTGATCGGCACGTCCGGCCCGGACCCGACGGTGTACATCGGTTTCCGCGAGGACGTGCCCGCCGCCGTCGCCGCCGAGTGGGTGTCCACCCAGGACTCCGCCGCCATGCTCGGCGCGCTGAACCCGGTCCGGGTCTCCCCCGGCGACACGGTGTTCGTGCCCGCCGGCGTGCCGCACGCGATCGGCGAGGGCGTGTTCATCGTCGAGCTCCAGCAGCCGACGGACTTCTCGGTCACGTTGGAGTGGCGGGGCTTCCTGGCCGACGCCGAGGCCGGGCACCTCGGCCTGGGCTACGACAAGGCGTTGGAGTGCCTGGAGCGCCGCGCCCAGTCGCCCGGCGACCTCGTGCGCCGGACCCAGGCGCTCACCGGGCCGTCGGTGGCCCTGTTCGACGCCCAGGCCGACCCGTTCTTCCGCGCCGACCGGCTGCACGTGTCCGGCACGGCGGCGCTGGAGCCCTCGTTCGGCGTGTTCGTGGTGCTGGAGGGCGCCGGCACGCTGGGTCCCGTCGCGGTGCACCGGGGCAGCACGGTGGTCGTGCCGCACGCGGCGGGTGAGGTCGTGGTGACCGGCGACGTGGTCGCCGTCCGGTGCAGGCCGCCATCGGTGTCGAGCCCCGGGAGCTGAGCGCATGGCGTTACCCCTGTTGGACGCACGGGAGTTGGTGAAGCACTACGGGAACGTGGAGGCGTTGCGCGGCGCCTCGTTCACCGCGCACGCGGGCGAGGTGGTCGCGCTCGTCGGCGACAACGGCGCGGGCAAGTCGACGCTGGTGAAGTGCCTGTCCGGGGTGGCGCGGCCGGACTCGGGGACCATCCTGTTCGACGGCGCGCCGGTCGCGCTGGGCTCGCCGGCGTCCGCACGGGCGCTCGGCATCGAGACCGTGTACCAGGACCTGGCCGTGGCGCCGGACCTGGACCCGGCGGCGAACCTGTTCCTGGGCCGGGAGCTGCGCCGCCCCGGCCTGCTCGGCAGGCTCGGCGTGCTGGACGGGCGGGAGATGCGGCGGCGGGCGGTGGCCTCGTTCCACGACCTCGGCGTGTCGCTGCCGGACGTGGACGTGCCGATCGGCGCGCTGTCGGGTGGCCAGCGCCAGAGCGTCGCGGTGGCCCGGTCGGTGGTGTGGGCGAGCCGGTTGGTGTTCCTGGACGAGCCGACCGCGGCGTTGGGCGTGGTGCAGCGCGAACGGGTCCTCGACGTGCTGCGGCGGGTGCGCGACCAGGGCATGGCGGTGGTGCTGATCAGCCACAACATGCCCGAGGTGCTGGCCGTGGCGGACCGGGTCGAGGTGCTGCGGCTCGGTCGGCGGGTGGCCCGGTTCGACGCGGCGGCCACCACGGTCGAGGAGTTGGTCGGCGCGATGACCGGCGCGTCGACCCAGGAGGACGCGTGAAGCCGCGCACCGGCCTGCGACGCCTGGCCGGCGCGAACACGTTGTGGATCGCGGTGGTGCTGCTGGTGCTGGTCGCGGTGTTCGGCGCGCTGCGGCCGGACGCGGTGCTGACCGCGTTCACGTTGCAGACGACGCTGGTCGAGACCTCGGTGCTGCTGGTGCTGTCGGTCGGCATGACGTACGTGGTCGTCACCGCCGGGATCGACCTGTCCGTCGGCTCGGTGCTGGTGTTCTCCGGCGTCACGTCCGCCATGGCGATGAACGCCCTGCACGACGGCGACGCGACCACCGCCGGGTGGGGTGTGGTGCTGGTCGGGCTGCTGGTGGCCTTGGCGTCCGGCGCGGCGTGGGGTCTGGTGAACGGCCTGCTCATCGCCCGCACCGGCCTCCCGCCGCTGATCGTGACGCTCGGGTCGTTCGGCGCGGCGCTCGGGGCCGGGCAGCTCCTCTCCGACGGCTCCAACGTGGCCGGCGTGCCGGACGTGCTCAGCGACACCCTGGGCGCCGGCACGTGGTTCGGCGTGCCCAACCTGGTGCTGGTGGCCGCCGCGGTGACGGCGGTGGGCGCGCTGGTGCTGGGCACGACGGTGTTCGGGCGGCACACGTACGCCATCGGCTCGAACGAGGAGGCGGCACGCCGCGCGGGCATCCCGGTGACCCGCCACCTGGTCCGGGTGTACCTGCTGGCGGGCGTGCTGGCGGGACTGGCCGGGTTCATGGCGCTGGCCTACTTCCGGGTCGCGTCGATCACCGGGCACGACACCGACAACCTCAACGCCATCGCCGCCGTGGTGCTCGGCGGCACCAGCCTGTTCGGCGGCGCGGGGTCGGTGGTCGGCACGGTGCTCGGGGTGTTCATCCCGGCCGTGCTGCGCAAGGGGTTCGTGATCGTCGGCGTGAACGTGTACTGGCAGCCGATCGCGGTGGCGCTGGTCCTGGTGGCGGCCGTGTGGTTCGACCAGTCGCGGCGAAGGGCTCGCGACAAGCGCTAGGGAGAGGGAGAACATGTCAAGGACGACGGTTGCTCTTGTCTCGGCGGCTCTGCTGCTCACGGCTTGCGGTGGCGGTGGGCGGATCGGCGACACCGGCGGCGCGGGTGACGCGAAGGAGCTGGTGCTGATCCCCGGTGTGACCGCGGAGCCGTTCTACACCTCGATGGAGTGCGGTGTCCGGGAGGCGGCCTCGGCGGCGGGCTACTCGGTCGACGTGCAGGCGCCGGCGAAGTTCGACGCCACCTTGCAGACGCCGATCGTGACCGGCGTGCTGGCGAACAAGCCCGGCGCGGTGCTCATCGCGCCGACCGACGACAAGGCCATGGCCGGGCCGATGCGGCAGCTCAAGGACGCCGGGATCGAGGTCGTCGAGGTCGACACCAGGCTGGTGGACACGTCGATCGCCGTGTCCACCATCTCGTCGGACAACGAGCAGGGCGGCCGGCTGGCCGCGCGGACGCTCGCCGGGCTGGTCGGCGGCGAACCCGGTTCGGTGCTGGTGCTGAACACCAAGGCCGGCACGTCGACCACGGACGCGCGGGCCGCCGGGTTCGAGGAGGAGATCGCGAAGCACCCGAACCTGAGGTACGTCGGGCAGCAGTACACCGACAACGAACCGGACCAGGCGGCGTCCAAGGTGACCGCCACGCTGTCCGCCAACCCGGACCTGATCGGGGTGTTCGCGACGAACCTGAACACGGGCGAGGGCGCGGCGACCGGGTTGCGCAACGCGGGCAGGACCGGCGCGGTGAACCTGGTCGGGTTCGACGCCTCGCCCAAGCAGGTGGCGGACCTGCGGGGCGGCGCGGTGCAGGCGCTGATCGCGCAGGACCCGGCGACCATCGGCCGCACCGGCGTCGAGCAGGCCGTCGCGGCGCTGGAGGGCAAGCCGGTGCGGAGGGACGTCGAGACCGACCTGGTCGCCCTGACCAAGGCGGACGTGGAGGCCGGCTCGGAGTACTTCTACAAGCAGCGCTGCTGACCCGGTGGGTCGGTGGCCGGGACACCGGTCACCGACCCGTCGAGCGCCGACGGCTACCGGACCTCCGCCTCGGCGAACTCGCGGAAACCACGCGGCGGGCGGCCGGTGACGCGTTCGACGGTGTCGGTCACCCGGTCCTCCGCGCCGGCGGCGATGTCGGTGTCGAGCGCGGCGAGCACGGCGGCGTACGCGGCGGGCATGCCGTGCCGGACGAAGCGCTCGGCCAGTTCTCCCGCGGTGACGGCCCGGTGGCGCACCGGCCTGCCGAGCTGCCGCGCGACGATCGCGGCGGCGTCGGCGTAGCCCAGCGCCTCGGGACCGGTCAGGACGTGCTCGGTGTCGTGCGGGGCCTCGTCCGCCAGCGCGTGCCCGGCGACGGCGGCGATGTCCCCCGCGTCGACGAACGCCACCCGGCCCGCACCGGTCGCCGTGACGATCTCGCCGCCACGCGCGTCCTGGGCCAGGGGGCCGTCCCCGGCGAAGTTCTGCATGAACCACGACGGCCGCAGCACCGCCCACTCGGGCACGACGGCGCGGACCAGGCGGTGCACCTCGCCCAGCCCCGGCCCGCCCTCCGGCACCGCGGACGAGCTGAGCAGCACCACCCGTCGGACGCCCTGCCGCACGGCTTCGGCCAGGAAGGGCTCCACCGACGCGACGGGGTCGGCACTCGCGAGCGGCGCGACGAGGTAGACCGCCGACACCCCGCGCAACGCGGGGGCGTGCGTCTCCCGGTCCGCCCAGTCGAACCGCACCTGCCCGGGCAGCCTCGGCGTGCGAGTCGCCCGGCGGACCGGGACACCGCGCCGGGCCAGGAACGCGGCGACCCTGGAACCGGTGGTGCCGGTCGCGCCGAGCACCAGGAAGTCAGGCACCCGGGCCACCCGCGAACGCGGCGGTCAACCGGTCCGGACCACCCAGGGCCTCGGCCGCGGCCACCGAGTTCCAGTAGTCGCGGTAGTGCCGGATCTCGCCGTCCCGCACCGTGACCACGGCGATGTAGCGCAACCGGTAGGGCCGCCCGGTGGCGACCACGAACCCGACCGCCTCCATCTCGACGACCACCACCGCGGGGTCGGCGGTGCGGTGCACGACCTTGTCGGCGATCTCCCGCACGTCGAGCAGGTCCGGGTAGCCGCGCAGGTACTCGTGCACCGCCGCGCGGCCTGCCACGAGCGCCGGGTACCCGGGCGGCGCGAACGGGAACTCGATCACACCGGTCTCCGCCCACAGCCCGGCGAAGGCCGTCATGTCCTTGGCGAGCAGGTGGTCCAGGGCGCGGTCGACCACGTCAGCGGCGTTCACTCGGTACTCCTCAGCGTTTGGACGATACGGTCCCGTCCCGTCGAACGTAGCACGGGACGGTACCGTCCCGTCCACTTGTTAGAATCGCCACCATGAGCCCTCGCACGCCCACCGGCGCGGCCGTGCTGCAACCCGCCGTCACGGAGGCCATCGCCCAAGCGGTGCTGACCGAGCTCGCCGAGCACGGCTACGCCCGGCTGTCGATGGAAGCCGTCGCGAAACGGGCCGGCGTCGGCAAGAGCGCGCTCTACCGCCGTTGGCCGTCCAAGCAGGAGATGGCGACCTCGGTGATCTCCGAGGCGACCGCGGCGCAGGCACCGCCGACGACGGACACCGGCTCGCTGCGCGGCGACCTGCGCGAGACCGTGCACGCGCTCATGGCCTGGCTGGCGCACCCGCTGTTCTCGCGGATCCTGCCCGACCTGGTGGCCGAGATGGCGCGCAACCCGGAACTGGGCGACGTCGTCGACGCCGTGGTCTGCGGGCCGCGACGGCAACTCGCCGCCACGATGTTCCGCCGGGCCGTCGAACGCGGTGAGCTGCGCCCGGACCTCGACCTGGAGATCGCGCTCGACCTGTTCGCCGCGGCGGTCTACTGGCGGCTCACCGTCCGGGCCTCGCGGGCGGAACCGGGCTACGTCGACGAGCTCGTCGACACGGTCCTGCGCGGCATCGGCGCGTGATCGGGCGGGCGAGCCCCTAGAGGTACTTGTTGGCCAGCTCCGAGTACTCCTTCTCCAGGTCGTCGGCCAGGTAGGCGACGTACGCCCAGGGCACGTCGTGCACGTGGTCGCGCATGCCGAGCAGGTGGCGCTTCGCCCGGGGCGCGTCGTCGGCCAGGGCGAAGGCCGCCGCGAACAGGTTGTGGGCCTGCAACGCGCGCGGGTGGGGCTTGGCCGGGGCCGAGTCCCACTTGTCCGCGGCCGTGGCGATCTCGTCGCGGTGCCGGGTGAAGTAGCGCATCTTCAACGTGGCGATCTTCAACGCCGACCGCGCCTGCACCGCGTCCTCGAACTGCTCCAGGAAGATCTCGAAGTGCGCCAGCGGCAGCATGGCCACCACCGGGTCGCCGGGCGGCGCGGCGTCGACGCTGCCCTGCGCGAACGCCATCATCTCCTCGGCCGAGCCGCCCCACTTCGACGCCAGGATCTGCAACCGGGTCCAGTGCGCCGGATACAGCGACGCGCACCGCGCCACGATCTCCCGCCACACCTCGTCCTTCTGGTCCCGGTCGACCTGCAACCCGAGGCCCGCGGTCTGCAACTGCGCCCACGGCACGGCGTCGCGCGGCAGGAGCTTCGCGGCCTCGTGCAGCGGGCCGACGGCCTTGCGCAGCGTGCCGAAGAAGACCTTGAACCGGTCCTTGCCGACGCTGTCGGCCCGGCCCGAGCCGCGGATCGCCCACGCCTCCCGGATGAACGCCGTGCCGGCCAGCAGCCACAGGTCCGGGTCCGTGTTGTTCTTCGCCAGCTCCAGCAGCTCGTCCGCGTGGCCGATGGCGTGCTCGCCGAGCACCTCGGCCCGCAGCGCCCGCACCTCGGGGTCGTCACGGCACTCCGCGAGCACCGTGGTCGCCGCCCTCAGGTGGCCCGCGTCCATCTCCTCCGCCGCGATGTCCAGGATCGCGTCGTCGTAAGTGTGGTCCCGCACCACTTCACGGGCGATCGCGGCAGGCCGCTTCCTCCGGAAAATCCCCACTCCAGCGACCTTACTTTCCTCCGAGCCCGAGTGGCCTAAGTCTTTCGTAGAGCCGAACAGGGCCTTCCTGCGGTTGCTCCCAGCGTACGTGCGCGGTGGACCGCGGTCCTCGACGGAGGGGACCGCGCGCGAGCGGGAACAGCCATCGCCGAGGTCGCGCCCCTGGTCGGCACGGCCCTGCCGACGTGCGCGCGGGCCGAGCCGCGGCAGGAGCTAGAGCCCGCCGGCCTGCCGCCGGCGCGCGGCGTAGACACCGGCCTCGGTCCGGCGGTCGAAGCCGAGCTTGTGCAACAGCGAGGAGACGTAGTTCTTGACCGTCTTCTCGGCCAGGAACAGCCGGTTCGCGATCTGCCGGTTGGTCAGGCCCTCGGCGATCAGGTCGAGGATCCGCCGCTCCTGCGGGCTCAACGACGCGTAGCGCGGGTCCTCGACCGGTCCGCCGCGCAGCCGTTGCAGCACGGTCGCGGTCACGCCCGAGTGCAGCAGCGAGCCGCCCGCCGCCAGGGTGCGGATCGCGGACACCAGGTCGTTGCCGGAGACCTGCTTGAGCATGTACCCGGCCGCGCCCGCCATGATCGCGCCGAACAACGCCTCGTCGTCCGAGTACGAGGTCAGCATCAGGCACGCGGGCGGCGGCTGGACCGTCGAGCGGATCTCCCGGCACACGGTCACGCCGTCGCCGTCGGGCAGCCGCACGTCGATCACGGCCACGTCCGGCTTGTGGAACGCGGCGGCGGACACGGCGGCGGCAGCGCTCTCCGCCTCGCCGACCACCTCGATGTCCGACTCGACGGCCAGCAGCTGCTGCAACCCGCGCCGGACGATCTCGTGGTCGTCCACCAGTAGCACCGAGATGGACATGGACCTCCCCCTACACCGATACCAACGGCACGGACCACGTCAGCGTTACACCCCGGCCCTCGGCCGACTCGACCTCGCACGAACCGTCCCACCTCGCGGCGCGCGCCGCCATGTTCACCAGGCCGCCCGTGTGCCTGGTCCGACCGGGCGGCAGGCCCTCGCCGTCGTCGCGCACGACCAGCCGCAGGCTCGTCGCCGCCCGGTCCACCACCACCTCGACCCGGACGTCCGTCGCCGACGCGTGCCGGGCGGCGTTGGCCAGCGCCTCGCGCAACGTGGCCAGCAGGTCCGGCCGCACGTGGTCGGGCACCACCGAGTCGATCGGGCCGTCCATCGCGAGCGCGGGCTCGAAGCCGAGCAGCCTGGCCGACTCCTGCACCACCTTCATCAGCTGGGCGCGCAGGTCGGCCGCGCCGGCGGGCGGCTCCTGGAGCGAGAAGATGGTGCGCCGGATCTCCCGGATGGTCTGGTCGACCTCGGTGACGAAGTCGGCCAGCCGCTGCGCCACCATCGGCTGCTCCACCAGCCCGTTCATGCTCTGCAACCCGAGGCCGAGCCCGAACAGCCGCTGCACCACCAGGTCGTGCAGGTCGCGGGCGATCCGGTCGCGGTCCTCCAGCACGGCCAGCCGCCGTCCCGCGCCGGTCGCCCTGGTGAACTCCAGGACCAGCGCGGCCTGCCGGGCGAACGACTCGACCAGCGCCACGTCCGACGCGTCGAACGCCCGCTGCTCACGCGCGCGCGCCACCATCAGCACGCCGAGCACCCGTTGCCCGGCGGCCAGCGGCGCGAACACCACCGGCCCGATCCGGGTCTGGCCGGGCAGCCCGTCGAGCACCTTGGCCTTGCCGGTGTCGAACACCTCGCGGGCCGGGCCGCCCTCGCCGGACGCGCTGAACCCGCGCACCTCGCCGTCCACCACCCGCACGGCCAGCTCGCCCTGCACGTCGGGCAGCGCCAGCAGCGCGTTCACGCCGTCCGCGGCCAGCCGGGCGCGCACCGCGACCAGGCGCAGCGCGTCGCGGTCCGGGGTGCCGGTGAGCAGCGCGTTCGTCACCTCGTTCGACGCGCGCAGCCACACCTCCCGCTGCTGCGACTGCGCGTAGAGCCGCGCGTTCTCGATCGCGATGCCCGCCGCCGCGGCCACCGCCACCACGAGCTCGCGGTCGGCGCGGGTGAAGTCGGCGCCGTCGGCCTTGTCGCTGAGGTAGAGGTTGCCGAACACCGCGCCGCGCACGTGCACCGGCACGCCGAGGAAGCCGGGACCGGACGGGTCGAACGTCGTCGCCTCCGACCCGGTCTTCTCGAAGTCGGTGTTGTGGTGGCCGTCGTCGTAGGTGAACTCCAGCAGCTGCCGGTTCGGCCCCACCACGGCCAGCGCGCCGTACCGGGCGCCGACCAGGCCGCACGAGGACTCCACGATGCGCCGCAGCACGTCGGGCAGCGACAGGTCGCTGGCCAGCGAGACGACCGCGGACAGCAGCCGGTGCAGCCGCTCCTGCGAGACGACCACCTCGGTGGTGCGGTCGGTCAGCTCGCGCAGCAGGCCGTCCAGCCGCGTCGCGGCGTTCGCGTCCGGGGATCCGGCCACCCGAGACCACCCTCCGGTTCGGAGGTTCCGAGGTTATCGCCTCCGCCTACGGGATGCGACGGCCCGTCAGCACCTCCAGGTCGACGACCAGGTAGTGGTCACCGCCGCCGAAGCCGCGCGAGGGCAGCGGCAGCAGCCGCAGCCGGGCCAGCCGCGCCTGCTCCTCGACCTCGGTGACGTGCCCGACCGCCATCACCGACCAGCCGCGGGACAGGTCCGGCGAGACGTCGTCGATCTGGAACGCGACGATCGTGTCCCGGGCGACGAGGGTGGCGCTGCCGTGCGGCACGCGCAGCACGACGCACTCGCCGTCGAGCACGAACACGACGGGGTGCACCACCGGCAGCGCCATGTGGGTGTAGACGAGGCGGCCGACGGCGGCCGTGCCGAGCAGCTCCAGGCATTCGTCGCGGGACAGGACCTGGAGCCCAGCGGAGTCGTACATCGCACCTCTTCGTCACGCCCAGTCGCTGGGATAAACGTTCGGCGCTGTGATCGTCCTTGCCTAGGGTCGGAAGTCCCGGCTTCGACGCGTCCTACCCGGATGGGGGATTTCCAGGATGGCCTCGCTCGACGTAACCGCGTTCCTGCGCCGCCTCGGCCTCGGCGCGGCCGAGCCACCGAGCGTGGCGGCGCTGACCCGGTTGCACCAGGCGTTCGTCGAACGGGTGCCCTACGAGACGGTGGACATCCAGCTCGGTCGGGTGACCTCGCTGGACCCGCTCGACTCGGCGGCCCGCGTGCTGGCCGGTCGCGGCGGGTACTGCTTCCAGCTCAACGGCGCGTTCGCCGAGCTGCTGCGCGCGCTCGGCTACCACGTGACCAGGCATCCCGGCGGCGTGCAGATGACGGCGGACGCCGAGCCGGTGATCAGCCGCAGCCACCTCGCGCTCACCGTGCGCGACCTGCCGGACTCCGACGACGCCTGGCTGGTGGACGCCGGGCTGGGCGACGGCCTGCACTCGCCGTTGCCGCTGCGCGCGGGCGTCCACCGCCAGGGGCCGTTCGCCTTCGAGCTGGGGCCGTCCACGGCGGCGGCGGGCGCGTGGCGGCTGGGGCACGACGTGCGCGGCAGCTTCCACGCCATGCACTTCGCCCCGGGCGACGTCGGCCTGGACCACTTCACCGACCGGCACGTGCACCTGTCCACGTCGCCGGAGTCGGGGTTCGTGCGCACGTTCGGCGTGCTGCGGGCCGACGCCGACGGCTGGGACGTGCTGCGCGCGCTGACCCTGTCCCGGGTCGAGCGGACGACCACCAAGACCCTGCTGGACGACCGGGCCGACTGGTTCACCGCCTTGGCCGACGTCTACGGCCTGGTCCTCCCCGAGGAGGACCGCGAACCGCTGTGGCGCAAGGCGGTGTCCCAGCACGAGGCGCACCTGGCCGCGACCGCTCAAGCGGTCACAGACCGGCGGTGAAGTGCGTCACGTACCCCCGGTAGAGCTGCGGCGCGTGCCGCTTGAACGCCAGGTCGAGCAGATCGTTGCCGGCGTCGTCGGCCAGCTGGACCCAGTGGCCGTGCGGGAACGCCGGAATGCTGCGGTACGTGGCGGCGAAGGAGCCCGGGTCGTTCGGCACCAGGTGCAGCCACAGCCCGGGCTTGGCCTTGGCGTCGTAGGACAGCGCCACCCCGGCCAGCTCGTACCAGGGCACCGCCCACGTCTTGCCCTTCTCCTCCCAGCGCAGGCCCTGCGGCTCGACCACGAGCTTGCGCGGCCTGGCCTTGCGCCGCCAGACGCCGCCGCCGATCAAACCGCCGAGCGCGACCAGCGGCCCGACGAACATCGCCGCCAGGTGGCCGTCGGCGTAGGACAGGAACATCAGCAGCACGCCGAGCAGCGTGAAGCCGAGCTGGACGGCGAGCCCGGCACGTCGCTCGGCCTTGTTGCCGAAGGGAATCTCGATCTCTCTCACGACAACCCCACAGTGAAGCCCTCGTCCTGCACCCCGCGGTACAGGTGTGGTGCGAATCCGAGCACGGCCCGCTCGACCACCGGGACCAACGCGGCCGCGTCGCCCAGCGGCAGCCGGTAGGCGCCGTCCTCGCGGGCCAGGTGCGCCATGTCGGCGTGCCCGGCCCGGAAAGCCTGGTGGTCGGCGGGCAGCAGGTCCAGCCTGACCATGGTCTTGCGCAGCACGGCGTCGGCCGGGTCGACGACCCGTTCCCGCGTCCGCGAGATCCGCACCGCGCCCAGTTCGTGCCACGCCACGGCCCACGGCGCGCCCTGTGGGTCGTCCCACCGCACGCCGGGCGCCTCGAACACGAGCTTGCGCGGTCGGGAGACCTTCTTCCGGTTCAGCACCGCGGCGAGCGCGATGCCCGTGAACGCGAGCCCGATGACCAGCGCGATCGTCCCGCCCACGCCCTCGCCGTCGGTGTACGCGCTCACCGCGCCCACGAGCGCCGACACCCCGAGCACACCGGCCACCAGGCCGCCGATGATCACCCGACGGGTGTCCCGCGTGCCGATGTCCACCACCACCGGCGTCGTCATACCCCCACCCCCTCGACCAGTCGGTCAGCCGCAGCGTAGGGGTCCAGCTCACCCGCCACGACCCGTTTGGCCAGGGTTTCGAGGGCGGACGCGCCGCGCAGCCCGCCGATCCGGGAGCGCAGCCGCCCCAGCGCGATGGCCTCGATCTCGCCCGCGGCCCTGGTCGCGCGGCGTCGTGCCAGCTCACCGCGTTCGACGAGCCAGGCGTGGTGCGCGTCGACGGCGTCCAGGACCTCGTCCAGCCCCTCGGCGCGGGAGGCGACCGCCTTCACCACGGGAGGCCGCCACCGGCCGCCCTCGCTCTCCCGGCGACCCAGCGAGATCATGTGCTTGAGCTCGCGCGCGGTCTGGTCGGCGCCGTCGCGGTCGGCCTTGTTGACCACGAACACGTCCGCGATCTCCAGGATGCCCGCCTTGGCCGCCTGGACGCCGTCGCCCATGCCGGGCGCGAGCAGCACCACCGTGGTGTCGGCCAGCGACACCACCTCCACCTCGGACTGGCCGACGCCGACCGTCTCGACCAGCACCACGTCGCAGCCCGCCGCGTCGAGCACGCGCAACGCCTGCGGCGTGGCCCAGGACAGCCCGCCCAGGTGCCCGCGCGTGGCCATGGACCGGATGAACACGCCGGGATCGGTCGCGTGCTCGCCCATCCGCACCCGGTCGCCGAGCAGCGCGCCGCCGGAGAACGGCGACGACGGGTCCACCGCCAGCACCCCGACCCGCTCGCCCCGCCGGCGGTAGGCCGCGACCAGCGCGGACGTCGACGTGGACTTGCCGACGCCCGGCGCGCCCGTCAGGCCGACGACCCGCGCGTTGCCGCAGAACGGGGCCAGTGCGCCCGCCACCTCGCGCAGCTGCGGGCTGGCGTCCTCGACCAGCGAGATCAGCCTCGCGACCGCGCGCGGCTGTCCCTCGCGCGCGCGGTCGACCAGCTCGGCCACGTCAACGGTGCGGGCCACACCCCTAGACCTCGGGGACGCGGATGATCAGCGCGTCGCCCTGACCACCGCCGCCGCACAGGGCCGCCGCGCCGACGCCGCCGCCGCGCCGCTTGAGCTCCAGCGCCAGGTGCAGCGCGATGCGGGCGCCCGACATGCCGATCGGGTGACCCAGCGCGATCGCGCCGCCGTTGACGTTGACCTTGTCCTCGGCGATGCCCAGCTCTCGGGTGGAGACCACGCCGACCGCGGCGAACGCCTCGTTGATCTCGACCAGGTCCAGGTCGGCCGGGTCGATGCCCTCCTTGGCGCACGCCGCCTTGATCGCGTTCGAGGGCTGCTCGTGCAGGCTCGCGTCCGGACCGGCCACGACGCCGTGCGCGCCGATCTCGGCCAGCCAGGTCAGGCCCAGCTCCTCGGCCTTGGCCCTGCTCATCACGACCACGGCCGCCGCGCCGTCGGAGATCTGCGACGCCGAGCCCGCGGTGATCGTGCCGTCGGGGGCGAACGCCGGGCGCAGCCTGGCCAGCGTCTCCACCGTGGTGTCGCCGCGCACGCCCTCGTCCGTGGCGAACAGCACCGGGTCGCCCTTGCGCTGCGGGATGGCGACGGGCGCGATCTCCTCGCCGAAGACGCCGTTGGTCGCGGCCTTGGCGGCCAGCTGGTGCGACCGGGCCGAGAACGCGTCCTGCTCCTCGCGGGTCACGCCGTAGCGGGCGTTGAACTTTTCCGTGGAGGAGCCCATCGCGACCTGGTCGAACGCGCAGAACAGGCCGTCGTGGGCCATGTGGTCGAGCATCGTGACGTCGCCGTACTTGAACCCGCCGCGCGAGGACGGCAGCAGGTGCGGCGCCTGCGTCATCGACTCCTGGCCGCCCGCCACCACGATGTCGAACTCACCGGCGCGGATGAGCTGGTCGGCCAGCGCGATCGCGTCGATGCCCGACAGGCACACCTTGTTGATGGTGAGCGCGGGCACGGTCATGGGGATGCCCGCGTTCACCGCGGCCTGGCGCGCCGGGATCTGGCCCGCGCCGGCGGTCAGCACCTGGCCCATGATCACGTACTGCACCTGGTCGGGCGCGACACCGGCCCGTTCCAGGGCCGCCTTGATCGCGACGCCGCCGAGCTGGGCGCCGGAGAAGTCCTTCAAAGATCCGAGCAGTCGCCCCATCGGGGTTCGGGCCCCGGCGACGATGACGGAACCGGACACAGCAGCCTCCACAGCGGGTGTAAGCGGTTGTTAACACGCCACGATACCCACGGTTACCGCAGAGTAGCCGTGTGAGGCCTCACACAACGCCACCTGCACCGATTCGGCTACTAACCTTCGTCGCCATGGAAGAACTCCGGGGTTTCGTCACCGCCATCGACCACGTCGGCATCGCCGTGCCCGACCTCGACGCCGCGATCGCGTTCCACCGCGAGCACTTCGGCCTGGAGGTCGTCCACGAGGAGGTCAACGAGGAGCAGGGCGTGCGCGAGGCGATGCTGCGCGCGCCGGGCGACGAGGGCGCGGGCGCCGCCGTGCAGCTGCTCGCGCCGCTGACGCCGGAGTCGACCATCGCCAAGTTCATCGGCCGGTCGGGCCCCGGGTTGCAGCAGCTGGCCTACCGCGTGTCCGATGTGGACGCGGCGGCGGCGGCGCTGCGCGCCAAGGGACTGCGGCTGCTGTACGAGCAGGCGCGGCGGGGGACGTCCGACAGCCGGGTCAACTTCGTGCACCCCAAGGACGCGGGCGGCGTGCTGGTGGAGCTGGTGGAGCCCGCCGCCGACCACTAGGGGTCGACCGGACGGCGCGGACTCGCGCTAAGGCCGTTCCAGGGCGGCGGCCACGAACGTCAGCTCCAGGTCCATCCGGTCGTCGTCCGGCGCGTGCCGGGCCACCGAGTGCCGGTAGCTGACCGCGAGCGCGAGCAGCGCGGAGGCGCTGTCGACGTCCTTCGCGGCCACGGCGTCGCCACCGGCGGCGACGATGACGTCGCGGATCTGCCGCACGACCGACCGGTGGCGCTCGTGCAGCGCGTCGCGGACCGCCTCGTGCGTGTCCGCCTCGCGCCACAGCAGGTGGCTGAGCAGCGGCGACGAGTCGAGCCGGGCGTCCAGCGCGGCGACCAGCCCGCGCAGGCTCTCCGCGATGTCGCCGACGACCACGACCCGGCGCGCGTCGACGGCGCCGTCCGGCAGGCGTTGCACGAGCGCCGCCAGCAGGTCGGTCTTGCGACGGAAGTAGTAGTGCACGAGCCCCTTGGGCACGGCGGCCCGTTCGGCGATGCGCGAGGTCGGCGTCGCGTCGAACCCCGACTCGGCGAACAACTCCTCGGCCGCTCGCAGGATCCGTTCCCTGGCCGACGAGTCCTCTGCCAATGCCGCGCCCCTCCTCGTCGGTCGGGCCCGCGGCCGGTCGCCGCGGGCCCGGTTCTCCACCGCTTCAGGCGGTGCCGGCGATCCGGCCGCCGTGCGCCGCGTTCGCCAGCGGGACCGCCATGGCGCCCGCCGCGACGGTCAGCGCACCGCCGACCCACGAAACCCACGACGCCCCGGTCAGGTCGCTGTAGCCCATCACCCACGGGGAGATGAACAACAGCGCGCCGAGGACCACCTGGAACCACTCGCCGTAGACCATCCCGGGCATCGCGAGCGACGCGAGGCCGTCGATGGCGATCAGCGCGCCTAGCACGATCATCGTCCACACGGCCCCGGTGGTCGTCTCCACCACCAGGGGCGAGAGCAGCACGAGGGCGCCGATGACGACCTCGGCCCAGTCCTGCCACCTGGTCCACGCCTTTGTCATGACTCGTACCTCCGTCCCGTCGATCGGACGGCTCCGATGCTCCGCTTGGTTGGCCGCCCGGTCAAGACCGACCGATCGGGGGAAATGCCAGTGCGGTGGCTCACAGCCCGCGTTCTGAATCGGTTACCCGTGGGTAACCTCCGGCCACTCGCGTGGACCTCTAGAGCCCGCCACACACCCGACCATCCCGAAGCCCCCATTGGGAGGGAACGCCGTGCAGAAGATCCTCGACGCGATCCTCGCGGACGAACTGGACGCGATCGGATCACTCGACGTGCCGGAGAGCTACCGGGGCGTGACGGTGCACGCCGACGAGGTCAAGATGTTCGAGGGCTTGGCCACCAAGGACAAGGACCCGCGCAAGTCGCTCCACGTCGACGAGGTCGCCACCCCGGAGCTCGGCCCCGGCGAGGCGCTGGTGGCCGTGATGGCGAGCGCCATCAACTACAACACGGTGTGGACCTCGATCTTCGAGCCGCTGTCCACGTTCGCGTTCCTGAAGAAGTACGGCGGCAGGCACGACCAGCCGTTCCACGTGGTCGGCTCCGACCTGGCGGGCGTGGTGCTGCGCACCGGACCGGGCGTGAACGCGTGGAAGCCGGGCGACCGGGTCGTCGCGCACTGCCTCGACGTGCAGCTGGAACACCACGACGGGCACAGTGACACCATGCTCGACCCCGAGCAGCGCATCTGGGGGTTCGAGACCAACTACGGCGGTCTCGCCGAGATCGCGCTGGTCAAGGCCAACCAGCTCATGCCGATGCCCGCCCACCTGACGTGGGAGGAGGCGGCGTCACCCGGTCTGGTGAACTCCACCGCCTACCGGCAGCTCGTGTCCGCCAACGGCGCGAACATGAAGCAGGGCGACACCGTGCTGATCTGGGGCGCGTCCGGCGGCCTCGGCTCCTACGCGACCCAGTTCGCGCTCAACGGCGGCGCCACCCCGGTGTGCGTGGTGTCGTCGCCGGAGAAGGCGGAGATCTGCCGCCGGATGGGCGCGGAGCTGATCATCGACCGCAGCGCCGAGGGCTACCGGTTCTGGAAGGACGAGCACGAGCAGGACCCGCGCGAGTGGAAGCGGCTCGGCGCGAAGATCCGCGAGCTGACCGGTGGCGACGACCCGGACATCGTGTTCGAGCACCCCGGCCGGGAGACGTTCGGCGCGTCCGTCTACGTGACGCGCAAGGGCGGCACGATCGTGACGTGCGCGTCCACCAGCGGGTACATGCACCAGTACGACAACCGGTACCTGTGGATGCACCTCAAGCGGATCGTCGGCTCGCACTTCGCGAACTACCGGGAGGCGTGGGAGGCCAACCGGTTGGTCGCCAAGGGGAAGATCCACCCGACACTGTCCAAGGTGTACTCCATGGAGGACACCGGGCAGGCCGCGCACGACGTGCACCGCAACGCCCACCAGGGCAAGGTGGGCGTGCTGACGCTGGCGCCGGAGGAGGGGCTCGGCGTGCGCGACCACGAGCTGCGCGCGGCGCACCTGGCCGGCATCAACCGTTTCCGGGGCGTCTAAAGCGAAACCACTCCCGGTGTGCGGCGCTCGGGTGACCGTCGCGCACCGGGAGCGGGTAGCGTGAGCGGCATGGGCCTCGCCGACGACCGTGACCTCGTCCCCCTGGGATCCGGCTTCGACATCGTCAAGCGCGGGTACGACCGCGCCCAGGTCGAGGACCACCTGGAACGCCTCGACTCCGACCTGCGCCTGCTCGCGGCCGACCGGGACGCGGCGGTCTCGCAGACCAACGACCTGGCCCGCCAGCTCGAAGCGGCCCGGTCGGAGATCGCGGAGCTGCGCGGCCAGGTGGAGCGGCTGTCGCTGCCGCCGACCACGTTGGAGGGACTGAGCGAGCGGTTGCAGCGGATGCTGCGGCTCGCGCAGGACGAGGCGAACGAGATCAAGGCGCGGGCCGAGGCCGAGGGCGGGCACATCCGCGCCAAGGCCGAGGCCGACGCGGGGGTGCTGCGCACCCGGTACGAGAAGCTGATCGCCGAGCTCGACCAGCGGCGCGCCGACATGGAGGCCGAGCACCGGGGCGTGCTGGAGACGGCGCGGGCCGAGGCCGACCGGGTGGTGGGCGAGGCGCGGGCCGAGGCGACCCGGTTGGACGAGGAGTCGCTCCAGCGCCGGACCACGGTCGAGGAGGACTTCGAGATCGCGATGGCGGCCCGGCGGGTCGAGTCGATGAAGACGTTGGCCGAGCAGGAGGCGGCGTCGAAGGGCGAGGCCGAGCGGCGGTTGCGCGAGGCGGCGGAGGAGGCCGCGCGCGTGCGCGCGCAGGTCGCCCAGGAGCAGGCCGCGTCGAACGCCGAGGCGCAGCGGCTCGTGCGCGAGGCGACCGAGGAGGCCAACCGGCGTCGGCACGACTCCGTCAGCGAGGCCACGGCCCGCGTGCAGGAGGCGACGGACGAGGCGAACCGCCGGGTGCGCGAGGCGACGGAGGAAGCGAACCGCCGCGTCACCCAGGCGACCCAGAAGGTGGACGCCCTGCGCCAACTGCGCAACCGGCTCTCCCAGCAACTGCACGCCGTGAGCTCCGCCCTGCACGACGTCACCCCCCTCCTGGACCCGCTGGAGGAGGAACGCCCAACCCCTCCAACCACCCCCACCTCCTCCACCCCCGCCACTCCCCCCACCTCCAGCGGCGCCACCCCCGCCTCCACTCCCCCCTCCCCCTCCCACGCCGCCTCCTCCACCCCCACCCCGACTCCCGACGCCCAAACCCAGAAGATCGCGCGCCCAACCCCCAAACCCCAAACCACCAAGCGCTGACCCCACCGAGAGTCCTACGTTCAGAACGCGCGTGTCCTACGTTCAGGACCCCCGAGTTGAACGTTCGGAGCACGCCGGGTCACCCGCCAACCCGCCGCCGCCAGTCGAGAACCGCGGCGGCGAACGCGTCCGGCGCCTCCAGCGGCGTCAGGTGCCCGACGCCCGGCAGCTCGACGTACTCGCCCTGCCGCAGCACCCCGGCCAGCTCGCGCGCCAACGTGGGCGGCGTGAGCGCGTCGTGCTCCCCGACCAGCACCAACGCGGGCACGTCCACCTCCGCCAGCACCCCCGCCGAGTCCGGCCGCACGGCCATCGCCCGTTGCGCCCACACCACCTCCGCCGGGTCCTGGTCGAGGATCAACTCACGCACCCGCCCGACCACGGCCTCGTCCGGCGCGGGTCCGAGCAGCCCGCCCACGACGGTGTCCGGCACCCAGGCGAGGCCCTCCGCCTCCACCCGTGCCGCCATCGCCAGCCGGTTCGCCCGCGCTTCCTCCGTGTCGGCGCCGGCACGCGTGTCGGCCAGCACGAGCCCGGCCACCCGGGACGGGTCGCGCCGCAGCACGGCCATCGCCACGTAGCCGCCCATGGAGCACCCGCCGAGCACCGCCCGCTCGATCCGGCGCTCGTCGAGCAACCGCAGCACGTCGTCCGCCACAGCCACCAGATCGGGTGAACGATCGCCGCCCCGCTGGTCGGGCGTGATCGGTTTCAGCAGGTCACGCACCCCGTCCCACATCCGTGAGTCGAACGGGAACGCGTGCAGGAGGACGAGCGGAGCGGATTCCATACCCGGAATTGTCGGACCCCGTCGCTAGCTTCGCGGCTACGCACCGGAGATGGCGCGCGCGGCCATCGACTGGGCGAGCCGGGTGCGACCGGACCGACCGATCACGATCATCACCGACCCGGGCAACACGCCCTCCCAGCGCGTCGCGGAGAAGCTGGGCTTCGCGCACGTGGGCGACAGCAGCACCGCCTCGGGCCCGGTGCCGGTCTGGCGGCGTCAGGAGGCCACGATGGCGGCCTGATGCTGCTCGTGAGGGCCGGACCAGGTGCGCGGCAGCGGCGTGGGCACCTCGGGCACGGCCGCGGACACGATCGCGTCCAGCACCTCTTCGGTGTGCCCGACCATGAGGTGCTTGGCGCCGGGGAAGTCGATGACGTCCGCGGTCGGTAGCTCCGCGCCGAACCGCCGCCTGGCCTCGGTCGGTGGCAGGTAGGTGTCGAACTCGGGCACCAGGCACACCACCGGCTTGCCCGCACGCGACCACGTCCGCAAGTGCTCGGCCTTGCTCCACCGCAGAGGAGGTGAGATCAACACGGCGCCCTCGACCACCGGGTCGCACCCGTGCATCAGCGCGAGGTCGGTGCCGAACGACCAGCCGACCAGCCACACGGAGGGCAACCCGCGCTCTGCCGCGAACGCCAAGGCGGCGGCGACATCCAGCCGCTCGCCCACGGCGTGGTCGAACGCGCCCTCGCTGCACCCGGCCGCACTGGCCGTGCCCCGCGTGTTGAACCGCAACACCGCCAGGCCGGCCAGCGCGGGCAACCGCCAAGCCGCCTTGCGGTAGAGGTGGGAGTCCATCATCCCGCCGTGGGTCGGCAACGGGTGCAACAGCACCGCGGTGGCCAGCGGCTCCCGGTCGAACGGCAACGCCAACTCACCGACCAGCGCGAGCCCGTCCGAGGTCCGCAACGTCACCGCTTCCCGGCGTGCCGGGAGCACGGTGTTGGCCTTGATCGGAACCTCGCCGTCCACACCATCCACGCCGACATCGTGCCACCAGCCAGTCCGCTGTCCCCGCCAGTCCGCTGTCCCGGGCGGGGCGACCGGGGGCCGAACCGACAGCTCGATCATGAACGGAGGGTTAACGGAGAGTTACCAGCGACGGGTGGTGGGGCCTCGGCGGCTCCGTGACGACCAGCAGCCCTGGTGCCAGTGGCGGCGGTCTTCCACCGAGCCGTAGTCACCGGCCGGCCAGGCGACGATGTGCGGGGTGCCCGGGCGGATCTCGTGGTCGCATCCGGGGCAGCGGTAGGTCTTGGTGGTGGCGCTGCCGGAGACGGTGCGCACCAGCCACTCGCCGTCCGAGGCGCTTTCGGCGCGCGCCCAACCGTGCCCACCGATGGGTGAGGGCTCGTTAGGGCGTTGCGGGCGGTTGCGGCGTGGCACGAGAAGCGAGGGTATCCGGGCTTGCCCTGGGTGATCGCCTACGGTCCAGTGGATGAGCAAGTGGCAACGGGTCGTATTAACCCTGCTTCTGATGACCGAAGTGGCCGTGACCCTGATGCCGGTGGTGCGCGGGCTGCTCTTCGAACCGTCGCTGCCGACCGTCGTGGCTGGTGAAGAGGTTCGACAGGTCCTGCAAGAGGCTGACGTGCCGGTCGGCCAGCCTTCCGGCCTGCGGCAGGGCGTACTGCTGGGTGCGACGATGTTGATGCTGGTCACAGCACTGTCGGCGTTGGCCCCGGTGTGGTTGCGGCCCGGTTCGCGGATGTGGGTGGCGACGTTCACCGGCACCCACCTGGCCGCCACCGGCCTGGGCTGGGTGCACGGCCTGCCGCTGTTGACGCTGCTCGCCGCCGTGTCAGCGGTTGGGGTGCCCTTGCTGGTGCTCGCACCGCCGCGCCGGGGACAATGAGCGGCGTGCCAACCTACGAATTCCGCTGCAAGGCGTGCGGCTCGACCTTCGACGTGAAGCGGTCGATGGACGAGGCCTCCGCGCCCGCGCCGTGCCCGAACGGCCACGACGACACCGTGAAGCTGCTCTCCATGGCCGGACTGGGCGGCCAAGCCAACGCGCCCGCCGGCGGCGGTGGGGGCGGGTGCTGCGGCGGCGGCTGCTGCAGCTGACCCGAAGCGAACGCGCGACGGCGACCTAGGACCGGCCGACCCCAACGCCACCGCGGTCGCCGCACGCCCAGGTGCGGCCGGTCGAGCGCGCCGGACACCACCCGACCTGGACCGGCCTCGGCCGGCCCGGCACTGCCGCCTGCGCCTGCGCGCGAACCGAAGTCCGGCACGCGGAGCAGGGCTCAAGCAGCAGCACTCAGAACAGGACTTGAACAGGCCGGCCCGGAGCGAACTCGAAGCGAGACCCGGATGGGCCTCAGATGGTCGGCTCTTTCTCCAGCAGCACCTCGGCCACCTTCTTGCCCTGGTCGCAGATCGCGCCGAAGCGGGCCGAGCCGTCGATCACGATGATCCCGAGCCCGCCACCGGCGTAGTCCATCACCAGCACGCACGACGGCTGCACGGACGTGTCCGTCGTCCGGTCGAAGTAGGTCACCTTCCGGTCACCCAGGTCGAACTCGCCGTTGTTCTGCTCCAACGTGATCGACCGCCCCTCGCGGAACCGCAGGGTCACGCCCACGTCCAGCGACCCCACCGACGTCTGCCACTTGCACGACTGGTCGAACGCCGAGTCGTAGCCGGTCTCCGTCGGCTCGGCGTTCTTGTCCGCCACCTCGTACGGCAGGTCCTTCCACCCGATCAACGCGCAGATGTCGCCGACGTCCCCGGTCGGCTCACCGGACGGATCGGCGGACCCGGTCGGCGTGCTCGGGGCCGACGTGAACGGCGGGTCGACGTCGAGCACCTGCTCCGCCAAGGGGGTGCCGTTGACCGTGTACGCGCAGGCGCTCGTCAGACCGAACGCCGCCACCAGGAGCGAGATCACCACACGCCGCATGGGGACCACGATGCCAAACGCCGGAACCCGACACGCCATCAGCCCGCACAACGGTCCGGCAACAGACTCCCCAAGACACCCTCAGGGCACCCCGAAACGCCCCGGAACACCCTCAGGACACGTAGTCGCGGAAACCCTTGCCCGTCTTGCGCCCCAGCCGCCCTGCCTTCACCAAGTGCTCCAACAGCGGCGCGGGAGCGAAACCGGCCTCGCGGAACTCCAGGTACAGGCTCCGCTCGATGGCCAGCGACACGTCCAGCCCGACCACGTCCAGCAGCTCGAACGGCCCCATCGGCAACGAGCAGCCGACCTTCATCGCGTTGTCGATGTCGTCGGCCACCGCGTAGTGCGCCTCCAGCATCTTCACCGCGTCGTTCAAGTACGGGAAGAGCAGCGCGTTCACGATGAACCCGGCACGGTCGCCGCAGTGCACCGGCACCTTGCCCAGGTCCAGGCACACCCGACGCGCCGTGGCCACGACCTCGGCCGACGTCGAGATCGTCTCCACGACCTCCACCAGCTTCATCACCTGCGCCGGGTTGAAGAAGTGCAGCCCGACGACGTCGCCGGGACGCGAGGTCGCCGCCGCGCACTCGATCACCGGCAGCGAGGACGTCGTGGTCGCCAGCACCGCGCCCGGCTTGCACACCTCGTCCAGCGCCTCGAACACCGCCTTCTTGACCGACAGCTCCTCGGCCACCGCCTCGACCACCAGGTCGCAGTCGGCCAGGCCCGCGAACTCGACCACCGGCGTCACCCGGGCCAGCGCGGCGTCCCGGTCCTCCGCCGACAACCTGCCCCGCGAGACCGCCTTCTCCAACGACTTGCGCACCTTGCCCACCGCCGCGTCGGCCTTCTCCGCCGAACGCGCCCGCAGCACCACGTCGTACCCGCGCTTGGCGAACACCTCGACGATCCCCGTGGCCATCGTCCCGGTGCCGATCACGCCGACCCGCTGCACCTCGCGCGCGGTGTCGCCCTCCGCCGAGGCGACCGGCGTGAGCACGTCCGGCACGACGACCGGCGAGTCCGGCCCGTCGTAGGTGTAGAAGCCGCGACCGCTCTTGCGCCCCAGCAGCCCCGCCGTGATCATCTGCTTCAACAGCGGCGCCGGCGCGTGCAGCCGGTTGCGCGACTGGTGGTACATCGTGTCCAGGATCTCGTACGCCGTGTCCAGCCCGATGAGGTCGAGGACCGCCAGCGGACCCATCGGGTAACCGCACCCGTACCGCATGGCCGCGTCGAGGTCTTCCCTGGTCGCGTAGCGGGATTCGTACATCCGCACCGCGTGGTTGAGGTACCCGAACAGCAGCGCGTTGGCGATGAACCCGGCCCGGTCCCCGATGACGACCGGCGTCTTGCCCAGCCCTTCGGCGAACGCCACCACGTCGGTCACCACGTCCGGTTCGGTGACGACCGTGCGGATCACCTCGACCAGCTTCAGCACCGGCGCGGGGTTGAAGAAGTGCAGCCCGACGACCTTGCCCGGCCGTCCGGTGTGGACACCGATCTCGGTGATCGACAGCGACGACGTGTTCGACGCGAAAACGGTGTCCGGACCGCAGATCCGGTCCAGCTCCGCGAACACGGCGGCCTTCAGCTCCATCCGCTCCGGCACCGCTTCGATCACCAGGTCGACGCCGGCCAGCGCGTCCAACGAGGTGGCGTGGGAGATGCGGGCCAACGTCGCGTCGCGCTCGTCCGACGACAGCTTGCCGCCCGCCACCGCGCGGTCCGTCGAGTGGTCCAGGTGGCCGCGTCCGCGAGCCAGGCCCGCCTCGTCCACGTCGACCGCCACCACGGTGACGCCGGTCCGGGCGAGGACTTCGGCGATACCGGCGCCCATCGTGCCGAGACCGACGACACCGACCGTGTTGAACTGGCGCGTCACTGTTGACCTCCCACTCACCGGAGTGGCTACCGGACGGTAACTTGACCGCGACTATCCCACGGTCGTCACGCCTCGTGAGCGTGAGCTTCACCATCCGTATCGAGCAAGTAATCGGTCCAGCCATTCACTCGTCGAACCGCCGCGCGGCCAGTTCCCGCACCCTCCGCACGGCCTCCGCCGCGTCCGCGCCCGCGGCCACGACCTCCACCCGCGCACCGCCCGGAGCACCCAGCCCCATCAACGCCAGCACGCTCTTGGCGTCCGCCGACTCCGCGCCGAACCGCACCACCACCGAGGCGTCCAACGGGTCCAACGCCCGCACCACCAACGCCGCCGGCCGCGCGTGCAAGCCCACCGAGTTCGTCAGCTCCACGTCGGCCCGCACCACCTCGCCCGCCACCACCGCCGGCACGACAGCGGCCCCCGCCGTGGACGCCGCCTTCGCCACCTCCGCCAACCCGGCCCCGCCCTGCGCCCGCACCGCCGCCGCCACCGCGCCCTCCACCAACGGCGCGTCCACCACGACGACCGACCCCGCTGCCTCCTCGGCAGCCATGTCGGCCACCATCTTCGCGCTGCCGAGGTCGAAGAGGACCACGACCCCGGACCCGGAATCGGCCCGCGCGATGGCCTCGCCGACGGCCACGTAATCCGTGCCCAAGCCTCCCGTCCCGTCACCACCGGACGGCACGATCGCCACCGACGGAGCCATCTGCCCCGCCAACTCGGCGACCCCGTCGGCCAGCTGACGGCTGTGCGACACCACCACCAGACCGATCACCGCGCCCTCCCCGCCAACGTCCGCAACAACAACGCCGTCGACCGCGCGCCCGGGTCCAGGTGCCCCTCACTCCGCTCACCCAGATACGACGCACGCCCCTTCCGCGCCACCATTCGCACCGTCGAGTCGGCGCCCATCTCCGCCGCCTCGGCAGCCGCCGCCAACACCTCCGCCACGCCACCACCGGTGACGGCCACGGACTCCGCAGCCGCGACGGCGGGCGTCAGCGCGTCCACCATCGTCTTGTCGCCCAACGCCGCCTTCCCCCGCCCCACCACACCGTCCAACGCCGCCCGCAACGCCACCGCCACCGCCGTACCGTCCACCGAGGCGACATCGCCCACCGACGTGGCCGCGCGCAGGAACGCCGTCCCGTACAACGGCCCCGCCGCGCCGCCCACCGTCGAGATCAACGTCGTGGCCGCCAACCGCAGCACCCCGCCGGGCGACGACGGCGCCTCGTCCAGTTTGGACTCCAACGCCCTGAGCCCCCTGGCCAGGTTCTCGCCGTGGTCACCGTCGCCGATCTCGCGATCCAGCCGGTTCAACTCCTCGCGGTGCTCGACCACGACCGCCGCCACCGCCCGCATCGCCTCCGCGAGCGACTCCGCCGTGCAGTCCATCAGACGCCCCACCGCAGCGCCGGGGTGTGCACGGGCGCGTCCCACAACTCGACCATCTCGTCGTCCAGCTTCAACAACGTCAAGCTCATCCCCTGCATCTCCAGACTGGTGATGTACGGCCCGACCAACCGCCGCTCCACGACGATCCCCCGCTCCGCCAACAACCGCTCGGCGATCCCGTGCGCCAAGTACAGCTCGATCAACGGCGTCCCGCCCATCGAGTTCGTGAACAGCAGCACCCGGTCGCCCTCGCCGAACGGCAGGTCCTCCAGCACCGGGTCGAGCAGCGCCCCCACCATCTCGTCCGCCGTGCCCACCGCCACCCGCCGCCGCCCCGGCTCACCGTGGATGCCGATCCCCAGCTCCATCTCGTCGTCGGCCAGCGTGAACGACGGCTCCCCCGCGTGCGGCACCGTGCAGGCCGTCAACGCCAACCCCATCGACCTGACCTGCCCGACGACCCGCCGCGCCAACGCCTCGCACCCGTCGAGGTCGACCCCGCGTTCAGCCGCCGCCCCGACGATCTTCTCCAGCAACACGGTCCCACCCACACCACGCCGCCCCGCCGTGTACAACGAGTCCTTCACCGCGACGTCGTCGTCGATCACCACGGTCCGCACGTCCACGCCGTCGGCCGCCGCCAGCTCGGCCGCCGTCTCGAAGTTGAGCACGTCACCCGTGTAGTTCTTCACGATCAACAACGCGCCCGCCCCACCATCCGTGCGCGCCACCGCCGCCGCCACCTGATCGGGCGTCGGCGACGTGAACACCGGACCGGGACAGGCCGCGTCGAGCATCCCCCGCCCGACGAACCCGCCGTGCAACGGCTCGTGCCCCGAACCACCACCCGAGATGACGGCCACCTTCCGCGACACCGGCGCGTCCGCCCGCAGCACCACCGCCGGGTCGTACCGGACCTCCAGCAGGTCGGCGTGCGCGAGCGCCATCCCGCGCAACGCGTCGACCACCACGGTCGCCGGATCGTTGATGACCTTCTTCACGGGTGGACCTCCCGATCGACGCTGATCACCCCATTACTACTCCACCGCGAGCGGCCCCGAAAGCGGAAGCTACGGTGAGGCAACCCTAAGAACAGCAGGTCAGTGACCTGGAGTAGTGGAGGAACACCGGAGTGTCGAACACCAGGATCGCGGCTCTGCTCGCCGCCGCCCTCACCCTCGCGGCGTGCGGCCAGACCGAGACCGCCACCGACAAGCCCGCCGTGGCCCAGGGCGGCTCGGAGTTCGGCCAGGCGGGCGAGAAGAGCGCCGGCTTCGGCACCGACGCCCGACCCGGCCAGTTCCCCCGCACCATCAAGCACGCCATGGGCGAGACGGTGATCGAGAAGCGCCCGGAACGCGTCGTCGTCCTCGACGGCGGCGAGCTGGACAACGTCGTCGCCCTGGGCATCGAGCCGGTCGGCGTCGCCTACCCGGACGGCGCGCCCACCATGCCCGGCTACATCGGCGACAAGGCGGGCAACCCGGAGAACGTGGGCGGCATCACCAGCCTCAACCTGGAGACGATCGCCAAGCTCCAGCCCGACCTCATCATCGGCTCCCAACTGCGCGCCGAACAGCAGTACCCGAAGCTCTCGGCCATCGCCCCGACCGTCTTCGCCGCCCGCCCCGGCTACACGTGGAAGGAGAACTTCCGCCTGAACGCCGCCGCCCTCGACCGTTCCGCCGAGGCCGAGAAGCTCCTCGGCGACTACGAAGCCCACGCCGAGGAGGTCGGCAAGAACATCGAGTCCAAGACCGGCAAGCGCCCGACCGTCACCATGCTCCGCTTCATGCCGGGCAAGATCCGGCTCTACGCCAAGAAGAGCTTCATCGGCACGATCCTGATCGACGCGGGCATCCCCCAACCCCCAGCCAGCCAGGCGGACGACCTGGCCGTCGAGGTCAGCACCGAACAGATCGCCCAAGCCGACGGCGACTGGATCCTCATCGGCACCTACGGCGACCAAACCAAGACCGCCCAAGGCCAAGTCCTCGCCGGCCCCCTCTGGCAAACCCTGACCGCCGTCAAGACCAACCACGCCAAACCGGTCGCCGACGAAACGTGGTTCCTGGGCCTGGGCGTCCTCGCCGCCGAAGACGTCCTCACCGACCTCGAACAAACCCTCACCAACTAACCCGCACCCCAACCCTCCCCCACCTCACCCCAACCCCCAGCCCCGCCCCAACCCGCCCCCACCCAGCTCCCACCAGGCCCGATTTGACATGGGTTCGGGTGCTTTAGGCTGGTCGAAGCCGGCAGGCTTGGCGGGACGCTCTTCCCCGCCGGGCCTGCTGGCTTTGGCCTGCCTGGAGTGCCCGTAAGGGCCCCATGTCACATCGAGCCAACCCGCACCCGAACGTTCAACTCGGGGTACCTGAACGCAGGACACGCACGTCCCGAACGTAGGACACGCACGTCCCGAACGTAGGACACGCACGCCCTGAACGTAGGACTCGCGCGCCGTGAAGGTAGGACTCTCGCGTCAGCGGCCGTAGAGGACGCGCACCAGCCGCACGACGTGCCGGATCGTCCGAGACCCGCGGTCGTAGGTCATCGGGTTCAGCAGGGCCCCGAACCGCTTCCGCGTCACCGCGTGGGCGTAGGCGAACTCCCGCAGCCCGTCCTCCCCGTGGATCCGCCCGAACCCCGAATCCCCCACCCCGCCGAACGGCAACCCGGGCATCGAGGCGAACGCCAACACCGAGTTGATCGACACCATCCCGCACCGCAGCTTGTCCGCCAACTCCTCGCCCCGGTTCCGCGAGTACACCGACGCGCCCAGCCCGTAAGCCAGCGAGTTCGCCCGCCGGACCGCCTCGTCGGCGTCCGCCACCCGCGTCACCACCAACGTGGGGCCGAACGTCTCCTCGGTCACCGCCGTCGAGTCGTCGGGCACGTCCACCAGCACCACCGGCTCGACGTACGGCGGCCGGATCGACTCCAACCCCCCGACCACCGCCCGACCACCGCGCTCCAGCGCGTCGGCCACGTGCGACTGGATCACGTCCACCTGCTTGGGCATGGTGATCGGCCCGAAGTGCGCGTCGGCCTCGCCGCCGGGCCGCAACTTCTTCGCCTTCTCCACCACCAGCCCGATGAACTCCTCGTACACCGCGTCCGCCACGTAGACCCGCTCGACCCCGGCGCACGTCTGCCCGGAGTTGAAGATCCCGCCCCACACCGCGCCGTCCGCCGCCGACCGGACGTCCGCGTCCTCGGCCACGATCAGCGGGTCCTTGCCACCGCACTCCACCAGCACCGGCGTCAACGACGCCGCGCACGCCGCCATCACCTTCTTGCCCGTCGCCGTCGACCCGGTGAACGCCACCTTGTCCACCCCCGACGCGCACAACGCCGCGCCGGTCTCACCGAACCCCGTCACCACCTGGAGCACCGGGAACTCCGGCACGACCTCGCCGAACGTCGACGCGAGGAACACCCCGACCCCCGGCGTGAACTCCGACGGCTTGAACACCACCGCGTTCCCCGCCGCCAGCGCGTACGCGATGGACCCCATCGGGGTGAACGCCGGGTAGTTCCACGGCCCGATCACGCCGACCACGCCCAGCGGCCGGTACTCCAGCGTCGCCGCGTGGTTGTACATCAGCATCCCGGGCGCGACCTTGCGCTTGCCCAGCACCTTGGGCGCGTGCTTCGCCGCCCAGTGCAGGTGGTCGATCACCAGCGCCAACTCGGTCCGCGCGTCGTCGGCGGACTTCCCGGTCTCCGCGCTGATCAGCACCTGGAACTCGTCCAACCGCTTGAGCAGCAGCTTGCGCCACGCGTCCAACCGCGCCCGCCTGCCGTCGTACCCCAGCTCCGCCCAGAACACCGAGGCGTCCCGAGCCACCCGCACGGCTTCCCGGACGTCGTCCTCCGACGCCACCACGTGGTGGTCGACGACCTCACCCGTGCGGGGGTCGAGCGACGCGAACCGCCGCTGCCCGTCGTCGACCCGCGCCGGAGTGGTGGGAACGGTCTGCGTCATCGGACCCTCCTAGCGCAAGCACGAACACGGGTGTTACTCGACAGTAACGGGTAACGGGGGGTGATGTCAGCCCCCGTTCAGCCCTTCGGGATCTTGCCGAGGATCGCCTTGGCGAACGTCACGGCCGTCGCGCAGCGGTCGAACTCGGCGGCCTTCCGGCCGGCCGACTTGACCTGGACGAGCTCGCCCTCGTTGGCCGAGCCGACCAGCTGCACCCACTTGACCTCGCACGACGGGAACGCCGTGCTGTTCGACACCTGGTAGCCGGTCACGCCGCCGCCCAGGTCGACCTCGGTCTGCTTGTCGTCGAACTCGCGGTCGTCCGGGATGTACGCCTCGCGGAACGCCAGCGTCAGCTCGCGATCGTCGCCGACCCACGCGCAGTTGTGCAGCCCGTACGGGTACAGACGGTAATCGGCGCCCGCCGCCGCGTCGACCGCCGCCTTGTCCGGCACGACGCACGGGTCGAGCGTGATCAGCGAGCCCTTCGCGGGCGTCCGGGTCGCCGAGCGCTCCTTGATCTGCTTGACCACCGCCTCGGCCATCTCACGTCCCGGCGCGCACGCGTCGCCGTCCTCGTACCCGATCTGCACCGTCAGGCCGAGGCCCGGCTCCTCCTGCGTGATCACCGAGACGAAGCACGCGCTGTTCTCCAGCACCTGCTCGTAGCTGCGCAGGCCGGCGAGCTGCTTGTCCGCGTTCTTCAGCTCGCTCGTCATGGTCTGGCCGACCTCGACCGTGACGGCCAGGTCCTTGCCCGCCTTGTCCTTCATGAAGTTCGAGCACCGGCTGAACCCGCTGCGCGACCGTTCGCCGGGCGTGCCGAACCGCTTGAGCACGTCCTCGTCCAGCAGCTCGCACGGGTCGATCAGCCGCAGCTTGTCCGCCGCGAACGCGGGATCGACCGGCTCACCGTCCGCGGGCGGCGGCGACTTCTGACTCGTCCCG
The DNA here is from genome assembly GCF_050946825.1 of Actinosynnema sp. CA-299493. Classification (NCBI taxonomy): domain Bacteria; kingdom Bacillati; phylum Actinomycetota; class Actinomycetes; order Pseudonocardiales; family Pseudonocardiaceae; genus Actinosynnema; species Actinosynnema sp. CA-299493. Next base: position 8,189,706 of record NZ_CP191993.1, read on the forward strand.
CTCGGGTCCGACACGCTCTCGGCGTTGGCCGGGATCGTGGTGCGCGGGAACTTCTGCTTGGCCAGATCCGCCCCGGCGCAGCCGGCCAGCAGCAGGATCAAGCTCAACACGGCGACGAGACGGGGCACGAGGTGCACGGTAGCGACCGAGTGCTCCATTCGTGGCACGAACCCTGTGTCCGTCCTCACGACGGCCTTCGGGAACGATTCAGAAGATCGACGCGCTGCACTGGACGGCCCATCCCGGGCCGACCCGACGAACCGGACCGTGAGAGGACCACCACATGCGCATCCGCCCCGGCATCCGCCGCGCCGTCCGCTGGCTCGACACCTGGACGGTCGAGGCCTTCAACCCGGTCTACCCGAGGCGCTGACCGGTCCCACCCTCAGCCCCCGAGGCGCTGACCGGCCCTACCCCCGGCCCCCGAGGCGCTACCGGCCTCAGCCCTCCATCCCCCAGGGCCGCCCCTCAGCCCTCCATCCCCGGGGCCGCCCTCACCCCTCCGTCCCCGACGACTGCCCGGCCGACAGATCGGCCGCACCGGGCTCCTCGGGCACGATGACCGGCCGCAGGGTCGCCCAGGCCGCGAACACCGCCGCCAGCACGGCCATGCCCACGCCGCTCCACAGGTTGATGTTGAGCCCATCCGCCTTGGCCAGGTCGGCCTCGTCGGTGAAGCCGAGTCCGACCACCACCAGCACCACGCCGTAGACGGCGAACAGCACCGCGATCACCAGTCGCAGGTCGAACAGACCGGCCTTGCGCGCCACGACGACCTCCCTCAGCCGAAGATGATGTTGAGCACGGCGGTCAGCAGCAGCACGCCGATGCCGAGCAGCAGCGGCGACCGGTACCACCCGGCGTCCTCACCCGTGGTGGAGTGCCTGCGGTCTTCCTTGGGCGTCAGGCTGTAGACCAGCCCGACCAGCCGCTCCTCCGGCACCGGCCGGGTGAACGACGTCACCACCACGCTGACCACGATGTCCACCACGAACGCCACTCCCGCGCCGAGGAAGCTCGCGCCCTGGCCGGGCAGGTCGAGCACGCCGGTCTCGGCCAGCACGAACACCGCCACCGCGCCGAGCGTGCCCGCCACCAGGCCGGCCCAACCCGCCGCCGCCGACATCCGCTTCCAGAACATGGCCAGGATGAACGTGGCGAACAGCGGCGCGTTGAAGAACGAGAACAACGCCTGGATGTAGTCCATGATGTTGCCGTAGCCGGCGGCCAGGAACGCGGTCCCGATCGCGACCACCGTGCCGCCGATCGTGGCCAGCCGCCCGACCCGCAGGTAGTACTCGTCCGGGCGGTCCTTCTTCACGTAGTCCTGCCACAGGTCGTACGTGAACACCGTGTTGAACGACGACACGTTCGCCGCGACACCCGCCATGAACGACGCCAGCAGACCCGTGATCGCGATGCCCAGCATGCCGTTGGGCAGCAGCTCGCCGATCAACGCGGGCAGCGCGTTGTTGTAGACGACGCCGCTGTCCTCACCGGCCTTGAGCGCGATCATCTCCGGCACGACCAGCGCGGCGATGATGCCCGGGATGATGACCACGAACGGGATCAGCATCTTCGGGTACGCGCCGATGATCGGCGTGCGCCGCGCGGCCGACATGCTCTTGGCCGACAGCGCGCGCTGCACCTCGGCGAAGTTCGTCGTCCAGTACCCGAACGACAGCACGAACCCGAGGCCGAACACGATGCCGATCACGCTGAGCACCGGGTTCTGGATGCCGGTCAGCTCCGTCGCGGGCCACGCCGACAGCTGCTCGGACCCACCGGGACCGCCGGTGACCTTCTCCACCAGCCCGTCCCAGCCGCCGACCTTGTGCAGGCCGACGATCGTCAGCGGCAGCAGCGCGGCCACGATCACGAAGAACTGGAGCACTTCGTTGTAGATGGCCGCGGACAGGCCGCCCAGCGCCGTGTACGTCAGCACGATCGCCGCCGCGATGACCACCGACAGCGGGATGGGCCAGCCGAGCATCAGGTTCAGCAGGAACGCCAGCGCGTACAGGTTCACGCCCGCGATCAGCACCTGGGCGACGGCGAAGCTGATCGCGTTGACCAGGTGCGCGCCCTTGCCGAAGCGGCGGCGCAGGAACTCCGGGACGCTGCGCACCTTCGAGCCGTAGTAGAACGGCATCATCACCAGGCCGAGGAACACCATGGCCGGGATCGCGCCGATCCAGTAGTAGTGCACGGTCGCCATGCCGTACTGCGCGCCGTTGGCCGCCATGCCGAGCAGCTCGATCGCGCCGAGGTTCGCGGAGATGAACGCCAGACCCGTCACCCACGCGGGCAGCGAACGGCCGGAGAGCAGGAAGTCCAGGCTGGACGAGACCGATCTGCGGGCCAGGAAGCCGATGCCGAGGACGAACACGAAGTAGACCGCCAGCAAGGTGTAGTCCAACGGACCGGCATCCAGCCTGAGGTCCACCTGGGCCAGTACGGGCACCTCCGCCCACCTCCCCTGATCCGAACAAACCGAACACCATCGCGCAGCACCACGCATGACCAGCCACTACCGCACAGCCGATCAAGCCGACGGTAGTGCACCCCGGCGCGCTCCGCCGGTTTGAACTACCCCGGGCTAAACCTCAGGTGGGCGCGCTGCGGCGTCAGCGGGTGAGGACGAACGGCGTCTCGGCGTAGACGGGTCCGGAGGTGGCTCCGATGGTGAACTGCGTGCCGGGGGCGGAATCGCCGAACGAGTCGGGCACCCGCACCGGGACGTCGGCGAACCGGCCGACCGCGTCGGAGGTGACGTCACCGATCCGGTGGCCGTGGAAGGTGAACACCACTCGACCGTGTGCCGGATAACCCTCGCCGCTGAGCCGGACTTCGCCACCGGCCTGGCCGGCGAGGGGGCGTGCCGCGAGGTGCGCGGCGGGAGGGGACGCGGCGGTGGAGCTCAACGCCGCGACGATGGGTGGCGGCGGCACGGATGCCTGCGACACGCAGCCCGCCACCGCCAGGAGAACAGGAAGGAGAACCGACAGGACCAGAACGGTTGAACCGGATCTTCGTCTTCGTGATCTTCGCACACGCGCCTCCCGGCCCGTTGAGGGGGAAGTCAGCGTATATCGCGGGATCCGCCCTGCCACGCACCCGAACGGCTTACCGCCGAACCCCGAGAACTGCGGAGAGAACGACCACGCCACCGCCCTTCCACCAACCCGCCACCGGCCCGCAAGTCCGCCAGTCCACCGGCCCGCCAACCGCCGACGGCCCGCCCATCTCCAACCGCCGCCCCACCGACCCGCCACCGGCCCGCGCGATGCGGACCGGTGGCGTGCTCCGCCTAGAACGGCCAGCCGGCGTCCCGACCGCTCTCCAGCAGCGGGATCATCCGGAAGGCCTGGTCGGTCAGCCCGCCGAACGTGTGCCGATCACGACCGCCGCCGACGCCGCCGCTCGGTGCGTGGCCGTGCCGGTACCCGGCCAGGTTCCACGTGTACAGCGGCACGTCGTCGGGCATCGCCCGGTGCACGTCGCCGTCGCCCACCTGCTCGTCGGTGACGATCACGACGCGGTCGTGGCGCTTGAAGCGCGACCGCACCGCGCGGGCGGTGGCCGTGCCGCTGCCCAGGAAGTAGCCGTCGGACTTCCAGCGCTCGACCGCCTTCAGCAGCGACTCGCCCCGGCTCAGCCGGAACGGGCGCGTGTCGTCCGAGAACGACACCACGTCCGCCCGCTCGCACCGGGAACCGAGCGCGATCCCGAACACCGCCGCCGCGTCCCACCGCTTGAGCGTGCCGTCCTTCGCGAACGGCTCGGTCATCGAGTACGACGTGTCGATCAGCACCAGCGTGCGGCCGGGCAGCTCGGGCACGTTGCCGAGCGACCGCGTGATCGCCTGCTCCAACGCCCAAGCCCACCGCAACGAAGGCGCCGCCCGGTACGCCGACAGGAACCGCATGGGCAGCTGCCGGGACCGCGCCACCTGCCCCGCGTCGGCCAACCGCTCCGCCACCTCCGCCGCCACCGCGTCCGACACCCCCGCCGCGTCGAAGTTGCGGAGGTTGCGGAGCAACGACATGTAGCCCATCGACGGGATCAGCGACTCCCACACCTCGGCCGTCAGCGGACCCCGCAACCAGCCCGCGACCGACTCCCACGTCATGCCCGCCGCGCGCAGCGTCGAGGCCGCGGTGTCGCGGTCCTCGCGGAACAGCGCGCGCCGCCGTTGCACCGGCCACGCCAGCAGTTCCGCGCGTGCGCGCAGCACGCCGAGCGACTCGGGCACGTCGTCGGCGCGGTTGTTGCGGCGGTCGAGGACGTGGGTGAACAGGTCGCCCTGCCAGTCGGCGCGCGGTGTCGGGTGCGTCAGGTTCAGCACGTCGCCGAACCGGAAGCCCCGCGCCTCGGAGTCCCACTTCACCGACGCGCGCTCGTCGTACAGCCGCCGCACCGCGTCGCCGACGCCGCGCTTGATCGGCTTCGGCAGCCCGCGGCCGTGGCGCGAGGTCCAGTAGGCCAGCAGCTCGCCCGGCTCGTCGGCGCGGTGCAGCACCGAGTCCACGACCTGCCGGGACATGCCCGACGCACCGGACTCAAGTCGGGCCTTCACGAAGTGCGCGGCGCCGACGAGGGCCGCCGTGCGCATGTTCGCCTCACCGCGCAGCCACGCCAGGAACCGGGCCGTCCAGTCGGGGTCGGCGAGGGTCGTGGCGCGGACCAGCGCGGCGTAGCGGTCGTCCCGATCGCCGGCGGACTCGTAGAAGGTCTGCTCGCCCACCATGTTGGTGACCGCGAGCAGGAAGAGGGCCGACTTGTCGTCCCGCGCATGACCTGGAGCACCCTCGTGGGTGCGCCCGCTCGCCGCCGCCTCGGACACGACCGGGCTGGACGCGGCCGCGCGCACGCGACCGAAGTTGAACTTGCTCATCTCCCGCCCCTCAATTGCCGAGAGGAGCGACCACGAACCCCACACGTGCCCGAGATCAAATCGGTGAAGGTACATAAGGCGCTCTGCCGAATTGAGCTACACCGGCGAACCGGTGACGGGACTCGAACCCGCAACAACCCCGTTATCAGCGGAAGTAACCCTCGCCTGCGCACCGGGCACGTGTGGAGTTGTGCGCTCCCGAGGTCAAGTCGTCCGGCGGCGTGATTTCACCTGAAGAAGTAGCCGCCGAACTTCGCACCGGGTGCGGGACTCAGCTTAATCGGCACGGCGGGGCGATCAACCGGATTTCCGGATCAATGCGAGCGACCCGGTCAAAGCGATCGACGAGCGCGATCAGAACAGGCGGAACTCGTCGGATTCGATGCCGCGCAGGGTGTCGTAGTCCAGCACGACGCAGCGGATGCCCCGGTCCTCGGCGAGGGTGCGCGCCTGCGGCTTGATCTGCTGCGCGGCGAACACGCCGCGGACCGGGGCCAGCAGCGGGTCGCGGTTGAGCAGTTCCAGGTAGCGGGTCAGCTGTTCGACGCCGTCGATCTCGCCGCGGCGCTTGATCTCGACGGCCACGGAGCCGCCCTTGGCGTCGCGGCACATCAGGTCGACCGGGCCGATCGGGGTCGGGAACTCGCGCCGCACCAGCGTCCAGCCGTCGCCGAGCGTGGTGACGTGCTCGGCCAGCAGCTTCTGCAGGTCCGCTTCGACGCCGTCCTTGACCAGGCCGGGTTCCGGGCCGAGCTCGTGCTTGGAGTCGTGCAGCACCTCGGCCAGGGTGATGACCAGCTTCTCGCCCGCCTTGTTCTGCACGACCCACATGTCCGGGTCCTCGATCAGCCAGCACGGCGGGCTCATCCAGTTCAGCGGCTTGTACGCGCGGTCGTCGGAGTGGATCGACACCGAGCCGTCCGACTTGATCAGCAGCAACCTCTGCGCCATCGGCAGATGGGCGGTGAGGCGTCCGACGTAGTCGACCTGGCAGCGAGCGATGACGAGGCGCACGGCCGACAGGCTACGGGGTGCGGGCCCCGGTCCGGCGGCAGGTACCGTCGGCCGACGTGTCACCGCCGCGTTCCGGCAGCTCGCGACGCCGGCCGCGGTCGGCCTTCGCCGGGTCCGGCCGGTCGCGCTTCGGGTCCGCGTCGGTCGCGCGCGTGGTGGTGTACTTCGCGTACGGGTGGCGTCGATCGGAACCGGCCCGATCGCGCTCCGACCCGGAGCCTTCGGCACAGGGAGAGTGATCGTGGAAACCCTCGGATCGCGTGAGGTGTACGCGAACCAGTGGATGGTGGTCCGGGAGGACGCCATCGGGCGCGCGGACGGGACCACCGGCATCTACGGCGTGGTGGACAAGCCCGACTTCGCGCTGGTGATCCCCATGGACGGCGAGCGGCTGCGGCTGGTCGAGCAGTTCCGCTACCCGATCGGCCTGCGGCGCTGGGAGTTCCCGCAGGGCACCGCCCCCGAACGCGTGGACGAGGACCCGCTGGTGCTGGCCGAGCGCGAGTTGCGGGAGGAGACGGGGCTGCGGGCGGGCAAGCTCGTGCAGCTCGGCCTGCTGGACGTCGCGCCGGGCATGTCCAGCCAGCGCGGCCGGGTGTTCCTGGCCACCGAACTGCGGGAGGGCTTCCACGAGCGGGAGCACGAGGAGCAGGACATGCGCTCGGCGTGGTTCCCGCGCGCGGAGTTCGAGGCGATGATCGCGCGGGGCGACATCACCGACGCCCAGTCGATCGCCGCCTACACGCTGCTCCTGCTGCACGAGCACGCGCAGCCGTGACCGCCGGGGCCACCGGGATCGCGGAGCGGCCGGGGTAGCCGGTCACCTTCCGCGCCGCCCGCACGTCGGGTGGGCAGACGGTCCCGTCCGCCCACCCGGAGGTGTCTCATGTCCACCGCGCACGTCGTGGTCACCGCGATCACGATCCTCGCCAACGCCGGCATCGCCGTCGCCGACCTGGCCAGGGCGGACTTCGTCCTGGCGAACTCGGCCGCGGTGGGCGTGCCGCCGTCGTGGGTGCCCGTGCTGGGCCTGCTGAAGGGCGCGGGCGCGGTCGGCCTCCTGCTCGGCCTGCTCGGCGTGCCCGTCGTCGGGACGGCGGCGGCGATCGGGCTGGTGGCGTTCTTCGTGGGCGCGGTCGTGGCGCACGCGCGCGCCGGGGTGTGGCGCACCATCGCGGCGCCCGGCGCGTACCTCGTGCTGCCCGTCGCCTGCCTCGTCCTCCAAGTGGCGGGGTGAGCTGTCACGCGCCGATCCCGACCCCGTCGAACGTTCGGTACGTGTCGCCGGGGCCGCGGTCGGTGCGCGGTGGTCCTGTGCCGGGCAGCGGTCAGTCGGTCCAGACCGGGGACCGCTTCGCCAGGAACGACGACATGCCCTCCTTCGCCGCCGGGGTCTGCGACGCCGCCGCCATCACCTCCACCGCGATGCCGTAGGCGTCGGCCTCGGGCCGGTCGAGCTGGGCGTAGATCGTCTGCTTGCCCAGCGCCTTGCTCGCCCGGCTCCCCCGGGTGGCCCGGCGCATCAGCTCGTCCACGGCGTCGTCCAGCTCGGCGAGCGGCACGACGCGGTTCACCAGGCCCCACTGCTCGGCGGTGCGCGCGTCCACCGGGTCGCCGGTCAACGCCATCTCCATCAGCCGCTTGCGCCCGATCGCGCGGGCCACCGGCACCGCCGGGGTGTGGCAGAACCAGCCGCCCTTGCCGCCGGGCAGGGCGAACGCGGCCTCCTCGGCGGCCACCGCCAGGTCGCACGACGCCATCAGCTGGCAGCCCGCCGCCGTGGCCAGGCCGTGCACGCGCGCGATCACGACCTGAGGCACGGACTCGATGGTGCGCATCAGGTCCGTGCACAGCATCAGCAGGTCGCGCACGCCCTCCAGATCGCGGGCCGACACGTCGGCGAAGTCGTGCCCGGCGGAGAACACGGGCCCCTCGCCCGCGAGCACCACGCCCACCGCGTCCGACGCGGCGACTTCGCGGAACGCGGTCAGCAGCTCCGCCAGGTGCTCGGCGGACAGCGAGTTGCGCCGGGTGGCGCGGTCCATGGTGATCCGCACGACGTCATCCGTGCGGTCGACGCGGATGTGCTGGTATTCGGCCATGTCGCGACGGTAACCGGCCGTGCAACCGCATGCCGGTGGACTTCCGTCCCGGTGGCATGAGACTTCGCCCGTCAGTCGCGGTCCTCGGTGTGCTCCTGGTGGTGGCGGGCTGCGCCCGGGTCGACCGGGCGGTGCAACCGGCCCTGCTCACCGGGTCCGACCTGCCCGCCCCGACCGCGACCGCGCCCACCGGGGTGGACTTCCCGGCGACCGCGGTCCCCCGCCCGATCGTGCTGTTCCAGCCGAAGCTGCTGACCGTGGAGTGGATGGGCCTCGGGGAGGAGAAGCTGGCCGTCGGCCACCGGTTCACCGGTGTCGAGCCGCCGACGCCCGGCCCGGCCTCGGTGGTGCTGCCCGACGGCCCGGCAACGTTTCCGCTGATCAGCGTGCGTGACGCGCTGGCCGGGATGCCCGGTGGAGGTCGTGATGGCGAGTTGGAGCTGGTGAGCGTCGAACTGGGCACGGCGCTGTTCAACACCGACCGCGGTCAGCTGGAACTGCCGGCGTGGCGGTTCCGGTCCGTGTTCGGCAGCGTGTACGCGTGGCCCGCGGTCACGCCGGAGGCGTTCTGGAAGCGGGGCGAGGAGATCATCGGGAGCCACCACGCCAGGACGACGGACGGGGTGCGGCTGGAGGTGGAGCTGGGCACGCCCCCGACGCCGTGCCGGGGTGACGCGCCCGCCGTCAAGGAGCCCGTGGTGACCGAGACCGAGACGTCGGTGGTGATCGGTGTGCGGACGGTCGGGCCGGTCGGCGAGTGCGCCCGTGCCGCGGTCTACCGGTTCCAGTACTACCCCGTGACGCTGGCGAAGCCGCTGGGCTCGCGGCTGCTGGTGTTCGAGGAGGACAGCAGCATCATCCCCGTGACGCCGCCATCCCCGTGACGCCGCGTCGGCGGGGTCAGGAGGCGGCGGGCACGTGGAAGGTGCGGCGGTAGGCGTCGGGGGTCACGCCGAGCTCCGCGCGCAGGCGGCGGCGGAGGTTGGCCGGGGTGCCGAGGCCCGCCCGTTCGGCCACGCGGTGCACCGGCAGGTCGGTGGTCTCCAGCAGGCGTCGCGCCAGCCGGACCCGCTGCACCTGGAGCCAGCGGCCGGGCGTGTTGCCGGTCGCGGCCAGGAACGCCCGGTGGAAGGTGCGTTCGCTCATCCCCGCGTGCGCGGCCATGTCGGACACGCCGACGGCCGACGCCAGGCGGTCCACCGCCCAGTCCACTGTGGACGCTATGCCGACGCGGTCGGGGCGGGGCGGCAGGGGCGGGTCGACGTACTGGCGCTGGCCTCCCTCCCGGGTCGGCGGCATCACCAGCCGCCGGGCCAGGGCGGCGGCCACGTCGGCGCCGTGCGCCCGGCGCACCAGGTGCAGGCACAGGTCCAAGCCGCCGACCACGCCGGCCGACGTCAGCACCTCTCCGTCGGTGAACAGGACGTCCCGGACCACGCGGGCCCGGGGCGCGGCGACCTCCAGCGCGTCCAGCAGCCGCCAGTGCGTGGTGGCCTCCCGGCCGTCCAGCATCCCCGCCGCCGCCACCGTGAACGCCCCCGAGCACAACGCCGCGACCGTCCCGGAGAACGACCGCAGCGCACGCACCGCGGCGTCCGGCACCGGTGCGAGCGGGTCCACCCGACCGGGCACCACCACCAGGTCGCAGCCGCGCAGACCGGACAGGCCGTGCGTGGCCGGGATGACGCCCACCGGCGCCACGGCCGTCGCCACCCGTCCCGGCGCGCACAGCCGCAGCTCGAACGGGCCGACCCCGGCGTCGGAGCGGTCCACGCCCCACACCTCGCTCACCACCGAGACGTCGAACATCCGACTGCCCGGCAGCAGGAGCACCCCCACCGTCCGCATGGCAGGAAAGTACTCCAACGCGCCGGATCTGCCACTCACACCCGGCCCGACCACGACCGCAGACTCGACGTCATGAGCGACACCGTCCTGATCCTGATCGACGTGCAGCGCGGCTTCGACGACCCGTCCTGGGGCAAGCGGAACAACCCGGGCGCGGAGGCCAACATCGCCCGCCTCGTCGACTCCTGGACCGGCCCGCTGGTGCTCGTCCGGCACGACTCGACCACGCCCGGCTCGCCGCTGCGGCCCGGCCAGGACGGCAACCGGTTCAAGCCCGAGCTCGACGACGTCGACGCCGACCTGGTCTTCGCCAAGAACGTCAACTCCGCGTTCCACGGCGAGGTCGACCTGGACGTGTGGCTGCGGGCCCGCGGCGTCACCGACATCGTGCTCGCCGGCATCCAGACGAACATGTGCGTCGAGACGACCGCCCGCGTCGGCGGCAACCTCGGCTACCGGGTCAAGGTCGTGCTCGACGCCACGTTCACGTTCGACCTGGAGGACCTGACCGCCGACGAGCTCACCCGGGCCACCGCGGCGAACCTGCGTGGCGGCGGGTTCGCCGAGATCGTGTCCACCCGGGAAGTGGTCTAGAGGCCGTTGGCGTCCCGGACGACCGTCACGATCTCGTCCATGATCTGGGTGAGCTCGTAGTCCTTGGGCGTGAACACCCGGGCCACACCGCGCTCGCGCAGCTCCGCGGCGTCGTCGGGCGGGACGATCCCCCCGACGACGACCGGCACGTCACCCGCGCCGGCCGCGCGCAGGCCGTCGACCACCGCGGGCACGACCTCCAGGTGCGAGCCGGACAGGATCGACAGGCCGACCACGTGCACGTCCTCCTGCACGGCGGCGGCCACGATCTGCGCGGGCGTGAGCCGGATGCCCTGGTAGACGACCTCGAAGCCGACGTCGCGGGCCCGCACGGCGACCTGCTCGGCGCCGTTGGAGTGACCGTCCAGACCGGGCTTGCCCACCAGGATCCGCAGCCGCTCGCCCAACTCCTCGCCGGTCGCCCGCACGCGCTCGCGCACCCGCCCGATCTCCGCGCCCGACTCGCCGGACGCCGACGCCGCCGAGACCCCGGTCGGCGCGCGGTACTCGCCGAACGCCTCGCGCAACGCCTGCGACCACTCGCCCGTCGTCACGCCGGCCTTCGCGCACGCGATCGTGACCTCGACCAGGTTCCGGTCCGTCTTCGCCGCCGCGCGCAGGTCGTCCAGGGTGGACCGGACCAGCGCGTCGTCCCGGGAGGACCGCCACGCCCGGATCGCCTCGACCGCGCGCCGCTCCACGACCGGGTCGATCTGCTCGATCGCGTTCGCGCCCTCGGCCTGCAACGGCGACGGCTCGGTGGTGGCGAACTTGTTCACGCCGACCACGACGTCCTCACCGGACTCCACCCGCCGACGCCGGTCCGCCAACGACGACACCAGCGCCGACTTCATGTACCCGGACTCGACCGCCGCGACCGCGCCGCCCATCGCCTGCACGCGGTCGATCTCGGCCCGCGCGCCCTCGACGAGCTCGTCCACCTTGGCCTGGACGACGTGCGAGCCGTCGAAGATGTCCTGGTACTCCAGCAGGTCCGTCTCGTAGGCCAGCACCTGCTGCATCCGCAGCGCCCACTGCTGGTCCCACGGCCGGGGCAGGCCGAGCGCCTCGTTCCACGCGGGCAGCTGGATCGCGCGGGCCCGCGCGTCCCGGGACAGGGTCACGGCCAGCATTTCCAGCACGATCCGCTGCACGTTGTTCTCCGGCTGCGCCTCGGTCAGCCCGAGCGAGTTCACCTGCACGCCGTACCGGAACCGGCGGTGCTTGGCCTCGGCGATGCCGTACCGGTCGCGGGTGATCTCGTCCCACAGCCGGACGAACGCCCGCATCTTGCACATCTCCTCGACGAACCGCACGCCCGCGTTGACGAAGAAGGAGATGCGGGCGACGACCTCGCCGCGCCGCTCCTCGGGCACCTGGCCCGCGTCGAACACCGAGTCCAGCACCGCGATAGCGGTGGACAGCGAGTAGGCGATCTCCTGCACGGGCGTCGCGCCCGCCTCCTGCAGGTGGTAGGAGCAGATGTTGATCGGGTTCCACTTCGGCACGTTCGACACGGTCCACGCGACCACGTCGGTGATCAGCCGCAGGCTCGGCCCGGGCGGGAACACGTACGTGCCTCGGGACAGGTACTCCTTGATGATGTCGTTCTGCGTGGTGCCCGCGAGGGTGGCGCGGTCCGCGCCGTGCTCCTCGGCCACGCTGACGTACAGCGCGAGCAGCCACATGGCCGTCGCGTTGATGGTCATGGAGGTGTTCGCCTCGCCCATCGGGATGCCGTCGAACAGCTGCCGCATGTCGCCGATGTGGCCGACCGGCACGCCGACCTTGCCGACCTCGCCCCTGGCCAGCTCGTCGTCCGGGTCGTAGCCGGTCTGCGTGGGCAGGTCGAAGGCCACGGACAGACCCGTCTGGCCCTTGGCGAGGTTGCGGCGGTACAGCGCGTTGGAGGCGGTGGCGCTGGAGTGGCCCGCGTACGTCCGCATGACCCACGGACGGTCGCGCTCTCGGTCGGCCGGGTACGGCACGGCAACCTCCTGTGTCTCATTGCCGCTGCTCCGCGGGCGACGGCTCGGCCGCCCTGGAGTCACGGTTCCCCGTAGCGTACTGACGGGTAACACAGCTCGCGCGTGCCGTTGCTCACTGAATCGAAGCTGCGGGAGGATGTGCCGCGTGACCGCGCTCACCACGTTCCTGCTGCTGGTCATCGTGTTCGGGCTGCTCGCCCTGGTGCTGTTCTGGGCGTTCGGCATCGACCGCCGGGCCGTGCCCGACTACACCGGCGACGACTTCGGCCTGCTGACCGAGGTCACCGCCGTGCCGACCCCCGAGGCCGCGGACGTGCTGGCCAAGCGCTTGCGCACCGCCCGCATCAGGGTGACGGTGGTCCGCCGCGACGGCCTGCACCGGCTGATGGTGTTCCCGGCGGACGTGCCCGACGCCAGGCTCCTCCTGCACCAGCACGGGTAGGCGCCGACCTCGCGGAGCTTGCGGACCGCCGGCATCGAGGTGACAGTGGTCCGACGCGGCGGCCCGCACCGGCCGGCGCGCCCGACGCCGAACCCTCCCGCGGAGCGCCACATGACCATCGGCCTGTCCCGGATCGCCGACGACGACGAGGACATCTCGCTCGACGAGCTGCGGCTCGCCGCGCGCAACCACGGGATGCCGCTGGAGGCGCTGCGCTACGACGAGACGCCTGCCGGCCTGCACTACCTGCTGATCCACTACGACATCCCGGACGTCACCGGCTGGTCGCTGGACGTGCTCGGCCGCACGTGGACGCTGGAGGAGTTGCGCGCGCTGCCCGCCGTGACCCGGCAGGTGACGCTGGAGTGCGCGGGCAACGGCCGGGCCAAGCTGCACCCGCGGCCGGTGAGCCAGCCGTGGCTGGACGAGGCGGTCGGCTGCGCGACGTGGACCGGCACGCCGCTGGCGCCGTTGCTGGCCGACCTGCCGCCGGACGCGGTGGACGTGGTGTTCACCGGTTCGGACCACGGGCTGGACCGGGGCGTCGAGCAGGACTACGAACGCGCGCTGCCGGTGGCCGAGGCGTTGCGGCCGGACGTGCTGCTGGCCTACGAGATGAACGGCCAACCGCTGCTGCCCCAGCACGGCGCGCCGCTGCGGCTGGTCGTGCCCGGCTGGTACGGCATGGCGCACGTGAAGTGGCTGCGCTCGATCACCTCGCTGGACCGGCCGTTCGACGGGTTCCAGCAGGCCGTCGCCTACCGGATCACGCACGGGCCCGACGACGAGGGCACGCCGGTGACCCGCATCCTGCCCAAGGCCCTGATGCTCCCGCCCGGCTTCCCCGACTTCATGACCCGCCGGCGGTTCGTGGACGCCGGCCGGGTGCTGCTCACCGGGCGCGCGTGGAGCGGCCACGCGCCCGTGGTGAAGGTCGAGGTCGAGCTGGGCGGCACGTGGGTGGAGGCCGACCTCGGACCCGCCGGCGACCGGTACGCGTGGCGGCGCTGGGAGTGCCCGTGGGACGCGACGCCGGGCGAGCACGTGCTGCGGGTGCGGGCGACCGACGAGGACGGCCTCACCCAGCCCGTCGACCAGCCGTGGAACCGGCAGGGCATGGCCAACAACGCCGCCCAGCGGGTGCCGGTGACCGTGCGGCCCTGACCGTCAGGCCCTGACCACCGAGCCCTGGCCGTCAGGCGCTGACGCGCTCCACGGTCGCGCCGAGCTTGCGCAGGTTCTCCACGAAGCCCGGGTAGCCGCGCTCGATGTGGAAGATCTCGTACACCTCGGTCGCGCCGTCCGCGCACAACCCGGCCAGCACCAGCCCCGCGCCCGCGCGGATGTCCGATGCCCACACCGGCGCGCTGGACAGCCGATCCACCCCGCGCACCACCGCGTGGTGGCCGTCGGTGCGCGCGTCGGCGCCCAGCCGCACCATCTCCTCGATGAACCGGAACCTCGCCTCGAACAGGTTCTCGGTGATCATCGACGTGCCGTCGGACACGCTCGACAACGCGATCGCGAACGGCTGGAGGTCGGTGGCGAAACCGGGGTACGGCAGGGTCACGAAGTCCACCGACCGCGGCCGGTCGGTCTGCACCACGCGGAAGCCGTCGTCGAGCGTGGTCACGGCCGCGCCCGCCATCCGCAGCTTCTCCAGCACCAGGTCGAGGTGGTGCGGGTCCACGCCGCGCACGGTGATGTCACCGCGGGTCATGACGGCGGCGAACGCCCAGGTGGCGCCGACGATCCGGTCGCCGATCACCCGGTGCTGGGTCGGCTGGAGCGACTCGACCCCGTGCACGGTGAGCGTGGACGTGCCCGCGCCCTCGATCTTCGCGCCCATCTGCTGGAGCATCACGCAGATGTCCACGATCTCCGGCTCGCGGGCGGCGTTGTCGATGACCGTGGTGCCGTCGGCCAGCACCGCCGCCATCAGGATGTTCTCCGTCGCGCCCACGCTGGGGAAGTCGAGCCAGATCTGCGCGCCGTGCAGGCCCTCGGCCTCGGCGATCACGCAGCCGTGCTCGATCTCGCTGTGCGCGCCGAGCTTGCGCAGGCCGCTCTGGTGCATGTCCAGCGGCCGGTTGCCGATCGCGTCGCCACCGGGCAGCGCGACGACGGCCCGCTTGCACCGGCCCACCAGCGGGCCGAGCACGCACACGGAGGCGCGCAGCTTGCCCATCGCCTCGGAGTCGGCGCGGTGGTTGAGCTCCTTCGGGGTGGTGATCGTGACGACCCGGCCCTCGATCACCACCTCGCAGCCGAGGCTGCGCAGGACGTCCGCCATCAGCGGCACGTCCAGGATCTCCGGGCAGTTGGTGATGGTGGTGGTGCCCTCGGCCAGCAGCGCCGCCGCCATCAGCTTGAGCACGCTGTTCTTCGCGCCCACGACGGCGACCTCGCCGACGAGCCGGCCACCGCCATGAACCCGGAAGTGCTCACTCACGTAAGGAACTCCTTGCTCGTTGTGCCGCAATCCTACGTACGGTCTGAATCGTGCCCGTCCGTGGTGCGCTTGCGCGGTGTCTACAGTGCTTCGCATGGCCGTGCACCTGACGAAGATCTACACCCGCGTCGGCGACGACGGGACCACCGGCCTCGGCGACTTCTCCCGGGTGCCCAAGACCTCACCCCGCATCACGGCGTACGCCGACGTGGACGAGACCAACGCCGCGCTCGGCGTCGCCCTGGCGCTCGGGGCGCTGGAACCCGACGTCGCCGAGGTGGTGCGGCAGGTCCAGAACGACCTGTTCGACGTCGGCGCGGACCTCTGCACGCCCATCGCGCCGGACCCGGAGCACCCGCCGCTGCGGATCACCCAGGCCTACGTGGACCGGCTCGAGTCGTGGTGCGATGCGTTCAACTCCCGGTTGGGCAAGCTGGAGTCGTTCATCCTCAACGGTGGCACATCCGGCGCGGCGCTGCTGCACCAGGCCCGCACCATCGCCCGGCGGGCCGAGCGGGGGACGTGGGCGCTGATCGAGGTCGAGGCCGAGCGGACGAACGCGCTGACCGCGAAGTACCTCAACCGGCTGTCCGACCTGCTGTTCATCCTGGCCAGGGTCGCCAACCCGGACGGCGACGTGCTCTGGCAGCCGGGCGCCAACGCCTGACGCCCGACGCCAAACCGGGAAGGCCTCGCGCGGAAGGTCACGCTGCCCGCGCCGGCCCGGACCCCCGCCTACGCCCTCACCGGGGCAGGCCGGGAACTCGGGCCGGCGGTGCTCGCCCTGGCCCGGTGGGGCGCCAGGTGGGCCATGGGCGGACGACGGGCAGGCGAGGCGTTCCACCCCGGCTGGGCGGTGCTCGCGATGGAGGCGTTCTTCGACGCCGACGCCGCCGCCGGGGTGCGGGCCGCCTACGAGTTCCGGGTCGGCGACGAGGTGTTCCACGTGCGCGTGGACGACGGTTCGGTCGACGCGGGCCACGGCCCCGCCGAGCGGCCCGACGTGGTGGTCGAGACCGACGAGGACGCGTTCGCCGCGCTGGCCGACGGCCGGTCGGGACTGGCCGGCCTGATCGCGTCCGGCGCCGCCTCGGCCTCCGGCGACCAGGAGGCGCTGCGCCGGCTCGGCACCCTGTTCCGCCGGCCGAGCCCCGCCGAGCGGGTGCCCGATCAGGGCGCGTGAACCACCTTCTCCGCACCGATGCGCCGGATCCGCTCCACGCCCCACACGCCCAGCGCGGCGAGCGCCTCGTTGAGCGACACCCCGTGCCCGGTCAGCGAGTACTCGACCCTCGGCGGCACCTCGGGGAACACCTCGCGGTGCACGAGGCCGTCCTCCTCCAGCTCGCGCAGCTGCTGGACCAGCATCTTCTCGCTCACGCCCGGCAGGCCGCGGCGCAGCTGGGCGAACCGCCGCACACCGTGCCCGGCCAGCTCCCACAGGATCAACGACTTCCACTTCCCCGACACCACGTCCATCGCGGCGTCGATGCCGCAGAAGTAGGGACCACGTCGAGCCGCCACCGCGCCTCCCAAGGGGTACTCACCAAAAGGTGGGTACTGCACAAAATAGTCCGTACTGGTCAAGGCCGACGGTACGGGTGACGATTCCGGCATGACGAACACGAAGGTGACCGTTCTCGGGCTCGGCGCGATGGGCGCCGCCCTCGCCACCGCCCTGGTCCGCGCCGGGCACGCCACGACGGTCTGGAACCGCTCGCCCGGCAAGGCCGACGCCCTCGTCGACCTCGGCGCCACCGCCGCCGCCACCGTCCACGACGCCGTGACCGCGGCCGACGTGGTGGTCGCGTGCCTGCTCGACGCCGACTCGGTCCGCGGGGTGCTCGACCCGGTGGCCGACCTGCTCACCGGCCGCACGCTGGTCAACGTCACCACGACCACGCCAGACCAGGCGAGGGGGATCGCCGACTGGGCGGCGGCGCACGGCGTGGTGTACCTCGACGGCGGCATCATGGCCGTGCCCGACATGATCGGGCAGCCCGGCTCGTCCGTCCTCTACAGCGGCTCGGCCGGCGCGTTCGAGCGGCTACGCCCGCTGCTGGACCTGTGGGGCGAGAGCGCGTACTTCGGCGAGGACGCGGGCCTGGCGTCGCTGTACGACCTGGCCCTGCTCGCCGGCATGTACGTGATGTTCGCGGGTTTCCTGCACGGCGCGGCGATGGTCGCGGGCGCGGGCGTGACGGCGACCGAGTTCGCCCGGCGGTCCGCGCCGTGGCTGGCCGCGATGACCGGCGGGTTCGCCGGGTTCGCGGCCGTGGTCGACGGTGGCGACTACACCGCGCCGGGGCAGCAGAGCCTGGAGTTCTCCGACCTCGGCGACCTGCTCGACGCCAGCGCCGCGCAGGGCATCTCCACGGAGGTGGTCCGCGTGGTCCAGGACCTGATCCGGCGGCAGGTCGACGCCGGTCACGGCGGGGAGGGCTTCGCCAGGATCTACGAGAGCATCAGGCAGCCCGCCTGACCGCGCGGGGCACCCGGCGGGGCTAGGAGGCCCAGGGAATGGACCGGCCCGGAGGCGCTGACTCCAACCAGGACAGGAATCCGGTCAGCGCGTCCGGGCCCATCGCGATCTCGACCTCGCCCTTGTCGCCCCGGCAGCGCAGCACCACCGCGTTCGCGGGCATCGCGTACGTCTCCGGCGGGGTGGGCTCGCGGCGGTCGTCGATCTCGAAGCCCTCGCGGGAGATGACCATGTCCGGGCCGGCGCTCAGGCTCAGCACGCGGAACCAGGTGAACTCGTCACCCCGGTAGTGCCCGACGCCCAGGTGCCAGCCCCGGCTGGAGCCCGCGATCCTCGACCTCAGCGCGACGTGCACGCCACCGGCGCGCAGCAGTCGGACGCGGCGCCACGCCAGGTACGCGAGGACGACCACCGCGCCGAACAGGACCAGCCCCACCAGTTCGGCGATCCCCACGGCGTTCGTCCGCTCGTCCGCGTCAGGCCGAGTGTCCCGCGGCGCGAAGCCGCGCGGTGGCCCTGGCCCGTTGCACGTCGTCCGTGTTCTGCACGTCCGCGCGGGCCCGTTCGACGTCGATCTCCCCGGACAGCTCCGCGTCCTCGGCGAGGATGCTCACCCCGTCGCCGGTCACCGAGAGGAACCCGCCGTGCACGGCGGCCGTCACGAGCTCGTTGTCCGCGGTGCGGATCCGGACCACGCCGCCCTCGACCAGCTGGCCGAGCACCGGCTCGTGGCCGGGCAGGATGCCGATCTCCCCTTCGAGCGTCTGCGCGACCACCGAGGTGGCCGTGCCTGACCACAGGCGGCGTTCCACCGCGACCAACTGGACGGTCATCTCGGCCACGCGCATCTCCCTGAGTCGACTGGAGTCGAGCCCCAGTCTAAACGGTGACCGGAACACCCCGCCGCACCAGCCACCCCCAGACGTCGTCCCGGCCCACCGCGACCACGTCCGGCAGCCGCTCCGACGACGTCCACCGCGACCACGTCCGACGCCGCTACCAAGGCGAACACGGAGGAATCCGCCGATGCGCGAGGCACGGCGCCCGTCCGGCGGAGGCCGGCAGATGACCCCGACTACGTGCGAACGCCCCGGACCACCGGCACGTCGACGCGCGTCCGGCGGGCCGGGATCGCCGCCGCCTCGGCGCGAGCGCCCGGCCGCTCGGCCCGGCGCGGGCGCCCCGCTGGGAGACTGGGCCGGTGCCCACCCCGAAGTCGCTGCTGGAGCGCGCGTTCTCGCTGCTGTCGGTGTTCACCGTGGACCGGTCGGCGGTCACGCTGTCGGAGCTGAGCCGCCACTCCGGTCTGCCGCTGAGCACCACGCACCGGCTGGTGGCGTCCCTGGTGGAGCTGCGCGCCCTGGACCGGGCGCCCGACGGCCGCTACCGCGTGGGCCTGAGGCTGCTGGAGCTGGGCGCGTTGTCGCCGGGGAGCCTGGACCTGCGGGACCGCGCCCTGCCGTTCCTGGAGGACCTCTGCGAGGTCACGCGGCACAACGTGCAGCTGGCCGTCCGCGACGGCACGGAGGTCGTGTACGTGGAGCGGATCTCGGCGCGGGACGCGGTGAACGTGGTGACGCGGGTCGGCAGCCGGATGCCGACCCACTGCACGGGCGTCGGCCTGGTGCTGCTGGCCGCCGCCCCGGCCGCCGTGCAGGAGGCCGTGCTGGCCGCGCCGCTCAAGCGGTTCACGCCCAGGACGATCGTGTCGCCGCCGGAACTGCGGGAGGCCCTGGCACGCGTGCGCCGCGACGGTTACGCCATCAGCGACCGCCAGATCGAGATGATCACCTACTCGGTCGCCGCCCCCGTGCGCGGCCAGGACGGCGAGGTGGTCGCCGCGGTCTCCGTCGTCGTGCCGACCGGCACCCGCACCGACACCGTCGTGCCCGCCGTGCGCACGTGCGGGCTGGCCATCTCCCGAGCCCTCGGCTGGGCCTCCCAGTGAACGGCGGAGGGCCGTCCCCCGAACCGGGGAACGGCCCTCCGACGAAGCCCGACTTACTTGCCGGCCAGCTTCTTGGCGTTGGCCTCGACGTCGTCCAACCCGCCGCAGGAGAAGAACGCCTGCTCCGGGTAGTGGTCGAACTCGCCCTTGCAGACGCGGTCGAACGCCTCGATCGTGTCCTTGATGGACACGAACGAACCCGGCTGACCGGTGAACTTCTCGGCCACGATGAAGTTCTGGCCGAGGAAGCGCTCCAGGCGACGGGCGCGGCCGACGAGGACCTTGTCCTCCTCGGACAGCTCGTCCATGCCGAGGATGGCGATGATGTCCTGCAGCTCCTTGTACTTCTGCAGGATCCGCTTGACCTCCTGCGCCACCCGGTAGTGCTCCTCGCCGACGATCGACGGCTCGAGGATCCGGGACGACGAGGACAGCGGGTCCACCGCCGGGTAGATGCCCTTCTGGGAGATCGGACGGGAGAGCTCCGTCGTCGCGTCCAGGTGGGCGAACGTGGTGGCCGGCGCGGGGTCGGTGTAGTCGTCCGCGGGCACGTAGATGGCCTGCAACGAGGTGATCGACTTGCCGCGCGTCGAGGTGATGCGCTCCTGGAGCTCACCCATCTCGTCCGCCAGCGTCGGCTGGTAGCCCACGGCGGACGGCATGCGGCCCAGCAGGGTCGACACCTCGGAACCCGCCTGGGTGAACCGGAAGATGTTGTCGATGAACAGCAGCACGTCCTGGCCCTGCACGTCGCGGAAGTACTCCGCCATCGTCAGCGCGGACAGCGCGACGCGCATGCGCGTGCCGGGCGGCTCGTCCATCTGGCCGAACACCAGGGCGGTGTCGCCGAGCACGCCCATCTCCTCCATCTCGAGGAGGAGGTCGGTGCCCTCACGGGTGCGCTCGCCGACGCCGGCGAACACCGACGTGCCGGAGAACTCGCGGGCGATACGGGTGATCATCTCCTGGATGAGCACCGTCTTGCCCACGCCCGCGCCGCCGAACAGGCCGATCTTGCCGCCCTTGACGTACGGGGTCAGCAGGTCGATGACCTTGATGCCCGTTTCCAGGATCTCGGTCTTGCCCTCGAGCTGGTCGAACGACGGCGCCTTGCGGTGGATGCCCCACTGCTCGCCGTCGCGGCCGAGGCCGGGCTCGTCGAGGCAGTCGCCCAGCGCGTTGAAGACGTGGCCCTTGACGACGTCGCCGACGGGCACGCTGATCGCCTTGCCGGTGTCGGTCACCGCCGCGCCGCGGACCAGGCCGTCGGTCGGCTGCATCGAGATCGTGCGGACCAGGTTGTCACCCAGGTGCTGGGCGACCTCCAGGGTCAGCGTCTTGGCGACCGCCTCGTAGGTGATCTCCACGTGCAGTGCGTTGAACAGCTCCGGCACCGCGCCACGCGGGAACTCCACGTCGACGACGGCACCGATCACCCGGACCACACGGCCGGTGCGGGTGGTGGTGGCAGTAGCACTCATGTCACTCATCACTTCCTGCGCCCCCGGTTAGCGCGGAGGCGCCACCGACGATCTCGCTGATCTCCTGGGTGATCTGGGCCTGGCGGGCCGCGTTCGCCTGACGGCTCAGGTTGCGGACCAGCTCGGTGGCGTTGTCCGTCGCCGCCTTCATCGCGGTCCGCCGTGCCGCCGACTCCGAGGCCGCCGCGTCCAGCAGCGCCGAGAAGAGCCGGGTCTTGACGTACTTGGGCAGCAACGCGCCCAGCAACGTCTCCGCGTTCGGTTCGAACGAGTACACCGACTGGAGCTTCTGCGGCTCCGGGTCGAAGTCCACGACCATCGGCGCGATCCGCTTGGCGACCGGCGTCTGGCTCAGCATGGACTTGAACTCGGTGTAGACCACGTGCAGCTCGTCCACGCCGAGCACGCCGTCCGGACCGGGCTGGTCGCCCTCGTCGTCGCTGCCCGCGACGAACGCCTTGACCAGCGCGTCACCGGCCTCGACCGCGTTCACGTAGTGCGGGAGCTGCGAGAAACCGGTCCACTCGCCCGCGATGGCGCGGCGGCGGAACTTGTAGTAGCCCACGCCCTTGCGGCCGACGACGTAGAGCACGGGCTCCTTGCCCTCGGACCGCAGCAGAGAGAGCAGCTCCTCGGCGGCACGCAGCACGTTCGCGTTGTAGCCGCCGCACATGCCCTTGTCGCTGGTGACGACCAGGACGCCGGCGCGGCGGGGGTTCTTGCGCTCGGTCAGCAGCGGGTGGTCGAGGTTCGCGGACGCGGTCGCCAGCGAGGAGAGCACCGAGGTGATCTCCTCCGCGTACGGACGCGACGCCGCGACCCTCGTCTGCGCCTTGGCCAGACGGGACGTGGCGATGAGCTCGTACGCCTTGGTGATCTTCTTGGTCGAGTTGACCGAGCGGATCCGCTGGCGCAGCTCTCGGATCTGTGCCGCCATGGCTACGTCACTTCTCGGTCGGAGCGGGCCGGTTGACCTTCACCGACTCCTGCCCGACCTTGTCGGCGTCCATCGCGTCGGCGGGCGCTTCGGTGACCGCGGAGGTCGCGCTGCCGGTTGCGGTGAACTGCTGCTTGAACGCGGTGACGGCGTCCACGATGCCCCGCTCCGTGTCGTCCGACAGCTTCTTGGACTCGCGGATGTCGGACAGGATCACGTCGTGGCCGCGCCGCACGTGGTCCAGGAACTCCGACTCGAAGCGGCGGACGTCGCCCACCGCGATGTCGTCGTAGTGGCCCTTGGTGCCGAGGTAGATCGAGACGACCTGCTCCTCGACCGGGACCGGCGAGTACTGGCCCTGCTTGAGCAGCTCGACCAGGCGGGCGCCGCGGTCGAGCTGGGCGCGGGAGGCCGCGTCGAGGTCCGAGGCGAAGGCGGAGAACGCCTCCAGCTCGCGGAACTGCGACAGGTCCAGGCGCAGCGAGCCGGAGACCGTCTTCATCGCCTTGGTCTGCGCGGCGCCACCGACGCGGGACACCGAGATGCCCACGTTGACGGCCGGGCGCACACCGGCGTTGAACAGGTCCGACTCCAGGAAGCACTGGCCGTCGGTGATCGAGATGACGTTGGTCGGGATGTACGCCGACACGTCGTTGGCCTTGGTCTCGATGATCGGCAGGCCGGTCATCGAGCCGCCGCCCATGTCGTCGGACAGCTTCGCGCAGCGCTCGAGCAGGCGCGAGTGCAAGTAGAAGACGTCGCCGGGGTAGGCCTCGCGGCCCGGCGGGCGACGCAGCAGCAGCGAGATGGCGCGGTACGCCTCCGCCTGCTTGGTCAGGTCGTCGAAGATGATCAGGACGTGCTTGCCCTGGTACATCCAGTGCTGGCCGATGGCCGAGCCGGTGTAGGGCGCGAGCCACTTGAAGCCGGCCGAGTCGGACGCGGGGGCGGCGACGATGGTGGTGTACTCCAGCGCGCCCGCCTCCTCCAGCGCGGTCTTGACGCCCGCGATGGTGGAGCCCTTCTGGCCGATGGCCACGTACACGCAGCGGACCTGCTGCTGCGGGTCGCCCGAGTCCCAGGCCTTCTTCTGGTTGATGATCGTGTCGATGCAGACCGCGGTCTTGCCGGTCTTGCGGTCGCCGATGATCAGCTGGCGCTGGCCGCGGCCGATCGGCGTCATGGCGTCGATGGCCTTGATGCCGGTCTGCATCGGCTCGCTCACCGGCTGCCGCTGCAGCACGGACGCCGCCTGCAGCTCCAGCGCGCGGTTGTCGTCGGCCACGATGTCGCCGAGGCCGTCGATCGGCTGGCCGAGCGGGTTCACCACGCGGCCCAGGAAGCCGTCGCCGACCGGCACGGAGAGCACCTGGCCGGTCCGCTTGACCTCCTGGCCCTCTTCGATCTTGTCGAAGTCACCGAGGATGACCGCGCCGATGGTGCGGACCTCCAGGCTCAGGGCCACGCCGAGCACGCCGCCGGGGAACTCCAGCAGCTCGTTGGTCATGGTGCCGGGCAGACCCTCGACGATGGCGATGCCGTCGTAGGTCTCCGCGACGACGCCGACCTCTTCCCGGCTCACTTCCGGGGAGTAGGCCGAGACGTACTTCTCGATCGCACTGCGGATCTCGTCCGACGAGATCGTCAGCTCCGCCATGTCGTTCCTGCTCTCACTTCGTTCTGGGAAAGGGGCTTGTGGGCCGCGGTTCCGATCGGTCAGCCGGCGAGGTCGCGGCGCAGTGACGCCAGCCGACCGGCCACGCTCCCGTCGATGACCTCGTCGCCGATCTTGATCAGCAGGCCGCCGCGCAGCGTGGGGTCGACCTCGACGTGCAGCGCGATCGGCCGGGAGTAGATCCGGGTCAACGTGGCCTCGAGGCGGTCCTGCTGCGCCGCGTCGAGCTCGACGGCGGAACGGACGTGGGCGACGGAACGTTCCCGGCGCTTGGCCGCGAGCGACGCGAGGTCGCCGAGGCCGTTGACGACTCCCTGGCCGCGCGGCTCGCGGACGAGCTGGTCCACCAGGGTCTTGGTGGTCTCGTCCACCTTGCCCGCCACGAGGCTGTCGACCAGCGCGACCTTGCCCGCGGCCTCGGCCGCCGGGTCGGAGAGCGCCAGTTCGAGCGCGTGGTTGCCCGCGATGATCCGGCCGAGCCGGAACAGCTCGTCCTCGACCGCGTCGAGCTTGCCGTCCCGCTCCGCCCGCACCAGCAGCGTGGTGCGGGCCAGCGACTCGACGCCGTCGACCAGCTCGCGCGGGCTGGACCAGCGCGCGGTGACGACCGTGGCCAGCACCTGCGTGGTCACGTCCGCGACCTTGCCGTCGAGCAGGCCGTGCAGCAGCTGCTCCCGGGACTCGGGCTCCGAGGAGTTGTCGGCCAGCGCGCGGCGCAGCGCGGGCTGCGCCGACAGCAGGCTCACGACCGCGAACAGCTCGCTGCCCAGCTCGCCCAGGGCGGAGCTGTCCAACGTGGCATCCAGGGCCTCGAGCAACCGCAGTTCGGCGGCGGCCAGGGCGTCACGACTGGCGGCGTGCAGCGTCATCGGCGTTCCCTCACTTGACGGCCGGAGCCGACGTGCCGTCGAGTTCGGAGAGGAACCGGTCGACGGTGCCCCGACGACGCACCTCGTCCTCCAGCGACTCGCCGACGACCCGGTCCGCCAGGTCGATGGCCAGCCTGCCCAGCTCACCGCGCAGCTCGGCGACGATCTGCGCGCGCTGCGTCTCGAGCTGGGTCTGCCCCTGGGCGATGATCCGCGAGGACTCCTCCTGCGCCTTGGCGCGAAGCTCGCTGATGATCTGCTCGCCCTCGATGCGGGCGTCGTCGCGGATGCGGGCCGCCTCGGCGCGAGCCTCGGCCAGCTGCGCCTTGTACTGGTCCAGCGCCTGCTGGGCCTGCGCCTGCGCCTGCTCCGCCTTCTCGATCCCGCCCTCGATCTTGGCGGCACGTTCCGCGTACAACGTCTCGAAGCGCGGCGACACGAACTTCTTGATGACGAAGAACAGCAGCAGGAACGAGATCAGGCCGAGGATGATCTCCGACGTGTGCGGCAGGACGGGGTTGATGACCCCTTCCTCCGCCGCCAAGATGAGGGTATTCATCACAAACCTCTCTGATGCGATGAACCGGTGCTCAGGCCGCCGTCGCGAGGAAGTACACGACGAAGCCGAGCAGGGCGAGCACCTCGACGATGGCGAACGTGGTCCAGGCCAGGCTCAGCAGCACGCCGCGAGCCTCGGGCTGACGGGCGGTGCCGTTGATGACCGAGGAGAAGATCAGACCCACGCCGATGCCGGGGCCGATGGCCGCGAGGCCGTAGCCGATGGCCGCGAGGCCCTGGTTCAGGTTGACGTTCGCGGCTTCCTGAGCAAGAACGATAGCGCTCACTTGTGCTGTTCCCTTTCCAACTCGGTCCGCGAACACTCGCGGATCGGAGGCTTGTGATTTCTCAGTGCTCTTCGGCCAGCGCCGCGCCGATGTAGTTGGCGGACAGCAGCGCGAAGATGTAGGCCTGAAGAACCATGATCAACGCTTCGAGGAACGTCAGCGCGATGGCGAAGACGAACGCGATGGGCGCGACCACGACGGTGATGCCGCCGGCGAAGAGCAGGTACTCACCCGCCAAGGTGAACACCAGCAAGAGCAGGTGACCCGCGAACATGGCCGCGAAAACTCGGATCGCGAGCGTGAGCGGGTTCAGGAAGAACTTCTGGAAGAACTCGATCGGGATCAGCAGGATGAGCACGAACCACGGCGCGCCGGGCGGCATGGTCTGGTGCTTCAGGTATCCGACGAAACCGTGCCGCTTGAACCCGACGAAGTGGTACACCGGGTAGATCACGAACACCGAGACGGCCAGCGGGAAGCCGATGTGCGACATCGTGGGGAACTGCACGAACGGGATGAGCCCGAACAGGTTGTTCACCAGGATGAAGGTGAAGACCGTGAGGATCAGCGGGACGAAGGGCTTGAAGTCCTTGGCGCCGATCTGCTCACGCGCGATCGTGTTGCGGCCGACGTCGTAGAGCGACTCGGCGGCGAACTGGAACTTGCCGGGAACGAGCTTGAGGTTGCGGGTCGCCGCGATGAAGAACGCACCGATGATCAAGATCGAGAGCACCAGAAGCACCATGGGCTTGGTGACCTCACCGAAGATCGGTGGGAGGAAGAAGTCCTTCACTCCGGGTGCGACGAACTCATCACCCGCAGCCAGCACCATCGTGGTCACTGTGTTCCTTCCGGTTCTCCCGGCCGGCGTTCACTCCGCCGGGGGAATCGTCACGATCGGGACTTAACGTACCTTACGGACCGCAAGCGCCCGCGAGAGGCACCCCACCTACCTGGGTGTCCCGTCCTGCGCGCACCGTACCAGCCGGTAGATCAGGTGTTGCCAGGGGTCGGGATGACGATCTGACTGCGACTGCGCTTGGAGGCGCGCACCTCCATGGCGGTGGCGACCAGGATCGTCGCGGCCATGGTCAACGCCAGCGCGTTGGTGTGCAGCACGGGGAACTGGCGCAGCAGCAGCATCACCGCGAACAGCAGGACCAGCTTGCCCATGAACCCGGCGAACGCCGCGACCATGATCACCTGGAGCGGCATCGCGGCGGTGCGGTGCATCAGGAGCAGCGTCCCGGCCGACGACAGGCACGCGATCGCGCCACCGATCAGCGCCGCGACCAGGCCGGGGACACCGGCCAGCACGGTCCAGAGGATCACGCCGACGGCCACGGTCCCCAGCGCCGCCCACAGCGCGCTGCGGTACATCTCACCCGCGAGTCGCCGGACGACGGCTTCGTGGGTCCACTCCGTCTTGCCCTCAGAGCTGTCCTGGCTCATGTCACCTCTTCTCACTGGTCGAGACCGAGTGTAAAGAGGGCTTGGTGCTCACCCCACCATCGGGGTCAGGTGCGGCGTACTTCGCGAAGTCTCGGTATCGCGGAGACCAACAGCGCGAGAACGAGCCCGATGCCGAGGCACCACACCACGACGACCACGTCGAACAGCGTCAACGCGACCGCGCCGAACGCCAGCACGCCCGCCCACAAGTAGATCAGCAGCACCGCGCGGCGCTGGGAGTGGCCGATCTCCAGCAGCCGGTGGTGCAGGTGCATCTTGTCCGCGGAGAACGGGCTCTCGCCCCGCCGGGTGCGCCGGACCACGGCCATGAGCAGGTCCAGCAACGGCACGAACAGCACCGCCGCGACCACCACCAGCGGCGACAGCAGGCCGAGGACGTCCGTGGCGCGCACCGACTCGTAGTTGATCTTCCCCGACGCCGAGATCGTCGCCGCCGCGAGCATCAGCCCGATCAGCATCGACCCGGAGTCGCCCATGAAGATCCGCGCGGGGTTGAAGTTGTGCGGCAGGAAGCCGAGGCACGCGCCCGCCAGCGTGGCCGCGATCAGGGCGGGCGGGTACGCGCCGACGTCGCCGCCGTTGTTGGCCAGCAACCCGATGGAGAACACGCAGGTGGCGGCGGCGGCGATCAGCCCGATGCCCGCCGCGAGGCCGTCCAGCCCGTCCACGAAGTTCATCGCGTTGACCATGGTCACGGCCAGCAGCACGCTCAGGATCGCGCCCTGGTTCTGGTCGAGCGAGAGCAGCGAGCCGGTGCCCTCGCCGTCGTCGCCCCACGGCACCCAGAACAGCAGCCACTGCAGGCCGAACAGCACGAGGATGCCCGCCGCGGTGACCTGCCCGGCGAGTTTCGTCAGGGAGTCGAGCTCGAACCGGTCGTCCAGCACGCCGACGAGGACGATCACGCCGCCGCCCACGATCACCGCGTACGGGTCGTAGGAGAAGTCGAACGCCGAGCGCAGCACCGGCAGCTGGTGCGCCAGGAGCATGCCGCCCAGCACCCCGCCGTACATGGCGAGGCCGCCCATGCGCGGCATGGGCTGGACGTGCACGTCCCGCTGGCGGGGGTAGGCGACCGCGCCGATCCGGAAGGCCAGCGCGCGGACCAGGCCGACGAGCAGGAACGTCACGACCGCGGCGGTCAGCGCGACGAGCAGGTACTCCCGGACGGGGAGGACGTTGGACACGGCAGGCAACTGGCCCACGGCAGGCTAGCCCCTCGGCGATGGGGTGTCGGGTGGATCTTGCTGCGTCGGATTCCGCCGCACCGGATCCCGCTGTGCTGGTTCCGGTCGGGGTGGTTCGTGCGACGGGAGCACCACGCTACTCCGTTCACGAAGATCCACTAGCGGGCGACCTCGACTTCGGCGCCGAGCGCCTTGGACACCTCGGCGACGGGCACCGCGCCCTCCCGCAGGACCACGGGGTCCGGTCCGGTCAGGTCGACGATGGTGGAGGCGACGTTCTCGGCGGCCCGTCCACCGTCCAGGTAGACGCCGACCTCCTCGCCGAGCTGGTCCCAGGCCTCCTGGACGGTGCCGGCGGGCGGGAAGCCGGACTTGTTGGCGCTGGAGACGGCCATCGGCCCGACGTCGCGCAGCAGCTCCAGCGCGACCGGGTGCAACGGCATCCGCAGCATCACGGTGCCCCTGGTGTGACCGAGGTCCCACGCCAGCGAGGGCGCGTGCGGCAGCACCAGCGACAGCCCGCCGGGCCAGAACGCCTCGATCAGCGCGCGGGCCTGCCGGGGGACGCCGAGGACCAACCCGTCGATCGTGGTCCACGAGCCGACCAGGACGGGGACCGGCATGTCGGGTCCGCGTCCCTTGGCCTCCAAGAGGGCCCGAACGGCGGCCGCGTCGAAGGCGTCGCACCCGATGCCGTACACGGTGTCCGTGGGCAGGACGACCAACCGGCCACCCCGCACCGCTCCCGCCGCGGCTTCGAGCCCCGCCGCGCGGTCGGCCTGGACACCACAGTCGTAGATCGTGCTCACCCTGCTGATCCAAGCACAGCGCGGTCGAGGCCAGCGGTCGAGGTCACACCCGGACGGCGAGCGGCGGGTGCGGCGCGGCAGGCGCGCGGCGGACCCCCGTCACCGACCACCGCGACCGAACGCCGCGTCCGCGTCGACCGCCCACCGGCGCTTCCGGTGCGCCACCACGAACCCGAACACGAGCGCCGCGCCCACCAGCACGCCCGCCACCGTCACCGCCGGGTCGCCGATCGCCGCGCCCACGAACGGCAGCACGAGCACGGCCAGCCCGACCACCGCCGCCGTCCACACGTCCGGCTCCACCCACCGCCACCCCCGGGCCTCGTCCAGCCGCCGGCGCAGGTCGGTCGCGAACGCGATGAGCTCCGGGTGCGGGCCGATCGCCAGGATCTCGTCGGCCAGCACGCGGCACTCCGCCGCCTGACGCGCGTCCGCCACGACCAGCGCGCCCTCCGGCGTGACGCCGCGCACCTCGGCGGTCCGGGCCGCCAGCGCGATGGCCAGGTGGGCGCGCAGCACGTCGTCCGCCCTGGGCGCGCCGCCGCGGGCCAGCTCGTCGCGCGCCACGGCGGCGGCCAGGTGGCTCTCGTCGTCGTGGCCCTCGGCCAACGCCGACGTCAGCGCGGTCAGCGCCCGGGACAGGCGGACCCGGTCGGGGTCGGCGAAATCGGTGAGGTCGACGTGGATGACGCGCGCCGCCAGCCATTCCCGCAGTTCGCTCCACTCGTTCGGGCCATTGACAGCCATCGCGGGTTCTCCGATTTACTCGGCGGAGCTTTGACAGCCAGATTATCCCGATGGCGAGGCGTCCGGTGACCGCGAAGAACCCGATCGGCGCCGTCCCCCTGGCGCTGTCCGCCGCTGCCGCGTACGTCGTCCTGGCCGGCACGGCGGGCTACCTGACCCTGGACCGGCGCCCGGCGCCGCCCGCGCCCACCACCGCCGCGGCGGCGGCCGACCTGCCCGTCATCACCACGACCACCGCCCCGGCGAGCACCGCGCCGGCCGCCGGCACCACCGCCCCGACCACCCCGGACCTCCCGCCGGACCTGCGACGGGTCGACGCGCCGGGCGGCCTCGGCACCGTGATCCCGGTCGGCTGGGAGGTCGCCACCGGCACGGTCGCCACCACCCTCGTCGTCACCGACCCGACGTCACCGCGCCGCGAGCTCCGGCTCGGCGGCGCGCCGGTGACCGACCCGTCGACACCGCTCCTGGAGCGCATCACCCGGGCCGCCGCGGATCGCGAGCGCGACCCGGCCACCGCCGCGTCACGCTCACCCCGACGACGATCCGCGACCACCCGGCCGTCAGCTGGGAGTTCGACGAGAACGGCCCGGCGGGCGCGAAGCGGGTCGCCACCGCGTTCTGGGAGTCCGGCGGCGTCGAGTACGTCCTCTACTCCGCCGGCCCGCCCGAGGAGTGGGAGCTGACCCGGTCACGCCTGGCCGGCATGGTCGAGCGGTCCAGCCCCTAGACCCGGCGGGCGGTCGCGAAGCGCGGTCGCCACGCCAGGTCGCGGTGGTCCGCGACGTCGGTGAGCACCCGGCGCGCGGAGAGCAGCGCGGGCACGGTCGCGCCGTGGCTGTCGTCGTGCTCGATCGCCACGTGCCCGCCGGGCTTGAGCAACCGCGCGGCCACGCCCACGACGTGCCGGATCACGTCGAGCCCGTCCGACCCGCCGAACACCGCGTGCCGCGGGTCGTGGTCGGCGACCTCGGGCTGCACCTCGGTGCCGTCCGGCACGTACGGCGGGTTGCACAGCACCAGGTCCACCTGCCCGTCCAGGTCCGACAGCACGCCCGGCCCGGTCACGTCACCGGCGTGCAGCGTGATGGGCGTGTCGCCCGCGACGGCGCACGCCTCCGCGTTGCGCCGCGCCCAGGCCAACGCCGAGGGGTCGCGCTCGACGGCGTGCACGGACGCGGCCGGCAACCGGTGCGCCGCCGCCAGCGCCAACGCGCCGGAACCCGTGCACAGGTCCACCACCACCGGGTCCTCGGACTCCACGGTGGACAGTGCCCACTCCAGCATCAGCTCGGTCTCCGGGCGCGGGATGAACACGCCCGGACCGACCTCCAGGTCCACCCCGCCCAGGTACGCCCGGCCGGTGATGTGCTGCAACGGCACGCGGGTCGCGCGCAGCCGCACCGCCTTGTGCAGCGCGTCCACCACCGGCGGGTCGACCAACGGGATCAGCGGCAGCCGCGAGCGCTCGACGCCGAGCACGTGGGCCGCCAGCAGCTCGGCGTCCACCCTGGGGCTGTCGACACCCGCCGCGGCCAGCAGGCGTTCCGCTTCGTTGATGGCCGTCCGCAGCGGGTGTCGGGTCATGCGCCCAGGGTAGGGGGATCAGAAGTTGATCATGTGGCCGGCCAGCCCGTGCACCGCTTCCTTGACCGCCTCGCTCAACGTCGGGTGCGCGTGCACGTTGCGCGCCACCTCGTGCACGGTCAGGTCCCACTGCTGGGCCAGCGTCAGCTCCGGCAGCAGCTCGGTCACGTCCGGTCCGATCATGTGCGCGCCGAGCAGCTCGCCGTACTTGGCGTCGCTGATCAGCTTGACGAAGCCGTTCGGGTCGGCCAGGCCGTGGGCCTTGCCGTTCGCGGTGAACGGGAACTTCGCCACCTGGACGTCGAAGCCCTTCTCCCGGGCCTGCGCCTCGGTCCACCCGAACGACGCGATCTGCGGCTGGCAGAACGTCGCGCGCGGGATCATCGGGAAGTCCAGTTCCATGGTCTCCGCGCCCGCGATGGTCTCGGCCGCGACGATGCCCATGGACTCGGCCGCGTGCGCCAGCATCAGCTTCGCGGTCACGTCGCCGATGGCGAAGATGTGCGGGACGGTGGTGCGACCCCGGTTGTCGACGGCGATCGCGCCGCGCTCGGTCAGCTCGACGCCGGTGTTCTCCAGGCCGTAGCCCTCCACCCGCGGCTGGAAGCCGATCGCCTGCATGACCTTGTCGGCCTCCAGGACCTCCTGCTGCCCGTCCTTCGACACGGTGACGCGGACCTTGTCGCCGCTGTCGTCGATGGACTCCACCCGGGTGGACGTGCGCACGTCGACGCCCATGCGCTTGTAGCGCTTGGCCAGCTCGGCGGACACCTCCGCGTCCTCCAGCGGAACCACCCGGTCGAGGAACTCGACGATGGTGACCTTCACGCCGTAGTTGTGCAGCACGTACGCGAACTCGACGCCGATGGCGCCGGCGCCCGCGATGACGATGCTGCCGGGCAGCTCCTTGGTGAGGATCTGCTCCTCGTAGGTCACCACCCGGTCGGAGAGCGTCGTGTTCGGCAGCAGCCGGGTCTTCGCGCCCGCGGCGATGACGGCGTGGTCGAACGTGACGGTCTCGCCGTTCACCTCGATGGTGTTGGCGTCGCGGAACGTGCCGAAGCCGTTGTACTCCGTGATGCCGTTCTTCTTCATCAGGAAGTGCACGCCCTTGACGCGCCCGTCCGCGACCTTGCGGCTGCGGTCGTGGGCGACGCCGTAGTCGAACTTCACCGTGCCGTCGACCTGGATGCCGTAGGTCTTCTGCTCGTGGGTGAACAGGTGCGCGAGCTCCGCGTTGCGCAGGAGCGCCTTCGACGGGATGCAGCCCACGTTCAGGCACACCCCGCCCCAGTAACGCTCCTCGATGACCGCCGTCTTCAGCCCCAGCTGGGCCGCCCGGATCGCGGCGACGTACCCGCCTGGCCCCGCACCGAGGACCACGACGTCAAAGTGTGCGCTCATGAACGACACATTAGGTGCCCAGTTGGTCCGACAAGAACTCAACGGTCCGACGCCACGCGTCGGCGCGGGCGGCGGCCGTGGCGGCGACCGTGCCGCCCGTCGAGAAGTCCACGCCCGGGCCCGGCGCCACCGGCTCGACCGGCCGGTGGGGTGGCCCGGCGATCAGGTGCCCTGCCTCGGGGTACACCACGCGCTCGTGCCGGTGGGCGTGCCCGTGCCCGGTCAGCCGGCGCCAGGCGACCTCGCTCAGCTCCGCCGACGGCCACCACCCGTCCCGCCCGGATGAGAGCAGCAACACACCGCCCCCGATCCGCTCGACCGGGATCTCGGCGTCCTCCGGGATGCCGTCGGCGAAGTCGAACGCCGAGTTCAGCCGCACCGGCTCGCCCGAGACCACCCGCTCGCGCAGCTCGTCGGGGATCGAGTGCGGCAGGTACGGCAACGGCCTGCCCCGCCACGTCCACGACGAGGCCTCGTGCGCCAGCTTCGGCAACAACCGCGTCCCCGGCCCGACGCACTGCGTGACCACGCCGCTGCCCGCCACGCTGACCACCGCCTCGACCCGCGGGAACGTCGCGCCGAGCAGCAACGCCGCCTCACCGCCGCGCGACCCGCCGACGACACCCAGCCGCCCCGCCCGCGCGCCGAGCCACTCCAGCGCGGTCCCGAAGTGCTCCAGCGGGACCTCGACCAGGTCGTCCGGCACGCCCGGCACGCCGAAGTACGCCAACGCCAGCGCGGCGAACCCGTGCCCGGCCAGCAGCGCCGCGTCCAGCTCGCGCACGCCGCCCTCGGACCCGCCCAGCACGATCACGCCGGGGTGGACCCGGTCGTCGTCGGGCTCGAACAGCACGCCGACCAGGCCGTCCTCGCCCACCTCGGTCCGCCGCACCCCGTCGGGCACGGTGAGCCGGTCCAGCTCCACCTCGTCGACCCCGACGACCTCGATCGACGTCGGGCCGCTCGGCTCACCCGTCCGGGACATCGACCAGAACAGCCCCATCGGGTCGACGCCGGCGTAGTCGCCCTCGACGGGCGCGTGCCTGGTCAGGTCCACCACGCCGCGCTCGTCGGCCAGGAACACCGCGGTGGACGACCAGTCGCCCGTCGACGCGCGCACCACGACCCGTTCGTCCGGTGGCAGGTCGACCACCCGCACGTCCAGCACCGCGTCAAGGGGGGCGCGCCGCGGGTTCACCAGGATTTCCGCCATCGCGCGCCCTCCGTCATCGCCTCACCCGGCGGCGAGTCGCTCCGCGCGGTCGGCCGACGCCAGGGCGTCCAGCACCGCGTCCAGGTCGCCGTCGAGCACCTGGTCCAGGTTATGGGCTTTGTACCCGACCCGGTGGTCGGAGATGCGCGATTCCGGGAAGTTGTAGGTCCGCACCCGTTCGGAGCGGTCCACCGTGCGGATCTGCGTGCGCCGGGCGTCCGACGCCTCCTGCTGCTGCTTCTCCTCGGCCAACGCGGTCAGCCTGGCCTGGAGCACCTGCATCGCGCGCGCCTTGTTCTGCAGCTGGCTGCGCTCGTTCTGGCAGGACACCACGATGCCGGTGGGCAGGTGCGTGATGCGCACCGCCGAGTCGGTCGTGTTGACGCTCTGCCCGCCCTTGCCGGACGAGCGGAACACGTCGATGCGCAGGTCGTTCTCGTCGATCCCGACCTCGACCTCGTCGACCTCGGGGAACACCAGGACGCCGGCGGCGGAGGTGTGGATGCGGCCCTGGGACTCGGTCACCGGCACCCGCTGCACGCGGTGCACGCCGCCCTCGTACTTCAGCCGCGACCACACGCCGTCCGGGGTGTCCGCGCGGCTCTTGATGGCCACCGTGACGTCCTTGTAGCCGCCCAGGTCGGAGTCCGTGCCGTCGAGCACTTCGGCTTTCCACCCGTGCCGTTCGGCGTACCGCAGGTACATGCGCAGCAGGTCGCCCGCGAACAGGGCCGACTCCTCGCCGCCCTCGCCGGACTTGATCTCCAGCACGACGTCCGAGCTGTCGTGCGGGTCGCGCGGCAGCAGCAGCTCGGTCAGCTTCGACTCCAGCGCCGGGACCGTCCTGGCCAGCTGCTCGGCCTCCTCGGCGAACACCTCGTCCTCGGCGGCCAGCTCGCGGGCGGTCTCCAGGTCGGACCTCGCCTGGGCCAGCTCACGGGCGGTCTTCACGACCGGGGTGAGCTCGGCGTAGCGCTTGCCGAGCTTGCGCGCGCCCGCCTGGTCGGCGTGCACCGAGGGGTCGGCGAGCCTGGCTTCCAGCTCGGCGTGCTCGGCCAGCAGGGCGTCCAGCGTCACGATCTTGCTCCGGTCTCAGCGTCTGGCGAGGGTGTTTCCGGGTCTGGAGACGACAACGGCGCCCACCCGCGGATTCGGGGTGGACGCCGTTCTGGCAGCTACTTGGCGCGCTTGCCGTAGCGGGCCTCGAAGCGCGCGACCCGGCCACCGGTGTCCATGATCTTCTGCTTGCCCGTGTAGAACGGGTGGCAGTTGGAGCAGATTTCAACGTGGATGGAGCCGGACGACTTGGTGCTGTGGGTGTTGAAGGTGTTGCCGCAGTTGCAGCTGACCTCGGTCGTCACGTACTCGGGGTGAATGCCGGTCTTCAACGTCTGTCCCTTTCCTCGGTGGCCGCCGGGTCCTCGTTGGGGATTCTTCGAGGTGAACCGGAGCCGGACTCGACCTGACAGTGTGCCAGATCGGCCGTCATGGTCTGCAACGCGAGGCTTCGCACGCTTGTTCCCGGTGGCCGGTGTCACAACCGTTCGCCGATCGTGGTCGACCATCCGGCGCATGAGGTAACCGCTGAACTACAGACAGCGGCGACACCCGCTGCGTGGACGCCACACTTACGGGGTGTTCTGCACTGTCGGGCGTCCCCTGTCGTTGACCTCGTGGCTGGCCGTGCCGTTCCTGTTCGGCATCGCCGTCCTCGGTCTCACCGGGTTGGGTGGTCTGCTGGTGGGTGCTCCGGGACAACTGGTCCTGTCGAGCCCCGTGTTCGGCGCCGGCGTGGCGGTCGGCATCGCGACGTCGAACGCGGTCGGGTGGACCGCCCGGTGGCAACGCGCGTGGCTGCGCTGGCCGTACCTGGTGGCCGTGCTGGCGGCGGGGGTGCTCCTGGACGGCGTGCGCGTGCCCGTGGCGGCCGTCGTGGGCCTCGGCGTGCCGGTCACCGCGCTGCTGGTCGCGCAGTACTTCCTCGAACGCCGCCGCACCGCCGCGCTGGCCGAGGCGGGCCTGGTCGCGCCCTCGCCACCCTGCTGACGGCCACCGGAACGCCCGGTCACCCTGAGCGCCCGGTCACCCTGAGCGCCCGAAGGCCCGCCCGGCGTGGTGCCGGACGGGCCTTCGGTGGTCGGACGGGGTCAGTCGTTGTCCCCGCCCGGGGTGGTCTTGGCCACCTGCATCAGGAACTCGATGTTCGTCCGGCTCTTGCGGAGGCGGTCGAGCAGCAGGTCGATGGCCTGCTGGCTGTCCAGGGCGTGCAGCACCCTGCGCAGCTTGTGCATGACCGCCAGCTCGTCCGGCGAGAGCAGCAGGTCTTCCTTGCGGGTGCCGGACGAGTCGACGTCCACCGCCGGGAAGGTCCGCTTGTCCGCGATCTTCCGGTCGAGCTTGAGCTCGGCGTTGCCGGTGCCCTTGAACTCCTCGAAGATCACGCTGTCGCCCGCGGACCCGGTCTCGACCAGGGCCGTCGCGATGACGGTCAGCGAGCCGCCGTCCTCGATGTTGCGGGCCGCGCCCAGGAACCGCTTGGGCGGGTACAGCGCGGTCGAGTCGACACCACCGGACAGGATCCGGCCGCTCGCGGGGGCCGCGAGGTTGTAGGCACGGCCCAGGCGGGTGATCGAGTCCAGCAGCACGACCACGTCGTGACCCATCTCGACCAGGCGCTTCGCCCGCTCGATGGCCAGTTCCGAGATCGTGGTGTGGTCCGACGGCGGGCGGTCGAAGGTGGAGGCGATGACCTCGCCCTTCACCGACCGCTGCATGTCGGTGACCTCTTCGGGGCGCTCGTCCACCAGCACCACCATCAGGTGGCACTCGGGGTTGTTCTTCGTGATCGCGTTCGCGATCGACTGGAGCACCGAGGTCTTGCCCGCCTTCGGCGGCGACACGACCAGGGCTCGCTGGCCCTTGCCGATCGGCATCACCAGGTCGATGACGCGCGTGGTGAGGATGTGCGGTTCCGTCTCGAGGCGCAGGCGCTCGTTCGGGTACAGCGGCGTCAGCTTGGTGAAGTCCGGCCGGTTGCGGGACTCCTCCGGGTCGAGGCCGTTGATCTTGTCCACCCGCACCAGCGGGTTGAACTTCTGCCGCTGCTGCTCACCGTCGCGCGGCTGCCGCACGGCGCCGATCAGGGCGTCGCCGCGGCGCAGCCCGTACTTGCGGACCAGCGACAACGAGACGTACACGTCGTTCGGCCCGGCCAGGTAGCCCGAGGTGCGGACGAACGCGTAGTTCTCCAGCACGTCGAGGATGCCCGCCACGGGCAGCAGGACGTCGTCGTCGCGGACCTCGGTGTCCGTGGTGGGACCGCCCTCGTCCGCACGCCCACCGCGACGGCGGCGGTCGCGGAAGCGGCGACCACGACGACCGCCCTCGTCGTCGTCGTCGATCGGACCGCTCTGCTGGCGGTTGCGGTTCTGGTCGCGGTCGCGGCCACCGCGGTCGCCGCGGTCGTCACGCCCGCCCCGGTCCTGCCGGTCGCCGCGATTGCCTCGGTCGCCCCGGTCCTGGCGCTGTTCGCGCTGCTCGGAGCGATCCTGCCGGTCACCGCGGTCCTGCCGGTCGCCCCGGTCGGACCGCTCGACGCGGTCCTGCCGCTCAGGGCGGTCCTGCCGCTCGGCGCGCTCGCCCTGCTGGCGGTCCGACTGCTGACGGTCCGCCTGCGGGCGGTCGGCTTGGACGCGGTCCGCCGCAGCGGGTCGGTCGGCCTGGGCCGGCGCCTGCTGAGCGTCCGCGGCCGGGGCCTCGGGGCTGCCCGCGGGGCGGTTGGAGGAACGGCGGCGGCGGTTGCCCCGGCGGCCACCCTCCTCCTCCACGACGGGACGGTCGGTCACGTCGAGCTGCTGCTGGGTGGGCTTGTCCACGGCGGGAGCCGCGACGGCCTTCTCCACGACGGGCTTCCCGACGACCGCCTT
Organism: Actinosynnema sp. CA-299493; assembly: GCF_050946825.1. Lineage (NCBI taxonomy): Bacteria > Bacillati > Actinomycetota > Actinomycetes > Pseudonocardiales > Pseudonocardiaceae > Actinosynnema > Actinosynnema sp. CA-299493. The sequence continues at coordinate 8,227,626 of NZ_CP191993.1, forward strand.
GGGCGCCTCGGCCTTCTTCTCGGCCTTGGGCGGCGTCGCGGCACTGCCCCGACCGGAGGTGCCGCCCTGCCGCTCCTTGATGGCGGCGATCAGGTCGCCCTTGCGGAGGCCGGCCGTGCCGGTGATGCCCAGCTGACCTGCGAGTTCACGGAGTTCGGCCAGCACCATTCCAGAGAGGCCCGCGCGCTTGCGCGGCGTGGCGCCGCCGTTCGAAGGGGTGGTCAGAGCGTTCTCCTCGGCTCCGGAACTGCCGGTAGCGGGATTGGGAGCAGCAGGAGCTTGGCTGCTCAGTACATCGGTGTTGGTCACACATGTCCTTCCTGACCGGAACGCGCCTCCTACGCGTTCCAGCGGACCTGCCGTCCGACGGAATGCGGTGCGGCAGTTTCGTCCCGGTTCAGGCGGACCTGGCGACGGCGCGGAACGCGCACGAAAGCGGAGTCCTCCGGTGCGGGACTTCGGTCACACGGCGAGCGGGTGCCTTCCAGCGTCGGCCCCGTCCATACGGCACAGAGCCAGATCACTGGAGGAATGCGACCCGGAACGAAAGTCCGGGCACCACACCGGCGCCCGTGCGCGCGGTGACTGATGGCCCCGAGGGTAGACGCCGGTCCGGCCGGGTGCAACAACCGGGGCACGGCGCGTCGCACCACTCAGCCGAGTGGCGCAACCCGGACTCCGGCCAGGTCGACCGGCACGCGCCGCGCCTCGAACCCGGCCAGGTCCACCCCGGGCGGCAGCACACCGTCCGGCGACAGGGCCAGGACCGTGGGTCCGGCGCCCGACACCGCGGCGGCCACCCCCGCCTCCCGCAGGGACCGCACGAGCCTCGTCGTCGCAGGCCAGGCGGGTTCCCGGTAGGGCTCGTGCAACCGGTCGTCCAACGCGTCGACCAGCAACGACGGGTCCGCGGTGAGCGCGTGCACGGCCAGCGCGGACCGCCCCGCCGCGAACGCCGCGTCCTCGTGCGGCACCTTCGACGGCAGCAGGCCGCGCGTGGTGCGGGTGGACGACTCCTCCGAAGGCACCAGCACGACCGGCGTCACACCGGGGTGCGGGTCCACACGGACCGCGCGGTAGCGGTCACCCTGCGTCCACGCGATCACCACGCCGCCGAGCATCGCCGCCGCCGCGTTGTCGGCGTGGCCCTCGAACTCGGCGGCGAGTTGCAACGCGCTCGTGTCCGTCTCGCGACCGGCGAGGGCGAAACCGGCCGCCACGCCGGCCACGACCGCCGCCGCGGACGAGCCGAGGCCGCGCGCGTGCGGGATGGCGTTGCGGCACGTCAGCCGCAGCCCCGGGGCCTCGACCCCGACCAGCTCGCAGGCCGCCCGGAACGCCCGCACGACCAGGTGGCGCTCGTCGGTCGGCACGTCGGCGGCGCCCTCGCCGGACACCTCCACCGCCAGCCCGCCGTCGGTCACGGCGAACTCCAACTCGTCGTGCACACCCAGCGCCATGCCCAGCGCGTCGAACCCCGAGCCGAGGTTCGCCGTGGACGCGGGCACGGTGACGCGGACGCAGCGGGCCGCCAAGGCCCTCACGCCAGCTCCAGGGCGGTCGCGACGGCGCCGGGGTCGACCGGCACCGGCTCGACCTCGGGCATGCCCAGCAGGGCCGTCCCGGGGTCCTTCAGGCCGTGGCCGGTGACCGTGCAGACGACCGTGGAGCCCTTCGGCAGCCGGCCGTCGGCGACCGTGGCCAGCATCCCCGCCACGCTGGTCGCGGACGCGGGCTCGACGAAGATGCCCTCGGTCGAGGCCAGCAGTCGGTAGGCCTCCAGGATCTTCTCGTCCGTCACGGCCTCGAACAGCCCACCGGACTCCTCCTTGGCGGCCACCGCGCCGGTCCACGACGCCGGGCTGCCCACCCGGATGGCGGTCGCGATGGTCTCCGGGTTCGCCACCGGCTGCCCGAGCACCAGCGGCGCGGAGCCCGCGGCCTGGAACCCGAACATCCTGGGCGTGGCGCCGATCACGCCGTCGGCGTGGTAGTCGGAGTACCCGCGCCAGTACGCGGTGATGTTGCCCGCGTTGCCGACCGGCAGGCAGTGGACGTCGGGCGCGCGGCCCAGCACGTCGCAGATCTCCCACGCGGCGGTCTTCTGGCCGATCAGCCGCACCGGGTTGACCGAGTTGACCAGCGTGATCGGGTACTCGGTCGCCGTCTTGGAGGCCAGCTCCAGGCAGTCGTCGAAGTTGCCGTCGATCTGCAGGATCCGCGCGCCGTGGGAGACCGCCTGGGCGAGCTTGCCCAGCGCGATCTTGCCGCGCGGCACGAGCACCGCGGCGGTGAGGCCCGCCTTGGCCGCGTACGCCGCCGCGCTGGCGGAGGTGTTGCCGGTCGACGCGCAGATCACCGCGCGGATGCCGCTGGCCAGCGCGTGCGTCATGGCCACGGTCATGCCGCGGTCCTTGAACGAGCCGGTCGGGTTCGCGCCCTCGACCTTGACGTAGACCCGGCAGCCGGTCAGCTCCGACAGGTGCTCGGCGGCGACCAGCGGCGTGCCGCCTTCGTGGAGGGTGACGACCTTGGCGCCCTCGGGGAGTTCGATCCGGTCCGCGTAGGCGTGGATGATGCCGGGCCACCCCGGTCGCACGCCTGCTTGGATCGTCATGTTTCTTCGCCTTCCACCCTCATCACGCTGACCACTTCCCGAACTACGGGCAGCCCGCCGATTTTGTCCACGGTCGACCGCAGTGCCGCGTCGGTAGCGGCGTGGGTGACGACCACCAGGCTGGCGTCGTCGACCCGGCCCTCCTGCCGCACGGCCGCGATGCTCACGTCGTGTTCCGCGAACACCGCCGCCACCTGCGACAACACGCCCGCCCGGTCGGCGACGTCGAGGCTGATGTGATAACGCGTCGGCGTCTGGCCCATCGGTCGGACGGGCAGCGCCGCGTAGGCCGACTCACGCGGGCCGCGCCCCTGGTGCACCCGGTTGCGGGCCACCGCGACGAGGTCGCCGAGCACCGCGCTGGCGGTCGGGGCGCCACCCGCGCCCTGGCCGTAGAACATCATCTCGCCGGCCGCGTCGGCCTCCACGAACACCGCGTTGAACGCGCCGTGCACGCCGGCCAGCGGGTGGGAGGTGGGGATCATCGCCGGGTGCACCCGCACGGAGATGCCGTCCGCGCCGTCCGTCGTGACCCGCTCGCAGATCGCCAGCAGCTTCACCGTGCGGCCGAGCGCCTTGGCGGCGGCGATGTCGGCGGCGCTGACCGACGCGATGCCCTCGCGGTGCACGTCGGCGGCCGTGACCCGGCTGTGGAAGGCCAGGGACGCCAGGATCGCGGCCTTGGACGCGGCGTCGAACCCGTCCACGTCGGCCGTCGGGTCCGCCTCGGCGTACCCGAGCCGGGTCGCCTCCTCCAGGGTCTCGGCGTAGCTCGCCCCGGTCGAGTCCATGCCCGAGAGGATGAAGTTCGTGGTCCCGTTGACGATGCCCATCACCCTGGTGATGCGGTCGCCGGCCAAGGACTCGCGCAGCGGGCGCAGCAGCGGGATCGCGCCCGCCACCGCCGCCTCGAAGTACAGGTCGGCGCCCGAGGCGTCGGCGGCCTCGAACAGCTCCCCCGAGTGCTCGGCCAGCAGCGCCTTGTTCGCGGTCACCACCGACTTGCCCGCGCGCAACGCGGCGAGCAGCAGCGAGCGGGCGGGCTCGATGCCGCCGATGACCTCGACGACCACGTCCACGTCGTCGGAGGCGACCAGGGCCTCGGCGTCGGTCGTGAGCAGCTCGGCGGGCACCTCGCGGTGCTTGTTCGGCCTGCGCACGGCGATGCCGGTCAGCTCCAGCGGCGCGCCGACCCGCGGGGTAAGGTCGGCCGCCTGGTCGGTGAGCAGCCGGACCACCTCGGTGCCGACCGTGCCGCAGCCCAGCAGCGCGACCCTGATCGGTTTGCCGACGCGTTCGTGGCTTGACACTTCTCATACCTCCAGGCGGAACAGGTCTTCCTCGGTCTCCCGGCGCAGCAGCAACCGGGCCTGGCCGTCCACGACCGCGGCGAGCGCGGGCCGGGGAAGTCGGTTGTAGCCGCTGGCCATGGAGTAGCAGTACGCGCCGGTCGCGGCGACCGCGATGAGGTCGCCGGGCGCGAGGTCGTCGGGCAGCCAGCAGTCGCGCACGACCACGTCGCCGGACTCGCAGTGCTTGCCCACGACGCGGCACAGCACGGGTTGCGCGTCCTCGCCCGCGTCGCGCGAGACGAGCTTGCAGTCGTAGACCGCGTCGTAGAGCGCGGTGCGGATGTTGTCGCTCATGCCGCCGTCCACGCTCACGTACCGGCGCACCACGCCCGCGTCGAGCTGGACGTCCTTGATGGTGCCCACCTCGTACAGCGTCACCGTGCCGGGGCCGACGATGGCGCGGCCGGGCTCGACCGCGATCTTCGGCACGGGCAGCTCGGCGTGCTCGCACTCCTTGGCCACGATGTCGCGCAGCTGCCTGGCCAGCTCGGCGGGCGGCGGCGGGTCGTCGTCGGCGGTGTAGGCGATGCCGAGGCCGCCGCCGAGGTCCACGGTCGTGACGTGGTCGAGCAGCTCGCCGCCGTGCTCGTCGCGCAGCTCCGCGAGCAGCCCGATGACCCGGCGCGCGGCGACCTCGAAGCCGCTGGCGTCGAAGATCTGCGAGCCGATGTGGCTGTGCAGGCCGATCAGCCGCAGCCCGTCGGACTTCAGCACCCGGCGCGCCGCCTCGGCCGCGTCACCGTTGGACAGCGAGAAGCCGAACTTCTGGTCCTCGTGCGCGGTGGCGATGAACTCGTGCGTGTGCGCCTCGACGCCCACCGTCACCCGGATCATCACCGGCTGCACGCGCCCGCGTTCACGGGCGACCTGGTCCAGCCGGGCGATCTCGTAGAACGAGTCCAGCACGACCGCGCCGACACCGACCTCGACCGCAGTGGTCAGCTCGGCGACGGACTTGTTGTTGCCGTGCAGCGCGATCCGCTCCGGCGGGAACTCGGCGCGCAGCGCCACGGCCAGCTCGCCGCCGCTGGCCACGTCGATGCTCAGGCCCTCTTCGGCGACCCACCGGGCCACCGCGACGGACAGGAACGCCTTGGACGCGTAGTGCACCCGGGTCGGGTCGCCGAACGCCTCGGCGTGCTCGCGGCAGCGCGCGCGGAAGTCGCCCTCGTCCATCACGAACAGCGGGGTGCCGTGCTCCTGGGCGAGCCGGCGCACGTCCACGCCCGCCAGGCGCACCGCGCCGTCGTCGCCGCGCTCGGCGTTGCGCGGCCACACCTGCGGGTGCAGCTCGCCGAGCGCCCGCGCGGAGGACGGTCGGTTGCCCGCCGTGTTCGACGGGACCATGACGTCGGCGTGCCGGGGACCGGCCGGGTGCGCGCGCATCACATGCGCTCCGGCGCGGTCACGCCCAGCAGCGCGAGGCCGTTGGCGAACACCTGGCGGGTCGCCGCGCACAGGCTCAGCCGGGCCCGGTGCAGCTCGGTGGTCTCCTCGTCGCCCCTCGGCAACACCCGACAGGCCTCGTAGAACCGGTGGTAGGTGCCGGCCAGCTCCTCCAGGTACCGCGCGACGCGGTGCGGTTCGCGCAGCTCACCGGCGGTGGCGACGACGCGGGGGAACTCGCCGACGGTGCGGATCAGGTCGCCCTCGCGGTCGTGGGTGAGCAGGTCGACCGCGTCGCCGCGCTCGACACCGAGGTCGGCGGCGTTGCGGAGCACCGACGACAGCCGGGCGTGCGCGTACTGCACGTAGAACACCGGGTTGTCGTTGCTGCGCTTGCGCAGCAGGTCCAGGTCGATGTCCAGGGACGAGTCGGCCGAGGAGCGGGTCATGGCGTACCGCGCGGCGTCCACGCCGACCGCGTCCACCAGGTCCTGCATGGTGATCACGGTGCCCGCGCGCTTGCTCATCCGCACCGGCTTGCCCTCGCTGACCAGGTTCACCATCTGGCCGATCAGCACCTCGACCGACGCCGGGTCGTCGCCGAGCGCCGACGCGGCGGCCTTGAGCCTGCCGATGTAGCCGTGGTGGTCCGCGCCGAGCATGTAGATGCACAGGTCGAAGCCGCGCGACCGCTTGTCCGCCAGGTACGCGATGTCACCGGCGATGTACGCCGGGTCACCGTCGCTCTTGATGACCACGCGGTCCTTGTCGTCGCCGAACTCGGTGGACCGCAGCCACCAGGCGCCCTGGTCGAAGTACAGCGCGCCGGAGTCCTTGAGCTGGTCGACGGCCTTGGCGACGGCGCCGGACCGGTGCAGCGAGTCCTCGTGGAAGAAGACGTCGAAGTCGGTGCCGAAGTCGTGCAGGTCCTTCTTGATCTCCTCGAACATGAGGCCGACGCCGATGCGGCGGAACACCTCGTGCGAGTCCTCGGCGCTCAGCGCGCCGGGCTCCTGCCGCAGCACCTCGGCGGCGATGTCGCCGATGTAGCCGCCCGCGTAGCCGTCCTCCGGCGCGGGCTCGCCCTTCGCGGCGGCGATCAGGGACCGGACGAACCGGTCGATCTGCGCGCCCGCGTCGTTGAAGTAGTACTCGCGGGTGACCTCGCCCCCGTTGGCGGCGAGGACGCGGCCGAGCGCGTCGCCGACCGCGGCCCAGCGGGTGCCGCCCAGGTGGATGGGGCCGGTCGGGTTCGCCGAGACGAACTCCAGGTTGATGCGGACGCCGGCGAACTGGTCGCCGCGGCCGTACGCCTCGCCCGCCTCGACCACGTCGCGCACGATCGCGCCCTGGGCGTCCGCGGCGAGCCGCAGGTTCAGGAAGCCCGGACCGGCGACCTCGACCGAGGAGATGGCGTCGGCGCCGGTCAGGGCCTCGGCGAGCCAGCCCGCCAGGTCGCGGGACGCCACGCCGGCCTTCTTGGCGGTCTGGAGGGCCACGTTGGTGGCGTAGTCGCCGTGCTCGGGGTTGCGGGGGCGCTCGATCGTGACCGCTGTCGGCAGGGCGGCGGGGTCGAGGCCGCGGGTGGACAACACGTCCACGGCCGTCGCACGGACCAGTTCAGCGAGCGCAGCGGGAGTCACCCGGCAAGTCTAGGGAAGCGTTCCCGCTGGTCTCGACCGGGATGCGCGTCCCGCGAAGTGGGAACGGCAACCGGTGCCGACCACCCGCCGTGACGGCCAGTTGACGGTGATCAGACACGGTATCCCTACACTGGCCCGCGGCATGGGCGTATGACGAGACTGAGGCGGACATGACCAGCGGCAAGAAGACGAAGGCCGCGCGCTCCAGCGTTGCGGCGGCGCGCTCCTCGGTGGTGGCCAAGAAGCCGAAGCCGTGGGGGACCATCATCGCGGTGGTGGCCGTGCTGGCCCTGGCCGGCACCGTGTTCGGTTACGCGTACAGCCAGATCGCGGACCGCGACGCGAAGGAGCAGGCCCTCGCCCAGTGGAACCCGACCGAGGAGAACAAGGACCCCTCGGACCAGATCGCGGGCGTGACCAAGCGCGAGTACGCGCCGGGCAAGCACGTGGACGCGCCCAGGCGGGTCGCGTACGACTTCTCGCCGCCGTTCGGCGGGCCGCACGACAACCAGTGGGCCGACTGCAACGGCGTGGTCTACCCCACCGCCGTGCGCACCGAGAACATGGTCCACGCGATGGAGCACGGCTCCCTGTGGTTGGCCTACAACCCCGACCTGGTGACCGGCGAGGCGTTGGACAAGCTCAAGAGCCGGATCGACGGCCAGCCGTTCTCGATGATGTCGCCGTACCCTGGTCTCGACAAGCCGATCTCGCTGCAGACGTGGGGTCACCAGCTGAAGCTCGACAGCGCCGACGACGAGCGCATCGACCAGTTCATCCAGTCGCTGCGGCGCAACCAGTACACCTACCCCGAGGTCGGCTCGCCGTGCGACAACGCCGCCTTCGTGGACAACCCGGCGCCGTTCGTCGCCGAGGCGCCCGGCCCGGACGCCGAGTCGATGGGCACCGAGGCCGAGAGCGCGCGGAACTCCCCCGCTGCCTCCTCCACGGCGCCGTCGTCGGGCAGCTGAGCACGTGACCGATCGGTCCGCCGAGGCCACACCCGGGCGGGGCAACCTCGCCTGGGTGGTGGTCTCGGTGGCCGTGCTCGCCACCTTGCTGCTGGGCGCGGCGGTCGGCCTGCTCATCAAGCTCCCCGGTTCGGACTCCGCCACCACCCCGGCCGCCGACTCCGTGGACGTCGGGTTCTCGCAGGACATGGCCATGCACCACCTCCAAGCGGTGCAGATGGCCAACATCGCCCGCGACCGGACGGCCGACGAGGATATCCGGTCGTTCGCGTTCGACGTCTCCAGCACGCAGCTGGAGCAGGTGGGCCGCATGAAGGGCTGGCTGATGCTCTGGGGTCAGCCCGAGCAGCCGTTGCAGGGCAGGCATATGGCCTGGATGACCGAGAACGGCGAGCACGGGCACAGCGCCACCGCGACCGCGTCCGCCGGCAGTCCGATGCCGGGCATGGCGACCTCCGAGGAGCTGGCGAAGCTGCGGTCGCTGACCGGCGCCGAGTTCGACGTCTACTTCCTCCAGTTGATGCTCCGGCACCACCGGGGCGGCACGTCCATGGTGCGGTACGCGGTCGACCACGCCGGCGAGCACGCCGTGCGCACTCTCGCGGAGAGCATGCTCAAGTCGCAAGCCAGTGAAAGCGAATACCTGGAGCGGCTCATCGCCGAACACGGGGCACAGCCACTCGCCAGGTGAGCGGGTCGGTGCCGGCGCTTTTCACCTTGCCACGCGCTTCCCCTCTCCGATACGTTCCGATTCGAGGCAGCAGGGGGCTGCCACGAGGGGACCACGATGAAGCGAATCGGAGCAATTCTGGCCGCGCTCGTTTCGGTACTGGCGATCATGGTCATCGTCAATCCGTCGGCGCAGGCGAGCAATTCCAGCACGAGTGGTTGCACGAACGTGTTCGTCGAGTACCAGTCCATCAACGCGACCGTCAGGTACGTGAGCTGGGTCGAGTCGCGCAACGTCTGCGGCCCCTACCCCGGCCACTTCCAGACGTACGGCGTCAACGACGTGGACCGCAACCCGATCCTCAACCACCGGGTCTACATCAACCAGTACTTCAACCGCGGTGGCTGCATCTCCGGCACCGGCTGGCGCAACGACGGTGGCGGCAATTTCTACAACATGGGCAGCACCTGCACGCTGATCGCCTGATCGCTGATCGCACCGCGAATGCCGCGGCCCTCGAATTCCGGGGGTCGCGGCATTCGTGCGTCCGGGTGACGAATGCGATCCGACAGCGGTCCCGCCGGCGGGACGCGATTCCCGCCGGCGGGACGGTGTTTTCCGCCAGTGGTTTCCCGCCGGCGGGACAGGGGTTCGCGGCGGGACCCGGTGGCGTGACCCCAGCTTCGGTCGCGAGCTCTTCCTCGGCCACTTCCGCCTCGACCTGATCCACCCGCACCCCAGCGGCTCGGCCGAGGACCGCGAGCGCGGCGAGACCTTCCTCGCCGCGCTGCGCGAGTTCTGCGAGCACTCCGTGGACGGCGCGCGGATCGAGCGCGACGCCCTCATCCCCGACCACGTGGTGGCCGAGCTGCTGGTGGTGATGGCGCAGGTGCCGGGCAAGGGCATCAGCGCGTTCGTGGTCGAGGGCGACTCGCCCGGCATCACGGTGGAGAACCGCAACGAGTTCGCCGGGCAGGCGCGGGTGCGGGTGGACGAGCTGTTCGACCGGTTGGGGCGCAACTCCGACGACTCGGACGCGAGGGTGGCGCGGCACGTCCTGGACGGCCGGTTCACCTGGCTGGAGGAAGGGGTGCTGGACCCGCCCAGCCCCGGGCCGTGGATCGCGGACTCGACGCACCGGGCGTCCACGGCGCAGGACGTCCACCGCACGACGTGACGCGGGGGCGGTTGGTGTGCACGGGGCAGGTGTTTGCGGGCGCGGCACCTGCCCCGTGGCACGGTCGAAAGGGGACCACGTCCCCCGTACTCCCCTTTCGACTCCCCTTCTAACAGCGGAAGGAACACACCCTCCAGGAGGAGGTCCCTGTGACGCTACGTCGTTACTGACCAGTTGATACTTACGACGTTCGAGTGAATCGCCGAGGAAGAACCACTCGACTACCGTCAGGGAGTCACCGCACCTCGGCGGTCGAACACGAGTTCGCGCGCCGACCGCAACCCGATCGCGATGGCCCCGCTGAGCACCGCGCCGTCACCCAGCTCGCCCGCCACGATCCTCGGCACGAGCGGCGTCATCCGCCGCAGCGCGGCCTCCACCGGCTCCTTCAGCAGGTCGGTGTTGCCGCCGATGCCGCCGCCGAGCACCACCAGCTCCGGGTCGATCACCGCCACCACCGACGCCACCACGAACGCCAGCCGCTCCGCTTCGTCGCGCACCGCGAGCAGCGCCCGTTCGTCGCCGGCGCGCGCCGCCGCGAACACCTCCCGCGCCGACCGCGCCGCCAGACCGCGCTGCTTCGCCAGCGCCACCACGGACTCCGCCGCCGCCGCGGCCTCCAGCTGGCCGCGCCGCCGCCCGTCCTCTTCGGACTGACCGGGGTAGGGCAGGTAGCCGACCTCCCCCGCCGCGCCGTGCGCGCCGCGGAACAACCGGCCGTCCACCACGATCCCCATGCCGATCCCGGTCCCGACCGTGACGCACACGAACACGTCGACGTCCCGTGCCGCACCGTGCGACTGCTCGCCGACGGCGGCGAGGTTCGCGTCGTTCTCCACGACCAGGCCCGGTCCCAGCTCGGCCTCCAGGTCGTCCAGCAGGCCGGGGCGTTCCCAGCCGGGCAGGTTCGGCGCGTGGCGCAGGGTCCGGTCGCGCGGGTCGGGCACGCCGGGCGTGCCGACGACCTTCACCACCAGGTCGGCCGCCGACAACCCGGCGTCGGACACCGTGCGCTCGGCCAGGTCCCGCACCGTGCGGACCAGCGCCGTGGCCGAGCGGCACCGGTTGCGCTCGTCGGACCGCGCGATCACCGAACCGGCCAGGTCCGCGACCGCCACCCGGATCCGCTGCCGGCCGATGTCGACGCCGAGCACGTGGCCCGCCGCGGGGTTCGGCTCGTAGAGCACGGCCGACCGGCCCGGCCCCGCCGACGTGCGGCCGATGGGGCGCACCAGACCGTGCCGCTCGAGGTCGAGCAGAGCCTGGCCGACGGTCGGCTTCGACAGACCGGTGTCCTTGGCGACCTGCGGCCTGGTCGCCGGACCTCCCACCCGCAGGCGGTCGAGCACCGCGCGCTGGTTGAGCACGCGCATCGCCGCCGGGGTGCCCACCAGGGGCGGGTTCGGGGCCGTCACAGTCCGCGAGTGTAGATCGGGTGGAGCAGTGCCCGGACAGGCTTGCGGACAAGTTGCGCGGGCACCCTTGACATCGATGTCAGCAACCCCTTTGCTTCGCTAAAGATCGGGTCGACATGGGTGAGAGGCGTGCGCGATGGGGCACATGCGTGGCAGGAGATCGCTGGTGGTCGTCTCGACCATCGCGGTGGCGCTGGGGAGCGTGGGAGGCTGGCCCTTCGCGACCGCCGCACCGGGGGAGCCAACCGTGAGCGAGACGCTCTTCGCCACGTCGTTCGAGGACGGGCAACCGCAGCCGAGCTGGACGAGCACCGTGGAGACCGGACCGGACGGCACGCCGAAGACCTCGGGCGTCGACGGCTCGGACGCCACCGGCATCCCCGGCGACGTCACCGACCGCGTGGTCGACGTGGTGGCCAACTCCGAGAACTCCGGCTCCGGCGAGGTCGCGGGCAACCTGGTCGACGCCACCGTGTCGTCCAAGTGGCTCACCTTCACGCCGACCGGCTGGGCGCGGTTCACCTTCACCGAGCCCGTCGCGGTCAGGCGCTACGCCCTGTCCTCGGCCAACGACGCGCCCGAGCGCGACCCGAAGGACTGGACGCTGCGCGGTTCCGACGACGGCACCACGTGGACCCCGGTCGACACCCGCGCCGGCGAGGTGTTCGCCGAGCGGTTCCAGACCAAGGTCTACGACCTCGCCAACACCACGGCGTTCAAGCACTACCGGCTCGACATCTCCGCGACCGCGGGCGGCGTGGACCTGATCCAGCTGGCCGAGGTGCAGTTCTCCGACGGCTCCACCACCCCGCCGGCGAAGAACATGCGCACCACCGTGGGCAAGGGCGCCAACGGCGGGTACAACGCGAAGGCGGGCGCCGGGTTCACCGGTGTGAAGGCGTTGCGGTACCAGGGGACGCACGTCGCCGAGGGGCGCGGCTACTCGTACAACAAGGTCTTCGACGTCGACATCCCGGTCACGTCGACCACCGAGCTGTCCTACCTGATCTTCCCGTCGTTCACCGCGGACGACCTGGACTACCCGGCCACCTTCGTGTCGGTCGACCTCGCCTTCGCCGACGGCACCTACCTCAGCGACCTCGGCGCGCGCGACCAGCACGGGTTCGAGCTGTCGCCGCGCGGCCAGGGCGCGGCCAAGTCGCTCTACACCAACCAGTGGAACCGGGTCGCGTCGGTCATCGGCGCGGTGGCCGCGGGCAAGACGATCAAGCGCGTCCTGGTGGCCTACGACAACCCGAAGGGACCGGCCGGGTTCAACGGCTGGGTCGACGACATCGCGGTGAAATCCGCGCCGGTGGTGGTCGAACGACCGCGCCCGTCGGACTGGGTGCTGACCACCCGCGGCACCAACTCCAGCGGCTCGTTCTCGCGGGGCAACAACTTCCCGGCCACCGCCGTGCCGCACGGCTTCAACTTCTGGTCGCCCATGACCAACGCGGGCTCGATCAGCTGGCTGTACGAGTACGCGAAGAACAACAACCGGGACAACCTGCCAACCTTGCAGGCGTTCACCGCGAGCCACGAGCCGAGCCCGTGGATGGGTGACCGGCAGACGTTCCAGGTGATGCCGACCGCCGGCACGCCGACCGCCGACCGGGCCGTGCGCGCGCTGCCGTTCAAGCACGAGAACGAGACCGCGAAGGCGCACTACTACGGGGTGCGGTTCGAGAACGGGATGCGCACCGAGATCGCGCCGACCGACCACGCCGCGCTGTTCCGCTTCACGTTCGTCGACGACACCTCGAACCTGGTGTTCGACAACGTCGCCAACAGCGGCGGGCTCTCGCTCGACCCGGCGACCGGCGTGGTGACCGGCTTCTCCGACGTCAAGAGCGGCCTGTCCACCGGCGCGACCCGGCTGTTCGTGTACGGCGTGGTGGACAAGCCCGTCGTCTCCAGCGGTCGGCTGACCGGCGCGGGCCGCGACGACGTGGCCGGCTTCTTCCGGTTCGACACGTCCGGCGACAAGACCGTGACCATGAAGATCGCCACCTCGTTGCTGGGCGTCGACCAGGCGAAGCGCAACCTGGAGCTGGAGGTGTCCACTTCGGACACGTTCGACTCGGTGCGCGACCGGGCGCAGCGGGCGTGGGACCAGGTGCTGGGCGCGGTCGAGGTGGAAGGGGCGTCGGAGGACCAGCTGACCACGCTGTACTCCAACCTCTACCGCCTCTACCTCTACCCGAACTCGGGCTTCGAGAACACCGGCACCGCCGACGCGCCGCGCTACCGGTACGCGTCGCCCGTGCAGCCCGCCGGGCCGTCCACGCCCACGCAGACCGGCGCGAAGGTCGTGGACGGCAAGGTCTACGTCAACAACGGGTTCTGGGACACCTACCGGACCACCTGGCCCGCGTACAGCCTGTTGACGCCCGGCAAGGCCGCCGAGCTGGCGGACGGGTTCGTGCAGCAGTACCGGGACGGCGGGTGGATCTCGCGCTGGTCCTCGCCCGGCTACGCGAACCTGATGACCGGCACCAGCTCCGACGTGGCGTTCGCGGACGCGTTCGTGAAGGGCGTCGACCTCCCGGACGCCAAGTCGGCCTACGAGGCGGCGGTGAGGAACGCGACGGTCGCGCCGCCGAACGCGGGCGTCGGCCGCAAGGGCCTGGACACCTCGATCTTCACCGGCTACACGTCCACCGCCACCGGCGAGGGCATGTCGTGGGCGATCGAGGGCTACGTCAACGACTACGGCATCGCGAACATGGCCCGCGCGCTGCACGAGAAGACCGGCGAGGCGCGGTACCAGGCGGACCACGAGTACTTCTCGAACCGCGCGCAGAACTACATCCACATGTTCGACCCGTCGACGGGCTTCTTCCAGGGCCGCAACCCCGACGGCACGTGGCGCGTGCCCACCGACGAGTACGACCCGCGCGAGTGGGGCCACGACTACACCGAGACCGACGGCTGGAACATGGCGTTCTCGGTGCCGCACGACGGGCAGGGCCTGGCCAACCTGTACGGCGGTCGCGACGGGCTGGCGAAGAAGCTGGACGAGTTCTTCGCCACGCCGGAGACGGCGAAGTTCCCCGGCTCGTACGGCGGCGTGATCCACGAGATGACCGAGGCGCGTGACGTGCGGATGGGGCAGCTGGGCCACTCCAACCAGGTGTCGCACCACATCACGTACATGTACGACTACGCCGGTCAGCCGTGGAAGACGCAGGAGAAGGTGCGCGAGATCCTGTCCCGGCTCTACCTGGGCAGCGAGATCGGCCAGGGCTACCCCGGCGACGAGGACAACGGCGAGCAGTCGGCGTGGTGGCTGTTCAGCGCGATGGGCTTCTACCCGCTGCAGATGGGCAACCCGACTTACGCGATCGGGTCGCCGCTGTTCACGAAGCTGACCGTGCGCCTGGAGAACGGTCGATCGCTCGTGGTCAACGCGCCCGCCAACTCCGCGAAGAACGTCTACGTGCAGTCGTTGAAGGTCAACGGGAAGACGTGGGACAAGGCGTACCTGCCGCACGCGGAGATCGCGAACGGCGGCGTGCTGGACTTCGTGATGGGGTCTGCGCCGTCGCGGTGGGCCACGGGTCCGGACGCCGCGCCGCCGTCGTTGACCACGGGTTCCGCCGCTCCCGCTCCCCTGCGGGACGTGACGCGGTCGGGGACGGTGACCGGCGCGCCGGCGGCGTTGGTCGACGACACCTCGCAGACCTCGGGCGCGCTGTCGTGGTTGCGGGTGGACCTGCCGTCGAACAAGGAGAGCTCGACGTTCTACACGGTGACGTCGGGCAAGGGCGCCGGCGACCCGACCTCGTGGGTGCTGAAGGGCTCCTACGACGGGACGACCTGGTCGACGGTGGACGAGCGGTCCGGCGAGGCGTTCGCGTGGCGGCAGCAGACCCGGGCGTTCAAGATCGCCCGACCGGGGCACTACCGGCACTACCGGCTGGAGTTCCCCGGCCCGGTGACGGTGGCGGAGTTCGAGCTGCTGGCCAAGCCGCTCGTGGCGTGCACGGCCACGGTGACCGGCGAGCACGCCGGGCCGCTGCGCGTGCAGTCGGGCGTGACGTGCGTGGACGGCGCCTCGGTGACCGGACCCGTGACGGTGGCGGCGGGCGCGTCGCTGTACGTGTTCGGCGGGAAGGTCGAGGGTCCGGTGAACGCCACCGGCGCGGCGGCGGTCGTGCTGGTGGAGACGTCGGTCGGCGGGCCGGTGAACGTGACCGGGACGTCCGGTCAGGTGTCGCTGGAGCGGGTCACCGTCGGCGGACCGGTGCGGCTGGTGGACAACAGGGGCGGCACGGTCGTCGCGGGCAACACCGTCGGCGGGCCGCTGTCGTGCACCGGGAGTTCACCCGCACCGGTGAACAACGGGTGGGTGAACGCGGCGAGCGGACCCAAGACGGGTCAGTGCGCCGGGCTGTAGGTCGTCCGGGTCACCAGGAGATCTCGCGGCACCTCCGCGCGGAATCTCCTGGTTCGACCTGGAGCGTGGCGTGCTCGATGTGGTAGCGCTCGGCCAGCAGCGCCTGCGCGGCGCGCAGCACGTCGGCCGGGTCCACGTGGTCGCGGGTGGTGAGGTGCGCGGAGGCGACCTCCATGCCCGAGGTGAGCGTCCAGACGTGCAGGTCGTGCGCCTCGGCCACGCCGGGCACGCGGCTCAGGTCGGCCTGCACCTCGGCGACGTCCAGGCGTTCCGGGGCGTGCTGGAAGAGGATGCGCAGCGCGCTCGCGGCCAGCTTGTACGTGCGCGGCAGGACGAACAGCCCGATCGCGACACCCATGACCGGGTCGGCGTAGCGCCAGCCGAACACCAGCGTGACGACGCCGCTGACGAGGACGCCGACCGACCCGATGAGGTCGGCCAGGACCTCCAGGTACGCGCCGCGGACGTTGATGCTGTCCTTCGCGCCCTCCCTGAGCGCGCAGAACGAGACGACGTTGGCCACGAGGCCGGCGCCGGCGGCCAGCACGACGGGCAGGCCGGGCACCTCGGGCGGGTTGTCGAACCGCCCGACGGCTTCGTGCACGACGTAACCGGCCACGCCGAACAGCAGCACGGCGTTGGCGAGCGCGGCCAGCACCTCGGCCCGGTAGAGGCCGAACGTGCGGCCACCGCCCGTCCGCGCGCGGCGGGCCAGCCCGATGGCCGCCAGCGCCATGCCGACGCCCAGGACGTCGGTGAGCATGTGGGCGGCGTCGGAGATCAGGGCCAGCGAGCCGGTGGCCAGGCCGACGACCAGCTCCAGGGCCATGAACGCCGCGCCGATGCCGAAGGCGACCCACAGCCGACCGAGGTGCTTGGCGCTCCCCGACGGCACACCGTGGCCGTGTCCGTGACCCATGAGCGGAACATATAGTCACATGCGCATGAGTGCAACTTGACTGTCAGGCACGCCACAACCGTCCCAAGGCGCGGACCAGGCCGGGTGCGATCCGGTTGGCCAGGTGCACGGCCTTGGCCTCCACCGTGACGGGTACCACCACTCTGCGGTCGTCCACCGCCTTGAGCACCTCGGCCGCGACCTTCTCCGGCCCGAAGCCGCGCCGGCGTGACGTGGCGTCCGCCCGGCGCCGCCGCTCCTCCTGCTCGGCGGGCGTGGCCCCGGCGAACGTGAAGGTCTTGGTGAGGTTCGTGCGCACGGTGCCGGGGCACAGGGCGGTCACCGTGATCCCGTGCCGCCGCAGTTCGGCGTCCAGGCACTGGGCCAGCATGAGGACGGCGGCCTTCGTGGTCGAGTAGGCGGGCAGCGCGGCGTTCGGCAGGTAGCCGACCACCGACGAGGTGACGACCAGGTGCCCGCCTTCGGCCCGGTCCACCATCTGCGGCGCGAAAGCCCTCAGCGTGTGCACGACGCCCCAGAGGTTGACGTCCACGACCCGTCGCCAGTCCTCCTCCGACGTGCGGAGGAAGGAGCCGACCACGCTGACGCCCGCGTTCGCCATCACCACGTCCGGCACCCCGTGCCGCGCCCTGATCTCGTCCGCCACCGCCCCCACCGCCGCCGAGTCCGCCACGTCGACCCGGTACGCGTGCCCACCGACCCGTTCGGCCGTCTCCCGCGCCCGCTCCCCGTCCACGTCCAGCACGACCACCTCGGCGCCCTGCCGCGCGAAGGCCACCGCCGTGGCCCGGCCGATCCCGCTGCCCGCCCCCGTGATGACCACCAACCGCTTCCGCCGCTTGCCGTCGATGGCGTCCTCGATGTGCCGCGCCACGTGCTCCGGGTGCGTCCGGGGCGCCCAGTGCCCGGCGTGGATCGAGCTCCGCGTCAGCTCGTCGACCCAGGGCTCCGCCGCCTCCAGGTGCTCCCGCAGCACGTACGGGTCCTTGGTCAACTCGATCTGGTGAACCCGCACCGAGACCCGTGCCGCGGGCAACCCCCGCCCCACGTTGGCCCGGTACAACCCCAACCCGTTGACCAGCTCCCGCCGCCCCGCCCGCAACCACTTCCGCACCACCGGCAGCGCCCACACCAACTCCGGCGCCACCGGCACCTTGAACCCCGCGATGTACCAGGACCGGGCCAGCACCTTGCCCACCTTCACCGGCCGCAAGCGGTTGCGCCTGACCCAGTCCGCCACCTGCCCCAGGTCCGGCCCGGAGATGCTGGTGAACGACAGGAACAACTCGGGCCTCGCCGCCACCGCCGCCCAACCCTGCAACGACCCCCAGTCGTGCCCGACGAGGTGAACCGGTTCCCCGACCGCCGTCACCACCGCCACGAGGTCCTCCACCAACCGCTCGACCCGGTACCCCTCGTGCCCACCCCCAGCGGGCGCGTCCGACCCACCGGCCCCCCGACCGTCGAACCGAACCACCCGGAACCGCTCCCCCAACCTCGCCGCCACCCCGTCCCAGACCTCGGACGTGTCCGGGAACCCGTGTGCCAACACCACCGGAACCGCACCGGCCACCCCTCCCTCGACCACCCGAATCCCCAGGTCACCACCCCGAACCACCCACTCACGTCCCGGTTCCACAACCCAAGAGGGTAGGGGGTGAAAAGCACTGTCCCGAGTGCGCTAAGCTTCCACCCGTAGCTGCGGCCCCCGTAGCTCAGGGGATAGAGCACCGCCCTCCGGAGGCGGGAGCGCAGGTTCGAATCCTGCCGGGGGCACATCAAGGACAGGGCCAGGGATCACTTCCTGGTCCTTCTTCCGTTTCCAGACCCGGCCGACCGCTCCTTTCCGGCGTCGAGGCCGGTGGGTCGTGCACGGTGACCGCGAGAACGAGCAAGAGCCGTGGATGCGAAGTCCTACGCGGCGGTCGTGGACGTGTGTGCGGGGCTCGCTGGTCGGCTGTCCGATGACGCCCCGGGTGCCGTGCGGGAGCATTTCGCGGCTGGGGAGTGGGATTTGGGTGAGTCGACGCTCCTGCTGTCGACGAACGCCTCGCACCACGGCGGGCTCAGGCTGCGACGCGCTTGGCGGGAACCGCTTGAAGGTGCGCCGGACGTGGCCGGGTGGGCGCACGTGCGCCAGGTCGCCGAGGGAACGGACGTGCTCAGCGCGTACTCGGGCCTGGCTTCGCGGCTGTGGGTGGTGCTGGGCCGCCTGACCGTCGAGCCTGTCGTCGGTGACGGCACGGAGCGGTTCACCGCGTCGCCGACGCCGTCGCGGCCAGTCGGGAGAGGCTCGTGGATTCCTCGCTGCCCTCCTCCGCGCTGAACACGTGCACGACGAGGCCCATCTCGCCGGGAGTGGTGGGCACGTGGAGGGTTTCGTAGTCCAGCGTGAGGATCCCGGCTTGCGGGTGGCGCAGTCGTTTGCGGCCCGCGCCGCACACCACGACCTCGCCGCTCGCCCAGATCCGGCGGAAGTCGGGGCTTCGGGCGGACAGGTCGGTGATCAGCCCGGTCAGGTCGCGGTCGTCCGGGTAGCGGCCCGCGGCGACGCGGAGTTGGCCCACGGCCTCGGCGGCGCGCGGCTCCCAGTCCGGGTGGAGGGCGCGCGCGGCCGGGTCGAGGAACAGGTACCTCGCGTTGTTCCGGTCGCGGCGGTCGGGGTCGGACAGGCCGCCGAACAGCTCGCCGCCCAGCCTGTTCCAGGCCACCACGTCGAGGCGGTGGTTCGTCACGAACGCCGGGAAGTCGCCCACCGCGGCCACGATCCGGCGCAGCAGCGGGCTGACGCGGGCGCTCGGCGCGGCGCCGTGCCGGACTCCCACCAGGGTGGTCAGGTGCCCGCGCTCGGCCGCGTCCAGGCCGAGCGCCCGGGCCAGCGAGTCCAGCACCTCGGGTGACGGCTGGGTCGCACGGCCCTGTTCCAGGCGCACGTAGTAGTCCACGCTGATCCCTGCCAGCTGGGCCAGCTCCTCCCGGCGCAGGCCGCGGACCCGCCGGCGACGACCTCCGGCCAGGCCGACGTGCTCCGGGGCGACCCGTGCCCGACGGGCGCGCAGGAACGCACCCAGCGCCCGCCGCGCGTCACCGATCCCGTCGACGTCCTCGCTGCGGTGGTCCACGCCGTCCATGCGTCCCAGTATTCCCTGGCCCTCGCGGTACCAGGACCGCCGGACCGCCGGACGCACGGGGTTCTGGCTGCCCCGCCGCGAACGGGCGAGCGTGGGGGCATGAGCGTGCAGAAGAAGGTCCTCGTCGTCAGCGCACACCCGGAACCCCGGTCGCTCAACGGCACCCTGACGTCCTTCGCCACCGAACACCTGCTCTCGGCGGGACACGAAGTGCGGGTGTCCGACCTCTACGCGATGAAGTGGAAGGCGGCGGTGGACGCGGACGACTTCCCCGACCACACCGGGGCCGGGCCGCTGGACGTCCTGACCGCGCACGAGCGGGCCACGCTGGCGGGCCGGCTGACGCCCGACGTCGCGGCCGAGCAGGAGAAGGTGCGCTGGGCGGACGCGGTCATCCTGCAGTTCCCGATGTGGTGGTTCTCCCTCCCCGCGATCCTCAAGGGCTGGGTCGACCGGGTCTTCACCAACGGTTTCGCGCACGGCCCCGCGGTTCCACCGCCGTACACCGAAGGCGCTCTGGGCGGACGGCGCGCGCTGCTGTCGGTCACGATCGGCGCTCGCGCGTCGGCGTTCTCCGACCGGGGCGCCCACGGCCGCTTGGCGGACCTCCTCTTCCCGGTCCAGCACGGCGTGCTGTGGTTCACCGGCATGGCGCCGCTCGCGCCGTTCGCGGTCTACGGCGCGGTCGGCCTGTCGACCGAGGCGTACGCGGCGGCCGAACGGGAGTACGGGCGGCGGCTCGACGGCCTCTTCACCGACGAGCCGGTGCCGTTCCGGTCCCTCGCCGACGACTACGGCCACGACCTGCGCCTGCGGCCGGACCTGGCGACCCCCGGGACGAGCGGGCACGACCTCCACCTCCGGGATGTCGGCCCGGCGCGGGGGTGAGCCGCGGACGGAGCTCCGACCATTGGATGTCCGCACCGGACCGTCCCAGATGAACACGAGGAGTATCTATACGGTCACGGAAAGCTATTTATGAGTGTCTTATGTAGATAGCGCCGACCGGGTGCTGTGAAAGCAATACGGAAGAGGCAGCGGCACGCCGGGCCATGCGAAGGTCAAGCGCAAGTCGCAGGCCCCTTTGACCGGAGGCAAATGTGTCGATCATCGATACCTCCCGACCCCAGCAAACACTGGAACAATTGAAGGAAACGCTGTCACAGTTGGTGCCGGTCCTGCGGGACAAGGCAGCGTGGGCGGACGAGAACCGCCGGCTCCACGACGAATCGATTCAGGCGCTCGCCGACGCGGGGATCTTCAAGCTGAGGATGCCGGCGCGGTACGGCGGCTACGAGGCCGACACCCGGACCCTGGTGGACGTGTCCATCGCGCTGGGCCGCGCCGACGGCGCCCTGGCGTGGACGGTCTCGACCTACTGGATCGCGTCGTGGATCGTCGGCCTGTTCCCGGACGTGGCCCAGGACGAGGTCTTCACCACCCCCGACGTCCGCGTGTGCGGCGCCGTCAGCCCGAGCGGCGTGGTGGTGCCGGTCGAGGGCGGGTACGTGCTCAACGGCTCGTGGCACTTCGTCAGCGGCGCGTGGCACGCGAACTGGCAGGAGCTGGCCACGATCCTGCTGCGGCCGGACGAGGAGCCCCTGCCCGTCATCGTGGCGGTGCCGATGTCGAGCCTGGAGATCGTGGACGACTGGCACACCTCGGGCATGAGCGGCAGCGGCAGCGTCACCACGGTGGCGAAGGACGTGTTCGTCCCGGCGACGCACCTCATCCCGCTGGAGGCGGCGATCCGCCCGAACGGCGTCTCCGAGCTGAACGCGGACCGGCCGATGTGGCGCAGCCCCACCATCCTGGCGGGTTCCGCCGCGACGGTCGGCATGCTGGTCGGCATGGCGAAGGCGGCCTACGACGCGTTCATGGAGCGCATCCCCGGCCGGCCGATCCGCTACACCGACTACGAGCACCAGGCCGAGGCCCCGATCACGCACATCCAGGTCGGCACGGCGTACATGAAGATCGAGCAGGCCGAGTACCACGCCTACCACGCCGCGGCGCTGGTCGACGCGAAGGCCGCCAGCGGCGAGCCGTGGTCGATCGCGGAACGCGCCCGGGTCCGCGCGGACGAGGGCTGGGCGACGAAGCTGGCGAAGGAGGCCGTCGACCTGCTCGCCTCGGCCAGCGGCGGCTCGTCGATCTACCGCCACGAGCCGATCCAGCGGATCGTGCGCGACATCCAGGCGATCAGCGTGCACCCGATGTTCAGCCCGGACTCCAACACGGAGACCTTCGGACGGGTGCTGTGCGGGCTCGAGCCCAACACGATGTTCATCTGAGTCGGGTCTCTCCGGTCAAGAGCCGCCGCGCGATCAGCGCGGCGGCTCTTCGCTGTGCCCGGTGGGCCGGACCTCCGGTGGACCGGGCCGCCCACAGTGCACATAGGACAGAGCACACAGGACACAGGACCACGGGACACGGGGACACGGGGACACGGGGGACGGCTGCGAGACCGGAGCACGGCGAACGAGGAGCACGGCGAACGAGGAGCACGGCGAACGAGGAGCACGGCGGACAAGAACGTGCCCGGTCGGCGGGATCCGCCGACCGGGCACGCGAGGGAAGATCAGCCCTCAGTCGTTCTTCTTCCACATGATGATCTGGAGGTAGTTGCCGTCGGGGTCGGCGAACGTGCCGAACTTCCCGGACTCCCGGTCCGCGACCGAGATCCACTCGACGCCGGCGGCCTTCAGCTGGGTCTCCACGGCGTCGAAGTCCTCGACGTGGAAGTTCATGATCACGCGACCCGGCTCGTTGTTCTTCGCCTCGACGTCGTCACGCCCGTCGATGACCAGCAGGAAACCGCCGAGGTCGATCGGGCCGTCACCGCTGAACTCCGGCGCCAGCGCCTTGATGTACCACGCCCGCAGCTCGGCGGGACGGGTCGTGCCGAGCAGCATGCTGCCGGGCTTGAGCGTCGTCATGTCAAATCTCCCTCGTTGTGTGATCCAGCTCGCGGTAAGAGGCTATCGCCACACCGGGTGTCAGGAGACCGCCGCCGCGGTCTCCGGGGACGAGGAGCGGCTCTCGTCACGAGGACGCAGCCCGAACCAGATGAGGGCCACGCTCACCAGCGTCACCGCCACGTTCACCCCGAGCGCGAGGTGGGTTCCCGTCAACGCGTCGGACTGCGTGGCGGCGATGGCGACCATGATCGGCGCGCCGATGGTGAGGGCCACCTGCTGCGTCATCGAGGTCAGACCGGTCGCCAGGCCCTGCTCCTCGTTCGGCAGGCCCGAGGTGCCGATCACCGTGTACGACACGATGCAGGCGACGTGCACGAAGAACCCGAGGAACAGCGCGGGCACCAGGATGATCAGCGCGAGCTTGTTCGAGCCGAGGAACACCAGCGGGAGGATCATCAGGGCTTGCAGCGTCAGCGCCACGGTCAGGACGTTCCGGCCGCCGTGCTTGCCGATGAAGCGACCGGCGATCGGACCGGCGAACACGGCCGCCAAGCCGGGGATGCCGAAGGCGAGACCGGTGATCACCGGGTTGAACTTCAGCACGTCCTGGAGGTACAGCGTCATCAGGAAGATCATGCCGGTCTCCATGGAGAAGATCACGAGACCGGCGAAGTTGCCCCACTTGACCGTGGGCTTCTTGAGGAAGCGCACCGGCGCCAGCGGCGCGGACGACTTGGTCTCGATCACCCAGAAGGCGGCCAGCAGCACGATGCCGATGGCGGCGGCGACGAGGCTGCTCTCCATGATCGCGTAGACCACGGCCAGCAGACCACCGGTGACCGTCACCGCGCCCGGCACGTCGAGCTTCTGCCGGTTCGGCATCTTGCTCTCACCGATCAGCATGGGGGTGGCCACGATGATGGCGATGGCGAACGGGATGTTGATGAAGAACGCGGCCCGCCAGCTCAGCAGGCTGACCAGGATGCCGCCGACCAGCGCGCCGGCGGTGAAACCGCCGGAGAGGATCGCGCCGTTGAGGCCGAGGGCGCGGTCGCGCATCTTGCCCTCGGAGAACGTCGTGGTGATCAGCGACAGACCCGCGGGAACCGCCATGGCGGTGGAGAGGCCCTGGAGCGCACGGGCCGCCAGCAGCATCTCCGGGTTGGTCGCGAAGCCGCCGAGCAGCGAGGCCAGGGCGAGCAGGACCTGTCCGGCGATGAACAGCTTGCGGCGGCCGAACAGGTCGGCGAACCGGCCGAACAGCAGCATGAAACCGGCCGCCGGCAACGTGTACGCGGACACGATCCAGGGCAGCTGGGTCAGTTCCATGTCGACGCCGCCGCCGACCTGCGGCAGGGCGACGTTGAGGATCGAGTAGTCGGCGGCGAAGATGAAAGCGGCGCCAAGCAGCACGAGGAGGATCAACCGCTGCCTGCCGCTGAACCGCAGCGGGGAGGACGTTTCGGCAGTCAAGATGCGATCCCTTTCTTGGAGTGTTCCCACAGATGTCGTGATCCAGCCACGCTTTCCGGCTAGGCCGAGCCGCTCGGCGAAGCCGGAAGGCGTGACCAGGCTTTGCGCCGCGGCTGTGCTAGAGGTCGCCCAGGAACTTCACCAGTTCGGCGTTGACCTCGTCCGGGCGTTCCTGCTGCGTCCAGTGACCGACCCCGGGCAGCACGACCGTGCGCTTGAGGTTGGGCACCAGGTACGACAGGTTGGCGATGAGCTGGTCGATCCCCGGCAGCGAGACGCTGCCGTCCCGGTCGCCGTGCACGTACAGCGCCGGAGGAGTCATCGGCGCGCCCTGGAACGGCGCCGTCAACTCCCAGCTCAGGTCGAGCGTCCGCCACCAGTTCAGGCCGCCGGTGAAACCGGTCCGGGCGTACTCGGCCGTGTAGAACTCGATGTCGGCCTCGGTCAGCCAAGCGGGCAGCTCGGCCGGTTCGGGCATGAGGTCGGAGAGGTCGCCGCCCTCGGGCACCACGGGGAGCGTGGGTCCGTCGGCCCGCGGCGAGTCGCCGAAGCCCCAGTTGAAGAAGCGGAGGAGGGAGGCGCGGGGGTCGCCCTCCAGCTCCGCCTCGGCCACGCCGGGCTCCTGGAGGTAGTTCATGTAGAAACCGGGACCGAGCGCCTGGGTGAGCCCGGTCAGGGCGCTCACCGGGCCGCGCGGCAGGTAGGGCACGCTCAACGCGACGACACCGCGGACGCGGTCCGGGCGCAGCAGCGCGGTGTTCCAGGCGACCGACGTGCCGAAGTCGTGCGCGACCAGCACCGCCTGCTCCTCGCCGAGGGCGTCGAGCAGGCCGATCACGTCGCCGACCAGGTGGAGCTGCGAGTACTTCTCCACCGCTTCCGGGCGGTCGGTCTGGCCGTAGCCGCGCAGGTCCGGGGCGACCGCGTGGTAGCCGGCCGCCGCCAGGGCGGGGAGCTGGTGGCGCCAGGAGTACCAGGACTCAGGGAAGCCGTGCAGCAGCACGACCAGCGGCCCCTCGCCCTGTTCGGCGATGTGCATCCGGATGCCGTTGGTCTCCACGAACCGGTGGGTGATCCCATCGGTGCTTGCCGATTGTTGGTCGCTCATGGTGCGCCTTCCTTGACAGGTGCCCGAGGTGGACTCCCCGGAAGCTTCCTTCCGGATCGACACCGGCTCCTACTTCTGCCTTGCTCAGTCGCCGAGCGCGAAACCGGGTATTCTCGGATTAACGCGGTCGACCGACCTGATCGGCCCGGAGCCTTTTCGTGACATGCCGAAACACCCCATGACCGGGTGACCGGCGCTCGGGCCCGTCCTGGTCGGACCCGTTCGCCGAAAGGCGCGCGAACGGGTCCGACCGAGGAACTCGAATTGCGTCCCGGTACTACGGGTACCGCGGTACTACGACAAATCCCGCTCCACCGCTTCGGCGACCCGCTTGATGGCCGCCAACCGCCGGTCCCAGTCCGCCGCGAGCGAGGACATCCACCGCGTGGTGGCGTCCAGCCCGGCCGGCCGCAGCGAGTACCTCACCTCGCGGCCGACCCGGTTGCCGACCACGAGCCCGGCGGCGTCCAGGACGGCGAGGTGCTTGACGATCGCCTGCCGGGAGACGGGCAACCTCCCGGCGAGCGTCGTCGCGGTGACCGCGCCCTGGGCGGCCAGCAGGTCGAGCAGTCGGCGACGGGTGGGGTCGGCCAGCGCGACGAGAACGTTGCCGACCTCTTCGACCGCATCGTCCGGTTCTGTTCTCACACAGTCGACTCTTCGACGCGCTTCTTCGCCGCGTTGAGCACCTGCGGCCAGCCGCCGGTGTTGTCCTTGATCGTCCGCGCGCGCACGTCCTCGGACACGGTCAGCGCGGCGAACCCGCTCTCCACCACGGTCAGGCGCGTCTTGTCGCCCTCGGGGGACAGCGTGAACTCCACCAGCGTGCTGTTGCCCTCGGTCAGCTCCTGACCCGGGAACGCGGGCGCCCAGCGGTACGCGACGTACGAGTGCGGCTCGACCTTCACCACGGTCACGGGGAAGTCGCCGTACTCCGGGTTCTTGGCCACCGTCGACTCGCCCTCGACGGCGGTGGTGTCCTTGATGCTCTCCGGGTCGGCCACCCAGAAGCCGGGTGCGGACACCAGGGACCAGACGCGCTCGACAGAGGCGTCGATCAGTGTGTCGCGTTCGATCCGGTCGTCGCTCATGGGGAAGCTCCTTCAAGTGCCATCATTGAGTGCAACCAGATGATTGCACGTCGTCCAGCGTCGTGCAACCCGGTAGTTGCACGACGTTTTCGGCCCCGCGGTCGACCTCTCCGCGGACACGGTGCGTGACCGCCCTGTCGTGTGCGTTACATCGGCACGGAATGTTCACCTGCCCGCGAGCCGGTGAGCCGGGGGTCGTTCGCAGTATTGCCGACCGTGCCCGCCGGCAAGCGGCGGTCGAGCCGCAAAAGCACGCAGGGAGAAGTAATCCCGGTCCCCCGGGCGCGATGCTGGTCTCCGTTCACTCAGCCGCATCGAGTGTTTTCCCAGAACGCCACCAGCCGAGCGGTCGATAGCGAGGCGTGCGCACTTCGCCTCTCGAAGAAGGGTCCATACATGATCACGCTGGATACCGTGAACCTGGAGATCGACGGGTCGACGGCCACGATCTACCTGAACCGGCCGGACAAGAAGAACGCGATGAACCCCCAGATGCACCGGGACATGAACGCCGCCCTGGACGCCATCGAGGAGGCCGGCACCGTCAAGGCGGTCGTCATCACCGGCAACGGCGACAGCTTCAGCTCCGGCATGGACCTGGAAGAGTGCTTCCTCCAGCCGTTCGACGACCCCCAGCTGTTCTACAAGACCAACCTGGTGGCGCTCAGGTGGTTCCAGCGCCTGAAGGCGTTCCCCGCGGTGACCATCGCCAAGGTCAACGGCTTCGCCTTCGGCGGCGGTTTCCTGGTGGCCGGCCTGTGCGACCTCGCGGTCACCGACGAGGCCGCGCTGTTCGGCCTCTCGGAGATCAACTTCGGCATCTTCCCGGCGGGCGGCGCGACGTGGGCGGCCACGCACAACCTGCCGCGCAAGAAGGCGCTGTACTACATCCTCACCGGTGACACGATGACCGGCGCGCAGGCCGCCGAGTACGGCCTGGTGAACTTCGCCGTGCCCGCCGACCAGCTCGACGCGGCGACGGACAAGATCGTCCGCAAGATCGTCAAGAAGAACCCGGTCACGCTGGCGCTCGCCAAGCAGGTCTACGAGCGCACCACCCAGCTCGACCTGCCCGCCGCGATCGACTACGACCAGGCGAAGCTGTGGGAGCTGTCCCGGCTCAGCGGCAACGAGTGGATCAACGTGGCGCTCAAGCAGTTCGAGAAGCGCGCGTACCAGCCCGGGTTGTCCACCTACGACCGGCCGGCCGAGGCGCGGGCATGACGGTCGCCGGTCCGGACGTCGAGATCCCGCAGACATCGCTCACGTCGTTCGTCCTGCGGCACGCGGACGAGCACGGCTCCCAGGTCGCCGTCGTGGACGCCTCGAAGAGCACTTCCTACACGTTCGCGGAACTGGCGTCACAGGTGCGGCGCGCGGCGCACGGCCTGCGCCGGGGCGGCTTCCGGAAGGGCGACGTGCTCGCCATCCTGGCCCCGAACGTGCCGGAGTACCCGATCGCCTACCACGCGGCCGCGCTGGCGGGCGGCGTCATCGTCGCCCTCAACCCGCTCGACACGTCGGACGACCTGGTCGCCCGGCTGGACGAGGCGGGCGCGCGGTTCCTGGTGACGGTGCCGCACGAGATGCCGAAGGTGACCGCCTTCCTCGACCGCACCGACGTCGAGGAGATCATCGTCCTCGGTGAGGCGGAGGGCGCCACGCCGTTCTCCTCGCTGGTGGCGTCGTCCGACGAGATCGTGGAGACGGCGCTCGACCCGGCCGAGGACGTGGTGACCATCCTGCACTCCAGCGGCAGCACGGGTCTGCCCAAGGGCGTGCAGCTGACGCACCGCAACATGATCGCCAAGGCGTTGCTGACCAGCATGGTGGCGCCGAGCGGCCGGGACGACAAGGCGCTGGCGATGCCGCCGTTCCACCACGCCTTCGGGTTGTCCATGATGATGAACGCCTGCCTGTACCAGGGCACGACGCTCGTCACCATGGAGCGCTTCGACCCGGAGACGTTCCTCCGGACGATCGAGGAGCACCGCATCACCCGGCTCTACATCGTGCCGACGATCGCCGTGCTGCTGGCGAAGAGCCCGCTGGTCGACCGGTTCGACCTGTCGTCGCTGCGCTCGATCGTCTCCGGCGGCGCGTCGCTCGACCCGGAGATCGCCCGCCTCGTGCGGGAGCGGATCGGCTGCGAGATCGGCCAGGGCTACGGCATGACCGAGGCGATGTGCTCGTTCATGCAGACGCCGGAGACCGTGTCGGCGTCCGTGGGCCGGACCGCGCCGGGCGTCGAGTGCAAGATCGTCGACGTCGACACCGGCGAGGAGCTGGGGCGCAACCGCAACGGCGAGATCCTGATCCGCGGGCCGCACGTGATGAAGGGCTACCTGAAGGCGCCCGAGGCCACTCGCCAGACGTTGGAGCCGGACGGCTTCCTGCACACCGGCGACCTCGGCTACGTGGACGACGACGGCGAGCTGTTCATCGTCGACCGGATCAAGGAGCTCATCAAGTACAAGGGCCAGCAGGTGTCGCCGGTCGAGCTGGAAGCGGTTCTCATGCGGCACCCGCAGATCGTGGACGCGGCCGTCATCGGCGTCCCCGACGAGGAGTCGAGCGAGATCCCCAAGGGGTTCGTCGTCACCAACGGGTCCATCACCGCCAGGGAGATCATGGACTGGGTGGCCGAGCGCGTCGCGCCCTACAAGAAGATCCGGCAGGTCGAGTTCATCGACCAGATCCCGCGCACGCCGGTCGGCAAGATCGAACGGCGGACGCTGGGCGCCCGCGCCACGGCGGCCTAGGACCCGCCGCGGGTGGCAGGGTGGTGTGCGGCCTGGTCGCTCCGGCGACCAGGCCGCCCCCGCGCGTGTCGAACCCCCGCGTCCCGCGTGTCGAACCCCCGCGTCCACCGTGTCCTACGTTCAGGAGCCCCGAGTTCGACGCTCAGGACGTCGGACCGTGACCCGAGCGTTGAACTCGGGGTACGCGGGCGTTCGACATGCAGGACGTGAGCGTTCGACACGCGGGGCCTGAGGGTTCGACACGCGGAAGGGCAGGGCCGTGGTGGCGGCCCTGCCCTTCCGGTTCCCGCGGACCGCGTCAGGACAGCTTCTTCAGCCCCACGCCGTTGAGGACGTAGCCGGGCGCGATGGTCGAGGCGTCGGACTGGAGCAGGTCGACGATCGACTTGCCGGCCAGCTCCGGCGTCAGCAGCGGGCCCACCTTGGCCAGGAACTCGTCCGTCGAGAGGCCGGACCTGGCCGCGTAGGCGCGCACGGCCGGGCCGCCGACGTCGGTGGCCGGCGCGAACTGGGGCAGGACCGTGGTGAACGTGATGTCCATGCCGGCCCGGCGCGCCTCGTCCTGGGCGTAGCCGGTGATGAACCGCAGGGTGGACTTCGCGCCCGCGTAGCCGCCGCTGAGCGGCGAACCGCCGATGGCCGCGCCGCTGCTGAACACGACCACCCGGCTGCCCGGCCGCAACGGCGTCAGCAGGATCTCGCGCAGCCAGTGGAACGCGATGCGGACGTCGGTCTCCCAGTTGACCGCGAACGTCTCCCAGGTCTGCTCCTGCAACGGCCGCATGTGGGGCGTCGCGCCGGCCACCAGGACCACGGCGCTGGGCTCGTGGCGGTCGATCAGGGTCGCCGCGACGGTGGCGTCACCGGCGTCGGCCACCTCGGTGCGGATCGACCCGGAGCCCGGCGCCGGTTCCGGGAACGTCGCGGCCGTGCGGGACACGGTGACGACCGGCGCGCCGGCCGCGGACAGCGCCTCGGCCACACCGCGGCCGAGGCCCCGGCTCGCGCCGACGACGATCGTGGTCCTGCCGGACAGGTCGGTCATGGAGTCCTCCAAGTGGTGGTGGGTCCGACGGGTCCATTCGGGAGAATCGGACGCGGATCCAGCATTCCGCCAACGGGTTCGCCGGACCTACTCCCCCGTTGCCCGCCGGACGCCGGGTTCGCGGCGGCGGATCAGGGCCGGCGGATCAGGGCGACCGAGTAGGCGACCACCCAGACGACCCACAGCAGCCAGCCGGCGAGGCCCGGGAACACCAACGGGCCGGGGCGGGCGACCACGAGCGGGGCGAGGGTGGCCGAGGTGAACAGCAGCGCGGCCGACAGCAGCCCGAGCCGGGCGTGCCACGCGGGGATGAGGCCGGCGTGCCGCCCACCGAGGGACAGGCCCACCAGCGCCGACGCCAGGAACACGCCGTTGAGGGTGAACAGGGCGTCGTGCAGGGACCAGAGGGCTCCGGTCGGGTCGTCGGCCACGGCCAGGCGGAGCGCGGTCACGGCGGCGAACGCGCCGTTCTGGAGCAGCACGCCGGCGAACCCGACCAGGGACCACGCCTCGCCGCGCTCGCGCTCGGACCGCCGCAGCGCCGCCACCACGCCGGCGGCGAAGACGGTGGACAGCGCCCAGGCGGCCGGGGTGAGGGCGGACGCGACGCCGACGGCGCCCCGGTTGGCCGTGAAGTAGGCGATGACCGCCGCGGTCTCCGCGCCGGTCGACGGCAGGCCGGTGGGCACCATGATGGCGTTGGCCAGGACGATCAGGGTGGCGAAGCCGAGGCCGCAATAGCCCGCGATGCGGAGGAACGGGCTGGTCGGCACCGGCACGACCACTTTGACTTTACGTGACATATATTCAATATAGCTAGCATTAAGAGGTGAGCGTGGGCGAGACGGGCAAGCGCCGTTACGACTCGTTGCGGCGGGTGGCGCAGGCGCAGGAGACGCGGGCCGGGATCGCGCACGCGGCACGCAGGCTCTTCGTCGCGCGGGGGTGGGCGGCGACGACGGTGCGCGCGGTGGCCGAGGAGGCGGAGGTCTCGGTGCCCACGGTGTACGCGGCGTACGGCGACAAGGCGGGACTCGTGCGTGCCGTCGCCGACGCGGTGGACATCTCCGCCGATCCGGCGACGACGCTGGCCGAGCTGGCGGACGCGGCGGCCGATCCGGCCCGGCAGCTCGCCGCGATGGCGGCCTACGACCGGCGGCTGTTCGAGCGCTCGGGTGACGTCATCGCGCTCGTGCGCGAGGCCGGCCGGACCGAACCCGCGCTGGCGGCGGCGTACGAGGAGGGCCGCCGGGGCGGCGACGCCACCCGCGCCCGGGTGTTCTCGTCCTGGCCGGACGGAGTCCTGCGGCCCGGCTTGGACGTGCGGTCGGCGGTCGACGTCTACGCGGCGCTGTGCAACATCGACGTCTACACGACGCTGACCGTCGAACGGGCCTGGTCCCCGGACCGGGTGCAGCAGTGGTGGGGTGAGGTCCTGGCCCGGGAACTCCTCGCCCGGTGAGGACGGCGTCCAGGAAGAAACCGGCCATCGCCGCGGTTTCGATCATGGCCGACCGCATGCCGACGCGAGGGCGGCCACCGGGCCTGTTCGGCGGATCCGACGCCTACCGCCCGGCCACCCGCACCGGCAGCCCGCGCAGGATCACCGCGATCGGGTGGGCGAGCTGGTCGAGGTCCGACCTCGGGTCCTCGGCGTAGACCACGGCGTCGGCGGGAGCGCCGGGTTCCAGGCCCGGCAGCCCGAGGTACGCGCGAGCGTCCCAGGACGCGGCGGCGAGGGCGTCGTGGGGACGCATCCCGGCCCCGGCCAGCGCGCGGACCTCCTCGATGATCCCGCCGTGCGGCAGCGAGTCCGTGCCCGCGAGCACCCGGACCCCGGCCTCGGCCGCGGCGGCGACGAGCGGGCCGTGCGCCCGCGCGCCGCGCAGGTACCACCGCTTGCCGGGGCCGTCGGGCCGGCCGCTCACCTCGGGCACCGACCGCTCCATGACCGACAACGTCGGCGTCAGCGCCGTGCCCTGCTCGGCCATCCGCGCCAGCAGGTCCGGGTCCAGCAGCATCCCGTGCTCCACCGAGTCGGCGCCGGCCAGCACCGCGACCTCGCCGCCCGCGGCCTGCTGGGTGTGCACGGCGACCCGGCCGCCCACCGCGTGCACCGCCTCCACCACGGCGGTCATCACGTCGAGCGGCACCGGCGCGCCGTTCGAGCTCCAGTCGCCGACGACCTTCGCCCACCCGGTGCGCGCCGCCTGCGCCGCGGCCAGGGCGGGCAGCTCGGCGTGGTCGGCCCGCCGGCCCCAGCCGTCGATGAACTGGCCGTGCTGCGCCAGCCACGGGCCGGCGTGCCAGGCCCTCGGCGTGTCGGGGTCGACGCCGAACCACGGCGGCGGCTCACCGGCCAGGCCCGGCGCCCGGATCACCGTCACGCCGGCGTCGACGTGCTGCCGGAGGTGGTCGCGCAGCACCGCGTGGTCGAGCGGATCGCCCGCCGCCTCGACGCCGGGGTGCGTGTGCGCGTCCACCAACCCGGGCAGCAGCCACCCCTCGGCCACCAGGTCGGCGTTCGGGACGGGATCGGTGGTCCACCGGTCACCGTCGGCGTACAGGTCGACGTGCTCGCCGTGCGGCAGGGCACGACCTCGGACCCGGATCACCACCCGAAGCACCCCCGGTCTCACGTGACCCCGTCGACCCTAGCCGCGATCGGGACGTGGAGCCTCGGTGCACGCCGTGGTTGTCGGCTGTGGTGAACAGCTGGTCGGCGCCGGGTTGTGGGGGTCCGGGCCGCTGCGGTAGGAGTGGGAACCGGTGTCGGGAGCGGGGGTGTGGCATAAGGATCGGCGAGCTGGCCGAGCGCACCGGGGTGAGCGTGCGCTCGTTGCGGTACTACGAGCAGCAAGGCCTGCTGCCCGCCGACCGCACCACCGGCGGCCACCGCGAGTACCCCGAGCGCGCGGTCGACCGAGTCATCCGCATCCAGGAGCTCTACGCCGCCGGGCTGAACAGCAAGAAGATCGCGCTGATGCTGCCGTGCCTGCGGGACGCGGACGGCGGCCCGTCCGAGATCGCCACGCCGCGGCTGGTGGACGACCTCACCGCCGAGCGCGCCCGCATCGACCGGTTGATCACCGACCTGGTGCGGTCGCGGTGCGTGCTGGCCGAGGTGATCGACGCGGCTTCCGAGCCGCGCTGACGGCTGCGCCGCCACGGCCGCGTCGATCTTCCGGGTGGCGCTCAGTCGTCGACGCGCCGCCGGTAGAGGGCGGTGGCCAGGATGAACGACGCCACCAGCAGGCCGACCGACCACGCCAACGCGGTCCAGCCCCGGTCGCCGATCGGCGTGCCGGTGAGCAGGCCGCGCACGGTCTCGATGACCGGCGTGATCGGCTGGTGCTCGCTGATGCCCCGCAGGAACGCCGGCATCGTGTGGGTCGGCACGAACGCGCTGCTCAGGTAGGGCAGGAACAGCATGAAGAAGCTCAACGCACTGGCCGACTCGACCGACTTCGCCACCGCGCCGAGCCCCGCCGCCAGCCACGACAGCGCCAGCACGTAGAGCAGGAGCAGCCCGGCCACGGCCAGCCACTCCAGCGGCGACGCGGACGGGCGGAAGCCCATCGCGATCGCCGCGCCGACCACGATCGTGGTGGACAGGGCGTTGCGGGCGACGCTGGCCACGACGTGCCCGGTCAGCACGGCGGAGCTCCGGATCGGCATGGAGCGCAGGCGGTCGACCATGCCGCTGCTCATGTCGTCGGTCACGGACATCGCGGTGGACGCGGCGCCGTAGCCGGTGCACAGCAGGATGATGCCGGGCACCACGTAGTTGACGTACCCGGTGCCGGTGTTGATCGCGCCGCCGAAGACGTACACGAACAGGGCCATCATCATCAGCGGCAGGACGATCGACATGAACAGCGTGTCGAGGTTGCGCCTGCCCAACCGGATGCTGCGGCCGACCATGGTCAGCGAGTCGGTGATCGCGTGGCTCATGCCGGCACCCCTTCGCGCGCGGTCAGGGCGAGGAAGACGTCGTCCAGGGTCGGGCGGTGCGAGGAGACCTGGGCCGGCACCACGTGCGCCGCGCGCAGGTCGTCCAGCACGGCGTGCAGGTGCGCGGCGGTGCCGTCGGACGGGAGGCCGAGCAGGAGCCGCTCGTGGTCGGCGGAACCGCCGAGCCGCGCGGCCGAGACGTCGAGCGCCGCGGCCGAGGTGAAGCGGAGCTCCAGCCGGTGGCCGCCGACGCGGGCCTTGAGGTCGTCCGCGGTGCCCTGCGCGGCGACCTTCCCGCGGTCCAGCACCATGATCCGGTCCGCGAGGCGGTCGGCCTCCTCCAGGTACTGGGTGGTGAGGAAGATCGTGGTGCCGGTGCGGACCAGGTCGCGGATGGCGTCCCACATCGTCGTGCGGCTGACCGGGTCCAGGCCGGTGGTCGGCTCGTCCAGGAAGATCACCTTCGGCGCGGCGACCAGGCTCATGGCCAGGTCGAGCCGCCGCCGCATACCGCCGGAGTAGGTCTTGACCCGGCGGTCGGCGGCGTCGACGAGGTCGAACCGCTCCAGCAGCCCGGCGGCACGGGACTTCGCCCCCGACCGGCCGAGGTGCATGAGCCTGCCGACCATGACCAGGTTCTCCCGGCCGGTCTGCTCGGCGTCCACGGCCGAGTACTGCCCGGTCACGCTGATCACGCCGCGCACCGCGGCGGGTTCGCGCACGACGTCGAACCCGGCCACCCGCAACCGGCCCCCGTCCGGCCGCGACAGCGTGGACAGGATCCGGATGGTGGTCGTCTTGCCCGCGCCGTTGGGACCGAGCAACGCGAAGACCGACCCCTCGGCGACCTCCAGGTCTATCCCGTCCAGCACCGCAGTCGACCCGTACGCCTTGCGCAGGCCGGTCGCCTCAACGATCATCACTGCCCCCCTATGTGTATCAGGTACGCATAAAAGCGTATCTCATACGCAGTTGGTTCCGGTAGCCCTAGACTGGCCGGCAGCGGTGACGAGAGGGTGATGGATGACCGAGGAGTACGAGCTACCAGCGGACATCGCCCTGCTGTGGGGTCTGCGCGAGACGCCGAGACGTGGCCGCAAGCCGTCGCTGTCGGTCCCCGAGATCACCAGGGCCGCCATCGAGGTCGCCGACGCCGAAGGGCTCGCGGCCGTGTCCATGGCCCGGGTCGCGCAGCAGCTCGGCAACTCCACGATGGCGCTCTACCGGCACGTGAAGAGCAAGGACGAGCTGCTCAAGCTGATGTCCGACGCCGCGCTGGAGGACCCGCCGCCGATGCCCTCGGACGGCTGGCGCGCCGGGCTGACGCTGTGGGCGACGAGCGTGCTGTCCACGTTCCGCAGGCACCCCTGGTACGCCCGGATCCCGCTCTCCGGACCGCCCGTCGGCCCGAGGAACCTCGCGTGGTTCGACCGCGCGCTCGGCACCCTCGCCGACACGCCGCTGAACGAGGAGGAGAAGGTCGGCGTGGTGATGGGCCTGCTGACGTTCGTGCACGGGGAGATGCGGTTGACCGCGGAACTGGCGGAGAGCTTCCTGGTGAACCCCGAGGCGTTCGGCCCGTCGTACGCGCGGGCGTTGCGGCGGGTGGTCGACCCCCGGCGGCTACCGGCCCTCGGCCGCGTGGTCGAGGCCGGCGTCTTCGACCACGACACCCTCTACGACGAGCGGGACGTGGACGCCGACTTCCGGTTCGGCCTCGACCTCTACCTCGACGGCGTGGCCGCGTACCTGGCCCGCCGGGGGTGATGGCGCCGCGGGGCCGGTCGGGGCCCCGCGGCGCCGCGCGATCACCGCCGCGCGACCTCGGCGCGCGCCACCCGCTGCCGCACGGGTGCGTCCGCCGACATGACCGCGAGGCCCGCGGTGATCAGGACCAGGTTCTTGACCACGAACTCGCCGGTCATGGTCAGCAGCAGCGGGTTGCCCGTCTGGAACGCGACGGACGGCTGCGTGACGAGCGTGGCGAAGGTGCCCGCCAGGTGGAGCACCACGAGCAGGGCCACCCAGCGCAACCGGAACCCCACGACCATGGCGATGCCCAGCACCACTTCCACCACGCCGAGCGTGAACACGAAGACGCCCGGGTCGAGCCACGGGACGGTCCGCGCGACCAGGTCGGCCACCGGCGTCGTGCCGGTCACCTTGAGGGCGCCGAACCACACGAAGACCAGGCCGAGCGAGCCCCTGAGCAGGGGGATGCTCAACGCCCGCAAGGCGTTCGCGGGCGCATCCGGACGGGACGGGAACTCCGTCATCCACATCACTTCCTTCGCGGGCGGGACCACGTCGACCCGCCTGCGGGAGGCCGGCCCGTTCGTGGTCCACACTGACCGGAATCGGACTGGGAGCGCTCCCAGAACTGTAACGGTAAGGAAACGCCGTGTGAAGACCTGATTCCACGCCGTCCCGGATGGCGGCTAGTCGTACCACTCCACCGGGTCGGGGAACGCCCCGGCGGGCAGCGGGTCGCCGAAGAACGGACCCAGGCCCGCGACCGCACCCGCCGCGCGCCACCAGTCGGCCTGCGCGCGCGTCTCCAGCCCGTCCACCAGCACCTCGCCGGCCGCCCGCCGGGCCAGTCGGACCAGCTCGGCCAGGTAGTCCGCCCCGCCCCGGGACTGCCGCTCGACCAGCCGCCGCGCCACCCGCACCGACTCGATCGGCAGCTCCTCGGCCACCGCCAGGTCGTCCGGCCCGAGGCCGAAGTCGTCCAACGACGTGCCGACGCCCAGCTCCGCCAGCACGGTCAGGTTGTCCACCGCCTCGGACTCCGCCAGCGCCGCCACCGGCATCCCGACGACCAGCCGCGCCGCGGGCAGCCCGGTGTCGTCCAGCACCCGGCGCACCCGGCGGACCAGGTCGCCGTCCCGCGACTGGTTCCCGGTCAGCTCGACGTGCAGCGACGCGGTGAACCCGGCGCGCCGGCCCCACCACCGCGCCTGGCCGCACGCGTTGGCCAGCTGCCACTCGCCCAGCGGCAGGATCAGGCCGGTCCGCTCGGCCAGCGCCGTGCACCCGGCGTGGTCCAGGGAGTCGTCGCCGCGGTCCCAGTGCAGCGTCGCCGCCACGCCGAGCAGCGCGCGGTCGGCCAGACCCACCACCGGCCGGTAGCGCACACCGATCTCGCCGTGCTCCCACGCGCCCGGCATCGCCACGGCGAGCGCGTCGGCCCGCCGCTCGTCCGCGTCCTGGCCGGCGTCGAACAACGCCCACTGGCCGCGACCGCCCGCCTTCGCCCGCCGCAACGCCTGCTCGGCGGCCCGCATCACGTCCGCGGGCCCCCAGTCCGGCGGCGGCCGGCGCACCACGCCGACGCTGACCGACACGGCCAGCCCGCGGTCGTCGAAGTACACCGGCTCCGACAGCTCGCGGTTGATCCCGGCCACGGTGCTCGCGACGTCCGGCGTGGTGGCGGTGTTCTCGACCAGGACGGCGAACTGGTCGCCGTCGAACCGGGCGATCATCGCCTTCTCCCGCGCCAGCACCGCCTTCAGCCGCTGCGACACGTGCACGAGCAGCCGTTCGCCGGCCGGCCGGCCGAGGCTGTTGCACACCGCGCCGAACGCGTCGACGTCCAGGTGGAAGACGCTGATCCCGCGCACCGGGTCGGCCCGGCGCAGCGCGCTCTCCAGGTGGGTGCCGAAGTACTGCCGGTTCGGCAGCCCGGTCGACACGTCGTGCAGCGCCTGCCGGTTCAGCTCCGACTGGAGCAGCATCAGCTCGGTGCCGTCCTCGACCACCGCGACGAAGTGCACCGGCTGGTCGTCCGCGCCGCGCAGCAACGACACCGTCATCGAGATCCGCGCGACGTCGCCGTCCTTGCGCAGCAGCCGCTGCGGCTGCCGGACCCGTTCCTGCTTGTCGTCGAGCAGCGCCAGCATCGCCTCGCCGAGGACCCGGACCGACGCCGGGTGCACGAGTTCGAGCAGGGCGAAGCCGGTCAGCTCCTCGGCGGTGTACCCGAGGATGTCGCCGATCGCCGCGTTGGCCCGCACGATCCGCCCGGCCGGGTCGACCACCAGGATCCCGCTGGACGACGAGGTGACGACCTCGTCGAACCGCGCCTCGCTCTCCCGGAGGTGCCACTGCGCGTCGCGGACGGCCTTGAGCAGCGAGAGCTGCATGGACTCCTGCTGCTCGAACACCGCCCGCCTGCTCGCCGCCAGGAACCCGGCCGACAACGCGCCGAGCACGGCCACGATCGGCTGGGCATAACGTTCCACGGGTTGGAACTCCGGCAGCCCCAGCAGCCCTTTCCCGAGCACGTCGAGGGTGACGCGCAAGCCGTCCTCGGTGAGGTACCCGAGCGCGACGAGTTGTGCGCCGAGCCGCTCCGCCGGCCGCGTCGAAGGTGACTGGGCAGAGGCCTCGGCGTGCACCGCGGCGCACAGGTCGTCGAGGCGGACTCGCATTTCGCGGTCGAGTTCGTTCCTGTCCAGTGCGACGACCACGGCACCGCTGAGCAGGTACGACCACTTCCGCGCGAGGAGTTCCCGACCACGTTCGGGTGGTGACGTGGCCCCTTGCCGCTGACTGGGGATCGACATTCCCGTTGCCCTGTTGTGATATCGATGATTCGCGGCAGTTTACCTACCCCCCGCTGGCCAACACTCAACCGGAAGTGTGAACCGCGAACACCCACGGTGACTTCCTGCGGTCAATTCACCTCTTTCAGCTCACACCATTCGGCCGACCCCCGTCGTGGACCAGCACGTTCATGTCGAGTTCGACGGCGAGGCCCACCAACTCCTCCGGACCGCCATTCACCGCAGCCGACCGAAAATTCCACCCGATCGGGGCTATCCGTCGCCAGGGGACGGGCATGGGGCGGCAAGAGGTGGCGGTGGTGGAGCCCGGGTCGGTGGCCGATGGGTGACCAAGTGGAACCGCCCGCGTGCGCGCCGGGCATGTGGCGGCGCACGCGGGCGGGGTCGGGGGCGGGGGTCAGCCCGCGCGGATGTCGTCCAGGTGGAAGGCGCCGGTCACGACCGGGTTGTTCTCGACCTGGTTGATGAAGACGTTGAACTGGGACAGGGTCTTCAGGTCCTCCGGCGTGATCCGCCGGTGCGCGTTGGCGGTGTCCCATGGCGCCGGGCGCCAGTCCGCGAACGGGATCGTCACGACGCCGGCGGTCGTGCCGGACATCGACGGGTACGCCTCGTAAGCCACCCCGCCGGCGTTGAGCTGCAGCACCAGCTTGTGGTTCGACCCGTCGGGCCGCAGCCAGAACGACAAGCCGGTGTACGCCGACCAGTCACCCGAGATCCGCTTGCCGATGCCGGTGTAGGTCTGGGAGCCGAAGTCGTAGTCGAACCTCAGCGCCTTGCCGCCGTTCTCCGCCACCAGCGAGATCCGGTTCGTCCCGTACGGGCTGTACTCCGCGCCCAGCGCCGTGTCGTCGACGTGGCCCTCGAAGTCGTCGACGACACCGGGTGCGAGCGGCGGCTTCGCGCCCAGGACCACGCGGTTCGTCGTGGACAACGTGCCGCGCGACGTCACGGCGGTGACCTTGAGCCGCGTGACCGCGTTGGTCAGGTTCTCCGCGCCGATGTCCCAGGCGCCGGTGTGGTACCCGGTCCGCCGGTCCAGCCGCAGCGGGTGCTTGGTCGGGTCGTCGCCGACGGTGTAGTGGACGAGCGCGTGCTCGGCGTCGAGCAGCCGCGCGCGGACGGTGGTGGTCGGCGTGGTGATCCGCTCGCCGTCCGGCGGCGACACGACGTGCAGGAACGGCTGGTGCGCCTCGGCCTTCACCTTGCGCCCGTACACGTCGCGCAGGTCGAGCTCCGAGCTGAACACCGCGAACGGGTCCGCGTGCAGCCGCCGCAGGTCGGGCAGCAGCTCGTGCTCGGGTTCGGTCGCGGTCGCCGGGTAGGGCAGGAAGAACTGCTCGGTGCCGAAGTTCACCCAGGTCAGCATGAACGCGCTGCGGTTGGCCCACGGGTCGGCCTTGATGGCGTCGAACATCGTGGTGAACCAGTTCAGGTTGCCGTTGCGCCCGTTGGGCTTGAGCGCGCCGCTGACGCCGTACTCGGTGAACGCCGAGACCTTGCCCTTCCGCTCGGCGATGCGGGCGATCATGCCCAGGTCGGCGACGATGCCGTCCAGCCACTGCCGGGACCCGTCGCTGCCGTCGTAGCTGTCGATGCCGAACACGTCGATGTAGTTGTCGCCGGGGTACGTGCGCATGTAGACGTCGTCCACGCCGCCGTAGCCGCCGCCGGGCGAGTACGCGTACAGGAAGTTGTGCACGTCCTTGACGTCACGCAGGTACTCGACGGTGTACCGGAACAGCTCGACGTACTTCGCCGGTGACGCGTGCGCCGCGCCCCACCAGAACCACGAGCCGCTGTTCTCGTGGAACGGCCGGTAGATCATGGGGATCGGGTTGCCGTGGCGGTCGTCGACCTCGTGCGCGAGGCGGGCGACGCGGTCGAGGTAGGCGTTGAACCGCGCGTGGTGGTCGCCGCCGGGCAGGATGCGGGTGACGACGTCGCCGTCGGTGTCGTAGAAGCTGCCGCCGGTGACGAAGTTGTCCATGTGGGACGCGAGCGTGTGGATGCCGCCGATCTCGTCGTGCGCGGTCTCGATCAGCTCGACGGTGGCCTGGAAGTTCTCCTCCGGGGCCGGGTCGCCGGGAGAGGAGCCGTGGCCGAGGTGGCCGGTGTCCCAGCCGAACAGCGCCGGGTGGTCGCCGACGCCCGCCTCGACGTCGGACCTCAGCCCGTCGGTCTCGGTCGCCTCGTCCCAGGTGACGCCGAACTCGGTCGTCTGCTGGTGGCCGAACAGCACGCCCTTGCCCCGCCGGTCGCGCAGGTAGGAGAAGAGGGACCGGGTCTCGGGGGTGGCGCGCGGGTCGGAGATCCGGACCGGGGCCGGCTTGGGGTGCCGCTGGGCGGTGTCGGCGGGGGCGGTGGTGTCGACGGACGCGGCGGT
Source organism: Actinosynnema sp. CA-299493 (assembly GCF_050946825.1). Lineage (NCBI taxonomy): Bacteria > Bacillati > Actinomycetota > Actinomycetes > Pseudonocardiales > Pseudonocardiaceae > Actinosynnema > Actinosynnema sp. CA-299493. Next base: position 8,268,617 of record NZ_CP191993.1, read on the forward strand.
GTCGGCGGTGGTGGGCGCGGACGCGGTGGTGGGCGCGGCGACGGCCGGTGCGGCGACGGCGGTGATCGCACCGGCGCCGAGCAGGGCGGCGGCGAGGGCGGCGGCGGTCACCTGCCTGGCGGCTGGGTGTTTCCTCATGGCTACGGACCTCTCGGCGATGAGCGGTGAGCAGCGAGCGGTGCGCGGGGCAGGAAGGGTTAAGCGGTTAAGCGGTGCTCGCTGAGAACGCACGATAGCGCCGTAAATTTGGTAAGTGAAGAAACTTCTAGCGGTTACTTGTCGCCGAGGGATTCGAGCAGGTGCTTCAGGGTGTCGGCCAGGGCCGTCCGTTCCCGCGGGGACAGCGCGCCGAGCAGCCGGTCCTCGGTGGCGAGGTGGTCGGGCAGGGTCCGGTCGATCAGGTCGCGGCCGGCGTCGGTGAGGGCGACGACCACGCCCCGGCCGTCGTGCTCGTTCGGCGTCCGGACGACCAGCCCGCGTGCTTCGAGGCGGTCGAGCCGCTGCGTGACGGCGCCGGACGTGACCATCGAGGAGCGCATCAGCTCGGTCGGGGTCAGCCGGTGCGGCGGCGCGCTGCGGCGCAGGGTCGCGAGGACGTCGAACGACGCCCGGTCCAGGTCGTGCGCGGCGAAGGTCTTGCCGAGCTCGACGTCCACCAGGCGGGCCAGCCGGCTGAGCCTGCCGATCACCGCCATGGGCGAGACGTCGAGGTCGGGGCGCCGCGCGCGCCACTGACCGAGGACGAGGTCGACGTGGTCTGCCATCGAACTAGCTTAGCGGTGAGGTAAGTCACCGCAGAGATACCTTAGCGGTGAGCTACTTTGTCTTAGTGCTAAGCAAATGGGTGACCGCGTTCGCCCCCGCCGTGTGGGGCACGACCTACTACGTCACGACCGAGCACCTGCCGCCGGACCGACCGTTGCTGGCGGGGTTGCTGCGGGCGTTGCCGGCCGGGTTGTTGCTGGTCGCGGTCACCCGCCGGCTGCCGCGCGGCGACTGGTGGTGGCGTTCGCTGGTGCTGGGCACGCTGAACATCGGCGTGTTCCTGCCGTTGCTGTTCCTGGCCGCGTACCGGCTGCCGGGTGGCGTGGCGGCGACGGTCGGGGCCGTGCAGCCGTTGCTGGTGGCGGGGTTCGCGGTGGCGCTGCTCGGGCAGCGGATGACGACGCGGACGGCGCTCGCCGGGGTGGCGGGCGTCGCGGGCGTGGCGCTGCTGGTGCTGCGGGCGGACGCACGGCTGGACTGGGTCGGCGTGGCGGCGGCGCTGGGTGGTGCGGTCGTGATGGCGGCCGGGGTGGTGCTGAGCAAGCGGTGGACGACGCCCGCGCCGCTCCTGGCGATGACCGGGTGGCAGCTGGTGGCGGGCGGCGTGGTGCTGCTGCCGGTGACGTTGCTGGTCGAAGGCCCGCCACCCGCGTTGACCGCGGCCAACGTCGGCGGCTTCGCCTACCTGGGCGTGATCGGCGGCGCGCTGTCGTACGCCCTGTGGTTCCGCGGGATCCGGTTGCTGGCCGCGACGCAGGTGACGTTCCTCGGGCTGCTCAGCCCGGTCGTCGCGACGGCGGTCGGGTGGCTGGTGCTGAGCCAGGAGTTGACCGCGTCGCAGGTCGTCGGCGCGGTGGTCGTGCTGGGCGCGCTCGTGGTGGCCCAGCGGAAACCGGCGGGGACGAAGGGGGAGATCAGTGCGGATCACGGTGTTCGGAGCGCTCGGTGGCGTAGGTCGCCGGGTGGTGCCCACCGGTGGTCCTGGAGCCCGGCGAGCGGACCCGGCCGCGGCCGTTGCCCTGGAGGCCGCGGATGGCTTCGTAGCCGTACGCGCGGGTGATCCGCGGGTCCTCGGAGAAGCCCTCGTAGGTGCGGCCCCAGCGGTCGTCGAGGGGGACGGCCAGGGTCGGCGCGAAGGCCCAGTCCTGGCCGGTCGCGCGGATCTGCTCGGCGGTCGCCTTGCCGATGTCCCGGATCAGGCACGGGTCGTGCGCCGCGCCGAGGCCGATGTTGTGCAGGAAGACGGTGGCGCCGTAGACGGTCGAGGGCTCCCTTCCCGGTCGGGATAGGTGAATTTCTTTCGAATAAGTGACCAGGTCGGTACGTTGGGTCACTTTTTACTTGACCCTGGAGTAGGTAGTGGGTCAGACTCGGCCTCGGTAAGCACGGTCCATTCAGGACTCTCTCCGCCAAGTCCTTGCCACACCGGGAAGAGCACAACATGTCCCTGAGGTCACCCCTGTCCCGCCGCGCCGTGGTCTTCGCCGCGGTGGTCGCCCTCACCACGTCCGGCGCGGTCGCCCAGGCCGCCGAGAACCCCTACGAACGCGGCCCCGCGCCGAGCACCGCGAGCATCGAGGCCACCCGCGGGCCGTTCGCCACCGATCAGGCGACGGTGTCCTCGCTGAGCGTGCGCGGCTTCGGCGGCGGCACGATCTACTACCCGACCAGCACCGCCGAGGGCACGTTCGGCGCGGTCGCGGTCGCGCCCGGCTACACGGCCTCGCAGTCCAGCCTGTCCTGGCTCGGACCGCGCCTGGCCTCGCAGGGCTTCGTCATCTTCATCATCGACACGAACTCCCGGTACGACCAGCCCGCCTCGCGCGGCGACCAGCTGCTGGCGGCGTTGGACTACCTCACGACGAGCAGCTCCGTGCGGTCGCGCATCGACTCCTCGCGCCTGGGCGTGATGGGCCACTCGATGGGTGGCGGTGGCGCGCTGGAGGCCACGAAGGACCGGCCGAGCCTTCAGGCCTCGATCCCGCTGACCGCGTGGAACACCACCAAGACGTGGTCGACGGTGCAGACGCCGACCCTGATCGTCGGCGCCGAGGACGACTCGACCGCCGCCGTCTCGACGCACTCCGAGCGGTTCTACACCGGCCTTCCCGCCACGTTGGACAAGGCGTACCTGGAGCTGGCGGGCGCGAGCCACTTCGCGCCGAACAGCTCCAACACGACGATCGCGAAGTACAGCATCGCGTGGCTCAAGCGGTTCGTCGACAACGACACCCGCTACGAGCAGTTCCTGTGCCCCGCGCCCCGCGCCACGGCCATCTCCGAGTACCGCGACACCTGTCCCCACTCCTGACGTCCGACAGGCCGTTCTCGCTGTTCAGCAGCGTGAACGGCCTTTTGGGGTGTCTGTGGGAAAGCGCTTGCCGGCGGTGAAGCAGGTGCGCTACCGTCATTCCTGGGAACGTTCCCAGACGTCCCGCGACGCACGGCGGCGGCGTCGTCGGGGTCGAGGGGCCGTCGTCCAGCTTGGCGGGGTGTGGGGCGAGAGCGCTCTCCCCCGGGCCTTCGGAGGTCTCGACGATGAGACCGCCCCTGCTGGCGACGGCCCTTTCGACGTGCTCTTGACTGCGAGGAGGCAACACCTCCTCGACCGGCGGGCACAACCAGGACATGACGACCGATGACCCCGACGACCGCACCCTGTGGTCACAGGCCGCGGCGGGGAACGGGCCGGCCTTCGGCGTGCTGTTCGACCGGCACGCCAAGGCGGTCTACAACCACTGCTTCCGGCTGACCGCGTCGTGGGCGGCGGCCGAGGACCACCTGCAGAACACGTTCCTGGTGGCCTGGCGCAAGCGCGACCGGCTGCGGCTGGAGCACGACTCCGCCCTGCCGTGGCTGCTGGCCGTGGCCACGAACGTGGTGCGCGGCGACCGGCGCACGGTGGCGCGTCGGCTGCGGCTGTTCCGCCGGGCGCCGGTGGAGACCCCGGTGCCCGACCACGCCGACCAGGTGGCCGAGCGGGTCGACGACCAGCGGCGGATGGCGTTGCTGCTGGCCGCCGTCGAGGAACTGCCCCGCAACGAGCGGGAAGCGCTCGCGCTGTGCGTGTGGTCCGGCGTGTCGTACGCCGACGCCGCCGGCGTGCTCGGCATCGCCGAGGTCAGCGTCCGGGCCAGGGTCAGCAAGGCGAAGGCCCGGCTGACCCGCAGGCTGGCCCCGGTCGTCGCCGTCCCCGCGCTCACCCTGGAGGACCGATGAACCACGCACTCCCCCCGACCCGGGACGTCCCGCCGCGCCGCCGGGCCGAGATCCGCGCGCGGCTGGAGCGGGAGGTCACCGGTGGTCGCCGTGCCGCCCGGTTCGCGCCCCTGGTCACGGCCGGTGTCGCAGCGGCGGCCGTGATCGCGCTGGTCGCGGTCGTCGCGCCGTGGCAGCAGGCGGGCGGTGATGACGTGGCGGGCGGCACGGACCAGGCCGGTGCGACGAGCCGGGCCGCGGTGACGACGACGGCCGGGCCGCCGGAGCCGTCACCGGAGCGGAAGGCCGAGATCGAGCAGGGCTGCGCGGACAGCGCGGGCATCGAGGGCGCGCTCGTGCTGCGCCAGTACCTGGCCGACGAGGCCGGCGCGTTCGCGCTGCTCTACTCCGATCGGGAAGTGCTGGCCTGCACGGTCGACGAACCCACCGCGCCGTACAGCGCGGCGATGGTCGGCAGGCCGGCGATCGGGTGGCTGCCCGGCGAGTTCGTCCCGGACTACGGCCTCGCGGTCTCCGGTGGTGATGGCGGCAAGCCCGAGCAAGCGGGCCGGCCGGGGTACGTCATGGCGGCCGGCCGCGTGACGTCGAAGGTGGCCAGGGTGACCTACGGGCCGAACGGGCAAGAGGTGGACGCGACGATCGCCGACGGCACGTTCCTGGCCCGCATCGTGCACCCGTCAGACTGGTACCCACCCGTCGACTGGGAACGGCAGAACGTCCTCCGGGCGTACGACGCGCACGGTGCGCTGCTCGGCACCTGGGACCCCGGGTCGCACCGGACCGAGTGCTGGGTGAGCCCGGCCGGGGAGATCGTCGCGGGTGCGCGCGACCGCGACCCGGCGACGTGCGCGCCCGCCGTGGCCTGGGAGTAGTGGCCACCGGGGTGTGTCGGGCTAGGTCGGCGACACACCCCGGTACGGCAGGGTCTGGCTGTAGACGATGTTCGTGGTGGTGCTGCCGAAGCCGGTGAGGTCGTTGACCACCCGCTCCAGGTGCGGCATGGACGTGGCGGCGACCTTGAGCGTGTAGCAGTCGTCGCCGGTGGTGCGCAGGCACTCCAGGATCTCGGGCCGGTCGGCCAGCAGCGCGTGCAGCGGCTCGTGCCGGTTGCCGGGGTACTTCAGGCGGACGACGGCGAGCACGGCGTAGCCGGCCTTGGCCAGGTCGACCTCGGCCCGGTAGCCGGTGATCACGCCGGCGGACTCCAGCCTGCGGACGCGTTCGGTGGTCGCCGAGGCGCTGAGGTTGACCCGGCGGCCCAGCTCGCTGAGCGCGATCCGGCCGTCGCGTTGCAGCTCGGCGAGGATGGACCAGTCGGTCGGGTCGAGGTTCCCGGTCATGGGCGGATTTTACCGGGGAATCCACGGGCGAAGGCCTTTCAGACCGGGCATCCTCTCTTCAGGACGCGGGAGTTTCGGCATAGCGTTGGCACCGTGCAGATCGGGGTGAACGTGCCGAACTTCGGGCCGGGCACCTCGCCGGACGTGCTGCGGGACTGGGCGCGGACGGTCGAGGGCCTCGGCTTCGACCTGTTGATGGTGTCCGACCACGTGGCGGTGACGCCGGACGTGGCCGAGCAGTACCCGGCCCCGTTCTACGAGCCGTTCACCGCGTTGGCCTGGCTGGCCGGCGTGACGTCGCGGATCCGGCTCGGCACGACCGTGCTGGTGCTGCCGTACCGGCACCCGTTGCTGGTGGCGCGGATGGCGGCGAACGTGAACGAGCTGTCCGGGGGTCGGTTCGTGCTCGGCGTGGGCGTGGGGTGGGCGCGGCAGGAGTACGAGGCGCTGGGTGTGCCCTTCGCGCACCGCGGCCGGTTGACCGACGAGGGGCTGCGGGTGGTCCGGGACGCGTGGCGGGACGAGTCGGACTACCGGGCCGGTCGGATCCCGATCTGGGTGGGCGGGCACTCCGACGCGGCGCTGCGGCGGGCCGTCCGGTTCGGGGACGCGTGGCACAGCTTGCGCCTGACGCCTTCGGCGTACCGGGAGGCGTTGGCGCGGTTGGAGGTCATCGCGGAGGCGGAGGGGAAACCGCTGCCCGCACTGGCCCCTCGCGTGCTGCTGCACATCACGCCCGACGAGGCGGGGCCGGAGCGGCGGTTGGGTGAGGGCACCGTCGCGCAGGTCGTCGGCGACCTGGCGGAGTTGCGGGCGTCGGGCGCCGAGGCCGTGGTGCTGGACCCGTTCGTCGGGGATCCACAGGAGACAGTCCACCCGGAAGTCGCGTGGCAGGCGTTGGCCACGGTGCGAAAGGAGTTCCGATGAGCTTGCGCAGGGCGATCGAGCTGGCGGCCGAGGCGCGTGCGTCGGGGAACCCGCCGTTCGGGTCGTTGTTGGTGGGGCCGGACGGCGCGGTGCTGGTCGAGGAGCGCAACACCAGCGTGACGGACGACGACATCACGGCGCACCCGGAGTTGAAGCTGGCGCGGTGGGCGGCGCGGTCGCTCACGCCGGAGGTGGCGGCCGGGACGACGATGTTCACCAGCTGCCAGCCGTGCGGGATGTGCGTCGGCGCGATCGAGCGGTCCGGGTTGGGGCGGGTGGTGTTCGCGTTGTCGACCGAGCAGCTCAACGCGCTGAAGCCGGGTGGCGGCTTCGCCCCCGTGCCGCAGGAGGGGCCGGCGCTGCTGGAGGAGGCGTCCGTCCCGGTGGCGGGTTACTACCGGTAGGCGCAGGTCCGAGCGTTGAACTCGGGTGTCCTGAACGTAGGACATGGTCGTTCTGAGCGTGGGACACGCGCGTTCTGGAGGTAGGACTCGCGAGGTTGGGGTTCACAGACGGTGTCCGGTTCGCTACCTTGGGATCTGGGAGCGCTCCCAGTCCGGTACTCGGTTAATCCTCAACGTGGAGGACTCACACACATGACCTTCCGACGCGGTACCCGATCGGTGATCGGCGTCTTCAGCTCGGTCCTCGCGGTCTTCGCGGCCAGCGTCGTCACCCTGGTGGGCGCATCAGGCGTCGCGAGCGCTCACGGCTCGGTCACCGACCCGCCGTCGCGCAACTACGGCTGCTACCAGCGCTGGGGCAGCGACCACCTGAACCCGAACATGGGCCAGACGGACCCGATGTGCGCGCAGGCCTGGAAGGCCGACCCGAACACGATGTGGAACTGGAACGGCCTGTACCGCAACGGCGTCGGCGGCAACCACCAGGGCGCCCTGCCGAACGGCCAGCTGTGCAGCGGCGGCCTGGCCGAGAGCGGCCGGTACCGCTCGCTCGACGCGGTCGGCGCGTGGAACACGGCCACCAAGCCCCGCCAGTTCACGCTCACCATCACCGACCAGGCGAAGCACGGTGCCGACTACCTGCGCATCTACATCACCCGCCAGGGCGTCAACACCGCGACCACGCCGCTGCGCTGGAGCGACCTGGAGCTGGTCACCTCGACCGGCCGCTACGGCACCACGGGCCTCTACCAGGCCCAGGTGAACGCGGGCAGCCGCACCGGCCGCCACGTGGTGTTCACGATCTGGCAGGCCAGCCACATGGACCAGGCCTACTACCTGTGCAGTGACGTGAACTTCCAGTAGGACGACAAGCGCTGATGGGCGCACGGGTGCGGCAACCCCTTCCGCCGCACCCGTGCGCCCCTCCGCGTCAGCCCAGGTTCGTGGTCGCCCAGAACGCCTCGCCGGAGCCGGCGACCTCGGCCGGGTCGGCGCCGTGGGGCAGGAACACCGACTCGCCGCCGCGCAACGCGACTTCCGCACCGCCGCGGCTCACGACGAGGGAGCCCTTGGTGCACAACAGGAGCTGCGGACCGCCGCCGGCCAGCACGGCGCCCGGCCGCACGGCGTGCAGGCGGAACTCGGGGTCCGGCGTCCGGTAGGTCCTCAGCGGACCGTCGCCCTCGCCGTCGAGCACGGCGGCGGGCCCGGTCCCCCGGTCGACCAGCGACAGCACCGCGGGCACGTCCACCGGCTTGGTGGTCAGGCCCGCGCGGAGCACGTTGTCGGAGTTCGCCATCAGCTCGACGCCCGTGCCGCGCAGGTGCGCGTGCAGCACCCCCGCGCCGACGTAGACCGCCTGCCCCGGCCGCAACCGCACCGCGTTGAGCAGCAACGCCGCCACCACGCCCGGGTCCGCCGGGTAGGCCTCGGCCAGGTCCGCGACGTGCGCCAGCGCGGGCACCCGCGCCGCCGTCGACGCCACTTCGGCGACCAGGTCCGCGTCGGCGGCGCCCAGTGCCCAGCGCAACGCGCCCCACGCGTCCCCGGCCGAGAGCCCGTCCCGCATCGGGGTCAACGACGCCAAGCCCAGCTCGTCCAGCAACGCCACCGCCTCGGCGGGACGCCGGAAGCCGGACAGGGTCTCGAACTCCGTCAGCGCGACCAGGACCTCCGGCTTGGGGCGGTCGTCGCGGTACCCGCGCTCGGCGAACCCGACCACGGCCTGCGCGCGGTTCGGGTGCACCTGCAACGACAGCGGCGCGTCCACGGCCAGCACCTTGAGCAGGAACGGCAGGCGCGGGCCGAAGGCGGCCAGGCTGTCCGGCCCGAGCAGGCCGGCCGGGTTGGCGGCCAGGTAGGCGTCCAGCGGCACGTCGCAGCCGGCCAGCCGGGACGGGTCGTCGGGGTGCGCGCCCACCCACAGCTCGGCCTGCGGCACGGGGCTGGGCGACGGCTCGCCGAGCAGCTCGGCCAACGCGGTCCGCGAACCCCAGTGGTACTCCCGGACGGTGGTGTCCAACTTGCGCACGGTCGGTCCCTCAGATTCCCACGGGCACGGACGGGACGCGGTCGTCCGCGAGCAGCGCCGCGGCCCCGATCAGTCCCGAGTCGACGCCCAACGTCGCCGGGCACACCTCGACCCGGCGCATGAACTCCAGCCCCGCGTAGTCCGCGAGCGGCTGCGTGATGGCGGGTTCGAGCAGGTCCCAGGCCTGCGCCACGCCGCCGCCGATGACCACGCGGTCGACCTCGCACAACGCGGAGGCGACCGTGATGACCTGGGCGACCGCCGCGCCGGAACGCCGGAACGCCGCCCGCGCGGTCGGGTCGCCCGCCCGCGCCGACGCGGCGAGCGCGACGCCGTCCGCCGTGCCGCCGAGCGGCTGCCAGCCCTGCTCCGACGCCCAGCGCACCATCGACGGGCCGCTGGCGAAGGCCTCGGAGCAGCCGTTCGCGCCGCAGCCGCACAGCGGGCCGGTCGGGTCGACCACGAAGTGCCCGACGTGGCCCGCGTTGCCGGTGGCGCCGAAGTGCGGCCGGCCGGCGAAGACGAACCCGCCGCCGATGCCGGTGGACACGACCATGCCGAGCAGGCACTCGCTGCCCCGCCCGTTGCCGTGGTGGTACTCGGCCAGCGCCATGCACAGGGCGTCGCCGCCGAGCCGGACCGGCAGGCCGGGCAGCAGCCCGCCGACGCGGTCGGTGATCGGGAAGTCGCGCCAGCCGGGGATGTTGACCGGGCTGATCGTGCCGGTGCGCAGGTCCATCGGCGCGGCCGAGGCGATGCCCGCGCCGAGCACGGTGCGGCCGGTGGCGGCCCCCAGGAGCTCGTCGAGCACTCCCGCGAGGCCGCCCCAGACCGTCTCCGCGTCACCGGTGGGCGTCGCCGCGGTGCGGCGGGCCAGGACGGTGCCGTCGGACTCGACCAACGCCGCGGCGAGCTTCGTGCCGCCGATGTCGATGGCGACCGCGACCGGGTCGAGTGCTTGCCCCATGGACTTAGTTAAGCGGTTAAGCAAAGTTTCGTCAAGCAGTGTGACGAGCAGCGCTGAAGCGGTTCACCTCACAACGCTCGCGACGTCAGAGGTGCCGTTCGATCTCGGCCAGCTCGTCGGCCTCGAACGCCAGGTTCGCCGTCGCGGCCACGTTGTCCTCCAGCTGCTTCACGCTGGAGGCGCCGATCAGCGCGGACGTCACGTTGCGCAGCACCCACGCGATGGCCAGCTGCGCGAGCGTCTGCCCGCGCCGCTTCGCGATGTCGTCGAGCGCGCGGACCTTCCCCAGCGTCGCCTCGTCCAGGTTGGCCGCCGACAGGAACGGCGAGGCGCCCGCCGCCCGTGAGCCCTCCGGCACGCCGTTGAGGTAGCGGTCGGTCAGCACGCCCTGCGCCAGCGGCGAGAACGCGATGCTGCCCGCGCCGACCTCGGTCAGCACGTCCAGCAGGCCGTCCTCGACCCACCGGTTGAGCATCGAGTACGACGGCTGGTGGATGAGCAGCGGCGTGCCCAGCTCGCGCAGCACCCGGGCGGCTTCGGCGGTCTGCTCGGCCGAGTAGTTCGAGATGCCGACGTAGAGCGCCTTGCCCGAGCGGACGACGTGGTCCAGCGCGCCCATCGTCTCCTCGATGGGCGTGTCCGGGTCCGGCCGGTGGTGGTAGAAGACGTCGACGTGGTCCAGGCCCATCCGGGCCAGGGACCGGTCCAGCGAGCCGACCAGGTACTTGCGGGAGCCCCACTCGCCGTACGGGCCGTCGAACATGTGGTACCCGGCCTTGGTGGACACCAGGATCTCATCCCGGTACGGCCGGAAGTCGTCCGCGAACAGCCTGCCGAAGTTCTCCTCGGCGCTGCCGGGCGGCGGCCCGTAGTTGTTGGCCAGGTCGAAGTGCGTCACGCCGAGGTCGAACGCCCGGCGCAGGATGGCCCGCTGACCGTCGAGGGCCTTGTCGTGGCCGAAGTTGTGCCACAGGCCGAGCGACACGGCGGGCAGCTTGAGCCCGCTGCGGCCGGACCGGCGGTAGGGCATGGCGTCGTACCGCGACTCGGCGGCGTGGTGGGTCATCTGGATCCTCTTATCGGGTGCTCTCCCGCGCGATGAGCGTGGGCTTGGGCGACCAGCGCTCGGCGACCTCGACGCCCTCGATGAGCTCCAGCACGGACTCGGCGACGGTGACGCCGAACTGGTGCACGTCCACGCTCATCGTGGTCAGCGCGGGTGACGCGAGCCGGCACAGCGACGAGTCGTCCCACGCGACCAGGCTGAGCCGGTCGGGCACGGCGACGCCGAGTTCCTTGGCGACGTTCAGGCCCGCGACGGCCATCACGTCGTTGTCGTAGAGGATCGCGGTGGGCGGCTCGGACGCGTTGAGCAGCGCCGTGGTGAGCTTCGCCCCCGACTCCTCGGAGTAGTCGCCCTCCAGCACGACGGGCTCGATGCCCGCCTCCGCGCAGCCCTCGATCAGCGCGGCGGTGCGCGCCCTGGTGTGCAGCAGCGTCTCCGGGCCGCTGACCCGGGCGATGCGCCGGTGCCCGAGGTCCAGCAGGTACGCCAACGCCTCCCGCACGGGGCCGGCGTCGTCGGTGCGCACCGCGGGCACGGCCAGCTCGTCCGGCTCGCCCACGTACAGCGCGGGCAGGCCCATCTCGCGCAGCACCGCCGGCCGGTGGTCGTCCACCGTGCGGTTGACGACCACGACCGCGTCCACCAGGCCGCCCGCCGCCCACCTGCGGTAGGCGGCGATCTCGGCGTCCTCGGCGCCCACGATGTGCAGCAGCACGGACCGGTCGCCCTCGGCGAGCCGTTCCTCGATGCCCGCGATGAACTCCATGAAGAACGGCTCCGCGCCCAACAGGCGCGCCGGGCGGGCCAGCACGAGCCCGACGGCGCCGGTCGAGCCGCCGGTCACGTCCGCACCGCGCACAGGTCGTTGGCCGATCGCAGCACCAGCGGGCCGGTCAGCGCGGACGGGTCGGCCAGCTCGGCGCCCGTGCGGACCAGGAACGAGTGCGTCCCGCCGGCGGGCAGCGTGACCAGGGTGTCGTCCACGACGGCGTCCCCGGCGACCCGGTCGGCCAGCACGGCGACGTCGCGGGCGAAGGAGGACGCGGTGACGTCCACCCGGTAGCCCCCGTCCACCCGCCGCACCTCGGCGGTGAGCGGCGCGGGGTCGTAGGCCAGCTCCAGGTCCTCCCGGAACAGGTGCGCGGTGCGCGCGTCGGCCGTGCTCACCACCAGCACCTCCCCCTTCGGGTCGCCCGGCGTGACCAGGTCGGTCGCCAGGTCGAGCCGCGCCACCGACCTCGCCGGCACGTCGAGCGGCAGTTTAGCCGCCGCGAGCACCTCACCCGTGAACGTCTGGCGCTCCAGCGCGACGTCACCGGTCCAGGCCTCGTCGGTGTCGTTGACCGCGATGAGCGCGTCCACGCCGGCACGCGGCTGGACGGTGAGCAGGCGCGGGGCGAACGCGTGCTTGAGCGCGTAGTACAGCGGCTTGAGCCGCTCGTCGCCGTCGACCGCGGCCCACGACGTGACCGGCCAGCAGTCGTTGAGCTGCCACACCAGCGCGCCGGCCGTGCGCGGCCAGTGCGAGCGGAAGTGCTCGACGCCGAACGCGACCGCGCGGGCCTGGTTGAGCTGGGTCGCCCAGTGCCAGTCCGGGAACTCCGCCGGCGCGGGCAGGTGCGGCGCGAGGCCGCGGTCGAGCTTGCCGTTGCCGTCCTCGGCCTTCTGGTGCAGCAGGAACGCGGGCGAGGTCGGCGTCATCGGCTCGTCGTGCACCCACTCGGTGAGCGTCGCCCAGGTCGGCGGGCCCTGGAAGCCGAACTCCGAGCAGAACCGCGGGGTGTGGTCGCGGTAGTGGGTGTAGTCGACCCGGTTCCAGACCTCCCACTCGTGGCGGGTGCCGTGGGTGTCCTCGTTCGGGTGGAGCTCACCCGGGCTGTACGGGCTGCCCGGCGAGTAGTGCCGGGTCGGGTCGAGCTCGGCGACGATCTTCGGCAGCAGCTCGGTGTAGAAGCCCAGGCCCCAGGTGCGGCCCTGCAACTGCTCCGCCCAGCCCCAGTCGGCGAAGCCCCACAGGTTCTCGTTGTTGCCGTTCCACAGCGCCAGGGACGCGTGCGAGGTCAGCCGGGCGACGTTCTCGCGCGCCTCGGCCTCGACCTCCTCCCACAGCGGCGACTCCTCGGCGTAGGCGGCGCAGGCGAACAGGAAGTCCTGCCAGACCAGCACGCCGCGCTCGTCGCAGACGTCGTAGAAGTCCTCGGTCTCGTAGATGCCGCCGCCCCAGATGCGCAGCATGTTCATGTTGGCGTCGACGGCCTGGTCGACCCGGCGGGCCAGGCGGTCGCGGGTGACGCGGGTGAGGAAGTGGTCGTCCGGGATCCAGTTGGCGCCCTTGGCGAACACCGGCTTGCCGTTGACGACGAACGTGAACGGCGTGCCGACCTCGTCGGGCGTCGTGTCGACGGTGATGGTGCGGAAGCCGATGCGGCGATCGGTCCGGTCCACCTCCTCGCCATCGGACCGGAGGACGACGTGCAGGTCGTAGAGGGGGTGGTCGCCGTAGCCCGCGGGCCACCACAGGTCGACGTCCGGCACCTCGACGGTCACCACGGCGGAGTCGCCCTCGACCCGGACGTGCCGCTCGACGCCGGCCACGGTCGCGACCGCGGTCAGGTCGGTGTCCCGGGCGCGGTCGACCTCGACGTGCACCTCGACCCGGCCCGTGCCGTCGGCGTCCACCGTGACGAGCGGGCGGACCCCGGCCAGCCGTGCCGCGGTCCAGCGCTCCAGCCGCACCGGCTTCCAGATGCCCGCGGTCTGGAGGTCGGGGCCCCAGTCCCAGCCGAACGAGCAGGCCATCTTGCGCACGGCGTTCATCGGGTGCGGGTAGGCGCGGTCGCGCCGGCCCAACCGCTCCTCCTGCTCCTCGGCGTGGGCCAGGGCGGAGTGGAAGGTGACGACGAGGTCGTTCGCGCCGTCCTTGAGGTGCTCGCGCACGTCGAAGCGGTACGAGCGGAACATGTTGGCCGTGTGGCCGAGGACCCGGCCGTTGAGCTCGACCGTGGCGACGGTGTCGAGGCCGTCGAACGCCAGTTCCACCTTCTCGCCCGGCGTCGCGGCCCCGGCCTCGAAGGTCAGGGCGTAACGCCACTCGGCGCGGTGCATCCAGGCCAGCTCGGCCTCGTTGGTGTCCAGGTACGGCTCGGGGATCAGGTTCGCCGCGAGGAGGTCGAGGTGCGTGCTGCCGGGCACGACGGCGGGCACTTCGCGGTCGGCGACGACCGCCGGGATCGGCCCACCCACCGCGCTCAGGCGCCACCCGTCGTGCAAGGTCGTGCGAATCATCGTTCCTCTTTTCCCAGCGGCGGCGGTGGGTTTCTGCCGTGTGACGTTCAGGGTATGGCGATTCTTACGCCAGCAACTAAAGTAAGTCAACGAGGTTCACCACCAGAGAGGAAGACCACAAGTGGCAGACGTGACGCACCTGCGGGCCGCGGGTGTGAGCCTGGTGCTCGACTTCTCCGGCAGCACCCTTCCCCGGGTCCGCTACTGGGGCGCCGACCTGGGCGAGCTCTCCGCCGCCGAGCTGGCCGCGGTGCTGCTCGCGCAAAGCCCGCACCCCATCGGCTTCTCGGTCGACGGGCTGGTGGACGTGGCCGTGCTGCCCGAGCAGTCGGCGGGCTGGCTCGGCACCCCCGGAATCGTCGGCAACCGGGGTGGGCGGGACTTCTCGACCGCGTTCCGCGTGGTGTCGGTGGACGGTCCCGCGGTCGAGGCGGTGGACGAGGCCGCCGGGCTCGGGCTGGCGCTCCACGTCGAGCTGACGCCGGCCGGGCTGGTGCGGCAGCGGGCCGTGCTGACCAACACCGGGTCGTCCGACTTCGCCGTGGACGCGGTGGCACTGACCCTGCCCGCGCCGCCGCAGGCGGTCGAGCTCCTGGACTTCACCGGGCGCTGGACCCGGGAGCGCAGCCCCCAGCGCACGCCGTTCAACCACGGCCTGCACGTGCGCGAGAACCGGACCGGGCGGACCGGCTACGACTCGGCCTACCTGCTCGCCGCGGGCACGGCCGGGTTCGACAACCGCTCGGGCGAGATCTGGGCCGTGCACACGGCCTGGTCGGGCAACCACCGGACGTTCGCCGAGAAGACCTACCACTCCGTGTCCCTGCTCGGGTCCGGCGAGCTGCTGCTGTCCGGCGAGGTCGTGCTGGGGCCCGGCGAGTCGTACACGTCGCCGTGGCAGTACGCGTCGTACGGGCGCGGGCTGGACGAGGTGTCGGCGCGGTTCCACCGGCACCTGCGCTCGCGCGCGTCCCACCCCTCCTCGCCCCGGCCGGTCGTGGTGAACACGTGGGAGGCCGTGTACTTCGACCACGACCTGGACCGGCTGAAGGCGTTGGCGGACGCCGCGGCGTCGGTCGGCGGCGAGCGGTTCGTGCTGGACGACGGCTGGTTCGGCGCGCGGCGCGACGACCGGCGCGGCCTGGGCGACTGGTACGTGTCGGACGAGGTGTGGCCGGACGGGCTCGGGCCGCTCACCGACCACGTGACCGGGTTGGGGATGCAGTTCGGCATCTGGGTCGAGCCCGAGATGGTCAACCCGGACTCGGACCTGGCGCGGGCGCACCCGGACTGGCTCATGGCGGCGGGCGACCGGCTGCCGGGCACGGCCCGGCACCAGCAGGTGCTCGACCTGGCGCGACCGGAGGCGTACGCCTACATCCTGGAACGGCTGGACGCGCTGCTGTCCGAGTACCCCGTGTCGTACCTGAAGTGGGACCACAACCGGGACCTGGTGGACGCCGGGCACCGGCCGACCGGGCGGGCGGGGGTGCACGGCCAGACGGTGGCCGTCTACCGGCTGCTGGACGAGCTGCGGCGGCGCCACCCCGGCGTGGAGATCGAGTCGTGCTCCTCCGGTGGCGCGCGGGTGGACCTGGAGATCCTGGAGCGCACCGACCGCGTGTGGGTGTCGGACTGCATCGACGCGCTGGAGCGGCAGTCGATGCAGCGGTGGACGAACGCGCTGATCCCGCTGGAGCTGATGGGGACGCACGTCGGCTCGGGGACGTCGCACACGACGCACCGGCAGCACCCGATCGACTTCCGGGCGGGGACCGCGCTGTTCGGGCACTTCGGCATCGAGTGGGACCTGACCGCGGCGTCCGAGGCGGACCTCTCGCGGCTGCGGTCGTGGGTGGCGCTGTACAAGGAACTGCGGCCGTTGCTGCACACGGGCGTGGCGGTGCACGGCGACCACCCGGACCCGGCGATCGAGGTGCACGGGGTGGTGGCGGAGGACGGTTCGGACGCCGTGTTCGCGATCGTCGCCCTGGCCACCTCCCAGCTGTACCCGCCGGGCGCGGTCCGCCTGCCGGGCCTCTCCCCCGACCGCTCGTACCACGTGCGCCCCCTCCCGCCCGGTGACGTGCCGGACGGCAACGCGCACAACTGGGGCGTGCTCCTGCCGTGGTGGCGACCCGAGGGCGTGACGCTGCCGGGCCGGGTGCTGGGCACGGCGGGCGTGCAGGCCCCGGTGCTCAACCCCGAACGCCTGGTCCTGGTGCGCGCGACGGCTGCATGACCGGATTCCACGCGAATGCCGCATGCCCAAGGGCGTGCGGCACTCGTTCGTCGTCCGCCATCACGAATTATGCGGACTCCCGCTCGATCACCGCTGCCAGCATGAGGACCAGCGGGGCGAAAGGGGGGTATGTCAGTCGTGAGTGGACACATCATTTGTTCGATCGCGGAATTGGACGCAGTGGGCGACGCGCTGAAGCTCGACGTCCGTCGATTCCCCTTCACCGTGGGACACGGCGGCGCGACCCTCTCGGAACGCGTCGCGCTGGTCGAGTCGGTGCACCGGGACCTGTCGGCGCGGGACCTGGTGCGCGGCTCCGAGTTCGCGCCCGACCTGGTCGAGGGGCTGCGGTTGTTCGCCGAGGCGCCGCTGGGCATCGCGCTGGTCGGCACGGTCCGGGACGCCCCACTGGTCGCGCGCGCGGCGTCCGACGGGCGTGATGGTGTCCTTGCGGTGCAACAGGGTGACGTGGTCGCGTTCCACCGGCACTCGGCGGACACCGTCGTGCGGGCGCTGGTAGGGCTGCTGCCCGAACTGCGCCCGGGCCCCGGCTCGTCGGTCGTGGTGACCGCGTCCCCGCGCCGAACGCCCGACGAGGACTTCTCGCAGTTCCGGTTCACCTCGGGCGTGCGACCGGCGGCCGGCGGGTCTGCCGCGGTGGAGATGATGCGATGGCCCCGCATCGGCGCGGGCCACTTCAGCGCCACCACGCGAAAGGACCACCGGGAAGTCGAACTCGGCGCTTTCAGCTACCTCGACACCGAGGCCGGGCGATACGCCATTCTGCCGGGCGCCGATTCGAACGGTCGGCCGAATGCCACGTGCACACCGGCGGACCGGCGGTACCTGACCGTTCTTCTGCGACGTTTCATTGGCTCCACTGAGTGAAACATCCCGCGAACGCGCGCGGATTCGGATCGGAAGCGGTACAGATCAATGCTGCCGGGAGCACGCCACGTGGGGCATCACTGGGAGGAGTGATCACCATGGACGCGATCGTCGCCGGGATCAGCGGGATGAGCACCGCGGTCGCCGAGTTCGGAGCGGCCACCGCCGCGGGCTTCACCATCGGCCCCAGGGGCGGTGACGCCCTGGTGCGGGCGATCGACAGGATCCTGTTCCAGTCGGAGCGGCACATCATGACCGCCGACCGCCTGGCCCAGGAGCCACCTCTGGGCACGACACCGGGCGCGCAGGTCTACAAGCCGTTCCTGGCGACCGTCGCGTCGGACCCCGACCAGGGGCTCGTGCCCGCGCTGCACAAGTTCACGACCGATCTGGCGCTGCTGCGGGACCAGGTCATGCAGGCGATGGACCTCTACCGAACCACCGACCAGGGCGCCGCGCACGGCGTCACCGACGCCGGCGGACCGAGCCTCTCCGCCTGACCGCGAGGAAGTAGCCGTGGACTCCCGGATAGCCGTGATCGGTCTGGTTTCGGCGGCGTTCTTCGCCGTCACGGCGTGCGCCACGATCGAGGGCAGACCGTCGCCGAACGCGGGCGCGGGCACTGAACCGTCGACCTCGACGGGCACCACCCCGGCCGGCCCTCCGGCCGCGCTGGACGACGCCGACCCGTGCGGACTGGTGACCGGGGAAGACGTCGAGCAGGCCGTGGGCGCGCTCGACGGGGAACCCCGGCGAAACGACCTGGGCACCGCTCGCAGCTGCGAGTACGAGGTGGACAAGCGGTTGCTGGTGGTCGACATCCGCACCAACGTGGGGTTGGCCGGGGTGAACGCCACCGGTCCGGTGACCGACCTGACCATCGGCGGGCACCAGGTGAAGTCGTGGGTCAGCCAGGGCGGCACCTGCTTCTTCGTCCTCGGGGTGACCGAGTCGTCCCGGGTCGACATCACGGTGCAGCCCAAGACCGGCGGGCAGGAGTGCGGGCCGGCGAAGCGGCTCGCCGAGCTGGTGGAGCCGAAGTTGCCGTAGCCGTCCGGGGAGGGACCGCCATGAACGAGGGAGCACCGGGGAAACCGTCCGCCTACGACGAGTACGACGTCGACCACCGCGCCAAGGTGGCCACGGGCCAGGAGGTGCGGGAGCGGGTCGAGCGGGAGTACGGCGAGCGCTACGGGCCGTTCGGCGCGTACGTGGCCCACCTGCTCGGCCGCGCCGAGGTGGACGACCTGCTGGACGCGCAGGCCGCCCAGCTCAAGGGACAGGTGACGACGCGGACCGCGCCGCCGGAACCCGGTGCGGACTACCTCGGCATCTCCCACCGGGAACTGCACGACGGCGTGCACGTGGGCGGTGATCCGGGTGCGGTCGGTGAGCACGGCGACACCTGGACCGCGCTGGGCAACGAGCTGGTCGAGTTCAACGACGCCATCGTGAAGGCGATCGCCGACAGTGAGCCGGACTGGACCGGCAAGGCCGGTGACCAGGCGCGGCGGGCGATGGCGGAGTTGGCGCGCAAGGCCGGTGAGACGGCGGTCGCGGCGCAGATGGCGGGCACGTTGTTCGCGCAGCAGTCGAGGGCGCTGGCCACCGCGCGGGCGACGGTGCCGCCGCCGCCCGCCGAGCCGTTCGACGTGGAGGCGGCGAACCGGCGGTTGATGACCATCACCGACCCGGTCGCGCTGGCGACCCGGGCGGCGGCCGACCGGGCGGAGTTCGCCAAGCAGCAGGAAGAGCACCGGCAGGCGGCGCGGGCGGTGGAGGTGTACGACCGGACCGTGGCGCAGACGGCTGCCGCCCAGCCCGCGTTCGCGCCGCCGCCCGCGCCGCCCACTCCGCCGCGTGGCGAGCCGGCACCGGTTCAGCCGCCCGGTCGGGGGTCGGGTGAACGCGCCGCCGGGCCGCCGCCACCGGGGGTGGGTGAGGAGACCGGTGTCGCTTCCGCGGGATCGGAGAGCGGCGGGGTTCCCTCGGGTGGGACGACGAACACCAGCGGCAACGGCTCGGTCCCGCTGACGCCGGGTGGTCGTGAGGGTGTCCCGGGAGGGTCCGGTCACGGAGGTCCGGCGGCGGTGGGCGTGCCGGGTGCTCCCGGGAGTGGGTCGGCCACGGGGAGGGGCGGGCCGGGTGTCGGTCGGGGTGGTCCGGCAGGCGGGTCGGGCGCGGGGCGGACCGGGCGCGGTGGCGGTTTCGGTGGCGGTGGTTTCGGTGGCGGCGCGGGCGTCGGTGGCAGCGCGGGTGCCGGCGGGCGGGTTCCCGGTGGCGCGTCGCCGGGCTCGGGGCTGCCGGGAGGGCCGGGATCGGCGGTGAGGGGCGGCGCACCGGGCGGTGCGCACGGGGAGGTGGGCGCGCGGCGCGGTGGCGCGGGGCAGGGCGTGGTCGGTGGGCCGGCGGTCGGGCCGGCCGCCGGCCGTGGCGAGGAGGACGCCGAGCACCAGTCGCCGTCCTACCTGGTCGAACCGGACCCCGAGGCCCTGTTCGGCGGCGGTCGGGCGACGGCCCCGCCGGTGATCGGCGACTGGTCCGACGACGACTGACGGCGAACCGCGCTACCGCTGACGGCGAACCGCGCGATGGCCGACGGCGATCCGCGCGGCGGCGACGGGCGGGTTCCGGTGCGCGGGAAGTCGCTCTGGTAGCGCTCCCAGAACGTGCGCTACCGTCGGCGTCACCAACGCCGGCGGCGCTCCACACCGCCCCGACCGATCAGGGAACCCACTCGTGTCCTCCCGAATCACCCTGGCCGGAGTCGCGGTCGCGTTGTCGGTCGTCACCGCCTGCGGCGGACCTGCCGAGCCGCCGCCCGCACCCACCGACGCCACGACGTCGCCGAGCACCACCGCGCCGGCGGTCGGCCCGTCCAGGGGTGGCCCGCTGGACGGGCTCGACCCGTGCACCCTGCTCACCAAGGCCGAGGCCGAGCAGGTCACCGGCGCGCAGGGGGCCGACCCCGCGGTCGAGCAGCTCGGCTCGGCGCGGGTGTGCAACTTCGCGCCCGCGGCGGGACGGCTCGGCGTCGGCGTCCGGACCACGTCCGGGCTGGCGGCGGTGCAGTCGAACGGCAACGTGGTCCAGGACCTGGTGGTCGGTCGGCACCAGGCCAAGCAGGCGATCGGGGCCACCGGCAGCTGCGGGATCTTCATCGGCGTCACCGAGTCGTCCCGGGTCGACGTCGTGCTGAACGCGGGCAGCCCCGACGAGGACCCGTGCCCGGCGGCGATGCGGGTCGCCGAGCTGGTCGAGCCGAGGCTGCCCTGACGCCCACCGGTTCAGCGCGTCAGCCGCACGAGAACGACGACGGCTCAGCCGTCAGCCGCACGAGGACGACAACGGCTCAGGCCGTCAGCCGCACGACGACGGCGGACGGGGCGACGCCGGTGTGGGTGGCACGCAGAACCCCTCGCGCCGCGTCCCACCCGAAGGCCCACTCGGGTGACGTCACCGGGAACACCGGCGTCACCGTGACGTCCTGCCCGCGCAGGTGCGGCACGGGCAGCTCGACGTCCGGCGACGCGTCGGGCAGCCGCCACGCGGTCAGGTAGCTGTTCGCCGCCGCGCGCAACCCCTGCGCCACCCACGGGCCGGTGCGGTCGGTCAGGCCGAGCGGCCAGAACGGGACCGACGTGGCGATCTCCGGCCGCAGTCCCTTGTGGACGGTGACGGCCTCGCGCACCAGCGCGCGCCGCGATGGGTCCATGAGGTCGACCCGGCCGGCCAGGTACAGCCGCCCCAGCACACCCGTGGCCAGCGTGAACGCGGCCTCCGACGGCGTCATCCCCGGCTGCGCGTACGCCCAGTTCCCGGCCTGCTCCGGCAGCACCGAGGCCGGCGCGGCGGCCGCGATCGGCGGGTACAGCAGGGGGTTCTGCTGGTCCGAGGTGGACTGGAGGTGCAAGCGGGACATCATCGCGTAGTCCATCCGCATCGCGCCGGACGCGCAGTTCTCCACCACCAGCCCGGGGTGCCGGGCCAGCAGCGCGTCCAGCCACGCCAGGTGCGCCCGGTTGTGCCCGAGCAGCCCCTCCCCCGGCGCCAGGCCGCCGACGTCGGTGCCCGCGCCGGGCATGATGTTGTAGTCCAGCTTGAAGTACCCGATGCCGAACTCGTCGACCAGCCGGTCGACCACCTCGTCCACGTGCCGGACCGCCTCGGGGTGCCGGAAGTCCAGGTGGAACCGGCCGTGCTCGCCCACCCGCGCGCCCTGGCGCCGGAAGAACGCGTCGTCCGGCAACGACCGGGCCAGCGCCGAGCGCACGCCGACGACCTCCGGCTCCAACCAGATCCCGGGCACCATCCCGCGTGCCCGGATCCGGTCGGTGACCTCGCCGAACCCGCCGGGGAACCGGGTCCGCGACGGCCGCCACTCGCCGACGCTGTCCCACCACTGGCCGTCCTCGTCGTACCACCCGGCGTCGACGCAGAAGTAGTCCGCGCCGACCGAGGCCGCCGCGTCGATCAGCGGCAGCAGCTTCTCCGTGGTGGGGTCGCCCATCAGGGTGTTCATGTAGTCGTTGAAGATCACCGGCAACTCGGGCGCGCGCCGGTTGCGCAACGTGGCCCGCCGCTGCCGGGTCAACGCGCCGAACGCCTCGTCCACGCCGCCGGCGACCACCGCGACCGACACCGGCACGGTGGTGAAGCCGTTGCCCTCCGACACCACGCGGCCCCACTGGTGCTCGCCGTCGCTGGGCCCCAGCAGCGCCAGGTACGCGCCGGCGACGGTCTCCCCCACCTCGAAGTGCCACGCGCCGTTGTGCTCGATCTGCCACGCGAGCGCCCAGCTGTCGTCCCGCGCCACCAGCACGCCGGTCGGCAGGTGCTCGCCCGTGGACCACGAGCTGCGCGACGTCAGCGCGAACCGGCTGCGCGAGGCGTGGTGGTGCACGGTCGGGTCCATCGCCACCAGGCCCGCCTCGCGCAGCGGCGTGCGGTGCCAGCGCGACTCGGCGACCCAGTCGGAGTCGGCGTGCACGAGGTCCACCTCGTCCACCGAACGGCCGGAGTCCACCAGGAACGCCCCGGTGGACAGCGACGTCACGGCCTGGAGGTGGACCGGCTCGCCCTCGACCGCCACCTCGGTCCACGTCCGCACGGCGGGCACGCCGGCGACGCCCTGGAACACCGACGTCACCACCAGCCCGCTCACCGGGTCGTGCTGGACGACCCGCAGCTCGTCCGCGGACGCGGTGTGCGAGCGGTGGCGCAGCCGCGCGCCGATGGTGGTGTCGGCGTAGCGGTGGCTGCCGGGGAACCGGCCGTGGCCGATGGCCTGCACCTCGACCAGCGGCACCCCGATGCCCTCGACCGGCCCGTCGGGGCGCAGCGAGAGCAGGCTGACCGGACGGTCGTCCCCGTGCGTCAACAGCAGCCTGATCGCGCCGGTGGACCAGGTGACCGTCATGTGGCGACTTCCTCCCACGCCCCGGTGTTGTGGTCGTACGCCGCGGCGGCGCCGGCCCGTTCCACGTCCGCCGGGTCGATCTCGACGGCACGGCCGCGCGCCTCGGGGTTCGGCGCGGCGGAGGCCAGGATCTTGGTGTACGGGTGCTGCGGGTTCAGGATCACCTCGTCGGCCGGTCCCCGTTCGACCACGCGGCCCTTGTAGAGCACGAGGATGTCGTCGGAGAAGTGCCGCGCGGTGGCCAGGTCGTGCGTGATGTAGAGGACGGCCAGGTTCTCCTCGCGCTGCAACCGCGCCATGAGGTTCAGCACGCCGAGCCGGATCGAGACGTCCAGCATCGACACCGGTTCGTCGGCCACCACGACCTTCGCGCCCGGTGCCAGCGCCCGCGCGATGGCGACGCGCTGCCGCTGGCCGCCGGACAGCTCGTGCGGCCGTCGCCCGGCGATGTCGCGGCCGGGCAGGGACACGCGTTCCAGCAGCCGCACGACCTCGTCCCAGCCGTGCGGTCGGCCGTGCAGCTTCAGCGGTCGCGCGAGGTGGTGCTCGATGGTGTGGAACGGGTTCAGCGACGCGAACGGGTCCTGGAACACCATCTGCACGTTGTCCCGGTACGCGCGGTCGGGCACCTTCGCGCCGTCCGGCCCGGTGAGCGCGATGGCGCCGCCGCTGGGCTTCTCCAGCCGGGCGATCATCCGGGCGATGGTCGACTTGCCCGAGCCGGACTCGCCGACCAGCGCGACCGTGCGGCCGGGGGTGAGGGTGAACGACACGTTGTCCACCGCGCGCAGCCGCACCCGCCGCAGGCCCACCCGGACGTGGAAGTCCTTGACCAGCTCGCGAGCTTCCAACGTGGTCATCGGACGCCTCCGGACGAAGTGGGCTCGCCGGACCGGTCGACCGGCGTCATCTGCTCGCCGGAGCGGACGAACGAGCCGCGTTCGCCGGTCAGGCTGGGGAACGAGTCGAGCAGCTGGCGGGTGTAGGGGTGCGCGGGCTGCTCGAACATGTCCTGCGCGGTGGCGTACTCGACGACCTCGCCGTCCTTCATCACGGCGATGCGGTCGGCGAGCTCCAGCAGCAGCGGCAGGTCGTGGGTGATGAACAGGACGGCGAAGCCGATCTCGTCGCGCAGCCGCAGGATCTCGCGCAGGATGCCGCGCTGCACGACGACGTCCAGCGCGGTGGTCGGCTCGTCCATGATCATGACCTGCGGGTCGAGCAGCAGCGCCATGGCGATCATCACGCGCTGCCGCATGCCGCCGGACAGCTCGTGCGGGAACGAGCTGAGCCGCCGCACGTCGACGCCGACCAGCTTGAGCACCTCCTCGCACCTGGCCCTGCGCTGCGCCTTGGTCATCTCGGGCCGGTGCGTGGTGAGCACGTCGTCCAGCTGCGCGCGGACCGTGATGACCGGGTTCAGGGCGTTCATCGCGCCCTGGAACACCATCGACAGCTTGGACCAGCGGAACGCCCGCAGCTCGCCCGGCGTGAGGGCCAGCACGTCGACGTCCCCGCCCTCGCGGTCGTGGAACGTGACCGAGCCGGTGGTCACCTCGGCGGGTGGCCGGTGCAGCCGGTTGACCGCGTAGGCCAGGGTGGTCTTGCCGCAGCCGGACTCGCCGGCCAGGCCGAGGATCTCGCCGCGCCGCAACGTGATCGACACGTCCTTGACCGCGTGCACCGGGTTCTCCACCTGGTAGACGACGGACAGGCCGTTCACCGTCAGCACCACGTCGTCGTCCGCGCGCTGCGCGGGCGCGGGCTCGCGGGCCGCCTCCGCCCGGTCGCGCCGGGGGATGTCGCGCAGCTTCGGGTTGATGATCTCGTCGATGCTGAAGTTGACCAGCGCCAGGCCGCAGCCGAACAGGGCGATGATCAGGCCCGGCGGCACGAACCACCACCACGCGTCACGTTGCAGCGCGAAGCCGTTCTGGGCGTAGTAGAGCATCGTGCCGAGCGTGGACGAGTTGGACGCGCCCAGGCCGAGGAACGACAGGCCGGCCTCGCTCAGGATCGCGTAGATCACCGAGAACACGAACTGCGAGGCCAGCAGCGGCAGCAGGTTCGGCAGGATCTCGACGGTGATGACGCGCCAGGGCTTCTCGCCGGAGACCTTGGCCGCGGCCACGTAGTCGCGGTTGCGCAGCGACAGCGTCTGGGCGCGCAGCACCCGTGCCGACGCGGCCCAGCCGGTGATCGCCAGCACCACCGCGATGGTCCACGAGCCGCGCTGGTCGGCGGGCACGAACGCGGAGATGACGATCACCAGCGGCAGGCCGGGGATCACCAGCATCACGTTGGAGAACAGGGAGAAGGCCTCGTCGACGTACCCGCCGATGTAGGCGCCCACGATGCCGAACAACGCCGACAGGGCGGTCGCCATCACGCCGACCATCAGCCCGATGTAGAGCGAGCCCCTGGTGGCGTGGGCGAGCTGGGCCACGATGTCCTGGCCGGTCTGCGTGGTGCCGAGCCAGAACTCGCCGCCCGGCGAGGTGAGGCTGATGTCGCGGATCGTGTTCGGGTCGCCGACCAGGAACGGGCCGATCAGGCCGATGAACGCGATCAGCCCGATCAGCACCAGGCCGACGCCGAGCTTCGGCGACCAGCGCGGCAGCATCGACCGCCACCCGGCCCGCCCGCGCGGAGCCCCGGCGGTGACAGCACTGAGATTCGTCACGGTGTCCGTTCTCCTTCTCAGCCGCTGACGCGGGTGCGCGGGTCGATGACGGCGTAGAGCAGGTCGACCACGAGGTTCGCGCCGAGCACGGCGACCGTGATGACCAGGAAGATGCCCTGCATGAGGGCGTAGTCGTTGTTCTGCACCGCTTGCAGGAGCTTCGACCCGATGCCCGGGTAGGAGAACACCTGCTCGGTGATGATGGAGCCGGCCACCACGAACCCGAGCGAGATGGCGAAACCGGCCACGGACGGCAGCACCGCGTTGCGGGCCGCGTACTTGATCATGATCCGGGAGTCGCGCAGGCCCTTGGCCTTGGCGGTGAGCACGTAGTCCTCGGCGGTGGCGGACACCATCATGTTGCGCATGCCGAGCAGCCAGCCGCCGACCGACGAGATCACGATGGTCAACGCGGGCAGCGTGCCGTAGTAGATCGCCGAGCCGATGAAGTCGGCGTTCCAGCCGGGCGAGAGGATGACGTCGTAGCCGCCCTGGAGCGGGAACCAGCCCCACGCCGAGGACAGCACCGCGACCAGGATCAGCGCCAGCCAGAAGTACGGCACGGCGGCGAGCACGGTGGTGGCGGGCACCAGGCTGTCCAGCCAGGTGCCGCGCCGCCAACCGACGAACATGCCGAGGGCGATGCCCAGGACGAACGACAGGAACGTCGCGATGCCCACGAGCATCAGGGTCCAGGGCAGGGCTTCCGAGATGATCTGGGTCACCGGCGTCGGGAACGCGCTCACCGAGATGCCCAGATCACCCCGGAACATGTTGCCCAGGTACGAGACGTACTGGTTGACGAGCGACTCGCCGCTGTTCGTGCCGAGCAGCAGTTCGTACGCTCTGCGGGCCGACGGGTCCACGGTTCCGCCGCGTTGCGCGAGCTTCGCCATGAGGATGTCCACCGGGTTGCCCGGCATGAGCCTCGGGATGAAGAAGTTCAGCGTCAGCGCCGCCCAGAGGGCGACCAGGTAGAACGCGAACTTTCGGGCGTAGTACCTCATCGGTCCGCCTATCGCCTCAATCAGTGCTTCACTGGCCGGCCGGCTTGAGCTTCAGGAAGATCTCCGAGTGCTCCGGGCGCGCCCAGACGGCCGGGAACGAGTACAGGTCGTCCTTGGTGGGCCAGCCGGTGAACTTCTTGGCGTTGAACTCGCTGGTCGTGCCGCCGGTCAGCACCGGGATGTACGGGATCGACTCCTCGATCCTGGTCTGGATCGTGTCGAAGTACGGCTGCCGGGCGGCGTCGTCCTTCGGGTCGATGCCCTTCAGCGCGGCCAGCGCGGCGTCCACGTCGGGGTTGGAGAAGCGGGCGAAGTTCGGGTTCGCCACCTCGCCGACCTTGGCCGTGGTCGCGGTGCTGAAGAAGTAGGACGCGTTGTAGAACGGGTCGGGCGCCGGGCCCTGGTTCAGGGCGTCGATCAGCAACTCGTACTGGCCGCGGCCACGGGCGTCGGACCACTCGTTCCAGGACACCTGCTGCGCGGTCACCTTGATGCCGACCTTCTGCAGCTGCTGGGCCATCGTGTCGACCGCGGTGATGTAGTCGGTCCAGCCCGCGACGACCTTGAGGGTCATGGCGACCGGCTTGCCGTCCTTCTGGTAGATCCCGTCGCCGCCCTTGGTGTAGCCGGCGCCCTCCAGCAGCTGCGTGGCCTTGGCCTCGTCCGGCTGCATCGGCGCGGTCTTCTCCTTGAGCTTGCCGGAGATCTGGTCCGCGTCCCGCTCGACCAGCGCGGCGCCCGGGGACACCTCACTGGCGGTGTTCTCGAACGCCAGCGAGTTGATCTGGGTGCGGTTGAGCGCGTAGTAGACGGCCTTGCGGACGGCCACGTCGGTCTGCGGCCCCTGGCAGCCCAGGGCGGCGTTCGAGCAGGTGAACAGGGCGACCTGGTTCATCGGGATGGTGATCGCCTTGTACCCCGGGTAGTTCTTCTCGACGTTGGCGATGTCCGGGACCGGGCCGGTCTGCCAGTCGATCTGGCCGGCCCGCAGCGCGGCCTCACCGGACTGGTTGCCCGACAGCGCCAGGTAGCGCACCTTCTTCAGGGCGGGCTCGCCGGAGTGGTAGTCGGGGTTGGCCTTGAGCGTGAAGGCCTGGGCCTTGAAGTCGTCGAGCATGAACGGGCCGGTGCCGACGGGCTGGGCGACGACGTCGGTCGACGGGGTCGCGATGTCCTTCCACTTGTGCTCGGGGACCATCCAGATCCGGCCGAGGACCTGCGGGCCCTCCATGAAGGACGGCTCGGTGAACTTGATCGACACGTGGGTGTCGTCCACGGCGGTCGCGACGCCCTTGTAGCCCGTGCCGTTCATGGCCGGGTTCTTGGTGATCATGTCGAGGGTGAAGACGACGTCCTTGGCGGTGAACTTCTGGCCGTCGGTCCACTTCGCGTCGTCGCGCAGCTCGACGTCGAGCTGGGTGCCGTCGGCGTTCCACTCGAAGCTCTTGCCCAGGCGGGGGCGCGGCTCGACGTCGCGGATGTTGTTGAAGAAGAACAGCGGCTCGAAGATCGTGCCGGGGCCCTCCAGCAGGGTGGGCGAGAACGGGTTGAAGTTCGTCTGCCAGTCGCCGGACTGGCCCGTGTACACGATCAGCGTGTCCTTGTTCGCGTCACCGCCCGTGTCCGAGCCGCCACACGCCGTCGCGAGCATGGCGACCGCGGCCAGTCCGGCCGCCGCCCTGCGCGCCCGTGAGAAGCGCCTTGCCTTCAGGAACATCGTTGATTCCTCTCGTGGCCCGAGACCGGCCGCGGTCCCGCGTTGAGGCAGATTGTTAAGTCATCGAAGAAACGAAGTCAACACCTCCGCGTCATCTACCGGTCAAGTTGCTACTCTTCGTCCAACGAACGAACTAAGACGAACGCGGGGGACCACGTGAGCGGACCGGCGCGGGCGACGCACCACGCGAGCAGCAAGTCCGCCGTGCTGGACGTGATCCGCGCGGCGGGCACCATCAGCCGCGTCGGCCTGATCAACGCCACCGGTTTCACCGGCGCCACGATCTCGACCGTCGTCCGCAAGCTCATCGACGAGGGCCTGGTCGTGGAGACCGGGCGGGCCGAGTCGACCGGCGGCAAGCGGCGGGTGCTGCTGCAGCTCAACCACTCCTCCCGCTACGCCGTCGGCGTCCACCTGGACCACGCGGGCATCACGTACGTGCTGACCAATCTCGGCGGATCGGTCGTGGCGCGCATTTCGAGGGCGGGCGCGGGCGCGGCGGAACCGCGGACCGTGGTCGCGCGGATGGCGGCCGAGGTGAAGGGCCTGATCGACGGCGTCGGCGTCGACCACAACCGCGTGCTCGGCCTCGGCCTCGTCTCACCCGGACCGCTCAGCTCGGACACCGGCATGGGCCTGACCCCGCCGTCCATGCGCAAGTGGGAGGACTTCCCGCTCGCCCAGGAGCTGGAGCGGGCGACGAGCCTGCCGGTGGTGCTGGACAACGACGCCACGGCGGCGGCGCTGGGCGAGCACTGGTCGGGCGCGATCGGCGGGACGGCCATCTCGGCGGCGCTGTACATGGGCACGGGCATCGGCGCGGGGCTGGTCATCAACGGCATCACCTACCGCGGCAGCAGCGGGAACGCCGGGGAGATCGGCCACATCTGCGTGGACGCGAACGGGCCGGAGTGCTGGTGCGGCGCGCGCGGGTGCGTGGAGGTGCTGGCGGGGCCGGCGGCGGTGGTGGCGGCGGCACGGGCGGACGCGGCGCTGGCCAAGTCGGCGGGGCTGACCGGGCGGGCGCGGTCGGTGTCGTCGGACTTCGCGGCGGTGAGCCGGGCGGCCCGGCGCGGCGAGCCGTCGGCGTTGGCGATCCTGGAGCGGTCGGCGCGGTACATCGCGGTGGCGGCGCGGACGTTGGCGAACATCATGGACCTGGAGGTCCTGGTGCTGACCGGGCCCAGCTTCGCCATCGCCGGGTCGGTCTACCTGCCCGTGGTGCGCGACGAGCTGGACCGCGCCTTCTTCTCGCGCGCGGCGCACGGGGTCGACGTGCGGCTGTCCCGCTCGGCCGCCACGGCGTCCGCGATCGGCGGTGCGGCGCTCGTGCTGCAGTCCGAGCTCGTGCCGCTGCACGAGGGCCTCAGGCTGCCGGAGAACCTGGCCGACTCGGAACCCGCCGCGCTGGCCGATTCGAGCGGGTGAACGCGGGCCCGGGTGTTCGGTTCACGGGGCCTGAGCGTTCGACACGCCGGGCCTGAGGGTTCGACTCGCGGGACCTGGAGGTTCGACACGCGGGGCCTGCGGGTCAGGGGCGGGCGGCCCAGAGGAGGCCGCGTTCGACCAGGGTGCGGACCGGTGGCAGGTCGAGGTCGGCCGGGTGGTGGCCGATCGTGCAGGCGAAGACGCGGCCGGCGCCCCAGCGGCGGGTCCACACGACGGGCACGGTCAGCGGCGCGTGCCACGGCTCGGCGGCGGCGAACGTCGTGGTCGCGTGCACGTCGTTGAGGCCGTCGGTCAGAACCCAGTACTGCTCGGTCCGCAGCTCGAACCCCGCGAGACCCGCCACGACCGGGTGAGTCGAGGTGATCTCCACCCGGTGGTCCACGAACCCGCCGGGGTGGTCGACGAACTGGCCGCCGACCAGCTTCAGGTAGCCGCGCGAGTGGCGGAACGCGTCCACCAGGCCGCCGTGCCACCCGGCCAGCCCCGTCCCGCCACGCACCGCCGCTTCCAGGCACGCGAACTGGTCGTCGGTCAGCACGCCGTCGCTCCAGCACTGGACGACCAGGTCGTACCCGCCGAGGCGCTCGTCGTAGACCTCCAGCGAGTCCGACACGTCGACCGCGAACCCCGACGAGCGCAGGAACGGCAGGAACGAGTCCGTCGCCGCCACCGGCGAGTGCCCGTCCCAGCCGCCGCGAACCACCAAAGCCTTCACGGGTCGAACCCTAGGCGACCGCGCCGTCCCGGTCCGGCGGCTCACCGAGTCCGAGGTGGTCGCGCAGCGTCGACCCGGTGTAGTCCTCCCGGAACGCGCCGCGTTCCTGCAACAGCGGCACCACCCGGTCGGCGAACGCGTCCAGCCCGCCCGGTGTCACGTGCGGCACGAGGACGAACCCGTCGGCGGCGTCGGCCTGCACCAGCTCGTCGATCTGCGCCGCCACCGACGACGGCGAGCCGACGAACGTCTGGCGCGCGCTCGTCTCGATGACCAGCTCGCGGATCGACAGGTGCTTGGCCTCCGCCAGCTCGCGCCACTGCCGGGCCACCGCCACCGGGTCCCGGTGCATCCGCACGCTCGCCCGCCCGCGGGCCACGTGCTCGTCCGAGATCAGCGGGTCGACCGACGGCAGCGGCCCGTCCGGGTCGTGGTCGGACAGGTCCCGGTTCCACACCTGCTCCAGCACCTTGATCGCGGTCTGCCCGCTGACCTGCCGCCGCCGCACCTCGTGCGCCAGCTCCCGGGCTTCGGCGTCGGTGTCGCCGAGCACGAACGTCGCCGCGGGCAGCACGACGAGGTCCGACGGCGACCGGCCGTACCGGGCGAGCCTGCCCTTCACATCCGCGTAGAAGGCCTGGCCCTCGGCCATGGTCGCGTGCCTGGAGAAGATCGCGTCGGCCTTGGCCGCGGCGAACTCGCGCCCCTCGTCCGAGTCGCCCGCCTGGAGGACGACCGGCCGGCCCTGCGGCGACCGGGGCAGCCCGAACCGACCGGCGATGTCGAAGTGCTCGTCGCGGTAGGCGAACGCGCCGTCGTCGCGCCACGAGTCGAACAGCGCGAACGACGCGTCGAGGAACCGCCGCGCCCGCTCGTACCGCTGCTCCTGCGGCAGGAACCCGCCGCGCCGGAAGTTCTCACCGGTGAAGGCGTCCCACGAGGTCACCACGTTCCACGCGGCCCGGCCCCCGGACAGGTGGTCGAGCGACGCGAACTGCCGGGCCACCTCGAACGGCTCGTTGAACGTCGAGTTGATGGTGCCCGCCAGGCCGAGCCGGGACGTGACCGCCGCCAACGCCGACAGCACGGTGAACGTGTCCGGACGACCGACCACGTCCAGGTCGTAGATGCGCCCGTGCTGCTCCCGCAGGCGCAGGCCCTCGGCGAGGAAGAAGAAGTCGAACTTGGCGCGTTCGGCGGTCCGGGCGAGGTGGGCGAAGGAGGAGAACTCGATGTGGCTGCCCGCTTCGGGGTCGCTCCACACGGTGGTGTTGTTGACGCCGGGGAAGTGCGCGGCGAGGTGGATCTGCTTCATCCCGAGGTCCTCTCAGGCTGCGTAGCGGTTGGCCGGGCGGGGCAGACCGAGGTGACCGCGCAGGGTCGAGGTCTCGTAGGAACGCCGGAAGACCTGCCGCCGCTGGAGCTCGGGCACCAGCTCGGCCACGATCACCGACAGGTCGTCCGGCAGCACGGCCGGCCGCAACCGGAACCCGGAGACGCCCGCCGCGTGCCACTCCACGAGCAGGTCGGCCAGCTCGACCGCCGTGCCGCCGAAGACCAGCGCGTCCGACGACCGCGCCGTGCCGCCGAACCCGACCACGACGTCCACGAAGTGATGCGGCGCGGGCACTTCCGCCGCCTGCGCCTTCGCTTCGGCGAGGTCGTGCGGCGTGGTGAACACGATGTCCGCCGAAACCGGGGCGTGCGGCGGTTGGGACAGCACCGCGACCGGGGGCTGCCCCTGCGGCGGGCGCGGTGTGATCGACGGCCCCTTGACCGCGAACCACTCGCCGGTGAAGTCGACGTAGTGCAGCTTGTCCCGGTCGACGAACCGGCCGGTGGCCACGTCCCGGATCTCCGCGTCGTCCTCCCAGCTGTCCCAGAGCCGGCGCAGCACCTCGACGTAGTCGGCCGCTTCGCGCAGGAGCTCCGGCAGCACGTCCGCGCCGAGGACCCGCCGCCCGAAGTGCGCCGCTTCCTCGGCGGAGGGCGAGACGCGCACCCGCACGCCAGCGCGCCCGGCGCTCACGTAGTCGAGGGTCGCGATGGCCTTGGACAGGTGGAACGGCTCGGTGTGCGTGGTGGTCGCCGTCGGCACGAGCCCGATGTGCGTGGTCGACGGCGCCACGCGGGACGCGACCAGCACCGAGTCCAGCCGCCCCGTCGGGCCGAGGTCGTCCTCGAACGTGACGAAGTCCAGCAGGCCCCGCTCGGCTTCCCGCGCGAGGTCCACCCAGTACCGGGCGTCGAACCGGGCCGGGTCGGGCGCGTCGACATGCCACCCGGAGCCCTCCAGCGCGACGGCGAGGTGCAACCCGTCTCCCATGGCCTCCCCTTTCCCTGCGACCTGTCCGGGATTCTGCGGCAGGTGCGCGGGCCGGCGGGAGCTCGACCACTCGCTGGGAACTCCGGCGAATCCGGTCGCGCCGGGAATAAGGGCGGGCGCACGTGATCGACCGGGGCCCGTCGAAGCGGAGCGCGTCGAAGCCGGGCGCGTTCAAGCCCGCGTGCGGACCCGCGCATTCGAAGGCACGTTCGAACGCGCGTTCAGGACCGTGATCAGGTTTTGCGTTCAGGTTCGCGTTCGCGCGACCAGGCCGACCAGTTGGTTCACCAGGCCCTCGGTCAGGCCCTCCCGCACCAGCTCGCCCGCCGTCGGCCCGCCCAGCTCCCGCATCACCCGCGCCACCGCGTCCGTCGGGTTCGCGTGCGGCCACAGGCCGGCCGTCAGCGCCACCACCACGCTCGCGAAGTGCCGCGCCGCGGCCTCGTCCAGCACCGGGACCCCGGCTCGCACCAGGTCGGCCAGCCGGTCCTTGTGCTCGTTCGCCCGACGCTTGAACACGCGCGCGAAGTCCACCGGGATGTTGCGCTCCAGCACCCCGGCCATGCCGCTGACCAGC
Organism: Actinosynnema sp. CA-299493; assembly: GCF_050946825.1. Lineage (NCBI taxonomy): Bacteria > Bacillati > Actinomycetota > Actinomycetes > Pseudonocardiales > Pseudonocardiaceae > Actinosynnema > Actinosynnema sp. CA-299493. Next base: position 8,301,645 of record NZ_CP191993.1, read on the forward strand.
TCGCACAGCAGCGGCCGGTGCAGCAGCGTGGTCGCGACCGCGGTGGCCACGCCGACCACGTCGGCGTCGCCCGGCGCCAGCTCGCCCTCCAGCTCGTCCAGCCAGGCGCCCCACTCCTGGTCGAGCACCTCCAGGAAGATCGCCTCGCGGCTGTCGAAGTACCGCAGCACGTTCGACTTCGCGAGCCCGACCCGGTCGCTCAGCTCGCGCAGGCTGATGTCGGCGACGGGCCGCTCCCGCAGCATCGCGCACGCCGTGTCGAGGATCGTGCGCCGCCGCTGCTCCACCTGCTCGGGTCGGCGGGCGCGCTTGAACTCCACCGCCGCAGGTTAACAGCCCACCGGTCTGTTGCCGGCTCCGCCGACCGGGGCGCATGACCACCGCCACCCGGGGTAGCCGGCTGGGGTGCAGACGTTCCTGCCGTGCGCGACCTTCGCCCGCAGCGCCGCCGTGCTCGACTCGCGGCGGCTCGGCAAGCAGCGCGTGGAGACCGCCCAGATCCTGCGCGCCCTCGTCTGGCCCGAGTACGGCTGGAAGCGGCACCCGGCGGTGCTGATGTGGCGCGGCTTCACGCCCGCGCTGGTCGCCTACGGCGTGGCCGTGTGCGACGAGTGGCGACGGCGCGGCCACCGCGACGGCCTGCGCGCCGCGTTCCTCGACTACACCGGCGGCCGGGAGCCGACGTGGTCGTGGTGCCTGGCCGAAGGGCTCCTGCCGCCCTGGCTCGGCGACGACGGCCTGCACCGCAGCCACCGGTCCGCCCTCCTGCGCAAGGACCCCGACCACTACCGCCCGCTGTTCCCCGACGTCCCGGACGACCTCGACTACGTCTGGCCCGCGCCGGTGTTCCCGCTGGACGTCCCCGACACACCCGGCCTGGTCGCGTGCCGCGTCGACCGCCCGCCCCTGCCCGACGACGAGCACCCGCCGCCACCGCCGCTGGACCACCGGCCCGGCCCGTCGGTCGCCCGCCCGCCCACCGAGGCCGACCTGGCGGCCGTGCGCGCCGAGGCGGCCGACCCGCGCCAGGTCCGCTTCTTCCGCCGCGGCCAACGCCTGCCGGCCCCGACGGGCCGTTTCACCCTGAACCTCGAAATCTGAGGAAAAAGTCCGGCCGCCGTGTCGATCCGGCGGGGTCCCCGTTCGTCACCCGGGTAAGACCACGAGATGGGGAGCCCGAGATGACCACCACGACCGACACCCGCCGCGCCGCCACCCACACCACCGCCATCGCCGCCAAGCGCAACGACCTGGTGCTCGCCGCCTTCCGCGTCGTCGTGTCGTTCCTGTTCGGCCTGCACGGCCTCCAGGGCCTCGGCTTCCTCGGCGGCGTCGACGGCCAGGGCGGCGCCGTCCCGTTCGGCTCGTGGCCGGGCTGGTACGGCAGCGTGATCGAGCTGGTCGGTTCCGTCCTGGTGCTGCTGGGGCTGGCCGCGCGCCCGGCGGCGTTCGTGCTGTCCGGCGCGATGGCCTACGCCTACTTCACGGTCCACCAGCCGGAAGCCCTGCTGCCGATGCACAACATGGGCGAGCTGTCCGCCGTCTACAGCTGGGTGTTCCTGCTGCTGGCCGTCCTCGGCCCGGGCGCCTTCACGCTCCAGCGCGCGCTGCGTCGCTGACCTCCGCTGCGACCCGAGGGCGTGCCTCCACCCGGAGGCGCGCCCTCGGGCATGTTCGAGCCGCACCCGCGTGGGCACCCTGCGGGCATGGCCGAGAACCCGATCAAGTACCCGGGGTTGACCGACGACGTCCACCCCACCCCCGACCACGGCGAAGCGACCTACCGCGGCACGGGACGGCTCACCGACAAGAAGGCCGTGATCACCGGCGGCGACTCCGGCATCGGCCGGGCCGTCGCGCTGGCGTTCGCGCGCGAGGGCGCGGACGTGCTCATCTCCTACCTGCCCGCCGAGGAGAAGGACGCCCGCGACACGGCGCGGCTCGTCGAGGAGGCCGGGCGCAAGGCGGTCACCGTCCCCGGTGACCTGACCGAGGAGTCGCAGTGCTCGGCCGTCGTGTCGCGCGCGGTCGAGGAGTTCGGCCGGATCGACGTCCTGGTCAGCAACGCCGCCTACCAGATGGCGCAGGAGGGCGGGCTGCTCGACATCACCACCGAGCAGTTCGACCGCGTCGTGAAGACGAACGTGTACGCGATGTTCTGGCTGTGCAAGGCCGCCGTGCCGCACATGCCCGAGGGCTCCGCGATCATCACCACGTCGTCCATCCAGGGTTTCCAGCCCTCCTTCCAGCTCCTCGACTACGCCACCACCAAGGCGGCGATCGTGAACTTCACCAAGGGCCTGGCGCAGAACCTGGTCGACCGGAAGATCCGGGTGAACTCGGTCGCGCCCGGTCCGGTGTGGACGCCGCTCATCCCGGCCACCATGCCGCCGGAGAAGGTGGAGGGCTTCGGCGAGCAGTCGCCCATGGGCCGCGCCGGTCAGCCCGCCGAGCTCGCGCCGCTGTACGTCTTCCTGGCGTCGGCCGAGTCGAGCTACATCACCGGCGAGGTCATCGGGGTGACCGGCGGCTCGCCGATCACGTGAACCCGCAGGTCAGCGACCCGGAGAAAAAACTTGGAAAAAACTTGGGCCCGGATGTCGATCCACGACCCCGTTCGTTCGTCGCGTCAGCAGAGGCCAGGATGAACGGCCGGGACGAACCGACAGGGAGATCGAGATGCGTTTCATGGTGATCGTGAAGGCGAACGAGGACACCGAGGCCGGGGTCCAGCCCACCGCGGCGGAGCTGGAGGCGATGGGCGCGTTCAACGAGGAGCTGGTCAAGGCGGGCGTGCTGCTGGCGGGCGAGGGGTTGCACCCCAGCGCCAAGGGCGCGCGGGTCTACTTCTCCGGCAACGAGCGCACCGTGGTCGACGGCCCGTTCGCCGAGACCAAGGAGCTGATCGCGGGGTTCTGGCTGCTGGAGCTCAAGTCGCTGGAAGAGGCGGTCGAGTGGGTCAAGCGGGTGCCGAACCCCACCGGCGCCGAGTCCCAGGTCGAGATCCGGCAGGTCTTCACCGAGGACGACTTCGTCAACGCCTCGGAGGAGCTGAAGGACCGCGAGCGCGAGCTGCGCGCCCAGCAGGAGGCCCGCGCCGCCCAGGGCTGACCCGGCCCACCCCGCTCGACCGCGCTCGACCGGACTACCCGGCCTGCCCCCGCTCGACCGGCCTGCCCCGCTTGCCCACGCGCATCGGTAGCTGATCTGATCACGGGTCGTGATGGCTACCGATGCGCGTCGCGCGGTCGAGGCGGTGTGGCGGATCGAGTCCGCCCGCCTGATCGCCGGGCTGGCCCGGATGGTGCGCGACGTCGGCCTCGCCGAGGAACTCGCCCAGGACGCGCTGGTCAGCGCCTTGGAGCAGTGGCCGGAGCACGGCGTGCCGCGCAACCCGGGCGCGTGGCTGATGACCGCGGCCAAGAACCGGGCCGTCGACCTGATCCGGCGCGACCGGAACTACCGGCGCAAGCTGGAGCAGATCGGGCGGGACACCGCGTTCGACCACGCGCCGGACGCCGCCGCCGGGGTCGGTGGGATCGACGACGACCTGCTGCGGCTGGTGTTCACCGCGTGCCACCCCGTGCTGTCCACCGAGGCGCGGGTGGCGTTGACCCTGCGCGTGCTCGGCGGCCTGACCACCGACGAGATCGCCCGCGCGTTCCTGGTGCCCGAGGCGACCGTGGCGCAGCGGATCGTGCGGGCGAAGAAGTCGCTCGCCAAGGCCGGTGTCCCGTTCGAGGTGCCGGCCGAGGACGAGCGGGACGCCCGGCTGTCGTCCGTGCTCGGCGTGATCTACCTGATCTTCAACGAGGGCTACTCGGCCACCGCCGGCGACGACTGGATGCGCCCGGCGCTGTGCGAGGACGCGTTGCGGCTCGGCCGGGTGCTGGCCGGCCTGGTGCCGCGCGAACCCGAGGTGCACGGCCTGGTGGCGTTGATGGAGGTCCAGGCGTCCCGGGCCAAGGCGCGCGTCGGCCCCGGCGGCGAGCCCGTGCTGCTGCTGGAGCAGAACCGGGCCCGCTGGGACCAGCTGCTCATCCGGCGCGGCCTGGCGGCGTTGGCGCGGGCCGAGTCGTTGGGCGGCGCCGGTGGGCCGTACGCGTTGCAGGCGGCGATCGCGGCGTGCCACGCGCGGGCCCGGGTGCCGGAGGACACCGACTGGACCCGCATCGCCGGGCTCTACGAGGCGTTGTCGCTGGTCGCCCCGTCGCCGATCGTGGAGCTGAACCACGCGGTGGCGATCGGCATGGCGTTCGGCCCGGCGGTCGGGCTGGAACTGGTGGACGAACTGGTCGACGAGCCCGCGCTGACGGGCTACCACCTGCTGCCGAGCGTGCGCGGCGACCTGCTGGCCAAGCTCGGCAGGCACGTCGAGGCGCGGGAGGAGTTCGAGCGGGCGGCCGGGCTGACCCGCAACGAGCGGGAGCGCAAGCTGCTGCTGGACCGCGCCGCCGCCTGCTAGCGCCGGGCCCGTCTCGAAGCGCGTCATGGGGCCGCTCGACCGGTCACGGCCACGTGCCGTCCGCGGTGGACCCGCTCCGTCACGGCTCCGACGCCGCGGCGAAGGCGGCGGACCGGCGGACGACCACGGCGGCGACCAGGCCGCACGCCGCCGCGACGGCCACCGCGACGGGCAGGGCGTGGCGGTCGAGGAAGACGCCCCCGACCCAGGCCCCGAGGGCGATGCCGACCTGGAAGGCGACGATGTAGACCGCGGACGCGAGGTCCGGCCGGTCGGCGGCGACGCGCAGGACCGCGGCTTGCAGCACCACGGCCATCCCGCCCGACGGCACGGCCCACAGCACCACGGCGGCTCCCGCCACGGCGCCCGAAGCGGGGCCCGCGACCAGCAGCACGAGCATGCAGGCGGCGAGGCCGCCGGTGACCGCGAGCGCGGTGGCCCGCGGCCGGCCGTCCACGTGCCGGCCGAACAGGACCAGGCCGACCAGCCCCGCCGCGCCGTGCGCCAGCAGCAGGACCGACGTCCCGGCGCTCGTGAGGTGGACGTAGTCGGCGATGACCACGGTGATGTAGGTGAACACCGCGAAGTGCCCCGTCACCACGATGACCGTCACCAGGTCGACCGGCACGAGGGACCGGTCGGTCAGGGCGCGGCGGACGGCCGACGGCCCCCGGCCCGGTGTCGGGCGCGGCACCGGCATCGGCATCGGGTCGACCGTCACGCGGATCGCCACCGCCGCCAGCGCCGCGACGCACGCCATCGCGACCACGGTGGGCCGCCAGCCGATGGTCGCGCCGAGCCACGAGCTCAGCGGCAGCCCGACGAGGAAGGCGAGCGAGTTCCCGGCGAACACCACGGCGGTGGCCCGGCCGACCCGCGCCGGCCCCAGCAGGCGGGCGGCCATCGGCGCGACGACCGACCAGAACACCCCGTGGCCCACGGCCGAGACCACCCGCGCCACCACGGCGACGCCGTAACCGGGCGCGACGGCCAGCGCCAGGTTGGACAGCACGATCGCGGCCACCGTGACCAGCGCGGTCGTGCGGCGGTCCCAGCGGGCCGTCAGGGCGACCAGCGGCACCACCGTGACCGCGACCACGACCGCATACCCGGTGACCAGCAGGCCGATCGCCGACTCGGCCACCCCGAGGTCCGCCGCGAGCTCGGACAACAACGCCACCGGCAGGTTCTCCGACGTCACCGACGTGAAGCAGGCGGCGCCGAGCGCCACCAGGGCCACACCCGACCTCTGCATTGTGTAACGATACACAGATAGGCTGGCCCCATGTCCGGCCCGAGGTCGTCACGCGTGACCATGGCCTTGGTGGCGCGCCGCTGCGGCGTCTCGCCGATGACCGTGTCGTACTGCTACAACCAGCCGGACCGGGTCGCGCCCGAGACGTTGCGCCGGGTCCTCGACGTGGCCGCCGAGCTGGGCTACCCGGGACCGGACCCGACCGCGCGGTCGCTGCGCCGCCGCCACAACGGCGCGATCGGCGTCGTGCTCGGCGAGCACCTCGCGTACGCCTTCGAGGACCCGCAGGCCCGCCGCTTCCTGACCGGGGTCGCCGAGGTCTGCCGCGAGCGCGGCGCCGGGCTGAACCTCATCCCGACCACCGGCGAGGACCAGGACGTCGACCGCGTCCGGTCGGCCTCCGTGGACGGCTACGTCGTCTGGACCACGGTCGACTCCGACCCCGTGCTCGGCGTGGTGAGCGGCCTGGACAAGCCCGTCGCCGTGCACGGCGGCCCGGCCGTCCCGGGCGCGCGGGTGGTCTCCATCGACAACCGCGCCTCGGCCCGCGAGCTGGCCGCGCGCGCGTTCGCCCACGCCCGCCGCCCGGCCGTGCTCAGCTTCCCGTTCGACCGCGACCGCAGGCCCCGGCTGGACACCGGTCCGGACCCGGACGGGGTGGAGTTCCCGGTCACCCGCGACCGCCTGCTCGGCGTCTACGACCACTGCCGGGCAGCGGGCCTGGACCCGGCTCGCCTGCCGGTCGCCGTGGTCGCGCGCAACGACCGCGCCGACGCCGCCGCCATGGCCGACGCGCTGCTCGACGCCGGCGCGGACGCCGTGGTCGCCATGAGCGACCAACTCGCCTTCGCCGTCCTCGACGCGGCCCGCCGCCGAGGGCTGCGGGTGCCCGACGACCTCGCCGTGGCCGGCTGGGACGACGGCCCGGACGCGCGTCGCGAAGGCCTGACCACCATCGCCCAGTCGTTGCTCGACCAGGGCCGGACCTGCGCCCTGATCGCGCTGGGCGACCGGGCGCCGAGCCGTGAGCCCGAGTGGACGGCCACGGTGCGGGACAGCACCAGGTGACCGACCGCGCGAGGAGCGCCTCCCTGCTGCGCCACACCGGGTTCGCCCGCTTCTGGGCCGCCGACACGGTGTCGTTGGTCGGCACGGCGATCACCACGTTGGCGCGGCTGTGGACCCGGGCCCGGTTGTGCGGTGGGAGCGGCGGAGTTGCGCACCGCCGAGGCCGTCGACCTCGACCAGGTCGCCGCGCTGGACGACTCGTCCACCACCGGCACCGTGCGCCGGCGGCTGGTGATCCGGCAGGTCACCGTCGCGCCGGGGCACCGGGGCGCGGCACCGGTCGGGCGCTGGTGGAGCACGGCCGCGAGCACGGCGAGCTGGACGCGTGGCTGGAGACGTCGTCGGTGGACGTGCCCGTCGCGCGCCCGCGACCCCTGGCAGCAGGTCTAGCAGTAGGTCGCCTCGGGCAGGCGCCCGGCCACGTACGCGCCGGGCGGCACGCCCATCGTGGCCCGGAACTCCCGGCTCAGGTGGGCCTGGTCGTGGTAGCCCAGCTCGGCCGCCAGCCGCGCCCACTCGCCCCGCTCGCCCCGAGCCACCACCCGGCGCACGCGGTCGACCCGCGCGTACTGCTTGGGCGACAACCCGACCGCCTTGGTGAACAACGTGCGCAGGTGCCGTTCGCTCACGTGCAGGGCGCGTGCCGTCTCCGCCACGCCCCGCGTGCGCAGCAGTCGTGCCGCCGCGTGCACCAGGTCCGACCGCCTCGGGTCGGTCGACCCGACCCGGCTCAGCAGCGCCGACCGCAACGCGGCCACGTCGCCCACCGGCCGGCCCCACACCTCGCTCAGCGGCACGACCTGGCCGACCAGCTCGTCCACCGGCACGTCCAGCACCGCCTGCGCCCGTCCCGGCGTCAACCGCACGACGGTCCGCCGCGCGTCCTCCCGCGCGGTGACGTAGCGGGCCCGGTCGCGCGGACCGACCACGAACGCGCCGTCCGACGCCGTGCACACCACCAGCGTGGTGGCCGTGTCCGGCGCGTGCACGAACTCCCCGCCACCGAACGACTGGGCGCCGATGCCGGCGACCCACGGCCGCAATCGCTCTTCCACGCACACGACAACCGCCGAAACGTCCAAGACGTTCCCGGTCACCGGCCCGGAGACTGGCCCCATGCTGCTGATCACGGGTGCCACCGGCACCACCGGCCGTGAAGTCGTCCGCCTCCTCACCGACCGCGGGGTCGCGTTCCGCGCCCTGTCCCGCACGCCGACCGGTGACCAGGTGCACGGGGACCACACCGACCCGGCGTCCCTCGACCGGGCGATGGACGGGGTGGACGGGGTGTTCCTGCTCGGTCCGGGCACCTCCGACCTGCCCGCCTACGAACTGGCCGTGCTCGACTCGGCCAGGCGCGCGGGCGTGCGGAAGGTGGTGAAGCTGTCCTCGATCCCGGTCGGCCCGGTCGCCGGGTGGCACCGGCCGGGCGAAGAGGCCGTCCGCGCGTTCCCGGCGTGGACGTTGTTGCGCGCGAGCCTGTTCGCGACGAACTCGGTGCAGTGGGCGCCCCAGGTCGCGGCGGGCGAGCCGATCCCGAACCCGACGGGCACGACGAAGCTCGGCGTGGTGGACCCGCGCGACCTCGCCGAGGTGGCGGTGCGCGCCCTGCTCGACGACGACCACCACGGCCGCACGTACACGCTCACGGGACCGGAGCTGCTGAGCGTGCCGGATCAGGTGGCCGTGCTGTCCGACGTCCTCGACCGCCCGCTGTCCACGGTGGACCTCCCGTTGACGGCGCTGCCGCCGGAGTACGCGGAGGGCCTGCGCGCGGTGCTCGGCGGCGAGGGCTCGTTCCTGTCCGGCGACGTGGCCGAGGTGCTCGGGCGACCGGCCCGCGACTACGCCACCTGGGCGCGGGAGAACTACCCGAGGGGCTAGCCCGGGGTCAGCCGGCCGCGCCCAGGCGCCGGATGCCCTCGCGGGCGATGTCGGTGCGGGACCGCACACCGAGCTTTGCGAGCACGTGCGACACGTGCGTGGCCACCGTGCGGCCGGACAGGAACAGCCGTTCCCCGATCTGCCGGTTCGACAGCCCCGCCACCACCAGCTCGGTGACCTTCAGCTCCATCGGCGTCAGGCTCTCCCAGCCGTGCGTGGCCCGCCGGTGCTTGGCGTGCGGGCCGCGCCGGATGCCGAGCTCGCGCAACCGGGCCAGCAGGCGGGTCGAGTCCCAGTCCGCGCCGAGCTCCGCGTGCACGTCCACGGCCTGGCTCAACGCCTCCCGCGCCGACGCCCGGTCACCCGCCGACGCGAACAGCTCCGCCGCCGCGGCCAGCGCCTTGGCCCGGAACAGCGGCCGTCCCGCCACCCGGTACTCCTCGGCCGCGTGCGACAGCCCGACCGGGTCCGCCGACACCAGCGCCCGGCAGTGCGCGGCGGATGCCCGGCGGTGCGGCACGGCCGGTTCGACGGCCAACCACTCGGCGTGCGCGACCGCGGCGGAGGCGTCCTCGCCCAGTTCCACGGCCAGCCGCACGAAGTCCGGCAGCAGGTCTTCCACGCAGTCCCACCCGGTCAGCACCGACCACGCCTCGCGCACCCGTCCGGCCTGCTCCAGCGACAGGCTCACGGCCAGCGCCAACGGGCCGATCACGTGCCCTTCGAGCCCGGTGCCCGCCGCGTCGAGGTGCCGGCGCGCGCCCACCGCGTCACCGCGGTGCAGGTGGATCAACGCCGCCACGCCGTGGTCGCACCGCGACACCATCGGGTGCTTCAGGTCGTCGGCCAGCAGGTCGACGTCGACCAGCGCCTCGTCCCACCGGCCGGCGTCCAGCAACAACTGCCCCAACGCGCTCTGCGCCTGCCCGAGCCGCACCAGGTTGCCGACCTGGTCGGCCGCGTGCCGGACCACCTGGGCGGACGCGATGGCCTCCGCGCCCCGGTCCAGCTCGCCCAGCGTCACGGCCTGGTTGATCTGGAGCAGCAGCCGCAGGTCCGACGTCGCCGGCTCGCCCATGGCCACCGCCAGCGCCCGGTCGAACAGCGGCAGCGCCTCGGTCATCCGGCCGCGCGCCATCGCCACGATCGTGCGCACGTGCAGGGCCCAGCTCGTGGCCCACCGGTCGCAGCCGACCAGCGCGGCCTGCGCGAGCCGTTCGGCGTCGTCCAGGCCGCCGACGTCCCAGTGCGCGCGGGCGGCCAGCACGAGCAGCCGCGCCCGGTCCGACGCGGTGACGTCCGGCGCCGCGAGCGCGCGCTCCACCTCCACCAACGTCTCCGCCGAACGCCCGGTCATGCTGCGGCACTGCGCCAACGTCCAGTGCAGGTCGACGAGCGTCCCGTGCTCCAGCCCGGCCAGCGCGACGGCTTCCGCGCCGTGGTGGTCGCCCAGCCGGAACCGCGCCTCGGCCAGGTGCGCCAGCAGCACGCCGCGCCTTCCGCCGGTGTTCGGCGCGACCACGACCCGGCCGAACAGGTCCACGGCGGCCTCCGGCGCGTGCGCGACGAGCATCGAGCCGTGCAGGACGAGCCAGTCCGCCACCCAGTCGGGCAGCCGGTCGTCGGCGGCGAGCAGCTGCCGGGTCACCCGGTCCACGCCCGCGCCCGTGTCGGCCAACGCCCGTGCCGCCTCGGTGTGCCACGCGCCCCGTGCCGCCTCGGGCACCTCGTCGTACAGCGCGGTGCGCACCAGCGGGTGCCGGAACGACAGGCCCGCCGTGCCGTCCACCAGCACGCCCGCCACGGTCGCCTCCTGCAACGCGGGCAGCAGCTCCACCACGCGCAGGCCGAGCACGGCGGCCAGGTCGGCGACCGGGAAGTCCACGCCGAGCAGCGCGGCGGCCACGAGGACCCGCCGCACGTCCGCGCCGAGGAACCCGATCCGGTCGGCGATCGCGGCCGACAGCGACGGCGGCACGCCCGCGTCCACCAGCCGGGCCGTGCCGGTGGCGTCGGTCCGGATCGCCGACCCGCGCAGCAGCGCCTCGACCAGCTCGACCAGGTAGAGCGGGTTGCCGCCGGCGTCCTCGGCCAACCGCGCCAACGCCTCGTCCGGCCTGCCGCCCGCCAGCCGGCCGGTCAGCTCCACCACGTCGGCCGGCGCGAGGCGTGGCAGCGGCAGCCGGGCCACGCCCTTGCGCAACGCGGCCAGGTCGGCGCGGCGCGGCAACGGCCGCAGCACGCCGATCAGCAGCAGCGGCAGTTGCGGCACGAGGCCCGCCAGCCGCCGCCACACCGCGACGCTCGCCTCGTCCGCCCACTGGAGGTCGTCCAGCACCAGCACGACCGGGCCGATCGAGCACAGGTCGTCCACGCGGGCCAGCAGGCGTTCGGCGGTGACCGCGGCGCTCTCCGACCGGGCCGAGGCGAGGGCGTCCAGCAGGGGTAGCAGCGGGAGCGGCCGGCCGAGTTCGTCGCCCGCGCCCCGGCACACCCGGAAGCCGCGGGCCGCCGCGACGTCGCACGCCGCGCGGACCAGCGCCGTCTTGCCGATGCCCGGCTCACCCTCGACGAGCAGCGCGGTGCCCCGCCCCTGGGCCAGGTCGTCCACCAGCGCCAGGAGGCGGCCCAGCTCGCGCTCGCGCCCGGCGAGGCGCAGTGTGACGGCGCGCACACCCTGAGAATACGTTGCGGTCGTCAGGTTAACAAGACGTTACATTTTTTACCGATTAACCTGCCCGCCGCACATTTTGCAGATTGTTCACGCCCATTACGCTGCACACCGCTCCGGCGACTGCGACGGTTATCGCCGGAATTCCCGACCCCTGCCGACTGGAGAACGCATGCGTATCGGACGAGTGCTCATCGCCACCCTGGTGGTCACCTTCTTCACCACCGCCGCCGGAGTGGCTACCAGCCCGTTCGGCGGAATGCCCTACAACTGACCGGCCCTGCGCCAACCCACTGCGAAAAGATTCCACCCGAGTTGTGCGAATAACGGCGAAAGGGGTCGCCCGGACAACGGAGTCCGGCGAGCCCGTCGTCCGACGGCGATCGTCGCCCTTCTTCACCCTGGACGTGGCCGCTACGCTGCGGAAGCGTGGCACCGGCCCCGACCCGAGGCGCCGCGCGCGTGGTGCGCTGCGGTGCGGTCGGGCTGTCCACCGGGCTGCTGGCCGTGCTCGCCCACGCGAGCGGCGGCGGCCACCTGCCGTCCCTGCCGCACGTGCTGGTGTTCGCGCTGGCCATGGCGTGGACGTGCGTGCCGCTGACCGACCGGCAGCTCGGGTTCACCGACCTCCTCGGCCTGGTCGGCGTGGTCCAGGTGGCCGCGCACGTGTTCCTGGCCGTGCTGTCGCGGCACCCGCGCGAGGTGCTGCCGTCGTCGTCCATGCTGCTGACCCACGTCGTGGCCACGGCGGTCGTCGTCGCGGCCCTCGCGGGCTTCGAGCAGGCCGTGTTCCGGCTGGCCGCCGCCATCGCGGCCGTGCTGCCGCGCAGGCTGAGCGCGCCGCCCGCGTTCGCGCCGCTGCGCATCCCGATCGCCGCGCACCCGCGGCAGCCCCTGTCCGAGGTGCTGCGCCGCCGCGCGCTGCCCCGTCGAGGACCGCCCCGCTCCTAGGTATGCGCACCTCCCCACCACCGTCCCGGCTCCGGGACCGGTGGCATCCCCCCATACCCGGGAGTTCCCGCCATGACCGAGTCCTCGCGCGGCCTCGTGCTGCGCTTCCACTTCTACGCGGGCGTGCTCGTCGGCCCGTTCGTGCTGATCGCCGCTCTCACCGGCGTGCTGTACGCCGCGACACCGCAGTTGGAGTCGTGGCTCTACTCGGACCAGCTGCGCGTGCCCGAGTCGACGTCGTCCGTGCCGCTGTCGCAGCAGGTGAAGGCCGCGGTGGCGACGCGGCCGGGCGACGAGCTGGTCGCCATCCGCCCGGCGCCCGAGCCCGGCGCGACGACCCGCGTGCTGTTCTCGTCCGACGGGGACGCGCGCCCGACCGTGTTCGTGAACCCCGCCGACGGCGCCGTGGTCGGCGAGCTGATGACCTACGGCACCAGCGGCGTGCTGCCGCTGCGCACCACCATCGACCAGGTCCACCGCAACCTGCTGCTCGGCGAACCCGGCCGGCTCTACAGCGAGCTGGCCGCGTCCTGGCTGTGGGTGGTGGCGCTGGGCGGCGTGTTCCTGTGGTTCAGCCGCCGCCGGACCCAGCGCACCAGGCCGACCACGCGCAAGCACGCCACCGTCGGCCTGACCGTGCTGGTGGGCGCGTTGTTCCTGTCCGCGACCGGCCTCACGTGGTCGGCCTACGCCGGTGAGAACGTCGCCTCCCTGCGCCAGGCGCTCGACTGGAGCACGCCGGCGCTGGCCGGCGGCGGCGACCACGCCGGGCACGACATGACCAACCCCATCCCGGTGATGCCCGGCGAGGTGGACTCCGTGCTGACCCACGCCCGTTCGGCGGGCATCGACGCCGGGCTCGTCGAGATCACCGTGCCGCCGATGGCCGGGATGGCGTGGAACGTCACCGAGATCGACCGCGCCTGGCCCACGCAGGTGGACGCGGTCGCCGTCGCCGGCGGGCAGGTGGTGGACCAGGTGCGGTTCGCCGACTACCCGGTGGCGGCGAAGCTGACCCGGTGGGGCATCGACCTCCACATGGGCGCGCTGTTCGGCTGGCCCAACCAGGTCCTGCTGCTGGTCATCGGGCTCGGCCTGGTGGCGTCGGTGGTCCTGGGCTACCGGATCTGGTGGCTGCGCCGCCCGACCCGCGGCTTCGGCCGGCCGGTGCCGCGCGGGCAGTGGCGGAAGGTGCCGCGGGCGCAGCTCGTGGCCGTGCTGGTGGTGGCCGCCGCCGTGGGCTGGTTCATCCCGCTGCTCGGGCTGAGCCTGATGGCGTTCCTGGTGGTCGACGCGGTGCTGAGCGCGCGGTCGCGGCGTGACAAGTCCGGTGAGCCGGCTCCGGAGTCCTCGCCGGTGGCCGGGTAGGGCGGCACGACGGCCGGGCCGGGCACGGGTCGACCACTCGTGGTCGACACCCATCGCCCCGGCCCGGCCGGTCGCGCTCCCGGCCGGAACCGGACGACGCGGTCGTTTCACCAGCGTGAACGGTGTTGACGAATGTGGTCCAGACCACACAAGCTCAAGGTCATGGTCGGTAAACCGTTCTTCACCGCCGCGTTGGCGGCGGTCGGCTTGGCAGTGGTCGGCTTGGTGGTGGCGCCGGCGCGGGCTCCGGCGGCGCCCGCCACGTTCACCCACCCCGGGGTGCTGGTGAGCAAGGGACAACTGGACTTCGCGCGGGCCGGGGTGAACGCGGGCGCGCAGCCGTGGCGCGGTGCGTTCGACCAGATGGTGGCGCACCCGTTCGCTTCGCTCTCACGCGTGCCGAAACCGCGGGCGGTGGTGGAGTGCGGGTCGTACTCCAACCCCAACTACGGGTGCACGGACGAGCGCGAGGACGCGTTGGCCGCGTACACGTTGTCGTTGGCGTGGTACGTGACGCGGGACGACCGCTACGCGGTGAAGGCGATCGAGATCATGGACGCGTGGTCGGCGACGATCCGCGACCACACCAACACCAACGCGCCCTTGCAGACCGCGTGGGCGGGCTCGTCGTGGCCGCGTGCGGCGGAGATCATCAAGCACGTGCGCGGGAACTGGCCGAACTCGGGCCGGTTCGCGACCATGCTGCGCGACGTCTACCTGCCGGAGGTCGTCAACGGGCGTGCGGCGACGAACGGCAACTGGGAACTGTCCATGATGGAGGCGACCATCGGGATCTCGGTCTTCCTGGAGGACCGGGCGGTGTACGACAAGGCGGTCTCGACCTTCCGGACCCGGGTGCCCGCCTACGTCTACCTGACCTCGGACGGCGCGCTGCCGCGCACGCCGCCGGGCAGCGGCATCGACACGAGTGACGAGATCATCTCGTACTGGCACGGGCAGACCACGTTCGTGGACGGGGTGTCGCAGGAGACGTGCCGCGACTTCGCCCACACCGGCTTCGGCCTGGCCGCCGCCGCGCACATCGCCGAGACCGCCCACCACCAGGGCCAGGACCTGTGGGGCGAGGTCCGGGAACGCCTGCGCCACGCCTACGGCCTGCACTCCCGCTACCAGCTGGAGCCGATGCCGTCCTGGCTGTGCGGCGGCACCCGCAACCAGGCCCTCGGCCCGTCGACCGAGGTCGCGTTCAACGCCCTCAACACCCGCCTGGGCATCGGGATGACCAACACCCGGACGCTGACCGAACGCCAACGCCCCGCCTCCACCGACCGCCTGTTCATCGCCTGGGAAACCCTGACCCACGCCGCCAACCCCTCCTGACCCCCGCGCGTGTCGAACCCTCAGGTCCCGCGTGTCGAACCTTCAGGACCCCCGAATTCCACGCTCAGGTCAGGGCCGCTCGTCTTGAGCGTTGAACTCGGTGGTCCCGAGCGTTCGACACGCGGGACCTGGAGGTTCGACTCACGGGGTGGTCAGGGAGGTGGTTTCGGGGTAGGTGGGGAGGTCGGTCGGGGGTGGGGTGGTGAAGCGGACGGCTCGGGCGGTGCGGACGGCTTCGGCCAGGGCGGCGCGGAACGGGAGCGAGCCGGTGCTCACCCGGCGGACGCCCAGGGAGCGAAGGGTGTCGGTGGGCAGCGACGGGAGGGTGTTCAGCGGAACGGGGACGGCGGCGACGGCGGCGGCGATCTCCCGCTCCTGGTCGAGGCCCGGGATGAAGACGCCGTCGGCGCCGGCGTCCACGTAGGACCGGGCACGGGTGAGGGTGGAAGAACGGTCGACGCCCAACCACCAGGTGTCCACGCGCGCGTTGACGAACAGGCCCGGCGCGGTCTCCTTGAACGCGCGGACGACCGCGGCGTGGTCGGCCGGGTCCGCCAGGCCCGGGCCACGACCGTCCTCCACGTTCACGCCCGCGACGCCGAGCTCCCACAGCTCCGCCGCCAACGCCCGCACGTCACCGCCGAACCCCGCCTCCACGTCCACCGTCACCGGCACGGGCAGTCGCACCAGCAGCCGCGCCAACGCCACCGTCTCCGCCCGCGCCGCCCCCGCCGCGTCCGGCAGCCCGTGCGCCACCGCCACGCCCAGGCTCGTCGTGCCCACCGCCCCGAACCCGGCCCGCACGAACGCCGCCGCCGACGCGAAGTCCCACGCGTTCGGCAGCACCAGGAAGTCGTCGTGCATCCGGTGGAACGCCCGCGCACCCTCCACCAGCGCCAACGCGTGCGCCCGCCCCGGGCACGCGTGCCGCCCACCGCCGAACCACGCCCCGCCCAGGTCCACCTCGACCACCGACCCGTCCGGCGCGACCCGCCGCGTCACCGGCACCGGCGGCCGCACCCCCGCGATCAACGCCCGGGTCGCGCCGGACGCCTGCACCAGCACCCCGATCAGGTTGGCCGTCCCCTCGTCCCATGCCCCACCGCACGCCGCGACCAACCGCGCCACCGCCCGGTCGGCCTCGGCGGTCACGTCGACGTGCGGCTGGTAGCACGACGCCACCGCGGCGACGTCCGACGCGACGGACCGGGGCAGCCCCAGCGCCTCCGCCAACACCGCCACCGGCTCACCCGCCCGCCGCAACGCCCCCGGTTCCACGGTGGCCAGCAGCCGCTCCACCAACGCCCGCCGCCGCACGTGCTCGTCGCCCTCGCTGAACCGCGCCACCGACGACCGCAGCCACGCCACCCCCGACCCGGCCACCGGCACGGGCGGAACCGCGTAGGAGGAATCCCACAGCTCGCTCATGCCGCCAACGTAAGCCGCCGTCGCTTCGGCCACCGCCGAACCGTCACGGGCGCACAATGGCCCCATGGCCGCGGACGAACTGGCGAACCTGGCCGCGCTGCTGGCCGACCGCAGCCGCGCCCGCTTCCTGCTCGCGCTGATGGACGGCCGCGCCTGGACGTCGGGCGAGCTGGCCGAGGCCGCCGAGGTCGCGCCCTCCACGGCCAGCGAGCACCTGACCCGCCTGGTCCGGGCGGGCCTCCTGGTCGAACGCCGCCAGGGCCGCCACCGCTACGTCCAGCTGGCCGGCCCGGAGCAGGCCCGGCTGCTCGAAGACCTGCTCGCCTACCTGGGCCCCACCGACCCGCCGGCGCGCACGCTCCGCGCGTCCACCGCCGACCAGGCGCTGCGCCGCGGCCGGACGTGCTACGACCACCTGGCCGGACGCCTCGGCGTGGCCATCACCGACGCCATGACCGCCCGCGGCCTGCTCACCGACGACCTCGCCCTCACCGACGACGGCCTCACGTGGTTCGAGCGCGAACTCGCGTTCACCCCGCCGGCCGGCCGCCGCCCGCAGGCCAGGGCGTGCCTGGACTGGACCGAGCGACGCTCCCACCTCGCGGGCGCGGCGGGGGCGCACGTGTGCGCCCACCTGCACGCCCGGAAGTGGGTGCGCGGTGTCGGCACGGGCCGCGCCGTGCGCCTCACACCCACCGGCGAAGAGGCGCTGCACGACCTGCTGGGCGTCTCAGCCCCTTAGCGACCCCGAGCCCCGAAGCCTCAGCGCGTCAGCCACGACGGCAGCCACGAGGAGTTGCCCGCCGGCAGCACGTCCACCACGACGCAGGTGATGTTGTCCGGCCCGCCGCCCGCGTTGGCCGCCTCGATCAGCGCCCGCACGACCTCGTCACCGTCCGCCGACGCGGTCAGCAGCCCGGCGATCTCCGCCGTGCCCACCACGTCCGACAGCCCGTCCGAGCAGATCAGGTACCGGTCACCCGCCTCGACGTCCTGGAAGAACAGGTCCGGGTCGTGCGCGCTGCCCGCCTGCAACGCGCGCATGAGCATGGACCGGCCGGGGTGCTCGGCGGCCTGCTCGGCGGCCATCCGACCGTCGTCCACCAGCGCCTGGACCATGGTGTGGTCGCGGGTGACCTGGCTCAGCCCGCCCTCGCGCACGACGTAGCAGCGCGAGTCGCCGATGTGCCCGACCGCGAACCGCTCGCCGTCCCACAGCAGCGCGGTGAGCGTGGTGCCCATGCCGCGCATGTCGAAGTTCTCCTCGGCCAGGTCCGTCAGCCGGATCGCGATCTCCCGCGCCGCGCCGGACAGCTCGCCGAGCGGGTCGTCGGCGTCGACGTCGAGGTCGGCCAGCACCGCCACCGCGATCGAACTCGCCACTTCGCCGTACGCGTGCCCGCCCATGCCGTCGGCGACGGCGAACAGGCGCTCGCTGAAGTACACGGAGTCCTCGTTCGCTTCACGGCGCAGGCCGGGGTCGGTGCCGACGGCGTACCGGAGCGCATACATGCCGCACAGTGAATCACCCGCACGGGTGCCCGTGAGCAGGGCATGTCCCAATCCGGCCGGCTCCGGTCAGCGAGGGCGGCCGTAGAACTCGCTCAGCAGGAGCATCGCCGCACCCGCCGCGACCACGTCGTCACCCAGCGGGGTGATCGACACGTCCACCGGCAGCCACTCGTCCTTGGGCAGCCTGGCGCGCACGCCGTCCAGGTAGGCGGCGGGTTCGGCGAGCACCGCGCGCCCGGCGAGCACCACGTGGTCGATGTCGAGCAGCTGCACCAGGTCGGCCACCGCGACGCCGACCACGGACGTCGCCTCGACCAGGTCGCCCCGCGCGGCGGCGAGGTTGTGCAGCGCCTCGATGCAGCCGCTGCGCCCGCACACGCACGGCGGGCCGTCGAGCTGGATGGTGGTGTGCCCGTACTCCCCCGCGTTGGTGCGCACGCCCCGGTGCACGCGGCCGTCGAGCAGCATCCCGATGCCGAGCCCGGTGCCGACGAGCACGAGCACGGCGTCGCGCAGCTCCTCGCCGCGCCGCCACGCCTCGGCCACGACCGCCGTGTTGGTGTCCTTGTCGAGCACCACCGGCAGGCCGAGCCGCCGTTCGGCCAACGCGCGCAGCGGCACGTCCTGCCACTCGCTCAGCCCCGTCGGGTAGTGCACCACGCCCGTGCGGTGGTCCAGCGGGCCGACGAACCCGATGCCCACGCCGAGGAGGCGCTCATCGCGGAGCCGGTCGCCGCGCAGGCCGTCGACCAGCCGGTCCAGCTCCGCCACGAACGTCGGCGGGTCGAAGTCGCGCGGCAGCGGCGCGACCGCGCGGTCCAGCACGGTGCCCGCGAGGTCGGTCAGCACGACGCGCAGCTCGTCGCGCTCCACCTGGGCGCCGAGCGCGAGCCTGCTGTCGGCGACGAGCTTGAGCAGGGTGCGCGGCTTGCCGACGCCGACGTTGCGGGTGCCGGACTCGACCAGCAGGCCGTCGTCGATGAGCCTGCTCACGACCTTGGACACCGCCTGCGGCGTGAGCCCGCTGCGGTCGGCCAGCTCCACCCTGGTCACCGCCCCGGACCTGGCCAGGCCGAGCACCACCGCGTCGTTGTACCCCCGCAGGAAGCGCAAGTTGGCCACGGGTCCATCATCGCACCTGGCTTTTTACTACACGGTGTTGCTTTAATCACCGCCATGCCTCTCCGCACCGGACTGCTCGGCTACGGCATCGCCGGCCGGGTGTTCCACGCACCGCTCATCGCGACGACACGCGGCCTGGAGCTGAGCGCCGTCGTCACCTCGGACGCCACCCGTCGGGCGCACGCCGAGGCCGCCTACCCCGGCCTCGCCCTGCCCCGCACGGTCGACAAGCCGTTCGCGCCGACGTCGGCCGACGCCGCGCTGACCGACGGCGGCCCGCTGCCGGTCGAGCCGGAGTCCGCGGTGCGCGTGCCGGAAGTCATCGAGGCGGCGTCCACCTCCGCCCGGACCGGACAGGTGGTGTCGCGGTGAGCTTGCTGGAGACGTTGGCCGAGCAGGAGTCCCGGCTGGTGTTCACGTCGTTCGACAACGAGGTGGCGCTGGCGCTGGGCGCGTTCCTGCTCGCCGCCGCCCGGGAACGGGCCCTGCCGGTGACGATCTCGGTGCGCCGGGGGCGGCAGCGGCTGTTCCACGCGGCGCTGCCGGGCACGTCGGCGGACAACGACGAGTGGATCGACCGCAAGAGCCGCGTGGTGGACCGCTACGGGCAGAGCTCCTACCGGGTCGGCGAGAGCTTCCGGGCGAGCGGCAAGACGTTCGACGCGGACTCGCGCCTCGACCCCGACCGCTACGCCGCGCACGGCGGCGTGTTCCCGGTGAACGTGGCCGGCGTCGGCCTGGTCGGCACCGTCGGCGTGTCCGGCCTGCCCCAGGCCGAGGACCACGCGTTCGTCGTGGAGCAGGTGGAGAAGTTCCTGGCCGCCTCCTAGACCCCGGGCACGGCGGCCGCCGCCCGGCCGCCGCGCTCCTCCCCACCCGACGGCCCGTCCTGCCCCCGGACGGGCCGTCGGGCGTTCAGCGCCCCGGGTCGTCCACGTTCAGGTCCAGGTCGAGTCGGGCCGGCCGGCCGGGGTCGGACAGGATGTCGATCCTCCCCCTCGCCCTGATCGGCAAGCCGCTGCCGGGCGTCGCGCCGGCGGAGCAGTGGCGGGGCCGAGCCGTCGAGCGGTGGGGGCGTCCGGATCGGACGCCCCCACCGCTTCAGCACGTCCGGGCGGTCAGCAGAACACCTCGGTCAGCAGCTCCTGGTAGCCCGCGAGCTCACCGGGGTCGGGTTCGGAGGTCACGGACAACGTCAGGCGGGTCTTCGTGTCCGCCGTGCTGATCATCAGGCTGTTGTAGCCGGGGATGCCGCCGCTGTGACCCCAGACCGTGACGCCGCACGACATCTGCCGCGCCTCGATCCCCAGGCCGTAGCCGTCCGTGATCGGCAGCGTCGAGGTCAGCTCCTCCTGCTGCGCCGGGCGGAGCAGGCGACCGTCCAGCAGCGCGTCCGCGAACCGGTCGAGGTCGGCCGTCGTGGAGATCATCTCACCTGCCGCGTACGCGACCGACGGGTTGATCTCCGTGATGTCCACGACCTGCCCGCCGGCCCTGACGTAGCCGTGCGCGTGCGGACCGGGGATGTCGGTGCGGGTGCCGGGCACGGACGTCGACCACAGCCCCAGGGGACGCAGGACGCGCTGCGTCACCGCAGCCCCGTACGGCCGGCCGGTGAGCTTCTCCACCAGCATCCCGGCCACGACGTAGTTGGTGTTCGAGTAGTGCCAGCCGGTGCCCGGCTCGAAGTCGAGCGGCCGGGCCGTGGACAGGGCCACCAGCTCGGTGGGCGCCCACGTCTTGTACCGGATGGCCAGCACGCCGTCCGGGTCGAGCGGCAGCGCCTCGGTGTAGTTGTAGAGGCCGCTGGTGTGCTGGAGCACGTTGCGCACGGTGATCCGGTCGCCGTGCGGGAGCAGGCCCGGCAGGTACCGCTGCACCGGCGCGTCCAGGTCGACCTTCCCCTCGCCGGCCAGCTGGAGCACGACGGTCGACACGAACGTCTTGGTGATGCTGCCGACCCGGAACCGGCCGTCGGTCGGCACGGGACGCGGTGCGTCGAACCTCGCCGTGCCGCTGCGGGCGGTGAACTGCTGCCGGCCGTCGACGACCCGGACCTGCACCCCTTGCACCGCCGTGCGCGCGATGTCGTCCAACGCCCGCTGCACGACCTGGCGGTCGACGCGTGCGGCCTGGTCGACCGACGGCTCGGCCACCGCCACCCCGCCGACGCCCACGACCGCCAGCCCCACGACGGTGGCTAAGGCGATTCCCCTCTTGACCATCAACGCTCCTCCCCGCGACTGCCTCCACGATGCCGAGGATCCCTCGACGACTCCGAGTCTGGCCGTCCGGCGACGTGCCGACGTCCGCCCCTGGTCTTGGCGGGAGCGCGACTTTAGGCTTGTCGACCCCCTAGTGGTCGGTCGGTTCCGGAACCGGCTCCGGAACCGGCTCCGGAACCGGTTCCGGAGCGTCCGGCGTTACTCCGTTCGAGTGACGAGAATGGTCTAGACCTTGACCGTGAAGTGGTCTGAACCACATCGTGGGTCAACCCTGCACTCCTTTCCTGACGAGGAGCACGATGTCCAAGATCCGATGGCATGTCACAGCGTTGTTCGTGGCGGTCGCCACGTTGGTGGTTGGGCTGGTCGTCGCGCCCGCGGCCAGCGGTGCGGGCGGCGTCTCGGCCACCTTCAGCAAGGGCTCGGACTGGGGCACCGGCTACGAGGGCAAGTACACGATCCGCAACGGCGGCACGGCCGCCCTGTCGTCGTGGACGGTCGAGTTCGACCTGCCCTCCGGCCACAAGGTCACCTCCCTGTGGGACGGCTCGTACACCACCAGCGGCCAGCACGTGACCGTGAAGAACACGTGGAACGGCAGCGTGGGCGTCGGCGGCACGGTGAGCTTCGGCTTCAACGTGTCCTACTCCGGCGCGTTCAGCGGGCCGGCCAACTGCAAGTTGAACGGCGCGTCGTGCGAGGCCGGTGGGACCGACCCGACGACGACCACGACCACCACCACGACTACGACCACCACGACCACCACCACGGGCACGACGACGACCACCACCACGTCGAACCCGCCGGTCGGCTCGCGGAAGAACCTCGGCTACTTCACCCAGTGGGGCGTCTACGGCCGCCAGTACTTCGTGAAGAACATCCACACCTCCGGCTCGGCCGCGAAGCTGACGCACATCAACTACGCGTTCGGCAACGTGCAGAACGGCCAGTGCACCATCGGTGACGCCTACGCCGACTACGACATGGCCTACACCGCGGCGAACTCCGTCGACGGCGTCGCCGACACGTGGGACACCGGCGCGCTGCGCGGCTCGTTCAACCAGCTGCGCAAGCTGAAGAAGATGTACCCGCACATCAAGGTGCTGTGGTCGTTCGGCGGTTGGACCTGGTCCGGCGGCTTCGGCCAGGCGGCGCAGAACCCGGCCGCATTCGCCGACTCCTGCTACAAGCTGGTCGAGGACCCGCGCTGGGCGGACGTGTTCGACGGCATCGACGTCGACTGGGAGTACCCGAACGCCTGCGGCCTGACCTGCGACACCTCCGGCTTCAGCTCGATGAAGACGGTCTCGCAGGCCCTGCGCTCCCGCTTCGGCGCCAACTACCTCGTCACGGCCGCCATCACGGCGGACGGGTCGAACGGCGGCAAGATCGACGCGGCCGACTACGGCGGCGCGGCGCAGTACCTCGACTGGTACAACGTCATGACCTACGACTACTTCGGCGCGTTCAACGCCAAGGGCCCGACGGCGCCGCACTCGCCGCTGACGTCCTACACCGGCATCCCGCAGGCGGGCTTCAACTCCGACGCGGCGATCCAGAAGCTGAAGAGCAAGGGCGTGCCGGCGGCCAAGCTGCTGCTCGGCATCGGGTTCTACGGCCGCGGGTGGACGGGCGTGACCCAGTCCGCCCCGGGCGGCACGGCGACCGGCGCGGCGCCGGGCACGTACGAGGCGGGCATCGAGGACTACAAGGTCCTCAAGACCAAGTGCCCGGCCACCGGCACCGTCGCGGGCACCGCGTACGCGCACTGCGGCAACGAGTGGTGGAGCTACGACACCCCGGCCACCATCGGCGGCAAGATGAGCTACACCAAGTCCCAGGGCCTCGGCGGCGCGTTCTTCTGGTCGCTCGACGGTGACACCTCCAACGGCGAGCTCATCACCGCGATGGGCAACGGCCTGAAGTAACCACCCGCTCCACGCGTCGGGCCCTGCGGACTCTCCCCCGCAGGGCCCTCCGCCGTTCCACCCCGCGAGTCCTACGTTCAGAACGCGAGAGTCCTACGTCCAGAACGACCGTGTCCTACGTTCACGTACCCCGAGTTGAACGCTCAGGTCCTGCCCCACGCCGTACCGGAGCCGCCCTGGGCGCTCACGACGTTCTGAGCGTTCAACTCGGGGTGCGCGAACGTAGGACACGCGCGTTCTGAACGTAGGACACGCGCGGCGCGAACGTAGGACTCTCGCGCTCCGAACGCAGGACTCTCGCGGAGGCCTGCGTCCGGAGCGCGAGTGGGTGCTAGACGGTCAGGCTCCACGAGTTCAGGTAGCCGGTGTCCGCCGAGTACACGTCCTGCACGCGGAGCTTCCACGCACCGTTGCGCGCCTCGGACGAGACGTTCGCCGCGTACGTCGTGTCGATGTTGTCGCCCGAGTCGTTGCTCGACGCCTTCAGGCGGTACGCCGTGCCGTCCGGCGCGACCAGGTCGATCACCACGTCACCGCGGTACGGGTGCACGACGTGCACCTCGACCTGCGAAGACGCCGAAGCGTTGCCCTCGCAGCCGGCGATGGTGATGGTGCTGGTGACCGCACCGCCGTTGTCCGGGATGGCGAGGTCGGTGTCGTTGGTCGCCTTGGCGCACCCGACCGGCGGGTTGCCACCGCCGCCGTACGGGTTGGCCGCCTTCTTCGCCGCGTACATCAGCATCGGCTTCGTCTTCGGCCAGAACGTCGACGCCTGGCACGAGAACGCCGGGAAGAACCCGGAGCACGTGCCCGACGACGGCCCGATCTCCCACACGAACGACGCCACGCCCAGGTCGTCGTACACCCAGTCGTCCGTCGCGCCGGCCGCGTTGTAGAGCACCTCGCCCGGCTGCCCGTACTGCCACCCGCCGGCCAGCGACGCCATGTCCCGGGCCATCCCGCGCATCGCCGCGTCGTTGCCCGTCTTGTACTGCGTGGTCCAGCCCCACGGGAACAGCACCAGGTTCGAGTAGCTGTGCATGGAGATCACGACGCCGGTCGTGTCGGCGGGCGCGGCGTCGGTGACGCCGGTGCCGCGGCGGTCGCGGTACAGGGTGCGCCACAGCGCCTGCAACGCCTTCGTCTCCACCTCGGAGTTCGCCGACGGGCCCTTGTACGTCTGGTCGCACGGGTTGGACGACGTGCCCTCGCCGCCCCAGTGCGAGTCGGTGTTGCGGTTGAGGTCGATGCCGATCTGCGACGACGACGTGCCGGAGCAGTTCGACCCGTTCGTGGTGTTGGCGTTCTTGCGCTGGTAGCGCGGCGAGTTGCCGCCCTGCTGCACGATGTTCACGCCGTCCGGGTTCGCGATCGGCACGACCCACACCTCGGTGGTGTCGAGCAGCGCGGTGACCTCCGCGTCGACGCCGTACCCGGTGGTCAGGTGGTCGATCCACTTCCACGCCGTGTCACCGGTGGTGAGCTCGCGGGCGTGCAGCTGGCCCATCACGAAGAAGCGCGGCTTCGGCGCGGACGTGCTCAGCGCGCAGTCGCCCGCGTTCTTCTTGGTGATGCAGATGGCGCGCAGGTCGTACCCGCCCGCGCCCTGGGTCTTCTTCCAGGAGTCGCCGTAGTCGACCAGCGTGGTCAGCGCGGGGTACTGCTGCCCGACCAGGTCCAGGTGCGACCAGTGGGCGTTGATCGTGCGGTAGCCGCCGTAGTAGGTCTCGTTGATGTCGGCCGCCTCGAACGTCGGCGACTGCGACTTCTTCGCGGGCGGCTGCCACTCGGGGGCGGGCAGCACCTCGTCGATCACGGCGGTGAACCCGGCCTGCTTCAACCCCGCGCCGGTGGTCGCGTCGCCGAGCACGAACAGGTAGTCGCCGTCGCGGTCCTCCAGCACGTCGAAGCCGCGCCCGAGCAGGTTCTGGGCGGCGGCGCCGAGCGGCGCGTGGACCTTGTAGACGTAGGTCGGGCCGGCTTGGACGGCGGCTATCCCGGGTGCGGGACCGGCGGTTCCGGGGGTGCCCCCGGTGACCACCGCCGCCGCCGCGACACCGGCCATGGCCAGCGTCAGCAGTGAACGTCTGGTCGACTTCACGGTTGTTCCTCCTAGGCAGGGTTGAGCAGGAGGATGAGGGACGGACCACCTCCTTGCACACCCGCCAACCGGCCATTCCTCACCGTGACGGCACGGGGTTTTGACAGATGCCGGTGAGGTACCCCGGCGCTTGGTCCGGATGGAGGAGGAGTCGTGACGGACGAAGAACTGGTCGAGCGCATCACCCGACTGGTGGAGGAAGAACACCGGTTGGAGGGATCCCGCATCGGCGAGGGCCTGAGCGAGGGCGACACCCGACGGCTGCGCGACCTCGAAGTCGCCCTGGACCAGACCTGGGACCTCCTGCGCCAACGCCGCGCGCGCCGGGCCGCCGGCATGGACCCGGACGCCGCCGAGCCCCGTGATCCCGACACGGTGGAGAACTACCGCCAGTAGCCCACGACTACTCCGGCAGGGCGGTTGACTCGTCCCTTGGGGCAGCCCGCAAGGTCATCTCCATGGAGGATGTGGGGGTGGCACGGCTACCGGGGACCCGGCTGCTGGGCATCGGGGAGTTCTCCCGCCGCTCACGGCTGTCGGTGAAGGCGCTGCGGCTGTACGAACGCCAGGGCCTGCTGCGACCGGCCGTGGTCGACCCGGGCAACGGCTACCGGCGCTACCGCGAGGACCAGCTGGCCGCCGCACGCCTGGTGGCGCTGCTGCGCAGGCTGGACATGCCGCTCGCGGTCGTGGCCCGGATCGTCGCCGCGCCCGAGGACGAGCGGGCGGACCTGCTGGCCCGCTACTGGGCCGAGGTCGAGCACCGGATGGCCGTGCGACGCGGCCTGGCCGCCCACCTCCGCGTCATGTTGTCCGGAGGGAAGGGATTGCTCGACATGTACGAGGTCAAGCAGCGAGAAGTACCCGAACAGGTGGTCCTGACCGAGCAGCGGCACCTGCTCCAGCCCGCGCTCGTCGACTGGATCGACAGCTCGATGGGCCGGCTGACCAAGGCGGCGGAGGACCACGGCGGCGTGTCCGGCGCGGCGTTCGTCGTCTACCACGGCGAGGTGAACGAGGACAGCGACGGACCGGTCGAGGCCTGCGTGCCGATCGGTGTCGCGGAGCCGCCGAGCGGGGTGGCGGCCAGGCTGGAGCCGGCGCACCGGGAGGCCTACGTGCGGCTGACCAAGGCCCAGGTGGCGTTCCCGCAGATCCTGTCGGCCTACGACGCCGTGGCCACCTGGATCAAGGAGAACGGGCACGCGATCCACGACGCCCCGCGCGAGGTCTACTTCGCCGACTTCGACGCCGCCGCCCCGGACGACGAGGTCTGCGACATCGCCTTCCCGATGACCTGACCCGCCGACCAGCGGAGGACCGCCTCGAACGACCGCGCGGGAACGGCCACGCGCCCACCCGCGCGGTTCTTCGCATCGCCCAGCACGGTGAAGCCGAACGCGCTCGCCCCGCCCGGTGCGTCGAACGGCAGCACCTGGATCCGGGTGTCGGGCCGCTGGGCGAGGTCCGCCAGGTGCGGTTCCGGACCAGGTTCAGACCAGCTGGGCCAGCCGGTGGTCCAGCGCCGTGTGCCGACGTCCCGCGCCCACGGTGCGGACCGCCTGCCCGATCGCCTTGCGCGACCCCACCAGCACGACCAGCTTCTTCGCCCGCGTGACCGCCGTGTAGAGCAGGTTGCGCTGCAACATCATCCACGCGCTGGTCGTGATTGGAATGACCACGCACGGGTACTCACTGCCCTGTGAGCGGTGAATCGTCATGGCGTAGGCGTGGGTCAGCTCGTCCAACTCGCCGAACTCGTAGTCCACGTCCTCTTCCTCGTCGGTCCGCACGGTCAGCTTCTGCTCCACCGCGTCGATCGCCGTGACGATGCCGAGCGTGCCGTTGAAGACGTTCTTGTCGTAGTTGTTGCGCATCTGGGTGACCTTGTCGCCGATCCGGAACACCCGGCCGCCGAACCGGCGTTCCGGCAGGTCCGGTTTGGACGGCGTCAAAGCCTCCTGCAACAACGCGTTCAGCCCTCCCGCGCCCGCCGGACCCCGGTGCATCGGCGCGAGCACCTGCACGTCCGTGCGCGGTTTGAGCCCGAACTTGCGCGGGATGCGGTTGGCGACGACGTCGACCACCAGCGCCGCCGCGTCCTCGGCCTCCTCGGCCGGGAACAGGAAGAAGTCCGGCATCCCCTGCACGACGGGGTAGTCGCCGTTGTTGATCCGGTGCGCGTTGGTCACCACGCCGGACTGCTGCGCCTGCCGGAAGATGTGCGTGAGGCGGACGTTCGGCACGGGGCTGTCGGCCGACAGCACGTCGCGCAGCACCTCGCCCGCGCCGACGGACGGCAGCTGGTCGACATCGCCGACCAGCAGCAGGTGCGCGCCCGGCGCGACGGCCTTGACCAGCTTGTTCGCCAGCAGGAGGTCCAGCATCGACGCCTCGTCCACGACGACGAGGTCCGCGTCGAGCGGCCGGTCGCGGTCGTAGGCGGCGTCACCGCCGGGCTTGAGCTCCAGCAACCGGTGCACGGTGCGGGCCTCGTGCCCGGTCAGCTCGGTCAGCCGCTTGGCCGCCCGGCCGGTCGGCGCGGCCAGCACGACCTTCGCGCCCTTGGCCACGGCCAGCTTCACGATCGACCGCACGGTGAAGCTCTTGCCGCACCCCGGGCCGCCCGTCAGCACCGCCACCTTGCGGCTCAACGCCAGCTTCACCGCGTCGCGCTGCTTGTCCTCCAGTGACGCGCCGAGCCACCCGAACGCCTTCTCCCAGTCGACCCGCTGGAACGCCGGCATCCGCTCCTCCTCGGTCCTGAGCAGCCGCAGCAGCTGGTTGGCCAGCGAGATCTCGGCCCGGTGGAACGCGACCAGGTAGATGCCCGGCTCGCCGTCCGGCATGATCTCGCGGACCACGCCCTCCTCGGTCACCAGCTCGGCCAGGCACTCGATCACCAGGCCCGCGTCGACCTGGAGGATCTTGATCGCGTCGCCGATGAGCTCGTTCTCGGGCAGGTAGCAGTTGCCGTCGCCGGTCGCCTCGGACAGCGTGAACTGCAACCCGGCCTTCACCCGCTGCGGGCTGTCGTGCGGGATGCCGACGGCCTTCGCGATCAGGTCGGCGGTGCGGAACCCGATGCCCCACACGTCGTTGGCCAGCCGGTAGGGCTCCTCGCGGACCACCTCGATCGCCTTGTCGCCGTACTGCTTGTAGATGCGCACGGCCAACGACGTCGACACGCCGACGCCCTGGAGGAAGACCATGACCTCCTTGATGGCCTTCTGCTCCTCCCACGCGTCGGCGATCAGCTTGGTGCGCTTCGGGCCGAGCTTGGGCACCTCGATCAGGCGCTCCGGCTCGTGCTCGATGACGTCCAGCGCGGCCACGCCGAAGTGGGTGACGATCCGGTCGGCCAGCACCGGCCCGATGCCCTTGATCAGGCCGGAGCCGAGGTAGCGGCGGATGCCCTGGATGGTGGCCGGCAGCACGGTCGTGTAGTCGTCGACGTGGAACTGCTTGCCGTACTGCGGGTGCGAGCCCCACCGGCCGCGCATCCGGATCGACTCGCCGGGCTGCGCGCCGAGCAGCGACCCGACCACGGTGACCAGGTCGCCTCCTCGGCCGGGGTCGACCCGGGCGACCGTGTAACCGGTCTCCTCGTTCGCGAACGTGATCCGCTCCAGCACCGCTTCCAGGACCGCGTCAGCCACCGGGTCACCCTAGGTCGTGCCACCGACGGCAGGTGGTCAGGGCCAGAGGACCGCGCGTCCGCCGAACTCGCCCACCACGACGCCGCGGTCGTTGACGCCCTGGGCGAAGCCGTGCGTGCCGGCCGGGACCGGCAGCAACGTGACCTCGCCCGACGGCGACCAGCGCAACGGGCGGTAGGTGCCGCCGATCGCCACGCCCGCCGCCGTGCCGCGATCGTTGACGCGGGCCACCTCGCCGGCCGTGAAGCCGGCCGGGAGCGCCATGGTCGTGACTCCGCCGTCGGCCGCCCACCGCACCGGCGTGCCGCCGACCCGTCCGAACGCGCCGCCGTCCGCGTCGAGGGCGTTGAGGGCGCCGGCCGCGGCGGCGTGAGCCTGCGAGGTTCCGTCCCAGCGCACGGAGAAGGAGGTCCGGTCCTCCGCCTGGTACGTGCCGATGACGAACCGGCCGCTGATCGCCCGCAGGTCGAGGTAGGTGCTGCCGGGGACGGCGCCCAGGTCGGTGAGCACGTCGTCGTCCCATCTCACGGCCCGTCGGCCGGTCCCGGAGTAGGCGAGGCCCGCGACCGCGCCACCGTCGTCGATCACGGTCGCCTCGGTCGCGTCACCGACGCCGGGCAGCACGGTGGCGACGCCGTCGCGGTCCCAGCGGACCGCCTGCCTCCGACCGCCCGCGTCGCCGCCGTAGCCGACGACCGCGCCGCCCTCGTTCACCGCGACCGCGAACGCGTAGTCGCCGCCGGGCAGCAGGTCGAGGAGCGTGATCGAGCCGTCGACGTTCCACCGGGTGGCCCGCGACCAGTGGTCGGGCGCGTTGGTGTTGCCGTACGCCGCGCCGTCCGCGTCGACCCCGAAGACGGTCGCGTACTGGCTCCCGGCGGGCAGGGCGAGTTCGCTGATCCGGCCTTCGGCGTCCCAGCGGACCGCGCGCGAGCGCCGGTCGACGCCGGTGGCGCGGCCGACGACCACGCCGGCGTCGTTGATCGCGACCGCGGACCCCTTCGGCGCGAGTTCCACGTACCCGGGCTCGGCTGCCGCCGCCGGTGTCCCTGCGATCATCGAAACAAGCGCCAACGCGGCACCCAACGTCCGTCGCACGACCAGACCTCCTCGTCGAAGTCGAAGCCCCGTCCACCAGCTAAGCAGGTCCCGACTGGGAGCGCTCCCAGATTGCTCCTCCCGGCTCAGTCCCCGCTCTCCACAGGACGTTCACAAGTCACACCGGTCACCTCCACGGCTCGGACATAGAGTCGGCCGCATGACACGCCGGGTTCTGGTGGTCGAGGACGACCTGACCATCGCCGAGTCCGTGGCCGCGCGGCTGCGGGCCGAGGGGTTCGAGGTCGAGCTGGCGCACGACGGCCCGTCAGCCGTCTCGCGCGCCCGTGACGGGCGGCCCGACCTGGTCGTGCTGGACGTCATGCTGCCGGGGTTCGACGGGCTGGAGGTATGCCGGCGGATCCAGGCCGAGCGGCCCGTGCCGGTGCTCATGCTGACCGCCCGGGGTGACGAGACGGACCTGCTGGTCGGTCTCGCGGTCGGCGCGGACGACTACCTGACCAAGCCGTTCTCGATCCGCGAGCTGGCCGCGCGGGTGCACGCGTTGCTGCGGCGGGTGGAGCGGGCGTCCTCGGCGGCGGCGCACCGGATCACGGTCGCCGACCTGGAGATCGACCTGGCCGAGCGGCGGGTCGTGCGCGCCGGCGCGGAGGCCCACCTGACGCCGATCGAGTTCGAACTGCTGGTGCACCTCGCCGAACGGCCGCGGGCCGTGCAGTCGCGGGAGCGGCTGCTGAGCGAGGTGTGGGGGTGGGCGGACGGCACGGGCACGCGGACGGTGGACAGCCACATCAAGGCGTTGCGGCGGAAGCTGGGCACGGACCTGATCCGGACCGTGCACGGGATCGGTTACGCGCTGGAGGTGCCGCGGTGAGCCTGCGGACGGCGATCGACACGGCGGTGGAGTTGCTGCCGCGTCCGCTGGACCCGGTGCGGTCGATCAAGGTGAAGCTCGGGATCCTGCTGGTGTCGGCGATGGCGGCGGGGTTCGCGTTCTTCCGGTGGCGGATCGGGTGGCTGGCGCCGGGGACGACGTTCGGCGCGGTGGCGATCGTGCTGGTGACGTCGCAGATCCTGGCGCACGGGATGACCAGGCCGTTGCGGGATATGACGGCGGCGGTGCGGGCGATGCGGGCCGGCGACTACAGCAGGCGGGTGCGGGCGACGGCGCGCGACGAGGTCGGCGAGCTGGCCGGCGCGTTCAACCAGATGGCGGCGGACCTCGGTGCGGCGGACCAGCAGCGGCGGGAGCTGATCGCGAACGTGTCGCACGAGCTGCGCACCCCGATCACGGCCTTGCAGAACGTGCTGGAGAACGTCGTGGACGGTGTCGCCCAGCCGGACGCGGCGACCATGCGAACGGCACTGGCGCAAACCGAACGACTCGGCCGCTTGGTGACGGAGCTGCTGGACCTGTCCCGCATCGACGCCGGGGCGCACAAGCTGGACCGGGCCGAGTTCGCGCTGGAGCCGTTGTTGGCGGACGTGGTGGCGGAAGCCTCGGTAGCCGCTCGAGGGGTGCGGTTCACCGTGGACGTCTCACCGCCGTCGGCGACGGTCTACGCCGACGAGGCGCGGCTGGCGCAAGTGGTCGCGAACCTGCTGGACAACGCCGCCCGCCACGGCCCCGCCGGCGGCGAGGTGAGGGTTTCGGCCACGGTGGGCGCGGAACTGGTGCTGGAAGTCGCAGACGACGGCCCGGGAATCGCACCACAGGACCGCGACCGGGTCTTCGAGCGCTTCACCCGCGGCGAGCGCGCGGGCGGCGGAGGCACGGGCCTGGGCCTCAACATCGCCCGCTGGGTGGTCGACCTGCACGGCGGCACCATCGCCGTGGTCGACGCCCCGGGCTGCCGGATCCGCGCCACCCTCCCCGCCACCTGCCCACCACCTCGAACACCCGCCACACCCACCCCTACCTGACCTCCCCTTCCCTTGCCCTTCCCTTGCCCTCCCCTCCCCTCCCCTTCCAACAGAAGCCCCCGACACCACCTCCCCCTCCCCCACCCCCACGCCTTCCCTTCCCACAGAAGGGCTTCGTGTCATCCCGCCGACCTGGCTCCGCCCTACCGCGCGTGTCAAGGGGGCCGGTGAAGGCTTGCCCGCGGCGTCGACTGGGGGCTGCCCCCTTGATACGTGTGGTAGCCCGTAGGGAGGTCGGTGGGATGACACGAAACCCGACCCACAACGGACCCGCAGCATGACCACCTAATAGGCGTCATCCTGCTGATCTGCCCGTCCGGCGAGGACGCTTTCGTCCTTCGCGGGGCGATGGCGCACGCCCTGGAGGCGACACCGACATGACACCCAACCGCGTACTGCTCACCGGCGCAGCGGCCGGGATCGGGGCGGCGGCCCTGCTGCCCCTCGACGAACCCGGCCTCGGCTGGTCCCTGACCGCCGTCGTCGTCTTCGCCTTGCTGCGCAAGGTCAGACCCGGCTGGGCCGTCCTCTCCGTCGCCCTGTTCGGCGTCGGCGCGTTCGTCTCCGCCGGCTGGCTGTTCACGCTCTGCGCCATCGCCGGCTGTGCCGCCGGCTCACTCGCGGTCGCCGGGGGGCGGACCGCGCGTGGCCTCCTCGCCGGCGCGGGCGCGGTGCCGGTCGCCGCCATCAGGGCCGTGCCCTGGGTCGTCCGAGGCGTCAGGGAAGGCGGCGCGCCCCGCCTGGCCCGCCCGGTCCTGGTGACCGCCGGCCTCCTGCTGGTGTTCGTCCCGCTCCTCGCCGGCGCCGACGCCGCGTTCGCGGAACTCCTGGACTCGGTCGCGCCCGACGAGTCGACCGGGCAACCGATCGTGCTGTTCCTGGCCGTCGGCCTCGGCACGGTCGGCGCGGCCTACCTGCTGGTCTCACCACGCCCACCGGACGAGACGAGCGACCTGCCCCGAACGGTCGCGCGACGTGACTGGGTGCTGCCGGTCGGCGCGCTGGTCCTGCTCTTCGCCGCGTTCGTGGCCGTCCAGGTCAAGACCTTGTTCGCAGGCGGCGAGCACGTCATCGTCACCCCCGACCTCACCTACGCCGACTACGCCCGCGGCGGCTTCTGGCAACTGCTCGCCGTCACCCTGCTCACCCTCGGCGTGATCGCGGTCGTCGCGCGCCTCGCCCGGCTCGACTCACCCACCGACCGCCGCCGGCTGCGCGGCCTGCTCGGCGCGCTGAGCGTGCTCACCCTGGTGATCGTCGCCTCCGCCCTCACCCGCATGTGGCTCTACCAGCAGGCCTACGGCTTCACGGTCCTCCGCGTCCTCGTCCTCGCCTGCGAGGTGTGGCTCGGCGTGGTCTACCTGCTGGTCCTGGCGGCAGGAGCGAAGCTGGAAGGCCGGTGGCTGGCCCGCGCGGTCGTCGGCACGGGGTTCGCCGCGCTGGTCGGGCTCGCCGCGCTCAACCCGGAGCGGTTCATCGCCGAGCGCAACGTCGACCGCTACCAGGCCATCGGGAAGATCGACCTCGACTACCTCTCCAGGCTGTCCGACGACGCCGTGCCCGCCCTCGCCGCTCTCCCCCCAGACCTGCGCGCCTGCGCCCTCCGGTTCCGCCGCGTCGAGCCGGACGACTGGCGCTCCTGGAACCTCGCCCGGCAGCAGGCCAGGGACACGCTCGCCCGGACCGGGGAGTCGCTCACCCCGCCCGGGAACGCCTTCACCCAGTTCAGGACGCCGGACTGTGCGCGGTGATGTGGTCGACGACCAGGCGCGCCACCACGTCGGCGTGCGTGATCGGCACCCAGTGCCCGGCGTCGACCACCTGTCGGCGCACGTCCGACGCCCACCGCTCCACGTCCTCGGACACACCGGCGGTCACGTACTTGTCGCGCGACGGCTGCACCACCTGCACCGGCACGTCGGTCCGCCGCACGCGGGGCGACCGCAGCCGCGGGATGAAGTTCGCCCGGTACAGCGCGATGCCCTGCACGCCGTCACGCACGATGGTCGGCGACACGTGCGGCGTGACGCCCTCCAGCCGGTGCGCGATCGTCTGCCAGCGCGGGCCGATCACGTGCCGCCACAGCAGGGGCGCGACGAACGGCAGGTGGAACATCGCGATGTACCACGAGTGCAGCAATTGGTTGACGTGCCGGGTGGTCGGCCGGCGGCGCATCCAGTGGCCGACGTGGTCCAGGCACGGGCCGGAGATCGAGGTGTACGAGGCGATCGGCGGGTCGGGCGTGGTCACCGCCTCCCACGCCTGGATCGAGCCCCAGTCGTGCGCGACGACGTGCACCGGCGCGTCCGGGCTGACGGCCGCGACCACCGCGAGCAGGTCCCGCGCCAGCACCGGCAGCCGGTAGGCGGCCAGCCCGCGCGGCGCGGACGACGCACCCGCCCCGCGCACGTCGTACGTGACCACGTGGAACCGGTCGGTCAGCAACGGCACGACCTCGTCCCACACCCGGTGCGTGTCGGGGTAGCCGTGCACCAGGACCACGGTCGGCGCGGACCGGTCACCCTGTTCGAACACGGCGAGCCGCGCGCCCTCGGACTCCACGAACACCGTTGCCTCCGAGCGCTTTACTACGGCCGCGTAGCTTTGTGAAAGCTACGCCACCGTAGCAATATGGTCCGGTGAGCACAACGCGCCGCAAGTACGCACCGCGCCTGCCGCCGGGGCAGCGGCGCGACCAGTTGCTGGACGGCGCGCTCCGGCTCATCGCCGAAGGCGGTTTCGACGCGTTGACCATGGAGTCCGTGGCACGGCGGTCGGGCGTGACCAAGCCGGTGGTCTACGAGCTGTACGCGAACCGGGCCGAGGTGATCGCCGCGCTGCTGCGCCGCGAGGCGGAACGGGCCACCGACCAGGTGCTCGACGCGATGCCGGCCACGGACTTCGGCGACCGCTCGCCGGAGGACGTCTACACCGACACCGTGCGGGCGTTCGTCAACGCCGTCGTGGCGTCGCCGGAGCGGTGGCGGCTCGTGCTGCTGCCTCCGGAGGGCACTCCGGTCGAGTTCCGGCAGCAGGTCGCGCTGGTGCGGGCGCAGGTGTTGACGCACGTCAACGCCCTGGCCGAGCTGGGGCTCAAGGCGTTGGGCAGCACCGGGCTGGACGCCGAGCTGCTCGGCCACACCATGCTCGCGCTCGCCGAGATGGCGGGCCGGCTGGCGATCACCGACCCGGAGCGGTTCACGCCGGACCGGCTGGTCGCGTTCGTCGGCCAGGTCGCCCACCTGCTGCCGAAGGGCTAACCCCACTCCGCGCCACACCGCACCGCGCCGCACACGCCGCGCCCGCACCGCGCTGCACCACGTGGGGAATGTCGCACATTTCGTGCAGACGGCTGAACCGCTCCGCCTAGGGGTACGAACCGGAGAACGTCCCCGGAACCCCAAGCACGTGGAGGTGCCCGTCCGTGCTCGCCGCCGTACTCGCGTTCGCCGGCTCGCTGCTCATCGCGCTGCTCGCCGTCACCCTCGTCCACCGCGTGGTCCGTCGCATCGGCCGCCGGTCAGCCCTGTTCGCCGGGCTGGCGCGGCACGCCCACCGGCCCGCGCTGGCGGTGGCGGTGCTGGTGGCGGTGCAGTTCTCGCTCGGCGTCACGGCTCACGGCGACTGGCGACCGGTCGCCCTGCACGCGACCGGGATAGCGCTCATCCTCGCCGGCGCGTGGCTGCTGGCCTCGCTGCTGGTGGTGATCGAGGACGCGACGCTGGCCCGCATCCGGGTCGACGTGTCGGACAACCGGCACGCCCGGCGCGTGCACACGCAGATCACGCTGGTCCGCCGGGTCACCGTGGTCGTGGTCAGCGTGCTGGCGGCAGCGGCGGTGCTGATGACGTTCCCCGCCGCCCGCGCGGCCGGCACGAGCCTGCTGGCGTCCGCCGGTGTGATCGGCGCCATCGCCGCGCTGGCCGCGCAGTCGTTGCTGGGCAACGTGTTCGCGGGTGTGCAGATCGCGTTCAGCGACGCGTTGCGGTTGGACGACGTGGTGGTCGTGGAGGGCCAGTGGGGTCGTGTCGAGGACATCACCCTCACCTACGTGGTCGTGCACCTGTGGGACGACCGGCGCCTGATCCTGCCCACCGCCTACTTCCTCAAGACGCCGTTCGAGAACTGGACGCGGACCCAGTCGGCGCTGCTCGGCACCGTGGAGCTGGACCTCGACTGGACGGCGCCGGTGGAGGAGCTGCGGCAGGAGCTGCGGCACGCGCTGGAGACGAGCGACCTGTGGGACGGCCGCGTGTGCGTGCTCCAGGTGACCGACGCGGTCGGGTCGTTCGTGCGGGTCCGCGCGCTGGTGAGCGCATCGGACGCCGGGCGGCTGTGGGACCTGCGGTGCGTGGCGCGCGAGCACCTGGTCGGCTGGCTGCGTGCCCGGCACCCCGGCGCGTTGCCGCAGGTCCGAGTGCGCGAGCTGCCCCGTGCCGCCGCTCCCGGCCGCGTGCCGTCGGCGAACGGCTCCTCGGACAACCGGGTGTTCGGCGAGAGCGCGGACGGCGAGGAGCGCGTGCAGGCGTTCAGCGGCCCCGAGCAACCCGCGACACCCGGCCAACCCACGCAGCCCACTCCACCCACCCAACCCGTGCAACCGCGCTGACCTCCCACTCCGTCCTGGTGGCAGGATCCGCCGCAGGAGGACTCATGCAAAGGCTCGTGGTCAAAACCGGACTCGCGCCGGCCGGACTCGCGCCGACCAGGCTCGCGCCGACCAGGCTCGCGCTGGCCGGACTCGCACTGGCCGGGCTCACGCTGACGGGCTGCGCGCAGCAGCCGCCGACCGGCTCGTCCGGGACCCAGTCCCCGACCACCGCACCGGTCAGCGCGACCTCACCGCCCGTGCCGCCGACCGAGCTCAGTCCGCCGACCGGGCTCAGCCCTCAGGGCAAGGACGTGCTGCAACAGGCCAAGCGCGACGGCACGCGGACCATCGGCCTGACCGTCTCCACCGAACCCGGCCAGGCCGACGAGGTCGCCGCCGCCGTGGACCGGCTCGGCGGGACCGTGGAGGCCACCGACGCGACCACCGGCTACGTCCGCGTCACCGCCCCGGTCGAACTCGCCGAGGAGATCGCGTCCGTCGACGGCATCAGCCGGGTCGACGTGGACGAACCTCTGTCCAACAGCGACCCCACCCCCTGACCCCACCCCCTGGCCCACCCCACACCCTGACCCCACCCCTCAACCCATCAGCGACAAAGGTTCAGGGCCACCCCCGCACGAAGCGGGAGTGGCCCTGAGGTCTTCAAGCGGATCTTCGAGCGGATCTTCGAGCGGGTGGCGTCAGGCCACGTTCCGCAGGATCACCGCGCCGCGACCGACGACCGCGCCTTCCGAGGTCTGCACGGTCAGCTCACCGCGCAGCACCCGGCCGGCGCCGGCCTGGCCACCGGCGGTCACCGTGGCGGGGACCGTCCAGGTCTCGCCGGCGGTGCGCTCGGCGTCGGCGTCGGTCACCGCGACCGAGCCGAGGCCGGCGGCGGCGAACAGGTCGATGTAGTCGTACTCCGTGGTGCCCGCGGGCACCTCGTAGCCGTCGACCGTCACCCGCCACGCGCCGGCGGCGGGGTTGTTGATCGTCACCGACTCCTCCGAGTCGCCGTCCGCCGACTGACCGGCCAGCACGCACGTGCCGGTCGAGCAGTTGTAGACGAACAGGTCGAGGTCGGCCGAGACGTCGCTGGTCCGGCCGATCGTCGCGCGCAGCGACGACGAGCCCGGCGCCACGGTCAGGTCGTAGTTCTGGACCGCCGCGTCCGCGATGGTCGGCCGGTCGATCCGGGCGCTGGACAGCGGACCGCCGACGAGCTTGCCGGTGAACGTCGCCAGCGAGTTCGTCACCGTGTACTCACGGCTGATCGGCGTGCCGATCACGGCCGACTCGATGGTGTCCGGGTTCGGGCTGACCGTCGTGCCCAGCACGGACGCGGTCACCGAGTACGGCGCGGCGTCGGCGTCGGAGGTGCGCCGGGCCTCGACCACGATCTCCCACACGCCCGGCAGCGGGTTGCTGACCGTGCGGCTGGTCGGCGAGCCACCGGCACAGCCGGCGCCCGCGTCGGGGTTGTAGCAGTTGGTCGACGACGTGGTGTCGAACGGCACGCCGTACGGGTCGTAGCGCAGGAACCGGACCTGGCCCTTGCCCGCCTCCGCGCCGCCCGCCGCCAGGTCGACCTTCAGCGCGCTCGTGCCCGCGGGCACGTTCACGAAGACGCTCTTCGACTGGTTGCGCGCGATCGTGCCGGTCTTGGTCACCGCGTACTTGCCCGCCGCGGTGAACTCGTCCGCCGCGAACACGGTGTTCAGGGTGAACACGTCGATGCCGCGGGTGCCCGGGTTGTCGAGCTTGAGCACGGCCGAGTGCGCGCCCGCCTTGGTCGGCTTGACCTTGACGTCGAACTTCACCGGCGTGTTCAGCGGCAGGCTGACCAGGGACTTGGACGAGAACGTGCCGTCGTTGCCCTGCCAGTTGACCAGGAACTGCTGGTTGCGGTCCGGGCCCGTGGTGCGGGTCAGGGTGTACGTGCGGGTGTACTCCTTGCCCACGACGACGCCCTCGCGGTCGTGGATGCCGACGCCCGTGTCCGGGGTGGCCAGCAGGTCCGACAGCGCGGTGTTCACGGTCACCGAGGTGCTGACCGCCTGCGTCTCCGGGTGCGCGTTGAGCTGCGTCCACGCGCGCTTCGTGTCGAACAGGCCCGCGCCCTGCTCGTACGCCTGGAGGGTGGAGACCCACTTGGCGCCGGACTGGATCGCGTTGCGCAGCGCCGCGACGGGCGGGCGCTCGCCGTTGTGCTCGGCCTTGTACGCGCTGATCAGCAGCGCGGCGGCGCCGGTCGCCTGGGGCGAGGCCATCGACGTGCCGTTGAACATGGCGTAGCCGGCGGGCAGCTCGTAGGTGCCGGCCACCGGGCCGGGCACCTGCCACTGCGGCACGGTGGAGATCGCCGAGCCGGGCGCGACGATGTTCGGCTTGAAGCCGCCGTCCTCACGCGGACCGCGCGACGAGAAGCCGTGCAGGCCCTCCTTCTGCGCGGTCTTCGAGCCGTAGTTGGACAGCCAGGTGTCCGCCGTGATGTACGAGCCGACGCTCACCGCGTCCGTGGACACCGACGGGTCGCCGACGGTGTTCGCGCCCGCGCCGCTGTTGCCGGCGGAGATGAACACCTGCACGTTGTACTCGGCGATGGTGCGGTTGTAGAGCTCCGCACGCGCGTTGTTGCCGTCGTTGAGCGCCGGCAGGCCGCCGATGGAGATGTTGACGACGTCCGCGCCGTTGCGCGCCGCGTACAGCAGGCCGTCGATCAGGCCGCTGTTGGTGCACGACGGGGTGGACAGGCAGACCTTGACGGCCATCAGCTTCGCGCCGGGCGCGGCGCCGGTCATCTTGCCGCCGAACAGCTTGTTCGCCGACGTGATGCCCGCGACGTGCGAGCCGTGCGCGGCGGCGGAGATGCCGAGGTTGACCCACGCCGTGCCGGCCGCGTCGTAGTTCGACTTGTCGGTCTGCACCACGAACGCCACGGTGTCCAGCACCGGCGTGGCCGGGTTGTCCGCGCCGAAGTGGCCGACGTCCTTCTTGTACTTGTAGTCGATCATCGCGGTCTGGTCGGTGAAGTCACCGTCGCCGTCGGTGTCGACCCGGACTTCCTTGGTCGTGATGTCCTGCAGCACGCCGAAGGCGTCCACGCGGTCGCCGTCGCGGTTGATGTCGCCGCCGGTCTCGCTGTTGGCCAGGGCCAGGTCGCCCGCGGTCTCGCGGAACAGGCCGAAGCTGAACGGACCACCGGTCGCCGGCGCCTTGTAGGACGCGCCGCCCGCGGTGAACGTGCCGTTGTAGCGGCCCGAGACCTGCAACCAGGTGCCGTCACCGGAGTTGGTGGCGTTGGCGTTGTACCAGTCGACGATCTTGCGCTCGCCGGTCGTGGTGGTCGCCAGCGCCGGGTGGTCCAGGTCGATGCCGGAGTCCATGATGGCGATCGTCGTGCCGCGGCCGTCCCACTGGGGGTGCTCGTCGGTGAACTGCGCCGCCTTGGTGTCCTGCGTCGGCATGTACGGGTTCTTCTTGCCCGTCGCCTTGCCCGGCGCCGGCTGCGGCAGCGGGGCCGTCGCGCCGTCCGGGCGCGGGTTGTCCAGGACGACCAGGCCGTCCACGTCCACCGAGTTCACGGACGCGAGCCCGGCGGCCTTCTCGGCCTTGTCCCGGGGCACCGAGACCTTGAGGTAGTCGACGTCACGCTCGGTGGACTCGACCACGCCGCCGAGGGCCTTGAGGTCGTTGACCGCGGTGTCCAGCTTGCCCTCTTCGGCGGCGACCAGGAGCGTGACGTTCGCCTGACCGGCCTGCTCGGCCTCGGCGACGCGCTCCCGGTCCTGCTTGTCGAGCTGCTTGTCGGCGGGCGCGGGCGCGGATGGCGCCTCTTGCGCGACGGCCGACCCGGCGGCGAAGCCGAACCCAGTGGTGCCCAGCACGGCGGCCAGCAAGGCCGCACTGGTGCGGTGTCTCCACCGGCTTCCTGATTTGATCAAGGCGCAAACCCTTCGTGGGGAAAGATTGGCGCAAGCACATCCCCCCGACCCTCGGGTAACAATCGGACGAACAGCCTAATAAAAAAGTCCACATTGGACTGGACGGGCTATTGCGCGAACGCGCGAGAAGTGCCGCACAACACCGGAACGGGCGCGACCTCTCCAGTCAAGAGCCGACCGGCCGGAATGTCAAACTCTGTCAACGGTGAACCATCCGGAAGCGTGGGAAATCCGTAACAAATCGCACATCAACGCGATGGCGAGGACACTGGTCGACATCGTGGACACCGCGCCGATCGACCGGATAGCCGACGAGCTCTACGCCCTGCCGCCGGCGGAGTTCGTCGCGGCCAGGGACGCCCACGCCCGCTTGGCCGCCGACCGCGGCGACAAGGCGTTGGCCAAGCAGGTCTCGGTCCTGCGCAAGCCGACCGCGTCGGCGTGGGCGCTGAACCTGCTGGCGCGCGAGGACGCGTCCGACCTGACCGAGGCGCTCGCCCTGGGTGACGAGCTGCGTGCCGCGCAGGAGGAGTTGCGGGGGAACGCGCTGCGGCAGTTGAGCGCGCGTCGGCGGGCCGTGCTGAGCGCGCTCGTGCGACGGGTGGAGGTGCTGGCGAGCCACGCCGGCCAGCCGCTCGGGCCGGACGCCGTGCAGCAGGTGCGGACCACGTTGACCGCCGCCCTGGCCGACGCCGTGCTCGGCGCGCGCATCCGGGCCGGCCGGCTGGTCAAGCCGGTGGAGCAGTCCGGCTTCGGCCCGCTGAGCGAGACCGCGACCCCGGTGCGCGACGACCTGGCGCCACGCCGTGAGCAACGGCGGGAACGGGACCTGGCGCGGGCGCGTGACGACATCAGCGCGGCCCAGTCGGACGTGCGCAAGGCCGACACGGTCGTCACGGAGGCGGAGCAGACCCTGGCCGAGCGCGAGGAGCACACGGCCACGCTGCGCGCCGAACTGCGCCGGGCGCAACAGGCGGAGCAGGAAGCGGCGAACCGGCTGACGAAGGCGAAGCGCCGGGCCGAGATCGCGCGGAACAAGCTCACGGGCGCGGAAGCCCGGATGACCGAGCTGCGCGGCGACGCCTGACACGTCGCCCCTCGCCGCCCTCCACACCCACGCCGCCCACGCCGCCCTCCACACCCACGGGGACATCCCCCGAACGGGCTGCACCGGCACCCCCGAACGGACCTCGCCGACACGTCCGGAACGGGCCTCGCCGACACTCCCCGTGACCCCCGCCACCCCCGCCCCGTCCGGGGAACACCCGCTGGTCACCGCCCGTTCTACTACTGGTCGGCACGTGGACGCCGCACCGGACGTCAGGCCCGCGGGCCACCTCCCCCCAGGCCCGCGCGGCACCTCTCCCCGAGACGTTGCAGGTGCGCCCACGCACGCCCGACCGCCGTCGGCCGGACGGTTCCCCCACCGAACGGCCGACGGTCTTTTACTCCGCCGCAGTCGCAGCTCAGACCATGTACTGGTCGTGCCGGGCGTACAGCTCGGTCCACTCGTCCGAGGTCAACCGCCGCCCGGATCCGGCGATCTCGGCCAGTTCCCGGAAGTACTCCTCGCGCGGTGGCGCGGGGGCGAAGAGGATCAACATGGACGCGGGCTCGTCGGCGTCGTTGCGGAAAGCGTGCACGCCGCCCTCGGGCACGTAGAGGAAATCGCCCGCGACCGCGTTCACCCACGTCTCGCCGTTGAACAACCGGACCGTTCCGGAGATCACGTAGAACGACTCCGAGAACGTCTTGTGGAAGTGCGCCGCCGGGCCGCCCGCGCGCGGCTCCATCCGCCACTCGAACAAGCCGAACTGCCCGCGCGTGACGTCGCCCGTGCCGACCAGCCTGGCCTGGGTCAGCGGCCGGTCGATGATCGGCGCCTCCGCCACCGGCCGCCACACCGCGCTGACCTCGCCGACGTCCCCCGTGTACGACATCGTCACACTCCCTAAAGTGAATCTTCTTCAGCTCTCGTCCGCCGTCGCGGTTCGATCTAGACTCGCCCGATGCCCCATGACGCTGATGTCATCGTCGTCGGCGCCGGCCTGGCGGGCCTGGTCGCCACCGCCGAGCTGGTCGACGCCGGTCGCAAGGTCATCCTGCTCGACCAGGAGCCGGAGGCCTCGTTCGGAGGTCAGGCGTTCTGGTCGTTCGGCGGGTTGTTCCTGGTGGACAGTCCGGAGCAGCGGCGGCTGAAGGTCAAGGACTCGGCGGAGCTCGCGCTGCAGGACTGGCTCGGCTCGGCCGCGTTCGACCGGGACGCCGACCACTGGCCGCGTCGGTGGGCCGAGGCGTACGTGGACTTCGCGGCCGGCGAGAAGCGGTCGTGGCTGCACGCGATGGGCGTGCGCTGGTTCCCGCTCGTGCAGTGGGCGGAGCGCGGCGGGTACCTGGCCGACGGGCACGGCAACTCCGTGCCGCGCTTCCACGTGACGTGGGGCACCGGGCCGGGCATCGTGGCGCCGTTCGAGCGGCGGGTGCGCGAGGGCGTGGCGCGCGGGCTCGTGCAGCTGAAGTTCCGGCACCGCGTGACCGGGCTGACCACGACCGGCGGCGCGGTGGACGGCGTGCGCGGCGAGGTGCTGGAGGTCAGCGCGGCCGGTCGGGGCGAGCCGAGCTCACGGGTGGTGTCCGGCGACTTCGACCTGCGCGCGCAGGCCGTGGTCGTGACCTCCGGCGGCATCGGCGCGAACCACGAGATGGTGCGCCGCAACTGGCCGGCCCGCATGGGCACGCCGCCGGCGCACATGCTGTCGGGCGTGCCGGACCACGTGGACGGCGAGATGCTGCGGGTCGTGCAGGACACCGGCGGCGAGATCGTCAACGAAGACCGGATGTGGCACTACCCCGAGGGGATCGCCAACTACGCCCCGGTGTGGAACAGGCACGGCATCCGCATCCTGCCGGGGCCGTCGTCGCTGTGGTTGGACGCGACCGGCTCGCGGCTGCCGATCCCGCTGTTCCCGGGGTTCGACGCCCTGGGCGCGTTGGAGCACATCGTCAAGACCGGCCACGGCTACTCGTGGTTCGTGCTCAACCAGAAGATCATCGGCAAGGAGTTCGCGCTGTCCGGGTCGGAGCAGAACCCCGACCTGACCGGCAAGGACGTCAAGGCGGTGCTGAAGCGGGCAATGCCGGGCGCGGTCGCGCCGGTCGAGGAGTTCGCGAAGCGGTCGGAGGAGTTCATCTTCGGCCGCACGCCGGAGGAGCTGGCGGCCGGGATGAACGAGCTGACCGGCACGTCGTTGATCGACGCGGAGGCGCTGCGGCGGACCATCGTGCAGCGCGACCGGCAGGTGATCTCGGGGCTGGGCAAGGACATGCAGGTCAACGCCATGCGCGAGGCGCGCAAGTTCATCACGGACAAGCTGATCCGCGTGGTCGAGCCGCACCCGTTGCTGGACCCCAAGGCCGGCCCGCTGATCGCCGTGCGGCTGTCCGTCCTCACCCGCAAGACCCTGGGCGGCCTGCACACCGACCTGTCGGCACGGGTGCTGAAGTCCGACGGCACCCCGCTGGACGGCGTCTACGCGGCCGGCGAGGCGTCCGGCTTCGGCGGTGGCGGCGTCCACGGCTACCGCGCCCTGGAGGGCACGTTCCTGGGCGGCTGCATCTTCTCCGGCCGGGTGGCCGGACGTGCGGCGGCCGAGGCCACCGGCTGACCCCGACCCGAACGTTGAACTCGGGGTACCTGAACGTAGGACACGCCCGTTCCGAACGTAGGACACGCGCGACGCGAACGTAGGACTCTCGCGTGAGTCCTACGTTCGGAACGCGAGAGTTCAACGCTCAGGGCGTCACGGGTAGGTGGTCAGGTCCAGCTTGCGGGCCAGGTCGTCGGCGTCGGCCAGGCGCAGGTCGCGGTACAGGTGCAGGGCGGCCAGCCAGTGCGGGCGGGCGGCGGCGGGGCCCTCCGACTGCTCCAGGACGTCCCCGATCGCGCGGTGGCACAGCGCTTCCTGGTAGCGGTCG
Source organism: Actinosynnema sp. CA-299493 (assembly GCF_050946825.1). Classification (NCBI taxonomy): domain Bacteria; kingdom Bacillati; phylum Actinomycetota; class Actinomycetes; order Pseudonocardiales; family Pseudonocardiaceae; genus Actinosynnema; species Actinosynnema sp. CA-299493. The sequence continues at coordinate 8,346,118 of NZ_CP191993.1, forward strand.
CCCAGGCGGGCCGCCAGCGCCAGCCCGGCGCGGTAGGACTCCAGCGCCTCGTCGGCACGGCCCAGCTGCTGGGACGCGGCGCCCACGGTGTGCAGCGTCGCCGTGTGGGCCTTCGACGGGGCCGACGGGAACAGGCCCAGCGCCTCCGTCGCGTGCCGCAACGCCTCCTCCGGCTGGTGCTTGCGCAGCAGCACGTTGGCCAGGTTGTTCTGGATGCTCGCCTGCGAGCGGTTGTCGCCGACCTCCCGCGCCACCTCCAGCGCCTCCAGGATCGTCTCCTGCGCCCGGTCCAGCTGGTCGTCCGCCATCAGGCAGTACCCGAGGTTCGCCAGCGCCGCCAGCTCCAGGTGCCGGTCGCCGTCCGCCAACGCCGCCGCGCGCGTGCACGCCTCGATCGCCTCGTCGATCCGCTCCAGGTCGGCCAGCGTCGAGCCCAGCCGCAGCAGGAACGTCGCCTCGGCGTGCCGGTCGCCCAACGACCGCGCCGCCGCCAACCCGATCCGGCACAGCGCCAACCGGTCCAGCCGGTTGCCGCGCCGGAAGTGGAACGCGTCCAGGCACAGCGCGAGCTGCCAGGTCCGCTCGCGCTGCCCGCCGTTCACCGCGATGTCCAGCGCGAGCCCGAGGTTCGCCTCCTCCAGCGTGAACCAGTCCAGCGCCGCCGCGTGCGACGACAGCTCCGGGAACGACGCCGGCCGGTGCTCGGCCGGTCCGAACGGCCGCACGTGGTCGGACAGGTGCGCCCGCGCCCGGTCCGCCACGTGCAGGTAGTAGTCCAGCAGCCGGCTGGTCGACACCTGGTTGTCCACTTCGGACTCGGTGGCCGCCAGGTGGTGGGTGAACAGCCGCACCAGGTCGTGCCGCGAGTAGCGGTCGGGCGTCGACTCGTGCAGCAGGTTCGCGTACGCCAGCGTCCGCAGGTGCGTCCGCGCGCTGACCACGTTGATGTCCAGCAGCGCCGCCGCCGTGTAGCTGTCCAGGTCCGTCCCGGGGTGCAGGCCCAGCCGCCGGAACAGCCGCGCCGCGCCCTCCGGCAGCTCCCGGTAGCTCACCGCCAGCGCCGCGTGCACACCGCGCCCCGCCTCCGGCAGCGACAACGCCGACAGCCGGCCCTGCTCGTCGCGCAGCTCGTCCACCAGCGACTGGATCGTCCACCGCGGCCGTGACGCCAACCGCGCGCCCGCGATCCGCAGCGCCAGCGGCAGCCGGTCGCACAGCTCGACCAGCTCCGCCACCGCGTCCGGCTCCTGCTCGATCCGCTGCCGGCCCAGCACCGCGGTCAGCAGGTCCTCGGCGCTCGACTCCGGCAACGTCGGCACGTGCAGCGACGACGCGCCCTCCGTCACCACCAGGTCGTCCAGCCGGTGCCTGCTCGTCACCAGCACCAGGCACCGCGCCGAGCCGGGCAGCAGCGGCCGGACCTGCTCGGCCGACCGGGCGTTGTCCAGGAACACCAGCACCCGCCGCCCGGCCAGCAGCGACCGGTACTGCGCGGCCTGGTCCTCCAGGTCCACCGCGATCTGCGAGTCGGTCAGCCCCAGCGCCCGCAGGAACCCCACCAGCGCAGTGCGCGGGTCGAGCGGCTCGGTCTCGTCGAACCCGCGCAGGTTCACGAACAGCTGCCCGTCCGGGAAGTCGCCCGCCACCCGGTGCGCCCAGCGCAACGCCAACGCCGTCTTGCCGACCCCCGCCGGACCCACCAGCAGCCCGATCGCCGAGTCCTGCCCGATCAGGGTCGCGCCGAGGTCCGACAGCTCCTCCTCGCGCCCGACGAACCCGCGGTGCTCGCGGGGCAGCTGGGCGGGCGCGCGGTCCACCGGCGCCGACGGCGCGGTGTCGCCCGCCAGCACGGTCTGGTACGCCTCGCGCAGCTCCGGACCCGGGTCGACGCCGAGCTCGTCGGCCAGCCGCTCCCGCGTCCGGTGGAACAGCGCCAGCGCCTCGGCCTGCCGCCCGGTCCAGTGCAGCGCCAGCACCAACCGGGACACCAGCGCCTCGCGCAGCGGGTTCGAGTCCACCGCGTCCCGCAGCCCGGCCACCGCCTCGGCCGCCCGGTCCAGCCGCGACAGCCGGGTCGCCAGCTCCTGCACGGCCACCAGCCGCAGCTCCTCCAGCCGCGCCGACACCGCCTCCCGCAGCTGGTCGCCCGGCACGTCGGCGAGCACCGGGCCGCGCCACAGCGCCAGCGCCTCCCGCAGCAGCCGCACAGCCTCGTCGTCCGACGCCGTGCGCGCGCTCACGAGCAGGTCCTCGAACCGGAACACGTCGACGGCCGCGCGTTCGCCGGTCAGCACGTAGCCGGGCGCGCGGGTGACGAGCGCGACACCCCCGGCGAGGACCTTGCGCAGTTGGGCGATATGTCCTTGGAGGGCGGCTTTCGCCTGCGGCGGGGGTGAGCCGTCCCACACCAGCTCCAGCAGCCGGTCGCCGGACACCACGCGGTTCAGTTCGAGGGCGAGCGCCGCCAGGACCGTCCGCCGCTTGGCCGCGCCCAGCCGAACGGCCTCTCCACCTGCGGAAACCAGCTCCACGGGGCCAAGCAGGTTCACCCGCATCCGCAAGCCCTTTCGGCGTTGTCACCGTGTAGTCGAAGAGTTTCCCACAGTCGTCACCGCATTCCGGCGGACCGCGTTGGGCGCGCGTTGGCCGGGCGTTGGAGGACCCGGGGATGGTGGGTTTCGTCCAGCAGGCTGCCTTCGCGAGGGATACCGATGTACATCGCCGAAAACGGGGATGAAGTGGCCCCGCCCCAGGAGGTCCCGACCGTGAACGGTCAGGTCGTGGCCCTCCAGGAGACCGTGAACTCCGGCCGGGTGTCACTCGATCCCGCCACCGGCGAGGAACTGCGCAAGATGCTCCTGGAGCAGATGGACCAGGTCGACTCGTGGCTGGAGCGCGCCGGCCGGCTGGCCCGTCCCGCGCCGATCGGCCGCAACCCCGTCGGCGACCGGCTGGCGATGAAGTTCGAGGCGCGCGCCGACGGCGACCCGCGGTCGTTCGTGGCCGTGATGACGGCCTACCGCGAGGTGCTCCAGCAGACGCACGACTCGGTGCGGAACGCGATCCGCAACTTCACCGAGGTCGACGACGAGAGCAGCGTCGAGCTGCGCAGGCTGAGCGGGAACTAGGGGGCTGGCGACGATGGCGACCGAGCGCGTGGAACTGCGGGCCGACCAGGTGAAGCGGCTGGCCCGGGAAGAACGTGAGATCGACCTGGTGCTGACCGACACCCAGAACTGGGCGTCCCGGTCGCACCGCGAGCTGTACGAGTCGGTGCACAACAACAACGACCCCGGTCAGACGGGTGAGATCGGCGCGGAGTGGGGTCAGTTCGGCACCGAGCTGACCGAGGCCGCCCGGCTGATCAACGAGCGGGTCGCGGTCAGCGAGTCCGGCTGGACGGGCGACGCGGCGGACGCGGCGCGGCTCGCGATCAAGGGCCTGGCCGACTGGGTCACGCACACCGCCGAGACCGCGGTCGAGGTCGGCAAGCGGGTGCAGGACGAGAGCCAGATCATGGAGAACGCGCGCGCCTCCATGCCCGAGCCGGTCGAGTTCAACTGGGACCAGGCCACCGGCGTGTTCACCGCGGGCGGCATCCAGGGCCTGGCCAGCTCCGCCGCCGACGTGCAGGCGGCCAACGACCACGCGCGGGCGCTGCACGAGCACGCCGTGACGGTCATGAGCACGATGGAGCGCGAGTCGCAGGCGGTCGACCAGACCACGCCGCAGTTCAGCGCGCCGTTCAACCCGGTCACCGGCCGCACCGAGGAGCCCCAGCTCGCGATGCTGCGGTCCGCGTCGACCGCCACGCTGGCGGGCGCGGGCGCGGACGCCCTGGGCGGCTCGGGCGGCGCCACGGCGCCTTCGGCCTACACGGCGTCGCAGCCGGCCCAGCAGATGCAGGCGATGCGGTCGGTGGAGCCGGCGCAGGCGTACCAGCCGGCGCAGTCGACGCCCGCGACGCAGCCGTCCGGGTACTCGCCCGCCGCGGCGTCGTACCCGTCGGCTCCCGGCTCCTACGGCAGCGGCACGTACGCCAGTGGCGCGGCGGCCCCGGCGCCGCCGCAGCCGATGTACCGGCCCGAGGGCACGACGGCGGCAGCGGCGGCGGCCCAGGTGCCGGTGGCGAACCCGTACACCCCGTCGTCCGGTGGCGGCGGCGGTGGCGGCGGTGGCTACAACTACACGCCGCCGGCCAACAGCGGCTACACCCCGCCCGGCAGCGGTTACGTCCCGCCGTACCAGCCGGCCAACCCGAACGCGGTGCCCCGCCAGGGCGGCGGGACCCTGCCGCCCGGCGTGCGGCCGCCGAGCTACGTCCCGGCCGGCAGCCCCGGCACGCCTCCGCTGCCCGGCTCGTCCGGTGGCGGTGGCGGTGCCGGTGGTGGCGCGGGCGGCGGTGCCGGTGGCGGCGGCGGCGCGCCCGGTGCGCGGATGCCCGGCGGCGGCATGCCCCCCGGTGGCTTCGGCGGTGGCGGCGCCGGTGGCTTCGGCCCGACCGGCTCCGCCGGCGCGGGTGGCGGCGGTGGCTCGCTGGCCGCGGGCGGTTCGACCGGCGCGGTCGGCGGTCCGGGCGCGCGTGGCCCGATGCCCGGCGGCGGCTTCGGCCCCGGCGGCGCGGCGGCGGCGTCCCCGATGGCGGGTGGCGCGCCGATGGGTGGCGCGCCGGCCGGCGGCCAGCAGGGCGAGGACAAGGAGCACCGCGCCGCGGCGTACATCCGGGGCGAGGACATCTTCGAGGTGCCGGGTGAGAACCTGCCCCCGTCGGTGATCGGCGGCGCGAAGCCGCCGAAGAAGAAGGGCGACCAGCCGTGATCGAGCCCGAGTTCGTGCTCACGCCGCACGAGCTGGACGTGCTGTGGAGCCACCTCGACCTCGGCCGGCTGCCCTACCCGCTGGACGTGCCGAGCGTGGGCGACTCCGAGGAGGAGCGCAAGCGGTTGCGGGAGGAGGTGCTCGCCGCGTACGGCGAGCCCGACCCCCGCCTGCTGGGGCTGCTCCGGCTGCTCGGCAACCACGAGGTTGCCGTGGACGCGGTCGCCCACGTGGATCGGTCGGTGCGCGCGGTGGCGGTGTCCGACGGCGCGCGGGCCGCGTTGGCGGTGGTCGACAGCGGCTCGATCGGGGTGCTGGAGATCCGGCCGACGGCGTTGGCCAGGTCGATCGTCGAGGTGCTGCCGGACGGGTCCGCGGGGCCGGGCAGCGCGTTGTCGCTGCGGCTGGAGACGTTGAACGCGGCCGTCGCGCTGCAGAACGAGCAGCCGGACGACGAGGACGACGACCCGTGGGGCAGCGGCGAGCTGGACGAGCGGGAGGCGTTGCAGAAGGCCGGGCTGTCGCGCGAGGACGCGACCGTGGTCAGCGAGCTGGCCACGAGCCGGGTCGCGGGCGGCCAGTTCGGGGTCACCGTGGGCGGCGGCTACCGCCGTGCCCGGGCCGGCGCGCTGATCACGTGGTTCGACACGCACCAGGGCCGGTACCTGATGGTCCACGAGGACGGCTGGCTCAGCCTCGCCCCGACCGACAACGACCGCATCGCCACCCGGATCGCCTCCGTCCTCTCCACCGTCTCCTGACGACCCGGACGTAGGACTCGCCCGCCCACCCCGCGCGTGTCCTACGTCCAGAACGACCGTGTCCTACGTTCGCGTACCCCGAGTTGAACGCTCAGGACGCCGTCGACCCGGCTCGGAACCGCTCCACCAGCCGCGAGTAGCTGTCGTCACCGTGCCCGGCCTCGACCACGCCGCGCAGCAGCCGCAGCGTGTACGACGGGAACTCCGCGTCGATCCCCCGCTCCAGGCTCTCCCGCACCAGGTCGTCCGCGGCCGGCAGGTGGTGCTTCACCCCGCCGAACGGCACCGCGTACTCGCCCCGGTCCACCTCCTCCGCCAACGACGGCAGGTAGCCGAGCAGCCCGGTCAACGACGCCGCCGCCTCCGCCACGAACCGCCGCACCTCCACGCCCTGGCTCGACAACAACGCCGCCGCGTGCAGGAACCCGTTGAGCGTGCCCCACATCGTGCCGTTCATCGCCATCCCGAACAGCGCCGGCGCGCCCGCGTCGTCACCCAGGAACCTCCCGCCACCGCCCACCAACGACAACACCTCGCGGTGACGCTTGAAAGCGCTCTCACCACCCCCGTAGAACACCACCGAATCCGGGTGCCCGATTGCCGGCGCGATGGTCATGATCTGCCCGTGGACGTATTCCGCACCGCGGTCCACGGCCCACGACGCCACCTCACGCGCCTCACCGGACGTCCCGTCGGTCAGGTTCACCACCACCCGCCCCGCCAACGACCCGGCCGACGCCAGGATCGACCGCGCCGCGTCGTTGCCCTTCACGTTCACCACCACGAGATCACCACCGGCCATGGCCTCCGCCGCCGATGCCGCACCCACCGCGCCCTTGGCGACGAGCGCGTCCGCCTTGCCCGGAGAGCGGTTCCACACCGTGGTCCGCTGCCCGCCGTCGAGGAAAGCCGCGGCGAGCGCGCTCCCCATCTCCCCCAGACCCAGCACAGTCACAGCCATGTCCCGGACGCTAAGACCTCCGCTTAACTGGAGGTCAAGCCGCCGGCGAAGATCACGGCCCGCTGAAGACCAGCGCCGATAGCCTTGCCGAATGGCGACCGGTGGTCGGTAAGCTGACCGGGACCAGTGGTCCGCATTACCCCATTCGAGTGACAATGGCCAGGAAATGCGCACGTCGGAGCGACGAATGGCACCCAGAGCCACATGACAGCGGCAGGCGCGGCGAGACTCGATGACGACCCCGGGCAATCCCGGGTGGCATTCGCACGTGAATGGGCCACGGCCATCGGGACGCCACCGACGCCGGCCGACCCACCGCCCGCCACGACCGGCGCCACGCCCGCAGACGCCTCCGCCGACGCCTCCAGCGACGCCCCCGACGAGCGACTGGGAGACCTGCTCACCGGGCTCACCGCCACCCTGCACGCCGCCGTCCGCGACGACGGGTCGACGGCGCGAGCGCGCGAGGTCGGCCGCGGCCTGGTCGAGCACGGCCTGGCCGCCTCGGAGACGCTGGAGCGGACGCTCGCGTTCGTCGGCGAGCACTTGGCCGCCGACGTCGAACCCCGCCGCCTGATGGCCGTGCTGGGCGCGTTGGCCGCCGGGTTCACCGACGCGCTGTGCCAGCGCTCGCTGGACGAGCAGGAACAGCACCACGAGCTGAGAACGACCCGATCGGCCGAATCCGCGGTGCGAGCGGGCGAGGCGAAGTTCCGCGCCGTGTTCCAGACCTCGGCGTTGGCGATCACGGTCTCCGACGCCGACGGCGTGATCCTCGACTGCAACGACGCCATGCTCGCCATGGTGGACCGCACCGCCGAAGAACTGGTCGGGACGTACGGCCGCGACCTGCTCCACCCCGACGAACGACAGGTCATCTCGCGCGTCGCCGAGCGCCTGCACAACGGCCACGAGCACGTGCGCGCCGAGACCCGGCTGGTCCGCGCCGACGGCGAACTCGTCAACGTGCTCATCGCCCTCGCCCTCCTGCGCGACGACGACGGCACGCCCGCCTTCTACGTCACCATGATCGAAAGCCTGGACGAGGTCCGCGCGCTGCAGACGCAACTGGTGCGCCAGAGCCTGCACGACATGCAGACCGGCCTGGCCAACCGGTCGCAGTTCGTCGGCTGGCTGGAGAGCGCGGTCGGCTCCCGCGGCCCCGCCACCCTCGCGCTGGTCGTGTTCGACCTCGACGGTTTCCGGGTGGTCAACGACGCGTACGGGCACGAGGTCGGCAACCGGATCCTCACCGCGGTCGCCGGGCACCTGCGGTCGGTGTTCGACGAGGTCGGGAAGCTCGCCCGGATCGGACCGGACGAGTTCGCCGTGCTGATCCACGAGCCGGTGGACGTGGCGACGGTGGTGTCGCTCGCCGAGTCCGCCGTCGAGCGGCTGGCCGAACCCGTGTGGGTGGGGGACGACGGCATCGGCGTGACCGCCAGCGTCGGCATCGTGGTGCGGTCCGCGCGCGGTGCGGACGCGGCCGAGCTGCTGCGGTGCGTCGACCTGACCGTGCGGTGGGCCAAGGACGACGGCAAGGCGCAGTGGGCGCTCTACGACAAGGAGCGCGACCAGCGGGAACGCGCCCGGATGCGGTTGGCGGCGTCCATCGCGGGCGGGCTGGAGCAGGGCGAGTTCCGGGTCGGCTACGAGCCGGTGCACTCGCTGGCCGACGGCGCGCTGCTGGCCGTCGAGGCGCGGTTGCGGTGGGACCACCCGACGGAGGGCGTGCTCGACCCGCAGCAGCTGGTGTCGCTGTCGACGTGCACCGGGATGGCCGCGCGGCTGGGCAAGTGGGCCATCGCGCAGGCGTGCGCCGACGGGGGCCGGTGGCACGCCGAGTTCGGCGACGCCGCGCCCGTGCTGAGCATGGACCTGACCGCCCGGGAGTGCCAGGAGCCGGAGCTGGTGGCGACCGTGCGGCAGGCGTTGCGGGAGGGCGGGCTGCCGGCCCGGCTGCTCCAGTTCGAGCTGGGCGAGCAGCTGCCCGCGTTGATCAACGAGGACCAGGTGGACGAGCTGACGTACCTGGCCGGGCACGGCGTGCGGCTGGTGCTCGACCAGGTCGGCGGCGGCAACGTGCCGATCGACCGGTTGCGGCGGTTGCCGCTGACCGCGGTGAAGTTCCAGGGTTCGCCGGTGCGCGGGCTGGCGGAGGGTGCGGACCCGGTCGAGGAGAGCGCGGCCGTGGCGCTGCTCACGTGGTCGCGGACGTTGGGGCTGCCGCTGTTCGCGGCGGGTGTGCGCACGCGGTTCGAGGCGCGGCGGCTGGTGGAGCTGGGCGTGACGGGCGCGCAGGGGCCGTTGTTCGGCTCCGCGCTGCTGACGGCCGACCAGGTCCGCGGGATTCTTGGCAAGTCCTGACCCGGCGCTCAGGGCGCGCACAGGGTCGGGGTCGACGCTGGGGTCATGACGACAGAGGACTTCCCCGCCGTGCGCGGGTCGTTGGCGGAGCGGGCGCCGTTGTGGCGGCGCCGGACCGGTGCGGTCGTGGCCTCGGCGGCGCTGGCCGCCGGGGTGTTCGGCGGTGCCACCGGCGGGGTGGTCGGCGCGATGAACGCCTCACCCGCCGCGCAGGCGCCGGTAACCGGTCAGGTCGCGTCGAACGCGTCATCCACTGTGGACGTCTCGGACGTCGCGGCGCGCGTGCTGCCGAGCGTGGTGCAGGTGAACGTCGTGTCGGCGCAGGGGCAGGGCCTCGGGTCCGGGGCGGTGCTGAGCGCGGACGGGCGCATCCTGACCAACAACCACGTGGTGGCGGGCGCGCAGCAGGTGACGGTGACGTTGAGCGACGGGCGGACCGTGGACGCCACCGTGGTGGGCGCGGACGCGTCGAGCGACCTGGCGGTCGTGCAGGCGTCGGGGGTGAGCGGGCTCACGCCGGCGAAGTTCGGCGACTCCGACCAGGTGAAGATCGGTGATGAGGTCGTGGCGATCGGGTCGCCGGAAGGGCTCCAGGGCACCGTGACGTCGGGGATCGTCAGCGCGCTCGACCGCACGGTGACCGTGCCGGGCACGTCGACCGGCCGGCGCGGGTCGTCGACGGTCAGCTACCAGGCGATCCAGACCGACGCGTCGATCAACCCGGGCAACTCGGGCGGGCCGCTGGTCGACGCGGCCGGCGAGGTCGTCGGCATCAACTCGGCGATCTACTCGCCCGCGTCGGACGGCGGTCAGGCGGGCAGCGTGGGCATCGGCTTCGCGATCCCGTCCAACCAGGTGCGGCAGCTCGTGGACCGGCTGTGAGCAGGGGGCACGCCCGGCGGCGCGCGGTCGGGGACCGCACGCCGCCGGGAACGTCAGCCGAGCCACTCCGGGCGCAACGGCATGTGCGACGTGGTGCCGTCGAGCTTCACGCCGAGCACCTGGTGCAGCTGGATGTTGTTGCGCTCGAAGCCCAACCGGGACGCGGCCAGGTACAGCCGCCACACCCGCGCCCGACCGATGCCCACCTCGGACACCGCGTCGTCCCAGTGCTTCTCCAGGTTCTCGCACCACCCCGCCAACGTCATGGCGTAGTGCTCGCGCAGGTTCTCCTCGTGCCGGACCTCGAACCCGGTGTCGTGCATCAGCGACACGAGGTGACCAGGCCCGACCAGCTCGCCGTCCGGGAACACGTACCGGTCGATGAACCCGCCGGTCCGCGCCGGCTGCTTGTTGTCCGGCCGGGTGATGCAGTGGTTGAGCATCCGCCCGCCCGGCTTGAGCTTGCCGTACAGCGACCGGAAGTACGCGGGCAGCTTCGCCTTGCCGATGTGCTCGGTCAGGCCGATCGAGCTGATCGCGTCGAACCCGGTCTCCCGCACGTCCCGGTAGTCGAGGTAGCGCACCTCGGCCAGGTCCGACAGGCCCGCCTCCACGATCGCCTTCTGCGCCCACTCCGCCTGGTTGCGGGACAACGTCACGCCCAGCGCCCGCACGCCGTACTCGCGCGCGGCGTGCATGACCATCCCGCCCCAGCCGCAGCCGACGTCCAGCAGCCGCATCCCCGGCTTCAGCCCGAGCTTGCGCGCCACCAGGTCGTGCTTGGCGAACTGCGCCTCCTCCAGGGTGGACTCGGCGGTCGGGTACACGGCGCACGTGTACGCCATGGACGGACCGAGGACCCACTCGTAGAACGTGTTCGACACGTCGTAGTGGTGCGCGATCGCCTCGCGGTCGCGCGCCTTCGAGTGCCGCAGGCCGCGCAACCGGCGCTCCTGCGGCGGCACCTCGATCCTCGATCCCAACCTGGTGCGCCCGAGCGTGGCCAGCAGCTCCACCCGCTCACCCCAGGGCACTTCGCGCAACGAGATCTCGGAGAGCTGCTTCAACGCCCCGTACACGTCACCGATGATCTCCAGGTGCCCGGTCACGTACGCGCGCGCCAAACCCAGCTCACCCGGCGCCGATGCCAGGTACGACAGCGCTTCCGGTGTGCGCACCTCGATGCTCACACCCGCGTCGGCCGGCCCCGCATGGCTGCCGTCGTACGCGCTGAACCGCACGGACGCGCCGCCTCCGACCGCCCGCTGGAACACCTCCGCCAACCGCATTGGTCCCGGCTCCCTTCACCTACGGAGGACACACTTGGCGTACAAATCGGGCAGCCTGCCCGCCGGGTCGTACCGCTTCTTCAGGTCCTGGTAGGTCGGGCCGCTGTAGTTGTCCCAGAACTCCTCTTCCCCGTAATAGGAGTCGGAGTACAGGGACTTGTGCCCGCCCAGCTCGGTGACCTTGTCCTCGATCAGCCGGTTCCGGCTGCCCAGCTCTTCGTCGGGCCGCAGCGACACCGTCGACCAGAAGCCGACGTTGACGTACAGCACCTCGGGGTCCATCGGGTACAGCGGCCAAGCCGTCCGGCTGCCGTCCGCCTGGGTCCTCAGCCGCACCGGGCACAGCCACACGGGGCTGATCCCGATCTCCCGGTGGAAGAAGTCCAGGAACTCGGCGAGCCGGTCCACCGGGATCTCCACGTCCTGGATCACCGGTTCCTGCACCGCCTTGCTCAACCGGTCGGACAGCTTGTGCCGCCGGTCCCACGCCACCACCTTGCGGTACACGTCCGACCGCAGGTACCGCTTGGGCACGAGCCGCCGCACGACCGGGTGCTGCACGCCGAACGCGCGTGAGCACCAGAACCAGTCGGTGTCCCACCGCCACAGGTAGTCGCGCACGGTCAGGTAGTCGACGCTGCGCCGCTGGATGGACCGGTAGTAGATCTGGTTGCCGGTGTAGTCCGACGTGAACGGCGCGGTGTCGGACCAGTTCGCCAGCGTCACGTACTGCTCGGTGCCGGAGAACACCGTCCCGTCCACGAAGTCGACCGGTTCGCCCTGGTAGGAGCCGTCGGCGCAGATCTCGGCGAGCACCCGGGCGCACTCGGCCGCGTCGGCGAACGGCAGGTGCCGCAGCCGCACGTACGGCTTCACCGGTTCCAGCTCGATCTCCAGCCGCAGGGTGTAGCCGAGCGTGCCGTACGAGTTCGGGAACCCGCGGAAGAGATCGTCTTCCGGACCGACGACCACGACCTCGCCGTCGCCCGTCATGACCTCCAGCTCGCGCACGGACTCGTGCGGCAGGCCGTTGCGGAAGGAGCTGGACTCGATGCCCAGGCCCGCCACGGCGCCGCCCAGCGTGATCGTCTTGAGCTGCGGCACGACCAGCGGCACGAGGCCGTGCGGCAGGGTGGCGTCGACCAGGTGCTCGTAGGTCGTCATGCCCTGGACCTGCGCGGTCCGCGCGTCGGCGTCCACCGACAGGACCTGGTCGAACCGGGCGACGTCGAGGCCGCCGGACTGGTCGGCGCGGAACCGGAAGAGGTTCGACGTCGACTTGGCCAGCCGCACCGGCGCGCCGGCCGGAATCGCCGCGTACTGACCGCGCAACGCGGCCACGGCCCGCTCGTGGTCGGACTCCTGGACCTGCCGGTGATCCCTCACGGCACCGACGTTAGGCCGCCGGAGCTTGATCAGCACCCCCAAATTTCCCGCGTCCGCAAGTTACCGACGGGTAGTACTCTAGGTGGTTATGACTCACGCCACTCATGAGGTGACCAACCAGGTCCCACCGCTGGAAGGGCACGACGTCTCCGCCGACCCGGCGTTGCTGGACGGACTTCGGCGCGGCGGCGCCGAGTGGGCCGAACCCGAGGTGCGCGAGCTGGGTGTGCTCGCCGGCACACCGCACGTCCAGGACCTGGGACGGCTGGCCAACGCGCACCCGCCCGTGCTGCACACCCACGACCGGTACGGGCACCGGGTCGACGAGGTCGAGTTCCACCCCGCCTGGCACGAGCTGATGGGCACGGCGGTGGCCAACGGCCTGCACGCGGCGCCGTGGCGGGACGACCGGCCGGGCGCGCACGTCGCCCGCGCGGCCAAGTTCTACGTGTGGAGCCAGGCGGAAGCGGGCCACGGGTGTCCGATTTCGATGACTTACGCCGCCGTGCCCGCTTTGCGCCGGACACCCGCTTTGGCCGAGAAGTTCGAACCGCTGCTGGCGTCGCGGGAGTACGACTTCGGGCTGCGCGCGCCCGAGACCAAGCGCGGGTTGATCGCGGGCATGTCGATGACCGAGAAGCAGGGCGGCTCGGACGTGCGCGCGAACACCACGCGCGCCGTGCCCGTCGGCGACCACTACGAGCTGACCGGGCACAAGTGGTTCACGTCCGCGCCGATGTCGGACCTGTTCCTGACCCTCGCGCAGGCGCCGGGCGGCCTGTCGTGCTTCGTGCTGCCGCGCGTGCTGCCCGACGGCACGCGCAACGCGATGTCCCTCCAGCGGCTCAAGGACAAGCTCGGCAACAAGTCGAACGCGTCCGCGGAGCTGGAGTACGACGGCGCGGTCGGGTGGTTGGTCGGCGAGGAGGGCCGGGGCGTGCGGACCATCATCGAGATGGTCAACACGACCCGGCTGGACTGCGTGCTCGGCTCGGCGTCCGGGATGAGGCTGGGGCTGACCCAGGCCACGCACCACGCGGCGCACCGCAAGGCGTTCGGCGCGTACCTGGTCGACCAGCCCGCGATGCGCAACGTGCTGGCCGACCTGGCGGTGGAGTCCGAGGCGGCGACCACGGTGGCGTTGTGGCTGGCGGGCAACCGGAGCCGGCTGGGACTCGCGGTGAGCAAGTACTGGGTGTGCAAGCGGGCTCCCGCGCACGCCGCCGAGGCGTTGGAGTGCCTGGGCGGCAACGGGTACATCGAGGACTCGGGGATGCCGCGGCTGTTCCGCGAATCCCCGTTGATGTCCATCTGGGAGGGTTCGGGCAACGTGGCCGCGTTGGACGCGCTGCGCGCGCTCGGGCGTTCACCGGAGGCGGTGGCGGAGTTCTTCGGCGAGTTGGACGCGGCGCGCGGCGCCGACCGGCGGCTGGACGCGGCGGTCGAGGGGCTCAAGGACGAGCTGGCCGACACCTCGGAGCTGGAGGTGCGGGCGCGCAGGGTGGTGGAGCGGATGGCGTTGGCGTTGCAGGGCGCGTTGCTGGTGCGGTACGGGCACCCGGCGGTGGCGGACGCGTTCTGCGCGTCGCGGCTGTCCGGCGACTGGGGCGTGGCGTTCGGCACGTTGCCGCGCGGGGTGGACTTCGGGGCGATCGTGGAGCGGGGGCTGCCGAAGCCGTGAGCGCCGTCCGGGTTGAGCGGTCGGGGCCGGTGTTCACCGTCCTGCTGAACCGGCCCGCCGTGCGCAACGCGGTGGACGGGCCGACCGCGCACACGTTGACCGAGGTGTTCCGCGAGTTCGACGAGGACCCGACCGCGGCGGTGGCCGTGCTGCACGGTGAGGGCGGCACGTTCTGCTCGGGCGCGGACCTGAAGGCGTTGGGCACGCCGCGGAGCAACGACCCCGCGTCACCGTCCGGCCCGATGGGTCCGACGCGGTTGCGGTTGTCGAAGCCGGTGATCGCGGCGGTGTCCGGGCACGCGGTGGCGGGTGGGCTGGAGCTGGCGCTGTGGTGCGACCTGCGGGTGGTCGACGAGGACGCGGTGTTCGGGGTGTTCTCGCGGCGGTGGGGCGTGCCGCTGATCGACGGTGGGACGGTGCGGTTGCCCCGGTTGATCGGCGCGTCGCGGGCGATGGACCTGGTGCTGACGGGTCGGCCGGTGCACTCGGGCGAGGCGCTGCGGATCGGCCTGGCGAACCGCGTCGTGCCCGCCGGGACCTCACGTGCCGCGGCGGAGGCCCTGGCGCTGGAGCTGTCGGCGTTCCCCCAGGTGTGCCTGCGGGAGGACCGCCTGTCGCTCCTGGAGCAGGAGGACCTCCCGGAACCCGACGCCCTGGCCAACGAGCTGTCCCACGGCCTCGTCTCCCTGACCGAGGTGGAGAAAGGCCTCCGCCGCTTCCACTCCGGCGAAGGCCGCCACGGCAAGTTCCCCTGACCCCCGCGCGAGTCCTACGTTCAGAACGCGCGTGTCCTACGTTCGGAACGCGAGAGTCCTACGTTCCGGTACCCCGAGTTGAACACTCAGAACAAGATCGACTGTTCCGAGCGTTCAACTCGGGTGTCCTGAACGTAGGACACGCGTGACGCGAACGTAGGACTCTCGCGGCGTGAACGTAGGACTCTCGCGGTTAGGGGAGGCCCAGTTCGCGGGCGATCAGGATCTTCTGCACCTCGCTGGTGCCCTCGCCGATCTCCAGGATCTTGGCGTCCCGGTAGAAGCGGCCCACCGGGTACTCGTTCATGAACCCGTACCCGCCGAAGATCTGCGTCGCCTCGCGCGCGTTGTCCATCGCCGCCTCCGACGACACCAGCTTCGCGATCGCCGCCTCGCGCTTGAACGGCTCGCCGCGCAGCATCTTGGCCGCCGCCTGGTAGTACGCCAGCCGCGCGGTGTGCGTGCGGGCCTCCATCTCGGCGATCTTGAACTGGATGGCCTGGTACGTGCCGATCCGGTGGCCGAACGCCTCGCGCTCGCCCGCGTACTTCAGCGACTCGTCCACGCACCCCTGGGCCAGGCCGACGCCGACGGCCGCGATCGCCACCCGGCCCTCGTCCAACGTCTGGAGGAACTGCGCGTACCCCCGCCCGCGCTCGCCGACCAGGTTCTCCAACGGCACGCGGCAGTCCTGGAAGGACAGCTCACGCGTGTCCGACGCGCTCCACCCGACCTTGGAGTACTTGCGCGACACCGAGAACCCGGGCGTGCCCGACGGCACGATGATCGCCGAGATCTCCGGCTTGCCGTTCTCCCGACGCCCGGTCACCGCCGCCACCGTCACCAGACCGGTGATGTCCGTGCCCGAGTTGGTGATGAACGCCTTGGTGCCGTTGATCACCCACTCGTCGCCGTCGACCCGCGCGGTGGTCCGCAGCGCGCCCGCGTCCGACCCGCCGCCCGGCTCGGTGAGCCCGAACGCGCCGAGCACCTCACCGGTGCACAACCGGGGCAGCCAAGCCGCCTTCTGCTCGGCCGAGCCGAACCGGAACACCGGCATCGACCCCAGCGAGACACCGGCCTCCAACGTGATCGCCACCGACGAGTCGACCCGGGCCAACTCCTCCAGCGCCAGGCACAACGCGAAGTAGTCGCCGCCCATCCCGCCGAGCTCCTCCGGGAACGGCAGCCCGAACAGGCCCATCCGCCCCATCTTGGCGACGATCCCGTAGGGGAACTCCTCGCGCTCGTAGAACCCGCCGATGACCGGCGCGACCTCCTCGCGGGCGAACTCCTCGACGGTCTTGCGCAACGCCTCGTAGTCCTCGTCAAGGCGGAAGTCCAACATCGCTCACTCCTCGTGGGGCACGACGACGGCAAGGGGTTGGTCCAGCGCGACCTGTTGGCCCGCCTGGACGTGCACTTCGGTGAGCACGCCGGCCACGGGTGACGTGACGGTGTGCTCCATCTTCATCGCTTCGACCACGAACAACGCCTGCCCGGCCGTCACGTGCTCGCCCCGGGCGACCCGCGCCAGGAGCACCGTCCCGGGCATGGGGCTGGTGACCGGGCCACCGCCCGCGACCACCCCCGACGCGGCGACCTCGGACGGCCGCGTCTCGGTGAGCGCCCACGCGTGACCGTCCCGGCCCAGCCACAGCACGTCCCCGTCGCGGACCACGGCGTACGACCGACCGTCCACGGTCAACCGGTCGCCGTCGACCCGGACGGCGTGCCGAGCCGGTTCACCGTCCGCGACCGACACCTCGTCGCCGCGCACGCGCACCTCGACGCCGTCGATCAGCCACCGGGTCCAGGCGTGCTCGCCCACCCGCCAGCCGTCGGACCGCGCCCACGGGTCGTCACCGCCGCCCAGCGAGAGCTGACGCTCCAGCGCGGCGGCCACCAGCACCTCGTCCGGCCGCTCCACGGCCACCAAGGAGTCGAGCTTGCGCTCCACCAGACCGGTGTCGAGGTCACCCGACCGGACGTCCGGGTCGCTCAACAACGCCCGCAGGAACGGGATGTTCGTCGTCACGCCCAGCACCGTGAACCGACCCAGGGCGGCGTGCAGCCTGCGCAACGCCTCCTCCCGCGTCGCCCCGTGCGCGATCACCTTGGCCAGCATCGGGTCGTAGTCGCTGCCGACGGTCAGCCCGACCCGCAACGCCGAGTCCACCCGCACGTCGGACGGCTCCTCCAGCGCGAGCACCGTCCCGCCGGTCGGCAGGAACCCGCGCGCCGGGTCCTCCGCGTACACGCGGGCCTCGACCGCGTGCCCCGTCATCTGCACCGACGTGAACCCGAGCGGTTCGCCCGAAGCCACCCGCAACTGCCACTCGACCAGGTCCACGCCGGTCGCCAGCTCGGTCACCGGGTGCTCGACCTGGAGCCGCGTGTTCATCTCCATGAAGAAGTAGTCGCCGGACGCGCCGTCGACGATGAACTCGACCGTGCCCGCCCCGACGTACCCGACGGACCGCGCCGCCTCCACCGCCGCCGCACCCATCGCGGCCCGCACCTCCGGCGTGATCAGAGGCGACGGCGCCTCCTCGATGATCTTCTGGTGCCGCCGCTGCAAGCTGCACTCGCGCTCGCCGAGGTGCGTCACGCCGCCGTGCGCGTCGGCCATCACCTGGATCTCGACGTGCCGCGGGTTGCCGATGAACCGCTCGATCAGCAACGCGTCGTCGCCGAACGACCCCCGCGCCTCACGCCGGGCCGACTCGATGGCGTCCCGCAGGCCGTCGCCGGACTCCACCAGCCGCATCCCCTTGCCGCCACCGCCGGCGGACGGCTTCAGCAGCACCGGGAACCCGATCTCGTCGGCCGCGAGCACCAGGTCGTCGTCGGTCATCCCGACCTCGGTCCGCCCCGGCACCACCGGCACGCCCGCCGCCGCGACGGTCAGCTTGGCGCGGATCTTGTCGCCCATCGCCTCGATCGCCTCGGCGGGCGGCCCGATGAACACCAGCCCGGCCTTCTCGCACGCCCGCGCGAACTCCGCGTTCTCGGCCAGGAACCCGTACCCGGGGTGCACGGCCCGCGCGCCCGTCGAGAGCGCCGCCTCGACGATCCGCTCGACCGACAGGTAGCTCTCCCGCGCCGACGCGGGCCCGATCCGCACCGCGACGTCCGCCATCCGCACGTGCAGCGCGTCGGCGTCGGCGTCGCTGTAGACGGCCACCGAACGGATGCCGAACCGCCGCAACGCGCGGATCACGCGCACCGCGATCTCACCGCGGTTGGCCACCAGAACGCTGTCGAACATCCCTCGGTGGGACACCCCTTGGCGGAACATGCTCATCACATCCGGAAGACGCCGTAGGAAACCGGCTCGATCGGGGCGTTCGCCGCCGTGGACAAGGCCAGGCCCAGCACCATCCGCGTGTCGAGGGGGTCGATCACGCCGTCGTCCCAGAGCCGGGCCGTGGAGTAGTACGGGTTGCCCTGGTCCTCGTACTGCTGCCGGATCGGCGCCTTGAACGCCTCCTCGTCCTCCGCCGACCACGCGTCGCCGAGCTGGTCGCGCCGCACGGTCGCCAGCACCGAGGCCGCCTGCTCGCCGCCCATCACCGAGATCCGGGCGTTGGGCCACATCCACAGGAACCGGGGCGAGTAGGCCCGGCCGCACATCGAGTAGTTGCCCGCGCCGAACGACCCGCCGATGACCACGGTGAACTTCGGCACCCGCGCGCACGCCACCGCCGTCACCATCTTCGCGCCGTGCTTGGCGATGCCCGCCGCCTCGTACTCGCGGCCGACCATGAACCCGCTGATGTTCTGCAGGAACACCAGCGGCACCGACCGCTGGTCGCACAGCTGGACGAAGTGCGCGCCCTTCAACGCCGACTCGCCGAACAGCACGCCGTTGTTGGCCACGATGCCGACCGGGTGGCCGTGGATCCGGGCGAACCCGGTGACCAGCGTCGCGCCGTACTCCTTCTTGAACTCCTGGAACCGGCTGCCGTCCACGACCCGGGCGATCACCTCGCGCACGTCGTAGGGCGTGCGGCTGTCCGTCGGCACGACGCCGTACAGCTCGGCGGGGTCGACGGCGGGCTCCGCGGTCGGCTCGACCTGCCACGGGCGCGGCGCGCGCGGACCCAGCGTGCCGACGATCGAGCGCACGATCCGCAACGCGTGCGCGTCGTCCTCCGCGAGGTGGTCGGTGACGCCGGACGTGCGCGAGTGCAGTTCGCCGCCGCCCAGCTCCTCGGCCGTGACGACCTCGCCGGTCGCGGCCTTCACCAGCGGCGGGCCGCCGAGGAAGATCGTGCCCTGGCCGCGCACGATGACCGCCTCGTCCGACATCGCGGGCACGTACGCGCCACCGGCCGTGCAGGAGCCGAGCACGGCGGCGACCTGCGGTATGCCGCGGGCGGACATGGTGGCCTGGTTGAAGAAGATCCGGCCGAAGTGCTCGCGGTCCGGGAACACCTCGTCCTGCCTGGGCAGGAACGCGCCGCCGGAGTCCACCAGGTAGACGCACGGCAGGTGGTTCTGCAACGCCACCTCTTGGGCGCGCAGGTGCTTCTTCACCGTCAGCGGGTAGTAGGTGCCGCCCTTGACGGTGGCGTCGTTGGCGACGACGACGACCTCGCGGCCCGACACGCGGCCGACGCCCGTGATGACGCCGGCGGCGGGCGCCTCGTCGCCGTACATGCCGTCCGCGGCCAGCGGCGACAGTTCGAGGAACGGTGAGCCGGGGTCGAGCAGCGTGTCGACCCGGTCGCGGGGCAGCAGCTTGCCGCGCGCCACGTGCCGGGTCCGCGACTTCTCCGGGCCGCCGAGGGCGGCTCGGCCGAGCTTGGCGCGCAGTTCCGCCACCAGCCGGGCGTGCTCGTCGTGGTAGCGCCGGAAGGCGTCGTCCGACTTGTCGGCCGTGCTGCGCAGCACCGGGGCGTCCATCGAACTCCTCGCGGTTAGCCGTCGTTAACCTGAGGAGATGTTAGCGCTTGTTAACTCCGGTTCACAAGCCGGAGGGGGCCGCGGGTGCGGCCCCCTCCTTGGCGGTGCCCGGTCGGGCCGGCGCGATACCCGGTCGGGTCGGCGCGGTGCCCGGTCGGGTCGGCGCGGTGCCCGGTCGGGTCAGCCGGTGACGGCGGTGAGCTGGGGCAGGTAGCCGAGGCGCTGGCCGTTGCGGTTCGGGTGGTAGGACTCCTCCACCGGCCAGGTCAGGCTGTTCATCCACCAGTCGCCCGAGCAGATCTCGTGCCCGGTGAACGGGGTGCGCAGGTCGCGGTAGGAGAACGACTTCGCGCCCGCCTGGCCGGAGATCACCTGGTGCAGGGTGTCGGAGGCGGAGTTGATCGCCGCGCGCTTGGTGTCGCTCAGGCCCACCGAGCAGCTGCCCGGCACCTTGTAGAGGCGCGGGTAGCCGAGCACGACGACCGTGGCGGACGGCGCGCGGGTGCGGATCTGCGTGTAGACGTTGTCCAGCAGGGCGGGCAGGGTGCCCGTGGCGTAGGCCTTGGCCTGGTTGACCCGGTTGACGCAGGTCGAGTCGGAGCCGAAGGTGCAGGCGGAGATCACGTCGGTGAAGCCGGCGTCGTTCCCACCGATCGAGATGCTGACCAGGGAGGTGGTCGCGCTCAGCGCGCTGACCTGGTTGGCGAGCACGTCACCGGTCCTGGCGCCGGAGCAGGCGACGAACTTGAACGACGCCGGCGCGTGCGACGCCGCCCAGAGGGCCGGGTAGCTGTACTGGCTGCGCTTGCAGCTGCCGGAGTCGCTGTAGTACGAGCCGGTGCCCGTTCCGGACGAGTAGGAGTCGCCGAGCGCGACGTAGTTGGCGGCGGCGGCTTCCGCCGGCACGACGAGCGCCAGCGTGGCGACGAGTGCCAGCGCCGCGCTGGACAGGGTTCGGACAAGGCGCATCGGAGCCTCCCGGAGGGAAACAACGCAGGGTGTGATGCGGAGCACAACAATGGTTACCAGTAAGTAGTCCTCTATAAATAGAGTGGGTCAAGAGTTAACTACGCGTTTCGGCCACCGGCCGGTGATCGGGTGACGACGGCTGAGTTAACGCCCGTTTACGTGCACTGGGCCGGCCGTTTAGGATGAGCGGCGTGCCAGCCGAGCCAGCGAAGCAGACCCGCCGCGACCAGATCCTGGCCGCCGCCGCCGAACTGTTCGCCCGGCACGGCTTCCACGGCGTCGGCATCGACGACATCGGCGCGGCCGTGGGAATTTCCGGGCCGGCGCTGTACCGCCACTTCCGCAGCAAGGACGCGATGCTCGGCGAGATGCTGACGTCGATCAGCGAGCGGCTGCTGGACGGCGGGCTGAACCGGGTGGCCGCTTCCGGCGACCCGACGCGCGCGCTGCGGGAACTGATCCGGTGGCACGTCGACTTCGCGTTGGACGACCCGGCGTTGATCACCGTGCAGATCCGCAACCTGGCGAACCTCACCGACCCGGACCGGCGGCGGGTGCGGGCGCTCCAGCGGCGTTACGTCGAGGTGTGGGTGGAGACGATCCGCAAGACGTCGCCGGAGGTGGACGAGCCGACCGCCCGTGCGGCGGCGCACGCCGTGTTCGGCCTGATCAACTCCACGCCGCACAGCGCGCACCTGGACCGCGACCAGATGGCCGCGCTGCTCTCGCAGATGGCGCTGGCGTCGTTGTCGGGCGCGCTGCCCGTGCACCCGTGACGTGCGGTGAAGGCGCAGGTCGCGTGTTCTGAGCGTTGAACTCGGGTGTTCCGAACGTAGGACACGGTCGTTCTGGACGTAGGACACGCGCGGTCTGGAGGTAGGACTCTCGCGTACGCTCGGTTGTCGATGGGTGACGTGGCGGTGAACACCACCGGGGGGTGGCCGGGGCTCCGGTTGCTCGCCCGTCTGCCCGCCTGGTTCCGGTTCGTGCTGGTGGCCCTGGCCGTGTTCGTGTGCGGGGTGATCGCGTCCAGGCCGGCGGGCGCGACGGACACCTCGCCGCTCGTGGGCGACGTCGCGGTCGCGGCGAAGGCCGTCGAGGCGATGGCCCACCCCGGCGCGGCGAACCCGCTGGCCGAGTTCCCGGCCGACTTCGGCGAGGTGACCAACCGCGAACCCGTGGTCGTCGTCGGGGCCGACGGGTCCGTCCGGGCGCTCGACCCGAACGGCGGGTGCTCCGGGCCCGCCGGCGACACCGAGTGGGACTTCGGCACCGGCTGCAAGGCCCACGACCTGGGCTACGACCTGCTCCGCTACGCCGAGCACAAGGGCCGCCCGCTCGGCCAGGACGCCCGCAAGTCCCTCGACGCCCGCCTCGCCCACGACATGCACGCCCAGTGCGACGTCAACCCGCGCGGTCACGCGACCCGGTGCCACGCGACCGCCCAGCTCTACGCGGCGGGCCTGGAGTTCAACTCGTGGCGGCAGCGCTGGGGACCGCCCGGTCACGAGCCCGTGCTCGCCTGGGGCTTCGGCAGCGCCGTCGTGGTGTTCCTCCTGCTCGCCCGCCTGCCTGGCCTGCCCCACCGCCGGAGGCACGACGCGGAACCCGCCGAACCCGCCGACGAACCCCGGCCGCGGGCCACCCCCGACCGCTACGCCACGTTCCTGCGGCTGAGCGCGCTCGCCCTGGTGGTGATCGGGCAGTCGCTGATCACCGTCCTGCACTGGGCGGGCGTGAGCGCGACCTGGCTGTGGCTGCTCACCTGGGCGTTGCAGGCCATCCCGGTCTTCTACTTCGCGGGCGGCCACGCCAACCTCGCCGGCTGGCACGCCGTGCAGGCCGAGCAGGGCGGCTACGGCCGCTACCTGGCCGCACGCATCACCTGGCTGCTGCGGCCCGTGCTGGCGTTCGTGCTGGCCTGGCTGGTCCTCCCGCTGCCGCTCGAACTGCTCGACGTGGACAAGTCGCGGGTGGAGATGTTCGGCCGGCTCATCGCCTACCCGCTGTGGTTCCTCGGCCTGTACCTGGTCGCGGTCGCCGCCACCCCGGTCATGGCCTGGCTGCACCGCCACGCCCGCCTGGTCACGCCGGTCGCGCTGGTCGCCGCCATGATCGTGGTCGACCTGGCCCGCATCGGCTTCCCCTGGCGCGCCGGCGGCTACCTCAACCTGGTGCTGGGCGCGCTGCTGCTGCAACAGCTCGGCTTCCACTACGCCGACGGCAGCCTGCACCGCGTCCCGCGCAAGGTGCTCGGCGCCCTCGCGCTCGCCGCCGTGCCCGCGCTGCTCGCGCTGATCACGTTCGGCGGCTACCCGCGCACGATGATGCCGCTGCCCGGCGAGGGCAGCTCGAACCTCAGCCCGCCCACCGTGTGCCTGCTCGTGCTCGGCCTGGCCCAGATCTGCCTCGTGCTGCTGCTCAGGCCCCGCGTCACGGCCTGGCTCGCGGGCAGCCGGCCGTGGCGGGTCGTGGAGTTCGCCCGGACCGCGCCCATGACGGTCTACCTCGGCTACCTGACCGTGCTGGCCGCCGTGATCGGCGTGCTCGGCCTGCTGGACTCACCGGCCGCGTTCGACTGGGTCGCCACCAAGCCGCGCTGGCTGGCCGTGCTGGTGCTGCTGCTCCTGCCCGTCCTGGCCGTGTTCCACCGCTTCGAGCGCAACGCCGCGCTCAGCCCCTGCCGCACCCGCGAGACCCACCGCACCCGGCTCGCGGTCACGCTCGGCGCCGGCTACGGGGTGCTCGGCGTCCTCGGGTTCGTGGTCACCGGCTTCGCGGGCGCGGCGGGCACGCTGGTCGTGTTCGCGGTCGACCCGCTCCAGAACCTGATCCACCTGCTGCTGGGCTGGTACCTGCTGCACACCGCGCACGCCGGCACGTGCCACGGCCGCCGTCCCTGGCTGCTCACCGCGCTGGCCTGCGTGCCGCCGCTGCTGGTGCTGGAGCCGACCGCCGCGATCGTCGCCCTGCACGGCGCGACGATCGTCGTCGCCCTGGCCGCGGCGGTGCCGAAGCAGGACCAGGCACACGCAGGTGAACACCGGCAGCCAGGTCCCGCGCTCCAGCACCCATAGCGCGTCCGACGGCGGCGTGTGCAGGCCGCGCAGCGAGCCGAACACCGAACCCGCCAACGTCACCACCAGCAACGCGCTCTGGTGCACCAGGAAGATCGGCAACGCCCGCGCGTTCAGCGCCCGCGCGATCGACCTCCGGGCCGGGAACGCCGGCCGGACCAGCAGCACCAAACCCACCTGCGCGAGCGCCAACGCCGCCGCGGCGGCCGACGGCGGCGACAGGTTCGACTCCGCCGCGCCGGGCACGCCGACCGCGCTGACCGGGTACCCGGCGGCCAGCAGCAGCGCGAACGCCACCCCACCGGCCGCGAGCAGCGCCGCACCCCACGAACGGCGGTGACCCCGCTGGGCCGCCAGCACGCCCACCTGCCACGGCGCCCACCACACCGCGACCACGTTCGCCCAGCCGACGTCCACCGCCACCAGCACGATCGGGACCACCACGCCCCACCACCCGAGCCGCCGCAGCAACGGCGTGAGCGCCGACAGCACGACGTACACGCCGAGGAACCACAACGGCGTCACGACGAGGTGCCCGACGGTCATCACCGTCCGCTGCGGCAACCCGCGCAGGGACAGTCCGAACAGGACCGCCGCCCACGCGCCGAGCAGCACCGCCACCGGCGGCACGAGCCCGCGCACCCGCGACCACCACGGCACGCCCGACCGCACCGCGCCGAACCCGCCGGTGAAGAAGAACAGCCCCAGCGTCTGGAGCACCCAGGTCAGCGGCGCCAGCTCCGGCAGCCACCGCAACGGGCTGTCCACCACCAACCCGTCACCCGTCAGCACCACGGCCGTCACCAGCCAGTGCCCCAGCACCACCCCGACGATGGCGATGGCCCGCGTCGCGTCGATCACGGGGTCCCGGCGCACGGCGTCCCGGCTCACGGCGTCCCGGAGCACGCGATCCCTGGTCACGGCGTCCCGACTCACGGCGTCCCGACTCACCGCGTCCCGACTCACCGCGTCCCGGCTCACGGGGTCCCGGCTCACGGGGTCTCTCCCAACGCGATCCGGGCCAGGGCGCGCAACGACGCCGTGCCCTCCCGGAAGTACTCGTCGTGCCCGATGTCGCCGACGTCGAGCACCCGCGCGCCGAACGCCGGGTCGACCGGGTCCGCACCGTGCCCCAGGTCGCCCAGCCGGACCGACGGCACCCAGCGCGTCCAGTCCCGGCCGCCACGCGCCGCCCACACCCGCGCGCCGGAGGTCACCGCGTCCACCCGCACGCCGGGCGGTCCGAGGAACACCACGTCGTCCACGGGCGGCTGGGCCAGCCCGCACACCACCGACCCGTAGCTGTGGCACAGCAGGTGCACGTGCCCCGGCAACGCCCGCACGTACTCGTCCAGCGCCACCGCTCCCGCCCGCGCCAACCGGCCGCCGGCCGCGTCGACCCCGAGCCCGGACGGCGTCCGGTACCCCAGCCACGCGACCACCGCGACGTCGTCCCGCCCGACGGCGGCGTGCAGGTCGCGCGCCATCCGCCCGACCGTCGCGCCGAACCTCCGGTCATCCACGTCGGACCCCGGCACGACGACGGCGACGTGCGCGGCCCGGGTGAGGTCGCCGTGCACCTCGATCCGGGGCGTGAACGGCGGCGGGTCGCCACCCGGCACCGCCAGGACCAGCAGCGCGGCCACCAACGCGATCTTCTTCGGCATGGCGTCGAAGCTAGGGAGACCACGCCACGCGGATCGTCACCCCGCGGTGCCGATCCCGAGGCCCTACCCGGGTACCACGAGACCGGACTCGTAGGCCGCGATCACGGCTTGCGCGCGGTCGCGCACGCCGAGCTTCATCAGCACCCGGCTCACGTGCGTCTTCACCGTCTGCTCGGCCAGCACCAGGTGCGCGGCGATCTCGCCGTTCGACAGGCCCTGCGCGATCAGCCGCAGCACCTCGGTCTCGCGCTCGGTCAACGCGGACAGCGCGGCGGGCTTCACCACCCGCACGGGCTGCGCCTTCACGAAGTCCTCGATGAGCCGCTTGGTCACCGACGGCGCCAGCAGCGCGTCGCCGCGCGCCACCACCCGCACCGCGGCCAGCAGCTCGCTCGCGGGCGCGTGCTTGAGCAGGAACCCGCTCGCACCGGCCCGCAACGCCTCGTAGACGTAGTCGTCCAGGTCGAACGTGGTCAGCACGAGCACCCTGACCGGGTCGTCGGCCAGCAGCCTGGTCGCGGTCAGCCCGTCCATCTCCGGCATCCGCACGTCCATCAGCACCACGTCCGGCCGCAGCCGGCGGACCTCCCCCACGGCGGCGACACCGTCGCCGGCCGACCCGACCACGCTGATGTCCGGCTGGGCGTCCAGCAGCGCGGAGAAGCCCTCGCGCACCATCTCCTGGTCGTCCGCCACCAGCACCCGGATCACCGCCGGCCCACCGGAACCGTCGCCTCCACCAGGAACCCCCCGTCCGCGGTCGGTTCGGCGGTCAGCGAACCGCCGTGCACCGCCACCCGTTCGCCCATGCCCCTGAGCCCGTGCCCGCCGCCACCGCCGCGCGACGGCCCGCCCGCTGTGTTCCGCACGACGACCCGCAGCTCGTCGTCCACCAGGTCGACGGCGACCGACGTGGTCGCGCCCGGCGCGTGCCGACCGGCGTTCGTGAGCGCCTCCTGCACGATCCGGTACGCGGTCAGCCCGACCGCCTCCGGCACCTCGGCGTCGGTGACGGACGCGTCCGCGTGCAGCGAGGTGATGTCGGCCAACCCGGGCTGCGGCGTCCGGTCGGCCCGCCTGCCGGACTCCCGCAGCACGCCGAGCAGCCGCTGCATGTCCGTGATCGCGGCCCGCGCCGCCGCGCCGAGCTCGGCGAACTCCCGCTCGCCCGCCTCGGGCAGGTCCGCGATCCGGTAGGGCGCCGTCTCGCACCGGACCACCACCAGCGACATGTGGTGCGCGACCACGTCGTGCATCTCGCGGGCGATCCGGGCGCGCTCGACCAGCGCCGCCTTCTCGTCCTGCTCGGCGTGGAACCGCCGCTCGGCCCGGCCGCGCGCGCCCACCGCGTACCCGAGCAGGAGCACCAGCAGCAGCAGGCCGACGACCTCCAGGACGTCGGCCGACTGGTCCATCGCGAGCAGCACCCCGGACGTGATCGACGCCACGAGCAGCACCACCCGACCGCGGTGCGCGGTCGCCACCGCCAGCAGCACCGGCACGTACCACCACCACTGCCAGCTGCCCAGGACCGAGGGCTCCGACGGCACCAGCAGCCGCATGACCACCAGGCCGGCCGTGGCCAGCCGCCACGCCAGGAGCGTGGAGCGCAACGTCAGCGCGGTGCTGCCGGCGACGACGGCGAACAGCAGCGGCCACCAGCCGTCCGGGTCCTCCCGCGTGACGTAGTCGGAGCTCACCCCGATCGCGATGATCAGGCCGTAGAGCAGCACCGCCGACATGAGCGGGTGGCGGAGTCGGAAGCCGTCGAAGACCCGCGAGCGGTCGCGGAGCAGCACGACCTGGAGGACGGTGCGGATCACGAACCCGATGCTAGGCGGCGGGCCGCGCCCGCACATGCCACCACGGTCTGTCATACCGGGGTACGACGCGCCCGACCGCGCCATACCGGAGAGGCGGCGCGCCGGACAAGCCGTTGCGGTGGGCGAACACCACCGGGTAGGCAATATGCAGAGCTGTGCGCCCCTACTCCGTGTTGGAAGATGGCCGAATGCACCCGCAGCAAGATCCGGATCGCTGGTCGCGGCTCCAGGCCGTGGCCGGTGAGGCCCTGACCGCAGCCAAGGTCGGGGAGGACGCGGTCGCGGTCGACCTCGTCACCGGGTACCTCAGCGGCTCGCCCGAGGGCAACGAGGAGATCCGGGAGCTGGTCCTCCTGCTGTTCTCCGAGTGCAGCGCCATGGTCGCCACCCTCGGCTCGGGCGGCGCGACCCCGGTGAAGATGCAGGTCTTCGACGAGGACGGGCAGGAGGTGCCCATCGACGACGCCGACCCGCCGGTCCGCACCGCGATCCGCACGCTGCTCGCCGAGGTGCACGGCGACCAGGAGGCCGCGGCCGAGCAGATCGAGATCGCGCTGGCCAACGGGCAGCCGCAGGAGCTGGCCACGGTGGTGCTCCAGGCCCTGCGGTGGACGGTGAAGCTGGCCGTGGAGTGCGGCCAGCGCGACCTGCCCGTGTCGCCGTGGATCGCCACCGCGCTGGACGAGTAGTCCCCTTCGCCCGGTTCCGCCGCGCCCGCGTGCCGGCAGATCGGTAAACATCCTTGCCTTTTTATTTGGTCTAGACCACTCTCCGAGGTGGGCGCGATTCACCCTGCCGATCCCGCCGAGGAGGACCCCGACATGCCACGACGAGTGCTGTCACGACCAAGCGCGCTGCTCGCAGCAGGCGCGATAGCCGCAGGTTCACTGGTCGTCGGCCCGGCCGCGCAAGCGGCGCCGGGCGTCACCGCCACCTTCGCCAAGACCCAGGACTGGGGCAGCGGCTTCGAGGCCAGGTTCACCGTCGCCAACGGCGGACCGTCCGCCATCGGCTCCTGGCGCATCGAGTTCGACCTGCCCGCGGGCACCTCGCTCGGGTCGTACTGGGACGCGCTTGTCACCCGAACGGGTGATCATTACGTCGCGTCCAACCGCGAGTACAACGGCACCGTGGGCGTCGGCGCCTCGACGAGCTTCGGCTTCGTCGGCACCGGCTCCGGCGCACCGCTCAACTGCACCGTCAGCGGGGCTCCCTGCACCGGTGGCGGCGGCGGTGACACGGTCGCGCCGAGCGCGCCCGGCTCCCTGCGCGTCACCGGCACCACCGGCAACTCCGTCTCGCTGGCGTGGACCGCGTCGACCGACAACGTCGGCGTGACCGCGTACGACGTGTACCGGGGCGCTTCGGTCGCCACCACCGTCACCGGCACCACGGCCACCGTGACCGGCCTGAACTCCGCCACCGCGTACACGTTCGCGGTGCGGGCGCGGGACGCCGCGTCGAACACCTCCGGCCCGTCCAACCAGGTCTCCGCGACCACGCAGCCGGGCACCAACCCGACCGGCGGCCGAGGTGCGCCGTACCTGTTCCTGGGCTGGGGCAACCCGCCGGCGCCCGCCACGATCATGAGCGCCACCGGCGTCAAGTGGTTCACCATGGCGTTCGTGCTGTCCTCGGGCGGCTGCAACCCCGCGTGGGACGGCAACCGGCCGCTGACCGGCGGCATCGACGCGCAGGCCATCCAGCAGATCCGCGCGGCCGGCGGCGACGTCGTGCCGTCGTTCGGCGGGTGGAGCGGCACCAAGCTCGGCCCGAACTGCTCGACCCCGCAGGCGCTGGCCGGCGCGTACCAGCAGGTCATCAACGCCTACGGGCTCAAGGCCATCGACATCGACATCGAGAACACCGATGAGTTCGAGAACACCGCCGTGCAGGACCGGATCCTGGAGGCGCTCAAGATCGTCAAGGCGGCCAACCCGGGCATCCGGACCATCGTCACCTTCGGCACCACGACCACCGGCCCGAACTCGTGGGGCAACCGGCTGGTCGAGCGGGCGGCGGCGATCGGCGCGGGCGTCGACGTGTTCACGATCATGCCGTTCGACTTCGGCAGCTCGAACGTCGGCGCGGACACGATCAACGCCGCCACCGGGCTGAAGAACAAGCTGAAGACCACGTTCGGGTGGTCGGACGCGGAGGCGTTCGGGCACGTCGGCATCTCGGGCATGAACGGCCTGTCCGACCAGCGCGAGGTGACGACCGCCCAGACGTGGACGCAGCTGCGCGACTGGTCGAAGGCCAACGGGCTGGCCAGGTTCGCGTTCTGGGCGGTCAACCGCGACCGCGGCGGGTGCGACGGCCAGGTGTCGTCCACGTGCAGCGGCATCCCGCAGGCCGACTGGGAGTTCACCCGCATCACGGCCGGCTTCTAGCCCCCGGCCAGCAGTTCCCCGACCAGCTTCGACACCTGGTCGACCTCGATGAGGAACGCGTCGTGGCCGTAGGGCGAGGTCACCACGCGCAGGTCGCCGGCGCCGGGCACGGCGTCGGCGACCTCGGCCTGCTGCCGCAGCGGGTACAGGCGGTCGGAGTCGATGCCCGCCACGAGGGTCCGCGCCTTGACGCGGCGCAGCGCGGCCCGCACACCGCCGCGCCCACGTCCCACGTCGTGGCTGTTCATGGCCTCGGTGAGGGAGGCGTAGCTGGCCGGGTCGAACCGGCGGACCAGCTTGTCCGCGTGGTGGTCCAGGTAGGACTCCACCTGGAACCGGCCGTCCGCGCGCTCCTCGCGGCCGAACCGGGCGGACAGCTCCGCCTCGCCCCGGTAGCCGATGTGCGCGATCCGGCGGGCCACGCCGAGGCCGCCGACCGGGTCGAGCCGGATGGCGTGCAGCTGGGCGGACGCCAGCGCGATGTGCTCGGCCGTGGACGCCGCCGGCGCGGCCAGCAGGAGCAGGGCGCGCACCCGGTCGGGCTCGGACACCGCCCACTCCAGCGCCCGCATCCCGCCCATGGAGCCGCCCAGCACGGCGGCCCACGAGTCGACGCCCAGCGCGTCGGCCAGCAGCACCTCGGCGGCCACCTGGGTGCGCACCGTGAGCCTGGGGAACCGCGCGCCCCACGGCTTGCCGTCCGGCGCGGTCGCCCACGGCCCCGTGGTGCCCTGGCAGCCGCCCAGCACGTTCGGCGCGACCACGAACCAGCGCTCGGGGTCCAGCGCCCGTCCCGGCCCGACCAGCCCGTCCCACCAGCCGGGGGTGGGGTGGCCCGGTTCGGCCGGACCGGCCACGTGGCTGTCGCCGGTCAACGCGTGCAGCACCAGCACCGCGTTCGACCGGTCGGCGTTCGGCTCGCCCCACGTCTCGTAGGCGATGGAGAGCCCCGGCAGTCCCGGCATGGAGCCGCGCACCCACTGCCGTCGCCCGTTCGGGTCCCCCTCCCGCCACCCGCCGGCGGTGGGAGGGGTCTTCCCGGAGGTGGACCCGTGGCTCACAGCACCGACTTGGCGGCGCGGAAGCCCGATTCCAGGTCGGCTTTGAGGTCCTCCACGCCCTCGATGCCCACCGACAACCGCACCAGGCCGGGCGTGACCCCGGAGACGACCTGCTGCTCGGGCGTGAGCTGGCTGTGCGTGGTGCTGGCCGGGTGGACGATGAGGCTGCGCACGTCGCCGATGTTCACCAGCTGGCTGAACAGCTCCACGCCGTCCACGAACGCGCGACCCGCCGCCACGCCGCCACGCAGCTCGAACGACACCACGCCGCCCCCGCCGGTCGGCAGGTACTTCTGCGCCAGCTCGTGCCAGGGGCTCGACGGCAGGCCCGCGTAGTGCACCTTCTCCACCTCGTCGCGCGCCTCCAGCCACCGGGCCAGCTCCAGCGCGTTCGAGGAGTGCTTGTCGATGCGCAGCGACAGCGTCTCGATGCCCTGGATGATCAGGAAGCTGGTCAGCGGCGCGATGGCGGCGCCGGTGTCGCGCAGGCCCTGCACCCGCAGCTTCGCGGCGAACGCGCCGTGCCCGAGCACCGGCCAGTACCGCAGGCCGTGGTAGCTGGGGTCGGGCTCGTTGAAGTCCGGGAACCTCGCCGCGTCGGAGTAGTCGAACGTGCCGCCGTCCACGACCAGACCCGCGACCGCGGTGCCGTGCCCGCCGAGGTACTTCGTGGCCGAGTGGACCACGATGTCCGCGCCGTGCTCGATCGGCCGCACCAGGTACGGCGTCGGCACGGTGTTGTCCACCACCAGCGGCACGCCCGCCGCGTGCGCCACCTCGGCGACCGCCGCGATGTCCAGCACGTTGCTGCGCGGGTTGGCCAGCGACTCGGCGAAGAAGAGCTTGGTGTTCGGCCGCACGGCGGCGCGCCACGCGTCCAGGTCGTCGGGGTCGTCCACGAAGGAC
The DNA here is from genome assembly GCF_050946825.1 of Actinosynnema sp. CA-299493. NCBI lineage: Bacteria > Bacillati > Actinomycetota > Actinomycetes > Pseudonocardiales > Pseudonocardiaceae > Actinosynnema > Actinosynnema sp. CA-299493. The sequence goes on from NZ_CP191993.1 coordinate 8,377,825, forward strand.
ACCTCGATGCCCAGCTTGGGCAGCGTGTAGTGGAACAGGTTGTAGGTGCCGCCGTAGAGGGAGGCGCTGGAGACCAGGTGGTCGCCGGCGCGGGCGAGGTTGAGCACGGTGGCGGTCTCGGCGGCCTGGCCCGACGCGAACGCCACCGCAGCCACTCCGCCCTCCAGCGCGGCGACCCGCTGCTCGAGCACGTCCTGGGTGGGGTTGTTGATGCGGGTGTAGATGTTGCCCGGCTCGGCCAGGCTGAACAGCGCCTCGCCGTGCGCGGAGTCGCGGAACACGAACGACGTGGTCTGGTAGATCGGGGTGGCACGCGCGCCGGTCGTGGGGTCGGGCGCGGCGCCGGAGTGGACCTGCTTGGTGTCGAAGGACCAGGACATGCTTGGTGGCTCCTGTCTGGCTCTGGTTCTGCAGGCACGCCGAAGACCCCGGTCGTGCACGATTCTTGGGCTGGATCAGCCGAGGGGACAGGCCGTGCTGGTGACGCGCACGTAGTCCACGTGCCGACGTGCCACCAGCGGGATCATGCGCTGAACGTAGCGCTGGGTGACCGTCCACGACAGGGCGTCCACGACTTGGGACGCTTAGGGTTCGGTGCATGCGCACCGCACTGATCGGCTACGGGCTCGGTGGAGCCGCCTTCCACGCACCGTTCCTGTCCACCACGCCCGGCCTGGCGCTGGCCGCCGTCGTCACCGGCAACCCCGAGCGGCAGGCCGAGGTGGCGTCCCGCTACCCGGAGGCCGAGCTGATCGCGTCGGTGGACGAGGTGTGGCGGCGGGCCGGCGAGTTCGACCTGGTCGTGGTGACCACGCCGAACCGGCACCACGCCGCGCACGCGCGGGCCGCGCTGGAGCACGGGCTGAACGTCGTGGTGGACAAGCCGTTCGCGCCGTCTGCCGCCGAGGCGCGGGAGCTGGCGGACCTGGCGGCGGCCCGCGGGGTGCTGCTGGCGCCGTTCCACAACCGGCGCTGGGACGGCGACTTCCGCACCGTGGCGCGGCTGGTCGGCGAGGGCGCGCTGGGGCGGGTGCACCGGTTCGAGTCGCGGTTCGAGCGGTGGCGGCCGGAGGTGAAGGAGGGCTGGAAGGAGTCCGGCGACCCGGCCGACCTGGGCAGCATCGTGTTCGACCTCGGCACGCACCTGGTGGACCAGGCGGTGGCGTTGTTCGGTCGTCCGGCGAGCGTGTACGCGGAGGTGCGGGCGCTGCGGGCCGGCGCGCGTGCGCACGACGACGCGTTCCTGGCGCTGACCCACCCGTCCGGCGCGGTGTCGCACCTGTGGGCGTCGGCGTTGGCGGCGTCGCCGGGACCGCGGTTCCGGGTCCTGGGCGACCGGTCGGCGTACGTGAAGCACGGGATGGACCCGCAGGAGGAGGCGTTGAAGGCGGGCGCGGTGCCCGGCGGCTCCGGCTGGGGCGAGGAGCCGGCCGAGCGGTGGGGTGTGCTCGGGACGGAGCCCGTGCGCACGGAGCCGGGGTCCTACCAGGACTTCTACGCCGCCGTCGCCGCCGGTCGGGCTCCGGTGCCGGTGGCCGACGCGGTCACCGGGCTGGAAGTGGTCGAGGCGGCGTTCGCGTCGGCGCGTTCGGGTGAGGTCGTCCCGCTTCCCTGATTGTCTTGATTCCCGAATCTCTCAGTGACTAAGATTCTTAGTCATGGGAGAAAACAGGCGTGTGCAGGTGCTGGTGGTCGGGGCGGGGCTCAGCGGGTTGACGGCCGCGTTGTTCCTGGCGCGGCAGGGCGTGTCGGTGCTGGGCATCTCGAAGCACCGGGGGACGTCGCCGCACCCGAAGGCGACCGGGCAGACGCACCGGACGATGGAGGTGCTGCGCCGGGCCGGGGTCGCCGACGAGGTGCTGGCGGGCGACGCGGGCCTGGGCGGCGGGTTGGTGATCAAGGTCGCGGAGAGCCTGCGCGGGCAGGTGTTTCACACGATCGTGCACGAGGACGACGAGTGGGACGCCACGCTCAGCCCCGAGCGCCCGGCGCTGGCGAGCCAGGACCACGTGGAGCCGGTGCTGCTGCGGCGCGCGCGCGAGCTGGGCGCGGAGGTGCTGTTCGAGACCGAGCTGGTGTCGTTGGCGCAGGACGACGAGGGGGTGACGGCGCGGGTCCGCTCGGCCGGGGGCGAGCACACCGTCCGGGCGGACTACGTGATCGGCGCGGACGGGCACCGGGGCGTGGTGCGCGAGTTCGTCGGGATCGGGCGGCAGGGGCCGGGCGAGCTGTCGCGCCACGTCGGGGTGGTGTTCGACGCCGACCTGACGGCACACCTCGTGCCCGACAAGCTGACCTTGTTCTACCTGCGGAACCCGGCGTTCACCGGTGCTTTCGTGGCGACGAACACCGCGCGGCGCAACGTGTTCACGATCGAGTACGACCCGGCGCGCGAGTCGGCGGCGGACTACCCGCCGCGGCGGTGCGTCGACCTGCTGCGGATCGCGACCGACGCGCCTGACCTGGAGCCGGACGTCCTGGAGGTCACCGCGTGGGAGATGGCGGCGTGGCTGAGCGACCGGTTCCGGGCGGGGCGGGTGTTCCTGGTCGGTGACGCGGCGAAGGTGACGCCGCCGACCGGCGGGCTCGGCGGGAACACGGCGATCGGCGACGGGTTCGACCTCGCGTGGAAGCTGGCGGAGGTGCTGAGGGGCGAGGCCGGCGTCGGCCTGCTGGACAGCTACGAGGCCGAACGGCGGCCGTACGCGAAGCTGGTGGTGGACGGGTCGTACGCGAACTACGTGCAGCGGTTCGCGCCGCACCTGGCGGGCCCGGACGTGCCGGCCGAGGTCGACCCGGCGCACCTGACCCTGGGCTACCGCTGCCGTTCGAACGCCGTGCTGATCGACGACACCGACCCGTCACCCGTGGAGGACCCGGCCAACCCCTCCGCCCGGCCGGGCTTCCGCGCACCGCACGTCACCGTGGCGCACGAGGGCCGTCAGGTGTCCACCCTGGACCTGTTCACCACCTGGACCCTGATCACCCTGAACCCGGCCTGGCGCGCCACCACCGTGCCGTCCCTGCACGTCCCCGCCATCACCGACCCCACCGGCGCCCTGGCGACCCGCTACCGCATCGGCCGGACGGGCGCCGCCCTGATCCGCCCCGACGGCGTGATCGCCCACCACACCACCAATCCCCCCACCCCCACTCTCCCGTCCACCCTCTCCTCCACCCTCGCCACCCTGAAATCCCTCTAACCCCGAGAGTCCTACGTCCACGCCGCGAGAGTCCTACGTTCAGAGCACCCGAGTTCAACGCTCGGCAGACCGGGCGGTCGGTCTGAGCGTTGAACTCGGGGTACGCGAACGTAGGACTCTCGAGCTCTGAACGTAGGACTCTCGCGGCGAGTAGCGCAACCACGCACGGTCGGCCGGAGTCGACCTTGCCGGAAACCACACGATCCGGTGAGATGCCTGGAGTTGAGCGGTGATCGGCGTCCACGCTGTGGTGCATGGCACCACTCCCGTTGTTCGCGGCGATCGCCGCGCTCATCCCGGCGTTCTCCGCGCCGGAGTCGACCTTCGTGCTCAGCGTGCAGCACGGCGAGTCGATCCTGTACTCGCACCTGACCTGTGAACCGGCCGGCGGACTGCACCCCAGGGCGGACGAGGCGTGCCTCGCGCTGTCCGATGTGGACGGCCAGGTCGGCGGCCTGGCGACCGGCCAGGGCCTGTGCACGCTGGAGCACGACCCGGTGCGCGTCACGGCGTCCGGCACGTGGCGCGGCGAGACGCGGTCGTTCCAGGCCGAGTTCTCGAACCCGTGCGTCATGCTCGCGGAGACCGGCCCGGTCTTCGACTTCTGACCCGGCGACCGGCACCCGGCACCACACCCGCGGAGGGCCCGCGACACCGCCGCCGAAGTCGTGGCCCTCCACGGGGTAGTGCGAAGGTCCTCGGACCTCTCAGGCGACCGTAGGGACTGCGGCACTCGAACGTCAACATCCTTCACACTCGTGAAACGGGGACGTCACACCGTTCTGCTGAAGACCAGCACTGGGCGATCACCCTCCCTGGGCCATCCGAGTGATCGGACCTCTGTTCCGAACACGCACCGTCTCAGGCAGCCCGTTCTATCCTCCGCGCGAACCGCTTGGGGGAAGACGTATGGGTGATTTCCTGCTGTACACGGTCGGCGTTCCGGTGACGTTCCTGTCCCTGGTGCTCGGCATGGCCCTGGCCGCCCGCCGCATCCTCGGGCTCCACGTCGGGCTGATCCGCACCACGCTCGCGTGCCTGGTCGGCCTGTCGATGAGCGAAGCCGCGCTGAACGCCATGCCCGGCCCGGAGACCACGCCCGCGCTGGCCACCGTGCAGGTCGGCATCGCGCTGCTGATGATGATCGCGCTGCTCACGTTCGCCGAGATCGTGGTGCCGACCGGGTCGATCCCGCCGCCCACCGAGTGGTGGCGCGCGCTGCGCGGGCGGGTCTCGCGCGCCCGCCGCTACTCCCGGATCACCGCGATCGCGTTCCGCCACGGCCTCGGCCCGTACCTGCGCGGGCGGGAGCGCACCGACACCCGGCTGGCGCGGTCGCTGCGGCTGGCGCTGGAGGAGGGCGGCGTCACGTTCGTCAAGCTCGGCCAGGTGCTGTCCACGCGGCCGGACCTGCTGCCGCCGGACGTGGTCGACGAGCTGACGTCGTTGCAGGACAAGGTGCCCGCCGCACCGTGGCCGGCCGTGCGCGAGGTGCTGGTGGCCGAGCTGGGGCAGCCGCCGGAGGACGTGTTCGCCGAGTTCGACGAGCGGCCGATCGCCGCCGCGTCCGTCGCCCAGGTGCACCGGGCGCGGCTGAAGTCCGGCGAGGACGTCGTGGTGAAGGTGCAGCGGCCGGGCGTGCGGCGGGTCGCCGAGGCCGACCTGGACATCGTGCTCCGACTCGCCTCGACGTTGCACGACAAGACGCGGTGGGGCAAGGCGATCGGCGTGCGCGACCTGGCCGCCGGGTTCTCCGCCGCGTTGCGCGAGGAGCTGGACTTCCGGGTCGAGGCGCGCAACCTGGCGGCCGTGCGGGCGGCGTCCGACGGCACGGACGTGGTGCTGCCCGCCGTGCACGAGGACCTCTGCACGGCACGCGTGCTGGTCATGCAACGGCTGGACGGCACGCCCGTGCGGTCGGCGTCGCTGGAGTCGGTGGACCGGGACGCGCTCGCCCGCACGCTCCTGGACGCGCTGCTGCGCCAGGTGATGCTCAACGGCGTCTTCCACGCCGACCCGCACCCCGGCAACATCATGCTGCTGGGTGACGGCAGGCTCGGCCTGCTGGACTTCGGCTCGGTCGGCCGGATCGACGCGCAGCTGCGCGCCGCGCTGGGCAAGCTGCTGCTGGCCGTCGACCACGGCGACCCGGCCGGCCTGCGCGACGCGCTGCTGGAGCTGGTGGCGCGGCCCGACGAGATCGACGAGCAGCAGCTGGAGCGCGCGCTCGGGCAGTTCATGGCACGCCACCTCGGCACCGGGATGCGGCCGGACGTCGAGATGTTCGGCGACCTGTTCACGCTGGTCTACCGGCACGGGCTGAGCATCCCGCCGGAGATCGCGGCGGTGTTCCGGGCGCTGGCCACCGTGGAGGGCACGCTGGCCGCGCTGTCACCGGGGTTCGACATCGTGGCCGAGTCGCGGTCGTTCGCGGACGAGCAGTTCAGCGCGCACCTCACGCCGGAGTCGCTGAAGCGCACCATGACCGAGGAGCTGCACGCGGTGCTGCCCATGCTGCGGCGGCTGCCCCGGCGGGCGGAGCGGATCTCCAGCGCGTTGGAGCAGGGTCGGCTGGGGCTGAGCATGAGGCTGTTCGCCGACGAGCGCGACCGGCAGTTCATCGTGTCCCTGCTGCACCAGGTGATGCTGACCGTGCTGGGCGCGACGGCGGGCGTGATGGCGGTGCTGCTGCTCGGCGCGGACGGCGGGCCGCGGGTGGGTCCGGACATCTCGCTGTTCCAGGTGTTCGGCTACAACCTGCTGGTCATCAGCGTGCTGCTCGGGCTGCGGGTGGTGGTGACCATCTTCCGGCCACGCGGGTGACGCGGTTGACGCGGTTGGTTTGCGGTGCAAACCTGACTGGGTGGCAGACCTGCTGGGTGACTTGGCCGAACTGCGCCGGCGGGCGCGGGAGGACCGGCACGCCTACCCGTTCCCGCTGCTGTTCTTCGGCGTCGCGTCGTTCCTGGCCGTGCCGCTGTACGCGCCGGGTCCGTCGCCGCGCGGGTTCGACGTGCGCTACCCGGTGGCGTTGAGCCTGTACTGGTCGACCGCCTTGGTGGTGGGCGGCCTGGCGACGGTGTGGTGGTACCGCCGGCGTGGTGCGCGGGTGGGCATCGAGACGTCCACCGGGGGCTACCTCGGCGCGCTGGCGATCGGCCTGGGCGGTCCGGTGATCGGCCTGGCGCTGGAGCACCTGCCGTTCCGGTTCCACTCGGGCACCGGCGCGGGGCTGATCCTGCTCGCGGCGGCGACCGCGCTGTGGCGGTGGAAGGCCCCGCTCGCGGCGACGGCGACGGCGGCCGTGCTGGGCACGGCGGTGCTCCAGCACGACCAGCCGGCGATCGGGCAGTTCATCGCGATCGGCCTCGGCCTGGTGGTGCTGGCGGCGGTGGAGCGCAGCACCCGGTTCACCACCATCACGGCGGGGTACCTGGTCGCGCTGTGCGTGTCCGCCGGCTTCACGCCGCTGGAAGGGGTCACGCCCGGCACGTGGTCGTCGGGCAGCGTGGTCGTGCTGCCCGGGTTGGTGCTCGTCGTCGGCGGCCTGGTGGGCTTGCGGCGTGGCTGAGCACCCGACCGCGTCGCTGGACGACGTGGTGCACCAGAGGCACCGGCTGGGCATCCTCACCGTGGCGGCGGAGGCGAAGCGGGTCGAGTTCGGCTACCTGCGGTCCACCCTGGAGCTGACCGCGGGCAACCTGTCGCGGCACATCGCGGTGCTGGAGCAGGCCGGGCTGGTCGCGGTGGAGAAGGGGTACGACGGCAAGCGGCCCCGGACGTGGGTCAGCGTGACGGCGGCGGGCGTGGCCGCGCTGGCGGCGGAGATGGCGGCCCTGCGTGCGCTCGTGGAGAGGCACGTAGCCTCGCGGGCATGAGCATCCACGACATCCCGCTGCGCACGCTGTCCGGTGAGCCGTCGAGCCTGGGCGCGGTGGCGGGCAAGGCGCTGCTGGTGGTGAACGTCGCCTCGAAGTGCGGGCTGACGCCCCAGTACCAGGGCTTGGAGCGGTTGCAGGAGCGGTACGCGGCCCAGGGGTTCTCCGTGGTCGGGTTCCCGTGCAACCAGTTCGCCGGGCAGGAGCCGGGCACGGCGGAGGAGATCGCCACCTTCTGCTCCACCACGTACGGCGTGACGTTCCCGCTGTTCGAGAAGGTCGAGGTGAACGGCCCGTCCCGGCACCCGCTGTACGCCGAGCTGACGGCGTTCGCGGACACCGACGGCGCGGCCGGCGACGTCCAGTGGAACTTCGAGAAGTTCCTCGTCGCCCCGTCCGGCGAGGTCGTGGCCAGGTTCCGCCCGCGCACCGAGCCTGAGGACGAGGCGGTCGTGAAGGCGATCGAGGCGGTCCTGCCGTAACCCGGCGGTGTGGGAGGCGACCGGTCGGCCGCCTCCCACGCACGGGTCAGCACTCGATGACGTTGACGGCCAGCCCGCCGCGAGCGGTCTCCTTGTATTTGCTCTTCATGTCCTTGCCCGTCTCACGCATGGTCTTGATGACCTTGTCCAACGACACGAAGTGCGAGCCGTCGCCGCGCAGCGCCATCCGCGCCGCCGTGATCGCCTTGATCGACGCCAGCGCGTTGCGCTCGATGCACGGGATCTGCACCAGTCCCCCGATCGGGTCGCACGTCAGCCCCAGGTTGTGCTCCATGGCGATCTCGGCCGCGTTCTCCACCTGCTCCGGCGTGCCGCCCATGACCTCGGCCAGCCCGCCCGCCGCCATCGAGCACGCCGAACCGACCTCGCCCTGGCACCCGACCTCGGCGCCGGAGATCGACGCGTTCTCCTTGAACAGCACGCCGACCGCCCCCGCCGTCAGCAGGAACCGCACCACGCCGTCGTCGGACGCGCCCGGCACGAAGCGGGTGTAATAGTGCAGCACCGCGGGCACGATGCCAGCCGCGCCGTTGGTCGGCGCGGTCACCACGCGACCGCCTGCGGCGTTCTCCTCGTTCACCGCCAGCGCGAACAGCGTCACCCAGTCCATCACCCGCAACGGGTCCGTGGCGTAGTGCTCGGCGGCCATCCGCTGCCGCATCTCGGCCGCGCGCCGCCGCACCTTCAAGCCACCGGGCAGCACACCGGTCCGAGTGCAGCCGCGCTCGACGCACTGCTGCATCACGTCCCAGATCCCCAGCAGCCCCGAGCGCACCGACTCCTCGCCACGCCACGACAGCTCGTTGGCCAGCATGACCTCGCTGATCGACAGCCCGGTCTCCCGGCACCGCGCCAGCAGCTCGTCACCCGTCCGGAACGGGTGCGCGACCGGCGTCTCGTCGGCCTTGATCCGGTCGGCGCCGGTGGCCGTGTCGTCCACCACGAACCCGCCGCCGACGGAGTAGTACACCGCCGAGTCGACCACGGCGTCACCCGAGTGGGCGGTGAAGCTCATGCCGTTGGGGTGCAGCGGCAACGACTTGCGCCGGTGCATCACCAGGTCGGTGTCCTCGGTGAACGCGATCTCCCGCGCGCCGGCCAGCCGCAGCCGTCCGGTGGCGCGGATCTCCGCCACCCGCCGCTCGGCCTCTTCAGGGTCGACCTCCTCCGGCCGGCAGCCCTCCAGTCCGAGCAGCACCGCCTTGGGGCTGCCGTGCCCGTGCCCGGTCGCGCCGAGCGAGCCGAACAGCTCCACGTGCACCCGGTCGACCGAGGCCGACGAGGGCCGCAGCCGGTCCGCGAACATCATCGCCGCGCGCATCGGGCCCACCGTGTGCGAGCTCGACGGTCCGATGCCCACGGAGAACAGGTCGAACACGCTGATCGCCATGACGTCAGTCCCCGGTCAGTTCCGCGTACTTCGCCGCGGTCAGCAGCCCGGACGCGTCGGTCACGGCCACCTTGAACAGCCAACCGGCGCCGTACGGGTCGTTGTTGATCAGCGACGGGTCGTTGACAGCGGTCGGGTTGACCTCCACCACCTCGCCGCTGACCGGCGCGTACAGGTCGCTGACCGACTTGGTCGACTCCAGCTCGCCGCACACCTCGCCGGACGTCACCACGGCGCCGACCTCGGGCAGCTCCACGAACACGATGTCACCCAGCGAGTCCGCCGCGTACGACGTGATGCCGACCGCCACCGGGTCCTGGGTACCCGGCGCCCAGTCCACCCACTCGTGCTCGGGCGTGTACAGCAGGTTGTCCGGAAAAGTCACGACAGCGCTCCCTCACGGCAAGGTCCACCCAGAGCCCCACTCTGTCCTTGGACCTGAGAGCTTCACCGGGTCGTCGCGACGGCTGACCGTCGATCCGTTCCGGCTTGCACCGTGGGTGCGCGCGGTTGGGCGCGCTTTCCAGAGTCGCCTCACCCGAGCGGTTCTCGCTGCCTGAGAGTGTGCGGGGTACTTGCTCCTTCGGCGCCCCGGCACGTTCACCGAGGTCTCTCCCGCGCGGGTTCCGGCGCTCCTGGCGCGCCGCGGCCGATGTTCAGTTGGTTGGCCCGCACGCTAGGTGCCGGGCCCGACGGGTGTCAACGCGCCACCGGACTTGTCCGGACCGCACAACCGCGCACCGGCCCGTTGGTGCTCGCGGCACGATGACACCGGGTACCCGTTACCGGACCTTTGGTGTAACAACGGCCGAAGGAGCCCACCGTGCGGATCGCCGTCCCCCGCGAGATCAAGAACCACGAGTACCGCGTCGCGCTGACCCCGGCGGGCGCGCACGAGCTGACCCAGCGCGGTCACGACGTGGTGGTCGAGACCGGCGCGGGCCTCGGTTCGGCCATCACCGACGAGGAGTACCTGGCCGCCGGCGCGAAGGTGCTGCCCGGCGCGGACGACGTGTGGGCCGAGGGCGACCTGGTGCTCAAGGTCAAGGAGCCGATCGCCGAGGAGTACCCGCGGCTGCGCAAGGGCCAGGTCCTGTTCACGTACCTGCACCTGGCCGCCGACCGGCCGCTGACGCGGGCGTTGCTGGACTCCGGCACCACCGCCGTCGCCTACGAGACCGTGCAGACCCCGAACGGCGCGCTGCCGCTGCTGGCGCCGATGTCGGAGGTGGCGGGCAGGCTCGCGCCGCAGGTGGGCGCGTACTCGCTGATGAAGCCGTCCGGCGGGCGCGGCGTGCTGCCCGGCGGCGTGCCCGGCGTGCACCCGGCGCGGGTGGTCGTGATCGGCGGCGGCGTGGCGGGCCTGAACGCGGCGGCGATCGCCGTGGGCATGGGCGCGGACGTGCAGGTCCTGGACACCAACGTGGACCGGCTGCGGCACATCGACGCCCTCTACCAGGGCCGCCTGCGCACCGTGACGTCCAACCGGTACGCCGTCGAGGAGGCCGTCCGCGAGGCCGATCTGGTCATCGGCGCGGTGCTGGTGCCCGGCGCGAAGGCGCCGAAGCTGGTCGGCAACGACCTGGTGGCCGGCATGAGGCCCGGCTCCGTCCTCGTGGACATCGCGATCGACCAGGGCGGCTGCTTCGCCGACTCGCGGCCGACCACGCACGACGACCCGACCTACCAGGTGCACGACACCGTCTTCTACTGCGTGGCGAACATGCCCGGCGCCGTGCCGCGCACGTCGACCTACGCGCTGACCAACGTGACGCTGCCGTACGCCGTCGCGCTGGCCGACCTGGGCTGGGAGGCGGCGCTGCGCGGGGACGCGTCGCTGGCGCTCGGCCTGAACGCGCACGAGGGCCTGCTGACCAACCTGCCGGTCGCCCAGGCGCACGGGATGACCCACACGCCGGTCGACCTCTGATACCCACTACCGCGAAGGGCCCCGCTCACAGCACGTGAGCGGGGCCCTTCGGCAAGAAAGACGGCCCGCTCAACCAGCCTGGGGGTCACTGGGAGCGGGCCGCGTGACCAATCCTAGCCGGGAACCGGGGTCCCTGCCCAGCGGCCCCACCTATCCGGCGCACATTTCGCCCGGCGGTGGCAACACGCCGTGTGCACGCTCAAGCAATCGAGTGAACTTGGGTGATAACAGGTAAGTCACGACACCCCGGTGACCGATGGACAGGTCGGAACCCCGTAGCTACCGAGCGGGGTCGTCCGCTCGCGCGGCGCCCCGCCGCGCCACCTCCGATCGGAGCGAGATGGCTGAACCCGAGGGCTGGATCGACTGCCACGACCCGTTCGGGCGGGACCGGTCGATGACCGTGCTCGTCGAGGACGACCGAGTTCTGCTGGTCGCGCCACCCGGTGAGTCCGCTGTGATGTCGGTCACGCAGACGCGCAGGCTGCACCGCCTGCTCGACCAAGTCGCCGACAGGATGTGACGGGCGTGGACGAAGCGCTGCGCGCCGCCGTGCTGCGCCGGCTGGCGTTGCTGGACGAGGTCGCCGAGACCGGCGAGGCGGACGCCCTCGTGCCGCTCGCGCGGTCCGAGATCCACCGCCTGGCCGACGGCTGGCGGCTGCTGCTGACCGTGCACCAACCCGATCCGGACGGCCGCTGCGGCGCGTGCCCCGGCATCCTGCGGCACAAGAAGTGGCCGTGCCAGGTGTGGACGATGGCCCACCAGCACCTCATAGGCGACGGTCTGCCGCACCGCGAACGCCGCCGCCCACTCCGCACGCTGCGCCATTCGAGGGACGTCGAGACGACGACCGAGATACCGAGGGTCGCGTCGAAACCCCGACATGCCCTCCCCGAGTGACCCTCCTAAGGCAGGATGACGCCCGGTAGGAGTACTCGGGAGGGACGCGTGCACGACGGCACTGGCCGCATCGTGGTGCAGAACTTGACCAAGCAGTTCGGTCCGGTCGCAGCGGTGCAGAACCTCAGCTTCACAGTGGAACCCGGTTCGGTGACCGGCTTCCTCGGTCCCAACGGGGCAGGCAAGACGACGACGCTGCGCATGCTGCTCGGCCTGGTGACCCCGACCGCGGGCACCGGACTGATCAACGGCAGGCCGTTCGCCCAGCTCGGCAACCCGGCCCGGGTGGTCGGCGCGGTGCTGGAGGCCCAGGGCTTCCACCCCAAGCGCACCGCGCGCAACCACCTGCTCGTCTACGCGTCCGCGATCGGCGTGCCCGACTCGCGGGCCGACCAGGTGCTCCAGCTGGTCGGGCTCGGCGCGGCGGGCGACCGCAAGGCGGGCGGGTTCTCGCTCGGCATGAAGCAGCGGCTGGCCCTGGCCACCGCGCTGCTCGGCGACCCGCAGATCCTGGTGCTCGACGAGCCGGCCAACGGGCTGGACCCGGAGGGCATCGCGTGGCTGCGGACGTTCCTCCAGTCCTACGCGCGCGGCGGGCGGACGGTGCTGATCTCCAGCCACCTGCTGGCGGAGGTCGAGCAGACCGTCGACCAGGTGGTGGTCATCAGCCGCGGTCAGACCATGTACTCCGGGTCGCTGGACCAGCTGCGCGGCCAGCAGCAGGGGCGCGTGCTCGTGCAGCCCTCGGACACCGGCGCGCTGGTCGCGGCGCTGCGCGAGGACGGGATCAGCGCGATCGAGCAACTGCCGGACGGCCGCATCGCGGTCACCGGAGCGGAGGCCAAGCAGGTCGCCGACACGGCGTTGAGGGCGGGTGTGTCGGTGTACGGCATCCAGGAGGAGAAGGTCGACCTGGAACGGCTGTTCTTCCAGCTCACCAACGGCCAGTACGCGGCGCAGGGCCAGTACGCCCAACCCGTCGGCTACCAGCCGCAGCCGCCGGCCGGCTACCAGCCGCAGCACCAGGCGCCGCCGCAGGGCTACCAGCAGCAGCCGGGCTACCAGCAGCCGTACCAGCAACCCGGCCACCAGCAACCCGGCCACCAGCAACCCGGCCACCAGCAACCCGGCCACCAGCAACCCGGGTACCAACAGTCCGGCTACCAGCAGCAGCAGCCCTCGCAGGACCACCAGCAGTACCGACAACCACCACAAGGCCACGAGCAGCAGCACCAGCCCTCATCGGGCGACGAGACGCCACCGTCGGGATTCCGGCAGCAGCCGGCGCAGGACAACCCCTACGGTCGGCAGTCCGGCCAGGACGGCCTCGGGGGCGGTGCGTGATGGGCAACCTGATCAAGTCGGAGTTCCGCAAGACGACCACCACGGGCCTGTGGTGGGGCCTGATGATCCCGACCGTGCTGCTCGCGTTCGGCTGGGCGCTCGGCACCGGGGCCATCTTCAAGACCTTCTCGGACTTCATGAACAGCGGCGACGCCGAAGAGCTGGCCGTGATCCTCGACGTGGACCCGTCGCAGTGGCAGATGTCGGTGTTCGGGATCGCCCGCAGCATCAACGTGGCCACGATCTTCCCGATGATCTTCGGCGGCCTGGCCATCGCGAACGAGATCAACCGCAAGACGATCACCACCACGTTCCTGACCGCGCCCAACCGGGTCTCCGCGCTGGCCGCGAAGATGGTCGTCTACATCCTGTGGGGCGCGGTCTACGGCATCGTGATCGTGGCGTCGGTGAGCCTCGGCACCGCCCTGACCTCGAACTCAAGCTCGCTGCCGGACGCGGGCGGGTGGCTGGCGATGGCGGGTGTCGGCATCCTGTCGTCGATCCTGATGACCATGTTCGGCGTCGGCGTCGGCGCGCTGATGACCAGCGTCGTCGGCACCACCGTGGTGCTGCTGCTCTACATGCTGCTCGTGGAGAACGGCATCCAGCTCCTGCTGGCGTCGCAGGGCCTGCCGGAGATCATCGGCTTCCTGCCCAACGGCGCGGCCAACGGCCTGACCGGCTCGATGGCGCAGTCGCTGTTCCTGTCGAACGCCGGCACCGTGCGGGACGACATCGTCGAGGCGCTGCGCTTCGCCGGTGGCGGGCTCGGCGCGTTCGACTGGTGGTTGAGCGGTCTGATCTTCCTCGTCTGGTCGGCGTTGTTCTTCCTCGGTGGCTGGGCGGCCACCCAGCGCAAGGACATCACCTGATCGTGTGATCTTGATCGGCTGATGGAGGCCGCCCCGAAGGTTCGGGGCGGCCTTCGTCACATCATCAGGGCCGACAGTGTCGGTGCTCCGACCTATGTTGGACGTCGTGACTCCTTCCGACGGCTGGATCCGCAGACTCGCCAGGGCGTGCTGGCAGCACCGTGCGCTCGTGGTGCTCTCGGTGCTCGCCGCGGTCGTCGGCGTCGGGCTTCAGGCCGCCGGCCCGTTGCTGATCAAGGTCGCGGTCGACGACGCGATGACCGGCCGCACGGACCGCCTGACCGGGCTCGCGATCGTCCTGGTCGCCCTGGAGCTGCTGACCTTCGGCACCGCGTTCGTGCGCCGGTACCTCGGCGGCCGGCTGGCCGTCGACGTGCAGCACGACCTGCGCCAGGCGGTGTTCGGCGCGGTGCAGCGGCTGGACGGGCCGAAGCAGGACGCGTTGCGCACGGGCCAGGTGGTGTCCCGCTCGATCACCGACCTCCAGCTGGTCAACAGCCTGCTGTCGATGACGCCGCTGGCGCTGGGCACGGTGGTGTTCGCGGTGGCGGCCGTCGTGGCGATGCTCTGGCTGTCGCCGCTGCTGACCGTGATCGCGCTGGTGATCATCCCCGCGGTCGGGGTGGTCGCGGCGCGCAGCAGGCTGACCCTCTTCCCGGCCACCTGGTCGGCCCAGCAACGCGCGGCGGACGTGGCGCAGCACGTCGAGGAGACCGTCACCGGCGTGCGCGTGGTGAAGGGGTTCGGCCAGGAGGCCCGCGAGGTCTCCCGGCTGGAGTCCCGCGCCGAGCTCCTGTTCGCCGAGCGGATGCGCGCGGCCCGCCTGACCGCCCGCCCGTCCGCGACGTTGAACTCCCTGCCCTACCTCGGGCAGGTGGCGGTGCTGGCGCTCGGCGGCTGGATGGCGCTGCGCGGGGAGGTCACCCTCGGCACGTTCCTGGCGTTCGCGACGTACGTGGCCACCCTCGTCGGCCCGACCCGCCTGCTGGCGAGCCTGATGGTGACGGCCCAGCTGGCGCGGGCCGGCGTGGAGCGCGTGTACGAGCTGGTCGACTCCCAGCCGACGGTCGTGGACGGCGAGCGCGACGTGCCCGCCGGTCCGGTGGCCGTCGAGCTGCGGGACGTGACGTTCGGCTACACGCGCAGCGAGCCGGTGCTCTCGGACGTGTCCCTCCGCGTGGAGCCGGGCGAGACCCTCGCGATCGTCGGCACCGCGGGCTCCGGCAAGTCGACGGTCTCGCTCCTGCTGCCCCGGTTCTACGACGTGCACGAGGGCTCGGTGTCCGTGGGCGGCGTGGACGTCCGGGACCTGCGCCTGTCCTCGCTGCGCCGGACCGTGGGCACGGTGTTCGAGGAGGCGTTCCTCTTCTCCGACACCGTTCGCACGAACATCGCCTACGGCCTGCCGGACGCGTCCGACGAGCAGGTGGAGGCGGCGGCGCGGGCGGCCGAGGCGCACGAGTTCATCGCCGCCCTGCCGGACGGCTACGACACCGTCGTCGGCGAGCGCGGCCTGACCCTGTCCGGCGGCCAGCGCCAGCGCGTCGCCCTGGCCCGCGCCCTGCTCTCCGACCCGCGCGTGCTCGTCCTGGACGACGCGACCTCGGCCGTGGACAACGCCACCGAGGCGGCCATCCACCGCACGCTGGCCGCCGTGACCGCCGAGCGCACGACGCTCCTGATCGCGCACCGGCGGTCGTCGCTCACGCTGGCCGACCGCATCGCCGTGCTGGACGCGGGCCGGGTGATCGACGTCGGCACCCACGCCGAGCTGCAAGGGCGTTGCAGCCTCTACCGCGAGCTCCTGGCCGGTCCGGGCGAGGTGATCGAGCAGGTCGACCCCCGTGCCGACGCCAGGCTGGAACCGGGCCCGGACGGCACGACGCCCGACCTCTGGCCGGAACCCGAGGACGACGACCTGGTCGTGCGCGCGGCGAACCGGGCCGTCGGCGCGGCGAAGGTCTCCCGGGGCGACGGCGGCGCGTCGGCGCTGGTGGGCGGCACCCCGCCGACCCCGGAGCTGATGGACCGCGTGCACGCCCTGCCGCCCGCCGAGGACGTGCCGACCCTGAACGGCGAGGACCCGCGCGCACCCGACCCGGGCTTCCGGCTGCGCACCCTGCTGCGCCCCGTCCGCTGGGCGATGCTGGGCGTGGCCGGGCTCCTCCTGATCGACACGGCGCTGGCCGTCGCCTCGCCGAACCTGGTCCGCCTCGGCATCGACCGGGGCGTCGTCGGCGGCCAGGCCGGTTGGCTCTGGGCAGCCGCCGGGATCAGCCTCGCCCTGGTGGTGCTGGGCTGGGTGTCGGCGGCGGCGGGCACCGTCGTGACCTCCCGGCTCGGTGAGCGCCTGCTGTACCTGCTGCGCGTGCGCAGCTACGCCCACCTGCAACGACTGGGGCTGGACTACTACGAGCGCGAGATGGCCGGCCGGATCATGACCCGGATGACCACCGACGTGGACGCCTTGTCCAGCTTCCTGCAGACCGGCCTGACCACGTTCGCCATCAGCGTGCTGACCGTCGGCGGCATCGCGGTGGCCCTGGTCGTCACCGATCCGGGCCTCGCCCTGGTGGCGCTGGCCGTCCTGCCGATCCTGCTGATCGCGACGGTGATCTTCCAACGGCTCTCGTCGGCGGCCTACGCGGAGGCGCGCGAACGCGTCAGCGCGGTCAACGCCGACCTCCAGGAGAACGTCTCGGGCCTGCGCGTGTCGCAGGCGTACACGCGGGAGGCGCGGTCGGCCGAGGCCTTCGCCGAGCGCAGCGACGCCTACCGCCGTTCCCGGATCCGGGCGCAGCGGTACATCGCCACCTACTTCCCGTTCCTGTCACTGCTCTCGGGCGTGGCGCAGGCCGGGATTCTGGTGGTCGGCGCGTACCGCGTGGCGGAGGGCACCCTGTCCCCCGGCGTGCTGCTGGCGTTCGTGCTCTACCTGGGCCTGTTCTTCTCGCCGCTGTACCAGCTGTCGGGCGTGTTCGACGGCTACCAGCAGGCCCGGGTGGGCCTGAGCCGGATCGGCGAGCTGCTGCGCACACCGACCACCGTCCCCCCGGCCGCCGACCCCGTGCCCGTGCCCCACCTGCGCGGCGAGGTGGAGCTGCGCGACGTCACGTTCGCCTACCAGGGCGCCACCCGTCCGGCCGTCGAGGGCATCTCGCTGCACGTCTCGCCCGGCGAGACCGTCGCCTTCGTGGGCGCGACCGGCGCGGGCAAGTCGACCCTGGTCAAGCTCGTGGCGAGGTTCTACGACGCCACCGAGGGCGCGGTGCTGATCGACGGCGTCGACCTGCGCTCCTACGACCTGTCGGCGCTGCGCCGACGTCTCGGCATCGTCCCGCAGGAGGCGCACCTGTTCGGCGGGGACATCGCGGAGAACGTCGCCTACGGCAAGCCGGACGCCACCCGGGCCGAGATCGAGGCGGCGGTCCGGGCCGTCGGCGCCATGCCCGTGGTCGCCGCCCTGCCCCACGCCTTCCACCAGCAGGTGGGCGAGCGCGGCCAAGGGCTGTCCGCCGGCCAGCGCCAACTGGTCGCCCTGGCCCGCGCCGAACTGGTCCAGCCGACGATCCTGCTCCTCGACGAGGCCACCGCCGCCCTGGACCCCGCGACCGAGTCCGCCGTCCTGGCCGCCAACGACCACCTGTCCGGTGCCCGGACCACCTTCGTCGTCGCCCACCGCCTGGCCACCGCCGCCCGCGCCGACCGGATCGTGGTCCTGTCCGAGGGCCGGGTGGTCGAGCAGGGCACCCACGCCGAACTGCTCGAAGCCAACGGCCACTACGCCCGCCTCTGGTCCCACGGCGCCAACACCGAGCCGGACCCCAGCGAACTGACCCCCAGCCACTGACCCTCGGCCGTTGACCCCGTCCCGAACGCCACCGCCCGCTGGTCCGGCGGCGACGACGACGACCGACCGCTCACCACAGCCACGGGGCAGCCCCGCAAGCCCGACCGGGCCTGCGGGGCGGTGAGCCGGCCGGTCGCTCAGCCCTCGGCGAGCAGGTCGTCCAGCTGCTCGTACCCCTCGACGACCCCGGTCTCCATGCCGCTGGCCATCGCCGCGTCCCGTCCCTCGGTCGTCTCGAACACGCTGATCGCGTGCAGCCGCGTCCGCCCGCCCCCGAGGTCCTCGAACGTCACCGTCTCCAGGCACACGCCGTCGGGGAAGCCCTCGAACGTGAACGTCTGCACGATCCGCTCACCGGGCCGCACCTCGTGGAACGAGCCGTAGAACCGGTACTCCTCGTCACCGCGGGTGTGCGCGTACCGGTAGGCGCCGCCGGTCGTCGCGTCCCACCGGTCCACCCGCATGGTCACCGAACGCGGCCCCAGCCACCTCACCACCAGCTCGGGGTCGACGTGCGCGCGGAACACCGCGTCCACCGGGGCGTCGAACTCCCGGGTGAGGTGGATCGTCGGCAGGGCCGGGTCGGCGCTGATCTCGGTCCCGGGGTGCCTGGTCCCGGGGTGCTCGGTCGTGGTCATGATGCTTCTCCTTCGACTCGGGTCTGCTCGGTGCCCTCGGTCGCCAGTTCGGCGAGCACGGCGTCCAGCCGCTGGTAGCGCTGCTCCGCTTCCAGCCGGTAGCGCTCGATCCACTTCGTCATCAGGTCGAACACCTCCGCCTCGAGGTGGACGGGCCGTCGTTGCGCCTGCTTGCTGCGACTGACGAGCCCGGCGTCCTCGAGCACCTTGAGGTGCTTCGACACGGCCTGCACGGTCACGGAGTACGGCCCGGCCAACTCGTTCACGGTCGCGTCGCCCACCGCCAGCCGCGCCACCATGTCGCGCCGGATCGGGTCGGCCAGGGCCGAGAAGACCCGCGACAACTGGTCGTCCACCGCCATCTCCTTACTCAACCTCTCGGTTGAACAAACCATACGAACCCCGCCCGCGGAAGTCAACCAAAAGGTTGAACATGGAGGCCAGAGCTAGTACGAGCGCCGCGTTTCAGCCCTCTGAACACCTCACACCCCACCGGCCACCACCGTGCGCACAACTACTCCGAGTCGAAGCACCACCGGCCGTGTGACGGGCTTAACCTCAAGTCATGCTCAAGCACCCCCGACACCGACCGATCACCTGACCGATTCTGTGAGGGAACACTCGGTGCGCTGCCCCTCCTGTGTGTGAACTGCACCGGACGGGGGACTAGCCTGACCACGAGTGAGTCATTACCAAGAGCGAGATGGATAGAGGCGAGCGCCAGCCGTGTCCAGCAGCAGTCCTGCTTCTCAGTTCGGCCCCAATGAGTGGCTGGTCGAGGAGATGTACGAGCAGTTCCTCGCCGATCCGTCGTCCGTGGACCCGGCCTGGCACGACTTCTTCGCCGACTACAAGTCGACGCAGCGGTCGGGCAACGGGGCGACGACGGCGGCCGCGGAGAACGGCACCACGACCGCCACCAAGACCGCTCCGGCCCAAGCCGCGCCGTCCGCCGCGACCACCGCCGCGCCGTCGACCGCGACCACCGCCGCGCCATCGACCGCGCGACAGCCGCAGCAGCAGCCGAAGAGCCAGGCAGCCCAGCCCGGGACGACGGCTCAGCCGGCCCAGAAGCCCGCGGCCAAGCCCGCACCCGCCCAGGCCGCCAAGGCCGCGCCGGTGCAGCCGGCCAAGGGCGAGGAGCAGAAGCAGCTGCGCGGCGCCGCCGCCGCCATCGCGAAGAACATGGAGCTCTCGCTCACCGTTCCGACCGCGACGAGCGTGCGCGCCGTGCCCGCCAAGCTGCTGGCCGACAACCGCATCGTGATCAACAACCACCTCAAGCGCACCCGCGGTGGGAAGGTCTCCTTCACCCACCTCATCGGGTACGCGGTGGTGCGGGCGCTCAAGGCGTACCCGAACATGAACCGGCACTTCGGCGAGGTCGAGGGCAAGCCGTTCGTGATCACGCCGGAGCACGTGAACTTCGGCCTGGCGATCGACCTGCCCGGCAAGGACGGTTCGCGCACGCTGGTCGTCGCCTCGATCAAGGGCTGCGAGAACATGACGTTCACGCAGTTCTGGCAGGCCTACGAGGACCTGATCCGCAAGGCGCGGACGGGCTCGCTGACCACCGAGGACTTCTCCGGCACCACCATCTCGCTGACCAACCCCGGCACCATCGGCACCAACCACTCGGTGCCGCGCCTGCAGGCGGGCCAGGGCACGATCATCGGCGTCGGCGCGATGGAGTACCCCGCGCACTTCCAGGGCACCAGCGAGCAGGCCCTGACCGACATGGGCGTCAGCAAGGTCATCACGCTGACCTCCACGTACGACCACCGCGTCATCCAGGGCGCGGAGTCGGGCGAGTTCCTGCGGCGCATCCACCAGCTCCTGCTGGGCGAGGACGGGTTCTACGACGACGTCTTCACGTCGCTGCGGCTGCCGTACGAGCCGATCCGCTGGGTCGCCGACATCCCCGAGGGCGCGGTCGACAAGACGGCCCGGGTGATCGAGCTGATCGACGCGTTCCGCACCCGCGGCCACCTGATGGCCGACACGGACCCGCTGAACTACCGCCAGCGCAGCCACCAGGACCTCGACGTCCTGTCGCACGGCCTGACCCTGTGGGACCTGGACCGGGAGTTCCCGGTCGGCGGGTTCGCGGGCCAGGAGCGGATGCGGCTGCGCGACATCCTGGGCGTGCTGCGCAACTCGTACTGCCGCACGGTCGGCGTCGAGTACATGCACATCCTCGACCCGGAGGAGCGCCTCTGGATCCAGGAGCGCGTCGAGGTCCCGCACGAGAAGCCGCCGGCCACCGTGCAGAAGTACATCCTGTCGAAGCTCAACGCCGCCGAGGCGTTCGAGACCTTCCTCCAGACCAAGTACGTCGGCCAGAAGCGGTTCTCGCTCGAAGGCGGCGAGACGGTCATCCCGCTGCTCGACGCGGTGCTGGACAAGGCCGCCGAGCACGAGATCGACGAGGTCGTCATCGGCATGCCGCACCGCGGCCGGCTGAACGTGCTGGCGAACATCGTCGGCAAGCCGATCTCGCAGATCTTCCGCGAGTTCGAGGGCAACCTCGACCCCGGTCAGGCGCACGGCTCCGGTGACGTCAAGTACCACCTGGGCGCCGAGGGCAAGTACTTCCGGATGTTCGGCGACGGCGAGACGAAGGTGTCGCTGACCGCGAACCCGTCGCACCTCGAAGCCGTCGACCCGGTGCTGGAAGGCATCGTCCGGGCCAAGCAGGACATGCTGGACAAGGGTGGCGAGGGCTTCACCGTGCTGCCGGTCGCGCTGCACGGCGACGCCGCGTTCGCGGGCCAGGGCGTGGTCGCCGAGACGCTGAACCTGGCGCTGGTGCGCGGTTACCGCACCGGCGGCACGGTGCACGTGGTCGTGAACAACCAGGTCGGCTTCACCACCGCGCCCGAGCACTCGCGCTCGTCGAAGTACTCCACCGACGTGGCGAAGATGATCGGCGCGCCGGTGTTCCACGTCAACGGCGACGACCCCGAGGCGTGCTACTGGGTCGCCAAGCTCGCGGTGGACTACCGGCAGGCGTTCAACAAGGACGTCGTGCTCGACATGGTCTGCTACCGCCGCCGCGGCCACAACGAGGGCGACGACCCCTCGATGACGCAGCCGGCGATGTACGACGTGATCGACACCAA
Source organism: Actinosynnema sp. CA-299493 (assembly GCF_050946825.1). Taxonomy (NCBI): domain Bacteria; kingdom Bacillati; phylum Actinomycetota; class Actinomycetes; order Pseudonocardiales; family Pseudonocardiaceae; genus Actinosynnema; species Actinosynnema sp. CA-299493. The sequence goes on from NZ_CP191993.1 coordinate 8,399,458, forward strand.
GCGCTCGGTGCGCAAGACCTACACCGAGTCGCTGATCGGCCGCGGCGACATCTCCGTCGAAGAGGCCGAGAAGGCGTTGCAGGACTTCTCGTCGCAGCTGGAGCACGTCTTCAACGAGGTCCGGGAGCTGGAGAAGCACCCGATCAAGACCTCGCCGTCGATCGAGCAGGAGCAGCAGGTCCCGACCAAGCTGCCCACCGGCGTCGACCGGTCGATCATCGAGCGGATCGCCGACGCGCACGTGAACCTGCCCGAGGGCTTCACCCCGCACCCGCGGGTCAAGCCGGTGCTGGAGCGGCGCGCCAAGATGGCCCGCGAGGGCGGCATCGACTGGGCGTTCGCCGAGCTGCTGGCGTTCGGGTCGCTGGTGCTGGAGGGCCGCACGGTCCGGCTGGCGGGGCAGGACTCGCGGCGCGGCACGTTCGTGCAGCGGCACGCCACGCTGGTGGACCGCAAGAGGTCGTCGGAGTACACGCCGTTGCAGAACCTGGCCGAGAGCCAGGGCAAGTTCATGGTGTACGACTCGGTGCTGTCGGAGTTCGCGGCGCTCGGCTTCGAGTACGGCTACTCCGTGGCCAACCCCGACGCGCTGGTGCTGTGGGAGGCGCAGTTCGGCGACTTCGTCAACGGCGCGCAGCCGATCATCGACGAGTTCATCTCGTCCGGTGAGGCGAAGTGGGGCCAGGTGTCCGACGTCGTGCTGCTGCTGCCGCACGGTCACGAGGGCCAGGGCCCGGACCACACGTCCGGCCGGATCGAGCGGTTCCTCCAGCTGTGCGCGGAGGGCTCGATGACGATCGCGGTGCCGTCCACGCCGGCGAACTACTTCCACCTGCTGCGGCGGCACGCGCTGGACGGCGTGAACCGCCCGTTGGTGGTGTTCACGCCGAAGTCGATGCTGCGCCTGAAGGCCGCGATCAGCCCGGTCGAGGCGTTCGTGGAGGACAAGTTCCAGTCGGTGATCGACGACCCGACCGGCGTCGACCCGAGCGCGGTGCGCAAGGTCCTGCTGTGCAGCGGCAAGATCTACTACGAACTGCTGGCCGAGCAGGAGAAGCGGGGCGACAAGGACGTCGCCGTGGTGCGCGTCGAGCAGCTGTACCCGGTGCCGGCGCGCAAGCTGACCGCCGCCCTGGACCGCTACCCGAACGCCACCGAGGTGCGGTGGGTCCAGGAGGAGCCGGCGAACCAGGGCGCGTGGCCGTTCTTCGGGCTGGCGCTGCCCGAACTCCTGCCGTCGCGGTTCGTCGTGAAGCGCGTGTCGCGCCGCCCGATGGCCGCGCCGTCGGCGGGTTCGTCCAAGGTGCACGAGCTCGAGCAGCGCGAGCTGATCGCGAAGGCGTTCGAGTAAGGACCTGATGGGTCGTGCCGAGCCGTCGAGACCTCCGGGTGTCGACGGCTCGGCCCGTTAGCGGAGGAAGACCGTGTACTTCACCGATCGCGGCATCGAGGAACTGGAGTCCCGCCGGGGCGAGGAGGAGGTGACGTTCGCCTGGCTGGCCGACAAGCTCCGGGCGTTCGTGGACCTGAACCCGGACTTCGAGACGGCCGTCGAACGCCTGGCCACCTACCTGGCTCGGGACGACGAGGACATCGAGGACTGACCGCCCTCGACCAGGACGCGGCATGTGCGCGTCCAGACGTCGACGAGGTGACGGGGTGGCCGGAGGTCTGGTGGATGATGCAGGCCACGCATTCCTCCGAGAGGCCTGATCATCAGCGACCCGACACCCCGCAGCGCGTTCACCGACGAGTCCTACCTCGAAGCGTGTGCGGACAACGCGGGGTTCTACGTGCTGGCGTCAGCGGTGTTCGAGCCGGCGCAGCACCTGGAAGCACGTGAAGTGCTGTTGGGTCTGCGAGGCGACCGCGGCACGGCGAAGCTGCACTGGAACGAGATGGACAAGCGCCAGAAGCGGGCAGCGGCCCGGCGACTGGCGGACGTCGAAGGCCTGCACCTCGTCGCCGTCGGCGCTCCGCTCCCCGTCAGACGTCAGGAACGGGCACGGGCGGCTTGTCTGCGGCGGCTGGTGCACGAACTGCACAGCTGCGGAGTCGGCGAGCTGCTGATCGAGTCCCGGACGAACGCACTCGACAGGCGCGACGTCGACACGGTGCGCGGTGCCCGTTACGAGCTGCCCAAGGGAACGCGGTTCAGGGTGGAGCACCAGGCAGGTGCCGCGGAACCGTTGTTCTGGGCTGCCGACATCATCGCCGGTGCGGTGCGGAGTCAGCTGATGGGCGACAGCACCTATCAGGACGTGCTCGCGGAGCGTCTGTACGACGTGACCGTCACGACCGATTGCTGATCCGGCCGGTCTGGCAGTCTGCGGACATGCGTAAGGCCAGGGTCCCGGTCTGCCCCAGGTGCACCTGGCCTTGCGACTCGCCTGAGCACCCGCGGTGCCAAGCTCCGACATCGATGCTACTCGGCGGTGAGAGGTTTTACCAGCCGGCGAAATACCGGCTGGTCATCCTGTTTTCGCTGGTCAAGCCCCTACCGGAGAGGTACACCGGAGTCCGGCCATCCGATGGGGGCAACGATCGGGCGACGTCACCAGGCGTAGGCCTCCGGCGCCGGCTTGGGGCCGTTCGGGCCCGGTGCAGGGAAGAGGTCGTCCAGCTTGGCCAGGACCTCCGCGTCGAGCTTGATCTCCGTCGACCGGAGCGACCCGTCGAGCTGCTCCAGCGTTCGCGGCCCGATGATCGGCGCGGTTACGCCCTCCTGGTGCAGGAGCCAGGCCACGCCGACGTGGGCCGGGTCCTCGCCGAGGTCGGCGGCCAGCTTCTCGTAGGCCTCGATCGCGTCCCGGCGCTTCTCCAGCACCTCCAGGCTGCGCCCGGTCGTGCCGCGCGAACCGCCGCCCTCGCGCTGCTTGCGCAGCACGCCGCCGAGCAGCCCGCCGCCCAGCGGCGACCACGGGATCACGCCGACGCCGTAGTGGCGCGCCGCCGGCAGCACCTCCAGCTCCACGAACCGGTTGACCAGGTTGTAGATCGACTGCTCGCTGACCAGCCCCAGGAAGTGCCGCTCGCGCGCCGCCTCCTGCGCCTGCGCGATGTGCCACCCGGCGAAGTTGGACGAGCCGAAGTAGATCACCTTCCCCTGCTGCCGCAGCACGGAGAAGGCCTCCCAGATCTCGTCCCACGGCGTGGCCCGGTCCACGTGGTGCATCTGGAACAGGTCGATGTAGTCGGTCTGCAACCGCCGCAGCGACGCGTCCGCGGCCCGCCGGATGTGCAGGGCGGACAGCCGGCCGTCGTTCGGCCAGTCACCCATGTCGCCGTACAGCTTCGTGGCGAGCACGGTCTTCTCCCGCCGCTCACCGCCCTGCGCGAACCACCGGCCGATGATCTTCTCGGTGACGCCCTCGCCCCGCTGCCACCCGTAGACGTCGGCGGTGTCGAAGAAGTTGATGCCGTGATCGAGTGCCCGGTCCATGATCGTGTGGCTGTCGGCCTCGGACGTCTCCGGGCCGAAGTTCATCGTGCCCAGGCACAGTCGGGACACGGACAGGCCGGAACGGCCGAGCTGGGTGTACTCCATGCGACCAGCCTGCCCCAAGACGTTCCGCACGACCACCCGGCGGCCGGCGGCCACCGCCGAAAAGCCCACTCCCGCCCGAACCGCCCCGCCGCGACGGCTCCCGTGGTTAAGATCCGCCGGAACCTGCTCGGGCAGGTCTTGGGGCTGGGGGGCCGCATGGGGGGAACGGAGTCCGACCGCGTCGTGCCACGGGACGGGGTCGCCCTGCCGCACGCCGTGCTGCTCCTGCTCGCCGCGATCGCCGCCGCCGTCGTCGCCCAGGGCGGCTACTACCTGCCCGGACGGCTCCTCACCGGCGCGCTCGTCGCGTTCGCGCTGGTCCTGACCCTGCGCCACCGCCCGACTCCCGGACTGCTGCCGGTGGCGTGCGCGGGACTCGCCGCGTGGGCCCTCCTGCGCTCGGCCCTGAACGGCACGTTCACCCAGTCCCTGCCCACGGTCGCGGCCGTCGGCTGCCTGGCCGCGGCGGTGTCCGTGGTCCGGAACGCCGACGCCAGGCAACGGGAGCTGAGCGCGTCGGTGCTGGTCGGCGCCGGCGTGCTGGTCGCGCTGACCGGCTGGGCGGCCGTCGTCTGGCGGCTGCCGTCGTGGTCGGTCGTCGCCGACGGCCTGGCCCGCGCCGCCTCCACCCTCACCTACCCCAACGCCGCCGCCGCGCTGCTCGCCGCGCTGACCGTGCTGGCGCTGGCCCTGAACACCGCCCACCCGGACTCGTCGCCGCACGCCGGCGCGGTGTACGCGCTGGTCGTCGGCGTGGGCGCGACGCTGAGCCGCGCCGGCCTGCTCGCGCTCGCGGTGGGACTGGCAGCACTGGCGATCTTCAACGGCGTCCGCGCCACCCTGCGGCACGCCGGTCCGCCCGTCCTCGGCGCGCTGATCGCCCTCGGCGCGCTGGCGCCGTCGTTCCCGGCCGCCGAACCGGCCCGCCCGGGTCTCGCGGTGGCCGGGTTGGTCGCCGGCCTCGCGGTCACCCTCGGCCTGAACCGGGTGAAACCGGTGTTCCGGCTGGTCGGCGTGCTGATCGGGCTCGTCGCGGCCGTGCTCGGGGCGTTCTTCGCCCACGACCTGGGCACGCTGCTCGCGGGCCGGGTCTCGACCAGTTCACCGGACCGCGCGGGCGCGACGGGCGCGGCCTTGGACCTCGTCGCCGCGCGGCCGGTGGTGGGCGTCGGACCCGGCAACGGGTGGTTCACGTTCACCGCGCCCGACGGCGAGTCCCGCGTGATGCGGTACGTGCACAACGAGTACCTCCAGGTCTTGGTCGAACTCGGCGCGATCGGGCTCGGCCTGGTGCTGCTGGTCCTGGTCGCGCTGGCGGTCACGGTGTGGCGTGGCCGCGCCGGGTCACCGTGGGCGGGCGCCGCCGCCGGTCTGGTCGTGCTGCTGGTGCACAGCGGTTTCGACTTCCTGTGGCACCTGCCCGTGATCGTGCTGACCGCCGGGCTGCTCGCCGGCCTGGCCTCCCCCGAACCCGCTGCCGCCACAGCCGTGGAGGCAGCACCCACCACAGAGGAGAACCGATGAAGTTCCCGTCCATCCGAAACCTGCGCCCTGCCAGGACGGCGGCCGTGCTGGCCGTGGTCGCGGGCGCGATCTTCGCGTCCGTGCTGCCGTCCAGCGCCGACGTGAGCGCCCAGTCGCCGTCGCAGTCGGGCATCCGCCTGCAGTCGCCCGCTGAACGGCTGGCGCGCGGTGCGGCCATCAGAGTCGAGCTGACGGTGACCTGCCCGGCGGGCTTGACCAACTACGTCAACGTCCGCGCCACCCAGCGGGTCGGCCCGGGCGTCGCCGCGGGCAGCGGGTACACGCAGTTCACGTGCGAGGGTGGGTTACAGACCCTGAAGGTCGCCCTGCACGCGGAAGAGCACCCGTTCCGGGCGGGCACGGCCTTCGCCACCGCCGCCATCAGCGGCGGCTCGGGGCAGGTCACCGACGAGCGCGAGATCCAGATCATCAACCCGTGACGTGACAGGGGTGCGGGCTCGCTCGAACGAGCGGGCCCGCGCCCCTGGGCACGGCGGGCCGAACCCGTAGGTCGCGATCACGGCCCGTACCCGGTGCCCACCCGCGGCGGAGCGTTCCTCGGCTTCCTCAAGAGCGAGGGGCCAGGTAGGCGCGGGTCGAGGACTCCAGCGCGGTGACGCACGCGGCGACCACGGGGTGCTCGGCAGCGCCGCGGCGGTAGGCGATGCGGGTGCGGCGGTGGACGTCCAGCGGGACCAGGCGCACGTCCGCCGGTGAGTGGGTCGCGCCGAGCTCGGGCACGAGCGCGACGCCTTGACCGGCGGCGACGAGGGCGAGCACGGCGGTGAAGTCGTCCGCGTGGTGACGCACGCGCGCGGTGAAGCCGGCCGCCTGGCAGACCCGCATCGCCACGGTGTGGCAGAGCGTGCCGGGGGTGCCGACGATCCAGGCCGCGTCACGCGTGCCGGCGATCGTCGCGTCCGGCCGACCGGCGGCGGGCACGGCGAGGAAGACCTTCTCGTCCAGCAGCCGCACGGAGTCCACGCCGGGGTCGGGTTCGACCGGCGCGATGTCGTAGTCGTGCCAGAGCGCCACGTCGAGGCGGCCGTCGCGCAACGCGGCGGGCACGTCGACGGGGTCCAGCTCGGTGACCATGAGGTCGAGCGCCGGGTGGTCACGGCCCAGCGCGACCAGCGCGGCCGGCAGCAGGGTCGGCACGGCGCTCGGGAACGCGCCGATCCGCACCGTGCCGGACAGGCCGGTGCGGGCGGCGGCCAGCGTGGCGGAGGCGGCTTCGAGGGCGGCCAGGATCGTCTCGGCGTGCTGGACGAGCGCGGTGGCGGCGGGCGTGAGGCTGACGCTCCGGCCGGTGTGCTCCAGCAGCGGCACGCCCGCTTCCCGTTGCAGGGCGGCGAGTTGCTGCGACACGGCGGAGGGCGTGTAGGCGCGGGCCTGGGCGACGGCCGCGATCGTGCCCAGGCGGGCCAGGTCGCGCAGGAGCCGCAGGCGGCGGACGTCGAGCATCAGTTCAGCTTACGGTTGCCGTGAGGAACGCGAACTGGTCCTTCACGGTTCGGGCGGGCACCGTGGCGGTATGACGCTCACCGGCCTGCACGTCCCGTTGATCACGCCGTTCGACCGGTCGGGGGCCGTGGCCCTCGACGCCCTGGAGGCCCTCGCCCACCAGGCGTTGGACGACGGCGCGCGTGGCCTGGTGGCGTTGGGCACGACGGCGGAGCCCTCGTCGCTCACCCCGGTCGAGCAGCAGGCGGTGCTCGGCGTGGTCACCCGGGTCTGCCGTGAGCGCCACGCGCCGCTGGTGGTCGGCGCGAACACCCCGCAGGCCCTCCAGGCGTTGGCCGACCACCCGGCGGTGGTGGCGGCGCTGACCGTGGTGCCGTCGTTCGTCCGGCCGGGCGAGGAGGGCGCGCTGGCCCACCTGACCCGGCTGGCCGCCGACAGCCCGGTGCCGTTGGTCGTCTACGACATCCCGTACCGCACGGGCCAGTACTTGTCCGCGGCGGCGTTGCGGCGGCTGGCGGACGTGCCGGGGGTCGTCGGGCTCAAGTACGCGGCGGGCGGGATCAACGCCGACACGGTCGACCTGTTCGCCGACCTGCCTGACCTGGCGGACCTGGCGGTCCTCGGCGGGGACGACACGTTCATCTCACCGCTGCTGGCGCTGGGCGCGCACGGCGGCATCCTGGCCTCGGCGCACATCGCGACCAGCGAGTTCGTCCGGTTGATCGACGCCTGGCACGCCGGTGACGTGACGTCGGCCCGAACTCTCGGCGGCCGACTGGCCACCCTGTCCGCCGCGCTGTTCGCCGAGCCGAACCCGACCGTCATCAAGGCCGTGCTGCACGCCCAGGGCCGCATCCCGACCCCGGACGTCCGCCTCCCGCTCCTGGCCGCCCACCCGGACAGCACGTCGGCCGCCCTCAGCGCTGTCGAACGCCTGCTCGCCACACAGCGTGCGTGAGCGGGACGCCCGGCCGGTAGGCCAGGTGCGTGGTGGAGGGCGCGTCGAGCACGTGGACGTCGGCGCGGGCTCCCGGTGACAGGTGGCCGACGTCGGTGCGGCGCAGGGCTTTCGCGCCGTTCAGGGTGGCGGCGGTGACGGCTTCCTCGACGGTCATGCGGAGCTGGAGGACGGCCGTCGTGATGCAGTAGGCCATCGAGGTGGTGTAGGAGCTGCCCGGGTTGCAGTTGCTGGCCAACGCCACTGTCGCGCCCGCGTCGAGGAGCTCGCGGGCGGGTGGCAGCGATTGGCGGGTCGACAGGTCGCACGCCGGGAGCAGGGTGGCGACGGTGGACGAGTTCGCCAACGCGGCGACGTCGGCGGCGGAGAGGTACGTGCAGTGGTCGACGCTCGCCGCGCCCAGCTCCACGGCCAGCCGGACGCCCGGCCCCTCGCCGAGCTGGTTGCCGTGCACCCGCAGCCCGAGACCCTTGGCCCGGGCCGCTTCCAGCACGGCCCGCGACTGGTCGGCGTCGAACGCGCCCCGCTCGCAGAACACGTCCGCCCACCGGACGTGCGGCGCGACGGCCTCCAGCATCTCGCCGACCACCAACGCCACGTACTCGTCCGCGTCGGCACCCGGCGGCACGAGATGTGCACCCAGAAAGGTGACTTCATCCACCTCCTGGGCGGCGATGCGAGCCGATCGCACCTCGTCCACGACGTTCAGCCCGTAGCCGGTCTTGGTCTCGACCGTGGTCGTCCCCTGCGCCAAGGCCTCGGCCACGTGCCGCCGCACGGTGCCCACGAGATCGGCGTCCGACGCCGCCCGGGTCGCCTCCACGGTCACCGCGATACCACCGGCCGCGTACGCCTGACCTGCCATGCGGGCTTCGAACTCGGCCGTCCGGTCGCCCGCGAACACCAGGTGCGTGTGGCTGTCCACCCAACCGGGGAGGACCGCCCGGCCCGCCACGTCGACCCGGACATCGGCAGCCGGCGCGGACGACGCCGGGCCGACCCACTCCACGCGGTCGGTGAAGACGAGCGCGGCATCGGCGAGACGGCCCAGTTCGGGGTCGTTCGTGGTCAGCTCACCGATACCGGTGACGAGCGTGCTGCTCACGGCCGCAGGAACCGCTGCCAAACCGACATCGGGAACGCCAACACGCCTGCCCGGGGGTTCTTCGAGTCCCGCACCGCCACCTCAGGAGCGGAGAAGGCGACCTCGACGCAGTTGTCGTTGTTGGCGTCACCGCTGTAACTGCTCTTCCGCCAGACCAAGCCGGTGGGGTCCACAACGGACACGAAGACCGCCTCTCATTTATGCTCGGCAACAATCCGCTCGACCAGGGCGATCGAATCCTCCGGACCGAGCGCCTGCCCGAGCAGGTGGTCGAACAGCAGTTTAGCCCGACCCACCTCGTCCCGGTCCTCGATGTGAAGGGCCCCGGTCGCATAGGACACGTAGAGCAGCGGCGGATCCTCAGGGTCGGGGAAGGCGAGCAGGGTGAACGCGCCGCGCTGGCCCGCGTGCGCGCCGAGATCGGTCGGCAGGACGCGGAGCACCACCGTGTCCAACTCGGTGACGATCACCAGGTGGTTCAACTGGTCGCGCATGACTTCCACCCCGCCGATCCGCTGGCGCAGCGCGACCTCGTCGACGAGAGCGGTCAGCCGGAGAGGGGCCTCATCGGAGGTCAGGCGGCGCTGGCGGATCATGCGGACCTTGACCTGGGTAGCCAGTTCGGGCTTCGTGCGCTTGAGTGAACTCCCCTCCAGCACGGCCCGGGCGTACTGCTCGGTCTGGAGTAGGCCGGGGATGCGGACCAGGGCCAGATCCGAGACTGCCGATGCTGCGGTCTCGACATCGACATATCCGACGTCACGCAGCCCGAAGGCGGTCCACCACCCCGGCCGCAACGCCTCCCGCACCTGGTCGATGAAGTCGGGGTCGTAGTGGTCGTAGACGTCCATCATCGAGCGGGCGAGGTGGACGTCGAGCCTGGTCTCGCCCGCTTCCAGGCGGTAGAGGCTGTTGCGGTGCTTGTCGAGGGCGACGGCGGCGTCCTCGATCGTCATACCGGCCGCTTCCCGCATCCGACGGATGCGGCGAGCCAGTTTCCGACGGCGAAAAGGTGGGTTTGCTGGCGGCATGCGACCCATGATGGTGAGAGGGACTGACAACTCTGGGATTCCCACCACCCGATCAGGGGATCGACTCCGTCAGCAGCCTGGCGACGTCTCCCAGCTGCTCGTGCACCCCGTCGCGGGCTACGACCTTCCCCCCTACTACTACGACGGACACGTCCGAAGCTGTCGCAGACATGATCATCTGCTCCGGTTCGGTGCCGGCGGTCCGGATGGAGTTCACCCGGATGGCGACGAGATCCGCCGGCGCGCCGACCTCCAGCCGCCCGGCCTCCGGCCACCCGATCGAAGCGTGGTTCGTCAGCGCGCCGACGAGCTCGCCCGGCGTGAAGCGACCACGCTGTCCGGTGCGCAGGCGTTCGTGGTGCTCCAACGCCCGCGCCTCCACCAGCGGGTCGATCACGGCGTGCTGGTCGCTGCCCAGCGACAGCGGGGAACCCGCGTCGGCCAGCTCCCGCGCCGGGCCGATGCCGTCCGCCAGGTCCGCCTCCGTGGTCGGGCAGAAGCACACGCCGGTGCGCGTCGACCCCAGCAGACCGATGTCCTTCGTGGACAGGTGCGTGCCGTGCACGGCCGTCGTGCGCGGTGTGAGGGCGCCGGCCTCGGCCAGCAGCTCGGTCGGCGTGAGGCCGTACGCCGCCAGGCACGCTTCGTTCTCGGCCGGTTGCTCCGACAGGTGCACGTGCAGCGGCCGATCGGGGAACGCGCCCGCTACCAGCGACAACGTTTCACGCGGCACCGCGCGGACCGAGTGGATCGCCGCACCGATCCTGGTGTTCTCGTCCCCGCGCAGCTCGGCGACCCGGTCCAGCCACCGGTCCCCGGTCTGGTCGGAGAACCGCTCCTGCACCCCGCGCACCGGCTGACCGATCCCACCCGCGAGGTAGCAGGCGTCCAACAGGGTGAGGCGGATCCCGGCGTCGCGGGCGGCCTGCCGCAGGGCCTCCGCCATCTCGTTCCCGCCGTGGTGCAGGTAGTGGAACTCCCCCACCGCCGTCACCCCGGCCCCGGCCATCTCCGCGTACACCGCCGTGGCCAGGCGGCGGTACGAGTCGGGCGTCAACGCCTCCGCCACCGCGTACATCCGGTCGCGCCACGTCCAGAACGTGCCGCCACCGCCGTGCGTGCGCCCGCGCAACGCCCGGTGGAACGCGTGCGAGTGCGCGTTCGCGAAACCGGGGAGCACCAGGCCGTAGAGCCGTTCCACGCCGAGCGGAATCGTGTCCACGGCGGACAACGACGTGATGCGGCCCCGGTCCACGCGCACCAGCACCCTCGCCGCGATCCCGGAAGGCAACCACGCCCGCTCGCACCAGAAGCTCTTCATCGCGTCAGGTGCTCCAAGGTCGTCGCCAGCGCCACCACGCCCGCCGCGCAGTCGTCCGCTTCCGCGAACTCCTCCGGCGCGTGGCTGATCCCGGTCGGGTTGCGCACGAACAGCATGGCGGTCGGCACGTGCGCCGCCAGGATCCCGGCGTCGTGACCGGCGCCGGTCGGCAGCGCGGGCGTGTCGTCACCGAGCGCGTCCCGCACGCGGGACATGAGGCCGGGGTCGAAGTGCACCGTCCCGCCCCAGCTCTCCTCGGTCACGCGCACCTCGCAGCCCTCCGAAGCCGCCGCCTCGCGCGCGGCCGAGGTGATCTCCGAGACCACCTCGCGGGTGCGCGGCTCGTCGGCGGCCCGCGCGTCGAGCCACACGTCCACCGACGACGCGATCACGTTGGTGCCGCCGGGGTTCGGCACGATCCGGCCGACCGTCGCCCGCGCGCCGGCGGTAGCGGAACGCCGGGCCGCCAGCACCAGCTCGGCGGCGGGCAGCATCGGGTCGCGCCGGTCCTCGACCACCGTCGCACCGGCGTGGTTGCCCTCACCGCGGAACGTGTACCGCCACCGCCCGTGCGCCAGGATCGAGCTCGCCAGCCCGACCGGCACGGTCAACCCGCGCCCCTGCTCCACGTGCAGCTCCACGAAGGCGCCGACGGACGACAGCGCGCGGTCGTCCCGCCCCATCCGCAACGGGTCGAACCCGGCGGCGTGGGCGGCCTCGCCGAACGTGACGCCGTCGGGGTCCACCAGCCTGGCCGCGGCCTCGGCCGTGATCGCGCCCGTCATCAGCCGCGACCCGAGGCAGGCGACGCCGAAGCGCCCGCCCTCCTCCTCCACGAACACGACGATCGCCAACGGCTTCGACGGCGTGAACCCGCGCGCCCGCAGCAGGTCGAACGCCTGCAACGCCGACACGACGCCCAACGGCCCGTCGAACGCGCCGCCGCCGGGCACCGAGTCGAGGTGGCTGCCGGTGATCACCGCGTCCGGCCCCGGCTCGCCCCACCACGCCCAGAGGTTGCCGTTGCGGTCGGGCCGCACGTCCAGCCCCCGCCGCTCGGCCTCCTCCACGAACCACGCCCGCAGCTCCAGCTCGACCCGGTCGAAGCCGTGCCGCGAGTAGCCACCGCGCCGGGCGTCACGCCCGACGTCGGCGATGTCCGCGAGGTCAGTCATCGGCGCTCATCGGGATGTGGACGTCCTTCGACGCGGCCACGTCGACCGCCCGCTGGTACCCGGCGTCCACGTGCCGGATCACGCCCATGGCGGGGTCGTTGGTCAGCACCCGCTCGATCTTCCGCGCGGCCAGCGGCGTGCCGTCCGCGACCGTCACCTGACCGGCGTGGATGGACCGGCCGATGCCGACGCCGCCGCCGTGGTGCAGCGACACCCAGGTCGCCCCCGACGCGGTGTTGACCAGGGCGTTGAGCAGCGGCCAGTCGGCGATGGCGTCCGAGCCGTCGGCCATCGCCTCGGTCTCCCGGTACGGCGACGCGACCGAGCCGCAGTCCAGGTGGTCGCGGCCGATCACGATCGGCGCGGACAGCTCGCCGGACGCCACCATCTCGTTGAACTTCAGGCCCGCGAGGTGCCGCTCGCCGTACCCGAGCCAGCAGATGCGGGCGGGCAGGCCCTGGAACTCGACCCGCTCACCGGCCATCCTGATCCACCGCGCGAGCCGCTCGTTCTCCGGGAACAGCTCCAGGATCGCCCGGTCGGTCTTCGCGATGTCGGCCGGGTCGCCGGACAGCGCCGCCCAGCGGAACGGGCCCTTGCCCTCGCAGAACAGCGGCCGGATGTAGGCGGGCACGAAGCCGGGGAAGTCGAACGCCCGCTCACAGCCGCCCGCCTTGGCCTCGCCGCGGATCGAGTTGCCGTAGTCGAACACCTCCGCGCCGCGGTCCAGGAAGCCCACCATCGCCTCGACGTGGTCGGCCATCGACTCGCGGGCCCGGTCGGTGAACTCGTCCGGCTTCTTGGCCGCGTAGTCCGGCCAGTCCTCGACCGCGACGCCCTTCGGGCAGTACGCCAGCGGGTCGTGCGCGGAGGTCTGGTCGGTGACGATGTCCACCGGCACGTCGCGGCGCAGCAGCTCGGGCAGCACCTCGGCGGCGTTGCCGATCAGGCCGACCGACAGCGCCCGGCCCTCGGACTTGGCCCGCAGCACGCGGTCGATCGCGTCGTCGATGTCGTCCGCGATCTCGTCCAGGTAGCGGGTCTCCACGCGGCGGCGAGCGCGCTGAGGGTCGATCTCGACGCAGAGCGCCACGCCCTCGTTCATGGTGACCGCAAGCGGTTGCGCGCCGCCCATGCCGCCGAGACCGGCCGTCACCGTGAGCGTGCCGCGCAAGGTGCCGTTGAAGCGCTTGTCGGCCACGGCGGCGAACGTCTCGAAGGTGCCCTGGAGGATGCCCTGGGTGCCGATGTAGATCCACGAACCGGCCGTCATCTGGCCGTACATGGTCAGGCCCTCGGCCTCCAGCCGGCGGAACTCGGGCCAGTTCGCCCAGTCCGGCACGAGGTTGGAGTTCGCGATGAGCACGCGCGGCGCCCACTCGTGCGTGCGCATGACCCCGACCGGGCGACCGGACTGCACGAGCAGCGTCTCGTCGTCCTTGAGGTTCGTCAGCTCGCGCGTGATGGCGTGGAAGCTGGGCCAGTCGCGCGCGGCCTTGCCGGTGCCGCCGTAGACGACCAGGTCCTCGGGGCGTTCGGCCACGTCCGGGTCGAGGTTGTTGTGGAACATCCGCAGCGCGGCCTCGGTCGGCCAGCTGCGCGCGGTCAGTTCGGTCCCTCGGGCGGCACGCACCATCACAGGGCTCCCTCTCGGATCAGGTCTTCGGCGGCGGCGATCTCGGGCGCGAGGTGGCGGTCCGGGCCGGGGCCCTCGACGTGCTCGCGGAGCTTCGCGACGGCCGCCGCGGTGACAGGGGCGGGGTTGAGCGGTTTGCGCAGGTCCAAGGCGCGGGCGGCGGTCAGGAACTCGATCGCGAGGACCCGGCGCAGGCCGTCGACGGACTGGCGGAGCTTGCGCGCGGCGGACCAGCCCATGGAGACGTGGTCCTCCTGCATCGCGCTGCTCGGGATCGAGTCGACGGACGCGGGCACCGCCAGGCGCTTGAGCTCGCTGACGATCGCCGCCTGCGTGTACTGGGCGATCATGTGGCCGGAGTCGACGCCCGGGTCGTGCGCCAGGAACGGCGGCAGGCCGTGCGACCGGCTCACGTCCAGCATCCGGTCGGTGCGGCGTTCGGCGATGCTCGCCACGTCCGCGGTGGGGATGGCGAGGAAGTCCAGCACGTAGGCGATCGGCGCGCCGTGGAAGTTGCCGTTGGACTCGACCCGGCCGTCGGCCAGCACCACCGGGTTGTCGATGGACGACGCCAGCTCGCGGTCGGCGACCGTCCCGGCGTAGGCGACGGTGTCCCGCGCCGCGCCGTGCACCTGCGGCGAGCAGCGCAGCGAGTAGGCGTCCTGGACGCGCGTGCAGTCCGGGCCGCGGTGGCTCTCCATGATCTCGGAGCCGCGCAGGATCTCCGCCATGCGCCGCGCGGACCGGCCCTGGCCGGGGTGCGGGCGCAGGGCCTGGAGGTCGGCGGCGAACACGCGGTCCGTGCCGAGGAGGGCCTCCACGCTCATCGCGGCGGTCAGGTCGGCGACGTCGAGCAGGTAGTCCAGGTCCTTGATCGCCAGCACCAGCATGCCGAGCATGCCGTCGGTGCCGTTGATCAGCGCCAGGCCCTCCTTCTCGGCCAGGCGGACGGGCTCGATGCCCGCCGCGGCGAGGGCGGTGGCGGCCGGGACCAGGGCGCCCCCGGCGTCGCGGACGTCGCCCTCGCCGGTGAGGGCGAGGGCGGCGGCGGACAGCGGCGCGAGGTCGCCCGAGCAGCCGAGCGAGCCGAACTCGTGCACGACCGGGGTGATGCCGGCGTTGAGCATCGCGGCCATCGCCTCGACCGTCGTCGGCCGGACGCCGGTGTGGCCGCTCGCCAGCGTCTTGAGGCGGAGCAGGACGAGGGCGCGCACGACCTCGCGCTCGACCTCGGGGCCCGCGCCCGCCGCGTGCGAGCGGACCAGGGACTGCTGGAGGGCGGCACGGCGGTCCGGCGGGATGTGCCGGACGGCCAGCGCGCCGAAGCCCGTGGACACGCCGTAGGTCGGCTGCTCGGCCGTGGCCAGGCGCTCGATGTGCGCCCGGGCGGTGGTGACCGCCTCGCGGGCCGCCTCCGTGATCTCCACGCGCGCGTCGCCTCGGGCGACGGCGTGGACGTCCTCGCGGGTCAGCGGTTCCGGACCCAGCTGCACGGGTTGCTGCATGTGCCCATCTCAACCCGGCGACCGGATCCGCACGACCCGACATCCGCCGATCGTGTCTGGTATCCGAGACGGTCCGGCCAACCGAAATCGGTGTCCCCGCGTCCTGCCCCACCGGTAGCTTCACGAGACCACCAGGGGGTGACCATGGGTGTCCGGGTGCGTGACCTGACCAGGACCTTCCGCAAGGGCAAGGGCTGGCGGCCCAAGGGCGCGGAGGTGACCGCGCTCGACGGGCTGACGCTGGACGTGCCGACGAACGAGGTGCACGGCCTGCTCGGTCCGAACGGCGCGGGCAAGACCACGCTGTGCAAGATCCTGTCCACGATCCTGCTGCCGACCTCGGGCACCGCCGAGGTGCTCGGCCACGACGTGGTGACCGGTGCGGCCGAGGTCAGGCACCTCATCGGCATCGTGTTCGGCGGCGAGCGCGGGCTCTACGGGAAGCTGACCGCGCGGCAGACCCTGCGCTACTGGGCCGCGCTCTACAAGATGCCGGACGCGCGCGCCAAGGTCCGCGCCGACGAGCTGCTGACCCGCCTCGGCCTCGCCGACAAGGCCGACGACCTCGTGGAGACGTTCTCGCGGGGCATGAAGCAGCGGGTGCACCTGGCCCGCGGCCTGATCGGCGACCCGAAGCTGATCCTGTTCGACGAACCGACCACCGGCATGGACCCGGTGGCCGCGCGCGACTTCCGCGAGCTCATCCGCGAACTGCGCGACGAGGGCCGCTCGATCCTCATCACCACCCACGACATGGACGAGGCCGAAGAGGTCTGCGACCGCGTCACCCTCATCGACAAGGGCCGGGTGCTGGCCACCGAGTCACCGCGCGGCCTGGCCGAGATGTCCGGCCTGCACCGCTGGGTCGAGGCCGAGACCTCGCTGGACGTCACCGGCGTCCCCGGCGTGGTCGACACCGAGGTCCGCAACGGCGTGCTGCGGGTCAAGACCGCCGACGACCGGGCGGCGCGCGCGGTGCTGGACTTCCTGCTGGACCACGGCGTGCGCTCGGTGCACGCCGTGCCGCCCCGGCTGGAGGACGTCTACCTGGACCTGATCGGCCGCCGCGGCATGGAGGTCTGAGCCGTGCGCCTGTTCCTGTCCGGCGTCCGCACGCAGTTCTGGCTGCTCCGCAGGCAGCCCGACGAGCTGCTGACGCTGTGCACGATCCCGTTCACCGTGGTCATGATGCTGTCGATCGTGATGCACGCGGCCCGGCCCGACCTGGTCGCCAACGCCTTCCTCGCGCCCACCCTGATCGGGCTGTGGGGCTTCGCCACGGGACTCGCGACGACGGTGCTCGTCGGCGAGCGCTGGACCGCCGCGCTGGAGCTGGGCATGGCCGCGCCGGGGTCCGCGCACTCCGTCTACCTGGGGCGGATCTCGGCGGTGATGGTGCTGGGCGTCGTCCCGCTCGGTGAGACCTGGTTGCTGGGCGAGCTGCTGTTCGGCGTGACGCCGGCGGTGCACCACCCGTGGGTGTTCTGGGCGGCCATGGCGGCGTCGGTGTTCGCGATGATCGGCACGAGCCTGCTGCTGGCGGCGGCGATGCTGCTGTCCAGGAACAGCAACAACTACCTGAACTTCCTCAGCTTCCCCGTCTACCTGCTGTCCGGCGTGATGGTGCCGGTGCAGTACCTGCCGGAGTTCCTGCGACCGCTGTCCCACGCGATCTTCCTGTCGTGGTCGGCGGACCTGATGCGGGACGCCATGGCCGTCGAGGCCGTCACGGGCGCCGGCTGGCGGCTGCTGGCGATCGTGGGCCTCGGCGCCGCCGCGCTGGTCGGCGGGCGGTTGCTGCTGGCGGCGGCCCTGCGGCGGGCGCGCGAGCTGGGCGCGGTGACGTATGCGTGACCAGCTGGGCGTGCTCAAGCACGGCTTGATCGCCTCGTGGACGATGTTCTCGGCGTTCCAGACGTGGAAGACGTGGACGTTCACCTGGCTGTCGCGGCTGCTGATCCAGGCTTGCTTCTACGCCTTGATCGGCCGGATGCTCGGGTCGCAGCAGCAGGTGGACTACCTGCTCATCGGCAACGTGGTCGCGATCATGGCCATCGACGCGACCGTCGTCATCCTGCTGGCCGTCGGCGAGCGGCAGGCCGGCACGCTGGCGCTGATGGTCGCCGCGCCGGCCACCCACCTCACCGCGTACCTCGGGAGGGGGTTGGTGAACCTCGGGTCGGGCGTCGCGGCGTCGACCACGGCGTTCCTGGCGCTGCCGCCGTTGTTCGGGGTGCGGCTGCCGTGGCCCTCGGCGGCCCTGGTGCCGTTGATGATCTTCGTGGTCGGGTTGTCGTGCTACTGCTACGGCACGTGCGTGGCGTCGTTCGTGCTCGGGTTCCCGTCGGCGCGGTGGCTGGCGCTGAACCTGAGCTACCTGGTGCTGATGACGTTCTGCGGGGTGAACGTGCCGACGTCGTTCTGGCCGGACTGGCTGCGCGCGGTCACGTCCGTGCTGCCGATGACGCACGGGCTGGCCGCGATCCGGGCGTTCGTCGCGGAGGGTCCGGCGTCGACCGTGCTCTGGCAGCTCGGGCTGGAGGTGTGCGTGGGCGCGGCGTGGTTCGCCGTGGCGGCGGTGAGCTTCGACCGGATGGTCCGTCGCGGACGCCGTGACGGGACGATCGAGTTCGGCGGCTGACGCGTGGTGCGGGTGCACCCCTCGGCGCACCCACACCACGTCAGCACCGGCTCGCGGCGCGGTGGAGGCCCTAGCGCGTGCCGATCCAGGCCACGTCCGGGTCGGTGTCCACCGCCAGCGCCGCCGCCACCCGGGTCAGCACCTCGACCGGGGCGTGCTCGGTCTCCAGGCCGGGGGGCGGCGCGGGCTTGCCGTTGACGGCCTTGTACTCGTGCGGCTTCACGCGCACCTGGAAGTCCGGCGTGAGCTGGACGGCGATCAGGCCGAACCCGTCGGCGGAGTAGTGCGCGGGATTGCCGCCCACGGTCGTGGGGGTGGAGCCGGCCGGGACCTCGGCGGTCCGCAGCAGCTCGACGTCGTACCCGACGTCGTCGACGCTGCTCGTGCCGGCGATCACCCAGTCGGCCGCGCTCGAACCCCTCACCTCGACGTACGGGTACTCGTTCAGCGAGAACGGGACGCGCATCGACGTGGGGTCCGCCACGACGGAGTCGGCGATCCGCCGCGTCTGCGCCCGGACGTCCACGCCGGTCACGTTCTCCAGGCCTACGCTGAGCACGCGGCCGGGGGCGACGTTCCAGTACAGGTTGTCGCCGAACCAGGCCGCCGTGGCGCCGCCGACCGTCGTGCGGTCGCCGACCGGCGCGTTCGCGACCTTGGGCGCCATGTCGTCCGTGATGGTGGTGAAGACGGCGAAGCGGACCAGCGGCGAGCCGGGCGCGGTGGAACCGGGCGCGTAGAGGCGCGACGTGCCCCACCCGCCGATGGTGCGCTCCCGCTCGGTGTAGCCGTCGAGCATCACCCCGGGCCGGTACTCCAGGGCCCGGGTGGGCACGTCGGCGACCGGGACGGGTGCGGCCGTGGTGGTGAGCTGCCGGGCGGCCGGCGCCTGGCCGGCGGTCGGCCCGCCCACGGTGGCCACCACCACCGCCGCCGCCGCGGCCGTCGTCGCGGCGGCGGCGAGCACGAGCATCAAAGGCTTGCGCGTCGGCCGCGGCCGGTGCAGGGCGGCGAGCACCGTGCCGGGCGGCGGCGTGCGCTCGGCCCGGTGGTGCAGGGCGTCGGTGATCAGGGTCTCGGTGGTGTCGTTCACAGCGACTGCCTCACGCGTTCGTCGGCGCGCAGCACTGCCAGCGCGCGGGAGATGTGACTGCGGACCGTGACCTGGGCGCAGCCCAGGACGGCGGCGATCTCGGCGTCGTCGCAACCCTCGTAGTAGCGCAGGACGACGGCGACCTTCTGCTTGCGCGGGAGCCGGTCGATGCGCTGGAGCATCGCCTCCCGCTCGTCGTAGTGGTCGGTGGGGTCGGGTTGGGGCGGGTCCACGCCCGTGAGGGGCAGGTGCGCCTTCAGGCGGCGGCGCCAACCGAGGTACTCGTTGGTCACCATCCGCTTGAGGTACGCGGCCGGCGCGTCGACCGAGCCGATGCGCGCCCACTTCTGCTGCGCCCGGATCAGGACCTCCTGGACCACGTCCTGGGCCAGGTGGGGATCCCCCGTCAGCACGGTGGCGTAGCGCAGCAGAGGCGTCACCTGTGCGGCGGCGAACTCCTCGAAGCCGGTGCTCATACCCCTCCAATGCGACCCGGCGCGGTTTTGTTGAGAATGGGTTCCGTGGGAGGCAGCAGCGACGTGCCGGCGTTGCGCCGAGGGCTCGCGGTGCTGCGCCTGCTGGCGGGCAGGCCCGGGCCGCTGTCGGCGGCGGCGGTGGCGCGGGAGCTGGGTCTGCCGAGGTCGACGACCTACCACCTGCTGGCGGAGCTGACCGCGGCCGGGTTCGCGACCCACTTCCCCGAGGAACGACGGTACGGGCTGGGCGTGGCCGCGTTCGAGCTCGGATCGGCCTACCTGCGGCACGACCCGCTGGAGCGGTTGGCGCGGCCCGTGCTGCGGCGGTTGGTGGACGCCGTCGGGCGGACCGCGCACCTGGGCGTGCTGCACGGCGCGGAGGCGCTGTACCTGGTGCGGGAGCAGCCACGCCGGCCGACCACGATCGTGTCGGACGTCGGCGTGCGACTGCCGGCCCACCTGACCGCGTCGGGGCGGGCGGTGCTCGGCCGGTTGCCCGCGGCGCAGGTCAGGGCCCTGTTCCCGGGCCCGTTCGTGGACCGGACCGGGCGGGGGCCGCGCGACCTGCCCGCGTTGCGCCGGTTGCTGGCCGTCGAGCGCAGGCGTGGGTGGGCGGTGGAGGACGGGTACGTGACGGTCGGCTTCGCCTCGGTCGCGGCCCCCGTCTTCGACCACGGCGGGCGGCCGATCGCGGCGATCACGGTGACGTTCCGGCACGTGTGCGAGGTGGAGTGCGGCGAGACGTGGCCGGAGCTGGCGGCGGAGGCCCGGCGTGCGGCGGAGGAACTGACCGGCCGCATCGGCGGCCGGGCCTGAGCGCGGGCCCGCGCGCGACGGGCGCGGTTACGATGATCCGTCCCGCGACACGCCGGGATGCGACCCGGACTCGACTTCAGGGGTCTTCATGGAGATCACGTTCCGCTCGGCGCTCGGGCTCGAGGTGAAGGCCACCGACGACGGCGGCAGCGAGCTGTTCGACGTCTTCCACGAGGGCTACGACCAGGCGTTCACGCTGCCCGACGAGAAGGAGGAGCGGGACGGGTTCGTGCGGTGCCTCGCGCTCAACGGCGGCGCGGAGTTCGAGCGGATCAGCGCGCGGCTCGGCGCGTTCCGGGAACTGGTGGTGGTCGCCGCGCTGGGCGGGGAGGTCGTCGGCGGCGCGAACCTGCTCGTCACCCCGCTGCGGGAGCACCGCGCGGTCACGGTCAACCTGAACTACGCCTACGTGCTGCCCGGCCACCGCGGCAAGGGACTGCTGCGCCGCCTCGTCGCGGCGTGCGCGGAACTGGCGGCGTGGCTGTTCCCCGGCGTGGGTCCGGTGGTGACGGTGCTGGAGCTGAACGACCCGCTGCTGCTGACCGCGCGGCAGTACGCCCAGGACTCGGCGGTGTCCGGCGTCGACCAGTTCGACCGCGTGGTCATCTGGGCGCGCATCGGCGTGCGCGTCGTGGACTTCCCCTACGTGCAGCCGCCGCTGTCGGACGCGCAGCAGGCGGACGCCACCCTCATGCTGGGCGTGCTCGCCGAGCCAGGCTTCGAGCTGTCCGGCGGGCTGCTCGCCGACCACCTGGAGCGCTTCTTCGCGATCTCGGTGCTGAAGAACGGCGACCTGGACTCCAACCGCCCGGCCGCCGACCAGGTCCGCGAGTGCCGTGCCCGGGCCACGATCGCGCTCCTCGACCCGCTGCCGGTGCTGGACTCGCTGCGCCGCGAGGTGGGCGCCACCGGACCCGGCTTCCGCGAACGCCTCGGCCACGCGGCCCGCCACCCGGCGTGACCCGACTGCAACGCCGCCTCCGCCCGTGACGTGAAACGGGCGCGCCGCCCCTCGCGATCTCCAGCGGTACAGCCGAAAACGGGCCGGCGGCCGTCAGGGGGAGCAGTTGACCGAGTTACCGGAGCAGGTGCCCGGGTCACCCGCGGCACCGCGGCTCGACGTGGGCAAGACCGCCTTCTACGCGGACTTCGCCGAGGACCGCCGGAGGGAGGGCCGCCTGCACCTCACGGTCTCCCTGCTGATCCAGCACGAGGACCTGCGCCGCGCGTTGTCGCTCCAGGCGCCGGGGCTGACGTGGGACAAGGAGCTGGTCGGCACGCTGCGGACGCACGAGGAGAGCCGCGCCCTCTCGCGTGCCGTCGAACCGCTGTTCAACGACATCGCCGACCGCAAGCGCGGGCTGTTCGTCGAGGACTTCCTGATCGACACCGACAGCATCGGCGCCGACCAGGGCCACGGCCCGAACGTCTGCGACATCATCGACATCGAGATGCCGGAGCGGATCTCGTGGTCCACCGAGGGGCGCGACCTGCGCCTGGAGACCGACCGGCCGGTGCGGTTCGACTCGGTGCTCTGCCGGGCGTTCTGGGTGGCCCACTCGAACCTGTCGCTGTCCTACCACCTGTCGTTCGAGGTCCCCTACCGGCACACCGCGCCGCACTACTTCGCCCTCAGCCTGCTGCAGAAGGTCTTCTTCCCCAGCGAGGGCGCGGAGGTGAAGTACGACGAGGGCACTTTCGCCCCCACCGCCGGCTCGCACGTCACGCGCGGGTACCGCGACGCGCCGCTGCCCGAGTACGTCGAGCACCGCTTCGGGATCGACGTCGTGGGCCTGTTCGCGACGGTCCTGGAAACGGCGCACGCGGATTCCCGGCAGCCGCTGGGCGGCGCGGCGTTGACGCGGATCCTGCTGGAGCCGCAGGCCGACGACCGGGCGGCCACCTCCCTGCGGCGCTGGAACCGCAAGTGCATGTCGGTCCTCGAAGACCCGTACCTGTTCGGCCTGCTGGGCGAGGACGTCAGGTCGTCGCTGCCCGACATGGACGTCGTCGAGCCCCTGGCCGACGAGGACAACGTGCTGGTCTACAGCGCCGACGCCCTCGACAAGTGCCACCCCGAGGACCTGGCCCACTACTTCATGTCCGGGTTCTTCCAGAACGTCATCGACTTCCTGCGCCAGGACATCTCGGAGGTCAAGGACGGGACCGACCCGATCTACCCCAAGCCGGGCGACGACGGCTACTTCGTCGTGTTCGCCACGCCCGCGTCGCTCTACGAGGTCGTCGCCCGGTCGCGCAGCCTGAAGACCGGCCGCGGCTGGATCGGCACCTGCCCCTACCTCTTCCTCGTGCACCTCATGACGCTGCACAACGAGGACCTGGTCAAGCGCTACGAGCGCGAGGTGCGCGGGCTCATCGAGCACTTGGAGGGCGAGCGACTGCTCGGCGGCCACGGCACGCTCGCGCGGCGGACCCGGTCGGCCGGCAGCGCCACGTTCCAGCGGTTCCGGGAGTTCCGCCTGAGGGTCTTCGAGGAGGTGGAGCGCCACCGCTACTTCAACGTCCTGCGCTACGACACCGAGCGGGCCTTCTACGAGGAGACCGAGCGGGTGCGGGGCATCCAGCAGCGGGTGGACTACTGGGGCAAGGTCGTCTCGGACCTCCAGACCACGGTCGACGACCTCCGCGACGAGCAGCAGCGCCAGTCCGACGACCGGCGCGACAACGCCTTGGGCGCGCTGGCGTTCATCGGCCTGCTCCAGGTGGTATACCAACTCCTGGAGTTCGCCTTCGACCACAACCCCGGGCGCCTGGCGTGGGCGATCGGCGCCGGGGCTCTCGTCGTCCTCGTCGCCCTCGCGGTCGTGTCGTCCCGACGCAGGCGGTAAGGCCTCCCGCCGTGCCCCGGAACGCGACGACGGCCCGGTCCCCCTTCGAGGACCGGGCCGTCGTGGCGTTCCGGGGTGCTACAGGGTGACGGACTTCAGGAAGTCGGCCGCCACGTTCGCGATCGTCTCCTTGTCCACGTCGACCCGCTTGACCAGGTCGGCCAGCTTCTCCGTGGTCAGGGCGGCGGACACCTTGTTCAGCGCGTCCTTGCCCTTCGCGTCGACCGCGTCCGACCGCAGCAGCGGCACCACGTTCTGCGCCGGGTACATGACCTTCGGGTCTTCCAGCTCCACGAAGTCGTTCGCCTTGATGTCCGCCGACGTCGTGTAGAGGTTGGCCACCTGGACGGTGCCGGCCTTCAGCGCGTCCACGGTGATCGGGCCGCCCGCGTCGGTGGTCTTGATCTCGGTGAACTCGACCCCGTACAGCTCCTTGACCTTGGCCTGCCAGCGCTGCGCCCACTCGCCGGCCGCGCCCAGCGCGTACTTGCCGGAGCCGAGGTCGGCGATCGACTTCACGCCGCCGTCCGCGGTGGCCTTGGTGACCACCAGGACGTCCTTGTCCTCGGCGTCCGACTTCTCCAGCACCTCCAGGCCCGACGGCGTCTTGCCCTTCAGCGCCGTGAAGACCTCCGCCGCCTCGGTGGTGGTGTTGGTCTTGTCGAAGTAGTTGAGCAGGTTGCCCGTGTACTCCGGCACCACGCCGAGCGACTTGTCCTGCAACGCCTTCACGACCAGCTCGCGCGCTCCGATGCCGGACTTCACCGTCACCTTCGCGCCGGTCGTCTTCAACGCACCGGCGTAGATCTCGGCCAGGATCTTGTTCTCGGTGAAGTCGGCCGAACCGACCACGACCTCACCCGACGCGGCCTGCTGGCCACCCCCGCCCAGGTCCTCTTTCGACCCGCACGCGGAGACGACCAGGGCGGTCGCCGCGACGACAACGGCCAACGTGCGCTTCATGCCGTACTTCCTCCAGATTCGACGGGCGCCGGTTCTCCCCGACGCCTCGACCGCGACCCGCTCGACCGCGCCTTCCCACTCCCGGCGCGACGCGCCTTGGCCGACAGCCGCAGACCCGCGGGCACGACCAGCCTGCCGACGCCCGCCAGCACCACGTCCAGCACGACCGCGAGCAGCGCGATCAGGATCGCGCCGCCGACGAACTGGCCGTAGTCCAACACCCGCAGGCCGTCCAGCAGCGGACGTCCCAACGTCTCGATACCCACGTACGCCGCCACCGAAGCGGTCGCGACGACCTGCAACATGGCGTTGCGCAGACCACCGACGAGCAGCGGCAGGGCGTTGGGCACCTCGACCCGCCACAGCCGCTGCGCGCCGGTCATGCCCATGCCGCTCGCCGCGTCGACCACACCGCGGTCCACGTCCTGGATGCCGGCGTAGGCGCCGGCCAGGATCGGCGGCACGGCCAGCACGACCAGACCGATGAGCACACCGGTCGTGCCGCCGCCCGCGACCAGGTAGAGGAACGTCACCAGGCCGAGCGTCGGCAACGCCCGCAGCGCGTTGCTGCCGCCGACGAGCACCACCCCGCCGCGCCCGGTGTGCCCGACGTACAGGCCGAGCGGCACGGCGATCAGCGCGGCGCCGAGCACCGCGCCGAGGCAGTACAGCAGGTGGACGCCGACCCGCACCGGGATCGACTTGCCACCGGACCAGTTGACCGGGTCGACCAGCCAGCCGAACGCCTCCGCGAAGATCACGGCGCACCACCCGCCCGGACCCACGGCGTCAACCGGTTGCGCAGCAGCACCAGCAGCAGGTCGACCACCAGCGCCAGCACCAGCGTGAGCACGATGCCGATGATGATCGGCGCCAGGTACCGCTGCCGGAAACCGTCGGTGAACAACGTGCCGAGACCGCCCGTGCCGATCAACGCGCCGACGCTGACCAGGCTGATGTTGCTCACCGAGCCGACCCGCACGCCGGCGGCCAGCACCGGCACGGACAGCGGCAGCTCCACGGTGAGGAACCGGCGCAGCGGCCGGAAGCCCATCGCGGTGGCCGCGGCGGTCACGTGCGCGGGCACCGCGGCCAGCGCCTCGGCGACCGGGCGGACCAGCAGCGCGGTCGTGTAGACCGTCAACGCGAGGATCACGTTCAGCGGGTCGAGCACCTGCGTGCCGACGACCGCCGGGATGATCGCGAACAGCGCCAGCGACGGGATCGTGTAGACGATGTTGGTCAACCCGATCAGCGCCGCGTTGACCCGGCGGAACCGGTGGCACAGCAGCCCGAGCACGATCGCCAGCACCACGGACACGACCAGCGGCACCAGCGACAGGTAGACGTGGTCGAGCAGCATGTCCAGCAGCGCCGCCCTGGTGCCCGCGTCGCCGAGGTACTTCGGGATGTCACCCACGGCGGCTCTCGATCACGTCCAGCACCTGGCGCGCGGTCACCACGCCGGCCAGCCGCCCGTCACCGCGCACCGCGACGCCCAGCCCGGACGGCGAGGACAGCGCGGCGTCCAGCGCGCCCCGGATCGACGCGCCCACCTCGTACAGCGAGCCGCCCGGCACGACCGACGCGTCCGGCGCGACCCAGCCCTGGGGCCGCTCCTCCGCGTCGACCACGAGCCGCCAGTCCGCGGAGGACCCGACGTCGACTCCTTCGACGACCGTGGGCACCGCGGCCACCTCGACCCCTGAGGAGTCCACAAAGGACAGACTGCGGTAGCCGCGGTCCTTGCCGACGAAGCTCGCCACGAAGTCGTCCGCGGGCCGGGTCAGCAGCTCGGCGGGCGGCGCGTACTGGGCGAGGAAGCCGCCGGTGCGCATCACCGCGACCTTGTCGCCGATCCGGATGGCCTCGTCGATGTCGTGGGTCACGAACACGATGGTCTTGTCCAGCTCGGCCTGGAGCCGCAGCAGCTCGTCCTGCAACCCCTCGCGCACCACCGGGTCGACCGCGCTGAACGGCTCGTCCATCAGCAGCACCGGCGGGTCCGCGGCCAACGCCCGCGCCACGCCCACGCGCTGCTGCTGGCCGCCGGACAGCTGCACCGGGTAGCGGTGGCCCAGCTCGGCGGGCAGGCCGACCAGCTCCAGCAGCTCGGCGGCGCGCGCCCTGGCCTTGCGGCGCGTCCAGCCGATGAGCAGCGGCACCGTGGCCACGTTGTCCAGCACGGTCCGGTGCGGGAACAGGCCCGCCTGCTGGATCACGTACCCGATGCCGCGCCGCAGCGTGGGCGGGTCCACGCCCAGCACGTCCTCGCCGTCCACCAGGACGGTGCCCGACGTCGGGTCGATCATCCGGTTCACCATGCGCAGGGACGTGGTCTTGCCGCACCCGGACGGTCCGACGAAGACGGTGATCGTGCCCGCCTCGACCACGAGGTCCAGGCCGTTCACCGCGGTGGTCCCGTCGTCGAACCGCTTGGTCACGTCGCGGAACTCGATCACCCGTGGATCCTCCTGCCGATGGGTATCAAGCGTCGAACGACCCTAGCCCTTCAACCCGACCGCGGCACGGCGTTTCACCATCCGGTCAGTAGGGTGCACCGCTTGTGGCAACCGAAATGGTGCGAGCGCTCCTCGCTGAACGCGGCCCGCACGCCCGCAAGCTGCGGCGCGTGGTCGACCTGCTGTCCGGTGACTGGCACACGCTCGCCGAATTGGTTCGGCTTCCCGCCGTGCCCCGGCGCACCGTGCAGGAGCTGCTGACCGCCGTCGGCGACGACCTGGAGTCCACTCGCGACCGGTTCCGGCTCGCGCCGGCCAAGGTCGCCGACTACGCGGAGTTCGGCGCCGGTGACGATCCGGTGGACCCGGTGGACGCGCTGGTCCCCCGGCACGGCGAGCACCTGCGGTCGATCCTGGCCGACATCGCGGACGTGCCGCCGCCCCTGGCCGCGCTGGACCACGTGCAGGCGACGGCGGAGACGGCGCTGAAGCGCGCGTTGTGGCTGGACACGACCTACGACCTGGCCGGGCGCACGCTGCTGTGCCTCGGCGACCACGACCTGACCTCGCTCGCGGTGTGCGCGGTGAACCCGGCCGTCGAGGTCGTCGTGGTGGACGTGGACGACCGGTTGCTGGAGTACGTCTCCACCCGGGCCGACGCGCGCGGGTGGTCGGTGCGGACGGTGCACGCGGACTTCCGGTTCGGCCTGCCGCCCGCCGTGCTGGAGTCGGCGGACCTGGTGTTCAGCGACCCGCCGTACACGCCGGAGGGCATGGCGCTGTTCGCCGCGCGGGCGGTCGAGTGCCTGGCCAACCCCGGTCGGGGACGGGTGCTGCTCGCGTACGGGTTCAGCGACCGGACACCCGCGCTGGGGCTGAAGGTGCAGCAGGAGTTGCAGCGGCTGGGGTTGGTGTTCGAGGCGATCCTGCCCGCGTTCCACCGGTTCGACGGCGCGCAGGCCATCGGCAGCGCGGCCGACCTGTACGTGTGCCGGCCGACGTCACGCCGCCCGGTGTCGCCCGCGTCGGCGAGGACCGCCATCTACACGCACGGTCCCCAGTCGGTGGAGGCGACCGGGCCGGGTTCGGCGGCGCTGGCCGCCCTGGTCGACCTCGCGCCGCGACCGGAGTCCTCGCCGCCGCCGAAGCCGCGCGGGCCGGGGTGGGCCGACCCGATCGGCAAGGGCGCGGCGTCGTTGGCGGTGGACCTGTCCGGCGACCCGGGCCCGTGGCTGCTGCGGACGTTGCTGGCGTGCTCGCCCGGCCGGATGGCGGCGCTCGTGCCCAACAACCACCCGAACGTGTCGTCCGCGGCGGGCCAGCAGGAGCTGAGGTCGTTGGTGGACACCAGGTTCGCGCTGCGGTTCCTGCGGTCCACTCCGGACGGCAAGCACTGCGTGGTGGTGGCGGACCAGGTGTTGGCGGGCACGCTGGACGTCGGCGGGCTGACCGTGCGGGAGGTGCTCACGCGCGCGCACGGCAAGCTCGGCAACGTGTGGCGCGAGGCGTTGGTCACGGCCACTCGCGGCGCGTTGACCAAGCGGGAGGCGCGGGAGCGGATCGGCGAGCACGACGACCTGGAGCTGCGGCTGATCGACCTGCCGCGGCACCGGATCGCCGAGCTGCTGCCGCTGATCCGCGCCTCGGCGTCCCGGTGACGGGGGTGCGCCCGCCGGAGTGCGGCAACCACGCCGTGCGGGCCGCCCGGGGGCGGTGGGGCTGACCGGGGGGCTCACTCGCCGAGGCGCGTGATGGCCTTGAGCATGTCCCGCGCCTTGCCGAACAACGCCTTCAGCGCGGCCAGGATCCGCGCCATCACGCGCACGAGGTCCGCCAACCGCCGGTTGATCCGGTCCAGCACGACCGCGCCGCGCCCGACCGCCCACGCCGCGAACTCGGGCAGCGAGCCGCCCGACGTGATCTCCGAGGCCGCGAGCGCGACGGTGGCGTTGCCGAAGACCTCCCGGACGAACAACGCGACCACGTCGCGGAACACACCGCGGATCGCGGCGGTGATCGCGCCGACCTCGGCCACGTGCCCCGCCACGTCCAGGCACAGCCCGCTCATCCCGGCGATCTCCGCGGTGAGCCACCCGCCGCCCGCCCGCCGCCGCACGATGCCGTCCAACGTGGTGGCGACCTGCCGCCAGGTGGCGACCGCGTCCTCGAACCGGTCGCCGTGGCCCGCCAGCCAGTCCAGCGGCTCGCGCAGGAAGTCGACGTGCTCGACCAGCCACCCGAGCCCGGCGTCCGCCAACAGGCCCAACGGGTCGGCGTCCGCGCCCGGCACGCCGAGGTGGGCTTCGAGCGCGTCCGGCGTGGACCCGGTCAGCTCCAGCACGGGGAATCCGGTCACCGGTGCGCCGACCCGGGCTCGTCGTCAGGCGCCCGGAGGCTGCGCGGCAGGGGCAGGTCGTCACCGACGACGGCCGGCGCCGGCGGGACCGCGCCGGTCAGGAAGTCCATCGCCGCCGTGCCGCCGAACTGCGGTTCGACGACCGACGCCGCCTGCCGCGCGGCCTGCTCCTGCGCGCGCCGCACGGTGTCCATGACGACCTCGCCGAGCCGGGCGTGCGAGAACTCCTCGGCCCCGGGCGAGAACTCGATGTGCCGCAACGACCCGTTCGGCGCGACGGTCGCCGTCACCGCGCCGTCCGGCGACCGCTGCGTGGCCTGCGCGCGCCGGAGCCGGTCCCGCAGCTCGCGGGACCGCTCGGCCAGGTGCCGCGCCCTGGCTTCGAGGTCGGCGATCATCCGTTCCTGGTTCACCGGTCAGCACCTGTCGTCGTGGCGTCCATCGCGACGGGAGTACCGCCGGTCAACCGGCGCGCGGGATGTGCAGCGGACCGAGCGCCAGCACCGCGCGGAACTCCTTGGGCGGCACGGGGCGCGAGAACAGCCAGCCCTGGTAGGTGTCCACGCCGATGCCGCGCAGCACCTGGAACTGCGTCGCGGTCTCCACGCCCTCGGCCACGCACCTGCGGTCCATCGCGCGGGCCATGTCGACCACCGCCTTGGCGACGGCGAAGTCGGACGGGTCCTTGCCCAGGCCGGAGACGAACCGGCGGTCGACCTTGATGATCTGCGCGGGCAGGTCCTTGAGCCGGGCCAGCGACGAGTAGCCGGTGCCGAAGTCGTCCACGGCGAACCGGATGCCCCGCTCCACCAGCTCGTCCATCGTGTGGCGCACCCGGGACGGCAGGTCGACCAGCGCCGTCTCCACCAGCTCCAGCACCACCCGGTCCCACGGGATGCCCGCCTCGGCGATGGCGTCGGCCACGATGTCGGCGAACTCCGGGTCGCCCGGCACCAGCCCGGCCAGGTTCACCGCCACCGACACCGGCTTGCCGCCCGGCTCGGGCCAGGTCGAGGCCTCCTTCAACGCGGTCCGCAGCACCCACCGGTCCAGCTCGCGCATCAGGTCGCCCTGCTCGGCGACCGGCAGGAAGACGTCCGGCGGCAGCAGCCCGCGATCCGGGTGCGGCCACCGCACCAGCGCCTCCGCGGTCTGCACCACGCCGTCCACGCCGACCACCGGCTGGAAGTGCAGCGCCAACCCGTCGTTCTGCAACGCCTCGCGCAGCTG
Organism: Actinosynnema sp. CA-299493; assembly: GCF_050946825.1. NCBI lineage: Bacteria > Bacillati > Actinomycetota > Actinomycetes > Pseudonocardiales > Pseudonocardiaceae > Actinosynnema > Actinosynnema sp. CA-299493. The sequence goes on from NZ_CP191993.1 coordinate 8,429,610, forward strand.
GCCCTCCAGGTGCACCTGCCGGTCGGCCGAGGCGATCAGCGCCGCGCTGGCCAGCGACACCCGGCCCGCGCCCGCCCGCTTGGCCTCGAACATCGCCGCGTCGGCGAAGCGCAGCAGGTCGTTGCCGGTCGCGTGAGAGCCGTTCGGCACGGCCGCGCCGATCGACGCCGACACGCGGACCAGCTGCCCGTGCACCGGCACCGCGGTGCGCAGCAGCCCGGCCACCTTCGTGGCCAGCGCGTCCACGCCGCCGACCCGGTCCAGGTTCTCGCAGATGATCACGTACTCGTCGCCGGACAGGCGGGCCGCCGTGCAGCCGTCGGGCAGGCCGCCCTCCAGCCGCCGCGCCAGCGCCACCAGCAGCTCGTCGCCCGCGTCGTGGCCGAGCGAGTCGTTGACCCGCTTGAAGTTGTCGATGTCGCAGAACAGCACCGCGACCTTCGCCCGGTCCGGCGACACCAGCAGCTCGCCCAGCATCTCCTTGACCAGCGCCCGGTTCGGCAGGCCGGTCAGCTCGTCGTGCGTGGCCTGGTGCCGCAGCGCCTCCGCCGTGCGGCGGCGCTCGGTGATGTCCTGGAACACGATCAGCCAGAACCGGCGGCCGTCGTCCTGCACGGACAACGCGATGTGCAGCTCGCAGTACACCTGCACGCCGTCGCGGCGGACCAGGATGCGCTGCGGGACCTTGTGCGTGCGCTCGGCGTCCGGCGCGGACATCTCGTCGATCGACGGCAGCCGGGTGTCGTGGTCGTCGGGGTGGGTGAGCGCGCTCGCGGTCATCCCGCGCAGCTGCTCCAGGTCCATGCCGAGCAGGTCGCACAGCGCGTCGTTGGCGTCGACCAGCCGCTCGCCCTCGTCGAACAGGCCGATGCCGACCGGCGTCAGCGACACCAGGTCCGCGAACCGCTGGCTGGACCGCTTCATCCTGGTCTCGGCGGCGCGCTGCTCGGTGATGTCCTGCGCCGTGCCGACCGCGAGCGGCAAGCCGTCCGGGCCCTTGACCACCACGCCGTAGCTGCGGAAGACGCGCTGCCTGCCGTCGTCGCGGCGCACGATCCGGTGCTCCAGCTGGATCGGCACCTCCTCGGTCGCCAGCTGCTGCCACAGGTCGTCCACCCAGCCGCGGTCCTCGGGGTGCACGAGGTCGAGGTAGGTCTGGTAGCGGATGTGCTCGTCGCGCGGCACGCCGACCAGCTCGGTCAGCATGTCCGACCACGCCACGTCGCCGGTCTGCAGGTTCCACTCCCAGACGCCGAGCTGCGCGGCCTTCTGCGCGTCGGCGAGCCGGCGGCGGTCGTCGCGGAGCTGGCGCTCCAGCGCGCGGGCCTCGGTGACGTCCTGGACGGTGCCGTGCAGCCTGCTGACCTTGTCGCCGTCGAACTCGGCCCGCGCCCGGCACACGTAGACGCGGTCGCCGTGCTCGCTGCGCACCTCGGCCTCGACCGTGCTGCCGTCCTGCGCCCGCTGCATCAGGCTCTCCAGCGCGGGCCGGTCGTCCGGGTGCACGGCCAGCAACCGGGCGTTGGGCTCGACGCCCAGCTCGGCGTACATCTCCAGCAGCACCTCGCTGCGGTGCAGGGCGCCGGACTCGACGTCGAAGCTCCAGCTGCCCATGCGCGCGATGCGCTGCGCCTCCAGCAGCCGGGCGCGCTCGGTCTCCAGGGCGCGGTCGGACCGCCACTGGTCGGTGATGTCGCGGATGTAGCCGGTGATGAACTGCGTCCGGCCGTCCGATCTCAGCTTCGCCTCGGCCACGCCGCGGATCCAGCGCTGCTCGCCGTCGGGCAGGGTGATCCGGTAGACGATGTCGATCGGGCTGCCGTCGAGCGCCCGGTTGGCCCAGTAGCTGGCGACCATCTCGTAGTCGTCGGGGTGCACGACGTCCAGCACGGCCTGCGCGCCGGGCACCACCTCACCGGGCCGCACGCCCATCATCTCGTAGTGCGACTCGGACCAGACCGTGACGCCGGTGGCCGGGTCGTACTCCCACGAGCCGATCTGCGCGACCCGTTGCACGGTGCGCAGCCTCCGCTGCTCGTCGCGCAGGTCCTCGGCGGCTTGCGCCAGGTCGGAGACGTCGACCAGCAGCACGGCGTGCAGGCCGGTGCCGGGCACCTGGGTGCGCACCGCGCGGACCGGCACCAGCGCGCCGTCGGCCTGGTGCAGGCGCAGGTCGTCGGGGCCGCCCAGCAGCAGCTCGCCGAGGGACCGGCCGACGAGGTCGTCGGCGGAACCGGCCTTCGTCAACGCCACCGCGGCGGGGCTCGCCCGCATGACGACGCCCTTGGGGTCGCACAGGAGCGTGGGCGCCTCGGGCAGCGCGATGCCGTCCAGCGTCATGTCGCCGTTCTGCGGACGCGCTGGGTCGAGCACCACCGGAGCGCGTCCAACCCGCTTGGGCACGGTCCCACCTTCCCGTGTCTACGGCAGGGATGACCGGCCCGACCGCACCCAAAGACGGCGTCCCTCTCCACGGGCAATATTCACCCGAGGAGAGGGACGGTAGCGCTTCGGAGCGTCATCGCCCACCCCTCAACGGGCTAACGAAACAACACGTTAGCGGTTTCGTTGCCTGCCGACGGGTACGGACGGATGCGGCCGGAGCTCTCCCAACTCCGACTTGGAGTCAGGCTACTCCGTCTTCGCGGGCTGCCAAGGCCACGGCGGCGGCCACTTCCGGGCCGACTCGCGGGTCCAGGGCGCTGGGCACGATCCGGTCCACCGAGAGGTCGTCGGCGGCGACCGCCGCGATGGCGTCCGCGGCGGCGAGCTTCATGCCCTCGGTGATCCTCTTCGCGCCCGCGTCCAGCGCGCCGCGGAAGATGCCGGGGAACGCGAGGACGTTGTTGATCTGGTTCGGGAAGTCGCTGCGCCCGGTGGCGACCACGGCGGCGTGCCGACGCGCCACGTCCGGGTGCACCTCGGGATCGGGGTTGGACAGCGCGAACACGATCGAGTCGTCGGCCATGCTCGCGATCAGCTCCTCGGGCACCTGCGAAGACGAGACGCCGACGAACACGTCCGCGCCCCGCAACGCCTCGGCGATGCCGCCGCGCAGGCCACTGGCGTTGGTGACCTCGGCCAGCTGCGCCTTCACCGGGTTCAGCGCGTCCCGGCCGACGTGCACGATGCCGCGCGAGTCGACCACGGTGACCTCGCCGATGCCGGCCGCCAGCAGGATCTTCGCGCACGCCACCCCGGCCGCGCCCGCGCCGGAGATGACCACGCGCTGGTTCGCCACGTCCTTGCCGAGCACTGTGTTCGCGCCGCGCAGGGCGGCCAGCACCACGACCGCGGTGCCGTGCTGGTCGTCGTGCATGACCGGCACGTCCAGCGCCTCGATGAGCCGGGCCTCCAGCTCGAAGCAGCGCGGCGCGGCGACGTCCTCCAGGTTGACCGCGCCGAACGACGGGCGCAGCCGGACCAGCGTCTCCACGATCTCGTCCACGTCCGTGGTGTTCAGCACCAGCGGGATGGAGTCGAGGCCGCCGAAGGTCTTGAACAGCGCGGCCTTGCCCTCCATGACGGGCAGCGACGCGCTCGGGCCGATGTCGCCGAGGCCGAGCACGGCCGTGCCGTCGCTGACCACGGCGACCAGGCGGTGCGCCCAGGTGTACTTGGCGGCCAGGGCCGGGTCGTCCGCGATGGCCCGGCTGACCCTGGCCACGCCCGGCGTGTAGGCGATGGAGAGCGCGCGTGGGTCGGCCAACGACGCGGTCGCGGCAATGGCCAGCTTTCCGCCTTCGTGCGCGCGGAAGATTTCCTCGTCGCTCAATTCGGTGGTCGTGTGCGGCTGGTCGTTCAATGCGGTCACGGAAGTCCTCCTGCGGTGCGCGATACCTGCGGCGCACCGGGACCAGCGTTGTCACGCGGGTCGACGGGGCCTGTCTGGGAGACGTCCACGCGGTCTGCGGGACTGCTCTCGGGGCGGTGTGCGGGCAAGCATGGCAGCGTCGTCGGCCGCTGTCTGCGGTGGGGATCACAGTTATTCCGCAGGTCAGAGGTGGTGCCACAGAACGTACGTCCGGTTTTCTAGACCGACCGGTCAGTTTCCGCAGGCAGGATCGGTCAAGAACCGCCGGGTCCTAGGGTGTTCGCCATGCAGGCACGTGAGTTGAAAATTTCCGGCGCTTTCGAGTTCACCCCTTCGGTGTTCCCCGATGATCGCGGTTTGTTCGTCGCGCCGTACCAGGAAGCGGTGTTCGCGGACGCCGTCGGGCACCCGTTGAAGATCGCCCAGACGAACCACAGCGTGTCCAAGCGCGGCGTCGTGCGCGGGATCCACTACGCCGACACGCCGCCGGGGCAGGCCAAGTACGTGCACTGCCCGCGCGGCCGGCTGATCGACGTCGTGGTGGACCTGCGCGTCGGCTCGCCCACGTTCGGCGAGTGGGACGCGGTGGAGCTGGCGGAGGGGGTGTTCAACTCCGTGTACCTGCCCGAGGGGGTCGGGCACGCGCTGATGGCGCTGGAGGACGACACGGTCGCGTCGTACCTGTGCTCGGAGGGGTTCAACCCGAAGGCCGAGCGCGGCATCCACCCGTTGTCGATGGACCTGCCCTTCCCGACCGACCTGACGCCGCTGCTGTCGCCGAAGGACGCCGCCGCGCCGACGTTCGAGGAGGCCCGCGACGCCGGGCTGCTGCCGTCCTACGACGACTGCGTGGCCTGGTACTCGAAGCTGCGCGGCTGACCGCCCGCCGTGAAGATCGCCGGCGGCCCGGCCCTCCTCCCGGAGCAGCCCGCCGCCGGCGACCCACCCCTGAGCAGCCGGCGGCGACCCACCCCTTCGGAGCAGCCCACCGGCGTTCGGCCTTCCGGAGCAGCCCGCCAACAGCTCGACCTTCCGGAGCAATCCCCCGCGCACCACCTTCCGGGCCGCCGGATCTTCCGGGCCGCCGGCGCGTCACCTTCCGGGTCGCCGGCGCAGCAGCCGGGGCCGGGGCCAGAGCCGGACGCGGATCACACCCACCACCTCCGCCGCACCCAGCGTCCGCGAGTCGGTGGAGGCGAACGGGTTGTCGCCCTCCACGTGCCAGCCGCCGCCCTCGGGCCGGACCGCCCGCTTGACCGACAGCTGCCCGGGCCGCGCCGCCCACCTGACCAGCACGAGATCGCGCGGACGTGGCGGCTTTCCGAAGTGGACCAGGACCACGTCCCCCGTCCGCAGGGTCGGGACCATCGAGGGTCCGACCACCCGAACCAGCGGCAACGGGTTGGCTTCCGGCCGTGCCAACGATCACCTCCACCTGCTCGCGCCGAGGCCCCGGAGTAGGGTTCGTCACGTCGGAGCATCCACTGTCAGGGAGGAAAGATGCGACTTCTGTCGCGCATCCGTTCACTCCGCCGCCCGCTCCTGGAGGCCACCGCGCACTGCGACCTCCCGTGCGGTGTTTACGACCCGGCCCAGGCCCGGATCGAGGCCGAGTCGGTCAAGGCGATTCAGGAGAAGTACCAGGCGAACGAGGACCCCGAGTTCCGCACCCGCGCCCTCCTGATCAAGGAGCAGCGCAGCGAGCTCGTCAAGCACCACCTGTGGGTGCTGTGGACCGACTACTTCAAGCCGCCGCACTTCGAGAAGTACCCGGAGCTGCACGACTTGTTCAACCGGGCCACCAAGGCCGCCGGCGCGTCCGGCGCGAAGGGCTCCATGGACCCCGCCAAGGGCCAGGAGCTGCTCGACCTGATCGCCCAGATCGACAAGATCTTCTGGGAGACCAAGGCCGCAGCCTGATCACCTGCTCCACGCGGCGCTGACCAGCGGAACCCCCGCCTGGTCAGCGCCGTTTGACACCCGACCACCGGTCGACTCACCACGTCCACTTCATGCCATAGGTAAGTCCCAAGGAGGGGTCAGTGAAGACGGCGTGCACTTCGTGCACCGAGTCGACCTTGACACTCCCAATGAAGTGGTCCGCTTGGTCCGGACCGTAAGAGGCTCCCGCCATTATTCGCACGTCCGCCGGAATGTCTGTCGACTGGAACCGCACCCGCAGCTCGAACAAGCCGCACGGACGCTCCGGGGAGAAGAAGTAGTGACGCACTGCGGATCGGTCATCCGGATACCGGATCACCAAGCCGTAATCGTGTGCCTCGCCGGCAGCCAGTGGTCCGGGCAAGCGCAGCTCGACCGCGAAGTGACCTTTACCCCTCTTCAACAGGCGAACCAGCTCCGCACCCCAGTAGACCTCGACCTCCGGCTCGTGGCCCGACCGCTCCGGCGTGCCATCGGACCAAAGGGGCAATGAGACCTCCAGGAGATCCAGCCCGTCGTGACCGGCCACGACGGTACGCCGCTCGAAGCACTCCGGCGTCGGCCGGTCCAGCCGCAACACGGTTTCCAACCGGCGCACGGACCAGTCCCAGTGCCTGCTCGACCGCTGTCCCGGAGGACCGAAACCCATCGCGTTCTCGGCGAGCAGCGTCAGCGCATCGTCTACCCGGCGGCGGATGGTGCGTTCATCCCGGTTGTACTTGCCTGCCAGGTATCGGATCCGGTCCACTAGGAACGGCGCCTCCACGTCGGCTTGGAGCACCAGGGCTGTCCGCACGATGTCCCTCAGGTCCGTGGGCAACGTCTCGCTGAGCTCATGCAGCTTGTCGCCCACCTTGTCCCGGATCAACGCGTGGTCATCCGTCTCGCCGATCCCGCACAGCTCACGCAGTGCGGGACCTGCGACCTCACCGATGCTCCGTCCCCGCAGCCCTCGACCCGTCCGCAACCTGCGGAGGTCGAGCACCAGTTCATGGACGGAAAACGGCATGCAACCCCTCCGCTCGGGTGAAGCGTGCGTAGTTCGGATGTGGTGGGAGGCGGTCCCCGGCGAATCGTTCGCGGATCAGGCCGACCCGCCGGGGACCGCCGCGGTCAGGCCGTGCGTCGACGCGTGGTCTTCAGCAACCGGCGAGCCGCCTCGTTCGCGACGACGACCGCCGCCCCCAGGGTGACCGCGAAGGTCTGGAGGTCGACACCCCGCACCAGCGATAGGCCGCTGAAGACGAACACCACCACGAGGATGACCACCGGGGGCCACGATTCGTCGCGAGCGGTCGAGCTCGAGGTGCAGGAGCGCAGCGGAACGCTGCCGACCGAACAAGTACAACTGGGATCGGCACCCACGTTGGGACACCTTTCTGTCATTGGTCCAGGCGGATTTTCGGAACTGACGCGGCCAGAATCCGACTCCGTCGGCTGCAGCACCTCCGGAGCGACCACGTCGAGCCGGATTGTTGCGCACGGCGGTCGCCGACGGAAGCACCCAGGCGACCCGAAGGCCCACGACCCCTGCTCGCAACCAGCTCTTCGAAGCAACGGCGGCGCGATGCGATTGAGCCTTGAACGCTTCCTCATGCCGTGCATGTCAATGCGTCGCACAAATGAAAAGGCCGCCTGGCTGCACAGGCGACCTTTTCTCCGTTGCCCGCCCAGACCATGGACAGAGCTTCGGGCAGCGAGGCCTGCTCAGGCCTCTGAGCTGCGGCGACAGTATCCAGCATCGACCAGCCGGAAACCAGGACTGTCTATGATCTGTCCACTTTTTGTCTATTTATTGTCTCATGAGCGGTACGCGCTGTCCGGCTGCGAGAAGCACATGGACCCCCGCGTGAGCAGCCCGACAACGCTTGACCCACGGCAGAAGCGCCATCCACAGGAAGCTTCTGTGTTTTGGATCACCAGCAACCAGACGTCCGGTCCGCAGAGGTCCACCGCCCCATCCCGGCTCCCGGCACGGCCGTCCGTAAGCTCGGGACGTGACCTCACACGTCTACCTGCTCCGGCACGGTCAAACCGAGTGGTCCGAGAGCGGTCGGCACACCGGGCCGACCGACGTTCCCCTGACCGACGCCGGGGTGCAGCAGGCCCGGCGCGCCGGCGCCGTGCTGGCCCGGCTGCGCGCCACCGACCTGCCGCCCGCGCTGGTGCTGACGAGCCCGCGCCGGCGGGCTTGGCGGACCGCCGAGCTGGCCGGGCTGCACGACATCGAGCGCACCGAGGAGCTCGCCGAGTGGAACTACGGCGACTACGAGGGCCTCACCACGCCCCAGATCCGGGAGACCGACCCGGGCTGGACGGTCTGGTCCCACGCCGTCCCCGGCGGCGAGACGCACGACGAGGTGCACGCGCGGGCCGCCAAGGTGCTCGACCGGGCGCGCCAGGCGCTGCTCAGCGGTGACGTGGTGCTGGTCGGCCACGGCCACTTCAGCCGCGTGCTGATCGCCACCTGGCTGAACCTCCCGCCGAGCGAGGGCGTCCACTTCGGACTGGACCCGGCCGGCACGACGGTGCTCGGCGACGAGCGCGGCGACCCGCAGGTCCGGCGGCTGAACGTGCCCGCCTGGGAAGTCGACGTTGACTGATCCTCGCGTCCGCCGCGTCCGCGAGGAGGACGTGCCCGCCGTCGTCGCCCTGGTCGGGGAGCTGGCCGAGTACGAACGCGCGCGGCACGAGTGCCGGCTGACCGCCGAGCAGCTGCACGACGCGCTGTTCCGCCCCTCGCCCGCCCTCTTCGGCCACGTGGCCGAAGTGGACGGTCGGGTCGTCGGCATGGCCCTGTGGTTCCTCAACTTCTCCACCTGGCGCGGCACGCACGGCATCTACCTCGAAGACCTCTACGTGCGGCCGGACCAGCGCCAGAGCGGCCTGGGCCGGGCGCTGCTGCGAGCCCTCGCCGAGGAGTGCGTCGCCCGCGGCTACGCGCGCCTGGAGTGGTGGGTGCTCGACTGGAACGCGCCCGCGATCGGCTTCTACAAGTCGCTCGGCGCGCTCCCGATGGACGAGTGGACCGTCTTCCGCCTCACCGACGACTCCCTCACCCGACTCGGGCGGCACGGCTGACGCCGACCTGCCGGACCAGCCCCACCCACCACACGAACGTGAACGCGATGACGGTCGGGTTCTTCACGAACAGCAGCACGGCCAGGTAGGTCTGCCGCGCCGACCCGGGCAGCAGCCCGCCGACCACCTGCTCGGCGACGACGTCGAACACCAGGAACGCCACCGCCAGCAGCACGCCCTGCCACACCAGGCTCGGCCAGTGCCGCGCCGCGAACGCGCGCGCGTTCGCCCACCTCAACCGCTCCCCCCTGGTCGCCAACCGCCAGATCACGACGACCAGCAGCACCCGCGCGGCCACCACGACGACCTCCGAGGCGAACGCCACCGCGCCCGGCACGAGGTCGCCCCAGTTCACCACCACGAGCCGCTGCACGGACGCCACCAGCGACAACCCGACGACCACCGCCCAGTGCCGCAGGTAGAACCGCCCGGCCCAGCGTGGCACCTCGGCCGCCAGCCGCAACTCCGACATGCACACCTCTCACGAGTCGAATATTTTAGTTCAGTGTACTGAAATATCGACCGCGGTAAAGTGCCTCCCATGGACGGGCGGGACTTCGGACGTGAGCTGAGCACGGCGGTGGTCGCGTTCCACGAGGCCGTGGGCGCGCGGTTGGGCGTGACGGCGGTGGACCAGCGCGCGCTCGCGCTCATCGCCGGCAAGGGCCCGCTGTCGGCGGGTGAGCTGGCCAAGGAGATCAACCTGACCCCCGGCGCGGTCACCGGCGTCGCCGACCGGCTCGAACGCGCGGGCCTGGTGCGGCGCGAACCCGACCCCGGCGACCGCAGGCGGGTGGTGATCAGCGCCGTCCCCGGCGCTTTCGGGCAGGTCTTCGCCGGGCTGGGCGCGGCCATGGAAGAGCTGAGCGCGCGCTACGGCCCGGACGAGCAGCAGGTGATCGCGGACTGGGTCGTCCGCACGGTCGCCGTGCTGAAGGAGCAGACCCGGCTGCTCGGCGAGGCCGGAAAGCCCTCTCCCGGTCGGTGACTCAGCCAGCCGACCGCTTGACGCCCACCGCGCCGTAGGTCACGGCCTCGGCGCCGGTCTCCGGCTCGCCCTCGCCGCGCCACGTCGTCGCCAGCACCAGCCCGGGGTCGACCAGGTCGAAGCCGTCGAGCATCGCCTCGACGTCCGACTTCGACCGCGCCACGATCGGCGAGTCGGTCTCGGCGGCCACGCCCACCAGCTTGCGCACCAGCTCCGGCTGCTCGTCCGCGGTCAGGTGGCTGAGCACCAGGTAGCTGCCGTCGGCGAGCACGTCGCGGTAGCGGTGGACCAGCTCGACCGGGCGGTCCTGCTCGGCGACGTACGGCAGGATCGCCACCATCAGCACGGCGACCGGCCGGGTCAGGTCGAGCAGCTCGCGGACCTCGGGCGCGTCGAGCACCGCGGCCACGTCCCGGATGTCGACCTCGGCGATGGCCGCGCCCGCGTTGTCGCGCAGCATGGTGCGGCTGTGGGCGACGGTGGCGGGCTCGTTGTCCACGTACACCACGCGGCACGACGGGTCGGCCCGCTGGGCGATCTCGTGCACGTTGCCCGCGGTGGGGATGCCCGAGCCCAGGTCGAGGAACTGGCGGATGCCCTGCGCCACGCACAGCCGGACGGCCCGGCGCAGGAACGAGCGGGTGTGCTGGACCATGGCGGCGGTCGGGATCTCGCTCATGGACCGGTCGGCGAACTCGCGGTCGACCGCGAAGTTGTGCGCGCCGCCGAGGTAGTAGTCGTAGAGCCGGGCCACGTTGGGGCGCTCGACGTCACCGTTGGTCGACACCCACCTCGGGGGGTTCTGCACTGCGCACCTCACCCTGCCTGCACCCGGAGCGGCGCGAACGCCTGCCAGACCGTATCTGGCTACTCCGTTCGTGTCCATCCACCAAATGTGAACACGCAGGGTGATTGTGACTGGTGAGTGCCGCCGGATCACGCCGTGGTGCCCCGGCCGAGGGGGCGGCGCAGGGGGAGAGATGCCTGCCCCCTCGGCCGGGGAGTCTGCTCACACGCCGGCGTAGGAGCGGATCCAGTCGCGGTAGCGGGTGACGGCGGTGTAGTTCGACCGGGTGGAGCGGTCGCTGGTGGAGGCGACGCCGACCTGGTAGCGACGGCCGTCGACCGGGCTGGTGGCGAACATCGGGCCGCCCGAGTCGCCGCCGGCCGCGATGCCGTCGACGCGGGACACCGAGATCGCGATGCCGCCGCGGTAGTCACGCCCGTTGACCGAGGTCACCCGGGTGTTGGCGTACTTGAGGTAGCGGGCCTGGCAGTTGATCTCCGGCTGGTTGGTGCAGGTCGCGCCCCAGCCGTAGAGCTGCACGGTCTGGCCGACGGCCACCGCGGTGGTCGTGCCCAGCGGCGCGTAGGTGCCCGAGACGGACCGGTCCAGCCGCGCCAGCGCCAGGTCGACCGACGGGTGCTGGATGATCTGGGTGGCGGTGGCCAGGGTGCCACCGGTGGTCTGGTCGAGGCTGCCGATGCGGAACGTGTAGGTGCCCGAGCTCGCCACGCAGTGCTGCGCGGTCAGGACCCACTGCGGGGCGATGATGGTGGCCGAGCAGTTCTGCTGGCCGTTGCGGAACAGGCGGGCCGCCCAGGGGGCGTCGCTCGCCGTGCCGCCGCCGATGATGTACGGCTCGATGCCGCCGGCCTCCTGGGCCGACGCCGTCGGCGCGATCGCGGTCAGGGCGAACGCGGACAGCAGTGCGGTAGTGGCTCCGACCACCGCGGACAGGGCGCGAGTGAATCGCATGGAGTTGTCACCTCAACGAACGCAGGGAGTGGTGAATTCACCACCCACAGCGTCACCTGTTGGAGTGACGACGGCCACCCGCCGTTAGTCGGCGATCACCCAGACGATGGTCGGCGGCCGAATGGCCCTGAACGACCGGATCGCCCCGAAGGACCGGATCGCCCTACGCGTCCGATTCGCCCTCGTCCACGCCGAGCGCCCACCGGCGCACCGGGTTCGTGAACAGCAGCACGAGCGTGCCGACGACGTACGCGCCCAGCAGCGCGCCCCACAGCTGGCGGCCGGACGGCCCGTACATGTACCAGGCGACACCCAGCAGCAGGAGCTGCACGACGACCGCGGGCGAGCGCCCCCAGTGCCGGCCCAGCACCAGGCCGAGCCCGGCCGCGAGCACGCCGGCCGAGAGCACCGTGAAGTAGGCGGCCTCGCCGAGCACCCCGCCGGGCTCCTCCGCGCTGAACGACCGCACCACCAGCGCGACCGCGCCGGCCAACCCGACCATGCCCTGCAGCGCGGTCAGCGCGCCGGCTGCCCGGACCGCCGGTGGAACCTTGCTCCTGGACGCCACGCCGTGCCCCTTCAACTGGGCCTTTCCTCACCGTGCGTACTCGTCACGCATCGTAGGCCACCCGGTTGGCGTGTCCCGTTCGACCGCCCCAAGAGCGATGATCACAGGAGTCTCTTCGGCGAGCCGGCGGTCGGGCCGGGGTGCACTTGTCGCGAGACGCAGGACGCAGCCCGAGAAGGGACACGGAAAGGAGACGTCGGCCACTTTCGTGCGCTCTCGCGCGCCCTACCGGGTGACGCGCAACCTGTCCGAGGTGACGCGCTGTCCTACCCTGCAGAGGTGCGTGCACTTCTGGTGGTCAACCCGCAGGCGACGGCAACCACGCCTGCCGGTCGGGACGTGCTCGCGCACGCACTGGCCAGCGACGTGAAGCTCGACATCGTCGAGACGGACTACCGCGGCCACGCGGCCGACGCCGCCGCGCGAGCCGTCGTGGACGGGTACGACCTGGTCGTGGCCCACGGCGGCGACGGCACGGTGAACGAGGTGGTCAACGGCGTGCTGCGCGAGGGCGCGCGGCCGGGGCTGCCCATGCTCGGCGTGGTGCCCGGCGGCTCGGCGAACGTGTTCGCGGGCGCCCTCGGCCTGCCGCGCGACCCGGTCGAGGCCACCTACCGCCTGCTCCAGGCCATCGAGCACGGCACCAGCCGCAAGGTCAGCGTCGGGCACGTCTCGGCCACCGGCGCGGGCGTCGACCACGACCGCTGGTTCACCTTCAACGCGGGCGTCGGCTGGGACGCGGACGTGGTCGCGGCCGTCGAGCACCAGCGCGCCAGGGGCCGCCGGGCGTCACCGACCCTCTACGCCAGGACCGCGCTGACCAGTTACTTCTCCCAGCGCAGGCAGCCGCCCACGCTCACCGTGCACATCCCCGAGGAAGCGCCGTTCGAGGACGTGCGGCTGGCGTTCGTCTCGAACACCGACCCGTGGACCTACCTCGGCGACAAGGCGATCCGGCTCAACCCCAGCACGTCATTCGACGGCGGTCTCGGCTTGTTCGCGCTGCACGGGATGGGATTGCCGACAGTTCTTCGCTATGTCGCGCATCTCTTGGCGACGGATGGGAACCCCAAAGGCGGGAACCTGCTCCGGCGCGACGACGTCGAGTTCGTCCGGGTGACGAGTCCGGAACCCGTCAACCTGCAGGTTGACGGTGACCTGCTCGGCGCGTGCACCGAGGTGGAGTTCACCGGGGTGCCAGGCACGCTCACGGTCGCCGTGTGACCGTGGTGTGACCGGCTCGGTACCCATCCGCGATGTTGTGACCTGGTGTGACGCCTCTGTGTGAAATCCCAGGTGAACCGAGTCGATCTTTCGGGTGAGTTCACTCACCGGGTTGGGGCTAAACCCTTGACATCCCCGCCGTTCGTGAAAGCATTCACAAGCACCCCAAAACCGACCGCTGACGAGTGGCGCGCCTTCGCGCGCGCCTAGCTGAGGAGTAGTTCCAATGGACTGGCGCCACCGCGCGATCTGCCGCGACGAGGACCCCGAGCTGTTCTTCCCCGTGGGGAACAGTGGTCCTGCGCTCCTGCAGATCGCCGAGGCGAAGACCGTCTGCCGCCGCTGCCCCGTCGTCTCCGACTGCCTCTCGTGGGCGCTCGAGAGCGGCCAGGACGCCGGCGTGTGGGGCGGGATGAGCGAAGACGAGCGTCGCGCCCTCAAGCGCCGCAACGCTCGCACCCGGGCTCGCAGCAACGCCTGAGCCGCCTCGAACAACCACACGAAAGGCCCGACACCGTGCCAGGTGTCGGGCCTTTCGCTTGTGTTGCACACCCTCCCGCATGACCACGTGACTCCGCTGAGGTAGGTCGTCACGTGTGCACGGGGAGCAGTCTAACGCCGGGCCCTGAGCGGTACGCGCAGGACCGCCTCTGTACCGCCTCGGGGCCGCCTCCGCAAGCTCAACGAGCCCCTGAGTTCGGATTCCACCAGCGTCCGGACGATCTGCAGGCCGAGCCGGTCGGTGCGCTCCAGCGAGAAGCCCTGGGGCAGGCCGCGGCCGTCGTCCGAGATCACCACGTCCAGCCACTTCGCCGAGCGCTCGGCGTGCACGACCACCTCGCCGCGCTGACCCGCCGCGTAGGCGTGCTCGAACGCGTTCTGCACGAGTTCGGTCAGCACCATCACCAGCGGGGTGGCGAGCTCGGCCTGGACGATGCCGAACTTCCCGTCGCGGCGCACCACGACCTGCGACTCGGTGGCGGCCACGTCCGACATCATCGGGATGACCTTGTCCACCACGTCGTCGAGGTCCACCCGCTCGTCCACCGACATGGACAGCGTCTCGTGCACCAGCGCGATCGACGTGACGCGGCGCACCGACTCGGCCAGCGCCTCGCGCGCCTCCTCGCTGCTGGTCCGCCTGCTCTGCAGGCGCAGCAGCGCGGCCACCGTCTGGAGGTTGTTCTTCACCCGGTGGTGGATCTCGCGGATCGTCGCGTCCTTCGACATCAGGGCGCGGTCGCGGCGGCGGACCTCCGTGACGTCGCGGCACAGCACCAGCGCGCCCGCCGCGCTGCCGCGCGGTCGCAGCGGCAGGGCGCGGAACAGCACCGCCGCTCCGCGCCGCGACTCGGCCTCGATGCGCATGCTCGGCTGGCCGTCCAGGGCGGACCGGATGCGCTGCGCGACCTCGGTGGCGTCGAACGGGTCGCCGATCAGGGACCGCGTCAACGGGGCCAGGTGCACGCCGACCAGGTCGGACGCGTGACCCATGCGGTGGTAGGCGCTCAGCGCGTTCGGGCTGGCGAACACGACCGCCCCCGAGGCGTCCAGCCGGATCAGGCCGTCACCGACGCGGGGGCTGGTGTGCACGTCCGGCGACGGCTCGGTGGTCGGGAACGTGCCGTCCGAGATCATCTGGCACAGGTCGGCGGCGCTGCCCAGGTAGGAGATCTCCAACGGGCTCGGCACGCGCGGCACGGCCAGGTTCGTGTTGCGGCTGAGGACCGCGATGACCACGCCGTTGAGCTTGACCGGGATCGCCTCGCGGCGGACCGGCACGCCGAGGTGCCAGCGCGGGTCCTCCTCGCGGCAGATCCGGGACTCGGCCATCGCGCGGCGCAGCTGCGGGTGTTCCTCGACGTCCACCATGCTGCCGACGACGTCCTCGGGGTGCGCGGTCGGCGCGGTCGTCGGCCGGGCTTGCGCGACGCACAGGAACGTCGTCTCGTCCAGCGGCACCCACATCAGGAAGTCCGCGAAGCTGAGGTCGGACAGCAGTTGCCACTCCGCCACCACCAGCTGCAGGTGGTCGACGGCTCCGCCGGAGAACTTGGTGTGCTCGGCGAGGAGGTCGGTGAGCGTGGACAGCTACTCCACCACCGCGATGAGATCGCCCTCTTGGACCACGTCGCCGGCGGACACGGCGATGCGGGTGATCCGGCCCGCGCCCTCGGGGAGGACGGGGATCTCCATCTTCATGCTCTCGAGCACCACGACCGTGGTCTCGTGCGTGACCTCGTCGCCCTCTTCGACGGCGATCTGGGCCACGTTCGCCACGATCTCGGCCCGGATTTCCTCGGCCATGGTCCTCCTTCGTCGGTTCATCCAACCACGATTCAGACCCGGTGCCGTGCCCGGACGACCGCGTGACACACTGGGGTGAGGTAGTTCGAGCACTAGGAGAACCCCATGTCGAAGCGTGCCCGCAAGCGCCGCGACCGCAAGAAGGGTGGCGCCAACCACGGGAAGCGCCCCAACGCCTGATTCGACGTCACGGCGTGCGAAGGCCCCGGAGCAGCGCTCCGGGGCCTTCGACTTGCGGTGCGCACTTCCGGGATCCACGACCGGGTGACCCCGAACGGCCTGCTAACCGGTGGACGTCTCGGTCCTCGTCACCGTCGTGGTGACCTCGACTTCGAGCGTCGTCTGGTCCGCCGTCTGGTAGAGCCGGGCGCGCAGGCGCCGCCGCAGCTCCTCGGGCGCGTGCTCGCCGCCGCACTTGCGAGCCAGCAGCGCCTTCAGGTGCTCCTCGATGCCGTACTGCTCCAGGCACGGGTGGCACTCCTCCAGGTGGGTCTGGAGGAGTGCCTTGCGCCTCTCGTCGCACTCGTGGTCGAGGAAGAGGTAGACCTCGGACAGGACCTCGGAGCAGTCCGTCTCGTGCGGTTCGCCGCAGCTCATCGACCCGCCACCTCCTGCTGGCCGTCGCGGATGATGCCGCGCTCGCGCGCGGTGTCCGCCAGCTGGTCGCGAAGCTGCCTGCGGCCCCGGTGCAACCGGGACATCACGGTTCCGATGGGGGTGCCCATGATGTCTGCGATCTCCTTGTAGGCGAAGCCCTCCACGTCCGCGAGGTACACCGCGATCCGGAACTCCTCCGGTAGTCGCTGCAAGGCTTCCTTGACGTCTGAGTCCGGCAGCCGGTCCATCGCCTCGACCTCCGCCGACCGCAGCCCGGTCGACGTGTGGCTCTCCGCCTGCGCCAACTGCCAGTCGGTGATCTCGTCCGTCGGCTGCTGGATCGGTTGGCGCTGCTTCTTGCGGTAGCCGTTGATGTAGGTGTTGGTGAGGATGCGGTACAGCCAGGCCTTGAGGTTCGTGCCCTCCGAGAAGGACGCGAAGGCGGCGTACGCCTTGAGGTAGGTCTCCTGGACCAGGTCCTCGGCGTCGGCCGGGTTGCGGGTCATCCGCAGGGCCGCCGAGTACAACTGGTCGAGCATCGGCATAGCGTCGCGCTCGAACCTGGCTGCGCGCTCGGCCGTTGTCTCGTCAGTCGGCGTGTCCTGCGTTCGCGTGGCTGGCACCGCGCTCCCTTCCCACCGGCTGGTCAGCGCGGTGGATGGAACTGTCTGGGACGCAGTCGAGGATACGCGGCGGTCCCCGGGTCGGCAGTGAGCCGAGCCACGCGGTGGGCGCGCCTTGACCTGCCTGCCGACCTGCTGGTCCATCACCTCGGTAGCCACGCTCGCACCAACGCGGCGACGTCGCCGCGCATTCCCCGCGCTATCGTGCGCGATCATGGCCGGACGTGGGACGCCCGCCACCGCGTTGCTGGACAAGCAGAAGGTGGCCTACGCGCTGCACGCCTACGAGCACGACCCCCGGCACGAGTCGTACGGGCTGGAGGCCGCGGAGGCGCTGGGGATCGCGCCCGGACGCGTGTTCAAGACGCTGGTCGCGGACGTGGACGGCAGGCTGGCCGTCGGTGTGGTTCCGGTCACGGGGCAGCTGGACCTGAAGGCGCTGGCCGCGGCCGTCGGCGGGAAGAAGGCCAGGATGGCCGACGTCGCGGCGGCCGAGCGCGCCACCGGGTACGTGGCGGGCGGCATCTCGCCGCTGGGGCAGAAGAAGCGGCTGCCGGTGGCGCTGGACGCCTCGGCGGAGGCCTTCGAGACCATCTACTGCTCGGCCGGGCGGCGTGGGCTGGAGGTCGAGATCGCGCCGGAAGACCTGGTCAGGCTCACGCAGGCGGTCGTCGCGCCGATCTCGGCCTGACCGGACCGCGGACCGTCGGGCACCAGGGTGTCGGGGCACCCGGCGTCGCGCGCCCGGCGTCGCGGGCACCCAAGCGTCACGCACCAGGCGTTGCGGGCACCAGGCGTTGCGGGCACCAGGCGTCGGGGGACCCCCGGCGTCACACCTCCAGCGGGCGCAGCACGCGGTCGAGCCACTCGCCGACCGCGCGGCCCACCGCGCCGACGTCGGCCTTGAGGTTGTGGTCGCCCGGCAGCAGCACCACGTCGCGGTGGTGCGCCGCCTCCGGCCTGCCGAACGGGTCGTTCTCGCCCTGCACCACCAGGGTCGCGACCTCGACGCCGTCCAGCTCGGCCATCCGGGACTTCTCCGGCTTGCCCGGCGGGTGCACCGGGAACGCCAGGCACAGCACGGCCGTCGCCTGCCCCTCCACCGACGTCCGGCACGCCACCCGCGCGCCGGAGGACCGGCCGCCGAACAGCAGCGGCAGGTCGTCGAACCAGGTCCCGCCGAGCGCGTCCGCCACCGCGAGCCACGCCGCGTCGAGCTGGTTGGCGGGCGCGGGCGCGCGGCGGCCGGCCACCCGGTACGGCTGCTCGACCAGCGCCACGTGCACGCCCACGTCCACCGCCGCCCGGGTCGCCGCCACCAGGTCCGGCGCGGCGATCCCGCCACCCGCGCCGTGCCCGAGCAGCAGCGCGGCGCGGCTCTCGGAGGCGCAGTGCAGCTCGGCCCGCGCGGGGCCGTACGGGGTGTCGACCTCCCGCGTGGTCATGTCAGCTCGAACAAGGTGGGCTCCGGCTTCTCGGACTCCCCCAGCGCGACGGCCGCCATGAGCGACGGGTCGTTGTTCTTGATGCTGTTGACCTTCATCGACACCGGGCGCAGCTCCAGCGCGTCGACCAGGCCGAGGTCGGGTTCGAGCAGGTCCTTCGGGTCGGCGTTGTCCGGGTCGAGCCACGCCGCCCAGCGGTCCTGCGGCAGCAGCAGCGGCATCCGGTGGTGCACGGAGGCCATCTCGCCGATCGCGTCCGTGGTGAGCACGGCGCACGTGATGATCGGCTTGCGCTCGTCGCCGTCCTGCTGCCACCACACCGACCAGATGCCGGCCATGGCGATGCTGGAGTCGTCGCCGGGGTTGATGAAGTACGGCTGCTTGCGCCCCTCGCCGGGCTGCCACTCGTACCAGCCCGCGGCCGGGACGATGCACCTGCGCTTGGCCGCCGAGCTGCGGTAGGCGGGCTTCTCCAGCACGCTCTCCGCCCGCGCGTTGATCATCTTCGCGGCGCCGGACAGGTCCTTGGCCCAGTGCGGCACCAGGCCCCAGCGCATCACCCGGACGCTGCGCTCGGTGGTGTCGGGATCGGGGTTGCCCTCGTCGTCGCGCGGGTGCCGCTCGACCACGGCGAGCACCCGCTTGGTCGGCGCGACGTTGTAGTCGGCGCCGGGCGCGTCGCCCTCGGTGCCGTCGACCGCGTCGAACTCCGCCGCGAGCAGCGCGGGGTTCTTGGTGGACGCGTACCTGCCGCACACACCGATCACCTCTCCACAGATCACCCTCGGGAGTTGCCCATCGTCGCACGTCGGAAAGCCCGGTGCGAGCTGTCGACCACCCGATGCGGAATCATCAAGCCATGACTCAGCAGTGGTCCGCTCCCACCGCCGACGGCCCGGTCGACGCGACGGTACCCGTGCCAGGCTCCAAGTCGATCACCAACCGCGCGCTCGTGCTCGCCGCCCTGGCCGACCGCGCGTCCACCGTGCACGCGCCGCTGCGCAGCCGCGACACCACCCTGATGGTCGACGCGCTGCGGTCGCTCGGGGTCGACGTGGTCGACGGTCCGGACGGGTCCTGGCTGGTCACGCCGCACGAGATGCACGGCCCGGCGCAGGTCGACTGCGGCCTGGCGGGCACCGTGATGCGGTTCCTGCCGCCCGCCGCGGCGCTCGCCGTCGGCGACATCACCTTCGACGGCGACCCGCACGCGCGGACCCGGCCGATGACCACGATCCTGCGCGCGCTGCGCGCGCTGGGCGCGGACGTGGCGGGCGACGCGCTGCCGTTCACGCTGCACGGCAAGGGCGGCGTGCCCGGTGGCGAGGTCACCATCGACGCCTCGGCGTCGTCCCAGTTCGTGTCCGGGCTGCTGCTGTCGGGCGCGCGTTACGAGAGCGGCGTGACGATCCGGCACGACGGCAAGCCCGTGCCGTCGTTGCCGCACATCGAGATGACCGTGGCGATGCTGCGCGAGGCCGGTGTTGTGGTGGACGACGCGACGCCGAACGAGTGGCGGGTCGAGCCGGGCGCCGTCGCGGGCCGCGACTGGCACGTCGAGCCGGACCTGTCCAACGCCACGCCGTTCCTGGCGGCGGCGGCGGTGACCGGCGGTCGGGTGACCATCCCCGGCTGGCCCGCGGAGACCACGCAGCCCGGCGGCGCGGCGCGCGAGCTGTTCGAGCGCATGGGCTGCGAGGTCACGCTGTCCGACGCGGGCCTCACGTTGCGCGGTCCCGACCGGTTGACCGGGATCGACGTGGACCTGCGCGACGAGAGCGAGCTGACGCCGACGGTGGCGGCGCTGGCGGCGCTGGCCGAGGGCCGGACCTGGATCCGCGGCGTGGCGCACATCCGCGGCCACGAGACGGACCGGATCGCCGCGCTCGTCACCGAGATCAACCGGCTGGGCGGCGACGCGGAGGAGACCGAGGACGGGCTGGTCATCACGCCGCGGCCGTTGCGCGGCGACGTGTGGCGGGCTTACGCCGACCACCGGATGGCCACCGCGGGCGCGATCATCGGCCTGGTCGTCGAGGGCGTGTCGGTGGACGACATCGGGTCGACCACCAAGACGATCCCGGACTTCCCGGGCATGTGGGCGGCCATGCTGTCGCTGCCGCGGGCGCGCTGACGTGGCACGGGGCGACTGGCGGCGGTTGGACGAGTCCGACGTGCGGGTGCGGCCGGGCAAGGGCACCCGGCCGCGCAGCAAGCGCCGGCCCGAGCACGCGGACGCGGTGCCCGCCATGGTCGTCGGGGTCGACCGCGGGCGGTGGACGTGCGCGATGGACGGCGACCCGGCGCGGCTGGTCATCGCCATGCGGGCGCGCGAGCTCGGCCGCACACCGGTCGTCGTCGGCGACCACGTCGGGCTGGTGGGCGACACGTCCGGCCAGCCGGACACGTTGGCGCGGATCGTGCGGGTGGAGGAGCGGCGCAGCGTGCTGCGGCGCACGGCGGACGACACGGACCCGTTCGAGCGGGTCGTGGTGGCCAACGCCGAGCAGCTGGTGATCGTGTCGGCGCTGGCGGACCCGCAGCCGCGCCGGGGGTTCATCGACCGGTGCCTGGTCGCCGCGTGGGCGGGCGGGCTGGAACCGCTGCTGTGCTTGACGAAGTCGGACCTGGCGTCGCCGGACGAGCTGCTCGCGGCGTACGCCGAGCTGGATCTGCCAGTGGTGGTGACGCGGTCCGACGAGGACCCGGACGAGCTGCGCGGGCGGCTGGCGAACCGGTTGTCGGCGTTGATCGGGCACTCGGGGGTCGGCAAGTCGACGTTGGTGAACAAGCTGGTGCCCGACGCGCACCGGGCGGTGGGCGTGGTGAGCGGCGTCGGCAAGGGCAGGCACACGTCCACGCAGACCGTCGCCCTGCCGCTGCCGGAGGGCGGGTGGGCGGTGGACACGCCGGGCATCCGCTCGTTCGGCCTGGCGCACATCACGCCGGACGACATCGTGAGCGCGTTCCCCGACATGAAGGCGATGGCCGAGGAGTGCCCGTCGGGCTGCGGCCACCAGGGCGCGCCGGAGGACCCGGACTGCATGCTGGACGAACTGGTCCGCACGGGCGAGGCCTCCCCCGGCCGGCTGGACTCCCTGCGCCGCCTCCTCGAGTCCCGCTCGAAACTGGAGGAATACGACTGACTTCGCGCCGCCGATTGAGACGGCGGTGTCGGACTATTGACCTCGGGACCGTGCCACACCACTCTGATGCACAGATCAACCGATTAACCGCCGGTTGCCCCGCTGTGCCCGGAAGGTGTCCGGGAGAAGGCGCTAAATGTTTAGCGAGGTGCTCAACATTTAGCAATTCGAACTCGCGCCAGGTTCCCAGAGGAGAAGTCATGTCAATGCGACGACGCAGCTTCATGACCCGATTTCGAGCGGCCGACGTCGGCATCGCCGTGGCGGGCGCCGCGGTGCTGGCCTCGGCGGCGACCCTCGTCGCGCTGCCGGCCGGCGCCGCCGCCGCGGGCTGCTCGGTGAACTACGCCGTGGCCTCGCAGTGGCAGGGTGGTTTCAGCGCCAACGTGTCGGTCACCAACCTGGGCGACCCGCTGACCGGGTGGACGCTGACGTGGTCGTTCGGCGCCGGGCAGGCGGTGACGCAGGCGTGGAGCACGTCGTTGACCCAGAGCGGTTCGGCGGTGACCGCGAAGAACGTGAGCTACAACGGTTCGGTCGCCACCGGCGGCTCGGTCTCGTTCGGTTTCAACGGGTCGTGGACGGGCGGCAACCCGATTCCGACGAGTTTCGCCCTCAATGGCGTGGCGTGCACGGGTGACACGACCACGACGACCACCACCACCGGCACCACGACTTCCACCACCACTTCCACCACGACGACGACCACGACCACGGGCGACAGGTGTTCCCTTCCGTCGACCTACCGGTGGTCGTCGACGGGGTCGTTGGCGAACCCGCGGTCCGGGTGGGTCTCGCTCAAGGACTTCACCACCGTGCCCTACAACGGCAAGCACCTGGTCTACGGCACGACCCACGACAACGGGTCGTCCTGGGGATCGATGAACTTCGGGCTCGTCACCAACTGGTCCGACCTGGCCTCCGCCCCGCAGCAGGCCATGAACAGCGGCACCGTCGCACCCACCCTGCTCTACTTCGCACCCAAGAACATCTGGGTCCTCGCCTACCAGTGGGGCGGCACCGCGTTCACCTACCGCACCTCGACCGACCCCGCCAACCCCAACGGCTGGTCCTCCCCGCAGGTCCTCTCCACCGCCTCCATCACCGGCTCGAACACCGGCCCCATCGACCAGACCCTCATCGGCGACGGCCAGAACATGTACCTCTTCTTCGCCGGCGACAACGGCAAGATCTACCGCCAGGTCATGCCCCTCGGGAACTTCCCCGGCAGCTTCGGCTCGTCCTACACCACCATCATGAGCGACACCACGAACAACCTGTTCGAAGCCCCCGAGGTCTACAAGGTCCAGGGCCAGAACCAGTACCTCATGATCGTCGAGGCCATCGGCTCCAACGGCCGCTACTTCCGGTCGTTCACCTCCAGCAGCCTCAGCGGCTCCTGGACCCCCCAGGCCGCCACCGAGTCCAACCCCTTCGCCGGCAAGGCCAACAGCGGCGCCACCTGGACCAACGACATCAGCCACGGCGACCTGATCCGCACCACCGCCGACCAGACCAAGACCATCGACCCCTGCAAACTCCAACTGCTCTACCAAGGCCGCGACCCCCGCTCCAACGGCGTGGAGTACGGCCTGCTGCCCTACCGACCCGGCGTGCTCACCCTGCAACGCTGACCGCCCGACGCGCGGGCTGCCCCGAACGCCGTTCCCCCGACCGGGGCGGCGTCCGGGGCAGCCCCCGTCACATCAGCTCCAGCAGGAACGGCAGCTCCTGGGGCGCGTACCAGGCCAGCTCGTGGTCCTCCGCCCCACCCAGCGCGAACTCCGCGTCGGGATCACCCAGGTCCGCCGCGTCGATCACGTCCGCCGCCGCCCGCACGTCGTCCTCCGCCTCCAGCGTGTCGAGGTGGATCGCGGCGACCAGCGCCACCGGCACCGGGCCCGACAGCTTCACCACCGAGAAGTCCAGGTCGGGCCGCAGCTTCACGTCCGGCACGTCCGCCGACACCACCGCACGCCTCGGCACCGCCTTCTCGTCGCCCGCGATCAGCCGCAGCGAGCCCCGGGCGGCGTCGAGCATCGCCGAGTACTCCAGCTCCTCCGCGTCACCGGTCGCGTACGACTCGCGCAACGCGGGCGTCAAGGCGAACGCCGTCCCGCCCACGGCGACGAACTCGCCGTTCTCCGCGAGGTCGCGCAGCATCGCGACGGTCGCCGGGAGGTACACCCTCATGTGGACACCGTTCCCATCAGTTCCTCCACCGACTCCTCGACCATCGCCGCCAGGACGTCCACATCGGACATCGCGTCACGGTCGGCGTTCAGGCCGAAGTACACGCCACCGTCATAAGACGTCACGCCGATCGACAGCGCCTGGTTTTTCGCCAAGGGCACAACCGGGAACATCTCGATCATCTTCGCCCCCGCCGCGTACAGCGGCACCTGGGGACCGGGCACGTTCGTCACGACCACGTTGAACAACCGCCGCGAGAACGACGACGCCGCCCGCGCGCCCAGCGCGTGCAACGTGGGCGGCGCGAAGCCCGAGAACCGCACCAGCGTCTGGGCCGCCACCGACTGCCCCGACTCCTGGTGGGCCCGCATCGCGTGCGACACGTGGTGCAGCCGCACGACCGGGTTCGGCTCGCCCACCGGCAGGTCGACCAGGTACGCCGACACCCGCGCCTCGTCGTCGCGCACCGACATCGGCGCCATCGCCCGGATCGTGGTCCCCGCCGTCACGACCTCGCCGCGCGACAGCAGCCAGTTCCGCAGCGCGCCGGACAGCACCGCGAGCACGCCGTCGTTCACCGTGCCGCCGTGCGCCCGCCGGACGGCGCGGAACACGTCCAGCCCGGTGCGGGCCACCGCGAACCGCCGCTGCGGCGAGATCCGCACGTTCAACGGGCTGCCGGGCGCGGGCGTCGCGGCGGTCCGCACGGCCGACGCCAACCCGCCGAACACCCCGGCGACCTTGCGCACGGTCGCCACCGTGTCCACCGCCGCCGAGCGGACGTTCTCCACCACCTCGCCGGGCCGCTGCACGGCCTCCGCGACCGCGTCCGCCACCAGCTGCAACCCGCTGGGCTCCGGCGACGGCATCCACAGCGACTCGACCGGCGGGCGCGGCGTGGCGGACACGTCCAGCATCACCTGCCCGATCTCCGGCGCGCCGATGCCGTCCACCATCGCCTGGTGCGTCTTGGTGATCACCGCGGTCCGGTTCCGGGCCAGGCCCTCGACCAGGTAGACCTCCCACAACGGCCGGGTCTGGTCCAGCGGGCGGGACATCAGCCGCGCCACCAGGTCGTGCAGCTGCTGGTCGCTGCCCGGCTTCGGCAACGCCGAGCGCCGCACGTGGTAGGTGACGTCGAAGTCCGCGTCGTCCACCCACACCGGCCGCGCGAGCCGCCCCGGCACGTGCACGACCTTCTGCCGGTACCGGGGCACCAGCGCCAGCCGCTGCTCGATCAGGTCGACCAGCCGGTCGTAGTCGAAGCCCGTGCGCGGTCGCCGGAACACCGCCACCCCGCCCACGTGCATCGGCGTCGTGGAGTCCTCCAGGTACAGGAACGAGGCGTCCAGCGCGGACAGGCGGTCGGGCATGCGGTCCAGGCTAGTCGGTGATCGGCCTACTCGGTGCAGTCGCGCACCAGCCTGCGAACGGCGCTGACCTCGGCTTCGTCGCGGTCGTGCCGGGCCAGCCTGATCGCCGCGGCGGCCGGCATGGCGCGCCGGGCCTCGACCCGGACCGAGACGTCGACCCCGGACAGGAACCCGCGCACCATCCGCGACCGGGCGAGCCGCTTGACCGGCCGCAGCGGCGCCACCGCCATCGCCAGCCAGCTCAGCGCGACGTCGACCTTCCGGTCGCCCTTGCGCGCGCTGCCCCAGTCGACCACCACCGCGCCCTCGGGGCCCATCACCACGTTGCCGGGGTGCAGGTCGAGGTGCAGCAGGTCGCCGGCGCCGGGCAGGAACGCCGGCGCCGGCACCGCGTCCAGCTTGCGGTGCAGCTCGGCCAGCTCACGGCCCAACGCGCCCGCGCGCCACGGTCTGGCGTCCAGCTCCTGCGACATGCGCGGGCCGGGGACGTACTCCATGACCAGGTCCGTCTCCGAGGCGTCCGCCACCCTCGGCACCGGTACGCCGTGCCGGCGCAGGTAGCGCATCAGCTCGGCCTCGGGCCCCGGGTCGCGGCCCGCGCGGCTGCGCTTGACCAGCAGACCGTCGGGACGCAGGTAGACGTCCGCCTCCCGGCCGCTGGCCAGCAGACGATGCGCCTCGTCGCGCGATGTCATGTGACGATCATCATGATTGACAGCGCGGAAGCAAGCCCCAAATGGGTAGTGGACACTTGCTCCGTGGATGTGTCACCCAAGGACAAGTTCGTCACCGTGTACGGCCGCAAGCCCGTGCTCGAGGCCCTGGACGACCCGCGACTGGAGGTCGACAAGGTCGTGCTCGCCGACACGGCCCGCGGTCCGGCCGCCCGGGAGATCCTGGACGCGGCCGGCCGGCGGGGCGTCGCGGTGCAGCGGGCCTCCGCGCAGCGGGTCAAGGTGCTGGCCGGGAACGGCAAGCAGGACCAGGGCGTGCTGGCGGACGTCGTCGCGCCGCGGATGCTCCCGCTGGAGCTGGGTCTGCGCGACGGGCCGCGGTTCGTGCTGGTCCTGGACGGGATCACCACGCCGGCGAACGTCGGCATGATCCTGCGCACGGCGACCGCGGCCGGGGTGGACGGCATCGTCGTGCCGCGGCGGGGCGTCGCGTCGATCGACCCGATGGTGGTCAAGGCGTCGGCGGGGGTCGCGTTCCGGGCGCCGGTGCTGCGGTGCGCGACGGCGGCCGAGGCGGTGGTCGCGCTGCGGGCCGCCGGGTACCCGATCTTCGCGCTGGACGCGCAGGCCCGGTCTTCGGTGTACGCGGCCGACCTGCCGGCGCGGGCGGCGTTCGTGCTGGGCAGTGAGACGGCGGGCGTCTCGGACGACGTGCGGCCGCACGTGACCGGGTGGCTGTCGATCCCGATGGCGGCAGGGGTGGAGTCGTTGAACGTGGCGAGCGCGGCGGCCGTGCTGTGCTTCGAGGTCGTCCGCCGACGCGGGTGAGCCCTTCGGGGCGCGGGTGAGCCCTTCCGGGCGCGGGTGAGCCCATCGTGTCCGGGCGCAGCGCGGGTGCCGGAGGGCCGCTCAGACACCCGCGCTGCCTAACCCGGTTGGCCGGCGGCTCACCACAGCCACCCGACGCGGTACCCGTCGGGCCGTCCCGACCAACCCTCGGTGTTCCGCACCCTCGCCCCTCGCATGGCACCGGGTGCGGAACCGGAGCACTCGACCGTGCTTGCTGTTCCCGGTTTGCCATTCGAACGTACGAGGGAAGTCGGGTGAACGGCAATTCACCGGCCAGGTGGATTCTCCGTGGCCGTTCGTGACCGGTTAACCCCGCAGGGGGACTTGGAGCAGTATTTCCAGTTCCTCGAGCGTGGACCGCACGGACTGGTGGTGCACGCCGACCATTCCGGCCGCCGCCGCGCCCCGGACGTTGACCGCGAGGTCGTCGACGAAGACGCACTCGGCGGCGGGCAGGCCGAGCCGTTCGGCGGTGAGCAGGTAGATGCGGCGGTCGGGTTTGGCCAGGCCGACCTCGCCGGAGGTGATGACCACGTCGAACAGGTCCTCCCAGCCGGCCGGCGGGCGCCACAGGAAGTCGGCGTTGGAGAGCATCGCGGTGAGGATGCCCTGGTGGCGGGCTTGGCGCGTGGCGGCGAGCAGGGGCGGTTCGGTGGCCGCGTGGTCGTCCCCGAGGTCCGTCAGGACGCCGCCGAAGTCGAGAACCAGTGCCCGCACCGTGCCTCCATCGGGTGATCTTGGTACGAAACCCCGGCCGTCCGCCCTCGGTTCAGCATGCCACCTCGCCTCCGCACCCTGTCGTCACCGAAGCCCACCACCGCCCCGGACCCCTCCACCGCGCCCGCAGATGCCCCTGTGGTCCCTCCGGAGGCTCCCGCGCCCCTTGACGCCCGGCACTTCCTGTTCCCGTTGGTGGAGGCCCTGAGCGGCCGACGCCCGCCCCGGCAGCTGTCGGCCACCTTCGCCCCACGCGCCCTGACCACCGTGACCCAAGCCGCCACCCCAACCCCCACCCGCCTCGGCCGCTACCGCCTGTGCCACGTGTCGCCGGACGCGGCGGAACTGGCGGGAACCCTGCACATGCCGACCAAGGTCCGAGCATTCGCCGCCCGAGTGGAACGCCAAGGCTCACGCTGGCACTGCACCGAATTCCACCTACTCCCCTGACCACCCAATTTCCGCCAGGGCCGACCCCACCTCGCCCCCACCCCACCTCTTACCACCAACACGATCGAGTGACATTCGCCCAAAAAAGTACGGAAACACCGTTACCCCACCTCGGTTGAAAACCAGCGGAACGCCTCGACCACCCACCAACCCCTCCACCCACCAACGACGGCCAAAAGCGTCGGCAGGCTTGGCTTGCCGACACTGCGGAACCTCCAGCCTCAGGCGGGCGAGAACCGGATCGGCGGCGCGCCTCAGCGAACGCATGAGCCCGCAACGCGCCGCTGCCGGCTCCGGCAGGCCGAAGCCGCGACACGTGCGGCGGGACGGCTGCGGAAGGAGTAGCCGGTAGAGGGTGGACCGCAACACGGCGGTTCGCGGTGCAGGACGGATTGCCGACAGAGGCGTGGCACGGGGCATGGCGGACGCATAGCCCGCGGTGAGGATGCGGTGGGAGGGGGTTGGGGTGCTGGCTGCGGCTGGTGCCCAAGGTCGACTGCCGGTGGCGGCGGTGAGTGGGCCGGGTTCGAAGACGGCGGATCCGGCAGCGAGGTGCGGTGAGGCGGCGGGTGGCGGGACGGCGGCACGCGGTCCCGCCCGGTGCGGTGCGGCAACAGCAGGCATTGCGGCGGCGGCAGGGCGAGGTTGCGGCAGTCGGCACAGGCAGGCGGCGGCAGGGACTGCGGCGCGACAACGGCGGGCGGCGGGTGGTGGCAGGGCGAGGTGGCGGGGCGAGGCGGCGGGCGGCGGCGGGTGGTGAGGGCGGATGGTGAGGGTGGGTGGGGTGAAGGTGGGTGGGAAGCGGAAAGCGGGCCGCCGGTGGTGGTCGGTGGCCCGCTTTCGGTGGTCGGTCGGGTTGGTCAGTCGCGAGGGGTCTTGCGCTGGTCCTTGGCCTGGGCGCGGGCGGCGGCGCGGCGTTCCTTGCGGGTGCCGCCCGGTTGGTTGCCGGCCTGCTGGGCGGTGTTGCCGCTGGATTCGGCGTCGCCGCTCTCCGACGGGCCCGTGTAGGTCAGGCCTTGCTGGGCCCGACCGTCCAGGCCCTTGCCGCGGAGGGCGGGCGGGATGGCGTTGCCGCTCTGGAGTTGGGCCAGGGCCGGACCGGCCGGTGCTTGGTCGGCGTTCGACTGCTGCTGGGAGGCGGCAGCGGCGGCGGCGCGGGCCCTGGCTCGGCTGCCGGCCAGCGGGCCGCCGTTGGCGATGGAGACCTGGACCGGCGGCTCGGCGGCCGGCTCGGGCTCGGCGGCTTCCACCTGGAGGTTGAACAGGAAGCCGACGGTCTCCTCCTTCAACGCTTCGAGCATGCCGTTGAACATGTCGAAGCCCTCCCGCTGGTACTCGATCAGCGGGTCGCGCTGGGCCATCGCCCGCAGGCCGATGCCCTCCTTCAGGTAGTCCATCTCGTACAGGTGCTCGCGCCACTTGCGGTCCAGGACGGAGAGCAGGACGCGGCGCTCCAGCTCGCGCATGGCGCCCGGGCCGACCCGACCGTCGATGTCCGCCTCACGCGCCTCGTACGCGGCCAGGCCGTCGGCCTGGAGCTTCGCCTTGAGGGACTCGCGGGTGACGTCGTCGTCCTCCTCGAGCACCTTCTTCGGGTCGAGCGTGATCGGGTACAGCGTCTTGAGCGCCGTCCACAGCTGGTCGAGGTCCCAGTCCTCGGCGTAGCCGTCGGCCGTCGCGCCGTCGACGTACGCGCCGACCACGCTGGTGATCATGTGCTCGACCTGCTCGCGCAGGTCCTCGCCGTCGAGGACGCGGCGGCGCTCGGCGTAGATCACCTTGCGCTGCTCGTTCATGACCTCGTCGTACTTGAGGACGTTCTTGCGGATCTCGAAGTTCTGCTGCTCGACCTGCGTCTGCGCGCTGCGGATGGCCCGGGTGACCATCTTGTGCTCGATCGGCACGTCGTCCGGCACCTTCAGCCGGGTCATGACGGTCTCGACCATCGCCGCGTTGAAGCGGCGCATCAGCTCGTCCTTCAACGACAGGTAGAACCGCGACTCGCCGGGGTCGCCCTGACGGCCGGAACGACCGCGCAGCTGGTTGTCGATGCGCCGCGACTCGTGCCGCTCGGTGCCCAGCACGTACAGGCCGCCGGCCGCGCGGACCTCCTCCGACTCGGCCTTGACCTCCTGGGTGATCTCCTCGATCAGCTTCGCCCAGGCGGCCTCGTACTCCTCCGGGTTCTCCACCGGGTCGAGGCCGCGCTCGCGCAGCTCGTGGTCGGCGATGATGTCCGGGTTGCCGCCCAGCACGATGTCGGTGCCTCGACCGGCCATGTTGGTGGCCACCGTGACGGCGCCCTTGCGGCCGGCCTTCGCGATGATCAGCGCCTCGCGGTCGTGGTGCTTGGCGTTGAGGACCTCGTGCGGGATGCCCTTGCGCACGAGCAGCTTCGACAGGTACTCCGAGCGCTCGACGCTCGTCGTGCCGACCAGCACCGGCTGGCCCTTCTCGTGCCGCTCGGCGATGTCCTCGGCGACCGCGTCGAACTTGGCCTCCTCGGTCTTGTAGACGAGGTCGGCCTGGTCGGAGCGCTGCATCGGGCGGTTCGTCGGGATGGGCACGACGCCGAGCTTGTAGGTCTGGTGGAACTCCGCCGCCTCGGTCTCGGCGGTGCCGGTCATGCCGCCGAGCTTCTCGTACAGGCGGAAGTAGTTCTGGAGGGTGATCGTGGCGAGCGTCTGGTTCTCCGCCTTGATCTCGACGCCTTCCTTGGCCTCGATCGCCTGGTGCATGCCCTCGTTGTAGCGGCGACCGGACAGCACGCGGCCGGTGAACTCGTCGACGATCATGACCTCGCCGTTGCGGACGATGTAGTCCTTGTCCTTGGCGAAGAGCTCCTTGGCCTTGATCGAGTTCTGGAAGTAGCCGACCAGCGGCGTGTTGGTCGAGTCGTACAGGTTGTCGATGCCGAGCTGGTCCTCGACGTACTGCACGCCCGCCTCGGTGACGCCGATGGTGCGCTTGCGCTCGTCCACCTCGTAGTGGGTGTCGCGGCGCATCTTCGTGGCCAGCCGCGCGAACTCGACGTACCAGCGCGAGGACTGGTCGGCCGGGCCGGAGATGATCAGCGGCGTGCGGGCCTCGTCGATCAGGATCGAGTCGACCTCGTCGACCAGCGCGAAGAAGTGGCCGCGCTGGACCATCTCGTCACGGCTCCAGGCCATGTTGTCGCGCAGGTAGTCGAAGCCGAACTCGTTGTTCGTGCCGTAGGTGATGTCGGCGTTGTAGGCGACCCGGCGCTGCTCGGGCGTCATCTCCGACAGGATCGCGCCGACGGTCAGGCCGAGGAACCGGTGGATGCGGCCCATCCACTCGGCGTCGCGCTTGGCCAGGTAGTCGTTGGTCGTGACGACGTGCACGCCCTCGCCCGCGATGGCGTTCAGGTAGGCGGGCAGCACCGAGGTCAGGGTCTTGCCCTCACCGGTGCGCATCTCGGCGATCTGACCGAGGTGCAGCGCCGCGCCGCCCATCAGCTGGACGTCGAAGTGACGTTGCCCCAGGGTGCGCTTGGCGCCCTCGCGGACGACCGCGAAGGCCTCCGGCAGCAGCTCGTCCAGGGACTCGCCGTCGGCGTGGCGCTTGCGGAACTCGTCGGTCTTCGCGCGCAGCTCCGCATCGGAGAGGTCGACGACGTCGTCTTCGAGGTTGTTGATGTGCGCTGCGATGTTGCGCAGGCGCTTGAGCATCTTGCCCTCGCCAGCGCGGAGCAGTCGGGACAGCACCATCCGGGTCGACCTCATTACCTCATCGCGACGCGCCCGGGGGACGGGCGCCTTCCACAGGGCTCACCACGGCCATGGCGAGCCTTCACCACCGACCATCGTAGGCAAGTCGTGGAGGTGTGTGCACAGACACAGGTAGGAAGCCTTTCCGGAGGGCCTCGTGAGGCGTCCCGGGGACGTCCGGTTCGCCCGCTTCCGGAGCACCCAAGATCGCGTTCCGTGACCGGGGCGGGTCCGCCGCCACCCGGACGGACGCAAGGCGACCGGTCTCCCCCGGCGCAGGTCGCCGGGATCGGGTCATTCATCGGATTCGGAGAAAAATCCCGCGCCGTCAGGCCCGGCGGTGTCCTCGCCAGCGCGACGGTGATCTGTTCGCGAGATCACAACAGTCGTCCGTGACACATTTTCCGGTGATCACGGTTTGATCATCGGAATGCGGTCCGCGCACGACGACCCCCGGCGCACAGGACGCCGGGGGTCGCGCGAAGTCGAGTGAGGGGATCGTGATCGGGTGGCGCTCAGGCCAGCCTGATCACGCCGTAGTCGAACCCCTTCCGGCGGTAGACGACGCTCGGACGTCCGCTGTCGGCGTCGGAGAACAGGTAGAAGTCGTGGCCGACCAGTTCCATCTCGTAGAGGGCTTGGTCGACGGTCATCGGCTTGGCCGTGTGCTCTTTCTCGCGCACGATCTGGCCGGGCAGGTTGTCCTCGATGCCGTCTTCCCAGCGCTGCGCGGGCACTTCCGCCATGCCCTCGCGCGAAGGTTGCGGCTCGGCTTCCAGCACGGCGGTGTGGCCGAGCCACATGCCCTGTGCCTGGCCGCCGTCGCTGTCGGGGCGGAGGGGGAGGGACTCCCCGAGTCCGCTGGTCGCCTCGGCGACCGATGCCGGGGCACGTCGCCCGTGGTGCACGCGCCTGCGGTCATGCGAGCGCCGCAACCGGTTCTCGAGCTTGGCCACCGCGGCGTCCAGGGCGGCGTAGAAGTCGCCCGCACAGGCTTCGGAACGAACCACCGGACCGCGTCCCTTGCCGGTGATCTCGACCCGCTGGCAGTTCTTCGACTGCCTGCGGTTCGGTTCGTGGAAGAGTTCCACGTCGAAGCGGATGACCTTGCGGTCGTAACGCTCGAGCCTGGCCAGCTTTTCGGCGACGTGAACCCTGTAGTGCTCGGGCACCTCGACGTTGCGGCCCTTAACGACGATGTCCATACACGACCTCCCTCGCTTTGCTGCGAGCAATGGCTTTGGATCGCTTGGGCGCCGTATGCGCGATCATGTTCGCGGAGTTGGTCGCTGAGGGTGGTCCCTCAGCACCCCACCGGCGCCAGGGTCATGGGCTGTTCGCCTCCTCCCCGCGTGCCGGGAACGCTGATAGCGGTGCACGTTAGCCCGGTATTCGTCGCTGCGACAGCCCCCGGGGCGGAGGAAATCCAAGATTTTCCTGTCGTGACGCAGAGCGACGAAAAATTGCCACCGGCGGCCCGACACGCGGGCGCGCCCCGACCCCGCACCGACACCCGCTCACCCGAACGGCCGAGGCCGGCACAGGCACCCGTCGGCAGAGTGGTTGCGTCGAACGGCCTCTGCGTGGGCGTCATATCCGGCCAACGGGCGAGCGTCCCGGGAGGTTCCCGGTCGGATTCACCCGTGTGGGTGGGTTCGGCGTGCGGTGGTCAGTGCGAGAACGGCGGGTACCCCGAATCCGGCCGCTTTCAACACCGAAACGCAGGCGCGTGCCGTCGATCCGGTCGTCACCACGTCATCCAGCAGGACGAGCGGTGTGCCCGGTGGTGGCAGGCGATCCGGGACGAGTCGGACGCGACCGGCCAGATTCGCCTGTCGGGACGCCGCGTCGAGCCGCACCGAATCGCGAACGCCGCTCGTGAACGCGAGCGCGGGAGCCGTGGAAAAGCCGGACGCGCGTGCCATTCTCAGCACGTGGGAGCCACCTCGGGCCCGGGCGGCCGAGGCGCGCGAGGGCGCGGGCACCAGCCACGGCTCGGGTCCGGCGCCGGACCGGACGCCGGGCAGCCGGGGCACGGCGGCGGCGACCAGGGCGCCGAACACGACCGCCAGCTCACGCCGCCCGCGCTCCTTGAACGCGAGCACGAGCTCACGCGCCGCGCCCCCGTACGCGGCCAGCGCGAACACCGGCGGGCCGACGCCGGGCACGCGCTTCGGCATCCCGAACACGGCCGGGCAGCGGGCGCACAGCCGCACGCCACCCGTCCCGCAGCCGGGACAGCGGGGCGGGAACAGCAGGTCGATCAGCATGGTCACGACGATGCCGGCGACCACCGACGATCCAGGCCCCTCCGCCGAGGTGCGCGGCATTCTCGATCGGGTGAAGATGAGCTGAGGGAAAGCGCCGGCGTCAGCCGGGGTGGAAGACCTGAGCGACGGCGTCAGCCCGGGTAGAAGGCCTGGGTGCCCGCCTCCGCCTTCGTCGTCGACGCACGCCACACGTCACCCACGTCGTTCGCGC
Organism: Actinosynnema sp. CA-299493; assembly: GCF_050946825.1. Taxonomy (NCBI): domain Bacteria; kingdom Bacillati; phylum Actinomycetota; class Actinomycetes; order Pseudonocardiales; family Pseudonocardiaceae; genus Actinosynnema; species Actinosynnema sp. CA-299493. Next base: position 8,463,571 of record NZ_CP191993.1, read on the forward strand.
TCCACAACCCGCTCTGGTCCACGGCCAGCACGTTGCGCCCCGGCGCGGCGGTGACGGACGCCACCGGGACGGTCAGGTTCGACGTGTTGTACCGCTCGACCCGCACCCCGTCGATGTTCACCTTCGCGATCGGCCACGCGGCCAGCGACGTGCTCACCACCAGCACGTCCTGCGCCAGCCAGTCCAGCGACATCGCGCTCGTGCCCAGCTGGGACGGTTGCAGGTGGCGCGGCGACCGCAGCGACACCGCCGAGTCCTGGCCGCGCACCACGGCCGCCACCACGAGCCTGCCGTCCACCACCGCCGCCACCCGCGTGCCGTCGCGCGAGAGCCGCAGCTCGGTGACGCGCCCCAGCTCGGCCAGCTCGGAGGCGTTGACCGCGTTCGTCGTCCACCCGCGGTCGGTCTCGATCACGCGCACCACGTTCGCGCCGTCGGCGACCGTCCACACCTCGGTGCCCGGCTCGCCCTGACGGCCGCTGAGCAGCCACGTCGGCCGGGTCATGGTCGACGCGCGCAGGTCGACCTCGGCCAGCTGCTCCTGCACCGGTCCGACCCTCAGCCGCACGGCGTCGCCCGCCACCCGGCTCACCACGGCCAGCCGGCTGCCGTCCAGCGACTGCGCCGCGCCGAGCACGGTGTAGTCGCCGGAGCCGGCGGGTCCGGGCACCGCGTCGCCGTTGACCTGCTTGACCCGCCCGTTGGCGACCAGCATCCCGTTGAGGCCGGCGTTCGGCGTGGCCAGCTCCTCTCCGGTCTGCACGTCGGCGGGCCGCCACTCGAGCTGGTCGGGCACGATCGGCTGTCCCTCGACCAGCACCCGGATCCGGCTGCTGGACACGCCCGCGAGCGACTTCACCACCTGCGCCACGATCTGCTTGCCCGCCTGCACGGTGATGTCGCCGACCTTCGTCAGGTCGACCTCCAGCGCGCCGTCGTCGGCCTCGGAGGTGTTCTTGCGCTGCGCCGCGCCGTTCGGGACGGCCGTCGCCAGCGCGCCGCGCATCCCCACCGACGGACCCTTGAGCAGCAGGCTCGTCACCCGGCTCGGGATCGACGTGGACGGCGCGATGACCACCCAGCGCGGGTCGGGCACGAGCACGCCGAAGTCGGGGCTGTAGAAGAACAGGGTCACGCGCCGGTAGTTCTGCTGGAACCCGCCCAGCGGCACGTAGACGCCGTCCGGCGGCGCGGAGATGCGCCACTGGTCCTCCGGGTCGCGCTCGATCCCGATCGGGGTGTCGAGGGGGCCGATGAGCTGGATGAACGAGTTGTCCTCCAGCTGCAACCGGCCGACGTTGCGCCCCTGGAGCAGCACGGTGCGGTTCCTGTCGTCCGCCGTCACGCCCGGCGTCGGCACGGTGTTGAACGTCGTGTCGATGATCGTCGGCGTGCCCTTGGTGTTCCACTCCTTCTTCGCGTCCTCGGTCAGGTACGCCTTGGCCGCCGCGTAGTCGCCCTCCGGGTTGGCCGAGGCGTTGACGAACTCCCGGACCAGCGTCAACGGGTCGATGTCCTTGATCGGCTCGGGCGCGGCGGCCTCGCTGGCGTTGCCCGCCGACGGGTTCACCGCGATCGGGGACGTCTGGGTGGGGATCGCGGCGCAGCCCGCGGCCACGAGCACGGCCAGGAGCACCGCGAGGAGCCTCACCGGACCTCCTCGCGTTCGCCGGTGACCGGTTGCGCGGGCTGCCACGTGAACTCCTTCTCGGTCAGCTCGACCTCCTCCACCGGCTCCGGCGCGCCCGGCTCGGGCTCGACCACGGGCGGCAGGTCGGGCGGCACGAGCGGCAGCGGGCTGGACGTCAGCCCGTGCCCGTGCCGGCACGGGATGGTGAGCCGGAACACCGCGCCGAGGCCCCGCTCGCCCCACGCCTCCAGCCAGCCGCCGTGCAGCCGCGCGTCCTCCAGGCTGATCGACAGGCCGAGGCCGGTGCCGCCGGTGCGGCGGTTGCGGGACGGGTCGGCGCGCCAGAACCGGTTGAACACCAGGTCCGCCTCGCCGGGCCGCAGGCCGACGCCGCGGTCCCGGACGGTCACCGCGACCGCTTCGCCGTCGCTGCGCAGCGTGAGCTCGACCGGCAGGCCCTCGCCGTGGTCGATGGCGTTGGCCAGCAGGTTGCGCAGGATCCGCTCGACGCGGCGGGAGTCCAGCTCGGCGGTGACCTCGTGGTCGGGCAGGTCCATCACGATCGTGGTGTCGCTGCTGTTGGCGATGGCGCGCACGGCGTCGTGGGCGCGCCGGGCCAGCACCCGGATGTCGACCAGCTCGGCGGCCAGCTCCTCCACGCCCGCGTCGAGCCTGCTGATCTCCAGCAGGTCGCCGAGCAGCGACTCGAACCGGTCCAGCTCGTCCACCAGCAGCTCGGTCGAGCGGGCCAGGCCGCCGGGGAACTGCTCGCGCGAGGCGTGCAGCACGTCCGCGGCCATCCGCACGGTCGTCAACGGCGTGCGCAGCTCGTGCGAGACGTCGGAGGTGAACCGGCGTTGCAGCTGGCCGAACTCCTCCAGCTGGTGGATCTGCCGCTGGATGCTGGCGGCCATCTCGTTGTACGACTCGGCCAGCCGCGCCACGTCGTCCTCGCCGACCACGGGCATCCGCTGGTCGAGGCTGCCGTCGGCGAAGCGCTCGGCGATCTCGGCGGCCTGCCGCACGGGCCGGACCACCTGCCGGGTGACCAGGTTCGCGATGAGCGCGAGCAGCAGGAGCAGCGCGACGCCGCCGATCACCAGCGTGCTCTGCACGACGTCGGCGGTGGCCTGCTCGCTGGTCAGCGGGAACAGCAGGTACAGGTGCATGGCGCGGGCGGAGCTGTTCACCGGTTTGCCGACGACCAGCAGCGTGGTGGGTCCGGTCTCGCGTTCCACGGTGGTGATCTGGTAGCCGACGCTGCCCCGTTCGAGCATCTTGAACAGCCCGTCCGGCACGTCCCCGTACTCGCCGACGGCGACCGGCAGGCCGTCGGAGCCGATGCCGACGGGGTCGCGGAGCACCGCCTCGAACGCGCCCGCGCCGGAGCTGGTCGGGTCGAGGTCCACGCCGGAGGTGTTGATCTTGTTCAGGGCGGTGGTGAACCGGGTCTTCACGCTGTCGGGGCCGGGGTTGAGGCCCGCGAGGTCGGGCTGGATCGCCGCCGCGCTCGCCTCGGTCTGCCGGACCGCCGCCTCGATCTTGGTCTCCAGCAGCTGGCCGGTGATCTGCACCTGGAGCACCATGCCGAGCACGAACACCACGGCCGACGACAGCGCGAGCGTGCTCACCACGACGCGCAGCTGCAACGAGCGCCGCCACAGCTCGCCGAACGACAGCGCCTGCCTGCGCGCGCGTTCGACCCCGCGGCGCACTTCGCGCACCACGGGGTCGAACCAGCGCCGAGTCATCTCCAGGGCGTTCCGATCACGGAGGTCCGGCCTTGTACCCGACGCCGCGCACGGTCAGCACCACCTCGGGGTGCTCCGGGTCGCGCTCGACCTTGGAGCGCAGCCGCTGCACGTGGACGTTCACCAGCCGCGTGTCCGCCGCGTGCCGGTAGCCCCACACCTGCTCCAGCAGCACCTCGCGGGTGAACACCTGGCGCGGCTTGCGGGCCAGGGCCACGAGCAGGTCGAACTCCAGCGGCGTCAGCTGGATCGGCTTGCCCTCGCGCAGCACCTCGTGCCCGGGCACGTCGATGGTCAGGTCGCCGATCTGGAGCATCTCGGCGGGTTCGGCCTCGGTGCGGCGCAGGCGGGCGCGGATGCGCGCCACCAGCTCCTTCGGCTTGAACGGCTTGACCACGTAGTCGTCCGCGCCCGACTCCAGGCCGAGCACCACGTCGACCGTGTCGCTCTTCGCGGTCAGCATCACGATCGGTACGCCCGACTCGGACCTGATCGCCTTGCAGACGTCGATGCCGTTCATCCCGGGCAGCATCAGGTCCAGCAGGACCAGGTCGGGCTTCAGCTCGCGCAGCGCGGGCAGCGCGCGGGCGCCGTCGGCCACCACAGCGGTGTCGAAGCCCTCGCCCCGCAGCACGATGGTCAGCATCTCCGCCAGAGCGGGGTCGTCGTCCACGACGAGCACGCGTGCCTTCATGCTCAACATCGTCCCACTAGTGGCCGGGAGTCCACGCACCGCCCAGCGGTCATCGCTGCTGGTCGTCGTGCGCGTCCACTCCGTAGCCAGTCTCTGCCGCCGATCCACGTGCCCACCTCGTCCCGCCGAAACGCGAATCCTCTGCGACTCATCGGCGGACTGGTGACGTTTTGTTACTTTGTTACACTAATGGGTGAACCACCGGTCGAGGACCGCCTCGACCCGCAGGTCGGCGGTGCCGTCCAGCACCTCCCACGGCGACAGCCACCCGGCCGCGGCCAACCCGTCGTACACGGCGGCGCAGCGCGCTTGCAGGCCGCCGTCGGACTCGTACAGGTCCCGCCCCCTGGCCTCTTCCACCTCGCGGTGCGCCGCGCGGTCCGCCGCCACGCCCGCGGGCACGCGCAGCAGCAGGTGCAGGTCGGGGATCGGCAACCCGAAGCGGTCCACCTCCAGCGACCGCAACCACCCGACGAACCCGCCGTCCGCGCCCTGGTGCAGCCGGGCCGCGCCGTAGGCCGCGTTGGACGCGACGTACCGGTCGAGCAGCACCACGTCGTACCGGTCCAGGTCGGCCCGGATCCGGTCGGCCGCGCCGCGCCGGTCCAGCGCGTAGAGGACCGACATGCCGTACACCGAATCCGTCAGGTCACCGAGCCTGCCGTGCAGCGCGTCGCGCACCAGGTCGGCGTGCACGTCCTCGTCGTAGCGCGGGAACGCGCCCGTGGCGACCTTCGCGCCACGCGCGTCCAGCGCGTCGGTCAACGCCTTGGCCAGGGTGCGCTTGCCGGCGCCGTCCAAGCCCTCGATCACGACGAGTTTGCCCACGCGCCCACCCTAAGGGGCACCCTCCGTTCACGATCGGCCGCATGAGATCGCCCAGTCGGGTGATGAGAGATCCTTTGCGTCACCAGATTGAGTGACTACGGTGAACCCAATTTCCGGTTGCGCGAAAGGGTGGTGCCGCGGTGACCGCGGATTCCGGGCACGCCAGACCGGTTGAGGAGCAGGCCACCCCCCCGCCCGGGAGCCTGCCCGGGAGCCTCGCCGAGACCCTGCGGTACGGACCGTTCCACCGGGCGCTGCACGACGCCATCGCGCACCGCGGCCTGTCCCTGGCACGCCTGCGGGCACACCTGGAGCAGCTGGGCGTCCAGGTCGGGCAGTCGACGCTCAGCTACTGGCAGCGTGGTCTGCGGCACCCCGAAGTGCCACGCGCCATCGCCACCGTGCGCGCGCTGGAGACCGTGCTGAAGCTGCCGCCGGAGTCGTTGGTGGCGCTCGTCGGCAACCGGCCGCAACCCCGGCTGACCCGTCCCGGCGGCTGGGTGTCGCCGGTGCCGGTGCTGTCGGAGTTCGAGCCCGTCAGCGACGTCGGCGCGAACACCGACATCGAGGTGCTGTCCGTGCACGACACCGTGCTGATCGGGCCGGAGCGGGAGCAGCGGTCGATCAGCACCCGGCTGGTGGTGCGCGCGGCGAAGGCCGGACCGGACCGCTACCTGGCCGTGCACCAGGGCGACGAGGGCTGCCTGATCGACAACGCGCTCGTGCGACCGGGCGAGGGGTGCCGGCTCGGGCGGCTGCGCCGTCAGCTGGCCACCCGCGGGCTGGCGTTCGAGCTGCTGTTCGACCGCAGGCTCGCCGAGGGCGAGGAGCACGTGTTCAGCTTCACGGTGGTGGACGACACGGGCGGGCCGACACCGGGCCACCGGCGGGCATTCCGCGAACCGTGCCGCGGGTACCTGCTGCAACTGGCGTTCAACCGCCGCGCCCTGCCCGCCCGGTGCACCAAGCAGTTCCGGGTCGACGCCGAGGCCGTGCCGGTGGACCTGGAGGAGCTGGTGTGCGGGCTGGGCGGGTTCGCCAGCGCCTACTTCGAGGACGTGGGCCCCGGGGTCGCCGGGATCAGCGTCGAGTGGACCTGAGCAGCAACGGCCGGGCTCCCGGACTCGACCACCGCGCGAGGTCGCGTCGGTCGTTCGCGACTGGTTTCCCGGCGATCACGCACTTCGATCGCCGGGAAACCAGTCGCGAACGACCGACTTCCCGGCGACCGAGCCGCCGTCTGCGGAGCAGCGGCAGTCAATAACGGCAGCGGCAATCAGTAGCGGTAGTGCTCGGGCTTGTACGGGCCTTCGACGTCGACGTCGATGTACTCCGCCTGGTCCTTGGACAGCTTGGTGAGCTTGCCACCCAGCGCCTCGAGGTGGATGCGGGCGACCTTCTCGTCCAGCACCTTCGGCAGGCGGTACACCTCCTTGTCGTACTCCTGGTGCTTGGTGAACAGCTCGACCTGGGCGATCACCTGGTTGGAGAACGAGTTGGACATCACGAAGCTGGGGTGGCCGGTGGCGTTGCCCAGGTTCAGCAGGCGGCCCTCGGACAGCACCAGGATCGAGTGGCCGTCCGGGAACACCCACTCGTCGACCTGCGGCTTGATGTTGATCCGCCGGATGCCGGGGAAGCGGGTGAGGCCGGCCATGTCGATCTCGTTGTCGAAGTGGCCGATGTTGCCCACGATCGCCTGGTGCTTCATGGCCGCCATGTGCTCGATGCGCACGACGTCCTTGTTGCCGGTCGTGGTGATCACGATGTCGGCGCGGCCGATCACGTCTTCCAGCGTCGCGACCTCGTAGCCGTCCATCGCCGCCTGCAACGCGCAGATCGGGTCGATCTCGGTGACCACGATCCGGGCGCCCTGGCCGCGCAGCGACTCCGCCGCACCCTTGCCGACGTCGCCGTAACCGCAGATCACGGCCACCTTGCCGCCCATGAGCACGTCGGTGCCCCGGTTGATGCCGTCGATCAGCGAGTGCCGGATGCCGTACCGGTTGTCGAACTTCGACTTGGTCACCGCGTCGTTGACGTTGATCGCCGGGAACAGCAGCTCACCGGCTGCGGCCAGCTGGTACAGCCGCATGACGCCGGTGGTGGTCTCCTCGGTGACGCCGCGGATGCCCTCGGCGATCTTGGTCCACTTCCCGCTGTCCGCGGCCAGCGAGGCGCGCAGCGTGCCCAGGAAGATCTGCCACTCCTCCGAGTCGTCCGCCTCGGGCTGCGGCACGACGCCGGCCTTCTCGTACTGCAGACCCTTGTGGACGAGCATGGTGGCGTCGCCGCCGTCGTCCAGGATCATGTTCGGGCCGCCGCCGTCCGGCCAGGTCAGCATCGACTCGGCGGTCCACCAGTACTCCTCCAGCGTCTCGCCCTTCCAGGCGAAGCACGGGACGCCCTTCGGCTCCTCCTCGGTGCCGTGGGGGCCGACCACGACCGCGGCGGCGGCGTGGTCCTGCGTGGAGAAGATGTTGCACGACGCCCAGCGCACCTCGGCGCCCAGGGCGACCAGGGTCTCGATCAGGACGGCGGTCTGCACGGTCATGTGCAGTGAGCCGGAGATCCGCGCGCCCTTGAGCGGGTAGACCTCCGAGTACTCGCGGCGCAACGCCATGAGGCCGGGCATCTCGTGCTCGGCCAGCCGGATCTCTTTGCGGCCGAACTCGGCCAGGGAGAGGTCCGCCACGGCGAAGTCGATGCCGTTGCGGGTCTGGAGCCTCTCGGCGGTCATCGCGGGTTCCTCCATCTTCGGGTAGGACGGGCCCGACACTACCGCCCGCCACGCCGGGCCACGGAGGTCGGCGGCATCTGCGCGCCAATGGACCAGTATGGCGAGGCTCAGATGATGTTCGCGGGGAGGACCTGTGCTGATTCCCGGCCCCGACACGCGGGTGGTCGAACTGCGGGTGCACGGTGTCCAGGGCACCACCCCGCAGTCGCTGGTCGACGCGGTGGCGGCGGTGGACGTGGCGGGCGACGGGCTCGGCCGCGTCGTCCGCCCGGCCGACCGGCTCCGCAGACCGGCGCCCGGCCCGGTGTTGCAGGCCGCCGGGCGCCCGGTCACGCGGGTGGTCGAGGGCTACGTCTGGGGCGCGATGACCTCGGGCGGCTGGGCCAAGGCGACGTGGGCGCTGCTGTTCCCGTTCTCGCTGGCGAACGTGGCGCACTGGATGCTGCCGCCGGCGCCGTCCGGTTCCGTGCCCGCGCACCTGCTGGGCGTCGCGCTGCGAGCGTTCCTCAGGTTGGCCGCGCTGCTGCTGACCGTGCTGCTGATCGCCCAGCTGGAGGTGATCAGCCTCGACCTGGTGGCCGCGCAGTGCCTCGCGCCCGGCGCCACGTGCCTGTGGGGTCCGTCGTGGCTGAGCACGACGCCGTGGGTGCGCGCGGTCGTGGGCCTGGCGCCGATCGCGGTGGCCGTGCTGGTGCTGCACCGGATGTCCAGTGTGGACTGGCGGATCGAGCGCAAGGAGGTGCCGGCGGCCGAGGGCGTGCGGTCCGGGCTGCCCGGCGCGCACGTGGCCACCGACCCGGACACGCCCGCGTTGCGGGTGCTGCACGTGGTCGCGGGCCTGGGCACGGCCGTGGTGGTCGCGCTGGGCGGCCCGGCCGGTCCGCTGCTCGCGCCCGGCTGGCACGGCGGCGCGATCGCGGTGTGCTGGGCGCTCGGCCTGGCGCTGGTCGCGGTGGCGGCGCTGGGCGCGATGCTGCTGGACGACCCGACCGGCGGCGCGCCGCACCGGGGCGGCCGGTGGCTGCGGGCGGCGTTGGGGCGCGGGCCGCGGCGCGTGCTGCAAACCGTGGCGTGGCTGTCGTTGCCGGTCACGGTGGCGTTGCTGGTCCGGCTGCCGGTGCGGCTGCCCGGCGCGGACCTGGCCGTGCAGGTGGTGGCGGCGATGGTGGCGCTGGTGTGCGTGGTGATCGCGGTGCTGCTGGCGCCGGCCGCGCTGCTGGCCCGGCGCACGTGGTCGGCCCAGCCGCGTGAGCTGCGGCCGTGGGCCGGCGGGTGGATGGCCGCGCCGGTGGTGGCGGTGGCCGCGCTGCTCGGCGGCGGGTTCGGCGCGGGCGTGGCGCTGACCGTGCAACGGGTGCTCGGGCACGGCGTCCTGCCGCGCGGGTACGACTACATCGCGCTGCTGTGGGGCGTGGCCGGGGTGCTGGCGTTCCTCGCGGGGGTGGTGATGGCGGCGGCCACCGGGATGGTGCGGTGGAGCTCGATCCGCCGGGACAAGGAGTGGGCGCGTGAGGCGTCCCTGTTGCACGCGGGACGGGCACGGGACGCGAAGCGCGCCGCGCGGGCGTGGTGGTGGGCGCGGTGGCAGCGGCGGCACAGCCACCACGTGGTGCTGATCATGTCGTCGGTGCTGGCGGTCGGCGCGGCGCCGGCGGCGTTCCTGCGGCTGCGGGAGGTCGACCCGCCGACGTGGGCGCGGCCGGTCGTCGCGTTCGGCGTGGTCGTGCTGGCCGCGCTGGCGCTGTCGCTGCTCCGGGCGGTGTACCTGGCGGCGCGGCGACCGGACAAGGCGCGGCAGGTCGGGGTGCTGGCGGACCTGGCGGCGTTCTGGCCGCGCGAGGCGCACCCCGTGGTGCCGCCGTGCTACGCGTTGAAGGTGGTGCCGGAGCTGGTGGCGCGGGTGCGGGAGCACCTGGCCGACCCCGGCACGCGCGTGGTGCTGGCCGGGCACAGCCAGGGCAGCCTGCTCGCGGCGGTGGCGGCGGCCCGGCTGCTGGAGGAGCTGCCCCCGCACGAGGCGGAACGGGTGGGCCTGGTCACGGCGGGGTCGCAGTTGCAGTGGGCGTACCCGCGGGCGTTCCCGGCGGTGGTGCCGCACAGCTCGTTGGCGACGCTGGCCGGCGGGCTGGCCGGGCGGTGGCGCGCGCTGTGCCGCGGCACGGACGCGTTGGGCGGCGCGGTGATGACGTGGGACCGGCAGGTGTTCGACGGGATGCTGCTCGGCGCGGGGTTCCGGCCGGACGGCACGTCGGGCGCGTTGCCGCCGGCGTTGCGCGGCCCGACGGGCGCGCTGGTGCTCGGCGGCGACCACTGGCTGCCGGACCCGCAGCGCGGTCCGTTCCCGGGCCGCCGGTGGGCGGCGGGCGTGAACCGGCACGCCGACTACACGTCCGACCCCGAGTGGGACCGGGCCGTCGCCATCGCGGCGGGCCTGGAGACGACGGACCCGCCCGCGCCGTCCGCGCTGCCCGTGCTGCCGACCGCGCGGCAGGCGCCGGTCAGGTCGCCGTCGACCGAACCGAAGTGAGCAGGCGGTCGGCCGCGTCCGTGCGGCCGGTCTCGGCGAGCAGGCCGGCCGGGGCCAGCACGTAGTCGCGGTCGACCGCGACGGCGGCCGTGCGCAGGACCGGGCGCAGGACGGGGTCGGCGCGCAGCACGCGTTCGACCTCGTCGGTCGACTCGGCGTGCCGGAAGACGCCGCCGGACAGCACCAGCAGGGCCGCGCCCCGCGGCCCGAGCCGGCCGTCGACGAGCCCGAGGTGGCGTCGGACGGCCAGCACGGCGGCGAGCGCGGCGAGCCGCTGATCCACCGCCGGGTCGTCGGGCAGCCCGCTCACGTCGGCGGCCCGGGCCTCGGCCTCCCCTCGCAGCACGAGGGCCTCGGCCTTGTCGATCAGCTTCTCCGCGAGCGCTTCGGCCACCACGCCCGGCGCGGACCAGCGCACCCCGAGGTCGCCTTCGACGGTGCGGCGGTCCGGCGGCAGCGCCACCACCCGCTCCGGGCCCTCCGCGGTGGACACCGCGGAGTAGACGTCCGTGGTGGCGCCGCCGACGTCCACCACGAGCACCGCGCCTTCCTGGTCCTGCGCGGCCAGCCGGGACACCCCGCTCAGCACCGCGTCCGGCGTGACGGCGCGCACGAGCCCCCGGAACCTCCGGCCCCGGGACAGGCCCTTGCCGCCGATCACGTGCCGCAGGAACACCTCGCGGATCGCCGCGCGGGCCGGTCCCGGCGCGAGCTCGCCCACGTCCGGCAGCACGTTCGCGGTGCGCACGACGGTCCGCGAGGCGAGCAGGTCGGCGGCCTCCGGCTGGGCCTCGACGTTGCCCGCGAGCACGATCGGGCAGGCGACCCGGCTCAGCCTGGCCGCGTTGTGCAGGAGCACCGACGCGTCGCCGCCGTCGGTGCCGCCGACCAGGAGCACCAGGTCCGGCGCGGACGCGCGCAGCGCCCGGACGCCCGCGCCGTCGAGCGGACCGGCCGAGACGTGCACCACCTTCGCGCCCGCCGACAACGCCACCCGGTACCCGGCCTCCGCGCTGACCAGCCGCTCCTGCCCGACGACCGCGAGCCGCAGGCCGCCGCCCGCCGAGGAGCAGGCGAGCGTCAGCTCGGCCGGGCCGAGGGCACTGGTGACGGCGTCGATGCCTTGAAGCACCTCCGGCGGGGTAGTCGTGTGCTGTGCGGTGCCGAGCAACTCGCCGGCGTGCGACACGAGGGCGCCCTTGGTCCACGTCGAGCCGATGTCCAGGCAGAGCACTGTCATGCGCGAAAACTACCGGTGCCGCCGAGTGCCGGTACCCACCTCTAGGCTGAACGGACCAACCGGCGACCAGGGCGCGGGACGCGGCGGAACAGCGGCGGTCAAGCGGCACCCTCGACGCCGATCGACAACCAATCGACAACCCAGCGGCGATCAAGCACAGGAGGGACCACCGTGCCGGGCAACGGGCTGTGGCGCACGAAGTCGGTCGAGCAGTCGATCGCGGACACCGACGAGCCGGACACCAGGCTCCGCAAGGACCTCACCGCGTGGGACCTGACGGTCTTCGGCGTCGCGGTCGTGATCGGCGCGGGCATCTTCACGCTCACCGCGTCCACCGCGGGCAACCTCGCCGGGCCGTCCGTGTCGCTGGCCTTCGTGCTGGCGGCGGTGGCGTGCGCGCTGGCCGCGTTGTGCTACGCGGAGTTCGCCTCGACCGTGCCGGTGGCCGGCAGCGCGTACACGTTCTCGTACGCGACGTTCGGCGAGTTCGTGGCGTGGATCATCGGCTGGGACCTGGTGCTGGAGTTCGCGGTCGGCGCGGCGGCGGTGGCCAAGGGCTGGTCGGTGTACCTCCAGACGGTGCTGGAGCACGCCGGCGTGGCGGTGAAGACCACCGTGGCGGTCGGCGGCGTCGACCTCGACTGGGGCTCGTTGCTGCTGATCGCGGTGCTGACCACGCTGCTGGCGATCGGCACCAAGCTGTCGTCGCGGGTCAGCGCGGTCATCACGGCGGTGAAGGTGGCCGTCGTGCTGCTCGTGGTCGTGCTCGGCGTCGGGTACGTCAAGGCGGCGAACTACAGCCCGTACATCCCGCCCGCCGAGTCCGGGGGCACCGCCGGGTCCGGGCTGGAGCAGTCGCTGTTCTCGCTGCTCACGGGCTTCGAGGGCAGCACGTACGGCGTGCTGGGGCTGCTGGCCGCCGCGTCGCTGGTGTTCTTCGCGTTCATCGGCTTCGACGTGGTCGCCACGACCGCCGAGGAGACCCGAGACCCGCAGCGCGCCGTGCCGCGCGGCATCCTCGCGTCGCTGGCGATCGTGACCGTGCTGTACGTGGCGGTGTCGCTGGTGATCACCGGGATGCTGCCCTACGACCAACTGAAGACCCAGCCGGACGGCACGCGGGCGACGTTGGCGACGGCGTTCTCGGCCAACGGCGTCGACTGGGCGGCCACGGTGATCTCGGTGGGCGCGCTGGCCGGTCTGACCACGGTGGTGATGGTGCTGATGCTGGGCCAGTCGCGGGTGCTGTTCGCGATGTCGCGCGACGGCCTGCTGCCGCGCGGGCTGGCGCGCACGGGCAAGCACGGCACGCCGTTCCGGATCACCCTCGTCATCGGTGTGCTGGTCGCCGTCGCGGCGGGCTTCTTCCCGGCGGGCAAGCTGGAGGAGATGGTGAACGTGGGCACGCTGTTCGCGTTCATCCTGGTCTCGGCGGGCGTCCTGGTGCTGCGCAAGACCCGGCCGGACCTGCCGCGCGGCTTCCGCGTGCCGCTGGTGCCGCTGGTGCCGGTGCTGGCGATCCTGGCGTGCCTGTGGCTGATGCTGAACCTGACCGCGCTGACCTGGGTGCGGTTCCTGGTGTGGATGGCACTGGGCGTCGTCGTGTACTTCGCCTACAGCCGCCGGCACTCGCTCCTGGCCCGCCAGGGCGCCACCGCCGTGCCCGTGGTGAAGCCCGACGAGGTCCCGTGACCGCCGGAGCGGCTTGGTCCGTGTCGCGGACCAAGCCGCTCCGCGTCATCGTCACAACCCGCCGAACTTCCGCAAGGCCGCCAGGTCGGGCACGAGCACGTCACGCCTCAGGTGGCTCACCGTGACTCCCGCTCTTCGCAGGTCGGAGAACGCCTTCTCGGCCGTTCTGGGCTTCATCCCGGCGATCGAGGCGAGTTCCACCTTCGTCAGCGGGATTCCCAACGTCCACCCGTGCGCCTCTTCGCGCCCGTAGGTCTGCACCAGTTCGGCCAGCACCCGGGCCACCCGTTCGGCGGCCGGGTGGGACAGGTAGTCGCGCCGGCGCTGGTTCGCCCAGCGCAGCCGGTCGTTGATCATCCCGAGCAGTTCGACGAACACGTCGTTGCGCCGGTGCAGGAAGCTCATCAGCTCACCGCTGGTGATCAGCTTCGCGACCACGTCACCGCACGTGACGACGGAGGCCGAGCGCGGCTTCCGGTCCAGCGCGGCCATCTCCCCCACCAGGTCGCCCGCGACCCTGATCCCGAGCAGCGCCGTGCCACCCATCTCGTCCGTGGTCTGCACCTTGACCGCGCCGTCGAGCAGCAGCACGGCGTGGGTGTCCTCCGCGTCCTGCTCGATGATCTCGCGGTCGGGGCCGTACCGCACGACCGTGCCGATGTCCAGCAGCTCCCGCCGGGTCGAGTCCCGCAGCCGGCCGAGCAGGCTCTGGCTAGGCCACCCCGAGTCCGCCTCGACCACCGCGACCCCGAGGGGCGCCGTCGACCCGGCCGCACGCGGGTGGGCGATCCCACGACGAGCGGGGGGCGGTCCCGCACCGGGTGCGGACGACTCCTGCGACGGGAACGTCACCACCCGGGATTGCCGCTGGACCCGGCCGACGATGTCGTCGACCACTTGGTGGGGCGCGCGGTCGCGGAGGTCGCGCGCGTCGTCCGAACCGAACGAGGAGTCCTCGATGAGGTGCTCGACAGCTGCCGATTGGCTGACCACCCTCTCAGGCACCGCCACCTCCGCCCCTCGCCGGTCGACCGGTTCTGCGCCGATGTCTTTCCACGGCGCCTTTGACGACGCCGTGGGTCGTGCCCAGCAGTTCCGCTATCTCGCCGAGGGTGTAGCCGGCTTCCGACAGGATCAACGCCGACCTGGTGTACTCGCTCGGGATGTCGGCGAGCCCCCGCTTGATCTCCAGCTTCGCCACCACCACGTCACCCGGGTCGGGTGCCGGCGACGCGATGTCCCTGAGCTCGTCGACGCTCGATAATCGGAACTCCTCGGCTGCCCGGTGGCTGCGCTCCTTGCTCCACTTGCGGTAGACGTTGGGGAACGCGAACACGCAGGCGGTCACGAAGTAGGTCTTCAGGCTCGCGCCAGCCGCCGGGTCCCACCCGCCGTCGAGCAGTGCCTTCCGCCGGAACTCGCCGATCGCCTTGACCACCGTGTCGCCGGCGAGGCTGACCAGGTCGTCGTGCTCCCAGTAGGGCGGCGGCGCACCGACCGGGCAGCCCTTCTCCCGGCAGAGGGTGAAGATCAGCCCCGACCTCAGCCACCCCATCATCGAGGCGTAGCCGTACTCGCTCAGCACCCTGGTGAACCGCCGCCACTCGGGCCCCTCGCACTTCTCGGCCACGAGCGCGTCGCGGATCTTGACGTCTGCCCGGTATCGATCATCGCTGCCAGCCAATCGCGGCCCCCTCGGACGCGGCTCATCCGAACGACGGGTTCTATGTCGGTGGGGACGGCCGGCGGCACGAGGGCGGCTGATCGGGCTCCGCGGTGAGCGCGATCGAACGACGGAGGGTGACCGGACGACGAAGGGCGACGAGCCACTGCGGCTCGTCGCCCTTCGAGGTCTCGCGGGGACTACGACTTGGCGGTCAGCGACCGGTCCAGGTCGGGCTCCAGGTAGATCAGGCGGGCGGCGGGGACCTTGGCCCGGACCCGCTGCTCGGCGCTGTCGATGGCGGCGGCCACCTCGGTGATCGACAGGCCCTGGTCCAGCGCGATCTTGGCCGCCACCAGCAGCTCGTCCGGCCCGATGTACTGGGTCCTGATGTGGATGACGCGCTGCACCTGGCCCGACACCAGCTGGTCCGTGATCACGTCCAGCTCCGCCGGCGCCGAGCCCTCGCCGATCAGCAGCGACTTCATCTCCACGATCAGGATGATCGCGATGACACCCAGCAGCGCGCCGATGCAGATCGTGCCGATGGCGTCCCACACCGGGTCACCGGTCAACGTCGACAGGCCCACCCCGAGCAGCGCCAGGACCAGGCCGAACAGCGCTCCCGCGTCCTCCAGCAGCACGACCGGCAGCTCCGGCACCTTCGACTGCCGGATGAACTGCCACCACGTGGCGTCGCCCTTGATCGCCCTGGACTCCACGATCGCGGTGCGGAAGCTGTAGGACTCCAGGCCGATCGCGACGACCAGGATGATCACCGCGACGATCGGGCTGCTCAGCTCCTCGTGCGACTCCAGCTTGTGGATGCCCTCGTACAGGGCGAACACCGAGCCGAGGCTGAACAGCATCAGCGCGACGATGAACGAGTAGAAGTACCGGTCCCGACCGAACCCGAACGGGTGGTTCAGGGTGGCCTTGCGCCGAGCGGTCTTCTGCCCGAGCAGCAGCAGCCCCTGGTTGGAGGTGTCCGCCACCGAGTGCACCGACTCGGCGAGCATCGATGACGACCCCGTGATCAGGAAGCCGACGAACTTGGCCACCGCGATCCCGGCATTGGCCACCAGTGCGGCGATGATCGCCTTGGTCCCGCCCCCTGCTGACACGGTTGCTCCCTCTGCGCCCAAGTCCGATTTGTCGGTGTGACCCTACTCAACGCCCGGCGTCGCGCGGAAAAGCTGGGTCTCGACGTCCGCCGTGACCACCACCGCCGGGTCACGCGCGGGTAGCCACACGGACTGGCCGCAAAACACCTCCACCGCCTCGTCGCCGCACGTCACCCGCGCCCGGCCACGCGTGCAGAGCAGGATCTGGGGCCCGCTGTGGTCCACCCGGACCTCGACCGACGGCCCGACCTCGATGCGCGACAGCTCGAACTCGGGGGACGGCGTCCGGTACGCCCACAGCCCCGGCGACGTCTCCACGCCGGTCTGCACGGGCATGTCGCCGCACCGGAAGTCCAGCACGCGCATCAGCTCGGGCACGTCCACGTGCTTGGGCGTCAACCCGCAGCGCAGCACGTTGTCGGAGTTCGCCAGGATCTCCACGCCGGTGCCGTGCAGGTACGCGTGCAGGTTGCCGGCGGGCAGGTAGACCGCCTCGCCGGGCCGCAGCACGATCCGGTTGAGCAGCAGCGCCGCCAGCACGCCCGCGTCACCGGGGTACGCCTCCCCCAGCTCCAGGACCGTGCGGCACTCCAGGTCGAACTCGCCGTGCTCCTTCACGTGCAGCACGCACGCGTCCAGCACCTGCGGCACGAGCATGTCCAGCACGCTCTGCGGCAGCGTGATGAGGGTGGTGAACAGGGCGCGCAGCCCGTCGGCGTCCGGCTGGGCGGCCAGCAGCTCGGCGTACGGCGCGAAGTCCGGCGCGTCCAGCGACCGCAGCAGCGCGACCGTGCGCGCGGGCTCGCGGAACCCCGCCAGCGCGTGGAACTCGGTCAACGCGCAGATCAGCTCGGGCTTCGCCGACGGGTCCTTGTAGTTGCGGGTCGGCGAGTCCATCGGCACGCCCGCCGCGTCCTCGGCGGCGAAGCCGTTCGCCGCCTGCTCGGCCGACGGGTGCGCCTGCAGGCTCAGCGGCTCGTCCGCGGCCAGCACCTTGAGCAGGAACGGCAGCCTGCTGCCCCACCGGTCGGCGTGGCGGGCGCCGAGCTGGCCCTCCGGGTCGTCGGCGAGCAGGTCGAGCAGCGACCGCTGCTCGCCGTCCGGCCCCACCACCCGGGACGGGTCGCCGGGGTGGGCGCCCATCCACAGCTCGGCCTCGGGGTGCGGCGTCGGCACCTCCCTTCCGACCAGCTCGGCGATGGCGGTGCGTGATCCCCACGCGTACGCGCGCACCGCGTTGTGCAGCAGATCCACAGTCATCCCCTCACACGGCCGGCGCGTACGGCCCGGGCCCGCCCAGCGTGCCCGCCGCCAGCCCCAGGTACAGCGCGGCCAGCTCGAACCGCAGGGCGAGCAGCGCGGCGCACAGGGCCTCGCCGCCGCTCACCTCCTCGGCCGGTTCGAGCACGTCGGCTCCGGACAAGGTCTCCATCGCGACCCGCCGGGCGAAGTCGGCCTGCGGGCCACGGCGCACGGCCACCAGCAGCACGCGGACCAGGCCGTCCTGCTCGTCGTCCGGGTCGGCGAACAGGTCGGCGCCGGACGTGCCGCGCACGGCCCGGCGGTGCAGCACCGACCGGGTCAGGGCCTGGGGGTAGCCGGCCACGTCGCTCACGACGCCCGCGTACGTCGCGAGCACGCCCGCGCCGTGCGCCGCCACCGCCGTGGCCAGGTCGTCCAGGCCCCACAGCAGCGGGATGCGGTCGGCGATCCGCAGCGCGAGCGTCTTGGCCGGGTTGACGAACGACTCGTGCATCGGGTGGCACCGCTCGGCCTCGCGGTCCAGCTCGTCCGCGATGGCCTGCACGTCCACGTCGAGCAGCCCCAGCGACTTCAGCGCCACCACCCACGCGGCGAAACCGCGGGCGAAGCCGAAGCCCTGCGGCACCGGCACGCGCGGCGGGATGAGCACCGCGTGCTGCGCGGCGGACGCGGCCACCGGGCCGTCCGGCTCGGCGGTCAGCAGCACCCGCGCGCCGCGCCGGGCCGCCCGGTCGATCGACTCGGCCATCCGGACGTCGCCGGGGTCCTCGGTGTGCGCGAGGACCACGTCCAGCGCACCCACCCACGTCGGCACGTCGTCGGCGACCACGACCGGCACGGGGCAGCGCGCGCCGAGCAGCGCGGACACCACACCGGCGATGGCCTGGCCCACGCCGGGCCGCGTGACCAGCACCAACGCGCGCGGGCGTTCCTGGAACACCCGCGCGACGCCGAGCTCGTCGGCCGCCTCTGCGGTGGCCCTCACCTGCGCGCCCGCCCGTGCGACGGCGCGCAGCAGACCTTCCCGGTCGGCGTCGGCGAGCCGGGACTGGTCGTCGAGGAGGCTGTCGTCAAGCACTCCCGCTCACCCGGCCGTCGGCTCGACTGCCTCGTCCAGGAGCAGCACCGGGATGCCGTCCCGCACCGGGAACGACCGGCCGCACGAGGTGCAGGTCAGGTAGTCCGCGAGCGGGTCGGACGCGGTGCCGGCCCGGAGCGGCGCGTGCTCGGGGCACGGGCAGGCCAGGATCTCCAGCAACTGCGGGTCCAGTCGGACGGCCACGGCGCTCATCCCCTCACGATCGCCAGGACCTCGTCGCGCAGCGCCGCGACGGAGGCCGCGTCGGCGGCTTCGACGTTGAGCCGGAGCAGCGGCTCGGTGTTGGACGCACGGAGGTTGAACCAGGCGCCGTCCGGCAGGTTCACCGTGAGGCCGTCCAGCTCGTCGAGCTCGACGCCCTCGCGCGCGCCGAACTCGGCCTTGATCGCGGCCAGCCTGCCCTGCTGGTCGTCCACCGTGGAGTTGATCTCGCCGGACGCCGCGTAACGCGAGTAGTCGCTGGTCAGAGCGGACAGCGGACCGTCCTGCTCGCCCAGCGCGGCCAGCACGTGCAGCGCGGCCAGCATGCCCGTGTCGGCACGCCAGAAGTCGCGGAAGTAGTAGTGGGCGGAGTGCTCGCCGCCGAAGATGGCGCCGGTCTTCGCCATCTCCTCCTTGATGAACGAGTGCCCGACGCGGGTGCGCACCGGCACGCCGCCGTGCTCGCGGACGATCTCCGGCACGCCGTGCGAGGTGATCAGGTTGTGGATGATCGTGCTGCCCGGGTCCTTGGCCAGCTCGCGCACCGCGACCAGGGCGGTGATGGCGGACGGCGACACCGGCTCGCCGCGCTCGTCGACCACGAAGCAGCGGTCCGCGTCGCCGTCGAACGCGACCCCCGCGTCCGCGCCCTCGGCCCGGACCCGTTCCTGCAGGTCCACGATGTTCTTCGGGTCCAGCGGGTTGGCCTCGTGGTTCGGGAAGTTCCCGTCCAGCTCGAAGTACATCGGCACGACCTCGATCGGCAGGCCCTCGAAGACCTTCGGCACGGTGTGGCCGCCCATGCCGTTGCCCGCGTCCACCACGACCTTCAACGGCCGGCTGCCGCTCAGGTCGACCAGTTCCCGCAGGTAGGCGGCGTAGTCGGTGAGCATGTCCTGCTCGGTGACGGCGCCCTTCGCGACGCCCTCGGCGTCCGGCACGCCCTGCTCGGCGTCCTCGCGGATCTGGCCGAGGCCGCTGTCCTGGCCCACCGGCGCGGCGCCGGGGCGGCACAGCTTGATGCCGTTGTACTTGGCCGGGTTGTGGCTCGCGGTGAACATGGCGCCGGGCAGGTCGAGCTTGCCGGAGGCGAAGTACAGCATGTCGGTGCTGGCCAGGCCGATGGTGACGACGTCGACGCCCTGCGCGGTGACGCCCTCGGCGAACGCCGCGGCGAGGCCGGGCGAGGAGTCGCGCATGTCGTGCCCGATCACCACGGCCGTGCCGCCGACCAGGCGCGCGAACGCCGCGCCGAAGTCGCGCACGACGTCGGCGTCGAGCTGTTCACCGACGACACCGCGGATGTCGTAAGCCTTGACGATGCCGGACAGATCGCGCACGGCCACACTCCCAAGTTGGCTCTTGACACTGCCCTGGGAAGCCTACCGGCGCGCGCGTGAGCGTCGTGTCCGGTCGAGGGGTCTTCGTTCAGTCTTCGTTCGGATCGGGCAGAACGCGCAGGTGGCCGCGCCGAATCGTGCCGGCGGGCAGCTCGGGCAGCTCGACCTGCGGTGTGGCGCGGCCCGCCTCCCGGACGGCCTCGGCCAGCGCGGTCAGGTCGTCCACGGTGGGTTCGGGGGCGCGGAACTCGCCCTGGTGCCGGACGACCTCCCAGCCGCGCGGCGCGGTGAGGCGCAGGGCGTGCTCTTCGCAGAGGTCGTAGGAGTGCGGTTCGGAGTACGTCGCCAGGGGCCCTACCACCGCCGTGGAGTCCGCATAGGCGTACGTGAGCGTGGCGACTGCCGGGTTCGCGCACCCGGTTCGCGAGCACCGTCTCACGCTCCGCACGGCGGGGACGATATCGCGTCCCGCGCGGCGTGTGTTGGATTACCTCCGGCGCGGCGCTGGGGGTGGTGCCGCACTTCGGCAAGTTGCCTGGTCGCGGAGGTCCGGCTGTACGGGGTCGGAGGGTGGACAACTACCCTCTACCCCGTGGTGATGGCTCGGGGTTCACGGCGGCAGGGCACTCCGCGGCGACGCAACCGCGACCGGCACGGTCGGGGGCTGCGCGGCCCCCTCTACCCGGCCACGTTGCCGGCGGCCCGCAGCCGGGCGGAGCGGTTCGACGCGCTGGTGCTGGAGGCGTTGGAGCCGATCGAGGCGCGGTGGCGGACGGAGCTCACGCAGCTGGACGTCGCGGTGGACGACGTGCCGGACGTCCAGTCGGGCGACGACGGCGACGTGGTCGAGGACGGCAACGTGCCCCTGGCCCGGCTCGTGCCCGCCGGGGCCGACCGCCGGGCGCGGATCGTGCTCTACCGGCGACCGCTGGAGGCGCGCGCCAAGGACGGCGCCGACCTGTCCGACCTGGTGCACGACGTGCTGGTCGAGCAGGTGGCCAACTACCTGGGCCTGGACCCGGACGTCATCGACGGCGACTGAGGGCAGGTGTGTCCTACGTTCGGGTACCCCGAGTTCAACGCTCAGGACGGCGGCGGGAGGGGATCGCGGTCAGGGCGGTGAAGAGCGCGGCGGCGGCTTGGAGCATCAGCAGGAGTTCGCGCAGGGTCGAGGACGCCTCCACGCGCACCTCCGAGCCCGTGGTGGGCACCGTCACACCGACCAGGTGACCCCACGCCCGCACGATCGTCACCTCGCGGCCGTTCACCCACGCCCGCCAGCCCGGCTCCTCCTCCGCCGCCAGCACCAGCAGCCGCCCCTCCGGCCCCTCGGACACCTGGACGCCCACGTCCGGCGGCGCGGCCTCGACCGGGGCGATGCCGGGCGCGCCCAGCTCCACCGGCGGGTTCCCGCCCGTCCTGGCCCGCCGCGCCAGCTCCGGCGACAGCAGCACCGCGTTGCCCGCCGCCAACTGCACCCGCAGCACCGGCCGCCCGTCCGACATCGCCGGCGTCACGGCCACCAGGTCGCCGACCGCGTCACGCACCCGCTGCGCCGTGCCCAGGTCCGGCGCCACCACGAACGCCACCCCCGAGGCCGCCGCCTGCGCCAACGCCACCCGCGCCGCCGACGACGACCCGCCGGTCAGGTCGCGCGACCACCGCTCCAACCGCGTCACGGCCGTCGGCACGGGCACGAGGTCGTCGTCCCCGAACGCCGGCAGCCGCCCCGCCACCAACCGCGTCGGCGTGCCCAGCACGAGCACCGACCGCCCGGTCCGCGGCAACTCCTGCGCCAACGTCGACGGCAACCGCGCGCCGTCCACCGTCAACGCGCCCGACCGCAGCCCGACGAACCCGGCGCACGCCATCCCGACCACCGACAGCACCCCGAGCACCGACACGACCCGCCGCACCGGCACCGCGGCCACGTCCCGCCGGAACGCCGACAGCACCACCCACAGCAACCCCCACCCGACCAGCACCAACGGCCCGCCGGTCCACCCGGGCGAGGCGTCACCGCCGGGCAGCGGCGCCACCGGCACGGTCCGCAGCACGATCACCGCGAACCCGCCGAGCACCACCACCGCGAACCCCGCCAGCATCGACCGCGACGGCCGGAGCACCACCGCCACCAGCGCGAACACCACCACCGGCACCCCGGCGAACGGCAACGCGCCCGTCCCACCCGGCCGCAGCGACAGCAGGTCCAGCAGCCCCACGGCGGGCGACCGCACGAACGCGCCGACCCCGTGCAGCACGACGGTCGGGTTCTGCAACACCACCGCCGGCCACGGCAGCAGCAGCGCCACCGGCAGCAGCACGACCATGAACAGCGACGCCACCCGCCGCCGACCGTCACCGTGCCGCCCGGGCACCACCACGAACCCGACCAGCGCCGCCAACGCCACCAGCGCGTGCACGAACGGCGAGAACGCGCCCACCGCCGCCACCGCCAACGCCGTCCCCGACGCCACCGGCAGCCACGACGTGCCCGCGCCGCCCCGCAGCACGGACGCCACCCCGGCGAACACCACCGGCGCGAGCACGTGCACCACGACGACGTCCAGCCGCCCCTGGCTCACCGCGGACGTCGCCGCCGGCAGCAACGCGTACGCCGCCGCCACCAGCGCGCGCACGGGCCGCCGCACGGGCATCCGCCGGGACGCCGCGTACGCCAGCAGCCCGGCCAGCGGCGCGTCGCCGATGAACAGCAACGCCACCAGCGCGGCGGGCGACCCGACCAGCACCCCGACGGTCCCCAGCACGGCCAACGCCGCCGGCGCGGGCGCGGTCGTCCCACCCGCCACCGGGTGCCACGCGGCCAGGTACGCCGACCACGTGCTCGCCAGGTCGCCCACCGGCAGCAGCCGGCCGCCGCTCAGGTCGAGCCCGATCCGGGACGCGTTGGCCAGCACGCCGACCACGGCCAGCCCCACGACCAGCAACAACGGCGGCCCGAGCACCAACGACCACAGCACCCGCGCCCGGTCGACCTCCACGAACACGACCCCCGGCGAGCCCGGACCGCGCGGCACCGGCGAAGGACGTGGCCGAGGTGAGGGCCGGGCGCCGGGCGACGCCTCCACCGGCACCGTCACCGCGGGCCGGCGCAACCCGCCGGTCGCCCGCACCGGGCGCCGCCGGGACAGCACACCGGCCGGCAGCGCGGCCGGGCCGGCCACCGGACGCTCCACTTCGGACGGAAGCGACCACGCGCCCGGTCGCGCCTCGTCCTCGGGCAGCCGCCCCAGCGCCAGGTCGGCCTCGACGCGCCGCCGGACCAACGCGGCCGACGCGCCGCGGATCGCGTTGCGTGACCGGGTGACCCGGCTGGTGAACAGCCCGCGCACCACCCCGTGCGCCGGCCGTTCGGCACGCCCGGCCAGCAGCCCCGCCCGCCCGCTCAGCAGGTACCGCAGCGCGCCCAGCTCCGCGCGCGCGTCGGAGAACCGGCGCAGCACCAGGAAGCCGAGGGCGCGGAGGAACGCGAGCACGGCGATCCGCGGCAGCCCGAGGACGAACGACACCGTGCCGCAGTTGACCAGGAACGTGCGCAGCCCGTGCGCCCGGTCCACGCCGCGCGCCGCCGGTCCGGGCCGGGCCGCCGTCGCGTCCAACCGCCGCGCGCCGCGTCCCGCCGCACGCGCGTGCCGCATCCGCGCCACCGGGACGGACAGCACCAGGTGCCCGGCGAGGTTGGCGCGCCAGCCGAAGTCGATGTCGTCGCGCAGCAACGGCATCACGCGGTCGTAGCCGCCGAGCGACTCCCACACCGCGCGGCGGATCAACGACCCGGCCGACGGCACCGCCAGCGCCTCGGTGCTCTGCTGGAACGAGCCGACCAGCTCGACCCGGCCCATGCCGGTCTGCCGGTGGCCGGACGCGTCGGTCGACAGGCCCGCCTCCACCACCAGCCGCGGGTCGGTCCAGTCCAGGCTCAGCGGACCGAGCACGGCCGCCGAGGGCGACACCTCGGCCGCGGTCAGCAGCGCGGACAGGCAGTCCGGTTCGGGCGCGCAGTCGTCGTGCAGCAACCACAGCCACGCGCCCGGATCGCCCCACCGCTGCACGGCGTGCTCGACGGCGGCCTGCACGGCCGCGCCGAACCCGGTGCCGCGAGGCAGCGTCAGCACGCCGTCGATCACCCGATCGGGTCCGTCGGCGGCGTCGGCCAGCAGCTTCGCGGTGCCGTCGAGGGAACCCGTGTCGACCGCGATCACGTGCCGCGGACGTGGCTGCTGGCGGCGCAGCGACGACAGCGCCGTGCCCAGCCACCGGTCGCCGTCGTGGCACACCAGCACCGCCAGCACGGGCGCGGTGCGCAGCCGCGGAGTGGCCCCGCTCGTCAAGTGCCGCTCCTAGGTTGCTCCGACTACGCCGTGGGACGACCACGGTAAGCCAGAGCGAACGCGCAAGCGATCACCCGTGCGCCTCGATCACACCGCGCGCTTTTTGAGCTTCCTCCGCTCACGCTCGGACAGCCCGCCCCAAATACCGAAGCGCTCGTCGTGCTGCAAGGCGTACTCCAGGCATTCGGAGCGCACCTCGCAACCGAGGCAGATGCGCTTGGCCTCCCTGGTCGAGCCGCCCTTCTCCGGGAAGAACGCCTCGGGGTCGGTCTGCGCGCACAGGGCGCGCTCCTGCCAGTCCTGCTCATCGGCCGCGTCGAACAGGTCGAGTACGACCGGCTCCGGTGCCGGGACGTCCCCGTCCACGATGCGACCCCCGTCGAATTCCTGCATAGTCCGCCTCCTCGCCTTCCGCTCTCCCCGGTTGGCGGACACCACTCGCCGTCCCCACAACGACGAATGACACCGATGTGATTACACCTGTGTCACAACACGCGGTCAAGCGGAGTCCACAGGACGGGGGATATTCCCGCAGATGGCGCGAAAAGCCTTGACTAGCAGCACAGACGGTGATTGAGGCGGTGCGCCGAGCGATAACGGCAGCGCGGACGGCCTACCGGACGGGCCGCGGGGCACCGGTCCGGAGAGGCCACACTGGAAGGGTGAAGCGATCAGCGGTGCGTCCGAGTCCACTGTTCCTCAGCCTGCTCGCGGTGACGGTGGCAGGCGCCGTGCTGACCCTGTTCGACGACTCCACGGCCGCGCTGACGGCCGGCACGGTGCTGTTCGTGCTCGGCGGCTGGGCGGTGTCGCTGTGCCTGCACGAGTTCGGTCACGCGATCGTGGCCTACAAGGGCGGCGACCACGCCGTGCAGGCCAAGGGCTACCTGACGCTCGACATCCGCCGCTACACCGACCCGGTTTTCAGCATCGTGCTGCCACTGGTGCTGCTGGCGTTCGGCGGAATCCCGCTGCCCGGCGGCGCGGTGTGGATCAACCACCACTCGTTGCGCACCAAGCGGGTCGAGTCGATGGTGTCGCTGGCCGGGCCGCTGAGCAACCTGGCGCTCGGCGTGCTGCTGTCGCTTTCGGTGATCCTTTTCACCCCGCCGGCGGGTTTGGCCGCCGCTTTGTCGTACTTGGCGGCCGTGCAGATCCTCGCGTTCGTGCTCAACATCCTGCCGATCCCGGGGTTGGACGGCTGGGGCGCGATCGAGCCGTACATGTCGTACTCGGCGCGGCAGTTCGGCGCGAAGGCCCGCATGTGGGCGCCGTTCGTGCTCTTCGCGGTGCTGATCGGGTTCCCGACCATCGGCCGGATGTTCTTCGAGGCCGGGTACGCCGTGTTCGAGTTGATCGGCGGCGACCGGTGGCTGGCCGCGCGCGGGCAGGGCACCTTCCTGTTCTGGCGCTGACCGCCGGGTGGGAGGATGGCGACTCGTGAAGGTCGTCGTACTGGTTGGCGGGGTTGGCGGGGCGCGGTTCCTGGTCGGGCTGAAGAGCCTGCTGACCGGTCCGGAGCACGAGATCACCGCCGTGGTGAACACGGGTGACGACGTGTGGATGCACGGGTTGCGGATCTGTCCCGACCTGGACACCTGCATGTACACCCTCGGTGACGGGATCGACTCCGAGCGGGGGTGGGGGCGCGCCGGCGAGACGTGGTCGGTCAAGGAGGAGTTGGCCGCCTACGGCGCCGACCCGACGTGGTTCGGGCTGGGTGACCGGGACATCGCGACGCACCTGGTGCGCACCCGGATGCTGCGCGCGGGCTACCCGCTGTCGGCCGTGACGGAGGCGTTGTGCCACCGCTGGGAGCCGGGCGTGCGGCTGCTGCCGATGTCGGACGACCGGGTCGAGACCCACGTGGTGGTGACCACCGACGAGGGCGAGCAGGCCATCCACTTCCAGGAGTGGTGGGTCAAGCACCGGGCCCAGCTGCCCGCACGGTCGTTCGCGTCGGTCGGGGTGGAGACGGCGACGCCCGCCCCCGGCGTGCTGGACGCCGTGCGCGACGCCGACGCGGTGCTGATCGCGCCGTCCAACCCGGTGGTGAGCGTGAACACGATCCTCGGCGTGCCGGGGGTGCGTGACGCGCTGCGCAAGACCGAGGCCGGTGTGGTGGGGCTGTCGCCGATCATCGGCGGCAAGCCGCTGCGCGGGATGGCGGACGCGTGCCTGACCGCGATCGGCGTGGAGACCTCCGCCGAGGCGGTCGGCCGGTACTACGGGTCGCGCAAGACCACCGACAAGGGCGTGCTGGACGGCTGGCTCGTGCACACCGGCGACCGGTCCGACGTGCCGGGGGTGGCGGTGCGCGCGGTGCCGCTGTTGATGTCCGATGTGGACGCGACGGCGGCGATGGCGCGGGCGGCGCTGGAGCTGGCCGGTGTCGACGTTGGCTGACCACGTGGCCGCTCCGGGTGACCGCGCGGCTGCTGCCGGCCAGGCTGCCACTGCCGGCCAGGCTGCGGCTGCCGGCCCCGTGGTCCCCGGCGACCACGCGGCCGCTTCGACGATCACGTTGGCGCCGGTGACGGGGCTGCCGGAGTTCCGGCCCGGTGACGACCTGGCCGCCGCCATCGCCTCGGCCGCGCCCTGGTTGGCGGACGGGGACATCGTCGTCGTGACGTCCAAGGTGCTGTCCAAAGTGGAAGGTCGGCTGGTGTCCGTGCCGGCCGACCCCGAGGCGCGCGAGGCCGTGCGGCGGGAGTGGGTCGAGGCGGAGTCGGTGCGCGTGCTGGCGCGGCGTGGGCGGACGTCGATCACCGAGAACAAGCTGGGGATCGTGCAGGCGGCGTCCGGTGTGGACGCGTCGAACGTGAACGGCGACGAGATCGCGTTGCTGCCGGTCGACCCGGACGGGTCGGCGGCGGCGTTGCGGGCGGCGTTGGCGCAGCGGTTGGGCGTGGCGGTGGCGGTCGTGGTGACCGACACCATGGGCCGGGCGTGGCGGGTGGGCCAGACGGACGCCGCGATCGGGTCGTCCGGGCTGGCGGTGCTGCACCGGTACGCGGGTTCGGCGGACCGGCACGGGAACCCCCTGGTGGTGACCGAGGTCGCGGTGGCCGACGAGGTCGCGGCGGCGGCCGACCTGGTGAAGGGCAAGCTGGGCGCGGTGCCGGTGGCGGTGGTGCGCGGGCTGCCGTTCTCGGACGACGGTTCGTCCGCGCGTGACCTGGCCCGGCCGGTGGCGGAGGACCTGTTCCGGTTGGGCACGGCCGAGGCGGTGGCGCAGGGGCGGGCCGAGGCGGTGCTGCTGCGTCGTTCGGTCCGGTCGTTCTCCCCGGAGCCGGTGCCCGTGGACGCGGTGCGGCGGGCCGTGGCGGCGGCGTTGACCGCGCCCGCGCCGCACCACACGCGGCCCGTGCGGTTCGTGCGGTTGACCGCTCGGCGCGACGCGCTGCTGGACGCGATGGCCGACCGGTGGCGGGCGGACCTGCGCGGCGACGGGTGGTCGGAGGAGCGGATCGCGGCGCGGGTGGGGCGGGGTGACGTCCTGCGGAACGCGCCGGAGGTCGTCGTGCCGTTCCTGGTGCGGTCGGGGGCGCACTCGTACCCGGACGAGCGACGGGCGGCGGCGGAGCGGACGATGTTCACGATCGCGGGCGGCGCGGCGGTGCAGGGGCTGCTGGTGGCGTTGGCCGCCGAGGGGCTCGGGTCGTGCTGGGTGTCGTCCACGATCTTCTGCGCGGACGTGGTGCGCGACGTGCTGGGGCTGCCGGCGGAGTGGGAGCCGTTGGGCGCGGTGGCGGTCGGGCGCCCGGAGGCGGAGCTGACGCCGCGCGCCCCGGGCGAGTTGGACGAGAGGTACCTGGACCTGTGAGTTCCGCATTGCACTCGGACGCGGTGGCCACCCTGGGCGCTTGGCGTCCCGCGGACCGGGCGCAGGAGTCGCTGCGGCAGGCGTACCTGGGGTTCCTGGCGGCTCGGGAGGACGCGTGCCTGCGCTCGTGCGAGCCGGGGCACATCACGGCGTCGGCGCTGGTGGTGTCCGCTTCCGGGGACTCGACGCTGCTCACCCTGCACCCGCGCGTGGGCCGTTGGCTTCAGTTGGGCGGGCACTGCGAGGCGTCGGACACGACGCTGGCCGGCGCGGCGCTGCGCGAGGCGACGGAGGAGTCGGGCATCGAGGGCCTGCGCATCTCACCGGAGCCGATCCACCTCGACGTGCACCCGATCACGTGCTCGCTGGGCAGGCCGACCCGTCACTTCGACGTCCGCTTCCTGGTCCGCGCCCCGCTCGGCGCCGAACCGTCCCGCAGCTCCGAATCCCTGGACCTGCGCTGGTGGCCCCTGACCGCCCTGCCCCCCGACACCGACGACCTGCGCCCCCTGCTCTCCACCCTCCCCTGACCCGCGTGTCCTACGTTCGGAACGACCGTGTCCTACGTTCGGAACACGCGAGTTGAACGCTCAGAACACGCGCCGGGCGTCCTGAGCGTTCAACTCGGGGTGCCGGAACGTAGGACACGCGTGTTTCGAACGTAGGACACGCGCGAGGGTCAGGTGTCGCCGTTCAGGCGTTGGGTGAGGCCCGGGGGGTGTTGGGGCTGGCCGCCGGAGAGGCGTTGGGAGAGGGACGGGCGGGCGATCGGGACCTGTTGGACGGTCGGGACCGGGCCGGGGGCCATCCGGAGCTCGGGTTCGGGTTCCGGTGCGGACTGCGGCGGCGGCGCGGGCTGACCTGCGGCGATGTGCGCGGCCAGGACCATGGTCGAGTCCGGGTCGTCGCCGCGCGGGTCGACCGCGTTGACCATGGCGCGCGGGATCTGCTGGGTCGCCGACGAGTCCATGGGCGACGTCATGTTGTCCGGCGTCACGACGTGGCGGCCACGTGCACGAGCACGGGCCAGCGCCGCGTCGGCCCGAGCGCGGGGGTCCATCCGGATCTCTCCTGCGTGTGCCTTGGGCCGGCTGGGGTGACGCCGGCGTGCCGATCGGTGACGCTCGTCGACACGGACCACCGCCCGTGCCGCCTGAGTGCTCGTGCCAGAGTATTCGCAAACTACAGGTGGAAGTAAGCGGAGGAGGAAAAACGGCATGTCGGAGCTGCAAGGCGCCGAGGCGGTGGTTCTGGTCGGGGGCAAGGGAACCCGGCTGCGACCACTGACCCTGTCCGCGCCCAAGCCCATGCTGCCGACCGCCGGGGTGCCGTTCCTCACCCACTTGCTGTCGCGGATCCGGGAAGCCGGCATGACGCATGTCGTGCTCGGCACGTCCTACAAGGCCGAGGTCTTCCAGGAGCACTTCGGCGACGGCGCGGCGCTCGGTCTGGAGCTGGAGTACGTGGTCGAGGACGTGCCGCTGGACACGGCGGGCGCGATCCGCAACGTCGCGCACAAGCTGCGCGAACGCGACGTGGTGGTCTTCAACGGCGACATCCTGTCGGGCGTCGACCTGCGCGCCGTGGTCGACACGCACCGCAAGGCCGAGGCCGACGTGACGCTGCACCTGGTCCGGGTGGACGACCCGCGCCGGTTCGGCTGCGTGCCGACGGACGAGGGCGGTCGCGTCACGGCGTTCCTGGAGAAGACGGAGAACCCGCCGACGAACCAGATCAACGCGGGCTGCTACGTGTTCCGGCGCGAGGTGATCGAGGGCATCCCCGCAGGTAGGCCGGTGTCGGTGGAGCGGGAGACGTTCCCGGGGCTGTTGGCGGCGGGCGCGCGCGTGCAGGGGTACGTCGACGCGTCGTACTGGCTGGACCTCGGCACGCCGGCCGCGTTCGTGCAGGGTTCGGCGGACCTGGTGCGCGGGATCGCGCCGACCGCCGCGCTGGCGTTGCAGGGCGACGCGGTGATCCTCGACGGCGCGGAGGTGGACGCGAGCGCGGTGGTCACGGGTGGTGCGACGGTCGGCGCGAACTGCACGGTCGCGGCGGGCGCGGTGGTCGACGGTTCGGTGCTGTTCGACGGCGCGGTGGTCGGCGAGGGCGCGCGCGTGGAGCGCAGCGTGCTCGGGGCGAACTCGCTGGTGCAGGCCGGCGCGGTCGTGTCGGACGCGGTGATCGGTGACAACGCGGTCGTCGGCGCGCGGTGCGAGCTGATCAACGGCGCCCGCGTGTGGCCGGGTGTCGTGCTGCCGGAGGGTGGGGTGCGGTTCTCCGCGGACGTCTGATGGACCGTGATGCTCACTAGGACGTGGACGCCGACGTTCCCGCTGGACGTCGGCGCGCTGCTGATGCCGTTGCGGCGGGGCGCGGGCGATCCGACGTTCCGCGTCGCCGGCGACGGCGTGTGGCTGGCCGCCAACACCCCGACCGGCCCGGGCACCCTGCGCGTCCGCGTCGCCGACGTGGTGGAGGCGGACGCGTGGGGCGAGGGCGCGGACTGGCTGCTGGACGGCCTGCCGGCGTTGCTGGGGGACGGGGACGACGACTCGGCGTTCGAGTGCCACCACCCGGTGGTCGCGGAGACGCGGCGGCGACGTCCGGGCATCCGGCTCGGCACGACCGGCCGCGTCTGGGACGCGCTGCTGCCCTCGATCCTGGAGCAGAAGGTGACGGGCACCGAGGCGTTCCGGTCGTACCGGGAGCTGGTGCGGAGGTTCGGCACGCCGGCGCCGGGACCGGCCGACCTGTTCGTCCCGCCGACCCCACGGGCGATCCTGGGCATCACCGACTGGGAATGGCACCGGGCGGGGGTCGACGGCGGCCGTCGCCGTGCCCTGATCGCGGCGGCCCAAGTCGCGCACCGGTTGGCGCGCGCGTGCGAGCTGCGCGGCGAGGAAGGCCGCACCCTGCTCCGGAAGGTGCCGGGGATCGGGGTGTGGACGGCGGCCGAGGTCGCGCAGCGGGCGTGGGGCGACCCGGACGCGGTCAGCTTCGGCGACTACCACCTGGCCGGGGTCGTCGGCTGGGCGTTGGTCGGCGAGGCCGTGGACGACGACCGCATGGCCGACCTCCTCGCCCCCTACACCCCCCAACGCCACCGCGCCGTCCGCTACATCCTCGCCTCGGGCGTCACCAAACCCCGCCGAGGCCCCCGCTTCTCCCCCCGCGACTACCGCGCCATGTGATCACCCATGCCGATCGCCGGCACTCGGGTGGTGCTGCCCCACTCCTCCCGGCGATCGGCAGGACGCGCGGTCGATCTCGGGGGTTCCGTCGCGCAGTTCGCGCAGTTCGCGCAAGAACGAGATCACCGGGGCATCGGGACATCATCCACGGCGACGAGCCGGGGGAAGGCGCGGATCAGCGGGTCATGAGGCGAAGCCGCAGGGCCAGGCCCGCGCGCACGGCCAGCATCACCGGGGCCCACAGGGGGCCGCGGTGGCGGTCGGCCAGGTAGCGGTAGGCGCTGGAGTGGTGGGCGGCCAGCATGCGCTTCGACGCGTGCTTGGTCGAGTGGCCGCCGATGTGCACGACGTCCGCCTCCGGCACGTACACGTTCAGCCAGCCCGCGCGGCCGAGGCGGTCGCCGAGGTCGACGTCCTCGAAGTACATGAAGTACCGGGGGTCGAAGCCGTCGACCGAGTCGAACGCCTCCCGGCGCATCAGCAGGCACGAGCCGGACAGCCAGCCGGCCGTCCGCTCCTCCGGCGTCGCCGCCGCCTGCCGGTACTCCCGCGACCACGGGTTGGCCGGCCACACGACCGCGAACAGCGCGTGCCCCAGCCCCCGCCCCATCGACGGCAGCAGCCGCGCCGACGGGTACACCGCGCCGGACGGCTCCCGGATCAACGGCCCGAACGCGCCACCGCGCGGCCACCGCTTGGCGGCCTCCAGCAGCTTGTCCAGGCTCCCGACGCCCCACGACAGGTCCGGGTTGGCGATCACCACCCACCCGACCGACGACGGCAGCGACGCGACGCCGCGGTTGGCGCCGGCGCCGTAGCCGAGGTTGCCCCCGGTCGGCACGAACGTCACGTGCGGGTGCTCGGCGGCGGCGCGTTCGGGCACGCCGTCGGTGGACCCGTTGTCCGCCAGCACCACCGACACCGGCCGCGTGGTCGCCGCGGCCAACGTCGACAGGAAGGTGTCCAGGGTTTCACCGGGCGAGTAGGTGACGGTCACCACCGCCAGCTCGTCTCCGTAACGCGTCACGCCGGCCACCCTAGTGGTGGTGCGCGTGGTGCACGACGGCGTGCCCCTTGCCGCGCGAGATGAGCCACCGGTTCACCGGCACGGTCAGCACGAACGCCACCGCCAACGAGAACGCCAGCGCGCCCCAGAACAGCGGGCCGGCCAGTCCCGCCTCCATCGCGCCCGGCACCAGCAGCATGACCGCGTTGTCGACGACCTCCATCACCGCGATGGACACGGTGTCCGCCGCCAGCGCCACCTTCAGCGCCGCGCCGAGGCCCAGACCGGTCTTCAGCACGCCCCGCAGGGTCAGCGCGTAGCCGAAGACGAACGCCAGCGCCACGGCCAGCACGACGGTGCCCCAGCCGGGCAGACCGATCGCGGTGCCGACGACCATGCCGAGCACTTCGCCGATGGCACAGCCGGTGAGGCAGTGCAGCGTGGCCGACACCGCCACTGACCAGGATGTCTTCATGCGGGGAACTATACCCCCAGGGGGTATCCAGAACGCAAGGGGAGAAGCGGGAGGGGAAAGGAGTCGAACCTAACGCCGCCGGTGTGAGCGCGCCGCGCGCTCGTAGGCCAGCCGGTGCCGGGCCGCCGACGTGGACCAGGAGAAGTCCTTCGCCCGCACGACCGCCGCCGCCGACAGCTCGGCGCGGCGGGCCGGGTCGTCCAGCAGCTCGCCGAGGGCCGCCGCGATGTCACCCGCGCCGACCCCGCAGTACGCCACCGCGTCGCCGCCCACCTCGGGCAGGCTCAGCCGCCGGGTCGTCAGCACGGCCGCGCCGCAGGCCATCGCCTCCAGCACCGGCAGCCCGAACCCCTCGCCCAGCGACGGGTACGCGACCAGCTCCGCGCCGCCGAGGAACCCGGCCAGCGACGAGAACGGCAGGTAGCCGGCCCGGATCACCCGGACCCGGTGCGGCACGGCGTCCAGCGCCCGTTCGACCTGGCTGTCCCAGCCGGGCTGGCCGGCGAGCACGAGCGCGGGCGGGTTCGGCCGGTCGCGGCACGCCTGCGCGAAACCGCGGATCAGCGCCGGCACGTTCTTCCGCGGCTCCAGCGCGCCCAGGAACGCCACGTAGGGCGCGTCACCCAGCGACAGCCTCTGCCTGACCTCGGCCACCTGCTCGGGCGTCGGTGGGTGGAACCGCTCGTTCTCCACGCCGTGCTGGGCGATGTGCAGCAACCGCCGGTCCGCGCCCGCCACCCGGGCCAGCTCGTCGGCGGTCGCCCGGGACGGCACGATGCACAGCGCGGCCCGCCGCAGCGACGCCCTGGTCCAGGCCCGGAAGAAGCGGGCCTTGACCGACGAGTGCAGCACCGCGTCGGTGAAGAACGTCGCGTCGTGCAGCGTCACGACGGACGCCGCCCGGTTCGCCAGCGGCACGGTGTAGTGCGGCGAGTGCACGACCGCCACGCCGAGCCGGTTCGCCAGCCTCGGCAGGGTCGTCTGCTCCCACGTCAGCCGCGCGGTCCGGGTCGCCACCGCGTCCGCCGCGGGGATGACCCGCGAATCGGGGGCCAGGGACGTGTAGAGCGCGGCGTCCCGTGGTTGGCACACCACGCTGAGCCGTGCGCCGTCCGCGTCCAGCGCGGCCACCAAGGAGTCCACGTACCGTCCGACGCCACCTCGGTCGGCTGGGACGGCGGTGGCGTCGATCAGCACGCTGGGTTCGACGGGTGACACGCGGTGAAGGGTACGGCCGGCAGCCGGCGGGTTGACCGGGAATGGCGTAAACGGTTCGTCAACGAAACAGGCCCGCATGGATCGCCCACACCGAACGCGCGGCGTTTTCCCAGGTGAACGCCTCGGCCCGCAGCCGACCGGCGGCGATCAGGCGTTCCGCCGCAGCGGGATCGGACAGCACCGAACGAAGTCCTGTGACGAGCGCCGCACCGTCGCCGCGCGCTGCGGTCACCCCGGCGCCGCCGGCGACCTCGACCAGCGCCGGAGCGTCGGAGTGGACCACCGGCACGCCGGCCGCCATGGCCTCCACCACCGGCAGCCCGAACCCCTCGGCCAGGCTCGGCGCGGCCAGCACCGCCGCCCGCCGCAGCACGAACGCCAACCGGGCGTCGCTCAACCGTCCCAGCAGGTGGACGTGCGGCGCGCGCAGGTCCACCCCGCCCCACCCCTGCGGCCCGACCACGACCAGCGGCACGCCCAGCTCGGCGGTCGCCGCCGCCAGCAGGTCGAAACCCTTGCGCGGCTCGATGGTGCCGATCGCCAGCACGTACCGGGGCGGCACGTCCACCGGCTCCTCCGGCGGGAACGCCGTCACCCCGTTGCCCACCACGTGGACGGGCGCGGGACCGGGCGCGTGCCGCCGCAACTCCTCCGCGACCACCGACGTCGGCACCACGAGCGCGCTCGCCCGCGCCGCCGCCCGGCTGATCACGCGCCGGTGCCACGCCACCCCGCGCGGCGTCAACGTCGACGGGTGCGTCCACGGCACGGTGTCGTGCACGGTCACCACCACCCGCCCGCGCGGCGGCGCGAACGGCGTGAACGCGTGCACCGAGTCACCACCCGGCCAGTACGGCACGCCCCGCTCCCACGCCGCGATCAGCGCACGTCGGGGCAGCGGCAGCACGCGCGGACCGCGCACACCGGGGATCACCGCCGCCGACACGTCCGCGTGCCTGCTCACCACCCCCGTCACGGTCCACCCGGCGGGCGCGGTGGCGGCCAGCGCGGCGGCCAGCTCGCGCGTGTACCGGCCGGTGCCGCCGGGCACCGGCGCCAGCAACTGCTCGGTCAGCACAACGAGGTCGGGCACGTCGCGTACCGTCTCACGCCGTGCCGATCCCCAGCACGACGGTGGTCGTGGTGACGTGGCGTGGCCGCGAGCACATCACGGCCTGCCTCGACGCCCTCGCCCGCCAGCGTCCACACCGGACACTCGTGGTGGACAACGCCTCCGACGACGGCACCGCCGACCTGGTCGCCGCGCACCCCAGCCGCCCGGAGACCCTGCGCCTGCCCGTCAACCGCGGTTACGCGGGTGGTCTCGCGGCGGCGTTGCCTAGGGTCACCACCGAGTACGTGGCCTGGCTCAACGACGACGCGGCCCCCGGCGACGGCTGGCTCGCCGCCCTTGAGGACGCCCTGGACGCCTCCCCCGACGCCGCCGCCGCGACCCCGTCCCTGCTGCTGGCCGACGGCTCCACCCAGTCGGTCGGCGTCAGGCTCACCGCCGACGGCCACGGGGCCGACCTGGTCCTGGCCGGTCAGGAGGTGTTCGGCTTCTGCGGCGGCGCGGCGCTGCTGCGGCGGGAAGCGCTGGAGCGCGTGGGCGGCGTCCCGGCCGGGTTCTTCTGCTACTACGAGGACACCGACACGGCGTGGCGGTTGAGGCTGGCCGGGCACCGGGTGCTGTCCGTCGGCCCGGCACGCGTCCACCACCGGCACGGCGCGAGCACCGACCCCGGCTCCCGCCCGTTCCACCGCTGGAACGAGCGCAACCGGCTGCTGATGCTGCTGCGCTGCGCGCCCGCGAGCACCGCCCTGCGCGAGCTGGCCAGGTTCGCGGCCATCACCGCGCTGCTGCCGGTCCGCCGCGGCACGCCCGACGCGGCCAACTTCCACGTGCCGCTGCGCCTGCGCGTGCTGCTGGAGGTGCTGGCGAGGCTGCCGGCCACGCTGGTCCAGCGGTGGCGGATCGGCCGACGTGCGACAGTGGGCCGGCGCGTGGTGTGGCGGGAGTGGGCGGGCCGTTAGGGAGCGCAGGGGTGGTCAGTCGGGCGTCGGCGGCGAGTCCGGCGGCCCGGGTCCGGGGAGTGCGAGCCGGTTGGAGGGGGAACACCGTGACCGAGTACGTCGAGGTGCGCACGGAGGACGGCGACCTGGTGCCGTTCGAGTTGGACGAGGAGTACGACGGCCCGGTGCGCGCGGGCCGCTGGAACCCGGTCGAGCGCGTCGAGGAGACGCTGGAGAACGGCATCGAGCGGGCCAGGAAGGTGGCCAGGGCGGTGGCCGTGAAGATCGGCAGCATGCCGTCGCCGCGACCGGACAAGGTGGCCGTGGAGATCGGCCTGAAGGTGAGCTCCAGCGCCGCGCTGGCCATCGCCAAGTCCTCCGCCGAGGCCCACGTCAAGATCACCGTCGAGTGGCACCGCGACAGCCTGCCCGCCGAGGCCCCGCCCGAGGAGAACGAGTCGAAGCCCGCGCAGGACGAGGCGAAGCCCGGGGAGGACGGGTCGAAGCCTGAGCAGGACGGGTCGAGGCCCGGGGAGCACGGGGCGAAGGCCGACGGGGAGCCCGACACCGAGGCGTAGGACACCTTGGCCGAACGCCGCGGAGCGTGATGAGGCAGAGTTGGCCCGTGGAGCACGGAACCCTGCCTGACGTGTCGGTGGTCGTCGTCAACTACCGCGGCGCCGACGACACCGTCACCTGCCTGCGCGCGTTGTTCGGCGACCTCGACTACCCGGCGGAGAAACTCCAGGTCATCGTGGTCGACAACGCCTCGGGCGACGGCAGCGCGGACCGCCTCCGGGCCGCCGCGCCGAACGCGGAGGTCATCGAGGCGCCGGACAACCTCGGCTTCGCGGGCGGCTGCAACCTCGGCGTGCGGGCCGCGCGCGGCTCGGTGGTCGCGTTCCTCAACAACGACGCCCGCCCCGACCCCCGGTGGCTGCGCGAGGCGGTGCGGGTGCTGCGCGCCGAGCCCACCGTCGGCGCGGTGGCGAGCAAGGTGCTCGACTGGGACGGCCGCGAGATCGACTTCGTGGACGGCGGCCTCACGTGGTTCGGCATGGGCTACAAGCGGCACGCGGGGCAGCCCGACGACGGCGCCCACGACACGCCGCGCGACGTGCTGTTCGGCACCGGCTCGGCGCTCGTGGCGCGGACCGCGGTGTTCCGCGAGCTGGGCGGGTTCGACGAGCGGTTCTTCATGTTCTACGAGGACGTCGACCTCGGCTGGCGGATGAACCTGCGCGGCTGGCGGGTCCGCTACGTGCCCACGTCCCTGACCTACCACAAGCACCACGCCTCGATGTCCACCGTGGACACCAGCCGTGAGCTGTACCTGTTGGAGCGCAACGCCCTCGCCGCGCTCTACAAGAACTTCTCCGACGAGACGCTGGCCAAGGTGCTGCCCGCCGCGCTGGCCCTGGTGGTCCGCCGGGCCACCGCGCGCGGCGAGCTGGACGCCACCCAGCTGGAGATCACCCGCCGGCCCGACGACCCCGCCGACGACCGCGCGCCGGTGCCCGTGTCGCGGCAGGCGCTGGCCGGGTTCCTCGCGATCGACCAGTTCGTGGAGCTGCTGCCGTCGCTGGCGGAGTCGCGCAAGGCGGAGCAGGCCGCGCGCCGCGTCACGGACACCGACCTGGTGCCGCTGATGCGCAAGGCGATGGAGCCCGCCTACCCCCTGCCCCGCTACCTGGCCGCGCACGACGTGCTGGTCGAGGTCTTCGGGCTGGAGGAGGTGTTCGGCCGGCCGCGCCGGGTGCTGGTGGTCACCGGCGACGCCCTCGCCGACCGGATGGCCGGCCCCGCGATCCGGGCCTGGAACATGGCCGACGTGCTGTCCGGCGAGCACGACGTCCGGCTGGTCACCACCAACGCGCTGTGCGACCCGCCCGAGTCGTCGTTCCCGGTGAGCCGCGCCGTGCCGCGCGAGCTGGTCGAGCACGCCAAGTGGGCCGACATCATCGTGCTCCAGGGCCACGTGCTGGAGAACGTCGGCTTCCTCAAGGAGCCGGGCAACACCAAGATCGTCGTCTGCGACATCTACGACCCGATGCACCTGGAGCTGCTGGAGCAGGGCAAGGACTCGACCGACGAGCAGCGCTCGCTCGACCTGGTCGGCGTCACCCGGATCCTCGACAACCAGCTGCGGCGCGGCGACTTCTTCCTGTGCGCCTCCGAGCGGCAGCGGCACTTCTGGCTGGGGCACCTGACCGCGATCGGCCGCCTCACCCCCGCCCTGTACGACAATGACCCCACCGTGCGCTCGCTGCTGGCCGAGGCGCCGTTCGGGCTGCCGGGCAAGCCGCCGCAGCGCACCGGGCCGGGGCTGCGCTCGACGTTGGGCATCGGCGAGTCGGACAAGGTCGTGCTGTGGGCGGGCGGCGTCTACAGCTGGTTCGACCCGCTGACCCTGCTGCACGCCGTGGACCGGCTGCGGACCCGCCGGTCGGACGTGCGGCTGGTGTTCCTCGGCATGAAGCACCCCAACCCCGAGGTGCCGGACATGGACATCGCCGGGCAGACCCGCGCGTTGGCCAAGCGGCTGGACCTCGTGGACTCGCACGTGTTCTTCAACGAGACGTGGGTGCCCTACCACGACCGGCAGAACTGGCTGCTGGACGCGAACGCGGGCGTGACCACGCACTACGAGCACGTGGAGACGACCTTCGCGTTCCGCACGCGGGTGCTGGACTACCTGTGGGCCGGGCTGCCGATCGTGACCACGGACGGCGACTCGTTCGCCGACCTGGTGCGCCGCGAGGACCTGGGCGTGGTGGTGCCGTCGGAGGACCCGGACGCGTTGGCCGACGCGTTGGAGAAGGTCTTGTACGACACCGGGTTCGCCGCCGGGTGCGTGGAGCGGATAGCCGCCGTGCGGGAGCGGTTCACCTGGGAGAACGTGCTCACGCCGCTCACCGAGTTCTGCCGCAACCCGCGGCCCGCCGCCGACCGGCTGACCGGCACGTCGTTCATGGTGTCGAACCGGGCGCTCGGGCGGCTGGAGAAGGTGCAGCGGGACGTCGCGCTGGTCAAGGAGTACATGACCGCCGGTGGCGCGGGCGAGGTGGCCCGTCGGGCGACCGGTCGGGTGCTGAAGAAGTTGCGCGGCCGTGGCTAGGCCGTTGCGGGTGCTGATCGACGGCACCCCGCTGCTCGGGCAGCGGACCGGGATCGGCCGCTACACGGCGGCGTTGGCCGAGGA
Organism: Actinosynnema sp. CA-299493; assembly: GCF_050946825.1. Classification (NCBI taxonomy): domain Bacteria; kingdom Bacillati; phylum Actinomycetota; class Actinomycetes; order Pseudonocardiales; family Pseudonocardiaceae; genus Actinosynnema; species Actinosynnema sp. CA-299493. Next base: position 8,502,649 of record NZ_CP191993.1, read on the forward strand.
GCTGGCGTCGATGCTGGACGAGGTCGACGTGCGCGCGGTCGCGTTCACGTTGCGCGGGTGGCGCGCGCTGCGGACCGTGCTGCCGCACGACGTGGTGGCGCGCGGGCTGCCGGTGTCGGCGCGGCTGCTGCGGCAGTTCTGGCTGCGGGTGCCGTTCCCGCCGGTGGAGTTCCTGGCCGGGCCGACGGACGTCATGCACGCGACGAACTTCGTCCTGCCGCCGGCGTTGCGGGCGGGTGGTGTGACGACCATCCACGACCTGGCGTTCCTGGACGCGCCCGGCGACCTGCCGCCGTCGGACCGCCGGCTGCCCGAGCTGGTGCGGCAGTCGGCCACGCGGGCGGACGTCGTGTGCACGCCGACCCGCGCGGTGGCCGAGGTCGTGGTGGAACGGCTCGGCGTGCCCGAGTCGAAGATCGTGGTGACGCCGCTGGGCGTCGACCCGGCGTGGTTCGCGGCCCGTCCGCCGTCGCCCGCGCTGCGCGCCCGGCTGGGGTTGCCGTCGGAGTACCTGCTGTTCGTCGGCGCCGGTGGGCCGCGCAAGGGCCTGGGGACGTTGCTGACCGCGCACGCCGCCCGGCCGTCGCTGCCGCCGCTGGTGCTGGCCGGTCCGCACGTGGCCGGCTCCGACGACCGGGTGGTGCGGACCGGGTACCTCAGCGACGTGGACCTGAGGAGTGTCGTGGCGGGTGCGGCGGCGTTGGTGCTGCCGTCGCGCGACGAGGGGTTCGGGCTGCCCGTGCTGGAGGCGTTGGCGTGCGACGTGCCCGTGGTGTGCACGGACGTGGCGGCGTTGCGCGAGGTCGCCGGCGGGCACGCGGTGCACGTGCCGGTGGGTGACGTGGAGGCGTTGGCCACGGCCATGGTGGACGCGGTCGAGGCGCCGCCCACGCCCGCCGACCAGGCGGCACGGCGGACGCACGCGGCGGAGTTCACGTGGCGGCGGACGGCGGAGAAGACGCTGACGGCCTATCGGCGTGCCGCGGGGCGGTGACAGGAGCGGGACTCGACGGCGGCTGGGTGCGGGTCTTGGGCGCGGTCGCGGTGGCGCGGTCTGACCGAACGGTTGCCGCGCAACCGCTTCCTCGGTCGCGGTGCGACTGACCCCGGCGTTACGAGTGCCCGGGTTGCCGGTCGACCTGGGCGGGCTTGAGGACGCTCCACGAGATCTGCCGTGAACCGGTCACGGCACAGACGCGACGCAGGAACCGCTGCCGCTCGCCGTCAGGACGAGGTGCGGTCGCTTCAGGGGATCGCCCGAGCGCGGACATGGCGGAAAGGTTCTCGCACCGGTTGAGCGCAAAACCAGTGCGATAAACCTACTCCACCCCAACGGCCCAACCGACCCCTCCGGTGGTCACGCAGCGCGTCCACTGCGATGATGCCGGCCATGAGCTTCACGGCTGTGTGGCCGATCATCAAAGAGCACGACGCCGACGCGGCCGACGAGATGACCGTCGGCACGCCGGAGGACGTCGACACCCTTCTGACCCGCTTGGCGGAGCCCGGCGCGGGACCGGCCGTGATCGAGCACCAGGACCGCGAGCTGATCACGGACACCGAGGGCCTGCTCGGCGCGCCCGGCACCACGAAGATCCCCGACCACGACGTGGCCGTCACCGTCCACGAGGGCTACGGCTACCTGACCTACGCCGACCCGGAGCAGGACTACTCGACGTTGGAGGGCGACCCGGCTTCCCCGGGGTACCGCTCCGAGTACGTCGACTACCCGGCCGGCGCGGGCGTCCCGGTGGAGGTCCTGGCGACGGCGCTGAAGGAGTTCCTGGTCACCGCCAAGCGGCCCGGCAATGTCGACTGGCAGACCGCGTAGGTGTGGTGAGGCGGGCGGGCGGGTGCGGGTGGTCAGGCGTCCCGGCGGCGGTCCCGGACCTCGGGGAGGGCCTGGAAGCCCGCTGACTGGTAGGTGGCGACGGCGCCGACGTTGGAGCTCGGGGTGCAGACCAGCACGCTGGACGAGCCCAGCTCCCGCAGCGCGGCGGCGGCGGCGATCGTGATGGCCTTGCCGTAGCCGTGGCCGCGGTGGTCCGAGTGCACGCCCATCGGCTCGATCAACCCGGGCCTGCCCGCACCGGCCGACCACACGGTCACGGCCGCCACCGCGTGGTCCTGGTCGTCGTGGGCGACCAGGCACCGGGCGTCGGCGTACGGCGATCCGGCCGCCATCGCGTGCCAGCGCTCGTCGGTGAACGTCGAACTCGTGAACGACGCCCGCTGCACGGCGGCCCGCACGTGCGCCCGCTCCGGTCCGATCACCTCGACCCGCACGCCCGGGTCCTCCACCGGCTCCGCCAGGTCGCGGCGCAGCGGCGTCCACGGCACGTCGGTGTCCCAGCCGGCCTCCGCCAGCAGGTCCTGGACCAGTGCGCCCTTCGGCGCCTCGACGTAGACCTCCCCGGCGACCAGCACGCCGCGCTCCGGGTCCTTCACGTCCTCGACCAGCCGCCGGGCCAGCTCCTCGTCCTGGTGGGCGTCGGGCGCGATCGTCATGCGCAACAGGTCGGGCGTGTCCAGCAGCCCGACGGCGAGGATCCGCCCGTCCCGGCTCCAGGTCCGCACGGCCGCCGCCGTCGCCTCCGCGCCGTACCGCCAGAACCAGCCCAGGTCGCCCGGGTGCAGCTGCATCGGCGCACCGTCGTGCTGCCACTCCCGCAGCGCGTCGACCACCTCGGCCGGCACGGCGACATCCGGCTTGCCCAACTCGATCACCATGGCCTGATCACACACCACGGCGGCGGTTGGGCGCACGTTGGATTCAGGGTTGGGGTTGGGGGTGGGGGTGGGGCCGGCTCGATGTGACATGGGGCCCTTACGGGCACTCCAGGCAGGCCAAAGCCGGGCAGGCCCGGCGGGAAGAGCGTCCGCCAAGCCTGCCCGGCTTCGTCCAGCCTAAAGCACCCGAACCCATGTCAAATCGGGCCTCGGTGGGGGTGTGGGAGGGCCGTGGTGGTGTGGGTGGTGGTCAGGGCACGGCGTTGGTGGAGATGGCGGTGGAGAGGGCGGCTTGCCAGGGGCGCAGTGGGGTCAGGCCTGCGCTTGCCCAGGTTTTGCCCGACAGCACGGAGTAGGCCGGGCGGGGGGCGGGGCGGGGGTAGGCGGCGGTGGTGCACGGGTGGACGCGGGTCGGGTCGAGGCCGAGTTCGGTGAAGACGGCCCGGGCGAAGCCGCACCAGGTGGTCTCGCCGTCGTTGGTGGCGTGCAGCACGCGGGGTGGGGTGCCGCCCGTGGAGACGGTGGCGGCCAGTTCCACGAGGCCGTGGGCGAGGTCCAGTGACCACGTCGGTGAGCCGACCTGGTCGTCCACGACGGACAGCGTGTCGTTGGTGGCGGCCAGGCGGGCCATGGTCTTGACGAAGTTGTTGCCGTGCTCGCCGTAGACCCACGCGGTGCGGACGATCCAGGAACGGTCCCAAGTGGACAGCACGCGTTGTTCGCCGTCGAGCTTGGTGCGGCCGTAGACCGACTTGGGGCCGGTCTCGTCGGTCGGCTCGTACGGGCGGGCGCCGTCGCCGGGGAACACGTAGTCGGTCGAGACGTGGATCAGGGGGACGTCGTGCTCGCGGCAGCTCGTGGCCAGGTGCTCCGGCCCGGCGGCGTTGACCGCCGAGGCGCGGTCGGGGTCGGACTCCGCCGCGTCCACGGCCGTGTAGGCGGCCGAGTTGACGACCACCGGGCGGTAGCCGGCGTCACGGGCGGTCGAGGCGAAGACGGCTACCGCGTCCGCCACGGCGAGGGCGTCGGTCAGGTCCAGTTCGGCGGACGACGGCGCGTGCACGAGGCCGTCGTCGGGCGTGGCCGCCACCAGGTCCCGCCCGAGCTGGCCGCGACCGCCGGGCACCAGGAGCGCGAGCGCCATCAGCCGGCCAGGGCGGCGCGCTGCTTGAGCGGCTCCCACCACGAGCGGTTGTCGCGGTACCACCGCACGGTCGCGGCCAGGCCTTCGGCGAAGCCGACCTGGGGGGTGTAACCGAGTTCGGTGTTGATCTTGGTGATGTCCACCGAGTAGCGGCGGTCGTGGCCCTTGCGGTCGGCGACCGGCTCGACGAACGAGTCCCAGTCGCGGTCCGTGGCCTCCAGCAGGCGCTCCGTGAGCTCGCGGTTGGTCAGCTCGGTGCCGCCGCCGATGTTGTAGATCTCACCGCCGCGCCCGCCTTCGAGCACGAGCTGGATGCCGCGGCAGTGGTCGTCGACGTGGAGCCAGTCCCGGACGTTGAGGCCGTCGCCGTAGAGCGGCACCTTCCTGCCGTCGAGCAGGTTGGTGACGAACAGGGGGATGACCTTCTCGGGGAACTGGTACGGACCGTAGTTGTTCGAGCACCGGGTGACGCAGACCGGCAGGCCGTGGGTGCGGAAGAACGAGCGCGCCAGCAGGTCCGACGACGCCTTGGACGCCGAGTAGGGCGAGTTCGGCTCCAGGATGTGGTCCTCGGTCCAGGAACCCTCGTCGATCGTGCCGTAGACCTCGTCGGTCGAGACGTGCACGAACTTCGCCACGCCGGCCTCCAGCGCGCCCTGCAGCAGCGTCTGGGTGCCGAGCACGTTGGTCAGCACGAAGTCGGCCGATCCGGAGATCGATCGGTCCACATGGGACTCGGCGGCGAAGTGCACCACCACGTCCGTCCCGCTCATCAGGTCGGCGACCAGCTCGCGGTCGCAGATGTCGCCCCGGACGAAGGTCAGCCTCGGGTCGTTCGCGACCGGCGCCAGGTTCGCCTCGTTGCCGGCGTAGGTGAGCTTGTCCAGCACCACCACCTCGGCATCGGCGTAGGCCGGGTACGCGCCGGCCACCATCTCCCGCACGTAGTGCGAACCGATGAACCCGGCCCCACCCGTTACCAGTACCCGCATGCTCAGTGTCCTCCTGGAAGCGGTTGCTCATCGCAGTCTGTCACGAGTGCCTTTCGTGCAACCCACCTGGTTGTTACAGCGTCTCCCGTATAAGAGGAATGTCCGGTGCGGTTCGCCGCCGCGCCACTGATCCGGGTCAGGCACGGGGGAGGCAGGCAGTGGACTCCAGTCCGCCACGAACAGCCGGTGGATCGGCTGCTCTGCGTGCTCTCGCGCTCACCGCGCGTTCACTGCTGGCACTGCTCTCGGCGGCTGTGCTCGTCGTCACGTGGTACGGCTGGTACTACCTCGGCGACATCGACGACGACATCACGACGACCGACGTCATCGCCTCCTCGGTGACCCAGGACTCCGAGGGCGTCGCCCGCACACCGCTCGACGGCGCGATCGACATCCTGCTGGTCGGCGTCGACAGCCGCACCGACGCGCAGGGCAACCCGCTGTCGGACGAGGTGTTGGCGCTGCTCAACGGCGGTGTGGCGGACGGCACGCAGAACACCGACACGATGATCCTGGTGCACGTCCCGCAGGACGGCACGCGCGCGGTGGCCATCTCGTTCCCCCGCGACTCGTACGTGGAGATCGCGGACGGGTTCGGCCAGCACAAGCTGAACTCGGCGCTGTCCCGGCAGAAGAACGAGACGGCGCAGGCGCTGCGCGAGCAGGGCGTGACCGACGAGGCCCGCATCGAGCTCCAGTCGACGCTGGCCGGCCGCAAGACGTTGATCAAGACGATCGAGGGGCTGACCGGCGGGTCCGTCACCGTCGACCGGTATGCCGAAGTCAACCTGGCCAGCTTCTACGAGGTGACGAAGGCGCTCGGCGGCGTCGAGGTGTGCCTGAACCAGGCCACCCGCGACAGCGACTCGGGCGCGGACTTCCCGGCCGGGCGGCAGGTCGTCGAGGGGGCGAAGGCGCTGTCGTTCGTGCGCCAGCGCGGCGGGCTGATCGGCGGCGACCTGGACCGGATCGTGCGGCAGCAGGTGTTCATCGGCGCGCTGGCCCGCAAGGTGCTGTCCACGGGCACGCTGACCGACTTCGACCAGCTCAACCGGCTCGTGACGGCGGTGAAGAAGTCCGTCGTGCTGAGCGAGGGGTGGAACGTCACCGAGTTCGCCACCCAGATGCAGGGCCTGGTCGGCGGCAACATCCAGTTCCGCACGATCCCGGTGGGCGACCCGACGGACACGTGGAGCGACGGCAACGTGCTGCCGGTCGACCCGGCCCGGGTGCGGCAGTTCATCAAGGGGCTGGCGACCGACGACGGCCCGTCGAAGGCCCCCGCCACCACCACCACGACGCCGGCCGGGCCGCCGCCCTCGGCGATCACCGTGCACGTCTACAACTCCGCCGGCGTGAACCGGCTGGCCGCGAGCGTGCTGGACTCGTTGGTGGAGAAGGGTTTCCGGCGTGGTCTCGCGAACTCCGGGCCGTACGCGGAGACCACGTCCGTGCGGCACGCGCCGGGTGAGCGGGCGAGCGCCGACAGGGTGATCTCCGCCCTGGGCGGTAACGCCGAGGCCGTCGAGGACGACTCCGTGCCCAGAGGGCAGGTTCTGGTGTACGCCGGCGCCGACTACGAGCCGCCGGACCAGTCCGACCCGGCTTCGGTCGACGCCACCGGCACGGGGAGCGCGCCCTCGACCGGTTCCACCCCGCCGATCACCGCCGACGGTGTGGTCTGCGTCAACTGACACACCCACCTACCGGTGAACCCGGACGTCCGACCGGCCGAAGGTGGTTAGCCTGGTCGGACACCCACTCGTAGGAAGGACGCCGGTGAGGGCTGCGGTGATCGCCGGACGCGTGCTCGTCGCGCTGCTGTCCGCGGCCGTGCTGGCGGCGGCCGGGTACGGCTGGTCGACGTTGCAGCGCGTGCAGGAGAGCGTGAACACGACGGACGTGCTGACCGCGTTGTCGGACGTGCCGAACGCGCCGCCCGCGGCCGACGGCGCGACCGACATCCTGCTGGTCGGCAGCGACAGCCGCACCGACGCCCAGGGCGTGCCGCTGCCGGACCACGTGCTGCGGAAGCTGCGCACGGAGGCGACGGACACGCTCAACACGGACACGATCATCGTGATGCGCGTGCCGCACGACGGCAGCAAGGCGCACGCCGTGTCCATCCCCCGGGACACCTACGTGCCCATCCCCGAGGTCGGCCAGGAGAAGATCAACTCGGCGTACGGGCTGACCAAGTTCTTCACCATGGAGCGGCTGGCGGCGGCGGGCACGTCGGACCTGGCCGAGCGCGCCAAGGCCGGGGACCAGGCTGGGCGGCGCGCGTTGGTGCAGGTGGTGCAGGAGCTGACCGGCGTGCGGGTGGACCACTACGCGGAGATCAACCTGTACGGGTTCTACCTGCTCACCGAGGTCATCGGCGGCGTGGAGGTGTGCCTGAAGGAGGGCACGTCGGACCCGGACTCGGGTGCGAACTTCCGCGCGGGCGTGCAGACGATCGCCGGTGGCGACGCGCTGGCGTTCGTGCGGCAGCGCAAGGGCATCCCGGGCGGCGACCTCGGGCGGATCACCCGGCAGCAGGTGTTCATGTCGGCGGCGATGTCGAAGCTGCTGTCGGCGGGCACGCTGGCGGACCCGACGCGGCTGTCCGGGCTGCTGGACGCGGTGAACAAGTCGATCGTGGTGGACGACAACCTGGACCTGGCGACGTTCGCGGGTCAGGCGCGCGGGCTGGCCGGCGGGAACGTCGAGTTCGCCACCATCCCGGTGACCGGCGTGGGCGTGCAGAACGAGCGCGGCCAGAGCGTCGTGACCGTGGACCCGCCGCAGGTGAGGGCGTTCGTGGCGGAGCTGCTGGGCGAGAAGACGCCCACGACCGCGCCGCCGCCGACCTCGGCCTCACCCGCCCGGCGCTTCGCCGCCGACCGCCCGGTGAGCCTGGACGGCCCGCGCCGGCGCGCCGTCCAGGCGGGCCCGGTCTGCGTCGACTAGCGCGGCCGATCCGTTCAAGACGGGGCTTGGGCGCGGGTGCCAGCATCGTCGGCATGGACAACGCCGCCCTCGCCCGCGCGCACGGGTTCCTGGACACGCACGCACGCCTGCTCGAACGACGGCTCGCCCTGCTGTGGTCCCGGCCTGACCCGGTCGCGGCGGTCGCGGTCGTGGACGTGCTCGCGGGTTACCGCAACGCCGACGGCGGGGTGGGGCACGCGCTGGAACCGGACGTGCGGGCGCCGCACAGCCAGCCGCTGGCCGTCGACTTCGCGCTCGGCGTCCTCGGGCAGGTGCTGGACTCCCCCGCGGCCTCCGACGCGGTGGTGCGGCGGGAGGTCGCCGGGTTCGCCGGGAGCCTGGTGCCGTACCTCGAATCGGTGACGTCACCCGAGGGCGGGCTGCCGATCGTGCTGCCCGACATCGCCGACCACGCCCGGGCCGAGCACTGGGGTGACGGCCGGTTCCCGGTCGGCCTCAACCCGACGGCGGGCATCGTCGCGGGGCTGCGGAAGGCCGGCGTGACCGGGCCCTGGCTCGACGCGGCGGACGCGTTCTGCCGGGCGCGGATCTCGTCGCTGTCGGGTGCGGTGGACGCCCACACCGCCCTCAACGCGCTGCGCTACCTGGCCACCACCCCGGACCGCGACTGGGCCGGCCGGCAGGGGGTGTCGGTCGCGGACCTGAGCCTGTTCCACCTCTACCCCGGCGAGGGGTACGGCCTGACGCCGCTCGACTTCGCGCCGCTGCCGACCGATCCGCTGCGCGCCCTGTTCCCGGCCGATGCGATCACCGCGCACCTGGACGCGCTGGTGTCGGCCCAGGGCGAGGACGGCGGCTGGCCGGTGTCGTGGCAACCGCCGGGGCCGGCGGCGGCGCTGGAGTGGCGCGGGGTCGTGACCGCCAACGCCGTGCGCGTCCTGCTGTCCAACCCCGTCCGGAACGCGCGGGCGTAGGACACGCGGGGGTCGGGGCGGTCGGGTTGGCGGGGCGTGGCAAGGTTGGCCCATGACCGTCACGGATGCCCTGTTCGCGCCCCTGTTCGCGGCGAATCCCGGCCGTCCCCTGATCACGCACTACGACGACGCGGCGGGCACCCGGGTCGAGCTGTCGCGCGCCACCCTCCGGAACTGGGCGGCCAAGACGGCGAACTGGCTCCGTGACGAGCACGACGTCGAGCCCGGCGACCCGGTGGCCGTGCTGCTGCCCGCGCACTGGCAGACGGCCGGCGTGCTGCTGGGCGCGTGGTGGTGCGGCGCGGCGGTGACGGACGACCCGGCGGGCGCGAAGGTGGCGGTCGTGGCGCCCGGCGGCGAAGCGCCCGGAGCCCTGGTGACGGCCGTGGCGTCGTTGCACCCCATGGGGCTGGGCAGCGGCGCGCCCGTGGACTACAACGACGACGTGCGCGTGTTCGGCGACGACTTCGCGCCGTGGGAGCCCGTCCCCGGCGCCACGCCCGCCCTGCTGAAGTCCACTGTGGACGAGGTGGTGGAGGAGGCGCACCAGCGGGCTGCGACGTTGGGCATCACCACGACGTCCCGCGTGCTGTCCACTGTGGAGTGGACCCTGCCGGACGGCCTGCTGAACGGCTTCCTGGCCGTGCTGGCGGGCGGCGGCTCGCTGGTGCAGTGCAGCAACGCCGCACCGGACCTGCTGGCCGCGCGCCGCGCCGGCGAGCAGACGACCCTCGACCTGGTCGGCTGACCCCTAGACCGGCTGCCCGGCCGCACGCCCCTTGGCCAACCGGGCGACGGACAGCGACCCGCCGTTGAACCCGACCGCGAGGGCGGCGACCCCGAGCACGAGGACCAGCTCGTAGCCGCCCTGGCCGAGCAGCCCGTTCGGCAGGTGCACGAGGACCAGCGCGCCGAGCATGTCCACCGCCAGCAGCACGCCGACCACCGGCAGCGCGACGCCGAGGACCAGCAGCGCGCCGCCGACGAGCTCGACGACGGCGGCGAACCAGGCGGACGCCGTCGGCAACGGCACGCCCATGCCCGCGAACGCGGTGGCGGTGCCGTCGAGACCCCACTCGGTCACCTTCTGCCAGCCGTGGGCGATGAAGACCGCCCCCACGCCGAGACGGCCGATGAGCGCTGCCACGTCCTTGAGCATCTGAGCTTCCCCTTCGGGTCGACGGTCGAACGCCCCGACGTTATATGAATTTTCAACCACTTTCCCCGCCCCGAGGGCCGGTTGACAGCGACTCGACAGGGGCGTAGAAAACCAGTCAGTTAGATAACCAACTGGTTAGGTAGCCATGGCGGACGATCCCCTGAGCATCACCTTCGCGGCCCTGGCCGACCCGACGCGCCGGGCCATCCTGGCGCGGCTCGCGGACGGCGCGGCGACCGTGAAGGAACTCTCCGAACCGTTCGCGATGAGCGGGCCGGCGGTGTCCAAGCACCTGCGCGTGCTGGAACGGGCGGGGCTCATCACGCGCGGACGTGACGCGCAGTGGCGGCCGTGCGCGCTCGACGCGACGCCGTTGCGCGAGGTCACCGAGTGGGCCGACGGCTTCCGCCGCTTCTGGGACGACAGCTACCGCCGCCTGGACTCCTACCTCGAACGCATGAAGGAGCAGGACCATGACGACTGACACCACCGTTTCGTGGACCACGCCGTCCGCCGTGGAGGTGGCGCTGACCAGGACGTTCGACGCGCCGCAGGAGCTGGTGTTCGAGGCGTTCACCAAGCCGGAGCACGTCGCGCGCTGGATGCTCGGCCCCGAGGGCTGGACGATGCCCGTGTGCGAGATCGACCTGCGCCCGGGCGGGCGGTGGCACATGGTGTGGCGGCGGGCCGACGGCGGCGAGATGGCGATGACCGGCGAGTACCTGGAGGTCGAGCCCTGGTCGAAGACCGTCCAGACCGAGTCGTGGGGTCCCGGGTGGGCGTCGACGGTCAACACGACCCGGTTCATCGCGGACGGTGACCGGACGACGGTCGTGCAGACGATGAGGTACCCGACCCAGGCGGACCGCGACCGCGCTCTCGGGACGGGGATGAAGGACGGGGCCGAGGTCAGCTACGAGCGGCTGGCGGCGCACTTGGCTTCGATGGGCTGACCCGGCGCGTCCGTTCAGCGGCTGTGCGACCCGATAGGGTTTGGCGTTCGCGCGATGGGGTTACTGAGCGGTTGACCTGTGTTGCGACATTGCTGGACCGGATCGGTGGACATGCTCAGTTCGTACCTGGAGTCGATTCGGACCGGCTTCGCGGCGTTCGTCGGTGTCGGCGTGCTCGTCCTGCTGCCGTTGGTCGCATTGCACTACTACCGGTTCGGGCGGGTGGAGCCGCGTCGGGCGGTGGTGCTGTACGGGCTGCTGGCGTACGGGTTGGTGGCGTTGGCGCTGATCTTCCTGCCGTTCCCGTCGGCACTGGTGTGCGACGGCGAGACGATGCTGTCCACCAGGCCGTTCCAGTGGGTGACGGACATGCGCCACAACCTGGCGGCGAACGGGCGTTCCGGCCTGGGCGCCGCGGTCACGTCGACCGCGTTCCTCCAGCAGGCGTTCAACGTCGCGCTGTTCGTGCCGCTGGGCGTGGTGCTGCGGAAGTCGTACGGGCGCGGTGCGTTCGCCGTGGTCGCGATCGGCCTGGGGATCTCGCTGGCGGTCGAGGTCGTGCAGTACTCGGGGAACCTGGGCGTGTACCCGTGCCCGTACCGCATCGCGGACGTCGACGACCTGATCTCGAACACCACCGGCGCCCTCGTCGGCTGGATGCTCGCCCCGGTCGCGCTGGTCGTCCCGGCCGTGCCGCACCCGGACGCGTCGACGGCCCCGCCCGACACCGTGACGGTGCCGCGCAGGCTCGCGGCGGTGATGGTGGACGTGGTGATCCTGGTCGTGGCCACCCACCTGCTCTTCGGCGATAACCTGTGGTGGCTGGTCGCCCTGACCGCGGCGATCCGCGTGGTGCTGCCGTCGGCGACCGGCCGGACCCCGGGCGGGTGGCTGCTGCGCTACCGACTCCGCCGCGCGGACGGCAGCCGCGCCAACCCCCTGCGGATCGCCCTGCGCGAACTGCTGGGCGTGACGGGCCTGATCACCTACGCCGCCGTCGCCCCCGCCGAGTGGTGGTTCGCCGTGGACCTGGCCGTGCTGGCGTTCGTCGTCCTGGGCGCGTTCATCGTGCCCGTTTTCCGCCGGGACCAACGGGGCCTGCCGGACCTGGCCGCCGGCACCCGGGCGATCCCGACGGAAAGGGCCGCGATCCCGGATCAGAAGCAGATACCGGTGTAGGCGAGCGCCGAAGCCAGGATGTAGCCGTCACCGAAGTGGTTGTTGTACTGGTCGTAGAGGTTGCCGTAGTACCAATTGCCCGACGGGTTGGGCACGTTGAACTTGTCGCCGGTGAACGCGTACGCCTTGACCGACCCGCCGGCCGTGTGGCGGAGGGTCGCGTTGCTGGTCAGCACGTACTGCCGGGTGCACTGGATACCGATGTCACCGGCCGCGACCTCGACCGGCGCGGCGACCGCCGCACCGCCGGACACCGTGAGGCCGACACCCATCGCGAGTGCCACGACAGCGGTCCTGGTCCTGTTCATGAGCCCTGCTTCCCTGTCGCCGCGATTCTTCCGACCGGGACGCAACGGTAGGGGCCGGAAACACCGGGCACACTCGACCATCAGAGTAATGCGCCATTACCCGCCGTGATAACCCAGCTGAATTCGTGCGGACATCCGTAGACACGACAAAGGCGGCCTGTTCACGAAGAACAGGCCGCCCGCGCGTCGCGGCGCGACCTAGCCGTTCAGCAGGGCGCGGCTCATGACCACGCGCTGGATCTGGTTGGTGCCCTCGTAGATCTGGGTGATCTTGGCGTCGCGCATCATGCGCTCGACCGGGAAGTCGCGCGTGTAGCCGGCGCCGCCGAACAGCTGCACGGCGTCCGTCGTGACCTCCATCGCCACGTCCGACGCGAAGCACTTGGCCGCCGCCGTGATGAAGCCGATGTTCGGCTCACCCCGCTCGGCCTTCGCCGCGGCCACGTAGACCATGTGCCGGGCGGCTTCGATCTTCATCGCCATGTCGGCCAGCATGAACTGGACGCCCTGGAACTCGGAGATCGACTTGCCGAACTGCTTGCGGTCCTTGACGTAGGCGACGGCGGCTTCCAGGGCGCCCTGGGCGATGCCCACCGCCTGCGCGCCGATGGTCGGGCGGGTGTGGTCCAGGGTGCGCAGCGCGGTCTTCAGGCCGGTGCCCGGTTCGCCGATGACGCGGTCCGCCGGGATCGTGCAGTTCTCGAAGTGGATCTCCCGGGTGGGCGAGCCCTTGATGCCGAGCTTGCGCTCCTTCGACCCCACGACGAAACCCGGGTCGTCCTTGTGCACGACGAACGCCGAGATGCCCTGCGACTTCTTCGGCGCGTCGGGATCCGTCACGGCCATGACCGTGTACCAGGTCGACTCGCCGGCATTGGTGATCCAGCACTTGGTGCCGTTCAACACCCAGTGGTCGCCGTCGAGGCGGGCGCGCGTGCGCATGGACGCCGTGTCCGAACCGGCCTCCCGCTCCGACAGCGCGTAGGACGCCATCGCCTCACCGGACGCGATGGACGGCAGGACCTGCCGCTTGAGCGACTCCGACGCCGACAGCAGGATCGGCATCGTGCCCAGCTTGTTCACCGCCGGGATCAGGGACGACGACGCGCACACGCGCGCCACCTCCTCGATCACGATGCACGTGGCCACCGAGTCGGCGCCCTGGCCGTCGTAGTCCTCCGGCACGTGCACGGCCGCGAAACCGGACTTGACCAGCGCGTTCAACGCCTCGACCGGGAAGCGCTCCTGCTCGTCCACGTCGGCCGCGTGCGGCGCGATCTCCTTGTCGGCCAGCGACCGGACCGCCGCGCGCAGCGCCTCGTGCTCTTCGGCGAGCTGGTAGGTACCGAAGCTCGGGTCCACGTTAAGTTACCTCCCGGTAGGGCGTCCTACCCGGATGTTAGCGCGCGTTCACTCAGTTCGCCGCTGTGCCGTCCGCAACAGCCCGCAACGCCGCATCCTTCGCCAGCACCAAGTCGGACAGCGACGCCTGGAACGCCTCCATCCGCTTGCGCAGCTCCTCGTCCCCCGCCGCCAGGACCCGCACGGCCAGCAGCCCGGCGTTGCGCGCGCCACCCACGGACACCGTGGCCACCGGCACGCCCGCCGGCATCTGCACGATCGACAGCAGCGAGTCCATCCCGTCCAGGTACTTCAACGGCACCGGCACGCCGATCACCGGCAACGCGGTCGCCGAGGCCACCATGCCCGGCAGGTGCGCGGCGCCGCCGGCGCCCGCGATGATCACCCGCAACCCCCGGGACGCGGCCGTGGTGGCGTAGTCCAGCATCCGCTGCGGCGTGCGGTGCGCCGAGTACACGCCGACCTCGTAGGTGACGTCGAACTCCGCCAGCGCCTCGGCCGCGGCCTTCATCACCGGCCAGTCCGAGTCGCTGCCCATGATCACGCCGACGTGCGTCACTGCTGTCCTCCGTGGATGTCGTACCCGTCCAGCCACACGCCGTCGGACAGCCAGTGCGCCGCGAGCCCCGCCCGCCGCCGCACCTCGTCCATCCGCTCACCGAGCAGCGTCACGTGACCGATCTTGCGCCCCGGCCGCTCCGCCTTGCCGTACAGGTGCACGTGCGCGTCGGGGAACCGGGCGAACAGGTGGTGCAGCCGCTCGTCCGGCCCCATCTCGGGCGCGTCCGCCGCGCCGAGGACGTTCGCCATGACGACGGCGGGCGCGACGAGGTCCGTCGCGCCGAGCGGGTAGTCCAGCACGGCCCGCAGGTGCTGCTCGAACTGCGAGGTCCGGGCGCCCTCGATGCTCCAGTGGCCGGAGTTGTGGGGTCGCATGGCGAGCTCGTTGACGACCAGCCCGTCGTCGGTCTCGAACAGCTCCACGGCCAGCAACCCGACCACGCCCAGCTCGGCGGCGATCCGCAGCGCCAGCCCCTGCGCCTGCTCGGCGAGGACGGGGTCCGCGTCCGGGGCCGGCGCCAGCACCTCGACGCAGATGCCCTCCCGCTGCACGGTCTGCACCAGCGGCCACGCCGCGCCCTGGCCGAACGGCGAGCGCGCGACCAGCGCGGACAGCTCCCGGCGCATCGGCACGCACTGCTCGACCATCAACGGCGTGCCGGCGGCCAACAGCTCGGGCACGACCCGCTGCGCGCTCTGCGGGGTGTTGAGCATCCACACGCCACGGCCGTCGTAACCGCCGCGCACGGCCTTCAGCACGCACGGCCAGCCGTGGTGAGCGCCGAACTTGAGCACGTCCGACGCGTCCGACACGGCGGTGAACGGCGGCACGGGCGCGCCCATCGCCGCCAGCCGCTCGCGCATGACCAGCTTGTCCTGCGCGTGCACGAGGGCGTCGGGTCCGGGGAACACCTTCACGCCGTCGGCGACCAGCGCGTGCAGGTGCTCCTGCGGCACGTGCTCGTGGTCGAACGTGACGACGTCGCACGACTTGGCGAACGCGCGCAACGCGTCCAGGTCGGTGTGCTTGCCCAGCTCCACGTCACGCGCGACGAGCGCGGCCGGGTCGGAGTCCGACTCGGCGAGCACCCGCAGCGACTGGCCGAGCGGGATGGCGGCCTGGTGCGTCATGCGGGCGAGCTGGCCGCCACCGATCATGCCGACGACGGGGAGACGGGTTCGGGAGTCCACGGTTTCGTGATTCTACCTGCACAAACACGGTGCTCCGGACCGGGTGCGGAAGCCCCGCGCGCTCCCGGAGCGCGCGGGACCCCCACGGCAGGGCCGCCGCGGTGCGAAGGCGGCGAGCCCCGGTCCGAGGTGTCACCCGGCCGAGGGCCGGACCCGGTCCCGGCCGGACCCAGGTCCAGGTGGAATCCGGTCCAGGTGGAACCGGTTCAGACCCGACGGGCGCGGCTCACCCGCGTGAAGGCCAGCGCGAACAGGCCCGCGGCGAGCACGGCGAAGATCGCGAACTCGTACAGCTGGAACGCGCCGAACCGCTCCACCGGCTGGTAGTCGGTGAAGTACCGCACGCCGCTGTCCACCATGCACTTCGCGTAGTCCGCGTTGTCATGGATGCTCGCGCACTGCGCCGGAAACTGGACCTCGTTGCCCGCCGCGTCCACGAAGCCGCTGTTCACCGTCCACGCACCGTCGCCCGGGTCGTCCCACGTGCTCCGGTAGCCGTCGGCGTACTGCTCCACCACGCGCAGCGGCTCCTGGAAGTACGGCCGCCACAGCCCCATCACGAGGCCGCGCACCACGATGAACGAGCCGAGGGCGAGACCCATCGACAGCACCGTGCGCCGGGTGACCGCGCTGAGCGCCAGGCCGAGCGCGAAGCCGAACGTCGCGTACCCGGCCTGCATCAACGGCGTCGCGTCGAACGCGGGCGGCTCCATCGGCCCGAACGGGCGGTACTCGGTCGTGACGGCGTTGACGCTGTTCATCAGCTTGATCGAGGCCAGCCCGAGGCCGACGGACAGCGCCACGGCGGGCACGCCGAGCAGCACGACCTTGCCGGTCAACCAGCGGGCCGGGGTGACGTCCTGGCTCCACACCACGAGGTGCGTGCGCTGCTCGTACTCGCGCGACACCAGCGGCGAGGCCCAGAACACGGCGACGGCCAGGCCGATCGCCATCGGCGCCAGCAGCATCACCTGGGTGACGCTGAGGACGCGCCAGCGACCGAACAGCTGCCCCGACTCGCCGGTGGCGTCGACCTGCCACGCGATGCCGAGCGACAGGGCGACGGCCGCGACCGCGACGGCGACGAGGCCGACGACCGCCCACCGGTGCTGCCGCCAGGTCAGCCACGCCAGGTCGCCCCACCCCACGCGGGCGCGCTCGACCACGGGCGCGGCGCCGGTCGTGGCACCGGTCGCGGCACCGGTCGTGGCGGTCATGCGCGGGCCCCCTTCCGGGTGGCTTCGAGCTGGGCGAGCACGTAGTCCTCCAACGTCGGCGGGCGCTCGACCCACGGGCCCGCGACCACCGGCCGCGGCTGCCCCTCGGGCAGCTCGACCAGAAACGTCGACTGGTTGCCGGTGTGCCGCGCCTCCACGATCCCGCCCAGCGCGGGCGGCACGTCCGAGCGCGGACCGGTGTAGCTGACGTGCCGCTCGAGCAGCTCGTCCAGGTCACCCCCCGCCAGCAGCCGGCCGTGCGCGAGCAGCAGCAGGTAGTCGGCGACGCCGGACAGCTCGGCCACGACGTGCGTGGACAGCAGCACGGTCATGCCGGTCTCGTCGACCTCGCTCAGCAGCTCGGCGGTCACCTCGCGACGGGCCAGCGGGTCGAGGTTCGCCAGCGGCTCGTCCAGCATGAGCACGTCCGGGCGCGAGCCGATGGCCAGCGCGAACGCCACCTGCGACGCCTGGCCACCGGACAGCTTGCCGCACGCCCGGTCCAGCGGGATCTCGAAGCGGGCCAGCCAGCGGCGGGCGCGCGCCTCGTCCCAGACGACGTTGAGCCGCGCACCGAGGCGCAGCACGTCCGCCGCCGTGAAGTGCCGGTAGACCGGCTTCTCCTGCGACACGAACGCCACCCGGCCCGCCGCGCCCGCCGACCCCTCGTCGGCGTCGAGGAGTCCGGCCAGGACGGTCATCAACGTCGTCTTGCCGGCGCCGTTCGCGCCGACCAGTGCCGCCACGCGGCCCGCGGGCAGCTCGAACGTGCACTCGCGCAACGCCCACTTCGCACGGTAGCGCTTGCCGAGCGCCCGCGCGCGCAGCGCCACCCCGGACCCCTCGGCGGACTCGACCGCAGTGCTCACCGGACCACCACCCCCTCCCCTGCCGTTGCCTGGTCGCCGCCCTCGTCGGCGGTGAGCACCGAACGCACCAGCGCGTCGATGTCCTCGACGTCCAACCCCGCCGCACGCGCCTCGCGGACCCACCCGGCGAGCCGCGTTCTCAGCGCCTCCATCACCTGCGGGTCGGTCGAGCCGAGACCGGCCTTGACGAACGTGCCCGAGCCCTGGCGCGCCTCGACCAGGCCGGACAGTTCCAGTTCGCGGTAGGCCTTGAGCACCGTGTTCGCGTTCACACCACTCCTCGCGACGACGTCGCGGACGGTCGGCAGCCGGTCTCCCGGCCCCAGCCAGCCCAGGCGCAGCGCCTCCCGCACCTGGCGCACGAGCTGGAGGTAGGCGGGGAGGCCGCTGGACCGGTCGATGCGGAACTCCACCCGGCGCCTCCGAATTGTGTCACTCGACTAAGACACTGACACACGGTTCACGAACGCACCGGAGTTGTCAAGCGGGTCACCCGGAGTGCCACCGCGCCCGCACGGTGGGGTGGCGCCACTTCCCACGTCCGTGACCGGCACGACGCCCGCACCGACCGGACCGGGTCGTTTACCACCACCATGGTTGTTCTCACCGCTCGTGGATCCCGGCCGGCGCTTCTACTGGACGACGCCCCGAAATCCGGGACCGGAAGGAAAAGCGAATGAAGTTCGGACGTATCCTCGCCGTCGTCGTCGCGGCTGCCTCGGCGCTGCTCGTCGCACCGATCTCCAACGCCGCCCAGCCCGACGCGCGACAGGACGAGTGGGTGATCGAGAGCTACACCCGGCCGGGTGACGTGTGGGACCAGACCAACTGGGCCTGGGAGCCCGAGTTCCCGGTCATCCCCCACCCGTACCACGGTGAGGACAACCAGAAGTGGTACATCTCCGACGACAACACCATCAAGGACAAGAAGTACGGGTGGTGCGTGACCGCGATCGACGGCAAGATCGCGGGCCGGCCGTGTGACGGCTCGGAGAACCAGCGGTGGGTCGGCGCGTCCTACGACGACTACCACACGTGGTTGTTCGAACTGAGGGGCACCGGTCTCTGCATCACGCACAACGGCGTCTACAAGGAACTGATCCTCGCGCCGTGCGACCCCGAGCGGTCCGACCAGCGGTGGGAAATCCACAAGTAACCCCCGGCAGGTGAGGAGCCCGGCGCACCGGGGAGGCACGCGCCGGGCTCCTCCGGAGGAGGGGGAGTCTTCGGTCGTCGGACGCCGGACAGGGGGGTTCGGCGCCCGGGGCTCTCAGCGGCCGAGCCCGGCGATCAGCGCCAGGGCGCCCTCGCGGTCCGGGGGCAGTTCCTCCAGCCAGACCTCGACCGGACCGGTCGGCGCGACGTGCGGGTCGACGGCCAGCCGGTCCGCGGCGAGCACGCGCAGGTTGCCCACGGCCCGCGCCAGGCGCCGGTCACGGCGGAGCAGCACGCACGCCACCGAGGACCCGATCGAGGCCACCGTCTCGCCGCCGTCGAACACCTCCTTCAGCGCGTCGGCCAGCAAGGTCATCGCCACCACGCGGGACCACCCGGACGTGCGGGTCAGGTCGAGCCCCACGAACACCAGCACGTGCTCCTGGCGACCGGTGGCCCGCGCCTCTCCGTAGACCTCGCGCAGCCTCGTGCGCAGGTACGCGGACGTGGCCAGGCCGGTCAGCGGGTCGTCCGCGTCGCAGGTCGCCGCGCGTGCGCTCATCACGTCGCCCCACCCCAGCGCGGTGGACCGCAGCATCGGCGACGGGATCGCGTCCGCGTCCGGCGACACGATCCCCGTCGACCCCGGGGGCTCCGCCAGCACCGCGTGCAGCGCCGCCAGGTCGAGCAGCGTCTCCGCCAGCCCGGCGCCCGCCTCGGCACGGGCGGCGCCGAGGCGGTACAGCGCCTCGCCCGCCTCGTCCTCGTCCGCCGCCAGCACCGCCCGGCAGACGTCGTCGACCTCCGCCAACGGCCAGTCCGCCGGGAACGCCCAGCCGGCGGCCATCGTGGCGGTCCGCCACCTCGACCGCAGTGCCCGCGACCCTTCAGCGCCGGAACGCCGTGTGACCGCTTCCCGAACACCCACCCGGATGCCTCCTCGACGTCGATTCCGCCTACGAGACGTCGCCGCGCTTCAGCCATGACGGCATTAACTCCACCCAGTCGGGGGGTTCCGGGTGACGGTGCGCGACTCGGTACGTCACACTGACGCCGCGCGAGGGAGGGAACAACACGTGGCGACCGTTCCTGCCGAAGTCCAGGGGCCTGGCGACGCGGAGCTGATCGACTCCGTTCGCGCGGGGGACGTCGAGGCCTACGGGCAGCTCTACGAACGCCACGTGTCCGCCGCGTACAACCTGGCCCGCCAGCTCGCGAGGTCCTCCGCCGAGGCCGACGACCTGGTCTCCGACGCGTTCGCGAAGGTTCTCGACACGCTGCGGGCGGGCCGCGGGCCCGACTCGGCGTTCCGCGCCTACCTGCTCACCGCGCTGCGCCACACCGCCTACGACAAGACGCGCCGGGACCGCAAGCTCGAACTGGCCGACGACGTGGCCGAAGTCGCGCCCGAAGCGACCAGCGTGCCGTTCAAGGACACCGCCGTGGCCGGGTTGGAGCGGTCGATGGCGGCGCGGGCGTTCGCCCGGCTGCCCGAGCGCTGGCAGACCGTGCTGTGGCACACCGAGATCGAGGGCCAGTCGCCCGCCGAGGTCGCGCCGCTGCTCGGCCTGACCGCCAACGGCGTGTCCGCCCTGGCCTACCGCGCCCGCGAGGGCCTCAAGCAGGCGTACTTGCAGGTGCACCTGGCCGAGACGCGGACCGAGCGCTGCCGGGCCACCGTGGAGCGGCTCGGCGCGTGGACGCGCGGCGGGCTGTCCAAGCGGGAGACCACGCAGGTCGAGGCCCACCTGGACGAGTGCACCGGTTCCTGCCGGGCGCTGGCCGCCGAGCTGGCCGACGTCAACGGCGCGCTGCGCGGGATCATCGCCCCGCTGGTGCTCGGCATCGGCGCGTCCGGCTACCTCGCCGCGGCCGGCGCGGGCACCGCCAAGGCCGTCACGGTCGCCGCCGCCGCGGGCACGGGTGGCGCGGCCGGAGCCGCCGCGTCCGTGCCGCGCCAGTTCCTCGTGGCCGCCGCCTCGGCCGCCGCCCTGGTGATCGCGGTGGCGATCGGCCTGGCGTCCGCCGGCGAGCAGCAGGTGCCCGCCGCGCAGACCACGCCTTCGACCACCACGCAACCCGTGCGGCCCGGCCAACCGACGCAGCCCACCCAACCGACCCGGTCGCCGGCGGTCGACCCGCCGCCCGCCACCGTGCCGCCGGCGGAACCCACGACCACCGAGCCCGCGGCCGCCCCGACCGCGGAACCCACGACCACACCGCGGGTCGAGCCAGAGCCGGTGCCCGCGCCTGAACCGGAGCCGGAACCCGAGCCGGAACCGGAACCGACGCCGCCGAACTTCGTCCCGGTGGTGCCGAGCGGGTTCGTGCTGACGCCCGGCGAGGAGCCGGTCGACCTGCCGATCACCGTGCGCAACTCCGGCGGGTCGGTCTCGGAGCCGGCCAGCGCCGTGCTGGTCCTGCCGCCCGGCGTCCGGTCCGTCGGCCCCGCCGCGTCCTTCGCGGGTGGGCGGCTCGCCCGCCTCGACGGCGCGGCCGACCAGACCGTGGCCTGCCCGGCGGGCACGGGCGTGGTGACGTGCGCCACCGCGCAGGGCGTCGCGCCCGGCGGCACGGCGACCTTCGTGTTCCGGGTGCGGGCCGACCCCGAGGCGGCGACCGGCCTCATCACCGGCACGGTCAGCGCGGGCGTGTCGCTGAGCGTGGCCATCGCGGTCGACGTCGAGGTGCGCCCGGCCCGGGACGACCTGGAACTGCTGGTCCACAAGTGGCAGCACGGCTTCTGGGACCCGCGGCTCGACATCCAGGTCACCAACACCGGCGGGCGGGCCGGCGACCTGCGCCTGGTCGTGGAGTCCGACGAGCACGTCGCGCTGGTGACGCTGTGGCCCGGCTGCGAGCGCTCGTGGAACCGGGTGGTGTGCGAGGTGCCGCTGGCGCGCGGCGCGTCGTTCCGGCTGGCCGTCTGGGCGATCGGGTCACCGCACCGCGGCGGTGCGGTGCGGGTCTCGGCGACCCTCGGCACCGCGTCCGAGCAGGTCGAGGTGCCGATCTCCACGCGCCCCGGCGAACCGCACGAGCCGGAGCCGCCGGCCGGCACGCCGACGTCGACCACCACGCCGACCACCACCCGCGCGACGCCGCCGACGACCACCGGGTCGACCGCGCCGACGACCACCGCACCGCCGGCGACCACGACTCCGACCGTCCCGCCGACCACGCCCACCGAGCCGTCCGCGCCGACCACGACCACGCGGAGCACCGAACCCACGACCCCGCCGACCACGACCACGCCACCACCCGCCCGCGACGAACCGTGCCGGCCGCTGCTGCCCTGGTTGCCGCCGCTGCTGGACGACCTGCTGCCCGGTCACTGCCGCACCCCTTCGTGACCGTCCGATCACGCGGGTCGGTAGCCTGCCCCGGTGCTGCCACTCGTGCGCAGGGTCTTGGGGCTCCTGCCGGAACCGATCCGCTTCCTGATCAACAAGCACCGTGAGCTGATCCGGTTCGCCGTGGTCGGCGGCACGACGTTCCTGATCGACAACGGCGTCTGGTACGCGTTGAAGTTGACCGTGCTGGCGGACAAGGTCGTCACCGCCAAGGCCATCGCGGTGCTGGTCGCGGTCATCTCGTCCTACGTGCTCAGCCGCGAGTGGTCCTTCCACACCCGCGGCGGACGTGAGCGGCACCACGAGGCCGCGCTGTTCTTCGTGGTCAGCGGTATCGGCATCGGGGTCAACCTGCTGCCGCTGTACGTCTCGCGGCACGTGTTCGACCTGCACTCGGAGGTTGCCGACTTCGCCGCCGGCTCGGTGATCGGCATGCTCCTGGCCACGGGTTTCAAGTACTGGGCGATGCGGAAGTTCGTGTTCCCCCAGGCCGACGCGCGGCCGTCGGTCCAGCCGCTGCACCCCGTGGCCGAGTCCCGCGAAGTCGCCTGAACAGGCCTTTCACCCGGCTTTCCGTAGACTGCTCGGGTGTCCGCAGTCGAGAACGTCGTCCTCCACCTGCCCGAACCGCTGCGCTCCCTGGCCCTCAAGCACCGGGAGCTGCTGAAGTTCGCCGTGGTCGGCGGCACCTGCTTCGTGATCGACACGGTGCTCTTCTTCGGCCTCAAGACGCTCGTGCTGAGCGAGAACCCGGTCACCGCGAAGATCGTGGCGACGCTGGTGGCCACGATCGTGTCGTACGTGCTCAACCGC
This sequence comes from Actinosynnema sp. CA-299493, assembly GCF_050946825.1. NCBI lineage: Bacteria > Bacillati > Actinomycetota > Actinomycetes > Pseudonocardiales > Pseudonocardiaceae > Actinosynnema > Actinosynnema sp. CA-299493. The sequence continues at coordinate 8,525,543 of NZ_CP191993.1, forward strand.
GAGTGGTCGTTCAAGACCAGGGGCGGGCGGGAGCGGCACCACGAGGCCGCGCTGTTCTTCCTCGTCAACGGCATCGGCATCGCGCTCAACTCGGTGCCGCTGTGGGTGTCGCGGTACCTGCTGCACTTCCAGGAGCCGCACGTGACGAGGATCGGCGAGGAGGTCGCCGACTTCGTCAGCGCGCAGGTCGTCGGCACCCTGATCGCCATGGTGTTCCGCTGGTGGGGCTACAAGAAGTGGGTCTTCCCCGAGGCGGACTTCCGGCCGCGTCGCGTGACGCGGGCCTACGACCGGCCGAAGGACGACGAGCAGCCGCCCGGCCGCCCCTGACCGGCGGTCAGCGACCTCCGGCCAGCACCGCCAGCGCCGCGTCGTGCAGGTGCCCGTTGCTGGTCAGCACCGTGCCGCCGGTGAAGCTCGGCACGCCGCCCAGGTCGGTGAACCGGCCGCCCGCCTCGGTGACCAGCACCTGGAACGGCGCCACGTCCCACGGGTTCACGATCGGCTCCGCGGCCACGTCGATCGCGCCCTCCGCGACCAGGCAGTGCTGCCAGAAGTCGCCGAACGCCCGGTTCTCCCAGCACGCGTCGACCAGCGCCAGGTACGCCTCGCGCGAGTGGTGCTCGACCCACGTGCCCAGGTGCGTGGTGGACAGGTAGGCGTCGGACAGGTCGCGCACCGCCGACACCGAGATCTCCCGCACGCCCGACGCGTCGGACGTGTGCGCGCCGCCGCCCGTCGCGGCCCACCAACGACGGCCCAGCGCGGGCGCGCTCACCACGCCGACCACCGGCACGCCGTCCACGGCCAGCGCGATCAGGGTCGCCCACACGGGCACGCCGCGCAGGAAGTTCTTGGTGCCGTCGATCGGGTCGACCACCCAGGCCCGGCCGTCGCCCGCCGTGCCGCCGCGCTCCTCGCCGGCGACCTGGTCGGCCGGCGCCTCGACCGCGAGCACCGCGCGGATCGCGTCCTCGACCGCCACGTCGGCGTCCGTCACCGGCGTGCGGTCGGGTTTGCGCTCCACCACGAGGTCGCGGGCGCGGAACCGGGCGGTGGTGATCTTGTCCGCCTCGTCCGCCAGTCGGAGGGCCAGGGACAGATCTGCGCGAAGGTCGGGCACGCACGGGATCGTGCCACGCCTACGCTGGGTGGTGTGAGCGTGGTCTTGTTGGCCGAGGACGACCCGGCGATCGCCGAACCGCTGTCCCGCGCGTTGCAGCGGGAGGGCTACCAGGTGCAGGTCGTCACCGACGGTCCGAGCGCGTTGACCGCCGCCACGCACAGCGGCATCGACCTGCTGGTGCTCGACCTCGGCCTGCCGGGGATGGACGGGCTGGAGGTGTGCCGCCGGTTGCGGGCGGGCGGTCGCGGCCTGCCCGTGCTGATGCTCACCGCGCGTTCCGACGAGGTCGACTTCGTCGTGGGCCTGGACGCGGGCGCGGACGACTACGTGGCCAAGCCGTTCCGGCTGGCCGAGCTGATGGCCCGCATCCGCGCCCTGCTCCGACGCCGCGCGCCCGGCACGCTGGAGGTCAACGGCGTGCGCATGGACCTCGCCGCCCGACGCGTCACCGTGGACGGCCAGGAGGTGCAGCTGGCGAACAAGGAGTTCGAGCTGCTGCGCGTGCTGATCCAACGCGCGGGCCAGGTGGTGCACCGCGACGAGATCCTGTCCGAGGTCTGGAACGACCCGGAGCTCAAGAGCAGCAAGACCCTCGACATGCACATGTCGTGGCTGCGCCGCAAGCTCGGCGACGTGCGCTCGGTGGAGCGCCGCATCGCCACCGTCCGCGGTGTCGGCTTCCGCTTCAACACCGCGGACTGATGCGCAGCCGGATCCTGCGGGCCATCCTGCTCGCCGTCGCGGTCACCGGGTTCGTCCTCGGCCTCCCGCTCGGCTACACGGCGCTGCGGCTGGTGGAGGACGGCGCCCGCACCGACCTGGCGGCACGGGCGCAGCGGATAGCGGCGTCCATCGACGACCAGATCGCCGGCGGCCGGGAGATCGACCTGAAGCCGGTGGAGGTCGGCGTGCCGGAGGGCGGCCACCTCGTGGTGCGGTCGGCCGGCGCGGTGCTCGAGTTCGGCCGCCAACCCGGCCTGGACCCGTTGTCGGTGGAGGTGCCGATCGCGCAGCGGGGCACGGTGCGGCTGGAGGTGTCGTCCGCGCCGATGCACACGGCGCAGTACCAGGTGGCGGCGCTGGTGGTGCTGCTGGTCGTGCTGTCGGTGAGCACCGGCACGGTGGTGGCCACGGTGACCGCCCGCAAGCTCGCCATGCCGTTGCGGCACGTGGCATCGCGGGCGGCCCGGTTGGGCGCGGGCGACTTCCGGCGCGACGACCGGCGGCACGGCGTGCCGGAGCTGGACCTGGTGGCCGAGGCGCTCGACCGGTCGGCGGGCGCGCTGGCGCAGCTCGTGCAGCGGGAGCGGGAGCTGGTCGGCGACGTCTCGCACCAGCTGCGCAGCAGGCTGACCGCGTTGCAGCTGCGGCTGGAGACGTTGTCGCTGCACCCGGAGCCGGACACGGCGGCCGAGGCGCGGGCCGCGCTGGAGCAGGCCGAGCGCCTGGCCGAGGTGCTCAACGAGATGCTGGCCGCGGCACGGGCCGCCCGCGCGGTCGGCGCGGAGCCGCTCGACCTCCGCACGGAGTTGACGGCCATCGCCGAGGAGTGGCGCGAGCCGCTGCGGCGGGCCGGGCGCGCGCTGCGGGTGCGCGTGCCCGAGGGCATGCTGGCGCGCGCCACACCCGCACGGCTGCGTGAGGCGATCGGCGTGCTGCTGGACAACGCGCTGCGGCACGGTGAAGGTCCGGTCGTCGTCTCCGCGCGCAGTGACGACGGCACGGTGGTCGTGGAGGTGGCCGACGGCGGCGCGGGCGTGCCGGACGAGTTGGCGCACCACATCTTCGAACGCGGTGTGTCCGGCGGCGGGTCCACCGGTGTGGGGCTGGCGTTGGCGCGTGCCCTGGTGGACGCCGACGGCGGGCGGCTGGAGCTGTCGACCGCCCGGCCGGCGACGTTCGCGCTGTTCCTGCCCGTGCCGAAGGCCGAGGACGTGGTCGGCGTGACCTGGCGGACCGACCTCACACCTCGCTAGGCGCGACCGCCGGCTCCCCCGTCCCGGCTTCCCGGGGCAGCGCCTCCTGGGGCAGCACGCCGACCGCGCCGCGCACGACCTGCGCCCACACCAGGCGGCCGAACAGGTAGTGGCAGGCGACGTCCTCGCTGGTGAACGCGGCCCAGTCGTACCGGTTGCCCTGCTCGCGCCAGAAGACCTCGACACCCTCCTCGGTCGGCAGCAGGCACCACGTGTTGTCGGCCTCCGCGCCGATCGACACGACCTCGGCGGGCACGCCGACCGCCAGCAGCCAGCCCTGGACCGACTCCGCGTTCATGCCATCTCCTCCAGGTAGCCCAGCGCGATCAGGTCGGCGACCGGGTAGGTGGCGCGGAAGCGGGCGCCGCCGCCGGGCTGGCCGAACCACTCGGCGGACAGGGTGAACCACACCGGCAGCACCTGGACCACCCGGTAGCGGTGGTAGCCCGCGGTCACCAGCGCGGGCGGCAGCGAGCGCTCGGCGTAGGCGGTGCCGAGCTGGGACAGCACCCGGCCCTCCGGCCCGCCGAACCGGTCCAGCTCGACGCCGACCGCGAGCACGCCGGGCTGGCCCGCCTCGTAGCCGCCCTCGGGGAACAGCTCGCCGGGCGGCCAGGCGTACTCGGGCGGGTCGGCGCGGACCAGGAACCGGCGGTCCCAGTCGCGCTCGTGCGTGCCCGCCAGCGGGTCGTAGCCCTCCAGCAGCACGGGATCGGGCGCGACACCGGGCGTGAGGACCAGGCGGGGCCGGTTGCCCGCGGGCACCGGGTCGGTCGACACCGGACCGGTCGGCTCCACGCCGGAGAGCCGCGACCGCAGCGCGTCCTGGCTCACCGCGCGCAGGTCGAGGCCGAACCGGGCGGAGGCGTCGACCAGGTGGCCGTCGGGGTGACCCTGGGGCTCGAAGCGCAGACCCGCCGCGAACGTCTCGTCCTCCGACGGCGGCGGCAGCTGGCGCGCGGGGGCCGTGCTCGGTGGCGGGAGCGTGCCGCCGGGGAACATGTGCAGCAGGAACAACGCCGCCGCTTCGGTGGTCGGCTGCGCGGTCCGCGCGGCCTGCACCCGGGGCGCGGGCGGGGTGTCGTCCGGTTCGGTCGGCAGGAGGGCCGACGTGGTCCCGGTCGGGAGCGGCGGCGCGGTGGTGTCGCGACCGCCGAGCGGGACGGGGACGATCGCGAACGCGAGGTCGCCGTCCCTCACCTGCTCGCCGACCGCGGCCAGGGCGTCCTTGAGGTCCTTCTGGACGTCCTTGAGCTCGGGCTTGGCCGAGCTGTCGACCTTGGCCTGGCCCTCGCTCTTCGGCTGGGCCTCGGCCTTGGCCTGGCCCTCGGCCTTCGCGGCGGCTTCGCCCTTGGCCGGAGCGCCCTGGTTCTGGTTCTGGCCCGCTTGACCCTGACCGGAGCCGGACTGGCCCTGCCCCTGTCCCGCCGGGGTCTGGCCGGGCTGCGGCTGACCCGACTGGGGTTGGCCGGACTGGGGTTGGCCGGGCTGGGCCGGAACGGCTTGGGCGGCACGCGCCTCGGCCTTCGCCGCCGGCGAGCCCGCCTGCTGCCCGGGCTGCTGGCCCGGGGCCTGGGTGTTGGCGGCCGGGCTCTGCGCCACGGCTGCCGCTGCCGCCGCCGGAGCGGCCGAGGGCGCGCCACCGACGGACGGACCGCTGAACGACGGTCCCTGCGGCCCGGCCTGGTTCGCGGCCGGGGTCGCGGGCTGGGCCGCCGCGTGGGGTGCTTCGGCGTGCGGGAGCAGCGGACGGTCCAGGACCGCCGCCGACGACTGGTTGACGGTGCCCTCGGTGCGGGTCACGGCGTCCACGACCGGCGCCGTGGCGCCGAGGACGGGGTTCACCACGCTGCCGACCAGGTTGCCGACCGCGTTGCCCTGACCGGGCGCGTTGCCGGGTCCGCTGCCCTGACCCGGCCCGTTGCCGTGGCCGGGTCCGTTGTCCTGACCGGGCCGGTCGCCGTGGCCGGGCCCGTCGCCGGACCGGCCGGGCGCGTTGTCCTGGCCCGGGACCACGGCGTCGACCAGGCCCTGGGCCTTGTCCGCCGCGCCCTGGACGGTGCGGTCGACCGTGTCGCCCACCACGCCGCCGGCGTCCCGGACGACCTCGCCCGCCTTGTCCAGCGCCGGTTCCACCACGGCGGCGAGCGGCGGCGCGACGGTCTCCACGATGCCGACGACCGGCTCGGTCACCACGTTCACCGTGTCGGTCACCACGCCGAGGAGGCCACCGATCGGACCGGGCGCCTGGCCGTTGCCCGGAGCCGCGCCGGGGCCGACGACCGGCTGGGCGCCCGGAGCGCCACCGCCACCGGACCCGTTGGCCGGGCCCTCGGACCCACCCGGCAGCACACCGTCGAGCAGGCCACCCGGACCGCCAGGCAGCAGACCGCCCCGGGGTTGACCGGGACCAGGTCCCTGACCCGGCCCCGCGTCGGGCGCGTGCACGCCGGGGTTGGCGGCGACCGGTGGCTGGTGGCCGCCGATCTGCACGCCGCTGTCCAACCGCACCGCGCCGGCCAGCGCGTCGGTCAGGTGAGCGACGTTCGCCGCCGCGCCGCGCACCGCCGCGTCCAGCCCCAGCAACGCCGTCGGGTGCCCGGCGTTCGCGGCCTGCTGCGCGGCGTCGCTGTTCTTCGCCAGGTTCACCAGCTCGCGCACCAGCTCGACCTTGGCCGCGCCGACCTGCTCGGCCGCGTGGTCCAACCGGTCGGCGGCGGCGTGGCAGCCGCGCAGCACGGAGTTCAGCGTGCCGTCCGGCGCGGTGAACTTGTCCCAGTGGCCGCGTGCCGCGTCACCGGTCGACCCGGTCATGCCGGTCAACGCCTTGCCCGCCGAACCGTCGGACTCCCCCGCCAGGGTGGACAGCTTCGCGCCCGCCTCACGCCACGCGGTGGCGGACGCGCGCAGCTTGTCCTCGTCGGCCTGGGGCCACGACACCCCGGCTTTCGCGGCGACCTCGGCCAACTCGGCCGGCAGCTCGATCCCCATCACGGCCCCCTGAGTCAGATCGCGCCGAGCGCGTTGCGGTTGCCCTCTTCGACTTCGCGGTACGTGCGGGCCGTCTCGGCGAAGCGCTCCCCGACACCGCCGAACCCGGCGCTCAGCCCGGTCAACCCGTCCAGCACCTCGCCGGACGGCCGGACGTGGCTCGCCGCGAAGCTCTGCCCGATCGCGTCGCCGCCCCAGCAGTCGCCGATCGAGCCGAGCACGCCGCCCAGCTCACCGGCGATCTTCCCGGCCCGCTCGGCGAACGCGGCGAAGTCGTCGGCGCCCTCGGCGAGGCGGGCGAGGTCGGTCTGGAAGCCGGTCATCTCGTTCTCCTCGGAACCCTGGTGTCGACGTCGGTCATCCACTCGCGCTGGTCGAGGTCCTCGTCGTCGGCGACGGGACGCCGTCGGGTCGGCTGCGGCGGCTGGGGCTCGTCCACACCGATCTCCTCCGGCCGCAGGTCGGCCGTGCCGCGCAACAACGCCTCGGGATCCGTGCCGGCCGGCAGCACCGGGCTCAACGTCCGGTAGGCGCCCTCGGCGGCCTTGGCCGCGGCTTCCCGCGCGGTGCTCACGATCAGCCGGGCGAGCTGCGCCGGCCGCAACCGGTACGCGTCGTCGCGCAGCTCCAGGTCGGTGAGCGCGCCCTTGGCGTCGACCACGGCGGTCACCGAGCCGTCGGGGCTGGTGGCCGACCCGGAGATCCGGGCGAGGTCGCGCTGCACGGACGCCAGCTGGTCGCGGCTGCGCCGGTAGTCGGCGAGCAACTCGTCCACCTGGGCGCGGTGATCGGTCGTCACGGCCACCTCCGGTCTTCAACCGTCGCCGGGCATGGTCGTCGGTCGCGCGTTGGACGTTGCGACCCCGACCCCGGTTCCCCACCGTTGCGACGAAATCCCGGTGCGCACGGCGCGGTGCGCCGTTCGGGCCAACGCCGGAACACCGGACCGGACGCGGGGCGCGGCGGGTCCTCGCCACCCTCCGGCGACGGCCGGGTCTCCGGTGTCGGCTCGACCGCCCGCACTACCCCCGCAACGCCCGGACCACCCGCGACGGGCTCGGCCGGCCGAGCCGTTCGGCCATCCACGCGCTGGTGTCGGCGAGCTTGTCCAGGTCGACGCCGTGCTCGACGCCCAGCCCGTCCAGCATCCACACCAGGTCCTCGGTGGCCAGGTTGCCGGTCGCGGACTCCGCGTACGGGCAGCCGCCGAGCCCGCCCGCCGACGAGTCGATCGTGCGCACGCCCGACCGCATCGCGGCCAGCGTGTTCGCCAACGCCTGCCCGTACGTGTCGTGGAAGTGCACCGCGAGCCGGTCGACGTCGTCGAACCCGGCCAGCAGCGCGGTCACCTGGCCCGGCGTGGCCACGCCGATCGTGTCGCCGAGCGAGAGCTGGTCGCAGCCCATGTCGAGCAGCCGCTTGCCGACGCCGACGACCTGGTCGCGCGGCACGGCGCCCTCCCACGGGTCGCCGAAGCACATCGACACGTACCCGCGCACCCGGAGGCCCTCGGCCTTGGCCCGGGTCACCACCGGGTCGAACATGGCGAACTGCTCGTCCAACGACCGGTTGAGGTTGCGCCGGGCGAACGTCCCGGTGGCGCTGGCGAAGATCGCGACGTGGTCGACGCCCGCCCGCAACGCCCGCTCCAGCCCGCGCTCGTTGGGCACCAGCACCGGGTAGCTCACACCGGGGCGCTTGACCAGGCCGGCCAGCAGCTCCTCGGCGTCGGCCAGCTGCGGCACCCACTCGGGGTGCACGAAGCTCGTGGCCTCCAGCACCGTCCCGCCCGCGTCGGCCAGCCGGTCCAGGAACTCCAGCTTGGTGCCGACCGGCACGACCTCGGACTCGTTCTGCAACCCGTCCCGCGGCCCGACCTCCCAGATCGTCACGCGGTCCGGCAGGCCGTCCGCGCCGACCGTGTCCGGCAGTCCGACTTCACGCGCGCCCATCAGTGACCCTGTCCTCCGTCCGGTGGTCGTCGATCGTGCTGTCATCGGCGGAGTTGTCGTTGATTTCCCGGTACAGCAGCGAGTGCGCCTTCTCCACCGCCGGGATGTCGTCGAACTCCAACGGCTCGTCCGAGGCCGACTCGATGATCAGCGTGCCGCAGCCGAGCAGCCGGTCCACCAGGGTGTGCTCGAAGCGGACGCTGTTGACGCGGCTCAGCGGGATGTCCAGGCCGGTGCGCTTGACCACGCCGATCCGGTACATCACGCGCTCGCTGGTGATGATGAAGTGCGTGGTGCGCCAGCGGACGACCGGCGCCACCGTCAGCCAGGCGACCAGCACCGCGACGATCACCGCGAGCGCGGTCCACGCGGCCGAGGCCCAGCCGAAGTCGGACACCCAGACCGCGAGGTAGGCGCCCACACCGACCGAGACGAGGAGCACGAGCACGGGGACGACCAGCGTCTTCCAGTGCGGGTGCCGGTGGATCACGACGTGCTCGCCGGTGGTGAGCAGGTCGTCCGGGTAGGCCACGACGGTCCCCTTCGGTGGCTCGGCTCGCCTCGGTGCGGCTCGCCTCACCGTACCCGGAGGTGCACCACGTCCCCGGCGGAAACGGAGTGGTCCTCGCCCGCGTCGTCGCGCACCACCAGCGTGCCGTCGGTCTCCAGGTACCGGGCCGTGCCGAGCAGCGACTCGCCCCGGGCCAGCTCCACCCTCACCTGGCTGCCGAGCGTGACGCAGTGCCGGCGGTACTCCTCCCGCAACGACGGCTCGTCGCCGTCCGCCCGGCGCCACCGCTCCTCCAGCGCGGCCAGCTCGCGGAGCAGCGTGATCGCCACCTCGGTGCGGTCCAGCGGTCCGGCGTGGTCCTCCAGGCTGGTCGGCAGCAGACCGCCCGCGCCGGGCTCGACGTCGTCGGGCAGCCCCGCCACGTTGAGCCCGATGCCGACGATCACCGCCTGCGCCACGCCCGCGGTGGTCTCGGCCAGCACGCCCGCCGCCTTGGCATCGCCGATGAGCAGGTCGTTCGGCCACTTCAGGGACGCCTCGACGCCGACGCCGCGCGCCGTGCGGACCAGCGCCACGCCCGCGAGCAGCGTCACCCACGGCAACCGGGTCGGCGGCACGTTGGTCGGGCGGAACAGCACGCTCAGGTAGAGGCCGCCGGTGGGCGAGGTCCAGCCGCGGCCCCGTCGCCCCTGGCCGGCGGTCTGCCGTTCGGCGATGAGGACGGTGCGGTCGTGCGCGCCCCGGCTCGCCGCACCACGCAGGTCGTTGTTCGTGGAACCGGTCTCGGCGACGACGTCGACCGTCGCGTAGGGGCCGACGAGTGCGGAGCGGAGGGCGGTGGCATCCAAGGTCACGGCTCGCACCTTAGGAGCGACGACGCCGGGGCGCATGATCCACGCCGGGAGTCGCGGCCCGCCCCACGCGCTTGTCGGAGCGGTGTGGATCGCGGGGCGGGCCGCGCGGTCAAGCCTGCAACCTCCACCGCGCTGGAGGTCAACCCACCCATCCAGTGACCTGGGCTACTACCGCCCCGCAGGGTCGTTACCGGCTGGTTAAGCTGCCGCGCTATGAGCAGTGCGACCGCCCCCAATGGCGAGGAGCCGGACGTCCGCACCACGGCCGGGAAGCTGGCCGACCTGCACCGGCGCAACGAGGAGGCCGTGCACGCCGGTTCAGCGCGCATGGTGGAGAAGCAGCACGCCAAGGGCAAGAGGACCGCCCGCGAGCGCATCGGACTGCTGCTGGACCCCGGCTCGTTCGTCGAGCTGGACGCGCTGGCGCGGCACCGCTCGACGAACTTCGGGCAGGAGCGCAACCGGCCCTACGGCGACGGCGTGGTGACCGGCTACGGCACCGTCGACGGCCGCCCGGTGTGCGTGTTCAGCCAGGACGTCACGGTCTTCGGCGGCTCGCTCGGCGAGGTGTACGGCGAGAAGATCGTCAAGGTCATGGACCTGGCGATCAAGACCGGCCGGCCGATCGTCGGCATCAACGAGGGCGGCGGCGCGCGCATCCAGGAGGGCGTCGTCTCGCTCGGCCTCTACGGCGAGATCTTCCGCCGCAACGTGGCCGCGTCCGGCGTCGTGCCGCAGATCTCGCTGATCATGGGCGCGAACGCGGGCGGCCACGTCTACTCGCCGGCGCTGACCGACTTCGTGGTCATGGTCGACCAGACCTCGCACATGTTCATCACCGGCCCGGACGTGATCAAGACCGTCACCGGCGAGGACGTCGGCTTCGAGGAGCTCGGCGGCGGGCGCACGCACAACACCAAGTCCGGCAACGCGCACTACCTCGGCGACGACGAGGAGGACGCCGTCTCCTACGTCAAGGAGCTGCTGTCCTACCTGCCCGCCAACAACATGTCCGAGCCGCCGGTCTTCGACGCGCCGGACGACCTGGTGCACGGCTCGGTCGAGGACTCGGTCACCGACGCCGACCGCGAGCTCGACACGCTGATCCCGGACTCGGCGAACCAGCCCTACGACATGCACGAGGTCATCACCCGCGTGCTGGACGAGGGCGAGTTCCTGGAGGTCCAGCCGCTGTTCGCGCCGAACATCCTGGTCGGCTTCGGCCGGGTGGACGGCCACTCCGTCGGCGTGGTGGCCAACCAGCCGACCCAGTTCGCGGGCTGCCTGGACATCGACGCCTCGGAGAAGGCCGCGCGGTTCGTGCGCACCTGCGACGCGTTCAACATCCCGGTGCTGACGTTCGTGGACGTGCCCGGCTTCCTGCCCGGCACCGACCAGGAGTGGAACGGCATCATCCGGCGCGGCGCGAAGCTGATCTACGCCTACGCCGAGGCGACCGTGCCGCTGGTCACCGTGATCACCCGGAAGGCCTACGGCGGCGCTTACGACGTGATGGGTTCCAAGCACCTGGGCGCGGACGTCAACCTGGCGTGGCCGACGGCGCAGATCGCGGTGATGGGCGCGCAGGGCGCGGCCAACATCGTGCACCGCAAGGCGTTGGCCGCCGCGGCGGCGGAGGGCGAGGACGTGGACGCGCTCCGCGCCCGTTTGCAGCAAGAATACGAAGACACCCTCTGCAACCCTTACGTGGCGGCCGAACGCGGCTATGTTGACAGTGTGATCCCTCCCTCTTTCACGCGTTCCCACGTCGCCAGGGCGCTGGCGATGCTGCGCGACAAGCGCGAGGTGCTGCCGCCCAAGAAGCACGGGAACATCCCGCTGTGAGCGCGGCGCCGCACTTCCGGGTGGTGCGAGGCAACCCGGACGACGTCGAGTTGGCCGCCGTGACGGCGGTCGTGGTCGGCCTGGCATCGGCCGGCGGTCCCGTCGAGGACCGGCCACGCCGCTCGGCGTGGTCGGACAGGTCCCGGCAGGTGCGGCGCCCGTTGCCGCACGGCCCGGGCGCGTGGCGGGCCTCCACCCTGCCGGGCTGAACCGCCGCTGCCCGGCGAAGTCGTCCGCGACGGCGGCGCGATCAGGCGCACTCCACCCGACGTGAGTGGACCTGCACGCCGTCACCCAGCACGGAGACCTCGCGGCAGCGCGTCCCGTCCGGCACGTGCACGCGCACCCGCATCCACACGGCGCCGGCGCCTACCCGCGCGTCCAGCACCTCGACGCCCTGGGCGGCCACCGCCGAGGGCACTTCGTCGACCCGCCGCAAGGCCCGCGCGATGGACGTCACCTGGTCCATCACCCGGTGCTCGACGCGGTCGCTGCCGTTCGCGAACGGCCAGAACGGCACGCCGTAGCCGACCGGGTCCGTCGACACGACCCGGCCCGTCAGGGCGAGGACCAGGACGGCCGGCGCCGCCAAGAGCCACCGGTACCGACCTCGACCCCGGTCGGGCCGGCGCACCACCAGAGCCAAACGCTGCACACCGCGAGCGTGCCGAACGCCGTCACAGGGCGCATCGGTAGTTCTACGCACCGCCCGCGCGGCGGGGTCCCGAAGTCGTGTGAGCTGCGGTTTCCGCTTCGGGTTCACGTACGGGCGCCGGGTCGACGCCCACCCGGCCGCCGTCCGTTCGGGCGTCCACCGGCCACGCCCTAGGCTGCACGGCGTGCGCTTCGTCCTGGCCTCCCAGTCCCCCGCCCGCCTGGCCGTGCTGCGTGCCGCCGGTGTCGAGCCCGTCGTCCGCGTGTCCGGCGTCGACGAGGACGCGCTGGCCGCCTCCCTCGCCGACCCGACACCGGAAGAGCTGGTCACGGCCCTGGCGACGGCGAAGGCCGAGGCGATCGCCCGGGACGAGGACGACGACGCGGTGATCGTCGGCTGCGACTCGATGCTGCGCACCGCCGACGGCGAGGTGCACGGCAAGCCCGGCACGGTCGAGGTCGCGCGCGAGCGGTGGCAGAGGATGGCCGGCACGACCGGCGCCCTGCTGACCGGGCACGCCGTGCTGCGGGTGCGCGGCGGGCGGGTGGTGGCCCGTGCCACCGGGCACGAGACCACGCTGGTCCGGTTCGGCCGACCCACCGCGGACGAGCTGGAGGCGTACCTCGCCACCGGCGAGCCGTTGCAGGTCGCGGGCGCGTTCACGCTCGACGGCAGGGGCGGCTGGTTCGTGGACGGCATCGACGGCGACCCGTCCAGCGTCATCGGCATCAGCCTGCCGCTCACGCGCGGGCTGCTGCGTCAAGTGGACGTCGCGGTGTCCGACATCTGGTAGCCATTGTCACATTTCCGCTGATCCGGGAAGCTCTACGAAGAGCTTTCGGGTTAGGGGAGCTGTGGGTGAACTGCTGACGCGTCGCCGTCACATCGACTTCGGGCGCAGGACGAGCGCGGGCTGTCGCGGCTGACGCCGCCCCCGTCGCCCACCCCTGCGCAGCCAATCCGGAGCAGTCGTGTCGTTCGTCCGCAGTTATGCGAAGCCGAAGGTGTTCGGCTTCACCGTCCTCGCCGCCCTCGTCCTCGGCGCGCTGGCGGGGTACGTCGCCAAGAGCACCGACCAGGAGTGGCTCACCACCACCCTCGGTTCCATCGGCGACGTCTTCACCAGCCTCTTGCAGTTCACCGTCATCCCCCTGGTGTTCACCGCCATCGTGGTGGGCATCACGAGCCTGCGCCGCCTCGGCAGCTCGCGCGCCGCGCGGCTGGGCGGGAAGACGCTGCTGTGGTTCGCCATCACGTCCCTGATCGCCGTGCTGGTCGGCCTGGCCATCGCGCTGGTCTTCAAGCCGGGCGCGGGCGTGCAGGTCCAGCCGTCGCAGGCGGCGGTGGAGAAGCTCGCGGCGCGTGACCAGGGCTCCTGGGGCACGCTGCTGGAGACCCTGGTCCCGTCCAACCTGTTCAGCGCCTTCACCGAGGGTGAAGTGCTCCAGGTCGTGTTCATCTCGGTGCTGGTCGGCTTCGCCGCGTACGCGCTCGGCGAGAAGGCCACGCCGTTCGTCACGCTGACCCGGTCGGCGTTCGACCTGATCCAGAAGATCGTCGGCTGGATCGTGCTGCTCGCCCCGATCGGCGTGTTCGGCCTGATCGGCACCGCGTTCGCGACGTACGGCAACTCGTTCGTCCGGCCGCTGTTCTCGCTGATCGCGGCGGTGTACGGCGGGTCGCTGCTGGTGCTGTTCGTGGTGTACCCGCTGCTGCTGCGGTTCGTCGGCCGGGTGTCGCCGGTCACCTTCTTCGCCAAGGCGTGGACCGCGATCCAGTTCGCCTTCGTGTCCCGCTCGTCGGGCGCGACGCTGCCGCTGAGCAGGCAGACCGCCGCCAACCTCGGCGTGGACGACGACTACGCGTCGTTCGCCGTGCCGCTGGGCACGACCACGAAGATGGACGGTTGCGCCGCCGTGTACCCGGCCATCGCCACGGTGTTCATCGCGAACCTGTTCGGCGTGCAACTGGGTGTGTGGCAGTACGTGGCGATCGTCGCGGTCGCCGTGTTCGGCGCGCTGGCCACCGCCGGCACCACCGGCTGGTTCACCATGCTGACGCTGACCCTGGGCGCGGTGAACATGCCGCCGGAGGTCATCGCCACCGGTGTCGCGGTCGTCTACGCGATCGACCCGATCCTGGACATGGTCCGCACGGCCACCAACGTGACCGGCCAGATCACCGTCCCCGTCCTGGTCGCCCGCTCCGAGGGCCTGCTGGACGACGAGGTCCTCAACGCGCCGAGCGAGCCCCCGCTGCTCACCACCCCGTCCCGCGAGCCCGTCCCCGCCTGAGCCCCACCCCACCCGACCTGGACGTAGGACTCTCGCGAGAGTCCTACGTCCAGGTCGCGTGAGTCCTACCTCCAGAACACCCGTGTCCTACGTCCAGGTACCCCGAGTTCAACGCTCAGGACGTCACGCGCCGCAGTGACGCAGGTCGGCCGGGTCCGGCGTGACGACCGGCCAGCCCGGCAGCGACTCCGCCTCCCGCACCACCGGCGTGCACCCCAGCTCACCGCCACCGCTCGCCGGCGAGAACACCTGCGCGAACCACCACGAGCAGTCCTCCGCCGCCTGGCACGCCCGCTGCACGGCCACCACGTCCGCGACCGCGTCCCCGTCCACGTCGTGCAGCGCGAGGTAGGCCCCGCTCGCCAGGTACGGCACCTGCGCCCGCGACCACGCGCCCGACCTGCGCACCAGCACCTCCCCGCGCACCTCGCCGCCGACCTCGCCCCGCACCAGGCACACCGCGACCTCGGCGTCCAGGCACTGCAACGACGATTCGTCGATTCGGGCGCCCGAAGACGCGATGGTCAGCTCGAAGATGTTCGGCCCCGAAGCGCCGCTGGTGCGGATCCGGCCCGCGCCCCCGCCGACGACCAATTCCACTGAATCGACCCCGACCTCCTGTTTCACCACCGAACGGCACGCGGTCGTCCCGCACCGCAATTCGTCCTGAGGTGCCGCGGCGGCGGGGTCGGTGGCCGCGGGAGGCCGCAGTGACCAGGCGGTGACCAGTCCCGCGATAGTGATGAGCACAGCTGCGCAAGCTGTCAGAAGCGCGGCGGTGGGCGGGCGTGTCACGATTTCCCATTGTTCCACTCAAGCGTGAGCTGTCTCTCGGTCTCCGAGCACGGACAGGTCACTAAACTCCCCGACCATTGCCGCTCCAGTCCCCGGGTTGCCAGGAGGTAGGACGTCGTGTCGCTGCGCAAGGTCCTCGTCGCCAACCGCGGCGAGATCGCCGTCCGGGTCATCCGCGCCTGCCGGGACGCCGGTCTGGCCAGCGTCGCCGTGTACGCCGACCCGGACCGGGACGCCCCGTTCGTCCGGCTGGCCGACGAGGCGTTCGCCCTGGGCGGCAGCACGCCCGGTGACAGCTACCTGTCCATCGACAAGCTCCTCGACGTGGCCAAGCGCGCGGGCGCGGACTCGGTGCACCCCGGCTACGGCTTCCTGTCCGAGAACGCGGACTTCGCGCAGGCCGTGCTGGACGCGGACCTGACCTGGATCGGGCCGACCCCGCAGGCCATTCGCGACCTGGGCGACAAGGTCACCGCGCGGCACATCGCGATGCGCGCGGGCGCGCCGCTGGTCCCCGGCACGAAGGACCCGGTCGACGGCCCGGACGAGGTCATCGCGTTCGCCCGGGAGCACGGCCTGCCGGTCGCCATCAAGGCGGCGTTCGGCGGCGGCGGGCGTGGCCTCAAGGTGGCCCGGACGCTGGAGGAGATCCCCGAGCTGTTCGACAGCGCGGTGCGGGAGGCCGTCACGGCGTTCGGCCGCGGCGAGTGCTTCGTCGAGCGGTACCTGGACAAGCCGCGGCACGTCGAGGCGCAGGTCCTGGCCGACCAGCACGGCAACGTGATCGTCGTCGGCACGCGCGACTGCTCGTTGCAGCGCCGCCACCAGAAGCTGGTCGAGGAGGCCCCCGCGCCGTTCCTCACCGACGAGCAGCGGGCCGAGATCCACCGGTCGGCGCGCGCCATCTGCAAGGAGGCCGGCTACCACGGAGCCGGCACGGTCGAGTACCTGGTCGCGGTGGACGGCACGATCTCGTTCCTCGAGGTCAACACCCGCCTCCAGGTCGAGCACCCGGTCAGCGAGGAGACCGCGGGCCTCGACCTGGTGCGCGAGCAGTTCCGGATCGCCGCCGGCGAGGTGCTGCGGTTCACCGAGGACCCGACCCCGCGCGGCCACTCGATCGAGTTCCGCATCAACGGCGAGGACGCGGGCCGCAACTTCCTGCCCGCACCCGGCACGGTGACCACGTTCACCTCGCCGGCCGGCCCCGGTGTCCGGGTGGACGCGGGCGTGGAGAGCGGCACGGTCATCGGCGGCCAGTTCGACTCGTTGCTGGCCAAGCTGATCGTCACCGGCGAGGACCGGACGCAGGCCCTGGAACGGGCCCGGCGCGCGCTGGACGAGATGGTGGTGGAGGGCATGGCGACCGTGCTGCCGTTCCACCGGGCGGTCGTGCGCGACCCCGCGTTCGTCGGTTCCGAGGACGGCTTCACCGTGCACACGCGGTGGATCGAGACCGAGTTCGACAACACCATCGCGCCGTTCACCGACAGCGCGGAGGCCGAGGAGGACGAGCCGCGGCAGACCCTGGTGGTCGAGGTCGGCGGACGTCGGCTGGAGGTCTCGCTGCCCGGTGACCTGGCGTTCGGCGGTGGCGGCGGTGGCGGCGCGGCCAAGGTCGGGGTGAAGGCCAAGCCGCGCAAGCGCGCCGGCGGCAAGGGCGGCGCGGCGGTCTCCGGTGACGCGGTGGCCGCGCCCATGCAGGGCACGATCGTCAAGGTCGCGGTCGAGGACGGGCAGCAGGTCGAGGCGGGCGAGCTGATCGTCGTGCTGGAGGCCATGAAGATGGAGAACCCGGTCACCGCGCACAAGTCCGGCGTCGTCACCGGGCTGGTCGCCGAGCCGGGCGCGGCGGTCACCCAGGGCACGGTCATCTGCGAGATCAAGGAATAGGCTCACCCGTGTGAGCGAGCGGGACATCCGGATCGGCGACGCGGAGCGTGAGCACGCGCTCGAACTGCTCGGCACGCACCTCGGCGAGGGGCGGTTGAGCGTGGACGAGTACGGCGACCGCTCCGCCCGCGTCGCCACCGCGAAGACCCGCGGCGAGCTGTACGCGCTGT
This sequence comes from Actinosynnema sp. CA-299493, assembly GCF_050946825.1. Lineage (NCBI taxonomy): Bacteria > Bacillati > Actinomycetota > Actinomycetes > Pseudonocardiales > Pseudonocardiaceae > Actinosynnema > Actinosynnema sp. CA-299493. Next base: position 8,542,605 of record NZ_CP191993.1, read on the forward strand.
TCGCCGACCTGCCCGCGCCACGGCCGCGGTTCACCCGGGTGGAGCCACCGGTGACGCCGCCGGCGGTGGCCGCCCGGCGCGGCTTCCCGGTCGAGTTCCGGGTCAGCACCGCGGCCGTCACGGCGGTCGCGATCATCAGCGTGGTGCTGTTCTTCCTGGCCAAGACGCCGTTGGTGTTCCTGCTGATCCCGGCCGTGATGCTGCTGATCGGTCGGATGGGCAGGCGGTGAGCGCGCCGTCGCTGCTGCTGCTCGACCTGGACGGCGTGCTGCGGCGGTCCCCGCCGGACGGGCCGGTCGAGGACGCCTTCGACCTGCCGCGCGGCACGTTGGCGCGGGTGTCGTCCTCCCTGTCCGGTCCCGCGATAGCCGGCCGTGCCACGGACGAGGAGTGGCGCGCGGCCGTGCGGGGGCAGCTGGTCGTCGAAGGTCTGCCGCCGGCACGCGCGGCCGACGCGGTGGCGGCGTGGACGCGGGTCGGCGAGGTGGTCCCGGAAGCGCTGGAGCTGGTGCGACGGGTGCGCGAGCGGTGCCGGGTGGCGTTGCTGTCCAACGCGACCGACCGGCTGCCGCGCGACCTGGCGGCGCTGGGGCTGGACCGCGAGGTGGACGCGGTCGTGACCTCCGCGCGGCTCGGGGTGGCCAAGCCGGCGCCCGAGGCGTTCCGGCGTGCGCTGCGGGTGCTCCAGCACTCGCCGTCGGGGACGTTGTTCTGCGACGACAACCCGGTGAACGCCGAGGCGGCGCGGACGATCGGCATCGACGCCGTGCACACGCCGGACTTCCCCGCGCTGCGCGAGGCGCTGTCGTCGCGGGGCTTGTTGGACGACGGCGTCGGCGCAGGTCCGGCCGGGACCACGGGTCCGTTGCTCCTGGTCCTGCACGACCGTGACGACGCGGAGGAAGCCGCGCGCGAGCTGGGGGCGGCCGGCTGGTCGCCGTGCGCGGTGCACAAGGACGTGCTGGCCGGCGAGGACGACCTGGAAGACGCCGACTGGGTGGTGGAGCTGGCCACCGGCCCCGACGACCGGCCCGCGTCCGTCCACCGCGGTCTGCTCGAAGAGCTGGCCGGGCGCTACGACGGGTTCGTCACGGACTAGTCGTCCCGCCCATGGGCTAGTCTCCCGGCGCATGGAGGCCGTCGAGATCAACGCGGGTGAGTTCTACCTGCGCCAACTCCGCGCGGACGACCGCGTCGACGACCGGCCGGCGCTGGTCGGCGGTGGCCTCCTCCCCGACTTCGACGCGGCCGGCGCGCACATCGCCGCGCGCGCGGACCAGTGGCGGGCCGAAGAAGCTTGTTCCTGGGCCGTGTGCGACCAGCTCACCGGAACGGCCGTCGGCGAGATCTCCCTGACCCGCGCCGGCGAACTGCACTGCTGGACCACGCCCGACCTGCGTGGCAGGGGCATCGCGACCCACGCGACCGGCGCCGTGCTGCGGTTCGGTTTCGGGTTCCTCGACCTACCGCTGATCACCGCCAGACCCCCGGACGACGCGGCCAGGCGGGTGGCCGCGAAGTGCGGCTTCACAGCCGAGGGTCCACTTGGCGTGTGGACCCGGCTACGGTAGGTGTCCATGAGGGGTGCTCGGGTGCTCACCGCCACGCTCTGCGCGTTGGCGATGGCCTCCTGCACGCCCGTCCCGGACAAGAAGGCCGACGGCCGGGTCGACGAACCGCTGCCGGCCACGACCACCACCGTGTCGCCGTTGCCGCCCAGGCAGCTGGAAGTGCGGTTGGACGACGTCGACCCGTGCGAGGTGCTCTCACCCGAACAGCGCATGGCGCTGAGCCTGGACAACCCGCCGAGCGCGTACGTGGAAGCGGGCTTCGGCAACGCGAAGGCGTGCACCATGCGCAGCAACATCAGCGGGAACGTCGTGCGGCTCGCGCTCGTCACAGCAGAGGGCGTCGACGTGTGGCTCAGCGAGAACGCCCAGGTCCGCGCCGAGCAGACCGCGGTGGCCGGTTTCTTCGGCCTGACCGTGCGGACGCCCGGCATGGACAATGTGTGCAACGTCGAGGTGGACGTCGCGGAGGGGCAGTTCCTCGACGTGATGTTCCGCGACGGCGGTAACGAAACAGCGGCGAAGCAGGACACCCTGTGCCGAGGGGCGCAACGGGTGGCAGAAGCGGCGGTAGCCGGTTTGCTGCAACGGCGTTGATCCACGCGGGGGATGTGCGCTCCACCCACTCCCCGCTGTCGGACCGGGTGGCTAGAGTGACCTTGCGCGAGAACGGGATGCGCGACGGGAACGAGGAAGGCGGGAGGTTGTCCATGCCGTCGGAAGACCACGGCCACGGCGCTGACACGGGCTCACCACCGCCCCTGTCGCACACGTTGAACGTCGAACCCAGCGCGATCCCCAGCCTGCGCAGCGCGTTCGCGGGGGCGTTGTCGAAGCTGGACGAGCAGATCGAGCAGGCCATCACCGAGGTCAGGGTCCGCCCGTGGGCGGGCGACCCGGTGAGCCAGGACGCCGCGGAGCGGTTCAACGAGCGGTCGCTCGAATCGGGCGACTCGGCGCTGATCGCGCTGGAGAACTACCAGCGGCAGCTCAAGTCGGCCATGGACGCGCTCAGCCTGGTCGAGCAGCAGTACCAGTCCATCGAAGAAGACAACACCGGGTTGATGGGACAGCAGGGCAGCCGCTGAGCGCCCGGCGCAGGCAAGGGGAGCGTTCATGCCCGATGGACACCGCTGGAGCGGGTACAGCCACGAAGAGCTGTACGAGCAGATCAACTCGGGGCCGGGGCCCAAGGCCTCGCACGCCTCGATGGAGCGGTGGCAGGGCGTCTCCGCCGCGTTGACCGAGATCAACGCCGACCTGCACAGCGGCGTGCTGAAGTCCGGCGCGTCCTGGGAGGGTTCGGCTGCGGACAAGGCGCGGACGGGAATCAACCCGCTCGCCGCGTGGGCCGACGACGCCCGTGCCGGCGCGGAGGTGATGCGCATCTCGGCCGAGCTCCAGGCGGACTACATCGCCAAGGCGCGCGCGGACATGCCGCCGCCGGTGAAGGTGACCGCGGAGGAGCCGAACCTGCTCGTCAGCGCGTTGACCAACCTGGTCGGCGGGCAGACGGACTACGAGCGGCAGGAGAAGGCGCAGAACGCGGCCGAGCAGCGGGCGCGCGAGGTCATGACCACCTACGCCTCCAGCACGACGTCGAACACCAGCACGTTGGGGCAGTTCCACCAGCCGCCGCAGCTGGTGATCAACGCGCCCGAGGTGGTGCGCAACGACTCGGCGGGGGTGTCCGGGCCCGGTTGGGGCTACGGCGGTCCGCGTGGTCGGCGTGACGGCGGTCGGGGTGGGTGGCGTGGCGGTCGCGGCGGTGGCCGTGGCGGTTACCCGGCTCCGCGTCCCGTGACGCAGCCCTGGTCCGGCGGCGGGTCGACGGGCACGTCCGGGGCCGGGACGTCCGGTTCCACCCGGACCTCGTCGGCCGCGTTACCGGCGTCGGCGTCGAGCCCGGGTACGGGCGCGTTCGGTCCCGGTGGCGTGATCGGTGGCGCGGGTGGTCAGCAGGACAAGGACCGGCGCAAGGCCGGCTCGTCGTCCTCCTCGGCCTCGTCCTCGGCTTCCGACACGACGAACGGGCAGCACGCCGCCGGATCGAACCAGCACCTGCTGCCCGGCGCGGGCGGGCAGTTGCCCAGCGGCACGACGTCGGTGAGCTCGGTGGAGATCGGGGCGTTCACGGCCGGCGCGCAGCACGCGGCGACGGCGGGGCCGGGCGGGGCGACGGGCGCGATGCCCGGGGCCGCCGGTCAGGCCGGTGGCGGCGACACCGTGCACAAGCGCAGCGTCGCGGTGCCGGCGCAGCCCGCGTTCGACCCGTTCGGCGGTCTGGGCGGGGCTCGTGGAGCGGAAGAGGAAGAGGACGCCACGCACGACGCCGCCGACTACCTCCGGGAGACGGACGACATCTACGGCATCGGCGGGATCATCTCGCCTCCGGTGATCGGGGAGAACACCACCCACTGATGACGACGTTCGGCTTGGACTTGGGAACCAACGACCTGCGCGAACCCGTGACGATCTCGGCGCTGGAGTTCGACGTGCTGTGGGAGCACCTGCGGCTGGAGACCATGCCGCTGGTGCTCAAGGTGCCGTCACCGGGCAAGACGCACGCCGAGCGCGCCGAGCTGGAGCAGCGGGCGTGGAGCGGGCTCGACCGGCGCGGGCTGGGTCGGCCGGTGTCGTTGGACCCGGGGCTGGAAGACCTGCTGCACCTGCTGAACCGGCCGCAGGAGGAGGTGGACGGGCGCTTGTGGCTCGGGCACAGCGTCCGCGTGCTGGCAGCCGCCAAGGGCCAGTCCGGCGTGCTCGCGGTGCTCGCCCACGACCAGCTGACCCTGCGGCCGGCGTCAGCGGAAGGTCTGCCCCGCGAAGCCCTCTCCGTGCTGCCGCCGCTCGGCGCGGGCCCCGGCCACTCCGTGACGCTGCCCAGCGCGGACCTGGACGCCGCCGCTGCGGGGGCGAACACCCCGGACGACCTGTACCGGGGCCTGCTGGCGCGTGGCATCCGCCAGGAGGACGCCCGCACGTTGGCCGACATGTTCCGCGACGCGGGCAACCGGGGCCAGTTCGGCGTCGCGAGCCGTGACAAGTGGGGCAAGCGCGTCCGCCAGGACCACGTCGTGTCGTTCTTCGACAACCCCCACGGCCGCTACGTCCAACTCCGCCGCGCCACCGCGGGCCAACAACCGTGGAGCACCGTCTCCCCCGTCGACACCCGCCGCCTGACCCACCACCTAGAAACCCTCACCACCCCCTAACCCGCGTGTCCTACGTTCCGAACGCGCGTGTCCTACGTTCAGAACACCCGAGTTGAACGCTCAGAACCGTCCCGTACACACGAACAGGTGAACCGTGTACGGAATCTGGGGTTCCGCCACTCGGTTATGCATGATCGAACTGCCTTTCGGCCTCCACGGTGCCTACCCGCGAACCCAGCTGCAGGACCACATGGGGCTGCAAGCCCTTCGCCGGGCCATCAAGGACGGCTACCTGGTCAGCTACTGCCGCACGGTCTTCATCCAGCGGGAACGGATGACGAACCTGCACACCCGGGCCGCCGCCGCGCTGCTCATGGCCGGCCCTGACGCCGTGCTGACGAGCCACACCGCGATCTGGTTGCACGGCTGCACAGCAGCCGAAACCAATCGGGTCCACATCCTCCTCGGGCACGACCGCAGGCTTCGGCCGCGACCGGACGTCGCCGTGCACTACAACCAGTACGACCCTGCGGACGTAGTCGAGGTCGACGGTCTACGCAGCATGGCGCTCGACTACGCCATCGCCGACCTGCTCTGCCGAGGCCGCTATCGCTCCACGGCGCTGGCCTGCGCGGATCAAGCGCTCGGCGCCCTTCCGCCACAGCAGCGGGCCGAGTTCAAAGCCGACCTCACAGTGCGCATCGCAACCCGCCGTGACTACCGCGGCAAGCGTCAAGGGGTGTTCCTCCTCGACCTCGCCACGGGCCTGCCCGAGTCACCGGCGGAGAGCACGCTCCTGCTGGTGATCGCCGAAGCGGGCTTCCCACTCCCCGAGCCCCAGTACTCGATTCTCGACCTGGACGGTCACGAGGTCTGGCGCCTCGACTTCGCGTGGCCGAACGCACGCGTAGCACTCGAGTACGACGGCTACGCGGCGCACGTCGGCAAAGCCGACGCCGACCAGGCCCGTGACGAGGACCTGCGTCGGCGCGGCTGGAAGGTGGTCCGAGCGGATGTCTCGGACCTGCGGAACCCGACCCGGCTGTTCAGGCACCTAAGCGTTCAACTCGGCAATCCGGAACGTAGGACACGCGCGTTCCGAATGTAGGACACGCGTGTTCTGAAGGTAGGACTCGCGGGGGTCAGGGGCCGATGCCTTGGCAGGGGCGGGTGCGGAGGTCGGCGACGTAGTCGTCCGGGGCGCCAGCGGCTTCGGCGGCGTCGGCGACGACGCCGATGTAGCGGGCGGAGGGCAGACCCCCCTCGTAGGCGTCCAGGACGTAGAGCCAGGCGGTCACCGAACCTTCCAGGGTCTGGACGCGCAGGCGGATCTTCTTGTAGAGACCGAGGGCGCCTTCCCAGCGGTCGAGGCGGGACTCGTCGCGCGGGCTCACGTCGTAGAGCACGCAGAACACCTGCGAGTCCGGGTCCTCGACGATGGTGGCGAGCGCGCCCTCCCAGCCCAGGTCCTCGCCACCGAACGTCAGACGCCATCCGGCGAGCCACCCGGTCCCCGCGATCGGGGAGTAGGGGGCTCGCTCCATCATCTGGTTCGGGTCCATGTTGGACCCGTACGCGGCATAGAGCGGCACGACGACAGCCTAGCGACCTCTCGATCACCGCGAGGTACCAGAAGACCGGACGACACACCCCGACACCCGACCGCGTACGGTTACCAACGCCCCCAGCGGCGCAAACAGCGCGAAAAGACGCGAGAAGAGCGGTGCGAAAGAGCGCCGAGACCACGAGGAGGACGTGTCGTGACCCGCATCGTCATCATGGGCGGTGGCCCAGCAGGTTACGAGGCGGCACTGGTCGCGGCCCAGCACGGGGCCGACGTGACCATCGTGGAACGCGAGGGCCTGGGCGGCGCCTGCGTGCTCTACGACTGCGTGCCGTCGAAGACGTTCATCGCCTCCGCGGGCGGCCGAAGCGCCTTCCGCAACGCCGGTGAGCTGGGCATTCGCACGAACAACGCGGAAGCGGCGGTCGAACTGCCGGTCGTCCACGGACGGGTGAAGGGCCTGGCGCTCGCCCAGTCCGCCGACGTCCGGGCCCGCCTCCAGCGCGAGGGCGTGCGGATCCTCAACGGCACCGGCAAGTTCTGCGACAACGCCAAGGGCCTCGCCCAGCACGAGGTCGTGGCCATCGCCGAGGACGGCACGAAGGAGGTCCTCCCGGCCGACGTGGTGCTGATCGCCACGGGTGCGACCCCGCGCGTGCTGCCCGGCGCCGAGCCCGACGGCAAGCGGATCCTGACCTGGCGGCAGATCTACGACCTCCCGGAGTTGCCGGAACACCTGGCCGTCATCGGATCGGGTGTCACCGGTGTGGAGTTCGCCTCCGCGTACACGGAACTCGGCGTGAAGGTGACCATGGTCTCCAGCCGCGACCGGGTGCTCCCGCACGAGGACGCCGACGCGGCCGTGGTGCTGGAGGACGTCTTCGCCGAACGCGGCACGGCGGTGGTCAAGCACGCCCGCGCGGACCGGGTCGAGAACGTCGGCGACGGCGTCCTGATTCACCTGGAGGACGGTCGCACGATCGAGGCGAGTCACGCCCTGATGACGGTCGGCTCCGTCCCGAACACCGCCGACCTCGGCCTGGACAAGATCGGCATCGAGCTCGGCCGGGGCGGGTACATCCCGGTCGACCGGGTCTCGCGGACGAACATCGCCGGCGTCTACGCGGCCGGCGACTGCACGGGCCTGCTGCTGCTCGCGTCCGTCGCCGCCATGCAGGGCCGCATCGCCATGTGGCACGCGCTGGGCCAGGGCGTGAGCCCGATCAGGCTCAAGACCGTCGCGGCGAACGTGTTCACCAACCCCGAGATCGCGTCCGTCGGCATCAGCCAGCAGGCGATCGACTCCGGCGAGGTGCCCGCGCGCACGATCATGCTGCCGCTGGCCACCAACCCCCGGGCCAAGATGGAAGGCCTGCGGCGCGGTTTCGTGAAGCTCTTCTGCCGCCCGGCCACCGGGGTGGTGATCGGCGGGGTCGTGGTCGCGCCGAACGCCAGCGAGCTGATCCTGTCGATCACGCTGGCCGTGCAGAACCAGCTCACGGTGGACGACCTCGCCACCACGTTCTCGGTCTACCCGTCGCTCACCGGCTCGATCACCGAGGCCGGTCGCCAGCTCATGCGCCACGACGACCTGGACTGAGGCGGAGGAGCACGGGCCCGGAGGGGCGCCGCCCAGGAGCGGACGGCGCCCCGAGGATCACTCGACCCAGTCGAAGGTCCTGGTCACGGCCTTCTTCCACTGCGCGTAGGTGGCCGCGCGGGTGTCGTCGTCCATGGCCGGGTCCCACTGCTTGTCCTGCGCCCAGTTCTGCCGGATGTCGTCCTCCGACGCCCAGAACCCGACCGCCAGGCCCGCCGCGTAGGCCGCGCCCAAGGCGGTCGTCTCGTTGACCACCGGCCGGATCACCGGCACACCCAGGACGTCGGCCTGGAACTGCATCAGCAGCTCGTTCACGACCATGCCGCCGTCGACCTTCAACGACTTCAGCGGCACGCCCGAGTCGGCGTTCATCGCGTCGATCACCTCACGGGTCTGGAACGCCGTCGCCTCCAGCACCGCGCGGGCCAGGTGTCCCTTGTTCACGAACCGGGTCAGGCCGACGATCGCGCCGCGCGCGTCCGAACGCCAGTACGGCGCGAACAGGCCGGAGAACGCGGGCACGAAGTACGCGCCGCCGTTGTCCTGCACGGTCCGGGCGTGCGTCTCGATCTCGGCGGCCGTCGAGATCATCCCGAGGTTGTCCCGCAGCCACTGCACCAGCGAGCCGGTCACCGCGATCGAGCCTTCGAGCGCGTACACCGGCGCCTGCGAGCCGATCTTGTAGCAGACGGTGGTGAGCAGGCCGTTCTCGCTCATCACCTTGTCCGTGCCGGTGTTGAGCAGCACGAAGTTGCCGGTGCCGTAGGTGTTCTTGGCCTCGCCCGGCGACAGGCACGCCTGCCCGAACGTCGCCGCCTGCTGGTCGCCGAGGATGCCCGCGATCGGCACGCCGGCCAGCGCGCCGCGGGCCCGGACCCTGCCGTACTCCTCGGACGACGACCGGATCTCCGGCAGCATCGACAGCGGCACGCCAAGGTCGGCCGCGATGCCCTCGTCCCAGCTCAGCGTGTCGAGGTCCATCAGCAGCGTGCGGGACGCGTTGGTGGGGTCGGTGACGTGCACGCCGCCGTCCACCCCGCCGGTCATGTTCCACAGCACCCAGGTGTCCATGTTGCCGAACAGCAGGTCGCCGGCCTCGGCCTTCTCGCGCGCGCCCTCGACGTTGTCGAGGATCCAGCGGATCTTCGGGCCGGAGAAGTACGTCGCCAGCGGCAGGCCGGTCTTGTCCCGGTACCGCTCCTGGCCACCGCCCAGGGCGCCGAGGTCCTGGCAGATCTTGTCGGTGCGGGTGTCCTGCCACACGATGGCGTTGTAGACGGGCTGCCCGGTGGTCTTGTCCCAGACGAGCGCGGTCTCGCGCTGGTTGGTGATGCCCACCGCGGCGATGTCGGAGGTGGTCAGGTCGGCCTTGGCCAACGCGCCGGCGGCCACCTGCCTGGTGTTGGTCCAAATCTCGTTCGCGTCGTGCTCGACCCACCCGGCCTTGGGGAAGATCTGCTCGTGCTCCTTCTGGTCGGCGGAGACCACCCGGCCCGAGTGGTCGAAGATCATGCACCGGGTGGACGTCGTGCCCTGGTCGATCGCGGCCACGTACTTCGTCATGCGCTGGAGTCCTTTCAGACCGGGAGAACCAGGTACAGGAGACCGGCGAGCAGGCCGCCGACCAGCGGGCCGACCACCGGCACCCAGGCGTAGCCCCACTCGGCGCTGCCCTTGTCGCGGATGGGCAGGATCGCGTAGGCGATGCGCGGCCCGAGGTCGCGGGCGGGGTTGATGGCGTAGCCCGTCGGCCCGCCGAGCGAGGCGCCGATGCCGATGACGACGAACGCGACACCGGCGTAGCCGAGGGCGGAGTTGCCCAGCTGCGGCACGCCGTCCGCCGCCTCCTTCGCGGCGGGGCTCAGCAGGACCCAGGCGACCAGCGCGAACGTGCCGATGACCTCGGTGACGACGTTCCAGCCGGCCTTGGGGATGGTCGGGCCGGTGCAGAAGATGCCGCGCGTGCCCGCCGGGTCGTCGTGCGCGTCGAACTGCGCCTTGTAGGCGAGCCACGCGAGCACGGCGCCGATGAACGCGCCGACCAGCTGACCGGCGAAGTAGATCGGCACCTGGTCCCACTCGGTCTTGTCCGCGACGGCCAGGCCCAGGGTCACCGCGGGGTTGAGGTGCGCGCCGCTCGGCGCGGCGATGCTGGCGCCCGCGAAGACCGCGAAACCCCAGCCGATGTTGATCAGGAGCCATCCGCCGGTGTTGCCCAGCGTGTCCTTGAGGACCACGTTGGCGACGACACCCGCACCCAACAGGATCAGGATCGCGGTGCCCAGCATCTCCCACACGAAGATCGAGCTATTGCCCACTCGCCGACCTCCTCGCCTTGGCAGGAGGCAGCACGGTCCGGGTTTGGCGGCGCTGCCCACCCACAACGGGACTTGACGCTAGTTCCGACCTGATCAGTTGTCCACGGGTGGCGTACCGGCGGGTAACGTGGTCGAGTCAGTCCTGGTCCGCCCGATCGGTTCGAGCATCAGGGAGGCGTCAGTGGTCACGCGCGAGCAGTACCCCGCCACCGCGGGCCGGCTGGGACCGCTCGACCGCGCGAGGTCCTGGGACCGGCTCGGCTCGGAGACGTTCGACCTGGTGATCATCGGTGGTGGCGTGGTCGGCGTCGGCGCCGCGCTGGACGCCGCGACGCGTGGTCTGCGGGTGGCGCTGGTCGAGGCGCGGGACCTGGCTTCGGGCACGTCGAGCCGCTCGTCGAAGCTGTTCCACGGCGGGCTGAGGTACCTGGAGCAGCTGGAGTTCGGGCTCGTGCGCGAGGCGCTGCGGGAACGCGAACTCATGCTCACCCGGCTGGCGCCGCACCTGGTCAAGCCGGTGCCGTTCCTGTACCCGCTGACGCACCGCGGGTGGGAGCGGCCGTACACCGCGGCCGGGCTGCTCATGTACGACACGATGGGCGGCGCGCGGTCCGTGCCCGGGCAGAAGCACCTGACCAGGGCCGGCGCGCTGCGGCTGGTGCCCGCGTTGAAGCCGTCGGCGCTGGTCGGCGGCATCCGCTACTACGACGCGCAGGCCGACGACGCGCGGCACACCATGATGGTCGGCCGCACGGCGGCGCACTACGGGGCGGTCGTGCGGACGTCCACGCAGGTCGTGGGCTTCCTGCGGGAGGCGGACCGGGTGTCCGGCGTGCGGGTGCGCGACGTGGAGGACGGGCGGGAGACGTCTGTGCGGGCGCACGCGGTGATCAACGCGACCGGCGTGTGGACCGACGAGTTGCAGCGGCTGTCCGGCAGCCGCGGCCGGTTCCGGGTGCGCGCGTCGAAGGGCGTGCACATCGTCGTGCCGCGGGATCGGATCGTGTCCGAGTCGGGGCTGATCCTGCGCACGGAGAAGTCGGTGCTGTTCGTGATCCCGTGGCGGAATCACTGGATCGTGGGAACGACCGACACCGATTGGAACCTGGACCTGGCGCACCCGGCGGCGACCCGCAAGGACATCGACTACATCCTCGAACACGTGAACGCGGTGCTGGCGACGCCGTTGACGCACGACGACATCGAGGGCGTGTACGCCGGGCTGCGGCCGTTGCTGGCCGGTGAGAGCGAGTCGACGTCGAAGCTGTCGCGCGAGCACGCGGTGGCCCGGGTGGCGCCCGGGTTGGTCGCGATCGCCGGCGGGAAGTACACGACGTACCGGGTGATGGGCGCCGACGCGGTGGACGCGGCCTCGGTCGACCTGCCGGGGCGGATCCAGCCGTCGATCACGGACAAGGTGCCGCTGATCGGGGCGGACGGCTACCACGCGCTGGTGAACCAGGCGGACCAGCTGGCCACGCGGTACGGCCTGCACCCCTACCGGGTGCGGCACCTGCTGGACCGCTACGGGTCCCTGGTGCACGAGGTGCTGGGGTCGGCGGACGCGGAACTGCTCAAGCCCGTGCCCGGCGCGCCGGACTACCTCCAGGTGGAGGTGGTGTACGCGGCGTCGCACGAGGGCGCGTTGCACCTGGAGGACGTGCTGACCCGGCGGACCAGGATCTCGATCGAGTACCCGCACCGGGGCGTGGAGTGCGCCCTGCCGGTGGCCCGCCTGATCGCCGGCGTGCACGGCTGGGACGACGCCACGGTGGCGCACGAGGTCTCGGTCTACACCGCCCGCGTCGACGCCGAGCGGGCGTCGCAGGCGGAGCCGGACGACCAGGCCGCCGACGCCGTCCGCTCGTCCGCGCCCGAGGCCCGGCCGGAGATCGTGGAGCCGGTGAGCTGACCGCGGTGGCGCCCGGGTGAGGCCGGGCGCCACCGGGTGGTCAGGCCAGTGCCGCCAGGGCCGCGTGCACCATCACGCGCACGCCGACCAGCAGGGCGCGTTCGTCCAGGTCGAAGCCCGGCTGGTGGAGGTCCTTCTGCTTGCCGACGCCGTCCCAGACGCCCAGGCGCGCGAACGAGCCCGGCACGTGCTCCAGGTACCAGCCGAAGTCCTCGCCGCCGGACGACTGCTCCGTGCCGGCCAGCGCGTCCTCGCCCAGCGCCGCCTCGACGCCCGCGCGCAGCAGCACCGTGCTCTCGCGGTCGTTCACGACGGGCGGGACGCCGCGCCGGTGGTGCAGGTCGAAGCCGACGCCGGTCGGGGCCAGCAGCGCGCTGACCAACTCCTTGATCAACGGCTCCAGCTCGGCCCAGATGTCGCGGTCGCCGGTGCGCAGCGTGCCGCGCAGCACGCCGTCCTGCGGCACGGCGTTCGGGGCCTCCCCCGCGTGCACCGCGCCCCACACGAGAACCGTGCCCGAACGGGGGTCGACGCGCCGTGACAGCAGGCCCGGCAGACCCGTGATCACGGTGCCGAGCGCGTGCACGAGGTCCGCCGTCAGGTGCGGCCGGGACGTGTGGCCGCCGGGTGAGGTCAGGCGCAGTTCCAGCATGTCGCTGGCCGACGTGATCGCGCCGATCCGGGTGCCGATCCGGCCGACCTCCAGCCGCGGGTCGCAGTGCAGGCCGAAGATGCGCTCCACGCCGTCGAGGCCGCCCGCCGCCAGCACGTCCAGCGCACCGCCCGGCATGACCTCCTCGGCGGGCTGGAACACCAGGCGGACCCGTCCGGGCAGCTCGGTGGCCGAGGCCAGGGCCAGCGCCGCGCCCAGCAGCACGGTGGTGTGCGCGTCGTGCCCGCAGGCGTGCGCCACGCCGTCCACTGTGGACGAGTACGGGGCGCCGGTGTTCTCCGGCAGCGGCAGCGCGTCGATGTCCGCGCGCAGCGCCACGCAGCGCGGCCCGGAGCCGACGTCGCAGACCAGGCCGGTGCCGCCCGGCAGGACGCGCGGCTTGAGGCCGGCCGAGCGCAGCACGTCGGCGATCAGCTCGGTGGTGGCGTACTCGTGCCGGGAGAGCTCCGGGTGCGCGTGGATGTGCCGGCGCCAGGCGACGACCTCGGAGGCGTTCGCCGCCAGCCAGTCGTCCAGCCACGAGGGTCCGCGACCCTCACCGGGATCATCCACAGGGGCAATGCTGACCCCACGATCGGTCAACAGCACCTCGGCACCCTCCTCCGGTAGACGCGAGTCCAGGACCGTCATGCCACACCCGCCAGCAGTCGAGAGCGCTGCGCACCGTCGGTGGCAGCGGAAATAGAGGTCCAGGCGAGTGCGAGCGCCCCGTCGAGCACAGCTCGGTCGGCCGAGGCCGAGGCACAGGCGGTCGCGAACTCGATTTGGTGGTTCACCGCGTCTCCGCAGTCGATGGCGATGGTCGGGTGGATGGCCGGCAGCGCACGGGTGATGTTGCCCATGTCGGTGCTGCCGATCTTCTCCTTGAGCTCCTCCTCGGGGCTCAACGGATGCCTGCCCAGCTCGATCGCGGCACGCCGGTAGGCGTCCGCGAGCCAGGGGTCTGGGGTCAGCTCGGCGTACACCGGCGAGACCTTCACGACCTCGTGGGTGCAGCCGGTGGCGATGGCGCCCGCCTCGAAGCAGCGGTTCATCCGCTCCTCCAGCAGGCGCAGCGACTCGAGGTCGTCGGCCCGCAGGTCGAACATCGCCGACGTGCGCGCGGGCACGATGTTGGGCACGGTGCCGCCGCGGGTGACGATGCCGCTGACCATCTGACCCGGCTCCAGGTGCTGGCGGGCGAGCCCGATGGCGACCTGGGCGACCGTGATCGCGTCGGCGGCGTTCACACCCAGGTGCGGCGCGGCGGCGGCGTGCGACGGCTTGCCGGTGTAGTGGACCTCGACGTCGGTGATGGCGAGCGATCGCGCGGCCACGGCCTCGTAGGGGGCCGGGTGCACCATCATCGAGAACGCCACGTCGTCGAATACCCCGCGTTCGAGCATCAGCACCTTGCCGCCGCCGACCTCCTCGGCCGGGGTGCCGATCACCCGGACGGTGAGGCCCAGCTCGTCGGCCAGGTCGCGCAGCGCGAGGGCCGCCCCGGTCGACGCGGCGGCGATGACGTTGTGCCCGCACGCGTGGCCGATCTCGGGCAGCGCGTCGTACTCCGCGCACAGCCCCAGCACCAGCTCACCGGAGCCGAACGAGGCGGTGAACGCCGTCTCGAGGTCCGCGACGCCGCGCTCGACCTCGAAGCCCTCGGCGGCCAGCAGGTCGGCGACCTTGGCCGCGCTGCGGTGCTCGGCGAACGCCCGCTCCGGCTCCGCGTGGATGCTGCGGGAGAGGTCGACCAGCGCAGTGGAGTACCGCTCGACGGCCGAGCGCGTGCTCATCTTGAAGTCGGTACCCATTGCACCCATCCTGCATCACGGTCCGGCGGGCACGTCGCACCCCTGGTTGATCAACCGGCAACCGGTCGCGGCGATGCGCCGAGCGGTGCGCGATTTTCGGTCAGACCGATCACGTCCGCGCGGCCGTGCGCGTTCGCGCTGGCCATGCTAAGAGGCGACCACATGTCGCCCCGAAATTCCCAAGGACTGGGAAATCAGCCGGACTTGCGGCCGGCCTTCCACTTCGACCACCGCTTCTTGTTCCGCCAGTACACGAGGGCGAACAGCAACACCGCGATACCGCCGATCCACAGCTTCCGGCGGGTCTCGGCGCCCGAGGAGGGCTGCTCCTCCTGAGGTGCGTCGAGGTCCGGACCGGGCGGCACGGTGCCCTCCGGCTGGATCGTGCCGCCGGGCGCCAGGGTCTCCGTCGGCTGGGCCGCGAGGTGCGGCGCCGAGGTCACGGCGACGCCTGTGCCCGACACGGTGAGGACACCGGTCAGCACGAACAGGCACACCGCGAGCACAGATCGCCACATGGACGCCAAGCCTAGCCACCGCCTTTCGTGGTTACCACTGTCGGTGGTCATCCAAACCGGGGTTCGTTCACGTGCTGTGAGCGAACGAGACCCTTCCGTCCCTGCTACGAGCCCTCTGGCGGGCCTTCACGCCTGCGCGCGGAACGCGGCCAGGATACGTTCGGCGGCCAGCGTGGCGGTCAGCTCGCCGGCGCGCACCTGCCGCTCCACCTCGGGCACGACCGAGCGCACCCCCGGCGCCGCCCGCAGGCTCGTGAGCAGCTGGTCGTGCACCATGGCCCAGGTCCAGTCGACCTGCTGGCGACGTCGCCGCTCGGCCAGCCCGCCGGCCGCCTCCAGCGTGTCCCGGTGCTTGGTGACCTGGTCCCACACGGTGTCGAGCCCGGAGCCGTCCAGCCCGCTGCACGTCAGCACGGGCGGGTGCCACGGGGCGTCCGGCGGGCGCAGCAGCCGCAGCGCGCCGGCCAGCTCGCGGGCGGCCTTGCGGGCGTCCGGCTCGTGCGGGCCGTCCGCCTTGTTGACCGCGATCACGTCGGCCAGCTCCAGCACGCCCTTCTTGATGCCCTGGAGCTGGTCGCCGGTGCGGGCGAGGGTGAGGAACAGCGAGCAGTCGGTCATGTTGGCCACCGCGACCTCGGACTGGCCGACGCCGACCGTCTCGACCAGCACCACGTCGTAGCCCGCGGCCTCGACCAGCACGATCGACTCGCGGGTCGCCTTGGCCACGCCGCCGAGCGTGCCGGAGGTCGGCGACGGCCGGATGAACGCGGCCTCGTCGACCGCGAGCCGGGCCATCCGGGTCTTGTCGCCCAGGATCGAGCCGCCGGTGCGGGTGGACGACGGGTCGACCGCCAGCACCGCCACCCGGTGGCCCCGGGCGGTCAGCATCGAGCCGAACGCGTCGATGAACGTCGACTTGCCCACGCCGGGCACGCCGGTGACGCCGACGCGGTGCGCCCGGCCCGAGTGCGGCAGCAGCTCGACCAGCAGCTCCTGCGCCGACGCGCGGTGGTCCGGGCGGGTCGACTCGACCAGCGTGATGGCCCGCGCCAGCGTGCCCCGGTCGCCGGCGAGCACGCCCTCGGCGTACGCGCCGACGTCGACCTGCCTAGCCATCTCGTCCCGGCAGGTCGCCGTGGCCCAGCTGCTCGGCGAGCCTGCGCAGCAGGTCGCCCGCCGCGTCGGCGATGACCGTGCCGGGCGGGAAGATCGCCGCCGCGCCCGCCTCGCGCAGCGCGTCGAAGTCCTGGGGCGGGATCACGCCGCCGACCACGATCATGATGTCCTCGCGGCCCATCCCCGCCAGCGCCGAGCGCAGCGCGGGCACCAGCGTGAGGTGCCCGGCGGCCAGCGACGACACCCCGACGATGTGCACGTCGGCCTCGACGGCCTGGCGCGCGACCTCCTCCGGGGTCTGGAACAGCGGGCCGACGTCCACGTCGAAGCCGAGGTCGGCGAACGCGGTCGCGATCACCTTCTGGCCGCGGTCGTGCCCGTCCTGGCCCATCTTGGCGACCAGGATGCGGGGGCGACGCCCCTCGGCCTCGGCGAACGCCGCGACGTCCTCCAGCGTCACCTCCACTGGCGTCCCTCCTCCGGCGGACACGGACCCGGCCTCCCTCCGGTACACCCCGCTGATGGTGCGGATCTGCGCGGAGTGCCTGCCCCACACCTCGCCCAGCGCCTCGGAGATCTCGCCGACGGTGGCCTTGGCGCGGGCCGCGGCGATGGCCAGCTCCAGCAGGTTGCCGTCCGAGCCCGCCGCCCGCGTCAGCGCGGCCAGCGCGGAGTCCACCGCGGACTGGTCGCGCTCTTCGCGCAACCGGGCCAGCTTCGCCAGCTGCCGCGCGCGCACCCCGGCGTTGTCGACCTTCAGCACGTCGATCTTCTCGTCGAACTCGACCTGGTACTTGTTCACGCCGATCACCGGCTGCCGGCCGGAGTCGATGCGCGCCTGGGTGCGCGCGGCGGCCTCCTCGATGCGCAGCTTCGGGATGCCCTCGTCGATGGCCTGCGCCATCCCGCCCGCGGCCTCGACCTCGGTGATGTGCGACCACGCGCGGCTCGCCAGGTCGTGCGTGAGGCGTTCCACGAACGCGCTGCCGCCCCACGGGTCGATCACCCGCGTGGTGCCGGACTCCTGCTGGAGCAGCAGCTGGGTGTTGCGGGCGATGCGCGCGGAGAAGTCCGTGGGCAGGGCCAGCGCCTCGTCCAGCGCGTTGGTGTGCAACGACTGCGTGTGCCCCTGCGTGGCGGCCATCGCCTCGACGCACGTGCGGGCGACGTTGTTGAACACGTCCTGCGCGGTGAGCGACCAGCCGGACGTCTGGCAGTGCGTGCGCAGGGACAGCGACTTCGGCGACCGGGGGTCGAAGCCCTTGACCAGCTTCGCCCACAGCAGCCGGGCGGCGCGCATCTTGGCGACTTCCATGAAGAAGTTCATGCCGGTCGCCCAGAAGAACGACAGCCGGGGCGCGAACGCGTCGATGTCCAGTCCCGCGTCGCGGCCCGCCCGCAGGTACTCCACGCCGTCCGCGAGCGTGTAGGCCAGCTCCAGGTCGGCCGTCGCGCCGGCTTCCTGCATGTGGTAGCCGGAGATGGAGATGGAGTTGAACTTCGGCATCCGCCGCGAGGTGAACGCGAAGATGTCCGAGATGATCCGCATGGACGGCTTCGGCGGGTAGATGTAGGTGTTGCGGACCATGAACTCCTTGAGGATGTCGTTCTGGATGGTCCCGGCGAGCTGCTCGGGCGCCACCCCCTGCTCCTCGGCCGCGACGACGTAGAGCGCCAGGATCGGCAGCACCGCGCCGTTCATGGTCATCGACACGCTCATCCGGTCCAGCGGGATGCCGTCGAACAGCTGCCGCATGTCGTAGATCGAGTCGATGGCCACGCCCGCCATGCCGACGTCGCCGGCCACGCGGGGGTGGTCGGAGTCGTAGCCGCGGTGGGTGGCCAGGTCGAACGCGACGGAGAGCCCCTTCTGGCCGGCCGCGAGGTTGCGGCGGTAGAAGGCGTTGGACTCCTCGGCGGTGGAGAACCCGGCGTACTGCCGGATGGTCCACGGCTGGTTGACGTACATCGTCGGGTAGGGGCCGCGCAGGAACGGCGCGATGCCCGGGTAGGTCGCGAGGAAGTCGAGGCCCTCGGTGTCGGCGGCCGTGTAGACGGGTTTGACGCCGATGCCCTCGGGCGTCTCCCACGTCAACGCGTCCGCGCCCTTGCCGGTCGCCTCCTGGAGCGCGGCGTGCCACCGCGCGGCGTCGGCGGTGGCGGGCTCGCCGAGCTCGACGTCGGCGAAGTTCGGGATCATCGCGGGACTCCAAGGGATTCGAACGTGCGCTCCAGCACGTCCAGCGCCGGGCAGCCGGTGAAGACGTGCTCGTCGACCTCGGCGTCGGCGTGCTTCCCGGCCAGCAGGATCCGCTCCGCGCCCGCTTCGCGCAGCGCGCGCGCCACCGGGGCGGCCAGTTCGGCGTAACCGGCGTCGCTGCCGCACAGGCACGCGATCCGGGCGCCGCTCTCGCGGAACTTGACGACCACGTCCTCCACCGCCTTGGTAGGGCCGGCGTTCGGCGTCTCGATGCCGCCCGCCTGGAACAGGTTCGCCGCGAACGTGGCCCGCGCGGTGTGCGCGGCGACCGGGCCGAGGGTGGCGAGGAAGACCTTCGGGCGCTCGGGGCTCGCGTCGGCCGCGTCGCGCAGCGCCTCGAAGTCCTGGGCGTAGCGGACGCGCGGCAGCCCGCCGCCCGGCTCCTCGGGCGCGGGCTCGCGGACCACCGGCTGCTCGGCGAGGTTCGGGAACTCGCTCACCCCGGTCAGCGCGTCGGTCCGGTCGGCCAGGTTCGCCCGGCGGCGCTCCCAGGTCGCCGCGATCCGGTCGCCGACCAGGTCGAACGCCTTCGGCAGCCCGCCGGCGGCCTCGATCTCGCGGAACCACGCCCACGCGGCGTGCGCGAGGTCGTCGGTGAGCCGTTCCACGTACCAGGAGCCGCCCGCCGGGTCGATCACGCCGGCCAGCCTCGACTCCTCCAGCAGCAGCGACTGCGTGTTGCGGGCGACGCGCCGGGCGAAGTCGTCGGACAGGCCGATCGCGTGGTCGAACGGCAGCACGGTCACCGCGTCCGCGCCGCCGAGGCCCGCGCCGAAGCAGGCCACGGTGGTGCGCAGCATGTTCACCCACGGGTCGCGGCGGGTCATCATCGCGGGCGAGGTGACGGCGTGCTGGAGCTGCGGGCTCGGCGCGCCGGCGACCTCGGTGACCCGGGCCCAGAGCCGCCTGGCGGCCCGGAACTTGGCGATGGTGAGGAACTGGTCGGCGGTCGCCGCGTACCGGAACTCCAGCAGCCGCGCGGCGTCCGCGACGTCCAGCCCGGCCCCGGTCAGGTGCCGCAGGTACGCCACCCCGACCGCGAGGGACGCGCCCAGCTCCTGCGCGTCCGAGCCGCCCGCCTCGTGGAACGGCAGGCCGTCCACGACGAGCAGGCGCAGTTCGGGGAACTCGCGGGTCTTGCCGAGCAGGTCGGTCACGGCGGCGAGGTCGGCGGGCTGCCCGGTGCGCGCCTGGACCCCCAGCGGGTCCGCGCCGACGTTGCCCCGCACCTCGCCGGCCGGCGCCGGTCGCCCGGCCCAGACCCGCAGCATGGCGCGGCCGGCTTCGAGGAAGTCCGCGCCCGCGTCCACGACCACCGGCGCGAGGTCCAGGTAGACGTCCGCCAGCACGTCGTCGTAGGTGGCCGGGTCGAGCCCCTTGAGCCACAGCGACGTGACGCCGTTGCCCAGGTCGGCCGCCACCGCCTCGCGGTCGGCTGCCCGGTGCTGCTGGCGGACGTCCCAGCCCTCGACCGAGCCCTGCGGCCGACCGCCCCGGGTGAACGGGGCCAGGCCGGGGAAACCGGCGTCCGGCGCCCGGTCGGCGGCGGTGTAGAGCGGCTGCACGGCGATGCCGTCGTAGGTGGTGGTGACCAACGACCCGAAGTCCGCGCCCGACTTGCGCAGCACCCCTTGGACCAGGTCGAGCCACTGCTCGCGGTCAGGGCTGGTGAATTCGGCGGCCAACGCCAAGTCGCCTGACGGCTCCATCATGCTCCGCAGTGTTACTCACCAGTAGGACGGCGGCTATGTGAGGTTCACCGCCGTGAACGATGCAGAGGCGAGTCTTCCACGCTGGTGAATGATGGCCCAGTGGAATCCGAGCGACTGATCGCCGGCCGCTACCGCCTGCGGCACGTCCTGGGGCGTGGCTCGATGGGCACCGTCTGGGCCGCGCACGACGAGGTGCTGCGGCGGGACGTCGCGGTGAAGGAGATCCTGCGCCCGGCGGGCGGGCCGGACGACGAGGACGAGGTGCTTCGGGAACGCACGCTGCGCGAAGCCCGGTCCGCGGCGGCGCTCGCCCACCCGAACCTGGTGACGTTGTACGACGTGGTGCAGGTCGACGGCGACCCGTACGTGGTGATGGAGCTGGTGCCGTCGTCGTCGTTGGCGGAGGTCGTGCGGCAGCGCGGTCCGCTGACCGACGTGCAGGGCGCGGTGGTGGTGGACGCGGTGGCCGCCGCGCTGGAGGCCGCGCACCGGGCCGGGATCACGCACCGGGACGTGAAGCCGGGCAACGTGCTGGTGGCCGACGACGGCCGGGTGAAGCTGACCGACTTCGGCATCGCCCGCAACGTCGCCGAGGCCACCCTGACCAGCCGCGGGATCACGCTGGGGACGCCCGCGTTCATCGCGCCGGAGGTGGCGGCGGGCGGGGCGGTGTCGTTCGCGGCGGACCAGTGGTCGTTGGGCGCGACGCTGTTCGCGGCGATGACCGGGCAGCAGCCGTACGAGGGCGCGAACGTGCTCCAGACGATCAACGAGGTGGTGCACGGCGACGTGCCGTCGGCGGCGGCCTGCGGCGCGTTGGAGCCGGTGGTCGCGGGGCTGATGGTGAAGGCGCCGCAGGAGCGGATGACGTTGGCGCAGGCGCGGCGGCTGGTCCGGCCGCTGCTGCCCGAGCCGGGCACGGACGTGTTCCCGGCGTCGTCGGTCACCCGCCCGGTGGTGGAGGTCGTGCGGCCGACCCCGGTCAAGCCGCCGATCCCGCCGGAGACGCCGCTGGCCGCCGATCCCGGGCCGCTGCCGTTCGCGGTGGCGGACGCGCCGACGCGCGAGCCGGCCCGCCGGCCGGGGTTGGCGGTGCTGGTGGCGTTGTCGGCGGCGGTGCTGTTCACGATCGGCAGCGCGTCGGGCTTCGCCCTGACCAGGACGGTCGCCGGCGCGCCCCTCCTGCCGCCGCCGACCGGGGAGACTACGTCGCC
Source organism: Actinosynnema sp. CA-299493 (assembly GCF_050946825.1). NCBI lineage: Bacteria > Bacillati > Actinomycetota > Actinomycetes > Pseudonocardiales > Pseudonocardiaceae > Actinosynnema > Actinosynnema sp. CA-299493. The sequence continues at coordinate 8,564,008 of NZ_CP191993.1, forward strand.
GCCCGCGATCACCGAGACGCCGTCGTTGCTGCCGACCACGGCGGCGGCGGCGACGGCGAAGGGCGAGCAGGGCGCGGAGTTCACCATCGAGGTGGGGCCGGACTGGACCAGCTTCCTGGAGCAGCGGACGAACAACGGGCTCGGCCCGAGCACGGTGGTGCACCTGGTCTCGCCGAACGGGTGGTACGAGGTGGCGGTGCAGCGGTTCCCGGACTACTACGAGCGCAACACGATCGAGGACTACCTCGAACTGGTGCGCTCGCGGTGGGCCGAGGACCAGTACTTCGGCGAGGCGAGGGAAGCGACCGACGCCCTGCCACCGGGCGGGAAGGAGCAGGGCGTCCAGTACAGCTACCGGACCGTGGAACGGGCCACCCCGCTGGCCCGCGGCACCACCTCCCCCGGACCCGACCTGCGCCGCAGCCGCTACTCCCGCGTGCTGCCGCGCGGCAACGACCTGTGGGTGGTAGAGGTCGTCGTGCCGACCGAGCAGGAGGAGACGGGGCGGAGCCGGCTGTTCGACACCATCGCGCCCACGTTCAGGGTGGACGACTAGCCCTCGGCGGCTGGACGCGGTGATCGAAGAGCCCGACGGAGCCCGCCGGCGCGGTGCGGCCACCGGGTGTCGCGGCACTGCGGCAACGGGGACAGGCGGCGATTAGGCTCGCGGCGTGACCGGTATCAGTGAGAACACCACCCCCGAGGCCCTGGCCACCGACGCGGCCAAGGCGTTGGCCGAGCGGACCGGGGTGGGCAGGCACGACATCGCCGTCGTCCTCGGGTCGGGGTGGCGCCCCGCCGCCGACCTCATCGGCGAGCCGACCGCCGAGGTGCCCATGGGCGAGCTGCCCGGGTTCGAGGCGCCGACCGCCGTGGGCCACGGCGGCACCGTGCGGTCGGTGCGCGTCGACGACAAGAACGTGCTGGTCATGCTCGGTCGGACGCACGGGTACGAGGGCAAGGGCGTGGCCAAGGTCGTGCACGGCGTGCGCACGGCCGCCGCGGCGGGCGTGCGCACGGTCGTGCTGACCAACGCGGCGGGCGGGCTGCGGCAGGGCATGACGGTCGGCCAGCCGGTGCTGATCAGCGACCACCTGAACCTGACCGCGTCGTCACCGCTGGTCGGCGCGCGGTTCGTGGACCTCACCGACCTCTACTCGCCGCGCCTGCGCGACCTCGCCCGGGAGATCGACGCCTCGCTGGAGGACGGCGTCTACGCGGGCCTGCCGGGACCGCACTTCGAGACGCCCGCGGAGATCCGGATGCTGCGCACGATGGGCGCGGACCTGGTCGGCATGTCCACCGTGCTGGAGGCCATCGCGGCCCGCGCGGAGGGCGTGGAGGTGTTCGGCCTGTCGCTGGTGACGAACCTGGCCGCGGGCATCACCGGTGAGCCGCTCAACCACGAAGAGGTGCTGGAGGCGGGCCAGGCGGCGGCGAGCCGGATGGGCGCGCTGCTGCGGGAGCTGGTGACGCGGGCATGACCCTCGCCCCGGCACTGCGCGACGCCGCGTTCCGCTGGATCGCCGACGACCCCGACCCGCGGACCCGCCTGGAGCTCCAGACCGTCGTGGCGCGGGCGATGGGCGGTGACGCCGCCGCGGCCGACGAGGTCGCCGACCGGATGGCGGGCCCGCTGACGTTCGGCACGGCGGGGCTGCGCGGTCCCGTGCGGGCCGGGCCGAACGGGATGAACCGGGCCGTCGTCATCCGCACCACCGCCGGCCTCGCCGCGTGGCTCCGGGCGCACGGGCACGTCGGCACGGTGTTCGTCGGCCGGGACGCGCGGCACGGGTCGGAGGACTTCGCGGCGGCGGCGGCCGGCGTGCTGGCGGGCGCCGGGTTCACCGTGCGGGTGCTGCCGGGACCGTTGCCGACGCCGGTGCTGGCGTTCCTGGTCAAGCGGCACGGCGCGGTGGCGGGCGTGCAGATCACCGCGTCGCACAACCCGCCCGCGGACAACGGCTACAAGCTGTACCTGGCGGGCGGCGGGCAGATCGTGCCGCCGGAGGACCGCGAGATCGAGGCGGCGATCCGGGGCGTGCCCGCGGCCGTGTCGGTGCCGCTGTCGGACGACCACCTGCCGGTGTCGGACGCCGAGGTGGACGAGTACCTGGAACGGGTCGCGTCGCTGCCGCGCGGCGTCCACCGCGACCTGCGCGTGGCGTTGACGCCGATGCACGGCGTCGGCGGCGCGACGGCGGTGGAGGCGTTGCGGCGGGCCGGGTTCACCGACGTGCGCGTGGTGCGCGAGCAGGCCGTGCCCGACCCGGAGTTCCCGACCGTGGCGTTCCCGAACCCGGAGGAGCCGGGCGCGGCGGACCGGTTGCTCGCGCTGGCGGCGGCGGAGGGAGCCGACCTGGCCATCGCCCTCGACCCCGACGCCGACCGGTGCGCGCTGGGCGTTCGCGAGCGGGACGGGTCGTGGCGGATGTTGCGCGGCGACGAGACCGGCGTGCTCCTCGGCTCCTTGGTGCTGTCCACTGTGGAGACCCCGGACCCGTTGGTGGCCACCACGATCGTGTCGTCCTCGTTGCTGAAGTCGATCGCGGCGGCGCACGGGGCGCGTTACGCGGAGACGTTGACCGGGTTCAAGTGGCTGGTGCGCGCGGGCGACGGCCTGGTGTTCGCCTACGAGGAGGCGCTGGGCAACTGCGTCGACCCCGCGCACGTCAACGACAAGGACGGCATCTCGGCGGCCGTGGTGGCGTGCGACCTGGCGGCCGGGTTGAAGGCGTCCGGCCGCACCCTGCTGGACGCGCTGGACCAGCTCGCCGTCGACCACGGCCTGCACCTGACCGACCAGGTGTCGCTGCGGTTCACCGACCTGGGCCGGATCGGCGCGCTGATGGCCCGGTTGCGCGCCGACCCGCCGGCGGGTTTCGCGTTCGAGGACCTGCTGCCCGAGGCCGACGTGGTCAGGCTGACCGCCGACGGCGTGCGGGTGGTCGTGCGGCCGTCCGGCACCGAGCCGAAGCTCAAGGCGTACCTGGAGGTCGTGGAACCGGTGTCCGACGACCTGCCGGCCGCCCGCGCGCGGGCCCGGGACCGGTTGGCCGGGCTGCGGGCTCAGGTGTCCGCGCTGCTCGCGGACTGAGCGGTCACGACGCCAGCGCGATCAGCAGGCACAGCACGGCGACGACGAGCGCACCGCCCGCCACCAGGTAAGGACGCCTGGTCGGCGGGCTCACCGGGCGCGACCTGTGCTGCGTGACGGCGGCCACCGAGATGCGGCCGGAGATGTAGCTGGCGGTGCAGAGCGCGACGCCGGTCGCGAGGATCATCGTGTTGACGTCCCACGGGCTGTGGTCGACCCCCGGCCACAGGGCGATGAAGACCAGCGGCAGGCCGATCAGCCCCACCCCGACCGCGACCCCCGCGCCCCAGGTGATCTGCCGGTTCCGCTTCATCGTGGCGATGCTGCGAGTTTCCATGACTCCCTCCCGGTCACTACCCACTGTAAGACGTGCGACGGCCCCGCCGGTTCCCGCGCGCCGCTCGTCGATCTTGCTACGCCGCCCGCCGGTCCGGTGATTCGGCCACCCGACCGAGCCGATGACCAGCGCCGACGGCCTGCCGGACGTGCCCCGCGCCCGCCGGGCGGTTGCCGCGCCGCGCGGATCGCGGCAACCTGGGCCGCGTGCCCCGCCTGCTGATCGTGCACCACACCCCGTCGCCCGCCATGCAGGAGCTGTTCGAGGCCGTGCTGGAGGGTGCGACCGACCCGGAGATCGAGGACGTCGAGGTGGTCCGGCGACCGGCGCTCTCCGCGACCGCGTCCGACGTGCTGGGAGCCGACGGGTTCATCCTGGGCACGCCCGCCAACATCGGCTACATCAGCGGCGCGTTGAAGCACTTCTTCGACACGATCTACTACCCCTGCCTGGACGCCACGCGCGGTCGGCCGTTCGGGGCCTACGTGCACGGCAACCTGGGCGTGGAGGGCGCGGTGAAGGCGGTGAGGGACATCACGACCGGGCTGGGGTGGCGGCCGGTGGCGGAGACGGTGAGCCTCGCCGGCGCACCGGACGGCGCCGCGCGGGAGCGGTGCCGGGAGTTGGGGGCCGCGGTCGCCGCGACGGTGACGTGAGCGCCGCCGAACGGTCCATCAGGCCTTGATGCGATCGGTAACGCCCGCCCTCCCCCGTCCGACAAGATGCCGCGACGAGATGTGGAGGCAGTCCGATGACCCAGCCAGTCGGTCCACCGCCGATGTGCGGTTCCTGCGGCGCGTACTTGCAGCCGCCGAGCGTCAACTGCGCCGTCTGCGGTGCGACGCAGTGGCCCGTGACGCAGGCCCCTCCGCCGGTGTACCCCCCGGTGTACGCACCCGTGCACCCCGTCCCGCACGGGATGCAGATGGGTGGTGTGGTCACCGCCAAGAACCCCGGCATCGCGGTGCTGCTGTCGTTGCTGTGGCTGGGCGCGGGCAACCTCTACGCGGGCCAGACGGCGCTCGGCGTGATCCTGCTGCTGGTGAACTTCCCGTTGATCCTGCTGGCCATGACGGTGCTCGGGCTGATCGTCGCGTTCCCCGTGTGGCTCGTGCTGGTGGTCGTGTCGATCGTGCTGGCCATGCAGGGCGCGAAGGACTTCAACCGGCGCAACGGCATCCTCGTGCGGTAGCACCGCCCGCCGCGCGGAACGCCGCTCGGGTGCGCGGCGGGCACGCGCCGGACCGTGCCCGCGCCCGCCCGACCGCGTCCTCCCGCACTCACCCGTTCGACAGCGCCAGGAACTCCGGCGGGTACCGGTCGCCCGCGACGGCGGGCGCGGCGGCCTCGATCGCGCGGAGCTCGTCCGCGCTCAGCTCCAGGTCGGCGGCGGCGACGTTCTCCTCCAGGTACCTCACCCGCTTGGTGCCCGGGATCGGGACGACGTGCTCGCCCTGGTGGTGCACCCAGGCCAGCGCCAGCTGACCGGCCGTGACGCCGCGCTCGGCCGCCAGCGCGCGCAGGGCGTCCACGATGGCCGTGTTGCGGGCGAAGTTCTCCTCGGCGAACCGGGGCAGGCCGCGCCGCATGTCGTCCTCGGCCAGGTCGGCGACGGACGTGACGCGGCCGGTGAGGAAGCCGCGGCCGAGCGGCGAGAACGGCACGATGCCGATGCCCAGCTCGCGGCACGTCGGCGCGACCTCGGCCTCGATGTCGCGCGTCCACAGCGACCACTCGCTCTGCAGGGCGCTGATCGGGTGCACGGCGTGCGCGCGGCGGATCGTCGCCGCACCCGCCTCGGACAGGCCCAGGTGGCGGACCTTGCCCTCGGCGACCAGCTCGGCCATCGCGCCGACGGTCTCCTCGATCGGCACCTCGGGGTCGACCCGGTGCTGGTAGCACAGGTCGACGTGGTCCGTGCCCAAGCGGCGCAACGACGCCTCGACGGCCCGCTTGACGTAGCCGGCGTCCCCGCGCGGCCTGCGGTCCGGGTCGCCGAGGCCGAACTTGGTCGCGAGCACGACCTCGTCCCGGCGGCCCTTGACCGCCCGCCCCACCAGCTCCTCGTTCGCGCCCGCGCCGTAGACGTCCGCGGTGTCGAGGAGCGTGACGCCGAGGTCGAGCGCGCGGTGGACGGTGGCGACGGACTCGGCCTCGTCGCCGACGCCGTAGGACTGGCTCATGCCCATGCAGCCCAGGCCCTGGTCGCCCACCCGGAGTTCGCCCAACGACCTCATGCGGTGATCCCCTCGATGAACGTGTGCTCGATCTGCTCGTAGTGCGTGATCTTGTGCTCCAGCACTTCCAGGCACGACCGCAACTCGGCGACGCGCTCGCGGACCGAGGCCCGGTGCTCGAACAGCATCTGCTTGCGCCGGCCGGCGGTGGCCGCGCCGCGGTGCCTGAGCTGCGCGTACTCGCGCATCATCCGAATGGGCATGCCGGTGGTGCGCAGGCGGGTCAGGAAGACCAGCCAGCTGAGGTCGTCGTCGCTGTAGCTGCGCCGCCCGCCGGAGTCCCTGGCGGGCGGGTCGACCAGGCCGATCCGTTCGTAGTAGCGCAGGGTGTCGATCGACAACCCACTGCGCTCGGCCGCTTGAGCGATCGAGTAAGTCACGGTGTCGACCGTAGGAGCTGGAGTGCACTCCAGGTCAACCCGGTTCGCGGTGTCCGGCGAGGTCGTGCGGCCGGTCGGTCACTCGTCCTTGGGCGTTCCCCATGCTTCCAGGTGGGCGGCCATGCCGCCGACGTCGATCTGCTCCCGACCCAGCGCGCGCACCAGGTCGAGCGCTTCGTCCTCCTCCGCGTCGACCCACCAGCCGTTGATGTCGCACAACGTCACGGCGGCGACCCAGCCCAGTCGCCAGTTGCCCTCGGCCAACGGGCGCGTGCGGACGATGGAGTCGAGCAACGCGGAAGCTTTGAGCCAGAGCGTGTCGTACGCCTCGACCCCCAGCACTGTGGCCCGGGGGCGGTGGGCTGCGGAGTCGAGGAGACCTAAGTCGCGCACGACCAGATCCCCGCCGGTGACGGCAGTCGCCAGCACGAGCAAGTCGCCGGCGTCGAGGTAGTTGACCACTGCTTGACGCGCTCCCTGTCCTGAGCAGTGGCGACTCCGGCACGACCACGCCGCGCCCCGGGCGTGTTTCGTCCCATCACCCACCCCCTCAGGTCCGTTTCGCCTCTCCGCCCCGCGGGCGGTGAGGATGCTGTCGGCCGCGTTGTGCGCCGAAGCGCTACCCGAACGCGGCCCGATCTTCAACGGCGCACCATACCGGTGTGCTCCGGACCACCGTGGACGTTCACAGAGGTAGAGGGGTGAACGACCTATGCCGCGCCGGTTGAGCTGCATAGATCAATCGTATCGAACATATGTTCGAACGGCGAGGACGTGAAGGGTCGTCACCCGAAGGTGTAGCAGTCGGTGATCGGTCGGGCGCCCTCGGTACGGGATCCCGCAATCAGGACGGGCCGGATCAGGCGGAGCCGAGGCGGTCGAGGAGCCCCCGGTACTTGGGGAGGACGCGTCCGAGGACCTCGGAGAGTTGCTCTTCCTTCTGCAACCTGGCCCACCGCTCGGCCAACGCCAAGCGCACGACCTCCTGCTTCGAACGGCCCTCCGCTGCGGCGAGTTCGTCGAGCCGCCGGTTCTCCTCGTCGCTCAGACGCAGAGTCATCGCCATGGAAAATGACGGTACCAACTTGATACCACTATGACCAGGCCGCGAATTATAACAGTGTTGCGATACGATGCCCCGGTGCCACGACCGAAGACACACGACGATGCGCTCCGCGCCCGGCTGCTCGAACGGGCGGGCGAACTGCTGTCCACCGAAGGTCCGGGCGCTTTGAGCTTGCGCAGGCTCGCGGCGGATGTCAACACCTCGACCACGGCCGTGTACTCGCTGTTCGGGGGCAAGCCGGCGCTGCTGAACGCCGTGTACGAGGAGGCGTTCCGCCGATTCGGTGAACGCATCGCGACCGTGCCGCAGACCGCCGACCCGGTGGAGGACCTGATCCAGATCGGCTTGGCGTACCGGGACAGCGCGCTGGCCGACCCGCAGTTCTACCTGGTGATGTTCAGCAAGGTCGTGCCGAACTTCGAGCCGTCCGACGAGACGAAGGAGGCGGCCGTGCAGACGTTCCTGCCGGTGGTGCGGGACGTCGGCCGCGCGGTGGAGGCGGGGGTGTTCACGCGGGAGCCGCCGGAGCGGATCGCGCTGGCGATGTGGGGCGTGGTGCACGGCCTGGTGAGCCTGGAGCTCAACGGCAACCTGCCGCCGGGGGTCGAGATCGCCCCGGTCTACGAGCGCGCCCTGCGTGCGCAGGCGGACGGTTGGCGCGTGCCGTGAGACGACGCGCGCGCCACCTGATCGCGCACGTCGTGTGATCAGAACGCGTCGTGCGATCAGAGCGCGCGTCGTGCGGTCAGGTGGCGCGTCCCGTGCGATAGGTGGGGCCCGGGGAGGTGGCCGCCGCGAAACCTCCCCGGGCCCCGTGGACCGTCCTTGTCAGGACAGTCCGCTGGTGAGCGCCTTGATCAGCTCGCCGTCGGCGGTATCACCGTCGAGCGACCAGATCATCGCGCCGCCAAGGCGCCGTTCGGCCACGTAGCGACCCTTGCGCTTCATCTCGACCGGGTCGTCCCAGGTCCAGAACGTGGTGCCGTCGAACAACCACGCGTGCCCGGCCTTGGCATCCCGGTGCACGGTGAACTTCCCCAGCTGCGCCTTGAGGATCCGGTAGTCCTCGTACCCGGCCTCGTAGGTCGCGGGCGCGGGGCCGGTGGCGGGCTGGAACAGGCCGTTGCCCTCGTCGCGCACGCCGGTCCAGCCCCGGCTGTAGAACGGCACGCCCATCACGACCTTGCTCTTCGGCGCGCCGTTGCGCAGGTAGTGGTCGATCGCGACCTGCGAGCTGAACGGCGGCGCGGTCGGGTCGGCCGCGGGCGTGCGGAGCGAGGACTGCTGGTTGGTCAGCGGCTCCCAGGCACCGTGGTAGTCGTAGCCCTGGATCGTGCCGAACGTCAGCAGCTCGAAGACCTTCTCGACCTCGAAGCCCCGGTCGACCTGGGCGGGGTTGGCGGGCAGGAACGCGGTGAGGTCGTAGCGCTTGCCGGTGCGCCAGGTGAGCTTGCCCAGCTGCTTGCGGTACTCCACCAGCAGCGCGGTGAAGTTCCGCTGGTCCTCGGGCCGCACGACGTTGCCGGGCGCGGCCTCGGACGACGGCCACTCCCAGTCGAGGTCGACGCCGTCGAACACGCCGGCCGCCGCACCGGGCGCGGCGTCGGGCAGGTTGCCCTTGAGCCACAGGTCGAGGCACGAGGCGACGTGCGCGGCGCGTGACTCGGGGGTGAGGGCGGCGTTGGAGAAGTACTTGGAGCCGGTCCAGCCGCCGAGCGAGATGTTGATCCGCAGCTTCGGGTACTCGGCCTTGAGCTGCTTGAGCTGGTTGAGGTTGCCCGACAGCGGCTGGCCCGCCACGTCCGCCGTGCCGTCGACGCTCTGCTCGGCGCCGAAGGGGCGCTGGTAGTCCGCCCAGGGGTCGGCGCTGACGCACTTGCCTGCCTCGTCGAGGAAGCCGAAGGCGTAGTTGAGGTGGGTGAGCCGCGGCGCGGTGCCGTTGGCCACGAGGTCGCGCACCAGGAAGTTGCGGTCGTAGCCGCTCCACTGGGTGTAGTACCCGACGACGCGCTCGGTCTTCCCGTGACCGCCGTGACCTCCGTGGTTCCCGTGGTCCCCGTTGGCGACGGCTTGCGGCGCCAGGGACACGGTCATCGCGGCGGCCAGGAAGGCGGGGAGCACCCATCTCCTGCTCGACATGCTTCTCCTCGCGGTGCTCCGGCTGTGGTCCAGACCACGGTAGTGATGAGGTCTAGACCACCTCTACGGCCGTTCGGCCGAATCCGGTAATGCGAATTGTTCTCACGTGCGTTGCAAACTTTTGCATGTGCGAGGTGGGTGGTGACCGCGCTAGCTTCAGCGCTGTTCAAGTTTGAGTAACTGTCTGGGGAGGGCTTGTGACGATCCTGGTCACCGGGGCGACCGGAACCACCGGCGGTGCGGTCGTTCGGCAGTTGGCGGCGGCAGGGGTGCCGGTGCGGGCGTTGACGCGGAACCCGGCGCGGGCCCGGGGTGTGCTGCCCGCCGGCGTGGAGGTGGTGGGAGGTGATCTGACGCGGCCGGGCGAGCTGCCGCTGGCGGGGGTGACGGCGGCGTTCCTGCTGGCGGCGATCGAGTCGGACGACGCGGTGGCGCACGCTCGGGAGTTCCTGGCGAGTGCGCCCGACCTGCGGCGGGTGGTGTTCCTGTCGAGCAGCGCGGTGACCGTTCGGCGGCCGGGGAGCTACGAGCTGCACCACGACGTGGAACGGGTGGTCGAGGCGTCCGGGGTGGCGTGGACGCACGTGCGGCCGGGGGAGTTCATGGCGAACAAGATGGTCTGGGCGCGGACGATCAGGGAGGAGGACGTGGTGCGGGCGCCGTTCCCGGAGTCGGTCGGGGCGCCGGTGCACGAGGACGACGTGGCCGAGGTGGCGGTGCACGCGTTGCTGCGTGACGGGCACGCGGGCAAGGCGTACACGTTGAGCGGCCCGGAGGCCCTGACGCACGTCGAGCAAGCCGCGGCGATCGGCCGGGGCCTGGGCCGCCCGATCCGCTTCGAACGCCTGACCTACGGCCAGGCCCGCGCCACCCTGATCCGCGACGAGGGCCTGCCCTACGACGTCGCCGAGTACCTGCTCGGCTACATGGCCCAGCACAACGAGGAACCGGCCTCCGTGACCCCCGACTACACCACCGTCACCGGCAATCCCGGCCGCACCCTCACCACCTGGGCCGCCGACCACTCCCCCACCCTCACCCGCCCCTAACCGCGAGTCGAACCCTCAAGTCCCGCGTGTCCTACGTTCCCGTCACGCGTGTCCTACGTTCAGAACACCCGAGTTGAACGCTCAGAACAGTCGATCTTGTTCTGAGCGTTCAACTCGGGGTACCGGAACGTAGGACACGCGCGTTCTGAACGTAGGACACGCGGGACCTGAAGGTTCGACACGCGAGGGGTCAGTGCACGGCGCCGTATTGGCGGTCGCCGGCGTCGCCCAGGCCGGGGACGATGAAGCCCGAGTCGTTCAGGCGTTCGTCGATGCTGGCGGTGACCAGGCGGATCGGGTGGGCCGACTCCTCCAGGTGCTTGATGCCCTCGGGGGCGGCCAGGGCGCAGATCGCCGTCACGTCGGTCGCGCCGCGGTCGGTCAGCAGGCGGATCGTGTAGGCCATGGAGCCGCCGGTGGCGAGCATCGGGTCCAGCACGAAGACGGGACGGCCGGCCAACGAGTCGGGCAGCGACTCCATGTACGGCGTCGGCTGGAGGGTCTCCTCGTCGCGCGCCAGGCCGACGAAACCCATCTGCGCGTCCGGGATCAGCTTGTGCGCCTGGTCCGCCATGCCGAGGCCGGCGCGGAGCACGGGCACCAGCAGCGGCGGGTCGGCCAGTCGGTAGCCGGTGGTCCGGGCGACGGGCGTGTGCACCCGCTCCTCGGCCACGGGCAGGTCGCGCGTGGCCTCGTACACGAGCATCACGGTCAACTCGTGCAGCGCGGCGCGGAACGCCGCGTTGTCCGTGCGGGCGTCGCGCATGGTGGTCAGCCGCGCCCTGGCAAGTGGGTGATCGACAACGAGGACGTCCATGGTCGAACAGTATGTGGTACCCCTGACCGATGCCCGACGGCTCGTCATCCCGCCCGGTCGTCCGCTCCACCGACGCGGCGGGCCGCACCGCCGGGGCCGGATCACCACGGCGCCCGCGGGTGGAACGGCCCGGAGATCAGGCGGCTCGGGGTTGACGAGGTGCTGCCGGGGGTAACGTCCTGAGCATGGCCGACCACGTGCGGATCGGGGTTCTTGGGGCGGCGCGGATCGTGCCGGCGGCGTTGGTCCGGCCGGGGCGGTCGGTGGCGGCGATCGAGGTGGCGGCGGTGGCGGCCCGGGAGGTCGGGCGGGCGCAGGAGTTCGCCGACCGGTTCGGGATCCCCCAGGTCCACGGGAGCTACCAGGAGTTGTTGGACGACCCGAACGTGGACGCGGTCTACGTGCCGCTGCCCAACGGGTTGCACGGCAAGTGGACGTTGGCGGCGTTGGCGGCCGGGAAGCACGTGCTGTGCGAGAAGCCGTTCGCGGCCAACGCGGACGAGGCGGCGGAGGTCGCGGCGGCGGCGAAGAGCAGCGGGCTCGTGGTGATGGAGGCGTTCCACTACCGGTACCACCCGTTGGCGTTGCGGTTGGCGGAAGTGGTGGCGGAGCTGGGCGAGCTGCGGCACGTGGAGGCGCGTCTGGCGTTCCCGCTGCCGAAGTTCTCCGACATCCGGTACTCGCTGGACTTGGCCGGCGGGGCGTTGATGGACGCCGGGTGCTACGCGGTGAACGTGGTGCGGTACCTCGGTGGTGACGAGCCGGAGGTGAAGTCGGCGCGGGCGCTGCTGAAGGGTGACGGAGTCGACCGGGCGATGCGGGCGGAGCTGAAGTTCCCCGCCGGGCACACCGGGACCGTGGTGGCGTCGATGTGGTCGCGGTCGTTGCTGAGACTCTCGGCGAAGGTGTTGGGCGCCAACGGTGAGCTGCGCGTGTTCAACCCCTTCGCCCCGCAGCACGGACACCGGCTCACGGTGAAGCTGGACGGCCACCGCCGGGTCGAGCGCTTCGACCGGCGGCCGTCGTACGCGTACCAGTTGGAGGCGTTCGCCGACGCCGTGCTGCACGGCAAGCCGTTCCCCACGACGGCCGACGACGCGGTGGCCACGATGCGGGTCGTGGACGACATCTACCGGGCCGCCGGCCTGCCGGTCCGTCAGCCGAGCTGATCAGGTCTCCGGCCTGACGGGAACCGCGGTGGCCGCGCGTTCCTCCAAGGGGAGTACCGCGAAGGCCATTCCCCCGAGGAGCACCGGATGGACGTCACGCGAGCAAGCAGCCGTCCTCGTCCGGCGCGGTGGCTCGTCTTTCTCGTCGCGGCCCTGGCGTTGGTCGGGTGCCAGGGCCCGGCCGAGCCGGCGGCGAAGTCCGGGACCGGGGAGCTGCGGACCGACCCGGAACCGCTCGTCAAGCGCTTCCCCGTGCTCACGGCGCCGGAACGCGCGCGGTGGATGTCCGGGACGTTCGGGCGCGCCGACGTGCCCGGACCGTCGACGTACTGGATCGACGCGGTCGTCACCCTGCCGGCTGCGGACGTCGAGCGGCTGGTGTCCGCCTACGCCCCGAAGGCCGAGGGCAAGTCGCCCGACGTGGTGGACGGCATGCGCGGGCGGTTGCCGGGCGGGCCGTTCCTGACCGGGGACGCGCTGGACGCCGCGTTCGGCCACGAGCACTGGTACGCGTCGGCCTACCTCGACCTCGGATCCGGCGAACTCGTCCTCGTCGCGACCGGAACCTGACCACCGGCGGGCCCGCCCTCCTAGACTCACCCGTGTGAGCGACGAGCTGGTGCCGGACCCCCGTCAGATGCGCGCTTCGGACGCCGACCGCGAGAAGGTCGCCCAGGTGCTCCAACAGGCCCACGGCGAGGGTCGGCTCGACCTGCACGAGCTGGATGAACGCCTGGCGGCGGTGTACTCGGCCAAGACCTACGGCGAGTTGGTGCCGCTGACCGCCGACCTCGGCGTGCCCGCGCCGTCCGTGATGCCCGTGCCGATGCGGCAGAACGTCCCGGCCAACCGCATCGGCGGCACGCCCGGCTCCACGGTCTCGTTCGCGTTCTGGTCGGGCGTGGAACGGCGCGGCGAGTGGGTCGTGCCGCCGACGCACACGGCGGTGGCGGTCATGGGCGGTGTCGAGCTGGACCTGTCCCGGGCCCGCTTCTCCCAGGGCGAGACGACGATCAACGCCTACGCGCTCATGGGCGCGGTGGAGATCATCGTGCCGGAGGACGTCACCGTCCGGGTGTCCGGCATCGGCTTCATGGGCGCGTTCGAGGACGCCACGCACAAGGGCGCGCCGACGATCCCGGGCGGCCCGATCGTGAACATCACCGGTTTCGCCATGATGGGCGCGGTCGAGGTGAAGCGCCCGAAAAAGAAGAAGCTCAAGGGACGCGCCCACGATGAACTGGAGGGCTAGTCACGGGCACCGAGGGGGCCTTCGACCCTCCGGCGTCGCAGGATCGCGTGATCGAGTTCGCGCCGGTCCACTGGCAGCCCTTCCTCACAAAGGAGGGGTTCGTGTCATCCCGCCGACCCGGCAACGCCCTACCCGCGCGTGTCAAGGGGGCACCTCCCACCCCAACAGGGACCTTTCCGCCGGAACCGCCCCCTTGACACGTGTGGTAGCCCGTAGGGAGGTCGGTGGGGTGACACGCACCCCGGACCACGACGGACCCGCAGCAGAACCACCCGACCAGGGGTCATCCTGCTGATCTGCCCGTCCGGCGAGGACTCTTCCGATCTTTCGATCCCGCAGCTTCCACAACACTCCGCGCAACCGGCCTGACCTGCCCGAAGTCGCTCACTTAGGACGGCCGTCCCAATCCGCCTAGACTCGGCGCCATGGCTGCTCCATCGACAACGCCGTCGCTGCCCCCGGCGCTCGCGGACGCCGTCCGTGACGACGCGTCGCTGCGCCGGTTCCTGCACGGACTGCCCGGTGTGGACCAGGTCGGCGTCGAACAGCGCGCGGCCGGTCTGGGCACCCGCAGCATCAAGAAGGCCGCCAAGATGTGGGCCATCGACACCGCGATCAGCATGGTCGACCTGACCACGTTGGAAGGCGCGGACACCCCCGGCAAGGTGCGGTCGCTCGCGGCGAAGGCGCGGCGGCCCGACCCGGACAACCCGGACGTGCCGAAGGTCGCCGCCGTCTGCGTGTACCCGGACATGGTGGAGACGGCCGTCGGGGAGCTGGGGGGCACGGGGATCGACATCGCCAGCGTCGCGACCGCGTTCCCGTCCGGCCGGTCGAGCCTGAAGGTGAAGCTGGAGGACACCGCCTACGCCGTCGACGCGGGCGCGACCGAGATCGACATGGTGATCGACCGGGGCGCGTTCCTGTCCGGCCGCTACGGGCAGGTGTTCGACGAGATCGTGCAGGTCAAGCACGCCTGCGGGGACGCGCACCTCAAGGTGATCCTGGAGACCGGCGAGCTGGCGACCTACGACAACGTGCGCCGCGCGTCCTGGCTCGGCCTGCTCGCGGGCGGCGACTTCATCAAGACGTCCACCGGCAAGGTCTCCCCCGCCGCGACGCTGCCGGTCACGCACGTGATGCTGCAGGCCGTCCGCGACTGGCACGCCCAGACGGGCGAGCTCAGGGGCGTGAAGCCCGCCGGCGGCATCCGCACGACCAAGGACGCGATCAAGTACCTGGTCGCGGTGCACGAGGTCGCGGGACCGGAGTGGCTGACCCCGACCCTGTTCCGCTTCGGTGCCTCCACGCTGCTCAACGACCTGCTGATGCAGCGGCGCACCCAGTTGGCCGGCCACTACAGCGGCCCCGATTACGTGACGGTGGACTGACATGTGGGAATACGCGCCCGCGCCCGAATCGCGGGACATCGCGAACCTCAAGCCGAACTACCGGATGTTCATCGACGGCCAGTTCGTCGAGGGCGCCGGTGAGCCGCTGAAGACCGTCAACCCCGGCACGGAGGAGGTGCTGGCCGAGGTCTCCACGGCCGCGCCGGCGGACGTCGACAAGGCCGTGAAGGCCGCGCGCCGCGCCTACGACCGGGTCTGGGGCAGGATGCCCGGCGCCGAGCGCGCCAAGTACATCTTCCGCATCGCCCGCCTGATCCAGGAGCGGTCGCGGGAGCTGGCGGTGCTGGAGTCGTTGGACAACGGCAAGCCCATCAAGGAATCCCGTGACGTGGACGTGCCGACGGCCGCCGCGCACTTCTTCTACCACGCGGGCTGGGCGGACAAGCTCGGCTACGCGGGCCTCGGCCCCGACCCGCGCCCGCTCGGCGTGGCCGGCCAGGTCATCCCGTGGAACTTCCCGCTGATGATGGCGGCGTGGAAGATCGCGCCCGCCCTGGCGACCGGCAACACGGTGGTGATCAAGCCCGCCGAGACGACGCCGCTGAGCGCGCTGGTGCTCGCGGAGATCATCCAGCAGGCCGACCTGCCACCGGGTGTGGTGAACATCCTCGCCGGAGCGGGTGACGTCGGCGCGGCCGTCGTGTCGCACCCGGACGTGGACAAGGTCGCGTTCACCGGGTCGACCGAGGTCGGCAAGCTCATCCAGCGGCAGCTGGCGGGCACCGGCCGCAAGCTCACCCTGGAGCTGGGCGGCAAGGCGGCGAACATCGTGTTCGACGACGCCCCGCTGGACCAGGCGGTCGAGGGCATCGTCAACGGCATCTTCTTCAACCAGGGCCACGTGTGCTGCGCGGGTTCGCGGCTGCTGGTGCAGGAGTCGGTGGCCGACGAGCTGCTGGAGAAGCTGCACGCCCGCGTGTCCACGCTGCGCGTCGGCGACCCGCTGGACAAGAACACCGACGTCGGCGCGATCAACTCGCGCGAGCAGCTGACGAAGATCCAGGAGCTGGTCGAGACGGGCGACGCCGAGGGCGCGCAGCGGTGGACGTCCGCGTGCCCGTTGCCGGACAAGGGTTTCTACTTCGCGCCGACGGTGTTCTCGAACGTGTCGCAGGCGATGCGGATCGCGCGCGAGGAGATCTTCGGCCCGGTGCTGTCGGTGCTCACGTTCCGCACCCCGGACGAGGCCGTGGCCAAGGCGAACAACACGCCGTACGGGCTGTCGGCCGGCATCTGGACCGAGAAGGGGTCGCGCATCCTGTGGGCGGCGCAGAAGATGCGCGCCGGCGTGGTGTGGGCCAACACGTTCAACCGCTTCGACCCGACCGCCCCGTTCGGCGGCTACCAGGAGTCGGGCTTCGGCCGCGAGGGCGGTCGCACCGGGCTGGAGGCGTACCTCGATGTCTGAGAACCGGATCGCCGTCACGAAGACGTACAAGCTCTACATCGGCGGCGCGTTCCCCCGGTCGGAGTCCGGCCGGTCCTACCCGGTGGTGGACGCGAAGGGCGCGTTCCTGGCCAACGCGGCGCAGGGTTCGCGCAAGGACGCCCGGGACGCGGTCGCGGCGGCGCGCAAGGCGTTCCCCGGCTGGTCGGGCGCGACGGCGTACAACCGCGGGCAGGTGCTGTTCCGGGTGGCCGAGGTGCTGGAGGGCAGGCGGGAGCAGTTCACCGCCGAGGTCGCCGCGTGCGAGGGCGTCGCGGTGAAGAAGGCGCAGTCGCTGGTGGACGCGGCCATCGACCGGTGGGTCTGGTACGCGGGGTGGACCGACAAGGTCGCCACGGTGCTCGGCGCGTCGAACCCGGTGGCCGGGCCGTACTTCTCGTTCTCCGTGCCGGAGCCGACGGGCGTGGTCGCGGTGCTCGCGCCGCAGCAGTCGTCGCTGCTGGGGTTGATCAGCGCGGTGGCGCCGGTGATCGCGACCGGCAACGCGGCGGTGGTCGTGACGTCGCAGGACCGGCCGTTGCCCGCGGTGACGTTGTCGGAGGTGCTGGCGACGTCCGACCTCCCCGGGGGTGTGGTGAACGTGCTGACCGGGCGCACGGCGGAGATCGCGCCCTGGCTGGCGTCGCACGCGGACGTGAACGCGCTGGACCTGACCGGTGCGCCGGAGTCGACGCGGGCGGACCTGGAGCGCGCGGCGGCGGGGACGGTGAAGCGCGTGCTGCGCGCGCGTCCGTCGGAGGACTTCACCCGCGAGCCGGACCTGGCCCGGCTGCGGGCGTTCCTGGAGATGAAGACGGTCTGGCACCCGATCGGCGTTTAGCGGCGGGAGCCGAACCAGCTGTGAGCGAGCAGGCCGGCGCAGCCGAGCACGACTGCGGTGGTGGTCGCCGAGGTGGTGCCGGCCGGTTGCACCGGCCACGTCAGCAGGCGGCTGAGCCAGTGGTCGTCGACGGGCGGGACGACGAGCGTGACGCCGGTCCAGCCGACCGGCAACGCCCAGGCGGCGCGGGGGCCGAAGAGCAGCGCGCCCAACGCCGCCAGGCCGCCCAGCCCGATCACGTCGCGCAGCAGGAACGCGTCGGTGGCGATCGGGTCGGCGACGCGGCCGACGGCGAGGAGCAGCGCCGCGACGAACGCGCCGCCGAGCAGCAGGTGCGCGGCCCGGCGGGGCGGCCAGCCGAACGCGGCCGTGCGGTCGAGCGCCGGGTCGTGCCCGCCGAGACCGGTCGCGACGGCGGCCACCCCGACCGCCGCCCCGAACGCCGCGAGCCGCGGCCCACCGTCCGCTTGGGCGAGGGCGGCGACCGCTCCGACCGCGGCCACGACCGCCGCCGCCGTGAGGGGGACCTGCCGGGCTCGGGCGTGGAGCAGCAACCACCTCGTCACGTCGTGCCGCCCGTGAGGGTGGTCAGGGCGTCGCCCGAGCAGGCGGCCTGCACCTCGCGCGCCGCCTGCGCCCGCGCCGCCTGGTCGGCGTCGGGCAGCGCGCGCAGGTGGTCCCAAGCCTCGGCGGCCAGCGCGTCGGTCTCCTCGCCCAGCCAGGTCCGGTACACGGGCAGCGGTTCCAGGCGGCCCGTCAGCCACGCCGTCAGCACGGTCCGGGCCGCCACCTCGCGCGTCAGCGTCCTCGGGACGTGGTCGCCGTAGCAGGTCCGCGTCCCGGCGCCGGCCAGCCAGTGCGCCGTCACCTGCTCCGACGTGAGCGGCCTGCGGCGGAAGTACGTGAACTCGTCCAGGTCCACCCACACCGCCTCGGTCGGCTCCGGGCGGCGCAGGTCCTGCTCGCCCCGCTCCTCCAGCGCGACCTCCCGCACCGACGTGGGCGGCGACGGCAGCTTCGCCAGCACCCGCAGCACCTCCCGCGCGGGCCCGGTCAACGCGGCACGCTCGTGCTCGTGCGCCCGGGTCAGGCACAGCCCCTCCGCGCACACCAGCTCCGCGGCCACCGGATCGACCGTCAGCGCCTCCTGCGCCGTGGCGGGCAGCAACGGCACCGCGACGACGGCCGCGACCAGCACCGGCAGCACGCCCAACCAGCGCCGCCGCAGCGCCACCAGCAGGAACCCGGACAGCGCCACCCCCGCGAACCACACCGCCTGCACCAGGCTCACCGAACCGCCGACGGCCGTGAACACCGACTCCGGCGACGGCAGCGACGGCAGCAACGCGGTCCACGGCAACCCGTCCCCCGGCTCGCCGAACCCCACCGACGTCACCGCGAACGCGGCGACCGCCAGCACGGGCGGTGTCAACGGCGACGGCACGAGCCGGCCGAGGCCCACGCCCAGCCACGCCACGCCGACCAGCGCCAGCGCGCCGACCAGGGCGGCCGGCAGCCAGCCCCAGTGGAAGTAGTCCGTCGCCGACGCCACCTGCACCGCCCCGACCGCGAACACCGCCGCGTACGCCGTGACGAGCCCGACCGCCAACGCGCCGAGCGTCCACCCGACCCGCTGGGCACGGGGTCGCGGCGTGGAGCCGAACAGCTCCGCCACCCCCGACCGCCGGTCCCGCAAGCCCTGCAACGCGCCCGCGCCGAGCGTCAACGGCCAGGACATCGCCAGCATGAACCGGACCCACTCGGTCAACGCCGTCCACTGCCGGCTCCACGCCGTGCTGTCCTTGGTCGACGGCCCCCAGGACAGCAGGCCGACCATGACCACCGCGACCAGCGCGCCGAGCACCAGCGCCGTGGTGCGCTTCAGCTCGATCCCGAGGATCCTCACCACGCACCGCCCAGCAGCGCCGAGTAGCCGCGCTCGATCGGGCTGTCGCCGACGTCGTCCGGTCCGCCCGCCGCCGCCAGCTCGGCGGGCGTGCCCTGGAAGACCAGCTTGCCCGCGGCGACCAGCACCACGTCCGTGCAGGCCGCCGCGACGTCCTCGACCAGGTGCGTCGACACGACCACGCACGAGTCGGCTCCCAGCTCCTGCACCAACTCCCGGAACCGGACCCGCTGACCGGGGTCCAGCCCGGCGGTCGGCTCGTCGAGCAGCAGCACCTCGGGGTCGTTCACGATCGCCTGCGCGATGCCCGCCCGCCGCACCATGCCGCCGGACAGCGCCTTCAGCCGGTCGTCCGCGCGGTCGGCCAGCCCGACCCGTTCGACGGCCCGCTGCACCGCGCCGGGGACGTCCCGCTTCGGCATCTCCTTCAGCCAGGCCATGTACTCGACGAACTCGCGCACCGTGAACCGCTTGTAGTAGCCGAAGTCCTGCGGCAGGTAGCCGAGCGCGCGGCGCACCCGCCGCAGGTCCAGTCGCCCGGACACCGGCGTGCCCAGCACCTCCAACGTCCCCGACGCGGGCCGCAGCACGGTCGCCAGCGACCGGATCAGCGTGGTCTTGCCCGCGCCGTTCGGCCCGAGCAGCCCGTGCACGCCCCGGCCGAGCCGCAGGTCCAGCCCGTCCACGGCCATCGTCCGGCCCGCGCGCACGCGCAGCCCCCTCGCCTCGACCTGCCAGGCGTACCCCGTCGGCGCGACTTCCGCCGCGCTCACCGCACGTGCCACGAGCCCTCCTCCCATCACAGCCGCGCGTAGGCCGCGGACCTGAAGAACACGGCGGCGGCGCCCCCGACGAGCACCGCCGCCCACACCGGCGCCGCGCCCGGCACGAGCACACCGGGCACACCGCCGTCGACCACCGCCGGACCGACCACCAGCACCGCCCACGCGGACGCGGCGACGACGGTGGCCCGGCGCACCCCGATCACGCCGCCGAGCGCGAGCGTCACCGCGGTGACGGCGAGGCACGGCAGCAGCCAGTGCGCCGGTGACGCCCCGGACAGCCAGCCGCCGACCAGCAGCACCGGCAGCACGGCCACGAGCACCGCGAACGTGCGGCGCAGCACCAGTTGCAGCCCGGCCCGGGGTGTGGACACGACCAGTTCGTGGGCCGGGTCCATCCCCCGCGACCACGCCGCCGCCACGCCGAGCACGGGCACGATCGGCGCGAGCAGCAGCACCCCGAACGACGCCGAGCCCCCGGGCAGCAGCCCGTCCAGCGACAGCGCCGCCAGCACCACGAACGCCGTCATGGCCAGCCACGGCGGCAACGACGGCGTGGCCCACCGCGCGAGCCGGTGCCGTCGGCGGGTGGGCGTCCCGGTGGTCTCCAAACCGGCCCACACGGCCGTGGTCAACGCCGTGACCTGCGGCGGCGCCGCGTCGGCCAGGCGCAGCCGGCACGTCTGGCAGGTCTCCAGGTGCGCCTCGACCGCCCACAGCAGGTCGGCGGGCAGGTCGTCGCCGGCCGCGTACCGGGCGATCGAGTCGGCGCTCGGGTGCTCGCTCATGACAGTGCCTCCCGCATCGCGATCCGGGCCCGGCGGGCGCGGGTCTTCACGGTGCCCTCGGGCACCCCGAGCAGCACGGCGGTCTCGCGCACGGTCAGCCCGTCCAGCACCATCGCCTGCAACACCTGCCGCAGCTCCGGGGCCAGGTCGCGCAACGCGCCGCCGACGTCGTCACCCAGCGCGCCCGCCAGCACCTCGTCCTCGGCGGCGGGCGCGGTGCCGGCCACCGGCAGCGGCCGGGCCTGGTGGTGCGCACGCCGGCGGAACGCGTCGACCAGCCGCCGCGCCGCGATCGTCCACAGCCAGCCGACCGCCGTGCCGTCGACCGCCGCGCCCGCGAACGACCCCGCCGCCCGCCACACCGCCAGGTACGTCTCCTGCATGACCTCGGCCACGACCTGCTCGTCGGCGCACCGGCGGCGCAGTCGCACGGCCAGCCACGGCGACGTGCGGCGGTAGAGCTCCTCGAAGGCGGCGCGGTCGCCACGGGCCACCGCGCGCACCAACTGCTCCTCGTTCACACCCGGCAAGACGCCCCGGTCGCGGGAAGGGTTCTCACCAAGAAGTGACTTGGGTCACATCAGTACCAGGTGTCGTCGTTCGTGGCGGCGTCCACGTCGGCTTCGGAGGTGGCGCGGTGGACCAGTGCCGCGACCGCTTCCTCCAGCTCGCGCCGCACGTCGCCGGGCGCGTCCGTCTCCACGGCGAGCACGACCTCGCTGAGGCCCGCGTCGTCGTCGCGCACGGTCAGCTCGCCGCGGTAGCCGTTCTCCTCCCAGGACACGCGCCGGGTGTCCTGGTCGAGCCGCGGGGTCGAGCCGGACAGGCCGGGCAGGTGCTGGGGCAGGCTCCCGGGCTTCGCCAGGAACTCGAACAGCTCCCGCGCGGACATCTCGACGGGCGCCCGGTACTCGTAGCTGGTCATGACCTCGGGTACCCGGTCAGGCGGTGCTCAAGACGGTGTCGAACAGGTCGCGCAACGAGTCGTTCGAGCTGGTCAGGCTCTGCTCGCACGCGTCGATGAACGCGACCCGGTCCAGCGTGTGCACGGCGACCCGCCAGCCCGCCTCCCGCGCCAGCTGGCGGAAGAACGCCCGTTGCGCGCGCCCGTTGCCCTCGCGGAACGGGTGCACGGCGTTGACCTCGGCGAAGTAGTGCGTGAACCGGTCGATGAACGCCTCACGCGGCAGACCGCGCAGGTAGCGCTCCTTCTTCAGGTCGTCGAACACGCCGGTCGCGTACGGCTCGACCTGCCGCCACGCGGCGAACAGCGCGGACTTGGCGATGTTGACCCGCCGGACCTCACCGGCCCACGGGTAGAAGTCGCCGAAGATGCGGCGGTGGAAGGCGCGCAGGTGGGCGAGGTCGTACAGGCCGGGCAGGGGTGACAGCGCGAGCTGCTCGACGCGCATCGTGCTCAGCCGCGTCTCGGCGAAGTCGCACTCCAGCGGGTCCGTCAGGCCCAGGTTGTTGCGCAGCACCCCGGACGCGGGGTCCAGGTAGGGGTCTTCGTCCACTACCGGCGCAGCGCCTCGATCTCCCTGGCGATCGCCTCGTCCGCGGTCAGCTCGCCGGCCGCGACGGCGCGCATCGTGGCCACCACGTCGTCCGGGACGGCCAGGCCCTCCAGCCGGGCGCTGCCGACGGCCTCCGCGATCGCCTCCTCCGCCCCGCTGGTCAACCGGCGGAAGTAGTGGGCCATCACCTCGTGCGAGAGCGGCGCGCTGCTCGGCTCGGACTCGGCCAGCTCGCCGCGGGCGGCGCGCCAGGGCTCCTCGTCGTGCGCCATGTCGCTCAGCTCGTGCCTGCTGAAGTGCGCGTACCGCTCGACCACCGAACCGACGACCGCGCGTTCCCGGCCGGTGAGCCGGTGCGGGTCGCCCTCTTCCCACGAGCAGACCTCGGACTGGCCCTCGTGGCGGACGTAGACCTCTGGCACCACGGGACCTCGCCGCCACGCCTCGATCCGGGCGTCGAACAGGGGCTCGCCGTGCTCGGCCAGGTACCACGCCTGGGCGTAGTAGAGGAGCTTCTGCAACTTCATCGGCGACTCGGGCCCGGTGGCGTCGAGAACGGCCGCGGCCACGTCGTGGACGTCCGCCATGCCACCTCCAGCGAGTGCTCTGAGCTGCGACTACCCAGTCTACCGGAGATCGCGGCGGTCGCGGAGCCCGATCAGGGCCAGCGCGGTCGCGCCGCAGAGGAGGAGCAGGCCGCCGAGCACCAGCAGGCCGCGGACGGGGGTGCCGGTGGCCGCCAGGTCGTCGTCCGGGCGGACGGCCGCCGGGTGGCTCGTGGTCCCGGCGGTGGAGCTCGCGGTCGTGGTCGAGGGTGCGGTCGAGGTGGGAGTCGGTTCGGCGGTGGTCGTGGTGGTTGTGGACTCGGTGGTGGTCGTGGAGGCGGTCGTGGTCGGCTCAGCGGTGGTCGTGGTCGTGGGGGCGGTGGTGGTCGTCGGGGTGGTCGCGCAGTCGGCGAGGGTGTCGGCGAAGGGCGCGCTGTGGATCTCGCCGCCGCTGCCGCTCGTCGCGCCGCCGTGCACGAGGGACTTCACGACCACCGCGCCCTCGATGTTGGACGAGCTGTCGTCGACCAGGGTGGCGTTGGGCGCGTAGAGGGTGCCCCACACGGTGCCCGAGCCCGGCGGCAGCGTGATGGTGCCCGAGGTGGTGAAGTTCCACAGCACGTGCCGCGACGGGCCGTTGCCCTGCCAGCTCACGTTCGGCACCGGCCAGGTGTAGTCGCCGGTCACGTCGACGTTGACGACCAGCCACGCCTGGTCGCCGGGTTGCGGCGCGCCGTCGAGCGGGTTGATGTTGTCCAGCGCGGCCATCCGCGCGGCGTCGAGGGTGAGCACGTTCTGGCCCGGCTGGAGGCCGATCGTGGCGTTGGGGTCCGTACCGTTCCACGGGCCCTGGCCGTTCTGGTCCCGCAGGGTCACGGTCGACGCGCACTCGGACACGTCCGCGTTGATCTGCCGGTAGAGCGCGAACAGCGACGCGAAGTCGAAGCCGCTCGGCCCGCCGACCGACGCGGCCGGCTGCGAGGTCTGGACCGCCAGGGCGGGTCGGGTGTTCGCGTTCCCGCCGGCGGGCACGACGAACGTCACCCCGCCCGACGGCAGCACGGTCGCGTCGCCCAGGTCGGCGACCTTGGCGTAGGACTGGTTCAGGACGCTGAGCGTGCCCGTGCCGCTCCGGCCGAAGTCGAGGCCGCCGCCGACGACCAGGCTGGTCGGCCGGGTGTCACCGGGCAGGGTGTACGTGCCGGGGTTGTTGGGGCCCGCGTTGTACTGCCGGAACCGGACGTCGCCGCCTACCGCCACCGGCCCCTCGGTCTCGTTCTCGTACAGCGCCGCGTCGCCTTCGACCAGCACGAGGAAACCGTGGCTGGGGTCGGCGTGGACGTCGTCCGGCGCGACCGGCCGCACCGGGTTCACCGCCGCCGCGAACCTCGGCTGGGCACTCGGCGCCCACCCGGTCGCGAGGACGGCGACGGCGACCGCCAGACCGACGGCTCCGCTGCGGCTGATCTGCATGTCCGGCTCCCGTGGAGGTCGACGCCCTCCCCGCAGCCAACGACACCGCACCGACTTCAGCGCGCCGACGAGCCAAGGTTTCACCCACCAGTGTGATCACCGCGCGAGTCCTACGTTCAGCACGCGAGAGTCCTACGTTCAGAACGACCGTGTCCTACGTTCAGGACCCCCGAGTTGAACGCTCACGACGAACGGTTCACTAGTTCGTGAACCAGCCCAACCGGCCGTCCGTCGTCACCAACGGCTCGCAGTGGCCGAGCCGGCCCCGGTGCTCCAGGGCGGTGGCGACCTGGTCCAGCATCTCGTCCAGGCCCGTCCACTCCGGTTTGAGCATCTCGCCCGCCTCGCGGTCCCACTCGACCACGCACCCCGACAGCACGCCCGGCCGCAGGTCGAGCGCCAACGCGTCACCGCACCCGTCGAACGCGATCGGCAGCCACATCGGGTGGAACCCGGTCGTCGGCGTGCCCGCCTCGGTGTCCAGGTCCGCGGGCCAGAACCGCTCCTTCAACCGCCACGAGCGCAGCGCGTTGGACGGACCCAGTGGCGTGTAGAACGGCGGCAGCACCTCGGCGAACGCCAGATCGGCGGTGCCGCCGCACACCGCCCACCACGCGCGCAGGTCGGCGGGCGGCTCGAGGCCGCTCGCGACCGCCAACGCCTCGACCGCGGCGCCGTCCTCGGGGGGCACGAACGCCGAACCGGTCAAGGGGGCGTGGTGGTCAAGCCACGCCACAATCCGTTCCCAATGGCGCAAAACACCCACCTACACATGATCAGGTGACGACATCGCCCGTGGTACCGCTCATCGGGGCAGGATCTCGCCGAACGCCGCACAACCCGCCGGTGGATGGGGCAGGATCGCGGTCGCACGGCACCAAAAGGGGGACGAAGGTGGAACGGGGTTTCGGCGTCGACACCGCGGCGCTGTCGGCGTACGGCAGCACGGCGGCCGGTCTGGCGAGCGAGGTCGGCGAGGTGGGCACGTCCACGTTGGCGGGCACGACCGCGTTGGCCGCGGGCAGCTTCGGCGCGATCGGCGACGAGGTCGGCCTCGGCGCGGCCTTCCGGCAGGCGGCACAGGCCCAAGTGGACGGTGTGGCCGCCGCGTCGGCGGGGTTGTCGGCGTTCGCCGCGGAGGTCGCGAAGACCGGCCGGGCGTACACCGAGCAGGAGGCGCGCACCAGCGCCGACCTCGACCGGGCCGCGCAGGTCTGACGTGGACGTCGGCGGCTTCCTGGCGGCTCTGGTCCAGCCGATGAAGGACCACTTGGCCAAGCTGGAGGGCGACACCGGCGGCGCGACGGGCGCGGCCGAGTCGTTCGGCCGGGCGTCCTCGGCGCTGACCGAGCTCGACGGCAGGCACACGGGCGCGGCGAACGCCGCGATGAGCCAGTGGTACGGCGAGAAGGCGAACGCGTTCCAGACCCGCGTCGCCGCGTTCTCCGGTGGCGTCGGCGCGTTGGCGCGCAACGCGACGACCACCCAGCAGGCCGCCACCGCGGCGGTGGACGCGGTGACCGCCGGCAAGACCGCGATCCAGGGCCTGATCGACGAGTTCACCGGCTGGGCGTGGCCCCGGCTGGCGGCGGCGGTCGCGGCGGGCGCGTTCGGCGGGATCGGCGCGGTGCTCGCGGTGGCTGCCGACGTGACCGCGAAGGCCCGCGAGTACGAGGGCAGGACCGGTCGGGAACTGGCCGAGGTCCGCACCCGGCTGACCGAGGTCGTCACGCGGTTGCAGGGCCTGGAGCGCCCGGACTTCGCCGGGATCGGCGACCCGTTGGGCGTGGAGGGCGGCGGCACGACGTCGACGTCGTCCGCGGGCGACAGCGGCGGGTCGTCCTCTTCGTCGAACGGCGGGTCCAACGGCGGGTCGGGCAGCGGGTCCGGTAGCGGGTCGGGCGGTGGATCAGGTGGCGGTGGCGGCGGTGGGTCCGGTGGCGGTGGCGGCGGTCCCACCGGACCACGTCTGCCGGTGGCCATCCCGCCGCAGCCCGGCACCGGCGTCGGCGTGAACCTGCCCGACGGCAGCTCCGCCGAAGCACCCAACGAGACCGCCGCGCGGGCCGTGCGCAACGCGTTGTCGGCGCTGGGAACTCCCTACGTGTGGGGTGGCGCGAACCCGCCCCAGGGCACGGACTGCAGCGGCCTGACCCAGTGGGCCTACGGCGGCGCCGGGTTCGACATCCCGCGTCCCGCGTCGTCGCAGGCGATGGGCGCGTCCGTGCCGGCCGACCAGCTGCTGCCCGGCGACCTGGTGGTGTGGGACGGGCACGTGGCCATGGTCATCGGCAACGGGCAGATGGTGGAGGCGGGCGACCCGGTGCAGGTCGGCGCGATCCGCACGAGCAACAGCGGCATGGGCTTCATGGGCTTCTACCGACCGACCGGCTGAGACGGGCTGAGGACGTGGACGAGACGCAGCGGGCGGCCCGGCGGGTCGCCGACACCGAGCGGCAGGTCGCCGAGCACGTGGCGCGCACGGGTCCGGTGCTCGGCCGGGCGTCGTCACCCGACGGCGCGGTCACGGTCGTCGCCGCGCCCGGCGGGCCGCCGCGGGAGGTGCGGGTCTCGCCGGCGGCGTTGACCATGGGACCGCGGGCGTTGGCGGACGAGATCCTGCGCGTGTCGGCGCGGGCGTCGCGTGACGCGGCGTCGCGCGTGCACCGGGCGTTGGAGCGCGTGGTCGACCCGGCGGCGGTGCGGGCGTTGACCGAGATCGGCTTCGAACGCGGCCCGGACGACGACGGGTTCGACGGCACGTACCCGAGGGAGTCCCGGTGACGCAGGAACAACGGCTCGCGGCGGCCGAAGGCCTGACCGAAGTGCTGGCCCGCACCACCGGCAGCGCCGAGCACCCCACCCGGCTGGCCCGCGCCACGGCGACCGCGTCGGGTGAGCTCAAGGCGCTCGACCTGCACCCGAACGCGTTGGCGCAGGGACCGGAGGCGGTCGGCAGGCTGGTGGTGGAGACGGCGCGGCTGGCGACGGACGCGGCGGTGCAGAAGAGCTACAACGAGCTGGCCAAGTCGTTGGGCGACGGCCTGGCGATGGCGGTCGAGGCGTTCGCCGGCCCGCCGCCGCTGAGGACGTTGTCGGCGCAGGCAGTGCCCGCCACCCCGCCAGTGCCCGCCAAACCGCAGGTCACGCCGCCGGCGGCACCCCGGCCGAGGACGACGGGGCCCGCCGCGCCGCCGTGGGCCGGCCAGGTGAAGAGCCGCCCCGCGACCCGCCCACAACCGGAGGAAGCGGACGACGACGACTACTTCGCGGACCCTTTCCGTGGTCAACGGCAGTAGCGCGTGATCGACCCCGTACTCTTGCCCCCGCATCGCAAAGGGGCATGGCGTGACCGGGAGGTCGGATGGCACAGGACATCGTCCCGATCGAGCTGGGGCTCACCCAGGGTGATGTCGTCACCCTGTGGGCCCCGCGCTGGCGGGAAGAGGGCGAGGAGTGGGAAGCCTTCCTCGGCCACGAGGAGGACCTGTACGCGTTCCCCGATGCCGCGCACTTGGCGGCGTTCGTGCGCAAGGCCGAAGAGCACGACCTGACCGACCACCCGGCGTGGCACGTGGTGCCCGCGCTGTCGGTCGGTGAGCTGTCGCCGGACGACAACCACCAGTTCGACCTGGTCGGCGTGCCCGAGCTGGTCTCCGAGGAGCCCGACACCTGGGTCATCGGCGAGCTCGCGGACGTGATCTCGATCGTGCGGTCGCTGGCGGACGTCTGCGAGCTGGAGAAGGTGCACGAGATCCTCGACTCGGCGGAGGGCTTCGCGCTGCTCCCGCAGGGCACGCTGCCGTTCACCGGCCGCGAGGGTCAGGCGTTGTGGACCGAGATCTCCGAGGTCGTCGCGGAGAAGTGGGACGAGGTGCTGGACGCGATCGACGAGGTCGTGACCACGCCGGAGGTCGACGAGCCCACGCTCAAGGCCGCGCAGGACGAACTGGCCGAGTTCGAGGAGGCCAACGCCGCCGCTGCGGCGGCGGCCGACGTGGACGAAGAGGACGGCGACGAGCCGGTCGGCTTCTGGGGCGAGGTCGGCATCGACCCGATCAAGATCATCAGTGGCGCGGGCGAGTACTACACGCTGCGCTGCTACCTGGACGACCACCCGGTCTTCCTCGGCCGCAAGGGCCGGATCGACGTGTTCGGCTCGCCGCGCGCGTTGGCCCGGTTCATCGTCGAGGCCGACGACAACGACCTGGCCGAGGTGTCGACCTGGGGCGAGCTGGTCACCAAGGCCACCGGCGGCGACCTGGACGTCGAGGTCGACCCGGACAACGTCTACGTGCTCACCGGCCTGGACGAGGACATCGCCGACGGCCCGGACGCGATCGACCCCACGCAGCTCGACCTCGTGGTCGAACTGCTGGAGGACGCGGGCGAGTGGGCCAACGACGACACCGTGAAGGTGGCGCTGAACCAGTCCGAGCGGCTGGGGTGGCTGGTGTCGTACGTGCTCAAGCCGGACCCCACGCGGCTCGCGCCCAGCTCGCCGTTCGACGACGAGCAGGTGGCGTGGCGGAAGCTCGTGGCGGCGTTCGAGGACCGGCTGAAGGTGCACTAGGAAGTGCGCTAGAGCGTCGGGTCGCGCAAGAGCAGAGGTCGCGGGCAGCCATCGGAGCCCGCGACCTCTGCTCTTGTCCCGTTCGCGCGGCTACTGCCGCTCGAAGGCGGCGTACGCCGGCTCGATGACGTCCTGGATCAGCGCGCGGCGCTCGTCGTGCGAGATGAACGCGGCCTTGGCGGCGTTGACGGTGAACTTGCGCAGGTCCTCCCAGCCGAAGCCGAACTGCTCGACCACGGTGGCGAACTCGCCGGTCATCGACACGTCGCTCATCAGTCGGTTGTCGGTGTTCACGGTGACCCGGAAGCCCAGCTCGGCCATCCGCTTGATCGGGTGCTCGGCCAGCGACGCCACCGCGCCGGTGTGCACGTTCGACGTCGGGCACATCTCCAGCGCGATGCGCCGGTCGCGCACGTAGGCGGCCAGCGGGCCGACCTCGTCGCCCTTGATGTCCTCGGCCAGCCGCACGCCGTGGCCCAGCCGCTCCGCGCCCGCGAGCTGCACGGCCTCCCACGCCGACTCCGCGCCGGACGCCTCGGCGGCGTGGATGGTGAAGTGCGCGTTCTGCTGCCGCAGGTACTCGAACGCGGACAGCTCCTTGCTGGGCGGGAACCCGGCCTCGGGGCCCGCGATGTCGAAGCCGACCACGCCCGCGTCCCGGTAGCGGACCACCAGGTCGGCGATGCGCTGCCAGCCGTCGTTCTGGCGCATCGCGCACAGCAGCGTGCCGACCCTGATGCGGCCGCCGGACGCGGCCTCGCCCTGGCGGAAGCCCTCCTGCACCGCTTCGACGGCCTGCTCCAGGCTCAGGCCCCGGTCGGTGAACAGCTCGGGCGCGTAGCGGATCTCGGCGTACACGACGCCGTCGGCGGCGAGGTCCTGCACGGCCTCGGAGGCGACGCGCACCAGCGCGGACTCGTCCTGCATGACGCCGCACGTGTGCGCGAAGCCCTCCAGGTAGCGGACCAGCGAGCCGGAGTTCGCGTTGTCGCGGAACCACGCGCCCAGCGCGGCCGGGTCCGTGGTGGGCAAGCCCTGGTGGCCGCAGGCCTCGGCGAGTTCGATCACCGTCTGCGGGCGGAGGCCACCGTCGAGGTGGTCGTGCAGGAGCACCTTCGGCGCGCGGCGAAGGTCTTCCTGGGTCAGCGGGGTCGGCATGGGCGCCACCGTATACCGGTGACACGCCGTGTCGTTCCGGCTCGCGATGATCATCAACCGGTATGATCACCCCCACGTCACCGGGTGTGGTCAGAACCACTCGATCAGGTGCCGCTTTCGCTGTAGTGACCCCGTTGTGCACTCGTGATGCAGAACTTTCCGCTACTGGTAAGCGGGCTTTAGTCACTCACACGGCGGATGCTTACCGGCAGCAGTCACAAGCACGCTGCGGGTTACCTTGGGGTAAGGTCGGCGACTGTCACTCCAACGGAGTACACGCAACGTCGATCCAGGCGATCCCGGTCGGGGGGCGCTACTGCCCGCCGCCCCAACCTGGTTAGGCTCCCGGAGGTCTCCCCTCCCCTGGACGAAGGCACCCGAGCCGTGAACGAGAACAACAACTCCACGATGTCCTTCGATCGGATGCGCAACATGCTCACGCGCGCCGCGGAGATCCGTGAGAGCGAACAGCAGCAGATCTTCGACGCGCTGGACGAGATCCACGCGCGGATGTCCCCGCTCGAGTCGCTGGGTTCCGTTCGCAAGCGCCTGTCCGAACTGCCCGACCGGACCGAGGTCAGCGTGCTGGCCGAGCGGCTGGACGAGGCGCTGTCCAAGCTGGAGGCGCAGGACAACGCGGTGCAGGGCATCGGTCGGGCCGTCGAGGGCCTGGTCGACAAGCTCGCCAAGCCGTTCGCGCAGCTCGACGGTCGGCTCGACGGGGTGACGGGCCGGTTCGAGGGTGTCGCCGGGCGGATGGACGGCCTGGAGGACAAGCTCTCCCACATCCACAAGCGCCTCGACGACCTCGACGGCCACCTGGACAAGCAGGACAACAAGGTCGAGCAGGTGCCGGGCGCGGTGACCGGGCCGCTGCGGGAGCGCATCGAGGCGTTGGAGGCCGCGCTGCGCGGTCGCCTGGACGAGGTCGACGAGGGTGTGCACGAGCACCTCGACGGCACGCGCGAGGCGTTGCAGCGGTCCGTCACGGAGTCCGCGAACGGCCTGCACGGCAAGCTGGACGAGGCGCGGGACAACCTCAACAGCACGCGGGACGGGCTGCACGCGTCGTTGACCGAGACGCGCGAGTCGCTCGGCGCGTCGTTGGCCGACACGCGCAGCACGATGACGGGCAAGCTGGACGAAGCCCGCGAGGCGCTGCACGCGGCGCTGGACGAGACGCGCGACCAGGTCGACGCGACGGACCGGCTGGAGGCGCTGGCGCAGCGCCTGGAGCAGGTGACGTCCCGGCTCGACACCATGGCGACCCGGCTCGACTCGGTGGAGGACGACTTCGCGTCGCGGCTCGGTGAGCTGTCCGGCGTGGTGGAGCAGGGCATCGCCAAGGTCGAGGGCACGCTGTCGACCCGGCCGGACGCCGACTCGCTGGCCGGCCTGGTGCGCAAGAGCAACCAGGAGTCGGAGCTGCGCATCGGCGGTCAGCTGGACGAGGCGATGGCGACGTTCGCCGAGCTGATCCTGGGCGGCGGCTCGCCGACCCCGCCCCCGCCGCCCACCGCCCTGCCGCGGCCCCAGCGGCGGACCCGGAAGAACGGGTCCAAGCCCGGCGAGAACCGGAACCTGGACGACGACGACCTGGCCGCCGAGGGCGCCTGATCGTCACTGCCGAAAAGGCCCGGTCCGCTTCGCGCGGGCCGGGCCTTTCGTCGTGGTGAGCGGAGATCAACGGCGTGGTCAGCCCCGGATCGTGTCGATGACCAGGGGTGTCGTGGCCGGCGGGGTGGGGCCGATCTCGTAGCCGCCGGAGAGGGCTTCCAGGGCGGCGGGGATGGCGTCCGGGGTGTCGGTGCGCAGTTCCAGGAGCGGTTGGCCCCCGGTCACCCGGTCACCCGGTTTGGCCAGGCACAGGATGCCGGCGCCCGGTTGGACCGGGTCTTCCTTGCGGGCGCGCCCGGCGCCGAGGCGCCAGGCGGCGACGCCCACGGCGTAGGCGTCCAGCTTGGTCAGGTAGCCGTCCGAAGACGCGGTGACGACGTGCTCGTGGCGGCCGACCGGGAGCGGGGCGTCCGGGTCACCGCCTTGGGCCCGGATCATCCTGGCCCACGTCTCGTAGGCCTCGCCGGAGGCCAGGACCTCGCGCGGTGACGCCGAGACGCCCGCGCGCGACAGCATCTCCTCGGCCAGGGCGACGGTCAGCTCCACGACGTCCGACGGGCCGCCGCCGCGCAGGACCTCGACCGACTCGGCGACCTCGACCGCGTTGCCGACGGCACGGCCCAGTGGCACGGACATGTCGGTCAGCAGGGCCGACACGCGCAGTCCGTGGTCGACGCCGATCGACACCAGGGCCGAGGCCAGCGCGCGGGCCTGGTCGAGGGACTTCATGAACGCGCCGGAACCGACCTTGACGTCCAGGACCAGCGCCTCGGCGCCCTCGGCGATCTTCTTCGACATGATGGACGAGGCGATCAGCGGGATCGCCTCCACGGTCCCGGTCACGTCCCGCAGCGCGTAGAGCTTCTTGTCGGCCGGGGCGAGGCCCGAGGTGGTGGCGCAGATGACGGCCCCCACGGACCGCAGTTGTGAGACGACCTCGTCCACGGAGAGCTGCGCGCGCCAACCGGGGATGGATTCGAGCTTGTCCAGGGTGCCGCCGGTGTGGCCGAGGCCGCGGCCGGAGAGCTGGGGCACGGCCGCGCCGCAGGCCGCGACGAGGGGCGCCAGGGGGAGGGTGATCTTGTCGCCGACGCCGCCCGTGGAGTGCTTGTCGACGGTGGGGCGGCCGACGTCGAGGGTCAGCCGGTCGCCGGAGTCGATCATGGCGTGGGTCCAGCGGGCGGTTTCGGCCGGGTCCATGCCGTTCAGGAAGATCGCCATGGCCAGGGCCGACATCTGCTCGTCGGCCACCTGGCCGCGGGTGTAGGCGTCCACGACCCAGTCGATCTGGGCGTCGGTCAGGCGGGCGCCGTCGCGCTTGGCCCGGATCACGTCGACGGCGGTGTGGGTCACGGCAGGTCCTCCGGGCCGAACGCGTCGGGCAGGACATCGCTCATCGGCAGGATGCCGGACGGGGTGTCGACCAGGCACGGCGCGCCGCCCAGCTCGTAGATCACCTGACGGCACCGGCCGCACGGCATCAGCAGGTCGCCGGCGCCGCTGCGGCAGGCGAGGGCGACCAGCCTGCCGCCGCCGGTGAGCGCGAACTGGCCCGCGAGGGCGCACTCGGCGCAGAGGCCGACGCCGTAGGCGGCGTTCTCCACGTTGCAGCCGACGACGATCCGGCCGTCGTCGCACAGGGCCGCCGCGCCCACCCGCAGCCCGGAGTACGGGCAGTAGGCGGACTGCGCGGCCTCGACGGCGCGGGTCCGCAGGACGTCCCAGTCGATGTCAACCACGGCGGTACACCACCCCGTCCGCCGCGGGCATCCGCAATCGCTGGGAGGCGACCGCGAGGACGACCAGGGTGACCAGGTGCGGCGCGTAGGTGGTCAGCTCGCTCGGCACCTCGTCCACCGAGTAGTACACGGCGTAGAGCAGGCCGGCGGCCAGGATGCCGAACGCGGCGGCGAACCAGCGGCGGCGGACCAGCTGCCAGATGACGATCACGACGAGCAGGAGCACCGCGCCGTAGATCAGCGCGAGGAACGTCTTGCCGCCCGACCGCAGCTGCAACCCGTCGGCGTAGCCGAACAGGGCCGCGCCGCCGAGCAGGCCGCCGGGCCGCCAGTTGCCGAAGATCATCGCGGCGAGGCCGATGAACCCGCGGCCGTTGGTCTGGCCCTCGAGGTAGCCGGGTTGGCCCGGGTTGAGCACGAGGGCCGCGCCGCCGATGCCGGCGAGCGCCCCCGAGGAGATCACCGCGACGTACTTGTAGAGGTAGACGTTGACGCCGAGGGACTCCGCGGCCACCGGGTTCTCGCCGCACGACCGCAGCCGCAGGCCGAACCGGGTGCGCCACAGCACCAGGTAGCTGCCGATCACCAGGAGGATCGCCAGCATGGTCAACGGGGACACGCCGGTGACGAGGCCGCGCAGGATGCCGGCGACGTCGGACAGGCCCACCCGTTGCTGCGCTTCGAGCTCGCCGAGCCAGTCCGAGAGGCCGGAGGCGGAGTAGGTGTCGAACTTCGGCACGGCGGGCGACTCGCGCGGGTTGTTCGACAGCGGGAAGAAGATCAGCGTGGAGAGGTACTTGGTCAGGCCGGCGCCGAGCAGGTTGATCGCCACACCGGACACGATGTGGTTCACGCCGAACGTCACGGTGGCGATGGCGTGCAGGAGACCGCCCAGCGCGCCGAACACGGCCGCCGACACGAGCGCCGCCCACGGGCCCCACTGGTAGCCGGCCCACGCCGCGCCCCACGTGCCCATGATCATCATGCCTTCGAGGCCGATGTTCACCACGCCCGCGCGTTCCGCCCACAGGCCGCCGAGGGCCGCCAGGAGGATCGGCAACGCCAACCGCACCGCGGTCTGGATGGTGCCGGTGGACGTCAGCTGCGGCACACCCGTCAGGTACGACGTGGTGGACAGCAGCACGACCGCGCCCGCCACGCCCAGCGCGCCGACGGCCCAACCGGGGATCCGCCGCGACTTGCGCGGCGGCGGAACGGTGCTCGGGGCCTCGGAGGGGTTCATCAGGGAAGTACTCATGCGGCATCCACCGTTCCGAGCTGCCGGCCGACCTGCCGCTGCTGCGCGGCCAGTTCGAACCGGCGGACCACCTCGTACGCGACGACGACCGACAGCACGATCGCCCCCTGCATGATCGTCACGATCTCGCGGGGCACGCCCACGTTGTCCAGCGCCAGGCCCGACTTGTCCAGGAACGCCCACAGCAGCGCGCCGAACGCGATGCCACCGGGGTGGTTGCGCCCGAGCAGCGCGATCGCGATGCCGGAGAAGCCGATGCCGGCCGGGAAGTTCAGGTTGTACGTGTGGTCGCGGCCCAGGATCTCCGGCATGGAGACCAGGCCCGCGATGCCGCCCGAGAGCAGCATGGCGATCAGCACCATCTTCTTGGCGTTCACGCCACCCGCGGCGGCGGCCGTGGACGACTCGCCGGAGGCCCGCAGCTCGAAGCCGAACCGGGTGCGGTTCATCATCACCCAGTAGCCGATGCCCAGCAGCGCGGCCAGGAACACCAGGCCGAACACCGTGCCGGACGAGCCGAGCGGGATGCCGGGCACCCAGCCGCTCTCCGGGATCTCCGGCGTGCGGATGTTGTTGCCGCGCAGCTCGCCGAACACGTCCGCGCCGATCAGGTACGCGGCCAGGCCGAGCGCCAGGCCGTTCATCATGATCGTGGAGATGACCTCGTTGACGCCGCGCGTCACCTTGAGGACCGCCGGGATCGCGGCCCACAGCGCGCCCGCGACGGCGGCGGTCAGGATGATCACCAGGGCGTGCAGGCCGGGCGGCAGGGCGATCGAGCCGCCGACCACGGCCGCGACGACCGCCGCGACCCGGTACTGGCCCTCGACGCCGATGTTGAACAGGTTCATCTGGAACCCGATCGCCACCGCCAGCGCCGCGATGTAGTAGGTGCCGGTGCTGTTGACGATGTCGACGGCGGTGGTGCCCTCGCCGACCTGCGCGAACATCGCCCCGAACGCCCGCAGCGGGTTCGCGCCGGACACCACCAGCGCGATACCGCACAGCAGGGCGGAGAACAGGATCGCCAGCACGGGCGGCAGCAGTTTGCCGCGCAAGATTCCCATTACTCGCCTTCCGATTCCGACGCCTGGTCGACGACGGCGGCGCTCGTGGCGCCGGCGCCGGTCATGGCGCTGCCGAGGTCTTCCGGGGTGACCGTGGCCGGGTCGGCGTCCGCGACCAGCCGACCGCGCAGCATCACCCGGATGGTGTCGGACAGGCCGATCAGCTCGTCCAGGTCCGCCGAGATCAGCAGCACCGCGAGGCCGCGGGCGCGGGCGGCGCGGATCTCGTCCCAGATCAGCGCCTGCGCGCCGACGTCGACGCCGCGCGTCGGGTGCGACGCGATGAGCAGCACGGGGTCGCCGGACAGCTCACGGCCGACCACGAGCTTCTGCTGGTTGCCGCCGGACAGCGCGACGGCGGCCACGTCGATGCCCGGCGTGCGCACGTCGAAGTCCTCGACGATGCGCTCGGTGTCCTTCTTCGCGCCCGCGAGGTCGAGCCACTGGCCCTTCGACACGGGGCGGCGGGTCTGGTGGCCGAGGATGCGGTTGGCCCACAGCGGCTGGGTGAGCAGCAGCCCCTGGCGGTGCCGGTCCTCGGGGATGTAGCCGATGCCCGCTTCGCGGCGGGCGAGCGTGCCGAGCCTGGTGACGTCGCGGTCGCCGAGCAGCACGCGGCCGTGGTGCGCCTTGCGCATGCCCATGATCGTCTCGACCAGCTCGGTCTGCCCGTTGCCCTCGACGCCCGCGATGCCGACGATCTCGCCCGCGCGCACGACCAGGTCGATGTCGTCGAGCACGGGCCGGGTGCCCTCGGCCGCGACCAGGCCCAGGTTCTCCACCTGGAGCACGACGCGGTCGGTGACGGTGGACTCGCGCGTCTCCGGGCTGGGCAGCTCGCTGCCGACCATCATCTCGGCCAGCTGGCGCGAGCTGACGGCCTTCGGGTCGGCGGTGCCGACGGTGGTGCCGCGGCGGATGATCGTGACGGAGTCGGCGATCGAGCGGACCTCGTCCAGCTTGTGCGAGATGAACAGGAACGTGAAGCCCTGCCGCTGCATGCCGCGCAGGGTGGCGAACAGCTCGTCCACCTCCTGCGGCACGAGCACCGCGGTCGGCTCGTCCAGGATGATCACCTTGGCGCCCCGGTAGAGCACCTTGAGGATCTCGACCCGCTGCCGGTCGGCCACGCCGAGCCGTTCGACGAGCACGCCGGGGTCGACGGTCAGGCCGGTGGCGTCGGCCAGCTCCAGGATGCGCTTGCGCGCCTTGCCGCCGATGCCGTGCAGGGACTCCGCGCCGAGGACGACGTTCTCCTGCACGGTCAGGTTGTCGGCGAGCATGAAGTGCTGGTGCACCATGCCGATGCCGGCCTTGATGGCGTCGGCCGGCGTGCGGAACCGGACCTGCTCGCCCGCCACCTCGATGGTGCCCTCGTCGGGCTGCTGCATCCCGTACAGGATCTTCATCAGGGTGGACTTGCCGGCGCCGTTCTCACCGCACAGCGCGTGCACCTCGCCGACCTGCACGCTGAGGTGGACGTCGCTGTTGGCGACGACACCCGGGAAGCGCTTGGTGATGCCCGACAGGACGACGGCAGGGGTCGTGGTACTCATGGATGCTCCGTGTGATCTCCGGCTGCGCCGGGGCTAACCACGCACTGGGCCCCGCGAGGGTGCTCGCAGGGCCCAGTGCGCCGGAGGCCGGATGGGGTTACGGCGCGGACTCGACCTTGATCTTGCCCTCGATGATCTGGGCCTTGTAGCCCTCGAGGACCGCCTTCAGGTTGTCGTCGATCTTGCCGCCGGAGGTGGAGTAGCCGACGCCGTCCACGGACAGGTCGAACACCTTCGGCAGGCTCGCCAGGTCGTTCTGGGCGACCGCCTTGACGAAGTCGTACACCGCGACGTCGACCCGCTTGAGCATGGACGACACGATGACGTCCTTGGACTCCTCGACCGTCTTCTGGTTGTACTGGTCGGAGTCGACGCCGATGGCGAGCGCGTTGCCCGTCTTCGCGGCGGAGAAGACGCCCTTGCCGGAGGCGCCGGCGGCGTGGTAGAGCACGTCCGCGCCGGCCTCGACCTGGCCGGTCGCGGCCTCCTGGCCCTTGGCCGGGTCCTGGAAGCCGGTGAAGTCGCCCGCCGGGGTCAGGTACTTCTTCTCGATCTTGATGTCGGGCGCGGCGGTCTTGGCGCCCTGGGCGAAGCCCGCGTCGAACTTCTGGATCAGCGGGATCTCCACACCGCCGACGAAGCCGACGTGGCAGGCCTTCGACTTGTAGGCGGCGATGACGCCGGCCAGGAAGGAACCCTGCTCCTCGGCGAACAGCAGCGGCGTGACGTTCGCCGCGCCCTCGACCGCGCCGTCGACGATCGCGAACTTGACGGCCGGGAACTCCGGCGCGACGACCTTCAGCGACTCGGCGTAGGCGAAGCCGACACCGATGATCGGGTTGAAGCCCTCGCTCGCGAGCTGGCGCAGCCGGGTCTGCTTGGCGTCCTCCGGCTCGTTCGGCGCGGCGGTCAGCTCCTTGACCTCGGCGATGCCGAAGTCGGCCTTGGCCTTGTCCAGGCCCGCCGCCGCGGAGTCGTTGAACGACGCGTCGCCCCGACCGCCGATGTCGTAGGCCAGACCCACCTTCAGCGCGCTGCCGTCGACCTTCTCGCTCGACGCGGCGCTGCTGGAGGTCGCGGTGGCGGCCGGCGGCTTGTCAGCCAGCTTGCAGCCCTCGGCGGTGTTGGTCGACCCGGTCCCGGTGTTGTTCCCACCGGTGTCCTTGGCGCAGGCGGCCATCGTGAGAACGCTGGTCAGCGCGATCGCGGCCACCGCGAGGCCACGCATTCGACGACGCACGGCTCGTCTCCCTCCCTGCTCGGCTAGGAGCAGACAAATCCCGACGGCGGGGCCGTCGGGTCTTCCGAGTGGCGAACCGTACCCCGTAGTAATGACACCCGCGCACGCACCGGTCCGCACGTGACCTAATCGTTGGTGCCATCAGGCGACTCCGCCACTCGTAGTGATAGCGCGACTTCCCCGCGTCGTAGCCGATTACTCAGCGTCAATACGCGGACCGGGTGAAGTGGCCGTCCGGTGACCGCCGGCCAATCAGGGTTCGGAGGCCCGCAGGGTTAACCCGTTGGTGAGGCGTTGGAGCGGCGTTGGCGGGGTCCGGTGCACTCCACCCTGCACCGATATCCCCCACAGGAGGTTGACTTGGACCCCCAGCAGTGGCTCGACAACTTCGAGGCAAAGCTGGCCGATCTCCAGCGGAAGTCGGCCGACCTCCAGGAGAACTTCGAGAACTCGCAGGCCACGGCGTCGAGCCCGGACGGCGCGGTGACCATCACCGTCGGCCCGAACGGCGGCCTGCTGAACATCCAGCTCGGCCACCGGGCGACCGAGCTCGGCTCCGCCCGCCTCACCGCCCTGATCATGCAGACGGCCAAGGTCGCGCAGAAGCAGGCCGCGCAGCAGGTGATGGCGGCGTTCGAGCCGCTCGGCGAGGGCACCGAGGCCATGCGGATGATCAGCGACACCATCCCGGACGACGAGGTCGACGACGACGAGCGCGACGACTACGCCGCTCCCGAGGCCGAGCCCGCCCCGCCGGCCCCGGTCGCGACCCACGCCCCTGCCCCC
Organism: Actinosynnema sp. CA-299493; assembly: GCF_050946825.1. Lineage (NCBI taxonomy): Bacteria > Bacillati > Actinomycetota > Actinomycetes > Pseudonocardiales > Pseudonocardiaceae > Actinosynnema > Actinosynnema sp. CA-299493. Next base: position 8,603,235 of record NZ_CP191993.1, read on the forward strand.
GCCCCGTCCCCGTACAGCGGTCAGCCGCAGACGCCGTCGCGACCGGCGCGCCCCTCGCGCCCCGGTGACGACGAGGACGACGACAACCAGCCCTGGTGACGAGGAGACCCTGAGCGATGACCGCCCCCGACACCCCGATCGCCTCGCCACCGGGCATGGAGATCACCGAGCAGAACAAGTTCAAGGGCTCGCTGTTCATCTCGGCCTGGGACGAGATGATCACCACCATCGGCAAGGACGCGGAGACCGAGACCGAGAAGGCGCTGGACATCACCTTCGCCGCGATCGGCACGGCGTCGTCCATGGCTATGCTGGCGGTCGACCCGTTCGGCACGATCCTGGGCGCGGGCATCGGCTGGCTGATCGAGCACGTGACGTTCCTGAAGGAACCGCTCGACCAGCTCATGGGCGACCCGGACGAGATCAACGCCAACGTCGAGGCGACCAAGAAGCAGGCCGCCGAGCTGCGCGTGCTGGCCGAGGACCACCGGCGCGAGCTGGCCACCTTCGACGGGTGGACCGGCGCGTCGTCCGAGGCGTTCCAGAAGAACATGGAGTCGATGGGCCAGGAGCTGGACGCGCTGGCCAACGCCGTCGAGCAGAAGGCCAAGATCGTCGCCATCTGCGGCGTGCTGGTGTCCGTGCTGCGCGACATCGTGCGCGACCTGATCGCCCAGCTGCTCGGCTCGCTGCTGGCGGGCGCGCTGATCGCCGCCGCCGCCGCGTTCTTCACGTTCGGCGCGTCCATCGCCGCCTACATCGGCTTCGCGGTCGGCAAGGCCGTGGCGCTGGGCGTGAACATCGCGTCCCGGATCGCCCGGCTCACCGCGGCGCTCGCCAGGCAGATGGGCCGGATCAAGAACCTCGACGAGATCACCGAGAACGTCGGCAAGGGCTGGAACCGGTTCGAGAACATCGCCGACGTCGCCGAGGTCGGTTACGAGTCGTGGAAGGCGCAGAAGGGCGTCGACCGCGAGATCGACAAGGCGTTGGCCAAGGACGTGCAGGACGACAAGGTCACCGACGCCAACAAGAAGGCCGAGGAGGCCAACGAGCGCTACAGCAAGGCCAAGGAGGAAGAGGCCGCGGCCGCCGCGGAGGCCAAGAAGGCCAACGAGGACGTGAACGCGGCGGCCACGAAGGCGAGCGAGGCCAACGCCAAGGCCAACGGGTTCGTCGAAGAGGCCAACGCCGCCGCCGCGCGCGGCGACCAGGCCGGCCGGGACGCGGCGATGGCCAAGTACGAGGCTGCCAAGGTCGAGGCGGACGCGGCGCGCGGCGAGGCGGCCCAGGCGGCGGAGAAGGCGGCGAAGGAAGCCCGCGACGTCGCCGACGCGGCCAAGGCGAGCAACCAGGCGCTGGCCGACGCGAAGCCCTCCGACGAGGCCGCGAAGGCCGCGTACGAGGAGTACAAGCGCAACAACCCGGGCCAGGACGACCCGGCGCGCACGTCCGCCGAGAACGACATGTCGGCCAAGAACGACGCGGCGAAGACGGCGAACGCCACCTACGAGCAGGCGAACGTGGACTTCGCGGCGGCCAACGCGGCGGCGGCCGAGGCCAACGCCAAGGCGTTCGCGTCCGGCAGCGACGCCGACATCAAGGCCGCCGAGGAGGCGTCGCGCAGGGCCGAGCAGGCCGGCACGAGCGTCGAGCGGGCGGCGGACGACGCGAAGTCGGCGGGCGAGGCGGCGAAGTCGAGCTACGACTCGTTCCAGTCGCAGTTCTCGCAGCCCGCGTCGAGCGGGACGTCCACGAGTTCCGTCCAGGTCTAGAAGAACCACGGAGAACCAGTCATGGCACGCGGTGGCGGCGGCGTCGACACGAACACCCCGGGTTCATCGGGCAACCCGTCGTCACCGCCACCACCCGCGCCACCGCCGTCCGCGGGCGGGCCGACCGGCAATTCCGGCTTCGGCATGAGCGAATCGACCATGTCGGACCTGGACAAGCGGGCCGGCAGCCTGCGGGACCGGCTGGCGGCGATCTCCGGCGGGTTGCAGGGGCTCAAGCTCGCGCCCAACGCGCTCGGCCCGATCGGCATCGTCGCCGTGCCCGCGTTGAACAGCTCGAACGACGCCTCGGTGCAGCAGGCGAACAACGCGTCGTCCGCGATGGGCAACGTCCAGTCCGGGTTGAAGGCCACCGCCCAGACGCACGTGCAGAACGACCAGTTCGCCCGCGACCAGTTCACCAAGATCGACCCGAACTCGAACGCCCAGCGGCCACCCGGCTCACCCGGCAACGGGCCGCTCGGGGTGAAGGGTCCGGGCGGGCCTTCCGTCACTCCGGTGACCAACGTGCCGGGCGCGTCGGGGCCGAACGGGACCGGCGGGCCCAAGGGTGCGGGCGGGCCTTCCGTCACGCCGGTGACCAACGTGCCCGGTGCGACCGGGCCGAACGGGACCGGCGGACCGAAGGGCACGGGCGGGCCCGCGGTCGGGCCGGTGAAGAACCTGCCCGGAGGCACACCCGGCGTGACCCCGCCCGGCGGGCCGCGCGGCACCGGCGGACCGGCGGTCGGACCGGTGAAGAACCTGCCCGGCGCTCCGGGTGTGACCCCGTCCGGCGGGCCGCGAGGTACCGGCGGACCGGCGGTGGGACCGATCAACAACCTGCCCGGCACGCCAGGGGCGACGCCTCCCGGTGGTCCGCGTGGGACCGGCGGGCCGGCGGTCGGACCGGTCAAGAACCTGCCCGGCGGCACACCCGGCGTGATCCCGTCCGGCGGGCCGCGCGGCACCGGCGGACCGGCGGTCGGACCGATCACCGGCGTTCCCGGCGCGTCCGGGTCGAACCCCGGTGGATCGCCCAGGTCGCCCGGTGGTCCTTCGGTGGGGCCGATCTCCGGCGTTCCGGGTTCGCCGGGTTCGCCGGGCGGCCCGCGCGGCGGCGGGGTGCCCGGTGGCGGTGTGCCCGGTGGCGGTGTGCCCGGCGTGACGCCGCCCGGTTCGACGCCGTCCGGTGGACCGGCGGTCAAGGGCGGTCCGACGCCGGGCGCCGGCCCGGTGACCGGCGCCACCACGCCGGGCGCGAGCACGGCGGCCCGCAGCATCGGCGGCGCGCTGTCCGGCGCACCCGGCGTGACACCTCCTCCGGTGGGCGGTGCCCCGATGGCTCCCGGCGCAGCCCCCGGCACCGCGGGCGGGTCCGACCGATCGAGCAAGTTCACCGGCGGACCGGGCAAGGGCGTCTTCGACGCACCCAAACCCCCGACCGGCGACGGCACCATCAACAAAGCCCCGACCAGCTCACCCTCCGCACCACCACCCGCGCCCAAGCCCACCATCAGCGCACCCGGCGGCATCCCGGCCACTCCCACCGCCGGCGCACCGACCACCACCGCACCCGGCAGCGGCGCGCCGAGCACCGCGACGGCTCCACCCACGACCGGTCCGAAGCCGACCCCGGGTGCCGCGTCCTCGGTGAACGCTCCGACCGTGCCCCCGGTGGGCGGTGCCCCGATGGCTCCCGGCGCAGCCCCCGGCACCGCGGGCGGGTCCGACCGATCGAGCAAGTTCACCGGCGGACCGGGCAAGGGCGTCTTCGACGCACCCAAACCCCCGACCGGCGACGGCACCATCAACAAGGCCCCGGCGACTTCTCCCTCGACGCCGCCACCCGCGCCCAAGCCGACCGTCAACGCGCCTTCGGCCGGCACGGCCGGCGTCCCGACCGTCAACACCCCTGCTCCCAGCGCGCCGCCGGTCAACACACCGCCCGCGGGCGCCCCGAACGCCACCACGGCTCCGCCCTCGACCGGCCCGAAGCCGTCCCCCGTCGTCGCGCCTCCGGTGAGCGCACCGGTAGCGCCGCCGGTCGCCGCGCCACCGGCCGCGGGTGCTCCGGGCGCGAGCCCGTCGACGGACCGTTCGAGCAAGTTCACCGGCGGACCGGAGAAGGGCGTGTTCGACGCGCCCAAGCCCCCGACCGGCGACGGCACCATCAACAAGGCCCCGGCGACTTCTCCCTCGACGCCGCCACCCGCGCCCAAGCCGACGATCAGCGCCCCGCCGTCGCCAAGCCAGATCAGCACGCCTCCCCCCGACACGAACGCCCCGAAGTCCGTCACCCCACCGGCACCTCCCGCAGCAACGCCACCGGCCGGCACCACCCCTTCCGCACCTCCGGCACCCCAGACGAGCAAGCCACCAACCCCGTCGGTCAGCGCCCCACCGGTCAGCGCCCCACCGGCGTCGGTCACCCCACCCCCGGCACCGGCCCCTCCCGCCACACCTCGCCCGGCGAACATCACCCCGCCGATCACCACGCCGCCGGTCGTGACACCTCCGGTCAGCGCCCCTCCGGTCAGCGCCCCTCCGGTCAGCGCCCCTCCGGTCAGCGCTCCTCCGGTCAGCGCCCCTCCGGTGTCGGCCACTCCACCCCCTGCGCCGGTCTCCCCACCAGCACCGCCCCCTGCCGGCGCCACCCCACCGATCAGCACCGCCACGCCGACCCCAGCGACACCCACACCGACGCGCCCGGCACCCCCCTCACCGGACAACGCAGCCACCCCACCGCCAGCACCCACACCCACGCGCCCGGCATCCTCGCCGACCACCGGCGCGAACATCCCCGCGCCACCACCGCCGCCTGGCGCGAACGTCCCCCCTCCCGGCAACGCGGTCACCCCGCCCCCACCTCCACCGCCCATGCCGGGCACCACCACGCCCGCACCCGGCTTGGACAACACCAACGCCCCACCGCCGCCACCGCCACCCCCGCTTCCCGGCGGACCGGTCCCTCCGCCGCCGCCACCCGTGGGCGGTGTCCTGCTGACCGGCGTGCCGTCAACGTCGGCCAACCCGCCCGGCGCGCCGGCGAAGCGGTGGAAGATCACCGAACCGCCGCCGCCACCGGCGACCGACCACCCCAACGTCAAGCCCTACGCCGCCGACCCGCACGTCACCCCGGAGACGATCAGGCCGGCGCCTGTCTGGAACACCAGCCCCGACCCGCTCTACCGGTTCGACACCCGCCCGCCGGTCACGGAGGACGGCAGCATCGACCCGAACGGCCCGTTCGCCGTGGGCATGAAGCCCCGCACCGGCGGACGGACCGACGGCGACCTGTCCACCTACCAGTCCGCCAACAAAGAGACGATGTTCGTCGGCAGCACGAAGAACGTCTGGATCAGCGGCAAGTGGGGCCGTCCGGGCATGTGGCGCTACGAGATCGCCACTCCGCCCGGCGCGGGTGTCGACGTGAACGCCACGCTCGGTGACAAGACCGCCAAGCCCGGCGAGAACGAGATCGTCTTCCCCGGCGGCCTCAAGCCCGAGTTCATCGTGTCCGCCGAGCCGATCCTGCAGCCGCACCTGTCGTTGGAACCGCCGCCGCCGTCCACGTTCGGCCCGAAGATCCTCAACCCGAACTACGACCCCACCAGCCGCAGCGCGCCCCCGGACGCCTCCGCACCACCGGCACCCGCAGACACCCGGACCTCGTCCGACACCAACGCACCCACGACCCGGCCCGCACCCGACCCGAACGCGCCGCCACCGCCCCCGCCGGGATTCGGTGCCCCGCCGCCCCCGCCGCCGGTGTTCGGGACCCAGCCACCGCCTCCACCGGGAACCAGGGCTCCGGCACCTCCACCGCCCGGCGCGCCCCCCGCGCAGGCGAACGCGCCCGCAACCCCGGCGGGTCCGTTCTCGACCCAGCGCGACGACGCCCTGAAGAACGGCATCCTCGACCGCCTACCGGCCGACATCCCCCCGGCGCCGCTGGACGTCGCGGGTGTGCAGGTCGACATCGGCCAGGTCCAGGCCGGGTTCGACGCGCTGTTCGGCACCCTGAACGACATCCACGGCGTCACCACCACGCCCTCCGTGAACCCCGACCTGGTGGTGCAGCTCGACCAGCAGACGTTCGCCAAGCACTTCGCCATCCAGCAGGAACTGGACTCGGCGCTGAACACGAACGACCGGGGCGAGTCGGACATCACGGTCGACCAGCTCAACGGCCAGGGCATCGACCCTCAGCAGGTCCGTGACGAGATCCTGTCCAACGACTTCCTGCGCCGGCTCAACGACGGCAACCCCGACGCCGCCGCACGCCTCGACACCCTGCTCGACCAGGTCGTCCAAGCCAAGGTCGGCCCCAACGGCGACGTCGACACCCAGCGGCACGACCTGATCCAGAGCACCCTCACCAACCCGGCGCGGGCCATCAACGGGCAGGTCCTGCTCAACACCGACCACCTCGACGGTCTGAGCACCGATCCCGCCCGCAAGGCCGACGCCATCCAGCACCTGCTCACCCACGAGTTCATGCACGTGCACTCGGTCGGCAGCGACGTCACCTTCGCCCACCGCAACGGGCAGGGCGGCGTCTTCAGCACGAACGTCAACCCCGACGAGGCCACCACCGAACTCCTGGCCCGTCAGATCACCGACGCCCTCGCCCAGCGCAACAACCAGACTCCCCAGTACAACGAATTCCCCGACGGCACCAAGCGCTACCAGGACAACATCGACTCCCTGAACAAGGAGTTCGACAAGAAGCGCGGCAAGTGGGACGCGTTCAACTCCGCGGACACGTTCCAAACCATGCTCGACGACTACTTCGGGGGCACCGAGCCGGCCGGTCCGCCCGGGACGCGCCAAGCCCCCTCCGACTCCGCCTCCCCGGGCACCTCCACCGACGTCGAACCCGCGCCGGGCAAGGGCAAGGACGTCATCGCCGACGAGTCCTGGCGGCACAGCAAGGCGAGCACCGCGGACTGGTTCGACCCGAAGAGCCCGCAGCCCTCGGCATCGTGGGACTCGGTGCGGGACAAGGCGGCCGTGCGCACGGTGGACACCGAGGTCGCGGACGTGCAGCGGTCGAGCACCCCGAACAACGTCGACTCCCTGACCGGCATCATCCGGCACGACGTGCGCCGGATGGAGGTGACACCGGGCAACTGGGTCAAGGAGTACACGCTCAAGGTCCACCTCAACCCCGGCGCCGACGTCACTCAGTCCGACGTGGACACGGCGCGGCAGAAGGCAGCCGAAGGCGTCGACCGGCTGCTCAACCAGGGCTACCGACTGCCCTCCGGGGACCAGTTCCACGCCAGGGTGGAGTTCGTCACCGATCCCGCCCAGGCGCACACCACGGTCGACCTGAAGACCGACACCGCGGCCGACCAGCTCAACTGGGGCACGAACACCTCGTCCAACGTGCTGGCCCACGAGGTCGCGCACTACTTCGGCCTGCCCGACGAGTACAAGGACGCGGCCGGCCCGGACGCCCGCATCTTCAACAGCGACGGCAAACCCCTACCGGCCGGGCACACCCAGTCCAACCTGGTGGTCGACGACAACGGGCTGATGGGTGTCGGGGTGCACGGCGACCCGTCGATCAAGCCGAGGCACCTGTGGCAGATCGAGCGCACCACCGACAGCCAGGTGATGGTCCCCGACACCACCAACGCCACGCTGAACGACCCGGACGCGCCGACTCGGACCCCACCGCCCAGGCCGCCCGACCACGGCGCCCGCCCCGAGACCAGGCCCTCCGAGAACCAGCCCTCGTCGCCCCCGCCCCCGCCGCCCGCACCGGCGTTCGGCACCCCAGCACCGCCACCGCCGGCGGTCACCTCCGCGCAGCAGGCTGCCGTCCCGCCGCCACCGGCGTTCGGAACCCCGCCGCCCCCGCCGCCGGCGTTCGGGACCCAGCCACCGCCACCCCCACCGGTGTTCGGGACCCAGCCACCTCCGCCGCCCGGTGCACCGCCCGCACCCCCGGCGCAGGCGAACGCGCCCGCAGCCCCGGCGGCCCCGTTCTCGACCCGGCGCGACGACGCCCTGAAGAACGGCATCCTCAACCAGCTACCGGCCCAGATCACCCCGGTGCCGATCACCATCGCGGGCGTCCAAGTCGACATCGGCCAGGTCCAAGCCGGGTTCGACGCGCTGTTCACCACGCTCAACGCGAACCACGGCATCACCACGGCCCCCAACGTGAACCCCGACCTGGTCGTGCAGCTCGACCAGCAAACGTTTGCCAAGCACTTCGCCATCCAGCAGGAACTGGACTCGGCGCTGAACACGAACGACCGGGGCGAGTCGGACATCACGGTCGACCAGCTCAACGGCCAGGGCATCGACCCGAAGGCCGTCCGCGACGAGATCCTGTCCCCGGACTTCCTGAGCCGGCTCAACAACGGTGACGCCGACGCCACCGCGCGCCTCGACACCCTGCTGAACCAGGTCGTCCAGGCCAAGGTCGGCCCGAACGGCGACGTCGACGCGCAACGCGACAACCTCGTCCAGAACACCTTGACCAATCCCGCGCGGGCCATCAACGGGCACGTCCTGCTCAACACCGACCACCTCGACGGCCTCACCACCGACCCGTCACGCAAGGCCGACGCCATCCGGCACCTGCTCACCCACGAGTTCATGCACGTCCACTCGGTCGGCAGCGACGTCACCTTCGCCCACCAGGTGGGCAAGGGCGGCGTCTACAACACCAACATCAACCCCGACGAGGCCACCACCGAACTCCTGGCCCGTCAGATCACCGACGCCCTCGCCGAACGCCAAGGCCAGACGCCGCAGTACAACCAATTCCCCGACGGCACCGCCCGCTACCAGACCAACATCGACGCACTGAACAAAGAATTCGACAAGACCCGCGGCAAGTGGGACAAGTTCGACGGCCCGAAGACGTTCCAGACCATGCTGGACGACTACTTCGGCAACGTCACCGAGCCCTCCGGCACGCCCAGGACGCGTTCGGCCCCGGCAGACCCGACCTCCGTGCCACCGACCGCCGCCCCACCCGCGAGCACCCCCGTGGTCGTGGCCGCGGCGGACCCCGCGGCGCGCTCGTTCCAGTTCGACACCCGTCCCCCGAGGACGCGTCCGGCGCCGTTCCGCGGCCCGCGGTGGCTCGGCTCGATCCCCGGCATCGGCAAGCTCGTCCAGACCACCCCGCCGGCCACCGCGAACCCGACCGCACCGCCGATGCCGACGGTCACCACCCCGAGCCCGATGGCGCCGGTGCTGCGTCCCAGCGCCAAGCCGGCGACGATGGACGTCGACACGCTCAAGGGCCACATCACCCAGGCCGTCGTGGACGGGAGGCCGTACCAGGCGCGCATCCTGCTCAACCGGCTCGACGGCGATCCCAAGCACGCCGAGCTGGTCGCCCACTTCGCCCAGGAGATGACCGCCCACCCCGGCCCGCCGCCGGTGGACGTGCCCAAGCAGGTCAACTTCGTCTGGTTCGGCGCGACGCCGAAGGACGGCGCGGTCCAGAACATGATCGAGTGGGCCGGCAAGGCCCAGGAGACCAACGGTGACTGGAAGGTCACCCTGTGGACCGACAAGGGCGCCGCGAAGTGGCACCCCGCGGTGGTCCAGCAGCTCCAGGACGCCGGCATCCAGATCAACACCGACACCAAGGCGGTGGTGAAGCAGCTCTCCCGGGACGTCGAGAGCCGCGCCCCCATCGGCACCCCGACCCTCGCCGACATCTACAAGAAGGCGCAGTCGGACAAGGTCGGCGCGTACAACCTGGCGTCCGACATCGCCCGCTACGCGGTCCTCGTGCAGCAGGGCGGCGTGTACGCGGACGTCGACATCCGACCCGGCACGGTCTCCCTGACCGACGTGGGCGACATGCGGATGCAGCAGGGCGACGTCCCCCTGTTCGCGCCGCGCCTGCGTGACGAGCGCAGCGTCCGCCAGGAGCTGGAACTCGACGCCGACGCGCAGATCACCCCGCAGCACGTCGCCGACGCGGCCAACTCCCGCTACGAGAAGGGCTCGCTCAACAACAACTTCCTGGTCGCGCCGCCGAACTCGGACTTCCTGCGGGCGTTCGCCGACACCATCCCGCAGAAGTACACGTCGCTGAAGGGCCAGGTGCCGCCGCGCGACTTCAACGGCGAGCTGAAGAACCTGGCGTCGGACATCTCCGGCCCGACCGTGCTGAACGACTCGCCGGTGAAGTTCATGGCACCGGTCGAGGGCCTCGTCGGCCGGTACACGATGCACGCGTTCGACCTCGGCTACCACCCCGAGGGCTCGACCCAGCTCCGGCCGCTCGTGCAGCCGACCGACTACGCCGCCGTGTTCGACCCCGAGGTCAAGGACAAGTGGACCGGCCTGGAGTGGGTCACCGAGCTGAGCAGCGACCAGCTCGACACCCCGAACGCGCCGTCCACGTCCGCGCGTCCCGGGAACGGCGGCCCGTCCCGCGGCGCGCCCGACACCCCGAGCCCCGACAGCCCGAGCCCCGATTCACCGAGCCCTGACTCACCGAGTTCCGACGCCCCGCCCGCGCAGTCCCCGGACACCCCGCCGGGCAAGGGCAAGGACGTGCGCTCCGACGAGTCCTGGCGGCACAGCACGGCGAGCACGGCGGACTGGTTCGCGCCGAAGGACCCGCAGCCCTCGACCAAGTGGGACTCGTTGCGGGACAAGGCGGTCGTGCGGACCGTCGACACCGAGGTCGCCGACGTGCAGCGGTCGAGCACGCCTGGTCGGGTCGACTCCGTGACCGGTCTCATCAAGCACGACGTGCGCCGGATGGAGGTCGCGCCCGGCACCTGGGTCAAGGAGTACACGCTCAACGTCCACCTGAGGCCCGGCGACGGCATCACCCAGTCCGATGTGGACACCGCGCGGAAGAAGGCCGTCGAGGGCGTCGACCGGTTGCTGAACCAGGGCTACCGGCTGCCCTCCGGCGACCAGTTCCACGCCAGGGTCAACTTCGTCACCGACCCGGCGCAGGCGCACACCACCGTCGACCTGAGCAGCACCACCGACGCCGACCAGCTCAACTGGGGCACGCAGACCTCACCCAACGTCCTCGCCCACGAGGTCGCGCACTACTTCGGCCTGCCCGACGAGTACGCGGACGCACCCGGCCCCAACGCCCGCATCTTCAACAGCGACGGCACACCGCTACCGCCCGGGCACACCCGGTCCAACCTCGTCGTGAACGACGACGGCCTGATGGGCACCGGCGTGCACGCCGACCCGTCCATCAAGCCGCGGCACCTGTGGACGATCGAGCGCACCACCGACAGCCAGGTGATGGTCCCCGACACGAACCTGGCGACGCTGACCGACCCGAACTCGCCGACCCAGACCCCGCCGCCCCGTCCGCCCGACTTCGGCACCCGGCCGGTGACCAGGCACCTCGGCCCGCCTTCTCCCCCACCGCCGCCGCCCGCGGTGAACCCGGTCCCACCGGCCGCCGTGCCGCCACCACCGCCCCCCGCACCGAGCTTCGGCACGCAGGCCCCGCCGCCCGCACCGGCTTTCGGCACCCCGCCACCGCCTCCTCCCGGCGTGCCCACCGCGCAACCGACCGCGCCCGCCACGCCGGCCGCGCCGTTCTCGACCCGACGTGACGACGCCATCAAGAACGGCATCCTGGACCGCCTGCCGGCGCGGATCCCCCCGGCACCCCTGCGGATCGCGGACGTCGACGTCGACATCGCCCAGATCCAGGCCGGCATCGACGCGCTGCTCGGCACCCTGAACGACACCCACGGCGTCACCACCACGCCCAACGTCGACCCCGACCTGATCGTGCAGCTCGACCAGCAGACCTTCGCCAAGCACTTCGCCGTCCAGCAAGAGCTGGACACCGCCCTCAACACCCACGACCGCGGCGAGTCCGACGTCACCGTCGACCAACTCACCGACCAGGGCATCGACCCGAACGCGGTCCGCGACGAGATCCTCGCCCCCGACTTCCTGCGCCGGCTCAACGACGGCAACCCGGACGCCACCGCCCGCCTCGACGCACTGCTGGACAGCGTCGTCCGCGCCAAGGTCGGCCCCAACGGCGACGTCGACGCGCAGCGGAACAGCCTCGTCCAGAGCACGCTGACGAACCCGGCCCGTGCGATCAACGGGCAGATCCTGCTCAACACCGACCACCTCGACGGCCTCACCACCGACCCCGCCCGCAAGGCCGACGCCATCCGACACCTGCTCACCCACGAGTACATGCACATGCACTCCGTGGGCAGCGACCGGACGTTCGCGCACCGGACCACCGAGGGCGGCGTCTTCAGCCAGAACGTCAACCCCGACGAGGCCACCACCGAGCTCCTGGCCCGCCGGGTCACCGACGCCCTGTCCGAACGCCTCGGCCAGAGGCCGCAGTACAACCAGTTCCCGGATGGCTCCGGCCGCTACCAGGCCAACGTCGACGCGCTGAACAACGAGTTCGACAAGTCCCGCGGCAAGTGGGCCAGGTTCGACGCCGACGCCACGTTCCAGACCATGCTGGACGACTACTTCGGGACCGACCGGCCCACCGGTCCGACCGGCACGCGCGGCGCTCCGCTCACCGACTCCGCCGCGCCGCCGCCACCGCCGCCCGGCGGCCCCACCGTGCAGCCGACCGCGCCCGCCGCGCCGTTCTCGACCAGGCGCGACGACGCCATCAAGAACGGCATCCTGGACCGCCTGCCCGCCGACATCCCGCCCGCACCGGTGACCATCTCCGGCGTCCAGGTCGACATCGGCCAGGTCCGAGCGGGCATCGACGCGCTGTTCGGCACCCTGAACGACCTCCACGGCGTCACCACCACGCCCAACGTGAACCCCGACCTGGTCGTCCAGCTCGACCAGCGGACCTTCGCCAAGCACTTCGCCGTCCAACAAGAACTCGACACCGCCCTCAACACCCACGACCGCGGCGAGTCCGACGTCACCGTCCAAGACCTCAACGCTCAGGGCATCGACCCCAACGCGGTCCGCGCCCAGATCCTGTCCCCCGACTTCCTGCGCCGGCTCAACGACGGCAACCCGGACGCCACCGCCCGCCTCGACGCACTGCTCGACCAGGTCGTCCGCGCCAAGGTCGGCCCCAACGGCGACGTCAACGCCCAACGGGACAGCCTCGTCGAAAGCACCCTGACCAACCCGGCACGGGCGATCAACGGGCACGTGCTGCTCAACACCGACCACCTCGACGGCCTCACCACCGACCCGTCACGCAAGGCCGACGCCATCCGGCACCTGCTCACCCACGAGTTCATGCACGTCCACTCGGTGGGCAGCGACCAGACCTTCACCCACCGCGCAGGCCAAGGCGGCGTCTTCAGCCAGAACGTCAACCCCGACGAAGCCACCACCGAACTCCTCGCGCGCCAGGTCACCAACGCCCTCGCCGAACGCCAAGGCCAGACGCCGCAGTACAACCAATTCCCCGACGGCACCGCCCGCTACCAGACCAACATCGACGCACTGAACAAAGAATTCGACAAGACCCGCGGCAAGTGGGACAAGTTCGACGGCCCGAAGACGTTCCAGACCATGCTGGACGACTACTTCGCCGGTCCCACCCGGTCCACCGGCGCGACCACCGGACCGTCCACGCGCCCCGCGCCGCCGAACTCGCCGTGGCGCAACCCGTTCCGCTCCACCCCGGCCCCGACGCCGCCGTCGATCTCCGCGCCGATCCCGATGGTCACCCTGACCGCCCCGGCGGCCACCACCGCCAACCCGGCGCCCGCCCCGGCGCCCGCCCCGGCGCCCGCCCCGGCCCCGGCCCCGGCGCCCAACCCCGCTCCGCGACCAGTGCTGGCGTCCCGGAACCTGCCGGACTTCTTCCAGCAGGGCAAGGCGCTGGGCACGGTCGCGCCCACCGACGTGCGGGGCGCGCAGCACGTCACCGGCACCATGACCGGCATCACGCCGGCCGACGCCGCCGTCGTCGAGAGCGCGCTGGAGAACAACTTCGAGTCGTTCCTCGGCCAGGGCCGCGACTTCCAGGTCAAGATCGACGGCACCTGGTACGAGGCCAACGTGCGGGCCACGATGCTCCCGCCGGCCGACGTCGCCGCGGCCACCAGCACGCCGTCCACCACCACCAAGGTGGACATGGCCGCGCAGTCCGCCGCCAACACGGGCACCGCCACGAACCTCACCACCGCCAACGACGTCGGCCTCGCCGCGGCGGCGAGCGCGGGCGTCGGCCCGTACGGCTCGCTGGCCGGCAAGGCGCAGCTCGCCACCCCCGCCAGCACGCTGAACACGTCGTCCGGAACGGTGGACCAGCGGTTCATCCGGGGCGGCGAGAGCTCGACGAACGTCGACGTCCCGGTCGCCTTCCAGGTCACGCTGACCGCCGCGAACGGCGCCGTGCGCCCGACCCAGGTGGTCAACGGCGGCGTCACCCTCGCCGTGCCGAACGACCTGGAGACGATCGCGAACTCCGGCAACGCCCAACCGGCCGCGGCCCTGCCGCCGGGCTGGGGCGCCAAGCTGGAGCACCCGACGCCCGAAGCGGTCACGGACTTCGACGTGGAGCAGGCGTTCACGGACGTCGCCGCGAAGATCCACCCGTCGATCACCGCGATCGGCGCACCCGGCCGCACCGCGTTGCGGGACTTCCTCAACCCCACCACCGTCCGGGACAACCTCGGCGCGATGCTGGGCGGCTGGGTCACCTCGCCCGACCTGGTCAGCCCGCACGGCAGCAAGGCCAACGCCGTGCAGATGAAGGCCACCCTGCTGAGCGCCGAGCTGGTCGGCACGACCGACGCCGCCCAGCTCCGGCTGCACGAGTCCCAGGCCACCGGCAGCTCCGTGGCCGCCACCACCAAGACCGGTTTCGACGTCGCGGCCGGCGTCGGCGGCGGGGTGGGCGTGCCCGGCGTGATCGGCGGCGCGGCCGGCGTCACCGGCGGGTACTCGGCCCGGACCTCGGAGTCCTCGAACGCGGGCACGACCAGCAGCACCCGCACCGGCATCCAGCTCAAGAGCGGCACCGGCCTCTACAAGGTGACCGCGAACGTCCACATCCGCACGCCCAACGGCGCGGACGTGGTCACGCCGGTCACCACCTACCTGCGGGTCGGCCTGCCGGAGGCCGCCTCGCTGACCCTGCCGGTGCCGCCGGGCACCGCCGCCGGGCTGACCAAGCCGGGCACGGCGGGCACCAAGCACCTCCCGCCCTACCTGGCCGCGGACCTGGCGGCGGGCAACGTCAAGGTCGGCGAGTTCGCCCCGGGCGCGCAGGTCCAGGCGCAGGTCCAGACCACGTTGCGCGACCTGCCCGGCTTCGACGGGTTCCTGCCGGGCTGGAACGACCCGGCCACCGGCAACCGGCGGGGCCAGGGCCTGGCCGACGTCGCGGAGGCCATGGCCAACCAGCGCAAGCTCGACGCGGAGCTGTCGCCGACCGCGCTGAAGACCAAGATGGACAGCCTGCTCGGCCCCGGTGTGCAGGTGCAGCTCAAGAAGCGCGGCCTGGCCACCAACGAGTACGTCAACATCACCGTCCGCGCGCGTCCGACGGGCAGCCGGCACCTCGGCCAGGTCGACGCGCGCAACGTGCGCGGCTCGGCGAACACCGCCCCGAAGCTCGACAGCACCACCGCGACGCAGAAGTCGGTCAGCATCGGCGTCGAGGGCAAGGCGGTGTTCCCGGTCAAGACCGGCGCCGCGTCGCTCACCCCGACGCCGCAGGTCGGCGCGAAGTACACCTACGCGTGGGGCAGCAAGAACACCGGCGGACCGACGGTCACCAGCACCGGCCTCAACGTCGGCAGCGCGGACGCCCAGGTGTTCTCGCAGGACCTGGAGTTCATCGTCGAGATCACCACGTTCAGCCGCAACCGGGCGTGGGTCAAGCGGGTCACGCCCGGCTCGCCGATCCGCCAGGTGCCCGACCCCAGGCCGGTCGCCAGGACCGGCGGCCCCAACGCGCCCGGCGTGGTGAGCCTGCCGCGGATCTCCGGCCCGGTGCACCTGTGGGTGTCGGACAGCTCGGCGATGGACCACGACCCGACCGGCTTCGCGCCCGGCAAGCCGGTGTCCACCAGGCTGGACCAGCCGCCGTCGATCAAGGAGCTGCTCAACCCGCCGGCGCCTCGGCCCGCCGCGCCGGACTTCCTGCACGTCGAGGCCGTCGTCAACACCGAGGTGGTGCGCGACCAGGCCATCGAGGCGCTCAACCTGGCCGCGAAGGGCGACTCGTCGCTGACCGTGCCGGGCACGGAGGCCCGCAACCAGATCGACAAGCTGTTCAGCCCGGAGAGCATCAAGGCCAACCTGCGCAAGCTGACCGAGACCGGCATGCAGGAAGGCGGCCTGAAGTACGGCCGCCGGGTCACCGACCGCACCGGCGCCATCGGCATGGCGATCGAGCTGGGCAACCCGAAGCTGGTGTCGATCTCCGACAACACCGGCACGGAGAACGCGACGACCGGCGGCTACAAGGCCGGTGACGCGAAGACCAGCAGCCACACCGTCGACCTCACCGCCGGGGTCAACCTGCCGGTGAAGCCGAACGCGGCGCCGACGCCGGCGGGCGAGCCGAAGCCCGCGTCCGGCTCGGGCGGTGTGGCCGTGGCGGGCAAGATCACGCCGTACTCGTCGTCCAAGACGAGCGCGACCGAGGTCAGCGGCAGCGTCGACCGCAACTTCGTCACCCCGCCCAGCGCGCGGACCGTGCTGATCCAGCTCGACGCGGACGTCACCGTGGTCGGCGAGAGCCGGTCGGGCAACGTCGTCTACGGCGGCACGCCGCGCGTCGAAGGCGCCAAGGTCACCCTGCCCGGCGGCGTGTTCGTGCGGGTCAGCGAGGACGTGGCGCGCGAGTTGGGCGTGCTGCCGAAGGTGCAGCCGAAGACGCCACCGCCGTCGTTCGGCACGATGGCGCCGCCGGCCACGCTGGCGC
Source organism: Actinosynnema sp. CA-299493 (assembly GCF_050946825.1). Classification (NCBI taxonomy): domain Bacteria; kingdom Bacillati; phylum Actinomycetota; class Actinomycetes; order Pseudonocardiales; family Pseudonocardiaceae; genus Actinosynnema; species Actinosynnema sp. CA-299493. The sequence goes on from NZ_CP191993.1 coordinate 8,619,882, forward strand.
CGGACCAGCCCAGCTCGCTCGGCCTGAGCACGCTGGACACGGCGCCGAACCTGTCGGGCTTGGTCTCCGGGCTGATCACGGACCTCAACGAGCAGACCGGCGGTCGGTTCAAGAGCGACCTGGTGCCGGACTCGGTCCTCAAGGACTCGATGAACAACTTCCAGCGGCTGGTCGACTTCACCTCGCCGACGAGCGTCAAGGCGATGATCGACAGCGCGCTCGACGGCGGCGTGCCGCTGCTGCTGCACCAGCCGGGGACCTTCGGCAAGGACACCTACCAGGTCACGCTCAAGGCGCGGATCACGGACCCGCCGAGCTTCACCGGCGTCGTCAACGACGGCGTCGACATGGAGCACACCATCGCGGGCGCCCGGAAGGTGACCGACGGCCTCGGCCGGTCGACCGGCTGGGGCGTCGGCCTCAAGTCGCCCGGCCTCGCCCAGCCCGGCAGCGCGAACCCGAACGTGTCCGGCGGCGTCGGCGTGATCGCCGCCGCGAACGTCGGCCAGCAGCACAGCAGCAGCCTCACCAAGGCCACCACCGAGCAGTTCGGCCACCTCCGCGCCAGCGGCGGACCGGCCGCCAAGTACACCGTGCCCATCGAGTTCGAGCTGGTGGTGGAGAAGGGCGACCAGGTCGTCACCAGCGCCACCGCCCCGCCGCAGGACGTCGTGGTGCGGCTGCACGCGGACAACCAGAAGGTGTTCACCCCCGCCGCCACGCCACCGGCCGGCTACTCGTCGACCACGACCGCGCAGCCGGCCGCGCAGGGCACGCCGCAGGCCGCGACCGCCTGGCAGCAGGCCGGCGCACCGGCCACGTTGCCGGCCAAGGCGTCGGTGGAGAACCTGCGCGGCGCCCGGGACCTGCGTGCCGCGGCGCTCCAGGCGCTGACCGCGGCGGGCGCGAACCAGGGCATCACCGGCAAGGGCACCGGACCGCTGAACACCCTGCTGTCGACGCTCGGCTCGGAGAACCTCCAGCCGAGCCTGCCCGGGATGCTCGACGGCCCCCTGGACGTCCCGGGGCTGCACGAGGCCGCGTTGGCGTTCGGCCAGCACGCCGACGTGAAGGTCTACGCCAAGCTGGTCAACCCGCGGCTGGGCGGCCTGAGCGACGGCGTGAACCTGGAGAACCCGAAGACCTCGGTCACCACGACGTCCGGCGAGGCCAAGCACAGCGAGACCGGCGACGCGTCGGTGGGCTGGGCGACCGGCAGCGCGTCGGTCGCGCAGGGCCAGGACCCGAAGGACACCGCGAACTTCGCCACCGGCGGCGTCGAGACCAGGCACGCCGCCGACGACGCCGAGGCGTTGTCCGGCGGCGCCGCGACCAACAAGGCCAACAACCTCAAGCCGCAGGGACGCACGGGTCTGGTCGACTTCGACGTGGAGTACCGGGTGGTCGCCACGGTCGGCGGCCGGACCAGCGTGGTGGACCTGAGCGTGCCGGGCTCGGCCTCGGTGCGGATGCCGTCGCCGGAAGCCGAGGCGGTGCTCGGGCGGGACTTCGGCGCCGGGTTGAGCGACGCGCAGACCGCGGTCAAGGACACCGCCAAGGCGTGGCGCGACGCGGAGCTGGAGGTGGACAAGGCGCGGCACGACGCGCAGGCCGTGATCAACCGGGTGGCCGCCGACGTCGCCCGGCTCCAGAGCGACCTGACGACCTCGCAGGTCGACCACAACACCGCCATCGGCAACCAGCTCGTGGACACCGGCCGCGTGCCCACCCTGGAGCAGGCCGTCCAGGACGCGCAGACCCGGCGCGACGCGGCGAACGACCTGGTCACGGACCTGCGTGACCGGATCCCGGGCCTCGACTCGACCCACCGGGACGCGCAGGGCGCGCTGGACACCGCCGACGCCGACGTGCGCTCCACCGGGCTTGCCCTGGCGGACGCGAACACGCGGCTGGACGGGGCGCGGAGCAGGCTGGACGATGCGCAGGCGGCGCTGGACGACGCCCAGGACGACCTCGACGCGCACCTGGAGAACCGTCCCGAGGACGCGCCGCCGATCGCCGAGGACAAGGCCGTCAAGGACCTGGTCGGCAAGGTGGACGAGGCCCGCGCCGCGCGCGACACCCGTGAGGCGGAGGTCGACACGGCGGTCGAGGTCGCCGACGCGGCGCAGGTCGCGAACGCGAAGGCCATCGAGGCGCAGGCCACCGCGCAGGTCGAGGTCGACCGGGCCCGGGCCGCCGCCGAGCAGGCGCGCACCGAACTCGGACAGGCCGACGGCGACCTGGGCACCGCGCAGGGCGCGCTGGAGACCGCCGAGACCGACCTGGGCAACGGCCGTGACGCGGCCCGGCGCGCGGAGGACGCCCGGCAGCACGCGTTGACCGCGCAGCAGCAGGTCGAGCGCACCATCGCGGACCTGGAAGCGGAGATCACCGCGGCCGAGGTGGCGCTGGACCGCCGCCGCGCCGAGGCCGACCTGCGCCAACGCGACTGGTGGAACGCCCGCATCGACGTGGACCAGCGGATCGCCGACTTCAACCGCCCGACACCCCCTCCCCCACCACCCGGCACCACCACACCCAGCGGCACCGCACCTGGCACCACCACACCCAGCGGCACCGCACCTGGCACCACCACGCCCAGCGGCACGGCACCCGTCGACACCACGCCCAGCGGCACCCCGCCTGTCAGCCCCCTACCCGTCGGCACCCCGCCCCTCGGCACCCCGCCCCTCGGCGCAGCCCCGGCCAACCTCGGGCCCGCCACCAACGGCACCCGGCCGGCGCCCACCCCACAACCCATCCCCCAACCCAACGCGCCGCACATCGCACCGCCGACCACACCCCCGGCCACACCCCCGGCCACACCCCCGGCCACACCGCCGATCCCCCCGTTCACGACCGGCGGTGGACCGTCCACTTCACACACCCGGGCCGTGCCGCCGCCCCAGGCGCCGAACGGCCCGGTGCCCCCCGAGCTCGTCGACGAGGCCCTGAAGCAGCTCCGCTTCACCGCGAACGACCTGCTGCCCTCCGCGCCCCCACCGGCGCCGGGCGGGCTGTACGCGGCCGTCGCCCAGGTCGCCAACATCCCCCCGGCGAGCCTCCGGCACGACGTGGTGACCTCCGCCACGACCATCCCCCACCAGGTGGCGGGCTTCACCGCCGCCCGCCCGATGCGCAAGGGCCACCTGCACGGGGCGCTGGTGGAGAACCTGAACTGGTCGCTCAAGGACCCGGCCGAGAACGCCCGCGCGGGCAACGCCCGTGACCTCGCCGGACGGCTCATCGCGACCCGCCTCGGGGCGAACCTGGTCATCCACCTGCCCGGCGTGCCCCAGCCGGTGCGGCTGCCGCCGTTCACCGGTCCGGTGCAGCCGGAGATCCACGTCGACCTGCTCGTGGTGAACGGCGTGGCCACCTACCGGCCCCGCTGACCGGTGGCGACGTCCGCAGTGGACGGTGTCGGTCACTCTTCAGGGTGACCGGCACCGCACATCCGGGCATCCCGCACGGTGAGGCGAATCGATCCAGTGACCACCTGGTGTCTCGTCGCTCACAGACGGGTCAGGCTGTTGGGTCGGCCGGCTCAAGCGGGTCTAGCATCCGAGGGTCAAGGTCCGAGTACGCACGTACCGGAGACCAGTCCACCACTGACGCTGGAGGCCGTTGCGCATGGCCGGCACCACCGCACCCGAGCGGGCGGGAACCTCTAAAGGGGGCGGAACGCTCTACCGCGGCGACCTGGGGATGTGGTCCTGGGTAGCCCACCGCATCACCGGTGTGCTGACGTTCTTCTTCCTCTTCGCGCACGTCCTGGACACCGCGCTGGTGCGGGTGTCCCCGGACGCGTACGACAAGGTCATCGAGACCTACAAGAACCCGATCGTCAACCTGTTCGAGGTCGGCCTCGTCGGCGCGGTCCTCTACCACGCGCTCAACGGCATCCGCGTGATGCTCGTCGACTTCTGGGAGAAGGGCGCTCGCTACCAGAAGCAGATGCTGTGGGTGGTGCTCGGCATCTGGGTGCTGGTGATGATCCCCGGCACCTACTACATGATGGTCCGCACGGTTACCGACCTGCTGGGTGGGGGTCACTGATCATGAGCGAACTGACCCTGGCCAAGCCGCGCGCACCGCGCCGCCCCGCCGCCCGCCGCAGCAACTTCGAGCTGTACAGCTGGCTGTTCATGCGCATCTCGGGTGTCGCGCTGGTGGTGCTGGTGCTCGGGCACCTGTTCATCATGAACATCCTCGACGGCGGCGTGCACCGCATCAACTTCGGCTTCGTCGCGGGCCGGTGGGCCTCGCCGTTCTGGCAGATGTGGGACCTGGCCATGCTGTGGCTGGCCCAGATCCACGGCGGCAACGGCCTGCGCACCGTCATCAACGACTACGCCCGCAAGGACGCGACCCGGTTCTGGCTCAAGGTGCTGCTCTACGTCTCGATGGTGCTGATCATCGCCCTCGGCACGTACGTGATCTTCACCTTCGACCCGAACATCACCGACTGACCCGCTGCGGGGAGTGCTCACAGCCATGCAGTTCCACAAGTACGACGTCGTCATCATCGGCGCGGGTGGCGCCGGGATGCGCGCGGCGATCGAGTCCGGCCAGCGCGCCCGCACGGCCGTGCTCACCAAGCTCTACCCCACGCGATCCCACACGGGCGCCGCGCAGGGCGGCATGTGCGCCGCGCTGGCGAACGTGGAGGAGGACAACTGGGAGTGGCACACCTTCGACACGATCAAGGGCGGTGACTACCTGGTCGACCAGGACGCCGCCGAGATCATGGCGAAGGAGGCCATCGACGCGGTCCTCGACCTGGAGAAGATGGGCCTGCCGTTCAACCGCACGCCCGAGGGCAAGATCGACCAGCGGCGGTTCGGCGGCCACACCCGCAACCACGGCGAGGCGGCCGTGCGCCGGGCGTGCTACGCGGCCGACCGCACCGGCCACATGATCCTCCAGACGCTGTACCAGAACTGCGTCAAGCACGGCATCGAGTTCTTCAACGAGTTCTACGTGCTCGACCTCTGCATGACCGAGACCGCCGACGGCCCGGTGTGCACCGGCGCGGTGGCCTACGAGCTGGCGACCGGCGAGATCCACGTGTTCCAGGCCAAGTCCGTGGTGTTCGCCACCGGCGGCTTCGGCAAGGTCTTCAAGACCACGTCCAACGCGCACACGCTGACCGGCGACGGCATGGGCATCGTGTTCCGCAAGGGCCTGCCGCTGGAGGACATGGAGTTCTACCAGTTCCACCCGACCGGTCTGGCCGGCCTGGGCATCCTGCTGACCGAGGGCGCGCGCGGCGAGGGCGCGATCCTCCGCAACGGCTCCGGCGAGCGGTTCATGGAGCGCTACGCACCGACCATCAAGGACCTCGCGCCGCGCGACATCGTGGCCAGGTCCATGGCGCTGGAGGTGCTGGAAGGCCGCGGCGCGGGTCCGAACAAGGACTACGTGCTGCTGGACTGCACGCACCTGGGCGCCGAGGTGCTGGAGACCAAGCTGCCCGACATCACCGAGTTCGCCCGCACCTACCTCGCGGTCGACCCGGTGACCGAGCCGGTGCCGGTCTACCCGACCGCGCACTACGCGATGGGTGGCATCCCGACCAACGTGCACGGCGAGGTGCTGCGGGACAACGACAACATCGTGCCCGGCCTCTACGCCGCCGGTGAGTGCGCGTGCGTGTCCGTCCACGGCGCGAACCGGCTCGGCACGAACTCGTTGCTGGACATCAACGTGTTCGGCCGCCGCGCGGGCATCGCCGCCGCCGAGTACGCGTTGAGCCGCGACGAGCACGTCGAGCTGCCCGAGAACCCCGCGGCCCAGGTCGAGGCGCAGGTGGCGCTGGTGCTGTCCGAGCACGGCCAGGAGCGCGTGGCGGACATCCGCACCGAGCTCCAGGCCACCATGGACGCCAACGCGTCGGTGTACCGCACCGAGGACACGCTCAAGACGGCGCTGCACGACGTGCAGGCGTTGAAGGAGCGCTACCAGCGGATCACCGTGCAGGACAAGGGGAAGCGGTTCAACACCGACCTCCTGGAAGCCGTCGAGCTGGGCTTCCTCCTGGAGCTGGCCGAGGTTCTCGTCGTGGGCGCGCTGGCGCGCAAGGAGTCCCGCGGCGGTCACGCGCGCGAGGACTACCCGAACCGCGACGACACGAACTTCATGCGCCACAGCATGTACTACAAGCAGGGCGACGGCCTGGCGGCCGACATCCGGCTCGACTACAAGCCCGTGACGTTCACCCGGTACCAGCCGATGGAGCGCAAGTACTGATGACCGCTACCGCTGAAGTGTCCACCGGCTCGCGCGGGAACCAGCCCCCCGTGCCGGACGGCGCGATCACCGTCACCCTGAAGGTGCGCCGGTTCAACCCGGAGTTCGACGACGAGCCGCGCTGGGACTCGTTCGAGATCCCGGCCCTGCCGTCGGACCGCGTGCTGAACCTGCTGCACTACGTGAAGTGGTACCTCGACGGGACGCTGACGTTCCGCCGGTCGTGCGCGCACGGCATCTGCGGCTCGGACGCGATGCGCATCAACGGCGTGAACCGGCTGGCGTGCAAGGTGCTGCTGAAGGACCTGCTGGCGTCGGGCGGCAAGCACACCACGATCACCATCGAGCCCATCAAGGGCCTGCCGGTGCACAAGGACCTGCTGGTCGACATGGAGCCGTTCTTCGAGGCGTTCAAGGCGGTCAAGCCGTACCTCATCACGTACGGCAACGAGCCGACGCGTGAGCGGGTCCAGTCCATCGCCGACCGCGAGCGGTTCGACGACACCACCAAGTGCATCCTGTGCGCGGCGTGCACCACGTCGTGCCCGGTGTACTGGACCGAGGGCTCGTACTTCGGCCCGGCGGCCATCGTCAACGCCCACCGGTTCATCTTCGACAGCCGTGACGAGGGCGCCGAAGAACGCCTGGACATCCTGAACGACATCGACGGCGTCTGGCGCTGCCGCACGACGTTCAACTGCACCGACGCCTGCCCCCGCGGCATCCAGGTCACCAAGGCCATCCAGGAAGTCAAGCGCGCCCTGCTCTTCAAGCGCACCTGACCCCGCGAGAGTCCTACCTCCAGCACGCGAGAGTCCTACGTTCAGAACACCTGAATTCAACGCTCAGACACGGCGACGTCGTCGTGAGCGTTGAATTCAGGGTGTGTGAACGTAGGACTCTCGGCGTTTGAACGTAGGACTCTCGCGGGGGTCAGGACTGTTGACGGGCGGCGCGGGCGGCGCGGGCGCGGCGGCTGCGCAGGTACATGAACAGGCCCAGGAGCAGGCCCAGGACGGCGACGGCGGTGATCGGGCCGCCGACGTTGCCGAACGCGGTCTCCATGGCGGAGGGCCGGGTGCCGCCCGGCGTGGCGCCGGCGACGTCGCCGACACCCGCGCTGGTCGGCGTCGGCCGGGGCTCGGTGGTCTTCTTCTTCGCCTGCGGCGCGCCCTCGACCAGCCTGCCGATCGGGTTGCCGGCCGCGGCCGGTTCCAGGGCGAAGCCGTAGTCGAGCAGGCGGGCGGCCTGGTCGGTCATCCGCGGCTGCTGCTGACCCCGCAGCAGCACGACGACGAGCCGCTTGCCGTTGCGCTCGGCCGCGCCCACGTAGGTGTGCTGCGCGTCGTCGGTGAAGCCGGACTTGCCGCCCAACGAGCCCGCGTACGTGGTCAGCAGCCGGTTGTCGTTGACGACCGGCACGGTCCCGCTGCCGTCGGGCGCCGGGAAGTCGATGCGCTGCGTCATCACGGCCTTGACGAAGTCCGGGTACTTCATCGCCTCGCGGTAGATCAACGCCACGTCGTAGGCCGACGTCGACGTGCCCGGCGCGTCCAGCCCGGACGGCGTCACGGCCCGCGTGTCCAGCGCACCCAGCTCGGCCGCCAGCGCGTTCATCTTCCGGATCGCCGACGGCACCCCGCCCAGCCGACGGGCCAGTGCGTGCGCCACGTCGTTGCCCGAGGCCATCACCAGCGCGTGGAGCATCTGCTCGACGGTGTACTCCGCGCCGCTGCGCAGCCCCACGCACGTGCACTCCTGCGCGAGGTCCTCCGGTGTCGCCGCCACCGTGGAGTCGGGCGCGAGCTCCTTGGCCACCACCATGGCCAGCAGCACCTTGATCACCGACGCGGGCCGCTGCCGGCCGTGCGGGTCGAGGGCCGCCAGCACGGCTCCGCTGTTCATGTCGGCCAGCAGCCAGCTCTCGGCCGTGATGCCCTCCGGGGGCACGGGCGCGTTGGGTGGCAGCACGAGGCCGCACTCACCGAGGCGCTGTCCCCCGATCGGGCTCTCCGGTACCTCGATCGGTGGTGGAGGCTTCTCGCCCGGCGCCACCTGTTCGGACGTGTCCACCGGCGGGGGCGGTGACACCTTGTTCTCGCAGGCCGGCTGTGCCGTCGCGACCGGTGCGGCCACGTACGACGCGCCGGCCATCAGCGCGCAAGCAGCCAGGACCAGGGCAACGGGCCGTCGGAACGCGGAGGAACGCACCCGTCCAGGCTAACCACCCCGGATGAGTGACCTGCACCCGCCACGTCGGATACTGCTCCGGTGAAGCTCTCCCGCGGCACGTCCGTGTTCCTGCTTGCCTTCGGGGTGTGGTCCTGGGTGATCTGGCCGACCTTCCTGCGCAACATCTGGAAGGACCCCCGCTCGTGGGACGGCGGCCCGACCGCGTTCTTCACCGTCCACCTGCTGCTCGTCGTCGCGTCGCTCACCTTCGGCACGGTCATCGGCGTGTTGGGCGTGCGCGGGCTGCGTGCGGCCAGAAGCGCCGACAGCGAGTAACCCACCACACCTGGAGGCTCCGCCGTGGAGTTCGTGCGCCTACTGCTGGTGTTCCTGCACCTGCTCGGCATGGGCATGCTGATCGCGATGTTCTTCGTCCAGCGCCGAGCCGGGACCGACGCCCCGCTGAACAAGGGCTGGCTGCACGGCAGCGCGTTGCAGCTGCTCACCGGCGTGGCGCTGATGGGCCTGGCCCCGCTGACCGACCAGGACTACGACAACGTCAAGATCGGCGTGAAGCTGCTGGTCCTGGTCGTCATCGCGGCCCTGGTCGCGGTCAACCTGAAGAAGAGGCCCGCCGCCTGGCTCGCGCCCGTCCTGGCCGGCCTGGTCGTGCTGAACGTGGGCATCGCCGTCTTCTGGACCTGAGCCCGGACGCGGGCGGAGGACGTCGGCCTCAACGCCGCCGGAACAACGCGCCCAGCAGCAGCCCCGCGCCGACCAGCCCGACGGCGGCGCGGGGGCTGGGACCGGACCGCACCTGCACCACCGGCTGGATCACCGCGGGCGGCGGCGGCACGGGCGGGTCGCGCAGCAGGTTCTCCCGCGCGGTGGCCGTCCAGGCGGTGATGAACAGCAGCGACTGGGCCACCAGGTTCGCGAAGAACAGCACACCGATGATCGGGCCGAACGCCGCGCCCGCCGGTGAGGACGTGACGGTGCTCAGGTAGAGCGTCCCGCCCTGCTTGAGCACCTCGAACACGAACGCCGCCGCCGCCGCGCCCTTGGCCGCGCTGCGCAGGCTGAACGGCTTGCGCGGCAGCTTGGCCAGGACCCACAGGAACACCAGCCAGTTCGCCACCAGGCCGAGCACGATCGTGCCGATCTTCAGCAGCGCCTCGGCCCACCCCACGCCGTCCAGGCCGACCCACCGCAGCACCAGCTCCGCCAGCCCGCTGCCCGCCGCCGTCAGACCGAACGACACCACCAGCGCCGCACCCAGGCTGACCAGCGCCAACAGGTCCTTCACCAGGGTCTTGAAGAACGGCAGGTCCTCCTTGGCGTGGCCCCACTGCGCGGTCAGCGCGTCACGCAGGTTGCTCATCCACCCCAGGCCGGAGTAGGCGGCGGTGAGCAGGCCGAGGACGCCGACCGTGCCCTTGGAGTCGATGGCCTGCTGCACCACTTCGTTGATGGTGTCGCCGAGCGCGCCCGGCACCGCCTCGGCGATGGAGACCTTCAGCTCGTCCAGCAACCCGGGCTGCGAGGCCAGCACGAAGCCGGCGACGGCGAACCCGATCATCAGCATGGGCACGAGCGACAGCACGCTGAAGTACGTCACCGCCGCCGCGTAGTGCGCCCCGTAGCTCTCGCTGTACCGGTCGGCGGCGCGGAACAGGTGGTCCAGCCACGGCTTCCGCCGGCGCAGCCGGTCGAGCTTCGACTCGTCGGTCCCACCCTTTTCCGCCACACGGAAAAGTTAGTGCGTCAGGTGATCACACGCCACTCGACAGGAACCCGATCCGGTCGTAGGCCCGCGCCAGCGTCTTCGCGGCCACCGCACGCGCCCGTTCCGCGCCGCGCGCCAGCACCTTGTCCAGCTCGGCGGTGTCGTCCAGGTACTCGGCCACCCGCGCCCTGACCGGCGTGACGAAGTCGGTGAACACCTCGCCGAGGTCCTTCTTCAGGTCCCCGTAGCCCTTGCCCTCGTAGTCGGCGACCAGCGACTCGACCGAGCGCCCGGTCAACGCGGAGTAGATCACCAGCAGGTTGCTCACGCCGGGCTTGTGCTCCGGGTCGTGCACGATCTCGCGGCCGGTGTCCGTGACCGCCGACCGGATCTTCTTGGCCGACCGCTTCGGGTCCTCCAGCAGCTCCACCACGCCCGCCGGCACGGACTTCGACATCTTCGACGTCGGGTCCTGGAGGTCGTAGATCTTGGCGGTGTCCTTGACGATGTAGGGCTCGGGCAGCCGGAACGTCTTGCCGTACCGGGTGTTGAACCGCTGCGCCAGGTCGCGGGTCAGCTCCAGGTGCTGCCGCTGGTCCTCGCCAACCGGCACGTGGTGCGCCTGGTAGAGCAGGATGTCCGCGGCCTGGAGGATCGGGTACGTGAACAGGCCGACGCCGATCGCCGCCTCCTGCCGCGCGGACTTGTCCTTGAACTGGGTCATCCGGCTGGCCTCGCCGAAGCCGGTCAGGCACTGCATCACCCAGGCCAGCTGCGCGTGCTCCGGGACGTGCGACTGCACGAACAGCGCCGAGCGGTCCGGGTCGATGCCGAGCGCGAGCAGCTGCGCGGCCGACACGCGGGTGTTCTGGCGCAGCACCTTGGGGTCCTGCTCGACGGTGATCGCGTGCAGGTCGACGACGCAGTAGAACGCGTCGTGCGTCTCCTGCAGCGCCACCCACTGGCGGAGCGCGCCGAGGTAGTTGCCGAGGTGGAACGAGCCCGCGGTCGGCTGGATGCCGGACAGCACGCGGGGGCGGCCCACCGGGGTCGGAGCCGGGTTCTCGGCAGGCAGGCCGGCGGCCCCGCCCGCGGCGTTCTCCACAGAGTTTTCGACAGCCACGGGAGGATTCTCCCAGGCCGATCAGACCCCGGTGGTGGCGGGCCGCACCTCGGTCACGTCGCCGCCGTCGACCACCGGGGTGATGACCACGGGCTGGTTCGCCGCCGTGCGCACCACGACCGTCCGGCGACGCCGGACCAGACCGGCCACCAGGCCGATCACGCCGAACGCCACCGCGGCGATGCCGACCGGCGCCTCGATGGAGACCGGAGCCGCCACCGCGCCGTCGGCCGCCGCCGCGACACCGCCGACGACCAGGGAAGACGCCGCGCCCAGGACCAGACCCAGGACCACACCGCGACCGCGCACCGCCCAGCCTCCTCACCAACACCGTGCCACTCCACCGAGGAGTGAACCTTGTTGACGGACGGCCGCGAACCTACCGAAGCTGAGGGACTGCCCTGTCCGGCTCAGGTAAACGCGACCGGCGGCAGACTAACCACAACCGCTCCCACCCGTCCCCGCAGGGGTTACCCCACGACGTCGACTCGGCCATATGTCGTAGTGCGCTGCCGGGCCGGGCGACCGGCCAGCGCCGCGGTCGCGTGCAGCTCGACGGCCGTGCGGGCGGAGCCGTGCTCGGAGCCCGCCATGCGGCTGATGGTCTCCTCCATGAGCGTGCCGCCCAGGTCGTTGGCGCCGCCCCGGAGCACCTCGGCAGTGCCCTCGTCGCCCAGCTTGACCCACGAGCACTGGACGTTGTCCACGCGGCCGTGCAGGGCGAGCCGGGCGAACGCGTGCACGGCCCGGTTGTCGCGCCGCGTGGGGCCGGGACGGGCGACGCCCGCCAGGTAGATCGGCGCGTTGCGGTGCACGAAGGGCAGGCCCACGAACTCGGTCAGGCCGCCCGTGCGGTCCTGCAGCGCCGCCAGCGCCCGGAAGTGCCCGAGCCAGTGGCCGGGGTGGTCGACGTGGCCGTACATCATCGTGGACGACGAGCGGATGCCCACCTCGTGCGCGGTGGCGACCACGTCCAGCCAGGTCGCGGCGGGCAGCTTGCCCTTGGTCAGCACCCAGCGCACGTCGTCGTCGAGGATCTCGGCGGCCGTGCCGGGGATGGTGTCCAGGCCCGCGTCGCGCAGCTCGGTCAGCCACTCGCGCACGCTCACGCCCGCCTTGGCCGCCGCGCTGACGATCTCCATCGGGCTGAACGCGTGCACGTGCATGCCCGGCACCCTGGTCTTGATCGCGCGCACGACGTCGGCGTAGTACGTGACCGGCAGCTTCGGGTCGATGCCGCCCTGCATGCAGACCTCGGTCGCGCCCGCGTCCCACGCCTCCTGCGCGCGGTCGGCGACCTCGGCCACGGACAGCCGGAACGCGTCGGCGTCGCGCTCGCGCTGGGCGAACGCGCAGAACCGGCAGCCGACGTAGCAGACGTTGGAGAAGTTGATGTTCCGGTTGACCACGTAGGTGACGTCGTCGCCGACCACCTCGGCGCGCAGCTCGTCGGCGAGCCTGGTCATGGTCTCCAGCGCCGCGCCGTCCGCGGTGAGCAGCGCCATGGCGGCGTCGGTGTCGTCCAGCAGCTTCCCGGGGCTGTCCGCGGCCAGCCCGAGGGCGCGGGCGGCGTCCTCGGGCAGCCGTTCGACCGCCTTGGGGACGGTCAACGACGCCCAGTCGCCGTAGACGCTGTCGAAGTCGCCGCGCCGGTCCTCGGTGCGGCCCTCGGTGTCGATGGCGGTGTTCAGGTCGGCCCGGCCGTAGGTGTCCAGGCCGCCGTCGGGCTCCTGCCACTCGCGGCCGACGACCGGCGCGTCCGGCTCGGCCAGGCCGTCCTCCCGCGCCAGCGCGGACACGTGCGCGGTGAGGCGGGTGTCGATCCACTGCCCGGCGGTCGCGGTCACGTAGCGCGGGTAGACGGCGAGGCGCTCGCGCAGCTCGAACCCGGCCGCGCGGGTGTGCTCGGCCAGCACGTCGACCTGCGGCCACGGCCGCTCGGGGTTGACGTGGTCCGGCGTCACGGGCGAGACGCCGCCCCAGTCGTCGACACCGGCCCTGAGCATCAGCCCGAACTCGCCGCCGACCAGGTTCGGCGGCGCCTGCACGCTCGTGGACGACGGCATGACCAGCCGCGCCACCGCGATCGTGGCGGCCAGCTCGCGCAGATCGGCGTCGGGCATGCCGCGCATCGCGGTGTCCGGCTTGGCCCGGAAGTTCTGGATGATCACTTCCTGGACGTGCCCGTACTGGCGCGCGACGCCGCGCATGGCCAGCAGGGACTCGGCGCGCTCGGTGACCGTCTCGCCGATGCCGATCAGGATCCCGGTGGTGAACGGCACGTTCACCCGACCCGCGTCGGTGAGCACCCGCAGCCGGACCGCGGGCTCCTTGTCGGGGCTGCCGTGGTGCGGGCCGCCCTTCTCGCTCCACAGCCGCTCGGCCGTGGTCTCCAGCATCATCCCCATGCTGGCCGCGACCGGGCGCAGCCGCTGCAACTCCTCCCAGCTCAGCACGCCGGGGTTGAGGTGCGGCAGCAGGCCGGTCTCCTCCAGCACCGCGATGGCGCTGGCCCGCACGTAGTCGAGCGTCGAGGAGTACCCGCGCGCCTCCAGCCACTCCTTCGCCTGCGGCCACCGCTCCTCGGGCCGGTCGCCCAGCGTGAAGAGGGCTTCCTTGCAGCCCTGGGCGGCGGCCCGGCGGGCGATCTCCAGCACCTCGTCGCGCTCCAGGAACGCGGCGGGCAGCTTGTGCGGGACCGTGGCGAACGTGCAGTAGTGGCAGCGGTCCCGGCACAGGCGGGTCAGCGGGATGAACGCGTTGCGGCTGTAGGTGACGACACCCGGCCGCCCCTCCGCCAGCAGGTGCGCGTCACGCACCCGGCCGGCGGCGGCCAGCAACGACTCCAGGTCGTCACCGCGGGCGTGCAGCAGCACGGCGGCCTCGGTGACGTCGAGCACCGCGCCGTCCGCGGCACGGCGCAAGGCGCGTCGCATCGACGACTCGCTGGGCGTCGGTTCCGGCGGGGTGATCGAGATGTCCACGGCCACGACAACGACACTAGGTGCGGAAAATTCCTGATCACGCCCAGTGTGACGTCCGACACCAGGCGCGGTCGGGTGCTGTCGGGTGCTGTCGCGCTAGCGGACCGGCGACCTCCCGGCCACCAGGAGCTCGGTGTTGCGGTCGGTCGCCGCGCCGACGGCGTTCGCGTTGGCGTGCGGGTCGTTGAACGCGAACTCGCGGGCCAGCGACGCGAGGCCGCGCGGCGAGGGGTCGTCGTAGTCCGCCTGGTACGGCGCGTCACCCTCCACCAGGGTGGTGAACAGGGACAACGTGCCGTCGCCGTTGTCGGCGAGCTCGATGATCCGGGCGTGCTGCGGGTGGTCGACGTGAGCGGCGGTGTTGATCTCCCAGAACGCGCGCTCGCCGGTGCCGTGCGGGACGATCCGGTTCTCGTGGGTGTGGCCGTTGACCCAGGCGACGACGTTCGGGAACCGGCCGAGGAGGTCGACGAGCGCCTTGCCGTCCAGTCGCGGGTCGAGCGGGCGGCGGCGGTCGGGCAGGACGTTGCCCATGGTCCAGCTGGTGTGGTGGCTGAACAGGACGAACAGCTCGTCGGTGACGTCCTGGCGGTGGGGGAAGCCGAGCACGTCGTAGTAGCGGGAGCTGCCGCGCTTGAGGGTCCGTTCCAGCCAGAGGTACTGGTGCAGGCCGATCGAGCCGTCGGCGAAGCCACCGGTGGTCGTGGTGTCGAGGCTGACGCCGGTGACGCCGGGCGCGATCGGGAACGCGTAGAAGACGTCCACGCCGTCGGCGTTGTCGTCGGTGAAGCCGTGGCCGTGCGGCCCGGGGCCGGTGTGGCGCGGGTCGAGGTGCGCCCGGACGAACTCGGCGGTGGTGAACGGGCGGCGGCGGGCGTCCGGCGTGACCGTGCGGACCAGGCCGCCCTCGGCGACGACGGCCGCCGCGTCCAGCACGTGCGCGGGGTCGGTCATGGCCCTGGCGAGCCGCTGGGTCTGGCCGGCCGAGAAGCCCATGATCTTGCGGTTCGAGGTGTAGAGGCCGTCGAGCAGCGGGATGCCGTCGGGCAGCGTGCCGACCACGCTGTCGTCGTGGTTGCCGAACGTGCAGTACCAGGGGATGCGCAGGCCGGGGCTGTCGAACGGGCGGATGGCGGCGTCGAGCAGGCCGGGCAGGTGCGGGAAGCCCTTGGCCCGGTAGTCGTCGAGGAGGGTGGAGCCCGGGTTCCAGTAGGCCGTGACGCCGGAGTCCTGCACGCCTTCGTAGCGGGCGGGGTCGCCGGTGTTCGCGGTGATCCGGCCGCCGTTGAGGACGGTGAAGAACCAGTCGAGCTCGATCAGCTCGTGGTTGTCGGTGTTGTCGCCGGTGGTCATCATGAAGTCGATCGGGCGGTCGGTGAACGGCCCGGTGCGGATGGCGTTGATCCGCTGGACCAGTGCCGTCGACGTGTGCTGGGCGAGCGTCTCGTGCGCGCGGAAGGCCCCGGCGCCCAGCAGCGGGTGGGTGTACTCGAAGCGGGCCGGGCTCTGCGCGTCGACCATGTGCATGTCGGTGAACTGGACGAAGCAGGCCAGCGACGTGCGTCGATCCGCCCGTCCCGCACCGGGCGCCGCCAGGTCCGACCGCACCACCGACGGCCACCCCGGGCCGGCCCGCAACCTGCGGTAGCCCGTGCCGCCGACCGCCGTGGCCGTCGCGTCCAACGTCGTGCCGGTGGTGGCCGCCCACGCGGGCCCGCCCCACAGCAGCCCGGCGCCCGCCGCGCCCGTCGCCTGGAAGAAACGCCGCCGGCTGATCCCCATCGAACGCTCCCGGTGTCTCGGTTAAGTGAAAAGTTCTCACGAACCAGGGAGCGCGTCACGAACTCGGGGTGAAGTGCGGCCGAACGAGCGAAGTCGATCGTCGGGTGGATCGGTTCCGCCTGCGCGCAACGGATCGACCCGAGCCGCCCAGGACTCGCGACTCAGCCGTAGACGACCGTCACGGGCGCGTGGTCGGACCAGCGCTCGGCGTACGTGGCCGCCCGCTCGACCACGGCGGTGCGGGCGGTGGCGGCCAGGGGTTCGGTGGCGGCGTGCAGGTCGATCCGCCGGCGGATGCGCGTTGTGGAACCCATCAGTCATCCGCGCGATCGAGCAGTCGGCGAAGCACCTGCTCCAACGCGGGCACCTTGTCGATGAGCGTCTGCCAGACCAAAGCATCGTCAACCGAGGCGTACCCGTGGATCAGGATGTTGCGGAAAGCGACGATCCGGTTGACGTCCGGGATGGCCGACGCGAGTTCGGCATCTACCTTGCGGAGCTGGTTCAAAGCTTCGCCGATGATCTCGAACTGCCGCTCGACCGCCGACCTCAGCATGGCGTCCGCCTCGTAGTCGACGAACGACTTGCCGGCGCTGAACTGACTCAGCAGGTCAACGGCTTGCGACGCGTCCCAGAGGTAGGCGCGGGGATCAGGCCGCATACAGCTGTTCCCGGGTTTCCATCACGCGCTGACGGAAGTACGGGTTGCGGATGCTGGAACCGCTCACGAGGTCGACCGGTCGGCCGAAGATCCGCTCCAGCCCTTCCTTCAGGGCGAAGTAGCTGTCGAAGTAGTCGAAGCCCGGACCGGCGTCGAACTCCACGAGGACGTCCACGTCACTGGACACCACGTCGAACGAGTCACCGACAGCGGACCCGAACACATCGAGACGACGAACGCCCAACGTGCGGCACAGGTCCCCCACCTCGGACGACCTGGCCGTGATGATCTCGTGCACGGACGTCACCTCCCGCTCACGATTGTGCCTGATCCCCGGCCTTGGGCCAGTCAAAGCTGACGGTGACGGGAGCGTGGTCGGACCAGCGCTCGGCGTACGTGGCCGCCCGCTCGACCACGGCGGTGCGGGCGGTGGCGGCCAGGGGTTCGGTGGCGGCGTGCAGGTCGATCCGCCAGCCGGAGTCGTTGTCGAAGGCCTTGCCGCGATAGGACCACCAGGTGTACGGGCCCGTCACGTCCGGGTGCAGGGAGCGGACCACGTCGACGTAGCGGGCCTCGCCGAACACGCGGTCCAGCCAGGCGCGCTCCTCCGGCAGGAAGCCGGACGACTTCTGGTTCGTCTTCCACGCCTTCAGGTCCTCGGCCCGGTGCGCGATGTTCCAGTCGCCGCACACCAGCACCTCGCGCCCGTCGGCGGCGGCCTTGTCGCGCAGCTCCACCAGGTACGGCAGGAACGCCGCCGTGAACCGGTCCTTCTCGTCCTGCCTCGGCGTGCCGACGTCACCGCTGGGCAGGTACAGCGACGCCACGACCACGTCGGCCAGCTCGACCTCGACGTACCGGCCCGAGTGCTCGAACTCGGGCGCCCCGAACCCGATCCGCACGGCCCGCGGCGCCTCGCGCGTCAGCACGGCGACCCCGTTGCGCCCCTTGACCTCGGAGTACGCGTGCGCCACGTGCCAACCCTCCGGCGACCGCACCTCGTCCGGCAGCTGCCCGGGCTCGGCGCGCACCTCCTGGAGGCACACCACGTCGGCCGCCGTCGCGGCCAGCCACTCGAGGTAGCCCTTCTTCGCCGCGGCGCGCAGCCCGTTGACGTTGATCGAGGAGACGGTCAGCACCCGGGCAGCCTAACCGCGATCCGCGACCGCCCAGCCGTGCGGGTACTCGGCGCCGCAGCCCGTGCAGGACGCGGCCAGGCCCCACATCAGCACCAGCGGGCTGCTGCCCTCCGGCGACGGCACCCCCGCCAGCTCGTGCCCGTCCACCACGGCCCGCAGACCGGGCCACTCCGGCTCGCACGCGCAGGTCACCACGCCACGCCGGAACGACCGCCACTTGAAGAACATCCGCCCATCAGATCACGTGCAGCCGCTGTCCGAGGTGGGCGTCACGAACTCGGCCTTCACCCACCGCCCGTCCGACAGCAGCCGGAAGCCGTTCTCGATCCTCGGCTCGGCCCGCACCACCGCGTCACGCGGCATGGTCGCCACGATCGGCTGGGTGTCGGCCGGCCCGGACCGCACGTTGAGGATGTCGGCGATCACCGTCACCCTGCACTCGTGGCCGGCGGTCTCGTCCACGCCGAGCCTCTTGCCCTCGTTGGCGACGTACATCAACCCGGCCGCCGCGAGCACACCCACGACGACCACGCCACGCACCGGAATCCCGAACATCACGCCTCCCGACACCGCTGCCGAAGTGCAGATATAGCGCGAGCGGGCAGGGCTCGGGACGGTCGGCGGCACATTCCACCCCACCGGGGAACCGGACGGGTGACGCCGTCACGGAAACGGAACAGCACGCGCCGGCGCCGGCGTGGTTGCCGAAACGGATCAGGGGACCGCCCGGAGGCGGTCCCCTGATCACGCGAGCCGAAGGGCGGGCGTCAGCCGGCCATCTTCTTCTGCAGGTTCTCGTCCAGCGTGCCGAGGAAGTCCTCGGTGGTCAGCCACTCCTGGTCCTTGCCGACGAGCACGGCGAGGTCCTTGGTCATCCGGCCGCTCTCGACGGTCTCCACGATGACCTGCTCCAACGTCTGCGCGAAGCCGGTCACCTCCGGCGTGCCGTCCAGCTTGCCGCGGTGCTTCAGGCCACCGGTCCACGCGAAGATCGACGCGATCGGGTTGGTGGACGTCGGCTTGCCCGCTTGGTGCTGCCGGTAGTGCCGGGTGACGGTGCCGTGCGCGGCCTCCGCCTCGACGGTCCTGCCGTCCGGCGTCATCAGCACCGACGTCATCAGGCCCAGCGAGCCGAAGCCCTGCGCGACCGTGTCGGACTGGACGTCGCCGTCGTAGTTCTTGCACGCCCAGACGTAGCCGCCCTCCCACTTCATCGCGGCGGCCACCATGTCGTCGATCAGGCGGTGCTCGTAGGTCAGGCCCGCCGCGTCGAACCGCGCCTTGAACTCGTCCTCGAACACCTGCTGGAAGATGTCCTTGAAGGCGCCGTCGTACGCCTTGAGGATGGTGTTCTTGGTCGACATGTACACCGGGTAGTTGCGCTGCAACCCGTACGAGAAGGAGGCACGCGCGAAGTCCTCGATGGACTTGTTGAAGTTGTACATGCCCATGGCCACGCCGCCGTCGGCGCCGTAGTTGGCCACCACGTGCTTGATCGGCTCGGAGCCGTCCTCGGGCGTGAACGTGATGGTCAGCTCGCCCGCGCCGGGGACCTTGAAGTTGGTCGCCTTGTACTGGTCGCCGTGCGCGTGACGGCCGATGATGATCGGCTTCGTCCAGCCCGGCACCAGCCGCGGGATGTTCGAGATGATGATCGGCTCGCGGAACACCACGCCGCCGAGGATGTTGCGGATCGTGCCGTTCGGCGAGACCCACATCTTCTTCAGGCCGAACTCCTCCACCCGCGCCTCGTCGGGCGTGATGGTGGCGCACTTCACGCCGACGCCGTGCTTCTTGATGGCGTGCGCGGAGTCGATGGTGACCTGGTCGTCGGTGGCGTCCCGGTGCTCGATGCCCAGGTCGTAGTACTCGAGGTCGACGTCCAGGTACGGGTGGATCAGCTTGTCCTTGATGAACTGCCAGATGATCCGCGTCATCTCGTCGCCGTCGAGTTCGACGACGGTCCCCTGAACCTTGATCTTGCCCATACTCAGGGCGCTCCTCTCGCGACAATGCAAGCAAGACAAGCGTACTGCTATGTCGGGTTGCTTGCGTCCATCCGGGCGGAAAAAGGGAACGGCGTCACACCTGCGCCGAGGCCGCTGCCGCCGGTGGCACGTGTGGTCTCCCGGCCAATACAACCAGCCGCGCCCACCGGCCGCCGCACGGGGACGACCCACGGGACGACCGACGGGGCGACCGATGAGCGAGCGATGAGCGAGCGACGGGCGAGCGACGGTGGCACTCGGCGAGACTCGAACACGCGTTCGCGGGATGCGCGCGCCACCGGGCCGCGTCCCGCTAACCTCGACCCGTACGAGTGATCAAGGGGGCAGCGTTGTCGACGGGTCCGACCCACGCCATGAGCGGTCTGCTGGCCTGGGCGGCGGTGACCGCGATGGCCGAGAACCACCCCATCGGCCAGCTCACGCCGCAGAGCTGGGCGGTCGGCGCGGTGCTCGCCACCGGCGCCGCCCTGCTGCCCGACCTCGACCACCCGTCCTCGACCATCTCGCGGACGTTCGGGCCGGTCAGCGCGGGCGCGTCGGCCCTGATCAACACGATCAGCTCGTTCGTCTACCGCACCACCCGCACCCGCAAGGACTCCAACCGCGACGGCGGGCACCGCGGCCTGACGCACACGCTGGCGTTCGCCCTGGCCGCCGCCGTCGGCACGACCGCCGTGGTGCAGCAGTCGCAGAAGTGGGCGCTGCCCGCGCTGATGTTCGTGTTCGCCGGCCTGGCCGTGCGCGGGATCATGAACGACTGGTGCCCCCAGAAGGACGCCCTGCTCATCACCGGCGTCTCGGCCGCCATCACGGTTGCCTGCGTGGCCTGGACGGCGCAGACGCCGGCCAGCGCGGCGGCGTGCGGCATCGCGGTGGGGGTCGGGTGCTTCGCCCACTACCTCGGCGACGCGATCACCGAGCAGGGCTGCCCGATCCTGTGGCCGATCCCGCTGATGGGCAAGACCTGGTTCCCGGTCGCGCCGCCGAAGATCATGCGGATGAAGACCGGCGGCACGGTCGAGATGGCGATCGTCGGCCCGCTGGTCACGATCCTCAGCGTGTGGCTGTCCGCCGCCGCGTTGCAGCAGACGGGCGCGCTCCCGTTCCTCGGAGGTTTCGACCTGCTACCCATCTGAGTTTCGGATACCGGCCATTCGGCGGCTACCACTTCATCACCCGAACGGACTAGCCTCCACCGAAATCCTGTCCCGCGCCGACCGCGCCGAGGAGGACTTCGTGCCCCACCCCACGCACGACGACGTCGCCGAGGCGGCCGGATGACCACCTGGCTCGGCCTCAACGCCGGTCACGACGACCGGACGACCGCGGACACCGTCGCGGTGTCGCTGTACGAGACGTTGCTGTTCCACGCCCAGCTCGTGTGCGTCCACGACGTGGAGGGACGGCACGCGATGTCGTTCCGGCTCGCCGAGGAGCCCTCGGAGAACACCGTGTCGACGCTGATCGAACGCGGCTACGGCGTGGCGGTGCACAACGGCTCGCTGCACACCCTCGCCGGACCCGAGGAGCTGAACCGGGGCGCGCTGCGTGCGGCGTTGGCGCACCGCGACCGGCGGGAGGGCCGGGCGCTGCGGTTCCCCGGCCAGCGCGCGCTGCGCGGCCGTTACGGCGTGTCGGACATCCTCGCGTTCAGCGCGATCGAGGAGGTCCTGCCGCACGGCACCAAGAGCGTCGACGCGCGCGGCGACCTGCAACCGGCGTTCGTCAACGGCAAGCTGGTGCTGGACTGCGGCTGAGACCGGCTGAGACCGGCTGAGACCGGTGGTCAGCCGGGGTGCGCGCCGACCGTGTCCTTGATCTCGGCGCCGAGGTGGTCCGCGCTGCGCGCGCAGTGGGCGCAGCAGAAGAACCGGCCACTCACCTCGACGCCGTGGCCCAGGATGCGGCAGTCGCAGTGCTCGCAGCGGGGCGCCAGGCGTTGGATCGCGCACTCGAAGCTGTCGAACGTGTGCACGCCACCGCCGACCGTGCGGACCTCGAAGGCCATCCAGTAGTCGTTGCCGCAGACGTCGCAAGTCGCCATGGCCCGAAGCGTGCGCCGGCCGGCGGGCACCGGCAACTCGAACCCCGCCGACGCCCGCCGGCCGCTCGAATACCCCCGCGCGCGACGAGGTCGCACCGAGCGGACCAGGCCGGACTCGAACCGGCGTCCTCCCTCCCAGGGGGAGGGCGCGTCAACCACTGCGCTACATGGTCCCGAGCCGGGCCGGATTCGAACCGGCGTCCTCCCTCCCAGGGGGAGGGCGCGACAACCACTGCGCTACCGGGCTCCTGACCCAACACTAACCATGACCGCGGTCCCGGAGACAGGGCCGCTAAGGTCTGCCCTCGTGCGCGGAGTCGACTACTACGAACTCCTCGGGGTCGGCCGCTACGCGTCCGAGGCGGAGATCAAGTCCGCTTACCGCTCCCTGGCCAAGGTCATGCACCCGGACGCGGGCGGGTCCTCCGGCACCTTCCGGATGCTGCAAGAGGCATATGACACCCTGCGGGACCCGACCCGCCGACGTGACTACGACCGCGGGTGGACGTTCACCCGTCCGGGCGCACGGCCGACCTCGCCGACCCGCCCGCCGCGCTCCGGTCGGACCGGCCGGTTGCGCAACTTCGGCGAAGACCCCGACTTCGTACCTCCGAAGCCCGTGGTGGACCTCGGCGGCCTCGCGTGGTGGCACCTGGTCGACGTCGCCCAGCGGGTCCGGTACGTGCCGGCCGCCGGTCCGGGGCACGCGCCCGCGCTGGCGGCCATGTGCGGCTGGTTCTTCCTGCTGCTGCCGGTGGTCGTCATCGACTTCTCGCCGTTGGCGCTCGGCGTCTGGCTGCTGGTGGTGGCCGCGGCGGCGACGGCGGCGTTCCGGCTGGTGCGGCGGTACCTGGCGGCGATCCGGGCCGACCGGTCGTTCACGCTGGACCACGACACCGGCGTGGTGCACGGGACCACGGACGACCGGGTCTGCGAACGGCTCACCGCCGACCTGCTCAACCAGTACCTGACCCGGCTGCCCGGCGCGCGGATCTTCCACGGCCTCGCCTGGCCCGGCTCGGTGTTCGCCGACGTCGACCACGCCGTGCTGTGCGGGCGGAGGTTGGTGCTGATCGAGTCGAAGTCGTGGCTGCCCGGGCACTACGAGGCCGAGGACGACGGCGCCGTGTGGCGCAACGGCCACCCGTTCCGGGGCGGCGGCATGCGGATGCCGCGCAGCCTCGCGGTGTACCGGAAGCTGCTGCCGTGGCTGGACATCCGGACCGCGCTGCTGGTCTACCCGAGCCGCGAGGGCGTGGTGACCACCGAGGAACCGGCGGACGCCATCGTGCCGCCGATGACGCCCGCCCAGTTCGTCGAGGAGATCGGCGACTGGCTGGCCGAGGACCCGGCCACCGTGGACCGGGAGGCGCTGCGGCTGCTGATCGGGCAGGTCGTGCCGATCGTGCGGACCGCTAGCTGAACACGCCCATCTCCCAGAGCGAGTAGCCGTACGGGGTGGCGCGTTGGAAGGCGTGCAGCTTCACGTAGCGCGCGCTCGTGTCGAGCACGATCTCGTCCGTGCCGCCGTCGGCCGCGTAGTCCTCGTGCACGGTGGTCCAGGTCGTGCCGTCGGACGAGACCTGGACCTGGTACTGCCGGGCGTGCGCGGCCTCCCAGTCGAGCCGGACGCGGCGGACCGGTCGCGTCGAGCCGAGGTCGACCCACAGCGAGTGCCGGTCGGTGAACGCGCTGCTCCACCGGGTGGTCGGGTCCCCGTCGAACGCGTGGGCAGGCGGGTGGGCGGCGCTCTCGGTGGTAGTCGACCAGGACGGGCGGCCGAGGGCGAGGTTGCCGCCGCCGTCCAGCCGGCCCTGGTTGACCGCGCGCGGTGAGGCGTAGGTGGCGCGGACGGCGCTGTCGGGGTTGAGCTGCTTGTCGTCGAAGAACTCCGGCCACGCCATGAAGTACGCCCAGTCGGGTTGGGACGCCAGCTCGGCGGGTGACGGGACCTTGCCGACCTCGGCCAGCGCCAGCGGCTTGCCCGGCGCGAGCGACTTGAGGGTGTCGTAGTACGTGGTGGCGGGCCAGAAGCTGTTCCACGCGTCGAGCGACACGACGTCGGCGTACGCCGGGCCCGGGTAGTAGTCGGCGATGCGGGCGGGGTCGAGGTCCTTGACGTTCCAGACCCACGCCATGCCGGTCAGGCCGCGCGTCCGGACGAGGTGGTCGTGGGTGAGCTGGTAGAGGCGGCGGCTGCCGCTCGCGCCGGGTCGCCCGCCCCACCAGGACCAGCCGTCGTTCATCTCGTGCAGCGGCCGGAACAGCGGTTGCACGCCGGCGTCGAGGAGTCGGCGCAGGAACGGCACGACCTCGTCGAGGCGCGACTTCCAGGCGTTGTTGAGGGCGGTGCCGTCGGTGACCAGCTGCGCCCACTGCGCGTCGGTGAGGTCGTCGTTCACGCCCGCGTCCCAGCCGCAGGCGGTGGGTCGGGTCGGCGGGCAGACGTGCCAGGTCAGCGTGACGAGCGAGCCGTTGCGCCACTCGGTCAGGGCCTGGTCGACCATGGTCTGGCGGTGGGTGACGTCGTCCTGCGCGAAGAGGAAGTCACCTCCCCACAGACCGGGGTGGACGCCGGTGATCGCGTGGACCTTGGCGGTGTGGCGCGCGGGGTCGGAGTTGGGCTCTTTGTTGTGCATCCCGGTCACCGTGCGGCTGCCGGTGATCCGCTTCAGGTAGTCGACCACCGGGGTCGGCGGCGGTGCGGCCGCGGCGGGTGGGGCGAGGGTCGCCAGAAGGAGGGCTACCAGCGTCATCGCTGTTCGCACTGCGTCCTGCCTCTCGAAGGGTGGCGGCCTTTGAGCGTGGCGGCGGCGTGGTTGGACGGTAGCGATTAACCGGTTAAGCAGTCAACCGAATGGCGCATGTCGCGGCGGGCGTCCGCGGGCTACGTTTCGGCGAGCCCACGGGAGGAGTCGGCTGTGCAGATCGACGTCTTCAACGAGATCCAGGACCCGCGCCCGTGGCAGGAGGGTCACCAGCACGCGCGCATCACCGAGGCGTTGGCGCAGGCGGAGCTGGCCGACGAGCTCGGCTACGGCTGCTGGTGGCAGGTCGAGCACCACGGCGCCGACGAGTTCAGCCTGTCGTCCGCGCCGGAGCTGATGCTGGCCGCGATCTCGCAGCGGACGTCGAGGATCAGGCTGGGCCACGCCGCCGTGCTCGCGCCGGCGCGGTTCAACCACCCGATCAGGGCAGCCGAACGCGCCGCGATGCTCGACCACCTGAGCGGCGGGCGGCTGGAGTTCGGCTTGACCAGGTCCACCGCGCCGGAGTGGCGGCTGTTCGGCGTCGACCCGGCGGACGTGCGGCGGCAGACGCAGCAGGCGTTCGAGATGATCCCGCGGATGTGGACGTCGGAGCGGTTCTCGCACTCCAGCGAGGACTTCGAGATCCGCGACGTGCCGATCGTGCCCAAGCCGCTGCAACGACCCCACCCGCCGCTGTGGCAGGCGGCGGCCAGCCCGGCGTCGTTCGAGGAGGCCGGGCAGCGGGGCGTCGGCGTCCTCGGCACGACCATCTGGGAGTCCGTCGAGCGGGTGCGCCGGATGGTCGGCCTGTACCGGGCGGCGGCCGCGGCGTGCACGTCGCCGGTCGGCTCGTTCGTCAACGACCAGGTCGCTTTCTTCACGTTCGTGCACTGCGCGGAGACCGACGAGCAGGCGATCCGCAACGGCGCCATCGCGGCGGCGGCCTGGTACACGGTCAAGGCGCTGACGTTCTTCGAGGCGGCGGACTCCTTCGTCGAGACCGTCCGGCGGCAGGAAGCGCTGCTGAACGACCCCACCGGCGGCGGGCTGACCGGCGAGTTCCTGCGGGCGGAAGCCGCGGGCGCCACCGGCCCGAACCGCGCCCAGGTGGTGATCGGCCGCGTCCTGCAGGGCGACGACGTGGAGCCGGAGGAGATCTTCGAGGCGCTGAACGAGCAGGACTCGCTGATCGTCGGCAGCCCGGAGACGTGCCGGAAGAAGCTGCGCGTCTACGCGGACATGGGCATCGACCGGCTGATGGCCTTCCACCAGGTCGGCAGCCTGAAGCACGAGGACGTCATGCAGAGCCTGCGCCTGGTCGGCGAACTGATCCCCGAGTTCGCCAAGTGAGGTAGCGGTTGGTGGACCGTTGGTGCACGACTAGCCGGCTTCGCACCCTTCGAGGAGCCGTGCCGCCTCAGCGGGATCCATGAGGTTGGAGTACGCCTGCTCACCAGGACGGAGCTGCCGGTTCGGCATGGCGAACTCGGGGTACCACCCGTCCCGGTCACAGCCGGGCACGAGGCTGAGGACCACAGCCACCATGTTGTCAGGCACCGGACCGGTGATCCGCAGCGCTACGTACGTGCCCCGCTCCTCCGAGCCTTGGACGAGCACACCGAGTTCCGCGCCCGCGACTTCATCAGCGTGCTCGTGCCCGTCCAACAGTGAAGCGCGCACCAGTCGGCGCACGGTGTCCCGCAGCGTGCGCAGGATGCGAACACCCGCTTCAGCCCGGTACCGGTCGCGGTCATCATCTCCGGGAAGCCACGGCTCGCAGCACGTCTGCGATTTCAGAGGCGGACTGTGCTCGGCGTTGTACCGAGCACGTGCGGCCACTGCCGCAGTGGCGAGCGCTTCGTAGAAGTCATCGCGACTGCCGTCTTCCCGCACTCCAGCCGCCAAGAGCCAACTCGGCTCTCCCGTTTCGACAACGGCTCCTCGCCACCGCTGC
This sequence comes from Actinosynnema sp. CA-299493, assembly GCF_050946825.1. Taxonomy (NCBI): domain Bacteria; kingdom Bacillati; phylum Actinomycetota; class Actinomycetes; order Pseudonocardiales; family Pseudonocardiaceae; genus Actinosynnema; species Actinosynnema sp. CA-299493. Next base: position 8,646,481 of record NZ_CP191993.1, read on the forward strand.
ACCTTGACCTTGAACAGGACCACGTCGTCCACAGACCGGATGCGCTCACGGGGTCCGGTCGGCACGGCGAATTGTTCGTTGGCCTTCCGGATCAGCGGATGGTCGATCTCGTCCAACGGGTCGTCGATCGGTGGCGGTGCGATCCCCAGATCATCGCGCAGGCACCGCAGGGTGGGGCGGACGGCCATCAGCTCTCTCGAACTCCACCGAGCTCGTCGAGGCGCTCGCGGGACAAGCCGGTCAGGACGGCCACCCGGCCGGCTTCCGTGCCGTCGATCATCTGCATCGTGCGGCGCAGGGCGGCGTTGATCTCCTCCCGACGACCACTCAGGTACTCGCGAACCGCCGCAGCGAGGAGATCCTTCTGCGACATGTGCAGCGCGGTAGCCGCATGAGCGATCAGAGCATGCGTCTCTTGATCGACCTTGACCGGAGCGGACTGAGCAGCCATGAACACCTCCAGTACCCTAGGGTACTCTGGTACCGTCGTTCGTCAAATCTCCGGAGCCGGCGCGGAAGAAGCTGCGCGTCTACGCGGACATGGGCATCGACCGGCTGATGGCCTTCCACCAGGTCGGCAGCCTGAAGCACGAGGACGTCATGCAGAGCCTGCGCCTGGTCGGCGAACTGATCCCCGAGTTCGCCAAGTGAGGCCGGGGCAGCGGGTGGGAGGATGGCGCGCATGCCGAAGAAGCTGCGCCTGACCGGTGACCCGGCCGCCGACAAGCTGCTGAGCGACGACCCGTTCGCCTTGCTGGTAGGCCTGTTGCTGGACCAGCAGTTCCCGATGGAGCACGCCTTCGCGGGGCCGCGGAAGATCGCGGACCGGATGGACGGGTTCAGCATCGAGAAGATCGCGGAGACCGAGGTCGAGGCGTTCGTGGAGCTGTGCGTGCAGCCGCCCGCCATCCACCGGTACGGCGCGTCGATGGCGCGTCGGGTCCACGCGCTCGCGTTGCACGTGATCGAGCACTACAAGGGCAAGGCGGCGAACATCTGGAAGGCCGGGAAGCCGGACGGCCGGGAAGTGCTGCGGCGGGTGAAGGAGTTGCCCGGGTTCGGCGACCAGAAGGCCCGCATCTTCGTCGCGCTGCTCGGCAAGCAGCGCGGGGTGACGCCGGACGGGTGGCGGGAGGCGGCTGGGGCGTACGGCGAGGAGGGCTCGCGGCGGTCCATCGCGGACGTGACCAGTGCCGAAACGTTGGCCGAGGTGCGGGCGTTCAAGAAGGCGGCGAAGGCGGAGGGCAAGGCCGGGGGCGAGGCCGGTGGTCCGGTGGGAGCGAAGGCCCCGGTGAAGGCCGAGGTGAAGGCGGCGGCGAAGGGCAAGGCGGCGGTGAAGGCGCCCGCCAAGGCTCCTGCGAAGGCGCCCGCGAAGGGGAAGACGACGGGCAGGGCGGCGGTGAAGGGCTAGAGTCCCGGCGTGGAGTTGCCTGGTCTGACCGATCTCACGCCGCTGGGCCAGGGTGGTTTCGCCACCGTCTACCGCGCCCGCCAGGTCCAGCTGAACCGCGAGGTCGCGGTGAAGATCGACAACCGGGTGCTGCAGAGCGAACGTGACCGGCGGCGGTTCCTGCGCGAGGCGCACGCGGCGGCCCGGCTGTCCGGGCACCCGCACGTGGTGTCGGTGCACGACGCCAACTTCACCCCGCAGGGCACGCCCTACCTGGTCATGGAGCTGTGCACGGGCGGCTCGCTGGCCGACGTGGTCGAGCGCGACGGGCCGCTGACCGCGGCACGGGTGCGCGAGCTGGGCGTGCAGTTGGCGGACGCGCTGGCCGCGGCGCACGCGGAAGGCGTGCTGCACCGGGACATCAAGCCGGGCAACATCCTGCTGGACCGCTACGGCACGGTGAAGCTCGCCGACTTCGGGTTGGCGGCGCTGCTGGACGCCGAAGGCTCCAGCACGGTCACGCGGGACGCGTTGAGCCCCAGCTACGCGCCACCCGAGGCGTTCGCGATGGCCCAGCCGACGCCGGCGGCGGACGTGTACTCGTTGGCGGCGACGTTGTACGACCTGCTGGCGGGCAAGCCGCCCCGGCCGGTGCCGTGGCCCGTGGAGTCGTTCGACCACCTGGGGCAGGTGCTGCGGTCGCCCGTGCCGTGGGTGCCCGGGGTGCCGCAAGGGCTGCACGAGGCGCTGGTGCGGGCGTTGGAGCCCGAGGTCGGCCGTCGTACGGCGACGGCGGCCCTGCTGCGCGACGAGTTGAGCCGGAGCGTGGTGGAGCCACCGGCCCAGGCTCCGCGTCCGGTGGTGGGGTCGCCCTGGGCCCCGCGACCGGCGGCGGAGTCGTACCGGGCTCCACGACCGGTGGCCGCGTCGGCTCCGGTCTTCCCGCCGGCGGCGGGGTCGAGCTACGTCCGGCCGCCCACCAAGAAGCCGTGGGGGCTGGTGATCGGCGCATCGGTGCTGGCCACGGTCGTCGCCCTCGGCACCTGGTGGTGGGCGACGCGCAACCAGGCACCCGCGACCACCTCCACCTCGACCACCACCACCGCGCAGGGCGCCGACGCGCAGGACGACGCGGTGGCGCCGCCCCGGCTGGCGCAGTGCGGGACGGGCTACTGCGTCGCCGAACCCACCTGCTACCACGGCATCAACAACGCGGGCGGGGAGCAGGCCGCGGCACGACGGGCCGGCGACTGCTCGGTCGAGCACTTCTGGGAGGCGTTCGCCGGTGGCTGGCTGTCCGGCGCGATCCCCAAGGTCGGCAGCGACGAGCTGCTGAAGGCCCCGGAGGTCGGCGACGTGTGCACGGCCGAGGCCATGGCGGCCAACACCCGCCCGACCGTGGACACGTCGACGTGGCGGATCACCGCCGTGGCGTTCGCGGACGGCGACCGCAACTACTTCCACTGCCTGGCGAGCGAGCCGGGGGTCGGCGAGGTCACCACCAGCGCCTTCGGGTCCTGACCCGGCCTGAGCGCGAAGATCAGCACGACGAGGGCGGCCAAGGCGAGGAGCGCCGCGATCGGGGCCAGCGGGACGAGGCCCACCCAGCTGATCACCAGGCCGCCGAGCACGCCGGACAGGCCGACACCGAGGTAGATCGCGGAGGCGTTGAGCGACAGCAGCAGACCGCTGTTGGCGGGTGCGAGCTCGATCAGCCAGCTCTGGATGGGCGGGTTCGCCGACCAGGTGAGCGCGCCCCAGACGAAGAGGGCGACGGCGGCCGACACGGGGGTCGCCATGGTGAGGGGCAACGTCGCCAGCACGACGGTGAAGCAGCTGAAGAGCACGACGAGCAGCTTGCGGGTGTCGAAGCGGTCCGTGAGGCGGCCGGCGGCCCAGTTGCCGAGCACGGAACCCAGGCCGTAGGCGATGAGCAGGATGCCGACCGCGGCGCCCTCCACGTCCGCGGTCACGGCCAGCAGCGGTGCGATGTAGTTGAAGACGCTGAACACGGCCAGGCACGCGAGCACGGTCAGGCCGAGCACCATCAGCACGCGGCGGTCGGCGGCGGGTGCGAAGCGCTGCCGCAGGCCGACGGCGGGCGGTGCGTCGACGCGGGGCAGCCAGAGCCGCACGGCGATAGCGGCGAGCACCGAGACGGCCGCGATCAGCGCGAACACGCCCTGGTAGCCGAGGGGTCCGCCGAGCAGGTTGCCCGCGGGCACGCCGAGGACCAGCGAGAACGTCAGGCCGCCGAAGACCAGCGCGACGGCCCGGCCGCGGTGTTCCGGTGGGCTCAGGACGGTGGCGACGAGGGTCGCGGCGGGTGTGTAGACGGCCGCGCCGAGGGCGCTGACGACGCGGGCGGCCAGGAGCAGCGGGTAGTTCGGGGCGAGGGCGGCGAGGAGGTTGCCGACGGCGGCGACGCCGAGGGCGACGACGAGGAGCGTGCGGCGCTCCCACCGGCCGGTGAGGGCGGCGAGGACGGGTGACGAGATCGCGTAGGCGATGGCGAACGCGGTGAGCAGCTGCCCCGCCGTCGCGTGCGAGACGTCCAGCTCCTCGCTCACGGCCGGCAGCACACCGGAGACGATGTACCCGCTCGTGCCGATGGCGAACGCCCCGGCGGCGAGCAGGTAGGTCCGTGCCGACATGTGAGCTCCCCGGTCGAGTGATGTTGCGACGCCGACCGTACTACGACGTTCATCAAAGTTCGACAGGTCTCGTAGTATGGACGTCATGACCACCTCGCTGGCCCACCCCGAGCGGGACGAGATCCGGATAGCGTCGGTGCTGCACGCGCTGGCCGATCCGGTGCGGCTCCGGATCGTGCGCGCGTTGGCGACGCACGAGGAGGGCCTCTCGTGCGGGGTGCTGCCGCTGGGGGTGACGCCGTCGACCCTCACCCACCACGTGCGGACGTTGCGGGAGGCGGGTGTCGTGCGCGTCCGGCCGCAGGGGACGTCGCGGATCAGCTCGTTGCGCCGGGAGGACCTGGACGCGTTGTTCCCGGGGCTGCTCGACGGCGTGCTGGCGGCACGGCGATGAACGACGCGGCGATGAACGACGCGGCCACGAGCGGCGCGGTGACGAGCGGCGCGGCGGGTGACGCCAACGACTGGGAGTGGGTCCGGGTGCTCGCCCAGGGACGGGTGTACGACGAGGACCGGACCCCGGTGAACCGGGCGGCGTGGGCGGCGGTGGCGCTGGCCGCCTCGCACGGCGGTGAGCGGAGCGGGGTGCGGCGGGCCCGTGCGGTCGCGGACCGGTTCGCGTTGCGGGCCCGGGTGGCGCGGTCGTTGGGCGCGTGGGCGGCGGACCCGGACGTGCTGGCGGAGGACGTGATGGCGGAGGACGGGCTGTCCGGCCGGTACGGGAAGTCGGTGGCACGGGCGGTCGAGCCGGTGCTGCCGCAGGTGCGGGACGAGGGGGTGCGCGAGCGGCTTTCCGGGTGGGTGCGGGCCCGCACCTAGAACCGCGCCGGCGGTAATCGGGTTGCGCCGGTTCCTAGGGTGGACAGACGTGCGCGCTTACGCCTTTCTGGCGCTGGCCGGATTCCGCAGGTACTCCACCTACCGACAGGCGATGGTCGCCGGGATGGCGACGAACGTCGCGTTCGGGCTGCTCAGGATGGCTGTGCTGGTCGCAGCCGTCGGGCAGGGGCCCATCGCCGGCTACGACATCGCCGCTACTACGACCTACGTGTGGCTCGGCCAAGGGCTGATGGCCGTCGTCGTCCTCTGGGGCGACAAGCACCTCGCCGATCGGGTGCGCAGCGGCGACGTGGTGGTCGACCTGTACCGACCGTGGCACCTGCAGTTCGCGTTGTTCGCCGAGGACGTCGGCCGGGCGGGGTACGCCGTGCTGGTCCGGCTCGCGCCGCCGGTGGCGTTCGGCGCGTTGTTCTTCCCCTTCCGGTGGCCTTCGACCGGCACCGCGCCGGTGTTCGCGATCAGCGTGGGGTTGGCGCTGGCCGTCAGCTTCGGCATGCGGTTCCTGCTCGGCGCGACCACGTTCTGGCTCCTGGACAACCGCGGCGTCCAAGCCCTCTACACGGCCTTCACCTGGCTGTTCTGCGGACTGGCCGTGCCGCTCGCGTTCTTCCCCGAGTGGGCGTTGCCGATCGTGTGGTCGACGCCGTTCGCGGCCGTTCTGCAAGCGCCGATCGACATCTTCCTCGAACGCGGCTCCCCTTGGCCCTTCCTCGCGGGACAGGCGTTCTGGGCGGTCGCCGTGCTGGCCGCGGGGCACCTGGTGCTGAACCGGGCGGTGCGGAAGCTGGTGGTCCACGGTGGCTGAGCGGGTGTACGCGAAACTCGTCGGCGCGCGGTTGCGCGGGCAGGTGTCCTACCGCGCGTCGTTCCTCTTGCAGTGCCTCGCGCAGGCGGTCAACCAGCTCGCCGAGCTGGCGATCATCCTGGTGCTGTTCGACCGGGTGAGCGCGTTGGGTGGGTTCCCGGTCTCGGAAGTCGTGCTGATGTACGCGATCGCGGGCACGGCGTTCGGGATCGCCGACATGGTGGCCGGGCAGCTGGACGAACTGCCCACCTGCATCCGCACCGGGACGTTCGACGTGCTGCTGCTGCGCCCGTTGAGCACGTTGGCGCAGATGATGGCCTCCGACCTGCACCTGCGGAAGGTCGGGCGCATCGTCGCCGGCCTCGGCGCGCTGGCCTACGCCTTGAGCCACAACGACATCGCGTGGTCGGTGTGGACCGCCGGGCTGGTCGTCCTGGCGCCGATCAGCGGCGCGGTGATCTTCTCGTCCATCTGGGTGGCGGCCAACGCCGTGTGCTTCTGGACCGTGGACGGCCAGGAGCTGGCCAACACCGTCACGTACGGCAGCAACGCGTTCACCTCCTACCCCGCCACGGTCTACGGGCCGTGGCTGCGGCGGTTCTTCGCGTTCGTCATCCCCGGCGCGTTCGTCGCCTACTACCCCGCCCTCGCGCTGCTGGACCGGCCCGACCCGCTGGGCGGTCCGGTCTTCCTGGGCTGGATCTCACCGCTGGTCGCGCTCGCGGCGGCGGTCGTGGCCGGTCTGGTGTGGCGGACGGCCGTTCGGCACTACCGAGGGACTGGATCATGATCGAAGTGCGCGACCTGCGTCGCGAGTTCACGGTGTCCGCCAAGGTCGGCCGGTTCCGGCGGGAGAAGCGGGTGGTGCGGGCCGTCGACTCGGTCGGGTTCGACGTGGCGGCGGGCGAGGCGGTCGGGTACGTCGGGCCCAACGGCGCGGGCAAGTCGACCACCATCAAGATGCTGACCGGGATCCTGGTGCCCACGTCCGGCCACGTCCGGGTGTGCGGGGTGGAACCCTCGCGGAGCAGGCGGGAGCTGGCGCGGCGGATCGGCGTGGTGTTCGGTCAGCGCAGCCAGCTCTGGTGGGACCTGCCGCTGCGGGACAGCTTCGAGCTGCTGCGGGCGATCTACCGGGTGCCGAAGGGCGACTACGAGGGCCGGTTGCGGGAGTGCTCCGAGCTGTTGGAGCTCGGGCCCTTCCTGGACACGCCGGTCCGGCAGTTGTCGCTCGGGCAGCGGATGCGGGGCGAGGTCACGGCGTCGCTGCTGCACGGGCCGGAGCTGCTCGTCCTGGACGAGCCGACGATCGGGCTGGACCTGGAGTCCAAGGAGCGGCTCCGGGAGTTCCTGGCCGAGCTGAACGCGCAGCGGGGCACCACCCTCCTGCTCACCACGCACGACCTGGACGACATCGAGCGGCTGTGCCCCCGGTTGGTGGTGATCGACCGCGGCACGGTGCTCGCGGACGGCGCGCTGGAGGAGCTGCGCGCCGAGGTCGCGCCGGACCGGGTGCTGGTGGTCGACCTGGAGAAGCCGAGCGGCGACCTGGCCGGGCTGCCCGGCGTGACGTCGAGCCGGGTCGAGCTCGACGGCTTGCGACACCGCCTCACGTTCCGCCGGACCGAGACCACGGCGGCGGCGTTGATCTCGGCCGTGGCCGCACGGGCGGAGGTGCACGACCTGGTGGTCGTCGAGCCGGAAATCGACGACGTGGTGCGTCGGCTGTACGCGCGTCGGTAGAGTCGGACGAAACGGTCACTCAGAACGGGAGCACCCCATGCGCGCAGGTCGTCCGGTAGCCACCCTCTTGCTGGCAATGGGACTCGCCGCCGCGGTCTCCGGCTGCGAGGCCGTGCAGCAGGCCTCGGACACCGCCAACCAGGTCGGCGCGGCCGCGGACAAGGCGCAGCTGTGCGTCGAGGCGCTCAAGCTGGCCGGCTTCACGCCCGACGCCACCGACCCGCAGAAGGCGCTGGAGGAGACCCAGAAGAAGGCCGAGGAGCTGAACGCGCTCGCCGCGAAGGCGGGCGACACCACGCTCCAGGACGCCATCACCGGTGTCTCCGACACCATGGGCAAGGTGACCCTGGAGGACCTGAACCCGGCCAACATCGCGACCTGGTCGCAGCAGAAGCTGGACCAGGTGGCGAAGCTGTCCAGCGCCTGCGCCTGAGCGGAAACGTCAGGCTGTCGGTACCTTCGGAACAGTCCTACGCTGTGACGCACCGGAGGTGTTGCAGATGCACGCGACAGTAGGCGACCGGTTGCACATCCACAGCCGCGCGGTTGGTCTCGACGAGACGGTCGGCGAGATCCTCGAAGTGCGCGGCCGGGAAGGTGCACCCCCCTATCGGGTCCGCTTCTCCGACGGCCACGAAGGGCTGGTCTACCCCGGCCCCGACAGCCTGGTCGAGCCCCGGACCCCCGAATCACCCAGGATCAAGGACTCGACCTCGGCGCGGTAGAGCAGCGCCGGGTCGGTTCCCCTCGGGCCGAACCGGCCCGAGACCTCCAGGCTGAGCACGCCGTGCGGCCTGGTGAACGCACGCACGCCGGTGAGCAGCACGGCGGGGGGCACGCCGCCCTCGCCGCGCCCGCTCGCCCACCCCGCGAGCTGGGTGTCCAGTGTGGACGGCCCGGCTGCGGCGGAGCCCTCGCGCGGCAGGACGCCGAGCAGCGCGCCACGCGTCGCGGATCAGGTCGTCGCACCCTTGGAGTACCGGTGGAGCGGCTTGGCGACGGCGTTGACCGAGACCCCGGCGCCCCCCTGCTCGGCCGGCTGCTCCAGCGCGACGCGGAGGGCCGGGAGGTTCGGGCTGTCACACGTTCGGGTGGAGTTCCGGAGGGCGCGAGGGACGTGCGCGGCGAGCCGGGCAAGCGCTTGCGGGCGGCTCGGGTACCGGGATGAGCGAAACGGCAACCTGGGAACGGTGTCAGCCCAGGATGGTGGTGATCAGGTCGTCGGCGAGGGCGGGCGTGGCGGCGGCGATGCCCGACCAGCGGCGGGACAGGTCGAGGTCGAAGGTCAGCGGCCGGCCGCGCAGGTCGAGCAGCGCTCCCCCGGCGGCGGGCACCGTGACGAGGGCGGCGATCAGGTCCATCAGGCGGTGGGTGTCCGAGCCGGGGTCGGCGAACGCGTCCACCGCGCCCTCGGCGACCAGGACCGCTTCCAGGCACGTGGTGGCGAGGATGCGGATGCGCTCCGCCTGGGTCGCCACGCGCATCCAGGCGTCCTCGCTGCCCCGCTTCGGCCGCATCATGCACATCGAGGCGCCCTTGAGGGTCGTGCGGCCGGTGGTGCGGTAGGGCGTGGGCCTGCCCGCGTGCGCCGACCAGGCCCGGCCGGTGTCGAACCAGACGGTGAGCGCCTCGACCGGCTGGTCGTCGAGCACCAGGGCGCCCGCGAAGCAGGACAGCGGCACGCCCATGGCGGCGTTCGCGGAACCGTCCACCGGGTCGACCACCAGGGTGGCGGCGGAACCGTTGTCGATGAACCCGGCCTCTTCGGACAGCAGGTTCGCGCCCGCCTCGGCGGCGGCTTCGGCGATCGCGGCCTCCACGATCGCGTCCACCCGCATCGTGGGCGTGCCGTCCGCGCCGTCGGCGACCTCCTCGCGCAGTTGCACGCGGGTGAAGTCGCGGCGCGCGCCGGCGTAGGCGGCCGAGGCGGCGAACGCGGTGGCGGCGAGCGCCGGGTGCACGTCGGCGGGCAGGTTCGGGCTGGGCACTGGCCACTGGGTCATGCACCGAACATGCCACGGGAGGGCCACCGGCGGCGGCCCTCCCGCGGGGTTCGACTCAGATCAGGCCCAGGGCCTTGACCGCGTCGCGCTCCTCGACCAGCTCGGCCACGGAGGCGTCGATGCGGGCGCGGGAGAAGTCGTCGATCTCCAGGCCCTGCACGATCGAGTACTTCCCGTCGGTCACCGTGACGGGGAACGACGAGATCAGGCCCTCCGGCACGCCGTAGGAGCCGTCCGACGGGACCGCCATCGACACCCAGTCGCCCTCGGCCGTGCCGTTGACCCAGTCGTGGACGTGGTCGATGGCCGCGTTCGCCGCGGACGCCGCCGAGGACGCGCCGCGCGCCTCGATGATCGCCGCGCCGCGCTTGGCGACGGTCGGGATGAACTCGTTCTCCAGCCAGGCCTGGTCGTTCACGGCCTCGGCCGCGACCCGACCGCCGACCTCGGCGTGGAACAGGTCCGGGTACTGGGTGGCCGAGTGGTTGCCCCAGATGGTGAGCTTCTTGATGTCGGTGACCGACACCCCGAGCTTCTTCGCCAGCTGCGACAGCGCCCGGTTGTGGTCCAGGCGGGTCATCGCGGTGAACCGCTCGGCGGGCACGTCGGGCGCGTGCTGCTGGGCGATCAGGGCGTTGGTGTTGGCCGGGTTGCCGACGACCAGCACGCGCACGTCGTCCGCCGCGCCCGCGTTGATCGCCTCGCCCTGCGGCTTGAAGATGCCGCCGTTGGCCTCCAGCAGGTCGCCGCGCTCCATGCCCTTCGTGCGCGGGCGGGCGCCGACGAGGAGCGCCACGTTGACGCCGTCGAAGGCGGTCTTGGCGTCGTCGGTGATGTCGATGCCGGACAGCAGCGGGAACGCGCAGTCGTCCAACTCCATCGCGGTGCCCTCGGCGGCCTTGACGGCCTGCGGGATCTCCAGCAGGCGCAGGCGGACGGGGACGTCGGGACCCAGGAGGTGGCCGGAGGCGATGCGGAACAGCAGTGCGTAGCCGATCTGGCCGGCCGCACCGGTGACGGTGACGTTCACGGGCGTGCGGGTCATGTGCCTTCCCGAATGTTGTGGCTTCAGTCCTCGGGCACGACCACTAGGCAGGCTGACGACCTGTCAGCGGCGGTCTCTACTCCGGGACCGCGCACCGGGCGGGTTGCCCGGCAGGTCGGAGGTTACCAACTGGGCGACGGTGGCAAGGTGTGACAGTGGACATCATCGGCGAGGACTACTCCGACGCGGTCTTGTACGGGCAGGAGTGGGAAGGCAGGTCGTTCGTCCGGTGCGACTTCGCCGAAGCCGACCTGCGCGGGCTGGCGACGTCGGGGTGCACGTTCACCGACTGCACGTTCGACCGGACCGACCTGGGCGGGTCCACGCACAAGGCGACCGCGTTCCGCTCCTGCCGGTTCACCGGGGCCGTGCTGGGTTCCGCCGGGTTCACGTCGTGCTCGTGGCTCGGGTCGGTGTTCGTGGACTGCGCGCTGCGGCCGATCACGGTGATCGAGACGGATCTCACGCTCGTCGGCCTGTCCGGAGCCGTGCTGCGGAAGGCGTCGCTGCGCGGTCTGCGGCTGCGGGAGGCCAACCTCCAGGACGCCGACCTGCGCGACGCGGACCTGCGCGACGCCGACCTGACCGGCGCGCGGCTGCGCGGGTGCCGGTTGGAGGGCGCGGACCTGCGCGGCGCGCGGCTGGACGCCGACGGGCTGGTCCAGGCCACCCTGCGCGGTGCGCGGGTGGACCTGGACACGGCCGTCGCCTTCGCCGCGGCGCACGGCTTGCGCGTCGGCTAGTGGCCCGGGGCCTCCTGGCCCGCGACCTCGACCAGCAGGCCGTCGGCGACCATGTCGTCGATCGTCTTCGGCATCAGGTAGGCCGTGCCGCCGCCGGGCTGCTCGAACCACGGCACGGCCACGCCGGTCAGCACCTCGACCGGTCGGCGCAGCCGGTACACGTGGTACGGGCGGTTGATCCACGACGGCACCAGCGAGCGCTGCGCGAACGGGGTGCCCGCCGCGTAGACGAGGTTGCCCTCGCCCTCGCCGAAGCGGTCCACCTCCACGCCGGCGGGCAGCTCGACCATCGTCTTGTGCCGGAACAGGGTCAGCGGCGGCTCGCCGTTCATCGGGTTGATCGGCCACGACCGCTGGGGCTTGGGCTCCTGCGTGGACGTCGTGGCGCCCGAGGGCTGCGGCGAGCCCTGCTGCGCCTGGACCGGGGCGGGCGGCTCGACCGGCGGGCGTTGCGGCGGCGCGGGACGGCGCGGCTCCTCGCGGAAGCCGTTGTTCATCGGCGGGCGGGGGCGCTGCGGCGGCGGGGGCGGCGGCAGCGGGCGCGACGGGCGGCGGCTGGTGAGCACCAGCTTGCCGGTCAGGTACGCGGCGGCGTCCTCCAGCCGGTCGAAGCGGACCGGGTTGGTGGGCCCGTGGTCGAACCACGACACCTCCCAGTCCGGGCCCTCGGTGCGCAGCAGCCAGGCGCGGTCGGCGGGCTCGCCGAACCGGTAGGCGGCGGGCGGCACGTCGAGCTCGTCCAGCGCCCGTCGGATGCCCGAGAGCTCGCGCTCCTCCTCCGGGGTGACCTGGCGCGGCTCGACCGGTGGCGGCTGGACCGGCGGTGGCGGCGGAGGCGGCGTCAGGCTCGGCACGGGCGCGGGGGCCGGGGTCACGTCGTCGAACGGCTGCACGGGCTCGGCGAACCGGGTCGCCTGGTCCGCGAACGGCGGCGGGACCTGTTCCACGAACTGCGGCTGGCCGGCCGGTTCGACGTGGGCGTCGCGCTCGGCGTGGTCCCGGTCGGCGTGGGCGTCGCGGTGGTCCCGGTCGTCGCGGTGGTCCCGGTCGTCGCGGTGGTCCCGGTCGTCGCGGTGGTCCCGGTCGTCGCGGTGGTCCCGGTCGTCGCGGTGGTCGTGATCGTCGTGGTGGTCGTGATCGTCGTGGTGGTCGTGGTCGGCGAAGTGGGACTCGGGCTCGTCGCGCCGGTCGTCGTGCCGTTCGTCGTGCCGGTCGTCGGCCTGCGCGGCGAACAGCGGCTCGTCCGGTTCGGTGAACGCCTGCTCGGCGGGCTCCTCGAACCGGGACTCGACGCGGTCGGCGAAGGCAGGCTCCTCGACGTGCTCCGGCGTGTAGAGGCGGGCCTGGTCGACCTCGAACTCGGCGGTGACCTCGGCCTCGTCGGCGGCTTCGTCGGCGTCGGCGGAGTGGCGCGCGTCGAGCTCGGGCGCCTGTTCCTCGGCCGGTCGAGGCTCGTGCACGGCCTGCTCGTGCGGTTGCTGCTCGTAGACCGGCTCGTGCGAGGGCTGGTCGTACGCGGGCTGGTGCGAGGGCTGGTCGTGCGGCGGCAGGTCGTGGGGTGACTGGTCGTGCGGCGCGTGGTCGTGCGCGGGCTCGTCGGCGACCGCCTCGGCCTCGGTGGTCCCCTCGGCGCGCCCGGTCTCCGGCTCCTCGTCGGTGAACGGGTTCCAGGTCTGGGTGTCGTTGAGCTCGCGCCGGTCGTCGGCCGCCTCACGCTCGTAGACCTCGGGCGCGAACAGGTCCATCCCGTCCACGTAGGACTCGCGCCGGTACCGGTCGTCGATCACCGGGCCGTCCTCGTCGAACCGCACCCGGTACGGCGGGCCCTCCTGGGCGTACTCGATCACGTCCGGCTTCAGCTCGGTCAGGTTCGCGGTCTCCTCGACGTCCGCCCGACCGGCCGCTCCCCCGGCGGGCCGCGGCTCGTCGGCCGGCAGCTCGGGCAGCGGCGCGGCGACCGTCGCGCCCACCTCGGCGGGCGGCTCGACCGGCGCGGGCGCGGGGTCGGCCACCGGCACCCCGGCGCCCTGCGGCGCGGCGGGCGCGCCCAGGTTCGCGGCGGCGGCGACCCGCGCCTCCTCGGTCACCTCGGGCAGCACGAAGTCCAGCGCCTTGGCCCGCTCGACCAGCTCCGGCTCCGGCGGCACGCCGTAGGCGCGCAGGTAGTAGCCGACCGCGGCGGGCCAGATCCAGTGCCCGTCGGTCTGGAACGCCACCGGCACCACCGACGGCGCGTCCGGGTTGAGCACGTCCGCGTCGAAACCGCGCCCGATCACCGCGACGGGCGCCCGGTCCAGGTAGCTCAGCAGCAGGTCGTGGTCGGTCTCGGCGACCGGCGGCCGGTTCACCGAGGGCCGACCGCCGGGACCGGCGCCGTCGAACACCCTGGCCGTGCGGAACGCGCGCGGCGGCGGTTGGTCGGCGGGTGGCGGCGGGGGCGGCGCCTGCTGGAGCCGTCGGCGCAGCCAGTCCGGCACGTTGTCGTCGGTGCGCGGGAAGAACCGCATCTCGTCCAGGTACGCCTGCGGCGGCGGTGGCGTGGTCCAGGACGGCTCGGCGCGGTCGAAGTCGAGGTTGTAGCTGGACGGGTGGTCCAGCTGGTAGCGGGCGTTGGACCAGCTGCCCCGGCCGTCGCGGTACATGCCCGCGCGCAGCCTGGAGAACAGCCCGGCCACTTCCTGGGGCGGTGACCAGGCACGCAGGGCGCCGTCGGCGGTGCGCACCTCGGCGGCCAGCTCGAAGTACCGGCCGGTCGCGCGGTACTCCGCGGTCACGTGCCGCCACTCCTCGGGCGCGGCCCGCATCAGCGTCAGGCCGATCTGCTTGACCAGCGCATCCTGCTCGGTCGGGTTCAGCGGCTTCAGCTCGGACACGTGCAACATCTTCCCCCGCGACTCCCCGTGCCCGCACGGCCCCCCGCTGAGCCGAACGGGGTAATGACGCCGCGCGACCGTGCCTAGACGCCCGGTTGCGACTGCTGGACCGCTGGTGGCGGCACCTCGACCAGGCTCCCGTCGGCCAGCAGATCACGCACGGAACTCGCCAGGAAGAAGCCCGTGCCGCCGCCGACCTGCCCGAACCACGGCACCGCGACGCCCTTCAGGGCCGGCACCGGCTTCTGCACCCGGTACACGTGGTAGCGGCGGTTCAGCCAATCCGGTGGCAACGACCGGTGGGCGAACATGGTCCCGGCCGTGTAGACGAGGTTGCCGGGCTCGGCCCCGAACCGGTCGATCTCGACCCCGACGGGGATGACCACGTTCTCGCGGTCGCGGAACAGCGACAACGGCGGCTCGTCGGGCATCGGCTGGATGTCCGCGACCGGCAGCACCAACGCGCTCGTGTCCGCCGCCGCGCTCGTGCGGTCCGGGTCGGCCCGCCACAGCAGCTCGGCCAGCAGCACCTTCGCCGCGTCCACCGCGTGCTCGTACACGCGCGGCCGACCGTGCGGCCCGCGGCTGGCGTCCCAGAACTGGACCTGCCAGCCGGCCGGGCCGGGCGCGGGCTCGACGACCAGGGCGTCGGGCTTCGGCTCGACGATCCCGTACTCGGACTCCGCCACCCCGTAGTGGTCCAGCAGCTCCTTCAGGCGGTCGAGCGCGCGCTGGTCGACCTCGGTGATCACGCGCGGCTCGTGCTCGGGCAGCGGCGCGCCCTCGGCCTGCCCGGTGGCGACGGCGGCGGCTGCCCGCTCGGCCTCGGCGGTGACCGGCGGCACGGTGTAGCCGTTGTCGCGGATGTGCCGCACGAGCTGCGGCACCGGCGGCACGTGGTGGTTGCGCAGGTAGTACCCCACCCCGCCGGGCCACACCCACGTGCCGTCGGTGTGGAAGGACAGCGGCACGGACGGCGTCGCGTCCGGCTTGAGCGCGTCCGGGCCGTAGGAGCGCGCGGCCAGCACGACCGGCGCGTTCTCCAGGTAGGCCAGGACGTCGTCCAGCTCCTGCGGGTGCACGGCCGGCCGGTCGTGCGCGGTCGGGTCCGGCCCGTCGAACAGCGGCGCGGCGATCACACCGCTCCCGGCCGGCCCGAGGCCCGCGCGGTCGCGCAGCCAGGCCGGGATCGCGGCGTCGTCGCGCGGGTAGAGCTCCAGCTCCTCGGCGTGGTGCTCCGGCGAGGGCGGTCGCGTCCAGTCCGGCTCGGCGTCCCGGTCGAACTCCGCCGAGTACGTGTCGGGGTGCACGAGGTGGAACTTCAGCGTGAACCACGTGCCGTGGCCCGGTCGCGCCATGCCGTCGCGCAGCTGCACGAAGAACGGCAGCGCCTCCGGCGGCAGCTCCCAGTCGAACGACGAGCCGTACATGGTCAGCCCGGAGACCTGCGTCTCCAGGTGGCGGCCCACCATCCGGAAGTCGACGAACAGCTGCTCCCAGTCACCGGGCAGGCGCTGCACCAGCAGGGTGGTGACGGAGCCGAGGATCGCGTTCTGGTCCTCGACGTCCAGCTGCGGTGCGGTCATGCGTTCTGCTCCTCGGTCGTCTCGCTCGCCTCGACCAGCTCGGCGCGCAGCCAGTCGGGGATGAAGGCCTCGTCGCGCGGGAAGACCCGCAGGTCGCGGGCGAAGTCCGCGGCGGGCACGGGCGGGTCGAACCGCGGGTCGTGGTCGAAGTTGTAGGTGATGTCGATGCGGACCGGCGCGTTCACCACGCAGCGCGCGGAGAACCACGTGCCGCGACCCGGCTGGTACAGCACCTGCCGCATCTCCTGGAACGCGGCGTTCAGCCCCTCCGGCGGCATCACCTCGGGGGTGGTGCGGTCGGGCAGGTAGACCTTCAGCGTCGCGTCCTGCACGGCCACGGTCATCCGCACCAGCAGGTCGATCCGCCGGAAGCCGTCCGGAGCAGCGTCCAGCAGCATGCCGCCGATGTGCTGGAGCAGCTCGTCGTGGCGCTGCTCAGAACTCGGCCGGCCAGAGGGCTGCGTTGTGCTCATTCGGGTAGCTCCTGACGTAGATCCCGGTCGTGCCGTCGGCGAGCGTCACACGCCACCGCGTCTGGTAGGTGTGCGGGTGGCGCTGCAACGGGTCGCGCAGGGCGAACGTGTCGATCATCTCGACCGTACCGCCGGACTTCATGAACTTCGCGCGGTCGCGCTCCATCCGGTGCCACGTCTCGGCGGTGACGAACGCCGGGCGCTCGTTGCCCTGGTTCTGGTCGCGCTGCTGGCTCGACTGGTTCGCCGCCTCGCCGGGACCGCCGGTCTCGTTGCCCTGGTGGTGCCCGCCGTCGGACAGCTTCTTGCCGTCCGCGTCGACCTCGCCGTGGTTGCCGACGTCGAGCTGGGCGCTCCCGTCGCGCCGGATCGCGCCACCGGACTTCAAGTCGGGCCGGCCGGTCGTCGCGACCGTCTCGCCGTCGCCGTTGGTGCGACCGCGCCACGCGTCGTTGTCGGCGACCAGCACCGCGTTGGGCAGCGGGTTGTTCAGGTCCGGGCTGAACGGCCGGAAGGTGTGCACGTGCGAGGCCGCGCCGCCGGGGTCGGTCTGGAACGTGCCGTAGCCCTGCTTCTTGTGGTCGTCCAGCACGAACCGGGTGTCCGGCGGCAGGTCGGCGCGGCCGGCGAACGGGTCGGCGTTGGAGAACGGCCTCGTCACCGCGGCGCGCTGCTCCGGCGTCCAGCCGCTGGTGTCGCCGCTGACGACGTCCACCGAGTAGACGTACCCGTCGTCGGTCCTGGTGCGTCGCATGGCGAGCTGGACCTCGCCGTTGGCGGGCGTCGGCCAGGTCCGGGTCGGGTGCTCGGCCTTGCCGAGGCCGTAGAAGCCGTCGGACGTCACCGCGGCGTGCGCCGGGGCCTGGGTGATCTCGGCGTTGACCCGGCTGCGCTGGCCCGAGTGGGTGTCCTCGAACACCACGTGGCCCGACTCGTCGGTGAGGAACCGGCCGCGGTGCTGGCCGTGCTCGTCGGTGACCACGTACTCGGTGCTCGCGTCGTGCACCTGGCCGGGCCGGCTGAACGGCTCGCCCTGCTTGAGGTCGGTGACCGGGGACTGCCTGGTCGTGGTCGGCTCGGTGCGCTCGACCGCGTGCTGCGGGTGCCCCTCGGCGTTGGTGGTGAACTCCTGGTGCAGGGGGCCGCGGTCGATGTTGTAGTTCGTGCCCTGCGAGGTGTGCTGGACCTCGGGGTTGCGGACGTCGGTGGACAGGTGGTCCGGCGCGGCCACCCACCTCGGCTTGCCGTCCGCGTCGGTCTGCACCGTGCCGCGGTACGTGCCGTCGGTGTCGTGGACCTCCATGCGCGTGTTCGGCGGGAGGTCGGTGCGCGCGGTGAACGCCTCGTCCGGTCCGGGCGACAGCGGGTGGTCGCGGTCGATCACCTGGCGGCCGTTGGCGGGCTCGGGGATCGGCTCGATGAGCACCGCGCGGTCGACCGTGACGGTTCGGTCGCCGATCTTGAAGGTGTCCTGGGTGGTCTGCCGGGTGCCGTCGGCGTTGGCCACGAACACGTCGTGCCGGTGGCCCAGCTCGACGCGGTAGTGGGCGTTCGGCGCGGGGTGCCGGACCTCGGGGTTGTCACCCAGCCGGGTGTTCGGGGCGATGGCGTCGACGTGGACGTTGCCGTCGGCGTCCACGTGCACGACGGTGCGGATGACCCCGTCCTCGCCCTGGACCGTGATCCGGGTGTCCCTCGGCAGGTCCTGGCCGCCCTGGAAGAGGGACTGGTCGTCACGCAGCCGGACGTGCTGCTCGTGCGAGGTCTCGGGGGCCGTCCACGGCTGCTGGACCTGCGGCTCGATGTCGAGCCGGCCGCGGTGCTCCTGGCCGTCGGTCGCGAGGTCGCCCCTGGGCTCGTGGCCGGGCGGCATGCCGTTCTCGCCGGCCGGCGCGTGCGTGCCGTCGGGCTCGAACGCGTGCCAGCTCCCGTCGGGCGGGAGCTTCGGGCCGGTGCCCGCCTCGTTGGGCGCGCTGGCGTAGACGTTGCCGTCCCGGTCGGACCAGGCCAGGTTGTCCGGCGCGACGACCTGCTGACCGGTCTCGCGGGCGACGTGCGCGGCCAGGCTGTTCTCGCCGCCCGTGCCCGCGTCGCAGCCGAGGAGCACGATCGGCCGGCCGGCGAGGTCCGGGTGGTTGTTGATCAGCTCGACCAGCTCGGCGCGGGTGTAGCGCGTGTCGCCGATGCGGACGCCGTCGCCGTCGGTGTGGATGTCGAGGACGACGTGGTTCTCGTTCGCGGGGATCCGGCTCGACAGGTCGCGCAGGCGGTCCTCGGTGTGCAGCGCGACGCCCGAGTCGGTGACCTGGCTGTTGCGGATCGCCTGGTCGACGCGCTGGGAGACCTCGCCGATCGGGATCGGGCCGTGGTGGGAGACCGGGCCCAGGTCGGGGTTCGGGGTGAGGTTGGCCGGCGGGTCGGACGGGGTGTGGTGGTCGAACGCGCCGTTCTGCGCGTCGGCCACGCTCACCGGGTCGGGCGTGCGGACGTTGCCGTCGGCGTCGAACGTGCCGAAGTCGGGCGGCAGCACGCGGCCGTCTGCCGGGGGCACGGCGACCTCGTGCAGGACGCCGAGGTCGATCAGGCGCTGGACGCTCATCTGGCCCGTGGACGGGTCGGCGAGGGTCGCGTCGAGGACCGGCTGGAGCTGGCGCGCGCCGCCGTTCTGGTCGAACGCGGGCGCCACCTGGGCCAGCTCGACGGTGAGCGGGGCGTCCAGGACGTAGACGTGGTAGCCCTTGCCGAGGCTGTCCGGCATGATCGCGCGCTCGCCGAACCCGTACGCCTGGCCGTCCGGGCGCAGCGGCGACAGGAAGTCGCCATTGGGGCTGCCGAACCGGTCGAGCACGGTGCCGGCGGGCAGTTCCACGACGACGCGCGGGCCGTCCGCGCCCTGGTTCGGCGGCCAGTCGATGCTGCCGTCGGGCTTGGAGTGGGCGTCGCGGAACGACTGGAAGTCGCCGTACGGGCCGTAGGGCTGGTAGGTCGGCTCGACGAGGGCGGCGGCGCGCTGGTCGTACGTGCCGACGGACTGGTCGGTGGGGCCGGTGCTCTCGTGGACGGGGACGTAGGGGCCGTCCTGGGAGAAGCCCGGGACGACGCCCGCGGGCTGGCCCCAGACGTTCTTCTGGGGGAACGGGTCCGTGCCGGTGCCGGCCGCGGTGTCGGGCTTGGCACTGGTCTCGGCGGGCCACTCGTGACCGGCCGCCGGGCTGTGCTCGTCGCCCGGCTCGCCGACCAGGTCGCTCGGCGTCCCGGTGTCGGTGCGGTCGGTGGCGGTGTCCGCGGTGTCGGGCGGTGCCGTCTCGGACCGCGTGGTGTCGGACGGCGTGGTGTCGGACGGCGTGGTGTCGGACGGCGTGGTGTCGGACGGCGTGGTGTCGGACGGCGTGGTCTCGGTGGGCGTGGTCTCGGTGGGCGTGCTGTCGACCGGGGCGCTGTCCGGCTTGGGCCCGTCGGTGGCCGGCTTGGATCCATCCGCGGTCGGCTTGGGCCCGTCCGCGGTCGGCGTCGGGCCGTCGCCGCCACGGGCGGCCGGAGCGGGGCCGTCGGTGCGGATCGGAGCCGTGGGCGGCGACGCGGCCGGACGGGCGGCGGGTTCGGGGGTGCGCGTCGGGGCCGAGGCCTCCGGCCGGGCAGGCGCGGCGTTTTGCGGACCGGCGGGTTGCGGACCGGCGGGCGCGGGGCCCCCGGGCTGCGGACCGAAGCCGCCCGGCTGCGGTCCGAACCCACCGGGCTGCGGCGAGGGCATCGAGGTCTGGGGCGGCGCGCTGGAAGCGGGGCCGCGCTGCTCGGGCATCGACACGGGGCCGGTGGCGGGCAACGACTGCACCGGCATCCCGGTCAGGGAACTGGCGGTGACGGCGTCGTTCCCGCGAGCGTGCTGATCGCGGCCGGGAGCAGGAGGAGCGGACGGTTCGGGGCTGAAGCCCTGCGCGGCAGGCGCGGCAGGTCCACGACCGCCAGGCGCACCACCTGCCGGAGGCGCGACCCCACCAGCCGCACCCGCCATCGGAGCACCACCCACGGGCCCGGTCCCGGCCGCAGGCGCAGCACCGGCAGGCGCGGCACCGGCAGGCGCGGCACCGTGCGCAGGCCCACCCGCAGTAGCGGGACCGGCCGGCGCGGGACCGGCCGTCGGCCCGCTCGTGGGCGCCGGCCCACCCAACGCCGAACCACCAGGCGTGGCCCCATGAGGCGTCGAACCACCGGGCACCGACCCGCCAGGCGTGCCACCACCAGGCACCGACCCACCCGGAGCGGCCCCACCAGGCGCAGCCCCGCCAAGCGGCACCCCACCGGCGATCACACCACCGGCAACGGGCCCGCCGGGCGCGGTTCCACCGGGCGCACCACCCGGCACCGGTCCGCCGGCAGCCGGACCACCGGGCAGCGACCCTCCAGGCGTGGCGCCACCGGGCGTCGGACCACCGGGAACCGTCCCGGGCGTCGGACCACCCGGCACCGAACCACCGGGCACCGCTCCACCAGGTGTGGCACCACCAGGCAGAGCACCACCGGGAACCGGCCCACCGGCGGTCCCACCACCGGGCAGCGCGCCGCCAGGCGTCGTACCCGGCACCGAGCCACCGAGCGTGGATCCACCAGGCGTCGCGCCACCAGGCGTCGGACTACCCAGCGCCGAACCACCGGGCGTGGGTCCACCGGGCGTCGCGCCACCAGGCGTCGCGCCACCAGGCGTCGGACTACCCAGCGCCGAACCACCGGGCGTGGGTCCACCGGGCGTCGCGCCACCAGGCGTCGGACCGCCCAACGGCGAACCACTCAGTGCCGAACCACCGGGCGTGGCACCGCCCGGCACACCGCTACCCGGTGCACCAATCCCCGGCGAACCGGCCGAGCCGGCCCCCGGCACACCCGCACCGGGCGTCGTCCCACCGAACGGAGAACCACCCGGCACAGCCCCACCCGCGGCGGGACCACCGGGTCGAAGACCGGGCGCGGCGGACGGACCCTGAGGCGTCGCGGCGGGAGCCGCGCTCAACCCGTTCGGCGGACCGCCGTTCGTGCCAGGCGTGAACGCCGGCCCACCAGCCGGCATCCGGGCAGCGGCAGCGCCCGGCGCCGAACCGGGAGCCGAACCCGGGGCCGGACCACCGGGCGCGCTGCTCGGGACCGGGCCGCCGGGAGCCGTCCCGAGCCGACTGCCGATGGAAGGTCCGGTCCCACCGCCACCGGGCGACGTCGGCACCGACGCGCCGCCGCGCCCACCGGGCGTCCCGGCCGGAGCACCGCCGAAGGCCGAAGGCGCCGGCGAACCACCTGACGAAGACCCGCCGGACTCCCCGCCGACCGAAGGCGGCGCGACGACCCTCGGCCCCGGTGCGGGCGGCGCGGCCACGGACGAAGCCGCGGTCGTCCCGGCGGGCGGCCGGTTCAAGCCGTCACGGCTCACCGGCGGCCCGCTCGGCGACCCTCCCGGAACACCACCGGGCGCACCTCCCGGCGCACCGCCGGGAAGGGCGCCGGGCACGGGTCCCAGGTTGGGCGGACCGCCGTCCGGTCCACCGGCGTTGATCCGTGGCGGCTCGACGGAGATCCCGTCCTTCGCCCCGCCGATCCCACCGGACACCGCACCGGCCGACGCGCCCATCAGCACGTCCCGCGCGGAGATGTCCTGCCCCATCACGGCCGCCGTGCCCACCGTGGACACCGCGCCCACGACCGCACCGCGCGTCGCGCCGGCCGCCACCTGCCCGGCCAGCCCGCCGCCCTCGAACTTCAGCCCACCCGCCACACCGCCGACCAGCCCGGACACCGCGCCCGAGACCGCCGCCTCGGTGGTCTTGCCCCAGTCCCACGACTCGCGGTCGCCGCGCGCCACCTGGATCCCCTGGATGGCCGCGTCGATGCCGACCGAGATCGCGACCTCCTTGAGGATCGCGATGATCAACTGGCGGAACGTGAACTGCACGATCAGCCGCGTCGCCTGCTGCGCGATCGGGATGCCCGCCGTCGTCGCGCCGAACGTGCCGAACGCCGCGGCGATCAGCGCGGCGATCTCGATCGCCAGCGCGATCAGCGACGCGATGATCGTCAGCTTGGTGTACTCCACCTCCAGCGCGGTGTTGTCGCAGCTCTGCGCCAGCTGCTCGCAGACCTTCTGCAGCTTCGGCAGGTAGGAGTCGTCGCCGTCGGAGAACTTCTTCCAGTACTCCTCGAACGCCTTGACGGCCGCGCCGGTCTGGCTCGCGTACACGCTGGACGCCGCGCCGTTGCCGTCGTCGATGACCGACTTCACGCCTTGCGCGGCCGTGCGGTAGGCGTCGGCCATCCGCCGAAGCGCCGTCTCGTCACCCTCCGGCCAACTCTGCCCGACCACGATCGGGAAGAGCCAGGTGACCTCGCCCGGGATCTCGATGCCCACCGCAGTGCCCCTCAGTAAGTCCGGGAGATCCCGGTCGCGTTGCCCTGGTCGGAACCCTCGTAGGCATCGGCGGTCTGCTCGACCCCCGTGCGGATGTCGGAAAGGGCCTTGGCGAGGTTGCCGAAGGCCTCCAACGTCGCTTGCGAATTCGGCACGTACTGCTTGGCGAACGCCTGCCCCGACTCGTCGCCGCCCCAGCACTGGCCCTCGGCCTGCAACGCCGAGTTCAACGCCTGCAGGACACCGCTGAGCGAGTCGCCCGCCGCACCGAACTGACCCGCGCCTCGGCGCAGGCCGGACACGCTGACATCGAACCCGCTCACCAGCCACTCCTGTCCATGAAGGTGTCGCCGTCGTCGTCGTCCGACCGGGGCGCGGGGCGACGCGGCTGCGTCGACGGCTGCGGCACGGCGGGCGGCTGGGGGATGAGGTCGGCCAGGGACGGCACGCCGGGCAGCATCTCCGACAAGTCGATGCTCGGACCGCCCTGCGCGGGCGCCAGCACCTCGTTCAGCTCGGTCCTGGCCTTGGCCACGGCCTGCTGCACCGTCTCGGCGGTGAGCCGGGCCAGCTTGTCCGGCGTGGTGCGCTCGAACGCGTTGGCGGAGAACTCCAGGGACGTCAACGCGCCGGCGGAGTCGACGGTGGCGCGCACCGAGCCGTCCTTGGACACCGCGGTCGCCGTGATCGCCATGGCCTGCGCCTGCGTCTCGCGCAGGTCGTCGGTCTTCTTCCGCAGCTCGGCGAGGAGCGTGTCGACCTGCTCGCGCATGGCCGCGTTCCGCGCCTCCAACTCGGCGCGTCGTCCTGTCGGATCGGTCACAGCGGTCCCCTCGTGAGCGCTCTCCAGAGGTGCTGACGCTAACCGAGGCCCGCGGGTTCCCGCGGATATTCGGCGGTGCGTTGTCGGTGCGGGCGGGCAGAGTGTCACCGTGCTCCGTCCGTACCGGGAACTCGCCGCGATACCCCACCTGCCGTGGCTGCTGGTGTGGTCGATGGTCGGCCGCATCCACCTGCCGGGCACGCCGTTGGCGGTGTCGTTCCTGATGGCCGGGTGGACCGGGTCGTACGCGGTGGCGGGCGTGGTCGGCGGGGCGTTGACGCTGGGCATGGGCGTGGCGGGTCCGCTGCGCGGGCGGGCGGCGGACCGGAGCCCGGCCGGGCGGTTGCTGCTGGTCACTTCGGTGGGCTACGGCGTCGGCATCGCGGTGCTGGGCGTGCTGCCGGCCGTCGCGCCCGGTGCGGCGTGGCCGTTGGCGGTGGTGGTGGCGTTCCTGACGGGGTTGTCCACGCCGCCGGTGACGGCGATGAGCCGGGCGAGCTTCCCCCGGCTGGCGACGGGGTCCGCGCAGTCGGCGGTGTTCACGGTCGAGGCGTCCATGCAGGAGGTCATGTACATCGTCGGCCCGGCGCTGGCGGCGACCGTGGTGGCGGTGTGGA
Organism: Actinosynnema sp. CA-299493; assembly: GCF_050946825.1. Lineage (NCBI taxonomy): Bacteria > Bacillati > Actinomycetota > Actinomycetes > Pseudonocardiales > Pseudonocardiaceae > Actinosynnema > Actinosynnema sp. CA-299493. The sequence goes on from NZ_CP191993.1 coordinate 8,670,464, forward strand.
ACGCGCAGGTCGCGCTGTGGCTGTGCGGTGCGCTGGCGGTGCTCGGCGCGCTCGGCTTCGGCGGCGCGCTGCGGCGGGCGGGGCTGGACCGGCCGGTGGCGCGCGCGGCCGGGCGCGGTGGTCGGACGTTGCTGCGCGACGGTTCGCTGGCGCTGGCGTTGCTCACGGCGCTGTTCCTGGTGGCGTCGCTGGTGTCGATCGACATGGTGATCATCGCCTGGGCGCGTGACCTGGGCAGACCCGCGATGGCCGGTGTACTGACGGCGGTGTGGGGCGTCGGGTCGGTGGTCGGCGGGTTGATCGCGGGCGGGCTCGCCGGGCAGGCCCGGCTCACCCGGCGGATGCTGCTGATGGCACTGGGCATCGCGCCGCTGGTGCTGGTGCTGCCACCGGTGCTCGCCCCCTCGTCGGTGTGGTTGATCGGCGCGGTGCTGGCGGTGGGCGGCATGGCGATCGCGCCCGCCATCGCGGCCAACAACCAGCGGATCAGCGGGCTCGCGCCGGACGAGCGCAAGGCCGAGGCGTTCGGTTGGATGGGCACCTTCACCACGGCGGGCTCGGCATTGGCGCTGCCGGTGGCCGGGTCGTTGCTGGACCACTCCGGCCCCGCGGCGGCGGCCGGCGCGAGCACGGTGGCGGCGCTGATCGGGGCGTTGTTGGCGAGCCGGGTGCGCGAGCGGAAGGCGGTGCCGGTTGGGTGACCGGGTTCGGCTGGTCGGCGCGCTGCTCGCGTTCGTGGGCGGGGCGTTCCTGGCCGTCCAGGGGCGGTTGAACGGCGAGTTGGGGCACGTGTTCGGCGACGGGTTCCTGGCCGCGCTGGTGTCGTTCGGCGGCGGGCTCGCGTTGTTACTGCTCGGCGTGCCGACGACGGCGGCCGGGCGGGCCGGGCTTGGTCGGCTGTGGTCGTCGTTGCGGACCGGGCGGATCCGCTGGTGGCAGTGCCTCGGCGGGGCGTGCGGCGCGTTCTTCGTGGCCACGCAGGGTTTGACGGTCGCGGCGCTCGGCGTGGCGGTGTTCACCGTGGCGGCGGTGGGCGCGCAGGCGGTGAGCAGCCTGCTGGTGGACCGGGCCGGTGTCGGTCCGGCCGGACGGGTGGCGTTGACCGGGCCGCGCGTGGCCGGTGCGGCGCTGGCCGTGGTGGCGGTCGCGGTGGCCGTGTCGGACGAGGCCGGTGACCCGTCGGCGTTGTGGCTCGCGCTGCTGCCCGCGGTGGGCGGGTTCGGGCTCGGCTGGCAGCAGGCGGTGAACGGGCTGGTGCGCGAGGCGGCGCGGAGCACGCGCGTGACCACGTTGGTCAACTTCGGCACCGGGACGGCGGTGCTCCTCGTCGTGTGCGCGGTCGACGTGGCGATCCGCGGGCTCCCCGAGGCCGCGCCGAGCGAACCGTGGTTCTACGCGGGTGGCGCGCTCGGCGTCTGCACCATCGGCTCGGCCGTGCTCGCGGTGCGCCGGCTGGGCGTCCTGCTCGTCGGCCTGTGCCAGGTCGCCGGCCAGCTCGTCGGCGCGCTCGTGGTCGACCTCCTCGCTCCCGCCGCAGGTGAGCAGGTGTCCGTGCTCGCGTTCGTCGGCACGGCGTTGACGCTGCTCGCCGTGGTGGTCGCCGCGTTGCCCGGCCGGCGGTGATGAGAGGATGAGGCACGTGACTGCGACGATCCTCAACGGCAGGGCCACCCGGGACGCGATCTTCGAAGACCTGCGGGCGCGGGTCGGCGCGTTGCGCGAGCGGGGGGTGACGCCGGGGCTGGCCACCGTGCTGGTCGGTGACGACCCGGGCTCGCACTCGTACGTGCGGGGCAAGCACCTGGCGTGCGAGAAGGTCGGCATCACGTCGATCCGCCGCGACCTGCCCGCGGACACCACGCAGGCGCGGCTCGAAGAGGTGATCGACGAGCTGAACGCCGACCCGGCGTGCACCGCGTACATCGTGCAGCTGCCGCTGCCCGCGCACCTCGACCCCAACCCGATCCTGGCGCGCATCGACCCGCGCAAGGACGGCGACGGGCTGCACCCCGTCAACCTGGGCAAGCTCGTGCTCGGCGACGAGGCCCCGCTGCCCGCCACGCCGCGCGGTGTGGTGGAGCTGCTGCGCCGGTACGACGTGCCGCTGTCGGGCGCGAACGTCACCGTCGTCGGTCGCGGTGTGACGGTCGGGCGGCCCATCGGGCTGCTGCTGACCAGGCGTTCCGAGAACGCCACCGTGACGTTGTGCCACACCGGCACCAAGGACCTGGCCGCCGAGGTGCGGCGGGCGGACATCGTCGTCGCGGGCGCGGGCAGCCCCGGCCTGATCACGGCGGACATGGTGAAGCCCGGCGCGGCCGTGGTCGACGTCGGCATCACCCGCACCGAGACCGGGCTGGTGGGCGACGTGCACCCGTCCGTGGCCGAGGTGGCGGGTTTCCTCGCGCCGATCCCGGGTGGCGCGGGTCCGATGACCATTGCGATGCTGCTGACCAACACGGTCGAGGCAGCCGAGCGCACGGCCTGAGGCGGGGAAGCGGTGGAGTTGTTGCCGGAGCAGCGCTGGCGGTCCGCGGCGGGCAAGCACCTGCCGTTCGCGCTGGTGCTCGTGGTCGCCGGGCTGGGGCTGCTGCGGATCGTCCAGTACCACTGGCGGCAGGGCGCGGTGCTGATCGGCGTCGCCCTGCTGGTCGCCGCGCTGCTGCGGGTGCTGGTGACCGACGAGCAGGCAGGGCTGATCGCCATCCGGGGCCGGAGCGTGGACGCGCTGCTGTACTCGATGCTGGGTATCGCCGTGATCTTCGTGGCGATGACCATCATCGGCGGCCCGCTGGACCGGTGACCCGGGGCCGCCCACTCCGTCCGGTGGCCTAGGTCCGCTCGACCAGTGCCGTGATCACCTCCGTCATCTCCTCTCGCGGCAGCACGTCGGGCAGGGTCAGGTGCTCCACCATCAGGCCGCTCATCGCCAGGTAGAGCGACACCACCGTGGTGCGGTCGCCGGGTAGGCCCGCGTCCAGGTGGAAGCGGACGTTCTGCTCCAGGTTGTCGCTGATCGTCCTGGTCAACGCGGCCTGGAGCTCGGGGCGCCTGGTGGCCTCCAGTCTCAGCTCCAGCAGGGCCAGGTAGCCCGTGCGGTCGACCTGGAGGCGTTCCAGCAGTTCTTGCAGCAGGCGCACCACGAGGCTCTTGTCCGGTGGCGCGTCCATCGTCCTGGCCAGCCGCTGCGCGTCCGGCGTGAGGCGCACGTGGATGTGCTCGCCGACCTGCCGCAGCAAGTCGTCACGACTGGTGAAGTAGTTCGACGCCGTGCCGTTGGGCACCGCCGCCTCCTGGTCCACCGCGCGGAACGTCAGACCTCGCGCGCCCTCGCGCGCCAACACCTCGATCGCCGCGTCGACCAGCGCCATACGCCTGTTCGGGTTACGCACCAAGATCCCTCCTTGACAACCACTCCAACCATAGTACTACAGTCGCAGTGGTTGTCGAACCCTGACCGAACCCGAACCGGCCCCCGAAGGAGCCCCACCATGCGAACCCTCACCTACTTCGTCGCGACCTCGCTCGACGGCTTCATCGCCGACCCCAAGGGCGGTTACGGCGACTTCCTCTTCGAGGGCGACCACATGACCGCCCTGGTCGAGGAGTACCCCGACACGCTGCCCGCGCAGGCCCGCGAGGCCATGGGCATCGACGCGCCGAACCAGCACTTCGACACGATCCTCATGGGCCGCGCCACCTATCAAGTGCCGGACGGGCTGCCGAGCCCCTACCCACATCTGCGCCAGTACGTGGCGTCGACCAGGCTGAGCACCACACCGGACGACGTGGAGGTCGTCGCGGACCCGCTGGCCAAGGTCCGCGAACTGAAGGAAGAGCCGGGCGACCTGGGCATCTGGCTGTGCGGTGGAGGCAGGCTGGCCGCCGGTCTGCTGCCCGAGATCGACGAACTGGTGCTCAAGGTCCACCCGATCGTGCTGGGCCGGGGCATCCCCCTGTTCGCGGGCGATTTCCCGACCGCACGCTTCGCCAAAGCGTCGACCAGGACCTTCGACTCGGGTGTCGTCTTCACGTCCTACGCGAAGGCGGACACCACATGATCGACAGCTGACGGGCTCGCACTTCCGTGAGGCGGGAGCGCCGCCGATCACCTCGGCGGTGTCCCCGCCCACCGGCACCCTGCCGGACGCACCCCACGGCCGCCCGCCGAACGCCACGCCCCACCTCGATCTCGTGGCCTCGGGTGCGCCGAAGCGTGTCGGGTCGGGTGCGGCCCATCGCGAGGGAATCGGGCGCGGCCCAGGACCGGCTGGATGATTGATTCCAAGGGGTAGGCACCTGGAGACGTGGGACGAGGGTGTCGATGTACGGGTTGTGACGACCGAAATTGACCGACGCGGAACTGGTGACCCTGGCGGTGATGCAGGTGCTGCTCGGGTTCACCAGCGAGGCCCGTTGGTTACGCCACGCCCGCGCCCACCTGGGGCACCTGTTCCGCTACCTGCCCCGCCAACCCGGCTGCAACAAGCGGCTGCGCAACGCCGTCGGCCTGGTCAAGACCATGATCCGGACTCTGGCGGTCGACACGACGCTGTGGACCGATGACGTGTGGCTGGTCGACTCCACCCCGGGCGGCCTGCCGGTCGCCTTCGCGCTAACCGGCGCCAAGGCCGACGAACGCGCCACCCTGCTCGACATCCTCGACACCGACACCGACACCGACACCGCGCTCGCGGCCGAGCGTCCCGGCCAGGTCCTGATCGCCGACCGGTAGTACTACGGCCACGACTTCGAACACGACCTGGCCGACACCGGCCTCCGGCTGCTGCGCCCGACCCGCAAGGGCGAGACCGAACGGCCCGGCGCGGCACTGTTCAAGCCACTGCGTCAGACCACCGAGTCGATCAACCAGACTTTCAAGGCCCAACTCGACCTCGAAACGACACGGCGGACGCACACCCGCCGGGGTCATCGTCCGCGTCCTGCAACGCACGCCGTGCGGCCGGGCGGCAGCCAACCCGCCATCTCGTCCAGGCTGCGCCCGCGCCCGCACCGCCGCCATCGCTGCCGCCAGCCGACCCCGCGCGGGCACCGCGTAGGCACGGCGTTCGTCGCCACGGTCGGCAGTCCGAGGTCGTGGGCCATGCCCCAGAGCAGCTCGTTGCGCGGACCGTCCTCGGGGTAGCCGTGGTCGGCCAGCTCCACGAACACCCGGTCTGCCCCGTACAGGTCGACCAGCCTCCGCAGCCGCGCGAACGCCGCCTCCGGCCCTTCCCGCGCCAACGCCCGCCGCACCGCGCCCTTGCGGCAGCCGGTGAGCACGACGCAGTCGTCCCGGGTGTCCGCGACGACCTTCTCCAGCCGGTACACCGGCCGCCCCTTCTCGCCGCCCCCGCGAGTTGGCCGGTGGTGATCGTGCGGCACAACGAGTGGTAGCCGTCGCGGTTGGCGGCCAGCAGGAGCAGGTGCTCGCCCTCCGGGTCCGGCACACCGTTGCGCGACGCGGACAGCCCGAGGCCCAGCTCCGTGCCGAACACCGTGCGCACGCCGAGCTCCTCGGCCGCCTCGGCGAACCTGACCACGCCGTACATGCCGTCGTGGTCGGTCAACGCCAGCCCGTCCAGGCCGAGCTGCTGCGCCGCCTCCACCAGCTCCTCCGGGTGGCTCGCGCCGTCGAGGAAGCTGAAGTTGGAGTGGCAGTGCAGCTCGACGCACGGCACGCGGGCGCGGGTCGACCCGAGGTCGTCCACCTTGACCGCGAAGTCGGGCGGGGCCTCGTAGCGGTCGCGGTGGCGCGTCCACGCCGGGCTGTCACCGCCGTCGGGCGCGGGAGGCTCGCCCGACAGCGCGCGCTCCAGCTCCGACCACCGGACCGGTGGGTTGTTCCAGCCCATCAGCGCGGGTCGTCGGACGCTCGTCGGGGTGACGGGATCGACGGCGCCACCGGTGGCAGCCGGGCCGGCAGCCAGCCGAAGCTCACCACGTAGGCCGGTCCACCGCGCTGGTCCGGCACCTCACCCCGGTCCGGTCCCTCGCCCCGATCCGGTCCCTCGTCCCGGTCCGGCACTTCGCCCCGGTCCGACCCGGCCCAGTCGTCCAGCCACTCGGCCAGACTCCGACGATCCTGCTCGGAGAAGTCACCGCTCATCAGTCGTACACCCCTTCCACCGCCCACTTGCCGCCCGCGCGGATCAGCAGGAACGCGAGTTCCTCGCCGTCCGCCGCGGTTCCCAGCACTTGCAGTCGTGCACCGCGCATCGCGGTCTCCGCGTCCCACCAGCGCTCGTCCACCGGCCACGGCCCCGACCACGCCACGACCTGCCGCGCACGGCCGCCGTGCACGATCCGGTGCGGCCGCACGACCAGCTCGGCGTAGCCGGTGACCACGACGTCCGCGCCCGAGGAGTCCAGCAGCGCGACCGGTTCGGGTTCGGCGAACACCGTCGCGGGCGACGGTCCGGGCAGCTGCCCCGGCCACGGCAGGGCCGGGTCCGCAGCCGGGGTGCGCTCGTCGCCCCACGGCACCAGCCGCACCCGTTCGACCGGCCCACGTCCACCGCCGAGCACGGGCGTGAGCACGGCGTCCTGCCCGAGGCCCAGTTGCAGCGCGGTGGCGTCGACCACCTCTGCGGGGTCCAGGCGCAACTGGCGGATGCCGGACGTGGGGCCGGCCCGGTCGAGGCGGGCACGGGTGAGCCAGCCGCCGAGCTGCCGGCGGACGCGGTCGGCGATGCCCTGCGGGGTGAGCGGCTCGGCGCAGCGCCACAGCCGGTGCAGCTCCTCGCCGTGCTCGGTGGTGGCCCGGATGCCGAGGCGGGTGCAGGCCAGGCCGCGGTCGGCGAGGCCCGCGTGCAGTCGTTCGGCGAGTCCCTTGGCCGCGAACGCCGCCACGTCGACCCGGTCGATCGGCGGGTCGAGTTCCCGGATGACCGACAGCTCGGGCGGCGGGCGACGCCGTGACCTGGGACGTTCCTCCAGCCCGGCGGCCAGCCGGTGGGCCGGCACGGTGGCGCGGCCGAAGCGGGTGGCGACGACCACCAATCCCGGCCGCACCACCTCGATCCCGGGCGCGAGCTCCTCCACCGCCAGTGCGACCGGTTCGAAGAGACGGGCGTCGCGCACCTCGTCGTGCTCGAAGACGGCCAGCTCGGGACACTGCCCCTGGGCCGCGCGCCGCCGCATCCCACGCTGCACCCCTTCGGCGCGCGCGACCGCCGAACAGGCGATGACTTCACCCGATCCGACGACAGCGGCGGGGAGGTGCGGCGGGAGGGAAGCCTCAGTGGAGGCCGCCACCACCGGCCAGTCAGGACACCAGACGGCAAGCGTGTACAAGGTGTTCACCTCTTCGACGACTCGGGGAACGCGCACGGCTCACACCGCCGTTTCGGCGGTGGTGGTCGGTGCGGAAGGCTTGGGAGACAAAGGAAGCAAGGTCGCACCGGGCGCACGAGGCGCACCGGCGGAGGCGGGATGCGGCAGGCCGGCGGACGGCGGTGAACCGGCGGGCACCAGCGGCAGACCGGTGGTCGGCAGTGAGTCGGCAGACACCAACGGCCGGCCGGCGGGCGGCAGCGCTGGGCCAGTGGTCGGCCACGAGACCGTGAACGGCAGCAGGACCGCCTTGCGGTGACGCGCCCGTGCCGAGAGCTTGCGCGAAGTCGCGGGCGTGACCGGCACGACCAGGTCGAACCCGTCCAACAGGGCCGCCACGGTCTTCTCGACCTCACCCTGATCCCTACCAGGCCGAGGGACCAGGGCGAGCCGGTGGACGGCCACGCCCGACTCGGCCGCCGCGAGTGCCCCACACCCCGGCAGGCCGATCACGGCCGCCCAGCACCCTTCCGCGGTCGCCGCGGCCATCAGGGCGAACAGCAACGATGTCGACCCTCGCACCGACACCGTGCTGCCCCGCCGCAGGCCACCCCACGGGAGGAGCCCTGCCAGTTCCCCGCGAACCGGCAGGGCCCGGACCGGTGCCTCGGTCAGCTCGCCCGCCGCGCCTACCCCGAGCGCGGTCAGCGTCGCCGTTGCCGACCTGGACACCCGCCCTCCTCCCACAGATCCGCGCGCACCCCTGTGCGCGGATCGCCGTGGGAAGTTCGGCGACCTGTCTATCGAACATCTGTTCGAACGACATGGTGATCTTATCCCGAACCGACCACCCGCTGTCAATGGCGGCAGCGTCCACGATCGGGTGGCCGGCAGACTGCTCCGCGCGCACCGACCGCACCACGGGGGGAACCGTGAACGCACCGCAGCACCCGCAGCACCCGCAACAACCTCGACACCCACAACAGCCGCAGCAGCCGCAGAACTGGCCCCAGCAGCCAGGTCACGGCCCGCAGCCCACCGTCGGCGGGTACGGGCCGCCGCCCGGCTACCAGCAGCCGCCCGGCGGGTACGGCCCGCCACCACCGCCGCGCAAGAAGCGGACCGGCCTGGTCATCGGGATCGTGATCGGCGTCGTCGTGCTCGTCGTGGCCGGTGTGGTCGGCTCGATGTACCTGGAGTACGCGGAGGAACCCGGCGGCGGCCCCGGCACGGACCCCATCGCCCAGTGCGAGTTGAGCGCCGACCTGAAATCACGGGCGCACGTCAGCAGCTTCCGGCTCATCCAAGCCCCGACCGACGCCAAGAAGGGCATGAAGCAGACCCACTGCGCGTGGGAGCAGACCAAGGGCGAGGACGGCCGCGACCCGCGCCGCCTCAGCTTCCTCGTCTACGACTTCACCACGTTCTCCGACAAGCCGGACCGCAACCTCGACCAGGCGCACGACAACTACACGAGCTTCACCTCGTACGCCACCGGCGAGCAGGCCAAGGCCCTCGACGTCGGCGACGAGTCGATGATCCTCATCCCGTCCTCGCCGGGCGACCTCACCGAGGTGAACCTGTTGGTGCGCAAGGGCGCGGTGGTGTGGAACATCCGCTACCAGGGCCGCGACAAGGGCTTCTTCACCGACTCCGACTTCCCCGTCGCGGACGCCGAGGCGGTGCTCCTCCAGGTCGCCGGGGAAGTGACCTCGGAGTAACGCCGAAGGGGGCTCCTCGCACCCGGCGAAGAGCCCCCGCTCACCGACGACTAGTGCGCGAAGTGCCGCGTGCCGGTCAGGTACACGGTCGCGCCGGCCGCCTCCGCCGCCGCGATCACCTCGGCGTCGCGCACCGACCCACCCGGCTGCACGACCGCGCGCACACCGGCCTCCAGCAGCACCTCCAGCCCGTCCGGGAACGGGAAGAACGCGTCCGACGCGGCCACCGCGCCCCGCGCCCGGTCACCGGCACGCGCCACCGCCAGCCGCGCCGCGTCGACCCGGTTGACCTGACCCATGCCCGCGCCGACGGTCGCGCCGCCGGACGCCAGCAGGATCGCGTTCGACTTCACCGCCCGGCACGCCCGCCACGCGAACGCGAGGTCGGCCAAGCCCTCCTCGTCCAACGGCGTGCCGCACACGTGGGTCCACTTGGCCGGGTCGTCGCCCTCGGCCTCGATGGTGTCCGACGTCTGCACCAACAACCCGCCGGACACCGCGCGCATCTCGACCCCGCCGCGCTCGGGCGACGGCGCGACCAGGATGCGGATGTTCTTCTTGCGGGTGAGCACGTCCACCGCGCCGTCGGCGTACGAGGGCGCGATGATCACCTCGGTGAAGATCTCCGCCACCTGCTCGGCCATCTCCACGGTCACCTCGCGGTTCGCCGCGATCACGCCGCCGAACGCGCTCACCGGGTCGCACGCGTGCGCGTTGCGGTGCGCCTCGGCGACCGCACCGGGACCGTCCACCTTGGACACCGCGATGCCGCACGGGTTGGCGTGCTTGATGATCGCCACGCACGGCAGCTCGTGGTCCCACGCCGCCCGCCACGCCGCGTCGGCGTCCACGAAGTTGTTGTAGGACATCTCCTTGCCGTGCAGCTGCTCCGCCGTCGCCAGCCCGGAGCGCCCGTCGCCCTGCGTGTACAGCGCCGCCCGCTGGTGCGGGTTCTCGCCGTAGCGCAGCACCTGCTTGCGGTTCCACGTCGCGCCGACCCAGCCCGGGAAGCCGGAGCCCTCGTCGTCCGACGCGACCACGCTGCCCAGCCACGACGCCACGGCCACGTCGTAGGACGCGGTGTGCCGGAACGCGTCCACGGCCAGCCCCTGCCGCTCGGCCGGCGTGAAGCCACCGGCCTCGACCTGCGCCAGCACCCACGAGTACCGCGACGGGTCCACGACGACGGCCACGCTGGCGTGGTTCTTCGCCGACGCGCGCACCATGGCCGGCCCGCCGATGTCGATCTGCTCCACGCACTCGTCCGCCGACGCGCCCGACGCCACCGTCTGCGCGAACGGGTACAGGTTCACCACGAGCAGGTCGAACGGCTCGATGCCCAGCTCGCGCAGCGTCTCCACGTGCGAGGAGCGCCGGGTGTCGGCGAGCAGGCCCGCGTGCACGCCGGGGTGCAGCGTCTTCACCCGGCCGTCCAGCGCCTCCGGGAACCCGGTGACCGCTTCGACCGGCGTGACCGGCACGCCCGCGTCGGCCAGCGCGCGCGCCGTGCCGCCGGTGGAGACGATCTCGACTCCGGCCGCGTGCAGGCCGGTGGCCAGTTCCACCAGCCCCGACTTGTCGGAAACCCCGATCAGGGCCCGGCGAACCGGTCGCCTCTCGGCAGGAGTGGTCACGGGATGCTCACCTTTCGTCCGTTCACGGTGCAGCCCTCGCGGGCCAGGCGGGCGACCACGTCGACCAGCAGCCGCCGCTCCACCACCTTGATGCGCTCGTGCAGGCTTTCGACGTCGTCGTCATCGGCGACGACGACCGCTTCCTGGGCCAGGATCGGCCCGGTGTCCACACCGCCGTCCACCAGGTGCACGGTCGCGCCGCTCACCTTCACGCCGTAGTCGACGGCGTCGCGGACGCCGTGCGCGCCGGGGAAGGCGGGCAGCAGCGCGGGGTGGGTGTTGACCATCCGGCCGCCGAAGCGGGCCAGGAAGGCGGGTCCGAGGATCTTCATGAACCCGGCGGAGACCACCAGGTCTGGTTCGTGCGACTCGACGGCGTCGGCGAGCGCGGTGTCCCACGCGCCGCGGTCGGCGTGGTCGCGCAGCTTCACCGTGAAGGCGGGGACGCCGGCGCGCTCGGCGCGGCTCAGGCCTTCGATGCCGGCGCGGTCCGCGCCGACGGCGACCACCTCGACCGGGTATCCGGGGTCGGCCGCCGCGTCCAGCAACGCCTGCAACAGGGTGCCGGAACCGGAGACGAGGACGACGACCCTGGCGGGGACGGGAAGCCGGAGTGTGGTCGCGGCGCTCAGCGTGCTCTCCTTGCTGGGGACTGTCACAGCAGCTCAAGAGCAGCCTAGGCGGTGCCTAGCGAGGCTTGTCGGCCAGGTCCTCCGGGTCGGCGTCGTCGGCCTCGTCGCCCTCGCCCGAGCCGCCCTCGCCCGAGCCGCCTTCGTCGGAGCCGTCCTCGTCGGAGTCGTCCTCGTCCGGGTCGCCCTCCTCGTCGGAGTCGTCGCCTTCCTCGAAGTCCTCGGAGTCGTCGTCCTCGGCCAACTCCTCGTCGAGGTCGTCGTACTCGTCGAGGTCGTGGTCGAACTCCTCGTCCTCGCCCTCTTCTTCGTCGTCCTCTTCGTCGTCTGCGTCTTCCTCGTCGAACTCTTCGAGCTCGTCGGCTTCCTCGTCGTACCCGGCCTCGTCGTCGTAGTCCTCGTCGGCCTCGTCGCCCTCTTCGTCCACGACGACCTCCGCTTCGGGCTCGGGCAGGACCACGCGCGGCGGCCGGGGGCCGGCGAACCAGGCCACCACCGCGCCCGGCACGGCCACCCAGCCGAACGTGAGCACGGCCAGCAGCCCCGCCGGGATGGTGACCGGGTTGAACGCCCCGCCGCCCAGCGTGCCACCGGCCACCGCCGCCAGCACCAGCGCGGTGACGCCCGCGGTGACGGCCGCGACCAGCACCGCGCGCACCCGGGTCCGCGGCGTCTCGGCCGCGTCGCGCAACGAGAACCCGACCGCCACGCCGACCACGCCCGGCAGCACGAGCACCAGCGGCAGGTAGCCCGCCTGCGCCTCGGGCAACGCGGCCAGCAGCGGCACGGGCGGCACGGGACCGCCCACGAACTCCAGCGGGCCGACCACCGCCGCGCCGATCGAGAACCCCGCGCCCACCACGTACGACAACGCGCCGACCACCGCGTTCGGCAGGTACGCCAGGCACAGCAACCAGATGCCGAGACCGGTGCCGATGGTGCCACCGCTCTGGTCGAACAGCGACGCGGTGGTCGACCACGAGAACACCAGCCCGAGCGCCAGCACCAGCGCACCGCCCGCGACCAGCCCGAACAACGCCAGCGCGCCCGCGCGCAACCCGCGCCGCGCCACCGGGTCGATCCGCTCGAACACGACTTCCACCAGACCGCACCGCTGCGCGACCCCCGCGACCGCAGCCAGCCCGGACACCACCGCGCACCCGAAGAACGCCACCGCCGGCGTGGCCCGGACCGGACCCTCGTCACCCATCAGGAACGCGATCACGCTGCCCACCACGGCGTGCGCGCCGGCGATGCTGAACACCACCGACCGCGCCTGCAACGGCTCGAACAGCCCCAACCGGTCCGCCGCGCCCGCCGCCGCCCGGTACACCAGCAGCATCACCAGCGCCGTCGGCAGCAGCGGCAGCAGGCCGAGCTGCCCGCCGTCGAAGCGCAGCGGCACGTGGTGCGCGACCAACCAGCCCGGCGCGGCTGCCGTCAGCACACCGGTCGTCGAGAACGACGCGTGCGCGGCCGTCGAGGAGATCAGCGCCAACAGGGCGGCGACGCCCGCGTAGCCGATGACCACCGACCCGGCGGCGGTCATCGTGAGCACGCGCACCCGTTCGGCACGGGAGAACTCGGGCGGGCGGACGGAGTCCGTCACGACGCCGTGCGAGGTCGTTTGCTGCACCGACATCCTCCCACTGTCCCAGTAGCGGTGAGCCGTTCGGGCGAGACTCGCCGGACACGCGAAGAGGGGTGGCGCCGGAGTACCGGCGCCACCCCTCCCACGACTTGGTCAGCCCTGCTGGGGGCTGCCGAACCCACCGGGCGGCGTGCCCTGGCCGGGCTGCTGGCCCGGCTGGCCGAACTGGCCGGGCTGCGGCATGTAGGACGTCGGCTGCGGCTGGCCCGGCTGCTGGACCTGCTGCTGCTGCGGCGGCGCCTGCTGGCCGAACTGGCCGGACGGCGGGCCGAACTGCTGCTGGCCCTGCTGCGGGAACGCGCCGGACTGCGGGTTCCAGCCACCGGGCTGGCCGTAGACGTTCGCGGGCTTCGGCTGGAGCTTCACGATGCCGGTCTCCAGCAGCAGGCTCATCACGACGGCCGCCGACAGCAGCAGCGCCACGATCAGCAGCACGATCTGCATGCCCTGGACGTCGGCCTCGGTGGTGATCAGGCCCTGGAGCAGGTTGAGCGTGGGGATCAGCGCGAGCGGCACCGCCGCGTACAGCAAGCCCCTCGGCGCCTTCGGCAGCACGGACAGACCCGCGAGGATGCCCGCCGCGATCAGGAACTGGTCGAACTGGACGTCGTCGGCGAACGCGAGCAGGAACACGATCAGCGCCAGACCGGCGGCGACCAGCGGAAGGATGAGGTTCAGGTTCACACCCACCGCCGGCTGCGCCGGACCCGGCTGCTGCTGAGGGGCGCCGTACGGCTGGGACATGATGCGGTCTCCTCCACCTGCGGAACTGATTTCGGGTCGACAGAACGCTAGCCGATGCGCACTCTCCGACGGCGACCGGACCTCCGTGGTTCCCCCCAATGTGCGCATTGACTCGTCCCGGAACGCACTGAGGGCCACCTCCCGGCAGGAGATGGCCCTCAGCGTCGCTCACGAACGGCCCAGTGTCAGCCGATGGACTGCATGATCTCCCGCATCAGCGCGGCCGTCTCGCTCGGCGTCTTGCCGACCTTGACGCCCGCCGCCTCCAGGGCTTCCTTCTTCGCCTGCGCGGTGCCGGCCGAGCCGGACACGATCGCGCCCGCGTGGCCCATCGTCTTGCCCTCGGGCGCGGTGAAGCCCGCCACGTAGCCGACGACCGGCTTGGTGACGTTCTCCTTGACGTAGGCCGCGGCCCGCTCCTCGGCGTCGCCGCCGATCTCGCCGATCATCACGATCGCCACCGTCTCCGGGTCGGCCTCGAAGGCGGCCAGCGCGTCGATGTGGGTGGTGCCGATGATCGGGTCGCCGCCGATGCCGATGGCGGTGGAGAAGCCGAAGTCACGCAGCTCGTACATCATCTGGTAGGTCAGCGTGCCGGACTTCGACACCAGACCGATCTTGCCCGCGCCGGAGATGTTGGCCGGGATGATGCCCGCGTTGGACTGCCCGGGGCTGATCAGGCCGGGGCAGTTCGGGCCGATGATCCGGGTCTTGTTGCCGGTCGCCACGGCGTGCGCCCAGAACGCGGCGGTGTCGTGCACCGGGATGCCCTCGGTGATCACGACGGCCAGGCCGATGCCCGCGTCGATCGCCTCGATCACGGCCGCCTTGGCGAAGGCAGGCGGCACGAAGATCACGGTGACGTCGGCGCCGGTCGCCTCCATGGCCTCGGCCACCGAGCCGAACACCGGCAGCACGGTGCCGTCGAAGTCGACCTTCTCGCCGGCCTTGCGCGGATTCACGCCGCCGACGATGGTCGTGCCGGAGGCCAGCATCCGCTTGGTGTGCTTGGTGCCCTCGGCGCCGGTCATGCCCTGGACGATGACCTTGCTGTCCTTGGTGATGAAGATAGCCATCGTCAGACCCCCGCAGCCGCGAGCTCGGCGGCCTTGTCGGCCGCGTTGTCCATAGTGTCCACCACGGTGACCAGCGGGTGGTTGGCCTCGGCGAGGATCCGCCTGCCCTCCTCCACGTTGTTGCCGTCCAAGCGGACCACGAGCGGCTTCTTGGCCTCGTCGCCCAGGATGCCGAGCGCGGCCACGATGCCGTTGGCCACCGCGTCGCACGCGGTGATGCCGCCGAAGACGTTCACGAAGACCGAACGCACGTCGGGGTCGTGCAGGATGATGTCCAGGCCGTTGGCCATGACCTCGGCCGACGCGCCGCCGCCGATGTCGAGGAAGTTCGCGGGCTTGACGCCCTTGTGCTTCTCGCCCGCGTAGGCCACCACGTCCAGGGTGGACATCACGAGACCGGCGCCGTTGCCGATGATGCCGACCTGGCCGTCCAGCTTGACGTAGTTGAGGCCCTTCGCCTTGGCCTTGGCCTCCAGCGGGTCCTCCGCCTGCTTGTCCACCAGCGCCTCGTGGTCGGGGTGGCGGAAGGAGGCGTTCTCGTCGAGCGTGACCTTGCCGTCGAGGGCGACGATCCTGCCCTCGGGGTCGCGGACCAGCGGGTTGACCTCGACCAGCGTGGCGTCCTCGGAGACGAAGGTCTCCCAGAGCTTCACGATGACGTCGGCGACCTGGTCGGCCACCTCGGCGGGGAACTTGGCGGCGGCCACGATCTCGTCGGCCTTCGCGCGGTCGACACCGGTGATCGCGTCCACCGGCACCTTCGCCAGGGCCTCGGGCTTGGTCGCGGCGACCTCTTCGATGTCCATGCCGCCCTCGACGCTGGCCATGGCCAGGAAGGTGCGGTTGGCGCGGTCGAGGAGGAAGGAGAAGTAGTACTCCTCGGCGATGTCGGACGCGGGCGTCACCAGCACGCGGTGCACGATGTGGCCCTTGATGTCGAGACCGAGGATCGCCTCGGCCTTGACCGAGGTCTCGTCCGGGGTCTCGGCGAGCTTGACGCCACCGGCCTTGCCGCGGCCGCCCGTCTTGACCTGGGCCTTGACCACGACGGTCTGGCCGAAGCGCTCCGCGATGGCCTTGGCCTCGGCGGGGGTGGTCGCCACGTCGCCCGGAAGTACCGGGACGTCGTGGGCGGCGAAGAGGTCCTTCGCCTGGTACTCGTACAGGTCCACTCGGGTCTCCTGCGACGTCGGTGTCGGACACCGCGTCAGGTCGTGCGGTCCTCTGAGGTCCCGGCGCTCCAGGCTGGGGCCTGGTGCCCACACGTACCAGGCATCACCTGGAACGCCGGCACAGCCGTGGGGGGACCGGCTCGACGCGGCTTCGCAAGACACTATCGACCAGCCCGGAGTCCACCGCACCCCACGCCCGTGAAGTCCGTCATAGAGGTGGTGAGGTCGATCACCACCACCGGCCGGGCGGTCGACCCCACGACCGGTTCAGCGAGCCGTCCGCAACGCGCCGGCGATGACGAACGCGGCCGTCGCGGCGGCGGCCAGCCACAGCCCGGGGCCGGGTGCGGCCTCGGCGGCGCGCGCCGCCGTGAGCGGGTACTCCCAGGCGCGGACGGCGGTGACGACGGCCGCGCCGAGCAGCAGGGCCGCGCCGCGGCTCGGCCGGGCCTTGAGCGCGACCACCGCCGCGACCACGACCGCGAGCAACGCCACGAGCAGGCCGAACGAGCCGACGCGCAGCCCGAACGCGCCGATCGGCACGTAGTCGGGCGCCCGCAGCACGGGCAGGGTGAACGCCCCGATCGCGAGCAGCCCGGCGATCAGCGTGGCGGCGACCAGCGGCAGGGGCGGTTCGGCCGCGGTCGTGCCCACCTCGTCCCGCTCGACCGCGCCGGCCAGGGCGGCGGTGACGGCGGCGACCGCGGCGGCGACCACCGAGCCCGCCGTGAACCAGACGCCGACGCCCGGCTGGACCACGTCGACCTGCGTGGCGGTGAAGACGGCGTCGAGCGCGCCGGCGGCGCTCAGCGGGATGGTGGCGACGGCGACGGTGAAGGCGGGGCGGACGGCGGCCTTGGCCGGCAGCGCGGCGGCGAGGACCCCGGTCGCGATGGCGGCCGGCCAGAGCAGGCGGGCGGCGTAGTCCACGGGCGGCGGGAAGCCGTCGGGCAGGACCAGGTGGTCGGTCGACGCGCCGACCGCGGCCATCGCGGCGGCGACCAGGCCCACCGCGCCGGCGATGACGTGCAGGCGGCGTTGCCCCGGCAGTTCGACGTCGCGCTCTTCTGTGTTCTTGTCGTCTTCCACGGCCCGCTGCGGCCAGGCGAGCGCGACGGCGCCGGCGAGGACCAGGAACGGGCCGACGGCCAGGCCGAGGGCGTCGACCGCGACGGCCGCGGCGATCGGCGGTACGGCGAAGGACAGCAGGACGGCGGCCAGGCCGAGCAGCCCGCCCCGGCGCCCCTCGTGGGTGGTGGCGCTGGCCGCGAGGACGGCGAGCGCGGGCGCGGCCAGGGTGACGACGAGGCCGCCCACCATCGGCAGCGTCGGCGAGTCGACCGCCCCGCGCGCCGGGACCAGCGCGTCGGACGAGGTGAACGGCGCGGTGAACAGGCCGACGCCCGCGACGATGCCCGCCGTGGCGGGCAGGGCGAAGCTCGCGCGTTCGCCGCGCACGTCCGGTTCCGCGCCCAGGGTGGCCAGCAGGCCCGCGACGACCAGCAGGACGTGCCCGGCCAGGAGCAGCCACAGGCCGGCGGCGGGTCCGGGCGGGTCGAGGCTCGCCGGGCGCATCAGCTCGGGGCGCGCGGCGTCGATCGGGTCCACCAGGAGCTGCAGGTCGGCGCACAGCCGGCCGACCGCGAACACGGCGGGCGCCACCAGTGCCGCCGCCGCGGTGAGCTCCTGCCCCCTGGCGAGGAAGAGCACGGCCAGGGCCGCCGGGAGCAGGGCGAGCGGCGCCAGCAACGGCCAGGCGGTGAACGCAGGTGGCGCGGAGCCGTCGACCACGCCGACAGCCGGGGCCACCGCGGTGAGGAGCGCGCCCGCGACGGCCGTGCCGACCGCCGTCCGGAGCCTCGTGCGGGTCGGTGAGACCGGTTCAGCGGTTCGGATCACCGGTCGGACGCTAGCAAAACGGGGCCGGCGGCGACGGCGGCGGTCGGGACCGCCGGGGGTTGTGGACACCGCCCTCCGGGTACTGCCCGTGGGTGAGGGCATCACCTACGTTCAGCCCGGTGAGTGACGCGGTGCGGCGGCTCGTGGAGACCTGGTCCGGCCGGGTCGGCGCCGGCGTGGACGCCGGGCTGGGCGTGGCGGGCGAGGCCCTCGGGCTCGCCGGCGGTGTGCTCCGGGCCGCCGCCTCCCCCGGCGGGGTGCGAGGTGTCGCCGTCGAGGCCGCCTGGCTGGCCGCGCGCACCGTCCTCTACCCGTGGGGCGTCCTGGAAGAGCGGGTCAAGCCCGACGCGCACTACCGCACCGACCGCCTGCCGCCCCGCCGGCGCGGCCTCCTGGTTTCGGCCCCGGAGGCGGCGGGCACCCCGATCGTGTTGGTGCACGGCATCGGGGACAACCGGTCCGCCTTCGCAGTGCTGTCGGGGGCGCTGCGGAGGCGTGGCTTCGGGGTGGTCCGCGCGGTGAACTACAGCGTGCTGACCGCGTTGACGGGGGACGTCCGGCGGTCGGCGGAGCTGCTGGGCGAGCACGTGGAGCGGATCTGCGAGGAGACCGGGTCCGACCAGGTGCACGTCGTCGGCCACTCGCTCGGCGGCCTGATCGCCCGTTATTACGTGCAGCGCCTCAACGGCGACGCGCGGGTGCGCACGCTGGTCACCCTGGGCACCCCGCACCGCGGCACGGTGGCCGCCTACCTGCTGCCCACGGCGCTGACCAGGCAGTTGAGGCCCGGTTCCGACCTGTTGTCCGAATTGGCCGCGCCGTCCCCGCCCTGCCGCACCAGGTTCGTCGTGGTGTGGAGCGAGATGGACCAGGTGATCGTCCCGCAGCGGAACGCCCGGTTGGAGCACCCGGCGTTGGTCGTGGAGGAGCACCGGATACGTGATTCAGGTCACCTTTCACTACCGGTTGATACCCGCACCCTTGAGCTGGTTGTGACCGCCATCACTCGTTCGCATGACAGTGGGGATCACCCCATCGTGCCTGCACGCGCCGTGTTTTCGTAGCCCGTTCATGACCCTGAGTCACCGGTCATACGCGCGGATGTCCCACTCACCCCTAAACGGGCATCCCTGGCTTCGGGGATTGCCCTTAAGGGCTCCGCGCCGTTATCTTCCCCCGGTCCGTTGTCACGGTCTGGTCACAAGCAGGACGACGAGCCGGTACCCCGACCGGCTCAACCGGGATCCCCCGCCCGGTAGTCCGACCGGACTCCCCGAAGACGGAAGGCCAGGTTTTGTCTCAACACCGCTCCCCCGGCGGCCATTCGAGTTCTGCTGTGCTCGACGAAGCGGTAGACCGCGCTTCGGCCCGCACGGTGAGCACGCACCGGCTCCCGCCCCCGCCCTCGGCGCTGCGCGGACGGATCGTGGTCGCCGCCGTCGCCGTCGGCGCCTTCGCCGCCGCCGGCGCGGGGCAGACGCTCCACGCGCTCGGCTCCGACTCGCCGGCCTCCGCCGACGAGGTCACACCGCTCGCGAACGCCGCGGCCGATGGCGCCGCCGCGTTCGGCGTCGGTGGCACCGGCCCCGCCTCCCCGCAGGTCCTGCCCGTCGCCAAGACGGTCGACCCCGCGGCCGAGGCGCAGAAGCTCGTCAAGAGCCAGCACATCACCGAGACCCGCGAAGCCGAAGAGGCCGAGGCTCGGCGCCCCAAGTTCGCCCGTCCCGCCGCCGGTGAGTTCACCTCCGGGTACGGCGGTCGCTGGGGCGAGATGCACTACGGCATCGACATCGCGGGCCCCATCGGCACGCCGATCCTGTCCGCCGCAGATGGTGTCGTGATCGAGGCCGGTCCGGCAAGCGGTTTTGGCCTGTGGGTCAAGGTCGAGCACGCCGACGGCTCGGTGACCGTCTACGGCCACGTGGACACCTACTCGGTGCGCAAGGGCCAGCGGGTCCTGGCGGGCGAGCAGATCGCGCGCATGGGCAACCGCGGTTTCTCCACCGGTCCGCACCTGCACTTCGAGGTGTGGAACGCGGACGGCAAGAAGATCAACCCGCTGGGCTGGCTGAACGCCCAGGGCATCAGCGTCTGAGCCGACGGGGCTCGTCACGAGCGTGGAACGGTCGGAGGGGCCGGGCTGCTGGGCAGCCCGGCCCCTCCACTGCGCGGAACCGCCCCCCGAAGGTGGTCCCTCGTGCGGTCACCGCCCCGACGCGACTCCCGCCCGTCGCCTACCCCCGTAGGCAACCCCCCTGCGCCACCGAGCGGCTCCCCCCTGGCCGGTTCGCCCCGAACGACCCGGCCACCCCGCTGGTGACACCCCTATAGACGCACGTGCGGGATTCGGGTTGCACGAGAATTCGGCCACGTTCAGGTGAACACCGGTCGACCCTCGGGGGTCGACCGGAACACCTATACATACGTAGGACGGCGAACTACGGCTGAGCGCGCCTCAGAGCTTCACGAGGGGCACGCCGCCGATGAGCATCAGCCGCACCGTCCCCGCGCCGCCGAAGTCGATCGTGGCGGTCGCGCGGGGTCCGGAGCCGTCCACGGCCACCACCCGCCCGAGGCCGTACTTGTCGTGGCTCACCCGGTCGCCCACGTCCAGCTTCAGCGCGGGCGTGTCCTTCCAGCCCGCGTTCGTCGGCGCCGGGCGCGACGTGCCCGACCCGCGACCGCCGCCCCACGACGTCGGCGCGGACGGCGCGGAGCGCTTGGGCTCCATCCGCCGCCAGTCGAGCAGGTCGGCCGGGATCTCGTCCAGGAACCGCGACGCCGGGTTCGCCGAGGGCTGGCCCCACGCCGAGCGCACCAGCGCCCGCGACAGGTACAGCCGCTGCCGGGCGCGCGTGATGCCCACGTACGCCAGGCGGCGTTCCTCGGCCAGCTCCGCCGGGTCGCCCAGGGCGCGCATGTGCGGGAAGACGCCGTCCTCCCACCCGGTGCAGAACACCACCGGGTACTCCAGGCCCTTGGCGGTGTGCAGCGTCATCAGCGTGACCACGCCGTCGGACTCCGCGTCCGGCACCGAGTCGGCGTCCGCCACCAGCGACACCCGCTCCAGGAACGCGGCCAGCGAGCCCTCGGCGGGCAGGCCCTCGTCCTCGTCGGGGATCGGCACCGCGGCGCCGAGATCGCCGAACTCGCGGGCCACCGTGACCAGCTCGTTCAGGTTCTCCACCCGGGTGTGGTCCTGCGGGTCCTCGCTGGCCTCCAGCTCGGCCCGGTAGGCGGTCTTCTCCAGCACCGCTTCCAGGATGTCGGCCACGTCGTCACCGCGCTCGACCAGCACGCCGAGCTCGTCCATCAGCTCGACGAAACCGGCGATCGCGTTGCGGGAACGCGGGTTGAGCAGCGGCACCTTGCCCGTGACCGCGTCGCGCAACGCCGCCGCGAAGCCGATCCGCTCGCGTTCGGCGTACAGCGACACGCACGCCTCCGCGCGCTCGCCGATGCCGCGCTTGGGCACGTTCAGGATGCGCCGCAACGACACCGTGTCGTCGGGGTTGGACAACGCCCGCAGGTACGCCAGCGCGTCGCGCACCTCGCGCCGCTCGTAGAACCGGACGCCGCCGACCACCTTGTAGGGCAGGCCGAGGCGGATGAAGATCTCCTCGAACACGCGCGACTGGTTGTTGGTCCGGTAGAACACGGCGATCTCGCCGTTGTTCGCCTCGCCGCCGTCCACCAGGTGGTCGATCTCGCGGGCGACGAACGCCGCCTCGTCGTGCTCGTTGTCCGCGACGTAGCCGACGATCTTCTCGCCGTCGCCCAGGTCGCTCCACAGCCGCTTGTCCCGGCGGTCCGGGTTGCGCGAGATGACCGCGTTCGCCGCGCTCAGGATCGTCTGGGTGGACCGGTAGTTCTGCTCCAGCAGGATCGTGGTGGCCTGCGGGTAGTCCCGCTCGAACTCCACGATGTTGCGGATCGTCGCGCCGCGGAAGGCGTAGATCGACTGGTCGGCGTCGCCCACCACGCACAGCTCACCCGGCGGCACGCCGTCGGAGCCGGTGCCGATCAGCTCGCGGACCAGCGTGTACTGCGCGTGGTTGGTGTCCTGGTACTCGTCGACCAGCACGTGCCGGAACCGGCGGTGGTAGTGCTCGGCCACGTCCGGGTGGTTCTGCAGCAGCTCGACGGTCCGCATGATCAGGTCGTCGAAGTCCAGCGAGTTCGAGTCGCCGAGCCGGCGCTGGTAGCTCTCGTAGACCTCGGCGACGCGGCGCTCCAGGTCGTTGGTCGCGCGCTCCTTGGCGGTGGCGGCGTCGACCAGCTCGTTCTTCAGGTTCGAGATGTGGATCGCCAGCGTGCGCGCCGGGTAGCGCTTGGGGTCCAGGTCGAGGTCGCGCGCCACCAGCGTGATCAGCCGGCGGGTGTCGTCGGAGTCGTAGATCGAGAAGCTGGACGACAGGCCGAGGGTCTTGGCCTCGCGGCGCATGACCCGCACGCACATCGAGTGGAACGTGGACACCCACATCGACCGGGCCCGCGCGCCGACCAGGTCGGCCACGCGCTCCTTCATCTCGGCGGCGGCCTTGTTGGTGAAGGTGATCGCCATGACCTCGCCGGGGTGGACCTGGCGCTCGGCGAGCAGGTAGGCGATGCGGCGGGTCAGCACGCGCGTCTTGCCCGAGCCCGCCCCCGCGACGACCAGCAACGGGGCGCCCGCGTGCTCGACCGCCCGTCGCTGGGACGGGTTGAGGTCTTCGAGCAGCCGCCCAGAGGGGGAGTGCGCGGACCGGGGGGAGGGGGGACTTGCAGGCAAGTCGAACAAGGCGCTCATCGCCTGTCCACGTTACCGGGTGCCCCCGACAGTCCGCGGCTGTGGCATGATGAGCCGGTGCGCATGGCCCACTTCGAGTTTTTTTACGGGAACCGGACTCCGGCTCCCGTGGACCGCTAGCGCCGACAAGCCACCACGAAGCCCCGGAGTCCTCGGACCCCGGGGCTTCGCTGCTGCCAGGGCTGGGACTCCAACCAGAGTCGAGAGGTCGTCACGATGAACAGCACCGAAGCCGCACCGGACATCGACGCGCTGCGCCAGGAGATCGACCACCTGGACGCCGAGCTGCTGAGGCTGGTCAAGCGGCGGGTCGAGATCTCCAAGGTCATCGGCGCGGCGCGGATGGCCGCCGGCGGCACCCGGATCGTGCACAACCGGGAGATCGACGTGATCAACCGCTACAAGGACCTCGGCCCGGAGGGCCGTGACCTGGCCATGATCCTGCTCAGGCTGGGCCGCGGCCACCTCGGGCGGTGATCGTCAGGCGCAGAACCCCCAGTCGGTGAGGGTGGACCTGGCCCTCGCCAGGTCCACGTCCACCAGCTGGGTGTCGTCCGGCACGTAGGCGATCGGGTCCTCCAGCAGGTCGAGGCCGAGCAACCCCTCCACCAGCGCGTGCAGGCACAGCGCCGAGTAGCCGCGCAGGTAGCCGCCCTCCTGCGTGAGCACCGTCGGCAGGCCCAGCCCCGAGACCGCCCGGCCGATGTCCCGGTAGCCGGCGGCGGTGAGGTTGTGCCTGCCGTTCGGGTCGAACGCGGAACCGTCGAACCCCGAGGCGCAGACCAGGAAGTCCGCGCCGAACTCGGCCAGCGCCGGGAGCGCGATCTCCGCCAGCGCCCGCCGGTACGCGCCGTCGCCCGCGCCCAGGGACAGCTCGACGTTGACGTTCGACGCGCCCGACTCGGCCGGCGCGCCGGTCTGGGCGTGGTTGGCGCCCCACGGGCCGTGCCGCATGTGCACGGACACCGTGAGCACGTCGTCGGTGTCGCGGAACACCTCCTGCGTGCCGTTGCCGTGGTGCACGTCCCAGTCCAGGACGGCGACCCGGCGTCCCGCGCGGCGGGCCGTCTCGGCGACCAGCGCGGCGTTGTTGACCAGGCAGTACCCGTCCGCCATGGTCGGCTGGGCGTGGTGGCCGGGCGGGCGGACCAGGGCGTACGCCAGGCGCGTCCGGCCGGCCGCGACCGCCTCGTAGGCCGCCAGCGCGGTGCCGGCGGCGGCCCGGATCGCGTCCCACGAGCCGGGGCCCACGACGGTGTTCGCCTCCACGGCCGTGCGCCGTTCGCACGCGGCCCGCAGCCCGGCCAGGTAGGACGGCGCGTGGACGCGGGCCAGCTCCTCGTCGTCGGCGAACCGGCCGGCCGACCAGGACAGGTGCGGCGCGACCGGTCCGTGCGCCAGCGCGTGCCGGAACGTGCGCAGCCGGGCCGCGTTCTCCGGGTGCGGTTCGGCCACGTCGAGCCACTCCCACCGGCCGGGCAGCTCCCACAGCCCGGCGCCGGTGTCGTGCTCCAGGCAGGCGTCGTGCCAGAAGACCTCCATCCCGGTGGGATATCAGGGCGATCACGGATGGTCCAGCCGGTTCGGCGACGGGCACACTGGTGCCATGGTCATCGGTCTCATCACGGGCCTCATCGCGATCATCGGTGTGCTCGCCGCGCTGGCGCACGACGGTTACCTCGCGATGCTCGGTTCCGCCGCCAAGTCCAAGCGCGCCGCCGGCGCGCCCATCGCCCAGTACGTGCGCAGCCGGTGGACCGTCGCCGGGGTGACGACGATCATCGCGCTCGTGGGCCTGCTGATCACGTCGGGCGCGTCCACCTCGGGCGACATCATCGGCGCGCTGATCGCGGGCGGCGCCGGCCTGGCCGCCGGCAACGCGCTCCAGGGCACCAGGAAGAAGCTGAACAGCGGGAGCTGAAAATTCACTCTTACGTGTGTCGCTGGGCCCCACAAGGCTGATCAGCGCAGCTCTCCGTGCACCCTGCACCTACTCTGAGGTAGCGGCGGGGTCCTCGGCGTCCCACCCCCATTCCCCGCGCCACTCGGACCCGCAGTGAGTTCGAGCCGACAGGTGAACCGCGAGGACCGTCAGGTCGGGGGGCGGGAGGGGTCTGCACAGCATGGACATCGGGGAACCGGAACGGTCGGGTCGGCATCGGCTGGAGGACGGGGCGGCGATCTGGCTGCCCATGGGCGGGGAGCTGGACCACACACCGCTCGACCGCGGGGTGGCACGGCCGTCGCCCGCGGTGGCACCACCGGCGCTGACGCCACCGCCGCCTCCCCCCGAGCCACCACCGCCGGACCCGTTCGTCGACACCGACGCGATGGGGCTGCGCAAGTTCAACATCGGCCTGGTGCCCGCCTCGGTGACGCCGCCCCGGACGTGGCGGCGGGCCGCCTGGTTCACCGTGCTGTCGTCGGCGGGCGTCCTGGTGGGGCTGGCCGTCGTGGCGTCCCACCTGGTCGGCACGAACGGCCCGGCCGAGCGCATCGGGCTGCCCGGCTACCCGACCGGCATGCCGCTGCTGACCGGCTTCCCACCGCCACCGCCGCCGCCCACCTCGACCACGGCGCGCCGCGTGCCCGCCGAGGCCGTGGTGAACGACCTGGTCCCCGCCGGCGGTGAACGAGCCGGGGCGGCGGGCAGCGCCCCGGGCGACCTGCCCGGCGACCCGACCGGCGACCCGACCGGCGGTCCGATCGGCGGTCCGACCCGCGACCCGGCACCGGAGACGTCCGCGCTCGTCACCACGGTGCCCTCCGAGTCGGTGCCGGTCGTGGACGCCGACACGCTCGCGGTGAGCACCGAGCTGTTCTACGAAGAGGTGACGACGAACTCCGAGGGCGCGCTGGGGCTGGTCTCGGACGCGTTCCGGATCGCGGGCGAGGTGCTGGACCTGGAGCGGGAGTTCGCGGACGTGTCGCTGATCGAGGTGCTGGAGATCAGCGTGGACCCGACGCGCGGTGTCACGGTGAGCACGTTGGGCGTGACCCACGAGGACGGGTCCAGGACCACCGAGAAGCGGGAGCTGGTGTTCACCACCACCGGCACACCGCTGATCGACGGAGAACGGCCCGCCGGCGGCGCCTGAACCCACCGGGGGTGGGCGTCGCTCCGTAATCCTTCCTCCGTTCGAGGTACGGACGTCGACCGCTGGCCGCCACGAAGGAGTGAAGTCCCACGCTGAGCTGGCTTCCCGCCGCTCCCCCACGGTACGAGTCTTGGCGACTACACGACCGAGGGAGTCGCCAGTGCAGCGCCCTACGACGAGCGGTCGCAGGCACAACCGCGCGGGTTCGGTCACGGTGGCGGAGCTGATCAGGAAGCACCCCGCGCCGGTGCGGATCCGGACCCGCGAGCAGGCCGCCACCCATGGCCCGACCACCGACCTGTTGCGTGAGGAGAACGACACGGCCCCCTCAGGGAGACGTCCCACCCGCACGGCGAAGCTCGCCGGCGTGACCACCGGGGCGGTCGTGCTGCTCGTCTCGATCGCCGCCACCGCGGTCCTCGCGGGCCACCGCTCCGCCGGTCCCGACGGGCCCCGGGTCGAGCCGCCCGCGTCGATCAGCGGGTCGGCCGCGTTGCGCCCGGACCTGCTGTCGGCGCACCTCGGCGCCGGCCGGCCCGACGGGGTGCCCGCGCAGGTGCGCCTGGCCACGCCGACGGCCCACTACACGCCGACGGAGCCACCGATGATGGTCCCGCCGACGCAGGTCGACGTGGGCCCCGAACCGCAGGTCGACATCGTCCGGAGGTTCTTCGAGCTGCTGCCCGCCAACCCCACGCGGGCGGCCCGGCTGCTGTCGCCGGAGCTGCTCGGCGGCAGCCGGCACGACTTCGTCGAGTCCTGGGGCCACGTGCAGGCGATCACGATCGAGTCGACCTCGCTGCGACCGGACGGCGCGGTGCTCGCGGTGGTGTCGATGCAGGAGCGCACGGGCCGGTGGATGCGGGTCGAGCAGCTTTTCCGGTTGACCGACACGAGCGTTCCGCGCATTGTCGCGACCGAGGTCCTCTCGGCCCAGCGCGGTTGACGCACCGTGACGATCAAGCTCTAAGTGTTCACTCAGCGTTCAACAAACCTGCGAAAGCGTAGGAAACTTCACTCAAAGGGGTTACGTAGACGGTCACGATTCGGTATCCATGGTCCCGGTCAGTAGCGCAATGCTCTCCCCCGGGAAAGGTGTCCAGCGGTGTCGAACGACGACAAACGCCGTCGCCAGGATGGCTCGACGGCCAAGCTGTCGGTCGCCGACCTGCTCGCCAGGCGTGAGGCGGAGACGCAGCCGATCCCGCGGATCACCGACCGGACCACCGACGGCGGAGCTGCCGGCCGGGCCGTCGACAGCCGGGCCGTGAACCGGGCCGCCGACGACGAGGAGACCGTGCGCTTCTCGGTGGCCGCCCTCTCGGCCGCGGCCGGTGCGAAGAACGTCACGAACCTCTCGGGCCGCGAGCTGCACATCACCGAGCTGCTGCGCCGCGAGGGCCGCGCCGGCGAGGAGGAGCGGGGCGGCGGCGGGTTCTCCGTGCCGAAGCTCGTCGCGATGGCCAGTGGCGGCGTGGTGCTCGCCGGCACCGTCGCGTTCACCGCGACCAACCTGATGTCGTCCCCGGACGAGCGCCCGCTGGCGGAGGTGCGCTTCGACGCCCGCCCGGCGGCGCGCGCCACCAACACGCTCACCAAGGACCTCGGCGCGGCAGCCGCCCAGCAGGCGCAGGCCGAGACCACCACGACGACGCCCGAGCAGACGGTGGAGACGACCACGCAGCGCGCTCCGCGGCCCGTCACGCAGCAGCCGACGGCCACGACGCAGCAGGAGACGCAGCAGGCCCCGCCGAGCACGACCACGCCGGCGCCGAGCTCCAGCACCCAGCAGACGACGACGCCACCGCCGCCGAGCACGACGACTCCCCCGCCGCCGCCGAGCAGCAGCTCCCAGTCGCCGTCGTCCTCGACGCCGCCGCCGTCCTCCACGCCGCCGTCCTCGGCCACCCCGAGCACCCCGCCGTCCGACGACGGCTCGGGCCTCGGCCTCGACCTCGACCTGGGCGGGATCCTGAACCCGATCGGCGGGTTCGACTTCTTCGCTCCGGCCGGCTGACCTCCTCACCGCCCTTCCCCGCACCCACCGCTCGGGCACGCCGAGTGGCGGGTCCGCGGCGTGCCGCGGTGAGAGGGCTTCCGGTGTCGCCTCGGCGCGTGAGCCGTGAGCCCGAACGGGTGACACGTCGAACAGTTAGCCCGTTCGGCCGCAAAACTGGCGATCTTCGTGCGAACGGGTGTCCTTACGGCCCGGTATCAGGTATCCCTTCCCGGTCACCTCTCGGCTCACGTGACCTGCGCAACGGCTCGAAAGTCGCAGTCACGGCCGGGGTAGGCTCTGCGGGCGAGCGGTGGCCTAGCCTGTTCCGCGCACCGATCCGCACGACGAGGAGCCCGAGCGTGAGACCTGCTGCCCTTGCCGCGGTCACGCAGCGCCCCAGCGAGGTGGTCCGGTGAGCAACGACGGTCGCGTCATCGCCGAGCGCTACCGCTTCCTGGACCGGATCGGCAGCGGTGCGATGGGCGTCGTGTGGCGTGCCCAGGACGAGCGCCTCGGCCGCATCGTGGCGATCAAGCAGTTGCTGCTGGCGCCGAGCCTCGACGAGCGCGAGCAGGACGAGGCGATCCAGCGCGCCATGCGCGAGGGCCGCATCGCCGCCAAGCTGCACCACCCCAACGCCATCGCCGTCTACGACGTGGTGGAGGAGAACGGCGCTCCGTGCCTGGTCATGGAGTACCTGCCGTCCTACAGCCTGGCCGACACGATGGCCGAGCACGCCCCGCTGGACCCGATCGAGGTGGCGCAGATCGGCATGCAGGCCGCCTCCGCGCTGGCCGCCGCGCACACCGCCGGGATCGTGCACCGGGACGTCAAGCCCGGCAACGTGCTGATCGCCGACAACGGCCTCGTCAAGATCACCGACTTCGGCATCTCCCGCGCCAGCGACGACGTCACGGTCACCAAGACCGGCCTGATCGCCGGCACGCCCGCCTACCTGGCGCCGGAGATCGCGCGCGGCCAGGACCCGAGCCCCGCCTCGGACGTCTTCTCGCTCGGCTCGACGCTGTACGCGGCGGCCGAGGGCGAGCCGCCGTTCGGGCTGTCGGAGAACACCCTCGGCGTGCTGCACGCCGTCGCGGCGGGGCGGATCAACCCGCCGACGGTCGACCACCCGTTGACCGACGTGCTGCTGCGGCTGCTCAACTACGACCCCGCCGACCGGCCGACCATGGCGCAGGCCCGCGACCTGCTCAGCGCCGTCGCGCACGGCCGCAACCCCAGCCTGACCGGCCTGCTGCCGGCCAGCTCGCCGGGTTTCGCGCCGGTGCCCGCGGGCGCCACGGCCCTCCTGGACGCCGACCGCACCCGCGTGGTGCGGCCCGGGCCGCGGTCGACGAGCGGCGCCACGCCGGTCGCCGCGCCGCCGCCGTCGAGGTCGTCGTCGAGCGGCAACCGGCCGCTGGTGATCGCCGCCGTGGTGCTCGGCGCCGTGCTGCTGCTCGGCTTCCTGGCGGTGGCGCTGGACTGGTTCGGCGGCAAGGAGCCGGTCGCGCCGCCGGTGACCGAGACGAGCTCGTCCACGGCCAAGCCGACCACGACGACCCCGCCGCCGACCACGACCACCGTGGAGACGGAGACGGTCACGGTCGAGCCGACCACGACGACCGAGCCGACCACGACCACCACCACGACGACGACCACGCCGCCGCCGGCCACCACGACGACGCCGCCGCCGAGCTCGGTGAACCCGACCACGACCGCGCCGACGACGACCGTTACAACCCCCACTGTGGGAGTGGGTGGTCCGTGAACCTCGTAAGGTGGTGCCGAACCCGATCGGGTGACGCACCGTTCTTGTCCTAGTGGCGTCTTGTCGTTCGCCACTGAATGAAGCCCTAGCAGCTACTGGGAGCACGCCGTGAGCGACGATGGCCGCCTGGTTGCCGGCCGCTACCGACTTGGCCGGCGGATCGGCAGCGGTGCTATGGGCATCGTCTGGGAAGCGCACGACGAACGGCTGCACCGCACCGTCGCGGTCAAGCAGCTGCTGCTCCAGCCCGGCTTGGCCGAGTCCGACACCGACGAGGCGAAGCGCCGCGCCATGCGCGAGGGCCGGATCGCGGCACGCCTGCAGCACCCGCACGCGATCGCGGTGTACGACGTGGCGGAGGACGACGGCCAGCCGTGGCTGGTGATGGAGTACCTGCCGTCCAAGAGCCTGTCCACGGCGCTGTCGGAGCGCGGCACGCTGCCGCCCCGCGACGTGGCGTCCATCGGCTCCCAGGTCGCCTCGGCGCTCGCCGCCGCGCACAACGCGGGGATCGTGCACCGCGACATCAAGCCGGGCAACATCCTGCTCGGCAACGAGGGCACGGTGAAGATCACCGACTTCGGCATCTCCCGGGCCACCGGCGACGTCACGGTCACCGCGACCGGAATGCTCGCGGGCACGCCCGCCTACCTCGCGCCCGAGGTGGCCAAGGGTTACGACCCGGGCCCGCCCTCGGACGTGTTCTCGCTCGGCTCGACGCTGTACGCGGCCATCGAGGGCGCGCCGCCGTTCGGCCTGAACGAGAACACCATCGCCCTGCTGCACCAGGTCGCGTCGGGCAAGGTGGTGCCGCCGAAGCAGGCGGGCCCGTTGACCGCGCTGCTGATGCGCCTGCTGCGCGCCGAGCCGGAGGACCGGCCGACCATGGCCGAGGCCCGCGAGGCGCTGGCCGCGGTGGCGGCGGGTCGGGCCGCGCCGGAGTTCCCGGTGGCGATGCCGCAGAGCCACCCGCCGTCGTGGCAGGGCGCGCCCGTGCAGGCCCAGCCGACCCGCGCGGCGGCCCCGGCGGGCCGGCACAACCCGCCCGCCGCGCCGAACAACCCGGCGCACCCCGCGACCAGGGTGGCGCCCGCGCCGATCCCGCAGCCCGCGCCGCAGCGGCAGTCGAGCCACCACCAGCCCGCGGCCCGCCCGGCCGGTGCGTCGAGACCGGGCGGCGGTCCGATGAAGAGCAAGCGGTCCACGGTGCTCACCGCGCTCGCCATCGCGGGCGCGGCGGTCGTGGGCATCCTGCTCGCGAGCGTGTTCTCGGACAAGGACGAGCCGGGTGGGAACCAGGCCGGCGCGACCACGACGACCGCGGTGCAGGAAGCGGGCGGCGAGGCGTCGGTGACGCCGTCGAAGAAGCCGTCCACCCCGACCGCCAAGATCACCGTCGAGCCGACGGCCGGGCAGCAGGAGCAGGCGGTCCGCGACTACTTCGGCCTGCTGCCGGAGAACGTGGACGACGGCTACAGCCGGTTGACCGCCAGGATGCAGGCCACGGCCGGCGGCCCGAGCTCCTACCGGGGCATCTGGACGCAGGTGAAGTCGGTCGAGCTCAAGAGCGTGCGGATGAACTCGCCCTACGCGTACGAGGTCGACATCGTCTACCGGATGAAGGACGACTCGACCAAGACCGAGCGCAAGCTGATCGTCCTGAAGTGGGAGAACCAGGGCATCTACATCGACAACGAGCAGATGCTCGATCAGCCGTAGATCAGGTCGGCCGCGGGCCGGTCGGCCGCGGGTCGGTCAGCGGGACGACGCCTTCAGGGCGTCCAGCAGGCTGGTCACGGCCGGTGAGCCGGCGCCGTCCTCGCGGATCGCGGCGCAGATGGACCTGGTCGGCTCCGGGTGGCGCAGCTTGCGGACCACCACGCCGGGGTGCACGACACCGAGGCTGAGCTTCGGCACGATGGTCACCCCGAGCCCGGCCGCGACGAACCCCTGCGCGGTCGGGTAGTCGTCGGCCTCCACCACGGTGTTGGGCGCGAACCCGGCGCCCGCGCAGGCGTTGAGCACGATGTCCCGGCACGGCCCGGGCGGCGTCACGGCGTCGACCCACTGCTCCTCGGCCAGGTCGGCGAGGTCGAGCACGCGCTTGCGGGTCAGCTCGTGGCCGCGCCGCAGCACGGCCACGTACGGGTCGTCGAGCAGGTGCACGAGCCGCACGCCGCGCGGCGGCTCCGCGTCCGGCTGGTGCACCACGATGGCCACGTCGGCGCGGCCGGCCTCCACCTCCACCATCGGGTCGTCCGGCTCGGTCAGCTTGAGGTCGAGCCGGACGTCCGCGTGCTTGGCCCGGAACAGGGCGACGGCGGGTGGCACGAGCGCCGCGCCCGCCGTGGCGAAGTAGCGCACCCGCAGCCGCCCGGTGCGGCCCGCGCGCAGGTCCGCGAGCGCCGCCTCCGCCTCGACCAGCCGGTCGGTGATGTGCGCGGCGTGCTCGGTGAGCAGCCGGCCCGCCAACGTCGGCCGCACGCCGCGCCCGACCCGGTCCAGCAGCGGCAGCCCGGCCTGCCGCTCCAGGGCCGAGACCTGCTGGCTGACGGCCGAGGGCGTGTACCCGAGGTTGACCGCCGCGGCGGTGATGGAGCCGGTGGTGACCACGGCCCGGAGCACCTGCATGCGTCGCACGTCCAACATGGCGCAACCTTACAGCTGTGCTTAAGGATTGTGCAGAACTATTCACTTGTGCTGATACTTCGCGACGCGCACAGTGTGGTCGTGAACAAGCCTGGCACGCTGATCAGGATGGGTGTCCTGGCCCTGCTCTGGGGTTCCAGCTTCCTGTGGATCAAGATCGCGCTCACCGGCCTCTCGCCGATCCAGATCACGCTCACCCGCACCGTGCTCGGCGCGGCGGTGCTGGTCGCGCTCGTCTACTGGAGCAGGCAACGCCTGCCGAGGGACCGGACGTCGTGGCTGCACCTCGGCTTCGCCGCCCTCTTCGGCAGCGCGGTGCCGTTCGCCCTGTTCGCGCTGGGCGAGGAGACGGTGGACTCGGGCGTGGCCGGTGTGCTCAACGCCACCACGCCCCTGTTCGCGATGGGCATCGGGCTGGTCCTGGGCACGGAGCGGCAGCGCAACCCGGCCCGGTTCGCCGGCCTGGCGCTCGGCTTCGCGGGCG
Organism: Actinosynnema sp. CA-299493; assembly: GCF_050946825.1. Taxonomy (NCBI): domain Bacteria; kingdom Bacillati; phylum Actinomycetota; class Actinomycetes; order Pseudonocardiales; family Pseudonocardiaceae; genus Actinosynnema; species Actinosynnema sp. CA-299493. The sequence continues at coordinate 8,703,055 of NZ_CP191993.1, forward strand.
TGCTGATCATCTTCGCCCCGTGGCAGCAGGCCGGTCTGGCGAGCTGGGGCGCGCTCGCGTGCCTGGCCGCCGCGGCGTCGTACGCGGTCAGCTACGCCTACGTGGGCCACAAGGTGTCCGGGCGCGGCCTGACGCCGATGCAGATCTCCTCCAGCCAGCTGGTGGCCGCCGCGGGCATGACGGCCCTGGTGGTGCCGGTGGCCGGGTTGCAGCCGGTGCACCTGTCCTGGCAGCCGCTGGTCGCCGTGGCGATCCTGGGCGTGTTCGGGACGGGCGTGGCGTTCGTGCTGAACTACCGCGTCATCGAGGACGAGGGCGCGACCAACGCCACGATGGTCGGCTACCTGCTGCCCGTGGTGTCGGTGCTGCTGGGCGCGCTGTTCCTCGGCGAAGCGCTCAACCTCCGCGTCGTGCTGGGCATGGCCGTGGTCCTCGTCGGCGTCGCGCTGACCCGCAAGCAGCCCGCGACGGCCATCGTGCCGATGGCGGAGAAGGCCGAAGAGCCCGCCGCGGAGGTCGTCGAGGTCGAGGTCGCTACGCTCAAGTGACCTGGGATAACGCAGTGTTACCCGTCGGTATGGCGGGGCCTGGGGCCAACTGAGACAGCTGTCCTGGGCAAACGGGTGGACTTGAGACGCAGGTCTCCCCCGATCGCGTGGTGTTCAGGCGATACGCGTCCTGATTCGCCTTCTCGGACGTCTCCTCACATGAGAGGGACGACTCCGGAAGGGAACCCACAGGACATGAGCAACGACAGCATCACCATCACGACGACGTTCCACCTCCTCGTCCCGGGCGTGGCCCCGGCGCCGGTGGAGGCCGAACTCCACTACGAACCCGAGGACCCGTACGCGGTAGCCGTGCTGTTCCACACCGGCCAGGGCAAGGTCGAGTGGATCTTCGCCCGGGACCTGCTCGCGGACGGCCTGCTGACCTCGTCCGGCGAGGGCGACATCCTGGTCCGACCGGCCGCCGACGACCCGGAGCGGGTCCTGGTGGAGCTCAACGCGCCGACCGGGTTCGCCATCCTGTCGGCCGACGCCGAGGACATCGCCGAGTTCCTGGACCTCACCTACGACGTGGTCCAGCCCGGCGAAGAGGACCTGTGGATCGACTTCGACCGGGAACTGGCCAAGCTGGTCTCGACCAACTGACACCCCCGCGGGCCACGCCATCGCCTAACCTGCTGGCGTGGCGGAGTCCGGGGGGACGGGAACAGGGACCGGTGCGGGGACGGTCGGCGGTCGGTACGCGCTGGTCGAGCGGATCGGCAGCGGCGCGATGGGCGTCGTCTGGCGGGCGCGGGACGAGCTGCTGGACCGCGAGGTGGCGGTCAAGCAGCTGCGGTGGCCCGACCTGACGGCGGACGAGGTCGAGGTGGCCAGGGCGAGGGCGATGCGCGAGGCGCGCAACGCGGCCCGGTTGCAGCACCCCGACGCGATCTCCGTGTTCGACGTGGTGGTGGAGGACGACCGGCCGTGGCTGGTCATGGAGTACCTGCCCTCGCGCAGCCTGGCCGGGCTGCTGGCCGAGCGGGGCAGGTTGGGCCCGGACGAGGCCGCCAGGATCGGCGGTCGGGTGGCCGCCGCGCTGGCCGCGGCGCACGCGGCGGGCATCGTGCACCGGGACGTGAAGCCGTCGAACGTGCTCATCGGACACGACGGCACGGTCAAGCTCACCGACTTCGGCATCTCGCGGGCCACCGGCGACGGCACGTTGACCGACAGCGGCATGATCACCGGCACCCCGGCGTACCTGGCGCCCGAGGTGGCGAGGGGCGAGCAGCCCGACCAGGCGTCGGACTTGTTCTCGCTGGGCGCGACGCTGTACGCGGCGACGGAGGGCCGGTCGCCGCACGGGGTGAGCGACAACAGCTTCGGGCTGCTGTACCGGGCCGCGGCGGGGCTGATCGAGCCGCCGACGCGTTCCGGGCCGTTGACGGGTGTGCTGATGAGGTTGCTCGCCTCCGATCCCGCGGCGCGGCCCACGGCGGTGGAGGCGGTCGAGTTGCTGAACGGTCCCGAGCGGGCCGGGCTCAAGGCGGGAGGCGCGAAGCGGGCCGGCGCCGAGACGGTCGCGGTCAAGAGGCCTGGCGCGAAGCGGGTGGACCCCGGGCAGGTCGGTCCCGGGCAGGTCGGTTCCCGGCGGGCGGACTCCGAGCGGACTGGTTCCGAGCGGACTGGTTCCGAGCGGGTGGACTCCGAGCCCGTAGACCCCCGGTCCGCGGAAGTCGAGCTGCCCGGTCCGGGAGCGGTCGAGGCTCGGGCGGGCAAGCAGCGGAGGAAGTGGTTGGCGCCCGTGGTGGCGGCGGTCGTGCTGCTGATCGGCGCGGGGGCGGTCGCGGTGGCGGCGCTCCAGCCCTGGGACGCGGGCTCGGCGACGGCGCCTCCCCTGGGCCTCACGGCGAGCGACGCGGCCGAACTCGTGCGCAGGCACTACGAGGCGCTGCCCGAGGACACGGCGGCGGCCTACGCGAACCTGGCCGTGCCGTTCCAGCGGCCCTTCGCGGAGTACCAGGCGTTCTGGGGCCAGTACGACGACGTGCGCGCCGACGGCATCGAGGTGGTCGAGGTGAGCTCCGCCAGGTACGCCGTGCGGGTGCACGTGAACTTCTCGCACGCGGGCACCGCGTCGCAAGGGCGGTACGAGCTCGGTGTGTGGCCGGACGAGGGCAGGTTGCAGATCTTCTCGTCCCAGCAGCTGGAGTAGCCCGGTCCGGGCCTGCCAGGCCAGACCGGTTCGAGGGGCGGGCCCGGCCGGTCAGACCAGGCGGCGGTCCGAGGCCCAGCGGGACAGTTCGTACCGGTTCGAGAGCTGCGTCTTGCGCAGCACGCTCGACACGTGCGTCTCGACCGTCTTGACCGAGATGAACAGCTCGGACGCGATCTCCTTGTAGGCGTACCCACGCGCCAGCAGCCGCAGCACGTCCCGTTCGCGCGGGGTCAGCAGGTCGAGCTCGGGGTCGCTGATCGGCGCCGCGCCGGGGCGGTCGGCGAACGCGTCCAGCACGAACCCGGCCAACCGCGGGCTGAACACCGCGTCGCCCTCCGAGACCCGCACCACCGCGCGCACCAGCTCCTGGCTGGAGATGGTCTTCGTCACGTACCCGCGCGCGCCGGCGCGGATGACCGCGATGACGTCCTCGGCCGCGTCGGACACCGACAGCGCCAGGAACACCACCTCCGGCAACGCCGTGCGGACCTGCCGCAGCACCTCCGCGCCGCCGCCGTCGGGCATGTGCACGTCGAGCAGCACCACGTCCGGGCGGTGGTGCCCGATGCCCACGACCGCCTCGCCGACTGAACCGGCCTCGCCGACCACCTCGACCTCGTCGGTGATCGAGTCCAGCTCGGCCCGCACCCCGGCGCGGAACAACGCGTGGTCGTCCACCAGGAACACCCGAACGGTCATGTCCTGGCCCCCGTCTCTCGCTTGTCTGCGGTCTTCCTCGGCATCATCAGCTGCACCTCCGTGCCCTCACCCGGTCGGGTGCGGATCCGGACCTCACCGCCGTGCCGGTCCATCCTCCCCCCAATGGAGTCCGCGAGGCCATGCCGGTCGTCCGGAACGGTCTTCGGGTCGAAGCCCTTGCCCCGGTCGCGGACGAACACCGTCACCCGTTCGGGTTCGACTTCGCCGTACACGCTGATCTCGCCGACGCCCGCGTGCTTGGCCGCGTTGACCATGGCCTCGCGCGCGGCCTGCACCAGCGCGTACAGGTTCGGGTCGAGCTCGCAGTCGCCGACCACGACCTGCTGCACGGCCAGCGCGAAGCTGTCCTCGACCTCGCCGGCCGCCTTGGCGATCGTGGCGGACACGGTGGTCGGCTGGTTGTTCTCCTCCACGACCCGCCCGTAGAGCCACTCGCGCAGCTGCCGCTCCTGGCCGCGCGCCAGGCGCTTGACCTCGCGCGGCTGCTCGGCCTGCTTCTGGATCAGGGCGAGCGTCTGGAGCACGGAGTCGTGCAGGTGGGCGGCGATCTCGGCGCGCTCCTCGGTGCGGATGCGGACCCGGCGCTCCTCGCCGAGGTCGTTGATCAGCTTGATCCACAGCGGCACGGTGAGCACCGCCACACCACCGAGGGTCGCGACCACGGCGAGCAGCGCGAACCGGAGCTGGTCGACGCCGTAGCTGTTGACGAGCAGGACGCCGATGCCGATGGCGACGAGCGCCACCCCGGCGAGGACGCGCACGATCGTGCTGCGGCCCGTGCCGCCGAAGATGCCGGACTTCGCGCCGTCCCGCCAACGGCGGCGCTGCGCCTCGTCCGCCTCGCGCCACACCACGGCCGCGCCGACCAGGGCCACCGCGAGCGGCCCGGCGATCCAGCCGCTGACCGGGCCGGAGAACAGCCCGGCGAGCACGGCCGCGGCGATGCCGATGGCGACCAGGCCCAGCGCCTGCTGGCGTTCCCTCGGGTTCGGGGGCTCCTCCGGCTCACCGGCCGCGCGCTGCGGCACGAACAGCCACAGCAGGCCGTACGCGATCACGCCGACGCCGTTGAGCGCGGTCAGCGCGGCGAACGCCGCCCGCACCCAGAACACCTCGATGCCGAGGTGGTCGGCGACACCGCCCGCCACGCCCGCGACCACCCGGCCGGTCCGCCTGCGGCGCACCGGCTCGACGGCCTTCGTCTCCACACTCACCCCGTGATGGTCACACGCGGGTCGGGGCCGGTCATCAGGGTTCCACCCGATGCGCGGTTCAGGGTGGGTCCCCGATGTGCCGGCCGCGCCGGTTCAGCAAGCTTGTCGTTGTGAGCGGGAGCATCAGCGCGGCCAGCGTCGAAGAGACGCTGAAGGACTTCTGGGCCACCCGGCCCAGGCGGCCCCACGACGGTCGCAAGATCGCCGGTGTCGCCGCCGGTATCGCCCAGCGGTACCAGATCGACCCGGTGATCGTCCGGGTGGCGTTCGTGGCCATGGCGTTGTGCAACGGCGCAGGGGTGCTCGTCTACCTGCTCGGCTGGCTGTTGCTGGCGCAGGCCGACGACGAGGTGTCGGCGGCGGAGGCGCTGATCGGGCGTGGGCGCAGCTCGACGCCGACGGCGTTGACGGTGCTGCTCGGGCTCGCGGTGATCCCGGCCACCGGGTTCTTCGTGGACGGCGGCTTCACCATGGTCGGCGGCGTGCTGCTGTCGGTGGGCGCGATCTACCTGCTGCACCGCGGTCGCGGGCAGCTCAACCGGCCGGAGCCCGTGGTGGCGTTCGGCGCGGGTGGAGGTGGTGCGGGGACTGTCGGGTTCGGAGAGGTGGGAGGCGAGGTGTCGACGGACGAGCAGACGACCGGGCAGGTGAAGCCACCGGCCTGGGACCCGCTCGGCGCGGCGCCGTTCGCGTGGGACCTGCCCGAACCCGGGGGCGCGCCGGCCCCGGTCGGTGCCGCACCGGCACCGGTGGTGGCACGTCGGCCCAGGTCGCGGGTGGGTGTGGCGACGTTCGGGGTGGCGCTGGTGGCGCTGGCCGGGTCGCTGGTGACGTCGACGTACTCGGACTGGTTCCACGCGCAGCACATCATCGGCCTGCTGGTCGCGGTGCTGGGCGGGGGCATGGTGCTCGGCGCGCTGCGCGGTGGCGGTGGGCGCGGGCTGATCTGGCTCGTCGTGCCGCTGTCGGCGGTGGGGGTGCTGCTGACCTCGGTGGACTTCGACGTGGACGGCAAGCAGATGGGCAGCACGAGGGCCACGCCGACGACGGTCGCCGAGGTGAGGGACCGGTACACGGCCAGCGTCGGCGAGGTGGACCTCGACCTGACCGGGCTGCCGAACGACGGGACCGTCACCACGGTCGTCGAGGTCGGGGTGGGCAGCGCGAAGGTCCGGGTGCCCGCCGACGCGGACGTGACGGTGGACTGCCGGGCGGACCTGGGCTCGGTGCGCTGCCTCGACCGGGAGTCCGATGGCGAGGGGCGGCACGAGTCGGTCACCGACTACGGCGACGACGGGCCCGGCGGCTTGAAGATCGTGCTGGACGTGCGCAGCGATCTCGGAGAGGTGGAGGTGCGTCGTGGCTGACCAGGATGCGATCGAGAAGCGCGGGGTCGACGTGGTGGGGCTGGTGTTCGGGGTCGCGGCCCTGGTCGCCGCGGCCTACATGCTCTCCGACGGCGCGGCCTGGCCGGACTTCCTCGACCTGAGGTGGGCGTTGGCCGGAGGGGCGATGGTGATCGGGTTGGGGTTGCTGGCGGGGTCGGCTCGACGTCGCCGGTAGGGGGAGTGAGCGAGAAGGCCCGTCCTGGGGAGGACGGGCCTTCTCGCTCGGGTGGCTGCTTCCCTACTCCCACTCGATCGTGCCCGGCGGCTTGCTCGTCACGTCCAGGACCACGCGGTTGACCTCGTTCACCTCGTTGGTGATGCGGGTCGAGATGCGCTCCAGCACGTCGTACGGCAGGCGGGTCCAGTCCGCGGTCATGGCGTCCTCGCTGGACACCGGGCGCAGGACCACGGGGTGGCCGTACGTGCGGCCGTCGCCCTGCACGCCCACGCTGCGCACGTCGGCCAGGAGGACGACCGGGCACTGCCAGATCTGGCGGTCGAGGCCGGCGCTGGTCAGCTCCTCGCGGGCGATGGCGTCGGCCTTGCGCAGGATGTCCAGGCGCTCCTGGTTGACCTCGCCGATGATCCGGATGCCCAGGCCGGGACCGGGGAACGGCTGGCGCTGCACGATCGTCTCCGGCAGCCCCAGTTCGGCGCCCACGCGGCGGACCTCGTCCTTGAAGAGCGCGCGGAGCGGCTCGACCAGCGTGAACTGGAGGTCATCGGGCAGGCCGCCGACGTTGTGGTGGCTCTTGATGTTGGCCGCGCCCGTGCCGCCGCCGGACTCGACCACGTCCGGGTAGAGCGTGCCCTGGACGAGGAACCCGTAGTCGCCCTCGGCCTTGAGGTCGCGCTCGGCCTGCTCGAAGACCCGGATGAACTCGCGGCCGATGATCTTGCGCTTCTGCTCGGGGTCGGTGACGCCCTTGAGCGCGTCGAGGAACCGCTCGCGGGCGTCGACGGTGACGAGGTTGACGCCGGTCGCGGCCACGAAGTCGCGCTCGACCTGGGCGCGCTCACCCGCGCGCAGCAGACCGTGGTCGACGAAGACGCAGGTCAGGCGATCACCGATGGCGCGCTGGACGAGAGCGGCGGCCACTGCGGAGTCGACGCCGCCGGACAGGCCGCAGATCGCCTTGCCGTCGCCGACCTGCTCGCGGATCCGGGCCACCTGCTCGTCCACGATCGAGGACGTCGTCCACTGCGGCCGGATGCCCGCGATCTCGTGCAGGAACCGGCGCAGCACCTCCTGGCCGTGCGGCGAGTGGCCGACCTCCGGGTGGTACTGGACACCCGCGAAGCGGCGCTCGGCGTCCTCGAAGGCGGCCACGGGCGCGCCTTCGCTGGTCGCGGTCACCGTGAAGCCCTCGGGGGCCTTGGTGACGCAGTCGCCGTGGCTCATCCACACCGGGTGGTTGGCGGGCAGCTCCTCGTGGAGCAGGCCGCCGGCGTGCTGGACGCCGAGTTCGGTGCGGCCGTACTCGCGGGTGCCGGTGTGCTCGACCGTGCCGCCGAGGGCGCCCGCCATGGCCTGGAAGCCGTAGCAGATGCCGAAGACGGGGACGCCGACGTCGAACAGCTTCGGGTCGACCTGGGGCGCGCCGGGCTCGTACACGCTGGACGGACCGCCGGACAGCACGATGGCGGCCGGGTCGCGTTCCAGCAGTTCCGCCACGGGTGTGGTGTGCGGGACGACTTCCGAGTAGACCTGCGCCTCCCGGACTCGCCGGGCGATCAGCTGCGCGTACTGCGCGCCGAAGTCGACTACCAGCACAGGGCGGTTGCTGCTCTCGGCCACTGGGGGAAAACCTCTCGTCTGGCGGATCCGCGCAGGTGAAGGATGTCATGCGTGGAAGAGGAACTGCTCACCGGAGGCGGGCTCAACGAGGTCGTGCGGATCGGGTCGACGGTGCGGAGGCCGACCGGCCCGTGGACGCCCACCGTGCACCGGTTGCTGGAACACCTTGCGCCGCTTGGCATCGCGCCGGAGGCGCACGGGGTGGACGAGCGCGGGAGGGAGGTGTTGACGTACCTGGAGGGTGAGGTCGGCCACCCGCCACTGGCCGCTTGGTTGCGCACGGACGAGGTGCTGGTGGCGGTGGCGCGGATGGTGCGGCGGCTGCACGACGCGTCGGTCGGGCTGACAGGTATGGTGGAGGGGTGGCAGTTCCCGCCTGTTTCACCCGTTGAGGTGATCTGCCACAACGACCTCGCCCCGTACAACATGGTGTTCCGGGACGGGATGCCGGTTGGCGTGTTCGACTTCGACGGTGCGCGACCCGGACCCCGGTGGTGGGACGTCGCCTACACGGCTTACTGCCTGGTGCCGTTCTCGCCGGAGTTCGGCGGGGTGCGGGAGCAGCGGCGGCGGGCGCGGTTGTTCGGCGAGGCGTACGGGTTGCCGGTGGCGGGGATGGGGCGGTGGGTGTTGGCGAGGTTGGAGGACATGGTCGCGATGATCCGGGAGCGGCCGGAGTTCCGGCGGCAGCGGGAAGAGGGGCACGAGGGGTACTACCTGGGGCACATCGAGTACGTGCGGGAGAACTTGTCGGATCTGTGAGCGGTCGGGTCCGGCTCGGTCGACCCCGCCGGTCGGGTGGGAGCGCGAAGATCGGTAGGTCGGGTGCGCGGGTCGGGCTTACGGTGTTCGGCATGGACGCGTTCACGCCCCAGCCACGGCCCTGTTGGATTGCCGGACACGCCGAACAGGGCGTTTCCGCCCTCGCTGTCCACCACCCGTTCGACGGGACGGAGGTGGCCTCGGTCGCGGTGCCGGGGGCGGAGCAGGTGGAACGGGCCGTTGCCGCCGCGGCGGCGGTGGCGAAGGAGTTCAGGCGGACGCCGGCGCACGTGCGGGCCGCCGCGCTGTCGCAGGTGTCGCAGGCGTTGGCCGATCGCGCCGAGGAGATCGCGGAGACGATCACGGCGGAGAACGGGAAGCCGTTGAAGTGGGCCGAGGTCGAGGTGCGGCGGGCCGTGAGCACGTTCCGGTTCGCGGCGGAGGAGGCGCGGCGGTTCACCGGCGACCTGCAGCGGTTGGACACCGACGCGGGTGGCGAAGGGCGGATGGCGGTGGTCCGGCGGGTTCCGCGCGGGCCCGTGCTGGCGGTGGCGCCGTTCAACTTCCCGTTGAACCTCGTGGCGCACAAGGTGGCGCCGGCGTTGGCGGTGGGTGCGCCGGTGATCGTGAAACCGGCGTCGGCCACGCCGTTGTCGGCGTTGTTGTTGGGCGAGTTGCTGGCGGAGACGGATCTGCCCGAGGGCGCGTTCTCGGTGCTGCCGGTGCGCGGGGCCGACATGAAGACCTTGGTGGCGGACGAGCGGTTGCCCGTCATCTCCTTCACCGGGTCGACGGAGGTCGGGTGGTCGTTGATGGACTCGGCGCCGCGCAAGCACGTGGTGATGGAGCTGGGGTCGAACTCGGCGGCGATCGTGTGCGCGGACTGGGACGACCTGGAGTTCGCGGCGCGGCGGATCGCCACCTTCGGCAACTACCAGGGCGGCCAGTCGTGCATCGCGGTGCAGCGGGTGCTGGTGCACCGGGAGGTGGCCGGCGAGTTCGTGCCGAAGCTGGTGGCGGCGGTCCGGGCGTTGAAGACCGGCGATCCGCACGACCCCGAGGTGGAGGTCGGGCCGTTGATCGACGAGGACAACGCCCGGCGGGTCGAGGAGTGGGTCGCGGAGGCCGTGGCCGGTGGCGCGGTGCTGCACGTCGGCGGTGGGCGGTCGGGGACGACGGTCGAGCCGACGGTGGTGCAGGACGTGCCGGCGGGGGCGAGGTTGTGGCGCCAGGAGGTCTTCGGGCCCGTGCTGGCGGTCGCCGTGGTGGACTCGGTCGACGAGGCGTTCGAGCAGGCCAACGCGACCGAGTACGGGCTCCAGGCGGGCGTGTTCACCAAGGACGTGACGGTGGCGTTCGCGGCGGCGGCGGAGCTGGAGGTCGGTGGGGTGATCATCGGCGACGTGCCGTCCTACCGGGCCGACCAGATGCCCTACGGCGGGGTGAAGGGGTCGGGGACCGGGCGGGAAGGCGTCCGGTCGGCGATGGTGGACTTCACCGAGGAGCGCACGATGGTGCTCACCGGCATCACTCTTTGAGCGCGCCCTTGGCGATCATCAGCAGGCCGTTGACCAGGTCCTCGGTGCCGGAGCCGGTGGCCAGGGCGCGGAGCTTGAGGCCCATGACCATGCCGACGACGGCACTGGCGACCCGGTCCGCGTCCGGCACGCCGATGGACGCCAGGACGGTTTCGGCGAGCTTGTCGTAGGCGGCGAAGCACTCGGCGGCGGCGGCCCGGAGTTCCGGGTCGCGGCCGGCGTGCAGGTAGAGCTCGTAGGGCGCGATGCGGTCGCTGTCGGTGCCGGTGGCCTCGGCGACCTGGCCGACGATCTCGACCACCTGGCCGAGGTCGTCGCACTGCGCGTTGTTCCGGGTGGCCAGTTCGCCGAAGCGCTTCGTCTCCTCGGTGACGAAGTGGAGCAGGCTCTCCCGCAGCAGGTCCTGCTGGGTGGCGAAGTGGTAGGTGACGGAGCCGAGCGAGACGCCCGCCTCCTGCGCGATGCGCCGGTTGGTCACGCCCGCGACGCCGTCGTCGCCGATGATCCGCAGCACGGCCGCGATGATCCGCTGCCTCGTCTCGGCCGGTCTCGTCATGTCGTTCATTGTCCGCCATGGGACGGGTCCGCCGATTCGCGATACTGTTCGTTCGAACGAACAGTATCGAGGAGGCGTCATGCGGGTGTCCGGGTCGACCGTGTTGCTGACCGGTGCGACGGGTGGGATCGGGCACGCCATCGCGCGTGCCCTGGCCGGTCGCGGGGCCGAGTTGGTGCTGACCGGGCGGAAGGTCGCCGAGCTGGAGCGGCTGGCCGACGAGGTCGGCGGGCGGGCCGTGGCGGTCGACCTGGCCGAGCCGGGGGCGGCCGGGCGGTTGGTGGCGGAGGCGGGGGCGGTCGACGTGCTGGTCGCCAACGCGGCGCTGCCGGCCAGCGGGGCGTTGGTGGACTTCACGGCCGAGCAGGTGAAGCGGGCGCTGGTGGTGAACCTGGAGGCGCCGATCGCGCTGGCCCACGAGCTGGTGCCGTCGATGCTGACCGCGGGACGTGGGCACGTGGTGCTCATCGGGTCGTTGGCGGGCAAGGTGGCGTCGGCCCACGCCTCGCTCTACAACGCGACGAAGTTCGGGCTGCGCGGCTTCGCGCTGGGGCTGCGGGAGGACCTGCGCGGCAGCGGGGTCGGCGTGTCGATCGTGCAGCCCGGGTTCGTGCGGGACGCCGGGATGTTCGCCGACACCGGCGCGAAGCCACCGGCGGGGATGCGGACGGTGTCGCCGGAGCAGGTCGCGGCGGGGGTGGTGAGGGCGATCGAGGAGGACCGGGCCGAGCTGAACGTGGCGCCGCCCGAGCTGCGGGTGGCGAGCGTCCTCGGTGGCGCGTTCCCGGCGTTCTCCTCGGGGTTGCAGCGCCGGCTGTCGAACGACGAGGCGATGGAGCGGATGAGCACGGCCAACCAGGGGAAGCGATGACGGCCGCGGTGATCCCGCACCCCCGGTGGCGGGTGCCGTTCCTGGGCGACGTGCTCGGCACGAGCCGGCGCACGCCGGTGCAGGACACGATGCGGATGGGGCGCGACCTCGGACCCGTCTTCACGCGGCGGTTCCTGGACCAGGAGATCGTGTTCGTGGGCGGGGCGGCGTTGGCGGCGGACCTGGCCGACGAGTCGCGGTTCGCCAAGCACCTGGCGCTGGGCGTGGAGGCGTTGCGGGACGTCGGCGGTGACGGGCTGTTCACCGCGTACAACGAGGAGCCGAACTGGAGGGCGGCGCACGAGGTGCTGCTGCCCGCGTTCACGCAGAGCGCCATGCGCGCCTACCACCCGACGATGGTCGACGTGACCGCGCAGCTGGTCGGGAAGTGGGACCGGGGCGGTGCCGTCGACGTCTCCGGCGACATGACGAAGCTGACGTTGGAGACGATCGGGCGGGTCGGGTTCGGGTACTCGTTCGAGTCGTTCTCGCGGTCCGAGACCCACCCGTTCGTGCGGGCGATGATCGGGTCGTTGCGGTACGCGCAGCGCAAGAACTTCGTCCTGCCGCTGGTGCGCAAGGTGTTCGGGCGGGAGGCGGAGGAGCGCTACCAGCGCGATCTCGCCTACCTCGCGGAGGTCGTGGACGAGGTGGTGCGCTCCCGGCGGGGGTCGGGCGGGTCCGACCTGCTCGGGCTGATGCTGTCGTCCGGGGAGCTGGACGAGGTGAACATCCGCAACCAGGTGATCACGTTCCTGATCGCCGGTCACGAGACGACGTCCGGCGCGCTGTCGTTCGCGCTGTACTACCTGTCGCGGCACCCCGAGGTGGCGGAGAAGGCCCGCGCGGAGGTCGACGCGGTGTGGGGCTCGGCGGACGTGCCGGAGTTCGAGCAGGTCACCAAGCTGCGGTACGTGCGGCGGGTGCTGGACGAGGCGTTGCGGCTGTGGCCGACGGCGCCGGGGTTCGCGCGGGAGGCGCGGGCGGACACCGTGCTCGGCGGGCGGTACCCGCTGCGGGCGGGCCAGTGGGCGCTCGTGCTGCTGCCGCTGGTGCACCGGGACCCGTCGGTGTGGGCGTCGCCGGAGGCGTTCGACCCGGACCGGTTCGCGCCGGCGGAGGTGAGGGCGCGGCCCGCGCACGTCTACAAGCCGTTCGGGACGGGGGAACGCGCGTGCATCGGGAGGCAGTTCGCGGTGCACGAGGCGACGTTGGCGCTGGGCACGGTGCTGCGCCGGTACGACCTGGTCGGGTCCGCCGACTACCGGTTGCGGGTGGCGGAGATGCTGACGTTGAAGCCGGACGGGTTCAGCTTGACGCCTCGGCGGCGGTGAGGCCCCGGGGTCATCGCAGCGCCGCCCACACCTCGCGGTCCCGTTCGGCGGTCCGGATCCGGGGCCACACCACGCCGGCGCACTCGTCCCAGTACCGCTGCACGTCGAACGGCAGGCAGCGCTCGAAGGTCGGCCGACGGCCGTAGCGCGGCGCCAGGGCCGCGTGCGCGGCCTCGAACGCGTCCTTCACGGTGCCGCCGCCGACGTGCGCGGTCCCCACCGCGCGGCGCAGCACGTCCAGGAAGTGCCGCGACCGGGCGATGGCCGCCTCGACCTCGACCCGGTCGCGGGCGGGCGCGCCCCGGCCGCCGACGAGCTGCTCGGCGCCCAGCGCGGCCACCCGGTCGAGCGTGGACGTGGCCCACTCGTCGTGGAACGCGTCGCCGGCGCAGGGCGCGGCCTGGGCCTCGACCAGGTCGCCGGCGAACAGGACGGCTTCGATGCCACACGACCCACCATAGGGCGATCAGCTCGACTTGACCTCCACGATCGGCAGCCGCAGCGCCCCGGGCGCCTCGGCCGGGACGGCGGGGTTCTTCGGCGCGACCGGCGCGATCCGCCGGTAGCCGGCCGACTGGTCGGGACGCCCGTCCGGCTCGCCCTTGTTCGGCCACACCGAGAACGCCCGCTCGGCCTGCGCGGTGATGGTCAGCGACGGGTTCACGCCCAGGTTCGCCGAGATCGCCGAGCCGTCCACCACGGACAGGCCCGGGTAGCCGTAGACCCGGTGGTACGGGTCGATGACGCCGCCCGCCGGGTCCGAGCCGATCGGGCAGCCGCCGATGAAGTGCGCGGTCAGGGGGATGTCGAACAGCTCGCCCCACGTGCCGCCCGCGATGCCGTCGATGTGCTCGGCCGCGCGCAGGTTGGCCTCGTGACCGGCCTTGATGAACGTGGGGTTCGGCTGCCCGTGCCCCTGCTTCGAGGTGAGCTTGCGGCCGAACAGCCCCTTCTTGGTGTACGTGGTGATGGAGTTGTCGAGGCTCTGCATCACCAGCAGGATCACCGTCCGCTCGCTCCACCGGTGCACCGACATGAGCCTGGCCAGCCGCAGCGGGTGGCGGACCGCCTGGGACAGGAACTGCAGGATGCGCGGGGTGGCCTTCGCGCCGTCCGTGGCCAGCGTCTGGAGCAGCCCCATGACGTTGCTGCCCTTGCCGTAGCGCACCGGCTCGATGTGGGTCTGCTCGTCCGGGTGGATGGACGAGGTGATCGCCACGCCCTGGCTGAAGTTGCGCTCCTCGTCCACCGTGAAGCGCGCCGCGCCGATGATCGACTCGGAGTTCGTCCTGGTCAGCTCGCCGAGCTTGGGCGAGAGCTTCGGCAGCGCGCCGTCAGCCCTCATCCGGTGCAGCAACTGCTGGGTGCCCCAGGTGCCGGCGGCCAGCACGACCTGGCCGGCGGTGATCGTCCGCCGGCCCCGGCGCAGCTTGCCGCCGGTGCGCCGGGTTCCGATCGCCCACGTGCCGTCCGGCGCCTGGCGCAGGTCGGTGACGGTCGTCAGCGGCAGGACCTCCGCGCCGTTGCGCTCGGCCAGGTAGAGGTAGTTCTTGACCAGGGTGTTCTTCGCGCCGACCCGGCAACCCGACATGCACGCGCCGCACTGCGTGCAGCCGGTCCGGCTCGGGCCCTCGCCACCGAAGTACGGGTCCTCGGCGGGCCGGCCCGGCTCGCCGAAGAACACGCCGACCGGCGTCGGGTGGTAGGTGTCGGCCACGCCCATGTCCTCGGCGACCCGTCGCATCACCACGTCCGACGGCGTGGTGGTCGGGTTCTCCACCACGCCCAGCATCCGGCTCGCCTGGTCGTAGAACGGGGCGAGCTCGGCCTCCCAGTCGGTGATGTGCGCCCACTGCCGGTCGGCGTAGAACGGCTTGAGCGGCCGGTACAGCGTGTTCGCGTACACCAGCGACCCGCCGCCGACGCCCGAACCGGCCAGGACCATCACGCTGCGCAGGGCGTGGATGCGCTGGATGCCGTAGCAGCCGAGCGCGGGCGCCCACAGATATCGCCGCAGGTCCCAGGACGTCTTGGCGAACTCGTCGTCGGCGAACCGGCGGCCGGCCTCGACCACCGCCACCCGGTAGCCCTTCTCGGTGAGCCGGAGCGCGGCGACGCTGCCGCCGAAGCCCGACCCCACCACCACGACGTCGTAGTCGGTGTTGTTACCGGCGAGTTCACCCATGGTTGGGAGATTAGGCGTAACTTCCGGTAACAGTCTAGTGCTCACTCGGTTCAGGCGTCCGCGGGCACGAAAAAGGCCCCCGCCTGGAGCAGGGGCCTCTTCGAGCGGTGGCCTAGCCGCGGATGGTCAGGCCGACCTTCTGGAACTCCTTGAGGTCCGAGTAGCCGGTCTTCGCCATCGCCCGGCGCAGCGACCCGAACAGGTTCGTCACGCCGCGCGGGTCGACGGACGGGCCGAACAGCAGCGTGCGCAGGTCGACGACCTGGTCCACCCCGGTCGACACGTGGCTGCGGGGCACCGACGGGTGCGCCGACGCGGCCGTCCAGTACAGGCCCTGGCCCGGCGCCTCGGACGCCGCCGCCAACGGCTCGCCCAGCATCACCGCGTCCGCGCCGCACGCGATCGACTTCGCGATGTCGCCGCTGGTCAGCACGCCGCCGTCGGCGATCACGTGCACGTACCGGCCACCGGTCTCGTCCAGGTAGTCCCGGCGGGCCGCAGCGGCGTCGGAGATGGCCGTGGCCATCGGCACGCCGATGCCGAGCACCGAGTCCGTCGTGGTCACGCCCGGCGTGTAGCCGTAGCCGACGATCACGCCCGCCGCGCCCGTGCGCATCAGGTGCATCGCGGTCCGGTAGTCGCCGACGCCGCCCGCGATCACCGGGATGTCGAGGTCCGCGATGAACGACTTCAGGTTCAGCGGCTCGCCGTCGCGCGAGACGTGCTCGGCCGAGATGATCGTGCCCTGCACGACCAGGATCTCCACGCCGGCCGCCAGCAGGTCCGGGGTCAGCTCGGCCGCGCGCTGCGGGCTGACCCGCACCGCCACCGTGACACCCGACTCGCGCACCTGCTTGATCGCCTCGGCGATCAGGTCCATCCGCACCGGCGCGGCGTGCAGCTCCTGGAGCACCCGGACCGGCGCGGCCGGGTCGTCGGTGTCCTCGACCGCCTGCACCAGCCGGAACAGGGCCTCCTCCACGTCGCCGTGCCGGGCCCACAGGCCCTCCGCGTTGAGGACGCCCATGCCGCCCAGCTCGCCGATCGCGACCGCCGTGCCCGGCGACACGATCGCGTCCGTCGGGTGGGTGATCAGCGGGATCTCGAACCGGTAGGCGTCGATCTGCCACGCCGTCGAGACGTCCTTCGAGGACCGGGTCCTGCGGGACGGGATGATCTCGAGGTCGTCCAGCTCGTAGGCCCGCCTCGCGGTCCGGCCCATGCCGATCTCGACCAGGTCGCGCACCTTTGTCGTCCTTCCGTGGAGCTGATGGTCCCCGGTGGGAGCCGGCGGAACCTGCGAACACTAGCCCAAGGCGATCCGAGTCAGCGGGTCGTGTAGTTCGGGGCCTCGACGGTCATGGTGATGTCGTGCGGGTGGCTCTCCTTGAGCCCGGCCGCCGTGATCCGCACCAGCTGCTTGCGCTGGAGGTCGGCGACGGTCTTCGAGCCGGTGTAGCCCATGGCCGCGCGCAGGCCGCCCACCAGCTGGTGCACCACGGTCGACAGCGGGCCGCGGAACGGCGTGCGGCCCTCGATGCCCTCGGGCACCAGCTTGTCCTCGGACAGCACGTCGTCCTGGAAGTAGCGGTCCTTGGAGTACGACTTGCCCTCGCCACGACCCTGGAGGGCGGCCAGCGAACCCATGCCGCGGTAGGTCTTGAACTGCTTGCCGTTGACCAGCACCAGCTCGCCCGGCGCCTCGGCCGTGCCCGCGAGCAGGCTGCCGAGCATGACCGCGCTCGCACCCGCCGCGATCGCCTTGGCGATGTCGCCCGAGTACTGGATGCCGCCGTCGCCGATCACCGGCACGCCGGCCGGACCGCACGCCAGGCTGGCCTCGTAGATCGCGGTGATCTGCGGCACGCCGACGCCCGCGACCACGCGCGTGGTGCAGATCGAGCCGGGGCCGACGCCGACCTTCACGCCGTCCGCGCCCGCGTCCACCAGCGCCTGGGCGCCCGCGCGGGTGGCGACGTTGCCGCCGACCACGTCGACCTCGTCGCCCAGTTCCTGCTTCACCTTGGCGACCATCTCCAGCACGTTGCGCTGGTGGCCGTGCGCGGTGTCGACCATGATCACGTCGACGCCCGCGTCGGCCAGCGCCATCGCCCGCGCGAAGCTGTCGTCGCCGACGCCGATCGCCGCGGCGCACAGCAGCCGGCCGTCCGGGTCCTTCGAGGCGTTCGGGTACTGCTCGGTCTTGACGAAGTCCTTGACCGTGATCAGGCCGCGCAGCTTGCCGTCGCCGTCCACGATCGGCAGCTTCTCGATCTTGTGCCGGCGCAGCAGGCCGAGCGCGGCCTCCGCCGACACGCCCACCTGGGCGGTGACCAGCGGACCCTTGGTCATCACCTCGCTGACCTTGCGCGAGTGGTCGACCTCGAAGCGCATGTCGCGGTTGGTGATGATGCCGACGAGCTTGCCGTTCGCGTCGGTCACCGGCACGCCGGAGATCCGGTAGCGCGCGCACAGCTCGTCGACGTGGCGGATCGTGTCGTCCGGGGTGCACGTCACCGGGTCGCTGACCATGCCCGCCTCGGACCGCTTCACGGTCTCCACCTGGCGGGCCTGCTCCTCCAGGGACAGGTTGCGGTGCAGCACGCCGATGCCGCCCTGTCGGGCCATCGAGATGGCCATCCGACCCTCGGTCACGGTGTCCATCGCCGCCGAGGCCAGCGGCACGCGCACGGTGATGTTGCGCGAGAGCTTGGTGCTGGTGTCCACGCCGCTCGGCACGATCTCCGACTCGGCGGGCAGCAGCAGTACGTCGTCGAAGGTCAGTCCCAGCATGGCGAACTTGGGCGGGACTCCGTCAGCGTTGAGCTCGCTGGTCATGGCGGCTGGCTTGCCTTCCGTCGTGCGGCGATCCCGCCGCCGCGGATCGGTTCCACGCAGCGGCGATGGGTTCAGGTCATGGTATCTGGACGTGGCCGGGGGTCCGCCCGGTACCGTGCGGGGTCGTGCCGCACGACGCGTTGCCACCAGACCCGTTCGCGGGCGACCCGGAGGACCCGGCCCGGGTCCTCGGCGAACCCGACCACGACCACGACCACCCGCCGATGGACGACGCCGAGCGGGCCGAGCTGGTCGGCGACCTCAGCGACCTCGCGGTGTACCAGGCCCTGCTCGAACCCCGTGGTGTCAGGGGAATCGTGGTCGACTGCGGCGAGTGCCAGGAGCCGCACTACCACGACTGGGCGCTGCTGCGGTCGAGCCTGGAGCAGCTCCTGGCCGACGGCCGGATGCGCCCGCACGAGCCCGCGTACGACCCGGACCCGGCGGCCTACGTCAGCTGGGAGTACTGCCGCGGCTACGCCGACGGGGTCACCGCGACCGAGAGCGCCCGCTGACGATGTGACGAAGCCCGCCCCGTGGTGAGGGGCGGGCTTCGTCACATCCGTGCTCCGCGGTCAGTTCTCGACCGTCGTCCTCTCGCCGTCGGTGGAACTCGGGGTCTCCCCCTTGGTCTCGTCCCGGCCCTGGCCGCCCGCCGGCGGGTCGCCCGACGTGGGCGGCGGGGGCGGTGGCACGGGCAACGTCTCGTCGTCCACCGGGGGCGGCGTGCCCTCGACGGGCACCGACGTGGTCGTGGTGGTCGGCAAGGGTGGCGTGGTCGTCGTGGTGGTCGTCCCGGGGAGGTCGACCGGCGGGACCTCGGGCGTCGTCGACGGTTCGGCGGTGGTCGGCGTGTTCGACGGCGTGGTGCTGGTCAGCTCGTCCAGCAGCGACTCGTGCTGCTGGGCGAGGGAGTCCTTGTCGTCGTCCGGCGAGACCGCCGGCAGGCTCGCGCTGGCCTTGAGCAGCGCGTCACGGGCCTCGCCGTAACGGCCGTCGCGCAGTGCCGCGCGAGCGGTGTCGAGGTCGGTGCGCACGGCGACGGCGGCTTCCACCGATCGCGCGTGCTCGGAGTAGAGGACGCGGGTCAGGCCCCAGAGCGCGTCGCCCGGCTCGGCGTCCCGCGCGACCAGGCTCATCCCGGTGAACGCGATCGCCAGCACGGCGGCGGCGGTCGCGAGGGGGATGAGGAGTCGTTGCCTGCTCCTCGGCTGGGTGCGGGCGGCGGCGATCGTGGCCACCGCCGTCTCGGTGTCGACCAGCTCGCCCATGGGCGGGCGGTCGACTTCGCGGCGCCAGGCCAGCAGCAGCGCGTTCAGCTCGTCGTCGACGAGCGATTCCGGCTGGTCGCCGTCACGCCCGCCGAGCACGTCGAGCAGCGCGTCGTCAGCCCGGATGCCGGCGAGGTCGTCCCCCGGCTCAGCCGCGGTGTCCTCCACCAGGGTGTCATCAGACTGCGGCGGTCTCTCATCTCGTCCGCGCACGACTTCTCCATTGCCCTTCTCGTGCTGGTCAGCCACTCAGACCACCTCCTCCGCTGCCAACGTCTTGCGAAGGCGGGCCAGGGCGCGGTGTTGTGCCACCCGAACCGCGCCCGGCGTGGAGCCGACCGCGTCGGCGGTCTCTTCGGCCGACAGGCCGACGACCACGCGAAGCAGCAGGATCTCCCGCTGCTTCTCCGGAAGGACCTTGAGGAGCACGGCCATCCGCTCGGACAGCTCGCCCTGCATGGCGCGCTGCTCGGGACCAGCCTCCGTCTCGGGGGCGTCAGGCACCTCCGGGACCGGTTCGGACCGGTTCCGGGCTGCGGAGCGATGCGCGTCGGCCACCTTGTGCGCGGCGATCCCGTAGACGAACGCCAAGAACGGCCGACCCTGGTCGCGATAGCTGGGCAGGGCCGTCAGCACCGCGAGACACACCTCCTGGGCCACGTCGTCCGCCGAAGCGAAAGACCTCTCCTGCCTTCCGACTCTGGCGCGGCAGTACCGCACCACGAGGGGTCGGATGGATGCCAGGAGCCGCTCGATCGCGTGGCGGTCGCCATCGACGGCTGCGCCCACTTCGGCGTCCAGTCCGTCCCCCAAGTTGGTCATCGCAGACAACTGCCCTGGTGTTACGCGTAGGCGTACCGGCAAAGAACAGCACGGGACGATCGATGTCGCCCGTACTGGTGATGCTCACCGTACCGGTCGGCCGGCCGGATGTTCGGCAATGGGGTCCAGATGGGGTCTTTAGACCTCACCTGACCAGCCGAATCCGACCGGCCGACGCGCGGTGAGCGCGCGACCACCGTGCGACGTACGGCGACGTGCCGGCTGCACCTGTCCTCGGGTCGCGCACCACGGGCCCGCGGAGATCCTCAGAGGCGCCCACCGAGGGCCTTGGGGTCTTGAGGGCCCCTGCGGATCCGCAGGGGCCCTCAAGGGGTCTTCAAGACTGCATCGCGATCCGCGCGGTGGTTCCGTGGCGCACCCACCCGTCAGCGGACGCACGGCGGCCCGGCGACGCCTGTCGGCGTCACCGGGCTGTGGCTGGAGGAAGGAGTGCCGGTGGTGCGGCTCGTCCGACGAGTCCGACGAGCCTGTGCCCCGAGCCCCTGGGTCCGTGCGCCGGCTAAGACACGAGGCCGCGCCGGAAACCGTGTGCGACGGCCTGGGCGCGGTCGCGCACGCCGAGCTTGCGGAACAAGCGCCGGGCGTGCGTCTTCACCGTGTCCTCGGACAGGTAGAGCTCACGCCCGATCTGCCCGTTGCTCTTGCCCTGGCTCATCCCGCGCAGCACCTGGAGCTCGCGCTCGGTGAGCTGGACGCCCGGATCCGACGGCTGGCGCGGCGCGGGCACGCTCGTGCTCGCGAGCGTGTGCGCCAGCGCGGCGACCAGTTCGGGGCGCGAGGCGTCCCAACGCAGGTAGCCACGAGCTCCGCCGGCGATCGCGGCGGCGATGCTGCCCGCGTCGTCCGGTGCGCCGAAGACGATGACGTTTGCCTGCGGGTTGGCCGAGACGAGTCGTCGGGTCGCTTCGACCCCGGTCGGGACGGCGCGCTGGGTGCCAACCAGTACGACGTCGACCGGCTGCCGAGAGAACCGAGCCAACAACTCGTCACCGTGCGCTACGCAGTCGATGCGGCTGACCCCTGGGACAGCCGACATCACGCGGGTGAGACCCTCCCGCACACTGCGCCGGTCGTCGCAAATAAGGACCGTGGTCACGGGGACTCCTTCCTGCAGCCGAGTGACGTTCCACATCCCCTATCGGACGCTAGAGGCCGAACCTTGACACGATCCGGTGCTTAATCCGTCAAGAAGTTCGTCTCAGCGTCTGCGTTCGGGGGTTCCCCGGAACGGAGCAGCGCGGTGGGGATCCACGGCGAGCGGTCCGCGAGCAGGCGGCCCAGCGGGTCGGCTCTGCGCAACACGCAGCTCAGAGCGTTTTCCGCGCATTCCTTCATGTTTTCCCTGCCCGCAATAGTGCGGTCTGCCAGGGCGTTTGCCAGGACAAGCGCCGTCGGCCAGATCAACGAGAAAAGCCCTCGACGGTCAGTGTGATTTAGGTCACAGAGTAGCACTTCGACCCCTCGGTCGACGCTTTCGGGTGTCCCCCACGCCACCAATGCCGCACCGAGGACGAGGTCGGACTTGAGGATGTGTCGCGTCGCGCCGGCCTCGCGGGCGGTCGCGGCGGCCACCTCGGCCGGGTGCACGGCGTGCTCGGCGAGACCGCCGGCCAAGGCGATCTCGGCGGCCAGCCACTGGTGCCGCACCCGGCTGCGCCACCCGCGCGGTTCGACCCGGGCGTGCAGCCGGCGCGCCTCGTCGAGCCGGCCGGTCCCGATCGCGTCGGCGGCGAGCCCGAGGAGCGCGTCGGCCCGCGCGCCGGCCGGGTCCACGTCGTCCGGGTCCGCGCCGCCGCCTCCGGGCGCCATGGCCAACGCCCGCCCGTCCAGCACCCGTGCCGCCGCGTGGCCGCCGAGCTGCCGCCGGTGCGACGCGAGCGTGGAAGCCGCCAACGACCCGAACAGCCCACCTCGCCCGATCAGCTCACCGAGCACCGAGGCCGCCGCCGCGTAGTGCCCCTGCCCACCCAGCACCACCGCCGCCGACCAGCGTTCCTCCGCCCCACCCCGCAACGCCGCCCAGACGTCGGCCTCGGGCCGGTCCCCGAACGCCGCCTCCCGCACCCCTGCCCGCATCACACCTCCGCGCTCCGGCACCCCTGTGCGGCCAGGATGGCAGGACGGGAGCCGGCGGGGCGGAGGTCAGCAGACGGCGCGTTCGACGGCGTCCGCGGCGGCGGCCAGGTCGTTGATCCGCTCCGCCGGCTGCGGCACGACGCCGCGCTCCCAGCCCGGGCCCCCGACGAACACGCGGACCTGCTGACGGGTCCTCGGCAGCGCCGCCACGACACCCGGATCGGCGTAGCGCGGCAGCTGGGCCCACAGCACCACGGCGGCCGGCGCGGTGCGGCGGACGGCCGAGGCCAGGGCGTCCGCCGGCAACGCCGCGCCCAACTGCCGCACCCCGACGCCGCGCTGCGCCAGCACCGCCGCCAACGGGTACAGCGGCAGGTTGTGCCGTTCGTCCGGCATGCACGCGAGCAGCACGGGGCGGTGGTTGCGCGGGACCGCCACGACCGGGGTCGCGCGCACCACGGCGGCCAGCACGCACTCCTCCACCAGGTGCGACACCTCGACCCCCGCGCCGGAGTGCTCCCACCTGGTCGCGATGGCCGCCATCACCGGCCGCACCACCTCGTCCCACGTCGTGACCACGCCGTCCGCCTCGATCGCGTCGGCCAGCAGCGCCTGCACCGCCGCCGAGTCCATCGCCAGCGCCGCCCGCCCCACCCCGCGCGCCCGCCTGCCCGCCGCCTGGAGCCTCAGGCCGCGCCCACCGGCCGGCGCCGACCCGCCGTCGAGCTCACCGCCGGTCAACGACGCGGGCACGGCCGCCAGCGGCGCGCGGACCGGGCCGGCGAGGGCGTACTTGGCGGCCTCGGCGGACGACGCGCCGCGCAGCAGGGCCCGCTGCATCAGCTCCAACCGGGCCACGTCCAGTGGCGCGTACTTCCGGTGTCGCCCGGTTGTGTGATCACTGGGTCCGAGGCCGTACCGCCGGTCCCAGGTGCGCAGGGTGGCCGGCGCGACGCCGAGCCGGCGCGCGACGGCGGCCACCGAGAGGGTCACCGAATGCGCGGGATCGTCTTCCGCCACAACGACTTCCTGACCGCCTTCCGGCACGGTCCCGGTGTGGTCAGGTGGCGTCATCACGCTGACATGGTCCGTTCACCGGACGTCACCGGCAACTCCGGCGCGAGCCCTGATCGATCACCCATCGTATGAATTGCCGGCAAAAGCCTCCGCACCCCCTTGAACAAGTTTTGGCGCGGTTCTACGGTGGATCATCGTTAAGCCGAATGGAGCAGTTCTCGTCCATGGGCCAAGGAGGCGGTCTCGATGGCGGACACCCGAAGGCTTCCCGGTCCCAACGCGGATCTGTGGGACTGGCAGATGCGCGGCTCGTGCCGCGGGATGGACAGCGCGTTCTTCTTCCACCCGGACGGGGAGCGCGGACCGGCGAGGGCTCGGCGGGAGGCGCGGGCGAAGGCCGTGTGCCTGTCGTGCCCGGTGCTGGAGATGTGCCGGCGGCACGCCCTGGCGGTCCAGGAGCCCTATGGGATCTGGGGCGGCCTGTCGGAGTCCGAGCGGGACAGCATCATCAAGGCGCGCAAGCGGCAGTTGACGCCCGCCTGACGCCGAACGCGCGGGAGGGACGGCGCCTCGTCGGCGCCGCCCCTCCCGTTCGCGCTGTGCCAGACCGATGAGGCCTGGTCAGTGACCGTGGCCGTGGCCGTGGCCCTGACCGGAGCCGGCGGGCTCCTCTTCCTTCTTCTCCACGATGGCGCTCTCGGTGGTGAGCACCATGCGGGCGATGGAAGCGGCGTTGGTGACCGCGGAACGCGTCACCTTCACCGGGTCGATGATCCCGGCCTCGAGCAGGTCGCCGTAGACCAGGGTGGCGGCGTTGAGGCCGAAGCCCCAGTCCTGCTCGCGCACCTTGTTCACCACGACGGCGCCTTCGAGGCCCGCGTTCGCGGCGATCCAGAAGAGCGCCGAGCCGAGGGCCTCGCGGACGATCGCGACACCGGTCGCCTCGTCACCGGACAGGCCGAGGCCGCCGTCGAGCACCTTGGCCGCGTGCACCAGGGCCGAACCGCCGCCGGGCACGATGCCCTCTTCCACCGCTGCCTTGGTCGCGTTCACCGCGTCCTCGATGCGGTGCTTGCGCTCCTTCAGCTCGGTCTCGGTGGCCGCGCCGACCTTGATCACGGCGATGCCGCCGGAGAGCTTGGCCAGCCGCTCCTGGAGCTTCTCGCGGTCCCAGTCGGAGTCGGTCGACTCGATCTCGCGGCGCAGCTGCTCCGCGCGACCCGCCAGGTCGGCCTTGGCGCCGCCGCCGTCGACGATGGTCGTGTTGTCCTTGGACACGACGACCCGCCGGGCGGAACCCAGCACGTCGAGGTTGGACTCGGACAGCTTCAGGCCGACCTCGGCCGCGATGACCTGCGCGCCGGTGACGACGGCCAGGTCGTCCAGGAACGCCTTGCGGCGGTCGCCGAAGTACGGCGCCTTGACCGCGACCACGCGCAGCGTCTTGCGCAGGGCGTTGACGACCAGGGTGGACAGCGCCTCGCCCTCGACGTCCTCGGCGATGATCACCAGCGGCTTGCCGGCCTCGGCGACCTTCTCCAGGATCGGCAGCAGGTCGGCCAGCGCCGAGATCTTCTCGCGGTGCAGCAGGATGCGGGCGTCCTCGAACACCGTCTCCTGGGCTTCGAGGTCGGTGGCGAAGTGCGCCGACACGTAGCCCTTGTCGAACTGCACGCCCTCGGTGATCTGGAGCTCGGTGGCCATCGAGGAGGACTCCTCGACGGTGATCACACCGTCCTCGCCGACCTTCTCGATGGCTTCGCCGAGCAGGGCGCCGATGGACTCGTCGCGGGACGAGACGGTGCCGACCTGGGCGATGTTGTCGCGGCCCTTGACCGGGGTGGCCTTGGCCTTGAGGGCGTCCACGACGGCCTCGGCCGCGGCCTGGATGCCGACGCCGAGCGACATCGGGTTCGCGCCGGCCGCGACGTTGCGCAGGCCGACCCGGACCATGGCCTGGGCCAGGACGGTCGCGGTCGTCGTGCCGTCGCCGGCCACGTCGTTGGTCTTGGTGGCGACGCTCTTGGCGAGCTGCGCGCCGAGGTTCTCGAACGCGTCGTCCAGCTCGATCTCACGGGCGATGGTCACGCCGTCGTTGGTGACGGTGGGCCCGCCGAACTTCTTGTCGAGGACGACGTGCCTGCCGCGCGGGCCGAGGGTGACCTTGACGGTGTCCGCGAGCTTGTTCACGCCGCGCTCGAGGGCCCGACGAGCGTCCTCGTCGAAGCTGATCTGCTTGGGCATTGCTTACCTCTCTTGATGCGAAACGCCCCGGGAGCCCCGGGGAGGGGTTCGCCGGGGCGTGTTGCGTGTCGGCCGAGCGTCAGTTGATGACGGCCAGCACGTCGCGGGCGGAGAGGATGAGGTACTCCTCGCCGTTGTACTTGACCTCGGTGCCGCCGTACTTGGAGTAGATGACGACGTCGCCGACAGCCACGTCCACCGGGACGCGGTTGCCCTTGTCGTCGATCCGGCCGGGGCCCACCGCGATGACCTTGCCCTCCTGGGGCTTCTCCTTCGCGGTGTCCGGGATCACGAGGCCGGAAGCGGTCGTGGTCTCGGCCTCACTGGCCTGGACGACGATCTTGTCCTCGAGCGGCTTGATGTTCACGCTCACCGGGCTGACCTCCACGGTCGTCGAAAGCGTTGGCAGGTTGCGTTACGGCTCCTGCCACCCCGCCGTCGCGGGGGTCGGGGCGGTTGCTGGCGCCGTGCATCTAGCACTCTACCCATGCGAGTGCCAACGCTTCAACGAGCCCCCCGCAACCGGTCGGGTGAAGTCGTCCACTCGTGTCACACCGCCGTTCACCTGGTCGCCAACCTCGTCGGCAACGGTGTGGCCCATGACCACGGTGACCCGACGTTCCCTGCTCATCGGCGGTGTGGCCGGTGTGGCGCTCGCCACCGCCGGCGCGGGCTTCCCCCGGCTCGACAACCCGTTCACCCTCGGCGTCGCCTCCGGCGACCCCCGCCCCGACGGCGTGGTGCTGTGGACGCGCCTCGCGCCCCGGCCGCTCGCCGAGGACGGCCTCGGCGGCATGCCCGACCGGGTCGTCCCGGTGCACTGGGAGCTGGCCGAGGACGAGCGGTTCCGGCGCGTGGTGCGCCGCGGCGTGCAGCCCGCGCGGCCCGAGCTCGGGCACAGCGTGCACGTGGAGCCGTTCGGCCTGCGGCCCGGCCGCGAGTACTTCTACCGGTTCCGGGTCGACGGCCACCTGTCCCCCGTCGGCCGCACCCGGACCACGCCCGAGCCATGGGTGCTCGGCCAGGACCTGACCATGTGCTTCGCGTCGTGCGCGCACTACGGCGAGGGCTACTTCACCGCGTACCGGCGGCTGGCCGAGGACCACCCGGACGTGGTGCTGCACCTGGGCGACTACCAGTACGAGTACGCGGCCAAGGCGGCGGACGTGCGCCCGGTGCTCGGGCCGGAGACGCGGACGCTGGCCGACTACCGGCTGCGGCACGCCCAGTACAAGACGGACGCCGACCTCCAACTGGCGCACGCCGTGGCGCCGTGGCTGGTCGTGTGGGACGACCACGAGGTCGAGAACAACTGGGCCGACGACGTGCCCGAGCAGCCCGACCCGGCCTTCGCGGCCCGGCGGACGGCGGCGTTCCAGGCGTACTACGAGAACATGCCGCTGCGGCGCGGGGCGCGACCCAACGGCGTCGACATGCAGCTCTACCGGCGGGCCCAGTGGGGCGGGCTGGTCAACTTCCACCTGCTCGACACCCGGCAGTACCGCGACGACCAGGCGTGCGGCGACGGGTGGAAGACCTGCGCCGACGCCGGGCTGCCGACGCGGTCGATCACGGGCGCGGAGCAGGAGGAGTGGCTGCTCGACGGGTTCCGCCGGTCCCGGGCGCGGTGGGACGTCCTGGGCCAGCAGGTGTTCTTCGCCGAGCGCGACCGCAAGGACGGGCCCGAGAAGGAGGTCTCCATGGACGGGTGGGACGGCTACCTGGCCTCCCGCGACCGGGTGACGCGCGGGTGGGTCGACGCGGGCGTGCGCAACGCCGTCGTGCTGACCGGCGACGTGCACGCGCACTACGCGGCGGACGTGAAGCTGGACTGGGCCGACCCGGCGTCGTCGCCGACCGTCGGCACCGAGCTGGTGTGCTCGTCGGTGACCTCCGGCGGTGACGGCAACGACACCGCCGACGAGGTGCAGCTGCGGCTGAACCCGCACATCAAGCTGCACAGCAGGCGGCGCGGCTACGTGCGGACGAAGTTCACCGCGCGGGAGGTGCGGGCGGACTTCCGCACGCTGCCATACGTGCGTACGGCCGGGGCCGGGGCCACGACGCTCAAGTCGTTCGTCGTCGAGGACCGCAACCCCGGCCTGAACCCGGTGTGATCAGCTCCGCAGGACGTTGACCAGGGCGGTGAAGCTGTCCTTGCCGTGCCCCGCCGCGATGGCGCGGTCGTAGAGGGACTTCACCGCCCCGGGCAGCCCGGCGTCGATCCCGGCGGCCTCGCTCGCGCCCACGACGTGCGCCGCGGTGGCGCCCATCATGGCCGTGGTGGCGAGGTCGCCCGGGTGCTCGCCGGAGTCGACGTGCTTCGCGATCCCCGGCACGTACATCGACAGCGTGGAGACGTTGTCGCTGAGGTAGGGCGCGAACCGCTCGGCCGTGACGCCCGCCGACTTCGCCAGGGCGATGCCGTGCAGCATCGCGGCCAGCGAGGTGAGGAAGACGTCGAGCTGCGCCTGGTAGAGCAACTGCGCCAGGGCGTGGTCCGCACCCAGGTAGTCGGGCCTGCCGATCACGGCGAGCGCGTCGGCGTGCCGGTCGAACACCTCGCGCGGTCCGCTGTAGAAGACGTACGCGTCGGGGTGGCCGACCATCTCCGCGTTCGCCATGACGCCGCCGACCAGCAGTTCCGCGCCGCGTTCGGCGAGCCGGGCGGCGGCCTTGACGGTCTCGGCCGGGGTCTCGGAGCTGAGGTTGACCACGACGCGGCCGGCGAGGTCGACGCCGTCGAGGAGGTCGTGCATGGCGGCGTAGTCGGTGAGGCTGAGGACCACCAGCCGGTTCGCGGCCACGGCGTCGGCGACGGTGGCGGCCCGGACGGCGCCCTTGGCGACGACGGCGTCGGCACGGGCGGGGGTGCGGTTCCAGACCGTGGTCGGGTGACCGGCGTCGAGGAACCGGGTCACCATGGCCTGGCCCATCGGGCCGAGGCCGATCAGGGTCAACGGGGTCTTGGCAGTCATGTGTTCTTCACTCCTTCGTGTGACTTCCACGGTGGCCGGTGGCGCGCACGGTCCGCTGCGGGTCCGCTGGGGGTCGGCTGACGGCGGCCCGGTTACGGTCCGGGCGTGAGATTCGGGGTGTTGGGGCCGCTCGGGGTGTGGACGGCGGGCGGTGAGGCGGTCCGGGTGCCCGAGGCGAAGGTCCGGTTGCTGCTGGCGGACCTGCTCGCGCACGAGGGGCGGCCGGTGTCGGCGGACCGGTTGGCGTTCGACCTGTGGGGCGACGAGCCGCCCGGCAACCCGGTGAACACGTTGCAGACCAAGGTCTCGCAGCTGCGGCGGGCGTTGGAGGCGGCCGAGCCGGGCGGGCGGGAGCTGGTCGCGCACGGTCCGGCCGGGTACGCGGTGCGGGTCGACCGGTCCACCCTGGACGTGCTGCGGTTCCGGGAGCTGGTGGCCGCCGGGCGGTTCGGCGAGGCGGTGGCGCTGTGGCGCGGCGAGCCGCTGGCGGAGTTCGCGGACGCGCCGTTCCTGGCGCCGGCGGTGGCGCGGTGGGCCGAGGAGCGGTTGGCCGCGCTGGAGGAGTTCGCCGGGTCGGACCCGGGCGGGGTGGACCTGGACGGGGTGGACCTGAGCGGGGTGGACCTGGCGGCCGAGGTGTCCCGGCACCCGTTGCGCGAACGCCTGCGCGGACTGCACATGCGCGCCCTCTACCGGGCCGGGCGGCAGGTCGAGGCGTTGGAGAGCTACGCCGAGCTGCGGCGGTCGCTGGCCGAGGAGCGGGGGTTGGCGCCGGGGCCCGAGCTGGTGGCCCTGCACCGGGCGATCCTCGACCACGACCTCGGTCCGGCGCCGGTGGCGCGCACGAACCTGCCGGTGCCCGTGACGGAGCTGGTGGGCCGGGACCAGGCGGTGCGGGACCTGTGCGAGCTGCCCCGGGACGCCCGGCTGGTGACGCTCACCGGTCCCGGTGGCGTCGGCAAGACGAGCCTGGCGCTGGAGGTCGCGCGGCGGGTGTCGGTCGCGGACGGGGTGTGGCTGGTCGAGCTGGCGGGCGTCGGCCGGGCCGAGCAGGTGGTGAGCGCGGTGGCGAACGTGCTCGGCGTGCGCGAGGACGCGTCGGGGACGGCGCTGGTGGAGGCGTTGCGCGGCCGTGAGGTGCTGCTCGTGCTGGACAACTGCGAGCGGCTGGTCGAGCCGGTCGCCGCGCTGGTCTCCCGGCTGCTGCGGGCCGTGCCGGGGGTGCGGGTGCTCGCCACGAGCCAGGAGCCGCTCGGCTTGGCGTTCGAGGCGGTGTGGGCCGTGTCGCCGTTGGACCTCTCGGACGCGGTCACGTTGTTCGCGGCGCGCGCTGCCGCCGCCGCGCCCGGTTTCACGGTGACGCCGGACAACGCGCCGGTCGTCGAGGCGATCTGCCGACGGCTCGACGGGCTGCCGCTGGCGGTGGAGCTGGCCGCGACGCGGGTGCGCGGGCTGGGCGTGACGGCCCTGCTCGACCGGCTGGACGACCGGTTCCGGCTGCTGGCCACCGGGCACCGGGACGCGCCCGCCCGGCAGCGGACGCTGCGCGCGATGATCGACTGGAGCTGGGACCTGCTCGGTGACGCCGAGCGGATCGTGCTGCGGCGGCTGTCCGTGCACGTGGACGGGTGCGCGTTGGACGCCGCCGAGGCGGTGTGCGCGGGTGGCGGCGTGGCGGCCGGCGAGGTGCTCGACGTGGTGACCAGGCTGGTGGACCGGTCGTTGGTGGTCGCGCCCGAGCACACCGGCGAGCCGCGGTTCCGGCTGCTGGAGTCGGTCGCCGACTACGGGCGGGAACGGCTGCGCGAGGCGGGCGAGTTCGACCTGGTGCGGGCGCGGCACGCGGCGTTCTACCTGGGGCTGGCCGAACGCGCGGACCCCCGGTTGCGCGAGGCCGGGCAGTTGGCGTGGTTGGCGCGGCTGGACGCGGACACCGCGAACCTGCGCGCCGCGCACGACGCGTTGGAGTCGGCGGGCGCCGTTCGGCTGACGTGCGCGTTGACCTGGTACTGGTTCCTGCGCGGGCGGCTGCGGGAGGGCCGGGGGCTGATGACCTCGGCCGATCCGGTGACGGCGGCGTGGCGTGCCGGGTTCGGGGTGCTGCTGGGCGAGGCGGCGGAACCGGCCGCGGTGGCCGGCACGGCGGACATCGAGGATCGTCGGCAGCGGGCGCGGGCCCGGTGGTTCCTCGGCTACGTCCTGTCGACCGTGGGCGACATGCCGTCCGGCGAGGTGCTGACCGGGCAGGCGCTGGCGGCCTTCGAGGAGCTGGGTGACGAGTGGGGCGTGGCCGCCGCGCACAGCGACCGGGTGAGCCAGGCGCTCGCCCGGGGTTCGGTCGAGCAGGCGCGCGAGTCGGCCGAGCGGTGTGCGGCGGCGTTCGAGTCCTCGGGTGAGCGGTGGGGGCAGCTGAAGGCGTCGTTCGGGGTGGGGGTGCTCGCGCAGCTGTCCGGTGACCACGTGCGGGCGGAGGCCGTGCACCGGGACGGGCTGCGGGTGGCGGAGGAGCTGCGGTCGTGGCCGGAGGTGTCGTACAAGCTGTCCTGGCTGGGGCGGGTCGCGTTGGCGGTCGGTGACTACGCGAAGGCGCGTGAGCTGCACGAACGGGCTCGGCGGACGGCGGCGGAGCACGGGTTCTCGCCGGGTGAGGTGTACGCGGAGACGGGGTTGGCGCTCGGCGCCCGGCGGGAGGGGCGGCTGGACGCGGCGCAGGCGCACTGGGAGCGGCTGCGGTCGTGGCACCGGCAGGTCGGGTTCGAGGCGGGCGCGACGTTGGTGCTGGCGGAGCTGGGGTTCGTGGCCGAGCTGCGGGGTGACGCGGCGCGGGCGGCGGAGTTGCAGTCGCAGGGGTTGGCGCTGGCGCGGCAGGTCGGCGACCCGCGGGCGGTCGCGCTGGCGTTGGAGGGCTTGGCGGGCGCTCGGGCGTTGGCGGGTGAGGCGGCGACGGCGGCCCGGTTGTTGGGCGCGGCGACAGCGGCGCGCGCCTCCGTGGGCGTGCCGCTGCCGCCCGGTGAGCGTGGCGACGTGGACCGGATCGCCGCCGCCGCGCGGGCCGTGCTGGGCGCGGAGTCCTACGCCGCCGCGTTCGACGCGGGCCACGCCGAGGGCCTCGACGTGACGTTCTGAGCGTTGGACTCAGGTGTCCTGAACGTAGGACTCTCGCGTTCCGAACGTAGGACTCTCGCGTCCTGGAGGTAGGACACGCGCGGGGGTCAGAAGATCTGGATGGTGCTCACCGGGAGGCCGGGGGTGGTGGACAGGTCCAGGGCGGAGGGCTTCGCGCCGGCGGCGACCAGGTGCGCGCCGAGGGCGGCGATCATCGCGCCGTTGTCGGTGCACAGCCGGGGGCGCGGGACGCGCAGCTCGATGCCCGCCTCGGCGCAGCGCTCGGCCGCGAGGCTCGACAGGCGCGAGTTCGCCGCCACGCCGCCGGAGATCACCAGCGTGTCCACGGCCAGGTCCTGGCACGCCCGGATCGCCTTGGCGGTCAGCACGTCGGCCACCGCCTCCTGGAACGACGCGGCGACGTCGGCCAGCGGGATCTCCTCGCCCGCGCGTTCCTGCTTCTCCACCCACCGGGCGACGGAGGTCTTCAGCCCCGAGAACGAGAAGTCGTACTTCGAGTCGCGCGGCCCGGTCAGCCCGCGCGGGAACGCGATGGCGCAGCCGTTGCCCTGCTTGGCGAGCTTGTCGATCGGCGGACCACCGGGGTACGGCAGGTCGAGCAGCCGGGCCACCTTGTCGTAGGCCTCGCCCGCCGCGTCGTCCACGGTCGACCCGATCTCGGTGATCTTCTCCGCCAGGCCCTCGATCAGCAGCAGCTGCGAGTGCCCGCCCGACACCAGCAGCGCCAGGCACCGCTTCGGCAGCGGGCCGTGCTGGAGGGTGTCCGCGGCGACGTGCCCCGCGAGGTGGTTGACGCCGTAGAGCGGCTTGTCCAGCGCCGCCGCGTACGCCTTGGCCGCCGACACGCCGACCAGCAGCGCGCCCGCGAGCCCGGGACCGGCGGTGACCGCGATGGAGTGCACGTCCCGCAGCTCGATCCCG
Source organism: Actinosynnema sp. CA-299493 (assembly GCF_050946825.1). Lineage (NCBI taxonomy): Bacteria > Bacillati > Actinomycetota > Actinomycetes > Pseudonocardiales > Pseudonocardiaceae > Actinosynnema > Actinosynnema sp. CA-299493. The sequence goes on from NZ_CP191993.1 coordinate 8,735,447, forward strand.
GCCTTCTCGACGGCGCGCCGCATGGTCGGCACCATCGCCTCCAGGTGCGCGCGGGACGCGACCTCGGGCACGACGCCGCCGAAGCGGGCGTGCTCCTCGACGCTGGACGCGACCTCGTCGGCGAGCAGTTCCAGCGACCCGTCCGGACCGAGCCGGACGATGCCGACGCCCGTCTCGTCGCACGAGCTCTCGATACCGAGGATGAGCCGGTCAGTCACGGTTCGCGGGCCTTCCCATCGTGTACGCGTCGGCGCCCGACGGCTGGTAGTAGCGGCGGCGCAGGCCGACGTGCTCGAAGCCGTGCGCCAGGTAGAGGCCGATCGCCCGCGCGTTGTCCGTGCGGACCTCCAGGAACACCGGGAGCCCGCCCTCGTCGGCCTTCGCGAGCAGGGCGCGCAGCAGCGTCTTGCCGACGCCGCCGCCCTGGTAGTCGGCCACGACGGCGATGGTGTGCACGCTGGCCTCGAAGTCGGTCAGGCCGAGCCCGGCGTACCCGATCAGCGCGCCGCCGACGTACGCGCCGACGTAGAAGTTGCCGTTGTCGAGCTCGCTGCGGAACGCGTTCGCGCTCCACGGGTCGTCGCCGGGGAACAGGTCCTTCTCGATCTGCGCGCACCGCGCCGCGTCCTCCCGGCGCAGCGGCGCGATCGTGACGGTGCCGGAGCTCACGCCCTGGTCACCCGCTTGCGGCCGACCGGCTCCACGGCGTCGGGACGGCGCAGGTAGAGGGGGGTGAGCGCGGCCGGACGCGCGCCGGCCAGCAGCTCGTCGGCCGCCACCGCGACCAGGGACACCGGCGACGGGTAGCGCGCCGCCACCACCGGCAGCCCGATCACGTCGGCGTACAGCTCCGCGCCCTCGCCGGCGGCCTCGGCCACGGCGGGCAGCTTCGCGACCAGGTCGGCGGGCCGGTCCACGTGCGGGCCGTCGGTGCGCCGGCCGGCCGCGTCGTAGGCCGCCCAGTACACCTCCTTGCGACGCGCGTCGGTGGCCACGAGCAGCGGTTTGCCGGTGGCGGCGTCCAGCGCGACGGCGTCCGGCGTCGGCACGGGGTAGACGGGCCGGTTGAGCGCCTGGCCGAGGGCGGCGGCGGTGACCAGGCCGACGCGCAGGCCGGTGAACGGCCCGGGGCCCGAGCCGCACACGATCGCGTCGAGGTCGGAGAGCCGGTGGCCGGCCTCCGCCAACGCCGCCTGGAGGTGCGGTGTGAGCAGCTCGCCGTGCGCCTTCGCGTTCACCGTCACCCGCTGGGCGAGCAGCCGGGGAGGCGAGCCGGGCGTCAGTTCGACGACGCCGGCCGTCACGGCGGGGGTCGCGGTGTCCAAGGCGAGGACTAGCACAACTGACAAGGGTATCGGGTGGCGCGGAGCACACTTGTGTTGACGTCCACGTCAAGGCGGAGGATCGACGCGTGCGCATCGGAGAACTGGCACGGCGGGGCGGCACGACCACCCGCGCGCTTCGCTACTACGAGTCCCTCGGCCTGCTCACCGCCCGCCGCGCGGCGAACGGCCAGCGGGAGTACGACGAGGAGGACCTGAGGCTGGTGCGCGAGATCCGCTCGCTGGCCGACATCGGGTTCGCGCTGGAGGACACGCGGCCGTTCGTGCAGTGCCTGCGCGACGGCCACACCACCGGCGACGCCTGCGCGGCGTCCGTCGAGGTGTACCGGCGCAAGGTGGCCGAGCTGGACGACTGCATCACCAGGTTGCAGGCCGTGCGGGACCAGGTGCGCGCGCAGCTGGAGGAAGCCGAGCAGAGGAGCGTGCCGTGCGGACGTTGACCGACGACGAGTTCACCGGGGCCGTGGCCGCCGGGAACGTGCTGGTGGAGTTCGGCGCCGACTGGTGCGGGCCGTGCCGGATGCTGGAACCGGTGCTGGCCGAGATCGACCGGGAGCGCGGCGACCTGACCGTGCTGAAGGTGGACATGGACGCGAGCCCGCGCACGGCCCGTGACCAGCGGATCATGTCCGCGCCCACGCTCCAGCTCTACAAGGACGGCCAGTTGGTGGCACAGACCGTGGGCGCCCGACCGAAGGTCCACCTGATCGCGTGGCTCGAACCACACTTGTGATGCGGGCGGTGTCCGGCAAGGTCACTGTATGGAGATGCTGCTGCCGGCGCTGGCCTCGCCGTCGTCCAAGATCGCCCTTCGATTCCCCGAGCGGGAGCTGACGTACGAGCAGTTGGCGCGCGAGGCGCGTGCGGTCGCGGCCGGGTTGGCGGGCACGCGGCGGGTCGCGGTGTGGGCCCGCTCGACGCCCGAGACGTGCGTGGCGGTCGTCGGGGCGCTGCTGGCCGGCGTGCCGGTGGTGCCGCTCAACCCCAAGATCGGGGAACGGGAGCTCGCGCACATCCTCGCCGACAGCGCGCCGGACCTGGTGGTCGACGACCGGCTGCCGTCCGGTCCGGTGGGCGACCTGCCGGAGCCGGACGGCGAGGCGCCCGCGTTGATCGTCTACACGAGCGGCACCACCGGGCCGCCCAAGGGCGTGGTGCTGCCCAGGCGGGCGCTGGCGACGAACCTCGACGCGCTGGCGGAGGCGTGGGGGTGGACCGAGGACGACGTCGTGGTGCACGGCCTGCCGCTGTTCCACGTGCACGGGCTGGGCGTGGGGGTGATCGGGCCGTTGCGGCGGGGCGGGACGGTGCGCCACCTCGGGTCGTTCAGCGTGGCGCAAGCCGCCGAGGCGCTGCGCGACGGCGGCACGATGATGTTCGGCGTGCCCACCATGTACAGCCGGATCGCGGCCGAGCCCGAGCACGCCGAGGCGTTCGGCAGGGCCAGGCTGCTGGTGTCCGGCTCGGCCGCGCTGCCGGCGAGCGTGCACGAGCGCATCGAGCAGCTGACCGGTCAGCGGGTGGTCGAGCGGTACGGGATGACCGAGACGTTGATGAACACCAGCGTTCGCGCGGACGGCGACCGGCGGGCCGGGACGGTGGGGCTGCCGCTGGACGGGGTGGAGGTGCGGGTCGTCGGTGATGAGCCCGGTGAGATCGAGGTGCGCGGGCCGAACCTGTTCCTGGAGTACCTGAACCGGCCGGACGCCACGCGGGAGGCGTTCCGCGACGGCTGGTTCCGCACCGGCGACCTCGCCGTGGTCGAGCCGGACGGGTACGTGCGGATCGTCGGCCGCCGGGCCACGGACCTGATCAAGAGCGGTGGCTACAAGATCGGCGCGGGCGAGATCGAGAACGCCCTGCTGGAGCACCCGTCGGTGGCCGAGGTGGCGGTGACCGGCGAGCCGGACGACGACCTGGGCGAACGGGTGGTGGCGTGGGTCGTGGCGAACGGCGAGGCGCCCGCGCCGGAGGAGTTGGCCGATCACGTGGCCCGGCTGCTGTCGCCGCACAAGCGACCGAGGGCGGTCCGGTACTTGGCCGCGTTGCCGCGCAACGACATGGGCAAGGTGCTGAAGCGGGAACTGCGGTGAACCCGCTCGGCTGGCCGGGTTACGAGGACCAGCTCGGCCGCGCGCGCGAACGGTCCGGTGGCGTCGAGTCGGTGTCGTGGCGACGGTTGCCGCGCGCGGTGGAGGTCGCCTTCGACTTCCGGTTCCTCGGTGGTTCGGTCGGCACGGCCGCCGGCGCGCTGATCGAGGAGGCGTTCACCGAGGCGCGGCTGGCGCGACTGCCGGTGGTGTCGAAGATCGCGACCGGTGGCAGCCGGATGCAGGAGGGGATGCTGTCGCTGCGGCAGCTCCAGCGGGCGGCACGGCTGTGCGCGGCGCACCGGGAGGCCGGTCTGCCGCACGTGTCCGTGCTGCGCGACCCGACCACCGGTGGGGTGTGGGCGTCGCTGGGTGCGGGTGCGGACGTCGTGATCGGCGTGTCCGGCGCCCAGGTCGGGTTCGCGGGCAGCCGGGTGCGACCGGCGGACGACCCCGCTTACACGGCGGAGGGCCAGTTCGCGGCGGGCACGGTGGACCTCGTGGTGGAGCCGGAGGACGTCGACTCGACCGTGGCGAAGGTCCTCGGCCTGCTGACGCGCGGTGACGCCGTGCCCGCCGAGGTGCCGCGCGCCCTGGGTGCTCAAGACCTGCCCGTGGACGGATGGGACGCGGTGCTGCGAGCGCGCGCTGCGGACCGTCCTCGGGCTGAGGCCTACCTGGACGACTACTTCGACCTCCGGACGCCGATCAGCGGCGACCGGGCGGGCGGCGTCGACGCGGGGATGCGGTGCGGCGTCGGGCGGCGGGGTGAACGGGCAATCGCGTTCGCCGCGCAGACCGGCACCTCCAACACCCCCGCCGGCTTCCGCACCGCGGCCCGTTTGATCCGGTTGGCGTCACGCTTCGCCCTGCCGGTGTTGACGTTGGTCGACACCCCGGGCGCGGCCAACGACGCGGCGGCCGAGCGGGCGGGGGTGGGCGCGGCTATCGCGGAACTGTTCGCCGCGGTTGCGGAGGCACGGGTGCCGATCACGACGTTGGTCATCGGGGAGGGCGGGTCCGGTGGCGCGTTGGCGCTGTCGTCACCGGAGCACACGTGGATCACGCCGGACGCTTACTTCTCCGTGATCGCGCCTGAACTCGCGGCGGCGATCCTGAAGCGCGACGACGTGCCACGACTTGCCGACGACCTGCGGTTGCGACCACAGGACCTGGTGGAACTGGGTGTCGTGCGCGGTATTTCGGAAGGCTGACGGGCCGGGCGAAAGGCTCAAAAGATTTAAAGCATGTCCTCGCCGGACGGGCAGATCAGCAGGATGACCCCGACCAGGCGATCAAGCGCCGGGTCCGTCGTGGGTCCGGGGTGCGTGTCATCCCACCGACCTCCCTCCGGGCTACCACACGTATCAAGGGGGCGCCCCCAGTCGACGCCGCAGGCCAGCCTTCACCACGCCCCCTTGACACGCGCGGCAGGGCAAAGCCAGGTCGGCGGGATGACACGAACCCCTCTATCTGCAACAACCAGTGCCGGCAGTGGCAGCGGGTCCGGCACCCGGCCCACGCGGGATGACCCCGGCCCGCCCTCCACCGGTCCACTGACAGGCCCTTCCTCCCAAAGGAGGGGTTCGTGTCATCCCGCCGACCTGGCGCAGCCCTACCGCGCGTGTCAAGGGGGCACATCCCCTGCCACCAGGAACCTTTCCGCTGGAACCGCCCCCTTGATACGTGCGGTAGCCCTTGTGGAGGTCGGTGGGATGACACGGACTCCGGACCCACAACGGACCCGGCGCAGGATCGCTTTGTGGGAGTCATCCTGCTGATCTGCCCGTCCGGCGAGGACACGCTCTTGAAGCTCTTTAGCCCTTGGAAGCCCTCAAGCCCTCAAGCCACGACCGTCAGACCGGCAGTTCGCGATCGACCCAAGCACCGTGCGGGTGGAGGTGGGCGATGCGCACGTCGTCGTCCCGGCGTTCCAGCCTGATCAGCAAGTGGTCCTCGGAGAGCCGCTCGGCCGAGCCCTCACCCCACTCGACGGCGACCACGGCGTCCACCAGGTCGGTGTCCAGGTCGAGGTCGTCCAACTCGTCCAGGTGACCACCGAGCCGGTAGGCGTCGACGTGCACCAGAGGCACGCCGCGACCGGCCGGCGCGGGCTCGTGGACGCGGGCGATCACGAAGGTCGGGGAACTCACCCGGCCCGTCACGCCGAGGCCGTCGGCCAGGCCGCGCACCAGCGCTGTCTTGCCCGCGCCCAACGGGCCGGACAGCAGCACCAGGTCACCGCCCCGCACCAGACCACCCAGCTTGCGCCCGAACTCCTCGGTGTCGTGCACCTCGGGGAGCGTCACGCTCACGCTCGTCGCCACCACCGCCGCCTGCTTTCGCCCTGTTCGGCGGCACTGCGCCGAACCACTCCGACCAGGTGTCCGGTGACCAGGTCGGGTTGTTCCAACATGAGCATGTGACCCGCGCCGGACACGCGGACCAGTTCGCCGTGCGGCATCTCCTCGGCCATCCGCTCGGCGTGCGAGAACGGCGTCAGCTTGTCCGCGTCGCCGCTGATGACGAGCACCTCGCAGTGCCGGAGGCCGGCGAGCGCCTTGTAGCGGTTGTGGGTGCCGAGGGTCTCCAGGAACTCGGTGAGCACCTGCACCGTGGCGCGGCTGATCATCTGTTCCATCAGGTCGACCAACGACGGGCTGACCTTGCCGGTTCCGAAGGCCAGCGCGCGGATCCCGCTCCACGTCAGCGTGGACGCCCGGCGCCTGACCCACTCGACCAGGCCCGGTTGCAGGCCGGCGAGCCTGCCGACGCCCAGCGTCACCGGGTTGTGGCGGGACAGGACGGACTTCGGCAGGCCCGCTCCGCCGACCGCGCCGGCCGCCGTGCCGACGAGCGCGACGCCGCGCACCCGGTCGGCGAACAGGTCGGGCCGCTGCTCGGCCAGCGCCATGATCGTCATGCCGCCCATCGAGTGGCCGACCAGCACGAGCGGGCCGTCGGGGGCCATCGAGCGGATCACCGCGTCGAGGTCCTTGGCGCACTGCTCGATCGTGCTGCCCTCGGCGGTGGACCGGCCCGAACGGCCGTGGCTGCGCTGGTCGTAGAGGATCTGGCGGACGCGCGGCTCGGTGAGCGGGGCCAGGTCGCGGCGCTGGAAGTGCCAGCAGCGGCGGTCGAGGGCGAAGCCGTGCACGAGGACGACCGTGACCTCGGGTTTCCCGCCGTCCACCGGGTCGACCTCCTCGACCGACAGCGGCACGCCGTCGTCGGCCGCGACGGTGGACTCGCGGGTCGGGGTGAGGCGGCCGAGCGGTTCGTCGGCGAGCGGGTCGTCGGCCTGGCGGTCGTTCGAGACCTTCTTCTGGTTCGCGGCCACGCCGACCGCGACACCGGTCGCGGCGGCGCCGAGGATGCCGCCGGCCCAGCCGACGGCCTTCCACACCGCGTTCACGGGCGTGCCCCCACGTACGTCCGGGTGACCCGCGGTCGGTACATGCCGGTGACGATCTCGTAGTCGATGGTGCCGGTGGTGTCCGCCCACTCGCGGGCCGTCGGCTCGCCCGTCGTGCCGGGTCCGAACAGGACGACCTCGTCCCCCTCCGCCACCAGGTCGTCGCCGCAGTCGACGACGACCTGGTCCATGCAGACGCGGCCGACGACCGGGCGGCGGCGTCCGGCCAGCCAGACGTCCATCCGGTTCGACAGGCTGCGCGGCACGCCGTCGGCGTAACCGACGGGCACCAGGGCCAGGTTCGTGTCGTTCCGGGCGGTCCAGCTCAGGCCGTAGGACACCGACTCGCCGGCGGGGATGCGCTTGGCCAGCGCAACCGAGGACCGGAACGTCATCACGGGGCGCAGGTCGGCGGGGACGGGGACCGGGTTGAGGCCGTAGATCGCGATGCCCGGGCGGACCAGGTCCAGGTGGAGGTCGGGGCGGGTGATGAGGGCGGCGGAGTTGGCGATGTGGCGGCGCGGGTCGAGGCCGGCGGCGAGGGCCTCGCGGTAGGCGTCGTCGAAGCGCTCGGCCTGGGCGTCGGTGCCGCGGTGGCCGATCTCGTCGGCGACGGCCAGGTGTGACCAGATCGAGTGAACTTCGACGTTGTGGGTCTTGGCGGCGCGTTCGACCAGCTCGGACCAGCGGGTGGCCGGGCAGCCGCTGCGGGACAGGCCGGTGTCGATCTTGAGGTGGACGCGGGCGGTCTTGCCCACCCGGTCGGCCGCGGCCGAGATCTCCTCCAGCTGGGCGAGGGAGGAGGCGGACAGGTCGACGTCCTGCTCGACGCCGGGCGCGTAGTCGGTGCCCGCCGGGTCCAGCCAGGCCAGGATCGGCACGGTGAGCCCGGCCGCGCGCAGCGCCAGGGCTTCGGCCAGGGAGCAGGAGCCGAGCCACGTCGCACCCGCCTCGACCGCGGCTCTGGCCACCTCCACGGCGCCGTGCCCGTACCCGTCGGCCTTGACGACGGCCATCGTGTCGGCGGTGGGCGCGAGGGCGTCGAGGTGGGCGACGTTGTGCCGGAGGTTCTCGAGGTCGATCACGACCTCGGCGCGAGGAGCAGCCATAACGCCGTTCATGGTGACACACCACCGAGAGTCCTACGTTCACGTCGCGCGAGTCCTACGTCCAGAACGCGCGAGTCCTACGTTCGGAACGACCGTGTCCTACGTTCAGGACCCCCGAGTTGAACGCTCAGAGCACGCGCGCCCCCGTTCAGAGGGGGCGGACGGCGCGGATCGCGTCGGGGATCGCGGCCAGCAGCGAGGTGGCGGGGATGGGCGCGCCGTCGGCGGCCAGTTCCGCGGCCAGGACGTGGACCTTCGCGGCGCAGCCCGCCGCCAGCACCGGGTCGAGGCCGGCGGCCAGGAGCGAGCCCAGGACGCCCGAGAGGACGTCGCCGGAACCCGCCGTCGCGGCCCACGACGAGCGGGCGCGGTTGACCAGGACGCGGCCGTCCGGGCCGGCGATCACGGTGGCGTGGCCCTTCAGCAGCACGACGGCGTTGTACCGCTCCGCGACCTTCCGCGCGGCCGTCACCCGATCGTCGCCGACGGGGCCGGCCAACCGCTCGTACTCGCGGTCGTGCGGCGTCAGGACCAGCGGCGCGTCCGGGTCGCGGGCGTCCCACAGGTCCGGGTTGTTGGCCAGCATGGTGATCGCGTCGGCGTCCGCGCACACCGGCACGCCCGCCTCCAGGATCGTCCGCAGGACCGCCTCCGCGCCCAACCCGGTGCCCAGGCCCGGCCCGACGACCCACGCCTGCACCCGGCCGGCGTCCGTGACCGACCCCGTGCAGATGGCCTCCGGCCACTTCGCCCGAACGCCCTCGGCCGCCGCACCGGCATACCTGACCAGGCCGGACGTCGACAGCAACGCCGCACCGGTGGCCAGCACCGCCGCGCCCGGGTACGTCGCCGAACCGGCCGCGACACCCGTCACGCCCTGCGTGTACTTGTCGTCCTCCGGCCCCGGCACGGGCCACGCCAGACCGACGTCGGCGACGTCCAGCTCGACCAGGTCCGGCCCGTGCAGCTCGCCGGTCAACCCGATGTCGACCAGCCGCACGTCACCGCAGTCGGCCAGCGCGTGCACGGGCTTGAGGCAGCCGAACGTGACAGTGGTGTGCGCGCGCACCGCGGGCCCGGAGATCGCGCCCGTGTCGGGGTCGATCCCGCTGGGCAGGTCGACCGACAGCACGGGCGCGTCGAGGTGCGCGACGTGCTCGGCGGCGTCCGGGCGCAACGGGCCGCGGGCGGAGAGGCCCACGATGCCGTCGATCACCAGGTCGACGTCGCGCAGTTCCGGGACCACTCGGCCACCGACGCGGCGGAACGCGGCCAAGCCCTCGGCGTGCACACGATCAGGTGTCAGCAGGACGGCGGACACGGCAACGCCGCGTTTGCGGAGGTAGTACCCCGCCCACAGCGCGTCGCCACCGTTGTTGCCCGCGCCGACGAGCAGGCCGACCCGCCGCCCGCCCCCCAGCAGCTCCGCCGCGACGACCGCCACGCCGAACGCCGCCCGGCGCATCAGCGCACCGGCCGGCACGACCGCCATGACGCGTTCTTCCGCCGCCCTGACCCGATCCGTCGTCCACAGACCCCGCATGGGGCCAAGCCTGCCCTACTCGACCGTGACGGACTTGGCGAGGTTGCGCGGCTTGTCCACGTCGTAACCGCGGCTGCGGGCGATCTCCGCAGCCAGCACCTGCAACGGCACCGTGGAGATCAACGGCTGCAGCAGCGTCGGCACCGCCGGGATCTCGATCAGGTGATCCGCGAACGGGCGAACCGTCTCGTCACCCTCTTCAGCGATCACGATCGTGCGCGCGCCCCGGGCCTGGATCTCCGAGATGTTCGACACCAGCTTCGAGTGCAGCACCGCCCGGCCCTTGGGCGACGGCATGACCACGACCACCGGCAGGCCCTCTTCGATCAACGCGATCGGGCCGTGCTTCAGCTCGCCCGCCGCGAAGCCCTCGGCGTGCATGTAGGCGAGTTCCTTCAGCTTCAGCGCGCCTTCGAGCGCCACCGGGTAGCCGACGTGCCTGCCGAGGAACAGCACCGCCTTCGAGTCGGCCAGCTCCCGGCCCAGCGCGCGGACCTGCTCGATGGTGCCCAGCACCTTCCGCACCGCGTCCGGCATGGCCTCCAGCTGGTGGAACTCCTGGGCCACCTCGTCGGGGTACTTCGTGCCGCGCGCCTGCGCCAGGGCCAGGCCGACCAGGTAGTTCGCCGCGATCTGGGCGAGGAACGCCTTGGTCGACGCGACGCCGATCTCCGGGCCCGCGTGCGTGTAGAGCACGGCGTCGGACTCGCGGGGGATCTGCGCGCCGTTGGTGTTGCAGACCGCCAGCACGCGCGCCTTCTGCGACCGCGCGTGACGGACGGCCTCCAATGTGTCCGCAGTTTCACCTGACTGGGACACGGCGACGACGAGCGTGTCGCGGTCGAGCACGGGGTCGCGGTAGCGGAACTCGCTGGCCAGCTCGACCTCGACGGGCAGCCGCGTCCAGTGCTCGATGGCGTACTTGGCGACCAGGCCGGAGTGGTAGGCCGAGCCGCAGGCGACGACGAAGACCTTGTCGACGTCCCGCAGGTCCTGGTCGGAGAGGCGCTGCTCGTCGAGCACGATCCGACCGTCGCGGAAGTGGCCGCGCAGCGTGTTGGCCAGCGCTTCCGGCTGCTCCTCGATCTCCTTGAGCATGAAGTACTCGTGGCCGCCCTTCTCGGCGGCCGACAGGTCCCAGTTGACCGTGAACGGCTTGGCGTGCGCGGCCCCGCCGTCGAAGTCGGTGACCCGGTAGCCGTCGCGGTCGATCACCACGACCTGGTCCTGGCCGAGCTCGACGGCCTCGCGGGTGTGCTCGATGAACGCCGACACGTCGCTGGCGACGAACGTCTCGCCCTCACCGACGCCCACTACGAGTGGTGACGAACGGCGGGCGGCGACCACCACGTCCGGGTGATCCGCGTGCGTGACGACGAGGGTGAACGCGCCTTCGAGGCGGCGGACCACCGTGCGGACGCTCGCCACCAGGTCGCCCTTGGTGTCGCCCTCGTCGTACGCGCGGGCGATGAGGTGGGCGGTGGTCTCGGTGTCGGTGTCGCTGGCCATCTCGATGCCGACGGCCTCGAGCTCGGCGCGCAGGGCGGCGAAGTTCTCGATGATGCCGTTGTGGACGACGGCGACCCGGCCCGTGGCGTCGCAGTGCGGGTGGGAGTTGCGGTCGACCGGCGCGCCGTGGGTGGCCCAGCGCGTGTGGCCCATGCCCGCGGTGCCGGTGAAGGCGTCGCGGCCGACCTCGTCCAGTCGGGCCTCCAGGTTCGTCAGGCGACCGGCCTTGCGTTCGACGGCCAGGCCGCCGTCACCGTCGAGGACGGCGACGCCCGCCGAGTCGTAGCCGCGGTACTCCAGCCGCCGCAACCCGTCGAGCACGACGTCCAGCGCCGACCTGTGTCCCACATATCCCACGATTCCGCACACGCCGCACAGCGTAACTAGACCAGGGCCGTCACCCGAAAGGGCCACTTCACCGCGTTCGCGCAGGTCAGGCCGCTAATTGGTGTAGACCAATCGAAGCGTGCGCGCCGTCACCACGATCGACTACCGTTCGCGTGGTGAGCGGCTACTCGGCGAAGCAGGTGCTCGACCAGCTCAGCAGGCCCGGTGAGCACCCCGTGCTGCGCGGCGACCTGGCGTTGGTCGGACTTCCGGGCTTGATCTACACGCCCGCGGTCGGGCTGGGACTGCCGGCGGTGGCCTTCGGGCACGGCTGGTTGCAGCCGGTCAACCGCTACCGGGCGTTGCTGCGGCACCTGGCGTCGTGGGGTTTCGTGGCCGCCGCGCCGGGGACTCAGCGCGGGCCGCTGATGTCGTCGCGCCTGATGGCCGGGAACCTGCGGACGGCGCTCGACGTGTGCACCGGCGTGCGACTGGGCGACGGCGGGATCAGCGTGGACGCCTCACGGCTGGCGGTGGCGGGTCACTCGATGGGTGGCGGCGCGGCGGTGCTGGCCGCGGCGGACGACCAGCGCGTGCGGGCGGTCGTGACGTTGGCCGCCTCCGAGACCCGGCCGTCGGCGCTGGACGCGGCCCGGCGGGTCGCCGTGCCGGGGTTGCACCTGGCCGGCGGGGAGGATCGCATCGCGCCGCCGGTCGGGCACGCGGAGGCCATCGCGGAGGCGTGGCAGGGGCCGGTGCAGCTGCGGTCGTTGCCGAAGACCAGCCACCTGGGGTTCGCGGAGGGGCGGCACTGGAGCGAGCTGCTGCTCGACGGCAAGGGCGAGCGGGCGGCGCAGAAGCTGGCGCGGGCGCTGACGACGGCGTTCCTGCTGCGGACGCTCAAGGGCGAGAAGAAGTGGGACGCGCTGCTGGACGGCGACGTGAAGGGCGCTGTGCTGACGTTCCAGCGCGGTCCGCTGGTTCGCCGCTGACCCACCGGCCCACCCGCCACCGACCCATCCCCATCGCGGCCCCACCAGCCATCGGCCCACCAGCGGCGGACCCTCCAGCCGTCGGCCCACTCGCCGCTGGACTCACTCGCCGCTGAGTCCACTCGCCGCTGGGTCCACCCGTCGCACCGGGTCAGTACTCGGCCGGTCAGTGCTCGGCCGGTCAGTGCTCGGCCGGTCAGTGCTCGGCCGGTCAGTGCTCGGCTGGTCGCTGGTCGTGCTGGGCATGGTTCCTGGTTCCTCCGGCCCCTCGTCGTCGTGTGCCTTGGTGACGTGGTCCCCGTGGTCGCGTCCGTTGCCGTGGTGGCGTGGGGCGTGGTTGCGGGGGCGGTCATATCAACCGATGTACGGGAACAGTGTTTCCGTACATTTTCGGGCGATGTTCACCCGATCGAGTTGGCACGCGGGACGTGGGGCCGGAGGGAAGGTCAGGTCAGCCAGCTCTGGCTGCCGAAATCGTCGTCGTCGTCCACCGGCGTCGGACGGCGTGGGGCGGGGCGCGGTGGGGGTGGCGGCGGAGGCGGGGTGGCGGCCGGGGGTTGGACCGGTGGTGGCGGCGGGGTGGGCGTCCACGAGGAGGTGGGCGCGGGCGGCGGGGTTTCGTAGGTCGGCTCGTCGTCCTCGGCGCCGAACTTGAACTCGCCGCTCTTCTTCTCCGTCGCCGCCTTGGTGTTCCAGCCGCCGGCGGCCTTCTGCGCCTTCTCGTTCTCCTCCAGCCGCTCGACGATCTTCTGCGCGATCTGGCCCTGCTTGGAGAAGCTGTCCCGCGCCTGTTCCTTCGCCTCACGCGTGTGACGTTCCCGCAGCTCACGCCGGTCGGCGTGCTCCCGCGAAATCTGGTCCATGCGGCTCATCGCCGCGGCCAGCCTGTCCGACGCGACGCTCATCGGCCCTCCTCACCCAGCACACCCTGCACGCGGCTGAGGCTGGCGTCGTCGTCGAACAGCGACCCGGTCGTGCGCCACTGCCCCGGGCTGCTGCGCTCGTTGTCGCCGCCGCCACCCTGCTGACCGCCGCCGGGCTGGCCGCCACCCATCATCCCGCCGCCCATCATGCCGCCACCGGTGGCGGAACCGCCGGGCTGACCCGCGGTCTGGGACTCCTGCATGGACGGGAGCGTGGCGGAACCGGCCTGGCCCGCCTGCGAGGCGTTCGTGTCGGACGCGAGCCCCTGGTCGGCCGAGCTGGACGGCGGGCTGCTCCACGTGTTGTCCGAGCCGGACGACGACGAACCGCCGCCCAGCACCGAGTCCGCGCCGTTGAAGCCCGAGCCGCCGAGGACGGAAGCGCCGGACGCCGAGGTCATGCCCTCGGTGTTGTACTGCGTGAAACCGCCACCGCCCGCGAAACCGCCGCCACCGCCGTTGCCGCCGCCGTCGAAGGCGACGGGCGGGGCCTGGAAGCCCTGGGGCCCGGGGGCCTGGAACGCGGTGGGCGCCTGGAACCCGGACGGTTCGGTGAAGCCGGCGCTGACCGGCGACCCGGCGGCGCTGCCCGCGAAGCCCGAGTTGTCCGGTGCGGGCATCGTGGTGAACTGCGGCTCCGTGAAACCGGCACCACCGGCGAAGCCCTGGTCGGAGGCCACCGGAGCGGTGAACTGCGGCTCCGTGAAACCACCACCGGCGCCGCCGCCGAAGCCCTGGTCGGGCGCGGTCGGGGTGGTGAACTGCGGCTCGGTGAAGCCGCCGCCCGCGACGCCCCCGGCCACGGCCGGTTCCGGTTGGCCGATCAAGGTCTCCGCCTGGGCGGGCGTGACGTCGGACGGCAGGTCGCCGGGCACGTCGGCCGGCAGCGTCACGGCGTTGTCCAGGCCCGGGATGCTCGGCGTCTCGCCGGAGTCGGCGGTGTCCTCGCCGAACTCCACGCCGTACTCCTCGGGCGTGCCGTCGCCGTTGTCGACCGTGAGGTTGATCTCACCCGTCAGGGGGTCGACCTCGGCGGTGATGGCCAGGCCGTCCAGCTCGATCAACGCCTTGCCGTCGGCGCCGGCCTCGATCGGGATCGCGCCGTTCGCGCCGCCCTCGGCCGAGCCGGCGACCGCGCCGACCGCCGCGCCGGGCGTGCCCGGGGTACCGCCGGCCGCACCGGGCACCGCGCCCGTGGCGGACGTCGCACCGGCCAGCGCGCCCGCCAGCGCCGCCCCGCCGTTCTGGCCCATCAGGGCCTTCGCCGCGTCGGGGTTGTTGCTGAAGTCGACGTCGTAGGTCTTCGGCTCGCTCTGCGGCGTGTCGACGGTGATCTGCACGTGGCCGTTCTCGTCCGGCTCGGTGATCTTGATCTCGTTGTCGCCGCTCTTGATGGTGACGGTCTCGGGCGGCTCTTCCTCGCCCTTCAGCCCGTCGGGCTTGCCGTCGCCGTCGAGGTCGTCCGGCTTGCCGTCGCCGTCGGTGTCGCCGGGCACCTGGAGCGCGTCCGGCTTGCCGTCGCCGTCCTTGTCCAGCGGGTTCTCGGGCTTCGGCATCTCCGGCATGGGAGGCGTGCCGCCACCACCACCGGAACCGCTGCCGCCACCGCCCGTACCGCCGCCACCGCCGCCGTTGTCGTCCCCGCGACGACCGTCGTCGCCACGACGACCGTCGTCGCCGCCCTTGTCACTGGCGGGCGCGGGGAACGGGTTGTCGAACTCCGCCATGTACTTGGCGAGCGTCTCCCACTTGGCGTCCACGGAGGACTTGGTCTCCGTGCAGCACGACTTGAACTGCTGGTAGAGCCCCCAGAACTCGCGGTTGAACGAGTCGCGGATCCACTTCTTGCACTGGTTGATCGCGTAGTCGCGGTTCTCGTCGTTGAGGCTGCAGTCGTCGGAGTTGATGCGGTCCGCGATGTTGCTGCCGGTCTTCGAGTCCACCCAGCCGGCGATCTCCGAGACGCGGTCCTTGGAGTAGTCGCCCTCGCCGCGCGCGAACGACACGACCTTCTCGGCCATGAACGTGTCCGCCTGGCCGATCTGCTCCCGGTACATGCCGAGGACCTCGTCGGCCTTGCTCTTGCACAGCGCGTACACGCCCTGGACCGCGGTGCGGGTCAGCTTGGCCGCGCCGTCGAACGCGTCGGCCAGCTCGGTGATCTTCGGTGAGATCTTGCCGGTGTAGTGCTCGTGGGACTTGGTGGCCGCCTGGCCCTCCCACTCGCCGTACAGGGCCTTGAGCTGCCCGGCCACGTCCGACTTCATCTCGTCGATCTTGGACTTGGCGGTGCTGAACTCGTCGGCTTCCATCAGCAGCTTGTGGAAGTTGATCCCGCGCTGCTCGTCGTACGGCTTCTGGATGTGCTCGGCGAAGTTGAGCGCGGTGGTGTTGCCGATGCAGTCGCCGGGCCGGTTGTTCCAGATGCCCTCGAACTTCTGGAACACCTTCAGCCCGGCCTGGCCCGCGTCGAACAGCTCGTCGGACAGCTTCACGCCCGCGCCGGAGGAGGTCGGCGGCCGGGTCGCGTCGAGCTGCGACTGGCCGTCGTCGACGGCCTTGGTCTGCTCCTGCGAGTTGTAGCTGTTGGACTCGCCCTCGGCCTTGGCCTCGTCGTAGCGGTTCTTCAGGCCGTCGTCACGGGACGCGCCGTCACCCCAGTTCCACAGGCTGGAGGTGTCGTAGCGGTCCTTGTAGGTGTTCGCCTCGTCGGGGATGTTCCACGGCGCGGTCTCGGACACGTAGGCGTGCATGAGCTCCGCCTTCTTGTCCTCCGACACGTTCGGGTCGTCGAGAACGGTCTTGATGTCGTTCCAGCCCGGATCGGCCATCAGTACTGGCTCCCCAGGTCGGCGGCGTTGGTGGATTCGACATCGCCGTAGGTCGAGGCGCCGGAAGCGATCTTCCCGGCGAATCCGCCGAGGACGCTCGTCATGTTCGCGATGCCCTTGCCGAAGTTGTCGATCCCCGTCTTGTAATTGGTGAAGTGCTGCTGGTGCGCTTCACCGAAATCACGAGCGATCGTCTGGGTCTGGCCGACGTCCTTCAACCCGTCGGCGGTCTCCTTCGCCGCATCGGAAATGCCCTTCGAGGCTTTTTGCATCGCCTCGGTACTGGTGCCGTAACCGGCCACGGCGCTCCACTCCCCTCCGCGGCCCGGGGGCCACGACCCAACTCGACGACTCGCCCCTTTTCGACGCGACGCTTCGGCGTGCGGTTCCATCGTGGCAGGCCGACGGGCCGCCGGGCGGCGGTTCCGGCCTGGTCCTTGCAGGTGTAAACGCCGACGTGCGGACTTCAGCCCTGCGGCGGCGGACCGGTCGGCGGCTGAGGCGGCTGAGGCGGCTGAGGCGGCTGGTGACCGTGGGGAGGGTACTGGCCGGGCGGCGGCCCACCCGGCTGACCGGGGAACTGCTGACCGGGATACGGCTGACCTGGGTAGGGCTGACCAGGCTGCGGCTGCCCTGGGTGCGGCTGACCGGGGTATGGCTGGCCCGGCTGCGGCCGGCCCGGGTAGGGCTGACCGGGATACGGCTGACCGGGAGGTTGGCCCTGGTAGGGGCGGGAGGCCTGCTTGCCGCCGCTCTTCTTCACCAGCACCACGATCCCCACGACGACGCCGATCACCACCACCGCGATGATCGCCATCTGGACGAAGCCGATGCCACCCATCCCCGAACCCCCGAACGACTCGCGCGTCAGTGGACCGAGGAAACCACACCGGCGAGCCGCTGGGCAGCGGACTCCGCGAGTTCGGGCGTGGCCGCCTCGACCATGACCCGGACCAGCTGCTCGGTGCCGGAGGGTCGCAGCAGCACCCGGCCGGTGTCGCCGAGCTCGGCCGTCACGGCGGCGACCGCCTCGCTGACGGCCGTGTCCTTCGCCACCGCCGCCTTGTCGCCGACGACCACGTTGATCAGCACCTGCGGCAGCCTGCGCATCACGTTCGCGAGCTCGGCCAGCGGCTTGCCGGTCTCCGCCATCCGCGACATCAGCCGCAACGCGGTCAGCAGGCCGTCACCGGTGGTGGCGTGCGCCGGGAGGATCACGTGCCCGGACTGCTCACCGCCCAGCGCGAACCCGCCCGCGCGCAGCTCCTCCAGCACGTAGCGGTCGCCGACCGCGGTGGTCTTGAGGGCGATGCCGTGCTCGCGCATCGCCAGGTGCAGGCCGAGGTTGCTCATCACGGTCGCGACCAGCGTGTTGTCGGTCAGCTCGCCGGCTTCCTTCATGCCGAGCGCCAGCACCGCCATGACCTGGTCGCCGTCGAGGTCGTTGCCGTCGGCGTCGACCGCGACGCAGCGGTCCGCGTCGCCGTCGTGCGCGATGCCGAGGTGCGCGCCGTGCTCGACCACCGCGGCGCACAGCTTCGCGACGTGGTTGGAGCCGCAGTCGTCGTTGATGTTCAGCCCGTCGGGCGCGGTGTGGATCTCCACGACCTCGGCGCCCGCGCGGCGGTAGGCGTCCGGCGCGGCCACGGACGCGGCGCCGTTCGCGCAGTCCACCACGACCTTGAGGCCCTCCAGGCGGTGCGGCGTCACCTTCAGCAGGTGCTGCACGTACTGGCCCTCGGCGTCCTCGATGTCGCGGACGCGGCCGATGCCCGCGCCGGTCGGGCGGTGGTCGCGGACGCCGAGCTTCTGCTCGATCTCGTCCTCGACCGAGTCGGGCAGCTTGTGCCCGCCCGCGGCGAACAGCTTGATGCCGTTGTCCGGCATGGGGTTGTGCGAGGCGGAGATCATCACGCCGACGTCCGCGCCGAGCGCCGACACCAGGTAGGCGACCGCCGGTGTCGGCAGCACGCCCGCGCGCAGCACGTCCGCGCCCGCCGATGTGAGGCCGGCCACCACGGCCGCCTCCAGCATCTCGCCGCTGGCCCGCGGGTCGCGGCCGACGACCGCGACCGGGCGGTGCGAGCGGTCGTGCTCGGCCAGCACCCGTGCCGCCGAGGCGGCGATGGACAGCGCGAGTTCCGGGGTCAGGTCCGCGTTGGCGAGACCGCGTACGCCGTCAGTGCCGAACAGCCGAGCCATGATCGCCGTGACCTCCATGCACACCGGGCAACAAGGGGAGAAAAAACACTGCGGGAGCAGCAGTTCGACGAAGAACTGACTGCTCCCGCAGGGTGGTGCTCGCTCGACCGGGAAAGGTCAGCGCTTGCTGTACTGAGGCGCCTTGCGGGCCTTCTTGAGGCCGTACTTCTTCCGCTCCTTGACCCGGGGGTCACGGGTGAGGAAGCCGGCCTTCTTCAGCACCGGGCGGTCCTCGGAGTCGACGGCGATCAGCGCACGCGCGATCGCGAGGCGCAGCGCGCCCGCCTGGCCGGTGGTGCCGCCGCCACGCAGGGTCGCGATGACGTCGAACGTCTCCGGCTTCTCCGTCGTCACCAGGGGCTCGCGGATGAGCTGCTGGTGCACCTTGTTCGGGAAGTAGTCGTCCATCGACTTCCCGTTCAGGGTGAACTTGCCGGTGCCGGGGAGGAGCCGCACGCGGACGATGGCCTGCTTGCGCCGGCCGACCGTCTGCGCGAGGTGGTGCGCACCCGCGTTGAGGGTGTGCCGCACGACGGGCGTGCCCTCGACCTCGGCGTCCTCGGTGGCGTCGGCCTCGTCGGCGTCGGCCTCCGGGGTCTCGGCTTCGGTGGCCTCGGCTTCAGGAGCCTCGGCTTCGGTGGCCTCCGCCTCCGGGGCCTCGGCCTCGGTGGCCTCCGCCTCGGCGGCTTCGGTCTCGACAACGTCGAGCTCGGCCTCAGGGGTCGTCACGTCGATGTCCTCGGTCTGGTGCTCGGTCACTGGGCGACCTTCTTGATCTCGAACGGCTGCGGCAGCTGCGCAGCGTGCGGGTGGTTCGGGCCCGTGTAGACCTTGAGCTTGCCCGCGATCGCGCGGCCGAGGCGGTTCTTGGGCAGCATGCCCTTGATCGCCTTCTCGACCAGCCGGTCGGCGCGGGTGTCGAGCACCTCGCCGAACGAGCGCTGGCTCAGGCCGCCCGGAAAACCGGAGTGCCGGTACACGAACTCCTGATCACGCTTCTTGCCGGTCAACGCCACCTTGTCCGCGTTGATGACGATGACGAAGTCACCGGTGTCAACGTGTGGGGCGTAAGTCGGCTTGTGCTTGCCGCGCAGCAGCGTCGCGGCCTGGGTGGCGAGCCGACCGAGCACCACGTCCTGGGCGTCGATCACGTGCCAGGTTCGGGTCACCTCGCCGGGCTTCGGGCTGTACGTGCGCACGGGTCTACCTCGTCGTCACTTGCGTCTGGGGTCATTGCGGCGGCTGCTCAGGCCAGAGACCCCAGGTGGGCAGAGGACCAGAACACGAGGTACGCACAGTACGCACCAGTTACCGCACAACAACGTAGGAAGATACCGGTTGGGGCCGGGGCGGGTCAAAACGGCCCCTCTTAAACCCTCCGGACCGGCCTCGACCGACCCGGATCACACCCTGGCGAACCGGTCGAAACACGGACGTGGGCCCCGGATCCTCGAGGATCCCGGGGCCCACTGGGGGTCGTGCGGCAGATCAGGCCCAGCGGCCCTGGTTCTTCTGCTCGGCGGCCTGGTAGGCGTCGGTCGCGGACTGGACGGCCGTACCGATCTGGGCCAGCACCTGCTGGAGACCCGCGGCGGACTCGTCCCACGCGCGCTGCGCCTCCTGGTAGCTGGCCGAGGCGCCACCGTCCCACTGCGCGATGACGGGCGCGAGGCGCGACTTGAGGTTGTCCAGCTCGGACTGGATCTTGCCGGCCTGCCCGCTGATGTCGCCCGCTGCGCTGCTCAGCTGCCCGAAGTCAACCTTGATGTTGTTGGCGTCGACCATGATCTCCCCTTGGAAGTGAAGTCAGAAAGAAGAAGGAAAGCGAAAGGAACGGAAACGCGACCTGAATTCGGATGGATCAGCCGCCGAGCCGGTTGGTGATGGCCGACATCTCCTGCGCCTGCTCCTCTTCCTGCTGGATGTAGGTCGCCGCGGAGCCGTCCATCTGCTCGGCGATGTCCATCAGGGCCTTCTGCAGCTTGTCGGCGTCCTCGCGGAAGCGCTCCATCAGCTTGTTGAAGGCGATGGCCGCCCCACCCTGCCACGCGCTGGACAGGCCGTCGATCGTGTTGCCGAGCTGCCCCAGGACGCCCTGGACGCTGCCGTTGGTGCTGACGATGTCCTTCGCTGCGCCGACGAGCTCTTCATGTCCGGTGGAGTAACCAGCCATTGGGTGCGACCCCCTTGGTCGAAGTGATCAGGCGTTCTTGGTTCGTACGCCTCTTACGACGCAGACCTTGCCATGTCCGGTTCCACGCTGTCGCGATTTCTTCGGAAGTAGTTGCGGTAGTAAACGCGACGGGCCCCCGAACGGGGTCAGTAGAGGATTCGCGCTTGCGAAAAGTCCTCGTCATCGCCTGTTTCGGGGGGAAGTTGCCCGCTCGGGCCCGCCACCGCGCGGGAACCGGTCACCGGGCGCGGCGGAACTGCATTTGCATTTGCGTCCGTTTGCTCTCGCGATTTCTCCGGCGTGAGCAGTTCCCGGCCCGAGGGCAGCTCCTCCACGGGCAGGCCGCGGTGGTGGCGGAAACCGGTGGCGACCCGTCGCACGTCCGGCGACGTCGGCGCGTGCCCGTCCGGCCGCACCTGCCGCGCCTTGGCCTGCTCGGCGAGCTGCCGGTTCCGGTCGCGCTGCGCCGCGTTCTTCGCGCCCGCGGCGTCCGCCGCGCGCCGGCCCCTGGTCACCGCCGCGTCGAGGTCCGCGCGGAACCGGGCGAAGGCCTCCGGGATGCCGGTCATCACATTTCCCCCACTCCGGTCAGCTGGTCACGGTCAGCGTGCGGACGACCTGCTCGCACGCGGGGCGGACCCGGTCGAGCCCGTCCTGCGGGTACTGGCAGCCCACGCTGACCTGCACGTCGTCCTGGAACAGCACGTACCAGTCGATGACGGCCGACTCCACCACTTCCCGGTAGTAAACGACATCCTTGGTGGCGAAGTCGGCGGAAGCGTCGAAATCGGACACGTTCGTCCGCTGGTCGTACTGGCCACGCAGCTCGGTCTCGGCCCGCGCGGGGTCTTCGGTGGCGTTGTAGTTGAGCCGCCGCTCCTCCACCGCGATGACGTCCAGGTCGGACTCGGGCGCCTCCGGCTTGATCAGCACCTTGCGGGTCTCGACCTGGCCGCCGGTCTGCTGCCAGCCGCCGGGCACGGTGAAGCTGTAGTCGTACTGCGCGATGATCCGGCCGTCGGGGGCGGCGGACGTGGCGGTGGACGTGCCGGGGGTGGTCGGCCCGCCGGTGGTGGCGTCCCCCTTGCTCAGCAGGTACGCCGTGGACGCGGCGACGACGGCGAGCACCGCGGCGGCGCCGACCACGAGCAGCGGCACGCGGCTGCGGCGCGGCGGGGCCGGCGCGGGCAAGGGGACGGGCGGCGGGAAGTACGCCGGCTGCGGGAACCCGGTGGGCGGCGACGGCGTGATCCGCCGGGTGATCTTGCGGGTCCGGTCGTCGGTGATCTTGCGGGTGACGTCGCCCTGGCCGGCGGGCAGCGCGCCGGTGCGCAGCGGGTCCACGCTCACCGCTCTCAGCGCGCCCCTGGCCACCACGGTCTCCGGCTGGTCGATGCTCGTCGGCACCACGCCGGACTGCTCCAGCACCAGGCGGGCCACCAGCGGGATGCGGCTGGACCCGCCGACGAGGAACACGCCGGCGAGGCCGCGCGGGTCGAGCCCGGCGTCGCGCACCGCCGTCACCACCAGCGCGGCGGCCCTCGTGAGCGAGGCGCCGACCAGGCGTTCCAGGTCGGTGCGGGTGACGTGGGCGTCGGGGAACGGCGGTGGCATCGGCACGTCGGTGTAGGCGTGCCGGGACAGGGTCTCCTTCGCGCCGCGCACGTCCTGGCGCAGCACCCGGCGCTTGCGGCGGTCCGCCAGCTCCCGGCCCTCCACGAGCTGCCGCCACGCGTCCGGGTCGCCGGGCGAGACCAGGGAGCCGATGTGCTCCAGCAGCGCCTGGTCGACGTCCGCGCCGCCGAAGCCGGGGTCGCCCTTGGTGGCCAGCACGCGGAACGTGCCGCCCTGGCGGGCCACCACGCTGGCGTCGACCGTGCCGCCGCCGAGGTCGAGCACGGCCAGCGCCGCGCCGTCCGGGATGGCGTGGGACGCCGAGTGGAACACCGCCGCCGCGACCGGCTCGGGCACCAGCCGCAGCTCCTGGCCGAGGCCCCGGGCGGCGTGCAGCAGCACCCTGGTGCGGATCGCGCCCCAGTCGGCCGGGTGGGTGAGCACGAGCAGGTCGACCCGCGCGCCACCGGCCACGTGCCGCGCCTCGTCGACGGCCCTGGTCAGCACGGCCCGCACGACGTCCACCACCGGCAGCACGCTGGAGCCGAGCAGCAGCTCGCCCTCGTCGACGCGGCGCTTGGGGTGCGGTTCGTAGCGGGACGGGTCCACCGCCGCCTGGCGTTCGGCCTCCTGACCGACGAACAGCGTGCCGTCGGCCGCGGCGAACACGGCGGAGGGCACGATCGGCTGGCCGTCGACCACCACGACCTGCGGTTCGCGGCCGTGCAGGGACATGGCGACGCAGGTGCTGGACGTGCCGAAGTCCACCGCCACGCGCAAGCTCATCCGTCATCCCCCTCGTCGGCCGGGGCGGGCCTGCATATGCATACCTCACGGGACCGACGGTCCGCTTCGGGGTCGGGTCACCCGCGTCGGTCACCGCCCGGGGTCGGCCGCCGTCCTCCGCCCGGGTCCGGAGTTCCGCCGCACCCGGTCGACCAAGGTGCTCGCCGGTCCGCGAGCTCCCCCGGTGGCCCGCGGCTCACGACCAGGTCAGGAGAGCAGCGCGCGTGCTTCGTCCGCCTCCGGCATCCCCATCTCCTCGGCCAGCTCCAGCGCGCGTTCCAGCGACGCCCTGTCCCCGGTGAGCCCGCCGAGCAGGAGCCACGTCCGCGCCTCGTCCGGCCGGTAGCCGTACTGCCGCTGGGTCACCAACGCCGACTCGGCCGCCGAGCGCGCCGCGGCCAGGTCGCCGTGCGCCCGGTGCACCGCGGCGGACACCGTCCTGGCCCGCGCGCCGACCATCCGCGCGCCCATGGTCGAGGCCAGCGCCACGGCCCGGCCGACGGTCGACGGGGCCGCCTCGTCCCCGGGGTCCACCGCGGCCACGCCGAGGAGCGCCTGCACCTCCCCGAGCCGGTAGCCGCTCGCCGTCGCGGCGCGCAGGGCGACGCGGTACCGCCGCGAGGCCGTGAGGTGCTCCCCCAGCCGGTGCTCGACGCCGGCCAGCGTGTTCAGCGCGTCGACCACGTTCCAGTTGTCGTCGGTCTCCTCGGCGACGGCCAGCGACTCGCGCGCGTGCTCCACCGCCGCCGGGTAGTCGCCGAGGTGGCTCGCGATCACCGCCAGGTTGTCCAGCGCCGCCGCTTGGCCCCGGCGCGCGCCGGCGTCGCGGAACAGCCCCAGCGCGCGTTCGCGGAGCTCGCGCGACCGGTGCGGGTCGCCCTCGGCCAGCTTGACCCCGCCCAGCACGTTGAGCACCACGGCCTGGCCGATCGGCGAGCCCGCCCGCACGAGCAGGTCGAGCGCCTCGCACAGGACCGCCCTCGCCTCGACCAGGTCGCCGCAGTCGTACAGGGCCGTGCCCAGGTTGGACAGGCTGACCGCCTCGCCCCTCCTCGGCCCGATCGCCCGGTCGGCGGCGTGCGCCTGCCGGTACGTCCGCGCGGCCCGGACCAGCCGCCCCTGCTGGTGGTGGACGCTGCCGAGACCACCGAGGGCGATCGCCCGGCCCTTGGGCCAGACGCCCCGGTCGCCGAGGGCGATCACCCGCTGGTAGTGCTCGGCCGCCTCCTGGGTCTGGCCCACCGAGTAGGCGTGGACCGCGAGGCACAGGCCCACGGCCATCTGCCCGACCTCGTCCGACGCCGACCGCGCGGCGGCCGAGGCGGCGCGGCCCGCGTCCGCCCAACCGTCGAAGTGCCTGCGCGCCCAGGTGAACACCCGCATCCCGAACAGCAGGCGCCAGGACAGCTCGCGGGGCCCGTGCTCGGCCGCGTCGGCGATCACGGCCACCACGTTCTGCCGCTCGGCCGCCAACCACCGCGCCGCCGCCTCGCCGTCGGTGAACGGACCCGGGTCGACCTCCGCCTCGTCCGCGGTGTGCGACGCGTGCGGGTACAGCAGCGCCGACGCCGACACGACCCGGCGGAGGTAGCCCCGGAACAGCCGCGACCGGCCCTCGGCCGCCTCCGCCTCGCCGACGAGCCCGCGCGCGTACTCGCGGACCAGGTCGTGCAGCCCGTACCGGCCCTGCCCGTCGTGCTGCGCCAGGTTGGCCGCGACGAGCCGGTCCAGCGCCCGGCCCGCGCCGTCGCCCGCGCCGGTCAGGTCGGCGACCGCGTCCCGGTCGAAGTCCGCCCCCGGCACGACGCCGAGCAGCCGGAACACCCGCTGCGCCGGGCCGTCCAACGTCCGGTAGGACAGGTCGAACGCGGTGCGCACGGCGGCCTGCGGGTCGTCCTCGACCGCGAGCCGCGCCACGCGGTCGCCGCCGCGCAACGCCGCCAGGTAGGCGCCGAGGCCGTGCGCCGCCGCGTTCGCGACCGCGATGCGCAACGCGAGCGGCAGGTGACCGCACAGCCGCGCCAGCTCCGCCAGGTCCGCCGGGTCGGCCTCGGGCATCGCCGCGCGCAGCAGGCCGCCGGACTCCTCCGGCGTGAGCACGTCCAGCCGCAGCGGCCGCGCGCCGTCCAGGGCGGACAGCCCGCGCAGCTCGTTCCGGCTCGTGACGACGACCAGGCACGAGGCCGTGCCGGGCAGCAGCGGTCGCACCTGCTCGGCCGACGCCGCGTTGTCCAGCACCACCAGGAACCGCCGGTCCGCGACCAGCGAGCGGTACAGGGCGACCAGCTCGTCCAGGCCCTCGGGGACCTGCTCGGCGGCGACGTCCAGCGCGCGCAGGAACCGGGCCAGCACCTGCTCCGGCCGCACCGGGCCGGCCGGGTCGTAGCCGCGCAGGTTCGCGAACAGCTGGCCGTCCGGGAACACCGGCCGGGCCCGGTGCGCCCAGCGCACCGCCAGCGCGGTCTTCCCGATCCCCGCCGAGCCGGTGACGGCGACGACCACGACGGAACCGGCGGCGGAGGACACCGCCTCGTCCAGCTCCGACAACTGCGGCAGCCGCCCCGCGAACCCGGCCACGTCCGGCGGCAGCTGCCGCGGCGCCGGCGCCCGCGTGACCACGTCCTCGGCCCGCAGGATCCGGTTGAACAGGTCCTGCAGCTCGGCGGACGGGTCGACGCCGAGCTCGTCGGCCAGCGCCTCGCGGACCTCGCGGTAGGCGGCCAGCGCCTCCGCCTGCCTGCCCGACCGGTACAGCGCCCGCATCAGCCGCGCCCACAGCCGCTCGCTCAGCGGGTGCCGCCGGGTCAGCGACCGCAGCTCGGCCACCAGCCCGTCCGTGCGACCGGCGTCGAGGTCCGCGTCGATGCGGCGCACGACCACGTCGAGGCGTTCCTCCAGCAACGGCACGACGTGCTCCCGGTGCAGCCAGTCCGACTCGACGTCGGACAGCGGGTCGCCCCGCCACAGCGCCAGGGCCTCGGCCGACCGGCCCCGGTCGGCGAGCTCGCGGAACACGTGCAGGTCCAGCGCGCCCGGCGGGACCTCGGCGACGTAGCCCTTGGTGGTCGTGCGGACGACGTTCGCCTCGCCCAACGCCTGCCGCAGCCGCCGCACCACCATCTGCAACGTCGCCTTGGCCCGGTCCGGGTTGGGCGCGCCGCCGTCCCACATCCGGTCGACCAGCTCGTCGGCCGTCACCGGCTGGTTGGCCCGCAGCAGCAGGATCGCCAGCAGCACCCTCGCCCGACCGGCCGGGATCGGCACGAGCCCGTCGCCGTGCCGCACCTCCAGCGGTCCGAGGACCCCGAACCCGATCACCAGACCCCCTGGACCACTCGGCGGAGAATTCCCCTGGGACACGCTTCAGGCGGCTACCTGGTTGCCCCGGCCCGGGCCGACCGCACGAAGTCCTCCCGCGCGTGCCGCCCGGAGTCCGCGAGGGATCGGAACCGGCGCGGGTCCAGCCCGTCGGCCGGCACGTCGGCGAGGCAGCCGCCGGTGACCGGGCGCACCCCGAACCCGGTCGTCATCAGGCTCACCCGCACGGTGAAGAGTGTACCGACGTGATCACGGCCCGTGACGTGACGACGACGGTCGGCTGATCACCACGCGGCGGGTGAGCCGTCGTGAGAGGACTGTGAGGCCCTTCCGCCACAGTGGGGACCGTCACCGCCGCGACCCCCAGTGGGCGCGGGACCGGCGGTTCGCACCAGGGGGGAGGCCGGTCCCGGTGGCAGGTGCTCGTCGAGGGGGGCGACGCGCCCGCCCTGCCCTCGCGCGGTGACGACCGGACCCGCGGGCTCCTCCGCTTTCTCCGCCGAGGAGCCCGCGGTGCCGTCGCGGGTCGAAGCCCTCACGGCAGACCGGCCGCCTTCGCCCGCAGCGCCTCGGCCGTGCCGTGTCCCAGCTCGTCCAGGACGTCCAGCGCCGCCCGCCACACCTCGCGGGCCGCGTCGTGGTCGCCCGCCAGCACGTGCGCGTCGCCGAGCCGTTGCAACGTCGCGGCCTCCTCGTAGCGGTCGCCGCTCTCCCGGTACCGGGGCAGCGCCTCCCGGTAGCAGCGGACGGCCTCGGCCAGGTCGTGCAGGCGGTGGTGGACGTAGCCGAGGCTGTCCCACGTCGCCGCCTCCGCCAGCACGTCGTTGACCTCGCGGAACAGCACCAGCGCCCGACCGCAGTCGGCCAGCGCCCGGTGCAGGTCCTCGCCGAGCATCGCGCGGGCCCAGCCCACGGCGTTGAGCGCGCGGGCCGTGCCCGCCCGGTCGCCCAGCTCCTCGAACAGCGCCAACGCCCGCTCGGCGTGGTGCAGGGCTTCGCGCAGCCGGTCCCACGCCTCGTACAGCCCGGCCAGGTGGCGGTGGATGTGCGCCTGGCTCTGCCGGTCGCCCAGCTCGCGCGCCAGGTCGAGCGCGGCGGTGAGGTGGGTCTCCGACTCGGCGAACCGCCGCAGGGTGATCAGGATCCGGCCGAGGGCCCGGTTGGTCGAGGCGAGCGCGACCCGGTCGTCCAGCCTCCTGGCCGCGGCCAACGCCGTGTCGAGGCACCGCGCCTGCTCGTGCCAGAACGACCGCAGCCGGGCGAACGCCGTGGTCGTCCACGCCAGCTGCCAGGCGTGGGTGTCGAAACCGTGCGCGGCGGCGTGCCCGACCGCGGCGAACAGCGACGCCTGCTCCAGGTCGAACCAGGCCAGCGCGTCGGCCCGCTCGGTCGGCTCCGCGACCACCACGCCCGGCGCCGGCTCGGCGATCGGCACCTCCTCGCGCTGCGAGTACAGCAACCGGTCGGCCGTGTTCGCGGTGTGCAGGTAGTGGTCGAGCACCCGCCGCAGGGCTTCGCGCACACCGCCCTGGTCCTCGTGCGCCGCGACCAGGTCGCGCGCGCAGGCGTGCACCAGGTCGTGCAGCGTGAAGCGGCCCGGCACCGGCTCCGCGATCAGGTGCAGCCTGCTCAGCTCGCCCAGGGCCCGGCGGGCGGCGCGCGGCGGCACACCGGCCAGGCTCGCCGCCGCCG
Organism: Actinosynnema sp. CA-299493; assembly: GCF_050946825.1. Taxonomy (NCBI): domain Bacteria; kingdom Bacillati; phylum Actinomycetota; class Actinomycetes; order Pseudonocardiales; family Pseudonocardiaceae; genus Actinosynnema; species Actinosynnema sp. CA-299493. The sequence continues at coordinate 8,763,314 of NZ_CP191993.1, forward strand.
GGATCGACACCTCGGGGCCCGCGTGCACGCCCAGCAGCAGGAACATCCGGGCCGCGGCCGGGCTCAACCGCTCGTAGGACCAGGAGAACACCGTCTTGACGCTGGTCGTCGCCTCGCCCGTGTCGAGCGCCTCCAGCCTGGTCCGCTCGTCGGCCAGCTCGCCCGCCAACGCCCGCAGCGCGAAGTCCGGGTGCGCCGCCGCGCGCGCCGCGACCACCGACAACGCCAGCGGCAGCCCGGCGCAGTGCCCGATCAGCTCGCGCACCGCGTCCGGCTCGGCGCCGACCCGCTGCGCGCCCAGCTGCCGCACCAGCAGCGCGGTCGCCTCGGCGTCGGACAGCACGCCGAGCGGCAACGGCTGCGCGCCCTCGCGCACCACCAGCCCGTCGAGCTGGTTGCGGCTGGTCACCAGGGCCAGGCAGCGCGGACCGCTCGGCAGCAGCGGGCGCACCTGCTCGCTGTCCGCGGCGTTGTCCAGCACCACCAGCACCCGGCGCTCGGCCAGCAGGCTGCGGTACAGGCCCACCTGCTCGTCCAGCCCGGACGGGACGCGCTCCGGCGCCACGCCCAGCGCGCCGAGGAAACCGCGCAACGCCTCGTCCGGGCTCATCGGCACACCCGTCGGGTCGAAACCGCGCAGGTTCACGTAGAGCTGGCCGTCCGGGAAGCGGTGCGCGCTCTGGCTCGCCCAGTGCAGCGCCAACGCCGTCTTGCCGACGCCGGCGGCGCCGTTGACCGCCGCGATCACCACCGCGCCCGCCGCGGCCGAGTCGAGCAGCTCCCACAGCGCGGCCAGCTCACCGTCGCGGCCGACGAAGAACCGGTTGCGCACCGGCAGCTGCCGCGGCTTGTTCGAGGTGCCCCTGGTGTTCGCGCGCACCACGACCGGCGCGGCGGTGAGGATCCGGTGGTGCAGCTCCCGCAACCGCGGACCCGGGTCGACGCCGAGCTGCTCGGCCAGCAGCCCGCTCACCGACCGGTAGGCGGCCAGTGCCTCGGCCTGCCGGTCCGACCCGGCCAGCGCCTCCATCAGCTGGCCCCAGAACCGCTCGCGCAACGGGTGCTCGCGGGTCAGCGACCGCAGCTCGGGCACCACCTCCGCGGACCGGCCCGCCGCCAGGTCCACGTCGAGCCGCCGCTCCAGCGCGTCGAGGCGTTCCTCCAGCAGCGGTGCGACGTCCTCGCCGTGCAGGACGTCCGACGGCACGTCCGACAGCGGCGCGCCGCGCCACAGCTCCAAGGCCTCGCCCAGCCGGTCGCGGTCGACCAGCTCGCGGAACCGGTGCAGGTCCAGCGCGCCCGGCGGCACGTCCGCCGCGTACCCGCCGGTGGCGGTGCGGACCACGTTCGCCGCGCCGAGCGACTGGCGCAGCCGGGTCACCACCATGTGCAACGTCGCCCTGGTGCGGGCCGGGTTCACCGACCGGCCGTCCCAGAGCCGGTCGACCAGGAGGTCCATCGGCACCACGCTGCCCGCCCGCAGCAGCAGGCTGGCCAGCAGCACCCGCGCCTTGCCCGAGGGCAGCGCCACCTGCCTGCCGTCGTGCCAGACCTCCAGGGGCCCGAGCACCTTGAACTCAGTCTCCACGCAACCCCCTTACGTGCGGGGGGAAGCATAAGGCAACACACCGACACTGTCCGGACACGGTGCGTCAGGAGCGGGCGCCACGACCGACGGCGGCACGGCCCGGGAACGCGGAAGGCCCCGCCGCGGCGAGGCCTTCCCGTCGTTCGCGCGACCCGTCAGTCCGGGTCGATCCACGCCAGCTGGACGCGCTGCTGCCCCAGCTTGCGGGTGACCAGCGTGCCCCGGCCGGGAGGCTGCGGCGACGCCTTGAGGTTGCCCACGATCGCCCCTTCCTCCTTCGAGCCCGAACCCACCATGATCGGCGCCGAGATCTCCTTGAGCTTGCCCAGGATGGGGTCGTACATCGCCCGCGACGCGCCACCCATGCGCCGCACCGCGATGATGTGCAGGCCCACGTCCTTCGCCTGCGGGATGAACTCCGCCAGCGGCTGCAGGGGGTTCTGCGAACCCTGCGGCGCGACCAGGTCGTAGTCGTCCACGACCACGAACAGCTCCGGCCCCTTCCACCAGGACCTGTTCCTCAACTGGTCCTGGGTGACGTCCGGGCCGGGCAGTCGGTTGGCCATCGACCCCCGGACGTCCTTGATCATGTCCGTGAGCTGCGCCGACGACACCGCGTAGGACAGCAGGTGGTCGGTCTCGATGTAGCCCAGCATGGTGCGCCGGTAGTCGACCAGCATGATCAGCGCCTCGGACGAGGTGTAGCCGGTCATGATGCCGCGCACGATGGCGCGCAGCAGGTTGGTCTTGCCCGACTCGCCGTCGGCCAGCGCCATGAAGTGCGGGTCGGCGTCGAAGTCCAGGTACACCGGCGCCAGCTCGTCCTCGTTGACGCCGATCGGCACCAGGTGGCCCCGGTTCGGCCGCTGCTGCTGCACCTGGGCCATGAAGTCCTGGTACGGGAGCAGGTCGGGCAGCAGGCGGACCTGCGGCGCGCGCGGGCCGCGCCACGCGGCGCGCACCTTGGCGATCATGTCCTGCACGCCCGCCGCCACGTTCTCCGCGTCCGACGAGGCGTCGATGCGCGGCAACGCGGTCAGGAAGTGCAGCTTCTGCGGCGACAGGCCGCGACCCGGGCGGCCCGGCGGCACGTTGACCGCGACCTTGCGGTCCACCTCGGACTCGCTGACGTCACCGAGGCGCAGCTCGAACCGGGTGCCGAGCAGGTCCTTCATCGCGGGCCGGATCTCCGCCCACCGGTTCGCCGCCACCATCACGTGCACGCCGTAGGACAGGCCCTGCGCGGCCAGCGCCTGGACCGCCGGCTCCAGCGCCTCGAACTCCTGCCGGAAGTTCATCCAGCCGTCCACGACCAGGAACGCGTCGCCGAAGTCGTCGTCGCGGATCTCGCCGCGCCGCCTGCGGTTGCGGAACTCGACCATCGAGTCGATGCCGTGCGCCCGGAACCGCTGCTCGCGCTCGGCGATCAGGCCCGACAGCTCGGCCACCATCCGGCGCGCCTTGTCCACGTCCAACCGGCTGGCGAACCCGCCGACGTGCGGCAGGTTCTCCAGCGACGCCAGCGTGCCGCCGCCGAGGTCGAGGCAGTAGAACTGCACCTCCTGCGGCGTGTGCGTCAACGCCATGGACGTGATCAGCGTGCGCAGCATCATCGACTTGCCCGACTGCGGGCCGCCGACGATCGCGCCGTGGCCGGCCGCGCCGGAGAAGTCCGCCCACAGCAGGTCGCGCCGCTGCTCGAACGGCTTGTCGACCACGCCGAGCGGCACCTGGAGCTTGCCGTTGGAGAAGAAGCCGGGCGCGGTCAGGCCGCGGTCCTCGGTCGCCTGCAACGGCGGCAGCAGCGTGTCCAGCGACGGCGGCTCGTTCAGCGGCGGCAGCCACACCTCGTGCGCCGGCGGGCCCTGGCCCACCAGCCGCTCGACGATGACCTCGAGCTCCGAGGGCTCGTTCGAGTCCTCTTCCTTCTTCTGCTGCTTGACGGGCTCGACCGGCTTGATCGGCTCCTTGGGGATCTCGATGTAGTCCGGCACGAAGTAGCGTGGCCGCTTGTCGCTGGTCACCGGCGCGGACGGGCCCGCGACCTGCAACCCGGCCGGCCGGTACGGGCCGGACACGTACAGCGCCTTGAACCGGGTCAGCGGCGAGCCCTGCACGCCCAGGTACCCCGAACCCGGGATGGGCGGCAGCTCGTAGGCGTCCGGCACGCCGATCGCGGCGCGCGACTCGGCGGCGGAGAACGTCTTCAGACCGATCCGGTAGGACAGGAACGTGTCCAGGCCGCGCAGCTTGCCCTCTTCCAGCCGCTGCGACGCCAGGAGCATGTGCATCTGCAGCGACCGGCCGACGCGACCGATCTGGAGGAAGATGTCGATGAAGTCCGGCTTCGCCGTCAGCATCTCGGAGAACTCGTCGATGCAGATGAACAACGCCGGCAGCGGGTCGAGGTCGGCGCCGTTCTCGCGCGCCTTCTCGTAGTCCCACACGTTCTTGTAGTTGCCCTTGGCCAGCACTTCCTGGCGACGCGACACCTCGCCGGCGATGGCGTCCTTCATGCGGTCGACCAGGGTCAGGTCGCCGGCCAGGTTGGTGATCGTCGCGGCGACGTGCGGCGCCTTGTCCAGGCCGAGGAACGTCGCGCCGCCCTTGAAGTCGACCAGGATCATGTTGAGCGAGGTCGACGAGTGCGTCGCCAGCATGCCCAGCACGAGCGTGCGCAGGAACTCGGACTTGCCGGAACCGGTCGCGCCGATGCACAGGCCGTGCGGGCCCATGCCCTCCATCGCCGCTTCCTTGATGTCCAGCTCGACCTGCTGACCGAACTCGCCGATGCCGAACGGCACCCGGTAGCGGTCGCGCACCGGCCGGGGCCGCCACGCCGCCTGCACGTCGAAGGTCATCGGGTCGCCCGGGATGCCCAGGAACTCCAGCAGCGGCGGGTTGTTGCTCATCGACAGCGGGTCCTCGTCGCTGCCGCCCACGTCCACGCCGCCGACCCGGTACGGCGACAACCGCCGGGCCAGCGCCTCGGCCTCGACCACGCTCAGCCAGTCCGGCGCGCCGAACCACTCCACGCCGCTCGCGCTGCGCGCGCCGAGCTTGCCGTCCTCGATCACCAGCCGCAGGCCGCGGCGGGCGGTGAGGTTGCCCAGGGACTCGGACAGGTCGAACAGCGTGACGCCGACCAGGCCCTCCTCCAGGATGATCTGCTCTTCCCGGGTGACGTCGCCGTCGTCGATCAGGATCACGATGTGCGGCTGGTCGGCGGGCGGCGGCGCGTTGCGGGTGAACCGCTGCCGGTCGCGCAGCTGCTCGTCCAGCATCTGCTCGACCTCGGCCAGCGAGCCCGCCATCATCCGCATCTGCCCGATGCCGTCGACGATCGCCGGGTGCTGCACGTGCGGCAGCCACTTCATCCACTCCCACTCGGCCTTGGTGCGGCCGGTGGTGACGACGGCGACCAGCAGGTCGTCCGGCGAGTGGAAGGTGACCATCTGGGCCAGCAGGGCGCGGGCCAGGCCGCGCTTCTCCTCGATCTCGCCGAGCAGGCCGACGGCGGCGAAGCCGCGCAGCGCGATGGAGATCGGCAGGTCGGGCACCAACGAGTGGGCGCGCACGAACCGGCGCAGCGCCAGCGTCGCGATCGGCTCCAGCTCCTCGACGGGGCCGGTCTGCGGCGGCACGAGCCGGGTGGCCAGCCGCTGCGAGCCGCGGCCCGCGCGCAGGTGGCAGAAGTCGGGGTCGTTCTGCCGGCGCTCCCACATGCGCCGGGTGGTGGCCAGCGACCACAGCATCTGCGGGTCGGGGTGGACCCACTCGCGCTCGGCGCGCTGCTCGTTGGCGGCCTCGCGGGCGCGGTCGCGCATCTGGCCGAGGTAGCGCAGGTAGTCCTTGCGGTCCTCGTTCATCTCGGCCTTCTTCTGGCCCTTGCCGCCGCCCATGCCGCCGGCCATCATGCCGATGGTCGAGACCAGCATCATGCCGGGCATGATCATCGCAGCGGGGCTGCGCCCGCTGTAGCTGAACATCAGCACCATCATGCCGACGGACGACACGATCATGACGACGGGCATCGCCTTCATCATGATGTTGCCGGGGATGACCCGCGGCACCTCGGGTGGCGGTTCGAGGTGGACCTCACCGCCGGGCGGGCGGGGAGCGGCGAGGCGTGCCGTGCGCTTGAACTGCAGCGTGCTCACCTGACAGGCACCTCTTCAGCGTCGATCCGTAAACGACCAGCCCGACTGCGCTCGAATCCGAATCCGGGCGTGTGGGCCCGCCACAGTCGCACCGACACTATGGCGCATCGGAACCCCGCACGACGGGGGGTCGGGCAAATCCGCGGCCAACGTGTTGTGACGTGTTGCGCGGAACAGCCCAGCGGCGACGCCCGCTGCCCCCATACTGGGTCCGCTCCTCTCCAGGGGCGGGCCGAAGCGCGTCCGACCGGACCAATAGGGTCGGCACGGACCACAGCACACACTCATCAGGACTTAGGGGGCGCTGGTGGCGACCGGGACGACGGTGTTCAGCCGGGTGACGGTGGTTGCGCCGCGAACGCGTATCGACGTCGCGCTGCCCGCCGACGTCGCGGTGGCCGACCTGCTGCCGATGCTGCTGGACATGGCCAAGGAGGCCACTCCGGACGGTGGCGTGCGGCACGGCGGTTGGGCGTTGGCCAAGCTGGGCGAGGGTCCGCTGGACCCCAGCCGCACGCTGGCCTCGCTCGGCGTGGTCGACGGCGAGCTGCTGCAGCTGCGCAAGCGCAACGAGAACCCGCCGCCCCCGCTGTACGACGACGTGGTCGACGCGATCGCCGAGTCGGACCCGGACAGCTTCCGCCCGTGGACCAAGGACACGGCACGCCGCTACGGCCACCTCGCGGGCGCGCTGGCGCTGATCACGGCCGCCATCGCGGTGCTGATGGCCGGTCCGCTCGCGGGCGGCGGCAACCTCGTGCCGGCGATCTGCGCGGGCGTGATCGCCATCGCCTCGCTCGTCGCGGGCGCGGTCATCGCGCGGTCCTACAACGCCACCGGCACGGGCGTGCTGGTGGCCGCGGCGGGCGGGCTCCCGATGGCCTACGTCGCGGGCCTCTACATCGTGCCCGGCGAGATCGGCCGGCCGAGCCTGCTGCTGGCCAGCGTGCTGGTGCTGATCTTCGCCTCGGCCGCGATCATGCTGATCGGCCGCGGCATCACGGTGTTCATCGCCGCCGCCACGGCGGGTGCGCTGAGCGGCCTCGCGTTCCTCATCGGCATCTTCGTGGACCACCCGGTGCAGGGCATCGCGGCGGCCACCGCGGCGGTCTCGCTCGCCGCCCTGTCCGTGCTGCCCCGGTTGACGATCCAGCTGGCCAAGCTGCCGCTGCCGACCGTGCCGGGCAGCGCCGAGGACCTCAAGGAGGACACCGGCTTCCCGGAGTACTCCGTGATCGAGCGGCGCACCGCCAACGCGCACGAGTACCTGACCGGCATGATCATCGGCTGCGGTGGCGTCGCCGCGCTGTTCGCCGTGATCGCGGCGGGCGACGGCTCCATCTGGGGCCCGCTGCTGGCGATCGTGGTGACGCTGGTGCTGCTGCTGCGCGGCCGGGCCTACGCCAACGGCGCGCAGGCGGTGGCGCTGCTGGCCAGCGGCATGGTCGCGGGCGCCGGCGTGCTGCTCGGGTGGCTGGTGCAGTCCACGCCCGGCGACCGGCTGCTGTACGTGTTCGGCACCCTCGTGGTGGTCGGTGCGGGCGCGCTGGTGCTCGGCGTGATCTTCCCCAACCAGAAGTTCTCCCCCGTGCTGCGCCGGACGGTCGACGTGCTGGAGGCCATCCTGATCGCCGCGGTGCTGCCGCTGGCGCTGGCGGTGATGGACCTCTACGTGGCCATGCGCCAGCTCATCCCCGCGTGAGGCCGTGATGCGCATCCGCAAGATCGCCGCGCTGGCCGCGGCAGCCCTCACCCTGGCGACCGCGCCCGGCGCGTACGCCCAGCCGGCGTCGACGACGACTCCGGCGGCCCCGAGCCGGCTGAACTCGCAGCCGCCGCCGGTGGACCGGGCGTTCCTGCGCGCGCCCGAACCGCCCGTCGAGGACGTCGACTACAAGCCGAAGAACCTGTGCATCAAGTCCGGCACCGACGACCGCCCCCTCCCGAACAAGCCGTGGGGCCAGATGCAGCTGCGGCTGGAGGAAGCGCACCGGTTCGCCACCGGCAAGGACGTCAAGCTCGCCATCATCGACACCGGTGTCAACAAGGACCACCCGCGACTGGCGGGACGGGTCGTGGCGGGCGGTGACTACGTGGAGACCGAGAAGCGCGGTGTCAGCGACTGCGACGGCCACGGCACCGAGGTCGCCGGTGTCGCGGCGGCCAGCCGGGACGACCAGACCGGGTTCATCGGCGCCGCGCCCGAGGCGACGGTGCTGGCGTTCCGCCAGACCAGCAACAGCTTCGAGTTCAAGGACCCGAAGGGGCAGGACAACCGACCGTCCGCGGGCAAGGTCGGCACCCTGGCGAAGGCCATCGTCTCGGCGGTGGACCAGGGCGCGAGGGTCATCAACATCTCGCTGACCGCGTGCGCCGCGCCGAGCGAGCCGAGCAACCAGGAACGCGAGCTCCAGGCCGCGATCGACTGGGCGGTGAACGACAAGAACGTCGTCATCGTGACCGCCGCGGGCAACATCGACCCGGACAGCGGCTGCCAGGGCCAGAACGACGGCCAGGACCCGAACCGGGTCAACGTGGTCGCGTCGCCGCCGTGGTACGCCGACAACGTGCTGTCCGTGGCGTCGATGAACGCGGAGGGCGGCGTGTCGCCGTTCTCGGTGTGGGGCCCGTGGGTCAGCGTGGCCGCGCCGGGCGAGAACATCGTCACGCTCGACCCGGCGGGCAACGGCCTGACCAACGCGAACTTCGAGAACGGCCGGCCCGTCGCGATCCAGGGCACCAGCTTCGCCTCGCCGTACGTGGCGGGCGTGGTCGCGCTGGTGCGCGAGCGGTTCCCCGACCTGACCGCGAAGCAGGTCATGAACCGCATCAAGTCGACCGCGCAGCACCCCGGCAACCCGAACGGCCGCGACCACAAGGTCGGCTACGGGATGATCAACCCGGTGGCCGCGCTGACTGCCGAGCTGCCGCTGGAGGAGCCGGGCGCGAAGCAGGAGACGCCGGACCAGCTGATCACCAACCTGGGTCCGCTGAACCCGCCCAGCAGCACGCCGATGATCGTGGCGCTGTCCGGCACGGGCGCGGGCGTGGGCCTGCTCCTGCTGACGCTGTTCATCGTCCACACCGTGAACCGTAACCGCGCCAGGCGCCTCCCGGCCCCGAAGCGCTCCGTGCTCTAGCCGCTCGCGCGAGTCCTACGTTCAGAACGCGTGAGTCCTACGTTCAGGACCCCCGAGTTGAACGCTCGGGACACGCGAGCGGCCCGTTGACCCGCTAGTCCTCGCCGAGCACCGGCGGGGCCGACTTCTTGGGCTTGCCGAAGACCTGCTCGGTCGAGCCGGCCAGCTGGACCTTCGACTTGTGCTCCTTGTCGCCGCCCTGCTGGCCGCCGGCGCCCATGCCGCCCATCATCCCCCCGCCCATCATCCCGGCGCCGCCCGCCGCCGGAGCGGACGGACCGCCCGCCGCGGCGGCTGCCGGACGAGGGCCGGGCTCCACCGAGTGCGGCTCGGCCACGGCCGTCGACCCACCCGGCTGCATCCGCTCCGCCGACTCACCGCCGGAGACCCCACCGCCACCGGGCACACCGCCGCCACCACCGGGCACACCACCACCGCCACCACCCGGCACGCCGCCGCCACCGGACCCGCCACCGGCACCCGCCGGCTTCGTCTCGGCGGGCGGTGCGGTCGGTGCGGGCGGTGCGGTCGGCGGCTCCGGCGCGGTCGGCTTCGCGGGCGCGGTGAACGACCAGTCCTGCTCGGGGTACTCGTGCTCCATCTTCACGTCGGCGAAGTCGTCCGAACCGGACACGCCGTCGCACAGCCGCAGGAACGCCTCCAGCACGTCCCGCACCGACTCGTGCAGCTCCTTCGCCGGGCCGTGCAGCTCGTCCAACGCCTCCACCACGCGCCGGTCGCCGTCCACCGGCAAGGCCGCCGCGGCGGACACCGCGTCGGCCGCCTCGGCGAACACCCGGGACATGTCCTCCACGATCCCGCGCACGCCCTCGGCGGTCTGGTCCAGCGCCTCGCCCATCGCGTGCATCGCGTCGGACATGTCGTGCCCGGCCAGGCCGACCTTCTGCATGTGGTCCACGAACGCGTCCGCGTCCTTGCCCTGCCACGCCGAGTCCAGCTTGCCGAGCGGCTTGGTCAGGTCACGCGTCACGTGCTCGGCGACGAGGCCGGCCTTGCGCCAGCGCTCCGCCTCCTCGGCCAGGTCGTTCCAGTCGCCCAGGACCGGCGCGAAGTAGTCCGCCACGAGGTCGCGCACGCCGAGCCGCCTGCTGATCCCGGACAGGTAGTCCAGCTCCGGCCCCACCTCGGCGGCGATCTGCCTGCCGTCCTTGCCGCGCATCAGCTCAGCCCCGCCCGCCGGTCGACCGCCTTGATCAACGCCACCGCGTCGTCGTCCTGGGCGCCGTAGTGCTCGGCCACGTCGTGCAGGCCCTTCGCCGCGGACGTCAGCACCTCGCACGCCCGGTCGAGCTGCCGGTGCAGCAGCCCGGCGGCCCGGCCGTAAGCCTCCGCGCTGCGCAACGTCCGCCCCAGCTCGCCGAAGCTCTGGGGACGCATCGGCGCCTCCCTGAGCTCGGACCGCGCGCGGGTCAGCTCCTCGGCCGCCTCTTCGACGCGCTTCGCGTACAGCTCCAGCCAGCGCGGGTCGACCGAAACCTGCCTGCCGCCCGACGGACCGCGTGTGACCTCGTTCACCCGGACACCTCCTGCACCCTCTGACGGGAACCGGCGCACGCCGGTTCCCCCAAAGGGCTCAGCAACACGGGCTCAGCCGCCCTGCTTCTGCGCCCTCTGCTCGGGCAGCAGGCCGTTGCCCTGGTCCACCTGGATGTGGTCCCAGCTGCGCGAGGCGTCGTTGCGGTTGAGCTGCGGCCCGTTGGGCAACAGCCGCAGGATCGACTCGGGTCCGGGCGTGAACCCGTCCGCGCCGAGGCCGAGCGCGCCACTGGTCGTCGTGTCCGGGACGCCGTACTTCACACCACGTCCGGTGATCAGGTGGATCGGACCGGTCTCGAAGTCCTCGGTGGAGGTCGCGCTGCGCACCACCGCCGCCTTGCCCGGCGCCATCACGAACTGGCTGACGACCTCGCCGGTCGCGCCGGCCTGGTTGATCTCCACCGGCACCGCGTTCGACGGGATCGGCAGCGACGGCGCGATGGTCACCTTGGTGTGCTGCGACTTGTTCTCCGACGACACGTTCTGCGCCTGCCAGCCGAGGCAGATCACCCGGTTGTTCGGGTTCGTGTCCACCGTCTCCGGCACGTCGGCCGGGTAGTCGGAGAAGTCGAGCAGGGTGACCTTCGCGGGCTCGTTCGTCTTCGCGATGTCGACCAGCTTCGGCTTGGCGCCCTGCGCGTAGCTGGCGCGGATGAGGTCGCCGGCGGCCTTGCTGACCTCCTGCAACCCCTCGTTGAGCACGACGTAGAAGACCGAAGGAGCACCCGTGCGCGTGACCTCGATGACGTCGCTGACCTTGAGCGCCTCGCCGGCCACGTAGCTCACGGCCTGCCCCTTGCCGGGGATGAGCGGCGCCTTGAGCTCCTTGGCCTCGGGGATCGCGTTGAGCAGGCCGGTGCTGACCGCGCGCGGGTTCTTGCCGCTCAGGTTGAGCGCGGTGAGCACGTTGGCGTCCTTCAGGTCGACCTTGGCCCGCACCGTGGACGTCGAGGTGACCTTCGAGTTCACCGGGGCCTTGTAGATCAGGTAGGCCTGCTTGTCGTCGGTGCCCGCCTGCACCAGCAGGGCGCGGTTGTCGTCGAGCGGCGCGCCGACACCGCTGAAGCCCGCCAGGACGGTGGTGGTGAACTTGCGCTCCGCCGTCGGGTCGTTCAGCGACGGGTCCAACGTCGTCGTGTCGCAGACCGACCAGTCCGCGCCGATCCGGTCGGCGGGCTTCGGCAGCACGTCCGGCCCGTCGGGGATCCCGGTCAGCCGGCCCTTGGGCAGCTTCGCCAGGGCCTTCTCGCTGACCAGCTTCGGGTCGCCGCCCGCGACCTGGGGTCCCGCGTTCACCTGGCCCGCCGCCGCGTCGGCACCCGCGACCGCCGCCTGGCCCTTGTCCGGGTTGGACCGCTGCAACAGCAGCAGCCGCGCGGAGGCGAGGTTCGTCATCGGGATCAGCGTCTTGGTCGTGCCCACCGTGTGCACGACGTAGACCTGGCCGGTCTCCTTGGAGATGGCGATCTGCGTCTGGTCGTCGACCTGGGGGTCCGGCGAGAAGAAGCCGAAGATGAGGAAGCCGAGCAGCCCGATGACGCCGAGCAGGACGCCCACCGCGGTGGCACGCGAGTGCGTGCGCATCGGGTCGTGCAGCATCACCGCGTCTCTGCGCACCAGGGCGGACTGCATCCTGCGCAGCACGAAGCGGTAGGCCTGGACCTGTGACTTGGTGGTGGGTGTTGATGCCATTCTCGGCTCGCTGCTCTCCCAGTCGCGGTACGGTCTGCACGATAGCCGGACGGCGGGTGGTCCGTGTGCGGGTTGGTCAGACCCGGTCGGCCCCACCCGGCGCACGCCGACGGAAAGAGAACCAGAGCGGATGTCCGTGACCACCCCACATCCGGGCCAGCCCAACCCCGCCGTGGCACGCGCGCAGGCAGCGGGCGGCGCCGTGCGCGCCGCGCTGCTCCGGGCGCGTCGCCGCACCGCGGGCGCGAGCCTGGGCTCCCTGCCGGTCGCCAACCTGGTCGTGCTCGAGGTCGGCGTCGCCATCGGCCTGGTCCTGCTGGCCGTCGGCGCCACCGGTGACACCGTCGCCCCCGCGCCCATGTACGTCGCGGGCGGCATCGTGCTGATCGCGTTGATCATCGCGTTCACCAGGTCGCGGGGTCGCTGGCTGACCCAGTGGATCGGCCTGGTGGTGCGCTACAGCTTCCGCTCGCACGGCCGCACGGCCAAGCGCACCGGCCCGGCGGAGATGAAGCCGCCGTCGGAGGAGGAGTCCTCGGTCATCGGCCCGGACGACCCGCGCGTGGCGTTGCTGCGCCTCGCGGTGCCAGACCTGGTGGTGGCCCGGGGGGTCGACCACGAGCGCCGCCCGCTGGGCATGGCCTGGCACCAGGGCGCGTGGACCGCGGTGCTGCTGGTCGACCCGGCGCCGGGTCTGATCACCGCCGTGGGCAGCGCGCCGTCGTTGCCGCTGGGCGCGCTCGCGCCGACGTTGGAGGACCGCGGTGTGGTGCTCGACGCGATCTCGGTGATCTGGCACTGCTACCCGGGCAGCGCGGCGCTGCCGTCGAACTCGCCCGCCCTCAGCTCGTACATGGAGGTGCTCGGCCCGCTGCCCGCGGCGGCCCGCCGGACCACGTGGATCGCGGTGCGGCTGGACCCGCGCCGGTGCGCGGCGGCGATCCGGGAACGCGGCGGCGGCGTCGTCGGCGCGCACCGGGCGCTGATCGGCGCGCTGTCCCGCGTGCGCAACGCGTTGGAGTCGACGGGTGTGTCGATCCGGCCGCTCGACCCCGACGAGCTGATCCGCGCGGGCATCTCGGCGGCCGAGCTGACCTCGGTGGCCGGGTCGAACAACTCGGTGTCGTTGCGGGAGAAGTGGTCCGGTGTGACGGCGGGCGGCGTCGGCCACGCCAGCTACGCGATCACCGGCTGGCCCTCCAAGGGCATGCGCAACAACCTGAACGCGCTGACCGGTGTCCGCGCCCTGTCCTCCACGCTGTCCATGACGATCTCGCCCAGCAGCGAGCAGGGTCAGGTCGGGCTGCGCGGCATGGTGCGGGTCAGCGCGCGCACGCCCACCGAGCTGAACCGCGCCGACGACCGGCTCAAGGCGCTGGCCGACAAGCTCGACATCACGCTGACCCCGTTGAACGGCCTGCAGGTCGCCGGGCTGGCCGCGACGCTGCCGCTCGGAGGTGTGGCGTGAGCAACTCCCGCTTGCTGGACTCGCAGAGCAAGGGCGTGGCGCCGGAGTTCCTGGTGTCGCCGCAGATGCTGGACGTGGTGAGCCCGTCCGGCGACCGCGGCGGCATGGTGCTCGGCTCGGGCCTCCAGGGCGAGCCGTTGACGATCTCGGTGCTGCGGTCCGCGCCCACCCGCATGGTCGTGGTCGGCGGGCTGTACCTGGCCCGGCAGATCGCGTTGCGGGCGATGGCGACGGGCGCGTGGATCACCATCGCGACGGGTCGCCCGGCGGCCTGGCAGCCGGTGGTGCGCGCGGCGGGCGCGGGCGCGGACGGCCGCCCCTCGCCGCTGGTGCAGCTGCGCCGGCTGAGCCCGGTCGAGCTGCCGCGCCCGTCGGAGGACAGCCCGCTGCTGGTCGTGCACGACGGCGGCCACGTGCCGCAGGAGCTGTTCCCGCCGCGGTCGCCGTGGCAGACCACGATGTACGTGCTGCCCTATTTGCACCCCCAGGCGGCGACCACCGCGAATTCCGCGGACCTCGTGCTGCTGCAACGGCTGCCGGTCGGGCAGGCCCAGCTGGCGTCGCAGATCTGGCGGCTGCCGCCGCAGATGGCGCACCAGCTCACCACGCTCAAGGACGACCAGGTGATCGCGCTCGGCACGAACCTGTGGCGGCCGTTGCGACTGGTCACCACCCCCGGTGAGCAGCAGATCCTCGGTGCGGTCCGCCGCGGCGACTGACCCGCGCGCAACACCCCCGTGCCCCCGGACGATTGTCCGGGGGCATATTTCTTGAGCGGGGTCCAGTGACTCTCCGCATCGATTCGTTCACAGCACGAATAAAACTGTGTACGAGCCGTTCGTCGGTTATTGCGGGCAAATTCTTGCGCCCCACCCGCGAGGCGAACTAGGAACAACCCACCGTGTCCGGTCGGTCTCGGGGGCGACACCGGCCGGACACCCACCCTGCGAAGAGGAGACCCCCTGCCATGGGAGACGTTCGCTCGTCCTGGACGAGACGGTTGGCCGGTGTCGGGCTGGCCACGGGCACGGCGTTCGCGGTCACGGCCGCGCTGACCACCTTCACCTCCGCCGCCGCCGAGGGCCAGATCATCGGGGTCGCCGCGCCCAACGCGGTCAAGGACAGCTACATCGTCGTGCTCAAGGACGTGAGCACGAGCAGCGTCGCCGCGTTGAGCGACAAGTACCGGGCGAACGTCAAGCACACGTACACGAGCGCGCTGCGCGGCTTCTCGGCGACGATGACCGAGTTGCAGGCCCGCAAGCTGGCCGCCGACCCGTCGGTGGCCTACGTGCAGCAGGACGGCGAGGTGTCGATCTCCGCCACGCAGGCACCGACCCCGTCGTGGGGCCTGGACCGGATCGACCAGGCCGCGCTGCCGCTGGACAACTCCTACACCTACCCGAACGAGGGTGAGGGCGTCACCGCCTACATCATCGACACGGGCATCCGGTTCTCGCACAGCGACTTCGGCGGGCGCGCCGTGACCGGTCGCGACACCGTCGACAACGACGCCGACGCCACCGACTGCAACGGCCACGGCACGCACGTCGCGGGCACGGTCGGCGGCACGAAGCACGGCATGGCGAAGAAGGCCAAGCTGGTCGGCGTGCGGGTGCTGAACTGCGCGGGCTCCGGCACGTACGCGGGCGTCATCGCGGGCATCGACTGGGTGACGGCGAACGCGGTCAAGCCGGCGGTCGCGAACATGTCGCTCGGCGGCGGCGCGGACGCCACGGTCGACCAGGCCGTGCGCAACTCCATCGCGTCGGGCGTGACCTACGGCCTCGCGGCGGGCAACGAGAACGGCGCGAACGCGTGCAACGTGACGCCGGCGCGCACGCTGGAGGCGATCACGGTCGGCTCCACGACCAACACCGACGCCCGGTCGTCGTTCTCGAACATCGGCACCTGCCTGGACATCTTCGCGCCGGGCTCGAACATCACCTCGGCCTGGTACAGCAACGACACGGCCACCAACACGATCAGCGGCACGTCCATGGCGACGCCGCACGTCGTCGGCGCGGCGGCCGTCTACCTGGCCGCGAACCCGACCGCGACGCCGGCGCAGGTGCGTGACGCCCTGGTCAACGGCGCGACGAACGGCGTGGTCGGCAACCCGGGCACCGGTTCGCCGAACAAGCTGCTGCGCCTGGTCGGCACGTCCACCCCGCCGCCCGGCGGCTGCCCGGCCAAGACCAACGCGACCGACGTGGCCGTGCCGGACCTGGGCACCGCGTCCAGCCCGATCGCGGTGACGGACTGCGGCGGCAAGGCCGGCGCGTCGGCCACCGTCGAGGTGCACGTCAAGCACACGTACCGGGGCGACGTGGTGGTCGACCTGATCACGCCGAGCGGCGCGGTCAAGCAGCTGAAGGTGCAGTCCGGTTCGGACAGCGCGGACAACGTCGACGCCACGTACACGGTGAACCTGTCGGCGGAGAACGCCAACGGCACCTGGCAGCTGCGCGTGCGTGACGCGTACAGCCAGGACACCGGCTACATCGACAGCTGGACCCTCGACCTGTAACCGGTCCACCCGCACCACCCGCACCACAGCGGCCCCTCACCACTCCCCCCGGTGAGGGGCCGCTCCGCGCCGCCACCGCTGTTCAACGTGGTCCTGGGCACCGAGTGGTACGTCGAGCGCAAACGATTGCGGGGCCGGTGAAGCCGTGAAGAGGTCCCTGCGCGTCACCGCGTCACCGCGTCACCGCGTCGCTGGCGTCACTCGGCCTGGCGGCGTGGCTGGTGGTCGCGCGGTGAGCAGGCTGCTCACGCTGGCTGTGGTCACGTCCGGCGGCGTCGGTGTCACCGAGAACGGCACCATCGCGCTGCTGATCGGCCTGGGCACGCCCGCCGCGCCGGCCGTCGCGGGCGTGCTGCTGTTCGCGTTCTTCACGTACCTGGCGGAGATACCGCTGGGCGTCGTGGCCTGGCTCAACTGGTCGGCACGCCGGGTGAACTCGCCGAACTCACCGAACCGCGCACGTTCCGCGTGACGGCGGCCCGCGCGGCGAGCTCGTCGTCGGCCGGGTAGTCGACCCGGACCAGCGACAGCCCGTGCGGCGGCGCGACCGTGACCTCGCTCGACCGCGCGGTCAGCGACAGCAGCGACGCGGGCCAGCCCACCGGCTTGCGCCCCTCGCCCACGGCCAGCAGCGCGCCGACCAGGCTGCGGACCATCGAGTGGCAGAACGCGTCCGCGGACACGTGCGCGGTCAGCACAGTGCCGTCCCGCACCCACTCCAGGCGTTGCAGCTCGCGGATCGTCGTCGCGCCCTCGCGCCGCTTGCAGAACGCGCAGAAGTCCCGCTCGCCCAACAACAACCGCGACGCGGTGTTCAACGCGTCCAGGTCCAGCGGGCGCGGCCAGGCCAACGTGTCCAGCCGGCGCAACGGGTGCGCCCCGAACGCGGCGTCGGTGACCCGGTACTCGTAGTGCCGGCGCAGCGCGGCGAACCGGGCGTCGAACTCGGCGGGCGCCACCCGCGCCGAGAACACCCGGACGTCAGCCGGCAGCGCGCGGGCCAGGCGCTTCGGCAGGCCCGCGACGTCCACCGCCGCCGGCAGGTCGACGTGCGCCACCTGCCCCGACGCGTGCACGCCCGCGTCCGTGCGACCGGCCACGGTCAGCTGCACGTCCTCGCGCAGCACCTTCGACAGGGTGTCCTCCAGGACACCGCACACCGTGCGGCGGTCGGGCTGCCGCGCCCACCCGGAGAACTCCGTGCCGTCGTAGGCCAGGTCGAGTCGCACACGAACGAGCCCGTCGTCCCCAGCGGGGACGACGGGCTCGTCGGTGAAGTGCGCGTCCGTCAGGACCCGTCCTTCTTGTCCTCGGCCTTCGGGGCCTCCGCGGCCTCGTCCGAAGCGCCCTCGGCGGGCTCCTCGGCGGCGTCCTTCGTGGCGGACTCGGGCGCGTCGGCGTCCTGGTCCTGCGCTTCCGCGTCGACCTCGGTCTCCTCGGTCGTGGCGGCCTTCGGCGCCTCGTCCTTGGCGAACTTGGTCTTGCGGGCGCGCTCCGCCTCGGAGGTGACGGTGGACTCCGCGATCAGCTCGATCACGGCCATGGGGGCGTTGTCGCCCTTGCGCGGCATCGTCTTGGTGATGCGGGTGTAGCCACCGGGGCGGTCGGCGAACTGCGGGCCGATCTCGGCGAACAGCTTGTGCACGATGTCCTTGTCGCGGATCACCTTGAGGATCTCGCGACGGTTGTGCAGGTCACCGACCTTCGCCTTGCTGATCAGCTTCTCGGCGTACGGGCGCAGCCGCTTCGCCTTGGCCTCGGTGGTCGTGATCCGACCGTGGGTGAACAGGGACGTGGCCAGGTTGGCCAGCATCAGCCGCTCGTGGGCCGGCGAGCCCCCGAGACGGGGTCCCTTGGTGGGGGTGGGCATCGAATTGCTCCTCGGATTTCTTTCTGATCCTCTGCTCCGGCCCGGCCGCTAAGCGACCTCAGAGCTGCTCGGTCTCCGCGTAGTCCTGGCCGTCGTCGTGGGTGTCCACGGCGGTGTCCGTGCCCCAGCCTTCGGCGGGGTAGTCGGACGCGGCGGCCGACGGGTCGAACCCGGGGGGGCTGTCCTTCAGCGCGAGGCCGAGACCGACGAGCTTCATCTTGACCTCGTCGATCGACTTCGCACCGAAGTTGCGGATGTCCAGCAGGTCCGCCTCGCTGCGCGAGACGAGCTCGCCCACGGTGTGGATGCCCTCGCGCTTGAGGCAGTTGTAGGACCGGACGGTGAGGTCCAGGTCCTCGATCGGCATCGCGAACGCCGCGATGGTGTCCGCCTCGGCGGGCGAGGGGCCGATCTCGATGCCCTCGGCGTCGACGTTCAGCTCGCGAGCGAGACCGAACAGCTCGACCAGCGTCTTACCGGCCGACGCGACGGCGTCGCGCGGCGTGATGGACGGCTTGGTCTCGACGTCGAGGATCAGCTTGTCGAAGTCGGTCCGCTGCTCGACACGGGTGGCCTCGACCTTGTAGGTCACCTTCATGACGGGCGAGTAGATCGAGTCGACCGGAATGCGGCCGATCTCGGCGCCGGCCTGCTTGTTCTGCACGGCGGGGACGTAACCGCGACCGCGCTCGACCACGAGCTCGATCTCCAGCTTGCCCTTGCCGTTCAGGGTGGCGATGTGCAGGTCGGGGTTGTGCACGGTGACACCGGCCGGAGGCACGATGTCGCCCGCGGTCACCGCGCCCGGCCCCTGCTTGCGCAGGTACATGGTCACCGGCTCGTCCTCCTCGGAGCTGACGACCAGCTCCTTGAGGTTGAGGATGATGTCGGTGACGTCTTCCTTCACACCGGGGACGGTCGTGAACTCGTGCAGCACACCGTCGATGCGGATGCTGGTCACGGCCGCGCCGGGGATGGACGACAGCAGGGTGCGGCGAATCGAGTTGCCGAGGGTGTAGCCGAAGCCCGGCTCCAGCGGCTCGATGACGAACCGGGAGCGGGTCTCGTTGACCGCTTCCTCGCTGAGCGAGGGACGCTGGGAAATCAGCACTGGGTTCTTCCCTTCTCACCCCGACGCCCGCTATTTGACGTCGTGGAAGCCGGTCGCGGAGACCGGCAAACGCATGCGGCACACCATTTCGCGCCGCCGCGGGACCCGACTGGAGGGGCCGCGGACGGCCCCTCCAGGAGGATCACTTCGAGTAGAGCTCGACGATGAGCTGCTCGGTGACGGGCGTGTCGATCTGCGCCCGCTCCGGCAGCTGGTGGACCAGGATGCGCAGGTTGCTCTGCACGACCTGGAGCCACGCCGGGATCGGCCGGTCGCCGAAGGAAGCACGCGCGGCCTCGAAGGGCAGCGTGGGCAGCGACTTCGGCTTCACGTCGATGATGTCGAACTTCGACACCCGGAAGCTCGGGATGTTGACCTTCTGGCCGTTCACGATGAAGTGACCGTGGCTGACCAGCTGGCGGGACTGACGACGGGTGCGCGCGAGACCCGCGCGGTACACCACGTTGTCGAGCCGGGACTCGAGGATCTGCAGCAGGTTCTCACCGGTCTTGCCGGGACGACGAACCGCTTCCTCGTAGTAGCGCCGGAACTGCTTCTCCAGGACGCCGTACGTGTAGCGGGCCTTCTGCTTCTCCTGGAGCTGGAGCAGGTACTCCGACTCCTTGATCCGACCGCGGCCGTGCTGGCCGGGCGGGTAAGGACGACGCTCGAACGCCTGGTCCCCGCCGACGAGGTCGACCTTGAGACGGCGCGAGATGCGAGTGGCCGGTCCGGTATAGCGAGCCATAGTGTCTTACTCCTCCCCGTGCCTCAGACCCGGCGCCGCTTGGGCGGGCGGCAGCCGTTGTGGGGCTGCGGGGTCACGTCCTGGATGGTGCCGACCTCGAGGCCGGCTGCCTGCAGCGAACGGATCGCGGTCTCGCGGCCGGAGCCGGGACCCTTCACGAACACGTCCACCTTGCGCATGCCGTGCTCGGCGGCCTTGCGGGCGGCGTTCTCGGCGGCCATCTGCGCCGCGAACGGCGTCGACTTCCGCGAGCCCTTGAAGCCCACGTGGCCGGCGGACGCCCAGCTGATCACGTTGCCCAGCGGGTCCGTGATGGACACGATGGTGTTGTTGAACGTGCTCTTGATGTGCGCCTGGCCGTGCGAGACGTTCTTCTTTTCCTTGCGCCGGACTTTCTTGACCCCGGCGCCCGTGCGGGACTTGGGTGGCATGTCTGGGTGAACTCCTACTTGCTAGAGACGCGAGGTTACTTCTTGCCGGCCTTCTTCTTGCCCGCCACGGTCTTCTTCGGACCCTTACGAGTGCGCGCGTTCGTCTTGGTGCGCTGCCCGCGGACGGGCAGGT
The DNA here is from genome assembly GCF_050946825.1 of Actinosynnema sp. CA-299493. NCBI lineage: Bacteria > Bacillati > Actinomycetota > Actinomycetes > Pseudonocardiales > Pseudonocardiaceae > Actinosynnema > Actinosynnema sp. CA-299493. Next base: position 8,783,742 of record NZ_CP191993.1, read on the forward strand.
TGCGACGGTGGCGCAGGCCCTGGTAGGTGCCGATTTCCATCTTGCGGCGGATGTCGGCCTGAACCTCGCGGCGGAGGTCACCCTCGACCTTGAAGTTGTTCTCGATGTATTCCCGCAGCTTCGCCAGGTCGGTGTCGCCGAGGTCCTTGACCCGGAGGTCGGGGGACAGCTCGGTGGCGGTCAGCACTTCCTTGGACCGCGTGCGACCGATGCCGAAGATGTAGGTCAGCGCGATCTCCAACCGCTTTTCGCGGGGGAGGTCTACGCCAGCGAGTCGTGCCATACGGCGCTTGCTCCTAACAGTGGTGTCGCTCCAGGTCTGCTCCTCGCCCGATTCCGGGACTGACTCGCTGTGTCAGTACCGATCGCTTTCGCGACCGGTGTCCCGGCCCCGGCCTGGAGTCCGGGGGTGTGTCCACCGGGAGATCCCGGTGGGACAGGTGCGAGGAGGCTTACTCGTGGTCGCGTCCGGTGAAGACCCGACTCGTGCTGGTAGTGCTCCGCTCAGCCCTGGCGCTGCTTGTGGCGCAGGTTCTCGCAGATCACCATGACCCGGCCGTGACGGCGGATCACCTTGCACTTGTCGCAGATCTTCTTGACGCTCGGCTGGACCTTCACGCCTGAGCTTCTCCTGCGTCAGCCGACGTGCCCGTGCTGGGGCGCGTCGGAGGTCACTTGTAGCGGTAGACGATGCGCCCGCGGGACAGGTCGTAGGGCGAGAGCTCCACGACAACCCGGTCCTCAGGGAGGATGCGGATGTAGTGCTGACGCATCTTGCCGCTGATGTGTGCCAGGACCTTGTGACCGTTCTCCAGCTCGACGCGGAACATCGCGTTGGGGAGCGGTTCGACTACGCGGCCCTCGACCTCAATGGCCCCGTCCTTCTTGCCCATGTCCTCCGCGTTTCGTGACGGTGGGTGTTACTTCTGAAGTGGGGGCACGCGGCACCCCGACTCCTCCAGGCCCTTGCGAACCCTGGCCACCTCCGGGGAAGAATCCCCGGGCATGGCGGAACCGGCGCGACGTGTGCGCCACCCGTCCATAGTACGCGGGTCAGCCCGAACGCCCAAATCGGGCCTGGTGGCCGGCCAGCAGGACCAGTCCCCACGGTCCCGTGACCCAGATCCACCACGGGTAGACGGCCTCTCCCAGGGAGAGGCTGATGATGCCCCAGATGAGGAAGTTGACGGAGCTGGCGAAGAGCCAGGCACCTGCCACCACCTTAGCCGCCGTGCTCCAACGACGTCGCACCGGCGCTGCCCCGTAGGAGGGCACTTGGCCCGTCGAGGTCCGGTAGAACGACGCTTGTCGCGTCGGAGCCTGGTAGGACGAGCGGGAACGATCGGGTCCGCGGGATTCCCGGGGCAGGTCGGCGGTCAGCGCGCCGAGCTGGGCATACGTGCCCGCCTCGTAGACGGCACGGGTGCGCTCGTCCAACTCGGCCGAGGTCAACCTGCCCTCGGCGTGGGCGCGGGTCAGCACCTCGACCGTCGCGGCACGATCGTTGTCCACCGCCCGGGTGAAGGACTCGAACGACTCGGACCGCTCGGGCTGCTCCTGGGGCTCACGCGACTCGCGGTGCTCGTTCAAGTAGCCACCTCCCTCGCCGCCATGCTACTCACCCGTAACAGCGTTACCGTTGAGGGTCCGCACTCCACCAGAGGACCCCGAGGACGGCTCCCGGCGGCACCGCCACCCAGAGGAACCACGGGTGCACGAAGCCGTCGCCACCGAGCAGGCTGACGAGCAACCAGAGGGCGAAGTTCAGCGCGCTGACGCTCAACCAGATCGTGCCGAGCACCTTCAACGCCTTGCGCCCACCGCTCGTTCTCACCGGTTCGGGGGCCGGCAGCACCACCGACGTGATCTGGGCGGGCGTGTGGAACACGTTCGGCAGGTCGACGGTGAGGGCGGCCAGGTCACCCCTGGTCTTGGCCTCCCAGGTGCGCACCACCCGGGCGTCGAACTCGACGAGGTCGAGGCTGCCGTCGGAGTGCGCGCGGTGCAGCCACTGCTGGACCAGTTCGCGTTCGGCGTCGGAGGCCCGCATGTCCTCGGGCCGCACAGGCTGGGTCACCCGGTCAATGGTGGCGGAGAGACGGCGTCCGGAACATGGGGCTAACCCCCGTTGCCACTGCCGCAAGACTTTCTCACCAGAGGGGTTCGTGTCATCCCGCCGACCTGGCTTTGCCCTACCGCGCGTGTCAAGGGGGCGTGGTGAAGGCTTGCCCGCGGCGTCGACTGGGGGCGCCCCCTTGATACGTGTGGTAGCCCGGAGGGAGGTCGGTGGGATGGCACGCACCCCGGACCCACAACGGACCCGGCGCAGGATCGCCTGGTCGGGGTCATCCTGCTGATCTGCCCGTCCGGCGAGGACATGCTTTTATCTTTCACGCTCCAACGCCAAAACGCCGGCAGACCCGAGTACGGGCCCACCGGCGCAGGAATCAACCAGCCAGTTTCAGTCAGTCGTCCAGGGCAGTCAGCACCCAAGGCCCGTCATCGGTGATGGCCACCGAGTGCTCCCAGTGCGCCGCGCGCGAACCGTCGGTGGTGATGACGGTCCAGCCGTCTTCCAGTTCGAGGGTCCGCTCGGTCCCCAGGGTGAGCATCGGCTCGATCGCGATCGCCATGCCGGGCTTGAGGCGCGGCCCCTTGCCGGGCTTGCCGTGGTTCGGCAGGAACGGGTCCATGTGCATCTTCGTGCCGATGCCGTGGCCGCCGTAGCCCTCCACGATGCCGTACTCGATGCCGTGCCGCTCACCGGCCAGGATGGTGGCCGACTCGATCGCGAACGAGAGGTCGCTGAGCCGCGCGCCGGGCACGGCCGCCTCGATGCCGGCCAGCATGGACTCCCGGGTGGCCTCGGACAGCTTCAGCTCCGCGTCGGTCACCACGCCCACCGGCAGGGTGATCGCCGAGTCGCCGTGCCACCCGTCGAGGATGGCGCCGCAGTCGATCGAGATCAGGTCGCCCTCGGCGAGCACCTGGGTGCGGCTCGGGATGCCGTGGACCACCTGCTCGTTCACCGACGCGCAGATCGACGCGGGGAACCCGTGGTAGCCCTTGAACGACGGGATGGCGCCCGCGTCGCGGATGCTCTGCTCGGCCAGCTCGTCCAGCTCGGCCGTGCTGACGCCGGCCTTCGTGTGCGAGGCCAGCAGCGCCAAGGTGCGAGCCACGACCAGCCCGGCAGCCCTCATGGCTTCGAGCTGGTCGCGGCTCTTGATCTCGATCATGCGGTCCCGACCGGGGACGATCCGACGCAGCGCATCGACAAGTCCACCGCTCACTTCAGGTCGCGCAACGCGCGGAGGGCGCGCTCGCTGATCTCGTCGACCTCGCCGACCGCGTCGATGCTCACGACGATGTCGGCGTAGTAGTCGAGCAGCGGCGCGGTCTCCGTCCGGTACACCTGCTGGCGGTGCCGGATGACGTCTTCCTTGTCGTCCGTGCGCCCGCGGGCGAGCAGGCGCTCGACCACGACGTCCTCGTCGATCCGGAACTCGAGCACGGCGTCGAGCGCGTGGCCGTCCGTCGCCAGCATCTCGCCCAGCACGCCCGCCTGGGCGGTGTTGCGCGGGAAGCCGTCGAGCAGGAACCCGTTGGCGGCGTCCGGCTGCGAGAGCCGGACGCGCACCATCTCGTTGGTCACCTCGTCCGGCACCAACTCGCCCGAGTCCAGGTACTCCTGGACTTCCTTGCCCAGATCGGTCTGCTCGCTGATGTGGGCGCGGAACAGGTCCCCGGTGGAGATGTGCGGCACGCCGAGTTCACGGCTGAGCGTTGTGGCCTGGGTGCCCTTGCCCGCACCGGGCGGGCCGACGAGAACGAGTCGCACTAGCGGAGGAACCCTTCGTAGTTGCGCTGCATGAGCTGGCTCTCGATCTGCTTCACGGTGTCGAGGCCGACACCGACCATGATCAGCACCGCCGTGCCGCCGAACGGGAAGTTCTGGTTCTGGCCCTGACCGGTGAGGTCGAGGAACAGGTTCGGCAGGATGGCGACGATGCCCAGGTAGAGCGAGCCCGGCAGCGTGATCCGCCCCAACACGAAGCGGAGGTACTCGGCGGTGGGACGGCCCGGCCGGATGCCCGGGATGAACCCACCGAACTTCTTCATCTCGTCCGCACGCTCGTCCGGGTTGAACGTGATGCCGACGTAGAAGTACGTGAAGAAGACGATCAGGAGGAAGTAGAGCGCGATGTGCACCGGGCTGGACTGGCTCACCAGGTGCGTCGCGACGAAGCTCTCCCACCAGTTCGGCGCCCCGCCGTCGGTGGACGCGGTCAGGCGCGAGATCAGGTCGGGCAGGTACAGCAGCGACGAGGCGAAGATGACCGGGATGACGCCGGCCTGGTTCACCTTCAGCGGCAGGTAGGTCGACGTGCCGCCGTACATCCGGCGGCCGATCATCCGCTTCGCGTACTGGACCGGGATGCGGCGCTGCGCCTGCTCCACGTAGATGACGCTCGCGATGATCAGCAGTGCCGCGACGCAGACCAGGAAGAACGTCAGGCCGCCGCGGTCGAGGATGATCTTGCCCTCGATCGGGATGCGCGCCGCGATGCCGGTGAAGATCAGCAGCGACATGCCGTTGCCGATCCCCTTCTCGGTGATGATCTCACCGAGCCACATGATCACGCTGGTGCCCGCGGTCATCACGACCACGAGGACGGCCAGGTTGAAGATGCTGTCGTCGGGGATGACGGGCACGTCGCAGTTCTGGAACAGCTGCCCGCGCACGGCCAGGGCGATGATGCCCGTGGACTGGAGCACCGCCAGCGCGATGGTCAGGTAGCGGGTGTACTGGGTCAGCTTGCCCTGACCCGCCTGCCCTTCCTTCTTCAGCTGCTCGAACCGCGGAATCACCACGGTGAGCAGCTGGACGATGATGCTCGCCGTGATGTACGGCATGATGCCGAGTGCGAAGATCGACAAGTTCAGCAGCGCGCCACCGCTGAACAGGTTGATCAGGGAGTAGATCCCCTGCTGGTCGACCGACTCGACACACTGTTTGACGTTCTTGAAGGAGACGCCCGGCGCGGGCATGGTGGCGCCCAACCGGTACACCACGACGATCCCGAGTGTGAAGAGGATCTTCTTGCGTAGGTCCGGCGTCGCGAGAGCCGAGCGGAATGCGCCGAGCACGCGAACCTCCATCAGCGTTGCCGCCCCACTGGGGTCGGCATCCTGCGGTGCCGGCTGTGTTGCCGGCACAGTCTTGCGGACATGCCGTCGACCATCGCCGACGGTGGCGGAAGCGACGGGTAGCCGCGACCGACCCGGAGGGCATCCGGGTTCAGCCCGCGACTTTAACAGTCGCTTGGCCGATCGCCGTAGTCAGTCTTCCCTCACACTTCGTACCCGATCGACTACCGCTGCCGGCAAGCCCCCGAATGGATCAAGTTCGACTGGTCGCCGGCAGACCGGCCATGCCGAGCAGGACGGCCGCCGTGCCCTTGTCCAGCCGGGCCTTGGCGCGCCGGGTCAGCCCGGCCTTGGGGTTGGCGATCGCCACCAGGAACTCCTTGCGCAGCGGAGTGCCCTTCCCAACCGGCGTTTCGGCGCTCTCCTCGCTGGTCAGGGAGAAGGCCGCAAGACGGCCCAGGAGCGCCACCACGGCCCGCAACGGGCCGTGGTGGACCCCGTGGTGCATGCCCAGGAGGTTGTTGGCGCCGGGGTCAGTGCGACCAGGACCGAGGCGCCGAAGAAGACCGCGAGCCACATGGGTGCACGCCAACCCGGCCGACAACCGGGTTTACGCCCTGCGCGAACACCGTCTCATCAGCGCCGGGAACGCGTATCCCCCGGCGGGATTGCCTCCTATCCCCCCGGCGGGATGCCCCCTGTCCCCCCGGCGGGACGGCCCCCGGCGGACGGCCCACGCCGAGAGCCGGGACGGCCCGCGCGAGAGCCGGCAACCGTCAAAAACCCGGGCACGCGAACGGCCCCGGAGCGGGAGGCTCCGGGGCCGTTCGGCAGTGCGTCGTGCGTCAGAGCACGGTGGTGGTGCCACCGGCGGCGGCGATCTTCTCGACCGCGCTGCCGGAGAACTTGTTCGCCACGACGTCGAGCTTGACGCCGTCCAGGTCACCGTTGCCGAGGACCTTCACGAGCTCGTTCTTGCGCACCAGGCCCGCGGTGATGAGGGCGTCCACGTCCACCCGGCCACCCTTCGGGAACAGGCGGGCGAGGTCGCCCACGTTCACGACCTGGTACTCCGTGCGGAACGGGTTGCGGAAGCCCTTCAGCTTGGGCAGGCGCATGTGCAGCGGCATCTGGCCACCCTCGAAGCGCGGGGAAACGTTCTTCCGCGCTCCGGTGCCCTTCGTGCCGCGGCCCGCCGTCTTGCCCTTGGAGCCCTCACCGCGACCGACACGGGTCTTCGCGGTCTTGGCGCCGGGGGCCGGACGCAGGTCATGGATCTTGATGGTCACGACTGGACCTCCTCGACGACCACCAGGTGGCGCACGGTGTGGATCAAACCGCGCACCTGCGGCGTGTCCTCGCGGACCACCGACTGGCGGATCTTGCGCAGACCGAGGGTCCGGAGGGACTCACGGTGGTTGCGCTTGGTACCGATACCACTCTTGACCTGGGTCACCTTGAGCTCGGCCATGGTCACACCGCCCCTGCACGAGCACGGAGCATGCCGGCGGGAGCCACATCCTCGAGCGGCAGACCGCGACGGGCGGCCACCTCCTCGGGACGCTGGAGGCCCTTCAGCCCGGCCACGGTGGCGTGCACGATGTTGATGGCGTTGTCGCTGCCCAGCGACTTGCTCAGCACGTCGTGGATGCCGGCGCACTCCAGCACCGCGCGGACGGCGCCACCGGCGATGACACCGGTACCGGCCGAAGCCGGACGCAGCATCACCTCACCAGCGGCCTTCTTGCCCGTGATCGGGTGAGGGATCGTGCCGCCGATGCGGGGGACGCGGAAGAAGTTCTTCTTCGCCTCCTCCACACCCTTGGCGATCGCCGCCGGGACTTCCTTGGCCTTGCCGTAGCCGACACCGACCATGCCGTCGCCGTCGCCGACCACGACCAGCGCGGTGAAGCTGAAGCGACGACCACCCTTGACGACCTTGGAGACGCGGTTGATCGCGACCACGCGCTCCAGGTGCGGGGTCTTCTCCTGGGCCGCTCCGCCGCGGCCACCGTCACGGCGGTCGCGGCGCTCTCCGCGCTCGCCCCCGCCGCCTTCGCGACGCGTGCGTCCTGGCATCAGGCGTCCCTCTCAATTCGGTTCATGTGCATTGTCAGAACTCCAGCCCCGCCTCGCGAGCGGCATCGGCCAGAGCGGCGATCCGACCGTGGTAGGCGTTGCCGCCCCGGTCGAAGACCACCTTGCTGATCCCGGCGTCCTTGGCACGGGCGGCGGCCAGCTGGCCGACCTTCGCCGCACGGGCCTTCTTGTCGCCGTCGATCGACCGGACGTCCGCCTCGACGGAGGACGCCGCCGCGATGGTGTGGCCGGCCAGGTCGTCGATGATCTGCACGGTGATGTGCTTCGACGAACGGTGCACGACCAGGCGCGGGCGCTCCGCCGTGCCGCTGACCTTCTTGCGGAGGCGGAAGTGACGGCGCGTCTTGGCGATGCGGCGAGTGGTCGAGATGTCCTTGCCCACCGGCTTGCGCTTCGTTGCAGTCTCGCTCATGTCACTTACCCGTCTTTCCGACCTTGCGGCGGATCTTCTCACCCGAGTAGCGCACGCCCTTGCCCTTGTACGGGTCGGGCTTGCGCAGCTTGCGGATGTTCGCGGCGACCTCGCCGACGAGCTGCTTGTCGATGCCGGCCACGGAGAAGCGGGTCGGGGTCTCCACCGCGAAGGTGATGCCCTCGGGGGCCTCCACCTTCACCGGGTGGCTGTAGCCCAGCGCGAACTCCAGGTCGGAACCCTTCAGCGCCACGCGGTAACCGACGCCGTGGATTTCCATCTTCTTCTCGTAGCCCTGCGTGACGCCGACGACCATGTTCTGCACCAAGGTGCGCGACAGGCCGTGCAGCGAACGGCTGCGACGCTCGTCGTTCGGGCGCTTCACCTCAAGGGTGCCGTCGTCCGACTTCTCGATGATGATCGGCTCGGCGAGGTTCAGCGACAGGGCGCCCTTGGGGCCCTTGACGCTCACAGCCTGGCCGTCGATGTTCACGTCGACCCCGGAGGGGACGGTGATCGGCAGTTTTCCGATGCGCGACATTGCCTAGTCCCCCTTCCTCACCAGACGTAGGCGAGGACTTCTCCGCCCACGCCTGACTTGTTGGCCTGGCGGTCGGTCAGAAGACCACCAGAGGTCGAAATGATCGCGACGCCCAGACCGCCCAGCACCTTCGGCAGGTTGGTCGACTTCGCGTACACGCGCAGGCCCGGCTTCGACACGCGGCGGAGGCCGGCGATGCTGCGCTCCCGGTTCGGGCCGTACTTCAGCTCGATCACCAGGTTCTTGGCCACGTCGCCCGGCTCATCGCGGTAGCTCGCGATGTAACCCTCGCGCTTGAGGATCTCGGCGATGTTGGCCTTCAACTTCGAGTGCGGCATCACGACCTTGTCGTGGTAAGCCGAGTTCGCGTTCCGCAGACGCGTCAACATGTCTGCGATCGGGTCGGTCATCGTCATGGTGACCTGGTCAACCTTTCTCGCTGCGGTTCCCCAGCCAGGGTCCGAGCCTGCCTTGCGGCCGGCTGGTCGTGGACGGGCCTACAGCGAAGTGATGAGACTAGAAAACCTGCCGCCGAGCCGGACTTACCAGCTGGACTTGCTCACACCGGGCAGCTCGCCCCGGTGCGCCATCTCGCGGAGGCAGATCCGGCACAGGCCGAACTTGCGGAACACCGAGTGCGGGCGACCGCAACGCTGGCAGCGGGTGTAACCCCGCACCTTGAACTTCGGCTTGGCCGCGGCCTTGTTGATCAGCGCCTTCTTGGCCATGATCAGTTCTCCTTGAACGGGAAGCCCAGGAGCTTCAGCAGCGCCCGGCCCTCTTCGTCGTTGGTCGCGGTCGTCACCACGGTGATGTCCATACCGCGGGGGCGGTCGATGGCGTCCGGGTCGATCTCGTGGAACATCGACTGCTCGTTGAGGCCGAACGTGTAGTTCCCGTTGCCGTCGAACTGCTTGCCCGACAGACCGCGGAAGTCGCGGATGCGCGGCAGCGCGATCGTCAGCAGGCGGTCCAGGAACTCCCACATGCGGTCGCCGCGCAGCGTGACGCGCGCGCCGATCGGCATGCCCTCGCGCAGCTTGAACTGCGCGATGGACTTGCGGGCCCGGCGGACCTCGGGGCGCTGACCGGTGATGATCGAGAGGTCCTTGACGGCGCCCTCGATCAGCTTGCCGTCACGGGCGGCGTCGCCGACACCCATGTTGACGACGACCTTCACCACGCCCGGGATCTGCATGACGTTCGCGTACTCGAACTGCTCGCGCAGCGAGGTGACGATCTCCTCGCGGTAGCGGGCCTTGAGCCGCGGCAGGGTCTTCTCAACGGTGGTCATCAGATGTCCTTCCCGTTACGACGGGAAATGCGGACCCGCTTGCCCTCGTCGTTCGTCCGGTAGCCCACACGGGTCGGCTTGCCGTCCGCGTCGACCACCATCACGTTGGACACGTGGATGGAGGCTTCCTGCGTGACGATGCCGCCCGACTGCGCGCCGCGCTCGGTCTGCGAGATCCGGGTGTGCTTCTTGATGCGGTTGACGCCCTCGACCAAGACGCGGTTCTCAGCGGGGTAGGCCATGATGACCTTGCCGCGAGCACCCTTGTCCTTGCCGGCGATTACGACGACAGTGTCGCCCTTCTTCACCTTCATGGTCAGAGCACCTCCGGCGCCAACGAGATGATCTTCATGAACTTCTTGTCGCGCAGCTCTCGACCGACCGGGCCGAAGATGCGGGTGCCCCGCGGCTCGTTGTCGTTCTTGATGAGGACCGCGGCGTTCTCGTCGAACCGGATGTAAGAGCCGTCGGGACGGCGCTTCTCCTTCACGGTCCGGACGATGACCGCCTTGACGACGTCGCCCTTCTTGACACCGGCGCCGGGCATGGCCTGCTTCACCGTCGCGACGATGATGTCGCCGATGCCCGCGTAGCGGCGGCCCGAGCCACCGAGAACACGGATGCAGAGGATTTCCTTCGCACCGGTGTTGTCGGCGACGCGCAGCCGCGACTCCTGTTGGATCACTTACCTGCTCCTTGACCATTCCTGGCCCGCCAGATTTCCGACCTGACGGGCTCGGTCGTACGACTGGCTACTTGGCCTTCTCGAGGACCTGCACGAGGCGCCAGCGCTTGGTGGCCGACAGCGGCCGCGTCTCCATCAGCAGGACGCGGTCGCCGACGCCGGCGGTGTTCTCCTCGTCGTGCGCCTTCACCTTGGTGGTGGAGCGCATGACCTTCGAGTACCGACGGTGCTTCTTGCGGTCCTCGACCGCCACCACGATCGTCTTGTCCATCTTGTCGGACACGACGAGTCCTTCGCGGACCTTGCGGTCGTTGCGAACCTCGGTGGTCACTTCGTTGTTCTCGCTCATGCCGCACCCTCACCAGTGGAAACCGCGTCGGGAGAGGCCGAGAGGCCCAGCTCCCGTTCCCGCATCACGGTGTAGATCCGGGCGATCTCGTGCCGGACCGTGCGCAGGCGGCGGTTGTTGTCGAGCTGCCCGGTGGCCATCTGGAAGCGGAGGTTGAACAGCTCCTCCTTCGCCTCCCTCAGGCGCAGCACGAGCTCTTCCTCGGTGAGCTCGCGCAGCTCGGAAGCGGTGGTACCCGCTGCCATCAGAACTCACCACCCTCACGCGTAACGATGCGGCACTTCATCGGGAGCTTGTGGATCGCGCGGCGGAGCGCCTCGCGGGCCACGGCCTCGTTCGGGAAGCTCATCTCGAAGAGCACCCGACCCGGCTTGATGTTGGCCACCCACCACTCCGGCGAACCCTTGCCGGAACCCATGCGGGTCTCGGCCGGCTTCTTGGTCAGCGGGCGGTCCGGGAAGATGTTGATCCAGACCTTGCCACCACGGCGGATGTGCCGGGTGATCGCGATACGAGCCGACTCGATCTGCCGGTTGGTCACGTAGGCGGGCTCCAGAGCCTGGATGCCGAACTCGCCGAAGGTGACCCTCGTGCCGCCCTTGGCAGCACCGGACCGTCCGGGGTGGTGCTGCTTGCGGTGCTTAACCCTGCGCGGGATGAGCACGACTCAGCCCTCCGTCTTCTCTTCGGTCGGCGCGGCGGCCTGGTCGCCCGCAGCGGCCCGGCCGGCCTCGGTGCTCGTCGCGGTGGTGCCGCTGGCGCCGGAACGACGCGCCCGGTTCGGGCGGTCGGCACGGTCGCGGCGAGGTGCGCGGTCGGCCGCGGGAGCGGCGTCACGCTCACGCTTGGCGCTGATGCCACCGACGATGTCGCCCTTGTAGATCCACACCTTCACGCCGATCCGGCCGAACGTGGTGCGGGCCTCGAAGAAGCCGTAGTCGATGTCGGCGCGCAGCGTGTGCAGCGGAACGCGGCCATCGCGGTAGTGCTCGGAGCGGGACATCTCGGCGCCGCCGAGACGGCCGCCGCACTGCACGCGGATGCCCTTCACCTGGGGCGAGCGCATGGCCGACTGGATGGCCTTGCGCATCGCGCGGCGGAACGCCACGCGGTTGGACAGCTGCTCGGCCACGCCCTGCGCGACGAGCTGCGCGTCCGACTCGGGGCTCTTCACCTCGAGGATGTTGAGCTGCACCTGCTTCTTGGTGAGCTTCTCCAGCTCACCGCGGATGCGGTCGGCCTCGGCGCCGCGGCGGCCGATGACGATGCCCGGCCGGGCGGTGTGGATGTCGACGCGAACCCGGTCCCGGGTGCGCTCGATCTCCACCTTGGAGATGCCGGCCCGCTCCATGCCCTTGGAGAGCAGCTTGCGGATCTTGACATCCTCGGCCACGTACTCCGCGTACTGCTTGTCGGCGTACCAGCGGGACTTCCAGTCCGTGGTGATACCAAGTCGGAAGCCGTGCGGGTTGATTTTCTGGCCCACTACCGAGCCCCCTTCCTGTCAGCGCCGGCCTTCGCGCTGGTCTTCTTCGGACGGCTCTCCACCTCGACGGTGATGTGGCTCGTCCGCTTGCGGATCCGGTAGGCGCGGCCCTGGGCGCGCGGGCGGAACCGCTTGAGGGTCGGGCCCTCGTCCACGTAGACCTTCGACACCCACAGGGTGTCGGGGTCGAGGGACAGGTTGTTCTCGGCGTTGGCCACGGCGCTCTGCAGCACCTTGCGGACCGGCTCAGATGCCGCCTGCGGCGCGAACTGGAGCACGGCCAGGGCCTCGCTGGCGCTACGACCCCTGATGAGCTCGACGACGCGACGCACCTTCATGGGCGTGTCACGGACGTAGCGAGCCCGAGCCACGGCGCGCGGGAACTCCGGCGCTTCGGCTTCGTTACGGGCGTTCATCGCTGCTTCCCCTTGCTCTTCCTCTAGTTCGTCGCCTAGCGACGGCGCGACTTCCGGTCGTCCTTGATGTGGCCCTTGAACGTGCGGGTCGGGGCGAACTCGCCGAGCTTGTGCCCGACCATCGCCTCCGAGACGAACACCGGCACGTGCTTGCGGCCGTCGTGCACCGCGATCGTGTGGCCCAACATGTCGGGGATGATCGTCGACCGGCGGGACCAGGTCTTGATGACGGTCTTCTTGCCCGACTCGTTGAGGACGTCCACCTTCTTGAGCAGGTGGTCGTCCACGAAGGGGCCCTTCTTAAGGCTGCGAGGCATCCTTCACTCCCTCCCTGCTCAGCGCTTCTTACCGGTGCGACGACGCCGGACGATGAGCTTGTCGCTTGGCTTGTTGCGGCGGCGCGTGCGGCCCTCGGGCTTACCGGCCGGGTTCACCGGGTGGCGACCACCGGAGGTCTTGCCCTCACCACCACCGTGCGGGTGGTCGACCGGGTTCATGGCGACACCGCGGACGGTGGGCTTCCTGCCCTTCCACCGCATGCGGCCCGCCTTGCCCCAGTTGATGTTCTGGTGCTCGGCGTTGCCGACCTCGCCGACCGTGGCGCGGCACCGGACGTCCACGTTGCGGATCTCGCCCGAGGGCATCCGCAGCTGGGCGTAGGGGCCGTCCTTGGCGACGAGCTGCACGCTGGCGCCGGCGGACCGGGCGATCTTCGCGCCGCCGCCGGGGCGGAGCTCGATCGCGTGGATCACCGTGCCGACCGGGATGTTGCGCAGCGGCAGGTTGTTGCCCGGCTTGATGTCGGCCTTCGGGCCGTTCTCCACCATGTCGCCCTGCTGCAACTTCGACGGGGCGATGATGTAGCGCTTCTCGCCGTCGAGGTAGTGCAGCAGCGCGATGCGCGCGGTGCGGTTGGGGTCGTACTCGATGTGAGCGACCTTGGCCGGCACGCCGTCCTTGTCGGTGCGGCGGAAGTCGATGAGGCGGTAAGCCCGCTTGTGGCCGCCGCCCTTGTGCCGCGTCGTGATCTTGCCCGAGGCGTTGCGGCCACCACGGCCGTGCAGCGGGCGGACCAGCGACTTCTCCGGCGTCGTCCGAGTGATCTCGGCGAAGTCGGAGACGCTCGCACCGCGACGACCGGGGGTCGTCGGCTTGTACTTGCGAATGCCCATCTCTACGCAGTCCTCGTCGTCATCAGGCGGCCGGGCCGCCGAAGATCTCGATCGGCTTGCTCTCGGCGGACAGCGTCACGATGGCGCGCTTGGTGTCCTTGCGCTTGCCATAACCGGTCCGGGTCCGCTTGCGCTTGCCCTGGCGGTTGAGCGTGTTGACGCTGACGACCTTGACGCCGAAGACCTTCTCCACGGCAATCTTGATCTGGGTCTTGTTCGAGCCGGGAGCCACCACGAAGGTGTACTTGTTCTCCTCGAGCAGCCCGTAGGACTTCTCGGAGATGACCGGCGCGAGCAGGATGTCCCGGTGGTCGGGGATCACTTCGCGGCCTCCTCGTCGACCTCGGACGACTCGGCGGTGGCCTCGGCGGAGCCCTGCCCGTGCTGGGCCTTGCTCGCCAGGAACACGTCGAGCGCGTCCTTGGTGAACACCACGTCGTCGTTGACCAGCACGTCGTAGGTGTTGAGCTGGTCCGGCGCGATGATGTGCACGTGCGGCAGATTGCGCAGGCTGACCCACGAAACCTCGTCGGTGCGCAGCAGCACGGCCAGCACGCGACGGGCCTCGGTCACCGACTCCAGCACCTTGCGGGCCGTCTTGGTCGACGGCGTGTCGCCCCCGACGAAGCTCGACACCACGTGCACCTGCTCGGCGCGCGCCCGGTCGGAGAGGGCGCCCCGCAGAGCAGCCGCCTTCATCTTCTTGGGGGTGCGCTGGCTGTAGTCACGCGGCTGGGGGCCGTGGACGACGCCACCACCGGCGAACTGCGGCGCGCGGGTCGAGCCCTGACGGGCGCGGCCGGTGCCCTTCTGCCGGTACGGCTTCTTGCCACCGCCGCGGACTTCGCCGCGGGTCTTGGTCGAGTGCGTGCCCTGGCGGGCCGCGGCCAGCTGGGCCACGACGACCTGGTGCAGCAGGGCCACGTTCGCCTGCGCGTCGAAGATCGCGGCGGGCAGCTCGACGGAGCCGTCGGCCTTGCCCTCCGGGGTGCGGATCTCAACGGAAGTCATGATCAGGCACCACCCTTCGCAGCGGTCTTGATGAACACGGTGCCGCCCTTGGGACCGGGCACGGCGCCCTTGATGAGCAGGAGGCCGGACTCGGCGTCCACGCGGTGCACCTTGAGGTTCTGGGTGGTCACCCGCTCGTGGCCCATCCGACCCGCCATCCGCAGGCCCTTGAACACGCGACCGGGCGTGGCGCAACCGCCGATGGAACCCGGCGAGCGGTGCTTGCGCTGCGTGCCGTGGCTCGCGCCGAGGCCCTTGAACCCGTGGCGCTTCATGACACCCGCGGTGCCCTTGCCCTTGCTGGTGCCGACCACGTCGACCACCACGCCGGCCTCGAAGACCTCAGCGGTGATTTCCTGGCCGACCGTGTACTCGGACGCATCCGTGGTGCGCAGCTCCGCCAGGTGGCGGCGGGGCGTGACGCCCGCCTTGGCGTAGTGGCCCGCGACGGGCTTGTTGACCTTGCGCGGGTCGATCGCGCCGAAGGCCAGCTGCACGGCCGAGTAGCCGTCGATTTCCTGGGTCCGAACCTGGGTTACCACGTTCGGCTCGGCCTTGACGACGGTCACCGGAACGATCCGGTTGTTCTCGTCGAAGACCTGAGTCATGCCGAGCTTGGTGCCCAGGAGGCCCTTAACCTGCCTGTCAGACATGGGTCTCGTTACTCTCCGCCCCAAATGGGATCAACACTGCCGCGTCCAACGCTTACTGGATGTTGACGTCGACGCTCGCCGGCAGGTCGATGCGCATGAGCGCGTCCACCGTCTTCGGCGTCGGGTCGAGGATGTCGATCAGACGCTTGTGCGTGCGCATCTCGAAGTGCTCGCGCGAGTCCTTGTACTTGTGCGGCGAGCGGATGACGCAGTAAACGTTCTTCTCAGTGGGCAGCGGCACAGGCCCGACGACCCGAGCGCCGGTGCGCGTCACGGTCTCGACGATCTTGCGCGCGGACGCGTCGATCGCCTCGTGGTCGTAGGCCTTGAGCCGGATGCGGATCTTCTGTCCCGCCATGATGGCTTGCCGTTCCTCTGCTTCTAGTACCGCTGCGGTGCGGGCACCTTGCACGAGGTCACGGGACCTCCGGCGCGCTCCGCCCCCTATTCAGGATTGACACCGAGCGGTGTCACGGTGCCCGGTCCACGCGGTCGGGCGTGTCGCGCCCCAACGCACAGACCGGTCCCACTGATGAAACCTGTGGGATTGTCTTGCTAGATCAAACCCCACTCGTGACGGGGCGGCCGAGTCCAGAACTCGAACCGGCCGCCCCGACGAGCAACCCGTCAATGGTCGCACACGCGGGTGCGCAGACCAAATCGGGGGGTGAGATTTAGAGCCAGGTCACTTGATGATCTTGGTGACCGAGCCCGCGCCGACGGTGCGGCCACCCTCGCGGATGGCGAACCGCAGGCCCTCGTCCATGGCGATCGGCTGGATCAGCTTCACGGCCATGGTCGTGGTGTCGCCCGGCATGACCATCTCGGTGCCCTCGGGGAGGGTCACGACGCCGGTCACGTCGGTGGTGCGGAAGTAGAACTGCGGGCGGTAGTTGTTGAAGAACGGCGTGTGCCGGCCACCCTCGTCCTTCGACAGGATGTAGACCTGCGCGTCGAACTCGGTGTGCGGGGTGGTGGTGCCGGGCTTGATGATCACCATGCCGCGCTCCACCTCCTCGCGCTTCACGCCACGCAGCAGCAGCGCGGCGTTGTCGCCCGCGCGGCCCTCGTCGAGGAACTTCTTGAACATCTCGATCGAGGTGACCGTCGTCTTCTTCGAGGTCTCCTTGATGCCGACGATCTCGACCTCTTCGTTGACCTTGACGATGCCGCGCTCGATGCGGCCGGTCACCACGGTGCCACGACCGGTGATGGTGAACACGTCCTCGACCGGCATCAGGAACGGGCGGTCGACCTCGCGCTCCGGCTCCGGGATGTTCTCGTCCACCGCGGCCATCAGGCCGAGCAGCGCCTTGCCCCACTCGGCGTCGCCCTCCAGCGCCTTCAGCGCGGAGACGCGGACGACCGGCAGGTCGTCACCGGGGAACTCGTACTCGGAGAGCAGCTCGCGGACCTCGAGCTCGACGAGCTCCAGGATCTCCTCGTCGTCCACCATGTCGGCCTTGTTCAGGGCCACCACGATGTAGGGCACACCGACCTGGCGGGCCAGGAGCACGTGCTCCTTGGTCTGCGGCATCGGGCCGTCGGTCGCCGCGACCACCAGGATGGCGCCGTCCATCTGCGCCGCACCGGTGATCATGTTCTTGATGTAGTCGGCGTGACCGGGGCAGTCGACGTGCGCGTAGTGCCGGTTCGCCGTCTGGTACTCGATGTGCGCGATCGAGATCGTGATGCCGCGCTGCTTCTCCTCCGGCGCCTTGTCGATCTGGTCGAACGGCGTGAAGGGGTTCAGGTCCGGGAACTCGTCGTGCAGGACCTTCGAAATCGCAGCGGTCAGCGTCGTCTTACCGTGGTCGATGTGACCAATGGTGCCGATGTTGACGTGCGGCTTCGTCCGCTCGAACTTCGCCTTCGCCACTGGAATGTCCTCCTGGACTTCTATTGCTTAGCCCGGCGGGCGGACTGCTGCCCGCCGGGCGTCACGTCAGGGTCGGTTGTGCGGACCCCGGGGCATCCCCCCGGAGAGCCCGCGTGGTGCTGCGGTGCTCCGGTTGGGGTTACTCGCCCGTAGCCTTCGCGATGATCTCCTTCGCGACGTTCGCGGGAACCTCGGCGTAGGAGTCAAAGGTCATCGAGTAGTTCGCGCGACCCTGGGTCCTGGACCGCAGGTCGCCGACATACCCGAACATCTCCGACAGCGGGACCAGCGCCTTGACGACACGGGCACCGCTGCGCTCCTCCATGGCCTGGATCTGGCCACGGCGGGAGTTCAAGTCGCCGATCACGTCGCCCATGTAGTCCTCGGGCGTGGTGACCTCGACCGCCATCAACGGCTCGAGGATCGCCGGGCTCGCCTGGCGAGCGGCTTCCTTGAGCGCCATGGAGCCCGCGATCTTGAACGCCATCTCCGACGAGTCGACCTCGTGGTAGGCGCCGTCGAGCAGCGTCAGCTTGACGCCCACCAGCGGGTAGCCCGCCAGCACGCCGTACTGCATCGCGTCCTGGGCGCCCGCGTCCACCGACGGGATGTACTCCCGCGGGATGCGGCCACCGGTGACCCCGTTGACGAACTCGTAGAGAGCGCCGTCCTCGGTCTTCTCCAGCGGCTCCAGGTCGATGAGGACCTTCGCGAACTGGCCCGAGCCACCGGTCTGCTTCTTGTGGGTGTAGGAGTACTTCTCCACCTTGCGGCGGATCGTCTCCCGGTACGCCACCTGCGGCTTGCCGATGTTGGCCTCGACCTTGAACTCGCGGCGCATGCGGTCCACCAGGATGTCCAGGTGGAGCTCGCCCATGCCGGCGATGATCGTCTGGCCGGTCTCCTGGTCGAGGTTGACCCGGAACGTCGGGTCCTCCTCGGCCAGCTTCTGGATCGCGGTGCCCAGCTTCTCCTGGTCGGCCTTCGTCTTCGGCTCGATCGCCACCTGGATGACCGGCTCGGGGAAGGTCATCGACTCCAGCACGATGGGCGACTGCGGGTCGCAGAGCGTCTCACCGGTGGTGGTGTCCTTCAGGCCGATGACGGCGTAGATGTGGCCCGCCATGGCCTCGTCGACCGGGTTCTCCTTGTTGGCGTGCATCTGGAAGATCTTCCCGATGCGCTCCTTGCGGTCCTTGGTCGAGTTGATGACCTGGGTGCCCGCGGCCACCTTGCCCGAGTAGACCCGGATGTAGGTGAGCTTGCCGAAGAAGGGGTGCGCGGCGATCTTGAACGCGAGCGCCGCGAACGGCTCGTCGGTCTTCGGCGCGCGGAAGGCCGGCGTCTCGCCGTCCTGGAGCGTGCCCTCGACCGGCGGGAGGTCCAGCGGGGCCGGCAGGTAGTCGATCACCGCGTCGAGCATGGGCTGGACGCCCTTGTTCTTGAACGCCGAGCCGCACAGCACCGGGTAGCCGGAGCGGTTCTTGACGATTGCGCGGATGCCCGTCTTGATCTGCTCGACGGAGAACTCCTCACCCGCGAGGTACATCTCCATGAGGGCGTCGTCGGTGTCGGCGACGGCCTCGACGAGCGCCTCGCGGTACTCGGCGGCCTTGTCGGCGAGGTCGGCCGGGATGTCCTCGACCGTGTAGTCCTCACCCTTCTGGACCTCGCCACGCCACGTCAGCGCGCGCATCTCGACCAGGTCGATCACGCCGATGAAGTCGCTCTCCGACCCGATCGGGAGCTGGATGGGCAGCGGCTTCGCGCCCAGGCGCTCCTGGATCGTGCGGACGGTGAAGTAGAAGTCCGCGCCGAGCTTGTCCATCTTGTTGACGAAGCAGATGCGCGGGACGTCGTACTTGGTCGCCTGGCGCCAGACCTGCTCGGACTGGGGCTCGACGCCCTCCTTGCCGTCGAACACGGCAACGGCACCGTCGAGGACGCGGAGGTTGCGCTCCACCTCGACGGTGAAGTCGACGTGGCCCGGCGTGTCGATGATGTTGATCTGGTGGTTCTTCCAGAAGCAGGTCGTCGCGGCCGACGTGATCGTGATGCCGCGCTCCTGCTCCTGCTCCATCCAGTCCATCACCGCGGCGCCGTCGTGGACCTCGCCGATCTTGTAGCTGATCCCGGTGTAGAACAGGATCCGCTCGGTCGTCGTGGTCTTGCCCGCGTCGATGTGGGCCATGATCCCGATGTTGCGGACCTTGGCCAGGTCGGTGAGCACGTCCTGTGCCACGGGTGTCTTCCCCTGTCTTGAGCTAGCTGGTAGCAGGCTCACTAGGGCTGGGAGAGCCCCACCGGTCCTCGGGGGACCGGTGGGGCGTCACATCACCAGCGGTAGTGGGCGAAGGCCTTGTTGGACTCGGCCATCTTGTGCGTGTCCTCGCGGCGCTTGACGCTCGCGCCCAGGCCGTTGCTCGCGTCGAGCAGCTCGTTCATCAGGCGCTCGATCATGGTCTTCTCACGGCGCTGCCGGGAGTAGGTGATCAGCCAGCGCAGCGCGAGCGTGGTCGAGCGGCCCGGCTTGACCTCGATCGGCACCTGGTAGGTGGCGCCACCGACGCGGCGGGACTTCACCTCGAGGGCGGGCTTGACGTTGTCCAGCGCACGCTTGAGCGTGACGACCGGGTCGGTGCCGTTCTTGTCGCGGGCGCCTTCGAGGGCGCCGTACACGATCCGCTCGGCCACCGAGCGCTTGCCGTCGACCAGCACCTTGTTGATGAGCTGGGTCACCAGCGGAGAGCTGTAGACCGGGTCGGTGATCAGCGGCCGCTTCGGGGCCGGTCCCTTGCGGGGCATCAGCTCTTCTCCTTCTTCGCGCCGTAGCGGCTGCGAGCCTGCTTACGGTTCTTCACGCCCTGCGTGTCGAGCGACCCGCGGATGATCTTGTAGCGGACACCGGGGAGGTCCTTCACACGACCGCCGCGCACGAGCACCATCGAGTGCTCCTGCAGGTTGTGGCCCTCACCGGGGATGTAAGCCGTGACCTCGATACCGCTCGTCAGCTTCACGCGGGCGACCTTGCGCAGCGCCGAGTTCGGCTTCTTGGGCGTGGTCGTGTAGACGCGGGTGCACACACCGCGCCGCTGCGGGCTGCCCTTGAGCGCCGCGGTCTTCTGCTTGGCGACCTTGTCCTGCCGACCCTTGCGGACCAGCTGCTGGATCGTTGGCATACGCCGGCTGCTTCTTCCCTTTACGTGCCCGCCGCGTGGGCGACGAGCCCTGTTTACTTGGTCCCTCTCTGCACCCGAGGTCGGGCGTGTCGCCGCCCTCGGCGGTGCCGAGAGTGCAACACAGCGCCCCAGGTCCGCAGGCGACATCCCAGGATGCCCCTACGCGTGGAGGTCACCGCGGCCGGCTTTCCAGCACCACTGGCGCGTAGGCACGCGGAGCGGCCCGACATGGGTCGGGCACGAGTACCAAAGATACCCCGCCTGGTTCCCACGGGTCAAAACGGATCCGCTGCCGCGCCTGATCGAGCGGGCACGCGACGCACGCCGATCAACCGCGGGAGTGGTGTCGTGACGGATCTCACCGCCGTCCGCTCGACGAGGCCGGCCTCGGGGCCGAAGAGCGACTCACCCGCAATCAGAACACGAACCGGGGAACGGCGCAGGTCGGCGTGACCGCCGTTTCACCCGATCGTGTACTCGATCGTGGAGGTGCGGGTCGCCGGCGGCCGTGACCCCGGGCCGGGCGGGGCCGGTCACACTGGACGGGTGAACTCCGATCTCATCGCGGGCATGGCCGCGCTGGTGGCCGCCGACACCTCGCCCGAGGTGCTCGCGGTGCGCGGCGACGTCGTGGTGGTCCGGGTCTCGGACGTGGTGCTCAAGGCGCACGAGCGGGGCACGGACCTGGAGGTGCTCACCGCGCGGCTCCGCCTGGCCGCCGACCCCAGGGTGGGCGGGCTCCTGCTCGCGCCGCGGTCGGCGCCCGCCGTGGTGCTCGGCCGGGTCGTCACGGCCTGGCCCGTGGGCACCCCCGTGCCGCAGAGCGAGCCCGAGGACCTGCCCATGGAGGCGGCGGGGCTCATGCTGGCCGCGTTGCACCGGTTCACCGCCGCCGACTTCGCGCCTCCCGTGCCCCTGGCCGGCGCCGTGCCCCGGATGGAGCGGGCGGTGCGCGACCTGGTGCTCGACACGCCGGCGGCCGACCTGGTGCGGCGGGCGTTCGCGACGTTGCCGGAGTTCGACGACGGCGGCGACACGCTCATCCACGGCGACTGGCACCTCGGCCAGCTGGTGTGGCGGGACGGGTACCGGTTGATCGACGTGGACGACCTCGGCGTCGGCGACCCGGCGTGGGACCTGGCCCGGCCCGCCGCGCTGCACGCGGCCGGTGTGCTCGACGCCGACGCGTGGGGGCGGCTGCTCGGCTCGTACCTGGACGCGGGTGGCGCGGGCGTGCCGCGTGACGACCCGTGGTCGGTGCTGGAAGCGCCCGCGCGCGCCCTGGTGGTGCAGATGGCGGCCCGTGCCCTTTCCGCTGCGCAGCGCGACGGAACGGAGTTGAACGACGCCCAGGAAGCGCTGATCGAGACCTGCGCCCGGATCGTGTCGGCACACGAACCCATTCGGCGCGGCTAATATCGGGTTCATCGCGTCAAGAGCAGGAGGCTCACACGATGCAGTGTCCCAAGTGTCATGCGAACATGCGCACCTTCGACCGCATGGGCGTGCACATCGAGCAGTGTGATGGCTGCCGCGGGGTCTTCCTCGACTACGGCGAGCTGGAGGCCATCACCAGGCTCGAGCAGCAGATGGCTCCCCCGCCGCCGCCCGTCGCGCCGCAGCCGCAGGTCCACTACGTGCAGCAGCCGGTGCAGCAGCCGGGCTGGGGCGCCGCGCCGGGCTACGGCGGTCACGGCGGCCACTACGGGCACCGGAAGCACCGCGGCCTGGGCGGGCTGTTCTTCTCGTCCTGATCTTCGTGGTGGTGGCCTCGCGCTCGTCGGTGCGGGGCCACCGTTGTCACTACCGGAAACAGGGTGGCGCTCGGTGGTGACCCGAGGAGGCCCGGCGCTGCTCGACGGCGACGACCTCGCCACCAGCCTGGCGCGGATGCACCTCGGTGAAGGACGCGCGGTTCGCTGATCACCGTCGTAGAAACGCCAGCCGCCGCCGTTCAGGCGGCCGGCCTGCGCAATGCGCCCAGGTCGCCTACGACAGGTTCCTGGGGTACGTGAGCGTTCGACTCGCGAGGCTTGAGGGTTCGACACGCGCTGAAAGGCCCCCGGAGCGGGAGGCTCCGGGGGCCTTTCAGCGGTCTAGCTGCTTCAGCGGTAGTCGCGGCCGAAGTCGTAGTCGTCCAGCGGGACCGCGGCGCCCGTGCCCGTGCCGAAGACGTCCGGCGTGTAGTAGCCGTCGTCGTAGCTCGGGATGGCGTACGCCGCCGCACGCGCTTCCTCGGTCGGCTGCACCTGGATGTTCCGGTACCGGTTGATGCCGGTGCCGGCCGGGATCAGCTTGCCGATGATCACGTTCTCCTTCAGGCCGATGAGCTTGTCCGAACGGCCGTTGATCGCGGCGTCCGTCAGGACCCTCGTCGTCTCCTGGAAGGAGGCCGCCGACAACCACGAGTCCGTGGCCAGCGACGCCTTCGTGATACCCATCAGCACCGGACGGCCGGCGGCGGGCTCGCCACCCTCGGCCACCACGGCCCGGTTGCCCGACTCGAACTCCGCGCGCTCGACCAGCGAGCCCGGCAGGAACTCGGTCGCACCCGAGTCGATGATCGTCACCCGGCGCAGCATCTGCCGGACGATGACCTCGATGTGCTTGTCGTGGATCGCCACGCCCTGGGCCCGGTAGACCTTCTGGACCTCACCCACGAGGTGCAGCTGGGCCTCGCGCGGACCCATCACGCGCAGCACCTCGTGCGGGTCGGGCGTGCCCTCCAGCAGCTGCTGGCCGACGCCCACGTGGTCGCCGTCCTGCAACGGGCCGGTGGCCGTGTTCGCGAGCCGCTGACGCTTGGACAGCTTCTCGAAGAGGATCTCCTCGGACCCGTCGTCCGGGATGAGGGTGATCTTCCAGAACCGGTCGCCGTCCTCGATGCGCACCCGGCCGTCGACGTCCGCGATGGGCGCCTTGCCCTTCGGCACGCGAGCCTCGAACAGCTCCTGCACACGGGGCAGACCGGTGGTGATGTCGTCACCGGCCACACCACCCTGGTGGAACGTGCGCATGGTCAGCTGCGTGCCGGGCTCACCGATGGACTGCGCGGCGACGATGCCGACGGCCTCGCCGACGTCGACCAGCTTGCCGGTCGCCATCGAACGGCCGTAGCAGGACGCGCACACACCGACCGCGGACTCGCAGGTCAGCACCGAGCGGACCTTGACCCTGGTCACGCCCGCCTCGACGAGCGTGGCCAGCGCCGGGTCGCCCAGGTCGTCGCTGCGGTTGAGCACCACGTTGCCGTTGGCGTCGGTGATCTCCTCGGCGATGGTCCGCGCGTACACGCTCGTCTGCGCGAACTCCGCCAGCACGACCTTGTCGCCCTGACGCTCACCGACCGTCATCTGCACGCCACGCGTGGTGCCGCAGTCGACCTCGCGGATGATGACGTCCTGCGAGACGTCCACCAGACGACGGGTCAGGTAACCCGAGTCGGCGGTGCGCAGCGCGGTGTCGGCGAGACCCTTGCGGGCGCCGTGCGTGGCGATGAAGTACTCCAGCACCGACAAGCCCTCGCGGAACGAGCTCTTGATCGGCCGCGGGATGTACTCGCCCTTCGGGTTGGTCACCAGACCACGCATACCCGCGAGCGAGCGGACCTGGGTCATGTTGCCCGCCGCGCCCGACATCACGATCATGCGGATCGAGTTGTCCTCGGGGAAGTTGGCCTCCATGACCTCGGCGACCTCTTCGGTGGCCTTGGTCCACACCTTGACCAGCTCGTTGTTGCGCTCCGTGTGGGAGAGCTGACCGCGCTGGTAGCGCTTCTCGACCGCGTCCGCGAGCTTCTCGTACTCGTCCAGGATGCCCTGCTTGGCTTCCGGCACGAGCACGTCGGAGATCGCGACCGTGACGCCCGACCGGGTGGCCCAGTAGAAACCGGCGTCCTTCAGCTTGTCCAGCGTCCGGGCGACGGTGACCATCGGGTACCGCTCGGCCAGGTCGTTGATGATCGTGGCCTGCCGCTTCTTGGGCATGACCTCGTTGATGAACGCGTAGTCCTGCGGCAGGACCTCGTTGAACAGCACGCGACCGAGGGTGGTCTCGGCCAGCCACGGCTGACCGGGCTCCCAGCCCTCCGGCTCCTGGCCCTTCGGCGGGTTCTTGTCCGTGATCCGGATCTTGACCATGGACTGCAGGCCCAGGACCTTGCGGTCGTACGCCATCTGCGCCTCGGCGGGCGAGGAGTAGGCCTGGCCCTCGCCGAGGTCACCCTTCTTGTGCCGGGTCAGGTGGTACAGGCCGGTCACCATGTCCAGACGCGGCATGGCCAGCGGCTTGCCCGACGCGGGCGAGAGGATGTTGTTCGACGACAGCATCAGCACGCGCGCCTCGGCCTGCGCCTCGGCGGACAGCGGCAGGTGGACCGCCATCTGGTCACCGTCGAAGTCGGCGTTGAACGCCTCGCAGACCAGCGGGTGCAGCTGGATGGCCTTGCCCTCGACCAGCTGCGGCTCGAAGGCCTGGATGCCCAGCCGGTGCAGCGTGGGCGCGCGGTTCAGCAGCACGGGGTGCTCGGTGATGACCTCTTCCAGCACGTCCCACACGGCGGGGCGCGCGCGCTCCACCATCCGCTTGGCGGACTTGATGTTCTGCGCGTGGTTGAGGTCGACCAGCCGCTTCATCACGAACGGCTTGAACAGCTCCAGCGCCATCTGCTTGGGCAGGCCGCACTGGTGCAGCTTCAGCTGCGGGCCGACCACGATGACCGAACGGCCCGAGTAGTCGACGCGCTTGCCGAGCAGGTTCTGGCGGAACCGGCCCTGCTTGCCCTTGAGCAGGTCGGACAGCGACTTGAGCGGCCGGTTGCCCGGACCCGTCACCGGCCGGCCGCGGCGGCCGTTGTCGAACAGCGCGTCGACGGCCTCCTGGAGCATCCGCTTCTCGTTGTTGACGATGATCTCGGGCGCGCCGAGGTCGATCAGTCGCTTGAGGCGGTTGTTCCGGTTGATGACGCGGCGGTACAGGTCGTTCAGGTCGGACGTGGCGAAGCGGCCACCGTCGAGCTGCACCATCGGGCGCAGGTCCGGCGGGATGACCGGGACGCAGTCCAGCACCATGCCCTGCGGGTTGTTGCGGGTCGCCTGGAAGGCGGCCACGACCTTCAACCGCTTGAGGGCGCGCAGCTTCTTCTGGCCCTTGCCGCTGCGGATGGTCTCGCGCAGCACGTCGGCCTCGGCGTCGACGTCGTAGTCACCCAGGAGGCGCTGGATGGCCTCGGCGCCCATGGCGCCGGTGAAGTAGTCGCCGTAGCGGTCGTACAGCTCGCGGTACAGCATCTCGTCCGCGATCAGCTGGGCGCGCTCGAGCTTGGTGAAGGTGGACCAGATCTCGTCGAGCCGGTCCAGCTCGCGCTGGGCCCGGTCGCGGAGCTGGCGCATCTCGCGCTCGCCGCCCTCCTTGACCTTGCGGCGGACGTCGGACTTGGCGCCCTCCGCCTCCAGCTCGGCCAGGTCGGCTTCCAGCTTCTGCGCGCGGGCCTCGACGTCGGCGTCACGCCGGTTCTCGACGCGCTTGCGCTCGACCTGCATCTCGTTCTCGAGCGTCGGCAGGTCGTTGTGGCGCAGCTCGGTGTTCACGCCCACGATGACGTAGGCCGCGAAGTAGATGATCTTCTCGAGGTCCTTGGGCGCCAGGTCGAGCAGGTAGCCCAACCGGCTGGGGACGCCCTTGAAGTACCAGATGTGCGTGACGGGCGCGGCCAGTTCGATGTGGCCCATCCGCTCGCGGCGCACCTTGGCGCGGGTCACCTCGACGCCGCAGCGCTCGCAGATGATGCCCTTGAAGCGGACGCGCTTGTACTTGCCGCAGTAGCACTCCCAGTCCCGCGTGGGACCGAAGATCTTCTCGCAGAACAAGCCGTCCTTCTCCGGCTTGAGCGTGCGGTAGTTGATGGTCTCGGGCTTCTTGACCTCGCCGAAGGACCACTGGCGAATGTCATCCGCGGTCGCGAGACCGATGCGAAGCTCATCGAAGAAGTTGACGTCGAGCACGTCTACTCTCTTCCCCTTTTTGGTTCGGTGCTGCTTGGGGTGCTGGTGGCTGGGTCACCGAGGGGGTTGATCCCGACTTCCGAGGGGAACAACCCCCTCGATGACCGGCGAGGAACTAGTTGACGACGTCGTCCACGGACGGCGACTCGGACCGCGACAGGTTGATGCCGAGGTTCGCGGCCGCGCGTTCGAGGTCTTCGTCGTCGCCGTCGCGCATCTCGATCGCGGCGCCGTCCGAGGACAGCACCTCGACGTTGAGGCACAGCGACTGCAGCTCCTTGAGCAGCACCTTGAAGGACTCCGGGATACCCGGTTCCGGGATGTTCTCGCCCTTGACGATGGCCTCGTAGACCTTCACGCGGCCGAGCACGTCGTCGGACTTGATCGTGAGCAGTTCCTGGAGCGTGTAGGCGGCGCCGTACGCCTGCATCGCCCAGCACTCCATCTCACCGAACCGCTGACCACCGAACTGCGCCTTACCACCCAGCGGCTGCTGCGTGATCATCGAGTACGGGCCGGTCGAGCGGGCGTGGATCTTGTCGTCGACCAGGTGCAGCAGCTTCAGGATGTACATGTAGCCGACGGACACCGGGAACGGGTACGGCTCGCCGCTGCGCCCGTCGAGGAGCACCGCCTTGCCGTTCTCCTTGACCATCCGCTCGCCGTCGCGGTTCGGGATCGTCGAGCCGAGCAGGCCCGTGATCTCGTCCTCCTTGGCGCCGTCGAAGACGGGCGTGGCGGTCTTGGTGCCGGGCTCGACGTCGTACAGCTCGGCGGGCAGGTTCTTCGCCCAGTCCGGGTCGCCGTTGATGCTCCAGCCCTGCTTGGCGATCCACCCGAGGTGGGTCTCCAGCACCTGGCCGATGTTCATACGACGCGGCACGCCGTGCGTGTTCAGCACGATGTCGACCGGGGTGCCGTCCTCGAGGAACGGCATGTCCTCGACCGGGAGGATCTTGCCGATGACGCCCTTGTTGCCGTGGCGGCCGGCGAGCTTGTCGCCGTCCTGGATCTTGCGCTTCTGGGCCACGTAGACGCGGACCAGCTCGTTCACGCCGGGGGGCAGCTCGTCGTCGTCCTCGCGGCTGAACACGCGGATGCCGATGACCTTGCCGTACTCGCCGTGCGGCACCTTCAGCGACGTGTCGCGCACCTCGCGCGCCTTCTCGCCGAAGATCGCGCGGAGCAGGCGCTCCTCCGGGGTCAGCTCGGTCTCGCCCTTGGGCGTGACCTTGCCGACCAGGATGTCGCCGGGCTGGACCTCGGCGCCGATGCGGATGATGCCGCGCTCGTCGAGGTCGGCCAGGACCTCCTCGGAGACGTTCGGGATGTCCCGGGTGATCTCCTCGGCGCCCAGCTTGGTGTCCCGCGCGTCGATCTCGTGCTCCTCGATGTGGATCGAGGTCAGGACGTCGTCCTGCACGAGGCGCTGCGACAGGATGATCGCGTCCTCGTAGTTGTGGCCCTCCCACGGCATGATCGCGACGAGCAGGTTCTTGCCCAGCGCCATCTCGCCGTTCTCGGTGCACGGGCCGTCGGCCAGCACCTGGCCCACGTGCACCCGGTCGCCCTCGTTCACGATGGGCTTCTGGTTGATGCACGTGCCCTGGTTGGACCGGCGGAACTTGTGCAGGCCGTAGGTCTGCCGCGAGCCGTCGTCGGCCATGACCGTGACGTAGTCGGCGGAGATCTCCTCCACCGCGCCGGTCTTCTTGGCCACCACGACGTCACCGGCGTCGACCGCGGCGCGCAGCTCCATGCCGGTGCCGACCAGCGGGGACTCGCTGCGCAGCAGCGGCACCGCCTGGCGCTGCATGTTCGCGCCCATCAGGGCGCGGTTCGCGTCGTCGTGCTCGAGGAACGGGATCATCGCGGTCGCGGCCGACACCATCTGCCGCGGCGAGACGTCCATGTAGTCCACGTCGGACGGGTCGATCTGCTCGACCTCGCCGCCCTTCTTGCGGACGAGGACCTTCTCCTCGAGGAAGTTGCCCTCGTCGTCGATCTTGGCGTTCGCCTGCGCCTTGACGTAGCGGTCCTCTTCGTCGGCCGTCAGGTAGTCGATCTGGTCGGTGACCCGACCGTCGACGACCTTGCGGTACGGCGTCTCGATGAAGCCGAACGGGTTGACCCGCCCGTAGGAGGACAGCGAGCCGATCAGGCCGATGTTCGGGCCTTCCGGCGTCTCGATCGGGCACATGCGGCCGTAGTGCGACGGGTGGACGTCGCGGACCTCCATGCCGGCGCGCTCACGCGACAGACCACCCGGACCCAGCGCCGACAGGCGGCGCTTGTGGGTCAGGCCCGCGAGCGGGTTGGTCTGGTCCATGAACTGCGACAGCTGGGACGTGCCGAAGAACTCCTTGATCGCCGCCACCACCGGGCGGATGTTGATCAGGGTCTGCGGCGTGATGGCCTCGACGTCCTGGGTCGTCATCCGCTCGCGGACGACGCGCTCCATCCGGGACAGTCCGACCCGGATCTGGTTCTGGATCAGCTCGCCGACGGTGCGCAGGCGGCGGTTGCCGAAGTGGTCGATGTCGTCGACCTCGACGGGCACCTCGGTCTCGCCGGGCTTCATCGTCGTCTCACCGGCGTGCAGGCGGACCAGGTACTCGATCGTCGTGACGATGTCGTCCTCGGTCAGCACGCCCGTGGAGATCGGGGAGGCCAGGCCCAGCTTCTTGTTGATCTTGTACCGGCCGACCTTCGCCAGGTCGTAGCGCTTGTCCTTGAAGAACAAGTTCTCCAGCAGCGCCTGCGCGGACTCCTTCGTCGGCGGCTCGCCCGGACGCAGCTTGCGGTAGATGTCGAGCAACGCCTCGTCGGTGCCCGCGGTGTGGTCCTTCTCCAGCGTCGTCAGCAGCGTCTCGCTGAAGGAGAAGCGCTCGCGGATCTGCTCGGTGGTCCAACCCAACGCCTTCAGCAGCACGGTCACCGGCTGGCGGCGCTTGCGGTCGATGCGGACACCCACGGTGTCGCGCTTGTCGACGTCGAACTCCAGCCAGGCACCCCGGGACGGGATGATCTTGACGCTGAAGACGTCCTTGTCGGTCGTCTTGTCGATCGCGGTGTCGTAGTAGACACCCGGCGAGCGGACGAGCTGGGAAACCACGACCCGCTCGGTGCCGTTGATGATGAACGTGCCCTTGTCGGTCATCATCGGGAAGTCACCCATGAACACCGTCTGGCTCTTGATCTCGCCAGTGGTGTGGTTGGTGAACTCCGCCGTGACGAACAACGGGGCGGCGTACGTCATGTCCTTGTCCTTGCACTCCTCGGTCGAGGCCTTGACCTCGTCGAAGCGCGGGTCGGAGAAGGAGAGCGACATCGAGCCGGAGAAGTCCTCGATCGGGGAGATCTCGTTCAAGACCTCCTCGAGGCCGCCCGTCGGCGCCTCGTCACCCTCGTCGACGCGGCGCTGGAACCACGCCTCGTCGCCGGTGAGCCATTCGAACGACTGGATCTGCAGGTCGAGCAGGTTGGGCGTCTGAAGCGGTTCGTGGATCTTCGCGAAAGAGACTCGCTTCGGCGCTCCGGGAATCCCCGACGTGGAGTTGGTCGCAGCAGTGGCCTTGGTCGCGCGAGAGATCGCCAAGATGCGTCCTTCCAGGGACAGGTAGCTGGCTAGTCAGCGGAACTAGCACGGCTGTCAAGGGTGCGGCGATGCCCGGCAATCCAGCTCTCGGCGAAGGGCAAACGGAAAGAGGGCAGCGCAAAGGAGCAGTCTAGCCACGCGCGCGGCAACTGTCGAGAGGCACCTGGAAGGACCTTTCTCGTGCTCACCGACAGAGTGACCCCGCCAACGCTCGCAGTCAAGATGCCACGCGGCGATCACTCCACTGGCGCAAGGTGCGATAACGCGGAGTTACCGCTGTGACCAGCGAAAATACATGGACGTGAGCAAGCCTGAACCTTTGGCGGGTGTTCAGACCCGAAGGTAGACGGTGCTGATTCCGTTCGGTCACGGGTCGAAAAAAGTGACGCGGATCACGTTGTGCTGAGGCTTGAAACCGGCTTGTCAGTCCTGAGTGGACGTCCGGCGAGGCCGTCCGGACGCCCACCGGTCAGCACTTGGCGGTTTCGGCCGCCTGGTCGCCGGTCTGGCCGAACATCTCCATGTTGTCGACCTTCCAGCGGCCGTCGACCTTCTGCGCGCCGACCCGCATCATCGCGATGCCGCCGCCGCTCTGGTTGTCGGTCGTGCGGGTGGTGACCTGGTCGAGGAACAGCAGCACGGTGGCGCGGTCGCCGTCGAGCGTGGTCACGCCGCTGGACACGGCCTTCACCGTGACCACGAGCTTCTGCTCGGGCGCGAGCGTGCGCACCGGGCCGAAGATCGCGTTGTACTGGCACTTGGCCTTGCCGACGAGCAGCTCGTTGGCGGCCTGTTCGGTGGCCGAGACGTCGGCGAAGTTGTAGGAGAACGCCTTCTCGACCGCCTCGCGCGCCTGGCCGGCGACCTCGGTCGTGCCCGCGCTGTCCACCAGGGCCTCGTTGTAGCCGACGTCGGCGGCCCGGCCCTGGAACCAGACGCCGAGGCCGACCAGGAGCGCGGCCAGCACGAGCAGGGAGATCGGCAGGACCAGGCCCGACCCGCCGGGGCGGGTCGAGCGGGCCGCGGGGTCGTCGTGCCGGGCGGCCCGGTCCTCGTCGTCGGGCTTCGCGTCAGGGTCGGTGTCGGTGTCGGCCAGGACGCTGGGCGCGACGGCCTCGCCGGTGCGCCTGCGGCGGCCGGTCGGGCGGGGGCGGGGCGCGGGCTCGACGGCCTCGGTCTCGGTCTCGTCACCCTCGTCGCCCTCGTCGTCCTCGCGGGGCTCGATCAGGCCCGTGACCTCGGCCGAACGCATGACGTCGCGGTCGGAGGGCAAGGTGTCGGCGCGGTCGGCACCCGACCGGGCAGCGGACGACTGGTCGGCGTCCGATCCAGCGCGCGACCCGTCGGCGGCGGTCGATCCGGCCGCGGTCGGTTCACCCGCGGTCGGACCAGAGGCGGTCGGTTCGGTGTCCGCGCGTTCGGGGCGCGTGTCCTCGTCCGGCGCGGTCGCGGGGGCGGCAACCCCGGTGTCGGTCTCGGGAGCGGCGGGAGCGGCGCCCGGCTCGGGGCGTTTGCGCAGGCCGGCGACGCGAGGCCGGGTGGTCGGCGTGGTCGGGACCGGGCGGCGGCGGGACGGTGGCACTGACGTCATCTCCTCGGTTCACGCGCCGCCGGCGGCGACCGGCCCCAGCGCGCTGAGCTTCCAACCGGCGTCGGTGCGGGCCAGGTCCGTCTGGTACCGGTTGACCTTCTTCACCGCCTGTCCGCCCTCCGGCGTCACCGTGGTCTCCACGACCGCGATCAGGTGCGCCTTCCCGGCCCGGGCGTCGAGCTCCGTGACGGACGCGTCCAGCACCCGGCTCACGGTCACCGTCCTGGCGTCCTCGATCTGCTTCTTGCGGTTGGCCCGGCCGTCCTCGATCTCGGCGCGCAGCTCACCGGTGGACGAGTCCAGCCACCGGTCCAGGTCCTCGTCCACCTTCTTGTAGTCGAGGGTGGTGAAGTTCGCGATCCCGACCTGCCCGACCCGCAGCACCTCGTCCCGCTCGCGCGAGAACGCCACCGAGTCGTTGGACGACGCGCTCCACCACGACACCCCCGCCCACACCGCGTAGCCGGCGGCGAGCACCGCGAGCACGGCCGCGACCGGCAGCGTCCAACGTCGAACGTCCATCCGTCCCTCCTCAGCCCGGCAGACCGAGCAACTGCCCCAGGCTGGTCAGCAGCGGCGCCTCGGGGGTGGTCTCGCCGGCGGCCGGTTCCCGGGCCGGTTGCGACGTCGCGTCACCGGTCGGGGTGGTCGCCGGGATCCCACCGTAAGGCGCGTTCTGCGCACCCCGCACGCCGGTGGCGCTACCGGGCGCCAACGCGCAGTAGGCCTGCGTGTTGAACTCGGCCGGGGTGGTGTCGGTGCCCTGCCGGATCTTGGTGGCGTCGTAGCCGACCGTGCACGGCGGCGGGTCGAACACGTTCAGGGCCAGCCCGAAGTGCGCGCCCGTGCCGTCGCCCTTGGCCACGGTGAAGCCGCCGCCGACGATGATCGGGTAGGTGACGGCGATCTGCTCCAGCCCGTTCAGCCGCGTGACCAGGATGTTCCCGGTGGTCAGCAGGTTGGCCAGCACCACGCCCAGGTTGGGCCCGGTCTCCCGCAGCAGCGCCGACACCTGCTCGGCGGCCTGCGGCGAGACGCCGATGAGCCGCCGGAGGTCGGCGTCGGAGTTCTTCAGCTGCTCCGCGAGCGCCCGCAGGTCCGACGAGAACGACCTGATCGCGCCGCCCTGCGCGGCCTGCGTGTTCAGCACGACCAGCCCGCTGTCGATCAACGCCTTGGTCTGCGGCAGGTGCTCCGCCGCCGCCTGGGTGAACACCTCCGTGCTGTCCAGCAGCACCTGGAGGTCCGGCCCGGTGCCGTTGAACGCCAGGTCGAGCTCGTCGACCACGGTCCGCAGCGACTCGGTCGGCACGGACTTGGCGAACGCGTCGAGGTTGGTCAGCAGGGTGTCCACCGGCGGCGGCGTCCTGGTGGCCGACTTCGGGATGACCGACCCGTCCGCCAGGTGCGGCCCGTCGTCGCCGCGCGGGCGCAGGTCGACGAACTGCTCGCCCACCGCCGACCGGTTGGCGACCACGGCCTCCAGGTCGGCCGGGATCGACGGCGCGCTCGGGTCGATGTCGAGGTCGACCTCCAGCCCGTCCGCGGTCAGCCGCATCTGCCCGACCCGGCCGACGGCCACGCCGCGGTAGGTGACCTCGGCGTTGGTGAACACGCCGCCGGAGTCGGCGAGCTGCATCGTCACCACGTACCCGGACGAGCCGAACACGCGGCCGAGCCCGACGTACCGCGCGCCGACGTAGCTCACGCCGACCAGCGCGATCAGCGCGAACGCGCCGATCTGGAGCTTGATCCGGCCGGGGATCACCGCCCACCTCCGAGGAGTCCGCCGAGCAGGTCGCCCAACCCGGACCCGCCCGAGAGGCCGGGCAGCGGCAGGTTCGGCAGGGGCAGCGGCAGGGACGGCGCGTTGCCGTCGACGCCGGGCAGCAGGGGCAGGTTCGGCAGGGGCGACTGCCTCGACCGGCCGAGGTTGTCCACGATCGTGCCGAGGTTCAGGTCGATGTCGGCGTACAGGTTCGTGTAGTCGCCCTTGATGGCGTCCACCGCCGAGTCCGGGAACGGGTAGGTGAGCAGCAGCTCGAAGCCGTTGGGCAGGTTCGTGCCCGCCTCGGCGAGCTTGCGCAACGTCGGCGTCAACGCCTTCAGGTCGGCCACGAGGTCGTCCTTGGACTTGTCCACCGTGTCCACCGCGACGTCGGACAGCGCGTCCAGCGACTGCAGCAGCGTGACCAGCTGCGTGCGCTGGTCGCTGAGCACCTTCAGGCCCGGCTCCAGCCCGTCCAGCACGCCGGTGATCTGGTCGCGCTGGGCGTTGAGCGTGCCGCCGAGCCGGTTGAGGCCGTCCAGCGCGCGGGTGATCTCGCCCTTGTGCGCGTCGAGGTCGCCGACCAGCGTGTTCAGGTTGGCCAGCAGCGACCGGATCTGCGGCTCGTTGCCCTCCAGGGCCGCGTTCAGCTCGCGGCTGATGTCCTGGAGCTGGGCGATGCCGCCGCCGTTGAGCAGCATGGACAGCGCGCCGAAGACCTCTTCGACCTCGGGGTTGCGGTTGGTCCGCTCGACCGGGATGACCGAGCCGCCGGTCAGGGCGCCCTCTTCGCGCCCCTCGGCGGGACCGGCCAGCTCCACGTACTTCTCGCCGAGCAGCGCGGACTGGCGCAGCCGGGCGACCGCGTTGCCGGGCAGCTTCACGTCGCCGTTGACCAGCACGGTCACCTCGGCGGTCCAGCCGTCCGCGCCCAGGTCGATCCGGTCCACCCGGCCGACCGGCACGTCGTTGACCTTCACGCCGGCCTGCGGCACCAGGTCCAGCACGTCCTTGAACCGCACCTTCACCTCGTACGGCCGGTCGCCCACGTCCGCGCCGCCGGGCAGCGGCATGTTGTAGACGCCGTCGAAGCCGCCCGAGCCGCAGCCGGTCAGCACCAGCGCGCTCGCCACGAGCACCGCGATCCGCCTCACCGGGGCACCCCCGCGAGCGGCAGGGGCAGGGGCAGCTTGCCCTGGGCGAGGTCGGTCGCGATCTCCTGGGGCGTCGGCAGCGGGAGCGCGCCGGTGAGCACCGGCTCCAGCTGACGGCACGCCTCGGCCAGCACGCCGGGCACCCGGCCCGGCTCGACGCCCTGGATCAGCTTGCACACCAGCACGATCGGCGGCTGGCTCAGCTCGTTGATGTCGGCCCGCACGTCGAGCGTGCCGGAGGCCGCGTTGTAGGCGTTCTGCAGGTTGCCCAGCGCCAGCGGTCCGACGTCGAGCGCCTCGGCCAGCGACGCGCGCTGGTCGACCAGGACCTGGGTGATGCCGGCGAGCTTGTCCACGTTGGACTTGAGCGCGGCCCGGTTGTCCTGGATGAAGCCCTGCACCTGGCCCAGGGCCGTGGCCAGCTCGGTCAGCGCGCCGCCCAGGTTCTCCCGCTCGTCGGCGAGGAACCCGGCGACCTCGGCCAGCTGCCGGTTGACGTCGCGCACCTGGCTGTCGTTGGCGGCCAGCATCCCGGTGAACTTCTGCAGGTTGTCGACGGTGCCGAACAGGTCGTCCTTCGAGCCGGACAACGTGCGGGTGGCGTCACCGAGCTGCTCGACGGTGTCGCCGAGCGCCTGCCCGTTGCCCCGGAGGTTGGCCGCGGCCGAGTCGAGCAGCTCCGACAGCGCGCCGTCGGAGTTCGCGCCGTCGGGGCCGAGCGCGGTGGTCAGCTCGTCCAGGCTGGCGTAGAGCTCGTCCAGCTCGACGGGGGTGGCGGTGCGCTCACGCGGGATGGTCGCGTTCTCGCCCATCACGTCGCCGCCGGTGTAGGCGGGCGCGAGCTGCACGTACCGGTCGCTGACCACGCTGGGCGCGACCACGACCGCCTGCGCGGCGGCCGGCACCTGCACCGTGCGGTCGAGCGACATCACCACCCGGACCAGCGCGCCCTGCGGCTCGACCTCCTCGATCGTGCCGACCCGCACGCCGAGCACCCGCACGTCCGAGCCGGGGTAGACGCCGACGGCCGCGCCGAACAGGGCGGTCACCCGGCGGCTGTCGGCGCCCGCGAACACCCACCACAGCGCCGCCGCGGCCACGATCGCGAGCACGCACGCGATCGCCGCGGCGCGGACCAGGTCGCGGCCCGTCTTCGTGGTCGCCACGTCAGTTCCCCCTCTGCACGCCGGGAGGGAGGCAGCCCTCTTCGGTGAAGCCGACCACCCCGAGGTTCACCGCCGGCGGCAGCAGTCCGCAGATGTAGGTGTCGAACCAGCGGCCGTTGCCCAGGGTGTTGGCGAACACCCGGAAGAACGGCCCCATCAGGGTCAGGCTGCGGTCGAGCGAGTCCTGGTTGCGCTGCAACATCGTGGTGACCCGCTCCAGCTGCTCCAGCGCGGGCCGCAGCTGCGCGGAGTTGTCGGCGACCAGGCCGGTCAGCTCCTTCGACAGCTGACGGGTGCCGTTGAGCAGGGCGCTGATCGCGTCCCGCCGCTTGCGCAGCTCGCCCAGCAGCAGGTTGCCGTCCGCGAGCAGCTTCTCGAACTGCTCGTTGCGGTCGGCCAGGGTCTTGGTGATCTCGTTGGTGTTGGCCAGCAGCGTCGCCAGCTGCTCGTCGCGCGACGAGATCGTCTTCGACAGCGCCGACAGGCCGTCCAACGCGCCGCGCACGCTCTCCGCCGAGCCCTGGAACGTCTCCGACAACACCCGGAAGCTGTCCGCGAGCTGCTCGATGTCGATCTGGCCGACCGTGGACGCCAGGCCGTTGAACGCCTCCTGCACGTCGTACGGAGACAGCGTGCGCTCACGCGGGATCGGCTCGCCCGGGTCCAGTGGCCGGGACCCCTGCGGGTCCAGCGCCAGGAACTTCTGCCCGAGCAGCGTCTTGATCCGGATCACCGCGGTCGTGCGGTCGCCGACCCAGGCGTCCTTCACCCGGAACGACACCTTCACCTTGTCGCCGGCCAGCTCGACCCCGGTCACCTTGCCGACCTTCACGCCGGCCACCCGCACCTCGTTGGACGGGATCAGGCCCGCCGCCTCGGTGAACTCGGCCGAGTACGTGGTGCCGCCGCCGATGATCGGCAGGTCGTCGGCGTTGAACGCGGCGAGCAGCAGCAGGGCGATCACGGTCAGGCTCACCGCGCCGACCGCCACCGGGTTCCGTTCGGTTCTCATCGGCGGCACCTCGGCTGCGTGACCGGCAGAGCCGTGATCGGGATCGGGTCGTTGATGATCGGCGGCACGGCGAGCTGCCCGGTGCCCTCGCACAGGAAGAAGTTGAACCAGGAGCCGTAGGACGCGGTCCGCGACATCGCCTCGATCTTGGTCGGCAGGCGCTGGATGACGCCCTCCACGATCGCCTCGTTGTCCGCCAGCGTCTGCGACACCAGGCCGAGCTGGGCGATGTCGTCCTTCAACGGCTGCCGCGACTTCTCGAGCAGGTCGGCCGTGGTGGTGGTCAGCTCGCCCATGGCGCTGATCGCGTCGCCGATCGGCTCGCGGTCGCCCGCCAGGCCCGTCGTCAGCTCCTGCAACGTGGTGACCAGCGTGGACACCTGCTCGGTCCGCGAGTTCACGGTGTCGAGCACCGCGTTGAGGTTGTCGACGACCTCGCCGATGACCTGGTCGCGGCTCGCCAGCGTGGACGTCAGCGACGCGGTGTGGCGCAGCAGGCTGTCGATCGTGCCGCCCTCGCCCTGCAACACCTGGATGATCTCGCCGGACAGCCGGTTCACGTCGTCCGGGTTCAGCGCCTGGAACAGCGGCTTGAAGCCGTTGAACAGCACGGTCAGGTCCAGCGCGGGCTTCGTGCGCTCCAACGGGATCACGTCGCCGGGCTTCAGCGCGGACGCGTCGCCCACGCCGTGCTCCAGCGAGACGTACCGCTGGCCGACCAGGTTGCGGTACTTGATCGTCGCGGTGACCGACGCGGGCAGCGTGCGGTCGCCCTCCAGCGAGAACTCCACCTCCGCCAGCCGCCGGTCGACCACCCGGATCCCGTCGACCTGGCCGACCCGGACGCCCGCGATGCGGATGTCGTCGCCCTCGTTGAGCGCGGTCACGTCGGTGAACCGGGCGGTGTAGCCGGTGGCGTCGTCGAAGTTGGCGTTGGAGATGGTCACCGCGAGCAGCGTGGTCGCCAGGATCGTGATCGCGGCGAACACGGCGAGCTTGATCAGCGGCGCGGCCAGGGACCTCATGCCGTCACCTCCGCTCCCCGGTACAGGGGTCCGAGCAGCAGCGCGGTGAAGCTCGGCATCTCGCGCTCCTCCAGGTCGAACTGCGGCGCGAGCAGCGCGGCCAGGAAGTCCTGCTCCTCCGGCGAGTTCGCCAGCGACGGCACGCCTCCGAACGACGACACGACCGTGCCGTCCTCCCGGATCGTGCCCGTGTTCGGCGGCAGCACGCCGTCGGTGGCCGAGCGCGCGGGCGGCGGCGACGTCGAGCCGTCCTTGACCGGGCCCTCCGGCGGGTACTGCGGGAACGGGTCCGGCCGCGGCACGATGTCGTAGCAGCGCGGGCCGCGCTTGTCGGCGTACTCCGGGTCGTCCTCGCCCGGCTCGTACTTGCCGCGGTTGGCGGTGATCTCCAGCGTGATGTGCAGGCCGGGCTCGTCGGTGCCCTTGCCGAACACCTGGTCCATGATCGGCTTGAACTCCGACAGGCCCTTGAGCAGGCACGGGTACTCGGGCGCGTACTTGGCCAGCAGGTCCAACGTGGGCCTGCTGACGTCGGCGAGCTGGATCAGGTTGTTCTTGTTCACCGCGAGGAAGCTGGTCAGGTCGAGCGAGGTGGTGGTCAGCGTGCCGTACAGGGCCAGCAGGTTGTCGCGCTGCTCGACCAGCGTGCGGCTGGTGACGGTGGCGTCCGACAGCGCCTGCACCAGGTCGGGCGCGGCGTCGGCGTAGACGTTCGAGACGTCGGCGAGGCGGCTGATGCCCTCCTTGAGCCCGGGCAGCTGCGGGTTGAACTCGCCCAGGTAGGCGTCGAGCCGCACCAGCGTCTCGCCCAGGGGCTTGCCCCGGTTCTCCAACGCCTGCGACATCGCGGTCAGCGTGGTGGCCAGCTTCTCCGGCTGCACGGCCTGGAGCACCGGCATCAGGTCGTCGAGCACGCGTTCCAGCTCGATGGCGCCGCTGGAGCGGTCCTGCTCGATGACGGCGCCGTCGGTGAGCGGGTCCTCGCGCTCCGCCGGCAGCACGAGGTTCACGTACCGCTCGCCGAACAGGGTCTTCGGCAGCAGGCGCGCGGAGACGTTGGCGGGGATGTGCCTGACCTGCTCCGGTTCGAGCGCGAGGTCGAGCTCGGCGCCGTCGCCCGAGGTCCGGATGCCCTTCACCTGGCCGACGACCATGCCGCGGACCTTGACGTCGGAGTCGACCAGCAGCTGGTTGCCGACCCGGTCGGTCTTCAGCGTCACCTTCACGACCTCGGTGAACGCGTCGTTGTACATCGCCACCGTGACGGAGAGGAAGAGGGCGATGACCGCGATGAACACGACGCCCAGGAGTCGCCGCTTCATCCCGCGATCCTCACCGTCGTCGTGGTGCCCCAGATGGCCATGCTCAGGAAGAAGTCCAGCAGGCTCGTCGTGACGATCGCCGTGCGCACCGCGCGGCCGACCGCGATGCCCACGC
Source organism: Actinosynnema sp. CA-299493 (assembly GCF_050946825.1). Classification (NCBI taxonomy): domain Bacteria; kingdom Bacillati; phylum Actinomycetota; class Actinomycetes; order Pseudonocardiales; family Pseudonocardiaceae; genus Actinosynnema; species Actinosynnema sp. CA-299493. The sequence continues at coordinate 8,822,823 of NZ_CP191993.1, forward strand.
CCGCCGGGCCGCCGCTGGCGCGGTAGCCGTAGTAGCAGTGGGTCAGGATGATCACGACGGCGAAGACGAGCACCTTGCCGAACGACCAGAGCACGTCCACCGGTGGCAGGAAGAGGTTGAAGTAGTGGTCGTAGGTGCCCGCCGACTGCCCGTAGAACTCGACCGTGATGAACCTGGCCGCCACGTACGACGTGAGCAGGCCGATCACGTACAGCGGGATGATCGCGACGAAGCCCGCGATGATCCGGGTGGTCACCAGGTACGGCAGGCTGGGGATGCCCATGACCTCCAGCGCGTCGATCTCCTCGGAGATCCGCATCGCGCCCAGCTGCGCGGTGAAGCCGGAGCCGACGGTCGCGCTCAGCGCCAGGCCCGCGACCAGGGGCGCGATCTCGCGGGTGTTGAAGTACGCGGACACGAAGCCCGCGAACGCCGACGTGCCGATCTGGTTCAGCGCGGTGAAGCCCTGGAGGCCGACGACCGTGCCGGTGAACACCGACAGGCCCACCATCACGCCGATCGTGCCGCCGATGACGGCCAGCGCGCCCGAGCCGAAGCTCACCTCGGCCAGCAGCCGCAGCGTCTCGCGCAGGTAGCGGGTTAGCGTGCGCGGCGTCCAGCACAGGGCGCGGACGTAGAACCACAGCTGGTCGCCGAGGGTGTCCAGCACGGACAGCGGCGCGTTCGCCGCCTTGCGGAACCGGTCGTTGATCGTGGCCACCTCAGCTCCCCTTCGCCGGGACGACCTGCAGGTAGATCGTGGTCAGCACGAAGTTCACGAAGAACAGCAGCAGGAACGTGATGACCACGGCCTGGTTGACCGCGTCGCCGACGCCCTTCGGCCCGCCCGCCGGGTTCAGGCCCCGGTAGGCGGCCACGATGCCCGCGATGAACCCGAAGATCAGCGCCTTGATCTCGGAGATCCACAGGTCCGGCAGCTGCGCCAGGGCGCTGAAGCTGGCCAGGTACGCGCCGGGCGTGCCGTCCTGCAGGATCACGTTGAAGAAGTAGCCGCCCATCACGCCCACCACGCTGACCATGCCGTTGAGCAGGACGGACACCAGCATCGCGGCCAGCACGCGCGGCACGACCAGGCGGTGGATCGGCGAGACGCCGAGCACCTCCATCGCGTCGATCTCCTCGCGGATCTTGCGCGAGCCGAGGTCCGCGCAGATCGCGCTGCCGCCCGCGCCCGCGATGAGCAGGGCCGTCACGATCGGGCTGGCCTGCTGGATGATCGCCAGCACGCTCGCCGCGCCGGTGAACGACTGCGCGCCGATCTGCCTGGTCAGCGAGCCGATCTGCAACGCGATGACCGCGCCGAACGGGATCGACACCAGGGCCGTCGGCAGCACCGTCACGCTCACCACGAACCAGCACTGCTGGATGAACTCCCGCAGCTGGAACGGTCGGCGGAACGTGTTGCGCACGACGTCGATGGCCAGCGCGAACATCCGCCCCGTCTCGCGCAGCGCGCCGACGCCGGGGAACGTCGCCGGTGAGCTCACAGCACGCCCCCCTGCCGGGGCCACGGGCTGGGCGTGACCGGGTCGGCGGCGATCGGGCCCGTCCGGTCGCCCGCGTCGGCCATCAGCCGGTAGTGGCGCTGCTCGTCGGGCGTGAGGCTGGCGATGATGCCCAGCTGCGCCTCGGGCGGCAGCGTGTGCAGGATGCTCATCACCCGGTCCTTGCGCCGGCGCACCGCGCCACGCGGCGGCAGGCCGGGCGTCGGTTCCAGCTGCGGCACCACGCCGCGCACGTCCTCGTCCGGCGGGCCGTCCGCGTGACCCGCGTCGCGGTGCGCCAGCTCGGCGGCCATCGTCGCCTGGTCCTTCTCCTCCGACATGCCGATCGGACCGATGCGGCGACCGTTGAGGAACTGCTCGACCACCGGCTCGTCGCTGGTCAGCAGCACCTCGCGGGGGCCGAACATGACCAGTTCGCGGCGGAACAGCATGCCGAGGTTGTCCGGGACCGTGCGGGCCACCGTGATGTTGTGCGTGACGATCAGGATCGTCGCGTCGATCTGCGAGTTCAGGTCGATGAGGAGCTGGCTGAGGTAGGCGGTGCGGACCGGGTCGAGGCCGGAGTCCGGCTCGTCGCACAGGATGATCTCGGGGTCCAGCACCAGGGCGCGGGCGAGGCCGGCGCGCTTGCGCATACCGCCGGAGATCTCGCCGGGCAGCTTCTTCTCGGCGCCGACGAGGCCGACCATCTCCATCTTCTCGAGCACGATCCGCCGGACCTCGGCCTCGGTCTTGCGGGTGTGCTCGCGCAGCGGGAAGGCGACGTTGTCGAAGAGGTTCATCGAGCCGAACAGCGCGCCGTCCTGGAAGAGGACGCCGAACAGCTTCCGGATCTCGTAGAGCTTGTGCTCGGAGCAGCGGACCAGGTCCACGCCGTTGATGACGATCTTGCCCTGTTCCGGTTTCAGCAGCCCGACCAGGGACTTCAGGAAGACCGACTTGCCCGTGCCCGACGGTCCGAGCATCACGCTGACCTCGCCCGGGGGGAGCGTGAGCGTGACGTCCCGCCAGATGGTCTGCTTGCCGAAGGACTTGGTCAGGCCCTCGACCACCACCTCGACGCCCATCGCACCTCCAGGTACAGCGGCCGGCTTCGCCCGACGCCGGACAGGCCGGCGTCATACCGGTGCAACGAGGCCGCCCCGTCGTGGTTACTCACCAGTTGGGTTAATGCGGGTCTCGGGTGGGTAACGGTGTGAGCGACGTCATGCCGTCGTCCCGCCCAGGTCCCGATGGTGGGCCACGCCCGGTGACGTGGTCAAGATCACGGGCCCCGGACAGCACGAAGGCGGGCACCCGGATCGGGTACCCGCCTTCGCGGCAGCGGCAGCGCTAGATCACTTGAGCGAGATCTTGGCGCCGGCGGCCTCGAGCTTCTCCTTGGCGGCGTCGGCGACGTCCTTCGCCACGTTCTCCAGCAGCGGCTTCGGAGCGGACTCGACCAGCTCCTTGGCCTCCTTCAGGCCCAGGCCCGAGACGACCTCGCGGACGACCTTGATGACCTGGATCTTCTTGTCGCCGGCGCCCTCGAGGACGACGGTGAACTCGTCCTTCTCCTCCACCTCGGCGGCGGCGGGGCCGGCCGGGCCGGCAGCGGCGACCGCGACCGGAGCGGCGGCGGTGACCTCGAAGGTGGTCTCGAACTCCTTCACGAAGGCCGAGAGCTCCAGCAGGGTCATTTCCTTGAACGCGTCGAGCAGCTCGTCGGTGCTGAGCTTCGCCATGATGGCGGTCCTTTCTCTTTCAACGCCCGAACTGCGGCCGGGACGCGGAGTGTCGTCTGGGTGTGATCAGCTTTTCGGGCGTGATCAGCTTTCGGCGGGAGCGTCGGACTCGGCGGCGGCAGGCGCCTCCGCGGCCTTCTTCTCCTGGAGGGCAGCAGCCAGGCGAGCGACCTGCGAAGCGGGGGCCTGGAACAGACCCGCGGCCTTCGACAGGTTGCCCTTCATCGCGCCCGCCAGCTTGGCGAGCAGCACCTCACGGGTCTCGAGGTCCGCGATGGCGGTGACCTCGTCGACCGAGAGCGGGCGGCCATCCATGTAGCCGCCCTTGATGACCAGGGCCTTGTTGTCCTTCGCGAAGTCACGCAGGGCCTTGGCCGCGTCGACCGGTTCGCCTTCGACGAAGGCGATCGCGGTCGGGCCGACGAGCAGGGCCTCGAGGCCCTCGATGCCCGCGTCCTCGGCGGCACGCTTGACCAGCGTGTTCTTCGCAACGGTGTACGTGGTGCCCGCGCCGAGAGCGCGACGCAGCGTGGTGAGCTGCGCCATGGAGAGGCCGCGGTACTCGGTCACGACAGCGGCCGAGCTTCCACGGAACTTGTCCGTGAGCTCGGCGACAGCCGAAACCTTGCTGGGCTTCGCCATGATCGCCTCCTCTCTGGGCTGGTGACACGCCGGTCGAGTGCGATCAGGCCGCGCAAAGCAAAAACGCCCCAGCGCAGCAGCACGGGGCGTGACGGGCGTGCGAACACGCCTGGGTCTTCCTCGTTCTCCTGCGCGGGCCGCCCGCTTCGCGGGACCTTCGCTGCATGACTGGTGGCATGCACGACCAGCGGTCTTTGGTGAACCGTGGACAACACTAGCAGGGCTCTGGTGGTGACCCAAATCGGTCATGATGTGACGCGTGACCGAAGAGCCGCCGAGGAACCCGCCGCCACCGGACATCGACCCGGAACAGCTCCGGCAGTTCCAGGAGTTCCAACGGTTCCAGGAGTTCCAGCGCTTCCAGCAGGCCCAGGGCGTCGACCAGCCGAGCCTGCCCCCGGGCCCGACCCCGCCACTCGGCCTCCCCCCCGGCGCCACACCACCACCGGGCATCCCGCCGGCCACCCCACCACCACCGCCGGGCCCACCACGCCGCCCGCTGTGGCAGATCCTGCTGCGCAGCAAGCTCGTCCGCCGCCTGGTGTACCTGGTGATCGTGCTGCTCGTCGCCTCGTACTTCTACGAGCAGTACTTCGGCGGCGACGACCCCGGCGGCGTGGCGCAGGACAGCGGCGGCGTCGAGAACAACGTCATCGCGCCGGCCAACCCGTACGGCAGCAACGGCACGATCGGCCAGTTCTACAAGCACGTCGGCACCGGTGACGGTGGGCGCGCGTGCGCGTACTTCAAGAGCGACGGGCCGAAGAAGGCGTTCGCCGAGGCGTTCGGCGCGTCCGACTGCCCGGCCGCGGTGACGAAGTTGAAGGCCGAGGTGACCGACGTGAGCACCTACCGGCAGCTCGTCTTCCCCCAGAGCATGGTCAGCCCGCCGGCGTCCGGCTCGGTCGAGGTGAGCTCCTGCGCGCTGGAGGTGCGCAGCGGTCCGGAGCTGGGCAAGTTCGTGCTCACCAGGCAGCCGGGCGGCGCGTGGGCGATCACCGGCTACGAGGCCGAGCCGAGCTGCCCGTGACGACGCGAAGCGCCCCCCGGCGGGAGGCCGGGGGGCGCTTCGGGTGGTTCGGAGGAACCGCGGTCAGACGGTGGCCTCGTCGGACAGCAGGTTGCGCGTCCGGTTCGGGTCGACCGGGATGCCCGGGCCCATCGTCGTCGAGACGGTGATCTTCCTCAGGTACCGCCCCTTGGCCGCGGACGGCTTGGCGCGCAGGATCTCGTCCAGCGCGGCGGCGTAGTTCTCGACCAGCTTCTCCGGCTCGAACGACACCTTGCCGATGACGAGGTGCAGGTTGGCCTGCTTGTCGACGCGGAAGTTGATCTTGCCGCCCTTGATCTCGTTCACGGCCTTGGTGACGTCGGGCGTCACGGTGCCGGTCTTCGGGTTCGGCATCAGGCCGCGCGGGCCCAGGATGCGGGCGATGCGACCGACCTTCGCCATCTGGTCGGGCGTGGCGATCGCGGCGTCGAAGTCGAGCCAGCCGCCCTGGATGCGCTCGATCAGCTCCTCGGAGCCGACCGCGTCGGCGCCGGCAGCCTCGGCCTCGGCGGCCTTGTCACCGGTCGCGAAGACGATCACGCGGGCGGTCTTGCCCGTACCGTGCGGCAGGTTCACGGTGCCGCGGACCATCTGGTCGGCCTTGCGCGGGTCCACGCCGAGCCGGATGGCGACCTCGACGGTCGCGTCCAGCTTCACCTTGGAGGTCTCCTTGGCGAGCTTGGTTGCCTCCAGCGGCGAGTAGAGCCGCTCACGGTCAACCAGCTCAGCAGCGTTCTTGTACGCCTTGCTGCGCTTCATGCTTCTGTCCTTAAAGTGGATCAGTTGTGGTGACGAGCCAGCGCGCGGCTCTCCCACGACTACGAAAGAGAAAAGGTCAGCCTTCGACGGTGATGCCCATGGAGCGGGCGGTGCCGGCGATGATCTTCGCCGCCTGGTCCACGTCGGTGGCGTTGAGGTCGACCATCTTGTTCTGCGCGATCTCCCGCACCTGGTCCATGGTCACCTTGGCGACCTTGAGGCGGTGCGGCTCGCCCGAGCCCTTCTCCACACCGGCGGCCTTGAGCAGCAGCTTCGCGGCCGGCGGGGTCTTGAGCTTGAAGTCGAACGAGCGGTCTTCGTACACGGAGATCTCGACCGGCACGACGGTGCCGCGCTGCGACTCGGTCGCGGCGTTGTACTGCTTGCAGAACTCCATGATGTTGACGCCGTGCTGACCCAGCGCGGGACCAACGGGCGGCGCGGGGTTAGCGGCCCCGGCCTTGATCTGCAGCTTGATGATCGCTGCGAGCTTCTTCTTCTTGGGAGGCATCTCGGTTCCTTTATTGCGGTGTCCGCGCGCGGCCCTGCCAGCCGCAGCGTGGCTGCCGGCTCCTCCTGTGCGGAGGAGCCGGAGATCTTGTTGTCCTGGCTAGATCTTGGAGACCTGGCTGAACGACAGCTCGACCGGGGTCTCGCGGCCGAAGATCGACACCAGGACCTTCAGCTTCTGGCCGTCCGCGTTGACCTCGCTGATCGTCGCGGGCAGCGTCGCGAACGGGCCGTCCATGACGGTGACCGACTCGCCGACCTCGAAGTCCACCTCGACGGTCGACTTCGTCTGCGTCGTGGCGCTCTTCTTGCCGGCCGCGGGCTTCTGCTCGACCTGGGGCAGCAGGAACTTCAGCACCTCGTCGATGGTCAGCGGCGACGGCTTGGAGGTCGCGCCGACGAAACCCGTCACGCCGGGCGTGTTGCGCACCGCGCTCCACGACGCGTCGTTGAGCTCCATCCGGACCAGGATGTAGCCGGGCAGCACCTTGCGCTGCACCTGCTTGCGCTGGCCGTTCTTGATCTCGGTGACTTCCTCGGTCGGCACCTCGACCTGGAAGATGTAGTCCTCCATGTCGAGGGTCTGGATGCGCGTCTCGAGGTTGGTCTTGACCTTGTTCTCGTAGCCCGCGTACGAGTGCACGACGTACCAGTCGCCGGGCGCGCGCCGCAGTGCTTCGCGCATCTCCTCGGCGGGGTCCGCGGGCTCGGCGTCGATGTCGACGACGGCGGCCTCGACGTCACCACCGGACTCGACGTCACCACCGGACTCGACGTCACCGCCCGACTCGACGTCGTCACCGGACTCGGCGTCCTCGTCGGACTCGACATCGCCGTCCGACTCGACGTCCTCGTCGGACTCGGCCTCGACGGTGGCGGACTCCTCGGTCTCCTCCGACGCCTCCGCCTGCTCGACGTCCTCGACGCCACCGTCGAAGTCCCGCTCGTCGGTCAGGTCGTTCAGCTCCTGGGCGTCAACGCCGCCGTTCTCGGAGGTCACTGTGGGTCTCGCTTCCTCTCATGCATCACATGCTCCGCCGCCACCCGGGGCGGCAGGTGGTTCGGCTCAGCCGAACACCCTGAACATGCCCCAGGCGAAGGCCGTGTCCAGGCCGAACACCAACGCCACCATGAAGGCCACGAAGACCAACACGACTCCGGTGTAGGTGATCATCTGCTTGCGGGTCGGCCAGATGACCTTCCGCAGCTCGCTGACCACCTCGCGGATGTACCGGACGATGCGGGCGAAGAAACCGACCCGCTTCTCCGAGTCCGCCCGCGAACGCGTGGGACGGCCCTTCTTGGCCTCCTCGGCGTCGGAGTCGGCCTCGGCCGCCTTCTTCGCCTCCACGGAGTCCTTGCGGCCCGCCGGTCGCGCGGAACCACGGCGCTCGCGCCGCGCTGCGGCGGTAACCGGCCGGGACGCGCCCTCGCGCTCTTCCGGCTGGTCCTGCTCGCGGCCCTCGCTCATGCCGTCCTCCGCTCACCATCGCGCTTCGACGCAGGGGCGACAGGACTTGAACCTGCAACCTGCGGTTTTGGAGACCGCTGCTCTGCCAGTTGAGCTACGCCCCTTTGGGATCCGGCGTCCGGATCCCCTGGCTGGAGACGCCCCGCACCCTCCTCACGTGGCCCGTGAGGCAGCGACTGGACGTTCCAAGACCGGAAGCATACGGCACCAAGTGCCCCCTCTTCCAACTGGCCCGGTCAGAGGGGGTGCCGGGCGCTTGCCCGGTTGTGCGATCTGCCACGATTGGCGGCATGGGCACGCCTGAGACGACCACCGGGACCAGTACCTCCGAGCACCCGCGGATCTCGAAGCGGATCGGCGGCATCGCCGAGTCCGCCACCCTCGCGGTGGACGCGAAGGCGAAGGCGCTCAAGGCCGCGGGTCGACCGGTGATCGGCTTCGGCGCGGGCGAACCGGACTTCCCGACCCCGGACGCCATCGTCGCCGCGGCCCAGGCCGCGTGCGCGGACCCGAAGAACCACCGCTACACCCCCGCCGCCGGCCTGCCCGAACTGCGGGAAGCCGTAGCCGCGAAGACCAAGCGCGACTCGGGCTACGAGGTCACCGCCGCGCAGGTGCTGATCACCAACGGCGGCAAGCAGGCCGTCTACCAGGCGTTCGCGACGATCGTCGACCCGGGCGACGAGATCCTGCTGCCCGCGCCGTACTGGACCACCTACCCCGAGGCGATCACGCTGGCGGGCGGCGTCCCGGTGCAGGTCACGGCGGACGAGTCGACCGACTACCTGGTCACGGTGGAGCAGCTGGAGGCGGCGCGCACCCCGAAGACCAAGGTGCTGCTGCTGTGCTCCCCCTCCAACCCGACCGGCTCGGTCTACACCCGCGAGCAGATCACCGCGATCGGCGAGTGGGCGCTGGCGCACGGGCTGTGGGTGATCACCGACGAGATCTACGAGCACCTGGTGTACGACGGCGCCGAGTCGGTGTCGCTGCCGGTGGCCGTGCCCGCGATGGCGGACCGCACGATCGTGCTCAACGGCGTGGCCAAGACCTACGCGATGACGGGCTGGCGGGTCGGCTGGCTGATCGGCCCGGCGGACGTGGTGAAGGCCGCCGCGAACCTCCAGTCCCACCTGACCTCGAACGTGGCGAACGTGTCGCAGCGGGCCGCGCTGGAGGCCGTGTCCGGGCCGCTGGACGCGGCGCACGAGATGCGCGAGGCGTTCGACCGCCGTCGGCGTGCGATCGTCGACCTGCTGTCCGCGATCCCCGGCGTGGAGTGCCCGACCCCGAAGGGCGCGTTCTACGTGTACCCGTCGGTCAAGGCGCTGATCGGCAAGACGCTGCGCGGGGTGGAGATCGCGGACACCGTGCAGCTCGCGGCGCTGATCCTGGAGCACGCCGAGGTGGCCGTGGTGCCCGGTGAGGCCTTCGGCACGCCCGGCTACCTGCGGTTGTCGTACGCGTTGGGCGACGACGACCTGAAGACCGGCGTGACGCGGATGGCCGAGCTGCTGGCCGAGGTCGAGTAGCACACAGTTTCGACGCTCCGTCACGAAAGGCACCCCCGATGGGGGTGCCTTTCGTCGTATTGAGACTTATTCACGTCACGGTGGGTAGTTGTGATGTGCACCACTCTGACGGAAGCGGAGGGGTCATGTCCGACCCACAGCGCAACGGCCTCGGCACCGCCGGGTTCGTGCTCGGGCTCCTGGGCCTGGTGTCGAGCTTCGTCCCGGCCCTCGGCGTCGTCGCGTGGCCGCTGGTCCTCGCCGGGCTGGGCCTGGGGCTGGCCGGCCTGCTCCGGGTGGCCCGCGGTCAGGCCGACGACAAGGGCCTGGCCACCGCCGGCGTGGTGCTGTCCGCGCTCGGGCTCGTCGTCTGCGTCGCGTGGGTGGCGCTGTTCGGCCGGGCCACGTCCGACGCCGGGAACGCCCTGGACGACCTCCAGGAGCGGGCGGACAAGGGCGCCGTGCTCCTCTACGAGGTGACCGGCGACGCGCTGGGCGCGACCGTCAGCTACTCCACCTTCGGCGCCACCGGCTCGGCCGCCACCGCCGAGGAGGAGGTCGCCGCGCTGCCGTGGACCAAGGAGTTCACCGTCAAGGGCCTGTCCCACGGCGGGACGCTGGACGTCACGACCGGCGCGGACGGCGGCACGGTGACGTGCGAGGTGACCGTGGACGGCGTGGCGCGGAAGACCGCGACCGCGTCCGGGCCGAACGCCGTCGCGAGTTGCTCGGACTTCTGACTTAACTCCTTCGGGTGACCGGTGTAACCGTCGGTAGAACGGGACCGATGGTCCATTCAGTCGAATCGATCTTCACCCGAGGAGCGCAACCCCATGGCGGAACCCGCCCTGCCCGACCCGCCCGGGCGCCAGGGCCGCAAGTGGCTCGTGACCACCGCCTCGGCGGCGCTCGTGGTGGGCGCGGTCGCGCTCGTCGTGTGCACCGCGGCGCCGGAACCACCGGTCCGGGTCGTCTACCACGTCAGCGGCACGGCGGGCCGGGTCACCGTCACCTACTCGACCTTCCGGGACGGCGAGACGCGCCGGGAGGAGCAGGCCGCGCTGCCCTGGCGGGTGGAGGTCCTCGTCCCCGGCGAGCCCGATCACGGCGTGCTGACCGTCACGATCGGGCCCGACGGCGGTGACGTGGCTTGCGAGGTGTGGGTGGCCGAAGTCGAACGGCGCTCCGCGACCGCCACCGGGGCGCACACCAGCGCGCTGTGCGGGTTCTAGGGGAGCCGGACGATGGCCGACGCGCCGCCGAGCACGGACTTGCCCTCGAACAGGGCCGTCACGACGACCTTCAGCGTCCCGTCGTCCAGGACCTTGGTCACCTTCGCGGTCACCTCCACCACGACGCCCTTGTCGTCGTCGGGCACCGGGACGGGCCTGCCGAACCGCACGCCGTACCGGACGACCGCGCCGGGGTCGCCCGCCCACTCGGTGACGACGCGGGCGGCCAGGGCCATGGTGAGCATCCCGTGCGCGATCACGCCGGGCAGGCCGACCTCGCGGGCGAACCGCTCGTTCCAGTGGATCGGGTTGAAGTCGCCGGACGCGCCCGCGTACCGGACGAGGTCGGCGCGGGTGATGCGGATCGACAGCGGCGGCAGCTCGTCGCCGACGGAGACCTCCGACGCGCGGATCACGCGTCCTCACCCCGCACCACGAGCGTGCAGCGACCGGTGGTGACCAGCTCGCCGTCCTCGGTGCTCACCTCGGCCCGGATCGCCAGCATGTCGTTGCCCATCCGCGACGTGATGCCGTCCACGTGCAGCACGGAGGTGAGGCGGTCGCCCGCGACGATCGGGCGGTGGTGGACGAACGTCTGGTCGCCGTGCACCACGCGGCTGTAGTCCAGGCCCAGGTCGGGGTCCTCGACCAGCACGTCGTTCGCCTTCATCGACACGATGATCGCGAACGTGGGCGGCGCGATGACGTCGCGGTACCCGGCCGCGCGGGCGGCTTCGGGGTCGCGGTGCAGCGGGCTGGTCTCGCCCACCGCCTCGGCGAACTCGCGGATCTTCTCGCGGCCGACTTCGTAGGGCGGCGACGGCGGGTAGGAACGTCCGACGAACGACTGGTCGAGAGGCACGCGAAGCAGGTTATACGCGACGAGGCCCGCCCCGGATCCCGGGACGGGCCTCGTCGTGCGGTCTGGCTACCGGCTCAGCGGGTTTCCTTGTGAGCGCGGTGGGTCTTGCAGTTCGGGCAGAACTTCTTGATCTCCAGGCGGTCCGGGTCGTTGCGCCGGTTCTTCCTGGTGATGTAGTTCCGGTGCTTGCACTCCTCGCACGCGAGGGTGATCTTGGGGCGTACGTCGGTTGCAGCCACGGATCCTTGCCTTCCCAGAGCTCGTGTGCCCCGACCCGACCGGGCGACCAGTGCGGGCTTACCGCCTGGCGGGGATCTAGCTGAGTAGCGGTGGCCGGACTTGAACCGGCGACACAGCGATTATGAGCCGCTTGCTCTACCAACTGAGCTACACCGCTGAGACGACGCAGCCGCGATGCATGAGCACCGCGGCCAGTGTCGAGCCCCTTTACGGAATCGAACCGTAGACCTTCTCCTTACCATGGAGACGCTCTGCCGACTGAGCTAAAGGGGCTTGCTGTTGCTCTTGCAGCGAGGAGAACTCTACCGCAGGCGTGCCTCGGGACGGAAATCGGGGTGGCCCTTTAATGGACCAAGGTGAGCACCGTCTCATCCCGGGCTCCCCTGACCTGTACCGTCCGGGCCCGCAGCCACGCCTCGAAGCGGTCTTCGGAGAGGGGTCGGGAGATCAGGTAGCCCTGGGCCACGTCGCAGCCCATGCCCACGAGCTGGTCGCGGGCGGCGTCGTCCTCGACGCCCTCGGCGACGACGGTGAGACCCAGGGAGTGGCCGAGTTCGACGATCGAGCGGACCACCGCCATGTCGCCCAGGTCGGTGCCCATGCCCAGCACGAAACTCTTGTCGATCTTGACCTCGTCCACCGGCAGCTGCCGCAGGTAGGCCAACGACGAGTACCCGGTGCCGAAGTCGTCCACGGCCAGCACGACACCCATCTGGTGCAGCCGCCGCAGCACCGGCAGCGCCCGCTCCGGGTCGGCCATCACACCGGACTCGGTCAGCTCGAACGTCAACAGCTCCGGCGGCACCCCGTGGCGCTTCAACGCCGCCGCCACCCGGTCCGGGAACTCCTCGTCGGCCAACGTCCGCACCGACAGGTTCACCGCGATCGACATCCGCAACCCGCGATCGATCCACAACCGCACCCGCGCCAACGCCGTGTCCATCACGAAGTCCGTCAGCACGTCGATCAACCCGGTCGCCTCGACGGCCGGCACGAACTCGTCCGGGTCGACGCGGCCGAACTCGGGGTGCTTCCACCGCACCAACGCCTCCGCGCCGATCACCTGGCGGCTCGGCAGCGCGACCTTCGGCTGGTAGTGCACGGAGATCTGACCGGTCTCCAGCGCGGACCGGAACTGCGTCACCAACTGGAAGCGCCGCAGGAAGATCTGGCCCATGCTCGGCGCGTACTGGCGCAACGGCTCGTTGTCGCTGGTCGCCCGAACGGCCACGTCCGCGCGTTGCAGCAACGCGTCCGGGTCCGGCTCGTCGACCTCGCAGTCCGCCGTGGTGGCCCAGCCGACGACCGCGCCCGCCTCGACGGTGAGCCGGTCCACCGGGTAGGGCACCGACAACGCGGCGCGCAGCCGTTCGGCGATCTCCTGGATCCGCTCGGCCTGCCGCTCCAGCAGCAGCGCGGCGAACGCGCCACCCTCCAACCTGGCCAGCGGGACCTCGGGGCCCAGCTCGTCACGCAGCCGGCGGCCCGCGGCGACGACCATCCGGTTGCCCCACGCCTGACCCAGCGCGTCGGAGACGGTCGACAGCACGTCCAGGTCGATCCGGACCACCACGGACGTGGTCGCCTCGCGCATGGGCTCGTTGGCCGCCTCGCGGAAGCCGGGCCGGTTGAGCAGGCCGGTCAACGGGTCGTGGTAGGCGTCGTGCCGCAGCCGGGCCAGCAGGCGGCGGTTGTCCACGGCGGTGGACAGGTGGCTGGCCAGCGTGCGCAGGAGCTGGATGTCGGCCTTGCCGAAGCCGCGCCACCGGCTGAGCCGGTCGTGCACCTCGACCGCGCCGAGCAGCTGGGTCGCCCCGCGCAGCGGCACGACCAGCGCTTCCTGCGCGTCCCGGCGGACCAGTGCCTCGGAGACCTCTTCGCCCGCGTCCACGATGCGGAAGTACCGCACCTGGGCGCCGGGCAGCTGGAGCATGGCGTCCTCGCGCAGCACGCGCGGGTCGTCGCGGCGCATCCCCGGCGGCAGCGGCTCGCCGGCGACCAGCGTGCGCATCGGGGCCTGCGGGTCGGTGCGCAGCCGCAGCACGACCCGGTTGGCGTTGAGCTGCTCGCGGATGCGTTCGGCGATGAGCTGCCAGTCGTCGTCCTCGCCGCCGCCGTCGTCCTCTTCCTGGTTCGCGCCGTGCGGTCCGGTGACGTGGCGGCCGGAGCGGGCCACCCGCAACGAGACCTCGCTGAGCGCCTCCAGGTCGCGCTGCTCGCGCAGCAGACCGGAGTAGGCCAGGTAGATCGCCGTGATGCCGAGGAAGACCAGGCCGATCAGCAGGCCGCCCCACGGCGCCTTGTCGGCGATCTCGTAGCCGGCCAGGCCCGCGGAGGTGTTCAGCAGGGCCACCACGAGCGTCTGGAGCACCAGGCGCAGGCTCGGCGCGACCCTCATGCCCTTGCCCATGATCCGCAACGCGGTCAGGCCCAGCACGCTGGCCAGCAGCGGCACCGCGATCGTGCCGATGAACGCGCCCGCCCAGAACGGGCCGTCCGCGCCGAGGAACCGCTTCACGAGCTCGGCGACCGCGAAGGCCACCGAGATCTCCATGAACATCAGGCCCGCGTTGTAGACGGCGCGGTCGAGCACGCGGCGGCCGAGCAGCGTGCCGACGCCCGCGACCACGTGCGCGGCGAGCACGATCTCGAACGGCGCGACGAGCAGGCCGAGCACGAGCGGGATCTCGGTGAACGAGATGGTCCAGGCCACCCCGCTGCGCACGTCGACGTTGATCGCCAACTGCTCGGCGAGCAGGAACCCGATCACCAGCAGCGGACCGGTCCACCACAGGTCGACGTCGGGGTCCGTGTCCGGCAGCCAGCTGCCGACCAGGAACGCGGACAGCGCGCCCGCGACGAGGAGCAGGACCGCGAACACGCTGAACGCGCGGTTCGTGGACCGGGTCGGCGCGCTGGGCGCCGTGGCCGACGCGTGGTCGGACATCCAGCCTCCTCGTCGGCCGTCGTCGCGGTGGGCCGGGTCGCGGCCTACGGGCTCCGGGCGTGACTGAGGGGCCCCGAACACTGACCAGGACCCCTCCAAGGCTGCCAATGTACCCCGGTCGGGGGACGAAATGGCAGGTCGTGTAGCGGAACGCCACCAGAAGTAACAGATCGGATCACACGATCAGTCGGCCCCGGATCACCGTGACGGCCTGTCCGGCGAGCCGCACGCGATCTTGGTCCAGAGTGGTCCGGACCAGCCCTCCGCGGGCCGACGCCTGCTCGGCCAGCAGGTTCGCCCGACCGAGCCGCGGTGACCACCACGAGGCGAGCGTGCAGTGCGCGGAACCGGTTACGGAATCCTCCGGGACTCCGTAGGAGGGGTAGAAGCACCGGCTCACGACGTCGAGGCCCGGCCGGTCGCCCGGTGCGGTCACGATCACACCGCGACCGGGCACCTCGGCGAGCGCGGCGAAGTCCGGGCGGAGCTCGCGGACCTCGTCGGCGGAGGCGGCTTCGACCAGGACGTCGGACACCGCCCGCGCGACGGCCCTCACCGTGACGCCCGGCAGGCCCGCGCGCAGCGGGGTGGTCATCCCGATCGGCTCCGCCGGGTCGGCCGGGAAGTCCATCTCCACCCAGCCGTCCGCGGCCGTGCAGGTGAGCACGCCGCTGCGGGTGTCGAAGCCGCGGGTGCCGCCGAGCACGTGCGCGGCGGCCAGGGTGGCGTGACCGCACAGGTCGACCTCGGCGACGGGCGTGAACCAGCGCAGCGGCAGCGGGTCCGCGCGGTCGACGCGCACGAACGCCGTCTCGGCGTGCTTCATCTCGGCGGCGACGGCCCGCATCCACCGCTCGTCCGCCGGGCCGTCCAGCAGCACCACGCCCGCCGGGTTGCCCGCGAACGCGCGGTCGGTGAACGCGTCGACCACGTAGAGGTCCACGGCGGGCAATGTACGTCGCGGAGGGGTTGGCCGGCCGGCGTGGACCCGTTGCTGCCCGACCTCGCCCCCGTCGACGACCCGTACTCGTTCACCGAGCTGTCCGCGGACGACCTGAACGCCTCGTGGGGCGCGCCGCGCCGCCCGTTGGACCTCGTTGGACCTGTTGGACCCCTCAGACCAACACCTGTTCGTGGCGCTCGTGCCGCAGGCCGTCGCGGATCTCGTCCAGCACGAGGCGGGCCCGGGTGGCGGCGACGTGCTGCGCCGCGCCGCTGCCGATCGCGTCGCGCAGCGCCAGCCAGACCGCGGCCTCGTCCTCCCGGACCGCGGTGAGCAGGTCGCGCTGCTCGGGGTAGGGGTGCAGGGCGATCTTGTCGGTGTGCGCCCTCAGCGTGGCCAGGGTCGCCCTGGGCACCTCGCCGGTCGAGGCGACGCGGTCGAGCTTCGCGGGCAGGTCCACCGAGGCGAGCTCCGACAGCGACAGCGGGCCGAACTCGAGCACGGTGTTCAGGCCGTACTCCAGGTCGTCGGCGGCGTGGAGCAGTTCGCGCGCGTCGGCGGCCCGGGGCGCCCGGCGCCGGCCGGCGGACCGGACGGCCAGGCCGAGCCCGACACCGGCCGTGAGGGCGGCGAGGGCGACGAGGAATTCGCTCATGCGTGCCAGTCTCACCGCCCCACTGGCCCCACCTGCGCCAACGGACGACAACGGGTCGATCCGAGCGCCGGCCGGTCACGGGTAGTTCGGTTGGGCTGATCGGCGCAACCGGTCGGCGTGGCGTCGCCGCCCGAACGGCGCAGGAGGGGACAGTGGGTGAAGCCCTCGTCCACCCGAGTGAACTTGTCCGGGCGGGGTACTCGAAGCTCAGGTCCAGACCTCTTAGTAGGTGAGGAAGCAGGAACGGGAAGGACGGGCGAGGGGGCCGCCATGAACGTTGCGAGGGAGCTGTCCAGCCGGGCGAAATCCATGCTCCGCGCCGTTGCCGCTGGTCGGGCCGAGTTGTCGGGGGGACGCGAGCCGGACCTGTACGTGGACGGGTTGCCTTGCTGCGACCAGATGGTCACCCACGACCTGGTCCACGCGGGACTGCTGCGGGCGCGGCGGGCGGTGGGTCTGGACGAGCGAACGGACGCCGAGCTGACCGAAGCGGGGCGAGCCGCCATCGCGTAAACCTCGAACAGGCGTTCGATATAGGTTATGCTGCACACGAGGCCGGCACGCAAGCGAGAGGAAGCGCTTGCGCGTCGGCCTCACCTACGTCCACGGCCTGCTTCGCGCCCGCCGGAACGCCACCAGCCGACCGACCACCCCGCGGACAACGCCCGGAGCAGCACCCACCGGGGGTGGTCTGGGGGGGTCGCGCCCCGATGGGCACAACGCAAAACCCCTGCTCGCGCTTTACGCGAACAGGGGTTTTGCGTTTACGTGGCGGGTAGAGGATTCGAACCTCTGTAGCTTTCGCGACGGATTTACAGAGTCCCGCGTAGACCATGCCTGACCAGCTCTTACAGCTCTCGGCACAGCCACCTCGGTACACACTCGGCACAGACGTCGGCTGGAGCCCTCTCCGGGCGCTTGTCCACAGCGCCAGGCGAGGCGCGGACAACACCGGCCGTCCAGTCTGCATCTGGCGATACGAGCCCACTGCGGTCGGTGTACGCCCTGGTGCGCACAGGTAAGTACGGGAGGACGTGCACAGCAGCGGTCGAGAGCGGGTACGGATCGACGTCAAGTTCGTTGAGCTCTGGGGTTGAGCTGCGGAGGCCGACGGCCGTGGGACGAGTGGATATCGCGGTTACGCGTGGTTTCGGTAGCGGTGGGCGGGTGGGATGCGATCATCGGGTATCGGTCCGTGGGCGCTGTAGCCCTTGTGGGTTGAGGGGGTTGTCGTGGTGGTCGCTCGGAGCCGTGCCTGGTGGGTGGCCGGTGGCGCCCTGGTCGGCGGTGGTGTGGTGTGGGTGGTGTTGCGATTCGGTGTGCCGGTCTTCCTGGCCGACCAGACGCATCCGGTGCGGCCGGTCCTGGAGGGGTTGAGCTGGATCGCCGGCATCGGCGGCCTGGTGGTGGCGTTAGTGGCGTTGGCGGTGGCGTTGCGCCAGGGGCGTGACCGCGCCGCTGCCCGGGAGGTGGCTCCGCCTGCGGCATCACAGACTGCCACCGGCGGCGGAGTAATTCTCAACGGCGGCGTGAC
Organism: Actinosynnema sp. CA-299493; assembly: GCF_050946825.1. Taxonomy (NCBI): domain Bacteria; kingdom Bacillati; phylum Actinomycetota; class Actinomycetes; order Pseudonocardiales; family Pseudonocardiaceae; genus Actinosynnema; species Actinosynnema sp. CA-299493. The sequence goes on from NZ_CP191993.1 coordinate 8,840,430, forward strand.
CGGCGGCTCGGGCTCCGGGACGACGACCGGGGTGCACATCGACCGAGTGGGCGGCCCTCCGGACCCTCCGGTGCCGACGCGGCCTTAGGCCACGCCACGTCGGCAGCACCAATCCCGGCCGCACCGGCAGCCTCGGTCACCGGGAACGTGACCGGTACCGGCGGGACCACGATCGGCGCCCTGCAAGGCACCGTGGTGCAGGGTGATCTGGTGGTCGGCGGACCGGATATGCCCGCCATGGAGTCGATCCCCGCGACGCCCGGGCTGGACAGGATTCCGGCCGGTTCAGAGCTGTTCGTGGGGCGGTCGAGTGAGCTGGCGCGTCTGGACGCGGCGGTGGCGGGTTCGGGGCGCGCGGTGGTGGTCACGGTCCACGGGTTGGGCGGGGTCGGCAAGAGCACCCTGGCCGCTCGCTTCGCCCACCTGCACACCGACCGCTACACACCGGTCTGGTGGATCACCGCGGACTCCCCGTCCGCGATCGACACCGGCCTAGCCGACCTGGCAACCACCCTCGCTCCCCAGTCTGCGGATCTACCGCTGGAGCAGCGCACCGAACTGGGCCTGCGGTGGCTGGCCACCCATGACCGGTGGCTGCTCGTGCTGGACAACCTGACCACGCCCGCCGACGCGGCGGGGCTGCTGGAACGGGTCCGGACCGGCACGATCGTGATCACCTCACGCCAGGGCACCGGCTGGCGGGGCGTCGCCACGGTCCCGCTGGACGTGCTGCCCGCCGAGGAGGCCGTGGAGCTGCTGACCCGCATCGTGCGGGCGGAGCAGCCCGACGCAGACCTGACCGACGCCGACCGACTGTGCGAAGAGTTGGGGTGGCTGCCGCTGGCGATCGAGCAGACGGGCGCCTACCTCGCCCAGACCCGCATCACCCCGGCCGCCTACCTGGACCTGTTGAAGCGGTACCCGACGCGGATGTTCACCGCGACCGCGGAGGGTGGAGACGCCCAACGCACCATGGCCAGGGTCTGGCACGTCACCCTGGACCGCCTCGCCGACACACCCCTGGTCGGACGGGTGCTGCGGCACCTGGCCTGGTACGCCCCCGACGCCATCCCCCGCGCCCTGCTCGCGGGGGTATTCGACGAGCCGGACCTGTCGGAGGCGCTGGGCCGGCTGGCCGCCTACAGCATGATCACCCTCACCGGCGACACCGTCGGCGTGCACCGCCTGGTCCAAGCCCTCACCCGTACCCCCGACCTCACCGACCCACACCGACAACCCACGGACATCGCCCACGCCCGCGACACCACCGCCACCGCCCTCGCCACCGCCCTCACCGGAACAGACCCCGGCCTGCCCGCCGACTGGCCCGTCTTTCAGACGGTGCTGCCCCACGCGCGGGCGCTGCTCGACCACACCGACACCGACACCGACACCGACACCAAACCGCTTTGCTACCTCGCCGACCGCCTCGGCGTCTACCTCAACGGCCAGGGCGACACAACCACGGCCATTGCACTGCACACCCGCAGCGCCCACAGCCACCAACGTCTCTACGGCCCCGACCACCCGAACACGCTGACCTCACGCAACAACCTGGCCTACGCCTATAAGTCGTCGGGCGATCTGGGGCGGGCGATCCCGCTGTACGAGGCGACACTGGCTGATACCGAGCGGGTACTGGGCCCCGACCACCCGAACACGCTGGGCTCACGCAACAACCTGGCCAGCGCCTACGAGTCGGCGGGTGATCCGGGGCGGGCGATCCCGCTGTACGAGGCAATGCTGGCTGATACCGAGCGGGTACTGGGCCCCGACCACCCGAACACGCTGATCTTACGCAACAACCTGGCCAGCGCCTACGAGTCGGCGGGTGATCTGGAGCGGGCGATCCCGCTGTACAAGGCAATGCTGGCTGATACCGAGCGGGTACTGGACCCCGACCACCCGAACACGCTGATCTCACGCAACAACCTGGCCTACGCCTATAAGTCGGCGGGTGATCTGAGGCGGGCGATCCCGCTGTACGAGGCGACACTGGACGATCGGCAGCGGGTACTGGGCCCCGACCACCCGGACACGCTGACCTCACGCAACAACCTGGCCAGCGCCTACGAGTCGGCGGGTGATCCGGGGCGGGCGATCCCGCTGTACGAGGCGATACTGGCCGATGCCGAGCGGATACTGGGCCCCGACCACCACCTGACTAGAAAGATCCGCTCGATTCTCGATACTACGACAAGCGACCCCGACTGACCCGCCACCTCAATCCAGCGCCTGGCGAGTTCCTGTCCTGCGTTATCGCAACCTCTTCCAGGATCGGTAACTTCGGTAACCGTTCGACCCAAGGGCTTGTAGCTCGGTACCGATCTGCAAGGTTCCTGACTCGCACAGTTACCCAAGCTTCCGATCCCAGAGACGGCCACGCATGGACCGCTAAGCATGTGCCGCTCCGCCGAGTCAGTTCGGCCCGGCTGGCGACTGATCCCAGGCTCCTACACGAACCAGACTGACCAGCACTTATAGCTCACAGCATCGTCACCTCGGCACGCATCCGGCACAGGTACAGCGGGCGAACCCTGGCGACTTTAGAACCACGTCGCGAGCGCCCGATAGATCCGCTGAGAAGCCCGCTGCCGTAGCCCGCACGTCGCCTTCTCCAGGATCGGTAACCTCGGTAACCTCGGTAACCGTGCAGGTCAGAGGCCTCCCGGGAGGTAACCGACCAAGATCGGGTTACCGATCAAACGGTAACCAGCCACCCCGCAGGCTTCTCGGCGCTGGCCAACACCCGTCGACTCCGCCGAGCAAGCAGCCCTCACCGACCGCCAAGGCCGGTTACCCTCGATCAGTAACCCGGCTATGTTCGGTTACCCTTGCGCAGGCCTCTGACCAGCGCGGTTACCGAGGTTACCGAGGTTACCGACCCTAGAGACGGCTTGTGATGGTGCCTTAGCGTGTGCCATCTGCTGTACCGCCCAACTTGCACGCCTGAACCAGTTCACGCAATTCATCCGGACTGAGCCATAGCTTACCGCGATGGATCATTCTATGGCAGTTAGCGCACAGAATAACGAGGTCTTTTAGGCGTGTATTTGTTGGACCGGAGACATGGAGAGGAGTCGCGTGATGACACTCGACATAACCTTTTCCACGCTCGCCATAGGTTCGCTCGAAGTCAAACCCGCAGACTTCACACTCCAAGCGCCCCTGCTCGGCGAGAACTGACTTGACTTTCCTTTCCCGCAATTTAGGGTCACGCTCACGAGCGAAGTAACGCCTCTCAAGAAGCCTGCCTTCCAGAGCATACCCATCGTCTTCATATGGACCGGTCGGTAAGTCGTTGAACTCACCGGAGGCAACACCGATACGTAAGGACTCCGCAGCCGCTGCCATCCGCTCAGGTTGCTCAAGGAACTCCATGAAGACTTCTTCGGTAAGCCGCCCACCATTAGTCTTCTTTCCTCGGTAATCTGGATGTAATGTCGCAATGTCCGCCGTTTTACGCTCAACACCATGCGCGTTCCGAAAGTCAGGTCCACGACTAGCGTTCGAATGAATTGGCAGTGATCGCAATAGTTCGGAAAGCTCGACAACTTGACGGTCTTCAGCAGGTATGACCCTCCAGTTGTTACGCATGACTAAGTCACAGGCGAGAATCAGCTCATCCCTCACCCAGTCAGGGTTACGCTTTCTGGTGGCACTCACAGCTACGTTCAATCTCCTTAAGCGTTACAGTGTCTACATTACCCAGAGACGAGCATGTCCCGGATTAACTCGGCATGCGCATAACCACTCATGCTCCAAATCTGGACGCACTCGAAGAGCACTCACTGCGTAGGTCGCCCGTAGGCCCTGACGCTACCGTTCGCCTCCTCTTCCAGGGTCGGTAACTTCGGTAACCTCGGTAACCGTGCAGGTCAGAGGCCTGCCGGTAGGTAACCGGCCAAGATCGGGTTACCGATCGAACGGTAGTCAGGCCGCGCCGCTGACACCTCAACGCCCAGCAGTACCGCTAGAGCAACGGGCGACCGCCTCCACCGACCACCACATCGGCCTAGTTACTCCTCGATCGGTAACCGGACCATGACCGGTTACCCATACATAAGCCTCTGACCTGCACGGTTACCGAGGTTACCGAAGTTACCGATCCTGGAGACGGTCGTGTACTGGCCGCCTGAAGTCTGTCTCGTGCTCGCGTCATCGCGCCACGGCGTTGGAAGGCACGTCACCAGCAGCCAAGGTCCGGATCTGCTCCACAGCGACCGAGTAGCACAAACTGTTGACACCTGGAACCGTACATGCGGAGCGAGGGCCCGAAGGAGTGACCGCAATCAGACGGTCACCCCTCAGGTGTGGTCTCATCTAGAATCCACTTAAGGTACTTTGGATTCCCTCCAACTATCGGCAATTCCGCAACACAGGCCACTTCGTAAGGATGCTCGTGCTCTACCCGTTCGACAATTCGAGGCACGAGGCTGGTCCGCGTATGTAGAACTACCCGCGTTTCTCCGACGTCGTACAACTCCCCCTTCCACCAGTAGTCCGACCTTATCGCCTCAAAGGTATGCACAGCAGCACAGAGGCGATCAGCAAGCAGTCGTCTACAGAACGTTGCAAGCCACTCCGGATCCGGAGCCGTAATCACGACTTCGCACACATCAGCCGACACTTTCACTGGACAGCCGACACTTTGAGCTGCTCAATAATCTCACGTGCGTCATCCTCACCTTTCCCCATGCCGCCCCAACCCGTCATGATTTTTCCGTCATAACTGAGACCAACCCAGCGACCCGACATCGAAACGCCGTGGGGGTGAAGGACAAAGTACATTGTCCCTTTGGACCGCACGGCCCCATCATTGGCTGCATACCACCCCATAAGCAGCTCATTATCCCAGAGCTTCAACTCGCCATGCCAGTGGTAGCCACCATCTTCCACTGCGATGCCGCGCGTGGTGGTACGAACGTCGATCAGTTCTCCCTGCTGACTGAGCCGCACCTCCTGAGCGGTGACGACCTCTACCCCGTCTTTGAACGTCTGCCACGACGCCCACCAGTCGCCAGAGAGGTTCAACCGGTGGCTCGGCATGCCCGCGAGTTCCCCGACCGTGACTCGAAGAGCCTCAGCTATCTGCACCGCAACGGGCAGCACAGGGTGCTGCTCACCTGCTTCGTAGCGCCTGATCTGACGTACGGCTACGCCCGCCGCTGCGGCTAGCTCCGCCTGCGACATGTTGAGTTCACTCCTGCGCCGGCGCATGACCTCTGCCATCTCCATGGACCCATCATAGGTCTTCTTAGTCCTTGACAGGGGACCGAGAGGTCCGCCACAGTAGGGGACGTAAGAGTCCTCACAGGGGACTTAAACGTCCAATCGAAGGTGGCGAGACGCCCGGTGTACATCGACGAAGACAGCCAAAGGTTCAGCCCGGATGGGCTGACGGAAGACGCGATCGACGCGCTGATCAGGGACGTTGCGGACGAGCTGGCCGACGAGTCGGCGGAGCTGGCCGCGGCCATGTTGGCGCTGGCGGACGGCCCGACGCACAACCGCGCCGTGCGGCGCACCACGGAGCGCAAGCTCGGCAGCATCGTGCGGGTTCTCCGCGTGCACGGCCCGGTCAACGACACGGCCGTGACCGAGGCTGCGTGATGAGCCGCCTCACCTTCCTGACCACCTCGGACCGGCGGCCGACTCCGGCCAAGAAGACACCGCCGGTCCAGGTCTCCAGCACCCAGCAAAGCAGGCAGGAGAGCACCAGCATGTCCGACAGGGCATCCGAGCACCAGCCGACCCAGGACTTCACCGCCGCGAACTTCCCGACGCCGCACCTGGCGTTGCGCGGCACGGCCGACGACGTGCAGGTGCGCGGGTTCGCCGAGGAGCAGGCTCGTGCGGCGCGTACGTTGCTGCCGCGTGTGTCGGCTGCGCTGGCGCTGCCGAGCACCGGGCACCGCGTCGAAGTGCTGACCCTGGCCTACGACGCAGTGGTGCGGTGGCGGCGTGCGCTGGCCGCCGCTGCCGAAGACGCCCGTTACGGCGTCACGGGCCGTCCGGCTGTGTCGCGGTACGCGGTGACGTTGGACGACGACGGCCCGAACTACGACCGGTTGGGCGACGTGGGCAGGCTGCGTGCCGGTGCCCGCTGGGATGCCATCACCGGCCGGTGGACCGGTGGCACCGACACTCCGGCCAGTCGCATCCTGGCCGTCTACGGGCTGGCCGCACGCCGACGGTTCGCGGTGGAGTGCGCCAGTTCCGTGGACCGGCTGGCCAACGAAGTCGGGTTGCCGATCAGTGACCGGCTGATCCTGGGTAACACGCTGCTGCGTGGTGACGCCGCCCGTGAGGTGGCGGTCCGGTTGGCCGCCCGACTCGGTGAACGGCGCGGTGTTGCCGAGGTAGAGACCACCGGTGACCTGCTCTACGTGGTCACCGCCGACTCGGACGCGCGTCGAGCGGCGTTCCGTGAAGCCATGCTGGTGCTCTCCATGGCCGAGCGGGGCGACTGGTCGGCGTGGTGGTCGGCTACCTACCTGCTCTACCAGGCCCCGCTGTTCAAGAAGGGCAGCGACGCCACCAACCGCGTGTTCCTCGCCGCGGTTGGCGCGGCCCTGCTGGGTGAGGCCCCGGTGATCCCGCACGACATCGACTTGCGGTGCATGGTGCTGGGGCAGAACGCGGTCATGGCCACGCCGCTGCTGTGCGGGCAGGTGACGGCATGACCACCGTGCCCGTTCCCGTCCTACTGCTGGCCGTCGCGCTGGCGCTGGTCGCGGTGGTCCTGCTGTGGAAGCTGTTGGTCACCGCCGGTCTGATCGGCTTGGCGCAGTGGGCCGTGATCACCCAGACCGAGAACACGACGGCCGTCATGGTCGCGGTCGGTGTGCCCGCCATCGTGCTGACGATTCTGCTGCGCCGCGCCACTCGAACGCACCGCAACAGCTCGTTCTCCCGTTCCCCGCTGTACCTGCGCCGTCAGGAGGCGACTCGATGAGCACCTACGCCGAGAACCGCCGGGCCGACCGAGTGACTGCGGCTGAGCAGCGCCGCGCGGACCAGGCGCTGTTGTTCGAGCAGCGTCGTGCCGACCAACAGGCTGCGGCCAAGCTCTCGCAGGCCCGGAAGAACGCCACTCGTGCACGCCGTGCCGCGCTGTGGTCGGCGCTGACCGGATGGCTGCGCGCCCACACTCTCGACCTGCTGTTCGTGCCGGTGATCGTGGTTCCGGCGGTGCTGGCGTGGACTGCGATGGCCGAGTACGGCCGAGAGGTGTTCGGGCCGGTCGGCACGCTGTTGCCGCTGTTCTCCGAAGGCGCGATGTGGACGTTCGCGTTCGCCGTGCCGATGGCACAGCGTGCGGGCCGGTCGACCGGGTGGCTGCACCTGGGTACATGGGTGTTCGCCGCGGTGGCCGCTGTCTTGAACTACGTGCACGGCTCGACCGTGGCGCACGGCATCGTCATGGCGCTGGTGTCGGTCGGTGGCGTCATCGTCCACCAGCTCGTCACCGCCTCCCCTGCCGGTAAGCGTCGTACCCGTGCCGAGCGGGACGCACAGCGGCTCGACCGGCAGGCCGCTCGGCGGGTGCTCGCGGTTCGCCGCGCGGCGCTGGACCAGGCGGTGGCCGAGCTGTCCGCAGACGGAACCGCCACGCTCGTGCACCGCCCCGGCCTGGTCGCGTACCGACGCCGGTGGGGACGCGCCCGCCTGGTGCCGACCACCGTTCCCGGTCTGCCGCTCGCCGACTCCGGCGACGACTGGACCGCCGAAATCGCCGAGTACCTAGCTGCCCTCCCCGCGTCCCGACCGGCCGTCGAGCGGAACAGGCGGAACGGGTCCGGTAGTGCGGAAACGCCGCCGACGGAGATCACGGACAAGGTCGCGACGTACGCGGCGAAGGTTCGTGCCGCGATCGACGCCAAGCAGCTTCCCGCCCGTCCGTCGCAGACCCAGGTGCGCAAGTTCCTCCGCATCCGGGGAGCGGTGGCCGTGGAGGTGCACCGCGTGCTGTTCCCGACTCACACCGACCCCGGTGACGATGACCCCCGTCAGGCGGTGACCGCATGAGCACGCCCAACCCGATCGGCGACGACATGGGCAACGTGGTGCCCCTGCGCCGCGCCGAAGCGACCCGCACCACCGCGCCCGGCGCGGTCCTGGAGACGGACACGGCGGTGGCCGGTGAGCTGCTGACCGCCGAGCGTGAAGCCGAACTGGCCCGCCAGCGCACCACCGACAGCGACTCCCGCACGCGGACCGAGGTGGCTCGCGCCGCCGCGACGACGGTCGGCAAGGCCATGATGCGGGCCGGATACCGGGTGTACCGGGGTCACGAGCAGTGGCTGACGCACGCGGTGCAGGCCGCGACCTACGCCCACTACCGCGAGCGCATCGCGGCAGCACGAGCGCAGGGTGACGCGGCCGGTATCGCCGAGTGGCAGGACCGGTTGCGGCAGGCGAAAGCCGACCGGCGGGACCGGATCACCGGCGCTCCCCGCACGGTGCTGGCGCTGGTGCGCACGGTGCTGCTGGCCGTGATCGTGCTGTTCGCGGTGCTGCTCATGGTCGGTGTGGCCGTGCACCTGTGGGAAGGCGGCTGGACCTGGTCGGAGTGGTGGGGCTTCGTCACCGCCACCGGCGACGTCATCGGCACCGTGGTCATGCTCGGCGTTCAGGCCGCGATCATCGGCGTTCCGGCCGTGTGGCTGCTGGGCGCGCACCGCGCCGGAGCGTCCGCCACCGACGTGCCCGCTTGGGCCATGTCGCCGACGCAGCGGGAGGAGACGCACCGCGTCGTCACGCCTGGCGGCATCGGCGAAGCCCTGGTTCACCTGGGCATTCCCGCGCTGAACAAGGCCATCAAGGCAGGTTGGACGGTCGAGTTCGCCACTCCGCCGGTACGGGTGAACCAGCGCGGCTACCAGGCCACGTTCTCCCTGCCGCTCGGCGTGACCCCGGACATGATCAGCGACAAGCGGGACGTGTTGGCGCGCAACCTGCACCGCGACCCAATGGAGGTCTGGCCGAACGCGGCGGAGCGTGCCGGGTTCGTGGACCTGTGGGTGGCCGATCCCGGTCTGTCGACCAAGGCAGCGCCGCCTTATCCGCTGCTCAACGCCGGTACCGTCGACGTGTTCACCGGTGTGCCGCTGGGTGTGTCGCAGCGCGGTGACGTCGTCCAGCCTCCGCTGGTCTCGTCCAACGTCGTGTTCGGCGGGATGATGGGGCAGGGCAAGTCCAACGCCGGTCGCGTGGTCATGCTCGGCGCGTCCCTGGACCCGCTGGCCGAGCTGTGGGTGTTCGTGTTCGCGGGCAACGGTGACTTCGACGCCTACCGGCCCCGTCTGGCGCGCTACGAGCGCGGCACCGACGCGTCCGTTGTGGACTCGGCGGTGGAGTCGCTGCGGGAGCTGTACGACGAGGTCGGCCGCCGTGAGGCGCGGCTTGCCGAGTTGGGCGCGAAGAAGGTCACGCGCGGACTCGCCGAGAAGCACCCGGACCTGCGGCCGATCGTGGCCCTGTTCAGCGAGTGCCACGAGCTGTTCGGCAGCGCCCAGGGCGAGGAAGCCGCGGAACTGGCGGTGCAAACCCTGCGCCGCGCCCGCAAGACCGGCATCATCCTGGGCTTCGACACCCAGTCGTCACGGGCTGACGCCATCCCGCCGAAGATCGTGGAGTTGGTGCAGCTCAACGCTTGCTTCGCCGTGAAGTCGTGGCGCAGCAACGACGGGTTCCTCGGCGACGGGTCGTTCCAGGCCGGTATCCGGGCGACCGAGCTGCGCGCGGGCAAGGACCGGGGGACGTCCATCCTCACCGGCGCGACCGCCGAGCGGTTCGAGGTGCTGAAGTGGTTCTTCATCCAGGTCAACGACGACACCGGGTGGGACGCCGCGACGGACGTCATCGAGCGCGCCATGACGAAGGTGCACCCGGCCGTGGTCGTCGGCACACCGGAACGTGCCGCGCCGCCAGCTGCCCGCGACCTGCTGGAGGACGTGTCCGAGGTGCTGGGCCACGACACCGTGCCCGCGGCTGACGTGCCCGCGCTGCTGGCCAAGCTCGCGCCCGACTGGGCTCCGTACCGCAAGCTCACCGGCAAGCAACTGCGCGAACTGTTGGCCGACCAGGGCGTCAAGGTGCCCTCGACCGGCAACCGCTACCCGGTCGATCCGGTCACGGTGCGTGAAGCACTGGCCAAGCGCTCCACTCGCGACTTGGACGACGAGGACTAGCCACCATCGTCACCGGGTTAGGTCCCGCAGACCTCTCCACGGGTCTCCAGAGCGGCCCTGAACAGGGTTTCCACGGCGGGACCTAACCCGGCTGACCGGCTAACTAACTCCAGCTCAAGCCCATGATCACGCCACCGGTCCCGACGAGTTACGAACCTAACTCCGTACCGGTGAGCTAACTCCACCCCACACCGCTCCGCGCGACCGACGCGACACCTGCTCCTGGTGCTCGTGTCGACCTTGCGCACCCACACATCGTCACACACAGTGACAGAGAGGTCGTCATGAGCGACGACAACCTGATCCACCTCCAGGTCAAGCGCTCCTGGTGGGACGGCAGCGCCCTGACCGCGTGCGGCCTTCGCGTCGAGAAGCCCGAAGGCGTCTGGACCTGGTTCACCGACCTGACCTGGTGCCCGACCTGCAAGGCCGCGGACAAGGCGAGGCGCAAGTGATCACGCACCACGTCGCCGACGCCCACCAGCCCACCACTTGCCAGGGAGACCGGTCATGAGCACCCAGGCCCGACGCCCGTTCTGCGACCCGGACGCCGTCCGCCCGTGGAACCGCACACCGAGGTTCGACCTCGACGCCGTCCGCCGGTGGGCCGAACCGCTGCTGCGCCGCGCCTACGCCGCCGCGCCGCGCCGTCCGCTCACCGGCCCGCACAGCCTCATCCCGCTGGCCGGTAGCCCGGAGTGGATCGCACTGGCCGACTCCGACCCGCGCAAGCCAGCCGCCTTGGTGCTGGCCGCCTTGGCGCGGCTGGAGGAGTCCACGGCGGACGCCATCGCACAGCGCGTGGCCGCCGACTGGGCCGACGCTCAGGTTGGCCACCGCGAGCGCGTCCGTGCGGTCGCCACCGCGCCGGACCAACTCCCGCACATCGCCGGACACCAGCCGTTCTGCTTGTCCGCCAAGCGCAAGCTCGTCAGCGACCTCCCCTGTGGACACGCCGGGTGCACCGCGCTCGTGCGGTTCGTCCACCCGCTGGCCGACGAGTTGGCCGCGCGCCTGCCGGACACGTCGTGGGTGCGCTGCGTCCGTCACGACGGCACCACGCAGTTGGCGGTGGCCGCGTGAACGGCCACGCACCGCACTCCACCGACCCAGGTTCGCCGCTCGTCACCTGGGAGACCGTCGAGCACCAGGCCCGGAAGGAAGTCGGCATGAGCACCGCCACCGGCACCACGGTGACGCACCACGGCGAGGTTGACCGGCCAGGGCTGCGGCTGCTGACGCCCGAGACCACCATGGGCGCCGGTCCCCAGCTCGACGGCGCGAAGGTGCTGGACGATGTCCGGGAGTTCCTGGCCCGCTTCTCGGCGTTCCCGCACGAGCACTGCGCCCCGATGCTGGCGCTCTGGTACGCCCACACATGGGCCGTGGAGCAGTTCTACGTCACGCCGCGGCTCGTGCTGTCCTCCGCCGAACCCGGATCCGGCAAGACCCGCGTCCTGGAGGTCGCCCAGTACCTGGTCAAGTCGCCGGAGATGACGTTCTCGGCGAGTCCGGCCGCGCTGTTCCGCATGGTCAGCAACGCGCCGATCACGATCCTGTTCGATGAGGTCGACGCGATCTTCACGCGCAACGGCAGCGGGAACGAAGACCTCCGCGCGCTGCTCAACGCCGGGTACAAGCGGTCCGCCACGGTGGCCAGGTGCAAGGGCGACGCCAACAACATGGTCGTGGAGCGGTTCGCGGTCTATGCGCCCGCTGCGCTGGCCGGAATCGCCGGTGGAATGCCCGCCACCATCACCACGCGTGCCATCACGATCAACCTGCGTCGCCGACGCCGTGAAGAGCGCGTGGACGCGTTCCGCGAACGTCTGGTGGCCATCGAGTCGGCACCGATCCGCGAAGCGCTCGCCGAGTGGATGACCAGCGTCGGTGAGCAGGTCGGCACGGCCACGCCGGTGATGCCAGAGGGTGTCACCGACCGACCGGCGGAAATCTGGGAACCGCTGCTGGCGATTGCCGACGCGGCCGGTGGGCACTGGCCGGAGACCGCACGGGCCGCGTGCCGGTACTTCGTCGCCGAAGCCACCGCCGTGCCCGTGTCGGACGGTGTCCGGCTGCTCTCCGACCTGCGGACGCTGTTCGCCGAGCGGCGCACCGACCGGATGACCACGGTCGAGATCCTGCTGGCGCTTCACGAGCTGGACGAATCGCCGTGGGCCGACTTCAACGGCAGGCCGCTGAACGCCCGCGCGCTGTCAGCCGAGCTGCGGGCCTACGGCGTGCGGACGAAGACGTTCAAGCACAACGGCGGTTCGGCCAAGGGCTACATGGTCAACGGCGAGAACGGTCTGGCCGACGCCTGGTCGCGGTACCTGCCCGCTGCGCACGAGGGGGAGAACTAGCCATGGCTCGACGTGAGTTGCTGACGGTCGCCGAGTTCTGCGCCGAGTTCAAGGTGGCCCGTTCGACCTTCTACGACTGGCTGGCTAAGGGCACTGCGCCGCGCGTACGGAAGCTGCCGAACGGTCAGTTGCGGCTGGACCGCCGGGACATCGACACGTGGTTCGACGGACAGGAAGTGGCCGCATGACCGACACGAGCTATGACGTGCGGATTTACGTCATCGACGTCTACAAGGGCAAGCAGAAGACGACCCATTGGGTTCAGTGGTCGGTGGCACGGAAGCGGTTCAAGGAGCCGTTTCGGACGTCTGCGCTGGCGAACAGCTTTCGCTCGGAGTTGCTGAGTGCGACCAACAAGGGCGAGGCGTTCGACCGGGATAGCGGGCTCCCGGTGTCGATGGTGCGCAAGACGAACGCCACGTCGTCGTGGTTCGCGTTCTCGTGCATGTTCGTCGACATGAAGTGGCGGGACTCATCACCGGGGCAGCGCCGGACGATTGCCGACGCGTTGACGCCCATCACTTCGGCGCTGCTCACGGGAACGCGAGGCAGGCCGGACGGGGACGTGCTCCGCCGCGCAATGCGGGTGGCGTTCAACACCAGTCGCCGTGACGCCCGACAGCCAGCGGACGTAGCCGCAGCGCTGGCGTGGCTGTCGCAGAACACTCGGCCAGTGTCCGACCTGGCGAAACCGGACGTGCTCCGGGCGCTGCTGGCCGATGTCGAACGGAAGCTGGACGGCACGCGGGCAGCGCCGGACACGATTCGACTGCGCCGGATCACGCTCGGCAGCGCGCTGAACTACGCGGTGGAGAAGGAGCTGCTGAGCGCGAACCCGCTGAAGGAGGTGACGACGAAGAAGCGGAAGAACGTCGCCCACCAGGTCGACCGGCGTTCGGTGGCCAACCCTGTCCAGGCCCGGACGCTGCTCCAGGCCGTACCCGGCATCGGGCGGACCGGTCGCAAACTCGTGGCGTTCTTCGGCCTGATGTACTTCGCCGCTCTGCGTCCTGAGGAAGCCTCCGTACTGCGTCGCAGCGACCTGGTCATGCCACCACGGGAGTGGGACCAGGAGGCGGGCCGGTGGTGGGTCACTCAGTGGGGTGACATCCACCTGGCCAAGGCCGCGCCCGAGATCGGGGCTGAGTGGACCGACAGCGGCCGACGCAGCGAAGAACGAGGGCTGAAGCACCGAGAGGACGGCGAGGGCCGCACGGTGCCGCTCTCCCCCGATCTGGCGGTGCTGCTGTACGACCACTTCGACCACTTCGGTACCGCGCCCGGTGGGCTGCTGTTCGTCGCCGAGCGCGGTGGACGCATCGGCAGTTCGACCTACGGGCGGGTGTGGGCGCTGGCACGCGAAGCGGCGTTCACGCCCGACGTGGTGGCGTCACCGCTCGCCAAGCGGCCCTATGACCTCCGTCACGCCTGCGTCTCAACCTGGCTCAATGCGGGTGTGGAGGCACCGCGAGTAGCCGAATGGGCCGGACACAGCCTCAACGTCCTAATGCGGGTGTACGCGAAGTGCCTCGACGGTGGGGAGGAACGAGCGCGTCAGCTCGTCCAGGCCCGACTAGGTGCCGCGTAGCGAACAGAGCTTCGGTACGTCCTCGGTACAGCCACCCGTAGAACGTCGGTTCTGGCCGTACACAGCCGGACAACACGAGAAAGCCCCTGTGACCAGTCTTGCCTGGTCACAGGGGCTTCTCGCTGATGTGGCGGGTAGAGGATTCGAACCTCTGTAGCTTTCGCGACGGATTTACAGTCCGCTCCCATTGGCCGCTCGGGCAACCCGCCCCGCCCCCGGTGGTGCCGGGTGCGGTGGAGACAATACATAAGCCCGTGGGGGGATGCGCAACCGGGTTCCCCGGTAGGCTTCCGGGCGGTTCCAGACCCCACCTACGCGGAGGTACCGAGCACGTGGCAGACCCGTCGTTCGACGTGGTGAGCAAGGTCGACCGCCAGGAAGTCGACAACGCGCTCAACCAGGCCGCCAAAGAGCTGAGCACCCGGTTCGACTTCCGCGGCACGGAGACGCAGGTGTCGTGGGCCGGCGAGGAGGCGATCACCTTCCAGTCCGAGACCGAGGAGCGCTGCCGGGCCGCGATCGACGTCTTCCAGGAGAAGCTGGTCAAGCGCGGCATCTCGATGAAGGCCTTCGAGATCGGCGACCCGGCCCTGTCGGGCAAGGTGTTCAAGGTGACCGGCAACCTGGTCCAGGGCATCTCGAGCGAGAAGGCCAAGGAGATCGCGAAGAAGGTCCGCGACGAGGGCCCCAAGGGCGTGCAGGCGCAGATCCAGGGCGACCAGCTGCGCGTCACGGGCAAGAAGAAGGACCACCTGCAAGACGTGATCGCCCTGCTCAAGAGCTCCGACTTCGGCATCGCCATCCAGTTCACCAACTACCGATGAAGGGGATCGTCCTCGCGGGCGGCAGCGGGACGCGGCTGCACCCCATCACGCAGGCGGTGTCGAAGCAGCTGCTGCCGGTGTACGACAAGCCGATGGTGTACTACCCGCTCTCGGTGCTGATGCTGGCGGGCGTGCGCGAGGTGCTGCTCATCTCGACCCCGGTGGACCTGCCGCTGTTCCGGCGGCTCCTCGGTGACGGCTCGCAGTTCGGCCTGAGCATCTCCTACGCCGAGCAGGCTCACCCGAACGGGCTGGCGGAGGCGTTCGTCATCGGCGCGGACTTCATCGGCGACGACGACGTGTCGCTGGTGCTCGGCGACAACATCTTCTACGGCCACGGCTTCTCCCGCGTCCTCCAGGACAACGTCGCCAACCTGGACGGCTGCGTGCTGTTCGGCTACCCGGTGAAGGACCCGGAGCGCTACGGGGTCGGCGAGGTCGACGCGGGCGGCAGGCTGATCAGCATCGAGGAGAAGCCCGCGCAGCCGAAGTCGAACAAGGCCATCACCGGCCTGTACCTCTACGACAACGGTGTCGTGGACATCGCCAAGTCGCTCGCGCCGTCGCCGCGCGGCGAGCTGGAGATCACCGACGTCAACCTCGCCTACCTGCGGGAGGGCCGGGCCAACCTGGTCGACCTCGGCCGGGGGTTCGCGTGGCTGGACACCGGCACGCACGACTCCATGCTGGAGGCGGGCCAGTTCGTGCAGGTGCTGGAGCACCGGCAGGGCGTGCGCATCGCGTGCCTGGAGGAGATCGCGCTGCGGATGGGGTTCATCAGCGCCGAGCAGTGCTACGCACTCGGCGAGAAGCTGGCCAAGTCCGGCTACGGCCAGTACGTGATGAACGTCGCACTGGAAGCCCGCTAGGCCGCCCGCACCGCTGGACGCGCGCTAGGAGCGGCGGGCCATCTCCTCCAGCCGGCGCACGCGGTCCTCGATCGGCGGGTGGGTGGAGAACAACTTGACCCGGTTCTCCCCCGCCCGGAACGGGCTCGCGATCATCAGGTGCGACTGCGCGACCACGGCCGGCTCCGGCGCCAGCGGCGCGGCGCGCGTGCCCAGGTCGATCTTGCGCAACGCCGAGGCCAGCGCCAGCGGGTCGCCGGTCAGCTCCGCGCCGGACGCGTCGGCCTGGTACTCCCGGGACCGGCTGACGGCCATCCGCACGATCACCGCCGCGATCGGGCCGAGCACGGCGACGAGCAGCACCGCGAACGGGTTGGGCCGGTCCTCGTCACCGCCGCCGTCGCCGCCGAAGACGCTCGCGAAGATGGCCAGGTTCGCCACCGTGCTCACCGCGCCGGCCAGCGCCCCCGCCACGCACGAGATGAGGATGTCGCGGTTGTAGACGTGCGACAGCTCGTGCCCGAGCACCGCGCGCAGCTCGCGTTCGTCCAGCAGGTCGAGGATGCCGGTGGTGCAGCAGAGGGCGGCGTTGCGCGGGTTGCGGCCGGTCGCGAAGGCGTTCGGCGCGGCGGTGGGGCTGACGTAGAGGCGCGGCATGGGGCGGCGCGCGGCCATGGCCAGCTCGCGGACGATCCGGTACATCGCGGGCTGCTCCACCTCGGACACCGGCCTGGCGCGCATGGCGCGCAGCGCGAGCTTGTCCGAGTTGAAGTAGGCGTAGGCGTTCACGGCCAGCGCCAGCAGCAGGCCGAGGACCAGGGCGGTGCGGCCGAACAGCGAGCTGATCGCCACGATCGCCCCGCTCGTGGCGGCGAGCAGCAACGCGGTCTTCAACGCGTTGAAGTGCTGGTGCACGCTTCGCCTCCGGCTGTCCCTACGTCCCCTCCCTCAACGCGCCCGGTCGGCGCGTGGTTCCGGTACCGGGGCGTGCCGCGCGTGTGGCGGTGGTCTCGGGCGCGGGTTCGGCGTCCGCGTCCAGCGGCGGTGGCGGCGGCACGTGCGTGACCCACGTGGCCAGCACGTCGCGCTCGTGGACGAGTTCGGCGACCGCGCCGTCGCCGTCGAGGCCGCCCGTGCCGGGGTAGGAGAAGTCCGGCGCCCAGTGCAGGGCGTCGAACGGGCACGCCTCCACGCAGATGCCGCAGTACAGGCACTGGCCGTAGTCGATGGCGAACCGGTCGAGCACGTTGCGCGCGCGGGGCCGGGCCGAGCCGGGCTGCTGCTCGACCTCGGTGTGCGAGTCGATGTGGATGCACCAGTCGGGGCACTCGCGGGCGCAGATCATGCACACCGTGCAGTTGGCCTCCAGCAGCGCGATGACGCCTCGGGTACGCGGTGGCAGCTCAGCCACGGGTGTCCTCCTCAGAGCGCTCGTAGCGCGGTCCCCAGGACGGGTCGGGCACGCCGGGTGGCGCGGCCCGCCTGCGGCTGGGCGCCGACGTGCCGTCCTCGCCCGGTTCGAGCCTGCCAGGCCACGGGCGCACCACGCGGGAGGCCAGCACGAAGTCCTTGCGCAGCGGGTGGCCGCTGAAGCTGTCGGGCAGCAGCAGGTGGGCCGGTTCGCCGTCGGCGAGGGCGATGCCGAACATCTCCGCGGCCTCGCGCTCGTGCCACGCCGCGCCCGCCCACTGGGCGGCCACGCTCGGCAGCACGTCGTCCGGGCCGAGTTCGGTGCGCAGCAGCACGCCGTCCTTGGTGTCGGGGTCGAGCACGTGCAGCAGCACGGCGTGCCGCTGCCCGACCGCGCCGGGACGTCCCGCGTCCTCGACGCCGAGCCAGTCGAACTGCGTGCAGCCCAGCTCGTCGCGCGCGTGGCGGGCGGCTTCGGACCACGCGTGCAGCGGCACGTGCGCGGTCGTCTGGCCGAACGCGGTCTTGACCTGGGCGTCGGGGATCCGGGAGGCCAGGGCCTGCGACGCGGCGCTCACGACACCATCCGGTGCAGCGCGGCGAGGCCGTCGAGCAGGGCCTCGGGACGCGGCGGGCAGCCCGGCACGGCGACGTGCACCGGCAGCGCCTGGTCGATGCCCTTGGTGACGCTGTAGGAGTCCCAGTACGGCCCGCCGGTGTTGCTGCACGCGCCGACGGAGATCACGTAACGCGGTTCCGGCATCTCCTGGTAGGTCGCGATCACCGCGGGCAACATCACGTCGGTGACCGTGCCGGAGACGACGAGCACGTGCGCCTCACCCGCCGCGTGCACCGGATCGACCCCCAGTGCCTCCAGGTGTTCCGGGCGGTGGCCCTCGAGCGCCGCCATGACCTCGACGCCGCAGCAGGCCAGGCCGAGGTCGAGCACGGTGACCCGGTACGTCGTGCCCCAGTCCAAGGTGGAAACCGTCACACGGGTGAGGTTAATACGTGGGGGCCCGCCGGGCTGCTGCCCGGCGGGCCCCCAACCCCCCAATACCCCCCTGTTTGCTCCCACGTGAACAAGCACCTGGTTGCGGCTGAAGTCTCTTACGGATCGCGTATACCTGTCCAGGGAAATGCGACAAGATCTTCGGATAATTTCAGCGCGAACTGTGGTCAAGTTCAGTACAACTAATCGGTAGAACATCACGCCCCGACCCGAGAGGCCCTGCATGTCGACCTCGGCCCAACTGCTCCTGCCCGCGGGCAACAAGCTCAGCAGGCTCCTGCACACCTCGCCGTTGCTGATGGACACCACGTTGGACCAGCTCAGAACCCTGATCGCGGTGTACGAGACGCGATCGGCGCTGCGCGCGGCGCGGGTGCTCGGCCGTGAGCAGTCCAGTGTGCAGAAGCAGATCGACACGCTCAACCGCAACTTCAAGTCGTTGTGCGGCGAGCCGCTGGTCGTCAAGCAGGGCCGGGGAAAAGACGTGCTGATCACGCAGACCGGCGAGGCGTTGGTTGAATTGGCACGTACCACCTTGACCGAGTGGCTGGATTCGATTCACGAGTGCCGGCGCAAGCTCGGCACCACGGTCACCGTCGGCACGACGCGGTTCATGCTCGACTCGCTGGCCAAGGCGTGGCACCACGTCGCGGACGACTTCCGCCGGCGCGACGTGGAGCTGAAGGTCGTGCACATCCGCACCAAGGACATCTGGAAGAGCCTGAAGTCGAAAGAGGTCGACATCGTGTGCGGCAGCGTGGTCACGCACGCGGGCCGCAACAGCGGGGTCGAGGACTTCGACGTGATCGAGTGGCGCCGGGGCGGGTTGGCGCTGCTCACGAACCTGCCGGAGAGCAGGCTCGGCGGGAGCGTCGGCACCGGGGAGTTGCCGAAGCTGCCGCTGGTCGTGCCCGGTGACGGGTTGATCGCGGAGTTCCTGCGCGGCTGGTTCGGTCCGGACTACCGGAACGAACTGGACATCGCGGCGGAGATCGACGAGATCCAGTACGGCATGTCGCTGTTGCGGTCCGGGCTGGTGGAGGGCTGCATGATCGTCACGTCGGGTCTCGGCGTGGTGGCCGCGAACAACGAGCTGCGCGAGGGGTCGGGCCTGCGGGTGGTCGAGCTGACGAACGACCGGAAGCCGCAGCTGGAGCGCTTGGTCGGGGTCTTCGCCCGCAAGGAGGAGCGGGCGAAGTTCCCGGCCGACCACCCGTTGAACCTGCTGTGGGCGGCGTTCCAGCGCGAGGTGTCCGACTAGCGGTGGCGGACTAGCGCGCCGGGCCCGACGGGCGTTCCTCACGACGCCCCTGGGCTTGGCGCACCAGCCACTCCAGTCCGGTGAGGGGCTTCGGCTCCTCGGGCTTCTGCCGTTCCACGGTCTCCTCCTGCTCCTGCTGCGGTTGGGGCGACGGACGCTGGGCGTCGAGGTCGTTCATGGCGCGCTCCCTACCTTGGTCGACAGCGAGTGCCGTCGATCGGAGCACCGACCGGGGTCGGTCCGCTAGGGCGATCAGCCCTATGGGTGACGACGGACGGTTCAGCGCCGGCCGGTGGCGAAGGCGCCACCGTAGCGGTCGGCGTACCGGGTGGGGGTCTCCCCGACCATGGCGGTGAAGTCGCGGACGAAGTGCGGTTGGTCGGCGTAGCCGAGGTCGGCCGCCAGCGCCGCCCAGTCGATCCGGCCACCCCCCTCCATGCGCTCGGTCACCTCGCGCAGGCGGTAGCGGCGGATCACCCACTTCGGGCCGACGCCGACGTGCTCGGCGAACAGGCGTTGCAACTGCCGGACGCTGCCGCCGACCTCGCGGGCCAGCACGTCGACGCGCGTCATCAGGGGGTCCTGGACGATCCGCTCGACGATCTCCGCCGCCTCCGCCGCCTTCGGGTCGGGTTCGGGCAGGCAGCGGCGGAGCGCGGCCTCCACGCGGTCGACGTCGGCGTGGGCGGGCAGGTGGTCGAAGAGTGTCGCGGCGGGGACGGTCCGGTCCGTGAGCGACTGGACCGGCGCGCCGAGGAACGGCCGGAAGGCGCCCGGCCGGAAGGCCACGCCGAAGACCCGGCCCACGCCGTCGAGCTCCTTGGACACGTGCCCGCTGGACACGCCGGCGACCACGGCGGTGTCCACGGCGGCGTCCCCGTGGAACGTCAGGTGCACGTTCGGGTAGGGCACGATCAGCTGGCGGTACGGCCGGTCGTAGTGCCACCGCACCACCCAGTACCGCGCCACGTGCGCGGCCAGGTCGGGCGAGGGCTGGTGGAACTCGTGGCTCTGGTGCCGCCGCCACGCCAACTCGCGCTCGTCCCTCGTCACGCCCGCGAGCGTATGTCGCCTTTGTTCAATACACCCGCGACGGGCGTTCCTACGGTGGGCGGCATGTCACGAGAGCAGTTGATCGGCAAAGCCGTGGCGACCGCGTTGGAGGTCGTCGGGAACATCGCGCCGGACCAGTTGGGCGCGCCGACGCCGTGCGCCGGGTTCGACGTCCGCGGACTCGTCAACCACTTGTTGTTCTGGGGTCCGTCGCTGAACGCCGCCGCGCGGGAGGAGCCGGTGCCGCCGCCCGCCGCGTCGGAGGCGGACGTCGATCTCACCGCGGGCGACTGGGCCGCCGACCTGGGCGCGCAGCTGCGGGACCGCGAGGTCGCGTGGAGCGAGCCGTCGGCGTGGACGGGCACGACGACGGTCGGCGGCCCGCAGCGGATGCCGGCCGAGGTGATCGGCGCGATGGTGCTCGGCGAGACGGTCGTGCACGCGTGGGACCTGGCCCGGGCGACCGGTCAGGCGCCGTCGTGGGACGAGGGGTTGCTGGAGTTCATCCACGCGGACCTCGTCCTGAGCGCGCCGGTGGGGCGTGACATGGGCCTCTACGGACCCGAGGTGCCGGTGCCGTCGGACGCGCCCCTCATCGAGCGGGTCCTCGGCCTCACCGGTCGCACGCCGTAGCCTTTCCGACGCATTCCGTGCGCGTGTCGTGCGCGTGCCGGGACGGCGGCGCCGGCGCGCGTGCGGACAATTCACGCCGGCCATCGGGAATGCCGATGGCCGGCATTGTCGGGACCGTTCTTCTTTGGCGGGACGTGGGGCACCATGTGCTCTTCGTCGGGGAGGCGACAGCGATCGACACAGGACCCATCCCACCTTAGGACGGCACGAGTGTTCGTTCCCGAGACCGCCCACCTGGATCCCGAGACACCCAACATCTCCCGCATCTACGACTACTACCTCGGCGGGGCGTTCAACCTGCCGGTCGACCGCGAGCGCGCGGCCGTGATCAAGTCGGTGCTGCCCGGCATGGAGATGCTCGCGCGGTTCAACCGCGGGTTCCTGCGCCGTTCGGTGGCGTTCATGGTCGAGCAGGGCGTCACCCAGTTCCTCGACCTCGGTTCCGGCCTGCCCACGGCGGGCAACACGCACGAGGTCGCGCAGGCGCTCGACCCGGCGGCCAAGGTCGTCTACGTGGACTACGAGCCGGTGGCCGTCGCGCTCGGCGAGCGCATCCTGCGCGACAACCCGGACGCGGTGATGGTCGGCGCCGACGCCCGGCGGCCCGACGACCTGCTCGCCCACCCGGAGGTGCACCGGTTGCTCGACCTCGACCGGCCGCTGGGCGTGCTGATGACCGGGGTGATGGTGTTCGTCGGCGACCACGAGGACCCCACCGGCCTGATGAAGGCCTACCGCGACCTGTGCGCGCCGGGCAGCTACATCGCCCTGTCGCACTTGACCGACGAGCGCGCCGACCCGGAGACCAAGGTCCAGGTGCACGCCATGGTCGAGGCGTACAAGGGCGTGATCGAGCAGCTGTACGTCCGCGACCTGGCGGGCGTGCACGCGCTGTTCGAAGGCATGGCGCTGGTCGAGCCGGGCGTGACCCTGATGCCCGAGTGGCGCCCCCGCCCGGGTCTGGACATCCCCACCGGCAGCCCCGCCCACCACCTCGGCTACGCCGCCGTGGGCCTGGTGCGCTGACCACCGCGTCGGTCGGCCCGGCACGCCGCCGGACCGACCGACCGACGACGGGGTCAGTCCCGCAGTTCCATCGTGCAGCACTTCGGGCCGCCGCCGGACTTGCGCAGCTCCGAGATGTCCACGAAGACCGGTTCGAAGCCGTGGTGGGCTACTTGGTCCGCCAGAGCGGTCGCTTCGACGGGCAGGACCACGTGGTGGCCGTCGCAGACCGCGTTCAGGCCCAGGCAGGCGGCGTCCTCGGCGGTGGCGAGGATCGCGTCCGGGAACAGGCGGCGCAGGACGCGACGGCTGCCGGGGGAGAAGGCGTCCGGGTAGTACGCGACCAGGTCGTCCGCCAGGACGAACAGCGCGACGTCCAGGTGGTAGTAGCGGGGGTCCGTCAGCTGGAGGGAGATCACCGGGACGCCCAGGGCCTCCTGCGCCTCGGAGTGGGCGAGGGGGTCGGTGCGGAAGCCGGTGCCCGCCAGGAGGTACTCGCCGGTCCAGGTGAAGTCGCCCTCGGCCTCGTTCGTGCGCTCCGGCATGACGACGTCGCGGTAGCCGTTGGCCAGGAACCAGCGGCGGAAGTGGTCGGCTTCGGCGGCACGTTGGGGAGCCCGGAAGCGGGCGCCGAGGACCTGGCCGTCGATGACCGTGCCGGAGTTGGCCGAGAAGACCATGTCGGGCAGCCCCGGTTGGGGCTCGATGGTCTCGACCCGGTGCCCCAGGCGCTCGTAGGTCTCCTTCAGGGCCGTCCACTGCTCCACCGCCAGCGACGTGCTGATCGGCTGCGTGGGGTCCATCCACGGGTTGATCGCGTACTCCACCGTGAAGTACGCGGGCGGGCACATGAGGTACCGACGGGTGGTCGGCACGCGCACCTGCGCGGCGGGCGTGGCGACGTCGAGCACGATCGGCTCGTCACCGGGGCCCGCGAAGGAAACCGAGGTCATGGATCGAAATGTAGATTGCCGTCTGACCCTCGAACAACGCCGCGATATTGCGTCTTCTAGGGCACTATGTTGCGTGTGGACACGATCGACCAGCGAATCATTTCACGCCTGATGGCCAACGCCCGTTCCAGCTACGCCGACATCGGCAAAGAGGTGGGCCTGTCCGCCCCGGCGGTGAAGCGCCGGGTGGACAAGTTGCTCGACACGGGCGTCCTGCGCGGCTTCACGGCCGTCGTCGACCCGGAGCAGCTCGGGTGGGGCACGGAGGCGTTCGTGGAGGTGCACTGCCGCGGCAACGTGACGCCGCACGACATCCAGCAGCGCCTGGAGTCGATGCCCGAGGTCCGCGCCGCCTACACCGTCTCCGGCGCGGCGGACGCCATCGTGCACCTGCGCGCGGCGGACATCCACCACCTGGAGACCGCGCTGGAACGGCTGCGCGCCGTCGAGATCATCGACCGGACGGTCTCGACCGTTGTGCTGTCCCGACTCCTGGACCGACCACCGGCACCCTAGAGTCGCGCGCATGGCCGAGGTGCTCCTGGAACGCTCCGACCGCGTGGCGGTCATCACCGTGCACGACCCCGACCGCCGCAACGCGCTCACGCTCGACCTCTCCGACCAGCTCGTGGCCGCCGTCCGGACCTGCGAGGACGACGCCGACGTGCACGCCGTCGTGGTCACCGGCACGCCACCGGCGTTCTGCGCGGGCGCGGACCTCACCGCGCTGGGCGAAGCCCGGGAAGAGGGCCTGCGGCGCATCTACGCCGGGTTCCTCGCGGTGGCCCGCTGCGCGCTGCCCACGATCGCGGCGGTCGGCGGCGCGGCCGTCGGCGCGGGCCTCAACCTCGCGCTGGCCTGCGACGTGCGACTGGTCGGCGCGAACGCGAAGTTCGACGCGCGGTTCCTCCAGCTGGGCCTGCACCCCGGCGGCGGGATGACGTGGATGCTCCAGCGGCTCGCCGGCCCCCAGACCGCGACCGCCATGACCCTGTTCGGCCAGGTTTTGACCGCGGACGCCGCGGTATCCCACGGGCTGGCCTGGGCACGGGTCGACGGCGGGCACGACGAGCTGGTGGCCGCCGCGGTCGGGCTCGCGCGTCCTTCGGCCGAAGCTTCGCGCGAGCTGGTCCGAACGATCAAGGCGTCCATGCGCACCACCGCGAACCTCGCCGACCACGCCCAGGCCGTGGACACCGAGCTGACGCCCCAGGTGGCCTCGATCGCGACGCCGGAGTTCCAATCCAGGCTGGCCGCGGCGCGGGCGAGGATCAGCGGTCGAGAGTGACCTGGACAGGCAGCCCGAATAACTGTAACTTTAAGTAACAGTTACCGGCCAGTACTACTCGATTACTGCCCAGTTGCCGCCCCGCGCACCAAGTGGGACGAACCGTCCCGCAGAGTGGTACTGGAGAAACCGGCTGCCGCGCGGGCACGACTACCCTCGCGGAGGGGCACGGGGGCAGCAGCCCTCAGGCGTTGTGAGGAAAGGGATCGGCGTAGGACATGACTACCGACGTTGGTAACGGCGCCGCGCCAGGTGGCTCGCCGGACGGGCACACGCCCGAGAGGGCGGGCGAGGTCCGCAAGCTCGACCGCGTGGTGATCCGGTTCGCCGGCGACTCCGGCGACGGCATGCAGCTCACGGGTGACCGCTTCACCTCGGAAGCCGCCGCGTTCGGCAACGACCTCGCCACCCAGCCGAACTTCCCGGCCGAGATCCGGGCGCCACAGGGCACGCTCCCGGGCGTGTCCAGCTTCCAGCTGCACTTCGCCGACTACGACATCCTCACCCCCGGCGACCGCCCCGACGTGCTCGTGGCGATGAACCCGGCGGCGCTCAAGGCGAACGTCGACGACCTGCCCAAGGGCGGGATCCTGATCGTCAACACCGACGAGTTCACCAAGCGCAACCTGGTCAAGGTCGGCTACGCGGCCGACCCCCTCGAGGACGACACCCTCACCGAGACCTACCAGGTGCACAAGGTCGCGATGGCCACGCTGACCATCGGCGCCCTGGAGAACACCGGCCTCGGCAAGAAGGACGCGGAACGGGCGAAGAACATGTTCGCCCTCGGCCTGCTGTCCTGGATGTACCACCGCCCGACCGAGGGCACGGAGCGGTTCCTGCGCGAGAAGTTCGCCAAGAAGCCCGACATCGCCGAGGCCAACGTGCTGGCGTTCCGCGCGGGCTGGAACTACGGCGAGACGACCGAGTCCTTCGCGGTCACCTACGAGGTCGCGCCGGCCAAGCTCAACCAGGGCACCTACCGCCAGATCACCGGCAACACCGCGCTCGCCTACGGCCTCGTCGCCGCGGGTCAGCAGTCGGGGCTGCCCGTGGTGCTGGGCACGTACCCGATCACGCCGGCGTCGGACATCCTGCACGAGCTGTCCAAGCACAAGAACTTCGGCATCACGACCCTGCAGGCCGAGGACGAGATCGCGGGCATCGGCGCGGCGCTGGGCGCGTCCTACGGCGGCGCGCTGGGCGTGACGTCGACGTCCGGCCCCGGTGTGGCGCTGAAGTCGGAGACCATCGGCCTGGCCGTGATGACCGAGCTGCCGCTGATCGTCATCGACGTGCAGCGCGGCGGCCCGTCCACCGGCCTGCCGACCAAGACCGAGCAGGCCGACCTGCTCCAGGCGATGTTCGGCCGCAACGGCGAGTCGCCGGTCGCGATCGTCGCGCCGCAGTCGCCCTCGGACTGCTTCGACGCCGCGCTGGAGGCCGCCCGCATCGCGCTGGTCTACCGCACGCCGGTGCTGCTGCTGTCCGACGGCGCGATCGCCAACGGCTCCGAGCCGTGGCTCATCCCGGACCTGGCCGACCTGCCCGACCTGCGCGTGGAGTTCGCCACCGAGCCGAACGCGGAGGACGGCACGTTCTGGCCGTACCTGCGCGACCCGGAGACGCTGGCACGGCCCTGGGCGGTGCCCGGCACGGCCGGCTTGCAGCACCGCATCGGCGGGCTGGAGAAGGCCGACGGCACCGGCAACATCTCCTACGACCCGGCCAACCACGACTACATGGTGCGGCTGCGGCAGCGCAAGATCGACGGCATCGAGGTGCCCGACGTCGAGGTGGACGACCCGTCGGGCGAAGCACGCGTGCTCGTCGTGGGCTGGGGCTCGTCCTACGGCCCGATCGGCGCGGCGGCGCGGCGGGTGCGCAAGCTGGGCCTGCCGGTGGCGCACGCCCACCTGCGGCACCTCAACCCGTTCCCCGAGAACCTGGGCGAGGTGCTGTCGCGGTACGACAAGGTCGTGGTTCCCGAGATGAACCTCGGCCAGTTGGCGCTGCTGCTGCGCGCCAAGTACCTGGTCGACGCGATCAGCTACACGAAGGTGCAAGGTTTGCCGTTCAAGGCCGAAGAGCTTCAGGACGTGCTCGCCGACGTGATCAAGGGAGTGTCCGAATGACGGCGACGGAACTGGGCCTGCCGACCGTTGGTGGTCTCGTCGGCGTGCCCACGGCGGACGAGCCGCAGAAGGCCAAGGACTACAAGTCGGACCAGGAGGTCCGCTGGTGCCCCGGCTGCGGCGACTACGTGGTGCTCAACGCCGTGCAGTCGTTCCTGCCCACGCTGGGCCTCAAGCGCGAGAACATCGTGTTCGTCTCGGGGATCGGCTGCTCGTCGCGGTTCCCGTACTACATGAACACCTACGGCATGCACTCGATCCACGGGCGCGCGCCGGCCATCGCGACCGGCCTGGCCGTGGCCCGGCCGGACCTGTCGGTGTGGGTCGTCACCGGTGACGGCGACGCGCTGTCCATCGGCGGCAACCACCTGATCCACACGCTGCGCCGCAACGTGAACCTCAAGATCCTGCTGTTCAACAACCGGATCTACGGCCTGACCAAGGGCCAGTACTCGCCGACGTCCGAAGAGGGCAAGGTCACCAAGTCCACGCCGCTCGGCTCGCTGGACCACCCGTTCAACCCGGTGTCGCTGGCGCTGGGCGCGGAGGCCACGTTCGTCGGCCGCGCGGTCGACTCGGACCGGGCGGGGCTGACCGAGGTGCTGCGGCAGGCCGCCGAGCACCGCGGGACGGCGCTGGTCGAGATCTACCAGAACTGCCCGATCTTCAACGACGGCGCGTTCGACGTGCTCAAGGACGCCGACGAGGCCGCGCGCCGGATCATCAACGTGGTCCACGGGCAGCCGATCACGTTCGGCAACGGCGAGTACGCCGTGGTCCGGGAGGGCTTCGGCCTGGCCGTGGCCAAGTCGGCGGACGTGTCACCGGCGGACGTCGTGGTGCACGACGCGTCGGACCTGAACCTGGCGTTCGCGCTGTCGCGGCTGTCGACGCAGGACCTGCGGCACACCGTCACCGGGGTGTTCCGCAACACCGCGCGCACCACGTACGACGACGCGGCGCGGGAGCAGGTGGAGCAGGCCAAGGCCGCGAAGCCCGCGGACCTGCGCGCGCTGCTGCACGGCAAGGACACCTGGACCGTGGCCGGCTAGTCCGCGGCCCGGGACCCACCAGGCCCGACCACGACGAAGACCCCCTGTTCCGCCTCCCGGAACAGGGGGTCTTCGCGCTTCCCTCCCCGGGGAAGAGCCTGTTACGGAGCCTGGCGGAAGCCCGCCTTCTCCGCGTCCGTCGTGGTGCGGAACCAGACGTCGGCGCGCGTCTCGCGGAAGTTCGCCGACTCGTCGGTGAAGTACCGGCGGCCGGTCAGGGTCGCCTTGACCTGGAACTCCGGCGCGGGGGCCAGGCCGTCGGACTTCGGCAGCACGGAACCGGGGCCGAACGGCGAGCGCGGGTTGAAGCCCTCCTGCTGGCCCTGGAACCGGCTGCTCGCGGCTGCGGGCTGCCTGCCGCCGGTGCTCGGGCTGAACCCGACGGGCCGCGGGCGCACCGGGCGCGGTGGCGGCGGCGTGATCGGCTTCGGCGCGAGCGGCGCGGGCGAGGGCGTGCGCGGTGCGCCGGCGGGGCGGGTGGGCCGTTGCGGCAGGCCGGTCCCGGTCGGGTTCATCGGCAGCGGGTTGCCGGCCAGCAGCTCGGGCGAGAGCGTCGGCACGAACGGCTGGTCGTTGCCGGACGACGCCGCCGGGCGGGGCCGCTCGGGCTCCTCCTCGTCGTCCTCCTCCAGCGGCTCGAACAGGCTGCGCGGCCGTGCGGGCTCGTCCTTCTTCGGCTCCGGCTTGGGCGCCTCGGGCCGGTCGGCCGACCGGGCGGGCAGGGGCTGCTCGGCCGGCTGCGGGACGAACGTCGGCTCGAACGCCGGCGGCTCCGCCACCTCGGGCTCCGCGTCGGGCTCGGGCGCGACCGCCCTCGTGACGGCGGGCTCGGGCTCCTGCGGCGGCTCGGGCTCGGCGAACTCCGGCTTCGGCTCCGCCGGCGCGGACTCGACCACGGCGCGGATGACGTCGGTGTGCGGGCCTTCTTCTTCGCGGACCTCGTGGGCCTCGCGGACCTCGTCGACCGGGCGCGCGACGGGCTCGGCCGGGTGGACCTCGGCCGGGTGGGGCTCGACCAGCCGCGGGTCGACCGGGCGCACCTCGGTCAGGGCCTCGCTCTCACGGGTCGGCCGCACGTCGTCGTGTCGCGTGTCGTCGTGTCGCGTGTCGTTGTAGCGCGCGTCGTTTCGCGACAGGTGGTCCAGGAACGCCTCGTCGCTGGACGTCGGCCTCGTGGTCGGCTCGGACAGCTCACCCCGTGCCGACTCGACGTCCACCGGCGCGAAGTGGCCGGTGAGGTCGTGCTCGGGCCACGCCTGCGGCTCGGGCTCCTCGGCCCGCCGCTGCTCGCCGTCCACCTCGGCGATGGCCTGCGCCAGCGCGGTGGCCGGGATGAGCGCCGTCTCCTCGGCGGAGCGCGGCCCGCGTTCCGGCTCGTCCTCCTCCTCGTGGCCGGCGGTGTCCACGTCCTCGTCGTAGACCTCCTGGACGGGCTCCTCGCGCCACACCTCGCGCGGCTGGAAGACCTCGACCTCCGGCGGCGCGGTCGGCTCCTCCTGGCGCGGCGCGACCTCGGCGACCGGTGCGGCGGGCACCGCGGGCATCAGGTGCGTCGTCTCGGCGGGCAGCTCGGGCTCGTCGTCGGACCGGTACGGCCGGGGGCGGGGCTTGGGCTCCAGCGTCTCCCGGGTGTCCACCTCCCCGGCGCCCTCCCCCGGCGTCAGCCGCTCGAACAGGCTGCGCGGCGGCTCGGCCTCGTGCTCGGGGAAGTCGTGCTGCTCCTCGAAGTCGGACAACGGCCGGTGCTCGTCGTCCAGCTCCTCCAGCAGCGAGTCGCGCTGGTCCAGCTTCATGTTCGTCACGTCGTACCGGACCGGCTCGGGCGGCGGCGTCTCGAACCGGGCGCGCTCGGCGGCGGGCCCGTGCCCGGGCGGCTCCGGTGTCAGCACGTCGTCGGCCAGCGACCGGGACGCCTCGACGTGCCAGTTGTCGAACTCGTCACCCGCGTCGGCCTTCGGCGCGACCGAGCTGCCGGAGCTGATCGAGCTGACCGAGGTCGAGCCGGTGGTGGGGCGCGGCGACGTGAGGAGGCGTTCCTCCAGGTCTTCCAGCTCCCGCTTGGCCGGCCGCACCAGGACCAGCCAGGTGAGGGCGACGCCTGCCACGAAGGACAGCAGGCTCCACAGCCACACCTGCCCGAAGAGCGAACTCACGGGAGACCCTCCCACTGCTGCTTGTCACACCCCGACGCGCTCCGCTTCCGAGCCTTCACCCGGTAGGGGAAGCGGTGCAAAACTACCCTGACCGCCTGGTCCGGCGCGTGGGGCCGGCCGGACCTGTGACCAGGGTTCGATAGTAGGCCACCCGGAGCAACTGACCAGCCAAAACGGCCGCGTACAGTAGCCCGTGTGCCACCGTTGACCTCTGCCTCCACTGCCCCGGCGGACGTCGACCGCACGAACCGCGGCCTGGCTTTCGGCGTCGGCGCCTACGTCCTCTGGGGCATGGTGCCCGCGTACTGGCCGCTGCTCCAGCCGGCCGGTTCGGTGGAGATCCTGGCACACCGGATCGCCTGGTCGCTGGTCGTGATGGTGATCGTGACCGCCGTGCTGGGCCGCTGGGCGGGCATCCGGGGGCTGTCGGCGCGCGGCTGGGCGATGGTGGCCGCCGCGTCCGTGCTCATCGCGGTCAACTGGGGCGTCTACATCCACGCGGTCAACACCTCGCACGTCGTCGAGGCCGCGCTCGGCTACTTCATCACCCCGCTGGTGAGCGTGCTGCTCGGGGTGTTCGTGCTGCGTGAGCGCCTGCGCCTGCCGCAGTACGCCGCCCTGGCCATCGCGGTGGCGGCGGTCGTCGTGCTGGCGGTGGACTACGGCAGGCTGCCGTGGATCTCGCTGGTGCTGGCGTGCTCGTTCGGCGTGTACGGGCTGTTGAAGAAGACGGTGCCGCTGGACGCGACGGCCAGCCTGACCGCGGAGAGCGTCGTGCTCGCCCCGGTCGCGGTCGGTTACCTGGTCTGGCTCGGCCCGGCGGGGACGTTCCACTCGGGTGGCTGGGGTCACGCGCTGTGGTTGGCGTCGGCCGGCCTGGTCACCGCGGTCCCGCTGATCCTGTTCGGCGCGGGCGCCCGGCTCGTGCCGCTGGTGACCATGGGGATCGTCCAGTACCTGGCGCCCGTGCTCCAGTTCGCGTGGGGCGTGTTCGTGATGCACGAGCCGATGCCCGCGTCACGCTGGTTCGGCTTCGCCCTGGTCTGGGTCGCCCTGCTCGTCTTCACCGCGGACATCGACCACACCCGCCGCCACCACCCCTGACCCCGCGAGTCCTACGTTCAGAACGCGCGTGTCGAACGCTCAGAACACCCGAGTTGAACGCTCAGGACGGGGTGGCTGCGTTCTGAGCGTTCAACTCGGGGTACCGGAACGTAGGACACGCGCGTTCCGAACGTAGGACTCTCGCGCTGTGAACGTAGGACTCTCGGGTTAGTGGGAGCGGGTGACGACGTAGTCGCTGACCGAGGCGAGGGCGTCGCGGGCGGTGCCGGCGGGCAGGACGTCGAGGGTGGCGCGGGCGCGGGAGGCGTAGTCGTCCAGGGTGGCGCGGGCGCGTTGCAGGCCGGAGGAGGCGCGGAGGAGGGCCAGTGCCTCGTCCACCTCGGCGTCGTCGGTGATCGGGGCGGCCAGCAGCTTGGCCAGGCGCGAGTCCGGCTCGTCCTCCAGCGCGTACAGCATGGGCAGCGTCCGCACGCCCTCGCGCAGGTCCGTGCCCGGGGTCTTGCCCGACTCCTCGGACGGCGAGGCGATGTCGATGACGTCGTCGGAGATCTGGAACGCCGCCCCGATCACGTCGCCGTACGCGCGCAGCGCCTCGACCTGCTCCGGCGTCACGTCGGAGAACATCGCCCCGAACCGCGCCGCGGTGGCGATCAGCGAACCCGTCTTCTCCGCGATCGTGGTCAGGTAGTGCGAGACCGGGTCCTCGCCGGGTCGCGGGCCCATCGTCTCCCGCATCTGGCCGGTGACCAGCTCGGAGAACGTCTCCGCGATGATCCGCGCCGCACCCGTGCCCAGGTCCGCGACCAGCGCCGACGCGTGCGCGAACAGGTAGTCGCCGGTCAGGATCGCGATGCTGTTGTCCCACTTCGCGTTGGCCGACTCCGCGCCGCGGCGCATCGTGGCCTCGTCCATGACGTCGTCGTGGTACAGCGTGGCCAGGTGGGTCAGCTCGACGACGGCCGCCGCCTTGATCACGCTCTCCCGGTCCCACGTGCCGCCGAACTGGGCGGACAGGATGGTGAACAGCGGGCGGATGCGCTTGCCGCCCGCGGACACCAGGTGCAGGGACGTCTCCATCACCGGGTGGAACTCGCTCTGCACGACCTTGCGCAGCAGCTCTTCCACCTCGGCCAGCCCGTCCTGAACCACCTCCGCGAGCACGGGGTCCGAAAACCGGAACCCCGTCCCCGCCCGCTCGCTACTGGTCACGGCTACAGAGCCTACGTACCACTAGAAGATGAACGTGCCGGCACCCGCCCAATCGAGGGCGAATGACGGGTACACGCCGAGCACGAGCGTGATCGCCGCACCCAGGGTGATCGCCACCGTGGTGAACGCGCCGGGCACGCTCACCGTCGGGCCGTCCGCCGCGGGCTCGCTGAAGTACATCAGCACGATCACCCGCAGGTAGAAGAACGCCGCCACCGCCGAAGCCACCAGGGCGATCACCACCAGCGGCACCATCTCGGCTTCCACGGCCGCCGCGAACACCACGAACTTTCCGACGAAACCGCTGGTCAGCGGCAGTCCGGCCAGCGCGAGCAGCAGGAACGTGAACACGCCCGCCACCACCGGCGACCGCTTGGCCAGACCCGCCCACTGGGACAGGTGGGTGGCCTCGCCGTCGCCGTTGCGCACCAGGCTGACGATGCCGAACGCGGCGATCGTGGTGAAGCCGTACGCCATGAGGTAGAACATCGTGCCGGACAGGCCCTGGTCGTTCAGCGAGATCACGCCGATCAGCAGGAAGCCCGCGTGCGCCACCGACGAGTACGCGATCATCCGCTTCACGTCGGTCTGGGTGAGGCCGAGGACCGCGCCGATCACCATGGACGCGATGGCCACGCCCCACAGCACGCCGTTCCACTCCCAGCTCGACCGCTCGAACGCGCCGTGGAGCACGCGCAGGATGCCACCGAACGCGGCGACCTTCGTGCACGCCGCCATGAACGCCGTCACCGGCGTCGGCGCGCCCTGGTAGACGTCCGGCGTCCACGCGTGGAACGGGCCGACCGAGGCCTTGAACAGCAGGCCGACGATCAGCAGGCCGAAGCCCGCGTAGAGCAGCGTGTCGGACCGGTCGTTGGCCGTGGTCGCGTTGGCGATGTCGGACAGCTTCACCGAGCCCGCGAAGCCGTACAGCAGGGCCACGCCGTAGAGGAAGAACGCCGACGCGAACGCGCCGAGCAGGAAGTACTTCACCGCGGCCTCCTGCGACAGCAGGCGGCGACGGCGGGCCAGGCCGCACATCAGGTACAGCGGCAGCGACAGCACTTCCAGCGCGATGAACATGGTGAGCAGGTCGTTCGCCGCGACGAAGGTCATCATCCCGCCGAGCGCGAACAGCGTCAGCGGGAACACCTCGGTCTGCATCTCCCGGCGGCGCAGCTGCTCGCGCACGCCCACCGGCGCGCCGGGCAGGATCGAGGCGTCCGCGACGAACGCGCCGCCCGGCTCGACCGACCGGTCCGCGATGAGCAGCACCGCGCCGAGACCGAGCAGCAGCAGCGTGCCCCACAGGAAGATCACCGGGCGGTCGACCGCGATCGTGCCCGAGAAGGTCAGCTTGCCCTGTTCGAGGGTGCTCTCGGCGGACGCGTGCAGCGCCAGCCCGGCGCCCGCCGCGGCGAGCGTGAGCAGGGTCAGCACGACCTGCGCCGCCCACCGCTGGGTCTTGGGCAGGAACGCCTCGAAGAGCACGCTGAGGCAGGCCGCGCCGAGCACGATCAGCAACGGTGCGACGGCCCCGTAGTCGATCTCCGGGGCTTGCAGCCGCTCCACTTGCGAGAGGAACGTCGTCACGTCACTTGCCTTCCTGCGCGACCGGGTCGGCCACCCCGACCTCGCTGAGCGTCGCCCCGACGGACGGGGTGATCACGTCCAACACCGGCTTCGGGTAGAAGCCGAGCACCAGGATCAGTGCCACCAGCGGCGCGAGCACGGCCAGTTCGCGCTTGTTCAGGTCGGGCACGGCGGCCTTCTCCGGGTCGACCGCCGCACCCGGGCCGCCGACGAGGTTCAGCATCGCGGTGCCGCGCACCGGACCCTGGAACACCCGCTGGTACAGCCACAGGACGTACAGCGCGGCCAGGACCATGCCGACGGCGGCCAGGATCGTGTAGACCGGCTCGTTCGGGTAGGAGCCGATGAGCACCAGGAACTCGCTCACGAACGAGTTGGTGCCCGGCAGCGCCAGCGACGACAGGCCGGCCACGAAGAACAGCCCGCCGAGCACCGGGGTCAGCTTGGCCATGCCGCCGTAGTCCTCGATCAGGCGCGAGCCGCCGCGGGCCATCACCATGCCGACGACCAGGAACAACATGCCGGTCGAGATGCCGTGGTTGACCATGTAGAGCACCGCGCCGGTGCCGGCCTGCGAGCTGAACGCGAAGATGCCCAGCGCGATGAAGCCGAAGTGCGCGATCGAGGTGTAGGCCACGAACCGCTTCAGGTCGGACTGGCCGACGGCGAGCAGCGAGCCGTACAGGATGCCGACCACGGCTAGGACCAGCACCAGCGGCGCGAGCTCCTTGCTGGCCGCGGGGAACAGCGGCAGGCAGTAGCGCAGGAACCCGAACGTGCCGATCTTGTCCAGGATGCCGACCAGCAGCACGCCCGCGCCGACGGGCGCCTCCGCACCGGCGTCGGGCAGCCAGGTGTGCAGCGGCACCAGCGGCGCCTTGATCGCGAACGCGACGAAGAAGCCGAGGAACAGCCAGATCTGGGTGGACAGCGGCAGGTCGCGGGTGACCGTGACCAGCGTGGCCCAGTCGAGCGTGCCCTGACCGATCTTGTCCGCGCTGACCACGTACAGGCCGATCACCGAGGCCAGCATGATCAGGCCGCCGAGCAGCGAGTACAGGAAGAACTTCATCGCCGCGTACTGCCGGTTCGGCCCGCCGAAGCGGCCGATCAGGAAGTACATCGGGACCAGCACGGCCTCGAAGAACACGTAGAACACGAACACGTCGGTGGCCGCGAAGACGCCGACCATGCCGGTCTGCATGGCCAGCAGCAGCGCGAAGAACCCGCCGGCGCTGCGGCCCTCGGGCAGCTTGTCCGCCCACGAGCCGCCGATGACGACCGGCACCAGGAACGCGATCAGCGCGATCATCACCAGCGCGATGCCGTCCACGCCGAACGACAGGTGCACGCCGAAGGCCGGGATCCACTCGGCCGAGCTGGTCAGCTGCAACCGGTCGCCGCCCGGGTCGAACGCCGTCCACGCCAGCACCGCCAGCACCAGCTCCGCCAGCGAGAACGCCAGCGCGACCGTCTTGGCCAACCGGTCGTTGCCCCGCAGGAACGCCACCACCAGGCTGCCGACGAGCGGCAGCAGGAGCAGCGCGATCAGCGTCCAGCTCACGAGAACCTCACCATCAGCAGCGCGCCCAGGACGAAGACCGCACCCAGGAGCATGGAGAGCGCGTACGAGCGCACGAACCCGGTCTGCAACCTGCGCAGCCGGCCCGAGCTACCGCCGAGCAGCGCCGCCGACCCGTTCACCAGGCCGTCGACGCCCTTGTTGTCCACGAACACCAGCGCGCGGGTGAGCCAGGTGCCCGGCCGCGCGAACAGCGCCTCGTTGAGCGCGTTGCCGTACAGGTCGGCACGCGCGGCGCGGACCGGGAACGACACCCGGACCGGCCGTTCCACCGGCTGCTCACGGCGCAGGAAGAGCAGGAAGCCGAGCGCGGCGCCGAGCGCCGACAGGGCCAGCACGAGGATGTTGACCACGCCGTGGTCCAGCACGCCGTGCTGCTCCTGCAGCTCACCCAGCGACGGGGTGAGCCAGCCGGCCAGGTTGTGGCCGGAGGAGAAGAACCAGCCCGCGCCGACCGAGCCGACCGCCAGCACGATCATCGGCAGCGTCATGCTGACCGGCGACTCGTGCGGGTGGTACTCGCGGCCGTCGGCCGACTTCAGCTCGGTGTAGCGGGGCTTGCCCAGGAACACCAGGACGAACAGGCGGGTCATGTAGAACGCGGTCAGGCCCGCGCCCAGGGCGGCCACGCCGCCGAAGACCCAGCCGCGCCACCCCTCCATGCTGAACGCCGCCGCGATGATGGCGTCCTTGGAGAAGTAGCCGGACAGGAACGGGAAGCCGATGAGGGCCAGGTAGCCGAGCGTCCAGGTGACGAAGGTGATCGGCATCTTCTTCATCAGCCCGCCCATGCGGCGGATGTTGCCCTCGTCGTTCATGCCGTGCATGACCGAGCCGGCGCCGAGGAAGAGCCCGGCCTTGAAGAAGCCGTGCGTGAGCAGGTGCATGATGCCCAGCGCGTAGCCGATGGGGCCGAGGCCGACGGCCAGGATCATGTAGCCGATCTGGCTGACCGTCGAGTAGGCCAGCACCTTCTTGAAGTCGTCGTACGCGCAGCCGATGACGCACCCGATCAGCAGCGTCACGCCGCCGATGATCATCACGACCAGGCGGCCGTCGGCCGACAGGTTGTAGATCGGGTTCGAGCGGGCGATCAGGTACACGCCCGCGGTGACCATCGTGGCCGCGTGGATCAGGGCGGAGACCGGCGTCGGGCCCGCCATCGCGTCCGGCAACCACGCCTGGAGCGGGAACTGGCCCGACTTGCCGCACGCGCCGAGCAGCAGCAGCAACGTGATCGCCAGCACCTCGGCCGAGGAGAACTCGTCGACGCGGGCGAACACCTCGCCGTACTGGGTCGTGCCCAGCGTCTTGAACATGATGAAGATGGCGATCGCCAGACCCAGGTCGCCGACCCGGTTCATCAGGAACGCCTTCTTCGCGGCCGACGCCGCCTCCGGCTTGTGCTGGTACCAGCCGATGAGCAGGTACGACGCGAGGCCGACGCCCTCCCAGCCGAAGTACAGCGTCACGAAGCCGTTGCCGAGCACCAGCAGCAGCATCGCGGCCACGAAGAGGTTCAGGTAGCCGAAGAACTTCCGGCGCCCGGCCTCGTGCGCCATGTAGCCGATCGAGTAGATGTGGATCAGCGACCCGACACCGGTGATCAGCAGCACGAACGTCAGCGACAGCGGGTCGAGGCGCAGCCCGAACTCCACGTCCAGCGCGCCGACCGGGATCCAGTCGAACAGGTGCACCTCGGTGCTGCGCTGCTCCGGGTCCAGGCCGAGCGTGTCGAAGAACAGCGCGACCCCGTACGCGAACGCCGCGATCACGGTCGCGCTGCCCAGCAGGTGGCCCCACTTGTCGGTGCGCTTGCCACCCACGAGCAGCACGAGCGCGCCGAACGCCGGGAGGGCGAGCAACAGCCAGGCGAGACTCCCGATCCCGCTGGCGGCGATTGGTTCCGTCACCGGTGGCCCCTCAGTACTTCAGCAGGTTGGAATCGTCGACCGAGGCCGAGCGACGCGTCTTGAAGATCGCCATGATGATCGTCAGACCGACCACGACCTCGGCCGCCGCGACGACCATCACGAAGAACGCCATCACCTGGCCGTCCAGCCCGCCGTTGATGCGGGCGAACGTGACCAGGCTGAGGTTCACCGCGTTGAGCATGAGCTCGACGCACATGAACACCACGATGGCGTTGCGCCGCACCAGAACGCCGACCGCGCCGAGGCTGAACAGCAGCGCGGACAGCAGCAGGTAGTACGTAGGGGTCACGACGACTCTCCCTTGAGCGCGTGCGCGTCGGGCTGGTGCCCGCTGCCGGACACCTCCGCGACGTCGTCCTCGAGAGTTTCCTTGGCGGTCGTCTCGATCAGCTCGGACAGGGACTCGGCGGCGACCGAGCCGTCCGGCAGCAGGGCGGGCGTGGCTACCGAGTTGGCGGTGGCGAACACGCCAGGACCGGGCAGCGAGCCGGGGCGGTCGCCGCGGAAGCGCTCCTCGACCAGCTCCTTCTGCGTCTTCTTCGCGTCCTTGCCGGTCCGCGAGGTGAACGCGAGCACCATGGCGCCGACCGCCGCGGTGATCAGCAGCGCCGACGTCAGCTCGAACGGGAACAGGTAGTCGGTGAACAGCGCCTCGCCGATGTTGGCGACGTTGCCGCCGTTCTGGGTGTTCTGCGCGGCCAGGCCGACCGGCTCGACGTCGGTCAGCGCGCGGGCGACCGAGGCGACCACGATGCCGGCGAAGCCGACGCCGATGACCGCCGCCGCGAGCCGCTGGCCGCGCAGCACCTCGACCACCGAGTCGGAGCTGTCCCGGCCGACCAGCATCAGCACGAACAGGAACAGCATCATGATCGCGCCGGTGTAGACGATGATCTGCACGAAGCCGAGGAACGGCGCCTGCTGGACCATGTAGAGCACGCCGAGGCTGAGCATGGTGAGCACCAGCCACAGCGCGGAGTGCACCGCGTTGCGCGCGAAGAGCATGCCCAGCGCGCCGGCGAGGGCGAGCGGGCCGAGGATCCAGAACGCGACCGCCTCGCCGGTGGTGACGGTGTCGACCACCCGCTGCACCTCGTCGGGCTGCTGGAGCAGGAACGAGAGGCTCACTTCCCCGCCTCCTCGGGCCCGGTCTCCACGGTCGCGCCGGCGGGCACGCCCGCCTCCCGCGCCAGCGTCGGCCCGTTCACGTAGTAGTCCTGCTCGTTCTCGCCGAGCCGCATGGGGTGCGGCGGCTGCTCCATGCCGGAGAGCAGGGGCGCGAGCAGGTCCTCCTTGGTGAAGATCAGCTTCTGGCGGTTGTCGTCGGCCAGCTCGTACTCGTTGGTCATGGTGAGCGAACGGGTCGGGCACGCCTCGACGCACAGGCCGCAGCCGATGCACCGCAGGTAGTTGATCTGGTAGTCCTTGCCGTAGCGCTCACCCGGCGAGTAGCGCTCGTCCTCGGTGTTGTCGCCACCCTCGACGAAGATCGCGTCCGCCGGGCACGCCCACGCGCACAGCTCGCAGCCGACGCACTTCTCCAGCCCGTCCGGGTGCCGGTTGAGCTGGTGGCGGCCGTGGTACCGCGGCGCGGTGACCTTCTTGACCTCGGGGTACTCCTCGGTGACGACCTTCTTGAACATCGTGCCGAAGGTGACGCCGAAGCCCTTGACGGGATCAAACACGCCCATCGCTGGCCTCCTTGTGTGAAGCTGCGGGTACCGCGGCCGGTTCCTGCGTCTGGTTCTCGGCGCCGGGCAGCTCGGCCACCCGCACCTGCCTGCGCGGCGGCGACTGCGGGACCTTCAGGTCCAGCGGCGGCACCGGGTAGCCGCCACCGGTGACCGGCACGGCGTCGGGGTCGTGCGGTTCCCGCTTGTCCGGCAGCAGGAACGCGATCAGCAGCACCACGGCGAGGAAACCGCCGATCACGATCAGCGCCGTGCTGGTGTCCAGGCCGCTGTTGGTCTCCCACTCCTGGCGCAGGTAGCGGGCGAC
Source organism: Actinosynnema sp. CA-299493 (assembly GCF_050946825.1). Classification (NCBI taxonomy): domain Bacteria; kingdom Bacillati; phylum Actinomycetota; class Actinomycetes; order Pseudonocardiales; family Pseudonocardiaceae; genus Actinosynnema; species Actinosynnema sp. CA-299493. The sequence goes on from NZ_CP191993.1 coordinate 8,879,585, forward strand.
CGCCACCGCGACGAACCAGACCAGCGCGATCGGGACCAGGAACTTCCAGCCCAGCCGCATGAACTGGTCGTAGCGCAGGCGGGGCAGCGTGCCGCGCAGCCAGATGAACAGGAACAGGAAGCCGAGCGTCTTGACCACGAACCACAGCAGGCCGAACCAGCCGCTGTTGAGCAGGTGGTCGTCCCCGACGAACGGGAACCGCCAGCCGCCCAGGAACAGCGTGGTGGCCAGCGCCGAGACGGTCACCATGTTGACGTACTCGGCGAGGAAGAACAGCGCGAACTTCAGCGAGCTGTACTCGGTGTGGAAGCCGCCGACCAGCTCCGACTCGGCCTCGGGGAGGTCGAACGGCGCGCGGTTGGTCTCGCCGACCATCGAGCAGACGTAGATGAGGAAGCTGACCGGCAGCAGGTAGAAGTACCAGCCGCCGCTCTGCGCGTCGACGATGTCGGCGGTGGACAGCGAGTGCGAGTGCATGACGACCGCGACGATCGACAGGCCCATCGCGATCTCGTAGGAGATCACCTGCGCGGCCGAGCGCAGCGCGCCCAGCAGCGGGTACGGCGAGCCGGACGCCCAGCCCGACAGCACGATGCCGTAGACGCCGAGCGAGGAGCAGGCCAGCACGACCAGCACGCCGACCGGCAGGTCGACCAGCTGCAACGCGGTGCGCTCGCCGAAGAGGGAGACCTCGCCGCCCAGCGGGATCACCGAGAAGGCGACGAACGCGGGGATGCAGGAGATCACCGGCGCGAGGAAGAACACCCACTTGTCCGCGAGGACCGGGCGGATGTCCTCCTTGAACGCGAGCTTCAGGCCGTCGGCGAGCGACTGGAGCCAGCCGTTCGGGCCGACCCGGTTCGGTCCGGGGCGCTGCTGCATGCGGGCCACGACCTTGCGCTCCCAGTTGATCATGAACAGCGTCATGACCACGAGGAACGCGAAGATGCCGACGACCTTGACGACGATCAGCCAGAACGGGTCGTCGGCGAGGAGTTCTGCCGTGCTCATGCCTTGCCTCCAGCGGGCGACGTGATCTTCGCAGCGGAGCCCGTGACGAGCGGGGAGACGGCCACCACTGAGCCGTGGCCTGCGACGAGGTTGCGCCGCACGGTGACCGCGCCCGAGTTGCCGGGCAGCCACACGACGCCGTCGGGCAGGTCGGCCGCCTCGACCGGCAGCACCACCTCGCCCCGATCGGTGGAGACGGTGATCTCGCCACCGAGTTCGACACCCAGGTGCGCGGCGGTGGCGACGGACAGCTTCGCCACCACCGGGCGCGCGGTGCCCGCCAGGTTCGGCTCGTCGTCCTGCAACGACCCGTTGTCCAGGAGCCTGCGCCAGGTCGCGAGCACGGCCTGACCGGCCTTGGGCTGCGTGAGCAGCGGCGCGGGCACGGTCGGCGCGGACGCCGTCACCGCGACGGAGCCCAGTCGCGCCAGGTCGGCCGCGGCGGCGGCCGGGGTCTGGGTGAACAGGTCCGCGTCCATCTCCACGGCGAGCGTGTCGAGCACCCGGCCGTCCGACAGCGCGCCGGTGCCCTCGATCGTGGTGGTGAAGGGGCGCGGGCGGCCTTCCCAGTTCAGGTAGCTGCCCGCCTTCTCCACCGCGGGCGCGACCGGGAGGACCACGTCGGCGTGCGCGGTGACCGCGCTGTGCCGCAGCTCCAGGCTGACCACGAAACCGGCGAAGTCCAGCGCGCGCTCGGCCAGCGCCGGGTCCGGCAGGTCGAACGGGTCGACACCGCCGACGACCAGCGCGTCCAGCCCACCGCTCGCGGCGGCGGTCAGGATGCCCTCGGTGTCGCGACCGGCCTTCGCGGGCAGCGCGCCCGGCTCCAGGCCCCACACCCGCTCGACCTCGGCCCGGGCCGCCTCGTCGCCGACCAGGCGACCGCCCGGCAGCAACGTCGGCAGCAGGCCGGCCTCCAGCGCGCCGCGCTCACCGGCGCGACGAGGGATCCAGGCGACCTTGGCGCCGGTCCGCTCGGCCAGCGCGGCGACCGCGGAGAACAGGCCCGGCACCTCGGCGGCGCGTTCGCCGATGAGGATCACCGAACCCGGCTTCGCCAGCTCCTCGACCACGTCGGCGGCGTGCTCGGGCAGCGCGTTGATCGCCGACGGCTCGCTGCCGGGCACGCACGCGAGCAGCACGCCGTTGGTCTTCTCCACCGCGGGCGTCGTGTACTGGCCCAGGTGGTAGACCTTCGTCCGGTTCGTGCGGGCCGCCTTGCGCAGCCGCAGGAACACGATCGGCGACTCCTCCTCCGGCTCGAACGCGACCAGCAGCGCGGCCGGCGCGGACTCGATGCCCGCGTAGGTGACGCCGCCGTTGTCGGGGTTCGCGCCGAGGACCGCGCCGGTCAGGAACTCCAGCTCCTCCGCCGAGTGGGCGCGGGCGCGGAAGTCGACGTCGTTGGTGCGCAACGCGATCCGGGCGAACTTCGAGTACGCGTAGGCGTCCTCGACGGTGAGGCGACCGCCGGCCAGCACGCCGACGCCCTTGCCGTCACGCGCCTTCGCCAGACCTTCGGCGGCGTACTGCAACGCCTCGGTCCAGGACGACTCGCGCAGCTCGCCGCTGGCCTTGTCGCGCACCAGCGGGCGGCGGATCCGGTCGCCGGCGCCTGCGTAGGTGAACGCGAAGCGGCCCTTGTCGCAGGTCCACTCCTCGTTGACCTCGGGCGCGTCGCCCGCCAGCCGGCGCTGCACCTTGCCGCGCCGCCAGTCGGTGCGCGTCGAGCAGCCGGACGAGCAGTGCTCGCACACGCCGGGCGTGGACATCAGGTCGAACGGCCGGGCGCGGAACCGGTACGCGGCGCTGGTCAGCGCGCCCACCGGGCAGATCTGGATGGTGTTGCCGGAGAAGTAGGACTGGAACGGCTTCTCCGCCGCGACACCGATCTGCTGCTGCGAACCGCGCTCCAGCAGCTCGATGAACGGGTCGCCGGCGATCTGCGCGGAGAACCGCGTGCAGCGCTGGCACAGCACGCACCGCTCGCGGTCCAGCAGGACCTGCGTCGAGATCGGGATCGGCTTGGGGAACGTCCGCTTGTGCTCGTGGAACCGCGAGTCCGAGCGGCCGTGCGCCAACGCCTGGTTCTGCAGCGGGCACTCGCCGCCCTTGTCGCAGATCGGGCAGTCCAGCGGGTGGTTGATGAGCAGCAGCTCCATCACGCCCTGCTGCGCCTTGTCCGCCACCGGCGAGGACAGCTGCGTCTTGACGACCATGCCGTCGGCGACGGTCATCGTGCAGGAGGCCTGCGGCTTCGGCATCGGCCGGCCGCCCATCTCCACCTCGACCAGGCACTGCCGGCAGGCGCCCGCGGGCTCCAGCAGCGGGTGGTCGCAGAAGCGCGGGATGACCGTGCCGAGCCGCTCCGCGGTGCGGATCAGCAGCTCGCCCTTGGGCGCGACGACCTCGATGCCGTCGATGACGAGCTTGACGTGGCCCTCGGGCACCACCAGCTCGGCCTTCTGTTCAGGCGCGATCGTCATGCGCTTGCCCCCGCCAAGACCTGGGAGTTCTGGTCGCACAAAGCCAGGAACTCGTGCTTGAAGTACTTGATGCCGCTGGTGATCGGGCTGACCGCGCCGTCTCCGAGCGCGCAGAACGAGCGGCCCAGGATGTTGTCGCAGACGTCCAGCAGCGTGTCGATGTCGCTGGCCGTGCCGTTGCCCGCCACCATGCGTTGCAGGATCTGGACCAACCAGTAGGTGCCTTCACGGCACGGCGTGCACTTGCCGCACGACTCGTGCTTGTAGAACTCGGTCCACTTCATGACCGCCCACGGCACGGACACCGTCTCGTTGAAGATCTGCAACGCGGTGGTGCCCAGCATCGAGCCCGCCTCGGCCGCGCCCTCGAAGTCCAGCGGGACGTCCAGGTGGTCGGCGGTGAACAGCGGGGTGGACGAGCCGCCCGGCGTCCAGAACTTCAGCGGGATGCCGTCCTTCATGCCGCCCGCCAGGTCGAGCAGCTCGCGCAGCGTGACGCCCATCGGCGCCTCGTACTGGCCGGGGCGCTCCACGTGGCCGGACAGCGAGAAGATCTTCGGGCCCGGCGAGCGCTCGCGGCCCATGGTGCGGAACCAGTCCGCGCCGCCGTTGACGATGTAGGGCACGCTGGCGATCGTCTCGACGTTGTTCACCACGGTCGGCGAGGCGTACAGGCCGGCGGTCGCCGGGAACGGCGGCTTGAGCCGCGGCTGGCCGCGCTTGCCCTCCAGCGAGTCCAGCAGCGCCGTCTCCTCGCCGCAGATGTAGGCGCCCGCGCCCGCGTGCACGACCACGTCGAGGTCGAAGCCCGAGCCGAGGATGTCCTTGCCCAGGTAGCCCGCCTCGTACGCCTCGCGCACGGCGGCGTGCAGCCGGCGGATCACGTGCAGCACCTCGCCGCGCACGTAGATCGCGGCGAAGTTCGCCCGGATCGCGTACGAGGTGATGATGATGCCCTCGATCAGCGAGTGCGGGTCCGCCATCATCAGCGGGATGTCCTTGCAGGTGCCCGGCTCGCCCTCGTCGGCGTTGATGACGAGGTAGTGCGGCTTGCCGTCGCCCTGCGGGATGAAGCCCCACTTCAGGCCGGTGGGGAAACCCGCGCCGCCGCGTCCGCGCAGACCGGAGTCCTTGCACTGCTGGATCAGCTGGTCGGGGTGGGCCTTGAGCGCCTTGCGCAGCGCCGTGTACCCCTCCAACTGCTCGTAGGTCTTCAGCGTCCACGAGCGCGGCGACAGCCAGCGCTTCGTCAGGACGGGAGTCAGGTTGTCGACCACGTCAGCTCCCCCTACCTACTTCTTCTCCGGCAGCGGCGGGAACTCCGCGTCATCCGGCATGGCCGGCGCGGTCCAGCCGCGCTCCGCGGCGATCTTGGCCCCGCGCACCGTCTCCGGCGCGGCCGACGGGCCGTCCAGGTCCGCGTCCCGGCCCTCGAAGAACCCGGCCAGCTGCAACTCGGCCTGGCGGAAGTCGGTCAGCGGCGCGCCCCGCGTCGGGTGCGGCTTCTCACCGGCCTGCAAGGACTTCACCAGCTCCAGCGCGCCGTCGGGCGTCTGGTTGTCGAAGTACTCGTAGTTGACCTGGAGCACCGGGCCGAGGTCGCAGGCCGCCAGGCACTCGGCGTGCTCCAGCGTGATCGAGCCCGGCGTGCCCGGCTCGCCCGCGGTCTCCTCGTGGCCGACGGCCAGGTGGTCCTTGATCTTGGCGTAGATGGCGTCACCGCCGAGCGCCGCGCACAGCGTGTTCGTGCAGATGCTCACCAGGTGCTCGCCGCACGGGCGGCGCTTGTACATGGTGTAGAACGTCGCGACCGCGCTGACCTCGGCGTTGGTCAGGTCGAGCTGGTCGGCGCAGAACGTGATGCCCGCCTGGCTGACGTACCCCTCGACCGACTGCACCAGGTGCAGCATGGGCAGCAGCGACGATCGCGGCTGCGGATAGCGCGCGATGATCGCCCGCGCCTTGTCCACGATGGACTGGTCGAAGAGGTCGGTGGGTTCCTGCGTCTGCGTCATCGGTCACAACCACCCATCACCGGGTCGATAGAGGCCACCGACGCGATGACGTCGGCGACCATGCCGCCCTCGCACATCGCCGGCATCGCCTGGAGGTTCACGAAGCTGGGTTCGCGCACGTGCACGCGCATCGGCCGGGTGCCGCCGTCGGAGACCACGTGGTAGCCGAGCTCGCCGCGCGGCGACTCGATCGGCACGTACACCTGGCCCGCCGGCACCGCGAAGCCCTCGGTCACCAGCTTGAAGTGGTGGATCAGGGACTCCATGGACTGGCCCATGATCTTGCGGACGTGCTCCAGCGAGTTGCCCATGCCGTCCGCGCCGATGGTCAGCTGCGCGGGCCACGCGACCTTGGCGTCGGCGACCATGACCGGGCCGGGCGTCAGGTTGTCCACGGCCTGCCGGACGATCCGCAGCGACTGGTGCATCTCCTCCAGCCGCAGCAGGTAGCGGGCGTAGGAGTCGGCGGCGTTCGACGTGGGCACGTCGAACTCGTAGTTCTCGTAACCGCAGTAGGGGTCGACCTTGCGCAGGTCCCACGGCAGGCCCGCGGAGCGCAGGATCGGGCCGGTGATGCCCAGCGCGAGGCACGCGTCCACCGGCAGGTAGCCGACGCCCGCCAGGCGGTTGCGCCAGATCGGCTGGCCCGACAGCAGCTTGTCGTAGTCCGGCAGCCGGGAGTCCATCACCTTGATGAAGTCCTTGATCTTCTGCTCGGCGCCCTGGGGCAGGTCCTGCGCCAGGCCGCCGGGCCGGATGAACGCGTGGTTCATCCGCAGACCCGTGAGGAACTCCAGCAGGTGCAGGACCTCTTCGCGCTCGCGGAAGCCCGCGGTCATGCCGGTCAGCGCGCCCAGCTCCATGCCGCCGGTGGCCAGCGCCACCAGGTGCGAGCTGATCCGGTTGAGCTCCATGAGCAGCACGCGGATCGTCTGCGCCCGCTGCGGGACGGTGATGCCGAGCAGCTTCTCGACCGCCATGCAGTACGCGGCCTCGTTGTGCAGCGGGGCCAGGTAGTCCATCCGCGTCACGAACGTGACGCCCTGGGTCCAGTTGCGGTACTCGACGTTCTTCTCGATGCCGGTGTGCAGGTAGCCGATGACGCTGCGGGCCTGGGTGACGGTCTCGCCCTCCAGCTCCAGCACCAGGCGCAGCACGCCGTGCGTGGAGGGGTGCTGCGGACCCAGGTTCATGACGATGCGCTCGTCACCCGCGGCCTCGGCCAGCACCTCGTCCCAGTCGCCGCCGGTCACCGTGTAGACGGTGCCCTCGGTCGTCTGGCGCGAGCCCGCGTACGCGTCGGCCTCCGGCGTGCTCCGGCCGGTGTCGCGGGCTTCGGGGGCTTCGCTGTCGCGGCCCGCGGCACTGGTGTCGGTGCCGGTGGTCACGTCGGAAAGTCGCTCGGTCATGAGTAGGACCGCCTCTGGTCTGGCGGGGGGATCTCCGCGCCCTTGTACTCCACCGGGATGCCGCCGAGCGGGTAGTCCTTGCGCTGCGGGTGGCCGTCCCAGTCGTCCGGCATGAGGATCCGGGTGAGCCCCGGGTGGCCGTCGTAGACGATGCCGAACATGTCCCAGGCCTCGCGCTCCTGCCAGTCCGCGGTCGGGTAGACCGAGACCACGCTGGGGATGTGCGCGTCGTCCACGTCGACCGCGACCTCCAGCCGGATGCGCCGGCGGTAGGTCATCGACGTCAGGTGGTACACCGAGTGCAGCCGCTGCGGCGCGTCGACGCCGTAGTCGACGCCGGACACCGAGCTGCACAGCTCGAACCGCAGCGCCGGGTCGTCGCGCAGGATGCGCGCCACGTCCACCAGCGGCTCGCGGCGCAGGAAGAAGGTGATCTCGCCGCGGTCGACGGTGATCTGCTGGACCGTGTCGGCCGGCAGGCCCTTCTCCCGGATCGCGGCCAGCAGCTCGTCGGCGACCTCGTCGAACCAGCCGCCGTAGGGCCGCTCGGACGGCGCGGCGACGTGGGCGGGCAGCCGCAGGCCGCCGAAGCCGGAGGTGTCGCCCGTGCCGGAGATGCCGAACATGCCCTGGCGCGCTCTGCCCGCGACCATGCCGCCGCGCGCGAGGTGCTCCTCGTGCTGCGACTCGTCCATGCTCGCCGAGCTCAGCGCCTCGTCGTTGCCCGGGGTGCCCGCGCCAGGGGTCCGGGCGACCTCGTCCTTGGCGTTGTTGTCGTCAGCACCGGTGTCATGTGGCATTGCCGCTCACTTCTTCGCAAAGCGCTCGGAGGACGGGATGATGGCCGTCTGGTGGCCCGACTCGGCCAGCAGCGCGGCGCGGTTCGCCCCGAGCGGTTCGTCCATGATCTTCGCGTGGATCTTGAGGATCGCGTCGATCAGCATCTCCGGCCGCGGCGGACAGCCCGGCAGGTACATGTCGACCGGCACGACGTGGTCCACGCCCTGCACGACCGCGTAGTTGTTGAACATGCCGCCGCTGGAGGCGCAGACGCCCATGGCGAGCACCCAGCGCGGCTCGGGCATCTGGTCGTAGATCTGCCGCAGCACCGGCGCCATCTTGTTGGTCACCCGGCCCGCGACGATCATCAGGTCGGCCTGGCGCGGCGAGGCGCGGAAGACCTCCATGCCGAACCGCGCGAGGTCGTAGCGCGGGCCGCCGGTGGTCATCATCTCGATCGCGCAGCACGCCAGGCCGAAGGTGGCGGGCCACAGCGAGGACTTGCGGGTCCAGTTGACCAGCTTCTCCACGCTGGCGAGCAGGATGCCGTTCGGGAGCTTCTCTTCGAGACCCACTGGTTTCCCCCTCAGTTCCAGTCGAGGCCGCCGCGACGCCACACGTAGGCGTACGCGAAGCCGACCGTCGCGACGAACAGTGCGATCTCCACCAGGCCGAACAGGCCGAGCCGGTCCGCGGAGACCGCGAAGGGGTAGAGGAACACCATTTCGATGTCGAACAGGATGAACAGCATCGCCGTGAGGTAGTAGGCGACCGGCATGCGGCCACCGCCCACCACCGGTTGCGGCGACGGCTCGATGCCGCACTCGTAGGCGTCGAGCTTCGCGCGGTTGTAGCGGCGGGGACCGATGTACGGCGCGGCCGTCACCGAGAACAGCGCGAAGGCCCCGGCGAGGACGAACATCAATACGAGGGGGAGGTAAGGGTCCAGCACTCTCCGTCGTCCTTTCCTCGCGTCGCGGTGGTGGTGCACCGCCGACCGTTGCGCACCCTAAAGGGTGTTCTTGCGGCCTCCGGAGGTTAGGCGCGCCTAACAATCCGCAGGTCGCTTGTGAAACACTTCACAAGGCATCTCAGCCGGTTGTGAACTGATTCACAAGACCTGAGGGTCAGTGTAGAACGTCACACACAGGCGTGACGGGCACCCCCGACATACGCCCTGACCTGCACTTTCACGGTGCAGATCAACAGTTGGCCGTCCCGTCCGTGAACGGAAGCACACCGAAAACGAAACAGCGCCGACCCTCAAGTCAGCGCTGCGTCGGTTAGTGGGGGCCCGTTAGGCCGTTGGGGTGAGTTTCGTGGCGGCGGTGATGACGCGGTCGAACGAGTCGCCGTCCTTGGGGTCGTAAAGGCCCGCGAGCAGCTTCAGGACCAGCTTCATCAGGGTCTTGCGCGGCAGCCCGTACTTGGTCGCGGTGCGCATGACGGTGGGGTGGCCGATGAGCTTGCTGAAGACGTTGCCGAGCCGGTAGTAGCTGCCCAGGGCCTGTTCGATGCGCACCGGGTAGCCGTGCAGCGCGCGTTCCCGGCTCGCGCCCTGGCGGGCCAGCGCCTGCACCACGGTCTCGGCGGCGATCCGCGCCGACTCCATGGCGTAGCCGATGCCCTCGCCGTTGAACGGGTTGACCATGCCGCCCGCGTCGCCGACGAGCAGCAGGCCGTCGCGGTAGTGGGGCTTGCGGTTCAGGCCCATCGGCAGGGCCGCGCCGCCGATCTTGCCGGTGGCGTTCTCCTCGCGGAAGCCCCACTCCTCCGGGGTGCCGTCGAGCCAGCTCTTGAGCAGCGCGCGGTAGTCCGTGGTGCCGTAGGCCTTGGAGGTGCTGAGGATGCCGAGGCCGACGTTCACCGTGCCGTCGCCCATGCCGAAGATCCAGCCGTAGCCGGGCAGGAGGACGTCGTTGGCGCGGTCCCACAGCTCCAGGTGCGACTCCAGGTAGTCGTCCTTCGTGCGGGGGCTGGCGTAGTAGCGGCGGACCGCGACGCCCATCGGCTTGGCGTCGTCCTTCTGGATGCCGACGCTCAGCGCGAGGCGGGCGCTGACGCCGTCGCAGGCCAGGACGATCGGGGCGCGGTAGGTGACCGGGGTCTTGTCCGGGCCCTGCTTGGCCTGCACGCCGACCACTCGGCCGTGCTCGACCAGCGCGCCCGTGACGGTGGTCTGCTCGTGCATCCGGGCGCCCGCCGCGACGGCGGTGTTCGCCAGCATCTCGTCGAAGTCCTGCCGGGGGCGCACCAGGCCGTAGGGCGGGAAGGTGGCCAGCTCGGGCCAGTCGAGCTCCAGCGTGACGCCGCCGCCGACCACGCGCAGGCCGCGGTTGTGCAGCCAGCCGGCTTCCTCGCGGGTGTCGATGCCCAGGTCGATCAGCTGCTTGACCCCGCGCGGGGTCAAGCCATCGCCGCACACCTTCTCGCGCGGGAAGGTGCTCTTCTCCAGCAGCACCACGTCCAGGCCCGCGCGTGCCAGGTAGGTGGCCGCGGTGGAGCCCGCGGGCCCCGCCCCGACCACGATCACCTCGGCGTCCTCGCCTGCCTTGCGGCGGCTGGGAGTCGTCATCCCCGCTCCTTGTGCCCGTGTTCACAAAGTCCAGGGCGAGTCTACTTGCGCGCTGCTGAGGACTCCGCGCGCTCGACCGCTACGCGGGCTCGTGCGGCGCGGGCTTGGTGCCGCGGTGCAGCGCGACCATGCCGCCGGTGAGGTTCATCCAGGCGACGTCCTCCCAGCCGGCGCGGGCCACGACCTCGCCGAGCGCGCGCTGGTCGGGCCACGTGCGCATGGACTCGGCGAGGTACTTGTAGGCCTCCGGGTTGGAGGAGACGAAGCGGGCGATGAGCGGCAGGACGCGCAGCAGGTGGCGCATGTAGACGAAGCGGAACGGGCGGAACGTCGGCGTGGAGACCTCGCACACCACGAGCCGTCCGCCGGGCTTGACCACGCGTGCCATCTCGCGCAGCGCGGCCTCGGTGTCGTTGAAGTTGCGCAGGCCGAAGGAGACGGTGACCGCGTCGAAGGAGTTGTCGGCGAACGGCAGGCGCAGGGCGTCGGCGGCCACCTTCGGCACCGGCCGGTGCGCGCCGCCCAGGAGCATGCCGAGCGAGAAGTCGGCCGCCACGCACCACGCGCCCGACGCCGCGTACTCCACCGTGGACACCGCCGTGCCGGCGGCGAGGTCGAGCACCTTCTCGCCGGGCTTGGCGTCCAGCACCCGCCTGCTCCACTCCCGCCAGCGCCGGTCGAACCCCAGGGTCATCACCGAGTTCGTCCGGTCGTAGCCCTTGGCCACGCCGTCGAACATCTCGGCGACCTCGCGGGGGTTCTTGTCCAGACCTGCACGCGCCATGCCGGAAGCCTAAGTGACGCCCCCACCCCCCGCGCGAGAGTCCTACCTCCACGCCTCGTGAGTCCTACGTTCGGAACACGCGTGTCCTACGTTCAGGCACCCCGAGTTGAACGCTCAGAACACCGCCCGGCTGTTCTGAGCGTTGAACTCGGGTGTTCCGAACGTAGGACACGCACGTTCCGAACGTAGGACTCTCGCGCTGTGAAGGTAGGACTCTCGGGGTCAGGTGGCGCGGAGGGCGGTGAGCATGCCGGTCACGGCGGTGTGCCAGGGGTACTCCTCGGCGCGGGCACGGGCGGCGGAGCGGCGGGTCGGCTCCGGGTGGTCGAGCAGCGCGGTGACGGCGCCCGCGAAGGCCGGGGCGTGGTCCGGCACGGCGGCGCCGCAGCCGGGGCGGACGATCTCGCGGAGGGCGGACGACGCCGAGACGACGACCGGGGTGCCGGAGGCCAGGGCCTCCAGGGCGGCCAGGCCGAACGTCTCGTGCGGGCCCGGCGCCAGCGACACGTCGGCCGTGGCCAGCAGGTCGGCGACGTCGGCGCGCCGGCCGACGAAGCCGAGGAACGTGACCGGCAGACCCGCGGCACGGCGTTCCAACGCCTCGCGGCGCGGACCGTCACCGGCGATCACCAGCCGCACGTCGTGCCCGGCCGCGCGCAGCTCGGCCGCGGTGTCGACGCTGCGCTCGACGTGCTTCTCCGCCGACAACCGCCCGCAGTGCACGAGCAGCGCGTCGGCACCCCGCGCCAGCTCCGCCCGCAACGACCGGTCGTGCCGGGCCGGGGTGAACGTGCGCAGGTCGACGCCCAGCGGCACGCGGGCCACGTTGCGCGCGCCGATCCGGTCGAACTCCTCCCGCGCGAACTCCGTCGTGCACACCACCGTGTCGTAGGACGCGGCCATCCGCGCGTTCGCCCGGTCCGCGCACCACCGCGCCGACGGCGTGGGCAGCAGGAACTGCTCCAGCAGCCGGTCCAGCCGCTCGTGCGAGATCACCACGCTCGGCACGCCGCGCCCGGCCGCCCACCGGCCCATCCCCCGCAACGTGAGCCGGTCCGACACCTCCAGCCGGTCGGGCGCCAGGTGGTCGAGCAACGCCCGCACGCGCCACGGGTCCACCGCCCGGTACCCGCCGGTGCCCGGGATGCGCGGCGCGGGCAACGTCACCCGACGCACGCCCGGCGACAGCTCCTCGTCGGCGTGCGCGGCGCCCGGGACGACCAGCGTGACCTGGTGCCCGTTCGCCGCGTAACCGCCCCCGAGGTGGTGCAGCGCCGTGCGCAACCCACCGGAACGCGGACCGTAGAAGTTGGCCAGCTGCACGATCCTCATGCGAGCCCGATCCTCACGTGTGCCCGATCCTCATGCCGCACGACGCGCAGGCAGGTCCAGCACGGCCGCGTAGTGGCCCAGCAGCTCGTCGCACACGGCCGACCACGTGCGCCCGCGCACCCAGCGCCGGGCCGCTGGCCCGTACCGGCGGCGGCGCAGCGGGTCGCCCAGCTCCACCACCGCTCGCCGGAGCTGCGCGTCGTCGGTGAACAGGTAGCCGGTGCCGGGTCGCACCAGGTCACGCGGCCCGCCCGCGTCCGGGGCGACCACCGGCACACCGCTGGCCATCGCCTCCTGCACGGCCTGGCAGAACGTCTCGTGCGGGCCCGTGTGCACGAACACGTCCAGGCTCGCGTACGCGGCGGCCAGGTCCGCGCCGCTCTTGAAGCCGAGGAACGCCGCGCCGGGCAGGTCGTGCCGCAGCCGCGCCTCCTCCGGCCCCTCGCCGACCACCACCAGCCGCACGCCGGGCAGGTCGGCGAGCGCGGCGAGCCGGTCCACCCGCTTCTCCGGCGACAGCCGGCCGACGTACCCGACGAGCAGCTCACCGCCCGGCGCCAACGAGGCCCGCAACGCCTCGTCCCGCCGGGTGGGGTGGAACAGCTCGGCGTCCACACCACGCCCCCACCGGTGCACGCGCGGCACGCCGTGCTCCCGGAGCGCGTCCGCGGCCCACGTCGACGGCGCGAGCGTGCGGTCGGCCTGCGCGTGCAGCCGGCGCGTCCACCGCCAGGCGGCGCGGGCGGTGAGGCCGAGGCCGTAGTGACCGGCGAACCCGGCGATGTCGGTCTGGTAGACGGCGACGGTCGGGATGCCCAGCCCGCGCGCGGCGGACAGGCCCCGCGCGCCCAGCACGAACGGGCTCGCCAGGTGCACGACGTCCGGCCGGAAGTCGGCCAGCGCGGTCAGCACCTTGCGCGTGGGCACCCCGACGGGCAGCGAGCTGAACCTCGGCAGGTCCACCGCGGGCACGCGCACGACCGGCGTGCCGAGGTGGTGGTCCGCACCCGCGCCGGGCGCCACGACCACCGCCTGGTGACCGTGCGCCCGGAGGTGGTCCAGGACTCGCAGCACCGAGTTGGTGACCCCGTTGACCCGGGGCAGGAAGCTCTCGGTGACGATCGCTACGCGCACGCCGATCACCTTGCGGTGCGAAGGACACGGCGGCGTGACAACTCCGCGAACCCCCGCCGAACTCTCCGCGTCGCGGTTGACGTTGGCCCCGGGTTCACCTGGAGTACGCGACGCGGTCACCCGGTGCGCCGACACTAGGTCGGCATGACCGTCTTGTCGTCCCGACCCGCGCAGCCCGTCGATCCCGGCCTGGTGTCGATCGCGCTGGAGATAGCGGGTCGACTCGCCAACGACGCGTCCGACGTGATCATGGCGACCGCCGGGCGCGGCGCGCGACCCGATGACGAGGCGTCGCCGTTCGACTGGGTGACCGACACCGACCGGACGTTGGAGCGGCACACGCGGCGGGTGCTGACGGCCGAGTTCCCGGACATCCCGGTGTTCTGCGAGGACACCGACAGCGACGTGGTGAGCGACGCGGAGTTCCGCTGGGTGGTCGACCCGGTCGACGGGACCGCGAACTACGTCGCCGGTGTGCCTTGGTGCGCGTACAGCCTGGCGCTGATCGACCGGTGGGGCCCGGTCGTCGGCGTGGTCGCGGACCCGTACCGGGCGCAGATCTACGCGGCGGCGCGGGGGCGTGGCATGAGGGCGAACGGCACGCCGGTGCGGCTCGGCGACCAGGCGGTGAGCTCCATCGTGTGCACGGAGATGACGCGGACCGGCCCGTGGCCGGGGATGGGCGAGTTCATCTCCCGGGCCGCGCTGACGGGCACGGGCGTGCGGGTGCTCGGCTCCAAGGCCCTGGCCGTCGCCCAGGTGGCCCTCGGTCACGCCGCCGCCGCCGTCCTGGACAGCTACCACGAGTGGGACGTGGCGGGCGCGGTCGCCCTGGCCGTCGAATCGGGCGCCGCCGTGCTGGACCGCAGGGGTGAGGACGACCCCCTGCCGGTGGACGGCCTGCTCGTGGCCATGCCGGAGGTGGCGGAGGAGGTCCTGGCCTGGTGGCAGGCGTCCTCCACGTCCCGCTAGGGCCGTTCGGCGCGTGCCGGCGACCGGGGCGGCCGGGCTAACCGTTGCCCAGGTGGGGCAGCTGTTGCTCCAGGACTTCCAGGTGGGTGCGGACGGCGTCCAGGGACGTCTGGTTCAGCAGTTGCAGGGCGACGCGGCCCACCTCGTCCTCGAACGACGTGAAGTCGTGCACGGCGCTGTTCAGGCGGGCGGCCACCGGGTGGTGCTGGTCGGCGCCCAGGGCCCGGCCCAGGTCCGCGATCCGGCGCACGTCCGGCAGTTCGGCGGCGAACTGCGCGGCGATCCGCTCCAGCCACGCCCTGGCCGGTGACGGTGGCACGGTGAACACGGCGGCGGCCACCCGGCGCACGGACAGCTCGCAGCGGCCGACCATGGCGGACCAGCGGTCGTTCACCGGGGGCTGCGGCGGGGGTGGTGGGAGCAGCGTCGGTGGGCGCGGGGGCAGCACCGGGGGCCGGGAGCGGTTGCGGATGGCTCCCACGACGAGGCCCACCAGGGTGCCGGGCACGCCGCCCATCACCACGCCCATGATCCCGGACGCGACCAGGGTCGCCAGGACCGACGTCGCGGTCGCGTCATCGGGCGAGGACAGGGTCAAGCCGGACACCAGCAGGGCCGCCATCAGCAGCGTGCCGATGACCAGACCCCAGAGCGCCGACCGTCCCATGAGCCCAATGTGCCAGATCAGGCGTCGTAATCCACGGTAACGGCCGGAGTCACGGCGACCGATTGGCACGTCAGCACGAAACCGGCCTCCACCTCACGCGGCTCCAGGGCGTAGTTCCGCCGCATCTCCACCTCGCCGGACACGACCAGCGCGCGGCACGTCCCGCACACACCGCCCTTGCACGCGAACGGCAGGTCGGCGCGCACCCGCTGGGCCGCGTCGAGGATCGGCACGTCCGCCGGCAACGGCACTTCGGTGCTCCGCCCGTCCAGGACCACGGTCGCGACCGCGGCGGCGACCTCGGCGGACTCCGCGCGGCGCGGCGGGGGCGGTGGCTCGTCCACGTAGAACAGCTCGTGGCGCACGGCGGACGAGGGGACGCCCAGGGACGCCAGCACGTCCTCCGCGTCCCGCACCATCCCGTGCGGCCCGCACAGCCACCACGCGTCGACATCCGCCCACGGCACCACGGTCGAGAACAGCGCCCGCAGCTTCGCCGCGTCCAGCCGCCCGCTGAACAGCTCGACGTCCCGCGGCTCCCGCGACAGCACGTGCACCAGCTGGAACCGCGCCGGGTAGCGGTCCTTCAGGTCCGCCAGCTCGTCGGCGAACATCACCGTGTCCGCGCGCCGGTTCCCGTACAGCAGCGTCACCCGCGCCCCGCCGGCCAGCACCGATGCCGCGATCGACAACGCGGGCGTGATGCCCGACCCGGCGACCACCAGACCGTGGTGCGCCCCCTCGGACGGCGTGAAGCCGCCCGACGGCGGCAGGACCTCCAGCACGTCGCCGCGCTGCGACCGGTCCACCAGCAGCGTCGAGAACAGCCCGCCGTCCACCCGCCGCACCCCGATCCGCAGCGGACCGCCGGCGGGCGCGCAGATCGAGTACGACCGCCGCTCGTCGCCGTTGCGCAGGGTCAGGTGCTGCCCCGGGGCGAACGCGAAGTCCGCGGCCAGCGATGCGGGCACCTCGAACGTCACCGCGACCGCGTCCGAGCACAGCCGTTCGACCGACGCGACGGTCAGCTCGTGGAACACCGGCCGCGCCATCAGATCTCCTTCACGTGCTCGAACGGCTCGGCGCAGTCCGCGCACCGGCGCAGCGACTTGCACGCCGTCGACCCGAACCGCGACACCTCCGAGGTCCGCGACGACCCGCAGCGCGGGCACGGCACCCGCCGCGACGGCGGGGTCAGGTTCAGCGGCACGGGGCCGACCGCGCGCGGCCCCAGCCGGGACGGCGGCGCGATGCCCGCCTCCCGCAGCTTGCGCAGCCCGTCCTCGCTGATCCAGTCCGTGGTCCAGGCGGGTGACAGCGACAGCCGCACGTCCACCGCCGCGTACCCGGCCGCCAGCAACGTCCGCCGCAGGTCCGCGGCCATCTCGTCGAGCGCCGGGCACCCCGAGTAGGTGGGCGTGATCGTCACCGACACCCGGCCGGCCGACTCGGTCACGTCCCGCAGCACGCCGAGGTCGGCCAGCGTCAGCACCGGCAGCTCCGGATCGCGGACCCGCGCGGCGACCTCCGCCGCGGTGCTCACCACGACGCACCCGGTAGCGACCGGTGCAGGTGCTGCATCTCGGCCAGCAGGTAGCCGAACGCCTCGGTGTGCACGCCGTCGCGCCCCGCCAGCCCGTTGACCCGCGCCGCCGGCACGTCCGCGGGCCGCGTCAGCCCCGCCGCCGCCAGCACCTCGTCCAGCACGCCGTCCACTTCGGACCGCAGCTCGGCCGGGTCGACCGCGACGCCGGCCAGCCGCAGCTCCACGGCGTGCGCGGTGAACAGCTCGGCCAGGAACGGCCACACCCGGGCCAACCCCGCCCGCATCCGCCGGTGCGACTCCTCGGTGCCGTCACCGAGCCGCACGACCCACTGCGCCGCGTGGTCGCGGTGGTAGGCCAGCTCCTTCAAGCCCTTCGCCGCCACGGCCGCCAGCACCGGGTCGGCGCTGCCGCGCAGCCGCGAGTACTGGGCGAGCTTCCACGAGGAGAACACGAGCAGCCGCGCCACGGTGGTGGCGAAGTCGCCGCCCGCGAACGGCCCGCACTCGATCTCCGCCAGGTGCACGTTGCGGAAGTCGCGCTCGTCGCGCAGGTACGCGAGCGCGTCCTCGTCCCGCCCCGCGCCCTCGACCTCGCCCGCCCTGGTCAGCAGCATCCGGGCCTGGCCGAGCAGGTCGAGCGCGATGTTGGCCAGCGCGACGTCCTCCTCCAGCTCCGGCGCGCGGGAGCACCACTCGGCCAGCCGCTGGGACATCACCAGCGCGTCGTCGCCGAGCATCAGGCAGTACGCGGTCAGGTCGGCGCGGTCGACGTCGGGCACCTCGCGGTCCACCCCGGCCAACGGCTCGGCGAACCCGGTGCCGAACGCCCAGTGCGCGTCCTCGTGACCGTCGATCAACGACTCGTACGCGTTGTCGAAGCTCATAGGTGCGGCACGTCCTCGGGGATCTCGTAGAACGTCGGGTGCCGGTAGACCTTGTCCCCGCTCGGCTCGAAGAACGGGTCCTTCTCGTCCGGCGACGACGCGGTGATCGCCGTCGCCGGCACCACCCAGATCGACACGCCCTCGTTGCGCCGGGTGTAGACGTCACGCGCGTTGCGCAGCGCCATCTCGGCGTCCGGCGCGTGCAGCGATCCGACGTGCACGTGGTTCAACCCGCGCTTGCCGCGCACGAACACTTCCCACAGCGGCCACGAAGAACTCATGCGCACACCTCGCCGAGGCTCGGCGTGACAAGAGCCCAGAACACCGTGTTGGATGATTCGCTCGCGAGCTCGCTCATGCCACACCTTCCTGCGCCGCGTGCTTGGCGGCGTGCGCCTCGGCGGCGGCACGCACCCACTCGCCGTCCTCGTGCGCCTTGCGCCGGTGCTCGACGCGCTGCGCGTTCGTCGGCCCGTTGCCGCCCACGACCTGCCAGAACTCGTCCCAGTCCGGCTGGCCGAAGTCGTGGTGCCCGCGCTCGGCGTTCCACCTCAGCTCCGGGTCGGGCAGCGTCACGCCCAGCTTCCCGGCCTGCGGCACGGTCATGTCGACGAACTTCTGCCGCAGCTCGTCGTTGGTGTTGCGCTTGATCCGCCACTTCATCGACTGCTCGGTGTTGGCCGACTCGGCGTCCGGCGGGCCGAACATCATCAGCGACGGCCACCACCAGCGGTCCACCGACTCCTGCACCATCGCGCGCTGGGCGTCGGTGCCGGACATCATCGTCATCAGCAGCTCGTAGCCCTGCCGCTGGTGGAAGGACTCCTCCTTGCAGACCCGGATCATCGCCCGCGCGTACGGCCCGTAGGACGTGCGGCACAGCGGCACCTGGTTGCAGATCGCGGCGCCGTCGACGAGCCAGCCGATCACGCCGACGTCGGCGTAGGACAGCGTCGGGTAGTTGAAGATCGAGGAGTACTTCTGCCTGCCCGAGATCAGCTTCTCGGTCAGCTCGCCCCGGTCCGCGCCCAGCGTCTCGGTGGCGGCGTACAGGTACAGCCCGTGCCCGGCCTCGTCCTGGACCTTGGCCAGCAGGATCGCCTTGCGGCGCAGCGACGGCGCGCGGCTGATCCAGTTGCCCTCGGGCTGCATGCCGATGATCTCGGAGTGCGCGTGCTGCGCGATCTGCCGGATCAGCGTCTTGCGGTAGCCGTCGGGCATCCAGTCGCGCGGTTCGACGCGCTGCTCGGCCGCGACGGTGCGCTCGAACTGCGCCTCCAGGTCCATGCAACCGATGTTACACCTGAAGGCCGATTTTGGGCAGGACTGTCACAAGCCCTGGTCACCACCGGCGGCGGACCCACCAGAGCAGCGGCGCCAGCACCGCCCACACGGCGAGCAGGAACGTGCCGATCGGCAGCAGCGCGAGCACGGCCGTGCGGCCGGCGACCCGCGCCACCTCGGGGTCGGCCGTGTCGTACTCGACGCGCACCAGCTGGCCCGGCTCCAGCCCCTCCGGGTACAGCAGGCCCTGCGACGGGCTGTGCACGGCGCCGTCCGGCGTGGCGAAGCGCACCACGGTGCGCTGGAACGAGACGGACACCACCTCGGCGGTCGCCTTGCCCAGCCGCTCCTCGATCATCAGGTCGTCGCGCCAGCACGCCGCGAGCAGGATCACCCCGATCAGCGTCACCACCGCGCCCAGCAGCGCCAACGCCCGGCTGACCAGGAGCCGAGCCTTGGGGCGGGCACCCGTCCGCACTGCGTCGTCCACCACAGCTGAGGAGTCTAGGGCGGCCTCCGCGCCGGATCTCAGCGATGAGTCCATACCCTCGACGCCGTGACCTCAGCTCCTGCCTCGCGGACCCGACAACGGCTGCGCGTGCACACCAGGCGCGTCGTGGGCGACAACCTGCTGGGCCGGTTGCCCTCGCCGACCGGTGCGCTGAGCTGGGTGAGGGACGGAACGGGCCTGGTCGGATGGGGTGAGGCGGCCAGGTTCGAGGTGTCGGGGCCGGACCGGTTCGCCGCCGCCGACCGCTGGTGGCGCGAGTTCACCGACGACCTCGACGTGGCCGACGAGCTCGGCGTGCCCGGCACCGGACCGGTGGCGTTCGTCAGCATGGCGTTCGCCGACCGGCCCGGCCGCTCGGTGCTCGTGGTGCCGGAGGTCGTGCTCGGCCGCCGCAACGGGCAGAGCTGGCTGACCACGATCGGCGACGGCGGCAAGCGGCGGGTCGAGCCCGTGCGCAAGCCCTCGCAGGTGCGCTACAGCGACGGGCAGGTGTCCGTCACCGGGTACCGCGAGGCCGTGCGCGCGGCGGTCGAGCGGATGCGCGAGGGCGAGCTGGAGAAGGTGGTGCTCGCGCACGACCTGCTCGCGGTCGCGGACGTCGGCATCGACCACCGGTTCGTGCTGGAGGGCCTGGCCCGGCGCTACCCCGAGTGCTGGGTGTACGCCGTGGACGGCCTGATCGGCGCCACGCCCGAACTGCTGCTGCGGCGCAGCGGGTCCGTGGTCGACTCGCGGGTGCTGGC
Source organism: Actinosynnema sp. CA-299493 (assembly GCF_050946825.1). NCBI lineage: Bacteria > Bacillati > Actinomycetota > Actinomycetes > Pseudonocardiales > Pseudonocardiaceae > Actinosynnema > Actinosynnema sp. CA-299493. The sequence goes on from NZ_CP191993.1 coordinate 8,899,718, forward strand.
GGGCACCACGTGGCCGCACGACGGCATCTCGGACGACGAGCTGGCCGCCGCGCTGCTGTCGTCGGGCAAGAACCGCGACGAGCACGAGTACGCGGTGGCGTCGCTGGTGCAGACGCTGCGGCCGTTCTGCGACACCATGTCGGTGGAGGGGCCCTCGGTGCTGCGGCTGCCGAACGTCTCCCACCTGTCCAGCGACGTCATCGGCACGCTCAGCGGCACGCCGTCGCTGCTCGCGCTGGGCGAGGCGCTGCACCCCACGGCGGCCGTCGGCGGCACGCCGCGCGCGGAGGCCATCGCGATGATCGAGGAGCTGGAGGGCATGGACCGGGGCCGCTACGCGGGTCCGGTCGGCTGGATCGACGGCAACGGCGACGGCGAGCTCGGCATCGCGTTGCGCTGCGCGCAGGTGGAGGGCCGCACGGCCCGCCTGTTCGCCGGCTGCGGCCTGGTCGCCGAGTCCGACCCGGACTCCGAGGTGCGCGAGGCGCACGCCAAGATGCTGCCCTTCCGCGAGGCCCTCGAAGGCATGTGACACACGTCACCGGGACGCCCGAGGGCACTTCGGCCAACCGGTACGTGACCACAGCACTGGACAAACCACCCGACCTGCGCGGGCCGGACGTCACGGCCGCGTTCGCCGAGCTGTTCGACGCGCACGCCCGGCAGTTGCGCGGCTACCTCGCCGGTCGGGCCGGTGACGCCGCGGCCGACGACCTGGTCGCCGAGACGTTCCTGGTGGCGTTGAAGCGGCGGCACAGCTACGACCCGGGGCAGGCGCCGGTGAAGGGCTGGCTCTACGGCATCGCCACCAACCTCGTGCGCGAGCACGTCCGCCGCGAGACGCGCGGCCGACGCGCGGGCCTGCGCGCGGTCGGCCGCCCCGAACCCGACCACGGCGGCGCGGTCGCCGACCGGGTGGACGCCCAGCGGCACGCCGGACTGCTCACCCGCGCCCTGGCCGACCTGCGCGACGAGGACCGGGACGCGCTCCTGCTCACGTCGTGGGCCGGGCTCACCCCGGCCGAGGTCGCCGCCGCGCTCGGCGAGCCCGCCAGCACCGTCCGCTCCCGGCTGCACCGGGTCCGCGCCAAGCTCCAAGCCCTGCTCACCGAGGAGAACCGCGATGCGTGAACTCGACGACGCGCTCGACCGGCTGCACCACGACGTCCGCACCGCCGACGTGCCGCTCGACGCCGTGCGCGCCCGCGTCCTGGCCGCCGCGGCGGAGTCCTCCCCGAAGCGCGCACGCCGCGCCCGGTGGCTCGCACCCGTCGCCGTCGCCGCGGCGGCGGCCCTGATCACCGGCGTGGTCGTGGTCGACAACGGGGCCGGGCAGCCGCCGCCCGTGGCGGGCACGTCCTCCGGCGCGCACTCCGAAACGCCCTCCGAGACGCCGCCCCCGGCCGTCGAACTGCTGTCCGCGCGGGAGTACCTGACGCGGGCGGCCGACGCGATCACGGCCGTCGACCAGCCGTTGGCCGTCGGTCAGTACCGCTACATCGCGGCGCACGAGTGGAACTCGCGCGGCGTGATGATGGGGACGTCGGTCGACGAGCCGGCGGCCGAGCCCTCCGGCTACGCGTACCTGGTCGAGTCCCGCACCGAGACGTGGATCCCGCAGGACGTGACGCATGAGTGGCTCAACCGGCGCACGCCGCTGGAGGGCGCGAAGTGGCTCGGCGGCACGGTGCCGCAGTCCGAGGCGCCGCTGCCCGAGCCGGACGTGACCGCGAAGGGCGAGCGCCGGGGCGCGTGCGGCGACTTCTTCCCCCAGTCCCTGCCGAAGAAGGTGTGCGGCGACCCGGCCGACTGGGACAACCCGGACTTCTACGCGCCGCTCCCCCGCGACCCGCAGGCCCTCCTCCAGTGGCTGCGCGACCTCACGGCCCAGCGCGGCAGCACGCCGGCCGCGGTGTTCCACTGGGCCGTGCAGCTGCTGCACACCGGCCTCGTGCCCGCCGACCTGCGCGCCTCGCTCTACCGGGCGCTGGCGCTGCTCGACGGCGTCACGGTCGCCGACGGCAAGGCCAACCTCGACGGTCGCGTCGGCGTCGCGGTCACCATCGAGGACGTGCACGAGCGGCGTGAGCTGATCGTGGACCCGGCCACCGGCGACTTCATCGGCGAGCGCACCGTCGCCGGTCCGCAGCCCCACGAGCCGTACCTGGAGCCGGGCACCGTGACCGGCTACAGCGCGATCACCACGAAGGTCGTCGACGGGCTCGGCGAGACCGGCTGACACGCGGCGGGGCCGCCCTCGGTCACGAACCCGAGGGCGGCCCTCCACCGTGCGGTCAGTGCCGGTGACCCGCGAGCAGCTCGTGCGTCTCCCGGATCTTCTGGTACGACTTCGGCTCCGCCACGGCGGCGGCACGTGCCGCGAGACCGTCCGAGCCCGGTGCGGCGGCCGGCTTGACCGGCGTGAACAGCCAGGTCCGGAACAGCTCGTCGAGCTGCTTGCCGGACAGCTCCTCGGCGAACGCGATGAACTCGTCCGTCGACGCGTTGCCGTTGCGCTTCGCGGTCGGCCACTCCTGCAGCAGCCGGAAGAACGCCTCGTCGCCGATCTCGGCGCGCAACGCGTGCACGGTCAGCGCGCCGCGGTCGTACACCGCGCCGTGGAACTGGTTCGCCGCGCCCGGGTCACCGGGCAGCACCTGCCAGAACTCGTCCTCGGCGGGGTAGGAGGCGTAGACGAAGTCCGCGTTCTCCTGGACCGTGCCCTCGCCGACGTGCTCGGACCACAGCCACTCGGCGTAGCTGGCGAAGCCCTCGTTGAGCCAGATGTCCTGCCAGCCCCGCACGGCCACCGAGTCGCCGAACCACTGGTGGGCGATCTCGTGCGTGACGACGTAGGTGTTCGAGCCGCGGCGGAAGAACCCGGCGTCGTAGGTCGGGCGGGTCTGGTTCTCCAGCGCGAAGCCGATGCCCGGCGTGACCACGCCGCCCTGCGCCTCGAACGGGTACGGCCCGAAGTGGCCCTCCAGGAACTCGGTCACCTCGGGCGTGCGCTCGATGCTGGCGACGGAGGCGCCGTAGTCCGCGCCCAGCCGCTCCGAGTAGGCGTTGAGCACCGGCTGGCCGTTCGGCGCGGTCGACTGGCGGATCTCGAACTGGCCGATGGCGATGAACGCCAGGTACGTGGCCTGTGGCTGCAAGCTGCGGTACCGCCACCGGGTCCAGCCGTTGATCTGCTGGGTCGTGCCGCCGAACAGGCCGCCGGAGAGGACCTCGACGCCGGTGGGCACGGCCACCGAGATGTCGAACTTGGCCTTGTCGGTCGGGTGGTTGTTGCTCGGGAACCACCACGGCGCGATGTCGGGCTGGTCGATCGCCAGCGCGCCGTCCGGCGTCCGCTTCCACGACGTGTAGCCGTCCACGGCGTGCGTGGAGGGCACGTCGGCGTACGTCACGACGACCGTCACGTTCGAGCCCTCGCGCAGCGTGCCGCGCGGGTCGACCACGAGTTCGCCGCCGGACTGCGAGAACGCGGCGACCTTGTTGTTCACCCGGACGGAACTGACCTTCAACAGGAAGTCGAGGTTGAACCGGCTCAAGTCCTGAGTGGTCCTGGCCAGGATCGTCGTGGTGCCGGAAAGCGTGTCACTGCTCGGCTGGTAGTTGAGCCTGATGTCGTAGTGGGAAACGTCGTACCCGCCGTTGCCCGCGTTCGGGTAGTAGGGGTCGCCGATGCCGGGCGCTCCTGGTTGGGCCGCCGTCGCCGTGCCGGCGAGCAGGAGCACGGACGCCGCGGTGGCGGTACCGAGGGTCAGCTTCGCTCTCAGGGACATGCGGCGAAGCTAGTCGCGGCCACCGGCGGGCTGTACCCCCGTCGGTAGGATTCCCACTAGTGGAACGCGGTTGACACGGCGGATTTCAAGCGGGCGTGCAGATCGCGCAATTCGTGGCGTTCCGCCCGGATTTCCACCACCCGGATTCCGCTCGGCCGGTCGAGCGCCCGCCGCAGCTCCTCCGGTGTCGCGGCCTCGGTGTGCGGCACGTGGTGCGCGGCGCACAGCGACTTCAGGTCGACGCCGTGCGGCGTGCCGAAAACGCGTTCGAACGCCTGCTGGTGCTCCTCCGCACCCTGTTCCAACAACGCGAAGATGCCGCCGCCGTCGTCGTTGAGCACGACGACCGTCAGGTCGGGACGCGGCTCGCCGGGACCGATGAGCAGGCCGTTCGCGTCGTGCAGGAACGTCAGGTCGCCGATCAGGGCGTAGGTCGGACCCCGGGTGAGCGCGATGCCGGCGGCCGTGGAGACGCTGCCGTCGATGCCGGCCACGCCCCGGTTGGCGTAGGTGCGCACGTCGCGGCGCGGCTCGGCGACCAGGTCGACGTCGCGGACCGGGTTGGACGAGCCGAGGAACAGGTTCGCGCCCGACGGCAGCGCGGCGACCAGGTCGCGGGCCACGTGCAGGCCGGTCGGCCAGGGCTGCTCCGCCAGCAGGCCGTCCACCACCTCGGCGACCGCCTTGTCCGCGTGCTGCCAGGCGGTGAGCCAGTCGTCGTCCACGTCGTGCTCGCCGAGGACCAGGTCGGTCGACGTGTGCGTGGCGGCGAACTGCGGGTCCGACCAGTCCAGCTCGTCGGACAGCACGTGCACGACCGGGGTCCGCGCGATGAGCTTGAGCACACCCCGGGAGAGGGTGGCGCGGCCGACCACGACCACCGCCCGCGGCCGGAGGTGCTCGGGCAGCCCACCCGCGTTGAGCAGCAGCGCGCCGTGGCGCAAACCGTGGCCGGTCGGTTCGGCGACGATCGGCCAGCCGGCGCGTTCGGCCAGGTCGGAGAGGTCGTGCCCGGTGTCGCCGACGATCACCAGGGTGCGCGGGCCGAGGTGGTCGGCGGCGTGCGTGGAGGTGGTCGTGCGGCGGGCCGTGCGGGTCCACGGCATGTCGAACGGGCGGCCGTCCAGGCTCTCCGGCCAGTCGTCGGCGCGGTCGGGCACGAGGGGCTCGCGGAACGGGACGTTGACGTGCACCGGGCCCTGCTCGCGCGCGGTGGCGACGGCGCGGCACACCAGGGAGCGCCACAGGCCGTTCTGGTCGTCCCGGCGTTCGGCGATGGGGAACTGGAGCGTGTCCAGGCCGAAGACGCGCTGCTGGTCCACGGTCTGGCTGGCGCCCGTGCGGTAGAGCTCGACCGGCCGGTCGGCGGTGAGCGCGATGACCGGCACACCCGAGTGCCTGGCCTCCAGCACGGCGGGGTGCAGGTTCGCCACGGCGGTGCCGGACGTGCAGGTGACGGCGGTGACCTCGCCGCTGCCCTTGGCCAGGCCCAGGGCGAGGAAGCCCGCGGTGCGCTCGTCCACGCGGACGTGCAGGGTGAGCCGGCCGGCCGCGGCTGCCTCGTGCAGGGCGAACGACAGCGGCGCGTTGCGCGATCCGGGGCTCAGCACGACGTGTCGGACGTCGTTGCGGATCAGCTCGTCGACGAGCACCCTGGCCTGCGCGGTGGACGGGTTCACCCGCTCATTGTCGCTCAGCCCGCGACCAGGTGGTTCCACGCGCCGAGCCGGACCGGTACCGCGACCGGCCGCGGCGCGGGCCTATTGTCCCTGCCGTGGCAGATCAGGACGTTTCCGAGCTGTTCGACGCCGCCCGCTGGAAGCGGGTCGAGGGCTTCGACTTCACCGACATCACCTACCACCGCGCGGTCGACCAGGGCACGGTGCGCATCGCGTTCGACCGGCCGGAGGTGCGCAACGCGTTCCGGCCCCACACGGTCGACGAGCTGTACCGCGCGCTGGACCACGCCCGGATGAGCTCGGACGTCGGGTGCGTCCTGCTCACCGGCAACGGCCCGTCGCCGCGCGACGGCGGCTGGGCGTTCTGCTCGGGCGGCGACCAGCGCATCCGCGGGCGCAGCGGCTACCAGTACGCGTCCGGCGAGACGGCGGAGACCATCGACCCGGCCCGCGCGGGCCGGCTGCACATCCTGGAGTGCCAGCGCCTGATCCGGTTCATGCCGAAGGTCGTCATCGCGGTCGTGCCCGGCTGGGCCGCGGGCGGCGGGCACAGCCTGCACGTGGTGTGCGACCTCACGCTGGCCAGCGCCGAGCACGCGAAGTTCAAGCAGACCGACGCCGACGTCGGCAGCTTCGACGGCGGCTACGGCTCGGCGTACCTGGCCCGGCAGGTCGGCCAGAAGTTCGCCCGCGAGATCTTCTTCCTCGGCCGGACCTACAGCGCCGAGGACATGCGGCAGATGGGCGCGGTGAACGCGGTCGTGCCGCACGCCGAGCTGGAGTCGACGGCGCTGGAGTGGGCGAAGGAGATCAACGGCAAGTCGCCGACGGCGCAGCGGATGCTGAAGTACGCGTTCAACCTGATCGACGACGGCCTGGTCGGGCAGCAGATCTTCGCGGGCGAGACCACGCGCCTGGCGTACATGACCGACGAGGCGGTGGAGGGCCGGGACGCCTTCCTGGAGAAGCGCCCGCCGGACTGGTCCGACTACCCCTACTTCTACTGATGGCCACCCTCGACGAGCTGCGCGCCGCCCTGGCCGGCGGCGGCACGGCACGGGCGCAGGCCGGCGACCTGCCGCCGCTGCGCGGGTGGGAGACCGGGGCCGCGCTCGCGGTCACGACGTCCGGCTCCACCGGCGAGCCGAAGACCGTGCTGCTCGGCGCGGACGCGCTCACCGCGTCCGCCGAGCTGACCCACGCCCGCCTCGGCGGGCCCGGCCGGTGGCTGCTCGCCCTGCCGACCACGCACATCGCGGGCATCCAGGTGCTGGTGCGGTCGGTCGTGGCGGGCGTCGAGCCGGGCGTGATGGACCTGGCGCCCGGTTTCCGCGCCGCCGACTTCGCCGTCGCGGCCCGACCGTTGCTGGCCACGCCGGGACGTCACTACACCGCGCTCGTGCCCACCCAGCTGGCCCGCCTGGTCGCCACCGAGGGCCCGGGGCTGGCCGCCGCCCGGCAGTTCGACGCCGTGCTGATCGGCGGCGCGGCCACCCCGCCCAGCCTGCTGGAGCGGTCGCGGCGGCTCGGTGTCCGGGTCGTCACCACGTACGGGATGAGCGAGACGTCCGGCGGGTGCGTCTACGACGGGCTGCCGCTGGACGGCGTGCGCGTGCGGCTGGTCGACGGCCGGATCGAGGTCGGCGGGCCCGTGCTGGCGCTGGGCTACCAGGGCGGCGAGCCGTTCGGCGAGTGGTTCCGCACCGGCGACCTGGGCCGCGTCCTGCCCGACGGCACGGTGGAGGTGCTCGGCCGGGCCGACGACGTGATCATCAGCGGCGGCGAGAACATCGCGCCCACCAGGGTCGAACGGGTGCTGGTGGCCCAGCCCGGCGTGCGGGAGGCGTGCGTGGTGGGCCTGCCCGACGCCGAGTGGGGTCAAGTGGTGGCCGCGGCCGTGGTGCCGGAGGATCCGGGTGACCCGCCCGACGCGGACGAGCTGTGCGCGGCGGTCGGCGACGTGGTGGGGCGGTTCGCCATGCCGAAGCGGGTCGCGTTCGTGACGGAACTGCCGCTGCGCGGGCCCGGCAAGGTGGATCGGAAGGCGGTCGCCAGCTCGTTTGGGTGAGTTTCTGTCTTATTAGCAAGATTGTTGGTTGACAGGTAACCACGCCAGGCGGTTGGCTCGGCGACGCCGAGGCGCGCGGCCCTGCCGCGGTCACCACCGCACCGCGCGCCCGGACGAGGAGTGCTGCGATGACCAGGCGCTACCTGATACCGCTCGCCGTCGCCACCGTCCTGACCGCCGGTCTGGCGGCGCCCGCCGCCGCCGAGGGCGACCACGAGTGGACGGCCGACCTCTCCACCGTGAACGCCGACGACAACGGCGTCACGACGCACCACGGCGCGGTGCGGCTCGACCGCGCCGCGCCGACGCCCGCCAGCGCGCGGGCCGCCGTCCGCACCGGGTTCCTGCAACTCGACCCGCGGACGTTCGACGCGCCGGTCAACGCCGTCGCCGCGACCGTGAGGAGCCACGTCCCCGCCGGCGCGGAAGTCGCCGTGGACGTGCGCGGCGCGGTGGGCGACGAGCAGTGGACCGAGTGGGTCGAGGCCCGCCCCGACGCGCCCGCCGTGCTGCCCGCCGCGGTCACCACCGTGCAGGTCCGGCTGGCGCTGACGGCCGAGAAGGCGTCGCCCGAGGTGAGCCGGGTGGACCTCCGGGCGTTCACCACGGCCGCCTCGTCGGACGTCGGGGCGCAGGCCGCCGGTCTGTCCTACCGGGTCTACGCGACCCGTGAGGGCCTGGTCGGCGGCACGACCGCAAACGGGCACGTGATCGTCAGCCGCGACCACTTCGTCGCCCTGCCGTCCCGGCGCGGCCTGTCCGCCAAGGGGACCGGCACGTACAGCGTGCGGGTGTGCGCGTCCAACGGCCGGTGCGAGTGGGCGCCGGTGTGGGACGTCGGCCCGTGGAACACCAAGGACGACTACTGGAACCCGTCGTCCACCCGGGAGATGTGGAAGGACCTGCCCCAGGGCAAGCCCGAGGCGCAGGCCGCCTACCAGGACGGCTACAACGGCGGCAAGGACCAGTTCGGCCGCGCCGTGGCCAACCCGGCGGGCATCGACCTGGCCGACGGCACGTTCTGGGACGGCCTGAAGCTGACCGACAACTCGTGGGTCACGGTCACCTACCAGTGGACCGGTTCGGGCCCGGCGGGCTTCGTCCGCACCGCGGGCGACCCGCTGAACGTGCGCGGCGGCGCGACGTCGACGGCTGCCCAGGTCGGCCTGGCCGCGAACTACGCGCAGGTGCGGGTCGAGTGCCAGGTGACCGGCCAGTCGGTGACGGGCTCGCAGGGCACGTCGAACATCTGGTTCCGGATCGCGGCGGGCAAGTTCATCGCCCGGGCGTACGTGTCCGGCGTGTCGGGCGCCACCGCGTGCTGATCCACCCGGCTCGCTGATCCACCCGGTCGCCGATCCACCCCGGTTCGCCGATCCACCCGGTTCGCTGATCAGGCGGCCACCCGGGAGCGGGTCCCCGTTCACCATGTCGGAGGATGTCCGACATGGCCACAGTCGCCCAGTGGGTATCGGGGACCCGCCCCCGCACGCTGCCGAACTCGATCGCGCCGGTGCTGGTCGGCGCGGGCGCCGCGCACCACATCGACGGCTTCGACCTGACCCGGGCGGTGCTGGCGCTCGTGGTCGCGGTGGCGTTGCAGGTCGGCGTCAACTACGCCAACGACTACTCCGACGGCATCCGGGGGACCGACGAGCACCGCGTCGGCCCGTTCCGGCTGGTCGGGTCGGGTGCGGCCGATCCGCGGGCGGTGCGCGCGGCGGCGTTCGCGGCGCTGGGCGTGGCGGCGGTGGCGGGCCTGGCGCTGGTCGTGCTGTCGGGCCGGTACTGGTTGGTGGCGTTCGGCGCGGTGTGCATCGCGGCGGCGTGGTTCTACACCGGTGGCCGCAAGCCGTACGGGTACTCGGGCCTGGGCGAGCTGGCCGTGTTCCTGTTCTTCGGGCCGGCGGCGGTGCTCGGCACGCTGTACGTGCAGACCGGGGAGGTCACCGGCATCGGCATCGGCGGCGCGGTCGCGATGGGCGCGTTCTCGACCGGCGTGATGATCGCGAACAGCCTGCGCGACATCCCGACCGACATCCAGGCGGGCAAGCGGACCCTGGCGTCCACCCTGGGCGACCGGGACTCTCGCCGGCTGTACCTGGCCCTGGTCTCGATCCCGTTCCTGATCACGCCGGTGATCGGCTTGCGCGTGCCGCTGGCCCTGATCGGCTTCCTGGCCCTGCCCCTGGCCGTGCTCGGCGCGCGCCGGGTGCTGAACGGCAGCAAGGGCCGCGACCTGATCCCCGTGCTGCGCGACACGGGCCTGGCCATGCTCGTCTGGGGCATCGCCGTGCCGGTCGCGCTGGTGCTGGGCTGACCCCTCAGCGCTCGTTGCCCGCGCGCAGCCAGGCGAGGTAGTCGGCGACGGCCCGTTCGGTGTCGTAGGCGGGTTCGTAGCCGGTGTCCTGCCGGAGCCGGGTGATGTCGAGCCAGCTCCGTCCCCCTGTCCCGCCGGTCGGCAGGTCGACCTTCGCGTCCGGGACGACCCGCTTGATCGCGGCGATGAGGTCGGCGTTGGACGTCGCGCGGCCGGAGGCGACGTTGTAGGTGCGGTGGTGGAGCCCGGGCGTGGTCTGCAGGAGCGCGATGGCCCGGCCGCAGTCCTTGGCGTAGCAGAGGTCGAGGGCGTCTTCGGCGTACGCCGGGCCGTGGAGGGCGGAGAGGTCCGGCTCGGTGCCGCGCGCGGCGGCGTGGACCAGTTCGGGCGCGGCGAAGAAGAGCGCGCCGTGGGGCTCGCCCGGTCCCCAGATGCCGGAGATGCGGTAGTCCACGATTTCGATGCCGGTGGCCTCCGCCAGGTGCCCGGTGAGCAGTTCGCCGATCTTCTTGAACCTCGGGATCACGTGCGGTGAGGACATCGGCAACGGCAGGTCCTCGCTGAGCGGGCCGTCACCGGGCACGCCGCCGTAGACGCCGATGGTGCTGGCGACGCCGACGCGCGCCACGCCCCAGGTCCGGGCCGCCTCCACGATGTTGAGCAGACCGCCGAGCGCGGTGCGCGTGGCCTCCACCGGGCGCTCCGGGGCGGGCGGCCAGGGCATCGAGCCGGCGAGGTGCACGATGCCGGTGATCTCGTGCCGCGTGCCGACGTCGAGCAGCGCCGCGAGGTCGGTGATGTCGACCCGCTCCACCGCCACCCGTTCGCCGGCGAGGTGCGCGGGCACGTCGGCGGCACGGCGCTGGACCAGCACGCAGCCCTCGCCGAGGTCGAGCAGCGCCCGCACGGTGTGCGAGCCGATGAAACCGAGACCCCCGGTGACCAGGATCATCGTCCGGCCTTTCTGTCGTCCAGCTGATTATCAGTGCTACTGACGATCAGGCTAGCGGTAGGATCGGCGGGTGGCAAGGACCGACGGACCAGGACCGGAGCTTCGGGGCAACCTCGTCTACCTGCTCAAGCACGCGCAGCTGCGGATGGCGGAACTGCTCGCGGACGCGTTGGAGCCGCACGGCGTCGAGGGACGGGAGCTGGGCGTGATGCTCACCCTCGCCGGCCACGAGCCGCTGTCCCAGCAGCAGGCCGCGCACCGGCTCGGCATCGACCGCACGACGATGGTCGCGCTGCTGGACGCGCTGGAGGGCAAGGGCCTGGTGTCACGCCACCCCGACGCCGACGACCGCCGCCGCAACGTGGTCGAGCTGACCGTGGCGGGCCGGGAAACCCTCCGCCTCGCCACGGCGGCGAGCGACGAGGCCGAGCGCGCGTTCCTCACGTCGGTCAGCGACCGGGCCGCACACGACCTGCGGAGCACGCTGCAAGCGATCGTGTTCGACCCGACCGACCGAGACTCCTGACGCGGACCGGCGACCGTGACCGGTGACCGGACCGGTGACCGCTTACCAGGCGTCCTCGGTGAACGTCATCGGTTCGTCGTCGTCACGCGGTTCGGGTTCGGGGGCGGCCACGCGTGGTTCCTCGCCGCGGCACAGGGCGGCCAGGGCGTCGCGGTCCGCTTCCAGCGCCGCCTTCACGCCGCGGTCCTCGGCGGCCTCGCCCATGAGGACCTGGCGCCAGCTCAGGTAGCCGCCCGCGATCCGCCGCTGCAACGCCTGGAGCTCCGGCGTCGCCGCGTTCGACTTCGCGTACTGCATCACCCGCCGCACGTCGTCGGCCGACGGCTCGCGCCGCGGGTACCGCAGCTTCGCCGCCTCGCGCATCGCCTTGTCGGCATCGGCGACGGACCTGGCCAGCACGTCCTCCGCCGTGAGCACCTCCGCCGTCCGCCACGCGCTCACCGCACACCCCTTTCCACGCGCCGATCCCGCTGCGACGCACGGCACGCGCCGCGCGTTCCCATGAAAACGAGAATCAGCGGTCCCAGGTGCCGGTCGCGCGGAACCTCGCCAACGTGGCCAGGTGCGGTTCGAGGTCCATGCCCTGCGCGGCGACCCACTCGTCGTCGTAGTAGGTGTTCGCGTAACGCTCGCCGCCGTCGCACAGCAACGTCACGACGCTGCCGCGCAACCGCGACGCCCGCAGCTCCGCGATCAGCTGGAACGCGCCCCACAGGTTCGTGCCGGTCGACCCGCCGACCCGCCGGCCCAGCACCTCCTCGACGTGCCGGATCGTCGCCAGCGACGCCGCGTCCGGCACCTTGATCATCCGGTCGATCACGTCGCCGATGAACGACGGCTCCACCCGCGGCCGGCCGATGCCCTCGATGCGCGAGCCCCGGGTGGCGGTCAGCGACGGGTTCCCGTCGCACCACGCGTCGAAGAACACCGAGTGCTCCGGGTCCACCACGGCCAGCCGGGTCCGCAGCTTCCGGTAGTGGATGTAGCGGCCGATGGTGGCGCTCGTGCCGCCCGTGCCCGCGCCCACCACGACCCACTCCGGCTCGGGCGCGGCCTCCAGCTCCATCTGCTGGAACACCGACTCGGCGATGTTGTTGTTGCCGCGCCAGTCCGTCGCCCGCTCGGCGTGCGTGAACTGGTCCATGAAGTGCCCGTCCAGCTCGGCCGCGAGCCGGCGCGACTCGTCGTAGATCGCGCCCGGCTCGTCGACGAAGTGGCACCGGCCGCCCTGGCGCTCGATCAGCGCCACCTTCTCCCGGCTGGTGGACCGGGGCATCACCGCGATGAACGGCAACCCGAGCAGCCGCGCGAAGTACGCCTCCGACACGGCGGTCGAGCCGGACGACGCCTCGATCACGGGCGTGCCGCCGACCACCCAGCCGTTGCAGATCGCGTACAGGAACAGCGACCGCGCGAGCCGGTGCTTGAGCGAGCCGGTGGGGTGGGTCGACTCGTCCTTCAAGTACAGGTCGATCCCCCACTCCGGTGGGAGGGGGAAGTGCAGCAGGTGCGTGTCGGCGCTGCGGTTGGCGTCCGCTTCGATGATGCGGACGGCCTCGCACACCCATTCCCTGGTCCGGGAGCTACATCGATCTACCGAAGTCGTCACGCCGGCACGATACTTCTGCGACGTGACCTCACTTCGGATCGGCTCACTCCGCGGCAGCCTCCTCGCCGGCGCCGTCGGCGACGCGCTCGGCGGTGCGATCGAGTTCGACCGGATCGACCGCATCCGGGGCCGGTTCGGTCCCTCGGGCCTGACCGACTACGCCCCCGCCTACGGTCGGCTCGGCGCGATCACCGACGACACGCAGATGACCCTGTTCACGCTGGAAGGGCTGCTGCTGGCCCGCAAGCGCGGCAGCGACCCGGTGCACGAGGTGCGCGTGGCGTACGCGCGGTGGCTGCGCACGCAGGGCGGCCCGGAGGTGAGACCGGACGGGTGGCTGCTGGACGTGCCCGAGCTGCACGACCGGCGCGCGCCCGGCAACACGTGCCTGACCGCGTTGCGCTCGGGCGTGCTCGGCACGGTGGACGCGCCGATCAACGACTCCAAGGGCTGCGGCGCGGTGATGCGCGCGGCGCCGGTGGCGTTGTGGTCCGACGACGTGCGCGAGGTGTTCGACCTGGCCGCCGCGACCGGCGCGCTGACCCACGGCCACCCCAGCGGCTACCTGTCGGCGGGCGTGCTGGCCGTGCTCGTGCAGCAGGTGCTGGCGGGCGTGCCGCTGCCGTCCGCGATCGAGGTGGCCCGCGCCGAGCTGATCCGGTGGGACGGCCACGAGGAGCAGCTGGCCCTGCTGGACCTCGCCGTCGAGCTGGGCGTCGGTGGCGTGCGGCCGACGCCCGAGGTGATCGAGACCACGTTGGGCGGCGGGTGGGTCGGCGAGGAGGCGTTGGCGATCGCGGTGCTGACCGCGCTGGCCGCGCGCGACCTGGCGGACGGGCTGCTGCTCGCGGTCAACCACTCCGGGGACAGCGACTCGACCGGCGCGCTGTGCGGGAACCTGCTCGGCGCGCGCGACGGCGTCGAGGCCGTGCCGGAGCACTGGCTGGAGGCGCTGGAGCTGCGGGACGTGGTCGAGCGCCTGGTCGACGACGCGGAGGCCACTTTCGCGCGATAGGGCCGCGAACCTCGACAAGCCTTGATCTACATAGGTAGGCTAGCGCCGTGGAGCCACTCGGACGCATCGGAGCGGCCACGGTCGACGTGCTGGGAGTGCTGCTCGGGAGCGACCGGCCGCGCTGGGGCCTGGAGATCATCAAGCTGACCGGCCGCCCGTCCGGCAGCGTCTACCCGCTGCTCGACCGCCTGGAACGGGCCGGGTGGGTCACCTCGTCGTGGGACGACGACAGCGAACGCCGCGGTCCGCGCCGCCGGGTGTACGTGCTCACGCCCGGAGGCGCCCAGGAGGCGGTCAAGGTGTGCGCGAAGAAGGCCAGACCCGTGCCCGTCACCCGACCGGAGGTCGCCCGATGAGCCGACTCACCACCCGACTCGCCCTGGCCGTGGTCCGGGTCGCCGTCCTGCGGCTGCCCCAAGGGCAGCGGGACCGTTACCTGGAGCAGTGGCGCGCCGACGTCGGGGGCGCGCGCGAACTGGGGCTGAACCCGCTCGGCGTGGCGTCCGGCGCGGTCCGCATCGCCCACCGGGAGCGCAGGCCCCTGCTGCTGCCGATCGGCCCGCTGGCGCTGGCCCTGCGGCTGCGCGAGAGCACGAACATCGGCGCGGTGCTGGCCGTGCTGGTGCTGGCCAACCTCGGCGGGGCGATCCTGCTGGTGGTGTGAGGGGCTAGGCGGCGTCGCCGCGCAACTGGGCGCGCAGCTTCTCGCGCTCGGCGCGGCGCACGGCCTGCTTCTCCTCCAGGCCCTGCGCGACCCGCTTGCGCAGCCCGCCGAAGACGAAGAGCGACAGCGGCAGCGCCACCACCACGCCCACGGCGAGGGCGACCAGCAGCGGCACGTCGACGAGCACGAGCAGCGCGGTGACCGCGGCGACCATGCCGAGGCGCGCGCCGACGTAGAGCGTCACATCACGACCCAGGTGCACGGTTACCCAGGTTACGCGTCGTCGGATGGACCGGCCGCCGCGGTGTTCGGACGGCCCTCGAACCGGGTGGACAGCACGACCGTGGTGCGCGTGCGCGCGACGCCCTGGATGCGCCGCAACCGGCCGAGCGAGCGCTCCAGGTCGTCCACCGTGGCCACCCGCACCTTCACGATGAACGACTCGTCGCCCGCCACCCGGTAGCACGACTCGACCTCGACCAGCTCGGCCAGCGCGACGGCCAGTTCGTCGTCGTCCGCGGTGTCGGTGGGGTGGATGCTGACCAGCGCGGTCACGCCGAGGCCCACGGCGCTCGGGTCGACCACGGCGTGGTAGCCGACGATCACGCCGGTGGTCTCCAGCTTGCCGACCCGCTCGTGCACGGCGGAGGCCGAGAGGCCCACCTTGCGCCCCAGGTCGGCGTAGGTGGCCCGGCCGTTCTCCCGGAGGGCGGCGATGATCTGCCGATCAAGAGCGTCCACCGGTCACAGCGTAGGCCCACCGCCCCCGATGTCCGAACCGCACGCTTCGTCCCTTACTACCTCTTTACCATCACCCAAGCGTTCGAGTACCCGATGGGTGAGGTGCCACGATGCGTCCGGTACGTCTGTTCGCCATCGGGGAGGATGCCGTGACGTTGACGCAGGGACACCAGGGGGAACGCCTGCTGACACCGGGCGAGGTCGCGAGCCTGTTCCGGGTCGACCCAAAGACGGTCACCAGGTGGGCCACCGCGGGCCGGATCGGCTCCATCCGCACGCCGGGCGGTCACCGGAGGTTCCGCGAGTCCGAGGTCCAGCAGCTGTTGTCCCAGCTGACCACGGAGGCGACCGAGCCGGTCCGGCACTGACCACGCCACCTCCGCGGCAAGGGTAATGTCATGGCAAAGGAGGTGGCGACCATGCTCTACCTGCTCGCGGTCATCGGTGCGCTCACCATCGCCGTGCTGCTGTGGCGTGCGTTCGGACCGAACCGGGTCGATACCGCCCCCAGTCGTCGAATCGTGGCGCCGGACGACGATCCGGACTTCCTGCGCAAGCTCGGCGAGCAGCGCAAGAAGAAGCCGGAGGACGAAGAGTGACAACGGTGGGGCCTCGCACGGAGGCCCCCACGTCGTGCTGACCCGGTCGTCGTGACGACCTAGTTGTTCGGGAAGTCGTCGGCCACGGTGGCGGCGAGCTCCAGCAGCGCGAGCCGGGTGTCCGGGGCGAGCTTGTCCAGCTCGATCTCCGCGCCCTCTTCCAGGTGCGAGTCGAACGGGATCCGCACCACGGCGCGGCAGCGCTGGGCGAAGTGCGCGGCCAGCTTGTCCAGGTCGACCTTGCCCGAGCCCGGCCGCACCGAGTTGATCACCGCGACGGACTTCGCGACCAGGTCGCGGTAGCCGTGGGCGTCCAGCCAGTCCAGCGTCGCCGCCGAGGTCTGCGCGCCGTCCACCGAGCCGGACGAGACCAGCACCAGGGAGTCGGCCTGGTCCAGCACGCCCTTCATGGCCGAGTGCATCAGGCCGGTGCCGCAGTCGGTGAGCACGATGTTGTAGAACAGCTCCAGCAGGCCCATCGTGCGCAGGTAGTCGAGGTCGCTGAACGCCTCCGACACGGCCGGGTCCTGCTCGGACGCCAGCACCTCCAGGCGGCTGGGCGACTGCGAGGTGTACGCGCGCACGTCGCTGTACCGGGTGATCTTCGAGGCGTCGCGCAGCAGGTGCCGCACGGTCGCCGTGGTCTCCCTGGGCACCTTCAGCGCCAGCGTGCCGCGGTCGGGGTTGGCGTCCACCGCGATGACCCGGTCGCCGCGCAGCGAGGAGAACGTCGAGCCGAGCGTGGTCGTCGTCGTGGTCTTGCCGACGCCGCCCTTGAGGCTCAGCATGGCGATCTTGTAGCAACCGCGCAGCGGCTGGTTGATCCGGCCGATCAGCTCGCGCCTGCGGACGTCCGCGGGGCTCTCGCCGAGGTTGACCAGACCGCCGGTGACCGAGTGCACGGTCTTGCGCCAGCCGGACTGCGGCGGGCGCTTCGCACGCTTGATCAACTGCTGCGAGGACACGTCGCTGGCGTTGGCCGCGCGCTGCGGCGGTTGCTGCTGGGGCTGGACGCTCTGCGGGAAGTTGTTGGGAAAACCGCCCTGGTACTGCTGCGGGCCTGGCTGCTGCGGTCCCGCCTGGTGGGGTCCCGACTGCCCCGGGCCGGGGTACGGACCGGACTGACCGCCCGACACCTGGTACGCGCCGGACTGACCGCCGGAGACCTGGTAAGCGCCCGATTGGCCACCAGGCACCTGGTACGCGCCCGACTGACCGCCGGGCACCTGGTAAGCGCCCGACTGGCCACCGGGCACCTGGTAGGCGCCGGACTGGCCACCGGGCACCTGGTACGCGCCGGACTGCTGCCCGGGGACCTGGTACGGCCCGGACTGCTGGCCCTGCACCTGGTACGGCCCCGACTGCTGGCCCTGCACGGGGTACGGGCCGGACTGCTGAGCCTGCGCGGGGTGAGGACCGGACTGCTGGCCCTGCGCCGGGAACCCGCCCGACGGGGGTCCGGTCACCTGGCCGGACTGCGCCGGGTCCAGGTACACGGTCTGGGGGTCGACGTAGTGGGCACCCGACCCCGGCTCGACCTGGTGGCCGCCCGACTGGTTCGGGTTGGGCTGCTGCCCTTCCGCTCCGGCCGGCTGCTGCCACGACGGCTCAGGATTCTCGTAGCGACCGGTCACCGCTGGGGTCCTCCCTGAGCGAAGCGGATCGAGACCTCCCCGACCCCGCGCGTTCGACGGTAGTCGGCGACCAGTGGTTCCACGACACTGGGTGTTCGCTCGTCCGAGCCTCGCGAACACCGCCTGACACGTGGTCTACGGCATCAGCCGACGCCCGCGTACGAGTGCATCCCAGTCGTTACGAGGTTGATGAAGAACAGGTTGAACACGGTCAGCGCGAAGCCGAGCGAGTTGATCCACGCGGCGGGCCGGCCGCGCCACCCCGCCGTCGCCCGCGCGTGCAGGTACGCCGCGAAGACGACCCACGAGACGAACGCCACGGTCTCCTTGGGGTCCCAGCCCCAGAACCGGCCCCACGCCGCCTCGGCCCAGATCGCGCCGCAGATGATGCCGATGGTGAACAGCGGGAACGCGAACACCGTGCTGCGGTAGGCGAGCCGGTCGAGCACGTCGGCGTCGGGCAGCCTGGTGAACCGCGCGCGACCCGAGGTCTTCAGCAGGTACAGCACGCTGGCCACGCCGGGCACCAGCAGCACGCCGCTGGACACCGAGATCACCGAGACGTGCACCACGAGCCAGTACGACTGCAACGCGGGCTGCACGGGCGCGGCGTCGGCGTAGAGCACCGTGCCGCCGAGGAACATCAGGACCACGATCGGCACGAGCACGAAGCCGCCGAGCTTGCGGACGTCGAACGTGCGCGAGAGCACGAGCCACGTCACGACGGCGGCCAGCGTGAGCAGCGAGCCGTACTCGTACATGTTGCCCCACGGCGCGCGCCCGGTCGCGAACCCGCGCAGCACCAGGGAAGCGGTCTGCAGCAGCGCGCCGAGGACGGTGAGCGCCACGCCCATGCGGCCGAGGCGTTCGGCGCGGGACAGCTCCGGCTTGGTGACCCGGCCGGGCGCCCACGTGCCGTCGGCCTGCGTGCCGCCCGCCGCGACGGCCCCGGCCGGTTCGCGGGTCTTCGCGGGCCGGGCGAACGCCGCCTCGCACAGGTACAGCACGGCGGCGAGGAAGTAGATCGCCACGGCCGCGCCGTAGGTCCAGTCGCTGTAGGTCGCCAGCGTCGTGTTGACCGGCATCAGCCCTCCTCCTTGTGAGCGAGCAGGTCGCGGGAGGAGACCAGGTCACGGGCCAGCGCCGTGAACTCCTCGCCGTACCCGGCCTGATCAGTGCGTGCGAGGCCGCCGACCTCGACCACGGTACGCCCGTCCTCCCGGGGCGCCGCCCGCACCCAGACGCGGCGGCGCTTGATGCTCAGCGAGACGGCCAGACCGAGGATGACCAGCACCGAGAACACCAGCACCCACACCTGGGTGGGGTCGTGGGACACCTGCAACGACACCCAGTCGCGGACGCCGTCGAAGCGGATCACGGTGCCGTCGTCCAGCTCCAGCTGCTCGCCCTGCTTGAGGTTCTGCCGGGCGACCTTGGTCAGCTTGCCGTCCTGCACCATCTTCTGGTCGATCGAGAAGATGGACTGGCCGCGGCCGGAGTCGGTGCCGAGGTCGCCCCGGTAGACGTCGATCGCGACCGCCGGGTCGTTCGCGGCGGGGAACGCGGAGTCGAGCAGCTCGCCCTGGAAGGCGGCGGTCGGCGCGAGCAGGCCGGTGATCGCGAGCTGGCTCCTGCGGCGCTGCTCGGCGTCCGGCACGTTCGGCGGGTCGAACTTCGTCGCACCCTCCGAGGCGAGCGTGACCTGGTCGACCGGGCGCCACTGGGTCGCGCCGGTGCGGGTCTCGCCGTTCGGGAAGGTGACCGTGAACAGCGGCGTGTAGCCGTGGCCGAGGAGGTAGAGCCGGTCGCCCGCGGTGCGCAGGGGGCTGTTGACCTCCAGCGGGTACGGCCGCCAGGCGCCGGTCGCCAGGTCCGCGCCGGACTGGTACTGGATGCTCGCGCGGAAGCTCTCCGCCTGGCCGTTGTGCAGGTACGTGGCGTCGAAGTCGTCGACCCGCACGCAGAACTGGTTGAGCTGCGTGCCGTCCACGCGCAGCCCCGGGCGGAACGAGTCGTAGTTGTAGACGCCCGAGTTGCAGAACTGGCCGCCGGCGGCCTGGACGATGACCTGGCCCTCGTAGCCGAACATCTTGCCCAGCGCGAACGCGACCAGCAGGCCGAGCAGGGAGAAGTGGAACACCAGGTTGCCGGTCTCGCGGAGGAACCCGCGCTCGGCGCTGATCGTGCGCGCGCCGTCCGGCTCGTCGCGGGTGATCGTGCGCCAGCCCTTGAGCCGGCGCTCGGCGTGCTCGATGACGGCGCTCGGCGACGCGGCCGTGTCACCCGACGCGTGGTGCGGCATCCGGGCCAGGTTGCGCGGCGTGAGCACCGGCTTGACCCGCATCTGCTTGAAGTACTCCCACGTGCGCGGCAGCAGGCAGCCCACCAGGGACACGAACAGCAGCACGTAGATCGCGGAGAACCAGAAGCTCGCGTAGACGTCGAAGAACTGCAACCGGTCCAGGAGCCGGCCCCACCAGCCCTTGTCGGCGATGTACTCGTCGACCTTGAACGAGTTCAGCGAGCGCTGCGGCAGCAACGCGCCCGGCATCGCGCCGAGGGCGAGCAGGAAGAGCAGGGTCAACGCGGTGCGCATGGCCGTGAGGCCGCGCCACGTGTTGCGCAGGAAGGCGATGAGGGTGCGCACTACAGCGGCAGTTCCAGGTCGTTGATCACCGCGTCGCGCAGCCAGGCGACGAAGTCGCCCCACAGACCGGTGACCAGGGCCACGCCGACGGCGATCAGCAGCACGCCGCCGAACACCTGCACCTGGCGGACGTGCGAGCGCAGCCAGCCGGTCGTGCGGACCGCCCAGCGCGCGCCGACCGCGATGAGGATGAACGGCAGGCCGAGGCCGAGGCAGTAGGCCAGCACGAGGACCGCGCCGCGGCCGGAGACCGAGCCGACCTCGGTGCTGCGGGCCAGCGCCATCACGCCCGTCAGCGTCGGTCCGAGGCACGGCGTCCAGCCGAGCGCGAACACGCCGCCGAGCAGGGGCGCGCCGAGCAGGCCGGCCCGGGGCGTGCGGTGCAGTCGGACGTCGCGCTGGAGGGCGGGCACGAGGCCGATGAACACCAGGCCCATGGCGATCGTGATGACGCCGCCGACGCGCTGGAGCAGGTCGGCCTGGATCAGGAACAGGTCGGTCAGCCCGAGCACCACGAACGACATCAGGGCGAACACGACGGTGAAACCGAGGACGAACAGCAGCGCGGCGCCCGCGACCCGCCAGCGACCGCGCTTGGCGGCCTCGCCGTCCGCAACGGCCGGCGCTTCCGCGCCCACCAGGCCCGCGAGGTACGCGAGGTAGCCGGGCACCAGCGGGACCACGCACGGTGAGGCGAACGAGATCGCCCCGGCCAGCACCGCCACCCCGGTCGCGAGCAGGATCGGGCCGGAGGTGGCCAGATCGGTCGGGTTCACGTCGTCCAGGGTAGGTATCCGCACCTTGACGCCGTGCACCGGCATCCCTTATGGGCGACCCACGTCACAGCGCGGAGGTCGTCCGGATGGCGCTGCGGCGGGGTGATGAGACGGCCTTGATACCCCATCCGGTGAATGTCTAAACGCGACCATCAACCCTTGTGGGTTAGTGGTCCGCTTCATAGCGTCACTGCCATGCGAGCACACCGGCTCACCCTGCCCGTGCTGGCCGTCGCCTTCGCCGTCGTCGCCGCTCCCCTGCCCGGCAGCGCCGCGGAGTCCGGCGGTCCCGGCGCGGAGTGGGTGGAGGTCTTCTCACCGGACGGCACGATCTCCCGCACGCCCGTGCCGGTCGCCGTCGAGACCAGGGCCGCGCCCGGTGAGGTGGCCGCCGACGTGGTGGCGATCCAGGAGACCGGCCCGCCCGACCAGCGGTTCGACCTGGTCTTCGTCGGCGACGGCTACACGGCGGGCGAGATCGCCGTCTTCCACGAGCACGTGGTGGACAAGTGGGCGGAGCTGTCCGCCGTGGAGCCGTTCAAGTCCCACCGCCAGTACTTCAACGTCTGGCAGGTCGACGTCGTGTCGGACGAGTCCGGTGTGGACCACGACCCGGCCCTGGGCGCGGACCGCGACACGGCGCTCGACATGGGCTTCTGGTGCCAGGGCCGTGACACCCAGACCGAACGGCTGCTGTGCGTGAACCAGACCAAGGCGGCCCAGTTCGCCGCGCTCGCGCCGCAGGCCGACCAGGTCATCGCGCTCGGCAACACGGCCAAGTACGGCGGCGCGGGCGGCGGCGTGGCGACCGCGGCGGGCGCGAACGACCAGGCCGGCCAGATCGCCGTGCACGAGCTCGGCCACTCGATCGGCGGGCTGGCCGACGAGTACGACTACCCGTACGACCGGTACGGCGGCGACGAGCCGGCCGAGGTCAACGTGACCGCGGACCCGACCGGCGCGAAGTGGTCGGCCCACCTGGGCCAGGCGTCGCCGGACGGTGGCGTGGTCGGCGCGTTCGAGGGCGCCCGGTACCACAAGTCCGGCCTGTACCGGCCGACCGACAACTCGATCATGCGCACGCTCGGCCGCGAGTTCAACCTCGTCGGCCGCGACGCGATGGTCGAGGCGTTCCGGGCGAAGGTGCCGGAGCTGCGCTGACCTCGGTGGGACGGCCGAGCCGCGGTGACGGCTACGGCTGTTCCGCGGCGAGGTCGTCGACCAGCGGCACCAGGTCGGTGGCGATCACCGCGCCGAGGAACGCCGCGGCCACCCGGTGCTGCTTGTCCAGCACGAACGTGGACGGCACGGCGTTGGGCGGCAGCCCGCGGAACGCCAGCATCGCCCGCCCCGACTCGTCATAGATCGACGGGTAGGCCAGCTTCCGGTTCGTCATGAAGTCGCGGGGCGACTCGGTGGAGGACTCCTTGACGTTGACGCCCAGCACCTGGACGACCTCCGACCCGAGCTCGTCCTGCACCTTCTGCAGCTCCGGCGCCTCGGTCCGGCACGGCCCGCACCACGCGCCCCAGATGTTGACGATCACGACCTTGCCCGCGTAGTCGTCCAGGGAGACGGTCTTGCCGTCCTCCATCAGGCTCGGCCCGGCCAGTCCGGTGACCCGCTTGCGCTCGTCGCCGTCGTAGCGCAGCTTCGTCTCGCCGTTGGGCGCGACGAGCTGGAACTCCGAACCGGCGACCACCGCGTCGTCGCCGGTCGAGCAGCCGGCGAGGAGCAGGAGCGCCACCGCGAGGCCGGCGAGGGGTGAGCGGGCCCTCATGCCCCGGTCACCCTCGGGTTCGTCGCGCCGGCGGGCTCGGTGTAGACCACCCGCACCAACTGCTCCCCCTCGAACACGAGGCTGGTCAACGACGCCAGCGAGCACTCGCGGCGACGCGGGTCGTGCCACATCCGCTTGCCCTCCAGGAACCGCCGCAGCGTCCAGATCGGCAGCTGGTGCGACACGCACACGGCCTCATGGCCCTCGGCGGCGGACCGGGCCCGCTGCACCGCGCCGAGCATCCGGTGCGCGATCGCCAGGTACGGCTCGCCCCACGACGGCCGCAGCGGGTTGACCAGCTTCGGCCAGTGCCTCGGCGAGCGCAGCGCGCCGTCGCCGACGGCCACCTTCAGGCCCTCGAACTTGTTGTCCGCCTCGATCAGCCGCTCGTCGGTGTCCAGTTCGAGGCGGTGCGAGTCGGCGATCGGCGACGCGGTCTGCTGCGCCCGGTCCAGCGGGGACGCCACGACGTGCGCGATGTCGTGGTCGGCCAGGTGCTCGGCCACGGTCAGCGCCTGCTTCTGGCCCCGTTCGGACAGCTTGAAGCCCGGCAGGCGGCCGTAGAGGATGCCGGTCGGGTTGTGCACCTCGCCGTGCCGCAGCAGGTGGACGACAGTCCGGCTCACTGGGTCGCCTCCGCGGCGGCGCGGGCGGCGTGCGGCAGGGCGTCGGCGATGACCTGGAAGTCGTCGTCGGTCATGGCCGCGTTGACGAACCACGCCTCGAAGGCGCTCGGCGGCGCGTACACGCCGCGGTCGAGCAGGGCGTGGAAGAAGGCCGGGAAGCGCCACGTCTCGGCTCGCTGGGCGCCCGCGTAGTCGGTGACCTCGGTGTCGGTGAAAAACACGCTGACCAGGTTGCCGGCGAACTGGACGCGGTGCGCGACACCCGCCTCAGTGAGCGCGGCGGTGAACAGCGCGCCCAGTCGCGTGGCGTTGGCGTCCAGGGTGCGGTAGACGTCGTCGGTCGCGGCGCGCAGCGTGGCCAGGCCCGCCGCCACCGCGACGGGGTTCCCGGACAGCGTGCCCGCCTGGTAGACCGGGCCGGCCGGGGCGAGCTTCGACATCACGTCGGTCCGGCCGCCGAACGCCGCCGCGGGCAGGCCGCCGGACATGACCTTGCCGAACGTGTAGAGGTCGCCCTCGACGTTCTCCAGGCCGTACCAGCCGGCGCGGGAGACGCGGAAGCCGGTCATCACCTCGTCCATGACCAGCAGCGCGCCGTTGTCCCGGCAGAGCTGCTTGAGCTCGGCGTTGTGCTTGGGCGCGATCGCGCCCATGTTGCCCGCGGCGGCCTCGGTGATCACGCAGGCGATCTCGTCGGGGTTCTCGGCGAACGCCCGGCGGACGGCCTCGACGTCGTCGTAGGGCAGCACGAGGGTGTCGGCCGCCTGCGCGCCGGTGACACCGGGCGAGGTGGGCAGGCCGAGCGTGGCGACGCCGGAGCCGGCCTGGGCGAGCAGCGCGTCCACGTGGCCGTGGTAGCAGCCGGCGAACTTGACGATCTTGCGACGGCCGGTGAAGCCGCGGGCCAGCCGGATCGCGCTCATGGTGGCCTCGGTGCCGGAGTTGACCAGGCGCACCTGGTGCACCGGGGCGACCCGGTCGATGATCTCCTCGGCCAGCTCGATCTCGCCCTCGGTGGGCGTGCCGAACGACAGGCCGCGCACGGCCGCCTCGCGGACGGCGTGGACCACGTCCGGGTGGGCGTGCCCGAGGATCATCGGGCCCCACGACGAGACCAGGTCGACGTACCGGTTGCCGTCGGCGTCCCACAGGTGCGGTCCCTCGCCGCGCACCATGAACCTCGGCGTGCCGCCGACCGAGTGGAAAGCCCGCACCGGGGAGTTCACGCCACCGGGGATCACCGCCGCCGCGCGCTCGAACAGTGCCTGGGATCGCGTCGCTGTCACGCCGTCCAGTCTCACACGTCGGGTTCTTCGCCCTGCTTCCGACCACGGGTGCGCACGGCGAGCACGGTCTGGCGGACGGCGTCGAGCAGGAGCACGCCCGCGATCGTGACGAGGCCCGCCGACGCGCCGATCCAGTTGCCCTTGAAGCGGGTGGACTCCAGCGGCGGGTGGTCGGGCACGGGGTAGCTGTAGTGCAGGACACCCCGGTTCCAGCACCACGCGGCGAGCGGCACGAGCAGGGCGACGAGCACCACCTCGCCGACCGCGACGAGCGCGCGTTTCGGCTGGTGCAGCGTCGGCGCGCCGGGTTCCGGCTCGGGTTCCGGCACGGTCTCGGTCTCGGCGGTGGCCGCAGTCACGTCGGTCAGCCTCTCATGCCCGGCTCGCTCGTCACGCACGTGTGCTCAACAGTGCCGCGATCTCGGCGCGGAGGGCGTCGGCGTCGCGCGCCCAGCCCATCACCACCGCGCCGCCGACGAGCCGCAGGGGCACCGCCGTCGTGCCGCGCGGCAGGGTCCAGGCCCCGCCGAGCACCTTCACGCCCGCGCGCGGTTCGACGCCCTCGACGGCCTCGACGTCGCCGAGCCGCAGCTCCTCGCGGCCCTGGCGCAGGGCGACGGGGGTGAGGCGGACCTGGTAGAGGCGACGGCGGGCCTGCACCCAGAGGGCGGTGGGCAGGAGCAGGACCAGTGCGACGGCGAGCCACAGGAGCGGGCGGGCCGCGCCGGTCGACGCCTCGACGCCGAACCCGAGCGCGGCGAACACCGGGCCCCACAGCAGCGGCCACCAGGACGTGCCGGACTCGGCGTACAGGGTCGGCTGGTCGTGGTCCACTCGTCGGTCCCCCTCGTCAGTTCCCCGAGAAGTACTGCCGCGTGCCGGGCAGGAAGCCGAACACCGACGCGGCGGCGGGCAGCGCCAGCCGCAGCACGATCACCACCCAGTCGACCGGACCGGTGTCGCCGTCGCGGGCCGCCACGATCGCGGCGGCCAGGGCGAGGACGCCGATGACCAGCGCGCCACCGCACAGGCCGAGCCGCGCGTGGTAGTTGCCGCCGAGGAGCAGGACCGCGCCCCAGCCGCACGCGATGGCCAGGCACGCGCTGGTGAACAACGCCATGATCGGCCCGAAACCGGTGACCGCGCCGTCCTCGGCGAGCGTGCGGGCGAGCGAACCGACCGGCCAGGAGAGGGCGGTCAGGAGCCAGAGGACGAAGGAGACGACGACGGCGGTGGGACGGGACCGCGCGGTGGTGTGCTGGTCGACGTCGCGCATCCGGCCGGGGTAGGGCGACGGGGGTTGGTAGGGCGACGGGGGTTGGTAGGGCGACGGGGAGTGGTAGGGCGACGGGTAGGGCTGTTGCGGGCCCGCCGGCGGGTACTCGACGGGCTGGACGGGCTGGTGGTGGGGGTCGAACGGCGGCTGGGTCATCTCGTGGCCGCCCTGGTGTAGGCGTTCGACGCGGGCAGGTACATCGACACGAAGCCGAGCGCGCAGACGCCGAGGAACACCCACGACCACGCCACGCCGACCACCCAGTCCACGTACGTCTCACCGGAGGCGAACATCAGCATCGCGACCAGCCCGAAGGCCGCGCCGGGCAGGCCGAGGACGGTGAGCAGCACGCGCGCCCAGTTCCGGCCCGAGCGGAGCTTGGCCGCGGCGATCACGAACGGCACGGACAGCACCGCGAACCCGAGCGCGAACAGGACCGGTGTCAGCCGCGCGGCCACCTCCGCCTCGCCCCGGGTCAGCGGGTCGGCCTGGAGCGGCGCGTCCGGTTGGACCGCAGGGGCGCGCGCGAGGTCGTCGGCCAGGCCGTCGATCCCGGTGTAGAACAGGCCGGGCAGCGCGAGCACCACCAGCACCGCGCCCGCGATCCAGCACCACGAGGCGACGGTGGCCGTGACGGGGCGGCGTGGCGCGTACTCGCCCGCGCCCACCGGAGGCATGGGCGCGGGCAGCTGGAAGCCGGGCGGCAGGGGCGCGTTCGACGGCCCCCGGCCCGGCAGGTCCACGTGGTGGAAGGGCGAGGTGAACGGATCCGGATCCGGTTCGGGCATGGGGTTCTCCGCAGGGGTCAGTGCTGCTTCACCCACTGTGCCGTACCCGGCAGCCAGGTGACCGCCAAACCGACGGCGATCAGCAGCAACGTCACCAGGTTCACGGCACTGGCGCCCGGCAGCACGATCCACAGCACGTGCAGCACGGCCACGCCGGTGAGCACACCGCGTGACCACCGCCTGCCCCGCTTCAGCAGCCACCCGAACAGGCCGTAGCCGATCGTGAAGGCCACCGCGACGACGGTCAGCTGCGCCAGCAGCCCCGGCACGTCGGCCGGGTCGTCGCCGGCGCGGACGGCGGCCTCTTCGAACTCGGCCCGGCGCAGCCACAGCACGGCGTTCTCCAGCAGCAGGAACACGCCGAGGGCCAGCCACACCGCGACCGCGCCGCGCACCACCGCGGGCGGCTGCCCGGTCATCCGGCTCGCTTCACCGAGTCGAAGTAGGCCTTCGAGGCGGGCAGGTACAGGGTCACCACGGCGGCGGCCACGACCAGCACGACCAGAAGACCGACCAGCGTGAGACCGATCAGGTAGTAGATACACACAATCGCGCCGAGCACCGTAAGGGTGATCCGCGCCCAGTTGCGGCCTGCGCGAACCTTGAGCCCGAAGAACACCATCAGCGCAGCCAGCACTACACCGATGACCACTGAGATCATCAGGATCGCAGAGGTCAAGGTCTCTACCTGATCCAGCTGTTCTGCCGTGAAACCCTCGGCTCCACGTGCCGCCTTGCGCGCTTCTTCGAGCAACGTGTCGCGACTGAGCAGTACCAGCACCGACGACACGACGAGCAGGACCGCACTGGCCAGCCAGAGGAAGAACGACAGGCGGACTTCCTTCGGCTCCGGCACGGCGGGCCGCTGCGCGCCGTAGCCGGCCAGCTCCGACTCGCTCAACGGCGGCGGAGCCGGGGTGTAGGGCTGCTGCTGGTACGGCTGCTGCGGCTGGTACGGCTGCTGCGGAGGTCGGTTGTCAGGGTCCTGTGGGGTGGTCACGCCTGCAGACGCTAGGGCCCGGCCGAGGCCGTTGTCCACCGTGACAGGCGGTGGCTGCGCACCTGTGACCTGCGACCTCGGGTGGTGGGGAGGGGCTGGGCGGGTGATGAAGTAGCCCGACGCGGACCGCTGGTACATCAGCACCAGGGCGGTCGCCTCGACGAGCATCGTGACCACGCCGACCAGCGCCGGGACGCCGGAGTCGGCGATGACCAGCCGCAGGACGCCCAGGAGGAGCGCGAGGCCGGCGATGATCGTGAGCAGGACCCGCGCCCAGTTGCGGCCGGCGGCCATCCGGTTCGCCAGCAGCGCGTAGACCAGGACCACGGCGGACGCGAGCACCAGGCCGAACAGGATGCCGCCGGTCGCGGCGGCGTCGACCTCGTCCTGGCTCAGCGTCGGCTGCAGCACGCGCAGCTCGCGGATCAGCATCTGCCGGTCGCCCAGCTGCACCATGAACCGGACCATGCCGATCACGGCGCTGAGGATGAACAGCCAGCGCGCGAGGTCGACCGGCTTGGGAGGCGTCGGCTTGGGAGGCTTGGCGGGCTTGCGTGCGTTCAGCGCGCTGGTCATTCCCGGTCCAGCCAGGCGGCGGCTTCGACCGCCCAGTAGGTGAGGACGATGTCCGCGCCGGCGCGGCGGATCGACGTCAGCATCTCCAGCACGGTCCGCTCGCGGTCGATCCAACCGTTGCGGGACGCGGCCTCGACCATCGCGTACTCCCCGGAGATCTGGTACGCGGCGACGGGGACGTCGGAGATCTCCGAGACGGCCTTGAGGATGTCGAGGTAGGGCAGCGCGGGCTTGACCATGACCATGTCGGCGCCCTCGGCGAGGTCGAGCGCGACCTCGCGGAGCGCTTCCCTGGCGTTGGCCGGGTCCTGCTGGTAGGTCTTGCGGTCGCCTTGGAGCTGGGACTCGACGGCATCGCGGAACGGGCCGTAGAGGGCGGACGAGTACTTGGCGCTGTAGGCGAGGACGCCGGTGTCGGTGTGGCCGGCCTCGTCGAGGGCGGCGCGGATGAACCCGATCTGGCCGTCCATCATGCCGCTGGGTCCGACGACGTGCGCGCCCGCCTCGGACTGGGCGACGGCCATCTCGCCGTAGACCTCCAGGGTGGCGTCGTTGTCCACGGCGCCGTCGGGGGTGAGGACGCCGCAGTGGCCGTGGTCGGTGAACTCGTCCAGGCAGCAGTCCGACATGAGGACGGTCGAGTCGCCGAGCTCGTGGCGGAGGTCGCGCAGGGCGGCGTTGAGGATGCCGTCCGGGTCGGTCGCGCCGGAGCCGACGGCGTCGCGCTCGGCGGGGACGCCGAACAGCATGATCCCGCCGACACCCGCCTGGACCGCTTCCACGGCGGCTTTGCGCAGCGACTCGCGGGTGTGCTGGACAACGCCCGGCATGCTCTGGATCCCGGTCGGCGCGGTCGCGCCTTCCTTGACGAACATGGGCAGGACCAGCTGCCGCGGGCGCACGGTGGTCTCGCTGACCAGGCGGCGCATGGCCGGCGTGGTGCGCAGGCGGCGGGGGCGGTGGGATGGGAACACGGCGGCACTTCCCTGGTGGTCGGTCTGCTTTGTCGGTGCCCTGTGGTTCGGTATGTGCAAGGGGTGCTGCGGGTCGGGGTACGCCTGTTCCGGGCTGAGGCCGGCTCGATTGGACATGGGGCCCTTACGAGCACCCCAGGCAGGCCGCAGCCGGCAGGCCCGGCGGGGAAGAGCGTCCCGCCAAGCCTGCCGGCTCCGACCAGCCTAAGGCACTCGAACCCATGTCAAATCGGGCCTCGTCGGCCCCGGCTGTGTCGTCGGGGACCGGGTGGGTCAGGAACGGCGCAGGCGCTTGGTCTTGCGAGGGGGTGGCAGGGCGCCTTCGGCCCGCAGGCGTGCGGCGTGCTGGGCGAGGGCGTCGACCAGGGCGGGGACGTTGGCGTCCTCTGGTTGGACGTCCACGCGGAGGCCGAACTCGCGTGCCGTTTCCGCGGTCTGCGGGCCGATGCACGCGACCAGGGTGCGGGCGTGCGGCTTGCCCGCGATGCCCACCAGGTTGCGGACGGTCGAGGACGAGGTGAAGCAGACCGCGTCGAAGCCGCCCGACTTGATCATCTCGCGGGTGTCCGCGGGCGGCGGGGCGGCGCGGACCGTGCGGTAGGCCGTGACGTCGTCGATCTCCCAGCCGCGATCGCGCAGGCCGGCCGCCAGGGTTTCGGTGGCGATGTCCGCTCGCGGCAGCAGGACCCGGTCCACCGGGTCCAGTATGTCGTCGTACGGCGGGAAGTCGGCCAGCAGCCCTTCCGAGGACTGCTCGCCGGAGGGGACCAGTTCCGGGATGATGCCGAAGCTGCGGACCTTGGCGGCCGTGCTCTCGCCGACGCAGGCGATCTTCACGCCGGAGAACGCGCGGGCGTCCAGGCCGAACTCGCGGAACTTCTCCCAGACGGCCCGGACGGCGTTGGTCGAGGTGAAGACGACCCACTGGTAGCGGCCGTCGACCAGGCCCTTCACCGAGCGCTCCATCTGGGCGGGGCTGCGCGGTGGCTCGACGGAGATGGTCGGGACCTCGACCGGGATCGCGCCGTGGGAGTGCAGCCGGTCGCTCATCGCGCCCGCCTGTTCCTTGGTGCGCGGGACGAGGACCCGCCAGCCGTAGAGCGCGCGGGACTCCCACCAGGAGAGCTTCGGCCGGCCGGCCACGGCCGCGCCGACGGTGACGACCAGCGGGCCGCCCAGGTCGCCGGCGTCGGCGGCCAGGGAGGCGAGCGTGGTGTCCACGGTGCGCTGGCCGAAGCCGGTGCCGTCGCAGGTCACCGCGACCGGGGTCTGCGGGGCCAGGCCGTTCTCGACGAGCGACGACGCGGCCTCGGCCAGGTGGCCGCCGGTGGCGTGCAGGACGAGCGTTCCCGGCGCGGCGGCCAGGCCGGACCAGTCGGTCACGCCCCGGACGTCGGCCTCGGTGTGGACGGCGCCCAGTGCGACGCCGGCGTAGGCGGGCACGGCGGTGCCGGCGGGGACGCCGGGCACCACGTCGAAGGCGATCGTGGTCTTGGAGACGGCTTGCGCCTCCTTCACCACCGAGTCCAGGGTCAGCGGGTCACCGGCTACGAGGCGGACCACGGCGAGGCCGTTCTTCGCCTCGGCGACCAGGTCCTTCGCGACGTCGGCGGGATCGCCCACGGCGGGTCGCACCTCGACGCCGTCGGGTACCAGCGCCACCACCTCGGCCGGGACGTCCGGGTCCGTGACCACGAGCTCCGCCTTGTGGAGCAGGTCGCGGGCCCGGACCGTGAGCAGCCCGGTGTCGCCCGGACCTGAGCCGACGAACGCGACTCGGCCGGGGGTCTTGCGTGCGCGGGTCATCAGGGCACTCCCCATCAACTACGCCCCGCCGGCGACGCGGTGGCGTGGCCGGAGAGGTCGAGCAACTCGGCGGCCAGCGCGCGGCCGAGTTCCTCTGCTGCGGTCAAGTCACCGGTGGCGGACGCACGGAGGAGGTAGCCGTCCTCCGTCGCCATGACCCCGCGCAGGGACAGGCGGAGGACGACTCGCGTCGTTCCGTCCGCGTCGCCCGCGTCTTCGGCGAGGTCTTCCACCACATCGGCCAGTGCGCCGACCGGCGCGCTGCAACCTGCCTCGAGCGCGGCCAGGAGGGCACGCTCGGCGGCGACAGCGGCCCTGCTGGCCGAATCGTCCAAAGTGGACTGGAGTAGGTGTTCGGCGTCGACGTCGTCGACCCGGCACTCCACTGCGAGGGCGCCCTGTGCGGGCGCGGGGAGCATCTGGATGGGCTCCAAGGTCTCGGTGATCTCGGCCGTGCGGCCGAGGCGGGCGATGCCGGCGCGGGCGAGCACGACGGCGTCCAGCTCGCCGTCCGCCACCTTGCGGATGCGGGTGTCGACGTTGCCGCGGAGAGCGACGACCTCGATGCCCAGTCCGAGGGCGTTGAGCTGCGCGGCGCGGCGGGGTGAGCCGGTGCCCACCTTCGCGCCGGTCGGCAGTTCGCCGAGGGTCAGGCCGTCGCGGGCGACCAGCGCGTCGCGCGGGTCCTCCCGCAGCGGGACGGCGGCCAGCGACAGGCGCGGGTCGGGCGCCGTGGGCAGGTCCTTGTAGGAGTGCACGGCGACGTCGATCTCGCCGTTCGCGAGCGCGTCGCGCAGCGCCGAGGTGAACACCCCGATGCCGATCTCGGCGATGGGTGCGGACGAGCGGTCACCGGGCGTGGAGATCGTGACGATCTCCACGGTCGCGCCCGCGTCGCGCAGCGCGTCGGCCACGTGGCCGGTCTGCGCGAGCGCGAGGGCGCTGCCGCGGGTGCCGATCCTCAGGGTGCGGTTCACCGCTTCTCACCTTTGGGTTGCGTCGAATGGGGGGTGCTGACGGCGGACGGCGCCTGCGGGTCGAGCCCGAACAGCTCGCGCAGCGCCTCGGCGTAACCGGCGCCACCGGGCGCGGCGGCCAGCTCCTTCACCCGCACGGTGGGGGTGTGCAGGAGCTTGTCCACCACCCGGCGCACGGTCTTGGCCAGCTCGTCGCGGACCGGTGCGGGCAGCTCGGGCAGCCGCGAGTCCAGCCGCAGGAGCTCGGCGTCCACGACCTCGGCGGCCCGCTTGCGCAGCGCCGTCACGGTGGGCGTGACCCCGGCCGAGCGCTGTCCGGCCAGGTAGGCGCGGACCTCCTCGGCCACGATCTCCGCCGCGCGCAGCGTGCCCTGCCCGGTCGGGGCGTCGGACAGCCTGCGCTGGAGGGTCTCCAGGTCGACCACGCGGACGCCGTCGAGCAGCGCCGCCGCCGGGTCGACGTCCTTGGGCAGGCCGAGGTCGCAGACGACCAGCGGCCGGTCCGGCGCGCGGTCGCCGATGTGCTCGGCGCCGACGACCGTGCCGACGGAGCCGGTGCACGCGAACAGCACGTCGGCCTCGGCGACCTCGGCGGCGAGGGTGTCCAGGCCGGTCGAGGTGGCGTTCACGCCGTCCGCGCGCAGGGCCGTGGCCAGGCGTTCGCCGTTGGCGGGCGTCCGGTTGGCGATCACGACCCCGCCGATGCCGGCTCGGCGCAGGTGGGCGGCGGCCAGGCCGCCCATGGAGCCCGCGCCGACGATGAGCGCCTTGCGCCCTTCGAGGCCGTCGAGGGCCGCCGCGGCGTCCGCGAGGGCTTCGGAGACGACGGACGCGCCGGCGTGGTCGATGTCGGTCTCGGTGTGCACGCGCTTGCCGACCCGCAGGGCGTGCTGGATCAGCTCGTGCAGGGTGCGGCCGACCACGCCCTGCTCGTCGGCGGCGTTGTAGGAGGTGCGCAGCTGGCCCAGGATCTGGGCCTCGCCGACCACCATCGAGTCGAGGCCGCCGGCCACCGAGAACAGGTGTTCGACGGCGGCGGCGGAGTAGTGCACGTACAGGTGCTCGAACAGGTCGGCGGGCTCGGCCCCGGCCTGGCGGGCGAGCACCTCGACGACCTCGTTCATGCCGCCGTGGAACGTCTCGACGACCGCGTACACCTCGACCCGGTTGCAGGTCGACAGCAGCACGGCCTCGGACACGCTCGGCGCCGCCAGCAGCTGGTCGAGGACCTTGCCGCGGTCGGCGTCGGCGACCGCGACGCGCTCCAGCACGGGAACCGGGGTGGTCCGGTGGGAAAGACCGACGACGAGCACGCTCATGCGCGCACCACCGATCGGCTCGCTACCCGCACGATCACGGGCGAATCACCACCCCGTCCACACCGATGCCGTTGACGACGTCACCGGCGGCCTCGTCAGCCCGTCGCGCGACGTGGAACGACAGGATCTGCATCTCGACCGCCAGGTCGACCTTGCGCACTTCGACGTAGTCCGGCACTTGGAGCACGACGGGTGCGAAGTTCAGGATGCACTGGACTCCGGCGGATACCAAACGGTCGCAGACGGCCTGAGCTGCCTGCGGGGGTGTCGCGATGACCCCGATCGAGACCTCGCGCTCCGCGCAGACGGACGTGATGTCGTCGATGTGGTTGACGGGTATGCCGCCTACCGGCACTCCCGTCAGGTCCGGGTCGATGTCGAACAGCGCGGCGACCGGGAAGCCGCGGCTGGGGAAGCCGCCGTAGTTGGCCAGCGCGTGACCAAGATTACCGATGCCGACGACCGCCACCGAGTGCTTGCGGGTGAGGCCGAGGATGCGCTCGATGTGGCTCACGAGCACCTCGACGTCGTAGCCGACGCCGCGCGTGCCGTACGAGCCGACGTAGGAGAGGTCCTTGCGGAGCTTGGCCGAGTTGACCCCCGCCGCGCCCGCGAGCTCCTCGCTGGAGATGGTCGTCACGCCCTGCTCGACCATGCCCGAGAGCACGCGGAGGTAGACCGCGAGCCGCGCCACCGCCGCCTCGGGGATCGCGCGCGCCCGCTCCCGGACGTCGGCGGGCGCTTCGGGGCCGGTCTCCCCCGGGCGGGTCACGACACCGTCACCCTCGCCCCGCTGAGCCGCCACGCTGGAACTCCTCGACATCCGTCGCACTGACCCGCCGGGTATCGCCACCAGCGGAGTGATGCACCCACCGTACCGCTTGTGAACGCATGCACAAAGTCGGCGACCGGACCCCGGACCAACGCGGACGCGCGGCTCCACCTTGGGGTGAACTCCCGGTCACCGGACCGTGAAGAAGACGGAGTGCCAGCCGGTCGCGCCGTCGGGGATCGGGGCGAGGCGGGTCTGGGGCTGGGTGAAGCCCGACTTGTCGGTGGCGCGTGACTCGATGGTGTGACCGCCGGACGGCAGGTCGAGCTCCACCCGCCACATGCGCCACGTCGAGCCGTTCACCTCGTCGGACAGCGCGGCGGTCCGCCACGGGCCGTTGTCGACCCGCACCTCGACCCGCTGGACGCCGGTGGGCTGGGCCCACGCCACGCCGGTGGCGACGACCCGGCCGGAGACCGTGGACCGGCCCGCCGGGCGGTCGACCCGGGACATCACCTTGACCGGCGCCTTCGCCGCCCACGCGCGGTCCAGCCAGTAGCCGCGCCTGGCCTCGAACGTGGTCAGCTCCAGGTCGACGACCCACTTCGTGGCCGAGACGTAGCCGTAGAGGCCGGGCACGACCAGGCGGGCCGGGAAGCCGTGCTCCAGCGGCAGCGGCTCGCCGTTCATGCCCAGGGCGATGAGCGCGCCGCGGTCCTCCTCCATGACCACGT
The DNA here is from genome assembly GCF_050946825.1 of Actinosynnema sp. CA-299493. Lineage (NCBI taxonomy): Bacteria > Bacillati > Actinomycetota > Actinomycetes > Pseudonocardiales > Pseudonocardiaceae > Actinosynnema > Actinosynnema sp. CA-299493. The sequence goes on from NZ_CP191993.1 coordinate 8,934,653, forward strand.
CGACCGGCGAGCCCGCCGTCCAGCCGTCGGCACTGGTGGAGAACAGCTGGTCGGCGCCCCGCCGGACGCCCGCCTCCAGCAGCACGTCGCGCAGCGGCACGCCGACGAAGTTCGCGGTGGAGACGTAGTGCCCGCCGACCTCGTTGGACACGCAGACCATGGTGATCGTGCGCTCGACCAGGTCACGGCGGCGCAGGTCGTCGTAGCGGAGGGTGAGCTCGCGGTCGACCAGGCCGTGCACGCGCAGCACCCAGTCCTCGGCGCGCACGCGCGGCACGCTCAGCGCGGTGTCGATGCGGTAGAAGTCGGCGTTCGGCGTGATGAAGGCGGGGGTGCCCTCGGCGGCGAAGTCCGCGCCCGGCGGGACGGGAGGCGCGGGCGAGGCCGGTTCGAGCGCGCCCACGGCCCGTCGCGACGCCTCGACGTCCACCCGGTCGCCCGCGAACCGGCCGACCAGGGCGGCGAGACCGGCGACCGCCGCCGTCGCGCCCGAGGCGACGAGGAACGCGCGCCTGCCCTCGGCGGGGTCGGCCGGGTCGAGCGCCTTGGCGTGCAGCCACCGGAAGACCGCGACACCGGCGGCCAGGGCCGCGACGGGCGCGAGGACGCCGAGCTGTCCCAGGTCGGGCCGGTACAGCACGGCGCCGACGCCGAGCAGGCCCAGGACGACGGCCAGGACCGTGCCCGGCCGCGGCGAGCGGCGGGACAGCAGGCCCGCGACGACGGCCGCGACCAGCAGGACCACCGCCATGCCGAGCCGCAGCACGAGCTTGTCGTAGGTGCCGAACGCCTGGATCGCGAAGTCCTTCAGCGCGCTCGGCGTGAGGTCGATCGCGGTGTTGCCCACCGCGAGGAACGGCGAGGCCGACGGCCCGACCACGCCCGCGACGAGGTGCCCGGCCGCGAGCGCGGCGGCCACGCCGAGGATTCCGATGAGGGCGGCGGTCGCACGTGTCACGAGGTGATTCGACACCCTCGGCGGCCCGGTCCGGCGATTCCGTAAGCGGTCGGTAATCGTCAGCGCAGGGCGGCGCGCAACCGGTCCTCCTCGACCGACCAGTACCCGTGCTCCTCGCCGTCGACCAGGATCACCGGCACCCGGTCGCCGTACTCGGCGCGCAGCTCGCGGTCGGCGTCGACGTCCCGCACGTCCCAGGGCACGCCCAGCTCGCCGCAGATCCGCTCCAGGTCGGCCCGGGCCTGCTCGCAGGCGTGGCAGTCGACCCGGCTCATCAAGGTGACGTGGTGGCTCACGGCGTTCAGGCTAGGGGTAGCCGCAGCCGGGCCCGCGCGAGCTTGCCGGTCGGCGAGTGCGGCAGCGCGTCGGCGAACTCGACCACGGTCGGCACCTTGAACTTCGCCAGCCGACCGGCGCAGTGGTCCTTCACCGCGTCCTCAGTGAGCTCCGCGCCCGCGGCGGGCACCACGACGACCTTCACCGACTCGCCGGTCCGCTCGTCCGGCACGCCGACCGCCGCCGCCTCGGCCACGCCGGCCAGCTCGGCCAGCACCTGCTCGACCTCGTGCGGGTAGACGTTGAAGCCGTTGACGATGATCAGGTCGCCCGCCCGGTCGACCAGGTGCAGGTCGCCGTCGGCGTCGAGGTAGCCGACGTCGCCGGTGCGGAACCAGCCCTCGGCGTCGGGCCCGTGCGCGCGGTCCGGCCAGTAGCCGCTGAACAGGTTGTCGCCCTTGGCCGCGACCAGGCCGGTGCCGGGCTCGTCCTCGTCCTGGTCGAGCGGCCGGCCGTCGGAGTCGACCAGCCGGACCAGCACGCCGGGCAGCGCGCGGCCGACCGACCCCGCCTTGGGCGCGCCGCCGGCCAGGGTGGTGGTCAGCACGGGACCGGTCTCGGTCAGGCCGTAGCCCTCGTAGACGGGCAGGCCGACGGCGGCGCGCACGGCGTCGAGCAGGCCGGCCGCCAGGGGCGCCGCGCCGGAGGTGAACAGGCGGACGGTGGCCAGGTCCTCGCGGAGCCGTTCGACGGGCTCGGCCAGGATCGCCGCGTACATCGGCGGCACGCCGACCACCGTGGTCACCCGGTGCTCGCGGATCGCGGTCAACGCCTGGTCCGGGTCGAACCGCTCCAGCAACACGGCCGTCGCGCCCGCGCCCGCCACCTGGAGCAGGCCCGGGCCCAGGCCGTAGACGTGGAACAGCGGCAGCGCCAGCAGCACCCGGTCGCCCGCCGTCACCGGCGCGGGGCGCAGGGACGCGCACTGCGCGACGTTGGCCAGCAGCGCCCGGTGCGACAGCATCGCGCCGCGCGGCGAGCCGGACGTGCCGGAGGTGTAGCCGAGCACGGCCAGGTCCTCGCCCGAGCCGATCGCGGGGAACTCCTCGCCCGGCTCCATCGACGGCGCGGGCAGCACCTCGACGTCCACGCCGCCGGCGTCGCCGACGAGCAGCTTCGCGCCGCTGTCGTCGACCAGTCGCCGCAACTCGCGCGCCGGCTGGCCGGGTCCGGCGGGCACCAGCACGCCGCCCGCCCGCAGCACGCCGAAGACGGCGACGCAGAAGGGGGCGCCGGTGGGCAGCCGCACGACCACCCGGTCACCCGGCCGCACGCCCGCCCGGACGAGCCGGTGCGCCTCGCCGTCGACGGCGGCGTCGAACTCGGCCCAGGTGTGGCTGGTCGCGGTCGTCCGGTCGCCGTGGGTCGTGACATCCACCAGCGCGGCGTGCTTGGGTCCACGGTGCGCGGAGGCGCGAACCAGGTCGGCGATGTTGCTTGCGGATGCGGTCAACGTGACCTCCTGGTGAACCACAGCGGACCTCAGCGCAGTCTGTCACGGCCGGGCGGCGTCACGCAGTGCCTCCACCCGCGTCGCGGATTCGAGACCACTTGCCGCTACCTACTACGGAGTAACAAGACGTATGCTGCCGGCACGGCGACTCTGTGGAGGTGCCGCGAGCCGATGACCGCAAGGGCACGCGAGAACTCCGTCCGAACCATCCGGACGCTCCGCTCGAAGTGGAGTGCGGGAGGGCAGTCCAGCACGATCGAGAGCGTGGAGAGCAACGCGGCCGAAGAGCCGTGGAACCTGGTCCGCGCCGCTCAGGGCGGCGACACGGACGCGTTCGGCGCGCTGTACGACCGGTACGTCGACGTGGTCTACCGCTACGTGCTCTTCCGGGTCGGTGACCGCACCCTGGCCGAGGACGTGACCAGCGAGACGTTCCTCCGCGCGCTGCGCAGCATCGGGTCCATCAGCTACCAGGGCCGGGACGTGGGCGCGTGGTTCGTCACGATCGCGCGGAACATCGTCTTCGACCACGTGAAGTCCAGCCGCTACCGACTGGAGATCACGACGGCCGAGCTGGCGGACAACCGCGAGGTCACGGACGGTCCCGAGCAGGAAGTGCTGACCGACGCGACCAACGCCGAACTGCTCCGCTGTGTCGCCCAACTGGGTGACGACCAGCGCGAATGCATCACCCTCCGCTTCATCCAGGGCTTGTCCGTGGCGGAAACGGCGGCGAGGATGGGACGCAATGAGGGCGCCATCAAGGCCTTGCAGCACCGGGCGGTGCGCCGGTTGGCCCAACTGCTGCCCACCTGGCTGCGGTGAGATCACCGTCGCACCTCCCGGCGTGCGCGTAACCCCGGGACCTCCCGGTTCGTTGTCCGGGGCAGGAGCGCTCAAGACGTGCGGGATGGTTGGCCAAGCGGGATGGTAGGCAAAGGGGTCACGCCGCTGCGGCGGCACAGGCAGCGCGAGCGGTTCGCCCGCGCGGTCGAAGCGCACCCCGGGTCCGCGCCGCCCGAGGACGACGAGCTCGCCGAGGAGCTGGCGGTGGTCGCCCTGCTGCGGGAAGCCGCAGTCACGGTGGGGCCCGACGAGGCCGCCAAGGCGCGCATGCGGGCACGGGTGCTGGGCGCGGCCGAGGCGCCGCCGACCAAGCTCGACCGGCCCGTCCGGGAACGCCGCACCGGCGCGCGCGGACGATTAGCGGTGGCCCTCGCCGCGGCGCTGTGCCTGTTGTTCTCGCTGGCCGGGATGAGCCTGCTGCTCAGCCGGGACGCGTTGCCGGGCGACGCGCTGTACGGCGTCAAGCGCACCGCCGAGTCGGCTTCGCTCGGCCTCACCTTCGGCGAGGAGTCGAAGGGCTACAAGCGCCTGGAGTTCGCCGCCGCGCGCGTCGCCGAGATCGAGACCCTGGTCGACCGGTACCGCGAGTCCGGCGGCGGACCGCTCGGCGGCTACCTGACCGCGTTGACGGACTTCGACGCCGACGCGGCGGCCGGTTCCCGGGTGCTGACCGCGCTCGGGTCGAGCGCGGACCGACGCGTCCTCGAAGGGCTGCGCGACTGGGCCGACTCGCAGGCCACCCGGCTGACCGGGCTGCGCGCGTCGCTGCCCGCCGAGGCCGCCGACCGCGCGGGCACGTCGCTGGACCTGCTCGACCGGATCGCCGACCGCGCGTCCGCGCTGCACGCCAGGGCCGACTGCGCGGCCGTGACGTCGGGGCAGGTCGACCAGGTCGGGCCGGTGCCCGCCGAGGACGAGTGCGCGGCGCGACCCGTCGACCCCGGCGTCCCGCCGAGCGACTCGCCGTCCGCGCCGCCGACCACCACCAGCACCGCCGCCGTCGCCCCCACCACGCCCGGCTACGCACCGGGCGGCACGAGCACACCGGGCGGCGGCGTGCCGGGCACCACGGCTCCCCCGGCGCCACCCGCGCCGACCACCACGACCCCCGGACCACTGCTCCCGCTGCCCACGTTGACCCTCCCGTCGCTGCCGCTGCCCGGCCTCGGCGGCTGATCGCTACCCTGTCCCCATCGGACCGCGGGAGGCGCTGACGTGGTGAAAAGGCGTGTGGTGGAGGGCTCGGCGGAACGGGAGCGGCGTGCCGCGCTGGCCGGCGAGGCCTCGGCCGAGGCCGCGACCACGGTCGGGCCGTCCGGGAGCGCGCCCACCGACCTCACCGCCGCCGCCTTCTTCGACGTCGACAACACGATGATGATGGGCGCGTCGATCTTCCACTTCGCCCGGGGTCTCGCCGCCCGCAAGTACTTCAAGAACTCGGACCTGGCCGGGTTCGCGTGGCAGCAGCTCAAGTTCCGGGTCGGCGGCCGGGAGGACCCGCAGAGCGTGGCGGCGTCCCGTGAGCAGGCGCTCTCGTTCGTGGCCGGCCGGTCGGTGGCGGAGCTGATCTCGCTCGGCGAGGAGATCTACGACGAGCTGATGGCGGACCGGATCTGGGCGGGCACCCAGGCGTTGGCGCAGATGCACCTGGACGCCGGGCAGCGGGTGTGGCTGGTCACCGCGACGCCGGTGGAGCTGGCGCAGATCATCGCCCGGCGGTTGGGCCTGACCGGCGCGCTGGGCACGGTGTCGGAGAACACCGACGGCATCTACACCGGACGGCTGGTCGGCGACCTGCTGCACGGCCGGGCGAAGGCGCACGCGGTGCGGGCGCTGGCCGCGAAGGAGGGCCTGGACCTGCGCCGGTGCACGGCGTACTCGGACTCGGTGAACGACGTGCCGATGCTGTCGGTGGTCGGCACGGCGGTCGCGGTGAACCCGGACTCCGGCCTGCGCGAGACGGCGCGCAAGCGCGGCTGGGAGATCCGCGACTTCCGCACCGGCCGCAAGGCGGCGAAGATCGGCGTCCCGTCCGTCCTCGGCGCCGGCGCCCTGGCCGGCGCCGTGGCCGCCACCCTGGCCTACCGCCGCCGCGTCCGCTGACGCCCGCGAGTTGTCCACAGACCCGCTCCGACCGACCGCGACCGTCGGTCCACGCCGGCAAGATCAAAGCAGGGGTCCCCTGGGCGAGGACCCCTGCGAAGCGTGATCAGCCGAGGAAGACGTTGCGCCGTTGCGTGAGCAGCCGGTACAGGGTCTGCTGGATGGTCTCGCGCACCTGGTCGGTCAGGTTGAACACCAGCATCGGGTCGTCCGCCGCGTGCTCGCCGTAGACGTCGGTCCGGATCGGCTCGCCGAACTCGATGTACCACTTCGACGGCAGCGGGATCGCGCCGAGCGGGCCCAGGAGCGGGAAGAACGGCGTCACCGGGAAGTAGGGGAAGCCGAACAGCCTGGCCAGCGCCTTGATGTCGCCGATCTTCGGGTAGATCTCCTCGGCGCCCACGATCGAGCACGGGATGATCGGCACGCCGGTGTTCAACGCCGCCGACACGAACCCGCCCCGGCCGAACCGCTGGAGCTTGTACCGGTCCCGGAACGGCTTGCCGACGCCCTTGAAGCCCTCCGGCCACACGCCGACCAGCTCGCCCGACCTGAGCAGGCGCTCCGCGTCCGGGTTGCACGCCAGCGTCTGACCCGACTTGCGGGCCAGCGCGCCGAGCACCGGCGTCTTGAACACCAGGTCGGCGCCGAGCATCCGCAGGTGGCGGCGCTTCGGGTGGTCGGCGCGCACCGCGTACGCGGTCATCGTGGCGTCCAGCGGCAGGGTGCCGGAGTGGTTGGCGACGATCAGCGCGCCGCCCTCGCCCGGGACGTTGTGCATCCCGATCGTCTCCACCCGGAACCACCGCTCGTACAGCGGCTTGAGCGGCGGCATCAGGACGTGGTCGGTCAGGTCCGGGTCGAAGCCGAACTCGTCCACCTCGTAGTCGCCCCGCAGGCGCCTGCGGGTGAACGCCAGCAGGTCGGCCAGGCGCTGCTCCCAGCCCGTCGCGCCCCCGGCCGGCTCCGGTTCCGGCTCCGGTTCCGGCGCGGGCGGTTCGGGCACGGGAACCGGTCCGAGGGCCTGGTCCGCGGCGCGCCGTCGTCGGGCCGCCTCCCGGTCCGCCCCCCGGTCCGCCCCCCGGTCTGCACCGTGCAACGGGATCACCCGTGCCTCTGCCACGTGCCACCTCCTCTGTCTGATCGCCGACGTCGTCTGATCGCCGACCCCGCCGGCGTCGCCGCTAGCGGAACCTCGCGGCGAGGTCGAGCACACCGCGCTCGATCGACGCCACCAACCCCGGATCGATGACCGGGCGCAGCGCGCGCCCGCTCACGTAGTCGTCGAACGCCTGCTGGGTGGTCCACCTCGGCGTGAACCCGAACTCCCGCTTCAGCAGGGTCGTGTCCATCACCCGGCCCCAGTTCAGGAACCTCATCTGATCCGGCGAGAAGTCCACCAGCCGGGCGCCGCGGAACAACCGGCCCATCGTCGGCACCGCCGCGCTCGGCACGGGCAGGCTGACCCGGCCCGCCCGGCGGATGGCCTGCGACAGCATCAGCACGCCGTCACCGCCCACGTTGTAGACGCCGGGCAGGTCGTGCAGCGCGGCCCGTTCCAGCACGGCCAGCGCGTCCTCGGAGTGCAGCAGCTGCACCCTGGCGTCGTACCCCATCACCGTCGGCACGACGGGCAGGGCGAAGTACCTGGTCAGGACCGTGTCGATGCGGGGGCCGATGAAGTTGCCGAACCTCAGCGCGGTGACGTCCACGTCCGGCCTGCGGCGCGCGAACCCGCGCACGTACCCCTCGACCTCGACCGCGTCCTTGGCGTACCCGCTGGACGGCAGGTCCTTCGGACCCATGTCCTCGGTGAACACCGCCGGGTCGCGCGAGCTGGACCCGTAGACCGCGCTGGTCGACTTCACCACCAGCTTGCGCACGTGCGGCGACTTCTGGCACGCGGCCAGCAGCTGCATCGTGCCGATGACGTTCATCTCCTTCATCGCGGTCCGCCCGCCGGGGCCGGCCGGGTTCGCCGTCACCGACGCGTGCACGACCGTGTCGACCTGCGCGGTGGCGATGACCTTCGCGATGAGGGGGTTGCGGATGTCGGCGCGCACGAACTCGGCGCGGCCCATGCGGCGCAGCAGGTCGCGCGACGGCGGTTCGGTGTCCACGCCGAGCACGCGCTCGATGTCGGGGTTCGCCGCGAAGCGCGCGGCGAGGTGACCGCCGAGGTAGCGGCTGCAACCGGTGACGAGAACGACCTTGGGCGCCATGCGACTCCCTGTGCGGGTGGTGCGACTCGACGATGCTAGCCGGGAACCGGGAGCGCGATCGGTCGCGGAACGTCCTCTCGACGCAGGTCACCGGGGCTTCACCGGTGAATCACCCGGATGGCGGGACCACGCCGGGTGGCGAGGAACGAAGACACCGCCAGTCCCGCGACCGGTGTGGCCGGGGACTGGCGGTGCTAGAACCCGCAGGGGTTACTTGCCGCGCTTCCTGCGCTGGACCCGCGTCTTGCGCAGCAACTTGCGGTGCTTCTTCTTCGACATGCGCTTGCGGCGCTTCTTGATGACCGAGCCCATGCGGGTTCCTTCACTACTAGACGTCGGGTGGTCTCCACGCGCCGGTGGAGACACCCGTCAAGTGGGCGCGCCGACACCAGGCACGAACGGCCTATGAGTTTACCCGGCGGCCCGATCGCGCCGTCACCCGGCGTCGAAGTAGGCGTTCCGCAGGTACTCGTCGACCGCCTTCTCCGGCACTCTGAACGACTTTCCCACGCGCACCGCCGTCAGCTCACCGGAGTGGACCAGGCGGTACACCGTCATCTTGGACACGCGCATCATCAGCGCGACCTCGGCGACCGTCATGAATCTGACTTGACCGAGGGACTTCTCCTCCGCAGGCATTGGATCACCGCGTCCTTCGACACGCGTCGTGCCGTCGGCTTCCCCACCGACGGTTCGACACGCACGTGCTCCCCTGAGGGTAACGGGACGGGTGGGACTGGTGCGACGGCTAATGGCGGTATCAGTCCGCCTCGTGGCCCCGTCCCAGCTCCACCGAACGGTCGCGGGCCGCCTCGATGGCCGCCAGCATGGCCGCGCGCACGCCGTGCTTCTCCAGCTCGCGGATGGCCATGATGGTGGTGCCGGCGGGCGAGGTGACGGCCTCGCGCAGGATGACCGGGTGCTGGTCGCCCTCGTTCAGCATGGTGGCCGCGCCCACCGCCGACTGGATGATCAGCCGGCCGGCCAGGTCGCGCGGGATGCCGAGCAGGATGCCCGCGTCAATCATGGCCTCGACCAGGTAGAAGAAGTAGGCGGGGCCGGAGCCCGACAGCGCGGTGACGGCGTCCTGCTGGTTCTCCGGGACGCGGGCCACCTTGCCCACGGTCGTCAGCAGCTCCTCGACCAGGTTCAGGTGCTCGTCGGTGGCGTAGCGGCCCGCCGAGATGGCGCTCATCGCCTCGCCGACGACCATCGGGGTGTTCGGCATGACCCGGACCACGGGCGTGCTGTCGGGCAGCCTGCGCTCGTACAGGGACGTCGGCAGGCCCGCGCACAGGGACACGACGAGCGTGCCGGGCTTGAGCACGGGTGCGAGCTCGTCCAGCAGCGGTTCGATGTCCTGCGGCTTGACCGCGACCACGAGGACGTCGGCCCGCTGGGCGGCTCCTGGCACGTCCAGGCCCGCCACCCCGTACCGCTCGGTCAGCGCGGCGGCCCGTTCCGGGTGCTTCTCGGTGAACAGCAGGTCATCGGCCTTGCGCCCCCCTTGGAGCAGCCCCGACAGCAGCGCTTCACCGATCTTGCCGGCACCCAGCACGGCGATGGTCGTCATGCGCCAAGCCTGCCACGCCACCACAACCCGAATACCCACAGGTCCCGCGCGTGTCCTACGTCCAGAACGACCGTGTCCTACGTTCAGGACCCCCGAGTTCAACGCTCAGGTCGCTGGCGTCAGCGCCAGCTGCCGCGCCTGGCACACCAGCCGCCCGGCCGAGTCGATCACCACGGCGTCCTCGTCGAACCACTGCCCGTGCACCGCGCTGCACGACACCCGCACGCGCAGCCACCCCGGCGCCGGGTTCGCCCGCAGCAACGCCGTCAGCTGCACGGTCGGCGACCACCCGAACCGGCCGAGGTTGAACGTCACCGGCATCGAGATGTCACCGGCGACCAGCGCGAAGTACGGGTCCGGCCGCTCACCCAGCGGACGCGCCCACAGCCGCAGCACCAGCGGGTCGCCGACCCGTCCGGTCAGGAACCCCGCGCCCTTCTGGTCCAGCCGCACGTCGCACACCGCGCCGAGCTTGTACACGCCGGCCGCGCCCATGGACGCCAGGTCGATCGCGTCCGGCGGCGGCGCGGCGGGCATGTCGGGCAGATCGGCGTAGTCCGGCGCGGCCGTCGGCATCCGCCCGACCGTCACCACCGCCTCCACGCAGCTGCGCCCGCGCTGCTCCAGCGTCGACGTCACCACGGTCGCCGTCCGGCCCGCCTTGCGCACCTCGGTCCGCACCAGCACCGGCCCCACCTCGGGCGCGCGCAGGAACTGCGTGCTCACCGACAGCGGCGCGAGGTCGTCCGCCCCCGGCACGGCCGCCCGCGCCCTGTCCACCGCCGCCCGCGCGACCAGGGCCAGCAGGAACCCGCCGTGCGGCTTGGGGCCGACGGTCCACTCGGCGGGCAGGGACGCGGTGTACGTGCCGTCGCCGAGGGGGCGGACCGCACTGGCTACCGAGAAGGACACAGGGCTCCTCACGAGCGGCTGACCAGCGAACGCAGGAAGAACGCGACGTTGGCCGGCCGCTCGGCCAGCCGGCGCGTCAGGTACCCGTACCACTGCCGCCCGTACGGCACGTAGACGCGCACGACGTGCCCCTCCGCCGCCAGGTGCCGCTGCTCGCCCGGCCGGACGCCGTGAAGCATCTGGAACTCGAAGTCGTCGACCGCCTTGCCGTGCCAGCGGGCGCGTTCGGAGACGATCTCGATCAGGCGCGGGTCGTGGGTGGCGAACATCGGGTAACCGGAGCCGGCCAGCAGGACGTTGGCGCAGCGCACGTAGTTGAGGTCGACCTCGTGCGGGTCGACGTGGGCCACCGACGGCGGTTCGGCGTACGCGCCCTTGCACAGCCGGACGCGCGTGTCCGCGAGTTCGCGCACGTCGTCCAGGGTGCGGCGCAGGTACGCCTGGAGCACCGCGCCCGTCGACGGCCAGTGGCGGCGCAGCTCGGCGAGCACGCGCAGGGTGGCGTCGGTGGTGGCGTGGTCCTCCATGTCGATGGTGACGGTGGTGCCCGCCTGCTCGGCCGCCGCGCAGACGCGGGAGGCGCTGTCCAGCGCGAACGCCTCGCTCGAACCGAGGCCGACGGCGGACAGCTTCACGCTGACCTCGGCGTCCGCGGCGAGGCCGACGTCGTGCAGCTGGTCGAGCAGCTCCAGGTAGGCGCGCACGGCCCAGTCGGCGGTGGCGCGGTCGGCGGTGCCCTCGCCGAGGTGGTCGAGGGTGACGCGCAGGCCGTCGCCGATCAGCCGGCCGGCCGCGTCGACCGCGTCGGCGGTGGTCTCACCCGCCACGAACCGGCGCACCACGTCACGGCTGACGGGGGCGGTCGCGACGACCCGGCGCACCGTGTCGTTGCTCGCGGCGGCGAGGATCAACGTGCGCACCGGGTTCACGATCAAGACCCTAGCCGCTGACCCGCGCCGGAGCGGATGCGAGTTCGGCGTCCGGTGACCCGAGCGTTGAATTCGGGTGTCCCGAACGTAGGACACGGTCGTTCCGAACGTAGGACACGCGCGGGCTGGAGGTTGGTCAGAGGTGCAGGCGGGCGAACAGGAGCGATTCGGTCAGCAGCTCGGTGCGCTCGGCGGCGGTGCGGGCGCGGCGGGTGTTGACCTCCAGCACGACCTGCCCGGTGAAGCCCGTGCGGGTCAGGTGGGCCAGCAGCTCGCCGCACGGCTGGGTGCCGCGGCCGGGCACCAGGTGCTCGTCCTTGGGCAGGCCGGAGCCGTCGGCCAGGTGCACGTGGGCCAGCCCGTCGCCCATGCGCTTGGCCAGCTCCATCGCGTCCACGTGCGCGGCCGAGGCGTGCGACAGGTCCAGCGTGTAGTTCCGGTGGCCGACGTCGGTCGGGTCGATCGACGGCCGGAACGCCGTGACCTGCACCGATCGCCCCCGGCCGAGGGGACGCCGCACCGGGAACATGTTCTCCACCGCGATGGCGACGCCGCTGTCGTCCTCCAGCGACGCGACCAGGTCCGCGAACCCCTCCGCGTACCGCCGCTGCCACACGAACGGCGGGTGCAGCACGACCGTCCGCGCGCCCAGGTCACCGGCCGCCTGGACGCTGCGCCGCAGCCGCTCGGCCGGGTCCGGCGACCACACGCGCTGGCTGATCAGCAGGCACGGCGCGTGCACGGCCAGCACCGGCACGCCGTAGCGCTTGGACAGCCGGTCCACCGCGCGCACGTCCTGGCTCACGGGGTCGGCCCACACCATGACCTCGACGCCGTCGTACCCCAGCTCGGCCGCCGCCTCGAACGCGGCGCCCGCGGGCTGCGGCCACACGGCCGCGGTGGACAGGCCGACCGGGATCAAGAGTTCACCAGCAGCATCGCCGCGGGCGACACCGTCACGATCAACCCGACGAGCACCGCCAGCACGGTCGTCTGGAGGTCGTCCGCGCGGCGGATCTTGCGGACCATCATCACCAGGCCCACGGTCACCGCCAGGGCCACCACCAGCGCCGCGGGCGCGGCCGTGCGCCACAGGAAGTTGAAGCCGAGCCACAGCGCCGCGCCACCGATCACGCCGGCGGCGAGCTGCCCGATCATGAGCAGCCACTCCTTGCCCGCCGAGCGGTCGGCGGGGCGCTCGTCCTCGTCGTCCTCGTCGTCGAGGTCGCCCAACCCGGCGGGGCCGTCGTCGTCGGGGTCGCGGCGCTTGAAGTCGCGGCGCGGGTAGTCCTCGTCCTCGTCTTCCTCGTCGAGGTCGACGTACGGGTGGAACGCGGTGCTCTCGCCCTCGACGGCCTCTGCCGGCTCGTCGTCGCCGAACCAGTCCTCGGCGGACTGGTCGGGCAGCGGTTCGGGCAGCCTCGGCGGCGCGGGCGGCACGATCAGCACCGACTCGGTCGGCAGCGACTCCAGCGGCACGTTCGGCGTGAGCTTGTCGGTGATGCGCGGTATCACCTCGGTGACCGGCTCGCGCACCGGCGACTTCGCCGCGGGCGGCACGCCGGGCGGCACGGGCCGCACCAGGTTCGAGCGCGACGCCTCCGGCTTGACCGGCGGTGTCGGCAGGGTGGACCGGGACGGCTCACCCTGGTAGTCCGCCACGATCGGCGGCACGACCCGGGTCTCCTCGGCGGGATCGACGTCGGGCGCGCGTCTGCGCCCGGACTCGGCCTTCTTCGGCGGCTCCAGCCGGGACGCGGGTGGTTCCAGCCGCGAGGCTGGCGGCTCCAGCCGCGAGACGGGTGGCTCCAGCCGGGAGGCGGGCGGCTCGGGACGGGACACCGGCGGCTGGTAGGCCGTGCGCTCGGCCTCGACGGGACGTTGCCGCTGCGGCAACGGCGCGGGCGACAACGGCGCCGGTGGCGCGGCGGGCGGCGGCTCGGGCTCGTCGCGGATGGCGCGCAGCTGGCCGCTGTCGGAGTTGACCCGGTCGATGATGGCCTGCGGAGCGGTGTCCGAGGTCTCTTCGGCACGGCGCCGTCGCCGACGCGGCGTCACCTCGCCGGAGCCCCCGCCGTACTGGGCGAGCAACTCCGCGACGGTGCGCTGGGTCTGCTCCGACTCGCTCTCTCGACTCATCAACTCCACCGTGCCCCGTGGCGGCCAGTCCGTCCAGTGTCACCCGTCCGGCGGGTGCGATCCGGTGGGGTGTCGTCCGGTTCCGCACCACCAGTGTGGTCCAGCCGACGCAGGATGACACCTTCCCGCAGGGCCCAGGGACAAATCTCCAGCTCGCCGAGTGACAGCGCTCGCATGGTGGCCTCCGCCACCAGCGCGCCCGCCACCAGTTGGTGGGCCCGGCTCGCGCTCACCCCTTCGAGCTCGGCCAGGTCGGCCGCGGACATCCGGGAGATGAACGCGATGAGCTGCCGCAGGCCCGAATCGGTGAGCACGCGCCGCGCGTGCGGACCGGCCGACGACGGCGCGGCGCCGGTCAGCCTGGCCAGCGTGCGGAACGTCTTCGACGTCGCGACCACCCGATCGGGGGCGCCCACCCGGCGGAGCTTCTTCGCCACCGGCGCCAGCTGCTCGGCCAGCCACTCGGCGGTCTCGCCCACCTCGGCCCTGGTCGGCGGGTCGTGGCGGAACCGGGTCCGGGTCAGCCTGCCCGCGCCCAACGGCACCGAGAACGCCTCCTCCGGCTCCTCGTCCACGCCGACCGCCAGCTCCAGCGACCCGCCGCCGATGTCCAGGCACAGCAGCCTGCCCGCCGACCAGCCGTACCAGCGGCGCACCGCGAGGAACGTATACCGCGCCTCGTCCTCGCCGGTCAGCACCTGCAGGTCGACGCCGGTCTCGGCGCGCACCCGGTCCAGGACCTCGGCGGAGTTGCCCGCCTCGCGCACCGCGGACGTGGCGAACGCCATCAGGTCCTCGCAGCCCAGCCGCTCCGCCGACGCCTTGGCGGCGGCGACGGTGCGCACCAGCTGGTCGGCGCCCTCGCGCCCGAGCAGCCCGACGCCGTCCAGCTGCTCCGCGAGGCGCAGCACGGACTTCTCCGAACTCATCGGCGTCGGGTGGGCACCACGATGAGCGTCCACCACCAAGAGGTGGACGGTGTTCGACCCGACATCAAGCACCCCTAGGCGCACGCGGTGCACCGTACCTGGTCGGGGTGATCAGGATTCGAACTTGTAGCCCAGTCCGCGCACGGTGACCAGGTACCGGGGCGCCGAGGGGTCGGGCTCGATCTTCGACCGCAGCCGCTTGACGTGCACGTCCAGGGTTTTGGTGTCGCCGACGTAGTCCGCGCCCCACACCCGGTCGATCAGTTGGCCGCGGGTCAACACCCGGCCGACGTTGCGCAGCAGGTACTCCAGGAGGTCGAACTCCTTGAGCGGCAGGCTCACCTCGCCGCCGTCCACGGTCACCACGTGCCGCTCCACGTCCATCCGCACCGGCCCCGCCTCCAGGACCTGCGGCAGCAGCTCCTCGGACTCGCCGCCGCGCCGCAGCACGGCCCGGATGCGGGCGATCAGCTCACGGGCCGAGTACGGCTTGGTGACGTAGTCGTCCGCGCCCAGCTCCAGGCCGACGACCTTGTCGATCTCGCTGTCCCGCGCCGTGACCATGATCACCGGAACGGCGGAGCGGGCGCGCAGCTGCTTGCACACGTCCGTGCCGCTCATGCCGGGCAGCATGAGGTCGAGCAGCACGATGTCGGCACCGTTGCGGTCGAACTCCTCCAACGCCTCCTGGCCGGTGGCCGCGAGCGCCGCGGTGAAGCCCTCCTTGCGCAGCAGGAAGGCGAGCGGATCGGCGAAGGACTCCTCGTCCTCCACGATGAGCACCCTGGTCACAGCTCTCCTCCGTGGTTGCTGCCCGTGCCGCTCGGCACCGGGCTCGCCAGCTCCTGCGTCGGCAGGTCCTGGGTGGGCTCGTCCTGGTCGGGATGAGCCGGGATGCGCAGCGTGAAGGTGGAGCCGGTGCCCGGCAGGCTCCACAGCTTCACCTCGCCGCCGTGGTTGTTGGCGACGTGCTTGACGATGGCGAGGCCGAGCCCGGTGCCCCCGGTGGCCCGCGACCGCGCCTTGTCGACCCGGTAGAAGCGCTCGAACACGCGGATCTGCTGGTCCTCCGCGATGCCGATGCCGCGGTCGGTGACGGCGATCTCCACGACACCGTCGACCAGCTTGCGGCTCACCGACACCGGGCTGCCCGGCGGCGAGTACGCGACCGCGTTGTCCAGGAGGTTGCTCAGCGCCGTGACCAGCAACGTCCGGTCGCCCTCGACCTCGAGGCCGCTCGGGGCGTCGGTGGCGATCTCGATGCCCGCCGACTCGGCGGCCAGCCTGGAGCGGCCCATCGCCTCGTCGATGACCACGTCGACCTCGACCCGGCTGAGCTCCGGCAGCTTCTCCGCGCCCTGCAACCGCGACAGCGCGATCAGCTCGGTGACCAGCGTGCCCAGCCGGGTGGCCTCCTGCATGATCTTGGCGCTGAACCGGCGGACCTCCTCCTGGTCGTCCGACGCGTCCAGCACCGCTTCGGCCAGCAGCGCGAGCGCGCCGACCGGGGTCTTCAGCTCGTGGCTGACGTTGGCCACGAAGTCGCGCCTCGTCGCCTCCAGCCGCACCGACTCGGACTCGTCGGTGGCGTCGACCACCGCGAAACCCTCGGTGAGCACCTTGACGGTGGCGTGCACGGCCTGCGGCTGGCGGCCCTTGATGACCTCCAGCGACGACAGGTCCACCGAGATCACGCCACCGTTGCGGCGGGCCATCTCGGCGGCGCGCCTGGCCCGGTCGTCCGCCCGGTTGTTGCGCACCACGCCCAGCTCCTCGGCCCGGGTGTTGTGCAGCACGACGTCACCGAAGGCGTTGAGCACGGCGATGCCGTCGGGGGACGAGTGGACGACCATGGCCATCAGGTCGGCGACGGTGAGGCCGCGCGGACGCGTGTCGCGTGCCCGTGCGGTCGTCCGTCCGGCGAGGAACGCGACGCCGCCGATCAGCAGAGCGCCGATCGACAGGACGAGGTAACCCGTTGCGGTCACCAGCGCATCGTAAGCAGGTCAGGCGGGGTACGGCCTAGTGTTCAGGCGTGGTTCGTGACTCCTGCGACACCGTCTGGGACCGATGTTCTCCCGGCAGACGACCGCCGTTCACCCAATCGTGTCCAATTGAGTCAGGTCTTGTTCGGACAGGTGCAGATCCGCGGAAGCCAGGTTCTCCTCCAGGTGACGAGTGGAGGACGTGCCGGGGATGAGCAGGACGTTCGGCGCGCGGTGCAGGAGCCACGCCAGCGCCACCTGGCGGTCGGTCGCGCCGTGCCTGGCGGCGACGTCGTTCAGGGTGTCGTGCTGGAAGGGCGTGAACCCGCCGAGCGGGAAGAACGGCACGAAGGCGATGCCGTCGGCGGTGGTGCGGTCGAGCAGCTTCTCGTGCTCGCGGTCGGTGACGTTGTAGAGGTTCTGCACGCACACCACCGGCGCGATCGTCAGCGCCTGGTCCAGGTGGTGCTCGCGGACGTTGCTCAGGCCGAGGTCGCGGATCAGGCCCTGCTCGCGCAGCTCGGCCAGCACGGTGAACGGCTCCTCGACGGACTCCGGGTCGTGCGCGCCGCCGACGCGGAGGTTGACCACGTCCAGCCGCTCCAGGCCGAGCCGGCGCAGGTTGTCGTGCACGGCGTCGCGCAGTTCCCCCGGCTCCCGCGCGGCGACCCAGTCGCCGTCCGGCGTGCGGCGGTAGCCGACCTTCGTGACGATGGTCAGCTCCTCCGGGTACGGGTGGAGCGCGGCCTTGATCAGCTCGTTGACCACGTGCGGGCCGTAGAAGTCGCTGGTGTCGATGTGGTCCACGCCCAGCTCGACGGCGCGGCGCAGGACGGCCTTGGCGTTCTCGGGGTCGGCGGGCGGGCCGAAGACGTGGGGTCCGGCGAGTTGCATCGCGCCGTACCCGACGCGCTTGAGGTTCAGCATGGTGTCCACGATCGCCTTCCACGATCGCGCCCGCCGGGATTGGCAGCTTGCTGCCATGCTCATCACCGTGGACGCGATGACCGTGGTGCGCGGTGAGGCCGAGCTGTACGAGCGGACGGCCCACCTGTTCACGGCGACCAGGACCGAGCTGCTGTGCGCGGCGAACGCGCTGCGCACGTGGATGGGCACCCACCCGCGCGCCGGCATCGCGCGGCACCCGCCGGGCCTGCGGGTGCGCAAGCTGTTCCGGCTGAGCACCCTGCTCGACCCCCGGTGGGCGCACCACGCGCGGCACATGGCCGAGCACGGCGCGGACGTGCGGGTCAGCGCGCACGACGTGAACGAGACGATCGTGCTGGACGGCCGCGTGGTGATCCTGGCGGGCGACGAGTCGCACGGCGCGCGCAGCTACAGCGTGATCACGCAGCCCGAGGTGGTGCACGGCATCACGTCGCTGTTCGAGGCGGCGTGGCGGGCGGGCACCCAGCTGGCCGTGCACGAGGCGGAGATGGCCGAGCTGCGGGCGTTCGCGCCCGGGGTGCTGGACGCGTTGAACGAGGGGTGGACGGACGAGACGGCGGCACGCGCGCTGGGTGTGTCCCTGCGCACGTACCGCCGTCGCGTGGCGGAGCTGATGACCGCGCTGGGCGCGTCGTCCCGGTTCCAGGCCGGGGCGCGGGCCCGCGAGCTCGGTCTCGTCTAGCGGCCCTGGTTGGCGACGGCCTTGATGGCGTCGGCCGCCGCGTCCGGGTCGAGGTACTCGCCGCCCGGCTTGAGCGGCTTCAGCTCCTCGTCCAGGTCGTAGCGCAGCGGGATGCCGGTGGGGATGTTCAGGCCCGCGATCGCCTCGTCCGAGACGCCGTCGAGGTGCTTGACCAGGGCGCGCAGCGAGTTGCCGTGCGCGGCCACCAGCACCGTCCGGCCCGTGAGCAGGTCCGGCACGATCGCGGACTCCCAGTACGGGATCATCCGCTTGACCACGTCCAGCAGGCACTCGGTGAGCGGCAGGTCGGGGCCGAGGTCGGCGTAGCGGGGGTCGCTGTCCTGGCTGAACTCGGTGCCGGGCTCGATGGGCGGCGGCGGGGTGTCGTAGGAGCGGCGCCAGAGCATGAACTGCTCCTCGCCGAACTCCTCCAGGGTCTGCTTCTTGTTCTTGCCCTGGAGCGCGCCGTAGTGGCGCTCGTTGAGCCGCCAGTCCCGGCGGACCGGGATCCAGTGCCGGTCGGCCGCGTCGAGGGCGAGGTTGGCGGTGCCGATGGCCCGTCGCAGCAGCGACGTGTGCACCACGTCCGGCAGCACGCCCGCTTCGCGCAGCAGCACGCCGCCGCGCTTCGCCTCGTTCACACCCTTCTCCGAGAGGGGGACGTCCACCCAACCGGTGAACAGGTTCTCCGCGTTCCAGACGCTCTCGCCGTGGCGGAGCAGCACCAGGGTTCCGACAGCCATGGGCGTCAGCCTGCCAGATGGACCGGCCCGGCTCACGTCGGTGGCGGGTGTGACCTTGATCGGTGCAGCCGGGCGGGCGGGCCGGGCCTCTCGCGGACCCGGCCCGGAGCCGGCTCAGCCGCCGAGGCCGCCGATGCCCACGAGCCCGCCGGTGAGCCCGCCGAGGCCACCGGTCGTGCCGCCGAGCCCGCCGGTCACCGGACGCAGCAGGCTGGTCAGCGCGCCCAGCGCGTCGCCGCTGGGAACGGCGTCCATCGCGCCGGTCGTCCGCTCCATCGCGGCGTCGGCGGCGTTGGCGGCCGGGGAGGCCAGCAGGATGACGGCAGTGGCGCCGGCCGCGACGGCCAGCCTTCCGAGAATGCGCATGGGTGTGCTCTCCGATGTGTGGTTCCGATTCGCACCCGACATGGTTGTGCACCGTGACCGACCGGGCTCATTGAGTAGCCGAGGTCCACACCATCGAGTGACCGGACAACGGAGAACCCCCGGCAGCGCAGTCGCCACCGGGGGTCTCGCGAGCGAATTCAGGCAGACGCCTCGCGGGCGCGGAGGTCCTTGCGCAGGATCTTGCCCGCGGCCGATTTCGGGATCGTGTCGATGAACTCCACGACCCTCACCTTCTTGTGCGGGGCGACTTGGGAGGCGACGAAGGACATCACGGCGGACTCGTCGAGTTCGGTGCCCGGCTGGCGGACGACGAAGGCCTTCGGCACCTCCTCGCCCTCCGCGTCGCGCACGCCGACCACGGCCGCGTCGGCGATCTCCGGGTGCGTCAGCAGCAGGGCCTCCAACTCCGCCGGCGGCACCTGGTAGCCCTTGTACTTGATCAGCTCCTTCACCCGGTCGACGATGCTGACCAGGCCGTTCTCGTCGATGACCGCGACATCGCCGGTGTGCAGCCAGCCGTCCTCGTCGAGCGTGGCGGCGGTGGCTTCGGGGTTGTTCAGGTAGCCCTTCATGACGTTCGGGCCTCGGCACCAGAGTTCGCCGCGCTCGCCGACGCCCACGTCCTCACCGGTGGCCGGGTCGACGAAGCGGCACTCCATGTTCGGCGCGATGACGCCGACCGTGCCGACGGAGATGTCGTCGCGGCCGTCCGGGATCGCGTGGCTGACCGGGCTCATCTCGGTCATCCCGTACCCCTGCGAGACGCGGCAGCCCAGGCGCTTGGCGACGATCGCCGCGAGGTCGACGTCCAGCGGCGCGGCGCCGGAGAAGATCGTGTCGATGCCGGACAGGTCGTACTGGTCGACCAGCGGGTGCTTGGCCAGCGCCACCGCGACCGGCGGCGCGATGTAGACGCGGTCGGTCCGGTGGTCCTGGATCACCCGCAGGAACTCGGGCAGGTCGAACTTCGGCAGCGTCACCACCGTCGCGCCGACGTGCAGGCCGTTGTTCATCAGCACCTGCATGCCGTAGATGTGGAAGAACGGCAGCACGGCGAGGATCTTCGTGCGCTCGCCGATCCGGAGCATCGGCCCGCACTGGACGATGTTCGCGACCAGGTTGCGGTGCGTGAGCATCACGCCCTTGGCCCGGCCGGTCGTCCCGGACGAGTACGGCAGCACGGCCACGTCCTCGGCCGGGTCGATCGACACCTCCGGCACCGGCTCGGCGTTCGCCAGCAACGCCGACAGGCTGGGGTAGCCCTCGGCGGCGTCCAGCACGACCACGTCGGAGATGCCCGCCTTCTCGGCGCCCGGCGCGGCGTTCGGCAGCAGCACGGACACCGTGAACAGCATCTTCGCGCCGGCGTCCGCCAGTTGGTGCGCGACCTCGTCCGCCGTGTAGAGGGCGTTGACGGTGGTCGCGGTGGCGCCCGCGCGCAGGATGCCGTGGAACACGACGGCGTAGTAAGGGGTGTTCGGGCTGAGGATGCCCACGACGTCGCCCTTGCCGATCCCCCTCGCGGCCAGCGCGGCGGCCAGGCGGTCGACCGCACCGGCCAGTTGGCGGTAGGTCAGCGACGCGCCCGAGGAGCCGTCGACCAGGGCCACCCGATCGGCGCGCTCATCGAGGTCGGCGAACAGCAACTCGTGCAGCGTGACGTCCGGAACCGCGACATCGGGGAACGGACTGCGGAAGACCATGCGGCTGCCTCACTCATCCAGGGGGCCGGGATCCCGCCATCGTGAGTCACGCCACATCGCTGGTCAAGGCAGTCGTTCGTCGCGCTACAGCGTTACTTAATTCGGCTAAGAACACTCGAACGGAGTAGTGCCGCCCCTTGTGGCGGCCACCGGGCATCTGCCAAGTTGGCATGGCCTCGCGGGTCGGCCCCACGCACTCCGATCGGCCCGCACGGCAGAACCGCGGTTCGCCATCCCCCCGTCGAACCGCGGCCCGCTTGGAAGCCCGGGCTCCCCCCGCCCGGTTCCAACCCCAGCGGGGAACGACGCGGGGCGGCTTGAGCTCGCGACTCCCCCTCTCTCCCAAGCCGCCCCGCGCTCCGCGGCCTAGGGCGTGCTCGGCGGCGCGACGGGCGCGACCCTCCGGCGACGCCGCCACCACAGGTAGCCGAACGTCGGCAGCCCCAGCACCACCGCGAACGGCAGCACGCCGCCCAGCACCACCAGCAGCCAGCCGAACGCGCCCACCAGCGCCTCCCAGCCACCGGCGAACGCCTCCAGGAAGTCGTTCTCGTCCCGCACGACCACCGGCTCGCCCGTCGCCGAGATGACGACGGTCAACGTCGCCATGGCGACCTGGCCCTTCACCGCCTCGTACCGGCGCTGCAACGACTCCAGGTCGGACTGCCGCTTGGTCAGCTCGGCCTCGATGTCGGTGATCTCGGACGTGGTCGTGGCCCGCTCCAGCAGCCCGCGCACCCGCTCCACGCTGGCCCGCTGGTTGGCGAGCCGGGCCTCGATGTCCACCACCTGCTCGGTCACGTCCTCGGTCTGCAGCTCCCGCCTGCCGACCTCGACGCCCTCCAGCCCGGCGATCGACTCCATCACCCGGTCCAGCCGGTCGCCGGGCACCTTCACCGTCACCGACGCCCGGCCGGCCTGCGACCTCTCCTGGGCCGAGTACCCGCCCTCCGCGATGACCAGGTCCTTGACCTGGGACAGCACCGCGTCGGAGTCCGGCGCGCGCAACTCGACCGTCGCCGTGCGCACGAGTTGCCGGTTCTGCTGCGCCGACGTGCCCGCCTGCCGCGCCTCATCCGTGCCGGCCGAGTCCTGCTTCGGCGTGCCGCCCGGCTGCGCGTTCTCCTGCGCGGGCGCGGGCGCCGCCAGGTCGGCCGACGACCCCGACGTGCCGCTCGCACCGCACCCCGCCAGCGCCAGCGCCGCGAACGCGGCGACCACCAGCCCCACCCGTCTGCCCATGTGACCCTCCCTGGTTTCCGGTCACGGGTGGGACGGGGCGGGGGATCACCCCCGTTGCTCCCCCGCCATCACGATTCGGACACCAGGTGCCGGAACGCCTCCAGGTTGGCCAGCGACTCGCCGCGCGAGACCCGCCAGTCCCACTCCCGCTGGATGGCGCCGGCGAACCCGATCTCCAGCAGCGTGTTGAAGTCGCCGTCGGCGGCCTCCACCACCTGCCCGAGCACTCGGTCCAGCTCGTCGGGCGTCACGGCGTGCGGCGCGATCCGGCCGACCAGGTAGATGTCGCCGGTCGTGTCGATCGTGTAGTGCACGCCGTACAGCTTGGCGTTGCGCCGCAGCAGGAACCGGTAGACGTCCTCGTGCGCCTCGTCCGGCTTGCGGCACACGAACGCCTCCACCACCAGCGCGTGCCTGCCGACCACCAGCCAGCAGTTCGTCTGGAGCTTCTTCGTGCCGGGCAGGGTCACGAAGAACCGCCCCGGCTCCTTGCGGTCGTAGCGCAGCTCGCGGTCGTCCAGGGTCGACCGGATGACGTCGTCCAGGCTCAAGCGATGACCTCCTCGCGGAACACGTCCCGGGCTTCGGCGTACCCCGCCAGGAGTGAATCAGTCGTGCGGTCCCAGGAGAACCGGCGGGCGTGGCCGACGGCGTTGCTGGCCAGCTCCTCCCGGCACGCGGGGTTCAGCGCGATGGACGTCAGCACCCGCGCCCACGCGCCCGGCTCGTGGCCGTCCACCAACGCCCCGGACACCCAGTCGCGCACCGCCACCGGCAACCCGCCGACCGCCGCCGCGACCACCGGCGTCCCGCACGCCTGCGCCTCCAACGCCACCAGCCCGAACGACTCGTTGTGACTGGGCACCGCGACCACGTCGGCCGCTCGGTACACCCGCGCCAACGCCTCACCGCCCTGCGGCGGCATGAACCGCACCACGTCCGAGATCCGCAGCTCGGCCGCCAGCCTGACCAGCTCCTCGGGCGTCTTCATCCCCGACCCCGACGGCCCGCCGACGACGAGGACCACCAACCGCGACCTCAACCCGGGATCACGCGCCACCATCTCCGCCGCCGCTCGCAACAGCACGTCCGGCGCCTTCAGCGGCTGGATGCGCCCCACGAAGGCCAGCACCACCGACTCGGGCCGCAACCCCAGTGCCGCCCGCGCCCCGTCCCGATCACCGGGCGTGAACCGCTCGAGATCCACCCCCGGCGGCACGACCAGCACCTTCGACGGTTCCGCGTCGTACAGCTTGACCAGCTCGGCCGCCTCGACGTCGGTGTTGGCCACCAGCCGGTCCGCCTCCGCGACCACCTGCTCCTCGCCGATCACCCGCATCCGGGGCTCCGGCGTGTCGTCGGCCGCCAGCGCCAGGTTCTTCACCTTCGCCAACGTGTGCGCCGTGTGCACCAACGGCACCGCCCACCGCTCCCGCGCCAACCACCCGACCTGCCCCGACAGCCAGTAGTGCGAGTGCACGACGTCGTAGTGACCGGGCTCGTGCCGCGCCTCCGCCCGCAGCACACCAGCCGTGAAGGCGCACAGCTGACCGGGCAGCTCCTCCTTGCCCAGCCCTTCGAACGGCCCCGCGACCACGTGCCGCACCTTCACGCCGGGCGCGAGCTCGGCCACCGGCGGCAACTCCGAGGACGTCGCCCGCGTGAAGATCTCCACCGCGATGCCCCGCCGCGCCATCCGCGTCGCGGTCTCCACGATGTAGACGTTCATCCCACCGGCGTCGCCCGTGCCGGGCTGCTCCAACGGCGACGTGTGCACCGACAGCACCGCGACCCGCTTCACCGCGACACCTCCGCGACGAACCGCCCGAGGTCGGCCGCGAACCGCTCCGGCCGTTCCAGGAACGGCGAGTGTCCGATTCCGTCGTAGCGGCGCAAGTCGGCTCCGGGGATCAGGGCCGCCGCGTACTCCCCGGCGGCCGGGTCGACCACCTCGTCGGCGGTGCCGTGCACGACCAGTGTCGGCTTGTCGACCGCCTTCAGCACACCGGCGCTGTCCACGTCCCGCCGGAACAGCTCCCGCCGAACCCACGGCGGCACCCGCAACGCCGTCCCCACCATCCGCTGCACCACGTCACCGGCCAACCCGGGCGCCTGGTCGCGGCAGAAGTCCGTCAACGCCGGCGCCGCCACCGCCGGATCATCGGAGAACGCCGCCGGCAGCACCGCCTCCATCACCCGCCCGATGACCGCGCCGGGCCGCCCCCGCCCCAACTCGGTCACCGCCCCGACCAGCACCAACCCACTGATCCCGGCCGTGCCGTGACAACGCAGGTAGTCGGCGATCACCACCCCGCCGTACGACCACCCGACCACCACCACCGGCCGCCCGACGTGATCGATGACGGCCTTCAGGTCAGCCGCCCAGACCGCCGAGTCCCGATAACCGCCCTCGGCCACCTCCGACGCCCCGTGACCACGCAGGTCCACCGCGTAACCGCGCAAGGACGGCTGAGGCGACCACACCTCCCCGGACTGCGCCCAACCGTGCACCAGCACGACCGCCGGGGCGTCGGCAGGACCCGACTCGCGAACCGACAGCCGGACGCCCTCGGCGTCGAGGAGAGTGTTCCGCACGACTTACGACAACGCGTAAATCATCCCACCACTTCCCGCACAAGCGATTTTGCGCCATCAACCACACCCCACCACCCACCCCTTGATCACCAAGAACACCCATATCTTGATCATCAAAGCCCACCCCAACGGACCCGCGACTCACCCACCGAGGCCCGATTTGACATGGGTTCGGGTGCTTTAGGCTGGTCGAAGCCGGGCAGGCTTGGCGGACGCTCTTCCCGCCGGGCCTGCCCGGCTTTGGCCTGCCTGGAGTGCCCGTAAGGGCCCCATGTCAAATCGAGCCGGACTAACCCAACCCCAACCCCACCAAGCCACCCCCACCCCAACCCACCCCCACCGTCACAGAGCCGACATCGTCTGCCACTGCGCCCAGGGAATCTGCCAGTCGTACCAGTCGAACTGCGCCGGCAACGTCGTGCTCGCCCCGGTCACCTCCACCGGATCACCGACCATCGCGCTGTCGTAGTACGCCTTGGCGTCGGCCTCCAGCAGGTTCGCGCACCCGTGCGATGAGTTGACCCTGCCGATGTTCGCCGCGTTGTCGTTGTTCTCGTGGATGAACTCGCCGTGGTTGGAGAACCGCACCGACCACTTCTTCACCACGTTGGTGTAGCCGTACTGGGGGTTGTCGAAGCTCCACGTGTCGAACTTCTGCATCACCACGAACGTGCCGTTCGGCGTGTTCAGCGCCGGGTCGTCGTCCTTGCCGAACGACGCCGGGTAGGTCGCCACGGTCTGCCCGTCACGCTGCACGACCAGCTGGTGCGACGGCGTGTCGATCTTCACGACCTGATTGCGGCCGATGGTGAAGTCGCTGGTCACGTCCGCGCGGCCGAACGCGCCGCCGCCGTAGGCCACCCCGTACAGCTTCGCCTCGACGTGCACCTGCGTGTTCGCGGGCCAGTACTTCTCCGGCCGGTAGTGGACCTCGCGCGAGCTCAGCCACGCCCAACTGCCCTGGACGCCGGCGGAGTTCGTCACCGTCAACGCCTTCTGCACCGTCGCCCGGTCCGCGACGTCCGCGTCGAACTCGACCTTGATCGGCACGGCCACGCCCATGGTCTCGTTGTCGCCGGGGAACAGCGTCGCGCGCACCTGGGACGCGGGGTTCACCGTGGTGAACCCGCCCTTCAGGTCGACCGGCCGCCCGTCCGTCCCGGTCGCCCGGCCCGCGTACGCGTAGGCCTTGCCGAACCCGAGCGGCTCCGTGCTGGCCCACGACTTCTTGTCCTCGGCGAGCTTCCCCTCGATGGCCTCGCCCTCGGGGTTGGTGACCGTGACCTGGTCGATCGTGCCCTCGGCGACGGCGACCTGCACCGGCACGTTCACCGGGGCGTCGATCGCGCCGTCCGCGGGCGCGGTGGTGAACTCGGCCACCGGCGGGTTGTCGCCGCCGACCGGTTTGGCCGTGCCCGTTTCCACCTTCGCCGAGCAGCCCGCCACCAGGGCCAAGCCGAGCAGCAGAGCCGCCACTGTCCTGTGCACGTTACGACCTCCTGATCGAAGGACGTCCCACCCGACTCCCGGTGCGAGTGATCCGCGTCACGTGCGCGGCCCGCGCTTAGGATCGCCGGTGTGAACCGTCCTATCGCAGTCGTGACCGGAGCCAGTGCGGGCATCGGCGAGGCCACCGCCCGCAGGCTCGCCGCCGAGGGCTTCCACGTGGTGCTCGGCGCCCGGCGGGTCGACCGCCTCAAGGCTATCGCGGATGAGATCGACGGCGTCGCGGTCGAGTTGGACGTCACCTCGGCCCCGTCCGTCGAGGCCTTCCTCGACGCCATCCCCGCCGCGAACGTGCTGGTCAACAACGCCGGCGGCGCGCGCGGCCTGGCCACCGTCGCCGAGGCGGACGAGGAGCACTGGCGGTGGATGTGGGAGACGAACGTGCTGGGCACGTTGCGCGTCACCAAGGGCCTGCTGCCGAAGCTGATCGCCTCCGGCGACGGGCACGTGGTCACCGTCACCTCGGTCGCCGCCTACGAGGCCTACGACAACGGCTCCGGCTACACCTCCGCCAAGCACGCCCAGTCCGCGCTGCACCGCACCCTGCGCGGCGAGCTGCTCGGCCAACCCGTGCGCGTGACCGAGATCCTGCCCGGCATGGTCGAGACCGACTTCTCCGTCAACCGCTTCGACGGCGACGCCGACCGGGCCGCGGCCGTCTACCAGGGCGTGACGCCGTTGACCGCGGCCGACGTGGCCGACGTGATCGCGTTCGCGGTGACCAGGCCGCCGCACGTCAACCTGGACCAGATCGTCCTCAAGCCCCGCGCGCAGGCCTCCGCCTCCCGGGTGCACCGGGCGTGATCCGGAACCACCGAGCTTGATCCGGAACCACCGGGCGTAGCTCGCGAACCACCGGCCGCACCTCACGATCACGAATCAGCCGTGAGCAGCTCCACGTCCAACTGGTCGAGCACCGGACCGATGGGGTTCGCGAACCCCCGGTCCGGGCTCCCGCCGCAGTACAGCCCGACCACCCGGTTCGCGTCGTCCACCAGCACCGCACCCGAGTCGCCGTGATCGGCGAACCGGGGCGTCTCGATCCGGATCTGGTCGTGCAGCGTCCGCACGCCCAACCCCACCCCGAAGTCCAGCGTGATCGCCGCGTCCGTCGACGCCACCACGCCCTCCGTGATCGCCGTCGTCCGGCCGCGCTTGCGCACCCGGTCACCGACCCGCGCCCGCGCCCTGCCCGCCACCGCGCCCAACCCCACCACCTCGGGCCGCACGCGCGGTGTCGTCAGCACGATCGCGGCGGCGTCCACCCGCGCCGACAACGCCGCCCGCGCGAGCGCGCCCACCCGGTCGTGCACCGGGTGCCCGCCGTCCACGCGGGACGGGTGCACCATCGGGTCGCCGACCGCCCAGGCGTCGTCCACGCAGGCCACGTGGAACGACGTCAGCGCCATCACGATGTGCCTGCCGCGCGGCGTGACCAGCGCGCCCAGCGTCCCGGCCACCACGTAGTCGTCCGCTTCCGCGACGTCCGGTGGCACCAACCGGATCGCCCGGCTCGGCCCGATCCCGATGCCGCCGGCCAACGACTCGTGCCGCTCCGCCCCGCTCACGCCCTCCGGCGAGGCGATCGTGTGGTGCGGCCAGAACGTGTCCTCGACCACGTCGGTCGGCACGCCCAGCACGTCCGGCGGGATGGCGAACTGGGCGGCGCGGCCCTTGCGGCGGACGAACACGACGATCGCCAGCCGACCGGTCCCCCGGCCGCCGACCGTCTTCTCGCCGAGGTCGACACCCACCACGCCGGGCCGGCTCAGGAAGTCGTCCTCAACCAGCTTCTTGATCGGCCTGACGGCCGCGCGATCGTCGTCGGGGTAGGCCATGACGACCTCCAACAGGTGCCCCTACCTCCATGAAACGCGTGGAGTGAGGATTCGTCACACCCAGTCACCCGTTCGGCCGTTCACCTCAACCACCGCGGGCCGATCACCCGAGCTCGCAGCCCACCAGCACCGGTTCCGGCAGCAGTTCCACGCCGAACGCCGTCCGCACGCCGTCACGCACCTCGCGCGCCAGGTCCAGCAAGTCCTCCGTCGACGCGCCACCGCGGTTGGTCAACGCCAGCGTGTGCTTGCCCGACAACGCCACCCGGCCGCCCGGCCCCCGGTGGCCGCGCCCGAACCCGGCCCGCTCGATCAGCCACGCCGCCGACAGCTTCGAGTAGCCGACCCCCGCCGGGTACGTCGGCACCTCCACCTCCGGCCCCAACCGCTCCGCGACCCGGATCAGCACCCCGGCCAACGTCGAGTCGTCCAGCAGCGGGTTGGTGAAGAACGAGCCCGCGCTCCACGTGTCGTGGTCGGTCGCGTCCAGCACCATGCCCTTGCCGCGCCGCAGCTCCAGCACCGCCTTGCGGGCCGCGTCGGCGGGCACCCGCTCGCCCGGCGCGACGCCGAGCACCCGGGCCAGCTCGCCGTACCGGATGGGCGCGGACTGCCCGCCCGCGGTCAGCGCGAACCGCGCCCGCAGCACCACCGCGTGGTCCGTGCCCTTCAGCACACTGGTCCGGTACGCCAGCCCCAAGCCGTCCGCCGGCACCTGGTGCACGCGACCCGTGCGCCGGTCCAGCAGGTCGACCGAGGTCAGCACCTGCGCGACCTCGACGCCGTACGCGCCGACGTTCTGCACCGGCGTCGCGCCGACCAGCCCCGGGATGCCGGACAGGCACTCCAGCCCGCCCAGCCCCTGCGCCACGGCCTCCGCGACGACCGAGTCCCAGTCCTCGCCCGCCTCCACGGTCAGCTGCACGAGACCGTCGCCCAGCGGGTCGAGCCGGCGGCCGGCCGTGCCGACCGCCACCACCGTGCCGTCGAACCCGGCATCGGACACCACCAGGTTCGAACCGCCGCCGAGCAGCAACAACGGCTCGCCGTCCGCGTCCAACGCGCGCACGGTCTCGACCAGCTCGGCGGCTGTGGCGGCGCGCGTGAACCTCGTCGCGGGGCCACCGAGCCGCAGCGTGGTGCACTCGGCCAGCGGCACACGGGCACTGGAGGGCGGGGTGGTCACGACCGAGAACGGTAGCCTCCGCGACATGGCACGCCGCATCGAGCACCGAACCACGTCCCGCTGGCCGGCGAGGGACGTGTACGCAGCGCTGGTGGACCAGACGTACCTGCGCGACCGGCTCGCCGAGCTGGGCGGCACGAACCCGCAGCTGGTCGCCTTCACCACCACCGAGCGGAGCACGTCCTACCAGCTCAAGCAGGGTGTGCCCGCGGACAAGCTGCCGTCGGTGGCCCGCGGCCTGCTCGGCGGCGACCTCGTCATCGACCGCGCCGAGTCGTGGACCGAGGCCGGCTACGCGGGCACGGTGGAGGTGACGCTGAACGGCGTTCCGGGCCGCCTGGACGGCACGATCACGCTCGCCGACACCGGGAGTGGGAGCGAACTCACGCTCACGGGCCAGGTCAAGGTGGGCATCCCGCTCATGGGCGGCAAGCTGGAGGCGATGATCGTCGACCAGGTCTCGCTGCTGCTCGACAAGGAATCCGAGTTCACCGCCGAATGGCTCGCACGCCGCGCCTAGCCGCGGGCCGGGCGCGCGCGCTCGGCCTGCCCACGAGGGGCACCACCAACCCGAACCGCCTGCGCCGGGTCGACCGGTGGGTCGCGCACACCTACCGCGACCTGCTCGCCGCGCCCGAACCGCTGGTGGTCGACCTCGGCTACGGCTCCTCCCCGATCACCACCGTCGAGCTGGCGTCCCGGCTGCGCGCGGTCAACCCGGCCGTCCGCGTGCTGGGCCTGGAGCTCGACGCCGAACGGGTCGCCGCGGGCAAGGAGGTCGCCGACCCGCCCGGTCTCGACTTCCGGCGCGGCGGGTTCGAGCTGGCCGGCGCGCGCCCGGTGCTGCTGCGCGCGTTCAACGTGCTGCGCCAGTACACGGAGGAGCAGGCGGCCGAGGCGTGGGACACCATGGTCGGCCGGCTCGCGCCCGGCGGGGTGCTGGTCGAGGGCACGTGCGACGAGATCGGCCGCCGGTGCTGCTGGGTCGCGTTGACCTCCGAGGGGCCGCGGACGTTCACGCTCTCCTGCCTGCCCGCCGACCTGGAGACCCCGGGCGACCTGGCCGAACGGCTGCCGAAGGCGTTGATCCACCACAACGTGCCCGGCGAGAAGGTGCACGCCCTGCTCTCCGAGCTGGACGCGTGCTGGGCGACGTGCGCGCCGTTCGCGCCCTACGGCCCGCGTGCGCGCTGGGTGGAGTCCGTGCGGCTGCTGGCCGGGCGCGGGTGGCCGGTGCTGGACGACCGGAAGCGCTGGCGGCTCGGCGAGGTGACCCTGCCCTGGGACGTGGTGAGCCCCTGAGCTGCCCCGGGACGTGGTGAGCCCCGGGACGGTGAGCCGAGCTGCCCTGAACGTGACGGGTCCCCGGGCTGCCCTGATTCCCTAAGCTGTGCGGGGTGGACCACGCCGATCACGTGCAGCACTTGAGGACCCAGTACACCGCCCTGCGCGCCGCCGCGGTGGCCGCCGGTCCGGACGCGCCGGTGCCCACCTGTCCCCGGTGGACGGTGCGGGACCTCGTCGACCACGTGGGCATGGTCCACTCCTGGGCGTTGCGCGCACTGCGCACGCCGGTCGACGGCGAGCGGCCACGACCCGACGACCGCCCCGCCGACTGGGACGAGCTGCTCGACTGGTGGGACGGGAAGGTCGCCGAGCTGGCCGACACCCTGGCCGGCGCCAGGTCGGACACGCCCGCGTGGACGTTCACCGGGCCGAAGACCTTCGGCTTCTGGTCACGCCGGCAGGCGCACGAGACCGCGGTCCACCGGCTCGACGCCGAGCACGCGCGGCACGGCGCGGACGTGCCGTCGCTGCTGTTCGACGTGGAGTTCGCCGCCGACGGCGTGGACGAGTTCCTGACCCGGATGCTGGTGCGCGCCGCCCGGCGCAAGCCGGTCGAGCGGGCGGGCCGGGTGCTGTTCCACGCCGCCGACGCGGGCCGTGCCTGGGAGGTGCGCCTCACGCCCGGTCAGCCGCCGGAGGTCGGCCCCATCACCGGTTCGGCGACCGACGAGGACGCCACCGCCGCCGGCACCGCCGACGCGTTGTACCGGGCGGTCTGGGGCCGGCCCAGCGGCGCCATCACATCGGGTGACAGGTCATTGCTGGACGGGCTGCCGCGACCGTAGATACTTCCGGTCGTGCCCCTGCCTGAACGACGCTACGTGATCACCTTCGGCTGCCCCGACCGCACCGGCATCGTGGCCCGGATCTCCTCGTTCCTGGCCGAGCACGGCGGCTGGATCGTCGAGGCGGCCTACCACACCGACCCGGCCACCAACTGGTTCTTCACCCGCCAGGAGGTCCGGGCCGACTCGCTGCCGTTCGACGTGGAGGAGCTGCGGGCCCGGTTCGCCGAGGTGGCCCGCGGCCTGGGCGCGCACCCCGGCTCGTGGCGGGTCGCCGACTCCGCCGAGCGCAGGCGGGTGGTGATCCTGGTGTCCAAGGAGGGGCACTGCCTGTACGACCTGCTGGGCCGGGTGGCGTCGCACGAGCTGGACGTCGAGGTGTCCGCGGTCATCGGCAACCACGCCGACCTGGCCGGCATCACCAGGGCGCACGGCATCCCGTTCCACCACGTGCCGTTCCCGGCGAACGACCCGGAGGGCAAGGCGGCGGCGTTCGCGCAGCTGCGGCAGCTCGTCGACGGGCACCGGCCGCACGCGGTGGTGCTGGCGCGGTTCATGCAGATCCTGCCCCCGGAGCTGTGCGCGGACTGGGCCGGGCGGGCGTTGAACATCCACCACAGCTTCCTGCCGTCGTTCGTCGGGGCGCGGCCGTACCACCAGGCGCGCGGCCGGGGCGTGAAGCTGGTCGGCGCGACGTGCCACTACGTGACCGCGGACCTCGACCAGGGACCGATCGTGGAGCAGGACGTGATCCGGGTGGACCACACCGACTCCGTCAACGACATGGTGCGCAAGGGGCGTGACATCGAGAAGGTCGTGCTGGCGCGCGGTCTGCGGTGGCACCTGGAGGACCGCGTCCTGGTGCACGGCAACCAAACCGTCATCTTCTGACCGCCCGCCCCGCACGTAGGCTGCGCCGGTGCGCACCGAGTACACCACCCTGGACCAGGTTCGCGCGGCGACCGGGTTGAGGCACGCCGTCCTCGTCGGGCTCGACCTGGGCGAAGAGGAGCTGCGCGTGCCGATGGACGGCGCGCTGTTCCTCGGCTGCACGCTCTCCCCGCTCGCCCAGCGACGCGCGGCGGCGGCCGGGGCGCTGGTCTTCCCGACCATCCCCGACCTGCCCTACGACGTGTACCGGTCGCGGCTCTACCCGCCGGCCGAGCTGTTCGCCGGGTTCGACCCGGACGACCCGCTGTCCTACGCCGACACCCCGGACGCCCGGATCTACCGGCACAGCCGCGCCCAGGGCCACAACCCGGACCCGCTGCACGCCCTCGCCGAACGCCTGCACGACCACGCGATCACCGAGGCGCTGGCGGACGCGCTGCCCGAACGGCCGGTCGCCGTGATGGGCGGGCACGCGCTCGGCCGCGACACGGACGGCTACCGACGTGCCGTGGAGCTGGGCGCGGCGCTCGGCGAGGCCGGGTTCACCGTGCTGACCGGCGGCGGGCCGGGCGTGATGGAGGCCGTGCCGCTCGGCGTGCGGATCGGCGTGGACGAGCCGACGTTGCGGGACCTGGCGAAGGCGCCCAGGTTCGGCGACGACGCCGAGTCCATCGGCCGCTGGATCGCCGCGTGCCCCACCGACCTGCCCACGTCCGCGCCCGCGGGTTCCGGCAGGCCACGCACGATCGGCATCCCGACCTGGTTCTACGGCCACGAGCCGCCCAACCCGGCGTGCGAGCTGCACGCCAAGTACTTCGCCAACTCGGTGCGCGAAGAGGGCCTGCTCACCGTCGCCGCCGGCGGCATCATCTACACGCCGGGCAGCGCGGGCACCGTGCAGGAGGTCTTCCAGGACTACTGCCAGAACCACTACGGCTCGGTCGGCCCGGCCGCGCCGATGGTGTTCCTGGGCCGGGACTTCTGGGTCGACGAGGTGCCGGCCGCGCCGCTGGTGCGACGCCTGGCGCGGGGCCGGGAGGCCGAGCGCTGGATCCTGGTCACCGACGACGCCGACGAGGCCGTCGGCTTCCTGCGGGAGTACGCGGCGTGATCACCCGCTCCACCGGCTCGGTCGCGTCCAGGCAGACGTCCTCGCGGTAGGCCGGCCCGATCAGCTGCACGCACGCGCCATCGCGCTGCCCGAGCGCGCCGAAGCCGGGGTGTGGCTCGCGTTCGTCGCGCGGGCGGCCGTCAGCCCGGCGCTCGCACCCGTCCTGCGCGCCGGCGGCGGGCTGACCGCGCCCTCAGCGGGCCAGGCCCTCGACGACCTCGGCGTTCGGCAGCTTCGCCAGCACCTCGCCGGGCACGAGGATCTTGCTGCCCCTGATGCCGCTGCCGACGACCAGTTCCGGCGCCGCCGCCACCTCCGGCGACAGCAGCACGGGCCAGTCGTCGGGCAGGCCGATGGGCGTGATGCCGCCGTACTCCATGCCGCTGAGCGACACCGCGTCGTCCATCGGCGCGAACGACGCCTTGCGCGCGTCGATCCGCCGCCGGACGACGCCGTTCACGTCCGCGCGCGTGGTCGCGAGCACGACGCACGCCGCGTACCGGACGGTGTCGCCGCGCTTGCCCGCCACGACGACGCAGTTCGCCGACGCCGCCAACGGCGAGCCGTAGTGCGCGCAGAACTCGGCCGTGTCCGCCAATCCCGGGTCAATCTCCGCGACCGCGAGCCGCGCGCCGTCCGCCATCGACCGCAGCGCCGCGGCGACCGGGTCCGCGACCAGGTCGAGCCGGTCGAGCACGGGCAAGGGGGTCAGGGTGCCTGCGATGGTCCACACGCCCACCATCCTGCCGGCCGACCTTGACGTTGACGCTGCGTCAACCCCTAACGTGGTCGGCACAGGGAGGGAGCACGGTCATGGCCTGGTCGATCGCGCAGGTCGCGCGCATGTCGAAGGTGACTTCGCGGACGTTGCGGCACTACGACGCGATCGGCCTGCTCGAACCGGCGTGGATCGGCGGCAACGGCTACCGGTACTACGAGCGCGAGCAGCTGCTCCGGCTCCAGCGCATCCTGCTGCTGCGCGACCTGGGACTCGGCCTCGACACGGTGGCCGAGGTCCTGGACGGGCGGCACCGGACGGTCGACGTGCTGCGCAACCACGCGCGGTGGCTGGCCGCCGAGCAGGACCGGCTGGCGAAGCTGGCCCGGACCGTCTCCCGCACGATCGAGGAACTGGAGGGGAGTGACGGGATGAAGGTGGAAGAGCTGTTCGACGGCTTCGACGCGGACCGCCAGGCCCGCTACGAGGCGGAGCTGGTGGAGCGCTACGGCGAGGGCGTCCAGGAGCACGTCGACGAGAACAAGCGCCGGGTGAAGGGCTGGACCAAGGCCGAGGCCGACGGGTTCACCGCGGAGTGGAAGGCCGTCGTGCAGGCCTACGCCGAGCTGTTCGACTCCGGCGTCGCGGCCGACGCGCCGCGCGCGCTGGACGTGACCGACCGGCACCACCGGTGGATCCGCCGGAGCTGGACGCCGAACCGGGAGTCCTACACCGGGCTCGGCCGGCTGTACGTGGACGCGCCGGACTTCAAGGTCCAGTTCGACGCGCACGCCGAAGGCCTGGCCGAGTACGTCCGCGACGCCATCGCGGCGTACGCGGCGGCCAGGCTCTAGCGGGCTCCGGCGACACCGCGACGAGCCCACGGGGAGGTGCACATCCCCGTGGACCCGGGCTTCACGTCCTCAGATGTCCTGGAGCCCGAAGGCCTTGAGCGCCTCGCGGTTGAACGCCGGCAGGTCGTCGGGCTTGCGGCTGGTGACCAGGGTCCACCCGGCCGCGCCGCAGACCCGGACCTCCTCGTCCGCCCAGTCGGCGCCCGCGTTGCGCAGGTCGGTGGCCAGGCTCGGGAACGAGGTCAGCTTCTTGCCGCGCACCACGTCCGCCTCCACCAGCAGCCACGGCCCGTGGCAGATCGCCGCGACCGGCTTGCCCGCGGCGACGTGCTGCTCGACGAACTTCACCGCGTCGCGGTCCATCCGCAGGAAGTCGGCGTTGGCCACCCCGCCCGGGATCACCACGGCGTCGTAGTCCATGGGATCCGCGTGCGCGAACGGCACGTCCACGTCGAACTTGTCGGCCGGCGTCAGGTGGTCGTACGCCTGCACCTGTCCCAGCTTGGGCGCGAGCAGCCTCGGCACGGCGCCGGCCTTCTCCACGTGCCGCCAGGGCTCGGTCAGCTCGACCTGCTCGATGCCCTCCGTGTCGACCAGGAATGCGATCCTCTTCGGTTCGGCCATGCGGTTCGGCTACCCGCGCAGGAAGTCGACCAACCACGTGCGGACGTCACCGCGATGGGTCGACCACGACGGCACGAGTTCGAGCCTGCCGTTCGGGAACGCGGCGGCCACCTGCTTGGCCACGTCCTCGGGGTGCAGCGGGTCGTCCGTCGCGCCGATCACCAGCACCGGGGCCGTGACCCGGGCCAACGCCGCGCGGTCGGTGACCGCGACCTGGCCGGGCAGCTCCCCCAGCGCGCCGTCCAGCCGCGCGAACGCCCGCCGCCGTTCCGCCTGGTAGTCGGGCGGACCGCCGACGGCGGCGATCGCCTCCTCGCGGCCGAGCAGCCGCCTCGGCTCGTCCAGCACGGCGGGCAGCAGCAGGGCCACGCGGTCGAACGCGTCGGGTTCGTCGGCGAGCAGGGCCAGCAGCGCGCCCGCCGTCAACGACACGCCGACGGCCCGGGTCGCGGCGGTCTCCCGTGCGGCGGCACGCAGGTCGGCGGCGATGCGCGGGTAGGTCCAGTAGCCCTCGGGCGCGTCCGGCTCGTCGCCGTGCGAGGGGAGCGTGACCACCACTTTCGTGCCCGGCAGCCCGGACGTGGGCAGACGGGCCTCGCCAGGTGTCGCGCCCAGGCCGTGGCCGACCAGCGTGACGGGCGCGCCGGAGCCGAAGCTCCGGTGCGTCACCACCGCGGGCCGCGCTGGACCTCGATCAGCCGGGGCCGGACGTCGACCACGTACACCGTGACCGCGACCAGCCCGGCGAGCCAGAACATGCCGCCGGCGGAGAACGGGTGGAACAGCAGCAGCGCGAACGCGCCACCGCCGGTGATGCCGAGCCACGCGGGCTTGGTCATGCGCTCGGCCGCCGTGAACGCCTCGGCCCGCTGCGAGAGGGCGTGCGCGAAGGCGAACACGCCCATGACCAGCGCGGCGTAGTACGCCGCGAACATGACCCAGGCGTCCAGGTAGAGGGGACTGAAGTCTGGGAACGTTGGCAACACATCTCCAGCCTACGTGCGCGGCGTGCTCGCGGTACAGCCGAAACGGGGCGCCCCTCGTAGGACGCCCCGTCGCGGTCGGGTCACTCGGCGCTGTCGGTCGGCTTCTTCGCCGTGGCCGGGCGGGCGCCCGCGGCCTTGGTCGCGGTGGGCTTGGTCGCCGCGGGCTTCGCCGCCGTGACCGGCTTCGTCGCGGCGGGCT
The DNA here is from genome assembly GCF_050946825.1 of Actinosynnema sp. CA-299493. NCBI lineage: Bacteria > Bacillati > Actinomycetota > Actinomycetes > Pseudonocardiales > Pseudonocardiaceae > Actinosynnema > Actinosynnema sp. CA-299493. Next base: position 8,971,383 of record NZ_CP191993.1, read on the forward strand.
TGCGCGGCGCGGCCTTGCGGGTGGTGTCGCGCACCTCGGCGGCGACGTCACCGCCGAGCTCGACCACGGTCTCGGCCAGCTTCTCGCTCGCGTCGTCCAGGTCGTCGGCGACCTTCTCGCCGACCGCGCGGGTGCGGCGGGACACCTTGCCGAGCACGTCGTCGGCCAGCACCCGGGCGTCCGCGGCGGCGGCCTCGGTGCGCTTCTGGGCCGTGCCGACGGCCTCTTCGACCTGGTGCAGGGCCTTCTGCAGGCCCGGCTGGGTCTTCAGCTTCTCCAGCGCCTCCTCGCCGTGCTGGGCGAAGAACTGGTAGAGGTTCAGCGCGGACTGCGTGTAGGCGTCCACGACCTTGCGCAGCTCGGCCGGGTCCAGCCGGTCGCGCAGGTCCTTCTTCAGGTCGGCGGACTCGGCCGCGGTCTTCGCCGACTCGGCGCGCTCGCGGGCCTTGCCCAGCGCGTCGATGACCGCCTTGGCGGCCAGGTCGCCGGCGCCGAGGGCGGCCAGCAGGGGCGTGCGGGCGGCGGCGACGGCCTGCTCGCCCGCCTTGCGCAGTTCTTCGGTGGTGGGCAGGTTCGGCATGGAGATCACTCCTCCTCGATCTGGGTGGCGGCGATGTCCGCCTTGGCGGTGTTCTCCCGCCGGAACGACTCGTAGACGTCGAGCAACACCTGTTTCTGCCGCTCGGTCAGGTCGGGGGCGGTGACGATGGCGTCCGCCAGGGCGCCGCCTTCGCGCTGCTCCAGGATCCCGGCCTCGACGTACAGCGCCTCCGCCGAGATCCGCAGCCCCTTGGCGATCTGCTGCAGGATCTCCGCGCTCGGCTTGCGCAGGCCGCGTTCGATCTGGCTCAGGTACGGGTTGGAGACGCCGGCGAGCCTGGCCAGCTGCCGCAACGAGATCTTCGCCGTGTTGCGCTGCTGGCGGATGTACTCGCCGATGTCGCGGCCGAGATCGGCGACCGCCTCGTCGATGGACTTGTCCAACTTCGCGGCACCTCCTCGGTCCGCTGTCGACGGTACGCGGAGGTGCTAGCTGCTGCAAGCGCCCTGCTAGCGATCGGGACGTGTGCTCGACCACAGCGCTACGGTGGAGCGCGTGGACGTTGCGGCGAACCTGCGAGCACAGCTGACCGACTCGCTGCTGACCGCCGGCGTGCTGCGCGACCCGCGGTGGGCGGACGCGTTTCGGCAGGTCCCGAGGCACGCGTTCGTGCCGGGGTTCTTCGTCCAACGCCCCGACGGCGCCTGGGAGCCGATCACCGCCGAGCACCCGGACCACCTCGCGCTGGCCTACCGCGACGACGTCTGCGTGACGCAGCTCGACCACGACGACCGGGCGTGGCAGCAAGCACTCGCCACCGGCGCCGCGACCGGGGTACCCACCAGTTCGTCGAGCATGCCGACGATCATGGCGATCATGCTGGAGGCCCTGGCCGCCGCGCCGGGCGACCGGGTGCTGGAGGTCGGCACCGGCACCGGCTACAACGCCGCCCTGCTCTGCCACGTGCTCGGCGACTCGCGGGTGACCTCGATCGACGTCGACCCGGGCGTGCTGGCGCGGGCCGAGGCCCGGCTGGTCGCCACCGGCCACCACCCGACGTGCGTGCTGGGCGACGGCGAGCGGGGGCACCCGCCAGGCGCTCCTTACGACCGCGTCCTCGGCACGTGCGCCGTGTCGCGCATCCCCGCGGCGTGGCTGGAGCAGACCGCGCCCGGCGGGGTGGTCGTGACCACGTTCAACCGGGCCATCGGCGCCGGTCTGGTGCGGTTGACCGTGCGCGACGGGCGGGCCACCGGGCGCGTGCTGGCGGAGGACGGGCGGTTCATGCCGTTGCGCGCGCACCGGCAGGCGTGGGCGGACGAGGCGCTGCCGGCGGCCCTGACCGAGGAGCCGGCGACGTCCCGCACGACCCTGCTGTCCGCGCGCGACGTGCTGGACCCGGCCGGCGGCTTCGAGTTCTTCGCCGGGCTGGCGCTGGCCGGGGTGGCGGTGGCGGTCGACCCGGTCCGCCTCGTGCACCCCGACGGCTCGTGGGTGCGGCACCGCGGCGCGGTCGTGGACCAGGGCGGCCCGCGCGCGCTGTGGGACGTCGCCGAAGCCGCCTACCGGCAGTGGCGGGCGCTGGGCAGACCCCGGCGCCACCAGTTCACCTTCACCGCCACCCCGACCTCGCAGCACTTCGCCCTGGACCACACCGACCTGACCTGGCCACTCCCGTGAGCCCTACCTCCACGCCGCGCGAGTCCTACGTCCAGAACACTCGTGTCCTACGTTCGGAACGACCGTGTCCTACGTTCAGGACCCCCGAGTTGAACGCTCGGAACGCGCCGGCGGCCGGTCAGTCGAGCAGTTCCTCTAGGAAGCTGCGCTTGCGGCGCGGGTAGTACGGCTGCGGCGCGTAGTACACGGCGGGCGGCGGCGCGGCGGGCGCGGAGCCGGGCGGCGGCTGGTACGGCGGCGGCGGGCCGGTCTGCGTGCCGGGAGGCGGCTGGTAGGGCGGGGGCGGGCCGGCGGCGGGCGCGACAGGCGCAGCGGCAGGCACGTCGACCGGCACGTCGGCGGGGACATCGGCAGGCGGCGGACCGGCGGGCTGCCGCCCTCCCTCGACCGGCACGTCACCGTCGACCGGCAACGTCCCCCCGATCGGCACGACCGCCGTCGGCTCCGCGGCCGGCGCGAAAACCGGCGCCGGGACGGGCACGGGCATCGACACCGGCACGCCCTCCGGCCGGTACGGCTGCGCGTAGTGCGCCCGCTCGGCGGCGATGATCTGCTCCAACTCGCCGCCGTCCAGGAAAACGCCCTTGCAGTTCTCGCACTGCTCGATGTGCACGGAGCCACGGCCGATGGTCCGCATGAGGTCCTGGCATTTCGGACAGATCACGCCTTCGAGGGTACGCACGACACAGGGGTCACCGCGTCACCACCATCCGTGACCGGTCAGTCATGATGCGGTGGTGTCCAGATTCCGCCAACGGGCCGTGCTCACGGGGTGCGTGCTGGCCGCCGTGCTCGCCGCGGCCGGGCTGTTCGTCACCGACTACGGCATCGACCCCGAGCTGTGGCTGTCCGGCCTCGCCCTCGGCTTCCTGGCGCTGCTCGCGGCGCTGGACCCGTGGCTGCACCGCAGGCGTGCCGCCGGCCTCGCCACCGACGACAACCTCGACGCCGCCGCGAGCGCCCTGGCCCGCGCCCTGCACGCCCAGTGGAACGAGGAGTGCCACGCCCGCGGCCTGCCGGAGCACCTCCTCGACCTGCACTGGAGCGCCACGCGAGGCGAGCCCGGGCACAGCGACGCGGTCGTCCGCGCGTACCGGCGCGACCACCGCATGGTGTTCCTCGGCGAGCCCGGCGCGGGCAAGAGCACGACCGTGATGCTGCTCACGATCGGCCTGCTCGACCGCCTCGTGGACGGCCCGGTGCCGGTCCTGCTGCCGCTGTCCACGTGGAACCCGGAGGCGGAGGACGTCCGCACCTGGATGACCCGGCGGCTGTACGAGGACCACCCGGCGCTGCGCAACACCGAGCTGTACGGCAGCTACGCCGGCGACCTGCTGGTCGAGCAGCGCCGCGTGTTCCCGGTGCTCGACGGCCTCGACCAGATCCCGCCCGAACGGCGCGCCGACGCGCTGGACCGCATCAACCGCGCGTTCCCCGGCAACCACCCGCTGGTCCTGACCAGCCGGACCGACGAGTTCGCCGAGTTGGCCGCCGAGGTGCCGAACGCGCAGGTGGTGGAACTCCAGCCGCTGGACCTGGAGGAGGTCGCGGGGTACCTGCGGTCGGTGTCGGACCCGGTGACCGCGGCCCGCTGGGAACCGGTCTTCCTGCACCTGCGCGACGAGCCGGACGGACGGCTGGCCGACGCGCTGGCCACGCCGCTGGCGGTGTGGCTGGCGGGCGTCGTCTACGGGTACGGCGAGCCGAGCGAGCTGCTGGACCGGACCCGGTTCCCCGACCGGGCCGCCATCGAGGACCACTTGGCTGACCTGCTGGTCAGCGGCGCGTTCGGCGACCGCGGGGTGGCGCACCAGGCCAAGGCCAGCCAGGTCTGGCCCAAGGACAAGGCGGCCCGCTGGCTCGCGTTCCTGGCCGGCGAAATGCGCCGGCGCGGCGTGCGCGAGCTGGGCTGGTGGGACCTGCGCCGCTCGGTCGGCAGCACGTGGCTGGCCCTGCTCGGCGCGGTCACGCTCGGCCTGATCGGCGGCGTCGGCGTCGCCTGGCTGATGGCCTACGCGAGCACGCCGGGGCTGGCGCCGATCACCGGCCTGGCCGCCGGGCTCGCGGTGGCCGTGGCCGCGCTGTACGCGTCCGGGCACCGCGTGGCGAAACCCCGGCTCGACGTGTGGCGCAGCCTGGTGGTGGTCAGCGGCGTGCTCGGCACGGCGGCCGGCCTGGTGTTCGGCGCGCTGTACGGGCTGTCGGCGGGCCTGGTCGTCGGCCTCGGCATCGCGGTGGCGGTGGCGCTGCGGTTCGGGTTGGGCAGCACCGCCGAGCTGAGCCACCCGTCCAGTCCGAAGTGGACGATGGCGCGGGACCGGATCGCGGTGTGGACCGGGTCGCTGGTGCTGGCCGTGGTGTTCGGCGCGGCGGCCGGGCTGGTGTTCGGGCCGAGCCAGTCGGGCATGGTCGGGCTCGGCCTGGCGTGCGGGCTGATGCTCGGCTTCACGCTGTCCGTGCTGCACCTGCGCTGGTGGTGGTTCACCGTGGCGCGGATCTGGCTGGCGGCGCGCGGCAGGCTGCCGTGGGAGCTGATGGTGTTCCTGGAGGACGCGCGCAAGCTCGGCGTGCTGCGACAGGCGGGCGCCGCCTACCAGTTCCGGCACGCGCTGGTGCAGGACCGGCTGGCGGGCGACCGCCCGTCCCGCGTCACCTCAGACGCCGAGCTCTCGTAGCCTGCCGATCGCCTCGTCCAGCACCTCGTCACGCTTGCAGAACGCGAACCGCACCAGGTGCCGCCACTCGTCCGGGTGGTCGGTGAACACCTGCACCGGCACCGCGGCCACGCCGATCCGCTCCGGCAGCTCGCGGCACAGCTGCAGGCCATCGGTGAAACCGAGTGGGCGCACATCGGCGGTGATGAAGTACGTGCCCTCGCTGGGCCGCACCGCGAACCCGGCGTCGGCCAGGCCCTCGGACAGCCGCGACCGCTTGTCCTGAAGCGACGTGCGCAGGCCCTCGACCCACTCCAGCTCGTGCCGCAGCGCGTGCGCCACGGCCGGCTGGAACGGCGCGCCGCCGACGAAGGTCAGGAACTGCTTGGCCGCGCGCGCCGCGCCGACCAGCTCGGCCGGTCCGCACGCCCAGCCGATCTTCCAGCCCGTGCAGTTGAACGACTTGCCCGCGCCGGAGATCGTCACGGTCCGCTCGGCCATGCCGGGGAACGTGGCCAGCGGCACGTGCGCGAGGCCGTCGAAGACCAGGTGCTCGTACACCTCGTCGGTGATGGCCACGAGGTCGTGCTCGACGCACAGCGCCGCGACGGCCGCCAGTTCCGCGTGGTTCAGCACGGTCCCGGTGGGGTTGTGCGGCGAGTTGAGCAGCAACGCCCTGGTCTTCGGGCCGATCGCGGCGCGCAGCACGTCGACGTCGAGCCCGAGCCGACCCGTGCCCGGCTCCTCGACCAGCCCCACCGTGCGGCGGGTCGCGCCGGCCAGCGCCACGGACGCCGCGTAGGAGTCGTAGTAGGGCTCGATGAGCACGACTTCGTCACCGGGCTCCACCAGCGCCAGCAACGTGGCCGCGATGGCCTCCGTGGCGCCGACCGTCACCAGGACCTCGGTGTCGGGGTCGTAGTGCGTGCCGTAGCGCGCCCGGTGCTCGGCGATGGCCTGCCGCAGCTCCGGCATGCCCGGACCGGGCGGGTACTGGTTGAGCCCGGCGTCGATCGCGGCCTTGGCGGCCTCCAGCATCCCGGGCGGGCCGTCGGTGTCCGGGAAGCCCTGCCCGAGGTTCACCGCCCCGGTGCGCGTGGCCAACGCCGTCATCTCGGCGAAGATCGTCGAGGTGAACGGCCTCATCCTGGTGACTAGCGCTGGTGCCCGCACAAGGCCGAATCTTCACGGACAATGGCGGCGTGGAGCAACTGACCCCCGCTGACCAGCTCAAGCGCCAGGGCCTGCGCCGGATGAAGCTCGTGGCGACCGGCTTCTTCCTGGCCGCGACCGTGATCTTCGTGGTGACCCTGCTGTTCGAGGACGGCGGCCCGGCGTGGCTCGGCTACGTCCGCGCGGCGGCCGAGGCGGGCATGGTCGGCGCGTTGGCCGACTGGTTCGCCGTGACCGCGCTGTTCCGCCGGCCGCTCGGCCTGCCGATCCCGCACACGGCGATCATCCCCACCCGCAAGGACAGCTTCGGCGACGCGCTGGGGTCGTTCGTCGGGACGAACTTCCTGTCCGAGGCGGTGGTGCGGGACAAGCTGCGGCGGGCGGGCATCGGACGGCGGCTCGGCGAGTGGGTCGCGCGGCCGGAGCACGCCGAGCGGGTGACGTCCGAGCTGGCCAACGTCGTGAAGGGCGCGGTGACCGTGCTGCGTGATGACGACGTGCAGGCCGTGGTCGAGCAGGCGCTGGTGCGGCGGTTGGTCGACCGGCCGTGGGGACCGCCGCTGGGCAAGCTGCTCGGCCAGGTGCTCACCGACGGCGCGCACCACAAGTTCGTCGACCTGGTGTGCGACCGGGCCTACGACTGGGTGCGGGACAACTACGAGAAGGTCATGGGCGTGGTGTCGGACCGGGCGCCGTCGTGGTCGCCGAAGTTCGTCGACTCGATGCTCGGCGACAAGGTCTACACCGAGCTGCTGAACTTCGCGTGGGCGGTGAAGACCGACGTCAACCACCCGATGCGGCTGGCGGTGGACCAGTTCCTGATCGAGTTCGCGGCCGACCTGCGCACCGACCCGGTGACCATGCGGCGGGCCGAGCAGGTCAAGCAGCAGGTCGTGGAGCACCCGGACGTGCAGCGGCTCATCGGGTCGGCCTGGGGCACGGCGAAGAAGATGCTGCTCGACGCGGCCGAGGACCCGTCGTCGGAGCTGCGCAGGCGCGTGCGCGAGGGCTTGATGGCGTTCGGGCAGCGGATGGTGGAGGACGGGTCGCTGCGCGACAAGGTCGACGGGTGGCTCGAAAGCGCGGCCGGGTACGTGGTGACCAACTACCGCGACGAGATCACCACGCTGATCACGGACACCGTCGAGCGCTGGGACGCCGAGGAGACCTCGCGCAAGATCGAGCTGCAGGTCGGCCGCGACCTGCAGTTCATCCGCATCAACGGCACGGTCGTCGGCGCGCTCGCGGGCCTGGTGATCTACACCGTCAGCCAGCTCCTGACGTGACCTGAGCGTTCAACTCGGGTGCCCCGAACGTAGGACACGGTCGTTCCGAACGTAGGACTCGCGCGGCGTGGACGTAGGACTCTCGCGCGAGTCCTACGCTCGGGTACCGCGTGTCGAACGCTCGGGCACGTCGGGTTCCACGCTCAGCTCACGCTCAGCGCGCGCCGTTCCCGCCAGTTGCGCGCCTTCTCCCGGTTGCCGCACGTCTGCATCGAGCACCAGGTGCGCGAGCGGTTGCGCGAGCGGTCGAAGAACGCCCACCGGCAGTCGTCCGCCTGGCAGATCTTGAACCGCTCCCACGACCCGAGCACGGCCAGCCGCGCCGCCGCGCCGAGCACCGCGCCGAGCGCGTCGGTGCTGGACATGGTCGGCACGCCGTGGCTGAGGTCGACGCGGATCAGGCCCGCCACGGGGGTGGGGTCGGGTCCGTCGTGCCGTTCACCCAGCGAGGCCCGCAGCGAGGCGCGGACGGCGCGGACCTCCTGCGGGTCACCCGCCCGGCCGAGGCCGCGTTCGGTGACCCACGCGCGCCAGGCGGCGGCGCTGTCCAAGACGTCCGTCCCGAGTTCGAGGTCCCGGGTGTTCAGGAAAGCGAGCAGCAGCTCCACATCGTGTTCCGCATCGCCGGCTCGACCCTGCGTGAAAGCCGCGTGGTCCCAGCCGGCCGCCAGACCAGTCACCCCTCCACTGTAGGCGTCGGAGCCTCGTGATGTGGCGAAGTAACCGGCAAACGATCACCATCGGTTACCACCACTGCCCGTTCGGACCAACGGTCCCCATCCGCCGATCGGGCTATGAACCATGTGTATACCTCGTGTGTATAGTGCCCCGCATGTCGATCGGACACACCCTGCTGGGACTGCTCGAAAAGGGTCCACGGCACGGCTACGACCTGAAGAAGGCCTACGACGAGCGCTTCGGCCAAGACCGGCCCCTGCACTACGGGCAGGTCTACACCACGCTCTCGCGCCTGCTCCGCAACGGCCTGGTCGAGGAGGCGGGCGTCGAGTCGGGCGACGGTCCGGAACGCAAGCGGTACGCCATCACGGACGCGGGCGTGACCGACGTCGAGCACTGGCTGGGCACGCCCGAGAAGCCGGAGCCCTACCTCCAGAACACGCTCTACACGAAGGTCGTGCTGGCCCTGCTGTCCGGTCGCAGCGCGGACGACGTGCTCGACGTCCAGCGCGCCGCCCACCTGGCCACGATGCGCGACCTGACCAAGCGCAAGGCCGGCGGCGACCTCGCCGACCAGCTGATCTGCGACCACGCCCTGTTCCACCTCGAAGCCGACCTGCGCTGGCTGGAGCTCACCGCCGCGCGCCTCGGCCGGCTCAAGACGGCGGTGACCGAGTGAGCGACGACCCGGCGACCAGTGACCCGATCAACGGCGACCCGATGAGCGGCGACCTGCTGAACGGCAACCTGTTGAACGGCGACGCGACGAGCGTCACCGACCGGGCCAGGGTCCTGCTGGAGGCCGTCGACCTGCACAAGTCGTTCGGCCCCACGCCCGCGTTGGACGGCGCCGGCCTGAGCGTGCGCGCGGGCGAGGTGGTGGCCGTGATGGGGCCGTCCGGCTCCGGCAAGTCCACCCTGCTGCACTGCCTGGCCGGCATCCTCACGCCCGACAAGGGCACGGTCCGCTACCGCGACGTGGAGCTGAGCGCGATGGGCGACGGCCCGCGCAGCGAGCTGCGGCGCACCGACTTCGGCTTCGTGTTCCAGTTCGGCCAGCTGGTGCCGGAGCTGACCTGCCTGGAGAACGTCGCGCTGCCCCTGCGGCTGGGTTCGGTGAAGCGCAAGGAGGCCGAGTCGCGGGCCCGCGAGTGGCTGGAGCGGCTGGAGGTCGCCGACGTCGCGGACAAGCGCCCCGGCGAGACGTCCGGCGGCCAGGGCCAGCGGGTCGCCGTCGCGCGCGCCCTCATCACGGGACCGCGCGTGGTGTTCGCCGACGAGCCGACCGGCGCGCTCGACTCGCTCAACGGCGAGCGCGTGATGCAGCTGCTGGTCACCGCGGCGAAGGAGACCGACGCGGCGGTGGTGCTGGTGACGCACGAGGCGCGGGTGGCGGCCTACTCCGACCGCGAGGTCGTGGTGCGCGACGGCAAGTCCCGCGAGATGGAGCCGGTCAGGTGAGGCTCTGGTTCGCCGACCTCGCGCTCGGCGTCCGGCTGGCGCTCGGCGGCGGGCGCACGTCGTGGGTGCGGCTGGCGTTGACCGGCGCGGGCATCGGTCTCGGCGTGGCCGTGCTGCTGGCCGCGTCGTCGGTGACGACGGTGCTCACCGAGCGCGGCGAGCGGCAGTCCGCGGCCGGGCCCGTCGTCGCCGAGAAGGCGTCGGGCGAGCAGGCGTCGGGTCAGCAGGCGTCGGGCGAGCAGGCCACGGGCGACGTGCTCTACATGACGTTCTGGAACACCGACTACCACGGCGTGTCGATCACCGGGAACTTCGTCCGCGGCACCGGTCCGGGCGCGCCGGTGCCACCGGGCCTGTCGGCGGTGCCCGGCGACGGCGAGATCGTCGTGTCGCCCGCGTTGGCGGAGCTGCTGGCCGGGCCGGACGGCGAGCTGCTGCGGGCGCGGTTCCCGCAGGAGGTGGTCGGCACCATCGAGCAGAGCGGCCTGGTCGCGCCGCACGACCTGAAGTTCTACGCGGGTGACGCGTCCGTCGGGCACGACGGCGAGAGCCCGATCACCGGCTTCGGCGGCGCGGTGACCGATCGCGAGCTCGAACCGGTGCTGCTCCTGCTGATCATGGTCGGGTCGGTGGCGCTGCTGTTCCCGGTGCTGGTGTTCGTCGGCATCACCACCCGCCTGGCGGGCGCCGAGCGGGACCGCAGGCTGGCGGCGTTGCGGCTGGTCGGCGCGGGTTCGCAGCGGGTGCGCCGGATCGCGGCCGGTGAGGCGCTGCTGGGCGCGTTCGTCGGGCTGGCGGTCGGCGCGGCGCTGTTCTTCACCGGGCGGCGGTTCGTCGAGCGGGTCCGGCTGCTCGGGATCAGCGTGTTCGCCGACGACCTGACGCCGTGGCTGCCGCTGGCGGTGCTGATCGTGGTGCTGGTGCCCGTCATGGCGGTGGTGACGTCGGTCGTCGCCATGCGCCGCACGGTGATCGAGCCGCTGGGCGTGGTGCGCCGCACGAAGCCGGTGCGGCGGGTGCTGTGGTGGCGCGTGGTCCCGATCGCCCTCGGCGTGGTCGCGCTGCTCACCCAGGCGGGCGCGTTCGGCGGTGAGGCGGTCCAGGGGTCCGACGTGGTGGTGATCGGCGGGGTCATCCTGCTCCTGCTGGGCATCCCCGTGCTGCTGCCGTGGGTGGTCGAACGCGCGGTCGGCCGGCTGCGCGGTGGCGCGCCGTCGTGGCAGCTGGCGATCCGCAGGCTCCAGCTGGAGAGCGGCACGGCCGCGCGCGTGGTCGGCGGGGTGGCCGTGGTCCTCGCGGGCGGGATCGCCCTGCAGTCCGTGCTGGCCAGCACGCAGACCAGGATCGTGGACCGGCCGACCCCGGAGGCGGACAAGGGCCGGATCGTGGTCAGCCTCCAGGACTCGCCGCCTGACGTGACCGAGCGGACCGCCGACCTGCTGGCCCGGGCGGACGGCGTGCAGCGGGTGCTCACGACGCGCAGCGTGACCTTCAAGACGGGCCCGGACGAGTACCACATGGCGACGGTCGGCTCCTGCGACGCGTTGCGGACGCAGGCCGCGCTGCCGAGCTGCCGGGACGGCGACAGCTTCTACGTCGACCCGGGCTCGTCGCGCGGCTCCGACCGCCCGAAGCTCGAGCCGGGTCAACGGGCTTCGGTGCTCGTGTACTCCGGCGGCGGCGAGGAGACGGGTCCGCAGTGGACGGTTCCCGCGTTCACCGCGGTCCAGCACCCCGGCGACACGTCCCTGTACCGGTACGGCCTGCTGGTCACGCCGGCGGCGGCGCGGGACCTGCCCGTCGACCCCGACGGCTCCGGCGTGACGGTGCTGGTGGACCCGGACCAGCCGGACGTCGCCGAGCACGTCCGCAACGCCCTGGCACCGTTGACCTGGCGCGCCTACACGTCGTACTTCGGCCAGGTCGACGTGGCCGAACGGGTGAAGGAGTTCGAGAGCATCCGGCAGGCGCTGCTGGCCGGTTCGCTGGTCACGCTGCTGCTGGCGGGCGCGAGCCTGCTCGTGCTGGCGCTGGAGCAGGTCCGCGAGCGCAGGCGGCCACTGGCCGTGCTGGCGGCGAGCGGTGTGCCGCGCGGCGCGCTGAGCCGTTCCCTGCTCTGGCAGAACGCCGTGCCGCTGCTCCTGGCGCTGGTCGTGGCCGTGGGGGTGGGCGGCGGCCTGGCGGTGCTGCTGCTGCGGATCATCTCCGCGCCGCTCGTGCTCGACTGGGCCGGGATCGGGCTGCTCAGCGCCGCCGCCGCCCTGCTGGTCGTCGTCGTGACGCTGCTGTCGCTGCCGTCCCTGCGACGGGCCACCGGCGCCCTCGGCCTGCGCTCCGAGTAGGTCCGAGGCGGGTGTCGCCGCCCCTGACGCCCCAAGCCCGGGGCGGCGACACCATCTCAGTCGGCACACCGAAGCCACGTCCGGGCGCTCCGGGACGTCTGAGGAGATGTGACCCCACTTCCCCACCACCCCCACCACGTCACCCGCGCGGGCGACCGGAGCGTGCTCCGATGAGGTGGGCCGCAGACCTGGTCCTCGGCATCCGGCTGGCCGTCGGGGGCAGCCGGACGTCGTGGGCCAGGTTGGCGCTCACCGCCGCCGGCGTCGGCCTCGGCGTCACCGTCCTGCTGCTCGCCGCCTCGATCGGTCCCGCGCGGGAGGCCAAGGCGCAACGCGTCCACTCCGCGTCGGTCCACGCGACACCGGGCGACGCGACACCGGGCGACGCGAAGCTGAAAGCCCGCCACGTCAGCGTCTCCTGGCAGGGTCGCCGCATCACCGGCGTGGAACTGGCCGCCACCGCGTCCGACGCGCCCGCCCCGCCCGGCGTCGGCCGCGTCCCCGGACCGGGCGAGCTGGTCGTCTCGCCCGAGCTGCTCGACCTGATGCGCACCGACGACTCGGTCCGCGCCCGGTTCCCGGAGAGCGTGATCGGGGTGATCGCCGACGCGGGCCTGCCGAGGCCGAAGTCCCTGATCTTCTACGCGGGCCTGCCCGAGGCCCACCACGACAGCGCCCACCCGGCCGCGGGCTTCGGCAGCGACCAGCCACCGGCCACCCTGCCGCCGATCTACCGGCTGCTGATGGTCACCGCGATCGGCGCCCTGCTCGTGCCCCTCGGCATCTTCGTCCTGGTCGCCACCCGCCTCGGCGCGACCGGCCGGGCGCAGCGCCTGGCCGCGATCCGGCTGGTCGGCGCGTCGCGCACGCAGCTCCGCTGGATCGCGAGCGGCGAGACGTTGACCGGCGCGGTGCTCGGGCTGCTCGTCGGCGTGGCGCTGTTCTTCGCCGCCCGGCCCCTCGCCCGGTTCGTCGAGGTCGAAGGTGTCGGCTTCTTCCCGACCGACCTGCTGCCCGACCCGCTGCTCGGCGCGCTGATCGCGTTGGGCGTGCCGGTGGTGGCCGTCCTGTCGGCGCTGCTCGCCCTGCGCACGGAGGACGTCGGCCCGCTCGGCCTGTCCCGCGCCGTCGAACTGCCCCGCCGCCGCGCGTGGTGGCGGTTCGGGCTGGTCGGCGCCGGAGTCGTGCTGATCGTGGTGATCTCGGCGATCGGCGGCTACTGGCAGGTGATGGCCGACGCGCGCCTGGCCGTGGGGCTCGGCACCGGCATCGCGCTGGTCCTCGCGGGCACGGGCGCGGTGCTGCCGTGGCTCGTCGGCGAGGTCGCCCGCCGCGTCGAACCGGACGGCATCGCGCCGCTGCTCGCCCTGCGGACCCTCCGCTTCGACGCGGGCACACCACGCGTGCTGTCCGGCGTGGTCGTGGTGCTGACCGGCTCGTTGACCTTGCAGATCCTGCTCGGCGTGGCCGCCCAGTTCAGCGCCTCGCCGCCGTCGGACACCCCGGACCGGTGGGTGCTCGACCTGCCCCCGCGCTCCGAGGTGCGGTCGTTGGAAGAGGCGATCGCGCTGGTCGGCGGCGTGCGCCAGGTCAGCGAGGTGCGCCTGCACCCGATCGAGGGCGGTGGCGGCGTCACCAGCACCGACTGCGTCGAGATCGCCGAGCGCCTCGACGTGCGGGACTGCGTGAACGGCTCCGCGTACCTGGTGGGGTGGGGGTCGGGGTCGAAACCGGAACCGGGCAGCGAGGTCAGGATCAACGGGCAGGACTGGGTCGTGCCGCGGTACCAGGAGGTGAGCGGCGACCTGTGGGGGCTGGTCGTGGCGGGAGGCGCCGACCCCGTGCTGACCTCCGTGCCGCCGAGGGAGCTGGTCGTGCGCGGCGACCCGGACGAGTCGTTCGGCGACCGCCTGCTGGCCGCCACCGGCCGCGCCGACCGGGGCGTCACGCTGCGCCGCCAGTCCGAGGACGGGCAGGTCGAGCTGTACGCGTCCCTGCGCGGCGGCGTCATCGGCGGCTCGGTGCTGCTCACCCTGCTGGCCGTGATCGGGCTCGCGGCGGCGGCCGTCGACCAGGTCTTCGAACGCCGCCGGCCCACCGCGGTGCTGGTCGCCAACGGCGTGCCGCCGAAGGTCCTCGCGGTGTCCGCGCTGTGGCAGTCGGCGATACCCGCGGCGCTCGGCATCGGGCTGGCCCTCCCGATCGGCCTGGGCACGGCGTGGCTCGTCGCGCCGTCCGGGCGGTTCCGGGTCGACTGGACCGAGATCGCCACCACGGTCACCGCCGCGGCGGTCGTCGTGCTCGTGGTGTCGCTGTGCACGGTGCCCGCGCTGCGCTCGGCCATCCGCCCCGCCGGCCTGCGAACCGAGTAGCGACGCACGGCGGCGACCGTCGGTTCCGCCGGCCACACCATCGAGCGGAAGCGGTATCCCCAGGTCAGCACGGGTGCTCTCAAGGAGCATGCAAGATCGGGACAACGCAGAGCTGCTCATCCGCGCCGACTGCGGCGACGCCGCCGCGTGGCACGAGATCGTCCGCCGTTACGCGCGCCTGGTGTGGGCCGTGCCGCGGTCGCACCGGCTGAGCCCGGAGGACGCGGCCGACGTCTGCCAGGCCACCTGGCTGGCGCTGGCCGAGAACCTGGCCCGCATCCGGCGCCCCGAGCGGTTGGGCGCGTGGCTGGTCACGACCACCCGGCGCGAGACGCTGACCGTGCTGCGGCTGCGCGGTCGGGAGGTGCCGCTCGACGGGTGGGAAGCGGCCGACGACGGGCCGACGACGGAGGAACGCGCGCTGGCCCGGGACACCGGGTTGTGGCGCGCGTACGCGACGCTGACCGACCGTTGCCGGGAGATCCTGCGGTTGGCGGCGTTCGCGCCGGAGCTGTCGTTCACGCAGGTCGCCGAGGCGGTCGGGATCCCGGTCAACAGCCTGGGCGCCACCCGCGGCCGGTGCCTGGCCGTGCTGCGCCGCCGCCTCGGCTCGGAGGTGTCGCGATGATCGGAGGTGTCGCGGTGATCGGGCCGAGGCTCGCGCGGACCGACCGGGAGCTGCTGGACGCCCTCGCGCTGGTGGTGGACGCCCTCGACCCGATGCCGGGACCGCTGGCCGCGCGGGCGTGCTCCGCGCTGGTCGAACGCACCGACGCGGTCACCTTGGGGCTGTCCTCCGACTCGGTGCACGTCGAGCCGCACGGGATGGCCCGCCGGATGGCGTTCACGGGGCTCGACCTGCGGCTCTCCCGGGTGGCCGGTGGACTGGACGTCACCGGCACCGCCCGGGTGGGCGCTCTCGTGGGCGCTCTCGTGGTCGCGCGGTGGCCGGGCGGCCAGGTGACGGCGGAGGTCGGCGCGGCGGGCCGGTTCCACGTCGGGCGGGTGCCGTTCGGGCCGGTCAGGTTCGTGCTGCGCGGTGCGGGCGCGTCGGGCCGCGATCACGCCACGCCGTGGTTCGTCGCGTGATGGATCGGATTCACGTGGCCGGAGCGGGCCGGATCCAGGCCAGACGAATTGTTTTCATATCTACAATTGGGCGACGGGCAGTCGCACAGCAACCTTGCAAATCAGGCGCAAGCGCTTGCGCAGGCACGGTGATCTGGGCTTCGCCCGCGTGGGGCAGGGGTGACCGCGCGGGCTGGCATCACCTGTTTGAGTGACGCTCGTACAGGTGAGTTGGCCATGGGTACCGAATCCGCCGGTCAGGCGTTCGTGATCGGTCCACAACGGACGCGGGGCGTGCGTTCGTTGTGGACGATTCGCGTCATCGCACCCCCGAGGGGGCACGACGGACTGTGTTCACGGACGGGTGGGACAACACGGACAGCCGCACCGCACCGCCCTTCTGAGCGGTTTCCGCCGGAGAACGTTCGAAAATGCGGTTCCCAGTGCTAGACATAGCAGAACGTCGACCTCGAACGGTCCGTCCCGTTCGCCTTACCCGGAACGGTGGTGATCCACAGTGGCAACTCCCGACGCGGTGCGCCCGGGTGGCTCGCTGCTGCTCCGGGCGCTCGCCGTCAGCGGGTTGGCGGCGGCGGCGTGGTTCGTGTGCGCCGGGGTCGCGTCAGCGGGCGAGGACCACCCGGACGAGGCGACGAAGACCCTCGACTCGGTGAACGTGGCGATCGGCGCGCAGCAGGCGGCAGCGGCCGACCTGATCACGTCGGCCGTGCCCGCCGACGTGGCGCCGTTCACGACCGTCGCGGTCGCTCAACGGCCGTTCGAGTCACCGTCGTTCATCGGGGTGGCACTGCCCGGGACCGAGTCCCGGCCGGCGGGTCTGCCCGCCGTGACCGTCCTGCCCACCGTGACCGTCCTGCCCGGCGAGCCCGCACCGGACGCCGACCGCGACCAGGAGCCGTACCCGGAGTCGTCCACCGACGGTGGCTACTACTCCGGCGGCTACAGCCACACCGGTGGCTACTCGAACGGCTACAGCCACTCCGGCACGGTGTCGAACACGATGCCCGTGCCGCTGTACGAGGCGAAGGTGGCCGAGAAGGCCGCCGTGCGTGCGGCCGCCGCACGTGCCGTCGCCGCTCCGGAGCCGGTTCCCGTGGTCGCGGTCGTGGTCGTTCCCACTCGCGCGAACGAGCCGCTCACGCCGACCACCCCACCGTCACCGGTTGCTTCCCAGGTCACCCCGGACACCGAGGTGACCTGGGAGGCGCCGGAGCCGAACGCGCCCGCGCCGATGCCGAAGCAGGCGCCCGCGCCGAGCGCGCCGACGGCGTCCTCGGGCAGCGCGGACGGCGGCGGCGGCGGCCACCGGGGCGGCGTGATCGCGTCGTTGTCCGGGCAGGCGGACCTGAAGCCGTCGGCCGCGTGGTCGGCCGTGCGGTGGGATGACGGCCGGTCCCCGGGCAGCGTCCCAGGGCTGCCCAGCACGTCACCCGACTGAGGTCCGACGGGATCCGTGTGCCCTGAGCACGCGTGACCGCACATCGTCTGACCAGGTCATTTCGCTCACATCACGTTTCACTGACGCCTGTCGCGCACCACCCAAGGGTTCCCGTCCTGCCAACCGCGCCCTGGCAGGACGGGCCAGGTCCCGTCGCCGCGCTGCCCCCGCGAGCGCTGGGACCGAACGGGAACCTGCGGCAGGGGACGCCAATCCCTGGAGCGTCCCCGCCGCAGGTCCACGAACCGCCGCCGTCGGGCTCCGGCTCAACGAGGGGCTGCGCCGGATCCCGACGGCCCGGACTAACACGATCGAGTGGTCCTCACCGAAATATGTACGGAAACACCGTTACCACCCCTCGGTTAAACCATGAGGACCCCCGCCAACCACCACCCACCTCCCCACACCCACCACCCCACCCTCCCGACCCCGCGCCCCACCGCCCCAACCCCACGCCCAGCCATCCCAACCCCACGCCCCGCCACCGACCACCACCAACCACACCCAGCCACGCCGTCACCGACCACCACCCGCACCCCACACCACGCCTTGCACCCCCGCGCCACGCCCCCGCACCACGCACGCCACGGCCTGGCGTCACCGACCACCCACCACCGATCACCCACCGCGCACTCCGCACGCAGCAGCAGGCCCCACAGCGCCCGACGAGCTCGGCGGCGCCGAGACAACCCCGAGCAGCTGGACCCGCTAGGCGACCGGCACGGCGAGGTCGGCGTCGGTGGGCATCGTGTGGCCCGTGACGGACGCGGCGACCAGGCCCAGGCGGCGGACGGCGTCGCGGAGGACGTCCGGTGATTGCACGAACGGCAGGCGCAGCCAGCGTTCGAAGCCGCCGTGGACGCCGAAGCGGGAGCCCGGAGCCAGCCGGATGCCGTGGTTCTGGGCCACGACGGCGATGCGCGTGCTCACCGGCGCGTCCAGCTCGCACCACACGCTGAGGCCGCCCTCCGGCCGGCGGAAGCGCCAGGTCGGGCAGTGTTCGCGCAGGCCCTCGATGAGCACGTCGCGCTGGGCCGCCAGTTGGGCCCGCCGTTCGCGCAGCGCCGGTTCGGGGTCGGCCAGCAGCTCGGCCAGCACCAGCTGATCGACCACCGCCGAGCCCAGGTCGAGGGCGGTGCGGGTGGAGATCAGGCGGTGGACCACTTCGGTCGACGCGCGGATCCAGCCGATCCGCAGGCCGCCCCAGTGCGACTTGCTGGCCGAGCCCAGGGTCACGACCAGGTCGTCCGCGAACTTCGCCAGCGGTGGGGGGCCGTCGAGCGGGTCGCCGTCGAGGTCCAGTTCGGCGACCGTCTCGTCCACCACCAACGGGGTGCGGGCGCGGCGGGCGGTGTCGGCCAGTTCGGCGCGGCCCTCGGCGTCCAGGCGGTGCGCGGTGGGGTTGTGGAAGTCCACCACGACGTAAGCCATGCGCGGTGCGGCTTGGCGGAGGGCGGCGGCGATCCCGGGCAGGTCCCAGCCGGTGTCGGTCATCGCGACCGGCACCGGGATCGCGGAGACGGCCTTGATCGCGTCCAGCGCGTTCGGGTAGCTCGGCTGCTCCACCAGCACCCGGTCACCCGGTCCGGTGAACAGGCGCAGGGTCAACGCCAACGCGTGCTGCGCGCCGCTGGTCACCACGATCTGGTCCGGCGACGTCGGCAGCCCCCGTGCCGTGTACCGGTCCGCGATGCGCTCCCGCAGCTGCGGCACCCCGTGCTCGTAGTACCCGTGATCCGCGAGGTGGTCCGGCAGGTACCGCCGGACCTGGTCGAACGCCGCCAGCACGCCCGGCAGCGCCGGAGGCGCGGCCCGCGCGAAGTCGACCATGCTGTGCCCCACCAGCGGGGTGTCCGGCACGACGCCCAACGTCCCCGTCGGCAGGCTGATCCACGACCCCGCCCCGCGCCGGCTCGCGACCAGCCCCTCCGACCGCAGCTGGTCCAACGCCGCCGTGATCATCGTGCGGCTCACCGGCAGCACTTCGGCCAGCTCCCGTTCCGCGGGCAGGCGGGTGCCGGCGGGCAGCCGGCCGTCCAGCACCAGCATCCGGATCGCCGCGGCCAGGTCCACCGACCCGTGACGTGCGCCACGACGACGCCACTCGCCGAGCAGTCGGGCCAGGCGGAAGCCGGATATACGTCCACCTGGTGGGATGTCGGAGTTCACAAGGCCAATTATTGCCGATTGGCTCTGGAATACAAGGCCAATCGGCGCGAAGGATGGCCACATGCTCGCCGCACTCACCCAGGTCCCGGTCACCGTCTCGCCCGTTCGCCGTGTCCCCCAACTGCTGGTGGGGTTGTGGCTCTACGGCGCGAGCATGGCGCTGCAGATCCGCGCCACCCTCGGCCTCGACCCGTGGGACGTGCTCCACGAGGGCCTGACCAAGATCACCGGCTTGTCCTTCGGCCTGATCACGGCCATCGTCGGCGCGGTGGTCCTGCTCTGCTGGATCCCGCTCAAGCAGAGACCCGGCGTCGGCACGGTCAGCAACGTGGTCGTCATCGGCCTGGCGGTGGACGTCACGCTGTTCCTCCTGCCGAACCCGACCGACCTGCTGCCGCGCATCCTGTTCCTCACCGCCGGCATCGTGCTGAACGGCCTGGCCGCCGCCGTCTACATCGGCGCCCGCCTCGGCCCCGGCCCGCGCGACGGCCTGACGACCGGGTTCTGCGCGCGGACCGGGACCTCGTTGCGCCTGGTGCGCACGGTGGTCGAGGTGGCCGTGCTCGGCATCGGCTGGCTGCTCGGCGGCACGATCGGCGTCGGCACGGTCCTGTACGCCTTCGCCATCGGCCCGTTGACCCAGCTGTTCCTCCCGCTGGTCACCTGGGTGAGCGAACGACCCGCTTCCTGACCTCGACGTAGTTCACGCCGCGCGCCCCCAGCACCTCGGCCACCAACCCGCCCTGCGCCAGCAGCGCGAGCAGCATGTGCTCCTCGCGGAGCGTGTTGTGGCCGAGGTCGCGCGCTTCGACCAGGCTGCGCTCCAACGTCTTCTTCGCCGCCGCCGTGAACGGCAGGTGGTTGCCGAAGAACCGCCGTCGACGGCGGGTGGGCGAGCCGGCCAGCGCGCCTTCGCCGTGGCTGCGCTCGACCGACGCCACGATCTGGTCGACGTCGATGCCGAGCCGCCGCAACGCCTCGGTGTCGGCGTCGCTGAGCCCGCCCTTGCGCCGGGCGGCGGCGAAGGCGTCGACCACCTCGTCGCGGGCCAGCTCGAACTCGGCCAGGACCGGCGAGTCGAGCAGCGCCAGCGCCAGGTGCTCGGGCCCGATCTCCGGCGCGTCGAGCCGTTCGGCCTGCACGACGGCCTCGTGGACGGCTTGGCGGGCGGCCCTGGTGAACCGTTCCCCGATCATCGGTCTCCCCCGTGCTTCTTGTGGACGGCCTGCCGGGTGACCCCGAGCTCGGCCGCGATCTCCTGCCATGACCAGCCGCGGGCGCGGGCGTTGCGCACCTGCACGGCTTCGAGTGTTTCCAGCAGCCGGCGCAGTGCGCTCACCGCTCGCAGCCCGACCCTGGGGTCTTGGTCGCCCGCCGCCGAGGCGAGCTCGGTCGCTTCCGTCATGCCGTCAACTTTGGTTGACAAACACCGACTTGTCAATCCAGGTTGACGCGCTAGGCTCGACGGCGATGCCGGAGATCACCACCGCCGAACGGGCCGGAGTGGGCCGCGACGGCTTGCCGCGCCCCACCGAGGACCGGATCGTCCGACTGCCGAACGCCGTGGTCCTGCTGGACGGCGCGACCTCGCCGACCCCTCGTGAACGCGACGGCGGCTGGCACTCCCGCCACCTCGCCGCCGAGCTGGCGCACCCCGACCTCGCCGACCCCGGTGACCGGGCCCCCGACCTGGCCGACGTCCTCGCCCGCGCCATCGCCCGCCTGGCCGCCGAGCACGGTCTGGCGCCGGGGGACTCGCCGTCCAGCACGGTCGCGATCACGCGCTGGACCGACACCGCCGTCGACGTGCTGGTGCTCGCGGACAGCCCGGTCGTGGTGTTCACCGACGCCGGTGTCGAGGTCGTCGCCGACAACCGGCTGCGCGACCTGCGGGGCGCGGTCGACCGGATCACCGACTGGCGCAACCGGGAGCACGGCTGGTGGGTGGCCGAGGCGGAGCCGGCCGCCGCGCACCGGGCCGTGCGGGCGAGTTGGCCGCGTGACCGGGTCCGCGCGGTGCTGATGGCGACCGACGGCGTGTCCTGCGGCGTGGACGACTACGGCTTGTTCGAGGACTGGCGGGCAGTGCTGCGCATCACGTCCGACAATGGCCCGGACGCCGTCCTGGACGAGATCCGCGCGGCCGAAGCGGGTGACGCAAATCGCACGAAGTGGCCGCGACCGAAAGTCCACGACGACCAGGCACTGGCGGTCATCCGATTCGCCGCCGGAAAATGAGAAAAGCCCCTCGCGGGAAGCGAGGGGCTTTTCTCGAAACGTTCTGGTGGCCAGGGGCGGGGTCGAACCGCCGACCTACCGCTTTTCAGGCGGTCGCTCGTACCAACTGAGCTACCTGGCCAGGTAGCGGATCGACCAACCGGCCGAACTGCCTTGCGACCCAGACGGGACTCGAACCCGCGACCTTCGCCGTGACAGGGCGACGCGCTAACCAACTGCGCCACTGGGCCTTGCTTACTGCTGTGTCTTGCCGTTCGTCACTATACCGCAATCAAACCATACCGCATATCATTCAATTGTACCGCGTGCCCCCAACGGGATTCGAACCCGCGCTACCGCCTTGAAAGGGCGGGGTCCTAGGCCGCTAGACGATGGGGACCCAGTTCCTCCGGCAGCCCTTGGGCCACCTTCTTTCCCAGGCCCTCCACGCTGTCCGGTGGAAGCATCGTAAGCATAGGGCACAAGGGTCCACACCTCCAAAACGGGGGTGGCGGATGGTGTTGACCTGCGATTCCACCCCGGTTCGCGGCGGTTCGACCGGCTTCCGGAGCCACCCGGCGGGCGGCACGGACGACCGCGGCCCCTCCGTGCACGAGTCTCGAAGGGGCCGCGAGTTCGGCGTCCTACCGCTGCACGGGCGGCACGCCCCCGTCCTCGCCCGGCGACAGGCCGAGCATGTCGAGCAGCAACCGGCAGTCCTCGGCGCTGGTGGCCCCGCGCGCCACCGACAGCCGAGCCCGGTGCACCTGCTCGTCCGAGATCCTCGACGGTTCACCGGTTCGCTGGGCAGGCACCCCACCGCCACCCGGCCTGGACATCGTCTCGTCCTGGCTCCACAGGAACTGACGCATTTCTAGTGACCCGCTCATGACGCCTCCCCGACTTGAGGTTGGCGCGAGGCTAAGCGAGCCCATCGAACCACCGCAGCCCCCCGGAGAGTGATTCAGGGGCGACGGAGCGTCACTTTCCGTGTAGGCCACTTGGTGTCAAGCGTCGCGTGATGTGCTTGACGCGAACGAGGAGGGTGCAACCCATGACCGAACCGGTACCGGGGCAGACGCCGGAACCAGCGGTGGCGGACGACGCGATCGCGACGCCGCCGCCGGCAGGCGAGCCCGACACCGCCGCGACCGACGCGACCGACACCGGCGGCGCCGCCGAGCCCGGGGTCACCGGGCCGGCGACCGCCGCGACCGACACCGCCGACACCCCGGGCACCGCCGGGACTGACGGGGCCGACGGGCCGCGACCGGGGGCGGCGAACCCGCAGGAGCTGCTCGGCAGCCTGTCGCTGTCCGCGATCGAGGCGGACATCGACCGGTTGATGAGCGACAAGATGAGCCAGCTCGACGGGATGCTCGCGGGGCTGGAGGACCTGGTGCAGCGACTGGAGGGCGAGATCACCAACATGGAATCGCCGTCGGACGGACCAGATACCCCCAAGGGGTAGCGCCCAGGGGCCGTCGACGGGCGAAAACGGGCTGAGCATAGGGTTCGGCCCATCGGCTACCTGAAGATTTCGGCCCAACCCACTCCCCAGGTCCACGTGCGCGTGCAACAATCCGAATTGCTGACACACCCCCGGTCAGCACCTGTGGAGATCCCCTCCGGCCCCCGCGTTCCTCCCCCTGGCGCGGGGGCCTCTCCATGCACACATATGTGACCCAGGCCACAGTGTGGTCGGTTCCGCAATCCAACCGTTATCGTGTCGCCGTGCCTCTTGGATCCCTTGGACGGTCGAAGTCCGGCCGGCATCGCCCGCCCGCGCGCGAACTGGAAGAAGCCGGCGTCCCCGCCGACGAGGAGCTGGAGTCGTACCTGGCCGCCCTCGCCCCGGAGACGGCGGACGCGGAGACGACGGCCGGCACCAGCTTCGGCACCGCGCAGGTCTACCAGCTCCGCCTCCAGCTGATGGCGAACGAGCAGCTGAAGGAACTGGCCGCCGAGCGGCAGACCTCACCCCAGGCGCTGGCCACCGAGTGGGTCATGCAGCGACTGGAGTGGGAAGCCCGCCAGCGCGGCTACTAGGACTTCGCCACCCGCACCGACGCAAGCGCCCCGGCACCCGAATGCCGGGCCCGAACGCGAACAGGCCCCCGACCATCCCGGTCGGGGGCCTGTTCCGTGGTGCTCAAGAAGTGAGTTGGAACGATTCGCCGCGATCAGACCTTGCGCACGTTCTGGGCCTGCGGACCCTTGGTGCCCTGGCCGATCTCGAACTCGACCCGCTGGTTCTCCTCCAAGGTGCGGAAGCCCTGACCCTGGATCTCCGAGTAGTGCACGAAGACGTCAGGCCCGCCGTTCTCCTGGGCGATGAAGCCGAAGCCCTTTTCGGAGTTGAACCACTTGACAGTGCCCAGTGCCATGTACCTGCCTCCATCGCAGGAAAGCTTGGGGCTGCACCGTGCAGCCCCGGCCGTCCCGGGGCGTTTCCCCCACCGCTCAGGGTGGGGACGGCACGCCCGCGTGTCGTTCCGCGAGCGTGAGACACGAACACAGAAACCACGGCCTGCGTGGCTGAGCGTATCGGTTGGTGACGCCCAGCACTACACCCCCGAAGTCATTGGTCCACCGGACAGCTACTTCTCGGTCACCTTGGGTGGTTCCGGCAGTCGCACGTCGGCCTGACCGATGTTGCGCTCCAGCGCCGAGCGCCACTCGCCGGAGCCGACCATCTTCTCGATGGCCGCGCTGACGTCCGCCCGGCCCCTGGCGTCCGCCTTGGCCAGGCCGATGCCGTACCGCTCGGTGGTGAACGGCGTGCCGACCAGCTTGAGCAGCTCGGGGTTCTCCGCCACGTACCCGGCGAGGATCACCTCGTCGGTGGTGACCGCGTCGACGTTGGCCGCGAGCAGGGCGATGACGCAGTCGGAGTACTGGCCATACTCGACCAGCTGCACGTCCTGGGCGAACTGGTCCTTCACCTTCTGCGCGGACGTCGAGCCGGTGACCGAGCACAGCTTCTTGCCGTTGAGCGTCTCGGGGCCGCTGATCTCGTCGTCGGTGTAGCGGACGAGCACGCCCTGGCCGGTCTCGAAGTACGGGCCGGCGAAGGACACCTGCTCCTTGCGCTTGTCGGTGATCGAGTAGGTGGCGACGACGAAGTCCACCTCGCCGGACTGGATCAGCTTCTCGCGGTCGGCGGAACGCGCTTCGCGCCACGTGATGCCGGCTTCGTCGACGCCGAGCTGGGCGGCCACGTACTTGGCCACGTCCACGTCGAAGCCGACGTACTTGCCGTCGAGCCTGCGCTGGCCCAGGCCCGGCTGGTCGAACCGGATGCCGATGGTCAGCTCGCCGTCGTCGGCCTTGCCGGCCAGGGTGTCGTCGCTCGCGCCGCCGCACGCCGCGAGCAGGGAGAGTGCCGCGACCAGGGCGGTCGCGGGCAGCAGTCGTCGGGACAGCATGAGGTGCGAACCTCTCGGGGTGCTCGACTCAGGTTCTCGGGATGACCAGGCGCGGATCGACGCGCCGGACGGTGGCCATGCTAGGCAAACCGAGCGGTCCTCTTGATGCGATAAAGGTCGCAGTGGTCCATGCCATTGGGCCGTTCGGCGCAATCCGCGCTGTGAGGCCGGCGACTACCGGTCAGGACGGGAGGAGCGCACGTCTCGGCGCCACGCGCGGGCCGAGTCGCCGTAACGCCTTGTTCACGTGGCCTTGGGGCACGGCCCAGCGGATCGGCGCGGGCACCAGCAGGGCGGCGGCCCCGACGTCCACCACTCGACCGTGTCATGTCGGACGGTTCCCGTCACCCCTCGCGACCTGCCGGAACAGGCTGGGGCGTAACGAGTTCAGCGGCGTGAACGATTCCACGTGACACCGTGGAGCCTGGATCGGGTGCTGGGATGAGCAGTGGCAGGAGTGTCGCCTTCGCCGGCGTGGCGCTGT
Source organism: Actinosynnema sp. CA-299493 (assembly GCF_050946825.1). Classification (NCBI taxonomy): domain Bacteria; kingdom Bacillati; phylum Actinomycetota; class Actinomycetes; order Pseudonocardiales; family Pseudonocardiaceae; genus Actinosynnema; species Actinosynnema sp. CA-299493. Next base: position 8,996,395 of record NZ_CP191993.1, read on the forward strand.
TACTGGCGACCGGTGCTCTCGTGGCGCTGGCGCTGACGGTGAACGAACCGCGGCCCGTCGAGGCGCGCCAGGTGCACTCGGGCCCGGTCGAGCCCGGCGTGCTCAGCGCCACTTACACGACCACGCTGGAGATCGCGCGGCCGACGACGGTCCCCGTGCTGGTGCCGCCGCCCGCGCAGCGGCCCGTGCCGCCGATCACGTCCGCCACGATCGTCACGACCGTCCCCGCCGTCGCCGTGACGACGACGTCCGAGCAGCTGCCCCCGCAGGTCGGCACGCCGGCGCCGAGCGCCACGTCCACGCGGCCGTCGTGGGGTGACAACTGCGACTTCTCGTACGTGACCGACGGCGCGTGCGTGCCGTGGCGGTTCCCGCGCGGTGTGTCGCAACCGTGCGAGTGGCTGTACGAGCAGGGCGTCAGGCGCATCGAGGTGGTCGGCTGGGACCGCCACCGGCTGGACCGGGACCGGGACGGCATCGCCTGCGAACGTGCCGACTGACCGTCCGGCGGCGACCTGAGCGTTCAACTCGGGGGTCCTGGACGTAGGACACGGTCGTTCTGAACGTAGGACTCGCGGGGTCGGGGGGTCAGCGGTCGGCGAGGCGGTCGAGGGCGGTGCCCACGCGGTCGGTCAGGAGCGAGAGGGCGCCGACGGTGCGGGTGGTCGGGTCGTCGGTGGAGCCGCCCAGGGCCTGGGCGCGGACGTAGGCCGCCTTCACGTCGGCCCAGCGGGCGGCCTGGGCGGGGGTCAGGGCGCCGCGCAGTTCGGCCAGCTTCAGCAGGTTCGCCTCGGCGCCCGAGGTCAGCGTCTGCGCCTCGCCCGCGTAGTGGTCGTCGATCAGGGCGGCCAGCTCGGCGTCGTTCATCACCGGCACGACCTTCTCCGCCAGCTTGTTCATGTTCCGGTAGGAGCCCTGGAGCTGGAACGGCGGCTCGACGCGCGAGGCGTCGGACTGGGCGGCCGAGGCGATGTAGGCCTGGTTGTTCGCCAGCACGACCTCCTGCACGCGCAGCAGCTTGCGCAGCACGGACAGCACCTGCGCCAGCTCGACCGACGAGTACGGGTGCGCGAGCCGGTCGGCCCGCACGTCCTCGCCGCGCGCCATCCGCACGAGCAGCTCCACGTCGCCCCGGTCACGGGTGGACAGCGGCGCGAGCACCGGGTTCGACGTGAGCGCGTTCTCGATGTAGCTCAACGCGAACAGGTCCTCGCGCCCGGACAGCACGTCGCCCAGGTTCCACACGTCGGCGCGGTTGGCGAGCATGTCGGGGATCCGGAACCGCTGCCCCGACTCGGTGTACGGGTTGCCGGCCATGCACACCGCGAACCGCTTGCCGCGCAGGTCGTAGGTGCGCGTGCCGCCGTCCCAGACGCCTTCCATCCGCCGCTGCGCGTCGCACAGCGAGATGAACTTCTGCAGCAGCTCCGGCGACGTGTGCTGGATGTCGTCCAGGTACAGCAGCACGTTGTTGCCCGCCTCCAGCGCGAACGAGATCTTCTCGACCTCCTGCCGCGCGGTGGCGTTCGGCGCGTCCGCCGGGTCGACCGAGGTCACGTCGTGGCCCAGCGACGGGCCGTTGACCTTGACGAACACCAGCCCGAGCCGGTTGGCCACGTACTCCATCACCGTGGTCTTGCCGTAGCCGGGCGGCGAGATGAGCAGCAGCAGGCCCATCTGGTCGGTGCGCTTGCCGTCGCCCGCCGCGCCGAGCTGCTTGGCCAGGTTGTCGCCGATCAGGGGCAGGTACACCTCGTCCAGCAGCCGGTTGCGCACGAACGCGCTCATCACCTTCGGCTGGAACTCGTCCAGTCGCAGGCGGGCGCGTTCGGCGGCCACGACCTCGTTGCGCCGCCGCTGGTAGGCCCGGTAGGCGGGCACGCGCTCGTCGCGGAACCGGCGGGTGCGGGTCAGCAGCTCGTCCAGCCGGATCGTCAACGACCGGTCGGCGATGCGCGGGTGCGTGCCGAGCAGGCCGTCCGCGGTGGCCGTCAGCTGCGCCGACGACTCGTGCCGGGGCAGGTCGCGGCCCAGCTCCAGCGCCACCGCCTCCGGCAGGTCCGGATCGGGTCGCCCACCGAGGAACGCCTCGTACCAGCCCTCCACCAACCGCCGCCGCACGTCGAGGTCCGCGACCGCGCGCAGGTCTTCGTCGAACTCCTTGCGCCCGCCCAGCGCCCGGTGGAACGCCTCCACCAGAGCGCGCGCCCCGGCACTGGTGGCGAACCCGAACGGCGCGCTGCACAGCTCCTCGAACAGGTACTCGCCCGCCAACGGGTCACCCGCCGCCGCGGCCAGCTCGGCGCACAGCTCGTCGATCGCCGCCGTGTGCCCGAACGCCGCCCGCGCCCGCCCCAGCGACGACGCCCGACGCTCGAACAGGGCCCGCGCGTCCTCGTCCGCCGAGGCCCAGAACAGCTGCGCCGCCGCACGCGCGGACGGCGGGTACCGCAGCACGCCCGCGCCCGCGTGCAGCCGCAGCACGACGTCGAGGATCCGTGCCGCGTCGTGGTCGTGCACGCCCCGCTCGTAGCCCTCGTCCAGCCGCGACTCGGCCACCTGCCGCACCAGGTCGGGCAACCGGTCCTCGGTGACGGCGGCGTGCAGCCCGGCCACCGGGTGCGTGGCCAGGATCGACGTGGCCAGGTGCTCGGCCCGGTACACCTCGGCCGTCTCCGAGACCAGCGGCTGGTCCCAGAACGGCCTGGTGTCCGCGAACGCGGGGTCGCGCACGGGCGAGCGGAAGTCGGTGCCGGTGAGGGCGAACGACAGCTCGCCGTCCTTCGGCACCAGGGTCAGGTCCACGGGCTCGGTGTTCACCGCGAACCGGTGCCTGCCGAGCCGGATCGTCCCGCCGTCGAACAGGTCCAGCCGGTCGCGCAGCGAGCGCCCCGCCTCCTGCCGCGCGGCCAGCACCCGCCCGGCCAGCTCCTCGGCCCGCACCTGGTCGCCGAGCGAGCGCAGCTCCTCGGCCACCGAACGGATCTTCGCCACCATCGGGTCGGCCGCGAAGTAGGTGTTGACCTCGTCCAACGACGCCAGCGACGCCACCCGCCTGGTCACGCTGACGAGGATGCGGTCGGCGGAGGACGCGAGCCGGTCGGCGCGCCGGGCCCGGTCGTCCAGCAACGCCTGCTTGCGCGACGAGAACGCCTCGTAGACGTCGGTCCGCTTGTCGCCGAGCCGGGTCAGGAAGTCGTCGAACTCGCCGAACCGCGACTCCAGGTTCTCCAGGTGCAGCAGCAGCCGGCCCAACTGCTCGTCGCACCGCTGCGGCGTGTCGGCGACCGCCAGGGCGCCGGTGACCGCCTGGCCCAGCAGCGCGAACTCGGCGGCGAACTCGGCCCGGCCCTCGGTGGCCAGCAGGGCGCGCCGGCGACCGTCCACGGTGGCCCGGGCCCGGTTCAGCCCGCCGAGCACCTCGCCGATGCGCTCCAGGATCGACGTGCGCACGGTGGCGTCGGCGATGTCCAGCGAGCCGACGACCTCGGTCAGCACATCGAGGCCGCGCTGCCGCTCGGCCAGCTCCTCGACCACCGGACCGGCCTCGGCGACCGTGCCGATCGCGTCCGCCTGACCGACCAGCGCCTCGACCTGCTCGTGGTAGTCGGTGAACGCGTCGTCGCGGCGCAGGTGCTCGACCGCGCGCCGCGCCGTGCCGCCCAGCTCGTCCTCCAGCGACGACGCCAGGGCGTCGATGCGGGCCACGTCGACGTACCTCAGGTCCTTCAACGTCACCAGGTGCCCCTGCTCCCGCCGCAGGTCGGCCAGCTGCCGCACCCACGCGTCGGCGGTCGTCGGCACCTCGCCGCGCACCCGGCGGATCATCGACGCGATCCGGCCGTCCGCCTCGGCCACCGCCGTCGCCGCCTGGTCGGTCAGCGCCTGCACGGCCTCGAACTCGTCCAGCACCTGCTCGGCCGTCGCCCGGACCTGCGTCAACGGCGTGCGCAGGTCCTCCAGCTCCGCGTCACCCAGCCAGTGGTAGGCGTCGAACACCCTGGTGCACGAGGAGATCAGGTCCTCGAACACCGGCACGGACGGCGCCATCTCGCCGACCATCCGGCTCACCGACAGGCAGTCGGAGATGCCGCGCACCAGGTCGGCGTTGCCGACCCGCTCCAGCGGTCCCGTGCCGACGGGTTGCGCGGCGGCGTAGGCGTCGGACAGGTACGGCGTCTGCCACACCTGCATCGGGTGCACGCGGGTAGGCTCGTCGCTCATCGCGCGGAACACGACCAGCGTGCCGTCGTCGAACAGCGAGTACCCGTGGCACGACAGCGGGTTCGCCACTTCCTTGCGGATCACGTTGTACGGCAGCAGCAGCGACCGGCCGTCGCGGCGGGCGTGGAAGACGTACAGCACGTCCTCGCCGTTGGTGGAGCGGATGACCCGCTCGAACTCCAGCTCGTCCACCGGCGTGTCGAACGTCTTGCTGACGCCCGTGGCCAGGTAGTAGCCGCCGGGGAAGATCAGGCCCTGGTCCTCGGGCAGCCGCTGGCACGCCTGGCCGATGCCGTCGAGCCGCACCACGGCCCTGGTGCGCGTGTTGAACACCAGGTGCCGCCACGCGGTCTCGTTGTACGGGCGGATGCGCAGCAGGATCAGCGAGCCGACCCGCGCGTAGTGCACGTCGCCGTCGGCCAGCGACTGCAACGGCTCGTCCACCGGCTCGGTGTAGACGCCCTCGCCGGTCTCGGTGTTGTTCTCGACCTTGATGGTGAGGTCGCCGCCGATGGTCTCGACGAACACCTCGTCCTCGATCGAGATGTGCGGGTGCCGTCCCGGCACGTGGTGCTCGCGGCCGGTGACGACCCACTCGAAGTCGTGCGACGGCGGGAACACGTGGTCGCGCTCGCCCCGGTTGTCCAGGTACTCGACCGCGCCGTCCACGCCGACCTGCCAGCGCAGCACCCGGATGTCGCCGATGCGCGCGCCGGTCTGGAACACCGCCAGCAACCGGCCCTCGACCCGGCGCAGCTGGATCAGCCTGGTGTCGCGGTAGTACCGGTACAGCTCGGCGAAGTCCCGTTCGAACTTCGGGTCGCGCAGCAGGCCGGGCAGCTCGCCGTCGGCGGGATCACCGGAGGCGGCGTCCTCGAACCGGAACGCGTCGCCGTCACGCGTGAAGCGGTGCAGCGAGAACACGTCGTCGACCGTCGTCTCCGGCTTGAGGCCGATGAAGACGTTGTAGCCGAACAGCATCAGGCCGGCCACCTGGACGACGTCGCGCGGCACGCAGTTGTGCTCGGTGCGGATGCGCTCGGTGCCCAGCAACGTCAGCTCGGCGCCGCCGAACGCGTCCAGCCGGCGCGCGTTGAGCGCTTCCGCCCGGCGGGCGAGCCCGGCCGCCTGCTCGGCCAGCCGGGCCCGCAGCACCTCGTAGGTGCCGGCCTCCAACGTCGCCGGCGCCACCTCCACGGGCGTGCTCACGACAGCGAGGCGACCGGCCGCTCGGCCACGCCGAGGCGCTGCGCGGCGGCCAGCAGTTCGCGCAGCCTGCCCTCGTCCGGCCCACCGGAGTTGATCAGCTTGAGCAGCAGCGCGGACACCGTCAGGTTCTGCACGTCACCCGTGCTGATGGAGCCGAGCAGCCTGCCGATGTCGTCGGTGAAGCTCGCCGACCCGGTCAGCCACGGCCCGGCGAGGGTCCGCGCGACCTCGGAGTGCCCGACGAAGCCGTCGACCTGCTTGCCCATCGTGATGGCGCCGACGATCCGGTCGAAGAACATGCTGTCCCCGCCGACGATGTCGATGTCGGCCTTCTCCAGGCCGGCTGCCAGCACCAGCGCCTGCGACTCGGCCACCTGCCGCTGCACGTCCAGCCCGGCCAGCCGGACCTCCTTGTCGGCCTCCAGCCGCAGGCGGTACTCCTCGTGCTCGCGGGTGGCGTCGTCCAGCGCGGCCATCGCGCCCGCCTTGTCCGCCAGGCCCTCGGCCTCGCCCTTCAGCTTCTCGCGGATCGCGAGGGCCTCGACCAGCGCCTTCTCCCGGTCCACCACGGCCTCGGCGCGGCCGACCTTCTCGGTCGCCTCCGCGTCGCGCTCGCGCACCTGCACGGCGGCCAGCCCGGTCGCCGCCGCCTCGGCCTGCTTGCCCTCGGCCAGCCGGATCATCGCGCGGGTGTCCAGCTCGGCGGCCTGCTGCCGCGCCTCGGCGAGCAGCAGCTCCTCGCGGGCCTTGAACTTGGCGGCCTGCTCGGCGGCCTCGGCCGCCTTGATGTCCTTGACCAGGCCCTCCTGCGCCTGCGCCTCGGCCCTGATCACCACGGTCTGGCGGTCCCGCTCGGCCTCCTCGACCACGCGCAGCCGCTTGATGATCTCCTCCTGCTCGGCCACGGTCTTCTCCACCGCGATGCGCTCGCGCACCACCTCGGCGATGGACCGCTTCTCGGCCTCCAGCTCCTTGTCCGCGGCGATGCGGGACAGCTCGGTCTCCCGCTCCCGGCCGATGACCTCCAGCAGCCGGTCCTTCTCGATGCGCTCGGTCTCGATCGCGATCACGCGCTCGCGGTTCTTCTCCGCCACCGCGATCTCGCGCGCCTTGTTCTCGGTCTGGATGCCGAGCTGCTCGTCCGTGCGGATGTGCGCGGTGTTCGACTTGAGGCGCTCCTCGGCCTGCACCTTGGCGATCTCCGCCTCCTCGCGCGCCCGCATCGTCTCGACCTCGCGCTTCTGCTTGATCTCCGCGTCCGCCTGGCGGCGCTCCAGCTCCAGGATCGCCTCGCGCGCCTCGACGTTCTGGCGGGTGATCTCCTTCTCCTCGTGCCGGGTGAACTCGTTGGTCCGCACGTGCTCGATCGCGGTCAGCTCGGTGATCTTGCGGATGCCCTGCGCGTCGAGGATGTTCGACGGGTTGAGCTGCGCCATCGGCGTCTGCTCCAGGTAGTCGATCGCCGCGTCCTCCAGGCTGTAGCCGTTGAGGTCGGTGCCGATGACCTGGATGATCCGGTCGCGGAACTCGTCGCGCTTGGTGTAGAGGTCGATGAAGTCGAGCTGCTTGCCGACCGTCTTCAACGCCTCGGAGAACTTGGCGTTGAACAGCTCCTGCAACGTCTGCTCGTCGCTCGCGCGGGCGGTGCCGATCGCCTGGGCGACCTTGATGACGTCCTCGACGGTCTTGTTGACCCGCACGAAGAACGTGATCCGGATGTCGGCCCGGATGTTGTCCTGGCAGATCAGGCCTTCCTGCCCGGCGCGGCGGATCTCGATGGTCTTCACCGAGATGTCCATGACCTCCGCGCGGTGCAGCACCGGCAGCACCACGGCGCCGGTGAACGTGACGTCCACCTTGCGCACCTTGGAGATGATCAGCGCCTTGCCCTGGTCGATCTTGCGGAACAGCCGGCTGACCAGGATCAGCAGGCCGATGACGACGACCAGGACGACGGCGACGAGAATGCCGAACCCGGTGGTGATGACGTCCATCAGTGGTCCCCCCGTGTGAGAGTCGGGTCGTGTCCGAGGTCGAGGGACGCGACCCAGAAGAACTCGCCGTCCACGTCGTAGTCGAAGATGAGCGCGGTGGCGCCCGAGGTCAGCGCGTCGGCCCCCGGCTGCCGCACCTGCACGACGGCCGACGAGCCGTCCGCGGCGGTGACCTCGGCCTGGCCGAACGTCCGCGTGACGCGGCCCGTGCGGATGACGCAGGTGCGGCCGACGAAGTCCAGGCGCGACGCGGGCGGGTCGGCCGGGAACAGCCGCTTCAGCGGCGTCATCACCAGCCGGGTCAGCACCAGGCCGACCGCGAGCGACCCGCCGAGCACCCCCGTGCCCGCGAGCGTCGAGGTCGGGTCGAGCACGACGACGCCCGCCAGGCACGCGAACCAGGAGAACGCGACCAGCAGGGAGAGCCCGAGGGTCGCGGGCACGCCGCCGATGTCCAGCTCGACCCAGTCCGCGTCCGCCGCGCCGAAGGCGACCAGCAGCCAGTAGGCCACCACGATCACCAGCAGGACGCTGAGCACCGCGACCGGGAAGCCCAGCGACGCCGCGAAGAACTCCCCCATGTACCCCCCTTTCGCGGGACCCTAACCCGTTCTCCGCGGGGATCCGGGGGGAATGACGCAACGCGGTCGGACCACGCCGGTCAGTGCACGAGCAGCCCGGACACCTTCGTCAGCGGGTTGCCCGCGTAGCTGACCACGGCGCCGTCGGCGAACGGCATGGACCGGATGCTCATGCCCGCGAACCCCTGGTCGGTCACGAACCAACCCCACGTCGTCAACCACGGGCGGTCGTCGCCGGGCACGACGTCGGGCGTCGGCCGCACGCGTTCCTGCACGACGAACGGCTGCCCGGCCACGTCGTCCAGCATCTCCACCCACTCCTTGTCGGTCATGAGCCAGCCGGGGTGCACGCCCGCGCCCGCGAACCCGCCCGACGCCTTCACGATCAGCTCCTCCCGGTCCGCGCGCAGCCGGTCGCGCGGCACGTCCCGCAGGTAGCGGGTCCACGGCACCAGCCGGTCCACCAACGCCTTCTCGTCGTCGGTCAGCACCTCCCGGTGCTCGGACAGCAGGGCGATGGTCGACTTGCTGCCGTAGTAGTAGCTCGACAGCGGCGTGTACAGCTCCGTCTTGTGGCCCTTGGCCAGGAGCCCGGCGTAGCCCACGGCCTGGGTGGCGGAGAAGTACCGCACCGCCACGTCCAGCTTCGTGCCGCGCAGGTGCAGGAAACCGTTGCGCTCGGTCACCTCGTGCAGCTCGCCGAGCAGCACGTCGACGCCCAGCCGGGCGCAGGCCTCCTGGAAGCTCGCGAAGCCCTTGGCGAACCTCGTCAGCATCCCGCCCTCTTCGAGGAACGCGATGGTGCGGTCGCGGCCGACGGCGTCGAGCAGCTTCTCGATCGGGTTGAAGCAGGCCAGCCCGTGCTCGCGCACGAACGGCTGGAAACCGGGCTCCTCGTGGATCACGCGGGCCAGTTCGCCGAGGTCCGGGCCGCCGAGCTGGGTGCCCGCGTTGATCTCCAGCAGCCGGAACTCGTCACCGACCCGGTAGATGTCCGCGCGGCCGTGCATCGGCGGGCGGTCGGAGCCCATGATCGCGGCTTCCTCCGGCGGGATGCCGATGGCCTCGGCGAACCGCGTGAAGCTGCCGCCGAACATCTTGCGGGGTAAGGAGAAGAGCAGCTCGAAGAAGTCCAGCACGTCCGCCGCGATGCTGTGCGCGGTGTACTCCTCCAGGAAGAACGGCCGGTCGACCAGCCGGTGCGCGTAGGCGGCGCGCAGGTGTGGCGGCAGGTCGAGCCGTCCCATCACCCCGTGCAGGCTCTCGTCGTCCAGGTAGGCCTGCGTCACGTGATCGGTCACCGTCGCCGCTCCTCGGGTCGTGGGTCGGCGCACATGATGGCGGAGCGGTCACCCCGCGAGCATCCCCCGAAGCACCGTGCGCACCGCCGCGGCGGGGTCGAAGCGCGGGTTCGGGTTCGCCAGCTGGTTGGCCAGCAGGCCGTCGATCACGGCCAGGAGCAGCGCCAGGTCGGCGGGCGGGTCGGCCGAGCCGAAACCCGCGACCAGGGGCAGCGCCCAGCTCCCGATCTCGCGGTGCGCCCGGTCGACGTCGCCGCGCAGCCCGGGGCGCTGGGCGACCTCGACGAACAGCGCGTGGCGGGCGAGCGTGAGGACGCGGTCCTCGGCCAGGCGCCCGACCAGCGCGCCGACGGCGGCGGCGAAGGCTTCGGGGGTGGCGACGTCGCCGGCCAGGGCGGCCCACAGCTCGGTCTCGCGTTCGAGGAGGCGGCCGAGGACGGCGCCGATCAACGCGTCGCGGGTGCGGAAGTGGTTGGACGTGGAGCCCTGCGGGAGGCCGGCCTCGGTGTCGACGGCGCGGTGGGTGAGCTGGCGCATGCCGCCCGTGCCGAGGACCCGGATCGCGGCGTCGAGCACCTGCTGCTGCCTGGTCATCACCCTGGACACTACACCCGTAGTATTGATCACTACAGCTGTAGTACGGTGCGCCGCGTGGAACGTCGGCGAGCAGCGGTGATCGGTGGAGGGGTCGGCGGCCTGGCCGCGGCCGTCGGGCTGCGGAGGCACGGGTGGGAGGTCGACGTCTTCGAGCGCTCGGCGGCGTTGCCGCGGGTCGGGACGGGGCTCGGGATCTGGCCCGACGCGATGGCGGCCCTGGACCGGCTGGGGTTGGGCGACGCGGCCCGGCGGGTCGGACGGCGGCAGGCGGACGGGGTGGTGCGCAAGCCGGACGGGACGGTGATCGGGACCATCGCGGCGAGCTCGGTGCACCTGCTCACGCGGCCCGCGCTGCTGGGCGTGCTCGCGGGGGCGTTGCCGGAGGGGGTGGTCCGGTTCGGCGCGGCGGTGGGCTTGGCGGACTGCGCCGGGTACGACGTGGTCGTGGGCGCGGACGGCGTCCACAGCGCGGTGCGCGGCGAGCTGTTCGACGCGCCGGTCCTCCGGTCGGGGGCGATCGGGTGGCGCGGCACCGTGGACGTGCCGGTCGAGGCGGGCGGTGAGACGTGGGGGCGCGGTGGCAAGTTCGGTCTCACGCCGCAGGCCGACGGGCGCACCAACTGGTACGCGATGGGCCCGGACCTCTCGCTGTTCGCCGACTGGCACGACCCGATCCCGCGCGTGCTGGCCTCGGCGCGCGACGTGCTGCGGCACGAACTGCTGCACGTGTCGCCGTTGCCGGGTTACGCCTCGGGGCGGGTGGCCCTGCTCGGCGACGCCGCGCACGCCATGACACCCGACCTCGGGCAGGGCGCGTGCCAGGCGATCATCGACGGCGTGGTGCTGGCGCAGTGCCTGGCGCAGTGCCCGGTGGGTGACGTCGAGGCGGGGTTGCGGTCCTACGACTCGAAGCGCCGCCGGGTGACGCAACGGCTGGCCGCGCGGTCGCTCCGGCTCAACCGGCTGGCCCGGGTGCGCCGGTTCACCGGTGTGCGGGACCTGGGGCTGCGCGTGGCCCTGGCACTGGCGCCGCGCCCGTCGTGGAGCGCGGACTTGGAGCCCGACGAACTGGCCGGCTAGAACTCACGGGCCGGAACTCGCGGGTCAGGACTGCGGTCAGGACCGCAGGGTCAGGACTGCGGGAGCTTCACCGTCTTGCGGGCGCGCGGCGCGGACGGCGGCGGCACGACCGGACCGATGTCGCCGTCGGGCGCTTCGTCCAAGTCGACGATCACGGGGGCGTGGTCGCTGGGCCCGGTGCCCTTGCGCGCGTGCCGGTCCACCCACGCCGCCTCGACCCGGGCGGCCACCGGGGCGGACGCCAGCACCAGGTCGATGCGCATCCCGAGGTCCTGGTGGAACATGCCGGCGCGGTAGTCCCAGTAGGTGAAGACCCGCTCGGCCGGCCACCGGTCGCGGACCACGTCATGCAGCCCGACCGCCTGCAACGCCGCCAGCGCCTCCCGTTCGGGCGCGGTCACGTGCGTGTGGCCGACGAAGGCCGCCGGGTCGAACACGTCCGCGTCGGCCGGCGCGATGTTGACGTCACCGCAGACCACCGCGTCCTCCGGGCCGGCCGCGACGACGTCCCGCAGTGCCGCCAGCCACGCCAGCTTGTAGTGGTAGTGGTCGGAATCCGGCGCCCGCCCGTTGGGCACGTAGACGGAGTGCACCCGCACCCCACCGCACGTCGCCGCCACCGCCCGCGCCTCGGGGTGGGGAAACCCGGGCCCGTCGACGAGCCCGTTCACCACGTCGTCCAGCCCGACCCGGGACAGGATCGCGACCCCGTTCCACCGACCTTCACCGTGCGCCGCCACCTCGTACCCGCGACCGGACAACTCCTCACCGAGGAGCGCCGCGAACGCGTCGTCCGCGACTTTCGTCTCCTGCAGGCAGACGACATCGGGCTGCCTCTGGTCGAGCCACGGCAACAACCGCGGCACCCGCTGCTTGACCGAGTTCACGTTCCAAGTAGCCACCCGCACCCACCCCACCGTAGTCCGCCCACCCCACCCCCACCGAGCCACAACCCCTGACCTGCACCGCCAGGTCCGATGCGTGCCGTAACGTGACACCACCCACATCACACGGCCGACCACCCTGCTCACCCGGACGCCTGGTCTCGGTAAGCTGTCGGGCACGGGCTGCTAGCTCAATTGGCAGAGCAGGAGACTTTTAATCTTCGGGTTCAGGGTTCGAGTCCCTGGCGGCCCACTGTTTCGACTGCGGTTGCCCAAGGAAGAATTGTGGGGCGTGGGAAGTCGGTGGGTGGAACGCCACCGGAACGGGTGATGGTGGTGGCGGTTGGGGTGGGTGGGCGATAAGCAGGTGCCATGCACTTCGCTGTGGCACTTGCCCTGGTGGCCTCGTTGACGACTGTGTCCGGGGAGCTGACCAGCTATGACGCCCGTGTGCCCGCCGGTGCGCGGGCGGAGGTGGTGGTGGGGTCCTTGGGCGGCGGCACGGTCGTGTTGCTGCGCACGAGTGGTCTGTTGCCGGGGCGGGAGTACGGGGCGCACGCGCACGTCAATGCGTGTGGACCGGCGTCTGCTGATGCCGGGCCGCACTACCAGCACGTCCAAGGCGGGGCGACGGATCCCGCGTTCGCCAATCCGCGCAACGAGATCTGGCTCGACTTCACCACCGACGCGCGCGGACGAGGTGAGGCGTGGGCGCGGGTCGAGTGGAAGTTCGGGGAACGGCGTGCGGGATCGATCGTGCTGCACGAGGAGCACACGCACACCGAACCCGGTCACGCGGGCACGGCCGGTGCGCGGTTGGGTTGTCTGACCGTGCCGTTCTGAGCCTTCGGCACCCACGGCGCACGGGAGACTTCCGGTGCGGTCGAGGCCGTGGGGTCGTGGGCGGAGGAAGGCCGCCGGCGGTTGCTGCGCGACAGGGATGACGTGGTGGGTGACGCGTGCCTACCTCACGGTTGGTGAGACCGTCCTCACGGTGAACGGGGTGGCGGCGTTTGTGGCCGAGGCGGTCGAAGGGCGGTGGTGGCGCGTCGCGGGCGGCCAGGTGGCCGAGGAGCGAAGGGTGATTCGCCGATGTGGCGCCCACCACTACCAGCGCTGGGCGACAATGGACGGCGATGTCCACCGCCCTGCACGCCACCAAGTCCCTGAAGATCGGCCGCTACCCGGTCGATCCCGCCGTCGTGCTCGCACCCATGGCGGGCATCACCAACGTGGCCTTCCGCCAACTCTGCCGCGAGTTCGGCAGCCCCACGTCGCTCTACGTCTGCGAGATGATCACCGCCCGGGCGATCGTCGAGCGCGACGCCAAGACGATGCAGATGATCACGTTCGGCGCGGCCGAGAGCCCCCGTTCGATGCAGCTCTACGGCGTCGACCCGAAGTCGATGTCCGAAGCCGCGAAGATCATCGTGGCCGAGGACCGGGCCGACCACATCGACATGAACTTCGGCTGCCCCGTGCCCAAGGTGACGCGCAAGGGCGGTGGCGCGGCGCTGCCGTACAAGCGGCAGCTGTTCCGGCAGATCGTGCGGGCGGCCGTGCGCGCCGCCGAGCCCGCCGGCGTGCCGGTGACGGTCAAGTTCCGCATCGGCATCGACGACGAGCACCTCACCTACCTCGACGCCGGCCGCATCGCCGAGGACGAGGGCGCGCAGGCGGTCGCCCTGCACGCGCGCACCGCGGCCCAGCGCTACTCCGGCCAGGCCGACTGGTCCGCCATCGCCCGGCTGAAGGAGGCCGTGACCAGCATCCCCGTGCTCGGCAACGGTGACATCTTCAGCGCCCAGGACGCCTTGGACATGGTCGCCCGGACCGGCTGCGACGGCGTCGTGGTCGGTCGCGGCTGCCTCGGCCGGCCGTGGCTGTTCGGCGAGCTGCAGGCGGCGTTCCGGGGGGAGCCCATCCCGCCGGGGCCACGCCTCGGCCAGGTCGCGGCCATCCTGCGCCGGCACGGCGTGCTGCTCGCGGACTTCCTCGGCGAGGACAAGGGCCTGCGCGACCTGCGCAAGCACATGGCCTGGTACCTGAAGGGCTTCCCGGTCGGCGCGGAACTGCGACGCAACCTCGCCATGGTCTCCACCCTCGCCGAGCTGGACGACCTGGTCGGCCGGCTCGACCCGGCGCTGGAGTTCCCGGACAACGCCGACGAGCCGCGCGGCAGGCAGGGCTCGCCCGGCAAGGTCGTGCTGCCCGAGGGCTGGCTGGACGACCCCGAGGACGCCACCGTGCCCGTCGGCGCCGACGAACTGCACTCGGGTGGCTGACGTGGCGCGCGCCGCGACGGCGCTGGCGTGCGCCCTCCTGCTGGCCGGCTGCGGTTCGACGGTCACCGGCGTCGCCCGTCCGCTCCAGGTCACCGACGTGGAGCGCGAGCTCGTCTCCGGCTACTTCGCCGACCTCAACGAGGCCGGCGGGCAGGGCACGTCCGAGCAGCGCGACCTGCTCAAGGACACCCAGCACCCGGACTTCCGCGACGAGGACTGCCAACTGCCCTCGGGCACGATCAAGGTGCAGCCGACCATGTCGACGCTGCGCCTCGACCCGGCGTGGGCGCCGCCCGGCGAGGACGAGCACCCGCGCGGTGTGGTGCTGGTCGTCGCGGTCACGCTGACCGTCGTGCAGGAGGGCTCCGAGATCGGCAGCCAGATCGGCTCGCAGCACGTCGTGCTGCTCAACGGCAAGGCCTACGGCTTCGCCCCGTGTGTCAATTGAGGTGTCACCGCGCCGGTTGACCACGCTCCGTCAACTTCTCGGCACTTCGACCACCGAATGCCACTAGTTCGGAGCAGTGCACAGTCAACCAGTAGAGGGAATTCCCTCTGTGACGCGTCCCGCCGGCTCAAGCGTCGCCTCGTATCAGACGACACCTTGGCAAGGAGGGAGGTGAGCGCGATGACCGCACTGCGACCCGAAGTCGCGGAGTCCGACCGCGACGACCGGACCGGAGGAAGCGCGCCCGCTTCCGAGAGCGAGGGCACCGGCTTGGTGCAACTGCACGAGTCGATCGCCGCGCTGCTCGCTTCCCGGGGCCAGTGGCGGCAGGCCTACCAGCACCTGCGCTCCGCGTTCGACCTGGTCTACGCCGACCAGGACGACCCGCCGCAGGTGCCCGAGCAGCTGCGCCGAGAGGTCGACCGGCTGCGCCGCGAGCACGCCGAGGCGCGTGAGCAGAGCCTGCGCGACAGCCTCACCGACAGCTACAACCGCAGGTACCTGGACGAGCGACTGCTCGACATCGTCGCCGAGCGGGGCTCCACCGCGGCGGGCCTTGCCATCGCGTTGATCGACCTGGACTGGTTCAAGCAGGTGAACGACACGTTCGGGCACCTCTTGGGTGACCGGGTGTTGCAGCGCGTGGTCGAGCTGTTGCAGGAGGAGCTGCCGGAGGGCGGGTTCTGCGCCCGTTACGGCGGCGAGGAGTTCGTCCTCGTGCTGCCCGACGTCGAACCCGGGCCGGCGGTGGAGATCGCCGAGTCGGCCCGGATGCGTGTCGAGCGTCACGCCTGGGCATCCCTCGCGCCGGGTTTGCGAGTGACCGTCAGCATCGGGTTGGCCTATGAGCCGCCGGCCGCCGGTGCGCCGACCCGCGCGCCGGTCGCTCCGGAGCAGCAACTCCTGCGCGCCGACAGCCTCCTGTACACCGCCAAGCAGTCAGGACGCAACGCCGTCGCCTATCGTGCGAACGGCCGCGTCCTCCTCGCGGGTGCCGCTTCCGGGCGACGGGGTATAGCCGAATCACGGGTCGCCGGTTACTGAGACCCACGTCCGCTCACCCTTTCGGACGTAGTCTGCTGCGCGCAACCGAGTACTGCCGACCCCTGTATCACCGGGAGTGGTCGTCAGGACTGGCCGTCATCCGTAGTATCGCCAAGGCAAGTGACACGCCGTTGGTGCAACCACTGTGTCCTTGCTGTCGTCAACTCGTGATGACGACCGACTAATGACCGAAGCTGAAGGGAGACCGGGTGCCCGACGAGCCCCGCCGTGGCGGCCCCGGACCCGAAGGTGACCAGGCCCCCCAGGAGGACCAGCCGACCGGCCGTCGCCGCAGGTCGCTGGACGATGGCGGGCTGAGCGTGTCCGACCTGCTGGAACAGCACAGCCGCACGAACATCCCCCGCCCGGTCCCGCCCGGTCCTTCGGACACCGGCAGGCGCGCCGCGCCCGAGCCGGAGCCGCCCCGCAGACCCGCTCCGCCCCAGGACGGCAG
Source organism: Actinosynnema sp. CA-299493 (assembly GCF_050946825.1). NCBI lineage: Bacteria > Bacillati > Actinomycetota > Actinomycetes > Pseudonocardiales > Pseudonocardiaceae > Actinosynnema > Actinosynnema sp. CA-299493. Next base: position 9,012,496 of record NZ_CP191993.1, read on the forward strand.
GCACGCCCCCGAAGGCGCCGGCCGCCGCGCCGCGCCCGAACCGCCGCCGCCTCCGCCGCGCAGGCAGGCTCCGCCGCCGGACTACGCGCCACAGGCCCCCGAGGACACCGGCACCCGGCCCAGGCCGGCGAACGGCGTGCCGCCCGCACCCGGACGCCGCCCGACCGCACCGCCGCCCCCGAACGACTTCTTCGCCGCGAACGACGGCACCGGCACCCGGACGCCGCGCCCCGCGCCGGAGGACACCGGCACCCGCCGCCGTCCCGAGGAGCCCGGCCAGGCACGTCCCGGCCGCCCCGCGCCCCCTCCGGTGCACGGACCCGCGAACGGTTACGCCGGTCGGCCCGACGACGTCGTCCCGGGACGTCCCGCCGCGCCGCGTCCCGCCCCTCCCGGCGAGCCGGGCACGCGCTTCCCGGCCAACGGCCGCCCGCAGGACCCGACCGGCCCACGACGCGCCGAGGGCACCGGCCAACGCCCGCGCCCCGACCTCCCCGGCGCCGCGCCGGGTCGACGGCTCCCCGACGGCAGCGGACCGCGGCAGCGCCCGGAAGGGCTCGCGCCCGACACACCCCGGCGCCTCGCGGACGGCGGCGGCCCCCGCCCCGAGGACCTCGCGCCCGACACGCCCCGCCGGCTCGCCGAGGGCAGCGGACCGCGCCCGCGCCCCGAGGACCTCGCGCCGGGCATGCCCCGGCGTTCGGCGGACGGCAACGCACCACGCCGGCACCCCGAGGGCCTCGCGCCCGACACGCCTCGCCGCGCGGCGGACGGCAGCGGACCGCGTCCGCGCCCCGAAGACCCGCGCCGCCGCCCCGACGAAGCGGGACCGCCCGGGCGCCGGGCCGCCGAGGGCGCACCGGCCGAGGGCATCGGCAGGCGGCTCGCGGACGGGCCGCGCCCCGGCGAGAACACCGGCCAACGCCCCCGCCCCACCCCGCCGGCCGACGGACCCCGTCGCCTCGCCGACGGCAGCGGCCCGCACGACCTGACCGGCGGGCCGCGCACCGGCCGCCGACCGGACCCGGCCGCCGACCGGCGCCGACCCGGGCCCGGCCCGGCGGGTCCGCCCGTCCCACCCGGCGAGGACCCGACCGGCCGCCGTCCCGAGGGCAGCGGCCCCCGCCGCCTCGCCGACGGCCCGCCGGTCGTGCCGGTCGACGGTGGCGCGCCGCGGCGGCTCGCGGACGGCCCACCGGACGGCAGCGGACCGCGCCCGGCCGGCGACGCGCCCGGCCGGAGGTTCGCCGACGACGGCGCCGACGCGCCCGACCAGCCGCCGCCCGTCATCGCCGCCCGCCTCGACGCGGGTCCCGAGCCGCGCGAGGCCATCGACCCGGCCAGCCTCACCACGGAGATGGAGGCCATCAGCGACGACGTCAAGAAGCGTCGCGAGGTCGACCACACGCTGGCCCGCTTCTCCGCCGTGCACGACGAGCTGGCCGAGCAGGAGCGCCTGCGCAAGGAACGCCGCCAGAAGCTCATGCCGTGGAAGGCCGAGCACGACGAGGACGCCACCGAGTACGCCTCGCCGGTCGACGCCCCCGACGACGACAACCCGCGCCGCCGCGGCCGCACGGTCAAGCACAGCAAGATCGTGCGCACGGTCAAGGTCGTCGCGCTGGCCGCCGCCGTGCTGGTGTTCGTGTCCACCGGCCTCGGCTGGGCCGCGATGCTCTACATCGACAGCCAGATCACCGAGATCGACGCGCTGAACACGAACTCCGCCGCGGTGCACGAGGCGGAGAAGCAGCTCGGCGACGAGAACTTCCTCATCGTCGGCTCGGACACCCGGGCGGGCGCGCGGCCGCAGGACGGCGTCGGTGACGCGAACGCCGAGCCCGGCGCGCGCTCCGACGTGCTGATGCTCGCCCACATCCCGGCCGACCGGAAGCGCATGGTCATCGTCTCGGTGCCGCGCGACCTGCTGATCACCCGGCCGCAGTGCGAGGAGTGGGACCCCTCCACCGCCCAGTACACCGGCACCCAGCTCGACGCCGCCGAGGACGTCAAGGCCAACGAGCCGTACGCGGTCGGCGGGCCCAAGTGCGTCAGCAAGTTCATGACCGAGCTGACCGGGTTGGAGATCAACCACTTCCTCAGCGTCGACTTCAACGGCTTCAAGGGCATGGTCGACGCGATCGGCACCGTCCCGGTGTGCGTGCCGAAGCCGATGGACGACGAAGAGCTGGGCGTGATCTTCGACAAGGCCGGTCGGTACGAGATCGACGGCACCAAGGCGCTGGACTTCGTGCGGGCCCGCAAGGTCGAGGGCGAGTCCAAGACCGACTTCGACCGCGTCGGTCGGCAGCAGCAGTTCCTGTCCTCGTTGCTGCGCAAGGCGTTGTCGTCGGAGATCCTGCTGAACCCGGGCAAGCTCAACGCCTTCCTCAACGCGTTCGCCGCGTCGACCGTCGGCCAGAACATCGGCGTGAACGACATGCTGACGCTGGCGCAGTCGTTGCAGAGCCTGGAAGCGGGCCGGGTCACCTTCGTCACCATCCCGCACGAGACGGCCGAGGGCGCGACGGCGTCCACCGACGACAACCTGGAGCTGTTGAAGGAAGACGACGTCAAGGCGTTGTTCCAGGCCATCATCGACGGCACGCCGCTGCCGGAGGAGACGCCGGACAACACCGCGGCCGACCCGAACCAGGCCCAGGGCCAGCCGGCGGCCGCCTCGCCGCCGCCCGGACCCAAGCAGGGCAAGGTCGTCGACCACAAGGGGCTGAAGGTCCAGGTGCGCAACGGCGACCCGGACAACGACGGCGCGTCCCGCCGGACCACCTCGGCGTTGCGGGAGCTCGGCTACGACGTCGTCCTCCCCGGTGACGCTCCCCCCGCCGAGAAGACCGTGATCCTGTACGGCGTCGGCGCGGAGGACGCGGCGGCGACGCTGCTGTCCTCGGTGCCGGGCGCGACGTTGCAGTTCCAGGCGAACATGGGCGGCTCGGTGCAGCTGCTGATCGGGCCCGGTTGGGACGAGGAGGTCCGGGCGCCGCAGACGTCGGGCGCCGATCCGGGCAAGGCGACGCCACCCGAGGACCTGACCGTCGTCAACGCGGGCAAGGACCCCTGCGCGTGAGCGGACTGGACGTTTCCGGTTCACCCCGGGTTCACCGGGGTGGGTCGATACCGCGATGACCTGCCCGTAGGCTGACGGCCATGCGTGAGGCCTACCACGACCGGCTCGGACAACTCGCCGACCAGCTCGCCGACATGTGCGGCATGGCGGGCGACGCGATGGAGCGCGCGACCGCTTCCCTGCTCGGGGCGGACCTCGCCCTGGCCGAGCAGGTGATCGGCGACGACGCCAAGATCGACGACGTGCGCGCCGACATCGAGGAGCAGGCGTACGCGCTGCTGGCGTTGCAGGCGCCGGTCGCGACCGACCTGCGCATCGTGCTCGCGGTGATCCACGCGGCCGAGAGCGTGGAGCGGATGGGCGACCTGGCGCTGCACGTGGCGAAGGCGGCGCGGCGCAGGCACCCGAACCAGGTGCTGTCGGACACGGTGCGGCCGTACTTCGCCGAGATGGGCCGCATCGCGGTCGAGCTGGCGCGCGAGGCGACCGACATCATCCGCACCCAGGACGTGAAGCGGGCGCGGTCGTTGGAGGACGCCGACGACGCGATGGACGACCTGCACCGCCACCTGTTCACGGTGATCATGGACAAGGACTGGGCGCACGGCGTGCCGTCCGCGGTGGACACCACGCTGCTCGGCCGGTTCTACGAGCGCTTCGCCGACCACGCGGTGTCGGTGGCCAAGCGCACCGTCTTCGTGGTCACCGGCCGGATGCCCGGCTACCACGGCGAAGCCGGCGACGACGACTGAGCGTTCAGCCGGGGCTTGAGCGGTCAGCCGGGCCGGGGCTCCCGGGCGTCAGCCGGGGCTTGAGCGTCAGCCGAGCAGGCCGTTCAGCTCCTGCGCGAGCTGGGCGGCGATGCGCGCGTTGTCGGCGGGGGCGTGGTTGAGCCACTTCTGGCCGTCCGGCCCCTGCCGCGTCTGCGACATGTAGCGGCCCTGGTCGTTGTCGAACCACGCGACCTGCGGCGCGCGCTGCTCCCGGCCGTGCCTGCCGCGCACCGTGACGCCGAACTGGCCGGCGCGCAGCCGGGGGCGCTCGAACACCGCTTCCAGCGCGCGGACCTGGGCGGACGCGGTCGAGCGCGGCGCCATGGTCTGGGTGAAGGTGGCGTTGCCGAAGTCGTCGTCCCGCCGGGGCGGTGGTGGCGCGGACGTCGGCATCGGCACGGTGATCGACTGGCCGGGGCCGGGCCGGGCCGGCGGGACCAGGTCGACGATCGCGCGCAGCAACGCGGGCGCCCGCATCAGGTCGACCTTGATCTGCCGGTCGTCCATCACCGCGAGCGCCGCGTTCTCACCGGCCGCGCCGCCGCGCGCCAGCAGCTGGCGCTCGACGTTGCGCGCGTCGAGCGAGGCGACCGCGTTGAGGCTGTAGTCGAAGCGGACCAGCAGGGTGAGCGCTTCCTCGACCTCGGGCGCGACCCGGCCGCGCCGGGCCAGGCCGCGCGACTCCAGGTCGCGCTGGACCGCGTTGCGGATGCCGCGCCGCTCGTCGACCGTCTGCCCGAGGTAGGGGAACTCGAACGGGTAGGGGCGGCTGCCGAGCTTCAGGTCCTCCCAGAGCATGTCGGCCGCCGCGTGGGACAGGGCGAACGAGAACACGCTCACCCGCCGATGACCGGCGGAGCGACCATGGTGCCGTCACCGAAGACGTCCTCGGTCTCCACCAGGTAGGACGCGGCCTTGTGCTCCTTGTCCTCGTCACCCTGGCCGCGCGCGCCACCGGCGCCCGCGCCCATGCCGGCGCCCATGCCACCGGGACCACCGCGGCCCGCCGCGCCCGCGCCGCCGAGACCACCGCTGCCGCCGGGGCCGAAGCCGCCCGCGCCGGACCGGCCGGCATCGCCGAGCGTGCCCGCGCTGCCACCGGGACCGAAGCCGCCCATGCCACCGCGACCGGCCGCCGCCATGCCACCGGGACCACCGGCGCCGCCGCCTCCGGGGACGCGGCCCATGCCACCGCCACCCGGACCACCACCCGGGCCGCGGGTGCCGGGACCGTTCGGCAGGCCGGGACGCCCGCCGGGCGGGATCGTCGGCCGGTTGTTCTGGCCGCCGCCACCGGGCGGGAAGTAGCCGGGCGGGTAGGGCCCGCCACCGCCGCCACCGGGCAGGTTGGTGTTGCCACCACCGCCACCGCCGGGCAGGTTGGTGTTGCCGCCGCCACCGGGGCCGTTCCAGCCGGACTGGTTGGTGTTGCCACCACCGCCGCCGCTGCCGCTCCCACTGCCGCTGCCGCCACCGCCGGGCACCCCGACGTCACCGAACCCACCACCGGTCCCCGTGCCCGTCCCGGTGCCGCTGGGGATGGTCTGGCGACCGTTGATCTCCCCCGTGCCGTTCTTGCCGGGATCGCCGCTGCCGCCGGAGCCCTCCATCGGCGGGGGCGCCGAGAAGGCGGGCATGGTCGAGCCCGACTCCTGGAAGCTGGTGGACATGGTCGTCATGACCTCGGCCGCACGTTCGTGGGCCTGCTGCTTCTCCTCGAACTTCTGCTCGATCTGGTCGATCGTCGCGGCCCACTTGAACGGGTTGGGCTCGGCGAAGAACATCTTGTAGGCGTCGGCCGTGCTGAACTCGACCGGCTCGGGCATCGCGTTCTTCGCCTGCTCGGCCGCCGTGCTCTGGGTGTACAGCTTGTTGCCGGTGAGCTGCGCGCCCTGGGCGGCGTTGCCGGACCAGGTGGCCACGTTGGTGAAGTAGCCCTGCGCCGACTCGGCCGCCGCGCCCTGCCAGGCGCCCTTGCTGGCGGCCGTGGCGCTGCTCAGGTTGGTCTGCAGCTCGGCGAGCGTGTTGCCGAGCTTGGTCCAGGCCTCGCCCTGCTCGTTGGCCGTGCTCGGGGACATGTTCGTGGTGACCATGTCCTTGAGGGCCTTGTGGTCGTAACCCAGGTAGTGGGAGCCGGGCGGTGACAGCGGCGGCCGGTAGTTCTCCACCACCTGCTCGAGCTGCTGCTCCTGGTTGGCCTGGTTCTGCGCCGACTGCTGCTTGTAGCGGATGTAGTCGAAGATGTTGTTGAAGAGCCCCGGGTTGGCCTCGCTCGCACGCTCGTACTCGGCACGCAGCTCGGCATCGGTCTGCCCGGCGTAGGTGACCTGGGTCGCCTGGCTGGTGTCCTGCGGCGACGGCGAGTTGGACGGCGGCTGCGAGTTGGGCGGCGTCACGACGTTCTCCCCTGGGGTTACTTCGGCAGCTTCGGTTCGATGGCGGTGGCGACCTTGGTGGCCGCCTCACAAGCCTCGTCCAACGATGCGTCCGCGGAAGCCGCCACATCGACCCTGGACGTGGGCGTCACCTCGACGGCGACGAGGCACGATGACTTCGTCGTCGGCGTCTTGACGAGCAAGGCCTTGCGCGAGCCGATGTTGATCTCGGACTTCTCGCCGCCCACGGCCTCGCCGATCGCGAGTTCAGGCTGCTTCGTGAGCCCGATAGACACGGTCGACGAGTAATCGGCCAGGCATTCCTTCTCGTCTGTCGGCTCGAGATCGGTCAGGTTCAGCTGCGACGTCACCGACTCGAGGACCGCGCACGGGTCGAAGTCGGCCAACGAGCCGCCGCCACCGGACGGCTTCGTGCTGGTAGTGGTCTTCGACGTCTGCTCGGTCGGCGTCGACCCGGTGGTTCCCGGCGTGGCGGTTCCCCCGGTCGTGCAACCGGTCACGACCATGGCCGACACCGCCAACGACAGAGCGACGCGAGTCGACAATCCCTTGATCAACTGTCTTCACCCTCAGTAGCGTTGGTAGGTGCTTGCGTTCGAGCTGTCGACCTCACGGTAGTTCTCGATCGCCTTCTGCAACGCCCCACGAGCCTCGTCCAACGCGGACCGCAGCTGCTCGATCGCCGGCACGATGCCGGTCGTGCCCGCACCGCCGTCGACGCTCTCCTGGTTGTAGCGCGCCATCGCGGTGCCATCGGGACTCGTGCCCAGCTTGGTCTCCTGGCGGAGACGCACGAGTTGGGGATCCAGACGGCGGAGGTCTTGCAACGCGTTGTCGATCGCCTTCAGGTACTCCTGGGCGCCGGACTCGCTGATGGCGAACGAGCCCGACTCGGCGGCTTGCTTCAGCCCCACCATGCCGGCCGTCATAGCCTGCATGGACTGCGCGCTCCACGCACCTTCCGCCGCCACGGTTACCCCCTGCGAGTCTGCCGATCCCAGCCGTCACGGTACCGGTGAACGGTTGGCCGTGTCTTGGCTTTGACGGGCCCGGCGGCTGCCCGGTTCCGCTGTCACCCTAACGGGCAAGAGCCCTCCCACCAGCGGTGGGAGGGCTCTTGGGTGGGGTGGTGATCAGCCGAAGCGGCCGGAGATGTAGTCCTCCGTGGCCTTCTGGCTGGGGTTGGAGAAGATCTTCTCCGTGTCGTCCACCTCGATCAGCCGACCCGGCTGACCGACACCCAGCAGGTTGAAGAACGCGGTCTGGTCGCTGACCCGCGCCGCCTGCTGCATGTTGTGGGTCACGATGACGATCGTGTACTCCTTCTTCAACTCCGTGATCAGGTCCTCGATCGCCAGGGTCGAGATGGGGTCCAGCGCCGAGCACGGCTCGTCCATCAGCAGCACGTCCGGCTGCACGGCGATCGCCCGGGCGATGCACAGCCGCTGCTGCTGACCACCGGACAGGCCGCCGCCGGGCCGGTCGAGGCGGTCCTTGACCTCGTTCCACAGGTTCGCCCCGCGCAACGACCGCTCGGCCACCTCGTCGAGCTTCTTCTTGTTCCGCTCGCCCGCGAGCTTCAGCCCCGCCACCACGTTGTCCCGGATGGACATCGTCGGGAACGGGTTGGGGCGCTGGAACACCATGCCGATGGTCCGGCGCACCTGCACCGGGTCGACGGCGGACGCGTAGATGTCCTCGCCGTCCAGCAGCACGGTGCCCTCCACCCGCGCCCCGGGCGCCACCTCGTGCATGCGGTTCAACGACCGCAGCACGGTGGACTTCCCGCAACCGGACGGGCCGATGAACGCCGTCACGTTCTTCGGCGGCACGGCGAGCGAGACACCGTCCACGGCGTGGAACTTGCCGTAGTACAGGTTCAGGTCTTTCACGTCGATGCGCTTGGCCATGACCGCCCGCTCACTTCGTCTTCGGAGCCAGCCACCGCGAGATCACGGTGGCCAGCAGGTTGAACAGCGTGATGATGATGACCAGGGTGATCGCCGCACCCCAGATCCGCTCGAAACCGGCCTGCGTCGGGTTGTTCCGCTCCGACGTCATGAGCAGCGGCAGCGACGCCATCGGCCCTTCGAACAGGTTGTAGTTGATGTACGGCGCGTACGCGGCCAGCACGAGCACCGGCGCGGTCTCGCCCATGACGCGGGCCAGCGCCAGCATGATGCCGGTGATGATGCCGGACAGCGCGGTGGGGATGACGACCTTCACGATCGTCTTCCACTTGGGGATGCCGAGCGCGTAGGACGCCTCGCGCAGCTCGTCCGGCACGATCTTCAGCATCTCCTCGGTGGTCCGCACGATCACCGGCACCATCAGCAGCACCAGCGCGAGCGACACCGCGAACCCGCTGCGACCGAAGCCGAAGTAGGTGATCCACAGCGTGTAGACGAACAGCGCGGCCACGATGGACGGCACACCCGTGAGGATGTCGACCATGAACGTGGTGGCCTTGGACAGCTTGGACCGGCCGCCGTACTCCACCAGGTACACGCCGACGAACAGGCCGAGCGGCACGGACAGCGCACCGCACACCAGGCCCTGCACCAGCGTGCCGTAGATCGCGTGGTAGACGCCGCCGCCCTGCTGGCGGCCCAGCAGGCCGGACAGCGACTTCTGCCACCAGTCGGCGTCGAGCACGACCGGGAAGCCGCGTTCGACGACCACCCACAGCACCCAGATCAGCGGCACGATCGCGACGAGGAACGCCCCGTACACCAGGACGGTGGCGAAGCCGTTCTTGAACTTGCGCGCGCCGCTGACGCTCTGGAACGTCGGCGGCGTGGCGAGGCGGTTCAGGTCCGCCGTGTCGGTCGTCATTCGTACTCCTTGTGACCGGCGACGATGGACCGGGCGAGGGCGTTGACGCCGAAGGTGAGGACGAACAGCACCAGGCCGGCGGCGATGTAGGCGCCCGCCGTGCGCGGGTCGTTGAACTCGGGCGCGGCCAGCGCGATCTTGGACGCGAACGTGGCGCCGCCGTCGAACAGGCTCCACGCGAACGCCGCGCCCGTGCCGCTCAGGATGATCGTCAACGCGATCGTCTCGCCGAGGGCGCGGCCGAGGCCGAGCATGGAGGCGCTGACGTAGCCCGCCTTGCCGAACGGCAGCACGGTGGTGCGCACGACCTCCCACTTGGTGGCGCCGAGCGCGATGGCGCCCTCGACGTGGACCACCGGCGTGCGGTCGAACACCTCGCGGCTGACCGCGGTGATGATCGGCAGGATCATCACCGCCAGCACGATGCCGGCGGTGAAGATGGTGCCGCCCAGCTCGATGCTGACGTTGCCCTCGGCGAACAGCGGGATCCAGCCGAGGTTCGAGATCAACCACTCGCCGATCGGGGTGAGCACCGGGCCGAGCACGAGCAGGCCCCACAGGCCGAAGATGATCGACGGCACGGCGGCGAGCAGGTCGATGACGTAGGCGAACGGCCGGGCGAGCCGGCGCGGCGCGTACTGGGTGAGGAACAGGGCGATGCCGAGGGCGATCGGCATGGCGATGACCAGCGCGAACGCGGACGACACCACGGTGACCAGGAGCAGGTCGAGGATGCCGTAGCGCATGTCGCCGACGTCGCCGGTGGACCACTCGCGGCTGGTCAGGAAGTTGACCTTGTCCAGCCCGAGCGAGGGGATGGCCTGGAGCAGCAGGAAGACGCCGATCGCCGCGATCAGGACCACGATGAAGATGCCCGACCCCGTGGCCAGGCCTGCGAAGATCCGGTCACCCGGCCGGACGTGGGTCTTCTGGTCGGCTTCCGTGGTCGGGGGAATCGGAGCCTCCGAGTCGGGTCGAGCAGCCGGAACGCCCTCGCGGGCACCGGACGTGCCGGTGCCCGCGGGGCGCGGGGCCACGATGCGGTCGTTCATCGCGATGGCGTTCCCGGGAAGTCTGCCGGCCTGGTCAGGCGATGGCCTTGACGGCGGTCAGCAGCTTGTCCTGGAAGGCCTTCGGCAGCGGAGCGTAGCCCGCGTCGGCCAGGCCGTCCTGGCCAGTCGTCGCCGCCACGGTGAGGAACGCCTTGACCGCCTTCGCGGTGTCGGCGTCGTAGCCCTTGGAGCAGACGATCTCGTAGGTGGCGAGCAGCAGCGGGTAGGCGCCCGCGGTGGTGGAGCCGTAGATCGAGTTCAGGTCGAGGACCAGGTCGTTGCCGGCACCCTTGATCTTGGCACCGTCGATGGCCTTGCCGACCGTCTCGTTGGTCAGCTCGACCGGGCCGGAGCCGGTGTCGATCCTGGCCAGGGACAGCTTGTTGTCCTGCGCGAACGACAGCTCGACGTAGGTGATGGCGCCGTCGACCGAGCCGGCGGCCTGCGCGACACCGGCGGACTTCTCCTTGGCCTCGCCGACACCACCCTTGAACTGCTTGCCGTCACCCTGGGTCCACGCGCCCTTGGAGGCGGCGGTCAGGTACTTCTGGAAGTTGTCCGTGGTGCCGGACTCGTCCGAGCGGTAGACGACCTTGATGTCCTTGTCCGGCAGCGACGCGCCGGAGTTCAGCGCCGCGATGGCCGGGTCGTTCCACTTCTTGATGCCGCCGTTGAAGATCTTGGCGGTCACCTCGCCGTTGAGGACCAGGTCCTTGACGCCCTCGAGCTTGTAGCCCAGCGCGACCGGGCCGAAGACCAGCGGCAGGTTCCACGCCGGGTTGCCCTGGCAGCGCTCGGCCGCCGCGGCGACCTCGCCCTTGCTCTCCGACAGCGGCGAGTCCGAACCGCCGAAGTCGACCTGGGCCGCGTTGAACTGCTTGACGCCCGCACCGGAGCCGGAGGCGTTGTAGGCGAGGTCGGAGCCGGGGCACTTCGCCTGGTAGGCCTGGATGAACGTGGCGATCGCGTTCTGCTGGGCGGAGGAGCCCTCGGCGCTCAGCTTCGACTTGCCGCCGCACTCGACGGGGACCGACGAGTCACCGGCCGCCGACGTGGAACCCGTGCTCGCGCCGGGGGCGTTGTTGTCGCTGCCACACGCGGTGAGCAGAAGCGCACCGGCCGCGATCAGGCCGAGTACGGCGCCGTGTCGCTTGGTCTTCACCTGGGAGTCCTCCAGCTACGGGAGCGGATTTCGCGGCGAAGCTCCGCCGCTCGACACGGACGGTAGGTAGCGAGGGTGGACAGGTGCCCAGGAGAAGGTGAACGGCGAGTGAACACCACACGGGAAGTGACCGAGTACACCGCCTTTTGGGTGTCCCGTGACCTGCACGTTTGCGTGGCGTGATGGGTTTGTCACTACCGGGCGTATTGGACGTCCGAGTCCCAGCGCGTGAATCCCAACCGGTCGTACACGGCCAGTGCCGCCGCGTTGTCGGACTCGACGTACAGCATCACGTCGGCGAGCCCGGCCGCGCGGAGGTGCGCGAGGCCCGCGAGGGTGATCGCCTTGCCGAGGCCGCCGCCCTGCGCGTCCGGGTCGACGCCGACCACGTACACCTCGCCGAGCTCGGCGGTGTGCGCCTTGGTCCAGTGGAAGCCGAGCAGCCGCCCGTCGTCGTCGACCGCGAGCAGGAAGCCGGCCGGGTCGAACCACGGCTGCTCTTCCTTCTCCCGCACGTCCTCGATGCTCATCGCGCCCTGCTCGGGGTGCCAGGCGAACGCGCGGTGGTTGACGTAGACCACGGCGGCCTCGTCGCGGCCCGGCACGAAGGAGCGCAGCGCCACGCCGGCCGGCAGCACGGGTTCGGGCAGGTCGGCGTCGAGCGGGCGGCGCAGGCGCAGCAGCTCGCGGACCTTGCGGTAGCCGAGCTTCGCGGCGAGCGCCTCGGCGCCGGGGTGGCCGCCGTGCGACCAGACCCGCAGGGGCTTGGCGCGGTCGGCCACGGCTTCGACGAGCGCGGCGCCGTGCCCGCGACGGCGGTGGTCGGGGTGCACGGCCAGCTCGGCGACCTCGTTGCCGTCGGAGTCGCCGAAGACGTCCAGGTGCAGGTAGCCGACCAGGTCGCCGCCGGCGCGGGCCAGCAGGTGACGGCTGCCCCGCGCGTCGGGGCGCAGGCGCAGGATCACGGCTTCGCCGACGGGGGCGACGCCGTCGGCGGCTTCGGCGGCACCGAGCAGACCGGACACTTCGGCGGCCTGCTCGGGGGACAGCTCCTCAACCCAGGTCAATTCCACGTCACGAACCTAGTGGAGTTCCCCGCGAGGTCGCGTCGGTAGGTCGAGACTCATTCCGCGGCGATCACGCTCTTCGATCGTCGCGGAATCAGGCTCGAACTGCCGACTTCCCGGCGACCTCGCCGCCGTCTGCGGAGCAGCGGCCATCAAGCACTGCCGACTTCCCGGCGACCTCGCCGCCGTCTGCGAAGCAGCGGCCATCAAGCGCGAAAGATCAGCTCGGCTTCGTCGATCGTCGACTCGGGCGCGTCGAGCGCGTGGTCCACGCGACGGGCGCTGCCCGGGCGCGGCGGGCGCACGAACTTGTAGCCCACGTTGCGCACGGTGCCGATGAGGGACTCGTGCTCGGGGCCCAGCTTGGCGCGCAGGCGCCGGACGTGCACGTCCACCGTCCGCGTGCCGCCGAAGAAGTCGTAGCCCCAGACCTCCTGGAGCAGCTGCGCGCGGGTGAACACGCGGCCCGCGTGCTGGGCCAGGTACTTGAGGAGCTCGAACTCCTTGTAGGTCAGGTCGAGCGGCCGGCCGCGCAGGCGGGCGGTGTAGGTCGCCTCGTCGATGACCAGTTCGCCGAGCTGGATGGAGCCGTCGCCGCCGGGCTGCGTGGCGCCGCGCCGGGAGCGCACCAGGCGCAGCCGGGCGTCCACCTCGGCCGGGCCGGAGGTCGGGAGCAGGATCTCGTCCACGCTCCAGTCGGAGTTCACCGCGACCAGACCGCCCTCGGTGACGACCGCCACCACCGGCACGTCGACGCCGCTGGAGTCGAGCAGCCGGCACAGGCTGCGCGCGGCCACCAGGTCGGTCCTGGCGTCGACCAGGACGATGTCGTGCGGACCGGCTTCCAGCAGCGCCGAGACCTCCGGGCGCAGCGGGCGCACCTCGTGCGGGAGGAGCGACAGCGCGGGGAGAACCGCCTCGGGGTCGGCGTCGGTGGTCAGCAGCAACACATCGATACTCATCGCGGCGCCCTCTCGTTCGGCCGGTGCTTGGTCACCGACCAGGCACAGGCGAAGTACGGTGACCGGGCCCCGTTGCCTGCGGATGACGGAGACGATACCGGTGCACACCACGAAAGACCCAGGTCAGCAGGTCAGAGTCACAGTTGTTTCCACAAGCGTCACGCCTGTTACATCCATGTCACATGACGCCGTCCGCCTGCACGGTGTGCATGTGAGATCGACACCGTCCGTGACGGATCTCGCATTCGTGGTGGGCCACGGCTTCACGAACCACGTGCGCAAGCCGTTCGTGTCACGCGTGTTGCACCGGTTCGCGAGGCACGGCGGGGTCGTCGCGCTGGACTTCCGGGGCCACGGCCGCTCCGGCGGGCGCTCCACCGTGGGCGGTGACGAAATCCACGACCTCGCGGCCGGCGTCTCGCTCGCCCGCGAGCTCGGGTACCGGCGGGTGGTCACCGTGGGCTTCTCCATGGGCGCGTCCATCGCGCTGCGCCACGCGGGCCTGCACGAGGACCGGCCGGACGCCGTCGCGGCGGTCAGCGCGCCCTCGCGCTGGTGGGTGCGCGACACGGTGGCGATGCGCCGGGTGCACTGGCTGCTCGAACAGCCGCACGGCAGGCTCGCCGCGCGCGCCCTCGGCGTGCGCCTCGGCCCGCCGTGGCTGACCACGCCGGAGAGCCCGCTGGAAGTGGTGCACCGCATCACCCCCACCCCGCTGCTCATCGTGCACGGTGAGCAGGACCACTACTTCGGTCCGGCGCACGCCGTCGCGCTGCACCGGGCCGCGGGCGGGGCCGCCGAGCTGTGGCTGGAGCCCGATGTGCGGCACGCCGAGTCCTCGATGACGCCCGCTCTGGTAGACCGGATCGCGACCTGGCTGGACGAACGCACCTCGCAGCACCACACCGACCGGACGACAGAGGGCAGGCGATGACCGCGAGCGACACCGACCGCCGCCGTTCCACCCGCGGGCGCAAGCTGATCATCACCGCGCTCGTCGTGGGCGCGCTGCTGGTCGCCGCCGACTTCGCGCTGGCCGCGATCGGCGAGTACCAGGTCGCGCAGAAGATGCGGGAGAAGTTCGGGCTGAGCGAGGACCCGTCGGTCCGGATCAACGGCTTCCCGTTCATCACGCAGGCGATCGGCGGCGACTACCGCGACATCGAGATCGGCGCCACCGGCGTGCCCGTGCGCGACCAGCTGCGCGACCTGGAGATCCGGGCGAACCTCAAGCACACCCGCATCGGCCTGTCCGACCTGCTGGCCGGCAACACCCGCGACGCGCGGATCGACCAGGTCAGGGGCAGCGTCAAGATCAAGGTCAACGACCTGAGCCGGCTGGTCAACCAGATCACGCCGTTCACCGACCTGGCGATCGACCCGGACAAGCGCACCAAGGTGACCGGCGGGCAGCCGCCGGACCCGACGGTGGCGGCGGTGAGGCTGTCGGGCAAGACCACCGTCGCCGGCCGCGACATCCGCATCACGGCCTACGGCACGGTGTCGCTGGTCAGCGGCCAGGTGGCCATCGCGGTGAACGACGTCGAGCTGGACGACCTGGCGCTGGACGGGCTGGACGCGGTGCTCGGCGTGGTGCGCGAGGCGTTGAGCGTGACCATCGACCCCGGCTCGCTGCCGTTCACCGTGACGCCGACGGCGGTCAGGGTGGAGAGCGGCGCGTTCACCGTGGAGGGCGCGATCAACGACATCCTCCTCGACCAGGGCGGCAACTAGGTGACCGCCGGGGCGTGGGCGCTGCTCGGGGCGGTCGCGGTCGTCGCCGTGATCGCCGTGGTCCTGCGCGTCCGCGACGGTCGCCCGCGCGCGGCGAAACCCCGTCGGGACCTGCCCGCGCCCGTGCGCGACCTGCTCGACCGGGACACCCCGGTGACGCTGGTGCAGCTCTCCACGACGTTCTGCGCGAACTGCCGGCAGACCCGCGCGGTGCTCGAAGACCTGGTCGCCCGCACCCCGGGGCTGCGGCACGTCGAGCTCGACGTGACCGACCTGCCGGACGTCGCCGCCGCCCTCGACGTGCTGCGCGCGCCGACGACGTTGGCGCTGGACGCCTCGGGCGCGGAGCTCCTCCGGCTCGGCGGCGTGCCCAAGCCGGACCGCCTCGTTGCGGCTTTGCGACCACACCTGCCTGACCCGATCGGGTGAACCTGGGCATTCCCACGCTGTGGACGCCACTCCCGACAGCAGGGACGAGCGGCTACGCTCGGACCATGACCACGCTGCTGACCAAGCGACTCGCGGTGGACCTGTGCCGCGTGCGCAGCAGCCTGTGTCGCGCGGCGCGCTGACCGGGCGGTTCCGGCGGCGCGCACACCCTTGACGGTCGTGCGCGCCTGCCCTAACACCGCCTGAGACGGACTACCAGTCTTGTCCACCGTCAGGAGGTCGCCGTGCCTGTGAACGCCACCGCCACCAAGGACGCGCCGGTCGACCCGCGCGGCCCCCGGTTCAGCGCCTGGATCACCACCGCCATCCTGGCGGTCGTCCTGCTGACCGGCTCGTGGCGGCTGCTCGCCGCCCAGACCGTGCTCTTCGCCATGTGCGCGTTCATCTCGCTCAAGCTCAACCCGTGGGGCCACGTCTACCGGTTCGCCGTGCAGCCGAGGATCAAGCCCACGAGCGAGCGGGAGGAAGCCGCGCCGCTGCGGTTCGCGCAGGGCGTCGGGTTCGTCTTCGCGCTCATCGGCACCATCGGCTACACCACCGGACTCACCGCGCTCGGAGTCGTCGCCACGTCCGCCGCGCTGGTCGCCGCGCTGCTCAACGCCGCGCTCGGCCTGTGCCTGGGCTGCGAGTTGTTCCTGCTCCTGCGCCGCCACGCACCCGCGCTCGCCCGACCCCAGTGACAGAAGTCGCAGTAAGCAACGAAGAAATTGGAGCAGCTCGATGAGCCGTGAAGACGTCCTGGTCTCGGCCGCTTGGTCCGAGGAGAACCTCAGCGCGCCCGGCGTGGTGTTCGTGGAGGTGGACGAGGACACCACCGCCTACGACGGCGGCCACATCCCGGGCGCGGTGAAGATCGACTGGAGGAACGAGCTCCAGGACCCGGTGCGGCGCGACTTCGTCGACCGCGCGGGCTTCGAGAAGCTGCTGTCCGCCAAGGGCATCTCCAACGACGACACGGTCATCCTGTACGGCGGCAACAACAACTGGTTCGCCGCCTACGCCTACTGGTACTTCAAGCTCTACGGCCACGACGCGGTGAAGCTGCTCGACGGCGGCCGCAAGAAGTGGGAGCTCGACGGCCGCCCGCTGGACAAGGAGCAGGTCGAGCGCCCGGCGACCAGCTACACCGCCCAGGAGCAGGACCTGGCGATCCGCGCGTTCCGCGACGAGGTCGTCGAGGCGATCGGCGCCAAGAACCTGGTCGACGTGCGCTCGCCCGACGAGTTCTCCGGCAAGCTGCTCGCGCCCGCCCACCTGCCGCAGGAGCAGGCGCAGCGCGCCGGCCACATCCCGAGCGCGATCAACGTGCCGTGGAGCAAGGCGGCCAACGAGGACGGCACGTTCCGGTCCAACGAGGAACTGGCCGAGATCTACGGCGAGGCCGGCTTCGACGGCTCCCGCAAGACGATCGCCTACTGCCGCATCGGCGAGCGCTCGTCGCACACGTGGTTCGCGCTGCACGAGCTGCTCGGTCACGAGGACGTGAAGAACTACGACGGTTCCTGGACCGAGTACGGCTCGCTCGTCGGCGTGCCGGTCGAGCTCGGCAGCGGCAAGGAGGCCTGATCATGAGTCTGGACGGTTGCGGCGCGCCCGAGCAGGGCGTGGACATCCAGGTCGGCGCGAACGAGGTCGTGCTGTCCGGCAAGGTCCGGTCCGAGGGCGCTCCGGTCGGCGGGGCGTTCGTGCGCCTGCTGGACGCCTCGGGCGAGTTCACCGCCGAGGTCGTGTCCTCGGCCGACGGCGACTTCCGGTTCTTCGCCGCGCCGGGCACGTGGACCATCCGCGCGCTGCACCGTTCGGGCAACGGGCAGGCGTCGGTCAGCGCGGAGGGGCCGGGCGTGCACCCGGTCGAGGTCGCGGTGGCCTGAGACCACGTCCTCTGAGACACGGGGAGCGCACGGGCTGCCCCGGCGCTACCCCTCGCCGACCCCGGTGGCGTTCGCCACCGGGGTCGGCGGCGTCCGGGGGCAGGTGCCTAAACTGGGCGGGTGGAACACTTCTTCACAGGACTCCTGGTCCTCGTGTCCCTGCTGGTCGTGTGGTTCGCCGGGTACGTGGTGTACCGCCTGTTCTCCGACCAGCGGTGAGCGACAACGGGCCCGTTCCGGGCAGTGGTGACGCGGCCGTGCAGGCCGCCGCTTCGCGCGCCTCGGTGACCGGGGCGCGCAACCTGCCGCAGTTCGACGACCTGCCGATCCCGGCGGACACGGCGAACCTGCGCTCCGGTCCCTCCCTGCACGACGCGTGCCTCGCGCTGCTGCCGCTGGTCGGCGTGTGGCGCGGCGAGGGCGAGGTCGTGTACCCGACGATCGACGGCCCGTTCCGGTACGGGCAGCAGATCACGTTCGCCCACGACGGCCGGCCGTTCCTGTACTACGAGGCCCGCGCGTGGCTGCTGGACGCCGACGGCGGCGTGATCCGCCAGGCGGCGCGGGAGACGGGCTTCTGGCGCCCGCAGCCGGACGACACGATCGAGGTGCTGATCACGCACAACACCGGGATCGTGGAGCTGTACTACGGCAAGCCGCGCAGCCAGACGTCGTGGGAGATCACCACGGACGCGGTGGTGCGCACGGCGACCGCCAAGGAGGTCACCGGCGCGCAGCGGCTGTACGGCGTCGTCAACAACGGCGACCTGGCGTACGTCGAGGAGCGGGCCATGGTGGGCCAGCCGCTCCAGCCGCACACCTCGGCGCACCTGAAGCGCATCGTCGGCTGAGGTCGACCGCGCCGCCCCCCGGCGTCGCGGGGTCGGTCGCCCGGAACTCGCGGGGTCGGCCGACGTCGGATTGGATTGTTCAACAATCCTCATCTAATCTGGACCCATGCGGCTGCGGCAGTGCGGCGACGACGCGGTGCTCGTCGAGGTGGGCTCGCTCGGCGAGGTGGAGGCCGTGCGCGCCGCCGTCGAGGCCGCCGGGCTGCCGGACGTGGTCGAACTCGTCCCGGCCGCCCGCACCGTCCTGGTCGTCACCCGGCCGGGCGGGCTGCGCGCCGTCCGCGAGGTCCTGACCACTGCGGACCTCGTCCACCGCGCGGGGGCCGTCGGCGACGAGGTTGTCATCGGCGTCCACTACGACGGTCCCGACCTGGACCTGGTCGCCGAGACGGCGGGCCTGAGCACGGCCGAGGTGGTCGCGCTGCACACCGGCGCGGACTACCGGGTCGCCTTCTGCGGTTTCGCGCCCGGCTTCGGCTACCTGACCGGCCTGCCCGAGCCGCTGCGCCAGCCACGCCTCGACTCGCCGCGCACCAAGGTCCCGGCGGGCTCGGTGGGCGTGGCGGGCGAGTTCACCGCCGCCTACCCCCGCGCCACCCCGGGCGGCTGGCGGCTCATCGGCCGGACGGACGCGCCCCTGTTCGACCCGCGCCGCCCCACCCCGGCCCTGCTCACCCCCGGCGACCGCGTCCGCTTCGAGGCCCTCCGATGACCACCCGCTCCCGCGAGAGTCCTACGTCCACGCCGCGAGAGTCCTACGCCCAGGACCCCCGAGTTCGCCGCTCGCGCACCCTCACCGTGCTGCGCACCGGCCCGCAGGCCCTGGTCCAGGACCTGGGCCGGCCGGGCAACGCGCACCTGGGCGTCCCGCCCTCCGGCGCCCTGGACCGGCCCTCGCTCACGCTCGCCAACCGCCTGGTCGGCAACCCCGAGGACGCCGCAGGCCTCGAAGTGCTCCTCGGCGGCCTCTCCCTGCGCGCCAACGCCTCCTGCACGGTCGCCGTGACCGGCCCGGCGACACCCGCCCTGGTCAACGGCGTCCCGCGCGACTCCCCGCTGCACCTGGCGCCCGGTGACACCCTCACCCTCGGCCCGCCCGACGGCGGCCTCCGGACCTACGTCGCGGTCTCCGGCGGCATCGCGGTCCCGGCCGACCTGGGCAGCCGGTCGACCGACCTGCTCTCCGGCCTCGGCCCCGCCCCGCTGCGGCCCGACGACGAACTGCCCCTCGGCGACCCGACCGGCGTGCCGGTGGGCGTGGACGTGCTGGTCGGCGTCCGGGTGCCCGCGGAGCTGGTCGTGCCCGTCCTCCTCGGTCCGCGCGACGACTGGTTCGACGACCCGGCACGCCGGCTCCGGGACGGCCGCTGGACGGTGTCCGACCGCAGCAACCGCGTCGGCCTCCGCCTCACCGGCACCGCGCTGGACCGGACCGCGCGCCGGGTCGGGCAGGAGCTGCCGAGCGAGGGCCTGGTCACCGGCGCGGTGCAGGTCCCGGCCGACGGCAACCCCGTCGTGTTCCTCGCCGACCACCCGACGACCGGCGGTTACCCGGTGATCGGCGTGGTCGCCGCACGCGCCCTCCCGCTGCTCGGCCAGGCGCCGCCCGGCACGCGGCTGCGCTTCGCCCCGCAGGGCTGAACGGGCGCAATTGGTCTAGACCCATTGTCAACGACCGGCGCACGACCTACGTTCGGAGGAGTTCCGGGAAAGACCGGCACGACACCAGGCCGCCGTGGTTCTCGACCGTCCCCGTATCGAGAGGCACACCCTGATGCGCCGACCCGCCATCGCGCTCCTGGCCTTCCTGCTGGCCACCGCAGCGCTGTCCGCACCGGCCGCCGCGGCGACCGGCCTGACCGCCGCCTTCGGCAGAACCGGGACCACCGGCAAGTTCGTGGTCGCCAACCCGACGACCACCGCCGTCTCCGGCTGGACGATCAGGTTCGACCTGCCCGCCGGCGTCACCGTCAGCGGCGCGCAGCACGCCACCACCACCCAGACCGGCACGCGGGTGACGCTGACGCCCGCGTTCTACATCGCCACCCTCCAGGCGGGCCGCACCACCGACCCGTACAGCCCGACGTTCACCCTCAGCCAGGCCGTCGACCCGACGACGTGCACGGTCAACGGCGCGAACTGCGACGGCAGCGGCCCACCGCCGCCGCCACCCGCGCCGACCACGGCCGAGTTCAGCCTCACCGGCTCGACCGGCAAGTTCGTGGTCACCAACAACACCGACGCCGTGCTCGCCGACTGGTCGATCACCTTCACCCTGCCCGCCGGCGTCACGGCGAGCGGCGCGCAGCACGCCACGGTCGGCCAGACCGGCAACGCCGTCACGCTCAACCCGGTGCACTACAACCGCAGCGTGGGCGCACGCCGTTCCACCGAGCCCTACAGCCCGACCTTCACGCTCAGCCGGGCGGCCGAGCCCGTCACCTGCCGGGTGAACAACGCCAACTGCGACGGCACGCCCGACACACCGCCCACGCCGCCGGCCACCCTGCACTCACCGGTGAAGACGACCAAGACCGTCTCGCTGGCATGGACCGCCTCGACGCCCGGCTCCCTGCCGATCGCCGGGTACGAGGTCTACCAGGGCACGACCCCGGCCACCACGGTCACGTCGACCAGCGCCACCGTCACGGGCCTCGTCCCGAACACCGCCTACAGCTTCACGGTGAAGGCGAAGGACACCAAGGGGACGTTGTCCGCGGCGTCCAACGTGCTGACGACGACCACCAACAACCCGGCCGACGACACCCAGCCGCCGACCACGCCGGCGAACCCGCGCGGCACCGCGAAGGACGCCGGCAGCATCACCTTGAGCTGGGACGCGGCCACCGACAACCGGGGCGTGGCCAACTACGACGTCTACCAGGGCGCCGCCGTGAAGGCGACCGTCACCGGCACGACCGCGCGCGTCGACGGCCTGTCGCCGTCCACCGCCTACACGTTCACGGTCCGGGCCAGGGACCTGTACGACAACGTGTCCACCGCGAGCAGCCCGATCACCGTGTCCACCTCGGACCTCGTCGACGGCTACGCGCGCGTCGGCTACTTCGTCCAGTGGGGCATCTACGGCCGCCAGTTCTTCGTGAAGAACCTGGACACCAGCGGCACGGCGGCCAAGCTCACGCACCTGAACTACGCGTTCGGCAACATCGACCCGGTCAACCTGACCTGCCTGCACGGCGTCACCAAGGGCACCTCGCCCAACCCGCAGGACCCGAACCAGGGTGACGGCGCGGGTGACGCGGAAGCCGACTACAGCAGGCCGTTCGGCGCGGCGCAGTCCGTGGACGGCGTCGGCGACACCGGCTGGGAGCCGCTGCGCGGCAACTACAACCAGCTGCGCAAGCTCAAGGCCAAGCACCCGCACCTCAAGATCCTGATCTCGCTGGGCGGGTGGACGTACTCGAAGTACTTCTCCGACGTCGCGGCCACGGACGCGGCGCGCGAGAAGTTCGTCAGGTCCTGCCTGGACGTCTACATCAAGGGCAACCTGCCCCTGTACAACGCCGCGGGCGGGCCGGGCACGGCGGCCGGCGTCTTCGACGGCATCGACCTCGACTGGGAGTGGCCGGGCGCGGAGGGCCACGCCGGCAACCACGTCGGGCCGGACGACAAGCGCAACAACACCCTGCTGATCGACGAGTTCCGCCGCCAGCTCGACGAGCTGGGCGGGCAGACGGGCAGGCGCTACGACCTGACCGCGTTCACCCCGGCCGACCCGGCGAAGATCGAGGCGGGCTGGGACCTGCCGCAGGTGGCGAAGTCCCTGGACGTCTTCAACGTGCAGGGCTACGACTTTCACGGCGCGGGCAGCGACGACTCGTGGGAGCCCGACCGCACCGGCCACCAGGGCAACCTCCACGCCGACTCCGACGACCCGTACCCGTTCCGCTTCAGCGTGGAGAACGCGGTGGACGCCTACACGTCGGTCGGGGTGCACCCGCGCAAGATCACCATCGGGCTGGCGTTCTACGGCCGCGGCTGGCAGGGCGTCCAGGCCGGCGCGAAGAACGGCGAGTGGCAGTCGGCGACCGGGGCGGCTCCGGGCCAGTTCGCCGAGGAGGCGGGCACGCGCGGGTACTCGAACCTGCTCGCGAGCGTGCCCGGCTGCGCGGTCCACCACGACGAGGCGGCCGTGGCCACGTCCTGCTTCACCGGCAACGGCGGGCAGTGGTGGACGTTCGACGACGTGTGGGCGATCCAGCGGAAGACCGCGTGGCTCAAGCAGCGCGGCCTGCTCGGCGCGATGATCTGGGAGATGTCCGGCGACACCGCCGCCGGCACCCTGATCAACGCCGTGGACGCCGGCCTGAGGTGAGGCGTCGGGGCCCCGGGCGCGGAGGTCCGGGGCCCCGGCTCCGCGAGGACGCGAACGATCGACTCCCAGGCGACCGAGCCGCCGTCTGCGAAGCAGCGGCCATCGAACTCAGTACTCCGACTCGTAGAGGTCGGCCAGCTCGGCGTGCAGGTCGGCGGCGTCCGGCAGCGTCTTGCCGTCCAGCGTGTGCACGCGGGTGATCTTGCGGACGCTCGACACCAGGAACACGCCGTCCGCCGAGTACAGCTCGTCCACCTCGACCGGCCGCACCTCGACCGTCCAGCCCTCGCGCTCGGCGGCCCGGAACAGCGCGGCCTGCGTGGTGCCGGGCAGGATGCCCAGCTCGGCGGGCGGCGTGGTCAGGGTGCGACCGCGGGCCGTGATCAGGGTGGAGGTAGGGCCCTCCAGCACCGAGCCGGACGACGTGGCGAACACGACCTCGGCCGCGCCGCGCCGTTCCGCCTCGCGGAGCGCCGCCATGTTGACCGCGTAGGACAGCGACTTGGCGCCCAGCAGCAGCCACGGCGCGCGGTCCACCAGACCCGGCTCGACGCCCCGGTCGAGGGTGACCGCGGCGATGCCCTCGGCCCGCTGCGCCAGCACCTTCGGCGAGATGTCCGCGCCGAGCGCGAAGCCGGTCGGCGTGCCGTCGCCGCCCTCGACCCCCCGCGTGTGGACGAGCTTGAGCGCGACCTCCGCGCCGCCCGTCCAGTTGGTCAGCACGAGGTCGACGGCGCGTTCGAACGCCGCGCGGTCGGGCTCGGGCAGGTCCAGCATCGCCGCCGAGCGGGCCAGCCGGTCCAGGTGCGGAGCCAGTTCCCGGGGCTTGCCGTCGACGACGAGGATGGTCTCGAAGACACCGTCGCCGCGCATCAGGCCGAAGTCGTCGACCCGGATCAGCGGGGCGTCGGGGTCGGCCAGCGTTCCGTCCAGTAGTGCGAGCACGCGCATACCGTGAGACTACTCACGGCCTACCATCGGTTTCGTGGACACCGCCAGCGCTCCGAAAGCCCTGCGCAAGACGCTGCACGAACGCGGCATGCGGATGACACCCCAGCGCCAGCTCGTGCTCGACGCCGTGCGCGAGCTGGGGCACGCCACGCCCGAGCAGATCTGCCAGCGCGTCCAGGTCACCGCGCCCACGGTCAACATCACCACGGTCTACCGCACGCTCGACCTGCTCGACCGGCTCGGCCTGGTCCGGCACACCCACCTCGGGCACGGCGCGCCCAACTACTCGGTCGACGCGCACGAGCACGTGCACCTGGTCTGCCACCGGTGCGGCCGGGTGGACGAGGTGCCGTGCGAGTTGCTCTCCCCGCTCGGGGGAACACTGCGGGACGAGTACGGGTTCGAACTTGATGCGAGCCACCTCGCGCTGTCCGGCACGTGCCGCGAGTGCCTGAGCGCACCGAAGGAGTCCGAGTGAACTCACCGCTGTTGACCGCCCCCGGCGCCGTCGCCCCGTTCGAGGGAGCGCCCGACCAGGGCGTGCCGTGGCACTTCGGCGACCCGTTCGCCGAGCAGCGCTCGGCGGCGCGGTCGGTCGCGGTGTTCGACCGGTCGAACCGGGCCGTGCTCGCGGTGCCCGGCGCCGACCGGTTGACCTGGCTGCACTCGCTGACCAGCCAGCACTTCACCGCGCTCGGCGAGGACGAGGGCACCGAGGCGCTGATCCTGGACGTGCAGGGCCGGGTCGAGCACCACGCCGTGGTGGCGAACGTCGGCGGCGTCGTCTACCTCGACACGGAGGCGTCGCGGGCGGCCGAGCTGCTGGCGTACCTGACCAAGATGGTCTTCTGGTCGAAGGTCGAGCCGCGGGACGCGACGGCCGAGCTGGCGGTGCTGACCGTCGTCGGCCCGGAGGTCGTCCGCCTGTTCGAGGAGCTGGACCTGCCGCTGCCCGCCGGCCCGCACGGCGTCCTCGCCCTGGGCGACGGCTTCGCCCGCCGCATGACGTGGCCGGGCCAGGACGCGGTCGACCTGGTCGTCCCGCGCGGCGAGATCGCCGACTGGTGGGCCAGGCTCACCGCCGCGGGCGCGCGCCCGGCCGGCAGCTGGGCGTTCGAGGCGCTGCGGGTGGAGTCCCTGCACGCCCGGCTCGGCGTGGACACCGACGAGAGGACCATCCCGCACGAGGTGAACTGGATCGGCGAGGCCGTGCACCTCGACAAGGGCTGCTACCGGGGCCAGGAGACGGTCTCGAAGGTGCACAACGTCGGCCGGCCGCCGCGCCGGATGCTCCTGCTCCACCTGGACGGGTCACGCGAGGTGCAGCCGGAGACCGGCGACCCGGTGCTGGTCGAGGACCGCGTGGTCGGCCGGGTCGGCAGCGTCGCCCTGCACCACGAGCTGGGCACCGTCGTGCTGGCGCTGGTCAAGCGGTCGGTCTCGCCGGACACCGAGCTGCTGGTCGGCGCGGAGGACCGGCGCGTGCAGGCGAACGTCGACCCCGACTCGGTGCCGCCGGACACCCCCGGTCTCGGCCGCGAGGCGGCGCGCAACCTGGGCCGCTGATCATCCGGACCGGAAAACCGGCGACCTCGCCCGCCTGCGGTTCCCGGCCCGACGGGCCCCGCTGACCCGCTGGTCCGAACGGGTTCTGTGCCAGGATCACGACATGTCCCGACCCGGATCCCACGGCACGCTGATCACGGTCGCGCCCACCGGCGCCGAGCACGCGAAGGCCGACGTGCCCCAGCTGCCGGTCACGCTGGAGGAGCTGGTCGCCGCCGCACGGGCGTGCGAGCAGGTGGGCGCCGCGATGGTGCACGTGCACATCCGCGGCGCGGACACGAGGCCGTCGCTGGACCTCGGGCTGCTCAAGGAGTCGGTGGCCGCGCTGCGCGAGCAGACGGACCTGGTCGTGCAGCTGTCCACGGGCGGCGCGGTGACGGACCCGGAGGCCGACCGGCTCAAGGTGCTCGACGCCCTGCCCGACTCGGCGTCCTGCACCATGGGCACGGTGAACTTCGGCGACGACGTGTTCCTGAACCGCTGGGAGTTCGTCGTCGCGTTGCACAAGGGAATGCAGGAGCGGGGCATCGTCCCGGAGTACGAGATCTTCGACATCGGCCAGCTGGCGTCGCTGCGGCGGCTGCTGGACCAGCACGGGCTGCCCGCGGGCGGCAAGGTGCACGTCGACCTGGTGATGGGCGTGCCGGGCGGCATGCCGGGCGACGCGGAGACGCTGGTGGCGGCGTTGCGGCTGCTGCCGGAGGGCGCGTCGTTCTCGGCGACGGGCATCGGGCGGACCACCCTGCCGGTGATGCTGACGGCGTTGGCCGCCGGCGGTCACCTCCGGGTGGGCATGGAGGACACCGTGTCGTACGCCAAGGGCCAACCGGTCCGGGACAACGCGCAGCTGGTCGCCCGGGCGGCGGGGCTGGCGAAGATCGCCCAACGACCGCCGCTGTCGCCCGCGGACGCACGTGCACTCCTGGGCGTGCGCAGTCCGGTACAGGTTTGAGACAACTTTGGAAGCAGGTTTGTGTTGGCGGGTGGACACGAACTACCTCAGGATGAGTACGTGATCGAGGTGCGTCCTGGCGGGCGCCGCCGTATCGACCGGGTGCTCGCCCCCGACTACGCCGAGGGGGTCGAGCGGCTCCCGCTCGCCGAGGTGCGCGCGCTGCGCGACGAGGCGGCGCAGGAGGAGACCGACCTGTCGTACCTGCGGCGGCTGCTGCACGCGCGGATCGACATCGTGCGGGCCGAGCAGGAGCGCCGGACGTCCGGCGGTTCGGCGGTGGTCGACCAGCTGGCGACCATCCTCGCGTCGAACGCCGTCGGGCCCGCCACGGGCCTCGGGCGTTACCAGACGCAGGAGCCGTCGCGGGCGGAGGCGCACCGGCGGCACGTCGAGGCCCTGGTCTCCGACGTCGACCTGTCGGACGTGAGCGCGCTCACGGACGACAAGCTGATCATGGCGCTGCGGGTGTTCATCGGCGAGGAGGCCTCGGTCTCGTCACGGCGGCGCGAGGTGCAGGCCGTGGTCGACTCCCTCAACGCCGAGATCGCCGGTCGTTACCAGAGCGGCAGCGCCTCGGTCGACGAGCTGCTGGCCGCCGAGCGCGGGTGGCCCGCCAACCCGGGCCGCACCAAGGAGTAGTCCACCCACCGGGAAAGGCCTCCCGCCATCTGGACGGGCCGCTTATCGTGGCCGGTTGATGGCACAACAACGGTCCGCCTCGCCCGGTTACCGGTGGGTGGTGCTCGCGGTCGGCGCGGTCGCCCAGGGCGCCAACGCCGCGGTGTTCCTGGGCCTGCCGGCGATCACCCCGCAGCTGCGCGCCCACTTCGGGCTGTCGTTGCCGCAGGTCGGGATGCTGCTCGGCGCGGTCAACCTGGGCACCATGCTCACCCTCGTGCTGTGGGGCACGGCGGCCGACCGGCGCGGTGAGCGGCTGGTCATGGCCATCGGCGGCTTCGGCGCGGCCGGGTGCCTGGCCCTGGCCGCGTTCGACGGGCCGGTGGTGGCCGGGGTGGCGCTGGTCGGCGTGGGCCTGTTCGGCGCGAGCGTGAACGCGGCCAGCGGCCGGGCGGTGCTCACCTGGTTCCCCGCGCGGCGGCGGGGGCTCGCCATGGGCATCCGGCAGACCGCCACCCCGCTCGGCGCCGCCCTGGCCGCCGCCGTGCTGCCGGTGGTCGTGCTCCGGGCCGGCGTGCCGGTGGCGTTCCTGGTGCTGGCGGGCTTCACCGGGTTCGTGGCGGTCGCGGTGGCGCTGTGGGTCCGGGAGCCGCCGTGGGCCGTGCGGTCCGAGCGGGGGCGGCACGGGGTCGTGCTCAAGGACCCCGACCTGATCCGGCTCAGCGCGGCCAGCGGCTTGCTGGTCGTGCCGCAGTTCACCGCCGCCGCCCTCATGGTCGAGCTCCTGCACGACCACCGCGGCGTGGCCGTGGGGCTGGCGGCCGGGTTGTTCGCCGTCGCCCAGGTCAGCGGCGGTGTCGGCCGGCTGGTCGTCGGCGTGTGGTCGGACCGGTCGGCCACCCGGGTCCAGCCGCTGAAGGTGCTCAGCGTGCTGATCGCGATCGGGTTCGCGCTGTGCGCCGCCCTGGACCAGGCGCCGGTGTGGCTCCTGGCCGCGGTGTTGATCCCCACGGCCGCGCT
The DNA here is from genome assembly GCF_050946825.1 of Actinosynnema sp. CA-299493. Lineage (NCBI taxonomy): Bacteria > Bacillati > Actinomycetota > Actinomycetes > Pseudonocardiales > Pseudonocardiaceae > Actinosynnema > Actinosynnema sp. CA-299493. The sequence continues at coordinate 9,040,180 of NZ_CP191993.1, forward strand.
GGCGCTGTGCTGGAACGGCGTCGCCATCACCGCCGCGGGCGAGCTGGCGCCGCCCGGCCGGACCGGCATCGCGCTCGGCATGCAGAACACCGCGAACTACCTGAGCGCCACCGTCACGCCACCGCTGGCCGGGTTGGTCGCGGTGGGCATCGGGTGGCCCGCCGCCCTGCTCGTGGCCGCGGCGGCGGCCGTGGGCGCCCGCGTGCTGCTAGCCGTGCCGTTCGCGGCGCGCGAGCTCGCCCCAGAACTCCCGTAGCCGCTCGTACCGGAGGGCGACCTCCTCGGCGTCACCGGTCTCCAGGGCGTCCAGGATCGCGTTCACGTCGGTCGCGGAGCTGTCCTCCAGCAGGTCCTGGTCGTCGATGAGCTGCACCAGCCCGCCGTAGTCGAGCTCGACGGCCGAGTCCGGCGCGAAGTGGTCGAGCCAGCGCCCGGTGTCGTGGAGCACCTTGGCCGGACCCGCCTCGCCCAGCGAGCCGGTCACCACCCGGTGCGCCCTGGCCACCCGCGCGCGGGCGTCCGCCATGGACACCCGCCACGAGACCTGGCGCTCCGGGTCGGACTTCGGCGCCGGCACGATCCGCCGCGCCTCCGGCTCCACCAGCGCGAACCAGGGCAGCGGCACCGTCCAGGTGGTGGAGATGACGTGCACCGCGCCCGCGGTCAGCTCGGCCATCACCGCCGACGCCCGGGACCGGATCGCCTCCGGCTCGACCGCCACGGCCTCCTCCCGCAACGGGCCGGTGGCCGTGGCCAGGAACCCCACCAGCGCGGCGGCCGACCTGGCGCGCAGGTCGAGGGGGCAGACCAGGGGACCTGGTCCGACCTCCCCCGGCACCTCGGCGGGGCTGATGGTCATCACGTCGAACGGCGCGTCGGGCGGGACGCTGCCGTCCGACCGCTCACCGGGCAGGAGGCGGCGCGGCCGGGCGAGTTGTGATCGCAACCACAGCTCCCGTTCGCGCGCGCCGACGTCCGCCCGGCTCAAGACCCCGTTTTCCAGGGCTTTTCGCACCTGATCCGCCAACGGTGCGTCAAGAGCCGACAGCGGTTCGTACACCCTGAGGTAGGCGACGAACGGTCTAGGCACCCGCGCATCCTCCCACGGTGAGATTTGGCGGCACGTGTCACGCCTACCGCGTCGCGGGGAACCCCTTCGACACGGTACGGTAGTTACCAGGAACTAGTTGTCGAGACGAGTGGGGCCGCCGTTCCCCCGGCCGCCCCCGTCCCTGTGCGAGGGGGTCGAGCCATGGGGCGCGGCCGAGCGAAGGCCAAGCAGACCAAGGTGGCGCGGGAGCTCAAATACAGCTCTCACAACATCGACGTCGACGCCTTGCAACGCGAGCTGTCCGGCGGCGAGTCCGCAGGTGTTCGCCGAAGCGAAGAACGCTTCGACGACCCGTCGGACGACGAATACGACGACTACCGTCGCTGACACACACAACACCCGCTGCTGAGGTTGGGCTGCCGGTTATCCAGACCGGCAGCCCGACCTTTGCAGCGGGTCCAACTACGCCCTGGCGTACTGCCTCGGCGGGCTGACCTGCACCCCCAACTGCTGAGCCGCGTGCAACGGCCAGTACGGGTCGCGCAGGAACTCCCGGCCGAGCAGCACCAGGTCGGCCGAGCCATCGGCGAGGACCTGCTCGGCCTGCCGGGCGTCGGTGATCATGCCGACGGCCCCGGTGGGCACGTCGGCCTTCCGCCGCACGGTCTCGGCGAACGGCACCTGGTAGCCGGGGCCGGTCGGGATGTCCGCCGTGGGCGTGTTGCCCCCGGTGGACACGTCGACCACGTCGGCGCCCAGGGCCGCGAGGTCGCGTGCCAGCACGACGCTGTCCTCCGCGGTCCAGCCGCCCTCGACCCAGTCGGTGGCGGAGATGCGCACGAACACCGGCACGTCCTCGCCGACGGCCTCCCGGACGGCGGCCGTGACCTCGCGCACCAGGCGGGTCCGGTTCTCCGGGGAACCGCCGTAGGCGTCCGTGCGGTGGTTGCTGAGCGGCGACAGGAACTCGTGCAGGAGGTAGCCGTGCGCGGCGTGCACCTCGACCACCCGGAAGCCGGCCGCCAGCGCGCGCCGCGCCGCCGCGGCGAAGTCGGCGACCACCCCGGCGATGCCCTCCTCGTCCAGCTCGACCGGCGTCCGGTAGGTCTCGTGGAACGGCACGGCGCTCGGCGCGACGGGTGTCCAGCCGCCGTCGGCGTCCGCGACCCCGCCCCGTCGTTCCGCGAACGGCGCGTAGGTCGAGGCCTTGCGGCCGGCGTGGGCGAGCTGCACGCCGGCGACGGCGCCGTTCGCGTGGATGAAGTCCACGATCGGCCGCCACGACTCGACGTGCGCGTCGTCCCACAGCCCGGTGTCCTCGGGGGAGATGCGCCCGACGGCCTGCACGGCGGTCGCCTCGGTGAGCACCAGGCCCGCGCCGCCGACCGCGCGCGAGCCGAGGTGCACGAGGTGCCACTCGTCCGGGTGACCGTCCTGCGCCGAGTACTGGCACATCGGACTGACCGCGATGCGGTTGGGCAGCGTGACGGTGCGGAGGGTCAGCGGGCTGAACAGCAGGCTCACGTGGGGCTCCTGGAGACGTTCCGGTATGACAACGGCCCTGCGGCGCGTCACCAGGTCCAAGCCCGCCGGATCGGCCCCTTGTTCCCCGGTGTGGCGGCCGTCCCACCTCGCGGGAGCTGCGCAATTCCATTCGGATCGGTATTGCGCGTGCATTCGCACGTGATCTTCAATGGGAGGTCGGCGGGCAAAACGCCGAACATGAGGACACCAGTTACGCCCATTCGGGTGTACTGTCCGCATCACGTTCGGGGAGACCATCACTTGCCGCCCGACGCGGGTCGGCCCATTGGAAGTTCCCGCCGGTCACGACAGTAACAGGATCCACATGCTGCCCATGCCGACCACGATGACGCAGGATCCAGGGTGGCCCAGCAACAGCCTCCTGGGTCGCCTCCGAGACAACACCCGACAAGAGCTGCTGAACATCGGCACGGTCGTGCGGTACACGGCCGACCGCGAGGTCATCGAGCAGGACGCGAAGGACACTCACGTCCTTCTGCTGCTCGACGGCGTGGTCAAGGTGCAGACCACGGACGAGACGGGCGACACGGCGCTGCTCGCGATCCGGGTCGCGGGCGACCTGGTCGGCGAGATGGCCGCGCTGGACCAGAAGCCGCGCTCGGCCACCGTCGTCACGTGCGGCGACGTGGTCGCGAAGCTGATCACCAGCGGTGAGCTGATGAGCTTCCTGCACCGGCGCAACGACGTGTTCGTCGAATTGATCGGGATGATCAACGACCGGCTGCGCTGGGCGAACCAGCGCCGGCGCGATTTCCTGTCCCACCCGGCCGCCGAACGGGTGGCCCGGGTGCTGGCCGAATTGGTGCAGACCTACGGGCGCGAAGAGGCGCACGGGTGGACGTTGGGAATTCCGCTGACGAAGGTGGAACTCGCCTCGATCGCCGGGATGAAGCCCAGAACGGCCGAGAAGGCCTTCTCCGATCTGCGAAAAGCGGGGGTGGTGGTGAGTCACCTGAGGCGTGACGTGCTGGTGCCGGATCTGGCGGGGCTGAGGAAATTCGCGGGCTTCTGACGCGAGACCGCAATTCTGCGGTATTCCCGCCGATGCAGTAGTCCACAGTGACTCTGCGCAGTCGTGTGTCCGCAGTGCGTCAGCACCCGTCGAAAGGCTTGGCCCATGAGCTTCCAGCGCAGTCTGCTGGTGTGTTGTGACCTGAGGAGCTACGGCTCGGCCGACGACCTGCTCCAGCGCGAGCTCCAGGAGCTGCTGGTGCGCAGCCTGGACCGGGCCGGGGAAGCCGCCGGTCTCGACCGCTCGACGTGGCGGCGGCAGGCCAAGGGTGACGAGGAGTGGGCCGTGCTGCCCGCCACGGCGTCGGAGGGCGACGTCGTGGACCGGTACGTGCGCGCGCTGGACGCCGAGCTGTCCGCGACCAACCGCTACCGGGTGCCGGAGGCCAAGCTGCGGATGCGGATGGCGATCCACTTCGGCACCACGGTCGAGGGCGCCAACGGCTACCCCGGGCAGGACGCCGTGCTGGTCAGCAGGCTGCTCAACAGCGAGCCGGCGCACGCGGCGCTGGAGCAGTCGCCGGGCTCGGACCTCGTCGTGGTGCTCTCGGACACCCTGTTCACGTCGCTGGTCGCGGCCCGGTACACCACGCTGCGACCCGAGGACTTCCGGCGCGTGGACGTGCGGGTGAAGACCTTCCGGGGGCACGGGTGGATGTGGCTGCCGAGCGGTGACGTGCACTCGCTGGTCCTGGCCGGCGCGCCGGACGCCGAGCCCGTCGGGGTGGCCGAGCCGGGTGTCGCGGCCGGCCCGGTCTCGCCCGTGGTCGACTCGCCGGCGTCGGTGAACCAGCACGCGGTGGCCTCCGGCGGGTCGACGGTGATCCAGTCGGGCCGCGACGCGCACGTGACCAACCAGAAGGCCGACGTGATCCAGCACTTCGACCGCAACGACCAGCGGGGCTCGCACTTCGGCCCGACCTACCGCAGGGACACCGACGAGAGGGCGTGAGGTGCGCGAGCAACCGCTGAGACTCCTCGCCGGCGCCGCCGCGGGCGCGCTGGCGACGGTGGCGGACACCGAGCAGTGGCCCGACCTGCGGACGCGAGTGGCCGTGGCCCTCGCGCCCGACCTGGTCGAGCTGGTCAGCGCCCGGATGGACGAGGCGCGCAGCCGGCTCGTCGCCGTGCCGAGGGTGCGGCTGGAGCTGGCGCGGGCCGAGTTCACCACCGAGTGGCGCGGTTCGATCCACACCATGCTGTGGGAACGCCCGGAGGCCGCCGGCCCGCTGCGCGCGGTGCTGCACGACGTGAGCCCGGCCCTGCCGCGGGTGGCCGAGGACTTCGCGGCGGACGCCGCGGTGAGACCACCGGTCCGCTCGGGTCAGAGGTAGCGGAGCTGCTTCGCCTTGCCGCCGGCCACGTCGTCGTGCGCCGCGGTGATCTCCGGGCGGTGCGCCACGTCCGGCACGCCGACTTCCCACCACGCGCCCGCCTCGGTCCACGCGGACGGGTGGGTGCGGATCACGACCACGGCCGGGCGGTGTCCGGTCCTCGCGACTTCCCGCGCTTCGCGGTAGGCGGCGCGGAGGCCGTCGAGGTCGTCCACCGGGAAGGTCGCGCACCCCATCGAGGCGGCGTGCGCGGCGAAATCGGTGCGAGGTGGGTGCGCGTGCCGTGTCGTCACGTCGTCGTAGAGGTTGTTGAAGCCCGCGCCGCCCTGACCGGTCTGGAGGCGGTGGATCACGGCGTAGCCGTCGTTGTCGCACACCACGGCCACGAAACCGTGCCCGGCGAACGCCGCCGAGAACAGCTCCGAGTTGAGCATCAGGTAGGAGCCGTCGCCCAGCAGCGCGGTCACCACGCCGTCCGGGCGGGCGATCGCCGCGCCCCACGCGCCGGCCAGCTCGTAGCCCATGCAGGAGAAGCCGTACTCGACGTCCACGGTCGCCTCGCCGACCGCGCGCCAGCCGCCGATCAGCTCGCCGGGCAGGCCGCCGGACGCCGTCAGCACGTAGTCCTCCGGCGTGGACTCCTCGTTCACCACGCCGACGACCTGCGCGTACGTCGGCGTGCCGCCGGGGGCGCGGAGGCCGTCGACGTGCACGTCCCACTTGCCCCGCTCCTCGGCCGCGCGGGCGGCCCAGACCGGGTCGGCCCGCCAGTCGCCCAGGTCGTCGGTGAGCTCGCGCAGGCCCTCGTCGGCGTCGGCGACCAGGGACAGCGCGCCGTGCTTCACCGCGTCGAACCGGGCGGTGTTGAGGGAGACGATCCGGACGCCCGGCGCGAAGACCGTCCACGACGCGGTGGTGAAGTCCTGCAGGCGGGTGCCGACGGCGAGGACGACGTCGGCCTCGGCGGCCAGGGCGTTGGCGGAGGCCGAGCCGGTGATGCCGAGCGGTCCGGCGTGCAGGGGGTGCTCGTGCGGGACCTCGGTGCGGCCGGCGGTCGTCTCGGCGATGGGGACGGCGTGCCGTTCGGCGAAGCGGATCGCGCGGCCGGCGGCGCGGGAGTAGCGGACGCCGCCACCCAGGACGAGCAGCGGTCTGCGCGCGGCGCGGAGGGTGGCGGCGGCCTCGGCGAGGGCCCGGGTGTCGGGGCGCGGGCGTTGCGGGCGGTGCAGGACGGTGGCGAACAGGGCGTCCGGGAAGTCGAACGACTCGGCCTGCACGTCCTGCGGGAGGGCGAGCACGACCGGGCCGCAGTCGGCCGGGTCGGTGAGCACGCGCGCGACCTGCGGGAGGGTGTTGAGCAGCTGCTCGGGACGGGTCACGCGGTCGAAGTAGCGGCTGACCGCGCGGAACGCGTCGTTCACCGTGGTGGTCGGGTCGCCGAAGTGCTCGACCTGCTGGAGCACCGGGTCGGGCGCGCGGCTGGTGAACGTGTCGCCGGGCAGCAGGAGCAGGGGCAGGCGGTTGGCGTGGGCGACGCCGGCGGCGGTGACCATGTTCAGCGCGCCCGGGCCGATGGAGGACGTGGCGACCCCGACCTGGCGGCGGTGGGTGGCCTTGGCGATGCCGACCGCGGCCAGGGCCATGCCCTGCTCGGTGTGGCCGCGCCAGACGGGGAGGGTGTCCCTGACCTCCTCCAGGGCGTTGCCGAGGGCGAGGACGTTGCCGTGGCCGAAGATCGCGAAGACGCCGGGGAACAGCGGTGCCCGCCGGCCGTCGGGCAGTTCGGTGTGCTGGGCGGTGAGCCAGCGGACCAGGGCCTGCGCGGTGGTGAGCCTCATTCCACCCGTCCTCCGGCGGTCGTGCCTCGGGCCGTCGTTCCTTCGGCGGTCGTGGCTTGTGCGGTCGTGGCTTGTGCGGTCGTTCCTTCGGCGGTCGTTCCTTCGGCGGTCGTCACGGGACAGCGGGGATCGAGGTCCTGGCTCGCCCAGGTGTCCCGGATCCAGGTGTGCGCCGGGTCGTCGCAGAACGCCATGGAGCGCTCGGCGTTCGGACCGGCCAGGACGTTCAGGTAGTACATGGGGTAGCCGGGGGCGGCGACGCAGGGGCCGTGGTAGCCGCGCGGGATGAGGAAGACGTCGCCGTCGCGGACGAGCACGTCCTCGTCGATGTCGCCGTCGTCGGTGTAGGTGCGGTGGAAGCCGAACCCCTCACGCGATGGGGTGATCTTGTCGCGGCCGGCGATGCGGAAGTAGTAGATTTCCTCGTTGACGACGTCGCAGGTGTGGTCGTGCTTGTGCGGCGGGTAGGAGGACCAGTTGCCGTCAGGGGTGATCAGCTCGCAGGCGATGAGCTTGTCGGCGTGGTCCCAGACGCCGGGCACGCCGAAGTTGGTGACCTGGCGGGTGGCGTTGCCCGCGCCCCTGACCTCGACGGGGACGTCCTCCGCCGGACCGTACTTCGGGTCGAGCCTGCGGTCGCACCGGGCCATCGGCAGCGCGACCTCGACACCGTCCTTCGTGGACAGGCGGACGGTGGCGTCCCGCGGCAGGTAGGCGAAGTCCGTGACGCGGGTGAAGACGGAATCCCGTCCCCGCACCTCGAACCGCTCGCCGTCGACCTCGACCACGCAGCCGCCGGAGAGCGGAAGCACGAATGCCTCGTAGCCACCGGTCTCGAACGTGGTCACCCCACCAGCGGGCAGCAACAACACACGCAACCCTGCGTGATCCCACCCGGCAGCGTCAGGGGTGAGCTCGACCGCGTTCTCCCCTCGCGCCAACGTGCCCAACGGCCGATGCAAGCTCATCCCGCCACCCCCTCTCCCACTCCGCCCTCTCCCTCTTTCGCTCCCTCCTCCTCTCTCGCTCCCTCTCCCGCAGCCTTACTTCCCGCCATTCCGCTCTCTTCTCGCGCCGTTCTCAACACCCGCGCCGCCGCCTCGACCGCCGCCGCCACGTCACCGTCCGGCGGGTAGAGCAGTGCCCGCCCGACCACCAGCCCGCGCACGGTCGGGTGACGCAGCGACCGACCCCACGACGCCAGGTCATCACTCAACCGGGCCGACGGCACACCACCGAGCACGAGCGCGGGCAACGTCGTCGCACCCAACACCTCATCGGGTGACGGTGGCAGCTTCAACCAGGTGAACGCCGACGTCGCCCCCAACCCGGCCGCGACACTCCCGGCCCGCGCCAACGCGGCGGCGTCCCTCTGCAACTCCAACTCCCCCACCGCGTTCCGCGCGTACGGCAATGGCTCGACCAACGCCATCAACCCGCGTTCCGCCAACGCCGACACCGCCGCCGCGCAGCCCTCCAGCGTCGCCGCGGTGCCGGGATCGGAGTCCACCAGCCGCAGCAACATCTTCCCGCCGTCCAACCCGTTGCCCGCGATCGACGTGGGGTCGTAGGCCGTGAACCGGTCGTCGATCTCCCACTCCGCCCCCGCCAACCCACCGCGGTTCATGGAGCCGATGACGACCTTGTCGTGCAGGCCGTCGAGCAGCAGCAGCTCTTCGATCACGTCCGGCGTGCCGAGCACCCCGTCCACCGCCGGGTTCGCCAGTGCGGTGAGCAGGCGGTCCAGCAGGGAGCGGCGGTCGGCCATCGCCAGCGGGTCACCGCCGACGCCGAGCGCGCCCCGGGCCGGGTGGTCGGCCGCCACCAGGAACAGGGTGCCCTGATCGGACAGCAGCTGCGTCCGTCGGCGGCGGGCCTGGTAGGCGCGGCGGATGGCGGCCGGGTCGGTCGCCCTGGTGTCCAGCAGCGCCGTCCACTGCTCGTCGGCGATCATCTGCCACCTCCCGCCGGGACCGGTGGCCGTGCTGCGGTCGGCGGGGCCGGTGGGTTCGGCAAGCGCGTTGCGGTCGCCTGGATCAGTGCGGCCGGCAAGTGTGCTGCGGCTGGCGGGAGTGCTGCGGTGGCTGTGGTAGCTGGGCGCGGTTGGGAGGTGGTCGGGTTGGACGGGGTGAGGGTCGGGGTGGTTGTGGAGGAGGTCGGGGTGGAGGGGGGAGCGGGGGTCGGGGTGGGAGTGGGGGTGGCGATGGTCGGGGGGTGGGTGGGTGATCGGGGGGTTGTGGGTGGGTATGGGGGGTGGTTGTCGGGCGCTCGGTCTTCGTTTAACCGAGGGGCGGTAACGGTGTTTCCGTACATTTTCGGGCCATGTTCACCCGATCGTGTCGCCAGGTGGATCGGGGGCGATTGATCTTGGCACGGGGTGGGGGTTGGTGCCTGTCGAGGTGTTCTCACAGGTGGGCCTCGATCTCGGGCTCGGTCGGCATGGCGTCGGCGCAGGCCAGGCGGGCCGCGACCAGGGCGCCGGCGACGTTGGCGTAGCGGGCGGTCCGGTCCGGGGGCCAGCCCGACAGGAGGCCGTGGGCCAGGGCTCCGCCGAACGCGTCGCCCGCGCCCAAGCCGCAGACCACGTCCACGGGATGCGGCGGAACGGTCCAGGAGTCGGTGGCGGTCGCGACGAGGACGCCCGAGCCGCCCAGCTTCACGACGGCCAGGCGGACGCCGCGGGACAGGAGGCGGGTGGCGGCTTCCTCCGGGTCCGACGTCCCCACCGCCACCTCGACCTCGGTCCGGTTGCCGACGGCGACCGTCACGTGGTCGAGCATCCAGTCGATCTCGCGGCGCGCGGTCGAGGGGTCCGGCCAGAACATCGGGCGGTAGTCCAGGTCCAGGACGGTGTGGGTGCGGCGGGAGCGGTGGCGCAGGATCTGTCGTTGGGTTTCCCGGGCGGGTGAGGCGGAGACGCCCGTGCCGGTCACCCAGAGCAGTGGGACGTCGGCCACCAGGTCCCACGGCACGTCCTCCGGGGTGAGGGAGAGGTCCGGGGCCAGGGGCGCGCGGTAGAACAGCAGTGGTGGGTCTTCCGGTGGGTCCAGGGCGCAGAACACGACCGGGGTTTGCAGGTCAGGGGCGGTTCCCACGTACGAGGACGACACGCCGAAGGATTCCAGCGCCGAACGCACGTAGGGGCCGAAGCCGTCCGGCCCGACCTTCGTCAGCACCGCCGACGAGCGGCCCAGCCGCGCCGCCGCCACCGCCACGTTCGTGGCCGTCCCGCCGAGCGACTTGGCGAACGTCCGCACCTCCGCCAGCGGCACGCCGCTCTGCTCGGGGTAGAGGTCCACCCCGACCCGGCCCACGGTCAGCACCTCGACCGTCATCCGTCGACCCCGCGCAGCTCGTGGGCCAGCGCCTCCAGCTCCGCCCCACCCGCCATCTGCCTGGTCAGCTCCTCCAGGCCGATCCGCGACTTCTCGTGCGTCCCCAGCGCACGCCCCCGCTTGAGCAGCAGGAACCGGTCGCCGACGGGGTAGGCGTGGTGCGGGTTGTGGGTGATCAGCACGACCCCGAGCCCGCGGTCGCGCGCCCGGGCCACGTGCTTGAGCACCACCCCGGCCTGCTTCACGCCGAGCGCGGCCGTCGGCTCGTCCAGGATCAGCACCTTCGCCCCGAAGTGCACGGCCCGCGCGATCGCGACGCACTGCCGCTCGCCGCCGGACAGCGTGCCCACCGGCTGCTCGACGTCCCGCAGGTCGATGCCCAGCTCGGCCAACGCCGTGCGCGTCACGTCGCGGGCCCGCCGCCGGTCGAGGAAGCCGAACCGGGTGGTCGGCTCCGACCCGAGGAAGAAGTTGCGCCACACGCTCATCAGCGGCACCACGGCCAGGTCCTGGTGCACGGTGGCGATGCCCCGGTCGAGGGCTTCGCGCGGCGACGAGAAGCGCACCGGGGAGCCGTCGACCAGGAGCTCGCCGGCGTCGTGCCGGTGCACGCCCGCCAGGACCTTGATCAACGTCGACTTGCCCGCGCCGTTGTCGCCCAGCACGCAGGTGACCTCGCCGGCGTTGACGACGGTCGACACGTCCCGCAGCGCGATCACGCTGCCGTACGTCTTGCCGATCCCGCGCGCCTGCAGCAGTGGAGCCGTCATCGCCGCACCCTCTCCGCCCGCCGCCGCAGGGCGTTGTTGACGAGCACGGCGGCCAGCAGCATCACGCCGAGGAACAGCTGGAACCAGTCCGAGTCCCAGTTGGCGTAGACGATGCCCTGCCGGGCCATGCCGAAGATCAGCGCGCCGATCGCCGCGCCGACGGCCGAGCCGAACCCGCCGGTCAGCAGGCACCCGCCGATCACGGCGGCGATGATGAACTGGAACTCCAGCCCGATGCCCTGGTTGGCCTGCACGCTGGTGAACCGCAGGATGTTGATCGACCCGACCAGCCACGCCGCGCCGGCGGTGGTCATGAACAGCAGCACCTTCGTGCGCGCCACGGGCACGCCGACCGCGCGTGACGAGAGCGGCGACCCGCCGACGGCGAAGATCCAGTTGCCGAACCGCGTGCGCAGCAGCACGGTCGCGGCGACGACCGTGCACAGCACCCACCACGCGATGGACACGTAGAACCCCGTGCCGCCCAACGTGAACGTCGACGCGAACAGGAACCCGGCCGACGCGTAGCCTTCCGCGGCTCGCATGCCGGACACCTGGACGGACCCGGTGACCAGGCGGGTGATGCCGAGGTTCAGCCCTTGCAGGGCGAGGAACGTCCCCAGCGTCACGATGAAGCTGGGCAGCCCGGTGCGCACCACCAGCCACCCGTTCAGCGCGCCGACCGCCAGCGCGAACACCAGCGACGCGAGCAGCGCGAGCCACACGTTCCAGCCGAGGCGGGTCGCGAGGATCGCCGTGACGAGGGCGGTGGACGCGGTCAGCACGCCGGCCGACAGGTCGAACTCGCCGCCGATCATGAGCAGCGCCACCGCGACCGCCATGATGCCGAGCGTGGACGCGTCGTCCAGCCAGGTCGCGACCCCGCCGGCGCTGAGGAACCGCTCGGTCGCCGCGGAGAAGAACGCGAAGACCAGCACGGCGCCGAGCAGCGATCCGATCTCGGGTCGCAGCACCAGCCGGTCGAGCAGCCGGGCGGGGCCGACCCGCTCGTCCGGGGGCGCCGCCGCGGGCGCTGTGGTCACCGGTGTCCTCCTCAGCGGGTGCCGCGCTCGGCGTACTCGGCGACCTTGTCCACGGTGGACCGGTCGACGAAGCCGGGTCCGGTGAGGACCGGCTTGCCGCCGCCGACGGTGTTGGCGTTGTCGCGGTAGAGCTTGAGCATCACGACGGGCAGGTAGCCCTGCTCGTACTGCTGCTGGTCGACGGCGAAGAGCACGTCGCCTGCCTTGATCGCGGCGGTGACGTCGGCGTTGAGGTCGAACGTGGCCACCACCGCCGTCGAGGACGCGCCCTTGACCGCGTTCACCGAGGACACCGCGACCTGGGGGTTCAGCGCGAGCACGCCGTCGACCGACGGGTCGGTCTGCAACGCGCCCTTGATCCGGGACTCCACGTCGGTGGGGTTGTTGATGTCGACCTGGAGGGTGGTGACGGCGCCGCCGAACCCGGCGCGCGCGCCGTCGCAGCGGTCGTTGAGGCCGACGTTGCCTGCTTCGTGGATCACGCAGAGCAGCTTGGTCCGGCCCGCTTCCTTGAGCTTGCGCCCGGCCTGCTCGCCGGCGACGGCCTCCTCCTGGCCGACGTGGGCGAGCGCGCCGAACGACGCGCTGCGGTCGGAGCCGGAGTTGATGGTGATGACCGGGATGCCCGCCTTGACGGCGTTCTCGACCGAGGTCTTCAGCGCGTCGGGGTTGGCCATCGAGACCACGATGCCGCCGACCCGCTGCGACACCGCGTTGTCGATCAGGGTGGACTGCCGGCCGGGGTCGCCGTCGGAGTTGTAGTCGACGGTGACGCCGAGCTGCTCGCCGGCGGCGGTGGCGCCGTTCTTCACCACGTTCCAGAAGGCGTCGCCGGCCGTGCCGTGGGTGACGACGGCGACGCGCAGGTCACCGGTGGGCGCCTGGGCCGGCGCGGCGCCGGTGGTCGCGGCGGTGTTCTCCGCGCCGGGGCCGCTGCACGCGGCCAGCAGCGCGAGCCCGGTCAGGGCCAGTCCCGCGCGCAGGGCCGTTCGAGTGGACGTCATTGTCTCTCCTCGCTGGGATTCAGGCGGTGATCCGGGTGAGGTGCGCGAGGCTGCGCGCGGTGTCCCGCAGCGGTGTGCCGGGCGGGGTGTCGTCGCCGAGCGCGGTGTCCTGCTCCAGGACGTACCAGCCGGTGTAGCCGGCGTCCCCGAGGAACGCCACCAGGGCCGCCACGTCCACGTCGCCGTCGCCCAGGGGCACGTACATGCGCTGCCGCACGGCGGCCGTGTAGCCGATGCGCCCGTCACGGACGTCGGCCGCGATGTCGGCGCGGACGTCCTTGAGGTGCACGTGCCCGATCCGCCGGGGGTGGCGGCGGGCCAGGTCGACCGGGTCGGTGCCGCCGATGAGGAGGTGGCCGGTGTCCAGGCAGAGGTCGAGGTCGGAGTCGGCGAGGAAGCGCTCGACCTCGGCGGCGCGTTCGACGTGGGTGCCGACGTGCGGGTGCAGCGCGGTGCGCAGGCCGTGGCGGGCGGCGTGGTCGCGGATGAGGGCGGCGGTGTCGACCAGGGTGCGCCACTCGTGGTCGGTGAGGGCGGGGCGTTCGTCGTAGCCGTCGAGGCCGGTCGCGGCGGCCAGCACCAGGACTTCCGCGCCGGCGGCGGCCAGCAGCGCGGCCACCCGGCCGGCTTCGTCCACCGCGGACTCCGCGCCGGTGTGCAGCGGGACGGCCAGGAAGCCGCCGACGAGCGCGAGGCCGTGCTCGTCCAGCAGGGACTTCACCGACGACGGTTCGGCGGGCAGGTAGTCGGGCGGACCGAGTTCGGTGGCCCGCAGTCCCAGGGACGCCATCTCCGCCAGCACCGAAGCGGGGTCGAGCACCTCGCCCCAGCCCGGCACCTCGCACACACCCCACGAGATGGGCGCACCGGCGATCTTCACGCGGCGACCTCCGTCCCGATCCGGACGGGTGCGCCCGAGCGCCGCGACCGCTCGCACGCCTCGGCGAGCCGGAGGCTGACCAGGCTCTCCCGGGCGGGCGACGGGTTCGCCGCGGCGCCCGCCACGACCCGCGTGAACACGGACACCTCGGCCAGGTAGGCGCGGTGGAAGCGCTCGGCGAAGCCGGGGTAGGCGTCGGCCGCCTTCGGGCCGTCCGGCTCCAACGACGTCAGCGGCGTGCGCGGGTCGAGGCCGACGGCCAGCGAGTCGCGGCTGCCCAGCACCTCGATGCGGTGGTCGTAGCCGAGCGGGTCGTGCCGGCCGCCGGCCAGCACGGCGTGCGCGCCGCCCGCGAACTTCAGCAGCACCACGGCGTTGTCCACGTCGTCGGCGTCCGCGAACGCCTGGTCCACCAGGACGGACCCCGACGCGTACACCTCCACCACCGGTTCGCCGACCAGCCACGGCACCGCGTCCAGGTCGTGGATGAGCAGGTCGCGGAAGATGCCGCCGGACCGCGGCAGGTAGGACGGGTCGGGTGGTCGGGCGTCGTTGCCGAGCGCGCGGACCAGGTAGAGGTGGCCGACGTCGCCCGCGCGGACGCGCCGGTGCAGTTCGGCCACCGCCGGGTCGAACCGGCGCTGGAACCCGACCAGCACCTCGACGCCGGACGCCTCCACGTCGTCCACCAACGCGCGCATCTCGTCCAGGTGGCTCGCGATCGGCTTCTCGCACAGCGCGGGCACGCCCGCCGCGACGGCCGCGCGCAGCAACGCCGGGTGCGTGGTGGTGGGCGTGGCCAGCAGGACGCCGTCACTGCCGGTGAGCAGGGTGTCGAGGTCGGGCACGCTCCTGGTGCCGGGCAGGAGGGCCGACGCCCGCGCCGCGCGGCCGGGCGCCGGGTCGAACAGCAGCACTTCGTCGACCTCGTCGAGGGTGGCCAGGTTGGTGGCGTGCATGGTGCCGATCCGACCTACTCCGGCGACTCCGATGCGCATCCCGCTCGTCTCCGTCCTGGTAGAGGTGCTCGTGCGTTAGAGCGCTCTATTCGTTGGAGCGCTCTAAGGCTGTAGCGTCCGTCACACGGGTGTCAAGGGTGCGTTCCCCGCTCGTGACGTCCGCCGGCGCGCCCGGGAGGGAGACACCGTTGGCCAGACCCACGATGGACGACGTCGCGGCGCGCGCCGGGGTGTCCCGGGCTCTGGTGTCGTTGGTGATGCGGGGGTCACCGAAGGTGAGCGCCCAACGGCGGGCGGCCGTGATCGAGGCGGCCGGCGAGTTGGGGTACTCGCCGCACGCGATGGCGCGCTCGTTGGCCAGCCGCACCTCGCACGTGCTCGGCGTGATGGTGTCGGACCTGCACAACGCGTTCTTCGCGGAGGTCGTGGACGGGCTGGACGCGGTGGCGACCGGGCACGGCTTCGACCTGATCCTCAACACGGGCGGGCGCGGTCCGGCGCGGGAGCGGCGGGCGTTGCTGAGCCTGCTGTCGTTCCGGCCAGCGGGGCTCGCCCTGCTCTCGCCCGTGGTGCCGGCGGCGGACATCGGCCGGGCGGCGGAGCAGACGCCGGTGGTGCTGGTGGCGCGGTCGTCCCGGCTGGCCACCGTGGACACGGTGAACGACGACGGCGAGCGCGGCATCGCGTTGGCCGTCGACCACCTGGTGTCGTTGGGGCACCGGCGGATCGCGCACCTCGACGGCGGCGGGGGCTCGCAGTCCGCGCCCCGCCGGCGCGGGTACCTGGCCGCGATGGCGGCGCACGGGCTCGCGCCGCGCGTGGTGGCCAGCGAGTACACCGACGTGGGCGGCGCGCGCGCCGTGCGGGGGTTGGTGGGCGACCTGCCGACCGCGATCGTCTCGTGCAACGACTTCAACGCGGTCGGCGCGATCTCGGCGCTGGAGGAGGCCGGGTTCCGCGTGCCGCGGGACGTCTCGGTGGTCGGGTACGACAACACCTCGCTGGCGGCCCTGCGGCACGTCTCGCTGACCACGGTCGACCAGCCGCGCAACGAGTTCGGCCGGCTCGCCGCCGAGGCCCTGCTGCAACGGGTGCGCGGCGAGCGGACCGAGCCGGTGCGCCACCTGCTGCACCCGTCGCTGGTGGTCCGCTCGACCACGGCCCCACCGGTCAGGTCAGCTTGAGCCCCACCACGCCGAGGACGATCAGCGCCAGGCACGCCAGTCGCAGCGGTGACGTGCCCTCGCCGGCGGCGATGCCCACCAGGACCACGCCGACGGCGCCGAGCCCGACCCACACCGCGTAGGCCGTGCCGACGGGCAGGTCGCGCATGGCGGTCGCGAGCATCGCGAAGCTCGTCACCGCCGCCGCGATCCCGATCCCGGTGGGCCACGGACGGGTGAAACCGTCCGACCGGCCCACCGCCGTGGCCCACACGACCTCCAGCAACGCCGCGCCGAGCAGCAGCCACCAGGCCACGGCTACGCCACCGCCCCCGCGTCGACCACGAACGCCGCGCCGGTGATGTTGCGCCCACCGTCGCCGACCAGGTGCGCGACCGTCGCGGCCACGTCCTCCGGGTCGCAGTACCGGCCCAGCGCGGTGTGGCGGCGCTCCTCGTCGGCGTCCGGGCCGTCGGCCGGGTTCATCTCGGTGTCGGTGGAGCCGGGGTGCACGAGGTTGACCGTGATGCCGCGCGGGCCGAGGTCGCGGGCCAGGCCCTTGGTCAGCCCGATCAGCGCCGACTTGCTCATCGCGTAGAGCGCCCAGCCCGGGTACGGCACCCGTTCGGCCAGGCTGCTGCCGATGCCGACGATCCGGCCGCCCGCCGTCATGTGCGGCACGGCGGCCTGGGCCAGCACGAACGCCGCCCGGGCGTGGATCGCGAGGACCCGGTCGACCTCGTCGGCGGTGACGTCCTCGAACGGCCCGCTGACGGCGACGCCCGCGTTGCTCACCAGGACGTCCAGCCCGCCGAACGCGGCCACCGTGCGGGTGACGGCGGCGCGCAGGGCGTCGGCGTCGGTCGCTTCGGCTCGCACCGCGAGCGCCCGCGCGCCCATCGCCGTGATCTCGTCGACCACTTCCTCCGCGCGGTCGGCCGAGCGCGCGTACGTGATCACGACGTTCGCGCCGTCGCGTGCCAACCGCTTGGCGATCGCCGCCCCGATGCCGCGGCTGCCGCCCGTGACCAGTGCCGATCTCCCTGCGAGCATGTGCTTCCCCCAATAACCGGAACTGGTTCCGCTTGAGCTTAAACGGAACCAGTTCCGGTTGTCGAGGTCGTTAAGCTGCCGAGGTGACGCGCGAGCGGGCCGACGCCGCCAAGAACCGGGCGAAGATCCTGGCCGCCGCCGCCGACATCGTGGCCGACCGGGGCATCGAAGGGCTCGCGATGGCCGAGGTCGCCGCCGCGTCGGGCGTGGGCGTCGGCACCCTCTACCGCCGCTTCGGCGACCGCTCCGGACTGGCCCACGCGCTGATCGACGCCTCGGAGCGGGAGTTCCAGGCCGCGTTCCTCACCGGCCCGCCGCCCGTCGGCCCCGGCGCGCCGCCCGCCGAGCGCGTCCGCGCCTTCCTGCACGCGTTGGTCGACCGCACGCTCGCCCAGCTGGACCTGCTGCTGATGGCCGAGACCACCGGCCCGTTCGCCCGCTTCGGCGGCGCGTACGACGCGCACCACCGCCACCTGACCGCGCTGATCGCCCAGGCCCGCCCGGACGTGGACGCCGCGTTCACCGCGGACGCCCTGCTCGCCCCGCTGGCCGCGAACCTGGTCTCCCACCGGGCCGACGGGGCCGCCAGGATCAAAACCGGCCTGGACGTGCTGCTGGACGGCCTGCTCACCGGCTAGGCCGAGGCCGGCCGGGCTCCTGGCACGGAGCCCGGCCGGCGGGTCGGGTCAGGCGTCGACCTTCGGCCGCTCCGGTTCGGGGGAGGCCCCGGTCGGCGGGGTCGGCTTGCGGAGCAGGCGGTGGATCAGGGGCCAGAGCAGCAGGACCACCACGATGCCGTAGACGACCAGCGCGAACGGGGTGTTGACCAGGCCCGTCAGGGAACCGTCCGACAGTTGCAGGGCACGGCGCATCTGCTGCTCGGCGGCCGGGCCGAGGATCACGCCGATGATCGCCGGCAGCACGGGCAGGCCGTAGCGCCGCATCACGAAGCCGAGCACGCCGATCACGAACATCACCAGCAGGTCGAACACGTCGGCGTTCACCGCGTACGCGCCCACGCTGGCGAAGAACAGGATGCCCGCGTACAGGTACGGCCGGGGGATGCGCAGCAGCTTCGCCCACACCGGCGCCAGCGGCAGGTTGAGCACCAGCAGCAGGCACAGGCCGATGAACAGCGACGCGATCAGGCCCCAGACCAGCGCGGACTCCCGTTCGAACAGCAGCGGCCCCGGCTGGATGCCGTACTGCTGGAACGCCGCCAGCATCACCGCCGCCACCGCCGTGGTCGGCAGGCCCAGCGTCAGCATCGACACCAGCGTGCCCGCGGCCGACGCGCTGGCCGTCGCCTCCGGACCGGCCACGCCCTCGATCGCGCCCTTGCCGAACTCGTCGCGGTGCTTGGACAGCCGCTTCTCCGTCACGTACGACAGGAACGTCGGGATCTCCGCGCCGCCGGCCGGGATCGCGCCGAACGGGAACCCGATCAGCGGACCGCGCAGCCACGGCTTCCACGACCGCCGCCAGTCCTCCCGCCCCAGGAACGCGCGGCCGACCGGGATCGGCCGGGCCGGGTTGCGCCGCAGGTGGGCGGCCACCCACAACGACTCGCCGACCGCGAACAGGGCCACCGCGACCACCACCACGTCGATGCCGTCGGCCAGGTGCAGCGAGCCGAACGTGAGCCGCTGCTGGCCCGTCATCTCGTCCAGCCCGACCAGGCCTATGGTCAGGCCGATCAGCAGGGAGGCGAAGCCGCGCACCCGGGACGCGCCGAGCACGGACGTGACCGCGATGAACGCCAGCACCATGATCGCGAAGAAGTCCGGCGCGCCGATGTCCACCGCGAACTCCGCCACCGTCGGCGCGAGCAGGACCAGCAGGACCGTGCCGATGAGGCCGCCGACGAAGTGCCCGATGGCCGCCGCGGCAAGCGCTTGCGAGCCGCGGCCCTTCCGCGCCATCGGGTTGCCGTCGATCGCCGCGACCACCGCCGCGCTCTCACCCGGCGTGTTGAGCAGGATGGACGTGGTCGAGCCGCCGAACATGCCGCCGTAGTAGATGCCGGCGAACATGATGAACGCCCCGGTCGGCTCCAGGCCGTAGGTGACGGGCAGCAGCAGCGCCACCGCCATCGCCGGGCCGATGCCCGGCAGCACGCCGATCGCCGTGCCCAGCAGCACGCCCAACGCCGCCAGCGCCAGGTGCGTCGGCGTCAGCGCGGTCGCGAAACCCTCGATGAGGTTGGTGAACGAGTCCACGTCAGAACATCCCAATCAGCGGCCCGCCGGGCAGCGGCACGCCCAGGAGGTTGTTGAACAGCACGAACGTCGCCACCGACAGCCCGGCGGCGAGCAGCGGGTCGCGCACGAAGGCGCGGCTGCCCAGCGCGTAGGCCGCGCCCCAGAACAGGATCGCCCCGGAGACCGGGAAGCCGACCACCCCGATCAACGCCGCGTTGGCCAGGAACGCGCCGCACAGCAGCAGCACCGTCCGCCAGTCGGCCGGCGCGGAGAGGTCGACGTCCTCGCCGCCCTCCGCCTCGCCGCGCCCGCCGCGCAGCACGTCCCGCGCCAGCAGCGCGGCGACCACGACCAACCCGACGCCGACCACCACCGGCACCGCCTTCGGCCCCACCGGGCCGCGCTGCGCGAAGTCGGTGTGGATCCGGATCGCGTCGACCAGGACCAGCACGCCCAACCCGACCAGCACCGCGGACACGCCCAGCTCCGACCGCTCCCGCAGCCACGCCCGGCTCAAGGGCTTGTTCACCGCCTTGCGCACGCCCAACCCTCCACTCATGCCAACCCCAGGTCCTTGAGCACGGTCGCCACCCGGTCGTTCTCCTCGCGCAGGAACGCGCCGAACTCGTCACCCGGCGCGAACGCGTCCGTCCAGCCGTTGCGCGTCAACGCCTCCCGCCACTGCGGCGTGCCGTGCAGGTCGGTGAACAGGTCCACCAGCCGGGCCCGGTCCGCGTCGGAGATGCCCGGCGGGGCCACCACGCCGCGCCAGTTGTTGAACTCGACGTCCACACCGGACTCGCGCAACGTCGGCGCGTCCACGCCGGGCAGCCGGTCGCCGCTGGTCACCGCCAGCACCCGGAGCTGCCCGGCCTCGATCTGGTCGCGGTACTCGCCGACGCCGGACACGCCGAACGCCACCTTCCCGCCCAGCACCGACGCCAGCAGCTCGCCGCCGCCGTCGTAGGGGATGTAGTTGACCCGCCGCGGGTCGAGCCCGACCGCCTTGGCGATCAGCATCGGCGCCAGGTGGTCCGGGCCGCCGGGCGACGAGCCGCCGCCGACCGTGACCCCGCCCGGGTCCGCCCGCCACGCCCGGACCAGCTCGTCCAGCGTCCGGTACGGCGAGTCCGCGCCGACCACCACGATGTCCGGCTCCTCGATGAGCTTCGCGATCGGCGTGGTGTCCAGCAACGACGACGGCGCCTTGTTCGTGTAGACGCTGCCGACCACGCCGAGGCCCATGGACATCACGAGCTTGCCGTTGCCGCGCTCGCTGACCGTCCGGCCGAGGCCGACCGTGCCGCCCGCGCCGGGCAGGTTGAACACCTCGGTGTTGCGGATCAGCTCCGCGTCCTCCATCGCCTTCGCGGCGGTGCGCGCCGTGACGTCGTAACCGCCGCCCGGCGCATTCGGCACCAGCACGCGCAGGCTGCGCAACGACGCCGTGGTGTCCGCGCCGGACGTCAGCAGCGGCGGCACGAGGACGACGACCGCCAACGCCCCGGCGACCGCGACCCAGTTCCTGATCCGCACTGTGATCCCCACCTCTCTTCCGCGTGGTTGGACATGTTGCACTCGTGTAAACAGGGATGTCCCGCTTGCGCGCCTAAGGGTTCTTTTGTTCTTTCTGGTCACGGGAGGTGCTGATGGGTGCTCGGGGATCGCTGGCCCGTCAGCTGCTGGTGTGGCAACTGGTGGTGGTCGTGGCGCTGCTGTGCGCGGTGGGGGTGCTGTCGGTCGTCCAGGCGGGGAACAACTTCCGCACGACCGAGGGACGCCGGATGCTGTCCGTGGCCGAGGACGTGGCCGCGACGGCGGGCGTGCGGGCGTCGCTGGCCGACCCGCTGCGGCACTACGCGCTGGCCCCGTTCGCGGCGAGCGCCCGCAGCCTGTCCGGCGCCAGCTACGTGATCATCACCGATCCCGACCGCGAGGTCCTGACCTCGCCCGATCCGAGCCAGGTCGGCGAGGTGCTGGACGTCGGCGGCAGCACGGCGGCGCACGGCCGGTCGTGGGTGGGCGAGCTGGCCGGCGCGACCGCGGCGCACGTGCCGGTGATCGGCGACGACGGCGCGGTGATCGGGCTGGTCGCGGCCGGCCGGCAGGCGCCGGGGTTCTGGGACGGTGTGCTGGACTCGCCGGACAACGCGCTGCGGCTGCTCGGCGTGGCGCTGGTCATCGGCGTCACGGGGTCGCTGCTGCTCGCGCGCCGGGTGAAGAACCAGACGCTGGGCTTGGAGCCGCACGAGATCACCGCGCTGGTCGAGTACCGGGAGGCACTGCTGCACGGCATCAAGGAGGGCGTCGTCGCGCTCGACCCGCAGCACCGGATCACGCTGGTCAACGACCACGCGCGCGACCTGCTGGCGCTGCCGCCGGACGCGGTCGGCCGGTCGCTGCCCGAGCTCGACCTGGACGAGCGGCTGCGCGACGTGCTGACCGGCCGGGCCACCGGCGTCGACCAGCTCGCGCTGACCGGCGGCCGGGTGCTCACGCTGAACTACATGCCGCTGGACGTGCACGGCGCCGTGGTGACCCTGCGCGACCGGACCGAGCTGACCACGTTGCGCGACGAGCTGGACGCGAACCGGCACGCCACCGACACCCTGCGGGCGCAGGCGCACGAGTTCAGCAACCGCCTGCACACCATCGCGGGCCTGGTCGAGCTCGGCGAGTACGACGAGGTGCGCGGCTTCATCAGCCGCCTCAACAAGGCGCAGGGGGCGTGGCGCGCGGAGGTCGGCTCGAAGGTCGCCGACCCGGCCGTGGCGGCGTTGCTGATCGCCAAGTCCAGCCTCGCCGCCGAACGCGGCATCGGGCTGCGGATGGCGCCGGACAGCGCGCTCGGCGAGGTGGACGAGGCGTTGTCCACGGACCTCGTGACGGTGATCGGGAACCTGGTGGACAACGCGCTGGACGCGCTGTCGGAGCGCGGGTGGATCGAGGTGGCGGTGCGGTCGACGTCCGGGGAGGTCGTCGTCGTGGTCCGGGACTCCGGGCCGGGCGTGGCGGCGGGGCTGGCCGAGGAGGTGTTCCGGCACGGGTTCACCACCAAGGCCGCCGAGCACGGCGGGCGCGGGCTCGGCCTGGCGCTGACCCGGCAGACCTGCCTGCGGCGCGGCGGCTCCGTGCGGGTGCACAACGAGGACGGCGCGGTGTTCACCGCCCGGCTGCCCGTGGAGGTGCCGGCGTGATCAGGGTCGTGGTGGTGGACGACGACTTCATGGTCGCGAAGGTCCACAGTGGATACGTGGCGCGGACGCCCGGGTTCGAGGTCGTCGGCGTGGCGCACAACGGCGCGGACGCCGTGCGGCTGGTGCGCGAGCTGCGGCCGGACCTCGTGCTGCTGGACGTGTACCTGCCCGACGTCGACGGGTTGGCCGTGCTGCGGGAGCTGCGCGGGGTGGCCGACGACGTGGACGTCATCGTGATCACGGCGGCGACGGACGTGGAGACGGTGCGCAGCGCCATGCGCGGCGGGGTGCTGCACTACCTGATCAAGCCGTTCGAGTACGCGGCGCTGCGCGACCAGCTCGCCCACTTCGCCGCGCTGGACCGGCGGCTCGACCAGCTCACCTCGGCCGGGCAGGCCGACGTGGACCAGGTGTTCGGCGCACGGCCGAGCAGCGCGCCCGTGCTGCCCAAGGGGTTGACCGCGCAGACCGCCGCCCTGGTGGAACGCGTGCTGCGGGAACGCCCGGTGACGGCCAGCGAGTGCGCGGACGCCACCGAGCTGGCCCGGGTGTCCGCGCGGCGGTACCTGGAGCACTTCGTGAGCACCGGGAAGGCCGAGGTGCGGCTGAAGTACGGCGGCACCGGGCGGCCCGAGCGCCTCTACGCCTGGCTGGGCTGACCGGACGCGTCGGGCTCACCGGACGGGTCGGGCCGACCGCCCTTGCGCACGATCAGGTAAGCCTGCGGCGTCTTCTCCCACTTCGGGTCGAGCGGCTCCCGCTCCAGCCGGGTGTGCGGCTCGAACCCGGCCTCGACGAGCTGGGCGAGCACCCGGTCGGGGTCGAGCCGGAACACGTCCAGCAGGATGTCGTGCCCGTAGCCCTGCTCGTACCGCCGCACCTCGTCGCCGACCTGGAACGCCAGCACCAGCAGGCCGCCGGGCGCGAGCACCCGGTGGAACTCGGCGAACACCTCCGGGTGCCGCTCCCACGGCACGTGGATCACCGAGTACCAGGCCAGCGCGCCGCCCAGCGAGCCGTCCGGCAGGTCGAGGTCGAGCATCGAGCCCACCTCGAACCGCACGTCCGGGTGGTCGCGGCGGGCGACGGCGACCATCCCGGGCGACAGGTCGACGCCGAACACGTCCACGCCCAGCCGCTTGAGGTGGCCAGAGATCCGGCCGGGGCCGCAGCCGACGTCCGCGACGCGGCCGCGCACCAGCTCGGCGAACAGGCCCAGCACCGCCCGGTCCGCCGGGATCTCCGCGAGGAGGTCGCGCGCGAGGTCGGCGTAGCTGTCGGCGACGGTGTCGTAGGCGGTGCGCGCCATGGTGAGGAACTCCGGCTCGGTCACGCCCCGACGGTACCGACCCCGCCGGCTAGTCCCAGCCACCGCCGCGACGGCCCTGCTTCGTCTGGGCGCGGCGCTTCTTCTCCGCGATGCGGCGCTCCTTCGAGCCCCTGGTCGGCTTGGTCGGCCGGCGCACCGGCGCGGGCGCGGCGGCGGCGTCACGCAGGAGGCGGGCCAACCGCTCGCGAGCCGCCTGCCGGTTCTGCAACTGCGCCCGGTGCTCGCTCGCGGTCACCGTGAGCACGCCGTCCACCAGGCGTTTTTCGAGGCGGCCGAGCATCCGGGCGCGCAACCACTCCGGCACGGACGGCGAGGCAGCCAGGTCGAAGCTCAGCTCGACCCGGCTGTCCGCCGTGTTCACACCCTGGCCACCGGGGCCGGAGGACCGGGAGAACCGCTCGCTCAACTCGGCCGCCGGTATCACCAGCGTCCGCGTCACGGTCAAGTCCTCGGCCACCCGTACAGGTTAGAAGACCAGACCCGGGACGGTCGCCAGCTTTACCAGCTCGTCCATCGTCAGCGGTTGCGAGCCGACCGAGCCGGGCATCCGGTCGTAGGGCCCGTTGCTGCGGTCCTCGATCCCGGAGGAGGACACCATCAACGTGTTGCCGTCCGGGAGTCTCAGGATGACCGCGAAGGGCTCACCCGGGAAGTCCGGGGCCGACTCCACCTTGTACTCGCGGCCGTCGTCCGTGGTCCGCTCCTCACACGTCTCGGCACCCGATGTCGGGAAGCTCGACTCCTCGCAGCCCTTGTAGGCATACCGGGACAGCCTCACCCACACCTGGACGCTCCCCCTGGCGCCGAACATCTCGGCCCCGGCCTGGTAGTCGGACTCCGACGGCTCGAACTCCCAGTTGTCGGCCGTCGCCTTGGGCGAACGCGGCACCGGGGTGAAGCCCTCCGGGATCACGCCGGCCCCACGCAGGATCTCCGTCAGCTCCGCCGCGTGCTCCGCCGTGGCGGGATAGGGGTTCGGGGGAGGCCCGATCAGGTCCGAAGGCGTGACGACGCGGGCCGGCGACGGCGTTGTGCTCACCTGCCCCGCGTCCGGACCTCCACCACCACCGCCGCCGCCGGGCATCGTCACGGCGGGCACCACCACCACGGCCACCGCCGCGACCGCGGCCAGGGCGACGAACGCGTAGCGGGTGGTGACCCCACGCCTGCCCGCCTTCACCAACGCGGGCTTGTCGATGGTCATCGGCGGCTCGTCGACGAACGCGGTGGCCAGGACTTCCTTGATGTCGCTCATCGCTGCTCCTCCAGGACGTCGTGCCCGAGAAGGTCGCGCAGCGCGGCCAAGCCCTTGGCCGACTGGCTCTTCACGGTGCCTTCGGTGCGACCGAGGAGACGCGCGGTCTCGGTGACGCTCAGGTCTTCCCAGTAGCGCAGCACCACCACCGTCCGCTGCCCCACCGGTAACGAGGCCAGCGCGCGGCGCACGTCGAAGTCGGACGACGACGTGCCGGCCACCGCGGTGTCCGGGACCGCGTCGACCACCGTCTCCCGCCGCCGGAACGCCCGCCGCGAGTCGTCGATGGCCGCGCGGACCAGCACTTTCCGGGCGTAGGCATCGGGTGAGACGTCCCGCCTGACCCTCGGCCAGGCGACGTACAGCTTGGTCAGCGCCGTCTGCACCAGGTCTTCGGCGCGGTGCCAGTCGCCGCACAGCAGGTACGCGGTCCTCCGCATCACCAGCGCGCGGGCGTCGACGTACTCGTCGAACTCACGATCGCGATCCACTCGGCCCCTCCTCGGTCGCCGCTTAGTACGCGGCGGCGACCGCTGGAGGTTGCCGTCGGCTAGAACCGCGGGTGCTCGCCCACCAGGGCGGCGCCCGGCTGGTCCGAGCGCACCACGTCGCCGAGCACCCACGCGGGCACGTGGCGGGCCGTGAGCACGGCCAGCGAGCGGTCGACGTCCTCGGGCGCGACCACGGCGACCATGCCGACGCCCATGTTGAACGTCTTCTCCATCTCCTCGCGCTCCACCCGGCCGCGCTGCGCGATCAGGGCGAACACGGGGGCGGGCGTCCAGGTGCCGCGGTTCAGCTCGGCGCGCAGGCCCTCGGGCAGCACGCGGGCCAGGTTCGCGGCCAGGCCACCGCCCGTGACGTGGGCGAACGTGCGCACCTCGGCCTCGGCGGCCAGCGCGAGGCAGTCCTTGGCGTAGATCCGGGTCGGTTCGAGCATCTCCTCGCCGAGGGTGCGGCCGAACTCCTCGACGTGGCCCTCCAGCGGCATCCGGGCGATGTCCAGCAGCACGTGCCGCGCCAAGGAGTACCCGTTCGAGTGCAGGCCGGACGAGCCCATGGCGATCACCACGTCACCCGCGCGCACCCGGTCCGGGCCGAGCATCGCGGACGCCTCGACCACGCCCACGCCCGTGCCGGAGATGTCGTAGTCGTTCGCGCCCATCAGGCCCGGGTGCTCGGCGGTCTCGCCGCCCAGCAGCGCGCACCCGGCCAGCACGCAGCCCTCGGAGATGCCCTTGACCAGCGCCGCGACCTTGTCCGGGTCGACCCGGCCGATCGCGATGTAGTCCTGCATGAACAACGGCTCCGCGCCGCACACCACGAGGTCGTCCACGACCATCGCGACCAGGTCGATGCCGACCGTGTCGTGCTTGTCCAACGCCTGCGCGACCGCGATCTTGGTGCCGACGCCGTCGGTCGAGGACGCGAGCACCGGCTCCTTCCAGCGGTCGAGCTTGAGCTGGAACAACCCCGCGAAGCCGCCGATGCCACCGAGCACCTCGGGACGCTGCGCCTTGGCCGCCCACGGCTTGAGCTTCTCCACCGCCTCGTCGCCGGCTTCGATGCTTACTCCAGCTGCGGCGTAGGTCGCCTTGGCGCTGTCCGTCACGTCTCTGAGCTCCACGTTCCAGGCATCCACATTCAGGGCATCTGTCTCGGGCGAGCGCCCGGCACCGCCGACGATCAGGGGCGTTGCAGGGCGTCCTCGGCACCGTACCCGTTCGTCAGGACGGGGGTCGCCGAGCCCGCGACGCCCCGGATCCCCTCGAGCAGGTGCTTGCCGATCAGCGCGTCGTCGGGCAGCGGGATCGGGTACTCGCCGTCGAAGCACGCCGTGCACAGCCGCGTCTTGGGCTGCTCGCTGGCCGCGATCAGCTCCTCCAGCGACACGTAGCCCAGCGAGTCCGCGCCGACCGAGCGGCGGATGCCGTCGGTGTCCAGGCCGTTGGCGATCAGCTCGGCCCGGGAGGCGAAGTCGATGCCGTAGAAGCACGGCCACTTGACCGGCGGCGACGCGATCCGCACGTGCACCTCCAGCGCACCCGCCTCGCGCAGCATCCGGACCAGGGCGCGCTGCGTGTTGCCGCGCACGATCGAGTCGTCCACCACGACCAGGCGCTTGCCGCGGATCACGTCCCGCAGCGGGTTCAGCTTCAGCCGGATGCCCAGCTGGCGGATCGTCTGCGACGGCTGGATGAACGTGCGGCCGACGTAGGCGTTCTTGACCAGGCCCGAGCCGTACGGGATGCCGCTGGCCTGCGCGTACCCGATGGCGGCCGGTGTGCCGGACTCGGGCACCGGGATGACCAGGTCGGCCTCCACCGGGTGCTCCACGGCCAGCCGGCGGCCGATCTCGACGCGGGTGGCGTGCACCGAGCGGCCGGCGATCGTGGTGTCCGGTCGGGCCAGGTAGACGTACTCGAAGATGCAGCCCTTGGGCTCGGGGGTGGCGAACCGGCTGGACCGCAGGCCGTTCTCGTCGATCGCGATCAGCTCGCCCGGCTCGACCTCGCGGACGAACGACGCGCCGACGATGTCCAGCGCCGCCGTCTCGCTGGCGACGACCCAGCCGCGCTCCAGCCTGCCCAGCACCAGCGGGCGCACGCCCTGCGGGTCGCGGGCCGCGTAGAGGGTGGACTCGTCGGAGAACGTGAGGCAGAACGCGCCGCGCAGCGTCGGCAGGAGCTCCAGCGCCGCCTGCTCGATGCCGATGTCGGCGGCCTGCGCGGCGAGCAGGCCGCAGATCAGGTCGGAGTCGGTGGTGGCGCCGTGGCTGGTGTCCACGCCGACCTCGCGCGCCTTCACCATCAGCTCGGCGGTGTTCACCAGGTTGCCGTTGTGGCCGAGCGACAGGCCCGAGCCGGTGGCCGTGGTGCGGAACGTCGGCTGCGCGTTCTCCCACGTGGTGGAGCCGGTGGTGGAGTAGCGGCAGTGGCCGACGGCGACGTGGCCGCGCAGCGCCTGGAGCACCTGCTCGTCGAACACCTGGCTGACCAGCCCGAGGTCCTTGAAGACCACCACCTGGCTGCCGTCGCCGACCGAGATGCCGGCGGCTTCCTGGCCGCGGTGCTGCAGGGCGTAGAGGCCGAAGTACGTGAGCTTGGCGACCTCCTCGCCGGGCGCCCACACGCCGAACACCCCGCATTCTTCGCGGGGTTCGCGTTCTTCCTGGGTGTCGGGGTCAATGCGGCCGGTTGCTGAATGGTCGGTGACCACCGGGTTGCTCCCTAACGACGAGGGTGGGCTGCACCATCGAGTGTAAGGCTGTCGGGGGGTGCACCACCCCCCTCAGCCCCCCTCCGACGTGACGAAACGCACCCTCGCCGGTCGGTCAGTCGAGCTTCAGCGCGAACCAGACCCGCTCGTCACCGGTGTGCTTGAGCGGCAGGCGGCCCCACAGCCCGTAGTGCACGAGCTGCGCCTCGCCGGTGACCTGGAGGTCGGTCTCCTCGCCCGGCCAGGCCGCCCGCACCTCCGGCACGACGCCCGGCGCGAACGTCACCACCCACGCCTCGGGCACGTCCGTGAGCTGGACCAGGGCGGTGCCCCCGGTCCTCGGCGGCACGTCGGTCGCGTACTTGGCGGCGAGGAGCGTGGTGAGCGCCTCGTCGATGCCGTCCACGGCGAAGTCCGCGTCGCCCACCACCAGTTCCCGCAGGGCCGCCTGGGCGTCCCAGCGGCGGAGGTCCAGCTCGTGCGCGATCCGCCGGTGCCAGACCCACGCGAGGTCCGGCGCGGCGGGCGAGAACGTCCAGGTCGCCCGGTTGCCCGGGATGACGGGCAGCAGCTCGGCCGCCTTGGCGAGCTGGGTGTCCAGGTACGCCAGCGGCTCCACCTCGGCCGGTGGGCGCGGCAGGCGGAGCTGGACGGGGCTGCCGGTGCGGAGGTACTCCAGCGACGTCTCCAGGAACCTGCCGACGTGCAGCGCCAGGTCGGTGAACGTCCAGCCGGGGCAGCTGGGCACCTTGGCGGTGGGGTCGGCCTTCCCGACCGCCGCCCGGAACATCTCCGCCTGCGCGGTGAAGACCTCGGTCCACCGCTGGGTGGTCCAACCTCCAGGCACGTCCAGCCTCCCGCTTGAGTCGATCGGTGCGCGGCCATCGTGCCGCACGGGACGCCGTCCCGGCGGTGGAAGGCCGACCTTCCCCCTTGTCGACGCGGGGACCGGGCCGCCGGTGCCGTCGGATCACGACGACCTCCCGGTGCGACCCGGTGGGACGCGGGCGGACCCCGGTCACCAGGGCCGGTCGGGGTCTTCGCCGCGGGCCACGGCGTCCAACCGCGCCACGGCCTCGTCCCACCACCGGGCCAGGTCGCCGACCTCGAACTCCCAGGCGAGCGGTTCCACGATGGTCGTCTCGGCGTCGGTCTCGGGCTCGACGGCTCCAGCGCGCTCGACGGGTTCGACGGGTCCGGTGGCGGGCTCGGCGGCGGGCTCGGCGGCGACGTGGGCGTACACGCGCTCGGTGAACGCGGGCCAGGCGGCGGGCGACTCGGTGACGCCGGGCCGGTCGAGGGTGTGGGCGAACCGCGACCCGCCCGCGACGGGGTGCGCGTGCACCGGCTCGTGGAGGTGACCGGCGAAGAACGCGTCCGCGTGCTCGCCGCGCGGCTCGGACCACGGCTCGGCCCACGGCCCGGACCGCGGTTCCGCGCACGGCTCGACCCACGGCTCGGCGCACGGTTCCGTCCACACCTCCGACCACGACTCGGCGGACTCGGACCACGCCTCCGCCCACGGCTCGGGCACCACCTCGGACGTGGTCTCGAGCGCGGTCTCGGGCGCGGTCCGCACCCACGCCTCGGGCCACACCTCGGGCTCCGCCGGGTCGTGCGCCGCGCCGTTCGGCAACGCGTAGTCGCTCGCCGGCGCGTGCTCGTCGATCCACCGGCGGTCGTCGGGGTGCAGCGGATCAGGGGATTGGGCCGTTCGGGGTGGCGGGTCCAGCGCGCCCCACGCCGGCGTGCGCGAGGCCTCGCGGCGGTCGCGCACCGGGGTGCGCGGCCGTGGCACGGAGCCGGTCGGCAGGTCGACGAGACCGGTGGCGACGTAGTCCGCGAGCTCGGACTTCCAACGACGCCAACGGATCTGGCCGGGGGTGAGCATCCGGTGGCGCGCCTTGGCGGGCTTGCGGATCAGGAAGACCACGAGGAATCGGCGGAGCCGGTCCGTCGCGTCGCGGAGCGCGTGGAAGGCCACGACCCGGGGTATCGGGAGCAAAAGTGTCATGTGTCAATGGTCGAACTGCTGTTCGACGCAGGCAAGATCACCTTCGAGTGATCACCAACGGGGGGCTTGCGCCACCTCCTTGGCCCGAGGGGCGGGGAACCGGGAAGGGTGACGATGCGTCACATCGCCAGCGGCTAGCGGCACGAAGGGTGGGCAATCGTGTTCGGGGTGCGACCAGAGACGTTGCGCGAGGCGTCCAAGCAGTTCCACGAAGGCGCGGACGCGGCCGGGGACGGCGCGGAGATGATCTCCATGCTGAGGCTGGACGCCGACGCGCTCGGCCAGGTGCCCGCGGCGGCGGAGTTCGTCGACGCGCTGGCCAAGTGGTCCGGCGAGCAGTCCGACGACCTGCGCCGGGGCAGCGCCTGGTACCGCGACGCCGGTGACGGCCTCAACGAGAACGCCGAGGCCTACCAGCGCGCGGACGACGACTCGAACACCTCGTTCCGCGGCATCGAAGGGGGCATGGCGTGAGCTACACCGACCCCGAGGTCCTGTACGGGCAGCTGGCCGCGGGCGACGCGGGCCGGGTCGCCGCCGCCGCCGACCCCATCACCGGCGCGATGAGCGCCGTCGAGCGCGCGGGGCAGTCGGTCTCCTCGGGTGGCCGCACGGCGACCTCCACCTGGCAGGGCGACGCCTCGGCGAGCTTCGGCGCCCGCGCCGAGCTGTCCACGAAGTCCGCCACCGTCGCCGGTGAGCGGCTGGGCGCCGGCTCGGACATCGTCCAGGCCGCGTCCCGCGCCTACGGCCAGATGCGCGGCAGCGCCGACCAGCTGATCGACTTCTGGCGCGGACGCTCGCCCGCGTTGGACGAGGCGCAGACCCGTGAGCTGGCCGGCCGCGTCAACGAACAGCTCAACAACGTCAAGACCGGCTACGAGCGCGTGCTCCGCTCGTACGCCGACGCGCTCACCAAGGTCCGCCCCGGCTTCGAGGAGACCGCGGGCAAGGACTCCGGGTGGAACACCGCCGTCGCGGCCATGCGCACCGGCGCGACCGTGCCCGGTCCGGGCGCCGACCCCAAGCAGGTCGCCGCCTGGTGGAAGTCGCTGACCAAGGAGCAGCAGGACGAGCTGCTGCGCACCAGGTTCCAGGAGCTCGGGCAGCTGCGCGGTCTCCCGTCCGGCGTGCTGGACCAGGCCAACCGGATGCGCATCGAGGACGACGTCCAGCGCTTCGGCGACCAGCGCGACCAGCTCGACGCGGAGCTGGCCGCGCGGGCGCGGGAGCTGGGTCTGGACCCGGACGACTCCGGCGACATGACCAAGCTCCTGAACGACGAGCGGTACGCGTCGCTCACCGAGCAGCGCCAGGAGGTCGCCACCAAGGCGGAGAACGCGCAGAAGGCGCGGAGCAGCCTCGACGAGGCGATCACCATCGCCCGTGACAAGGGCTGGGACGCGAGCGACGTCCGCGTGCTCGCCTACGACCCGTACGGTCCGCGCGGCGACGGCGGCATGGCGGTCGCGTACGGCGACCCCGACACCGCGGCGAACCTCGCGGTCTGCGTGCCGGGCACCGGTTCCGACATGGGCAGCTTCGGCCTCGGCCAGTCCGCGAACCTGCGCGAGCAGATGGGCGCGAACGGCAACGCCACCATCCAGTGGCTCGGTTACGACGCGCCCGGCTGGGCGCCCGGCGAGGTCGACAACCCGGCCCAGGCCCGCGAGGGCGGCGCGAACCTCGTCGCCGACGTCAACGGCTACCGCGCCGCCGCCGAGGCCGCCGGCCACGACCCGCACGTCACGGTGATCGGTCACTCCTACGGCTCCACCGCGGTCGGCTACGCGGGCATGAACGGCCTCGCGGCGGACGACATCGCGTTCGTCGGCTCGCCCGGCGTCGGCGCGTCGAACGTCGGCCAGCTCTCCGCCGGCCCCGGTCACGTCTACGTCGGCGCGACCGAGCACGACCCGGTGGTGCAGGGCACCAGCTCCAGCTGGTTCACCGAGGACGGCTCCTCGATCGGCCCGTACGACGACCGGTTCGGCGCGCGGACCTTCGGCACCACCGACGGCACGTCCCTGCTCGGCGCGCACTCCGAGTACTACACGAAGGACTCGGAGTCGGTGCAGAACCTGGCCCGGATCGCGACCGGCGACGGCGGCTCGGTGACCTCGCAGGACTGGGACGAGAACCCGCTCGGCCCGTCACTGCCCGGCTCGCACCTCCCCGGCGTCGGGCCGGTGGTCGACTTCGTCGGCGGCACGGCCGTCGGCGCGGCGGACCTGGCGGTCGACGCGGGCACCGGGCTCTGGAACGCCGGTCGCGAGGCGGTGAGCGGCAACTGGTCCGAGGCGGGCACCGGCCTGCTCAACACGGGCAAGGAGGTCGTCAACGACGCCGTGGACGTGGTGGTGGGCGGTGTCGGCGACGTGGTCGAGCTGGGCCGCGACGCGGTCGAGGGCGTCGGCAAGGCCTGGGACAAGACCGTCGGGTCCTGGTTCTAGGCCTGCCGGCAGGGCCCGACCTCGGTCTTCGGCTCGACGCCGTCGAGGTTGTTGTCCTCGACCTGGCGCACCTTGCAGATCACCGCGTCACCGACCTCGACACCCGCCGGGAACTGGTCGAGGTCCGCCCCGGCCGACGGGATGGACACGATGGCGCCGGGGTCCTCCTGGTCGAGTTCGAGGACCGCGCGGGCCGGCAGGGTGCGGTTCGGGGTCACCTCGGTCGCCTCGGTGATCCGGGTGACCTTGAACCGGACCTCCTCCTCCCACTCCGCGCCGCAACCGACGAGCAGGGTGCCGACCGCGAGGGTGGCGAGACACGCCTTGAGCGCCTTCACGCGGTCGAGCTTAGCTAGAAGCGGAGCACCGGGAGGAGGGTTGAGAGATCGGCCCGGCTCCCGGACGCGGTGACCTTCGCGTCCCCGACCGCGTCCGCCCACCCGAGCCGGCCGACGGCCAGCTCCAGCCACGTGCGCGGGTCGGTCTCGACCACGTTCGGCGGCGTGCCCCGGGTGTGCCGGGGACCGGCCACGCACTGCACGGCGGCGAACGGCGGCACCCGCACCTCCACGCTGCGGCCCGGCGCGACCTGCTCCAACGTCCGCAGGCTCAGCCGCACGGCCGCCGCGAGCACCGGTCGGGCCGGCTGCTCCGCCTCGCCGGCGAGCCAGGGCAGCACGGCCTCGACCGCGGCGCGAACCTCGTGGGGGTCAACGGACTTCGACGGCATCCGCCCAGGCTATCGCCGCACGCACGACCACCGGGCACACGACCACCGAGCGCGATCACCGGGCGTACAACCACCGGGCACACGACCACCGGGTGCGTGACCGCCGCGCACGACCGCCATGCGCGCGGTCGTCATCAGGCGTTGTCGTGCAGGGTGCAGGCGCGGGGTCAGATCTTTGCCGCGCGCACCGCTTCGGCGAGCAGTTCCTCGACCTGGTGCACGAGCCGGCGCGAGTCGGTCGGGCTGAACGTGCTCCAGGGCGCGGTGCCGTTCGACGCCCGCCGCTGTTGCAGGTAGCGGCCTTCCTCGGTGTCGAAGAACGCGACCACGCGGTCCGGCCGGCACCGCTTGCCGTACCGGTCGCGGGCCGCCGCGCCGAAGTTGCCGGTGTGCACGAGCCCGGTGAACATCTTCACCAGCGTGGCGGCGTCCTCCTGGCGCACGCCGTGTCGGCGCAACGAGTTCTCCAGGCCCTTGGGCGAGCCGTCGGACTCCTTGACCGCGGCCTCCAGGTCGGCGCTCGGCATGGTGACCGAGTGCCCGGCGCCGGCCGGGTGCGAGGGCAGCGCGCCCAGCACCGCCGACGGCAGGCCGCTGCCCGCCGCGCGTCGGAACGTGAGCCGGTTGTCGGCCAACGTGGCCACCGCGCCGTCGTCGCCGTTGGCCACGGCCAGCACCCGCACGCTCTTGCCGATCCACACCCGGCCGTCGACCTCGCGCTCCGGCCTGTTGAACAGCCGCAGCAGGTGGTCGAGCTCCGGGTGCAGCCCGGTCGGGCCGCCGAGACCGCGCGCGCCGATGCCCTGCCAGACGCGTCGTTCGAGGTCGGCCCGATCGGCGTGGGTCCTGCCCGGCGACGGCACCTTGATCACCAACGGCATCTGGCCCAGGTCGAGCCGCTCCCAGAGCACGTCGAACTCCTCGGCCGAGAGCTCGACCGGCTCCCGCTCCGCGGTCCCCCCGAAATACGTCACCGACATCCCCGTCCCCTGAACGCCGGACACGGGCCCGCGTCGTGTCGACGCGAGCCCGTGCACCGGAGGATCGAACCCTACTGGGGCACTTCCCCGATCACCGGCGGCGCGACGAGCCGGTCGTCGCCGAACACGTCGTTCGTCTCGACCAGGTAGTCGGCTGCCTTGTGCTCGATGTCGTCCTCGCCGTCACCGCCCTGCGCGCCGGCCGCCCCACCGGCCATGCCGGGACCGCCCGCACCCGGACGACCCGCCGCGCCGGGACCACCGGCGTGGGGACCGAAGCCGCCCGCGCCCGCGGCGCCGCCACGACCGGGCAGACCGGACGGGTTGGCGCCGCCGGGCACACCGCCGCCCGCACCGGGCATGCCGGAGCCGGGCACACCGCCCATGCCCGGCACACCGGGGCGCACACCGCCGGGACCACCAGGACCACCGGGACCGTGGGGGCCGGGACCGCCGGGCATGCCCGGCATGCCGGGTCCACGACCGGTCGGCAGACCGGGACGCGGAGGACCACCGGGACCGGTCGGCACCCTCGGCGGGACCTGCGGGCCGCTGGTCGGCGGCTTCGGCGGGGTCCACGTGGGAGGCGGCAGCGGGCCGACGACGGGCGGTCGCACCGGCGGGTTCACCGGCGGCGTGACCGAAGGCGGCGGCACCGTCGGGGTGCCGGTCGTCGGCGGCGCCCACGAGGTGTTCGTGGTGCCACCCGTGCCGGGCACGAAGCCGGGCTGCGACACGGGCGCGCCGGTCGACGGCGGGGCCCACGACGTGGTCGTCGTGCCACCCCCACCACCCGGCGGCGTCCACGTCGGGGTGGAGTTGTAGCTCGCGCTCGTGTTGTTGAACTCACCCGCGCCGGCCGGCGGCGGGGTGTCGATCACGACCTTCGGCGGCGGGACGAACTTGCCCAGCGTGTCGGCGTTCCACTCGCTGCTGGACTGGTAGTTGTTCATCACCTCGACAGCCTTGGCCTCGGCGTTGTCCTGCGCCGCTTCCTGCTGCTCGTGGTCCTGCTGCTGCTTGATGACGTGCATCATCCCGACGGGACCGGTCAGCCCGCCGAGGAGCTTGTCGCCGAGGGACGGCGCCTCGGTGGTCACCGGGACCGGCTCGGGCATCTCCTTGCGGGCGTTCGCGATGTAGTCCGCCTGCAACTGGGCGGAGGTCTCCATCGTGCCCGAACCCCGCTGGGCGTCCGACGCCCACTCGGCGAGCGGCGACAGCGTGGCCGTCGTGGAGTCGGCGGTGTCGCCCTCCCAGCTCGCGCCGAGCTTGGCGAGCCCCTGCTGGATCGAGGTGTCGATCTCGCCCAGGGCCTCGGACAGGGACTTCCAGGAGTCCTCGAGCGGCCGGGACGCGGCGACGCCCGGTCCCTCGTTGATCATCCGGTGGAGATCGGGGTGGGCATATCCGCGCCAGCGGTGGTCACCCATCGTGCTCGCCCCCTCGGGTGCGTAGGTCGGCAAGGTCAGCGGTTGTCGATGCGTCCCCAGGACGCGGTGTTGTCGCCTTCGACCTGCCGGTAGTCGGCCTCGATCGCGGTGAGCTGGTCGACCACGAGCTGGAGCTGCTCGCGGTAGGCCTTGAGGGCCGTCAGACCGGCCGTGTCACCCGCTTCGAAGGTGTCCTGGTTGAACCGGTCGGCGGTCTCGTTGCTCACCGGGTCGCCCGCCCACGGCTTCGCCCTCAGCTGCGCGATCGCCACCCGGAGCTTCCCGTCCAGCTGGTTCAGCGCGTCCGTGAACACCTTCCGCGCGTCCGGGATCGCCGAGGGCTCGATGCTGAGCTTCCGCTGCGCCCCGCTGTAGTCGGGAAGCGTCGTCGGCGTCGATCCTCCGCCACCACCATCCGCGATGAACACGGCACACCCCTCCTCAGTGCTGCACATACCCCAGCGTGTGCATCTGGGACGACTTTAGCTCTGATGCGTGACGCGGGTGAGCGGTTCCCTCCGCAAAGGGAGCAGTTCTACTTGGCCACGTTGGTCACGACGGCCGCGGCGAGTGGCTGAACGATCCGGCAGAGGGCCGTGAGGTCGACCTCGCCGAGGCTGAACGCGCCCACGTCGACCACCTGGCCGTCCGAGACGTCCACCGTGACCGAGCAGGACAGGCCGAGGGCGGTGTCCGCCTCGACCAGCAGCGCGGGGAAGCCGCCGACCTGGAGCCTGGTCACCTTGCCCTCCGACTCGGCGTAGTCGTCGATGCCGGCGGTGGTGTCGGCGGTGATGCCGACGAAGTGCTCGCGGTCGCCGCGGCTGATCGTGCAGCTCTTCTTGCCGGGCGCGTCGTCGTTCGGCTGCGGCGGCTGGTCCAGGCCGAACTCCGCGCGCTGCGCGTCCGTCAGCAGCGCGCACGGGTCGACGTCCTCGACGTCGACCGCCTTCGGGCGCTCGGCCGGCTCCGCCGCGGTCGAGCTCGGCTCGCCCGACCCGGACGTCCCGGCGGCGGTGGTCGTCGGCGTCGACCCGCCGGGGTTCGCCGACCCGTCCGTGGATTGCGAGCAGCCCCCGAGCAGGGCCAGGGCGGCGATGAGCGGCACGACACGGCGCATGAGGACCAACGTATCGGATCACCCTCACCCGCAAGGCGCATTGCCGACAACGCGACGCCCGGCCGGTGGTCGGCAGCCCGCGCAGCGGCACACCGGTCGTTCCGGGCGCGCAGCGCTGCGCGTGGGCGAACGCGGGTACGTAGGGTCGGCGGGGTGGGAGACACGGGACCTGGACGGATCGAGGACTACGCGCTGCTGTCGGATCTGCGGACGGCGGCCCTGGTGGGACGGGACGGGTCGATCGACTGGCTGTGCATGCCGCGGTTCGACTCGCCGTCCTGCTTCTCCCGGCTGCTCGGCACGGAGGACGACGGGCACTGGCGGATCGCGCCGACCGGCGAGGTGGTGTCGGTGCGGCGGTCCTACCGGGACGGCAGCCTGGTGCTGGAGACCGAGTTCGAGACCGTGGACGGCGTGGTGCGGCTGATCGACACCATGCCGCCCGAGCAGGACGACTGGGACGCCGACACGCGGGTGGTGCGCGTGCTGGAGGGCGTGACCGGGCAGGTCGAGATGTCGTTGCGGTGGGTGCTGCGGTTCGCCTACGGCGACTCGGTGCCGTGGGTGCGGCGCGGTGAGCGGGACGGGCAGGAGTGCATCGTCGCGCTCGCCGGCCCGTCCGCGGTCGCGCTGTACGGCGACCGGCTGCCGTACCGGGTGCACGGCAAGCGCGCGCACGAGGCGGAGTTCACCGTCTCGGCGGGCGAGCGGTTGTCGTGGGTGATGGAGTTCGCGTACTCGCCCGACGAGCCGCCCGCGCCGGTGGACGCGATGGCCGAGGTGGCGCGGTCCGAGGCGTTCTGGCTGGCCTGGTCGTCCCGGATCGGCTACGACGGGCCGCACGCGGCGGCCGTGCGGCGGTCGCTGATCACGTTGAAGGGCCTGTCGTACGCGCCGACCGGCGGGATCGTGGCCGCGCCGACCACGTCGCTGCCGGAGACGTTCGGCGGCGAGCGCAACTGGGACTACCGGTACTGCTGGCTGCGCGACGCCACGTTCACGTTGCTGGCGCTGGACAACTTCGGCTGCACGGACGAGGCGGCGGCGTGGCGCAAGTGGCTGCTGCGCGCCGTGGCGGGCGACCCGGCCGACCTCCAGATCATGTACGGCCTCGGCGGCGAGCGGCACCTGGTCGAGTGGGAGATCGACTGGCTGCCCGGCTACCGGGGTGCGAAGCCGGTGCGGGTCGGCAACGCCGCCTACCGGCAGTTGCAGCTGGACGTCTACGGCGAGGTGATGGACGCGCTGCACCTGGCCCGGGAGCGCGGGCTCGGCGAGACGCCGGACTCGTGGGCCATGCAGCGCGGCATGATGCGACACCTGGAGAAGGTGTGGGAGCAGCCGGACAAGGGGCTGTGGGAGGTGCGCGGGCCGGACCGGCACTTCACCCACTCGCGGGTGATGTTGTGGGTGGCGTTCGACCGGGCGGTGCGCGCGGTGGAGGAGTTCGGCCTGCCCGGTCCCGTGGAGCGGTGGCGCGAGCTGCGCGAGGCCGTGCACGCCGAGGTGCTGGCGAAGGGCTGGAACACCTCGCTGGGCGCGTTCACGCAGTACTACGGCGGCACCGGGCTGGACGCGGCCACGTTGCTGATCCCGGCCGTGGGCTTCCTGCCCGGCGACGACCCGCGCGTGATCGGCACCCTGGACGCGATCTCCCGGGTGCTCAAGCACGGCGACCTGGTGGACCGGTACGACACGGGGCACGGCCAGTCCGAAGTGGACGGGTTGGTCGGTGTCGAGGGAAGCTTCCTGGCGTGCTCGTTCTGGTACGTCGACGCGCTGGCGTTGGCCGGACGACGTGAGGAGGCGTTGGCGATGTACGACCGGCTCGTGGGCCTGTGCAACGACGTGGGGCTGTTGGCGGAGGAGTACGACGCGGGCACCGGGCGGATGCTCGGCAACTTCCCGCAGGCGTTCAGCCACCTGGCGCTGGTGAACAGCGCGGCCGTGCTGTTCGGCGGCCACACCCGCGACGAGCGCGACCGCGGCGGTGCGGCGTGAGGGCGGCGGAGGTCGTGCCCGGCGAGCCGTCGGCGTCCCGGGTGGTGGACCGCGAGGTCGCCCCGGTCGACGGCGAGCTGCTGGTGCAGGGCCTGCTGGCGGGCGTGTGCGGCACCGACGTGGAGATCGTGCGCGACGGTTTCGGCTCGTTGCCGCCAGGCCGGGAGCACA
This sequence comes from Actinosynnema sp. CA-299493, assembly GCF_050946825.1. NCBI lineage: Bacteria > Bacillati > Actinomycetota > Actinomycetes > Pseudonocardiales > Pseudonocardiaceae > Actinosynnema > Actinosynnema sp. CA-299493. Next base: position 9,079,270 of record NZ_CP191993.1, read on the forward strand.
TCGTGCCGTTCCACGAGTCACTCGGCCGGGTGATCAGCAGCCCGACGCCCGGGTTCGCGCCGGGCGACCTGGTGGCCGGGGTGGTGCGCCGACCCGACCCCGAGCCGTGCCCGGCGTGCGCGGTGGACGCGTGGGACTTCTGCCGCAACGGCAAGTACACCGAGCGCGGCATCAAGGAGCTCGACGGGTACGGCGCGCAGCGCTGGACCGTGCCGCCGAAGTTCGCCGTGAAGCTCGACCCGTCGCTGGGTGACGCGGGCGTGCTGACCGAGCCCGCGTCCGTGGTGGCCAAGGCGTGGGCGCAGGTGTCGGCGGTGGCCGAGCGGTCGCACCTGCCGGTCCGGTCGGCGCTGATCACCGGCGCGGGACCGATCGGCCTGCTGGCCGCGCTGCTCGGCGTGCAGCGGGGCTTGGCGGTGCACGTGGTGGACCGCGTCACCGACGGCCGCAAGCCGGACCTGGTCACCACGCTGGGCGCGACCTACCACTCCGACCTGGCCAAGGTCACCGCCGAGGTGGACGTGGCGATCGAGTGCACCGGCGTCCCGTCCCTGATCTGGGAGTGCGCCCGCCGCGCGTCGGTCACCGTCGTGGCGGGCATCTCGGGCGACCACGACCCCGTGCCGCTGGACCCGAGCGTGTTCGACGGCATGGTGCTGGGCAACAAGACGGTCTTCGGCACGGTCAACGCGGGCCTGCCGGACTACCTCGCGGCGGCCACGGCCCTCTCCGAAGCCAGCCGCCCGTGGCTGAACGGCCTGCTCACCCGCCGCGTGCCGCTGGACCGCTTCCCCGACGCCCTGGAGAAGGAGCCCGACGACGTGAAGGTGGTCGTCGACCTGGCCTAGCGGCGCAGGAGGTCGTCGATCTCCTCCGGCTTCATCGGCTTGGCGAAGAACCAGCCCTGGCCCGTGTCGCAGCCGATCCGGTGCAGGCGCTTGGCCTGCGCCGGGGTCTCGACGCCCTCCGCCGTGACGCCCAGTTGCAGCGCGTGGGCCAGCTGCACGAGCGTCGAGACGATCTGGGCGTCCACCGCGTCCTCCTCGTCCGCCGCGCGCAGGCCCTCCATGAACGAGCCCGCGATCTTCAGCTCGTGCACGGGCAGGTGCTTGAGGTAGGCCAGGTTCGAGTAGCCCGTGCCGAAGTCGTCGATCGCGATCCGCACGCCCATGTCCGACAACGCCCGCAGCGCCTCCAGCGGCTCGTCGGCGGTGCCCATGATGGCGCTCTCGGTCAGCTCCAGCTGGAGGTGGTGCGGCGGCAACGCGCACTCGTCCAGGATCCGCTTCACGTCCCGCACCAGCTCCGGGTCGCGGGACTGGCGCACGGCCAGGTTCACCGACACGAACGGCGCGGAGTCGCCGAACTCCTCCAGCCACCGCCGGGCCTGCTCGCACGCCCGCCGCAGCACCCACCGGCCCAGCGGGACGATCAGCCCGGTCTCCTCGGCCAGCTCGATGAACCGGTCCGGCGCCAGCCGCCCGAACTCCGGGTGCTGCCAGCGCACCAGGGCCTCGACGCCGACCACGGTGCTGTCCTCCAGCCGCACCAGCGGCTGGTAGTCCACGTAGAACTCGTCGCGCTCCAACGCCGCCGGCATCGTCGCCGACAGGGTGAACCGGGCGACCTCCTTGGCGTTGCGCTCCGGGTTGTACAGCGCCCACCGCGACTTGCCGTCCGCCTTCGCCCAGTACAGCGTGATGTCCGCGTCGCGCATCAGGTCGGCCGCCGTGGTGCCGGACAGCGCGCGCTCCACGATGCCGATCGACGCCGACACCGTCAGCTCGTGCCCGCCGATCCGGATCGGCGACTCCAGCTCCCGCAGCACGCGGTCGGCGACGTCGACGATGTCCTGCGTGTCCCGCGAGCCCTCCACCAGGATGACGAACTCGTCGCCACCCATCCGGGCGACCAGCTTGCCCTCGCCGGACACCGAGTGGTCCAGCCGCCGCCCCACCTCGACCAGCAGCTGGTCGCCGATGTCGTGGCCGAGGCTGTCGTTGATCACCTTGAACCCGTCCAGGTCCAGGTAGCACAGGCCGGCGCGGTGGCGCGCCCGGTTGTTGAACACGCGGCCGAGGCGCTCCAGGAACAGCGCCCGGTTCGGCAGGCCGGTCAGCGGGTCGTGCAGCGCCTGGTAGCGCAGCCGGTTCTGCAGCAGGTGCCGGTCGGTGACGTCCTCGATCATCGCCACCTGGTACTGCGGGTCGCCGTGGTCGTCGCGCACCAGCGACAGCGTCAGGTGGGTCCACACCTGCTCGCCGTCGGCCCGGCGGAACCGCTTCTCCACCCGGTAGTGGTCGCACTCGCCGGTGGTGAGCTGGTCGTACAGCCGCCAGACGCTGCCGCCGTCCTCCGGGTGCATCAGGTCGCGGATGTTGTACTGCCGCATCTCCTCGACGCTGAACCCCAGCATGTCCTGCAACGCCTGGTTCACGTCCAGGATCCGGCCCTCGACGTCGGCGATGCCGATGCCGATCGCGGCCTCGGTGAACATCGCCCGGAACCGCGCCTCGGACGCGCGCAACGCGGCCTCGGCCTGGTCGCGGGCGTCCAGCACGGCCGCGCGGATCGCCTCCTGCTCGGCCAGCGTGCGTTCGCGCAGCGCGCGGGCGTACCCGGCGGCCAACGCGCCCTGCAACGCGGCCAGCCGCGAGCGCATCAGCTCGTCCGGCTGGATGCCCAGCTCGACGAGCAGGTCGTCGCCGAGCAGCTGCACGGTGCGGCCCAGCGTGTCCGTGCCGGTGAAGTGCGCCTCGACCAGGCGCGCGCCGATCTCGTAGCCGGGCGCGGTGCGGAACGGGCTGGCGTGCAGGGCGTGCACCAGCACCTCGGTCAGCGCCTGGAGGTGCTCGGCGACCTCGGCCCGCGTCATGGGGACGTAGCTGCTCCCGATGACGGCGGTCGCCCAGGTGCGGGCGAAGGACTCCGCCCCGGCCAGTACGGCGGGGTCGAGGTTCGATCGGCCCGGTGCTGCCACCCGATGGTCAACCTGTTCCGTCATGTCCGCCGGCCTACCGCCACAACCCAGAGGATACGGCCGGTCGCGGGGCGCGGTCGACAACCCGGCCGGGCGCGTGACCGACGCCGTGGCCGTCCATCAGGCCTTCCGCCCGACTCCGCCGAAGCTGATGAAGCGCGCCGCGTTCTCGTCGACGTCCTCGGGCGACTCCGGCCGCCACAGCGGCAGCCGCGCCACACCGGGCTCGACCAGGTCGAAACCGTCGAACATGGCCACGACCTCGTGCCCTCGCCGGAAGCACATCTCGCTGACGCCGCGGTTGTAGACGCCGCGCGCGTCGTCCCACGCCGGGTCCCAGTCGCCTTCCTCGAACCCGGCGTGCGAGATCGCCAGGTAGCTGCCGTCCGGGAGGGCGTCGCGGTAGTCGGCCACGACCCCGCGCGGGTCCTCGGCGTCCGGCACGAAGTGCAGCAGCGCGATCATCAGCACGCCGATCGGCTCGTCGAAGTCCAGCAGGCCCTGCACCTCGGGCGAGGCCAGCACCTGCTTGGCGTCGCGCACGTCGGTCTGCAGCACGTTCACCAGCTCGTTCCCGGTGAGGATGGCCCGGCTGTGCGCGACCGCGACGGCGTCCACGTCGACGTACACGACGCGGGCGGCCGGGTCGGCGGCCTGGGCGATCTCGTGCACGTTGCCGACCGTGGGGATGCCGGAGCCCAGGTCGAGGAACTGGCGGATGCCCCGCGACAGCATGAACCGCACGGCCCGGCGCAGGAACGCCCGGTGGTTGAGCACGATGCTCTTGATCACCGGCACGTCGCCGAGCACCTTGTCCGCGACGGCCCGGTCGACGGCGAAGTTGTGCGCCCCGCCGAGCCAGTAGTCGTAGACCCGCGCGATGCTCGGGCGGGCCAGGTCGATGTCACCCGGCGCCCAGTTGGGCCGATCCACGCTCTCCACCCGGAAGCTCTCCTCTGACGTGCTCGTGTTCCCACCGTTGCGGTGACACCCACATCATGGGCCAATCCGGTGAGTTAGCACACCGTCGGATTGCGCGAGTTCTTCAATCGCCCACCCCCGAACTGATCACCGGGAAGAATGACGGCCTTGTGAGGCACCTGTGGATCGCGGGCGCGGCCGTCTCGGTGGCGGCGCTGGTCTGGCTCATGATCAAGCACCGCCGGCGGCGTGGCCTGGTCAAGCCCGTCGTGCTGGGCGCTATCGGCGCGTTCCTGCTGGTCACGGGCTGGTTGTTCGTCACGGACCCGGCCGCGCCCAAGCAGGAGGCGATCAAGACCGGCGGCCTGGCCGCGGGCGCCATCGTGGCCCTGTACGCGCTGTGGCTCAACGACCGGAGGCGGCGCACGGACGAGGACCGGCAGCGGATCGAGTCCAAGCGGCAGGAGTTGGAGATCGAGCGGGCCGAACACGACCGGTCGCGGGTCGCCGACGAGCGGTTCGCCCGATCGGTGGAGCTGCTCGGTCACGACGCGGAGCAGGTCCGAGTGGGCGCGATGCACGCCCTGGCGGGTCTGGCGCGGTCGCGCGGGGAGTACACCCAGACCGTGCTGGACGTGCTGTGCGCGTACCTGCGGCGGCCCTTCGACGTGGCGCGGGAGGGCGACGAGCCGGTGCGGGACGAGCGCGAGCTGGAGGTCCGCCTCACCGCGCAGCGGCTGGTCGCCGACCTGCTGCCGCGGGCCGACGCCGCGCACCCGGCGCGCTACCACCTCGACCTGACCAGGGCTTACCTGGAGTACTTCGACCTGTCGCACCGGCAGGTCGGCGACCTGGTCCTGCGCGCGGCGCACCTGCGCGAGTCCAACTCGTTCCACCACGCGGTCGTGCACGGCGGCGCGTGGTTCACCGACGCCACCAGCGCCGGGCGGCTGCACCTGCACGACATGGTCGTGCACGGCAAGGCGTGGTTCAGCCGGTTCCGGTGCCGGCGGGCCGCGGACTTCACGGCGACGCGGTTCCTGGGCCCGAGCAAGTTCGCCGGGGCCGCGTTCACCGGGCCGGTGACGTTCCGGGGCTGCGAGTTCGCCGAGCCGGTCGACTTCGAGGACGCGGACTTCACCGGCGGCCTGGACCTGGCGCTCGCCAAGCCCGTCGAAGTGCGCAGGCGGGGCATGCGCGTGTCGCTGGAGCACGAGAACGCCCTGCCCGACGGCTGGGTGGTGGAGGGTCGCGGTGACGGCGGCCTCGGACTGGTCGGGAGCTGACGTGCGGGGACGCTGGTTGCTGGTGGCGAGCGTGCTCGCCGCGGTCGTGGTGGCGGTCGTGACGACCGCCGTGCTCGTCCTGGTCGACCCGAGGCAGCCGAAGGCGGAGGCCATCAAGACCGGCGGGCTGGCCGGCGGCGCGGTCGTGGCCCTGTACGCGCTGTGGCTCAACGACCGGCGGCGGCGCACCGAGGAGGCGCGGCACGAACTGGAGAGCGAGAAGGTCGCCGACGAGCGGTTCGCGCGGGCCGTCGAGCTGCTCGGCAACGAGGCCGACCAGGTCAGGGTGGGCGCGATGCACGTGCTCGCGGGTCTGGCGCACACCACGCCGCGCTACAAGCAGACCGTGCTGAGCGTGCTGTGCGCGTACCTGCGGCGGCCGTTCGAGCACGCGGCGATCAAGGAGAAGCCCGAGGACCCCGACCAGGCGTTCTTCGGCGAGGAGCGCGCGGTCGAGCCGGCCGAGGACCACGAGATGACCGTCCGGATGACCGCGCAACGGCTCGTCACGGACATGCTGCCGTGGGGCGAGGACCCCGACGACACGCCGTACCAGCTGGACCTGACCGGGGCGAAGCTCGTGCACTTCCGGCTGGAGGGCCGCCGGTTCGGCCGCATCGTCGCCCGACGGGCGCAGTTCTACGGCATCACGCGGTTCGGGAAGGCCGTGCTCACCAAGCCCGCGCTGTTCTCCGGCGCCGCGTTCCACGGCCGGGTGGACTTCCGGGACGGCAGGTTCGACGGCGGCATCTCGTTCCAGGACACCGCGTTCCACGGGGCGGTCGACGTCACGGGGGCCAGGGTCGGCACGTTCCTGCACGTCTCCCCGCGACCGCCGGCGGAGCTGGTCGGCGCGCTCGACGTGTCGGCGGGCACCGCGCTGCGCGCCGACCCGGTGGGCTGGCGGCTAACCGGCGACGGGCAGTCCCCGGCCCGCCTCCACGACCATGTCGAGCAGGACTGACGCCGCCGCGCTCACCGTCGGCGTGGTCACCACGGCGGTCTCGGCGGTCGGCGCGTCGACCAGCTCCACGAACCGCGCCCGGGTCTGCTTGGCCGCGAACGACGCCGGCACCAGCGCCACCCCGAGGCCGAAGCCGACGAAGTCCAGCAGCGAGTGCACGTCGTTGACCTCGACCGCGATCCTCCGGTCCACGCCGGCGGTGGCCAGCGCGCGGTCCACATCGTCGCGCGTGCCCCAGTCGGGGTTGAAGTCCACGAACGGCTGACCGGAGAGCTCGGCCAGCCGCACCGACTCCCGTTCGGCGAACGGCAGCTCCGGCGCGCACGCCAGCACCAGAGGTTCACTCGACAGGGTGGACACCGCCAGGTCGTCGCCCACCCGGCCGGACGTGACGAACGCGAGGTCGAGCCGGCCGGCGCGGACCAGGTCGACCAGCTCGACCGAGCCACCCTGCCGCAGCCGCAGCTCGACGCCGGGGTGCAGCTCGTGGAACCGGGCCAGCACGGCGGGCAGGTGCACGGCGTGCAGGCACTGGGTGCTGCCGACGGCCAGCGTGCCGCGCAGCAGCCCCTGCACCGCGGCCACCGCGTCCCGCGCCGCGTCGATCGTGCCGAGCACCCGCCGCGCCTCGACCAGCAGCGCGCGCCCGGCCTGGGTCAGCTCGACCTGGCGGGTGCTGCGCACGAACAGCGGCGCGCCCAGCTCCACCTCCAGCGCCCGGATCGACGCGGAGAGCCCCGACTGGGCGACGTGCATGCGCCGGGCGGCACGGGTGAAGTGGCACTCCTCGGCCACGGCCACGAAGTACTCGAGCTGGCGGAGTTCCACGATTCATCACCCGTACTGCTGAATGGCATCAGGTTCTTCTGTTGGACAGCTTAATGCCTACCGCCCAAGCTGGGGGACGCACAACCGTGACAGACGGAGGTACTGCCAGATGTTGACCCGCCGAATCGGAGGAGTCGAGGTCAGCGCCATCGGCCTGGGCGCGATGCCGATGTCGCTCGACGGCCGCCCCGACCGCAGCCGGTCGATCGAGACGATCCGCGCCGCCCTGGACAAGGGCGTCACGCTGATCGACACCGCCGACGCCTACTCGGCCGACGACAGCGACTTCGGGCACAACGAGGAGCTGATCGCCGAGGCGCTCAAGGGCGTCGACGGCGTCGTGGTCGCCACCAAGGGCGGCCACACCCGCGTCCCCGGCGGCGGGTGGGCGGTCGACGGCCGCCCGGAGTACCTGAAGGCGGCGTGCGAGGCGTCGTTGCGGCGGCTCGGCGTGGACGCGATCGACCTCTACCAGTTCCACCGGCCCGACCCGGCGGTGCCGACCGCCGAGTCCGTCGGCGCGCTGGCCGACCTGCTGGACGCGGGCAAGATCAAGCTCGCGGGCGTGTCCAACTTCGACCCGGCGCAGATCCGCGAGGCCCACGAGGTCCTGGGCGGCCGGTTGGCGAGCGTGCAGAACCAGTTCTCGCCCGCGTTCCGCTCCAGCGAGCCGGAGCTGGCGCTGTGCGCCGAGCTGGACGTCGCGTTCCTGCCGTGGAGCCCGCTGGGCGGCATCAGCGCGGCCGGGCAGCTCGGCGAGCGGTTCGGTGCCTTCGCCGAGGTCGGCCGGGCGCACGGGGTGAGCCCGCAGCAGGTCTGCCTCGCCTGGATGCTCGCCAAGGCGCCGCAGGTCGTGCCGATCCCGGGTTCGTCGCGACCGGCGAGCATCGCCGACTCGGCGGACGCGGTGCACCTGCGGCTGTCCGAGGAGGAGCTGAAGCGCCTGGACGGGTGACACCCTGCGGATGCGGCGGAGGACGTCCGGCCTGACTATCTAGGCCGGACGTACCAGCCATGCCGACCGAATGGGGGGCGTTGATGGCGACGCACACCCGGCTGCGCACCCTGATCACCCGACTGGGTGCCGTCACGATCACGTTGGCGATCGTCCCGGCGCCCGACGCCCGAGCGCTGCCCGAAGGGTCAGCGGACCACTTCGCGGGCTCGCAGATCGCCGCGCACGAGGGCCGGGGCCGCGCCGCGCGGTCCCGGCCCCTGCTCGACGGCTCCGTGCCCGGCATGGACGTCAGCAGCCACCAAGGCGACGTCGACTGGGCGCGGGCGTGGGCGGACGGCGCGCGGTTCGCCTACGTCAAGGCGACCGAGGGCACCGGGTACCGCAACCCGCACTTCGCCCAGCAGTACAACGGCTCCTACGACGTCGGCATGATCCGCGGCGCGTACCACTTCGCGCTGCCGGACCGGTCGGACGGCGCGGCGCAGGCCGACTTCTTCGCGTCCAACGGCGGCGGCTGGTCGCGGGACGGCAAGACCCTGCCCGGCGCGCTGGACCTGGAGTACAACCCCTACGGCGACACGTGCTACGGCCTGAGCCAGGCCGCGATGGGCGCGTGGGTGCGCGCGTTCAGCGACCGCTTCTTCGGGCGGACCGGCCGGCACCCGACCATCTACACGTCCACGACCTGGTGGAACCGGTGCGTCGGCGAGGCGGACCGGTTCGGCGACACGAGCCCGCTGTGGGTGGCGCACTACGCCGACGAGCTCGGGCCGCTGCCGCACGGGTGGGACTACGAGACGATCTGGCAGTGGCGGGCGGCCGGGTTGTTCCCGGGCGACCAGAACCTCTTCAACGGCAACGACGAGCAGTTGCTCAGGGTGGCGCTGGGGTAGCGGCGTTGCTCCGTTTTCGTGACCAATTAACAAGAACCTTGGTGAAGTGGTTAGTCGTGCCTCACACTGCCCAACGAGTCAACCCCCTGCACTGACTCGAGGAGTCACCCATGAACAACCTCGCACGCACCGCCACCGCCCTCCTGACCGCCGTCGGACTGGCCGTGCTCGGCTTAGCCGCGCCCGGATCGACCGGCGCCGCCCAGGCCGCACCCGTCGTCGAAGACCACGCCATGGGCTCGCAGATCGCCAAGCACGAGGGCGGCGGCGGCCGGCGCGTCGCCATCCCGACCGATCCGAGCGCCCAGGCCGTCGTGTACGGCATCGACGTCAGCGGGCACCAGGGCAACGTCGACTGGAACTACTGGTGGGGCCAGGGCAAGCGGTTCGCCTACGTCAAGGCCACCGAGAGCACCACCTACCGCAACCCGTACTTCGCCCAGCAGTACAACGGGTCCTACAACGTCGGCATGATCCGCGGCGCGTACCACTTCGCGCTGCCGGACCGGTCCGCCGGCGCCACCCAGGCCGACTACTTCGTCGACAACGGCGGCGGCTGGTCCCGGGACGGCAAGACCCTGCCCGGCGCGCTGGACATGGAGTACAACCCCTACGGCTCGACGTGCTACGGGTTGTCCAAGGCGAGCATGACGTCGTGGATCCTGTCGTTCAGCGACCGCTACCACGCCCGCACCGGCCGCTGGCCGGTCATCTACACGTCCACGAGCTGGTGGAACCAGTGCGTGAGCGGCGACTTCAGCTCCACCAACCCGCTGTGGGTCGCGCGCTACTCGTCCACCGTCGGCACCCTGCCCTACGCGTGGCCGTTCTACACGATCTGGCAGTACTCGTCGTCGCCGATCGACCAGAACCAGTTCAACGGCGCCTACGACCGGCTCCAGGCCCTGGCCAACGGCTGACCACGGGTGGCCGGCCGGGCGATCCCCGGCCGGCCACCCCTGCTCGCTCAGTCGAACAGCGCCGGGAGGGTGCCCTCCCAGGCCTCGCGCAGCTCGGCCAGCGGCAGTGAGCCCAGGTCCTGGACCTCCAGCGCGTCGGACTCCGGGTCCACCACGCCGACCTTGCGCCACGGCAGGCCGCGCGCGGTGCACATGTCGGTGAACCGCAGCTCCTCCGTGCGCGGCACGGCGACCAGCACGCGGGCCGTCGACTCGCTGAACAGCTCGGTGAACAGGTCCCCTTCGAGGAACACCCGCGCGCCGACCTCGCCGATCAGGCACGTCTCCACCAGCGCCTGCGCCAGGCCGCCGTCGGACAGGTCGTGCGCGGCGGACAGCATGCCGTCGCGCGAACCGGCCACCAGCACCTCGCCGAGCAGCTTCTCCCGCGCCAGGTCCACCTTCGGCGGCAGGCCGCCCAGGTGCCCGTGCACGACGTGCGCCCACTCCGAGCCGCCGAACTCCTCGCGCGTCTCGCCGAGCAGCAGCAGCGTCTCGCCGGCCTCCGCGCCGATCCCCGTCGGGATGCGGCGGCGGACGTCGTCGATCACGCCGAGCACGCCCACCACCGGCGTCGGCAGGATCGCCGTCGAACCGGTCTGGTTGTAGAAGCTGACGTTGCCGCCGGTCACCGGGATGCCCAGCTCGACGCACCCGTCCGCGAGACCCCTCACGGCCTGCTCGAACTGCCACATCACCGCCGGGTCCTCCGGCGAGCCGAAGTTCAGGCAGTTCGTGACCGCGACCGGCGTCGCGCCCGTGGTGGCCACGTTCCGGTACGCCTCGGCCAGCGCCAGCTGCGCGCCCGCGTACGGGTCCAGCTTGGCGTAGCGGCCGTTGCAGTCCGTGGACAGCGCCACGCCCCGGTTGGTCGACTCGTCGATCCGGATCATGCCCGAGTCGGCGGGCTGCGCGAGCACCGTGCCACCGCGCACGTACCGGTCGTACTGCTGGGTCACCCACCGCTTCGACGCCAGGTTCGGCGACGCGGCCATGGACTTGACCAGCGGCAGCAGGTCGTCCTTCGCGGGACGGGCCAGCCGGTCCGGGGTGTCGGCCTGCATCGCGTCCTGGTCGGCCGGGCGCTCGATCGGCCGGTCGTACACCGGGCCCTCGTGCGCCACCGTGCGCGGCGGCACGTCCAGCACGACCTCGTCGTGCCACGTGATGACCAGCCGGTCACCCTCGGTGACCTCGCCGATCTCGGTCGCGATGACGTCCCACTTCGCGCAGACCGCCAGGAACGCGTCCAGGTCCTCCGGCCGCACGACCGCGCACATGCGCTCCTGCGACTCGCTGGACAGGATCTCCGCCGGCGTCATGCCCGTGGCGCGCAGCGGCACCCGGTCCAGGTAGACGTGCATGCCGCCGTCACCGGCGCTGGCCAGCTCCGACGTCGCGCACGCCAGGCCCGCGCCGCCCAGGTCCTGGATGCCGACGACGATGCGCTCGGCGAACAGCTCCAGGCAGCACTCGATCAGCACCTTCTCGGTGAACGGGTCGCCGACCTGCACGCTGGGCAGCTTCTTGCGCTTGCCCGCGCCCGCCGTGTCGTCGAAGGTCTCCGACGCCAGCACCGACACGCCGCCGATGCCGTCCAGACCCGTGCGGGCGCCGAACAGGATGACCTTGTTGCCGGTGCCCGAGGCGTGCGCCAGGTGCAGGTCCTCGACCCGCATCGCGCCCACGCACAGGGCGTTGACCAGCGGGTTGCCCGCGTAGGTCGCGTCGAACACGACCTCGCCGCCGATGTTGGGCAGGCCGAGGCAGTTGCCGTAGCCGCCCACGCCGGCCACGATGCCCGGCAGCACGCGGCGGGTGTCCGGCGCGTCGGCCGGGCCGAAGCGCAGCGGGTCCATCACGGCCAGCGGACGCGCGCCCATGGCCAGGATGTCGCGCACGATGCCGCCCACGCCCGTCGCCGCGCCCTGGTACGGCTCGACGTAGGACGGGTGGTTGTGGCTCTCGGCCTTGAACGTGATCGCCCAGCCGTCGCCGATGTCGACCACGCCCGCGTTCTCGCCGATGCCCGCGAGCATCTTCTCGCGCATCTCGTCGGTGGTCGTCTCGGAGAAGTACTTCAGGTGCACCTTGGACGACTTGTAGGAGCAGTGCTCGCTCCACATCACCGAGTACATCGCCAGCTCGGCGTCCGTGGGGCGGCGGCCCAGGATCTCCTTGATGCGGGCGTACTCGTCGTCCTTCAGGCCCAGCTCCTTGTAGGGCTGCTCCTGGTCGGGCGTGCTCTCCGCGTTCTTCACGGTGTCGACGGTCATCAGGCACCCACCACCGAGTCGACGAGGGAGAGGAACATGCCGAGACCGTCGTCGGTCGGCCCGGTGAGCGCGTCGATCGCGTGCTCCGGGTGCGGCATCAGGCCGACGACCCGGCCGTTGGCGCTGGTGATGCCCGCGATGCCGTTGCGCGAGCCGTTCGGGTTCTCGCCGACGTAGCGGAACACCACCCGGCCCTCTCCCTCCAACTCGTCCAGCGTGGACCGGTCGGCCTGGTAGCCGCCCTCGCCGGACTTCAGCGGCACGAGGACTTCCGCGCCCTGGTCGTAGCGGGACGTCCAGGCGGTCGAGTTGTTCTCGACCTTCAACCACTGGTCGCGGCACACGAAGTGCAGCTTGTGGTTGCGGATGAGCGCGCCCGGCAGCAGGTGCGCCTCGCAGAGGATCTGGAAGCCGTTGCAGATGCCCAGGACCGGCATGCCCTTCTTCGCCGCGTCCACGACTTCCTGCATGACCGGGGCGAACCGGGCGATCGCGCCGCAGCGCAGGTAGTCGCCGTAGGAGAACCCACCGGGCACGATGACCGCGTCGACGTCCTTCAGGTCGTGATCGGCGTGCCAGAGCTTGACCGCCTCCCCGCCCGCATACCGGACCGCGCGCTCGGCGTCGACGTCGTCCAGCGTGCCGGGGAACGTGATGACCCCGACCCTCATGCCTCGACCCGCCTCACGACCCAGTCCTCGATCACGGGGTTGGCGAGGAACGTCTCGGCGATCTTCGCGAGCGTGGCGTCGTCGACGTCGTCGGCGACCTCCAGCTCGAAGTGCTTGCCCTGGCGGACACTGGTGATTCCGTCGAACCCGAGACGGGGCAGCGCGTTGGCCACCGCTTGTCCTTGCGGGTCGAGGATTTCGGGCTTCGGCATGACGTCGACGACGACTCGGGCCACGACAGGCTGCTCCAAGCTAGGAGGGCTGGCGGTACTCGCGGAGCCTACCTGACCTGTGTGTTCATCAACTTCCCGCGTGGCGGGTGGCACACGTTCACCTGAGACCACCCGATCGTGATGCAGCGTTCCAGGGCCGGCTCCTGCTGATCTGATCTCGCCAAGGCCCCGTAGGCCGAGGAAGTGAGCACGGCACCCGTCCGGACGGTCGGCGGCCGTGCTTTGCGCTTTCCAGGGCCAATCGAGCCGGATCACCGAGCCGATCACCGGTGTGACACGGCGCGTCCAATCACCGGCCCTCGACGTCAAGCAGGTCGTTGGTCAGTCTCGCCAGGCACACTTGCCGATTCACTCATCAGTAATCGGATCTTCGACGCATTCTTCGCCGAGGTCCAGGCAGCCGGGCGTTCGCTATCGGCGGACGTGGTGGCGGCGCGGGCGGGGGCACCGCAGGGTGGGGGCCATGCGCATCCTCGTGCTCGGTGGGACGGTGTTCCTCAGCAAGGCGACGGCCGCCGAAGCGGTGCGGCGGGGGCACGAGGTGGTCTGCGCGGCGCGCGGGGAGTCCGGGCAGGCGCCGGACGGCGCGGTGCTCGTCCCCGTGGACCGGGACGTCGACCTCGGGCCGTTGGAGGGCGCGCACTTCGACGCGGTGGTGGACGTGGCCAAGATGTCGGTCACCTGGGTCCGCCGGGCGCTGAGGGCGGTGACCGCCGACCACTGGACGTTCGTCTCCAGCTGCTCCGTCTACGCCGACCACGCCGTCCCCGGCGCCACGGCCACCCTGGACCCGCTGGAGGACGACCCCGACGCGCCGATGTCGTCCGACCGCTACGGCGCGATCAAGGTGGCCGGTGAGCACGCCGTCCGCGACGCCGTCGGCGACCGGGCGTTCATCGTCCGCGCCGGCCTCATCACCGGCCCCGGCGACCCGAGCGACCGGTTCGGGTACTGGCCCAACCGGTTGTCCCGGGGCGGCCGGGTCGCCGTGCCCGACGCGCCCGACCAGCCCGTGCAGCACGTCGACGTGCGCGACCTCGCCGCCTGGATCGTGGACGCCGCCGAGCGGCGCACCGCCGGCACCTACGACGCGATCGGGCCGGCCAACCCGTTGTCGCTGGTGCTGGGCGAGATCGCGGGCGCGGTCGCGCCGCCGGGGACGGTGCTGGTGCGCATACCCCCGCCCGTCCTCCAGCGGCACGAGGTCGAGCCGTGGGTGGGTGCGAGGTCCCTGCCGCTGTGGCTGCCGCCGACGCACCGGGCGATGATGTTCCGGGACGCGGGTCCCGCGCTGGCCGCCGGCCTCCGGGTCCGACCCACGGCCGAGACGGCGGTGGACGCGTTGGCGTACGAACGGGCCCTGGGCCCGGACCGCACCCGACGCGCGGGACTGCCGCCGGACGTGGAGGACGCGCTGCTGCACGACGTGGGCTGAGCGTCCGCCGGTGAGACGAGAGGAGCGCTCATGCTGATCTCCCACTTCGGGCACTCGTGCCTGCTGGTCGACACCGGCGCCGCGCGGCTGCTGTTCGACCCCGGCGTCTACTCGTCGGGCTTCGAGGTGGTCGAGGGCCTCGACGCGATCCTGGTGACGCACGAGCACCGCGACCACGTCGACCCCGGCAGGCTGGCCGCCGTCCGCGCGGCCAACCCCGGCGCACGCCTGGTCGCCCCGTTCGACCTCGAGGGCGCCGAGCTCGTCGGGCCGGGTGACGTGCTGGAGCTGGGCGGCGCGGTCGTCACCGTCCTCGACGCGCCGCACGAGGTCATCCACGAGCGGATCGAGCTGCCGGTCAACGTCGGCTACCTGGTCGACCACGGCGCGTTCTACCACCCCGGCGACTCGCTGACCGTGCCCGAGCAGCGCGTCGACGTCCTCGGCCTGCCCACGGCCGCGCCCTGGATGAAGGTCTCCGACGCGGCGGACTTCCTGGCGCGGGTCGGCCCGCGCAAGGCCGTGCCGATCCACGAGGCGATCCTGGCGCAGACCGAAATCTTCTACCGCGTCCTGGTCGGCACCGCGCCCGAGGGCGTCGAGGTCGTCGTGCTGCCCCGGGGCGAGGCGGTCGAGCTGTAGGTCGTGGGCGACGCGCCGTGGTGCAGGGCCAGGTCGACGGCCTCCAGCAGGGTCTCGCGCGGCCCGAGCCGGTCCAGGTCCGCCGCGTCGACGCCGATCCGCACGAGCCCGCCGCGCCGGGCCGCCCGGCCGACGCCGAGCAGGTAGCTCCAGTGCTCGCCGAGCATCCGCACCCGGCCCGGCCGCACGTCGCCGGTGCGCAGGTCGCGCACGCCCGCCATGTCGGCGCACACCGCGAACCGGTGCCGGCGCAGCGCGACCACCGTGCCGGGTGACGCCAGCCACCCCGGCGGCGCGAACAGGTCCGTGGTCAGTGCCAAGCGCGCCAGCGCGGCACGTGCGGCGACCAGCCGGAGGCCGGCTTCGTGCGCGGGCAGCGCGGAGAACTCGGCCCGGCGGCGCAGCGACACGGCCCGGCGCGTCGGGTCCGGCTGGTGGTCGGAACCGTGCAGGACCAGCGCGTCCCCGGCGGCCACGCGGCGCAGCACCCAGTCCACCGCCTCGCCGGGCACGGCCTTGCGCGGCGCGAGGAGCAGCGACAACGGCACCCGCCGCCGGTCCAGTTCGGCGGCGAGGTCGGCGCACCGGGCGAGCGTGCTCGGCCCGATGCCGGACAGCGAGACCACGAGTTGGGCGACCATGCCACCAGTGCGCAGCACCGGTGTGTCGTCCGCTCCAAGACGAGGTGACGACGGGATGCGGAGCCGGCGAACTATTCCGCGCTCGTGCCGGGCCAGTCCGCGAACGAACGACCGGTGATCAGCTCGTACGCCTGCACGTACCGCGACCGGGTGGCGGCCACGACGTCGTCGGGCAGCGGTGGCGGCGGGGTGTCGGACGCCCGGTCCCAGCCGGAGGCGGGCGAGGTCAGCCAGTCGCGCACGTACTGCTTGTCGAACGACGGCTGCACGCGCCCCGGCTCGTACCCCTCCAGCGGCCAGTACCGCGACGAGTCCGGCGTCAGCACCTCGTCGCCGAGCACCAGCGCGCCGGACCGGTCCAGCCCGAACTCGAACTTCGTGTCCGCCAGGACCACGCCGCGCGACCGGGCGAACTCGCGGGCCGCGCCGTAGACCTCCAGCGTGACGTCGCGCAGCCGGGCCGCCAGCGAGGCGCCCACCTCCGCCTCGACGTGCTCGAACGACACGTTCTCGTCGTGCGCGCCGAGCTCCGCCTTGGTCGCCGGCGTGAAGATCGGCGGCGTCAGCTCCGACGCCTCCACCAGGCCGGCCGGCAGCTCGACGCCGCACACCGACCCGGTGCTCCGGTACTCGGCCATGCCCGACCCGGTCAGGTAGCCGCGCGCCACGCACTCCACCTGGACCATCTCCAGCCGACGCACGAGCAGCGCCCGGCCACGCACCTCGTCGGGGATGCGCGGGTCGTCCCACGCCACCAGGTGGTGGGGCACCAGGTCGGCGAACCGCTCGAACCAGAACACGCTCATCGCGGTGAGCACGCGGCCCTTGTCGGGGATCGGCGTGGTCAGCACGTGGTCGAAGGCGGAGATCCGGTCGGACGCCACGAACAGCAGCAGGTCCTCGTCCACCTCGTGGATCTGGCGGACCTTGCCGGCGGCGACCTGGCGGTAGTCAGCGAGCTTGGGCACCGCCGAAGCGTACTTGTCCCAGCTCGTGGGCCGCCCTTCCCACCTGCGGCAAGATGCCTCCCATGCGTGCACCCGGACTGATACTCGCCGTGACCGCCGTCCTCGCGGTCGCCTGCGCCCCCGCGGACGAGACCGCGACGCCGACCAACCAGGTGGACGGCGTGGCCTGCACGAAGGACAAGCTGCCGACGCTCACCGCCGGCAAGATCACCTTCGGCACGGACCAGCCCGCGTACGAGCCGTGGTTCGTGGACGACGACCCGACCAACGGCAAGGGCTTCGAGTCCGCCATCGCCTACGCGCTGGCCGAGGAGCTCGGCTACGCGAAGACCGACGTGGTCTGGACGCGGGTGCCGTTCAACGCGGCCATCCAGCCGGGCCGCAAGACCTACGACATGGACCTGAACGAGTTCTCGATCACCGACGAGCGCAAGCAGGCCGTCGACTTCTCCGCGCCGTACTACGACGTGGACCAGGCCGTGATCACGCTGGACTCGTCCAAGGCCGCGTCGGTGAGGACGCTGGCGGAGCTCAAGCGGGTCAAGATCGGCGCGCAGGTCGGCACGACCAGCTTCGACGCCGCCCAGCGCCTGCAACCCGAGCAGGACGTCGCGGTCTACAACACCAACGACGACGCCAAGGCCGCGCTGCGCGCCGGGCAGATCGACGCGCTGGTGGTGGACCTGCCGACCGCGTTCTACATCACGTCCGCGGAGCTGGAGGACGGCCTGATCGTCGGCCAGGTCCCGGCGGGCGACGGCAAGCCCGAGCAGTTCGGCATCGTGCTGGACAAGGGCAGCCCGCTCACCGCGTGCGTCTCGACGGCGGTGGAGAACCTGCGCGCCGAGGGCGCGCTGACCAGGATCGAGCAGGAATGGCTGTCCTCCGCGGGCACCGCACCCGAGCTGAAGTGACGAGCGAGCTGCAGCGGGAGCGCTTGGCCTACAAGCGCTCCCGCTCGCGGCGGTCCACCCTGGTCGCCCTGCTGTCGACCGCCGTGTTCGCCGTCGCGGTCGGGGTCACCGTCACCGGCGCGCCGGGCTGGCCGCGCGTGCGGCAGTCGTTCTTCGACGTGGAGATCGCGTGGCGCTCGCTGCCCTCGATCGTCGAGGGGCTCTGGCTGAACCTGCGCGTGCTGGTGGTGTGCGGCGCGCTGATCGTGGTGCTGGCGCTGGTCGTGGCGATGTTGCGCACGCTGCGCGGCCCCGTGTGGTTCCCGCTGCGCGCGCTGGCCACGGTGTACGTGGACCTGTTCCGCGGCCTGCCGCTGATCATCCTGCTGTACCTGGTGGGGTTCGGCCTGCCCGCGTTGCGGCTGACCGGCGTGCCGAACGACTTCGTGGTGCTCGGCGGCGCGGCGCTCGTGCTCGCGTACACCGCGTACGTGGCCGAGGTGTTCCGCGCCGGCATCGAGTCGGTCCACCCCTCGCAGGTCGCGGCGGCGCGGTCGCTCGGCCTCGGTCCGCGCCAGACGCTGCGGCTGGTCGTGCTGCCGCAGGCGGTGCGGCGGGTGATGCCCGCGCTGCTCAACGACTTCGTGGCGCTGCAGAAGGACTGCGGGCTGATCTCGGTGCTCGGCGCGGTGGACGCGGTGCGCGCGGCGCAGATCGAGCAGGCGCGGTCGTTCAACTTCACCCCGTACGTGGTCGCGGGGCTGCTGTTCGTGCTGCTCGCGGTCCCCACGGCGCGGTTCGCCGACGCCCTGGGCCGCCGGCTGGAACGCCGTCAGGGGGGACGATGACCGACCCGGTGCTCAGCGTGCGCGGTGTCGTGAAGCGCTACGGCGACCGCACCGTGCTGGACGGGGTCAGCCTCGACGTGCGCGAGCACGAGGTCGTGACCGTGATCGGGTCGTCGGGGTCGGGCAAGTCGACCCTGCTGCGGTGCGTGAACCTGCTGGAGGAGCTGGACGACGGCCAGGTGCTGCTCGACGGGGTGGACGTGTCCGACCCGCGGGTGGACGCCGACGTGGCCCGGCGCGGCATGGGCGTCGTGTTCCAGGCGTTCAACCTGTTCCCGCACATGAGCGTGCTGGACAACGTCACCCTCGCGCCGCGCGTGGTGCACGGGGTGGCCCGTGACGAGGCCGAGCGCAACGCCCTCGACCTGCTCGACCGGGTCGGCCTCGCGGACCGGGCGCGCAGCTACCCGGAACGGCTGTCCGGCGGGCAGCAGCAGCGGGTGGCGATCGCGCGGGCGTTGGCCTACTCGCCGCGGTTGCTGCTGCTGGACGAGATCACCAGCGCGTTGGACCCGGAACTGGTCGGCGAGGTGCTGGCGCTGGTCAGGGAGTTGGCGGAGGGTGGTCGGACGATCTTGATGGCCACCCACGAGATGGGGTTCGCCCGGCAGGTCGCCGACCGCGTGGTGTTCCTCGACGGGGGCAGGCTGGTCGAGTCCGGACCGCCCGGGCAGGTGCTCGGCGAGCCCGTGCACCCGCGCACCCGGCAGTTCCTCCGGCGGATCATCGAGGCCGGCCGCCTCTAGGCCGCTCGGGAGACTCCACTTGGGGTATCGGACGAGTGACCCCTACGCTGCTTGGCGTGGTCCATCCGAAGGCATTTGTGGCACCCGTCGCGGCAAGTGGCGGACTGCTCCTGCTGCTGCTCACGGGAGCCTGCGCGAAGCCGTCGGCGAGCCCGGAACCGGTGGTGCTCCCGACGGTGTCCAGCTCGGCGCCGGTGACCTCGGTCCCGGCGGTGGCGAACATCTCCGTGCTCCCGGCGGCGACCACCACCACGCCGCCGCCACCACCTCCGACGGTCGCCGCGACGACCGAACCGCCGCCACCGCCACCGGCGGAGGTCCAGCCGCCGCCCCGGCAGACGGCCGAGCCGACCACCACCCCGCCCCGGTTCGACCAGGTGGCCCTGGAGGGCTTCCCGTGCGACGAGGAGGGCGCGACGGCGGTCGACCCGACGGGCCGCGCCCTGGTGTGCGAGAAGACCCGCCGCGGCCGCCTGGCCTGGGACAGGGCCTGACGGCCGCGGTCGCGCGGACGGCGGGGGCGCGTCAGAGGATGGGTTCCGGCACGTAGCCGGCCGCGGTCGGGTACTCCGCCAGCACGTCCTCGACCTGCCGCACCACGTCCGCGACCTGGTGCTCCGCCACGCCGGTGAACGACAGGCGGTCGGCCAGCAGGGCGTCCAGCGCGGCGCGGTCCAGCGGCAGTCGGTCGTCGGCGGCGAACCGGTCCAGCAGGTCGTTCTCGGCCAGGCCCTGCTCGCGCATGGCCAGCGCCACCGCGACCGAGTGCTCCTTGATGACCTCGTGCGCGGTCTCCCGGCCGACGCCCGCGCGGATCGCCGCCATCAGCACCTTCGTGGTCGCCAGGAACGGCAGGTAGCGGTCCAGCTCGCGGGCGACGACCGCCGGGTACGCGCCGAACTCGTCCAGCACCGTGATGAACGTCTCCAGCAGGCCGTCGAAGGCGAAGAACGCGTCCGGCAGCGCGACCCGGCGCACGACCGAGCACGACACGTCGCCCTCGTTCCACTGGTCGCCCGACAGCTCGCCGACCATGGACAGGTAGCCGCGCAGGATGACCGCGAAGCCGTTGACCCGCTCGCACGACCGGGTGTTCATCTTGTGCGGCATCGCGCTGGAGCCGACCTGGCCCGGCTTGAAGCCCTCGGTGACCAGCTCGTGGCCCGCCATCAGCCGGATCGTCTTGGCCAGCGACGACGGTCCCGCGGCCAGCTGCACGAGGGTCGACACGACGTCGAAGTCCAGCGACCGCGGGTAGACCTGGCCGACGCTCGTCAGCACGGTGGTGAAGCCGAGGTGGCCCGCGACGCTCCGCTCCAGCCCGACCAGCTTGTCCCGGTCGCCGCCGAGCAGGTCGAGCATGTCCTGGGCGGTGCCGACCGGCCCCTTGACGCCGCGCAGCGGGTAGCGGGCGATCAGCTCGTCCAGCCGGCGGAACGCGGCCAGCAGCTCGTCGGCGGCCGTGGCGAAGCGCTTGCCGAGCGTGGTGGCCTGGGCGGCGACGTTGTGCGAACGGCCCGCCATCACCAGGTCGGTGTGCTCGGCGGCACGGCGGGCCAGGCGGGCGAGCACGGCCGCCGTCTTGCCGCGCACGTGCTCCAGCGACCGCAGCACCTGCAACTGCTCGACGTTCTCGGTGAGGTCGCGCGAGGTCATGCCCTTGTGCACGTGCTCGTGCCCGGCCAGCGCGTTGAACTCCTCGATGCGCGCCTTCACGTCGTGCCGGGTGACTCGCTCGCGCTCGGCGATGGACGCCAGGTCGACCCGCTCGACCACCCGCTCGTAGTCCGCGACGGCCTCGGCGGGCACGTCGAGGCCGAGCTCGGCCTGCGCCTTCAGCACGGCGAGCCACAGCCGCCGCTCCAGCACGATCTTGTGCTCGGCGGACCACAGCGTGGCCAGCTCGGTGGAGGCGTAGCGACCGGCGAGGACATTGGCGATGCGGGGCTTGACCGTCACGTGACCAGCTTATTTCGCCCGGACGGGCGACCGGACGCCGGGGAGCGTCAGGGCACGGTCAGGTTCGGGTCGGTGGCCAGCAGCACCAGTTGGTCGACCGTCAGCGCCACCTCCCGCAGCTCCGACCCCGGGCCCGGGTCGTACCCGTAGGTGGTGACCTGCACGACCGTGCCGTCCGCGCGCAGGTGCGCCACCGCGCGCGCCACCAGCGCCTTCGAGGTCGGGTCGGTGCTCGTGCCGGTCGCGAGCCGGGTGCCGTCGTCCCGCCGCTGCGGGTCGTCGCACCGGACCTCGGCGCAGAACCGGTCGAAGGGCTCCCGCCCCGACGGCGTGGTCAAGCGCACGACCACCCCGCTCTGGCCGATCCCGTCGATGAACCGCACGACCCCGGTGAAGTGCCGCGGCTCCTGCTCGCGCACCTCGTTGAAGTCGACGCTCACCACCTTCGCCGCGGGCACCACCTGGTTGAACCGCCCGCTCAGGTACCCCGAGAGGAACGACTTGACGCCGGGCGCGACCTGCGCCTCGGTGGTGGACGGCGCCAGGGCGGTCTCCGACGGCGGTGCGGACGCGGACGGCGGCGCGGACCGCGGTGCGGACGCGGACGCCGTGGTCGTCAGCACCGAGCCGGTCGCCGCGTCGACGTCGCGCCGCTGGTCGAGGACGCCGGGCAGGGCCAGCACCGTGCCGGTGAGGGTGAGCGTCGCCACCGCCACGGCCACCAGCGCGCGACGACGCCTGCGCACGTGCTGGGCGCGTCGGATCAGCTCGTCGGCGTCGAAGTCCAACGGCGGCTCGTCGCCGACCGCGGCCCGCAGCCCTTCCCGCAGGTCTGCCTCGCTCACGACGCCACCACCGCCCCTCGCTCGAGTTCCTCGATCGCCACGCGCAGCGCCACGAGCCCGCGTGCCGTCTGGCTCTTGACCGTGCCCTCGGTGCACCCCATCGCCACCGCGACCTCGCTCACCGGCAGGTCCTCGAAGTACCTCAGCACCAGCACGGCCCGCTGGCGCGGCGGCACCCGCAGCAGCGCCGCGTGCACCAGGTCTCGCGCCCACAGCCGTTCACCGGTCCGCTCCGGGTCCGCCGCCAGGTCGGCCACGTCCGGCACCTCGCCGTCGCGCTGCTCGGCCCGCCGCCACGGTCTGCGCTTCTCGTCCAGCCACGTGCGCAGCAGCACCTTGCGGGCGTACCCCGAGGCGGTGTCCCGCCACTCGATCCGGTGCCACGCCTGGTACAGCTTGAGCAGGCTGGCCTGCATCAGGTCCTCGGCCGTGTGCCAGTCGCCGCAGAACAGGTACGCGGTGCGCCGCAGCGAAGCGGCGTGGGCCACCGCGAACTCGCGGAAACCCTGCTCGTCGGCCGTGCGCATGCGATCCGATCCCCTTCCCCGCCCCCACCCCTTCAACGCGGTGGGGGTCAGCGGGGTTGCATCGACTTGCCGAGCATCCGGCGGGCCGCCGCCCTGGGGTCCGGGCTGATCTCGATGAGCGCGTTCACCACGGCGCCGTCGACCAGCGCGATCAGCTCTTCCACGCGTTCCCGGCTGACCGGTTTGCCCGCCCGGGCGAAGATGTCGAACAGCAGGGAGTGCAGCTCGCCGGACATCCGGCGCATCAGCGGTCGCAGGTAGGGCCGCCTGCCGGTGGCGACCAGGCGCTCGTAGCGCAGCAGCACGGCTTCGGCGTCCCGGTCGCCGGAGGGCCCGAGCAGCAGGTCGAGCACGAGTTCGACGAACGCGTCGTCACCGCACTCGGCCGGGTCCAGCTCGTCCAGCCTGGCCTTGCCGTAGGCCAGCTCGGCGTCGCCCTGGAACTCCAGGGCCGCGGTCACCAGCTCGTCGAGCGAGTCGAAGTAGTACGTGGTGGAGGCCAGCGGCAGGCCCGCGCGCTCGGCGACGGCGCGGTGCCGGATCGCGTCGAAGCCACCGTCGACCAGGAGGCCGGCGGCGGCTTCGACCAGCGCCTGGCGCCGGCGTTCGCCCTTCGGCGTTGCGGCTGTCATTGCAGGAAAGGTACTAGTGCCCGCCACCGGTCAGGTTGAGGCCGATGACACCGCTGACGATGAGGCCGAGGGAGACCAGCTTGATCGTGCTGACCCCGTCGCCGAGCCAGACCATGCCGATCACGGCGGTGAGCGCCGCGCCGATCCCCGTCCACACCGCGTACGCCGGTCCGGCGGGCAGCTGCTTCATGGCCCACGCCAGTCCGGCGAAGCTGATCAGCGCGAACACCGCGAACGCCACGGTCCACCACAGCCTGCTGAAGCCGTCGGACAGCTTCAGCGCGACCGCCCAGCCGGCCTCGAAGAAGCCGGACACGATGAGCACGGCCCACGCCATGACGACCACCTCCCAATCTGGTACGAACGTACCAGATTTATGGTACGCCAGTACTAGAATGGGTGGTGATCCCGCTCTCCGCGACTCAGAACCGGGCGGCGAGCCGTTCCGCGAGCTCCGCCAGGTCGTCCGTCAGCGGACCTTCCGACGAGCCCTCCCGCGGCCGGCTCAGCACGTAGAGCTCCTCGCCGCCGGACGTCCTCGCGCTCGCGTACGCCCCGGAACCGGCCGCCACCAGCGCGGCGTCGCCCTCCCGTGCGAGCACCGCGGACACCGTGCCCTGGACGTCGCCGTCACGCACGAGGAAGCTCGCGCCGCGCGCGCCGACCGGGCAGTCGGCCGCGGCGGGCGCGGCCTGGTCGGCGTTGGCGACCGGGAGCTCGTCGGCGAGGGCGACGGCGAGCTCCCGGTCCACCTCAACGCACCCGCGTTGGGCGCTGCCGACCGCTGTGCGGCCGGCACTCCCCGATGGATCGTCCCCCTGCGTAGACGGGTCCTCGGGGATGCTCTCGAGCGGATTTCCACCGCTGCGGTCGGCCGGCGTGCCCTTCGACCGCACATCCGGCTCGGCCGCGCTGAAAGGAGTGACCACGTTAGGGGACGAAGCGTGCTCAGCGGAACCCGCGGCGGCCGTGTCGCTGCCCGTGTCCCGCGCGAAGTTCGCGGAGACCACCAGACCGCCGAGCACGAGCGCGAGCGCCATGGCGGAGCCGACCGCGACGGCCGACCTGCGCCGGGCGGTCGCCCGCGCCGAGGCCGACCGGACGGCGTCCACGTCGAAGGACGGGGGCGGCGCGGCACCGGCCGCGTCGCGGAACAGCTCGCCGAGCTTCTGCTCGTCCACCTACCTCCTCCTCCCGCTCACGACGCTGGCCGCAAGTCTTCGATCGTGTCGCCCAACGCCTCGCGGAGGGCTGCCAGACCCCGGGAGGTCTGGCTCTTCACCGTGCCCTCGGAACACCCGAGCGCCTCGGCCGCCGCCGCGACGTCCAGGCCCTCCAGGAACCTGAGCACGAGCACCGCCCGCTGCCTCGGCGGCACCCGCCGCAAGCCCGCGACCAGCGCCTCGCGCGTCGCCACCGAGTCGGCCACCTCGCCGTCGCCCGAGGGCCGCTCCGGGACCTCGTCCACGAAGCGCTCCCGCCGCCACGGCCGGCGCGACTCGTCGATCACCGCGCGCACCAGGGTCCGGCGGACGTAGGCGTCCAGGGCCTGCTTGTCCCGGACCTTGCGCCACCTGCGGTGCAGCGCGACGAACGCGGTCTGCGCGAAGTCGTCCGCCCGGTGCCAGTCACCACAGAGCAGGAACGCCGTTCGGCGCACGGCCTCCCGGCGAGCCACGAAGTACTCCGCGAACTCCTGCTCGTCGCGCTGATCCACGCGGACTCTCTCCGCTCGTCGTGCTTGCACTTACCGGACGGAACCGGTGGCGCCCACGGTTGCACGCCGGTTCACCGAGACTTGCGTCACCCCCCATCGTGGTACCGCCGACGCGACCGGGGCAGGACTTGCCCGGTGTGATGTGATCCATTCGTGACCCAGCTCTCGCCGCTCGACTTCCGCTCCGACACCGTCACCCAGCCGGACGAGGCCATGAGACTGGCGATGTCCAGTGCCGAGGTCGCCGACGACGTGCTCGACCACGACCCCACCATGCGCCGGCTCGAGGAACGCGTCGCGGAGCTGCTGGGCGTGGACGCGGCGCTGTGGGTGCCGTCGGGGTCGATGGGCAACCTGATCGCGCTGACCGTGCACCTGCGGCCCGGCGACCGGTTCCTCGCGCCGCGCGGCGCCCACGTGCTCGACAACGAGCTCGGCACGGCGGCGTGGATCGCGGGCGGGATGCCGCACCCGCTGGAGTGCGACGCGGGACCCGGCCGGGCGTCACCCGACGCGGTGCGCGCGGCGGCCGGCACGTCCGGGCCGTACTACACGCTGCGCACGACGCTCCTGTGCCTGGAGAACACGCACAACGCCGCCGGCGGGGCCGTGACGCAGCCCGACGAGCACGCGTTGCTGGTGTCGGCGGCCAAGGAGACCGGCCTGCGCGTGCACCTCGACGGCGCGCGGTTGTGGAACGCGGCCGTGGCGCTGGGCCTGCCGCCCGCCGCGTTGACGGTCGGGGTGGACACGGTGCAGGTGTGCCTGTCGAAGGGCCTCGGCGCGCCGGTGGGCTCGGTGGTGGCCGGGACGTCGTCGTTCGTCGCGGAGGCGCGGCGGGTGCGCAAGATGCTCGGCGGCGGGGTGCGGCAGGGTGGCGTGCTGGCCGCCGCCGGGCTGGTGGGGCTGGGGCGCATCGACGACCTCGCGCACGACCACGCGAACGCCCGCGCGCTGGCCCGCGGCCTGACCGGGCTCGGCTGGCAGGTCGACGAGCCGGAGACCAACATCGTGCTGGCGGGCGTGCCGGACCTGGAGGTGACGTTGACCGGACTGCGGCACCTGGGCGTGTTCGCCGGGCCGATGGCGGGCAAGGTGCGGTTCGTGCTGCACCGCGACGTGAACGCGGACGACGTGGCCGAGGCGTTGCGCCGGATCGGGTCGGCGAGCTGACGTGCGCTGGGTGGTGTTCGACTACGGCGAGGTGCTCAGCGAGCCGACCCGGGAGCTGCCCGCGCTGGCCGCGCTGCTCGGCGTGCCGGTCGAGGACTTCTCGCGCGGGTACTGGGGCGCGCGGGAGGCCTACGACGCCGGTCAGCCCGACCTGGCGTACTGGCGCGCGGTCGGTGCCGCCGTGGACGTGCCGGTGGACGAGGCGCTGGCCGGGCGGCTGACCGAGGTGGACGTGCGCGGGTGGCTGCGGCCGGCGGCGGGCGCGGTGGAGCTGGTGGCCGAGCTGGCGTCGGCGGGGGTGCCGTTGGCGCTGCTGTCCAACGCGCCCGTGTCGTTCGCGCGGACCGCCGAGCGGGAGCCGTGGACCAGGCACTTCCGGCACCTGGTGTTCTCCGGCGACCTCGGCGTGGCCAAGCCGGACCCGCGGATCTTCGCCGCGTTGGCGGAGCGGATCGGGGCGCGGCCGGCGGACTGCGTGTTCTTCGACGACCGGCAGGTGAACGTGGACGGCGCGGTCGCGGCCGGGCTCCGAGGTGTGCTGTGGCAGGGGCCGGTGCACGCGCGGCAGGTGCTCGGGGACTAGCGACCGCGGTCGGGGTCGTCGGCGGTCGGCTGTCGGCGGTCGGGTCGTCGGCGGTCGGGTCGTCGGCGGTCGGGTTGTCAGCGGCCGGGTCGTCAGCGGCCGGGGTCGGACCTCGCCGCGCGCAGCTCCTCGCGCAGTTCGGCCAGCTCCGCCCGGACCAGGCGGAGCTCGGCCGCCGTCGCCTGCTCGGCCTCCGCCACCGAGCCCTCGACGCCGCTGAGCCGTTCGACCAGCCAGGACGCGATCGTGCCGGTGATGACACCCAGCAGGGCGATGCCGCCGATCATCAGCAGGGCGGCGACCAGGCGTCCCTCCCAGGTCACGGGGTAGCGGTCGCCGTAACCGACGGTGGAGATCGTGGTGAGCGTCCACCACGCGGCGTCACCGAAGGTGGTGATGGAGGCGTCCGGGTGGTCGCGTTCCGCGTCCAGCACGGCCAGTGAGGCGCACAGGCCGACCAGGAAGGTGACACCCGCGGCGTAGACGCCGACGCGTTGCCGGAACCTGCCCGCGAACCGCTTGTTGAGCACCCTGAGGACGCTGATCAGCCGCAGCACGCGCAGCTGGCGGACCATCGGCAGCAGGACCACGAGCAGGTCGAACAGGTGGGTGACGACGAACCTGCGCTTGTCGACGGCGAGCTTGAGGCGCACGGCGTAGTCCACCGCGAAGACCAGCCAGATCAGCCAGAGGACGACTTCCAGCACGGCGTGCACGCCGGGGGTCGAGCGGCCGTCGAGGACCTGCCAGGCGTAGACCACCACGAAGAGGACCGCCAGGCCCGTCAGCGGCCACTCGGCGCGGCTCTCCCACCGGGCGAGGCGTCGTTCATCGGTCTCGAACACCGACCCATGGTGCGGGTCCGGTCGGCGTTTTACCAGCTCGTGGGGTCGATCAGGAGGTTCGGGGCGGGCTCAGGGCCCCTTGATGCCCTTCGGGCGCTTGCTGCTCTTGATGGCGCCGTACGCGGCCGTGCCCAGGAACAGCACGCCACCGATCACCGCGAGCCAGAAGACGCCCTCGATCACCGCGCCGAGCACGGTGATCACGAGCCAGGCCGCGAGCAGCCACACGATTATCCGGACCATGTCATCCGAACGACTGAACCACCTGATCAGTTCCCCACCCCGGCCCGGATCAGGAGTACAACTGTCATCATGATGACGACAACCAAGCACCCAATCGCCGCAACGCCTCCTCGATGTCGGGGGCGGCCCCGGCGAAGGACATCCGGATGAACTCGTGCCCGCGCACGGGGTCGAAGTCGACCCCCGGCACGATCGCGACGCCCGTGTCGTCCAGGAGGCGGCGGCAGAAGTCCATCGAGTCGTCGGTGAGGTGCGAGACGTCGGCGTAGGCGTAGAAGGCGCCGTCGGCCGGGGCCACCTTGTCGATGCCGAAGTCGGCCAGGCCCTTGAGCAGCACGTCCCGGTTGAGGCGGTACCCCTCGACCAGTCGCTCGGTCTGCGCGTACGACTCGGGCTCGAACGCGGCGACGGCCGCGTGCTGGGCCAGCGCGGGCGGGCAGAGCGTGAGGTTACCCGTCAACCGGTCCACCGCCCGGCGCAGGTCGGGCGGCAGCAGCATCCACCCCAACCGCCAGCCGGTCATGGCGAACGCCTTGGAGAAGGAGTTGACCACGATGGAGTCACGGTAGGTCTGCCACGCGCTGGCGAGGGGCGCGCCGTAGCTGATGCCGTGGTAGATCTCGTCGCTGACGAGCCGCACGTCGTGCTCGGCGCACCAGGCCGAGAGGTCGGCCAACTCGTCGGGGGACAGCACGGTGCCGGTCGGGTTGGCCGGGCTGGCGACCACGAGCCCGGCGAGCGGACCGGCGTCGTCCAGCATCGCCACCGTGGGCTGGAACCGCGTCTCCGGGCCGCAGGGCAGTTCGACCACCTCGCACCCCAGCGCGGTGAGGATGTTGCGGTAGGCGGGGTAGCCGGGCCGGGCCAGCGCGACCCGGTCGCCGGCCTCGAAGGCGGCGAGGAACGCCAGCAGGAACCCGCCGGACGAGCCGGTGGTCACCACGACGTCGTCCGCCGAGACCTCCAGCCCGTACTGCCGGGAGTAGTGGCCGGTCAGCGCTTCCCGCAGCTCCAGGATGCCCAGCTGCTCGGTGTAGCCCAACGTCTGCTCGCGCAGGGCGCGGTGAGCGGCCTCCAGCACCGGCGTGGGCGCCGGACTGGACGGCTGCCCCGCCGCCAACGACACGACGTCCCCGACCACCCGCTGCCGCCGCGCCGCGGCCGACAACACCTCCATGACGTGGAAAGGAGGCACATCCGCACGTCCCGCGACACCGACCATGCCGGCCAGGTTAATCGAACGCCGACAAGATCCCGCAGGTCACCACTACTGCCACCACTCCACTACCGTCGCCGATCACTGCCCCACCACGCACCGCAGCCGCGTCCACACCCCCGCTGATCGACACACCGCGCGCCGAGGCCACCGCGTTCTGGTCCGCCACCCTCGGCGCGACCGAGGTCCCACCGACCTGGTCGAGTCCCAGTCCAATCCTGGCCGCGACCCTCGTCACCGACCCGCGCCCAGCCCCGACAACCACGCCACCGCCGGAACCCGAACCCGAGGGCGTCCACTCGATCGCCTTGCCCTGCGCGAGCGTGCCGGAGCCACCCCGTCCTCCACCCCGTCCTCCACCCCGTCCTCCACCGCGCCCGGAGCCACGGTCAGCGCGTCGGTCGGAGCATTTCCCGCTCTTGGTGAATCCCGCCCTGTGCGCGACAACCCCGTCGGCCGAACCGCCCCGCCACGCGCCGGCCGGGCGGTGTCGACCTTGCCCGCGAGCTGCGCCGACACCTACCCGCCGGACCGCGCCACGACCTCGGCACCCGTCACCCACCGCGCCGAATCACCCCGCTTGCGCGCTCACCGCGCTCCGGCACCGCCCCATCGCCTCGGCGTCGACCGTCATCGCTGGAATTCCTCCAGCAGAACGGTGATCCTCTTCCGCAGCACGTCGGGGTCGACCGGTCCGTGGAAGTCGACCACGTCCGCCGCGCGCCGGCGCCGCCCGCTCCGGTCGATCGCCGCGGCGCCGAACTGGCCGCGCAGGTCGGGTCGGCCGACCAGGCCGTCGGCGAGGCCCGGCAGCAACCCGACCAGCGCGGTGGCGAGGTCGTCGTCCACTTCCCGCACGGTGAGCAGGTCCCCGGTCAGCACGGCCAGCATCGAGCCCGAGCCGGTGGACGCGGCCAGCGCGCGCACCGCGGCCCTGCCCAGGCCCAGCCGCAGGTCCGCCGACCGCGGCGGATGGGCGATGAGCTTGAACGCCGCGCCGAGCCACGGGTCGAGCTCGCCGCCGCGTGCCAGTCCTTGGGCGGTGAGGTGGCTCCACGGCGCGGGGTCGTCCGGCACGTGCAGCACGATCGGCATGGCGCCGAGGTCGAGGTGTTCCCAGGCGGTGCGGAACGCGGTGGCGCTGAGGGTCGCTTTGGTCACCAGACGTCACTCCCGAATGACGGCGGGCATTGCTCCGGCCCCCCAGGCCCGCTCCGGGAACTGACGTCGCCGAGGACGCGCGGGTTCCGTGCCGGCGCGGGGAACTCAGACCTCCTGCACCAGCTCCCACACGCACCCGGCGAGCCGGGCGTTGTCGATCGGGGTGATCGTGCTCCAGTTGCGGCCGTCCGAGCTGGGTCGGACCTGGTGCAGGTACCGGCCGGACGGCGTGTCGTGCCAGGCGACCACGCGGCCCGCGCGCACGGGCGGGCCGCCGGGCCGGGCGCGTTCGACGCCGAACTGGCCGCGGGTGCTCATCCCGTCGCACATGCCGGCCAGCTCCTGCGCCTCGTGCAGCGGCAACCCCTGCCGCTCCAGCGCCAGCACCAGCTTCTCCGCGTCCCGCCCGGACTCCTCGGCCGCCGCGCGCAGCACGTCGTTCGGCAGGCTGATCGACCGGCCGTACCCGGCGGGCATGTCGCCGGCGACGGACACCGCCGACTCGGCCAGCGCGCTGCCCCGTGACTCGATCAGCCACACCTCGTCGCCGTCGACCACGGCGAGGACGCCCTCGTCACCGGCCGCCGCCGCCAAGCCCTTGATCTTGCGGCGGTCGACCCAGATCCAGAGGTCGATCGACACCTGCGGGTTGGCCAGCAGCGCGAACGCGTCGGCCAGCTCAGGCATCAACCGCCGGTTCGCCGCCAGCCCGCGCTCGGCGAGCGAGGCCCACGCCTGCTCGACGAACACGGCGCGCTCGGTGTGCGTGATGCCCGGGCTCGGCACGTCCAGCGCGACGTTGCGCCGGGCAAGTCGCTCACCCTCCCACGCGACGTCGAACTCCAACGTGGACAGGACAACCGTGCCGCTCACTTCACTTCTTCTCGGACTCGTCGCCGATGACCGACTGCACGACCATCCGCTCGTCGCCGAACACGTCGTCGGAGTCGACGCCGTACTTGCGGACGTGCTCGCCGTCCTCCTCGCCCTCGCCGCCCTTGGCGCTGGCCGCCGGCTGCAACATCGAGGAACCCGCGCCGCCCCTGCCCGCGACGCCACCGGCCGCGCCACGACCGGGCACGCGCTCGTCGGGGTCGATGGCGCCGATCGTCGCGGAGATGCCGGACTTCCCGGTCAACGTGCCGGGCATCCCGGGCACACCGCCCTTGCCGCCGCCACCGCCGCCGGTCCCCTTGCCACCGGCGGGACCTTCGGGCGCCTTGCCGCCGCCGGGCATCGCCGGGGCGGTGTTGCGCACGACCCGCCCACCGCGCGCCTGCGTCGCCGCGAGCCCCAACCCGAGCCCGCCGGCCAACCCGAGCCCGAGCCCCAAGCCGAAGTTGGACCCACCCGGCTTGCCGCCCAACGCGGCCGGCGGCAGCACCGCCTGGCCACCGGGCGTGCTCGGCAACAACCCGGTCGAACCACCCGGCACCTGACCGGGCACCTGCGGCGGCAGACCGACCGTGCCGCCACCGGGCAGGTGACCGGACCCACCGGGAACGCCGCCCGGCACACCGCCGGCGATCCCGGGCGTGGTCCCACCGGGCAACCCGACCGAAGCGACCGGCGTGCTGACGCTGGACGTGGCCGTCACGTCGAACTGCGGCGGCTTGTTCATGCCCTGGTACTGGTTCAGCGCGTCCCGACTGGCCTCGGTGTACTGGTCGAGCCCCCGAATCGCCTGCTCCCGCGCCGCCTGCGTCTCCTTGACCTCTTTGGCGTGGTCGGTCTCGTGCCCGAAGAACCCGAGGAAGTCGTCACCGATGTGCGTCTCGGTGTCACCGCGCAACTTCTGCGGCTCGGGCATCCCGTTCCGGGTCTGGCTGTAGGACTCGCCCTGCACCCGCGTGGCCATGGAGTTCTGCCTGCCGGCCTCGTCCGCCTCGGTCGCGTAGTCGGCCATGACGGTGGTCTTCTCGCTCGCCTGGTCGCCGGCGGCGCCCTGCCAGTCGATGCCCAGCTTCTTCAGTTCCCGGCGCAGGGTCTCGTCCACCTCGCCGAGGCTGGCGGACAACTCGCGCAGCGTGTGCGAGGCGTCGCTGAACTTCTGCGCGGCGTCACCCGACTGGAACTGCTGGACGAGGGTGGCCAGCGCCTGGTTGTCGTAACCCTCGAACCGGAAGTCGGTGATGTCTCGGTACCCCATGGCTTCCCCCTCACACCAGAGTCGGCAAGGTGACGAGCGCCAGCTCAGCCGCCTTCTTCGCGTTCTGACACATCTTGTCCTGCGAGAACTCGTCACCGAGCGGGTTGAAGTCCACGAGCAGCTGCTGTCCGTCCGCGACGTCGACCGCGATGGAGCACAGGACGTCGTCCGTCCCGGAGAGCACCACCTGAGCAGCCGGGTAGCCGCTCACCTCGGTGCGCTCGACGTCGACGTTGCCGTTGCCCTGCCAGTGCTCGATCCCCTTGCTGGTCACCAGGCCGACGCCGTACCCGAATCGCGGGGAGCTGGTGCTGGAGTAGTCGCAGAGGGGGAACTTCCCGAGGCCGCTCAGCTCGGTCTCCTGCAGCTCCGGTTCCGCCACCGCCAGCTGCTTCATCTGATCGGCCGTCAACGCCTGGCAGGGGTCGAGCCCGTCGAGCTTGATCGCTTCCGGCCGGGAGGAACGCGTGGTGGTCGGCGCCTCGGAAGCGCTCGACGTCGACCCGTCACCGGAGCTCGGCCGCGGATCACCCGGTTCCTCGGCGGTGCAGCCGACCAGGAGGAGGCTCGCGGCGACGGCCAGCACCAGACCACCTCGGGGACTACTGCGCACCGGCTGCTCCAAAGGCCGAGGTGACCTCGTCCTCGGTGAACCCGTACTGGGTAGCGACGGCCCTCAACTGCACCACCAGCTCATCGAGGCTGTCGATGTACTGCCGCACCCGGCCGACGTAGGTGTCGTCACCATCGACCAACCGGGAGTTCCAGGCCGCGGCGATGCTCTCGTTGACGGGGTCCGTGCCGGGAGGCAGGTCCACCTGGAGAGGCCGTTCACTGCGCCGGAGGCTTCGTGCGAGCACCTCGGCCTGATCACTGATGATCTTGCCCGCCTGGAGCACGGTGTCCTTGCTGACCTGGAACCTCTGGCCCGACGCCGGGCCGGCGGCCATGGTGTCGCCCAGCCGCTTCTCCGCCGCGAAGATCTCACCGACCGCCCTGCCGACGGCTCCCCCCGCGGCGGCGACGGCTCCTAGTAGGCCGGTCTCCTGTTCCACGACGTCCTACCCCCGTACGGTCGGTAACGGATTGAACCCGGGTCGAGGCTACCAACGACCGCGTGAACCGGGTCTGAGGTTGGACGAAGAAACGTCCGGTCCGGTTCCCGCGGGTCGGCGGCGGTCGACCGTGAGGTCCGCGACCGGGTCAGGGGGCGGTGATCTCGCCGTTCGCCGCGCGCAGCGCGATGTCCGTGCGGTGGTGGGAGCCGGTCAGGTGGACGCCTTCCAGGCGGCGGTAGGCGTCGGTCCGGGCGTCGGCCAGGGTCTCGCCCGTGCCGACCACCGAGAGGACCCGGCCGCCGATCGAGACGACGGCGCCGTCCTCGCGGCGGCGGGTGCCCGCGTGCAGGACGCCCTCCCCCTCGGACCCGCTGATCACGTCCCCCGTGCGCGGCCGGCCGGGGTAGCCCTCGGCGGCGATCACGACGGTCACGGCGTGGCCCTCGGCCCAGTCCAGCTCCGGCGCGGACGCGAGGTCGCCGGTGGCGGCGGCGTGGAACAGGGCCGCCAGCGGGGTGCGGAGCAGCGCCAGGACGGCCTGGGTCTCCGGGTCGCCGAACCGGCAGTTGAACTCGATGACCTGCGGGCCGGTGGAGGTCAGGGCCAGGCCCGCGTACAGCAGGCCGGTGAACGGGGTGCCGCGGCGCGCCAGCTCGTCCACAACGGGCTGGACGCAGGTCGACACGATCGTGTCCACGAGGTCGGGCGCGGCCCAGGGCAGGGGCGAGTACGCGCCCATGCCGCCGGTGTTGGGGCCCGAGTCGCCGTCGCCGACGCGCTTGAAGTCCTGCGCGGGCAGCAGCGGCACCACGGTGGCGCCGTCCACCAGGCAGAACAGCGACACCTCCGGACCGTCGAGGAACGACTCCAGCAGCACCGGGTGGCCGTGGTCGAGCAACGTCATGGCGTGCGCGCGGGCCACGGCGCGGTCCGCGGTGACGACCACGCCCTTGCCCGCGGCCAGGCCGTCGTCCTTCACGACCCACCACGGGCCGAAGCGGGTCAGCGCCGAGTCGAGCCGAGCCGGGTTGTCGACGATCTCCGACACGGCGGTCGGCACGCCGGCGGCGGCCATGACGTCCTTCGCGAACGCCTTGGAGCCCTCGATCCGCGCCGCCGCGGCCGACGGGCCGAAGCAGGGGATCCCGATCGCGCGCACGGCGTCCGCCGCACCCGCCACCAGGGGCTGCTCCGGCCCGACCACGACCAGGTCGGCGTTCCACTCCTTGGCCAGGGCCGCCACGGCGTCCCCGTCGGTGACGTCGACCCCGTAGGTCTCGGCGACACCGGCGATGCCGGCGTTGCCCGGCGCGCAGGCCAACGCGATCACCGAAGGATCCCGCGACAAAGCGAGGACAAGGGCATGTTCACGGGCGCCAGACCCGATGACCAGGACACGCACGGTGCGGAAGCCTAGATGACCCGCCCGGTCAGTCGCCCAGTGCGTCCAGCGAGCCGGGGTGCAGCGGCACCGGGTCGGTCATCCCGGCCTGCTCCCGGCGGATGTCCTTCACCGCCGGGTGCACGGCCTCCAGGTCCGACTTCTTCTCGTGGATGAGCTTGGTCACGGCGCACGCGTCGCCCTCCGGGAAGTCCGCGCGCACGAGCAGGACGTTGGGCACGGCCACGGTCGGCACGTCCGCCGGCTGCCCGTAGGTCGCGGCCGGGATGACGCCCCGGTCGTACACCTCGTTGACCTTCTTCAACGCGTCCAGCTGCGGCGTGATGTCGATGAACTTGACCTTGTCCCGCAACGACGTGGTGATGTCGGTGATCTGCGCGGTGGGCAGGCCGCCGGACCAGACGAGGCCGTCGATGCTGCCGTCCTTCATCCCGTCCGCGGTCTTGGCCAGGTCGAGCCGCTGCGCCCGCACGTCGGTCTCCGGGTTCAGCCCGGCGGCGGTCAGCAGCCGCTGCGCGATCACCTCCGTGCCCGACTTGGGCGACCCGGTCGAGATCCGCTTGCCGCGCATGTCGGCCACCGAGTCGATCCCGGCGTCGGCCCTGACCAGCACCTGCGTGTAGTTCGGGTACAGCCTGGTCAGCGCCCGCACCTGCTGCGGCTTGCCGTCGAACGCGCCCTTGCCCGCGACCGCGTCCGCCGCCGTGTCGGCCAGCGAGAACGCCATGTCGTAGTCGCCCGCGACGAGCTGCTGGATGTTCTGCACCGACGCCCCGGTCTCCGCGGCGGTGGCCTTGAGCTTGGTGTTGTCGCTGATCAGCTTCGCCAGCCCGCCGCCGACGACGTAGTACACGCCGCCGGAGTTGCCGGTCGCGATGGTGATCCGACCGTCCGCCGCCTCGCAGGCGGCCCCGCCCGGGTCGCCGCTCGACGCGGCCGGTGTCTGCTTGCCGCCGCACCCGGCGGCGACGAGGCCGACCGAGAGCACGCCCGCGGCGACCTTAAGCGTCCAGCTGCGCATGCTGTTCCTCTCCCGAGTGGATCTTCCGGCGTAGGACGACGTGCACCGCGACCGCGGCCAGCAGGAAGCCGAGGCCGACGGCGATGGTGACGGGTTGCAGGTAGAGCAGGGCGACGGCGGCGGGCGCGCACAGCACGCGTTCCGGCCACCGCGCGCGGCCGAACATCCAGCCGCCGGTGAGCACGGCCAACGCCGCCACGCCCAGCGCGGAGACCACGAAGACCCACGCGCTGTCGAGGAACGACGTGCGCAGCAGCAGCCCGGCGCCGTTGTCGGTCAGCACGAACGCCAGCGGCACGAGGAACGCGGGCAGCGTGTACTTCCACGTCCGCCACATCGTCTTCATCACGTCGCCGCCGGTGATCGCGGCGGCGGCCACGGCGGCGAGCGCCGTCGGCGGCGTCACCTCGGACAGCACCGCGTAGTAGAAGATGAACATGGCGGCTTCCTCGGGCGCCACGCCCAGCTCGATCAGCGCGGGCCCGATGACCACCCACGAGATGATGAACGACGCCGTCACCGGCACGGCCAGGCCGAGCAGGCTCACCGCGACCGCCGCCAGCACCACCGTGACGAACAGCACCGCGGTCGGGTCGGACGAGATCGCGCCGGCCACGTCGACCAGCATCGACGCCAGCACCTGGCCGAGCCCGGTCTTGGTGATGGTGGACGTGATCACGCCCGCCGCCGCGCACACCGCGATCACCGGCAACGCCGACCGCACCCCGGACGACAGCGAGTCCGCCATCGCCCGCAGCCACGCCCGCACGTCGCCGCGCACGGCCGCCAGCGCGAACAGCGCCGCGACGCCGGTCGCGTAGACGACGGCGGAGAACACCGGGATGTCCAGGGCGAGGAACACCACGATCACCGCGAGCGACAGGAAGTGGTACCCGCCCCGCTTGAGCAGCGCCCACGGGCTCGGCGAGTCGATCTCCACCGGCTTCGCGCCGAACTTGCGCGCGTCGATCTCCACGGCCAGCGCGATGCCCAGGTAGTACAGCAGGGTCGGCAGGATCGCCCAGATCAGCACCTGGAGGTAGGACGTCTCCAGGAACTCGGCGATGATGAACGCCGCCGCGCCGAGCGTCGGCGGCGACAGGATCGCGCCGATGCCGGACGCGGCGAGCAGGCCGCCCGCGTTCTCCTTGGGGTAGCCCGCCTTCTCCAGCATCGGCCAGGTCACCGCGCCCAGCGACACGGTCGTCGCGGTGCCCGAGCCGGACACGGTGCCGAGCAGGAACCCGGCGGTGGCGGCGGTGCGGCCCGGCGCGGTGCGCGACTTGCGGAACGCGGAGAAGCTGATGTCCACGAAGAACGCGCCGGCGCCGGACGCGTTGAGCACCGAGCCGTAGATCGTGAACAGCACGATGTACGTGGCGGCGACGTCCAGCGGCGTCCCGTAGAACCCGGTCGCGTCGTTGTAGAAGCCGTTGACGATCTGCGAGAAGTCCACGCCGGCGTGCGAGATCGTCCAGGACGGCGGCAGGAACCCGCCGTAGTAGGCGAACGCGATGAACGCGACGCAGACGATCGGCAGCACCCAGCCGGTGGTCCGCCGGCACGCCTCCAGGATCAGCACCAGCAGCAGGGACCCGGCGACGACGTCGAGCGCGGTCAGCTGCCCCTGGCGGTCGAGGAACGCGTCGAACCCGCCGAACAGGGGGTACGCGCCCACCACGAACGCGCAGGTCGCCGCCACCCAGTCCACGACGCCGGGATCGTCGGCGCGGCCACGCCTGCCGCGCGGCCGGTAGCAGAGGAAGACCAGCGGCAGCGTGACCGCCAGGAAGATCACCAGGTAGTACTGGCCACCCTTGGCGAACGGCCAGAACACCTGCTTGAGCACGAGCAGCGCGATGGCGAGGCCCGCCACCCGCACGCCCAGCTCCCAGCGCCGGGACAAGGCGCGCGACGGGCGCTCCTCGTCGTGCTCGGCGATCAGTTCATCGACTTCGACCTGCGGCTTGGTCGGCACGCGCACCCCTTCGTGTCGCGCTGGGTGAAGCGCTCACGAAGCTACTTGTGTCGCCGGTCACAGCCATAGGGCAACCGTCTAAAGGGACTGTAAAGACCTGCCGGGCAGAGCGGGCACGGCCGCCGGTCACACGATCCGGGCGTCGACGTAGCACCACCGCCAGTCCTCCTCGGGCTCGAACGACCGCATCACCGGGTGCTCCGAGGCGTGGAAGTGCGCGGTCGCGTGCCGGCGCGGGCTGGAGTCGCAGCACGCGACGTGGCCACAGGACAGGCAGATCCGCAGGTGAGCCCAGTTGTGCTCGTCGTGGGCGAGGCAGTCGGCACAGCCCTCCGGGTTGTCCGGGGCGACGGATTCCGGGAGCTCTGAGACGTGAGGACAGGTCATACCGGTCATCATCACGCAAGATTGCGCCATGCACGGTCCGGAACTGCTCCTGCTGCTCGTCGGCGCGCTGCTCGTCACGGCGGCGGCGAAACGCCTCAACTGGTCGGCCCCGCTGGTGCTGGTGGGCGTCGGGCTCGCGGTCTCGTTCATCCCCGGCCTGCCGGAGTTCGCCCTCGAACCGGAGCTGATCCTGGTCCTGGTGCTGCCGCCGCTGCTGTACTCGGCCGCGCTGGACAGCTCCTACCACAACATCAGGGCGAACCTGAGGCCGATCGGCCTGCTCGCGGTGGGCCTGGTGCTGGCCACCACGACGGCCGTCGGCTGGGTCGCGCACCTGGTGCTGCCCGGGCTGTCGCTGCCCGCGGCGCTGGTGCTGGGCGCGGTGGTGGCGCCGCCGGACGCGGTCGCGGCGGTCGCGGTCGGCCGGCGGCTCAACCTGCCGCGCCGGACGATGACGCTGCTCACCGGCGAGAGCCTGATCAACGACGCGACCGCGCTGACGGCCTACAAGGTGGCCGTCGCGGCGGCGGCCGGCGCCGCCGCGACCTGGGTGGACGGCACCCGCACGTTCGTGGTCAGCGCCGGTGGCGGCGTGCTCGTCGGGTTGGCGATCGGCTGGGGCGTGCGCCGGATCCGCGACCGGCTCGACGACGGCGTGATGGAGAGCGCGCTCGGCATGCTGGTGCCGTTCGGCGCGTACATCTTCGCCGAGGAGCTGCACGCCTCCGGTGTGCTCGCGGTCGTCATCGCCGGGCTCTACATCGGGCACAACGCGCCCCGCAGCTCGTACTACACGCGGTTGCAGGACACGGCGGTGTGGCGGTCGGTGGACGTGCTGCTGGAGTCGTTCGTGTTCGCGTTGATCGGCTTGCAGCTCAACAGCGTGGTGCGGGACGTGGACATCACCGCCGGGCTGGTGTGGGCGGCGGTGGCCGTGCTGGCGGCGACGATCCTGGTGCGGTTCGCGTGGATGTACCCGGCCGCCTACCTGCCCCGGCTGCTGTCGAAGCGGATCCGGGAGCGCGAGCCCGCGCCGGGGTGGCGTGGCGTGACCGTGCTGTCGTGGGCCGGGATGCGCGGCGTGGTGTCGCTGGCCGCGGCGAGCGCGTTGCCGCTGGACCTGCCCGGGCGCGAGGTGATCGTGTTCTGCGCGTTCGTGGTCACCGTGGGCACGCTGCTCGTCCAGGGCCTGTCGCTGCCGTTCGTGATCCGCAAGCTCGGGTTCCACGGCGACGAGGAGCGGACCGACGCGCTGGCCGAGGCCCAGGTGCAGCACGCCGCCGCGCAGGCCGCCGTGCGCAAGCTGGACGAGATGATCGGCGACGACGACACGTCGAACGACGTGGTGGACCGGCTGCGGATCATGGCCGAGCACCGGGGCAACGCGGCGTGGGAGCGGCTGGGCAGGCAGGAGGACGAGAGCCCGGCCGCGTCCTACCGGCGGCTGCGGCGCACGATGCTGGAGGCCGAGCGGCAGGTGTTCGTCCAGGCGCGCGACGACGGGCGGATCGACGACGAGGTGCTGTTCCGGGTGCTCCGCGAACTCGACCTGGAGGAAGCGGCCATATCCAGGGAGTGACGAACACCGAACCACTCACCACGCGTTCACCGTGACGTGGCCGGCACTTCGCCCTAGCGTGTTCGGGACGTCGCGGTGCGCGACGAGGCTGCCGCGCGTCAGGAGTCTCCGGGCAGGAACCCTTTGGGGAGGTCGGCGATGGTGCGGACGAGGATCGTCGGGGTGGCGCTCGCGGCGCTCGCGGTGGCGGGGGCGGCGGTGCTGCCGTCGGCGTCGGCGAGCGGTGACGCGGAGGTGGCGTCGTCGCGCAGGGGGCCGCTGGTGATCGGCCACCGCGGCGCGTCGGGCTACCGGCCCGAGCACACGCTGGCCGCGTACGAGCTGGCCGCGCGGATGGGCGCCGACTACGTCGAGCCCGACCTGGTCGTGACCAAGGACGGCAAGCTGGTCGCCCGGCACGAGAACGAGATCGGCGGCACCACGGACGTGGCGGCGCGCCCGGAGTTCGCCGCGCGCAAGGCCACCAAGGTCATCGACGGCGCGTCGATCACCGGCTGGTTCACCGAGGACTTCACGCTCGCCGAGCTGAAGACGTTGCGGGCGGAGGAGCGCATCCCCGAGGTCCGGCCGCGCAACACCCTCTACGACGGCCGGTTCGAGGTGCCGACGCTGGAGGAGGTCGTCGACCTGTCCCGCCGGCTGACGCGCGAGCTCGGCCGCGACATCGGGATCTACCCGGAGACCAAGCACCCGACGTACTTCCAGGACATCGGCCTGCCGCTGGAGCCGCGCCTGGTCGACGTGCTGACGAAGGCGGGCCTGAACCGGCCCGGCGCGAAGGTGTACGTGCAGTCGTTCGAGGTGGCCAACCTCAAGCAGCTCAAGGGGAAGCTGCGGGTGCCGCTGGTGCAGCTGATCAACGGGTCGGGCGCGCCGTACGACTTCGTGAAGGCCGGCGACAAGCGCACCTACAGCGACCTCGTGACGCCGGAGGGGCTGCGCGAGATCCGCACGTACGCGTCCGGGATCGGCGCGGCGAAGGACCGGATCATCCCGCGTGACGCGGCGGGTTTCCTGCGCGAGCCGACCACCCTGGTGCGGGACGCCCACACGCGTGGCCTGATCGTGCACGCCTGGACGTTCCGCAACGAGAACACGTTCCTGCCGGCGGACTTCCGCAAGTCCACCGACCCGGCCGCGTACGGCGACGCGTTCGGCGAGTACGCGAAGTTCTACGCGACGGGCCTGGACGGCGTCTTCGCCGACAACCCCGACACCGCCGTGGAAGCCCGCAAGGGCTGACGCGCGCTCCCGTCGCTCCGGGGGTCCGGCTGGGTGACCACCCGGCCGGACCTCCGCGGCCGCACGACGATCGCCTGATCGTCGGAGGGATGCCCGCGCTCCGCGAGTGCGGGCACCCCCGTGATCAGGACCCGCCGTGCGCGGCTTCGCGAAGGTCCCCGCCAAGGGGAACCCTTGCTGTGATTCTACCGACGGGGTCCGACAATTCGGGGTGCTCGTGCGCCGACGGCCCCGCGAGCAGGCCGCGCCGGGCCAGGATCGGGAGGACGCCCTCGCCGAACCAGTAGGCCTCCTCCAGGTGCGGGTAGCCGGAGAGCACGAACTCCTCCACGCCGAGGTCGTGGTACTCCCCGATCAGGTCTGCCACCTCCTCGTGGCTGCCGACCAGCGCCGTGCCCGCGCCGCCGCGCACCAGCCCGACGCCCGCCCACAGCCCGGGGTGGACCTCCAGGCCGCGCACGCCCCGGCTGAGGTCGCCGCCGTGCAGCGCCACCATCCGCTGCTGACCCACCGACTGCGACGTCCGCAGCTGCTCCTGCGCCTTGGCCACCTGCTCGGGGTCCAGCGCCGCCAGCAACTTCTCCGCCTCCCGCCACGCCTCGGCGGACGTGTCGCGGCTGATCGTGTGCAGCCGCACGCCGAACCGGATCGGCCGGTCGCCCGCCAGCGCGCGCACCCGGCCGATCTTCTCGGCCACCTGCGCCGGCGGTTCGCCCCACGTCAGGTACACGTCGGCCCGCCGCGCCGCGACCGGCAGCGCCGCGTCCGACGACCCGCCGAAGTAGATCGGCGGCACGGGGTCCGGCGCGGCCATCACCGTCGCGCCCGCCACCCGGTAGTGCTCGCCGTCGAAGTCCACCGGCCGCCCCGACCACACCGCCCGCACCACGTGCAGGAACTCGTCGGTCCGCGCGTAGCGCTGGTCGTGGTCGAGCCAGTCGCCGAACCGGCGCTGCTCCACCTCGTCACCGCCGGTCACCACGTTCAGCAGCAGCCGCCCGCGCGAGATCCGCTGGTACGTCGCGGCCATCTGCGCGGCCAACGTCGGCGAGATCACCCCGGGCCGGAACGCCACCAGGAACTTCAACGTCGACGTCCGCGCGAGCAGCGCCGCCGTGGTCAGCCACGCGTCCTCGCACCACGTGCCGGTCGGCGTCAGCACGCCGGCGAACCCGTTGCGCTCGGCCGCCTGCGCGATCTGCGCCAGGTAGTCGACG
This sequence comes from Actinosynnema sp. CA-299493, assembly GCF_050946825.1. Classification (NCBI taxonomy): domain Bacteria; kingdom Bacillati; phylum Actinomycetota; class Actinomycetes; order Pseudonocardiales; family Pseudonocardiaceae; genus Actinosynnema; species Actinosynnema sp. CA-299493. Next base: position 9,121,346 of record NZ_CP191993.1, read on the forward strand.
TCCGGCTCGCGCAACGCCGCCGCGCCCGGCGACCGGTTGGCGTGGAAGCGCTCGACGACGGTCCGGCCGTCACCGGACGTGGGCAGGAACCAGTGCGGCACCACGCTCATGACAGCTCCTCCTGGAAACGGGTGTCCACGAACTTCCGGAAGTCCACCTTGCCCGGCAACGTGCCCTCCGCCGTGAACGCGTCGGCCAATTCCTGCTCGGACGCGATCACCGCGTCGTCCAGCGCCACCGGCAGGTCGCCGCCGCGCTCCACGGCCGCCCGCGCCACCTCGATCTTCAGCCCGGTCTCCGCGGCCCACGCCTTCGCCCACTCCTCGCGGTGCGTGTCGGCCCACCGCTGCGCCTGGCTGATCCGCTTCACGAACTCCTTGATCGCCTCGCTCTTGCCCGGCGACGCCAACGCCGCCCGACCGGCCACCTGGAACATGTAGCCGTTCGACTTGCCGCGCCCGTCGGTGAGCACCCGCGCGCCGGCCTCCTGCTCCGCCTGCGCCGTGTAGGGGTCCCAGACCGCCCACGCGTCCACCCGCCGCTGCGTGAACGCCGAGTACGCATCCGACGGCTGGAGGAAGTTGAGCGTGACGTCCTTGGTCGTCAGCCCGGCCGAGGCGAGCGTCAGCAGCACCTGGCCGTGCGCCGAGCTGCCCTTGGCCACCGCGATGCCGCGCCCCTTGAGGTCCTGCACCGTCCGCAACGGCGAGTCGGCGGGCACCAGCAGCGCGTCGCTCTCCACGTTGCCCTTCGCCGAGTACACCGCGGCGATCTTCGCGTTCGCCGCCGCCGCGAAGATCGGCGGCGTGTTGCCGACACCGCCGACGTCGATCGCGCCCGCCGACGCCGCCTCCAGCAACGGCGGACCGGACGTGAACGTGGACCACTCGATCTCGTGCGGGAAGTCGTCGAGCAGGCCGGCGGCCGTCAGCAGCGCCTTCGAACCGCCCTTCTGATCGCCCACCTTGAGAACCACCGGACCGTCTGCCGAGGACGACGACGTGCCGCAGCCCGACAGCGCCAGCACCCCGACCACCAACGCGCTAAGCAGCTTCGACATCGTCCACCCCCAGGTCCGACAGCACTTGCGACCGCAGGTCGGCGAACGACGCGCGGCGCCGCGGTCGCGGCAGGTCGACGCGGTGCTCGGCCACGATCCGACCCTCGTCCAGCACCACGACGCGGTCGGCCAGCAGCAGGGCCTCGTCCACGTCGTGGGTCACGAACAGCACGGCGGGCCCGTGCTCCCGCCACAACCGCTCCACCAGGTGGTGCATGGCGAGCCGGGTCAACGCGTCCAGCGCGCCGAACGGCTCGTCCAGCAGCAGCAGCTCCGGCTCTCGCACCAACGCCCGCGCCAACGACACGCGCTGCGCCTCGCCGCCGGACAACGTCAACGGCCACGCGTCGGCGTGGTCGGCGAGCCGGACCTCCGCCAGCGCCTTCGCCGCGACCGAGCGGCCGTCGACGCCCCTCAGCCCCAGCGAGATGTTGCGCCACACCCTCCGCCACGGCAGCAGCCGGGGCTGCTGGAACGCGACGGACACCCGTTCGGGCACCGAGAACGTCCCCTCGACGTCGGGGTCGAGCCCGGCCAGGACGCGCAGCAACGTCGACTTGCCGCACCCGCTGCGCCCCAGCAGGGCCACGAACTCGCCGTCCGCGACGTCCAGGTCGAGCCCGGCCAGCACCCGGCGCGGCCCGAAGTCCTTGACCAGTCCCCGGATCCTCACCGCGTCCGCCACCGCAGCACCCTCCGTTCCAGCGCGCGCACCAGGGCGTCCGTGGTCAGCCCGAGCAGCGCGTAGACCAGCAGGCCCACCACGACGACGTCGGTGCGCAGGAACTCGCGCGCGTTGTTGATCAGGTAGCCGATGCCGCGTCCGCGTTGATCTGCTCGCCGACGATGAGCGACAGCCACGCCGTGCCGAGCGCGATCCGCAGGCCCACCAGCGTCTGGGGCACCGCCGACGGCAGCACGACGTGCGCGACCCGGTCGAACCGCGAGTAGCCGAGCACGCGCGCGGCTTCCAGCAGCGCCGGGTCGGTCTGCCGGATGCCCGCGTGCAGGTTCAGGTACAGCGGGAACGCCACGCCGGCCGCGACCAGCGCCAGCTTCGGCTCCTCGCCGATGCCGAACCAGAGGATGAACAGCGGGATCAGGCCGAGGTGCGGCAGCGTGCGCAGCATCTGCACCGGCGGGTCGAGCAGCCGTTCACCCCAGCGGGACAGCCCCGACGCCAGGCCGAGGACGCCGCCGACGACCGCGCCCAGGGCGAACCCGACCGCGACGCGGCTCGACGACACCAGGAACGCGTCCACCAGCTGCCCGTCCACGATGAGCTCGTAGGCGGACCGGAACACCGTCGCGGGCGACGCGAGCTTGTCCGGCGGCAGCAGGCCCGTGCTGCTCGCGGCCTGCCACAGCAGCACCAGCCCGAGCGGGCTCAGCCACCGGCGCAGGTCGGGCCACTTGCGCTGCCTCGTGGCGGGTGCGCGCGCGGTGGCGACCGGATCAGGGCGCGCGAGGACACCCGCGGTGGAGATCGACACGGATTTCTCCCAGCGGACGGGGAACGTCGGACGCGCTGATCAGCACGTCCGAGTTTCGATATCCGGCCGGAACAAGTCAACGCGTCCCGAATTGTGAAAGTGCCTCCGATGCCGATTGCTTCGGCGTCGGAGGCACTTCTCGCCCGGTCGGGTCAGATGATCCGGTGCCGCACGATGGTCTGGTCGCGGCCGGGGCCGACGCCGATCGCGGACATCCGGGCGCCGGAGATCTGCTCCAGGTGCTCGACGTACGCGCGCGCGTTCGCGGGCAGCTCCTCGTACGTGCGGCAGTGGCTGATGTCCTCGAACCAGCCCGGCAGCTCCTCGTACACCGGCACGGCGTGGTGCACGTCGGTCTGCGACATCGGCATCTCGTCGACCCGCTCGCCGTCGATCGTGTAGCCGACGCAGACCGGCACCTTCTCCAGGCCGGACAGCACGTCCAGCTTGGTCAGGAAGTAGTCGGTGATGCCGTTGACGCGCGCCGCGTACCGGGCGATCACCGCGTCGAACCAGCCCGTGCGCCGGGACCGGCCGGTCGTGACGCCGAACTCGCCGCCGGTCTTGCGCAGGTGCTCGCCCATCTCGTCGTTCAGCTCGGTCGGGAACGGGCCCGAGCCCACGCGGGTCGTGTACGCCTTGAGGATGCCGATCACCGTGGTGATCCGCGTCGGCCCGATGCCCGAACCGGCGCTCGCGCCGCCCGAGGTCGGGTTCGACGACGTCACGAACGGGTAGGTGCCGTGGTCGACGTCGAGCAGGGTGCCCTGCGAGCCCTCCAGCAGCACCGTCTCGCCGCGCTCCAGCGCCTGGTTGAGCAGCAGGCGGGTGTCCGCGATCCGGGAGGTGAACTTGGTGCCGTGCTCCAGCACGCTGTCCACGACCTGCTCGGGGTCGAGCGCCTTGCGGTTGTAGACCTTGACCAGCACCTGGTTCTTGAAGTCGAGCGCGGCCTCGACCTTCTGCCGGAGGATCTTCTCGTCCAGCAGGTCCTGCGCGCGCACGCCGACGCGGGCGATCTTGTCCTGGTAGCACGGGCCGATGCCGCGACCGGTGGTGCCGATCTTGGCCTTGCCCAGGTACCGCTCGGTGACCTTATCGATCGCCACGTGGTACGGCATGATCAAGTGCGCGTCCGCGGAGATGAGCAGCTTGCTGGTGTCGACCCCCTGGGAGTCCAGGCCCGCCAACTCCTCGAGCAGCACGCCGGGGTCGACCACGACACCGTTGCCGATGACGCTGGTCACGCCAGGGGTGAGGATGCCGGAGGGGATCAGGTGCAGGGCGAACTTCTGGCCGTCGGGCAGCACCACGGTGTGCCCGGCGTTGTTGCCGCCCTGGTACCGGACCACCCACTGCACCCGGTCACCGAGCAGGTCGGTTGCCTTGCCCTTGCCCTCATCGCCCCACTGGGCACCGATCAGCACGACGGCCGGCATGTGAAACTCCAAGCGGTTGGACGGGTAAAGAGCCGAATGCCTGCGACGGCCGAGCCGTCAGTGGACGGCTGTTGAGGGTAGACCAGGAGATGAAGGTGCGCGGAATCGTGCTGGCCTGCGGAAACTCGCAGTCGCCAATGATCACGGACGGTGACCGTTTCGAGGTCCGCCGAGTGGCGGAACGGCCCGGAAAGGCCGAGGTGGACGCGGTTCTCGCCGATTCGGGTGACAAACGTCTCGTCGTGCACGGCACGGACGGCGACCTCAACGCGGTCGTGCTGCGGCTGCTGCGCACCGAACGGCTCGCCGACGTGCCGGTCGGGTACGTGCCCGTGGACCCGCGGTCCGAGGTGGCCGCGCTCTGGGGCCTGCCGACCGATCCGGGCCGCGCGCTCGACCTCGCCCTGTCGGGTGACCCCGACCGGGTGCCACTCGTCCGCGACGACGTCGGCGGCGTGCTCGTCGGCCTCGGCTCGCTCGGCCCGGTGCGCGGGGTCGGCTACGGGGACGACACGGTGGTGCTCCGGGGCCAGGCGTCCCGGCTGGAGGTGACCCCGGACCCGGAGGGCGGGCCGGGGCTGGTCGTCCGCGTCATCCACAAGCGGCTGTTCGGGCGGAAGGTGACCAGCACGCCGGCGCGCGCGTTCCAGCTCGGCTGCCTGCCGGTGCAGGTCGACTCGGACGGCGTCCCGCACCCGCGGCCGATGGGCAAGTGGACCTGGTACCGCCACACGGAGGACCTGCGGCTGATCCGCGGGATGCAGTGACGGAGGAATTTTCTCGGCCGCCATTCAGGCGTCACTCGAAAGCGTTGTAACGGACGGAGAATTGACCCAAGGTAATTCCGACAGCTTCCAACTAGGAAGGTCGGAATTATGTCAACGGTCAACAAAACCACGCGATTCACCGCATCCCCGCGACTTCCGGCTCTTTCCCTGCTCCTGGCTGGTGCGCTGGCGTTCGGCCTGGTCACCCCCGCCCAGGCGACGCCGCCCGACATCCCGAGCACGTCCACCGCCCTGGCGGAGCTGGCCGCGCTGAGGGTGGCCACCGAGGGGTCGACCAGCGGCTACTCGCGGGACCTGTTCCCGCACTGGAGCACCGTGTCGGGCGCCTGCAACACCCGCGAGACCGTGCTCAAGCGCGACGGCACGGGCGTGGTCACCGACTCCGCCTGCGCGGCCACGTCCGGCCGCTGGCACAGCCCGTACGACGGCGCGACGTGGACGGCGGCCTCCGACGTGGACATCGACCACGTCGTGCCGCTGGCCGAGGCGTGGCGCTCCGGCGCGTCGTCGTGGACCACGTCGCGGCGGCAGTCGTTCGCCAACGACCTGAGCGGCCCGCAGCTGATCGCCGTCACCGACAACGTCAACCAGGCCAAGGGCGACCAGGACCCGGCGCTCTGGAAGCCACCGCTGACCTCCTACTGGTGCACGTACGCGAAGATGTGGACGCACTCGAAGCACAAGTGGGGTTTGAGCGTGAACTCGACGGAGAAGTCTGCACTGCAAAGCATGCTGGGGAGGTGCTGACGACCGATGGCCGACCTGTCTTCCGCCTTCGTGGCCGGACCCGGCGGCGTCATGACCGACGAAGTCGGCGTGGTGACCGGCGACCTGGAACTGCGCACCACGCTGGACGGCGGTGAGCTGCGCGCGACCGTGCGCTACGAGGGCGCGGAGGAGTGGTACGCCATCACCGGCGCGTCGTGCGAGCTGGCCGACCCGGCCGACCACGAGGCGGTGCACGCCGTCCTGCTCGGCGTGCTGAACCGCCCCGAGGGCTAGGGGTCGTTGCCGCTCTTGCGCGTCAGGGGCGGCAACGACTGCGCGGCCTCCACCCGGGAGAGGCCGGTCGCCTGGAGCAGGTCGACGGCCACCGAGCGCACCTGTGCCAGCACCACCTTCGTGGAGAAGCCCTCGCCGCCCAGGTGCTGCGCCGTGGCGCAGGCCGCCGCGGCGCACACGGCCGCCCGCGCCCGCTTCGGCTCGACACCGCGCTCCAACTCGCCCCGCAGCACGTCCACCGCGTCCGCGTACTGCCGCAGCACGTCGGGCAGCACGTCCGGCATCCGCTCGCCGTCCCGCAGCGCGGCCAACGCCCGCCGGGCCAGCACCCGGGCGTTGCGCAGCGCGTAGTCCACCGGCGTGGCGGCCGTCTCGTACCGGCCGAGCTCGTGCCGCCTGCGCCAGCGGATCGGCGCGATGGTGGCGATCTCGCCGCCGGTCTTCAACGCCGACGCGAACTCGTCCACCGCCTCCTGGCTGCCGCGCAGCCGCGCCAGCACGCTGGCGGCCTGCACGGCGTCGGACTCGGCCACCGCCGTCGCCACGCCCCGCAACGCCTCGGTCAGCTCGCCGAGCACCACCTTCGCCTGCCGGTGCGCGACGGTCAGCGGGTTCGCCGGCAGCAGCGCCGTCACGGCCAGCCCCACCAGGCCGCCGACCAGCGCGTCCACCATCCGGTCCAGCCCGCCGCCGGCGCTGGGCGGCAGCAGCGTGGCGACCAGCACCGCCGACGAGCCGGACTGCAGCGCGATCACCGCGCCACCGTCGAGCAGCACCGCCGTGGACATCGCCAACGCCACGACCAGCGCGATCTGCCACGGCCCCGACCCGATCAACGAGATCAGCACGTCGCCGACGCCGACGCCGACGGACACGCCGACGACCAGCTCCACGACGCGCCGCAGCCGCTGCCCCAGCGACACGCCGAGGCAGACGACGGCGGCGATCGGCGCGAAGAACGGGTGCGCGTGGCCGACCACCTCGGTGGCGACCAGCCAGGACAGCCCGGCGGCGAGCGCGGCCTGGCCGATCGGCAAGGCCGTGCTCCGCCACCGCTTCAGCCTGCGCGCCACCTCGTCGCGCACGGCCCCCACGTGCTCAGCTCAGGCCGAGCGCGGCGGGCGCCGCCGGGTCGCTGTCGCCGAGGAACTTGCGGCAGCGCTCGTACTCCTCGGTCTCCCCGATCTCGTCGGCGGCCCGCGCCAGCGCCGCCAGCGCGCGCAGGAAGCCCTGGTTGCCGCGGTGCGACCAGGGCACCGGGCCGTGGCCCTTCCACCCCGAGCGGCGGAGCTGGTCGAGACCGCGGTGGTAGCCGGTGCGCGCGAACGCGTAGCCGGCGACGGGGTCGCCGGTCTGCAACGCCCGCTCCGCGAGCAGCGCCCACGCCTCGCTGAAGTCGGGGTAGGCGCGGACGATCTTGGCCGGGTCGGTGCCGGCCTCGGCGGCGGCCTGCGCCTCCGGGCGGTCCGGCAGCAACGTGGGTTCGGGACCGAGCAGGTTGTCCATGCCCTCAGCTTAGGAATACCCGGGCCACCGCAGCGACCAGTGTCAGCACCAGCGCGGTGACGATGACGCCGGCGACGACCTTCTTGCCCATGAAAGCGCTCCTCGGTTCTCAGTGAACTCTCAGGACCGCACCTTTCCCGTTGCGGCTATTCGGAGCAACGAACATCACCTGTTAGCATGAGTCGACTCGGAATACGCTGGTCATGGTCATCCCCTAAGGGATGTTCCGGGAAAATTCCAGGGCGGGGCACCCTTCCAGCCACCCCAGCCGGGACGCATCATGGGCGGGTGAACATGGGGGTAACCAATCGCGTCGCGCGCTTCCGCGACCAGTACTGGGAGCGCGGCGAGCCGGGGCGTGAGACGCCACCGGCGCTCGTCGCCGCGCTCTACAAGCTCTGGCTCGTCGGTCTGCTGCTCAAGCTGATCGGCTCCTCGTGGGACGTGGCCTGGCACTTCAAGTGGCTGCGCGACGAACTGGCGCCACCGCACATGATCAACACCTTGGGCACGGTGATCGTGGTCGGGTTGACGCTGTTCCACACCTACACCGGCTACGGCGCGGACAAGACCGCGCTGCGGCTGATGCAGTGGGGCACCGGCGTCTTCCTGGTCGCGCTGCCCATCGACCTGATCAACCACCGGATCAACGGCCTCGACATCACGTCGTGGAGCGGGTCGCACGCCCTGCTGTACCTGGGCACCGCGATCATGATGGCGGGCGCGCTCCGCGGCTGGATCGCGCTCTTCCCGGCCGGCGGCCGGTGGCGGGTGCTCGGGCTGACCGGGCTGTGGCTGCTGTTCCTGGAGAACATGTGGTTCCCGAACCAGCACCAGGAGTACGGCGTGCTGGAGATCGCCTCGTGGGACCGCGGCGACCCGTACGCCGAACCGAGCCTGCTCCAGTTCGCCGCCGACCAGATCGGCCGGCCCGTGGACCGCGAGTCGATCGTCCAGTTCTCGCTGCCCATCCCGGACTGGGTCTACCCGGTGTGGGGCCTGGTCGCGGCGGCGCTCGTGCTGGTCATCGCCCGGCGCACGATCGGCGTGCCGTGGGCCGCGACGGCGGTGGCGGGCGGCTACGTCGCCTACCGCCTGCTGATCTGGCCGCTGCTCGGCGTCGCCGACTTCCCGCTGTCGACCGTGCCGGTGTTCCTGCTGCTCATCGGCCTGGCCGTGGACGCGGCGCACCTGGGCAGGCTGCCCGCGCCGCTGGCCGCGGTCCTCGGCTCCGCGGCCGTCACGGGCCTGGGCTACGGCGGGATCTGGGTGCTCCAGGCGCTGGACGCCGCGCCGCCGATCCTCTACCCGTCCGCGGCGGCGACGTTCGTCGCGCTGACCGCGCTCTGGCTCCTCGCCGACCGGGTGAAGGTGGGGCAGACCCCCGGACGACCGCTGGTGGTCGCCTGATTCCGAACGCCTCCGTTCCCCCCGAGGATCGACCGGGCACGACCCGGACACCGGGTACGACCCGAAATCCTTGGGGGGAACTCTCATGCGCCGACTTCTCCGCGCCGCCGTGGCCGGGGCGCTGGTCCTGTCCCTGACCGCGACCACCGCGGGCCTCGCGACCGCCACCGCGCCGAACCGGCTGACCAGCGCGGTCGACCAGGCCCTGGCGGCGGGTGTCCCCGGTGTCGTCGTCCGGGTGGACGACGGGCGCGGCCGGCCGGTGGAGGTCGTCCGGCAGGCCCGCTGGACCCTCGCGGACCACCGGCTCCGGTCCGACGACGGGTTCAAGATGGCGTCCAACACCAAGACGGTGTCCGCGACCCTGGTCCTGCAACTCGTCGCCGAACGGCGGATCGGCCTGGACGACCCGGTCGAGCGGTGGCTGCCGGGCGTGGTGCCGAACGGCTCGGCGATCACGCTGAGGATGCTGCTCAACCAGACCAGCGGCCTGTTCGACTACCTGGAGGACCTGCGCCTGCAAGGCCTGCTCACGGGGCAGCGGCCGAGGGCCTGGACGCCCGCCGAACTGGTCGCCGTGGCCGTGTCGCACCCGCCGCTGTTCGCGCCCGGCGAGCGGTGGGACTACAGCAACACCAACTACACGCTGGTCGGCATGGTGCTGGAGGCCGCGACCGGCCGGCCGTACGCCGAGCTGGTCGAGCGGCGGATCCTCCGGCCGCTCGGGATGGACGACACCTACTTGGCCGACGGGATCGGGTTGCGCGGCCGGCACGCCCACGGGTACGAGCCCGACGTGGCGCACCTCGGCCCGCTGCTCCCGCCCGGCATGCCCGTCGGCGACGGCTTCGCCGGCCCGCGGCACCACGAGCACGTCAACGTGACCGGGATGGACCTCAGCCCCGCCTGGGCCGCGGGCGGCCTGGTGTCCACGGCGGAGGACTGGCGCCGCTTCCTCACCGCCCTCATGTCCGGCCGGCTGGTCCCCCGGCACCTGCTCGCGGAGATGCGCGACGCGGTGCCCCAGGGCGGCGCCGGCGCGAACGGCTACGGCCTGGGCCTCATGGAGGTCAAGACGTCCTGCGGGACGGTCTGGGGCCACTCGGGCGGCTTCCCGGGCTACCGCAGCCACAACTACGCCGACGTCACCGGCGACCGCACCGTCACCGTGCTGATGACGACCACCTTCGCCCTCGCCGCACCGGACGCGGCGGCGGCGCAGGCGGAGCTGGTGGACGCCGCCGTCTGCCGCGTGAACCGCGAGTAGTCCGCACACGCGGAACGGCCCCCTCCCGGAACCGGGAGGGGGCCGTTCGCCGTGCGGGACGTCTCAGCCGGCGATCATGCGGCCGGAGGACTTCAGGTGCTCGCACGCCTGGGCGATGCGGGCGGCCATGCCCTGCTCGGCGGCCTTGAGGTAGGACCGCGGGTCGTAGGCCTTCTTGTTGCCGACCTCCCCGTCCACCTTGAGCACGCCGTCGTAGTTGGCGAACATGTGGCCGACGATCGGCCGGGTGAACGCGTACTGCGTGTCCGTGTCGATGTTCATCTTGATCACGCCGTACGTCAGCGCCTCGTGGATCTCCTCCAGCAGCGAGCCGGAGCCGCCGTGGAAGACCAGGTCGAACGGCTTGGAGCCGGCCGGCAGGCCCAGCTTCTCGGCCACCACGTCCTGGCCCTGCTTGAGGATCTCCGGGCGCAGCTTCACGTTGCCCGGCTTGTACACGCCGTGCACGTTGCCGAACGTCGCCGCGACCAGGTAGCGGCCCTTCTCACCGGCGCCGAGGGAGTCCACCGTCTTCAGGTAGTCCTCAGGGGTGGTGTAGAGCTTCTCGTTGATCTCGGCGACGACGCCGTCCTCCTCGCCGCCGACGACGCCCACCTCGATCTCGAGGATGATCTTCGCCTTGGCGGTGAGGTCGAGCAGCTCGGAGGCGATCTTCAGGTTCTCGTCGAGCGGCACGGCCGAGCCGTCCCACATGTGCGACTGGAACAGCGGGTTGAGCCCGCGGTCCACCCGCTCCTGGCTGATCGCGACGAGCGGCCGCACGTAGCCGTCGAGCTTGTCCTTCGGGCAGTGGTCGGTGTGCAGCGCGATGTTCACCGGGTACTTCTCGGCGACCACGTGCGCGAACTCCGCCAGCGCAACCGCGCCGGTCACCATGTCCTTGACCTTGGTGCCCGAGGCGAACTCGGCACCACCGGTCGAGACCTGGATGATCCCGTCGCTCTCGGCTTCCGCGAAACCTCGCAGGGCCGCGTTGAGGGTCTCGGACGAGGTGACGTTGATCGCGGGGTAGGCGAACTCGTTCGCCTTCGCGCGGTCGAGCATCTCGGCGTAGACCTCGGGGGTTGCGATGGGCATCTGTGGGTCCTCCTCGGGTGCCCGGAACGCGGTGTCGGCAGCATCCTACGGGCACGGGCCGGCAAGCGAAGATGATCAACGGCATAGTGGTGTCATGGCGATCGCACGGTGGAACGGCGAGATCATCGCCGAGAGTGACAAGACCGAGATGGTGGAGGGGAACCACTACTTCCCCCTGGAGTCGGTGCACGCCCAGTACCTCAGGCCGTCGGACACCACGTCGGTCTGTCCCTGGAAGGGCACCGCGAGCTACTACACGCTGCACGTGAAGGGCCAGGACAACGCCGACGCGGCGTGGTTCTACCCGACGCCCAGCGAGGCCGCGGCGAACATCAAGGACCACGTCGCGTTCTGGAAGGGCGTGGAGGTCTCCGAGAACTAGTCCTCCAGCGCGGCGGCGACGTCGCGCAACGCCTGCTGGGCGTCGGGGGCGCCGACCACCTGGACCGCCACGTGGTCGGCGCCCGCGTCGTGGTGCTCGCGCAGGCGCCGCGCGACCCGTTCGACCGGGCCCCACGCGACCAGGGCGTCCACCAGCCGGTCGCTGCCGCCGCCGGCGAGGTCGTCCTCGGTGAAGCCGTGCCGCAGCCAGTTCCGGACGTGGTTCGGCCTGCCCAGGTACTCGGCCAACGCCTCCCGCCCCAGGTCACGGGCCCGTGCGGGATCTGCTTCGAGCACCACGTGCTGCTCGGGGGCGAGCAGCACGCCCTCGCCGACGGTCTCGCGCGCTCTCGCCGTGTAGTCGGGCGTCACCAGGTAGGGGTGCGCGACGCTCGTCCGGGCGGCGGCGAGCCGGAGCAGTCGCGGGCCCAGCGCGGCCAGCGCCAGTCGGTCGCGCGGCACGTCCAGCTCGTCCAGGTAGTGGATCAGCTTCTGGTAGGGGCTGTGATGCACCTCACCCACGAGGTCGCCGTGCCCGGCGCCGATGCCGACCAGGAACCGGTCGGTCCACGCCAGCGCCCGGTAGCCGTCGTTGACCTCGCCGGCCGGTGTCGTCCAGACGTTCATCACGGCGGTCGCCACGGTGATCTTCTCGGTGGCCTCCAGGAGCTCGGAGACCGTGGTCATGACGCTGCCGTCGGGCGACCCGCCCAGCCAGAGCGCGCCGAACCCGAGCCCCTCCAGCTCCGCGGCGTCCTCGCCGCGGCCCACCCAGCGCGCGGCCCGGTCCCACACGCCGTACCTGCCCAACTCGACCGTCATTTCGTCTCCCCGCGAACTAGGTTCTGACGACTGCCAACCGCGCCGCGCCACCATTTAGTCCTGGCTTCGCCGTTCGGCGCGATCGGACCAGCGCGTTTAGGTTCGCGACATGACGAAACTCGGAACCAGCGACCTCGACGTGTCGCGCCTGTGCCTGGGTGGCAACGTGTTCGGCTGGACCGCCGACGAGGACGCCTCGTTCGCCGTGCTGGACGCCTTCGCGCGGGCCGGCGGCAACTTCGTGGACACCGCCGACTCGTACTCGGCGTGGGCCGAGGGCCACGTCGGCGGCGAGTCGGAGACGATCATCGGCAGGTGGCTGCGCAGCCGCGGCAACCGGGACTCGGTCGTCGTCGCGACCAAGGTCGGCATGCTCCCCGGCCTGGACGACCTCAAGGCCGGCACGATCGAGCGCGCCGCCGAGGACTCCCTGCGCCGCCTCGGCGTGGACCACATCGACCTGTACTACGCGCACAAGGACGACCTCGACACGCCGCAGGAGGAGACGCTGGCGGCGTTCGACCGGCTGGTCCGCGCGGGCAAGGTCCGGCACGTCGCCGCGTCCAACTACACCGCCGAGCGGCTCACGTCGGCGCTCGCCGTGTCCGAGCGCGAGGGCTTCGCCCGGTTCGTCGCGCTCCAGCAGGCGTACAACCTCGTGGACCGCTCCTACGAGGGCGAGCTGTCCCGCGCGGTGGCCGACCACGGGCTCGCGTCCGCGCCGTACTGGGGGCTGGCGAAGGGCTTCCTGACCGGCAAGTACCGGCCGGGCGTCGAGGTGGAGAGCGCGCGGGCCGCCGCCGCGTCGAAGTACCTGGACGAGCGCGGCCTGCGGGTCCTCGCGGCGCTGGACGAGATCGCGGCCGGTCACGGCACCACCCAGGCGGCGGTCGCCCTGACGTGGCTGGCGGAGCAGCCGACGGTCGCCGCGCCCATCGCGTCCGCCCGCACCGCCGACCAGCTCGCCGCCCTGCTCCCGGCCCTGGAACTGGAGCTGGCGGCGGACGAGGTGGCGGCCCTGACCGCGGCCAGTTCCGTTTAACTCCCCAGTAGCTTACTGGCGGTAAGTTGCGTTACGGTGGCCTCCCTGGCTGGACGGGCTGAGGAGGTCACCGTGGACGTTGCGGGCAAGGTTGTCCTGATCACTGGCGCGGCGAGGGGCATCGGCGCGGAGGTGGCGCGGCGGTTGGCCGCGAAGGGCGCGAAGCTCGCCCTGGTCGGGCTGGAGGGCGACCAGCTGCGGCAGGTGGCCGAGGAGTGCGGCGGCCGGGCGTGGGAGGCCGACGTCACCGACCGGGCGGCGCTGGAGGCCGCGGTGACCGGCGTGGTCGACCACTACGGCGGCATCGACGTGGTCGTCGCCAACGCGGGCGTCGCCGCCACCGGTTTCATCCGGTCGATGGACCCCGCGGCCTTCGAACGGGTCATCGAGGTCAACCTGCTCGGGGTGTGGCGCACGGTCCGGACGTGCCTGCCGCACCTCGTCGCGAGCCGCGGCTACTGCCTCGTCGTGTCGTCGCTGGCGGCGATCGTGCACATCCCGGGCAACGGGGCCTACTCCGCCGCCAAGGCGGGCTGCGAGGCGTTCGCGGACAGCCTGCGCGCCGAGGTGCGGCACCTGGGCGTGGACGTCGGGGTGGCGTACTTCTCGTGGATCGCCACGGACATGGTCGACAGCGCCGACCAGCACCCCGTGTTCGGCCCGATGCGCAGCGGGATGCCGGGCTTGGCGGGCAAGAAGTACCCGGTGTCGGACGTGGGCAAGGCCGTGGTGCGGGCGATCACCCGGCGGTCCAGGGCCGTGCACGTGCCGGGCTGGGTCGGCGGCCTGAAGCTCTTCCGCGCGTTCACCCCGCGGGTGGTCGACCGGCAGGCGCGGAAGTCGGTGCCCGCCGCCGACCGCGAGATGGCGGCGAACGACCTGTCCGGCCTGGTCGGACCGGGTGGCTCGGCCGCCGCCTCGGCGAAGAAGGGCTAGAGCCAGACGCCCATCAACGCCTGCCACTCGTGCACGCGCGTCTCCTTGACGACGCCGGCGGGCGTGTACGGGTCGGCGGCGAGGACGTCGCGCAGCTCCGCCTCGTCGGCGACCTCGTAGACCAGCAGGGCGCCGGACTGGTCGGCGTAGGGGCCCGACACGAGCAGCACACCCCGTTCGACCAGCGTCGCCAGGTAGTCGCGGTGCGCGGGCCGGACCGCCAGCCGCTCGTCCTGGTTGTCGCCGAACACCAACTCGACCGCGAACCGAGCCATCGAATGCCCACCTCCGTTGTGCAGCGCCGCACCGAAGCTACCCCGTGAGGAGGTAACGTCTTTTCCGTGGTCGGTCCCGATCGGAACAGCGGCGGCATCGCGCGTGTGCAGGACACGCTGACGAACCTGCGGATCCAGGACGGCGCGGCACCGCCCCCGACCGGCCCGCTGACGCTGGAGGACCTGTACCGCCAGCACCGGATGCGGCTGGTCCGGCTGGCGCTGCTGCTGGTCGACGAGCCCGCCACGGCGGAGGACGTGGTCCAGGAGGCGTTCACCGGCCTGTACCGGAACTGGAAGAACCTGCGGGACGCGCAGGCCGCCGTCGGCTACCTGCGCACGGCGGTCGTCAACGGCTCGCGCAGCGTGCTCCGCCGCCGCAAGACCGCCCGCGACTACACCCCGCCGCACGTGGCGAACGCGCGTTCGGCGGAGAGCCTCGCCATGCTCACGGCCGAGCACCAGGCGGTCGTGCGGGCGCTGTCCCAGCTGCCGCCGAGGCAGCGCGAGGTGCTCGTGCTGCGCTACTACGGCGACCTCTCGGAAGCCGAGATCGCCGAGGCCACCGGCATCAGCAAGGGCACCGTGAAGAGCACGGCGAGCCGCGCGCTGGACGCCCTGCAGAAGATCATGGCCGGCAACTAGCCACCGGCCCGCACGGCGCCGCCGCCCCGCCCGCACCACGGCTCCGGCCGGGCACCGCGTTCCAGCCCCGTCACTGCCGCGACCTGCCGGCGCACCCACGGCATCGGATCATCAAGCGGGCGGCAGGCGACGCCGGGACCTCGAGCGGGTGGCAGGCGACGACGCCGGGACCTCGAGCGGCCGGACCACCCCGGCGGACGATCGTGGTCAGCGCCCTGGCCACCGCCCTCCAGGACTCGCTCCGCAGGGGTCCCCGCCCAGGGGATCCCTGTTCTTGATCCTGCCACCGCGCACCGACGAAACCGCCCCGCCGACCGCGGCCTGTGGACAACTCGCGCCCGGCCCCCGGCTGGGGCTCCGGCACGTGCGCGGCCGTACCCGAGTCGGCCAATCGGACACTTGGTATAGACCAATGGCGGTCGGATGGCGCAGTATCGGTCCTCGTGGCGCGCACAAGGCACGTGATAGCCGTCGACGTCGGCGGGACCGGGACGAAGGCTGCCCTGGTCAGCGGCGGTCCCGGCGGGGTGGTGGCGGTGCGGCGGCAGCGGCGCGCGACCAGGCACGGCGGTGACGCCGTGGTCGAGGACGTGGCCCTGCTGGTCGACGAACTGCGCGCCGAGCACCCGGTCGACGCGGTCGGCGTGGTCGTGCCGGGCATCGTGGACGAGGCGACCGGCACCGGCGTCTACTCGGCCAACCTCGACTGGGCGGACTACCCGTTCCGCGACCGGATCGAGGCGGCGACCGGGCTGCGCACCGCGTTCGGCCACGACGTGCGGGCCGGTGGCCTGGCCGAGCTGCGCCAGGGCAACGCCCGCGACCTGACCGACGCGGTGATCATGCCGATCGGCACGGGCATCGCCGCCGCCCTCGTCCTGGACGGCCGGATCTCCACCGCGCCGGGCGAGGTCGGGCACGTGGACGTCGGCCACGGCGACCCGTGCGGCTGCGGCCAGACGGGTTGCGTCGAGGCGCGGGCGAGCAGCGCCGCGATCGCCCGCCGCTACACCGAACGCACGAACCGCCACGTCAGCGGCGCGGCGGACGTGGCGAGGCTGCTCACGGAGGGCGACGACGACGCGGCGGTGGTGTGGCGCGAGGCCGTCGACGCGCTCGCGAAGGGCATCCTGCTGGTAGCCGCGCTGCTGGGTCCGCGAGCCGTGGTGCTCGGCGGCGGCCTGGCGCTGGCGGGTCCGAAGCTGACGGATCCGCTGGGCGGACGACTGGACGAGCTGATCACGTTCCAGCGACGCCCGGAACTGCGGTTGGCCGCGTTGGGCGACGAGGCCGGGTGCCTCGGGGCCGCGCTGCTGGCCATCGACATGCTGGAGGACAGATGAGCACGTGGGGTGGACCCGTGGACGTGACCCTGACCGGTGGTCGGGTCGTCACGCCCGACGGGGTGCTCGAACAGGGGTGGGTGGCGGTGCGGGACGGCCTGATCGCGGCCGTCGGCGAGGGGGCGCCACCGGACGGCCCGACCGCGGACGTGAACGGCGGCTGGCTGGTGCCGGGCTTCGTCGACATCCACTGCCACGGTGGCGGCGGTGAGGCGTTCACCAGCGCCGACCCGGCCCGGGTGAGCAAGGCGGCGAACGCGCACCGCAGGCACGGCACCACCACGCTGCTGGCGAGCCTGGTGTCCAGGCCGATCCCGGAGCTGGCCGACCAGGTCAAGGCGCTGACCGAGCTGGTGCGGGACAACGTGCTCGCGGGCATCCACCTGGAGGGCCCGTTCCTGTCCGCCGCGCGCTGCGGCGCGCACGACCCGGCGATCCTCCGCCCGCCGGACCGCGCCTCGATCGACGAGCTGCTCGACGCGGGCGGCGGCGCGGTCCGCATGATCACCGTCGCGCCCGAGCTGGAGCACGGCGTGGACGCGGTGCGCCACCTCGTCGCCAACGACGTCCTGGCCGCGATCGGCCACACCGACGCCACCGAGGCGCAGATCCGGCCGGCCGTCGAGGCGGGCGCGACCGTCGCCACCCACCTGTTCAACGGGATGCGCCCGCTGCACCACCGCGAGCCGGGCCCGATCGGCGCGCTGCTGGACGACGAGCGCGTCACCGTCGAGCTGATCTGCGACCTGGTGCACCTGCACCCCACGGCGGTGCGCCTCGCCGCGCGGCACGCGGGCGTGGGCCGGACCGTGCTGGTGACCGACGCCATCGCGGCGGCGGGCGTGGGCGACGGCGTCTACGACGTGGGCGGCCTGGAGGTGCGGGTGGTGGACGGCGTGCCGACGCTGGCCGGTGGCGCGTCCCTCGCGGGCAGCACGCTGACCATGGACGCCGCGTTCCGCAACGCGGTGCAGTCGTGCGGCCTGACCATCGAGGAGGCCGTGCACGCCACCTCGACGCGTCCCGCGCGGCTGCTCGGGCTCCAGGGCCGCACGGGTGAGCTGCGGGCCGGTCTCGCGGCCGACGTCGTGGTGCTGGACACCGAGCTGAAGCCGCGCGAGGTGATGAGCCGGGGGGCGTGGGTAGCCTCTGCGGGAGCAGGTAGTCAGACGAAGGACTGAGCCGGTGCCCGAAGACCACGAGAAGCTGGTGGCCGACGCTTTGCGCGCACAGGCCACCAGCTCCGGCGCGCACCTCCACCTGCCCGTGCGGCGGACCCGCCCGGCGTTGGGCGCGGGGTGGGTGCTGCTGCTGGCGGTGCTGCTCGGGCTGGCCGCGGGCACGGTCGTGGCGGTCATGACGCTCGGGTAGTGCCTGTACCGTGGGCGCCGTGACTGTCGCGCTCACCTCCACGGTTGCCCTCGGTCCGGACTGGCTCGACCCGGCGATCCTGCTCAAGGGGCTCGGGCCGTACATGCTGGTCGGCCTGTGCTTCATCATCTTCGCGGAGTGCGGCCTGCTGGTGGGCTTCTTCCTCCCCGGCGACTCGCTGCTGTTCACCGCGGGCCTGTTCGTGGCGTCGGGGGTGTTGGAGTACCCGCTGTGGCTGGTGTGCCTGCTTCTGACGGTGTGCGCGCTCGCGGGCAACGTGGTCGGCTACTGGATCGGCCACCGGGCCGGACCGGCGCTGTTCGCCAAGCCCGAGTCGAAGATCTTCAAGAAGGAGTACGTCGACAAGACGCACGAGTTCTTCGACAAGTACGGCGCCCGCGCGATCGTGATGGCCCGGTTCGTGCCGATCGTGCGCACGTTCATCACCGCCATGGCGGGCGTCGGCCGGATGGACCCGCGCAAGTACTTCACGTACTCCCTGATCGGCGGCGTCGCGTGGGCCGCGGGCCTGACGGTGCTCGGCTACTTCCTCGGCCAGATCCAGTTCGTGCGCGACAACCTCGAGATGATGCTGATCCTGATCGTGCTGCTCTCGGTGGTGCCGATCATCATCGAGGTCGTCAAGGCGCGGCGCGAGAAGAAGTCCCTGATCGCGCAGGAGGCGGACGACATCACCCAGGTCATCGACCGGGTGGACGACACGCAGCGCATCAGGCCCGTCGACTGAGCACCGCCCCGTGCGGTCGCGTCGGTCGTCTCCCAGGCGACCGCGCCGCCGTCTGCGGAGCAGCGGCCATCACACACCGAGCAGCGGCCATCACACGCTGAACATCGAGCCCGGGTTGAAGAGGTTCTCCGGGTCCAGCGCGCGCTTGATCTCGCGGTGGACCCGCAGGCCGACCGGCCCGATCTCGCGCGCCAGCCACTCGCGCTTGATCTTGCCGACGCCGTGCTCGCCGGTGATCGTGCCGCCGAGCGCCAGCCCCAGGGCCAGGATCTCGTCGAACGCCCGCCGCGCCCGCGCGAACTCGTCCGCCGACGCCGGGTCGTAGACGATCGTGGGGTGCATGTTGCCGTCGCCCGCGTGCCCGACCACGGCGATCCGCAGCCCCACCGACTCGCTGATCCGCTCGCACCCGGCGATCAGGTCCGCGATCTTCGTCCGCGGCACGCACACGTCGTCGGTCAGCCACGCGCCGTAGACCTCCAGCGCGGTCAGCACGGCCCGCCGCGCGGTCAGCAGGTCGCGGCCCTCGCTGCGGTCGTCGGTGGCGTAGACGAGCTCCGCGCCCGCCGCGACGCACGCCTGCTCGATCGCGGCCAGCTCGTGCCGCCCCGCCTCGCCGCCCGAGTCGGACTGGCACAGCAGCAGCGCCGCGCCGGCGTTCAGGTCGGTCTTGAGGTGCTGCTCGACGGCCCGGATGGACGTGCGGTCCATGATCTCCATCAACGACGGCACGACGCCCTCGGTCACCACGCGGCTCACCGCCACGCCCGCCGCCGCCGTGCTGCCGAACGTGGCCACCAGCGTGGCCGGGGCCTGCGGCAGCGGCCGCAGCGCCAGGGTCGCCCTGGTGATCACGCCGAGCGTGCCCTCGCTGCCGACGAACAGCTTGGTCAGGTCGTACCCGGCCACGCCCTTGACGGTCCGACGGCCGGTGCGCAGCAGCTCGCCGTCGGCCAGCACCACGTCCAGCCCGAGCACGGAGTCCGTGGTCACGCCGTACTTCACGCAGCACAGCCCGCCCGCGTTGGTGGACAGGTTGCCGCCGATCGTGCACCAGTCGTAGCTGGACGGGTCGGGCGGGTAGAACAGCCCGTGCTTCTCGACCGCGCCGCGCAGGTCGAGGTTCACCACGCCCGGCTCGACCACGGCCAGCCGGTTGTCCGGGTCGATCTCCACGATCGCGTTCATCTTCGTCATCGCCAGCACCACGCAGCCCTCGACGGCGTTCGCCGCGCCGGACAGCCCGCTGCCCGCGCCGCGCGGCACGATCGGCGTGCGTGCCGCCGCGCAGGCCCGCACGACCGCCTGCACCTGCGCCGCGGACGTCGGCAGCACCACCGCCAGCGGCTGCCCGTAGGGCGCCAACGGCATCATGTCGCGCTGGTAGGCCGCGGTGACGTCGACGTCGGTCAGCACCGCGTCGGCGCCCGCGGCGGAGCGGAGTTCGGCGAGCAAGGCCTCCATCCGTCCACGCTAGCCCCGGGACGGTGATCACTCCAGCCCGTGTTCGCACCCGTGCGAACGGTGACGACGCCGAGGCTTCGGCAACGCGTTATCCCCATGTCGCCCAGGCCGGGCCGCGGTCCCACGTAGGCTGCATGGCGTGGTCTTGTCCGCAACGTCCGAGACTGTCGCATTCGTTCAGCTCGATTCCGCAGGCCCGCTGGCCGTGTGGCTCATCACGCTGAGCTTCATCTTCTTCGAGTGCGCCTTCATCTTCGGCCTGTTCCTGCCCGGCGACTCGCTGCTGTTCGCCGCCGGTGTGGTGCTCGCGTCGCACGACAGCGAGCTGTCCGCCTGGCTGCTGTCGGGGGTCGCGCTCGCCGTGGCCGTCGTCGGCAACCAGATCGGCTACTACATCGGCCGGCACACCGGCACCCGCCTGCTGGCCCGCCGCGGCGGCAAGGTCCTCAACAAGGAGAACCTCGCCAAGGCCCGCGACTTCCTCGACCGACGAGGCTTCTGGGCGATCGTGCTGGCCCGGTGGATCCCCTGGGTGCGCACGCTGGCGCCGATGATCGCCGGCGCGGCGCGGATGGACCCGAAGCGGTTCATGCTCGCCACGACCATCGGGGCCATCGCGTGGGTGCCCACGCTGGTGCTGGCCGGCTACTACGGCGCGGGCCTGCTGACCGCCGTGCCGTGGCTGGAGACGGTGGCGGTCGTCGTCAGCATCGCGTTCTTCGTCTTCGGCACCGCCTACGGCCTGTTCCGGTACCGGCAGGAGATGAAGAAGCCGGTGGACGAAGAGGTGCCCACGACGACGTCGTGACGGGTCACAGCACCTCGTCGAGCACGAGGTCGGCGGCGGACTTGGACGCGTTCACCATGAGCGCGTTCACGTGGTCGGTGCCGTGCAGCACGCGTTCGCGCGCGTCCTCCGCCGTCCGTCCGTACCGGATGTGCCGGTCGATCAGCCGCGCCACCCGCAGGTCCTCGTCGATCATCAGGAACCACGCCTCGTCCAGCACGACCCGCACGCGCTTCCACTTGTCGTACTGCATCAGCAGGTAGTTGCCCTCGGTGACGACCAGCGGCACGGCGGGGTCGACCGGGACCGCGCACGCGATCGGCTCCTCGATCTCGCGGCGGAACTCCGGCGCGTACACCACGTCGGGCCCGCACGCCTTCAGCCGGCCGAGCAGGTCGACGTAGCCGGGGACGTCGAACGTGTCCGGCGCGCCCTTGCGGTCGGCGATGCCGAGCCGGTCCAGCTCGCGCTGCGCCAGGTGGAAGCCGTCCATGCCGACCAGGGCGGCGTCCTCGCCCAGCGCGTCGACCAGCCGGCGCGCCAACGTCGACTTGCCCGAGCCCGGCGCGCCGCCGATGCCGAGGATCTTGCGCTCGCCGGTGTCCACCAGCAGCCGCGCCCGGTCGACCAGCTCGTCGAACCTCACCCGCTGTCCCGCCACCGTCCCAGCTCCTCCACCCAGTCCCACGCGGTGTGGCGCACCCGCACCGCGGCGACCTCGTTCGCCCACCGGACGGCGTCGGGCACCGCCAGGCCCTCGGCGACCGCGACCGCCAGGGCACCGTGCCACACGTCGCCCGCGCCGTTGGTGTCGCGCGCCTCGACAACTCCTACCGGTTGGGAGCCGGTGGCACCACCACGCGACCAGGTGACGGGACGCGGGCCGTGCGTGCGGATCACCAGCGGCACGCCCCTGGCGTGCACCTCGGCGTCCGACAGCTCGAACGCGGCCGAGCACGCGGCCACGTCCACCAGCGGCAGCAGGTCGTCCAGCACGGGTTTCCAGCTGCCCGCGTCCAGCACCACGGGCACGCCGGCGCGGCGCGCGAGCCGGGCCGCCCGCACCGCGAGCGGACCGAGGTGGCCGTCCACCAGCACCACGTCCGACGCCTCCACCAGCGCCGGGTCCACGGCGCCGGCCGCGTCGAACCCGGCGGTGTCGAACCCGGCCGCGTTGCGCGAGATCACGGTCCGCTCGCCGTCGCGCTCGCGCACCGCGACCATGCTCAGCGCCGGACCACCGGTACCGACCGAGCGCACCTCCACCGGGTGCAGCCGGGCCAGGGCGAAGTCGCCGAGCTCGCCGCCCAGCGCGGTCAGCAGCACGGCCCGGTGCCCCAGCGCGGCCACCGCGCGCGCCGCGTTCGCCGCCGGTCCGCCGGGCGACAGGTGCACGCCGAGCGACTGCACCTTCTGGCCGGGCACGGGGAACTCCGCCACCCGCTGGCTCACGTCGACGGTCGTCAGCCCGACACACAGCACCGAAGCCACGGCACGCCCTCCTAGCAGGTAAAGTCTCCACGCAATCGCTTGCGCCAGCCCGAACGGGGACGAGTCCATGGTCACCATGCGGGAGGTCGCCAGTCTCGCCGGCGTCTCCATCACCACGGTCTCACACGTGATCAACGAGACCAGGTCGGTCGCCGCGGCGACCAGGGACCGGGTGCTCAAGGCCGTCGAGGAGACCGGCTACACCGGCGACGCCATCGCGCGCTCGCTCGTCACCGGCGGCACGAAGTCCCTCGGCCTCGCGGTGTCGCTGGTCTCGCACCCGTACTTCGCCGAGCTGATCGCGGCCATCGAGGGCGAGGCCACCAGGGCGGGCTACACGCTGGTGCTCATCGACACCCGGGACACCGCCGAGTCCGAGCGGGCCGCGGTGCGGATGCTGCGCTCGCGGCGGGTGGACGGGGTGCTGCTCACGCCGACGTCCGGCTCGGCCGCGCTGCCCGAGCTGCGCCGGTTGGGCGTGCCGACGGTGCTGGTGGACCGGCTGACCGTGGCCAACGACGTCGACCAGGTCGGCCCGGAGAACGTGCAGGCCACGTCCACGCTGGTGCGGCACTTGGCGGAGCTGGGCCACCGGCGGATCGGGCTGGTGTCCGGCCCGCCCGGGCTCGCGACCACGGACGAGCGGGTGCTCGGCTACCGGCTCGGCCTCGGCCGGGCGGGGCTGGCGTGGGACGAGGACCTCGTGCGGCCGTCGTTGGACCCGTTGCTGGGGCAGGTCTCGGGCGTGGTGGTGAACGACCACCAGGTGCTGATCGACGTGCTGCACACGGCCCGGGCGCGGGGTGTGCGGATCGGCTCGGAGCTGGCGCTGGTGACCTACGACGAGGTGGAGTGGGCCGAGCTGGTCGACCCGCCGCTGACCGCGATGGCGCAGCCCGTGGAGGAGATCGGGCGCACGGCGGTGCGGCTGCTGCTGTCCCGCATCGAGGACCCGGACCGGGCCCCGGAGACGATCCGGCTGCCGCCCGTGCTGCGGCACCGGCAGTCGTGCGGCTGCCACTGACGGCTCGGTTCAGCTCGACGCGGCTTAGCTCGACTCGGCTCGGTTCAGCTCCGTGACGGCGTGATCCCGTCGCGTTCCAGCAGCGCGGCGGCCTCCAGCGCCATCCACCCGCCGAGCTGGACCGACAGGTCGCGCTCCGGGCCGCTGCCCTTGACCGCGGGCTCCGACCACTCCGGGCCGAACAGCGGCCCGCTCACCACCGCGGTCCGGTTAGCCCACACCGCGTTCGCGGAGTCGAACACGAGGTCCGCCGCGCGGGCCGCCTCGGGCCGGTCGAGCCTCAGCGCGGCCTGCGCCAGGTAGCGGGTGAGGATGCCGCTGAAGAGGCCGCCGTCGCCGCCGCCGTGACCGCGCAGCACCCCGTCGGTGGCCAGGTGCTTGTCCACGGCGTCGATGATCCGGGCCGCTTCGTCCTGGTACCGGCCGCCCAGCTCCACGCACGCGCCGAGCACCACGCCCTGGCAGTAGGTGTAGAGGTTCTTCTCGACCTCGCGGACCGTGCCGTCGGGGTGGACGTGCAGCCCGTCCCACAGCAGCCCGGTCTCCGGGTCCGCCAGGTGGTCCTCGACCCAGTCCACGATGGACCGGGCGCGGCCGAGGTCGGCCCGCGCGCCGAGCCGGGCGAACAGGATCGCCGCCGGGCCGTTGGCCGGGACGTTCTTGAAGTCGTCGTCGCGCCGCCACCAGATGCCGCCGCCGCCGTGGTCGGTCCACCCGGAGCGGAGGCGGTCGGCGATCGTGGCGATGGCCTTCGGCCTGGCGATCCCGACTTCCCGCTCGGCGCGCAGCAGCGCCAGGCCGAGCCACGCCACGTCGTCGTAGTAGTCGTTGGTCCAGCCGACCAGGTTGCGCACCCGGATGCCGCGCACGAGCCGCTGCACCAACGCCACCCGCGCGGCCTTCGGCGAGCGGAGCTGGGCGTCGAGGACGCAGTCGAGCAGGTGCGCCTGCCACCAGTAGCCGAACCGGAGGTGCAGCCGGCCCGACCAGTCGGGCGGCCAGGCGACCGCGCCGAGGGCCGTGCCCGGCACTCCCCAGACCCGACGCAGGTGCCGGGACTCGACCGCGCGTTCGGCGACACCGGCGCGCGCGGCGAGGAGCTTCGGTGGTGACGTCACCTCACCAGCCTGCCTACTGAACCGTTCAAGAAGCTCGCCGGAACAGTTCCCAGTGGTAGAGCCCCATGGCCACGCTCGTGGTCAGGTTGTAGCTGGACACCTTCGGCCGCATGGGCAGCGAGACCACCAGGTCGGCCCGCGCCCGCACCTCGGGCGACAACCCGTGCCGCTCCGAGCCGAAGGCCAGCACGGCGTCGTCGGGGATCCGCGCGTCCCGCAGGTCCCGACCGCCGGCGTCGAACGCGATCACGGCGCCCCGGACGTCCTCGACGCCGGCCAACCGCCCGACGGGCAGCGCGAAGTGCAACCCGGCGCTGCCGCGCAGGACGTTCGGGTGCCACGGGTCGACGTCCCCGATCGACGCGACCCCGCCGGCCCCGAGCCCGGCCGCCACCCGGATCACCGCGCCGAAGTTGCCCAGGTTGCGCGGGTTGTCGAGCAGCACCAGCGGCGCGCCCCGCCCCGCCTGCCCCCACTCGACCGCGGGCCGTTCGGCCACCGCCCCGACCCCGGTCGGGTGCGACCGCCCGATCACCCGCTCGAACTCGGCCCGCCCCACCACCTCGGCCCGCTCGAAGACGTCCACGAGGTCGGGCGCGTGCGACCTCGCCAACCCGACCGCGTCGGCCCGGTCGAGCACCACCACGGTCCCCACGGCTCCCCCGAACCGAACCGCGTGCTTGACCGCGTGAAACCCTTCGAGGACCACTCGCTGGACCACGTCACCCCCGGAGTCGAAAGACGCGGGCGATCGTAGTCGGGCCGATCCTGACGGCGTGTCGAGCTTCCGGTGGCCGTGGTCGAACGCGCCGACGCTGCCCGCGTTCGAATTCGGTCAAGCCGCGGCAGACCTGGTCGGACCGGTTCAGCGACAAGCCTCGGTCTGCGTCGGCGAGGTCTGCTCGACGCGGCGTTTGAGGTAGTAGCCGGTCCACGAGGCCAGCACGACGACCGCCACGAGCACCTGCACCAGTCGGGCCGCGGAGTCCGGGTAGAGGACGCCGTCGATGTAGGTGTCGATGAAGCCGCTCACGAGTCTCGGCTGGCCGGCGGCGGCGCGGAGCTCGTTCTCCAGCCAGGTGAGGGGGCAGGCGAGCGGGAACAGCACGATCAGCAGGCCCCAGGTCGCCATCGCCAGGTGGAAGTACAGCACCCGCGGCCACCTCCAGGCCAGGAACCCCCCGACCACGAGGAAGACCAGGACGGCGAAGTGCACCACCATGACGAGTTCGGCCAATGCGCGCGCGACCATAGCGACCTCCCTGCCTGCCAGAGTAGGCGGCCGAGCGATCACGTGCCGCTCGATTTCACGCGGTGGGCACGCCTGTCGGCCGTGGCCTCAGCCCCGGGGCAGCGCCTGCCACGGCACCCGGCCCGCCACGTCCAGCAGCAGGTCGGTCAGGTGGGCGAGCGGCGCTTGCAGCAGTGGTCCCGGCACGGCGGCGGCGAGGTTGTGCTCGTCGAACGCGATCGCCACCCCGTTCGCCCTCGGGTCCTGCAACAACCCCTGCGTGAGACCGGACGCGAGCAGGGCCGAGGCGAACGCGGGGTTGCGGCGGCGCACCTCGTACCGCCCGTCGAACACCGGGTCGCCCGTCGCCACGAACTGCTCGAACAGGCCCCACACGCTGTCCTCGCGCGGGCTGATCAGCACCCACGGCCCCGGCATCGGGCGCGGCACGACCACCACCGTGTAGGTGCGGTACTCCGACGTGACCACGTTGTCCGCGCGGAACACCACCTCCACGGCCAGCACGGGCACACCGCGCCAGTGGCCGACGAGCTGGAACTTCACCCGGCTCCGGTCGGCCTCCAGCATCCGCCCGATCTGCGGCACGCGTTCCTGGAAGCCCTGGTCCTCGGCGACGAACCGCCACCCCAGGGACGCCTCCAGCGCCCGCATCTGCTGCTCCCACTGGTTCACGAACTGCTGGTTCGTGAACGGGTTCCGCTTCCGGCGCGCCAACCCCACCGCGACCCCGACGCCCAGGATCGCCACGATCACCAGCAGCAGGACCAGGGCGCTGGCCATGTCAGGCCAGGCCCAGGTCGGCCAGGTCCAGCAGGTACCGGTACGGCAGCCCGGCCTCCTCGATCACCTCGCGCGCGCCCGTGCCGCGGTCGACGACCGTCGCGACGCCGACCACCGTGGCGCCGTGCTCGCGCAGGGCCTCGACGGCGGTCAGCACGCTGCCGCCGGTGGTGGAGGTGTCCTCGACCGCCAGCACCCGCTGCCCGGCGACCTCGATGCCCTCGATGCGGCGCTGCATGCCGTGCTGCTTGGCCGCCTTGCGCACGACGAACGCGTCCAGCACCTCGCCCGCGTTCGCGGCGGCGTGCATCATCGCGCACGCCACCGGGTCGGCGCCCAACGTCAACCCGCCCGCGGCCACGTAGTCCCAGTCGGCGGTGAGCTGCCGGAGCAGCCTGCCGATCAGGGGTGACGCGGCGTGGTGCAGCGTCGCCCGCCGCAGGTCGATGTAGTAGTCGGCCTCGGCGCCCGAGGACAGCGTCACCTTGCCGTGCACCACGGCCAACTCGCTCACCAACCGCGCCAGCTCGGCCTTCGCCGCGGCGTCCAGGACCACATCAGTTCGCACGGGTGCCAAGAGTGTCATACCGCGCCGTACGCTGGCACACCGTGACCCTTCCCGGCACCGACACGTTGATCATCGAGCAGCCCTGGGGCGTGCTGCGCCACCTGCTGGGCACCAGGTACCGCAGCGACGTCTACGACGGCGGCGGGACGCTGATCGCATCGGTCTCGGAACGCCGGTTCCTCGGGCCGCTGCGGAAGCTGTTGCGCGCCACCGCGTTCTCCGGCCGGACGACGTTCGACCTGGTCCTGGCCGACCGCGGGCGGCAGCTGCTGCTGATCCGCAAGGGCGCCGGCAAGCCGCCGACCCGCGTGACGTGGCCGAACGGCGCGGTGGCGGGTTCCGTGCGGCACGAGGGGCACGGCGCTTACGGGCTGCTCGACGCGGCCGGGCAGCGGCTGTGCCTGCTGCACGAGGTGGCGTCGTTCAGCCCGGGCGCGATCGTGAAGCGGGACGGGCGGCGCGTGCGGCGGGACGTGCTGACCATCCGGCCGGGCACGCCCGACCCGGTCCGTTCGCTGGCCATCGCGGCGGCCGTGGCGTACGACGTGGTGCGCGGGGTCGGGACGAACCACACCAGCGCCGGCGGGTTCGACTTCCCCACGTTGACCTGAACGACCACCGCCCGGTCGGCTCTCACGCCCAGCGCCGACCGACACGCCGTGCCCGCCACCGCAACCTTCCCCACGGGTCTCGCCCACGGGTCTCGCCCACGGCTCCGGTCGGCCACAGCCGGAGCTGCGCAGGCGTCCCCGCCAAGGGGACCCCTGCTTTTATCCTGCCCCAGAGGTCCGACGGTTCGAGGTGGTCAGGCCCGCACCTGTGGACAACTCGGCGGAGCGCCCGGTGGCCGGGCCTGACCTCACCCTCGACTACCAGGCGTCCTCGGTAAACTTGTTCGGTCCGTCGTCGTCATCGTCGTCGCGCCCACCCGGCCGGGGCGAGCCCGCGGAGATGACGTCCTCCGGGTCGTTGCCCTCCTGGATCGCCGTGTAGGCGCGCTGCAAGTCCGGCACACCGGTCTGCAGGGCGCGCTGCACGCCCTCGTCGTCCACGGCCCGCCCGGACGCGATGTCCTCCCAGGACATCTCGCCCGCGTCGACCCGCCGGGCCAGCTCCTTCAGCTCCCGAGGCGCGCCGGGGCCGTGGGCGAACCGCGAGATCTCGGCGAAGTCCGCCTGCGTCAGCCCGCGCGACCGCAGCTGCACGTGGCTCGCCGCCCGCGCGGTCTCCTCGACGTTCGCCGCCCGCTTCTCGACGTCGGCGACCAGCGCGTCCAACCGTGCCTTGTCGTACGGGAACGTCACTGCCCGTCACCCCCGCCGGAACCGGAACCGGACCCGGCCCCGGAACCGGACCCCGAGCTCGCCCCGGCCGGCGCGGGCGCTGTGGGCGGCGGTTGGTTGTAGCGGCCGTTGGCCGCGTGGCCGGCTTTGCCCAGGCCGTACGCGCCCAGCCCGACGCCGATCGCGCCGGACTTCGCCGCGGCCACGCCGTTGTCGTACTTCTCCTTGCCGTCCTGGTACCCGTCGACCACGTCGAGCAGGTCGCTGACGTCGCGCACGTCCTTCAGCTTGGACAGCGCGGTGCCCATGGCGACGATGCCGTCGATCATGCCCTGGACGCCCTCGATCAACGTCTGGATGGCGATGATGATCTTGCGGATGGCGTCGACGATCTGGATCGCGTCGTAGACCATCCACACCGCGCGGCCCCAGCCGACGACCGGGATCCACGCCGTCATGGCGGCTTCCATCAGCTTGCCGACCAGCATGTCCAGCAGCGTCAGCGCCAGGCCGCACGCGGTGCGGCAGGTGCTGGCCGTCGACCGGAACTGGTTGCCGATGATCCGAGCGACCTGCGAGTCCGCCTCGATGGCGATCACCCACATGGTGCCCATGCGCGTCTCGAACGCCTTCGCCGCGTCACCGTCCCAGTGCGACGACAGCTGCTCCGCGCCCGCGTCCACGTTGTGCCGCACGGAGTCGAGCGCCTTGGCGATCCGGTCCCACGCGTTGGCGTTCTCGTCGATCTTCTCGAAGTCGCCGAGCAGCGGCTTGATCAGCGCGTCGAGCAGGTTCTCACCGGTGACCTTCTCGTAGATCCAGTTGACGCCCTGGATCTTCCAGCCGGCCTTCTCGATGAGCTCCTTGGTCGACTGCCGGCCAGGCCGGTTCTCCGCCGCGGCGCCGAGCGCGACCGACGGGTCTTCGACGTCCGCGTACGCGGTCATCGGCCGCCACCCCCGAGCGACGGGGCCTCGGCCACGGAGTGGAGCTGGGAGAGCACCCGGTCGAGGATGCCCATGACCAGCTCCTCGTTCTTCTCGTACATGTCGGCGGCCTTGTTGATGCTCTCCGCCTCCTTGACCATCATCTGGTTCGCGAAGTCGAGGGTCTCCCCGTACAGGGACGCCACGCCGGTCACGATGGGCTGCAGCAGCGAGAGCAGACCGGTGAACCCCGAGGTGTCGCCACCCTTGGAGATCGCGTGGTCCTTGATCGTCATGAAGTGCTGCGCGTTGCGCGTCAGCAACTCGCCGTAACCGCGGAGCTCCGGCGGCTCCACTCTGAACTGCTCGCCCATGGACGGTTCCTCCCTGTTCCAACTAGTGGAGTGGGACGGACCGGACCGGGTTCGGGTTCCCGGCAGTTCTAAGTGCGTCCTCGCCCACCCGCGATGCGGGAGGCCATCCGCCTGACCAGCGCGCGCGGAACCAGGCGGGCGAACAACGTGATGGCCTTGTACTGCACGCCCGGCACGGACAGCTGCTTGCCCGCGCGCAGGTCGGCGAGGCAGTCGTGCACCACCCGGTCGGCGTCGAGGTAGAGCAGGTCGGGCGTCTTCGACATGTCGATCTTCGCCCGCTGGTGGAACTCGGTGCGCACGAACCCCGGGCACAGCGCCAGCACGCGCACGCCCGTGCCCGCCGTGGCCATCGACATGCCCTCGGAGAACGCGGTCACCCACGCCTTGTCCGCGCTGTAGGTCGTGCCGCGGCCGGGCAGGAAGCCCGCCACGCTGGACACGTTGATCACCGCGCCACGCCCGCGCGCCACCATCCCGGGCAGCGCCGCGCGGGTCAGCCGCAGCACGCTCGTCACGTTCACGTCCAGCTGGGACCGCAGTTCGAGCGGGTCGGCGGTGAGGAACTCCGACGAGATCGCGAAGCCCGCGTTGTTGACCAGGAGGTCGATCTCGCGTTCGGCGAGGAGGTCCGCGACCGCGTCCCGGCCCGCGTCGGTGGCCAGGTCGGCGGGCAGCACCTCGGCGGTGATGCCGTGCGCGGCGCGCAGCTTGGCCGCCGTCTCCTCCAGCCGCCGTTCGCCGCGGGCGACGAGCACCAGGTCGTGGCCCTCGGCGGCGAGCCTGCGGGCGAACGCGGCGCCGATGCCCGAGGACGCGCCCGTGACCAGGGCGGTCGGCGGCGTCACGGCTTGCGCCCGAACTGCGGGCGGTGGACCTCGCCACCGGCGTCGGCCTCGGGGTCGGCCTCGAACGGGTCGATCACGTCGGCCAGTTCGCCGAGGTCGCGCAGCAGCCGTTCCAGGCGGGCGGGGGTGGAGTTGGGCGGCGCGGCGGCGAGCACCCAGTCGTCCTCCAGCCAGACGACGGTGACGTCGCCGCCGATCTCCTCGGCGGCGTCGACCAGGTCGGGGGTGATGAGCTTGCGCGCGGCGGGCAGTTCGCTGACGAACGCGTACCGCGAGCCGACCGGCCCGAGCAGGTCGGGCATCTGGTCGCGCTGGAACGGCACGCTGGGCAGCCACAGCTCGATGACCACGGGCAACGCCCGGCGGCAGCGCACGCCGACGAGCACCGAGTTGACCTTGCCGCTGGTCTCGTGGTCGAGCACGTAGACCTGGCGGCGGCCGTCGGCGGTGAAGGTGGAGCCGGCGACGACGTCCTTGGCCACGCCGACGCCGTAGTAGGCGATCGCGCCGCTCTCCCAGCGGGTGGGCAGCACGTGGTCGGTCTCCTCGAACTGCCAGCCGCGCAGCGCCGCCCAGCGGCGGCGTTCGCGGTTTCGCGCGGTTCGCTGTGCCCGGTCGGTCGCGAGCAGGGCGAACCCCGCGACGCCCGCTACCGCGGCGACGGTGAACCAGACCCACGCCGGTATGCCCACGGTGCGAGAGTAGCGGGCGGCGGTGAACAAACGAAGATCACTTGGGGCGTGGGTCGCGCGAACGGATCAAGCTGTTACCCGGATCGCGGGCCGTTCGCGGCGAGTCCCCAGGCCTGCCCGACGGCGACCAGCCACGACTTATCCACAGGCCACGGCGTTGTCCACAGGCACACCCCGGCCCCTCGCCCGGTGTCGGTCCCGGCCGGCAGAGTAAAAATCGGGGATCCCCCGGACGGGGACCTCTGCGGAGCTTGCCCGGCACGCGGGGGGCGCAGAACGGCGGTCCCGGCGCAGAAGGCAGAAGGCAGAAGGCAGAACGCCGGACTCCCGGACTCCCGGACTCCCGGACTCCCGGACTCCCGGACTGAAGGCTAAGCAGCAACGGCCACGCGAGCGCGGCCAGGCGGTGAGGTCGCGGTGAGCCGACGACCAGGCCCGGACAACCCGGCGCGGAACCGGGCCACCACCGCAGGTCCGGACAACCGGCTCATCCGGTTGTCCGGATCTGGTCCTCGCGCCGCGGGTCAGCCGCCCGTCCATCGGCGACGTCCGATCGGAACGGCCGCGGGCGTCAGGCCTTGCCGACGATCAGGCCCGAGTGGTCGTCCAGCACCTCGACCTTCACCGTGTCACCGTCACGCACCTCGCCCGCCAGCAGCTCCTTCGCCAGCTGGTCGCCGATGGACGACTGCACCAACCGCCGCAGCGGCCGGGCACCGTACACCGGGTCGAAGCCGTTCAGCGCCAGCCACTCGCGCGCGGCGGGGGTGACGTCCAAAGTCAGCCGCCGCTGCGCCAGGCGCCGCGCGAGCCGGTCGACCTGGATGTCCACGATGGACGTCAGCTCCTCGGTCGCCAGCGAGTGGAACACCACGACGTCGTCCAGCCGGTTGAGGAACTCCGGCTTGAAGTGCGCCCGCACGACCGACATGACGGCGTCGTCGCGCTGCCGCTCGTCCAGGGCGGCGTCCGCGATGACGTGCGAGCCGAGGTTCGAGGTCAGCACCAGGATCGTGTTGCGGAAGTCGACCGTGCGGCCCTGGCCGTCGGTGAGGCGGCCGTCGTCGAGCACCTGCAGCAGCACGTCGAACACGTCCGGGTGAGCTTTCTCGACCTCGTCCAGCAGCACGACCGAGTACGGGCGGCGGCGGACCGACTCGGTCAGCTGCCCGCCCTGGTCGTAGCCGACGTAGCCGGGGGGCGCGCCGACCAGGCGGGCCACCGAGTGCTTCTCGGAGTACTCGCTCATGTCGATCCGGATCATCGCCCGCTCGTCGTCGAACAGGAACTCCGCCAGCGCCTTGGCCAGCTCCGTCTTGCCGACGCCGGTCGGACCGAGGAACAGGAACGAGCCGGTCGGCCGGTCCGGGTCCGCCACGCCCGCGCGGGTCCGCCGCACCGCGTCCGACACGACCCGCACCGCCTCGGCCTGGCCGACCACGCGCTTGGCCAGCTCGTCCTCCATGCGCAGCAGCTTCGCCGTCTCGCCCTCGAGCAGCCGGCCCGCCGGGATGCCCGTCCACGCGGAGACCACGTCGGCCACGTCGTCCGGCCCGACCTCCTCCTTCAGCATCACGGCGGCGTCCTGCGTGGTGCGGGTGGCCGTCTCCAGCTCCTTCTCCAACGCCGGGATGCGCCCGTACCGCAGCTCGGCGGCCCGGCCCAGGTCACCGTCGCGCTCGGCCCGCTCCGACTCGCCGCGCAGCTGCTCCAGCTGCTCCTTCAGGTCGCGGACCTTCTCGATCGAGCCCTTCTCGTTCTGCCAGCGCGCGGTCAGCCCGGCCAGGTCCTCGCGCTGCTCGGCCAGCTCGGCGCGCAGCGCGGCCAGGCGTTCCACCGAGGCCGCGTCCGACTCCTTGGCCAGCGCCATCTCCTCGATCTCCAGCCGGCGCACCGCGCGTTCGACCTCGTCGATCTCGACCGGCCGGGAGTCGATCTCCATGCGCAGCCGGGACGCGGACTCGTCCACCAGGTCGATGGCCTTGTCCGGGAGGAAGCGGGCGGTGATGTACCGGTCGGACAGGGTGGCGGCGGCGACCAGGGCGGCGTCGGTGATGCGGACGCCGTGGTGCACCTCGTAGCGGTCCTTGAGGCCGCGCAGGATGCCGATCGTGTCCTCGACCGACGGCTCGCCGACGAAGACCTGCTGGAAGCGGCGCTCCAGGGCGGCGTCCTTCTCGATGTGCTCGCGGTACTCGTCCAACGTGGTCGCGCCGACCATGCGCAGCTCGCCGCGGGCCAGCATGGGCTTGATCATGTTGCCGGCGTCCATGGCGGACTCGCCGGTCGCGCCCGCGCCGACGATCGTGTGCAGCTCGTCGATGAACGTGACGACCTGGCCCGCGGAGTCCGTGATCTCCTTGAGCACGGCCTTCAGCCGCTCCTCGAACTCGCCGCGGTACTTCGCGCCCGCCACCATCGAGCCGAGGTCGAGCGCGACGACCTTCTTGCCGCGCAGGCTCTCGGGCACGTCGCCGGCGATGATCCGCTGGGCCAGGCCCTCCACGATGGCGGTCTTGCCCACGCCTGGCTCACCGATCAGCACCGGGTTGTTCTTCGTGCGGCGCGACAGCACCTGCACCACGCGGCGGATCTCGGTGTTGCGGCCGATGACCGGGTCCAGCTCGCCCTTGCGCGCGCGTTCGGTCAGGTCGACGCCGTACTTCTCCAACGCCTTGTAGGTGCTCTCCGGGTCCGGGCTGGTGACCCGCGCCGAGCCGCGGACCTTGCCGAACGCCTCCTTGAGCGCCTCGGGGTGCGCGCCGTGGCGGCGCAGCAGGTCGGCGACCTGGCCGCCGTGGTGGGCGAGGCCGACCAGCAGGTGCTCGGTCGACACGTACTCGTCACCCATCTCGGTGGCGAGTTCCTGCGCCTTGCTCAGCACGCGGGCCGCGTCGCGGGAGAACTGGGGCGCCGACACGGACGACCCGCTGGCCGCCGGCAGCGCCCTGGTCAGCTGTTCCAGCTCCTTGTGCACCTGCTTCGGGTCCGCGCCGACGGCGGACAGCAGGGGCGCGGTCAGGCCGTCGCCCTGGGCCAGGAGCGCGCCGAGGAGGTGGACCGGGACGACGTCGGGGTTGCCCGCGATGGTCGCCGCCTGCACGGCGGCGGACACGGCCTGTTGCGTCTTCGTGGTCGGGTTGAAAGCGTCCATTCCTCACCTCGGTCGGTGTCGTGCGCAGGGGCCGGCGCGTTCCGCACCGACCATCATTCCTCACAACGTCAGAAAAGTTGAGCCAGTTCCGCTCAACCCGGTGGAAGTCGTGTGGTGTGGGCCACGACCGGCGGACGGCCGGAAACCCGCGTGCGCCGCATCGTCCCCGGCGGCGACCATCAGCGCATGACCTCACTCGTGCGCCACATCACCGTCGACTGCCGGGACCCCTACGAGCTGGCCGGCTTCTGGAGCCAGGTGACCGGGCAGCCGCTCACCGACGAGGACTTCCCGGGCGACCCCGAAGTGCTCATCGCGCTGCCCGACGGCCCCGGGCTGCTGTTCATCCGGGTGCCCGAGCCCAAGTCGGTGAAGAACCGGGTCCACCTCGACCTCCAGCCCGACACCACCCGTGACGCCGAGGTGGAGCGGCTGCTCGGGATCGGGGCCGCGCTCGTGTCCGACATGCGCCGTCCCGACGGCAAGGGGTGGGTCGTGCTGGCCGACCCGGAGGGCAACGAGTTCTGCGTTGAACGCAGCGCAGCCGAGCGGTCCGGGCAGGGCTGACGCCCGTCACCCACATGTCGCAGCCGGTTGTCCACACCGGCGCCTGAGTTGTCCACAATCCGCAGGTGGGAATCCACAGGCGACTGCGGCCCACCGCACCGGTGCGCCCGGCCGGCCGCCACCAGGGTGAAACCTCGGCCCCGAACCGCCGGACGACCACCCTGACGATGTCGTGCGGCCCACGTCCGGTGAGGGGTGGTGCGTCTGGCGGTGGGCCGCAAGCGCTGGATTCGGTATACGTGGAAGGGAATGTCCACCCGTTTGCGGGAACGTTGCGCGACCGTCCGTAACTGCACTGCACTCGAAGGTGGCATCAAGGAGTCGACCGGCCAGTTGGCGGGTTAGTGTCCCCTCGTCGGGGATGGAAGCTTGACGAGGACGTAGCGCCCTTGCTGGCGCCGCCAGAAACGTGGAGACTGCGCCCGGACCATGACTGCGAACGCCGTGTTGAGCCCCATCCCGAGCCCGCCACACCGCGAACCTCCTCCTGGTGTCACCGCTATGGTGCGGATGATCCGGGAGAGCTTCGCGGTGGTGGAGCCGCGCGCCGAAGAGGTTGCCAAGTTCTTCTACGGCATGCTCTTCAGCCTCGCGCCGGCGACCCGTGAGATGTTCCCCGTGAACATGGAGGTCCAGCGCAGCCGACTGCTGCGCGCCCTGGTCCACGTCGTGCAGATGGTGGACAGGCCGGACGACCTGATCCCGTTCCTGCGCCAACTCGGGCGTGACCACCGCAAGTTCGGCGTGGTCAACGTGCACTACGAGTCCGTCGGCACGGCGTTGCTGGCGGCGGTGAAGAAGTTCGCCGGGCCCGCGTGGACGCCGAAGGTCGAGATGGCGTGGGCCGAGGCCTACACGATCATGGCGCGGGCGATGCAGGAGGCGGCGGCGGCCGACGACGGCCCGGCCTACTGGCACGCGACCGTGCTCGACCACCAGCGGGTGAGCTGGGACCTGGCGGTCGTGCGGCTGCAACCGGATCACCCGGTCGGGTACCGCGCCGGGCAGTACGTGAGCGTCGAGACGCCGCAGCGCGCGCGGCTGTGGCGGTACTACTCGCCCGCCAACGCGCCTCGTGACGACGGCATCATCGAGTTCCACATCCGCTCGGTCGAGGGCGGGTGGGTCAGCCGGTCGATCGTCGGCCACACCCAGCCGGGTGACGTCTGGCGCCTCGGTCCGCCGATGGGTCGGCTCAGCGTCGACCGGAAGTCCGGGCGGGACGTGCTGATGGTCGCCGGTGGGACCGGGGTCGCGCCGATGCACGCGATCATCGACGAGATGGCGCAGTGGGGCGAGAACCCGCGCGTGCACCTGTTCATGGGTGGGCGGAGCCGCGAGGACCTGTACGACCTGGACAACCTCCAGCGGTTCGCCATGACCAACCCGTGGCTGACCGTCGTGCCGGTGCTGGAGTCGGACCCCGGTGCGCGCGGCGTCGAGCAGGGCACCCTGGCCGACGTGGTCACGCGCTACGGGGCGTGGGAGGACCGGGACGTGCTGGTGTGCGGCTCGCCGTCCATGATCCGGGCCACCGTGTCCCGGATGCTGGTCGCCGGCACCCCGCTCGACCGGATCAAGTACGACCCGTTCACGCTGGACTGACCCTCTTACTGAAACTTCTTCACGTTCGCCGCCGGGCCGCGCGGAACCTTCGGCGGCCCAGCGCGACCAGACACGCCACGACCGGCTCGCGTCCCGTCACGACCGGATTCCGCGGCACGTCCCCTGCCCATCACGACCGATTCCCGGCACGTCAGGGTCGGGCAGGCCGCGCCGCGCCCAACACGGCCGCCAGCGTCTCCGGTCGGCTGGTCTGCGGGCAGTGGCCGCCGTCGACCTCGATCGCCTCGACCCCGAGCCGATCGCGCGCGGCCCGGCGCATCCACGACGGCCGCAGCGTCCGGTCGTCGCGCGGCAGGACGTAGGTCGACGGCAGGTCCGGCACCTCGTGCACCTCGCGGTATGTCGCCGCGGGGTAGAACAGGCGCAGGGTGCCCAGCCCGGCCCGCACACCGGCCAGGTCGCAGTCGTGGAACAGGAAGTACGAGGCCACCACGGGGTCCGCGGTGGGTGGTTCGGTGAGGGAGCGCCACTCCGGGTTGAACATCTCGCCCGTGTCGGCGGCCAGCTCGTCGGCCAGTGACACGGGGCCCGGGATCACCGCGGCGATCCAGGCCAGGTGCGAGGCGCCGAGGGCCCGGGCGATGGCGGGCATCAGCAGGCCGGCGCCGGAGTGGCCCACCAGGATCGGGGCCAGCGCGTCGCCCGCCTGGGCGCGGGCGATCGCGGCGTAGTCGACGGCCCGCAGCTCCGGCCGGTCGGTCGGCAGGTCCACGGCCACGGTGCGGTGGCCGCGTTGGCGGAGCAGGTCCTCCACCGGTCGCCAGGCTGCCGGCGACTGGGTGGTGCCGTGCACGAAGACGTAGTCCACGGGGTCCAGTCTGGCGCGGGTTCGGCGTTCGCGGTGGTCGAGGAGGCCGAGCAGGTTGCGGTGATCGAGGAGGCCGAGCAGGTTGCGGTGATCGAGGAGGCCAGGGAGGTTGCGGTGGCCGAGGAGGAGGTTGGGGAGGCAGGGGATGCAGTGGGGGTGGGGGTCGCGGGGTTCCTCATGCTTAACCGAGGTACGGGAACAGTGTTTCCGTACACTTTGCCGCGATGATCACCCTATTGGGCGACGCAGCACGCGGTCAGCGCTTCGAGTTCGGCTTCCAGACGACCAGCGCCGTCTCGTGCCGCACCGGCACCAGGTCGCGGCGGTAGGACGCGTGCACCGACGCGGCGGCGTGCTCGGCCGCGGCCATGGCGGAGGCCAGTTCCTCGGTCAGCTCCTGGACCCTGGAGCGCAGCGCGCCGACCTCGTTCTCCAGCTCGATGATCCGCTTCACGCCCGCGAGGTTCACGCCCTCCTCCTGCGACAGGCGTTGCACCTCCCGCAGCAGCACGATGTCGCGCATCGAGTACCGGCGCCCACCGCCGGACGTGCGGCCCGGCGACACCAGGCCGAGCCGGTCGTAGGCACGCAGGGTCTGCGCGTGCAGGCCCGACAGCTGGGCCGCCACGGAGATGACGAAGAACGGGGTGTCCTCGTCGGTGCCGGGCGGGAACGGGAAGCTCACACCGACCTCTTCTCCAACAGGGCGTTGAGCTCAGCGCGCGGGTCGTGCTTCGCCGTCGCCGACGCGTAGTGCTCCAACGCCTCCCGGGCAGCGGCGTCCATGTTGTTCGGCACGGCGACGTTCAGCGTGATGAGCAGGTCGCCGACCTGGCCGTCGCGCTTCGCGATGCCCTTGCCCTTGGCCCGCAGCACCCGGCCGCTGGCCGTGCCCGCGGGAACCTTCAACGTCACCTTGCCCTCGAGCGTCGGCACGGTCAACGTCGTGCCCAGCGCGAGCTCGGGGAAGGTCACCGGCACGGTCACGGTCAGGTCGTTGCCCGACCGGCCGAAGATCGGGTGCGGGTTGACGTGCACCAGCACGAACAGGTCGCCGGCGGGCCCGTTGTTGCGCCCCGGCTCGCCCTGCCCGGCCAGCCTGATCCGCTGGCCGTCGTCGACGCCCGACGGGATCCGGATGGTCAGCGTCCGGGTCTTGGTGCTCACGCCGTCGCCCGCGCACTCCGGGCACGGGTCGTCCACGATCCGCCCGGTGCCCCGGCAGTCGGCGCACGGCTCGGAGAACGCGAACGCGCCCTGGCTGCGGGTGACCAACCCGGCGCCGGCGCAGTTCGTGCACGTCCGCGGCGACGTGCCGGGACGTGCGCCGGAACCCGCGCACGTGCCGCAGGTCGCCGGGCTGGACAGCCGCATGGGCACGGTCGCGCCCTTGACGGCCTCGGTGAAGTCGATCCGGACGTCGGTCTCGACGTCATCGCCGCGCCGCGGTCTGGTGGCCGACGCGGACGTGCCGCCCCGGCGGTTGAACAGGCCGCCGAGCAGGTCGCCGAGCCCGCCCATGCCACCGGGCTGCTGGGCGCCCTGGCGGCTGAACAGGTCGCCGACGTCGAACCCGCCGCCGCCCGTGCCGAACCCGCCGGGGAAGCCGCCGCCTCCGGCGAAGAGGCGGCGGGCCTCGTCGTACTGCTTGCGCTTCGCGGTGTCCGACAGCACGCCGTACGCCTCGGACACCGCCTTGAACCGCGCCTCGGCCTTGGCGTCACCGGGGTTGGCGTCGGGGTGGAGCTCCCGCGCCAACTTCCGGTACGCCTTCTTGATCTCGTCGGCCGAGGCGTCGGAGGCGACGCCCAGCTCGCGGTAGAAGTCCTTCTCGATCCAGTCGCGAGCGCTCAACGGACGCCGCCCCCTTCCTCAGTCCTGCTGCTGCTCTTCTACCGGCTTGTCGACGGTCCCGTCGACGACGGGCTGCTCGGCGGCGGGCTCGTGGTCGGTCACGGCGACCAGCGCGGGCCGCAGCACGCGCTCGCCGAACCGGTAGCCGCGGCGGAGCACGGCGGTGACGGTCGGCCCGCTGACGTCCGGCGAGGTGCCGTGCTGCACGGCCTCGTGGACGGACGGGTCGAACTCCTCGCCCTCGTGCCCGAACGGTTCGAGCCCGGTGCCGTGCAGCGCACCGACCAGCTTGTCGGCCACCGCCTTGAACGCGCCGGTGAGGTCGCCGTGCGTGCCGGCCCGCTCGATGTCGTCGAGCACGCCGAGCAGCTCGCCGGCCACCTGCGCCTTGGCCGTGGTGATCACCAGTTCCCGGTCGCGCTCGACGCGCTTGCGGTAGTTGGCGTACTCCGCGGTCAGCCGCTGGAGGTCGGCGGTCCGCTCGTCGAGCTGGGCCTTCAGCTGGACGGACGGGTCGTCGGCCACGGCCGGCTCGGGCGCGGCGTGCTTGCCGCCCTCCGAACCGACTTCCGGACCTGCCTCGGGCGCGTCGGTCGGGCCGGCCGAACCGGTGTCCGACCCGACCGGGGCGTCGACCCGCGACGCCTCGGTCTGCGCGTTGTCGGTCTGCGCGTTCTCGTCCGCCGCGTTCGGCCGCACCTGGCCCGTCTCCGGGTCGACGCGCCTGCGGTCGTGCACCACCACGTGTGGCTGTTCTTCGGGCTGGGTCACTTCTTCTCGTCCTCGTCGACGATCTCCGCGTCCACCACGTCGTCGGCCTTCGGCGCGTCACCGGCGGTGGTGCCGCCGGTGGCGCCCGCGGCGTCGGCCGTGGGTGCGGAGTTGGCGTACAGGGACTGGCCGATGGACTGGGACTCCGTGGCGAGCTTCTCCACCGCGGTGCGGATCTTGGCGATGTCCTCGCCCTTGAGCGCCTCGGTGGTCTCGGCGAGGGCCGCGGAGACCTTGTCCTTGACCTCGGCCGGGAGCTTGTCCTCGTTCTCCTTGAGGACCTTCTCCGTCTGGTAGACGAGCGTCTCGGCCTGGTTGCGGACCTCGGCCTCGTCGCGGCGGCGCTTGTCCTCTTCGGCGTGCGCCTCGGCGTCCTTGATCATCTGCTCGATGTCGTCCTTCGGCAGCGCGGAGCCGCCGGTGATCGTCATCCGCTGCTCCTTGCCCGTGCCCATGTCCTTCGCGGACACGTGCACGATGCCGTTCGCGTCGATGTCGAAGGTGACCTCGATCTGCGGGACGCCGCGCGGCGCGGGCGGCAGGCCGGTCAGCTCGAACATGCCGAGCTTCTTGTTGTCCCGGGCGAACTCGCGCTCACCCTGGAACACCTGGATCTGCACGGACGGCTGGTTGTCGTCGGCCGTGGTGAAGATCTCCGAGCGCTTGGTCGGGATCGTCGTGTTGCGCTCGATGAGCTTGGTCATCACGCCGCCCTTGGTCTCGATGCCCAGGGACAGCGGGGTGACGTCGAGCAGCAGGACGTCCTTGACCTCGCCCTTCAGCACGCCGGCCTGGAGGGCGGCGCCGATCGCGACGACCTCGTCCGGGTTCACGCCCTTGTTGGGCTCACGGCCGCCGGTCAGCTCCTTGACCAGCTCGGCCACCGCGGGCATGCGGGTGGAGCCGCCGACCAGCACCACGTGGTCGATGTCGCCGACGCTGATGCCGGCGTCCTTGATCACGTTGTTGAACGGGGCGCGGGTGCGCTCCAGCAGGTCGTTGGTGATGCGCTGGAACTCGGCGCGCGACAGCGTCTCGTCCATGAACAGCGGGTTCTTGTCCGAGTCCACGGTGATGTAGGGCAGGTTGATGGAGGCGTTGTTCGAGCTGGACAGCTCGATCTTGGCCTTCTCGGCGGCCTCGCGGATGCGCTGCAACGCCATCTTGTCCTTGGTCAGGTCGATGCCGTTGGTCTGCTTGAACCGCTCGACCAGCCAGTCCATGATGCGCTGGTCCCAGTCGTCACCGCCGAGGTGGTTGTCACCGGAGGTGGCCTTGACCTCGACCACGCCCTCGGCGAGTTCGAGCAGCGAGACGTCGAACGTGCCGCCACCGAGGTCGAAGACCAGGATGGTCTGCTCCTTGTCGCCCTTGTCGAGGCCGTAGGCCAGGGCGGCGGAGGTGGGCTCGTTGACGATGCGCAGCACGTTGAGGCCCGCGATCTGGCCGGCCTCCTTGGTGGCCTGGCGCTGCGCGTCCTCGAAGTAGGCGGGGACGGTGATCACCGCGTCGGTGATCTCCTCGCCCAGGTAGGCCTCGGCGTCGCGCTTGAGCTTCATCAGCACGCGCGCGCTGATCTCCTGCGGCGTGTACTTCTTGCCGTCGACGTCGTCGGTCCGCCAGTCCGTGCCGATGTGCCGCTTCACGGACCGGATCGTCCGGTCGACGTTGGTCACCGCCTGGTTCTTGGCGGGCTGACCGGTGAGCACCTCGCCGTTCTTGGCGAAGGCCACGATGGACGGTGTGGTGCGCGACCCCTCGGAGTTGGCGATCACCGTCGGCTCGCCGCCCTCGAGAACCGCGACGACGGAGTTGGTCGTCCCCAGGTCGATGCCGACCGCTCGCGCCATTGGATTCCTCCTGGTAGTGCGTGTGTGAGAGCCCCGCGTTGAGCGGTGCCGACTCAAGTTTAGCCGGCAGTGGTGGACTTGAGCCCACTCGGCTCAATCTTTCTGCCTGTCCAACGGACGGCGGTGGCGCGGTGTTCCCGGCTCAGGGTGATCCGGGACACTCGTCCACTTCGAGCGGGCGCTGACGAGCGTCGGCCCCGGCCGGGCGACGCGTGAGGCGTCACCCGGCCGGGGCCGACGAGTGGTGGAGCGGGGCTAGGCGGCGGACCGCACCGTCACGTCGCCGCTGCCGGCACGCAGGTGCAGCTCGGCGGCGCCGTTCGGGTCGTTCTCGACGTCGATGGTCTTCTCGCCGCTGTCGGCGTCCACGTCGATCTTGTAGGCGCCCCGCGGGACGGTGACCTCCAGGCTGCCGCTGCCCACGTCGGCGCGTACGGACTTGACCGCGGCGACGGCCACCTCCACGTCGCCGGAGTCGGCGTCGATGGTCACCGAGCCGCCCATGGCCGCCAGCCTGGTGCTGCCCGAGCCGACCCGGCCGACGAAGTCGCCGCCGACCGCGGTCGCGTCCAGGTCGCCCGAGCCGTTGTCGATGGTGACCGCGCCCGCCACCTCGCGGACCGTCGTGCTGCCGGAGCCGACCTCGACGTCGACGCTCGCCACCCGTTCGAGGACGACGTCGCCGGAGCTGTTCCGGCCGGTGATCTTGACGTCCCGGGTGGGGACGGTCACCTCGTAGCTCACCGAGCACCGGCTGCCGCAGCCGTCGAGGACCAGGACGGAGCCTTCCAGGCGATGGGAGACGCCACCGGGCTTGTCCGAGCCCTTCGGGTACTCGACGCGCCGGCGGACCTCGGTCCCGGTCGCGCCTTCCGCGCCGCGGACCGTCACGTCGCCCGAGCCGTTCTGCAACCGCACCTCGGTCACCTGCTCGGACACCGAGTGCCGGTCGTCGAAGCCGTTCTGGACGAGCCGCACGCACGACGTGAGCGCCAGCGCCGCGGCCACCGCCACACCGACCGTCAACGCGATCCGCTTAACCACCGCTGCCCCCATCGTCCACCGTCGAACTTCCCGGCTCCCAAGTTAGGCGTGCGCGGCCGGCCGCCCCACCGGGAAGGCCCCCGAGCGGATGCGGGGGCTGTCCCTACCCCTCGGGTCGGCGCGCGTCAGCGACGCGGCGTGTTCCGAGCGTTCAACTCGGGGGTCCTGAACGTAGGACTCGCGCGTTCTGAACGTAGGACTCTCGCGTTCTGAATGTAGGACTCGCGAGGTTTGCGCTGGTCAGGCCAGGGACTCGACGACGGTGCGCAGGGCCGGCGCGGAGCGGGCCGGGTCGACCAGGAAGCGCTGCGAGGCGATGACGTGCGTGTCCGTCATCCGCTCCCACACCATGCCCTGCACCGGCACCTCGGTGATCACCAGCCGGAACGGCCGCACGTACCGCCCGAGCCTGCTCTCCACCCCGCGCACCACCTCGCCGATCGGCAACGCGCCCCGCGACGTCACGTACCGCTGGTCGTACTCGGCCGCGGCCGGCGCGAGCGCCAGCACCGCCGCCCTCAGCGCGGGCCGGACCTGCAACGACGCGCCGGCCGGGTCGGCGGGCGAGCCGCCGGCCAGCTCGGCGCGGGCGTGGTCGAGCACGTCGGCCCACCAGCCGAGCCACTCCTCCGCCGCACCCGCCCGGTCGACCCCCGGCGGCACCACGACCGGCACCGACGGGTCCAGGCCCGGCAGCTCCGGCACGGTCTCGACCGAGAGCGCGAGCGTGTCACGCACGAACAGCGCGGTGTTGACCGTCTGACTCGTCCCGTGCGACACCTGCCACGACTCACGACCGGCGAACCTCATGCCACCAGTGTCCCGCGTGAAGGTCATCCGCCAAGCATCAGAAGGGACACGACGGGCTCCAAGTCCTCCGCCATTGGGGGGAAATCCGCGATCAACGCCTGGATCAGGAGCCCGTCGAGGCCCGCGAGGACCGCCCGGAGCGCCACCGGGTCGCGCGGGCCGGCCACTTCGGCCATGAGCGAGACCCACCGGCGGGCCGCCGCGCGCAGCTCCGGCCGGCGGGCCGCCAACAGGTACAGCTCGTACTCGGCGAGGGTGCGCCCCCGGTGCGCGCCGGCCGCGTCGGCGATGAACCGCGCCACCGCCGCGGGTGTGAGGGGCACCTGGAGGAAGCTCGCGGCCATCTCGTCGGCCGACCACGTGAGCGTGGCGATCAGCAGCTCGTCCAGCGTCGCGTAGTAGTAGGTCGTCGACGTCGTCGGCACGCCCGCCTCGCGCGCCACGGACCGGTGGCTCACCCCGGCCACGCCGTCCCGCTCCACGACCCGCAGCGTCGCGGCCAGGATCTCCCGCCGGCGCCGGTCGCCGCGGACCCGCCTGCCGTCAGGCCGCGGCGCCACTGCCCACCTCGATGGCCACCACGCCCGCGATCACGAGCAGCAGCCCCACCACCATCGTGGCGTTGACCGGCTCCTTGAACACCAGCACGCCGACGCTCGCGACCGCCGCGATCCCGAAGGCGC
Organism: Actinosynnema sp. CA-299493; assembly: GCF_050946825.1. Lineage (NCBI taxonomy): Bacteria > Bacillati > Actinomycetota > Actinomycetes > Pseudonocardiales > Pseudonocardiaceae > Actinosynnema > Actinosynnema sp. CA-299493. The sequence goes on from NZ_CP191993.1 coordinate 9,165,746, forward strand.
ACCAGATCGCGTACGCCACCCCGATCGGCATCCCCAGTTGCAGCACCTTGCTCAACGCGCCGAACGCGACCACGTACCCCACGATGACCACGATCGACGGGATCGGCTTCGAGAAGCCCTCGGAGAGCTTGAGGAACACGGTGGCGGTGACCTCGCCGATGATCGCCACGGCCAGCACCAGGTACACGAGCACGTCACGGCCCCCAACAAGTTGAACGTCTGTTCCACTAGTCTACCGACCCTATGTGATCGACCACGTCCAAGTGGTTACCGGCCAGTAATCGGGCGTAGGCTGCCCAGCCAGGAGAACGGACGAGAAAGGCCGCCACCACAATGGGAGCCCTCCAGCTCACCCTCGGCGCCATCGGCGTCGCCGTCAGCGTGTTCGCCTGGGGTCTGTTCGTCGCCGGTGTCGTGCGGATGATCAAGATCATCCGTCTCGGTCAGCCGGACTCGACCCGCAACGGGCCGTTCGGGCCACGCCTGCGCACGCTGATCGTCGAGTTCGTCGCCCACACCCGGATGGCCAAGTTCCGCAAGGTCGCGCCCTGGCACTGGATGGTGATGTGGGGCTTCCTGATCGGCTCCGCGGTGCTGTTCGAGGCCTACGGCGAGGTCTTCTACCCGGGCTTCCACTGGCCGGTCATCGGCACCTGGTCGCTGTGGCTGCTGCTGGTCGAGCTGCTCGGCATCGGCACCGTGGTCGGCGGCGTCGCGCTCGCGGTCATCCGCCAGCTCAACCACCCGCGCCGCGCCGACCGGATCTCCCGGTTCGCGGGCTCGGACTTCAAGTCCGCGTACTTCGTCGAAGCGGTCGTGATCATCGAGGGCCTCGGCATCCTCGGCGTGAAGGCGTTCAAGCAGGCCTCCGGCCTGGAGGACCCGCCGCTGTGGACGTCGTTCGTCACCGCGCCGCTGTCGAACATCCTGCCCGCGAGCCCGGACTGGGTCTCGATCATGGCGGTCACCAAGCTGCTGTCCGGCATGATCTGGCTGATCGTGGTGTCGAAGAACCTCACCATGGGCGTGGCGTGGCACCGGTTCAGCGCGTTCTTCAACATCTACTTCAAGCGCGAGGACGACGGCGGTGTCGCGCTCGGCGCGCTGAAGCCGATGATGAGCGGCGGCCAGGTCCTCGACCTGGAGGAAGCAGACCCCGACAAGGACGTCTTCGGCGTCGGCAAGGTCGAGGACTTCTCCTGGAAGGGCTGGTTGGACTTCAGCACCTGCACCGAGTGCGGTCGCTGCCAGTCCCAGTGCCCCGCGTGGAACACCGGCAAGCCGCTGTCGCCGAAGCTCGTCATCACGCAGCTGCGCGACCACGCGTTCGCCAAGGCGCCGTACCTGCTCGCGGGCGGCAGCAAGGACATGGCGGGCGACGAGGTCGGCCTGACCGAGGACAAGTACGAGGACTACAAGAAGCGCCTGGAGTCCATCGACGTGCTGGCGCTGGCCGAGTCGGAGCGCCCGCTGGTCGGCGGCGCGGACGAGCTCGGCGTGATCGACCCCGAGGTGCTGTGGTCCTGCACCACGTGCGGCGCGTGCGTCGAGCAGTGCCCGGTGGACATCGAGCACGTCGACCACATCGTCGACATGCGCCGCTACCAGGTCCTGATCGAGTCGAACTTCCCGTCCGAGCTCGGCGGCATGTTCAAGAACCTGGAGAACAAGGGCAACCCGTGGGGCCAGAACGCCAAGGACCGCTTGGGCTGGATCGAGGGCCTCGACTTCGACGTGCCGGTGTTCGACGGCGAGCTGGGTGACGCCGAGTACCTGTTCTGGGTCGGCTGCGCGGGCGCGTTCGAGGACCGGGCGAAGAAGACGACGCGGGCGGTGGCCGAGCTGCTGCACACCGCGGACGTCAAGTACACCGTGCTCGGGCCGGAGGAGACCTGCACCGGCGACCCGGCGCGGCGCGCGGGCAACGAGTTCCTGTTCCAGATGCTGGCGCAGCAGAACGTCGAGGTGCTCAACACCGTGTTCGACGGGCGCGGGCCGGGTCAGCGCAAGATCGTCGTGACGTGCGCGCACTGCTTCAACACGCTGGCCAACGAGTACCCGCAGGTCGGCGGCCAGTTCGAGGTCGTGCACCACACGCAGCTGCTCAACCGGCTGGTGCGCGAGCGCAGGCTGGTGCCGGTGGCGGAGGTCGCGGAGGACGTCACCTACCACGACCCGTGCTACCTGGGCCGGCACAACAAGGTCTACGAGGCGCCGCGCGAGCTGGTCGGCGCGTCGGGCGCGACGTTGCGCGAGATGCCCCGGCACGAGGAGCGCTCCATGTGCTGCGGCGCCGGCGGCGCTCGCATGTGGATGGAGGAGCGAATCGGCAAGCGCATCAACCTCGACCGCGTGGACGAGGCGCTGGGCACCGCGCCGTCGAAGATCGCGACGGGCTGCCCGTTCTGCCGCGTGATGCTGACCGACGGCGTGACGGCCCGGCAGAACGAGGGCGCGGCGGGCTCGCACGTCGAGGTCGTGGACGTGGCGCAGCTGCTGCTGACGTCCGTGCGCCGGGGCCAGGCCCTGGAGCGCGGCGACGTCCCGACGGACGAGACCCCGACCGGCACCCCGCTGCCGGACGAGGACAAGAGCTCGTCGAACTAGTCGGGTTGTGGACGAACGCCCCTCGGTCCTGTGCGGATCCGAGGGGCGTTCGTCGTGCCGGGGGTCGGTCGCGGTCGGCGACGAGGTCGGTCGCGGTCAGTCGCGGTCGGCGACGCGGTCGTAGGCGAGGTTCAGCAGCCAGCTCGCGAGGGCCACGATGATCGCGCCCCAGAACGCGGGCCAGAAGCCGGTCACGTCGAACGGCAGGCCCAGCTCGCCGGCCAGCCAGCCGGTGAGCCAGAACAGCAGCGCGTTCACGACCAGGCCGATCAGCCCCAGCGTGACCACGTAGAACAGACAGCCGAAGAACTTCACCAGCGGCTTGACCACGGCGTTGACCAGGCCGAACAGCAGCGCGACGCCGATCAGCGTGCCGATCTTCGCGGGTGTCGACGCGCCCGCCTCCAGGTCGATGCCGGGGATGAGCGTGGCGACCCAGACCGCCACCGCCGTCAGCAGCACGTGCACCAAAATGCCCATGCCGCAGGCTAGCGGCAGCGGTGCTCCGTTCGGGTCAGGCGCGACGGCGCCCGCGTGCCGCCAAGAAGGTCAACGCGCCTGCTCCGAGCAGCAGGCCGCCGATCGCCAACCACGGCAGCGGCGTCGCGCCCGTGTCCGCCAACCCGCTGCCGTCACCGGACACGTCCGCCACGGCCGGAGCGCTGGTGGTCGTGGCGGTGGGGACGGTCGTCGTGACCGGGGGCGTGGTCGTCGTCGGCTGTTCCCCGGTCGTGTACTCCAGCGGCACGACCGCGTGGTTGTCCGCGAAGTTCGTCTCCTTGTGCCCGAGGGCCGAGAACGGCCGGATGAGCAGGTGGAACTGCTCGAACGCGGTGTCGTCCAGCCGGTACGTCAGCCGCACGTCGACGGTCTCGCCGACCGCCATCCGGCTGCTCGTCCGGAACTCCTGGCCGGGCGTGACCACGGAGACCCCGTCACCGGCGCCGACGAACTCCGGCGTCGACCCGAACACCACCATCTCCGGGATGTCCGCCGCCTCGCCCCGGTTGGTCACCGGCACGACCAGCGTGACGACGTCGCCCACCGAGTAGGCGTCCTTCGCGGGCTCCAGGCGGGGCGCGCCGGCCACGAAGTCGGCGTCCAGGTGCGTGTAGCGCACGTCCACGCGGGTCGTCTCGCCCGCGCGGACCACGATCTTCTTGGCGTGCGTGGCGGGGTCGACGTCGTGCTCGGCGACCGCGGGCGCGAGCTTCAGCTCCGGGGCGTCGTCGGCGACGATCGCGACCTGGTCGCCGACCGGCACGTCGGTGAACTCGTACTCGCCGCCCACTCCGCGCGTGGCGGGCTTCACGTCCACGCCACCGCGGACCAGCCGCACGGTCGGAGCGCCCGGCACGTCGTCTTCGAACGCCTGCCGCACGCCGTCGCGGTTGGCGTCCTGGAACGAGGACCCGCGCACCGTGCCGCCGCGGAAGCCGAAGTCGAACGTGCCGCCGCCGCTCACGGGGTTGACCGTCGCGGGCGTCGTGGCCTCGTAGAGCTCGGTGTTGTAGTTGTAGATCGCGAGCGGCACGTCGGGCAGGCCCGCGGCCCGGTACCGGCCGTTCGCGTCGGTGCCGTACTGACCGATCGGGTGGGACTTGTCCCTGACGTCGTAGACGTCCACGCCGCGGCCGTTGGCCAGCGGCGGCTCGCCCGGGTCGACCACGCCGTCGGCGTCGCGGTCGAACCACACCAGGCCCTCCAGCGTGACGGTGTTCTCCTCCGCCACCGCGAGCGGGCTCGAGAGCGCGGCCACGGCCGCGGCCGTGAGAAGGGCCGCGAGACGGCCGGTCAGGTTGCGCACCTGGTATTCCCCCCGGGAAGAAAGACCTTGTCACCTCGACGTCGCGAGGGTGGGCGTGATCGTTTCACGAGAGCGGTCACAACCGGCGGATCCCGCCGGCCCGGCTTAACGTCAGGGCATGGCAGCCGATCAGTCGAAGGGCGGCGAGAGCACGGTCACCGTCCTGCTCGCCCTGGCCGTGAACCTCGCCATCGCCGTGATGAAGGCGATCGCCGGCGTGATCACCGGGTCGGCGGCGATGATGGCGGAGGCGGCGCACTCGGTCGCCGACACGTTCACCGAGGCCCTGCTGCTGACGGCGTTGCGCCGGTCGGCCCGACCCGCGGACCGCAGGCACCCGTTCGGGTACGGCAAGGACCGGTACTTCTGGTCGCTGCTCGCCGCCGTGTCCATCTTCGTGTCCGGCGCGGTGTTCGCGTTCTACGAGGGGTTCCGGACCGTGTTCGGCTCGCCGCAGGAGCAGAACAGCCCGGTCGTCGGGTACGTGGTGCTGGCCATCGCGTTCGCGCTGGAGTCGGTGTCGTGGACGCAGGCGATGCGGCAGGTGCGGCGGGAGGCCAAGGCCGAGCACCGGTCGATGCTCGCGTTCCTGCGGGTGTCGGACGACCCGACGGTGAAGACGGTGTTCCTGGAGGACTCGGCCGCGCTGGTCGGGCTGGTGCTCGCGTTCGGCGGGCTCGGGCTGCACCACCTGACCGGGTCGTCGGTGTGGGACGGCGTGGCGTCGTTGGCGATCGGCGTGCTGCTCGCGTTCGCCGCGTACACGTTGGCCGCGACCAACCGGGGGCTGCTGATCGGCAGGCAGGCCGACCCCGTGCTGGTGCGGGCGGTGTGGGCGCGGCTGCGTGCCGCGCCGGAGGTCGAGCAGGTGGTCGACCTGCTGACGATGGCGGTCGGCACGGACCGCGTGCTGGTGTGCGCGCGGCTCGACTTCGACGACTCGTTGGGCGCGGCCGACCTGGAGCGGGCGTGCGTGCGGATCGACGCCGAGCTGCGTGCCGCGCACCGCGAGCTGGACGAGGTGTTCCTGGAGCCCGTGCCGCGCAACGACCCCGAGCTGAGGTCGCGGGTGCTGGCCCGGTACGGGGACCTGGAGCTCTAGCGCTTGGTGTCGGTGCGGTGGAAGTTCAGGTAGGCGCGTGACGGCGTCGGCCCGCGTTGGCCCTGGTAGCGGGAGCCGGCCTGGGCCGAGCCGTACGGGAACTCGGCCGCGCTGCTGAGCCGGAACAGGCACAGCTGGCCGATCTTCATGCCGGGCCAGAGCGTGATGGGGAGGTTGGCGACGTTCGACAGCTCCAGCGTGATGTGGCCGTCGAAGCCGGGGTCGATGAAGCCCGCCGTCGAGTGCGTGAGCAGGCCGAGCCGGCCCAGCGAGGACTTGCCCTCCAGCCGGCCGGCCAGGTCGTCGGGGAGGGTGACGAGCTCGAAGGTCGAGCCGAGCACGAACTCGCCGGGGTGCAGCACGAACGGCTCGCCGTCGGCGGGCTCGACCAGCGAGGTCAGGTCGTCCTGCCGCATCGCGGGGTCGATGTGCGTGTACCGGGTGTTGTTGAAGACGCGGAAGAACCGGTCGAGTCGGACGTCGATGCTGGACGGCTGCACCATGACGTCGTCGAACGGGTCCAGCACCAACCGGCCGGACTCGACCTCTTTGCGCAGATCGCGGTCACTGAGCAGCACGGGCACAGCCTAGGTGACAGCACCCGCCCACCCGCCCACCGGCTGTGTGTATGATCGGGCACGCACAGCGCGCGGGTGTAGTTCATTGGTAGAACGACAGCTTCCCAAGCTGTAGAGGCGGGTTCGATTCCCGTCACCCGCTCAGACAGACGAAGGCCCAGGTCAGCGCCGGTTCAACCGGACAGCCTGGGCCTTCGTCGTGGTCGCGTCAGAGCTGTGCCGTGCGACCAGCGTGCAACAAGCGCCTTCGCTGCCGAGCTGGCACTTCGCCCCACAAGCAAGGGTCGCCATCCGGTCGGTCTGCCCCGCCACAGCCATGTCCTTGGCTACGGACTCGAAGTCCTACAGATGGCGGAAGTGCGGACAAGGCAGTCGAACCTTGATTCACTTGACTAGGCAGCCCTCTACGCCGCGCTCCCCGCTCCGCCCGGCCTCCCCAAGATGATGGCCAGACTGATAACGAGCAGCGGCAGTATGAACGGCAGCACTGCGGCTAGAACAAAGGACACAAGATCAGGGGCCATGTGACGCTCCATTGACGAAGATTCCGGGGTGCGCGAACTTAGCACACCGATCTCCGGGTACGTCAAATAAGGCCGGGTGCCGGCGAACGGATCAATGTTTACACAGATGGACGCACCCAGTGAGGATTTTTCAGCGAGAAGCCATGACACCGCAGACCCAGCACAAGCTCTACCTGCATAAACGTAGAAGAGTGACAGAGGTAACACTCGAATGGCGGAAAGCATTAACAGCGCAAACGCCGTGATCGCCCCACATTATTGCGGCTATATCTAGTCCACGCGGGGGCGCATCGGAGTACGGATCCATTGGTCGTCGGCTCGCGTCCTCCCAGGGAGGCGCTAATGCGCTGACGACTCTCCTGGGGACTCGGGGACGCGTTCCCTGGTGATCAGATCATCCAATCTGGCCGCCAACTCCCGATCCGCTTCGTCGGTCGCGTGTTGGTAGATCAGCGCTGCACGTGGACTGTCGTGCCCCATCCTGGCCATCAGGTCCTTCGTGCTGACCTTGGTACGAGCAGCCAGGGTGTTGCCTGTATGCCTCAGGTCGTGGAAGTGGAGGTGAGGAACCCCGATGGCAGCCACCGCAGCCTTCCATCCGCACCGAGGGTTGAAGTCACCTCGGCGCAGCGGGTTGCCACGCTTTCCGGTGAACACCCAGGCATCTGGAGCCGAGTCGGTGAACTGGTCGAGGTGGTCCAGCAGCTCACGCCGGATCGTGACAGGCACCGTCACTCTGCGCCGACCGGCCCGGGACTTGGGAGGCCCGTAGACCAGCCCTCGACCAGGCAGCTCCACGAACGCCCCGACCACCTTCACCCAGCTTCCATCAGGGGCAACGTCCTCGCGCCTCAGCGCCGTGATCTCGCCCCACCGCAGCGTGCAGAAGGCAGCGAGCAGCACGAACGCTCGGTAGCGCAGGTCAGCCATCCGTGACGCCAGGTCGAACACCTGAGCCACGGTCAGCACCGGCCGTTCGTCCGGATTCTCCGTACCCGCCCCTGCCACCTGGCACGGGTTGCGCGGGATGATCCGATCTTCGTTGGCGGCTGTCATCAGCACCGCTCGCAGGAGCCGGTACGCCTTCGCCGCCATCGACTCCGACACCCCGTCACGCAGCAGATCGGCCCGCCATTTTCTGATCATCGGCGTGTCCAGGTTGCCGAGCTGGACCGTGCCGAGGTGCGGCGTGACGTACTTCCCGAGCAACCACCCGTAGAGCTGAACCGTGCGCGGACGCAGCTTCGGCCGCTCCCTGATCCACGCCTCGGCGTAATCCTTGAGCTGTACTTTCGCCCATTCGGGGTTGGTCCACTCACGGCGAGCGATGGCGCTTTCGACGTGCACCAACCAGCGCTCCGCATCCCGCGCGGTCGGGAACGTGTCCGGAGCCGGGTGCCGCTTGCCGTCCGGCCCGAGGTAGCTGGCTTGAAAGCGCCCCGAGGGCAGCTTGCGCACATTGCCGAACCGCCGCCGGCCTGCCCTGCCCGCCATCAGGCCGCCCGCCACAGGTCGCGCTGCACCGACTCAGCCGTGATCGCCTCGACCTTGCCCGCTTGAACGAACGCCTCCAGGTCCGCCCGCTTGAACCGGACGTGCCGCCCGACCTTGTAGAAGGTGACGCGCCGATCGGCGACCAGGCGTCGGATGAAGCGGACCGAGGTACCGAGGTAGGCGGCAGCCTCCGTCACCGAGTAGTGCTCACGAGCAGTCATGCTGCGTCCTCCTCTGTGTATTGGCGTTGGCGTTGTGCGCGGAGGCGTTCGGCGATGCCGGAGGCCAGTTCGCGTTCGGCGTCGTTGGCGTAGCCGGAGCCGGCATAGGCCCAGTCGTTGACGACGATCACCTCTTCGGCGTCCAGGCCGAGCCGTTCGAGCGTTTCGGCCGCCCGGAAGGCCCGCCGGTCCTCACGGATGCGCTTGAAGGTGGTCGAGTAGTGCTTGGACTTGGTCAGGAAGTGGCCGCGGAAGGCGAGCATGTGTGCCCACTTCCGCAGGTTCAGTTCGTCGTAGAAGTGCAGGTCGCCGAGGTCCCAGGCGGTCTGGATCATGCGCCGGTGGTGGTCGGAGACCTTCAGGTGGTCGATGTCGAGTTGCGACCGGATCGGCCGGTCAGGGGTGTCACGTGCGCCGGTGCCCTTGGTCGCGTATTTGGCGACGTAGCCCGCGAGCTTGCCGTCACTGACCGCCCCGGCGTCGTCTTCGACCTGGTGCGCCGAGGCAGCCCGGATGGGGCGTACGTCGACCTGTTCGCCCCAGACCAGGTCGATCACCGTGCCGTCTGGCCGGAAGGACTCGACCAGGACGGAGCGAGCCGCAGCCCGAACCGCGTGGTCGACCAACTCCACGGTCGCCCACGAGGGCGCCGGGTCGTGCGAGCCGTCAGGGCCGTCGATGCGGATGACGGCGTGGAAGTGGACCAGGCCGCGCCGTTGGTACTCGGCGACCTTGGCGTACGACAGCCGCGCGTGGTCCTTGAACTCCCTCACCGTCAGCCCGGCCGCACGGGCCAGCGCCCGCCTCAGTGCGATGGTGAACCGGTGCCACAGCTTCCCGGCGTGTGCCTGCCACAGCACCGCGCCGACGTAGTCATAGGTGTCCGGGTCGACCGCGCCACCGATGCGAGGGTCGTCGGGGTGGTGAAAGGCCCCGCACCCCGTGCACGGCCGTACCTTGCCGCTGCCGGTCTCTCGCCGGTTGTGGACCGCGCCGAACGATGGGGCGGTCAGGGTAGCGAACACTCGCGGCTTCTCGGCGACGGTCTCGGGGACGCCTTTGCTGCCGCCGGACAGGCCGGCGCGCATGAGGTGGAAGGCGTCGGCCGCGTACCGGTCGGAGCAGGAGGGGCAGACGGAGGCGCGGCGGTTACCGCAGGGGACCATGACGTCGCCGCCGAGGTGGGCGAGGACTTTGGTGCTGTCGAGGTTGTGGAGTTGCCAGGCTCCGAATAGGCGGATCGGTGCGAGGCATCCGCCAGTGGCGGTGACCTTGTCGCGCCAGTCCCGGTAGTCGGCTCGTTGGACCCGGTCGGCAATGCGATCTTCGAGCGTGAAGACCAAGGCTCCTCCTTTCGGTAGTGGTGGTGAGCACGACGAAGCGGGGCATGGCCGGTCGTTCACGGTCATGCCCTACGAAGTTGGTGGTGATTGGTCAGGCTGCGGCGTTGAGCTGGTCGGCGAGAGTGGCCGCGTAGGCGTCGGGGACGTTCACCGCGGCTTGCACGTCGGCCGGGGTGATGGTGCGGCCCTGCTCGCGCACTTCGGCGGCTTTGCCGGCCAGCGCTGCTTGCAGGTGCGCGGGCAGCTTCAACGGGGTCCGGGGCACTTCCCGGACGGCAGGCGCGACGGGTGTCGCAGAGGGCGTCACGGATGCGGTCAACGGCGACCTGGCGACCACTGAGGACGCGGAGGTCGTGGTTCGCGGTTCGGCGTCGGCCATGACGCGGTCACGGGCGGCGTTGCAGCGGTGCTGGATGACCGGCATGACCTCGGCGATCAGGAAGACGACCAGCGGCACGACGATGTGGAGGAAGACCACGCCGTACTCGACCTGGCCGGACGGTGGGCGCAGTGATGACCACACGTTGGTGATCAGGGTTGCGCCGAGCAGGAGCCGTTTGAGCCAGACGACCGGGGCGGCGTCGACGTCCTGGCCGTGGGTCAGCATCTCGGCTTCCCAGCGCAGGAGCGTGACGAGGATGCCCGCCAACGCCGGTTCGACCAGCCACGCGCCCCACCACAGCGCGGCCAACGGGGTCAGGTGTCCGGCAAGGAATTCGTGTACTCCGGTGGTGGTGAAGCCCAGGCCCAGGGCGAGGAAGAACCACATGGAGCGGGTGACCGAGACGCGGAAGCGCTCCAGGCGGACCGCGTGTAGGAGAGGGTCGGAGGTCAGGTCGTGCAGTTGGTGGGACTCGGCGAGACGGGTGCGCAGCCTCTGAACGGTGCGCGTGTCGCCCTGGTCATCGGTCCTGCGCTTCCGGAGCACGGTTCACCTCCTCAGTGCTCCGCCGCTGGTCGGGGGCGATGTCGAACAGGTCGTGGAACTGCATCGGTGTGAGGGCAAGTAGTGCCCCGGCGATGAACGCGGGTCCGGGCTGCAACTCGCCGCTCAACACGCGAGCCACCGTGGAGCGGTTGACGTCCATCGCCTTGGCGAGGGCGTAGTCCGACCTGAAACCGGCAAGCCGAGCGGCCTTGGTGAACACATCGGTACGAAGCTTGATCGTGTACGGCATCGTCGGATCACCTTTCCTCACGCCGCCGTTGTTCCGGAGGCGATCCGGCGACGGGCAGCCACCGCGCGGCCGAGGTGGACCAGACGGGCGACCTCCTCGAAGGTCGCCGACTCGGTCACCGAAGGCGTCAGGTGGAACGTCCCGGCGAGAACCACCGAGCCGCCACGACCGGGGACTCCGTCGAAGTCGGCGACAGCCGCCAAGGCGGTCAGGTCGAACCTCAAGCCCGCCGCGTTCCGGGCTGTGGCCCTCACGATCAGGGTGTGATCCGCGTGCAGAGACCAGGTGAGCGTCACACCGTCCAGGCGGGTCACCCACAGCAGCAGCGCGCCCAACCGGTCAGGCGCGGTGCCGGAGTCGAACTCGACCTGAACCGAACGGGTCACGGTCGAGATGAACACCCGGTCCGGCCGCGGCAAGCCCGCGGATCGCATGAGCGACCGCAGAGTGCGGATGATCCGGTCCAGCGAACGAGAGTTGTTCGAAGGCATGGAGAAGCTCCGTAAGTCAGTAGGTGATGGGGTCAGGCGACGACGCGCAGGCCCGAACCGGAGTCGGCCGGACCGGCCTTGACGAATTCGACCAACTCGTCGATGTCGTGGTCACTGGTGTAGGCCGCGCGGACGCGGCGGGGCGTGCGGGAGCGCGGGTCGACGCGGTAGCCGATACCGGCGCTGGAGGAGTCGGCCGGGATCTCATCGGCGATCGCCCCGCGCTCACGGGCACCCTCACCGAGGACCATGTCGGGGTGCCGCTCAGAGGTCACCCGCAGGCACACCCGGTGCGGAAGCAGGTCGCGGATTGGGAGGACGTCCTTGGACGGTTCCTGCACGTAGACGTCGAGCACGTCGTTGGTGGTGCGGCCCATGGAGGAGATGACGGCGCAGGCGTTGGTGATCTCGTGCGCGTACTCGGAGTTGTAGGACATCAGGAACCCGACCTCATCGAGGATCAGCCAGTCCACCGGATGCTCACGCGACACCGGAACCGAGCGCTTCCCCTTACGCTGCAACCGCTTCTGCTTACGGCCCATGTTGTCCACGAACCGCTCGATCAACTCCGCGCAGTCCTCCGGGGTATCGGCGTAGCGGCCGTCGAGGATCGGCTTGAGCGCGACGAACTCGAACAGCTTCGGGTCACACACCCACGGCCGCACCAGACCGTCACGGATCAACGGCGCGACGGCCCGGAGCTTGGCCATGACGACCGAGTTCTTGCCCGCACCGGTCGCACCCGCCGTCAGGTGGTGCGTCCCGGTCAGCGGCTCACGCCACTCCCCACCCAGTTCGGTCTCCCCCAGGCACAGCGACCGCAGGTCGACCGCGTCCGAGGACTCAGGCATCGCGGGAGCGGGGATGACCCGGTCGAACGGCTCGTCACGCTGGACGATCAACGCGACCTCGCCGGGGCGGCCCTGCTCGACCGCGACCCGTTCGGCCTTGAGCGTCGCCGCCAGCTCCGGCAGCATCGCCGCGAATGCCCGCAGCGCCTGTCCGGGCACCAGGCGAACCCGCACCACGTCGATGGACGGCGACCAGGACCGCACCCGCAGCACACGCGGCACCAGGACTTCCCCGGTCCGGTGGTGCAGGGTGGTCAACCCGCACGAGCCCATCAGGTTCACCCAACGACGACCGGTGTAGGCACCGGCCCACCGACGCCGCCACGCCCGCACCACCGGCGCAGCCCACGCATCGAACGTGTCCGGATGCCCCCGGTACCAAGCCGCCGTACCTACCACCAGGCCACCGACAACGCCACCGGTGAGCTCAGGCCCGACCTCGACCACCGAGGCCCCGAGTCCACCCGGACCAACCACCGCACCGGGATGGCGAACGAACCACCGCGCCGTACGGAACTCCCAACCGGCACCTCTGCGCGAGGTACCCACAGGCAACTTCGACATTTACGACCTCCTCTGGACACGGCGACGGCCGACCACCAGGAGCAGTGATCGGCCGTCGCCTGAACTTGCTGTGCTGGCGCTACTTGCGCCGCCGACGTGCAGATGCCGGTTCGAGCTGTGAACGCGAGTACGACAACGACGTCCGCAGCGCAGCGACCGACTTCACGAAAGCAGTGTGATCACCCCGGAAACCCGCACTCCGATAGGGAATGTCCCGTAACGCCCGCCGCAACTGCACCATCGACTTGTCGAGGCATTCCAGAGCAGTGGTCAGTTCCTGCGACATATCAGACCTTCCACTCGCGAGTCTTCAACTGAGTCTCGTACCGGATCGCCGCATCCTTCAGTGCGGTCAGATGAGCAAGCGATTTAGCCAGCATCTTCGTCAACTGGTCGGGCGGCGTGACCCGCCACGAACCAGGAGGCGCGGGGTTTTCCCGCATCTTCGCGATCAGCTTCTGCAACGGCCCCAACTGATCCGTCACGAAGTCGATCGAGTTCACCAGGTTTCCGTACCGCTCCTCCGCCCTCTTGGCCCTAGCCACTGTCCTCCTCCACCGCTAGCCGGACTGCTTCAAGGACCACCACGCCTGCATGACGTCGAACCCCACCTCACTGGGCAGCAACAGATTCACGCGGGCACGCACCGCACCCGACCGCAAGATCGACTCTTCCGGCACCAGAAAGATCAAGCCCATGTTCCCCAGTCGGTGAATCGCGGCCGTCTCCCATGCAGAAACCGGACGCATCGCGTCCGGGCCCACAACACGAAACACGCGCCTGGAACGAACCGACAGGACATAACCGTCCCCCCGCGAACAAACGCGCCCCAGCACAGTCATGACCTGTCCAAGCTCGTCACCCTCCGGCCGAACTAGCTCAACCTTGACCGGATAGTCGTCAATATCCATGCCCCACCTCCTCAAACGGAAGCCACGGCAACCCCGGAACCGACAGAAGCGACTCCGGGACCACCGAAACTCCCGGCACGTCACGTGAACGCGCCGGATTCAGGCATGGCTCTACCCACTGTGGAATTGACAAAGAACAAGCAGCCCGAGAAAACGGCTTAGACGACGATCTAATCGGGAAAGGCAGAACCGTTCAGCGTCAGGCCGCGCTGCGAACCAGCCGCGCCACCGGCTTCAACCCCGCCGCCTTGAACCACAGACCGGCCGAGGCGATCTTGCGCGGGTCCACGCGGTCCGGGATCTCGTAGGTGTTCACCACCGCGTTGACCAGCTCCACGTACATGCCCTCCTCGAACCCCTCACCGGGGTCACCGGGCAGGTTGACGCGGATCTCCTCACCCTTGCCCGCCTTCCGACCCTCCACCGGCAACGGCTTGGCGAACAACGTCACCACGTACTGCACCTCACCCGACATGCGGTCGACCACCGGCGTCACCGTGCCGTCCTCCGCCTCCCGCATCTTCGCCACCGGAGCCTCCGTGATCATCAACCGGTAGCCGCCGAGCATCACCGGCAAGTCCTGAAGCGCCATGTCGTTCCTCTCAAGTGCCTGTTACGTACTAGTACAGTAGACACTAACACGTACTAGCACGTCACTACTCCATTCGGGTTGTACTAGTGCGAGCTAGTACGGACTAGATACCCTGCTCTCATGGACCAGGGAGCCCCGACGAGTCACCCGTATCAGCAGGTAGCCGCTGACATAGCGAGCAAGATCGCCAGTGGTGCTCTGAAGCCGGGCGAGCGCCTGAAGTCGGTCAGGACGTTGGCCGAGGAGTACGGCACGACGAGCGCAACCGTCCAACGGGCGCTGGGGCTGCTCGATGACGAAGGTTGGGTCAACCGGGTGCCCAACGTGGGGCTGTTCGTCCGGGATCCAGCCGACTCGGCAGGAAGCGCACCCACGATGCGCGATGTCATGACGGCCCTTGACGAGGTGCAGCAGGCGGTAGCCGACCTTCGTCGTCGGGTGGCGTCTCTTGAAGGGACCGGTGGTCCCGAAGACGGTCGACCTGATCGCTGACCTCTCGGATCTCCTCCCGTAGGAGACGGAGGCGGAAGAGGATGAATTCCAGTTCGCCTGGCGTTGTCATGGGGGTAGCAAACGCCAGGTCAGCGGGTGTGTGGCAGTGTGTTCGCAGGGGTGCATACGAACACGAGGGGGTGCGTGGGGGGTGCTCAGGAGGGTGCACGCACCCGCAGCCGAGGTGGACCCATGGGGGTGACACGCGAGCCCAACCGCCTTCTGGGGGACTTGATGCGGGCGGCAAGCGTGAGCAACAAGGGCTTGGCCGCGCGTGTGCGCGAGCTGGCCGCTCGGGACGGGCAGACGATCGCCGCTGACCACGTGTCCGTGAAGCGGTGGCTTGACGGCACCAACCCGAAGGCAGCGACGCAGCAGTACATCGCCCTGGCGCTGGGCTCCAAGTTGGGGCGCCCGGTATCCCTCGAAGAGATCGGCTTCTCCTCGGCGTTGCAGCCGGTCGGACCGGACGCCACAGCGTCTGCGGCCGACTACCCGGCAAGCTCGTCCACCGCCGTCGATTTGCTGGGCCAGCTCACCGCGGCCGACCTTGAGGATCAACCGGGGTTGGCTCGTTCGGGGTGGACCAGCGCGGCGACTCCGGGCGTCATCACGGGATACCTGTTCGGCGACAGCCTCGAAGTCGGTGACGGTCTTCGCTCAGCCGGACCTGCGGCAGCGGCGATTCGGGCAACAGCGGCACACCTGATGGACCTGGACTTCAAGTTCGGCGGCGGTCACGTCAGGCGGATGCTGCTCTTCTACTTCAAGACGGAGATCGCACCGCTACTGCGCCAGCCGCACCCCGGACCGGTCAAACGAGACCTGTTCAGCGCCGCTGCGGAAGTGGCCCAGCTACTGGGCTGGAGCGCTTACGACGCCGGACGGCACGCGGCAGCTCAACGCTACTTCGTGCAGGGACTGCGCCTGGCGCGCGAAGCGGGCGACTCGATCATCGGTGGCCGGCTGCTGGCCAATCTGAGCCACCAGGCGAACTACCTCGGGCACCACGCCGATGCCGTCAAGCTGGCGCGCGCAGCCCAGGCCGCAACCGGGAACAGGGCAACCCCCGCCGTCCGGTCGATGTTCCTGGCGATGGAGGCACGCGCGCTCGCCGGCAGCGGCCAGGCCAAGGAGTTCGCCCGCGTGCTCACGCAGGCCGAACGGTTCTTCGAGCAGCACTCACCGGACAACGAACCCGACTGGATCAAGTACTTCAACGCCGAGGAGCTGGCCGGCGAGGCAGCGCACGGGTTCCGCGACCTCGGCCGAGCTGAAGAGACGCGGCTCTTCGCCGCCCGAGCGATCGCACCGGAGGCGACGCCGCCCAGGACGCGCGCGTTCATCGGGATGGTCACCGCAGCGGGTGCGCTCACGAACGGCAGTGCGGACGAGGCTGTCGCACTGGCGCTCGATGCCGTCGACCTTGCCGGACCGCTCCAGTCCAGCCGCTACGTGAGGTACTTGACGGACTTCTACGACGCGCTGAACAAGGCGCATCCGAAGAATCCACTCGTGACTCACTTTGCCGAGGGCGTGTTGCGCAATTACCCCAACATCACCCTCGGTTCGGCTGTTATGCTCTCGCGCGTCGCGTGATCACTAGAAAGTGTGCCAGTCCCGCGTAGGCTCGCCCGTGCGCAACGTGTTCATCCGACGTTCGTATTCGCGCGCAATGTCCGGCGACTCGTTCACGTTCTGCATCAACCACGTCGTCATCTTGATCTCATTCGTCTGCCGCAGAACGTCGAACCCTTCCCACTCCGTAATGTCAAAGCCGTAGGAATCAGCGAACAGTCGGTACTGTTCGTCAGTCCACCAACCGGCCGTCACGTACTCGGTTGCCGTGACCGCAAGATCCCACTCCGGTTGCCCCCAGGCGAAACGCTCGAAGTCGATGAGTACCGCTTCACTGTCCCTGATCATCAGGTTCTGCACGTGGGCATCACCGTGGATGGCGGTCGGCTGCAACGGGAAGTCCAACTTCTTAATGGAGACGGCAAGCGAGTCCACATGCGCGGTCAGGAAATCACGATCTTCGTCCGAGATCGGCGCACCCTCGATGCGAGGGAGGACGCGGTCCAGGATCGAGGTCACCGGCAGCCTGAAGTCCTCAGGTGCAGACAGGGCGTGCAGACGACGGAGGACCTTGCCCAGCGCTGCGATGTCGCCAGGCCCGCCGTTCCTGCCGTCGATGTAGAACCAGAAAGTGACTGGGTGCCCGAGCA
Source organism: Actinosynnema sp. CA-299493 (assembly GCF_050946825.1). NCBI lineage: Bacteria > Bacillati > Actinomycetota > Actinomycetes > Pseudonocardiales > Pseudonocardiaceae > Actinosynnema > Actinosynnema sp. CA-299493. The sequence continues at coordinate 9,182,729 of NZ_CP191993.1, forward strand.
CGGAGATCGGCTGTGGGATGTCCACCGCCTTCGCTGCCGGGATGCCCTGGCCGCTCAACCAGTCCGATACCTCGACCTCTTTGTACGCATCCGGCCAGTAGTCGGGTCCACGCGCGATACGGACGACGACGCCAACGTTCGTCAGGTGGAACAATGCGTTCTCGCCGAGTCGCATCGGACGTGCCGACGCGGCGGGCAATTCCGCCAGTTCGCAAGCCTGCGCAAGAATGTTTTCCGCTTGCTTCAGGCTGAAGGCGGGGGAGTTGACTTCGATGCTCATATCGTCCGTCACGTCTCAAGGCTAGGTGGTGTGACCGCAGGGTGCCAGCGGTCCGGAGTGGCTCGATCCACCGATCCGTTGGTGGTGCGTCGGTGAATACGTTTGAGCGATCGCTGCGGGATACAAGTCACCTTCAATTGCTGACCTTGCACGACCTCTGCAAGCGCATCTGCGCAGGACGTTCACGCCAGCAGCAACGGCGCGATGGTCGGCGATCCTCCTTTGACGTGCCGATCCGCGCAAGGACCAACAGGGCCACGGCCGTGCGTTGCACGCAGGCTGTCCGTCCTGCGTCTCCAGGGAGGAGACGTGACCCTGCTGGCAAACGTAAGGTACAGAGTGTATCTACACACCGTCGATACACCGAAAGTGTGGATGCTACCGCGTGATCACCCCGACTAGGGTTCAGCCGTGACAGCAAGGCAGAGCGGCCCCACCAAGCGCAGAAGGCGACTCGGGCAGCTCCTCCGCACGCTCCGGGACGAGCGGTCCGTCAGCGTCGAGGCCGTGATGGAGCGGTTGCACTGCTCGGACGCCACGGTCAGCAGGTTCGAGACCGGCAAGTCGCTGATCAAGCACAGCGACCTTGAGGTCCTGCTGGACTTCCTCTCCGCCGACGACGACACGCGACGCCAGGCGTTCGAGATGTGGGCCGACGCCTCTCAGACCGGCAGGCAGCCCGAGTACCTCAACGCGCTGCCCCGGAAGTTCCGCGCCTACGTCCGCCTGGAGGCCGAGGCGTCCCGCGGCTTGTTCCTGCAACCCCTGCTCGTACCCGGGCTGCTCCAGACCGAGGACTACGCCCGCGCCATCCACACCGCGGACAAGTTCGTCCCACGCGAGGGCATCGAGAAGTCCGTCGCCGCTCGGGTATCCCGTCAGCGCGTCCTGACCGGCCCCGACCCGCTCCAGGTTCACGCAGTTGTGGACGAAGCCGTGATCCGGCGCGTCATCGGCGGTCCGGCGATCATGCGTGCACAACTGGAGCGGCTGCTGGAGCTGGGCGAGCAGCCCAACGTGACGATCCAGATCCTGCCGTTCGGAGTCGGCGCCATCGGCACGATGAGCGGCCCGGTGACCATCTTGGAGTTCCCCGACCCCGAGGACCCGCCGAACGTCTACCTCGAACACCCCGCAGGCGGTGAGTGGGTCGAAGCCCCGTCAGCCGTAGCGGACTTCATCAGCGTGTTTGATGGAGCCGCATCGATCGCTCTGAGTGCGTCGGAGTCGACCGACCTGATCTCTGCGGCCATCGCAGACCTGGGCAGCAAGTGAGGAGTGTGGCCACGATGGACCTGTCCGACATCGTCTGGCGTAAGTCAAGCCGCAGCGGCGGCAATAACGAGTGTGTAGAGCTGGCAGTCACCGAGACCAGCACGGCGTTCCGTGACAGTAAAGCACCAGACGCCAGCGTCCTGGCGTTCCAAGCTGCCGGATACCGACGTTTCCTATCCGCCATCAGGTCGGGAAACTTGGACGTCTGACCTGCGCCACCCTGTCGGCGTGCAGGTCAGACGTACACGTCCGAACAGGTGAACGTATACACAGACGCCAGGGGATCCAATAGAAGGTGAGTAGGTCTGCCCGCTGTTCGACAGCAGGATCGTACAATCCAGATCACTCGTCGACTCGTAGGCGCTGGCCAGGGGGTATGCTGCACGGCCAGCGTCTAGGTGGCCAGTGCTCAGCATCCGCTCGAAGTCGGTGATGACACCGCCAGATACTGGCCGAGCATCCTCCGGCAGTTGATCAGGCACGAGGACGAACGTCCGCTTCTGCCATGAGCAGAGTAGCTTGAGATCATGCGAACCATCAGTCAAAGCGAAGCGGAAGCTATGCGGGACGCGTTGAAGCAGATCGCATCGCATGGAAACCCGGCAGTCGATCAAACAAGCAGCGGTCAATCCGCTGCGCGTCTAGCACGCCAATTACTTGAAGAACTCGGCCTGTTCTACGACTCCGATGTGCAAGGCAATTGACGTCTCGAACGTGAACATAGCCTGCCGTGCCCTGCCACTGCGAAGGGGTCATGCCGAGATGCGAGTACTCGTAGTGACATAAGAGGTCACCCTTGGACGAGGTGTCAGTCAGTGTCGTTGGACGTACCCCAGGTCAGCCTTGACGATCATCGTGGACGGGAGACAGCGGAATGACGTGCCCTGGATCACTCAAATCCCCAGTGGCGTAGGCCAGGTTGTTGCGCGTGGACAAGGTGTTCGGGTGGTCCGAGCCCAACACCCGCTCGGAGTCGGCAAGAGCTGCTTCGAACATCGAAACCGCCCGATCCAAGTCGCCCGAAGACTTGTACGTGGAGGCCAGATTGTTCCGCACGGCCAGCGTCTGAGGGTGGTCTGACCCCAATACCTGCTCGAAGTCGGCGAGAACGGCCTTGAACATCGGAATCGCCCGCTCCAGGTCGCCCGCGGACTGGTAGGCGAAGGCCAGGTGGCTCCGTGAGTTGAGGGTGTGCGGGTGGTCGAGGCCCAACACCCGCTCGGAGTCGGCGAGAGTGCCCTCGAACATCGGGATCGCCCGCTCTAGGTCACCCGCAGACCGATACACGTTGGCCAAATTGTTGCGCGAGGTCAGGGTCTCCGGATGGTCGGACCCCAACACCCGCTCGCGATCAGCGAGGGTCACTTCGTGCAGCGAGATTGCCCGCTCCAGATCACCCACTACCTCGTAGGCTCCGGCTAGATCGTTCCGCGAACTGAGCGTCTCCGGGTGGTCGACCCCCAGCACACGTTCGTAGTCTGCGAGGGCGAGTTCGTACAAGGGGATGGCCCGCTCTAGATCACCCACCTCGTGGTACGTGCCAGCCAGGTTGTTCCGGGAGTTCAGCGTGCGTGGATCGTCATAGCCCACCACTCGTTCGAAGTCGGCGAGAGTCGCCTCGAACAGCGTAAGTGACCGACTTAGATCCCCAATCTCCCGATAGGCGTAGGCCAGGTTGTTCCGCACGGCCAGCGTGCCTGGGTCGTCGTGACCCAGTACTCGCTCGGAGTCGGCAAGGGTGGACTCGAGCAGCTGGACCGCCTGTCTCAGTTCACCGGCCGCTTGGTAGGTGTTGGCCAGGTTGGACCGCGAGGCCAGTGTGTTGGGGTGGTCGCGGCCGAGGAGTCGTTCGAAATTGGCGGTGGCGCGGGATTGGTAGGCGGCGGCGGTGCCAACATTTCCCTGTTTTTCCAGATAGCGGCCCAGGTCGTTCAGGAGCAGGCTGCTGTGCGTGGTGTCCGTATCGGAGGTGGAGTGGTCCAGTAGGGCGCGGGCGTGGGGCAGAACCAGCCGGTAGAAGGGCCAGCTTGTAGGGGACCACGGGTCCAGATGGCTCACGATGCTCGTGAGAATGGTGGTGGCGGTTTCGCGGGCCAGAGCGATGTCGGTGGGCTGCCGGTGCGGGTCGGTCGGGTCGGGGATGCGCGTGACCGCCTGGACCAGGCGGTGCACGCTCACGGTGTCTGCGGTCAGGGCAATCATGTTGTAGGCCGCCAACCGGCCAAGAACCTCCGACAGCTCCGGTTCCCCGACCGCCCCGGCCAGCAGGGCGCGGGGGATGCCATCGGGGGCGAACCACGCCACCAGCCGCAGCACCCGCCCTGCGGCGGGAGTGTCGGCTAGGCGGTCGAGGGTGACGTGCCAGACCCGGGCCATCGTCCGTTGCGCGTCGCCGCCCTCGACCGTCGCGGTGAACATGCGCGCCGGGAACCTCGCCAGAAGATCAAGGTAAGCCGCGGGCGAGATGCAGGTCTGGGCCAGGTAGGCGCCCGCCTGCTCCACCGCCAACGGCAACCACCCCAACTCCTCACACAACGCCTCCGCGCCGTCCAGGTCGGCCCCCGGCCACTCTGACCGCACGATCCGGCCCAGCAGCTCCACGGCCTCGTCGTCGGCGAGCACGTCCAGCGGCACCGTCTCCACACCCCGCCACCCGGAACGCTGCCGGCTGGTGATCAGAATCGTCCCGGTCCGCACCCGACCCAGAAGCTCCGCCACATCATGCGGGGTGGTCACGTTGTCCAGAACCAGCAACCAGCCCTCATGGGTGGCCAACCACCGCACGCCCAACTCGACACGCTGCTCCGACGGCAACACAGCCGCCTCCGGAGCCACCGCAGCCGCCAACTCCGCCAACCCGGTCTCGATCCCTGCCGCCGAGTCCGCGGTCACCCACCACACCGGCGTAAAGCGCCCCGCGTGCAACTCGGCAAACCGCGCGGCCAGCGCGCTCTTACCCACCCCGCCCAGGCCATGCACGGCCGCCACCACCGCGCGACCACTCGGCCTCGTGATGGCGGCCTCCAAGCGCCCCAACTCACCCGACCGGCCCACGAACACACCCGAGCCCATCGGCACACGACCCACACCCGCAACCGCAGGTACCGACTCCATCCGCGGCACCAACGGCGGAGCCCCGACATTGATGTCCCGCCCCGCCTGGTAGAACCGCGCCTCACCCGAGGCCGTACCGGTCTGGGTCACCGGCACCGGCACCGGCACACCATCAACGCCAGAATCCGCCAACACCCACCTCGCACCTCGGACCTCGACAGCACCACCCGCCCAACCAACCGCCACCACAACCGACCCGCCCCCCGACCACAACGCACAACTGCGGACACCACCGATTCGAGATCAGCCGAACATCCGCTCATGCCGCAGAGCGCGTCACCCACGGCTACTCGACAGCCACGACCATCGGTGCCCATGACTCCGGGCTGCTGCGAACTTAATACCGACCTGCACTGTGCCCAGACAGTGCTGGCTAGCGTGTTCAAAGTTTCTTTTCTTGTTCAAGGCGGCCCCTGCGGGGCCGCTGGCCGTTCGTGTCATCGAAGGCTGTTGCGGGTGGGCTTCGGGGATGTCCCGGTCGCGCCAACGTGGGCCTGGCGGCCCACGGGCGCGACACGCGAGGCACCGAAGCCCACCCGCAACAGCCGGAGGCCACGGCCAGCAGGCCCAGAGGGTCACGAGGACAGGCTCGTTCACTCTGCAACGGCGGTACTTCCGAGTGCCAGACTTGGGACGAGCGCCAGGTGGCTAGATTGGTCCGGCCGGTCCGGGCGCTCGGCTGCCGCGCCTGTGGACAGCTCGACGCCTTGACGGCATCGACCAGCCCACAGGCTTGCCGGCGGCAGGCGTCCTACGTTTGGGTTGAGCAACGCCAACGTGCTCGCGCGTTCACACAACCGACCAGCACGATTCGAACCGACCGTTCGTCCTGGTGCCGAGATCTCGACGGCACCACCTTCAGTGGCGTCCACGTGGCCGATGCCTAACCGCGCACGAACGTGTCAGCTGACCGCAATTTGACGGGTTCGACCTCGCGTCCTCCGAGAGAAGATCGCGATCGACCCTTCACCTAGAAGGTCTAATGGCCACTTGAGACGTTGCGTGCGCGCAACCCACACAGTAAGATCAGCGCCTTAAGTTAAGACCACAAAACGTGGAGGTCCATGTGGCCGTTGACGTCGCCGTGCCTGATACGGAGTATGACATCGGCAGCCCTGGGCAAACGGTGCGAGAACTCGAAAAATTTGCGCCACGACTCTTGATGCTTTACTTGTAAATGGTTCGACTTCTGACGGCATCAAAAATGCGCGTTAAATTAGAGATAAAGAGAGCGCTAATGGAAGAGCAGCAAACTAATGTCATCGCTAACCCGGCCAGGGCGGTTTCAGCGGCGACTTTCGCCCAAACACTGGACCGCCTTCGGAACCGGCCCGATGTCACAGAGAAAGAGTTTGCCACTACATGGCTAGAAGAAATGCGATCGCACGAATCCGTTTCGGCAAACGGATGGTATGACCCTCCGCCAAATGGCATTGCCGTCCTGGGTGGATTGGACAGGATTAGCTTCAACTCTCTCCGTGACGAAGGTAACTGGCCTGGATCCCGCGTGATCGATTTCCACAGTGGTGCACTTTACGCTTACTCATCACAAGTGAATACTGTGGACGCTATGCCTGGCGACTTCGCCGCAACTCTCTATTTCGGTGACGACCCAAAGATTCGGAGCCATTTTCGGCGTACATACGCTGCAACTCAGGAAGTTCTAGAAGTAGCGCTTCGTGAGTCCTCTTCTCGAGTCATCTTCGATAGCTCGGTCGCGATCTTCGAAAAGTATGGACTACAGAATTGTGTAGTGAGCTACACCGACACGGTTCCGCTTGATCTGGGGCACACTTACCCGGTAGTCGACGAAGTGGAACTTGGGGCCAACAAGCAGCTAGTCCCGGTAGATCAGGATCGGATTCGTCACGCACGACTCTTTTTGAATGGCGATTCCGATTGGAGTCTCGATTCATGTGCTCAATTCACCATCGAACCACAACTGATCGACGTTGCAAATCCTGATCTTCCGCAGGTGACTTACCACTACGTTGTCATTCCGGGCGAAAGCTCGGTGTTGCGAGAGCAGGACAGCTTGCTTGAAAGTCTAGGTCTCATGCCGTGATGCCGATTGTTGACACCTATGGCAAAGTGACTGTTTCCCTGGCAGGCATATGCACTCTAGCTTGTAGACACTGTTACACGACGGCATCTCAGTTTGCGCGAGACAAGTCTCGGTCGGTTAAGGAAGTCATCACCTCACTTAACGAGATATCTCAGCCTTTCACGACGGTATGTGTCTCGGGCGATACGGACTGTTTCCTGGATGACGCGGCTGGGCTCAACCTTATAGCGAACATTTCTGAGCACTTTCCGCACGTTGACATTATGTTCACTACGCGGTTGGTACCAAGCGAGGTCGTTACAACGGAACTACTCGCGCTGGGGCGAGAGATGGCTGCGCGTTCGCAGTTACTATTGCCAGGCATATCGTTCGTATCGACTCATGTCCCAAACTTTTCCGAGCGGTCGAAAAACATACCGTCAACTTGGGACCGGCTTGAATTACTGCAAAAGTTCGGAGACGGCGGCCTACCCGTGATGCTTGCGCTCCGTCCGACTTTTCCTTTTCATCTTGTGCCGAAGGACGACGTTAGGCAGATTATTCAGAAGGCTTCCCAAGCAGCCGCCGTAGTGCTAGGTGAGGTCATGATTCTTGATGAGGGCCATCAAATGGCTCAGCGCTTGAATATGCCGATGACCGACGAGAGCGACCGGCGGTCGTCAATGACGTTCTTGGATCAGCCCGCGGTGTGGAAGAAGCGTACGTTCCCAGAAGAAGTTCGCTTCGCTGCAACGACTTCAAACTCCTTTGGATTGCCATACTTCCTACGAAGCGGGCCGGCACGGGAATACATCCGTGACCATTGGGACTGGGAACACCATATGATGACGTCTGGCCGGAAACCGGCCATCTCGGACGTAATGACTTCGCCGGATCCATGAGAAATTTTTCGAGTTGAAGTTCACCTCCCAAGGAGAAACGGTGGAGCGTCAAGCGATCTCGTATCTCGGGTGCGCCGAACCGAGTTGGGCAACGGCAGTTTCAGCACGGCAATTGCGGGGGATGTTGACGCTTTCTGCGCTATTGTCTGAAACAGTATATATTTCCGATGTTCATATCGGTGATAATGCGAACTTTCTCCAATCGTATCTAGCAGACAGTAGGCTTGGTCTACATCGGCACGTTCGAAGCCTGAGCGAGGCCGGTATCGTGCGATTTCTGCTGCGCCGGGAATCGATACGTCCAGATGCGAAGGTGTCATCTTTCCCATGCGATAATTTCGCAGACGTTTATCGGTCGTGGCGTGCCCAGGATCCGGATACAGCGTGGATAATCCCACCCCAAGACGATCTCCGCCTGCGTTTTTTGCAGAGCATAGATGAATGGTCTAGCAATGCTCTTGTCAGATATGATTACGGCGCAGTTAAGCGTCTCTACATGGCTACCGTTCGGAATTTTTTCGATGCTGGCCTTCTTGGCCGCTTTGCGGGCGATTTGATCGCAAGCATTCCGAACCTCGAGACGGAGTATGCCGCAGTTCTTAAGAGAGACTGGTTCTCCCTAAGTAACATGTATGACTTCTTCCAGTCTCGTGGAGTCGCAGCATCGCATCCAGTGATGCTAGTTCATGGCCTCATGAATGAGACCTGCTACAACCATGCTTTGGGTTCGCATCTCGTTGGCGCAGACCTAAATAACGTTCCTCTTGAGGAGACGTTCTGGCCGGACATGCAGGAATCCGGAGTGGCTCGCCCAGGCATAGGTGCAGCCAACACCGCCGAACAACTACTCGCCCAAGCCTCGCACATCATAAAAGCACCCGCACTCTCTATTCTAGGATTGCTTACAGGTGAAGAGATATCGTTCATACGGGATTCTTACTCGCGCGGCTACTTTGATCTTCTTCACCTTATGAACGACCCATCTGTACTCGGGAACACCGAGGTGTTGCTCAAACAGTTCGTTCGTACAACCGCAAAGTATTGGGAGAACATCTGTGACTATCTGGCCGAGAATCACGCCGAGGCCACTCGCAGACCACGCCGACTCGCCCTTCTAGCGGGAGCAACGCCACGATCCGTTAGACGCGCTTCTCATAACACTTTTTCCCTTGCCGTGAATGTTGGGATTCCAGTGGCATCAGAAGCATCCGGTCTTCTGGGGCTCGGTCTTCAGGCCAGCCGTATGATTGCCGAAAAACTGAATTTGCGTTTGATTTTTTTCGCTGAGACCGAAGAACTTGCGCAACTCAGATCCGTTATTCCGGGTTCCGCATGGATGACCAAGAGCGCGCCCGCGCTATTTCCTGCGCAAGAAGGTGGAGGCTGAGTTCTCTGCAGTGAGAATAGGAGTGTTTCCTACCGGTGTTGGAAAGCGTCTACATCGCCGCATCTTGGCGAAGATGGACGGGGTTACAGTAGTGCCTGTGCATTTGCCGCGATTGCGTGCGGACTTAGTTTCCGCTGTGGACTGGCGTCTGCCCGCAGATGAAGCACCTTTAGACCTTTGTATTGTCGGATCGCCGCCATTTTGTCACGTGTCGCACGCTTCTACGCTGATCCGACATGGAATTTCGGTTCTTTGCGAGAAGCCTGTAGGTGTTTCCAGTGAGGAAGCTACGCGCCTCCTTGAACTTAGCAAGCATCTCAGCGTGGAGTGCGCGGTAAACTATCAGCTCAGATTTCACCCTTTAGCGCAAGCAGCGTTACGGCAAATTAGTGCCCACGATGTTCGATCTGTTGAAATAGTTTGCGAGTCACCCGCTCGTACAAGTAGGAAAGGTCTTCCTGCTTGGTATTGGCGTACCGATCTCGGCGGCGGAGTTTGGTTCTCGCTGATGAGCCACCTGATCGACTTATGTCAATTCTTTGGGTTGAAAATCGCTGACGTCAAGGTGAAGTCTGCGTCGCCGTCAGTCGGGCGTCATCGCGGAATCGACGCTCTTACTGTCACCGCCAATTGCGTGCAGGATATTTTGGTGACGATCGTCGCGGGAGGACTTGCGGAAGAAAGCCAATTTTCTGTTCGAGTTACGACTGCTCAAGGGTCCGCTATGTACGATTTTCTAAGTGATGGAGATATTCATTTCACCGACGAGTCGCCGTGGCAAGTAGGGTTTCGATCCTGCATGGAATCGGTGTTGTCGAATAATGGATCACTAATTGAGGCCGGGTGTGCCCCGGTCAGTGATGCAGTTGCAGTGCACCGGGTTATCCAAGCAGTCAGGCTAAGTCTAGCTAGGGGAGGGATTGTCCAAGTTGTGAACTAACAAGAAAGATTGAAGGTAGTGGTGACAAGGGAGAAAGGGTAACGCTGGCCAGGTCGGAGGAGTTTCCGCTCGTCAGTGTCATTCTTCGCGGACGGCCTGGTCCGTCGGTGATCTCGACTTGAAGATCACGCCGCACCTCGGTCTGTGGCTACCGGACGGAACCGCGTTGGCGATCTTCACCTACCTCAAGGAGCCTGCATTGACCCGGGACGCCACCAACGTGGCGTTGAGGATCGTGTAGCGCACCGTTGAGCGCTCCATGCCTGGTGCCGTGCCACTGGTCCTCGACGTCAGGCGAGGCAAAGGGTACGCCGTTCCGTCTCGCGGTGGTCTGGCGCGGCTGGATGCGCTCATCACCGCAGAGGCTGCCGGGTACGTCGTGCACTGGCGAATGGCAGCCTGAGGAGAAGGCTCGGGCCTGCTCTGGTGAGCCTCGCGCGCCCGACGATCGTTTTCGTGGCGACGTACGCCCCGTTGATATAGGCAGCTCTGCCGCGGCGGGTTCGAGCGGCTTCGCGGGCGGTTCAGGTCTGTCCTAAAGGGACTTACCTGGGCCGTGCTGGGGCCGTGAGAGGACGATCGACGGTGACAGCGGACGCAAAACGACGCTGACCAACGGAAAGTGTTTCCGCTGGCCAGCGTCGCGTTGGTGCAGGTGATCAGGCTGCGGCCTTGGTCTCCCAGAAGATCTTGTCGATCTTCCGGGTGTCCACACGGCATGCTCTGCGAGACCATTGTCTGTCAGCTCGATGGTGTCCAGGCGACCTAAATCAGCCGCCAATCTCCCAGACCCAGCCACGGTTCGGGCCGCCGCTGCTGTAGGCGGCTGCGATGGAGGTCACCGACTCTGGCACTTCGACCTCGACCGTGCCGGTGTAGCGGGAGTTGGGAAGGATGGTGTTGGAGAGCCTGGCTTCGTAAGAGGTGCACGAGCCTGGCTGGGCTTCGTGGACGAAGCCGTCTGCTCCGAGACCCTTGAGTGAGTATGGGTTGAAGATCATCGGTGCGGCGGCCTCCCCGTCCGGACTGAGTGCGCCGGTCGTGAGCGATACATGCAGCACCAGGGTCTTCCGGCCGGCCGCTGCCGGAGTGCCGTACTGGCCGCACTGAGGTGACACGTCGATCTTGTCGACCGTGAACTTGATGGCGCAGGACTCGATGTTGTTGGTGCAGTCCAAGCCGCCGACCTGGCCGACCTTCTTGGACAGAAAACCCTGGGGCGTCAGCTCCTGAGACGGCGTAGTCGCGGCAGTGGTCGTAGCGCCAGTGCTGCTCGGGGTGGGCGCAGGCGCGGGACTGGTCGCGGTTGGGCCGGTGCAGGCGCTGAGGGCCAAGGCGAGTGCGACGACACCCGGGATGGCTGCGGTGGGACGGCGTCGGATGGTGATCATGGCGTGTGGCTCCTCAACGGCAACCGGAACGGCTTGCAGGTATGGCATCGACTTCATCGGTTGCCATTGCTGAGCGTTAACACTATTCACCCTAAAGGGTGTATGGCGCGAGGATTCTGCCACTCTGGTGGCCGCATGAAGTGACCGATAGTTATGAGCAGCTGGCGACGCCTTGCCCTTTGTGAGTTAACCTCAGGTTTGCTGCATGCTTCCTGACGACCTTCGCGATGGAGTTACCGCCCTTCGCCACTCCTGACATGTAGACATCCACCGTCTGTGACTATTTGCGATAGTTGCTCACGTTCGAGAACGTGTGGATCAAATCCGACCGACTTCCACACGTCTGACCTGTGCGGGCATGATCATGCAGTTAAGCTGTTTTCATGCCGTCCAAGGGGCGCAGCACCATGGGTGCGGGACTACTGTCACTGGCTGCCGGATCGCAGGTAGCGGCAGGCTTCGGTTCGCTGGAGACATCACATCGCGTGATGTGGTCGGTGTCGGTCGTGTTGACGACCTTTCTCGGCGCACGGCTGTCTGCGACGACCACTCGTCTGCCCGCTCTCTCTTCAAAAAGCCCTGACTGCCCTGCGCCCCGCTGGTTCGACGGGGCGCAGGCACCTGCCTAGGGCAACCAGGCCGTGCAACCAGCGTGCAATAAGTGCAGGTAGATAGGGGTCAGCACGGGACACCCTTGACTGTCTTCCGGTCCTGCTCAGAGGCCCAGGCAGGACCAGCCGATCGGGTTCCCAAGCTGTAGAGGCGGGTTCGATTCCCGTCACCCGCTCTCCGCGCCGAAGGCCCAGGTCACCTCGACCTGGGCCTTCGGCGTTCTTGGCCGGGAACTCCGCCGCGCGTGAGGCGACTCGGTGGCCGGGCCGCAATGGCAGGTTTCCCGATCGGGTGATATGGCCGAACCTGTGGTCGAAGCCTCGAACTGATCGACCTCACCCTTCGAAGGAGGGGCACAGCATGGCCAAGGGCGACATCGAGACCTATCACGAAGACGGCCAGTGGAAGAACAAGGTGGAGGGTGGCGAACGCGCGTCCCACACCGCTTCCACCAAGGCGGAAGCCGAGGCGGAGGGCCGCAGGATGGCGATGGAGCGCGGCGTCGAGCACGTGATCAAGAAGATGGACGGCACGATCGGCGAGAAGAACACCTATCCGCGCAGTCGCGACCCCCAGCCTCCGCTGGGCTGAGGCCGGCACCGCCACGAGCGCCGCGCCAGTCCGGTCAGCCGGGCCGGCACGGCGCTCGGCTGTCACGCCGACGGCAGGCAAGGTCCGGGTCGTCGGCGCCCGGTGGGTGGTCCGGGAGGACCGGAGTCCGGGTGATCGTGGCGCCGCACGGTCAGCGCAGGCGTTCGACCCACTCGTCCAGGCGACCGAGGGCGGTGCGCAGGTCGGACAGCAGTTCCAGGGCGTGGGTGTGTGCCGCGGCACGTTCGGCCGGGGTGACCGGGCGGTGGCCCAGGGCTCGCCACACCATCCACGCCGCGCCTCCCAGGTAGACGCGGAGCAGGCCCGCGAACGACGTCGGTGACGCCGGGGGTCGGCGACCGCCGGCGGCTTCGTAGGACGCGATCACGGTGTCGAAAGCGGCACGGTCTTCACCCAGGTGGCTGAAGTAGATCGCGGCGCGGGTCAACTCCCACTCCGCGTACTCCGGGCCCGCGCCGTCCCAGTCCAGCAGCAACGGGCCGGTGGGGGTTTGCAGGACGTTGTCCGGCTTCACGTCGCGGTGCGTGCCGACGGGGGTGAGCCGATCGGCGGCCGTGGCGATCGACCGGGCCTCGGCGACGTCCGGCAGGTAGGCGCGGACGGCGGCGGTGAAGTCGTTCGGCGCCTCGTCCAGCCACTCGCGCCACTCCTCGACCGGGTGCGGCGCCTGGTCCGGGACCGCGTCGACGGTGCGGTGGTGCAGCGAGGCCAGGGTGGCGCCGACCCACGCCGACACGTCCGCGGTCAACGGCCCGCCGTCGTGCCACTCGTGCACCAGGTAGCTGGCGACCTCGTCGCCCACCCGCACGTCGGCCAGCAGCGGCGCGGCCGGTTCGAGCGGGTGCACCGGGCGCGGCATGGGGAAACCGCGCGCGTAGGCGTCGAGCTGGACCTGGGCGGCGACCAGGTAGTCCCGCATCCACCAGTCCTCGCGCGACCGGTTCAGGCGCTTGACCGCCCACGTGCCCCTCGACGTCCGCAGGCGCCACACCAGGTGCGCGCGCCCGCCCGTCACCGGCGTCCACGGCGCGACCACGTCGCCGAGCCCGAACGCCGCCGCCACCGCCCGCTGCCACTCCACGCCACCGGACGCTAGGGCACCCCGGCGCGAAGTCAGGACCCGTTTTCCGACGAACGCCACACCCGCTCGTAACGCTCTTGGTCCCGCGCCGTCCGCTCCTTGCGCACCGCCGCCGCCGCACCCGCCGGGTAGCCGTACTTCGTCATCCGGTGGTCCGTGCTCTCGATCGCGTACGAGACGCCGAAGTACACGCCGACCACCAGCCCCAGCGACCCGCACGCGATCGCCAGCGGCAACGGCGAGCCGAGACCCAGCACCAGCGCCAGCGTGATCGCCACCGTCAGCGGCAGCACCTGGAGGAACATCCGCACGCCGAACCAGACGAGCCACGTCGGCTTGGTCGCCTGCCGGAACACCCACTCCCGGTGCCGCAGGGGCAGCCGGCCGCCGAGCAGGTACCAGACCCGCAGCGGCGCGGACGGGCCGGTCACGTCCGCTCCGTCACGGCGATCACCTTGGTCAGCACGGCGTGCAGGTCGCGCAGCTCGTCCAGCGACATGCCGAGCCGCGCCACCACCGCCGGCGGGATCGCCAACGCCTGCTCGCGCAGCGCCGCGCCCTCCTCCGTCAGCGTCACGGCGAGCTGCCGCTCGTCCGCCGCGGCCCGCGGCCGCGTCACGTACCCGATCGCCTCCAGCCGCTTGAGCAGCGGCGACAGCGTCGCGGGCTCCAGCGCCAGCAACCGGCTCAGCTCCTTCACCGACAGCGGCGCGCGACCCCAGAGCGCCAGCATCACCAGGTACTGCGGGTGGGTCAGCCCCATGGGTTCCAACAGCGGCCGGTAGACGGCGACCACGTTCCTGGACGCGATGGACAACGCGAAGCAGACCTGCCGTTCCAGGGCCAGCGGGTCCTCGACGTTTTGTGTACTAATCATTAGTGTCCACACTATCTCCGGCCGGTCGGTCCGCGCACCGCGACGAGGACCACACCGGTCGTGCCGCCGACGGTCCGGCAAACCGCTGTGCGGGCGCCACGAGAGCGCCCGCACAGCGGAGATGACCCGTCGCACGAGGCGACATGAGGCGATGCGGCAACACGGAGCCCGCTCAGGCGCGCGTGGGCACCTTCTCCTCGTCGTCGGACTGCAGGGAGTCGACCAGGGCCGACCGCTCCGCCGACGGCTCCGGCTTGATGACCAGGCCGATCAGCAGGTACAGCACCAGCGACACCAGCAGCGGCCAGGACACGATCACCGCCTGGGTGACGAACTCGACCTTGTTCTGCTGCAGCACGTACAGCACGGCCCACGTGCCGAGACCGCCGACCACCGAACTGGTCGCCGCGGTCGGCCCGACCTTCTTGAACCACGGCAGCATGCCCAGCATCAGCGGGATCGCGATCGGGCCCATCGTGGCCGCCACCAGGGCGATCACCACCTTGAGCACGAAGCCCTTGGTGTCCGCGGTCAGCGCGATCGTCATGCTCAGCCCGATGAACGCGAACGTGGTGATCCGCGCCAGTTGCAGCTGCGCGGGCTCGCTGAGCCGCTTCACGCCCTTCCACAGCCTGGGCAGCATGTCCCGGGTGATGACCGCGGAGATCACGTTGGCGTCCGAGGACACCATCGCCATGGTGTGCGAGAAGAAGCCCGCCAGCACCAGGCCGATCATGCCCGCGGGCAGCATGAGCTTGCCCATCTCGACGTACGCCTGCTCGGCGTTGGCCTCCATGCCCGGCACGATCAGCGGCGCGGCCCACATCGGGAAGAACAGCACCAGCGGCCACACCAACCACAGCGCGCTGGACAGCAGCGCGGACCGCTTGGCCGCGGCGCCGGACGGCGCGGCCATGTAGCGCTGCGCCAGGTTCCACATGCCGCCGTTGTACTCCAGCGTCTTGATCAGGAACAGCGCCATGAAGAAGATCAACGTGTAGTTGCCGGACAGCGGCTCGGAGTGCGACTCGGGCAGCTCGTCCCAGATCGTCCACATGAAGTCGATGCCGCCGAAGTGCGCGGCGACCGCGACGAACATGGCGATGCCCGCCGCGCCCTGGATGACGAACTGGCCGAAGTCGGTCAGCGCGTCGGCCCACAGGCCGCCCAGCACCGAGTAGACCATCGTGACGGCGCCGACGATCGTGATGCCGAGCCAGATCGGGACGCCCGCGAAGCCCTGGAGCAGCAACGAGACCGCGACCCACTTGGCCGCGATGTCCACGACCTTCAGCGCCGCGCCCGCCCACGCCATGATCTGCTGGGTCGGCACGTTGTAGCGGCGGGCCAGGTACTCCAGCGGCGACTTGACGTCGTGCTTGGAGCGCAGCCGGTTCCACGTGCCCGCCCACAGGAACGCGCCGATGCCCACACCGACACCGATCGTCAGCGCCCACCAGATGTAGACGGTCAGGCCGAGGCGGTAGGCCTCGGCGGCGAAGGCCACGAACATGACGGCGCTGTAACCGGACATGTGGTGCGAGATGCCGGACAGCCACCAGGGCATCTTGCCGCCCGCGGTGAAGAAGTCGGCGATGTTCTTGATGCGCCCGCGTGACCAGTAGCCGATCGCCACCATCACGAAGAAGTACCCACCGACGACGACCCAGTCGAGGGTTTCCATGAGGCCTCCACGAGTGTTCGGCCCACGGGTGGCAGCGCTTGGTCCAGCGGCGGCGGTGCGCGGCGTCCCACATGGGTGTGTGACGTACGTCTTACGAGGCTGTTGCGTCCGGCGGAAGGCCACGGACCGTCATTGAGTCACATTCGTGACTCTAGTTCACATACATGACACGTCGAGACGGTCTCGTCCGGCCGGAAAGAAGTTCCGCAGAACTGCGTCATGCCTGGTCGCCGGCGTGGTCGCACTGATATGCGAACCGGTGTCAACGTGCGTCCGCTCGTGCCAGGCGGGGACCGGCGCACCCCCGGCCCAGTCCCGGGGCCGGGGGTCGCCCTCGTGGACCCCGTGCCGCTGTTCCGGGAAGGACTGGCCGCCGTGGTCCGGCGCACGCCCGTGATGCACTGGGTGGGCGCCACCGGCCACCTGCACACCGCCGTGCGGCTGCACGAGCGGCTGCGCCCCGACGTGCTGGTGGTGGACTCCGCCCTCGACCCGCAGGGCCACCTGGCCACGCTGCTGACCGGCGGCGACCCGTCGCTGGTCGTGGTCTCCCTGGTGCGCGAGCCGCACCGGACGGCGAAGTTCGTGCGCTCGGCGCTGACCGCGGGCGTGCGCGGGATGGTGCCGCGCGAGGGCGGCGTCGACGACGTGTTGCAGGCCATCGCCCGCGCGCACGCCGACCGCGCGTACCTGGACCCGACGCTGGCGCCCCTGGCCGCCGGTTTCACCCCGACCGCCGAGGCCGGCACGCGCCGGTCGCTGTCCCGCCGCGAGTACGAGGTGCTCCAGCTCGTCGCGGACGGCCTGGAGAACCAGGCGGTCGCGAACGAGCTGTACGTCTCGGTGGAGACCGTGCGCACGCACGTGAAGAACATCCTGCGCAAACTCCGCGCCCGCGACCGGACGCACGCCGTCTCCCTCGCCTACCAGGCCGGTCTGCTCTCCGGCGGCGCCGTCCGCCCGGTCTGACGGCGGCGGTCACCCACGGCCGGTCACCTACCACCGTCACCTGCGGTGGTCACCCCGCGGCGATCCGTCCTTCGACGATGAGCCCGAACCTGCGCAGCCGCTCGGCTTCGACGGTCCGGCCCGCTCGACCAGGATGAACTCCGCCGCACGCGCATCACCGTCGCCAGCCGAGGCGCACCCTCGACGACAGGGAACGGCCCAGCTCAGGCGCGTCTGGTTCGCCACAACCCGATGGTCGGCCTTGCCGGGGTTACCGACAGGTAATACCCTGTTGTTACCGGTCAGTAGGGGGACCGCCCCGACCAGCATGGAGTGAGCGACGAGATGGGTCACTACAAGAGCAACGTCCGGGACCTCGAGTTCAACCTGTTCGAGGTCTTCAACGTGCAGGACCACCTCGGCACGGGGCCGTTCGAGCAGTCCGACGAGGACACCGCGCGCGGCGTGCTTGCCGAGCTCAACAACCTGGCGGTCGGCCCGCTGGCGGAGTCCTTCGCCGACGCCGACCGCAACCCCCCGGTCTTCGACCCGAAGACCCACTCGGCCACGCTGCCGGAGTCGTTCAAGAAGTCCTACCAGGCGGTCTGGGACGGCGAGTGGTACCGCCTGTCGCTGCCGAACGAGCTGGGCGGCTTCGGCATCCCGCCGTCGGTCCAGTGGGCGGCCTCCGAGCTGATCCTCGGCGCCAACCCGGCCGTCTACATGTACCTGGCCGGCCCGAACTTCGCCTCGGTCGTCCACAAGAACGGCACCGAGCGGCAGAAGCGCTGGGCCGAGATCATGATCGAGCGCGGCTGGGGCGCCACCATGGTGCTGACCGAGCCGGACGCCGGCTCCGACGTCGGCGCGGGCCGCACGAAGGCCACGCTCCAGGACGACGGCACCTGGCACATCGACGGCGTGAAGCGGTTCATCACCTCCGCCGACCAGGACATGACCGAGAACATCATGCACCTGGTGCTGGCCCGTCCCGAGGGCCCCGGCATCGAGGCGAGGCCCGGCACCAAGGGCCTGTCGCTGTTCCTGGTGCCGAAGTGGCACTTCGACCCGGAGACCGGCGAGTCGACCGGCGAGCGCAACGGCGCCTTCGTCACCAACGTCGAGCACAAGATGGGCCTCAAGGTCTCGACCACGTGCGAGCTGACGTTCGGCCAGCACGGCGTCCCCGCCAAGGGCTGGCTGCTCGGCGAGGTGCACGACGGCATCGCGCAGATGTTCCAGGTCATCGAGTACGCCCGGATGATGGTCGGCACGAAGGCCATCGGCACCCTGTCGACCGGCTACCTCAACGCCCTGGCCTACGCCAAGGAGCGGGTGCAGAGCGCCGACCTGACCCGGATGACGGACAAGACCGCCCCGCGCGTCACCATCACCAACCACCCGGACGTGCGCCGCAGCCTGATGCTGCAGAAGGCGTACGCCGAGGGCCTGCGCGCGGTCTACCTCTACACCGCGACGCAGCAGGACAAGATCGCCCTGGGCGGCCCGGACAAGGAGCTGGCGGAGAAGGTCAACGACCTGCTGCTGCCGATCGTCAAGGGCGTCGGCTCGGAGCGCGCGTACGAGCAGCTGGCGCAGTCGCTCCAGACGCTCGGCGGCTCCGGCTTCCTCCAGGAGTACCCGATCGAGCAGTACATCCGGGACTCGAAGATCGACTCGCTGTACGAGGGCACCACCGCCATCCAGTCGCTGGACTTCTTCTTCCGCAAGATCATCCGGGACAAGGGCCAGGCGCTGGGCTTCCTCAGCGGCGAGATCCAGGGCTTCCTGGACAACGAGGGCGGCAACGGGCGGCTGAAGGAGGAGCGGGCGCTGCTCAAGCGGGCGCTCGAAGACCTCCAGGGCATGCTCGGCGCGCTGGTCGGCTTCCTGACCAGCTCGCAGGAGGACGTCCGCAACCTCTACAAGGTCGGACAGAACACCGTCCGCCTCCTGATGACCGCGGGCGACGTGCTCGTCGGCTGGCTGCTGCTGCGCCAGGCCGACGTGGCGCTGACCAAGCTGGACGGTCAGGTCTCGGCCAAGGACAAGGCGTTCTACGAGGGCAAGGTCGCGGTGGCGTCGTTCTTCGCCAAGTCCGTGCTGCCGGAGCTCACCGCCCGCCGCAAGATCGCCGAGGCCACCGACAACGCCCTGATGGACGTGGACGAGGCGTCGTTCTGACCCGGTCGACCAGCCGGAATTGTCAGACCCTTCGGGCAGGATAAAAGCAGGGGTCCCCTTGGCGGGGACCCCTGCTTTGCCGTTGTGGGCCGGTTTGCCGTGGCGTTGCGGGCACGCTCGCCCGGGGTGGGCGGGGGATCAGGAAATGCCCTTGCGCCACCTCTCCTGCGCCACGCGGCTCCAGCCGCGCTTGTCCCGTGCGCTGTAGCCGCGTTCCCGAGCGACCTCCTCCTGCCAACGCAGGAGCAACCGCCGCAGGTCGTGCCGAGCCCAGTCGTACGCCGGCGTCGGCGGGAGCGACCGCTCCAACTCCGTGAACAGGTCCCGCGCCTGCACGTTCCGGCCCGTCCACCCCAGGCAGTCGGCCAGGAGGGCGGCTGCGCTGATCGTGTCGGGGTGCGCCGCCCCGAGCAAGGCGCGGCTGAGGCCCAGCAGGTGCCCGAGCACACCGCAGGCCTCGGTCAGCTCACCCGCGTAAGCCGCCGCTTGGCCGAGGTGGCGCTGCACCCGCAGGGTCTCCGGGTGGCCCTCGCCGAGCGCGACGCGGTGCTCCGCGTACTGCTGCCGGTACTCGGGCAGCAGCTCGGCCCACTGCTGGTAGGCGGGCCGCGGGTCGTGCGCCGGGTACACCGGCGCGGGGTTGAGGATCACGTCCTGGCCGGCCTGGAAGACGAAGGAGTGCTCGTGGGCGTACGCCGTCTGGCGGACCCGGCTGCCAAAGGGTTGCATGACCGGATGCTGCCGCTGCCCCGGACGCGGCGGTCCGCCGTTGTGCGGACCCGCGGCAGGAGTACCGGGACGAGCTAAGGGCGGCACCGAGGTGCCGCCCTTAAGCCGTTCGTGGGAACGCCGGTCAGCCCTTGTGGGCCTTCGCGGCGGCGAAGCAGTAGGCGCCGAAGCCCAGGAAGCCGACCGCGATGATCGCGAGCGCGAAGACGCCGTACGGCTGCGCGGCGAGCGTGTGCAGCGCCTTGTCCATCCCGCCGGACTCCGACGGGTCGGCGTTGATCGCGGCGAACGCGACCAGGATGCCGATCAGGACGTACGACGCGCCCTTGCCGATCCAGCCGATCCGGCCGAGCCGCTCGACCCACAGCCTGGTGCCGCTGGGCAGCTCGGACATGTTCAGGTCGTCCTCGAAGGACTTCTTGACGCCCTTGCGCGCCACCATCACGCCGAGGCCGATGACGAACGCCGCCACCAGGCCGACCAGGACCTGCCCGAACGGCAGCGCGAGCACGCGCGCGGTCCACGCCTGGGACTGCTCGGTGCCGCTCTTCTGCGACGTGCCGGTCGCGTAGTTGATCGCGGCGATGCCGATGACGGCGCCGGTGATGGCGCGGCCGACCGAGCCGAAGCGCCGGTAGACGCGCTTGCGCTTCTTGGTCACCCACCCGTACCCGCCGGCGGCCATGCTGAGCTGCCACACCGCGAACGCGAACAGGCCGATGGCCAGGACCCACAGCAGGACCGGGCCCAGGGACGTCTGGGCCAGGGCGGAGACGGCGCCCTTCTGGTCCGTCTTCTCCCCGGTGTCACCCAGGACCACTTGCGCCGTCAACGCCGCCAGGAGCACGTGGACGAGCCCGTAACAGACCATCCCGGCACGCCCGAGGAACTGCACGGCGGGATGTCTTCGCACCTCTTGCCCGGTGGTAGCCACGATCGGGTGATACCCAGTCGTGGCTACCGCGAACCGCGAACCGCGGGCCCGCTCAGCCGCCCGGGGGCGGCGGCTCGCACACGATCTTGAACTGCGGGTCGTACCGGACGGTCCGGCTCTCCTGGCGGGACTGGCCGGTGCGCCGGTCGGTGATGGTGCGGGTGTCGGTGACCGAGAAGCCCGGCGCGCCGCCGCTCGGCTGGCAGTCCGGCTTGGTGACCTTGCGCTCCTGCGGCGGGGTCGGGTTGAACTCGGCGCTGGTCGACCCGGTCACGTCGTAGTTCTTGGTGCCCCACAGCACGATCTTGATCGTGGACGGGGTCCAGATCGTCTGGATCGCCACCCCGGTCTCGTCCGGGTTGGTGAACTTGATGTCGATCAGGCTGTTGCCCGCGCCGTCCATGAACACCGTGGCCTCGCGCCCCTTCGGGTACCGCGAGATCCAGTAGCTGTGCTCCTTGTGGCCCGCGTCCTTCATGCCCGCGTGGTAGGCCGCGTTGTAGAGCGTGGTGGCGAACTGCGAGATGCCGCCGCCGACCGCCTTGCCCGGCACGCCGTTCTCGATGATGCCCGCCTCGACGTAGCCCTGCGCGGTGCCGCGCGGACCGGTGTGGCCGTTGAGACTGAACGTCTCGCCCGGCTTCACGATCGCGCCGTTGACCTTCTCGGCCACGACGCGGATGTTGGTGCCGGACGCGGCCACGAAGCCACCGGTCTGGAACTCGCCGATGACCTCCTTGATGCCCATCTTGTTCGCCTGCTCGGTGGTCACCTTCGCGGGCGTGTGCTTGTACTCGGCCTTGATCGCCCGCTCGTTGTCGCGCTTGAGCACGTCGAGGACCGTGGCCAGGGACTTCTCCCAGTCGATGCCGAGGCCGTCGACCGACTCCTTCACCACGGGCCGGCCGCCCTCGAACACGATCTGGGCGTCCTTGCCCTCCTTCTCCGTGTCCTTCAGCTGCGGCCCGGCGTGCTCGACGACCTTGGCGGGGTCGACCTTCGCGGTCAGGCCGCCGTCGTCGGCGGGCTCGAACACCAGCACGGTGGCCAGCTGCTCGGGCGTGAGCGTCGCGTCCTTGCCCTCGCCCTGGATGATCAGCGGCAGCGCGGTGGCGGGCTTGGCGACCTCGGCCAACGCCTTCGCCACGCCCTCCTTGGTGGTCTTGACCGGGGTGGTGGCCACGGGCAGCTCGACCGTGCCGCCGTCGGCCCAGCCGGCGAGCAGCTTCTCCGACGCGCCGGCCACGTCCAGCTTCTGGCCCTGCTTCGGGTCGACCGCGACCGGGGTGGCGCCCTCGAAGCGGATGGCGCCCTCGGCGGGCTCGTGGTCGGTCTCGGCGCGCAGCGCCTCCAGCGCGGCGGACAGCTTGGCCGGGTCGCTGCGCGTGTCGAAGCCGACCTCGCGGGAGGTGAAGAACGAGGTGACGCGGGTGATCGGGGACAGCGGCTGGCTGCCCGCGCGGTCCAGCGTGGCGGTCCAGTCCAGCTCCAGGCCGGCGGCCTCGGGGTCGACCGCGGTCTCGACGTCGCCCGCGCGCGCCTTCACCGGCGCGGCCAGGCGGGGGCCGATCTCGTCGCGCAGCTTCTGCTCGGCCTCGGGGTGGCTCAGGCCGCCGACGTCCACGCCGGCCACGGTCACGCCGCGCGGCACGTTGCCGCCCGAGACGACCAGGTCCAGGCCGTAGAGGACGACCAGCACGCCGAGCACGGCGGCGGCGATCAGACCGCCCTTGCGCAGGCGCTTGCGACGGGCGTCGGCCTCGTCGGCCGCGGTGTCGCCGTCCACCATCACGGGGCCGTAGACGGTGGCCTCCGGCTCCGGGTCGGGCGGCGTCACCGGCGCGGAGAACACCGTGGTGGCCTCCGACGGCGAGGGCGACGAGGCCGACGGGGACGGCCGGCCGAAGCCGCCGGGCGGCGTGGTGATCATCTGGGTCCGCTCGGCGGAGCCCGGTGGGTCCAGGGCGCGCGTCGGGTCACCGTGCGGCGTGATGGCCTGGGTGGCGTCCAGGCCCCTCGGCGGGGTGTGCTGCGCGTTGCGCGCCGGGTGCTGCTGGGTCACGTCGTGGAAGACGCCCGACGGGCCCGTCGCGTTGTCGTGGCCGTTCGACGGCGGCGTCACGTTGCGGACGGTGGCCGAGGTATCCGGTTCCGCGTCCGGCTCCTCCTGCGGCCACGCGGCCTCCGCGGGCGGGCCCCCGGTGATCTTGGTGGTCCGCTCCGAGGCGGTGCCCGACGGGCGGACGGGCTCCATGGCCCTGGTCCGCTCAGCGTCGTACTCCGGTCGCTGGTTCTCCGGCACCGCTCCCCCTCTTGCCACTCGCAAGGTCCTGGGACTGCTTACCCGAGCGCCGTCACGCGTCGATCACGTTTCGGGTGGCGCACAGGTCTCACCGCACTGGTCACAGGTAAAGCCCGGTCCCGTGGTCCGTCCGCTCGGTCGCGGTCGCGTGCACGTCCCGTTCCCGCATGACGAGGTAGGCGCTGCCCTGCACCTCGACCTCGAACTGGTCGTCCGGGTTGAACAGCACCCGGTCGCCGACCTTGAC
Organism: Actinosynnema sp. CA-299493; assembly: GCF_050946825.1. NCBI lineage: Bacteria > Bacillati > Actinomycetota > Actinomycetes > Pseudonocardiales > Pseudonocardiaceae > Actinosynnema > Actinosynnema sp. CA-299493. Next base: position 9,206,272 of record NZ_CP191993.1, read on the forward strand.
GTGCCGCACGTTCGTGCCGACCCCGAGCACGTCCCCCCAGGCCAGGCGCTTTGCCACCTGGGCGGTCGCCGGGATCACGATGCCACCGCTGCTGCGGCGTTCGCCGTCCTCCGGCGAGATCCGCACCATCACGCGGTCGTGCAGCATCTGGATCTCGAGCTTGACATCGGGCACCAGCAGAGTCTAGATGCCTTCGTCGAGGCCACCCATCATCAGGGGTAGCCGCCGGGGCCCGTCCTTTACCACGCGGATCGGGACGCCCCAGTCCTGGCGGGCCAATGTGCACACCGGGTGCTCGACGGCCGGGTCGTCCGTGCAGCTCGCGGCCTGTGCGACGACGTGCAGGACGCCTTCGTCGAACCCCTCCGCCACGCGCAGCGTGCGGACCAGGTCCGTGCCGACGCCCGCGCCCTCCACCAGCAGCCCGGGCGGCGAGCTGGTGATCTCCAGGCGGGTGGACGGGCCGAACCGGTCGTCCAGCTTCTGGCCGGTCGGCGGGGTGAACACGACGGCGACCTCGACCTCGCCGGACGCGATCACCGACGGCGGGCGGCGCACCTGGTGCGCCTCGCCGGTGACCAGCTTCGCGCCGGGCGCGACCGGGCGTTCCAGGCGGTGCGCGGCGGAGGCGACGACGACCAGCTCGCCGTCGACCAGGACCGCGTCGGACGGCTCGGCGACGTCCGACGCCAGGGTGGTGACCTCGCCGGTCGACGGGTCGTAGCGGCGGATGGCGCCGTTGTAGGTGTCGGCGACGACGACCTGGCCGCCGGGCAGGACGGTGACGCCGAGCGGGTGCTGGAGCAGCGCCTGGTCGGCCTGGCCGTCGCGGTGGCCGAAGTCGAACAGGCCCTTGCCGATCACGGTGCGCACGGTGAGGTCGGCGTCCAGCCGGCGCAGCGCGGAGGTCTCCGAGTCGACCAGCCACAGCCGGTCGCCGTCGGCGGCCAGGCCCGAGGTCTGGGCGAAGAACGCCTCCGCCGCCGGGCCGTCGTGCAGGCCTTCGACGGTGGTGCCGGCGAGGCGTTCGACGCGGCGTTCGCGCGGCTTGAACAGGCCGAGCGTGTGGTTGCCCGCCATGGCGACGACCACGCCGCCCGCGGGCTCCCACCAGGCGACGTCCCACGGGCTGGTGAGGTCGATCGCGTCGGCCGGGCCGTCGGTGTCGCCGTCGCGCCACTGCCGGCCGGTGCCGGCGACGGTGGTGACCTCGCCGGTGACGAGGTCGAGGCCGCGCAGGAGGTGGTTGACCGTGTCGGCGACGACCGCGTGGTAGCCGACCTCGGCGGCGACGTCGTCGGGCAGGAGCGCGATGCCCGCCGGTTCGGAGAAGGTGGGTTCGAGGCCGTCGCGGCGACCGCGCGCGCCGGTGCCGATGCGCCGGATCACGGTCTCGCCGTCGGCTTCGAGCTCGACCAGGCCGTGGTGCGCGGAGTCGCTGACCAGGAGGGTGTTGTCGCCGGTCAGGACGGCTTTCGCGGGGAAGCGGAGCTCGGTCTCGCGGGGCGGCGGTGCGACGTACGGGCCGTCGCCGCGGTGCAGGGTGCCCTTGGCGTCGTGCTCGGCGACGACCTCGGACACGATCTGGCGCAGCGCGTCCAGGTGGCCCTCGCCGGAGGCGACGTGCACGACGTGGCCCTCGGGGTCCACCAGCACCAGCGTGGGCCACGCCTTCACCGCGTAGGCCTGCCACGTCGTCAGCTCGGGGTCGTCCAGCACGGGGTGCTCCACCTCGTACCGCTCGACGGCCGCCGCGAGCGCCGCGGGCTCCGCCTCGTGGACGAACTTGGGCGAGTGCACGCCGACGGTGACCAGGACGTCGGCGAACTCGGCTTCGAGCGGGCGCAGCTCGTCGAGCACGTGCAGGCAGTTGATGCAGCAGAAGGACCAGAAGTCGAGCAGCACCACCTTGCCGCGCAGGTCGGCCAGCCTGATCTCCCGCCCACCCGTGTTGAGCCAACCGCGGCCCACCAGTTCGGGGGCGCGGACACGGGCACGGCGTCGTTGTGCGGTCGTCACGTCCGGAGTCAACACGAGTCGCACACCGACCTATTTCACCGTCCACCGATTGGGACGGGGGTGACGCCGGCTCCGGGTTGGCTAGCCCGGACGGCGGACGGCGCGGGGGCCGAGGACGGTGGCGCCCAGGGCTTCGACCCGGTGGCGCAGGGCGCGGTCGGCGGTGACCACCGTGCACGGGCGGTCCGGCGGGTTGGCGCGGACCACGTCCACGATCGCGTCGTCACCCGAACCGGTGGCGGAGACGACCCGGACGCCGGGCACCGACTCGACGTGCCGCGCCTTGCCCTCGACCACGAGGACCACTTCCAGCGGGCCGGGCAGGTCCGGCAGTCCGTGCTCGGCCACGTCGACCAGGTCGTCGCGCAGGCGGGCGGCGGCGCCGGCGCGGTCGCGCCACCAGCCGTCCGGGACGGAGCCGACGACGTTGGCCGCGTCCACGACCAGGAGCGGGTGCGTCATCGACCCATGCTCTCAGCAAACACCCATGACTCTGTCGTACCCCGATGGCACCATGGAGTGATCCATTGGGGGATAGACATGAGCACGCAGGGGGACATCGTGATGATCAGGCGCGCCCGCAGGACGCCGGACGACACCTGGAACGGCTCGGCCACGACCAAGTAGCCGGACATGGGAAACCCCGCGGTGCTGCCAGGTCGGGGGTCCGACAGCACCGCGGGGTCATCTGGAACATCGATACACGATCGAGGTCTGTTACATCCACCATCGGGTGTGACGGGAGTCACATTGTGACATGACGAAGCCCTGCCGCGCGGGAGGTGCGGCAGGGCTTCGTCGTTCCCCCTTCGCCGGTGCGCGGACGACGGGGCGGCGCACCCGGTGTCGATCGGGTGGTCGTCACGCGCGCCGGAGGAAGGTCCCGCTCAGCGGAGGGTCGTGCCCTGGGCCTGGGCGATCGCCATCAGCTCGTGGCGCATGGCCGGGGTGGGCGCCATGTCGATCGCACGGGCGACAGCCTTGCGGTTGCGAGCCTCGACACGACGAGCGCGGAGCTTCGCAGTGAAGTTCATCGGGGGTTCATCCCTCTCAAAGGTTCTCTCTCGGTGTGTGCCTCAAGTATGCACCCTGGAGCGCGTCGATGCACCCGTTTATCCGGTGAGGTGCCGCACATACCGATGAATCATCGGCAGTTACGGCATATAACCCGACGATTCGCCTGGAGTACACCTGCTGGGCCGGATGCGTCCTGCCGGTGCCGCGCGACCCGGCGAGCACGGGGCCGCGTTCCGGGCGGCCGTTGGTCGGCACCGGGGCGAACGGGGTCGGCGGCGGTAGCGTCGTGCCATGGCTGAGGTGGTGACGAAGGGCGTCGGCAAGGTCGAGCGGACCGCCGACCGCGCCGAGGTGCAGGTGAGCTTCGAGACGCTGGGTTCGACGCGCGACGAGGCGGTGCGGCTGCTGACCGCGCGGATCGCCGACGTGGAGCCCGCGCTCGGCCGGCCGGGCGTCGAGGTGCGGTCGCGGCAGCTCACCGTGCACGACAACTGGGACGGCAGGCGTCGTTCGGGCAGCCGTGCCATGCAGAACTACGTGGTGCGGGTCGACGACGTCACCGGGCTCGACGGTCTGCTGGGCGCGCTGGTGACCGCCGAGCCGACGTGGCTGAACGGCCCGACGTGGCAGCTCAAGGACGACGTGGAGGCCGTCCGCGAGGCGCAGGGCGAGGCCGTGCGCGACGCGCGCCGGCGTGCCGAGGGCTACGCCGAGGCCCTCGGCGCGCGGCTGGGTCCGCTGCACCGGCTGACCGACGGCGACGCCGAGGCGTGGGCCGCCGAGTCGCACCGGATGATGGCGGCCGGGTACGGCGGCGCGCCGGGCGTGCCGCCGCAGATGGACCAGCTCAACCTGGAGGCGCAGCAGATCGTGGTCACGGTCCGCTGCACGGCCGCGTGGACCCTCCTGGACTGACGCCGCGCCGTGTTCCGAGCGTTGAACTCGGGTGTCCTGAACGTGGGACACGGTCGTCCTGAACGTAGGACACGCTCGTTCTGAACGTAGGACACGCGCGTTCCGAACGTAGGACACGCGCGTTCTGAACGTAGGACTCTCGCGGGGTCAGCTGCTGGACTTCGGTTCGGCCAGCTCGACCACGACGGAGCGGTTGCGGGCGGCGGCGTCGGGGATCAGGTCGCCGGCGTCGTCGAGGTCGACGGCCAGCGGCGAGGTGAAGCCCGCGCCCAGCACCTCGGTGAACGCCGCCCGGCTCACGCCCAGCTCCACCAGCGTCGACACCACCCGCTGGCCGCGCCGCCGGGTCAGGTCCACCGCCGCCTCGGCCGACGCCGAGCTGGCCGTGCGGGCGATGACCCGCGCGGTGGTGCGGCCGTCGAACTTCTTCGCCACCTCGGCCAACGCCTCCCGCGCGCCCGGCGCGAGCTCGTCGCTCCACGCCTTGAACAGCACGGAGTTCGGCAGGTGCACCAACCCGTCCTGGTGCACGACCTGGCCGACGTCCACGACCGGCACGTCGGCCCGGCCGATCGACGCGCCACCGGGCACCGGCTCGGTGTCGTGCGCGCAGCTCTTCGCGCCGAACTTCGCGCAGATCCCGAGCCACACCCCGACCAGCGACTCGCGCGCGGCGGGCGGCAGCGGCGGCTGGTCGCCGGCCACCTGGCCGAGCCCGGAGAAGATCACGTCCTTGCCGGTCAGCTCGGGCAGGGTGTCGTCCGGCACCGACGCCACCGCGGCGGCCACGTCGAGGTCCAGCCCGAGCCGGGTCAGGTCGAGCGGGTCGGTGGTCTGCAACCCGCTGCTCTGCAGCACGAGCACCGCCGGTCCCGCCGTCGAGGCCATGTCCGCCAGCACGGACAGCGGGTCGAGGTCGCCGCTGCTGCCACCGAGCTGGCCGAGCTGACCGGTGAGCCGGTTCAGGTTCTGCTCGAAGCCGAGCTCGCGCAGCGCCGAGTCGCTCTCGACCTCGTTGCCGTCTCGGATGGTGAAGTCCTCGTCCGAGTACGCGCTGCCGGAACCCTCACCCTGCCGGTACACGACGACCCTGGTCGCACCCTGGTCGACGGCCTCCGAGAGCCGCTCGACGACGGTCCTGGTGAGTTCGACCCGGGGCTCGTTGGCCGACGCGGTCACCCCGATGCGCACAGTGGTGGCTTCGCGGGGAGCCTCCCCGCAAGCAGCACAAGCCGCCGCCACCACTACGACTGCGGCGAAGAGTCGTGAGTGGTTCATGCATTGGAAACGGAATGGGAACGCGTTGTGTTACCAATAACACCCGTTCGGCCTAACGAAGGCGCTATCGCTCCACGATCGCCGTAACCCCCTGACCACCCGCCGCGCAGATCGAGATCAGCCCGCGACCCGAGCCGCGCTCCGCCAGGAGCTTCGCCAGCGTGGCCACGATCCGCGCGCCGGTGGCGGCGAACGGGTGCCCGGCGGCCAGCGACGAGCCGTTGACGTTCAGCTTGGACCGGTCGATCGGCCCGAGCGGCGCGTCCAGCCCGAGCCTGCCCTTCGCGAAGTCCGCGTCCTCCCACGCCTTCAAGGTCGCCAGCACCTGCGACGCGAACGCCTCGTGGATCTCGTAGAAGTCGAAGTCCGCCAACGACAGCCCCGCCCGGGCCAGCATCCGCGGCACCGCGTACGCGGGCGCCATCAGCAGTCCCTCGCCACCGTGCACGTAGTCGACCGCCGCCGTCTCGGTGAACGTCAGGTAGGCCAGCACGGGCAGGTTGCGCGCCGCCGCCCACTCCTCCGACGCCAGCAGCACGGTCGACGCGCCGTCGCTGAGCGGCGTGGAGTTGCCCGCGGTCATGGTCGCGCCCTCGCCGCGGCCGAACACCGGCTTGAGCTTCCCCAGCTTCTCCACCGACGAGTCCGGCCGCAGGTTCTGGTCCCTGGTCAGGCCGAGGTGCGGCGTGACCAGGTCGTCGAAGAACCCGCGGTCGTACGCGGCGGCGAGGTTGCGGTGGCTGGCGGCGGCCAGTTCGTCCTGGTCCTCGCGCGAGATGCCCCACTCGCGGGCGGTGATCGCCGCGTGCTCGCCCATGGACAGCCCGGTGCGCGGCTCGCCGTTGCGCGGCACGTCCGGCACCACGTGCCCGGGCCGCAGCTTCAGCGCCGCCTTGAGCTTCGCACCCGCGCTCCGCGCCCGGTTGAACTCCAGCAGCACGCCGCGCAGGTCCTCGTTCACGCCGATCGGCGCGTCGCTGGTGGTGTCCACGCCACCGGCCACGCCGACCTCGATCTGCCCGAGCGCGATCTTGTTCGCCACCGCGATCACGGCCTGCAAGCCGGTGCCGCACGCCTGCTGCACGTCGTAGGCGGGCGTCTCGGCGGACAGCCTGCTGCCGAGCACGGCCTCGCGGACCAGGTTGAAGTCGCGGCTGTGCTTGAGCACCGCGCCCGCGACCACCTCGCCGAGCCGTTCGCCCCGCAGGCCGAACCGGCTGACCAGGCCGTCCAGGGTCGCGGTGAGCATGTCCTGGTTCGACGCCGCGGCGTAGGGGCCGTTCGAGCGGGCGAACGGGATGCGGTTGCCGCCGAGGATGGCTACTCGGGCCATGACGTCCTCCAGGGTGTGGCCGATGGGCACTTGAGGTCAATGTTACCTACTCATCAGTAGACTTACTAGCGAGTAGGGAGTGTGATGTCCGCATGGATCGTTACCAGTCGTTCGCCAGGTCCGGCCTCGGGCGGTTCGTCGTGGGCAAGCTCGGTCTGCCCAACCCTCACCCGTTGCGCCGCCACTCGCCCGGCAAGCCCCCGTTGGACGGGCCCGTGCTGATCGGCGGTGGCGGCCGGCTGGCCGACGCCGTCCGCGCGGCGGTCGAGTCCGCCGGCCTCGACCTGGCGCCCGCCCCCGACGCCGCGGGCGGCGGTGCGGCGGACGGCGGGCGGTACGGCGCGCTGGTGTTCGACGCGTCCGGCATCGACTCGGTCGGGCGGCTGCGCGAGCTGCACGAGTTCTTCCAGCCGGTGATCCGGTCCCTCGGGCCGTGCGGCCGGGTGGTCGTCTTCGGCACGCCGCCCGAGCAGGCCGAGTCGCAGATCGCGCAGCGCGCGCTGGAAGGGTTCACGCGCAGCGTCGGCAAGGAGCTCAAGCGCGGCGGCACGGCCCAGTTGGTGTACGTCGAGCCCGGAGGGGAGACCGCGATCGAGTCGACCGCGCGGTTCCTGCTGTCGGGCCGCTCGGCGTACGTGTCCGGGCAGGTGGTGCGGATCGGACCGGCCGACATCGAGGCGCCGGCGGACCGGGACCGGCCGTTGGCCGGGAAGGTCGCGCTGGTCACGGGCGCGGCACGCGGTATCGGCGCGGCGATCACCGAGGTGCTGGGCCGTGACGGCGCGACGGTGGTGTGCCTGGACGTGCCCGCGCAGGGCGACGAGCTGTCCGCGGTGGCCAACCGGGTCGGCGGCACCACGCTCCAGCTCGACATCACCTCGCCGGACGCGCCCGCGCGGATCGTCGAGCACCTCGTGCAGCGGCACGGCGGCGTGGACGTCGTCGTGCACAACGCGGGCATCACGCGTGACCGCACGCTCGGGCGGATGGACGCGGACCGGTGGGACGCCGTGGTCGCGGTGAACCTGGCGTCGCAGGAACGGCTCAACGAAGCCCTGCTCGCCGTCGACGCGGTGCGGCCCGGCGGTCGGGTCGTCGGCGTGTCGTCCATCGCGGGCATCGCGGGCAACGTCGGCCAGACCAACTACGCCACCACCAAGGCGGGGGTGATCGGCATGGTCGACTCGCTGTCGCGCCGGGTCGCGGGCCGGGCCACGGTGAACGCGGTCGCGCCCGGCTTCATCGAGACCAGGATGACCGCCGCGGTGCCGTTGGTCATCCGCGAGGCCGGGCGGCGGATGAACAGCCTGTCGCAGGGCGGCCTGCCAGTGGACGTCGCCGAGACCATCGCGTGGTTCGCGCACCCCGGTTCGGCCGGGGTGACCGGCAACGTCGTGCGGGTGTGCGGCCAGAGCCTGCTGGGGGCGTGATGGCGAACCTGGCCCTGCTCTACGCCAAGGCCGCGCTGACCGGGTTCACCCGGCGCGGGGACGTGCTGCCGCGGTCCTCCGCGGACGTCGAGGTGACCGTCGACCCCGGGCGCCTGGCCCGGTACGCCGAGGTGTGCGGCTTCGGCGTGCGCGACGAGCTGCCGATCACGTACCCGCACGTGCTGGGGTTCGAGTCGCAGATCAGGCTGATGACCGGCCCCGGCTTCCCGTTCCCGCTGCCCGGCCTCGTGCACGTGGCCAACCGGATCAGGCAGCACCGGCCGCTGCGGGCCGCCGAGCCGCTGTCGTTGCACGTCGCGCTGGCCGACCTGCGGCCCCACGAGCGCGGACGGCAGTTCGACGTGGTGACCACCGTGTCGGTGGACGGCGAAGAGGTGTGGGTCGATGTGTCGACTTATCTCCGCAAGGAGGGCGGGGCGGCGAAGGAGCAGGCGCCACGAGCCGAACCTCCCGCGCCGACGGCCCGGTGGCGGCTGCCGGCCGACCTCGGGCGGCGGTACGCGGACGCGTCCGGCGACCGCAACCCCATTCACCTGCACCCGTTGACCGCCAAGGCGTTCGGCTTCCGCCGGGCCATCGCGCACGGGATGTGGTCGAAGGCGCGGTGCCTGGCCGCGCTCGAAGGCCGGCTACCCGACGCGTACGAGGTCGACGTGCGGTTCAAGGCGCCGATCCTGCTGCCGGGCTGGGTCGACTTCTCCACCGCGCCCACCGACGGCGGCCGGCGGTTCGCGCTGTGGTCGGACCGGCCGCACCTGGAAGGCGTGATCAGCGGCTGACGTTGTCGGCCAACGTGCGCAGGAGGGCGCGCAACCGCGCCGTGTCCTCCTCGCCCAGGTTCATCGCCTCGCCCATCGCGGGCGGCACGCCCTTGGCGCGCTCCCGCAGCTCGTCGCCCTCTTCGGTGAGCACGAGCCGGACCGAGCGCTCGTCGTCGGGACGGCGCTCGCGGCGGATCAGGCCCGCCGCCTCCAGCCGCTTGAGCAGCGGGGAGAGGGTGCCGTAGTCGAGCTGGAGCGCGGCGGCGACGTCCTTGACCGGCACCGGGCCGCGTTCCCACAGCACCAGCAGCACCAGGTACTGCGGGTAGGTGAGGCCGAGGTCGTCCAGCAGCGGCCGGTACCGCGCGGTGACCGCCCGCGAGGCCGCGTAGAGCGCGAAGCAGAGCTGGTCGTCCAGGTCCAGGCTGAAGTCCCGCATGTCCGTCCCTCCACTTGTGAGCGAGACCACGATACACCTGCGCCCATTTAGATTGTGCACGATGTAATCGCGAGCTATGTTTTTCTGGTCAGGTTCGACCGCACGACACCAAGGAGCCCGAGATGACCGTCCTGGAACCGGCCGCCGCCGAGTTCGCCGCCGCGACCGCCAACCCGCCGTACCTGTTCGACCTCGGCCCGGTCGAGGGTCGGCAGGCGGTGGACGGCGTGCAGGCCGGCGACATCGCCAAGCCCGAGGTGGACGAGGAGTGGGTGAGCGTCGGCGAGGTGCCCGTCCGGATCGTCCGACCGGCCGGCGCGACCGGCACGCTGCCCGTCGTCCTCTACGTCCACGGCGCCGGCTGGGTGTTCGGCAACGCGAAGACGCACGACCGGCTGGTGCGCGAACTGGCCGTCGGCGTGGGCGCGGCCGTGGTGTTCCCCGACTACAGCCTCTCGCCCGAGGCGCACTACCCCGTGGCGCTGGAGGAGAGCTACGCCGTCGCGCGGTGGATCGTCGCCGAGGGCTCCGCGCGCGGGCTCGACGCGTCGCGCCTGGCCGTGGCGGGCGACTCGGTCGGCGGGAACATGTCGGCGGCGCTGACGCTGCTGGCCAAGGAGCGCGGCGACGTGGCGTTCAAGCAGCAGGTGCTGTTCTACCCGGTGACCGACGCGTCGTTCGACACGCCGTCGTACCACGAGTTCGCCGAGGGCTACTTCCTGCGGCGCGATGCGATGCAGTGGTTCTGGGACCAGTACACGACGTCCGAGGCGCAGCGCGCGGAGATCACCGCGTCACCGCTGCGGGCCACCGCGGAGCAGCTCACCGGCCTGCCGCCGGCGTTGGTGATCACCGCCGAGGCCGACGTGCTGCGCGACGAGGGCGAGGCTTACGCGAACAAGCTGCGCGAGGCAGGCGTGCCGGTGACTGCGGTGCGCTACCAGGGCGTGATCCACGACTTCGTGATGCTGAACGCGCTGCGCGAGACCCACGCCGCCGAAGCCGCGATCGCGCAGGCCGTGGCCGTGCTCAAGAGCGCGTTGGCCTAACGCGGTGGCCTAGCGCGGTTGACCCGGCGCGTCGGCCTGGGCGTCCCCCTCCGGACCGGACCGCCGTGACGGCGGGTGCCACACGTCGCCCGCCACCAGGTCGCCGAACCCCATCCACACCAGGTTCATGAGCCGGGCGGCGACGACGCCGGCCGGCTCCTGGGGGTTGTCGAGCCACCAGTCGGCCAGCGACTCGCCCGCCCCGACCAGTGCCGCGGCCAGCGACTCGGCCTCCTTGTCGCCCGCTCGCGGCACGGTGGTGAAGTCCGACGAGTGCACCAGCAGCGCCGCCACCAGGCTGATCGCCCGGCCGCGCATGTCGGCCAGCTCCTCGGCGAACGGACCGCCCTGCGAGGACGCCTGCCGGTGCAGGACCTGCCAGCTCGCGCGGTTCTCGCCGACGAACCCGAAGAACGCCCGCAACCCGCTCCACAGCTGGACGTCCGGCGGCTCCCCGGCCTCCACGCCGGTCGCGATCGCCTCCATCATCCGCGTCGCCTCACGGCGGATGCAGGTGGCGAACAGCTCCTCCTTGGAACCCAGGTAGGCGTACAGCATCGGCTTGGAGATGCCCGCGACCTCGGAGATCTCGTCCATGGACGCGGCGTGGAAGCCCAAGCGCGAGAAGACGTCCACCGCGGCGTCCATGATCTGCCGCTCGCGCACCGCGCGCGGCAGTCTCTTGGCCCGACCCGAGCGGACCGGTTGCTCTGCGTGCATCGCACCCCCTGGATGGCTGGGGCAAGATTACTCCGAGGGCCTTGCCGCCTTACCTACTGGCCAGTAGGCTTACCTGCCAGTAGGTAGCGGAGGTGTCACATGACCATCGACCTCACCACCGAGGCGGTCGCGAAGCTCGGCCCGCAGGAGCTGATCTCGACGCTCAGGCAGGTCGATCCGGGCGACCCGGCGCTCAAGGACGTCGACATCGACGTCATCGCGCGGGGGATCGACCCGAAGAAGCTGGGCCGCGACGAGTTCGCCGACCTGCTCGACGCGCTGGGCGCGCTGGCCGACGGCGGGGCCGACCTCGACCTGGCCAAGATGGACCCGCAGAACTTCGCGCGGATCATCTCGCGGGCGTCCAAGGAGCAGATCGAGTCCGTCACGTCCCGGCCCGGCCTGCGCGAACGCGTGCTGGACGAGGTGTTCCGCCGCATGGAGGCGCACTTCCGCAGCGAACGCGCGGGCGCCACGCGCGCCGTCGTGCACTTCCGGCTGACCGGCGGCTTCGACGGCGACGACGTGTACGAGGCGATCATCGAGGACGCCGGGTGCACGATCAACAAGGAAGAGACCCGTGACCCCAGGGCCGTCGTGACGTTGGGACCGGTGGAGTTCCTGAAGCTCGCGACCGGCAACGCGTCGGCGCCGGTGCTGTTCATGACCGGCAAGCTGAAGGTCAAGGGCGACCTGGGCTTCGCGGCCGGGTTCATGAGCTTGTTCAACATTCCGAAGGCGTGAGGGGACCATGGGCGGTTTTTCGCTGGAGCTCAACGAGGACCAGGTCGACCTGCGCGAGTGGGTGCACGGCTTCGCGAAGGACGTGATCCGGCCCGCGGCGTCGGAGTGGGACGAGCGCGAGGAGACGCCGTGGCCGGTGATCCAGGAGGCGGCGAAGATCGGGCTGTACGGGTTCGAGTCGCTGGCCACCTGGTTCGCCGACCCCATCGGCCTGTCGCTGCCGATCGCGACCGAGGAGCTGTTCTGGGGTGACGCCGGCATCGCGCTGGCGTTGATGGGCACCGGGTTGGCGGCGGCGGGGATCTTCGCGTCCGGCGCGCCCGAGCAGCTGGCCGAGTGGGTGCCCGAGTGCTTCGGCACCGAGGACGACCCGAAGCTGGCGGCGTTCTGCGCGTCCGAGCCGCAGGCGGGCTCCGACGTGGCGGGCTACCGGACGCGGGCCGTGTACGACGAGGCCACCGACGAGTGGGTGCTCAACGGGCAGAAGGCGTGGGCGACCAACGGCGGCATCGCCAACGTGCACGTCGTGACGGCGGTCGTCGATCCCGCCCTGGGCGCCCGCGGCCAGGCCGGCTTCGTCGTGCCGCCGGGGACGCGCGGGCTGTCGTCGCCGGGGAAGATCCGGAAGCACGGGATGCGGGCGTCGCACACCGCGGACGTGTTCCTGGACGACGTGCGCGTGCCCGGCCGGTGCCTGCTGGGCGGCAAGGAGAAGCTGGACGCCAGGCTGGCCCGCGCCCGTGAGGGGCAGAAGGCCGGTGGGCAGGCGGCGATGGCGACGTTCGAGACGACCCGACCGACCGTCGGCGCGATGGCGGTGGGCGTCGCGCGTGCGGCGTACGAGTACTCGCTGGAGTACGCGAAGGACCGTTCGGCGTTCGGCCGCAAGATCATCGAGAACCAGTCCATCGCGTTCGACCTGGCGAACATGAAGATGGAGATCGACGCCGCCCGCCTGCTGGTCTGGCGTGCCGCCTGGATGGGCCGCAACAACGTCCCGTTCACCGCGGGCGAGGGTTCGATGTCCAAGCTCAAGGCGGGCGAGGTCTCGGTGTGGGCGACGGAGCGCGCGATCCACATCCTGGGCGGGGCCGGTTACACGCGCGAGCACCCGGTGGAGCGGATGCACCGCGACGCGAAGATCTTCACCATCTTCGAGGGGACGTCGGAGATCCAGCGGTTGGTGGTGGCCAGGGCCATTTCGGGGATGTACATCAAGTGAGTTGATCTCCCCAGGTTCGCCTGGGTCGGGGCGGGGTCTTCAGGACGCGGGAGACCCCGTCCGCTGCTTTTCGGGCACGTTCGTGGCTGGAAAGAATTGGTCGACGTTGCACACCGACGTGATCGTGCTGGGTTCCAGCGCGCCGCCGGGTACGTGGCGCCCGAGTGGTCCGATCCGGGCAAGCCGCAGCAATGTCACCTGGACGTGGGGTGAAGGACCTCGGGGTGGCCAAGGCCGAGGTCCTCCGGTTGGGCGGGACGTTGTCGGACGACTCCCACGACGTCTGGTGGGTGTTCGCCGATCCCGCCGGGCACCCGTTCTGCCTGGTGCGGGACTGACGGTCAGCGGCCGGCTTCGGCCAGCCACGCCCGTTCGGCGGTGGTGTCGGGGACCTGCGTCTCCCAGCCGTTGACCGTGGCGATCAGCTGCCAGTAGCGCTCGGCCCTCGGATCGCCGAACTCCTCCAGGCGACGGGACAGCTCCGGGCCGACCGGGAGGTCCAGGGCGGACGCCCACCGGTCGTTGATCCGGGCGACGATCTCCGCCGCCTCCGGCGAACGCGGGTCGATGCCGGCGTCCACCGCTTCACGCGCCCGGGTGAACGCGTGCTGGAACGCCTCCATCTGCGCCTGCGAGTACGGCGCCAGGTCCGCGCCCTCCGCCCGCATCTCCTGGTGCCGCTGCGACATCCTCCTGATCGACGCCCGGAAGTCCGGGTCACGCACCAGGTTCACCAGCTCGATCCACGCCTCCAGCTGCTCCGGCGACGGGTCGTCCGGCAGGTCTACCCGGACCGACCTCATGCGCTCCAGGAACGCCTGGTCCATGTCGAACCCGCCGAACACCTCGTCGAAGAAGTCGTCCAGGATCGCCTGGCGCTCTTCCGCCGACAGCCGCGCGAACTCGTGCACCATCTCCACCTCCCCGTTCCGAGCCACGACCCGCAGCACGGCCCGGCGCAACCGGAGCGTGCGCATCTGCGCGTCGATGGCTTCCGCGTGCGTCCGGGCCACCTCGGCCACGGACACCTCCCGCGCCAGGACCCGTTGCGTGGTGGGCAGGTCGACGCCCAGTTCACGCAGGGTCCGCACGAGCTTCAGCCGCGCCAGCCCGTCGACGTCGTAGGTGCGGAACCCGCCCGCCGTGCGCCCCGCGACGGGGATCACGCCGGAGTCGGAGTAGAACCGGATCGTCCGCGTGGACAGCCCGGTCAACCGCGCCAGTTCGCCGATCGAGTAGTGCGTCACGGGGACCACCTTGAACCTTCCAGTCACTGGAACCTCAAGCTCTTTATCGGCCGGGCCCCGCATCCGGGCTGTCACGTCGACGGGCACGCGGTGCACCACCGCCGACCATATCGTTGACAGAGGTCTCCCCGCGTCCGCTGGCTTTGGAGCAAGGGAGACAATTCATCCGGACAATATGACGGCAGCGCACCCGTCGAGTTGAACCGTCATATCTCCGTGGCATCCGACGACATATCGAGGGTAGCTCGCGCTGAAGAACGCATTGCGTTTCCCGGGATTGCTCGCCCTCATGCTCACCGCGTTGATCCCGACCGGCGCGGCGGGTGCTTCGGCGGCGGAGGAGGCCGCCACCGACACCGTCTACCAGTGCGCACGGTCGGCACCACCGGTCAGGCGCCGGCGCTGGAGGCCGTGACGGGGACGATCATCCCCTGACGCTCCGCTGAACCGGCGGGCGAAGCCGGGGGATGGACGACACCGACGACGGCGCGGCGGGTGGGGATCCGAGTGAATCCCCACCCGCCGCGCCGTCGTCCGGTCATCGTCAGCACGTCACCGTCAGTAGGTCATCGCCACGCCGGGGTCGGCGAGCAGCGCGCCCACGTCGGCCAGGAACTGCGAGCCCTGCTGGCCGTCGACCACGCGGTGGTCGAAGCTGAGGGCCAGTTGGCACACCTTGCGCGGGACGACTTGGCCGTCCACCACCCACGGCATGTCGCGGATCGCGCCGAAGGCCAGGATCGCCGACTCGCCCGGGTTGATGATGGGGGTGCCCGTGTCGACGCCGAAGACGCCGACGTTGGTGATGGTGATCGTGCCGCCCATCATGTCCGCGGGCGTCGTCTTGCCGTCGCGGGCGGTCGTGGCCAGGTTTTCCAGGGCCACGGCCAGCTCGCGCAGCGACATGCGGTCGGCGTCGCGGACCTTCGGCACCACGAGACCGCGCGGCGTCGCGGCGGCGATGCCCAGGTGCACGTAGTCCTTGTAGACGATCTCCTGCGCCGCCTCGTCCCACGTCGCGTTGACGTCGGGCGTGCGGCGGGCGGCCAGCACTACCGCCTTGGCGGCGAACGCCAGCGGCGTGAGCTTGACGTCGCGGAACTGCGGCGCGTTCTTCAGCCGCGCCCGCAGCTCCATCATCGGCGTCACGTCGATGGTCAGGAACTCCGTGACGTGCGGAGCGGTGAACGCGCTGTCCACCATCGCCTGCGCGGTCGCCCTGCGGACGCCCTTGATCGGCACGCGCCGTTCCCGCGACCCGGTGTCGGCGAGAGCCGGGGCCGGGGTCGGGGCCGCCACGGCCTGCTCGACGTCCTCCCGCGTGATCACGCCACCCGGGCCGGAGCCCGACAGCGCGTACAGGTCGACGCCCAGGTCCTTGGCCAGCTTGCGCACCGGCGGCTTGGCCAGCGGCACGTAGCCACCACGCGGAGCCGCCGGTTCCGCGACCGCCGGAGTGGCCACCGGAGCGGGAACGGGGGCGGGCGCGGGGGTGACAGGAGCCGGAGCGGCGGCGACGGGAGCCGGGGCGTCCTTGCGCGCACGGCGCTTCGCCGCACCGGCCCGCGGGCCGTAGCCCACGAGCGTGGCGATCCGGCCGCCCGGCATCTCCTCGCCGATCTTGCCGTTCGACGCCGACGTCGACGCGGGTGCGGACGCGGGTGTCGGCGCGGGCGCCGAGCCGGACGGGTCCACGTCGATCGTGATGATCGGGACGCCGACCTCGACCGTCTGGCCGACCTCGGCCAGCAACTCGGTCACCACGCCGTCCCACGGGCACGGCAGCTCGACGGCCGCCTTGGCGGTCTCGATCTCCAGGATGATCTGGTTGACCTTCACCGCGTCACCCGGCTTCACGTGCCAGGTGAGGATCTCGGCCTCGGTCAGCCCCTCCGCCGTGTCGGGCATGGGGAACTGCTTGAACTGCGGCACAGCTATCCCCTTACCAGGCCAGCGAGCGGTCGACGGCGTGCAGCACCCGGTCGAGGTCGGGGAGGAACTCCTCCTCCAACTTCGACGGCGGGTACGGGGTGTCGAACCCGGTCACCCGCAGCACGGGGGCCTGCAGGGAGTAGAAGCACTCCTGCTGCACCTTGGCCGCGATCTCGCTGGAGATGGACGACTCGCTCGGCGCCTCGGTCACCACGACCAGCCGGCCGGTGCGCCGCACCGACTCGTACACCGGCGCGAGGTCGAGCGGCGACAACGAGCGCAGGTCGA
Organism: Actinosynnema sp. CA-299493; assembly: GCF_050946825.1. Lineage (NCBI taxonomy): Bacteria > Bacillati > Actinomycetota > Actinomycetes > Pseudonocardiales > Pseudonocardiaceae > Actinosynnema > Actinosynnema sp. CA-299493. Next base: position 9,222,687 of record NZ_CP191993.1, read on the forward strand.
CGACCTCCAGCGAACGCCCCTCCTCCTCGGCCGCCGCCGCGGCTTCCAACGACGTGCGCACCATCGGCCCGTACGTCACCAGGGTGACGTCCGAGCCGGTGCGCAGCGTGCGCGAGGCGAACAGCGGTCCGGGCGCGACGGTCGTGTCGACCTCGCCCTTCTCGTAGTAGCGCCGCTTGGGCTCGAAGAACAGCACCGGGTCGTCGCAGTCGATCGCCTGCTGGATCATCCAGTAGGCGTCGGCCGGGTTCGAGCACGCGACGACCTTGAGGCCGGCGGTGTGCGCGAAGTACGACTCGGGCGACTCGGAGTGGTGCTCGACCGCGCCGATGCCGCCGCCGAACGGCACCCGGATCACCATGGGCACCTTGAGCCGGCCCTGGGTGCGGAAGTGCAGCTTGGCGACCTGCGACACGATCTGGTCGAAGCCGGGGAAGATGAACCCGTCGAACTGGATCTCGCACACCGGCCGGTAGCCGCGGATCGCGAGGCCCACGGCGGTGCCGATGATGCCGGACTCGGCCAGCGGGGTGTCCAGCACGCGCTGCTCGCCGAAGTCCTTCTGCAGGCCGTCGGTGATCCGGAAGACGCCGCCGAGCTTGCCGACGTCCTCACCCATCACGATGACCTTGGGGTTGGCCTCCATCGACGCGCGCAGGCCGTTGTTCAACGCCTTCGCGATGGTCAGCGTCTGCACCGCGGGCACGCCCGTGGCGTCGGTGGCGGGTCGGTCCATGGTCGGAGCGGCCATCAGTGCTCACCTCCCGCGAACCCGGCGTGGTAGGCCAGGAACTCGTCGCGTTGCGCCTCCAGGGCGTGGTTGCCCTCGGCGTAGACCTCGCTGAAGATCCGACCCGCGGGCGGGTCGGGCAGGGTGACGCAGTACTCGCGCAGTTCGACCGCGATCCGCTCGGCCTCGGCCTCGATGGACTCGAAGAACGCCTGGTCGGCCCACTGCTGCTTGACCAGGTGCACCTTGACCCGCTCGATCGGGTCCTTCAGCTTCCACAGCTCCAGCTCGTCGGACAGCCGGTAGCGCGACGGGTCGTCGGAGGTGGTGTGCGCGTCCATCCGGTAGGTGAACGCCTCGATCAGGATCGGGCCGTTGCCCTGGCGGCACTCCTCCAGCGCCCAGCGGGTGACCGCGAGGGTGGCCAGCACGTCGTTGCCGTCGACTCGGATGCCGGGGAAGCCGTAGCCGCGCGCCCGCTGGTAGAGCGGCAGGCGGGACTGGCGCTCGGTCGGCTCGGAGATGGCCCACTGGTTGTTCTGGCAGAAGAACACCAGCGGCGCGTCGTAGACGGCGGCCCACACGAAGCCCTCGTGCACGTCGCCCTGGCTGGTCGCGCCGTCGCCGAAGAAGCAGATGGTGGCCTCGCCGTCGGCGTCGCCCACCTTGCCGTCGAACTTCTGGCCCATGGCGTAGCCGGTGGCGTTGAGCACCTGGTTGCCGATGACGATCGTGTACGGGTGGAACCGGGTCTCGACCGGGTCCCACGTGCCGTTGTCGGTGCCCCGGAAGATGCCGAGCAGGTCGGTCGGCTTGACCCCGCGCGTCCACGCGATGCCGTGCTCGCGGTAGCTGGGGAACGCCATGTCCTCCGGCCGCATCGCCCGGCCCGCGCCGATCTGCGCGGCCTCCTGGCCGAGCAGCGGCACCCAGATGCCCAGCTCGCCCTTGCGCTGCAGCGCGTTGGCCTCGCGGTCGACCCGGCGGACCAGGACCATGTCGCGGTACAGCCCGCGCAGCTCCTCGGCCGTGATGTCGATGTCGAAATCCGGGTGCTGGACGCGCTCGCCCTCGGGGGTGAGCAGCTGCACCAGGTCGGCGCCGCCCTCGTCTGTCGCTCGCAAGCCTGCGATCACCTGTTCCGCTGTCGGTGTGGCAGCAGTGGCCGGAGCGGCATCCGGCCCTGGGTGCGTCCATTCTTCGGGGGACGACATGCGCCTTGTCTCCTCGTCTACGAGACCGCCCGGTCGCTTGTGGCGACCCTCGCGGCTGCACCGCCAGTCGCCGTCGCCCCCTGGGTGTCGGGGGTCGGGCAACCGTCGGCGCTGACGGTGTTCTCATCCACATCCTGACATGGCGTCACCCGAGATGGTGAGCCCCATCCCAGTTCGTGACTTCTCGTGCAGGGTTCTGACGTGCGGTAACGGTTGGACGGCCAATCTTCGGCAGTCCGAGTAGAGCGTCCGACTACCGAACGTCCGCGTCCCGGTTACCGTTCGTTAACCACTGTCCGCGGGGCCTCGGACACGCCGGTTCGACCGAACGGCCCACGTCGGCACGCTCGCGTTGGATGGACTACCGACCATCGGCCGGACAGAGCATTTCCACCACGCGAAACTTGCGCGTGCCGCGTTCCCGAAGGCCCGGGTCCGCGACGCCGTGACAGGATCGGGGCGTGGACCGTTCAGCGCTGACCCGTACCGTTCGCGGGCTCTGGGACGACGACATCCTCCCGAGCCTGTCCGCCTTGGTCGCGGTGCCCGCGATCTCCCCGGCCTTCGACCCCGCGTGGGCCTCGCACGGCCACTTGGCCGCCGCGGTGGAGCACGTGCGCGGCTGGCTCGCCGACCGCGACCTGCCCGGCGCGGCGGTCGAGGTCGTCCAGCTGCCCGACCGCACGCCCGTGCTGCTGGTCGACGTGCCCGGCACCGCGCCGACGTCCGACACGGTGCTGCTCTACGGCCACCTGGACAAGCAGCCGCCGGTCGGCGGCTGGGGCGAGGGGCTCGGGCCGTGGACGCCGGTCGTGCGCGACGGGCGGCTCTACGGTCGCGGCGCGGCGGACGACGGCTACTCGGGCTACGCGGCCATCGCCGCGATCGAGGGCGTCCGGCGGTCCGGCGGCACGCACTCGCGGTGCGTCGTGCTGCTGGAGACCGGCGAGGAGTCCGGCAGCCCGGACCTGCCCGCCTACCTGGAGCACCTCAAGCCGCGGCTCGGCGACGTGTCGCTGGTGGTGTGCCTGGACTCGGGCGGCAACGACTACGACCGGATGTGGCTGACCACGTCGTTGCGCGGGTTGGCGCAGGTCACGCTGACCGTGCGGGTGCTGGAGAGCGGACTGCACTCCGGCATGGCGAGCGGGATCGTGCCGTCGTCGTTCCGGATCGCCCGGCAGCTGGTCGACCGGCTGGAGGACTCCGCGACCGGCGAGGTGCTGGTGCGCGAGATGCACGTCGACATCCCGCCCAACCGGGTGGACGAGGTGCGCGACGCGGTGGCCAGCGTGCCCGGCGTGCTGGTCGGCAGCGTGCCGTGGGCGGCGGGGACGCAGCCGATGGGCACCGACGAGGTCGAGCTGGCGCTGAACTCCGGCTGGCGGCCCACGCTGTCGGTCACCGGCGCGTCCGGGCTGCCCGAGCCGGACGACGCGGGCAACGTGCTGCGGCCGTTCACCACCCTGGTGCTGAGCTTCCGGCTGCCGCCGACGGCCGACTCCGCGGCGTCGGTCGAGGCGGTCCGTCGGACGTTGACGACCGACGTGCCGTACGGGGCGGTGGTGGAGCTGACGCGGGTGGAGCACGCGGACGGGTGGAACGCGCCCGAGCTCGCGCCGTGGCTGCGCGAGTCGTTGGACCGGGTCGGCGCGGAGGTGTTCGACGCGCCGTGGCGGACGGTGGCGCTCGGCGGCTCGATCCCGTTCATGGGGCTGCTGCACGAGGCGTACCCGCGGGCGCAGTTCCTGGTCACCGGCGCGGTCGGGCCGGACTCCAACTGCCACGTGCCCGACGAGTGGCTGCACCTGGCGCAGGCCGCCCGGATCACCGAGGCGGTGGCCGTGGTGCTGGACGCGCACGCGCGGCGTTAGCGGCGCCGTCCCCGGGTGTCCACGGAGCGTGACGACGACACCGCCTGACGGGGACGGCAAACACCGGTCAGGACCGTGACCTAACTCGCGGGTAACCGGTTTACTGAACCGATGCCGCACACTGGCCGAGTGAACGAGCACAGCCGGCAAGCCGAGCGGACGCGGTTGGCGGAGTCCGACTCCCCCACCGCACCCTGGCGTCTTTGGGGCCCCTACCTGGCCGGACGTCAGTGGGGCACGGTTCGCGAGGACTACTCGGCGGGCGGCGACGCGTGGACGTCCTTCCCGTTCGACCACGCCCGCTCGCGCGCCTACCGCTGGGGTGAGGACGGCATCGCCGGCATCTGCGACGTGCACGGCTTCCTCAACCTCGCCGTCGCGCTGTGGAACGGCCGCGACCCGATCCTCAAGGAGCGCTACTTCGGGCTCACCAACAACGAGGGCAACCACGGCGAGGACGTCAAAGAGCACTGGTGGGTGACCGACGGCACGCCGACGCACTCGTGGATGCAGGTCGTCTACCGGTACCCGCAGGCCGAGTTCCCCTACGCCGAGCTGCGCGAGCTGGCCGGGCGCGCCGGCCGCAACGAGCGCGAGCCGGAGCTGTCCGACACCGGCGCGCTGGACGAGAACCGGTTCTTCGACGTCCGGGTGAGCTACGCCAAGTCGGGTCCGAAGGACATCTGCGTCGAGCTGACCGCCACCAACCACGGCCCGGACCCGGCGCCGCTGCACCTGCTGCCCCAGTTCTGGTTCCGCAACACGTGGGCGTGGGGCCGCGACGACCGCAGGCCCAGCCTGCGCGCCAGCACCCGCGACGGCTGGCGCCGGATCACCGCCGAGCACGGCGCGCTGGGCCGGTACACGCTGCACGTCGAGGGCACGCCGACGCTGCTGGTCACCGACAACGAGACCAACGAGGTCGAGCTGTTCGGCACCGGGCGCAACCCGACCCGCCACACCAAGGACGGCGTCGACCGGTACGTCGTCGGCCAGGACGCCACCGCGTGCGAGGTCGTCGGGCCGGACGACACCAGCGCCCCCGGCACCAAGGTCGCCGCCTGGTACTCGTTCGACCCGGTCGAGCCGGGCGAGTCGGTCACCGTGCGGCTGCGCCTGGTGGAGGGCGACGGGCACCTCGACGCGTTCGGGCCGAGCTTCCAGGACACCCTGGACCAGCGCAGGGCCGAGGCCGACGAGTTCCACCACACCGGCCTCGACCTCGACCCCAAGCGCGCCGCCGTCATCAGGCGGGCGCTGGCGGGCCTGATGTGGACCAAGCAGCACTACCGCTTCCGCACCGCCGAGTGGCTGGACGGCGACCCGGCGCAGCCCGCCGCGCCCACCTCGCGCAGGAACATGCACGCCCGCAACGCGCACTGGCGGCACTTCGACGTGGCCGACGTGATCTCCATGCCGGACGAGTGGGAGTACCCCTGGTTCGCCGCGTGGGACCTCGCGTTCCACACCGTGCCGTTCGCGAAGGTCGACCCGGCGTTCGCCAAGGAGCAGCTGCTCCTGCTGTGCCGCGAGTGGCTGATGCACCCGAACGGCCAGCTGCCCGCCTACGAGTGGGAGTTCGGCGACGTCAACCCGCCCGTGCACGCGTGGGCGGCGTTGCAGGTCTACCGGTCCGAGGAGGTCAAGGACCGCAAGTTCCTGGCCAAGGTCTTCCACAAGCTGCTGCTGAACTTCTCCTGGTGGGTCAACCGCAAGGACGCCGACGGCAGCTACCTGTTCGAGGGCGGCTTCCTCGGCATGGACAACATCGGCCCGGTGAACCGGTCGGAGCCGATGCTGGGCCAGTGGCGGCTGGAGCAGTCCGACGCCACGTCGTGGATGGCGGCCTACAGCCTGCACCTGATGCAGATCGCGCTGGAGCTGGCGCGGCACGACGACTCGTACGAGGACGTGGCCACGAAGTTCGTGGAGCACTTCCTGAGCATCGCCGAGGCGTCCACGCAGTTCGGCTCCGGCGGGCGCGGCATCTGGGACGAGACGGACGGCTTCTGCTACGACGTGGTGTCACGGCGCCTGCCGGACGGCCACGTCGAGTCGAAGCCGGTGCGGGTGCGCTCGATGGTGGGCCTGATCCCGCTGCTGGCGTGCGCGGTGCTGGAGCCGTGGGTGTTCGAGGAGCTGCCCGACTTCGCACGGCGACTGGAGCATCTGTTGGCCAAGCGGCCGGAGCTCCAGCAGTTCCTCAGCCGCAGCGGCGGCGGCGCGCTGCTCAGCCTGCTGGACGAGCGCAAGCTGCGCCGCGTGCTGAGCCGGATGCTGGACGAGGGCGAGTTCCTCTCGCCGCACGGCATCCGCAGCCTGTCCGCGGCGCACCGCGAGGGCCTGGAGGTGCAGGTCGCGGACCAGGAGCACCGGATGGGCTACGAGCCGGGCGAGTCGCGCACGCCGATGTTCGGCGGCAACTCCAACTGGCGCGGCCCGGTGTGGTTCCCGACCAACGCCCTGCTCGTGGAGGCCCTGCGCACGATCGAGGAGTTCCACGGCGGAAGGTTCCACGTGGAACTTCCCACTCGCAGCACCCGGCACGTGACGGCAGGCCAGGCGGCGGACGAGCTGGTCAGACGCCTGGTGTCGTTGTTCCTGCCCGATCACGACGGGCGCAGGCCCGCGGACGGCAAGCGGATCGAGTCGACCGATTCACCCCTGTGGCGGGAGCACGTCACCTTCAGCGAGTACTTCGACGGCGACACCGGCGAGGGGCTGGGCGCAACCCACCAGACGGGGTGGACCGCGCTGGTGGCCAGCCTGTTGACGGATCGTCGTCAAACGGACGCTCTGGGTGAATCAATTGTGTGACCAAGGCCAAGTCGCTGAACTATTTGCGGCCGTTCGAGGTCTGTGACGCAAGATTCATGCACACCGAAGTTCTGTAACACGCACGTGCTGTGCACCCTGTCACCCAAGTGGCAGTATGCCGAACACTCGACCGACACAGTTACGAGGAGTGACGCCGTGGCCCGTCGTACCAGGCACGCTGCGCTCGCCCTGTTCCCCGTGCTCGCCTTGGCGACCACGATGACGGCGTGCGCGACCAAGGTTGACACCGGCTCGCAGAGCAGCGGGTCGGACGTCTCCCTGGTCCAGAGCGGCAAGCTGGTCACCTGCACCCACCTGTCCTACAAGCCCTTCCAGTACAGCGAGGGCGACAAGACCGTCGGCTTCGACGTCGACCTGGTCGACCTGGTGGCCAAGGAACTGGGCGTCACGCAGGAAATCTTCGACACCCCGTTCGAGAACATCACCTCGGGCACCGTGTTCGCCACCAACGAGTGCGACGTGGCCGCGGCCGGGATGACGATCACCGACGAGCGCAAGCAGGCGATCGACTTCTCCGACCCGTACTTCGACGCCTCCCAGGCGCTGCTGGTGAAGAAGGACTCCCCGGTCAAGGACCTGCCCGACCTCAAGGGCAAGCGCCTCGGCGTCCAGCAGGACACCACCGGCGAGGAGTACGGCAACAAGAACGCCGAGGCCCACGGCTACACCGTCGTGGAGTTCGAGGACCTGCCGCTGCTGGAGACCGCCGTGCGCACCGGCGCGGTGGACGCGGCGATCAACGACAACGGCGTGCTCTACGACTACGTCAAGGAGTTCCCGGACACCGCTGTCACCAGGGAGTTCGACACCGGTGAGAGCTACGGGATCGGCTTGAAGAAGGGCAACACCGCCCTGCAGGCCAAGGTCAACGAGGTGTTGAAGAAGGCCAAGGACAGCGGCGAGTACGACAAGATCTACGAGAAGTGGTTCGGCAAGAAGCCGGAGAAGAAGTGACCGGTTGACCGCGGGGCCGGTGCTCAAGGGCACCGGCCCCGTCCTTGTCCGAGCCCCTTGCGAGGAGCGCCTCAGTGGCCATGTCCAAACGGCAGCGGGCAACCGCCTTCCGCCGCGCGCAGTACGCACTTCTGATCGTCATCGTCCTCGCGGTGGCGTTCTTCGCCGACTGGGACAACATCAGAAGATCGTTCTTCGATGTCGACACCGCGGCGAAGATGTTCCCGTCCGTCATCACCACCGCGCTGGTGAACACGGTCGTCTACAGCGCCTTCGGCTTCGCGATCGGCTTGGGCCTCGGCCTGCTGCTGGCGCTGATGAAGCTGTCCCCGGTGGCGCCCTGGCGGTGGATCGCCACCATCTACATCGAGTTCTTCCGCGGTGTGCCCGCACTGCTGGTGTTCGTCGCGCTGAGCGTCGCGGTGCCGCTCGCGTTCGGGCTGAAGTTCGACATCAACTCCATCTCGGGCCTCGCGCTCGGCATCGTCGGCAGCGCGTACATCGCCGAGACGATCCGCGCGGGCATCCTGGCCGTGCCGAAGGGCCAGGTCGAGGCGGCGAGGTCGCTGGGCATGTCGTCGGGGCGCACCCTGGTGACCGTGGTGATCCCGCAGGCGTTCCGGATCATCCTGCCGCCGCTGACCAACGAGCTGATCATGCTCGTCAAGGACTCGTCGCTGATCAGCGTCGTCGGCCTGACCGCGGCGAACTACGAGCTGACGAAGTTCGGCCGCGAGACGCTGAGCCGGTCGCCGTCGCTGACGCCGCTGCTCATCGCGGGCCTGTGCTACCTGATCATCACCCTGCCGCTGGGCCACCTGTCGCGGAACCTGGAGCGGCGCACCGGTGGCAAGAAGATCAGCACGCCGGAATCGAAGGGGTTGGGGGTGTCGGCGTGAGCGACGTCGTGGTGGAGGTCACCGGGCTGAAGAAGTCGTTCGGCCCGCTGGAGGTGCTCAAGGGCATCGACCTGTCGGTCAACCGCGGTGACGTGGTGTGCATCATCGGGCCGTCCGGCTCGGGCAAGTCCACGATGCTGCGCTGCGTGAACCTGCTGGAGGAGCCGAGCGGCGGCAAGATCGTGGTCCACGGCGTGGAGCTGACCGACCCGGACGTGGACATCGACCGCGCCCGGACGAAGATCGGCATGGTGTTCCAGTCGTTCAACCTGTTCTCGCACCTGAGCGTGCTGAACAACCTCATGGTGGCGCAGCGCAAGGTGCTCAAGCGGGACGCGAAGCAGGCGCAGGAGGTCGCGTTGCGCAACCTGGAGCGGGTCGGGCTGTCGGACAAGGTGAACGCCATGCCGGCCCAGCTCTCCGGTGGCCAGCAGCAGCGCGTGGCGATCGCGCGGGCGCTGTCGATGGACCCGGACGTGATGCTGTTCGACGAGCCGACCTCGGCGCTGGACCCGGAGCTCGTCGGCGACGTGCTCGGGGTGATGCGGCAGTTGGCCGACGAGGGCATGACGATGCTCGTGGTGACGCACGAGATGCAGTTCGCCCGCGAGGTGGCCGACCGGGTGCTGTTCATGGACGGCGGGTACGTGGTCGAGGAGGGCCCGGCCGAGCAGGTCATCGGCGCACCGCGGCACGAGCGCACGCAGTCGTTCCTGGCGCGCGTGCTCGACCCGACCAACCAGGGACCCCGCAGCACCTGATCCCGGTGGCACCTGATCCCGGTGGCGCCCGGGTTCCGGGCACCTGGGTTCCGGTGTGCCGATCCCGCCACGGGCGTCGGTCGGTGCCCCTATTGTCGGTCGCATGGTCGAGGTGGGGGCGCGGGGGCTGGACGTGTTCGACCCCAGCCCGCCGCGCTCCGCCCGGATGGCCGCGGCCGAGGTGCTGCGCGGCGTCGGCGAGCCGGACGGGACGTGGCGGTTACCCAGGCGGCGGGCCGGGATGCCGCCCGTGGTGCGGGTGGCGGACCGGTACCTGACCGGGACGCTGGACCTGCGCGCGGTGGAGTTCCCGTACCTGCTGGAGTTCGTGCGCTGCCGGTTCGAGGAGCCGCCGGACCTGCGGCAGGCCAAGCTGGCCGGGATCGAGTTCGCCGACTGCCGGCTGCCCGGCCTCTCGGCGCGGAACCTGGGCAGCGCCAACGAGGTCTCGCTGGCCGGCAGCACGGTCGAGGGCCTGGTCGACCTGGTCGACGCGGACGTGGCCGGTTCGCTGTCGTTGCGGGACAGCACGTTGGTCCTGCCCGACGGGATCGCCCTGCACGCCGACCGGTTGACGCTGGCGGGCGGGTTGCTGGCGCAGCGGGTCCGGGTCACGGGCGAGCTGCGGATGGCGGGCGCGCACGTCGGCGGGTACTGCAACTTCAGCGGCGGGCAGCTGACCAACCCGCTCGGTCACTCGTTCAACGGCACCGGGCTGCACGTGGGCGGCAACCTGCTGATGAACGGCTGCGCGCTGCGCGGCACCGTGCTGCTCGCGGGCGCGCGGGTCGACTCGGCGCTGACGCTGCGCGGCTCGACCGCCGCCGAGGGCCGGCCCGACGAGGACGCGTTGGACCCGCACTCCGACCCGAACGCCACGCTCGTGTTCGACCGCATCGCGGTGGACGGCGACGTGCAGCTGGACCGGGGCTTCAGCAGCGCGGGCACCGTGCGCATGGTCAACGCCGCGCTCGGCGGCACGCTGTCGCTGTCCGGCGGGAAGTTCGACGCGATGGGCGAGGCGGTCGGCGAGCCGACCGGCTACGGCCGCGCGCTGGCCACGGACACCGCCGAGCCCACGGGGTTCGGGCGCGCGCTGCACCTGGACGGCACGACGGTCGGCGGCGACATCATCGGCCGCCAGGCGACCGTGCGCGGCCAGCTGCGGATGGTCGACCTCCAGGCCAAGGGCAGCCTCATCCTCGACGGGTCCACGTTGGACAACCCGCGGGCGGACGCCGTGCTGGGCAACCGGTCGCGCATCGGCAGCAACTTCGCCGCGCGGGAGGTCGAGGTGACCGGCGGGCTGGAGCTGCGCGCGGTGCACGTCGGCGCGAACCTCGACCTGCGCGGCAGCCGGATCACCAAGCCGGGCCGGTACCGGCACCAGCCGGCGGGCAAGCCGTCGCTGGACGTCGGCGGCGCGGTGATCGGGCGCGACCTGATCTGCGCGCGCGGGGCCAAGGAGTTCGTCGCGCACGGCGGCGTGCGGGCCAGGCGGGCGCAGGTGGGCCGGATGGCCACGTTCGCCGGCGCGGTGCTCGGCGACAAGCTCGACGCGCACGCGTTGAACCTGCTCGGGATGGCGGTGCAGGAGCTGGAGCTGACGCCGATCAGCCCGCCGCGCGGCGACGTGACGCTGCGGCAGGTGCGCTGCACGGTGCTGGACGACAACGAGTACTTCTGGGGCGCGACCGGGCGGATCGACCTGGAGGAGTTCCGCTACGACTCGCTGCGGCACCCGATCGACCTGCGTGACGACGGCGAGGTCGACCGGCGGCTGCGCTGGCTGCGGCAGGCGATGCGACGCGCGTACCGGCCGGGTCCGTACGACCAGTTCGCCGAGATGCTGCGCGCGGGCGGCAACGACGAGCACGCGGCCACCGTGCTGGTGGAGAAGCAGCGCCTGCGGTACCGGGCGGTCGCCGAGGGCCGCCGCTGGCTCGGGCCGCTGGTGCTGCTGTGGAGCTGGCTGCAACGCGCGATGGTCGGCTACGGCTACCGGCCGGCGCGCGCGTTGGCGTGGTTGGTGGTGGCGTGGTTGCTGGGCAGCACCTGGTTCGCCGCCGGGCCGGAGCTGGCCGAGATCAACGCGGACGACGAGCTGTCGTGGAACGCGTGGCTCTACACCATCGACCTGGTGGTGCCGATCGTGGACTTCGGCAACAAGAACCGGTGGAACCCGCCGGGTGCGTCGCAGTGGATCGCGTCCGGGCTGATCGTGACGGGGTGGGTCCTGGCCACGACGGTCGCGGCGGGCGTCACGCGGCTGTTGAAGCGCTGACGGCCGACCCGGGGCGGCCACCGGCCGCCGTGACCACCGCGGACCGTCCTGGACCGTCCTGCCTGGACGCCTCGCGCGACGAGTCCCGCCCGGCTCGGTGGCCGGGCGGGACTCGTCGGCGCCGTTCGGTTGGTGCTCGGCCGGCGGTGACCGGTGGGGCTAGTGGACGGCGATGGGCTTGACCCGGTCGCTGTCCTCGTCCACGTGGTAGTCGTCGCCCTGCGTCTCGTCGCTGCCGTTGAACCACCGGGCCTTCTTGGCGACCAGCGTCACGATGACGGCGACCAGCAGGTTCGCCAGGACGGCGAGCGCGCCGACGTAGATCTGCACGGCCGACCCGGCGAACGGGTGCCAGCCGAACAGGGACAGCTGGCCCAGCGGCAGCGCGGAGCCGGCGAAGTGCGACTTGCCGACGGCCGGGTTGCCGATGTTGTAGAGCAGCCACATGCCCCAGCCCATGCCCACGACCCAGCCCGCGATGAGGCCCCACAGGTGGAACCACCGCGTGTAGAGCGCGATGGCCACGGCCGGCAGCGTCTGCAGGATCATCACGCCGCCGATGAGCTGGAGGTCGATGGAGAACTGCGGGTCGATGAACACGATGAACGCGACCGCGCCGAACTTCACCACCAGCGACGCCAGCTTGGCCTGCTTGGCCTCCTGGGCGGGCGTGGCGTCCTTCTTCAGGTACTCCTTGTAGATGTTGCGCGTCCACAGGTTCGCCGCCGCGATCGACATGATCGCCGCGGGCACCAGGGCGCCGATCGCGATGGCCGCGAACGCCACGCCCGCGAACCAGCCCGGGAACTCCTGGCCGAACAGCACCGGGATGATCGTGTTGGTGTCCGGGCGGCCGGTGGCCTGGTTGGTGATCGGCTTGGCGCCCGCGCTGATGGCGACGAAGCCGAGCATCGCCAGCAGGCCGAGCAGCAGCGAGTACGCGGGCAGCGCGACCATGTTGCGCTTGATCACGTTGCGGCCCCGCGAGGCCAGGATGCCGGTCAGCGAGTGCGGGTACAGGAACAGCGCCAGCGCCGACCCCAGCGCCAGCGTGGCGTACTGGAGCTGGTTGTTGCCGGTGAGGAGGATCCCGTCGGCCTTGTTCTCGGTCGCGGCGTACTTCGCCTGCGCGGTGTCGAAGATCGCGCTCCAGCCGCCGAACTTGGACGGCAGGTAGATCACGGCCACGAGGATCACGATGTAGATCAGCGTGTCCTTGACGAACGCGATCAGCGCGGGCGCGCGCAGGCCCGACTGGTAGGTGTAGAGCGCCAGGATCACGAACGCGATGAACAGCGGCAGGTGCCCGAGGATGCCGGAGCCGTTGAGGCCCATCGTGCGCAGCACGGCCTCCAGGCCGACGAGCTGCAGCGCGATGTACGGCATCGTCGCGATGATGCCGGTGACGGCGACGATCAGGGCGAGCCAGTGCGACCCGTACCGGCCGCGGACGAAGTCCGCCGGCGTCACGTAACCGTGCACTCGGGACACCGACCACATGCGGACCAGCGGCAGGAACACGATCGGGTACAACACGATCGTGTAAGGCAGGGCGTAGAAGCCCAGCGCGCCGGCGCCGAAGACCAGGGCGGGCACGGCGACGAACGTGTACGCGGTGTAGAGGTCGCCGCCGACCAGGAACCAGGTGATCCAGGAGCCGAACTTGCGACCGCCCAGGCCCCACTCGTCCAGGTGCTCGAGGGTGTCGCCGGCCTTCCACTTCGCCGCGAGGAAGCCCAGGACGGTGACCAGCAGGAACAGGGCGGTGAACACCGCCAACTCGGTCCACTTCATTACTTGGCCCCCTCGTCCAGGTCATCCACGCCGAGCAGGTCCGGCTTGCCCTTGACGACGGGCTCGTCCTTGGTCTTGGCGTAGACCAGGCCCACGCAGACGACGCCCACCGGCACCCAGGCGAACTGGTACCAGTAGAAGAACGGCAGCCCCAGCACCCTCGGTTCGTCGAAGTTGAACCAGGGCGTGACGAGCATGAGCAACGGGATCAGCAGCAGCAGGTTCCAGTTGCTCCAGCGGAGGCTGGATTTTCGAGCGGTCGGCATGTGCCCCTCCGTACGGCGGCCCGGTGACGCGGTGTCGCGCATGGTAGGTCGGAGGAGGGACAGTAGTCACCATGTCGGGTGGGTTACCGACGAATGACGTAGTTGGATCGTGACCAACTGCCTAGCGTTCCGCGCGCAGACCGGTGATCAAGTGCTGCTCAGCCCGGTCGAAGTAGGTGAGCAACGCTTCTTCGGCCTGCCGAACCTCGCCCGCGTCGAGCCGGTCCACGATGGACTGGTTCAACGTCAGGTAGTCGCGGTAGAACTCCTCGTGGTCGCCCATCACGTGGAACGCCAGCCGCAGCTCGGCGAGCAGCCGCTTCACCTCCTCATCCAGCCGGGCGCTGCCGGCCAGCGCGGTGACGGCCTGGTGGAACTTGACGTTCGCGGTGCCCACGCCGGTCCAGTCGTCCTGCTCGCGGCAGGCCAGGCCGAGGGCGACGGCGTCGCGGACGGCCCGCCTCGCGTCGTCGTCCACATGGGGCCAGCGCCGGACCGCGCCGCACTCGATGATCCGGCGCGCGGCGTAGAGGTCCACGACGTCGGGCACGTCGGGGCGGCGGACGAACACGCCCTTGCTGTACTCGTGCACGAGCAGGCGTTCGTGGGTGAGCAGGCGGAACGCCTCGCGCAGCGTGTTGCGCGAGACCCGGAGGGCTTCGCCGAGCGCCTTCTCGTTGAGCTGCTGACCGGGCTTGATGTCGCCGTCGAGCACGCTGGTGCGCAGCTTGTCCGCCACGCGCTCGGCGGTGCTGGAGCGGTCGAGGTCGCCGCGGTCCTTGGCGAGGGCGTTCAGCCAGCCGTCCGCCTGAGCTGTGGTCATGGTGGACGAGTCTAGAGCCCGCCCGGTTCAAATGGAGTATTGAAGGATCGTTGAACAATACCTATACAGCGGCGGGCACGGTGGCGGACCGGATGAGCGCGCGAGGTCAGGCCCGCGCGGGCGGGTGCGCCGGAGCGACACCCATCCGGTCGAGCAGCCCGAGGACCGCGTCGATCGCGTTCAGGGTGTGGCCCGGACCGATCCGCCGGGGCAGCGTGCCGAAGACCAACCCCGCCTCGAAGTGCAGCAGGGAGGGCAGCCCGTGCGCCTGGTCGAGCAGGTACTCGACCACCTCGGGGTCGAACACACCGGACACGGCGGCCGGGTCGCTGGTGAACACGGCGAACCGGGCGTCGAAGGGCCCCGGTGGGAACGCGACCCGGTGCCACCGGCCTCCCTCCGCCGCCACCGTCACCGGGACTTCACCGACCAGTTCGCCACCCTGGGCGGAGATGTTCTCCGCCGGCAGCGGACGACCCCAGAAGTCGGTGCCCCCGTGGTTGCGGCGGCTGATCCTCATCGGCACGAGCCGTGCGGTGGCCACCTCGATCCGGTGCTCGTAGTCCGTGCGAGTGCCGTTCTGGGCGACCTTCCTCACCGACGCCTCGCCCACTCGCACCGCCCACCCACCCCGCCGGAACTCCAGCGCGGTCTCGAAGCGCGGACGTGACACCGTGCCGAGTCGGTTGATCAAGCCGTCGGTCTCGCCCCTCATCGGCGCCAGCAGCCCGGCCGACCAGTCCCTCGACCCGGCGGGATCGACCACCCTCCCCCCGAGGGTCCCGGCGAACGCGGTCAGCGTCTCGGCGTGCGCGCGCTCTTCCTTCCGATCACCGCGCCAACGCCACCAGAGCAGCAGGCCGAACAGGGCCGCGATGATGGCCAGGAGCGGTGCGAGTCGAATCCAGTATTCGCCCATGATCAGATGTCCAGGTACCCCTCGGTCCGCTCTGTCGACTGGTCCTCGCCGGTGCCGTCGTACTGGTTCGCCTTGTCGACGGCGCCGTAGTTCCGGATCGGCTTGTCGACACCGGCGTTCGCCTTGCCTCCGATGCCCAACTGCGCCCGCGCCGCGTCGACGGCCGCGGTTCCCAAGGACTTGCCGAACCCGTTCTGCACCCGGTCGCCGATCATGCCGTTGTTCGCCCACAGCTTCGTCAACGGCGACTTGTCACCGAGGTCCTTGCTGATGTTCGCGAAGTCGCTGTTGATCCGCTTGTCGGCCATGGACCGCTGGAAGGCGGCCTTCACGTTCCCGGCCCGCTTGCTCAGGTTGCGCAGGAAGTCGAGGACCTTGGTCAGGAACTGCTTCAGCTTGGCCACGATCCGGGCGACCTTGCTGCCGGTGGTGGCGACCCGCACGCCGGTCGCCGCGCCCGCCGCCGCGGTCGACGCGCCGAAGCTGGGCACGGCCGCCGCCAGAGCGGGGATCCAGATCATGACCAGCCAGGTGATCAGCTCGGTGAGGATCGCCTTGATGAAGTCCTCGACGATGGTCATGATCATGCTGGAGATCTGGAGCGTCTGCGCGATCTCACCTGCCTGACCGGCGACGCCGTCGATGCCGCCGGCGAACTCGCCGAGCTTCGTGCCCGCCGCCTCCGACGCGGGGCCGCCCCAGCTCGTCACCGAGTTCTTCAGGTCCTCGTCGAACTTCTCCCGCAGCTTGGCCACGCCCTGGCCGATGGCGTTGAAGTTCTCCGCCGCCTGGGCCAGCGCGGGACCGTCACCGCTGACGAAGTGGATCGCGTCCTCCAGCGGCTGCACCACGCTGATCAAGAAGTTCAGGCCCTGCCCGACCAGCCAGCCGATCGGGTCGACCGCGATGCTGTACGCGGACGTGCCGATCGCGCCGACCAGCCCGGCCGCCTCCGAGGTCAGTCCCAGTACCTCGGACTCCCCCTTCTCGCCGACCTTGCTCCAGGCGTCCTTGGTCTTGAGGTAGTTGCCGTAGAAGGGGGCGGCTTCCGCCATCTTCTGGCCGGTGTCCTTCTCGCCGACGGTGATCTCGACGCCGCCGGCCCCGGTCTTCACTTCAGCCATGGTGGATTTCCCCCGTCCTACTGGTCGTCGAGCCGGACTTGCAGGCCGTTCAGCAGTTGCTTCACGGCTTCTTCCTGGTCGGCGTAGTCCTGCGCGGCGCCGGTGAACTTGTCCGCGCCCGACTGCAAGCCGTCCTGAAGTGCCTTGAACAGGTCATCGAGGTCGCCGAGCATGTCCGTGTACTGGCTCTTCACGAACAGGCCGACCACGCCCCACGACTTGTCGCCCACGTCGGCCTTGGCCACGAGGCCCGCGATCTCGGCCGCGGTGCCGCGGTGGCCGTCCAGCTTGCCGGCGAACGCCCGCAGTTCCTGGGGGTTGACGTCGAAGCCGCTCATCGCGCGCTCACCGGTCCTCGTCGTCGTAGAGGTTCAGGAAACGGCCGTCGCCCTGCGCGGGGCCGGAGCTCGGGGGAGGTGGCGGCTGGTCGTCGTCGCGCAGGAACCGGCGCTGGGAGAAGTCGTCCGGTTCCTCGGGCGACGGCCGGCGCGGCGGGGCCGGGCGGGCGGGCGGGCCGGGCGGCGGCATCCGGTTCGGCACGGGGCCCGCGGCGGGAGGCGGCGGCGGTGGTGCGGTGTAGGGCGGTGCGGCGGGCAGCGGGGGTGGCGGCGGGGCGGCCTGCTCGGTCATGGCCTTCAGCTCCTGCGGCGTGACGCCGAACAGCTGGGCCTGGGTCTCCAGCACCTGGTCGGTGAGGTGCATGTCGTCGCCGAGCGCGCTCTCCACGATGCCTGCCTGGCGACGTGCGGCCTCGGCGACGGCCTGGCGCAGCGTGGCCATGATCGCGCCGGCGAGCGCGTGCGGCGGTCGGCGCAGGGCGATGTCGCCCAGCCGGATGTCCTTGATCGCGCCGGACGGGCCGGCGACGACGGTCACCGCCCGGTCGGGCGAGGTGGCCACCACCTCCATCGCGGCCAGCTCCTGCCGCATCCGGTCGATGCCGACGACCTGCTGGTCGACCCGGTGCAGCTTGGACTGGAACTGCTCGAACTGGGCGACGAGCTGGTCGAACTCGGCCGACACGACAAGACCTCCGGAAGGACTCGGCGGCACGCGCGGTGCCGGGGTGAGCGGGACTCATAGTGGCAAGTGGACGGCCCGCTTTATGCCCGAACGGGTGAAAAGACTCCCCGAGCAGCCCTCCGGACGTTCGGCGGGTTCCTCACCCCGGTCGTGGTTGGGCAGCCTCTTCGAGTGATCAGACGACTCCGCGCAGTGATGACACTCACACTCGGTCTGTCCCTCATAGGCCTCCCGGCGGTCGCGCACGCGCAGCCCGCGCCGTGCTTCGACGCGAACGCGCCCCTCACCGTCGAGGAGCAGCGGTTGGACGACCGGCTCACGCCGACCGGCCCCGCGGTGGGGCCCGAACTGGTGCGGTTGGCCGGCTTCGAGGACGACGTCAGCCGGTTCACCACCCGGCTGTGCGAGCCGATGTCCCTGTCCCAGGCCCTCTACCACGCGGCCGGCCGCGGGACGGAGCTGTGGCAGGCCGCCGTCCGGCGTGCGCAGTCGCCACAGGCCTGGGACGCCTACGACGACCGGCCGCTGTACTGGGCCCGGCTGCTCGCGACGAAGGCCCTGCGGCAGTGGCGGCCTCAGGGTTGGCAGCTCGACGCCGCCACCCGGGCGAGGCTGGTCGACGTGTTCGACCGCACCTCGCGGGGCGTGGAGCAGGTGCGGTTCGGTGACGGCGTGCGGCGGATCGCGGTCACCGGGTTCGACCCGTTCCAGCTCTTCGGGACGTCCGTGCGGCGGAGCAACCCGTCCGGCGCGTCGGCGTTGCGGCTCGACGGGAAGGTGATCAGCACGCCGTCCGGGCCGGTGGTGGTGGAGGCCGCGGTGCTGCCGGTGCTGTGGGGCGCGTTCGACCGGGGGGTCGTGGAGCGGTTCTACGGCGCCGCGCTCGGTTCCCGGGCCGATGCCCTGGTCACCGTCAGCCAGGGCCGGGACGGGCGGTTCGACGTCGAGCGGTGGGCCGGGCGGTACCGGGGCGTGTACCCGGACAACAACGACGTGTCCGTGCCCGGCGTGGTCCCGGACGCGGCGGGGTGGCCGCAGCCGGCGCACGAGTTCATCGAGACCACGCTGCCGCACCAGCGCATGGTCGACGCCGGGACCTCGCCGTTCCCCGTGTACTACAACCGGACGTTCTGCGAGTGGCCGCTGGGCACGGTCCCGGCCCCCGGCTCGGGCACGGCGGTCTGCCGCTCCGACGAGCCGACGCCCGGCGCGGCGGCGGCGGAGGGCAGCGGTGGCGACTACCTGTCCAACGAGTCGATGTACCGGGCCAACCGGCTGCGGCTGGGGCTGTCGGCCACCACGACCGCGGGCGGCCACCTGCACACGCCCGTGCTCGGCCAACCCGCCGACCCGGCCGCGCTGACCGACGCGGTGTTCGAACACGACCGTCGGGCGATCGTCGACCAGGTGACGGCGCTGGTGTCGGTAATCTGACCCGCGTGAGGGGCTGGCGGGCGGCGGTCGTGGCACTGGTCGCGCTGTCGCTCGCCGCCTGCACGGCCCGGGTGCCGGGCGTGCCGGACGCCGAGGTCGTCCGCCCGTCCCTGACGCCGACCGTCGACCAGCTGCCCCGGGCCGGTCAGTGCACGGACACCGGCCTGGAAGTGGTCGGCTGCGAGGTCGAGCACGAGGCCGAGGTGACCGGGGTCGGCGTCCTGGAGGGCCTGGGCGACGGGTACCCGAACGACCGCGACCTGCGGCGGGCCGCCCTGCCCGCGTGCCGCGCCGCCCTCACCGAGTACCTCGGGAGCCCCGACCACGACGCCACCCGGCTCCAGGCCCACGCGTTCTGGCCGAGCCGGGACGGCTGGGCGAAGGGCGACCGCTGGCGCTTGTGCGCGGTGGTGGAGCTCGAACCGGACGGTTCGAGGGCGCGGCGCAAGACCGGCGCCAAGGACCTCCTCAAGGCGGCCGGGTTCGGCACGGTGCAGCTGTGCGCGACCGCGTCACCGGGCGAGGCCAAGGACGCCGGGATCACCGCCTGCGACCAGCCGCACAAGGCCGAGGCCGTGCCGGGCGTGCTCGCGCTGGGTGATCACCGGGACCCGACGCCGTCCCTCGACCAAGTGAACGCCAAGGCGGCCGAGCACTGCGCGAAGGCCGTGACGAACTACGTCGGCGCGCCGCGCGAGGACGTCTTCGCGTCCTGGCGGGCGTTCGGCAGCCAGGCGTGGTCCGAGGGCTACACGTCGGCGATCTGCTACGCCGAGGCGACGCGCCCGTTCACCGGACGGCTGTGGGGCCTGGGGAAGAACGCCCTCCCCGGCTGAGCCCGGCCGGGGGTCGGTCGTCCCCAGCTGTCCACACCCACCCACAGGCTGTGCACAGTTCCATCCACAACCTGTGGACAACTAGCGCCGACGCCAGGACAACACCACCAGCAGCACGCCGACCAGAACCGGCGCGCCGCTCTCGAACACCGGCCTGAGCACGGGCAAGAACGGCAGAGTACCCACTTCGTGCAGAACCGAACCCGACAACGCGGCCGACCCGGCGGCCAGGGGCGCGGCTGGGGACAGCTTCCCCAGCGACACCAGACCCACCAGCAGGCCCGCGAGTCCCAACGCCACCAGCCCGCGAAGGCGGACCTCGTCGAACTGGTCCAGCGCGTAGCCCCACGCGACCGCCCCGAGCCCGGCGGCGACCGCGCCGAGCAGGAAGCCGGCCACGTGCCACCACGCCGACACCCGCGTGCGCCGCCGCCCGGCCGCCACCCCGACCGGGTGATACCGCACGACCCCCGGAGCCTGCCCCGCCTCCGCCGCCGGCGGGCGGTCGTAGTGCAGTCCGCCGAGGAAATCGTCCTGCTGGGTCACTCTTCCTTGGTACCTCCGGCCGAGCCGGAAATCACTCGGAGCAACCAAAAAGAGACCCGGTGGACGCCGTTGGCCACCGGGTCTCCCGCCATGGGGGTCTTGGGTCGGCGAGGCTCAGCCGAGGCGGAGCTTCAGCGCCGCCAGCTCGTCACGCAGCGAGGTCGGCACCTTCTCGCCGATCTTGGCGAACCACTCCTCGATCATCGGGATCTCGGCGCGCCACTCGTCGGCGTCGAAGTCCAGCGCGGCCTCGACGTCCTCGCGCGGGGCGTCCAGGCCGTCCAGGTCCAGCTCGGCGGCGGTCGGGACGTGGCCGATCGGGGTCTCCACCGCGGCGGCCTTGCCCTCGATGCGCTCGACGGCCCACTTCAGCACCCGCGAGTTCTCGCCGAACCCGGGCCACAGGAACCGCTTGTCCTCGCCCCGGCGGAACCAGTTGACGTAGAAGATCTTCGGCAGCTTGTCCGCGTCGGCCGACTTGCCGGTGTCGATCCAGTGCTGGAAGTAGTCACCGGCGTGGTAGCCGATGAACGGCAGCATCGCCATCGGGTCGCGGCGCACGACGCCGGTCTTGCCGACGGCCGCGGCGGTCGTCTCGCTGGACAGGGTGGCGCCCATGAACACGCCGTGCTGCCAGTCGCGCGACTCCGTGATCAGCGGGATCGTGGTGGCGCGGCGACCGCCGAAGAAGATCGCCGAGATCGGCACGCCCTTCGGGTCCTCCCACTCGGGCGCCTTGATGTCGCACTGGGCGATCGGCGTGCAGTAGCGGGAGTTCGGGTGCGACGACAGCTCCTCGCCGCCGGGCGTCCAGTCCTGCTTCTTCCACGAGGTCAGGTGCGCGGGCGGCTGCTCGCTCATGCCCTCCCACCACACGTCGCCGTCGTCGGTCAGCGCGACGTTGGTGAACAGCGAGTTCCCCTTCTCGATGGTGCGCATCGCGTTGGGGTTGGTGTGGTAGTCGGTGCCGGGCGCGACGCCGAAGAAGCCGTTCTCCGGGTTGACCGCGTACAGCCGGCCGTCCTCGCCGAACCGCATCCACGCGATGTCGTCGCCCAGGGTCTCGACCTTCCAGCCCGGGATGGTCGGCTCCAGCATGGCGAGGTTGGTCTTGCCGCAGGCGCTGGGGAACGCCGCCGCGATGTAGTAGGACTTCCGCTCCGGCGAGGTGAGCTTGAGGATCAGCATGTGCTCGGCCAGCCAGCCCTCGTCGCGCGCCATCGCCGAGGCGATGCGCAGCGAGTAGCACTTCTTGCCCAGCAGCGCGTTGCCGCCGTAACCCGAGCCGAACGACCAGATCATCCGCTCTTCGGGGAACTGCGTGATGTACTTCGTCTCGTTGCAGGGCCACGGGACGTCGGCCTGGCCCGGCTCCAACGGCGCGCCGATCGAGTGCAGCGCCTGGACGAAGTCGGCGTCGTCACCGAATCGGGTGAGCGCCTTCGTGCCCATGCGGGTCATGATGTGCATCGAGACGACCACGTACTCGGAGTCGGTGATCTCCACGCCCAGCATCGGCTTCTCCGCGTCGAGCGGGCCCATGCAGAACGGGATCACGTACATCGTCCGACCGCGCATGCTGCCGCGGTACAGGTCGGTCATCACCGACTTCATCTCGGCGGGGTCCATCCAGTTGTTCGTGGGGCCCGCGTCCTGGGGGTCCACCGAACAGATGAACGTGCGCTCCTCGACCCGCGCCACATCGGTGGGATCCGACGCCGCCCAGAACGAGTTGGGTTTCTTCTTCAGCGGGACGAACGTCCCCGCGGCCACCAGCTTGGCGGTGAGCCGGTCCCACTCCTGCCGGGAACCGTCGGCCCACACCACTTCATCGGGGCAGGTCAGCTCGGCGACCTCGTGGACCCAGGACACCAGGCGCGCGTGGTTGGTCGGTGCGTGGTCGAGACCGGGAATGGTCACTGCCGTCATCTCGTCTCGTCTCCTAGCTGAGCGCCAGCCCACGGTGGACGCCGTTGTCCTGGTGGGACGTCCTCTGCGAATGGCTCCGCCCGCCCGGTGGAGGGCGTGCCGTTTAAGGGATAGACGGAGGTTAGCCGGGTTAATCCCGGGTAACGCACATCCGACCTGTCGGCTGGCTCACAAAACCGATTCTGGAATCGATTCAGCACCCGATCACCACAAATTCGCCTGTGACCTGGGCTTTAGTCGGCGGAATGCAAGGGCGGCCCGGTGCGTCGATCGCCACACCACCGGGTGACCTGGTGGTGAACTGTGAGAGCGCTCTCATGTTCACATGGAGGAATTACCCCGACGAATTGACCGAATTTCTCGACCGTTTCAGAAAGGTGGCCGCAGGGCGCTTTCAGTTGTCCTGTAAGGGATTCGGTCCGTCCAGCCGGCGGTAGTACCGCACCTGCGGGAACGCGGTGGAGCCCGCCCGTTCGCAGGTGCGGCGGGCGGGCGGGCGCGTGGCCGGGATCGCCGCCGGTGTCCGCGGGCGGCCGGCGTTCCCGGCCCAAGTCGGCCCAGGGGTCAGTTCGGGCTGATCCACTGGCCGGTGGCGGAGTCGATGCGGACCACGCCCGAGACCGTGACCTTCTCCTCGGACCAGGCCTCGTCGCCGTCCGGCGTGTACTTGCCGTCCTCGCCGATGCGGCCGTGCTCGACCTCGGTCCACTCGTCGTCACCGGTGTGCCGGGACACCGTGACCTCGCCGTCCTGGGTGATCTCGGTGGCCAGGTCGGCGTTGCCGTCGCCGTCGGCGTCGGTGAAGAGCCAGGTGTCGCCGTCCTCGTCCTTCACCACCGCGGTGTCGGCGCGGCCGTCGCCGTCGGTGTCCTCGGTGGCCGGTCCGACGTTCTGGTCGGCCCCGCCCTCCATGTCGACCACGATGGCCTTGCCGGCGTTCGTGTTGGTCTGCTCGGTCCGGTCGTCCGACGGCTCGACGGCGACCCACTCGCCGGAGTCCTCGTCGAACTCGGCCTGGGAGGTGAGCTCGCCGTCCGAGTCGAACGTGCTCATCAGGTCGGCGTCGCCGTCACCGTCGGTGTCGCTGAACGCGAGGTGACCGCCGTCGTCGGTCTCCACGACCGCGCTCTCCTCGATCCCGTCCTGGTCGAGGTCGAAGGTCGCCTCGGCGGTGTACTCCTCGTCGCCGACCGTGACCTTCAGCTCGCCGTCGGCCGCGCCTGTCTCGTCGATGTACACCGTTCCCACCCTCCTGCGTCCTGTACCGGGTTGGACTCACGCTATGCCTGTTCGGTTCCGCCGGGGAAGTTCCGACCGCGGGAGCGTGAACGGCGCCCCGTCCGGGTAAGCCGGTAGCCCGCGACCTCCGCCACCACCGACCGGGAGCCTCCGTGAACCGCGTCCTCGTCCAGCCCGCGATCGTGCTCGCCTGCGCCGCGCTGTTAACCCTCTCCGCCTGCACGGCCGGCGAGCCCCAGCCGTTCGGGACGACCGACCAGGCCCCGGCCTCCACCACCGCGACCACGGGCACGACGACCACCGAGTCCTCCGCGACCACGTCGAGGACCACGCCCACCACCACGTCGACGTCGGTGCTCACCGAGGTCGAGGTCGCCGGCGAGATGACGATCACGGGCGACGAGGTGACGTGGGTCGACTCGCTCCTCGACGCGTCGGACCAGCAGCACCTGCGCGTGGTGCCGCGCGCCGGCGCCCAGCCCCGCACCGCGTCGCTCGCGCCCGACGCCACCTTCCTCACCCCCGGCGTCGGCACGCCCAGGGTGACCCCGGACGGCCTCGGCGCGGCGCCGACGTCACGCCAGGAGTTCCTGGCCCTGCCGGACGCCTCCAGGTTCGCGCCGAAGCTCTTCCTCGACGGCGGTGAGATCGTCCGGATCGCGACCCGCTACCGGCCCTGAGTCAGGCGCGGTCGCGGACGGCCCTGATGCGGGCCAGCAGCTCGTCCACCTTCGTGCGGCCGGCGGTCAGCTCGGCCAGGCGGCGCGTGACGGCCTGGAGCGCCTTGGCGCGCTCACCGGCTTCCATGCGCAGGGCCTTGTCGACCTCGCGCAGTTCCGACTCGATCGCGTCGACCCGCCTGCCCAGGGCGTCGTCCAACGCCAGCGACAGCTGCTGCTCGGCCTCGATCAGCTGCTCGGCCACCAGCTGGTCCACGGTGGACCGGGCGTCCGCGATGGCGTCCGACAGCCACTGCTTGAGGTGCTGCTTGTCGGCCGAGTGCTTGCGCGTGCGGGCCATCCACCAGCCCGCGCCCAGCCCCAGCACGATGGTCACCGGCAGCACGATCGGGTTCAGCGCGGCCACCCCGAGCCCGGCCAGCGGCAGCGCGGCCAGCCGGCCCGCGCCCAACCCGCCGGACACGCCCATGAACACCAGCAGCTTGTCCTCCGCCGTCGGCGCGCGCTTCTCCGGTGGCCGCAGCACGACCGGCGGCGTCACGCCGCGCGCGAACTGGCCCCGGATCACGGCCAGCTCCTCGGGCGAGAACAGGTCGGCCAACGCCGAGTCGGCGACCCGGGACAGCCGAACGGCCAACCCGGCGCTGATCCGACCCGACACCACCTGCAACGCCGTGTCGACCTCCTGCGGCAACGCCGCCAGCCGCTCACGGTCGGCCGAGTCGATGGCCGTGCGGAACCACGTCTGCACGTCCCGCACCTGGCGGCTGACCTCGTGCGCACCCTCCACCCGCGCCCGCTGCACCTCGCCGCGCAGCCGCACCTGCCAGCTGCGCGTCGACGAACGGCGTTGGGAGTTCAGCTCGTCACGCCGCCCGCGCAACGTCTCCGCTTCCTCCTCGCCCGACGACAGCGCGCGCTTGTCCGCCTCGTTGCGCGCGATCAGCTCGTCCAGCACGGTGGCCAGCGCGCGCAGCCCGTTGGCCTCGCCGAGCATCGCCGCCCGACCGACCACCAGCTCCTGCAACGCCTCCTGCAACGCGCCGATCCCGGACCGGTCGCGCAGCATCGCCGCCGCGTCCGGGTTCGGGGCCTTGGCCGCCAGCTCGAACATCCGCGAGGACACCGGGTGGAACACCGCGCCGCGGAACCTCGGCGCGTGCTCGGCCAGCAGCGCCTGGTCGGCCTCCAGCACCTGCCGCCAACCCCGGTACTGGTCGACCTTGGCCAGCGCGAAGACCACGGTCTCGACGCGTTCGCCGACCGCGCGGAGGAAGTCCAGCTCACCGCGCGTGAACGGGGCCGAGGCGTCGACCACGAACAGCAGCGCGGTCGCGTTCGCGGCGGCCTCGGCGGCCAGCTCGCCGTGCGCGGAGTCGAGCCCGCCGACACCCGGCGTGTCCACCACCGAGAGGCGTTCCAGCAGCGGGATCGGGGCCTCGACCTCGACGTACCGGGGCGGCAGCATGCCCTCGGGCAGCTCGTGCGCCGCCGACACCCAGTTCACGATCTCGGACCGCTCGAACGGCACCGGCGACATCGACCCGGCGTAGCAGGCGCGGGCCGACCACTCCTGCCCGTGCCGGAACACCAGGTAGGTCGCGGTGGCCACCTCGGCGTCCACCGGCGACAGGTTCGGCGTCGCCAGCAGGGCGTTGACCAGTGAGCTCTTGCCCCGGTTCGTCTCGCCGACGACCACGACCGACGCCGGGCCCGCCCGGCGCGTCTCCACGAACGACGCGGCCGACGGGTCGAGCGCGCGGACCAGGGTGGTCAGCTTCTCCCTGGTCTGCCGGACGACCTGCGGCAGGGTGCTCATCGCGCGGTGTAGACGGTGACGACGGGCGCGCGCAGCGTCCGGCCGCGATCGGCGAAGCCGACCACCTCGGTCTCGGCCACCACGCCGTCCAGCGACGCGTCCGGCGTCGGCACGGTGCCGCCCGCCTCGTGCCGCGACGGGTCGAACCGCTCGCCGTCGGGCCGCAGCGCGGTCACGCCGATGGCCGCCAGGCCCTCCTCCAGCCGTTCCACCACGCCGGCGCTGCGGGCGCGGTCCAGCGCGTACAGGCACAGCTGGACCAGGGCGCGCCGTTCGGCCAACGCCTGGTCGAGCAGCTCGTCGGCGATGGTCTTCTCCAGCGTCGCTCCCGGGTGCGTCTCCACAGCGTGGTCGGACGCCGCGCCGCCCTGTTCCGTTCCGCTCATCGCCGTCCCCGCAGTTGTTGCCAGATCAGGAAGTACGCCCGGTGCACCACGTGCGCCACCCGGCTCTGCGCCGGCGTGGCCCCGAACGACGCGAAGGAACGCCACCAGCCCGCCCGTTCCAGGGCGTAGGCCAGCAGCTCCTGCGGCGGTCTGCCGCGCAGGCCCAGCTGCTCGGCGAGGTCCGGCGAGCTGCCGAACCGCAGCACCTCCTCCACCAGGTCGGCGGGCATCGCCACGGCGCCGGACGCGACCAGCGTCAACGCCTCCAGCAGCCGGAGCTGGTGCGCCTCGGGCTTGGCCAGCAGCACCTCGATCGCGTCGTGCACGCGCTGGCGCTCGTTCGGGTCGCCGGAGGCGGCGGCCAGCGACGTCACCGAGGCCAGCGCGGCGGCGGCCTTGATGCCGTCGGCCCGGGACCGGAACACCGCGTTCAGCTTGGCCCGCACGCCGTCCAGCCCGGAGGCGTCGAGCAGCTTGCGGCGCAGCGCGCCCGCGGTGATGCCCGGCTCGGCGTCCACGGCTTCGAGCGCCTTGCGGACGCCGTAGAGGTCCAGCTTCTCCAGCAGCCGGGTGCGGGTGCCGACCGGCACGTCGCACTCCCAGCTCACGAACAGGTCGGCCGAGATCAGCATGGTCTCGCGGGTCGCGTCGTCCAGCTCGGCCAGCTTGCGCAGCGCGTCCGCGTCGGCCGAGGTGAAGCCGCCGGTCTCGGTGGACTCGGCGACCAGGCCGATCACCGGCAGCACGTCCGCGACGCGCGGCTTGAGGGTGAGGGCCTGCCGCTCGGCGAGCAGCACGGCCGCCTGCCACGTGTCGCCGCCCGAGCCCGCCACGGTCTCGGCGGCGATCGTGTCGGCCTTGTTCAGCACCGCGATCGCGTTGACCGGTCCCGCCTCGCGGCTCGCGGTCGCGGCGGTGAACGCGGCGAGCGCCTGCTGGTCGTCCGCGCGCACGCCCTGCGTGACCACGTACAGCACCGCCTCCGCGCCGGCCACCGCGTTGCGCGACACCGGGTCCAGGCCGTCGGGTTCGGCGACCGCGCCGAGCAGCGCCTCGGTGCGGGCCACCGACGCCGCGTCGAGCGAGCCGAGGCCGGGCGTGTCGATCACGGTCAGGTCCCGCAGCACGGCGTTGGTGAGGTACGCCTCGACGTGCGAGACCCGCTCGACGTCGACGCCAAGGTCGGGCGGGATCGAGCCGTTCGCCTCGAACGGCAGCACCTGCTTGCGGCCGTCGGTGAACACCACCTCGATCCGGTCCACCGTGCCGTACTGGAAGCGGGTGACCAGCCGGGTGCACTCGCCGACGTCCGTCGGCGCGACGCGGCGGCCGATCAGCGCGTTGACCAAGGTCGACTTGCCGGACTTGATCCGGCCCGCGACGGCCACCTGCAACGGCGCGGACAACCGCCGCAGCACCTCGCCCAACCCGGCCGCCGTCGCCGGCGAGACCTGCGGGCGCAGGCCGACGCACAGGTTCGCGACCGCCGCGGAGAGCGGACCGGCGAGCTGCTTGGCCTGCGTCGTCACGCCCGAGATCGTGCCACGTACGGGTGGCGTGCGGTTTGCGAACGCGGCGACGGGGGTATTTCCGCGACCGACGAGGGAGGTCACGCATGGAACAGGGATATGCGGTGTTCCTGCTGCTCGGCGTGGTGCTGGTGCTGATCGACGGCCAACTCATCTACCGCAGCGGGAGGGGGTACATGAGCCGGGCGTACGGCGACCCGGAAGCGGCCAAGTCGATGACCCGCCTGGCGACCGTGCTCTTCCACCTCGTGGTGCTCGGGATGCTGGCCATGGTGTCGATCATCACCGTCGAAACCGGCGACCCGGTGAAGGACGTCGTGGTGAAGCTCGGCGTCATGCTCCTGGTCCTGGCGCTGGTGCACGCGGTGACGATGATGATCCTGGGCCGCATCCGCGACCGGCAGCTCCAGCAGCAGCTGGCCGACGAGATGTCCGAGGAGCACCGCCAGTACGAGCAGCAGCGATCGGTGCCGCCGCAGGCGCGCGTCGAACCGGTGCACGGCGCGCCCGCGCCGCGCGTGCCGGGGGCCGCCGAGGACAGGATCGACCCGACGCAGATCAAGACCACCAGGTAGGACGCGGGTTCATCCGCCTGTGGGACTAGCGGGGGTCAACCCGTGGCGCGACGCGCGGTGCCGCGACCCCTACCTAATCTGGTCACGTGCGGCGGCTGAGCCTGTGGATGCGAGCGCACCCGGTCTTCGGGGATTCCCTGATGGCCGGGTTGCTGCTCGTGTTCGACCTGGGCGTGCTCGGCGCGAACCAGTCCACCGTGCCGGGCTCCACGCTGCTGTTCGTCGGCGCGCTGCTGATCGTGCCGGTGGTGTTCCGCCGCAAGCACCCGCTCGGCTCGTCCTACGTGATCCTGTTCGGCGGGGCGCTCCAACTGCTGACCCACGGCGACCTGGCCACCGGGATGCCGGTGCGGCTCGCGGACTTCTCGCTGGCCATCGCGCTGTACACGATGGTCGCCTACGTCGGCAGGCGGCAGGGCCTGCTGTACGCGGTCTGGCTGGCCACCGGCACGTTCGTGTGGGCCCTGTGGCCCCTGAGCGCGGGCGTCGAGGCCGCGTTCATGGTGTTCGTGATCGCGGCCGTGTTCGGGTTCAGCTGGGCGATGGGCGAGTTCGTCGGCGCCCGCCGCGCCTACAACCGGGAGCTGGAGCAGCGGCTCAAGCTGCTGGAGACCGAACGCGACCAGCAGGCGCGGATCGCGGTCGGCGAGGAGCGGTCCCGGATCGCGCGCGAGCTGCACGACGTGGTCGCGCACGCGGTGAGCGTGATGGTGGTGCAGGCCGACGGCGCGGGCTACGCGATCAAGTCCGACCCGGACCTGGCCGAGGCCGCCGTGCGGACCATCGCCGACACCGGGCGGCAGGCGTTGACCGAGCTGCGGCGGCTGCTGGGCGTGCTGCGGTCGGAGGACCAGTCCGGCACGCAGTGGGCGCCCCAGCCCGGCGCGGGCGACCTGCACGAGCTGGCCGAGAACTGCCGGGCCGCCGGGCTGCCCGTCCGGTTGGAGACGCTGGGCGACCTCTCCGCGCTGCCGGCGGGCCTGGGGCTCGGGATCTACCGGATCGTGCAGGAGGCGTTGACGAACACGTTGAAGCACGCGGGCGCGGGGGCCTCGGCGACCGTCCGCGTCACCCAGGCAGGTGATCAGGTGGAGGTGGAGGTGGCCGACGACGGGTTCGGCACGCCGCACGACCTGGTCGCGGTGTCCGGCGGCAACGGCCTGATCGGCATGCGCGAGCGCGCCGGCGTGCTCGGCGGCGCGCTGGAGGCGGGGCCCAACCCCGGCGGCGGGTGGCGGGTCCGGGCCGTGCTGCCGCTGGTCCCGTCGTAGGGTGCCGGTTTCCGGCTGGGAAAGGTGACTTCGTGATCCGGGTACTGCTCGTGGACGACCAGGAGCTCATGCGCATGGGCTTCCGGATGGTGCTCGGCGCGCAGGAGGACGTCGACGTGGTCGGCGAGGCGGCCAACGGGCTCGACGCCGTGCAGCTGGCGGAGCGGCTGCGGCCGGACGTGGTGCTGATGGACGTGCGCATGCCCGTGCTCGACGGGGTGGAGGCGACCAAGCGGATCGCCGAGGCGGGCACCGCGAAGGTGCTCGTGATGACCACGTTCGACCTGGACGAGTACGCGCTGTCCGCGTTGCGCAACGGCGCGTCCGGCTTCCTGCTGAAGGACACGCCGCCGGGTGACCTGGTGTCGGCGTTGCGCGCAGTGGCCAGCGGCGACGCGGTGGTGTCGCCCTCGGTGACCAAGCGGCTGCTGAGCCGGTTCCTCGGCGAGGGCGGCGGCGAGCTGCGCGACGCGGCGGTGCTGGAGGCGTTGACCGAGCGGGAGCGCGAGGTGCTGGTGCTGATCGCCAAGGGGCTGTCGAACACCGAGATCGCGCGGAAGCTGTTCCTGTCGGAGGCCACGGTGAAGACGCACGTGGGGCGCATCCTGGCGAAGCTCGAACTGCGCGACCGCGTGCAGGCCGTGGTGCTGGCGTACGAGACGGGACTCGTCCGGCCCGGCGACGTCTGACCGGGCCGGACGGGTCCCGCGCGGGTCACCGGTACTTCGACGCGTCCGCCGTCGTCGGGTCGACGCCCGCCTTGAAGACCTCCTCGTACCAGCGGCCCCAGTCCGGCCGCGAGCCGTCCACGTCGGTGAAGCCGTACTCCCGCATGAGGGTCCACGAGGCGAGCGCCTTGCCGGTGAACCGGTGGCGGTCCGGGTCGGCGGCCAGCGCCGCCACGCCGCGGCCCACGTAGCGCGGCGTCTCCGACATCGCGTAGTGCGGCTCCTGGGCGATGGCGTCGCGCCAGTTCTCCTCGGTCACGCCGAAGTGCTCCAGCATCTGCTCCGACCGCAGGAAGCCCGGCGTGACGGCGACCGACGTGCCGCCGAACGCCTCCAGCTCCTTCGCCATCACCGTGCCGATCCGGCGGATCGCGACCTTCACCGAGTCGTAGGCCAGCGACCCGGCGTAGAAGTCGTCGCTGTCGCCGTCGGTCACCTCGACCAGCAACCCGCCCGGCCGGCGGATCAGCAGCGGCAGCAGGCGGTGCAGGGTGACGAAGTGCGCCTCCACGCTGTTGCGCCACATCCGCAGCTGGCGGTCGAGGTCCTGCTCCCAGAACACCTTGAACTCGGTGTCCGCCTCGCCGCCCCACACGTCGTCCACCAGGACGTCCAGCCGACCGTCCCCTTCGGACTCGACGCGGGCCCGGAACGCGTCCACGTCCGCCGGCGCGGTGAAGTCGCACCGCACCGGGATGCCCCGGCCGCCCGCCGCCGTGACGAGCTCCGCCGTCTCCTCGATCGTCTCGTCCCGGCCGATCGGCGACTTGTGCTCGCGCGTCGACCGCCCGCCGACGAACACCGTCGCACCGGCCGCGCCCAGCTCGACCGCGATGGCGCGCCCCGCGCCCCGCGTCGCCCCCGTGACGGCCGCGACCTTGCCCTCCAACGCCGACATCATCTCCCCTTCCACGCGTCCAGCACCGCGTCCACGTCTTCCGCCAGCCGGTCGGCCAGCTCGCCGCGCGGCCGGACCGACCAGTCCATCGACACGCCGTGGAGCAACCCGGTGAGCACCCTCCCCGCGCGGTCCGGCGCCGGAGCGCGCGGGAGGTCCACCGATCGGACGAGTTCCACCACGGTCCGCTCGGTCGCCGCGTACAGCTCGGCGAGCAGCGCCCGCAGCTCCGGGTCGATCAGGTCGACACCGAGCTGGGCCAGGTGGTGCTGCGCCTCGACGGGGTCCACCACGCCCTCGAACCAGGTCAGCAGCGCCGCCCGCAGCCCGTCGGCCGGGTTGTCCGCCGCGGCCGCCGCCGCGTGCATCCGCCGGACGTTCCCGTCCATGGTCTGCCTGGTCAGGGCCTGGAGCAGGCCGCTCTTCGAGCCGAACCGACCGGCCACCGTGCCCACCGAGACGCCCGCCCGCTCGGCGACGTCGGCGATGGTGAACCCCGGCCCCCTGCGGCCGATCACCTGCCCCGCCGCGGCCAGCAGCCGTTCGTCCGTGATCGTCTTCGGTCGTGCCACGGCATTAGTGAACCATGGTTCAGTAATGGTCGCCCAGTAGGGTGACACCAGTGACTTGGAGACCACGCCTCATCGCCTTGGACATCGACGGCACGATCACACCCGTCGGCCGTGAGGACATCGCGCCGGCCGTGCGCGCGGCCATCGGCCGGGCCGTGGACGACGGCGCGCACGTCGTCCTCTCCACCGGCCGCAGCCTCGTCGGCACCCGGCCGATCGTCGACGACCTCGGCCTGCGCGGCACCACCGCGATCTGCTCCAACGGCGCGGTGTGGTGGGACACGACGACCCGCGAGGTGATCCGGAAGGTCGAGTTCGACCCCGGGCCGTCGGTCGAGCACCTGCGCGCCCTGCTGCCCGACGCGGTGTTCGCGGTCGAGCTGACCGGGGTGGGCAACCTGGCGTTCGGCCGGTTCGCGGACGGCGACCTGTGGGGCGAGGTGCGCCAGGTGCCGTACGCAGAACTGGTGGCCACGGCGACGTCCCGGCTGGTCGTGCGCTGGGTCGGCCGCACGCCGGAGGAGCTGGCGCTGCGGATGCTCGACGTCGAGCTGCCCGGCGTGACGGCGTCGTGCGACCACACCCAGGCGTGGTTGACGCTGTCGCCTCCCGGCGTGACGAAGGGCGCGGCGCTCGAGGACCTGCGGGCCGGGCTCGGCGTCTCCGAGCGGGACACGCTGGCCATCGGCGACGGGTCCAACGACGTCGAGATGCTGCGGTGGGCCGCGCACGGCGTCGCGATGGGGCAGGCGCCGGTCGCCGTGCAATCGGTCGCCGACGCGGTCACCGGCACGGTCTTCGACGACGGCGCGGCGGCCGTGCTGGACCGGTACTTCGCCGCGTAGCCGATGACGCCGGTGACCTGAGTGTTGAACTCGGGGGTCCGGAACGGACGACACACGTGTTCTGAACGTAGGACTCGCGCGGTTGGTCTGGTTTGTCCGCTTCGGGGGTGCGGACCCTGAGAACGACCCGGCGAACGCCTAGGGGACAACTCAGGGTGAACACGGATTACTACAACCGAGGTAGCTACCACGATAAGACTGAAGTCGCACTGACGAGTCAACTACAGACCGATGTGCGCGACCCGGTGGACCGGGCAAGGTTCAGCCTAGTCCGGGGGATGTGTCGTCCAGGGGAGAAATCATGATCGAGGCTGTCGGCCTCACCAAGCGCTACGGGAAGACGGTGGCGGTGGACAACCTGTCCTTCACCGTCGAGCCCGGTCGGGTCACCGGGTTCCTCGGCCCCAACGGCGCGGGCAAGTCCACCACCATGCGCATGATCCTCGGCCTCGACCGGCCGAGCGCGGGCCAGGTGCTGATCGGCGGCAAGCCGTACGCGCAGCTCGACCGCCCGCTGCGGACCGTCGGCGCGCTGCTCGACGCCAAGTGGGTGCACCCCAACCGCTCCGCGCGGGCGCACCTGCAGTGGCTGGCCAAGTCCAACGGCCTGCCCGACCGCCGGGTGGACGAGGTGCTGGAGATGGTCGGCCTGACCAAGGTCGCCAAGCGCCGCGCCGGCGGGTTCTCCCTCGGCATGTCCCAGCGGCTCGGCATCGCGGGCGCCCTGCTGGGCGACCCGAAGGTGCTGCTGTTCGACGAGCCGGTCAACGGCCTGGACCCGGAGGGCATCCTCTGGATCCGCAAGTTCATGCAGGGGCTGGCCGCCGAGGGCCGCACCGTGCTGGTGTCGAGCCACCTGCTGTCGGAGATGGCGGTGACCGCCCAGGACCTCGTGGTCATCGGGCGCGGCAAGCTCATCTCGCAGTCCAGCACCACCGAGTTCGTCGAGCGGTCGACCGAGAACACCGTCCGGGTGCGCAGCCCGCACGCGGACAAGCTGGGCGCCATGCTCGTCGACAAGGGCTTCACCGTCCGTGAGGACTCCGACGGTTCGCTCACCGTGACGGGGGCGCTCAGCGACGAGATCGGTGACATCGCGGCGGCAAGCGGCGTGGTGCTGCACGAGCTGAGCCCGCAGCGAGGTTCACTCGAAGAGGCATTCATGCAGCTCACCGGCGATTCTGTCGAGTACCACGCCGAACTCGCCGAGACGGGGAAGTGACCACCGATGACTCTGCTCGCCGTTGAACGGATCAAGCTCTTCTCCACCCGCTCACCGTGGTGGTGCATGCTGCTGGCGCTCGGCCTGACCGTCGGCATCACCGCGATCATCGCGGCGAACTGGGACGGCTCCCCGATGCCCGTGCTGGGCGCGGTGTTCACCCACACGTTCGGCCTCTACGTGGTCATGGTGATGGCCGCCCTCGCGGTCACCACCGAGTACCGCTTCGGCACCATCAAGTCGACGTTCCAGGCGGTGCCGGACCGCATCTCCCCGATGGTCGCCAAGGCGTTCGTCGTGGTGCTGCTGTCGGGACTGGTCGGCCTCGCCTCGGCGTTCGGGTCGTGGGGCCTGAGCTGGGTGCTCGCCGAGGACAACTCGGACCTCGCGCTGACCAGCGCCAACGACTGGCGGCACGTGGCCGGCGTCGGCCTCGTCTACGCGGCGGGCGCCCTGCTCGCCCTGGGCGTCGGCTCGCTGGTGCGGCAGACCGCGGGCGCGGTGTCGATCATCCTGGTGTTCGCGCTGGTGCTGGAGAGCGTGATCGGGTTCATCCCGAACATCGGCGACGACATCCAGAAGTGGATGCCGTTCACCGTGGCCAGCAAGTTCATCTTCGGCGACCCGGACGCGAGCGCGATCCCGGAGGGCGTCGGGCCGCCCGCGATCGGCGAGCTGAGCCCGTGGGGCTCGTTCGGGTACTTCGCCGGCATCTCGCTGGCGGTCTTCATCATCTCGCTCGTGGTCGTGAAGCGGCGGGACGCGTAACGGGTACCCCCGCGTGACCGGCGTTCGGGGGCCGGCCGCGCGGGAACGGGGGAAAGGGGGAGCTCGGGTCACCTTCGGGGGGTGGCCCGGGCTCTTCCGCTCCAGGTTCCGCCACCGGATCGGACGGAGATGCCATGATCGAAGCGACCGGCCTCACCAAGCACTACGGCAGGACCGCGGCCGTGGACGACCTGTCGTTCAGCGTGCAGCCGGGCCGGGTCACCGGTTTCCTCGGGCCCAACGGCGCGGGCAAGTCCACCACCATGCGGATGATCCTGGGCCTCGACAGCCCCACCCGCGGCAAGGTCACCGTGAAGGGCCAGGACTACCGGTCGCTGCGCGAGCCGCTGCGCGTGGTCGGCGCCCTGCTGGACGCGAAGTGGGTGCACCCCAACCGCTCCGCGCGGGCGCACCTGCAGTGGCTCGCCCGGTCCAACCGGATCCCGGACCGGCGCGTGGACGAGGTGCTGGACGCGGTCGGCCTCACCCAGGTCGCCAAGCGCCGGGCCGGCGGCTTCTCGCTGGGCATGTCCCAGCGCCTCGGCATCGCGGGCGCGCTGCTCGGCGACCCCGAGGTGCTGCTGTTCGACGAGCCGGTCAACGGCCTGGACCCGGAGGGCATCCTCTGGATCCGCCAGTTCATGCACCGGCTGGCCGCCGAGGGCCGCACCGTCTTCGTGTCGAGCCACCTGCTGTCGGAGATGGCCCAGACCGCGCAGGACCTGATCGTGATCGGGCGCGGCAAGCTCATCTCGCAGACCAGCACCGAGCAGTTCATCGCCGACGCCACCGAGGACACCGTGCGCGTCCGCTCGCCGCAGCTGGACCGGCTGCGCGAGCTGCTCGACGGGCGGGCCCGCGTCGCCGACGCCGCGGCGGCCGACGGCGCGCTCGTCGTGCACGGGGTGGAACCCGCGTTCATCGGCGAGTTGGCCGCGTCGAACGGCATCACGCTGCACGAGTTGAGCCCGCAACTCGGCTCGCTCGAAGAGGCCTTCATGCAACTCACGAAGGAATCCGTGGAATATCACGCGACCGAGTGACCGGCGCTCCCCTCGGAGTACCGGGAAACCGATTCGCCGACCGCGCTCCGGGTCAGAACCGGTCGTTGCGCCAGAAGTCGTCGGACGGCGGCGGGATTTCGGTGACGACCGGCGCCGGCGCGCGTCGGACGCGGCTGCGCCGGGCCAGCAGCAGGCTCACCGCCGCCACCACGATCCCGACCGCGGTCAGCCCGCCGAACGCCACCAGCAGCCGGGTGCCGCCGTCCGCCTCGGCCGGCGGCACGGCCAGGTCCTCGCCCGTCGTCGGCGGCGGTTCGGCCGACGACGTGCGCGGCGGCGGCGCCAGCGGGTTGCGCTCCACCCGCGGCACCTCGGCGGTCAGCGCGGCGACGGGGTTGACCTGGCCGAACCCGGTCACGTTGTCCCGGCCGGGCGCGAGCAGGTCGGTGGCGGTGGCGACCAGCCGGTTGACCACGTTGCCCGCGTCCAGGTCGGGGTAGCGGGCGCGCACCAGCGCCGCCGCGCCCGAGACCAGCGCCGTCGCCGCGCTCGTGCCGTCCACCTCGGCGTAGCCGGTGTCCACGACCGACACCGGCACGGCGGTGACGATGCGCTGCGCGGGCGCGGCCAGCACGGTCTCCGGGCCGGTGTTGGACTCCGGCCACGGCCCGTTGCCCTCGATCGTGCCGGAGACCGCGATGACGCCCTTGATGTTCGCGGGCGCGCCCACGTGCTCGTCGCCGTCGTTGCCGGTGCCGGCGACCACCACCGCGTCGTTGTCGAACGCGTAGTTGACCGCGCGCAGCAGGTCCGGGGTGAGCGTCGCGAGCGAGGTCAGGGACAGGTTGATGACGTCGGCCCCCTGGTCGACGGCCCAGGTCACGCCCTCGGCGACGGACGCGGTGGTGAACTTGTCGCCGTCCGCGCCGACCGAGACCGGCATGATCATCGCGCCGGGCGCGACGCCGAGCGCGCCGCCGTCCACCGACCGCCCGGCGATCAACGTCGCCATCGCGGTGCCGTGGCCGTCCTTGTCCTCGGTGCCGTCCGTGCCGCTCGCCGAGCCGAAACCGGTGCCCGGCAGCAGCGCGCCCGCCAGGTCCGGGCGGGTGTCGTCCACGCCCGAGTCGACCACCGCGACGACCACGCCGTCACCCCGCGTGACGGCGTGCGCGGCGGACACCTCCAAGGCGGCCAGGTGCCACTGCTGCTCCTCGATCGTCTGCGCCCGGGCGA
The DNA here is from genome assembly GCF_050946825.1 of Actinosynnema sp. CA-299493. Lineage (NCBI taxonomy): Bacteria > Bacillati > Actinomycetota > Actinomycetes > Pseudonocardiales > Pseudonocardiaceae > Actinosynnema > Actinosynnema sp. CA-299493. The sequence goes on from NZ_CP191993.1 coordinate 9,259,707, forward strand.
CGCCCGGCGCCAGCATCGCGATCAAGACCGCGGCGACAACCGCTCTCCCCGTCACCAATTCCCCCTGTGGTCGGCATCACATTTATTCCATGTCGACGATGTTTCACACTTCCGGATTCCGGCAGGTGGAGTAAGACGTTCGTTAAGACGTCGTGAACTCCGGCACAGCCCCATGACAAGCGCTTGTGAACCCGGTCAGATGGAAAGCGCGAATCGTGAGGCAGGCACCTGCCCGCACGCGAATTCGGATGTCCCCCGTCAAGGAACCCCCCGGAGGTGAACCCGTGACGGTGCTTGATCCGAACCTGAACGCCGACCACTCGGCAACCGGGTCCAAGAAGCTGCCACGGCAACGCGACCACGCCCTTCGCGTCGAACCGATGTTGGCGTTGGAATGGTCGCACGCGATCGAAGCCGCGGGAGGGGTCGGTCTCGCCGACTCACCCGCACAGACGCGTCGAGCCTGGATACACCGGGCCGACGAGCAGCAAGTGCTCGCCATGTTCCGCGCGGTGGGCCCCGACGCACCGGCACCTTGGTGGCTGAGGGCCCTGGACCGGGGCCGCATCGCCTCGCGCGCGGCGGCGTTCGCCCTGGAGGACGAGGTGACCCGGTTGCTGGGCAGCCGGCCGGGTTGGGTGTTCGTCCCGTGGGCGACCGAGGGCGAGGTCGGTTACTGGGAGTTCGTGCCGTCCGAGAGCGGCGTCTACGGCCCCGCCGAACCGACCACCGTGCAGTTCACGCACCGGCACCCCGGTTTCGTGGACCTGCTCCCCGCGCACCGGGGCCCCGGTCAGCGCCAACCCATCGAGTTCACCCCCGCCGAGCTGCGCGAGCAGATCGAGGACCTGGAGAACATCGCTTAGCGCACCACCTAGGCTGTACGCCCGTGACGTCCAGCCGCCAGCGACCGCCCCACCACCGATCCGTCGTCAGCTACGTCCAACGCGGCGAACGGATGACCGTGGGGCAGCAGCGCGCATGGGACCGCCACTGGGAGCGCTTGGGCCACGAGGTCAAGGCGCTCCCGGCCGGTCCCGTGCACTTCGACGAGTGGTTCGGGCGCGAGGCGCCCGTCGTGCTGGAGATCGGTTCCGGCATGGGTGAGACCACCTCCCTGCTGGTCGCCGCCGCGCCCGACGTGAACTACGTGGCGGTCGAGGTCTACAAGCCCGGCCTCGCGCAGCTGCTGCTGCGCGCCGAGGCGCTCGACGTGACGAACCTGCGGGTCCTGCGCGGTGACGCGGTCGACCTGCTCACCGAGCACGTGGAGCCCGCCTCGCTCGCCGAGGTCCGCATCTACTTCCCGGACCCGTGGCCGAAGAAGAAGCACCACAAGCGGCGGCTCGTGCAGCCGGAGTTCGTGCGGCTCGTGGCGTCGCGCCTGCGTCTCGGCGGCACGCTGCACCTGGCGACCGACTGGGAGGAGTACGCCGAGCAGATGCTCCGGGTGTGCTCGGCCGAGCCGCTGCTGCGCAACCGGTTCGACGGGTGGGCGCCCAGGCCGGGGTGGCGGCCCGTCACCAAGTTCGAGCAGCGGGCGGTCGAGGAGGAGCGGATCAGCCACGACCTGATGTTCGAGCGGGTCGAGCTCACCTGACCGTGGCATAAAGTCACGGTCCCGGACGACCGATGCGGCGACTGCGCGTGGATTCATCACCGGATCGGGTGGAATTTGTCGATCACCCGACGTGCCCCGTCTGGCAGTGACGCGTCACACCGGTCCGCAACTACGGTTGCCGCCCGTGACAGCAGTGGACAACGAACCGGTAACGTTCGACGTGGACGCGGCGGAGGGCTTCCTCCGCATGTTCCACATCGCCCACCCCGAAGCCGGACCCGTCGGACCCCGCCTGGCCCAGGTCCGCGACGAGGTCGCCCGGACCGGCACCTACCGGCACACCGCCCACGAGCTCGCCTACGGCGCGCGGATCGCCCTGCGCGACTCCGGCTGGTGCACCAGCGGCGTGCCGTGGCGCCGGCTCAAGGTCCGCGACCTGCGCGGCCTGCGCAACGCCGCCGCCGTGGCCGGCGAGTGCGTCGAGCACCTGCGCCAGGCGACCAACGGCGGCGAGATCCGCCCGCTGGTCACGGTGTTCGCGCCGGACACGCCGACCGCGCCCGGACCGTGCGTCTGGAACGAGCAGCTGGTCCGGTACGCGGGCCACGACGACGGCTCGGGCGACCTCCGCTACCGGGGGTTCACCGACGCCGTGCGCGCGATGGGCTGGCAGCCGCCCACGCCGCCCGGCCGCTTCGACGTGCTGCCGCTGGTGGTGGAGACCGCGCACGAGGGCGCGCGGCTGTTCACCCTGCCGCCGGACGTGGTGCACGAGGTCGTCCTCGAACACCCCGACCTGCCCTGGTTCGGGCAGCTCGGCCTGCGCTGGCACGCGGTGCCCGTGATCGCCAACACGCGGCTGTCCATCGGCGGCGTCACCTACCCCGCCGCGCCGTTCAACTCGTGGTTCGTCGGCTCCGAGATCGGCGCCAGGAGCCTGGCCGACGAGAACGCCTGCGGCGCCGCCCGGTCCGTCGCCGAGGCCCTCGGCCTGGACACGTCCACCGAGCGCTCGCTGTGGCGCGACCGCGCCGTGGTCGAGCTGAACCGGGCCGTGCTGCACTCCTTCGACCTCGCCGCCGTCACCATCACCGACCACCACGCCGAATCGCGGCACCGGCTGTCGTGGCTGCGCTCGCGGCAACGCCACTCCGGCAACCGGCCCGCGTTCCGGCTCGACCCGGCGGCGGCCCACCGAGCCCGCGCCGGCGGACCCGCCCGCTTCGCCCCCGCCCTCGCGGAAACGACCCGACCCCAGTCACCCGGACGCCTCGCGGAACTGCTCCGGCGACGTGCCGAGGGAGCCGGCGACTGAGCCGCGACACACCCCCGCTCAGCGCTGGGAGTCGATCAACACGCCCGCCAGTGCCATCAGGACCAGCACCAGCAGGCCGAGCACCGCGCCCGCCCAAGTAGCGACCACTCCGAACATGGTGTACCTCCCGTTCCCCGACTCACCGCTCAAGAGTCACCCCGGGATTCGTCATCCGACATCGGCCACTGGTGTGGTTGACCGGGCGTTCGGGTCAGCCTCGCGGTTGACGGGCCACCCGACCGGGGTCGGACGCGTCGCGCGCCGCGACCACCTACCGTGAGGTCCCGTGGAGAGCACTCAGCTCGGGTGGCGGGCCCTGCTCCGCCGCCAGTGGCCGCTGGCGTGCGCCCTGCTCTGCCTCGTCGGCATCGGGTTCCTCGGCGAGGGGGGCTGGTGGCACGTCCCCGGCGCGGTCGTGGCGTGCGCGCTGGCCGTGCTCGCGCCCCGGCGCCCGTTCGACGCCGCGCTGACCGCCGCGACGGCGGTGGGCGCGAGCTCGGTCGTGCTGCGCGTGGTGGGTGTCGCGCCCGTGACCCCGATGATCGGCGGCCTGGTGGTGGCCGAGGTGGCGGCGCTGATGGCGATCGTCGCGGTGGTGGTGCGGCAGGCGCCGCCGGCGCGCGCGGTGGCCGGGGTGGTGCTGCTCGTCGCCGTGACGGCCCTCGCCGCCGCGGTGCGGCCGGAGTACCGGTCGCCGTACTGGCCGGACGACTACAGCGGACCCGGGTTCTGGCCGCAGTCGGTGTTCGGCGGGGTGCTGCTGGCGCTGTCGCTCGGCACCGGGCTGTACTTCCGCGCCCGCGACCGGGAACGCGCCACCGCCGTGCGGGCCGAGGTCGCGGCGGCGCAGCACACCGAGCGGATGGCGCTGGCCCGCGAGCTGCACGACGTGATCGCGCACTACGTGACCGGGATGGTGGTGCACGCGCAGGCGGCGCAGGCGGTGCCCGCGGCGGCGGGCGAGGCGTTGCCGATCATCGTGCGCAGCGGCAACGAGGCGTTGGCCGAGATGCGCCGCCTGGTCGGCGCGCTGCGCGACACCGAGGCCGACGCGCCCACCGCGTCCAGCGACCTGGCCGACGACGTGCGCGGGGTGGTGGAGCGGTCCGGTCAAGCCGTGCGGCTGCACGTCGACCTGCCAGTGTCCGTGCCGCCGTCGTTGGGCCGCTCGGTGCTGCGGTTGGTGCAGGAGTCGTTGACCAACGCGCGCAAGCACGCCGAGGGCGCGTCCTCGGTGGACGTCTCGGTGTCCGTTTCGGACGGTGTGGTGCACGTGCTGGTCGCCGACGACGGGCGGGCGCGGAAGGCGTCGCCGGTCGGCGGGTCGGGTGGCTACGGGTTGGTGGGCATGCGGGAGCGCGTCGAGCTGCTGGGCGGGCGGTTCAGCGCGGGCGCCCGGGCGGGCGGCGGCTGGGAAGTGCGCGCCGCCCTCCCCGTGGTGCGGTGATGCCCCGGTCACCGGGCGGAGCGTTGCGACGCGGGCAGTTCGACGGGCAGCGGGTAGGTGAAGGACCGCGCCGGGTCCTCCCCGGCCGGGTGGTGGTCGGCGAGGTGGCGGTCGACGACGGGACGGCGGCGGGACCCGCGGTCCTGGTCGGGGATCGTCGGCCGGTAGTCGCCGAGCCACGTGGTGACGTCGCCGGAGAGCCTGGCGTTCTCCTCGTGCAACTGGCGCACCTGGTACTCCAGCTCGGCGATCCGCGCCTCCGCGTCGCGGTGCACCCGGACCACCGCCCACAACATCTCGTACGCCCTCGACTCCCGGTCCTGGGAAGACTCCCCGCCGGTCGCGGTGTCCTCGGCCGCCCGGTCCTCGTCGGCCGCCCGGTCCTCGGGGGCGGCCAAGTCCTCGGGGGCGGCCAGGCCGTGCCTGCGGGCCCACTCCGGCCCGCCGATCATCGCCGTGGTGATGTCGTCCACCTCCGGGTCGAGCCAGCTCGGGCGCGGGTCGTCGGTCGCCACGCCGATGACGAGGCCGTGCAGGTAGCGGGCGGTCGCCAGCACGTCCGGCACGAGCGTGGGGTGCACGGCGGCCTGGACCAGGTTCTCGACCTCCTCCCACGGCGGCACGCAGTCGGGTCGGGCCTGCGCGCCGATCCAGCGCGTCACCTCGGCCCGGACCGCGCCGAGCGACCGGCCGTTCGCCCAGTGCCCGGGTGTTCGCGCCGCCCGCCGGAGCACCCGCCGGTACGCGGTGCCCATCCGGCCGTTGTCGTCCACCAGGTGCACCAGCAGGAACAGCGCGAGCCACCGACGTTCCCGGGACAGGCCCGGCTCGGAGAAATCAGCCTCCGAGCGCAGGACCGTCACCGCGGGCTCTCCCCTGCCGCGGCGCTCGCCGGGTTGAGCACTTCCACCGTTACGAGCCACTGTCACTCCTTCGCCGGATCAGCGGGACCACCACCTCTCCCAACGTTTCGGAGGTTACGACCATCCGGCGGGTGAACACCGCCCCAGAAGGTCAAACCCACTGTTCGGGTTACGGGGTGACGCGTGGGCCGCCACGGTGTGTGTCGCTCGATCGAGTGGGGCAGGATCGGGGTATGCCGCTGCGCCTGCACGCCCCCGTCGTCCTGCCCTGCGATCCCTCCTGCACCGTGCTGCGCGACGCCGTGGTCGACGTCGTCGACGGCCGGGTGTCGTACGTGGGCGCGGAGGCCGACGCCCCCGCGTTCGACGGCGAGGTCCGCCGGTTGAGCGGGATCCTGCTGCCCGGTCTGGTGAACGCGCACGCGCACAGCCCGATGGTGGTGCTGCGCGGCCTGGGCGGCGACCTGCCGCTGCTGCGCTGGCTGCGCGAGGCGATGTGGCCGGCCGAGGCGAAGATGAAGCCCGAGGACATCCGGGTCGGCATGCTGCTCGGCGCGGTGGAGATGCTGCGCAACGGCGTGACCACCAGCGCCGAGATGTACTTCCACGGCGAGCAGCTCGCGGACGCCGTGCTGAGCGCCGGGTCGCGCGTGCTGTTCGGTGCGGCGATCATGGACCTGCCCGGGATGCCGTGGCGGCCGATGACCGACGAGATCACCCGGTGGATCGACGCCGACGGGCTGCGGTTCGGCCCGGACGAGCGGGTCGAGCTGAGCTACGGACCGCACTCGGCGTACATCCTGTCGCCGGAGGCGCTCGGCGAGATCGCCGGGCAGGCGCGTGACCGCGGCGCGTTGTTGCAGGTGCACGTGGCCGAGTCGGCGGAGGAGGACCTGGCGCAGCGGGCGTCGCACGGGTCCGTGCCGCGGTTGTTGGAGCAGGCGGGCGTGCTGGGCGGGCGGGTGCTGTCGGCGCACTCCGTGCACCTGTCGCCGGAGGACGTGGCGATCTACGCCGCGCACGGGGTCGGCATCGCGCACTGCCCCGGCTCGAACACCAAGCTGGCGTCGGGCATCGCGCCGCTGCGGTCCTACCTGGACGCGGGCGTCGCGGTCGGGCTGGGCACGGACGGGCCGGCGTCCAACGACGACCTGGACCTGTTCGAGGAGGCCAGGTTGGCGGCGCTGCTGGCGCGTGTGACGACGGGCGACGCGACGGCGATGCGGGCGGCGGACGCGCTGCTGCTGGCCACGCGCGGTGGTGCGGCGGCGTTGGGCCGTGACGACCTCGGCGCGTTGGAGCCCGGCCGGTGGGGCGACGTGGTGCACGTGGACGTGGACGACCCCGCGTTCGCCACCGGCTTGGACGCGCCGGACGAGCAGGTGCTGGCGAACCTGGTGTGGGCGTCGGGCACGCGGCGGGTCAAGGACGTGTGGGTGGCGGGCAGGCAGGTCGTGGCCGACGGCGAGACCACCACCGTGGACCGGCGTGCGGCGCAGGCGGGCGTGCGCGAGGTGGCGGCCCGGCTGCGGTAGGTCAGCGGGGGCGGGGGCGGACCACGACCTCGGTGAAGTGGGCGTCCTCACCCGCGTTCACGGCGGTGGCGACGGCCCGTGCCACGGAGTCCGCGTGCAGGTAGAGGTGCGGCTGGTAGTCGCCGCTCTCCTGCTCGCGGACGCCGCGCTGCATGTCGGTGTCGACGCGTCCGGGGTGGACGGACGTGACGCGGAGGTCTTCTTCTTCGGCGCGCAGGGCGTCGCCGAAGGCCCTGAGCGCGAACTTGCTCGCCGCGTAGACGCCCCAGTCGGGGTTGGCGCGCAGTCCCGCGCCGGAGTTGATCAGCACGACGTGGCCGCGGGCGGCGCGCAGCAGTGGGAGGGTCAGCCGGGTGAGCTCGGCGACGGCGACCACGTTCACGTCGAGGGTGCGGCGCCAGACGTCCGCCGTCGCCTCGGCGAGCGGGCCGAGCTCGGCGACGCCCGCGCTGTGCACGAGGACGTCCAGCCGGGTGAGGCCGGCCGCGGCGGCGGTCAGCGCGTCGGTGTCGGTGAGCTCGACCGGCCACGGGCGGGCGGATTCCAGCGACCCGGCCAGTTCCGCCAGCGCGCCCTCGTCCCGACCGCCCAGCAGCAGGTCGTGCGTCGGCGCGAGCACGCGTGCCACCGCCGCACCGATCCCACGCGACGCACCGGTCACCAGCGCAACGGGTCGACTCATACCCGCACCCTAAACCCCCGCGAGAGTCCTACCTCCAGAGCTCGAGAGTCCTACGTTCACGCACCCCGAATTCAACGCTCGGACCGACCACCCGGTCTGCCGAACGTTGAATTCAGGTGTCCTGAACGTAGGACTCTCGAGGCGTGAACGTAGGACTCGCGAGGTGTGGAGGGCTCGGGCTTGGCGCGAGCCCCCCACCTCGGGTCAGCCGCAGATGCGGCCCTTGTCCTTCTTCCACACGGCGACGACGGACGGGCGCGGCTGGGAGGCGCCGCCGTCCGGCCAGTGCGACAGCGGGTTGGCGGCCGACGCGCCGTCGATCTCGCCGGGGTGCTGCACGGACACGAGCACGAAGTCGTCCTCGACCACCGGGCCGCACGTCTCGGCGCCCTTCGGCACGGTCAGGAACTGCTTCACCCGGCCCCGGTACGGGCCCTCGACCGGCACCGCGAACAGGCCGTCGTTGGACTTCAGGGCGTTGCCGTCGGTGGAGATCCACAGGTTGCCCCGCGCGTCGAACGCCACGTTGTCCGGGCACGAGATCGGCGAGACCTGGGTCTTGTCGTACCCGCCGAAGTACGTGTCGGCCGACGCCGGGTCGCCGCACACCAGCAGCAACTTCCACGAGAACGACGTGGCGGTGTTGTCGCCCCGGCGCTCCTCCAGCTCCAGCACGTGCCCGTGGCGGTTGTTCGGGCGCGGGTTCGGCTCGGTCGGGCCTTCCTTGCCCGCCTTGCCGCGGTCGGTGTTGTTGGTCAGCGCCGCGTACACCCGACGGTTGCGCGGGTTCGGCTCCACGTCCTCGGGGCGGTCCATCTTCGTCGGACCCACGGCGTCCGCGGCGAGCCGCGTGAACACGTAGACCTCCTCGGCGGTGAAGCCGGGCACGAACGAGCGGTTGCCCGCGGCCAGCGGGATCCACTCGCCGGAGCCGTCGAACTCGCCGTCGGCGGGCAGCGCGCCGGAGCCGTCGACCTCGGCGACCGGGCTGTCGCCGGTGAACTTGGCGACGTACAGCGTGCCCTTGTCCAGCAGCTTCTTGTTGTGCTCGCGCGCGTGCTTGCTGTTGCCCGGCTTGACCTTCTCGTCGGACACGAACTTGTACATGTAGTCGAAGCGCTCGTCGTCGCCCATGTACGCGACCACGCGGCCGTCGCGGGCGACGATCACGTTCGCGCCCTCGTGCTTGAAGCGGCCCAGCGCGGTGTGCTTGACCGGGGTCGAGTCCGGGTCGAGCGGGTCGATCTCGACGACCCAGCCGAACCGGTTGACCTCGTTGGGCTCCTGCGCCACGTCGAAGCGCTGGTCGAACCGCTCCCACTTGCGGGTGGACGCCGCGCCGGACAGGCCGTAGCGGGTCAGCCGCGCCTTCGCGACCGGGTCGGTGGTGGCACCCGCGTTGGCGAAGTACTGGTTGAAGTTCTCCTCGCCGGACAGGATCGTGCCCCACGGCGTGACGCCGCCCGCGCAGTTGTTCAACGTGCCCAGGACACGGGTGCCCGTCGGGTCGGCCGACGTCTTGAGCAGCGCCGAACCCGCCGCCGGGCCGGTCACCTTGAACGGCGTGGTGGCGGTGATGCGGCGGTTGTGGCGCCGGTCCGGCTGCGGCACGAGCTTGCCGCTGCGGCGGTCGCGCTCGACCCGCACCACGGACATGCCGTGCGCGGCCCAGGCGATCTCGGTCTGCTCGCGGGTGGGGTTGTTCGCGTCCCAGCCCTTGAACAGGAATTCCTCGGTGGTGTACTCGTGGTTGGCCACGAGCAGCCACTCGTCGTGGCCGCCGAGGGGCACCAGGCCGAGGAAGTCGCAGTTGTAGCCGAACTGCTTCGCCTGCGCCGCCGCGGTCTGGCGGTCGAAGTCGAACGCGGGCGCGCCGGGCACCACCGGGTCGCCCCAGCGCAGCACGACGCCCTGCTCGTAGCCCTCGGGCGTGACGACGCGGTCCTCGGTGTTGGGCGCGACGGCGGCGAAGTTCAGGCCGTCGCGGCGGCGACCGCCGCCCAGGTCGACGTCGACCTCGACCTGGGGCTTGGCGGCGGCGCTGCCGACACCGACCAGCCCGACACCCGCGCCCGCGACGGCGAGCACCGCGCCCGCCTTGAGCAGGCCGCGCCGGCGCACGACCTCGCCGACGACGTCACCGAAGTAGGCGTTGTCGGACGTGTTGGGCGCCTCGTGGGCGCACGCGTCGCCGCAGCGGTACTTGCAGGTGATCGCCGAACGCCCGAGCGGGTGGTTGGGCAGGAGGGGCAGCAGGCGCCGCCCCCGATCGGTGGATGAGGACACACGGGCCTCCGAGATCGCTCAGTGGGAACCGGGCGACCGTAAGAGGGCAAGCCCTCCACCAGCGGACTTCGAGGTGAACGCGAGGCGAACACCTCGATCGTCACCGGACCGGGACCACCGGCTCGCACGCGGGGTGGTCGCCCGGTCGCACCGGGCGACCACCCCGGCGGCCTCACTCGCCGACGCGACGTCCTTCCCGCCACACCGCGACCACCGACGGCCGGGGTTGCGAGTCGCCGCCGTCGGGCCAGTGCGAGGCCGGGTTGTCCGCGCTCGCGCCGTCGACCTCGCCGGGGTGCTGCACGCACACCGTGACGACGCGTTCGCCGATCACCGGGCCGCACGTCTCCGCGCCGCGGGGCACGGTGAGGAACGCCTTGAGGTGACCGCGCTGCGCACCGGACACGGGCACGGCGTAGAGGCCGTCGTTGTGGCCGTTGAGCGCGCCGCCCGAGTCGCTGGAGATCCACAGGTTGCCGTGCCGGTCGAACGCCACGTTGTCGGGGCTGGAGATGGGCGACACCCGGCTCTTGTCGTAGCCCGCGAAGTAGGTGTCCGGCGACGCCGGGTCGCCGCACACCAGCATGAGGTTCCAGGAGAACGCGAGCGCGAGGGCGTCGCCGCCGCGTTCGGTCAGCTCCAGCACCTGGCCGTGCTTGTTGTTCACCCGGGGGTTCGGCTCGGTCGCGCCCTCCTTGCCCGCCTTGCCCCGGTCGACGTTGTTGCTCAGGGCGCAGTAGACGACACCGGTGTGCGGGTGGGTCTGGATGTCCTCGGGGCGGTCCATCCTGGTCGCCCCGACCCGGTCGGCGGCGAGCCGGGTGAAGACGTAGACCTCCTCGGCGGTCATGCCCGGCACGAACGACCGGTCGCCGGACGCGAGCGGCACCCACTCGCCGCGGCCGTCGAACCTCCCGTCGGAGGGCAGGCGGCCCGTGCCGTCGATCTCGGCGGGCGGGCTGTCGCCGGTGAAGCGGGCGACGTAGAGGGTGCCGTCGTCCAGCAGCGTCATGTTGTGCCGGCGGGCGGCCTTGCCCTCGCCCTTGCGGACCTTGCCGGTGGAGACGAACTTGTAGATGTACTCGAACCGCTCGTCGTCACCGGAGTAGGCGACCACTCGTCCGTCGGCGGCGAGGCGGACGTTGGCGCACTCGTGCTTGAAGCGGCCCAGCGCGGTGTGCTTGACCGGGGTGGAGTCGGGGTCGGTCGGGTCGAGTTCGACCACGTAGCCGAACCGGTTGACCTCGTTCGGCTCGCGGGCGAGGTCGAACCGCTCGTCGAACCGCTCCCACTTGCGGGTGGTGGCCGCGCCGGTGACGCCGTAGCGGGTCAGGCGCGGGTCGGCGAGCGCCTCGGCGTTGGCGAAGTACTGGTTGAAGTTCTCCTCGCCGGACAGGATCGTGCCCCACGGCGTGACACCGCCCGCGCAGTTGTTCAACGTGCCCAGGACAAGAGTGCCGGTCGGGTCGGCCGACGTCTTGAGCAGCGCCGATCCCGCCGCCGGGCCGGTCAGCTTGAACGGCGTGGTGGCGGTGATGCGGCGGTTGTGGCGGGAGAACCGGGTGGTGAGGCGGCCGTCGCGGGCCTGCTCGACCCGCACCACGGACAGGCCGTGCGCGGCCCACGCGATCTCGACCTGCTCGCGGGTGGGGTGCTCGGCGTCGTAGCCGCGGAACATGAACGGCTCGCCGGTGTACTCGTGGTTGGTGACCAGCAGGTTCGTCCGGCCGAGCGCGTCCAGCGGCAGCAGCGCGGCGAAGTCGCAGTTGTAGCCGAACTGCCTCGCCTGCGCCGCCGCGGTCTGGTGGTCGAAGTCGAACCGGGGCGCGTCCGGGAAGAGCGGGTCGCCCCAGCGGATCACGACCTCGTGGCGGTAGCCCTCGGGGACGACGACGGCGTCGAGCGTGTTCGGCGCGACGGGGGCGAAGTCCAGGCCGAGGGGGTGCCGCCCCGCCGCGTCGGGTTCGGCCGCGGCGGTGGCGGCGGTGGTGGCGGCTGCGGTGGTGGCGGCTGCGGCCGTTGCGCCGCCGAGCGCTCCGACGACCACGGCCGCCTTGATGGCGGTGCGCCGGTCGACCAGGTCGCCGAAGTACGGGTTGCCCGAGGTGTTGGGCACGTCGTGGAAGCACGCGTCGCCGCAGCGGTACTGGCAGGTGACGGCCGCGCGTCCGGGGGAGTGGTTGGCCAGCAGTGGAAGATGTCTCACCACTAGAACGCCTCCTGTGGTCAGTTGGGGACCAACGGACCGTAGGCCGGCGTTCACCGCTTGTTAACCCACCAGGTCTTCTCCGACCAGGATCGCTTCGGTCGGCACGGCGTGCTCGGACGTGCGGCCGAGGGCCAGCAGCCCGGCGGCGAGGACGCAGCACACCGCGGCGACCACGAACGGCTGGGCCAGGTGGCCGACGAACGTCGCCGCCAGCGCGCCGCCGAGCCAGCGCAGGAAGTTGTAGCCGGCGCTGGCCACCGGGCGCGGCGCGGGGCTGACGCTCATCGCGGCGCTCGTGAACAGGGTGTTGAGCAGGCCGGACACCACACCGCTGACGATCACCGCGACGACCAGCAGCGGCTTGTTCGGCACCGCCATGACCAGCATCAACGCCGCGAACGCGAGCACCGCGGCGACGGTGGCGCGGCGGTCGCCGAAGCGGTCGGCCAAGCGCGGCGCGAGCCAGACGCCGGAGACCGCGACGCACGCGCCCCAGCCGAAGAAGACGAGCCCGATCTGCACCGCGCCCCAGCCGAGGACGAACGGCGACCAGGCCAGCACGGCGAAGAACGCGGCCGTGTAGAGGGCGGAGCCGGTGGCGGTGCGCAGCAGGCCGGGGTGGCGCAGGGCGCGCAGGGGGTCGAGGAGCCGGATTTCGTGCCGCGGCTCGTCGTCGGCGAGGAACACCGAGCACAGCACGAACGCGATCGCCATCAGCACGGCGGTGCCGATGAACGGCCCGCGCCACGAGAAGCTGCCGAGCAGCGCGCCCAGCAGCGGTCCGACGGACAGCCCGAGGCCGAGGGCGGCTTCGTAGAGCAGGATCGCGCCCTTCTGGCCGCCGGTGGCCGCGCCCACGATCACCGACAGCGCGGTGGCGATGAAGAACGCGTTGCCGAGGCCCCACACGGCGCGCAGGCCGACGAGTTGGCCGATGCCGCCGGCGAGCGCGCAGAGGGCCGTGGCGACCACGATCAGGGCCAGGCCGCCGACGAGCGTGCGCTTCGCGCCGAAGCGGGCCGACGCGACGCCGGTGAACAGCATGGCGACGACCTGGACGCCCAGGTAGGAGGAGAACAGGAGGGTGACCTGCGACGGTGTGGCGTGCAGGCCCTCGGCGATCGACAGCAGGATGGGGTCGACGAGCCCGATGCCCATGAACGCGATCACCGCCGCGAACGCCGTGACCCACACCTGACGGGATTGGTCGAGGAAATTCACTTAGCTACCCTAACCGATTTTGATTAGCTTAGCGAAGTAAGGTCGTTCACACTACGGTCAGGGGTGTGGATGCGGTGGTGTTCGACCTCGACGGCGTGCTGGTGGACTCCGAGCGGATGTGGGACGAGGTGCGCCAGGCCTTCGCCGCCCGGCACGGGGGCACGTGGCTGCCCGCGGCGACCAGGGCGATGCAGGGCATGAGCACGCCCGAGTGGGCGACGTACCTGGTGAGCGAGGTCGGCGTGCGGCTGACCCCGGCCGAGGCGGCGGCCGGGGTGATCGGCGAGATGGCCGAGCGCTACGCCGAGGGCCCGCCCGTGCTGCCGGGCGCGGTGGACGTCGTGCGCGTGGTGGCGTCCCGCCACCCCGTCGCCATCGCCAGTTCGTCCCCGCCGGTCCTGATCAAGTCGTTCCTCGCCGCGACCGACCTGACCGACGTCGTCCAGGTGGCCGTCTCCAGCGAGCAGGCGGGCGCGGGCAAGCCGGCCCCGGACGTCTACCTCCTGGCCACGTCGAAGCTGGGCGTCGACCCGGCCCGCAGCGCGGCGGTGGAGGACTCGACCAACGGCCTGCGCGCCGCCCTGGCCGCCGGCATGACCGTCTACGCCGTCCCGAACCCCCACTTCCCGCCGGACCCGGCCGTGTTGACGCACGTCACCGTGTTGCGGCGGCTGTCGGACCTGCCCGGAGCGCTGCCGACGCCCTAGCGTGCCCACCATGGAGCGACGAGTTGCGGTGGTCACCGGTGCGGCGCAGGGCATCGGGGCGCGGGTGGCCGAGGTGTTGCGCGCGGACGGGTACGAGGTGGTCGGGTTCGACCTGACGGAGACCGACGGCGGCGTGGTGGGCGACGTGTCGTCGCCGTACGACGTGGCCAGGGTGGCCGAGCGGGTGGGCGACCGGGTCGACGTGCTGGTCAACAACGCCGGGATCGCGGGGATCGTGCCGTTCGAGGACACGTCCCTGGAGCTGTGGGAGCGGATGGTGGCGGTCAACCTGACCGGGCCGTTCCTGCTGACGCAGGCGCTGGGGCGGGTGATGCTGGCGCGCGGGCGGGGCGCGGTGGTGAACATCGCGTCCGTGGCCGGGCTGCGCGGCGTCGCCGACCGGGCCGTCTACAACACCACGAAGCACGGGCTGATCGGCATGACGCGCACGCTCGCCGTGGAGTGGGGCGGGCGCGGTGTCCGGGTCAACGCGGTCTGCCCGGGGTGGGTGAAGACCGAGATGGACGTCGAGTCGCAGGCGGGCGGGCACTACGACGACACCGACATCACCGACCACGTGCCGATGGGCCGGTTCGCGGCGCCCGACGACATCGCGCAGGCCGTCGCCTTCCTGGCCGACCCGACCCGCAGCGGCTTCGTCAACGGCGTCGCGCTGCCGGTGGACGGCGGCTGGACGGCCGACGGGTCGTGGCAGTCGCTGAGGCTCTCCAAGCGCTGAGCACGGCGGAGCCCCCTGTGCCCGAGGCCGGGCGCAGGGGGCTCCACCGCGGAGGTCAGCGCTCCACGTCGCCGCGGATGAACGCCTCGACCGCCTCGTGCGCCTCGGAGTCCGAGTACTGCACGGGCGGCGACTTCATGAAGTACGACGACGCCGACAGGATCGGGCCGCCGATGCCCCGGTCCAGCGCGATCTTCGCCGCGCGCACCGCGTCGATGATGATGCCCGCCGAGTTGGGCGAGTCCCACACCTCGAGCTTGTACTCCAGGTTCAGTGGCACGTCGCCGAACGCGCGACCCTCCAGCCGCACGTACGCCCACTTGCGGTCGTCCAGCCACGCGACGTAGTCGGACGGGCCGATGTGCACGTTGCGCTTGCCGAGGTCGCGGTCGACCTGGGAGGTCACCGCCTGCGTCTTGGAGACCTTCTTGGACTCCAGCCGCTCCAGCTCCTTCATGTTCAGGAAGTCCATGTTCCCGCCCACGTTGAGCTGCATCGTCCGGTCGAGCTGGACGCCGCGGTCCTCGAACAGCTTGGCCAGCACGCGGTGCGTGATGGTGGCGCCGACCTGCGACTTGATGTCGTCGCCCACGATCGGCACGCCGGCCGCGCGGAACTTCTCCGCCCACTCCGGGTCGGAGGCGATGAACACCGGCAGCGCGTTGACGAACGCCACGCCCGCGTCGATGGCGGCCTGCGCGTAGAAGCGGTCCGCCGCCTCGGAGCCGACCGGCAGGTAGGACACGAGCACGTCGGCCTCGGCGTCGCGCAGCGCCCGAACCACGTCGACCGGCTGCTCGTCGGACTCCTCGATGGTCTCCCGGTAGAACCGGCCGAGCCCGTCGAGGGTGTGACCGCGCTGCACGGTGACGCCGAGCGGCGGCACGTCGGCGATCTTGACCGTGTTGTTCTCGCTCGCCCCGATGGCCTCGGACAGGTCCGTGCCGACCTTCTTGGCGTCCACGTCGAACGCGGCGACGAACTCGATGTCGCGCACGTGGTAGTCGCCGAACCGGACGTGCATCAGACCGGGCACGCGGGTGTTCGGGTCGGCGTCGCGGTAGTAGTGGACGCCCTGCACCAGCGACGCCGCGCAGTTGCCGACCCCGACAATGGCCACTCGAACAGTGCGGCGGTTGTCGCCCATGCCGAGTCCTCCTTAGTTCTTCCGTGCTCTTATTCGGGGTGTTATTGGTCCTGCTCGCGCTGTTCGGCCTGTTCATGGGCGATCAGCTCGTTCAACCACCGCACTTCGCGCTCGGTGCTCTCGAGCCCGAGCCGGTGCAGCTCCCGGGTGTACCGGTCGATGCGTTCGCTGGTAGCCGATAACGAGGTGCGCAGCCCCTCGCGGCGCTCTTCGACGCGGCGCCTGCGGCCTTCGAGGATGCGCATCCTGATCTCGACGGGGGTCCTGGAGAAGAACGCCAGGTGGACGCCGAACGAGTCGTCGTCCCACGTCTGGGGTCCGGCGTTGACCAGCAGTTCGGCGAACCTCTCCTTGCCCTCCGCGGTGAGCTTGTAGACCTTGCGCGCCCGACGGCCCCACCGGGCCGAGTCGTCCTCGGGCACTTCCTCGACGATGAGGCCGGCACGTTGCAGCTTGCGCAACGTGGGGTACAGCGTCCCGTAGGAGAACGCGCGGAACGCACCCAGCAGCTCGTGCAGGCGCTTGCGCAGCTCGTAGCCGTGCATGGGCGCCTCGTGCAGCAGCCCGAGCACCGCGAACTCCAGCACGGGCACCTCCTCGCTCCGGTGAGCGCCGATGGGTGCGGTCAGTATATCGGGGCGATACATCCGCGCACGCCGTCACGGTGTCGCGTGGCACACAGCGACCCCTGCCTTCGGCCTGCTGCCCCGAACGGCCCATCGACGCGGTTGGGGCGGCACGTACTCTGGTCGTCGTGTCGACCCAACGCCAGGTCGTGGACTACGCCTTGCAGCGCCGTGCGCTGCTGGCGGAGGTCTACGCGGGCCGAGTGGGCACGATGGAGGTCTGCGACGCGAGCCCGTACCTGCTGCGAGCCGCGAAGTTCCACGGCCGGCCGAGCGAGGTGACCTGCCCGGTGTGCCGGAAGGAACCGCTCACCCACGTGTCGTGGGTCTACGGCGACGAGCTCAAGCACGCGGCCGGGTCCGCGCGCACCGCCGACGAACTGGCCCGCATGGCGACCCTCTTCGAGGAGTTCACCGTGTACGTGGTCGAAGTTTGCCGCACATGTAGTTGGAACCACCTGGTGCAGTCATACGTCCTGGGAACGCGTGGCCTGAACTCATCCAAGCCACGCAGGAGGACCGCGGCGGAGTGAACGTGCTCCGACCACGGGCGCCGCTCCGGCGAGGAGCAGCGGCGTACGACCACCGAACCGCGTGCAACGGCACGCCGGTCTGGGAGGCCATTTCGTGAACGACCAGCATGACGACAGGCATCGTGGCGCGGAGCCGCAATGGCCGACCGGGGAGGACCCGGACGGCGGCGGGCACCCACCGCGCCACGGCGCCGGGGATCAGCCGGAGCGTCCGAACACCCCGCCAGGTGGTTTCGCGCGCACTCCGGCGGACGGACCCGTCCCCGGGCACGGCACCCCGCCGGGCGGGTTCGTCCGTCCCGGCGCGCCGCCGGCGGGTGGCCCACCGGCGGGTGGCACGCCACCCGGCGGCATCCCGCGCGGTGGTCCGCCGCCGCGCAGGCCGGGCGGACCCGTGCCCCCCGCAAGCGGACCCGTGCCTCCCGCAGGCGGACCCGTGCCCAACGCGGGTGGACCCGTGCCCCACGGCAGGCCGGGCGGTCCGCCGACCGGTCCCGGTGGCCCGGCCGTCGCGGGCAGCGTGCCCGGCGGCCCCGGCCGGCGCCCCACCACGCCTCCCGGCGGCATGCGCGGACCCGGTGGTCCCGTGCCCCCCGGTGGCCGGCCACCGGTCGGCGGTCCGGGCGGTCCGCGCCGACCCGGCGGTCCGGTGGGTCCGGGCGGTCCCGGTCAGGCGGGTCCGGGCGGCCCCCAGCGGCGTCCCGGCGAGGAGCCGACGGACCTGCTGCCGCCCGTCTACCAGACCACGCCGCGCGAGCCCGAGCTCCTCACGCACCGCGAGGACGAGGTCGAGCTGGAGCCGTTCTACGACGACGAGTACGACGAGGAGCTCACCGAGGAGGAAGCCCGCGCCGTGCGTCGCAAGAAGGTCTGGCGCCGCGTGCGCCGCGCCACCTACGTGGCCTTCGGCCTGATGCTCCTGGCGCCGGTCGCCGCGTTCGCCATCGCCTACCAGGTGGTGGAGGTGCCGAACCCGGAGGTCGTCGCGGCCGAGCAGGGCAAGGCGATCACGGTCCTCTACGCCGACGGCACGGAGATGACCAAGATCGCGCCCGGCGAGGCGAACCGGACCCTGGTCAAGTACGAGGACCTGCCGGACTCGATCAAGCACGCGGTGTACGCGGCGGAGGACCCGACGTTCGAGACGAACGTCGGCTTCGACCTCACCGCGATCGCGCGCGCGGGGTACTACCAGCTCAAGGGTGAGCAGAGCGGTGGCTCGGGCCTGACGCAGCAGTACGTCAAGAAGGCCACCGACCAGTCCGACATGACGCTGACCCGCAAGTTCACCGAAGCCGTCACCGCGTACAAGATGTCCGAGCAGCAGGACAAGGAAGACATCCTCACCGCCTACCTGAACACGATCTACTTCGGCAAGGGCGGCTACGGCATCAAGACGGCGGCGAAGGCCTACTTCGGCGTCAACGAGCTGAAGGACCTCACGCCCTCCCAGGCCGCCCTGCTCGCGGGCATGATCCAGAACCCGAGCCGGGACTGGCAGCAGGCGTACATGGAAGAGCGCTGGAACTACGTGATGGACCAGATGCTCAAGTACAACTGGATCGACCCGGCCTACCGGAACACCGAGAAGTTCCCGCAGCCGGTCGAGCAGGTCGACCAGTCGGGGTTGAGCTCCATCCGCCTGCACATCCGCGAGCAGGTCATCCAGGAGATGGCCAAGGTCGAGTGGGACGTCGAGAAGGCGCAGAAGGTCGGCGTCACCGTGCACACCACCATCGAGCCGCCGAAGCAGCAGGCGGCCGAGGACGCGGTGCACGAGGTCCTCGGTCCCCAACCCAAGGAGCTGCGGTCCTCGCTCACCGCGATCGACCCGCAGACCGGCGCGGTGAGGGCGTACTACGCGGGCGAGGACGGCACCGGCCTGGACTACGCGACGAACACCCTCCAGGAGGCGGGCTCGTCGTTCAAGCCCTTCGACCTGGTCGCCGCGCTGAAGGCGGGCAAGGGCCTCGGCTCGACCTACGACGGCCGCTCGCCGAAGACGTTCAACCTCGGCGGCACCAGCATCACGATCCGCAACGCGTCGGACCGGAACAACACCTGCGGCGAGCAGTGCCCCATCCGCAAGGCGATGGAGATGTCGCTGAACACGGTGTTCTACGAGATGGTGATCGACATCGGCACCCAGCCGGTCGCCGACGCCGCCCACGCGGCGGGCATCCCGAAGTCGGTCGAGGTGCAGGGCCAGCAGAAGAAGCTGCTGGCCAACGAGAACGGCGGCCCGCCGAACGTCGGCATCGCGATCGGCGGTGGCGAGGCGCAGGTCCGGCCGTTCGACATGGCCTCGGCCTACGCCACGTTCGCCGCGCGCGGCGTCTACCACGAGCCGTTCTTCATCTCGAAGATCACCAACGCCGAGAACAAGGCGGTCTACCAGCACGTCGACGTGTCGCGGCTGGCGTTCGACCCGGAAGACCCGCAGAAGAACCAGGACATCGCGGACAACGTCACCGAGGCGCTCAAGCCCGTCCTCACGTACTCGAAGATCCCGTGCGCGGGCCGCGAGTGCGCCGGCAAGACCGGCACGCACGAGCTGCCCGACGACGCCAGCCAGAACTCGAAGGCCTGGATGGTCGGCTACACGCCGTCGCTGGCCACGTCGGTGTGGCTGGGTCGCGACGAGGGCAACGTGGCGCTGAAGGACAACAAGAACAACCCGATCTTCGGTGGTGGCCTGCCCGGTCAGATCTGGAAGAAGTTCATGGACAAGTCGCTGGAGGGGACGCCGGCGGAGCCCTTCCCGAAGCCGCGGAAGATCGGTCAGTTCGACGACCCGAAGCCGACGACCACCACGACCCAGCCGACGACCACCACGCCGAAGCGGGAAGAGGAGAACCGGTCGACCACGACCGAGCCCACCACGACCAAGCCGACGACCACCACGCCGACGCGCACCACGCGTCCGTGCGTCGGCCTGGCCTGTCCGCCCACCTCCACCACGACGGAGGAGAACGAGCCCAACCCGATCGGTGGCGGCGGTAGTCCGCCGACGGGTTAGCACCCGCGGTCAGCGCACGTGAGGAGGGGTCCGGCCGAGTGCCGGGCCCCTCTTCGCGTGCCGGGCCCGCGGCGACGGCGCGACGATCACCCCGGGTTCGCGACGACCTCACAACTTCCGTCGACCCCTGCCCGTAGCATCCGTCACCGTGGCCAGCCCCTCGCAGCACTCGCAGGCGACCCCCGACGGCTCGCGGGCGAACGCCGACGACACCGACTCGCTCAGCCCCGGCGAGCGGGTCAACCCGACGTGGACCGAGCCGCTGGCGCGGGCGGCGAGCAAGCCGCTGGGCGGACCGGTCGGCAGGCACGCGTCGGTCGGGCGGCAGTGGTTCTGGACGCCGCTGCGGGTCGTGCTGCTGTTCGCGGTGGTGACGCTGGCGCTGGCGTGGTTCCAGAAGTCGCCGTGCGTGCAGCAGTACGTGGACGACAACGGCGTGGTGCAGCTCGACTGGCGGGGCAGCAAGCAGTTCACCGCGATGTGCTACTCCGACACCGTGCCGCTGTACACGGCGGAGCGCTTGGACAAGCCGGACACGTTCCCCTACAAGACCTCGTGGGTGGACGACGAGGGCAAGCCGACCGCGCACGTGCGGTACATGGAGTACCCCGTGCTGACGGGCATGTTCCAGCTGCTCAACGCGCGCATGGCGCAGGGCTGGACGGTGATCGCCTCGTCCGGGTGGCTGCCCAACCCCATGACCGTGATCGTGTACTTCAACATCACCGCGCTGTGGCTGGCGCTGGCGTGGCTGGTGACCGCGTTCGCGGTGGCGCAACTGGCCAGGCGACGGCCGTACGACGCGGTGCTGGTGGCGGTGTCGCCGTTGGTGGTCGTGCACGCGTTCACCAACTTCGACACGCTGGCCACGGCGTTCGCCACGGCGGGGATGCTCGCGTGGGCGCGCAAGAAGCCGGTGCTGGCGGGCGTGCTGCTCGGGCTGGGCGGCGCGGCGAAGCTGTACCCGCTGTTCCTGCTCGGGCCGTTGCTGCTGCTGTGCTGGCGCGCGGGCAAGCTGCGGGCCGGGTGGACCACGTTCGGCGCGACGCTGGCGACGTGGGGGCTGGTGAACGCGCCGATCGCCTGGCTCTACCCGGACGGCTGGCGCGAGTTCTTCCGGCTCAACACCGAGCGCGGCGTCGACCCGGACTCGCTCTACAACGTGATCGCGCAGTGGACCGGGTGGCCGGGCTTCGACCCGGGGCTGCCGCACGGGCAGGCGCCCGAGGTGCTGAACACGGTCAGCGCGGTGCTGTTCCTGGTGTGCTGCGCGGCGGTCGGGTTCGTGGCCATGTCCGCGCCGCGCCGGCCGAGGTTCGCGCAGCTGGCGTTCCTCGTGGTGGCCGCGTTCCTGCTGACGAACAAGGTGTGGAGCCCGCAGTACTCCCTGTGGCTCGTGCCGCTGGCCGTGCTGGCGCTGCCGAGGTGGAAGCTGCTGCTGGTGTGGATGGCGGTGGACGCGCTGGTCTGGGTGCCGCGGATGTTCTTCTACCTGGGCGTGGACAACAAGGGCCTGCCGATCGACTGGTTCCTCGGCGCGGTGGTGGCGCGCGACGTCGCGGTGCTCGTGCTGTGCGGCCTCATCGTCCGCGAGATCTACCGGCCGGCCCTGGACAAGGTGCGCCAGGCCGGTGACGACGACCCGTGCGGCGGGTTCGTCGACGACGCGCCGGACCGGTTCGCGCTGCGGTTGCGGCGGCGGCGCCCGGACGACGCCCCGGTGCCCGTCGGCGTGGGCGGCTGAGCAGCGCCGGTCGCGGGCGGTCGGGCTGACGGCGGTCGCGGGCGGTCGGGCTACGCGGTGGTCGTGGGCGCCGGCCGGCGTCGGGCCGGCCGGCGGTCGGCGAACGTGACCTCGGAGCGCAGGAAGACGAAGAACAGCGCCACCAGCAGCGCCGCCCGGCCCCACACGCCGATCACCACGGCCTGCGCCGACAACCCGTCGTAGATCCCGGACGGCTCGCCGAACTCGATCGCGTAGAACCAGCGGAAGATGCCGACGCCCATGGCGAGGTCCGCCGCGAAGTACGCCGCCACCCAGCCCCAGTGCACCCTCAGCAGCACGAACATCGGCACCAGCCACAGCGTGTACTGCGGCGAGTGCACCTTGTGCAGCAGCAGGAAACCGCACAGCATCGACGCCGACACGGCCACCCACGGGTAGCTGCCCTCGGCCAGGTACCGCCGCCAGCCGAGCCGGCACGCCAGCGCGAACGACAGCACGATCGCGAGCGGCGACAGCACGGCCACCAGCGACTGCATGGCGTCGTCGGGCATGAAGGGCCGCATCGACCAGAACCAGATCGAGTTCGTGGTGATGTCGACCCGTCGCAGGCCCTGGAACGCGAACGACGCCTGCCAGCCCTCCAGCCCGGCCACCGCGAACGGCAGGTTGACCAGCACGACCGTCACCACGGCCGCCAGCGCCGGCTTCACCGCGCCCGCGAGGTCGTAGCGGGCACCGCGCGGCAACCACCGGCCGCCGGGACCGCCGGTCAGCACGTACAGGCACAGCGGCAGCACGAAGATCGCCGGGTAGACCTTGAACGCGAACCCGAGGCCCAGCAGCACGGACGCGACCACCGCGCGGTCGACCAGCGGCCGCTCGCGCCGTCCCCAGCCCCGGTGCACCACGTACACCGCCGCCACGGCGCAGCACACGACCGGCAGGTCCCAGTTGTGGAACGCGTAGAGCACCACCGGCGGGCCCAGCGCCCAGATCAGCGCGCGCCACCGGCTCAGCTTCCCGAGCAGCCACCCGGCGGCCAACCCGAACGGCGCCATCAGCAGCGCCGAGAACAGCAGGAACGCGGCGTCGGTGCGCGCCGGGATCGCGCCGGCCCAGATCATCAGCCCGGTCAGCACCGGGTACTCGACCACCCCGCCGACCAGCACGCCCTTGCTGTCGATGCTCCCGTTCACGTACGGGAAGACGTGCCGGTCGATGTCGCGGCCGATCCACAGGTGCTGGATGTCGGAGTAGCAGACCTCGGCCTTGTTGCGCCGCTCGTAGTCCGGCCCGCTGCGGCCCCACTGGTCGAACTCCGGCCCGGTGCAGCGGTCCTTGTTGAGGAAGCCGGCGAACATCGTCAGCCCGCACAGGAGGACGACCGCGGCGAGCGCGACCCGGCCGAACCGCGACGGCGGCGACCCGGCGCCCGCGCGCTCCGGCACGGCCACCACCTCCCGGGTCACCCTCAACGACCCAGGTGCTCGCGGAGGAACGCGATGTCCGCCGCCTGCCCTTCGTCCGGGGTCTCGACCAGCACCGGCGAACCGGCGGCGGCGGCCACGGCGACCAGCTGCCCGGGGTCGATGGTGCCGGACGCGATGTTGGCGTGCCGGTCCCGCGAGGAGCCGAACTCGTCGCGCGAGCTGTTCAGGTGGACCAGGTCGACGCGCCCGGTGATGGCCTTCACCCGGTCCACGATGCCGACCAGGTCCTCACCGGAGGCGAACGCGTGGCAGGTGTCCAGGCAGAACCCGGCGCCGAACTCGCCGACCGCGTCCCACAGCCTGCCGAGCATGTCGAACGTCCGCGCCATGGCGTTCTCGCCGCCCGCGGTGTTCTCGATCAGGATCGGGACCGCGAAGCCGCCGCTCTCGGCCTGCCGCTCGAACATCTTGCGCCAGTTGGCGATGCCGTCGTTCGGGTCCTCGCCCTTGGCGACGTGCCCGCCGTGCACGATCAGGCCCTTGGCGCCGACCTTCGCCGCGGCGTCGGCGTGCTGGAGCACCATCTTCCGCGACGGGATGCGGATGCGGTTGTTGAGCGACGCCACGTTGGCCAGGTACGGCGCGTGGACGAAGACGTCCAGGTCGGCGGCCAGCAACCCCTCCGTCTGCGGGTGCGGCTTCGGCGCCTTCCACCCCTGCGGGTCGGCCAGGAAGAACTGCACGACGTCGGCGCCGCGGTCGGCGGCGGCGCCGAGCGGGTCGTCGTCGCGGACGTGAGCCCCGATGCGCATGGGTGTGGAGGGTAGTCGGACGGCGAAACGCGCCGACGGCCGCCGGCGATACGAAATTTGTCATCGAGGGGGATGGCCCACGTCACTATCAGCACCTACGCTCGTTACTTGTAAGTAGGAAACAAGGAACGCAGCCGTCACGCCAGGAGGCCAGACATGCGGATCCGGCTCACTCGACTGGTGGGCGCGGCGGCCGTCGTGCTCGCGGTCGGCACGGCCGGCGCCGCGGCGGGCTCCGGTTCGGCCGCCGCCGCCGAACCCGTCGTGGTGGGCAGCTGCGCGACCACCGTGCAGGGCGCGCCCGGCACCCCGGTGGCGCTGAGCCCGGTCGCGGTGCTCGACCCGATCGTGCAGCTGATCCGGGCGGTCCCGCTGCTCGGGCCACCGCTCGCGGAGCCGTTCCGCCAGGCGTTCTCGGCGCTGCCGCCCATCGCGATCGGCGCGATCCCCACCGGCTCCGGCGTCATCACCGGCGGCGACATCGCGAACAAGGTCAACGCGGAGCTGGTCAAGCTGCCGCTGCTCGGGCCGATCGTCGTGACGCTCGCCAACGGGGTGCGCACCGAGCTGACCAAGCTGTGCGGCGTCACCGTGCAGGGCGTCAACGCCGCCGTCGCGCCCGTCCAGGACGGGTCGAAGGCGCTCGCGGACGCCTCCGGGCAGGCCACCGGCCAACTGCCGGGCCTGCCGAACCTGCCCGGCGGCACGCCGTCGCCCAACCAGCCGCCGCAGACCGGTCAGCCGGGCGCGAACCCCGGCACCGGCAACCCCGGCGCCACCCCGGGCGGCCAGGCGCCGGCGACCAACCCGGTCGGCGGCGTCAGCGGGCTCGACGTGCCGCTGTACGGCGCGAACCCGTGGGGCGGCAACTTCGGCCGCGTGCCGCTGTTCGGCTACGGCGCCCTGCCGTTCGCCGTGCCCGGTCGGTACGCGCCGTCTCCCGGCGTGCGCTACGGCGGCGGGGTGAGCGGCTACCGGCCCGGCTACGGCGTGCCGGGCGCGGACGACCCCGACGGCGTGCAGACCGCGGGCCGCGCCCAGGCGCTGCCCGGCTCGGGCCGGATGGGCGGCGGTGTGGCGGCGCCCGTGCTGCTGGCCGTGCTGCTGCTGTCGTGCGTGACGGGCGCGCTCGTGCGCACCTGGGTCCTGCGCCGGGCCGTCGCCTCCGCCGCGTAGGGAGCCACCTCCCGGGCACCGCCGGCGGGCGCGGCCCGACCGCCTGTTACCCTTCCCGGGTTGCTGACGCGACGACCCTCCTGCCACGGAACGTCCGTGGCCGCCGAGTCCACAGGAGGTGAGTGGTCTTCATGCGTCATTACGAAGTGATGGTCATCCTCGACCCCAGTCTCGACGAGCGCACGATCGCGCCGTCCCTCGACACGTTCCTCAACGTCATCCGCACCACGGGTGGCAACGTGGAGAAGGTCGAGGTGTGGGGCAAGCGCCGGCTGAGCTTCGAGATCAACAAGAGCGCCGAGGGCATCTACGCCGTCCTCGACCTGATCTCGAGCCCCGACGCGGTGAAGGAGCTGGACCGCCAGCTCGGCCTGCAGGAGACGGTGCTCCGGACGAAGGTCATCCGGCGCGATCCCGCCAAGGCCGCGAAGACCGCGGCACGGATCGCCGCCAAGGCCGCGGCCAAGGCCAAGGCCTAGGAGCCCTCGACTATGGCAGGCGAGACGACGATCACGGTGGTCGGCAACCTGACCGCCGATCCCGAACTCCGCTTCACCCAGTCCGGCGCCGCGGTGGCGAGCTTCACCGTGGCATCCACCCCCCGCACGTTCGACAAGAACAGCGGCGAGTGGAAGGACGGCGAAGCGCTGTTCCTGCGGTGCAACGTGTGGCGGCAGGTCGCGGAGAACGTGGCCGAGTCCCTCACCCGCGGTTCGCGCGTGCTCGTTTCCGGGCGGCTGCGCCAGCGTTCCTTCGACACGAAGGAAGGCGAGAAGCGCACCGTCATCGAGCTTGAGGTCGACGAGATCGGCCCCTCGCTGCGCTACGCGACCGCGAAGGTCAACAAGGTGAGCCGTGGAGACGGCGGCGGCGGCTTCGGCGGCGGCGGTCAGTCCCGCGGTGGCGGTGGCGGCGGTTCCGCACCGGCGGACGACCCGTGGGGCTCCGCGCCCCCGGCCGGCTCCGGTGGCTTCGCCGACGAGCCCCCCTTCTAGACCCGGCACCGGTCCACTCCACACTTCACTGCGTAATACCAGGAGTCCACACATGGCCAAGCCGCCTGTGCGCAAGCCCAAGAAGAAGGTCTGCGCGTTCTGCAAGGACAAGAACGCCAACCTGATCGACTACAAGGACACCACCCTGCTCCGGAAGTACATCTCGGACCGGGGCAAGATCCGCGCCCGCCGGGTCACCGGCAACTGCTCCCAGCACCAGCGCGACGTCGCGGTCGCCGTCAAGAACGCCCGCGAGATGGCGCTGCTGCCCTACACCTCGACGGCTCGCTGAGAAAGGGGACGGCATCGTGAAGCTCATCCTCACCGCTGACGTGACCGGCCTCGGCGGCCCCGGCGACATCGTCGAGGTCAAGGACGGCTACGGCCGCAACTACCTGCTGCCGCGCGGCCTGGCGATCATCGCCACCAAGGGCGCGACCAAGCAGGTCGAGGTCATCCGCCGGGCGCAGGACACCCGCCGGGTGCGGGACCTGGACCACGCCAAGGAGATCAAGGCCACGCTTGAGGGCCTCGGCTCCGTGACGCTGAAGGCCAAGTCCGCGACGGGCTCGAAGAAGCTGTTCGGCTCCGTCACCTCGTCCGACGTCGTGTCGGCCGTGCGCGCGGCCGGCGGCCCGACGCTGGACAAGCGGTCCGTCGAGATCGCGGGTCACATCAAGACCCTGGGCAAGCACTCGGTGAACGTCCGGCTCCACCCGGAGGTCACCGTGGCGCTCTCGGTCGAGGTCGCCAGCTCGGTCTGACGTTTCTTTCCGGGAAGCGCCGTTCGACCAGGTGTTCTGGTCGGGCGGCGCTTTCGCACGTCTGGCTGTGGACAACTCTTGTGACACGTCGGTCGCGACACGCCGTGCCGGCGGTTACACGCGACACGCCGACGGTGTGACGCACTACTTTTCCACAAACTTATCCACAGGCCTTGACCTGCGTCGACTTTTGTCTGGGCCCGAGTTGTACCCAGGTTGTCCACAGGTTTCCCCAGCCCTGTGGTCAGCTGGGCGCAACCATCCCCAAGCTGTCCACCGAGTTGTCCACAGGTGGGTTTGCCTACGCCATCCAGGTGGCTCTAGCGTCGCTGGACCACGAGGCGTGGCGTGGCGGACTTTGTCGGACCCACGAGGTACAACATCCGCACGGCAGCAGATTGGGGTGAGCTCACGGTGGCGCTGGTGGACGACCGGGGCATGGCCGAGCCCGGCTTCGAACGGCAGCCGCCGCAGGACCTCGCCGCCGAGCAGTCGGTGCTCGGCGGGATGCTGCTGAGCAAGGACGCGATCGCCGACGTGGTCGAGGTCCTGGCCCCCAACGACTTCTACCGGCCCGCGCACCAGGCCGTGTACGACTGCGTCCTGGACCTGTACGGGCGCGGCGAGCCGGCCGACCCGATCACGGTGTCCGCCGAGCTGGAACGCCGGGGCGAGCTGCTGCGGGTGGGCGGCGCGCCGTACCTGCACACCCTGATCGCCACCGTGCCGACGGCGGCCAACGCCTCCTACTACGCCGAGATCGTGGCGGAGAAGGCCGTGCTGCGGCGGTTGGTCGAGGCGGGCACGCGGATCGTGCAGCTCGGCTACAACGGCGCCGAGGGCGCGGACGTGGACGAGGTGGTCGACCGGGCGCAGGCGGCGATCTACGAGGTCACCGAGCGCCGCACCACCGAGGACTACGTGGTGCTGGAGGAGCTGCTCCAGCCGACCATGGACGAGATCGACGCCATCGCCTCGCGCGGCGGCTCGTCGCTGGGCATCCCCACCGGCTTCGCCGACCTGGACGAGCTGACCAACGGCCTGCACCCGGGTCAGATGATCATCGTCGCGGCCCGACCGGGCGTCGGGAAGTCGACGCTGGGACTGGACTTCGCCAGGTCGTGCTCGGTGAAGCACGGGCTGACCAGCGCGATCTTCTCGCTGGAGATGTCGCGCACGGAGATCGTCATGCGCATGCTCTCCGCCGAGGCGCGCATCCGGCTCGGCGACATGCGCGGTGGGCGGATGAGCGACGACGACTGGACGCGGTTGGCGCGGCGGATGAGCGAGATCAGCGAGGCGCCGCTGTTCGTCGACGACTCGCCGAACCTGACCATGATGGAGATCCGGGCCAAGGCGCGGCGGTTGAAGCAGCGCCACGACCTGCGGCTGGTGGTGGTCGACTACCTCCAGCTGATGTCGTCGGGCAAGCGCACCGAGTCCCGCCAGCAGGAGGTCTCGGAGTTCTCCCGGAACCTGAAGCTGATCGCCAAGGAGCTCGAGGTGCCGGTGATCGCGATCAGCCAGCTCAACCGCGGCCCGGAACAGCGCACCGACAAGCGCCCGCAGCTGTCCGACCTGCGTGAGTCCGGCTCGCTGGAGCAGGACGCCGACATGGTCATCCTGATCAACCGCCCGGACGCCTGGGAACGCGACGACCCGCGCGCCGGCGAGGCCGACCTGATCATCGCCAAGCACCGCGCGGGCCCGACGGCCACCATCACCGTCGCCCACCAGCTCCACTACAGCCGCTTCGCCGACCTCGCCCAGGGCTGACCACCCCGCCGTCAGCCGGGTCGGCAGGAGGCGGGCGGGTCGATCAGCGGTTCGGGCGGACCGCTCGGCGCAGGGCGTCGAGCGTGGTCTCCGGCGAGGTGTTGAAGCAGAACACGACGCCGGGCACGAGCCGGGTGAGCAGGTTCACCAGCCGTTCGAACAGCAGCGTGTGCTCCGGCGCCATCCGCAGGCCCGCGCCGATCATCACGACCCCCACCGGGTGGTCGGCCACGCACTCGCGGACCTTCCGCTCCGCTTCGTCCGGGTCGGTGGAGACCTGGCACGGCACGATGTCGAACCCCGCCTCGCGCAGCGCCGCCTCGCCCGCCGCGATCCGGGCGGTCAGCGCCTCCTCGTCGAGGCCGGGGTACCTGCGGTAGTCGATCGTGCCCGGGTGCAGCCCGAGCGAGAGGATTCCGGTCACCACGGAACGGTCCCATCCCGGTCGAAGAAGCCGCCGGTCGGTCCGTCCGGACCGAGGCCGGCCAGTCGGACGATGGCGTCGGCGCCCTCGACCACGGTCTGGAAGCCCTCGTGGCCGGTGAGGTCGGTCGCCGTGTAACCGGGGTCGACGGCGTTGACCAGGATGCCGTCGAGGGCGCGGGCGTACTGGCTGGTGATCATGTTGAGCGCCGCCTTCGACGCGGGGTAGCCGAGCCGGGGCGGCGCCAGGTCGAACCAGCGCGGGTCGTTCGCCACCGTGAACGACCCCATGCCGCTGGACACCATCACGATCCTGGGCTGCTCGGCGGCGCGCAGCAGCGGCAGGAAGGCGTTCGTCACGCGGACCGCGCCGAACACGTTCACCTCGAACACCTCCCGCAGCGAAGCGGCCGTCGTGTCGGCCGGCGGGCTCGTCGGGCCGCCGACCCCGGCGTTGTTCACGAGCACGTCCAACCGGCCCACCTCCCTGCGCACGGTGTCGACGGCCGTCGCCACCGACTCGTCGGAGGTCACGTCGAGCGCGACGAACCGGACGGCCGGTCCTGCCGCCGCCAGTTCCGCCGCCGCCGCGCCGCCACGTCCGGTGTCCCGGGCCGCGAGGTACACGTCCCACCCCAGGGCCGCGAGCCGGCGCGCCGTCTCCCGCCCCAGTCCCTTGTTCGCCCCGGTGACCAGGGCCGTCGTCGTCATGGCGGCAGCCTGACCGCCGGGTGCGGACCGGCGCCAGGACCACCGGCGCCTGGGATCGCCGGTACCACCCCGGGAGGCCGCCGCTTCGGCAGGATGGTGGTCGTGGACAGAGCTGAACTGGCGGCCGTGCTGCGCACCGCGCGGTCACGCGTCAAACCCGCCGACGTCGGCCTGCCGGCCGGCCCGCGCAGGCAGGTGCCGGGGCTGCGCCGCGAGGAGGTGGCCCAGCTCGCGGGCCTCGGCGTCGACTACGTCGTCCGCCTGGAGCAGGGCCGGGGCCCAAGCCGTCGGCCCAGGTGCTCGGCTCGCTGGCCAGGGCGCTGAGGCTCGGTGACGACGACCGCGACACCCTGTTCCGGCTCGCCGGCGCCCCGCCGCCGCAAGCCGGCCGCGTCCCGACGCTGGTCCGGATGAGCGTGCTGCGGCTGCTGGACCGGATGTCGGACCTGCCCGCCCTGGTGCTGTCGGCGAAGTCCGACGTGCTCGCCTGGAACCCGCTCGCCACCGCGCTGTTCGGCGACTTCTCCGTGCTGCCGCCCGCCCGGCGCAACCTCATCCGGCAGCGGTTCCTCGGTGACGGCACCGGCCGCGTCGCGCTGTCGCCGGAGTCGGACTCGGACTCGGACTCGGCGGCCGGCTGCGTCGGTTGCCTGCGGGCCGCGCAGGCCCGCTACCCGCGCGACCCCGACCTCGCCCGCCTCGTCGCCGACCTGCGCGGCGGCAGCGCGCGGTTCGACGCCCTGTGGCGGGCCGGGCGCTCCGGGCGGTTGCGGGCCGGCGCCGCCACCGTCGAGCACCCCGGGCTCGGCCCGCTCACCCTCGACTGCGACGTCCTCCTGGTGCCGGAGTCGGACCAGGCCCTCCTGGTGTACTCGGCCGCGCCCGGCACCCCGTCGGCGTCGGCCCTGGACCTGCTCCGCGTCACCGGCATCGAGCAGTTCCACCGCTGACGGCCGCCACCGGAGCCATCAGGAATGGAGAAGCGCAGGTCAAGTCGCGTGCTTAGGCTGAACGCCATGGAGATCACGATCAACACGAGCGTCCTGCCGCACGACGACCCGGAGGCGTCCCTCGCCTTCTACCGCGACACCCTCGGCTTCGAGGTCCGCAGCGACGTCGGCCAGGGCCGGATGCGCTGGATCACGGTCGGTCCCGTGGGCCGGCCCGACACGTCCATCCTCCTGGCGCCGCCCGCCGCCGACCCCAACGTCACCGAGCGCGAGCGCGACACCATCACCGAGATGATGGCCAAGGGCACCTACGGCTGGATCCTGCTGGCCACCCCGGACCTCGACGCGACGTTCGAGAAGGTCCAGGCGGGCGACGCCGAGGTGGTCCAGGAGCCGACCTCGCAGCCGTACGGCGTCCGCGACTGCGCCTTCCGCGACCCGGCGGGCAACCTGGTCCGCATCCAAGAGCTCCGCTGACCGGGGAGGCTTCCCACCATGTGCCACCCCGCGTGGGCACGCGCGCGCACCGCTGCGCGACGCCTCGAAGACCTGGCGCGCTTGCGCCGCGTGCGAGACCTGATCGACCGCGACCTCGCGCGACCGCTGGACGTCCTGGCGCTCGCCCGCGCCGCGGACATGCCCGCCCGCCGCCTCAGCCGCGAGTTCCGCGACGCCTACGGCCGGTCCCCGTACTCGTACCTGGTGGCTCGTCGCGCCGAGCGGGCGAGTCACCGGTTGTGCGCTTGGTGAGTCGTTCCCGCACCGCGGGAACTGCGCATACGATCAAAAGATGCCACCCGACGCGGCGCGGCGCAGCGACCGTTCGAGGCGGGCGATCCTCGTGGCCGCGTGGGAGTTGGTCGAGGCGCTCGGCCACTCCCGGTTGACCATCGAGGCGGTGGCGGCGCGGGCCGGGGTCGGCAAGCAGACGATCTACCGGTGGTGGCCGTCGAAGGGGCCGCTGCTGTTCGACGCCTTCGTGGAGTTCGGGCCGGTCGGCGCGGACGAGCTGCCCAGCGGCGTGCTGGCGATCGACCTGAAGCGGGAGCTGCGGGCCGCCGCCGAGGAGCTGGCCGAACGGCGGTTCGACCAGGTGTGCCGGGTGCTGGTGCACGAGTCCCGCACGGACCTGGTGACGTTGCTGCTGATGCCCCGCCGGATCGCGCTGGAGGACCGATTGCACGCGGCCCGGCGAGTGGGCGACGTGCGGGCCGACGTCGACGTGCCGGCGTCGGTGGAGTTGTTGTTGGGACCGGTCTACCAGCGCTGGTTCTTGCGGACGGCGCCGTTGACCGAGGAGTTCGTCGACGCGGTGGTCGATCTCGTGCTCCGCGCGCTGAGCGGGTGACCGTGATCGGTAGGGTTCGCCGATCATGGGGTACGCGGTGGTCGACGTGGAGACGACCGGGTTCTCCGCGCGCGGTTCGGACCGGGTGGTCGAGGTGGCCGTCGTCGGGCTGGACGACGCGGGCCGGGTGACCGACGAGTGGTGCACCCTGCTCAACCCCGGGCGCGACCTCGGACCGCAGCACGTGCACCGCATCCGCGCCGCCGACGTGTGGCACGCGCCGACGTTCGCGCAGGCCGCGGGGGCGCTGACGGCACGCCTCGCCGAACGGGTCGTGGTCGCGCACAACCTGTCGTTCGACGCCCGGTTCCTGACCGCCGAGTTCGCCCGCGCCGGGGTGGACCTGCCGGTGACGGGCCTGTGCACGATGCGCCTGGCCGACCGGTACCTGCCGGACCGGGCCGGGAGGTCGCTGGCCGCGTGCTGCGAGGCGGTCGGGGTGGTGATCGGCTCGGCGCACTCCGCGTTGCACGACGCCCGCGCCACGGCCGGCTTGTTCGCCCACTACCTGGCCTCCGGCGTGCCGGCGGCCGAGCCCGTGCCGCGCCTGCCGTTGGCCGACGACGTGGTCGAGGTGCGTCGTGGCGCGGCCGCACCCGCGGCGCACCGGCCGGAACTGGTGACGCTGGTGCGCGGTGACCGGGTCGTGTTCACGGGCCAGATGCACGCGCCGCGCGAGGAGTGGGTCGACCGGGCCGCGTCGGTCGGGCTGGTCAGCCAGGGGCACGTGACCAGGGCGACCCGCCTGGTCGTGGCCGCCGACCCGTTCACGTTGTCGACCAAGGCGCGCCGGGCGCGGGCGTACCGGGTGCCGATCGTGTCCGAAGAGGACTTCGCCGGGATGCTGGACCTGCTGGGTGTCACCGCGCCGGCCGAAGATCACCGGACCGGGTGGCGCCGGGCCTATTGAAAAGCCCGCTACCCGCGGGGAGGCTCTTCACGGACAGGCCATGCCTCAGCGGAAGGCACCAGTCCTATGAGCACCGTGCAGGCGAGCACCGCGCAGACCACGGCTTCCCGTGCCGTGTGGGACGAGTTCGTCTCGGGACTGCCGGTCGGGGTGCTGCTCCAGGACGAGCACGGCGTGGTGCTCGCCGCGAACCCCATGGCGTCGTCCCTGCTCGGGGACGCCCGCGCCCGTGACGACTCCGGCGCGCCGCTGCCCAGCTGCGCCGAACTCGCCGCGCAGGTGCTGCGCACCGGATCACCGCTGACCATCCCGATGGCGCTGCCGCACGCCAAGGTGTGGGCCGAGTACTTCCCGGTCGAGGCGCGCGGGCAGGTGCTGGTGCTGCTGCGGCCGGTGCAGGCGGACGTGCCGCACAGCGCCGGGCTGCTCGACGCGCTGACCGGGCTGCCGGGCCGGGCGCTGCTGCTCGACCGGCTGGACCAGGCGTTGATCCGGGCGCGCACCAGGGGCACGTTGGCCTCCCTGGTGCTGGCGGACGTGCACCGGATGGCGGCGGTGAACGCGGCCCACGGCTTCGAGCGCGGCGACGAGCTGCTGGCCGTGCTGGGGAAGCGGCTGCGGCAGGGCTTACGGGCCGACTACACGGTGGCGCGGTACGGCGGCGACTCGTTCGCCGTGGTCGCTGAGCACCCGAGCGGCAGCGGCGAGGCGGTCGCGGCCCGGGTGCGCGAGCTGACCGGACGTGCCGTGCGGCTCGGCGGCGAACGCGTGCGCACCGGGGTGCGGGTGTGCTGGGTGACCAGCGACGGCGAAGCGCCGCTGCACTCGGTGATCGCGCACGTCGAGGAGCGCCTGCGCCGCTGACCCACCTCGACGCCGAACCACGTCGACACCGAACCGCGGGACCGCACACGTACGACCGGGCCCCTGGCACGTCGAGTGCCAGGGGCCCGGTCGCGGGGACGGGTCGTGGATCAGATCCGCGGCATCACGGCGGTGTCCTCAAGCGGGTTGAAGACGCTGCGCGCGTCGATGCCCGCCAGGGCGGGAGCCTGGGCCTCGGTGAACCGCGCCGGGCCGACGCCACCCTGCGCCGGGTTGACGTTCATACCGCTCAGGGACAGCGGCGGAACCATCGGGGACTCGGTGCGGGGCTGCGCCACGCCGGGCGTGGGCAGCACGAACGGCAGCCCGGCCGGCGCCGCGACGGGCAGCGACGGCAGGGTGCGGCCCTGGGCCAGGCCCTCCAGCGGCAGACCCTGCAACGGCAGGCCCTGCAACGGCGAACCCTGCAACGGCAGGCCCTGGAGCGGCAGGCTCTCCACGAGCGGGAGACCCAGCGTGGAGGTGAGGTCACCGACCAGCGGCAGGCTGCCGCCGAACGAGCGCTCGTCCGACTCCGACTGCACCGAACGGACCAGCACACCCGCCACGGGCACCGTGCGGAGGGCGGCACGGGTCGCCTGGGCGACCGGCGGCAGCCCGTGCCGGAGCACCTGGTCGACGCTGCCGATGCGCGGCATCTCCTGGGTCGGCAGCTCGGCCTCCGACAGCGCGTCGATCGGCGCGTCGGCCTTGGTCAGCTCCGCCTTGGGCAGCTCGGGCTTGGGCACGGCCAACTCCGGCGCTTCCGGCTTCGGGACGGACCGGGCCAGCAGGCCGCTGCCCGGCAGCTGGACCTGGTCGAGGCGGTCGATCGGCAGACCGCGCAGGTCGTCGATCCCCGGCAGGCCCACCGGCACGGTGAACGGGGACAGCCGGCCCAGGAGGTCCAGGGTCGGCACCTCGGTGACCCGCAGCAGGCTGTCGAGGCTCGCCGGGAGCTGGATGCCCCGGTTCGCGTCGGCGACCGGCGCGGCGTCGCGGTCGTCGCCGGTGCGCACGTCGTTGACGTCGTGCGCGTTCGTGGTGGCCGTGCCCAGCACGTCCACCGGGATGCCGAACATGCGGGCGAACGCCTCGGTCGGCGCCTCCAGGTCGTGCGAGCTGACCGAGCCGCGGCCCGCGGTGGTGGTCACGCCACCGGACTGGCTCTGCGACCGGCTGGCGGTCGCGGCGTCCGCGAGGCCGGCCACGGTCACGGCGTCACCGTGCACCGACGGCGTGAGCGCGGCGGGCGCGGTGAGCAGGTTGCCCGACCACGCGCTGTCCTCGGCGGAGGTCAGGTGCCGGCCGCCGGCGATCAGGCCGGTCCTGTTGTCCGTCCGGGACTCGCCGTTGCCGGCGGCGGTGACGGCGTCGCCGAACACCTGCAACGGGATCGACGGCTGCGCGCCGATGCCGTTGCCCGAGAACGACGCGTCGTCGCCGGAGGTCCGCACGTCGCCGCCGGAGTGCGAGCCGAACTGGTTGCGGCTCTCCGACTCGACGTTGCTGCCCGCGCCGATCGCGCTGCCGAACACCTGCGGCGAGGACGCCTCGGGCAGCGACAGCACGTTGCCCGACAGCGAGCCCTCGTCACCGGTGGTGGTGGCGGTGCCGCCGGAGCGGGAGTCGAGCTTGCTGTCGGTCTCCGACGAGCCGTTGCCGACCGCGACCGCGGAGTCGCCGAAGACCTGGGCCGGGTTCGAGGTGGGCAGGTGCACGATGTTGCCCGAGACGGAGCCGTGCTTGCCGTTGGCCGTCGGCGGGTTGCCGAGGTCGATCTCGGTGTCGCTGTCGGTCTTCGACGTCGGGTTGGCGACCGCGCCGCCCGAGTTGCCGAACACCTGGCCGCCCAGGGCGGTCGGCGCGGACACCACGTTGCTGGACGCGGTGCCGTTGTCGTCGACGCTGGTCGCGACCCGGCCGGAGCGCACGGTCTTGTTCTCGGTGGCCCGGCCGGTCGGCGTGCCCGCCGCGCCGATGCCGTTGCCGAACGCCTCAGCGGGGACGCCGAGCGGAACCTGGCCGACGTTGCCGGAGCCGACCGCGTCGTTGCCGGTCGTGCCGTTGTAGCCGCCGGAGTCCGCCACGACGTCGTTGCCGCAGTCGGCGTCGGCGAGGCCGCCACCGGCCAGGCCGTTGCCGCACAGGTCGGCCGCGCCGGCGGGCGGCAGGTTCGCCGAGTTGGCCGACAGCACGGACCGGTCGCCGTTGGTGTACGTGTCGCCGCCGGAGACCGCGGTGGCCTCGTTCGCGTGCCGGGCCGAGGTGGTGCCCACGCCCGACACCGAGTTGCCCGCGCCGGAGACCGGCAGGGCGACGGGCGCGTCGGCGACGGTGCCGGACAGCACCGAGTCCTGGCCGGCGGTGAAGCTGTTGCCGCCGGCTTCGGCGTCGTGCTCCACGGCGTTGTCGACCTGCG
Source organism: Actinosynnema sp. CA-299493 (assembly GCF_050946825.1). Lineage (NCBI taxonomy): Bacteria > Bacillati > Actinomycetota > Actinomycetes > Pseudonocardiales > Pseudonocardiaceae > Actinosynnema > Actinosynnema sp. CA-299493. The sequence continues at coordinate 9,295,904 of NZ_CP191993.1, forward strand.
CGTTGCCGGCGCCCGCCAGGGCGTTGTCGCCCGCGGCGACGGGGCCGGCGAACGCGGGCTGGACCACGTTGCCCGCGAGGGTGCCGTCGTTGCCCGAGGTCTGGGACCACATCGGGAGGTCGGTCCGGTCGCGCTGGGTGGTGCCCGCGTCGGCGGACGCCCGGTTCTCGGTGGCGGTGTCCGCGTTGCCCGCGGCGGCGACACCGTTGCCGGTGACCGCGACGACCGGTGCGACCGGCGCGCCGAGGACGTTGCCGCCGCCGGTGCCGCGCTGTCCGCTGGTGCTCAGCGAGCCGACGGCCTGGGCGTCGTTCGAGGACGAGGCCCCGCTGAAGGAGTTGCCGCCGGCGGCGACCGCGTTGTTGGTCACCTGCGCGGGCACCGCGCCCTGGACGGCCGCGATGTTGCCCGACAGCGAGCCGTCCTCGCCCGAGGTCCGGACGCGGTCGCCCGCGACCGCCCGCTGGTGGGACGTGGCGTGGGACTCGGCGTTGGCCAGTGCCGCGACGGCGTTGCCGTTGACCTGGGGCGAGACGGCGGCGGCGGCGTGCGCCACGTTGCCGGCCAGCGTGCCCCGCGACCCGTCGGTCCTGATCTCGCCGGTGCTGGTGGCCGACTGGGCGCACACGCCGTCGGCGTAGGCGTCGCCGGTGGCCGCGATCGCGTTGCCGCAGACGCTGACCGGCACGACCACGTCGGCGTCGGCGGTGTTGCCGCGGGTCAGGCCCGCGGCCTCGACGCCGGCCGTCCGGTCCTGCGCGCCGCGGACCAGCGGGTTGGCCGGCTCGGCGAGGTGGCGGACGGGCAGGCCGGCCGCGCTCGGGGTGCCGATCTCCTGGTGGATGTCCGGCAGGTCGTGGTTGCCGAGCAGGGTGCCCAGGTTGTTGTGGTCGACGTCGACCGGCACGCGAACCTTGGCGTCGAGCGGGTTCGGTTTCGCGTCGGGGTTGACGTTCTCCTGGGCTGAAGCGATGCCCGTGCCGAGCATCAGCAAACCACCAGTGACAAGTGCGGTCTGGAGACCGCGCTTGGCCCAGGTTTGCATGGGTTCTCCTTCTTCCGGTGTCCCTTGCGGGAGGTGAGGGGTGGTCGGACGCGGCGACCGCGTCGAAGAGGACGACCACCCTGGTCTTTTCTTGGGGGGAGCGCGGCATCTCGACCGGTGTGGGAGCGCACGCGAAGCGGCGCGACGGTCGATTACCGGGCCGGCTCGTCGATGAGCCGCCGCGGACCGCGCGCTGTGGTCAGTCGGGGGTGACGCCGGGCTGCTTGCCCTGCGTCGCGGTGTTCCGCTCGGTGGCGGGGAACAGAGCCCGGGCCACCGCGGGGTCGATGTGGTCGGCGAAGACGGCCGTGGACGAGCCGCCGCCGTTGCCGGAGGAACCGGAGCCGTCGCCACCGCACGAGCAGTGCGCCGGCGCGCCGAGCGGCGCGAACGGCATCGACGGCAGGCCGGACGGGTCTCCCGGCAGGGAGGGCACGTTCGCGTCGGACAGCGCGGGAACCGGCTGCCTCGGCGCGTCCAGCCACGACCGGCTGAGCTTGCCGAACACCCCGTGCACCACCGGGGTGCCGGCGGGAACCGGCACGGCGGCGGCGGCCGGGGTGGTCTCGGTGACCTGCCGCGTCACGGCGCCGTCGACGACCACGTCGACGGGCGCCTGCTCGGACGCGCGGTGCCGGAACCAGTCGCCCACGCCTCCGACGGCGCCGCGGAGGTCATCCGCGACGTGGCGTAGGTCGGGGGGGCTCGGCTCGGGCACCCGTGGGCTGCTCAGCGCCGTGTCGAGGTCGTGCACGGCTCGGCCGATCGGGGCCAACGCGGCCTCGACCTGCTCTTCCGCCGCACGGGGCGGCAGCGAGTCGTGCGCGATCTCGGCGATCGGCTCGATGACCGGGACCTGCGCCGACGCCGCGGTCGCGGACAGCGCCCAGGCCGCGGCGGTGCCGGCCAGCGTGCCGCCGACGACCAGCAGGGCACGGGAGAGCAGCCGCCGAACGCGGCTCGCCCCCGTTCCCACTCGCTGGTCAACGCACGACATCGCTGGAACCTCCGCCGAAGAGCACTGGGATTCGCCGGCGACGTGATCCGGGTGATCAAGCCGACGACGAGAGACTGCCAGCAGCCGGTGCCCACGCGCACGCCATCCACACCTGGTTCGCCGGATCGTGTGACGAACACTCTGTGCTTTCAGGCATCACGGTGCGTGATCAGACGCGCTTGAGCACCCGCGCCGCGCCGGCGGCGGCCGTCGACGCGAGGATCCAGCCGACCGCGATCAGGCTGCTGGAAATCCACTGCGAGGCGCCGCTGAACCTCCACTTGCCGTCCTGGCCCAGGTCCACGATCGGGATCAGCAGGTCCATCGACAGCAGCCAGGCGTTCCAGGACGGCGACTCGTCCTCGTTGAGCTTCGGCATCTCGTGGCCCAGGAACCAGCCCGTGCCGGCCAGCCAGAACGCGGTGAGCCAGGCGATGGCGAGCCACGGCCGGTAGCCGTAGCCGACCGTCCAGCGCTGGAGGAAGCCCCAGACCCGGCCCGCGACGCCGAGCTCGGAGTAGCGCCGGCGCTGCTTCTCCAGCTGCACGAGCTGCGCCAGCTCCTCCTCGCCGCCGTCGCGGTACACCGCGGCCAGCTGCTCGTAGGGTCCGGGCGCGAAGTCCGGCTGCACCTCGCGCAGCCAGCGCAGCCGGGTGCGCACGTCCACGTGCGGCGTGGACGAGATCGAGCGGAACGTGAAGTCCTCCACGTCGACGCCGCCGGTGGCGGCCCACAGCCCCGGCCCGTCCAGCACGGTCGCCGCGCCGACCCGCGTCAGCACGACCCGGCCCACCGGGATCCGGTCCTCCGAGAGCCGCAGCACGAGCTGGCTCACCGTGAGCCCGTAGGCGTTCAACGCGATGTCGCTGCCCGGACCGCCCAGGCGCGCGCCCGCGAAGGTCGCCATCTTGCCGACCTCGGCGAGCCTGATCCGCACGCCGCCCGCGGCGGTGAAGCCGTGGCTGCACAGGAAGTCCTTGCCGATGGTGGCCACGCGGGCGTCCAGCGACGGCTTCACCGTGCCGTCGGGGCGGCGGCGCGGCGAGAGCAGGGACGCGCCGGAGCAGTCGAGGGTGGAGCCGATCTCGGCGTTCTGCAGGCGCAGCGAGCCGTGGGCGCGCAGGTCGCGGAGGAACAGCGTGCCGCCGACGCGCAGCCGGTCGGCGAACAGGACGTCGATGCCCGGTCCGTGCAGCTCGACGCCGGACAGCGACGCGCTGCCCCGCACGTGCGCGTCGACCAGGCGCACCTGGCCGTAGGCCGTCAACGCGGCGTCGCGTTCGCCGTCGCCCCGGGTGCCGCCGTTGACCGTGCCGCGCGCCTCCAGGTCGCCGCGCACCTGGATGCCGTCCGCGTGCAGGGCGACCGGGATGCGCTGGACGGTCTCGCCGGTGCGCTCCGCCGGGTCCGCCACCGCGTCGCGGCGGCCGATCACCGCGCCGGACAGCCGCAGGTAGCCGCCGATGTGGGCGCTGGGCAGGCGGACCGTGCCGGAGGAGGTGAAGCCGTCGTCCAGCTCGACGTTGCCCTCCACCCGCATCCGGTCGGCGACCAGCGCGGCGGACTCGTCGGCGGTGCCGCGCGGCATCACCAGGACCGGGCGGTCGACCACGCTGGCGTGCAGCCGGGCGCCGGAGAACACGGCGCTGCCGCCGATCCGCGCGCCGTCGAGCAGGATGCGGCCCTCGGCGGTGAACCGGCCGCCCTCGGCGTCGCAGAACAGGTTGCCCGCGATGGTGACGCCGGTGGCGTCCAGGGCGTTGCGACCGGCGTTGAGCAGGCGCGCGCCGCCGAGGTGCACGTTGCCGCCGACCTCCGCGCCGCGCAGCCGCACCTCGCCGCCCGCGCGCAGCGCGATGGCCTGCAACGAGCCGGACAGCCGGATGCGCGCGGCGAGCAGGGCGTGGTCGCCGCCCCCGTTGCGCAGCACCGCGCCCGCCAGCCGGAACGTGCCGTCGACCGAGGCGTCGGTCAGGTCGACCACGCCGTCGCTGGTGAAACCGGCCTCCAGCACCAGGTCGCTGCCGACGCGCAGGTTGCGGCCCCACAGCCCGGGCACCTTGCAGCCGCGCATCCGCAGGCCGACCAGGCGGGCCATGCGCAGGTCCGGCGGGCGTTCGAAGGAGCAGTCCAGGAAGTCGACCACGTGGTCGACCCGCGCGCCCTCCAGCGCGAACGAGCCGACGACGTTCGCGCCGACCAGCCGCAGCGCGGCGGTCCGCGCGCCGCCGTCGGTGAGCAGTCCGGCCAGCAGCTCGCCGCGGACCGTGCGGTCCCGCTTGGGCGTCCTGGGGTCGAACCGCAGCGGGCGGCCGGCGGCGAACGCGGCGCGGACGGCGTCCTCGGCGGTCTCCTCGGCGGTCACGCCTGCGATCCGATCACCCGCCGCGCCGGTTCCGCCAGGGTTTGCCGCAATCCGAAACGTGGGGTTCGACATGCCGGCGGCGTGGGCGACCGACCCACTCGCGGCGGTGGGCCGGGCTACCGTGATCGGCGTGACGGGGAGTGATGAGATCAGCGAGAGGGTGCCGAAGCTGCTGCGCGTCTCGGCCGCGCTGAGTTGGCGGTTCGTGGCCGTGGTCGCGGCGCTCTACGTGGTGTTCCAGGTGGTCGGCTTCATGGCCACGGTCGTGATCCCGACCGGGGTGGCGCTGCTGCTGGCCGCGCTGCTGTCGCCCGCGGTCTCGCAGCTCAACCGGGCGGGCATCCCGCGCGGCCTGGCCACGGGCGTGGTGCTCGTCGGCGGCATCGCGGTCGTCGGCGGCGTGCTCACGTTCGTGATCACCGAGTTCTCCAAGGGCCTGCCGGACCTCCAGGAGCAGGTCAGCGCGAGCCTGGACACGATCCGCGGCTGGCTCAAGGACGGACCGCTGCACCTGAGCGACCTCCAGCTCCAGCAGTACCTCGACCGCGTGGTGGAGACGGTCAAGGAGAACCAGTCCGAGATCACCTCCGGCGCGCTCACCACGGCGGCCACCGTCGGCGAGCTGCTGACCGGGCTGCTCCTCGCGGTCTTCACGCTCATCTTCTTCCTGCACGACGGCGACGGGATCTGGCGGTTCCTGGTCCGGATCGTGCCGCACGACGTGCGCGGCCGGGCCGACGTGGCGGGGCGGCGGGGTTTCGCCTCGCTCGTGTCGTACGTGCGGGCGACCGCGCTGGTGGCCGTCGTGGACGCGGTCGGCGTCGGCATCGGTCTGTGGATCGTGGACGTGCCGCTGGTGGTGCCCCTGTCGGCGCTGGTCTTCCTCGGCGCGTTCATCCCGATCGTGGGCGCGGTGATCACCGGCGCGGTGGCGGTGATGGTGGCGCTGGTGGCCAACGGGCCCATCCAGGCGTTGATCATCCTGGCCGTGCTCATCGGCGTGATGCAGCTGGAGAGCCACGTGCTGCAACCGCTGCTGCTGGGGCGCGCGGTGAAGCTGCACCCGCTGGCCGTGGTGCTGGCGATCACCACCGGTCTCGTCGTGGGCGGCATCGCGGGCGCGCTGCTGTCCGTGCCGCTGCTGGCGGTGCTGAACTCGGGGATCAGGTCGTTGCTGTCGGAGTCGGACCGGGACGTGGAGCCGCGCCAGGTCGACGTGCTGGAGCCGCAGGAGAGCGGGCCGATCGACACGGGCGGGGACCGGGTCGAGGACCTCGACGACCGCGAGCGCCCGGACGCCGGGCACAGCGGGCGGCAGTAGGTTCCGCGGGTCAGGCCGGTTCTGCGGGTCAGGCCGGTTCTGCGGGTCAGGTGGGTTCCGCGGGTCAGGCCATCTCGACCAGGTTGCGGCCGTAGCCCTTGGCCGCGAGCAGGGCGGCGTCGGCGGCCACCAGCAGGTCCGGCAGCTCGTAGCCGAACCGCCGGCTGGACGCCACGCCGATGCTCACGGTCAGGCCGGTGAGCAGGTGCTCCCGGCCGTCCGTGCCGACGGTGGGCACGGCCAGGTCGGCGACGGCGTGCCGCACGCGCTGGGCCACCGACCGGGCGATGGCGGGCTCCGCGTCCGGCAGGAGCACGACGAACTCCTCGCCGCCGAAGCGGCCGACCAGGTCGCCGCTGCGGACCGTGCTGGTCAGCAGCAGGGCGACCGCGCTGAGCGCCGAGTCGCCCGCCAGGTGGCCGACCTCGTCGTTGACCCGCTTGAAGTGGTCGAGGTCGAGCAGCATCACGGCCATCGGCCGGTCGCGCACCCGCGCCTTGGACAGCTCGTACCTGGCCCGGCCGTCCCAGTGCACGGCGTTGGCCAGGCCGGTCTTCGCGTCGCGCTGGGCGGAGCGCCGCCAGTGCGGCAGCTGCGCCGCCCGTTCCAGCAGGGCCAGCGGCGGTCCGGCCATCAGCGCGTGCACCGGGGTGGCCGCGGCGACGAAGCCCATCAGGCCGCCGGTGCTCACCGCGACGATGCCGAGCACCACGTCGATCGGCTCGCCGATGACCTCCTCGCCCTTGGCCCGCGGGCTGCGCAGCTTCAGGCCGATCGCGATCACGCCGGCGCGCAGCACCAGCAGCACGGTCGCGCCGAGCACCATGACGAGCAGGTCCGTGCGCGGCTCGGCCCAGCCGATGGCGAAGCGGGTGGCGAACACGGCCAGCGCGGTCGCGGACAGGGTGAACACCCAGCGGTGCGACTCGGGGCGCTGCGTCAGCACGCCGTGCAGCGCGGGGCCGAAGAGCAGCAGGACGAGCAGGTTGCACGGCAGGGCGACCAGGCCGGCGGTGAGGTAGCACAGGTGGGCGGCCCAGGGGTTGCGCGCGGCCTCGCCGACCCGGTGGCTGTAGATCGAGCTGCCGATGATCACCGCGCCCGCGGTGCCCGCGATGGCCGCGAACCGGCCGATCTCGTCGGGCGAGGGCTGCGGCGACGTCACGATCGCGTAGACCACGACGGCCAGCCCGAGCAGGTCCACGAGCAGCCAGTAGGCCAGCGCGGAGCGCTTCAGCGTCCACAGTGGCCAGTGGCGCACGCTCGGCCCTCCCTCGCCGCAGCAGTCCACGGACGTGATCTTCACCCGCGGAGGCAACCAGACTCCGCGAGATCACGCTCGGTGACTCCCGTCAGCCTTCCACAGGTGTCGTTATCGGAACAGACGGCCACCTGGGGGTTAGCTGCGCCACTCGGACACGGCAAGATTGGGGGTGAAGGGAGCACACCGTGCACACAAAGCCATCCGACCAGGGGACAGCGGCCATGGAGGACCCGGTCGCCCACCTCTGGCGGGGAACGGTAGCGCTACGCGTAGTGACGTTCCTGTTCGCTTTGGGCAACGCGGTCGTCCAGCGCGACGACTACGAACGCCCGTGGCTCGCATGGGTGACGATCGCGGCGATGGCCCTCTGGTCGGTGTTCACCATCCAGGCCTACAGCCGGCGCAACGGGCGGCGGCCGTGGGTCGTGGCGGCGGACGTCGCGGTCACGTGCGGCCTGATGTCCCTCTCACCGCTGATCATGACGGACGCTCAGTTCCTGTTCGACGTCCCGCTGATCACCACGATCTGGGCGGCCGGACCGCCGGTGGCGGCGGGCGCGCTCGGCGGGCAGGTCGCGGGCGCGGTGTCCGGGTTCGTGGTCGGGCTGAGCACCTACCTCAACCGCGGCGGGCTCACCGTGGACCTGGTGCGGGACGTCGTCCTGCTGGCGGGCGCCGGTTTCGTGGTCGGCATGGCGTCGACCACGGCGCGCCGCTCGGCGGTGCGGCTGGCGCAGGCGTTGCGGACCGAGGCGGCCACGGCGGAGCGCGAGCGGCTGGCGCGGTCGATCCACGACGGTGTGCTGCAAGTGCTGGCGCGCGTGCGCAAGCGCGGCACGGAACTCGGGGGCGAGGCGGCGGAACTGGCGGAGCTGGCCGGCGAGCAGGAGGTCGCGCTGCGGTCGCTGGTGGCCGCCGCGCCGACGGAGTCCACAGTGGATGGTGACGCGGACCTGCGGCCGGCGTTGCAGCTGCTCGCCACCTCCCGGTTCCAGGTGTCCACACCGGCCACGCAGGTGATGCTGCCGGCCGGCACGGCGTTCGAGCTGACCGCCGTGGTGCGCGAGGCGCTGTCCAACGTGGACAAGCACGCGGGACCGGACGCGCGGGCGTGGGTGCTGCTGGAAGACCTCGGCGACGAGGTCGTGATCAGCGTCCGCGACGACGGCCCCGGCATCCCCGAGGGGAGGCTGGCCTCCGCCGAGGCGGAGGGGCGGATGGGCGTCGCCCAGTCCATCCGGGGTCGGGTCGAGGCGTTGCGTGGGACCCTTGAGCTGCAAACGGGGCCGGGGGAGGGCGCCGAATGGGAGGTGCGGGTCTACCGATGAGCGTGTCCGTGATGGTGGTGGACGACCACCCGCTGTGGCGCGACGGTGTCGCGCGTGACCTGGCCGAACGGGGTTTCGAGGTGGTCGCGACCGCGGGCGACGCCGCGTCGGCGGTGCGCATCGCGCGCGCGGTGCGGCCCGACGTGGTGCTGATGGACCTCAACCTCGGCGAGACGACGGGGGTGGAGGCGACCACGCTGATCACCGGGTCGCTGGCGGGCACCAGGGTGCTGGTGCTGTCCGCGAGCGGCGAGCACAGCGACGTGCTGGAGGCGGTGAAGGCGGGCGCGTCCGGCTACCTGGTGAAGTCGGCGTCGGCCGAGGAGCTGGTGGAGGCGGTGAACCGGACCGCGGCCGGCGACGCGGTGTTCACCGCCGGGCTGGCGGGGCTGGTGCTCGGCGAGTACCGGCGGATGGCCGCCACGCCGGACGACGACAAGCCGCAGCTCACCGAGCGCGAGACCGAGGTGCTGCGGCTGGTGGCCAAGGGGCTGACGGCGCGGCAGATCGCGAACCGGCTGGTCATCTCGCACCGCACGGTGGAGAACCACGTGCAGTCCACCCTGCGCAAGCTGCAACTGCACAACCGCGTCGAGCTGGCGCGGTACGCGATCGAGCACGGGCTCGACGTCGAGCCGGAGGGCTGAGCCATGACCGACCCCAAGGACTTCCGGGTGTCCGACGCGGAGCGGGAGCACGTCGTCGGCCTGTTGCAGAAGGCGATCGGCCGCGGCCTGATCACGCTGGACGAGTTCACCGAGCGCACCGACACCGCCCTGGCCGCGCGCACCCGCGGCGACCTGAACGCGGTGCTGCTGGACCTGCCGGGCATGGTGAACGACGAGCAGCTGCTCGCCGTGCCGCAGGACCAGCAGGAGCTCAAGGCCACCATGTCCTCGGTCAACCGCAAGGGCAACTGGACGGTGCCCCGCCGGCTCGTCGTGCGCAGCCGGATGGGGTCGACGGACCTGGACTTCCGCGAGGCGTCCATCCCGCACGCGGTGGTGGACATCGAGCTGGACGTGACCGCCGGTTCGGTGAAGCTGGTGCTGCCGGAGGGCGCCACGGTCAACGCCGAGGGCGTCGAACTGGCCGCGAGCAACCTGAAGGACAAGGTGGGCACCGGCGCGAACGGCCGGCCGCACTTCGTCGTGCACGGCCTCGTGCGCGCGGGCAACGTGGAGATCAAGAAGAGGGCGCGCTGGTTCCGGCACGCGTGACGCCACGCGATCGGGTTGGCCCTTGATCAGACCTTGCACGGCCCTCGACCTGTAGCCATCCGCCGTCTGACGTGCTCCGTCATGCGGGCCGCCCGCCGGGCGACGAGGATCGTGGGGTGCACTGCCTCGTCACCGGCGCGACCGGCTACCTCGGCGGACGGCTCGTGCCCCGGTTGCTCGCGGCGGGCCACCGGGTCAGGTGCCTGGTCCGCGATCCGCGCAAGCTGCGGGACGTGCCGTGGGTCGGGCAGGTCGAGGTCGTGCGCGGCGACGTGCTCGACCGGGCGTCGCTGGAGGCGGCGACGCGCGACGTCGACGTCGTGCACTACCTCGTGCACTCGTTGAGCGACCCGGACTTCGTCGACGCGGATCGACGGGCCGCGGAGAACACGGCGCGCGCTGCGGCGGACGCGGGTGTGCGGCGGATCGTCTACCTGGGCGGGCTGCACCCGCCGGGGGTGCCGTTGTCACCCCACCTCGCCTCGCGCAAGGAGGTCGGGGACGTGTTCCTGCGCGGCCCGGTGCCCGCGGTGGTGCTCCAGGCGGCGGTGGTCATCGGGTCCGGGTCGGCGAGCTTCGAGATGCTGCGCTACCTGGCCGAACGGCTGCCGGTCATGGTCACGCCGCGCTGGGTGCGCAACCGGGTCCAGCCGATCGCGGTGCGGGACGTGCTGCGGTACCTGGTCGACGCGGTGGGGCTGCCGGACGAGGTGAACCGGGCGTTCGACATCGGCGGCCCGGACGTGCTGACCTACCTGGACATGATGCTGCGGTACGCGGAGGTGGCCGGGCTGCGCCGGCGGCGCGTGCTGCCGGTGCCGGTGCTCACGCCGCGCCTGTCCGCCCACTGGGTCAACCTGGTCACGCCCGTGCCGCGCTCGATCGCCGCGCCGTTGATCGAGTCCCTGGTGCACGAGGTGGTGTGCCGGGAGCACGACGTCGAGGAGTTCCTGCCGGGGGAGAACACCGGCTACGACCAGGCGGTGGCGCTCGCGCTGACCAGGATCCGCGACGCGGACGTGGAGACGCGCTGGTCGGGCGCGTCGGTGCCGGGCGCGCCCGCCGACCCGCTGCCGACCGACCCCGACTGGTCCGGCGGCTCGTCCTACGTCGACGTGCGGGAACGGCGGACCGCCGCCTCGCCGCAACGGCTGTGGCAGGTCGTGGAGGGCATCGGCGGCGAGCACGGCTGGTACTCGTTCCCCCTGGCCTGGGCGGTGCGCGGGTGGCTGGACCGGCTGGTCGGCGGGGTCGGGCTGCGGCGCGGTCGGCGCGACCCCCGGCGGCTGCACGTCGGCGAGGCGCTGGACTTCTGGCGGGTGGAGGAGCTCGACCGGGGGCGGCTGCTGCGGCTGCGCGCGGAGATGCGGGTGCCGGGGCTGGCCTGGTTGGAGCTGCGGGTCGCGGCGGCCGACGGCGGCGGGTCGACCTACCGGCAACGGGCGGTGTTCGTGCCGCGCGGGCTGGCCGGGCACGTGTACTGGTGGTTGGTGTGGCCGTTCCACGGGGTGGTGTTCGGCGGCATGGCCCGCAACATCGCCTGTGAAGCTGAACTTACGAGTGAATTCAGAAAGTCCTGATGGACTGCACAAGGCGGCGGGAGCACACTCGCCCGCATGAAGGCACTGGTCAAGGCGACCGCCGGGCCCGGCTTGTCGCTGACCGACGTCCCGGACCCCACCCCCGGCGCGGGTGACGTGGTGGTCCGGGTCCTGCGCACCGGCATCTGCGGCACGGACCTGCACATCGACTCGTGGGACGAGTGGGCCGCGCACAACATCCACGCGCCGCTCGTGCTCGGGCACGAGTTCGTCGGCGAGGTGGTCGAGAAGGGCGCCTCGGTGACCGGGGTACGGGTGGGCGACCTGGTCAGCGGCGAGGGCCACCTGGTCTGCGGCACGTGCCGCAACTGCAAGGCGGGCCGCCGGCACCTGTGCGCCAACACCCGCGGCCTCGGCGTGCACAGCGACGGCGCGTTCGCGCAGTACGTGGTGCTGCCCGAGCAGAACGCCTGGGTGCACCGCGCGCCCGTCGACCTGGACGTGGCGGCGATCTTCGACCCCTTCGGCAACGCCGTGCACACCGCGCTGTCGTTCCCGGTCATCGGCGAGGACGTGCTGATCACCGGCGCCGGCCCGATCGGGATCATGGCGGCGGCCGTGGCCAAGCACGCGGGCGCGCGCAACGTCGTCATCACCGACGTCAGCGAGCACCGGCTCGACCTGGCCCGCGCGGTGGGCGTCGACCTCGCCCTGAACGTCACCGGGCGCACGATCGCCGACGCGCAGGCCGAGCTGGGCATGTCCGAGGGCTTCGACGTCGGCATGGAGATGTCCGGCAAGCCGGTCGCGCTCCAGGAGATGATCGGCAACATGGCGCACGGCGGCCGGGTGGCCGTTCTCGGCCTGCCCGCCGAGGACTTCGCGGTCGACTGGAGCAGCGTCGTGCTGAAGATGCTCCACATCAAGGGCATCTACGGCCGGGAGATGTTCGAGACCTGGTACTCGATGTCCGTGCTGCTGCAACGCGGCCTCGACCTGACGCCGGTGATCACGCACCGGTTCGACTACACGGCGTTCGACGAGGCGTTCGCGACGGCGCGCGGGGGCAAGTGCGGCAAGGTCATCCTCGACTGGACGGGAGCTCACTGATGTACGGCGCGATGCGCGAGGACCTGCGGACCGGGCTGGACGAGATCCGCGCGGCCGGGCTCTACAAGGCGGAACGGGTGATCGGCACGCCGCAGAGCGCCGCCGTCCGGGTCGGCTCCGGCGCCGAGGTGCTGAACTTCTGCGCCAACAACTACCTGGGCCTGGCCGACCACCCGAGGCTGGTCGAGGCCGCGCACGAGGCGTTGGACCGGTGGGGCTTCGGCATGGCGTCGGTGCGGTTCATCTGCGGCACCCAGGAACCGCACAAGGAGCTGGAGCGGCGGCTCTCGGAGTTCCTCGGCACCGAGGACACGATCCTCTACAGCTCGTGCTTCGACGCCAACGGCGGCCTGTTCGAGACCTTGCTCGGCGCGGACGACGCGATCATCTCCGACGAGCTGAACCACGCGTCGATCATCGACGGCGTGCGGCTGTCGAAGGCCCGGCGCCACCGGTACCGCAACCGCGACATGGACGACCTGGAGCGGCAGCTCAAGGACTCCGCCGACGCCCGCTACCGGCTGATCGCGACCGACGGCGTGTTCTCCATGGACGGCTACCTCGCGCCGCTGGACGAGATCTGCGACCTGGCCGATCGGTACGACGCGCTGGTGATGGTGGACGACTCGCACGCGGTCGGCTTCACCGGGCCCAACGGTCGCGGCACGCCCGAGCTGTTCGGCGTGCAGGACCGGGTGGACGTCGTCACCGGCACGCTCGGCAAGGCGTTGGGCGGCGCGTCCGGTGGCTACACCTCCGGGCGGGCGGAGATCGTGGAGATGCTGCGGCAGCGGTCGCGGCCGTACCTGTTCTCCAACTCGCTGGCCCCGTCGATCACCGCCGCCGCCATCGCCGCGCTGGACCTGCTCAGCTCCTCCGGCGAGCTGCTGACCAGGCTCCGCGAGAACACCGCGCTGTTCCGGTCGCGGATGACCGAGGCCGGCTTCGACCTGCTGCCGGGCGAGCACCCGATCATCCCGGTGATGATCGGCGACGCGGCGCGGGCGTCCCGGATGGCCGACCTGCTGCTGGAGCAGGGCATCTACGTGATCGGCTTCTCGTACCCCGTCGTGCCGCACGGCAAGGCGCGGATCCGGACCCAGCTGTCGGCGGCCCACTCGACCGACGACGTGAACCGGGCGGTGGACGCGTTCGTGGCGGCGCGCGGGCGGATGTGAGCTAGCGCTTGCCCCAGATGCCCAGGAACACGAGCAGGATCGCGGGCACGACGAGGGAGAGCAGCACCGCGGTGCCGTTCACCTCGAACCCGCCCGCCCGGACACTGGGCACGATGAAGCCGAACACGACCAGGACGAGCAGGCCGAGTCCCGCGACGACCAGGCTCGGCGTGCGGTTGGAGCGCATGCCACTTGGTACCGCACCCGCACCCGGTCCGCACCTCGTGACGGGTGGGACCGGGTGATCGACCCACGACGGCTGCGGGTGCTGCGCGCGCTCGCCGACCACGGCACCGTGACGGCGGCGGCGCAGGCCCTGCACCTCACGCCGTCCGCGGTGTCGCAGCAGCTGGCCGCGCTGGAGTCCGAGGTGGGGCACGAGCTGCTGCGGCGGCGTGGCCGGCGGGTGTCGATGACCGCCGCCGGGGAGCTGCTGGTCCGGCACGCGAACGCGGTGGCCGCCGAGCTGGAACGGGCGCAGGCGACGCTGGCGGCGTTCACGTCCGGCACGACCGGGCGGGTCGAGATCGGCAGCTTCGCGTCGGCGATCACGCAGGTCGTCGCGCCCGCGCTGGCCGCGCTGCGGGTGTCCGCGCCGGACGTGACGCTGCGGGTGCGCGACGTGGAGGGGCACGCCAGCGTGCCGCTGCTGCTCGACGGCGAGATCGACCTGGCGATCACCGAGGAGTACCGGCTGCGCACCGACGACCGGCGGCTGACCCGGTTCCCGCTCTACACCGAGCCGTTCGACGTGGTGCTGCCGCCGGCGCACCCGCTGGCCGGTCGGGCGGAGGTCGACCTGACCGACCTCGCGGACGATGACTGGGTCGTGACGCTGCCCGGCAACCCGGTGCGGGACGTCGTGCAGCTGGCGTGCGAGCACGCCGGTTTCGCGCCGCGGATCACGCACACGTCCGACGACTTTCGGGCCATCGGCGCGTTGGTGCGGGCGGGCGCGGGGGTGGCCCTGGTGCCGCGCAACGCGGTGCGCGGCGTGCCCGTCCGCGGCACGGCCCCGTTGCGGCGGGTGGTGGCGGCGGTGCGCGCGGGCAGCGAGGACCACCCGTTGGTCGAACTGGTGCGGGACGCCCTGCTGACCGCCGTGGGGTGACCCCTCACCTCGCCGTCCGCGCGGCGGCCGTTCAGTGCGGGGCGCGGGCGGCGAGCTTCGCCGAGGCCGGGTCGGCGGCGGCCACCGCGCCGCGGGCCGCCAGCTGGCACAGGTCGAAGCTGGTCGAACCGAGCTTCGCGCCGACGCCCGCCAGCGCGGTGTGGTTCATCGACAGGCTCGTCACGCCCAGCCCGGTCAGCACGCACGCCAGCAGCGGGTCGGCGGCGGCCTCGCCGCAGACGCCCACCGGCTTGCCCGCGGCCGTGCCCGCGTCGCCGACCAGCTTGACCAGCCGGAGCAGGGCGGGCTGCCACGGGTCGTTGAGCGCGGCCACCGCGCCGACCTGCCGGTCCGCCGCGAACACGTACTGGGCCAGGTCGTTGGTGCCGATGGAGACGAAGTCGACCACGGCCAGCACCTCGTGGGCGCTCAGGGCCGCCGCCGGGACCTCGATCATCACGCCGACGCGCCGGAGGCCGGCCGCGCGCGCCCGTTCCGCGAACCACGCGGCCTCGGCGGCGGTGGCGACCATCGGCGCCATCACCGACACCTCGGCCCCCGTGTCGGCGGCGGCGAGGGCGATCGCCTCTAGTTGGCGTTCCAGCACGTCGGGGCGGTCGAAGGCGACCCGCAGGCCGCGCACGCCCAGCGCCGGGTTCGGCTCCGGCTCGGGCGCCAGGAACGGCAGCGGCTTGTCCGCGCCCGCGTCCAGCGTGCGGACCACCACGGGCTTGCCCGCGAACGGCGCGAGCACCGCCGCGTACGCCTCGCGCTGCTCGGCCACGGACGGCTCGGTCGCGGCGGACAGGAAGCAGAACTCGGTCCGGAACAGGCCGACGCCCTCCGCGCCGCCCGCCGCCGCGGCGACCGCGTCCGCCGGCGAGCCGACGTTGCCGAGCACCTTCACCCGGTGGCCGTCGCGCAGCGCGCCGACGCCGTTCCACTCCGCCCGTCCCGCGACGTGCGCCGCGCGGACCGCGCCGTCGGACGCCTGCACCACGCCGGTGTCGCCGTCCACGAGCAGGGCGGACGCGTCGAGGTCCAGCACGCCGCGGCACGCGACCACGGCCGGGATGCCGAGCGACCGGGCCAGGATCGCGGTGTGCGAGGTGGGTCCGCCCTCCTCGGTGACCAGCGCCAGCACCTTGGCCGGGTCGAGGTCGGCGGTGTCGGCGGGCGCCAGGTCGCGGGCCACCAGCACGGACGGGGAGGACAGCGACGGCACACCGGGCGCGGCCACGCCGAGCAGTTCGGCGACCAGCCGGTCGCGGACGTCGCGGACGTCGCGGGCCCGTTCGGCCATGTACCCGCCCGCCGCTTCGAGCGCCGAGATGAACCCGCCGGCGGCCTGGTGCACGGCCCGCGCGGCGGGCAGGGCGTCGGACGTCACCAGCTGCTCGGCCTGCGACAGCAACGCGGGGTCGGCCGCCATCGCCGCGGTCGTCTCCAGCACGTCCTTCGCGTCGCCGCTCGCGACGGCGGCGCGGTCGCGCAACCGGGCCACGACGACGTCCGCCGCGGGCTTGATCCGCGCCGCTTCGGCCACCGGATCCGTCGGCGGGGGTCCGGCCGGCGGTTCACCCAGGGGCTCGGCGACCCGGACCACCGGCCCCGAAGCCCGCCCGGAACTCACCCCGACACCACTCAGCCGTGCACTCGACATGGTCTAGACCATACTCCCAGGTCGACGGGACGTGAAGGACGAGCCAACGCCACCCGGCCACGACGCGCCACCCCGGCAGCTGCCACGGTGCCGGGTTTCACCTGGTCCTCCGCACCTCGTCCAGGGTCGGGTAGGACGGTTGGGCGCCGGCCGACGTCACCGACAGGGCGGCGACGCGGGCGGCGAACCCGGCGGCCTCCGGCAGCGACGAGCCGGACGACAGGGCGAACGCCAGCGCGCCCGCGAACGCGTCACCGGCGCCCGTCGTGTCCACGACGGACACCTCGGGCGCGCCCACCTCGACCACACCGGACGGCGTGACGACCGCCGCGCCGCGTGCGCCCAGCGTGACCACGGCGGACTTCGGGCCCAGCGCCAACAGCCCTTCGAACGACGTCGCCAGCGACGCGGCCTCGTGCTCGTTCACGATCAGCGGGTCCAGCAGGGCCAGCGTCTCCGCCGGCACCTCGACCACCGGCGACAGGTTCAGCACCGGCCGGACGCCGCGGGACGCCGCCGCCCGCACCGCGTGCGACACCGTCGGCACCGGCACCTCCAGCGAGCACACCAGCACCGACACGTCGTCCCAGGTCACCGCGTCCACATCGGACACGCCCAGGTCGGAGTTCGCGCCGGGGGCGACGACGATCGAGTTCTCGCCGTCCGGCGTCACGGTGATGTAGGCCAGGCCCGTGGGCCGGGACGACGTGCGCACGAGATCGGTCCGCACACCCGACGACGACAACGACTCCAGCAGCAGCTCGCCGTACTGGTCCCCGCCCACCGCGCCGACCAGCGCCACCGGGGCGCCCAGCCGGGCCGCGGCCACGGCGGTGTTCGCGCCCTTCCCGCCGGGCAGGACGACGGTGTCGCCGCCGAGCACCGTCTCACCGCCGACGGGTCGGCGTGGCACCGAGACGACGAGGTCCGCGTTGGCCGAACCGAGCACGAGAACAGTCACGGTGAGACTGTGCCAGGTCCCGGCGTGACCGGTTCGGTACCGGGTTGAGTAGTGGTACGGATTCCGGATACCTCCATTTCGGGCGACCCTGGTCACATGACCGGTACCGGGCAGGATCCGCTGACGCGGCTGGCGGACGAACTGGGGCACCTGGGCCGCCGCTTGGAGGCGGTGGGTCGGGAACTGCACCTGGTCGGCAGCACCCAGGCGGTGGCGACGTCGTCCGCGCCGCCCGCCACCGGCACGGGGGCCGAACCGGCGGCCGGCGCGCCCGTGAGCAGCCCACCCGCGCCCGTGCGCGAACCTGCCGCGCCGCCGACCGAGGCTGCCCGGCCCCTCGCCGCCCAGCCCGCCACCGGCCGGCCGGCCGAGGCCGCTCAACCCACCGCTGGTCACTCCGCCGCCGCCCAGCCCACCACCGCTGGTCAGCCCCCCTCTGGTCAGCCCGCCACCACCCGGCCCACTGCTGGTCAGCCCGCCGTCACCCAGCCCGTCGCCGCAGCGGCCCAGAGCGCGCAGGCCCCGGCTCGGCCGGCCGGCCCGACCGCGCCGGTCCACCGAGCGGCACCCCGGCCGACCTACCCGAACGGCCCGGCGGCCTACACCGCGCCACAACCCGGTTACGCGCCACCGCAGAACCCGCCGCAGGGCGCGCCGGGCTGGGGCCGCCCCGCCACCCACTGGCCGCCCACCCCGCCACCGCCACCCGGACCCACCCTCTTCGACCGCCTCGGCAAGGACGGCGCCGGCAGCAAGTTCCTCGCCTGGGTCGGCGGCGCGGTCACGTTGCTCGGTGTCGTCCTCCTCCTGGTCCTGGCCGTGCAGCGCGGTTACCTCGGTCCCCTGCCCCGCGTCCTCGGCGGCGCCGCGCTCGGCGGTGTGCTGGTCGGCCTCGGCCTGTGGCTGCACCGCACCCCGGCCGGCCGCACCGGCGCGTTCGCCCTCGCCGCCACCGGCATCGCGGTGCTCTACCTGGACGTCATCGCCGCCACCTCGATCTACGAGTACCTGCCCGGAGGCGGCGGGCTGGCCGCGGGCCTGCTCGTCGCGGGCGGCGGGCTGCTGCTCGCGCTGCGCTGGGACTCGGCCGCCCTCGCCATCGGCGTGGTCGCGGCCTGCGCCCTGTGCGCCCCCGTCCTCACCCAGGGGTTCACGCCGCTGCTCGTGGCGTTCCTGCTGGTCCTGAAGATCGCGGCCGGTCCGGTGCACCTCAAGCGCGACTGGCCGTGGCTCGCGGTCACCGCGGGCGTGCCGCCGCTGCTCGCGTCGGTCCTGGTGATCGGTCGCGCCGACGAGCACGTCCTGGCCGGGATCTCCTTGCTGGCCGCCGTGATCGGCGTGGCCGCCGCGGTGCTCACGATCAAGGTGCGACCCGGCGACGTCACCGCGCTCGCCCTCGCCGTCGGCTCGCCGATGCCGGCCCTGCTCACCACCGCCGTCCTCGACCGCACGCTCGGCGCGGGTGTCGCCGGCGCGGTCGCGGTGCTGATGCTCGCGCTGTGGGCGGTCGGTCGGCGTTCGTTGCCGAAGAACTTCACCGCGGCGGTCGGCGCGGTCGGCGTGTTCGCGTTGTTCCAGGCCACGGCCATCGCCCTGGACGGCGGCACGCGTGCCGCCGTGGTGCTGGCCGAGGCGCTGGCGCTGGCGTTCCTGGCCAAGGTGCTCGCGTCGCGCGGTCCGCTGCTCGGGTCGCTCGTGTTCGGCGCCACCGGCTTCCTGCTCGCGGTGGCGCACGCCGTGCCGCCGCGACTGCTGCTCGACGGGCCGTGGCGCGCGGACACCTCGGGCTTCCTGGTGTCCGGCATGCTGACCGCGCTGGTCCTCGGCGTGCTCGCGGTCGTGCTGCCGTGGGTCGCGTCGGGACTGGGCATCCTGGGCAGGCACCCGTTCCCGTGGGTCGTCGCGGGTGTCGTGCTGCTGTACGCGGCGGCCGGTGTCGTGTTGTGCGGCGCGCTGCTGGTGTCGCAGGACGTGACCGGATTCCTCTTCGGTCACTCGATCGTGACGGTGTCGTGGACGGTCGCCGCGCTGGTGCTGCTGGTGCGCGGCATCGACCGGAAGTCCCTGCGGGTGGCCGGATTGGTGCTGGTCGGCGCGGCGGTGGCGAAGCTGCTGCTGTTCGACATGGCCGCGTTGGACGGCATCGCCCGGGTGCTCGCGTTCATCGGCGCCGGCCTCGTCCTCCTGACGGCGGGCACCCGTTACGCCAAGCTGGTGGCAACTCGGCGAATTTCGGCTGATTCGTAGCTCTCGGGATCCAAAACGGCCCGGACTGCGTCAACCTGGTGTAGAGGTCTACGTCGTCGGGGTACGACCACCGGTGCTCCGGCACCGGCAGGGGTCCGGCGTCGGTCGTTTCGCCCCCCGAGCGACCGGCGCCGGGCGCACCGCCGTTGCCGCCCGCCCCGCCGCCGCGGGCGGCAGCCGGACCCGATCACCCGGTCCGGCACGAAAGGACACCCGTCCGTAGGACTGGAGTGGAACCGGACCGCGCGGTGGTGTTCCCATCCAGCCATGTGGGGACGACGAGGCACCGCAGCCCTGGGCACCGCAGCCGTCCTCCTCGCCGCCGCGCTCTCCGCCGCCGGCCAGGAGGGGTCCTACGTCGTCACCGCCGCCGGCACGCCCGCGCCCGAGGCGTACGTGGTCACGCACGACGGCCGGGTGCAGGTGCTCGACACCACCGACGGCCGGGTGGTGGCCACGGCCGACACCAACGCGTGGACGACGGGCGCGGCGGTCGGCTCCGGTGGCCGCCGGGTGTACGTGGTCAACGGCTGGGCCGGCGTGATCACGGCGGTCGACCCGGTGGCGGGCGAGGTCGTCGGCCGCATCGACATCCCCGCGCGGCTGGCGCAGGCGGTGCTGCGCCCGGACGGCGGACGCCTCTACGTCACCGGCGGCGGCGCGGTCGCGGTGGTGGACCCGGTGAGGTTCCGGCTGGTCGCGGCGATCAGGACGGGCGGGCAGCCGGAGGGCATCGCGGTCACGCCGGACGGCCGCCGGCTGTACGTGGCCAACGCGCAGGACGGCACGGTGAGCGTGCTCGACACCGCGAGCGCGAGCCCGCTGACCACCATCGACGTCGAGGGCATGCCGCAGCACGTCGCGGTCAGCCCGGACGGCGACGCGGTCTACGTCAGCTCGCTCGACCTCGGCGAGGGCTCCGGCACGGTGTCCGCGATCGACCCGGACACCGACGCGGTGCGCTGGTCGATGCCGGTCGGCAAGGGCGCGGGCAGCATCGCGGTCACCCCGGACGGCCGCCGCGTCTACGTCGCGCTGGACCGCCGCGTGGTCGTGGTCGACACCACGACCCGCACCGCGAAGGCGTTGCGGCTCAAGGCGAAGGCGCTGGCCATCGCACCCGGCGACCGCCGCGTGTTCCTCTCCAGCGGCAACACCGCGACCGTGCTGGACAGCGCCGACAACCGGGTGCTGTCCACGTTCCAGCTCAGCGGGTTGGACGACGACGGCCGCGGCAACGCGGCCACGGCCATCGCGTTCGAACCGGTCGACGCCTCCTAAGAGGACACCGACTGGACGTGCCGCGGCACATCCTCGTCCTCCGCCGGCGCGTCCTCGTGGATCGCCATCCGCTCCTGGATCCGCCGCAACGGCCCCGGCGCCCACCACGCGGCGTCGCCGAGCATCTTCATCACGGCGGGCACGAGCAGCATCCGCACCACGGTGGCGTCCAGCGCGAGCGCCAGGATCATGCCGACGCCGACGAACCGCATCATCGTGATCTGCGAGAACGCGAACGCGCCCGTCACCACGATCAGCAGCAGCGCCGCCGCGGTGATCACCCGACCGGTCTTGGCCAGACCGGCGGTCACCGCCTCCTCGGTCGACGCGCCGCGACCGCGCGCCTCGACCATCCGGGACAGCAGGAACACCTCGTAGTCCGTGGACAGCCCGAAGACCACGGCCGCCATCAGCACCACGATGCCGGACTCCAGCGGCGCGGGCGTGACGCCGAGCAGCGACGCGCCGTGCCCGTCCTGGAACACCCACACCAGCACGCCGAACGTGGCGGACAGGCTCAGCGCGCTCATCACCACGGCCTTGATCGGCAGCAGCACGGACCCGAACGCCAGGAACATCAGCACGAACGTCGCGCCCACCAGCAGCAGGACCATCAGCGGCAGCTTCTCGCCGATGGCGTCGAGGCTGTCGGTCACCATCGCCGTGCTGCCGCCGACGAGCACCTCGTCACCGGGCCCGGACAGCGCGCGCACGTCCCGCAGCGCCTGCTTGGACTCGTCGCTCAGCGCGTCCTGGTCCAGCCCGGCGTTGAGCAGCCACACGCCGTCGACGGGCTCCGCCGCGATCTGCGCCTCGCCCACACCGGGCACCGCGCCGACGTCGCCGATGAACCGCCGCACCTCGTCGGGTGCCGGGTCACCGGTGATCACGATCTTGAAGCCGGCGTTGGACAGCGCGGCGAAGTCGTCGTTGACCGTCTCGGCGGCGACGCGCGCCGGGTTGCCCTCGGGCAGCACCTTCTCGGTGACCTCGCCGAACTTCACGCCGAGGAACGGCGAGCCGAGCGCGAGCAGCACCAGCACGATCGGCAGCGCGAACAGCACCGGTCGCTTCATCACCCGGCCGGCCAGCCGGCGCCAGCCGCCCTCGGACGACGTCTTGTTCTTGCGCCACGGCATGGCGAGCTTGTCCACGCGGTGGCCGAGGACGGCCAGCAGCGCGGGTAGCAGGGTGAGCGACACGACCGCCGCGATCGCCACCGCGGACATGCCGCCGTAGCTCAGGGACTTCAGGAAGCCCTGCGGGAACAGCAGGAGCCCGGCGAGCGCGATCACCAGCAGCGTCGCGGAGAACAGCACGGTGCGGCCCGCCGACATGACCGTGCGGCGCACGGCGTCCGGCGTGCTGCGGCCCGCGGCCAGCTCCTCCCGGAACCGGCCGACCATGAACAGGCCGTAGTCGATCGCCATGCCCAGGCCGAGCAGGCTGGCCACGTTGACCGCGAACGAGTTCACGTCGGCGACCAGCGACACGGCGTGCAGCACGCCGAGCGAGCCCATGATCGCGAGGCCGCCCACCAGCACCGGGAGCGACGCGGCGACCAGGCCGCCGAAGATGACGATCAACAGGATCAGCACGATCGGCAGCGAGACGGCCTCGGCCTTGGTGAGGTCGGAGGCGGACATGTCGTTGATCGCCTTCTGGGTCGGCACCAGGCCGCCCACCTGCGCGGTCAGCCCGTCGACCTGGAGCTGGTCGGCGATCTGCCCGTACTGCTTGAGCTGGGTGTTGTTGTCACCCGAGGCCAGCGTGATCACGACGAGCGACTTGCCGCTCTCCGGCGACGGGAACGGCGGCTGCACCTTCAGCACGGCGTCGGCGGGGAGGTCGGCCAGCTCGTCGGCGACCTGCCTGAGCTCGGCGGGGTCGGTGGTGTCGTAGACCACCAGCACGTCACCGCCCTGTCGGCCGAACGCGTCCTGCGCCACCTGGTTGGCCCGCGCCGCCTCGCTCGTCGGCGCTTCGTAGCCGCCCTGGCTGAGCCGGTCGAACACGCCGAGGCCCCAGATGCCGCCGACCACCGCGAGGGCCACCGTCGCGATCAACACCACCCACCTGCGGCGGTACGCCAGCGATCCCCACTTCGCGAACACGCGTCCTCCCAGGCAGATGGGTTACCGTTGGGTGAATGGCGTCAACTACGTAAACACTGTTCACTCACCTGCCCCGAAGTTATACCCGGGTGAACAATGCTTACAACCGGATTGGGTGACATATGACCGAGGCCACTCGTCGTGAGCGGCTACGCGCTGAGACAGAGCGTGACATTCGGCGACAGGCTCGTGCCCTACTGGTGGAACACGGCCGGGACGCCGTCACCCTGCGTGCCATCGCACGTGAGGTCGGCATCACCGCGCCGGCGCTGTACCGGTACTACGACTCGCGCGAGGACCTGCTCCGCCGGCTCGCCGAGGACATCTGCACGGACCTGGCCGCGGAGCTCGACGCCGACCTCGGCGGCCTCGACGCCGACGACGTCAGCGCGCAGGTCTACGCGGTGTGCCGGGGCTTCCGGCGCTGGGCGCTCGCGCACCCGCAGGAGTTCACGCTGGTGTTCGCCTCCACCGAGGACGCCCTCGGCCCGTGCGCCCCGGGCGAGGACCGCGGCCAGGTCGGCGACCAGTTCGGCCGGGTGTTCCTGGAGGTCGCGGGCCGGTTGATCGCGAGCCACCCGCTGCCGGACGACCTCGGCGACGACGTGCCGGAGAACCTGCGCGCCGACCTGGCGGCGTTCCAGCGGGTGTTGCTGGACACCGTGGCCGACCACGGCGTCGAAGTGGACGAGAGCGTGCTGCCGCTGCGCGCGGTCTACCACGTCACGCAGTCGTGGGTGCGGATCTACGGTCACGTGGCCCTTGAGGTCTTCGGCCGCTTCCCGTTCGCGGTGTCCAATCCCGAGCCCCTGTTCGACTCGATGCTGGCGCAGATCCTGGGCGAGATGGGTTTTCGTCACCTGACGCGTCCGTGAGCTGCGACTTCCGGGCATACCTGCTGGTCCGTTCGAGGGCTTTTCGCGTTCTCGGCGCAACCGGGGGCACCCGGGCGGGGTTGCATGTGGTGGCCACACGGCGCGAACGTCTCGGGGCGGGGGGATGGTGGCACGGAAGAGTTCCGACAAGGGATCCGGCGGCGTGGCGTTAGTGGCCGCGGTGCTCGTCGTCCTCGCGGGCGCGGGCGGCGCCGGTGGCGCGGCGCTGAACTCGGGCGCGAGCGGTGGTGGCGGAGCGGCGGCTCCGGTGGAGAGCATCGGCGTCCGCAAGTGGGACGCCAAGCGCGCGGCGCGCGGTGGTGACGCCGAGGGCGCGATGGGCCACCTCGGGGTCGGGATCAGCAAGCAGGCGGTCAAGCAGGAGCTCGACTGCCTGGAGAACTCGTTCGGCCAGGTGCGCGACTTCTTCGCCGCCACGCCGTGCACGTCGCTGGACCGCCTCCTGCTCGCCGTCGGCGACCAGGCGGGCAACGCGGCCCTGGTGTCGGTGGTGTGGGTGACGTTCCCGGGCCGCAACCAGGCCAGGCAGTTCGACCGGGTCATCGACGTCGCGGGCTCCGGCGACGTGACACCGCTGGGCGGCGGCGTGGTCGGCCTGCCGGACGTCCACTTCACCGCCGCGCACTACTGGTCGGAGATCAAGGACACCACGATCACCATCGCCGAGTCCGAACCGGCGACCGGGCACGTCGAGCCGGACCTGCTCGACGCGATGACCGAAGTGGCCGCCCAGTTGCCCCGTCCGTGAACCCCGCTGTCCGTGAACCCCGCCGTCCGTGACCGTCCCTACAGCACCACGTTGACCAGCCGGCCCGGCACGACGATCACCTTGCGCGGCGTGCCGCCGTTCAGCAGCTCGGCCACCTTCGCGTCGGCCAGCGCCGCCGCCTCGACCTCGGCCGCCGACGCGGACGCGGACACGACCACCCGGGCCTTGACCTTGCCGTTGACCTGGATCGGGTACTCCACCACGTCCTCGACCAGGTACTCCTCGGCCGCCGCCGGGAACGGGCCGTGCGCCAGCGAGTCGGTGTGGCCCAGCTTGGCCCACAGCTCCTCGGCGACGTGCGGGCTCAGCGGCGCCAGCATCAGCGCCAGCGGCTCGGCCAGGGCGCGCGGCGCGCCGCCCGGGAAGTGCTTGGTGACGTGGTTGTTCAGCTCGATCAGCTTCGCGCCCGCCGTGTTGTAGCGCAGGTTCGCGAAGTCGTCGTGCACGCCCGCGATCGTCTTGTGCAGCAGCCGCAGCGCGTCCTCGCCCGGCTCCTCGTCGGTGACCCGCGGCTCGCCCGTGGTCTCGTCGACCAGGTTGCGCCACAACCGCTGCAAGAACCGCTGCGCGCCGACGACGTCCTTGGTCGCCCACGGCCGCGAGACGTCCATCGGGCCCATCGACATCTCGTACAACCGGAACGTGTCGGCGCCGTACTTCTCGCACATGTCGTCCGGCGTGACGACGTTCTTCAGGCTCTTGCCCATCTTGCCGTACTCGCGGCGCACCTCCGCGCCCTCGAAGAAGTACTTGCCGTCGCGCTCCTCCACCAGCTCGGCGGCCACGTAGGCGCCGCGTGCGTCGGTGTAGGCGTACGCCTCGATGTAGCCCTGGTTGAACAGCCGCCGGTACGGCTCGTCACCGGACACGTGGCCCAGGTCGAACAGCACCTTCTGCCAGAACCGCGCGTACAGCAGGTGCAGCACCGCGTGCTCCACCCCACCGATGTACAGGTCGACGCCGCCGGGGTCGGACGCGCCGTGCTCGGCCGTGCGCGGGCCCAGCCAGTACCGCTCGTTCTCCGCGTTGACGAACCGCTCGGACTCCGTCGGGTCCACGTACCGCAGCTGGTACCAGCACGAACCCGCCCAGTTGGGCATGGTGTTGGTCTCGCGCCGGTACCGCTTGGGCCCGTCGCCCAGGTCCAGCTCGACGGCGACCCAGTCCTCGGCGCGCGACAGCGGCGGCGACGGCTCGGAGTCGGCGTCCTCCGGGTCGAACGTCCGCGGCGAGTAGTCGTCCACGTCGGGCAGCTCGATCGGCAGCATCGACTCCGGCACGGCGATCGGCGTGCCGTCCTCGTCGTACACGATCGGGAACGGCTCGCCCCAGTACCGCTGCCGGGAGAACAGCCAGTCGCGCAGCTTGAACTGCACCGTGCCCTGGCCGCGGCCCTGCTCCTCCAGCCAGGCGATGATCTTCGTCTTCGCCTCGTCGACGTCCAGGCCGTCCAGGCTGACGCTGTCCTCGTGGCTGGAGTTCACGGCCGGGCCGGCGCCCGTGTACGCCTCGCCGTCGAAGTCCTCGGGCGGCTGCACGGTCCGGATGATCGGCAGGTCGAACGCCTTGGCGAAGTCCCAGTCGCGCTGGTCCTGGCCGGGCACCGCCATGATCGCGCCGGTGCCGTAGCCCATCAGCACGTAGTCCGCGACGTACACCGGGATCCGCGCGCCGTTGACCGGGTTCGTCGCGTGCGCGCCGGTGAAGACGCCGGTCTTCTCCTTGTTCTCCTGCCGGTCCAGCTCGGACTTGCGGGACACCTCGGCGCGGTACGCGGCGACCGCGCCGGCCTGCTCCGGCGACGCGATCACGTCCACCAGCGGGTGCTCGGGGGCCAGCACCAGGTACGTCGCGCCGAACAGCGTGTCGGGCCGGGTGGTGAACACCTCGACGTCCACGGTGTCGTGCGGGGCACCCGCGTCCCGGCGCCCGACCGCGAACCTGACCCTGGCGCCGTGCGAGCGCCCGATCCAGTTGCGCTGCATCGCCTTGATCTTGTCCGGCCAGTCCAGCCGGTCCAGGTCGTCGATCAGCCGGTCGGAGTACGCGGTGATCCGCATCATCCACTGGCGCAGCGAGCGCCGGAACACCGGGAAGTTGCCGCGCTCGCTGCGGCCGTCCGCGGTGACCTCCTCGTTCGCCAGCACGGTGCCCAGACCTGGGCACCAGTTCACCGGCGCCTCGGACAGGTACACCAGGCGGTGCTGCCCCAGCAGCTTCTCCCGTTCCACGCGGGACAGCTCGGCCCACGGCTCGTCCGGCGTGGCCCGCTCGCCCGAGGCGAACTGCGCCTCCAGCTCGGCGATCGGCCGCGCCCGGCCCGCCGCCGGGTCGTACCAGGAGTTGAAGATCTGCAGGAAGATCCACTGGGTCCACTTGTAGTAGCCCGGGTCGATGGTGGAGATCCGCCGGCGCTCGTCGTGGCCCAGGCCCAGCCTGCGGATCTGCCGCAGGTAGGTCTGGATGTTGTCCTCGGTGGTCTTGCGCGGGTGCTGCCCGGTCTGCACGGCGTACTGCTCGGCGGGCAGGCCGAACGCGTCGAAGCCCATGGTGTGCAGCACGTTGCGGCCGTTCATCCGGTGGTACCGGGCGAACACGTCGGTGCCGATGAAGCCCAGCGGGTGGCCCACGTGCAGGCCCGCGCCCGACGGGTAGGGGAACATGTCCTGCACGAACAGCTTGTCCGCCGGCACGTCGCCCTTGAGCGGCCCGACCGGGTTCGGCGCGTGGAAGGTGCCCTGCTCCTCCCAGTGCTGCTGCCAGCGCCGCTCGATCTCACCCGCCAGCTCGGCGGTGTAGCGGTAGGCGGGCGTCGCGTCCGCCGCGTCGGTGCTCATCGGGATGTCCCTCTCCATCGGTACCTGCCCCTGACATGACGAAACCCCCCAGCCCGGAAGGGCGTGAGGGGTTGCCGCGCGGACCCGTTGACGAGGTCTGCGCGGCTAGCTAAGGAGCAGGCGGGCCTTGCTCATGCCGTCAACGGTATCAGCGCAGCGCAAGGGCGATGAACCGGGTGAACTCCTCGGCCGCGAAGTTGTCGTCGCTGACCAGCAGCAAGGTGCGCTCGCCGGTGGGCAGGCGCGGACCCCAGGTGAGGCCCTCGACGTTGTCGATCACGGGCAGCGGGAAGTCGTGCAGGTCGGCGAGCTGCTTCTTGCGGACCGGGCGCACGTGGTCGGCGAGGACGTCCTGGTCCCGCACGTCGGTCGCGCCGGCGATGTCGACCTGGAAGAGGCGGACCTTGTAGTCGGCGCCGGGCACCCAGCTGCGTTCGAGGGCGTAGTAGCGGCCGGGCACCTTCGGGTCGGCGAGGATCGCGGGCACGCCGGTGTCCGGGCCCCACGGGCCGGGCTCGGGTGCGGCGAACAGCGGTTCGAGCGGGTACGCGTGCTGGCGCACGACCACGCCGTCGCGGGTCTGCACGGTGAGGCGGGTGAGCGCGCCCCGCTCGGCGGTCGGCAGGTCGCCGTCCTGGAGCAGCGGGCCCTCGACCACGCTGGTCAGGAGCGAGCCGTCGGGGGAGAACGCGATCGCCTCCAGGGCGAGGTTGCGGCGCGGGCCGCGGTCGGTGGTGTACGCGTACTGCGCGGGCAGCGGCAGGCTGCTCACGTAGGCGCCGTCGCGGCGGGCCCGCTGGATGGACGGCTGGACCACGGCGGGCCCCTCGGTCCTGGGCCGCTCGCCCTCCTGGCTCCACCAGTAGTCGCCGGTCACCGGGTCGACCCGGACGTCCTCGGGGTCCACCGTGCGCCCGTCGTCCAGCGGCGGCGGCGAGTAGGTGCCGCCGTCGGCGTGGCGCAGGGCGTGCGTGCCGGTGATCCGGACGTCGTGCACGCCGGAGCCGTCGATCCGCAGGTCGGCGGTGTATAAGCGAGCCGGGTTCGTGTACGAGCGGTCGTCGCTGATCAGCACGTACCCGCCGGTCGCCGGGTCGCGGTCGACGCCGGACAGGCCGCCGACCGTCGTGCCCTGGAACCGCAGGGCGTTCGGCAGGGTGGCCTGGCCGAGGAAGCGGACGCCGGGCGCCGCGGCCGCGGCGGGAGCGGCCGAGACGAGCGCGGCGAGGGCGACCGACCCGGCCAGCCAAGATCGAATTCTCATGGTGATCAGCTTTCCGGCCGGCCGAACCGCCGGTAAGGCCACGATCGAGTGAACCCGGGGCCGGCCCGAGCAAGATCCAGGGACCGGCCTACCCTCGTCAGGGTGAACATCGTGCTGCCTGTGGTGCTGGGTCTGATCGGTGTCGCGTTCGCGACCATCGGCTTCCTCGGCGTGCGTGGCCGACTTCAGCGCAACCGCTTCTTCGGTGTGCGCACCAAGGCCACGCTGCGCGACGACGAGACCTTCGCGCTGGCCAACAAGATCGCCGGCGTGCCGAACGCGGCTGCGGGCGCCATCGCCCTCGTGGCGGCCGTCGCGTCGGCGGTGAACCCGGCGTTGTCGCTGGTCATCGGTCTGGTCGGGCTGGTGGGCAGCGTGGTGGTCGCGAGCGCGGGAGGCGTGCTCGGCCACCGGGCCGCCGAGGCGCTGCCCGAGCAGGCCCCGGCCGGGTGCGGCGGCTGCGCGTGCGCCGGCTCCGGCGGCGGCTGCGGCGTCCTGACCCGCGCCTAGTTCCGGCGGATGTCCGTCGGGAACGTCGCCATCAGCGCCGTCGGCATGCCCTGGCGGCGCAGCACCCGGCCCCACAGGTCGACGTTCGGCGGCGTGAGCACGTCGTCGGGCAGGCCCTTCACGACGATCCAGTCGCCGCGCTCGACCTCGTTGCCCAGCTGGCCCTCGCCCCAGCCGGAGTAGCCGGCGAACACGCGCATCCCGCGCACCTTCGCCACCAGCGCGTCCGGGTCGGCGTCCAGGTCGACCAGCGCGACCGGTCCGTGCACGCCGACCACGCCGTCGAGCGACGCCAGGTCCTCGCCGGTGCGCAGCGCGGCCAGGCACAACGCGGTCTTCTGCTCCACCGGCCCGCCGATGTAGACGGCCTGCGGCCTGGTCACGTGCGGTCCCCACGCGGGCAGCACGTCGTGGACGGCGACCTCGCTCGGGCGGTTCAGCACCACGCCGAGGCTGCCCTCGTCCCGGTGGTCGATGACGTAGACCACCGTCCGGCGGAAGTTGGGGTCGGTCAGAGTCGGTGCCGCGACCAGCAGGGAACCCGGTTCGACGTCGGCATCAGGGCGCACACCACGCATGATCCCAGACGACGGCCGGGCGCCGGGTGACGCAGCACGCACACCGCGCGGACGCGGCGGGTCCACCGGGCCGGAACATCCGGGTTACCGTGTTCGTTGCAGTGAACGTCAGGCGCCATCGAGTCCCCCGGGCCCACTGAAACGCCTACGCGGAATACCGTCCGGCTGGAGCCGCGTAGTGCCACCCGCCGAGAGGCGACCGGGCGCCTGGCGCCAGGGAGGCCGGACCCACCAGGGTCCGGCCTTCGTGGTTCCCGGGTCCGGAGGCATAGGCTCACCACCGTGACCACTGCCGGCACCACCGAGGCGAAGCACCACCTCGGTGTCCGGAACCTCCTCGCGCTGGCGGACTTCCGCAGGTTGCTGGCCTCGCGGCTGGCCGCGCAGTGGGGCGACGGCCTGTTCCAGGCCGGCCTCGCGGGCGCGGTCCTGTTCAACCCCGAGCGCCACGCCGACCCGCTCGCCGTGGCGGCCGGGTTCGCCGTGCTGCTGCTCCCGTACTCGGTCGTCGGCCCGTTCGCGGGCGCCCTGCTGGACCGGTGGGACCGCCGCCGGGTGCTGGTGGTGGCGAACCTCACGCGCGCGGTGTTCGTCGTGCTCACCGCGACCGCCGTCGGGCTGGGCCTCGACGGCGTGCCGCTGTACGCCTCGGCGCTGTTCGTCACGGGGGTGAGCCGGTTCGTCGGCTCCGGCCTGTCCGCGTCCCTGCCGCACGTGGTGGACGGCGACCACCTGGTGGAGGCGAACGCGTTCGTCACCACGCTGGGCGCGTTGACCGCGGTGCTCGGCGCGGGGTGCGCGGTGGGGTTGCGGTCGGTCTTCGGCTCCGGTGACGGCGGCTCGGCGTGGACCACGGCGGTCGCCGTCGCGGGGTCGTTCGGCGCCGCGTTCCTGGCCTCCCGCTTCGCGCGTGGCGCGCTCGGACCCGACGAGGTGGACGAGCCCAGCCGGACGGTCACCGCCGTCGCCCTGGGCCTGCTGGACGGCGCACGGGCCGCGTGGCGCGCGCCCGCCGTCGCCGCCGCTCTGGCGGCGCTGCTCGCACACCGGCTCGCGTTCGGCGCGTCGCTGCTGCTGACGTTGCTGCTGATGCGCAACTCGCTCACCGACTACGGGCCGCTCAAGGCGGGCATGGCGGGGCTCGGCGAGGTCGCCGTCGCCGGTGGCGCGGGCATCCTGCTGGCGGGCGTCGTGACCGACCGGCTGGTGGACCTGCTCGGCCGGCGCGGCACGGTCTGCGGCGCGCTCGCGCTGGCCGCGGCCACCCAGCTCGGCCTCGGCCTGCCCATGCTGCTGCCGACCATCCTGGCCGCGTCGTTCGTGCTGACGTTCGCGGGCCAGGTGGTGAAGCTGTGCGTGGACGCGGCCGTGCAGGGCGACATCGGCGACGAGGTCCGCGGCCGGGTGTTCGCCCTGTACGACACGCTGTTCAACGTCACGCAGGTGGCAGCCGTCACCGCCGCGGCGGCCGTCGTGCCCCTGGACGGGCGGTCGCCGGGTCTCGTGATCGCCGCGACCGCGGCCTACCTGCTCGGCCTGCTGGGCTACCTGCTGCTCACCAAGCGCACGTCGACCACCACCGACTGATCACCCACCCATCCACCCCACCCCACCCACGCCGCCCACCCCGCCCGCGAGGTCGCGTCGATCGTTCGCGGCCCATCCTGCGGCGATCACGCTCTTCGATCGTCGCAGGATCGGTCGCGAACGATCGACTTCCAGGCGACCTCGCCGCCGTCTGCGAAGCAGCGGCAATCAGCGGGGCAGCGGCAAGCGGATGATGCCCGTCTCGTGGGCGTAGACCACCGCCGCCATCCGGTCGCGCAGGTGCAGCGCGCGCAGGATCTCCGACACCACCGCCCCCACCTGGTGCTGGCTCAACGCCAGCACCCGCGCTATCTCGTGGTCCGCGAGCCCCCTGGCCAGGCAGCGGAGCACGGCCCGCTGCCGGTCGGACAGCTCGTCCAACCCCTGTTGTGCCCGGGTGCCCCCCTCGGACAATCCCCAAGCGTTCATACGACACCACCCCCAGTGCGCGTCTGACGCACACAGTCATGGTCCCGCAACGGGCTGTCACTGGCCAAGCCCCCAGCCCGAGATTGGTCACTTGGTGTCAGTCACCAGGAGGCTGGACGCCCTCCGCGCGGGCCCACTCGATCAGCTCCGCGACCGCCTCGTCGTGGTCGAGCGGGCCGCGGTCCAGGCGCAGCTCCTTGAGGAACTTCCACGCCCGGCCGACCATCGGCCCTGGTGGCAGGCCCAGCAGCCGCATGATCTCGTTGCCGTCGAGGTCCGGCCGGACCCGCTTGAGGTCCTCCTCGGCGGCGAGGCGCTCGATGCGGCGCTCCAGGTCGTCGTACGTCCGCTGCAACGCGTTGGCCTTGCGCCGGTTGCGCGTGGTGCAGTCGGCGCGGACCAGCTTGTGCAGGCGGGGGAGCAGGTGCTCGGCGTCGGTGACGTACCGGCGCACCGCCGAGTCGGTCCACTCGCCGCTGCCGTAGCCGTGGAAGCGCAGGTGGAGGTACACGAGCTGGGCGACGTCCTCGACGATCTCCTTCGAGTACTTCAAGGCGCGCAAACGCTTGCGGACCATCTTCGCGCCGACCACCTCGTGGTGGTGGAACGAGACGCCGCCGCCCTCCTCGAACCGCCGGGTGTCCGGCTTGCCGATGTCGTGCAGCAACGCCGCCAGCCGCAGCACGAGGTCCGGCTCCGGGCCGCGTTCCGGGTCCGCCGCCTCCAGGTCGACGGCCTGGTCGAGCACGACCAGCGAGTGGTGGAACACGTCCTTGTGCTGGTGGTGCTCGTCGATCTCCAGCTTCATCGCGGGCAGCTCGGGCAGCACCACGTCGGCGAGCTTCGCCTCGACCATCAGCTCGACGCCCGCCCGCGGGTGCGCGCCCGTGAGCAGCTTCGACACCTCGACCTGCACGCGCTCGGCGGTGATGCGGGTCAGCTCGCCCGCCATGGCCGCCATGGCGTCGAGCACGCGCGGCGCGACGGTGAAGCCGAGCTGGGACACGAACCGGGCCGCGCGCAGCATCCGCAGCGGGTCGTCGGAGAAGGACTCCTGCGGCGTCGCCGGGGTGTCCAGGGTCCTGGCCCGCAGCGCCTCGCGCCCGCCGGTCGGGTCGATGAGCTGCCGGTGCACCACGTCGTAGGCCATCGCGTTGACGGTGAAGTCGCGGCGGACCAGGTCGCCCTCGATGCTGTCGCCGAAGGTCACCTCGGGGTTGCGGGTGACGCCGTCGTAGCTGTCCGCGCGGAACGTGGTCACCTCGACGGTCTGCCCGTGCTTGGTCGCGCCGACCGTGCCGAACGCGATGCCGGTGTCCCAGATCGCGTCCGCCCAGCCCTTGAGCAGCGCCATGATCTGCGGCGGCCGGGCGTCGGTGGTGAAGTCGAGGTCTCCGGACAGCCGCCCGAGCACGGCGTCCCGCACGCTGCCGCCCACCAGGTACAGGCGGTGACCGGCCCCGGCGAAGCGGGCGGCCAGTTCCTCGGCGACGGGGAGGGCGCTCAGCAGTTCCACCACGGCATTGTCCTGCCCAGGAGGAGTGGCGGTGGAGGCGATGGGTCCGGACACGAGCAGCCAGCCTACTGGTCGGCGACCCCGGGGCCGAACGAGTTGCCCGAAGTCGATCACCGGCCGCCACCGGGCGGTCACGTCCGGTACCCGCTGGTCACCACTACCATCAGGGCATGCCCCAGTCGTCCGGTCGCTCCGGCGGTCCCAAGCCGAGGCGCCGCAACCGGCGTCGGGGTCGGCGGCTGAAGACCGTCGACGAGACCTCGGCGGGGGGACTGGTGCTGGACTTCGAGCAGCACGTCGCCGCGATCATCGGGCGGCTCGACCGGCGCGGCAGGCTGTTGTGGTCGTTGCCGAAGGGTCACATCGAGGCCGGTGAGACCGCGGAGCAGACCGCGGTGCGCGAGGTCGCGGAGGAGACCGGTATCCATAGCAAGGTCCTGCGCCCGCTCGGCTCGATCGACTACTGGTTCGTCGCCGAGGACCGGCGGGTGCACAAGACCGTCCACCACTTCCTCCTGGAAGCGCTGGGCGGCGAGCTTTCCGACGAAGACGTGGAGGTCACCGAGGTGGCGTGGGTGCCCCTTGGCGAGCTGGACGACCGGCTCGCCTACGCGGACGAGCGTCGACTCGTGCGCCGAGCCGCCGAACTGCTCTCCGAGTACCAGACGGACGGAGCGGAGTCCGCGTGAAACGGCTGCTGTCCGCACTAGCGGCGGCGGGGGTCCTCCTCGTGACGACGGCGCCCGCGGCGCCCGCCGCGCCCGTCGACACCGGGCGGCTGCCCGTCCGACCGGCGCCCGCCACCCAGGTGTGGGCGACCAGGGCGCTGTCCAGCCAACCGGGCCAGCAGTCGCAGGTGTGGCTGCGCCTGGACGTCGAGGAGATGGTCCCCCGCGTGATCACCGCGGACGGGCTGGACTCGATCACCATCTCCGGCAAGGTGGTCAACGTCGGCGACCGGCCGATCGAGGACATCGAGCTGCGCCTGGAACGCGGTCAGCCGCTGACCGGCGAGGACGAGGTCCGCAAGGCGCTGCGCGAGCCGACCGACGCCGAGGTCGTCCAACCCAGGTTCACCCCGGTCACCGACCGCCTGGAGCAGAACGAGTCGAAGCCGTTCCGGCTGACCGTGCCGCTGCGCGGGGCCGAGCCCACGTCGTTGCAGATCACCGAGCCGGGCATCTACCCGATCCTCGCCAACATCAACGGCGTCCCGGCCTACGGCGGGCGGGCCCGGCTGGCCGCGCTGAGCACCCTGCTGCCGGTGCTCGCGATGCCCGGCGGCCAGGCGCCGACCCCGCCGACCAACCCGGCCAAGATCACCCTGCTCTGGCCGCTGGCCGACCGGCCGCGCGTCGTCACCGACAGCCCGACCGTGCTCACCGACGACGAGCTGGCGGGCTCGCTGGCCATGGGCGGACGGCTGTACGGCCTGCTCACGGCCTACGAGTCGGCGCTGACCGGCCCGCTGGGCACCGGCGTGTGCCTGGCCGTCGACCCCGACCTGCTGCGCACGGTCGAGGCGATGACCCGGGGCTACGAGGTGCGCGGCCAGGGCGCGGGCAAGGGCAGGAGCGCGGCCGAGCTGTGGCACGACCGGTTGCGCCTGGTGGCCGCCGGCCGGTGCGTGATCGCGCTGCCCGACGCGGACGCCGACCTCGTGGCGCTGTCCCGCGCCGAGCTCACCGGTCTCGGCGACCTCGCGCTCGCCGGCGCCGAGGTGGTCCGCGAGGTCCTCGGCGTGCAGCCGGCGCAGGGCCTGGCCTGGCCCGAGGACGGCGTGCTCGACCAGGCGACGCTGGCGGGCCTGACCGGGCGGGGCGTCACGTCCCTGGTGCTCGACCAGTCGGCCGTCGCGGGCACCCCCGGGACGGGGCCGGTCCGGTTCGACGTGGCCGAGGGCAAGTCGGTCACGGCGGTGCGCGTCGACGGCATGGTGTCCGACGCGTTGCAGGGCGCGGCGACGACCCGGCCGGTCGCGGGCGTGACCACGCCGAGCGAGACCCGGCCGGTGTCGGTGCAGAACGCGCTGGCCGCGCTCACGTTCCGTGCCGGGTTCCAGAACACCGGCCAGCACGTGGTCATCGCGCCGCCGCGCCGGTGGAACGCGCCGAGCGGCGAGGTCGACACGCTGCTGCGCACGGCGAAGTCCCTGGTCGCGGACGGGTTCGCGACCCCCGTCGGCCTGGAGGCGCTGCTGGCGTCGCCGCCGGCGCAGACGGCCGCGTTGAGCTACCCGGTCGAGGCGGGCGCCCGCGAGGTGCCGCCGACCGTGACCGCCGCGATCTCCGACTCGTGGCTCCGGTTGCACCACCTGACGGAGTCGATGAGCCAGCCGGACGCGGAGTCCGCCGAGCCCGCCGACCTGACCGCCCCGCTGCGGCTGTCGCTGCTGCGCGCGGTGTCGGGCGCGTGGCGCGGCGACGAGGACGGCGCGCGGGCCGCGCTGGCGGTGGCCCGTGAGCAGATCGACGGGTTGCGCGGCCAGGTCACGGTGACCGAGCCGAACAGCCCGATCCTGCTCGGCTCGGGCGACAGCCCCATCCCGCTGTCCATCAAGAACCGGCTCGACGTGCGGATCACGGTGCGGATCGTGATCGAGGACACACCGGGCATCGTGGCCAAGGGCCTGACCGACATCGAGCTGCCCGCGCGCGGCGACCGGCTGGTGCCGGTGCCGGTCGAGGTGCAGCGGTCCGGGCGCTTCCCGGTGCACATCCGCCTGGTCACCACCAGCGGCGTCGAGCTGGGCGAGCGGGCGCGGCTCGAGGTGTCGTCCTCGGCGTACGGCACGATCACGGTCGTCATCACGGGCCTGGCGGGCGCCGCGCTGGTGCTGCTGTCCGCCCGGCGCATCTACCGTCGGGTGCGCGCCGCCCGGGCCGCCTCCGCACAGGTGCCGAACGACGCGAGTGGGGTCACGCCGCCGGAGAGGTCGAGCACGAGTTGAGTGGAACAACCACGGTGACGCAGGAGCAACCGCAGGGCCCGTCGCTGGCGCGCGCCGGCGGCTCGATGGCCATCGCCACGATCGTCAGCCGCGCCTCCGGACTGCTGTCCAAGCTGCTGCTGATCACGATCCTCGGCGTCGACGCGCTCAACGACTCCTACCAGGTCGCCACCACGCTGCCCACGATGATCAACGAGCTGCTGCTCGGCGGCGTGCTGACCAGCGTGGCCATCCCGCTGCTGGTGCGCGCCGAGAAGGAGGACGGCGACCGCGGCGAGTCCTACGCGCAGTGGATGATCACGATGTCCGCGGTGGTCCTCGGCATCGGCACGGTCATCGCGGTCGCCTGCGCGCCGCTGCTGACGGCGCTGTTCATCGACTCGCCCAACGCCAAGCCCGAGCTGGTCACCGCGTTCGCCTACCTGGTGCTGCCGGGCATCGTCTTCTACGGGCTGTCCGCGCTGATCGGCGCGGTGCTCAACACCCGGCACGTGTTCGGCCTGCCCACGTGGGCGCCGGTGCTGAACAACCTCGTGGTGATCGTGACGCTGGGCGTGTACTGGCTGATGCCGGGCGAGATCTCCCTCGACCCGGTGCGGATGGGCGAGCCGAAGCTGCTGGTCCTCGGCCTGGGCACGATGCTGGGCGTGGCGCTGC
This sequence comes from Actinosynnema sp. CA-299493, assembly GCF_050946825.1. Taxonomy (NCBI): domain Bacteria; kingdom Bacillati; phylum Actinomycetota; class Actinomycetes; order Pseudonocardiales; family Pseudonocardiaceae; genus Actinosynnema; species Actinosynnema sp. CA-299493. The sequence goes on from NZ_CP191993.1 coordinate 9,332,643, forward strand.
AGGCTTCGGTGCTGGTGCCCGCGCTGCGCCGGACCGGGTTCCGGTTCCGCTGGCGGTGGGGCTGGGACCGGCGGCTGTCGGAGTTCGGCGGGCTGGCGTTCTGGGTGCTGCTGTACGTGGCGCTCGGCTTCGCCAGCATGGTGGTGCTGACGAAGGTCGCCACGCACTACGACGGCGCCATCACGGTCTACAACATGCAGTGGCTGATCGCCCAGGTGCCCTACGGGGTGCTCGGCGTGTCGCTGCTGACGGCGCTGATGCCGAAGATGAGCCGCGCGGCGGCGGCGCACGACACCGACGCGCTGGTCGGCGACCTGGCGTTCGGCAACCGGATGTCGTCGATCCTGCTGATGCCGTTCAGCGCGTTGATGACGGTGTCCGGCGTGTCGATCGGCCTGGCCCTGTTCGCGCACGGCAGGTCCGGCGTCGGCGGCGGCGAGTCGATCGGCACGGCGCTCGCGCTGTCGGCGTTCGGGCTGGTGCCGTACGCGATCACGTTGTTGCAGCTGCGGGTCTTCTACGCGTTGAAGGACGCCCGGACGCCGACGATCATCCAGGGGATCATCGTGGTGGCGCGGATCGCGCTGCTGTACGGGTTCCTGGCGATCTCGCCGCCGGACAAGCTGGCGGTCGGCGTGTCGATCGCGATGTCGCTGAGCTTCGTGGTCGGCGCCCTGGTCGGGCAGCTGTGGCTGCGGCTGCGGCTCGGCCGGCTGCGCACCGGTTACACGGCGTGGACGATCTGCCTCACGGTCGTGGCCTCCGCCATCGCGTTCGCGACGGCGACCGGGCTCGCGTGGCTCGCCGTCCGAGTGCTGGGAATCGAGTCCCGCGTGGCGGGCGCCTGGGTCGAGGTGGTGGTCCAGACGATCGTCGGGCTGCCGTTGAGCTTCCTCCTGCTCGCCCTGTTCCGGGTGCCCGAGGTCAGGCCCGCGCTCGCCAAGATCAGTCGTTTGGTGGGTCGCCGATGACACCTGTGACACCACGCGGTCACGTACCCTCGGCCCCGTGAGCAGCGGTCCGATGCACAACACCTCGCTGGTGCCCGGCGGGGTGATCGGCGACGGCCGGTACCGGCTGCTGGCCCGGTCCGGTGTGGACCGGCGGTGCGAGGCGCACCTGTGGCGGGCCAGGGACGGGCAGCTCAACCGGGACGTGGCGCTGACCGTCCTGGTGGGAGACCCGGCCGACCACGCCGCCGCGGCGCGGGCCAAGCGGACCGCCGAACGCGCCATGCACGCCGCCAGCTTCACCCACCCGGGCGTGGCCCGGGTGATCGACGTGCTGACGCCCGGCGCCGGCATCCGGCTCGACGAGGGCATCCTCGGCGTGATCGTCGCCGAGTGGACCCAGGGCACCGACCTGCTGGACCTGGTCGCCGAGGGCCCGCTGCCCGCGGGCGCCGCGACGCGGCTGCTGGAGCCGCTGGGCGCGGCGATCGAGGGCGCGCACCACGCCGGCCTCGTGCTCGGCGCGGACCACCCGCAGCGCATCCGGGTGACGGCGGACGGCAGGCTGCGGCTCGCGTTCCCCGGGCCGCGACCGGACGCGATCGCCCGCGACGACGTCAAGGGCCTGGGCGCGATCCTGTACCTGCTGCTCACCGGCAAGTGGGCGCTGCCGAACGGCCCGGACGGCGTGCCCGCCGCGCCGACTGGCCCGGACGGCTCCGTGCTCGCGCCGAGCGCGCTGCACCCGTACGTGCCGCACGAGCTGTCGTCGGTCGCCGTGCGCAGCCTGGAGGACACCAGCGTCGGCGGCATCCGGACCAGCGCGGCGATCCTCCAGGTGCTCGACCAGATCGCCCGGTCCGAGGCGCAGACCGCGCTGATCCAGCCGGTGCCGGACGACGCGGCGGACGACGGCGCGGTGTGGACCACGCAGCGCCCGGTCCGCGACAAGGACCGCAAGCGGAAGCTGATGATCAGCGTGGCCGTGCTCGCGGTCGCCACGCTGGCCGTGGTCGTCTGGCTCGGCGTGCAGATCGTGAGCTTCTTCAGCGACGAGCCGACCGGCGGCGGCGGGCCGACGGTGGTGATCGGCCAGTCCACCACGCCGGGGCAGAGCGGCCAGCCCGCCCCGCCGGCGACGCCCGCCGGTCCCGTGCAGCCCGCGTCCGTCGGCGTGTACGACGTGACCAACCAGCCCGACAACGCCACCCGGGCCAACCGCGCCGTCGACAACAACCCGACCACGGTGTGGCAGACGGAGAACTACTTCGAGCCGTTCCCCGCGCTGAAGCCGGGCATCGGGCTGATGGCGGGCTTCGCCGAGCCGGTGAAGCTGTCGTCGGTGACGATCACGTCGCCCAGCGAGGGCACGGTGGTGGAGATCCGCGTGGCGGGCGCGCCCGGCGCGCCGCTGTCCGAGACGAAGGTCATCGCGACCGCGACCCTGTCGGCCGGGCAGACCCAGATCCAGCTCGCCGACCACGAGCCGTCGCAGCACCTGCTGGTGTGGATCACGAAGCTCTCGGGCAGCGGCAAGAACAACCGCTCCGAGATCGCGGAACTCGTCTACACCCGCGCGCAGTAGTGCCCGCGGGCATTCACCCGTGCAGGTGAAAAGAGAGAGATTGCCCGAGCCCGCTAGGCTCCCCGCGTGACCGCCGCAGCCAGCTCGGACGCAGACCTCATCACGGCGCACGCCGCGGGTGACCCGCACGCCTTCTCCGAGCTCGTGCGCAGGCACCGGGATCGCATGTGGGCCGTCGCGCTGCGCACGCTGCGCGACCCCGAAGAGGCCGCGGACGCGTTGCAGGAGGCGTTCATCTCGGCCTTCCGGGCGGCCGGGAGCTTCCGGGCCGAGTCCCAGGTCACCACCTGGTTGCACCGAATAGTCGTGAACGCCTGCCTGGACCGGATGCGCAGGCGACAAACCAGGCCGACCGTGCCGCTCCCCGAGGCGGGCCCCGGCGAGCCGGTGGCGCCCAGGGACGCGATGGCCGAGCGGGAGACCCGCCTGGTCGTCCAGGCCGCCCTCAACGAGCTGCCGGAAGAGCAGCGGGCCCCGATCGTGCTGGTCGACGTGGAGGGGTACTCGGTGGCCGAAACGGCGCAGCTGCTGGGTATCGCGGAGGGCACGGTGAAGTCGAGGTGCGCCCGCGGGCGGGCCAAGCTCGCCAAAGTTCTGGGGCACCTCCGGAACCAGGGTGCAGATGCGAACGTCCCAATGAACAACGATGTGCAGGTGCAACAGGGACGTCAGTTGGAGGAACGATGACCGGCAATGCGCGGCGTTCAGGGCCGCCGTGGTCCGTCGACCTGCTGGCTGACCTGCACGCGGGGGCTCTGGACCCGCGGACCGAGGCCGAGTTGCGGCCGCTGGTCGAGAACGACCCCGAGGCCCGCGAGATCCTCGCCGCCCTCGACGCGACGCTCGACGACCTGCACGACCTGCCGCCGATCCCCATGCCGCGCCACGTGGCCGAGCGGATCGACGCGGCCCTCGCCGAGGAGGCGCGCCCGGTCGCGCCGGTCGTCGACCTCGCGCAGGCCAAGGCCCGTCGCGCCAAGCGCCTCGGCTGGGGCGCGGGGCTGCTCGCGGCGGCCGCGGTCGCCGTCGGCGTCGCCGTGGTGGCCATCCCGCGCGACACCACCGCCGGTGACGGCGGCGGTCAGGCCCAGCAGGACAAGACCACGAACGCGCCGGTCACGGGCGGTGCCGACCGGATGCCCGCCGTGCGCGGCGAGAACTTCGGCCCGGTGTTCGGCGACGTGCTCAAGGCGCAGAACTACGGGCCGCTGGAGAACCAGGAGCAGCTGGCCGACTGCCTGCGTGGAGCGAACATCAACGCCGGCAAGCCGCTCGGGGTCAGCCCCATCACGCTGGACGACAAGCCGGCCGTGATGGCGATCCTGCCGGCGGGCACGCCCGGCGCGTACCGCATCGTGGTGGTCGACCCCCAGACCTGCGGTCCGGACAACCCCGACGGCGTCCTGGCGAACAGCACGATCGAGCCGTAGCGGGGCCGTGGCAGGGCCGTGGCCAGGCCATAGCAGGCCGTAGCCGACGCCGCGTAGCCCAACTCACCTCGACGGTGCGGAATTACCACACCCTACGATCCGTTGTGCGAAGTGCCGGGCCGGGTGATCCGGGCCCGAGAGCGACTAACGGAGGTCGAGGGTGTCGGACGTTCGGAACCTGATCGTCGTGGGATCGGGGCCCGCCGGGTACACCGCGGCGGTCTACGCGGCGCGTGCCCAGCTCGAACCGCTGGTGTTCGAGGGCTCGCAGTACGGCGGCGCGCTGATGACCACGACCGAAGTCGAGAACTACCCCGGTTTCCGCGACGGCGTCATGGGCCCCGACCTCATGGAGCAGATGCGGGAGCAGGCCAAGCGCTTCGGCGCCGAGCTGCGCGCGGAGGACGTCGAGGGCGTCGAGCTGGACGGCCCGGTGAAGTACGTCACCGCGAACGGCAAGCGCTACGCCGCCCGCTCGGTGATCCTGGCCATGGGCGCCGCGGCGCGCTACCTGCACGTCCCCGGTGAGCAGGAGCTGCTCGGCCGCGGTGTGTCGTCCTGCGCCACGTGCGACGGCTTCTTCTTCCGCGACCAGGACATCGCGGTGATCGGCGGCGGCGACTCGGCGATGGAGGAGGCGACGTTCCTCACCAAGTTCGCCCGCACCGTCACGATCATCCACCGCCGCGAGGAGTTCCGCGCCTCCAAGATCATGCTGGAGCGCGCGCGGACCAACGAGAAGATCAAGTGGCTGCTGAACGCCGAGGTCGTCGAGGTGCTGGGCCAGGCCGCCGGCTCGGTGTCCGGCGTGAAGACCCGCGACACCCGCACGGGTGAGGTGAGCGAACACCCGTTCACCGGCTTCTTCGTCGCCATCGGCCACGACCCCCGCAGCGAGCTGGTCAAGGGCCAGGTCGAGCTGGACGGCGAGGGCTACGTCCAGGTCCTCGGCCGCACGACTCACACGAACGTGGACGGCGTGTTCGCCGCGGGCGACCTCGTCGACCACACCTACCGCCAGGCGATCACCGCCGCCGGTTCGGGCTGCGCCGCCGCGATCGACGCGGAGCGCTGGCTCGCCGAGCACGGGACCACGGAGGCCGCCGTCACCGCCGAGCACGTCGGCGGCGGCTACGGCGAGCCCGTCTCCACCAGCTGAACCCACCTTTTCCGAGGGAGAAACACGACATGGCAGGCACCCCCGTGGTCACGTCCGCTCAGACGTTCGTCGATGACGTCCTGACCAGCGAGAAGCCCGTTCTGGTCGACTTCTGGGCGACCTGGTGCGGCCCGTGCAAGATGGTCGCCCCGGTGCTCGACGAAATCGCCGCCGAGAACGCCGACAAGATCACCATCGCGAAGCTCGACATCGACGCCCACCCGTCGATCGCGCGGGACTACCAGGTCATGTCGATCCCGACCCTGATCCTGTTCCAGGGCGGCAAGCCGGTGAAGCAGATCGTCGGCGCCAAGCCGAAGGCGGCCCTGCTCAAGGACCTGGCCGACGTGCTCTGAGTGCACCCGAGCGAGTGACCCGTCCGTCTTCAGAGGAGACGGACGGGTCACTCGTTTGTGGACTCGTGACCACTCGCAGTAGCCCCGTCCGTGGCATCGGCGCGCGCAGGGCACAATAGGTCGTCAAGTTCGCGTCGACGGATGTCGGCGCCTTAGTGAGCGAGGGGTGCATGCTGCTACTCCGCCGCGGGGACTTCGGTCCGGACGTCGCCGAGGTCAGGGCAACGCTGACGAAGCTCGGTCTGCTGTCCGATCCGCAGCCGTCCCAGGTGTTCGACCTGCCGGTCGAGCACGCGGTGCGCGCGTTCCAGCAGCAGCGGGGTCTCATCACCGACGGCCTCGTCGGCCCCGCCACCTACCGCGCCCTGCGCGACGCGACGTACCGGCTCGGCGACCGCCCGATCGCGTTCCTCATGGCGCAGCCGGTGACCGGTGACGACGTGTCCGCGTTGCAGGAGCGACTGCTGGAGCTGGGTTACGACGCCGGGCGGGCCAACGGCGAGTTCGGCCAGCAGACCGAGCAGGCGTTGCGGAGCTTCCAACGCGACTACGGCTTGATCGTCGACGGCGTGTGCGGCCCCGGCACGGTCCGCGCGCTGCGCCAGCTGCAGCCCAAGGTCCGGGGCGGTCGACCGGTGTTCCTGCGCGAGCAGGAGCGGGTCCGCCGGGCCGGGCCGAGGCTGTCCGGCAAGCGCATCATCATCGACCCCGGTCACGGGGGCGAGGACCGCGGCGTCGTGGTCGACGGCGTGTCCGAGGCCGACGTCATGCTCGACCTGGCCAGGCTGCTCGAGGGCAAGATGGCCGCCACCGGCATGGAGGCCCTGCTCACGCGCGGGCCGAACCACAACCCGGACGAGGGCGAGCGGGCGCGGTTCGCCAACGAGGCGGGCGCGGACCTGATCCTGTCCCTGCACACCGACCGCAACGCGTCGCCCCTGGCGTCCGGTGTGGCGACGTTCCACTTCGGGACGGGCAACGGCACGTCGTCCACGGTCGGCGAGGCGCTGGCCGGCTTCATCCAGCGCGAGATCGTCGCCCGCACCGGCCTGCTCGACTGCCGCACGCACCCGAAGACGTGGGACATGCTCCGGATGACCCGCTGCACGGCGGTCCGCGTGGAGGTCGGCTACCTGACCAACGCGGGTGACCGGCAGCGGCTGGCCAACCCGTCGTTCCGCGACGTGGTCGCCGAGGGCATCCTGGTCGCGGTGAAGCGCCTGTACCTGCTGGGCAAGGACGACCAGCCGACCGGCACGTTCACCATGGACGACCTGCTGCGGCACGAGGTGGCCACCGGCAAGCTCCGCTGACCGGGCCACGGGTCGACGTGCTGATCGGACGGTGACGGCGGCGCGTCCCGGGTGCCCGGAGGCGGACCGGTGGACGCCTACCAGTCCGCCGGCACGTCCAGCACCTCGGCGACGGCGTCCTCGTCGTCCGCGCGGTTCTGGGCGCAGGTCCAGCATCAGGTCGGTCAGCTCGTCGACCAGCTACCCGGTCGGGACGGCCTCGGCCTGCCACCCGTCGAGCAGTGTGCGAATCTTCACGAAGTCCCGCGAGCCCTCGGTGATCGCGAGTACTTTGCCCTGGATCTCGACACCCACGTCCACGAGTCGATCTTATTGGCCGGCGCCGCCGGTGAGGAGCACGATGGAGTTCTACCGCCTCGAACCCGAGGTCGCCGGCGCGTTGGGCGAAGGAACCGTGATCGACGCCGCGGCCCACCCGCCGCGCATCGAAGCGGTGCACTACGAGATCACCGACTGGGCCGGCGACGACCTGGTCGAGGCGTTCCCGGTCTACCTGGTCACCGACGACCTGGCCGACACGCTGGTCGACAGCGGCTTGGACGCCTTCCGCGTCCGCCGCGCCACGGTGACCGTCTCGGACGAGGCGCAGGAGCTGCTGGAGGGCAAGGAGCTGCCCACCTTCCACTGGCTGGAGGTCACCGGCCAGGCGGGTGTGGACGACCTCGGCGTCACCGACCAGGGACAGCTCGTCGTCAGCGAGCAGGCGCTCGACCTCCTCCAGTCCGGCGCGCTGGAGAACTGCGAGATCGACCGCTTCTGACCACCGACCGCTCCTAACCGGGGTGTGCGGGCGTCTCCCACGCGATGCCCGGCAGCACGTGGCCGGTCTCCAGCAGCGACTTCAGGTTCGACAGCACGGCCGCCCAGCCGGACGCTGCCCGCGCGCGCTCCGCCTCGTCGGCCAGACCCGAGTGCGTCACGGTCAGCCGCACGGTCCCGCCGTGCGCGTCGATGCGGAACGTCACCGTCGACGTCACGGCGGGCTCCGCCGGGTCCGCCCACGCCGTCACCAGGCGGCGCGGCGGGTCGGCCTCGACGACCCGGCCCACCACGTCGTCCACGTCCGAACCGCTCGCACGCCGGTGCGCCCGCCCCGAGCCGACCTGCCGGTCCGGGCTGTCGCGGTGGCCCCGGTACCGGGCCGTCAGGTCCGCGTCGGTCAGGGCCTGCCACACCCGTTCGGGCGTGCTCCCGATGTACGTCACGTACCCGAACTCCGGCTCGACCGGTTCCTCGGCCCGTCGTTCCACGTCACCGAGCGGCCGTTCGAACTTGTCGATCCACCGCTCCCGCACCTCGTGCAGCGGCGCCGGGTTGAGGTAGTGCAGCTTCTCCCGGCCTCGGCGGGTGGTGCCGACCAGGTTCGCCGCCTCCAGCACGGCCAGGTGCTGGGTGACGGACTGCCGGGTCATCCCCAGCCGGGCGCACAGCTCTCCGAGCGTCTGGCCGTTCTCCTCGCGCAGCCGGTCCAGCAGGTAGCGGCGGGTCTCGTCGGCCAGGGCCTTGAACACCTTGTCCACCCGGCAAGTTATGCAGGCAATCGACTGCCCGTCAATCCGCGCCGATAAAACCCCAGCTCATGGGGGTCTCACACGGGCTTGAAACTGGGCTCCGGCGGGGCGGCGGTCACCGTCACGGAGCTGAGCAGGCGCTCCAGTGCCGCCTCCACGTCTTCCTTCCACGACGACGCGCTGCGCAGCTCCAACCGCAACCGCGGCCAACGGGGGTGCGGGCGCACCGTCTTGAAGCCGACCTGGAGCAGGAAGTCGGCCGGCGTGACGCAACCCGGCCCGTCGACCTCCGGCCGGTTGTCGCCGAACGCCTCGATCGCCTTCACCCCACGACGCGTGAGGTCCTTGGCCACCGTCTGCACCAACACCCGCCCGAGCCCGCCACCGCGGAACTCCGGCAACACCTCGAGACCGGTCATCAGCACCGCGTCAGCGCTGGCGGGGGAGGTGGGGAAGGCCAACGACCTGGGCACGGCCGCCGGGGGCGCGTAGAACACCGATCCGGCGGGAATCCCGTCCAGGTAGATGATCCGACCGCAGGAGCCCCACTCCAACAGCACGCTGGAGACCCAGGCCTCCTTCTCGAACTCGGTGTCCCCGAACTCCTCGGCCTGCTCCTTCAAGTGGGGCGCGAGCTCCCAGAACACGCAGGTCCGACTGTGCTTGGACAGGTGTTCCAAGTTGTCCAAGGTGACGCCCAGGACCCGACGCGACACCCCGACCTCCCAGCCCCCGACACTTCCCCCACGAGGATAGGCGGATGTGACCCCCGCCCGGAAGGCACATGCCCCGAACGGGACGGCCGTTACACTCGGGCGGGAACAAACCCGCCGGTAACAGCCACCTACGGAGTTTCCCGTGAACCTACCCGGAGTGCCCCCCAAGCAGGGAGCCAGAAGCCTCGACCCCCACCTGCGCCGGTACGCGGCGCGCACGGCGGGCATGACGGCATCGGAGATCCGGGCGCTCTTCGCGGTGGCGAGCAGGCCTGAGGTGGTGTCCCTGGCGGGAGGGATGCCGCACCTGGCAGCACTGCCGCTGGAGTCCCTCAGCGCGGAGGTGGCCGACGTCGTGGCCACCGAGGGGCTCGTCGCGCTCCAGTACGGCAGCGCGCACGGCGTGCCCGAGCTGCGTGAGCAGATCTGCGACGTGATGGCGCTGGAGGGCATCAACGCCCACCCGGACGACGTGGTGGTGACCGTCGGCTCCCAGATGGGCCTCGACATGGTCACCCGCATCTTCTGCGACCCCGGTGACGTCGTGCTGGCCGAGGGCCCGTCCTACGTGGGCGCGCTGGGCTCGTTCGCCGCCTACCAGGCCCAGGTCGTCCACGTGGGCATGGACGCCGACGGCCTCATGCCGGACGCCCTGCGCGAGGCCATCGCCGCGGTGGAGCGCTCAGGCCGCCGGATCAAGTTCCTCTACACGATCCCCAACTTCCACAACCCGGCCGGCGTCACCCTCGCCGTCCAGCGCCGGGCGGAAGTCCTGGAGATCTGCCGCACGCACGGCATCCTCGTGGTCGAGGACAACCCGTACGGCCTGCTGGGCTTCGACGGCGTCACGTACCCGGCCCTGCGCGCGACCGACCCGGACAACGTCGTCTACCTGGGCTCGTTCTCCAAGACCTTCGCCGCCGGCCTCCGGGTCGGCTGGGTCCTGGCGCCGCACGCCGTCCGCGAGAAGCTCGTCCTGGCGGCCGAGTCGGCCACCCTCTGCCCGCCGACCCTGAACCAGCTGATCGTGTCGCGCTACCTGACGACGCACGACTGGAAGGGTCAGATCAAGACCTACCGCGAGGCCTACCGGGAACGCCGTGACGCGGCGATCTCGGCACTCGAACAGCACATGCCCCTTGGTTCCACGTGGAACAAGCCGAACGGCGGCTTCTACGTCTGGGTGACCGTTCCCGAAGGCATCGACACCAAGGCCATGCTGCCCCGCGCCATCACCCAACGCGTGGCGTACGCGTCGGGCACCGGCTTCTACGCCGACGGCCTGGGCAGCCGGCAGCTGCGCATCTCGTACTGCTACCCGACGCCCGAACGCATCCGCGAGGGTGTGCGACGGCTCGCGAACGTCATCAAGGACGAGATCGAGCTGCACGAGACGTTCGGCCCGACCGTGGGCCGCGCCGTCTCCGGCCCGCACAGCCCCTCGCCCGACACCGCTTGATCAGGAGCACACGTTGTCCAACCGCTGGGTCGCAGTCCTGTCCGGGGGCCTTTCGCACGAGCGGGAGGTGTCCTTGCGATCCGGTCGCAGGCTGTCCGCCGCGCTGCGCTCGGTCGGCCTGGTCGTGGAGGAGTGGGACGCCGACGGCAGCCTGCTCACCCGCCTGAAGGAGCACCGTCCCGACGCCGTCGTGGTGGCACTGCACGGCGGCGAGGGCGAGAACGGTTCCGTGCAGACCATCCTGGAGCTGATGAACGTCCCGTTCGTCGGCACGGACTCCCGCGCCTGCCGCCGTGCCTGGGACAAGCCGACCGCGAAGGCCGAGCTGGCGCGCGCCGGCCTGGCCACCCCGGAGTGGGCGGTCCTGCCCCACGCCACGTTCCGCGAACTGGGCGCCCGACCGGTCCTGGACGCCATGGTCGAACGCCTGGGTCTGCCGCTGATGCTCAAGCCCGACCAAGGCGGCTCGGCCCTGGGCGCCCAGGTGGTCCGCGACGCCGCCGAGCTCCCGACCGCGATGGTCGGCTGCCTGGCGTACGGCGACACGGTCCTGGCCGAGCGCTTCGTGGCGGGCGTCGAGGTCGCCGTCGCGGTGGTGGACGGGCCGGACGGCCCCTACGCCCTGCCGCCGGTGGAGATCGTCCCGGAGAACGGGGTCTACGACTACACCGCCCGGTACACGGCGGGGCTCACCGACTTCCACGCCCCGGCGCGCCTCGACGAGAAGGCCGCCCAGGCGGTCGGCGAGCTGGCCGTCTCCGCCCACCGGCTCCTGGGTCTCCGGGACGTCTCCCGGACCGACGCCATCGTCGCGCCGGACGGCACCGTCAACTTCCTGGAGGTGAACGTCTCGCCCGGCCTGACCGAGACCTCGCTCCTCCCGATGGCGGTCGAGGCGGCCGGCCGGTCGCTGGGGGACATCTACGCGGGTCTCATCGAGCGCGCGGTCGCGCGTTAGACCCTCTCACCACACGATGACGGCCCGTGTCCAGTTGGACACGGGCCGTCATCGTCACCGTGACAAAAGGCCCTTGGGTGATCCCTTGCGCCTCAAACGAATCCTATTTGTCCGTTTTCATCGCACGCCGCGCCGCCTCCGGTGACATGAGCTCGATGATCCGCTCCAAGTCGTCGACGGACCCGAACTCCACCACGATCCGGCCCTTCCGCTGCCCCAGCTCGACCTTCACCCGCGTTTCGAAGTTGTCCGACAGCCGCTCCGCCAACTCCTGCAACCCGGGCGCCTGCATCGGCTTGCGCCGCACGACCTTCGCCCTGGCCGGCTCCGCGCCCTTGGCCAGGGTCACCGCTTCCTCGGTGGCGCGGACCGACATCCCCTCGGCGACGATCCGGGTGGCCAGCTCCTCCTGCACCCCGGGGTCCTCGACCCCCAGCAACGCCCGCGCGTGCCCCGCCGACAACACCCCGGCGGCCACCCGCCGCTGCACCGGCAGCGGCAGCTTCAGCAGCCGGATCGTGTTCGTCACCACCGGCCGGCTCCGGCCGATCCGGTCGGCCAGCTCCTCGTGCGTCACGCCGAACTCCTCCAGCAGCTGCTGGTAGGCCGACGCCTCTTCCAACGGGTTCAGCTGCACGCGGTGGATGTTCTCCAGCAGCGCGTCACGCAGCATGACGTCGTCGGCCGTGTGCCGCACGATCGCCGGGATCGTCTTCAACCCCGCCAGCTGGGTCGCCCGCCACCGCCGCTCGCCCATGACGAGCTCGTAGTGGTCCGGCCCGATCGCCCGCACCACGATGGGCTGCATCAACCCGAACTCGCGGATCGAGTGCTCCAGCTCCCGCAGCGCCTCTTCGTCGAACACCTGCCGCGGCTGCTTCGGGTTCGTGCGGATAGCCGTGACCGGCAGCTCCTGGTACACCGCGCCGGCCACCTCCCCGGTCAGGTCGGGGGAGGGCGCAGGGGTGGACGACCCGTTGGCACCGTGGGAGGCCGCCCGCGACGGCGACGGCGACGGTGTCCCCGGAGGCGGCCCACTGGGGATCAGGGCCGCGAGCCCTCGGCCGAGGCCACCCTTGCGCTGTTCCGTCATGCCGATCCCATCTTCGCGCCGAACTCGGCGATCTCCCGTGCCGCGTCGAGGTAGCTCATCGCGCCCCGTGAGCCGGGATCGTAGGCGAGCACCGTCTGGCCGTAACCCGGAGCCTCGGACACCTTCACGCTGCGCGGGATCACCGTCCTGAGGACCGTGTCGCCGAAGTGGCCGCGCACCTCGCTGGTCACCTGGTCGGCCAGCTTCGTGCGGCCGTCGTACATCGTCAGCAGGATCGTGGACACGTTGAGCGTCGGGTTCAGGTGCGCCTGCACCAGCTCGATGTTGCGCAGCAGCTGCCCCAACCCCTCCAGCGCGTAGTACTCGCACTGGATCGGGATCAGCACCTCCTGCGCGGCGACCATCGCGTTGACGGTCAGCAGGCCGAGCGAGGGCGGGCAGTCGATGAACACGTAGTCCGGCTTGATGGAGTCCAGCGCCTCGGGGCTCAGCGCTTCCTTCAGCCGCGACTCGCGGGCGACCATCGAGACCAACTCGATCTCCGCGCCCGCGAGGTCGATCGTGGCGGGCACGCAGTACAGGTTCGGGGATGCGGTGCTCACCTGGGCGGCCTCGGCGACGGACAGCTCGCCGATCAGCACCTCGTACACCGACGGCGTGCCGGAGCGGTGCTCGACGGCCAGCGCCGTGCTCGCGTTGCCCTGCGGGTCGAGGTCGATGACGAGCACCTTGAGCCCGTGGATGGCGAGCGCGGCGGCCAGGTTCACCGTGCTCGTGGTCTTGCCGACGCCACCCTTCTGGTTCGCGACCACCATGACCCGGCGACGGTCCGGGCGGGGGAGTTGGAGGGAGTCTGGGTGCAGGACGCGGGTGGCGCGTGCCGCTTCTTCCGCGATGGGAGTCCACACGGTGCTGTCTCCTGCCGGTTCCACGTTGTTGGCCAAGTTCGACTCGGATGCGGGGCGGAGCACTTCGCCCGCGCCCATCACGCCTTCGGGTTCGGTTCCACGTGAAACACCGGCTGCTTGGAACACCGGTTGCAGGGGGTCCGGGTACACGTTCACCGATCCTTCCTTCTGCGACGCGCGCCTTCACGGCGGCTCGCCTGCTCATCGCGCTCCACGAGCACGACCGTCGTCGGCAGTTCGAGTACTTCACCACCGCAGGTGATGACGCGTGGTCGGATGCCTCCGGCCCGGCGCACCGCCTCGGCGTCGCGTTCCAGTTCTTCCGCGGCACTCTCGCCCTTGAGGGCGACCAGGAGCCCGCCCGGTCGGAGCAGCGGCAGGCACCACCGCGTCAGCCGTTCCAGCGGAGCGACCGCACGGGCCGTCACGACGTCGCTGTCGGACAGCAGGTTCCGCACCGGTGCTTCCTCGGCCCGACCGCGGACCACGGCGACCTTGAGGTCGAGCGCCTCGACGCACTCGGTCAGCCACGCCACCCGGCGTGCCATCGGCTCCAGGAGCGTGAGGTCGAGGTCGGGGCGGACGATCGCCAGGGGGAGACCCGGCAGGCCCGCGCCCGAGCCGACGTCCACGACCCGCGCGCCTTGGGGGAGCACCTCCGCCACGACGGCCGAGTTGAGGATGTGGCGCTCCCAGAGCCGGTCGACCTCCCGGGGGCCGATGAGCCCGCGTTCGACGCCGTGCTCGGTGAGCAGTGCCGTGAAGGCGACCGCCTTGTCGTAGTGGTCACCGAAGACCTTCTTAGCGCGGTCTTCCACCTCTGCGGCCATGTCTCCGTCCGGGACGTTTCACGTGAAACCACACCGGACGCCGGCGGCGGCCGGGTGTGGGCGATGGGGTTGGGGCGTCTCGCCGAAGAGGCGGTGAGCCCCACGAGATGTGCCGGCCCCCACTATGACGGATCACCCCGGCGACACGCCAAATCCGAGTCGCGTTTCACGTGAAACTTTCGATCCGACCGTCCTTCGGCAGCACGCGCAGGAGTTCCAACGCGTAGTCGACCGACTCGACGTGGTCCAGTCCGGGCACCTCGGCGAGCGGGAACCACGCCGCTCGGTCCGTGCTGCCGCCGACCTCGAACGTCAACTCCCCGCCGACGACGTGCGCCTCGTACAGGATCCGGATGCGGTGGTAGTCGACCTCGACGCCGTCGCGCACCATCGGCCCGTAGACGTTCTGGATGCCGAGCAGCCGGTCCACCTCCGCCCGGTAGCCGGTCTCCTCGAACACCTCGCGGACCACCGCGTCGTACGGGTCCTCACCGTGGTCGAGCCCACCGCCGGGCAGGATCCACCTCGGCCGGTCCGGTCCGAGCCAGCGGGACAGCAGCAACCGGTCGTCTTCGATGATCACGGCGTAGGCGGCGACGCGGAGCTTCCGAATGATCTCAGTCATCCCGCGACCGTTTCACGTGAAACGCGCCGAGGGGAAGAGGAACCGGCCGAGCTCGACCTGACCGCCGAACCCGACGCCGCCCACGCCACCGACCGGCCGGCTGATCCTGGTCGAGGGCCGCTGGTCCACCGGCGCGGGTCTCACCGCCGCCGAGTGCTTGGCGATGGCGGGGGAGGGGGACGTCCACCCGCTCACCGACCCGACCCTGCGGGGCCGGGAGATCGCCGACGAGGGGTACCTGGTCCAGGTCTGACCGCTGGTCGCCGACAGCCGGTCGCCGGTCGACCGGGGAACCGGAACGGCCCCGATCCCATCAGGGACCGGGGCCGTTGCGCGATCGGCTCGAACAACCCGCTCAGGGCTTCGGCAGCACCACCACGCGGCGCTGGGGCTCCTCGCCCTCGCTCTCGCTGTGCACGCCGTCCACGGCAGCGACGGCGTCGTGCACGACCTTCCGCTCGAACGGGGTCATCGGGTGCAGCCGCACCTTCTCGCCCGTCGCCACCACCTTCTCCGCCGTGGTCCGGCCGAGGTCGGCGAGCTCGGCCCGCCGTCCGGCGCGCCAGCCGGCGATGTCCAGCATGAGGCGGCTGCGCACGCCCGTCTCCTGCTGGACCGCGAGCCGGGTCAGCTCCTGCAACGACTCCAGGACCGTGCCGCGGGTACCGACCAGCTTCTCCAGGTCGTCACCGCCGTCGATGCTCACGATCGCCCGACCCGCCTCGACGTCGAGGTCGATGTCGCCGTCGTAGTCGAGGAGGTCCAACAGCCGCTCGAGGTAGTCCCCGGCGATGTCACCCTCCTGGACGAGCAGGTCCTCCGAACTCCCCGAGCGCGCCGGCGGAACCTTGTCGGCCTCCGGTGCGTCCACGTCGGCCGCCTGCAACGTCTCCGACACGATGTCTCCTCTCCAGGGTCAACGACGCTTCTTGTTGCCCTGCTTCTTGCCAGGGGATTGGTCTGGGCTCAGACCGGGAACCTCGGTGGACGGCTTCGCGGTCGGGGTCGACTCGCTCGCGTCCGGAGTGGCCTCGGCCTCCGCGGCGTCCTCGGCGGCGGGCTGGGCGCCCGCCGGCTTGCGCTGCGGCTGCGGCTTCTGGCCGGGCTTGGGCTTGGTCACGGGCTTCACGCCCGGCTTCGGGGCGAGCGCCGACCGCTGCGCGGTGGCCTCGACCTTCTTCGCCTCTTCCTCGCGGTCGATGCGGTGGTACACGACGTACTGCTGACCCAGCGTCCACGCGTTGTTACTCAGCCAGTAGAGCAGGATCGCGATGGGGAAGAAGAGGCCACCGACGAGCACGCCCAGCGGGAAGATGTAGAGCGTCAGCTTGTTCATGATCGCGGTCTGCGGGTTGTCCGTCGCGGCCTGCGTCTGCCGGGCCACCGAGTGGCGCGCGGTGAAGTGGGTCGCGATCGACGCGATGATCATCAACGGGATGGCCACGTACAGCACCGCGCTGCGCTCGGTGGCGAAGTCCGTCAGCGACGGCTGGCTCGGGTCGTCCCACGGCATCGTGATGAACGTCGACAGGTTCGCGCCGAACAGCTTCGCGTTGACGAACGACTCGACGCCCTGGGCGTCGAAGAAGTAGACCTCGCCCCAGCCGGGCTTGAACGAGCGCAGCACGTGGAACAGGCCGATGAACACCGGGATCTGCACCAGCATCGGCAGGCAGCCGCCCAGCGGGTTGACGCCGTGCTCCGACTGGAGCTTCTGCATCTCCTGCGCCTGGCGCTGCTTGTCGTTCGCGTACTTCTTCTTGATCTTCTGCAGCTCGGGCGCGAACTCCTGCATCTTGCGCATCGAGCGGACCTGGCCGACGAACGGCTTGTACAGGATCGCGCGCAGCGAGAAGACGAGGAACACCACGGCCAGCGCCCACGCGAACCCGCTCGACTCGCCGAAGACGTGGCCGAACACCCAGTGCCAACACCACAGGATGAAGGACACCGGGTAGTAGATGAAGTTGAGCACTAGCTACTCCTCGGCAGGAAGGTCGGGGACCGCGTTTCGCCTCGGCGGAACCGGGTCCAGGCCACCAGGGTGCCAGGGTCCGCAGCGACCCAGCCGGCGGAGGGTCAGCCAGGAACCGCGCAGCGCACCGTGGACGGTCAACGCCTCCACCGCGTACGCACTGCAACTCGGGTGGAAACGGCAGGTCGGGGGCAGCGCCGGTGAGATGAACTTCCGGTAGAAGCGCACCGGCAGCAGCAGCACCCGCACGACGGGGCTCACCTGGACGGTCGTCATCGCAGCACCTTGTGCAGCGCCGCGTCGAGGTCACGGCCGAGCTCGGCGCTGTCCGCATCGGCTGACGGTGCCAACGCGCGCACGACCACCGAAGTTCCGGGCGGCAGCGCGGCGAGCCGATCCCGCACCAGGTGCCGGAGCTTGCGGCTCACCCGGTGCCGGACCACGGAGTTGCCCACGGCCTTGCTCACGACGAAGCCCACCTTGGACGGGTCCAAGGTGGGCTGCGCCGAGGTGCGTTGCTCCGCGGAGGCGCCGTTGGACGCCGCCGGGGTGCGTTGCTCCGCCGAAGCGCCATCGGGTGCGGCCGGGGTGCGTTTGCCCGCCGAGTCGCCGTCGGACGGCGTCGGCGTCAGGACGTGCACCACCAGCCGGGACCGGCCGGCCCGGCGGCCTCGGCGGACCACCAGGCCGAAGTCCTGGCTGTGGGTCAGCCGATTGGCCGCGGGTAGCACGGCGCTGCGGCGATCAGGCGGACAGCTGCGTGCGGCCCTTGCCCCGGCGCGCGGCCAGGATGGCGCGACCGGCGCGGGTGCGCATGCGCAGCCGGAACCCGTGCGTCTTCGCACGGCGACGGTTGTTGGGCTGGAAGGTGCGCTTACCCTTGCTCACGGTCGGACTCCCGGTGCTTAACTGCCAAGCAGGTCTGTGGTTGTCCCCAGCGATCGAGCCTTAGGCGCGCGAAAAGCACCCCACGCAAGCGGGAGACGGTTACGAGGGTACGCAGCCCCGGGGGCGCGGTTCAAATCGGGGTCGCACCCGGGGCGCGCCGGACGGCGTTCCAGGCACGGAAAGGGCTTGCGCGACCGCACGTCTTGTGGCAGGGCCCACACCTTGTTAGCGTGCTGCCTTCGCGGGTGATGCGGGTTGACGCGGGCCGGGCCGCACGAGGGAAGACAGCCCCGCCACGCCGGCCGCAGGCGCCCGGGAGCAACGGGGGGATCCGCTGCCGTCCGGGCCTCGTTCGTGCACAGTTGTGGATAACTCTGTGGATGCCTCTATCCTCCGTGTCCACGTCGTGGAAGTTCCCCGGGGACTGCCCGCGGAGACGTCACCGAGGGGAGGGGAGCGCGGAG